>NZ_CM137755.1:0-4407220 GCF_054642735.1 Bordetella sp. 2513F2 | reverse complement strand
GTCGCTCTTGTTCAAACCTCGATTCTACCGTGCCTGCGGGCAGGTTATCCACAGGACGGGACGGAATCGTCCCTCTATTGGCGGGCTAACTGTTTGACAAGGCTGAGAAAACTTGATGAAATGATGGGCTTTTGCCGAATTCCCTTTCCATTGGAAGGCGAAGCCAGCGGCACGGCAGCCCCCGCAATCCCGTGCAAGCGCCCCGGTGCAAGCCCCGGTGCAAGCGCTGGCGCCGGTGGCAAGCGCCGGTGGCACACCCTGCGCGCCTGTCCCGGCGAGGCGGGGTCCCCCGGGCCCGGCGCTCTCAAGGGCGCGGGCGGCTGCGGCCTTTCCTTCTGATTTGTTCTTTTCTTTGGAACGTCCATGAAACGCACCTACCAACCTTCCGTCACCCGTCGCAAGCGCACCCATGGTTTCCGCGTGCGCATGAAAACCCGCGGCGGCCGTGCCGTGCTGAACGCCCGTCGCGCCAAGGGCCGCAAGCGCCTGGCCGTCTGAGCCCGGCCGGGCCACGGGTAGCTGCCGGCCTCGTGCCGGCACTTGCCGTTTCCTCTGCCATGCCACGCGCCACGCTGCCTGCGGAGGCGCGCCTGCATCGCCCCTCCGAGTTCGCCGCCGCCCTCAAGGGCCGGCGGCTCGCACGAGGGGCGTATTTCATGGTGAGCGCCGCAGCGCCGCCTGCGTCGGCCGAAGCGCCGGCACAGGCACGCCTCGGGCTTGTCATCGCCAAACGCTATGCTCCCCGGGCGGTCACGCGCAATACGCTCAAGCGCGTCATCCGCGAAGCCTTCCGCGCCCGTCGCCTGGCGCTGCCGCCGCGCGACTACGTGGTGCGGCTGCAGAGCCGGGTCACGGCGGTGAGCCTTACCGAGCTGAAGCGTGCCGCACGCGCAGAAGTGGACGCTCACTTTGAACGCATCGCGCGATGATACGGAGTCTGCTGATCGCGCCCATCCGGTTCTACCGGTATTTCCTCAGCCCGTGGATCGGACGCCAGTGCCGTTTCACGCCCACCTGTTCGGCCTATGCGATCGAGGCCATCGAACGCCACGGGCCCTGGCGCGGTCTATACCTCGCGGCGCGGCGTATCGGCCGCTGCCATCCCTGGTCGGACGGCGGCTACGATCCGGTGCCTCCCGGCGGAAAGTCCGCCAGCCCCTGCTGCAGCGGACACCGTCACCGCACCGGACAGGATTGACGCTAAACTGGCGGGCTTTGCCGGCCCGTACTCACTTCCTCAGGAACCATGGATATCCGACGCACCGTCCTCTGGATGATCTTCTCCTTCTCCCTGTTGCTCCTCTGGAACAACTGGCAGGTCCATAGCGGCAAGCCCTCGCTTTTCGGCACGCCCCCGACCCAGCAGGCCGGCACGCCGGCCCAGGCGCCGGCCGACAACGCCACGCCCTCGGTGCCCAACGTGCCGGCCACGGCGGCCGCCCCCGGCGGCGGCGCCGTACCGGGCACCGCCACGCAGGCGCCAGTGGAGCAATCGCAGCAGGTCGTCGTCAGCACCGACAGCCTGCGCCTGACCTTCGACACGCAGGGCGCGCAGCTCATCCGCGCCGAACTGCTGAAGTTCACGGACGGCGACACGGGCCGCCCCACCGTGCTGCTCGACCGCTCGCCGGAACTCACCTACGTGGCCCAGACCGGCGTGGTCGGCGCCCCGCAGGGCCAGAGCTTCCCCACGCACCAGACCCCGTTCCGCATCACCTCGTCCGAACGGCAGCTCACGGGCGACAGCATGGCGGTGACGTTCGAGGCCGAATCCGGCGGGCTGAAGGTCACCAAGACCTTCACCCTGCATCGCGGCCGCTACGACATCGACGTGCGCCACGATCTCACCAATACCGGCACGGCGCCCGTCTCGCCCGCCCTGTACCTGCAGCTCGAACGCGACGGCAACGATCCCAAGGGCACGTCCAGCTTCTACCATACGTTCACCGGCGTCGCGGTGTACTCGGAGCAGGACAAATTCCAGAAAGTCACGTTCTCCGACATCCAGAAGAACAAGGCCAGCTACATCAAGCAGACCGACAACGGCTGGATCGGCGTGGTGCAGCATTACTTCGCCAGCGCCTGGATCCCGCCGCAGGGCAAACCCCGCACCAACGAGCTGCTGCAGCTGCAACCCAACCTGTATGCCGCCCGCACGGTGGAAGCGGTGGGCCAGGTGGCCCCGGGTTCCACCGCCAGCGTCGATTCGCACCTGTGGGTGGGCCCGCAAGACCAGAAGGCCATGGCGGCGCTCGCCCCGGGCCTGGAACTGGTGGTGGACTACGGCTGGCTCACCATCATCGCCAAGCCCCTCTTCACCCTGATGACCTGGCTGCATGGGCTGCTGGGCAACTGGGGCTGGACCATCGTGGCGCTCACGGTGATCATCAAGGCGGTGTTCTTCCCGCTGGCCTCGGCCAGCTACCGCTCGATGGCCCGCATGAAGCAGGTGGCGCCGCGGCTGCAGGCCCTGAAAGAGAAGTACGGCGACGATCGCCAGAAGCTCAACCAGGCCATGATGGAGATGTACCGCACCGAGAAGATCAACCCGCTGGGCGGCTGCCTGCCCATGGTGGTGCAGATCCCGGTGTTCATCGCGCTGTACTGGGTGCTGCTGGCCAGCGTGGAAATGCGCGGCGCGCCGTGGATCCTCTGGGTGCACGACCTCTCGGTGCGCGATCCCTACTTCATCCTGCCCGCCATCATGATGGGCACGATGTTCCTGCAGATCAAGCTGAACCCCACGCCGCCGGATCCCATCCAGGCCAAGGTCATGATGATCATGCCGCTGGTGTTCGGCGGGATGATGTTCTTCTTCCCGGCCGGCCTGGTGCTGTACTGGTGCGTGAACAATACGCTGTCGATCCTGCAGCAGTGGACCATCACCCGCGGGCTGGAGCGCAAGGCAGCGAACGCGGCCAACAGCTGACGCCCGCCATCCTGAACCGGACGCCGCGCGCGTCCTGATCTGCGGCACCGCATCAAAGGGCCGGCTCCACGGAGCCGGCCCTTTGCTTTCCGACGCGGGCGCACGCCGCCCGGCTGGCAGAGATTACCGGTAAAAACGGGCCGCCATTGGCATTCTGATACACGGCCATGAGGTAAATCTATTTCTCCATGTCACTGGCCACGTCTATGATTGACCGCAGCCTGTGCCTGCGCGCGGGCCTTTACCGGCGTGAGACATTTCAGGGAGAAGCATCATGGACACCGAAGCAAAATGCCCCTTTTCGGGCCACAACGCCACTGCGCCGAAGCCCCGCGCAACCTCCAACCTGGACTGGTGGCCGGAGCAGCTGCGAGTCGACCTCCTGAACCAGCATTCCTCCAGGTCCGACCCCATGGGGCCTGACTTCGATTACGCCAAGGAGTTCAACAGCCTCGACTACGACGCGCTGAAACAGGACCTGCGCGCGCTGATGACAGACTCCCAGGAGTGGTGGCCGGCAGACTTCGGGCACTATGGCGGGCTGATGATCCGCATGGCCTGGCATAGCGCCGGCACCTACCGTACCGGCGACGGCCGCGGCGGCGCAGGGCGCGGCCAGCAACGCTTCGCCCCCCTCAACAGCTGGCCCGACAACGTGAGCCTCGACAAGGCGCGCCGGCTGCTGTGGCCCGTCAAGCAGAAATACGGCCGGAAGATCTCCTGGGCCGACCTGCTGATCCTCGCCGGCAACGTGGCGCTGGAGTCCATGGGATTCAAGCCCCTGGGCTTCGGCGGCGGCCGTCCCGACACCTGGGAACCGGACCTCGACGTGAACTGGGGCAGCGAGAACACCTGGCTGGGCACCGACAAGCGCTACTCGGGCCAGCGCGATCTCGAGAATCCGCTGGGCGCCACCACCATGGGGCTCATCTACGTCAATCCGGAAGGGCCGGAAGGCAACCCGGATCCTGTGGCGGCGGCCCACGACATCCGCGAGACCTTCTCGCGCATGGCGATGAACGACGAGGAAACCGTGGCGCTGATCGCAGGCGGCCACACCTTCGGCAAGACCCACGGCGCTGCGCCCGTGGACAATCTCGGCCCCGAGCCCGAGGCGGCCCCGCTCGAGCAGCAGGGCCTGGGCTGGAAGAGCCGGCATGGCAGCGGCGTGGGCCCCGATGCGATCACCGGCGGCCCCGAGGTCACCTGGACCACCACGCCCACGCAATGGAGCAACGACTTCTTCAAGCACCTGTTCGGCTTCGAATGGGAGCTCACGAAGAGCCCCGCGGGAGCCCACCAGTGGGTGGCCAAGGGCGCGCCGGAGATCATTCCCGATGCCTTCGATCCGCAGAAGAAGATCCCGCCCTACATGCTCACCACCGACCTGTCGCTGCGCTTCGATCCGGCCTACGAGAAGATCTCGCGCCGCTTCATGGAGAATCCGCAGGAGTTCGCCGACGCCTTCGCCCGCGCCTGGTTCAAGCTCACCCATCGCGACATGGGCCCGCGGGCGCGATACCTCGGCCCGGAAGTCCCGTCGGAAGAATTCATCTGGCAGGATCCCGTTCCCGCCGTGACCCATCCGCTCGTCGACGAACAGGACGTGGCCGCGCTGAAGTCCAAGGTGCTGGCTTCGGGCCTCACGGTGGCCGAACTGGTGGGCACCGCCTGGGCCTCGGCCTCCACTTTCCGCGGTTCCGACAAGCGGGGCGGCGCCAATGGCGCACGCATCCGCCTGGCCCCGCAGAAAGACTGGGAAGCCAACCAGCCTGCGCAGCTGGCCAAGGTGCTCGAAACGCTGGGCGGCATCCAGTCCGACTTCAACCGGACGGCCGCCGGCGGCAAGAAGATCTCGCTGGCCGACCTGATCGTGCTGGCCGGGTGTGCGGGCGTGGAAAAGGCTGCCCGCGATGCCGGCCAGACCATCCAGGTGCCGTTCACCCCCGGACGCACCGATGCCTCGGCCGAACAGACCGACGCCGCGTCGTTCGCCGCGCTCGAACCCATCTCCGACGGCTTCCGCAACTACCTGCGCGGCACGTTCGCCGTGCCCGCCGAGACGCTGCTGATCGACAAGGCCCAGCTGCTCACGCTCACGGCCCCCGAGATGACCGTGCTGCTGGGCGGCCTGCGCGCCATCAACATCAACGTGGGCGGCAGCAAGCATGGCGTGTTCACCGACAGGCCGGGCACGCTCACCAACGACTTCTTCGTGAACCTGCTCGACATGGGCACGGCCTGGAAGGCGGTGGGCGATACGTACGAAGGCCATGACCGCAAGACGGGCGCCCTCAAATGGACCGGCACGCGCTTCGACCTGGTCTTCGGCGCGAATTCGGTGCTGCGCGCCCTGGCCGAGGTCTATGGCAGCGCGGATGCGCAAGAGAAGTTCGTCACGGACTTCGTCGCTGCCTGGACCAAGGTGATGAACCTCGACCGCTACGACCTCGCCGCCTGACCGGCGCGGTCCGCAAGGCGCCAGGCACCCGATGCCTGGCGCCTTTTCTTTTTCCGGCGTCAGCGCTGCATGCCCCAGCGGCGCACCGTCATGCGCTCCAGCGTGTCGAACACCAGGTTTTCCACCAGCAGGCCGATCAGCACTACCGCCGCCAGTCCGGCGAACACGCGGTCGGTGTAGAGCTCGTTGCGGTTCTGGAAGATGTACCAGCCCAGGCCGCCTTGCCCGCTCGAGGCGCCGAACACCAGTTCGGCGGCAATGAGCGTGCGCCACGCGAAGGCCCATGCGATGCGCAGCCCGGAAAGGATCGCGGGCAGCGCCGCCGGCACCAGTATCGCCAGCACATAGCGCAGTCCGCCGAGCCCGTAATTGCGGCCCGCCATGCGCAGCGTCTCCGACACGCCCAGGAAACCGGCCAGCATGTTCACCGCCAGGGCCCACAGTACCGAGTGCACCAGCACGAAGATCAGGCTGCCCTGGCCCAGCCCGAACCACAGCATGGCCAGCGGCAGCAATGCGATGGCTGGCAAGGGATTGAACATGGCGGTCAGGGTGGACAGCAGGTCGCGCCCCGCCCGGGTGGACACGGCCACGGTGGTGAACGCGAACGCCAGCACGCATCCCAGCACGTAGCCCTTGAGCAGCACCGAAAGCGAGCCCGCGGCGCGAGCCGGCAGCTCGCCGTCGCGCAGCCCCTGCAGGAATGCCTGCGCCGTCTGCCAGGCGCCGGGCAGCAGCAGGTCGTTGCCGGTGTAGCGCGCGGCGGCCTCCCAGACTATCGCCAGCAGCAGCAGCATGGCGCTCTTGCGTACCCAGCCCAGGGCCAGCACACGCTCGTGCCAGGGCAGCGCCACCTCGGCGACACGGCCGGTGGGAAGCGGCGGCAGCACCAGCTCGAAATCGGGCCGCGCGGGCCGGACGTCCGTATGTGCGGTCATGGCATTCCTCAGGCGGCGCGGCGTACCGGCTCGGGAGCGCGCGGCTCGGCATGGTCGAACAGCAGCGCGTGGATGCGCTGCGCGGCCGACTGGAACGCCGCCGAACCCTGTCCGTGCAGCCCGTATGCCTGGGTGTCGAGTTCGGCACGCACCCGCCCCGGATGCGGCGATAGCAGCAGCACGCGCGAACCCAGCACCAGGGCCTCCTCGATCGAATGGGTGACGAACAACAGGGTGAACGGCGCCTCCTCCCACAAGCCGAGCAGCTCCTCCTGCATGCGGCGGCGCGTGAGTGCGTCCAGGGCAGCGAACGGCTCGTCCATGAGCAGCACGCTGGGCTGCATCGCCAGGGCGCGGGCAATCGCCACGCGCTGCTTCATGCCGCCCGACAGCGTATGCGGATACGCGCCGGCGAAGCCGGCCAGGCCGACTTTGTCGAGGTAATGCAGCGCCCGTTCGTCGGCCTCGGCGCGCCCCAGCTTGCGGGCCACCCGCAGCGGAAACGCCACGTTCTCGCGCACGGTTTTCCACGGCGGCAGCTGGTCGAATTCCTGGAAGACGACCACCCGGTCCGGGCCCGGACCGCGCACCTCGCGCCCGTCTAGGAGGATGCGGCCCTCGGTGGGCGCGATGAAGCCGGCCACGGCCTTGAGCAGCGTGGACTTGCCGCAGCCCGAAGGCCCGAGCAGGATGTAGCGGTCGCCAGGCAGGACGTCGAAGCTCACCTGGTGGGTGGCGCGCACGCGTCGTTCGGCGGTCTTGTACTCGATGCTGACCGCGTCGGCGCGCAGCAGCGGCCGCGGCAGGCGCGGATATTCGGACAGGCGTTGCAGCATGATCAGCTCCCCTCGGCCAGGACGGGATCGTCGAAGAAGTAATCGCGCCAGTCTTGCGGCTTCTGCCTGATGGCCCCCACGCGATGCATGAACTCCGCCAGCGCATAGGTGTTCTGCGGAGCCAGCTTGAACTGCACCTTGGGATTGCGGATGACCTCGAGCAGGAAGGCACGGTCCAGCTTGGTTCCCGTCACGCGCAGGTAGCTGTCGGCCGCCCCTTCGGGATTGGCGCTCACATAGGCTGCCGCTTCGGCCAGGGCCGCCTGGAAGGCGGCATAGGTCTTGGGGTTGTCGCGGCGGAAGGCCTCGGTGGCGAACAACACGGTGGCCGAACTCGGGCCACCCAGCACCTCGTAGGAATCCAGCACCACGTGTGCGTCGGGGTTGCCCGCCAGCTCCTGTTCCTGGAAAGGGGGATTGCCGAAGTGCGCGGTGATCTCGGTCCCTCCGGACAGGATCGCCGCCACGGCGTCCGGGTGCGGCAGCGCCACCGAAATGCGGTCGAGCCGGTTGTACTGCCCGTCGCCCCAGCGCTTGGCGGCAGCCATCTGCAATATGCGCGACTGCACCGACACGCCGACCGCCGGCACGGCGATGCGGTCCTGGTCGGTGAAATCGTCCAGCGTGCGAACCTTGGGATTGTTGCTCACCAGGTAATACGGGAAATTGCCCAGCGACGCCACGCCGCGCACGTTCTGGCGGCCGCGGGTGCGGTCCCAGAGCGTGAGCAGCGGCCCCACGCCGGCGCCCCCGATGTCCACCGCGCCGGAAAGCAGCGCCTCGTTCACCGCCGCACCGCCCGACAGCCGCGTCCACGCAACTTCCACGTCCAGGCCCGCTGCGCGGGCGTGCTTTTCGATCAGCTGGTGGTCGCGCACCACGTTCAGCAGCAGGTACACGATGCCGTACTGCTCGGCGATGCGGATACGGCCGGACTCGGCCGCCTGCGCCGGCGTGGGCGAAGCAAGCGCCACCACGGCGAGGAAAGCGGCCAGCAGGCCGCCGGTCAGGTAACGCGCCAGGCTCGCGCGCAGGAACACCGGATGGGACATGCGGACTTCCTTGATTGTGATTCTGGCAATGGGCGTGCCGTTCAGAACGGCACGTCGCCTTCGATGGTGGTGCGGTACAGCTTGCGACGCAGGTGCGCCGGGCAGCCGGCGGCCAGGTGGATCAGGGAACGGTTGTCCCAGAACACGAGGTCGTGTTCGCGCCAGACGTGGCGATACACGTGCTGCGGACGCACGCTGTGCGCATGCAGCGCGTCCAGGATCTGTCGGCTTTCGTCTTCGGGCAGGCCGACGATGCGGGTCGTGAAGCCCTCGCTCACGAACAGCGCTCGGCGGCCCGTCTCGGGATGGGTGCGCACCACCGGATGCTCCACTTCCTGCACCTGCGCGCGCTGCGCATCGCTCAGTTCCGGCCGCCAGTTGCCTTCGCTCTGCAGGCGCGCGTAGCGGGCCAGGTACGAGTGCACCGCACGGCGGCCCTCGATGGCCTTGCGCAGATGCGCAGGCAGCGTGTCGTAGGCTAGGTGCATGTTGGCAAACAGCGTGTCGCCGCCCTCGCCGGGCAGCTCCTGCGCATGCAGCAGCGAGCCCATCGCGGGCACCGGCTTGTACGAGATATCCGAATGCCAGAGCTTGCCGGCATCGCCCAGGCCGATGGGCTGGCCGTTCTCGATGATGTTGGAGATCACCAGTATCTCGGGATGGCCGGCCAGGTGGAACTGGTGCAGCACGTGGATCATCAGCTGGCCGAAGCGGCGGCTGAACGCGATGTGCTGCTGCGGCGTGATGCGCTGGTCGCGGAACACCAGCACGTGATAGTCGAGGTGGGCGCGATGCACGCGCGCGAAGTCGGCGGGATGCAGCGCCTCCCGCAGGTCCAGGCCGATGATCTCGGCGCCGGTGGCGCAGTCGAAAGGCCGGATCTCGAAATCCTGGCGCGGGGCGTCGGCCTGCGGTGCCGGCACAGGAGGAACCGGGCGCGCGGCAGCGCCCTGCGGGGCAATGCTGAGGGACATGTATCGCTCCGGGAGGCCGCGAAACGCGGCCCGGCGTGGGAGACCGGCACCATGCCGGTCAGGAGCGAGTCATTATGCAAAGCTGGCATCCGCGGACGAACGAATTAATCCGCGTTAGAAAAAAGCCCCGCGTCATATGGACTGCGGGGCATATGCTTATACGCACGGCGCGCGCCGGTCAGCCCTTGGGCAGGTAAGCCTCGACCAGCTTCACCCAATAGGTGGCGCCCACCGGCAGCAATGCGTCGTTGAAGTCGTAGTTGGAGTTGTGCAGCTGGCAAGGGCCCATGCCATGGTAGGAGGCCAGGCGATGCTCGCCCTCGCCGTTGCCCAGGAAGAAATAGCAGCCCGGCACCTTCTCCAGGTAGAAGGAAAAGTCCTCGGCCCCCATGAAGGGCGGGATGTCCTCCTCGACCTGCTCGTCGCCGAATACCTCGCGCGCCACGCCGGCGGCGAACGCGGTTTCCTTCTCCCAGTTGACCAGCGGCGGATAGGCGCGCACGAAATGCAGTTCGCCCGTGCCGCCATATACCTGCGGCAGCGTGGTGGCGATGCGGCGCATGTCGGCCTCGATCTTGTCCAGCGCATCCACCGAATACGTACGCACCGTGCCGCGCAGCACCGCTTCGCCGGGAATCACGTTGTAGGCGTCGCCCGCGTGGATCTGGGTGATGGTCAGCACGGCGGTGTCGAGCGGATCGCGGCTGCGCGAGATCACGGTCTGCAGGGCCTGCACCATCTCGGCGGCGATCACGATGGGATCCACCGAACGGTGCGGCTGCGCCGCATGGCCGCCCACGCCCTTGATGACGATGTCCCAGCGGTTGCTGGACGCCATCAGCGGGCCTACGCGGAAGCCGAAACGGTTGGCCGGCATGCCGGGCATGTTGTGCAGCCCGAATATCGCGTCGCACGGGAATCGATCGAACAGGCCGTCTTCCATCATGGCGCGCGCGCCCGCGTTGCCGCCCTCTTCGGCCGGCTGGAAGATGAAGTTCACCGTGCCGTCGAAATTGCGGTGCCGGGCCAGGTATTCCGCCGCCCCCAGCAGCATGGTGGTATGGCCGTCGTGGCCGCAGCCGTGCATGCGGCCCGGCACGGTGGACTTGTGCTCGAAACGGTTGAGTTCGGGCATGGGCAGGGCGTCCATGTCGGCCCGCAGGCCGATGCTGCGCCCGGAAGAACCGGCGCGCAGCACGCCCACGACGCCGGTCTTGCCCAATCCGGCATGCACTTCCAGGCCGAGGTCTTGCAGGCGCTGCGCCACCAGGGCCGAAGTGCGCGTTTCCTCGAACGCCAGTTCCGGATGGGCATGGATGTCGCGCCGCAGGGCCGTGAGGCCGGCATGCGCGCGTTCGATTTCGTCTAGGGTCTTCATGGGGAAATCCTGTGGGTATTGCCGGGCATGCTTTTCTTTTATCACATGCCGGCGCCGGCCCCGTCGTTGAGGTGGCAGGCGCTGTGATGGCCCGGCGCCACGGCGCGCAGCAGGGGCTGCTCGGCCTTGCAGCGCGGCATGGCGTGCGGGCAGCGCGGATGAAAGGCGCAGCCGGTGGGCGGCGCCAGGGGCGAGGGCAGTTCGCCCCGGATGGGCCGATAGCTGCGCCGTCCGGGCACGAGCGTGGGCAGCTCGGCCAGCAGGGCCTGGGTGTAGGGATGGTTGGCGCCGGCGAACACCGTCTCGGCGGGCGCCAGCTCGACCACGCGGCCCAGGTACATGATGGCCACGCGATCGGAGATGTGGCTCACCACCCCCAGGTTGTGGCTGATGAAGAGGTAGGTGAGATCGAATTCGTCGCGCAGCCGCTCGAAGAGATTGAGCACCTGGGCCTGGATGGATACGTCCAGCGCCGCCACGGCCTCGTCGCACACGATCACGCGCGGCTTGAGCGCCAGGGCGCGCGCGATGCCGATGCGCTGGCGCTGGCCGCCCGAGAACTGGTGCGGATAGCGCTGCGCATAGGAGGGGTCCAGGCCCACCTGGCGCAGCAGTCCGGCCACATAGTCGCGGCGCTCGCCGGCGCGGATCAGGCCATGCGCCACCGGCGCCTCGCCCACGATGTCGGCTACGCGCATGCGCGGGTTGAGCGAGGCATAGGGATCCTGGAAGATCATCTGCACGCCCAGCTCGTACTCCCGGCGCTGCGTGCGGGGCAGCGCCGCCACGTCGCGCCCCCCGTAGTGGATGCTGCCGGCCGTGGGCCGCAATATGCCTGCCGCCATGCGGCCCAGCGTGGACTTGCCGCAACCGGATTCGCCCACGATGCCGATGACTTCGCCCGGTCGCACGTCCAGGTCCACGCCATCGACGGCATGGACCACCTGGGTCCGCAGCCCCGCGCCGAACAGGTTGGCGATGCGGCCGGCCAGGTCCACCGGCTGCACGAAGCGCATCTGCACCGCGCGCAGCGACAACAGCGGCGCGCCGGCAGGAGCGGGGGAAAGAGGGGGGTGGGAAAGCGGCATATCCATCACGCAGCTCCGGCGTGCCAGCAGCGCACCCAGTGCCCCGGTCCGTGCGCCACGGGCTCGGGGGCAACCTCGCAGGCGGCGCTGGCGCGCGGGCAGCGTGCCCGGAACGCACAGCCGGCCGGCAGGTCCAGCAGCGAGGGCGTCATGCCCGGGATCTGCGCCAGCGGCTGGCCGCGCCGACCGGGCGTGGGGATCGAGGCGATCAGCCCATGGGTATAGGGATGCAGCGGCCGGCCGATCACGTCCGCGGTGCTGCCCGTCTCGACGATGCGCCCCGCATACATCACGGCCACGCGGTCGGCCAGCCCGGCCACCACGGCCAGGTCGTGCGTGATCCAGATCAGCGCGGTGCCGGTGTCGCGGCACAGGTTCTGCATCTCGTACAGGATCTGCCCCTGGATGGTGACGTCCAGCGCCGTGGTGGGCTCGTCGGCGATGACGAGCCGCGGCTGGTTGAGCAGGGCGATGGCGATGGCCACGCGCTGCCGCATCCCGCCCGACAATTCATGCGGATAGGCGCGCAGCCGCTCCTGCGGCGCCGGGATGCCCACCATGGAGAGGGCCTGGAGCGCCCGTTCGCGCGCCTGCGCGCGGCTCACGCGGCGATGCGCCAGCACGGTCTCGATCATCTGCGTGTCCACGCGCAGGACCGGATTGAGCGTCATCATCGGGTCCTGGAAGATCATGGCGATCTCGTTGCCGCGCAGCGCGCGCCACCGCGCCGGCGAGGCCTGCCGCAGGTCGGTGCCGTCAAAGAGGACCTCGCCTTCGACCACGCGGCCCGGCGGATCCAGCAGGCCCATCAGCGAGAAGCCCGTGATGCTCTTGCCCGAGCCCGACTCGCCCACCAGGCCCAGGATCTCGCCGCGGTCGAGGTGCAGGTCCACGCCGTCCACGGCGCGCACCACGCCCGCGCGCGTCGGGAACTGCGTCTTGAGCCCACGCACCTCCAGCACGCGCCCGGCGGCGCTGCGGTCTGCGGTTGCGGCTGCCACGGCTTGCTGCATGCGGGTCCTCTAGTTGGCGTTGCGCGGGTTGAGCACGTCGCGCAGGTGGTCGCCCACCAGGTTGATGGCCACGATGGCCACCGCCAGCGCGATGCCGGGGAAGAACGAGATCCAGTACTGGCCCGACAGCAGGTATTCGAACCCATTGGCGATCAGCATGCCGAGCGAGGGCTCCGTCACCGGCACGCCCACGCCCAGGAACGACAGCGTGGCCTCCAGCGCGATGGCGTGCGCGAGGTCGATGGTGGCGATGACGATGAGCGGCGGCATGCAATTGGGCAGCACGTGGCGGAACAGGATGCGCCCGGCGCCCAGCGACATGCAGCGCGCCGCCTCCACGTATTCCTTGCCGCGCTCGACCAGGGCCGCGCCGCGCGCCGCGCGCGCGAAATACGCCCACTGCACCACCACCAGCGCGATGATGACCTTGTCCACGCCCTTGCCCAGGATGGCGAGCAGGATCAGGGCCACCAGGATGGCAGGGAACGACAGCTGGATGTCCACGATGCGCATCAGCAGCGCGTCGATGCGGCCGCCGAAGTAGGCCGCCACGAGCCCCACCGCCGCACCGATGGCGAAGGCCGCGGTCACCGAGACGAAGCCCACGAGCAGACTGGTGCGCAGTCCGTACAGGATGGCCGAGAGCAGGTCGCGCGCCTGTCCGTCGGTGCCCAGCCAGTACGTGGTCGAGCCGTCCATGCTGGCGCTGCCCGGCGGCATCTTGGAATCCATGATGTCCAGCGTGCCGATGTCATAGGGATTCTGCGGCGCGATCCAGGGCGCGCAGAGGGCCGCGCCTACGGTCAGCAGCAGCACCGCCAGGCCGAGCACGGCCAGCTTGCTGGCGAAGAAATCGGCGGCCAGCCGGCGCCACGGCGATTCGGCCACGGCCGCGGGCGGGACGGCGGGATCAGGCATTGCGGGCAGGCTGCTCATCGGCGCGCATCCAGGCGGACCCGGGGGTCCAGTATGGTGTAGACGATGTCCACCACCAGGTTCAGCATCACCAGCAGGAACACCACCAGCATCAGGTAGGCCACCACCACCGGCCTGTCGAGGTTGATGATGGAATCGATCAGCAGCTTGCCCATGCCGGGCCACGAGAACACGGTTTCCGTGACCACCGCGAAGGCGATCACCTGGCCGTATTCGAGCCCCGCCACCGTCACCACGGGAATCAGGATGTTCTTCAGCAGGTGCACGCCCAGCACGCGCTTTTCATGCAACCCCTTGGCGCGCGCGAACTTGATGTAGTCCATGGGCAGCGACTCGCGCGTGGCGGCCCGCGTCACGCGCACGATCATGGCGCACTTGGCCAGCGCGATCGTGGCGGCGGGCAGGATCAGCCGCGACCAGCCGTCCAGCGTGAGCACGCTGAGGCCCACCGGGCCCACCGACACCGTGGCGCCCCGTCCGCTGGCGGGCAGCCAGCCCAGCATCACGGCGAACACCATGATGAGCATCAGGCCCACCCAGAAATTGGGCAGCGAGAAACCCAGCACGGAGCCGGTCATGATGGCGCGCGAGCCGATGGCCTTGGGCCGCAGCCCCGCCAGGATGCCCAGCGGCACGCCGATCAGCACCGACAGCAGCATGGCCACGGTGGCCAGCTCCAGCGTGGCCGGCATGCGCTGCAGGATCAGCCGCATGGCCGGCTCGCCGGTGAGGAAGCTGTTGCCGAAATCGCCCCGCACCGCCTGGCCCATGAAGATCAGGTATTGCTCCCAGAGCGGCAGGTGCAGCCCCAGCGACTGGCGTATGGCCTCGCGCTGCGCCTCGGTGGCCTCCGGGCTGGCCAGCATGGATACCGGGTCGCCCACCATGTAGATGCCGGCGAACACCAGCGCCGACATCACCAGCATGACGATCACGGTCTGCAGCAGCCGCCGGATGATGGTGGCTAGCACTGCACGGCCTCCGGCATGCGCGTCACCGTCAGGGCGCGGGCGTCACGAATTGCGCCAGCGTGCTCTGGTCGGCGCGGCCCTGGTAGCGCAGGTCTTTCTTCATGGCCCATACCGAGAGCTCGAAATGCAGCGGCAGCAGGGCGTAGTCCTGCATGGCCATGGCGGCGGCCTTCTGCAGCAGCTCGCTGCGCGCCTGGTCGTCCATCGTGGCATCGGCCTGCGCCACCAGCTTGTCCATTTCCGGATTGGAATAGCGGCCGCGGTTGGTGGTGCCCAGGCCCCGCTTCGGATCCTGCGTGACCAGCAGCGAGCGCAGCGGGTTGGACATCTCGCCCGTGGAGGCTCCCCAGCCGGCCAGGTAGGCGCTGAACTGGTAGCTGTCGCGCGCCTTGAAGAACACCGGAGGCGACAGGGCGTTCACGGCGGTCTTCACGCCGATGCGGGTCCACATGGAAGCCACCGCCTGCGCCACCTTGGCATCGTTGATGTAGCGGCCGGAAGGCGTGCCCAGCGTGATCGCGAAGCCGTCCGGATAGCCCGCCTCCTTGAGCAGCGCCTTGGCCTTGGCCACGTCGGCCTTGGGCACCTCGGTGAGGGCCTTCGAGGTGCCGAACATGGGATAGGGCAGCAGGTTGAAGCCCGCCTCGGCCACGCCGCCCATCACGCGGTCGACGATGGCATGGCGGTCGATGGCCAGGGAAAGGGCCTGGCGCACGCGCACGTCCTTCAGCGGGTTCTTGTCCGTGCCCTCGATGCCCGGGCTCTTGTCCTGGAACTGGTCGAGCGCCACGTAGATGACCCGCGACGACGGCGTCTGCTCGATATACAGGTTCTTGTCTTCCTTCAGGCGCGGCAGGTCGTCGGTGGGGGGATCCTCGATGAGGTCCACGTCGCCCGCCATCAGCGCCGCCACCCGGGACGCCGCGTTCGTCATGGGCCGGTAGACCACGCGATCCCAGGCCGGCTTGGGGCCCCAGTAATGCTCGTTGCGCTCGAGCACGATCTCGGCGCCGCGCCGCCAGGACGCGAACTTGTACGGGCCCGTGCCCACCAGGCCGTCGCCGCTGTTGAGCTCGGTGGTGGTCTTGCCCTCGGGCACCGGCCCGGAGGCCGCCTTCCTGGACATGATGGCGAGCTGGGCCAGGTTCACCAGCATGAGCGGGGAAGGCTCCTTGGTGGTGATGCGCACCGTATGAGGATCCACGGCCTCGACCTTGTCGACGGCGCTCAGGAACAGCGTGAAGGGCGATGGGCTGTTGGGCACCTTGCCCACGCGGTCGTAGGTGAACACCACGTCGTCCGCCGTGAAGGGCGAGCCGTCGGAGAACTTCACGTCCTTGCGCAGCTTGAAGGTCCAGACATTGCCGTCCACCGTCCAGGACTCGGCCAGTGCCGGCTCCGGCTTGAACTGCGCGTCCGTGCTGGTGAGCCCGTCGAACAGCGTGTCGGCGAACTGGTTGTTGGGAGTGAGGTTGTGATAGTGCGGGTCCATCGAGCTGGGCTCGGTCTTCAGGCCCACGATGAGGTCGCGCGCGCTGGCCGTCGCGATGCTGCCGAACACCAATGCCACTGCTACCGCGCCCCGGACCAATGCCCGTGCGTAGGGGAATGCCATGGAAGCTCTCCGTGTAGGTTCGGTGGATCGGATCGGGCATGCCGACGGCCGACCAAGGCGCCAACTTAACCAGCAAGATCCGCCCGGCGCAACAGTTATATTCCCTTATTGCTTATGCCCGTCCCGAGTGTTCGACTATGTCCCCCCTTGCTCCCATCGCTGCCATCGCCACCGCCCCCGGCCGCGGGGGCATAGGCGTGGTGCGCGTCTCGGGCGCCGACCTCGCCCCGCTGGCGCAGCGGCTTTTCCACAAGCCTCTCGCGCCCCGCCATGCGCATTTCCTGCCCTTCACCGCCGCCGACGGCGAAGTGCTGGACGAAGGCATCGTGCTGTACTTCAAGGGCCCGCACTCCTATACCGGCGAAGACGTGCTCGAGCTGCAGGGGCATGGCGGCCCGGCCGTGCTGCGGCGCGTGCTGGCGCGCTGCCTGGAGGCCGGCCGCGACCTCGGCATACGCCTGGCCGAGCCCGGCGAATTCACCCGCCGGGCCTTCCTCAACGACCGCATGGACCTGGCCCAGGCCGAGGCCGTGGCCGACCTCATCGACGCCTCGTCGGAGGCCGCGGCGCGCGGCGCCATGGCCTCGCTGTCGGGCGAGTTCTCCGGCCGCGTCAATGCGCTGTCCGACCGCATCGTGCACCTGCGCATGCTGGTCGAGGCCACCCTGGACTTTCCCGAGGAGGAAATCGACTTCCTCGAGAAATACCAGGCCCGGCCGCTGCTCGACGGCCTGCGCAGCGACCTGGCCGCGCTGATCGCCCAGGCCCGCCAGGGCGTCATCCTGCGCGAAGGCCTGCACGTGGTGCTGGCCGGACGGCCCAACGTGGGCAAGTCCAGCCTGCTCAATGCCCTGGCCGGCGACGAAATCGCCATCGTCACGCCGATCGCCGGCACCACGCGCGACAAGGTCGTGCAGGAAATCCACATCGAGGGCGTGCCGCTGCACATCGTCGACACCGCCGGACTGCGCGAAACCGACGACACCGTGGAGAGCCTGGGCATCGCCCGCACCTGGAAGGAGATCGAGCGCGCCGACCTCATCCTGCACCTGCAGGACGCCACCCAGCCCGAGGACGCTCTGGACGATCAGATCACCGCGCGCCTGCCGGCGCGCACGCCCGTGCTCAAGGTCTTCAACAAAGTGGATCTATTGCCGGCGCCCTTCGCAGGCAGCCCGGGCAGGCTGGGAATCTCCGCCAGGCAGGGGCAGGGCCTGGACATCCTGCGCGCGGAGCTGCTGCGCGTGGCCGGCTGGAACCCCGGTGGGGAATCGCCGTGGCTGGCGCGCGAGCGACACCTGCATGCACTGCAGCAGGCGGCGGATCACCTGGCGCTGGCGGCGCAGCACGCAGCCCAGGACGACCGCGTGCTGGACCTGTTCGCCGAAGAGCTGCGGCTGGCGCACGAAAGCCTGGCGGGGATCACGGGGGAATTCACCAGCGACGATCTGCTGGGGGAGATTTTTTCGAGTTTCTGCATCGGGAAATAGGCGCAAGCCCGCAGCATGGGATCGCGCCGCCCGGTCAGCCTGTCCTGGCCGCTTTCACCAGACATTCCGACAGGCGATCGAAATGCTCGAGCGCGGAGCGGGTAAGCACCACGTTCTTGCGACGGGCATCCTCGGTATCCGCCAGCGTCAGCCATCCTTTTTCGCGCATCGACTTCAGGCGGGCATGCAAAGTTGCGGGTGAACCCATATCATCCACATTGATGACTTCGCCGACCGACAGCGGCTGGCCTTCGCGTGTGGACACGGCAATGAAGGCCAGGAGCCGCTCCTCGAGCGGATCCAGCGACGGCAGGGTAGGCAGCCCATTGAGCGCTTCTGCCAGACGCAGGAAGCGGATGTAGATGTCTGCCGGACGGGTTTTGCTCGGGGTCTTGCTCGGGCGCTTGCTCAGGCTCTTACTCGTCATGCGCTTGTAATCTCGAAACAGCAAAAACTCTAACCGACCGGCTCCCTACATGACAAGCGTGCTGGCCCATCTGAAGTGGGCATCGATTACGGCTATGACGTTTTTGTTGAGCCTCGCCGCCAACGAATTGATCTTCGTCCATTCGGAATTCGTACGCGGCGCCAACTGGATCTATCTGCCAGCCGGAGTCCGTCTGCTCGCAACCCTGCTGTTCGGGTTTGCCGGCGCCACGGGTGTCCTGATCGCATCCTGGATAAGTTCCTTCTACTACTATTTCCCGGATGACTTCCTGCGTGCGGCCGTGGGAGGCATCATCTCTGCGGTCGCGCCGCTGGCCGCGTATCTCCTGGCCAACAACCTGCTGAAGATGGGCCGCAACCTGCGGAACCTGACGCCCGCTGGCCTGCTGCTCTGCGTGCTTCTTTACGCATTCCTCAACCCGGCCCTCCATTACGCCTGGGCCGTGGTGTCTCGTGCCGGTGGCCATCCGGCCGAGGTGCTGGTCGTCATGTTCGTCGGCGATGCATCGGGCGCGCTGCTGGTGTGTTATGTGATGAAGCTTCTGCTTTGCGCGGCGCAAAGCGTGGCCGGCAAGAACCTTCGATTCCGCCGGTCCGGGTGAGTTTTCCTCATCCGGTAGTCTCTGTGAAAAATCCCGTTGCGAAGCCTCAAATGATTATAGAATCTATAACGATAAAAAGGTCATCGCACTGATTGCGCTGCCCTGCAACGGATACCCCGGGACATGAACCACTCCCCCGCATCGACGAGCAGGACAATCCACCATCAAGGCCACAGGCGCCCCTGCGAGCAACGCATCCTGCTCCGATACTGGGGTCCCGTGCCACGTCAAAGTCCTGCGCTGGTGCAGAGCCTGCCCGACTTCGACAACCGTGTGGTCTGGACGGACGATGAGCGGTCGGCGCACCAGCCGGACCTGGTGATACACCTGATCGAGCCGTCCTACCTGCAGGCGGATCCGGCCGTGAATCCGCAGGGCAGCGAACTGGAACCGGACGCGGCCATGCGCCGCGCGTTTCGCCGTGGCGACAAGGAAATCGCGCTGGTGCTGGGCCGGGCAAGTTCGATTCCGCAGAAACGCTATGGCTGCTGGATTGCGTCCGGAAGCCGCAGCGCCATGGACGCCCTTGGCATCATTGCGCGCACCCTCCTCGGACCAGCACTGGATCCTGACAGCAGGCATCGCTGGAACCTGCATGACCTGGCCGAGGCCAACCTGCTGTGCGTGCTCGGCACCGAAAGCGCAGACGACCACGAAACGCTTGCGCGTCAAGTCATCGCAGCCCTGGATGCCGTGCTCGGCCTGAGCCATGCCGCGCCTGCGCGCATCGTCGTAACGGCCTCGCAATCCGTCATTGCCCACATCGCTTCGTCGTACCCCGTCGACGCCGAAAAGGTCCACCTCGTCCGGGCTGACGAGGCCGACGACACGCTTTCCGCCGACATGATCGTGGCCTATCCCTGGCCGGTGGGCCTGCTGAAGTAAGCGGTGTCCGTGCGGCGGCAGGCCGCCCGCCGGACGCGCCGATCTACCGCTCCTTCTCCTACCCCACCGGCACCGGCGACACCATCGGCAAACCCGCGAAGTGCCGCGTGGCGTTGTCGATGAAGCGTTGCACCGTCGCACCCATGGCCTGGGGCGAGTGCCCGCCCACGTGCGGCGTGAGGATCACGTTGTCCAGGTCCAGGAGTTCTGCGGGCGGGTTCGGCTCGCTCTCGTACACATCCAGCCCGGCGCCGGCGATCGTGCCGTCCCGCAGCGCGCTCGCCAGCGCCGCAGTGTCCACCACGCTGCCGCGCGCCACGTTCACCAGAAAACCGCGCGGGCCCAGCGCGCGCAGCACCTCCGCATTCACCAGGTGCCGCGTGCCCGCGCCGCCCGGGGTCACCACCACCAGGTAGTCGGCCCATTGCGCCAGCGCCACGGGGCTGTCGAAGTAGGTGTACGACACCTCGTCGCGCGGCCGCCGGTTGTGGTAGCCGATGTCCAGGTCGAAGCCCAGGCCGCGCCGCGCGATCTTGCGGCCTATGGTGCCCAGCCCCAGGATGCCCAGGCGCTGGCCGGAGAAGTTGGGCATCACCGGCAGTTCGTCGCGCCAGCGGCCGGCGCGGCAATGCATGTCCAGCTGGCGCAGTGCGCGCACGCAGGCCAGCAGCAAACCGAAGGCATGGTCGGCCACGCAGTCGTCGTTGGTGCCGGCGCCGTTGGCCACGGCCACGTTGCGGCGCGCGGCGGCAGCGAGGTCGATGTTCTCGTAGCCGGCGCCCAATGCACAGATCAGCTCCACGGCGGGCAGGCGCGCGAGTTCGGCGCCGCTGAAGCCCACCGTGCCGTTGGTCAGCACGGCGCGGATCGAACCGGCCTCGGGATGGTCGGGCGCGGCGGCGCGGGCTTCGGCAGTGGGCGCATAGTGCAGCACGAAATGCTGGCGCAGCGCGGCCAGGTAGTTGTCCGAAAGGTGGATGAGGACGAGCAGGACGGGTTTCATGAGGCGGACCGGGCAGTCGATGCAAACGGAAAACGCACCAGGGGCGCGTGAGAGCATGCAGCAGGACAAGCATAAGGGCTGCGCCCGCCGCGCCCCACGCCGCGAGGGCAGGCTCAGCCCGCGCCGGCTTCGCCCGCGCGGCGCCGTGCCGGGTCGCTCACCACCACCAGCGCGTGCGCCGGCGTGTCGCCCAGCGAACGCGAGCGGTGCGGCAGCGAGGCATTGAAGTAAAGGGTGTCGCCCTGCGCCATGCGTACCGCGCGATCCTCGAACACGACTTCCAGTTCGCCCGAGATCACGAAGATGAATTCCTCGCCGGGGTGGCTCACCAGTTCCTGGCCATCCAGCGTGAAGGGCGGCGACATGACGAAGGGCGTCATTGCCTTGTCGGCGCGGTCGGTGGCGATCGCCTCGTAGGTATAACCCTGGCGCCCTTTCGAAGGACTGAACGGAACACGATCGCCGGGCCGCTGGTGCAGGATCTCGCGCGTGTCGGTGGTGGCGCCGACGAGCTGGTCGGGGCTGATCTCCAGGGCGCGAGCCAGCTTGAGCACGGTGGCGATCGTGGGCGAAGACAGGCCACGCTCCAGCTTGGACAGATAGCTCTTGGTGAGCGTCGAGCGCTGGGCCACCTCTTCGAGCGTCAGCGCATTGAGCTTGCGCAGCGCCGCCAGGCGTTCGCCCACCACGTTGGTATTCAGCTTGTCGTCCATGTTTCCCGAATGCGTCCGGTTCCCCCTGCCGCGGGCAGCCGGGCAGGCATGCCGGATTCTACCGCCTAGGGTTTACCCACTGGAAACCTGGTTTCTCATATGACACACTAGTGTCATTGGTAAATCCGATGCCCCGGACGCATTTGCCGTCCAGGGCGCTCCCTCCAACGTTGTTTCCACAGAGATGCCCTCGATGACTCCCATCCTACGCCACGCGCTGCGCGCCGTGCTGCTCTGTTGCGCCGTGCTGCCCGCGCTGTCCCACGCTGCGGGGTATCCCCAGCGCCCCATCACGCTGGTCGTGCCCTTCGGCGCGGGCGGCATCACGGACCTGGTGGCGCGTGCCACCGGCAAGGCGCTGTCCGAACAGATCGGCCAGCCGGTCATCATCGAGAACAAGCCGGGCGCCGGCGGCAACATCGCGGCCGACTACGTGCGCCGCGCGCAGCCCGACGGCTATACGCTGATGTTCGCCACCATGGGCGTGCTGGCGGTCAATCCGCACACGGTGAAGAACGCGCCCTTCGACAACCTCAAGGATTTCTCCTATGTGTCGCTGGTGGCTTCCACGCCGCACGTGATCGCGGTGAATCCCGCCCTGCCCGCCCAGACGCTGGAAGAACTCATCGAGCTGGCCAAGCGCAAACCCGAGAGCCTCAGCTTCGGCACCGCAGGCGTGGGCAGCTCGCCCTACCAGGGCATGCAGATCATGCAGGGTTCCACGGGCGTGGAATTCCTGCACGTGCCCTTCAAGAGCGGCGCCGAATCCGTCACCAACGTGGTGTCCGGCCAGATCGACCTCACTTTCGAAGCCACCCCGGTCATCATGCCTTTCGTCGGCGTACAGAAACTGCGCGCCCTGGCGGTGGCCCATACCGACCGCATCGCCATCGCGCCCGACCTGCCGTCCACCGCCGAGCTTGGCCATCCCGAGATCCTGTCCGGCTCTACGGCCGGCGTGATCGGGCCGGCCGGCCTCAGCGACGAGGTGGTGCAGAAGCTCAATGCCGCGCTGGCCAAGGCCGTGGACAGCGCCGAATTCAAGGCGGCGCTGCTGGCGCAGGGCACCGCGACCGAATCGTCCACGCCCCAGGCCTTCCGCGACCTGGTCCAGCGCGAAGACGCCCGCTGGGCAAAAATACTGGCACCGGCGCTTGCCAGCAACTGAGCGCCCCCGGGTTTCATCAATACCGGCTTCATCAATACCGGCTTCATCAATACCGGCTTCATCAATACAGGCTTCATCAATACAGGCTTCATCAATACAGGCTTCAATACGGGAGACTCACGTGGCCGACACCATGCAATTGAGCAAGGGCGAGATCGTCGCCGCTTCACTGAAGCGGATGGAAACCTCGCTCGGCACAGAAAAAATGTCGCTTCGCGAAGCGGTTGCCGAAACGTGCCGCATTCTGTTCGCCTTCGGGCACGACTCCGGCCTGTCGGGCCAGATCACGGCCCGGGCCGAACAGCCCGGCACCTACTGGACGCAGCGCCTGGGGCTGGGCTTCGACGAAATCACCGTCGACAACCTGCTGCTGGTCGACCAGGATCTCAACGTGCTGGAAGGCAGCGGCATGCCCAACCCGGCCAACCGTTTCCACTCCTGGCTGTACCGCGCCCGCGCCGACATCCAGTGCATCGTGCATTCGCACGCACCGCACGTGTCCGCGCTGGCCATGCTGGAAGTGCCGCTCACCATCTCGCACATGGACACCTGCCTGCTCTACGACCAGTGCGCGTTCCTGCCCAAGTGGCCCGGCATTCCCGTGGGCAACGAAGAGGGCGAGCTCATCACCTCGGCCATCGGCGACAAGCGTGCCATCCTGCTGGCCCACCATGGGCTGCTCGTCACAGGCCGCAGCGTGGAGGAGGCCTGCGTCATGGGTGTGATGTTCGAGCGCGCCGCGCGCCTGCAGCTGCTGGCCATGGGCGCCGGCGAAATCCAGCCCATCGACCCGGAACTGGGCCGCGAGGCGCAGCGCTGGGTCAGCACGCAGAAGCGCTACGAAGCCACCTTCGCCTATTACTCGCGCCGCGCGCGGCGCGAACTGGGCGTGGGGTGAACTCCAGGTGGCATCAGGCCTTGGTGCCCGATGCCACCTCGCTTTCCTCGCAGCTGTCGACACAGCTGGCGACAATGCCGCGCTACCGCTCTTCGCTACGCGACTGCCGCCGTCCCAGCCACCACCCTGTTCCGCCCCATGCCAGTGCGATGATTGCGCCCATGCCCATCGCCAGGCCGGGATGTTCGCCGAGCGCGTCCAGCCCGCGCTTGATCCAGCCGCTTACCGCGTCCCCGCCGCGATAGACCACCGTGTCGATGAAGTTCTTCGCCTTGTATTTCTCTTCCGGAGACACGACGGTGTAGAGCATCTCGCGGCCGGGCCGCACGAAAGCGTATTCGCCGGCGCGCCGCGCCACCATCACCACGGCGAACACGGCAAACACCGGCGCGTGGGCAAGCCAGAGGAAGCCGGCCGCCACCGCCAGCGGCACGGCGGTCAACAGCACGCCCACGCCCAGCCGCTGCGCGACGCGGCCAGTGATGAACAGCTGGGACAGAATGGCCAGCGCCTGCACCAGGGTATCGAGCATGCCGAAGACCTGCGTCTGCCGTGTGCGGTCGGGAAACTGTTCGGCCACCAGGCGGGCCTGCTCGAAATACAGAAAGGTGCTGACGCTGGCCAGCAGCAATACGAAAAGCGCGATGGCCAGCAGATAGGGCGAACGCAGCACTTCGGTGGCGCCCGTCCAGGGATTGCCGGAGAGCGGAGCGCGCCGCGGCGCCTCATCGCCCGCCGGCAGGGGATGGCGGTCGCGCCACCGCTGCAAGGCGATGCCGCATGCGGCGCTGCCCGCCAGCAGGAACGCCGAAAGCAGCAGCAGGCCGGCATGGCCCACGGGCCCCACCAGCAGGGCGCCCAGCGCCGGCCCGACCAGTCCGCCCAGGCTTGCGCCCGCAGCGATCAGTGCGAACAATCGCCTGGCCGGACGCGGGGGAAACAGGTCGGCCAGCACGCTCCAGGCCAGGGAAATGGCCAGCAAATTGAACACCGACAGCCACACATAGAAAACGCGACCCGCCCAGACGCCGTGGGGTCACCAGAGGAAACCGGCAGCGAAAGCCAGCAGGTGGCAGCAGAAGAAGCCGTATACCCAGGGCAGGATGCGGCGCCGCGCGATACGCGAGGCGGCCCAGCCGAAGCAGGGCAAGGCCGCTATGGTGGCCAGGAACGTTGCGGTGAACAGCCATTGCAGCTGGTCCACGCCCCCGGCGATTCCCATGGTTTCACGCACCGGCCTGAGCATGAAATAGCCGCAGAACAGCAGGAAGAACATCGCGGCGCCTGCCAGCACCGCCGGCGCTTCGTGGGCCTCCAGGCCGAAGAGCCGGGCGGCCCGTGCCCGTAGCGGCATGGGGGAGGAGGCAGGTGTGGGCATCCGCTCGGCCTCAGCGCGGGTTGCGGCGGGAAAAATCGGGTCGGCAGGGCACGCATTCCTCCGGGTGGACGGGGCCACGTCCGACGCTAACCTTCGTAGGCGGCGGGCGCAAGCGCGCCTCGCCCGGCAGGCAAGGGGCTGTGGATAACCTCTGTGGCGGCCAGTTGTGCACAGTGTGTGGACGCAGGATGAACAAGCCGGGGTTCCGGACAGGGAGCAAAATGTTGTTCAATCCGGCCCATGTCCGAAAACAGAGTTCTTGCACAGCCAAAAACGCCGGCAAGCAGCTGAAATAGAATCGGTTTTTCGGGTTGATGCAGTTATCCACAGGCCTTATCCATTACCAGTCTGTATATAAAAAACTAAATAAGGAAAAACATAAAACATGCCAGCCAGCCCCCACCCCGCTACCGCGGTCGCCCCATGCGCATCCTGCTGATCGAGGACGAAGCCGAACTGGCCCGCTGGCTGTCCCGCAGCCTGGCACGTCATGCCGGCTTCATCGTGGAATGGGCCGATGACGGCGTCGTGGCCGACCGCCGGCTGGCGATGGAGGAATTCGATGCCGTGGTGCTGGACCTGGGCCTGCCCGGCATGGACGGTCATACCCTGTTGAACAAGATGCGTGCCCGCGACGATCGCACGCCCGTCCTGGTGCTCACCGCCAGGGACTCGCTGGCCGAACGGGTCGGCACCCTCCATGAGGGTGCCGACGATTTCCTGCCCAAGCCTTTCGTGCTCGAGGAACTGGAAGCCAGGCTCACCGCGCTGATACGCCGCAGCCGGGGACGCGAGCATCCGCGCCTTTCCCTGGGCAACCTCACCCTGGACACCGCGGCCCAGCGATTCACGGTGTCCGGCCAGCTCCTGCAGTTATCCCCAAGGGAGCACGCCGTGCTGCGCGTGCTGATCCAGCGCAGCGGCGAACCGGTGAGCAAGCAGCAGATCCTGGACCGCGTCCAGCCGGACGACAGCGACGTCAATCTCGAGGCCGTGGAAGTGCTGGTGCACCGGTTGCGCAAGAAGCTGGCCGATACCGGGGTACAGATCGTGACGCTGCGCGGCATGGGTTATAGTCTGGAGGCTGCGGCTGTTGAAAACCCGTCGAACGAAGCCCAATCCGAAGCCAACCCCGAAGCCAACCCCGGTGTCCGGCCGTAATTCCACGCTGAAGGCGCTGCTGCTCTGGTGGCTGATCCCGGCGCTGGTGGCGGTCATGGTGGGCGGGCTGTGGCTGTCCAACCACCAGCTGCGCAATCAGGTCGACGCGGCCTACGATCGCTCTCTTGCAGGGGCGCTCCGGTCCATCGACCACAACATATCCACAGCCAGCGGCGGGCTGTCGATGGAGCAGCCCTACCTGCTGCTCGAATTTTTCGAGCTCACGGCCAACGGCAACGTCTATTACCGCGTCGCCACCGAAGACGGCCTGGCCGAGATCGGCTATCCCGGCCTGCCCATGCCGGAACGCCCGCTGGTGTCCGGCAGGCCGCAGTTCTTCTACGCCGAATACGAAGGGCAGCCGGTACGCGTGGCCGCACTGGCCCGGCCGATGGATCCGCCGCTCTACAACGACACCGGCGGACGCGTCGTGGTGCAGGTGGCCGAGACGCTGGAAACCCGCCAGGACTTCCTCGACCAGGCGCTGCTGCAGTCCATGGGACGGGACCTGATGGTGGTGGCCATCTGCGTGCTGGTGGTGATCTGGAGCGTCTTCATGGCGTTGCGTCCGCTCGAACGCCTGCGCGACGATCTGCAAAGGCGCTCTGCAGACGATCTCAGCCCCATAGAGGCTTCCGGGATGCCGGGTGAGGTCCGCCCCTTGGTCGACGCCGTAAACGTCCATATGGCCCGTTTTACGGCCCAGGTGAGGGTCCAGCGACAGTTCCTCGACGATGCCTCGC
Source organism: Bordetella sp. 2513F2 (assembly GCF_054642735.1). NCBI lineage: Bacteria > Pseudomonadati > Pseudomonadota > Betaproteobacteria > Burkholderiales > Alcaligenaceae > Bordetella > Bordetella sp. 2513F2. The sequence goes on along the minus strand of NZ_CM137755.1, from coordinate 4,380,541 downwards.
ACCAGTTGCGCACGCCCTTGTCCGTATTGCGTACGCAGACTGCGTATGCGCTGCGCGAAACCGATCCTGCCGAAGTGCGGGCGGCCCTGCAGGCCATGCAGGAAGGCCTGGACCGCGCAGTGCGCACCACCAACCAGATGCTGGCGCTCGCGCGGGCGAAAGACGCCTCGCTGGCCGAGGACCTGGTCTTCGGCCCCGTGGACCTCGGAGAGCTGGCCCACAGCGTGATACGCGCCCTGCTGCCGACGGCCCGGTTGCGCCACCTCGACCTGGGCCTGGACCTGCCGGACCATGCGGTGGTGGTCAACGGGGTCGAATGGCTGCTGCGCGAAGCGCTGTCGAATCTTCTGGACAACGCCATCCGCTATACACCGGCTGGCGGCGAGGTCACCGTGCGGGTCTGGCACGACGAGGCAGGGGCAGGCATTGCCGTGGAAGACAACGGCCCCGGCATGTCGGAGGATGACCTGGCGCGTGCAGGCCTGCGTTTTCGCCGCGGCGCTTCCGGCAAGAACAAGCCGGGCGCAGGATTGGGGCTGGCCATCGTGGGTACCATCGTCCAGCTGCATGGCGCGCGGCTCGTGCTCGAGAACCGCTCCTCGCGGCCAGGCTTGAGAGTGGGCCTGGCGTTTCCTCTCGGCGTGCCGCCCGATGCTGCGGCGCGTCACGAAAAAGCGGTTTTTTGAAAGGGTCCGGAAAGGCAAGCTCCGGTACGGTTGCGCTCCAGCAGCCGGTGATCACGCATCGCCCGCGCCTGCCGAGATAACCAACAAATCCCTTACGGAGACCGCAATCATGCAGACATCGCTGAAAGTCCGCCTTGCCGCGGTATTGGGCGCGTGCGCGCTCGCGCTGACCGGCCTGACGGCCCAAGCCGCCGACGAACCCCGTCGTCCCGAGTGCATCGCCCCGGCGCAGCCGGGAGGCGGCTTTGACCTGACCTGCCGCCTGGCCACGGAAGGCCTGAAGCAAAGCGGTGCGCTGCAGACGCCCATGCGCGTGGTCTACATGCCCGGCGGCATCGGCGCCGTGGCCTACAACAACGTGGTGGCGCAGCATCCCGACGAACCCGGCAACATCGTGGCCTTCTCGGGCGGTTCGCTGCTCAACCTGGCGCAAGGCAAGTTCGGCAAGTACACCGTCGACGACGTGCGCTGGCTGGCCGGCATCGGCACCGACTACGGCGTGGCGGTGGTGCGCAACGATTCGCCGTACACGGATCTCAAGAGCCTCATGGAGGCCTTCAGGAAAGATCCCACCAAGATCGTGCTGGGCGCGGGCGGCACCGTGGGCAGCCAGGACTGGATGAAGGCCGCGCTCACCGCCAAGGCGGCCGACGTGGACTTCAGGAAGATGCGCTTCGTGGCATTCGAGGGCGGCGGCGAGGCGGTCACCGCGCTGCGCGGCGGCCACATCCAGGCCTACATGGGAGATGCGGCCGAGGCCTTCACCATGCTGGAAGGGGGAGCGCCCATCCGCATACTCGCGGTGTTCAACGACGAGCGCCTGCCGGGCAAGCTCAACAGCGTGCCCACGGCCAAGGAACAAGGCTACGACATCGTCTGGCCCATCATCCGCGGTTTCTACGTGGGGCCCAAGGTCTCGGATGCCGACTACCAGTTCTGGGTTGCGGCCTTCGACAAGATGATGGCGGCGCCCGAGTTCGCCAGGCTGCGTGAGCAGCAAGGCCTGTTTCCCTTCAACAAGACCGGCAAGGATCTGGACGAATACGTCAAGCAGCAGGTCCGGCATTACGCCGAGCTGGCCGACAGCTTCGGCCTGGTGAAGAAGTAGCCGTGCGGTTGCCGGGGTGCGCCGGGCGCGTCATGCCCGGCGCACCCGGCGAAGAATGAGCGGGACCGGCGCTCGCGCCGCGTGGGCAGGATGCGCGGTCCGCCAACCCATATCGGAAGATCTGATCATGAACGATCGATTCCTGGGCGCATGCGCCCTGGCCTTTGCCGCCTTCATGACCTGGGCCGGCTGGGGCATCGAAGCACCGTTTTCCTATGAGCCTGTGGGGCCGCGGGCTTTCCCGCTGCTGGTGGCGCTGATCATTGCCCTGTGCGGGCTGTGGCTGGTCTACAAGGGCGGGAATCCCATAGAGCCCAATCCGGCGGGTGCCAACGGGCGCATTGCCATGATGGTGGTGTACGCGGCCCTCTACGCGTTCCTCTTCCAGTGGCTCGGCTTCGTGCTTTCCACGGCCCTGATCACCGTTCTCGTGGGCCGCCTGTTCGGCGGTGGCTGGGGCAAGTGTGCGCTGGGCGGCGTGGTGATGGGCCTGTTTTTCTTCTTTCTGTTCGACCGGGCCCTAGACGTGGTGTTGCCCGGCGGCGTGCTGGAGGGGCTGATATGAACGGCATCCTGGATCATCTGTCGATCGGCTTCGGCGTTGCTTTCTCCTGGACCAACATCCTGGTGGCAGCGATAGGGTCGTTCTTCGGCACCATGGTGGGGGTGCTGCCCGGCCTGGGTCCCATCAACGGCGTGGCCATGTTGATTCCCATCGCCTTCGCGATGAACCTGCCGCCGGAAACGGCGCTGATCCTGCTGGCTGCGGTGTATGTGGGCGCGGAATACGGCGGGCGCATCACGTCGATCCTGCTGAACGTGCCCGGGGAAGCCAGCGCCATCATGACCACGCTGGACGGATACCCGCTGGCACGCCAGGGGCTGGCCAATGTGGCGCTCTCGCTGTCGGCCTGGTCGGCCTTCTTCGGCGCCATCGTCTCGGTGGTGGGCATCACGCTGCTGGCGCCGCTGCTGGCGCGCTGGGCGCTGGCCTTCGGCCCGGCCGAATACTTCGTGCTGATGGTGTTTGCCTTCTGCTGCCTGACCAGTCTGCTGGGCAAGCAGCCGGTCAAGGGCGTGCTGGCAGCCATGATAGGCCTCTCCATCTCGGTGGTCGGCGTGGACGCCAATTCGGGCGTCTACCGCTACACCTTCGACCTCGTCCACCTGTCGGATGGCATCGATTTCGTGGTGGTGGTGATCGCGCTGTTCGCCGTGGCCGAAATGCTGGAAATGCTGGAGAAGGTCGTCGGCGGGCAGAGCGTCGAGGTCACGCCCAGCGGACGCAAGATGTTCAACCTGAAAGAGCTGGCGTTCACCTGGTGGAGCGTGGTGCGCAGCTCGCTCGTGGGCTTCGTGGTGGGCGTGCTGCCGGGCGCCGGGGCCAGCGTGGCGGCGGCGGTGGCCTATTCGCAGGAGAAGCGCATCATCGAGAGCAAGGATCCCGACGCCAAGTTCGGCAAGGGCGACATGCGGGGCCTGGTGGCGCCCGAGTCCGCCGCCACGGCTTCCGCCATCGGTTCCTTCGTGCCCATGCTCACGCTGGGCGTGCCCGGCTCAGGCACCACGGCCGTCATGATGGGAGCCCTCACGCTCTACAACATCACCCCCGGGCCGGTGCTGTTCGACAGCAAACCCGAGCTGGTGTGGGGCCTGATCGCCTCGCTGCTCATCGCCAACGTGCTGCTCTTCATCATGAACGTGCCGATGGTGCGCGTGTTCTCCAAGGTGCTGTCGGTGCCGGGATGGCTCATGGTGCCCGGCATCCTGTGCATCAGCTATGTGGGCGTGTATGCCATCAACGCCGGCACGTTCGACCTGCTGATGGTCGTGGGCCTCGGAACCATCGGCTACTTCCTGCGCAAGTTCGGGGTGCCGATGGCTCCGCTGGTGCTGGGGGTAGTGCTGGGCGACATGATGGAGCAGAACCTGCGCCGTGCCCTGTCGATCACCAACGGGGATGTGGAAGTGCTGTATGCCAGCAATGTCTCCGTCGGGTTGTGGATTGCCGCCGTGGCCGTGGTGGTCGTGCCGCAGATGTTGCGGCGTCTGCGCCGCCGGCGCGAGGCGCCCGCTGTGGGCTGAACCATCTCGGCTGCAATCTGCAGGGGCCGCTGATGCGGCCCCTTTTTTTTGTTCGCGCGCCTGTTCAGGCGGCCAGCCGCTTGAGTCGCTCGATCGCCGCGTCCAGCGTGGCGTCCTGCTTGGCAAAGCAGAAGCGTACGGTCTGGCGATTCGACGACGCGGCGTCCGGATCCCGATAGAACGCCGAAACCGGTATGACGGTGACGCCGACGTGTTCGGTGAGATACAGGGCGAAGTCGGCTTCCTTCTGGTCCGAGATGCGACTGTAGTCTGCCAGCATGAAGAAGGTGCCGGGGCTGGGCAGGGGGCGGAACGCCGTCTGTGCCAGGCCCGCGGCCAACCTGTCCCGCTTGGCCTGGTAGAACGCGGCGAGGTCCAGGTAGGGGCGTGGATCCTGCATGTATTCCGCCAGGGCGTGCTGCATGGGCGAGGACACGGTGAACACCATGAACTGGTGCACTTTGCGCAGTTCCGCGCTGAGCTGGCGCGGGGCGCAGCAATAGCCGATCTTCCAGCCGGTGATGTGATAAGTCTTGCCGAAGGACGAGATCACGAATGCATGGTCGGACAACAGCGGCCGGCGGGCCAGGCTGCGGTGCGGCTGGCCGTCGAAGACGATGTGCTCGTAGGCTTCGTCGGACAGCAGCAGGATGCCGGTATCGCGCACGATCTGTTCCAGGGCGTCCAGGTCGGCCTCCTCCAGCACGGCGCCCGTGGGGTTGTGCGGGAAGTTCAGGATCAGCAGGCGGCTGCGAGGCGTGATTGCGTCGCGCACGCGTTGCCAGTCCACGCGGTAGCGGGGATCGGTCTCGGTGGGTGGTTGCATGGGCACCGGAACCGCCGTGGCGCCCGCAAGGCGTATCGCGGGCAGGTAGGAGTCATAGCAGGGCTCGATCACCACGACTTCGTCCCCGGGCCCGGCAGCGGCCAGGATGGTGGCCATCAGCGCTTCGGTGGCGCCGCTGGTGACCGTGATTTCAGTTTCGGGATCGTAGGTGCGGCCGTACAGCGTGCGCACCTTGTCGGCGATGGCGGTGCGCAGCGGCGCCACGCCCGGCATGTAGGGATACTGGTTGTGCCCGGCCGCCATGGCCTGCGTGACCCGTTCGCACAGGGCGGGATCGGGATCGAAGTCGGGAAAGCCCTGGCCGAGGTTGATGGCACGGTGCTCGATGGCAAGCCGGCTCATCACCGTGAAAATGGTGGTGCCGACGTCGGGAAGTTTGGAACGGATCGTCATGTGGGAAGTGGTGCTGCGGTACGCCAGGATGAAAAAAACGACATTAGGGAAAACAGCTATTTGTATCCCAGAAAAGCGCTGAGTATGCTGCCCTTGCAGTTGACTCAAGCAGTGCGCAAGGCGGTAATGCTACGTCCGCGGGGAACGCAACGTTGCAAGGGAGATTACTCCCGCTTGGTTCCAGCGTCCTTGATTCACTTGCATTTCGTTTTAACTATCAGGACGCTATACAAATGGCTCAAAAGGGCAAAGTCAAGTGGTTCAACGCCGACAAGGGTTACGGTTTCATCACGCCGGATAGCGGTGGCACCGACGTGTTCGCACATTTCTCGGCAATCCAGGGCCGTGGCTATCGCAGCCTGAATGAAGGCCAGGAAGTCGAATACGAAGTGAAAGACGGCCCCAAGGGGCCGCAGGCAGCGGAGATCCGTCCGCTCTAATCGGGAAATCCCGTTTTCCCGGAACCAGAGGCGGCCTGGCCGCCCTGGCGCAACGCCCCGACAGCCCCGTGCTGCGGGGCGTTGTCACATCATGGGCCTGGGTGCGCACGTCGGTGGATAACCTTGTGGATAGGTCTTCCCGGCATGGGGATAACAGCGGCCCTCCAGCCGTGTCCTGGCTTCATGGGCAACGAAGCGGCTTCCGGGGTTTTACACAGGGCAGAGCATATCTCCCGGCGGCAATACCAGTAGTCGGCGGTCGGCGTATTGTCGTAAATACCCGCTTTTTCTACTTCCAGGTGTAGTTCGAACCGAAATTTTGGGGTCAAAGTGGGGAAAAGCACCCCAAAGATCGATCCTGGTGGTCCGGTGCCCATGGAACGCACTCACGGCGCGATCGGTGCCGGCCAAATTATTCACAAAGATATCCCCACGTAGTTTTGAGCTGGAATGCAGGCCGCTCGCACCGGGTGGGACGGTGCTCTTCCCTGTGGATAGTTCTGGGGATTACTGGGGGCTATGGCACTTCCCAAGACCATATTTGCCGTAGATGTTTGTCGTCGGCTATAGCCTCGATAGCGCCAGGTGATGGCACGTTCCACGTGAAACATCCTCCGCAGCTCCACGAGTGGGGCGGCGGGAACAACCTGTCTCGAGCTGCCTACTGGAGGTCCATGGCCTGTATCGAGATGGTGGTAGACCTGCCAATGTGCATTCCTGCTTCAACAGGCTTGCCTGTCCGATAGGACACCCAAGGCGGCTGTGAGGCTGAGCCGTGGTCGCAGGGGTAGCGTTGGCATCGCGCACGGAATGTAGCCGGGATAGATGCGGGCACCGCCCTGGGTGGGACAAGGGTGAGCTCTTTCTACGCTTTCCGGAAACCACCTTTCCGGCTAAGCGAGGGAGAGCTCGCGGGTGCAAGACCGCCTTGCCGCCCTGGCACACACGCCGGCCCGGGTGGCGTCCGTACCCAGACCCAATCTGCGGGGAATCAGGCAGGAGTAGGGCACACTGCGGGCCAATGCAATGATGCTCACGCTCTACCTTGTGGATTGCGCAGCAGGCCCCGGGGCGGCACATCCTACTCTGGGCGCGGTAACCAAGCGCGTTAGCTGACAGTGTCCAGAACCTTCCCATGTGCGTGACGTACGGCAGCTTATTTGGGAGCTAGATAGGAGCTGGAGCCGCTCGGGCTGGGAACCATTTCCCGTTCCGAGAGTCCTGCTATTCGATCGCAGCGACCCAATGGGCGCATCGGAAAGTTCTCGTGGCATCGCCGATGGTTCATCCCCGGTTAAGTCGCCGCGCTCTCGCGCTGCCGAATAAGGTCAGGGTGCATGGTGGATGTTCCACGTGAAACAAGACAACGGGTGTTTCACGTGGAACATTTCCCGAGGCCGGTACCTTGCGACATAGCCGTCCACGTCGTTCAAATATACATATCCCGAGTACATCGATGTTTCACGTGAAACATCGAGGCCGCTCGCTCTATAATGGCTCTGATCAGCTCTTTATCTTCACTTCATCATGGATTTTCCCCGCGAGTTTGACGTGATCGTCGTCGGTGGTGGCCATGCCGGCACGGAAGCGGCATTGGCTTCGGCGCGCACGGGCGCATCGACGCTCCTGCTCACGCACAATATCGAGACACTCGGACAGATGTCTTGCAACCCGTCGATCGGCGGGATAGGGAAGGGCCATCTGGTGAAGGAAGTGGACGCCCTGGGTGGCGCTATGGCCATCGCAACCGATGAAGCGGGGATCCAGTTTCGGATCCTCAATGGCTCCAAGGGTCCAGCCGTTCGTGCCACGCGTGCCCAGGCCGATAGAGTGCTGTACCGCAAGGCCATACGCACGCGGCTCGAGAACCAACCCAACCTATGGTTGTTCCAGCAGGCTGTGGACGACCTGATGGTGGAGGGGGATCGCGTCGTAGGCGCTGTCACCCAGATCGGTCTGAAGTTTCATGCCCGCACCGTAGTGCTCACTGCAGGGACGTTTCTCAATGGTTTGATCCATGTGGGGCTGCAGAACTACGCTGCGGGTCGTGCGGGTGATCCCCCCGCCGTCTCGCTGGGCGCTCGGCTCAAGGAGCTCAGGCTTCCCCAAGGTCGCCTCAAGACCGGAACCCCACCCCGCATCGATGGCCGTACGATCGACTACAGCGTGCTCGAGGTGCAGCCGGGCGACCTGGATCCCGTGCCCGTGTTTTCGTTCATGGGCCGTGCGGAGATGCATCCGCGGCAGCTGCCGTGCTGGATCACCCACACCAACGAGCGGACCCACGAGATCATCCGGGGCGGGCTGGATCGCTCACCGATGTACAGCGGCGTGATCGAAGGAGTGGGGCCCCGCTACTGCCCCTCCATCGAAGACAAGATCCATCGCTTTGCCGACAAGTCTTCGCACCAGGTGTTCCTGGAGCCGGAGGGCTTGGATACCCATGAGGTCTATCCCAACGGCGTGTCCACCAGCCTGCCGTTCGACGTCCAGTATGCGCTCATCCATTCCCTGCCCGGGCTCGAGCAGGCGCACATTCTGCGGCCCGGCTACGCCATCGAGTACGACTATTTCGACCCGCGCGGCCTGAAGTCCTCGCTGGAAACCAAGTCCATCGCCGGGCTTTACTTCGCCGGCCAGATCAACGGTACCACCGGCTACGAAGAAGCGGCTGCCCAGGGCCTGTTGGCCGGCGTGAACGCCGCACGCCAGGCACGCGGCGAGGAGCCTTGGATACCTCGCCGCGATGAGGCTTATCTGGGAGTCCTGGTCGACGACCTGGTCACCCGCGGCGTCAGCGAGCCCTATCGGATGTTTACATCGCGCGCGGAGTATCGCCTCAGCCTGCGCGAAGACAATGCCGACCTGCGCCTTACCGAGACGGGGCGTCGTCTGGGCTTGGTGGACGATGCCCGCTGGGACGCTTTCCAACGCAAACGTGACGCCATCGAGCGCGAAGTGGAGCGCCTCAAATCCACCTGGGTGAACCCGCGGCTTCTGCCCGCGGAGCAGGCCGAATCCCTGCTGGGCAAGGCTATTGAACGTGAGTACTCACTAGCAGACCTGCTCAAACGCCCGGACGTCAGCTACGAAAAGCTGATGGAGGTCTGCGACGCGGGGGGCGCACTGCTGGCCGGGCCCGGCCTGAAGGGCGACGCGGTGCTGGCCGAGCAGGTCGAGATCCAGATCAAGTACGCGGGCTACATCGCGCGCCAGCAGGACGAGGTCCGCAAGCATCTGTCCCAGGAACAGCAGCCCATACCCGAAGACATCGACTACGACGCGGTCACCAGCCTGTCCTTCGAAGTGCGGCAGAAGCTCAAGACGCATCGGCCCCAGACCATAGGCCAGGCAGCCCGTGTGTCCGGCGTCACGCCCGCGGCGATTTCTCTGCTGCTGATCCATCTCAAGCGCCTGCATTACGGCTCGCGCAAGCAAGCGGCATGACCGTCGGTACGTCGATCCCCGCCGACGCCCCGCGCCGGCTGGCCGAGGCATGCGGCCAGCTGCAGCTGGACGTCACGCCGCAGCAGGTCGAGACGCTGCTGGGCTATGCCGGCCAGTTGCAGCGCTGGAACCGTACCTACAACCTCACGGCGATCCGCGATCCCGGGCAGATCCTGGTGCAGCACATCCACGACAGCCTGTCGGTGGTGGGGCCGCTGAGTGCCGCGCTCGCCGATCGGCCTGCGCCCCGGCTCTACGACGTGGGCTCCGGCGGCGGGCTGCCCGGCGCCGTCATCGCCATCCTGAGGCAAGGCTGGCAAGTGACCTGCATCGACGCGGTCGAGAAGAAGGCCACGTTCGTGCGCCAGATGAGCGGCGTGCTGCACCTGGGCAACCTGCGGGGCGTGCATGCGCGGGTCGAGTCGCTGCCACCCGGCGAGTGCGACGTGGTGATTTCCAGGGCCTTTGCGTCCCTGTCGGATTTTGCCGAATTGGCAGGCCGTCACGTCGGGCCGGATGGTACCCTCGTGGCGATGAAGGGCAAGCTGCCCGAAGAAGAAATCGATGCGCTGCACGCGCAGGATACATGGCAGGTGCAGCGCGTGGAGACGCTGGCCGTGCCCGAATTGCAGGCCCAACGTTGCCTGATCTGGATGCGCCGCCGTTAAGGAAACCCATGACCAAGATTCCGCCCAGCCAGTCCGCCCGAGTATTCTGCATCGCCAACCAGAAGGGCGGCGTGGGCAAGACCACCACCGCCATCAACCTGGCCGCGGGCCTGGCCTCGCATTCGCAGCGGGTACTGCTGGTCGACCTGGATCCGCAGGGCAACGCCACCATGGGCAGCGGCATCGACAAGAGCACGCTGCAGGCGAATCTCTACCAGGTGCTCATCGGGGAATCCACCATCGAGCAGGCCCGCGTGCATTCGGAATCCGGCGGCTACGACGTCCTGCCTGCCAACCGTGAACTCTCGGGCGCGGAAATCGACCTGGTCGAGATGGAATCGCGCGAGAAGCGCCTCAGGCAGGCCATCGACAGCGTGAAAGACCAATACGATTTCGTGCTGATCGATTGCCCTCCCACGCTCTCCCTGCTCACGCTCAACGGCCTGGCGGCCGCCAACGGCGTCATCATCCCCATGCAGTGCGAATACTTCGCGCTGGAAGGGCTGTCGGACCTGGTCAACACCATCAAGCGCGTATACATGAACATCAACCGCGACCTGCATGTCATCTGGCTGCTGCGCGTGATGTTCGATCCGCGCGTGACCCTCCAGCAACAAGTGTCGGCCCAGCTCGAGGAACACTTCGGCGAGAAGGTATTCAAGACCATGATCCCGCGCAACGTGCGGCTGGCCGAAGCGCCCAGCTACGGCATGCCGGGGGTGGTCTACGATCGCCAGTCGCGCGGCGCGAAGGCCTACCTGGCCTTCGGCGCCGAGATGATAGAACGCGTCAAGCGCATGTCGGCCTGAGATCGCCCAGCGCAAGCGACATTGCCCAGACAGAGAAAGAGGAATTCCTATGGCGACCAAGAAACCCAAAGGTCTCGGCCGCGGCCTGGACGCACTGCTCGGCGCGGATGCCCCGGTGCTCGACAGCATGGGCAAGGCGCCTGCCAAGCCCGAAGGGCCGCCTTCCGTGCTGCCCGTGGCGCGCATGCGCGCCGGCAAATACCAGCCGCGCACCCGCATGGACGAGGGCGCGCTGGCCGAGCTGGCGGAATCCATCCGCACGCAGGGCATCATGCAGCCCATCCTGGTGCGCGCCCTGGGCGACGAAGCGCCGGGCGAGTATGAAATCATTGCGGGCGAACGGCGCTTCCGTGCCGCGCAGCTGGCCGGCCTGAAGGAAGTGCCGGTGCTGGTGCGCGAAGTCGCGGATGAAAATGCTGCAGTCATGGCGCTGATCGAGAACATCCAGCGCGAAGACCTGAATCCGCTCGAAGAAGCGCACGGCGTCCGGCGTCTGCTCGACGAATTCGGCCTTACGCACGAACAGGCGGCCCAGGCAATCGGCCGTTCGCGTTCGGCCACCAGCAACCTGCTGCGCCTGCTCAATCTCGCCGCACCGGTACAGACCATGCTGCTCGCCGGCGACATCGACATGGGCCATGCGCGCGCGCTGTTGTCCGTCGACGCCGCCACCCAGATCCAGCTGGCCAACCACATCATCGCCAAACGCCTGTCGGTGCGGGAAGCCGAGAAGCTGGTTGCCAATGCGCAGAAAGACGCGCCCGAGGCGGCGCCGCGCAAGAAGGCCAATGGCGCCTCGCGCGATCTCACGCGCCTCGAGGAGGCGCTCTCCGACCATCTCGGCACGCGCGTGGCGCTCAAGGTCGGCGCACGCGAAAAGGGTCAGATCGTCATCGACTTCCACGGCTGGGAGCACCTGAATGCGCTGCTCGAGCGCCAGGGCCTGGCCGGTGTCTTCGATGCCTGACGCCATGCTGCCCTGTGTCGCTGTTCTGGCCACCGGAGGCACCATTGCCGGCGCCCAGGCCGATCCTGCAGGCAAGGGCTACCGCGCAGGCACGTATCCGGTGGCGTCGCTGCTGGCCGCCGTGCCGGGCCTGGAACACGTCGCCCGCCTGCGCGCCGAACAGCTCGCCAACGTGGGCAGCCAGGACATCCGCCTGGACATCTGGGCCGATCTTGCCGAGCGCATCACCACGCTGTGCGGCGATCCGGCCATCGACGGCATCGTGGTCACGCATGGCACCGACACCCTGGAAGAAGCCGCCTGGTTCCTGGCTCTCACCGTGCCCTGGACCAAGCCGGTGGTGCTGGTGGGCGCGATGCGCCCGGCCACGGCCCGCAGTGCCGATGGCCCCGCCAACCTGTACGGCGCCGTGCGTCTGGCGGCGGATCCGGCGGCCGCGGGGCGGGGTCCGCTGGTCTGCATGAATGACGAGATCCACGCTGCCCGCCTGGTGCAGAAAATGTCGGCCAGCGGCGTCGGCGCCTTCGGCTCGCCCGACGGAGGTCGGATCGGTTCCCTGCATGGCGGTGCGCCGCGCTTCGTGGCGCCGGCCGACGCCGCGCTGCCAGCGCGGCTGCCCTTGCCCAGCAGGACTCCCGGCTCGGGCGTCCGCCCATGGCCGCGTGTGGAGGTGTTCTACGCGTGCGCCGACCAGGGCCCCGATGTGGTGGACTTCATGGCTGCGCGGGCCCAGGCCATCGTCCTGGCCGGCGTGGGAGCCGGCAATGCGTGCGAGGCAGTGCTGCAGGCCCTGGCGCGCGCCGCCTCCGCGGGCGTGGTGGTGGTGCGCGCCACGCGTACCGGGTCCGGCTGGGTGGGGCGCGACGTCGAAGTCGACGACGGCAGGCTGGGATTCGTGGCGGCGGGGTCCCTCAGCCCGCAGAAGGCGCGCATCCTGCTGTTGCTCGCGCTGCCGCATCCGCCGCCTGGCGGCCTGCAGGCCCTGTTCGACGCGGCGTCGTCGCAGGGGTGGCTGGATTCAGTTCAGGATAGCGCCACCTGATTTGACAAGCGATTTCGAACTCTGCATAATCTCAAGTTCTCCGCTGGAGGGGTGCCCGAGTGGTTAAAGGGGGCAGACTGTAAATCTGTTGGCCTTGCGCCTACGTTGGTTCGAATCCAACCTCCTCCACCAGAGAAACCATGCTCAGAATCCAGGCGCAGTTGGCCTGGATTTGCAGTCTGGAGCGGCTGGTTTGCGAAAGAAGCCCTGGAAGAAAGCCTTTTGGAAAACTTTCGGGCTGGCGCTTTCCGAGCCGAAGCAGATGCCAGTATGGGTGTAGCAAGGTGAAAGGGTATGCCGCGGGTGTAGCTCAATGGTAGAGCAGAAGCCTTCCAAGCTTACGACGAGGGTTCGATTCCCTTCACCCGCTCCAAGTGTTGCAAGCCGGCCTGTGTGGGTGTGGGCCGGTTTTTAAATGCCCATGTGGCTCAGTGGTAGAGCACTCCCTTGGTAAGGGAGAGGTCACGCGTTCGATCCGCGTCATGGGCACCACTATTCTCTCCAGTTCTTCTTCAAGTCAGAAGCTTCAATCCAGGTCAGGGAGTCAGCCATGGCAAAGGGTAAGTTTGAACGTACCAAGCCGCACGTGAACGTGGGTACGATTGGTCACGTTGACCACGGCAAAACGACGTTGACGGCGGCGATCACGACGGTGCTGTCGACGAAGTTCGGCGGCGAAGCCAAGGGCTACGACCAGATCGATGCGGCGCCTGAAGAGAAGGCGCGCGGGATCACGATCAACACGGCGCACGTGGAATACGAGACGGAGACGCGTCACTACGCGCACGTTGACTGCCCGGGCCACGCTGACTACGTGAAGAACATGATCACGGGTGCGGCGCAGATGGACGGGGCGATCCTGGTGGTGTCGGCCGCCGACGGCCCGATGCCGCAGACGCGCGAGCACATTCTGCTGAGCCGCCAGGTTGGCGTGCCGTACATCATCGTGTTCCTGAACAAGGCCGACATGGTCGATGACGCCGAGCTGCTCGAGCTGGTGGAGATGGAAGTCCGCGAACTGCTGTCGAAGTACGACTTCCCGGGCGATGACACGCCGATCGTGAAGGGTTCGGCCAAGCTGGCGCTCGAAGGCGACAAGGGCGAGCTGGGCGAGCAGGCGATCCTGGCGCTGGCGCAGGCGCTGGACACGTACATCCCGACGCCGGAGCGTGCGGTCGACGGCGCGTTCCTGATGCCGGTGGAAGACGTGTTCTCGATCTCGGGTCGGGGCACGGTGGTCACGGGCCGTATCGAGCGCGGGGTGATCAAGGTCGGCGAGGAAATCGAGATCGTGGGCATCAAGCCGACGCTGAAGACGACCTGCACGGGCGTGGAGATGTTCCGCAAGCTGCTGGACCAGGGCCAGGCGGGCGACAACGTGGGCATTCTGCTGCGCGGCACCAAGCGCGAGGAAGTCGAGCGTGGCCAGGTGCTGGCCAAGCCGGGTTCGATCACGCCGCACACGGACTTCACGGCCGAGGTGTACATTCTGTCGAAGGAAGAGGGCGGCCGCCACACGCCGTTCTTCAACGGCTACCGTCCGCAGTTCTACTTCCGCACGACGGACGTGACGGGCACGATCGACCTGCCGCAAGACAAGGAGATGGTGCTGCCGGGCGACAACGTGTCGATGACGGTCAAGCTGCTGGCGCCGATCGCCATGGAAGAAGGCCTGCGCTTCGCCATCCGCGAAGGCGGCCGCACCGTGGGTGCCGGCGTCGTCGCCAAGATCATCAAGTAAGTCTTACGCCAAAAGACGATTTTCAGCATGGATGGAGGGGCCGCAAGGCCCCCTGTCCATGTTTGCTGAAAAAGTAGTACTATGTATGGTTCCGCGAGGCGCCGTGCGTAGCGTATAGGGGTATAGCTCAATTGGCAGAGCGTCGGTCTCCAAAACCGAAGGTTGTAGGTTCGATTCCTACTGCCCCTGCCATCTCGCCATCGGCTCAGCCTGCCGGAGATCATCGCGAGCCGCGCATCACGGCGGGCCGCGTCGAAAAATGTCTAATACCAGCGTAGAAACCGTAACCAGTACTGCCGACCGCGTAAAGCTCGGTCTGGCGGTACTCGTCGTCATTGCTGGCATCGTGGGGTTTTCCGTGCTCGCCACGCAACCCATGGTTGCGCGCGTGGGGGTGTTCATCGGCGGTCTGGTGGTCGCCGCGCTGATCGCCTGGTCCAGCGAGCCCGGTCGCCGCACCCTGAGCTTTGCCGGCGAATCGTACAACGAAGTCAAGCGAGTTGCCTGGCCCACGCGCAAGGAAACGATCCAGATGACCGGGATCGTCTTCGCCTTCGTCGCCGTCATGGGATTGTTCATGTGGCTGCTGGACAAAGGCATCGAGTGGATTCTATATGGCCTGTTGCTGGGCTGGAAATGAGGACGGCGCATGAGTAAACGTTGGTATGTCGTCCATGTGTATTCCGGCATGGAAAAAAGTGTCCAGAAGGCCCTGAACGAGCGCATCGAGCGCGCGGGCCTGCAGACCTCCTTCGGCCGCATCCTGGTGCCGTCCGAAGAGGTGGTCGAGGTCAAGGGCGGCCAGAAGTCCATCAGCGAGCGTCGCATTTTCCCGGGCTATGTCCTGGTCGAGATGGACCTCACCGACGAGACCTGGCACCTGGTCAAGAACACGAACCGCGTCACCGGCTTCCTGGGTGGCTCGGGCAACCGCCCCACGCCCATTTCCGAGCGCGAGGTCGAGAAGATCCTCTCCCAGATGGAAGAGGGGGTCGAGAAGCCCCGGCCCAAGATCCTCTTCGAGGTGGGCGAGATGGTTCGCGTCAAGGAAGGTCCGTTTGCAGACTTCAACGGCAACGTCGAGGAAGTCAATTACGAAAAGAGCAAGGTGCGCGTGTCTGTCACCATTTTTGGTCGCGCCACGCCCGTCGAGCTCGATTTCAGCCAGGTCGAGAAGACCTGATTTTCAACCCCGGGGAGCCGCGGCGCACGACGCCGGGCGCATGAACCCGCAAGGAGCAAAGCATGGCGAAGAAGATCGTCGGCTTTATCAAGCTGCAAGTACCGGCTGGTAAGGCAAATCCGTCCCCCCCGATCGGCCCGGCGCTGGGTCAGCGTGGCCTGAACATCATGGAATTCTGCAAGGCGTTCAACGCCAAGACGCAGGGCATGGAGCCCGGTCTGCCGATTCCGGTGGTGATCACCGCCTACGCGGACAAGAGCTTCACCTTCATCATGAAGACCCCGCCCGCGACGGTCCTCATCAAGAAGGCGTCGGGCGTCCAGAAGGGCTCGCCCAAGCCCCATACCGACAAGGTCGGCACGCTCACGCGCGCCCAGGCCGAGGAAATCGCCAAGACCAAGCAACCCGACCTGACCGCGGCCGATCTCGACGCCGCCGTCCGTACGATTGCTGGCAGCGCCCGTAGCATGGGCATCACGGTTGAGGGGGTGTAATCATGGCAAAACTGTCCAAGCGCGCCGCCGCCATTGCGCAGAAGATCGACCGCACCAAGCTGTATCCGGTGGGTGAGGCCCTGACCCTGGTCAAGGAAACCGCCACCGCCAAGTTCGATGAATCCATCGACGTGGCCGTGCAGCTCGGCATCGACCCCAAGAAGTCCGACCAGCTGGTCCGTGGCTCCGTGGTGCTGCCCGCCGGTACCGGCAAGTCCGTCCGCGTGGCCGTGTTTGCCCAGGGCGACAAGGCCGAGGCCGCCAAGGCCGCGGGTGCCGACATCGTCGGCCTGGATGACCTCGCCGAGCGCATCAAGGGTGGCCAGATCGATTTCGACGTGGTCATCGCTTCGCCCGACACCATGCGTGTGGTCGGCACCCTGGGCCAGGTGCTCGGTCCGCGTGGCCTGATGCCGAACCCGAAGGTCGGCACCGTCACGCCCGACGTGGCCACCGCCGTGAAGAATGCCAAGGCAGGTCAGGTGCAGTACCGCACCGACAAGGCCGGCATCATCCATGCCACCATCGGCCGCGCCTCCTTTGGCGTGGAACAACTGCAGACCAACCTGGCTGCGCTGGTCGACGCGCTGCAAAAGGCCCGTCCCGCCGCTGCCAAGGGTATCTACCTGCGCAAGCTGGCCGTTTCGTCCACGATGGGCGGCGGTGCTCGCGTGGAAATTGCTTCGCTGTCGGCCCAGGCGTAAGCCAGCCGCGGCACGTACTGTACTTTGGGCTGCATCCGGATACGCCGGATGCTGCTGTCAAAGACCGCTGGAGCGCAAGGCCCGCAACACCAGGCCGCGCGCTTAATCCCGAAGCCCGTTGTGTTCGGATCCAGCGTAGACGGCGTCCCCAGGAAGATTTCTTTACCCGAAGAACTCAACCAGGCGCCGCATTCGGTTGACGCGCAAGGCCCCGGCCCCAGGCGTCTTTTGATGGAGTGTTCAAACCGTGAGTCTCAATCGCCAAGAGAAAGCGGTGGTGATCGAGGAAGTCTCGGCGCAGGTTGCCAAGGCCCAATCGATCGTTATCGCCGAGTACCGTGGTCTGGACGTCGCCTCTGTCACCGTACTGCGCAAAACTGCGCGTGAATCGGGCGTCTACCTGCGTGTTCTGAAGAACACGCTGGCCCGTCGTGCAGTTGCCGGCACGGCTTTCGAGCCGCTCGCCGAGCAACTGACCGGTCCGCTGATCTATGGCATCAGCGACGATCCGGTAGCGGCGGCCAAGGTTCTCGCTGGTTTCGCAAAGAGCAACGACAAGCTGGTCATCAAGGGCGGTTCGCTGCCCAACAGCCTGCTGTCGCAAGAAGGCGTGAAGGCCCTGGCCACCATGCCCTCGCGCGAAGAGCTGCTCTCGAAACTGCTGGGCACCATGCAAGCCCCGATCGCGCAATTCGTGCGTACGCTCAACGAAGTTCCGACCAAGTTCGCCCGCGGCCTCGCTGCCGTGCGCGACCAGAAGGCCGCCGCCTGACAGGCGCGGTCTGCGGATATTCGCTGAACGACCAAGCGACACCCAACCCTGGCATTACCCAATTTTGGAGTTCTAAAGAAAATGGCACTTAGCAAAGCTGAAATCCTTGACGCCATCGCTGGCATGACCGTGCTCGAGCTGTCCGAGCTGATCAAGGAAATGGAAGAGAAGTTCGGCGTGTCGGCTGCTGCCGCTGCCGTGGCCGTGGCCGCTCCGGCCGCTGGTGGCGCTGGCGCCGCCGCTGCCGAAGAGCAAACCGAGTTCACCGTCGTGCTGACCGAAGCCGGCGCCAACAAGGTGAGCGTGATCAAGGCCGTGCGCGAGCTGACCGGTCTGGGCCTGAAGGAAGCCAAGGACCTGGTCGACGGCGCTCCGAAGCCCGTGAAGGAAGGCGTTGCCAAGGCTGATGCCGAAGCCGCCAAGAAGAAGCTGGAAGAAGCCGGCGCCAAGGTCGAAGTCAAGTAAGACCTGCGTCGACTGCCCGGGGACAGCGCTTCAGGCCGTCCCCGGGCTTTTGCGTTTCCAGGAAACCCCTGCCGTCCGGATGGAATTCGGAGGGGTTTCCTGGAGTCGTAACACCCCGGGCCGTGGTTGACGGCCCATGCAACCTCGAGTCGGAGTGCTCATGCCTTACTCGTACACCGAAAAAAAGCGCATCCGCAAAAGCTTCGCCAAGCGTGAGGACGTGCAGAACGTTCCTTTCCTGCTGGCGACACAGCTTCAATCCTACCTAACTTTCCTGCAATCCGATACGCCCGCTGCCGCGCGCGTGAACGAAGGCCTGCAGGCGGCGTTCTCGTCGATTTTCCCGATTGTCAGCCATAACGGAATGGCGCGCTTGGAGTTCGTCAGCTATACGCTGGGCGAACCGGTGTTCGATGTCAAGGAATGTCAGCAGCGCGGTCTGACCTATGCCTCGCCGTTGCGTGCCAAGGTGCGCCTGGTGCTGCTCGACCGTGAAGTCAGCAAGCCCACCATCAAGGAAGTCAAGGAGCAGGAAGTCTACATGGGCGAGATTCCGCTCATGACCAGCACCGGCTCCTTCGTGATCAACGGCACCGAGCGCGTCATTGTTTCGCAGCTGCACCGTTCCCCCGGCGTGTTCTTCGAGCACGACCGCGGCAAGACGCACAGCTCCGGCAAGCTGCTGTTCTCGGCGCGGGTGATCCCCTATCGCGGCTCCTGGCTCGACTTCGAGTTCGATCCGAAAGACGTGCTGTTCTTCCGCGTCGACCGCCGCCGCAAGATGCCGGTGACGATCCTGCTGAAGGCGATAGGCATGACGCCCGAGGCCATCCTGGCGCACTTCTTCGACTTCGACAACTTCGAACTGAAGAGCGAAGGCGGGCTGATGGAATTCGTGCCCGAGCGCTGGAAGGGCGAGATGGCGCGCTTCGACATCACCGACCGCGACGGCAAGGTGCTGGTCGAGAAGGACAAGCGCATCAACGCCAAGCACCTGCGCGACATGGCCAATGCCGGCATCCAGCGCGTATCCGTGCCGGAGGAGTTCCTGTACGGCCGCGTGCTCGCCAAGAACATCGTCGATCCCGACACCGGCGAGCTCATTGCGCACGCCAACGACGAGATCACCGAGAGCGTGCTGGCCGCCATGCGCGCCGCCAACGTGCGCGAGATCCAGACGCTCTACACCAACGACCTGGATCGCGGTCCGTACATCTCGCAGACGCTGCGCACCGACGAGACCGCCGACCAGACCGCTGCCCGCGTGGCCATCTATCGCATGATGCGCCCCGGCGAGCCCCCCACCGAGGAGGCCGTCGAGGCGCTGTTCCAGCGCCTGTTCTACAGCGAGGAAACCTACGATCTGTCGCGCGTGGGCCGCATGAAGGTCAACAGCCGCCTGGGCCGTGGCGACGACGCCAACGGCCCCATGACGCTGACCAACGACGACATCCTCGAGACCATCAAGGTGTTGGTCGAGCTGCGCAACGGCCGTGGCCAGATCGATGACATCGACCACCTGGGCAACCGCCGCGTGCGCTGCGTGGGCGAACTGGCCGAGAACCAGTTCCGCGCCGGCCTCGTGCGCGTCGAGCGTGCCGTCAAGGAGCGTCTGGGCCAGGCCGAGACCGAGAACCTGATGCCGCACGACCTGATCAACTCCAAGCCGATTTCCGCGGCGATCAAGGAGTTCTTCGGCTCGAGCCAGCTGTCGCAGTTCATGGACCAGACCAACCCGCTGTCGGAGATCACGCACAAGCGTCGTGTTTCCGCCCTGGGCCCGGGCGGTCTCACCCGCGAGCGCGCGGGCTTCGAAGTGCGCGACGTGCACCCCACGCACTATGGCCGCGTCTGCCCGATCGAGACGCCGGAAGGCCCGAACATCGGCCTGATCAACTCCATGGCGCTGTATGCCCGCCTGAACGAGTACGGCTTCCTGGAAACGCCTTACCGCAAGATCATCGACGGCAAGGTCAGCGACCAGATCGACTACCTGTCGGCCATCGAGGAAAGCCACTACGTCATTGCGCAGGCCAACGCCGCGCTCGACGAGGAAGGCCGGTTCATCGACGACCTGGTGGCCTGCCGCGAGGCCGGCGAAACCATGCTGACCTCGCCCGCCAACGTGCACTACATGGACGTGGCGCCGTCGCAGATCGTGTCGGTGGCGGCTTCGCTGATCCCGTTCCTGGAGCATGACGACGCCAACCGTGCCCTGATGGGCGCCAACATGCAGCGCCAGGCCGTGCCCTGCCTGCGTCCCGAGAAGCCGCTGGTCGGCACCGGCATCGAGCGCACCGTGGCGGTGGACTCGGGCACGACCGTGCAGGCGCTGCGCGGCGGCATCGTCGACCACGTCGACGCCGAGCGCGTGGTGATCCGCGTCAACGACGACGAGAACGTCGCCGGCGAAGTGGGCGTGGACATCTACAACCTCATCAAGTACACCCGTTCCAACCAGAACACCAACATCAACCAGCGTCCCATCGTCAAGCGCGGCGACCGGGTCGCCAAGGGCGACGTGCTGGCCGACGGCGCATCGACCGACCTGGGCGAGCTCGCCCTGGGCCAGAACATGCTGATCGCGTTCATGCCCTGGAACGGCTACAACTTCGAAGACTCGATCCTGATCTCCGAGAAGGTCGTGGCCGACGATCGCTATACCTCGATCCACATCGAGGAACTGACGGTCGTGGCGCGCGACACCAAGCTCGGACCCGAGGAAATCACGCGCGACATCAGCAACCTGGCCGAAACCCAGCTCAACCGCCTGGATGACTCGGGCATCGTCTACATCGGCGCCGAAGTCAGCGCCGACGACGTGCTGGTGGGCAAGGTCACGCCCAAGGGCGAGACCCAGCTCACGCCGGAAGAGAAGCTGCTGCGCGCGATCTTCGGCGAGAAGGCCTCCGACGTGAAGGACACCTCGCTGCGCGTGCCCTCCGGCATGACCGGCACCGTGATCGACGTGCAGGTCTTCACCCGCGAAGGCATCGTGCGCGACAAGCGCGCCCAGTCCATCATCGACGATGAACTGCGCCGCTACCGGCAAGACCTCAACGACCAGCTGCGCATCGTCGAGAACGACCAGTTCGACCGTATCGAGAAGATGCTGGTGGGCAAGACGGTCAATGGCGGTCCGAAGAAGCTGGCCAAGGGCGCCACGATCACCAAGGCCTACCTGGCCGAGCTCGACCGCTGGCAGTGGTTCGACATCCGCCTGGCCGACGAGCAGCACGCCGTGGTGCTCGAGCAGGCCAAGGAATCGCTCGAGCAGAAGCGCCACCAGTTCGACCTGGCCTTCGAGGAAAAGCGCAAGAAGCTCACGCAGGGCGACGAGCTGCCCCCGGGCGTGCTCAAGATGATCAAGGTGTACCTGGCCGTCAAGCGTCGCCTGCAGCCCGGCGACAAGATGGCCGGCCGCCACGGCAACAAGGGCGTGGTGTCGCGCATCACCCCGGTCGAGGACATGCCGCACATGGCCGACGGCACCCCCGTCGACATCGTGCTGAACCCGCTGGGCGTGCCTTCGCGGATGAACGTGGGCCAGGTTCTCGAAGTGCACCTGGGCTGGGCCGCCAAGGGCGTGGGCCACCGCATCGCCGAGATGCTGCGTGACGCGCGCACGGCCCAGGCCAAGGAAATCCGCGCCTATCTCGAGAAGGTGTACAACACCACGGGCACCGGCGCGCGCCTGGACGAGCTCAGCGATGACGAGGTCATCGAGATGGCGCAGAACCTGAAGAACGGCGTGCCTTTCGCGACGCCCGTCTTCGACGGCGCCACCGAGGAAGAAATCGGCAAGATGCTGGAGCTGGCGTACCCCGACGACGTGGCCGAGCGCCTGCAGCTCACGCCGTCGCGCAGCCAGGCCTGGCTGTTCGACGGCCGCACCGGCGAGAAATTCGAGCGCCCGGTCACCGTGGGCTACATGCACTACCTGAAGCTGCACCACCTGGTCGACGACAAGATGCACGCCCGTTCGACCGGCCCGTACTCG
The DNA here is from genome assembly GCF_054642735.1 of Bordetella sp. 2513F2. Lineage (NCBI taxonomy): Bacteria > Pseudomonadati > Pseudomonadota > Betaproteobacteria > Burkholderiales > Alcaligenaceae > Bordetella > Bordetella sp. 2513F2. The sequence goes on along the minus strand of NZ_CM137755.1, from coordinate 4,358,690 downwards.
CTGGTGACCCAGCAGCCCCTGGGCGGCAAGGCGCAGTTCGGCGGCCAGCGCTTCGGCGAGATGGAAGTGTGGGCCCTGGAGGCCTATGGCGCGTCGTACACGCTGCAGGAAATGCTGACCGTGAAGTCCGACGATATCACCGGCCGTACCAAGGTTTACGAAAACATCGTCAAGGGCGACCACGTCATCGATGCCGGCATGCCGGAATCGTTCAACGTGCTGGTCAAGGAAATCCGCTCGCTGGCCCTGGACATGGATTTGGAGCGTAACTGATGAAAGCGCTACTCGACCTTTTCAAGCAAGTCTCCCAAGACGAGCAGTTCGATGCCATCAAGATCGGCATCGCCTCGCCGGAGAAAATCCGTTCTTGGTCCTACGGCGAAGTCCGCAAGCCCGAGACGATCAACTACCGCACGTTCAAGCCCGAGCGCGACGGTCTCTTCTGCGCCAAGATCTTCGGTCCCATCAAGGACTACGAGTGCCTGTGCGGCAAGTACAAGCGCCTGAAGCACCGCGGCGTGATCTGCGAGAAGTGCGGCGTCGAGGTCACGGTGGCCAAGGTGCGCCGCGAGCGCATGGGCCACATCGAGCTGGCCAGCCCGGTGGCGCACATCTGGTTCCTGAAGAGCCTGCCGTCGCGCCTGGGCATGGTGCTCGACATGACGCTGCGCGACATCGAGCGCGTGCTGTACTTCGAGGCCTGGTGCGTGATCGAGCCCGGCATGACGCCGCTCAAGCGCGGCCAGATCATGTCCGACGACGACTTCCTCGCCAAGACCGAGGAATACGGTGACGACTTCCGTGCCCTGATGGGCGCGGAGGCCGTGCGCGAACTGCTGCGCACCATCGACATCGACCGCGAAGTCGAGACGCTGCGGGCCGAGCTCAAGGCCACCGGCTCGGAAGCCAAGATCAAGAAGATCTCCAAGCGCCTGAAGGTGCTGGAAGGCTTCCAGAAGTCCGGCATCAAGGCCGAGTGGATGGTGATGGAAGTGCTGCCCGTGCTGCCGCCGGACCTGCGTCCGCTGGTGCCGCTCGATGGCGGCCGTTTCGCCACCTCCGACCTGAACGACCTCTACCGTCGCGTCATCAACCGCAACAACCGCCTCAAGCGCCTGCTGGAGCTCAAGGCGCCCGAGATCATCCTGCGCAACGAGAAGCGCATGCTGCAGGAGGCTGTCGATTCGCTGCTCGACAACGGCCGCCGCGGCAAGGCCATGACGGGCGCCAACAAGCGCCAGCTGAAGTCGCTGGCCGACATGATCAAGGGCAAGAGCGGCCGCTTCCGCCAGAACCTGCTGGGCAAGCGCGTCGACTACTCGGGCCGTTCGGTCATCGTGGTGGGCCCGCAGCTCAAGCTGCACCAGTGCGGCCTGCCCAAGCTGATGGCGCTGGAGCTGTTCAAGCCCTTCATCTTCAATCGCCTGGAAATGATGGGCCTGGCCACGACCATCAAGGCCGCGAAGAAGCTGGTGGAAAGCCAGGAACCGGTGGTGTGGGACATCCTCGAAGAGGTAATCCGCGAACACCCGGTGATGCTCAACCGCGCGCCGACGCTGCACCGCCTGGGCATCCAGGCGTTCGAACCGGTGCTGATCGAAGGCAAGGCCATCCAGCTGCACCCGCTGGTCTGCGCGGCGTTCAACGCCGACTTCGACGGCGACCAGATGGCCGTGCACGTGCCGCTGTCGCTCGAAGCCCAGCTCGAGGCCCGCACCCTCATGCTGGCGTCGAACAACGTGCTGTTCCCGGCCAACGGCGAACCGTCGATCGTGCCGTCGCAGGACATCGTGCTGGGTCTGTACTACACCACGCGTGAGCGCATCAACGGCCGCGGCGAAGGCATTTTCTTCGCCGACGTGGCCGAGGTTCAGCGCGCCTACGACAACGGCGAAGTCGAGCTGCAGAGCCGCATCACCGTGCGACTGAAGGAATACGAGCGCGACGAGCAGGGCGAATGGCAGCCGGTCGTGCGGCGCTACGAGACCACGGTCGGCCGGGCGCTGCTGTCCGAGATCCTGCCGCGCGGCCTGCCGTTCACGGTGCTGAACAAGGCCCTGAAGAAGAAAGAGATCTCCAAGCTGATCAACCAGTCGTTCCGCCGCTGCGGCCTGCGCGACACGGTGATCTTCGCCGACAAGCTGATGCAGTCGGGCTTCCGCCTGGCCACGCGCGGCGGGATCTCGATCGCCATGGAAGACATGCTGATCCCGGCGGCCAAGGAAACCATCCTGGCCGAGGCCAGCCGCGAGGTGAAGGAAATCGACAAGCAGTATTCGTCGGGCCTGGTCACCTCCCAGGAGCGCTACAACAACGTGGTCGACATCTGGGGCAAGGCGGGCGACAAGGTCGGCAAGGCGATGATGGAGCAGCTGGCCACCGAGCCGGTGGTCAACCGTCACGGCGAGGAAGTGCGCCAGGAATCGTTCAACTCCATCTACATGATGGCCGACTCGGGCGCGCGCGGTTCGGCCGCCCAGATCCGCCAGCTCGCCGGCATGCGCGGCCTGATGGCCAAGCCGGACGGCTCGATCATCGAGACGCCCATCACGGCGAACTTCCGCGAAGGCCTGAACGTACTGCAGTACTTCATCTCGACCCACGGCGCCCGCAAGGGCCTGGCCGACACGGCACTGAAGACTGCCAACTCGGGCTACCTGACGCGTCGCCTGGTCGACGTCACCCAGGACCTGGTCATCACCGAGGACGACTGCGGCACTTCGCACGGTTACTCGATGAAGGCCCTGGTCGAGGGCGGCGAGGTCATCGAGCCGCTGCGCGACCGCATCCTGGGTCGAGTGGCGGCGGTCGACATCGTCAACCCCGACACCCAGGAAACCGCCATCCCGGCCGGCACGCTGCTCGACGAAGACCTGGTCGACACCATCGATCGCCTCGGCGTCGACGAAGTCAAGGTCCGCACGCCGCTGACCTGCGAAACCCGCCATGGCCTGTGCGCGCACTGCTACGGTCGCGACCTGGGCCGCGGCTCGATGGTCAACGTCGGCGAGGCCGTGGGCGTGATCGCAGCCCAGTCGATCGGCGAACCGGGCACGCAGCTCACGATGCGTACGTTCCACATCGGTGGCGCGGCATCGCGTTCGGCCCTGGCCAGCGCGGTGGAAACCAAGTCCGCCGGTACCGTCGGTTTTGCCAGCACCATGCGCTACGTCACCAATGCCAAGGGCGAACGGGTGGCGATCTCGCGCTCGGGCGAACTGGCGATCTACGACGACAACGGCCGCGAGCGCGAGCGCCACAAGATCCCTTACGGCGCCACCGTGCTGGTGGGCGACGGCGAGGCGGTCAAGGCCGGCGCGCGCCTGGCGACCTGGGATCCGCTGACCCGTCCCATCGTGTCGGAATACGCCGGCTCGGTGCGCTTCGAGAACATCGAGGAAGGCGTCACGGTGGCCAAGCAGGTCGACGAGGTCACCGGCCTGTCGACGCTGGTCGTCATCACGCCCAAGACCCGTGGCGGCAAGGCGGCCATGCGTCCGCAGATCAAGCTGGTCAACGAGAACGGCGAGGACGTCAAGATCGCCGGCACCGACCACACGGTGAACATCTCGTTCCCGGTCGGCGCCCTGATCACGGTGCGCGACGGCCAGCAGGTGTCCGTGGGCGAGGTGCTGGCGCGTATTCCGCAGGAATCGCAAAAGACGCGCGACATCACCGGCGGTCTGCCGCGCGTGGCCGAGCTGTTCGAAGCCCGTTCGCCCAAGGATGCCGGCATGCTGGCGGAAGTCACCGGCACGGTCTCGTTCGGCAAGGACACCAAGGGCAAGCAGCGCCTGGTCATCACCGACCTGGAAGGCGTGAGCCACGAGTTCCTGATCCCGAAGGAAAAGCAGGTGCTGGTGCACGACGGCCAGGTGGTGAACAAGGGCGAGATGATCGTCGACGGCCCGGCCGACCCGCACGACATCCTGCGCCTGCAGGGCATCGAGAAGCTGGCGACCTACATCGTCGACGAAGTCCAGGACGTCTACCGTCTGCAGGGCGTGAAGATCAACGACAAGCACATCGAGGTGATCGTCCGCCAGATGCTGCGCCGCGTGCACATCGTCGATCCGGGCGATACCTCGTTCATCCCGGGTGAGCAGGTCGAGCGTTCCGAGCTGCTCAACGAGAACGACCGCGTGATTGCCGAGGACAAGCGTCCGGCGGTGTACGACAACGTCCTGCTGGGCATCACCAAGGCCTCGCTGTCGACCGATTCGTTCATCTCGGCCGCCTCGTTCCAGGAAACCACGCGTGTCCTGACCGAAGCCGCCATCATGGGCAAGCGCGACGATCTCCGTGGCCTCAAGGAGAACGTCATCGTCGGCCGCCTGATCCCCGCCGGCACCGGCCTGGCCTATCACCTGGCCCGCAAGGACAAGGAAGCCCTGGAAGCGGCCGAACGCGAAGCCGCGCGCCAGCTGGCCAACCCCTTCGAGGAAGCCCCGGTCACCATGGGCTCCGAACCGGACGCCGAACCCGGCTCCGGCGAGGGCGCTGCGCCCAGCGAAGAGTGATCCCTGTCGCAGGCGCCAGGCTTCGGCCCGGCGCCCGCCACCAAGAACCGCCGGCCGCGTGCCGGCGGTTTTTTTTCGTGCCGCCCGCCGTGCGCTGCCGGTCCGTTGCCGGGCACGGACTGCGTCCCCTGGAAAATGCCCATTGCCATCCCCGTGCGCCAGGGGTAAAAGTTTTAACCATAAACTAATAGCGCGCTTGCCCGGGCGGCTCGCAAGTGCCCCGGCTGGCGCGGGCAGATGGCCGGCAAGGGGCATGGCATGATGAATTCCACGGCAAACCTGGACCTGAGCAAGGTCTACCGCAACTGCGTCTTCCAGTCACGCTCGGCTGTGGCCTCCCACGCCCAGCTCAGCCAGGAACTGGCCCGCCACGACCTCGACTGGGGGCGGGGCAGCGTCGACACCGCGTTGTTTCGCGCCGAAGGCAGCCGCATGAGCTTCTTCGTGCTGCGCTATGGCGCCGAGGTGCAGGTGCGGCCCGAGCCGTTCAAGGGATTTGCCCTGGTGCAGATGCCGCTGCGCGGCGCTGCCCACATCGAATGCGACGGCACGCATCTGTCGGTCGAGCCGGGCCAGGCCGCGCTCGTGGCGCCGCGACGCCAGATCCGCCTGCGCTGGGAGCGCAACTGCGAGCAGCTCCTGCTCCGGGTGCCGCATGCCCTGCTGCGCGACTTCTCCTGTTGCAGCGGCGCCCTTGCGCAGGGCGACCCGCACGGGCCCCGGGCCGCCGAATGGGAGTCCGCATTCGTGCTGCACCCGGCCGTCACGGCGCAGTGGCGCAGGCTGGTGCAGCAGTTGCTCGATTTCCTGCCGGCGCCCGGCGATGCCGCGCTGGATCCGGCCTGGCTGCAGCATTTCGAGCAGACTGTCGCCCTGTTCCTGCTGGCCCATCGTCCGGCGGCGCTGGCCGCGGATGCCGAGGGCGGATCCGCCCTGGTCATGCCTGCCGGCGCCATGCGCCAGGCGCGTCGCGCCCTCGAGGCGGTGGAAGAATACATACGCAGCCGGCCCTATGCGCCGATCTCGCTGGCCGACCTGGTGCAGGCTTCCGGCGTCAGCGCGCGCAAGCTCAACGTGCTGTGCCACCGCCTGCGCGGCGTCACGCCCATGCTGCTGCTGCGGCAGGTGCGCCTGGACGCCGCGCGTGCCCGCCTGCTGGCGGATCCGCGGGCCAGCGTCACCGAGGTTGCGCTGGAATACGGATTCGGCCACCTGGGCCGCTTCTCCGCCTATTACCGCGAGCGCTTCGGCGAGCTGCCCCGCGAGCGGGGCATGCTGCGGCATTGAGCGTGACCAAACTGGACAACGGCGGCGTAAAACGGCTAGCCGGCGCCTGCCCTGCGTGGCACCTTGCAAGCCGATACCGCCACACCGATACGGACTCCGCCATGAAGCCCAGCGCGTTTATTGCCTCCGCCGCGCCCGCGTACGCCGCCGTTCCGCCTTGGCAGGGAGCCTGCCGATGAGCGCCCAGGACGTCATCCTCGTCGGCAGCGGCATCAATTCCCTGGTGTGCGCCAGCCTGCTCGCCCGCCGCGGCAAGCGGGTGCTGGTGCTGGAGCGCGAGGACGTGCTGGGCGGCTGCATCCGCACCGAGGCGCTCACCGCGCCGGGATATCTGCACGACACCCTCTCGGCTGCGCATCCGCTCTTCGTGACTTCGCCCGCCTATGCCGAGCTGAAGGACGCGCTGCATGCCAACGGCCTGGAATACGGCGCCAATGCCACGCCCACCGGCGTGCTGCTGCCCGATGGCCGCAGCCTGATCCTGGGGCGCGACAGGGCCGCCAATATCGCGGCCATGAATGCGCTGGCCCCCGGGGACGGCGATGCCTACGCGGCCGGCATGCGTTTCGTGGAAGAGAATGCACCGTTGATCTTCTCCCTCCTGGGCAACGAGCTCTGGAGCGCGCAGGTCGCCAGGACACTGCTGGGCCGGTTGTGGAAGCAGGGCGCCCACGACACCGTGGCCTTCTTCGGGCCCGCGATGCAAAGCTGTCGTGCCTGGCTCCAGACGCACGTGCAATCCGACCTGGTGCGCGCATTGCTGGCGCCCTGGGTGCTGCACACCGGCCTGGGGCCGGAAAGCGCCATGTCGGCCCTGATGATGCAAGTCATCGCCTTCACGCTGGAAGCCGTGGGGCTGCCCCTGGTCAAGGGCGGCAACGCCCGCACCGTCGACGCCTTCCGCGCCGTCATCGAGGCGGCGGGCGGACGCTTCGAGACGGGCGCCGACGTGACGGAGGTCCTCGTCGAACAGGGCCGTGTCCGCGGCGTGCGCACGGCCGATGGCCGCAGCTTCGAAGCGGGCCTGGTGGTCTGCAACGTCACGCCCACCCAGCTCTATGGCCGCCTGCTGCCTGCCGCCCACATCCCCGAGCCGGTGCGCCGCCAGGCGGCGCAGTACCGCTACGGCAAGGGCAACATGCAGATCCACCTGGCCCTGTCCGAGCCGCCGCAGTGGGCCGATGCCAGGCTGCGCGAGGTGATCTACCTGCACCTGAGCGGCGGTCTCGACGCGGTATCGCGTTCGGTGAACGAGGCCGAGCGCGGACTGCTGCCCGCCGAAGGCACGATCTGCCTGTCCCAGCCCTGCGCCGTGGATCCCGGGCGTGCGCCGCAGGGTGGCTGGGTGCTGTGGGTGCAGGTGCCCGAGTGCCCGCGCGTCGTGCGCGGCGATGCCGCCGGCGAGATCGCCGTGCCGTCCGATGGCAGCTGGACCGAGGAACTGCGCGAAGCCTATGCCGACCGCATCGTGGGCCGCATCGCGCGGCACGTGCCCAACCTCCAGCGCAGCATCGTGGGCCGCAAGGTGATTTCACCAGCCGACCTCGCCAGGCTGAACATCAACCTGGTGGGCGGCGACCCATACTCCGGCGAATGCGCGATGGACCAGTACTTCTTCTGGCGGCCCGTGGGCGGCGTCAGGAACCACGCCACGCCGGTCAAGGGCCTGTATCACATCGGCGCCGCCACGCATCCCGGTCCGGGCCTGTCGGGCGCTTCGGGCTACCACGTGGCGAAGGCGCTGGCCTGACGGCAGGGGCGGCCGCGGCGCCGCGTGGCCGGCCCCCGCGGCCGCGTGGCGCGGGCCTTGCTGTTACCATCGGTCCCGGGCCGCATGCCGGACGCGAGGCGCCGGGCGTGCCGTGCACCGACTCTCCACGACGCTCCCGACCATGACGAAAGCCGCCAAACGTCCCGCCACGCCCGCGCCCGACTACCAGTTTTCCGAGCAGGTCGGCCACCTGCTGCGTCGCGCCTACCAGCGCCACGTCGCCATCTTCCAGCAGACCATTCCCGATTCGCAGCTCACGGCGGCGCAGTTCGTGGTGCTGTGCGCGGTGCGCGACCGCGGCGCGTGCTCGCTGATCGAGATCGTCAAGCACACGGCCATAGACCAGGCCACCGTGAGAGGCGTGATCGAACGCCTGAAGTCGCGTGCGCTCATCACCGTCTCGCATGATCCTGCGGATCGCCGCAAGGTGCTGGTGGATCTCACCGACGCCGGCCTGAACCTGGTGCGGCAGATGGTGCCCTTCGCGCTGCAGATCACCGAGAGCACCTTCGGCGAGCTCAATCCGGCCGAGCGGGTGGCCATGTTGTATCTGCTGCGCAAGATGTGCGGCGCAGACGAGGACGCCAGCGCCGACGAGGCCGGGCGATAGGCGCCGGCATGGCGGGAAGATCAAGCGTCATCGCTCGAATTGCCGCTGCCGTGCGGCGTGCGGCCGGTGTGCCGGGAGCGGCCTGGCGATGGGTGGGAATGGTGCATTCAGGCAAGCCTCAATGCACTGGTATTGGGACGAACCCGGGTAATCCCGTAGGACTGGCCATTCCGGATTCCAATGCGTTAGTCTTACTCATGGCTAGCCTGCATTTACAGGCGCGATTCGAGTGTGTACGCTTTTATTGTCGGGGCCGCACAGCCGGGTCCGGCGCTTCGTTCCGGCGTTCGGCCGGGCGGTCATTCAAGGGGAAATCGATGAAGGGTTGCAAGCGCTACGTCCAGCTGCTGGGCGCGATGTGCCTGGCAGCGCTGGCCGCCTCGGCAGGCGCGCAGGGCACCATCAAGATCGGTGAGATCAACAGCTACAAGGCCCAGCCGGCATTCCTCGATCCATACAAGAAGGGCATGCAGCTCGCGGTCGACGAAGTCAATGCCGCGGGCGGGGTCAACGGCAAGCAGCTCGAGCTCATCACGCGCGACGACAACGCCAATCCGGGCGAGGCCGTGCGGGCGGCCGAGGAGCTGGTGTCGCGCGAACGGGTGGACGTGCTCACGGGCTCGTTCCTGTCGCACATCGGGCTGGCCCTCACCGACTTCGCCAAGCAGAAGAAGGTGTTCTTCCTGGCCAGCGAGCCGCTCACCGACAAGATCGTGTGGGCCAACGGCAACCGCTATACCTACCGGCTGCGCACGTCGACCTACATGCAGGTGGCCATGCTCGTGCCCGAGGCGCTCAAGCTGAAGAAGAAACGCTGGGCCATCGTGTATCCCAACTACGAATACGGCCAGTCGGCGGTCGACACCTTCAAGACCCTGATGAAGGCGGGCCAGCCCGACGTGGAATTCGTGGTCGAGCAGGCGCCGCCCCTGGGCAAGGTCGATGCAGGCAGCGTGGCGCAGGCGCTGGCCGATGCCAAACCCGATGCCATCTTCAACGTGCTGTTCGCCGCCGACCTGGCGAAGTTCGTGCGCGAAGGCACCACGCGCGGGCTGTTCCAGAACATGCCGGTGGTCAGCGTGCTGAGCGGCGAGCCCGAGTACCTGGATCCGCTGCGCGACGAAACGCCGCAGGGCTGGATCGTCACGGGTTATCCGTGGCAGTTCATCGACACGCCCGCGCACCAGGCCTTCCTCAAGGCCTACCAGGCCAAGTTCGACGATTACCCCCGGCTGGGTTCGGTGGTGGGCTACAGCGCCATCAAATCGCTGGCAGCCGGCATGAAGGCGGCGGGCTCCGTCGAAACCGAAGCGCTCATCAAGGCGTTCGCGGGGCTGAAGCTCACCATACCCTTCGGCGAGATCGAATATCGCGCGCTCGACCATCAATCCACCATGGGGGCGTACGTCGGCAAGCTGGGCCTGCAGGACGGCAAGGGCATCATGACCGACATCTATTACGTCGACGGGGCCAAGGCCATGCCGCCCGACGACGTGGTGCGCAAGCTGCGTCCCGCCGACTGAGCCCGCGCCCGGCGCATACTCTTCTACGGGTGCTGGAGTCATGGATTTCACGGGTTTCTTGGTGCAGCTGCTCAACGGGCTGGCCGAGGCGTCATCGCTGTTCCTGGTGGCGGCCGGCCTCTCGCTGATCTTCGGCGTGACGCGCATCGTCAACTTCGCGCACGGTTCGCTCTACATGCTGGGCGTCTATGTGGCGTATACGGTGGTCGAGCGCATCGGCGGCAGCGCCCCGGGTTTCTGGTTCGGCCTGCTGGCGGCCGCGCTGGCGGTCGGCGCGCTGGGAGCGGCCATCGAGGTCGTGCTGCTGCGGCGCATATACCGGGCCCCGGAGCTGTTCCAGCTGCTGGCCACGTTCGCGCTGGTCCTGGTGATCAACGATGCGGCCCTGTGGATCTGGGGCGCCGAAGACCTGCTCGGGCGGCGGGCGCCCGGCCTGTCAGGCGCCGTCACGCTGCTGGGGCGGCAGTATCCGGTCTACAACCTGGTGCTCATCGTCATCGGCCCGGCCGTGCTGGGCCTGCTGTGGCTGCTGCTCACGCGTACGCGCTGGGGCACGCTGGTGCGGGCCGCCACCCAGGACCGCGAGATGCTCGGCGCGCTGGGCGTGAACCAGGCCTGGCTGTTCACCGGCGTGTTCGCGCTGGGGGCCATGCTGGCGGGCCTGGGCGGCGCTCTGCAGCTGCCGCGCGAGCCGGCCAGCCTGGGGCTGGACCTGCGCACCATAGGCGACGCCTTCGTGGTGGTGGTGGTGGGCGGCATGGGCTCGATACCGGGCGCCTATGTGGCTGCGCTCATCATCGCCGAGATCAAGGCGCTGTGCATAGGCATCGGCACGGTCTCCCTGCTGGGCATGGAAGTGTCCTTCTCCAAGCTGACGCTGGTGGTCGAGTTCGTGTTCATGGCGCTGGTGCTCGTGTTCCGGCCGTGGGGCCTGTTCGGCCGTCCGCAGGGCGCAAGCCGCAATTCCGCCCCGGTAGAGGCGCCGCTGCAATTCTCGTCGCCGGGCTTCCGGATCTTCGCTGCCGTGATCTTCGTGCTGCTGGCGGTGCTTCCGCTGCTGGGCGACGTGCTGCCCTATGCCGTGGTGCTGGCCCAGGACATCCTCATCGCGGTGCTGTTCGCCGCCAGCCTGCATTTCATCATGGGCCCTGGCGGCATGCATTCGTTCGGCCATGCGGCCTACTTCGGTCTGGGGGCCTACGGGGCGGCGCTGTTGCTCAAGGCTGCCGCCCTGCCCATGGAAGCCGCGCTGGTTCTTGCGCCGCTGGTCGCCGCCGTCGGCGCGCTGGTGTTCGGCTGGTTCTGCGTGCGGCTCTCGGGCGTCTATCTCGCGATGCTCACGCTGGCCTTCTCGCAGATCGTCTGGTCGGTGGTGTTCCAGTGGGACGGCTTCACCGGCGGCTCCAACGGCATCATCGGCGTCTGGCCCGCAGACTGGCTCTCGGGCAGCGCGTTCTATTACCTGGTGCTGGTGGTGGCGGCGCTGTCGCTGCTCGCGTTGCGTCGCGTGCTGTTCGCGCCTTTCGGCTATGCCCTGCGCGCCTCACGCGATTCCAGCCTGCGCGCCGACGCCATCGGCATCGACGTCAAGCGCGTGCAGTGGGTGGCCTTCGTCGTGGCGGGCGTGTTCGCCGGGCTGGCCGGCGCGCTGTACGTGTTTTCGAAGGGCAGCATCTCCCCCGACGCGATGGCGGTGGGCAAGTCGGTCGACGGCCTGGTCATGGTGCTGCTGGGCGGCATCCAGACGCTGGTGGGGCCCATCGTGGGGGCGGCCGCCTTCAATGTCCTGCAGGACTACGTCATGCGGGCCACGGAATACTGGCGTGCCCTGTTCGGGGGCGTCATCCTGCTGCTGGTGCTGGTGTTCCCGCAGGGCATCGCGGGCTTCTGCAGGCAGCTGGCGCAGCAGGCCCATCACCGCGCCGGCCGCAACGGCGGCGCCTTTGCGGCCGGCGCGCGGGAGAAGCGGGCATGAGTCTCCTGCAGGTACGTGATCTCAGCAAGGCCTTCGGCGGGCTCAAGGCAGTCGACGGCATCAGCTTCGACCTGAATGCCGGCGAGCTGCTGGCCCTGATCGGCCCCAATGGCGCGGGCAAGTCCACCACGTTCAACATGGTGGGCGGCCAGCTCGCGCCTACCTCGGGTTCGGTGAAGCTGGCAGGCCGCGAGCTGACCGGCATGAAGCCGCGCGACATCTGGCGCCTGGGCGTGGGCCGCACCTTCCAGATCGCGGCCACCTTCGCTTCGCTCACGGTGGCCGAGAACATCCAGCTGGCGCTGCAATCGCATCGCGACGGCGTCTATCGCTATGGCCGTCCGGCGGCCCGGCGCTACCGTGCCGAGGCGCTGGCGCTGCTCGGGCAGGTGGGCATGCACGAGCAGGCCGACCGCCCCTGCAGCGAGCTGGCCTATGGCGACGTCAAGCGCGTCGAGCTCGCCATGGGGCTGGCCAACGATCCCAAGCTGCTGCTGATGGACGAACCCACCGCCGGCATGGCGCCGCAGGAACGCAATGCCCTCATGGCGCTCACCAAGCGCCTGGTGGTGGAGCGCGGCATGGCGGTGCTGTTCACCGAGCACAGCATGGACGTGGTGTTCGCCTATGCCGACCGCATGATCGTGCTGGCGCGCGGACGGCTCATCGCCGAGGGCGGCGCGCAGGATATCCGCAATCATCCCAAGGTGCAGGAAGTGTATTTCGGTACCGGCAAGACCTTCGAGAAGCCCGCCGCCGGAGCGCCCGCATGAGCGCCGTCGACCAATCCGTCCCGCATGCTGCGGCCCCGGCTCCTGCCGTGTCCGCACAGAGCCAACCGCTGTTGCGGGTAGGCGGCCTGAACGTCTGGTACGGCGCGGCGCACATCCTCTTCGACGTGGACCTGGAAGTGCGGCGTGGCGAGGTCGTTGCCCTGATGGGCCGCAACGGCGCGGGCAAATCCACCACGTTCAAGGCCATCATGGGCCTGCTGGCCAGACGGCGTGGCCACGTGGAATTCATGGGTCGCGACATCGCCGGCCTGCAGCCGTACGAGATCGCGCGCCTGGGGCTGGGTTTCGTGCCCGAAGACCGCCGCATCTTCACCGACCTCACCGTCACGGAGAACCTCGAAGTGGGGCGGCAGCCGGCGCGGCGCTGGCCCGACGGCAGCGAAGCGCCGAACTGGCGTCCCGAGGCGTTGTATCGCCTTTTCCCGAACCTGGGGGAGATGCAGGACCGTCCGGGCGGGCAGATGAGCGGCGGCGAGCAGCAGATGCTGACGGTGGCGCGCACGTTGATGGGCAATCCCTTCCTGGTGCTGCTCGACGAGCCCTCCGAAGGCGTGGCTCCCCTGATCGTGGAGCAGATGGCGCACATGATCCTCGCGCTCAAGGCGCAGGGGGCCAGCATCCTGCTGTCGGAGCAGAACGTGCATTTCGCCGAGCTGGTGTCCGACCGGGTCTACGTGCTCGAGAAGGGCCAGATCCGCTACAGCGGCACCATGGCGGAGCTGGCCGAAAACGAGGAAGTCCGACGCGCCTATCTCACCGTTTGAGGCGCAGCCTGTGCGGCCGGGCGCGCGCATGGGCAGCGCCCGGCGCGTTTGCGTATCGGCGCAGCTTTCAAGCGGCGCGCCGGCCTTCCACCAGCGGCACTTCGAATACGTCGTAGCCGAAGCACCAGTCGGGGTCCTCGTTGGTGCGCAGCCAGGTGTTGTCGTGCGAGACGCGCTGCACGCGGCCGGCGCGCTCGGCGCGGTTGTCCTCGTAGAGGCGGAATGCCAGCGCGTGGTCGTCCAGCCCCACCTGTTGGAACACGCGGGCCAGCATGGCCGCATCTTCGATGGCCATGGCCGCGCCTTGCGCCATGTGCGGCTTCATGGGGTGGCAGGCATCGCCCAGCAGCACGATGCGGCCGCGGCTCCAGAGCGGCAGGGGGTCGCGTTCGAGCAGCGGCCACTTCGAGACTTCGGTGGTGTTCTCGATGAGGGCCTGCACCGTGGGATGCCAGCCGGCGAAGGCCTCGCGCATTTCTTCCTTGCTGCTGGGCACCCAGCTGTTCGACAGGTCCCAGCTGTCTTCGGGCACGCCGGTCACGTAATAGATCTCGTCGCGCTTGCTGGTGACGTAGTACACCATCATGTGGCGATCGTCGGACCACCACTTGACGCACATGTCGAAGGGCAGCGATCCGCTGTCGAGAGGCGTGGGGAACACGGCGCGGTGCCCGACGTAGCCCGTGTACTTTGGCGGCTCGGGGCCCAGCAGGTGTTCGCGCAGCCTGGAGTTGACGCCGTCGGCCCCGATGACGATGTCGGCCTCGGCCGTGGTGCCGTCGTCGAAGCGCAGCGCCACGACGTCTCCGCGGTCCTCGACGCCTGAAAGACGCTTGCCGAACTGCAGCATGCCGGCAGGCAGGGCGGCCGTGAGCAGGGCGTGGAAGTCGCCCCGGTGCACGGTGAGATAGCTGGCGCCGTAGTGCGACACGGCATAGTCGCCCAGCGGGATGCGGGCGAGGATGTCGCCGGTCTGCCAGTCGCGGCTGTACCAGGCGTCCGGGTGCGACCCCTGCTGGTTGAGCGCGTCTTCGATGCCGATCCGGCGCAGGATCTTCATGACGTTGGGGCCCACGTGTATGCCCGCTCCCAGCCGGGAGAAGGCGGGGGCCTGTTCGTAGAGGCGGACGTCGAAGCCTGCGCGTGCCATGAGCGCCGCGGCGGCTGTGCCGCCCAGCCCGGCGCCGACGATGGCGATTCTGGGTTTGCCTTGCACGATGGGTCTCCTGGAGCATAGCCTGAGCCGCCGCGACGGACGCTCATTAAAACAAAGTGTACACACTCAAATTTTCGTCGTAAACGACGTTTTCGAGCCCGTGCTGCGAAATGCTGTGTGGCAACCGAGATAGTCCACCCCCGAGCATCTTTATTAAGGGTTTACCCTTGATCCGGCTTCCAAGGGGCAGCGCTGACAGAACCTATTGCCAGCGCCGCACATAGTGATGAAAATGAAGCGTATACATTGAATTCCAATCCAGACCGAGCACTGGTGTCAGACACCGGTGTACAGAAATTTCTGTAAAGACTGAACGCTGGTGTCAGACACCAGTTGTGGGAGACCTGTCATGCCCGTGAGCGACTTCGAGATGATCCGCGCCTGGAACCAGGTGCTCACGCTGTCCCGGCTGGAGCCGGGGCAGACCGTCACCATACTCACCAGCGCGGCGACGCATCCGCAGACGCTGGCCACGGCGCTGATTGCGGCGCAGTCCAAGGGGGCCATCGTCAACCGGCTGGACCTGCCGCCGGTCAACGGCGAGAAGGCGCTCAGCCGCGACGCGCTGGCCTACCTGGGGACCACGCCGCTGACGGGCAACGCCGCGGCCATCGCCATGCTCAAGGCCAGCGACCTGGTGCTGGACCTGATGACGCTGCTGTTCTCGCCCGAGCAGCACGAGATCCTGCAGGGCGGCACGAAGATCCTGCTGGCGGTGGAGCCGCCGGAGGTGCTGGCGCGGCTGGTGCCCACCGAGGGCGACCGCGAGCGGGTCAA
Source organism: Bordetella sp. 2513F2 (assembly GCF_054642735.1). Taxonomy (NCBI): domain Bacteria; kingdom Pseudomonadati; phylum Pseudomonadota; class Betaproteobacteria; order Burkholderiales; family Alcaligenaceae; genus Bordetella; species Bordetella sp. 2513F2. Next base: position 4,343,453 of record NZ_CM137755.1, on the reverse strand, counting down.
GGCCGCGGCCGCGCGGCTGGCCGGCGCGCGCGAGATGACGGTGCGCTCGGCCGCGGGCACGGACCTGCGCTGTGCGCTGGGGGAGTTTGCGGCGATCAGCGAGTACGGTTTCGTCGACGAGCCCGGGCGCTGGGACCACTGGCCCAGCGGCTTTGCGCTGACCTGGCCCAACGAGGGCGGCAGCCACGGCACCATCGTGATCGATGCGGGCGACATCCTGCTGCCGCAGAAGTCGTACACCACGGGGCGGATCGTGCTCACGGTGCAGGCGGGCTACGCCACGCGCATCGAGGGCGGGGTGGACGCCGAGCTGCTCAGCCAGTACATGGCCTCGTTCAACGATCCGGAGGCCTACGCGATCTCGCACATCGGCTGGGGGCTGCAGCCGCGGGCGCACTGGTCCACGCTGGGGCTGTACGACCGCGAGGCCACCATCGGCATGGATGCGCGCGCCTACGAGGGCAATTTCCTGTTTTCGCTGGGGCCGAACAACGAGGCCGGGGGCAGCCGCACCACGGCCTGCCACATCGACATCCCGCTGCGCGGCTGCACGGTGGCCCTCGACGGGGTGGAGGTGGTGCGCGCAGGCAAGGTGCTCGATGCGCAGGCACAGGCCGGCGCAACCCAGCAGGTGTCAGGCACCTGAAACGCGCTGGCGCCTCAGGCGCACAGATGACGGACAGGTCTCCGATACCTGCGCAGACCGACTTTCAACGCAGCAACAGGAACACACACTCATGGACGCGGCCCGATGACCCCCAGCATGCACAAGGCCCGGCATGCGGCGCTGCTGCGCGCGCCGGACGCGCTGCTGGTGGTGCGCGATCCCCTGCCGGCGGTCAAGCCTGCGCCGGGCCAGCCCGGCGCGGCATCCGACTATGTCCGCCCCACGCCCGACATCTTCGTGGCGGTGCTCGCCCAGGGGCGCGTACTGGCTTTCAACGGGCACGTGGACCTGGGCACCGGCATACGCACGGCGCTGGCGCAGATCGTTGCGGAAGAGCTCGACGTGGCGCTGGATCGCGTGGAGATGGTGCTGGGGCACACGGAGGCCGTGCCCAACCAGGGTCCGACCATCGCCAGCGCGAGCATCCAGATCGCGGCCGTGCCGTTGCGTCGCGCCGCCGCACAGGCGCGGGCGCATCTGCTCGGGATGGCTGCCGGGCAGCTGCACGCCGAGGCCCATGCCCTGCGGGTCGACGACGGCATCGTCCGTGCGCCCAACGGTGCGCAGGTGGACTATTGGACGCTGCTGGCCGGCGGCGGCGCCATGCTGAGGCTGGCCGAGGAGGTCGCCGTCAAGCCTTCCTCCGAGCACCGGATCGTGGGCCGGCCGGTGGCCCGCGTGGACATCCCGGCCAAGGTCACGGGCGGCCTCACCTATGTGCACGACATGCGCGTGCCCGGCATGCTGCATGGTCGGGTGGTGCGCCCGCCCTATGCAGGCCGGGATGCCGGGGGCTTCATCGGCCGCAGCCTGCTGTCGGTGGATGAATCCGCGCTCGCAGGCCTGCCTGGCATCGTCAAGGTCGTGGTGCATGGCGACTTCGTCGGCGTGGTGGCCCGGCGCGAGGATGTCGCGGCCCGCGCGGCCCGGGCCCTGCGCGTGCGCTGGCGCGAGATTCCGCCCGCCCCGGACCTCGGCGACCTGGCCACCGCACTGGCCGCCATCGATTCCCGCCGCCGGCCCCTGGCCTCGTCGGGCGATGTCGAGGCCGCGTTGGCCCAGGCTCCGCGGGGCGTGCACGCGGTGCGCTACGTCTGGCCCTATCAGATGCACGCCTCGATCGGACCTTCGTGCGCGCTCGCAGACTGGAGCGCAGACGCGCTCACGGTGTGGTCCGGCACGCAGAATCCGCATATGCTGCGCATCGACCTGCACCGGCTCACCGGCTTGCCGGAGTCGTGTATCGAAGTGGTGCGGATGGAAGCTGCCGGCTGCTATGGCCGCAATTGCGCCGACGACGTCGCGGGCGACGCTGCGCTGTTGTCGCGTGCGGTGGGCGCGCCCGTGCGGGTCCAGCTGACGCGGGAGCAGGAGCATGCCTGGGAGCCCAAGGGCTCGGCACAGCTCGTCACCGTGCGCGGCGCGCTCGACGGCGCGGGCAACCTGCTGGCCTACGACTTCCTCACCCGTTATCCCTCCAACGACGCCCCCATGCTGGCCCTGCTGCTTACGGGGGTCGTTGCCGCCGAGCCGCGCACCCTGGAAATGGGCGACCGCACGGCCGTGCCCCCCTATCGCTATGCGCATTGCCGCATCGCCTGCGACGATGTTCCGGCCATCGTGCGCGCCGCCTGGCTGCGCGGCGTATCGGCCCTGCCCAATTCGTTCGCGCACGATTGCTTCGTCGACGAGCTGGCCGGGCAGGCCGGCGAGGACCGCCTGCAGTTCCGCCTGCGGCATCTCGACGATCCGCGGGCGCGCGACCTCGTCGCTGCCGTGGCCCGGCGGGCAGGCTGGGTGACCGGGGCGGCAGGCGCGCGTGGCCGGCCCGACGCGCAGGGATGGCTGCGCGGCCGCGGCCTGGCCTACGCACGCTATGTCCACAGCAAGTTTCCCGGTTTCGGCGCGGCGTGGTCGGCCTGGGTGGTGGACCTGAGGGTGCACGCGGAAAGTGGGCGGGTGGTGGTGGAGCGCGTGGTGGTGGGGCAGGACACCGGCATGATGGTGAATCCCGACGGCGTGCGCCACCAGGTGCACGGCAACGTCATCCAGACGCTGAGCCGTGTGTTGAAGGAGAGCGTGACGTTCGACCGCCACGGGGTGCGCAGCCGGGAATGGGGCGCTTATCCCATCGCCGGCTTCATGGACGTGCCTGACGTCGAGGTGGTGCTGATGCCGCGCCAGGACGAGCCGCCCATGGGCGGCGGGGAGTCGGCGTCGGTGCCGGGGCCGGCGGCGGTGGCCAACGCGCTGTTCGACGCCACGGGACTGCGCTGGCGCGAGCCGCCTTTCACGCCGGCGCGCGTGGCGGCCGGGCTGCGGGGGGCCGCCGCTGCCCCCGCCATGGCGCCATCCCCGGACGCCCTGGGTGTGTGATCGCTGCCCGGGGGCGCGCCGGCATCGGCGCACGCAGCGCCCGGGCTTGGTATAAGCTTGCCGGCTCGGCGCGTGCCGCGGCAGCGGCCGTGTCCGGAGGGTAATATCCGTTTATGGCGTGGAGTCCGGCGCTCCCTGCGTTGTCTGGCCGCCATGCCGTCAAAGTCCGTCGACCTGATGTCCGCTTACCCGAAGCCGCGCAATCCTTTTGCCGGGGCAGCTCCCCTGGCCCATCGTCCGCTCAGTGCCATCGCCGCCACGGCAGGCGGAGGCGTGCCCCAGCAGCGCATCAAGCGTGTGCTGGCCGAACTCGTTCCCCAGCTCGAGGCGCTGCATGCGCAGGGCCGTATCGGCGGCGACATCAGCGTGCATACGGTCGGGCTGGATGAATCCGGGCGGGCGCACTTCATGGCGCCCGGGATGCCGGTGCAGGGCGGGGCGCAGCCGGCCGTTCCCGAGCCGGGCTACGCGGCGCCGGAGCTCTATGCCGCGGGGGCGCACTGGGCGCGTGGCCCCTGGAGCGACGTCTATGGCCTGAGCGCGGTGGCCCATGCGCTGGTGGCCGGCAAGCCGCCCCCTTCGGCTGCCGAGCGCCTCGAGCACGACACCTACGCGCCGCTGGCGGAGCAGGGCCTGCCGAAATACGACCGCTACGAGCGCTCCTTTCTCGCCGCCATCGACCAGGGCCTGGCACTGGACCCTGCCGACCGGCCGCGCTCGCTGGCGCAATACGCCGAGATCCTGGCTTTTCCCGCCACGCCGCCCGTGCCGCCGGAGCCGGCTGCGTCCCCGGTATCGCTGGTCCCGCCCCCTCAGCTCGTGGAAGCGGAGCCCGGCCGTCCGGGCTGGCGCACGGCGCTGCTGCTGGCCTTGCTGGCCGGCGGCGGCCTGGCGCTGGGCGCGTATTGGTGGGACCGCCTGTCCACCGACGACAGCGCCGTGATCACGCGATCCGAGTCGGTGCCGCAGGCGCCTGCGCCGGCCGCGGGCCCTGATCCGGTGCCGCAGGTCGGTCCGGGGCTGACGCAGCCCCCTGCCGCCGAACCCGCGCTGCCCGCTTTGCCCGGCTCCGCCGCCGATCCGGCGCAGCCTGCGGCGACAGGTGCGGATACGCCGCCCGCCGGCCAGGCACCTGCGTCGGACTCTCCGGGACTTCCGCCCGCCACCGCCCAGGAAAAGCCCCGGCAGGGGCCGGGGGCCGACGCGCCGCCCCCGGCGCTCGTCACGGTGGCCCTGGACATCGCGCCCTGGGGCGAGGTCTGGATCGATGGCAAGCACCGGGGCGTCACCCCGCCGTTGAAGACGCTGCGGTTGGCGCCGGGGCGCTATGCGGTGGAAGTGCGCAACGCCACCCTGCCGCCCTACCGCACCACGCTGACCGTGCGCGCCGGCCGGCCCACCGTGATTACGCATACGTTCCGCTAGGGGGCCGTCGACCGGCAAGCCGTATTGCGCCGCGCCCCTGGGCCCGGCCGGCGGCTACGGCTCCGACGGATCGCCGGCCGGCAGCCGGACCACGAAGGTCGCGCCACGGCCGGGCTCGCTGTGTACCTGGATCGTGCCGCCGTGACGCTGGACCACGGTGCGCACGAAAGCCAATCCGAGCCCGGCGCCGTGTATGTCCGATTTGGCGGTGGCGCCCACGCGCGAGAAGGGCTGGAACAGCCGATCCATGTCCGCAGCGGCGATTCCCGGGCCGTCGTCGCTGACGGCGATTTCCCACCAGCCTCCGTCGGCGCGCAACGCCACGTCCACCCGGCCGCCGGCCGGCGCGTACTTGATGGCATTGCTCAGCAGATTGCAGACTGCACGCAGCAGCAGCGACTGGTCGCCGCGGACCATGGCCACGGGCACGGGCTGAGGCAGGTTCAGCGCAATGCGGCGCGCCTGCGCCGGGGCCCAGAAATCGTCGGCTGCCTGCAGCAGCGTATCGCCCAGGTCCACATCTTCCCGGCCGATGGGCACGGATTCGGCCCGGGTGAGATGCACGAAGTCATCGACCAGCTGCAAGGTGCGGTGCGCCAGCTGGTCGATCCGGCTCCAGGCCTCGTGCTGGCGCTGGGCGTCGGTCTGCCGGCGGTTCAGGTCCACCAGCGCCAGGATGGCGTTCTGCGGCGCGCGCATGTCGTGCGATACGAAGCGCAGCGTTTCCTCGCGCTTGCGCTCGGCCTGCCGGATGGCCGTGATGTCGGCCAGGGTGAGCACGGTGCCGGCGAAGACGCCTTCCGCCGTATGGATCGGCGCGCACTTCAGCATCAGGTGGCGGTCCGCGCGGTCGCGCACCTCCACGTCCACGTTCCACGGGCCGGCGGGTATGCCGGGGCGCAGCTCGAGCAGCGCCCGGCTTACCGCGGCGCGTGCCGCATCGTCCGATACGATGTACGGCAGCACTTCGTGGGCCGCCGTGCCTATGCCGAACGGGCCGGCCTCCATGCTGGCGAAATAGTGTTGCGCCGCACGGTTCGAGAATTGCAGGCGTCCCTCGGCATCGAAAACCAGCGTGGTGTCCGGCATGCCGTCCAGGCCGTCTTCCAGGAAACGCCGCAGGTTGCGCACGCGCGCCAGGGCCCGCCGCAGCTCCAGCAGGCGGTCTTCCAGCGTGTGTCCCGTCACGCGGTTCGTGCGGGCCTCCTGCAGCACGGGGGGGTACTCGCGGCGCAGCCGCCTGAGTTCGCGGTCCATCTCGTGCAGCGCGGCCGCCTGGCTGCGCCAGCTCCACAGGGGGTAGGCCAGCGCGGCGGCCAGCATCGCCGCAAGGGGCGGAAACCAGACCTGCGCGTAACGCAGGGCCAGATATGCACCGCCCAGCACCGCTGCGAGCGCAAGAACGGACAGGCCCAGCGCCAGGCTGGGCGATGCATAGCGCAGGCCCAGGCACAGCAGCAGGACGGGCACGGTGCACGCCAGGGCATTCTGCCAGGCAGACGCGTGGCGCAGCATCCGGTCCTGGCGCGCAGCCTGCACCAGGTTCGCCAGGATCTCCACGCCCGACATGCCGTTGGCCTGGTGCGATACCGGCGTGGGAAAGGCGTCGCTCAGGCCGGTGGCCCAGGAGCCGACGAGCACGTACTTGCCCGCGAACCACGAGGGCGGCACCTGGCCGTTCAATACCTGCAGGTACGGGATGATGCGGAAGTGCCCGGGCGGACCGGCGTAGGCGATGCCCCGGGTGGACGTCTGCGTCATTTGAGCGGCCACGGCCTGGGCCCGGGCTCCTTCGCCGCCGGCACGCAACAGGGCCAGGGCGAAGTGGGGAACGGTCCGGCCGCCCGCGTCCGCCACCCAGGTGACGTCGCGCACCACGCCGTCGCGGTCAGGGAGGATGTTGATGAAACCCAGTCCTGCTGCCGCTTCCGCCAGGGCCGGCAGGGGGAACTCCCCGCTGCTGGCCCGCGGCAGACTGTCCAGCACCACCGGCAGGACCACCTTGCCATGCCGGCGCATGGCTTCGGCCAGCATGGTGTCGTCGCGCGGAGATTGACGGTCGGGTTCGGAGAGAATCAGGTCCAGCCCCACCGCGCGTGCGCTGCGGAGCCGGTCGAGCAGGGCAGCGTGCACGTTGCGGGGCCAGGGCCAGCGGCCCAGGGACGCGATGGCCGCATCGTCGATCACGATGATGGCGATATCGCCGGCCGCCGGCCGGCTCATCCCGGCAACGGCGCGGTCGTAGAGGATCTGGTCGGCCCGGCCCAGCCCGCCCAGGGAGCCAAGCAGCGCGGCGACGAGGCCCAGCACCAGCGTGACCAGCAGGCCCGAATAGGCGCCGATCCTGCGCTGGCTGCGGGTCGACGCCATGGCTGCCGGTCCCCCGGTCAGTAGTCGGCGAGGGTGATCAGGCCGCCTGTTCCGGTGGCCACGGCGAGGCCGGACGACGTCATCAGCGCACGTACGCCGTCGAAGGGCCGGGTAGCGGAGCGGCCCGCCAGGCCGGCGTCGTCCACGCCCTGGATGCTCACGTGGAACGTACCGGTGCCCGTGGCCGAAAATTGGACCTGGTCCGGGGTGTCGACCTCGCGCGAGGATACCGGCCGCGTGCCGTCGGCATCGGTGGACACGCGGATGCGGTACCTGACGGCGCCGGGTATCGCGGGGAAGGGCACGGTCCAGGCGCCGCCGATGCGGACAGGCTGGCCGAGTTCGGGGGCGGGCAGCAGGGGGCGCAGCCCGATGAGGCCGCCATCGGCGCCCACGACGGCGCCATGCCCGCTGGCCACCGTTACCGGCTGGCCGGCGCTTGCAGCACCCGGCTGCAGCCGTACGCTGCCTTCCAGGACTTCGCTGGTGGCGCCCCGTTCGCCCGCCTGCATGCGGAAGCGCGTGCCGCGCACGCCGGTGACGGCGACGGGCGTACGGATCTCGAAGCGGCCTACGCCCTGCCCGGAGGGAGCCACCTGCGACTCCACGGCGCCCTCGCCCACGCGCAGGATGGTGTCACCCAGCCCGCCGCCGTGCACGAAGGCGCGCAGCCGCTCGATCTGCACGGCGCTGCCGCCCGGCACCGTCACGGCACTGCCGTCGGCCAGTTCCACCGTCACGAAGCCGTCGGCGGCGGTGCGCAGCGTCGCGCCTTCCGGCACCGCCGCCCCGACCCGGGCCGGCGCCCCGTCGATCTCGGCGGCGCCCTGCACGTGTGCGATGCGGGCCGCCGCCGGCTGTTCCGGTATCAGCGAGAACGGTATGCGCAGGTTCAAGGCAATGGGCAGCCGCTGCGGATCCGCCACCTGGTTCACGGATCCCAGGCGGGACCAGTTCGACGGATCCCCTGTATAGGTTTCCGCCACGCCGATCAGGGTGTCGCCGGGCCGGATGACGTAGATGAAGTCTTCGCCCAAGGCGCCGGCGGGCTGGGCGCGCGCGGCAGCAGTGGCAAGGGACAGCAGGACGCAGGCCAGGAGCCAGAAAAGGCGGCGGGTCATCGGGTATGGGATCTTGTTTTTCAGGAAGTCGGCGGCTCTTCGGCCGGGGAGTCGGTTGCAACCAGGTCCAGCCGGTAGCCCAGCGCGTAGGACGCACTGAGCCGCACGCCGTTCTGGGGGCGCAACTGCAGTTTCTGGCGGATGTTGGACAAATGCGTGTCCAGCGTGCGCGACGTGGCGGGAATCTCGCGGTTCCACACGCTTTCCGCCAGTACGGCACGCGACAGCAGGCGGCCCACGTTGCGGAAGAACAGCAGGGCCAGGTCGAACTCCTTGGGGGCCAGGGTGATGTCCTGGCCGTGCAGCGCTATGGTCCGCTCGCCCGGGTCCAGCCTGTAGGCGGCCACGGTGAACGGAGCATGGGAGGGCACGGAGGGCCGCGTGCGCCGCAGCAGGGCGCCCACGCGGGCCAGCAGTTCGGCGGCCCGCAAGGGCTTGGCGATGTAGTCGTCGGCGCCTGCAGCCAGCCCTTCCACCAGGTCTTCTTCCTGGTTGCGGCTCGTGAGGAAGATCACGGGCACGCCGAAGCCGAAGCTGTCGCGCAGCTTGCGCAGCACTTCGTCGCCGCTCATGTCGGGAACCTGCCAGTCCAGCAGGACCAGGTCGAACGCCTGCGTGCGTACGGCGGCCAGCAGGTCCAGGCTGCGTTGGAATCCGACACATTCGTACCCGGCAGTCGTAAGAATGTGGTGAATCTGGCGGGCCTGGTCGAGGTCGTCTTCGAGCGAGGCGATCTTCATCGGCGCGCCCTCGCTTCCGGCCGGGGCGGGCAGGAGTTTAGGACGGGATGAAGTGTTGCGGGCGGCATGCTGCGAATGATAACCCGCACCTCCGCTCATACCAGGGTCAGCAACAACCAACCGTCAAATAATGCAAACTAGACAGAAATTGACTGTGCATGCGTCGGATTGTGACGTCACACTGTGGACGTTGCGTTGTATATGCGCCGCATCGGGCCGCCGCAAACCGGCGCTCCGGCCTGCGGTGCAGGTAGGGACGAGGTATGAGGCAATTGCACACACTCATTATGACAACGGATGACATCCTGCGCGACCGGGCGTCGCAGGCATTGTCCATGGCCGGTATCGACGTGCGCGCCTGCAAGGCGCCGCTGGAACTGTTCACGCTGCTCGGGGAAGAATCCTACACCGTCGTGGTGCTCGACGTCACCGAACTGGGCGAGCAGGCCTATGCGGTCCTGGCCCGGCTGTGCGCCGTGCATGGCATGGGCGTGGTCGTCGTCGGCGTGCAGCTCACGGTCGAGGCCCGCATCCGCTGCCTGCAGAGCGGCGCCGACGCCTGTCTGCCCGGGCCGGTCGACGAGCGGGAGCTGGCCGGGATCGTGCTCGCGCTGGCGCGCCGCCTGAGTTCCGGGGCCGACGACGGCCTGGCCGCCGGCGAAAGCGGCAGGGCTTCCGGGGCCTGGGAACTGCGCGACCAGGACTGGACGCTGGTTTCCCCGGGAGGCGTGCCGCTGTCGCTGTCGGCCAACGAGCGGCTCATCGTGCGGGCGCTTCTCGACCTGGCCGGCCGCTCCATCAGCCGTGCCGAACTGGCCGAACGCCTGGCCGTCGAGACCGACGCCGGCCGGTCCAGCAGCGCCCGCAGCATCGACGTGATCGTCAGCCGGCTGCGCCGCAAGGCCGAGATGGCGGGCCTGGTGTTGCCCATCCGCACCGTCTACGGCAGCGGTTACCTCTTCGCCGCAACCTGAGCTCCCCCGCCCTTTGACATCGCTCCCGATCTGGGCTAACCTTTCGGGCTCACTGCTTTATCTTGCGCGTTGGTGCGCCAACCCTGGTTGGAGTTTGGCGGGTTCGTGGGGTTTCCCTGCGGGGTATCCCGGCAATTCGGCCAGATAGGATTAACGGTTTCCCGTTAATCGGGTAGTCGATCGGCTTTCATGTCTTTTTGCCCGGTGAGCCGTGTGGCGCATCGGGCGTTGCGCGCAAGATTTGCATGGCAAGACCTGCTCTTTTACGTATACGAACGTCGGGGGCGGTTTTGCGTGAACTGCCTCCATCGCCGGTTCCAGGGCCTGTCGGGCCTTCCGGGTGCGGTGATGCCGGCAGATGCCAGTACTCAAGTACTTCCAGTGGTACGTAAAAGGAATTTCAACGGTCATGCCTACCATCAGCCAACTCGTGCGCAAGCCGCGCGAAGTCAGCATCATCAAGAGCAAGAGCCCCGCGCTCGAGAACTGCCCGCAGCGTCGCGGCGTCTGCACGCGCGTCTACACCACCACCCCCAAGAAGCCGAACTCCGCGCTGCGTAAGGTCGCCAAGGTGCGCCTCACCAACGGCTACGAAGTCATTTCGTACATCGGCGGCGAAGGCCACAACCTGCAGGAGCACTCGGTGGTGCTGGTGCGCGGCGGTCGTGTGAAGGATCTTCCCGGTGTGCGCTATCACATCGTGCGCGGCTCCCTCGACCTGCAAGGCGTCAAGGATCGCAAGCAGGCCCGTTCCAAGTACGGTGCCAAGCGTCCCAAGAAGGCCTGAGGCGCGTAGCCCGGTCGTACTTCCCCGGCGCGCAGCGGCGTGGCCCGGAAAGTGCAAACGTGCCGTTCATTGTGAACTGGCGCGGATCGTAAGGGGTCGTCCCATATGGGCGGCCATGGCCGTGTAACGAAACACGGTTCAACTGAACAGACACAAGGAAGCAAGAAATGCCCCGTCGTCGCGAAGTACCCAAGCGTGAAATCCTGCCCGATCCCAAGTTCGGCAGCGTAGAGCTCGCCAAATTCATGAACGTCGTGATGTTGGACGGCAAGAAAGCCGTCGCCGAGCGCATCATCTATGGTGCGTTCGACCAGATCCAGAGCAAGACTGGCAAAGAGCCACTGGAAGTCTTCACTCAGGCCATCAACAACATCAAGCCGATCGTCGAGGTCAAGAGCCGCCGCGTCGGCGGCGCCAACTACCAGGTGCCCGTCGAAGTCCGCCCCGTGCGTCGCCTGGCCCTGGCCATGCGCTGGCTGCGCGAAGCCGCCAAGAAGCGTGGCGAGAAGTCCATGGACCTGCGCCTGGCCGGCGAGCTCATCGACGCCGCCGAAGGTCGCGGCGCCGCGATGAAGAAACGCGAAGACACCCACAAGATGGCCGAAGCCAACAAGGCCTTCAGCCACTTCCGCTGGTAATTTAAGGATCAACCCACCATGGCCCGCAAAACCCCGATCGAGCGCTATCGCAACATTGGTATCTCCGCGCACATCGATGCAGGGAAGACCACCACCACCGAGCGCATCCTCTTCTACACCGGCGTCAATCACAAGATCGGCGAAGTCCACGATGGCGCAGCCACCATGGACTGGATGGAACAGGAGCAGGAGCGCGGCATCACCATTACGTCGGCAGCAACGACGGCGTTTTGGCGTGGCATGGCCGGCAACTACCCCGAGCACCGCATCAACATCATCGACACCCCGGGACACGTGGACTTCACCATCGAGGTGGAGCGTTCCATGCGCGTCCTGGACGGCGCCTGCATGGTGTACTGCGCGGTGGGCGGCGTGCAGCCGCAATCCGAAACCGTATGGCGCCAGGCCAACAAGTACGGCGTGCCCCGCCTGGCCTTCGTCAACAAGATGGACCGCACCGGCGCCAACTTCTTCAAGGTCTATGACCAGCTGAAGACGCGCCTGCGCGCCAATCCTGTGCCCATCGTGATCCCCATCGGCGCCGAAGACGCGTTCAAGGGCGTGATCGACCTGGTCAAGATGAAAGCCATCATCTGGGACGAAGCCAGCCAGGGCACCAAGTTCGACTACGTCGACATCCCCGCCGAGCTGCAGGCCAGCGCGGGGGAATGGCGCGAGAAGCTGGTCGAGGCCGCCGCCGAGTCGTCCGAGGAACTGATGAACAAGTACCTCGAGACCGGCGAACTCGAGGAAGCCGAAATCAATCAGGCCCTGCGCCAGCGCACCATCGCCGGCGAGATCCAGCCCATGCTGTGCGGCACCGCCTTCAAGAACAAGGGCGTGCAGCGCATGCTCGACGCGGTCATCGACTACCTGCCCTCGCCGGTGGACATCCCCCCGGTCGAAGGCCTGGACGACAACGGCAACGAAGTCAGCCGCAAGGCCGACGACACCGAGAAGTTCTCCGCGCTGGCATTCAAGCTGATGAGCGACCCGTTCGTGGGCCAGCTGACCTTCGTGCGCGTGTACTCGGGCATCCTGAAGTCGGGCGACACCGTCTACAACCCCATCAAGGGCAAGAAAGAGCGTATCGGCCGCATCCTGCAGATGCACGCGAACAACCGCGAGGAAATCAAGGAAGTTCTGGCCGGCGACATCGCTGCCGTGGTGGGCCTGAAGGAAGTCACCACCGGTGAAACCCTGTGCGACGTCGATTCCCACGTCACGCTGGAGCGCATGGAGTTCCCCGAGCCCGTGATCTCGCAGGCCGTCGAACCCAAGTCGAAGGCCGACCAGGAGAAGATGGGCCTGGCGCTGTCGCGCCTGGCGCAGGAGGATCCGTCCTTCCGCGTGCGCAGCGACGAGGAATCCGGCCAGACCATCATCTCGGGCATGGGCGAGCTGCATCTCGAGATCCTGGTCGACCGCATGAAGCGCGAGTTCGGCGTGGAAGCCAACGTGGGCAAGCCCCAGGTGGCCTACCGCGAAACGATCCGCAAGACCTGCGAGGAAGTCGAAGGCAAGTTCGTCAAGCAGTCCGGCGGCCGCGGCCAGTACGGCCACGTGGTGCTCAAGATCGAGCCCCTGCCCCCCGGTGGCGGCTACGAATTCGTCGACGCCATCAAGGGCGGCGTGGTGCCGCGCGAATACATCCCCGCGGTCGACAAGGGCATCCAGGAAACCCTGCCTTCGGGCATCATCGCCGGCTACCCGGTGGTGGACGTGAAGGTCACGCTGTTCTTCGGTTCGTACCACGACGTGGACTCGAACGAGAACGCGTTCAAGATGGCCGCCTCGATGGCTTTCAAGGATGGCATGCGCAAGGCCAGCCCCGTGCTGCTCGAGCCCATGATGGCCGTGGAAGTCGAGACGCCCGAAGACTACGCCGGCACCGTGATGGGCGACCTGTCCTCGCGGCGCGGCATGGTGCAGGGCATGGACGACATGGTCGGCGGCGGCAAGGTCATCAAGGCCGAAGTGCCGCTGGCCGAGATGTTCGGCTACGCCACCAACCTGCGTTCCCTGACGCAGGGTCGCGCCACGTACACCATGGAGTTCAAGCACTACGCCGAAGCTCCGAAGAACGTCGCTGACGAAGTCATCGCCGCTCGTGGCAAGTAATTAAACCTAAACACCGTCGCCGCGTCTCCTGCCGGGGGCGCGGCAAAATATCCCAGTTTCCTTGAAAGTCAAAGGATAGAGATCATGGCAAAAGGCAAGTTTGAACGTACCAAGCCGCACGTGAACGTGGGTACGATTGGTCACGTTGACCACGGCAAAACGACGTTGACGGCGGCGATCACGACGGTGCTGTCGACGAAGTTCGGCGGCGAAGCCAAGGGCTACGACCAGATCGACGCGGCGCCTGAAGAGAAGGCGCGCGGGATCACGATCAACACGGCGCACGTGGAATACGAGACGGAGACGCGTCACTACGCGCACGTTGACTGCCCGGGCCACGCTGACTACGTGAAGAACATGATCACGGGCGCGGCGCAGATGGACGGGGCGATCCTGGTGGTGTCGGCCGCCGACGGCCCGATGCCGCAGACGCGCGAGCACATTCTGCTGAGCCGCCAGGTTGGCGTGCCGTACATCATCGTGTTCCTGAACAAGGCCGACATGGTCGATGACGCCGAGCTGCTCGAGCTGGTGGAGATGGAAGTCCGCGAACTGCTGTCGAAGTACGACTTCCCGGGCGACGACACGCCGATCGTGAAGGGTTCGGCCAAGCTGGCGCTCGAAGGCGACAAGGGCGAGCTGGGCGAGCAGGCGATCCTGGCGCTGGCGCAGGCGCTGGACACGTACATCCCGACGCCGGAGCGTGCGGTCGACGGCGCGTTCCTGATGCCGGTGGAAGACGTGTTCTCGATCTCGGGTCGGGGCACGGTGGTCACGGGCCGTATCGAGCGCGGGGTGATCAAGGTCGGCGAGGAAATCGAGATCGTGGGCATCAAGCCGACGCTGAAGACGACCTGCACGGGCGTGGAGATGTTCCGCAAGCTGCTGGACCAGGGCCAGGCGGGCGACAACGTGGGCATTCTGCTGCGCGGCACCAAGCGCGAGGAAGTCGAGCGTGGCCAGGTGCTGGCCAAGCCGGGTTCGATCACGCCGCACACGGACTTCACGGCCGAGGTGTACATTCTGTCGAAGGAAGAGGGCGGCCGCCACACGCCGTTCTTCAACGGCTACCGTCCGCAGTTCTACTTCCGCACGACGGACGTGACGGGCACGATCGACCTGCCGCAAGACAAGGAGATGGTGCTGCCGGGCGACAACGTGTCGATGACGGTCAAGCTGCTGGCGCCGATCGCCATGGAAGAAGGCCTGCGCTTCGCCATCCGCGAAGGCGGCCGCACCGTGGGTGCCGGCGTCGTCGCCAAGATCATCAAGTAAAGCAGTATCCATTCAGCGAGGGCGGTGGTCGCCGCCTTCGCTTTTCGTTCTTTAGGAAACGCCATGAAAAACCAGAAGATCCGCATCCGCTTGAAAGCCTTCGATTACAAGCTGATCGATCAATCCGCCGCCGAGATCGTCGACACCGCCAAGCGCACCGGCGCCGTGGTTCGTGGTCCCGTGCCGCTGCCCACGCGCATCCGCCGCTACGACGTGCTGCGCTCGCCGCACGTGAACAAGAGCTCGCGCGACCAGTTCGAGATCCGCACCCATCAGCGCCTGATGGACATCGTCGATCCCACCGACAAGACGGTCGACGCCCTGATGCGGCTCGACCTGCCTGCTGGCGTGGACGTGGAAATCGCGCTGCAGTAAATACAACAGAACTCGACAACAGGCCCGGCCCCGGCCGGCGCCTGCGCCTTCAGCGGCGGATTCCCGACGGAGTCCGCCGTATTCATTTGTACCGGCCCAGGGCTTGCCCGTCCGGGGGCGGTATCGACCGATGCGCTTGCATTACGCCGAAATCCCGTGCTACTATACGAGGCTTGCCATTTTTGGCGAGAATTCCCTTTGGCCTCGCACGTTCATGCTGCCCTTCTGTATCGGGCTTCATGTATTGAGCTGTATCTATTGAGCAGCATGCGGCGGGTGGGCCGGGAGTGAAGAACCCTGTAGGGCGAAAGCCGTTACCTTTTGCCTGATTAGCCCCGACCAATCGTAGTCGGGAATGGAGAAAACGATGTCGAATTCGACACCCACGCCCGCCGCTTTCCGGCTGGGTCTGGTGGGTCGCAAGGTCGGCATGACCCGCATTTTCACGGAAGATGGCGAATCCATCCCCGTGACCGTGCTGGACGTGTCGAACAACCGCGTGACCCAAGTCAAGTCTCTGGAAACCGACGGCTATGCCGCCGTCCAGGTGGCTTACGGTACCCGTCGTGCCTCGCGCGTACCCAAGGCCCAGACTGGCCACTACGCCAAAGCCGGCGTCGAAGCCGGTAGCAATCTCAAGGAATTCCGTCTCGATCCCGCCCGCGCCGCCGAATTCACGGCTGGCTCGGTGATCGCCGTCGAGTCCGTGTTCGAAGCCGGCCAGCAGGTCGACGTCACGGGCACCACGATCGGTAAGGGCTTCGCCGGTACGATCAAGCGCCACAACTTCGGTTCGCAGCGCGCCTCGCACGGTAACTCGCGCTCGCACCGCGTTCCTGGCTCCATCGGCCAGGCGCAGGATCCGGGCCGCATTTTCCCCGGCAAGCGCATGTCGGGCCACATGGGTGACGTCACCCGCACCGTTCAGAACCTCGACGTGGTTCGCGTCGATGCCGAACGTGGCCTGCTGCTCGTCAAGGGCGCCGTCCCCGGCCATGCCGGCGGCGATGTCATCGTGCGTCCGGCAGTCAAGGCGCCGGCCAAGAAGGGGGCGTAAGCATCATGGATCTCAAGCTCCTGAACGACCAAGGTCAGGCCGCGACTTTCAGCGCGCCCGACACCATTTTCGGCCGTGACTTCAATGAAGCGCTGGTGCACCAGGTGGTCGTGGCCTACCAGGCCAACGCCCGCAGCGGCAACCGCGCGCAGAAGGACCGTGCCGAAGTCAAGCACTCCACCAAGAAGCCCTGGCGCCAGAAGGGTACCGGCCGCGCTCGCGCCGGCATGACCTCGTCGCCGCTGTGGCGTGGGGGTGGTCGCACCTTCCCGAATTCGCCGGAAGAGAACTTCAGCCAGAAGGTCAACAAGAAGATGTACCGCGCCGGGATCCGTTCGATCCTGTCGCAGCTGGCTCGCGAAGACCGCATCGCCGTCGTCGACACGTTTTCGCTGGAATCCCCCAAGACCAAGCTGGCTGCCGCCAAGCTGAAGAGCCTGGGCCTGGATTCGGTGCTGATCATCACCGACGCCGTGGACGAAAATGTTTACCTCGCCACCCGCAACCTGCCGCACGTTGCCGTGGTCGAGACCCGCTATGCCGATCCGTTGTCGCTGATCCACTACAAGAAAGTGCTGATCACCAAGCCGGCCATCGCTCAACTCGAGGAGATGCTGGGATGAACGCCGAACGCTTGATGCAAGTCATTCTGGCTCCCATCGTGACCGAAAAGGCCACTTTCGTAGCCGAAAAGAACCAGCAAGTCGCTTTCCGTGTCGTGGCTGACGCCACCAAGCCGGAAATCAAGGCTGCCGTCGAACTGCTGTTCAAGGTGCAGGTCGAGTCCGTGCAGGTCCTCAACCGTAAGGGCAAAGTCAAGCGCTTTGGCCGTTTCGTCGGTCGTCGCCGCAGTGAGCGCAAGGCCTACGTTTCGCTCAAGGACGGCCAGGAAATCGACTTTGCGGAGGTGAAGTAAATGGCCCTCGTTAAAGTGAAGCCGACGTCGGCCGGCCGTCGCGGCATGGTCAAGGTCGTCAGCCCCAACCTGCACAAAGGTGCACCGTTCGCGGGCCTGCTCGAGAAGAAGACCCGCGGCTCGGGCCGCAACAACAATGGCCACATCACCGTGCGCCATCGTGGTGGTGGTCACAAGCAGCACTACCGTATCGTCGATTTCCGTCGCGACAAGGATGGCATCCCGGCGAAGGTCGAGCGCCTCGAGTACGATCCCAACCGCACTGCGCACATTGCCCTGCTGTGCTATGCCGATGGCGAGCGCCGCTACATCATTGCGCCCCGTGGCCTGGAAGTGGGCGCCACGCTGCTGTCGGGCATCGACGCTCCGATCCGTGCCGGCAACACGCTGCCCATCCGCAACATCCCGGTCGGTACCACGATCCACTGCATCGAGATGATCCCCGGCAAGGGTGCCCAGATGGCCCGCTCGGCCGGCGCTTCCGCCGTGCTGCTGGCCCGCGAAGGCACGTACGCCCAGGTGCGCCTGCGCTCCGGTGAAGTGCGCCGCGTGCACATCCAGTGCCGTGCCACCATCGGTGAAGTCGGCAACGAAGAACACAGCCTGCGCCAGATCGGCAAGGCCGGCGCGATGCGTTGGCGCGGTATCCGCCCGACCGTTCGCGGTGTGGCCATGAACCCGATCGATCACCCGCACGGTGGTGGTGAGGGTCGTACCGGCGAAGCTCGCGAGCCCGTGAGCCCGTGGGGTACTCCGTCGAAGGGTTTCAAGACCCGTCGCAACAAGCGGACGACCAGCATGATCGTCCAACGGCGCAAGCGCAAGTAAGAGGCGAACACTATGTCACGTTCGATCAAGAAAGGCCCGTTTGTCGACGCCCACCTGATCAAAAAGGTGGATGCCGCGGTGGCGGGCAAGGACAAGAAGCCGATCAAGACCTGGTCGCGCCGTTCCACGATCCTGCCCGAGTTCATCGGGCTGACGATTGCTGTGCACAACGGCCGCCAGCATGTTCCCGTTTACATCAACGAGAACATGGTCGGCCACAAGCTCGGCGAGTTCGCGCTGACCCGCACGTTCAAGGGTCACGCTGCGGACAAGAAGTCGAAGAGGTAAGCGATGGAAACTACTGCCATTATCCGTGGGGTGCACATCTCGGCGCAGAAGACCCGCCTGGTCGCGGACCTGATCCGCGGCAAGAAGGTGGCCGATGCGCTGAACATCCTCACCTTCTCGCCCAAGAAGGCCGCCGGCATCCTGAAGAAGGCTGTCGAGTCCGCCATCGCCAACGCCGAACACAACGACGGCGCCGATATCGACGAGCTCAAGGTCACCACCATCTACGTGGACAAGGCTCAATCGATGAAGCGTTTCTCGGCTCGTGCCAAGGGCCGCGGCAACCGTATCGAGAAGCAGACCTGCCACATCACGGTCAAGGTCGGAGCCTAAGGAGTCACGATGGGTCAGAAAATTCACCCCACTGGGTTCCGTCTCGCGGTCACCCGTAATTGGTCCTCGCGTTGGTTCGCCGACGACAAGGCCTTCGGCAGCATGCTGGCCGAAGACATCCGCGTGCGCGAATACCTGAAGAAGAAGCTCAAGAGCGCTTCTGTCGGTCGCGTCGTCATCGAGCGTCCCGCCAAGAACGCCCGCATCACCGTCTACTCGGCCCGTCCGGGCGTGGTGATCGGCAAGCGCGGCGAGGACATCGAGAACCTGAAGGCCGACCTGCAGCGCCTGATGGGCGTGCCCGTGCACGTCAACATCGAGGAAATCCGCAAGCCGGAAACCGACGCGCAGCTGATCGCCGACTCGATCTCCCAGCAGCTCGAGAAGCGCATCATGTTCCGCCGCGCCATGAAGCGCGCCATGCAGAACGCCATGCGCCTCGGTGCCCAGGGCATCAAGATCATGAGCTCGGGCCGTCTGAACGGCATCGAAATCGCGCGTACCGAGTGGTACCGCGAAGGCCGTGTGCCGCTGCACACGCTGAAGGCGAACATCGACTACGGCACCTCCGAAGCCCACACCACCTACGGTGTGATCGGCATCAAGGTGTGGGTCTACAAGGGCGACATGCTGGCCAACGGCGAGCTGCCCCCCGAGACCGCCCCGCGCGAAGAAGAGCGTCGTCCGCGCCGCTCGCCTCGCGGTGACCGTCCCGATGGCGCCCGCGCGGGCCGCCCCGGCGGTCGTGGCCGTGGTCCCCGCAAGGCGGACGCGGCTCCGGCGCCTGAAGGAGAATAACCATGCTGCAACCCTCTCGCAGAAAATATCGTAAAGAGCAAAAGGGCCGCAACACCGGTCTGGCGACCCGCGGCACCGACGTGTCGTTCGGCCAGTTCGGCCTCAAGGCAACCGGCCGTGGCCGGCTGACCGCGCGCCAGATCGAGTCCGCTCGTCGTGCCATCAACCGGCACATCAAGCGTGGCGGCCGTATCTGGATCCGTATCTTCCCCGACAAGCCGATCTCGCAGAAGCCTGCCGAAGTCCGTATGGGTAACGGTAAGGGCAACCCGGAGTACTGGGTCGCCGAGATCCAGCCGGGCAAGGTGCTGTACGAAATGGAAGGGGTCAGCGAAGAGCTGGCGCGCGAGGCGTTCCGCCTGGCTGCTGCCAAGCTGCCGATCTCGACGACGTTCGTCACGCGTCATGTCGGTGCCTAAGGGAGTACGAAATGAAAGCTAGCGAACTTCGTTCGAAAGACGCCGCCGAGCTTGGCAAGGAGCTCGAAAGCCTGCTCAAGGCCCAATTCGGCCTGCGCATGCAGAAGGCCACGCAGCAGCTCGGCAACACCAGCCAGCTGCGCAAAGTGCGTCGCGACATCGCGCGCGTGCGTACCTTGCTGACTGAGAAGGCAGGGAAGTGATCATGACTGACACGCAAAATACCGAAGTGACCAAGCGCCAGCGTACGCTGGTCGGCAAGGTCGTCAGCAACAAGATGGACAAGACCGTGGTCGTTCTGGTCGAACGCCGCGTCAAGCACCCCATCTACGGCAAGATCGTCATGCGCTCGGCCAAGTACAAGGCGCACGACGAGGCCAACCAGTACAACGAAGGCGATACGGTCGAGATCGCCGAAGGCCGCCCCATCTCGCGCTCCAAGGCGTGGTCGGTGGTGCGCCTGGTGGAAGCTGCCCGCATCATCTGATGCTGGCAGGGCGCGGATTTCCCGCGCCGTTCCATCTCGCAGTAGAAAAAAGCCGGAAGCGCATGCTTCCGGCTTTTTGCTTATGGCCGCGGTTCTCAGGGCTTGCCCGCAATGAAAAATGCCGCGGAAGACGCGGCATTGAGATGCTCGGCGCATCGGCGGCCTGGGCCGGGGCGGGGCGGGTGGCCAATTGGAGGAGGGGCAGTCGCCCGCAGGGCGACCGAGGGCGCCTGATGGTGCGCCCGAGCCCGACGACTTGGCCGACCCGCCCCGGCCCAGGCCGCCGATGCACCTGAAGAACACAAATCCCCCAAGGCCGTATCCGGCCCCGGGGCAACCACGTCAAACGTTCAGACGTGCGTGATGAACTTCGTCACCAGGTACCCGTCGAAGGTTTCCTGGCCGCCTTCGCTGCCGATGCCGCTGTCCTTGATGCCGCCGAAGGGCGTCTCGGCCAGGGCGCTGCCGAAGTGGTTGATGTTGACCATGCCGGCCTCCAGGGCGTTCGATACCTTGGTGGCCGTCTGCAGCGAGTTGGTGAACACGTAGGAAGACAGGCCGAAGGGCAGGCTGTTGGCGCGGCGCAGCACCTCGTCGGTGTCCTTGAAGCGCACCACGGGGGCCACCGGGCCGAAGGGCTCTTCGGTCATGAGCATGGCGGTGTCGGGCAGGTCCGTGACCACGGTGGGATTGAAGAAGAAGCCCTTGCCGGAGGGCGCCTCGCCGCCCAGCACGATCTTGCCGCCGTGCTTGCGCGCGTCTTCCACGAACTTGGCCATGGTGGGCACGCGCCGCTCGTGCGCCAGCGGGCCCATCTCCACGCCGTCTTCGAGGCCGTTGCCGACCTTGATGCTCTTGAGCGTTTCGGTGAAGCGCTCGAGGAACTGTTCGTAAGCGCCTTCCTGCACGTAGAAGCGCGTGGGCGACACGCATACCTGGCCGGCGTTGCGGATCTTGAACTTGGCCAGCATCTTGGCCGCGCGGTCGATGTCGGCGTCGTCGAACACCAGCACCGGCGAGTGGCCGCCGAGCTCCATGGTGACGCGCTTCATGTGGGCGCCGGCCAGTGCGGCCAGCTGCTTGCCGACCGGCACCGAGCCGGTGAACGACACCTTGCGCACGATGGGCGAGCGGATCAGGTAGTCGGAGATCTTGGCGGGTTCGCCCCAGACGATGTTCAGGCAGCCCTTGGGCAGGCCGGCATCGTGGAACATGCGGGCGATGGCCATGACGGCGCTGGGCGAATCCTCGGGGCCCTTCAGCACGATGGTGCAACCGGCACCCAGGGCCGCTGCGATCTTGCGGATGGCCTGGTTGTACGGGAAGTTCCAGGGGGTGAAGGCGGCGCACACGCCAATGGGCTCGCGCACCACGAACTGGCGCACGTCGGGGTTGCGCGGCGGAATCACGCGGCCATAGATGCGCCGGCATTCCTCGGCGTGCCAGTCGAGGTGCTCGGAGCAGGCCATGACCTCGCCCACGGCCTCGGCCAGCGGCTTGCCCTGGTCCAGCGTCATGTTGCGGCCGATTTCCTGGGCCTGGGCGCGCGACATCTCGCCGACCTTGCGCAGGATGGCGGCGCGTTCGATGGGGGACGTGCGCTTCCACGACTCGAAGGCCCGCTGCGCCGCGGCCAGGGCCCGGTCGAGGTCGGCCTCGGTGGCGTGGGGCAGCTGGCCCAGGACCTCGAGCGTGGCCGGGTTGGTGACGTCCTGGGCATTGCGGCCGTCGCCGCCTATGAATTCGCCGTCGATATAGAGTGCCAACTTTTCGTACATGCCAGTCGTTCCTTGCGAAAAGGGGGAGAAGAAGCGGACCTTGCCAGTCTAAACCACCTTGGTGGCGTGCTGCAGGACCACTTGATCCGGCGGGGCAGGAGCCATTGGCCCGGCATGGGCCGAGCCCGGGCTGCGGCGTTTCGGTATGATTTCGCGTAACGGACCCGACACCGAGAGGAACCCCGACCCATCGTGCCCGCTACCCGTACCCAGGACCTCCCGCGCCCCAGCCTGATTTCCCGCATGCTGTCCCGGCTGGTGGACGGACTGCACCATCGCATCGCCCGCGCTTCGCTGGTGGGCGACCAGCCCATCTTCGACAATGCCCGGTTCCCCTGGGTGGCGCAGCTGGAGGCCCGGGCGCCGGCGATACGGGCCGAACTCCAGGCCCTGCTGGCCGACCGCCAGCGCCTGCCCGCCTTCCACGAGCTTTCCCCTGACGTCGGCATGATCACCGGCGACGACCAATGGAAGACTTTCGTCTTCATGGGCTATGGCCTGCGTTCGGCGCGCAACCTGGCCCGATGCCCCCAGACTGCGCAGGCGCTGGCCGGCATACCGGGCCTGCGCACCGCGTTCTTTTCCATCCTTGAGCCCGGCAAGCGCATCCCCCTGCACCGCGGGCCCTACAACGGGGTGTTGCGCCTGCATCTGGCGCTGGTGGTGCCGGAGCCGCGCGAGAAGTGCTGGATCGAGGTCGACGGCCAGCGCTATGTCTGGCAGGAAGGCAAGGCCGTGGTGTTCGACGATCTCTATCCTCACCAGGTGCACAATGACACCGACGGCGTGCGCGCCGTGCTCTTCGTCGATTTCGAGCGGCCGTGCCGCGCCCCGATGCGGTGGCTGAACCGGGCCGTGCTGGCGTTGGCGCCCTTCAGCGACGAACTGCGCCGCGGCAAGGCCAACCACGACGCCTGGGAGAAGCGCTATTACGACGAAAAGCAGTGAGGCATCACTCGGCGCGCGGAAATCCGGCGTATGATGGCGGCCGCTGCCCGCCCGAAGCGGCAATGCAACAAAGCACTTGCGTGCCGCGAGCAATCAAGCTAGAATAACCAGCTTTCCCAAATTGTTTGCGTTATCGCCTTGTATTTGCGTGCGGGCGGAGAGCGCAGATCGTAGTGCCTGGGAAAGAGCTTTCCGCAGGATTTCAACCCAGGGTCGCCGTGCATTTCGCGCGTCGGACCTGACGGGACCAAAACTGGCAGGAAGGGGTGCTCAGCCGCCACGCAGCGGCTTCAAGCGTCTTTTCCGGTTAAGTTGGAACAGGAAAAATCATGATCCAAATGCAGACCACGCTGGACGTGGCCGACAATACTGGTGCGCGTGCCGTCATGTGCATCAAGGTGCTCGGTGGCTCCAAGCGCCGTTATGCCGGCATCGGCGACATCATCAAGGTGAGCGTCAAGGATGCGGCCCCGCGCGGCCGTGTCAAGAAAGGCGAAATCTACAACGCCGTGGTGGTGCGTACCGCCAAGGGCGTGCGCCGCAAAGACGGCTCGCTGATCCGGTTCGGTGGCAATGCCGCCGTGTTGCTCAACGCCAAGCTGGAGCCCATCGGCACCCGCATCTTCGGACCCGTTACGCGCGAACTGCGTACCGAGAAGTTCATGAAGATCGTGTCGCTGGCCCCGGAAGTGCTGTAAGGAGCCCACGATGAACAAGATCCGTAAAGGTGACGAAGTCATCGTCCTGACTGGTCGCGACAAGAAGCGTCGCGGCACCGTGCTGGCCCGCGTCGACGCCGACCACGTGCTGGTCGAGGGCGTGAACGTCGTCAAGAAGCACATGAAGGCCAACCCCATGGCCAACAACCCCGGTGGCATCGTCGAAAAGACGCTTCCGATCCATATCTCCAACGTGGCGCTGTTCAACCCCGCCACCGGCAAGGGCGATCGCGTGGGCATCAAGGAAGAGGACGGCCGCAAGGTTCGCGTGTTCCGTTCCAATGGTGCCGTCGTCGGCGCCAAGGCGTAAGGGGCGAAAGACATGTCTCGTTTGCAAGAGTTCTACAAGAGCAAGGTCGTCGCCGACCTGCAGGCCAAGTTCGGCTACAAGAGCGTGATGGAAGTGCCCCGCATCACCAAGATCACCCTGAACATGGGTGTCTCGGAAGCGGTCGCCGACAAGAAGGTCATCGAGCACGCCGTTTCCGACCTCACCAAGATCGCCGGCCAGAAGCCCGTCGTGACCAAGACCCGCAAGGCCATCGCCGGATTCAAGATCCGCGAGAACTACCCGATCGGTTGCATGGTCACGCTGCGCGGCCAGCGCATGTACGAATTCCTGGATCGCCTGGTGGCGGTCGCGCTGCCTCGCGTGCGCGACTTCCGCGGCATCTCGGGTCGTGCCTTCGATGGTCGTGGCAACTACAACATCGGGGTGAAAGAGCAGATCATCTTCCCCGAGATCGAGTACGACAAGATCGATGCGCTGCGTGGGCTGAATATCAGCATCACCACCACCGCCAAGACCGACGAAGAAGCCAAGGCGCTCCTGACCGCCTTCAGCTTCCCGTTCCGCAACTAAGGGGCTGATGACGTGGCTAAACTTTCCCTCATCAATCGCGACATCAAGCGCGCCAAGCTGGCAGACAAGTACGCCGCCAAGCGCGCCGAACTGAAGGCGATCATCGACGACCAGTCGAAAACCGACGAAGAGCGTTACCAGGCTCGCCTGAAGCTGCAGCAACTGCCGCGCAACGCAAACCCCACCCGCCAGCGCAGCCGCTGCGTGGTTACCGGTCGTCCCCGCGGTGTATTCCGCAAGTTCGGCCTGACCCGCCACAAACTGCGTGAGATGGCCATGCGTGGCGAAGTGCCCGGCATGACCAAGGCCAGCTGGTAGGAGAAAAAATATGAGCATGAGCGATCCCATCGCCGATATGCTGACCCGCATTCGCAATGCGCAGCAAGTAGACAAGGTCTCGGTGACCATGCCCTCCTCGAAGCTGAAGGTGGCCATCGCCACCGTGCTGAAGGACGAAGGCTACATCGAGAGCTTCCAAGTGAAGGGCGACCAGGCCAAGCCTGAGCTCGAGATCACCCTGAAGTACTACGCCGGCCGTCCGGTCATCGAGCGCATCGAACGCGTCTCGCGCCCGGGCCTGCGTATCTACAAGGGCCGCAGCAGCATTCCCCAGGTCATGAACGGCCTGGGCGTGGCTATCGTTTCGACCTCGCGCGGCGTCATGACCGACCGCAAGGCTCGCGCCAACGGCGTGGGCGGCGAAGTCCTGTGCTACGTGGCCTAAGGAGAAATTCTCATGTCACGTATCGCTAAATACCCCGTCGAGCTGCCCAAGGGCGTCGAAGCCACGATCAGTGCCGGTGAAATCGTCGTCAAGGGCCCGCTGGGCACGCTGACGCAGGCCCTGACCGGCGACGTCGCCGTTCGCCAGGAAGATGGCAAGCTGAGCTTCACCGTGCTGAACGATTCCCGCCATGCCAAGGCGATGTCGGGCACCATGCGTGCGCTGGTCGCCAACATGGTCACCGGCGTCAGCAAGGGTTTCGAGCGCAAGCTGAACCTGGTGGGCGTGGGTTACCGCGCCTCCGTGCAAGGCAACGCCGTCAAGCTGCAGCTGGGCTTCTCGCACGATGTGGTGCACGATCTGCCCGCCGGCGTGAAGGCCGAATGCCCCACCCAGACGGAAATCGTCATCAAGGGCTCCAACAAGCAAGTCGTCGGTCAGGTGGCTGCCGAGATCCGCGCTTACCGCGAACCCGAACCCTACAAGGGCAAGGGCGTGCGCTATGCGGACGAGCGCGTGGTCATCAAAGAGACCAAGAAGAAATAACGGCGCACGCAAGGACGAATCATGGACAAAAAAGTTTCCCGTTTGCGTCGTGCGGTTTCGACTCGCCGGAAGATCACCGAACTGCGCGTACATCGCCTCTCGGTCTTCCGCTCGAACCAGCACATCTACGCCAACATCATTTCGCCGGAAGGCGACCGCGTGCTGGTCAGCGCCTCCACGATCGAAGCCGAGGTGCGCGCGCAGCTGGCCGGCAAGTCGGGCCTGGGCGGCAACACCGCCGCTGCAGCCCTGGTCGGCAAGCGCGTCGCCGAAAAGGCCAAGGCCGCCGGCATCGAACTGGTTGCCTTCGACCGCTCGGGCTTTCGTTACCATGGCCGCGTCAAGGCGCTGGCCGAAGCCGCGCGCGAAGCCGGCCTGAAGTTCTAAGCGAGGATCTGTCAAATGGCTAAAGTACAAGGCAAGAACGCCGCGGAAAAAGAGAACGACGACGGTCTGCGCGAAAAGATGATCGCGGTCAACCGCGTCAGCAAGGTGGTCAAGGGTGGTCGCACCATGAGCTTTGCCGCGCTGACCGTGGTGGGCGACGGCGATGGCCGCATCGGCATGGGCAAGGGCAAGGCGCGTGAAGTGCCGGTGTCGGTCCAGAAGGCGATGGAACAGGCCCGCCGCGGCATGTTCAAGGTTGCCCTGAAGAACGGCACGCTGCATCACACGGTGGTGGGCAAGCACGGCGCCTCCACGGTGCTGATCTCGCCGGCTGCCGAAGGTACCGGCGTGATCGCCGGCGGCCCGATGCGCGCCATTTTCGAAGTGATGGGTGTGCGCAACGTGGTTGCCAAGAGCCTGGGCTCGAGCAACCCGTACAACCTGGTCCGTGCGACCCTGAACGGTCTGCGCGCCTCCCTGACCCCGGCGGAAGTCGCTGCCAAGCGCGGCAAGTCCGTCGAAGAAATCCTGGGGTAAATCATGGCTCAGAAGCAGATCAAAGTTACGCTCGTGCGCTCCGTGATCGGCACCAAGCAATCCCACCGCGATACTATCCGCGGTCTGGGCCTGCGCCGCATCAACAGCAGCCGCGTGCTGGTCGACACGCCCGCGGTGCGCGGGATGATCCGCAAGGTGGATTATCTCGTCTCCGTCTCGGAAGCCTAAGGAATCACGATGTCGGATATCCAACTCAATACGCTCAAGCCCGCCGAGGGCAGCAAGCACGCCAAGCGCCGCGTCGGCCGTGGCATCGGCTCGGGTCTGGGCAAGACCGCCGGCCGTGGCCACAAGGGCCAGAAGTCGCGTGCCGGTGGCTTCCACAAGGTCGGCTTCGAAGGCGGCCAGATGCCGCTGCAGCGTCGCCTGCCCAAGCGCGGTTTCACGCCGCTGGGCCAGCACCTGTACGCCGAAGTCCGCCTGTCGGACCTGCAAGCCCTGACCGCCGAGGAAATCGACGTGCAGGCGCTGAAGGCCGCCGGCGTGGTGGGCCAGGCCGTGCGTTACGCCAAGGTCATCAAGTCGGGCGAGCTGTCGCGCAAGGTGGTCCTGCGCGGCATCACCGCGACGGCCGGCGCGCGCGCCGCCATCGAGGCCGCGGGCGGCTCGCTTGCTTGAACACGGGGTGACGAGTGGCTAAAGCGCAGGCACTAGGCAAGACCGGAGCACGTTACGGCGATCTGAAGCGCCGCCTCGTGTTCCTGGTGCTCGCCCTGGTGGTATACCGTCTGGGTACGCACATCCCGGTTCCGGGCATCAACCCGGACGCGCTGGCGGAGCTGTTCCGCCAGAACCAGGGCGGAATCCTGGGCCTGTTCAACATGTTCTCGGGCGGTGCGCTGTCGCGCTTTTCGATCTTCGCCCTGGGGATCATGCCGTACATCTCGGCATCCATCATCATGCAGCTCATGACGGTGGTGGTGCCCTCGCTGGAAGCCCTCAAGAAAGAGGGCGAGGCGGGCCGTCGGCGTATCACCCAGTACACCCGCTACGGCACGGTCGTGCTGGCGCTGGTGCAGGCGGTGGGCATATCGATCGCGCTGGAGTCGCAGCAGGGGCTGGTCATCGATCCGGGCATGCTGTTCCGCTTCACCACGGTGGTCACGCTGGTCACGGGCACCATGTTCGTCATGTGGCTGGGCGAGCAGATCACCGAGCGGGGGCTGGGCAACGGCATCTCGATCCTGATCTTCGCCGGTATCGTCGCGGGCCTGCCCACGGCGCTGGCCGGGCTGCTGGACCTGGTCCGTACCAACGCCATGTCGGTGCTGTCGGCGCTGTTCATCGTTGCCCTGGTCGTGCTCGTGACCGCCTTCGTGGTGTTCGTCGAGCGGGGCCAGCGCAAGATCACGGTGAACTACGCCAAGCGCCAGGTCGGCAACAAGGTGTACGGCGGCCAGAGCTCGCACCTGCCGCTCAAGCTGAACATGGCCGGGGTGATTCCGCCGATCTTCGCGTCGTCGATCATCCTGTTCCCGGCCACGATCACCAGCTGGTTCTCGAGCGGCCAGAGCATGACCTGGCTGCGCGACCTGGCTGCGGCCCTCGAACCCCGGCAACCGCTCTACATCACGCTGTACTCGGTCGCCATTATTTTCTTCTGCTTTTTCTATACGGCGCTGGTTTTCAACAGCCGTGAAACTGCAGACAACCTGAAGAAGAGCGGCGCTTTCGTGCCCGGGATCCGTCCCGGTGAACAGACGGCGCGGTACATCGACAAGATCCTGATGCGCCTGACCCTGGCCGGCGCCATCTACATCACGCTGGTGTGCCTGCTGCCCGAGTTCCTGGTCATGCGCTGGAACGTACCGTTCTACTTCGGTGGCACGTCCCTGTTGATTATTGTTGTTGTCACGATGGATTTCATGGCTCAGGTCCAGGCCTACATGATGTCCCACCAGTATGACTCGCTGCTCAAGAAGGCGAACTTCAAGGGTACGGGTTTGCCGATGCGATAAACGAGAGCAATGTCCAAGGACGACGTCATCCAGATGCAAGGTGAGGTTCTGGAGAACCTCCCCAACGCGACTTTTCGCGTCAAGCTTGAAAACGGCCATGTGGTGCTGGGCCATATTTCCGGCAAGATGCGTATGCATTACATCCGGATCCTGCCGGGCGACAAGGTCACAGTGGAGCTCACTCCCTATGACCTTTCCCGCGCCAGGATCGTCTTCCGCTCGAAATAGCGGCCGGGTTACGGAAAATTAGGAGTCAACCATGAAAGTAATGGCATCGGTCAAGCGGATCTGCCGCAACTGCAAAGTAATCAAACGTCACGGCGTGGTGCGTGTCATCTGCACCGACCCGCGTCACAAGCAGCGTCAAGGCTAACCCGGTTAGCGGACGCAACGGAACTATCAAGGAACAGTCATGGCCCGTATTGCTGGCATCAACATTCCGCCGCATCAGCACGCCGAGATCGGCCTGACCGCCATTTTTGGCATCGGTCGTACGCGTGCCCGCAAGATCTGCGAGGCGGCGAACGTCCCGCTGACCAAGAAGGTCAAGGATCTGAGCGACGCCGAACTGGAGCGCATCCGCGAACACGTCGGCGTGTTCACGGTTGAAGGCGACCTGCGTCGCGAGGTTCAGCTCTCGATCAAGCGCCTGATCGATCTGGGAACCTATCGCGGCATGCGTCACAAGCGCGGCCTGCCCGTACGTGGCCAGCGCACCCGCACCAACGCCCGCACCCGCAAGGGTCCGCGTCGTGCTGCTGCGGCCCTGAAGAAATAATCGAGGAATAGATCATGGCGAAAGCTTCCACCAGCGGCGCTTCGCGCGTGCGCAAGAAGGTCAAGAAGAACGTCTCGGACGGCATCGCGCACGTTCACGCTTCGTTCAACAACACCATCATCACCATCACCGACCGCCAGGGCAACGCCCTTTCGTGGGCCACGTCGGGCGGCGCCGGCTTCAAGGGCTCGCGCAAGTCCACGCCGTTCGCCGCGCAGGTGGCCGCCGAGACGGCCGGCCGCGTTGCGATGGAATACGGCATCAAGACCCTCGAAGTGCGCATCAAGGGCCCCGGCCCCGGCCGTGAATCGTCCGTGCGTGCGCTGAACGCCCTGGGCATCAAGATCTCGAGCATCGCCGACATCACGCCCGTTCCGCACAACGGCTGCCGTCCGCCGAAGCGTCGTCGTATCTAAAGGGAATCCACATGGCACGTTATATTGGACCCAAATGCAAGCTCTCGCGCCGCGAGGGCACCGACCTGTTCCTCAAGAGCGCCCGCCGTTCGCTGGACTCCAAGTGCAAGCTGGATTCCAAGCCCGGCCAGCACGGCCGCACCTCGGGTGCGCGCACGTCCGACTACGGCCTGCAGCTGCGCGAGAAGCAGAAGCTCAAGCGCATGTACGGCGTACTCGAGAAGCAGTTCCGCAAGTACTTCGCCGAGGCCGAGCGCCGTCGCGGCAACACCGGTGAAACGCTGATCCAGCTGCTCGAATCGCGCCTGGACAACGTGGTGTACCGCATGGGCTTCGGCTCGACCCGCGCCGAAGCGCGCCAGCTGGTGAGCCACCGCGCCATCGAGCTCAACGGCCACACCGCCGACGTCGCCTCGATCCTGGTCAAGGCCGGCGACGTGATCTCGGTGCGCGAGAAGGCCAAGAAGCAGTCCCGCATCAAGGAATCGCTCGACCTGGCAACCAGCATCGGCCTGCCGCAGTGGGTCGAGGTCGACACCTCCAAGATGACCGGCACCTTCAAGTCGCCTCCGGATCGCGCTGATGTCGCCCGTGACATCAACGAATCCATGGTGGTGGAACTGTATTCGCGTTGATTGCCCGCGGGTGCCCGGCGCACCCGCCGCAACCCGCGCGAGCACGGCGCCTGCCATGCATTGCCCATCGCAACGGCCCGCCGCCGTCCTTCCCGGACGGGGCGGGCTTTGCGGTCAGAAGTCTCTCTCTTCCATCAGCCTTATCGGTGTAACGAGCCGAGGGTATTGAAAAGGAATACTGTACATGTCCACTCAAGGTTTCCTGAAGCCGCGCTCCATCGAAGTCGAACCGGTCGGCACCCACCACGCCAAGATCGTGATGGAGCCGTTCGAGCGCGGCTACGGCCACACGCTGGGCAATGCCCTGCGCCGCATCCTGCTGTCGTCGATGACCGGCTATGCGCCCACCGAAGTCCAGATGACCGGCGTGGTGCACGAATACTCGACCATCCCGGGCGTGCGCGAAGACGTGGTCGACATCCTGCTGAACCTGAAGGGCGTGGTGTTCAAGCTGCACAACCGCGACGAAGTCACCCTGGTGCTGCGCAAGAACGGCGCCGGCTCGGTCGTGGCGAGCGACATCGAACTGCCGCACGACGTCGAGATCATCAATCCCGACCACCTCATCTGCAACCTGACCGAAGCCGGCAAGCTGGAGATGCAGATCAAGGTCGAGAAGGGCCGCGGCTATGTGCCGGGCAACGTGCGCGCGCTGTCCGAAGACCGCACGCATACCATCGGCCGCATCGTGCTCGACGCTTCGTTCAGCCCCGTGCGCCGCGTCAGCTACGCGGTGGAAAGCGCCCGTGTCGAGCAGCGTACCGACCTCGACAAGCTGGTGCTGGACATCGAGACCAACGGCGTGATCTCGCCCGAAGAAGCGGTGCGCCAGTCGGCCCGCATCCTGATGGACCAGATCTCCGTGTTCGCCGCCCTCGAAGGCGCCGGCGATTCGTACGAAGCCCCGGTCCGCGGCACGCCGCAGATCGATCCGGTGCTGCTGCGCCCGGTCGACGACCTGGAGCTCACGGTGCGTTCGGCCAACTGCCTGAAGGCCGAGAACATCTACTACATCGGCGACCTGATCCAGCGTACCGAGAACGAGCTGCTCAAGACCCCGAACCTGGGCCGCAAGTCGCTCAACGAGATCAAGGAAGTCCTGGCCGCACGCGGCCTGACTCTGGGCATGAAGCTCGAGAACTGGCCTCCCCTGGGCCTCGAGCGCCCCTAAGCCTTGCGGCCGGCGCCGGGCAACCGGAACCGGCCTTTTGCCGGCATCGGAAGATGCCTTTTCCACCGGACCGCGGCTGGGTATCCACACGAACCCGGGCCGATAGAAGAGCCGGACAACCCGATGGCGGAAACGCCGTCACCTAGATTCAAAGGAAATCATCATGCGTCACGGTAATGGCCTGCGTAAACTCAACCGCACCAGCAGCCACCGTCTTGCCATGTTCCGCAACATGGCCGTTTCGCTGATCACTCACGAAGCGATCAAGACCACGCTGCCCAAGGCGAAAGAACTGCGCCGCGTCATCGAGCCCCTGATCACGCTGGGCAAGGAACCCACGCTCGCGAACAAGCGCCTGGCCTTTGCCCGCCTGCGCGACCGCGATGCCGTGGTCAAGCTGTTCGCCGAAATCGGTCCGCGCTACGCGAACCGCAACGGCGGCTACACCCGCGTGCTGAAGATGGGCTTCCGCCAGGGCGACAACGCTCCCATGGCTTTCATGGAGCTGGTCGACCGTCCGGAAGTGGATGCGTCCGAAACCGAAGGCGACGCCGAGTAATCCCGGCCAGCCATGCGGCAACGGGGAACGGGCCTGCGGGCCCGTTTCTGCTTTTTGGCGCCGCCGATGCGTCAGCGTGCGCAGGCTGCGCGCGCCGGGGCAGATAAAATAGCCCGTCACCCCGCATCCCGGGGCCACTTTCCCGCACGGAGCCCGCATGCTGCATGACGACGACGTGGTGCTGGTGATCAGCAATGCGCCCGACACCCTGCTGGCCAAGCGCATCGCCCATGTTCTGGTCGAGGAAGGTCTCGCGGCCTGCGTGAACATCGGCCCGCCAAGCTTGTCCATCTATCGCTGGCAGGGCGAGATCGAGGGCGCCGAGGAGGTGCCGCTCGCCATCAAGACCACCCATGGCCGCCAGGCCGAGGTGGTGGCGGCGCTGCAGCGCCTGCATCCCTACGAAGTGCCCGAGATCCTCGTGCTGCCGGTTGCCGGCGGGGCCGCGCCCTATCTCGAGTGGGTGCGCGCCCAGACCCGGCCGCAAGACACGCCCTGAGGATCCCATCGCATGCAGCCCAGTCCAGTCCGGTCCCTTAGCGCCTTTCCTTTCCTGCGCCGTGTGACGGCATGGCCCGGCGCGGGTTTCGTGCTGTGCGTGCTGCTGGCCGTTGCGGCCTTCCTGTCTGCGGTCCGGCCGGCGGGTGCCGCTTCCGAAGCCGATTTCCTGCCGCCGGAGCAGGCCTTCGGCTTCAGCGCCAGCATGCCGGCGCCCGACGTGCTGGTCCTGCGCTATGCGATCGCGCCGGGCTACTACATGTACCGCGAGCGTTTCGGCCTGGTGGCCAGCCCGCCGCAGGCGGCGGCGCTGGGCGAGGCGGCCTATCCGCGCGGCGAGGTCAAGTACGACCCGACCTTCGAGAAGGACATGGAGGTCTATCACCGCAGCGTGGAGATCCGCGTGCCGGTGCGTCCCGCGGAAGGCGGGCCGGTGACCCTCACGCTCACCAGCCAGGGCTGTGCCGACGCGGGCCTGTGCTATCCGCCCATGGACAGCATGGTGCGCCTGGTGCCGGTGGACGGCGGCTATGGCCTGGATGCCTCCGCCGCCCCCGCCGGCGCCACGCCGGCCCCGGCCTCCGGCGGACTGGAAGCGCTGCTGAGCGCCGGCGACGTGGGCCTGGCCGATGCGCTGGGCGGCCTGGGCTGGCTGGGCACGGCCGGCGTGTTCCTGCTGCTGGGGCTGCTGCTGGCCTTCACGCCCTGCGTGCTGCCGATGATCCCCATTCTGTCGTCCGTGGTGCTGGGCGGTGCGCGCCCGGCGTCGCGCTGGCGCGGCCTGGGCCTGGCGGCCGCCTACGTGCTGGGCATGTCGGTGGTCTATACGGCCCTGGGCGTGGCGGCCGGGCTGAGCGGCGCGGGCCTGG
This sequence comes from Bordetella sp. 2513F2, assembly GCF_054642735.1. Classification (NCBI taxonomy): domain Bacteria; kingdom Pseudomonadati; phylum Pseudomonadota; class Betaproteobacteria; order Burkholderiales; family Alcaligenaceae; genus Bordetella; species Bordetella sp. 2513F2. Next base: position 4,310,052 of record NZ_CM137755.1, on the reverse strand, counting down.
CCGCATGGCTGCAGACGCCCTGGCTCCTGGGGCTGTTCGCCCTGCTGCTGGCCTTGCTGGCCCTGGCCATGTTCGACGTCTACACCTTCCAGGTGCCGGCCGGCGTGCAGGCGCGCCTGGCCGAGTGTTCCAACCGGATCCCGGGCGGCCGCGCGGCCGGCGCGGCAGTCATGGGCGCCATCTCCGCGTTGATCGTCGGGCCCTGCGTGGCGGCGCCGCTGGCCGGCGCGCTGCTCTACATCTCGCAGACCGGCGACGTGCTGCTCGGCGGCGCCGCGCTGTTCGCGCTGGCCTGGGGCATGGGCGTGCCGCTGCTGCTGGTGGGGGCGTCCTCGGGTGCGCTGCTGCCGCGCTCGGGGCCCTGGATGGACGGCGTCAAGCGCCTGTTCGGCATGCTCCTGCTGGCCACCGCCTGGTGGATGCTGGTGCCGGTGCTGCCCACCTGGCTGCAGATGCTGGGCTGGGCCTTCCTGGCCGTGGTGGGAGCGGTGATGCTGCGGGCCTTCGATGCGCTGCCCGCCGGGGCGGGGCCCGGACGCATGTTCGCCAAGGGCCTGGGCCTGCTGCTGGCGCTGCTGGCGGCGGCCTGGCTGGTGGGCGCGGCCAGCGGCGGACGCGATGTCCTGCAGCCGCTGTCGCACCTGGCGGCGCGCGGCCAGGCCGCGGCGGGCGCGCCGGCTGCCGCGGGCGCGGTCTCGTTCCAGCGGGTGCGCAGCAACGCCGAACTCGACGCGCTGCTGGCACGCAGCGACCGGCCCGTGATGCTGGACTTCTATGCCGACTGGTGCGTGGCCTGCCGGGAAATGGAGCGCTTCACCTTCAGCGACCCCGAGGTGGCCTCCCGCATGCGGGGCATGCTGCTGCTGCAGGCCGACGTCACCGCCAACAATCCCGACGACCGGGCGCTGCTCAAGCGCTTCCGGCTGTTCGGCCCTCCCGGCATCATGTTCTTCGCGCCGGGCGGCCGCCTGATCGCCGACGAGCGCGTGGTCGGCTTCCAGGACGCGCGTCGCTTCGCCGCCACGCTGGAGCGCGTCGCATCGCGCTGAAGCCTGGCAGGGCAGGCCGCACGGGGCGGCCCGGGGTACCATGGCGGTGCGCGCCTCCTGCGCCGTTTCCTCCTTCTGCCATCGTGTCCAGTCCGCCGCCCAACGCGCCACCCCGGAGCCGCCTCGATCCGGTGTACCTGCAGCTGATGCTGGTCATGGCAACCTGGGGCACGAACATCGTGGCCATGAAGTACCTCACCGGCAAGATGGACGTGATGGTGGTGGCCGCGGTGCGCATCCAGATCGCCTTCGCCGCGGTGTCGCTGTTCCTGTATGCCCGTTTCGGCCGCGTCCCGCCGCTGCAGGCCGCGCAGCTGGCCTGGCTCATCGCCGGCGGCACGCTGGTCGTGTACGTGCACCAGGCCACGCTGGTCTGGGGGCTGCGGCTCACCTCGGCGGCCAACGCCACGCTCATCATGGCCACCAGCCCGCTGCTGTCGGCATTGCTGGCCGCGCTGTTCTACCGCGAGCGCCTCACCCCCAGCCGGCTGGGCGGCGCAGGCCTGGGCCTGGGCGGCGTGGCGCTGGTGGTGGCAGGCAGCGGCGGGCAGCTGGCCCATGCCGGCTGGGGGGACCTGCTGGTGGGCCTGGCCGTGGCTGCCTTCGTCTTCGGCGGGCTGGTGATCCAGCGCGTGTCGCGCGCCCTCGATCCGCTCACCATCCTCTGGTACATGTACCTCGTGGGCTGCATCGCCCTCACCCTGCACGCGGCGCTGAGCCCGGCCACGTACCAGGCCGCTTCCTGGACGCTCGAGGTCTGGCCATGGGTGCTGGTGGTGTTCACCAGCGTCTTTGCCTCGGGCGTGTGCAACCTCATGTGGAACGCGGGCATCGCGCAGCTCGGCATGAGCCGGGCCGCGATGTTCGTGAACTGGCTGCCCATCTTCGGCCTGATCGCCGCGGCCATCTTCCTGGGCGAGCGCATCACCGGCGCCCATCTCGCAGGGCTGGTGTGCGTGCTGTGCGGAACCTGGCTGGGACTGCGGCGCAGGCGCTGAGGAGCCGGCCCCGCCGCATGGCCGGCTGTGCGGGCCGACCGGACCGTCAGGCCGCCTTGCGCAGCAGTGTGGCGGCCTCGATGGCGAAGTAGGTGAGGATGCCATCGGCGCCAGCCCGCTTGAAGGCCAGCAGGGCTTCCATCATGACCTTGTCGTGGTCCAGCCAGCCATTGGCGGCCGCCGCCTTGATCATGGCGTACTCGCCGCTGACCTGGTAGGCGAAGGTGGGGACGCGGAAGGCGTCCTTCACGCGGCGCACCACGTCGAGGTAGGGCATGCCGGGCTTGACCATCACCATGTCGGCGCCTTCCCGCAGGTCGGCGGCCACCTCGCGCAGCGCCTCGTCGATGTTGCCCGGATCCATCTGGTAGGCCGCCTTGTTCGACTTGCCCAGGTTGGAGGCCGAGCCCACCGCATCGCGGAAAGGGCCATAGAAGGCGCTGGCGTACTTGGCCGAGTAGGCCATGATGCGGGTGTGGATGCGGCCGCCGTCTTCCAGGGCCTGGCGGATGGCGGCGATGCGGCCGTCCATCATGTCGCTGGGCGCCACGATGTCGACGCCGGCATCGGCCTGCACCATGGCCTGGCGGATCAGGATCTCCACCGTGGGCTCGTTCAGCACGTAGCCCTGGTCGTCGATCAGGCCGTCCTGCCCGTGGCTGGTGTAGGGGTCCAGGGCCACGTCGGTGAGCACGCCGAGTTCGGGGAAGCGCCGCTTGAGCTCGGCCACCACGCGCGGCACCAGGCCCTCGGGGTTGGTGGCTTCGATGCCGTCGGGCGTCTTGAGGGCGGGATCGATCACCGGGAACAGGGCCATCACGGGGATGCCCAGCGCGACGCAGCGCTCGGCCACGGGCAGCAGGGTGTCGAGCGAATGGCGCATCACGCCGGGCAGCGAAGGCACGGGCTGCTGCAGGCCGGTGCCCTCGGCCACGAACACGGGATAGATGAGGTCGTCTGCGGTGAGCGCGTTCTCGCGCACCAGGCGGCGGGTGAAGTCGTCGCGGCGCAGGCGGCGCGGGCGGGAGGCGGGGAAGTCGGCGGAAACGATATGCGGCGTCATGGTACGACCTTGGGGGAAATCCAGTTCTCGATGGTCTGTGTGGCTTCGGGCAGGCCGATGCGTTCGGTGGCCGAGAACGGCACGGTGTTGAGCGCGCCGATGTCGGCCAGCTGCTTGCGCACGTCGTAGACGGCGCGCACGCGCTGGCCGTAGGGCAGCTTGTCGGCCTTGGTGAGCAGGGCGAGCACCGGCCGGCCCGTGGGGGCGATGAAGTCGGCCAGGCGGCGGTCGAGGTCGGTGACGCCGCGGCGGATGTCGATGAGCAGCACGATGCCGGCCAGCGAGCTGCGGTCGCGCAGGTAGCCGCCGAGCACGTCGGCCCACTTGTCTTTCTCGCGGTATGCCACCGAGGCATAGCCGTAGCCCGGCAGGTCGACCAGGAAGCCGAGCTGGGCGGCGGGGTCGAGCGGATCGGGCAGGCCGAACATGTTGATCAGGCGCGTGCGGCCAGGGGTCTTGCTGGAGTAGGCCAGGCGGCGCTGGTTGCACAGCACGTTGATGGCGGAGGACTTGCCGGCATTGGAGCGGCCGACGAAGCACACTTCGGGCGCACCGGCCGGCGGAAGCTGGTCGAGGCGGGCCGCCGAGATGAAGAAGGAGGCGCGGTGCAGTAGGGACACGTTGGGTGGTAGCCGGATGGTTGCGAACCCTATTGTATAATCGTGCGTTTGCAACAGTGGTCCCCGCACGAGGGGCCGGCAAAATCGTCCGCGATTCCAACTAAAACAGGGACAAAGGCGAGGAGGCCGGGGCGAGACGCAGCGCCAGGATGGTGGCTCGTAGTGCACCGAGGCGCGCGTGGCGCAAAACCTGCAAGGAGACGTGCGGGCAAGCGTGGGCGCGAGTTTTCTTCGTGCCTTGATCGATATCCGATCGACGAGGTCTACATGAAGCGTGTGCTGTCCCGGATGTTGGCAACGAGCGGACTGGTGCTTGGCGTAGCCGCTCATTCCACGTGTATCGCCCAGGGTGCCCAGGCACCGGCCCAACCCGATGCCGCCAAGGGCGGACAGCTCTACGAACAGGGCGACGCGGCGCGTGGCATCGTGGCTTGCGCGTCCTGTCATGGCGCAAAGGGCAACAGCGCCATACCCGCGAACCCGAACCTGGCGGCCCAGCCGCACGAATACCTGGTCAAGCAGCTCACGGAATTCAAGGTCAAGCAAGGCGAGACGCTGCCCCTGCGCAAGGGCCCCGGCAACGCGCCCACCCCCATGACTCCCATGGCCCAGCCGCTCACCACCGAAGACATGCAGAACGTGGCGCTGTATCTCTCGCAGCAGCCGCTCGAGCAGCCGGCCACGGCCGGCTACGAGGCGCTGGTGGAGCAGGGCCGCAAGATCTGGCGCGGCGGCCTGCCCGAGCGCGGCGTTCCTGCCTGCGCGGCCTGTCACGGCGCCAATGGCGCGGGCATTCCCGGGCAGTATCCGCGCCTGTCGGGCCAGTTCCCGGCGTATCTCGAGGCGCAGCTCAAGCTGTTCCGCAGCGGCGAGCGCGCCAACAGCCAGCCCATGCATGAAATCGCCGACCGCATGTCCGACGGCGACATCAAGGCCGTGGCCGATTACGCTGCCGGTCTGCGCTAATATGCGTGCGGTGCGGCAGTCGCCGCATCGCTGCCGCATCTGCGCGCCGGAACCCGCAACCGGCGCGTGCTGTCTACAAGGGAGGCCCGCCGTACCGCCTCCCTTTTCTTCATGACACAGACTTCCGACGTTTCCCGCTCCTATCGCCGCAGCCTGGCTGGCGACCTGGTCGAACTGCTCAGTTCGATGCGCTTTGCGGTCAGCCTGCTGATGTTCGTATGCGTGGCGAGCGTGGTGGGCACCGTACTCGCGCAGAACCGTCCCTCCAGCAACTACATCGACCAGTTCGGCCCGTTCTGGTTCGAGGTGTTCGACAAGTTCTCGATCTGGCACGTCTACAACAGCTGGTGGTTCCTGCTGATCATGGCGTTCCTGGTGGTGTCCACCTCCATCTGCCTGACGCGCAACGCGCCCAAGATGGTGCGCGACGCGCGCTCGTTCCGCGAGCACGTGCGCGCCGGCAGCCTGCGCGCCTTCCCGCATCGTGTCGAGGCGGTCGAGGCCGGCACGGTGGCGCAGACGGCCGAACGCGTGCGGGGCCTGCTGGCAGGCATGGGCTATGCCGTGCGCGAGCGCCGCGACGGCGAGAGCGTGATGCTCGCCGCCAAGAAAGGGTCGGCCAACCGGCTCGGCTACATCTTCGCGCATGCGGCTCTCGTCATCATCTGCGTAGGCGGGCTGCTCGACAGCGAATTGCCGGTGCGCCTGCAGGTGCTGCTGGGCGGCAAGCAGCCGGTGGTCGACAACATGCTCATCGCGGAAGTGCCGCCCAGCGGCCGCCTGTCGGTGGCCAATCCCAGCTACCGCGCCAGCGTGCTGGTGCCCGAGGGGGACCAGGTCGGCTCGGCGGTGGTGATGGTGGGCGACGGCGCGCTGGTGCAGCCCCTGCCGTTTGCGCTGCGGCTGAAGCGGTTCATCATCGATTACTACTCCACCGGCATGCCCAGCCGTTTCGCCAGCCAGGTGGAAGTCACCGATCCCGCGACGGGCGAGCGCTTCGACGCCACCATCGAGGTGAACGAGCCGCTGCGCTACAAGGGCGTCACGGTCTACCAGTCCAGCTTCGACGACGGCGGCAGCACGGTGGCGCTCACGGGCTACCCGCTGGTGGGGCAGGACGGCGCCATGTTCGCCGTCAACGGCAAGGTGGGCCAGCGCACCGAGGTCAGCGCGGCCGATGCCCAGGGGCGGCGCCATGCCCTGCAGGTGGAGATCACGGCCTTGCGGCCCATCAACGTCGAGGACCTCTCAGGGGGCGCGCCGGCCGCCGCCCGCACGCTGGGCGAACACGTGGCCTCGGTGGCGGGCAGCGCCGCCGGCAGGAAGAACGACAGCCTGCGCAACATCGGCCCCAGCGTCGAATACCGCCTGATCGACGATTCCGGCCAGGCGCGCGAGTTCCAGAACTACATGCTGCCCATGACGCTGGACGGCGCGTCGGTATTCCTGGCGGGGGTGCGCAACAATGCGGGCGAGAACTACCGCTATGTGCGCATGCCGGCCGACGAGAACGGTTCGCTGGCCGAATTCATGCGCCTGCGCGCGGCCCTGGCGGACCCGCAGGCCCGGCAGGAGGCCGCGCGGCGCTTCGCTGTGCGCAACGTTCCCGAGGGCGGCGACATCCAGCCCCTGCAGACGGCGGCCGGGCGCGCGCTGGACACCTTTGCCCAGGGCGGCCTGCAGGCCATCGCGGATTTCCTGCAGGCCAACACGCCGGCAGCCGACCTGGAACGGGCCGCCGACGTCGTGGTGCGCCTGATCGGCGCCAGCGTGGCCGAACTGCGGGATGTTGCCCGCGAGCGCGCCGGCCTGGCGCCCGTGGACGTGTCCCGGCCCGAGCTGGCGGAGGCGGCAGGCCAGTGGTCGCGCCTGGCGGTGGCGGCGCTGTCGGACCTGACGGTGTATCCGGCGCCGGTATTCTTCGCGCTGAGCGACTTCAAGCACGTGCAGGCCAGCGTGTTCCAGGTGAGCCGCACGCCCGGCAAGACCACCGTCTACCTGGGCTGCCTGCTGCTGATCGCGGGCATCTTCTCCATGTTCTACATCCGCGACCGCCGCGTGTGGGCGTGGATCCGCCCGGCCGGGGAGGCCGGCGGCGCGGCGGTGCTGGCCGCCATGACGTCCCAGAAGCGTACACTCGACTTCAACCACGAGTTCGAACGCTTCCGGGCTGCACTGTTAAACCGGCAAGAGAGGTCCTGAGGTTCCCATGTCCAATCCCGCCACGACTTCCCCGCCCCCGGCCGCCTGGCCGCAGGGGCTGTCCCAGACCGGCGACCGGCGCGCGCAGCGCGGCCGTCCCGACTGGACCGACGCCGTGTTCTTCCTGCTGCTGGCGGTGGGCGCCGGCTATGCGCTCACCCGATACGGTCATGCCATGGACGGCTACGAGCAGGCCATCCTGTGCGCCGCCGTGCCGGCCCTGGCCTGGCTGGGCTGGCTGTGGCGCCCGCTGCGCGGGCTGATGCTGGCCTGCGCCCTGGCAACGGGCCTGGCGCTGATGCTCTACCAGAACGACCTGGCGCGCGCCGAGCAGGTATTCCTGCTGAAGTACCTGTTCTCGTCGCAGTCGGCCATCCTCTGGATGAGCGCGCTCTTCATGCTGGCCACCGTGTGCTACTGGGGCGGGCTGTTCAGCCCCACGGCGGCCTGGCTGGGCACGGCGCTCACCTGGGGCGCGGTGTTCGTGGGCCTCACGGGCATGCTGGTGCGCTGGCGCGAAGGCCACCTCATGGGGCCGGACCTCGGCCACATCCCGGTGAGCAACCTGTACGAAGTCTTCGTGCTGTTCTGCCTGATCACCGCGCTGTTCTACCTCTATTACGAACGGCGCTACGCCACACGCGCGCTCGGCGGCTTCGTGCTGCTGGTGGTCTCGTCGGCCATCGTGTTCCTGCTGTGGTATTCGTTCACGCGTGACGCGGGGCAGATCCAGCCGCTGGTGCCGGCGCTCAAGAGCTGGTGGATGAAGCTGCACGTGCCGGCCAACTTCATCGGCTACGGCACGTTCTCGCTGGCCGCGATGGTGGGCTTCGCCTACCTGGTCAAGCAGCACGGCCAGACCACCTCGTGGATCAGGCTGGCGCCGCTGTTCGTGCTGGGCGTGCTGCTGTGCGCGGAGCCCATGGTGTTCCGCACCGACGGCCTGTCGGCCACGTGGATGATCTATACGGGCGTGGGGGCGGTGATCGTGGGAGCCATCCTGGCTGCGCGCCGGCGCATTGCCCAGGCGCTGCCCCCGCTGGAAGTGCTCGACGACATCATGTACCGGGCCATCGCGGTGGGCTTTGCCTTCTTCACGGTGGCCACGGTGCTGGGCGCGCTGTGGGCGGCCGACGCCTGGGGCGCCTACTGGCAATGGGATCCCAAGGAAACCTGGGCGCTGATCGTCTGGCTGAACTACGCGGCCTGGCTGCACATGCGCCTCATCAAGGGTCTGCGCGGCACCATGGCTGCCTACTGGGCCCTGGTGGGCCTGCTGATCACGGGCTTCGCCTTCCTGGGCGTGAACATGTTCCTGTCGGGCCTGCACTCGTACGGCGAGCTGTAGCAGGGCCTGCTGCAGGGCCGCGCCAGCGGACCCCTCGCGGCGGCCGGGGCCGCTGGCCGGATGTCCGGCCCTGCCCCCCCCCCGGTTTCATTCCGGCGTGATGCCGGCTTTCTTCACCGTATCGGCCCAGTAGGTCATTTCCGTATCCACGCGCTGCGCGAGCTCCTGCGGGCCCTGGAAGCGGGCCTCGATGCCGGCATCCGCGGCGCGCTTGACGGTGTCGGGCTGCGCCAGCGCCGTCTGCAGGCTGGCCGCCAGTTCGTCGATCACCGGCTGCGGGGTGCCGGCGGGCGCGAACAGGGCAACCCAGGCTTCCAGCGTGAAGGTCGGCAGCCCGGCCTCGGCCGTGGTGGGCACGTCGGGCAGCATGGGATGGCGCTCCTTGCCGGCTACCGCCACGCCCTTGAGCTTGCCGTTGCGCACGTGCCCCATCACGGAAGGCGGCGTGGTGATGAACAGCTGCACATTACCCGCCAGGACGTCCTGGATGGCCGCGCCCGAACCGCGGTAGGGCACGTGGGTGATCTGGGTGCCCGTCTGCTGCTTGAAGATCTCGGTGCCGATGTGCGAGAGCGAGCCCACGCCCTGCGAGGCATAGTTGTACTTGCCGGGCGACTGTTTCAGGTGCTCGATCAGCTCGGACAGCGTGGAGGCCGGCAGCGAGGGATGCACGGCGATGACGTTGGTGGAGACGGTGACCAGGCCCACGGGCACGAAGTCGGCGGGCTTCCACGGCAGCTTGGTGCTGAGGTTGGGGTTGCCGACGTGATAGGCGGAATAGGACACCAGCAGCGTGTGGCCGTCGGGGTTGGCGCGGGCCACGTACTGGTAGGCGATGTTGCCGCTGCCGCCGTCCTTGTTCTCGACCACCACCGTGCCGCCCAGGGCGCGCGCCAGCGGCTCGGCCACCAGGCGGGCGGAAGTGTCGACCAGGCCGCCCGGCGGGTTGGGCACGACGAGCGAAACGGGCTGGGAAGGAAAATCGGCCGCCGAAGCGGCGGCCGGCAGGGCCGCCAGCAGGACGGCGGCGAAAAGGCTGCGCATGGTTTGTCTCCAGGGTTGTTGTCTCTGGAGGCATTCTGGCGCGAACGCCGCCGCGCGGCTATCGTGGTTTGTCTCGATGCGCGGCCGGCTGCTGCGTGCCTTGCCGCGCTGGGGCCTTAGGGCAGCGTGGACTCGCCGCGCAGCAGGTCTTCGAGGGTTTCGCGCTGGCGCACCACGTGGTAGCGCGCGCCGTCCACCATGACCTCGGCGGGCCGCGCGCGGGTGTTGTAGTTGCTTGCCATCACCATGCCGTAGGCGCCGGCCGATTCGATGGCCAGGACGTCGCCTTCCTCGAGGGCAAGCTCGCGTTCCTTGGCCAGCCAGTCGCCGCTCTCGCACACCGGGCCCACCACGTCGTATACCCTGCCCGACGCCTGGCGCGGCGCCACGGGGCGTACGCCATGATAGGCCTGGTACAGCGTGGGACGCAGCAGGTCGTTCATGGCGGCGTCGACGATGGCGAAATTGCGGTCTGCGTTGTGCTTGAGGAACTGCACGGTGGTGAGCAGCACGCCGGCATTGCCCACCAGCGAGCGGCCCGGCTCCAGCATCAGGTGCAGGTGGCCCAGGCCGCGTGCCTCCAGGCGTGCGAACACGCGGTCGAGCAGGGCCTGGGGCGAGGGCGCTTCCTCGTCGGTGTAGCGGATGCCCAGGCCGCCGCCCAGGTCCAGGTGCCGGATGCGGATGCCGGCCGCGGCCAGGCGGTCGATCAGGTCCAGCAGCTTCTCGAGGGCGTCGAAATACGGCGTGATGTCGGTGAGCTGCGAGCCGATGTGGCAGTCCACGCCCACGACCTCGATGCCGGGCAGGCTGGCGGCCGTGCGATAGGCCTCCAGCGCCTCGTCGATGGCGATGCCGAACTTGTTTTCCTTGAGGCCCGTGGAGATGTAGGGATGCGTCTGCGGGTCCACGTCGGGATTGACGCGCAGCGACACGCGCGCCGTGAGGCCGCAGGCCTGGGCAACCTGCGACAGCCTGGCCAGTTCGGCGGTGGACTCCACGTTGAAGCACTTCACGCCTGCCGCCAGCGCGGCGCGCATCTCCCATTCCTGCTTGCCCACGCCCGAGAACACGATCCGGGCCGGATCGCCGCCCACGGCCAGCACGCGCTGGAGCTCGCCGCCGGAAACGATGTCGAAGCCCGCGCCCAGCCGCGCGAACTCCTTGAGCACGGCCAGGTTGGAATTGGCCTTCATGCCGTAGCACACCAGCACCGGACGCGAACCGATGGCATCGCGGTAGCGCTGCCAGGCCGCCGCCAGCGCCGCCCGGGAATAGACGTAAAGCGGCGTGCCCAGGGCCTGCGCGAGCTGGTCCAGGCGCACGCCTTCGGCGTGCAGCACCCCGTCGAGGTAGTGGAAATGGGGATGGCCGACCAGTTCGGGCCGGGACGCGGAATGGGGGGCGCTCATTGGGTGATGATGTAGTCGGCGGGCGGGATGGGGGCGGTGTTGGGAGCGGGCGGCGCGGATTGCGCCGGACCCTGGCCTTGCGATTCGGGCAGGTACAGCGGGCCCTTGAAACCGCATGCGGCAAGCACGCCCGTGGCCGCCAGCGTGGCTACAATGCGAAGAACCATGCGGCTGCGTGCCAGATGGGACACAGGTAACTCCGTAAACGTTGCAGGTTGGATTATGACCGAAACCGAATTTCTTGAGTTGACCGACCAGGTTCTCGACAGCATCGAGAGCCAGGCCGACGATTGGGCGGCTTCGCTCGACGTCGATGTCGAGGCCAGCCGCAGCGGCAACGTCCTGACGCTGGTGTTCGACGACGACGTCCACGTCGTCGTCAATTCCCAGGCTGCCATGCAGGAACTCTGGGTGGCCGCGCGTTCCGGCGGGTTCCACTACAAGTACGACGGCCAGCACTGGAACGACACCCGCGGCGGCCCGCGCCTGCCCGAGGCCCTGTCGCAGATCTTCTCCGATGCCGCGGGCCAGCCGATCAGCGTGAAATTGTAGTCCCGGGGGTGTTGGAGGAGTCCGGGGCCTTGCCGGTTTGCAGGTGTGCAGTGCCGGTTTGCAGGTGTCAGACACCAGAGGTGTCTGACACCTGTTGGTATCAGAAGGGGATGTGCTGCGACCAGGGCTGGGAGCTGCGCGTTCCCACGTCGGGCGACACGCGGATCGCGTCGCGGTCTTGCGTGAGGCCGTTGAGGAAATCGCCCAGCCGGTCTTCCGCGGGCTGCTGCTGCACCAGGCCCAGCGTGGCCACGGCCTGGCCGGGCGGGAACTCGGCGAAGTAGAAGTCGCCGCGCTCGGTCAGCAGGCCATCCGGACGCGTGCGCTGCTGTTCGGGCACGCCTTTTAACGCTTCCTGCATGTATTCCAGCCAGATCGGCATGGCCACGCCGCCGCCGGTCTCGCGCGAACCCAGCGAGCGCGGCTGGTCGAAACCCAGCCATGCCGTGGCCACCAGGGTGGGGGTGTAGCCGGAGAACCAGGCGTCGACCGATTCGTTGGTGGTGCCGGTCTTGCCCGCGACGTCGCTGCGCTTGAGCGTGGCGCGCGCGCGGGCCGCCGTGCCGCTGGTGGCTACGCCGCGCAGCATGTCGTCCATGACGTAGGCGGTGCGGGGATCGATGGCCCGCACGGCGGCGTCGCCGGCCACCACGGGCCGCGATTGCATCAGCACCTTGCCCGAGCTGTCGGTGACGCGGTCGATCAGGTAGGGCGTGATGCGATAGCCGCCGTTGGCGAACACCGCGTAGGCGCCGGCCAGCTGCAGCGGCGTCACCGAGCCTGCGCCCAGCGCCAGCGGCAGCACGGCAGGCTGGCGGGCCTTGTCGAAGCCGAAGCGCGTGAGGTAATCCTGCGCGTACTGCGGGCCGATGGCCTGCAGGATGCGGATCGACACCATGTTCTTGGACTTGTACAGCGCCTGCCGCATGGTGAGCATGGGCTCGTACTGGTTGCCGTAGTTCTTGGGATGCCAGGCGCGCGAGCCGGTCTGGGCAGCGCTGAGTTCGAAGGGCTGGTCGGAGATCTGCGTGGCCGGCGTCAGGCCGCGCTCGAGCGCGGCCGCATAGACGAAAGGCTTGATGTTCGAGCCCGGCTGGCGCCAGGCCTGCGTGACGCGGTTGAAGTTGCCGCGATAGAAATCGAAGCCGCCCACCATGGCCTTGATGGCGCCGTCCTGGGGCGAGAGCGCCACGAAGGCCGCCTGCACGGCCGGCATGTTGATGACTTCCCAGCCGTCGTTGTACTTGTGCACGTACACCACGGAGCCGCGCTTGATGCGGTTCTCCGGCTTGGCGCGCTCGCCCAGCGCGCGCGCCACCACGGCCAGGGCCTTCTTGTCGTTGATGGTGATGATCTCGCTCGCGCTGCGCGCCAGCTTGATCTCGGCGGGGCTGGCCGACAGCACCACGGCGGTCATGAGGTCGCCGCTGTCGGGATATTTCTCGAACACGCCGTCCAGGAAGTCGTCCAGCGCCTCGGCGTCGTTCTCCAGGCCGGCGGGCAGCTCCAGCTGGTCTTCGGGCCCGGGGTAGGGCGCGCGCCGGGTGTATTCCAGCACGCCGTCGCGCACCGCGCGGTAGGCGAGCTCCTGGTCCTTGGACTGCACCGTGGTGTAGATGTTGATGCCGCGGGAGTACAGGTTGTCCTGGTACACGTTGTAGAGCAGCTGGCGCGCGAGCTCGGCCACGTATTCGCCATGGATGGCGTAGCCGCCTGCCGGCGTGCCTTCGGCCGACTTGATCACGATGGGCTGGGCCACTGCGGCCTTGTACTCTTCGTCGGTGAGATAGCCCAGCGAATACATGCGCCCCAGCACGTAGCGCTGGCGCAGTTCGGCACGCGGCCGGTTGGCGATGGGGTTGAAGCGCGAGGGCGCCTTGGGGATGCCGGCCAGCAGCGCGGCCTCGGCCGCGGTGACCTGCGACAGCGGCTTGCCGAAGTAGGTGCGGGCGGCGGCGGCGAAGCCGTAGGCGCGGTGGCCGAGGTAGATCTGGTTCATGTACAGCTCGAGGATCTGGTCCTTGGTGAGCTGCGATTCGATCTTGAAGGTGAGCAGCAGTTCGTAGAACTTGCGCGAATACGTCTTTTCCGACGAGAGATAGAAATTGCGCGCCACCTGCATGGTGATGGTGCTGGCGCCCTGCGACTTGGACATGCTGGTGAGGTTGGCCAGGCCGGCGCGGATCACGCCCAGCCAGTCTACGCCGCCGTGCTGGTAGAAGCGGTCGTCCTCGGCGGCCAGCACGGCCGACTTCATCACGTCGGGAATCTCGTTGAAGCGCAGCACGTTGCGGCGCTCTTCGCCGAATTCGCCGATCAGGACGTGGTCGGCGGTATAGACGCGCAGCGGCACGCGCGGCCGGTAGTCGGTCATGGCGTGCAGGTCGGGCAGGTTGGGCCAGGCCAGCGCCAACGCCATGCCGGCGAGCAGCACGCCGCATGCCGCCAGCCCCAGGAAGAGGATGCCGGTCTTGACGAAAAACCGCAAAACCGGGGAACCGTTCTTGGCGGGAGGGGCTGGTCTGGACGAATTCGGGCGCGTGCTCATCGCGGCGATTTTACGTTTATCTCTGGACGGGCCCTGGAGCGGGTGCGCCGTTTCTGTAACAAAATGGTGTGGGTGTGGTACGCGGGCAACTTGAGGCGATGGGATAATGCCAGGATGAACGTTCCCGCCACTTCCTGCCGCGACGCGATTCCGGAGCCTGCCTGCGATGCTGTCCAGGCGCCCTGCGCCGGGCCGGCCGCCACGCTGCCCCACGACCTGCCCATCTTCCTGGTGGGCATGATGGGGGCCGGCAAGACCACCATAGGCCGCGGGCTGGCGCGCGAGCTGGGCCGCGAATTCATCGACCTCGACCACCACCTGGAAGCCCGCTGCGGCGTGCGCGTGCCGGTGATTTTCGAGATCGAGGGTGAAACGGGTTTCCGCAAGCGCGAGGCCCTTGCGTTGCAAGAGTGTACCCAACGGCGCGGGATCGTTCTCGCCACGGGCGGCGGCGCGGTCCTGTCGGCCGAAAACCGCCGCCTGCTGCACGAGCGCGGCCTGGTCATCTACCTGCGCGCCACCGTCGACGAGCTCTACCGCCGCACCTGCCGCGACCGCAACCGCCCCCTGCTGGCCACTGCCGATCCGCGCGCCACGCTGCGCCAGCTGCTCACCCTGCGCGAGCCCCTGTATCGCGAGGTGGCGCACCTGGTGGTCGACACCGGCGCCACGCCGGTCCCCGGGCTGGTGAAATCACTGATCCCCAAGCTGCAAGCCCACGAGATACACCCATGACCGTCGTCGTAGACGTGGATACCCCCGGAGGGCGCTATCCCATCCACATCGGTGCCGGGCGCCTGGACGCGCTCGATGCCTGCATCCCCGCCGATGCCACTTCCATCATGATCGTCACCAATCCCACGGTGGCGGCGCTCTATGGCGAGCGCGCGCGCGCTGCGCTGGCGCGCACGGGCCGGCGCGTGCTGAGCGTCGAGCTGCCCGATGGCGAGGCCCACAAAGACTGGCAGACGCTGAACCGGGTCTTCGATGCCCTGCTTGAGCACCGCTGCGACCGGCGCGCCGTGCTGGTGGCCCTGGGCGGCGGCGTGATCGGCGACATGACGGGCTTCGCCGCCGCCGTGTACATGCGCGGCATCCGTTTCCTCCAGGTGCCGACCACGCTGCTGGCGCAGGTGGATTCCTCGGTGGGCGGCAAGACGGCCGTGAACCACCCGCTGGGCAAGAACATGATCGGCGCCTTCTACCAGCCCGTGGGCGTGGAGATCGACACCGGCACCCTCCAGACCCTGCCGGCGCGCGAGATCTCGGCGGGCCTCGCCGAGGTCATCAAATACGGCCTGATCCTGGATGCCGGATTCTGGGCCTGGTGCGAAGCCCATGCCGACGCGTTGCGTGCCCTGGAGCCGCAGGCCCTGGCCTACGCCATCCGGCGCTCCTGCGAACTCAAGGCCCAGGTGGTGGGCCAGGACGAGCGCGAGTCCGGCCTGCGCGCCATCCTCAACCTCGGGCACACCTTCGGCCACGCCATCGAGTCGGGGCTGGGCTACGGCGAATGGCTGCATGGCGAGGCCGTGGGCTGCGGCATGGTGCAGGCCGCCGAGCTGTCGGCCCGCGTGGCCGGCCTGCCGCGCGCCGACGTGGAACGCGTGCGCTCGCTCGTGGCGGCCATCGGCTGCCCCGTGGCCGCGCCCGACCTCGGCGCGGAGCGCTGGCTCTCGCTGATGCAGGTGGACAAGAAAACCGAGGGCGGGCAGATCAAGTTCGTGCTGCTGCCCCGCATCGGCGAGGCGATCGTGCGGACCGCGCCGGAAGCCGACGTGCGGGCCGTGCTGGAACGAACGGTCGGATAACGGAGGCGCAGGAACGGACATGCCCACACATGAACTTGCACCGTACGCCTGCGACCCCCTCCGGACCCGCGGGCGCACCCATCCCGAAGCCCCGCCTTCCAACCGCACCGAATTCCAGCGCGACCGCGACCGCATCATCCACTCCACCGCCTTCCGGCGTCTCGAGTACAAGACGCAGGTCTTCGTCAACCACGAGGGCGACCTCTTCCGCACCCGCCTGACGCACAGCCTGGAGGTGGCCCAGATCGGGCGCACCGTGGCGCGCAGCCTGGGCCTCTCGCAGGATCTCACCGAGGCCATCGCGCTGGCGCACGACCTGGGCCACACGCCGTTCGGCCACGCCGGCCAGGACGAGCTCAACGCCTGCATGCGCGAGCTGGCACCCGAGGCCGGCGGCTTCGAGCACAATCTCCAGAGCCTGCGCGTGGTCGACGAGCTGGAGGAGCGCTACGCCGAGTTCAACGGCCTGAACCTCTGCTTCGAGACGCGCGAGGGCATACTCAAGCATTGCTCGGCCAGCCACGCGCGCCAACTGGGCGAGGTGGGACGGCGTTTCCTCGAACGCACGCAGCCCTCATTGGAGGCGCAGCTGGCCAACCTGGCCGACGAGGTGGCCTACAACAACCACGACGTCGACGACGGCCTGCGCTCCGGCCTGATCACCATCGAGCAGATGCAGGACGTGGCGATCTTCGCGCGGCATCATGCGGAAGTGCGGCGGCGCTATCCCGGCCTGGCGCCGCGCCGGGCCATTTCCGAAACCGTACGGCGCATGATCGACACGCTGATCACCGATCTCACCGCCACCACCCAGGCGCGCATCCATGACCATGCGCCCGCCTGCGCCGACGACGTGCGCCGGGCCCCGCCCCTGGCGGGCTTCTCGGACACCGTGCGGCGCGAGGCCGACGAGCTCAAGCAGTTCCTGTTCGCCAACCTGTATCGCCACTATCGCGTGGTGCGCATGACGAACAAGGCGCGCCGCATCGTGCGCGAACTGTTCCGCGCCTTCATGGACGACCCGCGGGTGCTGCCGCCCGACTACCGGCGCGACGGGCACGACGCCCAGGCGCGCGCCATCGCCGACTACATCGCAGGCATGACCGACCGGTACGCCATCCGGGAGCACCGGCGGCTGTTCGAGATGTGAAGGGTGCGCCGCGCTAGCGGTGCGTGCGATACGGCTCGTCTTCGGGCACGAAGGTGGCCTCGGCGCATGCGTCGCGCGTCCATTCCTGCATGGCGGGCAGGGCGAGGATGGCGTCGATGTATTCGCGCACGGGGCCGGCGGCGGTGACGCCGTAGGTGATGAAGCGCGAGACCACGGGGGCGTAGAAGGCGTCGGCGATGCTGAAGCGGCCGAACAGGAAGGGGCCGCCCTGGCCGAATTCGGAGCGCGTGTCGTGCCAGATGGCCTGCACGCGGGAGATGTCCTGCTGGGCGGCGCTGATGTCGATGCCGGGCAGGTGCGCCTCGATGTTCATGGGCATGATGCTGCGCAGCTGCATGAAGCCGCTGTGCATCTGCGCGGCGAGCGAGCGGGCGCGGGCCCGGGCGCGCGGGTGGGCCGGCCAGAGGCCGGCTTCGGGATGGCGTTCGGCGGCGTATTCGCAGATGGCCAGGGAATCCCATACGGCGAAACTGCCGTCCAGCAGCACCGGCACCTGCCCGGCCGGGGAGACGCCGCCGAGCTCCCGCGCGAATTCATCGGTGAACAGCCCCACTTTCTTCTCGCGGAACGGGATGCCGCCGGCACGCAGCGCCAGCCAGGCGCGCAGGGACCAGGACGAGTAGTTCTTGTTGCCGATGATCAGGGTGTACATGGCAATTCCGGGGAAAGCGGGGTTCGTCTAGTCTACTGCGGATTATTGCGTCGCAACACCCGCGCCAGGTAGCGGCCCGTATGGCTTTCGGGGTTGTCCGCCACGGCCTCGGGCGGGCCCTCGGCCACCACGCGGCCGCCGCCGTCGCCGCCTTCCGGCCCCATGTCCACCAGCCAGTCGGCCGTCTTGATGACGTCGAGGTTGTGCTCGATGATGAGCACGGTGTTGCCGGCGTCGACCAGCTGGTTCAGCACCTTCAGCAGCAGTTCGATGTCATGGAAGTGCAGGCCGGTGGTCGGCTCGTCCAGGATGTACAGGGTGCGGCCCGTGCTGCGGCGCGACAGCTCCAGCGACAGCTTCACGCGCTGCGCTTCGCCGCCCGAGAGCGTGGTCGCGCTCTGGCCCAGGCGCAGGTACGAGAGCCCCACGTCCACGAGCGTGTGCAGCTTGCGCGCGATGGCGGGCACCGCATCGAAGTAGTCCAGCGCCTGGGCCACGGTGAGGTCCAGCACCTCGCTGATGTTGCGGCCCCGGTAGCGGATCTCGAGGGTCTCGCGGTTGTAGCGCTTGCCGTGGCAGACGTCGCAGGGCACGTACATGTCGGGCAGGAAGTGCATCTCCACCTTGACCACGCCGTCGCCCTGGCAGGCCTCGCAGCGGCCGCCCTTGACGTTGAAGCTGAAGCGGCCGGGGTCGTAGCCGCGCGCGCGGGCCTCGGGCACGCCGGCGAACAGTTCGCGGATGGGCGTGAAGAGGCCGGTGTAGGTGGCGGGGTTGCTGCGCGGCGTGCGGCCGATGGGGCTCTGGTCGACGCTGATCGACTTGTCGAAGTGCTCCAGGCCGGTGAGGCTGGCGTAGGGCGCGGGCTCGCCCTGGGCGTGGTTCAGGTGGCGGGCCACGGCCACGGCCAGCGTGTCGTTCACCACCGTGGACTTGCCCGAGCCGGACACGCCGGTCACGCAGACCAGCCTGCCGGCGGGCACGCGCAGCGTGACGTTCTTCAGGTTGTTGCCGGTGGCGCCCGACAGCACCAGCCAGGGCTGCTCGTCGGTGACGGGCCGGCGCGGGGGGATCTCGATGGCGCGGCGTCCGCTGAGATACTGGCCGGTGAGCGAGGCGTCGTCGCCCTGCACGGCCTGCGGGGTGCCGCTGGCCACCACCCGGCCGCCGTGTTCGCCGGCGCCGGGGCCCATGTCGACCACCCAGTCGGCGGCGCGGATCATGTCCTCGTCGTGCTCGACCACGATCACGCTGTTGCCGAGGTCGCGCAGGTGCTGCAGCGTGCCGATGAGGCGGTCGTTGTCGCGCTGGTGCAGGCCGATGGAGGGTTCGTCCAGCACGTACATCACGCCCGTGAGGCCGGAGCCGATCTGGCTGGCCAGACGGATGCGCTGGGCTTCGCCGCCGGAGATCGTGTCGGCGCTGCGGTCGAGCGACAGGTAGTTCAGGCCCACGTTGTTGAGGAAGCTCAGGCGAGCCTCGATCTCGCGCACGATGCGCTGCGCGATCTCCTGCTTGGCGCCGCCCAGCGCCAGCGCGCGAAACCATGCCAGGCATTCCGACAGCGGCATGGCCTCGACTTCATAGATGGCGCGGCCGTGGCGCTCGGCCTCGCGCGGCTCGTTGCCGATCAGCACGTGGCGCGCCTCGGCGCGCAGCCGCGAGCCGCCGCAATCCGGACAGGTCTTGATGTTGCGGTACTTGCCCAGCTCCTCGCGCACGTTGGCCGAATCGGTCTCGAGCCAGCGCCGCTCCAGGTTGGGGATCACGCCCTCGAACGGGTGGCGCTTGACGGTGCTGCGCCCCTTCTCGTTGAGGTAGACGAACGCGATCTCCTCGTCGCCCGAGCCGTACAGCACCTTGTCGCGTATGGCCTGGGGCAGCTGCTCGAAGGGCGTCTCGATGTCGAATTCGTAGTGCGCGGCCAGGCTGGTGAGCAGCGAATGGGTGAAGGCATTGCGGCGGTCCCAGCCGCGGATGGCGCCGGCGGCCAGGCTGAGCTCGGGAAAGGCCACCACCCGCTTCGGGTCGAAGAAGCCCACCTGGCCGATGCCGTCGCAGCTCGGGCAGGCGCCCATGGGATTGTTGAAGCTGAAAAGCCGCGGCTCGAGCTCGGGCAGGCTGTGGCTGCATACCGGGCAGGCGTAGCGGCTGGAGAACGTCTGCTCGCGGCCGCCGTCCATGTCGAGCGCCAGGGCGCGGCCCTCGGCCAGCTGCAGCGCGGTCTCGAAGCTCTCGGCCAGGCGCTGCTTGCCCTCGGGGCGCACGCGCAGCCGGTCGATGACCACGTCGATGTCGTGCTTCTCGGTTTTCTTCAGCGGCGCCATGCCGTCGAGCTCCACCAGCTGGCCGTCGATGCGCAGGCGCACGAAGCCCTGCGCCTGCAGGCTGGCGATCTCGTCCTCGAAGCTGCCCTTGCGCCCGCGCGCGATGGGCGCCAGCACGGCCAGCCGCGTCTCGGCCGGCCAGCCCAGCACCGCGTCCACCATCTGGCTCACGCTCTGCGCCTGCAGCGGCAGGCCATGCTCGGGGCAATAGGGGGTGCCGACCCGCGCGTACAGCAGGCGCAGGTAATCGTGGATCTCGGTGATGGTGCCCACCGTGGACCGCGGGTTGTGCCCGGCGGCCTTCTGCTCGATCGAGATGGCCGGCGAGAGGCCCTCGATGAGGTCCACGTCGGGCTTGTCCATCAGCTGCAGGAACTGCCGCGCGTAGGCCGACAGGCTTTCCACGTAGCGGCGCTGGCCTTCCGCATACAGCGTATCGAAGGCCAACGAAGACTTGCCCGACCCGGACAGGCCCGTCACCACGACCAGCCGGTGTCGCGGCAGGTCCAGCGAGACGTTCTTGAGATTGTGGGTGCGTGCACCCCGAATGCGTATCGCTTCCATCGGGTACTCAGGCAGTTTTAAAGGCCAACTTGGTACTATAGCGCGCCGAACCTACTCGCGTTCGGGCCACGTCCGCCCCCGGACGCCCGGCCCCGGCCATAAAGACCTGATACTGCATGCCGGCTGATCCCACGCTGAAACTCACCGCCTCCGAGCGCCGCGCCAGTGTTGCGCTGGCAGGGTTGTTCGCCTGCCGCATGCTCGGGCTGTTCCTGCTGCTGCCCGTGTTCGCCGTGGCCGCGCGCGGCCTGCCCGGCGGAGACGACCCGGCCCGCGTGGGCCTGGCCTTGGGCATGTACGGCCTCACCCAGGCCGTGATGCAGATTCCCTTCGGCCTGGCTTCCGACCGCTGGGGGCGCCGCCCCGTGGTGCTGGCCGGCCTGCTGCTCTTCGTGCTGGGCAGCGTGGTCTGCGCCCAGGCCGACGACGTCTTCTGGATCACCATAGGCCGCGCCATCCAGGGCGCCGGCGCCATTTCGGCCGCCGTCACCGCCTGGCTGGCCGACGCCACGCGCGACGAGGTCCGCACCCGCGCCATGGCCATGGTGGGCGCCTCGATCGGGCTTTCCTTCGCGCTCTCGCTGGTGCTGGCGCCCCTGCTGGTGGGCTGGTGGGGCCTGCCCGGCCTGTTCTGGACCATCGCCTGCCTCGGGGTGGCCAGCCTGGCCGTGGCGCGCTGGCTGGTGCCCGTGGTGCCGCGCACCGACGCGCGCACCCTGCAGGCCGCCCGCCCGCGCGAAGTGCTGCTGCACCGCGACCTGCTGCGGCTCAATTTCGGGGTGTTCGTGCTGCACCTGGTGCAGGTGTCGCTCTTCGTGGTGGTGCCGGGCCTGCTGGCGCGGCTGGGCGGCCTGGACGCGCGCGCCTTGTGGCAGGTGTACCTCCCCATCATCCTGGTCTCCTTCGTGCTGATGGTGCCCGCCGTCTTCGTGGCCGAGAAGCGCCGCGCCCATCGCGGCGCCCTGCTGTGGTCGGTGGCTGGCCTGGCCGCGGTCTGTGCGCTGCTGCCCGCCGCCTCGGGCGGCTTCCTGGCCCTGGCCATCGGCCTCACCGGCTTCTTCGTGGCCTTCAACGTGCTCGAAGCGCTGCAGCCCTCGCTGGTGTCGCGCGTGGCGCCGCCGGCCTACAAGGGCCTGGCCCTGGGCTTCTACAACACCGCCCAGGCCGCGGGCCTGTTCACCGGGGGCGCGCTGGGCGGCTGGGTGGCCAGCCACTTCGGGCCCTCGGGCGTATTCCTCATGGCGGCGTGCCTGGCCGTGGCATGGCTGGGCGTAAGCTGGCGGCTGCGGGTGGCGGCCTAGACCGGCCGTGACCTTTCCAGCCCTGGTGGTTTGGAGGCCGTGGCCGTATCGTCGATAATGAGGCCTGAATCCGGCTTCGCCCGGCATGGCGGTTTCGCTCGCATGCACGTCCCGCCGGGCCGGCCCCACCACGAAACATTATTTTGAGTGCGCCCGCCGCCGCAGCGGCCGAGGCGCCAGGAAGGACATCCACATGGCATCCGTCAATAAAGTCATCCTCGTCGGCAACCTCGGACGCGATCCCGAAGTGCGCTACAGCCCCGATGGCGCTGCCATCTGCAACGTGTCCATCGCCACCACCTCGCAATGGAAAGACAAGGCCTCCGGCGAACGCCGCGAGGAAACCGAGTGGCACCGCGTCGTCATGTACAACCGCCTGGCCGAGATCGCCGGCGAATACCTGCGCAAGGGCCGCTCGGTGTACATCGAAGGCCGCCTCAAGACCCGCAAGTGGCAAGACAAGGACACCGGCGCCGACCGCTACAGCACCGAGATCGTGGCCGACCAGATGCAGATGCTGGGCGGCCGTGAGGGCGGCGGCGAAGGCGGCGGCTCATACGGCGGCGGCGGCTTCGACGACGCCCCCCGCCAGCAGCGCGCCCCGGCCGCCCGCCAGGCGCCGCAGCGGCCCGCCCCCGCGCCCGCCGCAGCCCCGGCTGCAGGGGCGAACCTGGCGGATATGGATGACGATATTCCGTTCTGATCGGGAACGGATTCAGGGGTGTGATGGTGAAAGCCCAGCCAGTGATGGCTGGGTTTTGTTTTTGGTGCGCCCGGCAGGGCGCACCCACTTGGAGGTGGAAGTCCTCTACTCGCCCGACAAGGGGAAGAGTTAGCCGAAGGCAAGGGTTTCGCGGGCGACTGCGAGTCTGAAGGAAGCCGGATGGCAAAGCGCTGGCCTGACGCACAGGAAGCGGATGAGGCGTGTCAGCGGGGTAAGGCGGCCAAACTCGTCAAAGCCCGATACTTGTCCGGAACGCTGGGACGTATATCCGACAGGCATAAGCGTGAAGGTGGGTGTGCAATACCCGGGGAGATCTGACCGCGTGCTGGGCTGGCCCAGCTACCGAAGCCGCAAGGCGAGGGGACGCGCGATCAGAAGTCAGCCGAGGGCATAGTAGGTCGATGGCGAAGGCGGCGAGCCGATGAGGACCATGACCGAAGGCCCGAACAGAGGATACCGAGAGTAGGACGGGTGATCTTGATGCGAGCTGTGGATGCAGAAGCTCTGGAGACAGGGGCCTTGGAGGCGGGAGGCGGCCGGAAGCTGTCCGAGCGCGGCCGGGGTGCGCAGGCCCGCACAGCGACACCCGGGCAAACGAAATCGGAGGGCGACTCGCTGATGCGGCGGGTCGTGGAACGCTCGAACATGAGCCAGGCGTACAGGCGAGTGCTGGGGAATAAGGGGTCGGCCGGCATAGACGGCATGACCGTGCAAGACCTTGGCGGCTGGCTGAAGGCGCACTGGCCCAGCGTAAGGGCGGCGCTGCTGGCGGGGACGTATATGCCGCGGGCGGTGCGCCGGGTGGACATACCGAAGCCGCAAGGCGGGGTACGGACACTGGGCGTGCCGACCGTGGTAGACCGGCTCATCCAGCAGGCGTTGCATCAAGTGCTGCAACCGATCTTCGAGCCGACGTTCTCGGCGAGCAGCTTCGGGTTCCGTCCTGGCAGGAGTGCGTTGGACGCGGTGCGTCAGGCGCAGGCCCATGTGCAGGCGGGACGGCATTGGGTGGTGGACCTGGACTTGGAGAAGTTCTTTGACCGAGTGGACCACGACGTGCTGATGGCCCGGGTGGCGCGGCAGGTGCAAGACAAGGAGGCCCTGAAGCTGATTCGCCGCTTGCTGCAAGCGGGGATGATGGCCGATGGGCTGGCGCAGGCGCGTACAGAAGGCACGCCGCAAGGCGGACCGCTCTCGCCGCTGTTGTCGAACATCCTGCTCAGTGATCTGGACCATAGACTGGAGCGCCGAGGCCTGGCGTTCTGCCGCTATGCGGACGACTGCAACATTTACGTCGCAAGCAAGCGGGCGGGCGAGCGGGTGATGCGCAGCACCAGGGCCTATCTCGAGAGGGTCTTGAGGCTGCGCGTGAACGAGGCCAAGAGTGCGGTGGCCCGGCCGGGGGCACGCAAGTTCCTGGGGTACCGGGTGGCCGTACGGCTTGGGCAGGCGCACCTGCGGATCGCCCCGGAGAGCATCGAGCGATTGATGAGCCGGGTGCGGGAGGTGGTGCGCGAAGGCCGGGGTTGGTCCGTTGGTTACACGATCCAGACGCTGAACCCGCTACTGAGGGGTTGGGCGAACTACTTCCGGCTGAGCCTGCAGCGACGCCGGATGCAGGGACTGGACGGCTGGATAAGGCGGCGGTTGCGCTGCCTGATCTGGCGGCAATGGAAGCGGCCACGGACGCGAAGACGGCACATGATCGTGCTGGGGCTAGACCCGGCACGCGCGGCGAAGTCCAGCGTCAATGGCCGTGGGCCTTGGTGGAATGCGGGCGCCTCACACCTGACGCACGCGTTGCCCAACGCGTACTTCCAGGGGCTGGGGCTGATCTCGATCCGCGATACCGTGGATCGCCTCCAGCGTATCAACTGAACCGCCGTATGCGGAACCGCACGTACGGTGGTGTGGGAGGGCTGAGGGGGTGACCCCTCACCCTACCCGATCGGGTTTGGGGGGCTGTAATCGGCCAGTGGCAGACGCTCAGCGATTTGGAATCCGTAAACTATCGAAGCCAGCAACCTACGGATTGAATGAACTCTACGACTTCCGGACAGAAGCCGTTATACGAAAGTCTCGAACATGACAGCCACAACGCTCGATCAATCAGAGCTCGACTTTTTCCATAGAGAAGGGTACTTACGATTGAGCCGAGTACATTCCAAGCGCTGTCTGAAGCCGCTTCGGGAGTGCATTCTGCGAGAACTGTCGCGGCTCAAGGTCTGGGCCGGCGGAAAAAGTCTTGGCAGTTCACTGAACAATTTGTCGCCATTTCAGCAGATCGCAAAGCTATCCTCGATGGTGAAGATTGCGGGTCTGGATGAAACGCTGAACACGGCGGAAATTCGCAACGCAATCGCTGACCTGACCGGCAGAGCCCGGCAATCCAGCCAAGGCACGCAGCCCTTGCTGTCCCTGCCTCATCAAGGGCCATGGTCTCTGGGCAACCTGAACTGGCACGTTGACCTAGCTGCGAGATCCGGCGCTCAGATCCCCGGCATCCAGGTGTTCTATCTGATCGACGACGTTATCGAACACGGAGGCGCGACTTTAGCGCTGGCCCGTTCTCATCGCGTGGCGGGTGAAACGGCTGGGAGGCTTCGTAGTTCGTTGAAAACGCCAGTTGATCTCGAAGCTGTTCTCAGCACATCCGATACCGAGATCGTCGAGATGTCGGGACGGGCTGGCGATGTTTTTTTGATGGATATGCGCGTGCTGCACACCCCATCCGTCAATTCAACCGGCCGTATCAGGATGATGGCCACGACTCGTTTTGGTCTGTGTACAAGCAGATAGCGGCGGACTCTGCTGTGGGCTGCGGATTCAACCGCACGTCTTTTGAATCATCAGAGACCGCGAGCTGTCCTCTACCATTACTGAAGCTAGTTCTTTCTTATTCCTGCCGCAACCGAGTTTGGTTTGTCGGCCAGCCCTATGGCAAACCGATGAACTTCCGCGTTGGGTCGAAAGCCGCCCACCCCACACACCACCTCCTCGTACAATCCCCCTTTAACACCACCACCCCATCGCGCCCCGCCGCTCCGCCGCGGGGCGCGCGCATTTTCATGAGCTCACCTGTCTACGCCCGCGCCTGCGGCATCGATTTCGGCACTTCCAATTCCGCCGTGGGCTGGTACCGGCCGGGACTTCCGACGCTGCTGCCGCTGGAGGATGGCCATCCGACGATGCCGTCGGCGGTCTTTTTCCATGAAGAGGACACGACGGTCAGCGTGGGCCGGGCGGCGCTGGAGGATTACCTGGCGGGATACGAGGGGCGGCTGATGCGGGCCATGAAGAACCTGCTGGGCAGTTCGCTGATCGATGGCCACACGGAGATCCGCGGGCGCGGCGTGCCGTTCCGGGTGCTGCTTGCGCATTTCATCGGGCAGTTGAAGGCGCGTGCGGAGCAGGCGGCGGGGCGTGCGTTCACGTCGGTGGTGATGGGCCGGCCGGCCTTTTTCGTGGATGGCGACGAGGCGGCGGATCGCACTGCGCAGGACACGCTGGGCGAGATCGCCGCGGCGGTGGGCTTCGAGCACGTGGCGTTCCAGTACGAGCCGCTAGCCGCGGCGTTCGATTACGAGTCGCAGATCAGCCGCGAGGAGCTGGTGCTGGTGATCGACATCGGCGGCGGCACGTCTGATTTTTCGCTGATCCGCCTGGGGCCGCAGCGGGCGGGCAAGCCCGACCGCCGGGAAGACATCCTGGCCCATGGCGGGGTGCACATCGGCGGCGGCGATTTCGACCGGCAGCTGAACCTGGCGGCGTTCATGCCGCTGCTGGGCCTGGGCAGCAAGCTGCGCAGCGGCAAGGACGTGCCTTCCACGCCGTATTCCAACCTCGCGTCCTGGCACACCATCAATTTCGCCTACACCAGCAAGGCGCAGGAGACGCTGTCGTACATCCGCGCCAATGCGGTGGAGCGCGACAAGGTCGCGCTGCTGCTCAGGCTGGTGGAGCAGCGTGCGGGCCATTGGCTCTCGCTGCAGGTGGAGAAGGCCAAGATCGCGCTTTCGGATGCGCCGGCCACGGAGGCCAGCCTGGACCGCATTGCGCCGGGCCGCACGCTGGCCATCTCGCGGCCGGACCTGGACCAGGCCACGGCACCGCTGATCGACCGCATCGAAAGCACTGTTGCGGCGCTGCTGAAGGACGCGGCCGTGGGCGCCGGGGCGGTGGACACGGTGTTCTTCACCGGCGGTTCGAGCCGGGTGTCGTGCCTGCGCGAGCGCATCGGCGCGCTGCTGCCGGGCGCCCGCAATGTGGAGGGCGACCTGTTCGGCAGCATCGGCACCGGCCTGGCGCTGGACGCGGCGCGCAAGTTCGGTTCCGGTTCCGCCGCGTCAGGGCTTTGAATGCCGCAGCAGCTTCGCCAGCTCGGGGGCGGTCATGAAGGAGATGCCGTGCGCGGCGGCATAGTCCTGCGCTGAAGGAGAGATCTCTCCCAGGGCGATGTAGATGGCTTCGTGCGCGGCCCGGGCCTCGCGGGCGGCCTGCAGCCTGCGCACCGGGTCGATGCCGGTGCGGGCGGCTTTCCAGCGCTGGGCGCTGACCAGCGCGATGCGGCCATCCTTGGTGAGGGCGAAGTCGGCGTCGGCGCCTTTCAGGCGCTCGACCTGGCAGCCGTCGCGTTCGAAACCGGAGGCGAGGGTGTTGGAGAATGCGGGCCATGGCATGGCCGCGACGGCCGTGGCGACGGCTTCCACGCGCGAGGAGGACGGCGTGCGCAGCTGGCGCCAGCCGGCCAGGAGGGCAATGGCCGCGAAGGGTATCGCGGCGAATATGCCTACCGGCCAATATTCCCGGGGCGCCGCCGCCACCGTGCCGAGGATCAGCAAGGCGGCGATACCCGCGCTGATCCACCACGACGAACGCAGCAGTATGCCGAAAACGGAATTCCGGGAGGGTTTCAGTTTCATGCTTCAGGGGCCTGGCGGACGAGAATGCGCACATTACCGCAATCCACCGTCTGCCCGCCACGGATCTTCGCCGCCTTGCGCGTTTCCAGCGCCCCATCCACGCTGACCCTGCCGTCGGCCACCATGGCCTTGCCGGCGCCGCCGCTGTCGCAGATGCCGGCGACCTTGAGCAGGTGGTTCAGTTCAATGTAGGAGGCGCCGGGGGCGAGATCGAATTCGATGTTCTGCATGGGAGGCTGCGCGGAGGGGAGCAATCCATGATGATGCCAGGATCGCCCGCCCCGCGCTGCGCCTCAGAACAGCGAATCGCGGTCGAGCGCGTAGATGTCCGGATCCTGCTCCAGCAGCGCGTCTTCGAAGGCCTCGGCGCCTTCCTGTTCCACGAAGGCGCGTTCGGCGTCGGAGATGGGTATCACCTGCAGCCAGTTGACCAGGGTCTCGTCGAATTCCAGGCGCGGGAACTCGGCCTCGTTCCAGGAGAACGGCACGCAAAGATACAGGTGCGGCACCGTGGTGTCGGGGTAGTACTCCGCCACGCAGTCGGTGAGCACGCTGCCGGGCCGCACGGCCTGGCCGCTGCGCATGAGCGAGAAGGCGGCGGCGCTGAGGATGCCGGCCCATTCTTCCTGGTCCTGCGGGGCTTCGGCGCACAGCTCGATCTGCGTGTTCATGGGGCTGCCGTCGTCGTGCCGCAGGTCGAGCTCGAAGAGGCCCAGGGTGCTGTACGAGACCAGGCCGTCGTCGGGGCTGTCGTCGACTTCGAGGATGTCGATGGACAGGTCCAGGGTGTCGTGGTGCCACGCATGCACCACGGGTTTGCCGCCGAAGACGGACAGGGCGTGGCGGGCCACTACCTTGCGCTGGGGCGACGGAGGCGTGGAGGGGCGATTGTCAGGGGCCGAAGTAGTCATCCGTCAGATCCTCTCCCTTGTGCCCGCGGTTGGAACGGGGCAGTTCGGGTCGATAGTGGGAAGGGTCATTGTATTCATCGAGGAACTGCTTGCGGTCGATGCCGCGTTCCTCGGCGCTGCGTACGTGCTTGCGGTGCTCGTAGCCGGGACGGTGGCCCATGTCCCAGGGGTCGTCCTTCTTCATGGGCTTTTTGGTGACGGGGTCGCGCACGATGCCGTCGGGCGATTTCTTCTCTGCCTCGTCCCATACCTTGTCGCGCACCCCCTTGCGGAATTTGCCGCGCTTGTACTTCGGGTTGGCGCGCGGCCCCGAGGCCGGGCGGGCGTTGGCCGATGGCTTGCCGCCCGCCGACGCCCTGGGGCCGGGCGCCTGCTTGGGGCCGGCGGGGGCCTTGGGTGCCGAGGGGGCTTTGGGGGCAGCGGGGGCCCTGGGGGCGCCCGGGCCCTTGGGCGCGCCGGTGCGCGCCACCGATGCGCTGCTGCCGCCAGGCCCCTTGCCGGCCGCGCCGCCGGCGCCGCCCCTGCCGCTGCGCGCCCCGCCGCCTCCGCCGCCGAGCAGCAGCACCTTGAGCTGGCTGGGCACGACGCGCATGCCCACCGTGTTGATGGTGTTCTGCACGGTGAGGCTGGTGAGGCGGGTGGCGGGGATGCAGCCGAACAGCACGTTGGGCACGCAGGTGATGCGGCGGCTCTGGGCCATCACGGTCTGGGAGATGAGGCCCAGGGCGAGGCCCGCGTTGTCACCGTTGGTGAGGGGGATGGTGGTGAGCAGGTTGTGCGCCGGCATGCACATGAGCAGCACATTCCAGCACGTGGGAATGGCCATGGGGCCGAGCGCGAAGTTGGGATAGGGAATCGGCAACAGCGCCGGCGGCGTCTTGCAGATGTCGGGAAAAGCCAGGTCCATCCCCATGAGCTGGCAATCGGCGAACATTCAGTCTCCTCCTTGGCCGGCGAGGCCGGCAGGGCGCTGCGCGGACCACAGTTCCGCTTCGTACAGGGCATCGTCGCGTTCCAGCACGCCCACGCGCGTGCTCCACTGGGCCCCCTGGGTGAGGGCGCGATGGAACTGGGTGCGCTCGAAGCGCGCGGCGCGCAGGTCGGCGCCGCGCAGGTCGGCGTAGGAAAAGTCGGTGTAGCGCAGCGCGGTCTCGGCCAGCACGGCGCGCTCGGCTCGCGTGCGCTGCAGCGCCGC
Source organism: Bordetella sp. 2513F2 (assembly GCF_054642735.1). Taxonomy (NCBI): domain Bacteria; kingdom Pseudomonadati; phylum Pseudomonadota; class Betaproteobacteria; order Burkholderiales; family Alcaligenaceae; genus Bordetella; species Bordetella sp. 2513F2. The sequence goes on along the minus strand of NZ_CM137755.1, from coordinate 4,280,672 downwards.
CTGCATGAGGTCGGCGCCGCGCAGCACGGCGCCTTCCAGGCAGGCTTCGTTCCACAGGCTTTGCGGCAGGTGGGCGGCCGTGCAGTCGGCCGCGGCGAGGTCGGCCTGCACGAACATGGCATGGGGCCCGTGCGCGCGCGCCAGCCTGGCGCGGCGCATGGAGGCGCCCTTGAAATTGCACTGGGTGATGTCGGCTTCGCCGAGGTCGCAGCCGTCCATGCGCGCGTCGATGAACTGGCTGCCCGATAGGGTCTGGCCCGCCAGCGACACGCCGGAAAGCTCGCCCTCGACGAACACGACGCGCTCCAGCCGGGCGCCGCGCAGGTCCACGCGGCGCAGGTCGCCGCGGAAGAACACGGTCTGGAAGAGCCGGGCTTCGGCCAGCGACATGTCGTCCAGCCGGCATTCGGTGAGCGCGCCCTCGTGCCAGTGGGTCTGCGCGAAGCGCGCGCCGCGCAGCGAGGTCTGCACGAAGTTGCAGCTGTGCAGCGGGGTGGCCGAGAAGTCGGCCGCATCGGCCTGGCTTTCGACGAAGGAGGTGTTCTGGAGTGCCGCGGCCTGCAGGAGGGCGCCGTCGAGCGCGCAGCGGAAGAAGGTGCACTGGGCCAGGTTCGCGCCCTGCCAGTCTGCCTGGCCCATGCCGCAGCTGACGAAGCGGCTGTCGCGCAGGTCGGCGCCCTGGAACGAGGCGCCGTGCAGGTCGCAGCGGTCGAACAGCGCGCCGGACAGGTCCTGCCCGCCGAGCTGCGCGCCGCGCAGGTCGAGGTTCGACAGGGGCTCGCCGCTGCGTACGCGGGCCTGCAGGGCTACGGCGTCCATGGGCTGCTTCCTGCCGCGGCAGGCCGTGTGTTGGCCAGGCGGGTATAGGCGCCGCGGGTCTGCGTGCCGGGGTCCAGGCGCGCCTGGCCGAGGTCGGCGCGGAACAGGTTGGCCAGGCGCAGGTCCGCGCCGCGCAGGTCGGCCTTCTGCATCAGGGCCTGCAGCAGGTCGGCGCCGGACAGGTTCGCATCGGTCAGGTCGGCGCGCACGAACAGCGATTCGTCGGCCCGCGCGCGGGCCAGGTCTGCGCCGGTGAGGTCGCACTCGGAGAAGTCGCAGCGTCGCAGCAGCGCCTGGCGGAAATCCGCGCCCGCCAGGTTGGTGGCGCGCAGGCTGCATTCATGCAGTTCGGCCCCGGCGAACGAGGCGCCGGCCAGGTCCGTATCCACGCTGCAGCTGTTGCGCAGGACCGCGCCATCGCAGCGCAGCGGACGCTCGCACCGGGACTGCACCCAGACGCAGCGCGCCAGCCGGGCCTGCGCGTAGTCCACGCCGTCGAGGTCGCAGTCCAGCCATACGGCGCGGTGCAGCCGGGCGCGCTCGAAGCGGGTGTCGGCGAGCCGGGACGCCTGCAGGAAGTTCACCGTATCCAGTTCCGCTTCGTCGAAGCGGCAGTCCGTGAGCGTGACGCCGGCGAGATTGCATTCGCGCAGCACCGCGCGTTCCAGGCCGCAGCGGGTGAGCACCACGCCGTCCAGCATGGTGTGCGCCATGCGCACCTCGGAGAGGTCCACGTCTTCCAGCTGGGCATGCCCGAGATTGGCGCCGTCGAGCACGGCGCCGCGCCACGCGCCGCCCTCGGCCCGCACGCGCGCCAGCACGGCGTCGCGGCAATCGGCGCCGGACAGGTCCGCGCCCGAGAGGTCGGCGCATTCCAGCCAGGTGCCCACGCAGCGGGCGCCGCGCAGGTCCATGCCGGACAGGTCGGCGCCGGTGAGGTCCAGGCCCGACAGGTTGCGGCTGCCGCGCATCAGGCCTTCGACACGGCGCCGCAGCCGGGTGTTGCGCGCAGACCGGGCGATCTCCGCCGGGGCCTGCAGGTGGGCGGTGTGGCGATACTGTTCGGCCAGTCGTGACGCCGCCTCGTCCATCAGGCCTGCCATGGCGTCGCCGCCGGCGCCGGATGCCGCGAGTTTGTCGCGGCCTTCGTACAGCGCGGCCAGCGCAGGCTGGCCATACAGGCTGGGCGGACCGCCCGGCCCGGGCTGGTCGGCCGACGCCAGCAGGGAGTCGGCCGTCATGCCGGCCGGCAGCGCGTCCGCATCCGCCTCCACGCGTGCCCGCAATTGGCGCCGCGCGTGCATCAGGTCGATGCGGGCTTCCTGGGCCATCTGGCGGCCCTGCCGCGCCATGTCGGGCAGGTCGTCGAGCGAGATGGGCTGGGGCTCCGGTGGCAAGGGCACGGAGAAATCATCGGGATCGAGTCCTGCGGCCTCGGCGCGGGCGCGCATGTCCGCCTGCATGCCGGCAGCCCGCGCCCGCTGGTTGCGCGCGAACGGATCGGCCATGGGATTGAAGCCCTCGGCCATGTCCCAGGCGCCCAGGGCCGCGGCCGGCACCAGGTCGCGGTCGCGCAATGCATACAGGGCGCCGTCCTCGGCATCCAGCCTTTGTGCCAGCACCGCTTCGTAGTGCGACAGCGGCCGCGGCGCGTCGACGGCCTCCAGCGCGGGCATCAGCAGGGCCACGTCGGCGCCGTCGTCTTCGGCGCATTCGGTGGCGCCTTGGTACACCAGCAATACGCGCTCCTGGTCCGGGAAGAACCAGGCCGTGGTCAGGCCCAGCCCGATCTCTTCCAGGTTATCGGCATCATGCCGCCGCAGGAAGCAGCGCGCGCGCCATCCGGGCAGGTGGCCGCGCAGGCAGGCCAGGCGCGGGTGCATGTTCCAGATCTCGTACCCGGTGCCCGGCGCCAGTTCGTCCTGCTCCACCAGCCACTGGTCGGGCGGGGCGGCATTGAAGAAATGCGGGTCCAGCGTGTCCAGGAACCCCGGATGGCCTTCTTCCAGCCAGCTGGGGTGATACTGGCCCGCGCGCTTGAAGCGGCTTGGCCAGAGGGGGGAGACCGGCCCCAGGCCGGCAGGCTCCTGCACCTGGTCGGGCCGCGCCAGGCGGCCGGTCCAGGGTTCCACGTTGGGCAGCCGGTGCACCCGCCTGCCGTCTTGCATCTCGGGCGCGGCGCCGCGCCCGTGCGGATTGTCGGGGAAGTCGGCGCCGCCGTAGGCATGGGCCCAGTCCAGCGGCATGGCGTCGAAGGGCTGGGGGTCCGTGGGCCGTCCGCCTATCCACTGGCGGTCGCCGAACACCATCAGGCGCTTCTCGCGCGGGCCCACGCGCACATGGACCGCACAGGCGGTGCGCTCGCGCTGGTGCGCCGTGTAGGCCTGCCCGCTGACGAGGAATTCGGCGCAGGGCTTGGGCACGCCCAGGTCCAGCACGCCGTCGCCGCCCAGGGCCTCGCCGGCCACTTTCCAGAGGTCGGCCTCGGCTTGCAGCTGCGGCGCTTCGTCGAGGGTGGCCAGCGCCATCACGCTGGCTCCCAGCCGGACCTGCCCACGCCATCGATACGGTCGGAACAGCAGCCCCAGTTGCAGTGGCTTGACGATCTTCACGAGTGTCTACGCCACGAGGCAGGGATCTCGGTGGGCGAGAGCCGGCGGTCCACCGCCAGCCGCCCCGGCTGCCGCGGGTCCTGGCGCAGGTGCACCGGCCGGCCCGGCATGAAGCCCTGCAGGAGTTCCTGGTCGATATAGACGGACAAGGGCGTCTGCTGCGCACTGCCGGCCGCATCGGTGTAGCGCACGGTGAGCTTCACCGGCACGGAGAAGGGCTCTCCGCCCGGCTGGCGCTCCAGCGCGACGACTTCGCCGGTGATCGGCATGCCCTGGTCGGCCAGCTGCGCAGCCAGGCTGCGCTCGGCCTGGTATGGCGTGGCGCCGAAGTGCACGATCATCGCGACGAAGGCCACCAGGACCACACTCAGCCCTGCCGCCAGGGCCAGCCAGGCTGCGCTACTCATCGCACTGCGTCCTTGTTTCCATCGCCATCCGCTATGTGAAGATGCTGGCGACGCGGCTGTAGATGGCCGCCGCGCCGCTCTTGATCTGGACGCCGATGGCCTTGATCTCGGTGGCGGCGCCGCCGAGCCTGAAGCCGTCGGCCGTGTTCTTGATGGCGGCCAGGTCCAGCTTCACCGTGGAAAACTGCGAGTTGACGCCGGCATAGACCTGCTGCCGCACGCCCCACAGATCCGCGGCGGCGCCCACCACCGTGGCGCGTGCGCCCGTGCCGCGCGTGAAGGCCGGCGTCCAGAAGGCCTGCTGCGAGCCGCTGGTCACGGTCCAGCTCGGCGTGTCGACCAGCACGCTGGGCGCCTTGAGCGTGACCGCGCCATCGACGGTCTGGTTCAAGGTGCCCGTGGTCTTGTATTCGCGATTGCCGTCCACCGTGAAGGTGTGGTTGCCGGTGATCGTGTGGTCCACGTTGGCGTCGTGCGTCAGCGTCTGGATGCCGGTGATGTTCTGCGTGAAGGTGCCGTCCAGTGTTTCCGACACGGCGCCGGTCACGGTGCGCGTCTCGCCGGCGTCGCGGGTTTCGGTGACCAGGCCGGTGATGGACTCGGTCATCGTGCCGGTGATCGTGCGCGTCTCGTTGCCGTTGATGGTTTCGGTGACGTTGCCGTTGAACGTGCGGGTTTCATTGCCGTTGATGGTTTCCGAGACGTCGCCGTTCACGGTGCGGGTCGAGCCCGAATTGAAGGTTTCGGTTTCGTGCCCGGCGACCGTGGTGGTGCGCGTGCCGCCCACGGTGAGGGTGTCGCTGCCGGCGATGGTGGTGACGCGGTTGCCGTCCACCATGTGCAGTTCGTTGGCCTCGACCTCGGTGGTGAGGTCTCGCTCGGCGTGCAGCAGGATGTGCTCGCAGCCCGACTTGTCTTCGAACATCAGCGCGTTGGCCGTGTTCGGGTTGCCGTCCTTGGAGCGGCTCAGGAAGCCGCTTTGCGTGGCGTTGCCGGGCAGCTCCCAGGGCGGCATGTTGCCGCCGTTGTAGACGCGGCCGATGATGATGGGCCGGTCGGGATGGCCGCCGATGAAGTCCACGATCACTTCGTCGCCCACGCGCGGCAGCTGGATCCCGCCGAAGCCGCCGCCCGCCCAGGGGCTGGAGACACGGACCCAGCACGAGCTGTTCTCGTTGCGCTGGCCATAGCGGTCCCAGTGGAACTGGACCTTCACGCGGCCGTACTTGTCGGTCCAGATCTCCTCGCCGGGCTGGCCCACCACCCGGGCGGTCTGCGGGCCGTGCGTGCGGGGCACCGGCGTCACCCGCTGGGGGCGGAACGGCACGTTGGAGGGCAGCACGCGGAAGTCGGCCTCGAACACCGCGTCTTCGGCGCCGCTGGCGTAGCCGCTCTCGGCGATGTGATAGCGGACCTCCGAGATCAGGTATTCGCGGTTCTCCGAGGCGCGCGGGTGGTTGCGCAGCGTGAAGAGGTAACCGGGCGCGAAGCCGCGCGCATTGCAGGCGCCCAGCACGCTCTCGCGCTGCGCCTGCAGGGCTTCGAGCCGCAGGCGCGAATACTGCTCGCCATGCTCGGGTTCGGTGTAGCCGCCCAGCCACTCGTACATTTCCAGCTCGCCATGCGGATAGGCTCCGGGGTTGCGGGCCTGCGCGTCCAGGCTCGCGGCCGGCTTGCGGAAGTCGTAGTCCACGGTGGCGAAGCCGTCGGGCGTGATCTGCTCGGCCACCTGCCAGCTGTACACATGCTCGTCCTGCGGCACGGTGACGCGGTCGGGGCCGTAGTAGGGCAGGCGTTCGGCCTCGGGGCAGGGGTCGTGCTGCGCCACGTCGTCCGACAGCACCAGCGTGTGGCCGTCGGCATCGTGGCGGAACCAGTAATAGATGCCTTCATGCTCCATCAGCCGGCTGACGAAGTCGAAATCGGTTTCCTGGTACTGCACGCAGTATTCCCATTGCCGGTAGGAGCCGGTGAGACGGTAGTCCACGGGGAAGGGATAGTCCGCCAGCACCTGGCGGATCACGTCCACCACCGAAAGCTGCTGGAAGATCTTGCTGTCGGAAGTCTGGGTCAGGTACCAGAGCCACGGGCGCAGCGTGACGCGGTAGCGGTAGAGGCGCGACGTGTCGCCCTCGCGCCCCACCAGCACGCAGCGCACCGCATGGCCGCCCAGGTAGCGCGGCGCGCCGCCGGTCTCGATCTCCAGCGTCACCGGCTTGCCCAGCAGGGCCCGCAGTTCCAGCGCGGGCGTGGGCGACAGCAGGTCCACCTCGAACTCATAGAGCATGGACAGCCCTTCCCGTCCGTGCATGCGGGCGAAGCGCAGCATCTCCGGAGGCAGGGGAGTGTGGGCATGTACAACGCGATCCAGGACCATCATCGGGGCAAACCTCGCACGGGACGCGGGACGGCAGCTGCCATTTCCGCTTGGCGACGATCCTAGAGAGCCCAAATGACGGCAATGCTGCAAGTGCGTTACCGTAACAACCCTTCCCTCTGAGTGTGTTACACGTATTTCAGATGGCTACTTCTTCGGCACCTCGTGCCGATGCAGGCGCCGGGGCGGTCGCCTTCATGGCGACGGGGAAGGCCGGGCCGTACACTAGCGGCGGTTGTCCATGGGGAGCTGCGCATGAAATTACGGGTGGTCGCGGCGGGAGACGCCGCTTGAACTCGCGTCTGTCGCTCACGGCGCGCCTGACTGCGCTGTTCGGCCTGAGCTCGGCGCTGGTGCTGCTGGGCCTGGCCCTGCTGATCCGGGAAGCGATCGACCGGCATTTCGCCGAACAGGATTACGCCCAGCTCGCCGACTCGCTCCAGCAGGTGCGGCAGGCGCTGCGCGCCGGCCAGCCGGAAACGCTGCCCGAGCGGCTGGCGGCGCTCGACGGGCACCCGCAGCGCCTGCAGGTGTACGTACGCGTGGGCGAGTCGGTGGCCTATGCGACGCCGGAGGTGGATTTCGGGACGGCGCTGGTGGCCACCAGCCGGGCGACGGCGGGCAGCGGCGCCCTCCAATGGGAGCAGGACGGCCATGTCTATCGCGGCATCTGGACCCAGATGCCCGACCGGCCGCCCGCCACGCTGCTGGTGGCCATGGACACGGGCGTCCATGCGCATTTCCTCCAGGGGTTCCAGCGCTCGCTGGCCTTCTATGTGGCGCTGGCCGCCCTGGCTTGCGGGCTGCTGGGCTGGTGGTCGTCGCGCCGGGGGCTGGCGCCGCTGCGCGCCATGGCGGCGCGCGCCGAGGCCGTCACCAGCCAGCGTGTGTACGAACGCATGCCGGCGGAGGCCGTGCCGGTGGAAATGGCCGATCTCGCCGTCAATCTCAACGCGATGCTGGAGCGGCTGCAACAGGATTTCAACCGGCTGTCCGCGTTTTCCTCCGACCTCGCGCACGAGCTGCGCACGCCCCTGGCCAGCCTGCTCGCGCAGACCCAGGCGGTGCTGTCGCAGGAGCACGATGCGGCAGCCTACCGCGATGCGCTGGCCGCCAATGCGCAGGCGCTGCAGCGCCTGGCACGCATGGTGGCCGACATGCTGTATCTGGCGAAGATGGAGCACGGCCTGGAGCTGTCCGGCACCGAGACGATCCAGGTGGCCGAGGAAGTGCAGGGATTGTTCGAGTTCTACGAGCCCCTGGCGGACGACAAGCAGGTACGGCTGCGCCGGCACGGTGATGCCCGGATCACCGGCGACCGCCTGATGCTGCGCCGGGCGCTGGGCAACCTGCTGTCCAACGCGCTGCGCCATACGCCGCCCCAGGGCACCATCCTGGTGGAGGTGCATGCGGACACCACGCAGGTGAGCATCGCCGTCGAGAATGAGGGCGACGATATCCCGGCCGAGATCCAGCCCATGCTGTTCGAGCGCTTTTCCCGGGCAGGCCGCGGTCCGGCCTGGCCGGATCCGGGCTCGGAAAACACGGGCCTGGGGCTGGCGATCACCCGCGCCATCATGGCTGCCCACGGCGGCAGGGTGGACGTGCACTCGGCCGGCGGCCGCACCCGCTTCACCCTGTATTTTCCGGTGCGTGCTTCCCTCTAGTGTTCCGCGTTGCGGGATGGCGCCCTAGGGCTGCACGTACACCGCGAAGTCGCGCAGCTGGGCATCGCTCTTGCGGATTTCCTTGAGGCTGGCCTGGCCGCCGCTGGCCACCAGCAGCGCAACCAGCGCCTGGGCGATCTCCAGTGCGGGCACGACGGAAGGAAAGAGCGACGGCGTGGCGTTCGGGACCACGATGAGCGCCGATGCCTGGCTGGAGATGGGCGAGACGGCGCTGTCGGTGATGCTGATGATCTTCAGGCCCTGCTTCTGCGCGAACCGCACCGCAGCAACCGTGTCGCGCGCATAGGGCTCGCTGCTGAACACGACCAGCGCATCGCCCTTGGCGGCATGCCGGAGGTCGTCGACGAAGATCCCGCCCATGCCCGACAGCAGGGTGGTGTTGCCGCGGAACATGCCGCACGCATAGTTGAAATAGAAGGCGGCAGGATAGAGGCTGCGCAGCCCGGCCACGAAAACGCGGGCGGCGCCGGTAAGGATGTCGCGCGCGGCCCGCAAGGCCGCCAGCACGGCCGGGTCTGCCAGCTGCTGCAGGTTGCGCAGTTCGGCGTCGACCAGCTCATGGACCAGGCTCTCGGTCTTGTCGGCGTGGCCGCGGCGCTGCAGCGCGGTGGCGCGCTGCGTGAAGGAGGCGCCATCCTGGGCCAGCCATCGGCGGTATACGTCGCGCAGGGCTTCGTAGCCCTCGAATCCCAGTTCGCGCGCCAGGCGGTGCATGGCGCTGGCCTGCAGCCCGGCCTCGGCGGCGACGGCGCGCATGGAATGCAGCGCAATCGACCGTGGGTGATCGATTGCATGGCGCGCGGCGCGCTGCAGCGTGGGCGGCAATTCGGCGTAGCGCGCTTCGATGAGCTCGTCGACGGCGCGTTTATCCATGGAGATTCCTGTGTGGCGGGTCCAGGGTGGAGATCGTGTCGTCGATCGCCTGCGCCAGGATGCCGACGGCGGCGTCGAGCTCGGCTTCGGTGGTGATGTAGGGGGGCGCGAGCAGCACGTGGTCTCCGGCACGGCCGTCGATCGTACCACCGCCGGGGTAGCACAGCAGCCCCCCTGCCAGGGCCGCGCGCTTGATGCGCGCATGCAGCTGCATGCCGGGGTCGAACGGCGCATCGGTGTCGCGGCTGGCCACCAGTTCGATGGCCTGGAACAGCCCGCGCCCGCGGATGTCGGCCACATGCGGGTGATCCTGGAACCGCTGCCGCAGCGATTGCGCCAGGTATTCGCCCAATTGCGCCGAGCGCGCCACGAGATCGTCGCGGTGCACGATGCGCTGCACCGCCAGGGCGGCGGCGCAGGCCACGGGATGGCCGACGTAGGTGTGGCCATGCTGGAACGCGCCGGAGCCGCCCACGATGGTGTCGACGATGCGATCCTGCGCCATGACGGCGCCTATGGGCTGGTAGCCGCCGGCCAGCCCCTTTGCCAGGCAGAGCAGGTCGGGCACCACGCCTTCCTGTTCGAATGCATGGTACGAGCCCGTGCGGCCCAGCCCGGACATCACTTCGTCCAGGATGAGGAGCACGCCGTGGCGATCGCAGACCTCGCGCACCTTGCGGAAGTAGCCCGGGACGGCGCAGACGGCGCCGGCCGTGGCGCCCACCACGGTCTCGGCGAGGAAGGCGCTGACGGTATCCGGCCCCAGCTCCAGGATGGTCTGTTCCAGTTCGCCGGCGAGCCGGGTGCCGTACTGGTCGTCGGATTCGCCGGGCAGCTTGTAGTGCCGGGCAAAGCAGGGCGACACATGCTGCACGGCCGGCAGCATGGGCTGGTAGATCGCGCGCCGCCCCATGTGGCCGCCCATGCCCAGGGCGCCCAGCGTGTTGCCGTGATAGCTCTGCAGCCGGGTGATGGTGCGGTGCCGCCCGGTGTGGCCGCGTTCGACATGGTATTGGCGCGCCATCTTCAGCGCCGTTTCCACGGCTTCCGAGCCGCTGCCCACGAAATAGCAGTGCGCCAGGCCGGTCGGCGAGCGGCTTGCCAGCAGTTCGGCCAGCTGCTCGGCCGGTTCGGAACTGAAGAAACTGGTATGGGCGTATTCCAGCCTGCCCATCTGGTGCACCACGGCCGCCACCACTTCGGGATGGCAATGCCCCAGGCACGAGACGGCCGCGCCACCCGAGCCGTCGTAGTAGCGCCGCCCCGAGGCATCGACCAGGAAGCTGCCCTGGCCTTGTACGGCCTGGGCGGGAGGATGCAGCGGCGTGCGGTGGAAGATGTGGCTCATGGTGGCTTTCCCTGTGAGACGCAGCGGCCGTTGCCGCGATAGATCATTTGATCTATATTCTATCAAAATGGATCATATGTATTGAGGTCGGGGATCATGAAGATTGCATGTGTGCAGATGCGCAGTACCGAAGACGTGCGCAATAACATCGCCAGGGCTTGTTCCTATGTGGAGGAGGCGGCCGGGCAGGGCGCCGAGCTGGTGGTGCTGCCGGAGTTCTTCAACACGATCTTCTTCGCGCAGTACCAGGATTCCCGCTACCACGCGCTGGCCGAGGACGAAGCCGGCCCCACCGTCAGCGCCATCCGCGAGGCCGCGCAGCGGCACGGCATCGCGGTGGTGGCCACGATCTACGAGAAGGCCGGGGCGGGGCTTTACTTCGACACGGCCATGCACGTGGAGCCGGACGGCAGCATCGCGTTCAAGTACCGCAAGGTGCATCCCGCCGCGGTGCTGAGCCTGGAGAAGCTCTACTTCCGCTACGGCACGCGCTTCGATACCTACCGCAAGGGCGACTGGCGCATCGGCATCGGCATCTGCTACGACATGGGTTTCCCCGAAACCGCCCGCAGCCTGATGGTCAATGGCGCGGAGCTGCTGATCGCCCCCTATGCCACCTCGCGGGTGCACATGTTCCAGGAAGTGCTGCGCACGCGCGCCTTCGAGAACGGCTGCTTCCTGGTGGCCGCCAACAAGGTGGGCCAGGAAGGCGACTGGCAGATGGGCGGCGGCAGCCTCATCGCCGGGCCCGATGGCGCGGTGCTGGCCAGCGCCGATACGCGTTCCGACGCGCTGCTGGTGGCCGACATCGACCGCAGCCGCGTGGACCAAGCGCGCATCGCCTATCCGGCCCGGCGCGACCGGCGCCCGGACCTGTATGGCGCGCTGGTCCGGGAGTCCGACGCAGGGCTCTGACGCATGCCGCATGGCGGGGCTTGCCCCATACCGCAGGAAATTTTCGATCAATGGAGTTGTGCACCGTGAACCCTATACATTCTGCCGGCAGCGGCGTTCTTTCCGGTTTCCGCCGGCGCCTGTCGGCCTCGGCCCTGGCGCTGCTTCCCGTGCTCGCGCTGGCGAGCGCACCGGCCGCCGCGGCCGATGCCTGGCCGAGCAAGCCCATCGAGCTCATCGTGCCGTTCGGCGCGGGGGGCACCACCGACGTGCTGGGCCGCCTGGTGGCCGAAGGCCTGGGCAAGCGCCTGGGCCAGACCGTCATCGTGCAGAACAGGCCGGGGGCGGGAGCCAACATCGGCGCGGCCGAGGTGGCCCGCGCCAAGCCCGACGGCTACACCCTGCTGATGGGCACGCCGGGGCCGCTGGCGATCAATCCGCACATCTATCCCAACCTTTCGTTCGATCCCGCCAAGGACTTCACCGCCGTCTCGTACGTGGCCGACGTGCCCAATGTGATCCTGGCCAACCCGGCCACCGGCTTCAAGAACATGGGCGACCTGCTCGAGGCGGCCCGCAAGCGCCCCGGCGAGCTCGACTGGGGTTCGCCGGGCGTGGGCAGCACCGGCCACATCCAGCTGGAGCTGCTCAAGCAGCTGTCCGGCGTCGACATCGCGCACGTGCCGTACAAGGGTGCAGCCCAGGCCACCACCGACCTGATTGCCGGCCACATCCAGTTGGCCGGCGACAATGTCCCGACCGCGCTGGAAAACATCCGTGCCGGCAAGGTCGTGGCCCTGGGCGTGGCGAGCACGGAAGAGCTGGCGGTGCTGCCGGGCGTGCGCCCGGTGGGCGAGACGGTGCCCGGATATGTCCTGCCCTCGTGGTTCGTGGTCGTGGCGCCGGCGGGCACGCCGAAGGAGATCGTCGACCGCATCAGCAAGGAAATCGACGCGTTCGAGCGGGAGCCTGCCACCCTGGAGCGGTTCAAGGCCCTGGGCGCGGTGCCGGTGGGCGGCCCGGCCGAGCGCCTGGCGGAGCACCTGCGCGCCGAGCAGGCGCGGTATGCCGAGGTCATGAAGAACATGCAGGGCGGCAAGCCATGAAGCGCAGGCGCATGGCGGTGGCGCGCCTGTGGTTCGAGGGCAATGCGTTCAGCCCCATGCCCACGGGCATGGCGCAGTTCGAGCAGTATGAGTGGCGCCAGGGCCAGGAAGCGCTGGAGGCCATGCGCGGCACGGCCACGGAGCTCGGCGCGGTGGCGGCGTTTGCCGAGGCGCATCCCGAATGGGAAGTGGTGGTGCTGCGCTGTGCCGCAGCGCTGCCTTCCGGGCCGATCGACCCCGAGGTGATCGAACGCTACGCCGCCGACATCGAAGCCGGGCTGCGCGCCGGCATGGACCAGGGCGGCTGGGACGCCGTCTATCTGTCGCTGCATGGGGCGGCCATCGCGGCGGGCCGGGATACGCCGGAACTGGATATTGCGCTCATGATCCGCGGCCTGCTGCCGGACGTGCCGCTGGGCGCCAGTTTCGACCTGCACGGCAACATGCCCGCGGAATGGGCCCAGGTGCTGGACTATGCCTCGGTTTATCGCACGCATCCGCACGTCGACATGGCCGAAACGGCCGAACGCGTGCTGGCCGGGCTGCTGCAATGTGCCGCCGGCCAGCTGCAGACCCGCCGCGTCGTGCTGAACGAGGGCGTCATCCTGCCCAGCATCAATATGCGCACGGTGGGCGGGCCCATGGCGGAGCTGGAACGCGCGGCGCGCGAGGCCACCGTGCAGGACGTACTGGAGGTCGGGGTATTCGGCGGCTTTCCCTACTCGGATACCCCCGCCACCGGCGCCTCGGTGTTCGTGGTGAGCGATGCGGCGGGCGACCCCGACGGCGTGCAGGCGCTTGCGGCAGCCCGCAAGGTGATGCAGCGGGTGCACGACCTGGCGGATGAGTTCCGCGCCACCCTGCCCGGGCCGGACGAGGTCGTGGCGCAGGCGCTGGCCCATGCGCAGCCCGGCCTGGTGGCGGTTACCGAGTCTTCCGACAACCCCTTGTCGGGCGGCGGCGGCGACACGCCGGGCCTGCTCAGGGCCATGCTGCAGGCCCGCCCCCAGGTGCCCTGCCTGTTCGCCAGCTTCGCCGACCCGGGCATCGTGCAGGCCGCGCGGCAGGCCGGCGTGGGCGGCGTGCTGGCGGTGACGCTGGGCGGGCGCCACGGCGCGGAGTTCGGGCAGCCGGTGCCGGCCCGGGTTGTGGTGGAGCGCCTCACCGACGGCAACTTCCGCAACACCGGTCCCATGCAGCGGGGCGTGCAGCGCAGCTGCGGCGGCAGCGTGCTGCTGCGCTTCGAGGGCCTGCCCGATGCACGCGTCATCGTCACCGAACGCGTGGTGGCCGGAGACGATCCCGGCTTCTATGCGCTGCACGGCATCGATCCTGCGGCCTTGCGACTGCTCTGCGTGAAGGCCAAGAACCACTTCCGCGCTGCGTTCGCGCCGCTCTGCGCGCGCATCATCGATTGCGACACGCCGGGGCCTGCGTGCCTGGACCTGTCGCTGCTGCCGTTCCGGCACCGGCACATCCCCGCCGGCGGTTGATGCCGGCGCCGCGGGCATGGCGCTTGCGCAGCCGCGGGGCCCGCATCCCCGGAGGCCCTCATGCCCGCCATGCCGCGCGACCAACGCCTGGACAGCACCGCAGCATTCCTGGCCGATCCGTATCGCTACATCTCGCGCCGGTGCGCGCAGCTCGGTTCGGACTGCTTCGAGGCCCGCATCCTGTTTGCGCCCGCGATCTGCATGACGGGCCCGCAGGCGGGCGAGGTGTTCTATGACACGGCGCGCATGCAGCGCGCCGGCGCCGCGCCGCGTCTGCTGCGGTCGACGCTGTTCGGCCATGGGGGCGTGCAGGGGCTGGATGGCGCGCATCACGTGCACCGCAAGGCACTGTTTCTGGAAGTGCTCGCGCCCGAGCGGGTGAGGGTGCTGGGCGATTGCGTGCGCAGCGAGTGGGCGCGCGAGGCGCAGACCTGGCCCGCCGACGGCGAGGTCGTGCTGTATGACGCGGCCCGCGCCGTGCTGACGCGCGCGGTGTGCGCATGGGCGGGGGTTCCGCTGGCCGGGCACGAGGTGGGGCAGCGTATGCGGCAACTGACTGCCTTGTATGACGATGCGGCGGCTGGCCTGGCAGGCAATCTCGCCGCCCGTGCGGCGCGGATGGCGCTGGAACAATGGCTGGCCGGCCTGGTGGAAGCGGTGCGCCGCGGCCGGCTGCGGGCCAGGCATGCGCTGGCCGAGGTGTCGTCACATCGCGATTTCCGGGGGCGGCCGCTGCCCGCCCGCGTGGCGGCCGTGGAGCTGCTGAACCTGCTGCGTCCCACCGTGGCGACCTCGGTGTTCGTGGTGTTCGCCGCCCTGGCCGCGCATCGGCATCCGGCCGAGGTGCCGCCGCTGGACGGCAGCGACCCGGCCCGCCTGCAGGCTTTCCTGGACGAGGTCCGCCGCTTCTACCCCTTCTTTCCTGCCGTGGCGGCCCGGGTGCGCGAGACCTTCGCGTGGCAGGGCGCGGTGTTCCCGCGAGGGCGCCGCGTGCTGTTCGATCTGTATGGCACCAACCACGACCCGCGGGCCTGGGCCGACCCGGAAGTCTTCGACCCGCGGCGTTTCCTGGAGCGGGAGCCCGACGTCTACAGTTTCGTGCCGCAGGGCGGCAATGGCGTGGCGCTGGGCCACCGTTGCCCCGGGGAGGGCGTGGCCACGACGGTGATGGCCGAGACCCTGGCCTTCCTGTTCGGCCGGCTGCAGTACCGCGTGCTGCCCGGACAGGACCTCAGCCTGGATTTCGGGCGGCTGCCGGCGCTGCCGCGCAGCAGCATGCGCATCGCCGTGGGCGGGCCGTCGGTCGGCGCGCCTGCGCGCTAGACCGGCGCAGGCCGGCACGCCCCATGCTGCGCCAGGGTGCGGGCACGCGCCGCGTGGTCCGCATTCCATTGCGTCGATTCAAGGAGGCACAGATGAACACTGCCCGCAAGCCTGGCGACGAGGCGTATGAACATGTCCATTCCGGCCGCCGCGCGGCCGGGCACGGCGGCGGCTCGCTCGACGAGCGCAGCGCCGCCGAGCGCACGCCGGCGCAGGATGCCGGCCTGGCCGGACGCGGCCACAAATCGCAGCGCGCGCTGCGCACCGAAACCGAGGAAGAGCTGGAAAGCCGCAGCGGCCCGCACGTGCGGGCGGGCGCGCGCCGTTCCGACGACGAAGGAGGATCCCGATGAAGGCCACGCCTGAAAGCCAGCTGTGCGTGGACGAATGCCTGAACTGCTACAAGCAGTGCCTGGGCACGGCCATGCAGCATTGCCTGGAGCAGGGCGGCAAGCATGTCGCCCCGGCGCATTTCCGCCTGATGATGGCGTGCGCCGAGATGTGCCGCATCGCGGCGCATTTCATGCTGTTGGGCGTTCCCCACCATCGCCATACCTGCGCCGATTGCGCGTCGATCTGCCGGCAATGCGCCGACAGCTGCGACGGCCTGGATGGCATGGACGAGTGCGCGGCGGCCTGCCGGCGCTGCGCCGACGCCTGCGAACGCATGGCGGGAGCCTGAGGCCTTACCGGAGGTCGGGCGTGCCGCCGGAGCCGGACGACGCGCCCGAGCCCGGCAGCCCGCCGTGGCCGGGAGAGCCGGTGCCTCCCGCGGGAGCCTGCCCGCCGCGATTGGCGTTGCCGCCTTCGTCCTGGGTACGGCCCTGCGCCGCGGGCGGATCCTGCGGCGGCTGGGCCGGATCCGACTTTTTTTCCTCGTCCTGCATTTTTTGCTCCTGCTCCTGCGGCGCCTGGTGCCCGGCGTGCGGACGATCTCCCTCGGTGCGCGGAGCGGCGGGATCGGTGGCTGCTGCGGCCAGGCCGGCCAGGCAGGCCGACGTCGCAAAGAGGCTCCGGGCAGCGAACAGAATGGGGCGGGACATGGCGATCTCCGGACGGACACGGCGCTTGCGCCGGGCCTGTCGCGCCGCAAGCGCCATGCCGGGCAAGCTAATTGCTGGGAGGCGCCACCAGCCAGGGCGTACGGCACCGTACGCCTCTCTCCCGGAGGATCTGCATGGACAAGCCACCCGTTGCCGGCCGGCGCGAAGTACTCAAGGTCCTGACCTTCGCGGTGCCCGGCGCATGGGCGGGCGCCTCGGCACGCCCGGCGCAGGCCGCCCCTGACGGGGCCCCCGAAGCGGCAGGCAGCGCGGCCGGATCGCCGGCCGACGCTGCGGCGCGCACCTTCAAGTTCTTCAATGCCCAGGAGGCCGCCGCCATGGACGCCATCGCCGCGCGGCTGATCCCGGCGGACGATCTCGGTCCGGGCGCCAAGGAGGCGGGCGTCACGGTGTTCCTCGACGGCCAGCTGGCGGGCGCGTGGGGGGCCGGGGCGCAACTGTACCGGCAGGGGCCGTTCGAGGCCGGCACGCCGGAGCAGGGCTACCAGCTCTCGTACACGCCGGCCGAGATGTTCCGCCGCGGCCTGGCGGCGCTGGATGAAGCGACCCGCGCCAAGACGGGCAAGCCGTTCGCCGAACTGGATGCGGCCGATCAGGATGAATGGCTGGCCGCCATGCAGGCCGGCAAGCTCGATTTCTCGCCGCTGCCCTCGAGCCTGTTCTTCCAGGCCGTGCTGGACGGTACGGTGGAGGGTTTTTTCTGCGATCCCATGTATGGCGGCAATGCCGGCATGGTGGGGTGGAAACTGGTGGGATTCCCGGGGGCCTACGCCAGTTTCTCCAACGACATCGAGCGCCATGGCGTGCCCTGGCAGGGCGAGCCGGTGTCGATTGCCACCGCGAAGCCGCATTCCCATACCGCGCCGGGAGGTCCGCATGGCTAAGAACCTGCCGCCCGTGGACGCGGCCATCATAGGCGGGGGCTGGACCGGCGCGATCATCGGCAAGGAGCTGGCGGCGGCCGGACAGCGCGTGGTGGTGCTGGAGCGCGGCCAGCCGCGCTGGCCCTCGCCCGATTTCCAGGGCCCCGCCGTGCACGACGAACTGAAGTACACGCGGCGCCACGAACTGCACCAGGATGCGGCCACCGAGACCTACACCTTCAGGAACAACACGCGGCAGAAGGCGCTGCCGATGCGCCGCTGGCAGTTCGCCTATCCGGGCACGCACCTGGGCGGGGCGGGCAACCACTGGTCGGGGGCGTACTACCGCTTCGATCCCACCGACTTCGTGCTGCGCAGCCATTACACCGAGCGCTACGGCGCGGACATCTTCGACGACGACCTCACCAGCCAGGACTGGCCGCTCACCTACGACGAACTGGAGCCGAACTTCGATCGCTTCGACTACCTGATCGGCGCCTCCGGCCAGGCGGGCAACATCAAGGGCCAGAAGCAGGAGGGCGGCAACCCCTTCGAGCCCTGGCGCTCGCGGCCCTACCCCAACCCGCCGATGAAGGTGCCTTATGCGTCGTCGCTGTTCGGCGAGGCCGCGCGCAGCCTGGGCTACCACCCCTACGTGCAGCCGTCGGCGCTGTGCACGCGTCCGTACACCAACACGGAAGGCCTGCACATGAGCGCGTGCGTGTACTGCGGCTTCTGTTCGAACTTCGGCTGCGAGCATTTTGCCAAGGCGTCGCCGCAGGTCTGCATATTGCCCGTGGCGCTGAAGATGGAGAACTTCGAACTGCGCACCGGCGCCCACGTGCTGCGCGTCGAGCTGAGCGAAGACAGGAAGCGCGCCCGTGGCGTGACTTACGTGGACGAGGCCGGCGAAGAAGTGTTCCAGCCGGCCGAGATCGTGGTGCTGTGCGCCTTCGGCATCAACAATGTGCGCCTGCTGCTGCTCTCCGGCATCGGCGAACCCTACGACCCGGAGACCGGAACCGGCGTGGTGGGCCGCAACTACACCCACCAGACCACCTCGGGCGTGAACCTGTTCTTCGACGAGTCGGTGCACATCAATCCGTTCATGGGAGCCGGTGCGGTGGCGGTCACCATGGACGACTTCAGCGCCGACAACTTCGACCATGGTCCGCATGGCTTCGTGGGCGGCGGCTACCTGCAGATCCAGGTGGTGAGCGGCGCGCCCATCGGCTATCACCCCGTGCCCAAGGGCACCGCCGCATGGGGCGCGGAATGGAAGCGGGCCGTCAGGCGCTACTACAACCATTCGGCTTCCATCACCATCACGGGCTCGGCCCAGCCCACGCGCGGCAGCTACCTCAGCCTGGACCCCACCTACAAGGACGCCTGGGGCCTGCCGCTGCTGCGCGTCACCTATGACCTGCCCGACAACGACATCAGGCTGTCGGCCTTCCTCACCGCGAAAGGCGATGAAATCGGCAAGGCCATGAAGGGCGTGCAGGCCACGGAGCCGGGCCCGCGCAAGCGGCCTTTCAGCGCAACGGCCTACCAGTCCACCCACCTCACCGGCGGCGCGATCATGGGCGACGATCCCAAGACCAGCGTGGTCAATCGCTACGGCCAGGTGTGGGACGTGCCCAATGTGTTCGTGACCGGCGCGGCGCTGTTTCCGCAGAACTCCAACTACAACCCCACTGCCACCGTAGGCGCCACCGCCTACTGGATCGTGGACAAGATCAAGGCGGACTATCTGCGTTCGCCGGGGCCGCTGGTGTAGCCATGGGCGCGAACCGCGGCGGCATCGCAGTCGTGGTGGGCCTGGCATTGGGCCTGCCGCTCGCCATGCTGGCGGCCACGGCATACCAGATCCTGCATACCGGCGTATCGATCCGGGCCACCGAGGTGCGGGCACCCGCGCCCGAGCCGCCCGGGGAATCGGCGTCCGCCCCGTCTCCTGCCTCTCCCGCCAACCCGCCCCCGGGCACGACCGCGCAGGCCGGCATGGGCCAGATTCCCGCACCGCAGCCGGCCGAGCCCGTTCCCGGCCGCAGCGCGCTGGACTTCACGGCCTTCAAGTCGGAATGGGAAGCGGCCGTGCGCGAGGGCGACCCGCAGGCGGGCGCCAAGCTGGCCGCGGCCGGCAAGCCCGATGCCGGCGTGCAGGCCTGCGTGGCCTGCCATGGGCAGCAGGGCATCGCGCCGGGCCAGGGCAATTTCCCCAACCTCGCCGGCCTGAGCAGCGAGTACATCGCCAAGCAGCTGGACGACTACCGCAACGGCAGCCGCAACCATGCCTTGATGACGACCATCGCAAAAGGCCTGAGCCCGCAGGAGATCGGCGACCTGGCGCGCCATTACGGATCCCTGGCGGCGCCGGCGGCGAATCCGCCCGCCCAGGCGCAGGAGTCCGCCCGCACGCTCGACGTGGCCGGCGAGAACGCGCGCGCGCTGCCCGCCTGCGCCAACTGCCACGGGCCGCAAGGGCGGGGCGAGGGCGTGCTGCTGCCGCGCCTGGCCGGACAGCCCCAGCAGTATTTCATCGACCAGATGAACGCATTCCGCGCCAACCAGCGGCGCAACGACGACGTGGGCGTGATGCGTGCGTTCGCGCAGCGGCTCACGCCCGAGGAGATCCGGGCGCTGGCTGCTTACTACGAGCAGGCGGCGCGCTGAAGGCGCCGCCGTTCATCCTGGCGGCGCCTGATTTCCCGTGCCCAGGAACTGGCTGGGCCGGCGCAGTGCCGGGTCGAACGGGTTGATCTGCGCGCCGATCTGGCGCGCTTCCTTTTGCAGGGCTTCGACGATGAGCGGCAGCCGTTCGGCGCTGACGCGTTCGGACGGCGCGGCGATGCTCAGCGCCGCCACGGTCTGGCCGGTGCAATCCTGCACGGGCACGCCCAGGCCGGTGGTTCCCGGATACAGCGCGGGGCCGGAACTCAGGACATAGTGCTGTTCCAGGTATTGGCGGATCTGCACCCGCAGCGAGATCTCGTCGAGGAAGCCCAGGTGGTGCAGCCTGGGGATGTTGAAGCGGATCACGGCTTCGCGCTCGGCCTCGGGCAGCGCAGCCAGCAGGATCAGCCCCCCCTGGCCCAGCCCCAGCGGAACCCGGCCGCCGATGTCGCCCGTGTGCGAGCGCACGGGATAGGGGCCGTCGATGCGGTCCAGGCAGATGGCGTCGAAGCCATGGCGCACCAGCAGGAACACGGTGTCGTGCAGCATGCCCGACAGGCGCAGCATGGCCGGGCGGCACACCGCGCGCAGCGAGGAGTGATGGTTGCCGGCCGCTGCCGCCAGCGCGAACCAGGCCACACTGAGCTGATAGGCCTTGCTCTGGCCGGGCTGCACCACCATGTCTTCGTCCATCAGGGCCTGCAGCACGCGGTGCGCCGTGGCCGGCGCCAGGCCGGTGCGCGCGCCGATATCGGTGAGGCGCAGGGGCTCGCCGCGCGCCTCGGCGAGCACCCGCAGCACCGCGAAGGCACGCTGCAGCACGCCGCCCTGTTTGTCTTCCGAGGATTTTTCTTTCATAGGTATTTCGAAATAGGAAACTATTTCAGGGAACAGCGCTACACTAATTCCGTATATCGGAAAAATCAATATAAAAATTCGGTTCTACGGAAAAGCCCTATTGACCGGTTTTTGCCGGTCCTCCTAGACTCGCAGCCTCTGCAGTCATCCGGGTGGCGTCATAGCGCCGCCCGCAACAGCCCTTGCGGGCGGTCGAGGCGGACATGGCTTTTCTACGGTTGGAGCACGTCTCCAAGTATTACGGCGATCTCTGTGTGGTGGCCGACCTGAACCTGTCGGTGGAACAGGGCGAGTTCGTCTCGCTGCTGGGCCCGTCGGGGTGCGGCAAGACCACGACCCTGCAGATGATCGCCGGGTTCGCCGACGTCACGCGCGGCCGCATCCACCTGGATGGGCGCGACATCACGCACACCCGGCCCAACACCCGCGGGCTGGGCATCGTGTTCCAGAGCTATGCGCTGTTTCCGCACCTCACCGTGGCCGACAACGTGGCCTTCGGGCTGGTGATGCGCAAGGTGCCGCAGGCCGAGCGCGCCGAACGCACCCGCGAGGCGCTGGCCATGGTGAAGCTCGATGCCTATGCCGACCGCTATCCGCGCGAACTTTCCGGCGGGCAGCGCCAGCGCGTGGCGCTGGCGCGCGCGCTGGTGATACGCCCGCCGGTGCTGCTGCTCGACGAGCCCTTGTCCAACCTCGACGCCAAGCTGCGCGAAGACATGCAGTTCGAGCTGCGCAACATCCAGCGGCGGCTGGGCACGACCACCATCATGGTCACGCACGACCAGGCCGAGGCGCTGTCCATCAGCGACCGTGTCGTCGTCATGGAAGCGGGCCGGGCCACGCAGATCGACGAGCCCTACCGCATGTACGAGCACCCGGGCAGCGAATTCATCTCGCGCTTCGTGGGCAAGACCAACCTGCTGCAGGCCCGCGTGGAGCGCGCGGGCGCGCAGGCCGAACTGCGCTGCGGCGATACGGCGCTCAGCGTCGACGGCGCCGGGCTGCACGCGGGCGACGCGGTGCTGGTGTCGCTGCGCCCCGAGAAACTGGTGCCGGTGGCTGCCGGGCAGGGCCGCCTGGGCTGCACCGTGGCGGCACGCTACTTCCTGGGCAGCCAGTGGCTGTACGAGATGGCTACGCCGCTGGGCATGCTGACGGTGCTGGCGCCCAACGACGGCCGCAAGCCATACGCGGATGGCGAAGCCCTGGGGCTCGATTGGGCGCCCGACGTGGTGCGCGTGCTGCCGGCCCCCAAGCCGGCCTCCATGCCGGCGGAGGCCTGACATGAGCACGCTTGCACAGCCCGGCGCGGCCGGCGCCCCGGCCGCCCGACGCAACGGCGCGGGCCTGAGCTTCGCCGGCGCATTGCCGCTGACGGTGCTGTTCCTTACGCTGGTCGTGACGCCGCTGCTGCTCACCTTCATGCTGTCGTTCCATCGTTTCGATTACGACACGGGCATACAGCCGGGCCACACCTTGGGCAACTACCTCACGGTGCTGTCGGACTCGTATTTCCTGGAGATCTTCTGGCGCACGTTCTGGATCTCCGGGCTCACCACGCTGATCTGCGTGCTGATCGGCGCGCCGGAGGCCTACATCCTGAGCCGCATGCGCAAGCCGTGGCGCTCGATCTGCCTGCTTGCCGTGCTGTCGCCGCTGCTGATCTCGCTGGTGGTGCGGGCCTTCGGCTGGAGCATGCTGCTGGGCCCGTCCGGCCCGCTGGGGCGGGCCGCCGAGGCGCTGGGGCTGGGGGCGCTGCTGTACACGCCCACGGCCGTCATCATCGCGCTGGTGCACGTGATGCTGCCCTTCATGATCATTCCGGTCTGGACCTCGCTGCAGAAGCTCGATCCCAGCGTGGAGCACGCCGCCTATTCGCTCAATGCCTCGCGCCTGCAGACCATGCTGCGCGTGGTGCTGCCGCAGGCCGCGCCCGGCATCCTGTCGGGCAGCCTCATCGTGTTCGGGCTGTCGGCCAGTTCCTTCGCCATCCCGGCGCTGCTGGGCGGGCGCCGCCTCAAGATGGTGGCCACCGTGGTGTACGACGAGTTCCTGTCGGACCTGAACTGGCCGCTGGGCGCCGCCATCGCCATCCTGCTGCTGCTGGCCAACGTGATCATCATGATGGCCTACAACCGCGTGGTGGAACGCTCGTACCGGCGCAGCCTGGGCTAGGGCGCGTCGACGCAGAAAGGAATCTCCATGCTGAAGAACGGTCCTGTCGCGCTGGCGTTCAATTTCCTGGTGGTCGCGTTCATCCTGGCGCCGCTGGTCATCGTGTGCCTGGTGGCCTTCACGCCCGAGACCACGCTCACCATCCCCACCACGCATTTCTCGCTGCGCTGGTTCGCAGCCGTGTTCGAGCATCCCAATTTCATGCAGGCGTTCCGCAACAGCCTGTGGCTCGCGTTCCTGTCGGCCAGCATCGCCATCTGCCTGGGCGTGCCGGCTGCGCTGGCCATCACGCGCCATCGCTTCCCGGGGCGCGACGCGCTCAACGGCCTGTTCCTGTCGCCGCTCATGATCCCGCACCTGGTGCTGGGTGTGGCGCTGCTGCGCTTCTTCGCGCTGATCGGCACCACGGGCAGCTTCGCCTGGCTGGTGCTGGCCCACGTGATCGTGATCACGCCCTATGTGATGCGGCTGGTGATCGGCGCGCTGGTGGGCTTCGACCGCTCCATCGAACACGCCGCGCTGTCGCTGGGCGCGGGCCGCGCCACCGTGTTCTTCAAGGTGACCCTGCCGCTGATCCTGCCGGGCGTGTCCGGCGGCTGGCTGCTGGCTTTCATCAACAGCTTCGATGAACTGACCATGTCGGTGTTCATCACGGCGCCCACCACCATCACCCTGCCGGTGCGTATGTACATGTACGCCACCGAGTCCATCGACCCGATGATGGCGGCCGTGTCGGCGCTGGTGATCGCGCTTACCGCGGTGACCATGCTGCTGCTGGACCGGGTGTACGGGCTGGACCGCATCCTGGTGGGCGGGCACTGAGCCCGATTGCTGCAACACACGACGGAAAACCATTCCGATGGCGATACTGAAACGCGTGGCCGAGACGCAGCGCCGCGCAGTGCCTTTCACGCTGGACGGGCAACCGATGCAGGCCATGGCCGGCGATACGGTGCTCACGGCCATACTCACGCAGGCCGAACGCCTGAGGCGTTCGGAGTTTAGCGGCGGGCCGCGCGCCGGATTCTGCATGATGGGGGCATGCCAGGATTGCTGGGTGCTGGGCGAGGACGGCACGCGCCTGCGCGCCTGCTCGACCTTCGTGCAGCCCGGCATGCGGCTGCTGTCGCAGCCGGCGGACGGCAGGAGCCGCGCATGAACGCGGCGACGGATACCCTGCCGCCCGTGGTGGTGGGCGCCGGCCCGGCCGGCATACGGGCCGCGCAGGCCCTGGCGGAAGCGGGCCTGCGGCCGGTGGTGCTGGACGAGGCGCCGCGCCCGGGCGGGCAGATCTACCGCCAGCCCCCCGCAGGCTTCGTGCGCGACAAGGCCGCGCTGTACGGCTTCGAGCACCGCAAGGCCGGCCGGCTGCACGGCGCCATGGCCGCCCTGGCGGGGCGGGTCGACTACCGGCCCGGCACGCTGGTCTGGAACTGCGAGCCCGGCATGCTGGACCTGATGCGCGACGGCATGCACGAGCAGCTGCCATACGGCCGGCTGATTCTGGCCACGGGCGCCACCGACCGCGTCCTGCCGCTGCCCGGCTGGCTCACGCCCGGGGTCTATACGCTGGGCGGAGCACAGGTGGCGCTGAAATTCCAGGGCTGCACGGTGGGGTCCCGCGTGGCCTTCATGGGCACGGGGCCGCTGCTCTACCTGGTGGCCTACCAGTATGCGCGGGCCGGCGCGCAGGTCGTGGCGGTGGTCGACACGGCGTGTCGCAGCGACGGCCTGGCCGCGCTGCCCGGCCTGCTGCGCGCCCCGGGCCTGCTGGCCAAGGGGCTGTACTACGTCGGCTGGCTGCGCGCCCACGGCGTACCGCTGTACAAGGGCGCGCGGCCCGCGCGCATCATGGGCGGCGAGCGCGTGGAGGGGCTGGCCTTCGTCTGCGGCGGCCGCGAGCGGCACGTGGCCTGCGACGCCGTGGCCTACGGCCTGGCGCTGCGCGCCGAGACGCAACTGGCCAGCCTGGCGGGCTGCGAGTTCGAATACGACGCACAGGACCGCAACTGGCTGCCGCGGCGCGATGCCGCCGGACGCACCTCGGTGCCGGGCGTCTACGTGGCGGGCGACGGCGCCGGCATTGCCGGCGCGGATGCCGCCGAGCTGGCGGGCGAGCGCGCCGCGCTGGCGCTGCTGCAGGATGCCGGCCTGCCCTGGGACGCGGCGCGCGCGCAACGGCTCGAGCAGCGCCTGGCGCGCAATGCGCGGGTGCGGCAGGCGCTGGAGCGCGCGTTTCCGTTCCCCCACGACTGGCTGCGCAGCCTGGACGACGACGTGACCTTGTGCCGCTGCGAGGAGATCACCGTGGGGGCGCTGCGCAGCGCCGCCGCGCACGACAGCGTGGCCGAGATCAACCGCCTCAAGGCTTTTACCCGCATCGGCATGGGCCGCTGCCAGGGCCGCATGTGCGGCGTCGCGGCCGGCGAGCTGCTGGCGCACGCCTGCGCCAGCACGCCGGGGCAGGTGGGGCGGCTGCGCAACCAGCCGCCCGTCAAGCCGCTGCCGATCGCCTTGCGCCGCGCAGCACCGGAGGTCCATTCATGAGCGGCCGCCTCGAAACCGAGGTCGCCATCATCGGCGGCGGCATCGTGGGCGGCAGCGCCGCGCTGTTCCTGCGCCAGCGCGGCGTGCCGGTGATGCTGTTCGAAGGCGCCCTGTGCGGCGCCAAGGCCAGCGGCGTGAACTACGGCGGCGTGCGGCGCCAGGGCAGGCCGCTGGCGCAGATGCCGCTGACGCAGCGCGCCCACGCGCTGTGGGGCCGGCTGCCTGAACTGATAGGCATCGACGGCGAATACGTGCGCTCCGGCCACCTGAAGCTGGCGCGCAGCGAGGCGGACCTTGCCGCACTGGAAGCCTACCGGGACAGCACCCGCGGCTATGGCATGCATCTGCGCATGCTGGGCGCCACCGAGCTGCGCCAGCGCTATGACTGGCTGGGCCACAGCGTGGTGGGCGGCTCGCTGTGCCCGGAGGACGGCCATGCGAACCCCCGGCTCGTCTCGCCGGCGTTTGCCGCGGCGGCCCGCAGGCTGGGGGCGGACGTGCGCGAGCAGTGTCCGGTGCATGGGGCATACCACGACGGCGAGCGTTTCGTGCTGCATGCCGCCGGGGGCCTGGAAGTGCGCGCGCGCTACCTGCTGAACTGCGCCGGCGCCTGGGCGGGCCGCTTCGCGGCGGCCTTCGGCGAGCCCGTGCCGGAAAGCGCGATCCATCCGCTGATGCTGGTTACCGAGCCGCTGCCCGTTTTCATGACGCTCAGCCTGGGCATGCAGGGCGGCGGCATCTATGCGCGCCAGGTGGCGCGCGGCAATTGCATCATCGGCGGCGGGCGCGGCGTATCGTCCGATCCCGACTACGCCCGCCCGTCGGGGCAGGATGTGCCGGCCCTGCTGGCCAATGCCGCCGCATTGCTGCCGGCGCTGCGCGGCGCGCACGTGATCCGTTTCTGGTCGGGGGTGGAGGGCTGCATGCCGGACCACAACCCCGTGCTGGGGCCGAGCCGCACCACGCCGGGCCTGTTCCACGCCTTCGGCCTGTCGGGCGCGGGCTTCCAGATCGGCCCCGCCGTCGGCGAGGTCCTGGCCGACCTGGTGTGCACGGGCCAGTCTCCGATTTCCATCGATGCATTCGGCATCGAACGATATGCGGCTGCCGCTCAGGCGGCCGCGCATCGCCCTGTCCTGTCTGAGCAAACGCTGGAGTCATCATGAAGATCGATTGCAACCGCGGCAAGCAAACCGGCCGGCGCACCCTGCGCTTGCTGACGGGCGCCGCACTCCTGGCCGCGACCCTGTCGGGCACGGCCTGGGCGCAGCAGAAAACGCTCTACGTGGGCATGAACGGCGGCGACATGGAGCGCGCCTTCACCCAGCACGTGTTCCCCGCCTTCGAGAAGGAGAACAACGTCAAGATCGTCGTCGTGCCGGGCACGTCCACGGACGTGCTGGCCAAGGCCCAGGCCTACAAGGACAACCCGCAGATGCACGTCATGTTCCTCGACGACGGCGTGATGAGCCGCGCCATCTCGATGGGCCTGTGCGACAAGCTGCAGGACGGGCCCGCGCTGCAGCAGCTGTACCCTGCGGCGCTCATCAAGAACGGCATGGCCGCGGGGATCGACACCGGCATGACCGGCGTGGCCTACAACACCAAGCTGTTCGCCGAGCGGGGCTGGGCCCCGCCCACGTCGTGGATGGACCTCGCCGATCCCAAGTACAAGGGCAAGGTGGTGTTCCAGTCGGCCGCCACCAGCACCTTCGGGCTGCACGCGTTCATGATGTTCAACCGCATCCAGGGCGGCGACGAGAAGAACGTGGACCCCGGCTTCTCCAAGTGGGACGACACCATCGGCCCCAACGTGCTGGAGTACATCCCCAACACCGCCAAGCTGTCGGAAATGATCCAGTCGGGCGAAGCCGCCATCTTCCCCCTCACGCCCACGGCCACGGCGCGGTTCCAGCGCCGCGGCATCCCCGTGGAGTACGTGCAGCCCAAGGAAGGCTCGGTGATCCTGATGGTGGCCGAGTGCGTGATCGCCGGCAACTCCGAGCCCGAGCTGTCGCAGAAGCTGGCGCACTACCTGCTGACCGCGCAGGCCCAGAGCAAGGCGCTGGAGTTCGGCGGCCACTTCCCCTCGAACAAGACCGTCACCGCGCCGGCCGGCAGCGAGGAGATGCTGGCCAAGTTCCAGCAGTACATGCAGAACGCACACGTGGTCGATTGGGATACCATCAACGCCACGCGCGGTTCGTTCAATGCGCGCTGGAACCGCAGCGTCGAGCGCTGAAGCAAGGGAGGGTATGACATGCGGCTGGTGGTCAAGTCGGGCGGGCCCCAGGCCTACGCGGAGTGGCGCGCGCTGTTCGCGGCGCTGGATCCGGCCATCGAGGTGGTGGACTGGTTCGATCCGGCGCTGGATCCGCGCGGCATCGCCTACGCCCTGGTCTGGGAACCCGACCCGGGCCGGCTGGCCGGCCTGCCCGACCTGCGGCTGGTGATCAGCGCGGGCGCCGGCGTCGACCACATCCTGGCCGATCCGCAGCGCCCGGCCCACGTGCCCATTGCCCGCATGGTCATGGACGCCACGGCCAGCGAAATGAGCGAGTATGTGCTGGCCAGCGTGATGCACGTGCTGCGCGACTTCCGCCGCATCGCCGTGAACCAGGCCAACTGCGTCTGGGATACTTTCGATGCGCCGCGCAGCATTGCCGGCACGCGCGTGGGCGTGATGGGCATGGGGCGGCTGGGCACTGCCGCCGCGCAGCTGCTGGCGCGCACGGGTTTCCGGGTGTCGGGCTGGTCGCGCAGCCTTTCGAACGTGGCCGGCGTGGAGAGCCATGCCGGGCCCGAGGGGCTGTCCGCCTTCCTGGCCGGCACCGACGTGCTGGTGTGCCTGCTGCCGGCCACGCAGGCCACCCGCGGCATACTGGGCGCCGCCACGCTGGCGCAGCTGCCGCGCGGCGCGGCGCTGATCAACGCCGGACGCGGCATGCACATGGTGGAAGCGGACCTGCTGGCGGCGCTCGACAGCGGCCAGCTCGGCCAGGCCGTGCTCGACGTGTTCGAAACGGAGCCGCTGCCGGCCGATTCGGCCCTGTGGCGCCATCCCCGCATCACCATCACGCCGCATTGCGCGGCCGCGCCCAACCGCGCAATGCGGGCCGCGCACGTGGTGCAGCTGATCCATGCGTGCGAGCGCGGCGAGCCGCTGCCCGACCTGTACGATCCGCAGGCCGGGTATTGACGCCTGCCGGGCTCAGCCGAAGAGCTTGCCCAGCGAACCCAGCACGGCCGACGCATTGAACGGCTGGGCATTGTCCGCGGAGCCGTCGGGCGTGGCCTGGTCCACGATCTGCGGCAGCAGGCTGGTCAGCGACTCCAGTACGGAACCGCGGTCCTGGCCGCTTTCCTGGGCGATGTTGTCGACCACGCCCGGGTCGAGCACGGCATCGAGCTGGTTGGCCGTGACGGGTTCGTTCTGGCCGGGGCTGATCCAGGATTGGACGATCTCGCCCAGCCCGCCGCGCTGGAAGGATTCGATCAGTCCGGCGATGCCGCCCGGATAGTTGGCCAGCTGGTTCAGCACCACCGGCAGCAGGCCGGCGTTGTTGTTGCCGGCGCCGCCGGCGATCTGGGTCAGGGAGTCGAGCAGTCCCATATTGTTCTCCTGGGGTGGGTCGGGCTCAGTCCTGCAGGTCGGCAGGCAGCTTGCCGCCGTTTTCCGCCAGCTTGCGCATCACTTCCTTGTGCAGCCAGATGTTCATGGCGGCCGAGTCGTCGGTGCTGCCGGTGTAGCCCAGTTCGGCGGCCAGTTCCTTGCGGGCCGACAGGCTGCTGTCCAGGCCGAGCAGCTTGAGCAGGTCGACGATGGAGGTCTTCCAGTTGAGCTTCTCGGGATGCTGGGCCTGCATCGCGCTCAGCACGGCGTCGACGTCCACGGGCGCCGCGGCAGGCGCTGCCGCAGGCGCGGCGGCAGCGGGAGTCGCGGGGGCGGCGGCCGGAGCGGCCTCGGGCGCGGGTTCGGCCTTGTTGCGGGAGGGCAGGATCTTGTCCAGGATGGCGCTGAAGATGCTCATTGCGGGACTCCGGTAGAGGCGGCGCGGCCGCCGTGGTGCAGGAATGGCAAACCGGGCGCTGGCGCCCGGCTGCCGCGAAACGAGTCCTGAGCATACCGCCCGGTCATGTCGTTCCCGTGTAAAGGAACGTCAAGTTTGATCCGGTTGCGTCCTGTTGCGAACCGGGGCCGGCCGCAATGCGAGACCCCCGCGCCGGATTTCAGCCTTGCGCGGCCTTGAATTCCAGGCGATAGCGGTGCAGCAGCGGCTCGGTGTAGCCATTGGGCTGGGCCAGGCCTTCGAACACCAGCGCGCGCGCGGCGCGATAGGCATGCGAGGCGTCGAAGTCCGGCGCCATCGGGCGGTAGTGCGGGTCGCCGGCGTTCTGCTTGTCGACCACCTGCGCCATGCGCTGGAAGGTCTCCTCGACCTGTTCCCGCGTGACCACGCCGTGACGCAGCCAGTTGGCCATGTGCTGGCTCGAGATGCGCAGCGTGGCGCGGTCTTCCATCAGGCCCACGTCGTGGATGTCGGGCACCTTGGAGCAGCCCACGCCCTGGTCGATCCAGCGCACCACGTAGCCGAGTATGCCCTGGGCGTTGTTGTCGAGCTCCTGCTGGATCTCGGCCGCCGACCATTGCGGCGCGGCCACCACCGGCACGGTGAGCAGGCCGGCCAGCAATTCCTCGCCCACCTCGTCGAGGCGGGTGCGTTCGAGTTCCTGCTGCACCGCCTGCACGTCGACCAGGTGATAGTGCAGGGCGTGCAGCGTGGCGGCGGTGGGCGAGGGCACCCAGGCCGTGTTGGCCCCCGCCTTGGGATGGGCGATCTTCTGCTCCAGCATGGCGGCCATCAGGTCCGGCATGGCCCACATGCCCTTGCCGATCTGGGCCCGTCCGCGCAGGCCGCAATCCAGGCCCACCAGCACGTTGTTGCGCTCGTAGGCGGCGATCCAGGCGCTGGACTTCATGTCGCCCTTGCGCAGCATGGGCCCGGCTTCCATGGCGGTGTGCATTTCGTCGCCGGTGCGGTCGAGGAAGCCCGTGTTGATGAAGGCCACGCGGTCGGCGGCAGCCGCGATGCAGGCCTTGAGGTTGACGCTGGTGCGCCGCTCTTCGTCCATGATGCCCATCTTGAGCGTATTGCGCGCCAGCCCGAGGAGATCCTCGACGCGGGCGAACAGTTCGCTGGCGTAGGCCACCTCGGCAGGCCCGTGCATCTTGGGCTTGACGATGTAGATCGAGCCCGTGCGCGAGTTGCGCCGCAGCTTGAGGTCGTGCAGCGCCGCCAGCGTGGTGACCACGGCGTCGAGCATGCCTTCGGGCAGTTCCTTGCCGTCGCGGTCGAGCACGGCCGGGTTGGTCATGAGGTGGCCGACATTGCGCACGAACAGCAGCGAACGCCCGTGCAGCACCAGCGTGCCGCCGTCGGGCTTGCGGTATTCGCGGTCGGGGTTGAGGCGGCGGGTGTAGGTCTGGCCGCCCTTGGTGACCGGCTCTTCCAGGGTGCCCTGCATCAGGCCCAGCCAGTTGCGGTAGATCTGCACCTTGTCGTCGGCATCGACCGCCGCGACGGAGTCTTCGCAGTCCATGATGGTGGTGACGGCGGCCTCGAGCAGCACGTCCTTCACGCCTGCCGGATCGGTCTGGCCGATGGCATGCTGGCGATCGACCTGGATCTCGAAATGCAGCCCGTGGTGCACCAGCAGCAGGGCCGAAGGCGCTTGCGGATCGCCCTGGTAGCCCAGGAACTGTTCAGGCCGCTGCAGCCCGACTGCGCCTTCGGGAAGCCGGGCCACGAAGCGGCCTTGCTCCACGGCATAGCCGGTGGCCTGCGCATGCGAACCGCTGGCCAGCGGGGCGGCCTGGTCCAGGAAGGTGCGGGCGCGGGCGATCACGGCCGCGCCGCGCCGGGGGTTGTATGCCGCGCCCGGCGCCAGCTCGCCGCCGACCGGGATGGCATCGGTGCCGTACAGCGCGTCGTACAGGCTGCCCCAGCGCGCATTGGCCGCATTGAGCGCGTATCGGGCATTGGACATGGGCACGACCAGCTGCGGGCCGGCCTGCAGCGCGATCTCCGTATCGACATTGGCGGTGCCGGCCTGCACGGCGGCAGGCGCTGCCTGGAGGTAGCCGATCTCCTCGAGGAAGCTGCGGTAGGCCGCGGCATCGCTTACCGGCCCCGGGTGGGCGCGGTGCCAGTCGTCGAGCGCGGCCTGCAGGCGGTCGCGCTCGGCCAGCAGCTCGCGGTTGCGCGGCGCGAGGTCGTGGGCCAGGGCAGAGAAGCCCTGCCAGAAGGCCTGGCTGTCGATGCCGGTGCCCGGCAGGGCCTCGTCTTCGATGAAGCGGTACAGCACGGAGGCCACTTGCAGGCCGTGTTGCGGGATGCGGTCGGTCATGCGGATTCTCGAAGTAGCGGACATGGCGTCACATGATGGCCTCCGCGCACCCGCCGTGTCCAGCAGCCATGGCACTGGTCATACCAGTTTGTGATGGAACGGATCCCGCAGGACTGCACCATCCGGCTTATATTTCATGGGCTTGGATCGTTTCTTGCAGCTTGTCGCGGCATGCCGTGGCATGTGGTCATACCAGTTGGGGAATTGCATGGATACTCAGGTGGCGGGCCGGCCCCGCCAGGTGGCGGAAGTCGTGGCCGAGCGCATCGAACGCCTGATCCTCGACGGTGTGCTCAAGGTGGGGCAGGCCCTGCCCTCGGAACGGCGCCTCACGGAAAAGCTGGCCGTGTCGCGCACCGCGCTGCGCGAGGGCCTGCGGCTGCTGCGCGCGCGCGAGATCATACGCACGGAGCAGGGCAAGGGTTCGTACGTGGCGCAGATGCGGCCGGTGGATGCCAGCCCGCTGGTGCACTTGTTCAACTCGCAGCCGCGCACGCTTTACGACCTGTTCGAGGTGCGCTCGCTGCTGGAGGGCGAGTCGGCCCGGCTGGCGGCGATCCGCGGCACCGAGGCGGACTTCATCCTCATACGGCGCCGCTACGAGGCCATGGTGGCGGCGCAGGCCGAAGGCGCCGACACGGCCACTCACGCGCACCACGACCACGCTTTCCACCTCGCCATCTGCGAGGCCTCGCACAACGCCGTGCTGGTGCATACCCTGCAATCGCTCAACGACCTGCTGCTGGGTTCGGTGTTCGCCTGCGTCAACAACCTCTATCACCGGGAGCCGCACAAGCGGCAGATCGATCGCCAGCACGCGCGGCTGTACAACGCGGTGGTGGGCAGGCTGCCCGACCAGGCGCACAAGGCCGCCACCGAGCACGTCGACGGGGTGCGCCAGAGCCTGGCCGAAATCGAGCAGGAAGAGCAGCGCCTGGTGCGCGCCACGCTGCGCCTCGAGGGCTGGGCCTGAAACAGGCGTGTTGCCGCCGGCCACAGGAAAAGAAAAGCCCGTCCGCGGCCAGGCCGGGACGGGCGGGCGGCCCGCGCCGGAGGGGGAAGCGGCGGGCCGGGCGGGGAGACGCGTGATCAGCTGCGGGGCGGATAGTCCAGGTTGCCGTAGGTCACCAGGCCCTGCTCCTTGGCGGATTGCAGTTCTGCCTGCACCTGGGCGCGGCTCACATGGCTCGCCGGGATGGCGGCCTGGGGCGGGTAGTCGAGGTTGCCGTACGTGACCAGGCCGGCGGCCTTGGCTTGCGCCAGTTCGGCGCGTACCTGGTCGACGGTGGCCGACGACGTGGCGGCCGGCAGGAAGGGATAGCCTTCCTCGCCCACCATGTATTGGCCGTTGGCCTTGGCCTGCGCCAGTTCGGCCTGGACTTGCGCGCGGGTCGGTTCCTGGCCCAGGTCGGCGGCCTGGGCGCCGGCCAGCATGCTGAGGGAGAGGGCGGTAGCGGTAACGAGCGTCTTCATGACAATCTCCTCGGTATGACGGCAGCCGTCCGGGCTGCCGTACTCCATGGAACGCACATCCTCCGGAGGGGAGCCGGGCCTGCGGCCTATTCCGCGGGGCGCGTTGTGATGTGCCTATGACTGCATTGTGACGATCGTGTGTCTCCGGATAAACCCTGATATTGGGAAAACACTGTTCCGTATAGATCGATAATCGACGGAAAAATGCCTTATTACATCGAGAAATGCCTATATCCGATAGGGCCTTTCGACAGGGATCTTTCCTGCGCAGGTGTGGCGGCCCGCCGGGGAACGCGCGGCTGCTCAGCCGCCCAGCGGGGGCACGAGGGTGCCGGCCAGGGCGGCAGCCACCAGCAGTGCGCCGGTCCAGAGATTGGCGCGGAACAGCATGAAGTTGCGTTCCGGGCGCTGCAGGTCGAAGACGGCCAGTTGCCACAGCAGGTGGCCCGCCACGATGGCCATGCCCAGGTAGTAGGCCCAGCCCATGCCCATGGCGTAGCCGCCCCAGGTCCACAGCACAAGGGTGGCCACGTAGAACCCGCCGATCCACAGCTTGCCGCGGTCGGCGAAGCGCATGGCGGTCGAGCGCAGGCCCAGGCTGCGGTCGTCGCGCACGTCGACGTAGGCATAGATGCTGTCGTAGCCGATCTGCCACAGCACGGCGCCCGCCCACATGGCCACGCCGGCCAGCGGCAGGTGGTTCTGGGTGTCCGACCACGCCATCAGCATGCCCCAGTTGAAGCACACGCCCAGCACGGCCTGGGGCCAGTAGGTGATGCGCTTGCAGAACGGATAGATGAACACGAAGGGCAGGACGGCCAGCGCCAGCCAGCGGCTCATCTCGTTGATGAAGAACAGCAGCGATGCGCAGACCGCCAGCTGGCCCACGAGGAACGCCACGGCCTGCTTCATCCCGAGCTGGCCGCTGGTGAGCGGACGGAACCGCGTGCGTTCGACGTGGCGGTCGATGTCGCGGTCCCACATGTCGTTGACGGTGCAGCCTATGCCGCGCATCAGCAGCGCACCCAGCGAGAACACCACCAGCCGGCCGAACTCGGGCAGGCCGCCCGCGGCCTGTATCAGCGCGGCGATGCAGGGCAGCAGGGTGAGCCAGGTGCCGATGGGGCGGTCGAGCCGGCACAGCCGCGCGTAGGGACGCCAGCTGCGCGGCAGCCAGCGCTCCACCCAGTCGGTGAAGACGATGTCGTTGAGGTCGGTGGCGGTGTTCTGCGGCACGCGGTCTGACATGGCGGAAACGCGAGGCTGCACGGGCGCGGCCCGCACAGCCGGGTTGGCGTGGAAAGGCCGGCGGCCTTCAGGCCTGCTGCTTGAGCAGGTTGCCGAGGACGGCGATGCCGGCGCGGATCTTCTCTTCGGGCACGGTGGCGAAGCTCAGTCGCAGGGTGTTGCGCTGCGGCGCGCCGGCATAGAACGGCGCGCCGGGCACGAACGCCACGTTGCGCTCCACCGCCTGCGCCAGCAGTTGCTGGCTGTCGATGTGCGCGGGCAGCGTGACCCACAGGAACATGCCGCCCTCCGGCCGCGTCCAGTGCACGCTGGCCGGGAATTCGCGTTCGATGGCTTCCAGCATGCAGCGGCCCTGCGCGCGATAGATCTCGCGCACCTTCGGCAGGTGCTCGGCCAGGAAGCCCGTTTTCACGACCTCGTACACGGCCATCTGCGTGAGCGTGGGAGTGTGCAGGTCGGTGGCCTGCTTGGCCTGCACCAGCTTGTTGATGATGCTGCGCGAGGCGGCGATGTAGCCCAGGCGCAGGCCCGGAGCCAGCACCTTGGAGAACGTGCCCAGGCGGATCACGTTGGCGCCGCACGCGGAACCCAGCGCCAGCAGGCCGGGCTGCGGCTCGCCGGCATAGCGCAGTTCGCCGTAGGGGTCATCTTCGATGATGGGCAGGCCCAGGCGGGCGGCGGTCTGCACCAGCGCCTGGCGGCGCGCCAGGTTCAGCGTGCGGCCCGTGGGATTCTGGAAATTGGGCAGCGCATACAGGAAGCGCGCGCCTTCGGCCAGCTCGGGCGTGATGGCCTCGGGAATCAGGCCGCCCTCGTCGGTGGGCACGGGCACGTAGCGCGGCTGGTACAGGCTGAACGACTGCAGCGCGCCCAGGTAGCTCGGATCTTCCACCAGCACCTTGCTGTCGCGGTCGATCAGCACCTTGCCGAGCAGGTCCAGCGCCTGCTGCGAACCGGACACGATGAGGATCTGGTCGGCCGACACGTTGGCGCCCGCGCGGTTGAGGTCTTGCGCCACCCACTCGCGCAGGGGCGCGTAGCCTTCGGTGGGGCCGTACTGCAGCGCGGCCTGCCCATTGGTGGACAGCACCTTGTCGAACGCCGCCCGCACTACGTCCACCGGAAACCCGGCGGGGGCCGGCAGGCCTCCCGCAAAGGAGATCACCTCGGGGCGCTCGGTGACTTTGAGGATCTCGCGGATGGCGGAGCTGGTGAGTTGCGTGGCGCGTTCGGAGAAGACGCACGCGGGTTCGAAGGGCTTGTCCATGGGGCTTGCTTGAAGGTGAGGGAACGTACGGCGGGAGGCTTATTTTCCCACATCGCCGCTCTCGCCTGCCGGGAAGCCCGAGCGCGGCCGCCATGGCGGCTTGCGGGGCTTTGCCCCGGCATGCCTTCATCCGGCTTTCCGGGGGTGGGGCAGGCCCATTTTCCCGAGCGTCAGCGTCTCGTCTGCCCGTCCCCAGCCGCCGTCGGCCACTTCCTCCACCAGGACCATCGTGTAGGGCCGCACCCCTTCCCCGAAATAATCGACGAACATCGCCGTCGTGCGGTGGATGATCTCTTCCTTGCGGGCGGCGTCGATCACGCCTTCGGGGAACTTGAAATTCGCGAATGGCATGGCGTGCTCCTTGTTTCGTGGGTTCAGGCGAATCCGCCATTGGCGCGCAGCACCTGGGCGTTGACCCAGCTGCCGTCGGGTCCGGCCAGGAAGGACACCACGCCGGCGATGTCCTCGGGCGTGCCCAGCCGCTCCAGCGGCGCCAGCCTGGTGATCTGCTCGATCTGTTCGGGGCTCTTGCCGTTGAAGAACAGGTCGGTGCCCACCGGCCCCGGGGCCACCGCGTTGACCGTGATGCCGCGGCCGCGCAATTCGTTGGCCAGTACGCGCACCAGGCCCTCCACGCCGGCCTTGGAGGCGATGTACGGCCCGTAGGCGGGGAAGGACCTGGCGATCACGCTGGTGGACAGGGCGATGATGCGGCCGCCTTCCTGCACCTGGGCGGCTGCCTGCGCCAGCACCAGGAACGCGCCGCGCAGGTTGGTGGCGATCACGCGGTCGAAGTCGGCCAGGCTGGCTTCGGCGATGGGCGCCATGGGCATGATGCCCGCGTTGTTGACGACCACGTCGATGCGGCCGAACGCCTGCATCGCGCCATCGAACAGCGCCGCCACGTCGTGCGGGTCGGCGACGTCGCCCTGGATCGCGACGGCGCGGCCCCCTGCTGATCCGATGAGGTCAACGGTCTCCTGCGCCAGGGCGGCATTGCCGGCGTAGTTCACGACCACGGCAAAGCCGTCGCTGGCCAGGCGGCGGGCGATCGCCCGGCCGATGCCGCGCGAGCCGCCCGTCACGAGGGCGGTCCTGGAGAAGTCTGCAGTCATGGGTGCTCCTGTGGGGAAACGGGCGACATGCCCATGGAGCTTATTGTGATTGTTGTGCTCTTCAGGATAAATACGCGGCAGCTGCTATTTGAATTCAATTTTTCACAACAATGTGCGGCGCTGCGGGATGCCGCGACGGTGGCATACACTCTCCACCTCGAAACCTTCCGTCCTGCTGCATCGCATGTTCTCCGCCAGCCCGATCGACACGTCCGACAAGCCTCGCTTCTATGCCGAGCTGGCCGCGCAGATGCGCGCCCTGCTCGAGGGCGAGCACGACCGCATCGCCAACGCCGCCAATTTCAGCGCGCTGGCCTGGCAGGCCTTGCCGCGCATCAACTGGGCGGGCTTCTATTTCCATGACGGGCAAGAGCTGGTGCTGGGCCCCTTCCAGGGCAAGCCGGCCTGCGTGCGCATCGCCCTCGAGCGCGGGGTGTGCGGAGCGGCAGCCCGCCTGCGCCAGACCCAGGTCGTGCCGGACGTGCACGCCTTTCCCGGCCACATCGCCTGCGACGCGGCATCGCGCTCGGAGATCGTGGTGCCGCTGGTGCGCGACGGGCAGCTCGTGGGCGTGTGGGACGTCGACAGCCCCGAGCCGGGCCGTTTCGACGACCAGGACCGCGCCGGCATGGAGGCGTTGTGCGAGATCTATCTCCGGAGCCTGGCGCAGCCATAGCCGCCTGCGCGGGCACAGCCGCGCAGGCCGGCAGAGGGCCTAGCCGGCTGGCGTGTCGCCCGGCCGGCCGCGCGTCAGCAGGAACAGCACCGGCACGCCGGCGGCCAGCACCGCCAGGCCCAGCAGCGCGCCGGCGCCGGCATAGACCGTGCTGGACCACAGCAGGCCGGCGCAAGTCAGGGCGAACACCAGCGGCGGCAGCGGATACAGCGGCACCTTGAAAGGCCGCGGATGCTGCGGATCGCGCCGCCGCAGGCGGATCACGGCCAGCGCCACCAGCAGCATGAAGAGCCAGAAGACGGGCGCCGTATAGGCCACCATGGTCTCCACGCCGTTCTCGGAGACCGCGCCGAACGCCACCAGCGCAAGCGTGATCGCGCCCTGCGCGAGCAGCCCGGCAAGCGGCGTCTGGCCCCGGCTGCTCCAGTTCGCCAGCCCGTGCAGCCGCGGCACGTCGCGGCCGAGGGCGTAGTAGACGCGCGCGCCGGTCAGGATGCTGCCGTTGATGGTGCTCAGGGCCGTGCAGCAGATGAGCAGGCTGAGTACCGCCGCGGCGTACGGCCCCGCCACCAGCCGCATGACTTCCGCGCCGATCGCCTGGGTATGCTGCAGCCCGTGCAGTCCGAAGATCTCCAGCAGCGCCAGGTTGGTGAGCAGATAGGCGCCGGCGATCACCAGCGTGCCGATGAGCAGCACCCGGCTTACGTTGCGGGCCGGGTCGCGCAATTCGCCGCACAGGTAGGCCGCCTCGTTCCAGCCGCCGTAGGTGAGCAGCACGAACACCATGCCCATGCCCAGGGCGCCCAGCAGGCTGTCTTCGATGGGATCGGGCGGCGGCGGCGGCGGCAGGTCTGCCCCCGCGGTCAGCAGCCCGCCCAGCATGACCGCGCCGAGTGCCGCCAGCGTGAGCGACGTGAAGACCAGTTGCAGGCGCTTGGACGGCTGCGTGCCGGCGATGTTGAGCGCGGTCAGCACCACCACCGACAGCGCTGCATGCAGCGCCGGGCCGTGTTCTCCCAAGGGCAGCAGCTGTTGGGCGTAATCACCGTAGATGAACGCCACCACGGCGATGGCGCCGGTCTGGATCACGGTGCCGCGCGCCCAGCCGAACAGCAGCGCGAGGCGCGGGCCCCATGCGCGGCTGAGATAGTGATATTCGCCGCCGGCGTCGGGGTAGGCCGAACCCAGCTCCGCGTAGCAGAGCGCGCCCAGCAGCATCACCAGCCCGCCGGCGATCCATAGCCCGATGTACACCGGCACCGAGCCGGCATTCTGGGCGACGAGCGGAGGGAAACCGAAGATGCCGATGCCGATGACCACGCCCACCATCACGGCGACGGCGTCGATCACGCTCAGGCCGGTGCGGGGCAGCTTTCCGGGTATGGCCGTCATGATGCGCACCGCGGATGGCGGCCGCGGGCGGCGGGGAGGGGGAGGTCGTGCAGGCCGGGCGCGCGCATGCGGGCCGGCCGGAATGCCAGGACGGGAAACTGCATCGGACAGACTCCGGAGGGGCGCCGGCCCCGACCGCGACGGGCACGACCGGCGCGTTGCTGACTCAAACCTGAAAGTTCACTGACCGAGCATAGCCGCTAAAGGTTCCCGCCGGGTTGCACTTGGCACGAGTGCCCGAGGTCGTCTAAAACTGCGGGGCAGAACAACAAGCCGCAGCGCGGCGCAGGAGACGATGCACATGAAGGCCCTTGCCCGGGAGATGTCCACCGCGTTCGATTACGTCATCGTGGGGGCCGGGTCCGCCGGCTGTCTGCTGGCAAACCGGCTGTCGGCGGATCCGGCCGTGCGCGTGCTGCTGCTGGAGGCGGGCGGGCGCGACAACTGGCACTGGATCCACATCCCGGTGGGCTATCTCTACTGCATCGGCAACCCGCGCACCGACTGGTGCTACCGCACCCAGGCCGATCCCGGCCTGAACGGCCGCAGCCTGGGCTATCCGCGCGGCCGCGTGCTGGGCGGCAGCTCGTCCATCAACGGCATGATCTACATGCGCGGCCAGCGCGCCGACTACGACGGCTGGGCGGCCCAGGGCAATCCGGGCTGGTCGTGGGACGACGTCCTGCCGCTTTTCAAGGCCATGGAAGACCATCACGGCGGCGCCAACGAATACCATGGCGCGGGCGGCGAATGGCGGGTCGAGCGGCAGCGCCTGGCCTGGCCCATCCTGGAAGCGTTCCGCGCGGCGGCGGCCCAGGCCGGCATTCCGTCGGTCGAGGATTTCAACCGGGGCGACAACGAGGGCTGCGACTACTTCGAGGTGAACCAGCGGCGCGGCCTGCGCTGGAATGCGGCCAAGGCGTTCCTGCGCCCGGCGCTGCGCCGGCCCAACCTGCAGGTGGTCACCGGGGCACAGGTATCGGGCCTGCTGTTCGAAGGCCGCCGCGCCGTGGGCGTGCGCTATCGCCGCGACGACGGCCAGCCTGGCGAGGCGCGCGCCCGCTCCGAGGTGATCCTGGCGGCCGGCGCCATCGGTTCGGCCCAGTTGCTGCAGGTGTCCGGGATCGGTCCGGCGCAGTGGCTGCGCGACAAGGGCGTGCCGGTGGTGCACGACCTGCCGGGCGTGGGCGCCAACCTGCAGGATCACCTGCAGCTGCGCCTGGTGTACCGCGTGCGGGGCGCGCGCACCCTCAACACCATGGCAGGCACGTGGTGGGGCAAGGCCGGCATGGGCCTGCAATACATGCTGATGCGGCGCGGCCCGCTGTCGATGGCGCCGTCGCAGCTGGGCGCCTTCGCGCGCAGCGGCCCGGAGCAGGACCGGGCCAACGTCGAATACCACGTGCAGCCCCTGTCGCTGGAGAAGTTCGGCGATCCGCTGCATGCCTTCCCAGCGTTCACGGCTTCGGTGTGCAATCTGCGGCCCACCAGCCGGGGCCATGTGCGCATCGTCTCGCCCGACGCGTGCGAAGTGCCGGAGATCCTGTGCAATTATCTGTCTACCGAAGAAGACCGCAAGGTTGCGGCCGACAGCATCCGCCTGACCCGCCGCATCGCCTCCCAGCCCGCCCTGGCGCGTTATGCGCCCGAGGAGTGGCGCCCCGGTCCGCAATGGCAGTCCGACGCCGAGCTTGCGCAGGCTGCGGCCGACATCGGCACCACCATCTTCCACCCGGTGGGCACCTGCCGCATGGGGCCGGACGCGAACGCCGTGGTGGATGCGCAGTTGCGGGTGCACGGGGTGGAAGGCCTGCGGGTGGTGGACGCCTCCATCATGCCCTCCATCACTTCCGGCAACACCAATTCGCCCACGCTGATGATCGCCGAGAAGGGCGCGCAGCTGATCCGCGCGGCGGCCCGCGCGCGCTGACGGGCGCGGGCCGCCGCTTGGGCATGACTACCCCGTGCGTTATATTTCGACACTGATTTTTCCCAGTGTCGAGCATGCCGGGGCCGCGCGCCGCATGCGCGCAGCCCCGGAATCCACTCATGCCTAGCCAGATCGAGCTCGTCGCCACGCTGCTGTTCGCCGTGGCCGTCATCCACACGTTTTCCGTTCCTTTCTTCGCCCGGCTGGCGCACCGCGATGGGGCGCACGCCGGCGTGTGGCATCTGTTGTCCGAAGTCGAGGCGGTGTTCGGCGTGTGGGCCTTCGTCCTCATCGTCTCCATGGCCCTGCTGTCCGGCAGCGATACGGCCATCGAGTACATGGACACGCGCAACTTCACCGAGCCGCTGTTCGTGTTCGTGATCATGGTGGTGGCGGCGAGCCGCCCCATCCTCGAGCTGGTCAGCAAGCTGGTGCGGCTGGCGGCCCGGGCCCTGCCCATGCGCCGCGAGGTGTCCACCTTCTTCGTGGTGATGACCCTGGTGCCGCTGGGCGGTTCCTTCATCACCGAACCGGCCGCCATGACCCTCGCAGCCCTGCTGCTGCGCGACGGCTACTTCCGCTCCAGCGAGCGCGTGGGCTTCAAGTACCTGACGCTGGGCGTGCTGTTCGTCAACGTGTCCATCGGCGGCGTGCTCACGGCCTATGCCGCGCCGCCGGTGCTGATGGCCGCGTCCGCGTTCGGCTGGGACACGCCGTTCATGGCGGCGCACTTCGGTTGGCGCGCGGTGATCGCGGTCCTCATCAACGCCGCGGTGCTCACCCTGATCTGCCGCAAGGCGCTGCTCGACGGCGACGTCGGCACCGGCGCGGGCGTCAATGCGCCCGAGGGCGGAGCCGACAAGCGCCCGCCCGTGCCGCTGGTGGTGATGCTGGTGCATGTGGTCTTCCTGGTGGCCGTGGTGCTCACCGCCCACCACCCGGCAGTGTTCCTGGCGCTGCTGATGATGTTCATCGGCTTTACCGAGGCCTACAAGCGCTACCAGAGCCGGCTCATGATCAAGGAGGGCCTGATGGTGGGGTTCTTCCTGGCCGGGCTCGTCGTGCTGGGCGGTTTGCAGAAGTGGTGGCTGCAGGACCTGCTGGGCGGGCTGGAACCCTTCGTGCTGTTCTGGGGCGCCACGGCGCTGACCGCCGTGACCGACAACGCGGCGCTCACCTACCTGGGGTCGCTGGTGGACGGCACCGGCGAGCTATGGCGCTACATGCTGGTGGCCGGCGCAGTGACGGGCGGCGGCCTCACCGTGATCGCCAACGCGCCCAATCCGGCGGGTTTCGCCATCCTGAAGAACTATTTTCCGGACGGAACCATCTCGCCGGGCCGCCTGTTCCTGTCGGCGCTGGTGCCCACGCTGGTCGCGGCCGGGATGTTCCTGCTGCCGGTTTAGCGCCATGACCGGCCTGCCACGGAAAACCCGCTAAAATTCAAGACTTTCCGTATTTCCCGGCCCGCAGCGGCGGCGCGCCTTCCGGCGCGGCGCGTCCGCGGCGGCTCCGATGCGCCGGATCGCCTGGGAGTTTGCTCCGAAATGCCCATCTACGCCTACAAGTGCAGCGCGTGCGGCCATGCCGAAGACGTGCTGCAGAAGATCTCTGACGCACCCTTGTCGGTGTGCCCGTCCTGCGGCCAGCCCAGCTACGCCAAGCAGGTAACCGCCGCCGGGTTCCAGCTCAAGGGCTCCGGCTGGTACGTCACCGACTTCCGCAACAACGGCGCGTCGGCTGGCGCCAAGCCGTCCGGCGCCGAGGGCGCCGCGGCGCCGTCCACCGCGGCCGCGCCTGCCCCCGCACCTGCTCCGGCCGCCGCCACCGGCAGCGGCGGCGCCGCCACGCCCCCGGCCAGCAGCAGTTGATTGCGGCGCGTCCGGGCGTGTTCAAACGGTATTTCATCACTGGCCTGCTGGTATGGGCCCCCCTGGCGATCACCATCTGGGTGATCAGCCTGCTCGTGGCCACGCTCGAAGGTTTCGTGCCCGGTTTTCTTTCGTCCCAGTCGCTGTTCGGCGTCGAGATCCCGGGGTTCCGGTTCGTGCTCGTGCTGCTGGTGGTGCTGCTTACCGGCATGCTCACGGCCAATCTCATCGGACGCAGCCTGCTCGAGCAATGGGAGCGGCTGCTGGGCCGCATCCCGCTGGTGCGCTCCATCTACAACTCGGTCAAGCAGGTCAGCGATACCGTGCTCGCGCCGAATGGCCGGGCATTCCGGCAGGCCGTGCTGATCCCGTATCCGCGCGTCGGCTCCTGGACCATCGCCTTTCTCACCGGCGCGCCGGGGGGCGAGGTGGCCAGCCACCTGCCCGGCGAACACCTGAGCGTGTACGTTCCCACCACGCCCAATCCCACTTCCGGCTTCTTTCTCATGATGCCGCGCGACCAGGTGGTCGAGCTGCGCATGTCGGTCGATGCCGCCCTCAAGTACATCGTTTCCATGGGCGTCGTGGCCCCGCCGGCGCCGTCCGGCGCGCCGCCAGCGCCCGTTTCCACGGCACCGGGCATGCCCGTCACGCCCCGCGCCGAACCGTAACCGCTACGCTGAACAAGCCTATACACGGAGTTATCCCGCATGCGTACCTGCTATACCGGCCAGGTTTGCCGTGACCATCTCGGCCAGACTGTCACCCTGTACGGCTGGGTGAACCGCCGCCGCGACCACGGCGGGGTCATTTTCATCGACCTGCGCGACCGTGCGGGGCTGGCCCAGATCGTGTTCGATCCGGACAACGCCGAGGCTTTCGCCACTGCCGAGCGCCTGCGCAACGAGTTCTGCATCCGCATCACCGGCCTGGTGCGCGAGCGCCCCGAAGGCACCACCAACGCGGAGCTGGCCTCCGGCGAGGTCGAGGTCCTGTGCCGCGAGGTCGAGATCCTCAACGCCTCCGTCACGCCGCCGTTCCAGCTCGACGACGACAACCTGTCGGAAACCACCCGCCTCACGCATCGCGTGCTGGACCTGCGCCGCCCGCAGATGCAGCGCAACCTGATGCTGCGCTACCGCGTGGCGATCGAGGTGCGCAAGTTCCTCGACGAGCTGGGATTCATCGACATCGAGACGCCCATGCTCACCAAGAGCACGCCCGAGGGCGCGCGCGACTACCTCGTGCCTTCGCGCGTGAACGCCGGGCACTTCTTCGCGCTGCCGCAATCGCCGCAGCTCTTCAAGCAGATGCTGATGGTCTCCGGCTTCGACCGCTACTACCAGATCACCAAGTGCTTCCGCGACGAAGACCTGCGCGCCGATCGGCAGCCGGAATTCACCCAGATCGATTGCGAGACCTCGTTCCTCGATGAATTCGAGATCCGCGAGATCTTCGAGGGCATGATCCGCCACGTCTTCAAGACCGTGCAGGGCGTGGACCTCCCCCAGCCGTTCCCGCAGATGACCTGGACCGAGGCCATGCAGCGCTACGGTTCCGACAAGCCCGACCTGCGCGTGAACCTGGAGTTCACCGACATCGCCGACGTGATGAAGGACGTGGACTTCAAGGTGTTCGCCTCGGCCGCCACCAGCCCCGGCAGCCGCGTCGTGGCGCTGCGCGTGCCCGGCGGCGCCGAGCTCTCGCGCAGCGAGATCGACGCCTATACGCAGTTCGTGGGCATCTATGGCGCCAAGGGCCTGGCCTACATCAAGGTCAACGAAGCCGCCAAGGGGCGCGACGGCCTGCAGTCGCCCATCGTGAAGAACATCCACGACGCCGCCCTGAAGACGCTGCTCGAACGCACCGGCGCACAGGACGGCGACATCATCTTCTTCGGCGCAGATCGCGCCAAGGTCGTCAACGATGCCATCGGCGCGCTGCGCGTGAAGATCGGCCACAGCGAATTCGGCAAGAAGGCCGGCCTGTGCACGGAAGGCTGGAAGCCGCTGTGGGTGGTCGACTTCCCCATGTTCGAGTACGACGAGGAAGAAGGCCGCTACACCGCTGCCCACCACCCCTTCACCAGCCCGAAGGACGGCCACGAGGACTTCCTCGAGT
The DNA here is from genome assembly GCF_054642735.1 of Bordetella sp. 2513F2. Taxonomy (NCBI): domain Bacteria; kingdom Pseudomonadati; phylum Pseudomonadota; class Betaproteobacteria; order Burkholderiales; family Alcaligenaceae; genus Bordetella; species Bordetella sp. 2513F2. The sequence goes on along the minus strand of NZ_CM137755.1, from coordinate 4,236,048 downwards.
CCGACCCGAGCAAGGCCTACGCCAAGGCCTACGACATGGTGCTCAACGGCTGGGAGATCGGCGGCGGTTCGGTGCGTATCCACCGCGAGGAAGTGCAGAGCAAGGTGTTCCGCGCCCTGAAGATCGGCCCGGAGGAGGCCCGCGAGAAGTTCGGCTTCCTGCTCGACGCGCTGCAGTACGGCGCGCCGCCGCACGGCGGCATCGCCTTCGGCCTGGACCGCATCGTCACCATGATGAGCGGTGCGGAGTCCATCCGCGACGTGATCGCCTTCCCCAAGACGCAGCGCGCCCAGTGCCTGCTCACCCAGGCCCCGTCCGCCGTCGACGAGAAGCAGCTGCGCGAGTTGCACATCCGCTTGCGCAACGTCGAAGTGAAATGAAGTAAGCTGGCCGCGCCGGTCCCGCAGGGGGGCCGGTTGCCGGCCGGCACGGCTGCCCCGGATGCCGTCGATTCATGTCACTCCTACGCGTCGTCAGCTACAACATCCACAAGGGCCGCTCGGCCCTGGGCCGGCGCGACTCGCTGCATGAGCTGCGGCTGGGCCTGTACGGGCTGCGTCCCGACCTGGTCTTCCTGCAGGAAGTGCAGGGGCGCAACGAGCATGCGTCGGTGCTCGACATGCAGCACGAATCCCTGGGCGCCGCGCTGCGCCTGCAGGTGGCCTACGGGCGCAACGCCATCCGCGACCGCACCGACCACGGCAATGCGCTGCTGTCGTGCTTTCCCATCCTCTCGTACGAGAACCAGGACGTCTCCGATCATCGGCTCGAGCAGCGCGGCCTGCTGCACGCACGCATCGACGTGGACGGCACCGAAGTGCACTGCTTCGTGGTGCACCTGGGCCTGTTCGCCGGCAGCCGTACCCGCCAGGTCCTGGCCCTCACCGACCGCATCCGCGCCCAGGTGCCCGACGCCTCGCCCCTGTTGATCGCGGGGGATTTCAACGACTGGACCAACAAGCTGGCGCCGCTGTTCGTGCAGCAGCTCGGGCTGTACGAGGTGTTCTCGCACGCGCCGCGTTCGCGCGGCGGCGAGCTGCCCCGCCTGCGCGACTCGATGCGCCGCATCGGCGGCGTACTGCGCGGCGTGCCTGCCGCCACACGGGTGATCGATCGCGGCAACCAGCTCGGCATGGGCGGCGCCTATTGCCCCCTGCCGCCGCCGCGCACTTTCCCGGCCGTGTTCCCGTGGTTCCGGCTGGATCGCATCTACCAGCGCGGCTTTGCCGTGCGCAGCGCGCGCGTGCTGCATGGCCGCGAGTGGGCCCGGCTGTCGGATCACGCGCCCTTGGTGGCAGAGCTGGAACTGCCGTGAAGGACGAAGACGCGCGCCTGACCTGGACCGACGGCAACGCGGTCGAGCTGCTGCAGAACGGCGCCGATTTCTTTCCCGCCCTGTGCCATGCCATCGACGCGGCGCACGCCAGCGTCCATCTGGAAACCTATATCTTCGTGCTCGATCGGACGGGCCGCCGCGTGCTGGCGAGCCTCGAGCAGGCGGCGCGGCGCGGCGTCAAGGTGCGCGTCGTGATCGACGGCTTCGGCTCCGCCGGCACGGTCGACGAGGTGCGTCGGCGTCTGCTGGCCGCGGGGGCGCATTGCCGCATCTTCCGGCCCGAACCGCGCTGGTTCGGCTGGCTGAACCTGTCGCGCAGCCGGCTGCGCCGGCTGCACCGCAAGCTGGCGGTCGTCGACGGCGAGCTGGCCTTCGTGGGCGGCATCAACATCGTCGACGACTACGACGACCTCGATCCTGCCGACGGCGTCGGCGCGCCGCGCTTCGATTTCGCGGTGGCCGTGCGCGGGCCGGTCGTGCCCCAGGTGCAGCACGCCCAGGACCTGCTGTGGGTGCGCCTGAACTGGGGCCGCCTGCGGCGCCATCCGCGCGACTGGCGGCGGCTGCGGCTGGTGCCGCCGGAGACGGGCCATGCGCCGGCGGCCGGCAAGCTGCGCGCCGCGCTGGTCCTGCGCGACAACCTGCGTTTCCGCAAGACGTTCGAGCGCGCCTATCTCCATGGCATCTACCGCGCGCAGCGCCAGATCCTGATCGCCAACGCGTACTTCTTTCCGGGGCGCCGGTTCCGCAAGACTTTGCTCGAGGCAGCCGCCCGCGGCGTGCGTGTGCGCCTGCTGCTGCAGGGCAAGCCCGAGTACCGGCTGCAGTACTACGCCACCCGGGCGCTGTACGACCAACTGCTGGCCGGCGGCATCGAGGTCTATGAGTACATGCCGGGCTACCTGCACGCCAAGGTCGCCGTGATCGACGGCATGGCCACCGTGGGATCCTCCAACCTGGATCCATTCAGCCTGCTGCTGGCCCTGGAAGCCAACGTGATCGTAAGCGACACCGCCTTCGCCGCCACCCTGCAGGAGCGCCTGGAGCACGCCATCGCCGAAGGCGGCAGGCGCGTGATGACCCGCGAATACCGTCGCCGGGGCTGGCTGCGTCGCTGCGTCGACGCCGCCTCCTACACCCTCCTGCGCATAGGCGTCGCCCTCACCGGCCGCGCCTCGGAATTCTGAATTTCCTGAAACTTCTGAACTCTGGTGTCAGACACCAGTTGTCCTGATTTTCCTGAACACTGGTGTCAGACACCAGCTATCTACACGCGAGTGAAATCTGGTGTCAGACACCAACCCTGGGCGGGCGTATCAGTCCCATGGCGAGGGCGGTGCCGGCCAGGATGACGCCGGCGCCGCCGAGGATGCGGGGTGTGACGGCTTCGTCCAGGAACAGCATGCCCCACAGCACGCCGAAGACGGGCACGAGAAAGGTGACGCTGACCGCCCCGGTGGGCCCCACGCTGCGGATCAGGCGGAAGAACATGACGTAGGCTGCGCCGGTGCAGACCAGCGCCAGCAGGACGGTGGCCTGCCAGGCCGCGAAGGACACCGGCTGGGCCGGCCAGCTCCATACCGCCATGGGCAACAGCAGCAGGCTCGCCGCCAGCATGCTGCCGGTGGCATTGGCCAGCGGATTGATGCCGCTGAGGTAGCGCTTGGTGGCATTGGCCGCCACGCCGTAGCACAGCGGCGCCGCCACCGAGGCCAGCACGGCGGGGCCGGTGCCGCCGGCATGGAATTCGAGCTTGTCCCACACCAGCACCACGATGCCGGCCATGGCGATCGCGAGACCGATCAGGCGGCTGGCCGGCAACCGGTCTTTCAGCCACAGCCAGCCTATCATCGCGCCCCACACCGGGGTGCTGGCATTGGCCACCGACAGGAAGCCGGCGCCCAGCGTCTGCGCCGCGTAGGCATAGAACAGGAAGGGCAGGGCCGCGTTGAAGGCGCCCACCAGCAGCACGGCGCGCCAATGCCGTCGCAGCACGCCCAGCTCGCCGGCAAGCGCAGCCGCCGGCAACAGCACCAGGGCGGCCAGGCCGACCCGCAGCACCATGAGCGGCGCGGGCCCGAACTCGGGCACCGCGATGCGTATGAACAGGAACGAGCCGCCCCACACCGCCGCCAGCAACAGCAGGTCGGCCATGTCGCGGCGTGTCATGGACATGCCTTCAGCCACGGCGCGCAGCGGCCTTGGGCGAGACCACGTTCTTCATCTTGACGCGATGCGCCAGCAAGGCGCTGAAGAGCGACAGCGCCACGCACATCGCCAGGCCCGCGCGCACCCCGTCGAGCACGGACGTGCGCGCGATGACGATGCCGACCAGCGCCGTGCCCGCCGCGCTGCCGATGGCGCGGGTGGTCTGGACCAGGGCGGAAGCCACGCCCACGTCGCGCCGCTCGCTGAGCATCTGCATGAAGAGCGTGAGATTGGGCAGCATGAAGCCCAGCGCCGTGCCGTTCACGAAGAATGCCGCCAGGATCCACAGGGCCGAGGTTTCCGGGCCGATGGCCAGCACCATGCCCGAACCGACCGCCAGCAGCAGGCCGCCGAAGACCATCAGGCGCTGCGGCTCGGTCTGGCGCGGGAACAGGTAGCCGTTGATGATGCTGCCCACCGAAATGGCGGCCACCAGCGGCGTGAGCAGCAGTCCGGCCTGGCTGGGCGAGTAGTGGAGCTCGTGCTGCAGCAGCAGCGGGCTGTAGAAGATCAGCACGAACATGATCGCGCCCACCGCGAGCGCGGCCAGGTTGAGCAGCTGCGGCTCGCGCCCCGCCAGCACGCGCAGCGGGAAGATGGGCGAGGCCACCCGCCGCTCGTACGGAATCAGCACGACGGCCGCCAGCACGGCCGCCAGCGCCAGCGCCGCGGCCCATCCCGGGTGGGCCGCGGCGCCCTGGGCGAAGGCCAGCTCCATGGCCGCCAGCGGCGCGCTGACGAGCGTCACCAGCAGCACGGCGCCGATCCAGTCGATGCGGCGGGCCTCGCCGCCGGCCGGCCGGATGCGCGGGAAGTAGCGCGCCAGCAGGAACAGCGCCGCCACGGCGGCGACCGGAGAAATGAAGAAAGCGGCGCGCCAGCCCAGCGCCTCGGTTGCGGCGCCGCCCAGCACCGGCCCGATGCCGCTGGCCATGGCAAAGACAGCCGAGACCAGGGCCATCCAGCGCACCCGCTGCTTGGCGTCGGGGAAGAGGTCGGCAGGCGCCGCGAAGGCCGTGGCGATCATCATGCCGCCGCCCACCCCCTGCAAGGTTCGGAACACGATGAGCTGCGACATGGACTGCGACAGGCCGCAGGCAATCGAGCCCAGCGCCACCAGCGACACCGACACCAGCATCAGCGGCTTGCGGCCGTACATGTCGCCCAGGCGGCCGAAAATCAGGATGGACGCCGCCGTGGCGAGCAGGTAGCCGGTGCCCACCCAGGCGTAGAGATCCATGCCTCCCAGGGCCGCCGCCACGCGCGGCAGGGTGGTGCTGACGATGGTGGAATCGAAGGCCACCAGCACCACGGTGGCCGCCACCCCCGCCATGGCAAGGAGCAGCTCGCGGTGGGAGCGGGAGGAATCCGTCGGGGCGGCGTCGCCCGGCGTGGGCGGTACAGGCGCGGGTTCGTCGGGCTGCGTCATGGTGGCGCCAAGCATATCACCGTCGGACGGCAGCCGATGCGACACGGCCTAGAAGAGCGTGTGATAGCCCACGATCACCAGCACCACGCCCGCCACCACGGCCCATGACCAGCGCGACGCCGCCAGGCCGCGCTCCGCCGGCTCGGGCGGCGGCGGAGGCTCGATGCGGGGCTGGGCCGCCATGTGGTCGATGAATGCCGCGAAGAATCGTTCGACGATGCGGCCGCCGGCCTTCACCAGGGCGGACTGGCTCACTTCGGCGAGCTTGCCGCCGGCCATGGCCGCCATGGTGTAGCCCAGGCGGGTGCCGTCGTCCTTGGGAGACAGGCTGACCTGGGCCGTGCCGATGGCCAGCCCGGCCGCCTGGCCCTTGCCTTCGAAGGCCATCGTGAAGCCGTTGGGCCGGTCCAGGTCGGACAGCAGGATCTCGCCTTCGTAGTCGGCTTCGATGTCGCCCACCTTGGTATGGACCGTGATGGCGTACTCGGTGGGGGTGAGCTGCCGGATCTGCACGCAGCCCGGCAGGCATTTCTGCAGCACTGCCGGATCGGTGAGGGCGTCCCACGTCTGGTGCGGGGTGGAAGGAATCCATTGAGCGTCGGCTATGCGCATGGCTGTCTCCTTATGGGGTCCGACGGGGCCCTTTGCAGCCATTCTGGCGCGAAACGCCCGGTTTGACTACCCGGAGGCCGGCACCCGCGCCTGGCGCGGGTCAGACAAGGCCATCATCCACGCCAGCAGCACCACATAGAATCCCACCGAGCGCATGCCCCGGAACATCAGTTCCGTGACGCCGAATATGCAGAATCCCAGGCACAGCGCCAGCCCCATGGCCGCCGCGGCGCGCGCGCCGGGGGGCGCATCCCATTGCCTCAGGCGCTGCAGGAACAGCCAGGCCGGAGCCAGGTACATGGCCAGCAGGCCCAGGCCGCCGAGTATGCCGTGCGAGGCCAGCGCCAGCAGCATGTCGTTGTGCGGTTCGCCGAAATTGTCGGCCACGTAGCGCGACACCTCGCCGCTGCTTACGCGCTGCCGCAGCTCTTCGGAGAAGCGCGGGCCGCTGCCCATGCCGGACCACGGCTGCGATACGAACATGTCCCAGGTGGCCCGCCACAGCTGCAGCCGGATGCACATGGAGGTGTTGGCCGTGCGGTCTACCGTCTGGCATTGATGCACCTCCTCGAAGCCCTGCTGCACGCGTTCGCGCAGGGCAGGGCTGGAGGCGCCGAGGACGGCGACGACAGCGACCACGCCCGCCAGCACGGCGAGGTCGCGCACGGGATGGCGCAGCCGGCGCATCAGCAGCAGGCCGATCGCCGCAAATACCGGCACGGCCATCCAGCCGGTGCGCGTCTGGGTCAGCACGAAGCCGGCAAAAGTGAAAGTGGCCGCGGCTATCTTGATGGCGCGTTCCGCCCGTGGGCGGGAGCCGAGCGGCCAGGCGATGCCGTATGCGGTGACCACGGCCATGAACAGCATCATGTTCCCGTAGGTGACGGCGTTGTACTGCGGGGTGAGCGGCCGGCCGAAGTCCGGCCAGATCAATTGCAGCACCACCACCGCGGACGCCACGCCCGCCGCTGCCAGCCCGGCCATGGCCCAGCGCAGTATCTGCGCGTCCAGTGCGAGCAGCGCCGCCAGCAGCAGCGGGAAGATCAGCGACACGCGCGCGCCGCGCTCGACTTCGGAACCGCGCCATTCGGCGTTGAGGACCTGGCTGAGCACGGCGGCGGCCAAGGGCAGGCACAGCCACAATACCGTGCCCCGATAGGGGCGCAGCCGCTGCCAGGCCTGCGCCGGCTGCATGGCCACCACCGCCAGCGAGGCTACCGCCAACATATAGAACAGTTGGCTGCCGCCCCCGGAGGTGAGCAGCAGTACCGGCATCAGGCCGATGAGCACGGCATACAGCGCGGAAACGGGACGTAGCAGGGTGGAACGCATCATCGGAAGCGAGCCTACACGATGGCCGGCACGCGGTGACCCAGGATAACGAAAGCAGCGCGTTACAAGGGTAAGATTTCTCTGGCAGGCGTCAGGCGGACAGGGATGGCGCGGCAGTATAGCGCGCGCGGTGCGGGCGCCGTTGTGGCGATATGCCCTCGATTTGCCTCGCTGCTTTTGGTGACAACAGCAAATAATCCTTGTTGTTCGGCGGCGTACGCTGGGCGCTCTAGGCTTACAATTCGCGGGAACGGGTCCGGCAGTCCATGGCCTTTGCGCAGTATTCCTTTATTTTGGTGTCGTTGGCGGTCCTGGCGGCAGTACCTCGCCAGGCCGTGTTGCGGAAAAGTCTGCATTTTCCATGCAGTCCGGACGGCTGGTATCGCGTGTGCCAAATTACGAATAACGCTGCAGCAGGCGCGATGCATGAATGGAAATTATTTGCATCGCGCGGTCATGGATGCGGAGCTTCCCCGAACGGCTCGGCGGTAGCCTGAACCCCGGCTTTTTCTCGTGCGCAAGGTGCCACGAATGGCGATGCACTGGTATTTGATCCACACGAAACCCAGACAGGAAAGAATCGCGCTGCAGAATCTCGAACAGCAGGGGTACGCCTGCTATCTGCCCGTCGTCCATGTCGAAAGATTGCACCAGGGGCGCCTGGCCGTCGCTGCCGAACCCTTGTTCCCCCGGTATCTGTTCATCCAGCTCGATACGGGCAGCGACGCCAAGAGCTGGTCACCCCTGCGGTCCACGCGCGGCGTCAGCAATCTCGTGAGTTTCGGCACCGAACCCGCCCGGATCGACGCCGCCCTGGTGGCCCAGCTCCAGGCCTGTGAGGCGGCCATGCAAGGTCATCCCCAGCGGCGTTTCGATGCCGGCCAGATCGTGCGCTTCAACACTGGCGCCCTGGCAGGCCTCGAAGGCGTCTATGAAATGCCCGATGGCGAACAGCGCGCCATGGTGTTGATCGAAATCCTGAGCAAGCCGGTGCGCGTACGGGTTCCGCAGGCCACGCTGCGTGCCGTGGGAGACCGCTGAGCCGGTTTTTTCGCCCGTCCGTTTTCGTCCGTCCGTTTGACAGGCGAAAATTCACACACTTAACATTGATTAACCGGCGGCTAATGGGATTGGTACTTTTCAAATCTAAAATCCCATTTTTCAAGCCGATGACATGCTGCGCACGGGCGGGACGCCGCCGTGCCCGGCCCTTCCGCTCCTGCCGCGCTTGCCGATCGTGAAACGGCAGGGCGGTAGCGTGCCTAAAACTCCTGCAAGGTATTCATGCTGATTCCCGTGGTGCTGTCCGGCGGTGCTGGTACCCGCCTCTGGCCCGTCTCCCGTGAGGGCTATCCCAAACCGTTCATGAAGCTCGCGGACGGCGAAAGCCTGCTGCTCAAGACGTACAAGCGCGCCCTGGCGGTGGATGCGGTCGAGGTGCTCACCGTCACCAACCGCGACTACTACTTCATGAGCAAGGACGAGATGGCGCTGGCCAAGCTCGGCCCCTCCCAGACGGGGGCGTTCCTGCTCGAGCCGATGGGCCGCAACACCGCGCCGGCCGTCGCCATGGCCGCCCATCACGCCGTCGAGGCGCATGGCGCCGACGCCATGCTGCTGGTGCTGCCGGCCGACCACCTGGTGCAGGACTCCCGGCGCTTCGCCGGCGCCGTGGCCAGCGCCGTGGCGCTGGCGCAGCAGGGCAAGCTCGTCACCTTCGGCATCATCCCCAGCGCGCCCGAAACCGGCTTCGGCTACATCGAAACCGGCGAGGACCTCACCGATGGCGGCAAGCGCGTGGCGCGCTTCGTTGAGAAACCCTCGCTCGACAAGGCGCGCGAATACGTGGCTTCGGGCCGGTTCCTGTGGAATTCCGGCATGTTCTGCTTCAAGGCCGGCGTGATCCTGGAGGAAATGGAGCGCCATGCGCCCGAGGTGGCCGCCGCCGCCAAGGCCTGTTGGGCCGCCATGCGCGAATCCAGCCCGTCCGACGGCAGCATGCTGGAGATCCCTGCCGAGCTGTTCTCGCAGGTGCCCGACATCTCCATCGATTACGCCGTGATGGAACGTTCGGCGAACGTGGCGGTAGTGCCCGGCGACTTCGGCTGGAGCGACATCGGCTCGTGGGTGGCGGTGCGTGAGCTCACCCCTCCGGACGCGGACGACAACCGCGCCGCCGGGAATGCGGTGTTCGTCGACAGCCGCAATACCTACGTGCAGAGCCACGATCGCCTGGTCGCGGCCGTGGGCGTCGACAACCTGATGATCATCGACACCCCCGACGCGCTGCTGGTGGCCCATCCCGACAAGGCCCAGGACGTGAAGCAGGTGGTCAGCAAGCTCAAGAAGCAGGGCCACGAGGCCTACAAGCTGCACCGTACCGTCACCCGGCCATGGGGCACCTACACGGTGCTGGAGGAAGGCCCGCGCTTCAAGATCAAGCGCATCGAGGTCAAGCCCGGCGCCAGCCTCAGCCTGCAGATGCACCATCATCGCAGCGAGCACTGGATCGTGGTGAGCGGCATGGCCAAGGTGGTCAACGGCGAGAAGGAACTGCTCGTGGGCACCAATGAATCCACCTATATCCCGGCGGGGCACAAGCACCGCCTGGAGAACCCCGGCGTGCTCGACCTGGTGATGATCGAGGTGCAGAGCGGCGAATACCTGGGCGAGGACGACATCGTCCGCTTCCAAGACATCTACGGACGCGCTTGATGCTCGGCATGTTGCGGGCCCTGTGGGCCTACCGTGGTTTCGTCCTGGGCAGCGTCAAGCGGGAGTTCCAGTCCAAGTACCGTAATTCCCTGCTGGGGGCGGCGTGGATGGTGCTCAACCCCCTGGCCATGATCGTCGTCTACACGGTGATCTTTTCGCAGGTCATGCGCGCCAAGCTGCCGGGCGTGGAAGGCAATCTTGCCTACAGCATCCACCTGTGCGCCGGCGTGCTCACCTGGGGCCTGTTTGCCGAAATATCCGGCCGTGCCCAGACCGCCTTCATCGACAATGCCAACCTGCTGAAGAAACTGAGCTTTCCGCGGTTGTGCCTGCCGGTGATCGTGGTGGCCAACGCGCTGGTGAATTTCGCGATCGTGTTCGGCCTCTTCACGCTGTTCCTGCTGATCACAGGCAATTTCCCCGGCTTGCCGTATTTCGCGCTGGCTCCCGTGCTGGCGCTGCTGGTGCTGTTCGCCATCGGGCTGGGCATCACGCTGGGCGTGCTCAACGTGTTCTTCCGCGACGTCGGCCAGTTCTACGGCATCGTGCTGACGTTCTGGTTCTGGCTGACCCCGATCGTCTATCCGGTGAGCATCCTGCCGCAGGTGGTGCAAGGATGGATGCGCTTCAATCCCATGGCGCGCCTGATGGAGGCCTTCCAGGTGATCCTGGTGCAGGGCCAATGGCCCAACTGGTACAGCCTCTGGCCTGTGCTGGCGTTGGCCGCCGTGCTGTGCCTGCTGGGCCTTTCCCTGTTCCGCAAGCATGCGGGCGAAATGGTGGATGAACTCTGATGGGCACCATTACCGTCACCAACCTCGGCAAGGCCTACAAACAGTATCCGACGCGCTGGTCGCGCCTGGTCGAATGGATGGACCCGCGCGGCAAGCCGCATCATCAGCTGCATTGGGTGCTGCAGGACCTGAACTTCAGCGTCAGCGCGGGCGAGGCCGTGGGCATCATCGGCATCAATGGCGCAGGCAAGAGCACGTTGCTGAAGATGATCACCGGCACCACGCATCCCACCACGGGCAGCGTGCAGCTGACCGGCCGGGTGGCCGCGCTGCTGGAGCTGGGCATGGGGTTCCATCCGGACTTCACCGGCCGCCAGAACGCCATCATGGCCGGGCAGCTGCTGGGCTATGGCGTGGACGAAATCACGGCCCTGATGCCGCAGATCGAGGCGTTCGCCGAGATCGGCGACTACATCGACCAGCCGGTGCGGGTGTACTCCAGCGGCATGCAGATGCGCCTGGCTTTCAGCGTGGCCACGGCACACCGGCCCGACGTGCTGATCGTGGACGAGGCCCTGTCGGTGGGGGACACGTATTTCCAGCACAAGAGCTTCGACCGCATCCGCGAATTCCGCCACCAGGGCACCACGCTGCTGATCGTGTCGCACGACAAGGCGGCCATACAGTCCATCTGCGACCGTGCCATCCTGCTCAACGCCGGCAAGCTGGCGATGGAGGGGCCGCCGGAGGCCGTGATGGATTACTACAACGCCATGCTGGCCGACCACCAGAATCAGACGGTCACGCAGCAGGTGCTGGACAGCGGAAAAATACAGACGATCTCCGGCACCGGTGAAGCCCAGGTGGCCGACATCGCCCTGCTGGATGAGGCCGGCAACCGGCTGGAAGTGGTCGACGTCGGGCAGGCCGTCACATTGCGGGTGGACGTGCGCACGAATGCGTTCCTCGAGCGGCTGGTGCTGGGCTATGGCATCAAGGACAGGCTGGGGCAGGTGGTATACGGCACCAACACCTACCTCAAGAAGCAACCGCTCGAGAACGTACCCGCCGGCAGCTTCGTGCGCTTCGACATGAAGTTTCCGGTCAATCTGGGCCCCGGCACCTATTCCATCCAGACGGCCCTGGTCAGCACGGACACGCACGTGGTCAACAACTACGAATGGCGCGACCTGGCGCTGGTGTTCAATGTGATCAACGCCAATAAACCGCATTTCGCCGGCGTGGCCTGGATCGACCCGGATATTTGTATAGAGCAGAGATGAGTTTCATATCCTATGCGCAGAATTTCGAAGACGTCATGCTTCGAAGGGCGCTGAAGCACGTCGAGGCCGGCTTTTATATCGACGTCGGTGCCGCATGGCCGGACGAGGATTCCGTCACGAAGGCGTTCTATGACTGTGGATGGTCGGGCATCAATGTGGAGCCCAACCCCGCGTTCCATGCTCTGCTCCAGCAGCAGCGCCCGCGCGACGTGAACCTGCCGGTGGCCGTGGGCGACCACGCGGGTGAGGTCGTCATGCACTTCATCGGCGGCACCGGGCTGTCCTCCGTCGACACTGATGTCATCGAGGCGCACAGGCAGTCGGGATGGAGTGCGGAGCAGAAGACGGTCAGGCTGCAGACGCTGACGGATATCTGGAAGGCCCATGTTCCCGCTGGCCAGGAAGTCCACTTCGTCAAGATCGACGTCGAGGGCCTGGAGGCCCAGGTGCTGCGCGGCCATGACTGGAGCTCCTGCCGGCCGTGGATCGTCCTGGTGGAAGCCACCCAGCCGTCTACCCAGACGGAGTCCCATGACGAATGGGAGCCCATCCTGCTGCAGGGCGGCTACGACCATGTCTATGCCGACGGGCTGAACCGGTTCTACGTGGCGCGCGAGCACGCCGGCCTGGCGGCAGCGTTCCGCTACCCGCCCAACGTCTTCGACCAGTTCGTGCGCGCGAGTGAAGCCCAGGCTGAATCCGTTGCGGCGGATGCGGAGCGCGAGACCCGGCAGGCGCTGGCACGGGCAGAAGAAGCCGAGGCCTGCAGCAGGCAGCTGGAGGAACGCATCCAGGAAACCGAGCATCGACTGCGGCGGGCGGAAGCCGCCGCTCAGGCTGCACAGCGGCAGTGCGAATTGATCTATCGCAGTACGTCGTGGCGTCTCACCCGGCCGGTGCGACTGCTCGGAGCGGTCGTGCGGGGCCACGGCCGGGAAGTGCTGAAGCCGCACGCTGCACGGTTGATCCGTCGGCTGGCGGCCTACGGTCAATCCCGTCCCTGGTTCCGGAAAGCGGCTCTGCTGGTGCTGGACAGGATGCCCGGCCTCAAGCATCGGCTTTTCAGCGTTGCCACCCGGCCGTCGACCGACATGACTTCCGCCACGGTGGAGAGCCACCAGCTCACCCCGCGTGCGCAACAGGTTCACGCCACGCTGCAGTTCGCCATGAAGCATCACCAGAAGGAAGAATCCTGATGCGTATCGTCATCGATATGCAGGGCGCCCAGAGCGCCGGGTCGCGCAACCGCGGCATAGGCCGCTACACGCTGGCCATCACCAAGGCGTTGGCACGCAACCGCGGCGATCATCGCATCGTGCTGGCCCTCAACGGGGGCTTCCCCGATACCGTGGAACCCATACGCGCCGCTTTCGAAGGCCTGCTGCCGCCGGAGGACATCCGCGTATGGCAGGCAGCCATGCCGACCGCGCATGCCGACAAGGCCAATGATTGGCGGCGCCGCGCCGCGGAGCTGACGTACGAGTCCTTCCTGGCCAGCCTCAAGCCGGATTTCGTCTACGTCACCAGCCTCTTCGAAGGGCTGGCCGACAATTCCGTGACCAGCATACACAGCCTGCTGCGGAACACGCCGGTGGCCGTGACGCTGTACGACCTGATCCCCTACATCCATCCCAAGCCCTACCTGGAGAACCCGGCCGTGAAGGCCTGGTACCTGGAGAAGGTGGAGCATCTGAAGCGGGCAGACCTGTGGCTGGCCATATCGGAGTCGTCGCGCCAGGAGGGCATTGCCCATCTCGGGCTGCCTGAAGAATGGTCGGTCAACATCGCCACCGACGCTGACGAACTCTTCCAGCCTGCTCCGGTTGCTGCAGAGCGCGAGGCGGCCCTGCGGGCCCAGTACGGATTGTCCCGGCCGTTCGTGATGTATACGGGGGGCATCGACTACCGCAAGAACGTCGAGGGCCTGATCCGCGCCTTCGCGAGGCTGCCCCAGCCGCTGCGCAGTGCCCACCAGCTGGCCATCGTCTGTTCCGTCCAACCCGCCAGCCGCGAAGAGCTGGTGCGACTGGTCAAGCAGCAGGGGCTGGACGAACAGGACGTGGTGCTGACGGGTTTCGTGCCGGACGAAGACCTGCTGGCCTTCTACAACTTGTGCAAGCTGTTCGTCTTTCCTTCGTGGCATGAGGGGTTCGGCCTGCCGGCACTGGAAGCCATGCGCTGCGGCGCGCCGGTGATAGGCGCCAACACGTCGAGCCTGCCCGAGGTGATAGGCTGGGATGAAGCCTTGTTCGATCCGCATTCCGACGAGTCGATCGCGCGCGCCATCGAACGCGGCCTGGTCGACGATGCGCACCGCCAGGCGCTGCTGCGGCATGGCAGCGAGCAGGCCCGCAGGTTTTCCTGGGACGGCAGCGCGCGGCAGGCGATCGCAGCAATGGAACGGAAGCGCGCGCAGTGGACCGAGGTGGTTTCTGCCCAGGCGCCGCAGCGGCCGAAGTTGGCCTATGTGTCGCCGTTGCAGCCCGTGCGCTCAGGCATCGCCGACTACAGCGCCGAACTGCTGCCGGAGCTCGGCAGGTTCTACGATATCGATGTCGTGGTCGAGCAGGACGAGGTCACGGACCCCTGGGTCAAGGCGAACTGCCCGGTGCGCACGCCTCAATGGCTGCGGGAACACGCCGGGCAATACGACCGCGTGCTCTACCACTTCGGGAATTCGGCATTCCATCAACACATGTTCCAGCTGTTGCAGGACGTGCCTGGCGTGGTGGTGCTGCACGATTTTTTCATGTCGGGGGTACTGGCCCACATGGAGTCGCGGGACCCTGCTGCCGGCGTCTGGCTGAAGTCGTTGTACGAGTCGCACGGCCACATCGCGCTGTACGACCTGCAGCACGCCGCGAACCGCACGGAAGTCCTCTGGGAATATCCCTGCAGCCTGGGCGTGGTCCAGAAGGCGCTGGGCATGATCGTGCATTCCCGGAATTCGTTGCGACTGGCGGCCCGCTGGTATTCGTCCGACGTTTCGGACTGGACCGTGATCCCCCATATGCGGGATGCGCGTCTGGAGCTGGACCGGGCTGCCGCGCGCCAGGCGCTGGGTATCGACGAGGACGTTTTCCTCGTGTGCACCTTCGGCCTGCTGGCGCCCACCAAACTCAACCACCGGCTCCTGCAGGCCTGGTTCCAGTCGTCATTGGCGAAGGATCCGTCCTGCCGCCTGGTGTTCGTGGGGGAGAACGATGGTGGCGCCTATGGGGCGGCCCTGGTCGACACCATCGCGCAGCATCAGGCTGGCAGCCAGGTGCACATCACCGGATGGGCCGACACGGACGCGTTCCGCCGCTACCTGGCGGCTGCCGACGTGGGCGTGCAACTGCGCACCCTATCCCGCGGAGAGACTTCCGGCACCGTGCTCGACTGCATGAACTACGCCAAGCCCACCATCGTCAATGCGAATGGCAGCATGGCAGACCTGGACCCCGACGTTGTCTGGATGCTTCCGGACGAATTCTCGGACGCGCAGCTCGTGGAGGCGCTGGAGAAGCTGTTCCGCGATGCATCGCTGCGGCAGCGCATGGGCGAGGCAGCGCGCAATACCATCCTGAACCTGCATGATCCGGCGACCTGCGCGGCGCAGTACCGGGACGCCATCGAGGGCTATTATCGGCACGCCGAAGGCCATGTCGCCGCGCTGGCAAGGGCCATCGCGACACAGGCTGGGCAGGCAGACGATGAACAGTTGGTGCAGGTCTCCGCCGCCGTGGCGCGCAACGCGCCGCCGCCTTGCCGTCCGCGACAGCTCCTGGTCGATGTAGGTTCGGCGGAAGGGCCGGGGAACGAGGATCTGCTCGCCCAGATCCGGCCGTGGCTGGAACAGCCGCCCGCGGGCTGCCGGGTCGAACCCGTCTATCCGGCCGAGGACGGGCGCTATCGCTACGCGCGCCGTTTCACGGCCCGCCTGATGGGCTACGAGCCGATTCTGCCGGACGAGGCCATGGACTACTGGGCTGGCGATGTATTCATGGGGCCCGAAGTGGCAGCGGAACAGGAAGGCATGCATGACGATATGCGCCGCCAAGGCGTGATATTGCGCGTGTTCAGCTCCGCAGCAGAGGGCCGGCAGGACCTTGCAGGCCTGCTCGAACGTAACGCATTACCCGTATAAGGCACACCACAATGACCACAAAAGCTTCCATCATCACCGGCATCACCGGCCAGGACGGCGCCTACCTGGCGCAGCTGCTGCTCGAGAAGGGCTACACGGTATACGGCACGTATCGCCGCACCAGTTCGGTGAACTTCTGGCGCATCGAGGAACTCGGGATCGACAAGCATCCCAACCTGCACCTGGTCGAGTACGACCTTACCGACCTGTCTGCCAGCATCCGCCTGCTGCAGAGCACGGGCGCCACCGAGGTCTACAACCTGGCGGCGCAGAGCTTCGTGGGCGTTTCGTTCGACCAGCCCGTGACCACGGCGGAGATCACCGGCATCGGCCCGCTGAACCTGCTGGAAGCCATCCGCATCGTCAACCCGAAGATCCGCTTCTACCAGGCCAGCACGTCGGAGATGTTCGGCAAGGTGCAGGCCATACCGCAGGTGGAGAGCACGCCGTTCTACCCGCGCAGCCCGTACGGCGTGGCCAAGCTGTACGCGCACTGGATGACGGTGAACTACCGCGAAAGCTATGACATCTTCGGCTGCAGCGGCATCCTTTTCAATCACGAGTCCCCGCTGCGCGGCCGCGAGTTCGTCACCCGCAAGATCACCGACTCGGTCGCCAAGATCAAGCTGGGCAAGCTCGACGTGCTGGAGCTGGGCAACATGGACGCCAAGCGCGACTGGGGCTTTGCCAAGGAGTACGTGGAAGGCATGTGGCGCATGCTGCAGGCCGACGAGCCCGACACCTTCGTGCTGGCCACCAATCGCACCGAGACCGTGCGCGACTTCGTCAGCATGGCGTTCAAGGCCGCCGGCATTGCACTGGAGTTCAAGGGCAAGGCCGAGGATGAAGTGGGCATAGACAGCGCCAGCGGCAAGACGCTGGTGAAGGTGAACCCCAAGTTCTACCGTCCCGCCGAGGTGGACCTGTTGATCGGCAATCCGGAGAAGGCCAGGCAGAAGCTGGGCTGGGAGCCGCGCACCACGCTGGAGCAGCTGTGCGCGATGATGGTCGAAGCCGATTTGCGGCGCAACGGCAATGGCTTCTCGTTCTGACGCGCCGCGGGCGCTGATCACGGGGCTGGGTGGCTTCACCGGCCGCTACCTGGCGCGGGCGCTGGCCGATGCCGGCTATCGGGTGTTCGGCACGGCGCACGGCTCGGAGCCGGCCGGGCCGGACATGTATGCCGTGGACCTCTGCGACCGGGCCGGGCTGGCGCGGGTCGTGCAGGAGGTGCAGCCCGACGTCGTGGCGCACCTGGCGGCCATCGCGTTCGTGGCGCACGGGGATGCCGACGCCATCTACCGCACCAACGTGGTGGGTACGCGCAACCTGCTGGAGGCGCTGGCCGGGCTGTCCGCCAGGCCTACGGCCGTGCTGCTGGCCAGCAGCGCCAACATCTACGGCAATGCGGAGGTGGAGCGCATCGACGAATCGGTGGCGCCGAATCCGGCCAACGACTATGCCGTCAGCAAGCTGGCCATGGAATACATGGCGCGCCTGTGGACGGACCGGCTGCCCATCGTGATCGCGCGGCCGTTCAATTACACGGGCGTGGGGCAGTCGCCGCAGTTCCTCCTGCCCAAGATCGTGGGTCACTTCCAGCGCGACGAGCGGGTCATCGAGCTGGGCAACATCGACGTCGAGCGGGATTTTTCCGACGTGCGGCGGGTGGTGGATGCGTACCGGCGCCTGTTGCAGCTGGCGCCGGCGGGCGGCGTATTCAACGTCTGTTCGGGCCAGGCCGTGTCGCTGAAGGCGGTGATCGCCATGATGGAAGAGATGGCGGGCTACCGCATCGAGGTGCGCGTGAACCCGGCTTTCGTGCGCGCCAACGAGGTGCACAGGCTGCAGGGCGACGCGAGCCGGCTGGAGGCCGCCATCGGCCCGTTGCAGGCCATTGCCCTGCGCGACACCCTGCACTGGATGTACTCCGAAGGCAGGCATTGATGCGGGTTGGCTTCGGCACGACCATACTGGCGCGGGGCCTGGCGCACGGCGGCGTCGACGGCATCGGCTCGTATACCCGCGAGCTCGGCAGCGCGCTGCTGGCACAGCCGGGGCTGTCGCTGCTGTCCGTGGGGCACCGCCTGTTCTGCCACGACGATGCCTTGCCGGGTATCGACGCCGGCGTGGACCTGGGATGGTATCCCCCGAGGGCCGCGCTGTGCGCGTTCAGCCCCTTGAGGTGGCCCGAAGAGCGCCACCTGGCCGGCAAGGTGGATCTCTACCATGCCACCGACCACCTGGTCCCGAAATTCTCGCGCATCCCCGTGGTGGCCACCGTGATGGACGCGATTCCCCTGTCGCATCCCCAGTGGATCCGCACGCAGCTGGCGGGGCCGAAGCGCTGGCTGTGGCGCCGGGCGTGCCGCTGGGCGGACCACGTCGTGACGATCTCCGAGTACTCGAAGACGGAGATCATCCGGCATTTCGGCATCGAGGCCGGGCGGATCAGCGTCATTCCGCTGGGCGTGCATCCCCGCTTCTTCGAACCGATCGACGCGGCATCGCGCGAGGCCGTGCTGCAGCGGCTGGGGTTGCCGAACCGCTTTTTCCTCTTCGTGGGCACGCTGCAGCCGCGCAAGAACCTGGAGCGCGTCCTGGATGCGCACGCCAGCCTGCCGGCGGGACTGCAGCGCGACATGCCGCTGGTCATGGTGGGCCGGTCGGGGTGGGGTTGCGACGCCCTGGTCGCGCGCATGGAGGATGCGCAGGCAGGCGCGCACGTGCGCTGGCTGCAATACCTGCCTGACGCGGAAGTGCGCGCCCTGATGCAGTCGGCGGCTGCGCTGGTGTTTCCTTCCCTGTGCGAGGGTTTCGGCCTGCCGGTGGTCGAGGCCTTCGCTTCGGGTTTGCCGGTGATCACGTCCAATACCACGTCGCTGCCCGAAGTGGCCGGCGACGCCGCCCTGCTGGTCGATCCGCAAAGCGCCGGCGAGATCTCGCAGGCCATGCGCGCGCTGGCCGGCGATGACGCGCTGGCGGCCCGGCTGCGTTCGGCGGGCCTCGCCCGGGCTCGCGAGTTGACCTGGCAGGCCTGTGCCGCCGGGACCCGGGCAGTCTACGAGCAGGTGCTGCGATGAAAGTGCTGCACGTGTACCGCACGTATTTCCCCGACCCGCCCGGCGGTGTCGCGGAAGCGGCCCGGCAGATCTGCCTGGCCACCCGCGAGTACGGCGTACAGAGCACGGTGTTCGCGCTGTCGCCTACGCCGCAGCCCGGAGAGATCCGGCAACCCGAGGCTCGCGTGGTACGGGCCCGTTCCTGGCTTGCGCCGGCTTCCTGCGACCTGGGCGGGCCCGATGCGTTACGGCAGTTCGCCCGCCTGGCCAGGGAGTCCCAGGTGATCTGCTACCACTTTCCATGGCCGTATGCGGACCTGCTGCACCTGGCGGTGCGGCCGGCGGCGCCGTCGGTGCTGGTGTATCACTCGGATATCGTGCGGCAGCGCTGGCTGGGCTGGCTCTATGGCCCGCTGATGCGGCGCACGCTGGATTCCGTGTCGGCCATCGTGGCGACGTCGCCGACTTATGCGCAAACCAGCCCGGTATTGTCGGATCCGCGCTGGAAGCACAAGGTCCGGGCGATTCCTCTCGGCATCAATGAGACCGCCATGCCGGAGGATGCCGGCATCATCGCGCGCCTGGGGCTGCAGGACGGCGAGCCCTATTTCCTGTTCCTCGGGGCGCTGCGCTACTACAAGGGGCTGCACACGCTGGTGCGCGCCGCCCGGCACGTGAAGGCACGCATCGTCATCGCGGGCTCCGGGCCCGAGCGCGAGGCCCTGCAGGCCCTGACGACCCAGCAGGGGGCGCACAACGTGGTGTTCGCCGGGCAGGTCACCGACGCGCAGAAAGTTGGGCTGATGAGCCGCTGCCGCGCCTTCGTGCTGCCTTCGCACCTGCGTTCGGAGGCGTACGGGATGGTGCTGGTCGAGGCCGCGATGCTGGGCAGGCCGCTGGTTTCCTGCGAAATCGGCTCGGGTACTTCCTTCGTCAATGCCGATGGCGAAAGCGGCCTGGTGGTGCCACCGGAGGACGAGCGCGCGCTGGCGGATGCCATGAACGCACTGCTGGACGATGAGGGCCTGGCCCGCAGGCTGGGGCAGGGGGCGCGGGCTCGGTACGAGCGCCTGTTTGCCGGCCCGCCGCTCGGAAGTGCCTACGCAGCGCTCTTCCGTGGCGTTGCGCAGTCTTGACGGAGCCTGCCCCATGAGGTCCACGTTGCAGGTACTGGTGACGGGAGCCAGCGGATTCATAGGCCGCCGCGTCTGCGCCCGCCTGCTCCAGGAGGGGCACCGGGTGGTGGCGCTCAGCCGGCGCATGCCCCAGGCAGGCGGCCTGACCTGTATCGCCGCCGATCTCACCGAGCCGCTCGATGCCGTGCTCGGCGGTCTGCGGCCCGACGCCATCGTGCACCTGGCAGCGCGCGCCCATGTGCTGGACGAAACCCTGGCCGATCCCCTGCCGGCGTTCCGCCGCGTCAACCGGGACGCCACCGCCGCGCTGGCGCGCTGGGCCCTCGGGGCCGGCGTGCAGCGCTTCGTCTACGTCAGCTCGATCGGCGTGAACGGCGACCGCACCGGGCCGGGCGAGGTGTTCACCGAGGCCAGCGAGCCCAGGCCGGCAGGGGACTACGCGGTCTCCAAGCTGGAAGCCGAGGAGGCCTTGCGGGAGATCTCGGCGGGCACGCAGCTGGAGACATGTGTGGTGCGCCCGCCCCTCGTATACGGCAGGGGTGCGCCAGGCAACTTCGGCCGGCTGGCGCGCCTGGTGGCCAGCGGTCTGCCGCTGCCTTTCGGCGCGCTGCACAACCGGCGCAGCTTCATACACGTCGAGGACCTGGCGCGCTTCCTTTGCCTGTGCGTGCATGCGCCCGCCGCGGCGGGGCAGCTGTTCCTCGCCAGCGATACCGCCGTGTTGTCCACGGCGGACCTGGTCCGCCTCATGGCGGCCGCCCGGGGCCGGCCGGCGCGGCTCGTGCCGGTGCCCTCCGCCATCCTGCGGGCCCTGGCTGCCGCCGTGGGCAAGGCCGGGCTGGCCGACAAGCTCATGGCTTCTCTTGAAATCGACCCCTCGCACGCCAGGAATACCTTGCAGTGGGAGCCGCAGGTCGATCCCGCCGAAGGCTGGCGCGAGGCTTTTGCCGACGCGCGGCCGCGATAGGGCGCCATCATGACGATCAAGCGCATCTTCGATCTGCTGCTGGCGGCCTGTGCGGGCGTGGTGCTCGTATGGCCCGGTCTCGTCGTGGCCCTGCTGGTGCGCCTCACCTCGCCGGGGCCCGTGCTCTACTGGAGCGACAGGGTCGGTCGGCACAACCGCATCTTCCGCATGCCCAAGTTCCGCAGCATGCGCATCGACACGCCCGCGGTGGCCACGCATCTGTTGCAGAATCCCGGCGCCTACCTCACGCCCATCGGCTCATTCCTGCGCAAGTCCAGCCTGGACGAGCTGCCGCAGCTCTGGAGCATTCTCAAGGGCGACATGAGTTTCGTCGGGCCGCGCCCGGCGCTGTTCAACCAGGACGACCTGGTCGCCCTGCGCACCGAAGCCGGGGTGCATGTGCTCACGCCGGGGCTGACGGGATGGGCGCAGGTCAACGGACGCGACGAATTGCCGATACCCGAGAAAGTGAAGCTGGATGCGGAGTACCTGCGGCGCCAGTCGTTCTGGTTCGATCTGCGGATCCTCTGGCTGACCGCGGTCCGGGTGGTGCGCCGGGACGGCGTTTCGCACTGAAGACGAATATGGGAGCTTGAATGGGAACCCCCCTGGCCTGGCTGGCATTGCCCTTGCTGGCGATGCCGCGCATCGCCAAGCGTTCGATCGCGCTCGCGGTCGATGCCAGCCTTTGTGTCCTGACGGTCTGGATCGCCTTCTACCTGCGCCTGGACACCTGGGTGAGGCTGTCCGGCGATGCCGTGTTCCAGCCGCAGCTCGCGGTGGCCGTTTCGCTGGTCCTGGCACTGCCGCTGTTCATCACGCACGGCTTCTACCGGGTGATCTTCCGGCATTCGAGCCTGCATGCCATCGCCTATGTGGTGCGGGCCTTCGGCATCTACGGCCTGTTGTACATGGCGGTGATCACGGCGGTGGGCCTGCCGGGCGTGCCGCGCAGCATCGGCATCATCCAGCCCATGCTGCTGCTCCTGGCAGTGGGCGCGTCGCGTGCCGTCGCGCGCTATTGGCTCGGCGGCATGTACCAGTCGCAGCTGCGGCGGGCCGCCCTGCCCAAGGTGCTGGTCTACGGCGCGGGCAGCGCCGGGCGCCAGCTCGTCGCGGCATTGGGGAACAGCCACGAAATGCAGGTGGTGGGCTTTCTCGACGACGACGACCGCCTGCACGGCCATGTCCTGAATGGCCTGCCCATCTACAGCCCCGACGACTTGTCGGGCCTGGTGGAATCCCAGGGGATAGGCACGGTCCTGCTGGCCATGCCGTCCATAGGGCGGCGGCGGCGCAACGAGATCCTGGCCACGATGCGGGCCGCACGCGTGCTGGTGCGCACCCTGCCCAGCGTGACCGACCTGGCGCAAGGCAAGGTCAGCACCTCGGATCTGCGCGAGCTGGACATCGACGACCTGCTGGGCCGGGAATCCGTGGCGCCCAACCATATCCTGCTGGGCAAGAACATCACCGGCAAGGTGGTCCTGGTGACCGGCGCCGGCGGGTCCATCGGCAGCGAGCTGTGCCGGCAGATCCTCAAGCTGGATCCCGCGCGGCTGCTGCTGGTGGAGATCAACGAGCACGCGCTCTATTCCATCCACGCCGAACTCGAGCAGTTGCAGGACGAGCACCTGATGGAGTCGGGCCATGCGGACATCCAGGCGCCCGCCAGCGTCCCGCCCATCGTGCCGCTGCTGGCATCGGTGCGCGACGAAACGCACATGCGCGCCATCATCTCCACCTGGCAGCCCGACACCATCTATCATGCGGCAGCCTACAAGCACGTGCCGCTGGTGGAGCACAACCCGGCCGAGGGCGTGAGGAACAACGTCTGGGGCACGCTCGTGACGGCATCGGTGGCGGCCGAGCAGGGCGTGTCCGATTTCGTGCTCATCAGCACGGACAAGGCGGTGCGGCCCACCAACATCATGGGCGCCAGCAAGCGGCTGGCCGAAATGGTGCTGCAGGCCCTCGTGGAGAAATCGCCCCGCACGCGGTTCACCATGGTGCGGTTCGGCAACGTCCTGGGCTCGTCCGGTTCCGTGGTGCCGAAGTTCCGCCAGCAGATACGCGACGGCGGGCCGGTCACGCTGACGCATCCCGACATCACGCGCTACTTCATGACGATTCCCGAAGCGACCGAGCTGGTCATCCAGGCCGGCGCCATGGCCAAGGGGGGCGAGGTGTTCGTGCTCGACATGGGGCAGCCCGTGCGCATCATGGACCTGGCACGCCGCATGATCGAGCTTTCCGGCCTGACGGTGCAGGACGCCAGCAATCCGGAGGGCGACATCGAGATCGTGATCACCGGGCTGCGGCCCGGCGAGAAACTGTATGAAGAACTGCTGATCGGCGACAACCCCAATCCCACGCCGCATCCCCGCATCATGAAGGCGAACGAGGATTTCCTGCCCTGGCCGGTGCTGGAGGAAAAACTCAGGGCCCTGGAGCTGGCGCTCGACCTCAACGACGTCGGCGTGATACGGCGCATGCTGCAGCAGCTGGTGTCCGGCTACAGCCCCGGCAGCGAGATCGTCGACTGGGTGCATCTGGAGCAGGAGGCGCAGGCGGATTCCCTCGAACCCCCGGCTTCTTCGCCCATCGGCCAGTAAGCGTCCGGGACTGCGGGGCGCCGCGGCGGCCCAATCGGTTATGCTGCCGTGCCATCGACCATCGTTTATCCGGGGGCTTGCCCCGCTGCGAGTCCCGTTCCGCTCGATCCATGCCCATCCGCATTCTCATCGTCCGCACCTCCTCCCTGGGAGACCTGGTGCACATGCTGCCGGCGATCTCCGACATCGCGCGTCACGTCCCCGATGCGCAGATCGACTGGGTGGTGGAAGAGGCGTTCGCTGAAATCCCCGCCTGGCATCCGGCGGTGCACGACGTCATCCGCGTGGCGCACCGCCGCTGGCGCAAGGCGTGGCTGTCGGGGCAGGTGCGCGCCGAACGGCGCGCGCTGCGCGAGCGCCTGCGCGCGCAGGAGTACGACGTGGTGCTCGACATGCAGGCGCTGCTGAAGTCCGCCTGGCTGGTGCGGCAGGCGCGCGGCGTGCGCCATGGCCTGGACTGGCGCTCGGCGCGCGAGCCCCTGGCCTCGCTGTTCTACGACGTGCGCCACCGCGTGGAGTTCTGGCAGCCCGCCGTGATACGCCAGCGCAAGCTGGCCTCGCTGGCGTTCGGCTACGAATACGCCGGCCCGCCGGATTTCGGCCTGCAGCATTTCAGTCCGCAGGCCGAAGCGCAGGAGGACCCGCCGGAGGCCGGCCGCACGCTGCATCATCTCAATGTCGACCGCGGCTATGCGGTGATCATGCCGTCGGCCAGCCGTGACGACAAGCTGTGGCCCGAGGACGACTGGCGCGCGGTGTTCCGGCGCCTGCGCGAGGCGGGCTGCGAGCTGAAGCTGCTGGCCGGCAACGAGCAGGAGGCCCAGCGCGCGCGCGTGCTGGTGGCGGGCATGGAGGGCGTGGAAGTCATGCCCCGCATGGACCTGACCGCGGTGGCCCGGCTGCTGGCAGGGGCGCGCCTGATGGTGGGCCTGGACAGCGGCCTGACGCACCTGTCGGCCGCGCTCGGCCGCCCCACCATCGGCATCTACCGCGCCTCCACGCCGGTGCGCACGCCGCTGGTGGGCGCCAACTACACGGCCAGCCTGGGCGACCGGGGCGCCTCGCCGTCGCGCGAGGCGGTGCTGGCCGCGGTCGAGCAGGCCCTGGCGGCCGTCTAGGCGATGCGGCGCGGCGTCTACACGCTGGCGTTGCGCGGCCTGGCGCCGCTGCTCTGGCTGTGGATGTGGCGGCGCGCCCGCCGGGCCGGCGGCCAGTGGGGCATATTCTCGGCCGCCCGCTTCGGCGGAGCCGAGCCGGGCCAGGAGGCGGCGCCCGCCGCGCCGGCGGTGTGGGTGCATGCAGTGAGCCTGGGCGAGACGCGGGCCGCGCAGCCTCTGGTGCAGGCGCTGCTGGACCGCGGCCTGCCCGTCCTGCTGACGCACACCACGGCCACCGGCCGGGCCGAGGGCGCGCGCCTGTTCGGGCCGGCGCTGGCCGCCGGCCAGCTGCGCCAGACCTGGCTGCCCTACGACTTCCCCGGCGCCACGCGACGTTTCCTGGCGCGCCATGCGCCGCGCTGCGGCCTGCTGATCGAACGCGAGGTCTGGCCGAACCTGCTCGCCGCCGCGCGCGGGCGTGGCGTGCCCATGGCCCTGGTCAGCGCCCGCTTCTCCGAGTCGGCGCAGCGCCAGGCGGGCTGGCTGGGCCAGGCGATGCGCGAAGCGCTGGGCGGATTGCAGGCCGTGCTGGCGCAGACGCCGGACGACGCGCGGCGCCTGCAGGCAGCCGGCGCGGGCCCGGTGCAGGTCACCGGCAACCTGAAGTTCGACCTGGCCCTGCCGGCCGCGCAGCTGGAGGCGGGAAGGGCGTGGCGAGATGCGCTCGGCCGCCCGGTGGTGGCGCTGGCCAGTACGCGCGAAGGCGAGGATGCGCTGTTCATCGAGGCCCTGCGCGCCGTGCGCGACGATGCGGCGGTCCGTCCGCTGTATCTGCTGATCCCGCGGCATCCGCAGCGCTTCGATGCGGCCGCGGCCCAGCTGCGCGCGGCCGGCATCCGGGCGGTGCGGCGCTCGGCAGGCGGCCCGCCGCCGGACGCGGACGCGGACGTGGACGTGCTGCTGGGCGATACCCTGGGCGAGATGCCTTTCTACTATGCCGCCTGCGATGTCGCGGTGGTGGCGGGCAGTTTTGCGCCGCTGGGCGGACAGAACCTGATCGAGGCCTGCGCAGCCGGCGCGCCGGTGATCGTGGGGCCGCACACCCGCAATTTCGAGCAGGCGGTGCGCGACGCGCTGGCCGCCGGTGCCGCGTTGCGCGTGCCCGACGCGCGGGCTGCGGTGGATGCCGCCCTGGCGCTGCTTGCCGATGCGCCGCGCCGCGCGGCCATGCGGGAGGCCGCGCGGACCTGGACCGCCGCGCATGCCGGCGCCACGGCCCGCACGATCGAGGCGCTGGCGCCCCTCCTGCGGCACTGACGCCTGGCGCGCCTGGCGCCTATCGCGTGGTCAGCGAGACCTGGCCGGCATTCAGTTCCTGTGCCAGGCGCGCGGGATTGCGGCCTTCGTCGTTGGGCGGGACGCCCAGCCAGCCCTGGCCCAGGGCGTAGGCCCAGACGTTCGCCAGTACGATCAGCAGGAACAGCACGCGCATCGGGGATCTCCTTGGCGGGGGCCGGGGTCAGGGCAGGGGCTGGGCCCGCGTCCAGGCAGCCAGGCCATCGAGCACCGGGCTTTCCAGGTAGGTGGGGCGCGGCGTGGCAGCGTAGGCCGTGCCCACCTGGCGCAGCAGGCGTTCGACCTCGTCGCGCACATCGGGCCAGCCGCCCCCGGCCACATAGATTTCGGGTGCCACGCCGTAGCGCTCCAGCCCTGCCAGCCATTGGCGCAGCAGCGCGCCGGCCTGGGCAGCGGCCACCCCCGTGGCGATGGCCTGGTGCGTATCGGTGGGATAGGGCACGACACGGCCGCTGGCCTGGGGCAGCTGCGCCGTGCCCGTGGCCAGCGACGTGCGCATCAGGGCAGGGCCGGGCAGGATCATGCCGCCCGGGAACACGCCGTCCGGGCCGACGGTGTCGATGGTGGTGGCGGTGCCGAAGCTGGCGAGGATGAATGGCGGGTGCGCGTGCGGCAGCCGCGCGCGCGCGCCCAGCAGCGAGGCCCAGCGGTCGGGGCCGAGCTGGGCAGGCGTGGCATAGGCGTTGACCAGGTCCAGCGTGCGGATCTCGGCCAGCTTCCACGAGAGGCTGCAGCCGCGCGCCTGCAGGGCCGCCTCGATGGCCATGCCCCGCGCCGGGCCCGCCACGTTCACGCCCACGGCCGCGTGCGGGGGCTCGGGCAGGCTGGCCAGCCAGGCGTCCAGCGTTTCGGGATCCGGCTTGTCGAAAACCGCGGCGGCCGGCTCGCGCACGGGCCTGCCGTCGACGAGGCGCAGCCAGCCGGCCTTCAGGCGGCTGTTGCCGGAGTCGAGGAGAACGATCATCGTGCACGCACCGAGACTTCGCCGACCGTCACGGGCAGCAGGCCGCCCGCGGTGGCCAGCACCAGGCGTCCCTGGGCGTCCACGCCCTGGGCGACGCCCTGCTGTATGACCTGGCCCTGGTCCAGCACGTTCACGTCCTGGCCGGCCAGCGCATCGACCTGCGCGTAGCGGGCCACGAAGGCGTCGAAGCCGCCGGACTGCCAGCCCTGCAGCGCCCGGTGCAGCGCGCCGGCCACGGCGCACACCAGTTCGGTCGGGCCGCTGGGGGGCGCGCCCGGCATGCTGGCGACGGCCTGCCAGTCGGCCACCTGGCGCTGCAGCGCCTGCGACAGCGCGGGCCCGTCGGCAAGATTGATGCCCACGCCGAAGACCACGGCATGGCCGCTGGCATCCGGAGCGGGATTGCGCGTGGTCTCGACCAGGATGCCCGCCAGCTTGGC
This sequence comes from Bordetella sp. 2513F2, assembly GCF_054642735.1. NCBI lineage: Bacteria > Pseudomonadati > Pseudomonadota > Betaproteobacteria > Burkholderiales > Alcaligenaceae > Bordetella > Bordetella sp. 2513F2. Next base: position 4,208,633 of record NZ_CM137755.1, on the reverse strand, counting down.
GTCGCGCCATTGCACGTCGTTCGGCCATTTCACGCGCAGCGCGTCGGCGCCCGGCCCGGCGAGGCGGCGCAGCGCTTCGCACACCACCAGGCCCGCCAGCGGCGACAGCGATGCCAGTACTGCGGCGGGCACGTCGACGTCGAAGGCGCACGAGAACATCAGGGTGGCGCCGGGGCGGTTCTGCCATGGCCGGCCGGCGCGGCCCCGGCCGCTGGTCTGCTGGTGGGCGCCGAGCAGCCAGGGCTTGCGGGGGGCGGATTCGTCGCGCGCCTGGGCCAGCAGGTCGGCGTTGGTGGAACCGGTGGATGCCACCCAGCGCACCTGCCGGAAGGCGGGCAGGGCGCCGGCCAGCGCGCGCGCCATGTCGTCGGGCGCGGGCAGCTCGGCTTGGGAAGGGGCAGGTACGGACATGGCCGGAATTGTAGGACACCGCCGCGGCCCCCGGCGCCCGCGGCGTTAACATGTGGGCTTTGCCACGGATACGCAAGCATCATGTCCGCACGCACGGAAATCGATACCTTCCAGGGCGAGGCCGGCCGCATCGAATGCGCGCTCGACTGGCCCGACTCGGCGCCGCAGGGCTGGGCCCTGGTGCTGCACCCGCATCCGCTGCAGGGCGGCGCCCGCGACAACAAGGTGGTCACCACCATCGCGCGGGCCTGCGTGCAGCGCGGCCTGCTTGCCGTGCGGCCGAATTTCCGCGGGGTGGGCGGGTCGGAGGGCAGCTTCGACAAATCGGCAGGCGAAACCGAAGACATGCTCGCCCTGGTTGCCCAGCTGCGCGAGCGCCATCCGGAACTGGCCGATGCCCCGTGGGTGCTGGGCGGCTTCTCGTTCGGCACTTCGGTGGCCGCCGCCCTGTACGATCGGCTGGCCGCAGCCGGCTCCACGCCGCTGCCGGCGGCGCTGATGCTGATGGGCGCGGCCGTGGGCCGGTTCCAGCCGGGCGAACTGCGCGTGCCCGCAGACACGCTGATGGTCCATGGCGAGGCAGACGAGGTCGTGCCCTGCGCCGAGGCGCTCGACTGGGCGCGTCCGCGCAACCTGCCGGTGGTCGTGGTGCCGGGCGCCACGCATTTCTTCCACGGCAAGCTGGTGCTGCTCAAGCAGCTCGTGCTGGGGCATCTCAAGCTTGCGCTCGGCTAGCCGGCGCGCACTGCAAGGCCCCTGCTTCCCGCCATATTGCGTTGCAACTTCTGCGGCATCCGGAACGTTCTCTTCAGGGACGGGTCGGATACGCTGCCTATAATTGTCAGCCTTCCGCCCCGCATGCCGGGGCGTTTCCCTGGATACCGTTGCCGATGAAGAATTCTTCCCAGTCCGTTCACGTTCCTCTTGCGTATGCGCGCCGCGCGCTGGCGGCCACCCTGGCCTCGGTGCTGGTCGCCGCCTCGATGCCTGCCGCCGCCCAGCCGGCGCCGGCCGCGCCGGCCTCGCAGACGCCGGCCCAGATGCTGGCCTTCGCCGACCCGGCTGCCGCGCAGGTCGGCGACATGTCGCCGGTGCCGGCGCCCACCATCGCGGCCAAGGCCTGGATTTCGGTGGACGTGAACAGTGGACAGACCCTGGCCTCGTCGAATCCCGACATGAAGATCGAGCCGGCCTCGCTCACCAAGATCATGACGGCCTATGTGGTGTTCAACGCCCTCGAGGAAAAGCGCATCACGCTGGACCAGCAGGTGACGGTGTCCGAGCATGCGTGGCGCACCGGCGGCTCGCGCATGTTCATCGAGCCGCGCAAGCCGGTCACGGTGGACGAGCTCAACCAGGGCATGATCGTGCAGTCGGGCAACGACGCCTCGGTGGCCCTGGCCGAGGCCGTGGCCGGCAGCGAAGGCGCCTTCGCGGCGCTGATGAACCAGGAGGCCGCGCGCCTGGGCATGAAGAACACCCACTTCATGAACGCCACGGGCCTGCCCGATCCGCAGCACGTCACCACCACGCGCGACCTCGCCATCCTGGCCGCGCACCTGATCTCCGACCACCCCGACTACTTCCACTACTACAAGCAGAAAGAGTACACGTACAACAAGATCACGCAGCCCAACCGCAACCGCCTGCTGTGGGCGGATCCTTCGGTCGACGGCATGAAGACCGGCCATACCGACTCGGCGGGCTATTGCCTGGTCACCACGGCGCAGCGCGGCGATCGCCGCATCCTGACGGTGCTGGTGGGCGCCGACAGCGAAGCCACGCGCGCCGAGGAAAGCCTGAAGCTGCTCAACTGGAGCTTCCAGAACTTCGACACCGTGAAGCTGTACGGCGACAACCAGCCCGGCCTGGACGTGCGCGTGTGGGAAGGCAAGGTGGACAGCGTGCGCCTGGGGCCGCCGCAGCCCGTTTGGCTCTCCGTGCCGCGCGGCAAAGGTACCGAGATCAAGCCCGTGGCGCAGCGCACCGACCCGCTGGTGGCCCCCCTCACCAAGGGCCAGCAGGTGGGCACGCTGCAGCTCACGCTGGACGACAAGCTGCTGCGCACCGAGCCGCTGGTGGTGCAGCAGGACGTGGAGCGCGCCGGCTTCTTCGGGCGCATGGTCGACGTGGTGACCCGCTGGTTCCAATAACCTACTTCAGGAGTACTTCATGATCCCGGGCATGCCGGCCGACAGCCAGGTCTATCTCAATGGCGAGTTCATGCGCATCGACGAGGCCAAGGTCTCGGTGCTGGACCGCGGTTTCATCTTCGGCGACGGCATCTACGAGGTGGTGCCCGTCTATCGCGGCAAGCCATTCCGCATGGCCGAGCACCTCGATCGCCTCGACCGCAGTCTGGCGGCGCTGCGCATCGCGCAGCCCTTCGATCGCAAGGGCTGGGAGTCCGTGGTGACGCAGCTGATCGAGCGCGCCGCCACGCCCACCTGCATCGTCTACCTGCAGGTCACGCGGGGCGTGGCCAAGCGCGACCATGCCTTCCCGGCCGTGGCCGTCCCGCCCACCGTGTTCGGCATGACCTCCGCGTTCAATCCGCCGTCGGCCGCGCAGCGCGACCAGGGCATCGTGGCGATCTCCATCCCCGACGAGCGCTGGCTGCACTGCGAGATCAAGTCCGTGTCGCTGCTGGGCAACGTGCTGGCGCGCCAGCAGGCCGTGGACGCGGGCGCCGACGAAGTGCTGCAGTTCCGCGACGGCTGGCTCACCGAAGGCTCCTCGTCCAACGTCTGGGTGGTGTCCGGCGGCAAGCTGCTGGCCCCGCCCAAGAACAACCTCATCCTGGAAGGCATACGCTACGGCCTCATGGGCGAACTGGCCGAGGAGGCCGGCATTGCCTTCGAGGCGCGCCGCATCAGCCAGGAGGAAGTCGGCGCTGCCGACGAGATCATGGTGTCGTCCGCCACCAAGGAGCTCCTGCCGGTGGTGCGCCTCGACGGCCGTCCGGTGGGCGAGGGCCGGCCCGGCCCGGTTTATGCCCGCCTGCGTGCGGGGTATGATGCCCGTATCGCCGCGCTCTAGCGGCCGCCGCCGGGCCGCGCGCCGCGCGGTCCGGGCCATTCCTGCATGAGCCGGCCATCGCTGCCGGGCAGCCCGCCATGAACATTCCCCCCGAAGAATCCCTGATCGAATATCCCTCGGACTTTCCCATCAAGGTGATGGGCAGGCATCATCCGGATTTTGCCCAGGCGCTCACCGAAGTCGTGCTGCAGCACGATCCCGGGTTCGATCCCGCCACCGTCGAGATGCGTCCCAGCAAGGGCGGCAATTACCTCGGGCTCACGTTCACCGTCCGCGCCACCTCGCGCGAGCAGCTCGATGCGCTGTACTGCGCGCTGCATGGCCATCCCATGGTGTCCATCGTCCTGTAGGCGTGGAAACCGCGGTCAAATGGCTGGCGCGGCCGGCCGAGTACCAGCCGGTGTGGCACGCCATGCGGACGCATGCCGAGCGCCGCACGCCGGCAACGCCCGACGAGGTCTGGCTGTGCGAGCATGCGCCGGTCTACACGCTGGGGCAGGCCGGGCTCGACAGCCACCTGCTGGCGCCGGGCGCCATCCCGGTCGTGCGCTGCGATCGCGGCGGCCAGGTCACCTATCACGGCCCGGGGCAGGTCACCGTCTATCCGCTGGTGGACCTGCGGCGCGCCGGCATCTACGTGCGCGACTACGTCGCCCTGCTGGAGGATGCCGTCATTGCCACGCTGGCCGCCTTCGGCGTGGCCGGCGCCTGCCGCCAGTCCGGCGCGCCGGGCGTGTACGTGCCGCACGCGGCCGATGGCACGCTGGCCAAGATCGCGGCCCTGGGCCTGAAGGTGCGCAACGGCGCCGCCTATCACGGCGTGTCGCTCAACGTGCACATGGACCTGGCGCCCTACCTGGGCATCAATCCCTGCGGCTATGCAGGCCTGCGCACGACGGACATGGCCAGTTGCGGCGTCGCGGCCTCCCTCGAAGCGGTGGGGGAGGCCCTGGCCGGGCGCATTCTTGCGGGATTGCGGCGGGCTCCGCCTGCGCTGCGGGCCGGCGCCGCGGACCGGGCTCCCGCTTAATGGGTACACTAACCCTTTTGTGATCCGGCGGGCCGAGCCCGCCCCGAAGGTGCCCCATGTCCAGCCCCGTGTCTCCCGCGCCCGCCGCGGACGCAGCATCCCAGGCGTCCGCCGCCACGCCCACGGCCTACGACGCCACGCAGAAGCAGAAGTCCCAGGCCAAGACGGCGCGCATCCCGATCAAGATCGTGCCGGCCGAGCGCCTCAAGAAGCCCGAGTGGATCCGCGTGCGCGCGGCCTCGCCGGGCTCGCGCTTCTACGACATCAAGCGCATCCTGCGCGAGCACAACCTGCATACCGTCTGTGAAGAGGCGTCGTGCCCCAACATCGGCGAATGCTTCGGCAAGGGCACGGCCACCTTCATGATCATGGGCGACAAATGCACGCGCCGCTGCCCGTTCTGCGACGTGGGCCACGGCCGCCCCGATCCGCTGGATCCGCACGAGCCGGCCAACCTGGCCCGCACCATCGCCGCGCTGAAGCTGTCGTACGTGGTGATCACCTCCGTCGACCGCGACGACCTGCGCGATGGCGGCGCGGCGCACTTCGTGGACTGCATCACGCAGGTGCGGGCGCTGTCGCCCGAGACCCGCATCGAGATCCTGGTGCCGGATTTCCGCGGCCGCCTCGATCGCGCGCTGGCCATCCTCAACAGCGGCCCGCCCGACGTGATGAACCACAACCTCGAGACGGTGCCGCGCCTGTACAAGCAGGCGCGTCCGGGTTCGGACTACGCCCACTCGCTCAAGCTGCTGGCCGAGTTCAAGGCGCTGCACCCCGAGGTGCCGACCAAGTCCGGCCTGATGGTGGGCCTGGGCGAGACCGACGAGGAAATCCTGGAAGTGATGCGCGACATGCGCGCGCACGGTGTCGACATGCTGACCATAGGGCAATACCTCCAGCCCTCCGAGCACCACCTTCCGGTGCTGCGCTACGTGCATCCCGATACCTTCGCGATGTTCGAGCGCGAGGCCTATGCCATGGGCTTCACGCACGCCGCCGTCGGCGCCATGGTGCGCTCGTCCTACCACGCCGACCTGCAGGCCCACGCCGCCGGCGTGAACTGACCGCCCCAGCCGGCCACCCCGCCTGACGCCCTCCGCAACTGCGTATAGGGTGTCAGACACCATGCATGATCGCGTATAAGGTGTCTGACACCATCCGGTCATGATTGCGTATAGGGTGTCAGACACCGCCGGCGCTGCGTATAAGGTGTCTGACACCTCCAGCTGCCATGCGCGGGCGGGGTTCCGGCGGTATGCTGGGGGGCATCGTCATCGATTCTCCCTACGCAAGGACGCAAGCATGGACTACCGTCGACTCGGCAACAGCAATCTGCGCGTTTCGCCGCTCTGCCTGGGCACCATGATGTTCGGGCAGCAGACGCCGGACGAGGAAGCCGCCGCCATCGTGGCCTCGGCGCGCGACCACGGCATCAATTTCATCGACACGGCCGACGTCTACAACGGCGGGCGCTCGGAAGAGGTGGTGGGCCGCCTGATCGCCGGCGACCGCTATGGCTGGGTGCTGGCCACGAAGCTCGGCAACAAGATGGGCGAAGGCCCGAACCGCTCGCACTATTCACGCCAGTGGCTGGTGCACGGCGTGGAGCAGAGCCTGCGCCGGCTGGGCACCGACTACATCGACATCCTGTACCTGCATCGCGATTTCCACCAGGAGAATCTCGAGGAGCCCCTGCGGGCGCTGGGCGACCTGATACGCGCAGGCAAGCTGCGCAGCTATGGGCTGTCGAATTTCCGGGGCTGGCGCATCGCCGAGGTGATGCGCCTGTGCGACAAGCTGGGCGTGCCCGGGCCCGTGGTGTGCCAGCCCTACTACAACATGCTGAACCGCGGCCCGGAGGTGGAGATCCTGCCCGCCTGCGCGCACTATGGCATGGGCGTGGTTCCCTACAGCCCCATCGCGCGCGGCGTGCTCACCGGCAAGTATGCGCCCGGCCAGCCGCCGGCGCCCGACACCCGCGCCGGACGTGGCGACAAGCGCATCCTGGATACCGAGTTCCGTGAGAAATCGCTGCAGATCGCCCACAAGCTCACCGAATACGCGACCGGCCGCGGCATCCGGCCCGGCCATTTCGCCACTGCCTGGGTGCTGGCCAATCCCATCGTCAGCTCGGTGATCGCCGGCCCGCGCACCATCGCCCAGATGGAGGACTACTACGCGGCGCTCGAGGTTGCCGTGACGCCGGAAGAAGAGGCCATGGTCGATGGCTGGGTGGCGCCGGGCCACGCGTCCACGCCGGGCTACAACGATCCCAGCTATCCCTTCTACGGGCGGCCCGTGGCGCGCAGCTAGGCCGGCGCGCCGCGGCCGCGCGTTGCGCCGTGCCGTAGACCACGAGCCCCGCCTGCTGGCGGGGCTTTGTCTTGTTGTGGTGCAGCTAAGGGAAAGCCCGGGATCTTGCGGGGGCGCGGCCCTGGCTATACTTTGTCCATAACATAAACATATATTCCATAATATGGACAATCTGCGGAGAGACAACATGCCCATCGACAAGCCCGACGCCGATCCGATGATGCCGTACCAGCATCCCAACCCGCCCGAGGCGCGGCCGGAACTGGTGATCCCCCATGCCATACCCACCGACGAGCGGCTGTGGGTGCCGCAGGCCGAGAACGTCTGGTTCCGGCCGCTCTGTCTGAACGCCAGCCAGGGCTACTGGATGAACCTGCTGAAGGTGCGCAAGTCGGGCGTGCTGAGCCGCCACCGGCATCCGCAGGCGGTGCACGGCTTCGTGCTGAAGGGCCGCTGGCGCTATCTCGAGCACGATTGGGAAGCCACCGAGGGCAGCTATGTCTTCGAGCCTCCGGGCGAGACCCACACGCTGTACGTGCCGCCCGATGTGGACGAGATGATCACGTACTTCCAGGTGAACGGCGTCATGTACTACACCGATCCCTGGGGCAAAGGCACGGGCTACGAAGACGTCTTCACCAAGATCGACATGTGCCGCAGGCATTTCACCGAGGTGGGCCTGGGCGCAGACTACGTGCAGCAGTTCATCCGCTGACGATCCATCACAAGAGGCGATAGCGCCCGCGAGGAGACAGAAAGTGAAAGCATGGCACGGCGTGGCCGCCGCCTTCGTGGCGGCCGGCATCTTCTGCTCGCCCGGCCCGGCCGCGGCGGCCGGCGATTATCCGGCGCGTCCGGTGGAGCTGGTGGTGAATTTCCCGCCGGGCGGCGGCACCGACGTGGTGGCGCGCGCCTTCGCGGAAGCGGCGAGGCCGCACATGGCCCACGGCTTCGTGGTGGTGAACAAGCCCGGGGCAGCCGGCGCCATCGGCCTCACGGACGTGGGCAATGCCAAGCCGGACGGCTACCGCCTGGGATTCGTCACGGTCGACATGACCAGCGTTCCGCACCTGGGGCTCACCAAGCTGACGGTGGACGATTTCGTGCCCGTGGCGATGCTGAGCGAAGACCCTTCCGCGCTCACCGTGCGCGCCGACGCGCCGTACAAGACGGTGGAGGAATTCATTGCGGCGGCGAAGCAGAATCCCGGCGGGCTGCAGGTGGCCAACCCGGGCATGGGGTCCATCTACCACCTGGCCGCGGAGATGTTCGAGGCCGCCGTGGGCGTGGACCTCAATCCCGTGCCGTTCACGGGCGCCAACCCGGCCGTGCTTTCGCTGCTGGGCGGGCACATCGACGCGGTGGTCACCAGCCCTGCCGAGGTGGCGCAGCACGTGGCGGCCGGCAAGCTGCGCATCCTGGGCATCATGGCCGAGGAGCGCATGGCCACCTTCCCCGACGTGCCCACCCTGCGCGAGAAAGGCCACGACGTGGTGATCGGCGCATGGCGCGGCCTGATTGCGCCCAAGGGAACGCCGCAGCCCGTGGTGGACGACCTGCGCCGGATCAGCCGGGCCGCGCTCGACGAGCCGCTGTTCCGCGACACGCTGGCCAAGCAGAACCTGAGCGTGGTCTACAAGGACCAGGACGCGTTCGCGCAGGTCATCCAGAGCGACAACGTGCGCTTTCGCGAGCTGCTGTCCCGGCTGGGCCTGCTCGTTGCCACGAAGTGAGGCGCGCGCCATGCATGCCATGCATTCCGCCAGGGCCGGATACGACTACACCGGGCGCGTTGCCGTCGTGACCGGCGGCAGCAGCGGCATCGGCGCCGAGATAGCGCGCCAGCTGCGCCACCACGGCGCCACGGTGGCGGTGTGGGACCTGCAGCCGCCCGCCTCGGCAGGGCACGCCTGGACGGTGGACGTGACCGACCGCGCCAGCGTAGCCCAGGCCTGCGCCGGTACGCTGGCGCGCCTGGGCACCATCCACATGCTGGTGAACAGCGCCGGCTATGCCGGCCCCACGCTGCCGCTGGACCAGTACGAGCCCGAAGCCTGGGACCGCATCGTGCAGGTAAACCTGACGGGCGTGTTCAACGTGTGCCGTGCCGTGGTTCCGGTCATGCGCGCCGCCGATACCGGACGCATCGTCAACGTGGCGTCGCTGGCCGGCAAGGAGGGCACGCCCGACGCCGCCGCCTACAGCGCCGCCAAGGCCGGCGTGCTGGCGCTCACCAAGTCGCTGGGCAAGGAGCTGGCCCCCACCGGCATCCGCGTGAACGCCGTGGCGCCCGCCGCCGTGCGCACCAGCCTGCTCGAGCAGATGTCGCCGGCCCATGTGCAGACCATGATCGCCAAGAGCCCGATGCGGCGCCTGGGCGAACCCGGCGAAGTGGCCGAAATGGTGGCCTGGCTGTGTTCGGACTCGTGCACTTTCAGTACCGGCGCGGTATTCGATCTTTCCGGGGGGCGCGCCACCTACTGAGCCCCTCGCCCCACGACAGCAATAAAACCAGACTGGAGACATCATGAAACGCCGCGTGTTCAACCACTGCATTCTTTCCACCCTGCTCGGCGCCGTTGCGCTGGCCGCACTGCCGGCCGCACAGGCGCAGGACAAGGGCTTTCCCAGCCGCTCGATCGAACTGGTGGTGCCGTTTGCCGCCGGCGGCGGCACCGACGCCATGGCGCGCGCCATGTCCGACGCTTCGCGCAAGCACCTGCCGCAGCCCATCGTGGTCCTGAACAAGCCGGGCGCAGCCGGCGGCATCGGCCTGACCGAAGTCGCCAACAGCGCCCCGGACGGCTACAAGCTGGCGCTGGTGACGGCCGACATGGTGATCATTCCGCACCTGGGCCTCACCAAGACCACCTACCAGCAGTTCACGCCCATCATCCAGCTCAACGCCGACCCTTCGGCGATCACGGTGCGGGCCGACTCGCCCTACGACACCATCGAGGCATTCCTGGACGCCGCGCGCGCCAAGCCCGAGACCATGCAGGTGGGCAACGCGGGCATCGGCTCGATCTGGCACCTGGCCGCGGCTGCGCTGGAGGACAAGACCGGCGCCAGGTTCAACCACATCCCGTTCAACGGCGGCAATCCCGCGGTGCTGGCGCTGCTGGGCGGCCACATCGACGCGGTGGCCGTCAGCCCCGCCGAGGTGGTCCAGTACGTGCAGGCCGGCAAGCTCAAGACCCTGGCGGTCATGGCCGACGAGCGCGTCAAGGGATTCGAGAACGTGCCCACCCTGAAGGAACGCAAGATCGACCTGTCCATCGGCACGTGGCGCGGCATCGCCGCGCCCAAGGGCACGCCCCAGCCGGTGCTGGACACGCTGGGCGCCGCATTCCGCAAGGCCGCGGCAGAGGACAGCCTGAAGCAGTTCATGGCCAAGCAGAACCTGGGCTACGTGGTGGCCGACCAGCAGGCGTTCACCGCGCTCATGGAGCGCGACAATGCAACCTTCAAGCAGTTGATAGAGAAGTTCGGCATGCGCCCGTAGCGCCGGCCGGACGCAACCAGGAGTGAACATGGATCTGGGCATATCGGGCAGGACTGCCCTGGTGGGCGGGGCGAGCAAGGGCCTGGGCTACGGCTGCGCGCTCGCGCTGGTGCGCGAGGGCGTGAACGTGGTCATCGTGGCGCGCGGGGCCGAGGCCCTCGCGGCGGCCGAACAGCAGCTGCTGCAGGCCCGCACGCGGCCTGACAGCTTCGTGAAGGCCGTGGCGGCGGACATCACCACGCCGGCGGGCCGGGACGAGATCTTCGCGGTGCAGCGCGACTACGACATCGTCGTCACCAACGCCGGCGGACCGCCGCCGGGCGACTTCCGCGACTGGGGGCGCGCGCAGTGGGTGGCCGCGCTGGAGGCCAACATGCTCACGCCCATCGAACTCATCAAGGCCACGGTGGACGGCATGGCCGAACGGGGCTTCGGCCGCATCGTCAACATCACGTCCAGCGCCGTGAAAGCGCCCATCGACGTGCTGGGCCTGTCCAATGGCGCGCGCAGCGGGCTCACGGGCTTCGTGGCGGGCCTGGCGCGCAGCAGCATCGCCAGCCGCGGCGTGACGATCAACAACCTGCTGCCGGGCGCCTTCGCCACCGACCGCCTCGAGTCGGCGCTGTCGGCCATGGCAGCCAAGTCCGGCCAGGACCTCGACGCCGTGCGTGCGGCGCGCCAGGCCGGCATACCCGCCGGACGCTTCGGCAATGCCGAGGAGTTCGGTGCCATCTGCGCCTTCCTGTGCAGCATGCAGGCCGGCTACCTCACCGGCCAGAACGTGCTGGCCGACGGCGGCGCGTATCCCGGCACTTTCTGACTTCATCCCCGTCATGACATACCAAGCGGATCTCTTCAAGGGCAAGACGGCGCTGGTCACCGGCGCCACCCAGGGCATAGGCGCGGCCATCGCCAACCGCCTGGCGGCGCTCGGCGCGCGCACCATTGCAACCGGCCTGGAGTCCGGCGCCGGCGCGCTGGAGCCCGGCATCGAAGTGCGCCTGGGCGACGTCAGCCAGGCCGACGGCGTGCAGGCCATGCTCGAGGGCCTGGACGCGCTGGACATCGTGGTGAACTGCGCCGGCATCATCAGGCGCGGCGCGGAGCACGACCCGGCCGTGTTCGAGCAGGTGCTGGCCGTGAACCTCACCGGCACCATGCGCGTGTGCAGCGCCGCGCGCGAACGCCTGGCGCGGCGCGGCGGCTGCATCGTCAACACGGCGTCCATGCTCAGCTTCTTCGGCGGCTCGCTGGTGCCGGCCTATGCGGCCAGCAAGGGCGGCGTGGCGCAGCTGACCAAGTCGCTGGCCCTGGCCTATGCGGCAGACGGCATCCGCGTGAATGCGGTGGCGCCGGGCTGGATCGCGACGCCGCTGACCCAGGCCCTGCAGGACGATCCGGCGCGCTCCGGCCCCATCCTCGCGCGGACCCCGCTGGGCCGCTGGGGCAAGCCCGAGGACGTGGCCGACGGCGTGGTCTTCCTGTGCACGCCGGCCGCCGCCTTCATGACCGGCGTGATCCTGCCCGTGGACGGCGGCTACCTGGTGGCCTAGGATCCCCGTACGCGCCGCGGTCCAAAGCGCAGGGGCGTTGCTGCGCGGGGGATTCTTTGCGCAGATAATGGCGGGGTTGCGCCGTATCCGCGCCTTTCCGCCTTCCGAACACCACGCGTCCAGCCATGCCCGCTTCCCAGCCCCTCTCCCGATCATCCGGCGCCCAGGTGGCGGGGACCGCCGCGTTCTCGAAGTTCATGCACCTGATGCAGCTGGTGGCCGACACCCCGGAGCCCATGACCGTGGCCGAGCTCAGCAAGCTGAGCGGCTATCCGCGTCCCACGGTCTATCGCACGGTGGCTGCGCTGGTGGCCGAACGCCTGCTCGCCGAGCATCCGCGCACCGGCAAGCTCACGCTCGGGCCGCGCCTGATCCAGCTCGCCAGCCGCAGCTGGGGCCGCTCCGAGCTCCGGCTGGCGTCGGTCGAAGACCTCAAGCGCCTGCGGGATATCACCGGAGAAACCGTGCACCTGGCCGTGCCCAACGGCCCGCACATGACCTACATCGAGAAGCTGGAGAGCCCCAGCGCCGTACGCATGAGCTCGCGCATCGGCACCAGCGTGTCCATGCACTCCACCTCCGTCGGCAAGGCCTACCTGGCCATGCTCGACGGGGCGGCGCAGGAAGCGGCGCTGGCAGCGCTGGCCCAGCCCTTCGAGCGCTATACGCCCAACACCCTGGAAGACCTCGATGCGCTGCGCCGCCAGCTCAGGCAGGTGCGCGAGCGCGGCTGGGCCGTCGACGAAGAGGAGAACGAGGCGGGCATCTACTGTTTCGGCGCGCCGGTCTTCGGCGCGGGCGGCATGCCGGTGGCCGCCATCAGCGTGAGCACATTGCGTTTCCGGCAGAAGGACGACCCGGAAGCGGCCTATGTGAGGCCGCTGCTGCAGGCCTGCCGCGCGATCACGCAACGCATCGCCGAGACGCCGGCGCTGTCGGAGGCAGACATTCTGTAGGCCGCGTCCTGATTGCCGCGGCCGGGCGCAGCCCCGCACTTTCCCTGACTCTTGGAGGATGCCTCATGCGCGCAGCCTGGTATGGAAGGAACGGACCCGCACGCGACGTGCTGGAAGTCGGCGAACTGCCTGATCCCGAACCCGGCCCGGGGGAGGTGCGGGTGCGGCTGGCCACCTCGGGCGTCAACCCGTCCGACGTGAAGTCGCGCGCCGGCAGCAGGCCGGTCACGCAGGGCGTGATCGTGCCGCACAGCGACGGCGCCGGCGTCATCGACCGGGTGGGAGAGGGCGTGGCGGCCGCGCGGACCGGGCAGCGGGTGTGGGTCTGGAATGGCCAATGGCAGCGTCCACGCGGCACGGCGGCGGAATTCATCGTCGTGCCGGCCGGGCAGGCGGTGCCCTTGCCGGACGGCGTGTCCTGCGAGGCGGGCGCCTGCCTCGGCATACCGGCGCTGACCGCTGCCCATGCGGTGGAGAAGGCGGGCGACATCGCCGGCAAGCCGGTGCTCGTCATCGGCGCGGCATCGGGCGTGGGGTTTTATGCGGCGCAGATGGCGCGTGCCGCCGGCGCCCGGGTGATCGGTACGGCGGGCTCGGACGACAAGAAGGCGCTGCTGGCGCGCCTGGGATTTGCCGATGTCATCGACTACAAGACCGAATCGGTGGCCGACCGCGTGCTGGCGCTGACGCAGGGACAGGGGGTGCAGGCAGTCATCGACATGGACTTTTCCACCAGCGCCCGGCTGGTATCCGCAGGCGCGGTGGCGGCGCACGGGGCGTTCGTATGCTACGGCTCGAATTTCCGGGGCGACGTGCCGCTGGAGTTCGCCGCATGGCTGCCGCGCTCGATCAGCCTGCACTTCTTCCTGGTGTATGACCTGCTGCCCGCCGACAGGCAGCGCGCCATCGACCGCGTGCAGGCCCTGATGCAGGATGGCCGGCTGGAACACCAGGTGGGCGCGGTGTATGCGCTGGACGACATCGTGTCGGCGCACGAGGCGGTGGAGTCGGGCAGGGTGCTGGGCAATGTGGTGGTGAGCCTGGGCTGAAGCCTCAGGTCGTGCGCCGCTGCCAGTAGACGTCGGGCCGGCCGGCTGCGCGGTTCAGCGTGCGGGCGAGCACGAACAGCAGGTCCGACAGGCGGTTCAGATACTGCCGGGGCGCGGCTTCCACCGGCTCCAGGGCCTGCAGCGCCACCACGCTGCGCTCGGCGCGGCGGCAGACCGTGCGCGCCACGTGGGCCTGTGCCGCGGCCTGGCATCCGCCGGGCAGGATGAATTCCTTGAGGGCCGGCAGGCTGGCGTTGTAGTGGGCCAGGCGGGCGTCCAGGAACGCGACGTGGCCGGCGGCCAGCGCGCGATGGCCGGGTATGCACAGCTCCGCCCCGAGGTCGAAGAGATCGTGCTGCACGGTATCGAGGTCCTGCGCGATGTCCGCCGGCACCCCGGGCAGCGTCTGCAGCAGCCCGATGGCGCTGTTGAGTTCGTCGACGTCGCCCAGCGCGGCGATGCGCGGGGCGTTCTTCGCGGTGCGGCTGCCGTCGCCCAGGCCGGTGGTGCCGTCGTCTCCGGTGCGGGTGGCGATCACGGACAAGCGGTTGGCCATCTGTTTCTCCAGGAATGGCGCGGCATTCAATGCAGCGCGCGTTCGATTGCCTTCAGCCAGATCGTGACGGCCACGGCGCCGGCGTCCGGTATGCCCAGCGCGCGCTCGCCCAGGTAGCTGGCGCGGCCCAGGCGTGGCGTCATGCGGGCCGTGGCCTGGGCGCCTTCCTCGGCGGCCTGCACGCCGGCGCGGAACGCCGCCGCGCCGTCCTGCGAGGCCAGCGCCCGGGCCCAGGCCTGCGCCGCGGGCGCCAGCGCATCCAGCATGGTGCGGTCCCCGGGTCTGGCGCCGCCGATCTGCGACACGGCCTCCACCGCCTGGGCATAGGCCTCGTGCCATTGCGCGGGCGTGGGCCGGGCCACGCCGGCCAGCACGCGTCCGGCGCGCGTGAGCGCCGTGGCATAGAACGGCCCCGAACTGCCGCCGATGGCGCGGCGCAGCGCGTGGCCCATGGACAGCAGCAGCGCCTCGGGCGTATGGAAGACGCTGGGCGGCAGCTGGCGTATGGCCTGTGCGCCGCGTTCCATGCTTGCGCCGAGGTCGCCGTCGCCGGCGCGGCTGTCGAGCTCGGTGAGCTCGGCCTCGGCCGCGGCGAGCGCCTCGGCCACCGCCTGGGCCGCACGCTGCAGCGCGGGGGCCAGCGGGCCGGGCGGCACGCCGGTGTAGTCCGGCGCCTCCCGCGGCACGCCGGCCACGTAGCGGCGCTCGGCCGCGATGCGGCCCGTGGCAACCCAGCCGGGCGCCTGCGCGGGCGCATCCAGCAAGGCCAGCAGCTCCTCGTCGACGGGCAGCAGGGTGAGCGAACACCCCGGCATTTCCAGGGCGCTCATGTAGGTGCCCACCCAGGCCCGCTGCGGCGCGATGCCGCGCTCGCGCAGTCCCGCCAGTGCCCGGCGCGCGACGATCTGCAGTTCCATCGGCGTGGTGCCGCCCAGCCCGTTGACCAGCAGGGCCACGCCGTGCCTGCAGTCGATGCCGCGCTTGGCGAAGTCTCCCAGGACGAGCTCGAGGATTTCGTCGACGATGCGGTCCGCCGGTACGATGGCGCCGCGGCGCACGCCCTTCTCGCCATGGATGCCCAGCCCGAACTCGATTTCCTGCGGGCCCAGCTCGAAACTGGGCACGCCCGCCGCCGGCACCGTGCAGGCGCCCAGGCCCACGCCCATCGAGCCCAGCCGGTCGGCGGCGCGCCGGGCCACCTGCGCCACGTCGTCCAGGGCTCGACCCTGGGCCGCGGCTGCGCCGGCTATCTTGTGCACCAGCACCGTGCCCGCAATGCCGCGCCGCCGCTCCCGCGGCACGAGGTCCTGCAGCGAGGCGTCGTCGGCCACCACCACGATCTCCACGGGGATGCCGCGTTCGCGGGCGAGCTCGGCGGCCAGGCCGAAGTTGAGGCGGTCGCCGGTGTAGTTCTTGACCACCAGCAGGGCGCCGGCGGGCCCGGTGACGGCGAGGATCGCGGCGAGGATGGCGTCGACGCTGGGCGAGGTGAAGACGTCGCCCGCCACGGCGGCGCCCAGCATGCCGGCGCCGACATAGCCTGCGTGGGCGGGCTCGTGGCCGCTGCCGCCTCCGGAGATGACGGCCACCCGGCGCGCTTCGGGCGCCGGCAGGTCGCGCGGGACCACGATGTTCTCGCCTTCGACCAGCGCCAGGTGCGCCGAGGCGTCGACCAACCCTTCCAGCATTTCCCGCACCACGTCGTGCGGGTCGTTGATGAGCTTCTTCACGCGTGGACTCCTTTCGGGCCCCGGCGCCGCGGGGTGTCGGGTAACTTTACCAGCGTTTGCCGGCGCGGCCGCGGTATGCTGGAGCAACATCCAACGGGAGGAACACGGATGGGTATGCACAAGACGGCCGCCATGGCGGCCATCGTGACGATCGCTGCGGCCGCGGCGGCGGCCCAGGCGCAGCAGGCCACGGCGTCGGGCGAGGTGCGTCGCGTGGACCAGGCCGCGGGCAAGGTCACCATCAAGCACGAAGCCATCTCGGACCTGGAACTGCCCGCAATGACGCTCGTGTACCAGGCCGAGCCGCCCACCCTGCTGCAAGGCATCAAGGCGGGCGACAAGGTCCGCTTCACGGCGCAGCGCAAGGACGGCCGCTACGTGGTCACGGCCATCCAGAACTGACGGCCGGCGCGGGCCGGGGCCCGCGCCGGGCGGCTGCGTCAGGGAGCGGGGTCGAGCAGCAGCTCGTATTTCGACAGCTGGGTGGCGCTGTCGATCTCCCCGGTGTCGCGCACGTTGTCCACGCCGTGGGCTGCCGCCATCGCGGCGGTGCCGGCCACGCTGTGGAACACCACCGGGCCCTGCGTGGCCACGGGCACGAACGACCAGCTGCGATCGGCGCCGTATTGCGCCAGGTCCAGCGTCTGCTTCTCGCGGATGTAGCTGATCAGCACGTCGCGGCTGGCATCGGGCGCCTGCAGCACGATGTCACCCTTGCCTCCCGCCAGCCCCGGGAAATCGCCGCCGCCGCTGGCCCGGTAGTTGTTGGTGACCACCAGGTACATGTCATCGGCCTGCACCGGCTGGCCCTGGTAGGTGAGGCTGGCGATGCGCGAGCCCTTGGGCCGGGTGAGGTCGATGGTGTATTGCAGCGCGTTGCCTTCCGCGTACAGCACGTCGAAGTTGAAGGTGGGGAAGGTCGCGTCCACCAGGGCCTGCTCGCCGGTTGCGTCGGGATCTATCGTGTTGAACTGCCCGGCGCTCTTTTCCAGCCACTGCCGCACGATGTCGCCCGATACGCGCACCACCTGCAGCGTATTCGGATACAGGTACAGGTCGGCGGCGTTGTTGATGGCGATATTGCCCTGCGGCACGTTGGTGAAATCGCCGGGGCCGTTGCGCCCGCCCTTGAACGGCGCCGCCGCCGACAGGATGGGCAGGCCGGCATAGCCGGGCGAGTTGGCCGCGATGTATCGCTTGAAGTAGTCGATCTGCGCCATGTTGACGATCTGCAGCGCCGACACATCGCCCACCAGCGCGAAGTTGGTCGACATGTCGAAGTCCGTGGTGCCGATCGGCGTCTTCACGTAGGCGATGGTGTCTTCGTGCGCCTGCTGCACCAGGGCCGCGATGCTGGCGTCGGGCGCCACGTAGGTGGCCGGGGTGCTGCCGCTGGCCACGCTGAGGCGGCTGGTGTCGCGGCGCACCAGGGTCTGGTCGCGCTGCACCTGCCAGGCGCTGCCGTCGTACTCCAGCGTGAGCGCGACCACGCCGAGGTTGTTGCCCCATTGGCCGGGCTGCACGGCGGGCACGTCGTTGATCAGGCCGCGATCCACGTCCACGCCGGGCTGGCCGCGGAAGGGCGAGGTCTCGGCGGTGTCGGGAAAGAGCTGGTGCTGGTGGCCGGTGAGCAGCACGTCTATGCCCGGCACCTCGCTCAGGTAGCCTGCGCCGTTCTCCATGTCGGGGGCGTAGGGCGTGCGCATGTCGATGCCGCCATGCGCCAGGGCCACCACCACGTCCGCGCCGGCCGCGCGCATCTCGGGCACGTAGCGCGAGGCGGTTTCCTTCCATCCCTCGACCTTGACGTGGCCTTCCAGGTGGGTCTTGTCCCATTGCATGATGGGCGGCGGCGCAAAGCCGATCACGCCCACGTCCAGCGTGACCGTGGTCCGGGTGCCATCGGGGGCGGTAGCCTCGAATTGCTTGGGCACGATGACCCACGGATCGAAGATGGGCTTGCCGGTCGCGGCCGACACGACGTTGGCCGAGACGAAGGGGAAGGCCGGCGCCGCGCAGTCGGTCTTGCCGGCGGGATTGCTCTCGGGCGTGCCCTTGGCGATGCCGTCCAGGCCGAAATCGACATTGGTGATCTGCGACAGGTACGGCAGGCCGTAATTGAATTCGTGGTTGCCCATCGTGGCCGCATCCACGCCGAGCACGTCGAGCTGGCGATAGACGGCAACCATTTCCTCGCACTGCACGGGCTGCACCAGCGCCTGGTAGTCGGACAGCGCCGTACCCTGCATGGTATCCCCGTTGTCCAGCAGGATGTGGTTGGGGTACTGCCGGCGGGCATTGGCGATCAGGGTCGCGGTGCGGTCGACGCCGTAGCTCGGGTCCTCGGCCAGCTTGTAGTAGTCGTAGCCGAGCACGTTGGCGTGCAGGTCGCTGGTTTCCAGCACCGCCATCTGCAGTGTCGTTCCCTGCGAAATTTCCGCCGCGGGCGGCGGCTGTGTGGCGCCACCATCGTCGTCGTCATCGCCGCCGCAGGCAGCAAGATTCAGCAGCAGCAGCGATGCCGCCAGCGCCCCGGGCCAGGCCCGTCGTCCAACAAGGTGCTTCACGCCTCTTCTCCTCCAGTGGGTGGTGGCGCGAAGTGTGTTGGGCAGGGATGACCCGCGCATGACAAAACAGGCCATGATGCGTTTGATCATGGCCTGTTGCAGACGGATGCGGAACGCGCCGTGCGGGACGGCGCAATCGGGCCTACAGCACGTAGCGCGCGAGGTCCTGGCTGGCCGCAGTCTCGGCAAGCTGTTCGTCGACGTAGGCGGCGTCGATCCGCACCGTCTTGCCGCTTTGCGCGGTGGCGTCGAAGGACAGGTCGTCCAGCAGCTTCTCCATCACCGTGTACAGCCGGCGGGCGCCGATGTTCTCGGTGCGCTCGTTCACGGAAAAGGCCAGCTCGGCCAGGCGCGAGATGCCGTCGTCGGTGAACTCCAGCGTGACGTCTTCGGTGGCCAGCAGCGCGGAGTACTGCTTGATCAGCGAGGCGTCGGTGTCGGACAGGATGCGCACGAAGTCTGCCGCCGTGAGCGACTCCAGCTCGACGCGGATGGGGAAGCGGCCCTGCAGCTCGGGGATCAGGTCGGACGGGCGCGACAGGTGGAATGCACCCGAGGCGATGAAGAGGATGTGGTCGGTGCGCACCATGCCGTAGCGGGTGTTCACCGTGGTGCCCTCGACCAGGGGCAGCAGGTCGCGCTGCACGCCCTGGCGCGAGACGTCGGCGCCGCCGGTTTCCTGGCGCGCGGCGATCTTGTCGATCTCGTCCAGGAAGACGATGCCGTTCTGCTCGACGTTGGCCACCGCCGCGGCCTTGAGGTCGTCTTCATTGATGCGCTTGGCGGCCTCTTCCTCGACGATGAGCTTGAAGGCGTCCTTGACCTTCATCTTCTTGGGCTTTTTCTTGTCGCGCGCCAGGCCGGCGAACATGCCGCGCAGCTGCTCGGCCATCTCTTCCATGCCCGGCGGCGTCATCACGTCCATCTGCGGCAGGGGCTGGGCGATCTCGATCTCGATCTCGGTGTCGTCGAGCTTGCCTTCGCGCAGGCGCTTGCGGAACGTCTGGCGCGCCGTGCCTTCCTCGCCCCGCTCGGGTTCGCCGTTGGCGCCGCGCGGCGGGGGCACCAGCGCGTCGAGGATGCGGTCTTCGGCGGCGTCCTCGGCCTGCGTGCGCACGCGGCGCATCTCGAGCTCGCGGGTCTGCTTGATGGAATACTCGGTGAGGTCGCGGATGATGGTGTCGACGTCGCGGCCCACGTAGCCCACTTCGGTGAACTTGGTGGCCTCGATCTTGATGAAGGGCGCGTTGGCCAGCTTGGCCAGGCGGCGGGCGATTTCCGTCTTGCCCACGCCGGTGGGGCCGATCATCAGGATGTTCTTGGGATGGATCTCGTGGCGCAGCGGCTCGGCCACCTGCTGGCGGCGCCAGCGGTTGCGCAGTGCCACGGCCACCGCGCGCTTGGCGCGGTTCTGGCCGACGATGTATTTGTCGAGCTCGGAGACGATTTCTCCGGGGGTCATGGTGGATGCGGACATGGTGGTGCGGTCCCGTGGGGCTGCGGGCTAGTCGCCCAGCGTTTCGATCACGTGGTTCTGGTTGGTGTAGATGCAGAGGTCGCCGGCGATCTCGAGCGATTGCTTCACGATCTCGGCGGGCGGCAGCTCGGTGTTGCGCAGCAGCGCCAGCGCCGCCGACTGCGCGTAGGCGCCGCCCGAGCCGATGGCCGCCAGGCCGTGCTCGGGCTCGAGCACGTCGCCGTTGCCGGTGAGCACCAGGGTGTGCTCGGCATCGGCCACGATGAGCATGGCCTCGAGCCGGCGCAGCACGCGGTCGGTGCGCCAGTCGCGGGTCAGTTCCACCGCGGCGCGCATCAGGTTGCCCTGGTGCTTCTCGAGCTTGGCCTCGAAGCGCTCCTGCAGGGTGAAGGCGTCGGCCGTGGCGCCGGCGAAGCCGGCAAGGATCTTGTCGTGATAGAGGCGGCGGATCTTGCGGGCGGTGCCCTTGATCACGATGTTGCCCAGGGTGACCTGCCCATCGCCGCCCAGCGCGACCTGGTTCCCGCGCCGTACGCAGACGATGGTGGTGGCGTGAAATTGTTCCATGCGTTCCTTCCTTTGAAGGTCCTATCTGGGGGCGCGCGCCATGATTTCAAGCCGGCGGCATGGCCTCGCGCGGCTGCCGGGGAAATGAAAAGGGCCATGCCGGTTGCCCAGCATAGCCCTGATGGCTTGCGTGAAAAAGCGTGACGGAATCAGTCGCCGTAGAGCTTCTGCCGCATCTCGCGGCGCTCCTGGGCCTCGAGCGAGAGCGTGGCCGTGGGACGGGCCAGCAGGCGCGGAATGCCGATGGGTTCGCCGGTTTCCTCGCACCAGCCGTATTCGCCGCTGTCGATGCGGGCGATGGCCTGCTGCACTTTCTTGAGCAGCTTGCGCTCGCGATCCCGCGTGCGCAGCTCCAGCGCGTGTTCTTCCTCGATGGTGGCGCGGTCGGCAGGATCGGGCACGAACTGCGTCTCGCGCAGGTGCTCGGTGGTTTCGCCGGCGTTCGCGAGGATGTCCTGCTCGAGTTGCTTGAGCCTTTCCTTGAAGAACGCCAGTTGGCGATCGTTCATGTAGTCGGATTCGGGCATGGCCAGCAATTCTTCTTCGCTGGGCAGATCAATCGCCGTCTCGTTGGCCGACTTGCTTGATTTCTTGGTTGCTGCCTTCGTAGCCATGAAAACACTCCACTATGAATCGATCCGGAGGCCGTGCCGGGGCGGCGTCAGCCGACCAGGCACTGCTCCAGGCCCCGGGTGAAAATTTCCTGGGGCAGCTTGCGGCCGATGAAGACCATCTTGGTGGACGGCTTCTCGGACGCGGTCCAGGGTTTGCCGGGTTCGGCGCCCATCATCATGTGCACGCCCTGGAACAACATGCGGCGATTGACGCCCTTCATGTACAGGATTCCCTTGTAGCGCAGCAGGTCGGGGCCGTAAACCTGCACCACGCCGCCCAGGAATTCTTCCAGCCGGACCGGGTCGAACGGCTTGTTCGAGCGGAACACGAAAGCCCCGATCTCGTCGTCGTGATGATGATGATGATGATGGTGGTGATGGTGATGCGCGTGCCCGCAGTCGGGCCCGCAATCGCCTTCGTGATCATGGTCGTGGTCGTGACCATGGTCATGATCGTGCGCGGCGTCGGGGTGCTCGTCGGCGAGGAAGGCCGGGTCGATGTCCAGGATCGAGTTCAGGTTGAAGCCGCTGATGTCGATGATGGACTTGAGGTCGGCCTCGCCGAAATGCACCGGCGTGATCGGCGCGCGCGGATTGATGTGGACCAGCCGGGCGCGCAGCGCTTCGTAGTCGGCCTCGTTGACGAGGTCGCGCTTGGAGACCAGGATGCGGTCGGCGAAGCCCACCTGCTTCTGGGCCTCGCTCTGGGCGTCGAGCGTGGCCATGCCGTGCTTGGCGTCGACCACCGTGACCACCGCGTCGAGGCGGTAGTACTCGGCGATGTCGTCGTCCATGAAGAAGGTCTGGCACACCGGGCCGGGATTCGCCATGCCGGTGGTCTCGATGATGACGCGCTCGAAGTTGATCTGGCCGGCTTCGCGCTTGGCGCGCAGTTCGGACAGCGTGCGCATCAGGTCGCCGCGCACGGTGCAGCATACGCAGCCGTTCGACAGCTCGATGATTTCCTCGTCGCGCTCCTGCACCAGCAGGTCGTTGTCGATGCTTTCCGGCCCGAACTCGTTCTCGATCACGGCGATGCGGCGGCCGTGGTATTCGTTGAGGATGCGTTTGAGCAGGGTGGTCTTGCCCGCACCGAGGAAACCGGTGAGGATCGTGACGGGGACCATTTTGTCCAGACTGCGCGGGGTGTTCATGGCGAAGCTGCTAACGAAGTCGGCGTACGCCAGGGCGCACGTCGTAAACAAGGGCGACGGCGGCCGGCCAATCGGCGGCCGGACGCAGGATTACAGCACAGTCGGAAGCCATGGGCAAACCCCGTGGCAACCCTGGCCCGCCTTTCCTGCGGATCGCGGCGGAAGCCGGCCAACTACCGAATGATCCCAACATTTGGGGGCAGGATCGGGAAAATCAAGGGGGCTTTCCCGGGGCGGCCCGCCAGCGCCCAACGCCGTCCGGCCTGGTTGCGGCTGCAGAGCTCAATGGGTATGGCGATGGCCGGAATGCTGGCCGGCCGGCGGGTTCTTCTGGCACTGCGGGCACAGCGCCCGGATCTCGGTTTCGTGCGTGGCCAGCGCATAGCCGGTTTGCGCCACGCGCTCGGCGAGCTGGCGGCTCATGGCCGGGTCGCTGAGTTCCGCCACGGCGCCGCAGCCGGTGCATACCACCAGCAGGTCGTGCGGGGCGCCGGCCGCGTCGTGGCAGGCGCTCCAGGCATTGACGGCGTCGAGGCGATGGATCAGGCCCTCGTCCATGAGGAAGTCCAGCGCACGGTATACGGTGGGCGGCGCCGCCCCCGGGTGCACGCCGCGCATGGCCTCGAGCAGCTCATAGGCCTTGAGGCTGCGGCCATGGCGCAGCAGCAGCTCCAGGACCTTGCGCCGGATCGGCGTGAGGCGCCGGCCGCGCTGCGCACACAGCGACTCGGCCAGCCGGAGCTGTTCGGCGATGGTGTCGGGGGAGCTGGACGCGGCGGGCATGGCGGTGGCGGGAGGGTTCCGGGGAGGTTCGTGCGAATGGGGCGAAGGTAGCAGAAATTACCTTGCGGCGGAAACGGCAGCCTGGCCACTGGCCCAGAATTGTTATGATATAACATAATAAAACTTCCGATGCCGTTCCGCATGCCCAGCCAGCCCTCCGTTTCGCTTCCCGTCTCCCGCCGGAATTCCGCCCTGCGCCTGGGCGTGGGGGTCCGCTTGGCCGTGACGGCCGGCGTCTCGCTGTGCGCCTGGGCGCTCACGGGTTGGGCGCTCGGGTGGTGGGCATGAGCCCGGAGGCGCTGCAATGACGCCGCCGCGCATCGTGCTCGACGCCGCTGCTTTCGGCTGGGGCGGCCGCCTGGCCGTGGGCCCGGTCTCCGGTGTGCTGGAGCCCGGCAGCATGACGGCCGTCGTCGGCCCCAACGGCGCGGGAAAATCCACCCTGCTCAAGGGCATCATGGGCGTGCTGCGGCCGTTGTCGGGGCGTGTACGGTTCGAGGGCGGCGGACGGCGCGACCTGGCGTGGCTGCCGCAGGGCTCCGAACTGGATCGCAGCTTTCCCATCACGGTGGCCGACATGGTCGCGATGGGCGCCTGGCGCCGGGTCGGATCCTGGCGGGCCTTCGGACGCCGCGAGACGGCGCGCATCGACGCGGTGCTGGCGGAGGTGGGGCTGCAGGACCAGGCCGGGCTGCGGCTGGCAGAGCTGTCCGGCGGGCAGCTGCAGCGGGCGCTGTACGCCCGCATGCTGCTGCAGGATGCGCCGGTGCTGCTGCTCGACGAACCGTTCGCCGCGGTCGATCCGTCCACGGTGCAGACCCTCATGGCCTCGCTGCGGCGCCTGCACGCGCGCGGCTGCACCATCGTGGCGGTGCTGCACGACCTGGCGCTGGTGCGCCGCGAATTCCCGCAGGCGCTGGCGCTGGCCGGCCAGGTCGCGGGCTGGGGCGAGGCGGCGGACGTGCTGGCCGTGGGCGAGGCGGCGGCATGACGATCCTGGATTGGCTGATCGGGCCGTTCGCCGACTTCGGCTTCATGCGGCGCGCCCTGGCCGGGGCGGTGTCCGTGTCGCTGGGAGCCGCGCCGCTGGGCGTGTTCCTGGTGCTGCGGCGCATGAGCCTGGTGGGCGATGCCATGTCGCATGCCATCCTGCCGGGCGTGGCCGCGGGCTTCCTGCTGTCGGGCATGTCGCTGGGGGCCATGATGCTGGGTGGCGTCGTCACCGGCCTGGCCGTGGCCCTGCTCTCGGGCCTGGTGGCCCGCCTGACTCCCTTGCGCGAGGACGCCAGCTTCGCCGCCTTCTACCTGGTTTCGCTGAGCCTGGGCGTGCTGCTGGTGTCGCTGCGCGGCTCCAACATGGACCTGCTGCACGTGCTGTTCGGCACGGTGCTGGGGCTGGACGACACGGCGCTGCTGCTGATGAGCGCCGTGGCCACGCTGACCTTGCTGGCGCTGGCGGTCCTGTACCGCCCGCTGGTGGCCGAATGCCTGGACCCGGGATTCCTGCGCGCCTGCGGCGGACCGGGCCCGCTGGCGCACATGGCCTTCCTGGTGCTGGTGGTGCTGAACCTGGTGGCCGGCTTCCAGGCGCTGGGCACGCTGATGGTGGTGGGAATGATGATGCTGCCCGCCGCCGCGGCGCGGTTCTGGTGCGCCAGCGTGGTGGGCCAGCTGGCGGCGGCCGCGGGATGCGGCATCGCCGCCGCGCTGGCCGGGCTGCTGGTGTCGTACCACGCCGATGTGCCGGCCTCGCCCGCCATCATCCTGGCCGCCGGCGCGATCTACCTGTTTTCCGTCCTTACCGGACCGCATGGCGGGCTGCTGGCGCAGCCATGGCGCCGGCGGTCCCGAACTGGAGCTGTTGCATGATCAAGATTTCCCTGGCCTCCCTGCGAGGCATGCGGCCCATGGCCGCCCGGGCCGCGGCGCTGCTGCTGGCCTGCCTGCCGGCCATGGCGCCCGCGGCCGACGCGCCGCTGCGCGTGGTGGCCAGCTTTTCCATCCTGGGCGACATCGTGCGGCAAGTGGGCGGCCCCGACGTGACGGTGGATACGCTGGTCGGTCCGGACGGCGATGCGCATACCTACGAGCCCACGCCTTCGGACACGCGCAAGCTGGGGGCCGCGCAGGTGCTGGTGGTGAACGGGCTGCAGTTCGAGGCCTGGCTGCCGCGGCTGCTCAAGGCCGCCGACTATGCCGGCCGCACGGTGGTGGCTTCCGAAGGGGTGGCGCCGCGCCGGCTGGCCGGAGACGGGGAGCATGGCCATGAGGCGGCGCAACGCGGGTCCGGGCATGCGCACGAGGAACACGATCACGATGAGCATGACCACGATGGGCATGACCACGATGGGCATGATCACGATGGGCACGACCACGATGATCACGCCGGCGCACATCACCATCATCATGGCGAATTCGATCCGCACGCCTGGCAGAGCCTGAAGAACGGGGCCGTCTACGCGCGCAATATCGCCGAGGCGCTGGCGCAGGCCGATCCGGCCCGTGCGGCGGCCTACCGCGAGCGCGGCCGGGCCTATGCGCAGCGCCTGGAGCAGCTCGATGCGCAGGTCCGCGCCACTTTCGACGCCATTCCCGCCGGGCGGCGCACGGTGGTCACCTCGCACGACGCCTTCGGCTATTTCGGTGATGCCTACGGGGTGCGCTTCATCCCGGTCGCGGGCATGTCGACCCAGGCCGAGCCTTCGGCGTCCGAACTCGGCGTGCTGATAAAGCAGGTGCGCGAGGCGCATGTGCCCGCGGTATTCGTGGAGACGGTGCAGAGCCCGCGGCTGGTGGAAACCGTGGCGCGCGAGACCGGCGCCAGGGTCGGTGGTACGCTCTATTCCGATGCGCTGGCCCAGCCCGGTACGCCGGCGGGAACCTACATTGGAATGTTCGAATGGAACGTGCGTCAATTGGCCGACGCCATGCGTCCTTGATGGCCGCTGCGCTCATCGGCACGGCGGCAGCCCCGGCCGTCCAGGCCCACCCCCACATGTGGATCGACGCGCGCGCCGTGGTGCAGTTCGACGCGCAGGGGCGGGTGGCGGCGGTGCGCCACGAATGGCAGTTCGACGAGATGTTCGGCGCCTATGCCACCCAGGGCCTGCCGCGCCGGCAGGACGGCAGCCTGCCGCCCGAGACGCTGCGCGCCATGGCCGACGACTGGATAAAGGCCCTGGGCGAGCCCATCTCGCACTACTTCACCACCGTTACCGCGGGCGGCCGGCGCCAGGGCTTCGGCACGCCGCGCGAGGCGGCCGTCGACTGGGAGCCCAAGGGCGGGCGGCTGTCGCTCTCGTTCGTGCTGCCGCTGGCGCAGCCCGCGGCGCCCGGTGCGCAGCCCGTGTCCATCGAAGTATTCGACCCCACCTATTTCGTGGCGTATTCGTTCAAGGCGCAGGGGGCGATAGCCATGCAGGGCGCGCCGCAGGGCTGCCGCGCCGATTACCGCGAGCCGCGCGAGCTGGACTGGCAGACCATGCAGAAGCTGGCCCTGATTCCGGCCGACGTGGCCGAGCCGCCCGAAGAGCTGTATGCCATCACCAAGGGGCTGGCGCACGGCATCGAGGTGTCATGCGCTTCCTGACCCTGGTTTTGCTGCTGGCCGCGGGCGTCGCCACAGGCGTGGCGCTCGCGGCCCCGCACCCGTTCGGCGTGCCCGAATCCACGGCGGGCATGGCCGGCCCGGGCTGGCTGGCCGAGCTGTTCGGCCAGGTTGCGATATGGCAGTCGCATTTCTATCGCCAGCTCACCGGGGCGGTGCGCGCCTGGCAGGCCGAGGGCGGTGCGGGCTGGCTGCTGGCGGGCCTGTCCTTCGCCTACGGCGTGTTCCACGCGCTGGGGCCGGGGCATGGCAAGGCCGTGATCTCCGCCTACGTGCTGGCCAACCGGCAGACCGCGCGCAACGGGGCGCTGCTGGCCCTGGCCTCCGCCCTGGTGCAGGCGCTGGTGGCCATTGCCGTGGTGGCCGTGCTGGCCTGGGCCCTCGGCGCCACCGCGGCCGTCATGGACCGCACCACGCGCTGGCTGGAGACCGCTTCGTATGCGCTGGTGGTGGCGCTGGGGCTGTGGCTGGTCTGGACCAAGGCGCTGCGCCCTTTGTGGCGCCGCCGCGGCAATCCCGCGGAACATGCCCACGATGGCCATGCCCACCATGCCGGACACGGCCACGACCATGATCACGCCCACGCCCACGCCCACGCCCACGCCCACGCCCACGACCACGACCACGCCCCGGACTGCGGCTGCGGCCATGCGCACGTGCCGGAGCCTGCGCAGGTGTCCGGGCCGCTGGACTGGCGCCGCGCCGCGAGCGCGGTGCTGGCGGTGGGGCTGCGCCCCTGCAGCGGGGCGCTGATCGTGCTGGTGTTCGCGCTGTCGCAGGGGTTCTTCCTTGCCGGCGTGGCCGCGGCACTGGCCATGGGCCTGGGAACCGGCCTGACGGTGGCCGCGCTGGTGGGGCTGGCCGTGCTGGCACGGGGCGGCGCCGCCTGGCTGGGCGGCGCCCTCTCGGCCGCCTGGGCCACGCGCGTGCGCCGCGGTATCGAGGTCCTGGCCGCCTGCGCCGTGCTGGCGCTGGGAGTGCTGCTGCTGGGCGGACAGCTTGTGACGGCCTGAAGCGGGTGCAGGGGAGGCGCTCGGCCGACCGGGCGCCCTCTCCATCTGATTGCGATGGCATCGTCAGGGAGCGGAAGAGCCGCCAAAAAAGCGTCCGCTGCTGCGACAGGTTTTGTAATGTTATATCATTCGTTTTTCTTTATGTAATGTTATATCGTTTTCTTGGGGAAGGGATGATGAAACACAAGCGCGAACGCGTGGGAATCGCACTGCTGCTGGCCTTGGCCGCGGCGCAGGCCAAGGCCCAGACCACGGCGCAGGCTACGGCGCCGCAGGAAGCGCAGACGCTGGCGCCCGTGGCCGTGTCGGCCAGCCCGCTGGGCCTGGACCCCGACAGCATGGCGCTGCCGGCGCTGGTGCTGGACGGCGAGGAGCTCGTGGTGCAGCGCGCCGGCACGCTGGGCGAGACCCTGCAGGGGCAGCCGGGCGTGCATGCCGACACCTTCGGCGCTGGCGCCACGCGTCCGGTGATCCGCGGCCAGACCGCGCCGCGGGTGAAGGTGCTGTCCGACGGCTCCGAACTGATGGACGCCTCCAGCATCTCGCCCGATCACGCGGTGACGGCCGAACCGCTGCTGGCCGAGCGCATCGAGGTGCTGCGGGGCCCGGCCACGCTGCTGTACGGCGGCGGCGCCATAGGCGGCGTGGTCAACGTGATCGATCGCAAGATCCCCACCGAGGTGCCGGAGAAAGGCGTGGAAGCCCAGGCCGAGATACGCGGCGCGACCGGCACGCGCGAGCGCGCCGGGGCGGTGGGCATCACGGCGGGCAGCGGGGATTTCGCGGTGCGCGTGGAGGGCCTGAAGCGCCGCACCAGCGACTACAAGGTGCCCGATTGGTCGGAATCGGAACTGGCCGGCTCGTACAGCGAATCGTCGCAGGGCACGGTGGGCCTGTCGTGGATCCGGCCGCGCGGCTACGTGGGCATCGCCTATACCTACCTGGACAGCCGCTATGGCCTGCCGGGGCACAACCATGAATACGAGAGCTGCCATCCGCATGGCACGCACCTGCATTGCGGCAGCCACGAAGAAGAGGACGAGCATGGCCACGAACATGAGGAGGGCCATGAGCACGGGCACGAACATGAACATGGCGATGTCCCGTACGTGAAGCTGCGCAGCCAGCGCCTGGACCTGCGCGCGGAGTACCTCGAGCCCTTCGCCGGTTTCGAGAAAGTGCGCCTGCGCGGCGGCCTCACCGACTACCAGCACGACGAGATCGAAGACGGCGTCGTGGGCACGCGCTTCAAGAACCGCGGCTACGATGCGCGGCTGGAACTCACCCACAAGCCGCTGGCCGGCCTGCACGGCGTCGTGGGGCTGCAGTCTGCCTACAGCGACTTCCGGGCCGATGGCGAGGAAGCCTTCCTGCCGCGCAGCAAGACGCGCTCCACCGGCATCTTCCTGCTCGAGGAGTACCGCCTGGGCAGCTGGCGTTTCGAGGGCGGCGTGCGCCAGGACTGGCAGCACATCGATCCGGATGGCGGCAACGAATCCAACCGCGCGTCGGCCACTTCGCTGTCGGCCGCGGCGATCTGGGACTTCGCGCCCCAGTATTCGGTGGCCCTGTCGGTGTCGCGCTCGCAGCGGTTGCCCACGGCCCAGGAACTCTATGCCGACGGCGTGCACCTGGCCACCAATACCTACGAGCTGGGCAATGCCGACCTCGACAAGGAAACCTCGCGCAACATCGACCTGACCCTGCGCAAGCATGCGGGCGACACCACCTTCAGCGTGAGCGCGTTCCACAACCGCGTGAAGAACTACATCTACGCCAATACGCTGGATCGCTACGAAGACTTCCGCCTCATCGAATACGCGCAGCATGATGCCGAATTCGTGGGCGTGGAAGGCGAGATCCGCCACCGCTTCAATGCGGTGTATTCGGCCGCCCTCTTCGGCGACTACGTGCGCGGCAAGCTGACGGGCGGCAGCGGCAACCTGCCGCGCATCCCGGCCGCACGGCTGGGCGTGCGCGCGGATGCGCGCTGGCAGCACTGGTCGGCGGGCGTGGAGTACTACCACGTCTACCGGCAGGACGACATCGCCGAGTACGAGTCCAGCACGCCGGGGTACGACATGGTGAACGCGTCCGTGGCCTACCGCACCCGCATGGGCGCCGCCGACTACGAGATCTACCTGCGCGGCAACAACCTGTTCGACAAGCTGGCCTACAACCATGCCTCGTTCATTTCCAGCGTCGCTCCGCTGCCCGGGCGCAGCGTGCTGCTGGGCGTGCGCGTGACGTACTGAGGCAGGACGCGCCGGCCGCTCTACGATTTGCGGCCGGCGCGGGGATGGGCCTGGTCGTAGGCCTTGGCCAGGTGCTGGAAGTCGAGCCGGGTGTAGATCTGCGTGGTGGAGATGTTGGCGTGGCCCAGCAGCTCCTGCACGGCGCGCAGGTCCTGCGCCGACTGCAGCACGTGGCTGGCGAAGCTGTGCCGCAGCACGTGCGGATGCACGCGCGCGGCCAGCCCGGCCGACTGTGCCAGCGCCGCCAGGCGGGCCTGCACCACCCGGGGCGCGATGCGCCTGCCGCGGGCGCCCAGGAACAGCGCCGCCGAATCGGCCGGATCGTTGCCCGGCCCGCACAGCTGCGGGCGTGCCTGCAGCCAGCGCCGCAGGGCCTGCAGCGCCGCCTGGCCCACGGGCACGGTGCGGCGCTTGTTGCCCTTGCCCAGCACCGTGACCTCGGCTTCGTCCAGGCTCAGCCAGCCGCGCGATTCATAGCCGCCCTCGCGCACGTACTGCCTGTCCAGGCCCACCAGCTCGGACAGGCGCAGGCCGCTGGAATAGAGCAGCTCGAACATGGCCACGTCGCGTATCGTGGCCGGGTCGTTGGAGAGGCGGGCGGGGGCGTGCTCGAGCAGCCCTTGCGCCTGTTCCACCGACAAGGCCTTGGGCAGGCCGCGGGGCGCCTTGGGCGCGCGCACCCCCGCCACCGGGTTGCCCGGCAGGCCGGCCGCGGGGGCCCACCATTGGTAGAAGCCGCGCCATGCAGCCAGCACGCGCGCCAGGCTGCGGGGGCCCAGCCCCTGCGCGTGCAGGCGGGCCACGAACTGGCGCACATGGCCGTTGGCCAGGCGTTCCAGCGGCAGGCCGGCCTGCGCGGCGAGCTCGGCCAGCCGGCGCAGGTCGCGCGCATAGCCGTCGAGCGTGTGCCCGGAATAGCGCCGGTTGGTGCGCAGATGCCCCAGCCAGGCCTGTATGGGGTCGGCGGCGGGGGCGGGCATGGCCGGTGGGATCCTCAGGCCGCGGGCGCGCCGGCGAGCCGCTGCAGCGCCGCCGAGGCGAGCCGGCCGATGGATTCGAGGAAGGCCGTGCCCATCTCGGGATCGAAGCGCGCCGGATCGTCGGAGCCCAGCACCAGCAGGCCGACGCTGGCGGCGTCCTCGGCGGGCCGCAGCGCCACCAGGGCCAGCGATTGCGGCGTGGCGTCGAGCCAGGACACTGCTTCGAATCCGGTGTCGTTGCCGCAATAGGGGGTCTTGAGGCTGTCGGCGAACGTGCGCACGTCTTCGCTCACCGCAGCGCCGTAGGCGCTTTCCGGGGCCAGCCCAGGCAGGTTCCACAGGCGCAGCGCCACGTGGTTGAGCGCGAACTGCTCGGCCACGCCCAGCGCGATGGCTCCCGGGATGTGCTGCGGATCGGACTCGGCCGCCAGCCTCGCGCTCCATTGCTCGATATGGCGGCCGATGGATTCATTGGCGTTGGCGTTGCGCACCAGCTCGTCGATGCGCCACTCCAGCTGGCGGGTGCGCTCGCGCAGGGCGAGGATCTGGCGCTCGCCCAGTGAAATGGCGTGCGCCGTGTGGGGATGCGGCACCCGCAGCGACGCGAACACGTCGGCGTGCTGGGCGAAGAACGCGGGATGCTCCTGCAGGAAGGCAGCGATTTCCTGGGCGGTATAGGACGTAGTGGCAGTCATGGCAGGGGCGCTTCAGCGGTTCATGGCCAGGGAGAGGACCAGTTTGTCGATATCGATGCGGCCGTCGAACACGGACACGGCGGGGCCCGTCATGCGCAGCTGCGCGCCGTTCCAGGCCACCGTGAGCACGCCGCCGCGGGTGTGCACGCGCACCGGGCTTTGCAGCAGGCCGCGGCGTATGCCGGCCGCCACCGCGGCGCAGGCGCCGGTGCCGCAGGCGAGGGTCTCGCCGGCGCCGCGTTCGTAGACGCGCAGCCGCACGGCGTGCGGATCCAGCACCTGCATGAAGCCGGCATTGACGTGCCGGGGGAAACGGCGGTGCGATTCCACCAGCGGCCCCACCACGCCCACCGGATAGGCGTCGACGTCGTCGACCACCTGCACCGCGTGCGGGTTGGAGATGGCCACGATGGAGAGGTGCGCGGCATCGGGCGCGCCGGCCGGAGCCTCCAGCGGCAGCGTCCAGACGGTGTCGTCGTGTACGGCATGCGAGGCCAGCCCGGCGGTATCGAAGGGCAGGGCCTCGGGATCGAAACGGGTGACGCCCATCTCGACCGTGACCTGTTCGTCGGCGCCCTGGTCCAGCACGATGACGCCGGTGGCGATCTCGGCGCGCAGCGGGTTGCGGTCGGACAGCCCCTGCTCGTGCACGAAGCGCACGAAGCAGCGTGCGCCGTTGCCGCAATGCTCCACCTCGCCGCCATCGGCGTTGAAGATGCGGTAGCGGAAGTCGGCATCCGGAACGGTGGCCGGCTCGACCAGCAGGATCTGGTCGGCGCCCACGCCGAAATGCCGGTCGGCCAGGGCGCGCGCGCGCTCGGGCGTCATGGCGATGTCTTGGCGCACGCCGTCGAGCACGACGAAGTCGTTGCCGGCGCCGTGCATTTTGGTGAAGTTCCAGATCATCGTCGGATTATCGCGCAGAAAGCCGGCCGCAGGGCCGCACCCCGGGCGCGGGACGCCCTTTGCCGTTGCTTTCAATAGAGCTTGGGCTCCCCGGGCGGGCGGGTCTTGAACCGGCGGTGCACCCAGTAATACTGGCTGGGACAGCGCCGGACCCAGGATTCGATCGCGCGGTTCAGGCGGGCCGTGGCGTCCTCCAGGGAGTCGTCGCCGGGGAAGTCGGCCAGTTCGGGCAGGACTTCGACCCGGTAGCGGCCGGTGTCGGGATCCCAGAAATCGATCACCGGGATGACGGCGGCCTGCCATTTGCGCGCGAGCTGCGCGGTGGCCAGCAGGGTGGCGGCGGGCACGCCGAAGAACGGCACGAAGACCGAGCCTTCGCGGCCGAAATCCATGTCGGGCAGGTAGTAGAGCGGCCGGCCGTCGCGCAGGTGCCGCACCATCTCGCGGGCGCCGTCGCGGCGGCTGACGAGATGCACGTCGTTGAAGCGGGCGCGGCCGGCGCGTACCACGGCGTCCACGGCGGGATCGCTCTGCGGCGTGTACATGGTGGCGCCGGTGGGCGCTTCCATGGTCAGGCGCGTGGCGGCGGCGTCCAGGCCGATGAAGTGGGGCGCGAGGATGATGACGCGCCGGCCCTGCGCGACCACGTCCCGGATGTGCGCATAGCCCGACAGCGAGACCATGTCGCGGATGGCCTCCGGGGTGCCGTACCAGAGCACGCCCCGGTCGACGATGGACTGGCCCAGCGCGCGGAAATGCGCGCGCATCCAGGCTTCGCGCGTTTCGGCCGGCTGCTCGGGGAAGCAGAGCTCGAGATTGCGGCGCACGATGCGCACGCGCGAATGGGCGAGCCGCAGGGCCAGCCAGCCGAGCGCGGCGCCGGCGTGCTGCCGGGTGGCCGGCCGCATGCGCGCGAACCAGCGCAGCAGGGCGGTGAGCGCGCGGAACTTCAAGCCGTGCATCATGCGGCGCCCGCCGTGTCGGGTGGCGGCGGCGCGCCGCGAGGGCGCTTGTAGCGGTTGTAGCCCCACAGGTACTGCTCGGGAAAGCGCCGTATCAGCGCTTCCATCGCGGCGTTGAAGAGGCCCGCCTGGGCGGCCGCGTCGTCGGGCAGGGGGTCGGGTACGCGCATGTGGTGCACGCGCCAGCCGCGGCCGCCCGGCAGGCGTTCCCCGGCCGACAGGATAACCGCCACGCCGGTCTGCGCGGCCAGCTTGCCGGGCAGCGTCATGGTGTAGGCCGGCCGGCCGAAGAACGGCACCCATACGCCATCGCCCACGCCCGGCGCCTGGTCGGGCAGCATGCCCACGGCCTCGCCGCGGCGCAGCGTGCGCACGAACTCGCGCACGCCGTGCATCGTGGCCGGCACGGCGCGGATGCTGGAGGTGTTGCGGGCGGTTTCGAGCACCGGCGCCAGGACGGCCTTGCGCGGCGGGCGGAACATCACGGTGAGCGGCGTCTGGCGGGCCAGGTAGCGCGCCACCACGTCGAAGTTGCCCAGGTGCGGCGTGAGGAACAGGATGCCGCGGCCTTCGGACAGCGCCTGCGCCACCACGTGGTCGTCGTCGCAGACCACCCGCTCCATGCACTCGTCGTTGCGGAACCAGACTTTCGGCAGTTCCAGGATCATGGCGCCGATCTCGCCGGCCGCGCGCCGCGCGAAGGCGGCGTCGGGATAGCCCGCCTGCGCAGCGTTGGCGCGCAGGCGCCGGCGGTACTTGGTGGGGCACGCATAGAGCAGGCGTCCGACCAACCGGCCCAGGGTCTGTGCGAGCGGAAGCGGCAGGGTGGCGAACAGGCGGACTAGGGCGAGCAGCATGCGTGGGACGGTATACGGCGTGGGCGGCCGGCCGGCGCTGCGGCGGCCGGCACGGAGGCGGTATTTTCGCCTAAAATGGCGCGGTCGCCGAGTTAACCGACAACTTGCGGGGCGACGACTGCCGGGGGCGCCTGCGTGCCCGGCGGCCAAATCCGCTAAAGCGTCGCGCCCAGATCCGTTCGCCAGCAGGTATCGGTGCGGGGTGCAGCGCGCCTCGTTCAACCCTGTGCGCCGGTACGGTACCGGCTCCATAAGGACGCATCTGTGGCCAACAACGATTTCCTCTTCACTTCCGAATCCGTCTCCGAAGGGCACCCCGACAAGGTCGCCGACCAGATCTCCGACGCGGTGCTGGATGCCATCTTCACGCAGGATCCCAACGCCCGCGTGGCCGCCGAAACGCTGTGCAACACCGGTCTCGTGGTGCTGGCCGGCGAGATCACCACGACCGCCAACGTCGACTACATCCAGGTCGCGCGCGACACCATCCGCCGCATCGGCTACGACAACACCGACTACGGCATCGACTACAAGGGCTGCGCGGTGCTGGTGGCCTACGACAAGCAGTCGCCGGACATCGCCCAGGGCGTCGACCGCAGCTCCGACGACTACCTCAACCAGGGCGCCGGCGACCAGGGCCTGATGTTCGGCTATGCCTGCGACGAAACGCCCGACCTCATGCCCGCGCCCATCTGGTATGCGCACCGCCTGGTGCAGCGCCAGAGCGAACTGCGCAAGGACGGCCGCCTGCCGTGGCTGCGTCCGGACGCCAAGTCGCAGGTCACGTTCCGCTATGTCGACGGCCGCCCGGTCGAGGTCGACACCGTGGTGCTGTCCACGCAGCATGCGCCCGAGATCTCGCAGGAGACCATCCGCGAGGCGGTCATCGAGGACATCATCAAGCCCAGCTTCCCCGACGGCCTGATCACCCCCAAGACCAAGTTCCTGGTGAACCCCACCGGCCGCTTCGTCATCGGCGGCCCGCAGGGCGACTGCGGCCTCACGGGCCGCAAGATCATCGTCGACACCTACGGCGGCGCCTGCCCGCACGGCGGCGGCGCGTTCTCGGGCAAGGACCCGTCCAAGGTCGACCGCTCGGCTGCGTACGCCGCGCGCTACGTGGCCAAGAACGTGGTGGCCGCCGGCCTGGCGCGCCAGTGCCAGGTGCAGGTCAGCTACGCCATCGGCGTGGCCGAGCCCATCAACATCACGGTCTACACCGAAGGCACCGGCGTCATCCCCGACGACCAGATCGCCAGGCTGGTGCGCGAGCACTTCGACCTGCGCCCCAAGGGCATCGTCAACATGCTCGACCTGCTGCGCCCCATCTACGCCAAGACCGCGGCCTATGGCCACTTCGGCCGTTCCGAGCCGGAGTTCTCCTGGGAAGCCACGGACAAGGTCCAGGCCCTGAAGCAAAGCGCCTGAGGCCACGGCGCTCCGCTGACGAACCCCGCCACCGTGCGGGGTTTTTCTTGGTGCGGCTGCCACGCGCCCTGGTCGTTGCGTGGCGGGCCGGTGCGCATGCCGGAAGTTCCGCGTTGCGCCGGTACTCCTTCATGCGTTGCGGGCGGGGCCACGCAGCATGCGCACGGGCCAGGTTCCCTCCTCGGTGAGTTGGCTGACGGTATCCGCGATCAGCTGTGTCACCGCAGTGACTGCCATGGTCTTGGGGGAGGAGGGCTTGGTGCAGAGAAAAACAGGCCGTGTCAGCCTGGATCCCGGGAACCGCAACACCCGCACGCCGGAGGCAGAGGGGTCGTCCACCACTGCGGCGTAGGAAAGAATGGTGGAGCCGATGTCGGAGGCGGCCAGCCCGATCAGCTGGGGGGTGGTATTGACTTCGGCCACGATATCGAGCTGCACGCCGGCCCTGGCGAGGTAATCGTCGAGCCTGCTGCGCAGGCTGTGTGTGCGCGTGGGCAGGATCATGCGGAATGCCGCCAGTTCTTCGAGCGCGATGCTTTGCCGCCGTGCGGCCTTGCTGTCCAGCGCATGCCGCAACTGCGCGGGAGAACTGATGAACACCAGTTCCTCGTCGAGCAGATGGGTGTAGTGCAGCCCATTGTGGTCATCGGCTCCGAACGTCATGCCGATGTCGATGTCTCCCTTGGCAAGATAGCCAGGTATGTAGCCCGAACTCAACTCGATGATCTGGAAGCGGATCCCGGGCCACCGGGCCAGCACCGCCGCCACCAGGGGCACGGTAAGGAAGCGCGCCATGGACTGCGGCAAGCCGATGGCAACGTGGCCGCTGGGTACCCGGATATGCTGGCTGACTTCCTCGTAGGCCAGCTCGGCCCGGCGAAGGATGTCCTTGGCGTGCACCAGCAGGCGCTCGCCGGCATCCGTCAGCCGCACCCCCTTGGGCAGGCGCTCGAACAGCGGGGTGCCGAGCATGTCTTCGATGTGCTTGATATGCACGCTCAAGGCGGGCTGGGCCATGTGCTGCATGGCAGCCGCGCGCGAAATCGACCCTGCCGTGGCCACGGCCAGGAAGTTGCGCAGGTCCCGCAGGTCCAGTGTCATGGGCGCTTGCTCCATTCCTATACGGATATTCGTATGGAAGGCATACGAACATAATATTTGAATAATATTAAGCCCTCCTCGATAGTGCTGGCTCTGACGAGCGCCTGTGCAAAGGCGCGACTGACAATCCAGGAGGAGATCGATGAACTGCATGAATCGCCGCCAGTTCGTTGGCGCCGCTGTGGCGGCACTGACTGCAGGCATGACGGCTCCAGGCCGGGCGCTGGCCCAGTTGGGGAGCAACCCGCAACCTGCCCGCATCGTCGTGCCGTTCTCGGCCGCGGGCCCCACCGATTTCATCGCCCGCCAGTTTGGCCAGGTGCTTGCGCGCGAGCTGGGCGTGCCCGTGGTGGTCGAGAACAAGGCGGGGGCGTCCGGGAACATCGGCACGCAGTATGTGGTGGACAGCGCGCCGGACGGCGCCACCCTGGTGCACATGACCGCCGCCATGCAGGCGATCAATCCCATCATGTATCCCGAGGCGCGGTTCGATCCGGAAACGGACCTCATACCCATCGGCATCACCGGTTCGCTGGCCAACGTCCTGGTAGTGCATCCCGACAGCGGCATGAAAACCATCGAGGACCTGGTCGCGAAAGGCAAGAAGAGCGAACTCACCTTTGCCACGTTCGGGCCGGGGACTTCGCCTCACATCTATGGCTCCCTGCTGCGCAAGCTCACGGGTATCAAGGCCATGCCGATCGCCTACAAGGGCAGCGGCAATGCCAAGGCCGACATGCTGGCCGGCCGGATCGATTTCATGTTCGACAGCATGACGACGGCCGTGGGTACCGTGACGGGCGGGCAGTTGCGCGGTCTTGCCATAACGTCCGCCCAGCGTTCTGCGCTGCTGCCCGACGTCCCGACCCTGGAGGAAAAGGGGTATGGCGGAACCAACCTGAATTTCTGGTTCGTGCTCCAGGCGCCAGCC
Organism: Bordetella sp. 2513F2; assembly: GCF_054642735.1. NCBI lineage: Bacteria > Pseudomonadati > Pseudomonadota > Betaproteobacteria > Burkholderiales > Alcaligenaceae > Bordetella > Bordetella sp. 2513F2. The sequence continues at coordinate 4,170,591 of NZ_CM137755.1, read as the reverse complement.
CAGACCCCGCCGGACGTCGTGCAGCGCCTGAGGGAGCTCGTGGAGCGTGCGGCGCGGGATCCCGGCTACCAGAAGGGCGTGGCCGAGCGCGGCGTGGACAACCTCGTCGTACCTGCAGACAAGGTCGCGGATTTCGTGCGCGAGGATACGCGGGTATGGCGCGAAGCCGCCCGCGAAATGGGCATCAGGCCGGAATAGCGGCGGGCCGATCGCGTGGGATCAACAAGGCATGAACGAACGGGGAGCAGCATGCAGCCATTGGCCGGATTGAAAGTCGTCGACCTCTCCAAGGTGCTGGCCGGCCCGCTTTGCGGGCAGTACCTGGGCGAGCTGGGCGCCGATGTGATCAAGGTCGAACCGGTGGGCCTGGGCGACGATACGCGCGGCTGGACGCCCACGGCGGGCGGGGAGTCGACGATCTTCCTGGCCGTCAACCACAACAAGCGCAGCATCGCGCTGGACCTCAAGTCCGCCGAAGGGCGCCGCATCGTCCACGAGCTGGTCGCCGGGGCCGATATCATCCTGCAAGGGTTCGGCAGCGGAACGGCAAGCAAGCTGGGCGTGGACGCCGAAACGCTGTCGGCGCTCAATCCCAGGCTGATCTACTGCGAGATCAGTGGCTACGGGCGTACCGGCCCGATGGGCGACGAGCCCGGGTATGACGTGATGCTGCAGGCCTTCAGCGGCATGATCAGCACGCTGGGGCACCCCGGGGGCGACTATGCCCGGGCGAGCTTCTCGCCGGTGGACATCGGTACGGCCATGTTCGGTCTGAGCGGCATCCTGGCGGCCGTGATCGAACGCCAGCGCACCGGCAAGGGGGTTTATGTCGAGCTGGCCCTGCTGGATACCGCGCTGGGCTTCATGAGCTACATGGCCCAGACGTACTGGCATACCGGGACCGAGCCCCGCCCCATGGGCACGGCGCATCCCAGCATGTGCCCGTACCAGGCGTTCCAGGCCAAGGACGGCCCGATCATGCTGGGCGCCGGCAACGACGCGCAGTGGCGCCGCTTCTGCGAAGTGGCGGGTCTGCAAGACTACGTGGCCCATCCCGACTTCGCCACCAATGCACGGCGCCTCGGCAATATCGAGCGCACCGTGGCGCTCGTGCAGGAGAAGATGATCCAGCGTACCGTGGCCGAGTGGGTCGAGATACTCAGCCGGGCCAAGGTGCCCTGTTCTCCCATCCATACGCTCGGCCAGGCGCTCGCGCACCCGCAGGTGCAGGCGCGTGAGCTGATCGCCCACAGCGACCATCCGCTGCTGGGAGCGCTCAAGCAGGTCGGCCTGCCCGTCAAGTTCCAGAACGAGCCCAGGCGCGCGAAACGCCCGCCTCCGCTTCACGGCCAGCATTCGGCAGAGGTCTTGAGGGAACTCGGCTACGACGACGCCGCAATCGACAGCTTGCTGGCGCAGTCCGTGATCCAGACGGTCCGGCAACCGGAACACAAGACAGGAGGCGAGCAATGATTCATTACGATGTGCGGGAGCAGGTGGCGGAAATCCTGTTCGATAATCCGCCGGTCAACGCCTTGTCCGAGCAGATGCTGGACGATTACCTCGACGCGCTGCATCGGGCCGCGCGCGACCCTGCCGTTCGCGCCGTCATCGTGGGCAGCGCCGTGCCCGGCAGGTTCTGCGCGGGACTCAACCTGGCAGCCATACACTCGGGAGACCATGCCCGGGTGCGGGCGTTGCTGGAACGGCTCTATGTGCGCAACACCGATGCGCAGTTCGGCATGGGCAAGCCCACCATTGCGGCCATCGATGGCACGGCCCGCGGCGGCGGCATGACCCTGGCCATCTCCTGCGACCTCATCGTGGCCGGGGAGGGCGCCACTTTCGGCTATCCCGAGATCGACGCAGGCGTGCCGCCTTCGATTCATTTCACGCATCTGCCGCGGATCGTCGGTCGTCATCGCGCCTTCGAGCTGCTGTTCACCGGACGCAGCTTCGATACCCAGGAGGCCTGCAGGCTGGGCCTGGTCTCCCGCGTGGCGCCTGCGGGTGAGGCGCTGGCGCAGGCCAGGGAGCTGGCCCGGACCTTGTGCGGCAAGTCTGCCGAAGTGATCCGCCATGGTCGTGCGGCCTTCATGCACGCCAACGACAACGGCTATCGCGCTGCGGTGGCCGCCGCCGCAGACAGCTTCTGCCAGGCGGCAACGCTGGACAGCGCCAGGGAAGGCATTGCCGCATTCGTGGAGAAGCGCAAGCCGGTGTGGCCGCAGCCGGAATAGGACTGCGGACGCTACCCGATGGCGAGCAGGCGGCCGCGGCCGGCAATGGGGACGCCGTGCCCGGCCACGCGCACGGCATCCCAGAAGCCGGCCGGCGAGCTGGCGACCACCGGCACGCCGAGCCGGCGCTCGACTTCGGGCACCACGTCGATGGTGTGCAGCCCGCCGCACGACAGCAGGATCGCATCGCTGGACGGTGCGGCCGCGTGGACCTCGCAGCACAGGTCGACCAGGGTCTGCGGGCCGACCTGCTGCATGGCGTCCACGCCCGTGACGCCCAGCCCGCGGCAGACGGTGACGTCGAAGCCGGTGTCGGCCATGTAGGACTGCAGGGTGCGATTGACCGCGTCGACGTAGCCGGTGGCGACGGCCACGCGCTGGGCGCCCAGCGCGCGTAGGCCGCGCACGATGGCGGCGCTCATGGTGGTGCACGGCAGGCCCGTGGCCTCGCGCAGCTGCGCGAGCAGCACGTCGTTGGCCGGGGCGCCGCGATAGAAGCTCAGCGACGTCCCCATGAGCGACACCGCCTGCGCGCCCGCCTGCCGCAGGGCCACGGCATGCTGCACTACCGAATCGATCACGCCGTCGTAACCCTGCGGGGTCACGGATTCCAGGGCGAGGCCGCGGGCGACGAAGCGCACATGGGGATAGAGCACGGGGCCGTCGGGGGGGACCCTGCCTTGGGCCGGAGGGACGATCAGGCCGATCAGCGGGCGGTCGTCGGCTGCCTGCGCGGCGGAGGTCTGGTGTGAGGCCATGGTCAATTGAATTCCAGTTTCGACTTTTCGATCACCTCGACCCAGCGGCGTTCCTCGGCGGCCATCCATCCGGCCAGTTCGGCGGGAGGCCGGTAGCGGGCCACGGCGCTCTGCTTGAGGTAAGTGGCTTGCAGCGCCGGCGACTGCAGTGCCTGCGAGAGCGCCTGGGCAAGCGGCCCGATCACCTCCGCCGGCGTGCCGGCAGGCGCCAGCAGGAACAGCGCCGGCAGCGCCTCGAAGCCCGGCAGCACCTCGCGGATGGCGGGCACGTCGGGCAGGCCGGGGAAGCGCTCGGGGGCCAGCACGCCCAGGATGCGCGCCCTGCCGCCTTCGGCCTGGGGGATCACGGCCTGCAGGCCCGATATGGATACGTCCACGTGGCCGCCGATCAGCGCCTGCACCGCGGGGCTGCCGCCGCTGTACGGCACGTGCACCAGGTCGGCGCCGCTCATCATCTTGAAGAGTTCGCCGCCGAGGTGGTGCATGGAGCCTATGCCCACCGAAGCGTAGGTATGGCGCCCGGGCTCGGCGCGGGCCATGTCGATCAAGCCTTGCAGGTCGCGCGCAGGGCTGGCCGCGGGCACGGCCAGCGCCAGGCCGGCTTCGCCCACCCCCGCCACCGGCGTGAAGCTGCTGCGCAGGTCGTACGTGATCTTGTCGTTGATGTGCGGCGCCAGCAGCAGCGACGAGTCGGCGAACAGCAGCGTGCTGCCGTCCGGCGCCGCGCGCATGACGGCGCTGGCGGCGATGGTGCCGCCCGCCCCGGCCCGGTTCTCGACGATCACCGGGCGGCCCAGCGGTCGGGACAGCGCTTCGGCAAGCGAGCGCGCCAGGGTGTCGACGCCGCCGCCCGGCGCGAAGCCCACGACCAGGGTGAGGGGTTGCGGCTGGGCGCGGGCGCCCGGCGCGATGAGCAGCGCGCAAGCCAGCGCAGCCGCGAGCTTAGGCATCAACCTCGACATGGCAGGCCTCATCGATGACGTGTGTGGGATGGATCAGCGCGCGGCGCGCGGGGCGGCGCCGCGGGTTCCGTCCGGCATGTCGAGCGGCGCGTGCATCCAGTGCAGCGGGATGACGCAGGCCCGTTCCGGCGGGCGGGACGCACGTGTATTTCGCGGACCGTCTGCATACAGCCCTGCGGGGAACCGGGCCAGGAATCCGGAGAAATCGGCATGGCCCTGCACCACATGGTGGGTGGCAGCCCGCCGGGCCGCCGGCGCGTCGCCATCCAGCACGGCTTCCAGGATCGCGGCGTGTTCGCGCCATGAGCACGCCATGCGGTCTGCGTCGTCGAAGTGCCGCATGCGGTAAGGGTGGGTGCGGTTGCGCAGGTCGCGGATCTGCCCGGCCAGGTGGGCATTGCCCGCGGCGGTGTACAGCGCTTCGTGGAAAGCGTTGTTGGCGCTGTCGTAGCCGCCGGCCCGCTGCGCCGCCTGCCCCGGCCGGCCGGAACGGTGGGCGCGGGCCAGGGCGTCGCGCCGTGCGGCTGTGATGCGGCGCGTGGCCAGTTCGGCGCACAGGGCCTCGAGATGGGCCAGCGCCTCGAACATGTCGGCAAGCGCTTCGGCGCCCAGTTCGGCCACGAAGATGCCCGTGCGCGGCACGATGCGCACGAAGCCCAGCGCAGACAGCTGCAGCAGCGCGTCGCGCACGGGCGTGCGCGACACCTGGTATTGGGCACTGAGGGCTTTTTCGTCGAGCGGCATGCCGGGATGCAGGCGCGCGCTGACGATGTCTTCTTTCAAGCGGGCCAGGATGCGGTCCGAGGCGGTGGCGCTGTGCGATGCGGGCATGGGGCGTCGGGCGGCGATGCGGGATGTCGGCCCATTATGGGAAGCGCATCCTGATATATCAAGGCGGCGGAAACCCTGTGCGGGCCGGCTCATCCGCCCAGATAGGCCTTCGCCAGGCCGCCGTCGGCCGCGATCTCCTGCGCCGTGCCGTGGGCGGCCACGCGGCCCGATTCCAGCACATAGGCGCGGTCTGCCAGCGACAGCGCCAGCGCAGCCATCTGGTCCACCAGCAGTATGGTCATGGATTCGCCGCGCAGGCGGTCGAGCACGCCGTAGAGCTCGTCGATGATGCGGGGCGCCAGGCCCAGCGAGGGCTCGTCCAGCAGCAGGATGGCCGGCCGCGCCATCAGGCCGCGCGCGATCGCCAGCATCTGCTGTTCGCCGCCGGAGAGCAGGCCGGCGCGCTGGTGCAGGCGCTCGCGCAGCCTCGGGAAGCGGTCGAGCATTTCTTCCACGCGGGCTTCGCGCCCGGCCGGGTGCAGGAATGCGCCCAGGCGGATGTTGTCGAGCACGCTGAGGTCGGGGAAGACCTGGCGTCCCTCGGGCACCAGCACCAGGCCGTGCGCCACGATGCGGTCGGCGGGCAGCGCGAGGAGGTCGTGGCCCATGAAATGGGCGCCGCCCTGGGCCGGCCGGTGCAGGCCCGCCAGCGTGCGCATCAGGGTGGACTTGCCGGCGCCGTTCGCGCCCAGCAAGGCCACCATCTCGCCGCGCCGCACCTGCAGGTCGATGCCATGCAGCACCGGGTTGGCGCCGTAGCCGGTCGTGAGCGATCCTACGCCCAGCACTTCGGCCGCGGGGGTACTGCCGGCAGCCGCGCGCGGTCGCTCGGCGGGCTGGCGGGCGCCGGCGGCCTCGCCCAGGTAGGCCTGGCGCACGGCGGCCGATTGCTGGATGGCCTCGGGCGTGCCGGTGGCCAGCATCTGGCCGGCGTCGATGGCCACGATGCGGTCGGAGGCCGACATCACCAGCGGCATGTCGTGTTCGACCAGCAGCACGCCGGCGCCGGTGCCGGCGATGCGGCGCAGCAGCTCGCGCAGCCGGGTCTTGTCTTCGCGCGACAGGCCGGCCGCGGGTTCGTCCATGAGCAGGATGTCGGCTTGCGTGGCCAGGGCGCGCGCGATCTCCACCAGCCTGCGGTCGACGTGGGGCAGGTCGGCCGCGGGCGCATCGAGTTCGCCTGCGTAGCCGCAGAAAGCCAGCAGCGCGCGGGCCCGCTCGCGCGCATCGCGGGAACGGAAGCGGCGGGCCGAGAGCAGGCCGCCGAGGCGGCCGCGCTGCAGGCCCAGCGCCACGTTGTCTTCCACGCTGAGCGTGTCGAACAGCAGGGACGTCTGGTAAGTGCGGGCTATGCCGCGCCGCGCCACGCGGTGAGCGGGCATGCCGCGCAGTGTTTCGCCGCCCAGCCGCACTTCGCCGCCGGTGGGGCGGTAGTAGCCGCTGAGCATGTTGATCACGGTGGATTTGCCGGCGCCGTTGGGACCGATCAGGGCCAGGACCTCGCCGGGAAGCAGCTGGAACGACAGCGACTGCACCGCCTGCACGCCGCCGAAGCGCATCCCGAGATCGTCGGCATGCAGCGCCGGGCGCGTGCGCGCCGCGGTGGCGGGCGGCGTATCGTGGGCCGGGGCCAGGCGCGCCGGACCTGAGCGCCTGCGCCGCCAGCCCGACACCCACCCTGCCACGCCCTGCGGCGCGGCCCACAGCACCACCAGCAGGAAGGCGCCGAAGAACAGCAGGCGGTACTCCTCCATGCCGGCGAGCACTTCGGGCAGCAGGCCCACCACCACGGCGCCGATCAGCGGGCCGGCAATCGAGCCTGCGCCGCCTATGGTGACGGCCAGCACGAAGAGGATGGACTGCATGAAATTGAAGTTGTGCGGGGTGATCATGCCCGTGAGCGGCGCGTACAGGCCGCCTGCCAGGCCGACCAGGGCGGCGGACACCGCGAAGGCCACCGTCTTGACGGCCAGCGGATTGATGCCAATGGCCTCGCTGGCAGTCTCGCTGTCTTTGACGGCGCGCATGGCGGCGCCCCAGGTGCCGCGCGACAGCAGCGCGTAGCCGGCCAGGGCCGCGAAGGCAGCCACGATGGCCAGCATGGCCACGCCGCGGTCGCCGGATGCCAGCCCGCCGACGTCGGGCTGTACGATGCCCATCAGGCCGTTCTGCCCGCCGGTGAGCTCGCCGCCCTCGATCAGCGCATGTTCCACGATGAAGCCGAAGGCGATGGTGATCATGGCGAGGTAGGGGCCCTTGACCCGCAGCGCGGGCACGGCCAGCAGGCAGCCGAAGGCGCCCGCGACCAGCGCGGCCACGGGCCAGGCCAGCCAGAAGCTCCAGCCGGCCTGTCCGGTGAGGATGGCCACCGCATAGGCGCCGATGGCATAGAAACCCGCATGGCCGAACGACATCTGCCCGGTGAGGCCCAGCAGCACGTTCAGGCCGATGCTGGCCAGGGCCAGCAGCGCGACGTTGCCCAGCACGAAGACGTAGTAGCCGTTGACCCGGGACGCCAGCACCAGCGCCGCCACGGCCAGCAGGAGATAGACGGCCGCCTGGGCCGTGCCGTGCATGCGGAATTTCATACCTTCCTGACCTCGGCACGTCCGAAGATGCCATTGGGCCGCAGGGCCAGCATGGCGATGACCAGCGTGAAGCTGATGATGTGCGTATAGCCCGAGCCCAGCGCCACGGTGATGAGCGCTTCGGCCGCGCCGAACAGCAGCCCTGCGATCATCACGCCCCAGGCGCTGGTGATGCCGCCCAGGATGGCCACCACGTAGGCCTTCAGGCCGAACAGCGTGCCCATGTCGGCCTGCACGTTGAAGAGCGGTGCGACCAGGGCGCCGGCCACGCCGGCGAACAGCGTGGAAAGCGCGAAGGCCGCCATGATGGCGCACCGCACGGGTATGCCCATGAGGCGCGCGGCGTTGGGGTTCTGCACCACGGCCAGCAGCGCCACGCCCCAGCGGGTGCGGCGCGAGGCGGCATGCAGCAGCGCGGCCAGCGCCAGGCCCACCGCCGGGATAAGCAGCTGCAGCGGATACACGCCCAATCCCAGTTCGCCGATCTGCAGCGGCGTGCGGGCCAGCGGCGAGGGCAGGCTGCGCGGCTCCTTGCCGAAGGTGAACATCACCAGGTTGTCGAGCACGATGCCCAGCGCCACCGTGGACATGAGCCATGCATTGGACCCGCGCCGCGCGAACGGCCGCACCGCCAGGAACTCGACCACCAGGCCGTAGGCGGCGCACAGCGCCAGGGCCAGCACGATGGCTGCCGCCATGGGCCAGCCCAGGGTCTGCGCGAAGGTGTACGTCAGCACCGCGCCCAGCATCATGGAGCTGCCCTGCGCGAAATTCACCGTGCCGGAAACGGCATAGGTGAGGTAGAAGCCCAGGGCCATGAGGCCGTACATGCTCCCCAGGCCCAGGCCGCTGATCAGTGCGGACGTCCACAACATGCGGTTCTCCCGGCGTATCGCCTACCTGGCGCTGCCCACGGGCAGGATCTGGTTGTCGACGAAATGGGTCCAGACGTAGTCGTTCTCGCTGAGCGCATCGTGGCGGCCGGGCGCGAACGGCTGTTCATAGGTCTTGATCAGGCCCTCGTACTTGCCGATCTTGTAGAACCCCTGGCGGATCGCGTCGCCGTCGGTGGAGCCGGCCTGTTCGATGGCCAGCGCGGCCAGGCGCATGCCGTCGTAGGCGTTGGCCACGCCCACTGCCGGCGTGACGTCCTGCGGGCCCTTGATGTCGCTGTACCGGGCCTTGAGCGCGTTCATGACCTTCTCGCCCATGGGGCCCTGCTGGCCGAAGAAGCTGTAGGTCTGGATGAAATGGACGTCCTGGGCGCCGGGGCCGGCCAGTTCGGTGAAGCGCCCGCCCGCCGGGCCCCAGTGCGACACCACCGGCACCTTCCAGCCCATGCGCTCGAGCGACTTGACCACCTGCGCCGAAGGCCCCACGTTGCCCACCAGGAACAGCGCGTCGGCGCCAGCGGCCTTCAGGCGGCTGAGCTGCGGCACGACGTCGAGATCGCTGGGCTGGAATTTCTCGACGCCGGCGGCTTCGATGCCGGCTGCGGCCAGCGCCGCCTTCAGGCCTTTTTCGTTGGATTCGCCCCAGGGGTTGTTGACCAGGATCATGCCGGGCTTCTTGCTCTGGAACGTCTTGCCGGCGTACTGCACCATGGCCTTGTCGACGATCTCGTCCATGGCGGAGACGCGGAACACGAAATTGGGATTGCCCTTGTTCTGCGTGATGCCCGTGCCGGCCGCCCAGGGGCCGACGAAGGGCATCTTCTCCTGGTTCACGATGGGCACGATGGCCATGGACACGGGCGTATCGAGGCCGCCGAACAGCACCGCCACCTTTTCCTTGTAGATCAGCTCGCGGGCCGCGGCCATGCCCTTGGCGGGATTGGCCTCGTCGTCGCGCCGCACCAGTTCGAGCTGCCGGCCGCCCAGCAGCCCGCCCTGGGCGTTGATCTCGTCGATCGCGATGGTGAGGCCGCGCGTGATGGCTTCGCCGGCGCGGGCCGATTCGCCGGACAGGGCAGTGATCAGCCCGATCTTGATGGGCTCGGCGGCCAGCGCGACGGGCGGCAGCAGGCCGGCGCACAGCAGCGCGGCACCGATGCCGGTGGCGAGGAAAGTGCGGCGGGAGAGGGTCATGAGGCACTCCTGGATGTGGAATGGTTCTTGCATGTAGGGTGGGGTGTGGCCCGCAATGCCATGCAATATCCGTGCCAAACGGCCTGCGCCCAGGTCTGCGGCATCGGGCTGCGGACCCCATTGCATCCAGGAACGCCCATGGTTTGCGCACAATTCTTGGCATGTATGTCGCCAAGGTTTGTCTACAAAACATGGGTTCTATTGAGCACAATCATGCATCAGGATTTGCACCAGAATGAGTCAAGGCGAGCTGCAAGGCACTAGAACGAGGCAGGACGGCGCCCCGCCATACGGTCCCCTGGCCGACCACGGCCGCTTTCCCTACAGCGCCATCCACCGCCGCGCCGACTACTGCTGGCCCAACGGAGCCCGGCTGGCCGTGTATCTCGGCTTCAACATCGAGCACTTCGCCTTCGGTTCGGGGCTGGGAGCCGAGCTGGGGCCGCCTTCGCCGCAGCCCGACGTGCTCAACTACGCCTGGCGCGAATACGGCAATCGCGTGGGGGCGTGGCGCTGCCTCGACCTCTTCGACAGCCTGGGCCTGCCCGCCGGCGCGCTGATCAATACCGCGCTGCTGGATCATTGCCCGGAGCTCGTGCAGGCCTGCCTGGACCGCGGCGACGAGCTCATCGGGCATGGCCACTCCAACGCCTACCGCCAGGGCGACCACACCGAGGCCGAGGAACGCCGGCTCGTGGAGTACTGCCGCGACCGCATTGCCGCCTTTGCCGGCCGCCCGCCCGCTGGCTGGCTCTCGCCCTGGATATCCGAGAGCCGCGTCACCCCCGACCTGCTGGCCGAGAGCGGCTACCGCTACACGCTGAACTGGTGCCACGACGACCAGCCGGTGCGCATGGCCACCCGGGCCGCAAAGGCCGGCGCACAATTGTGGTCCGTGCCTTACCCGCAGGAACTCAACGACATTCCCATGATCATCGCCCGCAAGATGGACGGACGCGATTTCGCCGACATGATCCTCGACCAGTACGCGGAGATGCAGGCGCAGTCGCGCGCCCAGCCCCTGGTGATGGGCATCGCGCTGCATCCCTACATCGTCGGCCAGCCGTACCGCCTGCGCCATCTGCGGCGGGCGCTGGCGCCGCTGGCCGCCGCGCGCGACCGCGGCGAGATCTGGTTCACCACCCCCGGCGAGATCTTCCGCCACGTCGACGGACTGCCTGCCTGAACAAACGCCATCGCCCCGCCTCCATGCCCAAGTCCGTTCCGTCCCGCCGTCCTGCTGCCGATGCCGCGGCGCAACCCGCGCGCCGCGGCGCGCGCGGCGCCGTGCGACCGGCCGCCTCCGCCCAGCCCGACGAGCCCGTCGAGCAGCGCATCTACCGCGCCGTCTTCGAAAGCGTCATGAGCCAGCGCCTCACGCCGGGCACCAAGCTGCCGGAAGCCGCGCTGTGCGAGCTCTTCGGCGTCACGCGCTCGGTGGCGCGCAAGGCGCTGCAGCGCCTGGCCCATGATCATGTCGTGGACCTGCACCACAATCGCGGCGCCGTCGTGGCGGAGCCCACGCCCGAGGAAACCCGGCAGATCTTCCAGGCCCGGCGCGCCCTCGAGGCCGCCATCCTGCCGCTGGCCGTGCGCCACGCCACCAGGGCCGACTTCGCCTCGCTGCGCAAGCAGCTGCGCGACGAGCACGCGCTGCTGCACCGCGCCGGCCAGCCCGCCTGGGCGCGCCAGGCCAGCGCCTTCCACACCCGGCTGGGCGAGCTGTGCGGCAACGCCATCCTGCAGGGCTACCTGTCCGAGCTCGTGTCGCGCTGTTCGTTGATCGTGGCCCTGTACGAACCGCCCGGCAACGCAGCCTGCGAGCATGACGAGCACGTGCTCATCGTCGACCTGATGGAGCGCGGCCAGACGGCCGAGGCCGTCAAGGTCATGGACGCGCACCTGGCAGACCTCGAGCAGCGCATCAGCCTGGAGCGCCCGCAACCCGCACACACCCTGGCGCAGATGCTGGGACTGGCCTGAGAACCATGGAAATCGACTTCGCCCGCATCACCGAGCACCAGCGCTACAAGCTCATGGCCAGCCTCATCGTGCCGCGGCCCATCGCGCTGATCACCACCTTGTCGGAAACCGGCGTGGTCAACGCTGCGCCGTTCAGCATGTTCAACATGCTGGGCGAGGAACCGCCCATCGTGATGGTGAGCATCAACCGGCTGGATGGCGGCGCGCTCAAGGACACGGCGCGCAACATCGCACGCAGCGGCGAGTTCGTGGTGCACCTCACCGACGAGGCCATGGCCGAACAGATGCATCGCTGCGGCGACCCGCTGCCGCCGGACGCCAGCGAACTGGCCCATGCGGGGCTCGACGCCGTGCCGTCGCGCTGCGTGACGCCGCCGCGCATTGCGCAGGCCCCCGTGGCCTTCGAGTGCACGCTGTACGAAACCCTGGAAACCGCCAGCCGGCAGATCTTCATCGGCCAGGTGCGCTGGCTGCATGCGCGCGACGGCCTGATCGACACGCAGGCCTGGCGCGTGCGCCTGCAGGACTACTTCCCCGTGGGGCGATTCGGCGCAAGCTTCTACGTCACCACGCGCGACCGCTACGCCCTGGGCCAGGAGGCCGGTCCGGACCCGCGCAGCACGCCTATCGACGAGATCTGAACGTCGCGCACCTGGGCTCACGTCAGGTACGTGGACGTTGCCGGCCAACCATGGACGCCGGCCATCCGTCCTGAACGCGTAACCCTAGCCGCGCCCGCGCCGGGGCTGCATCCGGCTGATCACCTTCAGGGCCACGGCGGCGGTGAGCTCCATGTGGCGGATGCAGGCGTTCCAGGCGGCCTGCTCATCGTGGGCTTCGATGCCGTCCACGATGGCGGACATCTCGGCATGCGACTGCTTCACCCGGCCCGGGCTGGTGATGGAGGTGGCGCGCAGCCGCGCGATGCGGCCGTGCATGAGGCGCAGGGTCTCGGCCAGGGTGGGATTGCCGCAGCCGGCCAGCAGGACTTCGTAGAAGGCATTGATGCTGGCCAGCTGGCCGGGCACGTCTCCCACGTCGATCTCGGCCTGCAGCCGGTCCAGCGCGGCGCGCAGGGCCTGGCGTTCCTGCGGGCTGGCCAGCGCGATGAAGTTCTTGGCCGCCAGGCCTTCCAGGACGCCCCGCACCTGGTAGATGTTGGCGGCTTCCTCGGCAGTGAGCGTGGCCACCACGGAGCCGCGGTTCGGCGCGCTGTAGACGAAGCCTTCCATTTCGAGCTGCAGGATGGCTTCGCGCACCAGTGGGCGGCTGGCCTGGGTGAGGGCGCAGATCTCCCGCTCGATCAGGCGCGTGCCCGGCAGCAGCCGGCCCGACAGGATGGCTTCGCGCAGCTGGTCGGCCACCTGCATGCGCTTGGAGGCAGCGGGGCGGGCGGCATCGGGAGCTGCGGAGAGACTGGGCATTGCACGGGTGCGGAAGTCGGAGACCGCCAACTATACCGTCTGCCATGCAGGCCGGCCAGAAAGACAAACAGGCTTGTTTTGTCTGACAATCAAGGTTAGATTGTCATTCTTGCCGCTGAGGCATGCCTGTTCGTTTCATTCGTCATTCCGGAGGATCCCGTGACCCAGGCCAGTTCTTTCGACGACGCGGCGCGCGCGCTCAGCACCGCCGAGATTTCCGACGCGCTCGATTTCTTCCAGCTCCCGGGCAGCGCGCCGGGCCTGGGCAGGGTGGCCGGCGAGCCGCGCGTGTTCGGGCCCGCCTACACCGTGCGTTTCGCGCCGGTCGATACCCAGGCCAAGGGCACGGTGGGCGATTTCATCGACGACGTGCCCGCCGGCGCGGTGGTGGTGCTGGACAACGGCGGGCGAACCGACTGCACCGTGTGGGGCGGCATCCTGAGCCGCCTGGCGAGCCACCGTGGGGTGGCCGGCACCGTGATCAACGGCGTCTGCCGCGATACCGCGGAGGCGGATGACTGCGGCTATCCGCTGTACAGCCGGGGCCGCTTCATGCGCACCGGCAAGGACCGCGTGCAGGTCGAGGGCGTGGAAGTGCCCGTGAGCCTGGGCGAGGTCCGCGTCTGCCCGGGCGACATCGTGGTGGCCGACCAGGACGGCGTGGTGGTGGTGCCGCAGGCGCGCGCGCACGAGGTGTTCGCCAAGGCGCTGGCCACGCGCCGCGCCGAGGAGGCGATCCTGGCAGAGGCGCTGGCCGGGGCCCGCCTCGCCGATGCGCGGCGCAAGCACGGCTACCACACGCTGCAGCGCGGCGAGGAAGCCTGATCCGCCCTGCCGCGCCCGCCCGGCGCGCGGCAGGGCACGGACCGGCCGCCCCGGGCAGCCGTCGTCCGGCACGTTCCCTTTTTTCATAATGCATCACGCAGAGGAGACTGCAATGACGTGTGCATCGAAGAGGAAGACGGGTTTGCAGGGCGGCGTGCGTCGCCGCGTCCTGCGCGCGGGCGTGGCGCTGGCCATGCTGGCGGGAGGGGCGCCGGCCCTGGCCGCCGGCTGGAACTGCGCCAATGTCCGTTTCGTTTCGCCCTACCCGCCGGGCGGCACCACCGACATCCTGGCGCGCCTGCTGGCGCCGTCGTTGCAGGAGTCGCTGGGCGTGCCCATCGTGGTGGACAACCGGGCCGGCGCCAGCAGCAATATCGGCACGGAGTTCGTGGCCCGCTCGGCCCCGGATGGCTGCACGCTGTTGCTCGGCAACAATACCGGGGTGGTCATCAATCGCAATCTCTATACATTGCGGATCGATCCGGTGAAGGACCTGCAGCCCATCGCCCAGGTGGCGGCCATGCCGCTGGTGCTGTACGTGAATCCGGGCGTGCCGGCCAGGACGGTGGAGGAACTGGTGGCCTTGCTCAAGCGCGAGCCCGGCAAATACAACTTCGCCTCGGGCGGCAGCGGCAGCCCGCAGCACCTGGCCGGCGAACTGCTGAAGCTGCGCGCCGGCGTGGACATGCTGCACATCCCCTACAAGGGCCAGGGGCCGGCCATGACCGACGTCATCGCGGGCCAGGTGCAGATCGCCTTCGAGACCACCGGCGCGCTGCTGCCGCAGGCCCGCGCCGAACGGGTGCGCCCGCTGGCCACCACCGGCGCCAGGCGCGCCGAGGCCTTCCCGGATCTGCCCACCCTGGACGAGGCCGGCTACGACGGCTTCGTGGTGACGAACTGGTACGGCGTCTTCGCGCCCGCCGGCCTGCCCGCCGACCTCACCCGGCGCCTGAACGAGGCGGTCAATCGTGCGCTGGTCTCGCCCGACGTGGCGGCCAAGCTGGCCGACATGGGCTCCGCCCAGGTGGGGGGCGAAAGCGCCCAGACCTTTGCGTCCTTCATCCAGAAGGAAGTGCCCGTGTGGGAAGACGTGGTCAGGCGCTCCAACGCCAAGGTGGATTGAGGCCGGCAGCCGCCCAAGCCTGCGCCCGCGGCAGGGCCATGGAAAAGGGGCGGCTCCCCGGGTGTTAACCTAGCCCGATGAGCCGTTCTTCTTCCGACCTGCCCGATATCCCGGTTGCCGCCGAACGCGGCAGCCGCGACGTCTTCTCGGCCACCGATTCTCCCTGCGTGGCCGTGTGCTCCACCCTGTATGACGACATCTGCCGCGGCTGCGGCCGCACGGCCATGGAGGTGGCGAACTGGGTCTTCATGGACGAGGCGGAAAAGCGCGCCGTGTGGGCGCGCATCAAGTCCCAGGGCTATCCCCGGCGCTGAGCCGGCGCCGGCCGGAGGGCCGGCATGCACCGGGCGGGTTCGCGCGCGCAAATGAGAATGCGTATTAAAATAAAACATTATTTCTCCCTGTGACTTTGCCGCCCCGCCCATGCCGCGCACCGCCCAGCCCAGGAAAGACTGGCTCGCCCACTACGCGGAACTGATCACCCGGTGGCGGCGGGGCGGGCACGGCAGCGAGAACGGCGAAGACGCCATGCACGACACCGTGCTCGGCATGCTGGAGGGCGGCGTGGGCGCCATCCATGATCCCCGGGCCTACATGGCCCGGGGCACGTCGAATCGCCTGGTGAGCCGGCATCGCCACGTGAACGCGCTGGAGATCACGTCGCTGGACAGCATGGACGAGGTCGAGCACCCCGCCACGGCGCCGGCCGATGACGGCATCCGGTTCCAGCAACTGGCCGACGCGCTGGCGGTGGCGCTGGCGGAATTGCCGCTCAAATGCCGGCAGGTGTACATCATGTGCCGCCTCGAGGGATGGACGCACACCGAGATCGCCCATCAGATGGGCCTCTCGCGCAGCATGGTGGAAAAATACATGACGCGTTCCGTGCGCCACATCAACGAGCGGCTGCAGCACCATGCGCCCAACTGATTCCGGCCCCGGGCCCGTGCCGCCGGACGGGCTGGACCTGCCGCGCGACGCCGCCCAGTGGTTCGCGCGCATGCATTCGGGCGAGGCCACCGACGCCGAGCGGCGGGCATTCGCCGCCTGGCTGCAGGCCGACCCGGCGCACCAGCGCGAATACCGCAGGCTGATGCGGCTCTGGGACGCCGCGCTGGCCGTCCCGGAGACGCGGTTGCGCGCGCTGATGCGCGACGTGCCCGCCCGGCCGGCGCCGCACGGGCTGCCGCGCCGCCGCGCCTGCGTCGGGCTGGCAGCCGCCTGTGCGCTGGCCGTGGTGGCAGGGCTGGCAGGCCCGATGCGCCATTCCGGCCCGGCCGCCGACGTCATCGGGCTGGCCACGCGCCAGGGCGAGCGGCGGCAGGCCAGCCTGCCCGACGGCTCCACGCTGCATCTGAATTCCGGCACCCGCCTCGTCGTGCGTTTCGACAAAGACAGCCGGCGGGTGGTCCTGGAACGCGGTGAAGCCTATTTCGACGTGCAGCACGACGCCGCTCGCCCTTTCGTCGTGGACGGCGGCATCGGCCGGGTGACCGTCACCGGTACGCGTTTCGACGTGCGCCGGGATGCCGACATGCTGCGCGTCAGCGTGGAGTCGGGCTCGGTCCGGCTGGCGGCGGGTCGCGGCGGGTGGCCGGCCGAACGGCGGCTGGCGGCGGGCCAGCAGGCCGCTGCCTACGCAGACGGCACGCTGGGCGGGATCATGGAGGTCGACGTGGGCCGGGTCGCGGCCTGGCGGGGCGGCAAAGTGGTGTTCGACGACATGCCGCTGGCCGCGGTCATCCAGGAAATGAACCGCTACCTGCCCCGGCCCGCCCGCCTCGCGGCGCCCGGGCTGGACCGGTATCGCGTGTCCGGGGTGTTCGACATCGACGATCCCCAGGCGATGATGGCCGCGCTGCCCGTCATCGCGCCCGTGGCCGTGGAGCGTGCCGTCAATGGCGACCTGGCCGTGGTCGCCCGCTGATGCCGGCACACGCCTGGCGGCCAGGTCCTGAAAAATAATATCGATTCCCATTCCGGTGAAGGCGGGGGTCGTGCGTCTGGATAAATGAGGGGGCAGCGCGAGCCGGCTCCCGCCACGTTCAGACCCGAGCATGCCCCCGCCACCGTCCGTGGCGCCCATCACTGGAATCCGCATCTTGAATAACCCTCCGTCCCGACGCGCCAGGCGTTTCCCGCCCCGGCTGGCGCTTTCCGCACTGGCCATTTCGCTGTCACTGGGCCTGGGCGTGGCCCCCGCTGCTGTCCGGGCCCAGGAAAGCGCCGCCCGCATCCTCCATATCCCGGCCCAGCCGCTGGGCGACGCGCTGCTGCAGCTGGGGCAGCAGACGCCCCTGCAGATCTTCTTCTCCCCGGACGTCGTCGCCGGCCTGAATGCAGGCGCCGTGTCGGGCGAGCTCGCGCCGGAAGCGGCGCTGCGCCAGCTGCTGCAGGGCACCGGCATCCACTACGACCGCAACGGCAACAGCGTGACCCTGTCGCGCCCCGGCGCGGGCCCGGTGGCCGAGCTGGCTCCCGTTACGGTGAGCGCCGGCATCCTCGGCGATCTTGCCGTGCCCTACGCCGGCGGGCAGGTGGCCACCGGCGGCAGCCTGGGGCTGCTCGGCGCCGAAGACGTGATGAACACCCCGTTCAGCACCACCAACTACACCTCCGAGCTGTTGTACGACCAGCAGGCGCGCACCCTGGCCGACGTCGTCGTCAACGATGCCTCGGTGCGCAACCTCACCTCCACCGGCGGTTTCGGCGAGGATTTCCAGATCCGCGGCTTTCCGGTGGGCAGCGGCGACGTCAGCGTCAATGGCCTGTACGGCCTGGTGTCGTCCAGCCGCGTGCCTGTGCAGATCCTCGAGCGCGTGGAGGTGCTCAAGGGCCCGGGCGCCCTCATGCGCGGCATCCCGCCCGGAGGCAGCATCGGCGGCGCCATCAACGTCGTCACCAAGCGTGCCGACGACGAGCCGCTGGCCCGCGCCACGCTGGGCTACTCCAGCGAGTCCAACGCCACCGCCCAGCTCGACCTGGGCAGGCGCTTCGGCGAGGACAACGCCTGGGGGGTGCGCTTCAACGGGGTCAAGCGCGGCGGCGAGGCCACGCTGCGCGACGGCAATCAGGGCCTGGACATGGCCGCGCTCGGCCTGGACTACCGCGGCAGCCGCCTGCGCTGGTCCATCGACGCCATCCACCAGGAAGACGAGATCGAGAACGTCCGCTCGCAGATCGGCTGGCAGCCGGGCATCGACGAACTGCCGTCCCCGCCGGACGGCCGCACCAATTTCTATCCCGGCACCCGGCTCACCCAGCGCGACGACACCGTGATGTCGCGCCTGGAGTACGACTTCACCGACAACGTCACGGGCCACATCGCCCTGGGATACCGCGACGGCGAAGTCCGCCAGATCTTCCCGGTGACGGTGGACGAGACCGGCGCGCGCCGGCTGTCGGTGGATGCCGACGGCAACTTCCACGTGATGACCACGTACTACGACTCCTACTCCAAGACCCTGAGCGGCGATGCCGGCCTGAGCGCGCGCTTCGAGACCGGCGCCATCAAGCACCGGGTGGCGCTGGGCTTCACCTACATGGACCAGGAGGCCGGCAACGCCTATTCCACCGGCTCGGCGGTGGTGGCCTCCAACATCTATCACCCCGTGCACATCCCCGCGGGCCCGGCCGTCCGGCTTACGCCGCAGAAGGCGTCCGACACCGCGCTCACCAGCTTCGCCATTGCCGACACCCTGTCCTTTGCCGACGACCGCGTCCTGCTCACCGTGGGCGCGCGCCGCCAGACCGTGGACGTGGACAGCTACGACACCATCACGGGCGCCGAGACCAGCAAGTACCGGGCGAACGCCACCTCGCCCGTTGCCGGCCTGGTCGTCAAGCCGCTGGAGAACGTCTCCGTCTATGCCAACTTCACCGAAGGCCTGACGCGCGGCACCATCGTCGGTTCCACCTATGCCAACCGGGGCGAGGTGCTGGCCCCCTACAAGTCCAAGCAGTACGAGGCGGGCGTCAAGGTGGACTGGGGCAGCATCACCACCACTGCCGCCCTGTTCCAGCTCGCCCGCCCCGCCGGCGAGGCCAACGACGACAACGTCTACGGCTATTTCGGCGAACAGCGCAATCGCGGCCTGGAGCTCAGCGCCTTCGGCGAACTCACCCCCGGCCTGCGCCTGATGGCCAGCGCTTCCTTCATCGACAGCGAGCTCAACAAGACGCAGAACGGCGTGAACCAGGGCAACCGTCCGGCCGGCGTGCCCGCCAGCACCTACAACCTGGGCCTGGACTGGGACACGCCGTGGGTGCAGGGCCTGAGCCTGAACGGCCGCGCCATCCGCACGTCGTCGGTGTATCTCGACAGCGCCAACACGCTGCGCCTGCCCGGCTACACCCGCTACGACGTGGGCGCCCGCTACCACATGCGGGTCGCCGGCAAGGACGTGGTGCTGCGCGCCAACATCGAGAACGTGACCGACAAGCGCTACTGGCTGGCGTCGGGCTCGTTCGTGACGAACGCCGCCGGGCGGACCTACATGCTGTCGGCCTCGATCAACTATTGAGCTGCGCCGTCCGGCGCGGCGGCGGCCGGCAGCATGCGCAGCCCATGCGGGGTGCGCACGCGGGCCTGCAGCCGCGGCGTCTCGCCGAAATGCAGGCTGACGACGGCGCCCTCGTAGCCGATCGCGTCCAGCATGGCGTGCAGGCGCGCCGGCTCGGGGTGGAACACGTCCAGCCCCTCCAGCGTGCAGCCCAGGTCGTCCAGCACGGCCGCCGGGTGCGGTTCGGCGTCCCATTGGATCAGGGTGGGCATGGCCCCGCCGGCGTTGCCGGGCAGGCTGCCGTCCGCGGGTATGGTGATGCGCCACGACAGCGCGCCGCGCTGCATGGGTTCCACCTCGCCCAGCGACGGCCCGGCGGCGGCGCGTGCCGCGGCGATGTCGTCCGTGCGCGCCACCCACGTCGCCAGCCGCGGCGCGCAGGCCGGCCCGAGGCGGTCGAGCTCGAACCAGCGCGGCCGCTGCGGCCGGGGCGCGGCAGGGTCCGGCGCGATCACCTCCAGATAGACGTCCGGGCCCAGGCGCAGCAGCAGGTTGTGCGTGCCCATGCGCGCATGGGCGCCGCCCGGCCGGGGGCGTACGCCCAGGGCGCGTTCGACGAAGTCCGCGCCGGCCCGGAGGTCGGGCGCCGACACGGCAATGTGGTCCAGGGCAGTCTTCATGGGGTTCCCGCGCTCGGAGGCGGGCCGGGCGGCCCGAAGCCGCCAGTCTATCTGCGGCGGGCGGCCGCGACCAGGGATGCCTCTGGACAGCTGACTTTGTCATGTCACAATAGGCGGGCCTAATGCAGCGGTCGCAACCCGACCCGGTTCGTACCATGCGCATCGTCCTCGTCACGGATGCCTGGCATCCGCAAATCAACGGCGTGGTCCGCACCTGGACCACCATGCTGCGCCTGCTCCGGGAGTGGGGCCACGAGGTGATCGTGGTCAGCCCGGAAGGCAGCCGCACGGTGCCGGCGCCGTCGGAGCCGGAATTGCGGCTGTGCGTGCAGCCCGGCAAGCAGCTGCGCCGCATCCTGGGCGACACCGTGCCCGACGCCCTGCACATCGCCACCGAAGGGCCGCTGGGCCTGGCGGCGCGCCGCATGGCGCTGCGCCGCGGCTGGCGCTTCACCACCTCGTTCCACACCCTGTTCCCCGAATACCTGGAAGCCCGCATGGGCATCCCGGCCTCGCTGCCCTGGCGCTACATGCGCTGGTTCCACCGGCCCTCGCAGCGCGTGCTGGTGCCCACGCCCACGGTGCGCGACATCGTCGCCCGGCGCGGGCTGGAGCGCCTGCAGGTGTGGTCGCGGGGGGTGGATGCCCGGCTGTTCTCGCCCGGCTCGCGCGATGCGCTGGGCGATCTCCCGCGCCCCATCTACCTCAGCGTGGGCCGGGTGGCGCGCGAGAAGAACCTCGACGCCTTCCTCTCGCTGGACCTGCCCGGCACCAAGGTGGTGGTGGGCGGCGGGCCCGATGCCGAACGGCTGCGGTCGCGCTATCCGGATGTCGTCTACGCCGGCCCGCAGCCCGACGGCAAGCTGCCCCAGTACTACCGCGCCGCCGACGTGTTCGTGTTTCCCAGCCTCACCGATACCTTCGGCCTGGTGATGCTGGAAGCCATGGCCTGCGGCACGCCGGTGGCGGCATTGCGGGCCGAGGCGCCCATGGCGGTGGTGGAGCAGGGCGTCACGGGCTACCTGAACGACGACCTCGCGCAGGCCTGCCGCGCCGCCCTCGACCTCGACCGCCAGGCGGTGCGGGCGCATGCGCTCACCCGCACCTGGGATGCCGTGGCCAGCGACCTGCTGGGCGCCCTGGTGCCGCTCACGGAACAGACCGCCTGGGTGGATCCGGCCTACCATCCGCAGCTGTGAGCGCGGCTTTTGCGCGGGCAGGGCGAAACGCTACAATACGCCGCATTCCTGAGGAGCGTTGCGACGGATCGCCAGCCGCCCAGGGCCGCGTCCGCCAGGCTCAGGAAACTTGTTCCACGCGCCGTGTCCGCACGGCGCTGCAGCAACGGCGCTCACCTTAGCCGCCACGGCGGAAAAGGCGGGGCCATGCCGTTGCCGTGCAGGGCTCCCGCCGTCCGGCCGTCGTTGCGCCGTTCGTCATCCACATGGAGCCCTCCACCATGAACGCCGTCACCGAATCCTCCGTCAAAGACTACATCGTCGCCGACCTGTCGCTGGCCGACTGGGGCCGCCGCGAGCTGGCCATCGCCGAAACCGAGATGCCGGGCCTGATGGCCATCCGCGAGGAATACGCCGCCAGCCAGCCCCTGAAGGGCGCGCGCATCGCGGGCAGCCTGCACATGACCATCCAGACCGGCGTGCTGATCGAGACGCTGGTTGCCCTGGGCGCCGAAGTGCGCTGGGCCTCGTGCAACATCTTCTCCACCCAGGACCACGCCGCCGCGGCCATCGCCGCCACCGGCACGCCGGTGTTCGCCGTCAAGGGCGAGACGCTCGAGCAGTACTGGGAATACACCCACAAGATCTTCGAGTGGCCCGGCGAGCAGGCCAACATGATCCTGGACGACGGCGGCGACGCCACGCTGCTGCTGCACCTGGGCGCCAAGGCCGAGAAAGACATCTCCGTGCTGGCCAAGCCCGGCAGCGAGGAAGAGCGCGTGCTGTATGCCGCCATCAAGAAAACGCTGGAGCGCGATCCCAAGTGGTACTCCACCCGGCTGGCCCAGATCAAGGGCGTGACCGAGGAAACCACCACCGGCGTGCACCGCCTCTACCAGATGTCGCAGAAGGGCGAGCTGGCCTTCGCGGCCATCAACGTGAACGACTCGGTCACCAAGTCGAAGTTCGACAACCTGTACGGCTGCCGCGAGTCGCTGGTCGACGGGATCAAGCGCGCCACCGACGTGATGGTGGCCGGCAAGATCGCCGTGGTGGCCGGCTACGGCGACGTGGGCAAGGGCTGCGCCCAGGCGCTGGCCTCGCTGCGCGCCCAGGTGTGGGTCACCGAGATCGACCCGATCTGCGCGCTGCAGGCCGCCATGGAGGGCTACAAGGTGGTCACCATGGACGAAGCCGCCGCGCACGGCGACATCTTTGTCACGGCCACCGGCAACTACAACGTGATCACGCGCAAGCACATGGAAGCCATGAAGGACCAGGCCATCGTGTGCAACATCGGGCACTTCGACAACGAGATCGACGTGGCCGGCATCGAAGACCTGCAGTGGGAAGAGATCAAGCCGCAGGTCGACCACGTGATCTTCCCCGACGGCAAGCGCATCATCCTGCTGGCCAAGGGCCGCCTGGTGAACCTGGGCTGCGCCACGGGCCATCCCTCGTTCGTGATGTCGTCGTCGTTCGCCAACCAGACCATCGCGCAGATCGAGCTCTACACGCGCAACGAGGCCTATGAAAAGGGGCAGGTGTACGTGCTGCCCAAGCACCTCGACGAGAAGGTCGCCTTCCTGCACCTGAAGAAGCTGGGTGCGAAGCTCACCAAGCTCACGCCGCAGCAGGCCGACTACATCGGCGTGCCGGTCGACGGCCCGTTCAAGGCCGATCATTACCGCTACTGATTCCTGTAGCACAATAGGGGACACGTACCCGCGCCGCGCCGGCGCGGGCGTTTCCTCCCGATAGGAGATCGACCATGACCCTGATACTCGTCTGGATCCTGAACGCCGTCGCCCTGCTGGCGGTGGCGTACCTGCTGCCCGGCATCGCCGTGGCCAGCTTCGGCTCGGCGCTGATCGCCGCGCTGGTGCTGGGCCTGCTCAACATGCTGGTCAAGCCGGTGCTGGTCCTGCTGACGCTGCCCATCACGATCGTCACGCTCGGTCTCTTCCTCATCATCCTGAATGCCTTGTTGTTCTGGTTCGCGGGCTCCGTGCTGCGCGGCTTCCAGGTCAACGGCTTCTGGTGGGCCGTGGCGGGTGCGATTCTCTACAGCCTGATCTCCGGCCTGCTGTCCCGACTGATTCCCTGATGAACCAAGCGAATACGCCCGCGCTGAGCCTGGAGTTCTTCCCGCCGCGCGACATCGCCGCCCAGGAGCGGCTGGTGCGCGTGGCCAAGCAGCTGCTGCCCATGCAGCCGCGCTATGTCAGCGTGACCTTCGGCGCCGGGGGTTCGACCCGCGCCGGCACGGCCGATACCGTGCGCATGTTGCGCAACCTGGGCTGTGATGCGGCGCCCCATCTGTCGTGCGTGGGCGCCTCGCGCGCGCAGCTGCGCGAGATCCTCCAGGCCTATCGCGAGGAGGGGGTGCGGCGCGTGGTGGCCCTGCGCGGCGACCTGCCTTCGGGCATGGGCGGCGATGCCGGCGAGCTGCGCTACGCCAGCGACCTGGTGGCCTTCATCCGCGAGGAAACCGGCGACTGGTTCCACATCGAGGTGGCGGCCTATCCCGAGATGCATCCGCAGGCCTCCAGCCCGTCGGCCGACCTCGGGCATTTCGTGCGCAAGGTCCAGGCGGGCGCCGACGCTGCGATCACCCAGTATTTCTTCAACGCCGACGCGTATTTCGATTTCGTGGCCCGGGCCAGGGCCAGGGGCGTGACGGTGCCCATCGTGCCCGGCATCATGCCCATCACCAACCAGAGCCAGCTGCTGCGCTTCTCCGACATGTGCGGCGCCGAGGTGCCGCGCTGGATCCGCCTGCGCCTGGCCGAGTTCGGCGACGACAAGGCCTCGATCCGCGCTTTCGGGATCGACGTGGTGACGCGCCTGTGCCAGCAGCTGCTGGACGGGGGCGCGCCGGGGCTGCACTTCTACACGCTGAATTCGGCCGAGGCGCCGCTGGGCATCTGGAAGGCGCTGGGCCGCTGAGGCGCGGCGCCCGGCACCGCGCCGCGCGCTCAGTCGGCGTAGACGCCGGCCTTGCGGATGAGCGGCTGCCACTTGTCGCTTTCGGACTTGAGCCAGGTCTGCAGCCCTTCGGGGGTCTGCTTGGCGGCGGGCACGATCTCCGCGCCCAGCTCGGCCATGCGCTGGCTGAACGCCGGGTCGGCCAGGCCGGTCTTCAGCGCGGCGTTGAAAGTCTTGATGACCTCCCGGGGCGTGCCCTTGGGGGCGTAGATGCCGTGCCAGACCTTCATCTCGAAGCCCTTCAGCCCGGCCTCCTGCAGGGTGGGCGCATCGGGCAGGGCCTTGATGCGCTCCAGCGTGGTCACGCCGTAGAACTTCACCTTGCCCGCCTTGATGTGCGGGATGGTCTGCGTGGTCTGGTCGCACAGCACGTCGACCTGGCCGCCGAGCAGCGCGGTGAGGGCCGGGGCGGTGCCGGCGTAGGGCACGGTGGTGAACTGCGTGCCCAGGGCCTCCTGCAGCAGCATGCCGCACAGCTGGGACACCGCGCCGGGGCCGGCGTTGGCCAGGTTCACCTTGTTGCCGTTCTGCCTGGCGTAGGCCATGAAGCCTGCCATGTCGTCGGCGGGCAGGTCCTTGCGGCCCAGCAGGGTCATGGGCACGTCGGCCACCTGGCCCACGTATTCGAAGTCCTTGAGGGGGTCGTAGGGCAGCTTGCGGTACAGCGCCGGTGCGGTGGCCATGCCGTTGTGGTGGATCAGGAAGGTGTAGCCGTCGGGCTCGGCCTTGGCCACGAAGGCGGGCGCGATGGTGCCGCCGGCGCCGGTGCGGTTCTCCACCACGATGGGCTGGCCCAGCGTGCGCGACATGGCCGCGCCCAGGGTGCGGGCCACCACGTCGGTGGGGCCGCCGGCGGCGAAGGGCACGACCAGGGTGATGGGGCGGCCCGGGTACGCGCCCTGTGCCATTGCGTGGCCTGCCGCCAGGCAGCCGGCGGCCAGCAGGAGGGCGCCCAGGCGGCGCAGGTGTTGTTGCGGGAAGATTCCCATGTCTCGCTCCTTTTCTAGGGTCATGGCCCGGACGGCCAGCGGCCGCCCGGGAGGAAAGCCAGTTTCGGGCAATGCGGGACGGGGAGGAATTCGCGCTTCGCTAAGCCGGGGTTCGGCGGCGTCGAAGCAGCCGGGATGCCGGGGCGCCGGATGCCGCGGCGCGGGCCGCCGCCGGCGCCGTCCGGGGCTCAGGAGGCCTGGGGATGGCCGGCGGTGTCCTGGGCCAGCACCTGGGGCGGCGCATAGTCGGCTTCCAGGGTCCGCGGCGGCAGGATGCGCACGGGGCGGTGGGTATGGCCGCCGGTGAGCGAGGCAGGGTTGCCGGGCGCCGTCCAGGGCGGATCGGGGATTTCCGTGAACACCTGGCGCAGGCGTGCGCCCCAGGTGCCGCGGATCATGCGGAAGTATTCGTTGTGCTCGTCGATGTTGGCGAAGTGGGTGACGCGCAGGGAATCCTGCTCGTACACCAGCAGGTCCAGCGGCAAGCCCACCGAGATGTTGGAGCGCAGCGTGGAATCCATGGAGATCAGCGCGCACTTGGCCGCTTCATCCAGCGGCGTGTCGGGGCGCAGCACGCGATCCAGGATGGGCTTGCCGTACTTGGCCTCGCCGATCTGGATGTAGGGGCATTCGTGCGTGGCCTCGATGAAGTTGCCCGCCGCGTACACCTGGAACAGCCTGCAGGCCCCGCCGCGGATCTGGCCGCCGAAGATCAGGCTGACGTTGAATTCCACGCCCTGGCCGGCCAGGGCCTCGGCGTCGCGCCGGTGCACTTCGCGCACCGCCAGCCCGACGCGGCGGGCCGCTTCGAACATGTCCGGCGCCTGCCACAGCGAGCCGGCGTCGCTGCTGTCGTGCTGGGCCAGCACATTGACCACCGCCTGGCTGATGGCCAGGTTGCCGGCGCTCATGAGCACCATCACGCGCTCGCCGGGCTGCTCGAATACCTTGAGCTTGCGGAAGATGCTGATCTGGTCCACCCCGGCATTGGTGCGGGAGTCGGAGAGAAAGACCAGGCCCGCTTCGAGATGGGCAGCGACGCAGTAAGTCATGGCGGTGACCGATAAAAAACTGCGCCAATTGTAGGCACAAGCCGCTTCAGGCGGGGGCGGTGCGCACCAGCCGGTGCACGAACTGCAGCTTGCCTACCACGGCCATGGGCAGCACGAAGGGATAGAAATCCCGCTGGCCCATGCTGCGCGACAGCTCGTTGAGCACCCCGGTGAGGTCCACCCAGGCATTTACCAGGGCCAGGAACTGGGGGCCATCCGGGTCGGTGGGGTCGTACAGCGCCGTTTCGGTGAACGGCGCGTAGGGCCGTTCCACGGCGTCGCGGGCCACGCCGAAGCTCATGGCCGTCTCCAGGGTGTCCATCATGTGCAGGTAGTGGGCCCAGGTCTCGGCCCAGTCTTCCCAGGGATGGCAAGAGGCGTAGCTGCTGATGTAGGACTGATCCCAGTCGGCCGGCGGCCCCTGGTCGTAGTGGCGCTGCAGCGCGGCGCCGTAGTCGGCGCGCTCGTCGCCGAACACCTGGCGGAAGCTGTCCAGCCATGGCGTGCCGGCCACCAGGCGGTCCCAGTAGAAGTGGCCGATCTCGTGGCGGAAGTGGCCCAGCAGCGTGCGGTAGGGCTCGTGCATCTGTTCGCGCACCTTGACGCGGTAGGCGTCGTCGGCCTCCTGCACGTTGAGCGTGATGAGCCCGCGGTCATGGCCCGTCATGGGCGGCTGGCCGTCCGGATCGGGGGCCAGCAGGTCGAACATCAGGCCGCCGTCGCCCGGCTCTGCGGCGCGCCGCAAGGGCAGGCCCAGGGCCAGCAGTTGCGCCACCAGCCGGCGCTTGGCGGATTCCACCTTGGCCCACAGCCTGCCGTTCTCCGGATCCGAAAGATTGGGAATGGTGCGGTTCAGGGCGCAGGCCGGGCACAGCGTTTCGCGCGCGCCTGCCGGCACCAGCCAGTTGCAGACGGCCGGCGTGTCGAAATTGGCGCAGCGCCGGTACATCCTGCTGCGCTGGCGTCCGGCCAGCCGCCAGGAACCGGGCTGCGGGCCTTCGGCCAGGGCCACGACGCGGCCGAGGTGCGGCTCGTAGCCGAGCTGCGCATGGCAGTTCAGGCACTCGGTGTTGTCGAAAAATACCGGCTGGCCGCAGACGCAGCGGTACAGCCGCGAGCGGGTGGTGCGGCCGCGGCGCCGCGCCAGGCCGTCGAGCTGCTGGCTGAGCGCGTCGAAGAATCGGGTCATGGTGTCTCCTGCTGGGGGGGCAGAGACAGGCCGGCGGGTGCCTCCTGCCACGGCGCTACGGTGACGCGGACTTCGAGTGCATGGCCGCCGCCGCCGCGGATGACGCCGCGCAGCGGGGTGACGTCGCCGTAGTCGCGGCCGTACGCCAGCACGGCGTGTTCCCGGCCCGGCAGCATGGCGTTGGTGGGATCCAGGTCCAGCCAGGCGCCGCTCATGGCGTCCGGGCAATGGACCGATACCCAGGCGTGCGAGGCGTCGGCGCCCACCAGGCGCGGCTGGCCGGGTGGCGGGTGCGACAGCAGGTAGCCGCTGACGTAGCGCGCTGCCAGGCCGAGGGCGCGCAGGCAGCCGATCATGACGTGGGCGAAGTCCTGGCATACGCCCTGGCGCTGGCGGAACGCCTCGACCAGCGGGGTGGCCACGTGGGTGCTGTCGGCGGCGTAGTCGAAATCCGCATGGATGCGCTGCATCAGGGCCAGGGCCGCCTCAGGCACCGGTCGGCCCGGGGTGAAAGCGCGCAGCGCATAGGCGCGCAATTCGGCATGCAGCGGCACGTAGGGCGAGGGCAGGGCGAATTCGCACTCGGGGGCGTAGCGCCGGCCGGCGGCGTAGCGCAGCCGCTCGGCGGCCTGCTCCCAGGGCATGGCCGGCAGCGACTGCAGCGCCGGCGCGTCCGCATGCACCGTGACGCGGCTGCTGGCGCGCACCAGCAGCGCATCGTGCGGCACATACAGCGCGAAGGTGCTGCGCCAGTTGCCGAACGTGTCGGGCATGCCGTGGACCCGCGCCGGGGCGGGCTCGATGTGCAGCACGTGCGCGTCGAGCGACTGCCGCGCATCGTGGCGCGGACGCAGGTGCGTGAGGTGATGGGACACCTCGACCCGCGCGTCGTAGCGATAGGCCGTCTCGTGGACGACGGCCAGGCAGGCGCCGCCCTGTTGGGGGCCGGTGGCGGGGTCGCCGGAGATGGGCTCATTCATGCAGGTCTGCTTCCAGCATCGACACCTAGGCTGCCAGGCTCTGGTCGCCGGCGGCGTGGCTGAAGTAGCGCCGGCTGATCTCGTCGGAAAGTGCGCCGGCCGCGGCCTGCGCCCGGGCCGCCAGGGCCAGCACGGCCGCGTAGCGTCCGCGGGCATCGCGTTCGCACAGCGCAGCCAGGGACACGCCGGTATCGGCAGGCGGCAGCAGGGCGACCAGGTCGGCGGCGGGGCCGGCCGCGTGGCCGGGCAGGCGGCCGAGTTCGGCGTGCAGGCCGCCCAGCACACAGGCCAGCGAACGCGGATTGGCGGGATCCAGCACCAGCAGGTGCAGCAGCGCGGGGATTTCCTGGCGGCCCTGGTAATAGGCGCGATAGGTGATGATGCTGTCGAACAGTTCGAGCAGCAGGCCGAAGCCGTTGTCGCACAGCACGGCGTTGTCCTCGAACAGCGCGGCCAGCAGCCGCGCCATGGTGGCCAGCCGCTCGGTGTGCCGGCCTATGGTGAGGAGCCGCCAGCCGTCGTCGCGCGTCATGTGGTCGGCC
Organism: Bordetella sp. 2513F2; assembly: GCF_054642735.1. Classification (NCBI taxonomy): domain Bacteria; kingdom Pseudomonadati; phylum Pseudomonadota; class Betaproteobacteria; order Burkholderiales; family Alcaligenaceae; genus Bordetella; species Bordetella sp. 2513F2. The sequence continues at coordinate 4,141,667 of NZ_CM137755.1, read as the reverse complement.
TGGGCGCCGCTGATGGCGGACAGTTGCTGGCTCAGCTGGCGCAGCGCCGGCAGCAGGTCGGCCGCGGTGGGCGGCGCTGCCTCGCCGGCATCGGCGTCGGCGCCGGCGCGGGCCATGCCGCCGTCTGCGGCCACGCTGGCGATCAGGCGCCAATGGTCGGGTGACAGGCGGTCCCGCACCTGGCCTGCGGCGTAGGCCAGCGCCGAGATGTTGCGGGCCAGGCCGCCGTCCGGGGCGGCCAGGCCCGCGGCCAGCGTGTGCTCGAACACGCGCAGCGCGACGGGCATGCCGGCGGGCACCAGGCCGCTGTGCGCGCACAGCCGGGCCAGGGCGCGCAGCACCGGATCGGGATCGTCGGCATCGCCGTTGAGCCAGCCCAGGACCAGCGTGGCCAGCCGCACGTCGTTGCCGATGCGCTCGGCATAGCGCCCGGCCCAGAACAGGTTCTCGGCCGCGCGGCTCGAGACCGGCCAGCGCGCCTGCGCCACTTCCTCGGGGCGCAGGCGCGTGGGCAGCATCGAGAACGTGTCGACCGCCCCGCTGGTGGTGACCCACGTGTCCAGGCTGCTGCCGCCGCGCTGCATGGACACCACCTGCTGCTGCCGGTGGGCGATGCGGGTGAGGCCGCCCGGCAGCACGTGCCACCCGCCTTCGCCGTCGGCGATGGCGAAGACCCGCACCATGGCCGCCCGCGGCACGATGCGGCCCTCGGCCCAGGTGGGCGCCTGCGACAGCGGCAGGTAGGCCTGCACCGTGTAGGCGTCGGGATCGTCGGCGATGTGCGCGCGCAGTTCGGCCAGGGCCGCGGGCGAGGCGCTGGCGCCTATCACCGGTTCGAAGCCGGGACGCCGGCGGCTGCCCGGATAGGTGGCCTTGACCACCGCGGATTCCAGCATGGGCAGCGCCTGCTGCAGGGCGGCGGCTTCGCCGCACCACCACGACGGCAGCGACGGCAACTGCAGCGGTTCGTCCAGCAGGTGCCGGCAGATGGCCGGCAGGAAGCCGTTGATGGCGGGCGATTCGAGCAGGCCGGCGCCCAGGGCATTGGCCACCAGCACGTTGCCGGCGCGCATGGCCTGCAGCAGGCCGGGCACGCCCAGGGCCGAGTCGGCGCGCAGTTCCAGCGGGTCGCAGAAGTCGTCGTCGAGCCGGCGCAGCAGCGCGTGCACGCGTTCAAGCCCGTGCAGGGTCTTGACGAACAATTGCTCGTCGCGCACGACGAGATCGCTGCCTTCGACCAGGGTGAGGCCCAGGTAGCGCGCCAGGTAGATCTGCTCGAAATAGGTTTCGTTGTAGGGGCCCGGCGTGAGCAGGGCGATGCGCGGGGGCGTGTGCGCCGGCAGCCCGCCGGGGCTGAGCCGGTAGAGCATGTCCACCAGCCTGCGGTAGCTGGCCGCCAGGTGCTGCACGCGCAGTTCCTTGTAGGCCTCGGGGAACAGGCCGGAGATGATCAGGCGGTTCTCCAGCAGGTAGCCCAGGCCGGAAGGCGCCTGGGTGCGCTGCGAGACCACCTGCCAGCTGCCGTCGCTGGCGCGCGCCAGGTCGAAGGCCGCGATGTGCAGGAACACGCCTCCCGGCGGCACGTGGCCGCGCAGGGGGCGCAGGTAGCCGGGATGGCCCTGCACCAGCGCCGCAGGCAGCAGGCCCGACTGCAGCAGCGCCTGGGGGCCGTACACGTCGGCCAGCACCCGGTCGAGCAGGCGCGCGCGCTGCGCCAGGCCGCGCTCGATGACGGCCCAGTCGGACTCGCCCACGATATAGGGCAGCAGGTCCAGCGACCACGGGCGCGCCGGCCCGTTGGCGTCGGCATAGATGTTGTAGGTGACGCCGTTTTCGCGGATCTGGCGCGCCACGATGGCCGCGCGGCGGTCGAGGTCGGCGAAGCCCTCGGTGCCCAGCAGTTCGAAGAAGCGCGGCCACGGCGGACGCAGCACGGTGCCGCCGCCCGCCGCCGGCGCGGCGCGCAGCTCGTCGTAGTGGCCGGGGCGCGGCGGCAGGGCCGCATGCGCCGCGAGGGCGGCGATGTCGCGCGTGTCGGTCTGGAAAAGGAACTGCGGCATGGGTGGCGGGCTTGGCGGCGTGCCGCGGCGGGTTCGGGCCCTTCGGCTGGAACAGGTTCTAGTCGTGCCGCAGGTCCAGCGTGAACGGGAACTCGCGGCTGGGCATGGGCGGGGCAACCTGCATGCGCCCCGGCGTGTGCCCCATTTTCCAGAACCGCGCCAGCCGCCGGCTTTCGGCTTCGTAGGCGTTGATGGGCAGGGTGTCCGGGTTCAGGCCGCCCGGATGGTCCACATGATACCGGCAACCGCCCAGCGACCGCTGCGTCCAGGTATCGACGATGTCCAGCGTGAGCGGCGCGTGCACCGGCACCGTCGGGTGCAGGGCGGACGGCGGCGCCCAGGCCTTGTAGCGCACGCCGGCCACGAACTCCCCGGCGCGGCCGGTGGGCTGCAGTGCCAGCGCCCGGCCGTTGGCCGTGACCACGTAGCGGCTGTCGTTCAGGCCCTCGACCCGCACCTCGATGCGCTCCAGGGAGGCGTCGACGTAGCGCACCGTGCCCCCGGCGGCGGCCTCCTCGCCCATGACGTGCCACGGTTCCAGCGCGCCGCGCACTTCCAGCCGGATGCCGCGCGCGGCGATGTCGCCGTACTGGGGGAAGCGGAATTCGAAATGGGGGGCGAACCATTCTGGCTCGAAGCCATAGCCGGCTTCGTTGAGGTCGGCGATCACGTCCTCGAAGTCCATCCACACGAAGGTCGGCAGCAGGAAGCGGTCGTGCAGGGCCGTGCCCCAGCGCGTGAGCCTGGCGGTGTACGGGGTGCGCCAGAAGCGGGCCAGCAGTCCGCGCAGCAGCAGCTGCTGCGCCAGGCTCATGTGGGCATGGGGCGGCATCTCGAAGGCGCGCAGCTCCAGCAGGCCCAGCCGGCCGGTGGGGCCGTCGGGCGAATACAGCTTGTCGATGCAGAACTCGGCGCGATGCGTGTTGCCGGTGACGTCGACCAGGATGTTGCGCAGCGCGCGGTCGACCATCCAGGGCGGCACGCCGGCACCGTGCGCGGCGCATTGGCGGTGTATCTCCTGCAGCGCGATCTCGAGCTCGTAGACCTGGTCGTTGCGCGCCTCGTCGATGCGCGGGGCCTGGCTGGTGGGGCCGATGAACAGGCCCGAGAACAGGTACGACAGCGACGGATGGTTGACCCAGTAGGCCAGCAGGCTGGCGAGCACGTCGGGGCGGCGCAGGAAGGGGCTGTCGGCCGGCGTGGCGCCGCCCAGCACGAGATGGTTGCCCCCGCCGGTGCCGGTATGCCGGCCATCGGCCATGAATTTCTCGGTGGACAGCCGTGTCTCGAAGGCCGCCGCATAGAGGAACTCGGTATGGTCCACCAGTTCGTCCCAGTTGGACGCCGGATGGATGTTGACCTCGATCACGCCGGGGTCCGGCGTGACCTGCAGCAGCTTCAGGCGCGGGTCGCGCGGCGGCGGATAGCCTTCCAGCACGACGGGCCGGCCCAGCCGGGCGGCGGTGGCCTCCACCGCCGTGAGCAGCCGCAGGTAGTCTTCGGCCTGCGCCAGCGGCGGCATGAACACATAGAGCACGCCCTCGCGCGCCTGCACGCACAGGGCGGTGCGCGTGATCCAGCCGGCCGATTCGAAGCGCGCGGGCCGCTGGTCTGCAGGCATTGCGGCCGCACCGGCGGCCCCGCCGGCGCCGGCAGCGCCCGGCCCGCCGGCGCCCGGTCCGCCGGCGCCCGGTCCGCGCCCGCCGGACTCGGGCCCCGCGGCGGCATGAGGAGGCTGCATGCGCAGCAGGGCCGGTGCCGGCAGGCTGCGTGGCAGTCCGTAGGGATCGGCCTCCACCGCCAGCGGGCGGTCGGCTTCGGCGGCCCAGGGCAGCGAATCCAGCGGCAGCCGGTAGCCCATGGGGGAATCGCCCGGGAACAGGTACATGCGCTCGTCGCGCAGGAACCAGGGGCCGCTGCGCCAGGCCCCCCCCTCGCAGCTCAGGGGCAGGGCATAGCCCACCACGCGGTCCAGCCCCCGGCTGAAGACCTGGCGCAGCCGGGCGCGCTCGAGTTCGTCGTCCAGCCGCGCGTCGAAGGGGTCCACGTTGACCGGCAGGCGCCGTTCGCGCCAAAGGTAATAGAACACGTCTTCATAGGCGGGCTGCGCATAGTCCGCCGGCACGCCCAGTTCGGCGCACAGCGCCAGCATGAATCGCTGCGCATCGGCCTCGGTGCAGCCCCCGGGGCGGCGTTCGTCGGCGAACAGAGACGGGTCGTTCCAGCACGGCTGGCCATCGGCGCGCCAGTAGATCGACAGCGCCCAGCGCGGCAACTGCTCGCCGGGATACCACTTGCCCTGGCCGAAATGCAGGAAGCCATTGGCGCCGTAGCGCTCGCGCAGCCGGTGCACCAGCTCGGTGGCGTAGCCGCGCTTGGTGGGCCCCAGCGCGGCGGTGTTCCATTCGGGGGCGTCGCGGTCGGTCGTGGCCACGAAGGTCGGCTCGCCGCCTATGGTCAGGCGCACGTCGTGGCGGTCCAGGTCGTCGTCGATGCGATGGCCGAGGTCGCGGATGGCCTCCCACTGCGCGGCGGTGTAGGGCTTGGTGACGCGCGGCGACTCGAAGATGCGCGTGATCGCCATATCGTGGCTGAATGCCACTTCCGACTTTTCCACGGCCCCGGTGATGGGCGCGGCGCTGCCCGGTTCCGGCGTGGCCGCCAGGGGGATGTGGCCTTCGCCGGCCAGCAGCCCCGAGGTGGGATCCAGCCCGATCCAGCCAGCCCCGGGCAGGAACACCTCGCACCAGGCATGCAGGTCGGTGAAGTCGGCCTCCGCGCCGCTGGGGCCGTCGAGCGATTTCACGTCGGGCTTGAGCTGGATCAGGTAGCCCGAGACGAAGCGCGCCGCCAGGCCCAGGTGGCGCAGCGCCTGCACCAGCAGCCAGCCCGAGTCGCGGCAGGAGCCGGCGGCGCGGCGCAGGGTCTCTTCCGGCGTCTGCACGCCCGGCTCCATGCGGATCAGGTAGGAGATCTCGCGGTGCACCTGGCGGTTGAGCCCCACCAGGAAATCCACGGTGCGCTGGCTGCCGGTGTCGATGCGCGCCATGAACTCCGCGAACAGCGGCGTGGCGGGCTCCCTGGCAAGGTAGGGGGCGAGGTCGTGCGCCAGCCCGGGTTCGTACCGGAACGGGTAATGTTCGGCCGAAGGTTCGAGGAAGAAATCGAACGGGTTGTACACCGCCATTTCCGCGACCAGGTCGATCGTGATGCGCAGCTCGCGGGTTTTTTCCGGGAAGGTCAGGCGCGCGAGGTAGTTGGCAAAGGGGTCCTGCTGCCAATTCAGGAAATGCCCGGCCGGTTCGACCGTGAGCGAGTACGCCAGGATGGGCGTGCGGCAATGCGGCGCGGGCCGCAGCCGCAGCACCTGCGGCGACAGTCCGACCAGGCGGTCGTAGCGGTACTGCGTCACATGCTTGAGGGCTACGTGTATGGACACGGAAGTCTCCACTCTCGATCGGGGCAGGAGGAAGGCGCCAGGCGCTGGCGTGCCTGGGACCGGGCGGGCTGTTTCACATGTCTGGGTGCCGGGACGCGGATGCGCCGCTACTGCTGGCGGGCCACCTGCACCTGCACCGAGACGCTCATGGATTCCTCGCCTCCGCCATTGCGCACGCCGCGCACGGGGGAGGCGGAGTCGTAGTCGCGCGCCACCGCCAGGCGGCAGTGTCCGTCGGAGGCGAACTCCCGGTTGGTGATGTCGATGCTCGTCCAGCCGTGGCCCTCGAGCCAGGCGTCGGCCCAGGCATGGCTGGCGGCCGCATCTCCGCCGGTGTAGTAGTAGCCGCTGACGTAGCGGGCCGGCACGCCCAGCCCGCGCGCGCAGGCCAGGAACAGGTGGACGTGGTCCTGGCATACGCCGTGGCCCAGCGCCAGCACCTGGCCGGCCGCCGTGGTGACGTCGGTCACGCCCGGCTCATAGGCCACGCGCGCGCAGATGGCGTTGGCCAGCGAGAGGAGGTCCTGGGGCGCGCGCAGCCCGTCGGGCACGGTCTCGCGGCACAGCTCGGCGATGGCGTCGTCGCTGCGCGTGAGGGGAGTGGGCACGCAGTAGGCATGCACCGGCAGGCGGCTTTCCTCGCCGAGCACCCGGCCGTACGCCAGCGGGTCGATCTCGATCTGGCCGGTGACGCGGATCTCGATCTCGCTGTGCGGGCGGTTCAGGGTGAGGGTGTGGGTGACGTTGCCGTAGGCGTCGACCTGTTCGGCCAGCGGCCCCGGGGCGTCGATGTGCCAGCGCAGCGCGCGCTGGTGGTCGTCGGCACGCGGCGTGAGGCGCAGCGTCTGGATGGAATAGGAAACCGGCGCGGTGTAGCGGTAGCGGGTGATGTGCTTGATCAGGTGCTTCATGCGTCGCTCCGTGGCGGGCCCTTGTGTTGTCGACAGCGCTAGGCGGACAGCGGCACCAGGAAGTCCTGGCTGATGCGGTTGCCCAGGTCGTTGATGCGCGCCAGGAAGCGCTCGAGGAAGCGGTGCAGCCCGCCACGCAGGATGTCCTCGACGCGGCCGTACTCCAGCTCGGCGCGCAGCATGCCGGCGCGCCGCTCGGTTTCGGCGGAGCGGCCGTTGGCCACGCGCGCCAGGTCCTCGGCCACCGCGCGCACGGAGGCCAGCAGCGAGCGCGGCATGTCGCCATGCAGGATCATCAGCTCGGCGACGCGGTCGGGCGCGATGACATCGCGGTATACCTTGCGGTAGATTTCCAGGCCCGACACCGAACTCAGCAGCGCCGACCAGCGGTAGTACTCGCTGTAAAGCCCGCTGGCCGGCGCGGCGGTGCTGGGCCGTCCGGCCTCCTGTTCGTGGAACTTCACGTCCAGCATGCGGGCGGTGTTGTCGGCGCGCTCGAGGTGCATGCCGATGCGCAGGAAGTACAGCGCCTCGTCTTCGAGCATGGTGCCGATGGTGACGCCGCGCGCCAGGTGCGAACGGAACTTCACCCATTCGAAGAACTCGCCCGGATTGCGTTCCGGCAGGCCCGCGTCGAGGTGGCGCAGCAGGTCCAGCCAGGTGGTGTTGTAGGTTTCCCAGACCTCGGTGGTGAGGCTGCCGCGCACCGCCCTGGCGTTTTCGCGCGCCCCGCGCAGGCACGAATAGATGGAAGACGGATTGTCGGCCTCGCGCACCATGTAGCGCATCACGTCGTGCGGCGTGACCACCGGGTAGCGGGCGTCGTAGCCGCCCTGCAGCTCGGAGATGCGCAGCACGGCGCGCCAGGAGCTCTCCAGCGTGTAGGCGTCCTGGGGCAGCAGCGACATCTGCAGGTTGACGTCCAGCATGCGCGCGGTGTTCTCGGCGCGCTCGATGTGGCGGCACATCCAGAACAGGTTGTCGGCGGTGCGGCTCAGCATGTCGGCCTCCTCGGGGCGGCGGGCGCCGCGGGCGTGGCGTTCGTCATCCTATTCCTCCAGTACCCAGGTGTCCTTGGTGCCGCCGCCCTGGCTGCTGTTGACCACCAGCGAGCCCTCGGCCAGCGCCACGCGGCACAGTCCGCCCGGCACGGTGCGGATGCCCTTGCCGCACAGCACGTAGGGCCGCAGGTCCACATGGCGCGGCGCCACGCCCGACTGCACGTAGGTGGGCACCGTGGACAGGGCCAGCGTGGGCTGGGCGATGTAGTTGGCCGGGTTGGCCCGCACCCGCAGCTTGAAGTCCTCGATCTGGGCGCGCGTGGACGAGGGCCCCACCAGCATGCCGTAGCCGCCGGCGCCGTGCACCTCCTTGACCACCAGCTCGTGCATGTTCGCCAGCACATGTGACAATTCATCGGGCTTGGCGCACTGCCAGGTGGGGACGTTCGACAGGATGGGCTCCTCCTTGAGATAGAAGCGGATCATGTCGGGCACGTACAGGTAGGTGGATTTGTCGTCGGCGATGCCGGTGCCGATGGCATTGGCCAGCGTGATGCGGCCGGCGCGGTACACCGAGAGCAGGCCCGGCACGCCCAGCACCGAGTCGGCCCGGAACGACAGCGGGTCGAGGAAGTCGTCGTCGATGCGGCGGTAGATCACGTCCACCCGCCGGGGGCCGCGCGTGGTGCGCATGTAGACGGTGTTCTGCTCCACGAAGAGATCCTGGCCCTCGACCAGTTCCACGCCCATCTGCTGCGCGAGGAACGCGTGCTCGAAATAGGCCGAGTTGTACATGCCCGGCGTGAGCACCACCACGGTGGGGTCGTCGATGCTGCGCGGGGCCACCTCGCGCAGGTTGTCCAGCAGCAGGTCGGGGTAGTGCGCCACGGGCTCCACCTTGAGCCGGCCGAAGATGTCGGGCATGAGCCGCATGGACATCTTGCGGTTCTCCAGCATGTACGACACGCCCGAGGGCACGCGCAGGTTGTCCTCGAGCACGTAGAACTCGCCCTGGCCGGCGCGCACGATGTCCACGCCGGCGATGTGGCAGTAGATGTCCTCGGCCACGTCGATGTCCTGCATCTCGGGGCGGTACTGCGCGTTCAGGAACACCTGGGCGGCCGGCACGATGCCGGCCCGCACGATCTCGTGGCCGTGGTAGATGTCGTGGATGAACATGTTCAGCGCGCGCACGCGCTGTTTCAGGCCGGCGTCGATGCGCCGCCACTCGTCGGCGGGGATGATGCGCGGGATGAGGTCGAAGGGAATCAGGCGTTCGGTGCCGGCGGCGTCGCCGGCCACCGAGAAAGTGATGCCCACCCGCCGGAAGCTGAGGTCGGCCTCGATCTGGCGCGCCGCCATGATGTCGGCGGACTGGCGCGCCAGCCATTCGGCATAGGCCTGGTAGTGGGGGCGCACATTGCCCTGGCCGTCCAGCATTTCGTCATGGGCCGCAACGGAGCGGGGTGCAGCGTCGTGCATGGATCCTCCTGCTTCGGGTTGCGCGGCCTGCCGCCGGCACCCCGGGGCCTTGGCGGCCTGGCTGGTGTGGTGCCTATTATGCAAGCAACGCGCATGCCAGGCATGAATCGCATTGCGGCGCACAGCAGTGGTGCATCGCCGGCCGTGGCGCATGCCTGCATCTGCACCGCCATGGCACGCCTGGCGTCAGGACGGTGCGCGATGCTCAGCGCAGGATGAACCGCCGCGAGGGGGCGGCCGGGCCCGAGGGCGCTGCGTCCAGCGGCGCTGCCGGCACCCAGCCTTCGGGCGTGAGCACCGCGTCGAGCCGCACGTCGTGCGGCGCCGGGCGGTAGTCCGGGGGCAGCAGGCCTTCGGCCCAGGCGATGCCGATCGCGACGGGGCGGTGGCCGGCCGCCGCCAGGGCGGCGAGCGTGCGGTCGTAGTAGCCGCCGCCGTAGCCCAGGCGGTCGGCTTCCCCGGTGTAGCCCAGCGTGGGCACCAGCACGACGTCGGGCACGCAGGGCTCGCCCGAGCGCGGTTCCTGGATGCCGTGGCGGCCGGCTTCCAGCGCCATGCCCGGTTCCCAGGCGTGGAAGGCGAGCGGTTCGCCGGGCGCCTGCATGCGCGGCAGGCAGACGCGTATGCCGTTGCCGGCCCATTGCTCCAGCAGGGGGCGCAGGTCGGGCTCGTGATCCATGGGCCAGAACGCCGCCACGCTGAGGGGGTTGCCGCCCAGCTGCGCGCGGGCGGCATTGAGCCAGCTGAACAGGCGTCCGCGCATCAGCAGCGCGCCGCGCGCGCGGTCGCGCTCGGGGATGCCGGCGCGGGCCTGCCGCAATCGCGCGCGTAGCGCGACTGCGTTATCCTGTGCGGTATTTTGGATTGCCATGCAGTCAGGGGTGAAGGGCAGCGGGATGGTCATGCAGCGGGATCTAGAACCACGACGTTATCAGAAATCCGCCGCCACGGCCGGCGCCCTGCGGCGTTGGCTGCCGGCGCTGGCCCTCGTGGCCACCGCCTGCGCTCCCGTCGACGCCCAGCAGCGCGCCGCGGCGAACGGCGCGCCCGCCGTCGCCAGGCCGGACCAGGCCAGCCCTGTGATTGCCGTGCCGCGCGCCGTGCTGGCCGGGCTGCCGCCCTCGCCCGACGGCCCTGCGCGCCAGGCCGTGGTGGCCGCGCGCGAAGCCATGCGGGCCAAGCAGTGGTCGGTGCTGGGCGCCGCCCTGCCGCAGGCCGCAGGCGATCCGCTGCAGCCCTACGCCGAATACTGGCTGCTGCGCTACCAGCTCTGGAACCCGCCGGGCGGGCAGCGCCCCACCGCGGCGGTGCAGCGCTTCCTCGACGCCCATGCCGGCACCTACCTGGCAGACCGCCTGCGCGGCGACGCCATCATGGTGGCCGTGCGCAGCGGCGACTTCGAAGGCGCCCGCGACCTCGGCGAGCCCCAGACCGGCAGCGCCCAGCTGGGCTGCGCCCGCCTCGAGGCGCGGCACATGACCGGCCAGCGGGCCCGCGCCCAGGAGGCCCTGGACGTCTTCCAGCCCGGCACCTCGTGCTGGCAGCTCTACGACCAGCTGGTGGCCGACGGCGTGCTCGGCTGGGACGAGATCCTGCCGCAGCTGCGCGACGCGATCGAAGTCGACCGCACCGCGGATGCGCGCAAGCTCGCAGCCTACATCTTCGAGCCGGCCGACCAGAAGGCGTTCGCCGCCCTGCTGAAGGATCCGATGAAGTGGCTGGTGCGGCAGAGCAAATCGCCCGTGGGCCGCAACGAAAAAGAGCTGGTCACCATTGCGCTGGCCCGGCTGGCGCGCGCCGACATGGACGTGGGCGACGCCTATCTGCGGCGCGAATGGGCCCCGCACCTGCCCAAGGCCCACGTGGCCTGGATCCGCAGCCAGTTCGCGCTGATCGCCGCGCTGAACCATGACGGCCGGGCGCACGAGTGGTACCGCGAGGCGGGCTCGGTACGCCTCACCGAATACAACCATGCGTGGCGCGTGCGCGCCGCGCTGCGCGAGTCGCCCATCGACTGGCCCTGGGTGATCGCCTCCATCGAGGAGATGCCCACGTCGCAGCAGGCCGAGGCGGTGTGGGTGTACTGGAAGGCCCGCGGCCATGCGGCCCTGGGCCGCACCGACACGGCCCGGCAGGGCTACGAGCGCATCGCGGGCAAGTTCGAGTTCTATGGCCAGCTCGCCGCCGAGGAGCTGGGCCGGCCTGTCGGCGTGCCGCCCATGGCTGCGCCCGTCACCGACGCCGAGATGGCCGAGGCCCGCGCCAACCCCGGCCTGCAGCGCGCGGTGGAGCTGTTCCGCCTGGGCTGGCGGCCCGAGGCGGTGCCCGAGTGGAATTTCGCGCTGCGCGGCATGTCCGACCGGCAGCTGCTGGCCGCCGCCGAACTGGCGCGGGCCGAGGGCATCTACGACCGCGTCGTCAACACGTCCGAGCTCACCCGGAACGAATTCGACTTCACCCAGCGCTACATCGCGCCCTTCGAGGGGCGGGTCAGCGCCAAGGCCCGCGCCATCGGGCTGGATCCTGCCTGGGTATACGGCCTGATCCGCCAGGAGTCGCGCTTCGTCACGGAGGCCCGTTCGCACGTCGGCGCCTCCGGGCTCATGCAGCTGATGCCGGCCACGGCCAAGTACGTGGCGCGCAAGATCGGCATGGCCGACTTCAAGCCTTCGAGCGTGCACGATTTCGACGTCAACACCGAGCTCGGCACCCAGTACCTGAACATGGTGCTGCAGGGCCTGGACGGCTCGCAGGTGCTGGCCAGCGCCGGCTACAACGCCGGCCCGGGGCGTCCGCGCAACTGGCGCGCCTCGCTCAGCCATCCGGTCGAGGGCGCGATCTTCGCGGAAACCATTCCGTTCACCGAGACGCGGCTGTACGTCAAGCACGTGCTGGCCAACGCCACGTACTACGCGGCGCTGTTCAGCGGCCAGCCGCAATCCCTCAAGGCCCGCCTGGGCCGGATCGTGCCGCCGCAGGCCATGGCGGCCAATACGGGCCCGGGCCGGCCGTGACGCGACACGCCGACCCGGCCATCGACGGACTGCAGGTGTACGTCGTGGGCGGCGCGGTGCGCGACGCCATGCTGGGCCTGCCCGCCGGCGACCGCGACTGGGTGGTGGTGGGCGCCACGCCCGAAGACATGACCCGGCGCGGCTTCGTGCCCGTGGGCGGCGATTTCCCCGTGTTCCTGCACCCGCGCACCAAGGAGGAATACGCGCTGGCCCGCACCGAGCGCAAGTCGGGGCGCGGCTACCAGGGCTTCACCTTCTACACCGGGCGCGACGTCACCCTCGAGCAGGACCTGTGCCGGCGCGACCTCACCGTCAACGCCATGGCGCGCACGCCCGAAGGCCAGCTGGTGGACCCGCTGGGCGGCGAGGCCGACCTGCGCGCGCGCGTGCTGCGCCACGTGGGCGAGGCCTTCGTCGAGGACCCGGTGCGGGTGCTGCGGCTGGCGCGCTTTGCGGCGCGCTTCGGCGATTTCACGGTGGCGCCCGAGACGCTGGCGCTGTGCCGCCACATGGCCGAGGAAGGCGAGGTGGACGCGCTGGTGGCCGAACGGGTCTGGAAGGAGGTGTCGCGCGGGCTGATGGCCGATACGCCTTCGCGCATGCTCGAAGTTCTGGACGAGGCCGGGGCGCTGGCGCGCATCCTGCCCGAACTGCGCGATCCGCGTGCCACCGGCGCCGAGCTCGACCGGGCCGCCGGGGCCGGGCTGGCGCTGCCGGGCCGCTATGCGCTGCTGTGCCGCCGCGCGCCTGCGCGCGACGAGCTGGCACGGCGCCTGCGCGTGCCTTCCGAGTGCGCCGATCATGCGCGCCTGCTGCCCGTCCTGCTGGAGGCCCTGCCGCACGCCGCCGACGCCGAAGGCTGGCTGGACGTGCTGGAGCGCTGCGACGCGCTGCGCAAGCCCGAGCGCTACATGGCGCTGCTGGCCGCCGCGGCGGTGCTGGTTCCGGTGGACACCGCACGCTGGCAGGCGCGCGTGCAGGCGGTGCGGGGTGTGGATGCCGGCGCCGTGGCGCGGGCCTGCGGCGGCGATCCGGCGCGCATCAAGCCGGCGCTGCGCGCGGCGCGCCTGCAGGCGCTGGCCGCAGCGGATACCTAGAGTCCTGTCAACGCTGAATCGCCGTACGCGCCGCGGTCCAAAAGGGAGCAGGGGGCGCAGGTCCGGAGCGCAGCCGTTTCGGCGCGGGCTACAGCGCCCCGCGCCGGTCGCCGCGCGCAAAGCCGGCCAGCGGCCCGTCGATGCCGCGGCCCACGGCCAGCACCTTGAATAGTTCGCCCATTTCCGCCTCCGACAGCAGCGTCTGCACGGGCCCGGCCAGGCGGGCATAGCCGGCCGCGTCGGCAGGGTCGAGCCGGGCCAGCAGTTCCAGCAGGCCGGCATTCACCAGGAAGCGCGCCTGCGAGGTATACCCCAGGACGTCCAGCCCGCCGGCGAGGGCGGCGTCGGCCATGGCGGTGAAGTCCACGTGCGCCGTGATGTCCTGCAGGCCCGGCGCCGCGAAAGGATCGGCGTGCGCGTGGTGGCGCAGGTGGCACATCAGCGTGCCGCCCGCCCGCTGCGGATGGTAGTACTCGTGGCGGGGAAAGCCGTAGTCGAGCAACAGCGCCGCGCCGCGGCTCAGCCAGCGGCCCAGCTCGCGCATCCAGGCCTCGGCACGCAGGTTCAGCTCCGAGGCGTACCCGGGCAGGGGCGGCATGCGCGCCGCCACCGCCTGCGCCAGCGCCGGCCGCGCCGGCCGGTCTGACCAGGCGAAGTCCCCGCTGTCTGCCAGCGTCACGCCGCGCTCCATCACCTGTGCCGTGTCGCTCCATGCGAAGAGCGCGGCGGGCATGGCGTCCAGCACCTCGTTGGCAAGCACGCAGCCCTCGAAGGACTCGGGCAGCGCGTCCAGCCACTGCACGCGGCTGCCGTAGGGCGCGAGCCGCGCCTGCTGGCGCTGCCGCAGGTCGGCCGAGACTTCGACGATGAAATAGCGGGCAGCCAGGCCGAGATCCTGCAGGCCGGCCAGCACGCCCTCCGCAAGCGCGCCGGTGCCGGCGCCGAATTCCAGCACGGCATCGGTGCCGGTATCGTTCAGCACCTGGTGCACCTGTTGCGCCACGGTGCGTGCGAACAGCGGCGAGAGTTCCGGCGCGGTGACGAAATCGCCCGCGGGCAGAGCGTGCCCGGGCGCGCCGGGGCTGGCGCCCAGCTTGGCGGCGCCCGCGGTGTAATAGCCCAGGCCCGGCGCGTACAGCGCCTGCTCCATCCACGATTCGAACGGCAGCCAGCCCCCGGCGGCACGCACGGCCTCGCGCAGATGCGCGGCCATGCACGCGCTGTGGGCGCTGGCGTGTTCGTCGAGGGGGGGCAGAGAGGAAGCGGCGGTGCGTTGCATGGCCGCTATTTTCCCACGAGCGGGGAAGGCTCCCCGCCGGGGCGGGGAGCAGGGCGATCAGCCGCGGCGAGCGGCCGGCTTGCCCTGGCGCGCAGCGCCGTCGCGCTTGGCATACGGCTTGGCGTAGGAGGCGCCGAAGGGCTTGCTGCCGGCCGGACGGGCATGCGACTTGCCGGCGGGCTGGCCGTAGGGGCGGTCCTGCGGCTTGCGGGCCTCGCCATGGCGGGGCGCGTACTCGCCGGCAGGGCGCGGGGCGCGTTCGGCAGCATGCCAGCCGCCTTCGCGGGGTGCGCGTTCGGCGTGGGCCGGACGCTCATGGCCCGGGCGGGCGGGGCGCTCCGCAGGGCTGCGCTCGCCGCGCAGGGCCTGGTCGCGCTCGGCGCGCCAGTCGCCGCGCGGCGCGCGGCGGGCCCATTCGCCGCCGACCGGACGGGCAGGGCCCGCCTCGGCGCTGCGGTCCACGAAACCGCGCGCCGGCCGCGAATCGGTCGTGGGAGCGGCGGTCTCATGGCGCGGACCGGCATAGCCGCCCTCGCGCTTCTCGTAGGGCCTGCCCGCGGGCCGGGCGAACGGCTTGCCCTGGGGCTTGCCATAAGGCTTGCCGCCCGGCTTGCCGTGGCGCGCCGGCGCACCGGCACGCGGCGCCTGGCGCGGTTCCAGGCCGGGGATGACCTCGGCCGTCAGCGACTGGCCGATGTAGTGCTCGATGCGGCGCACCTTGTGGCGCTCGGCATGCGTGGCCAGCGTGTAGGCCAGGCCGTCGCGCCCGGCGCGGCCAGTGCGGCCGATGCGGTGCACGTAGTCTTCGGCCTGCATGGGCAGGTCGAAATTGACCGCATGGCTGATGCCTTGCACGTCAATGCCGCGCGCCGCCACGTCGGTGGCCACCAGCACGCGGACCTGGCCGCGCTGGAGCTGGGTCAGGGTGCGCGTGCGCTGGCGCTGGTTCATGTCGCCGTGCAGCGCGGCTGCCGCGAAGCCGCGGTCGGCCAGCGTGTCGGCCAGGCTGTCGGCCCCGCGCTTGGTGGCGGTGAAGATGATGGCCTGGTCCAGGCGGGCATCCCGCAGCACGTGGTCCAGCAGCGCCATCTTGTGCGCGGCGTCGTCCGCGTACAGCAGGCTCTGCGTGATGTTGGTGTGCTTCTGGCGATGGCCGGACACTTCGATGCGCTGCGGGTCGCGCATCATGCGCGCGGCCAGGCGCGCCACCGTGCCGTCGAGCGTGGCCGAGAACAGCAGCGTCTGGCGTTCGGCGGGCAGGCGGCCCACGATGGTCTCGATGTCTTCGATGAAGCCCATGTCGAGCATGCGATCGGCTTCGTCGAGCACCAGCGTGTGCACCTGGCCCAGCTTGACGCGGCCGGCCTGCAGGTGGTCGATCAGGCGGCCGGGCGTGGCCACCAGCACGTCGACGCGGCGCGACAGCGCCTTCAGCTGCGCGCCGTAGGGCATGCCGCCCACCACGGTGGCGGTGCGCAGGCCCGGCAGATTGCGGCCATACGATTGCGTGGCCTCGGCGACCTGCAGCGCCAGTTCGCGCGTGGGGGCCAGCACCAGCACCTGCACGCCCACGCCGCCCTGGCCCGATTCCCGGGCAATGCGGTGCAGGGCGGGCAGCATGAAGGCCGCGGTCTTGCCGCTGCCCGTCTGCGAAGAGACCATCAGGTCGTGGCCGGCCAGCGCCTGCGGGATCGCGGCGGCCTGGACCGAAGTGGGCGTGGAGAAACCGGTCTCTTCGAGAGCGGACAACAGGGTGGGCGCAAGACCCATTTCAGCGAAAGACATTCGCGCTTCCTCGCCGTGCATGACGGCATGTGCGCTTGGCCGGGCCAAAGAAAGTGGGGCCGGGATCCAGGCAGCGGTTGATGGAGCATCGTGCCGACCGAATCAACCGTGCGCGAGGGCGGTTCCGTGCGGGGTTCCGTGCGGAAGCGCGTGGCGAATGGAAAGAGGTCAGGAATCGATGAGGTTCGGCATGGAACCAGGCCGGGATGCTGCCGGGCGTGTATCACGCAACGGCGCGGGCCGGATGGACTGCAGTGAGCAAGGACGGATGCCTTGCCATAGGGAAAAATGCCGAATCCGAGTTGTGCAGCGCAGTAATTATAGCGCGAATTCCTGCTGCTGTCCGATATTTGTGCGGCCCATCGACCAGTCGATGGGTGCCGAGCCGCGTTCGGCCAGCCATTCGTTGGCCCGGCGGAAATGCCCGCAGCCCACGAATGGCACGGGCGGCCGCGTGGCCGACAGCGGCGAAGGATGGTTGGCGGCCAGCACCAGGTGCCGGCCATCGGGCGGCAGCAGGGCGCGCTTGGCTTGTGCGTGCGCGCCCCACAGCATGAACACCTTGGGGGCGGGATCCGCGGCCACGGCCGCGATCAGCGCATCGGTAACGGCCTCCCAGCCGCGCTTGGCATGGCAGCCGGCATTGCCGTCTTCGACGGTGAGGCAGGTATTGAGGAGCAGCACGCCCTGCGCCGCCCAGGCGGCCAGGTCGTTGCCGGCCAGCACGGCGCCCGGGTCGTCCGCCGCCACTTCCTTGCGGATGTTGCGCAGGCTCGGAGGAGTGCGGCAGTCGTCCGGCACCGAGAAGGCCAGGCCCTGGGCCTGGCCCGGGCCATGGTAGGGATCCTGGCCCAGGATCACCACCCGCACATCGGCGGGGGCCAGCTCCTGCACCGCACGCCAGGGCCGCGCCGGATATACCGTGGCGCCTTCGGTCAGGCGCTGCTCTACATAGGCGATCACGGCCTGCAGCGCACGGGCGGCCTCGGGGGCCTGCAGGGCCCGGCGCCATGGAGCGGCCAGGGCGGCCGCGTCGGCGGCCAGCATGTCGGGGGCTAGGCGGTTGTCTGCAGGCATGGCCGGAATTGTGGCACAGGCTGCGGGCAGTCTGCATGCAGTTCGCCGGCTGCGTGGCCGGACGCGGCGGCGCCCGGTGTGCAGGCCGGCAGCCCGGCACCGCGGCGCCCCGCCTCAGCGGGCGGCCACCGGCGCGGAGGACTCGGCCGATACGGCGGGCCCGCGCGCCAGGCGCAGCAGCAGGTAGCCCGAGACGGCCGACAGCAGCGAACCGCCCAGCACGCCGATCTTGGTGGCGTCGATGGTGGCGGGATCGCTGAAGGCCAGCGCGCCGATGAAGAGGCTCATGGTGAAGCCGATGCCGCACAACAGCGCCACGCCATACAGCTGCAGCAGCGACGCCTGGTGCGGAATGGTGGCGATGCCGGCGCGGATGGCGATCCAGCTGAAGCCGAACACACCCAACTGCTTGCCGAGGAAGAGGCCCAGCGCAATGCCCAGCGGTACGGGCTCGGCCAGGCTCTCCAGCCCCATGCCCGTGAACGACACCCCCGCGTTGGCGAAGCCGAAGATGGGAACGATGGCCAGGGCCACCGGGCGATGCAGCGCATGCTCCAGGGCATGCAGCGGCGAATGCTCGCGGCCGGGCTGGTTGTAGTCCTGGCGGCGCAGCGGGATGGTGAGCGCCAGGGCAACGCCCGCCAGCGTGGCATGCACGCCCGACTCGAGCACGAAATACCAGAGCACCACGCCGAGCAGCAGGTAGGGCCACAGCTTCTCGACCCGCAGGCGGTTCAGCACCACCAGCGCCGCCAGCAGCGCGCCGGAGGCGCCGAGCGCCGCCACGTTGAGCTCGTCGGTATAGAACAGCGCGATGATGGCGATGGCTCCCAGGTCGTCGAGGATGGCCAGCGCCGTGAGGAAGATCTTGAGCGAGGTGGGGGCGCGGCTGCCCAGCAGGGCCAGGATGCCCAGCGCGAAGGCAATGTCGGTGGCTGCGGGAATGGCCCAGCCGCGCAGGCCTTCCGGGTTGCCCTGGTTGACCAGCAGGTAGATGAGCGCCGGCACCGCCATGCCGCCCAGCGCCGCGATGCCGGGCAATGCCACGCGCGACATGCCGCGCAGCTGGCCGTCGAGCATCTCGCGCTTGATCTCCAGGCCCACCAGCAGGAAGAACACGGCCATCAGGCCGTCGTTGATCCAGTGCAGCACGGATTCCTTGAGGACGAGGGGGCCGAGCGCGAAGCCCAGCTTGGTTTCCAGCACGCCGGAATAGGCCGGGGCCAGCGGGGAATTGGCGACGATCAGGGCCAGCACGGCTGCCAGCATCAGGACATAGCCGCCGATGGCCTCCGATTGCAGGAAGGCCAGCAGCAGCGATTTCGGGCGTTGCGCCGGGGTGGTGGGCAGGGTCATCATGTCTCCATGCGGCGAAACCTGAATTCTAGCTGAACGAAAATGCATGCGGCCCGCTGCGCCTCCCAGTATGCCCCATGCCTTTCATGTTGCCATGCGAGAATGACGCGACGTAGCGAGTACCCATGGTCACCACCAAGAAATCCTCCCCGTCCGGCACTGATGTTGCCGCTTCGAATGCGGCGCCGTCCGCCATGCTGGCGCGCATCCAGAGCCTGCTGTCCACGATGGGGCCGGCGGCCCAGCGCATCGGGGAATTCGTCAGCCGGCATCCTGGCCAGGTGGTGCACATGTCGGTCAGCGAGGTGGCCGAGAAAACCGGGTCCAGCGAAGGCAGCGTGATCGGTTTCTGCAAGATGGTGGGGGCCACGGGCTTCCAGCAGCTCAAGATCGCGCTGGCGCAGGAGATCGTGCGGCCGGTGCAATACATCCACGAAGACCTGGCCCCCGAAGACAGCGCCGAGGCGGTGGTGGGGAAGATCTTCCAGAGCAATATCCAGGCCCTGCAGGAAACCGCTTCGGTGCTCGACACGAAGGCGCTGGAGCGCGCGGTGCAATTGCTGGCCCAGGCCCGGCGCATCGAGATCTACGGCATCGGCAGCTCGGCCACCATCGCCGAGGATGCGCACTACCGCATGCTGCGCATCGGCCTGAACGCCACGGCCGTCACCGATTCGCACGTGCAGGCGATCAGCGCCTCGCTCACAGGGCCCGAGGTCGCGGTGCTCACCATTTCGCATTCGGGCAGCACGCACGAGACGGTGCTGGCCACGCGCCTGGCCAAGGAGGCCGGCGCGCGCACCATCTGCATCACCAATTTCGGCAAGTCGCCCATCCAGGCCTATGCCGACGTGCAATTGCACACCATGGCGCGCGAAACCCGCTTCCGCACGGAAGCCATGACGAGCCGGCTGGCGCAGCTGGCCATCATCGACGCCCTGATCGCCTGCTTGGCGCTGGCCAACTACGACAAATCGGTGGCCACGCTCAAGAGCACCTTCAACGTGCTTTCGCTCAAGCGCTATTAGGGCCTCACGCTGCGGTGCGCCAGCGCGCCAGCAGCTCTGCCGGCGTGGCCGCCGACGCCCGGGCATCATTGCCCACCAGCACGTGCCGCAGACCAGCCCGGCGGGCGCCCAGGGCGTCCGTGTCGGGGTTGTCGCCGATCACCAGCGTGGCGGCGGGCGCGCTGCCCAACCGGCGCAGTCCTTCGTGGAACATCGCGGGCTCCGGCTTGCCCACCACATGCCAGGGCACGATGCCGCTGCAGGCCTGCACCGCCTGCAGCAGCGCGCCGGTCTCGGGTATGGCCAGCCCATCGGGTCCGGGATGGCTGAGGTCGGCGTTGCTGACCACCAGCCTGGCGCCCCGGGCCAGTTCACGGACGAGGTCCGACAGCGCTGCGTAATCGAAGCGCTTGTCCAGGGCCAGCGCCACCACGTGCGCGTCGCGGTCGACCAGCTGGCAGCCGCGCGCCGCCGCGTGGCGCCTGAGCGCCGCCGAGGCGCGCAGCAGCACGCGCGCACCGGCGTGCTCCCGGCGCAGGTACGCCACCATCTGCTCCCCGGCCAGGACCAGGTCTGCGGGCCGCACGGGCAAGCCCATGCGTTGCAGACGCTGCGCCAGCTGGCGGGAAGTGTGGGTGGAATTGTTCGACACGATGACGAAGCGGCCGCGGAACGCATGCAGCAGCGCGGACGCGCCATCCAGGGGTTCGTGCTCGCGGATCAGGGTGCCGTCGAGGTCCAGTATCAGGCTGGCGCTGCCGGCGTGCCGGTAGGGGTGGTCGTCATGGCCCGGCGCCGGGGCCGGTGGGGAATGGTCGTGGGCAAGCAGCCGGGGCATCGTGTTGAGTATGACTGCGGAGACAGTCTATCTGAATAAAGCTCAGTTTGTAAGAATTAATTATTGAGCTAATTTCATTCCTCTGTCATGTGGCGTGCCTAGGCTTGCATCCATCGACGATCCACCCCGCATGAGGACCTGCTGATGAACCGCTCTCCCACACGCCCCTGGGCCGCCTTGGCGGCCAGTCTGCTGCTGTGCCTGCTGGCTGCCTGCAACAGCGACGACGACGATGCCCCGCCCAACCCGCCGGAAACACCAGAGCAGCCCGGCGAGCCCGGACAACCCGGCAAGCCCGAGCCGCAGCTGCGGTGTGCGCCCTGACCGGCGCAGCGCTTCCGCCCGCCCCGTTTCCCTCTTTTCCTGCGTGAGAATCCCTATGAGCAAGCATCTTCCTCCGGCGTCCGGCGGCATCCCGCCGCGCAATGCCCACCGTCGCGACTTCCTGCGCAAATCGGCCGGCACCATGGGCGCGCTGTCCGCGGCGGCCCTGCTGCCCGCCTCCATCCAGCGCGCGCTGGCCATTCCGGCATCGGTCGAGACCGGCACCATCAAGGACGTCAAGCACGTGGTCATCCTGATGCAGGAGAACCGCGCGTTCAATCACTACTTCGGCGCCATGCGCGGGGTGCGCGGCTTCGGCGACCGCTTCCCGATTCCCCTGGCGAGCGGCAAGCCGGTATGGTTCCAGTCGGACGGCACCAAGGAGGTGCCGCCCTACCACCTGGACCGCGAGACCATGAACGCGATCTTCGTGCCCGGCACCCCTCACTCGTTCTCGGACGCCCAGGCGGCCTGGAACCAGGGCAAGCTGGACTTCTGGCCCAAGTACAAGAACGTGCACTCGATGGGCTACTACAAGCGCAACGACATTCCCTTCCAGTACGCGCTCGCCGAGGCCTTCACGATCTGCGACGGATACCACTGTTCTATCACCACGGGCACCGATCCCAACCGCATCGTGTTCTGGTCGGGATCGAACTTCAATCCGGAGCTGGGCCGCCAGGGCATCAACTGCACCGATGCCGACTCGGAGCCGAACAATCTGCGCTGCTGGATCACCGGCGCGCTGCCGGAACCGGGCTACACCTACCAGGGCTCGTCGTTCAAGTGGCCCACGCTGCCCGACCTGCTGGAGAAGGCGGGCGTGAGCTGGCGCTTCTACCAGGATCCCAACAACAACTGGACGGGCGCCATGCACGGCGGCCTGGCATTCGAATCGTTCCGCACCGCGGAGCCCGGCTCGCCGCTGTACGAGAAGGGCATGAAGCACTACAGCCTGGAAGACCTCACGAACGACGTGCGCAACGACACGCTGCCGGAAGTATCGTGGGTGCTGCCCTGGCCGGCCGTGTCGGAACACCCGGGCGGCGGCGGCAGCACCTCGCAGGGCGCGGACTACATCTCCCGCGTGCTGGATGCGCTGACCAGCAATCCCGAGGTCTGGAGCAAGACCGCGTTCTTCATCACCTTCGACGAGAACGACGGCCTGTTCGACCATCTTCCGCCGCCCGCAGTGCCCTCGTACGATGCGGATGGCAAGCTGATGGGCAAGTCCACGGTGCCGCTGGACGGCGAGTACTTCTACGACCCCGACCGCAAGTACCTGCACCCCGATGACACCATCAGCGGCACGACCCGCCCCTGGGGCCTGGGGCCGCGCGTGCCCATGTACGTGATCTCGCCGTGGAGCCGCGGCGGCTGGGTGAGTTCGGAAGTGTTCGACCACACCTCGCTGGCCCGCTTCCTGGAAAAGCGCTTCGACCTCACCGTCGACAGCATCAGCCCCTGGCACCGCGCGGTGTGCGGCGACCTGACCTCCGCCTTCGACTTCGAAAGCCCCAACGATCCGTCGTTCCCCGTGCTGCCCGACAACAGCGACTACGCGGCGCAGGAGGCCCAGCAGCGCACCCTGCCGCGTGCCGATCCGCCGCTGACGCCGCAGCCGCTGTTCCAGGAAAAGGGCACCCGCTACTCGCGTGCGCTGCCCTACGAACTGCACACCAGCGCCCGCGTGGGCGAGGACGGGCGCGTCACGCTGATATTCAGCAACACCGGCACGGCGGGCGCGGTGTTCCATGTGTACGACAAGAAGCACCTGGACCTGATCCCGCGCCGCTACACGGTGGAACCCGGCAAGACGCTGGAAGACGTGTGGGACGCGTCCGCCGATGGCGGCGACTACGACCTGTGGGTCTACAGCAGCAACGGCTTCGTGCGCACGTTCGGCGGCAACACGGCCACCGGCGCACCGGTCGAGGCGCAGGTCTGCTACGACGCGCAGAAGGGTGCGGTCTATGTGAAGGTGGCCAATGGCGGCGCGGCGGCGGCCAGCGTCAGGCTGGAAGCCAACGCCTACCGCAAGGATGGCCCCTGGACGCTGGATGTGCCGGCGGGCGAGGTCGTCGAGCGGCACTGGCAGCTGGCCAGCAGCGGCAACTGGTACGACTTCACGCTGCTCGCCGACGGCGTGACGCGCCGTTTCGCGGGCCGGGTGGAGACCGGCAAGCACGGCATCAGCGATCCGGCCATGGCCACCACCCTCTGAGCGCCGGCAGCTAGTGCCAGAGCAGCGCGTCCATGGCTTCGACCAGCCTGTCGCGGTAGCGCGGCAGGCTGGCGCGGACCTGGTCGCGCTGCGCCTGCCAGCCCGGCGGTTCGCTGCCGGGCGCCACGCGCGGCGGCGCCCAGATGGCGTCGGGGAAGTGCCTGTCGTTGCGCCAGCGCGGGATGACGTGCCAATGCAGGTGAGGCACCATGTTGCCCAGCGCCGCCAGGTTGATCTTGTCGGGATGCAGCACGTCGCGCTGCGCCTGTTCCACTGCCCATACCGCCCGCATCATGAGCTCCCGGCCATGATGCGAGAGGCTGGTCATTTCGGCCAGGTGGCTGTTCCAGACGAGCCGCGTGTAGCCGGGATAGTCGGCATCGTCGACCTCGACCACGCGCAGGTGCGGGCCGCGCCACAGCAGGTTGCCGCCCTCCTGGGTGCACAGCGGGCAGGCCGGATCGTGCATGGTCACGGCATCACCTTGCGGTACTGGATGAAGCCGGAACGGTCGGCGATGCGGTCGTAGAGCTGCATGGCCGTGTGGTTGGTCTCGTGCGTGAGCCAGTAGACGCGCGCCGCGTTGTGGCGGGCGGCAGCGGCGTATACGTGCTCGATCAGCGCCCGGCCTGCGCCGGTGCCGCGCACGTCGGGGTCGACGTAGAGATCCTGCAGGTAGCAGTAGTCGCCGGCCGTCCAGGTCGAGCGGTGGAAGATCCAGTGCACCAGGCCCACCGCCCGGCCGGCGGAGACGGCCAGCGCGGCGTGCATGGGCTCGGCGGGATCGAGGAACCGCGCGTAGGTATGGCGGGTGACGGCATCGTCGATGTCGACGCGGTAGAAGGCCTGGTAGCCTTTCCAGAGAGGTAGCCAGGCGTCGAAGTCGGCCTGCGTGACGGGGCGGATTTCCAGGGTGCTCATGGGCGTTATCGGAGTCGGGATTCCAGGGCTTCGACGATGTGCCGCAGTACCTGCAGCCTCGCGTAGCGCTTGTCGTTGGCGGAGACGACGTGCCAGGGCGCGACGTCGGTGTCGGTGCGCGCCAGCATCTCGTTGGCCGCATCGGCGTACTCGGCCCACTTCTTGCGGTTGCGCCAGTCGTCGGGTGTGATCTTGAAGTTCTTGAAAGGCGATTGCTCGCGTTCGCGGAAGCGCTCGAGCTGCACGTCCTGGGTGACGGCCAGCCAGAATTTCAGCACGATCGCGCCGGCTGCGTGCAGCTGGTGCTCGAAATCGTTGATTTCGCCGTACGCGCGGCGATAGTCGGGTGGCGCGGTCAGGCGCTCGACGCGCTCGACCAGGACCCGGCCATACCAGGAACGGTCGAAGATGGCGATGCGGCCGTGGGCCGGCAACCGGCGCCAGAAGCGCCACAGGTACGGCCGCGCCAGCTCGTAGTCGGCGGGGGCGCTGATCGGCGTGATCACGTATTGGCGCGCATCCAGCGCATGGGTGACGCGGCGTATGGTGCCGCCCTTGCCCGCGGCATCCTGCCCTTCGAAGACCAGGATCAGCGAATGCGAGCGGAAGGCCGCGGAGCGGGATGCGCGGGCCAGGCGGCCCTGCAGCAGCCCGAGTTCGGATTCGTAGTCGTCCTTGTCGACGCGCGCGGCGTAGTCGAGGCTGCCGAGGCGGTCGGCGTGCCCCTTGCGCGGCGCCTGGGGCCAGAAGGCCGCCGGCACGCGCGGCGCCGCACGCCGGTGCAGCGCCTTCAGCACGGCCTCGGCGGTGACGAGGGTGCGCATCTCTTCATTGGCGCTGGGCACGACCAGCCAGGGCGCATGGCCGGCGTCGGTGCGCACCAGGGCGGTTTCGCCGGCCGTGCGCAGCCGCTGGAAATGCTTGTGCACCTTGCGGTCGGCGCGCGTCACCTGCCATGCGGTTTCCGGGCTGGACAGCAGCCGTTCGGTGCGCTCGAGCTGCGCCTGCGGCGACAGATGGAACCACAGCTTGAGCAGTTGTACGCCATTGGCCGCCATGTGCGCCTCGAAGGCGCGGACTTCCTCGGCGTGCCGTTCGATGCGGCCGACGCGCGGATGCTTGCGTGCGGCCTCCTTCAGCAAGGGCACGTACCAGGAGCCGAAGACGATGCCGATGCGCCCCTTGGGCGGCAGCTCGTTCCAGTAGCGCCACAGCGGCGGCCGCTGGGCCTCGTCGGGCGTGGGCGGGCCGTAGGCCATGGTGTGGATGTGGCGCGGGTCCATCCATTCGTTCAGCAGGTTCACCGTGGCGCCCTTGCCGGCGCCGTCGATGCCCGCCACCACGATCAGCAGCGCGCGCTGCGCGTCGGCGAGCATGTCGTACTGGGCCTTGAGCAGGGCGGTGCGCAGCCGCGGCTCCCGGCGCTTGAACTGGGGCTTGGGCAGTACCGGGTCGGATTCGGCTTCGTCGAACATGGCGGGGCGGGGCAGCGGCGACCGGACGATGTTGCTGCATATCCGGCCGGGGCGCAAGCCTGGGGCCCTGTGGACGCCACATCGCCGCCGGCGCCGGACGTCTGCCGCATTCAGTCGTAGGAACGCTGGTCGTCGATGACCTTGCCGTCGTTGGGCAGCGATTGCGGGACGGCCCATTCCACTTCGGCCCGCAGCTTGGTGACGTCGCGCACCGTGGCGGCCAGGCGGGCGGCGAGCTCGGGCGTGCCCTGTGCCGCCTCGACCCGCAGCACCATCCGGTCGGCGCCCACGGCGCCGCTGATCACCAGCCGCGCGCGGCCCAGGCCGGGATGGCGGGCCAGCACCTCGGCCACCTGCGAGGGATGCACGAACATGCCGCGCACCTTGGTGGTCTGATCCGCGCGGCCCAGCCAGCCGCGGATGCGGGTGTTGGTACGCCCGCAGGGAGACGCGCCGGGCAGGATGGCGGAGAGGTCGCCGGTGCCGAACCGCACCAGCGGATAGTCGGGGTTCAGCGTGGTGACCACCACCTCGCCCACGTCGCCGTCGGGCACCGGGTCGCCGGTGCCGGGCCGCACGATCTCGAGGATGATCTCCTCGCCCAGCACCAGCCCTTCGCGCGCCGGCGTCTCGAAGGCGATCATGCCCAGGTCGGCGCTGCCGTAGGCCTGGTAGCCTTCGATGCCGCGCGCGGCGAACCAGTCTCGCAGCGAGGGCGGGAAGGCTTCTCCGGAAACCAGCGCGCGCCGCAGCGAGGGCAGCGGCATGCCGAGTTCGTCGGCCTTCTCCAGGATGATCTTGAGAAAGCTGGGGGTGCCGGTATAGCCGGCCGGGGCCAGGTCGGCAATGGCGCGCACCTGCTGTTCGGTCTGGCCCGTGCCGCCCGGGAACACCGTGCATCCCACGGCGTGCGCGGCCGTCTCCATCATGGAGCCGGCGGGCGTGAAGTGGTAGGAGAAGCAGTTGTAGGCCAGTTCGCCTGGCCGGAAGCCGGCGGCATACAGCGCCCGCGCGAAGCGCCAGTAGTCGCGCCGGGCGCCCTCGGGTTCGTAGATCGGGCCGGGAGAAGCGTAGACGCGCAGCGCCTGGCCCCAGCCTACCGCGGAGAAGCCCCCCATGGCCTTGGCCGCGCCGGGCGCGCCGGCGCCGTCGCGGCTGGCCTGCTGCTGCGCCAGCAGCTCGTGCTTGCGCAGCACGGGCAGGCCGGCCAGCGCCTGGCGGCTGGCGACGGCGCGCGGGTCGACGCCCTGCAGTTGCCGCGCAATCGCGGGCGCGGCGGCCATGGCGCGCGCAAGGGCCTGCGGCAGCGCGGCCATCAGGGCCTGTTCGCGCACTTCCGGCGGGCGGACCTCCAGATCGTCAAAATAATCAGCCATGATCTCTGCTATCGAATGGGATGGTGGGATCCGTCGGGCGGGCCCTAGGCCAGCCAGCGCTTGCGCCGCCGGTAGAACTTCTGGTCGCGGAAGCTCTTGCGCTCGCCGCTGGCGATGCCCAGGTAGAACTCCTTCACGTCTTCGTTGCTGGCCAGTTCGGCGGCTTCGCCATCCATCATCACGCGGCCGTTCTCCAGGATGTAGCCGTAGTCGGCATAGCGCAATGCGATGTTGGTGTTCTGCTCGGCCAGCAGGAAGCTGACCCCCTCGCGCTGGTTCAGGTCGCGCACGATCTCGAAGATCTCTTCCACGATCTGCGGCGCCAGGCCCATGGAGGGCTCGTCGAGCAGGATCATGCTGGGGCTGGCCATCAGCGCCCGGCCGATGGCGGTCATCTGCTGCTCGCCGCCGGAGGTGTAGCCCGACTGGCTGGTGCGCCGCTGCTTGAGCCGGGGAAAGTACTGGTACACCTTGTCCAGCGCCGCGCTGGTCTCGCCCCGCGACAGCCTGCGGGTGTAGGCGCCGGTGAGCAGGTTCTCCTCCACCGTGAGGTGGGCGAAGCAATGGCGGCCTTCCATCACCTGCACCACCCCGCGCCGCACCAGTTCGGCCGGCGAGAGCCGTTCGATGCGTTCGTCGCGATAGCGGATATGGCCCTTGGTGACGTCGCCGCGCTCGCCGCGCAGCAGGTTCGATACCGCGCGCAGGGTGGTGGTCTTGCCGGCGCCGTTGGCGCCCAGCAGCGCCACGATGCGGCCCTCGGGCACCTGCAGCGAAACGCCCTTGAGCACCAGGATCACGTGGTTGTAGATCACCTCGATGCCGTTCACGTCGAGCAGCACCTTGGGGGCGGGCGTGGCCGCGTCGGCGGCGGGGGGATGGGCGGCAGTCATCGCGGCTCCTTGGGGAAGTGCCGCCGGCACGTGCCGGCGGCGGGTCGGCATCACTCGCACTTGCGCGGCGTGATGTTCTTCTCCTTGGCGTACTTGGCAGCGGCGTCCTTCACCAGCGGGTCGAGCAGCGACTTGTCGGCCTGGTACCAGTCGGAGACCACCACGAACTTGCTGCCGTCCCACTGGGCGATGCGGGCCCAGTCGTCGCCCATGTGGTTGTTGCAGCTGGTGCGCACCGGCCGCATGATCTCGCCGAAGCCGAGCGCTGCCAGGCGCTCCTGCGTGAGGTTCAGGTTCTCGAAGCCCCAGCGCACCTGTTCCGGCGTCATGGCCTTGCCCTTGCCGAACTTCTCCTGCGCGGTGCGGATGGCCTCGACCTGCAGCATCGAGATCATCATGCCGCGGGTATGGGCGATGGTGTCCAGCGTGGCGCCGGCCGAGGCGTCGCTGCCCTGGCCCTTGTCGTAGACGTACTTCTTGAGGTCTTCGTATACCTTGCCCCGGGCGGCGCTGTTGTGGATGGTGACGGTGTTGTATCCCTTGGCCACGGCGCCGAGGTCGCGGACGTCGCCTTCGGATCCTGCCCACCAGATGGCGTACATCTTGTCGCGCGGGTAGCCGCTGGCCTGGGCTTCGCGGATGGCCGTGGGCGTCATGATGCCGGCGCTCCACAGCAGCACATAGGCTGGCCGCTCGCGCCGCACCTGCAGCCAGGTGGATTTCTGTTCCACCCCGGGCGCTGTCACGGGGTAGAGCAGCAGCTGGAAGCCCGCCTGCTCGGCGCGCTTCTGCAGCAGCGGGATGGGCTCCTTGCCATAGGGCGAGTCGTGGTAGACCAGCGCGATCTTCTTGCCCTTGAGCTTGTCCAGGCCGCCTTCCTTCTTGGCGATGTCCTGGATCATCACGTCGGCGGCGGTCCAGTAGGTGCCCAGCAGCGGGAAGTTCCATTCGAAGACCGAGCCGTCCACCGACTGCGACAGCCCGTAGCCCACGGTTTCCACCGGGATCTTGTCGACGATGGCCTTGTCGCTCACGGCGAAGGTGATGCCGGTGGACTGCGTGTCGAAGCCGGCGGCGCCGACGCCGCGGCGCTTGAGGCGCTCGTAGCATTCCACGCCGCGGTCGGTGGCGTAGGCGGTTTCGCATTCCTCGTAGGTGATCTTCACGCCGTTGACGCCGCCGTCGCGCGCGTTGACCAGCTTGAGATAGTCGAGCTTGCCGTCGGCCCAGGGGATGCCCAGGGGGGCGAACGAGCCGGTGCGGTACACCAGCAGCGGCACGAACTGCTCCTCGGCCGCCGCCGCAGGCGTGGCGAGCGCGCCCAGGGCGCCGGTGAAGGTCAGCATGGCCGCGGCGAACTTCAGGTTGTAGCGAGTCATCTCCATTTACCTCCTGCTTGGTGCGTCATGCACCGGGGTTGCCCGGTCTGCGCCGGGTGGGCGGGCGCCGGGCCGCCACGGCGGCCGGCGCCGTGGGTTTCAGTGCGGGAACGGCCAGATCCGGAGTTTTTCCTTGCCTATGCTCCACAGCCGGGCCAGGCCGTGCGGCTCCGCGATGAGGAAGAACACGATCAGGGCGCCGAACACCATGTGCTCGATGTGGGCCGCGGTGTCGACCGAGAGCGACAGGCCCAGCATGTGCGGCACGTTGGTGAGCGCCACGGGCACCAGCACTATGAAGGCCGCGCCGAAGAAGCTGCCGGCGATCGAGCCGAGGCCGCCGATGATCACCATGAAGAGCAGCTGGAACGAGCGGCCCAGGTCGAAGGCCAGCGGTTCCCACGAGCCCAGGTGGATATAGCCCCACAGCGCCCCGGCCACGCCCACGATGAAGGAGCTCACGGCGAAGGCCGACAGCTTGGCGTACATGGGCCGGATGCCGATCACGGCAGCGGCCACGTCCATGTCGCGGATGGCCATCCACTGGCGGCCGATGGCGCCGCGCACGAGGTTCTTGGCCAGCAGCGCGAACACCGCCACGAAGGCCAGCACGAACAGGTACTTCTGCACCGAGCTCTGCACCGGCAGCCCGAAGGCGTAGAGCGGAGGCACCGACACGTTGCCCGACGACGAATAGTTGGTGAAGTAGGGAATGCGCAGGAAGGCCCAGTCGACGAAGAACTGCGCCGCCAGCGTGGCCACCGCCAGGTACAGGCCGCGGATGCGCAGGCTGGGGATGCCGAACACGATGCCCACCAGCGTGGCGAAGCCGCCGCCCAGCAGGATCTGCAGCACCAGCGGCATGCCGGGCAGGCGCACGCCCAGGTTCCAGGCCGCATAGGCGCCCACCGCCATGAAGGCGCCGGTTCCCAGGGAGATCTGGCCGCAGTAGCCCACCAGGATGTTCAGCCCCACTGCGGCCAGCGACAGGATGAGGAACGGGATCAGGATGGCGCGCAGCAGGTAGTCGCTGGCCATGAGCGGCACGAGCACGAAGGCCGCTGCCAGCAGGCCCAGCATGACGATGCGGTCCTGGCGGATCGGGAAGATCTGCTGGTCGGCGCGGTAGCTGGTCTTGAACTGGCCGTTTTCGCGATAGAACATGGGTGCTCCTCAGACGCGGTCTATGATCTTCTCGCCGAACAGCCCCTGCGGGCGGAACAGCAGGAACCCCAGCGCCAGCACATAGGCGAACCAGATCTCTATGCCGCCGCCCACCAGCGGCCCCAGGTAGACCTCCGACAGCTTCTCGCCCACGCCGATGATCAGGCCCCCCAGGATGGCGCCCGGAACCGACGTGAGTCCGCCGAGGATCACCACGGGCAGTGCGCGCAGCGCCGCGGTCGACAGCGTGAACTGCACGCCGTATTTCGAGCCCCACACGATGCCGGCCACCAGGGCCACCAGGCCGGCCACGCTCCAGACCACGATCCAGATGCGGTTCAGCGGAATGCCGATGGACTGGGCCGCCTGGTGGTCGTCGGCCACGGCCCGCAGCGCGCGGCCGGTGGCGGTGTACTGGAAGAACAGCGCCAGGGCCGCCACCAGCAGGGCCGCCACCACCGCGGCGGTAAGGTCTTCCAGGTTGAGCAGCACCCCGCCTTCGAACACGCCGTCGAGCACCAGCGCGGGATCCTTGGGCATGCCCACGTCGATGGAGTACACCGAGCTGCCGAAGGCGATCTGGCCCGCGCCGTCGAGGAAGTAGCTGATGCCCAGGGTGGCCATCAGCAGCGTGGTGGCTTCCTGGTTGACCAGGTGGCGCAGCACGTAGCGCTCGACCGCCACGGCCAGCAGGAACATCAGCAGCGCGCTGACGATGAAGGCCAGCACGTTGGCCAGCAGCATGTTGTCGAAGCCCAGCCAGCGCGGGATCCATTCGGAGAAGCGCGCCATGGACAGGGCCGCCACCAGCACCATGGCGCCCTGCGCGAAATTGAATACGCCGGAAGCCTTGAAGATCAGCACGAAGCCCAGCCCGATCAGGGCATACAGCATGCCGCTCATCAGGCCGCCGAACAGGGTTTCCAGGAAAAAGGCCATGCGTGTCCCCTTGTTCAGTGAGCCGCGGCGTCGGCGCCCGCGCCCAGGTAGGCGCGGATCACTTCCGGATTCGAACGCACCTCCTCGGGCGTGCCGTCGCCGATCTTCTTGCCGTAGTCCAGCACCACGACGCGATCGGAGATGTCCATGACCACGCCCATGTCGTGCTCGATGAGCACGATGGTGGTGCCGAACTCGTCGTTCACATCAAGGATGAAGCGGCTCATGTCCTGCTTTTCCTCGATGTTCATGCCGGCCATGGGTTCGTCCAGCAGCAGCAGGCGCGGCTCCATGGCCAGCGCCCGGCCCAGGTCCACGCGCTTCTGCAGGCCGTATGGCAGGCGCCCCACCGGCACCTTGCGGTAGGCCTGGATCTCCAGGAAGTCGATGATCTGCTCGACGAACTCGCGATGGGCGATCTCCTCGCGCTCGGCCGGGCCCCAGTGCAGCGCCTGGGCAAGCAGGCCGCATTTCATGCGGAGGTTGCGGCCGGTCATGATGTTGTCGAGCACGCTCATGCCCTTGAACAGGGCCAGGTTCTGGAACGTGCGCGCGATGCCCATCTCGGCGGCGCGCCGCGGGTTCATGCGGGAGAAGCGTTTTCCGCGCAGCAGGATTGCGCCGTTCTGCGGCGTGTAGACGCCGTTGATCACGTTCAGCATCGAACTCTTGCCTGCGCCGTTGGGCCCGATGATGGCGCGGATCTCGTGCTCGCGCACATTGAACGAGATGTCGGTCAAGGCCTTCACGCCGCCGAATGCCAGCGAGATGTTCTGCATGTCGAGCAGCACGTCGCCGATGCGTTGTTCCCGGGTACTGGTCATGTCATGCCGCCTTGGCGAGCGTGGCGCCGTGGGTGCGCGCCGTGCAGATGCGCAGGTCGGCCGCGATGCTGCCGGTGCGCCCGTCTTCGTACTTGACTTCGGTCTCTATGTATTGCGTGTCCTTGCCGGCATAGAGCGCGTCGACCAGCACGCCGTACTTCTGGGCGATGAACGCGCGCCGCACCTTGCGCGTGCGGGTGAGCTCGTCGTCGTCGGGATCGAGCTCCTTGTGCAGGATCAGGAAGCGCGCAACCTGCGAACTGGCCAGCCGCGGATCGGCGGCAAGGTCGGCGTTGGCCGATTCCACGCATTCGCGGATCAGGTCGTAGACCTCCGGCTTGCCGGCCAGGTCGGTATAGCCCGCATAGGGCAGGCCGCGCCGCTCGGCCCAGTTGCCCACGGCTTCGAGGTCGATGTTGACGAAGGCGCAGACTTCGGTGCGGCCGGCGCCGAAGGCCACGGCTTCCTTGATATAGGGAAAGAACTTGAGCTTGTTCTCGATGTATTTCGGCGCGAACAGGTCGCCGTTGGCCAGCTTGCCCACGTCCTTGGCGCGGTCGATGATCTTGAGCTGGCCGTCGGTGTCGAGGTAGCCCGCGTCGCCGGTGTGGAACCAGCCCTCGGCATCGCGCGCCTCGCGGGTGGCGTCGGGATTGCGGTAGTACTCCTTGAAGAGCCCGGGGCTCTTGACCAGTATCTCGCCGTTGTCGGCAACGCGTATCTCCACGCCGGAGACGGGCGGGCCGACGGTGTCGTCGCGCACCTGGCCATCGGGCTGCACGCACACGAACACCGAGGTTTCGGTGGACCCGTACAGCTGCTTGAGATTGATGCCGATGGAGCGGTAGAACACGAACAGGTCCGGGCCTATGGCTTCGCCGGCGGTGTAGGCCACGCGCACCCGGCTCATGCCCAGCGCGTTGCGCAGCGGACCGTAGACGGCCAGGTCGCCGAGCCGGTAGCGCAGGCGGTCCCAGGCGCTCACCGGCCTGCCGTCGAGGATGGCGGTGCCGACGCGGCGCGCCAGCGACATGGCGGCGGCATACAGCCGGCGCTTCAGGTAGCCCGCGTCTTCCATGCGTATGGTGACGTGGGTCAGCAGCCCCTCGAGCACGCGCGGCGGCGCGAAGTAATAGGTGGGGCCGATGTCGCGCATGTCGATCGAGACGGTGTCCGGCGATTCGGGGTGGTTCACGGTGAAGCCCGACACCAGCAGCTGCGTATAGGAAAACATGTTCTGGCCTATCCAGGCCGGCGGCAGGTAGGCCAGCACATCCTCGCGGTCGGTCAGGCCCTCCATTTCCGCCACTGCCCGCGCCCGGTCGATCAGCGCGTGGTGGGTGAGCACCACGCCCTTGGGCTTGCCGGTGGTGCCGGAGGTATAGAACATCGCCGCCGGATCATGCGGCTGCACGGCCGCCACCGAGTCGTCGAAGAACTGCGGCTGCTCGCGCTGGCGGGCCTCGCCCATGGCTTCCAGCCGTTCGTAGGCGCACAGCATGGGATCGTCGTAGTGGCGCAGCCCGCGCGGGTCGTCGTAGACCACGTGGCGCAGGGCCGGGCATTGCCCGCGCACCTCCAGCATCTTGTCGACCTGTTCCTGGTCTTCGGCCACGGCCACGCTGATCTCGGCATCCTGCAGCACATAGACCATTTCCTGGGCCACGGCATCCTGGTAGAGCGGCACCGGGATGGCGCCCAGGGTCTGGGTCGCCATCATGGCCATGTACAGGCGCGGCCGGTTCTCGCCTATCACCGCCACGTGCATGCCCGGGCGTATCCCCAGCGCGGCCAGCCCGTGCGCCGCCAGCCTCACGTGGCGTTCCACGTCGTGCCAGGTGTAGGTTTGCCAGATGCCGAGATCCTTCTCCCGGATGGCGGGTCGTGCGCCGCGCACGCGGGCATGTTCGAGCAGCAGCGCAGGAAAGGTCTGCGCGACTGCCGGCGCCGTCGAGGGCGCAGGCCGTTGGTGTGCCACGTTGTCTCCTGTCCGGTTCGGCACGGCGCCCGCGGAGCGGGCAGCCGGTGCTCGACCGGTTTGTGTTCTCGGGTTCAGGGCCTGCCGGTACGCATGGTTGCGGCGCACGGGCCCTGACGCAGGACATAAGGTATAAGCTTGGATTGCAACCGACTGTCGCCATCGCGACATTCAAGAATCATTTAGGGTATTCCCGATGCAGCTTGCCGACTCCCTGCACTTGGCCGCCGCGTGGTTCCGCGTTCTCGACGAGGCGCAGCGTGCGCGCGTGGAACGCGACGTGGCGGTGCAGCAGGTCCAGGCGGGTTCGATCATAGAGCGGAAAGGGGATCAGGCCCAGGCCTGGATCGGGGTGCTGGCGGGCCTGGTGCGGGTGTCGGTGGGCAACGCGGACGGCAAGGTCGCTTCGCTCACTGGCGTGCCGGCCGGCGGCTGGATCGGCGAGGGGTCCCTGCTCAAGCACGAGGCCCGCAAATACGACGTGGTGGCGCTGCGCGATTCGGTGATCGCGCGGCTGCCGGCGGCCACCTTCGAATGGCTGCTCGATACCAGCATTCCGTTCAACCGCTACCTGCTGCACCAGCTCAACGAGCGGGTCGCCCAGTTCATCGGCAAGGCCGAATACGACCGCCTGCTCGATCCCGATGCCAGGGTGGCGCGCTGCCTGGCCGAGCTCTTCAATCCGCTGCTGTATCCCGGCATGGGCATGCGGCTGGCCATCACCCAGGAGGAGGTCGGCTACCTGGCGCGCGTGTCGCGCCAGCGCGCCAACCAGGCCCTGCGCAAGCTCGAGGAGGCGGGGCTGCTCACGGTGGAATACGGCGCGGTGCGGGTGCGCGATCTGGAAGGCCTGAAAGCCTACGGCGCCGACAGCCAGGACGCGGCCGCCGCCTGAGGCGGGTGGCCGCGGCGGCTGCGCAATGCCGACGGGGTGACGCCCCAGGCCCGGCGCATGGCCGCAGTCAGGTGGCTGTGGCTCGAGAATCCACAGGCCCGCGCAATGCCGTCCAGGGGCTGGCGCGCGTCGAGCACCAGCTGCCGCGCCTTTGCCAGCCGCAGCGACAGCACATATTGATGCGGGGGCAGGCCGGCTGTCTGGCGGAATGCGCGCAGGAAATGGCTGGGCGAGAGGCCGGCCTGCGCGGCCAGCTGCGCCACCGTCAGCCTGTTCCCCAGATGCGCATCGATGTAGTCGCGCACCCTGCGCCAATTGCGTGCCGACAGGCCGCCCACGGCACGCGGGTGCGCCGGCCTGCCCAGCGAGGAATGACGACGCAGCAGGTGGGTACCGAACAGCGTCAGCAAGGCATCGATGCACAGCGGGTTGGCCGCGGCGGCCTGCTGCAGCTCGGCTTTCAGCAGGCCGGCCAGCACGCGGGCCTGCTCATCGACAGTGCCCAGCCGCGGCACATGGATTTCGAAATCGGTGCGCTGGAACTCGGTGCCGGCCAGCTCGGCCAGGCTGGCCGGGTCCAGCGCCACCAGGAGATTCTCCTTCGCCACTTTCCAGCGTGCCATGAAGTCCGAATCGGCCGGGATGATCTCCAGCGAGCCCGCCGGGGCGAATCCCACGGTCTGGCGGGCGCTGTTGAGCCTGAGCAGCCGGTCGGGCTGCGGCGTGAACAGCAGCAGCACGAGGTGTGCGGGCGGCCGCAAGACGATATGGTTGGGTCCGGTGCGCGTCAGGGAGACTGCGCCGGCATCCGTGTGCAATTTGGGGCCCCATGCGCTGGGTACGTCCTTGAGCAGATCCGTCATGGCAGGAATGAACGCTGGGCATGGCGAGCGATGGGCTCTCAGCCAGGCGAGCCTATCAAAAAAAGACGTCCCTGTCAGGTTCCTGCTGCAATATCGCGGAGCGGGGCGCAATGTGATAGGGTCGCTGGCATATCATCGGCGCTGGGCCATTTTCAGGGGACGCATAATGACATTGCGCTGGATCTTGCGCGGCGGCGCGCGCTTCTGCGGCACGGTGCTGCTGCCCGTCATGATGGCGGGCTGCCAGGCGCTGGACGACATGGAGCGCGAGAACTACCAGCATGAGTGCGACAACCTCGGTATCGCCCGCGGCACGCCCACCTACGACGAGTGCATGCTGCAGCAGCAGAGGCTCAACGAGGAAGAGATACAGCATTCCATGGACCGCGAAGAGGCCGAGCGGCTGAACAAGAAGAAGCACTGAAGGCGCGGGGCCTGCGGCCGGACTCCGCCGCTGCTTGCCGGCTGGCGCATCACGGCCGGCATCACAAGCAGAACGGGAGCGGAGCATGACACAACTGATATTGCTGCTGCTGGGAGTCGAGTACCTGCGCCGGCGCAGCCGCGCGCTGGTCATCGCCGGCATCGTGTTCCTGGCTGCCGGCATCACGGTCTTCGTCGACGCCCTGGACGGCGCGCGGTTCTTCCCCATGGAGCTGTTCGCCATCCTCTTCATCCTGGAGGGCCTGGCCACGCTGGTCATCGCCACCAGCGGGGTGGGCGGGCAGCGCGTGCTGCGCTACGCGAAGGGCGGTTTCGTGCTGCTGGCCGGCATGCTGATCCTGGCCGGCCATCATCACGGGCACTTCGTGCTGTCGATGATCTTCGGCCTGCTCTTCCTGCTCGACGGGCTCATCCAGTGCATCGCCAGCTACGTCGTGCGCTACAGGCGCTGGCGCTACGTGTTCGCCGCCGGCGTCGTCGAGATCCTGGTGGCCATTTTCTTCTTCCAGCCCTATCCCACGAACTATGTGGGAACGCTGCCGTACTGCCTGGGCCTCTTCCTGTTCATGGCCGGCCTCAAGCTGCTGTCGCTGGCCGGACGCGCGCGCCGCCTGTCCGCCAATCCGGCGTTCGCCGCCGCGGAACATCCCGGCTTCATGCCGACGGAGGCGCCGCAGCAGAACGGCCTGCGCGTATGGGACGGCCCGCCGGAGCCCTCCGAGAAGGCGCTCACGGTGCACATCTGGACGCCGACGGGTTCGGCCAAGGCCGAGACGCGCAATTATCCGGTGGTGGACCGCTACATCGCCGCGGTGGACGTAAACGGTGTGGTCTCCACGGGGCATGCCGCGCTGGAGTCGCCGGAGGGCGTGTACGTGAGCCTCTACCCCGGCGAGGAAATCGACCATTCCCCCACGGAGTTCGGTTCGATGCTGCGGGCCACGGCCGACAACGACATGCCCGGCGTGTTCCAGCCCGACTATGCCACCGAGTCCAAGGCCTGGTGCCCGTCCACCGTGCAGGTGCGCATCCGCAACTACGACGCGCGCAAGCTGCAGGCATTCTGGCAACAGTACCGGCAGGACACCACCTACAACCTCACGCATCGCAATTGCTCCAGCAGCGTGTCGGCCGCGCTGGATGCCGCCCTGGACGGCGTGGTGGGGCGCATGGCGGGCAACAGCAGCCGGGTGCTGCTGCGGCTGCTTTTCACGCCGGAACTGTGGGTGGCCGCGCAGATCCGCAAGCGCGCCACCACCATGGCCTGGACGCCGGGCCTCACGCTCGACTACGCACGCGCCATGAGCATGCTGGCCGATCCACGGCCCTTCGGCTGGTGGAAGATGTCGCAGGCGGCCGTGCGGCAGATCGCCGCGCTGCGCAAGGGCTGGCGCAGCCAGGATCGGGCTGCTGTCGCGGCCCGGCAGCAGGAAGGCAGTTGAAGCGGCGGGCGGGTGCCGCATGCTGATGCTCTGCGGCCTGATGGCGGCCACATTGGTGTTCGGCGCCTGGGGCGCTGCAGCGCTGTGGTTCCAGCTGGCGTCCCGGCCGGCGGCCAGGATCGCCCTGGTCTGCGGCTGGCTGGCGCTGGCCGCCGCCACGCTGGCAGCCCTGTCCGCGGAATACTGGCCCGTGCCCGCGGCCTTCGCGCTGGCCGCCGCGCTGCTGCTGGCGTGGTGGTCGCGCATCCGGCCGTCCAGCCAGCGCGACTGGATTCCCGAGGTCAGCCGCCAGACGCATGGCGAGATCCAGGGCCAGGTGGTCACGCTGCACAATGTGCGCAATTTCCACTGGCTGTCGCGCACCGAGTTCGTGCCGGCCTGGGAGACGCGGGTCTACGACCTGGCGCGCCTGGCCTCGCTGGACATGGTGCTCTCGCAATGGGGGCGCCCCGGCATCGCGCACGTCATGGTGTCGTTCGGCTTCGAGGACGGGCAGCAGGTGGTGTTCTCGGTGGAGATCCGCCGCAAGCGGGGCGACAAATTCTCCGAGATCGGCGCCTTCTTCAGGATGTACGAGCTGAGCGTGATCGCGGCCACCGAAACCGACAGCCTGCGCGTGCGCACCAACTTCCGTGGCGAAGAGGGCTATCTCTACCGTGTGCACGTGCCGCGCGAGACGGCGGCCTCGATCTTCCTGGCCTATGTGCGCTCGGCCAACCGGCTGGTCGAGCGGCCGCGTTTCTACAACACCGTCACGGCGAACTGCACCACCATCGTGTACCAGATGGTGGATCGCATCGTGCCGGGATTGCCGCTGGACTACCGCATCCTGCTTTCGGGCCACCTGCCCGGATATCTGTACGACCTGGGCGTGCTGAACGGCGCCGACGATGTCGAGGCCTATCGCCGCGGCGGCCGCTATACCGACCGCGCCCGTGCCTGCACCGACCTCGGCGAGTTCTCGCGCGCAATCCGGGTGGGCGTGCCCGGCATGGCGCCGGCGGACGGCGCCCGGACGGCAGCCTGACGGCCCATCACGGCGACAGGCCGCCGGCGGCGAGCTTGATCGCCAGCGAGGCCATCACCAGCGCGATCACGCCGTCGAGCACGCGCCATGCGCGCGGATCGGCAAACAGCGGCGCGAACAGGCGCGACCCCACTCCCAGCACCGCCAGCCAGACGACGCTCGCCGTGACGGCACCGATGGCGAAGGCGGCGCGCGCCTCGCCGAAGCCATGGGCAAGCGAGCCCAGCACCATGATGTCCAGCCAGAAGTGCGGATTCAGCAGCGTGAAGCCCACCGCGCCCAGCAGGGCGGCGCTGCGCGATGGCACGGCGGCGCGCGCTGCCGCCAGCCCGGTGCCCGGGCGCAGCGCGCGCCGCGCCGACTGCACGGCGTACCAGGCCAGGAACAGCACGCCGAACCACAGCACGGCCTGCGTGAGTCCCGGGAACCAGGCGGTGAGGGCCTGCAGGCTCCACACGCTGCCGAAGATCATGCAGGCGTCGATGGCCGCGCATACGGCCAGGATGCTGAGCAGGTGGGCGCGCATCAGGCCCTGGCGCAGTATGTAGGCGCTCTGTGCGCCCACCACGGCGAACAGCCCCAGGCCGGTGGCGGTGCCGCTGAACCAGGCGGCGAGGAAGGAAGAGGAGTACATGGCCAGCGTATAGGAAAAACCGCGAGGAGAAACCGCGCGGGCCGGGGAAAGGCCCGCCAGGACGCCATTCTGGCTTGCGCAGCGTGTGAAATACAGCTAATTTTCCTTAACGAAATTAAGTAGGACTAATCATGAAGCTCGACCATGCCCAGTTGCGGGCGCTTGCGGCCGTGGTGCGTGAAGGCAGTTTCGAGCGGGCCGCGGCCACGCTGCACGTCACGCCGTCGGCGGTGTCGCAGCGCATCAAGGCTCTCGAAGACCGGGTTGGCCGGCTGCTGGTGCAGCGCACCGTGCCGGCGCGCGCCACTGCCGACGGCCAGGTGCTGGTGAGCCTGGCCGAACAGACGGCGCTGCTGGAGCTCGACGCGCTCGGTCGGCTCGGCATGGACGACGACGACATGCCCCGTGCCGGCATCCCCGTGGCGGTGAACCACGACAGCCTGGAAACCTGGTTCGTCGACGCGGCGGTGCGCTTCGCGGCGCAGTCGCGCGCCACCCTGGACCTGCAGTCCGAAGACCAGGACCACACCGCAGCGCTGCTGCGCGACGGCACGGTGCTGGGCGCGGTGACCGCCCTGGCCGAACCCGTGCAGGGCTGCCGCATCCATCCGCTGGGCAGCATGCGGTACGTGGCCACGTGCACGCCCGAGTTCCATGCCCGCCATTTCGCCGACGGCGTGGGTCCGCGCAGCCTGGCCGAGGCCCCGGTGCTGGTGTTCAACCGCAAGGACGCCCTGCAGGCGCGCTTTGCGCGCCGCATCATGGGCCGCCTGGCCTGGCATCCGCCGGTATGGTGGGTGCCTTCCACCCGCGCCTTCGTGCAGGCCACGCTGGGCGGGCTGGGCTGGACCATGAATCCGCTGATGCTGGTGCGCGACCACATCGAGGCGGGCGAACTGGTGCCGCTGCGTCCGCGCGCCTGGGAGGACGTGCCCTTGTACTGGCAGCACTGGCGGGTACACTCGCAGGCCATGGATGCGCTCACCGAGGCCGTGCTGGCCGCCGCGCGCTGCCTGGTGCGTCCACGCCAGGGCGGCGCCGGCAGATCCTAGCTGCCCGCCCCGTTTTCATCACAAGGAGATTCTCATGCGCACACGCAAGCTGGCGTTCGCCCTTCTGGCCGGTCTGGCGGCTGCCTCGGTTCACGCTGCCGAGTTCAAGGTGGGGCAGATCGAGATCGACGACCTGTGGGTGCGGGCCACCGCGCCGGGCCAGCCCCATGGCGCCGGCTACATGGAAATCGACAACGATGCCGACACGCCCGACCGCCTGGTGGCGGTGCGGTCGGAGGCCGCCGAGCGCGTGGAGCTGCACGAGGTGGCGACCGAAGGCGGCGTGGCGCGCATGCGCGCCCTCGAGCAGGGCCTGCCGGTGCCGGCCGACGGCGAGGTGGACCTCGAGCCGGGCGGCTATCACATCATGTTCATGAAGCTCAAGGCGCCGTTCAAGGAAGGCGCCACGGTGCCCGCCACGCTGCAGTTCGAGCGCGCCGGCGAAGTGCAGGTGCAGTTCAAGGTGCGGCCGCTGTCGTACCGCGGCGACGACGGCCATGCCGGCCACGGCGGGCACGAATCCATGCCCGGCATGAAGCACTGAACCGGCAGCCGGCAGCCTGTGCCGGCTGCGGCACGGACCGCGGGCGCTCAGGCCGGCGCGCCGGCAGCGCCGTAGTCGCGCGCGCCGAACAGGGCGCTGCCGATGCGCACTTCGGTGGCGCCTTCCTCGATGGCGAGTTCATAGTCGCCGCTCATGCCCATCGACAGCCGGTCCAGCGTCACGCCGGCGATCGCCTCTTCGCGCATGCGGTCGCGCAGCTGGCGCAGCTGCGCGAAGCAGGCGCGCACCGCCGACTCGTCGTCGCTGTTGACGGCCATGGTCATCAGCCCCTGCACCCGCAGCGACGGGCATTCGCGTGCCACGGCACGCAGGAAGCCGTCCAGCTCCGCGGGCGGCAGCCCGGCCTTGCCGGGCTCGGGCGACGTCTTCACCTGCACCAGCACGTCCAGCGTGCGGTCCAGCGGCTCGAGCCGGCGCTGCAGGGCCTGCGCCAGTTCCAGCCGGTCGAGCGACTGCACCTCGGCGGCGTCGCGCGCGGCGTCCTTGGCCTTGTTGGTCTGCAGGTGGCCGATCATCACCCATTGCAGGCCCAGGTCGGCCAGCGGCTCGGCCTTGCGCCGGATTTCCTGCGTCTTGTTCTCGCCGAAGCGCCGCAGGCCCAGTGCGGCCGCTGCCCGGATGATGTCCGGCTCGAAGGTCTTGCTCACGGGCAGCAGGGCCACGTCGGCCGGGTCGCGGCCGGCACGGGCGCAGGCCTGGGCCATGCGGCGGCGGATGTCCGCCAGCCGGCCGGCCATGGACGAGGAAACTGGGGAGCCGTTCGGGTGGGTCATGCGGTACGGATCGGAGGTGCGTCGAAGCATCCATGCTAGCGCAACGGCCGGTGTCGTTGAACGCGCCCGCGTTGACCCTGGCGCGGCGCCCGGCTTAGAATCCGGGACGGATTTCCCCCATGTTTTGCAAGGCTCGTCCGGACGCGCGACCGTGCGTCCACGCCGGCCGCGCGTACGCCGCGCCGTTTCCTCCCTTCTCCTGCCCTCGCCCCCATGTCCGCCCCCGCGCCGAACTACGCTTTCGCGGTACCTTTCCAGCAGCCGCCCGCCTCGCCCATCCGGTCCCTGATGCCATACGCCATGCGGCCGGGCACCATCTCGCTGGCCGGCGGCTATCCGGCCCAGGAACTGTTCGACGTGGAGGGCCTGCAGGCCGCCGCCACGCAGGTGCTGGCCAGGCTGGGAGCCTGCCTGCAGTATTCCAACATCGACGGCCAGGCCAGCCTGCGCCACGAGCTGGGCCGGCTCAGCGCCGAGCGCGGCCTGGTCTGCGATCCGGACACCGAGCTGGCCGTCACGGGCGGGTCGCAGCAGGCGCTGGCGCTGCTGAGCCGCGTGATGCTGCAGCCGGGCGACCACGCCATCATCGAGAGTCCGGCCTTTCCCAATTCCGTGCAGGCGCTGCGCTATACCGGCGCCACCGTCCACACCGTGGCGTCCGGGCCGCAGGGCATAGACATCGAGGCCCTGGACGAGCTGGCTGCCCGCGTGCGGCCCAAGATGGTCTGCGTGGTGGCGTCCTTTTCCAATCCCTGCGGCGCCACGATCAGCCGCGAACGGCGCCTCAAGCTGCTCGAACTCGCGGTCCGGCACCGCTTCCTCATCGTCGAGGACGACCCCTACGGCGAGCTGCGCTTCGCCGGCGAGGCCGTTCCGCCCATTGCGGCCCTCGCCGAGGGCGAGGCGCGCAACTGGGCCGTCTACATCTCCAGCATGTCCAAGACCATGGCGCCGGCCCTGCGCATCGGCTGGCTCGTGGCCCCCGCCGAAGTGCGCCGCCGCTGCGTCGGCGCCAAGGCGGCCGACGACATGGCCTGTTCGGCCTGGATCCAGGAAGTGGTGGCGCAGTACCTGGCCAATGGCAGCTATCACGTGCACGTGCCGCGCATCCGGTCGGCCTACGGCAGCCGCTGCGACGCCATGGCCGAGGCGCTGGCGCGCGACCTGGCCGGCCGCATCACCTTCGCCAAGCCCGAGGGCGGCATGTTCTTCTGGGCGCGCCTCACGGGCGAGATCGACGCCACGCGCCTGTTGCCCTACGCCATCGAGCACGAGGTCGTGTACGTGCCGGGCAAGGCCTTCTATGCCGATCCGGCGCGCGCCGACCTGCACGCGATGCGCATGTCCTTTGCCACCATGAACGAAGCGCAGATCGCCCTGGGCATCCAGCGCCTGGGCAAGGCGCTGGATGCCTGCCAGGCCAACGCGCCGGTTTCCATTTCGCTGGCCGCCTGAGCGGCCGACCCCGGGAGGTACAAGATGAAACTGATCAAGCTGTTGGCAGGCGCCGCCATCCTGGCCGGCGCCGCGACCGCCCAGGCTGCCACCCTCGACGTCGTGCGCGAGCGCGGGGCGGTGGTGTGCGGCACGACCACGGGATTCGCCGGATTTTCCGCGCCCGACGCCCAGGGCCAGTGGCATGGGCTCGACATCGATCTCTGCCGCGCCGTGGCGGCGGCCGTGTTCGGCGATGCCACCAGGTTCAAGGCGGTGCCGCTGAATTCCCAGCAGCGCTTCACCGCGCTGCAGTCCGGCGAGGTCGACGTGCTCACGCGCAACACCACCGTGACCCAGCAGCGCGACACCGCGCTGGGCATCATCCACGCCGGCATCAACTTCTACGACGGCCAGGGTTTCCTGGTGCCGCGCGCGCTGGGCGTGAAGAGCGCGCGCCAGCTCGATGGCGCCACCATCTGCCTGCAGACCGGCACGTCCAACGAAAACACCCTGGCCGACTGGGCCCGGGCCAACGACGTGAAATACAAGCCGGTGGTCATCGAGACCTTCGACGAGGTGGTCAACGCCTTCGCCGCCGGCCGCTGCGACGTGTTCAGCACGGACGCGTCGGGCCTGGCATCCATCCGCGTCTCCAAGCTGGCCAAGCCCGACGACTACATCGTGCTGCCCGAGATCATCTCCAAGGAGCCGCTGGGGCCCTTCGTGCGCCAGGGCGACGACGCCTGGCTCAACATCGTGCGCTGGTCGCTGTCGGCCATGATCGAGGCCGAGGAATACGGCATCACCTCGGCCAATGTGGATGCGCAGCTCAAGAGCACCAACCCCAATGTGCGCCGCATCCTGGGCGTGACGCCCGGGGCGGGCAAGAACATGGGGCTGGACGACAAGTGGGCCTACAACATCATCAAGCAGGTAGGCAACTACGGCGAGAGCTTTTCCCGCAACGTGGGGCAGGACAGCCCCCTGAAGATTCCCCGCGGGCTCAACCGCCAGTGGAAGGACGGCGGCCTGATGTACGCGCTGCCGATACGTTAGGGCTTCGGCTGGAGCTTCGTTGCGGCGCCGGCAGCCTAGCGCTGGCGCCGGTACAGCAGCGAGATCTTCGCGAACGCCACCTGCAGCTCGCGCGTGCCGCCCTGGAACACCATGGGGCGGCCGCGCTTGGGAAACACCACCAGGCGCTTGGAAAACAGCAGCGGCACGAACTTGGCGAAATGGATGTCCTGCCAGGCCACTTCGCGCCGCGTGATCCAGGTCTGGCGCATGCCGCGATCGTCGATGGTGGTGATGGAGGTCTGCATGTGCCACGACACCAGCGCCAGGCCGAGAAAGCACAGCACCACGATGAGCGCCAGGGCGGGGCTGACCTGGTCTTCGGGCACCCGGATGGCCGCGCTGACGATCTGCA
Source organism: Bordetella sp. 2513F2 (assembly GCF_054642735.1). Classification (NCBI taxonomy): domain Bacteria; kingdom Pseudomonadati; phylum Pseudomonadota; class Betaproteobacteria; order Burkholderiales; family Alcaligenaceae; genus Bordetella; species Bordetella sp. 2513F2. The sequence continues at coordinate 4,097,263 of NZ_CM137755.1, read as the reverse complement.
CCCCGATGACGGCCAGGATCACCCAGGCCAGGATGCGCACCCAGTCGGGCCAGGCCTGGCCGGAGAGCGGCAGGGGCCCGATCTCCTTGAGCAGCGCGGATTGATCGCCGGGGGCGGGACTGTCGTAGGTATCGTTCATGCGTGAAGGCTGCGGGTGAGGCTGTAACGTGCTGTCAGGCGGCCCGTTTGGCGGCCACGGCATTGCCGGCGCGGCTGCCGCCCTTGCGGCCGAGATGGGCCGAGATCCATTGTCCGGTGTCGACCACGGCGTCGAAGTCCACGCCGGTGTCGATGTCCAGGCCGCGCAGCAGGTAGAGGACGTCCTCGGTGGCCACGTTGCCGGTGGCGCCCTTGGCATAGGGACAGCCGCCCAGCCCGGAGGCCGAGGCATGGAAGATGGCGATGCCGGTTTCGAGCGCCGCCAGGATGTTGGCCAGCGCCTGTCCGTAGGTGTCGTGGAAATGGCCCGACACGCGTGCCGGGTCCACCTGGGCGGTGACGGCGTCCATGACCGCGCGCACGCGGCCCGGCGTGCCCACGCCTATGGTGTCGGCCACGTCGATTTCGTCGCAGCCCAGCGCCAGGTAGCGGCGCGCCACGTCGACGACGGCCTCGACCGGCACCTCGCCCTGGTAGGGGCAGCCCAGCGCGCAGCTGATGCTGCCGCGCAGCCGCATGCCGGCGGCCTTGGCGGCCGCCGCCACGGGTTCGAAGCGGGCGATGGACTCGGCGATGGAGCAATTGATGTTCTTCTGCGAGAACGCCTCGCTGGCGGCGCCGAAGATCACGATCTCGTCGGCCCTGGCGGCCACGGCGCCCTCGAAACCCTTCATGTTGGGCGTGAGCACCGAGTAGATCGTGCCGGCGCGGCGCGTTATGCGCGCCATCACTTCCGCGCCGTCGGCCATCTGGGGCACCCACTTGGGCGACACGAAGGAGGCGGCCTCGACATTCGGGAAGCCTGCCGCGCTGAGGCGGTCCACCAGTTCCACCTTGATGTCGGTGGAAATGAATTCCTTCTCGTTCTGCAGACCGTCGCGAGGGGAGACCTCCACGATCTTCACATGAGTTGGCAGCGGCATGTCTCTTCCTGTTGGTGCTGTCGTGATGTATGGACTGCGGGCCGGGGCCCATCCCGCAATAGTCAATAGTAGTACCAACGCGTGTAAAACCTGAGCGCACTCAGGCGCGCCGCTGGAAACGCCCGCCGTCCAGCCGCACCAGGCGTCCGTCCAGCTCCAGTTCCAGCAGCTGGGCCTGCAGCGTGGCGATGGGCAGGCCGGTGCGCGCCTGCAGCGTATCCAGGTCGGCGGGGTCGTAGCCCATGGCGTCCAGCAGCGGGTGCGCGGGAAGCGGGGCCGCCGCCGCAGGCGCCGTCGCCGGCGTGCCGGCGGGCGTGCCCAGCTCGTCGGTGATGTCCTGGGCGGTCTCGACCAGCTTGGCGCCCTGGCGGATCAGCGCATGGCAACCGCGCGAGAGCGGGGAGTGGATGGAGCCCGGGATGGCGAACACCTCGCGGCCGCTTTCCCCCGCCAGCCTGGCGGTGATCAGCGAACCGCTCTGGCGGGCGGCTTCCACCACCAGCACGCCGCGGGCAAGACCCGCCACCAGGCGATTGCGCCGGGGAAAGTGGTGGCGGCTGGCGCCCGTGCCCAGCGGCAGCTCGGTAAGCAGGGCGCCCTGGGCGGCGATGCGATGGGCCAGTTCGCGGTGTGCAGCCGGATACACGCGGTCGGCCCCAGTGCCCATCACTGCCACCGTGCCGCCGCCCTGGGGGCCGGCCTCCATTGCACCCTCATGCGCGGCGGCGTCTATGCCCTGCGCCAGTCCGCTGATCACGCTCCAGCCGCTGGCCGCCAGGTGGCGGGCGAAGGCGCGCGCATTGTCGCAGCCGCCGGGCGTGGCGCTGCGCGCCCCCACGACCGCGAGGCCGGGGCGCTGCAGGCAGGCCGGTTCGCCCACCACATACAGCAGCACGGGCGGATCGGCGATCGTGAGGAGCTGCTGCGGGTAGGCCGGATCGGCCAGGGTGAGGATATGGCGGCCGGGGGCCTGCACCCATTCCAGCGCCTGGTCGATCTGCGCGGCGATCTCGGGCGCGGGCGGCGCGGCGAGCTGGCGCGCCAGCCCCTGGGGGATGTGGCGTTCCAGCTGGCTCGCGCGCTGCGCGTAGATCTCCTCGGGCAGGCCGAGCGCCGACAGCAGCAGGTATGCCGTGGCGGGGCCCACGCCCGGTTCGAGCGACAGGCGCAGCCAGGCGGACAGTTCGGCGGACGTGTGCGTGAGCGGCATGGAAGCGGGTATCGGGAAGGGCCGTAGTGTCGCATGCCGGCCCGCGCGGCAGGCCCGAGGCACGGACCGAAACGCCACGCGGCCTATACGCCGGTTAGCGGAAAACTATTAGAAATCAACACTCTAATGCATTATCATGTCTACCCACTCTGATTAGGCACGTGGTTTTTCATGGCTTTGCTTCCCATCCTCCGTTATCCCGATCCCCGCCTCCACAAGAAGGCCAAGCCGGTCGAGGTGGTGGATGACCGCATCCGCAAGCTGGTGCGCGACATGGCCGACACCATGTACGAAGCCCCCGGCGTGGGCCTGGCCGCCACCCAGGTCGACGTGCACGAGCGCGTCATCGTCATCGACGTCTCCGAGGGCGGCAACGAACTGCGCGTGCTGATCAACCCCGAGATCACCTGGAAGAGCGAAACCCTGCAAACCTACGAGGAAGGGTGCCTCTCGGTGCCGGGCATCTACGATGAAGTCCAGCGCGCCGAGCGCATCCGCTGCAAGGCGCTCGACGAGCAGGGCCGGCCCTACGAGTTCGAGGCCGACGGCCTGCTGGCCGTGTGCGTGCAGCACGAGATCGACCACCTCGACGGCAAGGTATTCGTCGAATACCTGTCCAGCCTCAAGCAGAACCGCATCAAGACCAAGCTCAAGAAGGCCGAGCGCGAGGCGCTGAAGGCCTGAGCCCGGGCGGCGTCCCGGCGGTACGCGGTATCCTTGGGCCTCTCCAGACCCGATCCGCCCGTCCGTACCCGCCGCCATCCATGCGCCTCGTCTTTGCCGGAACTCCCGAATTCGCCCGCGTCGCCCTGGACGCCATCCTGGCCGCGGGCCATGACGTCCCGCTCGTGCTCACCCAGCCCGACCGCCCGGCCGGACGCGGCCTGAAGCTCACCCCCAGCCCGGTGAAGCAGGCGGCGCAGGCCGCCGGCATCGCGGTGGCCCAGCCGCGCAGCCTGCGCCTGGACGGCCGCTATCCCGAAGACGCCGCGCAGGCCCGCGAGCAATTGCTGCAGGCCGCGCCCGAGGCCATGGTGGTGGCTGCCTACGGGCTCATCCTGCCTGCCTGGACGCTGCAGCTGCCGCGCCTGGGCTGCCTCAACATCCATGCCAGCCTGCTGCCGCGCTGGCGCGGCGCCGCACCGATACAGCGCGCCATCGAGGCGGGCGACGCGCGCACCGGCATCACCATCATGCAGATGGACGAGGGGCTGGACACCGGCCCCATGCTGCTGGAACGCGCCGTGCCCATCGCACCCGGGCAGACCGCCGCCGAACTGCACGACATCCTGGCGCAGGCGGGCGGCGAGGCCATCGTCGAGGCGCTGGCCCGCCTGGCGGCCGGCGAACTGGCGGCGCGGCCGCAGCCCGCCGCCGGCGTGACCTATGCCGCCAAGCTCGACAAGGCCGAGGCCGCGCTCGACCTCGCGCAGCCTGCGGAAGCCCTGGCGCGTCGCGTGCATGCCTTCAATCCGGTGCCGGGCGCCACCGTGCGTCTGCCGGGGCTGCCCGATCCGGTCAAGGTGTGGCGCGCCCAGGCCCTGCCCGACGAGCGGGGGGGCGAGCCCGGCACGGTGCTGCGGGCTGCCGCCCAGGGGGTGGACGTGGCGACGGGCCAGGGGGTGCTGCGCCTGCTGGAACTGCAGAAGGCCGGCGGCAAGCGCCAGCCCGCCGACGTCTTCGTGCGGGGCTGGCAGCCGCCCGCCGCAGACTGAGCGGCGTCTGCCGGCGCCCGCCGGGGCGGGATGCCGCAGTCGGCAATCAATACAGCGTGGCCTTGACCCGCGCGGGCAGGTCCCGGTCGTAGGCGGCGCCATCCAGCGTGCCGGCGCTCAGGTCCGACAGCATGCGGCCGGTGCTGGGCAAGGCCTCGCGCGGCACCTGGCGCGCCGGATCCCACAGGCCCGAGCGCACGATGGCGCGCGAGCACTGGAAAAACACCGTTTCCACGCGCACCACCAGCACGGTGCGCGGCGGCTTGCCGTCCATGGCGTAGCGGGCCAGAAGCCCGGGGTCGGTGCGGATCTCGGCGCGGCCGTTCACCCGCAGCGTCTCGCCCACGCCGGGTATCAGGAACAGCAGGGCCACCCGGGGATCGGCCAGGATGTTGCGCAGGCTGTCGATCCTGTTGTTGCCCCGGCGGTCGGGGATGTGCAGGGTGCGTTCGTCGTGCACTGCCACGAAGCCGGCGGGGTCGCCGCGCGGCGAGGCGTCCAGGCCGTCGGGCCCGCAGGTCGCCAGCACGGCGAACGGGGCCGCCTCGATGAAGGCGCGGTAGTGCGGGTGCACGTGGTCGACCTCCTTGACCAGCGAGGCCCCGGCCGGTTCGCCGTACAGTGCCTGCAGGGCCTGCAGGTCGGCGATGCGGTGCGGGGCGGCGTCGGGCCGGGGATCGGATGGCATGGATGGCTCCGTGGTGGGTGTCAGCAGTCCGGCAGGGCGGCGAGGTCCTGGACGGTCATGAATACGGCGTCGGGGCCGCCGGTCCGCAGCGCCTGCACGTCGTTGTAGCCCCAGGCCACGCTGCCGACGTGCACGCCGGCCTTGCGCGCCGCCTCGATGTCGCGCAGTTCGTCGCCGACCAGCATGAGCGCCTGCGGCTCGATCCCGTGGCGCGCCACCAGGCGCTGCAGCTTGGCCGCCTTGCCGAACATGTCGGTGCCGCACTCGTAGTCGTCGAACAGCGCGCCGACATCCGGCCCGAGCACGCGCCGTACGTTCTCGATGGAGTTCGAGCTCACCACGGCCAGCACCAGGCCCGCCTGCCTGAGTTGCGCCACGGCCTGGGCGATGCCGTCGAACAGGCGCACGTCGGGGCTGATGTCGCGCATGCGCGTGCGCACGTGGTTCATGATGGCCGGCAGCTTCCACAATGGAACCTGCAGGGCGGCGAGCACATCCTGGGCGCTGCGGTGGCGCAGCCGGGCGCGCTCCTCGGGGCCCGGCTTGCGGAAGCGGTAGCGCTCGGCCACGTCGTCCAGGATGCTCTCGAACCAGGGCAGCGTGTCGGCCAGGGTGCCGTCGAAGTCGAAGGCCACGACGCGGTAGCTCAAGCCGTGCTCCACGCGGGCGGCGGCGCGTCGCGGCGGATCCAGGCCAGCACGGGCGCCAGGGCCTCGATGGCCGGCGCCCCGGCCACCACGCGCTGCGCATCGGTCCAGGGATAGGGCAGCGCCGTGATCCAGGCCAGCACCGCATCGGTCTGGCCCGGCTCGAGCGTGACCATGTCCTCGATGACGATCTCCAGGTATTCGGCCTGGTGGGGCTCGGCGCGGAAGCGCCAATCGTAGGTGCCGCAGCCCACGCGGGCCCGGCCGGTGGCCTTTTCGGTCATGCCGACCAGCCAGTCGCAGGTGTAGGACGCCAGCACCGCGCCGCTGGCGGGCCGCGAGAGATAGAAGGTGTAGACGTTCTCGTAGGTCTGGCCGAAGCGGCGCACCAGCGCCTCGGCGATGGCGGCCACGCCGCGGGCCTCCGGCGGGAAGGCGATGGCCTCGGTGCGCAGCGTCATCCTCAGCACCGCGTCGGGCGCGAAGGCGCGCGTCATGAACCACGGACGGTTCTCGTCCTTGGCATGGAAATAGTCGCGCAGCACCGCCGCCGTGTCGCGCGGGGACGGGCCGGCGGCCATGGTCAGTGCTCGCCCTGGCTGATCCATTTGGAAACCGTGGGCGGGGCGTAGCGCTCGAAGCGGTCGAGCAGGGCGGCGGGATCGGACTCCACCGCGAGCATGGCGCGGTGTTCGGGACGCATGAAGGCTTCCTCCACGGTGTGGTCCAGAAAGCCCGCCAGCTTGTCGTAGTAGCCGGCGATGTTGAGCACGCCGCAGGGCTTGCGATGCATGCCGAGCTGGGCCCAGGTCCAGGTTTCGAACAGTTCCTCGAAGGTGCCCACGCCGCCGGGCAGCGCCACGAAGCCGTCCGACCGCTCGGCCATCATGGTCTTGCGCTCGTGCATGGAGGCCACCACGTGCAGTTCGGTGAGGCCGGGATGGGCCAGCTCCCTGTCGATGAGCGACTGGGGGATGATGCCGATGACGCGGCCGCCCTCGGCCATGACGGTGTCGGCCACCGCCCCCATCAGGCCGACGCGCGCACCGCCATAGACCAGGGTGATGTTCCGGCGCGCGAGCTCGCGGGCGAGGGCGCGGGCTTGTTCGAGGTAGATGGGTTGGCGGCCGCTGTTCGAGCCGCAGTATACGCAGATGCTTTGCAAGGCCATTGAATCGTCTTCGGAAGGAGGCGACGGATTGTTGCGAAATGCGTCGCGGGAACGGCAGCGGTTAGTTTACGCAATTGTCGGGCGGGGTTTTCCCGGAACCTGCCGCGCTTTGTTGCCATGCAGCAAACATTCGAAACAGCTTAATGGATTGCAGTCGATACACTGGTTCCAACGGCTGGCTCGCGATCCGACCCAGCCCCGCCGCCGTCAACCAGACCAGGAGCTAGCGACATGGAGCCTTCTACCCATTCCCAGCAGGCAGGCCAGTTTGCCATCGACGTCAAGGCCATCCGCGCCCGCGCCCGCCAGGACGTCGAAGATGGCGCCGTCACAGGCGGCTATCGCGCCGACCGTGCCACCGTGCTCAAGCTGCTCAACGAGGCGCTGGCCACCGAGGTGGTCTGCGTGCTGCGCTACAAGCGGCACGCCTTCATGGCGAAGGGCCTGAATGCCGAACCCGTGGCGGCCGAATTCGCCGAGCATGCTTCCGAGGAGCAGGAACACGCCGACCGGCTGGCCGAGCGCATCGTGCAGCTCGGGGGCGAACCCAACCTGTCGCCCGACGGGCTGGTGCTGCGCAGCCACTCCGAATACGTCGAGGGCGTCACGCTGCGCGACATGATCCACGAGGACCTCGTCGCCGAGCGCATCGCCATCGACAGCTATCGCCAGATGATCGACTACATCGGCGACAAGGATCCCACCACCCGGCGCCTGCTCGAGGACATCCTCGCCACGGAGGAAGAGCACGCCGACGACCTGGCGGACTTCCTGGTCCGCAACTGAGCCGGCGCGCGCCGGCCTGGCGCGCACGCTACAGCGCCGTGCCCCGCAAGTCGTATTCGCTGGCTTCGGTGACGCGCACCCGCACCAGGTCTCCTGCCTTCAGCGCGCGCGTGCTGTCCACATAGACGCAGCCGTCGATCTCCGGCGCATCGGCGCTGGAGCGGCCGACGATGTCGCCGTCCTCGTCCGTGCCGTCGATCAGCACCTCGATTTCCCGGCCCACGCGGGCCTGCAGCCGCTGCGCGGAGATGGCCTGCTGGTGCGCCATGAAGCGTTCCCAGCGTTCCTGCTTCACCGCTTCGGGCACCGGGTTGGCCAGCGCGTTGGCCGGGGCGCCTTCCACCGGCGAATACTGGAAGCAGCCCACGCGGTCGAGCTGCGCCTCGCTCATCCAGTCGAGCAGGTACTGGAAATCGTCCTCGGTCTCGCCCGGGAACCCCACGATGAAGGTGGAGCGGATGGTGAGGTCCGGACAGGTCTCGCGCCATTGCTTGATGCGCGCCAGCGTCTTGTCTTCGAAGGCCGGCCGCTTCATGGCCTTGAGGATGCGCGGACTGGCGTGCTGGAACGGGATGTCGAGGTAAGGCAGGATCTTGCCCTGCGCCATCAGCGGGATCACCTCGTCGACGTGCGGATACGGATAGACGTAGTGCAGGCGCGTCCAGACGCCCAGTTCGGAAAGGGCGGCACAGAGCTCCGTCATGCGCGTCTTCACCGGGCGGCCGTTCCAGAAGCCGCTGCGGTATTTCAGGTCCACGCCGTAGGCGCTGGTGTCCTGCGAGATCACCAGCAGCTCCTTCACGCCCGCCTTCACCAGGCGCTCGGCCTCGTTCAGCACCTCGCCCACCGGGCGGCTGACCAGGTCGCCGCGCATCGACGGGATGATGCAGAAGCTGCAGCGATGGTTGCAGCCCTCGGAAATCTTGAGGTACGCGTAGTGGCGCGGCGTGAGCTTGATGCCCTGCGGCGGCACCAGGTCCAGGTAGGGGTTGTGGTCCTGCCGCGGCGGAGCCGCCTCGTGCACCGCGCGCACCACCTGTTCGTACTGCTGCGGGCCGGTGACGGCCAGCACGCTGGGATGCACCTGCCGGATCGCCGCTTCCTCCACGCCCATGCAGCCGGTGACGATGACCTTGCCGTTCTCGGCAATCGCCTCGCCGATGGCCTCGAGCGATTCGGCCTTGGCGCTGTCGATGAAGCCACAGGTGTTGACCACCACCACATCGGCGTCGTCGTAGGTGGGCGTGACCTCGTAGCCTTCGGTGCGAAGCTGGGTCAGGATGCGTTCGGAGTCGACCAGGGCCTTCGGGCAGCCGAGGCTGACGAAGCCGACTTTGGGCGCGTTCGCGCGCGACGCGGTTTGCTCTTCCGGAGCGGAAATGCGGGTCATGGGGGGTGTCCGTTCTGAGTGCGGGGCGCCGGGGCCGGCGCGGCGCGCAAAAACCGAAGTGGAGCCTGCGCGCGAGGGGAAACCGCATTGTATCAATGCGGGCCCTGGCGGCATGAGCCCTCGTGCCGGAACCCGCGCGCCCGCCACGAAGCCTCCTGCAGGCTGCACTTCCCGTTCATGATGCCGTGGGATCATTTCCGGCGATCCGCCCAGTTCGAAGGAAGACAAGACCATGACACCTCGCATCGCTCTGGCCTCGATGTCGTTTGCTGCGGCCGCGCTGCTCTTTTCGGCGATCTCCGCGCCCGTGGCGGCGCAGACGGCACAAGCTTCGCTGGCGAGCGGTATGGTGGACGGCGGGAATGTCACGGCGGAAGTGAGCGCGGCAGTCAGGACCGGCAATCGCCTCACCGTCAAGGCGCGTTTCGTTGAAGTGCCGGGTGCAAAGGGCGGGGGCAGGACGCTCTACGGCAGCATCTCCAAATCCAGCTACGAAACAGAGTTCTCCTTCTTGCTGATGAGAAGAAGTATCTGCTGCTGAAGGACTCGGCGGGCAACGCGCTGACGCCGCCCGATTTCAGCCTCTCGCAGGAAGGCAAGGTGCGTGGCACCTGGTATGGCATTTTCCCGGCGCCGCCCGCGGGTGAAAGCCTGATGCTGTTCCTGCCCAATGTGGAGCCGCTGGGGCCCTTCACCGCCTCCGGGGAGTGACGGCGTCGTGGGCAGCCGGCTTGCCTGTCTGGGACCGCGCCTGGCGCTGGCGATGATGCTCGGTGTGCCCGGCCTGGCGCTTGCGCAGTCCGGGCAGGCCGATTACGACCCCGCCCTCTACATCCTGGACCTCGTGCCCGAGGTGCGCGACATCAAGGGCCTGTCGCTGGATGTCACCGCCACCACCGCCGGCCTGTCCGACGATGCGCGCAAACTGATCGAGCAGAACCAGGACATTTCCATGCGCGAGTCCGACGAGGGCATCGTGCTGTCCGTCGCCAGCGACATCCTGTTTGCTTTCGACAGCGATGCGCTCTCGCCCAAGGCGAAGACCACGCTGAAAGACCTGGCGACCATCATCAAAAGTGCGCCGCAGGGCACGGTGAAGGTCGTCGGCCATACCGACGCGAAGGGCACTGACGCCTACAACCAGTCCCTGTCGGAGGCCCGCGCCCGTTCGGTAACGGACTTCCTGCGCACGCTGGGCGTGGAACCGGGGCGTCTGGCGCCAGAAGGTCGCGGGGAAAGCCAGCCCGTCGCTCCCAACGAAATCGAGGGCAAGGAAAATCCCGAGGGGCGCGCGCGCAACCGCCGGGTGGAGTTCGTACTGCCCAGGCAATGAGTGCCCGCAGCCGCGACAGGGCAAGGCGTGGGCCGACCGCCGCCCGCCGTCATGCCCCTGACGCCGGAGCATGGTTCAATAAGCCTATGCCACCTGTGCCCGCTCCGGCGGGCCGTATCCCGAACCGCCATGACGCCTTCTGCCCTGCTCGCCGACCGCAAAGCCATCGTCTTCGACCTGGACGGCACGCTGCTCGACACGGTGGAAGACATCCGCCAGGCCGTGAGCCTGGCCCTGGCGGAGTGCGGCTTCGCGGCGCTGCCGCCCGATTACCGCATGCCGGACCTGCACGGCGCCTTCCCTTCGGCCCTGGTGGCGGTGATGCGCGACCGCAATGTGCCCGACAGCCTGCGCGATGCCCTCATTGCCTCCTATACCGGCCACTATGATCGGCTCGCGCATGGCAATTCACGGCCCTATCCGGGCCTGCTGGGCTTCCTGGATGACTGCCGCCGGCGCGGCGTGGGGCTGGCGGTGTGCACCAACAAGCGCCATGCGCCGGCCCTGCAGGCGCTGCAGCAGACGGGGCTGCTGCCGTATTTCTCGCATGTGTCGGGCAGCGACACCGTGAGCCGGCCCAAGCCCGACGCGGAGCCGCTGCGCCAGGCCTTCGCGGCGCTGGGCGTGACGGCGGATCAGTCGGCCTACATCGGCGACACCCACGTCGACGCGCTGAGCGCCAGCCGTGCCGGGGTGCCGTTCCTGCTGTTCCGCTCGGGCTATGGCAGCGAACTGGTGCACCAGTATCCGATCGCGGCGGCTTTCGACGACTACGCCGAGCTGCTGCCAGCGGGCAGCAGCCAGGCCATGCCGGCCTGAATCCCTGGCCGCGCCATGCCGCGGCCGGAGTACGGCTACCATATCGGTCCCCGTATCGATATTTCGCCATGCCTTCGTCTCCAGATTCCCGGGCCTGGGCCCCGCCGCTGTCGCAGAGCCTGCTGGCTGCCGCCGACGCCGTCCAGGCCGTGCAGCAGGGCGGCTCGCTCACCGAGGCGCTGGCGCAGGCGCCCGCGCCCCTGCGGCCGGGGGCGCAGGCCCTGGCCTTCCACGCGATGCGGCAGCTGGGCTGGGCCGATGCGCTGGCGCGCACGCTGGTGCAGAAGTCGCCCGGCCTGCGTTTCGACGCGCTGCTGCGCGTTGCCCTGACCCTGCTCAAGCCCGATGCCGGCGAGCTTCCCGGCATGCCGCGCTATGCGCCGCACACGGTGGTGGACCAGGCCGTGGAGGCGGCAGCGGGCCAGCGCAAGCTGGCGCCGTACAAGGGCCTGCTCAATGCCTGCCTGCGGCGGGTACTGCGCGAAAGCGCGGCGCTGGCCGCCGTGCTGGCGGAGGATCCCGTCGCCCGCTGGAACCATCCGCGCTGGTGGATCGAACGCCTGCAGGCCGACTACCCGGACCATTGGGAAGCGCTGCTGGAGGTGGCCAATGTGCCCGCGCCGCTGATGCTGCGGGCCAACCGGCGGCGCATCACGCGCGAACGCCTGCTGCACGAGTTCGGCGAGGCAGGCGTGGCGGCAGGGCCGGTGGGCGAGGCCGGGGTGCTGCTGGCCGCCCCGCGGCCGGTGACGCAGCTGCCAGGCTTCGATGCCGGCTGGTGGTCGGTGCAGGACGCGGGAGCCCAGCTGGCGGCTCCGCTGCTGGCCGTGCGCGACGGCATGCGGGTGCTGGATGCATGTGCCGCGCCCGGCGGCAAGACCGCGCATCTGCTCGAACAGGCCGACGTGGAGCTGCTGGCGCTGGATGCCGACGGCGCCAGGCTGGCGCGCGTGGGCGAGAACCTGGATCGCCTGGGGTTGCGCTCGCCGCGGGTGCGGCTGACCCAGGCCGATGCCGCCGACCTGGACGCCTGGTGGGACGGCCGCCCCTATGATGCGGTGCTCGCCGACGTGCCGTGCACCGCCTCCGGCATCGTGCGGCGCCATCCCGACATCCGCTGGCTGCGGCGCGCCGACGACGTATCGCGCACGGCGCGGCTGCAGGCGCAGATCGTGGACGCGCTATGGCGCACCGTGGCGCCCGGCGGGCGGCTGCTCTACGTGACCTGCTCGATCTTCCCCGCCGAGGGCGAGGACCAGGCCGCTGCATTTGCGGCCCGGCATGGCGATGCCCGGCGCCTGGAAGCGCCCGGGCAACTGCTGCCCATTGCCATGGACACAACACTGCCTGCCCGGCACGACGGTTTTTTCTATGCCTTGTTTGCCAAGCAGTCCTGAATCGCCAAGAATAGCGGCATGATGCCGCCGCTTGCCGCCGTATGTTCATGATTTTTCGCTTTTTTGCCATGCTGCTGCTGGCGTCGGCCCTGGTTCCGCTGGCGCCGGCGGAAGACGCGTGGGCGGCCGATCCGCGGGTGGTGCGCGTCGATCCGCTGCTGCGCGACGGCAAGCTCGAGATCAACGCCGAAGTCAGCTTCGAGCTCAACGACCAGCTGCGCGATGCGGCCCAGCGGGGCCTGCCGCTGTACTTCACGGCCGACGTCATCATCACCCGCCACCGGTGGTGGTGGTTCGACAGCACCGTGGCAGACACCAGCATGACCTGGCGCATCGTCTACAACGCGCTCACCCGGCAGTGGCGCGCCGGCGCAGACCAGTTGTCGCTGCCGGTGGCTTCGCTGGACGAAGCCATGGCCATGGTGCGCACCATACGCAACTGGGCCGTGGCCGACGCCGAAGAATTCGACCTGGGCGTGAAGTACACCGGCCAGTTGCGCGTACGGCTCGACACCTCGCTGCTGGCGCGTCCCTTCCAGGTGAACGCGCTCAACAGCAGCTCGTGGTCGCCCGCCACGCCCTGGACCGAATTCTCCTTCGAGCTGGCGCCGCCGGCCAATCCCTCATGAGACGTTTCCTGCGGCTGGCTCTGGTGGTCGGCGCCATCAGCGGGCTGGCGCTGCTGGGGCTGCTGGCCTGGTCCACGGGCAATGCCTCGCGCTTCGCCCGCTACTACGACACGCTGCTGGTCCTCAACGGCATATTCGCGCTGACCCTGTTCGTCTGGGTGGTGGCGCTCACGGTGCGGCTGGCGCGGCAGATCCGCAGGCGGCAGTTCGGGGCGCGGCTCACGGCGCGCTTTGCCCTGGCCTTCGCCCTGATCGGCGTGGTGCCGGGGGCCCTGATCTACACGCTGTCGGTGCAGTTCATGTCGCGCTCGATCGAGTCGTGGTTCAACGTGCGCGTCGACAGCGCGCTGGAAGCGGGCCTGAACCTGGGCCGGGCCGCGCTCGACTCGCTGCTGGCCGACATGGACGCGCGCGCGCGCACCATGGCCACCGAGCTCAACAACATGAGCGACAACGACATCGCCCTGGCCCTGACCCGCCTGCGCGAGAACAACGGCGTGCAGGAAGCCATGGTATTCACCGGCAGCGGCCGGCTGGTGGCCTTCTCCACCAACCAGTACGGCCAGCTGCTGCCCGTCATGCCGCCCGCCACGGTGCTGAACCAGCTGCGGCTGGCGCGCGGCTATTCGGCTGCCGAAGCCGACGATCCGGCCACGTCCGCCGACGAGGCGGGCCTGCACCTGAGGGTGGTGATCCCGCTGGCCACGCCGGCGCGGCTGGACGGCATACTGGGCTCGTCGGAGCCGCGCTGGCTGCAGCTGGTGCAGCCCGTGCCGGAGCAGATCGCCCATAATGCCAACCGGGTCCAGCAGGGCTTCCGCGACTACCAGGAACTGGCCTTGTCGCGGCTAGGGCTGCGCAAGCTCTACGGCATCACGCTCACGCTGGCGCTGCTGCTGTCGGTGTTCACGGCCATCGCCGTGGCGCTGTCCCTGTCCAAGCGGCTGGTGCGCCCGCTGCTGCGGCTGGCGGCGGGCACGCAGGCGGTGGGCGTGGGCGACTACCGGCCCCTGCCCGAGCCTCCCGAGCGCGACGAAGTCGGCCAGCTCACCCGCTCCTTCAACGCCATGACGCGCCAGCTCGACGAAGCCCGGCAGATGGTCGAGAGCAACCGGCGCCAGCTCGAGCGCTCCAACGTCTACCTGGAGACCGTGCTGGCCAACCTGTCGTCCGGGGTGCTGGTGTTCGACGAAGGATTCCGCGTCACCACGGTCAACCAGGGGGCGCAGAACATCCTGCAGGCCGATCTGCGCTCGGTGATCGGCCGGCCGCTCGAAACGGTGGACGGCATGCTCGAGTTCGCGCAGGTGATCCGCCAGGCCTTCTCCGCCCATGCGGCGGTGGGGTCCGAGCGCTCGCACTGGCAGCAGCAGTTCGAAGTGAGGCCGGGCCAGGGCGAGCCCGTGGCGCTGCTGGCGCGCGGCACGCACCTGCGCGCGGACGGGCGCGGCAACGGCTACCTCGTGGTGTTCGACGACATCACCGAAGTGATCTCCGCCAACCGCACCATGGCCTGGGGCGAGGTGGCGCGGCGCCTGGCCCACGAGATCAAGAACCCGCTCACGCCCATCCAGCTCTCGGCGGAGCGGCTGGCCATGAAGCTGGCCGACCGCCTGCCGCCGGCCGAGGCGCAGATGCTGGTGCGCGCCACCAATACCATCGTGAACCAGGTCGGCTCGCTCAAGCAGATGGTCGACGAGTTCCGCGAGTACGCCCGCACGCCCCCGGCCGTGATGCAGCGCGTGGATTTCAACGCGCTAGTGGCCGACGTGCTGGCGCTGTACGGATGGGAAGGCGGGGAGGGGCCGCGCGGGATCAGCCTGGACGTGCGCCTGGAGCCGGGCCTGCCGGCCGTGGAGGGCGACCCCACCCAGCTGCGCCAGGTGATCCACAACCTGCTCGCCAACGCGCGCGACGCGGTGGCCGACCAGGGCAGCGAAGGCTGCGTCAGGGTTTCGACGCACCTGGCGGAAAGCGGCCAGCCCGACGGCAGCACGCAGCGTGCCGTGCGCTTCACCGTGGCCGATACCGGGCCGGGCTTCGCGCCGCAGGTGGCGCAGCGGGCCTTTGAGCCTTACGTCACCACCAAATCACACGGGACCGGGTTAGGATTGGCAATCGTGCGCAAGATCATCGACGAGCACGGCGGCCGCATCGACCTGGCCAATCGCAAGGAGGGCGGGGCCCGCGTGTCCATTCTGTTGACCCGTCTGGCGCAGGGGTCCGATACTACCGGTACTATGGACGCGGCCTCGCAAGCAAAGGATAATGCGGCTACGCAATAGGTGAGAGGTTTATGGCCAGAATTCTGGTGGTCGACGACGAAGTTGGCATTCGCGAACTGTTGTCCGAGATCCTATACGACGAAGGACACACGGTCGAACTGGCCGAAAACGCGGCGCAGGCGCGCGATGCGCGGTTGCGCATGCGCCCCGACCTGGTCCTGCTCGATATCTGGATGCCGGACACCGACGGGGTCAGCCTGCTGAAGGAATGGGCATCGCAGGGCCTGCTCGACATGCCCGTCATCATGATGAGCGGCCACGCCACCATCGACACCGCCGTCGAGGCCACGCGCATTGGCGCGCTCGACTTCCTCGAAAAACCCATCACCCTGCAGCGCCTGCTCAAGACGATCTCCGGTGCGCTGGCGCGCGGCAATGCGCCCCAGCCGGCGCCGGCCGCCGCCCCGATGCCGCTGCGCCCGGCCCTGCCGCCGCTCACCACCGACGCCGAACCCGCCGTGCCGGCCGCGCTCGCCCCGGCCGAGGTTCCCGCCGCCGCCAATGGCCAGCTGGGCAGCATCTCCCTCGACCAGCCGCTGCGCGAGGCCCGCGACGCCTTCGAGCGCATCTACTTCGAATACCACCTGGTCCGCGAGAACCACAGCATGACGCGCGTGTCGGAGCGCACCGGCCTGGAGCGCACGCACCTCTACCGCAAGCTCAAGCAGCTCGGCATCGAGTCGGCCCGCAAGCGCAGCACATGAAAATCCTCATCCTGGGGGCGGG
The DNA here is from genome assembly GCF_054642735.1 of Bordetella sp. 2513F2. Classification (NCBI taxonomy): domain Bacteria; kingdom Pseudomonadati; phylum Pseudomonadota; class Betaproteobacteria; order Burkholderiales; family Alcaligenaceae; genus Bordetella; species Bordetella sp. 2513F2. The sequence goes on along the minus strand of NZ_CM137755.1, from coordinate 4,081,385 downwards.
CCGCGTGGGCACCAGCGTGGCCGAGAACCTGGTGTCGGAGCAGAACGACATCACGGTGGTGGACACCGATCCGGCCCACCTGCGCTACCTCCAGGAACGCTACGACCTGCGGGTGCTGCACGGCGACGGCACGCAGGTGTCGGTGCTGGAGGAGGCCGGGGCCGCCGACACCGACCTCTTCATCGCCTGCGCCGCCTCCGATTCGGTCAACATGGTGGCCTGCAGGATCTCCCGCCAGCTGTTCAACATCCCGCGGCGCATCGCGCGCATCCGCCAACCCGAGTTCGCAGACCACCCCGAGCTCATGGGCGACGACGGCTTCTGCATCGACGCACTGATCAGCCCCGAGCGCAGCGTCACCAAGTACCTGCACAGCCTCATCGAGTTCCCCGAGGCCCTGCAGGTGGTGGAATTCGCCGACGGGCGGGTCAGCGTCGTCACCGTGAGGGTGGGCCACGGCAGCCTGATGGCGCACCATCCGCTCGACGAGCTCAAGGAGGTCTGGCCCGACGTCACCGCCCGCGTCATCGACGTGCTGCGCGACGGCCGTCCGCTGCATGCCGGAAGCGGCACCGTGATCGCGCCGGGCGACGAAGTGATACTCGTGGTCGACACGCGCCACGCTCGGCGGGCGGTGCGCCAGCTGCGCGAGGCCGAGAAATCCGTGCGCCGCGTGATGATCGCCGGGGGCGGCAACATCGGCCTGCGCCTGGCGCGCGAGCTGGCCCAGGACAACTACAGCGTGCGCATCATCGAGCGCGACGAAAAGCGCTGCGAATACCTGGCCACGGTGCTGCCCAGCAACGTGCTGGTGCTGCATGGCAACGGCACCGACGAGTCCCTGCTCGAGCGCGAGAACATCGGCGACATGGACACCTTCCTGGCGCTCACCAACGACGACGAGGAGAACATCATGTCGTCGCTGCTGGCCAAGCGGCTCGCCGCGCGCAAGGTCATCGCGCTGATCAACCGGCAGGCCTATGGCGACCTCATGCAGGGCAGCCTCATCGACATCGCGGTCTCGCCCTCGCAGGCCACCATGAGCGAACTGCTGCGCCACGTGCGGCGCGGCGACGTGGTGGTGGCGCACCGGCTGCGGCAGGGCGTGGCCGAGGCGCTCGAGGCCGTGGCCCATGGCGACAGCTCGACCTCCAAGGTGGTGGGCCGGCCCGTGGGCCGGATCCGCCTGCCCAAGGGCGCCAGCATCGGTGCGCTGGTGCGCGGCGACGAGATCCTGCTGCCCGACGAGGAAACGGTGATCGAGTCCGACGACCATGTCATCGTGTTCGTGGCGTCGCGCCAGCAGATGCCGCGGGTCGAGAAGCTGTTCCAGGTCTCGGCCTCGTTCTTCTGACACGCTCCCATCCAGCCGATGCACGCCGTCCCCTACCGGTTTACGCCACGGAGTCGTCCATGAGGCGGCTGCTGCCGATCTGCTACGTGCTGGGCCTCACCATGGTGGTGTTCGCGCTGACCATGCTGATCCCGTTGGCCGTGGCCTTCCTGGGCAGGGACGACGGCCTGACCGCCTTCGTCGAAGGGTTCCTGCTGGCGCTGGGCATCGGGGGCGGCGTGTGGCTGCTCACCCGGCATGCGCGCAGCGAGCTCCACGCGCGCGACGGCTTCCTGCTCGTGTCCGCGGTATGGGCCGGCCTGCCGCTGCTCGCGGCCATTCCGCTGCTGCTCTACTACGATGGCGCGGGCATGCCGCTGTCGTTCACCGACGCGTATTTCGAGGCCATGTCGGGGCTCACCACCACCGGCGCCACGGTGCTCACCGGGCTGGAACACCTGCCGCGGTCGATCAACCTGTGGCGCGCCACGCTGGTCTGGATCGGCGGCATGGGCATCCTGGTGCTGGCCGTGGCCATCCTGCCGCTGCTGGGCGTCGGCGGCCACCAGGTGGTGCGCGCGGAAACGCCCGGCCCCATGAAAGACGAGCGGCTCACGCCGCGCATCGCCAGCACCGCCAAGGCGCTGTATGCCGTGTATTTCAGCTTGTCCATCGTGTGCTTCCTGGCCTACCGGGTGGCGGGAATGAGCTGGTTCGACGCCTGGTGCCATATGGCCACCACCATGGGCCTCGGCGGGTTTTCCACGTGGGATGCCGGCATCGGCCATTTCGATTCCGTGGCCGTGGAACTGGTGGCCATGGTGTTCATGCTGCTTTCAGGCATCAACTTCGCCACCCACTTCAATGCGCTGCGCCAGCGCAACCCGCACGCCTACCTGGCCTGCCCGCAGACGGTGCCCTACCTGGTCATCGTGCTGGGCATGGGTCTGGTCATCTCCGCCTTCCTCTACATCAAGGGCGTATACGGCGAACCGCTGGAAGCCTTGCGCTATGGCATGTTCAACACCATCTCGGTGGCCACCACCACCGGCTATGCCAACACCGACTACGCCGTCTGGCCGCTGTTCGCGCCCCTGAGCATGTTGCTTCTGGCGGCTTTCGCCACCTCGGCGGGCTCCACCGGCGGCGGCATCAAGATGATCCGCGTCATCCTGCTCGTCAAGCAGGCGCGCGCCGAGATGGTGACCATGCTGCATCCCCATGCGGTCAGTCCGGTGCGTGTCGGCGGACGCCTGGTCGAGTCGCGCGTGCTGCAGTCGGTGCTGGCTTTCATGGTGGTCTACGGCCTGTCGGTGGGCGTGCTGACCAGTCTGCTGCTGCTCTCCGGGATGGATCCGATCACCGCATTCTCTGCCGTCATGGCCACCGTGAACAATACCGGCCCGGGCCTGGGGCCGGTGGGCCCGGCGGGCAATTTCGCCGTGCTCACCGATTTCCAGGTATGGGTCTGCACCTTCGCCATGCTGATCGGGCGGCTGGAGCTGCTTACGGTGCTGGTGCTGTTCACCCCGTATTTCTGGCGCAAATAGCGATGGGCACGGGCCTGGCGGACACGGGCATGGTCGGCATCCTGCTGGCGGGCGGCTATGGCCGCCGCTACGCGCAGGCGGAGGGGGGCGACAAGCTGCTGGCGCGCCTGCCCGACGGCCGGCCGGTGGCCGTGGCTTCGGCCCAGGCCTTGCGCGCCGCCGCGGGCCCCGGCCCGGACACCATCTGGGCCGTGGTGCGCCCGGAAAGCACGGAGCTGGCCGCATTGCTGGCGGCCGAAGGGTGCCGCATCGTGGCCACCGAACGGGCACGCGAGGGCATGGGCGCGAGCCTGGCCGCGGCGGCCGCGCTGCTGCTGGCCGAACGCCCGGCGCAGCATTGCGTGGTGGCCCTGGCCGACATGCCCTGGGTGCGCCCCGACACCGTCGCGCGCATCGCCACGCTGGCCATGGCGGGGCCGCACGCGGCCGTCGCGCCCTGGCACCGCGGCCGCCGCGGCCATCCGGTGGCGTTCGGCGCAGCGCTGTGGCCGGCGCTGGCGCAGCTGGCGGGCGACGTCGGCGCGCGCGAAGTGCTGGCCGGCGCCGCAGGCGTCCATCGCTACGACACGGAGGATGCCGGGGTGCTGGCCGATGTCGACGTGCCGGACGACCTGGCGCGCGTGCCGCACAGCCCGTCCAGCGCCAGCAGCCCCGAACCATAGACCGGATCCTTGCCCGGGGCGCCAAGGTCCCGCGTCATGCGGGCCAGGGTCTCGGCCACTTCCGGCGCATCCAGGGCCGGCCGGGCTTCACGCAGGATCGCGGCAGCGGCCGAAACGAAGGGCGCGGCGAACGAGGTGCCGGTCTTCGTCCGCACTCCGCTGATCGAGGCGGCAGTCCAGACCTGCACGCCCGGCGCCGCCAGGTCCACATGCGGGCCCTGGATGGCGCGCCGATACACGCGTCCGGCGGCATCCACGCCGGTGACGGCGAGTACGGGCTCGTATGCTGCGGGATAGGCCGGCGCCGCCCGCGGGCCGTCATTGCCCACCGCCGCCACCACGACGATGTCGTGTTCGTGGACCAGGCGATCGATGGCGCGCGCCAGGGCGCTGTTGGGCGGCCCCGCCAGGCTCAGGTTGATCACGCCCACGTCTGCGGTCACCAGCATGTCCAGCGCCTGCAGCAGGCTGTAGGCGTCGGTGCGCTCGTCGGAACCCCGGCGGTGGAAAGCATCGATCGCCACCAGTCGGGATCCCGGCACCAGTCCGGGCGCACGGGAGGCGGGGTGCCCGGCGAAGAGCGCGGCCACTGCGGTGCCATGCACCGCCTGCGCAGGATCCGCGCCTTGCGAGGCGATGCGCCGCAGGTCCAGCTGCGCGCCCTGGAAGGCGGGGTGATCCGCATTGATGCCGGTGTCCACCATGCCGATGGCCACGCTGCGGCCGCAGGCGGCCGCGCGCTCCGGCATGCTGGGCCAGCCTATCATGCCGCGAGCCAGGCAGCCGGGGCCGTGGCAGGCTTCGGTGCCCTGGTTTGCGCGGTAGTAGTGGTTGTAGTCGGCGTTCTCGCCGGAACGCAGGCCGCGCACGGTGTCCCGTGCGCCAGAGAGCGTGCTGCCGGGCGGAATGCGCAGGCGATGCACGGTGCCGCCCGATCCCGGCAGCCGGGTCTCCCCGATCACGGCGTATCCCTGCGCCTGCAGGCGTGCCAGATCGGCCCTGCCCAGCGCGTGCACCACGATCTCATCGGGGGCATGCGCAGGCAAGGGAGCCGCCCGCCGGCGCGGACGATCGTCATCGTCGTCGTCGTCATCATCGTCGTCGTCATCATCATCGTCGTGGTCATCATCGTCGTACCCCCCATAGTCATCGTCGTCGGCCCACGCGGGCGTCGCCGTGGCGACGAGGAGTACGGCGGTGCAGGGCAGCGCGGCGAGGGCGACGAGGCCGGCTGCGAGCAGCGCGCGGAGGGCACGCGACAGTCTGCGGTGGAAGGGGGAAGGCATGGGCTGATCCTGTTTCGTCTGCATATTTCCAGTCTACGTGCCGGCGTGCACATTATTCCGCCACCGGGGGGCTGCCGGCTGCAGCGCGGGGCTTCGGTATGATGTGGCGCCATGGCTGCCGCCGCGGCTGCCGACAAGGATACGTTGCCGACGGAGGGCTGGCGGGGCATGCAAGACCGATTCGAGACAGAGCTGATCGACGCGCTGCCGGCGCTGCGCCGTTATGCGCTGTCACTCTGCCTGAGGGCCGACATGGCCGACGATCTGGTCCAGACGGCAGCCGAGCGGGCGCTGGCCGGCCGGCAGGGCCTGGAGCCCGGCAGCCGTCTCCAGCCCTGGCTCTTCCGCATTCTGCGCAATGCATGGATAGACGATGTCCGCCGCACGGCAACCCGTGGGACGGAACTGGATGTCCATGAAATGCCCGAAGCCGTGGTCCACGACGGCGCGCGCGCCATCGAGGCATCCATGCTGCTGCGGGAAACCGAAACGGCGCTGGCTGCGCTGGCGCCCGAGCATCGCGAAGTGATGGCGCTCGTTTGCATCGAGGAGCTCACGTATGCCGAGGCGGCCAGCGTGCTCGGCATCCCCGCGGGCACCGTCATGAGCCGTCTGGCGCGTGGCCGGCTGGCATTGGCAGAAAAGATGGGAATAAAGTGAAGGCGCGGACGTATACACCGGGTATGGAAGACGAACGCATGGCAGACAGGGATTTCACCGACGCGACATTGATGGCCTACGCCGACGGTATGCTCGATGACGAGACGGCGGCGCAGGTGGAGGCGTCTGCGCGCGCGGACGCCCGCGTGGCGGCCCGCATCGCCCTGTTCCGCCAGACGGGGGCTGCACTGCGGCAGACAGCACAGGCGCGTCGCGCCGAGCCGCTGCCGCAGGCGCTGCGCGATCGTGTGCAGCAGATGCTGGACGAGGCCCGCGCCCCGCAGGGAAGCAAGGTGCTGCCGTTCCAGCGCCCGGCCAGGCCGGATGACGCGAGCGGCCCCGCGCGGCCGCGGCGTGCCATGGCCGGGCCGTTGGCCCTGGCCGCCAGCCTGGCGCTGGCCGTGGGGCTGGGCGCCGGGATGTGGATGGCTCCGCAGGGCGGGCAGGGGGAATGGCTGGGTACGGCCGCCCTCGAGCATGGCGGGGTGGCCGAGGCGCTGGCGCGTGTCGAATCCGGCGCGCGCGCATCGGTCGCCGCAGGCGAGGTCACGCTGGTTGCCTCGTTCCTTGACGGGCAGGGAGCATTGTGCCGCGAGTTCGAGCTCGAGGCGGACTCGCGTTCGCTGGTATCGGTGGCGTGCCATGATGGCAGCACATGGGACTTGCGTTTCGCTGCTGCCGCTGGCGGGTCTGGCGGGTATGCGCCGGCGTCTTCACTGGGCGCCCTCGATGCCTATCTGGCTGCGGCGGGCGCCGGCCAGCCGCTGAGCCCCGGGGACGAGGCCAAGGCGCTTGCGCGCCTTGCCGACCGGAAGCGGCCATGAACGCCGGCCGGGCGCCGGCCAGGGCCGGCAGCCCGTTCAGGCGCCACTTTCAGTCATCGTCGTCATCATCATCGTCGTCGTCCCAGCCGCGACGGTCGTCGTCGTCATCATCGTCGTCGCGCTCCCAGCGGTCGTCGCCGCGCTCATGGCGCCGCCAGCGTGGACCGTCGTCATCGTCGTCGTCGTAGCGCGCGACATGACGCATGCCGTCGTCGGTCGTGGCGAGCGTGACGTACGCCCATCCCCGCACCGGCAGATCGTCGGCGTGGGCCGGCGCCGCGCCAGCCAGGGCCAGGGTGGCGGCTGCTGCCGCCAGGGTCATGATGCTTTTCATCGTGATGCTCCTTTTGCGTTGCGAGCCCGTGAATGCGAGCCTCACAAGGAAAACGCACCAGCCGGCGGTTTATTCCGTCTGGCGGCGTTTTTTTGTGGTCCGTTGTCCGCGCGGCGCCGGGCGCCGCTTGCGGGGCAGGCCTGGCCGGGGAGGCCCGTAGCCCCCTGGGAAGCCGTGGATGGCGGGGTTCTCTAACCCGGACGGTCCGCAAGACCGCGCCAATCCTAGAGAGTGAGCAGTTGCTTACCGATTTGCCGAGGGGAAAATCGCGATTTGCGCGATGTTACTGAGATTTGTCACTATTCCCCCTCGTTTTGCCACAATTCTGCGGCTATCATGCGCAAATAAGACGTCATCCAACGCCCCCCGACGCATCCTGGCGGGCTTCAAGGCGGAAAGGCGCGTACCTACAAATATCCCCTTACAAGGAGTCGGAGATGGAACAGATCCCGTTCACTTCGTCCGCCCCCAACACCCTGGGCATCGAACTCGAGCTGCAGCTGATCAATCCGCGCAGTTTCGATCTGGCCGCGGCTGCCGACGAACTGCTGGCCCAGCTCGCCAATCATCCCATTGCCGACCGGGTCAAGCCCGAGATCACCCGCTCGATGATCGAGCTGAATTCTTCGGTGCACGAGCACCCCATGGGCCTGCAGGCCGAAATGCGCGAGATGCGCGACGCCTTGTGCGAGGCTGCCGACGCCATCGGCGTGGCCGTGTCGGGCGGCGGCACGCATCCCTTCATGCGCTGGCAGGACCGCGCCATCTCCGACACGCCGCGATTCCAGTACCTGGCCGAGATGTACGGCTACCTGGCGCGCCAGTTCACGGTGTTCGGGCAGCACATCCACGTGGGCGTGGCCTCGGGCGACGCCGCCATCCGGCTGGTGCGCGGCCTCTCGCCGTACGTGCCGCATTTCATCGCGCTCTCCGCGTCCTCGCCTTACAGCGAAGGCGTCGACACACTGTATTCATGCTGCCGGCTCAATGCGGTCAACAGCTTCCCGCTGTCGGGGCACCTGCCGCCCGAGGTGCTCGACTGGTACCGCTTCGAGGCGCACATCGCGCAATTGCGCACCACCGGCCTGGCCGAGAGCATCAAGGACCTCTACTGGGACATCCGGCCCAAGCCCGAATTCGGCACGGTGGAGATCCGCGTCTGCGACACCCCGCTGGGCGTCGAGCGCGCCTGCCAGCTTGCGGCTGTCGCGCAGGCGCTGGCCGTGCTGGTCACGCGCGATCCCGAGCCGGGCCCCAACGCGTGGCTGGCCTACCGCAGCAATCACTTCCAGGCTTGCCGCTTCGGCCTCCACGGCAGCTACGTCACCCCCGACGGCGAGCGGCTGCGGCTGCAGGACCACCTCCAGGCCCTGTTCCAGCGCCTGGCGCCGATCGGCGACGAACTGGGCACGTCCGACATGCTGACGAACCTGCGCGAAGACATCCTGCATGGCGGCAACGATGCCCGCTGGATGCGCAGCCAGTTCCATCGCGTACGCGAGCTGCCGATGGTGGTGGAGGCCATGGCGCGCGCCTGGCGCGGCGATCGCGGCGGCGTGGCGGCGCTGGAACCCACGACGGCACGCCGCCGCATCCGCGCCACGTCGGAGCCCGTGCACGAGGTGCAGGCCCTTGCCACGCGCGACGGCTGGACCGAACGCCTGCACTGAACGCAGGGTCGTCCGCCGGCGGACGCCGCGTTCAGCCCCCCGGGCGCGTCCTGCCGATGGCGCTGACCGACAGGCGGGTTTCGCCCGGCGCGGCGCGATGGGTCGCGGCGCGCCAGGCATGGCCATAGGCCACTTCGATGCTCAGGCCGATGCGGCCGTCCGGTCCGCGTTGCGCGTCGAGGGCGCTGCATAGCCGGTCGCGCCAGGCCCGTCCCACCAGGCCGGCCCGCCGGCCCAGCGCAGGGTTGCCGCCCAGCGCCCGCACGTCCTCCAGCAGGCGCTGCGGCGTCTCGTACGTGAGCGTCAGCACCTCCTGATCCATGACGGGATCGGCGAAACCGTTCTCCACCAGCAGGTCGCCGAAGTCGTGCATGTCCACGAAGCCGGGCGTGGCCGTCTGCAGGCCCGCGTCCGCCAGCGCCTGGCGCAGCTCGCGCAGCGTGCCCGGACCCAGGCAGGAAAACATCGCCAGGCCGTCCACGCGCAGCACGCGGCGCCACTCGGCCAGCACGGCGTGCGGCGCCGGATGCCAGTGCAGGGCCAGGTTCGACCACACCAGGTCCTGGGATTCGGGCGGCAGGCCGGTGTCGGCCAGGTCTGCCTGGACGTAGCGGGTCTCGGGCCGCGCGGGCCGGCCCAGCCGGCCCAGCCAGTTCGCGATGCCGCCCGGCGCATGGCGGCGGCGCGCATGCGCCAGCAGCGGCGCACAGGCATCCAGGCCGAGATAGCCGGCCTGGGGGTAGCGTTCGCGCAGCAGCGCCAGGTTGTCGCCCGCGCCGCAGCCGGCGTCCAGCATGTGCGCGGGCTGCAGGCGGATGTACTGCAGGCGGCCCAGCATGCGGCGCGCGATTTCCCCGTAGAGGAACTGGGCATCGGAGAGGTCGCCGCGGCGGGCGAACTGCCGGATCACGTGTCCGGGGTCGATGGGCAGGGTGGGGAGGGAGGCGGAGGCAGGCTGGGACATTTCTATCGCGCCGGCCCTGGATGGGCCGGCCGCTGGCGTGATCGAATGCGGGTCGGCAGGCAATTGCGCCGGAGGATTCCGACCCATGCAACATCACATTATTGCCCATCCGCCTGCGGCCATGCTTGCCAGGAGCCGGCAGGCGCTGCGCCGCCTGGTGGCCGCCGTGCCCACCGACTGCCCGGCGTGCGGCGGCGCGGCGTGCGGCGGCGGCCTGTGCGATGGCTGCCGGCAGGATGCGCGCATGGCCATGCTGCCGCTGGCGCCGCGCTGCGGACGCTGCGCATTGCGCCTGGCCGGCCATGGCCTGGCCTGCCCGTCGTGTGTGCTGCAGCTGCCGTCGCATTGCTGCGCCCGCACGGCGCTGGACTACGCGCCGCCCTACGACGGACTGATCATGCGCTTCAAGGCGCAGCGCCAGCTGGCCCTGGGCCGCACCCTGGCAGGCCTGGTGCAACAGGCGCTCGAGGCGGGGCCGGACCTGCGCGGCGGACCCTTGCAGGCACTGGTGGCAGTGCCGGCCAGCCTTGCCTCGCTGCGGCGCCGCGGTTTCAATCCGGCCGGCGAACTGGCTGCCGCCCTGGCGGCCGGTCTGGGCGTGCCGCGGCTGCATGGCGTGCTGTCGCTGCGCCATGAAGCGCAGCGCCGCCAGGCCACGCTGGACCGCCGGGCGCGGCGGCAGGCGGCACAGGGGCGTTATCTCTGCCAGGGTTCGCTGGCCGGCATGCACGTGGCCCTGGTCGACGACGTGATGACCACAGGCAGCACCGCCGAGGCGGCATCGCAAGCGCTGCTCGAGGCGGGCGCCGCGCAGGTCACGGTGCTGGTGGCGGCCCGCACGCCATGGCCGGGGCTGGCACAATAGCGGCCGGGGCGCCGTCTGCCTCGTTCCTCCGAATCCCGTCATGTTCCACGTCGTACTCGTCTGCCCCGAAATCCCGCCCAACACCGGCAATGCCATACGCCTGTGCGCCAACACCGGCGCCCGGCTCCACCTGGTGCGTCCGTTGGGGTTCGAGCTCGACGACGCGCGCTTGCGCCGGGCAGGCCTGGACTACCACGAATGGCAGCCGGTGCAGGTGCACGACACGCTGGCGCTTGCGCTGCAGGCCACGGGCGCGCCGGCGCAGCGCTGCCATGCCCTGACGACGCGCGCAGGACGCAGCCTGGCCCAGGCGACCTTCCATCCGGGCGACGTCTTCGTGTTCGGCAGGGAGACGGCCGGCCTCACCGACGACGAGCTGGCGTGCTTTCCCGAGGCGCAGCGGCTGCGGCTGCCCATGCGTCCCGGGCAGCGCAGCCTGAATCTCTCGAATGCCGTGGCCGTCACCGTGTTCGAGGCCTGGCGCCAGCAGGGCTACGCGGGCGGCATCTGAACGGCCGGGTATGAACGGCCGGGTATGAACGACTGGGTCTGAACGGCGGGGTCTGAACGGCGGGGTCTGAACGGCGCGGCCAGGGCCCCGCGGCGTCGACAGCCCCTAGTCCAGCGACAAGCCCAGCCGCCCGATCACCTCGTCCCAGCGGGCCTTCTCGGCCACGATGCGCTCGGTCAGCGCCTGCGGCGTGGACGGCGCAGGCGTGAAGTACTGCTGGGCCAGCAGCTTGCGCACCGCCTCGCTGTCGATGATGCGCGCGAGCTCCTGGTTGAGCCGCTCGACGACCGGAGCCGGCGTGCCGGCGGGCGCGAGTATGGCATTCCACGAAATCGATTCGAAACCCGCGTAGCCCTGTTGCGCCATGGGCCGGATGCCCGGCAGCGCGTCGCTGGGCTCCAGGCTGGTGATGGCCAGCGCCTTCACCTTGCCGCTGCGTACCTGCGGCATGGCGATGGCAGGCACCATGAAGCCGGCCTGCACGTCGCCTGCGATGATGGCCGTGATCACCTGCGGGAAGCCTTGATACGGCACGTGCAGCAGGTCGACGCCGGCCTCGTGCTTGAACATCTCCATGGCCAGGTGCGCCGAACTGCCCGCGCCCACGGACCCGTAGTTCATCGAACCGCTGCGCTCGCGGGCCAGCTTCACGAAGGCCTGCACGTCATCGGCCGGCAGGCTGGCGGGCACGGTGAGCACGTTGGGGCTGGTTGCCACCAGCGTGACCGGCGCGAGGTCGCGCAGCGGGTCATAGCCCAGCGTCTTCTTGTACAGCGTGGGCGCGGTGACGAGCGGACCGTTGATGGTGTAGAGCAGGGTGTAGCCGTCGGGCTGGCTCTGCGCCACCTGCCGCGTGCCGATGTTGCCGCCCGCGCCGGGCTTGTTGTCCACCACGACAGGCTGGCCCAGGCTCTGCGACAGCGGTTCGGCGATGGTGCGGGCAAGCAGGTCGGGCGAGGAGCCCGGCGGGAAAGGCACGACCAGGTGGATGGGACGCTCCGGCCAATCGGCCAGGGCGGGCGCGGGGATGCAGGCGATGGCGGCAAGCGCCAGCCAGGCATGGCGCAGCAGCCGGCCGGCGCGGCGGACGCGGACATGGATCATGTGTGGCTCCTCGGGTTGGTGGTCTTGCGACGCAGGGTCGTTATGGTTGGGGTTGGCTGTCGTCGGTGGCAGGATATTCCGGGCCCGCTTCGCGCGCCAGCAGCGCCGACACCGCCGTCATGGGCGCCACGCCGTCGAACAGCACGGCGCAGACGGCTTCGGTGATGGGCATTTCCACGCCCAGCGTGCGGGCGCGCTGCAGCACGGCGCGCGCGCAGCGCACGCCTTCGGCGGTCAGGCCGCTGGCGAGGATGTCGGGCAGCGCCCGGCCCGCGCCGATCTCCAGGCCTACGCGCCGGTTGCGGGAGAGGTCACCGGTGGCGGTGAGCACGAGATCGCCCAGGCCGGTGAGGCCGGCGAAGGTCTCGGGCTGGGCGCCCAGGGCCACGCCGAAGCGGGTGATCTCGGCCAGGCCGCGGGTGATGAGGGCGGCGCGCGCATTGGTGCCCAAACGCAGCCCGTCGGCGATGCCGCAGGCCACGGCGATGACGTTCTTCAGTGCGCCGCCGACTTCCACGCCCACCACGTCGGGGCTGTCGTAGACGCGCATCGCGCCGCCGTGCAGGGCCTGCACGGCGAGATCGCGGACGGCGGGATCCAGGCTGGCGATGGTGAGGGCCACCGGCAGCCCCTGCGCCACCTCCCGGGCGAAGGAGGGGCCCGACAGCACGCCGCCGCGCCACCCGGGCAGGCCGGCCAGCGCCTGGTCGGCAATCTCGTGCGGCAGGCGGCCGCTGGCCTCGTCGAAGCCCTTGCAGGTCCAGATCAGCGGCACGGCCCCCAGCCCCATGCCGGGCAGGCGCGTCGCCAGGTCGCGGCAGGCGTCCTCGAGGCCGGCAACCGGCACGCCGAGAATGATGAGGGCAGGCGCCTCGCCCTGCAGGAACGCCAGCGCGGCGTCGATCCGGGAGGTGACCTGCAGGCTGGCCGGCAGGGTCACGTCGGGCAGGTAGCGGCTGTTCTCGCGATCGCGCGCCATGGCCTCGGCCTGCTCGGGCCGGCGCGACCACAGGATGGCGGGATGCGCGCGGGCCGCGGCGGCGGCCAGCGCCGTCCCCCAGCTGCCCGCGCCGAGTACGGCGATGCGCAGCGCGGGGGCGGACGGCATGGGCATGGCGTGGCGTCCCGCTTACTGGCGCGTGGCGCCCGGGGGCAGGATGATGCCGGAATCCTGGCCGTTGGGCTCGGATTGCTGCTGTTGCTGGAGTTCCGCGATGCGCTGCTCGTACAGGGCCTGGAAGTTGACTTCGGCCAGGTGCAGGGCGGGCAGCGAGGTGCGGGTGATGGCGTCGGCGATGTTGGCGCGCAGGTAGGGGTACAGCATGGTGGGGCAGACGATGCCCAGCAGTGGATCCATCTGCTCGACCGGGATGTTGGCCAGTTCGAAGATGCCGGCCTGCGTGCCCTCGACGAGATACAGCACCTTGTCGTTGATGCGGGTGGTGACGGTGGCGGTGACGGTGGATTCGAAGATCGTCTCGGCCAGGCGCTGTCCGCCCACGTTGATGCTGACTTCGACCTGCGGCGTTTCCTGCTCGAGGAAGACATGCGGCGCGTTCGGCATTTCCAGCGAGAGGTCCTTCAGGTAGACGCGCTGCATGTTGAACGACGGCGCGTTCGAGCCTGCTTGCTGGGTGTTTTGGTCCTGATCAGCCATGAGTGATTCCGGTTGGTGGTGGTGCGAAGAAGGGCGGCGGGCGGGATGCGTCAGCCGTTGAGCAGCGGTTGCAGTCCGCCGGCGCGGTCCAGCGCCTGCAGGTCGTCGCAGCCGCCGACATGCGTGTCGCCGATATAGATCTGCGGCACCGTGCGGCGCCCGGTGCGCTGGATCATGGCTTCGCGCTGCGCCGGGTCGGCGTCGATCTGGATCTTCTCGATCTCCGTGACGCCGCGCTGCTTGAGCAGCGTTTCGGCGCGCGCGCAATAGGGGCAATAATCCTTGACGTACATTACGACTTTGTTCATTCCGGATCCTTTTTCAGTGCGCAGGGGCCTCAGCCCTTCTGCGTGACGGGCAGGCCGGCGGCGTACCAGGCGCGCATGCCGCCTTCCATCACGGCGACTTCGGCGTAGCCCTGGGCGCGCAGGCGGGCGGCGATGCGCGGGGCGTTGCGGCCATGTTCGCACACCACGATGAGCGGCTTGTTCTTGGGCAGCGAACCCGCCTTCTGCTCGAGCTCGGCGGCGGGCAGGCTGCGGGCCTGGGCGATGTGGCCGGCCTGGAACTGCTCGGGCGGGCGCACGTCGACCCACACGGCCTGGCGCTGGTTCACCATCTGGATGGCCTCGGAGGTGCCGATGGTTGCGCCCGTGCGGCCCTTGCGCAGCGCCGGCAGCGCCAGCATTGCGCCCGAGACCACGGCCACGGCGACGATGAAGACGTTGTTCTTGTCGAGCAGAAATTGCAGAAAATCCACGTGTCGTCCTGAAATGCGGCGCAAGGCCTGGGAAACGGCGCCTAGCCGGGCGCGCCGTGAGAAAAATCACTCAATTATAAAATGAGCCCATTTCCTCCACTCCGACCCTTGCCTACCATGCACAAACTCGTCCTGATGCGCCACGGCGAAAGCCAGTGGAACCTCGAGAACCGCTTCACCGGCTGGACCGACGTCGACCTCACCGACACCGGCCGCGAACAGGCCCGCCAGGCGGGCGAACTGCTCAAGCGCGAAGGCTATGTCTTCGACCTGGCCTATACCTCGGTCCTCAAGCGCGCCATCCGCACCCTGTGGATCGCGCTCGACGCCATGGACGCCATGTACACCCCGGTGGGCATCAGCTGGCGCCTGAACGAGCGCCACTACGGCGCCCTGCAGGGCCTGAACAAGGCCGAGACCGCCGCCAAGTTCGGCGACGAGCAGGTGCTGATCTGGCGCCGTGCTTACGCCATCGCGCCCGATCCCCTCGGCCAGGACGACCCGCGCCATCCGCGCTTCGACCCGCGCTACGCCAAGATCCCGGCCGACCAGCTGCCCGCCACCGAGTGCCTGAAAGACACCGTGGCGCGCGTGCTGCCCTTCTGGAACGATTCCATCGCGCCGGCCATCCGCGCCGGCCGACGCGTGCTGATCGCCGCCCACGGCAACAGCCTGCGCGCGCTGATCAAGCACCTGGACCAGATGTCCGACGACGACATCGTGGGCCTGAACATCCCCACGGGCCAGCCGCTGGTGTACGAACTCGACGACGACCTCAAGCCGATCCGCCATTACTATCTGGGCGATCCGGCCGAGATCGAAGCCGCCATGGCTGCGGTGGCCGCGCAAGGCAAGGCCAAGAAGGAATGATTTGATGCGACGCGCAGCGTGGGTGCTGTTGTCTGCCCTGGCGGCGCTGCCGCCGGCCGTGCACGCGGCGGCTGCCGATCTCGCCGCACGGCAATCCGAGGCGGAGCGACAGCAGGCTGCGCTGCGCAGCCGCATCGAGGCCCTGCAGAAGGAAATCGACGAACGCGAGGCCGCCCGCAAGGAAGCGGCCGACGCGCTGAAGGAATCCGAGTCGGCCATCTCGCGCATCAACCGCCGGCTGAGCGACCTGGCCGCCGAGCAGCAGCGCGCCGAGGCGCGCCTGGGCGAACTCGAGCGGCAGATCGCCGCCCAGCAGCGCATGCTGGCGCAGCGGCGGGCCGAACTGGCCGGGCAATTGCGGGCGCAGTACGCCGGCGGGCTGTCGCCCTGGACGGCGCTGCTGTCCGGGGATGACCCGCAGCAGCTGGGGCGCAACCTCGGCTATCTGGGATACGTTTCGCGGGCCCGGGCCCAGGCCGTGCAGGCCCTGCGCACCGACCTGGCGCGGCTGGCGGCGCTGCAGCAGGACGCGGACGCGCGCCGCGAAGAGATCGCCGCCGTGGTGGCCGAGACCTCCAGCCAGAAGACCGAACTGCAGTCCCAGCAGAAGGAGCGGGCGGCCGTGCTGGCCAGGCTGGAAGGGCAGATCCAGGCCCAGCGCGTCGAGGCGGGCAAGCTGGGGCGCGACGACCAGCGGCTGTCCCGGCTCATCGACGATCTCGACACGGAAATCGCACGCCAGGCCGAACTGGCCCGTCGCGCCGCCGAGGAGGCCGCCCGGCGCCGCGCCGAGGCGGAGCGCCAGGCGGCGGAGGCAGCCCGCAGGGCCGAGGCGGCACGGCAGGCCGAGCAGGCCCGGCTGGCCGCCGAACAGGCCCGCCGGGCCGCCGCGGAGCAGGAGGCGGCGCGGGTGCGCGAGCAGGCGGAGGCGGCTGCGCGGCAACCCCGGGGGCCGGTGGCCCTGGGCGATCCCGACGCCATCGGCTTGCGCCCGGCGCCCGGGCAGCCCGGCACGCGCGTCCTGCCGTCCGGGCCGGCCACGCCGGCGCCGCAACCCGAACCGGTACCCGAAACCAAATCCGTGCCCGACCCCGAGGCCCCGCGGGAACCGCCCCCGCCGGCCCAGCCCGCACCGGCGGCCGAGCCGCCCCCGGCCCGTGCCGAGGCCCAGCCCGAGCGCCGGGCCGCCGCGCCCGTGGACGCGGGCAGGGGCCTGAAGCGGGGTCTCCCGGTGCCCGTGCGCGGCCCCACCCAGGGGCGCTTCGGGGTGGACCGCCCGGACGGCGGCGTCTGGCGGGGCATCGTGCTGCGTGCGCCCGAGGGCACGCCCGTCAAGGCGGTGGCCCCGGGCATCGTGGTCTACTCCGACTGGCTGAGGGGATTCGGCAACCTGATCATCGTCGACCATGGCCAGCAGTACATGACCGTCTATGCCTACAACCAGAGCGTGCTCAAGCGCGTGGGCGATCCGGTCGCCGCCGGCGACACCATTGCCACGGTGGGCGCCACCGGTGGTCAGGTGGAATCGGGCCTATACTTTGAAATCCGCCATCGCGGTGCCCCAGTGGACCCTGCCCTTTGGCTGGCCTTGTAGTACCGTAATGCAAATCCCGTGTGCACCCCCGCCGTGCGAACCGCCCGGGGCGGGTGCCAGGGCATCAAAATTCAGGAAGCGTGCATGAGCAGCACTCGCAAGTTTCGCGGTTTCGGTCTGGTCGCCATCGGTGCGATCGCGGGCATCTTGCTCAGCGTGGGGGTTTCGGCCGTCGCCCAGCGCGGCAGCCCGCTGCCTCTCGACGAGCTCAGGCAGCTGAGCAACGTCTTCGCCGCCATCAAGGAAAACTATGTCGAGGCGGTCGACGACAAGACCCTCATCGGCAATGCCATCTCCGGCATGGTGTCCAACCTGGACCCGCACTCGGCCTACCTCGATGCCGACGCCTTCCGCGACATGCAGACGGCCACGCAGGGCGAGTTCGGCGGCCTGGGCATCGAGGTCGGAGCCGAAGACGGCTTCGTCAAGGTGATTTCGCCCATCGAAGACACCCCGGCCGCGCGCGCGGGCATCCTGGCCGGCGACCTGATCATCAAGATCGACGACACGCCCACCAAGGGCATGGCGCTCAACGACGCGGTCAAGCTGATGCGGGGCGCGCCCAAGTCGCCCATCACCCTGACCATCATGCGGGCCGAGCAGCCGCAGCCCATCGTGGTCAAGATCATCCGCGACATCATCAAGGTGCGCAGCGTGCGCAGCAAGATGCTGGATGACGGCGTGGCCTACGTGCGCATCGCCCAGTTCCAGGAAAAGACCGGCCCCGACCTCGCCCGCCACCTGAAGGAGCTGGGCGCCAAGGGCGCGCCCAAGAGCCTGGTGCTGGACCTGCGCAACGATCCGGGCGGCCTGCTCAACAGCGCGATCGGCGTGGCCGGCGCCTTCCTGCCGCCCGATGCGCTGGTGGTGTCCACCGACGGCCGCACGCCCGACTCGCGCCACAAGTACCACGCCACGCCCGGCGAATACGCCCGCGGCGAAGGCAACTACCTCGCCGACCTGCCCGGCTGGGTCAAGACCGTGCCCATGGTGGTACTGGTCAACGTGGGCTCCGCCTCGGCTTCCGAGATCGTCGCCGGCGCGCTCCAGGACCACAAGCGCGCCAAGCTGCTGGGCAACCGCACCTTCGGCAAGGGCTCCGTGCAGGTGATCCTGCCGCTCAGCCAGGACACGGCCGTCAAGCTCACCACGTCGCGGTATTTCACGCCCAGCGGCCGCTCCATCCAGGCCACCGGCGTCGAGCCCGACTACGTGGTGGCCGACACGGCCGAGGGCGACCTCTTCCGCCTGCCGCGCGAGGCCGACCTGCAGCGCCACCTGTCCAACCAGCAGGACGCCAACGAGATCCGCTCCGGCAGCATCGAGCCCGAGCCCGCGCTGCCCACCAAGATGTTCGAGTTCGGCGGCAAGGACGACTTCCAGCTGCAGCAGGCCATCAACCTGCTGTCCGGCCGCCCGGTGCAGAAGGGCATGTCCACCGCTCAGGCCAAGGCCGACATCAAGCCGGCAGGCGACCCCCAGCGCCTGAAGATCACGCCCAGCGGAGTCGAGCCAGCCAAGGTCAAATGAACGACCAGCAGCTGTTGCGCTATGCCCGCCACATCCTGCTCGATGAGCTGGGCATCGAAGGGCAGGAAGCCTTCCTGGCCGGGCGCGCGCTGGTCATCGGGGCGGGCGGGCTGGGCTCGCCCGCGGCGCTCTACCTGGCCACGGCCGGCGTCGGCCATCTCGTGCTGGCCGACGACGACCAGGTCGAGCTGAGCAACCTGCAGCGCCAGATCCTGCACACCACCGCCAGCCTGGGCCGGCCCAAGGCCGAGTCCGGGCGCGACATGCTGGCCGCCTTCAATCCCGACGCGCAGGTCGACGCGCGGGTCGAGCGGCTGCAGGACGAGGCCCTGGACGCGGCCGTGGCGGCAGCCGACGTGGTGCTCGACTGCAGCGACAACTTCGCCACCCGCCACGCCATCAACCGCGCCTGCGTGCGGCACGCCAGGCCGCTGGTGTCGGGCGCGGCCATCCGCTTCGACGGCCAGGTCAGCGTGTACGACCTGCGCGATCCGCAGGCGCCGTGCTATCACTGCCTGTTCCCCGAGGCCGACGACGTCGAGGACGTCAGCTGCGCCACCACCGGCGTCTTCGCCCCGCTGGTCGGCATCATCGGCAGCATGCAGGCCGCCGAGGCGCTCAAGCTGCTCGCCGGCGTGGGCCAGCCCCTCGTCGGGCGGCTGCTGCAGCTCGACGCCCGCACCATGCACTGGCACACCATCAAGTTCCGCCGAGATCCGGAGTGCCCGGTCTGCGGGCATCGCTGAGCGGCAGCGCGTCCGGCGTCGCGGCAATCTAAGCCCGGCGGCTGGTCCTAAGTTTTCATATAACCTGAAAATTGGCATAATGCCCGGATGCTGACGCGCAACCCCACCCTCACCGAGCAGGTGGCCGGGAAACTGGCCGACGCCATCGCCCGCGGCGCGTATGCCGTGGGCGAGAAGCTGCCCACGGGGCGCGCGCTGGCCCAGCAGTACGGCGTGAGCGGCGCCGTGATCCGCGAGGCCACCGA
This sequence comes from Bordetella sp. 2513F2, assembly GCF_054642735.1. Classification (NCBI taxonomy): domain Bacteria; kingdom Pseudomonadati; phylum Pseudomonadota; class Betaproteobacteria; order Burkholderiales; family Alcaligenaceae; genus Bordetella; species Bordetella sp. 2513F2. Next base: position 4,062,220 of record NZ_CM137755.1, on the reverse strand, counting down.
GCGCCTGCGCGCGCAGGGCCTGGTGCAGAGCCGGCAGGGCTCGGGGTGCACGGTGGTGTCGCGCACCGGCAATGCCGGCTTCCGGGTGCCGGCCATGCTCGAGGCCGACCGGGCGCAGCTGGCGTCGGTCTACGAGCTGCGCATGGAGCTCGAAGGCGGGGCGGCAGCGCTGGCCGCGCAGCGGCGCACCGGGGCCGACCTGGCCGCGATGCAGCGGGCCCTCGAGTCCCTGGCGGGCCATCTCACCGACCCGGACCGCGGCGTGGAGCACGACGTGGCCTTCCACATCGCCGTGGCCGAAGCCACGCACAACCCCTGCTACCGCCAGCTGCTGCAGTATCTCAACCTGCAGCTGCGGGCCGCGGTGAGCACCGCCCGCGCCAACAGCGGCCAGCAGCATGGGCTGCCGGCCCGCGTGCATGACGAGCACGTCGCCGTCTTCGAGGCCATACGCCAGGGCGATCCGGCGGCTGCGCGCGCGGCCGCCGTGCGTCACCTCCAGGGCGCGGCAGCGCGCCTGCAACTCGATCTCACGCGCGCCGCAGGCGCGCCCGCAGAAGGAATGATTCCATGAGTTCCCATGATTTCGCGCAGCGCCTGGTGCAGGCGCTGGGCCCCGATGTGGTGGCCACCGCCGAGGCCGACGTCGCGCCCTGGCTGGCAGACTGGCGCGGCATGTACCGTGGCCAGGCGCAGGCCGTGGTGCGCCCCCGCACGACGGAAGAGGTGGCGCGCTGCCTGGCCCTGTGCCAGCAGGCCGGGGTGCCGGTGGTGCCGCGCGGCGGCAATACCGGGCTGTGCGGCGGCGCCACGCCCGACGGCAGTCCGGCCAACGTGGTGCTCAGCCTCGACCGCATGCAGGCCATCCGCAGCATCGACACGGTGGCCAATACCCTGGTGGCCGAAGCGGGCTGCATCCTCGGCAACCTGCGCCGCGCAGCGCAGGAAGCGGGGCGCCTGCTGCCGCTCAGCCTGGCCGCCGAAGATTCCAGCCAGATCGGCGGCAATGTCGCCACCAATGCCGGCGGGGTGAATGTGGTGCGCTACGGCATGGCGCGCGAACTGGTGCTGGGGCTGGAGGCGGTGCTGCCCACCGGCGAGGTCTTCCACGGCCTGCGCACGCTGCGCAAGGACAACACCGGGTACGACCTCAAGCAGCTGCTCATCGGCTCGGAAGGCACGCTGGGCGTGATCACCGCCGTGGCGCTGCGGCTCTTCCCGCGCGTCGACACGCGCTCCGTGGTGCTGGCCGCGGTGGAGTCGCCGGCGCAGGCGCTGCAGCTCTACGCCCTGCTGTTCGAACAATGCGGGGCGCGCCTGCAGGCCTACGAATACTTCACCGGCGAATGCGTCGACCTGGTGCTGCAGCACGCCGAAGGCGTGCAGGAGCCGTTCGCGCAGCGTTATCCCGGCTACGTGCTGGTGGAGCTGGCCGACAGCACCGACGAGGCCGCGCTCAACGCGTTGCTCGAGCAGGTGATAGGCCAGGCGCTGGAGCGCGAGCTGTGCCTGGACGCGGTGGTATCCGCCTCGCTGGCCCAGCTGCAGGCGCTGTGGAAGCTGCGCGAGGAGATCTCCGAAGCGCAGCGCGCCGACGGCCCGCATCTCAAGCACGATGTCTCGTTGCCGATCGAGCGCATCCCCGAGTTCATGGTATCGGCCGAGGCGCGGGTGCGCGAGGTCTGCCCCGACGTGCGGCCATACATCTTCGGCCATTTCGGCGACGGCAACCTGCACTACAACCTGTCGCGGCCGGCCGGCGCCGGACGCGACTGGGCGGCCACGCAGGGCGGGGCCATCACGGACGTGGTGCTGGACGAGGTCGACCGCTACGGCGGCAGCATCAGCGCCGAGCACGGCATAGGCCAGCTCAAGCGCGCGCATTTCCTGCACAGCAAGCCCGCGCTGGAATTGCGCCTGATGCGCGAGATCAAGCGGGTGCTGGATCCCGCGGGCATCATGAATCCGGGTAAGCTGTTGTAGGCTGTGTCACAGGGCGCGGTGGCCATGTCTCCCATGCAGCCGCTGCCGGGCTCTGTTTTTTCAACCCCATCGGACGGAAGAGCGTGATGTACGCGAATTACATAGGCGGTGCCTGGGTCGAAGGCGCAGACGCCCGCCCCAATATCAATCCTTCGAATCTTGCCGACGTGATCGGCGAATACGCGCAGGCCGATGCGGCCCAGACGGCCCAGGCCATTGCCGCCGCCAGCGCGGCGGCTCACGCCTGGGCCCGCACGACGGGCCAGCAGCGGGCCGACGTCCTCGACGCCGTGGGCAACGAGATCCTGGCGCGCAAGGAAGAGCTGGGGCGGCTGCTCTCGCGCGAGGAAGGCAAGACGCTGCCCGAAGGCATCGGCGAAGCGGCGCGCGCCGGCCAGATATTCAAGTTCTTCGCCGGCGAGGCGATGCGCATCCAGGGCGAGAAGCCGCCGGTGGGGCGCGCCGGCATCGACGTCGAGGTCACGCGCGAACCCGTGGGCGTGGTGGGCATCATCGCGCCGTGGAACTTTCCCATCGCCATCCCCGCCTGGAAGATCGCGCCTGCGCTGGCCTATGGCAATACCGTGGTGTTCAAGCCGGCCGACCTGGTGCCGGGCAGCGCCTGGGCGCTGGCCGAGATCCTCAGCCGCGCCGGCCTGCCCGCCGGCGTGTTCAACCTCGTGATGGGGCGCGGCACCGTGGTGGGCCAGGCCATGTTGAACGATCCGCGGGTCCATGCCATCAGCTTCACCGGCTCCGTTTCCACGGGCCGCCGCGTCATCGAGGCGGCCATGCCGCGCATGGCCAAGGTGCAGCTCGAGATGGGCGGCAAGAACCCCCTGGTGGTGCTCGACGACGCCGACCTCAAGACGGCGGTGGAGTGCGCCGTGAACGGCGCCTTCTTCGCCACGGGCCAGCGCTGCACCGCTTCCAGCCGGCTCATCGTGCAGAAGGGCATCTACCCGCGCTTCGTGGAAGCCGTGGCTGAACGCGTGCGCGGCCTGAAGGTCGACGACGCGCTGCTGGCGGGCACCGACATCGGCCCGGTGGTCGACCAGAGCCAGCTCGAGCAGGACCTCAGCTACGTGGCGATCGGCCGCGACGAGGGCGCGAAGCTGGTGTGCGGCGGCGAGCGCGTCGAGCGGGCCACCGAAGGCTACTACTTCACGCCCGCGCTCTTCACCGACTGCAGCAACGGCATGCGCATCTCCCGCGAGGAAATCTTCGGGCCGGTGGCGGCGGTCATTCCCGCCGACAGCTACGAGCACGCGCTCGAGCTGGCCAACGACACCGAATTCGGCCTGTCGTCGGGCATCTGCACGACCTCGCTCAAGTATGCAACGCAGTTCAAGCGCGACTCGCAGGCCGGCATGGTGATGGTGAACTGCCCCACCGCCGGGGTGGATTACCACGTGCCGTTCGGCGGCCGCAAGGGCTCGAGCTACGGCCCGCGCGAGCAGGGCCGCTATGCCGTGGAGTTCTACACGACGGTGAAGACCGCCTACACCGCCGCGGGCTGAGTCCGCGCCTGCGCAGGCCTCCGGGGCAAGCCCCGGGGCGCCTGCGCGGTGCGCGTCAGGCGCGCTGGTATACGGCGCCGCCGCCGCGCACGAATTCCACCGCCTTTTCCTGCATGCCGCGCGCCAGCGCCTGCTCGTCTGCCAGGCCCTGCGCGGCAGCGTACTCGCGCACGTCCTGGGTGATCCGCATGCTGCAGAAATGCGGGCCGCACATGGAGCAGAAGTGCGCCACCTTCATGGCCTCCTTGGGCAGCGTCTCGTCGTGGAAGGCGCGGGCGGTGTCGGGGTCCAGTCCCAGGTTGAACTGGTCTTCCCAGCGGAACTCGAAGCGCGCCTTCGAGAGGGCGTTGTCGCGGATCGCCGCGCCGGGGTGGCCCTTGGCCAGGTCGGCGGCATGGGCGGCGATCTTGTAGGTGATGATGCCGTCCTTCACGTCCTGCTTGTCGGGCAGGCCCAGGTGCTCCTTGGGCGTCACGTAGCACAGCATCGCCGTGCCATACCAGCCGATCAGCGCCGCGCCGATGCCGGAGGTGATGTGGTCGTAGCCGGGCGCGATGTCGGTGGTCAGGGGCCCCAGCGTGTAGAACGGGGCCTCGTGGCAGTGCTCGAGCTGCAGGTCCATGTTCTCCTTGATGATGTGCATGGGCACGTGGCCCGGCCCCTCGATCATGACCTGCACGTCGTGCTTCCAGGCAAGCTGCGTGAGTTCGCCCAGCGTCTTCAGCTCGGCGAACTGGGCCTCGTCGTTCGCGTCGTAGCCCGAGCCGGGGCGCAGCCCGTCCCCCAGCGAGAAGCTCACGTCGTACGCCTTCATGATTTCGCAGATTTCCTCGAAATGCTCGTAGAGGAAGCTCTCGCGGTGATGCGCCAGGCACCACTTGGCCATGATGGATCCCCCGCGCGAGACGATGCCGGTCATGCGGTCGGCGGTCAGGGGGATGAAGGGCAGGCGCACGCCGGCATGGATGGTGAAGTAGTCCACGCCCTGCTCGGCCTGCTCGATGAGCGTGTCGCGGAACAACGCCCAGGTCAGCTCCTCGGCCTTGCCGTCCACCTTCTCCAGCGCCTGGTACAGCGGCACGGTGCCGATGGGCACGGGCGAGTTGCGCACGATCCATTCGCGCGCCTCGTGGATGTGCCTGCCGGTGGACAGGTCCATCACCGTGTCTGCGCCCCAGCGGATCGCCCAGGTCATCTTCTCGACTTCTTCGGCGATGCCGGAGCTCACGGCGGAATTGCCGATGTTGGCGTTGATCTTCACCAGGAAATTGCGCCCGATGGCCATGGGCTCGAGCTCGGGATGGTTGATGTTGGCCGGGATGATGGCGCGTCCGCGCGCCACTTCGTCGCGCACGAACTCGGGCGTGATGTGCTCGGGGATGGCTGCGCCGAACGACTGCCCGGGGTGCCGGCGCAGCAGGCGCCGCGCCAGTTTCTCGCCGTCCGGTCCGCTGGCGCGCAGCGATTCCACATACTGTTCGCGCCGCAGGTTCTCGCGGATGGCGACGAACTCCATTTCCGGCGTGACGATGCCGCGCCGTGCATAGTGCATCTGCGTCACGTTGGCCCCGGCCCGCGCCCGGCGCGGCGCGCGCGCCAGTTCGAAGCGCAGCGCCGCCAGGCGCGGGTCGTCCAGGCGTTCGCGGCCGTAGGCGCTGCTGGGGCCGGGCAGCTCCTCGGTGTCGCCGCGCTCGACGATCCAGGGCTGGCGCGGCGTGGGCAGGCCGCGCCGGATGTCGATGCGCACGTCCGGGTCGGTGTAGGGGCCGCTGGTGTCGTATACCGTGATGGGAGGATTGTGTTCGCCGCCGAGCAGCGTCGGGGTGTCGGCCTGCCGGATCTCGCGGAACGGTACGCGCAGGTCCGGCCGCGAGCCGGTCTGGTAGACCTTGCGCGAGCAGGGCAGCGGGGCGATGGCGGCGGCATCCACGGCGGCTTCTGCCGCGCGGAATGGGGTGGTGGCTGGCATGGAAAGCTCCAATCAAGAAGAGGTTGGAGCCGATCGGGAAGGACGCCCGCATGCGCGCAGGCATGGCGGGATACGCTCCCAGCATCGGCATTATCCGTACTGGTACGAAGGGACTCTCTCAACACGCGGCCAGGCCGCGAGTACCCCTGCGTGGGCGCAAGTATAGGCGCAATCGGCCTCCTGTCCGCACAGGCTCATTACATCTGGAAGCAGTCTTGAAGGGTGGGCGTCTCCGATGGCCTGTACACTTTTTTGTTACGGCCGGGAGGGGACCTCGCCGGATCGTCGTTCATCCGCCATGCAAAACAGAAGGAAACGCATCATGTCTCTCACGCTACGCAAGCTGGCGCCCGCCATGGCGCTCGCCACCCTGGTTCTGGCCGGCTGCCAGACTCCGCCCTCCAAGGACCAGGCCTCGGCGCCCTCCCAGCCCGCGCCCCCGACCCAGCAATCCTCGGTCGCGCCCGTCGAGTTCTATGTGGCGCACGCCCAGCCCGCGAGCGGCCTGGTGGAGGTGAAAGTGCCCGACGGCGCCCTCTACATGCAGAGCCAGCCGGTGCTCACGCGCGCCGACCTGCGCGAGGCTGCCGCGCTGGTGGATCGCCAGGGCCAGAATTTCGTGGGCCTGCGCTTCACCGAAGAGGGCACCCGCAAGCTCACCGACGTGAGCACGCAGAACGTGGGCAACATGCTGGCCCTGGTCATCGACCGCGAACTGGTGGCCGCCCCGCGCATTGCCGAGCCGTTGAACCGCGGCGTGCTGGCATTCGGCGTGCCGTCGGCCCAGGCGGCATCCGAGATCGCCGCCAAGATCCGCGGCGACGTGCCGCCGCCCGCGGGCTCCGTGCCGTCGGACACCGTCCCGCCGGCCACCGCGCCGTCGGGCACCGTGCCGGGCCAGCCCGGAATGACCGCCCCGCGCTGAAGCGCAGCCCGCATGACGAAGCCCGGACCTCGTGTCCGGGCTTTGCTTTCCTGCAGCGGATGCGTGGCGCGCGGCTAGCCGCGCCGCCGCCTGGACCGCTCGGGACGGGCACCGGGGCGCAGGCAGGTTTCGACGTACGTGGAGATCATCGCGTCCAGCGTGCGCAGCTGCTCGGCGCTCAGCGCTCCGAGCTTGCCGGGCTCCACCGAGAACGGCCAGGCGCCGGCGCCTTCATTGAGCGTGTGGGCCTGGCCGGGCGACGCGTCGAGCCGGTATGCGCCCGGCGGCGGCTCCATGGGCCCCTTGCCCGTTTCCAGCCATTCGAGCTCCACCTGCAGCGCCTTCGCCAGGCTGCGCAGCGAGCGGCTGCTGCGCCGTAATCCGCGTTCATAGCTGGCGATGGCGCTCTGCGACACGCCGCTGGCGCGCGCCAGCGCCTTCTGCGTGTAGCCGCAGCGCTCGCGCGCGGTTCTCAATCGGTCTGAAAATGAGGTCACGCTGCGATTGGAGCGTGAGCTTCGAGTACCTTGGTACGGATGAAAATCACGTTGGTGATTTTCGCCGGATCAACGTCCCGCCATGCCCGAGCTTCTGCGCCTCTTCCTGCTGCACGAAACCGATCTTCCGCCCGCGGCCCCGGATCCCTGCGCCGGCCTGGGGCGGGCCGGATGGCAGGTCTGCACCTGCCACGGCATGCGCAGCTTCGAGGCGCTGGCACGGGCGTCTTCGCCGGGCGCGGTGGTGGTGCGCACGTCGGCGCGGCGCATGGGCAGGCGCATCGCCCAGGTGCGCATCGGGGCGCCGGCGGCGGCGGTGGTGGCGCTGCTGCCCGCCGAAGCCGGCGCCGGGGCGCGCATCGCAGCCATGAATGCGGGCGCCGACGCCTGCTGCGATATCTTCGTCGGGCCGTCCGAGCTCGCGGCCGTACTGCGGGCGGTGCTGCGTCGCAGGGGGGTTCCTGCGATGTCCACCACGGGGGCGCGCCAGGGCTGGCGTCTGCTGGAAGAACGGCTGCTGGCGGGCCCCGAAGGCCAGCGGCTGCCGCTCACCCGCTCCGAAGCGATGCTCGTCCAGGCCCTGCTGGCGGCCCCGGGCGGGCGCCTGCCGCGCCCGGATGCAGGCGGGCGCAGCATGGACGTCACCGTGGCGCGGCTGCGGGCCAAGGCCGCCGGGCTGGGCCTGGCGCTGCCGCTGTACGCCGTGCGGCGCTGGGGCTATGTGTTCCTGCCGCAGGAGCCCCAGGCTCCCGCCCAGGGCCTCGCAGAGGGCCGGCAGGTTCTACACCACCACCAGGTTGTCCCGGTGCATGAGTTCGGTATCGCTCATGCTGCCCAGGATGTGCACGATCTGGCTGGAGGGCTGGCGCATGATGCGCCGGGTATCCGAAGATGAATAGTTGATCAGGCCGCGCGCGCATTCGCGTCCGCTGGCGTCCACGCACGCCACCACGTCGCCGCGCTCGAAATCGCCCTGCACTTCGGTCACGCCGATGGGCAGCAGGCTCTTGCCTTCATGCAGCAGCGCACGCACGGCTCCTTCGTCGAGCACCACGCGGCCGCGCAGCCGCAGGTGGTCGGCCAGCCACTGCTTGCGCGCCGACCACACCGGCAACACCGCGCGCAACTCGGTGCCTATGCATTCCCCGCCCGCCAGGCGCGAGAGCACGTCGCGCTCGCGGCCGGAGGCAATCACCGTATGGGCGCCGCTGCGCGCGGCGCGCTTCGCCGCCAGCACCTTGGTCAGCATGCCGCCGGTGCCGATGCCGCTGCCGGCGCCGCCGGCCATGGCCTCGAGTTCACCGTCGCCTGCCTGCGCATGGGAAATGAAGCGCGCGTCGGGATTGCCGCGGGGATCTGCGCTGTACAGGCCGCGCTGGTCGGTCAGGATGACGAGCGCATCGGCTTCGATGAGATTGGTCACGAGGGCGCCCAGCGTGTCGTTGTCGCCCAGCCGTATCTCGTCGGTGACCACCGTGTCGTTCTCGTTCACGATGGGCACCACGCCCAGCCGCAGCAGCGCGAACAGCGTGGAGCGCGCGTTCAGGTAGCGGCGCCGGTCGGCCAGGTCTTCGTGCGTGAGCAGCACCTGCGCAGTGCGCAGGCCGTATTCGGCGAAGGCCGCCTCGTAGGCCTGGCACAGGCCCATCTGGCCCACCGCGGCGGCGGCCTGCAGTTCATGCATGGCCGAAGGGCGCTTGCGCCAGCCCAGCCGGGCCATGCCTTCGGCAACGGCGCCGCTCGACACCAGCACCACTTCGCGGCCCTGCTTGCGCAGCGCCGCGATCTGGGCCGCCCATTGGGCAACGGCCGCGCGGTCCAGGCCGCGGCCTTCGTTCGTGACCAGGGATGATCCCACTTTTGCGACCAGCCGGCTGGCCGCGGCGATGACGGAGACGTCGGTGTTCTGGGCAGTCATGGCAATGACCGGGATGGTGCGGAGCGGGCGTCGCCGGGGGCGACGGGTGACGGATCGGGATTATCGCTCAGTGTGAGCCTGGATCATCACCGCCACGCGGCGCGGCAGGGGCGGCATCGCCGCGCGAGGCGTCGAAGCGGGGGTCTTCGTGCACATAGGTGCCGGCTGCCTGGTCGGCGGCCACCTGCTCTTTCTCGCGCTCCGCGTCGAGGTAGTCCTGCAGCGCCCAGATCAGATCCTGGGTGCCGTCGCCGTTCAGGCCGGAAATGCCATATACCGGGCCCGTCCAGCCGAACTCGGCGCAGAAGCGCTCGCGCACGACTTGCGGATCCTGCACCATGTCGAGCTTGTTGAGCACCAGCCAGCGCGGCTTGGCGGCGAGCTCCGGATCGTAGCGGCGCAGCTCCTCCACGATGGCCCTGGCGCCCGTCACCGCCTCGGCCACGGCATCGGTGTCCGGGTCGGGGCTGGACACGTCCACCAGATGCAGCAGCACGCGGGTGCGCGCGAGGTGGCGCAGGAACAGGTGCCCCAGGCCGGCGCCCTCGGATGCGCCCTCGATGAGGCCCGGGATGTCGGCGACGACGAAGCTGCGCGCGGCCGACGTGCGCACCACGCCCAGGTTGGGGTGTAGCGTGGTGAAGGGATAGTCGGCGATCTTGGGGCGCGCGTTGGAAATCCGGCTGATCAGCGTGGATTTGCCGGCGTTGGGCAGGCCCAGCAGGCCCACGTCGGCCAGCACCTTGAGCTCCAGTCGCAGGCGGCGCTGCTCGCCTTCCTTGCCCGGCGTCCACTGGCGCGGCGCGCGGTTCACGCTGGACTTGAAATGGATGTTGCCCATGCCGCCCTGGCCGCCCGCGGCCAGGGTCACCTGCTGCCCATGGCGGTCCAGATCGAACAGCACCTCGCCGGTGTCGGCGTCGTGCACCACGGTGCCGACCGGCACGCGCAGCACGATGTCGGGCGCGGCCGCGCCGTACTGGTCGGAGCCGCGGCCGTTCTCGCCGTTCTTGGCGCGGTGCAGGCGGGCATAGCGGAAGTCGATCAGCGTGTTGATGTTGCGGTCTGCGACGGCATAGATGCTGCCGCCGCGTCCGCCGTCGCCGCCGTCCGGGCCGCCCTTGGGGATGAATTTCTCGCGGCGAAAGCTCGCCACGCCGTTGCCGCCTTTGCCGGCGATGACTTCGATGGTGGCTTCGTCTACGAATTTCATGGTGGTGTGCTGGAAAAAGATCCGAGAGGATCCAGGGCCTCACGGCAGATTCTGCCACGCCGCGGGATTGCACCGCGCCAAGGTGGCTGACACCTTGCGTGTGGCCGGGTTCTCAAAAGACAACGCCCCGCCGCGTGCGGCAGGGCGCTTGCCGTTCCGGGGAACGCGCCGGGCAGGGGTGCCCGGCGATGGACTTACTCGGCCACCACGGAGACGGTGGGCTTGTTCAGGGCACCCTTGGTGCCGAACTTCACCTTGCCGTCGGCCAGGGCGAACAGGGTGTGGTCCTTGCCCACGCCCACGTTCACGCCCGGGTGGAAACGGGTGCCACGCTGGCGCACGATGATGCCGCCCGCCAGGATCTCCTGGCCGCCGTAAACCTTGACGCCCAGTCGTTTCGATTCGGAGTCGCGGCCGTTGCGAGTTGAGCCGCCGCCCTTTTTCTGTGCCATGTTTAGCTCCTAATTAAGGGACCGTCCGTATCAGGCCGTGATGGCGTCGATGCGGATTTCGGTGTAGTTCTGACGGTGGCCCTGATGCTTCTGATAGTGCTTGCGACGGCGCATCTTGAAGATCTTGACCTTGTCGTGCCGGCCATGCGCAAGAACCGTAGCCTTGACCACGGCGCCCGAGACGATCGGCGTGCCAACTTTCAGCTGGTCGCCTTCGCCCACGGACAGAACCTGGTCCAGGGTGATTTCTTGCCCGATGTCAGCAGGTATCTGTTCTACCTTGAGTTTTTCGCCAGCAGCAACACGATATTGCTTGCCGCCGGTTTTTACGACCGCGTACATGGGGAATTTCCTTGAATGGTTGAGGGCGCGCTTCTTCGTTCACCATCGCCCGGCCCCGCGGCTTGCTGCTGCTTTGCCTGCCGGACTTTTGCCTTCCAGGCTTGCCTGCGGGAAAGCTGCTGCCTGTGCCATGAAAGCCCAGTATGCCGCAGCCAGATGGCGAACTACACGCCCAAACGTGCTTTCGGCATTTAGCCGAATCAAGAATTCTAGCCAACCCCTGTGGAAAAGTCAAAAAGAGCTTTGGGGGCAAGCGCTTAGCCGCCCAGGCCGGTGCCCAGGCCGGCCCGGGCGCCGGTGCGCTGGGCGATGCGGCGGGCCGCCTCGCCCAGCGAGCGGCGCACGGCGCCGCAGTGCGCCGGGTCATTGCGCTCGGTGGGCAGCGAGGTGCTCACCGCCACCCGCCGGCCCTGTGGCGTGCATCCCACATACGCGGCATAGCAGTGCAGGCCGGCGGCCACTTCCTCCTGGTCCTCGGCCTGGCCGGTCTTCCGCGCGCGGGCAAGCTCCGTGCGCAGCGCAGCCGCATCGGTGCAGGTGCGCTCGGTGAGGGCGGTCAGCCTTGCGGGCAGCCGGGCTGCCAGTTCCGCCTCGTCCAGGCTGGCCAGCAGCGCCTTGCCCAGCGCGCAGGTATGCGCAGGCAGGCGCGATCCGACGTCCGAGACCAGCCGCACGGGGCGCCGCGCATCCTCGCGCGCCAGGTACACCACCTCGGCGCCGTCGAGCACGGCCAGTTGCATCACCTCGTTGTGACGCGCCACGAAATCGGCCGCGGCCTCGCGGAAGGCGGATTCCAGCCGGTCCTGTCGCAGGTATGCCGTCCCCAGGCTCAGCAGCTCCAGGCCGATGCCGTAGCCCTCGGCCTGGCGTTCGATCCAGCCGCGCCGCACCAGCGTATCCAGCAGCAGGTAGAGCGAGCTGCGCGGCATGCCGCAGGCTGCGGCCAGCGCCGCGGCAGACAGCGGGGCGGGGGACGCAGCCAGGGCCCGCAGGATGTCGTGGGTGCGGCGCAAGGCCGGCACTTCGTAGGATTCCGCCATAAGAATTCCAATATATTGGATTGCCAATCAGTATATTGGACATCGGCCGGCCGCGGGCCTAGACTGCACCTTCCCAACAAGACTTCCCTCCGGAGACCGCCATGCCCCATCCGCAAGACCTGCCCGCCGACCTGGACCACGCCCTGCTTGTGGGCCGCGTGTGGCGCGACGAGCCGACGCCCGGCCCGGCCGTCGTGGCGGTGCGGCAGGGCCAGGTGGTCGACATCACCGCCACGGTTCCCACCATGGCAGACCTGCTGGATCGCCCCGATCGCCTCGAGGTGGCACGCGGCGCCCCCGGAGTGGCACTGGGCCCGGTGCAGGAACTGGTCGAGCGCAGTCACACGGGCGCGGGTGGAGGGCCGGTGCTGCTGGCTCCCTGCGACCTGCAGCCCGTGAAGGCCGCCGGCGTGACCTTCGCGGTGAGCCTGCTCGAGCGCCTGATCGAGGAACAGGCCGGCGGCGATCCGGCCCGCGCCGAGGCTACCCGGCAGCGCATCCACACGCTCATCGGCTCCGACCTGTCGCGGCTGCGCCCCGGATCGGAACAGGCCATGCGGCTGAAGTCCGAGCTGCAGGCGCGCGGCCAGTGGTCGCAATACCTCGAAGTGGGAATCGGGCCCGATGCCGAGGTGTTTTCCAAGGCACCGCCCATGTCCTCGGTGGGATCGGGCGCCTGGATCGGCCTGCTGCCTGCGTCCGAGTGGAACAACCCGGAGCCGGAGATCGTGCTGGCGGTGAACGCGCGCGGCGAGGTGGCCGGCGCCACGTTGGGCAACGACGTCAACCTGCGCGACATCGAGGGCCGCAGCGCGCTGCTGCTCACGAAGGCCAAGGACAACAACGGTTCCTGCGCCATCGGTCCGTTCATACGCCTGTTCGACGAGGGCTACGGGCTGGACGACGTGCGCGATGCCGACGTGGCGCTGCGCATCGAGGGCGAAGACGGCTTCGTGCTGGACGGCGTGAGCCACATGCGCGAGATCAGCCGCGATCCGCTGGACCTGGTGAGCCAGACCTGGGGCGACCACCACCAGTATCCCGATGGCTTCATGCTGTTCCTGGGTACCATGTTCTCGCCCACCCAGGACCGCGCGGGCCCCGGCAGCGGCTTCACGCATCGCCGCGCCGACGTCGTGCGCATTTCCTCGCCCCGCCTCGGTTCGCTCGTCAACCGGGTGGGCCTGTGCACCGAGATCCCGCGCTGGGACTTCGGCGTGCGGGCGCTCTACGCCAGCCTGCGGGCCCGCGGCCTGTAGCGCCCGCGCGGGGGCGCGCAACGCGAGACCGTATAATTTCCGCCGGTCCCTGGCCCGGCGCTGCACGCGTCCGGGCTCGCTGCCCGAGCCGCAGGGACGGCTCGCCCCCATTCCCGGATTCGTTTTGAACCTCTCTGCGCTGATCGCCCCCATTGCCGAGGACATGAAGGCCGTCGATGCGGTCATCCGTGCCCGGCTCAATTCCGATGTCGTCCTGATCCGCACCATCGGCGACTACATCATCGGCGCCGGCGGCAAGCGCATGCGCCCGGCCATGGTCCTCATGGTGGCGCGGGCCCTCGGCTACCAGGGCACCTTCCACCACCTGCTGGCGGCGGTCGTCGAATTCATCCATACCGCCACGCTGCTGCACGACGACGTGGTCGACGAGTCCGACCTGCGGCGCGGCCGCGAAACGGCCAATGCGGTCTTCGGCAATGCCGCGAGCGTACTGGTGGGCGACTACCTGTATTCGCGCTCGTTCGAGATGATGGTCGAGGCCGACAACATGCGCATCATGCAGATCCTGTCGGAGGCCACGACCGTCATCGCCGAGGGCGAGGTTCTGCAGCTGCTCAACGTGCACGATCCCGAGGTCTCCGAAGCGCGCTACCTGCAGGTCGTGCGCTACAAGACGGCCAAGCTGTTCGAGGCCGCCGCCCAGGTGGGCGCCGTGCTGGCCGGCGCCACGCCCGCGCAGCAGGACGCTGCCGCGGCATACGGCCGGCACGTGGGCACGGCCTTCCAGCTCGTCGACGACGTGCTGGACTACAGCGGCGATGCCCATGCGCTGGGCAAGAACGTGGGCGACGACCTGCGCGAAGGCAAGCCCACCCTGCCGCTGATCCGCGTGATGGAAGTGGGTACGCCGTCGCAGCAGGCACTGATCCGCGATGCCATCAAGACCGGCGATGGCGACTTCGCTGCCGTGGCCGCGGCCATTCAGGCCACCGACGCCCTGCAGCATGCGCGCCGCGCCGCCGAAGCCGAGGCCGAGCAGGCCCGCGCTGCCCTGGCCGGCTACCCGGCTTCCATTTATCTCGATTCCCTGCTAGAATTTTGCGCTTTCGCGGTAAACCGAGATCGTTGATGCAACCGCCGCTTGCGGATTCGTTGGCGCTTTCGTTGGTTCGCGCGAGATTGATGTAAATCGGGGCGTAGCTCAGCCTGGTAGAGTACTGCGTTCGGGACGCAGGAGTCGGAGGTTCGAATCCTCTCGCCCCGACCAAGAATTTGGTCGAAAATCCTTGTAAATCAAGGGCTTAAAAGCACGGTGCAGACCGTGCTTTTTTGTTTTTTTGGCTCGTACATCGAGTCTGTACCAAATCTGTACCAAATTCGCGATGCACGCCTCGCATGGCGTGTTGTTTCATCCCGCGTTATGTCTAAAGCCCTGGTGAAAATTTAGGCCCCCCACGCGTCGCTATACGAGTTTCCATCAATCATTCAGGAAATTTCGTTATGGCCAGTATCGACAATCGCAGCAACTACATCGTCACCGTGCGCAATCGGGATGACCTCACGCGCGCCTTTCCTTACAACAAACGCGACGACGCAGCCGCTTACTTTGCTGAGCTGACTGAGCAGGGATTCAAACCTCAGGTGCAGCAGCTCGAAGATAAGATTCTCGTTCGTATCCGTGACAAGGGGTGGGAGCCGCAATCAGGACGATTTGACTCGCTCCAAGCGGCAGAGCAGTTCGTCAGAACAGTTGAGCTTGACCGGGCACGAGGCCTCGACAATAACTATCTTCGTGCCCGAGGCGTGACGTTCATTGAGCTGCTTGAACGTTATATGAAGGAGGAAGGCCCGAACCGACTGAAAGGTTGGAACGAGGTGGACAAATACAAGTATGCCAAACTCTGGCGCGGTGGGACGGGGAAGTTCAATGCACATGACCGCAAGGGCATAGCTGCCAAGATTGGTGTTCCGGTAGAGGCGCTCCCGGCAACCCTCCAGCCTGATTACCCGTGGATGCAGAAGCCATTCGGTAATCCCCCCGCAAAAGCGTTGAGGTCAGAAGTAGAATTTTCTCGTTGAGGAGTTCTACAGCATGAAGAAGTCACGATTCACGGACAGCCAGATCATCGAAGCCATCAAACGGGTGGAAGCCGGCCTTGCGGTACCCGAACTGTGCCGGGAGCTGGGCATCAGCTCGGCGACGTTCTACAAGTGGCGATCGAAGTACGGTGGCATGGACGTGTCGCTGATGGCACGGATGAAGGAGCTGGAAGCCGAGAACGCGCGCCTGCGCAAGATGTACGTCGAGGAGAAGCTCAAGGCCGAGATCGTGACGGAGGCGCTCGAAAAAAAGTGGTGAGGCCATCTCGCCGCCGCGAGATGGCCCGACGTGCCGTGCAAGATCACGGCGTATCAATCCGGATGGCTTGCGAGGCGTTCAGCATTAGCCAGACCTGCTATCGGTACATCGCCAAGACCGACGCCGAGAACGAGGAGATCGCAAACTGGCTGCTTCGCCTGACGGACAACCACCGCAATTGGGGCTTTGGGTTGTGCTTTCTGTACCTGCGTAATGTCCGCGGCTTGCGGTGGAACCACAAGCGCGTGTACCGGATCTACCGCGAGCTCGAGTTGAACTTGCGGATCAAACCGCGCAAACGGCTGGTTCGGCAGGCGCCCGAGCCGTTGACGGTACCTACCCAGGTCAACCAGGTGTGGTCGATGGACTTCATGCACGACCAACTTGCCGACGGACGTAGCATCCGAGTGCTGAACGTGATCGACGACTTTAACCGCGAGGCGCTGGGCATCGAGGTCGACTTCTCGTTGCCTTCAGAGCGTGTGATTCGCACGCTCAAGCAGATCATTGGCTGGCGAGGAAAACCCTCGGCGATTCGTTGCGACAACGGTCCGGAGTACCTGAGTGCGGCCATTGTGCAGTGGGCAGGCACATGGGGCATCAAGCTCGAATATATTCAACCGGGCCGACCCCAGCAGAACGCCTACGTCGAGCGATTCAACCGGACCGTTCGCTACGAATGGCTGTCCCAATATCATTGGGACGATCTGGATCACGTTCAGCGTGTCGCCACGCAGTGGATGTGGTCCTACAATCACGAGCGCCCGAACATGGCACTGGGCGGATTTACCCCGAAACAGCGGCTCGCCATGGCCGCATAGCGTTCCTACTTCTGGCAAACGCTAAAAATGGGGGGATTACCGATCCAAATCGGCCGGTCTGCTTGGGATTCTGGGACCAATAGGCTTAATGGCGGGTATGACCGCCGACGCGGCACACAGGTTGGATACCAGGTCGCGCGTCGAGCGCCGATCCAAAGAGTTCTCCAAATTGATTGCCGATAATCTGCCCAACGAGAGCATCAACCGGGACTTTGCCCAACGTCTTGGCGAGCTGCTCGAGAAGGACGGTCGGCAGGTGAAGATCACCCTGGTGGCACGACCCCACGGTAGCGATGACCTGGCATGGAGCACATCTGACGACTTGATTCCCACGCCGGAATACATGCAGCTGCTATTGCGCTTGAGTGCGGGTTACGGCGCCGCTTCCGTGACGGATTCCTACAAACCGGTGACCAGCATCGAATATGCGTTGAAAGATGCGGAAGGAAAAACGCTCATGTCGCGCTCGTTCACCCGTTCTTACGGCGAGTCGGACAAGACATTCCTGACCTATGCGGGACTGCTCGGCGACTATCGTGGCGCGCGGGATGAACTGAGCGCCCGGTTGAACTATTGGAGCGAGCCTGTCTACGGCGAGATTTTCCGGTTTCCGGACGCTATCGGGGCAGAGTAGGCAGGTCTCTCCCCCTCTGTTGCAAAAGGTGTGACGCTGCACACCGGTGAATCGGACTGAAAAGAACGGCACTCCCGTCTGAAGCGGCCTGCTTCCGGGCTAACTACGTGGCTTCTCCAAGCTACGCCCGGAAACATGACGACTGCACTTCCTTCCCCCGTGCGCGCCGTCCGTACGCGCTACGGTCATACCGTGCTCATCGATCCCGCCGATTACATCGGCCGCCAGATACTGCGCCACGGGCTCTACGACCGCGCCACCATCGCTGCACTGCGCGACATACTGCAGCGGCTGCGCCCCCGTACCGTGCTGGACGTAGGAGCGAACATCGGCAACCACGCGCTCGCCCTGGCGGATCTCTGCGAAAGGCTGCTGGCGTTCGAGCCCGGCCGTCATGCCAGCCAGCTGCTGCGCCGCAATCTCGAGGAGAACGGCATGCGGCATGCCGTCGTGCTCGACTACGGGCTCTCCGACACCGATGCCCAGGCGATGCTGCACGTAAACGGACGGGGAAACCTGGGCGCTTCCAGCCTGCATCATTGCGATCCCGCCGGCATGGCGGAACCGGTGCAGTTGCGCGCCGGCGACGCCTGCCTGCAGGAGCTCGGCATCGCCGACGTGGATTTCATCAAGGTGGATGTGGAGGGCCACGAGCGCCAGGTGGTGCAGGGCCTGGCCCGCACCATCGCCGGTTGTCGGCCGCTCGTGCAACTGGAGTGGGACGCGGCCAGCAGCGACCGCCAGTGGCTGGCCGATCCCTCCACGCTGCAGGCGCTGTTTCCCGGCTACGACATCTATGCCTACATCTGGAATTCCAACGTGGCGTACTGGGCGGCCCGGCCCTGGGGCCGGGTGCGGCGGCTCGCGGTGCGGCTGGGCACGCGCAAGCGCCGCGTGCTCACCCGTTTCGATCCCGAGGCGCACCGCGAGCGCGTCAACGACGTGCTGCTGGTGCCGCGGGAAAAGGCGGGCGTGCTGGGCGGGCTGGTGTATCGGTAGGGAGCGCGCACCGCGCATGCCGCTCGCGGGCCCGTCGCGTTTCAGCTGTCCAGGAACTCGAAGCCCATCGTGCGTGCTTGGTAATACAGGCCGCCATCCTGCACGATCAGGAAATCCGCGCGCTGCGATCCGCCGTTATGGTGCGAGTGAGGGACGCCGGCGGGCGTGACGAGCGTGGCCCAGTGTTCCCAAGGGCAGCGCGCACCGCCGACCTGGCTATGGCACTGCTCGCCGGCAACGACCAGTGTCAGCGCCGCAGAATTGTGGCGATGCGGGCTCTGGCTTGCGCCGGCCGGCAGCGTGTTCAGCGAAAGGGTAAGGTCGGCCATGAGGTTGCGCCCCGCCTCCTGTCGTTCGCAGGAGAACACCACCGCCATGCCAGAGGTGCCGGCGTCCGGCACGGCGCGCTGGATCTGCTCGATCTGCTCGGCGATGTCGGCGGAGCCGAAGTGCACGACACTGCTGCGACCCGGCGCGGGTTGCAGGCCCAGATGAGCAAGCAGCGGTTCGTCCGTGACGAGCCAGAGGATTGCGTCGTCGGAGTCCGCGTGCAACATGCCATGGCCAGGGGGAAGGTGCAGGACGTCACCGCGGCGCCAGGCGAATCGCTCGTTGCCCGCGTCCACTGTCCCATTGCCCGCGATCACGTACCAGATCGATCCGCTGGCATTGAAGTCCGCGTGCAGCGTGGCGCCGGCGCGTATGCGCGCATAGCGGGCCAGCATGAGCGGCGTGGTGGCAGGATACGGGCAGCCCAGTTCTGTCGATTGATCGCAGGCGTAGTAGCCAGTGGCCGCGCCCGGGGCCATGGCGGCACGCGCCTGCTGCACGAAGATTCCCGCCGGCACCTCGCCCAGCTTGACGTTGAAGGCATTGGCCGAATTGAAGTAGCGCCCGCGTCGCTGGGCTGCGTGGGCCGGCGAGCGTGCATGCTGCACGCCCAGCGAGGACATGGCGCGCGGCGCTTCATTTCCAGAACACATAGCGCTTCTCCAGGAAGTTGATGCTGCCGAAGAACAGCAGGCTGGCTGCCGAAGCGACGAAAATGGCGGACCAGACCTGTACGAAGTCCACCTGCAGCACGGCCTGGTAGATCGTCCAGCCCAGGCCGCCGGTGGCGCCCAGCATCTCCGTGACGATGGCGACGATCATGGCGCGCACTGTCGAGACCCGCATGCCGGCCGCGGTGAGCGGGATGGCGGCCGGCAACCGCAGGCGCCACAGGATGGCGGCGCGGTCGGCCCCGAAGCTGCGCAACAGGTCCACGGCGCGCTGGTCGACGCGGTCCAGCCCGGACAGGGCATGCAGGAACACCGTAAACCCTACTGCCAGCGCCACCATCACGATCTTGGACTCGGGGCCGATGCCGAACCACAGCAGTATCAATGGCGCATAGGCAACGACAGGGACCGAGTTGAGCATGGTCGCCAATGGCAGCAGCACGCGCCGCAACGGCGGCATCATGACGAGAATCACCGCCAGCAGGACGCCGGCCCCCGATCCCGCGAGGAAACCCAGCACGGCTTCCATCACGGTGATGCGTGCGGAGGCGAGCAGCATCGCATGCTGGTCGACGATGGACTGCAGGATGTGGCTGAAGCTGGGCAACACGTAGACCGGCAGGTCCAGCCCGCGCGCCGCGGCCTCCCACAGCAGCGCCACGCCCGCCAATCCGATGCAGGCCCGCACGGCGGTGCGTTGCGATCGCGAGGAGTTGTCGCTCATAGCTGTTCCGCCTTCCAGAAGACGATTTTCCGCTCTATCCAGGTCACGAGCGCGTAGAACGCGGTGCCGAGCAGTCCGCAGGCCAGGATGGCGGCCCACATCGCCACGACGTTCTCGTTGTACATGGCCTGGAGCAGCAGCACGCCGAGCCCTACGGTGTCGCCGAACCATTCGCCCGCGATGGCGCCGAGCAGGCTGAGCGTGCAGGCCAGGCGCAGCGCCACGAAGACCTGCGGCAGGGCGGCTGGCAATTGGAGGCGCCAGAGCAATTGCCAGCGTGTGGCGCCAAAGCTGCGCAGCAGGTCCTCCTGCCGCTTGTCCACGGCTTCGAGGCCGTTCAGGGTGTTCACCGTGACCGGGAAAAAGGTCAGGTAGAACGCGATCAGAGCCTTGGCCAGCATGGTGTTGCCGAACCACAGCACCACCACGGCGCCGAAGGCGATGACCGGGATGGTCTGCGAGATGACGAACAGCGGGAACACCAGTTCGCGCAGCAATCGAGAGCGGTGGAACAGCACGCCATTGGCTACGCCCACGATGGCTCCCGCCACGTAACCCAGCACGGTCTCTCCCAGCGTACGGGCGAATCCGGCGGCATAGGCCTGTGGAACGGCGGCAATGGAGGCCAGGATGTCGGACAGGCGGGGCAGGTAATGCGGCCGGATGCCGGTGGCCACCACCAGCCCTTCCCAGCACAGGCCGGCCAGGATCAGGATGGTGGCGCCGCGCAGCAGGGACGAAGCCAGCCTCCGGACTGTGGCGGTGCTGCTCATGGGCGGCGGTCCGCGACAGGAATGGCTTGCAGGAAGCGTCCGTCGAAGGCCTTGGACACGTCGATTTCCTTGCTGAGCACCTTGTTCTCCAGCAGGAATTTCTCGGCTGTGCCTACGGCATCGGGGTCGATCCAGAACAGCCCTTCAGTCTTGGCCTTGCCCGCTGTCATCAGCCGGTAGGCCTCCGTCAACATGAACTCCTGGTGCTTGCGGTCCAGGGTCGGAGCGACCTTCATGACGATGTCCACGGCTTCCTTCGGGTTGGCCATGGCATCGCGCCAGCCGCGGATCGAGGCCTTGAGGAAGGCGGTGACGAGTTCGGGGCGTTCCTGGGCCGTCTTGGTGGACACGATGAGCGTATCGCGCGGGAAGGTGATGCCGTAGTCCTCCGCGACGAACAGGTGTAGATTGTCCTCGCCCATGCGCTGCTTGATGGTGTAGAGCTCGTTGTACCAGGTGGCAGTGGCCACGTCGGTGTCGCCGTTGACGAACGGCGTGACGCTCACCTGTTGCGGCTGGATGTCGACCTTGCTTCGATCCACCTTGTTGTTGGCCAGCATGCCGAAGAGCACGTAATTGGCGCCGGTGAACCAGGTCGTGACTTTTTTTCCGGTGAAATCCTGCAAGGTCTTGATCGGCCCGTCCTTGCGCGTGACGAAGACGAAGGGCGTGATCTGATGCGATATCCCCACCGATACGATGGGTAGCCCCTTGTCGAGCGCGGCCAGCACACTGTCGGTGCCGCCCGACAGGCCGAACGTATCGGCGCCGGTGGCCACCAGGTTCTCGGCCAGCAGGTTGGGGCCGCCGGGATTGATGGTGAGGTCGATCCCCTCGTCCTTGTAGTAGCCCTTGGCCTGTGCGTAGTAGAACCCGGCAAACTGGGTCTGCGGCAGCCATTTCAGGCGCAGCGTGGCCTTGACCGCCTCCTTGGCCTGGACCGTAGCTGGCAGGAGCGCCGACAGGCCGAGTGTGGCACCGGCGAGCAGCGCGAGCAGACGTCGTTTCTTCATCATCGTTTTCCCCTTGGAATGGTCGGAGACTGCATGGCGGGCCTCGCTGTGCAGCGGCGCCCGGAAGCCCTGGATCAGAACGGCCGCGTGCCGGCCACCGTGGTGCGGTGCATGATGCGCCGGTACTTCAGGTCGTCGTAGGGTGTGGCGCAGTGCATGGTGCAGCGGTTGTCCCAGATGATCAGATCGCCCTGGCGCCAGCGATGGCGATAGACGAAGGCGTCGCTGACCGCATGCGCGTTGAGCGCATCGAGCAGCTCCGCGGCTTCGTCTTTGGGCAGGCCGTTGATCTCCTTGACGATGTCCTGGCCGACGTACAACGACAGCCGGCCGGTCACGGGGTGCGTGCGCACCACCGGGTGTACGACGTCGGGCGTGCGCGCCTTCTGCTCTTCAGTCAGCGGCGCGCGATCGGCGAAAGCCTTGCCGTAATAGCCGGAGTAGGAATGCGTTGCTGTGAGGTGTCGAATGCGTTCCTGGGTGGCCCGGGGCAGGGCCTCGTAGGCCAGGTGCATGCTGGCGAACAGCGTATCGGCGCCCTCCGGCGGCACCTCCACCGCATACAACAGGGATCCCATGCTGGGTTCGGCGACGTACGACAGGTCGGAGTGCCAGTTCCAGCCTTCCTTGTGATTGCCGATGGGCTTGCCGTCCGCAGTGACGTTGGACAGTACGTATATCTCGGGGTGCTCGGTGGTCAGGAATTGTTTCAGGACGTGGGTCATCAACGCGCCGAATCGCCGGCTTATCTCGACATGGCGGGCGTTGCCGAGCGACTGGCCGCGCACCAGGATCAAAGAGTGCTGGTCCAGCAGCGGGACCAGTTCTTCCACGGCGGCGTCGCTTTCGGGGCGGGAAAGGTCCAGGTCCAGGGCTTCGATGCCGAAGCCCATGTGGAGCGGGCGGGTCTTGATCACGTCAGTGTCCTCGAGTCGTTTGCAGGATAGGATGCGGCCTTCAGAGCCGGTAGGAGGGGTCTTCGCGGTCTAGCTGCCGCAGGAAAGCGGGCCACTCGCGCTGGCCGGCGATCAGGATGTCGCCCTTGTTCTCCCAGAATTGGCGGGCGGCCTTCTCGCAAACCTCGTGCGGTGGGGCGATGACCGGGCCCGCCGTGGCGGCGGCCGCCTGCATCTGCAGCTGTATGCGGGCAGCGCGCTCGAAGTAGTACAGCAGCATGAACGCCTCGCCCACTGTGCGCCCCACGGTAAGCACACCGTGATTGCGCAGCAGCATCACCGGATGGCTGCCCAGGTCGGCTACCAGCCGCTGCTGTTCGTCCATGTCGATGGCCACACCTTCGTAATCATGGAAAGCCTGGCGCTGGTAGAAGCGCATGGCGAATTGCGACAGGGGCAGCAGGCCGGGTGCCTGGGCCGACACGGCGATGCTGGCGTCGGAGTGCGTGTGCAGCACGCACACCGCGTCCGGGCGGCCCTGGTGGATGGCGCCGTGGATCACGAATCCTGCGGCATTCACCTCATGGGGTGAATCGCAGAGTTTGCGGCCCTGCAGGTCGATGCGGACCAGACTGGAAGCCGTGACTTCGCCGAACAGCAGACCGTACGGGTTGATCAGGAATTGGTCGTGCCGGCCCGGCACGCGCAGCGATATGTGGTTGTAGATCAGGTCGTCCATGCCCAGCCTGGCCACCAGCCGGTAGCATGCGGCGAGCGAGACGCGGGCTTCCCACTCTGCCGGGTCCATGCCGTCCGGTCCGCCCGAATGGGGTTCGGCGTTGACGCAGTCCGCCCGGCTCATGGCGCCTCCTTGGCCCGTTCGGCCGCGGCAAAGGTCTTCATGCTTTCTTCCTCGATGGCCTCGAGCAGCGTTCGCTTGAGCGCGATGAACTCCGGCGACGTGACGATCTCGGGCCGCCGCGGCCGCGGCAGCGGGACGGGTTGTTCCAGCTTGACCCGGCCGGGGCGGGCTGTCATCACCAGCACGCGGTCGCCGAGGAACAGGGCTTCGTCCACGTCGTGCGTGATGAAAAGGATAGTGCGGCGATGGCGCTGCCATACGTCCAGAAGCCAGCGCTGCATCATGGTGCGGGTGAGCGCATCCAGCGCGCCGAATGGTTCGTCCAGCAGCATCAGGTCGCGGTTGAACATGAATGTGCGCATCAGCGCCACGCGCTGCCGCATGCCGCCGGAGAGCTGGTGGGGATACTGGCCTTCGAAACCGGCCAGCCCGAACTCCGGCAGCATCTTCAGCGCTGCGCGCCGCGCATCGCTGCGCCGCGTACCTTCCAGCTCCACAGCCAGGATGGCGTTGTCGATCACGGTGCGCCATGGCAGCAGCAGGTCGCGCTGCGGCATGAACGAAACGCGTCCGAGCAGGTGCCGCGCCGGGCAGGGTGTGCCCAGGAACGCAATCTGGCCGCCGGAGTCCGGCTCCTCCAGGCCCGCCACGATGTTGAACAGCGTGCTCTTGCCGCAGCCACTGGGGCCGACGACGGTCACGAACTCTCCCGGGGCGATGGAGACGCCCAGATCGTCGAGGGCGTGGACCGAGCCGAAGGTCTTGGAAATCCCCGACAGCTTCAGCAAGGGTACGGTGGCCGCCGGCGCGTTGCCGCCAGGGTCCGGGTGAGTATCGGTCAGGGCATGCATGGACAGGCCTCCGGAATGTCGGGTGGAAAGCAGGGGGGATGGGGCGGCCCGCCTGGGCAGGCGCAGCAATGTCATCGTTCGCCCCCTTCCTGGGCAAGCGTGGCCAGGACGTCGGCCAGCACGCGCGTTCCCGTGGCCAGGTCGGCGGGCGCGGTGTACTCGGCCTCGTTGTGGGTGATGCCGCCCCGGCTCGGTACGAACAGCATCGCGCTGGGGCATACGGCATGCAGGTAGCGCGCGTCGTGGCCGGCTGCGGAGGGGAGTTCCAGGTGGCCTATGCCCAGGGCGCTGGCCGCGGCCTGGACATGCTTGCGCATGGACATGGGGAATTCCAGCGAATCGGCCGCGGACAGGCATTGCACGGCGACGGAGCATCGGCCGGCATGCGCCCGGCAGATGGGTTCGACCCGGCCGGCCAGCGCGCGCAAGGTCGCCGTGTCGGGGTGGCGCAGGTCGATGGAAAACACCACCCGTCGCGCCACGACGGAGGGAGCGTTGGGCGTGACATCGAAGCGTCCCACCGTGAACTTCACGATGTCTTCAGGGTCATGCATGGCGTGGCCAAGCGCCTGTACCATGGCCGTGGCAGCCAGCAGCGCGTCGCGGCGGTCGCTGCGCCGCGAGGTGCCGGCATGCGCGGCTTCGCCTTCCACGGCAACACGAAACGTGTACTTGCCCTGGATACCCGTGACCACGCCAACCGGCAGGCCGGCACGCTCGAGTTCCGGCCCCTGTTCGATATGCGCTTCGACATAGGCGTGCGGCCGGCCTCCCAGCGGGCGGCGGCCGACATGGGGCAAGGCCGCCTGCACGCTCTCGAGCGCCCTGGCGATGCTGACACCGTCCGCGTCGACGATGGACAGCGTGTCGTCAAGGCTGCGCGCTCCGGCGTAGGCCGCCGAACCCAGCATGCCGGGCGCGAATCGCGACCCCTCCTCGTTCATCCAGGCCACCACTTCGATGGCGCGCGGCGGGCGCATCCCGGCTTCGAGGATGGCCTGCACGGCCTCGAGCGCGGCCAGCACGCCATATGCGCCGTCGTAGCGCCCGCCGGTGGGTTGGCTGTCGAGATGCGAGCCGCTCAGCACAGGGGGAAGCTCCGGCCGGGTGCCTTCATGGCGCAGGAAGAGATTGCCCGCCGGATCGCGCGTGGCGGCCAGGCCCAGTTCTACGCCCCAGCTTGCCAGAAGTGCCTGGGCCTGGGCGTCCTCGGCGCTCAGGGCCTGCCGGTTCACGCCGCCGGCCGGGGTGGCGCCGATGCGCGCCATCTCCTGCAGGCGTGCACTCAGCCGCGCTTCATCGACATATGAGGATGGCGTGCCGCTCATGACGTCTTCATGATCTCGGACGGCATTGCACGCGGGTCGCGTGGCAGCCACTTTCCCTGTTCGACCGTGGCGAGGAAGTCCGACACGAACTGGTTGAACAGTGCAGGCTCTTCGATATTGAGGGTGTGGCCGCTCTTGGGCAGGACCAGCAGGCCGCAGGCCGGCACGGTCTTCTTGAGAAAAATGCCCGGCTGCAGGCAGTGGTCGTCCTCGTCGCCCACCATCACCAGCGTCGGGATAGCCATATTGCGCAGTTCCGTTTCCAGATCGTAGATGGAGGGGCGGCGCGCCTGTACCCCTCGCATCGTCATGGCCGATCCCAGGGATGAATGTTCGGCCAGCTGCGTGGCGAATTCCTGCCATCCGCGCGGATCCTTGAGCTGGAAGATGATGCGTGATGCAGCCTGGGCATAAGTGGGGGCGAATTCCGCCGCACCTTTGCTTTCGAACTGGTTCGCGACTTCCAGCGACACGTTGCGGAAGTAGTCTTCGTATTCCTTCTCCGCTCCATATCCGGCTCCGGCCACCACCAGCGAGAAAGCCCGCTCCGCGTGGCGCAGGCCGAAGTGCAGCGTGGCGAACCCGCCCATGGACAGCCCCACCACATGCGCCTTGGCGATCTCCAGCGCGTCCATCACGTCCGCGATGTCGTCGGCGGCCTTCTGCTGGGAATAGGCGTCCAGCGATTCCGGCACATCCGAGGGTAGATAGCCGCGTGCGCTGAAGGTGATGCAGCGATAGCGGCGGGTGAAATAGCGCATCTGGGGTTCCCAGCTGCGCCAGTCGCCGCCGAACTCATGGACGAACACGATGGGCGTGCCGGAGCCGGCGGATTCGTAATGCAGCCGGATGCCGTCGCGGGTGGTGATGAAGGGCATGTCGGTTCCTAGAACAGGTTGGCGTCTGCGGGCATGGCGCGGGCGCGCTCGACCATGGCGGGCAGCAGTTCGCAGCAGCGGTCGGCCCAGGCTTCGGGCACGCTGAGGCTGATCTTCACGAAGCGTGGGCCGAAGCGCCGGGTGTGATAGGTACCCTGGCGGATCATGACGCCTTCGGTCTGGTAGGCGGCGACCAGAGATTCGGGAGTGATGCCGGCTTCCACGGTTTCCATCACCAGCAGGTTGGCCTGCGAGGGGTACACCGGGATGTGCAGGCCCGGTACGCCTGAAGCGGCCTGCGCCAGCGCAGCCTGGTTGCGCCGCAGCCGCCGGCGGATTTCCGGAAACCACTCCGCCTTGGTCTGCAGGCCCGCGATGGCGGCGCGTTGCGACAGCACGTTGCTGCCCAGGTTGTTGGGCGGTGCCGTGGCAATGCGCTCGATGATGTCGGGATGGGCGATCACGGCGCCCAGGCGCATCCCGGCGAGGCCCAGCCACTTGGAGAAGCTGTACGTCATGATCGTCTTCTCGGGGTAGTAGCGCCAGGCAGGCGTGAAGCTGTCGGCAAACTGCGAGTACGTTGCGTCATGGATGAGGTATGCATCCACCTCGCGGGCGATGGCGGCGATCTCGCGGATCTCCTCCTCGGTATGGCATGTGCCCAGCGGATTGTTGGGGTCGACCAGGTAGATCACGCCGGTGTCCGGCCCCACCGCCGCACGCAACTGGCTGGCGGTGAGCTTGTAGCCCTGGGCGGGGTCGTAGATTGGCAGTTCCACCACGCGACTTCCCGCCTGGCGCGCAAAGTGCATGGGCCAGGCCCAGCTGGGGTCAGTGGTGATGAAGTCCTTACCGGGCTCGCACACGTTGCGGCAGACGTTGTACAGGCCTTCCACTGCGCCGTCGGTGACGAAGGCGCACGCCTCGGGCACGCCGGCGTCCTGGACGATGAGCTGACGCAGGATCTCGAACCCGGCGGGCGGCGCATAGGCGTGGTAATCGCCACGCGCGAGGGCATCGGTAACGGCCGAGATCACGCTGGGATGCGGATCGAAATGGTTGGTGTTCTGGCCCAGCCACATCAGGCCCGGCGTGTTGCAGAGCCGGTCGAAATAGGCGTTGCGTTCTTCGAAGGCGCGCATCGTTCCGGCCCTCAGATGATGGAGCGGCGTGATGCGATGCCGCCGTCTATGGTGACGATGGTGCCGGTGATGTAGGCTGCGCGTTCCGACGCAAGCCACACGATCAGGTCGGCCACTTCGTCCGGCTGGGCGGGCCGCTTGCCCGGGTACTTGTCGAACAGCTCTTCCCAACGGCCTTCGTCGCCGTACCAGTCCAGGGCGCGCCGCTTCATCAGCTTCACCATGCGGTCCGTGGCTACGGGGCCGGGATTCACACCGACGACACGGATCCCGTCGTCCAGGCTGCGCCCGCCTACGCCGCGTGTGAACGCCATCATGGCGGCATTGCCCGTCGTGCCCACGATGTAGTTGGCATCCCAGTTCTCGCCCGAGTTGCCGATGTCGTTGACGATGACGCCCGTGCCCCGCACCTTCATGTGGGCGTACAGTTCGCGTGTGAGCGTGACGTATGAAAAGATCTTCATGTCCAGGCTTTCCCGCCAGGCCTGGTCGGAAAGTTTGTCCAAAGGCCCAGGCGTGGAGTCGGCCGCGTTGTTCACCAGGATGTCGACTCCGGCGCAGCGCGACGCCAGTTCCAGTGCATTCGCAGTCACGGAGAGGTCGAGCGGATGCACATGCACGGTGACGCCGTACTCGCCCTGGAGCGCGTCGCGCGCTTTTTCCAGCTTGTCTGCCGACCTGGCCGCCAGGTGCAGGGTGGACACGCCCTCGCGGGCAAAGCTGTGGGCGGTGGCCAGGCCGATGCCCTTCGAGGCGCCGGTGACCAGCGCGGATTTGCCTTGCAGGCCCAGATCCATGTTCGACTTCCTTCTGTATGCGTATAAGCGAGTTGCGTATTCATTGGCCGGCCATGTTCCATACACGCGGCCCACGCGGCCCATGCGGGATTACATGCAAATTGCGTGCCAATTTCGATTCAGCGGGGAGTTGGTGGGACGGGGAGGGGTGTCGCTCCAGGATGGTGCGTGAGTCGGTGCATGCTTGCTATCGAATAGTGCATACAAATATGTAGATCTTGTATGCAATAGGAGCGAGAATACGCGGGCGGTCGTCAGTCCCGGCACGCGTCGATTGAGAGAAACATGCAAGTGAAGCTAGACTCCCCCGGGTTTGCCGCCACGGCTGCCCGTTCCCCCACCATGAAGCCCATCGCCAGCCGCTCCGAGCAGATCCAGCAGGTCCTGGAAAACGAGATCCTTGAAGGCGTGCTTGCGCCGGGAGCCCGGCTCGATGAAGTCGAGCTCGCCGCGCGCTTCGCCGTATCGCGCACGCCGGTGCGCGAGGCGCTGCGCCACCTCGCCTCGGCCGGGCTGATCCAGATGCGCACCCGCCAGCCGGCGCTCGTGGCGGCGTTGTCGGCGCACAAGCTTATCGAGATGTTCCAGGTGATGGCCGAGATGGAGGGCCTGTGTGCCCGATTGGCGGCGCGGCGCGCGTCTGCGGCGCAGATCTCCCAGCTTGACGCGCTGCAGCGCCAGCTGGTCGAGCTGTCCAAGTCCGATCAGGTCGATGCTTTTTATGAAGTGAACCGGCAGTTCCACGAGCTCATCTACGAGGCCTCGCAGAACGAATTCCTTGCCGAGCAGACGCGCGCCCTGCGCAACCGTATCGGCGCCTATCGCAAGCTGGTCACGCACCGGCCCAGCCGGCGCGCCGATACACTGACCGAGCATGCCGCGGTGCTACGCGCCATCGTGACCGGCGACGAAGACGCCGCGGCCAATGCCATGAGGGGCCACGTGAACCTGCTGGGCGAGAAGCTGCTGGATTTCATCGCCTTGTTCCCGAAGGAGGGGGCAGGCGGGGCACGCGGCGGTTGAACCCGGGATATCGTTGGCCGCGTCAGGCGGAATCGCCGCGCGCCGCTTCACGGAACCAGCGCCATGCCGTGCGCGTCACGCGTGTGTAGCCCTGTCCGTAGTGCTGGATGTGCGGCGCCACCAGTACGTGCAGCCGGGGCAGGGCATGGAAAGGCACGGCCGGGTAGGCATGGTGCTCCACGTGATAGGGCATGTTCCAGGCCAGCCAGCGCATCAGTGCGTTGGTGCAGGTGGTGCGGGTGTTGTCGTAGGCGCTGCGGCCGCGCCCGCAGCCGGTGTGCTCGGCATACAGATAGGGGCGCAGCAGCAGTTGGCCCAGCACCAGCGGCACCAGCCAGGTCCAGACCAGCAGGGCGGACTGGGCGGCCACCGAGGCGATCGCCAGCAGGGCATACAGCGCGAAGTACAGGCGCGCTTCGCGCACGATCATGCCGCGCTTTTCCGGCGGGATCCACGGCGCGGTGACGCGGCCCGTGAGCGCGTGCCGCAGGTGCAGGCGGATGCGGTTGGCCAGTTGCACCACGCCGGTGAAGGCCAGTGCCAGCCCCGACGGCGTGGCGGGCAGCCGTACGCCCACGAGTTCCGGGTCTCGCTCGGGATCCTGGGTGTAGCGGTGGTGGTCCCAGTGGAACAGGGAGTAGTACTCGTAGGGCAGCACGATGGCCGCGGCGGCCAGGTTGCCCAGGGCCACATTGAGCCAGCGGGTGCGGAAGACGGTTTTGTGGGCGCATTCATGCACCGGCATGAAGAGGAACGCCACCAGCGGCGCCTGCAGCAGGACCAGGGGCAGGGACCACATCAGGCCGTAGCGGGCCTGCACGGCGGCGATGGCCCAGCCCACCAGCGCGATCGCGCCCAGGTGGCTGGCCGCGCGGCGCAGCCCGGCGCCGTCGGAGCGTGCCATGAGCCCGCGCAGCGCGGCTGCGTCCACGGGCCGTGTAGGGGAAGTCTGGGTGTGTTCCATGGGGGCCTCGGAATCGCCGGGTGGGCATGGCGGCTTGCCGTGCCGCATAATAAGTGTACGATTCGTACATTAAATCTGCGCACGGCGTACGTCAATGGCGGCGGCGCACGCGCGACCTAGTGTTTTTCCCTAGGGGGTGCCGTGTCCGGCAGGCGCGGATGCGTCTACATTTGCGCATGAACCATCACGACGGAGATCATGATGCAGGCAGAGCAGGACTACGAGGTGTTCGACGCGGGGCCGGTGCGGCTGCAATCGGGGGCCGTCTTTCCCCGCATGCAGCTGGCCTACAAGACCTACGGCCGCCTCAACGCCGCCCGGGACAACGTGGTGGTGTACCCCACTTCGTTCGCGGCGCAGCACTACGACACCCAGTGGCTGGTGGCCCCCGGTTCGGCCCTGGATCCGGAAAAGTATTTCGTGATCATTCCGAACCTGTTCGGCAATGGCCTGTCGTCGTCGCCATCGAACGCGGCGCAGCAGTTCGGCGACGCCGCCTACCCCGAGGTTACGTATCACGATGCCGTGGCCGTGCAGCGCCGGCTGCTGGTCGAACGCTTCGGCATCGGCAAGGTTGCGCTGGTGTACGGCTGGTCGATGGGCGGCATGCAGGCCTATCACTGGGCCGCCTGTTTTCCCGAGATGGTCGAACGCATTGCGGTGGTGTGCGGCAGCGCGCGCTGCTCGCCGTTCAACCAGGTTTTCCTCGAAGGGGTGCGGGCCGCGCTGACGGCCGATCCGGCCTACCAGGGCGGCCGTTTCGTGGCGCGTCCGGCGGCCGGGCTGCGCGCCATGGGCCGCGTGTATGCCGGCTGGGCCCTGTCGCATGCCTTCTATCGCGACGAGCTGTGGCGCGAGTACGGCATGCAGTCGCTGGAAGAGTACCTGGCTTCGTACTGGGACGTGAACTTCGCGCGGCGCGACGCCAACGACCTGCTGGCGCAGCTCTGGACCTGGCAGCACGGCGACATCAGCCGGTGCGAGGCCTACGGCGGCGATTTCGCGCGCGCCATGGCGGCGATCAGGGCCCGCGTGCTGCTGATGCCCGGCGCCACCGACCGCTATTTCCAGGCGCAGGACAACGAGGCTGAAGTGCCGCTGCTCACGCAGGCCGCGTCGGTGGCGTTCTGCCCCATCCCGTCGGATCACGGGCATCGCGCCGGCAATCCGTTCAACATCGAGGCCGACCGCGCCTTCCTGAATGCGCAGGTGCGGCGCTTCATGGCGTCGTAGCCCCGCCGCCGGCTATTTCGCGACCAGCACCTCGGCGACGAGGGCCCTGGCATACGCGGCCGACAGCCTGCGCCAGCCGAAGGTGTACTGGTAGAACAGCGTGCCGTAGATGCGGTCGTACAGGTCGCGCGCCGGACTGGCTGCAGCGAAGCGCGATTCGCGCTGTCCGCGCTCGATCACCCGGATGGCGATGTCCCGGCGCGGCCCCAGGTAGTGCCTGGCGAAGTAGCGCGCGTCGCCCTGCTGCGTGACGCATTCCGAAATCACGGCAAGCTGCACCTTGCCGAAGCTGGTGGCCAGGGCGCTGGCGTAGGCGCCGGCGTGGGCCTGCAGGATCGCCAAGGGATCGCCTTCCTCGGACAGCGGCAGCATGCGCGCGGCACGGCGCAGGAAGGCGTCCACCAGCAGCTGCTCGCGGGTGGGCCACCATTTGTAGATGGTCATCTTCGATACGCCCGACAGCTTGGCGATGGCCTCGATGCTGGCGGCTGCCAGCCCTTCGGCTGCAAGCAGGTCGTAGGCGGACTCGAGGATCGCCGTCTCGCTCTCGGCCGAGCGCGGTCTTCCTGGACGGGCGGGCTTGGTGTCGGTGGTCGCCACTTGGGTTCCTCTCAGGCGCGGCGCAGGGCCGGCGCGCCCCGTATTGTACGAACGGAGGGGCCTGCCGCAGGCAGGAGTAATATCACCGGCGGTTTCCGCGGCTCGCGCCCGTCTCTCCTGTTCCTTCTCCCTACGTGGCCATCATGTTGTTCAGTTTCGTGCGTACCCGGCAGTATCCCATCGGCGAGGGCTTGCCGCGGTCGGAGCGATGGGGGGCCGTGCTGGCGGTGCTGCTGGCCGTGGGGATGTCGAGCCTGGACACGGCCATTGCCAATACCGCGCTGCCCACCATGGCGCGCGACCTGGGCACCACCGAGGCCCTGTCGGTGTGGATCGTCAGCAGCTACCAGCTGGCGATGGTGGCGTTCCTGCTGCCTGCGGCCGCGCTGGGCGAAATCGTCGGCCATCGCCGGCTCATCGTGGGCGGCCTGCTGGTGTTCACGGCGGCGTCCCTGGCCTGCGGCCTGGCGCCCACGCTGGACTGGCTGGTGGCGGCGCGCGTGGCGCAGGGGCTGGGCGCGGCCGGTTTGATGGCCGTGCAGGCCGCCATGCTGCGCTTCATCTATCCCGCGGAGTCGCTGGGCCGCGGCATGGGGTTCAACGCGTTGGTGGTGGGATGCTCCTTCGCAGCCGGCCCGACCATCGCTTCCTTCATCCTCACGTTCGCTTCCTGGCACTGGCTGTTCCTCATCAACGTGCCGCTGGGGGCGCTGGCCATCGTGCTGGGGTTGAGGTCGCTGCCGCCGACGCCGCGCAGCACCCGCCGCTACGACGGCGTGGCGGCGGCGCTGTGCGCCGCCTTCTTCGCGCTGCTGGTATTCACGCTGAACGAGGGTGCCCACGCGCGCACCGGCGGGCAGCTCGCCATCGAGATCGCCCTCACGGTGCTGTGCCTGGTGCTGCTGCTGCGCCGCCAGGCCGGGGTGCCGGCGCCGCTGCTGGCGCTCGACCTCCTGCGCCGGCCGGTGTTCGCGCTGTCGTCCGCCACCGCGGTGTGCGCCTTCGCCGCCCAGGCGCTGGCCTTCGTGTCGCTGCCCTTCATGCTGCAGGGCGTGCTGGGCTACAGCCAGACGGACACCGGCTACCTGATCACGCCCTGGCCCGTGCTGGTGGCTGCCATGGCGCCGGTGGCCGGCCGCCTGTCGGATCGCTATCCGGCGGGCATGCTGGGCGGCGTGGGGCTGGCGGCGCTGGGCGCGGGGATGCTGCTGCTGGCGCTCCTGCCGCCCCAGCCGTCCGTGCTGGACATCGTATGGCGCATGGCGCTGTGCGGCGCGGGCTTCGGCTTTTTCCAGTCGCCCAATCTGCGCGCCATCATGATGTCCGCGCCGCCGGAGCGCGCGGGCGGCGCCAGCGGCATGGTGGGCACCGTCCGCCTGCTCGGCCAGTCGGCCGGCGCGGCGCTGGTGGCAGGCTGCTTCAATGTCTCGTCGACGCACGGCGCCGTGATCGCGCTGTGGCTGGGGGCGGGCTTCGCCGCCCTGGCCTGCGCGGCGAGCTTCATGCGGCTGCGGTACGCCTGAGCGCTGACGCAGCCCGGCCCTACGGAAAACGCTGCAGCGCCGGCAAGGGCGCATCGCAGTTGAGCAGCACCACCTTCTTCACCTTGATGCGCAGCCCGGCCGGGGTGGCTGCGAGCACGTGTTCCGCGGTGGCCGCCAGCACGTGCTGGTGTTCGCCCTGGGCTTCCACATAGATGAAAGGCGTGCTCAGCACGTAGCGGTTGGCCGTCTCGTCGCGCAGGCAGACTTCGGGCGCCTGCAGCACGTGCAGGCAGCGCACCTCCGGATGCAGGGAATGGGCGCGCGGGTCCGACAGGCGGTCCAGCCGCAGGCGCAGCAGCATCTTGTCTTCGTAGAGCAGGGCCGGCGTGTCGGCGCCCTCGGCCTGGCCGGGCGACAGCGGCATCCAGTAGAGCGCGTCGTCGTCATACAGCGCGTACCAGTCTTCATACTGGCCGCGGTCGATGAGCCGGGCTTCGCGGTAGACCAGGGCGGCCAGGTCTGCGTCGCTGGGCGGGGCGGCCGGCATGGGGGCGGGCGTGTCGGTCATGGGGCGTCCGGATCGGAATCGCGCGGCACATCGGGCTGCATCAGCCTTGCCCAGCCGCGGTACTGGTTGCGCAGCAGCCATTCGTTGTTGCCGCTGTCGAGTTCGGCATGCGGCTGGTCCGCTTCCCCGGGGCGATGGCCGCGGTGCAGGCTCAGCCATTCATTGCCGTCGCAGCGCAGGCCGCGCTGCTGGCTCTCGAACAGGTGCACGTCGTCGTGCGCAACCACGGACAGCGGCGAGAAGACCAGGCGGGCATAGGATGCGGCGCGCTGGCGCAGCCGCGAGGGCGCGCCCTTCGGCGCCAGGGCCCAGGCTTCGACGAGGGTCCTGTCCACCGCGAGCGGGCGTATCACGCGCAGCATCGTGGGGGAAGCCTTGAAGGCCACGCTGGGATAGAGCACCGTGTTCTGCGGCGAGAAGGCAAGAATGTCGCGTGCGGCTTGCTCGCCGTGCGCCGCCGCCAGCGCGGCCTCGTACTCCGGCAATGGCGCATAGCCGGTATGGATGCTGAAGCGCGTGCCCAGCACGCTGTGGCCGTTGGGGAGGATGCGCGCGCCCATCTGCGCATAGAAGCTGTAGCCTGCCCCGAAGGGCAGCAGCTGCTCCATCGCCAGGGTCTGGTCGGTGCCGGTGGGCAGGCGCTTGCTTACCGCGCCGGCGGCCTGCGCCGCCGATTCGTGCGTGGAGATCGGATGCACCGTGTCGTTGATGTTCTCCAGGTACATCTTCCAGTTGCAGCGGATGACATTGCGCAGCGGCTCCCCCACCACCTCCAGCTCGCCTTCGGGCGAGCGCGCCACCATGTTGTCCAGCGTTTCGAGGGCGGCGCCGAAATACGCCTCGAAGTCGGGGCCGTCCGGCGCCAGGCGTGCGAATACGAAGCCGCGATAGTCGCGCACCGCCGGGGGCGCGGCCAGGCCGGTGCCCGCGGGACATTGCGCCAGGCCGGTGCCTTCGTAGTCGTTCTTCAGGGGGATCGACAGCAGCCTGCCGTCGGTGCGGTAGGTCCAGGCGTGATAGGGACAGCGGAAGAACTTGCCGGTATTGCCGCGGCGGTCGTGCACCAGCCGGCTGCCCTTGTGGGCGCATCGGTTCATCAGCACGGTCGTGCCGCCGTCGGCGAGCCGCACCAGGATCACCGGCTGGCCCGCGATCTCGGTGGTGTAGTAGTCGCCGGGTTGGGGAACCAGGCTGGCATGGCCGACGTAGAGCCATGCGCGGCGGAACAGCCGCTGCTGCTCGAGCTGGAAGATGCGCTCGTCCAGGAACAGATCGCGATGCACGCGGTCGTCTTCGACGAGGCCCTCGGCCGGTTCGTACTGCGGGTCGGACGGGGAGTTCATGGCGTCTGGGTCTCCAGGGCGGCGTCCGGGGTTTCTTCCGCGGCGGGCGGCCAGGGCGCGGTGCCCGTGGCGGGCGGCACCGCGGCGATGAGGGCGCGCGTGTAGGGGTGCTGGGGCGCCGCGAACACGGCTTCGGTCTCGCCGTCTTCGACCACGTGGCCACGGTGCATGACCAGCACGCGCGTGCACAGGTAGCGCACCACCGCGAGATCGTGCGAGATGAAGACGAGGGCGATGCCGAATTCGCGATTCAGCTGCAACAGCAGGTTCAGGATGAGGGCCTGCACCGACACGTCCAGGCCCGAGACGATCTCGTCGGCCACCAGCAGCCGCGGGGCCAGGCACAGCGCGCGTGCGATGTTCACCCGCTGCTTCTGGCCGCCCGAGAGTTGGGAGGGATAGCGGCCCAGGCTGTCCGGCGGCAGCCCCACGGCCTGCAGCAGCCGCGCTGCGGCGGCGCGCCGGTCGGCGGCCTGGGGCGAATCGGCGCCGTCGGCCTCCAGGATCTGCGTGACCAGCTCGGCCACGCGGCGCCGCGGATTGAGCGCCGAGTCGGGATTCTGGAAGACCATCTGCACGCATTGGCGGATGGCCTGCTGCTGGCGGGCATCGGCGCGGGCGCGGTCCTGGCCGGAGATCAGCACGCGGCCCGAGGTGGGCGTGGCCAGGCCCATGATGAGACGGGCCATGGAAGTCTTGCCGCTGCCGCTTTCGCCCACGATGCCGACGAACTCGCCCGGCGCCACGCTGAACGATACCGGGTGTACCGCATGGAATGGCGCCCCGCGCCTGAAGTAGTGCGGCCGGCCCGGGTAGCTCAGTGCCACGTCGCGGAACTCGAGCAGGGGCCGGGCGCCGCGTTCGGGACGGGGGCGGGGCAGGGCCTCGGCGGCGTCGGCGGACGCGAACTCGGGCAGGGTCTCGAGGCAGCGCACCTGGCGCGCGCCGGCCCGGGGCAGCAGGGCGGGTGCGCTTGCCCGGCAGACGTCCTGGCGGACACTGCAGCGCGAGTAATAGCGGCAGCCCGCGATGTC
Organism: Bordetella sp. 2513F2; assembly: GCF_054642735.1. Lineage (NCBI taxonomy): Bacteria > Pseudomonadati > Pseudomonadota > Betaproteobacteria > Burkholderiales > Alcaligenaceae > Bordetella > Bordetella sp. 2513F2. The sequence continues at coordinate 4,025,814 of NZ_CM137755.1, read as the reverse complement.
GGGGAAGTCGCCCACGCCGGGCATGAAATCCGGCAGGGCGGGCAGGGCGGTGCGCGGCCCGTCCAGCGCAGGGGTGGCGTTGCGCAGGCTGCGCGTATAGGGATGCATCGGGCGGTCGAGCACCTGGGCCGCGGTGCCCGTCTCGACGACCTCGCCGGCGTAGAGCACCGCCACCGTCTCGCATACGTGGGCGGCCAGGCGCAGGTCGTGCGTGATGAGGATGACGGCCGTGCCGTGGCGCCGCTGCTGCTCGCGCAGCACGCGCATGATCTGCGCCTGGGTCATGACGTCCAGCGCGGTGGTCGGTTCGTCGGCCACGATCAGCGCGGGATCGCCGCAGAATGCCATGGCGATGAGTATGCGCTGGCACTGGCCGCCCGACAGCTGGTGCGGATAGCGTGCCAGGATCGCTGCGCCGTCGGCCAGCCCGACTTCGGCCAGCCGGCGGCAGGCGGTGTCGTCCCATTGGGCCCTGGGCATGCCCAGGTGCGCCAGGTGCTCGTGCATCTGCTGGCGCACCGTGAGCACCGGGTTCAGGCCCGACAGCGGCTCCTGGGGAATGAAGGCGATGCGCCGGCCCAGCAGGGCGCGATGCGCGCGCGGCGCCAACCGGGTGAGGTCGTGTCCGCCGAACGACACGCTGCCGGCCGTCACGGCGAAGCCGGGCGGCAGTTCGCCGGCGATCACGCGCCCTATCATGCTCTTGCCCGCGCCCGACTCGCCCACCAGCCCCAGCATCTGGCCGGGCTGCACGGCCAGATCGATGTCGCGCAGCACGTGGGCCGGGCGGCCGCGTACGGGCAGCGTGAGGGTGAGGCCGCGGAACTCGATGGTGGCCATGGCTATACCCTCGAGCGGATGGCCCGCGGATCCAGCGCCTGCCGCAGGCCGTCGCTCAGCAGGTTGAAGCCCAGCACGGTGAGCACGATGCCGGCCACCGGCGGAATGAGGTTCCAGATGGCTTCCTGCAGGTAGCCGCGCGCATCGGCGATCATCACGCCCCAGGCCACCACGCTGGCGGGCACCGAGAGCCCCACGAAGCTCAGGATGGCCTCGACCACGATGGCCACGCCCATCTGCAGGCTGAAGAGGGTGATGATCAGCGGCACCAGCCCGGGCAGCATCTCGCGCAGCATGATGCGCAGGTGCGAATAGCCCATCAATTGCGCCGCCGTGACGTAATCGCGGCGCCGTATCACCAGCGCTTCGGCGCGCACCACGCGGCAGAAGCGCGTCCAGTCGACCAGCACCACGGCGAGGATGACGTTGCCCACGCCCGTGCCCAGGCCCACCATCAGGATCAGCGACAGCACGACCGGGGGAAACGACATCCACAGGTCCACGAGGTAGCCGATGGCTTTGTCGACGCGGCCGCCGAAGTAGGCCGCCGTCAGCGCCAGCGCGCAGCCCAGCAGCATGGTGCCCGTGGCGGCGCACAGGCCCACCCACAGGGCCACCCGCGTGCCGTAGAGCGTGCGCGAGAGCACGCAGCGGCCCAGGCTGTCGGTGCCGAGCGGATACTGGGCCATGCCGTCGGGCGACCAGGCCGGCGGCAGCAGCGGCGCCAGGAGGTCCTGGGCCATGGGGTCGTTGGGGGCGAGCCAGGGGGCGAAGACGGCAACGGACACCAGCAGCAGCACGAGGACGGCGCCGCACAGCGCCTTGGGCGAGCGTCGCAGCACGACGCCCAGCTGCCGCCAGGGAGGTGCCGATGCAAGGGCGAGGGTAGACATCAGGCGTCTCTGAGTCGGGGGTTGATCACGGCGTACAGCAGGTCGACGCAGGTATTGATCAGCAGGATCATCACGCAGAAGACCAGGGCGATGCCCTGGATGAGCGGCAGGTCATGGTTGCGCACGGCCTGCACCATGAGGTTGCCCATGCCCGGGAACGAGAAGATCATCTCGATCAGCAGGGTGCCGCCGAACAGGAAGCCGAACTGCACGCCGATCAGCGTGAGGGTGGGCAGGGCGGCATTCTTCAGCATGTGCCGCAGCACCACGCGGTGTTCGGGCTGGCCCCGCAGCCGCGCCACGGCCGTGTAGGGCTCGTTGGCCGCCTCGATCAGGCTGGCGCGCAGCACCCGGACCACCAGCGGGCTGAAGCCCAGGGCCAGCGACAGCGCGGGCAGCACCAGGTGCGAGAATGCGTCGCGCCATGCGGCGAGGTCTCCCGCCAGGAGGAAGTCCAGCAGCACGAAGCCGGTGGGCCCGTGGGCGACCACGTCGGAGCTGAAGCGCCCGGTGAAGGGCAGCACCGGCCAGTTCACTCCCAGGCCCAGCATCAGGAAGATGCCCCAGAGAAAGGCCGGCACCGAGATGAGCAGCACCAGCACGCCGTCGGCCAGCAATTCGCCGCGCCGCTGGTGCAGCGCATACAGCAGCAGGCCGCCCGGCACGCTGATCAGCAGCGCGAACACCAGCGCCAGCAGCGACAGCTCCAGCGTGGCCGGCAGCGTGGTGGCGATCAGGTGCGTGACCGGCGAACCGGAAGTGATCGAGCGGCCCAGGTCGCCCTGCAGGGCGTGCCCCAGCCAGATGGCGTATTGCACCGGCAGGGAGCGGTTCAGGCCCAGGCTGGCGCGCAGGGCGTCGACCTCGGCCACCGTGGCGCTGGGCGGCAGCATCATGCCCAGCGGATCGGCCGGCAGCAGGCGCAGCACCACGAACACCACCATCGACAGCGCCAGGATCATCGGTACGGCGATCACCAGGCGCTGCAGCGCATGGCGCAGGAAGACGGCTGGCATGGCGGTTTACTTCCAGCGGTACTCGGCCGGCAGGATGTAGGCGGTCTGGTAGGTTTCGAGCGCCAGCGACTTCTTGTAGGCGATGGTGGCCACCGACTGCAGCAGGGGCAGGCTCCAGGCTTCCTCGGTGGCGCGACGGGCCAGGTCGCGGTATCCGGCGTAGCGCTTCTGCGGGTCTCCCAGCGCGGCCAGGCCGTCGATCACGCCCGCGAGTTCGGGCTCCTTCCAGGTGGAGAAGCGCAACCGCGGATCGAGGATCTTGCCGGCGAAGATTTCCGGGTCGCCGGTGGCGTTGGCCCAGCTGTAGAGCATCACGCCCGGCACCTTGCTGGAGTGGCTGAGCTCCAGGTACTTGGCCAGCGTGATTTCCTCCAGCTCGGCCTGCACGCCGATCTGCGACCACATCTGGGCGATGGCGCGCGCCATCTCGTAGTCGCTGGGGAACGTGTTGTTGGTGGACAGGAACTTGATCTTCAGCGGCTTGTCGGGCCCGTAGCCGGCCTTGGCCAGTTCGGCGATGGCGCCCTGCTTGTCGTAGGGGAAATCGTAGCCGTCGAGGTAGCCGGGCGAGCCCGGCGTGGCCAGCACGGAGATCGGCTTGGCCGCGTTGGCATAAAAGGCGCGCGAAATGCCCTTCTTGTCGATGGCCATGTGGAGGGCGCGGCGCACGTGCACGTTCTGGAACGCCTCGACGTAGCTGGGCATCTGCAGGATGAAGATCTCGCTGTAGGGATACACCTGCGCCTGCAGCGCGTCGTTCTTGGCGAGGCGGTTCACCTCGCGCAGCGGGATCTGCACCGCCACGTCGGCACGGCCGGATTCCAGCATGGCAACGCGCGCCGAGGAATCGGGCACGAATTCGAACACCACGCGCTTGATGGCCGGCTTGGGGCCCCAATAGCCGTCATAGGCCTCGAGCACCACGCGGGAACCGCGCTCGTAGTTGGCGATCTTGTAGGGGCCGGCACCGATGGGGCGCTCGCGGAAGCCGTCTTCGCCCACCTTCTCGATATAGGCCTTGGGCAGGATGTAGGACGTGAGGAAACCCAGGTAATTGGGCGCGGTGGGGGTGGGCGTGGAAAACACCATCACCGCTTCGGTGGGCGAGCTGACTTCGATGGCGGTGAGGTTGCCGAAGAAGCCGTTGATGGCCAGTTTCTTGTCGGCCTTGGGCCGATCGAAGAAGCTGTACTTGAAATCTTCGGTGGTGAGCCGGCTGCCGTCGTGGAAGGTGACGTCGTTGCGCAGCGTGATGCCGAGCCGCATGTTCTTGTCGTCGAGCCAGCGCCATGCCTGGATGAGCCGCGGCGTGAGGGCCAGCTTGCCGTCGATCATCAGCGGCGAGTCGAAGACGGCCTTGTAGACCGATTGGCCTGCCGGGAACGTGACTGCCGTGGGGTCCCAGGACGGCACGTCGACCGGGTAGGCGATCTTCAGTTCGTCGGCGGCGTGCGCTGCCGCGGGCATGGCCGCGCAACCCAGCGCCAACAGACAGGAAGCGAACGCGAGCCGCGCGCGCGACAGTAAACCGGTGCTCATGTGCAGTCTCCGGGACGGAACCTGGGTTGCGGGAAAAGACGGGTCACACTGGACGAGTCATGCTGCGGCAAACTGTATACTTCTGAAAGTTCAGGCGTCAATGGTTTATTTCTAAAATAATTTTCTCCCTTTGATAACAAGAGCTTGAGATAATGGGGAAAAATATATTGTTTAAGTGGAAACCCTAGGTCCTGCGGCCTCGAGGAGGGCGTTTGCATGGGAAAGCTGGCCGAACGGCTGCGGCGCGATGCCGGCAGCGGAGGTCTCTACGACGCCGAGCGCCGCTATGTCATGCTGCGCGCGGACGTGCTGATGGGGGTGTTCAACCGGCTCGCGCCTGCTGCGCGGCAGGAGGCGCTTGCGGCGCTGGCCGCGTCGGTCGAGGCAGGCGGCGGCGATTCGGCGCGCGCCTACTTCGCCGCGGTGGACCAGGACGTTGCCGCCCTGCTGGCCGTGATGGCGGACTCGGCGGCAGACCTGGGCTGGGGGCGCTGGCGCTTCGACGGGCCGCGGGCGGGCGCGCTGGCGCTGGAAGTGCAGGGCAGCCCGTTCGCGGCTGCCGCCGCCTGGCATGATGCGCCGGCCTGCCACGCGATCGCCGGCATGCTCGCCACGGTCGGCAGCCTGGTGCTGGGCGTGCCGGCCGAAGTCCGCGAATCGCAATGCGCCGGCATGGGCGCGGCATGCTGCCGTTTCGAGGTGCGCGCCACAGCGTGAGCCTGGCGCGCACCCCTGGGGGAGGGACGATGACACAAAGCATGGCCGGGATGCGCAGGCCCAACCTGCGCGAGCGTGCCTACCAGCTGCTGCGCGAACGCATACAGATGGGCCAGATCAGCCTCGACGACCGCCTGGTGGACCACGACATCGCGCGGGAGATGCACATCTCCCGCATGCCGGTGCGCGAGGCGCTGATGCAGCTCAAGAGCGAGGGCCTGCTGGAAGGCACGGCGCGCGGCTTCCGGCTGCGGCGCTATACGCTGCAGCAGATGAACGACGTGTTCGAGATCCGCACCCTGCTTGAGCCGCCCGCGGCCGCCGCGGCCTCGGCCAATGCCAACGGCGCGGGGCTGGGCGCCATGGGCGCCGCGCTGGAGGCCGCCGAGGATGCCGGAAGGCGCGGCGATCTCGACGCCTTCATGCGCCACAACGCGCAGTTCCGCGCCGCCTGGCTCTCGATGGTGCCGAACCGCGAGATGGCGGCAACCATCTCGCGCTACATCGATCATGCCCAGGTCGTGCGCCTGGTGACGATGTACGACGAACGCGTGCGGCGCATCGTGCTGGACGGCATGCGCGGCCTGTACGAGGCCTTCATATCCGGCGACGCCGCGCTCGTGCGCGAGCGCATGACCGCGCATGCCCGGGCGGCTGCTGCCTGCTATTACGAGTGCTACCAGCGCCACGTGGCCTGAAGCCGCTTTACCGGAGCGCATGCTAGCATCTGCCTATACCCCGGGGAGGTATAGGTATGTCGCACACCATCGAGAACAAGCAGGAGCTGATCAAGCGCGTGCGCCGCATTGCCGGGCAGGTGCAGGGCATAGAGCGGGCCATCGCCGGCGACGCCGATTGCGCAAGAACGCTGCATCTCATCGCGGCCACCCGGGGCGCCATCGGCAGCCTGCTGGCCGAGGTCATCGAGGCCCATGCCCGCGAACACGTTGCGCGCCCCGGCCTGAGCAGCGCCGACCGGGCCCAGGGAGTGGAAGAGCTCATCACGGCACTGCGCCGCTACGCCACCTAGCCCGGCCATGATGCACATTCCGCATTCCGGCGCGCAGGCGCACGAACACGAGCACGTCTACCTGGGGGCGGCCCACGACGCGAACGCGCGCCGCACGCGCTGGGTGGTGGCCTTCACGCTGCTGGCCATGGCGCTGGAGCTCGCCGCGGGCGTGGCCACGGGTTCGATGGCGCTGCTGGCCGACGGGCTGCACATGGCCACGCATGCGGGCGCCCTGGGCATCGCGGCGGCGGCCTACGGCTACGCCCGCCGCCATGCCGCCGACCGGCGCTTCAGTTTCGGCACGGGCAAGGTCGGCGACCTGGCGGGGTTTGCCTCCGCGGTGGTGCTGGGCCTTTTCGCCCTGGGCATAGGCGCCGAGTCCGCGCTGCGGCTGTTCCAGCCTGCCGCCGTGGCCTTCGGCGAGGCTGCGCTGGTGGCGGTGCTGGGCCTGGCCGTGAACCTGGCATGCGCCGCCATCCTCGGCGCCGGCGGGCACGGCCACAGCCATGGCGCGCATCGCGCCGCGGCGCACGAACACGACCACGACCATTCCCCCCGGCATGATCATCCCGACAACAATCTGCGTTCGGCCTATCTGCACGTGCTGGCCGATGCGCTCACGTCGGTGCTTGCCATCATCGCGCTGCTGGCGGGCCGCTACCTGGGCTGGGGCTGGATGGATCCCGCCATGGGCATCGTGGGCGCCGTGGTCATCGCGCGCTGGTCGCACGGGCTGATGCGCGACACGGCGCGCGTCCTGCTCGACGTCACCGACGAAGCCGTGGCGGCGCAGGTGCGCGAGGCGGTCGAGGCCTGCGGCGGCGCCCGCATCGTCGATCTGCATGCCTGGCGCGTCGGCCCGGAAGGCCGCGCCGCCATCGTCAGCGTGCAGGCCGACAGCGCGGCGGCAGCCGGGGCCGTGCGCGAACGCCTGTCCGCCATTCCGGGCATCTCCCACCTCACGTACGAGGCGCGCATCGGCTGATGCCGTAGCGGTGCGCATTGGGGGCTTGTGGTCTACACTGGTCCGGCGCGACGATATACCAGAACGACAACAGAACGAGATCCGATTCGTCTGGAGGAGACCGCATGCGCACATCGCTGGCGTGGCCCGGCCGCGCGTCCGGGGCGGCTGCCGCCCAGGGCGCCGCCCTGCGCGGGCCGGGAGGCAGGCCTCATGTTTGACGACCTGCACGGCAAGACGGCGCTGGTCACCGGCGCCTATAGCGGCCTGGGGCTGCATTTTTCGCAGGTCCTCGCCGGGGCGGGCACGCGGGTTGCGCTGTGCGGCCGGCGCACCGAGCTGGGCGAGCAGCTGGCCGGCCGGATACGCGCGGCCGGCGGGCAGGCCGCGGCTTACCCCATGGACGTGACGGACGCGGACAGCGTGCAGCACGCCTTCGATGCCGCCGCCGCGGCGTGGGGCCCGATCGGCGTGGTGATCAACAATGCCGGCATCGCATTCACCCGCCCGGCGATGGAGCTCTCCGAGTCCGAATGGACCGGCGTGATCGACGTGAACCTCAACGGGGCATGGCGGGTGGCGCAGGCGGCGGGCCGCCACATGCGGCACCACGAGATGGGGGGCAGCATCGTGAACATCGCCTCCATCCTGGGGCAGCGGGTGGCCGCCCAGGTGTCGGCGTATGCCGCCTCCAAGGCGGGCCTGATCCACCTCACGCGGGCCCTGGCGCTGGAGTGGGCGCGATACGGCATCCGTGTCAACGCGCTCGCCCCCGGCTATATCGAGACCGACCTCAACCGGGATTTCTTCGCAACCCCGGCTGGCCTGGAACTCATCCGGCGCGTGCCGCAGCGCCGGCTGGGCCGGCTCTCGGACCTGGACGGGCCGCTGCTGCTGCTGGCGTCGGAGGCTTCCGCATTCATGACCGGCGCGGTGCTGGACGTGGACGGCGGCCACCTGGCCAGCACGCTGTAGGGCCGGCTTCCTGCTTCTCCATCCCCGCTCAAGGAATGAACGCATGGACTTCGCACTACCCGCCGAGATAGAAAACCTGCGCCAGCGTATCCGGCAGTTCGTCGACGAGACATTGATTCCGCTGGAGGCCGACCGCAGCAGCTACGACGAACACGAGAACGTGGCCGAGCCCCTGTTGCAGCAGCTGCGCCGGCAGGCGCGCGATGCCGGCCTGTGGGCGCTGCAGATGCCGCCCGAGCTGGGAGGCCTGGGGCTGTCCATGGCCGGCCTGGCGCCCTGCTACGAGGAGATGAACCGCGCGCTCTTCGGGCCGGTCGTATTCAATGCCGCGGCGCCGGACGACGGCAACATGCGCGTGCTGTCCCAGGTGGGGCGGCCCGACCAGAAGGCGCGCTGGCTGCAACCCATCATCGATGGCGAGGTGCGCTCGGCGTTCGCCATGACGGAGCCGCATCCGGGCAGCGGATCCGATCCTTCCATGATGCAGACGCGCGCCACGCGCCAGGGCGACAAGTGGATCATCGAGGGGCGCAAGTGGTTCATCACCGGCGCCGGCGTGGCCAAGCATTTCATCCTGATCGCCCGCACCTCCGACGACGCGCGCAAGGGGCTTACGGCATTCCTCTTCGACGCGGTGCAGCCGGGCTGGCGCATCGAGCGGCGCATTCCGATCATGGGGCCGGAGGAGCACGGCGGCCATTGCGAACTGGTCTTCGAGGGGCTGGAGATTCCCGACGAGAACCGGCTGATGGAGGTGGGCGACGGGCTCAAGGTCACGCAGATCCGCCTTGGCCCGGCCCGGCTCACGCACTGCATGCGCTGGCTGGGGCTGGCGCGGCGCGCCATGGCCATCGGAACCGACTACGTGCGCGAACGCAGCAGCTTCGGCCAGCGCCTGGCGGAGCGCGAGGGCGTGCAGTGGCTGCTGGGCGAGGCGGCGCTGCAGATCGAGATAGGGCGCCTGCTCACCATGCGCGCCGCCACCCGGCTGGACCAGGGGCACTATGCGCGCAAGGAGGTCTCCATGGCCAAGATCGTGGTCTCGGAGACGCTGCACAAGGCCGTGGACACGGCCATCCAGCTCAACGGGGCGCGGGGCTACTCCAAGGACACGCCGCTGGAATGGATCTACCGCTATGCGCGCCAGGCCCGCCTGGTCGACGGCGCGTCCGAGGTGCACAAGATGGTGCTCGCGCGCTTCCTCATGGAGGAGGGGGACGGCTTCTGGCGCTGGGATGCGCCGGAGGGAGCGGGGCGATGAGCGCCGGGGCGGCCGGGTCGCCCCGGTGGGCCGACGCCCTGTCGGGCTACCTGGCGCGCCAGGGCCTGGTCGATGCGACGGCCGGGCTGCACTTGCGCCGCCTGTCCGGCGGGCAATCCAATCCCACGTTCCTGCTGGAGGCGGGTGGCAGGCGCATGGTGCTGCGCAAGCAGCCGCCCGGGAAACTGCTGCCCTCCGCGCACGCCATAGACCGGGAGTTCCGCGTGATCGGCGCGTTGCGCGGCACCGCCGTGCCGGTGCCGCGCGCCCTGCATTACTGCGCCGATCCCGCCGTGGTCGGCACGCCCTTCTACCTGATGAGCCATGCGGACGGGCGGACCTTCATGGACCCGGCGCTGCCTGGGCTGGCGCCGGCCGAGCGGGCCGCCGTCTACGCGGAAACCGGGCGGGTGCTCGCGGCCCTGCACGCGCTCGAGCCCGCGTCCCTGGGGCTGGAAGACTACGGCAGGCATGGCGATTATTTCGGCAGGCAGGTGTCGCGCTGGAGCCGCCAGTACCGCGAAACGCAGACGCAGCGCATTCCCGCCATGGACGCATTGATCGACTGGCTGCCGCGGCACATGCCGCAGGACGACGGGCAGACGCGCCTGGTGCATGGCGATTACCGGATCGACAACCTGGTGTTCCATCCGGCCGAGCCGCGCGCCATCGCGCTGCTGGACTGGGAGCTGTCGACCCTGGGCCATCCGCTGGCCGACCTGGCCTATCACTGCATGTGCTGGCACATACCGCCCAGCCTGTGGCGCGGCCTGGGCGGGCTGGACCTGGCCGCGCTCGGCATCCCGTCGGAGCAGGAGTTCCTGTCGGCCTATTGCCGGGCGCGAGGCATTGCAACGCCCGCCCACTGGAACTTCTACCTGGCCTACAGCTTCTTCCGCATCGCCGCCATCCTGCAGGGCGTGTATCACCGCGCCCGGGCGGGCAATGCCGCCGCCGACGACGCGGCCGCGATGGGCGCGCGCGTCGCGCCGCTGGCGGAACTGGGGTGGGAGGCGGCGAACCGGCACGCCTGAGGCCCGCGCCGGCGGCCAGCCGGCCGGCTGGCGGCGCAATCGACGAGGAGACACGCCATGATGTCCGACCCGCGTACCGAAACCGGCCTGCAGCCCAACGCGGCCAATCATGTTCCATTGACGCCGCTGGGGTTCATCGAGCGGGCGGCGGCGGTGTATCCCGACCATCCCGCGCTCGTCCATGGCGGGCTCGTGCAAAGCTGGCGCCAGACCTACGAACGCTGCTGCCGCATGGCCGCGGCGCTGGCCGCGGACGGCGTGCGCACGGGCGACACCGTGGCCGTGCTGGCGCCCAACGTGCCCGCGCTGTACGAGGCGCACTTCGGCGTGCCCATGGCCGGCGCGGTGCTCAACGCCCTCAATACGCGGCTCGACGCCGCCACGCTGGCCTACATCCTGCAGCATGGCGAGGCTCGCGTCCTGCTGTATGACAGCGAGTACGCCGGCCTGGTGGCAGACGTGCTCCGGCGTCTCGACGCCCGCCCGCGCGTCGTGCGCATCGAGGACACGGGCTACGCCGGGCCTCATGGCGCGCTGGGCGACGCCGCCTACGAAGACTGGCTCGCCGCGGCGGATCCGCAGGCCGGCTGGCCCTGGCCGGCCGACGAGTGGCAGTCCATCTGCCTCAACTACACCTCCGGCACCACCGGCAAACCCAAGGGCGTGGTCTACCACCACCGCGGCGCCTATCTCAACGCCATGGGCAACGTGCTGGCCAGCGGCATGCCTGCGCACGCAGTCTACCTGTGGACGCTGCCGATGTTCCATTGCAACGGCTGGTGCTTTCCCTGGACGCTCGCCGCGCTGGCGGGCACCAACGTGTGCCTGCGCAAGGTCGAGCCGGCCCTGGTGTTCGATGCCATCCGGCGCCACCGCGTGGGCTTCTTCTGCGGCGCCCCGGTGGTGCTCAACATGCTGGTCAACGCGCCGGCCGAGCAGCAGTATCGCGCCGGGCATCCCGTGCAGGTGGTCACCGGCGGCGCCGCGCCCCCGGCCGCCGTGATCCAGGCCATGGAGGCGCTGGGCATAGGCGTGTCGCACCAGTACGGCCTCACCGAGACCTACGGGCCGTCCATGGGCTGCGCCTGGCACGACGCGTGGGACGACCTGCCGCTGGCGCAGCGGGCCGCCATGAAGGCGCGCGTGGGCGTGCGCAAGATCAACGTGGAGCGCGTGCGCGTCGTGGATGCGTCGATGTGTCCCGTGCCCGCCGACGGCAGGACCCTGGGCGAGATCGTGATCCAGGCGAACAGCGTCATGAAGGGCTACCTCCACAACCCGGAAGCGACCGCGGAGGCATTCAAGGGCGGATGGTTCCACACCGGCGACCTGGGCGTGGTGGACCCCGACGGCTACGTGGCCATCAAGGATCGCGCCAAGGACATCGTGATCTCGGGGGGCGAGAACATATCCACCGTGGAGGTGGAGGGCGTGCTGTACCGCCATCCCGACGTGCTCGAGGCTGCCGTGGTGGCCAGGCCGGATGCGGTATGGGGCGAGACGCCGTGCGCCTTCGTCACCCTCAAGGATGGGCGCGCCGTGGCGCCCGAAGCGCTGCGCGAATTCTGCCGCGAGCACCTGGCGCACTACAAGGTGCCGCGCACCGTCGTGTTCGGGCCGCTGCCCAAGACCTCGACGGGCAAGATCCAGAAGTACCTGCTGCGCGAGCAGGCCGCCCGGCTGGACGCCGCGTAGCGGCACGGCAGGTGGGGGCGCTCAGCCCTGCGTGGGCAGCTGTTCGCGCACCCATTGCACCAGGGCGCGGATCTTCGGCACGTCGGCGGCATGCTCGGCATACGCGAGGTGATACGCCGGCTGGCTGCGGTGGGCTTCGGGCCAGGCCAGCGCCAGCTTGTCCTCGCGCAGCTCTTCCTCCACCAGGAAACGGGGCACCAGGGCGATGCCGCAGCCGGCCCGCGCGGCATGGATCGACATGTCGAAGGTCTCGAACCGGGGCCCGTGGTAGCTGCGGGCGCTGTGCATGCCCTTGGCGGCGAACCATTCGTGCCATGCCTGCGGACGCGAGCCGAGCTGCAGCAGCCGCTGGCCGGCCAGCTGCGCAAGCGTGAAGGACTTGCCGGCCCCGGCCAGCAACCGCGGTGCGCAGACGGCGACGACTTCCTCGTCGAACAGCCGCAGGCATTCGGCGCCGGGCCGGGTGCCCTCCCCGAAGAAGAACGCAACGTCGGCCTGCTTGTGCAGCAGGTCGAAGGGATCGGACTCGGTGCGGATGTCGAGGTGGATGTTGGGAAAGCGTTCGCCGAAGCCCAGCAGGCGGGGGATGAGCCAGCGCGAGGCGAACGTGGGCGGGGCCGTCACGGTGAGGACCTCGGTATCGCCGCCGTACGACTGGATGTATCGCGACGACATGTCGACTTGATTCAGAATTTTCCTGACCTCGCCCAGATAGAGTTCGCCGGCCGGCGTCAGGTGCAGGCGCTTGCGGATGCGGCGGAACAAGGGGTTCTGCAGCATGGACTCGAGCTGCGCGAGCTGCTTGCTGACGGCGCTCTGCGTGAGGTGCAGTTCCTGCGCCGCCCGGGTTGCGCTGAGGTGGCGGGCCACCGCCTCGAAACATTGCAGCGCGGTCAGCGACGGCATGGGCCGCTTGGACATCGTGGGGCCTCCGGGTTGGGGAGAAGCGCGGGCGGCAGCCGCCCGATCGCGGCATGTTATGCCAGATCATGAATCAATGGAATGAATTGAGAAGAATTTCTCGCTTGGCGGCGCGGCCGGCGGCGGCCGATACTACACACCGTGTTCAATTCGCAACGATATCCAGAGGAAGCATGATGATCGACAAACTGATGGCCAGCCTGGGCGTGCCGGCCTCCGTATATGACGGCGGCTCCCATCCCGTCCACACGCCCATAGACGGCAGCCGCATCGGCAGGGTCGCGCTCGACGATGCCGCGGCCGTCGGGGCCAGGATAGGCCGGGCCCGCCAGGCGTTCGAGGCCTGGCGCGTCGTGCCTGCGCCGCGCCGCGGCGAGCTGGTGCGCCTGTTCGGCGAGGTCCTGCGGCGCAACAAGCAGGCGCTGGGCGAGCTGGTTTCCTGGGAGGCGGGCAAGATCACCCAGGAGGGCCTGGGCGAGGTCCAGGAAATGATCGACATCTGCGATTTCGCGGTCGGCCTGTCGCGCCAGCTGTATGGCCTCACCATCGCCTCGGAGCGTCCGGGGCACCACATGCGCGAGACCTGGCATCCGCTGGGCGTGGTGGGCGTGATCAGCGCCTTCAATTTCCCGGTGGCGGTATGGGCGTGGAATACCACCCTGGCGCTGGTCACGGGCAATGCCGTGATCTGGAAACCGTCGGAGAAAACGCCGCTGACGGCGCTGGCCAGCCAGGCCCTGCTGGAACAGGCCATGCGCGAGTTCGGCGATGCGCCGGAATTCCTCAGCCAGGTATCGGTGGGCGACCGCGCCGCCGGGCAGGCGCTGGTGGACGATCCGCGGGTGGCCCTGGTCAGCGCAACCGGCAGCACGCGCATGGGCCGCGAGGTGGGGCCGCGGGTGGCGGCGCGCTTCGGCCGCAGCATCCTGGAGCTGGGCGGCAACAACGCCATGATCCTCGCGCCCAGCGCAGACCTGGACCTGGCCGTGCGCGCCATCCTGTTCGCGGCAGTGGGCACGGCCGGCCAGCGCTGCACGACGCTGCGCCGCCTGATCGCCCATGAGTCGGTCAGGGAGGAAATCGTGGCGCGGCTGAAGTCTGCCTACGCCAAGGTGCGCATCGGCCATCCGCTGCAGGGCAACCTGGTGGGGCCGCTGATCGACAAGGCGGCCTACGAGGCCATGCAGGATGCGCTGGCGCGTGCGCGCGAACAGGGCGGCAAGGTCCATGGCGGCGAACGCCAGCTGCAGGCCGAGTATCCCGATGCCTATTACGTGTCGCCGGCCATCGTGGAGATGCCCGGGCAGTCCGACGTGGTGCGCCACGAGACTTTCGCGCCCATTCTCTACGTGATCGGCTATCGCGAGATCGACGAGGCCATCGCATTGAACAACGACGTGCCCCAGGGCCTGTCGTCGTGCATCTTCACCAGCGACATGCGCGAGGCGGAGCTATTCCAGAGCGCGGTGGGCAGCGACTGCGGCATCGCCAACGTCAACATCGGCACCAGTGGCGCGGAGATCGGCGGCGCATTCGGCGGCGAGAAGGAAACCGGCGGCGGCCGCGAGTCGGGGTCCGATGCCTGGAAGGCCTACATGCGCCGCCAGACCAACACCATCAATTACTCGCGCGAGCTTCCCCTGGCGCAAGGCATCAGCTTCGATTGAGCTGCGGCAGCGTGCCGGGTGTCCCGGCCTTGCCGGCGCCCGGCGCCCGGCATCAGGGCCGGGCGCCGGGAGGCCAGCGTCAGTCCTCGACTTCGCCCATGGCAGGGTCGGAGACCGAGTCCTTGCCATCCTCGATGCGCCCCGCAAAGCGGCGGCTGAACGAAGCCGTGGCGTCGCAGGCAACCGAGAAGTCATACCAGTTGCCGCTGTCGCCCACCGGCCAGCTCAGTTCGCCCACTTCTCCCGGCGCCACGCCCAGCGTCCAGGGGCCGTCGGTGCGGTAGGCCTGGGCCGTCACGGTGAAGCTGCAGGCCGCGCTGCCGCGATTGTGCAGCTTCACCTGGATCTCCGGCGGTTCGCACAGCACATAGCAGACCTGGATCTCCGGGCCGCCGGCGGGCACCTCGGCGAGGTTGCCGACGAACTCGCGGTGATAGCCGTTGGGCCCCAGGACCCACAGATGGTACTTGCCCTCGTCGTCGGCCGTGCTCCAGGCGCCGTCCAGCGTCTTGCCGGCTTCCACGACGTAGCGGCGCGGAATGCGGTCCAGGTGCAGCTTGTCGTACACGTGGAACACCGCGCCGGCCTCGTTCCGGCTCGTGTTGGCGAACAGCAGCGTCACGCTGCCGGCCGCTGCGTCGATGCGTGCGGTGGTGTGGAGCTCATAGGGCAGGGCGCGCGAGGGGCGCGTGCCGGTTTCCTGCGCCGGCACCGCGGCTTGCGTGGGAACGGGGATCGCCGGCTCGGCCTGCTGCGCGGCGACCAGGTTGTCCACCGCCACCTTGGTGCTGCGGCCGGCCAGGGTGGGCAGGGCTTCCGTGTTCGGGTTGACGAAGTTGAAGCAGGAGGTCAGGTCGCCGCAGATGGCGCGCCGGTAGGCGCTGATCTGCGGCTCGCGCACGCCGAAGCGTTTTTCCAGGAACAGCAGCGTGGACGTGTGATCGAAGGTCTGCGAGTTGACCCAGCCGCCGCGGCTCCATGGCGAGATCACCCACAGCGGCACGCGCGGGCCGGGGCCGAACGGCTTGCCGTCCTGCGCGGAATGCCTGGACGTTGCGGGCGGGTAGTCGAAGTACTCATACGCCATGTCGGCGTCGGCCAGCGTGGTGGCGCCGGCCAGGCTGCCGTCGTCATTGCGCGAGGGCGCAGACGGCGGCGGCAGGTGGTCGAAGAACCCGTCGTTCTCGTCGTAGTTGACCAGCAGCACGGTCTTGCTCCAGACCTCGGGATTGGCCGTCAGCGCATCCAGCACCTGCTGCACGTACCAGCCGCCCTGCGCGGGGCTCGAGGGGCCGGGGTGCTCGCTGTAGGTCGACGGCGCGATCACCCAGGATACGGCAGGCAGCGTGCCGTTCTGCACATCGTCGCGCAGCGATTGCAGGAAGCCGTCCGGCATGGTGTTGCCGAAGCCCTTGGCCAGCGGGCTGAGCGCGTCGTCGATGGCGGGATCGTACGCCGGCGACTTGTCGGGCAGCGCCAGCGGCCGGCGCTCGGCCGGCATGGATTCCATGGCGGCGCGCCAGTGGCGAAAGCCCATCATCTGGTTGCAGCCGTAGTTGTCGTCCAGGCTCTGGTAGACCTTCCACGGCACGCCGGCTTCTTCGAGGCGGTCGGCGTAGGTCGTCCAGGTCCAGCCTTCCGTCGAAGGGCCGACGTCGTTGCCGCCGTTGAATTCGTTGATGATGGCCGCGATGTTGTCGCCGCTCGGGCCGTTGGTGCCCGTCCAGTAGAACAGCCGGTTCGGGATGGTGCCGGTATGCATCGAGCAGTGATACGCATCGCAGATCGTGAAGGCCTCCGCCAGCGCGCGCTGGAACGGCGCCTCCGCGGATTCGTAGTACGACATCGACAGCGGGTGCTTGGCGACCGGCCAGCGGTTCATGCGGCCGTGGTCCCAGGCGGCCTGCGCGTCCGGCCAGGTGTGGGGCGTGCCGCCCGCACGCTGCGCGTTGCCCCTGCTGGCGTCCAGGTGGTAGGGCGTGATGATGTTGCCGTCGGCGTCGGTCTGGTAGAAGACGTTCTTGCCATTGGCCACCGGGATGGCGAAGCGATCGCCGAAGCCGCGCACGCCCTTGTAGGTGCCGAGGTAGCTGTCGAAGGCGCGGTTCTCCAGCATCAGCAGCACGACGTGCTGCACGTCCTGGATGGTGCCGGTGACGTTGTTCGCATCGATCGCCAGCGCGCGGCGGATGCTGGGCGGGAACGTGGCCAGCGCCGCGGCTGCCGTGGCGGAGCCGAGCGAGGTGCGCAGGAACTTGCGTTTGGACGGATTGAAGTTCATGTCGAAGAAAAATCTCGGGAAGTGGCGGGAGGCTGGGACGAGGCCGCGTCAGGGCGCAGGGGCACAGTGGGCCGTGGTGCAGACGGCGGGAGGCGGCGTGCCCGCGTCGCCGCCGGGATTGGCGGGGGAGTCGTCGTCGTCTCCGCCGCAGGCGCTCAGGAGCAGGACCAGGCATAGCGCGCCGGTACCCCATAGCGGCTTGCCGAGGATGCTGGACAGGGGAGATTTGCGGTTCATGGTCGAAAAAGTCCAATTGCCATCCGGAGATGGCGCAAGGCGGGTTGGGTAGGAACCTGCGGACTTGCGCGGGCAGGAAACTCGCGTCGGCGATGCCCGATAGTGAGCGCTAGCTTTCAGGAAACTGAACGCCAGTGCTGGATGTGCAGGCCGGGACTTGCGGGGCTGGATTCTCGGGAGGCCGCATGTCAGAAACATGACCTCCCTCGTGCGCCGCATGCAGGGAGCCACCGCCGCCCGAAGGCCGCGGCCACTGTAAAGGCCGCGGGAATCCGGGAGATGGACGACGTTGCCCGGGGATTCGCCGGAAGATGCGTGTGTCGGTGAGATGTCGGCCCGGCGACGGCCTCACACAGTGATACAAAAAGGCGGCTGCGCCGCCTTATGCGTCATTGCTTGGTGTGCAGGTAATGCCGGAAGCGGTCGTAGTGCGTGATCACGTCCGATATCACGTGCTCGGTGTTGTAGCCATAGATGTCGTAGCCGCGTCCGCCCTGGCTCAGGTAGACCTCGGCGCGCGAATAGCGGCGCCGTTCGTCCTTGCTGCTGTGCTGGTCCGACAGCGCGAAGGCCGGTATGGGATAGCTTACGCGGCGCACGGCATACAGGAACTCGGGCATGCCCTCACCATGGAGCACGCGCAGCTGGATGCCGTCTACGCCTTCCAGGGGTTCGGTGACGGCCTGCAGTTCGCGGCGGGCCAGCTCTTCCCTGACCGAGTCCAGCGCCGGCGCCACGGTCTTTTCGATGAAGCGGTTGACCTGTTCCTTGCTGGGGTGGCTCACGATGCCGCCCAGGCGCCGGCGCCATGGCACGCTGCCTTCGGTGGGCAGCAGCGGAACCGCTTGCAGCGCCTGCGTGGCCAGCATGTAGGCTTCGTCCCTGAGCGATTTCCAGATGCCCCACGACATGATCACCAGGATGATGGCCAGGGGGAAGCCCGCAATCACCGCAGCCATCTGCACGGCATCCAGGCCGCCGGCCAGCAGCAGGCAGGCCGCGAAGGCGCCGCACACCAGAGCCCAGAATACGCGCAGCCACAGCGCCGGCTCGTCTTCCGTGTTGCGTGCCGTGATCATGGCGATGACCAGCGCGCCCGCATCCGAGGCCGTGACGAAGTACACCGCCACGAGCAGGCCCGTGACCCAGGCCAGGATGCTGGAGAAGGGCATGTACTCGAACACGCTGAACAGTGCGATCGGCATGTTGTCGGTGACGACCCGGGAGATTTCGCCACCTGCGCGGTTGACGTCCAGCCAGATGGCGAGATCGCCGAAGATGGTGAACCAGATGAAGCTGAATCCGGCCGGCGCGAACAGCACGCCCAGCAGGAACTGCCGTATCGTGCGGCCGCGCGAGATGCGGGCGATGAACAGGCCCACGAAGGGCGACCATGAAATCCACCAGCCCCAGTAGAAGAGCGTCCATTCGCCCACCCACTGCGCGTTGGAAGGCTGGTACGCGTACACATGGAAGGTGCGCGCGATGAATCCGTTGAGATAGAGGCCGATGTTCTCGACGAAGGCCTGCAGCAGGAAGGCAGTGGGCCCCAGGAACAGCAGCGCGGCCATCAGCACGAAGGAGACGATGATGATGAACTCGCTGAGCCGGCGGATGCCGTTGTCCAGCCCGGTGGCCACCGTGATCGTGGCCAGGACCGTGACGATCAGGATGAGCACCAGCTGGGTGTCGAGGTTCTGGGGAAGGTCGAACAGGTAGCTCATGCTGGCGTTGAGCTGCGAGACGCCCAGGCCCAGCGAGGTGGCGAGGCCGGCCAGGGTGCCGACCACGGCGAAGATGTCGATGATGGAGCCGATCGGCCCGTTCACGCGGTCGCCGATCAGCGGATACAGCGCGGAGCGCAGCGTGAGCGGCTGGTTCTTGCGGTAGCCGAAATAGGCCAGGCACATGCCCATCAGCGCGTAGATCGCCCAGGCGTGCACGCCCCAATGGAAGAAGGTGATCTCCATGGCGTCGCGCATGGCCTGCGCCGAGCGCGGCTCGGCGTCGGGCGGCGCCGAGAAGTGCATGATGGGTTCGGCCACGCCGTAGAACACGATGCCGATGCCCATGCCCGCCGAGAACAGCATCGCCACCCAGGTGCCATAGCTGTAGTCCGGGGTGGACTCGTCCGGGCCGAGCTTGATGCGGCCGAACGGGCTGATGGCCAGTCCCACGAGGAAGACGACGAAGAAGCCGACCGCCAGCAGATAGAACCAGCCGCCTTCGTTGATGATCCAGTCGTTGGCGTGCTTGAACAGCTGCGCCGCGGCGTCGGGGCGCAGGCTGGCGTAGCCGATGAGCGCCAGCGCGATGACCGCGGATCCGACGAAGGTGACAGGGGAAATCTGGGATGCGAGTTTGTTCTGAGTCAAGGCCCCTCCCGTATGGCGTGATGGCGGAAGACCGCAGCCTGCGGGCGCCGGCCCCCGTGGGGGCAAGCCGCCCGGTACGTCAGGTCGACGTAGCGTAGCAAGGCTTTCCCCCTGCTTCAAGGAAAACAGCGGCCGGCAGGCTGCACGCCGCGGGTGCGCGCCGGCTCAGCGGGCAGGCTCGTCTGCCCGCATCTTGCCGACGTCGCGCCACGGATTGCGCCGGCCGCCCAGCTTTTCGATGAGGTCGCTCAAGCGCCAGTGCAGCCCGATGGCGCGTCCGCGGATGCCGGGCAGCGCAGCCAGCTCCATGCCCAGCCAGGGCAGGAAAGGATTGCGGCGCGCATAGCCCCAGATCTCGATGCGCGTGCCGGCGCCGGCGCTCGGGCCGCGGGCATGGAAGCCCACCGTGTCGGCCACGACCAGCGTGTTGCGCCGTACCGCGAACACCCGCGCCGGCGGATAGCCCAGCGCAGGCAGCTCGGTTGCATCGATGCGCAGCGAGCCGCGTGCGCTCATGCGGTCCGCGCCTGCCGCCGTCTGCGCCTTGCGTCGTTCCCATTGCAGGCGCTGCGGCGTCAGCCGGTGCGAGCCAGGCACGTAGGTGAAGGGCGCCTCGTCCTCACCCACGTCGGTGAGGAACAGCCATGCCTTGGCGCTGGGATGGAAGGTATCGGCATGCAGGCGCGTCTGCGGATCGGGCGCAGCCTCGCGCGCATGCGTGAGTATGGTCTGCACATAGCATAGCGGCCGGATCCGGAAGCTGCAGACGTAGGCCAGCAGGCCCAGCCAGGCGGAGTTGCGCACCAGCGCGCGCACTCCGGGCAGTCCCGCCAGCACGCTGTCGTCCAGCGGAATGCGCCGCGTGACCGTATCTCCCTGCACCATTTCGCGGGCGGAGAGGGCCGTGCACAGGATCTCGCGGCGCAATGCCTGGAATGCGTCGGGCGGCAGGAAGTCCGGCTTGAGGATGTAGCCCTGGGCGTCGAAGGCGGCGCGGTCTTCAGGGCTGATCAGGTGCGCCAGGCGTCGCCGCCGCCACCATGCCATGCGATGCGCGAGCCGTATGCGGGCGGTGTGCAGGCCCGCCGCGTTCAGCCGCCTGCTGCCCAGGATGGGGTTGTCGCGGAACGACTTGGCGCCCGTGCCGAGTTCGGCGATCCACCAGGGCAGCTTGAGCCAGCGCAGGACACGTCTTAAGGATGTGGCGGCGATCATGGCGCGGGAGGGAGGCGGTGCGCGTCCGTGGGATACGGCGCGCGGGGCGGGCGCACCAGCGCATGTGCGGCGGTGTCGGGGCCACCTTACCGCAGAAACAGCCGTGGGGGAAGATGCGGCCTCAGCGCGGGGCCGCGCCCGTCGCTGCGGGGGCCAGGGCCGGGGGCGCGCACGTGCCCGACACCCAGTAAAGGCCGTACTTGGCGCGCTTGCGCGGAGATGCCTGGGCCAGCAGCCGATAGTGCGGCCCCACGACGTCCTCGAGCCTGAACGATGGGGAGTCCTTGTTGACCATGAGGCTGTCGAACTGCGGGTCCTCGCAGCGCATGATCTGCCGCACGCGCTGCGCGTCGACGTTCACGATGTGCCAATCGCCATAGGCGGAGAACAGGCCGCGTTCCGTTTCGTCCAGGCTCCATCCGGCGACGCGGTCGCGCTGTGCGTGCGGCACCTGTGCCAGCAGGTATTCGGTCTCGTTCCTCATGCCCTTGACGGCATCGATGGCGGGTATGCCCAGGGAGAACAACGCCAGGTAGATCGCCGCCATGGCGCCCGCCAGCGACGCGGCGGCCGGCATGCGGGGCCGCCGGCACGCCAGCCAGCAGGCGCCAAGCAGGATGGCTGCGCCGGCTGCGTGGCGCCACCCCGGCTCGGCGAGCACCGCGCGGACGTCTTCGGGTACCCGGGCCGGCAGCCAGGCCGCATAGAGCGGGCTGGCTGCCAGGGCAAGGCAGAACAGCGCCGCCAGCACCGCCCACGCGCGGGCGTAGGCATCCATCCACCGCGGCCAGGAAAGACTCAGCTGGCCCACCATGAGCGCGAACGCAGGCAGCAGGGGAAACAGATAAAGCGTGCGCTTGGTGGACGAGAGGGTCAGCAGCAACAGCGTGGCCACCGACCAGGCCAGCAGGAACACGCGCGCCCGGTCCCAATGGCGCCGGGCCAGCGTCTGCCAGAACCACGCAACGACCACGGGCAGCCATGGCAGGCTGTATTCCGCGAGGGCGCCCAGATAGTAGAAATAGGCGTGCTTCTTGATGTGCCCCAGCTGGGTGGAAGTGCCTGTCAGCCGGCCTACCTGGTTCTCCCAGAACCACTGGCGCCACAGCTCGTCGGCCTGCGCGTGGCGCAGCAGGGCAAATATCCACAGCGCCGCGGGCAATACGAAGAAGACCGCGATGGCCAGGTGCTGGGGCCAGAAGCGCTTCTGGCTGCCGTTGCGGCGTGCATCGGCCAGCCCGAAGGCGAACAGCGCCAGCCAGCCGAAGAACACGGTGCCCGGGCCGATCGGGCCCTTGCACATGAAGCTGCCGCCCAGCCCCAGCGCTGCCGCCACGGCCAGGCGCCAGCGTCCGGTCTGGTAGAACGCGGCGAAGGCCCACATGCTGAAGGCCACGAAAAAGGCCAGGGCCACGTCCACCCGTATCCAGTGGGTGTTGGTGACGAAGCCTTCCATGGTGCCCAGCGCGATCACCGACCAGCATGCCGCCCGGGCGTCGCCCAGCACGCGCCGGGCCAGCAGCCCGGTGAACAGCAGCGTGCCCAGTGCCCACACGGCGTTCATCAGGCGCAGCGTGTCGGCAAGGCCGACTCCGTCGCCCGCCAGCGTCAGGAGGGGGGCGGCGGCGATGTAGTAGAGGGGCGGCTTTTCGATGAAGGCCTGGCCGGCCAGCGTGGGCACGACCCAGTCGCCGCTGCGTGCCATTTCCCGGGCGATGGCGGCTTCGCGGGGCTCGTCGGGCGTCCAGAGCTGGTGGCCGGCCTGGCCGGCAAACGCCACCAGTGCCACGATGGCCAGCAGCCAGGCCAGGTACGTGCGCTCGGACTTCCGGACATCCTGTATCGCGGCAGGGGCCTGGCGGGTCGTGGGATCCGGAGAGCGTGTCGTCATCTTCGTGGTGTGGCGGTGGCGAATACGGACGTTTCGGGGCAGGTGCGGGCAGCCCGCTGCCGGCAATCAGACCGCAGGCATGTTGCAGCCGTGCTGCAATGAACCGATCCTACGGGGAACCAGGGCGCCGGGCAGAAACGGTCAAGCACCTCCCGCCCGGCATCTCGCCCCGGGTCCATGCATGCCACAGCATATCGTCCCGGCTTGGGGCAGATCCGCGACGACAGCGTTTTTCCTTGTCTGGTTCCTGTCTCATTATCAGATTCCCACCACTTAATCCTGGCAAGCGCGATGCGTGCGCGCATGGGGATGGCACTATTCGCGAACCGAATCACTGAGGAGAGCGAAGTGAAAGTTGCACGTTCAGTGTCTGCAATCACGGCGTCGGTCGTTCTGCTGGCTGCATGTGGCACAGCCAGGAACGAACAGGAAGTCCAGGCCCACAACCATGAATTCGGCTGCATGGCGGCAACGATCGGTGGCGGCCTCATCGGCGCCCTGGCCGGTTCGACGATAGGCCGGGGCAAGGGCGCCGCCCTGGGCATGGCCGGAGGGGCCGGTTTGGGCGGCTACCTTGGAAACCACCTGGCGTGCAAATGAGGAGGCTCGGAATGAATACGCACTTTGGCGCTGTCGCCGGAACGCTGCTCCTGGTCCTTGCTGCCATGCCGGTGCACGCACACACGCCGGCGACGGGCCTGCATGAGGCGCATCTCAAGCAGGTGGACACGGACGGCAACGGCGGCGTCAGCAAGGCCGAGTATCAGGCCTATATGATCTCGGGATTCTCGCGTATCGACGCAGATGGAGACGGCAGCCTCGGCAAGGGCGAGCTCTCGGGCATCCTGACCGAAGAGCAGATCGCCATCATGGACGTGGACAAGGATGGCAAAGTCACCCAGGTCGAGTACATGGAGCAAGTCCTGAGGGACTTCGATGCCGCGGACAGGGTCAAGGATGGCGAGTTGAAATGACGCACGACGCGGCCGCGCTTTGGCGCGCCCGCAGCCGCACAGGCGCGCTGATGCCGGCTACACCGCCTCGCATCGCGTACGCCGCCGACGATCCACGGACCATGCGGCATCGATTCTCCCGCTATTTCATTGCCGTCTTCCTGCATACGCTTGCGGCAGCATGCTGCGTGCATGCCGCCCATGCGCAGGGGCAAGCCGGACCGGTCGCTGTAGGTGTGTACGTCAGCGAGCCTTTCGTGGTGCAGCAAGGTACCGGCTATTCCGGAATGGCCATCGAATTGTGGGAGACCGTCGCACAGCGGCTGGGGCTGGCGTTTCGCTACATTCATTACGAGAACCTGCACGAACTGGTCGAGGACACGGCGCAGGGTCGGATCGACGCGGCGGTCACGAACCTGACCATCACGCGCGACAGGGCAGAGGACGTGACCTTCACCCAGCCATGGTACGACGCGGGCCTGCGCATCATGGTCCCCCAATCGGCAGGCTCCGGAAGTTTCTCGGACATTGTCGCAGGGCTGGACGACGCAGGACACCTGAGGGCCTATGCGTGGCTGCTGGCGCTCATCATGGCGGCCACGCTGGGTTTCACGCTGTTCGACCGACGGTTCGACCCCGGCTTCCCCAGGACCTGGCGCGAGGGGCTCGCGGAAAGCTTCTATCATGTGATGTCGATAGCAACCACGGGCCGCACGGCACGCAAGAACCTGTTGGGATGGATAGGCAGGGTCTGGCAGGCGCTGTGGCTGCTGGCGGGCGTAGGGATCATCGCCTACATCACTTCTTCGATCACCAGCATCATGACGGCGGCGTCGATTTCCCAGGACATCAACAGCCTGGCAGACCTGCCGGGCCGCACGGTCGCCGTTGCCACAGGCAGTACGGCAGAGGCCTACGCCCGGGACGTCGGATTGGCGACCCGCGCCTTTCCCGGACTCAGCGAAGCCGTCGCGGCCCTGAAGGCACAGCAAGTCGACGCCATACTGGGAGACGCTCCGGTGCTGGAGCACTATGTGCACAAGCACGCGGACGCGGGGCTGGACGTGGTGGGCAACCTTTTCCGCGCCGACAAGTACGGCTTTGCCTTTCCGCACGGCGGAACCCTGAGCCGCCGCGTCGTGCTGGAGCTCCTGGACATGCAGGAAAGGGGAGCACTGGAGCAGATCAGGAAAAGTTATTTCGGCGCGCCCGCCTGATCCCGCGAAGCAGCGCCTGGGGGAGAATTGTTGTCCGATCCCTGTAACGCTCAATGAACAAAGAGGTCAACCCATGCATGGACACCCGGTACTCTTGGCCCTGCTCCTGGCAGCGGCACCGATGCATGCCTTCTCGCAGCAGCAACCTTGCGGCAATGCCAGCACCCAGGCGGCCATGAACCAATGCGAGGCCGCCTCGTACGACCATGCCGACGCCGAGCTCAACGCCACGTACAAGACGGCTTTGGCCAGACTGAAGACCGACAAGGCACAGCACCAGCGGCTGGTCGCGGCGCAGCGCGCCTGGATCGCATTCCGGGACGCCGAATGCGCGCTGGCAACGGGGAATGCGGATGGTGGCTCGGTCTACCCCATGTTGATGGCGCAGTGCATGGCCGATCTCACGACGCGCCGCACGGCTGCTCTCAGGGGCTACATGCAATGCGAGGAAGGGGACCTGGCCTGCGCAATCCCTCAGGATTGAGACGATGCCTGGCGAAAACGCTTTCGTGGCGGCGCGTCAGCGCAACGCCGGAGGCGGCTTGGCGCCGATCAGGATGGCGCCCAGCAGAATGCACAGGACGCCCAAGGTCTTGCCCGGCGTGAGGGTCTCGCCAAAGGACGGTATGCAAACCGCCAACAGGTACACCAGCGCATAGCTGATGCTGAGCATGGGATAGGCGACGTTCAATGGCAGGTGCCGCAGGGCCGCCAGCCAGCCCAGCAGCGACGCGGCATAGCACAGGACGCCGCCGGCGATGGCGGACAGCTGCATGGCGTGGTCGAGCGCGAACGAGCGGGTCAGGGCGATGTCATGCAGGTGCATCACGCCCCACTTCATGCACAGCTGCGCCAAGGTGGTCAGCACGATGCTGGCCAGCACGTAGAGATGGCCGCTCATGCCGATCCGCCCAGCAGGAACAGGCCCAGGATGATGGCAGCCGCGCCCAGCCAGTTGCGGAGCGTGATGCGTTCCCCGAAGAAAACGCGCGAGCCCAGCAGCACCAGCACGAGGTTCATGCTCAACATCGGGTATGCGACGCCGAGCGGCATGCGGTGCAGCACATACAGCCAGACCGCCATGGCGCAGCCCAGTGCCGCCAGCCCGCCGATGAGCCACGGCGAGCCCAGCCTGCGCCATGGCCGTGTGGCGGGCCTGCCCTGCCATGACCGGACCGCCTGCTTCTGGAGCATCTG
The DNA here is from genome assembly GCF_054642735.1 of Bordetella sp. 2513F2. NCBI lineage: Bacteria > Pseudomonadati > Pseudomonadota > Betaproteobacteria > Burkholderiales > Alcaligenaceae > Bordetella > Bordetella sp. 2513F2. The sequence goes on along the minus strand of NZ_CM137755.1, from coordinate 3,999,914 downwards.
GCCCGCGCAGGTCAGCACCGACACCAGCAGCACCAGGGCAAAGTCCGTCATGCGTCCGCCCTGCAGCCCAGCCAGCCTTCCCGCCCGGGCACCTGTCCGCGGACCACCCGGCCCGTGGGCAGCGCCGCGACATCGTCGGGCAGCAGGTCGCCCAGCGCCTGGAACCCGACGCCGCCGGCACGGGCCTGGGCCAGCAAGGCATCGAAGCGGTCTGCCATGGCGATGCCCTCGACTTCCGCATGCACGGTGTAGACGTGCGGCGCGGGCGCCGACGCGAGCAACAGGTCGAGGATGAGCCGGTTGTAGTCGTCAGCCGTGACAGCCCGGCCCACCACTTCGTCGTACGTGGGCAGGTCCACCGGGATCTGGGGGGCGCCGGGCCGGCCATCGGGGAGCAGCGGGCGGAACGGCCCGCAGCCCCGGCAGTCGCTGTTGTACCGGAAACCGAAATGGGACTTGGCCTGCACCGCCATGGCGTCGGCACGCCAGCCTGCAGCCGCCGAGCAATCGACTTCGCGGCCCAGGATGTGGTTCAAGGCGTCCACGCCCCGGCGTATCTGCGCGACCAGCTGGGCCTCGCTCCAGCGCCCGGCCCCCATCTGCCATGCATGGTGGTCCCAGGCGTGCAGGCCGATCTCATGGCCGCAGGCGTCGGCCTCGCGCATCAATGCCCCGAGGTGCTTGCCTATGGGTTTGCCGGGCCAGGCCGTGCCGGCCAGCAGGATGTCCAGGCCGTACAGAGACGCCGCGTTCGACCGCAGCATCTTGGCCAGGAAGCGGGGCTTGAGCAGGCGCCATAGGTGGCGCCCCATGTTGTCGGGGCCGACGCAGAAGAAGAACGTGGCGCGCACGCCATGCTTCTGCAGGATGTCCAGCAACCGCGGCACGCCGTCCCGTGTGCCGCGGTAGGTGTCCACGTCAATCCTCAGGCCCGTCTGCAACATGCGCCGCTCCGGCTTCCAGGGTTTCCGTCAGGAAGAAATCCAGTGTATTGCCCACGGTCTGTTCCAGATGCACCGTGGGCGCCCAGCCCAGCAGGCGGCGAGCCTTGCGTATGCTGGGGCGGCGGTGCGAGACGTCCTGGTAGCCTGCGCCATAGAATACGCGGCTTTCCACGATCTTGAAGCCGGCGAACGGGGGAAAGTGGCGGCGCAGCGGATGGCTGTCGAATTTGGCCAGCAGCAGTTCGGCCAGCTCCCGGATGCTGGCCTCCCCGTCGGGGTTGCCAATATTGATGATCTCGCCGTCGCAGGCGCCGCCCTTGTTCTCGATGATGCGGAACAGCGCTTCGATGCCGTCGGCGATGTCGGTGAAGCAGCGCTTCTGCGCCCCGCCGTCCACCAGCCTGATCGGCGTGCCGTCGACCAGGTTGAGTATCAGCTGCGTGATGGCGCGCGAGCTGCCGATGCGTGCGGAGTTCAGGCTGTCCAGGCGCGGGCCTATCCAGTTGAACGGACGGAACAGCGTGAAGCGCAGGCCTTCCTTCTTGCCGTACGCCCAGATGATGCGGTCCAGCAGTTGCTTGGAGGTGGAATAGATCCAGCGCTGCTTGTTGATCGGGCCCACGATCAGGCGCGAGGTGTCCTCGTCGAATTCGTCGTCGTCGCACATGCCGTACACCTCCGACGTGGAGGGGAAGATGATGCGCTTGCGGTACTTCACGCAGTAACGGACGATCCTGAGGTTCTCCTCGAAATCCAGCTCGAACACGCGCAGCGGGTTGCGCACGTATTCCACGGGCGTGGCAATGGCAACCAGGGGCAGCACCACGTCGCACTTCTTGATGTGATACTCGATCCACTCGGTGTGGATGCTGATGTCGCCCTCCACGAAATGGAAGCGCGGATGCCCGAGAAAGCGCGCGATGGCGCTGGAGCCGATGTCCAGGCCGTAGACTTCGTACTCGTCTTCGCGCAGCAGGCGTTCGATCAGGTGGTTGCCGATGAAGCCGTTCACGCCCAGTATCAGGACACGCGTGGTGCGGTTCCTGGCGCTGCCGGCCCGGGGGCCCAGCCGCATGCCCTCCACCAGGCCCAGCTCCCGCGCCAGCTGCGCGCCGCGCAGGTAGACCCCGCCGTCTTCCTGCCCGGCCACGATTTCCAGCACGCCGTCGCCGCAGGCCACCTTGAACGGCTCCACCGACACCACGGTGCCGGCGGGCCGGGCCAGGGGGGCGGGCTCGTGGCGCGCCTTCCAGACGGTGAGCTTGCGGTCTCCTGCGAAGGTGAACGCGCCGGGGTAGGGCTGGGCAACCGCCCGCACCAGGTCGTAGAGGCGCCGGGCGGGCTGCTGCCAGTGCAGTTCGCCGTCGGCCGGCGTGCGGCGTCCGTAGTAGCTGGCGCGGCTTTCGTCCTGCGGGATCGGGGTGATCCGGCCATCGAACAGGCGCGGCAGCGTTTCGTCGAGCAGCACACGTGCCGCCTCGCGCACCTTGCCGTGCAAGGTGAGCGCGGTGTCGTCGTCGCTGATGTCGACGGCACGCTGGCCCATGATGTCGCCGGCATCGGCCCGCGCCACCATGCGGTGCAGGGTGACGCCCGTCTGGCGCTCGCCGTTGACCAGCACCCAGTTCACCGGCGCCCGGCCGCGATAGGCGGGCAGCAGCGAGCCGTGCAGGTTGAAGGCGCCTGCCGGGGCGATGTCCAGGATGGGCTGCTTGAGCAGGTGGCGGTAATAGAACGAGAAGATCGCGTCCGGCCCGAGCTCGCGCAGGCGTTGAACCCAGATGGGGTGATTGACGTCCTCGGGCGAATGCACCGGCAGCCCGCGCTCGGCGCAGCGCTGCGCCACGGAGTCGAAGAACCGGTTTTCCCCCGGATCGTCCGCATGCGTGAACACGGCCACGATCTCGTGGCCTGCGCGCAGCAGCGCTTCGATGCCGATGCAGCCGATGTCGTGGTAGGCGAAGACGGCTACCTTCATGCCTGGATACCCTCGATGGCTTGCGGCGCTGCCCGCACGATACGGTCGATGAAATAGCGCGGGCGCGCGCGCACGTCGGTGTACATGCGCCCGATGTATTCGCCCAGCAGGCCCAGGCCCAGGATCTGCACGCCGACGAAGGTGAACAGGATCGCGAAGAGCACGAAGACCCCGTCCGCGCCCCATTCCGGCCCCAGCAGCACGCGCATGAGGATCAGCGCGAGCGAGAACAGGAAGCCGATGACGGCCACCGCGCTGCCCACGATGCTGAGCATCCGCAGGGGCGCGGTCGTCATGCAGGTGACGAGGTCATACATGAGATTGACGAGGCGCATCAGGCTGTACTTGGAGGTGCCGTGCTCGCGCTGCGCGTGGGCCACGTCGATTTCGGTCGTGCGGCGGGCGAAACTGTTGGCCAGTATGGGGATGAAGGTGCTGCGTTCCTGGCACGCCAGCATGGCGTCGACGATATGCCGGCGGTACGCCCGCAACATGCAGCCGTAGTCCGTCATGGTGACGCCCGTGGCCTTCTTGACCGAGAAGTTGATGACCCGGGATGCCAGTTTGCGGAACAGGGTGTCGCGCCGGTTGCGGCGCACCGTGCCGACCACGTCATGGCCCTCTTCGGCAGCCGCCACCAGGCGCGGGATCTCCTCGGGCGGATTCTGCAGGTCGGCATCCAGCGTGATGATCAGGTCGCCCTTGGCGGTCTGGAAGCCGGCCATGATGGCGGCATGCTGCCCGTAGTTCCGGTTCAGCAGCACGCCAACCAGGTGCTGGTCCTGGCCGGCGGCCTCGCTGATCAGTTCGGTGGAGCCGTCGCGGCTGCCGTCGTCGACCAGGATGATCTCGTAGGCCTGCGGCAGCCTGGCACAGGCTGCGCCCAGCCGGCTGATCAGCTGGGGCAGGTTGCCGATCTCGTTGTAGACCGGGATGACGATCGATACCAGCCGGATGGATGGGGCACGCAAGAGGGCTACTCCAGGATGTCGGCAAGGGCCTGCGCCACGCGGTCCACGTCTTCGTCGCGCATGTCGGGAAACAGCGGCAGCGTGCACAGGCGCGCGGAATTCCACTCCGTATCGGGCAGTGAAAGCGCCGGATAGCGGTCGCGGTAGTACTTCTGGGTATGGGCCGCACGAAAGTGCAGCCCGGTGCCGATCTGCCGTTCCTGCAGGCGCTGCATCAGTTGGTCGCGGTCCAGGCCGCAACGCTCCGGGTCGACGCGCACCATGAACAAGTGCCATGCATGCGTGTGCGGGTAATCGGGAATGGCCAGCGGCGTGAGCGGCAGCGCAGCCAGGCGCGCCCGGTAGCGGGCCGCCAGCTCGGCGCGCCGCGCGTTGAGTTCGGGCAGGCGCTCCAGCTGCACCAGGGCAATCGCCGCATTGATGTCGGGCAGGTTGTACTTCAGCCCGGGCATGATGACTTCGGCCTGGGGCCTGCGGCCCTGGGTCATGCGATCGAAGGCGTCGACGCCCAGCCCGTGGAACTTCAGCATGCGCACCTTGTCGGCCAGCCCGGCATCATCCGTGACCACCATGCCGCCTTCCGCGCAGGTCAGGTTCTTGATGGCATGGAACGAGAACACCGCGGTGCCCTGCTGGCCGATCCAGCGGTCGCGATAGCGGGTGCCCACCGCGTGAGCGGCGTCCTCGACGACCGCGATGCCGTGGCGCCCGGCGAGGGCGCGGATGGGGTCCATGTCGGCCGGCGCGCCAGCGTAGTGCACCGGGACGATGGCCTTGGTGCGCGGCGTGATCAGGGGCTCGATGCGCGACGCATCGGTCATCAGCGTATGCCGGTCCACGTCCACGAAAACGGGGCGGGCGCCCAGCAGCGTAATGAGATTGATCGTGGACACCCACGTCTGCGAAGGCGTGATGACCTCGTCGCCAGGTCCGATGTCCAGCGCCATCAAGGCGACATGCATGCCGGCCGTTGCGGAGCACACCGCCACGGCGTGCTGGCAGCCGAAGGCCTCGCAGAAGCGTCGTTCCAGCTCCTGGTTCCGGGGGCCGGTGGTGATCCAGCCCGACCTGAGAACTTCATTGACCGCGGCGATTTCCGCTTCGCCGATGGCTGGCTTCGTGAAGGGTAGAAACGCCTGCATGGAAGGGGGCCTCGATAGGGTTCCCGGGGAAGGGAAAAATTCTATTGCGCCTATGTTGTGGGTATATTTCAGTGGCAAGCCGCTGCGTCGGATACAGGCGGTCTGCCTCGCATGCCGATGCTGGAAGCGGGTGTGGCTTTGGTCACGGATGTGGCGTTCGCAAACCTGCGTTATCTGATTTTCTGCAGTATAGGAACGCGCGGCCGCTGGCATGAACCCGAGGCGGGGAAGCCGGGGGGAAATGCCGAGATGTTCAGGGAGAAATCTGGCAATGCGGCGACATTTCGATAATCAGGCGCCTGGCGACAGATGAAGACATATTCCGTATCTTCGTGATGCATCCCGGCATGATCGGCCATGGTGCGGATATCGCCAGTGTCAGGATATCCCGATTTATCAGAAAAACCGCATATTCTGCGCATCCCGCGGGGCAGGCGGATAGGGGGGCCAGGGGTTCTGTGCTATTAGTTGAAGGCTGAGTCAGCCTTTGGCCCTGTCGCCGCTCGTCCATGCTGTCGCGGGGATGGCAGGCGTATTTCGTTGTGGGGCGCGCAGCGACGAATATGAAAAGATGATTCCTGTCTCGTATCTTCCGGATCGGGCCATGTTCGTGGGTCGTAGGCAACGGCCACGTGGCCCGGGTCGCGCTTCCACGCTGGCAGAGAAAACCAAATCGGCCCTGTTCCGCAGGAGCGGCAGGTGCATTCGCTCAACCTCGCAATGGGGTTGGTTTCCGTGAATCAGTGAATAGCGGGGTTCGTAATTGTCCTGATGGCTCCTAGAAAAGCTACTTTCCGATAATGTCCGTCAAGAAGCTGCTAGACACGATACCGGATGAATGGGGACCGAAATTCGAATGCGATGGCGCTGGCCTGACGATAACCACCACGCCTAATCCCCCCGCAGAGGGAGAGGTGCTGAGTTATCGAGCTCCAGCGCACTGTTTCATCGTGCACTACACGGCGCAGCCGGAACGATGTCTGGCGGTCAACAGCGACAGTCGCGTTCGCGGCCTTGCAAGCGTGGGATCTCTGGAGATCCTTCCCAAGAACTCAGAGGTGCATGCCGAATGGACCCAGCCGAAGCACAATCTGCTCCTTGCCTTCAGCGAGGAACGCCTGCTGCGCCTGGCAGGCAATGAGTTCGACAACGAAACATTCGAGTTGTTCATCCCGCACCTGGGGTGCATCGACACCAAGGCATTGTCCTACGCCATGGCGCTGCGCTGCGAGGTCCAGTCGCAGAACATCGCCGACAAAGAAGCCATCGACGCGTGGATAACCCTGTTCGGTACCCACATCCTGCGTCATCACTCCACGCTGAGCCGTTTGGCGCGCACGCCGGCGCGCGGAGGGCTGTCCTCCCGCGCATGGCGCCAGGTCAACGATTACGTGCTCAGCAACCTGACCAGCGTCATTACATTGGAAAAGCTGGCAAGGCTGGTGAACATCTCGCCCGGGCATTTCTCCCGCGCTTTCAAGCAGGCAGTGGGAGTGACTCCATACCAGTACGTGATCTCTGCGCGCCTGCAGTACGCGCGTCAATTGATCATCACGACCCCTCATTCCCTGGAGGAAATCGCGCGTGAAAGTGGCTTCGTCAACAATTCCCACCTGACTTCTTCGATGCGACGGGCGTGGGGGGTCACGCCCAGGGAGCTTCGTCGCGAGCATCGGGCTAAACACTTCCTCGGCCCCGTAAGCAACAACTGATGTGCTTCGCCCGCATGGGAGAATTCTGTCTGTCCGGAATGTCATGCCATTAATTTGATATTCCAGCGATATGCATGAAGTTTTCTGATGCAGTGACGGTAGTGTAGGAGGGATGAACAGTCCGGTCAGGCCAGGCGCCTCCGGTAGATCGTCCTTCACACGCCGATGACAGCATCGATTCCCATCCTGATGTATCACCAGATCGGGGACGCGCCTCCCGCGGGTACGCCGCTGCGCGGACTTGTCGTGCATCCCTCGCGCTTTCGCTCACAGATGCAATGGATGCGCCGCATGGGGTATCGCGGGCTGTCGATGCGCGACCTCATGCCATACCTGGCAGGACAGCGGCACGGCAGGGTATTCGGAATCACATTCGACGACGGCTATTGCAATGTGTTCCGCAATGCCCTGCCCATCCTCGCCAGCCTCGATTTCACCGCGACGACATATGTCGTCAGCGGGCAGGTAGGCGGGGTCAATGCATGGGACTTGCCCAAGGGCATTCCGCGCGCGGCGCTCATGAACGCTTCCGAAATACAGGCCTGGCATGCGGCGGGGCAGGAAATTGGCGCGCACACCATAGACCACGTGCACCTTCCCGAACTCGACGAGGCCGAAGCGAACCGCCAGATCGCCCAGCCACGCCAGGTTCTCGAACAGATCGTGGGGGCGCCGGTGCGTGCATTCTGCTATCCCTATGGTGAACACCGGCCGGAACACCGTCGCATGGCAAGCAGGGCGGGCTACATCAGCGCCACGTCGACGCTGCGCGGCCGCGCCAGGCTTTGCGATGACATGTTCTGCCTTCCCAGGGTACCGATATCCGGCAGCACGAACATGCTGCAGTTCCTGCACAAGTGCCTGACCGGCCATGAGGACCGCAAGGCGCGATTCTGTTCCGCCCCGCTTCCCGACTCCGCATGAACATTCTTTATACGAACTTTCATGCCTCCCCAGGCAAGGGCGGGCACTCTGTCTACATCCTGTCCTTGATCGAGGAACTGGTGCGGCGCCATCGGATCATCGTGGCAAGCCCTGCCGGCAGTGCCCTCAACCGCGAAGCCCGGCGGATCGATGGCGTTCAGGTGGTGGACCAGTCGTATGCGAACCGCATACCTCAGCGCCTGGCCGGTGCGCGGCGGCTACGCAGGCTGATACGCGAACAACGGGTCGACGTGGTCCACGTCAACGGCTCGTCGGATCACCGGACTGTGCTGCTGGCCTGCCTGGGGTTGGGGGCCATGCGGCCTGCGATCGTTTTCACCAAGCACAACGATGTGCCCGTTTCCCGCTTCGGGCCGGCGATACGGGCAAGGTTGGGAACCGACCACGCGATCGGCGTTTCCTGGCACGTTGCGCAGATGCTGCGCGAATCGCCCTACGCGCTGCGGCCGATCTCCGCCATTGCCAACGGCGTGGACACCGGCCGGTTTTCGCCATGGCCGGCGCATGCCAGGGCGGCCCAGCGCGAGATCCTGCTGGGCGCCCGCGCCCGCGATTGCCGCTTGTTGTTGGGCAGCAATGCCGGCACGGACGATTACAAGGGCTGGATCGACATGGTCAGGGCCGTGCGGCGCCTCGGACCGGATGGCGAGGGAATCTACATTGCCCTGGCAGGCTCCGGAATTAGCGCGAGACAGCAGGAGGAACTGGCAGCCACCGGAGTGCAGGATCGTGTCGTTTTCACGGGACACCTGGATGATGTCCGACCGTTCCTGGCCGCGCTGGACGTCGGCTTCGTGCTCTCGCGGCGGGAGGGCATCTCGATCGCTTGCCGGGAGATGATGGCCATGGGCCTGCCCGTCGTCGTCTCGAATGCGGGAGGCCTGCCGGAGAATGTCACCCCCCGGGTCGACGGCTGGATCGTGCCCAGCCATGCGCCGGACGGGGTCGCGGAAGTCCTGGGAGAAATCCTCGATGACCCCGGGCGGCTCGCGCCCCTCGGCATGGCGGCCCGGCAGAAGAGCGTGGCCGAGTTTTCCGTGGGCGACTTCGCGCGCCGCACGGAGGAAGTCTACGAGACGGCATTCCGGCAACGGAAGCGCGCCACGGACACGTCTTCCGCCAGCGTCGGCCTGGCTGGCGATGCCAGGAGGCAGGAATCGTGAAGAGGCGTGCATCTGCCCGAATCGGGGTGGCGCTGGCCATTCTCGCGCTGCCGATCTCAGCCCACGCGGTCGAGCTGGGCTTCGACATCCGCATTGCGCTTTCCCGTCAGGCAAGCGCCGAGCTTGCCCGCAAGGGCGAGTCGCTGGTTGCGTATGCCTCTTACTATGGCGACCCCAGGCGTGGCGCGGAAAAGCACGCCGATGAAGTCGGACAGATCGACCTGAACCCGGAAGACGAGCAAGTCGATATCCCGGACCTGGACAACGCCCATGCGCACATCAGTGGATCCACCGTATCCGCAGGCAGGCTCGCGTGGATCGATGGCCCTGTCAAGGTGAACGTCAACGTTGCTTCAGCGCGCAAAAGCGGCCCCGACAACCTGCTGGCGTGCGATTTCATCGACGGACCGGTGCATGTGCTCCAGAACGCCGTCGTCACGCTCCATTGTGGGCTGATCTCGGAGAACGCGTCGACGCGGCTCGTGCCTTGAGATTGTGCGCCCATGTTGTGGGTCTATCAGCCCGCGGAATCGCCTGGAGCGTCAGGCGCCTGCCGGTCTGCGGATGCGTTGCGGGACACTTTCACGATCAGGCCGGGCTCTGCGCCGTGGACCGACAGCGTCCAGCCATGGGCCATGGCGATTTCCTGGCAGATCGCCAGCCCCAGCCCCGCGCCGAGGTCGCGGCGGTGCGGGCCGCGCCAGAACCTGGCGAACAGCAGGGGCAGTTGCTCCGGATCGACACCCGGCCCGTGATCGCGGACGCTGAAGCTGTCGGCGCGGATTTCCGTATGGACCTCCGTGCCCGGCGGGGCATGCTGGATGGCATTCTCCAGCAAATTCTTCAGCAGCGTGAAGAGCGCACCACGATCCGCGCGCCATCTGGCGCCGGTATCGGCGCCGCCCACAGTGAGGCGTACCCTGGCCGATACGGCGAGTCTTTCCAGGTAGCCCGTGCACTCGCGGGCCACGTCGAACACATCGACGTCGGCGAAGTCGTAGCTGAGAGGCTCACTGGCTTCCGCGAGCAGCAGCAGCTGCTGGACCTGGCGGGCCAGGTGGCCGGTGTGCCTGAGCAGCGACTCCCGGGTTTCCTCGTCCACCTGCGCCAGCTCGATTTCCGAACGGATCAGGGTGAGCGGCGTTTTCAGCTCGTGCGCTGCCGTGGCCAGGAACTCCTGCTGGATGCGGTAGCCCTGCTCCAGGCGTTCCAGCACCTGGTTGAAACTGTTCACCAGGGGTGCGATCTCCGAAGGCATCTGGTCTACGCGCAGCCGCGCCTGCAATGTCCGCGGGGAAATGGCCGCCGCCGATTCCGACGCCTGGCGCAATGGCTTCAGGGAATACTTGAGCGTGATGAACGCGCAGATGCCGAATACGAAAAGCAGTATCAGGCTGAATACCTCGATGCCGAGCTGGATGAACGGCAGGGCAAACCCCTGATGCAGGAAGTCGATGATCCGGTTGCTGGCCGTCAGCTGGACGAACCAGGTCCTGCCGTCGTGTTCGATCGGCTCGGTCGCGCCCCGGACCAGCATGCCATCCACGGTGTAGCTGAAGCTGCCCGGCTTCGGCCTGGACGCATCCGCGTCATCGGGCCAGGTGCGTGCGCCGGCAGACGAGAGAATCACCCGGCCCTCTTCGTCGATCACCCGATAGGCCGTCTCCCGGTGCAGGCTGTCGTATATCCACAGCGGATGGGACTCGTCTTCTTGGAAGCCGACCGGCAGGCCGCCTTCACCGAACTGCAGCCTGCGCCCCAGGTCATGCGCACGATCCTCCAGCTCCATCCCGGGGAGGCGGTCCTTGTGCAGGGCGCCGAACGCCAGCAGCAGCGCGATGCTGAGCGCCGCGCCCGCAACGTATGCCAGGAAGATCTTGAATGCCAGGCTATTCAGCCGGCTCGCTCTTGCGCAGCGCATAGCCATGGCTTCTCATGTTGACGATCCGCAGCTGCGATCCGATCGCGGCCAGCTTGCGGCGCATGCGATGCAGGGCGACGTCCAGTGCATTGGGCGTGACGGCCTCGTTCAGCCCCCAGCCGGCTCCCTCCATGGCGCCACGCCGCACCACGTCGCCTTGCCGGCGCACCAGGAGCAGCATGATCTGCATTTCCGCCGGCGCCAGCGTGACGCATTCGCTGCCGCAACACATTGTCCCGGCCTCCGGGTTCAGCATCAGGTCGTCGTAGCCCGGCTGCAGCGATTGGCTCAAGGACGGGCGGCGCAGCAAGGCCCGGACCCGCGCCACCAGCTCGGCCATCTCGAACGGCTTGGGGAGGTAGTCGTCCGCCCCGGCTTCAAGGCCTTGCACCCGGTCGTGCAGCGCGTCGCGGGCGGTCAGCATGAGACAGGGAATGGCGAGGTCGGCCTGGCGCATGCGCTTCAGCAGCAGGAGTCCGTCGCCGTCCGGCAGGCCGCGGTCGAGCACCATGGCCTGATAGGGGAACTGGCGTATCGCGCTCCAGGCGGATTCGCCGCGTTCCGCGACGTCCGCGGCGATGCCGGACGCCGCGAGCCCCTTGCATATCAGCCTCGCCAGGTGCTCGTGATCTTCGATCAGAAGTACTCGGTTCATCAAAAGCGGTACATATAGCCCAGGAAAACGCGGTTCTCGGTCGACCGGTCCACCAGGGGGCTGTCCTTGGCGTCTGAAGACAGGCGGGTGAGCTGGAGATCCAGCATGACGGAGTGGTGCTTGTTGAAGTCATAGACCGCCTGCAGGCCGACTTCCGTATCGAAACCGGACTTGCCTTCATAGGCGGGACGCCAGGCGAGGGCCTCGTGGGCACGCACGCCGTAATAGTAGTCGACGTATTTGTCGTCGTGCCAGGTGGCGCCGACGCGTGGCGTGAGCGAGAGGCGCTGGCTCAGCTGCCAGGTGCGCTCGGCGCCCAGGCTCAGGCTCTGGCCCTTGCTGTGGCCGGAAATGTCGTGCGTCCACTCGGCATGGAGGTTGACGATATCGCTGCGCCATTCGATTTTCGCGCCGGCCCAGAATCCGCCCTTGCGCTCGTCCATGCCATCGAGCGCCCAGGAGTCGTCTGCTTCGTAGCCCGCGCCGTCGTATCGGGCGATGAGACCGAACCGGAGCTCCTGGCTTTCGCTGAGGGTCAGTCCGGGCAGCTTTGCCTCCAGCGTCGTGCCGAAGAAGCGCAGATACTTGTTCTCGTAGCGCAGTAGCGGGATGGGCGTGTACTCGCGGTCGATGTCGGTATAGGCCTTCTGCGTTCCGGCCACCCCCAGCCCGATTCCCCACGTGGTGGACTCCGGGCCGTCGGGATCGGCGGCGAAGGCGGAAACGGGGGCAATGAGGACGCCGCAGAGGATCGGCACTGCCGCGTACCGCGCGGCGCTGCGTTGGCGTGAGTGACGCGGGAACAGTCGGGGGCCCATGGGTTTGCTCCTTGTTGAGACGGATGCGCCATCATCGACAGGGTTCTCTTACGGCTCACTTACTGGCGCGCGGCGTCACGGCGCCTTCCGTCACGGTTTCGGTAAGTAACGGGAAAGTCGGCTCGCAAGACACTGATGGCCGTGTCTTATCGAGTGCCCTATGCCTGATGTCGCCCGGCGCTGCCTCCGTTTTCCGGGGCCGCGCCCCGCTTTCCTGACGAGCGTGCTGATGACCGCGCTGCTCGGCGGCTGCGCCGCCTTCGCGCCCCTGCCCGAGCCCGTCATTCCCGACGACGCCGTCGCCAGCCGGTGGCACGCGCCGCTGCCTCATGGCGGCCGTCTGGCAGACCTGCGGCAATGGTGGTCGCAGTTCGACGATCCGCTGCTGTCCCGTCTCGTCGATGCCGCCCAGCGTGCCAGCCCCACCGTGGCGCAGGCGGCGGCCAATCTTGCCGATGCGCGTGCGCAGGGGACAGCCAGCGGCGCCGCCCTGCAGCCCGCGCTCGATGCCACGGCCAGCGCGGGCCGCGGACGCATCGACCTGGACGAGCCGACAGGGACGCTGCTGTCCGCCGGCCTGCAGGCAAGCTGGGAACTGGACCTCTTCGGCGCCCATCGCGCCGGCTGGCGCGCGGCGCAGGCCCGGCTGCAGTCGCGCCAGGCGGGCTGGCACGCGGCCAGGGTCTCGGTTGCCGCGGAAGTCGCCAGCAACTATGTGCAGCTGAGGATGTGTGAAGCCCGGCTGGCGCAGGTCGCGCAGGATGTGCAGTCTCGCCAGCAGACGTCGACCCTGACGACGCTGGCCGCGAACGCGGGGCTGGCGGCCCCGATGGCCGACGAACTGGCGCGCGCCGGCGCAGCCCAGGGCAGGTCGGAATTGATCCGGCAGCAGGCGAGCTGCGAACTGTGGATCAAGGCCCTGGTCGCCCTGTCGGCCCAGGAGGAAAGCGCGCTGCGCGCCCAGTTGCAATCCCGCACCGCCCGGCTGCCAAGCCCCGAGCGGATAACGGTCGGGGCCGTGCCGGCCGACGTGCTGGCGCAGCGGCCGGACATGCAGGCCGCCGAACGCGACGTGGCGGCAGCCAGCGCGGAAGCGGCCCAGGCGCAAGCGCAGCGTATGCCGCGCATCCGGCTTGCAGGGACCATCGGCCTCGACCGCCTGGCAACCGGCGGCATGCGTACCGACGGCACGGTGTGGCAGATCGGGCCGGTGAGCATCACGCTGCCGTTGTTCGACGGAGGGCGGCGTCGTGCCGCGGCCGAGGCGGCCCGCGTGCGTTACCAGGCCGCCGCCATCCTCTACGCGGCGCGGCTGCGCGAGGCCGTCCAGGAGGTGGAAGGCGCCTTGATCAGGCTGCACAGCGCGGAAACCCGCCGTGACGCGGCCCAGGCTGCCGTGGACGGGTTCACGCGCGCCTACCTCGCCCTGCAGTCCGGCTACCGGGCCGGTTCCGCGTCCTTGCTGGAACTGGAGGACGCCCGCCGCAGCATGATCGCCTCGCGGCTGGCGTTGAGCGAGACCGCCGGCGACCAAGTGCTGGCCTGGATTGCCTTGTATCGCGCCCTGGGAGGGGGCTGGCGCCCCGGGAATCCGGAGGGGCCGGACGGGCGTGCGCCGGCGGCGGCGGAGCCCGCAAGGGACGAGGCTTGTGCCGGCGAACGGGCCGGACCGCGATGCGCGCCCCGCGTGTCGGGTTGGTGAAGGAAGGGCATGGCTCTCACAAGAAAGCGGCTCCCGGGCGTACTGGCGCTTGCATTCGCCGCGATGGCGCTCGTTGGGGCATGGCTGCTGGCTCCGGCAGCGCCGCCGCACGACGGCGGTGCGATGGCGCCCGCGATGCAGCCCTCGCTTTCCGTCGCCGTCACGACGCCGGAAATCCGCGCCCTGCAAATGCGCGTGCCGGCCAATGGGAATATCGAGGCCTGGCAGGAAGTGAGCATCGGCGCCGAGACCAGCGGCCTGCGGCTGGCCGAGATCGCGGTGGATGTCGGGGATGCGGTGCGCCGCGGCCAAGTGCTGGCCCGCTTCGCCCCGGAAACGGTGCAGGTGGATCTCGCCAGGAGCCGTGCCGTGGCGGCAGAGGCCGAGGCGGCGCTGGCCGAAGCCAGCGGCAACGCACGGCGCGCGCGTGCCGTGCGGGGAAGCGGCGCCTTGTCGAACCAGCAGATCCAGCAGTACGAGGCCACGGAGCTCGGGGCCAGGGCGCGCCACCTCGCGGCGCTCGCCGATGTGCAGGCGCAGACACTGCGCCTGGAGCATACCCGTGTATTGACCCAGCAGAACCTGCTCAGGTTAAGCGGCTAATGCAAATGCCTCAGCCGGGGTCTTCATGCCAAGCGCCTGGTGCGGGCGTCGGTCGTTGTAAAAGCGTATCCAGTCTCCGATCACGCGGCTGGCGTGTTGGATCGTCTCGAAGCGGTGCCGATGCACGCACTGTTCCTTGAGCGTGCGGATCACCCGTTCGATCATGCCGTTCTGCTGCGGGCAGTGCGGCGTGATGAACTCCTGGCGCAAGCCGTAGCTACGCACCAGGGCGGTGTAGCTGCGCGAGGTAAAAACCAAGCCGTTGTCCGAGCGCAGCAGAAACGGCATCGGTACTCGCCCCAGCGTCCCGAAGCGAGCGATCAGAGCGTGTTCCAGAGCAGCACCCGCCGTGCAGGCCCTACCGCTTCGCGACAGATGCCAGCCAAGCAACTCACGTGTGTGGCAGTCGATCACCAGCGCCAGCGTTGCCCAGCCGTCCCGTCCGGCCCACACGCGACACAGGTCCGTAGACCAGCGTTCATTGGGCATCGTCGCTACCGAAGGCAGAGCCTGGATGCGAGGCCTGAACCCGATCGGCCGCTTGCGAACCTGCCAGCCCATCAACTGGAACACGCGCTGCACGGTGTTCTTGTTGAACCCCAGCAGGTGCGCCACCGTCCGGTACCCAAACGACGGCGATTCCTCGATCATCGCCTTGATCGGCACGGCGAACTTGGGATCGACCTTGGGTGCGGACTTCACCGGCTTGTAGTACACCGTACGGCGCGGCACACCGAACCAGCGGCACAACTTGGCGATCGAGACGGTGATACCGTCGGCTTGCAGTCCCTGGCGGATCGTCTCGATCACTTCTCGTCCTCGCCCAGCAGGGACTGCAATTTTTTTCTGGCGCGCAGCTCCAGCATCGCCTCGCCATAGGCCTCTTGCAGGTCCTTGGGTAATCCCCCCATTTTTAGCGTTTGCCAGAAGTAGGAACGCTATGCGGCCATGGCGAGCCGCTGTTTCGGGGTAAATCCGCCCAGTGCCATGTTCGGGCGCTCGTGATTGTAGGACCACATCCACTGCGTGGCGACACGCTGAACGTGATCCAGATCGTCCCAATGATATTGGGACAGCCATTCGTAGCGAACGGTCCGGTTGAATCGCTCGACGTAGGCGTTCTGCTGGGGTCGGCCCGGTTGAATATATTCGAGCTTGATGCCCCATGTGCCTGCCCACTGCACAATGGCCGCACTCAGGTACTCCGGACCGTTGTCGCAACGAATCGCCGAGGGTTTTCCTCGCCAGCCAATGATCTGCTTGAGCGTGCGAATCACACGCTCTGAAGGCAACGAGAAGTCGACCTCGATGCCCAGCGCCTCGCGGTTAAAGTCGTCGATCACGTTCAGCACTCGGATGCTACGTCCGTCGGCAAGTTGGTCGTGCATGAAGTCCATCGACCACACCTGGTTGACCTGGGTAGGTACCGTCAACGGCTCGGGCGCCTGCCGAACCAGCCGTTTGCGCGGTTTGATCCGCAAGTTCAACTCGAGCTCGCGGTAGATCCGGTACACGCGCTTGTGGTTCCACCGCAAGCCGCGGACATTACGCAGGTACAGAAAGCACAACCCAAAGCCCCAATTGCGGTGGTTGTCCGTCAGGCGAAGCAGCCAGTTTGCGATCTCCTCGTTCTCGGCGTCGGTCTTGGCGATGTACCGATAGCAGGTCTGGCTAATGCTGAACGCCTCGCAAGCCATCCGGATTGATACGCCGTGATCTTGCACGGCACGTCGGGCCATCTCGCGGCGGCGAGATGGCCTCACCACTTTTTTTCGAGCGCCTCCGTCACGATCTCGGCCTTGAGCTTCTCCTCGACGTACATCTTGCGCAGGCGCGCGTTCTCGGCTTCCAGCTCCTTCATCCGTGCCATCAGCGACACGTCCATGCCACCGTACTTCGATCGCCACTTGTAGAACGTCGCCGAGCTGATGCCCAGCTCCCGGCACAGTTCGGGTACCGCAAGGCCGGCTTCCACCCGTTTGATGGCTTCGATGATCTGGCTGTCCGTGAATCGTGACTTCTTCATGCTGTAGAACTCCTCAACGAGAAAATTCTACTTCTGACCTCAACGCTTTTGCGGGGGGATTACCCTTGAGCTGGCGTTCGTACTGTTCGCGCACGTCCTGCGGATTCGCGCGCAGGGCGTTCTCCATGCCCCGCTTGCCGTCATCGATCCACTGTTCGACCTCCGACGGCGATAGGTCGTACTGACGGCTTGCCTCAGCCACGGTGGTCTTGCCCTGAATGATGTCCAGCACCAGCGCACTCTTGCGCTTGGCCGTCCAGCGTTTGATGTCTTCTTCCATCTTCGTGCTCAACGTCGTTTCCTCGATTATGACGTGAGCAGGATTTCACTGGGTCAATACACCCGCGTGCTGGCCCCGGACGATGGCGTGATTTCCGTGCGCAGCGCCACGGCGGGCCGCTCCCGGAGGATGTCATCCGTTTTTTTGGTCACGCACTGCACTTCGCGCAACAAGGCGAGCAGCACGATGCCGCCAAGGTGCTAAAGGGCTTTGGCGCGGCCGATGTGATTGAAGTCGTCGAAAGCGACTCGCATGGCACATACCGTGCTGTGTATACGGTTCGATTCCTTGAGGCTGTCTACGTGCTGCATGTGTTCCAGAAGAAGAGCAAGAAGGGCATCGAAGCGCCCAAGCCAGATATGGATCTGATCCGTGACCGCCTCAAGGCCGCGACCGAAGCGGCTCAGGAGCTGAGAAATGAAAAAGCACGACGCAAAAAAAATTGATATAGAGGTCAGCTCTGGCAACGTGTTTGCCGATCTTGGTCTGCCTAACGCTGAAAAACTCAAGATCAAATCCGGCCTCACCATCGAGATTACGAAGGCCATCCGCAAGCTTGGCTTGACTCAGGCAGAGGCCGCCAAGCGCATGGGCCTGACGCAACCCAAGGTGTCCGCCCTGCTGAATGGAGATTTCGCCAACTTCTCCGAACGCAAGCTGATGGATTGCCTGAATCGCCTGGGCTACAACATCGAGATTCGGGTACGGCCGACGAAAGAACCTGTTGGGCATTTGCTGCTTGCGCACGCCTGATCAGGTGTGATGGTGATCACGGAGGCTTTGCAATGACTGAACCCCGATTTAAGAGCGATGCGTTCGAAGCCATTCATAGCGCAGCCTCGGATCTTCATCACGCTGGCGTGGTGAGCAAACAAACGATGCGCGAGTTCGATGAGATGTGCCTCGCAGAGGCGTTTCGTTCTGAGGCAAAAAACCATCATGAATGCTCACGACCATCCACAGCTTGTTTTAAAGAGCTTGTCCCCATCTGGCGAAAGCCCCATCGGTGGAGTCTGGGAGAGGATCAGCATTCGGAGCTCGCAACATCGTTGGCATAGCAATGCTGCCGCCGAACACGATTGCGGTTTGTCGCGCTAGGCCTGCAATTCTTCGGACCTCACGCCGGTCGGCCCATTCGCTTGCAGACTGAACAGCATTTAAGTCCTTCTCTGATGTAAGGCGGAAGGTGATCCAGTTGTTGCACTGAGATAAGACAGTCGGTGAGATTTCAGAAGGTCGCTGCGTGCTCAGCCATAAAGCAAGGCCGAATTTGCGCCCTTCTTTTGCTAGGCGCTCATAAGCAAGCGATTTTTCATTGGCTTCTTCTCCTGATCCTATTGGGCGCATGTAGTGATGAGCCTCTTCCAATACAAGCAGTGTCGGGATTGCCTGCGCCTGCCCGCGTCGAAACAGTTCGTATGCATAAAGTTCAAGCAAGGATCCAAGGACAAAGGGAGTCAAGTCATGAGATACGTGACGCAAATTAATGATGTGTACTCGCCAACTCACCTCACGACCTCCGAAGATACGTTCAACCAAGTTGGCTGATTCTGTGGCCCACGATAGGGAAGCGCCTCCGCTACTGGGACCGCCATTTACATTGACAACGTCTGTGAACATGGGGTCTTCGGCAAATCGGTGAATGCGAGTTACCAGTGGGGAGACATTTGAGTAGTGAAAACTTGAGCGTTCTGGCTCCCCATTCCTGCCGGGTTGTATTCCATGGCTTTCGGCGATAAGTGCTGCCAAAGCTGCCATATGTGGCCACTCATCGGCGAGCGTGGCGCGACCCGTTCGTAGACTTTGAATTTTGGCTTCGGCCTCTCTCGCACCGGTTTGACGGCAATCGTCGTACAAAGAAGCCTGCTGATCTGTCGCTAGGCCTGCCCCTTTTTCATCAGGGAACCATCGAACTTTATTCAAGTGTTCAAGCGCAAATGAGAGCGCAGGTCTCTGAGTTTTTTCACTAGGGATGAGCAGCCGATGAAGTCCAAATCGGCCAAGCGCAAAATATGGAACTTTAAATGAGTCTTCCTCATTGCCCCCAAGCGTGGTGCGTTTGACAGAATTGGGAGCTAGATCTGGCAGATTAAATGCGTTTGGATACTCGCCATTAATGTCGAAGATAACAATACGCGCTCCGGGAAGGCGGACGATTTGCTGGAGGGTTGCAGCAGTAAAGCAGCTTTTTCCCTGACCGGAACTGCCAAGCACAGCCACGTGTCGTGAGATCAGGCTCTCCAATCCCACACGAAGCATGCCGCCACCACGGAGATCCTCGCCGAGCACGATGGGAAGATCTTCATCCTCTGCGTTTCCCAGTGCTGCTGCAAGTTCATTCCCAGTTAGGGGAAAGGCCTTGGCTCCAAGAGGTGGTGTAGGCAGAGAGTCGCTAACGAACTTAGGGACGTTGTTTTCTCGTTTTAGCTGCCCGACGACGACGCCGGTCATGTTTCGCAAAGGTTCCGCTTGATGTGTGCTGGAACCAATCCCCAAGCGATGAGCTTCCCTAGGTTCGGCGAAACTCAATGTCAGCACCTTCATTACGAGTGCTCGGTCGCCCGCATCCAATGCAAGTAGACTACCCACTTCCGTAACGGTGGAAACGCCTTGAAGGTGAGATGCTACTTGGCCGCGATGCATGTCGAGGAGGTTTAGCGTGACCTCTGCTCCGTCAACT
Organism: Bordetella sp. 2513F2; assembly: GCF_054642735.1. Classification (NCBI taxonomy): domain Bacteria; kingdom Pseudomonadati; phylum Pseudomonadota; class Betaproteobacteria; order Burkholderiales; family Alcaligenaceae; genus Bordetella; species Bordetella sp. 2513F2. The sequence continues at coordinate 3,980,374 of NZ_CM137755.1, read as the reverse complement.
TGAACAACGTAACCGATGGGTTGTCGGCTTCTCATAGAAATACATCCGGGATATCGTTGGCCGCACTTGCAGCCGGTTGCTCCGGTGATTCTCGAAGGGCCTTTTCCAACTTTCGCAAATCCTCGTCATAGAGCAAGGGGTCCGGAAGCTGAGTTGCAAATTTGTCGAGGTGAGCGGCTTCGCCTCCGCCAATGACCGTGACTCTGGGATTTTTCAAGGACAATAGTTTTCGAAGAGCGCTCGGCAGTTTGGTGGCGGTTACATCCCCAGTGAACTCGGGGAAATACACCACTAGTTGAAGTGTAGGGTTTAGAAGTGCTGAGCGTAGAAGACGGTTGATGTGTTCGTCGCCGAAGCCGTAGCCACAAACCAGCAAAGCAGCTTGTGGACGAGATAAAAACTCAGAGAAGCGCCTGAACAGTTCGCCCAGTACATAGCCAACTGTTTGCATGTACTTTGCAGCCCGTGGCATGACCATAAGACCGAGTTCAGTGTTGTTCACGTCACTAAGAAACTGATTAATCTGCTCTCCAGCTAAGGGCGCTTGTACCTCATAAACCTGCTCAGCATCTTCTCGCCAGCTCAGCGATCCATGCAACTTTGCAAGATAAATGTTGTAAACGCCAAACCGTGCTTCACCACGGGCCTGAGTGTTGCGATAGCCGAGATCAAAGCTTTGGGGCGAAAATCTGCGGCCATGGATTCCTAGAAATCCATTGACGACTTGGAGATCGATGGATTCGGCTGCCCATTCAAAGGCAAGATCGTAGTTTGTTGTGAAGACCCATGGTGCAGCTTGACCTGGCTGGCGAGTGGCAACCAGCTTCTGCAGAATAGTCCTGTGATGTTCAAGTTGATCCGCATCTACTTCTGCTCCTCCCGGTGCTTTCCACCAGGCTGGCTGGAGGCGAGCAGCACGAACAACGGAACGATTGAGTTGGGCTCGGGCCAATTCAAGCTTGGGCAGTGCATCATTGCCTTGGCGAGTCCACTCTACGTGAGCAATTTCAAGCGCATCGGCTAGTTGTTCTACATTTGGAACCTCACGAAAGGCGGGTTCAGTCTCTAGCGCGGACTCTTTTACGAATTGTTGACCGAGAAGCCATTGAGCTTCATCTGGTGAGGTTGCCAGAAAGTCTTCCCAGAGGCCCCACATCGTTTTCCCGCCAGCAGAAACAGACGCTCCAGCTCCCACAAATAGGCCGATATTCTCCAGACGCAATAACGTGGCAAGATGGGCTTGCAGTTCGATTTCATCTTTTAACGGGCTTGTCCCCCGTATACCCACGAAAGCCATATGTAGTTTCCCGTTTTAGATTCATCGGCGACCAATGAAACAGATATTACCGGGGGGTGTCAAAAATTACCAGGATTAGGTGCCGGGTATATACAAATCCAGACATCAAACGCTGGACGGCCAAGCGCAAGAGTGCGCTGGTGCTGGACATCATTCAGGGCAAGACCACCGTGGCTGAGGCGAGCCGTCAGTATGACCTATCGCCCTCGGAGGTGGAACAGTGGGTCGATGACGGCAAGCGGGGCATGGAGAACGCCCTGCGCGCGAATCCGCAGGACGTGCGCGAACAGTACGAACGCCAACTCAAGGACCTGCAAGAGGCCTATGGCGAGGCGATGCTGGAGTTGCGCGCCAGAAAAAAATTGCAGTCCCTGCTGGGCGAGAACGAGAAGTGATCGAGACGATCCGCCAGGGACTGTGCAAGCCGACGGTATCACCGTCTCGATCGCCAAGTTGTGCCGCTGGTTCGGTGTGCCGCGCCGTACGGTGTACTACAAGCCGGTGAAGTCCGCGCCCAAGGTCGATCCCAAGTTCGCCGCGCCGATCAAGGCGATGATCGAGGAATCGCCGCCGTTTGGGTACCGGACGGTGGCGTACTGCTGGGGTTCAACAAGAACACCGTGCAGCGCGTGTTCCAGTTGATGGGCTGGCAGGTTCGCAAGCGGCCGATCGGGTTCAGGCCTCGTATCCAGGCTCTGCCGTCGGTAGCGACGATGCCCAATGAACGCTGGTCTACGGACCTGGTCGCGCGGAACAGCGCTTCTTCAAACGCCAGTCCTCTGCGTCTGTTCCTGCGGAATCTGGCTCGGGATGCTTTGCGGCTTCTGATTTCGTCGTCACGGCGGATGCCATGTTCACGGCTGCTGTCATCGAACATGCTTGACCTCGTTGGTGTTGGTACCAACGAATCGACCGTGTTGATGTTTTTTATTGGTCCTGGTCCTGGAATGGAGTGCTTCTTTATCTATTCCATAAGAAGCATGACCAGCACACTCCCGACGAGGCCGTTTTGCTTAACCAAATGGCCTCCGCGAAACCCGGGGCGGTTCATACAGCCCTTCGGCGCCACCCTCGATGGCGCGGGTTTGTTTCTCAACGGTGCCTGGCGCACAAATGAAAATGCCCAGCCTTGAGGGCTGGGCATCGGATCTCTGGTGGCCTGGGGCGGAATCGAACCACCGACACGCGGATTTTCAATCCGCTGCTCTACCAACTGAGCTACCAGGCCAACGAAGTCCGCCACTATACACGAATTTTTTCGTGTGCGCATGGCGTGGATGTCCCCGCGGTGCGGCTCCGGCGCCGCGCCCCTGCCGGGGTGCGACATCTTGACAATGTGCCGGGAAGGGGGTGGGGAGTATAATCCCGCTGTCTGCTGTTACACATGTTGTGCAGTGCCCTCCGTGCGGCCACGTTCCTGGCCGCGTCCCGCGCCCATGTCAGTTGCCGTCCTCGCCTTTGGTCTGAATCACACGTCCGCGCCTGTGTCGGTGCGCGAGCGCGTTTCCATGCCTGTGGACCTGGTGCGGCCCGCGCTGGCGGGATTGCGCCAGGCCTTTGGCGGGTCGGTGCGCGAGGCGGCGATCCTGTCCACCTGTAACCGCACCGAAGTCTATTGCGCCGCCGAGGCCCAGGTGGCCGAGCAGCTGCCGGCCTGGCTGGCGGAGCACAATCGCATCGAGGCGGTCGCGCTGCGGCCGCACCTGTATCGCCATCACCAGGACGATGCCGTGCGCCACGCGTTCCGCGTGGCCAGCGGCCTGGATTCCATGGTGCTGGGCGAGCCGCAGATCCTGGGCCAGATGAAGGACGCGGTGCGCGCCGCCGAGGAAGCGGGTTCGCTGGGCACGCTGCTGCACCAGCTGTTCCAGCGCACGTTCTCGGTGGCCAAGGAAGTCCGGTCCCAGACCGCCATCGGCGCGCATTCGGTGTCCATGGCCGCGGCCGCGGTGCGCCTGGCCGAGCGGGTGTTCGGGCGGCTGGATCAGGCCCGCACGCTGTTCATCGGCGCCGGCGAAATGATCGAGCTCTGTGCCACGCACTTCGCGGCGCAGCGCCCGCAGTCCATGGTGGTGGCCAATCGCACGCTGGACCGCGCCGAGGCGCTGGCCGGGCGGTTCTCGGCCAGCACCATGAAGCTGGCCGACCTGCCCGATCGCCTGTCGGACTTCGACGTGATCGTGTCCTGTACGGCCAGTTCCCTGCCCATCCTCGGCCTGGGGATGGTGGAGCGGGTCACGCGGCAGCGCCGCCACAAGCCCATGGTCATGATCGACCTGGCCGTGCCGCGCGACATCGAGCCCGAGGTGGGCCGCCTGGACGACGTCTTCCTGTATTCGGTGGACGACCTCGGCCGGCTGGTGCAAAGCGGCACCGACGCGCGCCGCGCGGCGGTGGTGCAGGCCGAGGCCATCATCGAGACCCGCGTCCAGGGCTTCATGCACTGGATGCAGTCGCGCGAGGTGGTGCCGGTGATCCGCGACCTGCACCAGGCCGCGGCCGACGTGCAGTCGGCCGAGCTCGAACGCGCGCGGCGCCTGCTGGCGCGCGGCGAGTCCCCCGATGCCGTGCTCGAGCAACTGGCGCACGGGCTCACGCAGAAGTACCTGCACGGCCCGCTGGCGGCACTCAACCGCAGCGAAGGCGAGGAGCGCAAGCAGCTGCTCGCCTGGATGCCGCGCCTGTTTCCCAGCCGCGACACGCGGCGTTAGCGGCGCCTGCGCGCTCCGCCTTCCGGGGCGGACGTTCGCCTCGCGGGCGCCCGCCATGCCTTTCCCCATTTTGCAGTAGCCGCCTATGAAAGCTTCCATGCGCACCCGGCTGGAACAGCTGTCCCACCGCCTGATCGAAGTGGACGCCATGCTGGCCGAGCCCGACACCGCGTCCGACATGGACCGTTTCCGCAAGCTGTCGCGCGAGCGTTCCGAGCTCGAGCCGGTGGTGGAGGCTTTCAAGGCCTACCAGGGGACCGAGGCCGATCTGCAGGCGGCGCAGGAGATGCTGTCCGATCCCGAGATGCGGGAGATGGCGGAGGAAGAGATCAAGGACGGCCGGGCGCGGCTGGAGCAGCTGGCCGCGGACCTGCAGTTGCTGCTGCTGCCGCGCGATCCCAACGACGGCCGCAGCCTGTTCCTGGAGATCCGCGCGGGCACGGGCGGCGACGAGAGCGCCCTGTTCTCGGGCGACCTGCTGCGCATGTACACGCGCTATGCCGAACAGCGCGGCTGGCGGGTGGAGCTGATGTCGGAGAGTCCGTCGGAGCTCGGCGGCTACAAGGAAGTGATTGCGCGCATCGACGGCGACGGCGCCTACGGCCGCCTCAAGTTCGAGTCGGGGGCGCACCGCGTGCAGCGCGTGCCCGCCACCGAGGCGCAGGGCCGCATCCATACTTCGGCCTGCACGGTGGCGGTGATGCCCGAGGCGGACGAGGCGGGCGAGATCGTGATCAATCCGGCGGACCTGCGCATCGATACGTTCCGCGCCAGCGGCGCGGGCGGCCAGCACATCAACAAGACCGATTCGGCGGTGCGCATCACGCACCTGCCCACGGGCCTGGTGGTGGAGTGCCAGGATGACCGCTCGCAGCACCGCAACAAGGATCGCGCCATGCAGGTGCTGGCTGCGCGCCTGAAAGACAAGGAGATGCGCGAGCGCCAGAGCAAGGAGGCGGCCGAGCGCAAGAGCCTGATCGGCTCGGGCGACCGTTCCGAGCGCATCCGCACCTATAACTTCCCGCAGGGCCGCGTCACCGACCACCGCATCAACCTGACGCTGTACAAGCTGCAGCAGATCATGGAAGGCGACCTGGACGAGCTCACCGGCGCGCTCATCGCCGAGCACCAGGCCGAGCAGCTGGCGGCGCTGGGCGACGAGGGCTGAGGCGCGACGTCATGGCGCTGATCGCCGATCTGCTGCGCGATGCGCGCCTGCCGCGGCTGGAGACCCGCATGCTGCTGGAGCACGTGCTGGGCCGCCCGCGCGCCTGGCTGCTGGCGCACGACACCGACCCCATGCCGCCGGAAGCCGAGCAGGCCTACCAGGCGCTGGCGGCGCGCCGGCTGGCCGGCGAGCCGATGGCCTATCTGGTGGGCGAGCGCGAGTTCATGGGGCATCGGCTGCGCGTGACGCCGGACGTGCTGATCCCGCGTCCCGACACCGAATTGCTGGCCGAGACGGCGATCGCCGCGGCCGGCGCGCGCCCCGGCCTGGCCGTGCTGGACCTGGGCACCGGCAGCGGCGCCATCGCCATTGCGGTGGCGCTGGCCTGCCCGCAGGCGCAGGTGCATGCCACCGACAGCAGCCGCGCCGCGCTGGCGGTGGCCGCCGGCAACGCCGGCCGCCTGGGGGCGCAGGTGCGGTTCTTCGAGGGCGACTGGTATGCCGCCCTGCCGGACGGCCAGCGCTATGACGTGATCGTGTCCAACCCCCCCTATATCGCCGACGGCGATGCGCACCTCGGGCAGGGCGACCTGCGCCACGAGCCGCGCGGCGCGCTGACCGACGGGGCCGACGGCCTGTCGGCGCTGGCCCGCATCGTTGCCGGCGCCCCGGCGCGGCTGCGCGCCGGCGGCGCGCTGTGGCTGGAGCACGGCTGGGACCAGGCCGAGCCGGTGCGCGCGCTGCTGCGGCGGGCCGGCTTTGCCGGCGTGGAGAGCCGGCGCGACCTGGCCGGCATAGAGCGCATTTCCGGCGGGTACCTATAATTGAACTGTTCCGCTTCCCCCGTTTTCGAGGCCACCATGAGCGACGTGCAAGAATTCATCCGTGAAACCGTTACCCAGCACCCCGTGGTGCTCTTCATGAAGGGTACGGCCCAGTTTCCCCAATGCGGCTTCTCCGGCCGCGCCATCCAGATCCTGAAGGGCTGTGGCGTGAAGAAGCTCGTCACCGTGAATGTGCTGGAAGACGACGAGGTGCGCCAGGGCATCAAGGAATTCTCCAACTGGCCCACCATCCCGCAGCTCTACGTCAAGGGCGAATTCGTCGGCGGCTCGGACATCATGAACGAGATGAACGAGAGCGGCGAGCTCAAGCAATTGCTCGACGACGCCGGCGCCACGGCCTGACGATGCGGCGCTTGGTCGTCGGCATCACGGGCGCCACCGGCGCCCTGTATGCGGTGCGCATGCTGCAGGCGCTGCGCGCGGTGCAGGACGTGGAGTCGCACCTGGTCATGTCCGCGTCCGGCGTGCTCAACATCAGGCATGAGCTGGACATCGGCCGCCATGAGGTCCAGGCGCTGGCAGACCACGTGCACAGCGTGCGCGACGTGGGGGCCACCCTGGCCAGCGGCGCCTTCCAGACCGCCGGCATGGTGATCGCGCCGTGTTCGATGCGCACGCTGGCGGCCGTGGCGCACGGCCTGTCGGACAACCTCATCACGCGCGCCGCCGACGTCACGCTGAAAGAGCGCCGGCGCCTCGTGCTGATGGTGCGCGAAACGCCTTTCAACCTGGCGCACCTGCGCAACATGACGGCCGTGACCGAGATGGGCGGCATCGTCTTTCCGCCGCTCCCGGCGTTCTACCATCGTCCGGCGTCCATCGAGGAGATGGTGGACCACACCGTGGCCCGCGTGCTGGAGCTCTTCGACATCCACGTGCCCGGCCCGCGCTGGGAAGGCACGGGCAGCCCTGGCGGCGCCTGAGGGTCGGAAAGGCGGGGTGTCTGACACCTCGCTGTCCCTGCCGGTGCTACGCAATGCCGGTCTTGCGAATTGCCGCAGCGCTCAGGCAACAGCCGGGGCAGGATACGAGCGCTGGTAGTGCACGCTGAAGGTCTTCAGCGCGGCCAGCGCGGCGTGGGGATCGTGGCCGGGCTTCACCAGGAAGCTGTCGAAACCCACCCGGGCCTGGTAGTGGATGGTGTCTATCATCACGTCTCCCACGGCCCGCAGTTCGCCGCGCCAGCCGTAGCGGTGGCGCAGCTGCTGCGCCAGCGAATAGCCGCGGCCGTCGGTGTAGGCGGGGAAGTCGATGGCGATCAGCCCGATGCCGGCGGGGTCCAGCGTTTCGGCGCCGCCTGCCAGCTCGACCAGGTCGGCGTCCGGCGGCAGCAGCAGGCCCACCGGATGCCTGCGCGCGCGCAGGGCGTCGCGCGCGGCGTTCCACGTGGCCAGGGGCACGATCCAGCCGGGTTCGTCGGCGGGCACGGCATCGGCCGCAGCGCCTTCGGCCGGCACGTAATTGCGCCAGGCGTCGGCTTCCAGGCGGCCGTTGCGGATCAGGTGGGGACCGTTCGGTTCCAGGGCGGCGTCAGGCATCGGCGGTCTCCTTATGGGGCTTGACGATCGCGGGGTCGCTGTACACGTCTTTCTTGAACGGATCGATGCCGACGCGGTCGACCACGTCGATGAAGCGCTCGGCGTCGCTGTCGCGCAGGTCCAGGTAGGTGCGGATCAGGCGGTCGACCACCACCGGCACGGTGTCGCGCGCGAACGAGGGGCCGATGATGCGGCCGATGGCCGCGCCGCCGCCGCGCAGGGACTCCAGGTCGGGCAGCGGCTTGGCCGCGCCGTTCTGGCGTCCGCCGATGGTGACCTGATACCACTCCTCGCCGGCCTTGTCCACGCCCAGGATGCCGATGTGGCCCACATGGTGGTGGCCGCAGGCGTTGATGCAGCCCGAGATGTTCAGGTCCAGTTCGCCGATCTCGAAGAGGTAGTCGAGGTCGTCGAAGCGGCGCTGGATGGCCTCGGCCACCGGGATGGAGACGGCGTTGGCCAGGGCGCAGAAATCGCCGCCGGGACAGGAGATGATGTTGGTGAGGAGGCCGATGTTGGCGGTGGCCAGGTTCAGCGCGCGCAGCTCCTGCCACAGGTCGAACAGGCGCGCGCGGCGCACGTCGGAGAGGATCAGGTTCTGCTCGTGCGAGACGCGCAGCTCGCCGAAGCCGTAGCGTTCGGACAGGTCGGCCACGGCGTCCATCTGGTCGGCCGTGATGTCGCCCGGCGGCACGCCGGTGGCCTTCAGCGACACGGTGACCGCGGCGTAGCCCGGCACCTTGTGCGCGTGCACGTTGCGGCGCAGCCAGTGCGCGAAGGCCGGATTCAGCGCGGCCTGGCGTGCGGTGGGGTCGGCTTCGTCGGCAGCCTGCGGGTCGTACTGCGGCCAGGTGAAGCGGCTGGCAATGGCGTCGACGTGCTCCTGCGTGAGCGTGTCGGGGCCATTCTTGATGCGCTGCCATTCTTCGTCGACCTGCCGGGCGTACTCCTCGGGCGTGAGGTCTTTCACGAGGATCTTGATGCGCGCCTTGTACTTGTTGTCGCGGCGTCCGTGCAGGTTGTAGACGCGCAGCGCGGCCTGCAGGTAGGTGAGCAGGTGCTGCCATTCGACGAAGGGGTTGATCAGGTGGCCGACCATGGGCGTGCGGCCCAGGCCGCCGCCGATCCACACGCGAAAGCCCAGCGTGCCGTCGCGCTCGACCGCCTGCAGGCCGATGTCGTGCACGCCCACGGCGGCGCGGTCTTCCACGGCGCCGCTGACCGCGATCTTGAACTTGCGCGGCAGGAAGGCGAATTCCGGATGCAGCGTGGACCACTGGCGGATGAGCTCGCACCACACCAGCGGGTTGACCAGCTCGTCGGGCGCGATGCCGGCGAAGTGGTCGGTGGTGGTGTTGCGGATGCAGTTGCCGCTGGTCTGGATGGCGTGCATCTGCACCTTGGCCAGCTCGGCCAGGATGGTGGGCACGTCTTCGAGGCGCGGCCAGTTGAACTGCATGTTCTGGCGCGTGGAGAAGTGGCCGTAGCCGCGGTCCCAGGTGCGCGCGATGTGGGCCAGCGTGCGCAATTGCCGGGCGGCCAGCAGGCCGTACGGGATGGCCACGCGCAGCATGGGCGCGTGGCGCTGGATGTAGAGGCCGTTCTGCAGCCGCAGCACGCGGAACTCGTCTTCGGTGAGCTGGCCGGCGAGGAAGCGGCGCGTCTGGTCGGCGAACTGCGCCACGCGCTCATCGACCAGGCGCTGGTCGATCGGGTCGTACACGTACATTTATCGGATGCCTTCGGGTATGGTGGCAGAGCGGCCGCGGGCAAGCCTGCGCCCGGGCGCGGTTTTCATAACCGTAGCAGCCGACCGACCCCATCGTCTAAGTCATTGTGGTTATATGAAAAGAAGGTGGGGCAGGCTGCGCCGCCGGGCCGGCATGCCGCCGGCGCAAGCGTCGTTTTCTCGTTTCCATTCACCACGTCATCGAGGAATCCATGTCAGAGATTGCCTATGCCACCCTGGCCGAACTGTCCCAGGGGTTGCGGGACGGCCGCTACAGCGCCGTCGAGCTGGCGCGCCACTACCTGGAGCGCATCGCCCGGGCCGATGCCAGGCTGCACGCTTACGCCAGCGTAGACGAGGCGGGCGCCCTGCGGCTGGCCGAGGCCGCCGACGCCCGGCGGCGCGCCGGCTACGTGCTGGGGCCGCTGGACGGCGTGCCGATCGCGCTGAAGGACCTGTGCGAGGTCGAAGGCCAGGTCACCACGGCGGGCTCGCAGGCCTGGCGGGAGCGCCGCAGCAGCCTGACCGGCACGGTGGTGCAGCGGCTGCTTGCGGCCGGCATGGTTATCCTGGGCAAGACGCACATGGTGGAGTTCGCCTTCGGCGGCTGGGGCACCAATCCGGTGATGGGCACGCCCCACAATCCCTGGGACCTGGACTGCGCGCGCGCGCCGGGCGGGTCGTCCAGCGGCTCGGGCGTGGCGGTGGCGGCGGGCCTGGCGCCGGCCGCCATCGGCTCGGACACGGGCGGGTCGGTGCGCATCCCGGCCGCCCTCAACGGCATCACCGGGCTGAAGACCACGTACGGGCTGCTCAGCCTGCACGGCGCGGTGCCGCTGTCGCATACCCTGGATTCCATCGGGCCCATGACGCGCGACGCCCACGACGCCATGCTGCTCACCCGGGCGATGGCCGGCCCGGACCCCCTGGACCCGAACACGCTGGCCGCGCCTGCGCTGAGCTGGGACGCGCCGGCCTCCGGCGCACGGCCGCTTGCCGGCACGCGCCTGCGCAGGATGCCGGCCGAGCAGTACCCCATCGAGCCGGATCCGCAGGTGCTTGCCGCTTTCGAGGCGGCCTGCGCGCAGCTGCGCGAGCTCGGGGCCGAGATCGAGACCTGCGAAGTGCCTTTCGATTTCCATGCCATGATGGTGCGCAACGGCCAGATCATCGCGGCCGAAGCCTATGCGCTGCACGGGGCGTATATCGAGGATGCCAGCCTGCCCCTGGGCGAGTTCGTGCGTGCCCGCGTGCTGGGCGGGAAGTCCATGCCGGCTGCCGACTACATCCACGCGCTGCAGGAGCATGCCCGCGCGCGCCAGGCCTGGCGCGTGTGGCTGCACGACGCCGACGCCCTGCTCACGCCGGCGGCGCCGTTCCCGGCCTGCCCGCTCGAGCAGGTCGACGAGGCCGCCACGCCGCTGGCCGCCTTCAGCCGCGCCGGCAATTTCATGGGGGCGTGCGGGCTGGCGCTGCCCGCCGGCTTCAGCGCCGACGGCCTGCCGCTGTCGGTCCAGCTGCTGGGCAAGCCCTACGATGATGCGCGGCTGTGCCGCATCGGCATGGCCTTCCAGGCCGTCACCGACTGGCACCGCCGCACGCCGGACCTCACTGCCCTGGGGTTGTAATTTCCCGGTGTCAGACACCAAGGTGCCAAGGTAGCCAAGGTGTCTGACACCGCCTCGTCCCGGCCGGTCTAGCCGCGGGCGACGCTGGTGGGGTCTTCGGTGCAGGGCTCGAACGCCCCGGTTGCGGGGTTGCGCACGAACAGCATGCCGGTGGCCACGCCGAAGTAGGTGCCGTGCAATTCCAGTTCGCCTGCGGCGACGCGGCGCTGGATCGACGGGAAGGTCATCAGGTTGGCCAGGCTGTGCTCGATCACGCCCAGCTCCAGCCGCTTGAGGTCGGTGGTCCGGTCGCCGGTGCTGGGGCCGAGGCGGTCGGCCACGGGCTGGATCTGGGACATCCACTTGCCGATGAAGTCCATCCGCGAGAGCGGCTCGGCCTCGTCGTGGAAGGCCCGCACCCCGCCGCACGAGGCATGGCCCAGCACCACGATGTGCTTGACGCGCAGGCCGTTGACGGCGAACTCGATGGCGGCGCTGGTCCCGTGATAGGACGTGTCGGCGGCATCGGTCTCGCAAGGGGGCACGAGGTTGGCCACGTTGCGGATCACGAAGAGTTCGCCCGGCCCGGCGTCGAAGATGACTTCGGGGGACACGCGCGAATCGCAACAGCCGATGACCAGGATCTCGGGTTGCTGGCCTTTCTCGGCCAGGGTCTCGTAGCGGCTGCGTTCGGAAAGGAACCGGCCACGCAGGAAAGCCTGGTAGCCGTCGGTGAGTCTTTTGGGAAACATGGTGGCTCCTTGTGTAGCAGTCGGGCGGGATTTTCCCATATCGCGGCCCGCTGCGTGCCGCAGCTGCTACTCGGCCTTGACGTGCAGCGCGGTGAAGCGCACGAAGCGGTGCGGCGTGGTCTCCCGGATGTCCCAGGTGGCGCCCGGCGGAAGCGGCGCGGAGGCGCGGGCCACGATGCGATCGATCTCGCGGCCCTGCTCGTCGTACAGCACGAACGTGACCGAGGGCGAGGGCAGGACGCGCTCGCCGTGGTTGTGCAGCGTGCCGGTGATGGTGGTCTGCCCGCTGGCGGTATCGGTGGTGGCCTGCAGCGGGCCCAGGGCGGCGCCGTAGGGCAGGCTCTGCGCCGGTGCGCAGGGCGGGAGCAGGCTGCCGGCCATGGCCAGCAGCAGGATGGCGCAATATTTGTTCATGGCTGCCTCCGGTGTTGCCCCCGGCGCCGCGCGGCGCCGGCTACGGGCGGCGGGCTACAGATAGCACTTGCCGTCGACGTAGGCCTTGCGCCAGCGCGTGATGGTCACGCGCTCGAAGAGGCCCGCCGCCGAGAAGGGGTCGGCGTCGATGAAGCGCTGGGCCTCGTCGCGCGATTCCAGCGCCACGATGTACAGTCCGCCGCCGGCGTCGCTGCCGTCGTCGTTGAGCTTGGCGCCCGTGGCCAGCAGCAGGTGCTTGTGCTCGTCCAGGAACTTCAGGTGCTCGGCGCGGTGCTGCTGGCGCAGGGCCAGCTGGCCCGGCTTGTCGAAGGTCTCGATGATGTAGGGCATGACGGCTCCGAAAAGGTGATCCGGGCGCCCGGGCCCGGATGCGGTTACGTGCGGGCGAACCTGAGGGGCAGGCCCGTGAGCGCCAGCAGCGACTCGGGCGTGGCATCGCCGTAGATGTCCGTGACCGTGATCTCGCCGCCGTTCAGGTCGAACACGGCCAGGTCGGTGTACACGCGCGAGACGCAGCGCACGCCGGTCAGCGGGTAGGTGCAGGCTTCGACCAGCTTGCTCTGGCCGTCGCGGGTCTGCAGTTCCATCATGACGAAGACGTCCTTGGCGCCGATGGCCAGGTCCATGGCGCCGCCCACCGCCGGAATGGCGTCGGGCGCGCCCGTGTGCCAGTTTGCCAGATCTCCGTGGCGGGAGACCTGGAACGCGCCCAGCACGCAGATGTCCAGGTGACCGCCGCGCATCATGGCGAAGGAGTCGGCGTGGTGGAAGAAGGCGCAGCCGGGCAGCTCGGTGACGGGCTGCTTGCCGGCGTTGATCAGGTCGTAGTCTTCCTCGCCCTTGGCCGGCGCCGGCCCCATGCCCAGCATGCCGTTCTCGGTGTGCAGGATGATCTCGCGGCCGGGCGGCAGGTGGTTGGCCACCAGGGTGGGCAGGCCGATGCCCAGGTTCACGTAGGCGCCTTCGGGGATGTCCTGGGCGACGCGGGCGGCGATCTGGTCGCGGGTCAGTTTGCTGCTCATTGCTGCTCCTTGGCGCCGCGCGGGGCGCTGATCTCGACGACACGCTGCACGAAGATGCCGGGGGTGATCACGTTCTCCGGATCCAGTCCGCCCAATTCCACGATGCCGCGCACCTGCGCGACGGCAACGCGCGCGGCGGTGGCCATGATGGGGCCGAAGTTGCGCGCGGTCTTGCGGTAGGTGAGGTTGCCCCAGCGATCGGCCTGCTCGGCCTTGATCAGGGCATAGTCGGCATGCAGGGGATATTCCAGCACGTAGTGCCGGCCGTTGATCTCGCGCGTTTCCTTGCCTTCGGCCAGCGGGGTGCCGTAGCCGGTGGGCGTGAAGAACGCGCCGATGCCGGCGCCCGCCGCGCGGATGCGCTCGGCCAGGTTGCCTTGCGGCACCAGCTCGAGCTCGATCTTGCCGCTGCGGTAGAGGCCGTCGAAGATCTGAGAATCCGATTGCCGCGGGAACGAGCAGATGATCTTGCGCACGCGGTTGGCGCCCAGCAGGGCCGCCAGGCCGGTCTCGCCGTTGCCGGCATTGTTGTTGACGATGACGAGGTCCCTGGCGCCCTGCTCCAGCAGGGCGTCGATCAGTTCCATGGGCTGGCCGGCGGTGCCGAACCCTCCGATCATCACGGTGGCGCCGTCGGGGACGTCCGCAAGGGCCTCGGCGGCGCTGGAAACGAGTTTGTTGATCATGGATATATACGACCAGTAGGGGCGTGGATGAGAAGGTTGCGCTTCGCGCGGCGGGGCCTGCGGGCTCAGGCCGGCGCCACGCCCAGCGTGGTGCCGCCGCATACGTACAGGATCTGCCCGGTGACGAAGCCGTTTTCCGGCGCCAGGAAGAACATGGCGGCGCGGGCCACGTCTTCCGGGGTGCCGAGCCGCTTGACCACGATGCTGTCGATGATGCGCTGGGTGCGCGGCGCGCCGGCAGGGTTGCTCTTCATGAACAGATCGGTGGCGATGGGGCCCGGACCGATGGCATTGACGGTGATGCCCTCGCCGCCCAGCTCCATGGCCAGGGTGCGGGTCATGCCGATCAGCCCTGCCTTGGTGGCCGAATACACCACCCGTTCGGGCTTGCCCAGGGCGGCGCGCGAGGCCATGTTGACGATGCGGCCGAAACCGGCCTCGCGCATGGCGGGCAGGGCCGCCTGGACCAGGATGAGCGAGGCGCGCAGGTGCAGGTTCACCACGTGGTCCAGGTCGGCCAGCGTGGCGGTGTCGACCGTGCCCGGGCGGGTGGCGCCGGCGTTGTTCACCAGGCCCACGATCGCATAGGCCTCGTTCACCTGCCGCGCCACGGCCTCGGTTTGTCCGGCATCGGTGAGGTCGGCCTGGTACGAGACCAGGCCCTCGGGCGGCGCCTCGGGCAGGCGGTGATCGATGTTGACGACGCGGTGGCCGGCGTCCAGCAAGGCGCGGGCGATGGCGGCGCCGATGCCGGCGCTTGCGCCGGTGACCAGGTAGGCTCGAGGTTTCATGTTCGGTATCCGGAAACGGGAAGGCGGGGCGCGGGGCTCCTCAGCTGCCCGTGCGGCGCGTGAGCCAGGCGGCAAGCTCGGCCAGCGCGGCGCTCTTGTCGCGCAGGATCTGGTCGCGGCGCTCGGGCGGCCAGGCATAGAATCCCTGCCCGGCCTTGGCGCCCAGCTCGCCGTCGCGCACCTTGCTGCGCAGCAGCGCCGAAGGCGTGGTGCGGTTTTCGAGGTCGGGGTACAGGTATTCCGCGATGGCGCAGTGCACGTCGATGCCGTTCATGTCGCGCTGTTCCAGCGGGCCCGACAGGGCCAGGCGCAGGCCCAGGCTCCATTTCACGACTTCGTCGATGTCTTCGGCGCTGGCCACGCCCTGTTCCAGCAGCGAGATGGCCTCGCGCGCCAGCGCATGCTGGATGCGGTTGGCGATGAAACCGGGAATGTCGCGGCGTACCAGCACGGGCCGCTTGCCGACGGCGCGCAGGGCTTCCATGACGCGCGCCACCGTGTCGTCGGAGGTGGCATCGTTGCGCACGACCTCCACCAGCGGGATCACGTCGGCCGGCGTGAAGAAATGCGTGCCCACGAAACGGTCGCGGCGCGCCACGGCCTGCGCGATGGCATTGATCGACAGGCCCGAGGTGTTGGTGGCGAAGACGGCCTGCGGCGCGCACAGGCCGTCCAATTGCGCGAAGACCTCGCGCTTGAGTTCCAGCGTCTCGGGCACGGCCTCGATGACCAGCTCGGCGTCGCGCGCCGCGTCCATGCCGGGCGCGCAGCGGATCCGGCTTTCTGCCGCGGGGTCGGCCTGCAATACCTGCAGCTGCCGTGCGATGTGGCCGCGGGCGCGGTCGAGTGCGCCGTCGACGGGATCGATCAGCGCCACGTCCGCGCCCTTGGCGGCGAACAGCGCCGCGATGCCGCTGCCCATGGCGCCGGCGCCGATCACCGCCAGTCGGGTAAGGGGAAGGTTCATGCTGTTTTGCCCGCAGGCCCATGCAACGGAGCGGCGCGGGAGCGCCCGGCCAATGCGGGCGGTCTCCTCCGCGTTGCCTTTCCGTGCGTGGGCCGGAAAAATCGTTATGTATCCATGCGAGGGTACGACGCATGGGGTCGCCTGCGATAGTACCGAAGGCCCGCGGGCCGCATCCGGGCCCGTGTTGGAAAATGTCCGCAGGATGGACGTGTCGGCCGGCCGGGATTTGCCGGTGCCGGCAGGAGCCCAGGGAACAACGCTGCGGCCCGCGGCCCGGCTCAGCCCGAGTTGCGCAGCCCCGCCGCGATGCCGTTGATGGTGAGGTGGATCGCGCGCTGCACCCGCTTGTCGGGCTTGGCCCCGGAGGATGCCTGGGTGGCGCGGTGGCGCTTGATCAGCTCGATCTGCAGGTAGTTCAGCGGGTCGATGTAGGCGAAGCGCTCGCGCAGCGAGGCCTGCAGGGCCGGGTTGTCGGCCAGCAGGTCGCGCCGGGTGAGCAGGCGCAGCATGTCCACGGTGCGGACGTGTTCGTCCCGGATCATGCCGAAGATGCGCTCGCGCAGGCCGCGCTGCGGCACGAGCTGGGCGTAGCGGGCGGCGATCGCGAGGTCGGACTTGGCCAGCACCATCTCCATGTTGGACAGGAGCGTCCGCAGCGCCGGCCACGACACCGCCATGGCGCGCAGTTGCCCGAGGCGGGCCCGGCGCGAGCGCGGTCCGCCCGGCACGCCTTCTTCCAGGTAGCGCTCCAGCGCGGAGCCCATGCCGTACCAGCCGGTGAGCATCACGCGGCACTGCGCCCACGAGAAGCCCCACGGTATGGCGCGCAGGTCTTCGATGCGCTGGCCCTGCTTGCGCGAGGCCGGACGCGAGCCGATGTTCAGCCCGGCGATTTCGCTGATGGGCGTGGCGGCGAAGAAGTATTCGGTGAAGCCGGGCGTTTCGTAGACGAGCTTGCGGTAAGTGCGCTCGGCATGCGCCGACAGCGCCGCCATCGCCGGGCCGTATTCGGCCATGTGCGCGTCCTCGGCGCTGGCGGCGGCCCGGGACGGCGTCAGCGACGCTTCCAGCGTCGCGGCCACCAGCAGTTCCAGGTGCCAGCGGCCGACTTCGGCATCCTTGTATTTGCTCTGGATCACCTCGCCCTGTTCGGTGAGCCGCAGCTGCCCCGCCACGCTGCCGGGCGGCTGCGCCAGGATGGCATCGAAGCTGGACCCGCCGCCGCGGCCCACCGAGCCGCCGCGTCCGTGGAACAGGCGCAGGCGCACGCCGCGCTGCCTGAACACGTCGACGAGCGCCCGCTCGGCCTGGTAGAGCGACCAGTTCGACGTGAGGAAGCCGCCGTCCTTGTTGCTGTCGGAGTAGCCCAGCATGACTTCCTGGGCGTCGTGCTGGGCCAGGCGCACGCGGCGGCGGATCTCCGGCAGGTCGAGCCAGGCCGCCATGATGTCCGGCCCGCGCTGCAGGTCGGGGATGGTCTCGAAGAGCGGCACCACCATCAGGCCGTCGTCCGGCGCCAGCGCCTCGCCGGCCGGCGCGATCAGCCCCGCTTCCTTCTGCAGCACCAGCACTTCCAGCAGGTCGCTCAGCGTCTCGGTGTGCGACACGATGGTCTGGCGCACCGCCTGCTTGCCGTAGCGGGCCCGGGCGGCGGCGGCCGCGCGCAGCACGGCCAGCTCGCGCGTGGTTTCCTCGCTGTAGTGGATCCAGGGAGAGGCCAGCGGCCGGGCCTGGGCGAGTTCGGCGCGCAGCAGGGCCACGCGGGTTTCCTCGTCCATGGCGGCGTAGTCCACGGGCTGGCCCTGCCACGTGGCCCCGGCGCGCTGGTACAGCTCGGCCAGGGTGCGTTCGTGCACGTCGGAGCTCTGGCGCAGGTCCAGGGTGGCGAGGTGGAAGCCGAATACCGCCACGGCCTGGCGCAGGCCCGTCAGGCGCAGCCGCGCCACGGGCGCTCCGCGGTGCTCGCACAGCGACGCCGCGATGATCGCGAGGTCGCGCTCGAAGGCTTCCGGAGCCGGGTACGGTTCGGCCTCGAACGTGGGGCGGCGGGCGAGTTCCTGCCCGGTGAGGCGGCGCGCCGTGGCGGCCATGCGGGCGTAGATGCCGACCAGCGCGCGCCGGTAGGGCTCGTCGCGCCGATGGGGCGAGGCGTCGCCGCCGGCATCGGCCAGGTGCTGCAGCGCCGGCGCCACGTCCACGAGCAGCGTGGTCATCGACAGTTCCGCGCCCAGCGTGTGGATTTCCTGGAGGTAGTGCTCGAACAGCACGGTGGCCTGGCGCAGCAGGGCGCGCTCCAGCGTGCCGGCGTCCACGTTGGGGTTGCCGTCGCGGTCGCCGCCGATCCAGCTGCCCATGCGCAGGAAGGGCTCCAGCGGTTCGGCCGGCGCGGCGAAGGGGCCGGCCGGTTCGCGGTTGAGCAGCTTGGACAGGTCGCCGTACAGCCGGGGGATCACCCCCAGGAACGTGCTGCGGTAGTACGACAGCGCGTTCTCGATCTCGTCGGCCACGGTGAGGCGCGTGTAGCGCAGCATGCGCGTCTGCCACAGGGTGGCGATGCGGCCGAGCAGGGCCAGGTCGAGCTCGGCGAGCTCCTCGCCGGTGAGCGGCTGTTCGCGCTGCAGCAGCAGCGCCGCGACCTCGCGGTGCACGTCCAGCGTGCTCTTGCGCTGGACTTCGGTGGGGTGGGCCGTGAGCACCGGCATCAGGCTGGCCTCGGCGAGCAGGCGCCGGATGCGGGCCGGGCCCACGCCGAGCTGCCGGAGCCTGTCGACCGCGTCGCGCAGGCTGCCGCGCGGCGGAGCCGGGTCGGCCAGGGTGCGCGCCCGCTGCTCGCGGTTCAGGTCGCGGTCTTCGGCGATGTTGGCCAGGTGCAGGAAGTAGCTGAAGGCGCGCGCCACGGAATTGGGATCGTCGCCCTGCAGGCGCCGCACGCGTGCCTGCAGCGCGCGGCCATCCGCCTCGCGGCCCTCGCGGCGGAACCGCACGGCAGTGCGCCGCAGGGCCTCGATGGTGTCGAAGACCCGCCGGCCTTCGCATGCTTCGATCACCTCGCCCAGCAAGCGGCCCAGCAGGCGGATGTTGTGGCGGGACGGGTCTGCGGCGGGGGGCGCAGGGCGTGCGGCATGCGGCTTCATGGGCGGGACGCGTCGAGAAGTGGGAGGGGAAGGATCTCGGTGCTGCGGGTACGGCCTGGAAACGCGGTGCAGGCATTGTACGCAGGGCCCTGGGCCATGCGTTACAGTCTCTGCTGCATCACTTTCCCCACGCATCCGTCATGCCGACTTCTCCCCGCCGCGCGCTGGTCCTGTTTTCGGGCGGGCAGGATTCCACCACCTGCCTGGCCTGGGCCCTCGAGCGCTACGACCACGTCGAGACCGTGGCCTTCGACTACGGCCAGCGCCATCGCATCGAGCTGGATGCGCGGCTGCAGGTGCTGCACGCCTTGCGCGCGCAATTCCCGCAATGGGCCGCACGGCTGGGCGAGGACCATCTCCTGGACCTGTCCGTGCTCGGGCAGGTGGCCGACACCGCGCTCACCTCCGAACGCGAGATCGAGATGCAGGCCAACGGCCTGCCCAATACCTTCGTGCCGGGCCGCAACCTGATGTTCCTCACGCTGGCTGCGGCGCTGGGCTACCGGCGCCAGCTCGACGTGCTGGTGGGCGGCATGTGCGAAACCGATTTCTCCGGCTACCCGGACTGCCGCGACGACACCATCAAGGCGCAGCAGGTGGCGCTGGGGCTGGGCCTGGGCGCGCGCCTCACGATCGAGACGCCGCTGATGTGGCTGGACAAGGCCGAGACCTGGGCGCTGGCGCAGCGGCTGGGCGGGCGGGCCCTGGTCGATCTCATCGTCGAGCACAGCCACACCTGCTACCTCGGCGAACGTGGCGCGCGCCACGACTGGGGCTACGGCTGCGGGCAGTGCCCGGCTTGCGAACTCCGCAAGGCCGGCTGGCTGCGCTGGCAGGGGTAGCGCCGCGCACGGCCGAGCAGCGCTTGCTGTACGGCCGGCTTGTGCCATGGAAGGCGGGCAACAGGCCGATTCGTCGAGCCAATCGGCAGCTTCGTCGAAAAAACATGGTTGATGCGGCGGCGATTGGTTAAGTTCCGGTGGTCTACGGCCACCCCACCGGATGCCTCCATGTCGCGCCACAACACGCAAAAGAACCGCCAGATCGCAGGCAAGACCATCCTGGCCATGAGCCTGGGCATGGTGTTCGGGCCGTCGGCGGCCCGGGCCGAGGAAATGAACTGCAGCGCGGGCACGACATGTCGCAAGCTGGCGGAGGGCTCCGTCTATACCTCGTCAGCCGGTACGACCAGCACGGGCGCAGACGGAAACAGCCATGACGGCAGGGAAGGCAAGCCGGGGGGCAATGTCGAGGTGCTGGACCAGGGCGCCGTCTTCAACCTGGACCCCGCGGCAGGCGGCCGCGCGCTGAGCTCCTGGACGGGGGCTATCTATGCCACCTCGACGGGCGGCGACGGCAGCGAAGAAAAGGATGCCGGCGATGCCGGCAGCGTGAGGCTGGAGAGCGCCGGCCAGGTGAACATGGTGGTCGGCGACCAGAATGGCCTGGGCCAGGTCGCGGCCGTGCTCTACGGCCGAAGCAGCGGCGGCCACGGCGACAGCGACGAGCACGACACCGACGGACACGGCAACGGCAACACCAACAACGATACGGACGGCGGCCACGGCGGCGCGGGGAACACGATCGAGGTCCGTACGTACGGCACCGGCCTGTACCGGGTGGCAGGCAAGATAACCCAGGACATGTCCGGCATCTTCGTCGCCAGCGCCGGCGGCGATGGCGGCGAGCAGAACTCGTCTGACCTGGGCATCGGCGACCAGTTCGGCGGCACCGGCGGCGACGGTGGCAAGGTGCACGTGGCCAACTCCGGCTCATTCATCTTCGCGGGCGATGCCCTGGCGGGCAGCACCGGCAACAAGCTGAGCATCGTCGATGGCATCCTGGTGGGCCTGATCCGGGCCGATTCGCATGGGGGCAAGGGCGGGCCGGACAACGGCGCGGCAGGCAACGGCGGCGCGGTGAGCATCGAGCACCAGGACGGCCTGTTGCAGATGGTGGCCGATGCAGGCAGCAATACCCTGGTATATGGCCTGCGCGCCACGTCCGAGGGGGCCGAGGGCGATGGATCGAACGATTCATCGGATCCGGGGGGCCAGGGAGGCCGGGCGGGGAACGTCACCGTGACCGTGGCCAGCGATATCGATATCAACGTATCGAATGCCGCCGGCGCGGCCATCCAGGCGGTATCCGAGGGCGGCAAGGGCGGATACGGCCCCCGGCAGGACCACAGCGGCGGCGCCGGTGGAGCAGGCGGAGACGTGGCCGTGACACTGGACTCGACGACGCCCTACACCATCACCACGGCGGGCGGCGCCTACCTGTATGGCGTGGAGGCGCAATCCAAGGGCGGCTTCGGCGGCGACGGCGACAGCTCGGTGGCCTTGGCGGGCCAGCCCGGCGGCGCCGGCTATGGCGGCAACGCCGGCAACGTCACGGTCGATATCGGCAGCAACGTCGCGATATCGACGGCCGGTTCCTATTCCTCCGGCGTGGTGGCCTATTCCATCGGTGGCGGCGGCGGCACCGGCGGCGATTTCTATTCCATCCTGGGGGGCGGCGGCAAGGGCGGCGATGGCGGCGCCTCCGGCATGGCCAAGGTGCAGAACGCCGGGGCCATCGCCACCGCCGGCGACTGGGCCTTCGGCATCGACGTGCAGTCCAATTCGGGCGGCGGCGGCGCGGGCGGGCTGGGCGTGGACGCCGTGACCAGCGTGGGCGGCGACGGCGGCATAGGCGGCGCGGCGGGCGTGGCGGACGCCTTCAACACCGGCTCCATCACGACGCGGGGATATGGCGCCGTCGGGATGAGCGCGCAAGTCATCGGCGGCGGCGGCGGCAATGCCGGCGTCACGGCCGGCCTCGTGTCGGTGGGCGGCAGCGGCGGCGCATCGGAGGGGGAGGGGGCGGATGGCGGCGTGGCGCACATGTCCAATTCCGGCGTCATCACGACCCTGGGCGACGCAGCGCCGGGTATGAGCGCGCAATCGATCGGCGGCGGCGGAGGCAATGCAAGCGGCATTGTCGGCATCGTCACGGTGGGCGGAACCGGCGGCAGCGGGGGCGACGGCGCCTCGCTTCATTTCGACGGAGGCGGAACCGCAGGGCAATTGGGCACGATCCGGACGTCCGGCAATTTTTCCTACGGCGTGATCGCCCAGTCCACCGGCGGCGGGGGCGGCAATGGCGGCGATACGCTCGACATCGGCATCGGCGGCACGGTGAGTGTGGGCGGGTCGGGCGACGGCGGCGGCAACGGCGGCAAGATCAACTTCTATGGCGGGGCGCCGGCATCGATCGCGACCTCGGGTCACAACGCACACGGGATATTGGCGCAGTCGATAGGCGGCGGCGGTGGCGCCGGCGGCGACATGCTGCACGGCGGAGCCGAGGTCGCGGCACTGATCGTCGGCGGCGATGCGGCTCAGGGAGGCGACGGCAATGACATTGCCCTGTTGTGGCAGAACCTGGAGGTGGACACCTTCGGCAGCGCGGCGCGCGGCATCGCACTGCAGTCCATCGGTGGCGGCGGCGGCAGCGCCGGCGGCCTGCGTGCCGAGGATATGTCGATCATGGGCCAGCTCATCGTCGGCGTGGGCGGAACGGGCGGCGATGGCGGGCACGGCGGCGACATTTCCACCCAGTTGGGCGGGGCGTCGATCCATACCCACGGCCCGGACAGCCCGGATTCCGGCAATGACCCCGGCAACGGCGGACAGACCGATGGCGAAGGCCACAAGGTGTCGGACGCTTCGGCAGTCGTCGCCCAGTCGATCGGCGGCGGCGGTGGCTCGGGCGGGGATGTGAAGGATCAAAGCGGCATGATCGGCATCATCTTCACGGAAATCGGCACGGCCGCAGCGTGGGAAAACCTGGTCGTGGTGGGCGGCCAGGGCGGCAACGGCGGCGACGGCGGCAAGGTCTGGACCACCATCTGGGATTCGGACCTGGGCACGGAAGGCCAGTTTTCCCATGGCGTGTACGCGCAATCGGTCGGCGGCGGCGGCGGCGACGGCGGCGCGGCCTCTGCCTTTTCGGTGGATGCCGTGTTCGGCCTGGAAAGCATCAACATCCAGGACGAGGCGGCGGTGGGCGGCCGGTGCGTGAGCCCGGGCGACGGCGGAGACGGAAGCTGCGCGGGCGGCAACGGCGATGCGGTCAGCGTCGTCCTGGGCGACGGGGATGGCGTGGGCCGGACGGTGCTGCAAACCAGCGGAGATTATTCGAACGGCGTGCTCGCCCAATCGATAGGTGGTGGCGGCGGCGACGGCGGTTCGGCCAACGCCTACTCGTTCGACTTCGAGACGGGCGTCGCGGTCAGCGCCGCCGCCCTGGTCACCGTCGGCGCCCAGGGCGGCGCGGGCGGAGACGGCGGTCCCGTGGACATCGATGTCTATGACGACGTGCAGATCGCCACCACGGGCTCGGGGGCGCGCGGCCTGGTGGCGCAGAGCGTGGGCGGCGGCGGCGGCACGGGGCAGGGCACCGCGGTGTACGTGGGCGCCGAAGGCCAGGTCACCAAAGCGCTGGAAGGCGGATTCGCCATCGACGTCGGCGTCGGCATGACCGGCGGCAGGGGCGGCGATGCCGCGGAAGCCAAGGTGGGGCACCTGGGTGTGATCTCGACCACCGGGCGTGACAGCGACGGCGTGCTGGTGCAGTCCGTCGGCGGCGGTGGCGGCGTCGGCGGTTCGATGGGCGCCGACGAGGGCGATATCCTCGACACCGTATTCAATGCGATCAAGGCCACGCTCGATCACAACCCCCTGAGCGCCAATGGCAGCATCACGGTGAATGTGGGCGGGCGGGGCGGCGAGGGCGGGGACGGGGGCGCGGCCCGGCTGGTGGCGGGCGGCACCGTGCTGACTTCGGGCGATTATGCCGATGGCATCGTGGTGCAGTCCATCGGCGGCGGTGGCGGGATCGGCGGCGGCAGCTATTCCACGAATTACCTGGACTGGCTCGACCTGAACATCGCGGTGGGCGGCCGAGGCGGCGTCGGCGGCCAGGGCGGGGAGGCGTCGGTGACCTTGTCCAGGCAGGCTCAGATCCAGACGCAGGGGTACGAGGCCTATGGGGTGCTCGCCCAGTCCATCGGCGGCGGCGGCGGGCAGGGCGGCAGCGGCACCCTGGCCACCAAGGGGCGGATCGAGATCGGCGCCGGCGTGGGCGGAACCGGCGGCGACGGCAATGACGGCGGCACCGTCGACTTCAAGTCGGACACCGCCAACCGCATCCAGACCTTCGGCGATGCGGCGCATGCGATCGCCCTGCAATCCATAGGCGGCGGGGGCGGAACGGGCGGGCTGACGCAGGGCGTGGGCGGCACCCGGGTCGGCGTCTCGCTCGATTTCACGCTGTCGATAGGCGGCTCGGGCGGAGACGGCGGCGATGGCGGCGCCGTGAACATGTGCGCGGACACGAACTGCAGGCCCGTCGGGATCTATACGGGCGGCCACCTGGCAAGCGCCCTGGTGGCGCAATCGATCGGCGGCGGGGGCGGCATCGGCTCGCTCGGCAGTCCGGACCAGGAGCCCGGCCTTGGCGGCAGCTTCAACCTGGACCTGCTGCTGGGCGGGGCAGGCGGCGACGGCGGCAAGGGCGGCACCGTGAGGGTCGATGGCGTGCACGACATCACCACCCGGGGGGACTTCTCCCATGGCATCGCGGCGCAATCGATAGGCGGGGGCGGCGGGCTGGCCGGCGTGAATGACCCGCTCGGCATGAGTTTCAACACCACGCCGCCTTTGGGGTCGCCCGAGCACTCGCTCATGACCGAGCTCCAGATGCTGATCACGCTGGGCAGCCTGGCCGACGGCAACGTCGGCGATGGCGGCGTCGTCGCGCTGACGAGCAAGGGCACGATCGCCACCGTGGGAGACGGGTCGAACGCGCTGGTCGCGCAATCGATCGGCGGCGGTGGCGGCATGGCGGGCACCGTGCTGAAAGACGACGCCGATGCCGGCACGGCCGATGCGTGGTCGGACGATGCGGAGATCACAAGATCCTTGACGCTGGGCGCCGGCGGCGATGCCGTGGGCACGGCGGTCGGCAGCAGCGGCGATCCCGATGCCGGCGCGGCCCAGCCCGTGGTGCGCGTGTCGCACGACGGCACCTTGCTGACCAACGGCACCTGGGCCATGGGCGTGTTGGCGCAATCGATAGGCGCCGGCGGCGGCGTGGGCCATGCCGGCCTGGCGGTCGACGGCACGTTCGACAACGGCGCCGCCAATATCCAGGTGGGCAGCCTGGGGCGCACCGGCGCGGCGGGCGGCGTGGATGTCCAGGTGTCGCGCCATACCGGCAGGATGCTCATGACGACCGGGGCGGGGGCCTACGGCATTCTTGCCCAGTCGATCAGCCAGGGCGGCGGGCTCGGCACCGGCATGGTGGCCGACAGCGCCGCGGTGATACATGTCGGGGGCGGGTCGGATACGGTGGCGGTGGTATCGGGCGATGCCGCCGGCAGGGTCTCGGTGAACATGGACCAGGGCATCTATACCTGGGGCGATCACGCGACCGGCATCGCGGCCCAGTCCATAGGCGGAGGCGGTGGCGTGGGCGGCGTGCTGGCGCTGGAAGGGCGGGGCCTGGCCGGCGCCGACCTGCACGTCGGCGGCTACATGGCGGGCGCGGGCGGCGACGTTTCCGTGGCGACGGGCTGGATCGTCAGCACGGCAGGCGACGGCGCCTACGGCCTGGTCGCGCAGTCGATAGGCGGCGGAGGCGGGATAGGCGTGATCGGCGTTGCCGACTCGGGCTCGCCGGGTTCGACCAAGGTGCGCATCGGCGGGGCAGATCCTGCGGACGCGGACGACGAGGTTGGCGGGAACGGGGCTGGCCACATCGACCTCGACCTGGACGGGCAGATCCAGACCGCGGGAGCCGGCGCCGACGGCGTGGTGGTTCAAGCCATCGGCGGCGGCGGCGGGCTGGGCGGGGCCACCGGTAGCACGTCGCTCGCCGGCGTGGCGGGCGGCCCCACCGGCGCACCCTATGCGCTGGACCTGGCTGTCGGCGGCGCGGCGGGCACAGGCGCGGGCGGCTCGATCGGCAGCGCCGACGATCCTGCCCGCCTTGCGGCACGCGTGACGACCTATGGCGACTTCGCCGAAGCCGTGCTGCTGCAGTCCATCGGCAGCGGGGGCGGCCAGGGCGGCGCCTCTGCATCGGGGGCGGCGCCCATATCATTGAATCTGCGGGTGGGCGGCAATGCCAGGCCGGCGGGATCTTCCTCCGCGGAGCAGTCGGGCGGCGGATCCATTGCACTGCGGTTCGACGCCGGCGGCGACAACAACGCCGCCTACACCAATGGCTACGGGGCCAACGCCGTGGTCGTGCAGTCGATCGGCGGCGGAGGCGGCGTGGCGGCGTCCTCGGCCGCGGGCGGCACGGGCACCGTGCAGGCGGGAGGCATCGATGGCGCCTGGGGTTCGGGCGGCCAGGTACAAGTGCTGCCGTCCAGCTCGGTCCGGGCGAGCACGGCCGGCCAGAGCGCGCATGGCCTGGTGCTGCAGTCCATCGGCGGCGGCGGCGGGCTGGCCACGGTATACGGCGGCCCTGCCGATGCGGGCCCGGCGCGGTTCGGCCTCGTCGCGGGCGCTGGCCAGGCCGGCAGCGGAGACGGCGGCGCAGTAAGCCTCACGACGGGCGCCGACGTGACAACACAGGGCAAGGGTTCGATCGCCGTCGTGGCGCAGTCTGTCGGCGGCGGCGGCGGCATCGTCAGCGCGGGCGACGCTGCAGTCCTGGGCAGCGTCAGCCTGGGCGGCGGCAGCGAGGTGCGGGGCGACGGCGGCGCGGTGTCGGTGGCGCTCACCGGAGGAACGGTCGCCACCCAGGGTGCAGGCGCGCATGGCGTGGTGGCGCAGTCCGTGGGCGGCGGTGGCGGCATTGCCGGCGATCTCGGCCAGGCCATTTCGCTGGACACCGCCGGCTGGGCCAGGACCAGTGGCCAGGTATACGGCAGCGGCGGCGATGTCACGGTGGCGATACAGAACGCCGTGGCCACCACGGGCGCCAGCGCGCACGGCGTGATCGCCCAATCCATAGGCGGCGGGGGCGGGCTTGCCGGATCCGCGCAGGGCGGTTTCGCGGGCAGCGTGAATTCCGCCACGGGCAATACCGAGAACTGGGCGGGCCGGATCGACGTCACCGTCGACGGATCCGTTAGCGCCACTGGCGACGGCAGCGTGGGCGTGTTCGCCCAGAGCGCAGGTTCGGACCAGAAAGGCTCCCCGGCCACCGTCACGGTCAACGGGACGGTGACGGGCGGCTCGGGCAGCGGGGCCGGCATCTGGGTGGCAGGCAATGGCGTGGGGGAAAGCCTGGTGGAGATCGGAACCGGCGGCGTGGTTTCCGCGTTGTCCGGCATCGCCGTGCGCTACGACGGCGACGCCGCCATGCTCATCCGCAACCATGGCGTGATGGACGGCGGCAAACAGTGCGGGGATCCGGACGCCTGCCGGATCGAGAACGCGCCCACCGGCAAGCTGGTCGGCGCGGCCCTGTACCAGGCCGATGTGTCCAATGCCGGGGAACTGGTCGTGGGACGCGCCGGCGGCTTCGGCCGCCTTACCGTTGCAGGCGACTACACCCAGGCAAGTTCCGGCGTGCTGCGCGCCGATGTCGATTTCGCGGGCATGCGCGCGGCCAGGATGACGGTGCAGGGCGATGCGCACCTGGACGGCCGCTTCGAGCTGGCTGCCACCAGCCTGCTGCCCAGCCGCGAACTGACCGTGCTCGAGGTCCAGGGCACGTCCACGGGCGCGCTGCAGGCCGCCGACTCGCCCATCTTCGATTTCGATGTGCGGCAGGCGGGCGGCCAGCACCGCATCACGGTGCAGGCCGCCGACTTCAATGCCCCCGGCCAGCAGCTGGCGCGCAGCCAGCGCGCCGTCGCCGGGCACCTGCAGGAAATCTGGGACCGGGGCGGCACTGTGGAGACGGCGCCCTTGTTCGCCGTATTGAACACGGCGGCCAGCCAGGGGCCGGGCGCCTACCGTGAGCGGCTGGCGGGCCTGTCGCCCGGTGTGACCCTGGCGCCGGCGGCGCAGATGGCGGCCGGCATGGGACGGTTTGCCGGGTCGATGATGTCGTGTCCCGACATGGAGCGCGTCGGTACCGACGGAATCGAACGGGATTGCTTCTGGGGCCAGGTATCGCGGCGCAGCACCGACCAGGACGCGGCAGACGGCATCTCCGGCTTTTCGTTCGACAGCACCACCTACCAGGTCGGCGGGCAGCGCGAATTCCGCCCGGGCTGGTTCGTGGGCGGGTCGGTGGCCTACCAGAACGAGCGCGTGCGGGCCGATGACGGGCGCGCGGGCGGCAGCGGCGATGCGGGTTATGCGGGGGTGGTGCTGAAGCACCAGGCCGGGCCGTGGGTGTATGCGGCGGCGCTCAGCGGCGGCTACGGCTCATACGACCTGGACCGCAGCCTGGGCATCGACGGCTACGACCGCGAGGCCGGCAGCAGCCCCGAGGCCTACAGCCTCGGCATGCGGCTGCGGGTTTCGCGCCACATCGGCGTCACCGACCGGTTCTACCTGAAGCCTTATGTGGACCTGGACGCCCTCTATGCGCGCATGCCCGGCTATACCGAATCGGGCGGGCCGCTGAGCCTGCGCGTGGACAGCAGCGACCAGTTCGTGGCCGGCCTGTCGCCGACGCTGGAAATCGGCGGGCGGGTGGACCTGCCGCAGGGCGCAACCATGCGGCCGTATGCCTACGCCGGCGTGTCGCTCCTGAGCGAGGATTCCTGGGAGACCAAGGCGCGCTTCAAGGGAGCGCCCGCGGGCAGCGGCGGCTTCGACACTTCGCTGCCCGGCGACAACGTGATCGGCCGCTTCGGCGTGGGCATGCAGGTCAACAACCGCTCGGGGCTGGATTTCCGGCTGCAGTATGACGGCGAGGTCTCCAGCCGGGCCACCAGCCATGCCGGCCAGCTGAAGGTGATGTACCGGTTCTGAATGCGGGGTGGCGCGCCGCGCTACCCGCCGGCATCCCCGGGGTGCCCGTGCCTTGCGCCGGCGCCGAACCGCAGGTACAGCCAGGCCGAAGCCGCCAGGATCGTCATGGACAGGATGATCGAGGCCGCCATGGCGGCCCGCGGCCCTTGCCAGGCGATCAGTTCGGCGTAGGCCACCGGGCCGGCGGCCGTCAGCAGGAAGCCCGGCACCAGCAGGCGCCCCACCAGCGCGCCGTATATGCGGTAGTCGAACAAGGCCAGCGGCAGCGTGCCGCGAGTGATGGTCAGCAGGCCATTGCAGGCGCCGTACAGGCCGGCGTAGAGGGCCGCCGCAACCGGGTGTCCGGCCAGCGTGCCGGCCAGGAAGCACAGCGGCATCGCGGCGCTGGTGGCCAGGTTCAGCATCAGCGGATGCACGCGTCCGCCGAACAGCAGTTCCAGCAGGCGCGCGCTGACCTGGCCGATGCCCCACAGCGCCGAGATGCCCACCGCGGCCGACGCGGCCAGGCCCAGGCCGGTCAGCATGGCGATCAGGTGCGTGGCATTGGCGGCGGTGAGGAAGTTGGCCAGCATGGCGATCAGCGCGTACAGCGCTTGCGCCAGCCGCCGGTCGGCCGGCGTGCGGGCCAGTCCGGGGCGCTCGGCAGCCTGTTGCGGACCGGCCGCATAGCGGGCCCGCGGCAGCGCCAGGAAGAGCGGCAGCGTCAGCAGCGCGAACACCGCGTACCCCAGTACCGCGCCGCGCCAGCCCAGCCATTGCGCCAGCAGTTGGCCGACCGGCCACATCACCGTTGAGGCCAGCCCGCCGAACAGGGTGATCTGCGACATCGCCCGCCGGGCCTGCGGGCCGCCGATGCGGGCCAGCGTGGCGAACGCGGCGTCGTAGAGCGTCAGGCGCATGCCCACGCCCAGCACCACCCAGGCCGCGTAGTAGGGCGCCGCCGAATGCGCGCAGGCCAGCAACGCGCAGCCCAGGGCGATCAATATCGATCCCGCCGGCATGACGCGCTGGCCGCCCCAGCGATCGATGGCCTGCCCCGCCATGGGCGACGCCACGGCCATGATGACGATGGCCAGGGAAAAGCCGCCGTAGATCCGTGCCGCGCTCCAGCCGAGGTCGGCCTGCATGGCGGGGCCGAAGTTGCTGATCAGGTAGAACGAGACGCCCCAGCCCACGAGCTGGGTGATGCCCAGGCAGATGACGGCGCGTGCGGGAATGACGGGAGGCACGGGCGGGCTCAGGCGCGGCGGTCCGGGGGCGCGGCGCGGTCGCCCTCGCCCAGTTCGCGCTGCATCAGCACCGTGTCGCGCCATTGGCCGAGCTTGTGGCCCACCGAGCGCAGCGTGCCCACCGGATGGAAGCCCTGGCGGGCATGCAGCGCCAGCGATCCGGCATTGCGGCTGTCGCCGACCACGGCCAGCATCTGCCGCCAGCCTCCGGCCGTGCAGCGGGCGATGAGCTCGGCCAGCAGCCGGTTGCCGATGCCGCGGCCGCCCCAGCCCTGCTCCACGTAGACCGAGTCCTCCACGGTGTACCGGTAGGCCGGCCGCGGGCGGTAGGGCGTGGCGTAGGCATAGCCGCGCACCACGCCGTCGACCTCGGCCGCCAGGTAGGGCAGGCCGCGCGCCAGCACCTCGGCGCGGCGCTCGCGCATCTGGGCCTCGGTGGGCGGCTCCAGCTCGAAGGAGGCCGTGCCGTGGCATACGTGGTGCGCGTAGATGCGCTGGATGGTGGCGATGTCGTGATCGGTGGTGTCGCGGACGATCAGGGAAGCAGGGGATGCGGGCATGAGGATGACGGAAGCGGACCGGGAATACCCGCGTAGTTTGCGCGGAATCGTGGGATAAGAGAAGCTTTGGATGGTTTTGCGATGTATAAGTAAAACTTCGGATACGGCTTGCCGCCTGCCTGCGGCGCCCCTCATGCGCGGCCTCAATCTCGACCATCTCCGCATCTTCCTCGACGTGATCGAGCACGGAAGCTTCTCGGCGGCGGCCGAGCGGCACGGCCTGAGCCAGCCTGCCGTGAGCCAGCAGGTGCGCCAGCTGGAACGCCGCTATGGGTTGCGCCTGGCCGAGCGCGTCGGCCGCCGCGTCGCCGCCACGGCCGCGGGGCTCACGCTGCTGGAGCACATCCGCCGCATCGACGCCGCCGTGGCCGAGGCCGAGCACGCCATGCAGTCGCACTCGTCCGGCGTGGCGGGGCGGGTGCGGCTGGGCACGGGCGGCACCGCCTGCACCTTCCTGCTGCCCGGCCTGCTGGCTCGCCTCAGGCAGCGGTTTCCCGATCTCGACGTGGTGGTGAGCACCGGCAACACCACCGACGTGCTGCGCGACATCGAGGCCAACGCGCTCGACGCCGGCCTGGTCACCCTGCCCGCGCCCGGCCGCATGCTGCAGGTGACGCCGGTGCTGCGCGATGAGTTCGTGGCGATCTTTCCCGCAAGGGCCCGCGTGCCGGCGCGGATCGCGCCCGACGTGCTGGCGCAGCGGCCGCTGGTGCTGTTCGAGCCGGGCGCGCACACGCGGCGCCTGGTCGACGAGTGGTTCGAGGCCGCCGGCATGCGGGCGCGGCCCGTCATGGAGCTGGGCAGCACCGAGGCCATGAAGGAGATCGTGGCCGCCGGCCTGGGCTGCGCCGTGCTGCCCCGCCTGGCCCTGGGCGGCGACGCGGCCCGGCGCGGTCGCCTGGTGGTGCGCCCGCTCGCGCCCATGCTGCAGCGCGAGCTGGCCCTGGTGATGCGCCGCGACAAGCCCGTCAGCCGCGGCCTGCGCCAGGTGGCCGACCTGCTGCTGGCCCTGCGGGCGCAGGGCCCGGCGCGGCAATCCGGCGTATGATTTGAGGTTTCCGCCTTGCCCATACGATAAGAACCGACCGAGACCGCCATGCCGCACTATCGTTCCCGCACCTCCACCCACGGCCGCAACATGGCCGGCGCCCGCGCCCTTTGGCGCGCCACCGGCATGCAGGACGGCGACTTCGGCAAGCCCATCATCGCCGTGGTGAACTCGTTCACCCAGTTCGTGCCGGGCCACGTGCACCTGCGCGATCTCGGCGCCCTGGTTGCCCGGGAGATCGAAGCCGCGGGCGGCGTGGCCAAGGAATTCAACACCATCGCCGTGGACGACGGCATCGCCATGGGCCACGGCGGCATGCTGTATTCGCTGCCGTCGCGCGAGCTCATCGCCGACTCGGTGGAATACATGGTCAACGCGCACTGCGCCGACGCCATGGTGTGCATCTCGAACTGCGACAAGATCACCCCGGGAATGCTCATGGCCGCCATGCGCCTGAACATCCCCGTGGTCTTCGTGTCGGGCGGGCCCATGGAGGCCGGCAAGATCAAGTCGCCCACCGACGGCAAGGTGGTGGCCAAGATCGACCTCATCGACGCCATGATCAAGGCCGCCGACCCGCACATCACCGATGCCGAGGCCGAAGAGTACGAACGCAGCGCCTGTCCCACCTGCGGCTCGTGTTCGGGCATGTTCACGGCCAACTCCATGAACTGCCTCACCGAGGCCATCGGCCTGGCCCTGCCCGGCAACGGCACCATCGTGGCCACGCACGCCTGGCGCAAGGGCCTGTTCGAGCAGGCCGGCCGCCTCGTCGTGGACCTCTGCCGGCGCTACTACGAGCAGGACGACGCCTCGGTGCTGCCGCGCAGCATCGCCACCAAGGCCGCGTTCGAGAACGCCATGTCGCTGGACGTGGCCATGGGCGGCTCCACCAATACCGTGCTGCACCTGCTGGCCGCGGCGCAGGAAGCCGGCGTGGACTTCACCATGGCCGACATCGACCGCATCTCGCGCAAGGTGCCGTGCCTGTGCAAGGCCGCGCCCGCCACCGACAAATACCACATCGAGGACGTGCACCGCGCAGGCGGCATCCTGGGCATCCTGGGTGAACTCGCGCGCGCCGACCTGCTCGACCTGTCCTGCGGCAACGTGCACAGCGGCACGCTGGGCCAGGCCATTGCGCAATGGGACGTGGCCGGGGGCGCCGGCGAGGCCGTGCAGAAGTTCTACCGCGCCGCGCCCGGCGGCATTCCCACCACCGTGGCCTTCAGCCAGGATGCCACTTTCCTCACGCTCGACCTCGACCGCAAGACCGGCTGCATACGCAGCAAGGAAAACGCCTATTCCAAGGACGGCGGCCTGGCCGTGCTGTACGGCAACCTGGCCGAGAAGGGCTGCATCGTCAAGACCGCCGGCGTGGACGAATCCCAATGGGTGTTCACCGGCAAGGCGCGCGTGTTCGAGAGCCAGGACGACGCCGTCGAAGGCATCCTGGGCGACAAGGTCGTGGCCGGCGACGTGGTGGTGATCCGCTACGAAGGCCCCAAGGGCGGGCCGGGCATGCAGGAAATGCTCTATCCCACGTCCTACCTGAAGTCCAAGGGGCTGGGCAAGGTCTGCGCGCTGTTCACCGATGGCCGTTTCTCCGGCGGCTCGTCGGGGCTGGTGATCGGCCACGCCTCGCCCGAGGCGGCCGAGGGCGGCACCATCGGCCTGGTGCAGGACGGCGACACCATCGAGATCGACATCCCCAACCGCAGGATCCATCTTGCCGTGGCCGACGACGAACTGGCGCGCCGCCGTGCGCAGATGGACGCGCGCGGCGACCGTGCATGGCAGCCCGAGAACCGGCAGCGGGTGGTGTCGCAGGCCCTGCAGGCCTATGCCGCGCTGGCCACCTCGGCCGACCGCGGCGCCGTGCGCGACCTGTCTCAGCTCAAGCGCTGAGGTTCGGCGGATCGTCGCAGGCGGCGTCGATCTCCTTGATCGACATGGCGGCGTAGCGTGCCGCCGCGCCGCTCAGTTCCCATACCGATGCGCCGGCGGCAACTGCCTGCGCCATGGCGTCTTCGCTACGCATCCTCGCCAGGGCTCGCGCCACCGATGCCGCGGCATGGCGGCGAGGCACGCAGACTACCCCGTCGCCGTCTGCGACGATCAGGTCGCCGGGGCACACCTGCACGCCGTCGCAGATCAGCGGCGCATTGACGCGGCCATGGCCCGATTTGTCGGGATGCACGGCGCGCACATGGGTCGACCATACCGGGCATCCCAATGCGCGCACGGTGTCGGTGTCCCGCACGCAACCCTGCACCACGACGCCGGCCAGGCCCTTGCGCATCGCGTAGCGTGCCGCCATGTCTCCCCATTGGGCCCCGGACGTTTCGGCCTCGCAGACCACGATCAGGACATCGCCAGGCTGCGCCAGGTAGAGCGCCCGGTGCATCATCAAGTTGTCGCCGGGCGGGCAGTAGGCCGTGACCGCCGGCCCGGAAATGCTCATGCCGGGCGTCACCGGCTTCATCCGGCCGGACATGAGCCCGCTGCGGCCGTCGGCGTATTCGGCCTCATGCAGGTCCGAGACCGTGACGGCCTGCGCAAGATTGCAGGTTTCGGCATCCACGCGGTTGACGCGCAGGTAGACCAGGGATCGGTTCACCTTGTTCCTCCCGGGCGATATCAATAGGGCGTGCAGTAGGCATCGGCGGGCAGCCGGAATGTGGTGCGCTTCATCAGGCGCGGCTGGTCCAGCCGCATTTCGTCGCGCTTGTGCATGGTGCAGCCGTTGTCCCACATGATGAGATCGCCGTTGCGTACCTTGTGACGGTAGACCAGGTCCGGGTGCCCGCCAGCCTCGAACAGCAATGGCAGAACCCGCGCATTGTCCTGTTCGCTCAGGCCCTCGATCGATACCAGCGTGGTCGGATCGGCATACAGGGCCTTGCGGCCCGTGATGGGATGGGTCAGGACCACCGGGTGCGTGGCATCGGGCAGCGCCATCATGGTCCGGGCCTGGGCGTCGTCCTTCTGCAGTTCCAGGGGGCTCATGATGGCCATGCGCTTCGCGTACCGATAAGTGCCCGTGCGACCGTCGATCAGCGCCTGGATGTCCGCGGGGAGGCGGCCCCAGGCCTCGTATTGGTTGGCCCAGTAGATGTCGCCGCCGCCCTGCGGGACCTCCACGCCGTAGAGCATGGCGCCGGTGGCGGGGGTGCGCATGAAAGTCTGGTCCGAGTGCCATGCCACGTCGTCGCCTCCGGCGAACCCTCCCACGAATCTGCCGTCCGCGTAGCGCAGCGTGCTGAAGTAGATGACCTCGTTCCGATACGGAGAGAGGATGTCCTTGCGCTTGATGATCTCGCACTCGCCGAACTGCTGGCTGAACCGTACCTGTTCGTCTTCTTCGATGGACTGCCGTCGGAATACGAGCACAGGCGTATGGCGCCACAGCGTGCGCAACTGCGCCATGGCGGTGTCGTCGTCGAGCAGTTCGTCGATTCTTTCCTGGACTTCGGAGACGAAGCCTTCGTGCAGGACACGGTGTCTCAAGGTCATGCCTGGGGTCGTCATGGGATGTTCCCTCCTCATTGGGCTTTCATGTTGGCAGCCCGCACGACGTCGGCGTTGGACTGGCGTTCGCTGCGCAGCCATTCCACCAATTCCGCGCGTTCCATCCACGGTGCCGGCTCGAAACCCAGCTTGTGCAGCGTTTCCCGGGTTTCCGGCAGCGCGAGGATTTTCTGCATCTCGTCCGCCAGCCGCGAGCGCACCTCCGGCGGTATGCCGCGTGGCGCCATCAGGACGTTCCACGCAACCACATTGAATTTCTCCAGGCCTTGCTCGGACACCGGGCGCAAGTCCGGCAGCGCGCTCATCGCACGCAGGGAGGTCACGGCCAGGGGGCGAATCCGGTCAAACTGGGCACGGGACGCCGCGACGGTGTCGATCAGGACAGGCACCTGGTCGCCCAGCAGCGCAGCCATGGCTTCCCCTGAGCCCTTGTATCGCACGGCATACAGGGGGACGCCATTGAGCTTCATCATTTCGAACACCAGCTGTGCGGTCACGCTGGGCAGCGCGACGTCCACTTTGTCCGGCCGCGAGCGCGCCAGCTGGAACAAGCCGGCCAGCGAATCCACCTCCAGCTTCGGGCTGACCGACACCACCATGGGGATGAGGGCCGTTGCCGCGATGGGCTCGAAATCTTTTTCCGCGTCGTAGCCGATGTCATCGTACAGGGCAGGATTGAGCGCATGGGTGCCGGATGCGCCCATGAGCAGGTTGTAGCCGTCGGGTGCCGTGCGAGCCGCGTAGGCGGTTCCTATGTTGCCGAAGGCACCGGCGCGGTTCTCCACGACGACGGGCTGGCCCAAGGCCGCAGCCAGTTTCCCTGCGAAGTACCGCGTTGCGATGTCGGTGCTCTGCCCGGGAGGGTACGCCACGATGATTCTGAGCGGGCGTGCCGGGTAGTCGTCAGCCCAGGCTGCTGCGGGAACCAGCCAGGCCAGCAGTGCAGCGGTCAGGCAGGCCAGTTTCCTGAAAATGCTGTCCATCTTCGTCTCCTTCGGTGGATATCGGCGCATGGCCGCTTTTATGGTTTTTCACAGGCGGGCCGGGCATCTCCTGTCTGTGCGCGGTGCCAGCGGCATGGCGCAGGTATCCCGCATGCAATGCGTCATATGCGTGACAGCCGATCTGTGCCAGCACCATGTCGACTTCCGCTCTGACGATCTGTATGGCCCGCGTCACGCCACGTCCGCCTCCCGCCGCCACGGCATACAGCGTGGGCCTGCCGAACAGCGAGAAACGGGCGCCCAGGCACCGGGCCACGACGATGTCCGAACCCCTGCGCACGCCGCTGTCGACGATCAACTCCAGGCTTGGTTGCACGGCGGCACGAATCTCCGGCAGCATCTCGATAGGCGACGGCGCCGCGTCGAGTTGCCTGCCGCCATGGTTCGACAGGATGACGGCATCCACGCCCAGCGCGGCGGCGCGGCGCACGTCATCGGGATGCAGCAGGCCCTTGACCGCCAGCTTGCCTGGCCAGGCAGCCCGGATACGCTCGAGATCGGTCCACATGATGCCCGGCGCCGGCGTCAGGGACCCATACAGGTCGGCGATCTCGCCGGCGGAGGCGTCCGGCCGTCCATAGGGCTGCCAGTTCGGCATCATCGGCACGCCGCCCGTGCGCAGGTAGCGCCACAGCCAACGGGGGTGCCCCAGCGTGTCCAGCACGATGGACGGCGTCATGCGGAACGGACGGCTGAAGCCGTTGCGCCGGTTGCGTTCGCGGTTGGCATTGACCGGGACGTCCACCGACAGCACCAGCGCATGGACACCCGCCGCGCGAGCCCGCTGTATGAGATCTTCGTTGATTGCTGCCGAGCGGGTGCCGTAGATCTGGAACCAGACGTGTTCCGGCGCGATCCGGGCGATATCTTCGATGGCGGCATTGCTGGCGCTGGAAAGCAGGAACGGGATATCGGCGGCCTTGGCCGCGTGGGCCAGCAGCGCGTCGGCGCCCGGATGGAAAAGCCCCGCCAAGCCCGTAGGAGATATCCCGAACGGGCTGGCATAACGGCGGCCCAGCAATTCGGTGGACTGGTCGCGTGTCGAGACGTCGGCCAGATAGCGGGGAACCAGCCGGTATTGCCGGAAAGCGTCCCGGTTGCGCTGCAAACAGATTTCGTCGTCGACACCGCCATCGATGAAGTCGAACGCGATCCTGGGCAGCTTGCGTCGCGCCATGCGGCGCAGGTCTTCGAGGTTGACCGCGGAATCTATGTTCATGTTGCTGGCGGCTGAGTTGTCTCCGCGGACCAGCATATCGATGCCCTCCCGGCCTGCCCATAGCCGCGGGCATCGGAGTTTCACGATCTGAACTTGTGCAGCGTCAGCGGGCATGCGGCGCGCGTGCCGGCAGCATGTCCGGGGGCAGCAGGCGGTCTGCATGGCCTTCCACCTGGCTGGCCACCTCGAACAACATCGTGCGCAGTGTGTCGATCTGGCTGGCACACAGCTGGTCGGCCAGGCCCGTCAGGCACAATGCCGCAAAGGCACGGCCGTCCTCTCCGCATATCGGCGCCGCGTAGGCGTGCAGGCCCGGTGCGACGTCGCCCAGGTTGACGCCGAAACCGTGCCGGCGGGAGCGTGCCAGCATCTGCCGCAGGCCCGGCAGTCTGTCGGGGCCGCGTTGTGCGATCTCCTGCCTGGTGTTGTCATCGAGGATGGCGCGGGCCTCCTCGCGCGGCAGTGTCATCAGGATGGCGGCGCCGCCGACCGACGTGAAGAGCGGACGGCGTGTGCCCACCTGCACGAGGAAGCCTCGCAGCGCGGCATTCCCCTCGCGCACGGCACAGACGTAGTCGTTGCCGCTGCGCAGGATCAGCCACGCGATGGCTTCGGTGCGTCGCGCAAGACGTGCGAGCGGCACCGCGCAGGCGTGCTGGAAGGCGGCGTATCCCGGCAGGGAAAGGCCGAGCTGGAACAGCATGGGCCCAGGGAAGTAGCGCTTGTCGGCGCGCCGCTGCTGCACGAAATGTTCGCGTGCAAGGCAGGCCAGTACCCGGTGTGCCGTGCCCTTGTCCATTTCGCAGCGCGCGGCAAGGTCGGAAAGCCGCCAGCCAAACTCTCCCCGCGATGCCAGTTCCCGGAGAATGCGCAGCGCACGCTCGATACTCTGGGTTCCGCCGTGTTCTCCCGCGGCCACAAGGTGGAGTGCCGGCCGGATGTCCGGTTCGACAGGCGATTTCTCCACGCCCATGTTCGGCCGGCGAGCGGGGGGCGCCGGTACGGCTCGGGCACTGCGCGCCATGGCGCCGCCTCCTCAGTCCACGCTCGCGGCCGAAGCGCGCACCACGCCGCCCCATTTCTGGACGTCGGCCGCAAGGACCTCGGCGAAGACGGCGGGCTGCGTGGGGTAGGGCTCGGCTCCCTGGGCGGCGAAGCTGCGGACGACCTCGGGGTCCCGTAGCACGGCGTTGACGTCGCGATTGATCGTCGCGATGATCTCGGCCGGGGTGCGTGCCGGTGCCATCAGGCCGAACCATGGATTGACGTCGAAGTCGGGGAAGCCCGCCTCGGCGATGGTGGGGATGTCGGCGAACGACCTGGCGCGTTTCGCGCTGGTGACGGCAATGGGCCGCAGCGCGCCGCTCTTGATGGAGCCCGCCACGGACGGCAGGCTGGTGAAGACCACGTCGATGCGGCCGCCCAGCAGGTCCTGCAACGCCGCGGCGGCGCCCCGGTACGGCACGTGCACGAGCTTGACGTCGGCCGCGGCGTTGAACATTTCGCCCAGCAGGTGGTTGACCGAGCCGTTGCCCGCCGAGCCGTAGGTCACGCGGCGCGTCTTGGCCGTGGCGACGAGCTCATCCATGGTGCGAAAGCCGGCACCGGGCAAGGCGACGGCCACGAAGGGCAGGGTGGCCAGCGTGGCCACCGGCGCGAAGTCCGTGCCGGGATCGAAGGCGAGCTTCTTGTACAAGGCGCCGTTGATGGCCTGCGTACCCACATAGCTCATGAGCAGCGTGTAGCCGTCGGGCTCGGCGGCATGGACGGCTTCCATGCCGACGTTGCCGCCGGCGCCCGCGCGGTTCTCGATGACGACGGGCTGGTTCCATTCTTTCGAGAGATGCTGGCCCACGATACGTGCCAGGGCATCGGAAGCGCCGCCGGGCGTCTGGGGCACCACGATGCGCACCGGCTTGGTCGGAAATCCGGATTGCGCCCAGGCGGGGAGTACGGCGGGCGCCAGCAGGGCGGCCAGGGCGAAGGCCCCGAGGAAATTGCGCATGACTGTCTCCTTTTGGTGGTATCGGCTGCGTTGTGTCACGCTTTGCGCCGCTGGCTGGCGAGCGCCGCCAGCGTCAATGCCAGCTGCTGTTCCAGCGGCTGGGTGAAAAATGCGGGCTCGTATCGATCCATGATCCGTGCGGCATGAATCTCGAGCAGTCGCTTGAGCCGGTAGCGGGCCCGTTGCTCGAGCAGGGCGGCGCGCCGCTGCGTGGTGGCCAGCCAGCGCTGGTGGGCGTCGATGGCATCCGACAGCGCCACGATGGATTCCGGGCGGGCATGGGCGGCCAGCAGCACCGGCGGTATCCACGCCTCTGCGGCGTGGCGCGTGACCGCGGCGATGCGCTTGATGTCCACCGCCATCCTGTGCGCGCCCGCCAGGTCGGCCTTGTTCACCACCAGGATGTCGGCCAGTTCCATGATGCCGGCCTTCATGGCCTGCACGGTGTCCCCGCTGTCGGGCAGCAGCACCAGCACCAGGGTGTCGACGTGCGCCCGCGCCGCGTACTCCGCTTGCCCCACGCCTACGGTTTCCAGCATGATCTCCGAGAAGCCGAACTCGTCCATGGCGTCCAGCATTTCGGGCAGGTTGTCGGCCAGGCCATCGGAAGTTCGGCGAGAGCCCAGAGAGCGGATGTACAGGTCTTCGACGCCTTCCAGCTCGTCCATGCGCACCCGGTCGCCGAGGATGGCGCCACCGCTCAAGGGACTGCTGGGATCCACGGCCAGCACGCCCAGGCGCCCGCATGTCCGGCGATGCAGGGCAAGCTGGCCCAGCAGGGTGCTCTTGCCGGCTCCCGGCGGGCCGGTGATGCCGATGCGCCTTGCGGCATGCCGGGGGGCTGCGGGCTGGCGCAGCGCGGCTTCGAGCGGACTGGCGTTGGCCAGCCAGCTGAGTGTGCGGCCGAGCGCGCGCCGGTCGAGCGGAGGTTCGTTCAGCGGGAGGCCCACGCGAGGATCTCCTGGCGATGCTCGTCCAACAGAGGCGGCATGCGGTATTCCGGCGTATGGCCCAGGAACCGGATCGGACTGGCCACGGCCCGCAGCGGCAGGCTGCCGTCACCCAGCGGCACCACCATGCCCCGTTCGGCGGCAATGTCGCTGCGCAGTGCCTCGCCCAGCGTGCCGACGCGCGCGGCCACCACCCCCAGCGGCGCCAGGCGCTCGACCCAGGCCGCCGCCGGCGCGCCGGCCAGCACCGCCGTGATGCCCGCCACGACGTCGGCCCGGTTCGCGCGGCGGCCGGCCATGCTGGCGTAGCGCGGGTCCGTGATCCATTCCGGGCGTCCGACCTCGTTGCAGAACTTCTGCCAGAACTTGTCGTGCGTGATGAAGAGCGCCAGCCATCCGTCGGCGGTCGGGAAGAGCTGGGCCGGCACCACATAGGGATGGGAGGATGCGGGCAGACGCTCGATGGTCTCGCCGGCATTGAGGTCGGCGCCGGCGAGGTAATTGAGCTGGGACAGCATCACGTCGTACATCGCCACGTCGACTTGGCCGCCCTGGCCCTGCACGATCTTGGCCAGCAGCCCCAGCGCAGCAACCAGGCCGGCCGAGTTGTCCACTGCGGAATAGCCCGCTTTGGCGGGCGGGGCATCCGGTTCGCCGGTAAGCGCCATGACGCCCGTCATCGCCTGGATGACGTAGTCGTAGGCCGGATTGTCGGCGTGGCGGCCTTCGAGCCCGTAGCCGGTCAGGGCCACGCAGACCAGTTTCTCGTTCCATGCCCGCATCGCGTCGTAGGTCAGGCCCAGCTTGTGGATGGCCGAGGGGCGCAGGTTGGTGACCAGCGCATGTGACTCTGCCGCGATGCGTCCCAGCGCCTCCTTGCCTTCGGGCTGCGCCAGGTCCAGAACGATGCTCTTCTTGCTGCGGTTGAGGCTGGCGAAGTAGGCGTTGTGCGGCCCGACGAAATGCGGGCTCACGCTGCGCCCGATGTCGCCGTCGACCGGCTCGACCTTGATCACCTCGGCCCCCATGTCGGCCAGCATCAACCCGCAATAGGGGCCTGCCAGCATGTGCCCGACTTCGATCACGCGAATGCCCGCCAGCGGCGCGTTTCTCCGCGCGACTTCCTCCCCAGGGGAGGATTCGCCCTTCGGG
Source organism: Bordetella sp. 2513F2 (assembly GCF_054642735.1). NCBI lineage: Bacteria > Pseudomonadati > Pseudomonadota > Betaproteobacteria > Burkholderiales > Alcaligenaceae > Bordetella > Bordetella sp. 2513F2. The sequence goes on along the minus strand of NZ_CM137755.1, from coordinate 3,939,065 downwards.
CGGCCGTGCGGGCTGGATGGACGACCCTCCTGTCGCTGCGCGACTTCCTCCCCAAGGGAGGATTCGCCCTTCGGACGGCCGTGCGGGCTCATGACAACCTCTCCGCGAGAATGCGCAGGGTGTCTTCCAGTGGCATGTCGGAGGTGAAGACGGCGGCGACACCCAGTTCGAGCAGATAGGGCTGGTCTTCGGCCGGGATGGTGCCGCCCACGAAGACCTTGATGTCGTTGGCGCCCTGCGCGTGCAGTTGGGCGAAGACATCCTGCACCAGTTCCTTGTGGCTGCCCGACAGGATGCTCAGCCCGACGGCGTCCACGCCTTCGTCGATCGCGACCCGGGCGATCTGTTCGGGGCTGCGGCGCAGACCGGTGTAGATGACTTCGGCACCGGCATTGCGCATGGCCAGCGCCACGATCTTTGCGCCGATGTCGTGGCCGTCCAGTCCCGGCTTGCCGACCAGGATGCGCTTGCCCGCCAGAAGCGGCCGTGTTTGCGACGTGTTCATAGATTCACCGGCTCCTTGAATTCACCCCATTCGCGCTTCAGGCAGGCCACCATTTCCCCCACGGTGGCATAGGCGTGGCAGCACTCCACCAGGTAAGGCATGACGTTCTCGCGGTCCTGTGCGGCGGCCCTGCCCAGCCGTGCGAGCGCGGCGTCCACAGACGCCTGGCTGCGGGTGTCCAGCACGCGCTGGAATTTCTCCAGGGCACGCTGCGCCGCTGTGGGGTCGAGGGTGAAGACCTCTCCCACCTTGATCTCTTCGTCCGACTTGCGGAAATGGTTCTGGCCCACGATCACAGTCTTGCCCGAATCGGTGTCGAGCTTGCGCTCCAGGCCGCGCTCGGCCAGGCGCAGTTGGATCCATCCGTCCTCGATGGCCCGGATCACGCCGCCGTAGGCATCGATCTCTTCCATCACCTGGATGATCTTCTCCTCCATGCGGTCGGTGTGCTGTTCGAGGAAGTAGCTGCCGCCAAGCGGGTCTACGGTGCGGCCGATCCCGCTTTCGTAGGCGATCATCTGCTGCGTGCGCACGGCCAGCTCCGCAGAGAATTCCGTGGGTATCTGGAAGGCCTCGTCGAATGCACACGTGAAGATGGACTGCGCGCCGCCTAACACGGCGGCCATGGTCTCGACGGCCACGCGCACGATGTTGTTGTAGGGCTGCGGTGCGATCAGCGAAGAGCCGCCGCAGACCACGCCGAAGCGGAAATGCTGGGCCTTCGGATCCTGCACGCCGTAGCGCTCCTTCATGAGCCGCGCCCACAGTCGGCGTCCGGCGCGGAACTTGGCGATCTCCTCGAAGAAATCCATGTGCACGTAGAAGAAGAACGACAGCCGCTTGGCGAACTTTTCCACGTCGCCGCCGCGCGCACGCAGTTCGTCGACATAGGCCAATCCGTTGGCCAGCGTGTAGGCCATCTCCTCGGCGGCGGTGGCGCCGGCATCGCGCACGTGCGCTCCCGCGATGCTGATCGGATTGAAGCGCGGCGAGACCTCGTTGGAATACAGGATGGAATCGGCGATGAGGCGCATGGAAGGCCGCACCGGAAAGATCCACGTGCCGCGGGCCACGTATTCCTTGAGGATGTCGTTCTGGATCGTGCCGGTGAGTTTTTCCCGCGGCACGTTCTGCTTGTCCGCCACCGCCAGGTACATGGCGTACACAATGGCGGCCGTGCCGTTGATGGTGAACGAGGTGGAGATCTTCGAGAGGTCGATGCCGTCGAAGAGGATCTCGGCCTCGCTGAGGTTGGACAGCGATACGCCCACCTTGCCGATCTCCGGCCGCGCCATCGGATGGATGGGGTCCAGGCCGCACTGGGTGGGCAGGTCCAGCGCCACCGACAGGCCGGTCTGGCCCTGTTCCAGCAGGAACTTGTAGCGGGCGTTGGACTCTTCGGCGGTGCCGAAGCCGGAATACTGCCGGATGGTCCACAGCCTGCCCTGGTAGCCGTCGGGGAAGATGCCCCGCGTGAAGGGATACTGGCCCGGCTCGCCGATGCGGTCGGGGTCCACGGCGTCGGGGCCGACGCTCACCGGGACTTCGATGCCGCTGCGATTCACGGATAGCAGACGTGGCGGGATACCCGCGGGAGGGGATTGGCTCATCGCTTTCCTTTGGACAAGAAGGCTTCGACCGCACGCCAATGGTCGTCGTGCAGCCAGGTTTCGATCAGGTGGCGCTGCTCCACGTCGCGGCAGGCTTGCAGTGCTTCCCCGCGGCGCCATGCCAGGGCCTGCGCCTTGATGCCGCGCAGCACCTGCGGCGGACAGGCCAGCATGGGGGCGAGAAAGGCCTGGGCGCCTGCGCCGTCGGATCCGCCCGCCGCCACGGCGTCCGCCAGCCCCCAGGAGACAGCCTGTTCCGCGTCCACCAGTTCGCAGCGACTCATCATGCGGAGCGCACGGGCGCCGCCCACCAGTCGGCAGAGGTCGGGCCCGCCGCCCCACGCCGAGGTGATGGCCATGCGCGCCTGCACGAAGCCGATACGGGCGTGCGGCGCCAGCAGGCGCAGGTCGCAGGCCAGGGCCAGCTCCGCGCCGCCGCCAATGGCATCGCCGTTCAAGTAGGCCACGACAGGCACCGGGGACTCGCGCACCACGTCCAGTGCCGCACTCGCCTCCCGGGCCATCTCCCGGGTTGCCGCTGCATCGCGCACCGAGGCCAGGTCGACCAGGTCGCCGCCCGCGGCGAAGTACCGCTCGCCGGCGCCGCTCAGTAGCACCAGCCGGGTAGCGGGCCGGGCGCCGGCCTCGGCCACGGCGTCGGCCAGCCGCGCCAGCACCTCGCGTGACAGCGCGTTGTGCTTGCGCGCGCGGTCCACGGTGATCCGGCAGGCGCCGTCGGCCCGGTGCTCGATGTGGATGGGGGAATCCGCTGTCACGCGCTGTGTCTCCTGGCTGCCCGCTTGCGGGTCGGGTATGCAGGGATGCTAGGTGGCGCAATTTCCCGCCGCAAGAACGAATGTTCTATATTTCGAACAAGACGACCCCGAGGTCGCGCATACGCGCAGATGGCGCAGCATTGTTCGGCCGGCTGAATTCCGCCTTCGGCCGAGCGCACCGGAGGAGGAGTCCAGATGGCCAGCGAAAGCGTCACCGCGGTCGAGCGCGTGCTCGATATATTCGAGGCCTTCCAGTCCAGCCAGCGGCCCATGTCGCTGACCGAACTGGCCGATGCGGCGGGCATACCCAAGAGCACCTGCCATGCGATCGTGGCGACGTTGAGCGCGCGCGGTTACTTGTACACGCTGAGCCGGCCGCGGGCACTCTACCCAACCAAGCGGATGTACGACGTGGCGCGCGACATCCTGCAGCAGGACCCTATCGTGGAGCAGGCCACGCCCATGCTCGAACGGCTGCGCGACACGTCGCGCGAAACCGTGATCCTGGGCAAGCGCCAGGGCGATTCGGTGGTGTATCTGCAGGTGGTGGAGGGCACACACTCGATCCGCTACTCGGCCAAGCCGGGAGACATCAAGCCCCTGCACTCGAGCTCGATCGGCAAGGCGCTGCTGGGCTGCATGAAGGAGCAGGAACTGCGCGAGTGGCTGCAGGGCCGCACCCTGGCGCCCATCACGTCCGCCACCATTACGGATCCGGAGGCGCTGATCGCCGACATCCAGCAAAGCCGTCGGCTGGGCTACTTCCAGACGCGGGGAGAGAACGTCGGCGACGTGTGGGCAGTGGCGGCGTTCCTGAACGTGAACAAGGAAACCCTGGGCATCGCCGTTGCAGGGCCAGGGCATCGCATGGAAGGCAGCATGCCCGAGTGCGCGCAGCTGCTGGTGGCCACCTGCAGCTTCATTTCGCGGCAGCTGGCGGCCGGGCGTTAGCTGCCGCGACCGCTTTCATTGCAACCTTGGGGAGGAGGTGCTTCCGACTCAGCAGGCCAGCGCCGCGGCCGGGCTGCGGCGGCTGCGGCTCCAGCTGTACAGCGCCACCAGCAGTCCGGCGCCGGTGACGGCCGCGGCCACCAGCGGCGTGGCGGCCAGGCCGGGGCCGTGGTCTATCGTGAGGCCGCCCAGCCAGGCGCCGGCGGCATTGCCCAGGTTGAAGGCGGCGATGTTGAAGGCCGAGGCGAGATTGGGCGCGCCGCCCGCCTGCTCCAGCACGCGCATCTGCAATGGCGGCACGGTGGCGAAGGCGGCCGCGCCCAGCACGGCCACCGTGATCACCGCCCAGGTACGGTCGTGCACCGTGAAGCTGAACAGCACCAGCACGGCCGACAGCAGCACCAGGCTGCCCACCAGCGTGGGCATGAGGCGGCGGTCGGCCAGGCGGCCGCCCAGCGTGTTGCCGGCCACCAGCCCCACGCCGAACAGCACCAGGATGGGCGAGACCGCGCTGTCGGGAAAGCCCGCCAGTTCGGTGAGCAGCGGCGAGATGTAGGTGAAGGCGGTGAACACGCCGCCGAAGCCCAGCACCGTCATGAGAAAGCCCAGCAGCACCTGCGGCCGGCCCAGCGCGCGCAATTCGCCGTGCAGGTCGCCGGCCTGGCTGCCGCGGCTGGCCGGCACCCACGTCGCGATGGCAGCCATGGCGGCCACGCCCACGACGGTCACGGCCCAGAAGGTGGCGCGCCAGCCCCAGGCCTGGCCCAGCCAGGTTCCCAGGGGCACGCCCAGCACGTTGGCGAGGGTGAGTCCGGTGAACATCAGGGCGATGGCCGAGGCCTGCTTGTCGGGCCGGACGAGGCTGGCGGCCACTACCGAGCCCACGCCGAAGAAGGCGCCGTGCGCCAGCGAGGTGAGCACGCGGGCCGCCATCAGGGTGCCGTAGCCGGGCGCCAGCGCACAGGCTAGGTTGCCCAGCGTGAAGATCAGCATCAGGCCCAGCAGCAGCGTCTTGCGGGGCAGGCGGGTGGTGAGGATGGCCACGGGCGGCGCGCCCAGCGTGACGCCCAGGGCGTAACCCGTGACCAGCAGGCCGGCCGAGGACAACGACACGCCGAGATCGGCGCCGACCTCGGGCAGCAGGCCCATGATGACGAACTCGGTGGTTCCGATACCGAAGGCGCCGACGGCGAGCGCCCACAAAGCGATAGGCATGAATGACTCCAACAGAGCCGGCATGGCTCATCAGGACGGCATTCTGCCCGTTTCGATTTCTCAGAGTAACCGCAAAAAACGCAATTTACTTTTGCTGCTGGATCAAATGACGGCTGGCGGCTGCGCCGGTGTCGGGCCTCGACGAACCGACACCGGCGCCGCGCGGAGCCTGCGGTTCAGGCGAATTCGCGCTCCATCTCGCGGCGGATGCGCACGGCCAGGGCGGTTTCGTCGAACTCCACGTCCTGCCAGCGTACCGCCTGGCCCTGGCGTATGGGGTGCTTGAGCCGCACGCCGTGGGCCAGGCCCAGCGGCAGCAGGCCCTCGGCCAGGGAGGTGGGCGCGGGCACCAGCCTGCCATAGACGGTGTAGCCGCCTTCGCCGTCGAGCACCTGGCCTGCTTCCAGGTCGCGCTTGGCCGTGGCCGCCACGTCGCCGTGCCAGCCGGCGGGCGTACCGGTGGGTTCGCGCCGCAGGCCCACGTTCGCCACGCTGATGCCCAGCTCCAGTCCGATCAGGTGGTAGGGCTTGTACATGGCGGTGTAGTTGCCGCCGGGGTCGGTGACCAGCCCGTATTCCTGGAAGCAGCGCCGTACGTAGTCGCTGTCGGCGGCCAGCGTGACGTACACGCCCCAGCGCAGGTCGCGGAACACCGGCCGGCCGTCGCGCTCCAGCGAAGACACCACTTCCACCTGGCCGCGATGATGCAGCGTGCCGCCGTCCTCGCGCGGACGCAGCACGCGCGCCAGGTCGTCCACGCCGCAGGGCGGGAAGTGCAGGCCTGACGGCGCGCAGGCCAGCCCGGTGGCGTTGGCCACCGCGGCCATCTCGATGGCGCTCTTGGTGCCGTCGAGGAAACTGTTGAACATCTGCGCGTTGAAGTCGCCCGCAGCCACCATTTCGTCGGTGAAGCCGTAGTAGGGCCACACGGTGTCGGGGGTGGAGGTGTGGAATTCGGGCAGGTACTTGGTGCCCTTGCCCGCGGCGATGACTTCGAAGCCGCTGGCCCGGGCCCAGTCGACCATCTCGCAGATCAGGGCCGGCTGGTCGCCGTAGGCCAGCGAGTAGACGATGCCCGCCTCGCGCGCGCGCCGGGCCAGCAGCGGGCCGGCCAGTGCGTCGGCCTCCACGTTCACCATGACGATGTGCTTGCCGTGTTCGCAGCAGGCCAGTACGTGGCGTATGCCTGCCGTGGGGCTGCCGGTGGCGTCGATCACGATCTCCACGCCGGGATCGGCGATCACGGCCGATGCATCGTCGCTGAAGTGCACCGCGCCCGTATGGACCGCGTCGGCGATGCTGGGCGCGTTCAGGGCGGTGGCCGGCCAGCCCACGCGGGTGAGGGCCGCGCGGGCGCGGTCGGGGGCGAGGTCGGCCACGGCCACCAGCCGGATGCCCGGCGTGCGCCGCGCCTGGCTGAGGAACATGGCGCCGAACTTGCCGGCGCCGATCAGCGCCACCCGCAACGGCTTGCCGTCGGCCTCGCGCTGTTTGAGCATGCGATGCAGGTTCATTGGACCGCCTCCTCGAGCCGCTCCAGCGAGGTGCGCGCTTCCTCGGGGGGCGTGCCACGCGCCCAGGGCAGGTCCACCGGATAGTCGCGCCGCAGGCAGTCGTCGGGCAGGCACTGGATGGGCGTGAAGTCGCGATGCGCGATCCAGCCCACGCGCTTGTGGCGCCGGATGTGGTTGGAAACCGCGCACAGGCTCAGGTAGACGCTGACCCGGTTCCAGGGGCTCAGGTTCGAGGAGGAGGCATGCACCAGGCAGGAATGGAACAGCAGCATGGAGCCGGCCGGCCCCTTGGGCGCGACGATGCCGCCGTGGCGCCCGCCCGCCTTGTCGACCAGCTCGCGGATGTTCTCGTTGTTGATGGTCCACAGCGGATAGCTGGTGGTGGTGGTGTCGTGCCCGGCATCCAGCACGCCCAGCCGGTGGCTGCCCGGGATGAACATCAGCGGGCCGTTGTATTCGTTGACCTCGTCCAGGAAGATCGCGACGTTCATGGCGCGCGGCGTGGGCATGAGATCGTCGTTGAGCCAGGTGCCGTAATCCTGGTGCCATTGCCAGACGTCGCCGTCGAAGGCGTTCTTGCCGTTGATCTTGAACTGGTGCATGTAGACCGGTTCGCCGAAAAGCTGCTCCACCGGGCGCACCATGCGGGGATGGCGGGCCAGGCGCGCGAACGGCGCGCTGTAGAGATGCGCGGCGAAGTTGGTGCGCACCGCGCCGCCGTTCTTCTCGCGCACGTTCTCGGGGCGGTCCTGCGCGTACAGGCGCGGCACTTCGTCGGTGAGCCGGGCGATTTCTTCCGGCGCGAACAGGCCCGGGAAGAACAGGTAGCCATCCCGGTCGAACTGCTCGCGTTGGGCTTGCGTGAGTTCCATGCGTTGTCTCCGGAAAGCGGGCCGGCTGCGACCGGCTCTGGATGGTCCGGCGTCGTGGCGCGCCGGTACGGGAAACGGGCCTTCAGGCCGCCTCGCGGCGATCCAGGCGCGGCAGCAGGCCGGCAGCGGCGCGCTGCGCATGGGCGCGGGAGAGCTCGGCCGCGCGGGCGCCGTCGCCGGCATTGATGGCGGCCACCATGGCCGCGTGTTCGTCCCACAGGCCGCCGCGCACCGCGGCGGGCTCCAGCACCGCGCTCATCACGCGTTCCAGGTGGTCCCATTGGGGCGCCATGACGCTGGCGAGCAGCTGGTTGCCCGAGGCGGCGTAGATGGCGTGGTGCAGCTGGGTATCGGCGGCGATCAGGGCCGGCATGCGGCCGCGCCGCAGCGCCGCCCGGCCGCGCTCCACCAGCGCATCGGGCAGCGGCCGGGCGTGTCCGGCGGCGATGCGCGCGGCGGCGAGCCGGGCGGCCAGGGCGTCGGTTTCTGCGCGCAGCTGGTAGAACTCCTGCACCAGCTGCGGGTCCAGCGGAGCGACTTCGAGCGTGCCGCGCCCGTCGGCGCGCACGGCCAGGCCGTCGCGCTCGAGGCGGGCCAGGGCCTGCAGCACGGGCTGGCGCGACACCCCCAGCCGGGCGGCCAGGTCTTCCTGCGCCAGGCGCGTGCCCGGCGCCAGCGTGCCGTCGATGACGGCCTGGCGCAGCTGCAGGTACACGGTGCGGGCCAGGTCGCTGGCTGCGGGCAGGGGTTTGAGCATGCGGCCTCCGGGCGATTTCTGGATTCAGAATACAGAAATCCGCGGCCAAGTCACGCTGCAGCGCCGCACGGCGCGGACGCGGCTACCGGTCGGCGGTGTAGAGCTCGCCGGCCAGCACGCTGCGCCAGTTGGCCCAGGTCAGGCGCGGGCGGCCGGTTTCGTGGCGGTTGTAGGGGGCGTCGTAGAGGATGTGGCGCCAGTGCGGCCGCGCGACGCCTTCGATGCGGGGCCGGTCGTCGATCAGCAGGTCGCCGTACACCAGGGTCTTGTCGCGCGAGAGGATCAGCTTCTGCGTGGCTTCGCGGCCCAGGTGGCGTTCCACCCATTGGTACTTCTCGGCCACGCAGTTCTCGTACTGGCGCAGCGGCGAGGAGCAGATGCGCACGTCCATGCCGAGCGCCTGCAGTTCCCGGTAGGCCTCGATGGCGCCGGGAACGGGCGGCAGGTCGCGGATGAAGCCGGGCGCGGTATAGATGGCCTCGGCCTGGGCCCGCAGGGCAGGCGGATAGTCGTCGAGCAGGTGGAAGGAGCGCCGGTCTTCGTAGGGCACCGGCGCGACGTCCGGGTAGCGTGCGCGCCAGGCTGCCAGGAAGGCGCCTTCGAAGTCGGCGAGCACGCCGTCCTGGTCCAGCAAGATGAGCATCGGGGGCCTTGCGAGTCGGTCTGGGACGCCGATTGTGCCATGGGCCCGTCAGGCCGGGGCGCTCGTGGCCAGGGTGCGGTAGCGCGCGCCGCCGCCGGGTTCGGAATGGACCAATGCGTAGCGCTCGTAGCGCCACACCACGGGCCCGGGCGGGGGCGGGAGCGGGGCGGCCGTGTCGGCATGGCGCAGCAGCGTCGCATGGGGCCGGAAGGGCTGGGCCGGCCGCTGCCAGCCCAGCGGCGCAAGCCAGGCCCACAGTTCGTCGTGCAGCGCCTCCAGCCCCGGCTGGCCGGTTTCCGCGGGCCCGGCCCAGACGATGCGTGGGCGGGGAAACACCCCGTAGCGCACGATAGGGATTTCCCCCGGCGGGATGGACTGTTGGCGGGTTGCCTGCACCAATTGCGCCGTGCGCGCCGGGTCGGCCGGCCCCAGGAAAGCCAGCGTGATGTGCAGCGTGTCGATGCGCATCGGCCGGCCGCCGCAGGCCGCATGGGCGGCGCGGATCCAGTCGTGCAGCCGGGCCGCGGTGGCGGCGTCCGGCCACAGCGCGAAGAACAGGCGCGGCGGCGGCAGGGGGCGGGACGACATGCCTGCCATTATGCGGGTGTCGCCGCGCGGCGTCAGGCGCCGTGTGTCCGACGCCCCGCACGGACATGCCGGGCGTCCAATGTCAGCCTCCCGGTATCAGGTTTCCGGGTATCAGGTTCCCCCCAGGGCCTGGCCGACGGTCCAGGCGTAGAACGCCGTGTAGCCGGCCGCGGCCAGGGCGACCCAGGCAATGGGCCGGGACAGGCGCAGGCGAAGCGCCAGCACGCCGAGCAGCGGCAGCACCTGCAGGGCATGCAGGCCCACGAAATGGGCCGGGCGCAGGTCACCGCCCGTCCAGGACCAGCCCAGCAGCGGAACGGGCGAATAGGAGAGGGTGGGATCCACCAGCGGCCCGCCTTGCGCGGCGATGAGGGCGCCCGAGAGTACGCCGCCTGCCGCCGACAGCACCGATCCCAGCATGGCCGCCAGGCGCCGGGCCGGCGCCAGCGCCCGGCCATGGCGCCACAGCGCCCACGCCACGGGCAGCGACGCGGTGGTGAGCAGCACCGCGCCCAGGCCCATCAGCGCGTACAGCGCGGTATGCAGGGGCGTGGCATGGTTGAAGTGCGAGTCCTGGCCCAGCCCGGCCTGCAGGGTGATGTAGACGAACTCGAAGCCGGCCGTGGCCAGCACCACCGCCACGGTGGCGCGCAGCAGCCGGCCGCGCCGCACGGGCTCCGGCACCGCGCCCAGCAGCCAGGCCAGCGTCAGGACATGCACGCCGATGGCCGCCATGAACTTCAGCGGCTTGATCCAGACGCCGACGCCATGGAGCGTGCGCGGGTCCAGGACGGCTGCCACGGCGGTGGGCAGCATGGCGGCGAACATGAGCAGGCCGAATGTCGTCAATGCCGGCTGGCGCGCATGCAGGGCCGCCACCCCGCGGCGGATCGTGCCGGCATGGCGCAGCCCCAGGTAGGCCAGCAGGCCCGAGGGGCCGAACAGGAAGGTCAGCGCCAGGCAGGGCAGCAGCTGCCACGCCGGCATGCCGGCGCGCAGCCCGGCGCGGGCGATCCACGTGCCCACGAGCAGGTCGAAGGCCAGGTAGTGCAGCCAGCCGGCCAGCAGCATGCCCGGGTGCGCGAACAGCGCCCCGACCCCCGCCAGCGAGCCGTAGCCGCCGCCGGCGCCGGGCCAGTGGGCGGCCACCAGCACGACATAGGCCGCGCCCAGCGCCAGCGGCGCCAGCGCGCCGGAGTACAGCCATGCGCCGCGCCGCAGCCGCCCGAGCCAGGGCGAGGCCCACAGGGCCAGCCAGCCGGGCAAGACCAGTGCCGAAGCCGCCTGGAATCCGGTTTCGTAGGAGATGCCATCCATGCCTGCCACCTTTATCTAAACAGTGTTCAGATAAATTAGCATTGGATCTTTACGGTGTAAAGTTCCAGGTGCCATGGCCACGTCTTCCCGATCCCGCGCGTCCGACTCCTATCACCACGGCGCGCTGCGCGCGGCGCTGGTGCAGGCCACCGAGGCCATGCTGGCCGAGGGCGGGCTGGAGGGCTTCACCCTGCGGGAAGCCGCGCGGCGCGTGGGCGTGTCGCCGGCTGCGCCGCTGCATCATTTCGGCAGCGCGGCCGGTTTGCTGACGGAAGTGGCGATCCTCGGCTTCGAGGCGCTGGCCGTGTATCTGCGCGACGGGCGCGAGGCGGGCAGCGATCCGGCCGATTGCCTGCGCCGGCAGGGCCTGGGCTACGTGCGCTTCGCCCTGGCGCATCCCGGGCGTTTCCTCTTGATGTTCCGCAAGGACCGCCTGCAGGAAGATCCGCGGCTGGCCGCGGCGGGCCAGGCGGCCTACGGCGAGCTCGAACGGGGCGTGCGCGGCTATGCCGGCCTGGCTGCCGGCGCGCCGCTGGACGACGCGGCACAGGTGCTGCTGCTGGGCGCCTGGTCCACGGTGCACGGCTATGCGCACCTGGCCCTGGACGGCAAGTTCGACGCCGCCGCGGGTGCGGCGGGCATCGATGCCTTCATGGCGCGGACGCTGCCGGCGATGCTGCAGCGCCTGTTCCCTTGAGGGCAGAACGTCAGCGCTGCGCGACTTCCGCGCTCGCCTCCGCCCGGGCCGTGGAGGGGGCGTCCGGCAGGGGCAGGTCCCAGCCTCCGCCCAGCGCGCGGATCAGGTCCACGGTGGAACGGGCACGTTCGGCTTCGAGCTGCAGGGAGGCCCGCTGCTGCAGCAGCACGCTGCGGTCGGCCTCGATGACGTCCAGGTAGCTGACCGAGCCTTCGCGGTACTGCGTCTGCGACAGGCTCGCGGCGCGCATCGAGGCTTCGAGCGCCTGGTTCTGCGCCTCGGCCTGGCCGCGCAGCAGCCGCAGGTTGGAGAGGTTGTCCTCCACCTCGCGGAACGCATTCAGGACCGTCTCGCGGTACTTGGCGACGTCTTCCTCGTAGACCGCGCGGGCGCGTTCCACGTTGGCCTGGCGCCGTCCGCCGTCGAAGATGGGCAGCGACAGGGCGGTGCCCATCAGGGGCCCCAGCAGGAAGGTGCGGCTGGACCACTGGAACAGGTTGCCCAGTTCGGACGACTCGAAGCCCGCCGCGCCCGTGATGTCCAGGCGCGGGAAGAAGGCAGCCTGCGCGGCGCCGATGCGGGCATTGGCCGCCGCCATGGCGCGCTCGGCAGCGGCGATGTCGGGCCGGCGCTCGAGCAGCGTGGAAGGCAGCCCCGCAGGGATTTCCACCGCGACGCGCGCCAGCGGCCGGGACGGCATGCTGAATTCCGCCGGCGCCTTGCCCAGCAGCACCGCCAGCGCATGTTCGGCGCTCGCGCGGCGGCGTTCCACGCCGGTGGCCTCGGCCTGCGCCGACGCAAGTTCGGTGCGCGCGCGTGCCAGGTCCAGTTCGCTGATGTCGCCCGCGTCGTAGCGCCGCTGGACCAGGTCCAGGCTTTCCTGGCGCAGGGCCACGGTACGGCGGTAGATCTGCAGGTCGGCGTCGAGCTCGCGCAGCAGGAAGTAGCCCTGCGCCACGTCGGCCTGCAGCGCCAGCAGCACCGAGCGATACAGCGCCGCGCTCTGCGCGGCGTCGGCGTTCGCCGCCTCGACGCTGCGGGCCACGCGGCCGAAGAGATCGGCCTCGTACGACACGGTGGCCTGGCCGCGCCACAGCGTGCCGTAGGTGCCGGGCCCGTCGTCGGGCAGCCCCTCGGAGGCCGGGGAGCTGCGCTGGCGCATGGGCCCCACGCCCACGCCCACCTGCGGCGCGCGCGCCGAGCGGGCATCGCGCAGCAGGGCCCGCGCCTGCGTGAGCCGGGCCGCGGCGGCCTGCAGGCTGGGATTGGCGCGCTGCGCCTGCTCCTGCAGCGCATCCAGTTCGGCGTCGCCGAAGATCTTCCACCATTGGCCCCGCAGCGTGTCGTCGGCCGGACGGGCCGGCTGCCAGCTGCCGGCCTCGCTGGCGGGCAGCGCGGCGGCTTCCTTGTAGGCCGCGGGCGTGGCGACCTCGGGGCGTTGGTAATCGGGGCCCACCGCGCAGCCCGCCAGCGTCAGCAGCAGGGCAAGCAGGGCGGAGCCACGTGTGATGGTATGCGTCATGGCTGGCTCCTCAGTCGGCTTCGGCAGGTTGGTGGTGCGCGATCGGCGCGGTGTGCGCATGCGCGCTGTGCAGGGGGCGCTTGCCCAGCTTGCGCAGCAGCACGTAGAACACCGGCGTCAGGAACAGGCCGAACAGCGTCACGCCCAGCATGCCGAAGAACACGGCCACGCCCATGGCCTGGCGCATTTCCGCGCCCGCGCCGGTGGACAGCACCAGCGGCACCACGCCCATGATGAACGCGATCGACGTCATCAGGATCGGGCGCAGGCGCAGGCGGCTGGCCTCGATGGCGGCCTGCACCGGCGTGCTGCCGCCCATCTCGAGCTCGCGGGCGAATTCCACGATCAGGATGGCGTTCTTCGCCGACAGCCCCACCAGCACCATCAGCCCGATCTGGGTGAAGATGTTGTTGTCGCCGCCGGTCAGCCAGACGCCGGTCAGGGCGGCCAGCACGCTCATCGGCACGATCATGATCACGGCCAGCGGCAGCGTCAGGCTTTCATACAGCGCGGCCAGCACCAGGAACACCAGCAGCACGCTGATCGGAAAGACCCACAGGCCCGCGTTGCCGGCCAGCATCTGCTGGTAGGCCAGGTCGGTCCATTCGATCTGGAAGCCGCGCGGCAGGGTTTCGGCGGCGATGCGCGCGGCCGCCTCCTGCGCCTGGTTGGTCGAGAAGCCCGGCGCCGGGCCGCCGTTGATGTCGGCGGCGGTGTAGCCGTTGTAGCGCACGACCATCTCGGGGCCGAAGCTCTGCTTCACGGTGACCAGCGACGACAGCGGCACCATCTCGCCCGCGGCGTTGCGGGTCTTCAGCTGCAGGATGTCGTCGGGATGCGCGCGGAACTGCGCATCGGCCTGGGCCCGCACCTGGAACACGCGGCCGAAGCGGTTGAAGTCGTTCACGTACATCGAGCCCAGGTACACCTGCATGGTGTCGAACACGTCGGTCACCGGCACGCCCAGCTGGCGGGCCTTCACGCGGTCCAGGTCGACGTCGAGCTGCGGCACGGCGATCTGGTAGTTCGAGAACGTGGGGCCGAGTTCGGGCGTCTGCGCCGCCTTGGCCACGAAGGCCTGGGTGGCGCGGTCGAGTGCCTCGTAGCCCTGCGCGCCGCGGTCCTCGATCTGCAGCTTGAAGCCGCCCAGGGTGCCCAGGCCCAGGATGGGCGGAGGCGGAAAGACGGCGACGGTCGAGTCCTTGATGGCGCCGAACTTCTGGTTCAGCGCGCCCGCGATGGCGTTGCCCGACAGCTCGGGACTGGTGCGCTCGTTGAAGTCGTCGAGCGTGACGAACACGATGCCGGCGCTCGAGCTGTTGGTGAAGCCGTTGATCGACAGGCCCGGGAAGGCGATGGCGCTCTTGACGCCAGGCTGCTGCAGGGCGATGTCGCTCATGCGGCGGATCACGTCTTCGGTGCGGTCCAGCGAGGCGCCGTTGGGGAGCTGTGCGAAGCCGATCAGGTACTGCTTGTCCTGCGCCGGGATGAAGCCGCCGGGCAGGATGTTGCCGATCAGCGCGGTCAGGCCCAGCAGCACCGCGTACACCAGCATCGAGCCGCCCTTGCGCCGGATGACCCCGCCCACGCCGGCGGCGTAGCGGTCGGAAGCGCGGTTGAACGTGCGGTTGAACCAGTTGAAGAACGGTCCGAACACGCGGTTCATCCCGCGGGTCAGCGCATCGGGCCTGTCGTGGTGGCCCTTGAGCAGCAGGGCCGACAGCGCCGGCGACAGGGTCAGCGAGTTGAAGGCCGAGATCACCGTCGAAATGGCGATGGTCATGGCGAACTGCTTGTAGAACTGGCCTGTGAGGCCCGTCATGAAGGCCAGCGGCACGAACACCGCGCACAGCGTCAGCGCGATGGCGATGATGGGGCCGCTGACTTCCTGCATCGCCCGGTACGTGGCCTCCCGGGGAGACAGTCCTTCCCCGATGTTGCGCTCGACGTTCTCCACCACCACGATGGCGTCGTCCACCACGATGCCGATGGCCAGCACCATGCCGAACAGCGACAGCGCGTTGATGGAATAGCCGAACATCAGCAGCAGCGCGAAGGTGCCGATGATGGACACCGGCACGGCCAGCAGCGGGATGATGGATGCGCGCCAGGTCTGCAGGAACACGATCACCACCAGCACCACCAGCGCGATGGCCTCCAGCAGCGTATGCACCACGGCCTCGATGCTGGAGCGCACGAACTGCGTGGGGTCGTACTCGATGCGGTATTCCACCGAGGGCGGGAAGTCCTTGGACATCTCGGCCATGGCGGCGCGCACCTGGCTGGAGACCTCGAGCGCGTTCGAGCCGGGAGACTGCATGATGCCCATGCCCACCGCCGGCTTGTTGTCCAGCAGCGAGCGCAGGGCGTATTCCTGCGAATCGAGCTCTACGCGGGCCACGTCTCGCAGGTACGTGACGGCGCCCTCGGGCGAGGTCTTGAGGATGATGTCGTTGAATTCCTCCACGCTTTGCAGGCGTCCGCGGGCATTGACGGAGAACTGCATGGGCACGTCGTTGGGCGAGGCGCCGATGGTGCCCGCCGCAACCTGCACGTTCTGCTCGCGGATGGCGTTGACCACTTCCATGGCGGTCATGTCGCGCTGCGCGACCTTCTGCGGGTCGAGCCACACGCGCATGGAGTAGTCGCCGGCGCCCCACACCGTGACTTCGCCCACGCCGGAGATGCGCGCCAGGCGGTCTTTCACGTTGATGACCGCGTAGTTGCGCAGGTAGGTGGCGTCATAGCGGTTGTCGGGCGAGATCAGGTGCACCACCAGCGTCAGCGTGGGCGAGCTCTTGACGGTGGTCACGCCCAGGCGCTGTACGTCGGGCGGCAGGCGCGGCAGGGCCTGCGACACGCGGTTCTGCACCAGCTGCTGCGCCTTGTCGGGATCCACCCCGAGCTTGAAGTAGACCGTCAGCGTGAGGTTGCCGTCGCTGTTGGCCTGCGACTGCATGTACATCATGTCCTCGACGCCGTTGATCTGCTGCTCCAGCGGCGAGGCCACGGTCTCGGCGATGACCTTGGGGTTGGCGCCGGGGTATTGCGCCCGCACGACGACGGACGGCGGCACCACCTCGGGGTACTCGGAAATGGGCAGCTGGAACATGGCCAGCAGGCCGCCCAGCAGCACCAGGACCGACAGCACGCCCGCGAAGATCGGCCGGTCGATGAAGAATTTGGAGATATTCATGGAGGTTCCAGTCGGCGCCTTATTGCTTCAGGTCGGCCGATGCAGTCTTGACGGTTTCCGGCGCGGTATCCATGGACACCAGGTTGGGCGCGACCACGTCGCCGGGGCGTACGCGCTGCAGCCCGTTGACGACGATGCGTTCGCCTGGCTTCAGCCCGGACTCGACCACGCGCAGCTGGCCGACGTTGGCCCCCAGCTTCACCTCGCGGTAATTGGCGTGGTTGTCGTCGCCGACCACGAGCACGAAGCGCTTGCTCTGGTCGGTGCCGATGGCGCGCTCGTCGATCAGCACGGCCTCGTAGGGGGCGCTGCCGCCCAGGCGGACGCGGGCGTACAGGCCGGGCAGCAGGGTGCCGTCCTGGTTGTCGAACACGGCGCGCACGCGGATCGTGCCCGAGGTGGGGTCCATCCGGTTGTCGACCGACGCCACCACGCCTTCGCGCGAATAGCCTTCTTCGTTGGCCAGGCCCAGTTGCACCGGCACGGACGTGCCGGTGGCGCTGCTGGGATTGACATAGCGCAGGAAGGTCTGCTCGTCCACGTCGAACGACGCATACAGGCGCGCCACGGACACCAGGGTGGTCAGGGGCACCGACGAGGCGCCGGCCGACACCACGTTGCCCACGGTGACCTCGGCACGCGACACGCGGCCGTCCACCGGGGCCACGATGCGGGTGTAGCCGAGGTTGATGCGGGCGGTTTCCAGCGCCGCCTGGGCGGCCTGCAGGTTGGCGGCGGCCTCGCGGGCGGCATTCTGCTTTTCTTCGAAGTCGCGGCGGGCGATGGCGTTCTCGGCCAGCAGGCGCTTGCCGCGCGCGAGGTCGGAGGCGGTGTAGGCCGCCCGCGCGCGGGCCGCGGCCAGTTGGGCCTCGGCGCGCTGGACCTCGGCCGCGTAGGGGCGCGGATCGATGGTGAACAGCACGTCGCCCTTCTTGACCAGGGCGCCGTCCTTGAAATGCACCTGGGTCAGGGTGCCCGAGACCAGCGGCCGGATCTCGACCCGGTCGATGGCCTCCAGGCGGCCCGAGTAGCGCTGCCAGTCGATGATGGGGCGCGACAGCGCCGGCGCGACATCGACCGGCGTGGCGGGAGGCGCGGCCTGGGCGTGCGCGGCGCCGGTGCCGGGGGAAGGAGCGAGTAGGGCGTAGCCGCCGCCGGCCACGGCCAGGGCCGTTACGAGTGCCAGCACGGCAAAGCGGGAGCGGGTGACCGTCATGGGAGTGTCCTGGAAGCTTGGGAAGAGGGAAGTCCCGCAGGCTATGCTGCGGTGCAATATCCGACAGATGAAGCGAATTCTGCGGCTTTCGTCGAACCGGATAAACAATCGTTCTCCGGCAACACTATTCGTTCCAACGGAACAATCTGGCGCAGGTTCCGCGCTATGCTTGCCGCACGTCCTTTCCAGGAAACCGCCATGGACCGCTTTCAAGCCATGCAGGTGTTCGTGCGCGTCGTGGAGGCCAACAGCTTCACCCGTGCCGCCGACGCGATGGCGCTGCCCCGCACCACCGTCACCACCATCATCCAGAACCTCGAGCGCCACCTGGGCGTACGCCTGCTCAACCGCACCACGCGGCGGATCAGCCTGACGCCCGACGGGGCCGCGTACTACAAGCACTGCACCCGCATCCTCGCGGAAGTCGAGGAAACGGAGGCCTGCCTGCAGGATGCGGCGTCGCGCCCGCAGGGCAGGCTGCGCGTCGACGTGCCGCCCAGCGTGGGGCAGAAGATACTGATCCCGGCCCTGTGCGAGTTCCATACGCGCTATCCGGACGTCGAACTCGTCATCGGCCTGTCCGACCGGCGGGTGGACCTGGTGCAGGAAGCGGTGGATTGCGTGATCCGCGGCGGCCCGCTGGAGGACTCCAGCCTGGTGGCGCGCCGCATCGGCCTGTTCCAGACCGCCACCTGCGCGTCGCCCGACTACCTGGCGCGCCGGGGCATGCCGCAGACGCTGGAAGACCTGGCGCGGCACCAGGCGGTGCATTATTTTTCTTCGTCCGGCCGCAATTGCGTCTGGGATTTCGTGGTCGACGGCAAGGAAAAGCACGTCGACGTGCCGGGCGTGGTCTCGGTGAACGACTGGATGGCCCACCTGGCCTGTGGCGTGCAGGGATTCGGCATGATCCAGACGGCGCGCTTCCTGGCCCTGCCGCACCTGATGAAGGGCGAGCTCATCGAGGTGCTGCCGCAGTGGCGGCCCACGCCCATTCCCATCTCGCTGCTGTATCTGCAGAGCCGTCAGCTGTCGCCCAAGGTCCGGGCCTTCTCCGACTGGGTCGCCGAGCTGTTCGCACGCTGCCCGCTGCTCAACGGGGCCGACGAAAGCGATCCTTCCGTCCTGCAATGCGGCATAGAGAAGCCGCAGCTCACGGAAGCAGCCGACCAGGCCACGCGCCGGCGGGTGCCTTCCGAGGCGCCGGACTTCGTCATGTAAGGCGGCCGTCCGAGGCGCCGGCACGCCCGGCGCCCGGGCCGCGGCGGGCGTCTCGCGGCGCCTTTCGCCCCGCCCGCGGCAGCCGGGTTGCGGGCGTTCGATCAAAACTCGGTATATTCCAGGGTCCAGGTACAAACCTCTGCCCTAGTCCATGCCGCCCGTCCTTCCTGCATCGCTGATTGCCCGCTGGTTGCTCCTGCTGGTCCTGCTCGCAGGCGTGTACTTCCTCAGCGGCTTCCTCGTGCCGGTCCTGGCCGCGATGATCATCGGCCTGGCCACCTGGCCGCTCTACCAGAGGCTGCTGCGCCGCTGCGGAGGCAGCACGGTCGTGGCGGCCACCGTGGCGCTGCTGGTGGTGATCCTGGTGCTGGTGGTGCCGCTGTCCATGGCGCTGAGCTATGCCGTGCAGGAAGCCAGCAATCTGTTCGCCTGGGCCCTGGCGGCCAACCGGCACGGCGTCGAGGTGCCGTCGTGGATCCTGTCGCTGCCCATGGTGGGGGAGCGGCTCGCCGACTACTGGCGGCAGTACCTGGGCGAGCCGCATGCGCTGGGCGAGCTGGTGCAGATCGTCAGCGGCGAGCACCTGGGCAACATCTACCGCATGGTGCTGTCGGCCACCGGCAACGCCTTCCAGCTGCTGCTCACCGTGCTCTTCATGCTCATCACGCTGTTCTTCGTCTACAAGGACGGCAGCCTCATGGTGGCGCAGCTCGACATCCTGGGCGAACGCATCCTGCCGGCGCGCTGGCAGCGCTTCTCGCGCGTGGTCCCGGCCACCATCAGTTCCACCGTCACCGGCATGTGCCTCATCGCCCTGGGCGAGGGCGTGGTGCTGGGCCTGGCGTACTGGATCGCCGGGGTGCCCTCGCCGGTGCTGCTGGGGGTGATCACCGGATTCATGGCCCTGATCCCGGGCGGGGCGCCGCTCTCCTTCACCCTGGTTTCGCTGTACCTGGTCGGGTCGAACCAGCTGGTCGCCGGCCTGGGCCTGTTCGTGTGGGGCACCGTCGAACTCTTCATCGTCGACAAGACCCTGCGTCCGCGCCTGGTCGGGGGGCCGGTCAAGCTGCCCTTCCTGCCCACGTTCTTCGGGCTGGTGGGCGGCGTCAAGACCATGGGCATCGTGGGCCTGTTCGTGGGGCCGGTGCTCATGGCCCTGCTGGTGGCGATCTGGCGCGAGTGGGTGCGCAGCGTCACCGAAGAGCGTGAAACCGCCCGGCTTTCGTCCGGCACCGACCGGCCCCACTGACCGCCGCTGCCGGGCGGCCTGCGCGGTAGTATGCTTAGGGCCGGGCGCGTACCGCCCCCGGCCGGCCAGGCCGGATCATCAGCAGCAGAAGGAAATCGCAGCATGTCCCGGCCCGAGGTTGCCGCACAGATCGCCACCCTGCGCGAGCAGGGGTTCGTGGTGGTGCCGGGGTTCGCCTCGGCGCAAGAGGTGCAGGCACTGCGCAACCTGGCGCAGCGCCATCTCGATGCGGCGGTGGCGCCGCTCGAATACGAGGCCGACCTGCGCTACCCCGGCGCACCGGCCTCGCGCGAGGCCGAAGGCGGCCTCACCGTGCGCCGCCTGCTCGATGCCTACGGGCGCGATGGGCGGTTCCGGCAGTGGGCCACCTCGCCGCGCATCCGCGAGTGGCTGCGCGCCTATTACGGCCCGGCCTGCACGCCGGTGCTTTCCACGGCGCACCACAATTGCGTGATGACCAAGCATCCATCCTATGGCAGCCAGACCGGCTGGCACCAGGACATCCGCTATTGGTCTTTTTCCGACGACGACCTGGTGTCGAGCTGGCTGGCCCTGGGCCACGAGTCCGCCGCGAACGGCGGGCTCTTCTTCGTGCCCGGCTCGCACGCCGCCCGCTTTGCGCCGGCGCAGTTCGACGCCGACAAGTTCTTCCGCGCCGACGTGGCCGAGAACCGCGCCTGGATCGAGCGTGCGGTCTGTCCCGAACTCGCGCCGGGCGACGTGGTCTTCTTCCACTGCCGCACGCTGCACGCGGCACGCGGCAATGCCAGCGACCAGGTCAAGTTCTCGCTGGTGCACACCTATCACGCCGACACCTGCCGGCCCGTGCCGGGCACCCGTTCCGCGGGCAAGCCCGAAGTGCCGCTGGCCTGAGCGCGGACGGCGCGGCCGCGTGCGGGGGGCTGCGCCGCAGCCGGATCAGGGCTTCTGAGCCGATGCCGCGCACACCGCCTGCCAGAATGCCTCGGCCGTCGGGGTATCGGGCGCCTGCCGCCGGTACAGGCGCACCTGCAGGGGGATTTCCCAGTCGGCCCCGCCCGCGGGCACCAGGCGCATGGCACGCAGCTCGTCCTCGATGAGGCTGCGCGGCAGCCAGGCGATGCCGCGTCCGTCCAGGGCCATGCTTTTGAGTACCGTGGCCAGGTGCGCCGTGAAGACGGGCTCCCCGGCAGCGCGGGCCAGCGCCTCGCCGCGCAGGGCGCGCAGCAGCCGGCCCACGCCCGATTCCGCGTTGTAGGCCAGCACCGGCGGCGCGTTGCGGGCGCCGGCTGCCAGGCGCCAGCGCGGCCTGCCCTGGCGGTTGGGCGCGCACACCGGCAGCAGGAGGTCCGACCCCACCTGCACCGACAGATAGCCGGGCCGGTCAAGGCCGCCGGGCACGTGGGCATGGGCATGGCAGAGCAGGAACTGCACGCGGCCCTGCTGCATCCAGGTCTCGCATTGCTGCAGCACGTCGGATACGAGCTGGATGGGGCCCATGCCGGTACGCGGTTCCAGGCTGCGCAGCCACTGGGGCATGAAGTGCAGCGAGAGGGCATGCGTGGCGGCGAAGCGCAGCGTGGCGGCGCTGGCGGCGGCCGTGGCGCGCGCCTCGTCGGGCAGGCGCTCGACGCGCGCCAGCAGTTCGCGCGCCACGCCGCGGAACCAGTCGCCGGCTTCCGTCAGCGTGGCCGGCTGCGTGGCGCGGTCCACCAGCGTCACGCCCAGCCAGGTCTCCAATGCGCGGATGCGGCGGCTGAACGCCGGCTGCGTCATGTGGCGTTCCTGGGCGGCGCGCGAGAAGCTGCCGCTGGCGGCCAGGGCGAGGAAGTCGGCAAGCCAGGACAGGTTCATGGTCTATGCACGCAAAGCATGGAAGTAGAGAAAAGCGGCATTGGCTTTGCCGCGCCGCAGCGCCAATAATGGTCGTGCGCGCCGGCATCCCGCCGGACGGGCGGCCCTCATTGTAGGACCGGCGCCCCGCGCCTTCTCATACGCACCGTACCGCCATGAAGATCCTGGACATCGTCGAAAGCACCCGCCCCATCAAGTCGAACATCCGCAACGCCTATATCGACTTTTCCAAAATGACCCTCAGCCTGGTCGCCGTGGTCACCGACCAGGTGCGCGACGGCAAGCGGGTCATCGGCTACGGTTTCAATTCCAACGGCCGCTACGGCCAGGGCGCGCTGATCCGCGAACGTTTCCGTCCGCGCGTGCTGGAAGCCGACCCGGCCAGCCTGCTCGACGAGGCCCGCGACAACCTGGATCCCCACCGGATCTGGGACACCATGATGACCAACGAGAAGCCCGGCGGCCATGGCGAGCGCTCGGTGGCGGTGGGCACCATCGACATGGCGGTATGGGATGCCGTGGCCAAGATCGAGGGCAAGCCGCTCTACCAGCTGCTGGCCGAACGCTACGGCAACGGCAGGCCGAACCGCGACGTGTTCGTCTATGCGGCGGGCGGCTACTACTGGCCCGGGCAGGGCCTGGAAGGCCTGCAGCGCGAGATGCAGAGCTACCTCGACCGCGGTTATTCGGTGGTGAAGAAGAAGATCGGCGGCGCCTCGCTGGCCGAAGACTGCAAGCGCATCGAGGCCGTGCTGAAGCTGCTCGGCCCGGGGCAGCGCCTGGCGGTCGACGCCAACGGCCGCTTCGACCTGCCCACCGCCATCGAATACGCCAAGGCGCTGTCGCAGTACGACCTCTTCTGGTACGAGGAGCCGGGCGATCCGCTGGACTACGCCCTGCAGGCCGAGCTGGCGCAGCATTACGACAAGCCCATGGCCACGGGCGAGAACCTGTTCTCCATGCAGGACGCGCGCAACCTGATCCGCTACGGCGGCATGCGCCCCGACCGCGACTGGCTGCAGTTCGACTGCGCGCTGAGCTACGGGCTGGTGGAGTACCTGCGCACCCTGGACATGCTGAAGGCGCACGGCTGGTCGGCCTCGCGCTGCATCCCGCACGGCGGGCACCAGATGTCGCTGGCCATCGCCGCCGGCCTGGGCCTGGGCGGCAACGAGTCGTACCCCGACCTCTTCCAGCCGTACGGCGGCTTCCCCGACGGGGTGCAGGTGCGCGACAGCATCGTCACGCTGCCCGAACTGCCCGGCATCGGCTTCGAGGGCAAGGCCGATCTCTACGCGGAAATGCGCGCCCTGGCGCAATAGGCCAGGGCGCCGCCCTCAGGCAGCTGCTTCCAGCTCGGCGGAGCTGGGCGGCAGCGCCACCGCGGCCAGGAACTCCTGGCCCCAGCGGTGCACGTCGTGGCCCGAGACGATGTCGAACAGCTCGCGCACGCGGGCGCGGGCCTCGTCTGCCGACAGGTTCAAGGCCAGGTAGCAGGTGCGCACCAGGTCGTCGCGGTCGTGCGGATTGGTGAGCAGCGCGCCCTTCAGCTCGGCCGCCGCGCCGGCGAACTCCGACAGCACCAGCACGCCGCGCCCGCCCACGATGCCCTGGACCGCCACGTATTCCTTGGCCACCAGGTTCAGGCCGTCGCGCAGCGGGGTGATCCACATCACGTCGGCCATGGCATACCAGGCCACCACTTCCTCGAAGGGCAGGGGGCGGAAATAGAAGTGCAGCGGGGTCCAGCCCACGCGCGAATAGCGGCCGTTGATCCGGCCCACGACCTGCTCGATCTGCAGCTGCAGGTCGTCGTAGATGGTCATCTCGCGGGCGGCCGGCACGCACACGCATACCAGCGACACCTTGCCCTGCAGTTCCGGGTTCTCCTCCAGCATGCGCTCGAACGCCTGCAGTTTCTCCAGCGTGCCCTTGGTGTAGTCCAGGCGCTCCACCGAGAGAATGATGCGGATGCCGTCGATCTCCTTGCGCAGCCGCTCCATGTTGGCCTGTACGGGCTCCTCCTGGAGCACGCGCCGCACGCGGCCCACGTCCAGCCCCACCGGATGCGCGCCCAGCCGCACGGTGCGCGTGTCGGTCTCGATCTCGGTGGTCATGGTTTCCACGCCGACCGCGCAGCCATAGGTGAGGAAGCGCGGGGCGCAGTTCTGCCGCTCGGTGCGCTTGAGCGGCATCACGCCGCCGGCCACGTCGACGAAGTTCTCGACCTGGCGCGGGATGTGGAAGCCGATGTAGTCGCACTGCAGCAGGCTGCCCACGATGGCGCGGCGCCACGGCAGCACGTTGAACACGTCCGCCGAGGGGAAGTAGGTGTGGTGGAAGAAGGCAATGCGCAGGTCGGGGCGCATCTCGCGCAGATAGCCCGGCACCATCCAGAGGTTGTAGTCGTGCAGCCACACGACCGCGCCCATGGCCGCCTCGGCCGCGGCGCGTTCGGCGAACAGGCGGTTCACGCGCAGGAACACCTGCCAGTCTTCCTCGTGGAAGCGCGCGCGCTCCCAGAACGTATGCAGGGTGGGCCAGAAGGCTTCCTTGGAGAAGCGGCGGTAGAAGACGTCCACGTCGGCCTTGGGCAGGGCCACGCGCGCGGCCTTCAGCTTGGGATAGCGGCGCGCGTCGACGGTGGTGTGGACTTCGAACTCCCCGTCGGCCTCGTCATGCTCGGCCCAGGCCACCCACGAGCCGGCCTGGTTGTTGTCGAAGAAGCCCAGCAGCGTGGGGATGATGCCGTTGGGCGAGGACGGGCGGCGGCGCTGCAGCACGCCGTCGACGCGCTTTTCCTCGTAGGGCAGGCGGTGATAGACGATCACCAGCTCCGCCGAACCCGGCGTGACGGTGGGCGGCAGTTCGGCGCTGACGCCCTGTTCGCCCAGGAATCCGAAATGGGCGAAGGCTTCCAGGATGCCGCCGCAGCCGGCGCGGCTGGCATGCAGCACGCGGGTGCTGTTGCGGGTCTGTTCCAGCAGGGCCGGCTCCGAGCCGCCCACGCATACGCCCATGAAGCCGGTGTGGTACATGCTGGTGTCGTTCAGCGTGTCGCCGGCCACCAGGACCTCGTCGTCCTGCAGGCCCAGGATCTCGACCAGCCCGCGCAGCGTGCTGCCCTTGTTCACGCCGGGCGGCAGCACGTCGAAATAGCGGCCGGCCGAGAACAGCATGTCGCACCCGAGATCGCGCACGGCCTGGTGCAAGGCCGGGTCCTGGGCCTGTTCCGGCGTGCAGAAGTACGAGCAGCGCCGCGCCTGGGGCACGTCCTGGCGTTCCAGGCCCGGAAAGGCGGCCATGGCGGTGGCCACTGCCTGGTCGCCGGGCCACTGCGACTCCACCTGCACCTGCAGCGGCTGCACCGGCTGCAGCGTATTGCCGTGGACCACCGTGGCGCCCACGTCGGCAATGATGTAGTCGGGCGTGGGCAGGGTGGGGTCGTCCAGCAGCGGCAGGATGCGCTCGAGATTGCGGCCGCTGACGTAGGCCAGCCGGATCTCCGGGTGGGACGCTATGGTTTGATAGAGGCGCAGGCGCTCTTCGGGGGAGCCTGCCAGAAAGGTACCGTCGAGGTCGGTGGCCAGCAGCATCGCATTTCTCCTGAAACGGCCGCCACGCGTGCACGGGACGGTGGGCGGCCATGGATGGCGCACAGGACCGGCGGAGCCGGCCGCGGGCGGGACGCATCGCAGGCGGAGGACCGTGTCCGCAGGACACGGGACAGGCCGGGGCCGGCCTGGGGCGATTCAACCTCGGTCTGCAGCCGGCGCGGTGGGGCAGCAATACTGCTTTGCAACAAGCCGCGCGTAGCCGATCTTTTGCTGCAAGATCAATGCGAATTGAACGAAATTGGCTAAAATGTGAGGGCAGTATACCGCGCTGCAGCGATGCCGCCAACCCATGCGGCCGGGTCCGCCCGGCCATTCCCCTAAAATGGACCCCGCGTTTGCCCGCCCGCAGCCTCCGGTTGCGCGGTGCCGCGCCCCGTATCCTCCATGTCCGGTAGTTCCGCCAATTCCTTTCTGCGCACGCTGTGCACCCTGCGCTGGGTCGCCATCGCCGGGCAGGCCGCCACCATACTGGTGGTCAGCGGCCTCTTCGACGTCTCGCTGCCGCTGTGGCCGCTGTGGGGCGGCGTCGCGGTGCTGGTGGTGTTCAACCTGTACGCCTCGCTGCGCCCGCCCCGCACCGAAGAACTCGCGCCCGGCGTCGCCTTCATGCACCTGCTGGTCGACATGGCCGTGCTGGCCTGGATGGTGGCCTGGAGCGGCGGCATCACCAATCCGTTCGGCCTCATGTTCCTGGTGCTGCTGGCCCTGGCTGCGCTGGCGCTGCCGCGCGGCTGGGCCCTGGCCGCGGCGGCCGCCAGCGTGCTGGGCTACGTGGTGTCGGCGGTGTTCGGCCAGCCTCTCGAGAGCCGGCACGATACGCACACCCTCGTGCTGTGGGGCATGGCGGCCAATTTCCTCATCTCGGTGGGCGTGGTGTGCTACTTCCTGACCCGCGTCGCCACCGACCTGCGCAGCCGCGAGCGCGAACTGGCGGCCCTGCGCGAACGCTTCACGCGCAACGAGGGCATCGTGGCGCTGGCCACCCATGCCGCCGCCATGGCGCACGAACTGAACACGCCGCTGGCCACCATGACGCTGCTGGCCGACGAAATCGCCGCGCAGGCGCCCGACGAAGAAATGCGCGCCGATGCCGCCACGCTGGTCCAGCTGCTGGCCTTGTGCCGCGAACGCATACGCAACCTGGCCGTGCCCAGCCGCGTCGATCTGGTGCGGGTGGTGAGCCAATGGACGCTGGTGCGGCCCACCATCGAACTCAGCCGCACGGGCACGCTGCCGGCGTCGCTGCGGGTGGAGCCGGCCATCGCCCACCTCATCCAGGCGCTGTTGAACAACGCGGCGGATGCCGGCGAGGAGGCGGGCGACCTGCGGGTGGAATTACACTTGGAGTATCGGCAAGGCATATTGCGCGGCGAAGTGCGCGACCATGGCAAGGGCATCGACCCCGACCGCCCGCTGCTTCCGGCCAGCGGCCTGTTCCATAGCGGCAAGCCGCAGGGCCTGGGCGTCGGCCTGGCCTTGTCCCATGCCACGGTGGAGCAATTGGGCGGCGAAATGACGCTCACCGCGGCCGAAGGCGGAGGCACCCGCATCCGTTTCGACCTGCCGCTAGGAAATTCCGCATGAACCCCTCCGAACCCGGTCTGCTGATCGACGACGACGAGCTGTACCTGCGCACCCTGCAGCGCAGCCTGGCGCGCCGCGGCCTCGAGACCCGCATCGCCTGCAGCGTCGGCGAGGCGCTGCGCGTGGCCGAGGAGATCCGTCCGGCCTTTGCCCTGGTGGACCTGCGCCTGGGCGAAGATTCCGGCCTCACCCTCATCCGGCCGCTGCGCGCGCTGCGCGAGGACATGCGCATCCTGCTCGTCACGGGCTACGCCAGCGTGGCCACGGCGGTGGAAGCCATCAAGCGCGGCGCCGACGACTACCTGCCCAAGCCCGCCACCGCGCCCATGATCCTGCGCACGCTGGGCCTGGCCGAACCCCAGGCTGTCACCATAGAAAGCGCCATGACGCCGCTGCATCGCCTGGAATGGGAACACATCCACCAGGCCCTGGCCGAGACCGGCGGCAACGTGTCGGCCGCGGCGCGCCTGCTGGGCATGCACCGGCGCTCGCTGCAGCGCAAGCTGGCCAAGAAGCCCGGACCGGAGCGCGAACCGCCGCCGCTGGACTGAATCCGGGGTGCGACATTTTGTCGCAGTGCGGCGCGTAAGCGCCCGGGAAGTTTCCTCGCGTTTTCTTGCATTTTTGCACCAATGCGGTGCGAAAACGCCTGCAAGTGCGACTATCGGTCGCAGGCCGGCCTCGCGCGCGCAAGCTACGATTGCGGCTTTGCTGCAAGGCAGCACCTCCATCGTCGAAGGCAGTCAGTGAAAATCCCTTCCCTTGCATCCACCGCGCGCCTGCTGGGCGTCGGCGCCGTCATGCTGCTTGGCGGCTGTTCCATGGAAATCCTGTCGCCCAAGGGCGACATCGGGCAGCAGGAAAAACAACTCATCCTCATCGCGCTCGGCCTCATGCTCATCGTGGTCGTCCCGGTGATCGTGATGACGCTGTGGTTCGCGTGGAAATACCGCGCCAGCAACACCAGCGCCACCTATGCGCCGCGCTGGTCGCACTCCACCGCGATCGAGGTGGTGGTCTGGACCGTGCCCTGCATCATCGTGGCCATCCTGGCCGTGCTGACCTGGAAGAGCTCGCACGCCCTCGACCCCTACAAGCCGATCGAGGCCGACGCCAAGCCGGTCACCATCGAAGTGGTGTCGCTCGACTGGAAGTGGCTGTTCATCTATCCCGAGCAGGGCATCGCCACGGTGAACGAGATCGCCTTCCCCGTCGACGCCCCGGTGGAGTTCCGCATCACCTCCGGATCGGTGATGAACGCGTTCTTCATTCCCCAGCTGGGCAGCATGATCTATTCGATGGCCGGCATGGAGACCAAGCTGCACCTCATCGCGCGCGAAGCGGGCACCTACGCCGGCCTGTCGGCCAACTACAGCGGCGGCGGCTTCTCCGGCATGCGCTTCAAGGCCATCGC
Source organism: Bordetella sp. 2513F2 (assembly GCF_054642735.1). NCBI lineage: Bacteria > Pseudomonadati > Pseudomonadota > Betaproteobacteria > Burkholderiales > Alcaligenaceae > Bordetella > Bordetella sp. 2513F2. The sequence goes on along the minus strand of NZ_CM137755.1, from coordinate 3,910,768 downwards.
CACCACGCAGGAAGGCTTCGACGCGTGGATCCAGAAGGCCAAGGATTCCAACAATCCCCTCACGCCCGAGGCCTATGCCCAGCTGGAAAAGCCCAGCGAGCACACGCCCGTGGCCTACTACTCGACCACGCCGCCGAGCATGTTCGATTTCATTATGCATAACCAGATGAGTAAGATCGCCGGGGTGGACTCGTCCATCTGCACGCCGACGTCCAAGAACCTGGTAGCGATCGCGGAGTAAACGATGTTCGGCAAACTCACCCTGGAAGCCATCCCCTATCACGAGCCCATCGTGATGATCACCCTGGCGGCCGTGCTGCTGGGGGGCGCCGCCCTGCTGGGCGCCATCACCTACATGGGCAAGTGGAAGTACCTCTGGACCGAGTGGTTCACCACCGTCGATCACAAGAAGATCGGCATCATGTACATCATCGTGGCGCTGGTCATGCTGCTGCGCGGCTTCGCCGACGCGATCATGATGCGCACGCAGCTGGCCGTCGCCTCCGGCGACTCGGCAGGCTTCCTGCCGCCGCACCACTACGACCAGATCTTCACCGCCCACGGCGTCATCATGATCTTCTTCATGGCGATGCCCTTCATCACGGGCCTGATGAACGTCGTCGTGCCGCTGCAGATCGGCGCCCGCGACGTGGCCTATCCCTTCCTGAACTCGCTGAGCTTCTGGCTGTTCGGGGCCGGCGTGGTGCTGATGATGCTGTCGCTGTTCGTCGGCGAATTCGCCGCCACGGGCTGGCTGGCGTATCCGCCGCTGTCGGGGCTCGACTACAGCCCCAGCGTGGGGATGGACTACTACCTGTGGTCATTGCAGATATCGGGCCTGGGCACCACGCTGTCCGGCATCAACTTCATCGTGACGATCCTGCGCATGCGCGCGCCCGGCATGTCGCTGATGAAGATGCCCGTGTTCACCTGGACCGCGCTGGTCACCAACATCCTCATCGTGGCCGCCTTCCCGGTGCTGGCCGCCACCCTGGCGCTGCTGACCGCCGACCGCTACCTGGGCACGCACTTCTTCACGAACGACGGCGGCGGCAACGCCATGATGTACGTGAACCTGATCTGGATCTGGGGCCACCCCGAGGTGTACATCCTGATCCTGCCCGTGTTCGGCGCGTTCTCCGAGATCATTGCCACGTTCTCGCGCAAGCCGCTGTTCGGCTACAAGTCCATGGTCTACGCCACGGCGTCGATCGGCGTGCTCTCGTTCATGGTCTGGCTGCACCACTTCTTCACCATGGGGGCGGGGGCCAACGTCAATGCGTTCTTCGGCATCGCCACCATGATCATCTCCATTCCCACGGGCGTGAAGGTGTTCAACTGGCTGTTCACGATGTACCGCGGCCGCGTGCAGATGACCTCGCCGGTGCTCTGGACCATCGGCTTCATGGTCACCTTCGTGATCGGCGGCATGACGGGCGTGCTGATGGCCATCCCGGCCGTGTCGTTCGTGCTGCACAACAGCCTGTTCCTGATCGCCCACTTCCACAACGTGATCATCGGCGGCGTGGTGTTCGGCTGCATCGCCGCCATGACCTACTGGTTCCCCAAGGCCTTCGGCTTCAAGCTGAACGAGCGCCTGGGCAAGTGCTCGTTCTGGTGCTGGCTGGTGGGCTTCTACCTGGCCTTCATGCCCCTGTACATCCTGGGCTTCAAGGGCATGACGCGTCGCCTGAACCACTACGACAACCCCGAGTGGGAGCCGTACCTCATCGTGGCCTTCGTGGGCGCGGTCATCATCGCCGCCGGCATCGGCTTCCTGCTGCTGCAGGTGTTCGTCAGCATCCGCCAGCGCAAGGACAATCTCGACCTGACGGGCGACCCCTGGGGCGGCCGCACGCTGGAGTGGTCGACTTCGTCGCCCCCGCCCTTCTACAACTTCGCCCATGTGCCCCACGTGGAGCACCTGGACCAGTTCTGGGAAGACAAGGAGGCCGGCCGCGCCCATCCCAAGCCCGGCCGCTACGAAGACATCCACATGCCGCGCAATACCGGTGCCGGCGTCTACATCGGCGCCTTCGGCCTGGTGATGTGCTTCGGCCTGATCTGGCACATCTGGTGGCTGGGCATCGCGGGCTTCGTCGGCATGATCGCTGCGTTCGTGGTGCGCGCCTATGACCGCGACGTGGACTACTACGTCCCCGCCAAGGAAGTCGAGCGCATCGAGACCGCGCACTACAACAATCAGCAACAGGCTGCCTGAGTCATGACCCAAGCCGTACATACTTCCCTGCACGACGTGGCTCACCATCACGAGCACCACGACGACGGATCCAAGACCGTATTCGGTTTCTGGATCTACCTGATGAGCGACCTGCTCATCTTCTCGGTATTGTTCGCCACTTTTGCCGTGCTGCACGATGCCACGGCGGGCGGCCCCGCCGCCGGCGAGCTGTTCGACCTGTCCTTCGTGCTGGTCGAGACCATGCTGCTGCTGATCAGCAGCTTCACCTTCGGCGTGGCCATGCTGAACATGCAGGCCGGCAAGGCGGGCAAGGTGATCGCCTGGCTGGCCATCACCGGCCTGTTCGGCCTCGGGTTCATCGCGATGGAAGTCTATGAATTCCATCACCTGATCCACGAAGGCTACGGTCCCGGCCGCAGCGCCTTCCTCTCGGCCTTCTTCACGCTGGTCGGCACCCACGGGCTGCACGTGAGCTTCGGCCTGATCTGGCTGGTGATCATGATCGACATGATCCGCCGCCATGGCCTGGACGCCGTCAACAAGCGCCGCCTGGCCTGCCTGAGCCTGTTCTGGCACTTCCTGGACATCGTCTGGATCTGCGTGTTCACCTTCATCTATCTGTTCGGAGCCCTCTGATGTCGCACGATTCTGCGGTCGACCACGACCACGCCTCCCATGGCAGCATGAAGTCGTACGTGATCGGCTTCATCCTGTCGATCATCCTGACCCTGGCCGCCTTCTGGCTGGTGATGAGCGACGCTGCGCCGCGCCACCTAGCCCTGCCGGGCATCGTGGTGCTGTGCGTGGCCCAGCTCCTGGTGCAGCTGGTGTTCTTCCTGCACATGGGCCTGTCGAAGTCGGCGCGTGAAAACACCACCGCCTTCGTCTTCACCCTCATGGTCATCGCCATCCTGGTGGGCGGTTCGGTGTGGGTGCTGCACAACATGAACGCCAACATGATGCATCCCATGCCGGCGGCCGTCGCCCAGTAAGGGCGCCAGCCGCATTCCGGGCCGGCCGTGCGCCATGCATGGCGCGATGCCCGGCCGCAGCCCCCCGGTCATGCCGGGGGGTTGTCGTTTCTGTACGCCGCGCTCAGTGCGGCGCCACGTCCAGGCGCACGATCCGCCCGGCCAGCTCCGGCGAGGGCGCAGGGTAGCGTTCCATGACCAGGGGATCGTGGCCGGGCACGATGTGGGCATCGGAGTCCGCCATGGCGCGCACGATGCCATAGCCCTCCAGCATGTCGCCCACACTGTACACCGTGGGGAAGGGGGCATCGCGATCGATGTTGCCGTAGAGGTGGGTGGCGTCCGACGCCAGGACCACCCAGCCTCGCTGCGTCCAGACCCGCACGATCTGCAGGCCGGCCGTGTGCCCGCCGACGAGGTGCACGGACAGGCCCGGAGCCAGCGTGGCGGTTCCCCGGTGGAAGCGCACGCGCCCGGCATGCAGCGTGCGCACGAAATCCACGATGTCTTCCACGTCGTACGGGTGGCGCAGCACCGCATGGCACATGCACCGGCCCGTGGCGTACGCGGCTTCCGCGTCCTGGATGTGCAGGGTGGCCGCCGGGAAGTCGTCCAGCGTGCCGGCATGGTCGTAGTGCAGGTGCGTGATGATGATGTCGCGGATGGACTCGGCCTGGATGCCGAGGAGCGCCAGCCCTTGCGCGGGACGCAGCAGCAACTGGCGTCCCCGCTGGGAAGCGGCTTCCTGGCCGAAGCCGGTGTCCACCAAGTAGACCTCCTCCCCGCGCCTCAGGACCCATACGAAGTAGTCCAGGTTCGACTCGGCGTCGTGGAAGTCGACGCTTCCCAGGTAGTTGTCGGAAGCCCGTCGCCCGTCGTGGTAGGCGTACCGGATGGCATAGACTTCGAAGGGATCCGCGGGCGTGGCGTTCAACGTGTGTCTCCTGGCGTGGTCGCGCCGGCTGCGATGGCCGGCGCCGGGACGGAACAGCAATGCCGCTAGGATAGTAGGATTGTATTACGGCCGCAACGGCAAGATCACCCTGTCGATGTCCCTGGCGCGGGCGTCGCAGATGTGGAGCAGGCGGCCTTACTCCTGCGCGTCGGGCTGGGTCTCGCGCAGGATGCGGATGGCGATGCTGGCGGCATTGCGCACGTGCAGGCTCCCGGCCTTGCGCGCCCCCGCGCCGTCGCGGGCTTCGAGCCTCTCCATCAATGCCGCCAGTTCGGCAACGCTCTTGCGGGCCCGCCCAGGCGCCTGCATGGAAGTGGAGCGCAGCAGCATCACGCGGGAGTTCAGCAGCCGCAGCGTGGTGGTCAGGGCTTCGTTGCCGGCGCCTTCCAGCAGGCATTGATAGAAGAAGTTCTTGGCCGACAGCTGCTCCAGCGCGGCGCCCTGGGTCAGCGCCCGCTTGAGCGCCTGGAATGCCGCCTGCAGGGCGGCGAGCTGGGCGTCGGTGGCGCGGTCGGCGAACAGCTGGCACGCCAGGCCTTCCAGCTCTTCCCGCACCTGGTAGATGCCCTGGGCCTGCTCCGGCAGCAGGCGTTCCACCACCGGCCCGCGGTAGGGGATGACGTGGATCAGCCCTTCGGATTCGAGCTGCCGCAGCGCCTCGCGCACCAGCGTGCGGCTGACGCCGGTCATTTCGCACAGTTCGCGCTCGGGCAGGCGCTCGCCGGGCCGGAAGCGGCCCAGCAGGATGGCGTTGCGGATGTTCTCGGTCACGCTGTGACGCAGCACCGAGGCGGAACGCTGCACTTTGAAGTCTGCTGGAACCTTGGCGGCTGCTTTCATGCGCTGTATGGGGAGGTGTGTCGGGGAAGCGTTGCGGCTTGCGCCGCGCCATGGGCGTGATGCCGCTGAACGCCGCCCGGAGCCGCAGCCCGGGCAAGCGTGTGGCGGCGTGCGATTTTAACGTTCCTACTCCTGCGCGCAGATGGGCTGCAGCGACGGGGCCGGGCTGCCTGGCTTGCAGCCCGGGAAAATACCTAGATGAACGGTTGTATTCAATAATACAATCTTCTTATAATACCAACATACAAATTTCGGCACCCATCAGGAGTGCCGTATCCGGAGACACCGCCAGGCCTGGAAGCACCGGGCCGGCGCGCAGTGCGCGCCAGCGGGCCATACCAAGGAGGCAGGCATGGGAGTGCTGAGCGGCAAGGTCGCCATCGTCACGGGCGGGGCCGGGGGCATCGGGCGCGAAATCGCCCGGGCCTATGCCCGCGAAGGAGCTGCTGTCGGCTTGCTGGATGTCAACGAGAAGCTCCTGGCCGAGGCCCGGCGCGATGTGCCGGGCGCCCGGGCGCTGGCCTGCGACGTATCGGACCGCGCAGCGGTGCTCCGCAGCGTCGACGCTTTCGTGGCGGAACAGGGCGGGCTGGACATCCTCGTCAACAACGCCGCGTATTTCTACTACGCGCCGCTGGTCGAGATGCCCGAAGACGCGGTGTCGCGAATGATAGACGTGGGATTCAAGGGAGCGCTGTGGTCGCTGCAGGCGGCCACGCCGCACCTGGTCGCACGAGGCGGCGGTTCGGTGATCAATCTTTCGTCGGTGGCCGTGTCGGTGTCCATCACCAACGCGGCCGTGTACAGCGCCATCAAGGGCGCGCTGGACACGCTCACCCGGCAGCAGGCGGTGGAGCTCGGCGCACACGGCATCCGCGTGAATGCGCTCGCTCCCGGGCCGGTGGTCACCCCGGGAGCGGGTTCGGTGATCACGCCGGAGGGCTGGGAAACCCGCCGCCGGCGCACCCCCACCGGGCGCCTCGCCCAGGGAGCCGACATTGCCGCGGCTGCGGTGTTCCTGGCTTCGGATGCCGGTGCCAGCATCGCCGGCGTCACGCTGAAGATCGACGGCGCCATGACGGTCGTGGGCTACTAGGGCGCCACGGCCGGCGTTCCGGAACACATATGGACAAGCGCGAGACGACCGCAAGCGCGGCGGCCCAGCTGGTGCATGCCGCGATGGCGATGACGCCCGAGGCGTGCTCCGGCGACACCCTGGCGCATGCCAGGCGCTGCCTGCTGGACTACCTGTCATGCGCCTTCGAGGCGCTGCCGCTGCCATGGAGCGAGCAGGCCTGGGCGCTGGCCGAACCGGCCGATGGTGCGCACGGCGTCGGCCGTCCGGGCATGCGCAGCCTGGCCGGGGCAGCATTCGCCAACGCGGTGGCAGGGCACGGCCTGGTGCGGGAAGACATGCACGCGGGCAGCGTGGCGCATCTGGGCGTGGTGGTCTGGCCCACGGTCCTGGCGCTGGCCGAGCGCCATCGCGTCTCGGGGCGCGAGGCGCTGGCCGCCGCCATCGTCGGCTACGAAGTCGGCGCGCGCATCGGCCGCGCCGTGATCACGCCATCGCTGTCCCGCCTGTTCAGGCCGACCGGGCTCGTGGGGCCCTACGCCGCCGTGGCGGCGGGCGCGCGGGTGGTCGGGCTGGACGAACGGCAGGCGCTGCAGGCCTTCGCCCTGGCAGGCAATTGCAGCGCCGGCCTCAATCAATGGGCACACACCGGGGGCAGCGAGATGTACTTCCATCCCGGTTTCGCCGTGCGCAACGCGCTGGCCTGCCTGGACCTGGCTCGCCTGGGGGCGCAGGCCTCCGACTCCATCCTCGAGGGCGAGGCGGGCTTCTTCCAGGCCTACGCGCGAGTGCCGCTGGCAACGCCGCTGTGCCTGTTCGAGGGCGGGCGCGCGGAGATCGCCCAGGTCTTCAACAAGCCCGTCCCGGCCTGCAACTTCGCCCAGACCCCATGCCAGGCCGCCCTGCTGGCCCTGCGGTCCGCCGGCGCCGGGCGTCGCATCGTGTCCGTGCAGGTGGCCACCACCCATGCCGCCGTGACCTATCCGGGATGCGATGCGCGCGGTCCTTTCCGGCATGCCCTCCAGGCCAAGATGAGCATTCTCTTCGGCGTCGCAGCCGTGCTGGCGCGCGGCGAGATCGCGGAAGCCAACTACCGCGTGCTGGACGATCCCGAAATCGGGCGCCTGGTGGCGGCCACCACGCTGGTGCAGGACGCCGCCTACACCCGGGCCTTTCCCGCCCGCCAGGGTGCGCGGGTAACCCTCGCGCTGGATGACGGCACACAGGCCGTGGGCGCGCTGGACGACGTGGTGGCGGCCGACATGGCGCTGATCCGCGCGCGCTTCCGGCAGGCGGCGCAGGCCGTCGTGGGCGGCGAGCGCGCCGCGCGGATCGAGCGCATGGTGGACGCATACGAGTCCGAGCCGGATGCGGCGGCGCTGCCGCGCCTGTGTGCAGCCGCCGCATCGCCCACGGCAACCCGGAGAGAGCCATGACGGAACTGCAGATCCATCTCGAGGCCCTGCTGCAGGCCCTGGTCGCCGGGACTTTGGTGGGCGGCATATACGGGCTGATGTGCGTGGGCCTGGCCATGATCTTCGGGATCATGCGGGTCATCAATTTCGCCCAGGGCGATTTCATGATGCTGGGCATGTACACCACCTATTACTTCTTCGTGCTGGTGGCGGCGAACTTCATGGCGGGGTCGATGCTGGGGCCGTACGTATCGATCCTGCTGATGGTGCCGGTGATGTTCGCGGTGGGCTACCTGGTGCATCTGCTGCTGATCTCCCGGGTCACCGGCGGGCGCAGCGCCGCGCTGGACGGCGAAGGACACTATGCGCAGCTCATTCTCACCCTGGGGATCGCGCTGATCCTGCAGAACGGCGCAATGATGCTGTTCGGACCGCAGCTGGTCTCGATACGCACGCCCCTGTCGAGCAGCGCCTGGGAGATCGGGCCGCTGTGGGGCGACTTCGTCAGCGTGTTCGCCAACAAGGGGCGCACCGTGGCCACGCTGATCTCGGTGGCCGTCATCGCCGCGCTGGGGGCGCTGGTGAGCCGCACGCGCCTGGGCAAGGCCCTGCGCGCCTCGGCCGACAACCCCGTGGCGGCTGCCTACATGGGCATCGACGTGGACCGGGCCTACCGCATCGCGTTCGCCCTGGGCACCTGCATCACGGCCCTGGCCGGCGGCCTGCTGGCCACCAACTATCCCTTCCACCCCTTCGTGGGCCTGGAGTACGTGATCATCATGTACGCCGGCGTGGTGCTGGGCGGGATAGGCAGCATATTCGGCGCCTTCTGGGGCGGCATGGTGATCGGCCTGGTGCAGCAGCTCTCCGCGCTGGTGTTGCCGACGCAGCTGCAGAACGCCGCCATCTTCGTGTTCTTCCTGTTGATCGTCACTCTCCGGCCGCAGGGGCTCTTCGGCCGCGTTTCGGAGCGGACCTGATGAAGCGCCTGCCTGTGTCCCTCATCCTGCTGCTGGCGGCGGCCGCGTACCTGGGCGCCGCGCTGCTGGTGCAGAACGCCTATCACCAGCTGATCTTCACGCTGGTGCTGGTATGGGCCTGCTTCGGGCTGTCGTGGAACATGCTGAGCGGCTATACCGGGCTGGTCTCGTTCGGCCATGCGGCGTTCTTCGGCCTGGGCGCCTACGCCACCGTGCTGGCCCAGATACACCTGGGCCTGTCGCCGTGGCTGATGATTCCGCTGTCCGCGGCGATAGGCGCGGTGGCCGGGCTGCTCGTGGGGCTGCCCACGTTCCGGCTGCGCGGGCACTACTTCGCCCTGGCGATGCTTGCCTATCCGCTGGCGCTGCTCTACGTGTTCGAATGGCTGGGCTTGCAGGAAGTCACCTTCCCCATGAAGCGGGAAGATGCCGCGTGGTACATGCAGTTCCCGGATCCGCGCATCTACACCGTCGTGGCCATGGCCATGCTGCTGCTCTTCGTGCAGCTCACCCGATACGTGGAACGAACCCGTTTCGGCATGGCCCTGATAGCCATCAAGCAGAACGAGGCCGCGGCCGAGGCCGCCGGCATCGATACCCTGCGCTGGAAGCTGCGCGCCATCGCGCTGAGCGGCGCCATCGCTGGCGCGACGGGCGCCTTCTATGCGGTGGTGCTGCTGGTGGTGACGCCGGTGTCCGTGTTCGGCATGCTGGTGTCCGCGCAGGCGCTTACGGTCTCGATGTTCGGCGGCGTGGGCTCCGCGTGGGGGCCGGTCATCGGCGCGGCCATCCTCGTGCCCCTGGGGGAGATCCTCCATGCGGAGCTGGGGCCGTCCTATCCCGGCATACAGGGCGTCGTCCTGGGGGCGGCCATCGTCGCGGTCATCCTGGCGGCGCCGGAAGGCGTGTTCTGGAAGGCGCGCGACTACCTGCGGCGCCGCCGCCAGGCCAGCGATCCTGCGCCGGACGTCGCGCCGGCGCAGCAGGCGGCGGAGCCCGCGGTCGCCGGCTCCCATGCGCCGCCGCCCGCCGCCCCCCGTGCGCTGTCCGACGAGATCATTCTGGACGTCCAGGGCGTATCGCGCCGCTTCGGCGGCCTGCAGGCGGTCAACAACGTCAGCTTCTCGGTGCGCAAGGGCATGATCCTGGGCATCATCGGCCCCAACGGCGCGGGCAAGACCACGCTGTTCAATCTGCTCAACGGTTTCCTGCGTCCGGATTCGGGCAGGGTGGTGGTCAAGGGCGTGGACATGGCCGGCAGGAAGCCGCACGTGCTGTGTGCTGCCGGCGTGGGCCGCACCTTCCAGGTCATGCGGCCCTTCATGCGCCTGACGGTGGCCCAGAACGTGAAGGTCGGCGCCTATGTGCGGGCTCGCAGCGAAGCGGAGGCCGAGACCCTGGCGGCGGCCGCGATCGAACGGGTGGGGCTGGCGCCGTCCGCCGGCAAGGTGGCCTCCGTGCTCACGACCCGCGAGCTGCGCCTCATGGAGCTCGCGCGTGCGGTGGCCGGCCAGCCGGAGCTGCTGCTGCTCGACGAGACGCTGGCAGGCCTGGGGCACGGCGAGATCGACGACGTGGTGGCGGCCATACGCGCGCTGTCCGAATCGGGCATCACCATCGTCATCATCGAGCACACCATGCAGGCAATGGTGCGGCTGGTGGACCAGTTCGTCGTGCTGGACCACGGCGAAGTGCTGACCGTCGGGGATCCGCAGTCCATCACGCGCGACCCGCGGGTGGTGGAGGCCTATCTCGGCCGGAAATGGAGCGCACGACATGCTTGAGATCAGAAATCTCGTGGCGGGGTATTCGGCGCTGCCTGTCCTGAAAGACGTGTCCGTCATCGTCGAACCGGGCCGCTTCGTCTCCATCGTGGGTCCGAACGGCGCCGGCAAGAGCACCCTGTTCAAGACCATCTCGGGCACGGTGCGGGCCATGTCCGGCGAGATCCGGTTCGACGGGCATGACCTGCTCGCGGTGCCCGTCTCGCGGCGCCCGCACCTGGGCATCGCGCACGTGCCGGAGGGGCGGCAGGTGTTCGCTTCCATGAGCGTGCTCGAGAACCTGGAGCTCGGCGCCTATACCGACGCCGGGCGCCGCCACTGGGCGGGCAATCTCGAGCGCATCTATGAATGGTTTCCCGTGCTGAAGCAGCGCAGCCGCCAGCTGGCCGGCACGCTGTCGGGCGGGGAGCAGCAGATGGTGGCCATCGGCCGCGGCCTGGCTTCCTCGCCCAGGCTGCTGATGCTGGACGAGCCATCCATGGGGCTGTCGCCGGCGATCGCCGACTTCATCTTCGAGCGGCTCATCGACATACGCCGGGACGCCGGCCTGACCATCCTGCTGGTGGAGCAGCGGGTGGCCGAAGCGTTGCAGTACGCCGACCACGGCTATGTGCTGGAGACCGGGCGGGTGGTCCTGGAGGGCACGCACGAGACGCTGCAGGCGGACGACCGCGTCCGCCGCGCATATCTGGGAATGTAGGGCGATATCGCCCGGCAGGCAGGTCACAGGAGACGAACATGAGCAGACTATTCTTCGGGAAACTGGCGGGCGCCGCGGCGCTGTGCGGCCTGGCGCTCTCCGGCGCGCCCGCCGCGGCGGCGGAATCGGAAGTGAGCGTGGGGCTGATTGCGCCCATGTCGGGCATCTATGCGCGCTATGGGCAGGTGATGCGCATGGGCGCGGAGATGGGTGTCAAGGACATCAACGACCAGGGGGGCATCAAGGCCCTGGGCGGCGCCAGGCTGAAGCTCGTGGTCGTGGATTCCGGCGACTCCACCGAGAAGGCCAAGAGCGCGGCGCAGCGGATGGTGGCCGATTATCCCGGCCTGGTGGCCGGCACGGGGGCCTATCTCAGCTCGTTCACCCTGGCCGTCACGGAGGTGACCGAGCGCGCCAGGCTGCCGATGCTGACGCTGTCGTATTCCGACCAGATCACCGCGCGCGGCTTCAAGTACATATTCCAGACCTCGGCGCCGGCGGGCAAGCAGGCCTCGATCGCGCTGCCCAGCATCCTCGACCTGGCGGAGAAGGCCTCGGGCAAGCGGCCCCGCACGGTGGCCATCCTTACCGACAATACCGCGGCTTCGCTGTCCACCGTGAAGGCCCTGAAGGAAGGCGGCCTGCTGGAGAAGAACGGGCTCGAGCTGGTGGTGGACGAGACGTTCACCCCGCCGCTGGCCGATGCCTCCTCGCTCATCCAGCGCGTGCGCTCGCGGCGCCCGGACCTGGTCTTCTTCCTGCCCACCGTGATCTCCGATGCCAAGCTGATCCTGGAGAAGATGAACGAGACCAACGTGCGCGTCCCGGTGATCTCGTTCGGCATCGCCATCGCCGAGCCGGACGTGCTCAATACCGTCAGCCCGGAATTGCTCAATGGCGTGATGTCGGCCGTGGGGAACTGGGGCGCGAAAGGGCAGGAAGGCCTGATCGCGCGCATGAAGACGGAGTACAAAGAACCCTGGATGACGCAGAACGCGATCTCCACCTACGGCGACATGTGGATCATGAAGGCGGCGCTGGAGAAGGCGGGCAAGGCCGACCGCGAGGCCGTGGCCCAGGCCCTGCGCCAGCTCGACGAAGGCCCGAGCCCGTACTTCCCGGGCGGCGAGCTCAAGTTCGACGAGGCGGGCCACCGGGTGGGCGCCACCCTCACGGTGATCCAGTGGCAGAACGGCGTGCCGGTCACCGTCTTTCCGGAACCCCAGGCAGTGGCTGCGCCCATCTGGCCCGGGAAGCCCTGAAGCGCGGGCGCGGTGTGTGCCTGCACGGGCCGCTGCAAGGCGGCGCGGGCACGCCGGGGCTTGGCGCCGTGACGTATCGACATGACGGAGACTGTGGCAATGGCTGATCAGCGAGTTGGATTCATCGGATTGGGCAACATGGGCGGACGCATCACGCGCCGCCTGGTCGATGCAGGCATCCCGGTGCTGGGCTACGACGTGGACCCGGCGCGCGCCGACGCGGCGGGCGCGCGGGCGGCTGCGACCTTGCGCGAGGTGGTGGAGGGCGCCGACGTGGTGCTGATGTCGCTGCCCGACAGCAGGGTGGTCGAGGCCGTGGTGGAAGGCACCGACGGCGTGCTCGCGGGCTGCCGCGCGGGGCAGGTCATCGTCGACCTCAGCACGGCGGCGGCCAGCTCCACCATGCGCCTGAACGCGCGCTTCCTCGAGCGCGGCGTGCAGTACATCGACGCGGGCATCTCGGGCGGTGCCGCCGCGGCGGAGCAGGGGGCGCTGACCCTGATGGTAGGAGGCGCCCCCGACGCGGTCGCCGCGGTGCAGTGGGTGTTCGAGCCCTTCAGCGCCAAGGTCGTCCACATGGGGGCCAGCGGGGCGGGCCATGCCACCAAGCTGCTGAACAATTTCCTGAATGCCGTCAGCCTGGCGGCCACCGCCGAGGTCATGGTGGCAGGCAAGAAGGCCGGGCTGGACCTGCACCGGCTGCTGGACGTGCTCAACAGCAGCAGCGGCGTGAACTTCGCCACCCTCAAGCGCTTTCCGCACATCGTCGACGGCGATTATCTGGAAGGCGGCCTCACCAGCAAGCTCATGACCAAGGACGTGCTGCTCTACGTGGAGCTGGCGCGCGAGCTGGGCGTGGCGTCGCTCAATGCCTCCGGCCCCATGGCCAGTTTCGGCCTGGCCACGGCGCTGGGCTACGGCGAGCAGATCAGCAATCGGGTCGTGGACGCCATCGGCGACGTGTCGGGCGGCGTCCGGTTGAAAACCGCATGAGAGGAGTACTGCAATGAAAGTCTTTCACGGCCGGGAGCGCGGCAAGCCTTCGGACCAGCGCGGCCCCACCTTCACCGGCGTGGTCTGGGCGGATCCCGTCATGCCCACGACCGACAACGTCACCATCAATCATGTGTTCTTCTCGCCGGGCGCGCGCACCTTCTGGCACACTCACGAACAGGGCCAGGTGCTGCAGGTGACGGCAGGCCGCGGCTGGGTATGCCTGGAGGGCGAGAAGCCGCAGGAGATCCGCTCCGGCGACGTGGTCTGGATCGGCCCCGACGAGCGCCATTGGCACGGCGCCGCAGCCGACAGCTACATGGTGCACCTGGCAACCTCGCTGGGCCGGAGCATCTGGCAGGAAGAGGTGGCCGAATCCGATTACGCCCAGGCCGGGCGCTAGTATCCTGCCTGCAGCCAACCCCACACGGAGGAAACGATGATCGTCGAAATGCGCGTATATCACTGCCTGCCTGGCCGCCTGCCTGCGCTCAACGAGCGCTTCAGCACGACCACGCTGGGCTTTTTCCAGAAGTACGGCATCGAGCCCATCGGCTTCTGGACCACCCTGATCGGGCCGAGCAACCACGCGCTGACCTACCTGCTCAAATGGGAAAGCCTCGAGGAGCGGGAGCGCAAGTGGAATGCCTTCCAGGCGGACGAGGAATGGATCGCCAAGCGGGCGGCCTCCGAGGCCGAGAAACCCATCGTCGAGCGGATAGAGAACGTATTCCTCACGCCGACGGCGTATTCCGCGCTGCGCTGAATCGCCGTACGGGCCAGCCGGAGCAGCCGCCTCCGCGCGGGGCGGAGGCGCAGGCCGGGATGCCTATTGGTTGATGGGTATGCCGGCCTCGTGGATCAGCCTGGCGAAGCGGTCCACGTCGCGCTCGATCAGGCGCTGCATTTCCTCGGGCCCGCGGCGCGTTCCTTGCGGTGCGATCGCACCCAGGGAGTCCAGGGAGGCCTTGACCTTCGGATCGTCCAGCGCCGCGTTCAGCGCGTCCACCAGCTTCTGCCGCTTTTGCGGGTCTATGCCCTTGGGCGCGGCTACCGCATTCCAGACTGCCATGTCGAATTCCGGCACGCCGCCTTCGATGAAGGTCGGCGTGTCGGGCATCTGGGGAATGCGTTTCTCGCTTGCCACCGCCAGGGGTACCACACGCCCGCCCTTGCTTGCGGGAATCATCGCGACGGTCTGGTCGATGACCATGTCCACCGTGCCTGCCATCAGGTCCACCAGGGCAGGGCCGGTGCCGCGGTAAGGGATCTGCTGCGCCTTGGTCTGCGTGACGTAGAGGAAGAACTCCGAACCGATGTGGCCCGTGCCGCCCGGCCCGCCATTGCCCAGGTGTATCGGCGGCTGTGCGGTGTCGCGCATGCGCGCCAGCAGGGCGGGCAGGTCCTTGATGCCGCTTTCGGCGCTCACCGACAGCACCATGGGCACTTCGGCGACCAGGCCCAGGGGCTGGATGTCGGTCTTGGGATCGAACCCCATCTTGGGATAGAGGGTGTTGGCGATGGCGAACGAGCCCATGTTGCTCAGCATGATCGTGTAGCCGTCGTTGCTGGCGCGCAGGAACTTCTGCACGCCGGGAACGCCGCCCACGCCTCCGACGTTTTCCACGATCACCTGCGTCTGCAGCGACTTGCCCATGGCCTCGGCCACGATCCGGGCCAGCCCGTCGGTCGACCCGCCCGGCGCATACGGCACCAGCATGGTGATGGGTTTGTCGGGGTAGTCGGCCAGGGCCGTGGCACTGCCGGCAACGAGTGCCAGGCCGGCGATGAGGCGAGCGAGTTTGCGCATGTTGTCTCCCAGAGTCACCCGTGGACCGGGTGTGTCGGTGTGCGGATGCAGGACGCCGGTTGCGCCGGCGGCTCTGCGGCCATCAGCTTATTTTATTATCGTAAGATTGTATTATTGTGTATTGAGAGTGGGAGGGCAATACCCGGAAGGCGCCGCCTGCGGCGGCCGGCGTTGACGTTGCCGGGCCTTGGCTCATAATAGGGCGCGTGCCGTGGCGGTACCGGCGGCGCCACAATGACAAGGAATCAAGGGAAATGCTCACTTTCTTTCATACCGACCAGCTGCTGCACGTGCCCATGAACTATTTCTCGCGGGGCAAGATGCGCCAGCCGCAGGAACTCCCCGTGCGGGCCGAGCACCTGCTGCGGGCCGCCGTCGACATGGGATTCGACGTGCAGGCTCCCCCGGACGCCGGCACCGCACTGCTGGCCAAGGTACACACGCCGCAGTACCTGCATTTCCTCGAAACCGCCTACGACGCATGGCACGACCTGCCCGAAGACTGGGGCGAGGAAGTGATGTCCAACATCTTCGTGCGCGAACCCAACGCCCTGCGCGGCATCCTGGCCCAGGCCGGGCGCTACCTGGCCGACGGCAGCTGCCCGGTGGGCCGGGACACCTGGCGCGCCTCGTACTGGGCGGCGCAATGCGCCATCGCCGGCGCCCAGGCTGTGCTGGACGGCGCCAACCGCGCCTATGCCCTCTGCCGTCCGCCAGGCCATCACGCCCGCAAGGAAGCCGCCGGCGGCTTCTGCTACCTGAACAATGCCGCCATCGCGGCCGAGGCCCTGCGCGCGCGCTACGGCAAGGTCGCCATCCTGGATACCGACATGCACCACGGCCAGGGCACCCAGGAAATCTTCTACGACCGCGCCGACGTGCTGTACGTGTCCATTCACGGCGACCCGGTCAACTTCTATCCGGCCACGGCCGGCCATGCCGACGAGACCGGCTCGGGCGCGGGCGCAGGCTACAACCTCAACCTGCCCATGCCGCACGGCTCGCCCGAAGCCGTCTTCTTCGAGAAGCTGGACCAGGCGCTGGCCGCGGTGCGCAGCTTCGGCGCCGAAGTGCTGGTGCTCTCGCTGGGCTTCGACGTGTATGTCGAGGATCCCCAGGCCAAGGTGGCCGTCACCACCGAAGGCTTCGGCCGGCTGGGCGGCGCGATCGCCGGCCTGCAGCTGCCCACCCTGGTGGTGCAGGAAGGCGGCTACCACTACGACTCCCTCCAGCAGAATGCCCGGGCATTCTTCGGCGGCCTGGGCGCCTGAGGCCGTCTCGCGCCGGCGGCGCGCAGCGGCATTCCAGGCGGGAATACGCATGACAACTCTTCATCGTGCGTAGCCGTTGCGCGTGACATAGTTCGGTCTTCCTGCACACCATAACGAGACGAGGAGACCATCCATGTTCCGATCCGGACGCCGCGCGCTGCTGCGCGCATGCCTGGGAGGCCTGGCCGCAGCCGGCGCTACCCTGGCCCTGGCCGTTCCCGCCAGCGCGGCCGAAAGCTGGCCCAGCCGCCCGGTGCGCATCGTCGTACCCTATGCGCCGGGCGGCATCGCCGACATCGCGGCGCGCGCCGCAGCCCAGCAGCTGGCCGCCAATACCGGCCAACCTTTCGTCGTGGAGAACAAGCCGGGCGCCGATACCCGCATAGGCACCGAGCACGTGGCCCGGGCAGCGCCCGATGGCTATACCCTGCTGCTGGCAGGCGGCGGCTTTGCCGTCAACAACGCGCTGTTCGACAATCTTCCCTACGACACCGCCAGGGATTTCCTGCCCGTCGGGCTGGTCGTGTCCAATCCGCTGCTGCTGGTGGTGGGCGCGGGCCAGCCCTACCAGACCGTGCAGGAGTTCCTCGACGCGGCCGCCCGGCCCGATGCCCGCATCACCCTGGCTTCGGGCGGCAAGGGCACCCTCAGCCACATGTCCATGGAACTGCTGTCTTCCATGCGCAACCTGCCCATCACCCATGTGCCTTACCGCGGCGGTTCGGCACATACCGCCGACGTGGTCAGCGGGGTGGTCACCGGCATTTTCGAGAATCCCAGTTCGGCGCTGCCGCTGGTGAAAGGGGGGCGTTATCGTGCGCTGGCCGTCACGGGCGGGAAGCGCAGCCCGGCCTTGCCCGAGGTGCCCACGCTGGCCGAAAGCGGCGTAACCGGCTTCAACGTGATCAACTGGTTCGGCATGTTCATGCCGGCCGGCGTGCCCGGGCCCGTGGCCGAGGAGATCGTCCGGCAGCTCGAGCGCGCCCTGCAGTCCCCGGAGCTCAAGGCCCGGTTTGCCCAGGACGGGGTGGACGTGGGCGGGCCGGCCGGCGCCGCGTTCGGCAAGTTCGTCGCCGACGAGACGGCCAAGTGGGGCGAGATCGTGCGCAGCCGGGGCATCCGTGCAGACTGACGCGCCGGCTCCGGGAGCAGATCCAGCCCTGCTGGAAGTATTGCGGCAGACCGCGGAAATCGAGGCGGAGAGCCGGCTGTGGGGCCTGCCGGAGCCCGAGCGGCGGCGCCAGGTCAGCGAGCGTGCGGCGGCGCTGCTGCCCGTGCCGCGACGACGCAGCGTGACGCGCACGGACCTCTACGCCACCGTCGACGGCCGCGAAATCCCGCTGCGCCTGTATCGCGCCGCCGGGAAGAGCGGGTCGGCGCCCGCCCGGCTGATGCCGTATGCGCACGGTGGCGGCTGGGTGGTGGGCAGCATCGCCACCCACGATACGCTGTGCACGGAGCTCGCCGCGCAAACCGGCTATGCGGTGGCCAGCATCCATTACCGGCGCGCACCGGAGCACCCGCATCCGGCCCAGCACGACGATCTGCGGGACGCCATCGCATGGCTGCGGCGCCATGCCGCAGCCCTGGCCCTGGATGTGGCCGGGCCCATCGCGCTCGGGGGCGATAGTGCCGGCGCGCACCTCGTCCTGGGGTATGCCGAGCGCGCACGCCGCGAGGCGCCCGGCCTGGTCGACCGCATGCTGTTGTTCTACCCGGCGCTGGATCCGGCGCTGGCGTCGGCCAGTGCCGGCACCTATGCCCACGGCCCGGGCCTCACGCGCGAGGCCATGGCCTATTACTGGGACGCGCTACTGGGCCGGGCCGCCACCCGGACGGGGGCGCTGCCCCTGGAATCGCCCGTGGCAGGGCTGCCCGCCACCGTGCTGGTCACGGCCGAGCTGGACCTGTTGCGCGACGAGGGCGAGGCATATGCCCACCGGCTGGCCGCGGCGGGGGTGCCCGTGGTGTGCTGGCGCGCGCAGGGCATGATCCACGGCTTCGCCCGCATGCACGCGGCCAGCGCGGCGGCGCGGGCCCACGTGCGGCGCGCCTGCCGCATGCTACGGTCTATCGTCTGAATACGCCACGGGCGCCAGGGCGCTGGCCAGCCACTCGCGCGCCATCTCTTCGGCGCGCGCCTTCATCCATTCGCCGGCGGTGCGTACTGCCTGGGCCGGCGCGCCGCTCGCCCGCAGCACCAGGTAATAGCCGCTGGAGCCCAGCATCACTTCATTGAACGGCGCCACCAGCTCGCCCGTGGCCAGCTGCTTGCGCACCAGCAGGCGCGGCACGATGGCCACGCCCAGCTGCGCCTGCACGGCTTCCACCATGACCGAATAATGGTCGTATTCCTGGGCCGAGGGCTGCAGCGCGACGTCCGGCGCCATGGTCACCTGCCATTCGTGCCAGGCGCTGGGATAGAGCACGTGGCGCAGCAGCGGCACCCGCCGCAGGTCGGCATACTCGCGCAGCGGCAGCCGCGCGCACAGCGCGGGGCTGGCCACCACGCACATCTCGCGCCCGAACAGGTACTGGGCCCGCACGCCCTGCCAGACCCCGCGTCCGAAGCGGATCTCCGCGTCCAGGTCGTTGCGTTCGGCGCCGCTGCCCAGCAGGCGCGGCCGCATGCGCAGGTCGATCCCGGGATGCTCGGCCGCAAAGCGCGGCAGCAGCGGCACCAGCCAGAACTGCAGCACGGCCGGCGGCGCGAGGAACGTGACGGACGCCTTCTGCGACGGCGTCGAGGCTCGCTCGACTGCGCCCATGATCTGCTGCAGCGCCGGCTCCACCGCGTCGAGGAACTGCAGGCCGGCCGGGGTGAGCGCCACGCCGCCGGCCCGGGTCAGCAACGCCACGCCCAGCTGCTTCTCCAGCATCCCCACGTGCTTGCTGATGGCGCTCTGGGTAAGGTGCATGGCCTCGGCGGCGCGCGTGAAACTGCCCAGCCGGGCCACGGCAATGAACACCTGCAGCGTGAGCAGCGAGAACGGCGGACGTGTCGGAGTCATGGCGGCCCCCGGAAGCGGCATGCGGATCCAGCGATTCTAAAGCGGCATGCCGCCGCGCGCGCCGCCCCGGGGCCGGCGGGCCGTCTACCAGCTGACGCCGATCCCGGTGCTGTAGATGGATTCGTTCACCGTCTCGCGCGAGCCGCTGACCTGGTTGCGCGCGTACTTGACATACAGCGACATCCAGTCGTTCATGTTGTAGCGCACGCCTGCCTCGCCGTTGACGGCGATCTCGGCGCCGCTGCCGAACGGCCGCATCAGCTCGCCGCGGGTATACAGCTCGAACTGCTTGCCGCTGAGGTAACGCACATAGTCCCAGCGCAGGCTGGCCGCATAGGCGCTCTCGCTCGCGCCGTCGGAATAGCCGTAGTGCACGCGGCCCAGCAGTGCCGACATCGAGAAGGCGCCCAGTTCGTTGTCCCAGAACTGATAGCCGGGGCCCGTGCCGTACGCCGTCTGGCGGTTCAGCTCTTCCACCCAGTCGCGCCGGTGCATCAGGCGGCCCTGCCAGAAGGTCTTCTCGGTGATGAAGCGGTCCAGCGTGTAGTCCAGGCCGTAGTTGTTGGTGTTGACGCTCTCGTTTTCCTTGCTGCGCGCGTAGCCGCCCGTGAAGGCGTGGCGCCACAGCCCCTGGCGCATCCCCAGCTGCAGGGAGGCCGAGTAGTCCTGCGTGTCGGTGGACGCGGATTTCCGGCTGGCCGCCACGTCCACGCGCCCCGAGAAGGCAGCCTCGTTCAGGAACGGCCGGGGTCGGACCAGGCTGTCGAGCGAGGCCAGCGGGACATCGGTGTTCACCACCGGCTGGGTGGAATCTGCGTTGCGCTGCACGCCGTTCAGCGCCACCGAGCCGGCCTCGGCGGGAACCAGCTTGGCGCGATAGTCATGCGCCAGGGATTGGTCGCGGATCACCAGTTCCGTGTCGCTCTGCAGGGTCTTGACCTTGTCGAAGGCGACGCGGACGTCGCCGCCGTATTCGGTCTCGATCAGCAGCTTGCCGTCGTCCAGCGACTTGATGGTGCCGGTGAGCCGGTCGCCGTTGTTCAGCCACACCGTGTCGGCCTGGGCGGCGGCCGAGGCAGCAAGCAGCAAGGCGGAAAGCGGCAGTTGCAGCCGCATCGAGGTCTGGGCAAGACGATTCATGGGCACGCGTCGGATGAAGGAAAACAGTCATCCTAACGACTGCGCGCCGCACGATGTGACGGGATGGTTCGGAGTGCTTGCCTGTCTTACGGCAGCCCGGCACAGACACCGGGATGAGACATCGTCTTGCCAATCGCAACATCGCTGCAGCGTTTTGTTCCATCCGCCATGGCCCGGACCGGCAGCGTGGCGGGCGGCTCAGCCCAGGTGCCTGGCGAAGAAGTCGAGCGTGCGCTGCTGGGCCAGGGTGTAGGCTTCCGCGTTGAACGAGCTGCGCTGGTCGCACCCGAAGCCGTGGCCTGCACCCTCATACACGTAGGCCTCCACCGTGGGCTGCGCGGCGCGGATGGCCTCCACGTCGTCCAGCGGGATGGATCCGTCTTCGGCGCCGAAGTGCATCTGCACCGGCACGCGCGGCTGCAGTGCCGCGGCCTTGGCGATGCCGGAGCCATACCAGCACGACGCGGCGCGCAGGCCGTCGAGCTTGCAGGCGGCCTGCCATGCCAGCGTGCCGCCCCAGCAATAGCCCACGATCGCCGTGGGTTTGCCGTCCAGTGCATCGATGGCGGCCTGGATGTCGGCCAACGTATGTTCGAGCGGGATCTGTCCGCGCAGTTTCACGCCTTCCTGCAGCGATTCATTGGAGTAGTCCAGCTCGACGCCGCGCTGCACGCGATCGAACAGCGCGGGCGCGATGGCGTCGTAGCCTTCCCGCGCGAACTGCTCCACCACGTCGCGCATGTGCGCGTTGACGCCGAAGATTTCCTGCAGCACGACGATGCCGCGCGGATTCTGCTCGCCCTGCCTGTAGGAATCGAGTTCGAAGTCGTCCTGGGTCATGAACTTGGGCATGGTGTCCTCCCTGGGTTGCGGTGGAAAACTCCCAAGTCTACGGGACGGCGTGTCGTGCGGGTAGCCCCCGTTATTCGATCTCGATGCCGGCTTCCTGTATCAGGGACGTCCACTTCTGCGTGTCCTTGCGCACCAGGTCGGCCAGCGCCTCGGGCGTGCCGGACACGAACTCGACGCCCTGCGATTCGAACTTCTGGTTCAGCGCCGGGTCCTGCAGCGCCTTGGCCACTGCGCGATTCAGGGTGGCGATGATGTCCTGCGGCGTGCCGGCCTTGGCGAAGAGCCCGTACCAGGTGGTGTATTCCATCCCGGGCAGCGTCTGCGAGATGGTCGGCAGCGCTGCCGTGTCGGCGCCCTTGCTGGGCGCGCTCATGGCCAGTGCCCTGACCGCGCCCTTGTCGATCATGGGTTTCAGGGACGGCATGCTGCTGAACAGGGCCTGAACCTGGCCCGACGCGAGGTCCGTGATGACTTGCGAGGTGCCGCGGTAAGGGACGTGGACCACGTCCACCTTGGCCTGGCTCTTGAAGAGTTCCATGCCCAGGTGAGCCACGCCGCCCACGCCCGCGGAGCCGAAGTTGACCTTGCCGGGGTGCGCCTTGGCGTAGTCGATGAGCCCCTGCACGGAATCGACGGGCAGGGCCGCGTTCACGACCAGCACGTGCGGGCTCTGGGTGAGCTGGCTGATGGGGGCCAGCAATTCCAGCACGTTCTGGTCCGGCATGGCCTTGGAGGGAATCGTCATGTTGCCCGAGGCGGGCATCAGCAGGGTGTAGCCGTCGGCCGGCGCGCCCAGCACCTGGTTGAGCGCCGGTACGCCGTGCCCGCCGCCGGCGTTGACCACCACCACGGGCTGTCCCAGGGCTTCGCCGAACAGTTTGGCGAATTCGCGTCCCACCATGTCGGCGGGTCCGCCGGCGGCGAAGGGCACGACCATGCGGATCGGCCGTTCGGGATACTCCGCGGCAGCCTGGCCCAGCGGCATCAGCCCCAGCAGCAGCGCTGCGGCGCCCAGGGTTTTCTTGATGGACATTGTCTTCCTCCTGTGTAGTCGAATGGGCGCAAGTACAGTGCTTGCGCAGGAACCTGTGGCGCCGTTGCGCCTTACTCCACGAACGCCGACACGACGGCCGGGAATATGCTCTGGTAGGCCTCGCCGTAGGCGGTGGCGGTCGTCTTTGCGCGGCGGCCGGCCTGTGCGCCGCGCTGCAGCGCCACGCGTTCGTAATAGGCCCACAGATTGCGCTGCGTGACCATGGCCTGCATGGCCTGGTGCTTGCGTTCCCAGACGCTGCTGATGTCGAGCAGCAGATTCGGCCGGAAGCCGCACAGCTCGGACTGGTGGGGCTCGAAGCACAGCACCTGCGGCGGCACGATGTAGTCGGCGCCGTGGCCGGGCGCCATGGCCTGCATGCGGGCGCGCAGCACCATGTCGAATGTGCGGCAATGATCCAGGTTGGACGGGTCGTGCTCGGGGTGCGTGATGACGACACTTGGGCGGACCTGCCGCAGGGCCGTGGACAGCCGGTGCACCGCGTCGGGTGAATCCGGCATGGGATAGTCGCCCAGGTCGTAGAAGTCGAGCGAAGCCACGCCCAGGATGCCGGCAGCGGCCTCGGCTTCCGCCCGCCGCAGTTGCTTCACGGCATCCCGCTGCGCGTCGGCTTCCGCCTGCCAGGCGGCATTGGACTCGCCGTTCTCGCCATAGCTCAGGCAGACCAGGTGCACGTCCACGCCACGGGCTGCATGCAAAGCCATGGCGCCGCCGCAGCGCCATACGAAATCGCCCACATGGGCCGTCACGACCAGGATCGAATGCGCCACGTCGCCCCTCCTCGTTGATTGAATGCCTGCATTATATTTTTGTGAAATGCCGTTGTACGATATACAACAAACCAACGTTCATAGGGTTAATGAGGATATGAGTAACGATGGCGTGGTGGCGGTGGAGCGGGCGCTGGGCGTGCTGGACTGCTTCCGGCCCGGGGCGGAGCGCCTGTCGCTGGCGGATTTCTCCGCCCGCCTGCCCCTGCACAAGACCACCATATTCCGGCTGCTCAACTCGCTGGCGCGCTGCGGCTATGTGGTGAAGGAGCCCGACGGGCGCTACGCCCTGGGGCCGCGGGTGCTGTATCTGGCGCGCGTGTACGAACGCGGGTTCGACCTCGCGGCCATCGTCATGCCGGTACTGGCCAGCCTGTCGCAGGAAACCGGGGAAAGCGCCGCGTATTACGTTGAATCCGGGCAGGAGGGGCACCGCCTGTGCCTTTTCCGGCACCAGCCGCACGAGGGGCTGCACAGCCAGGTCATCGCCGGCAGCGTCATGCCGCCGGACCTTTCCTCCACAGGCCGGGTCTTCGCCATCTGGGCGCAGGGGCGGGGCAAGGGCGACGAGCGCCTGCCGCTGTTCTCCTGCGGCATGCGCGATCCGTATACGTCGTCGTGGTCCGTGCCCATCGTCGGCGATGACGATCGTTTCGTGGGCGCGCTCACCGTGGCAGGGCCATCGGAGCGCCTGCGCACCGTGGACGCGGCGCGCTATGCCCGGCTCATCCTCCAGCACGCCGACGACCTTGCCCGCCGGCTCGGCGCCTCGGCCGAGGTCCGCGCGTCCCTGTATCAGCAGGATGAGGATGCTCAGGCGGCAGACGACTGAGCGTCATGGCCGGGAACGTCTACACGTAGCACGGCCCCTCGATGAGCGGGTGCGCGGCGATGAAGTCCAGATCGAGCTGCAGGCCTATGCCCGGCCCCTGCAGCGGGCTGACGCAGCCCTGCGCATCCAGTTCGTAAGGCTGCCGGCCGGCCAGGTGGTCGCGGAACGGATTCAGTGCAGTCACGTCGCCTTCGAAGTAGCCGGGGTTGTCCACCGCGCAGAGGAAGTGAATGGAGGTGGCCATGTTGATGGCGGTTGCGGAAGTGTGCGGATTCACCGTCATCTTGCGGGCCGAGACCATGGCCGCGATGCGCATGCCTTCGGTGATGCCGCCGGTCTTCGACAGGTCGGGTTGGGCGTAGCGTACCGCGCCGTCGTCCATCAGCGCCTGGAACTCATAGCGGGTGTAGTGATTCTCCCCGGCGGCCAGCGGGGTGCGGCCCAGCTGCGCGGCGGCCTGGTACGCGTGCCGGTCCCAGGCGGGAAACGGCTCCTCCAGCCAGCCTACGCCCAGTTCGTCGTAGGCCGGCATCACCCGGCGCACGTCTTCCAGCGTGTACCCTGTGTTTGCGTCCACCAGCAGATCCACTTCGTCGCCGAACGCCGCGCGCACGGCTTGCACGCGTGCGATGTCACGCCGCGGCGTGTCGCCCACGCGCAGCTTGAGGGCGCGATAGCCCTGGGCCACCAGGGCACGGGCTTCGTCCACCAGCGCGGCGGGGTCCTGCCATCCCAGGGCAATCCCGCCAGCATATGCCTTGATCGGCCTGGCACTGCCGCCGAGCAGCCGGTACAGCGGCCAGCCCGTCTCCTGGCAGCGCAGGTCCCATAGCGCGAGGTCCAGGCCGCTCAAGGCCAGGGCCGCGGCGGCTCCCATGCCGTGGCTGGCCAGTTGCATGCGGTAGACCTTGTGCCACACGCCTGCGACGTCGGTGGCGTCCATGCCCAGCACGAGTTCGCGTATCGTCGTGTCAACCAGCCGGGCGACCGCGCCGGGACAGCGTCCATGATGCGCTTCGCCCCAGCCGATGTGGCCTTCGTTGGTTTCCACGCGGACCAGCACCGCATCGCGCTTGACGCTGCGGCCTATGCCCAGCCGCACCGATTTCTCCGCGGGAACGGGAAACGAGATCGGCACGGCGCGTATGTCTGCGATTTTCATTGGGGCCTCACGAGAGAATGGCGGGGTTGACGAGATGGGCCGGCCGCCGGCCCTGCAGGATGTCTAGCATCTGGGTTGCCGCGCCCATGCTCATGTTGCGCAGGCTGGTGGCCGAGATGCCGGCAATGTGGGGAGTGAGCAGGAGATTCGGGTAGTCGAACACCGGACTGTCGGGCGGCAGAGGCTGCACGGCATGCACGTCGAGCGCGGCACCTGCGAGGTGGCCTTGCTGCAGCGCCCGGCCCAGGGCCTGTACGTCCACGATGGGGCCGCGCGCGACATTGATCAGCACGGCTCCCGATTTCATGGTTGCCAGGGCCTGCTCGCCGATCATGCCGCGCGTGCGGTCCGTGAGCGGGCAGCACAGCACCACGGCGTCGGCGCGCGCCAGCAGTTCGTCCAGCGGCAAGCAGGTTACACCTGCCGGCGCAGCCTCGGGATGCGGCGTGCAGCCCAGTACCGTCATGCCCAGGGCCTGGGCCTTGCGTGCGAGCTGGCTGCCGATCGCGCCCAGGCCGACGATGCCGCAGGCGCTGTCTTCGATCTCCTGCGCAGCGTCCGCGGGCGCGCGGGCGGCCGCCCAGCCTTGCTCGCGCAGGATCCGGTCGGCCCGGGCCAAGGGCCGGCGCAACAGCAGCATGGCAGAGAGCGCATACTCGACCACGGCCGTGGCATTGGATCCCGGCACGTTGGCCACCGGGATGCGCCGTGCCGTAGCGGCCTCCACCGGAATCATGTCCAGACCCACCCCATGGCGCACCACGCCGCGCAGCCGGGGCGCTGCGTCGAAGATGTCCGCGGGCAGCTGGGCCCGTACGATCAGCCCGTCAGCGTCGCGCACCAGGTCGCGCAGCGTGGCCGCAGCCGTATCCGGCGCCACCACGAGTTCCGCATGCGGGGCCAGCAGCGACACGGCATCGGGATGGATGGGATTGGTCAGCAGTATCCTGGGCAAGAGATTCGGATTCATGTCGGGCTCCCCGCGACCACCGGATTGGAGAGTTCGCCGATGCCGTCGATGCAGAGCGTCACCATGTTGCCCGGAACCAGCCAGCGTGCCGGCCGATGCGCGCCGGCCACGCCGGCCGGGGTTCCCGTGGCAATGACGTCGCCTGGATCCAGCGGCATGCGGGCGGAGGCATACTCGATCAGCTGGGCAATGTCGAAGAGCATCTGCGACGTGGCCGAATCCTGCAGGCGGGTCCCGTCCACATCGAGCCGGATGGGCAGGGCCATGGGGTCGGCTATTTCGTCGGGCGTGACCAGCCATGGGCCGAGCGGCCCGGTGGTCGGCTGGTTCTTGCCGCGTACGAAGCCCCCGTCCGCCTTCACCATGCTCGTGACGCTGACGTCATTGAACAGCGTGTAGGCGCAGACATGAGACAACGCCTGCGCGCGGGCCACTTTCAGGGCGGGCGTGCCGATGACCACGGCCAGTTCGGCTTCGTAGGTCACGTCGGCCAGTGCCGTCCCCAGCACGACAGGCTCGCCCGGGCCCACGACCGTACGGCCCGACTTCACGAATATCACCGGCTCGGCCGGATGGGCCATGCTGCGTTCGGCCAGGGCATCGACGTAGTTGAAGGCCGCGCCGACGATCTTCCCCGGGCGCGGGAGCGGGGCCAAGAGGCGCAGGGCAGACAGCGGCCGGCATGCGGCTGCGGGGGGATCTTCCAGCAGGCGATGCCCCACCGCCTGCAGGCCTGCCTCGATCCACGCCTGCATGTCGGGAGCCAGGCCGCCCAGCCGCTCGCGGCAGACCGGATGGCCGCCGTCGAGCACGATGGCATCGGACGAGGCGGGGCTTGGCAGCAATACGCCGGCCCTCGCCCGGCCGTCTTCACCCGCGAAGGAGACGAAGCGCATGGTTCAGGCGCTCCGGTACCGATCCAGCACTTCGCGCCGGATCTCGATGCCCAGCCCCGGGGCGGTGGGGATCGCGACCACGCCGTTGCGCTGCACGATCGGGTCTACCGACAGGGTGTCGCGGAACGGGTTCTCGCACTGCTCGAACTCCAGCATGGGCGGGACGGGGCGGTAGCTCGGCGGCTGGTCGGGCAGGGCGGCCAGGAAGTGCAGGGTGGCGGCCAGGCCGATCACCGAACCCCAGGCGTGCGGCACGCACTCCACGCCGTGGGCCGTCGCCAGCGCTGCGATCTTGCGGCATTCGCTCAGGCCGCCGGCGGCGCACACGTCGGGCTGGATGATGTCCATCGCCTTGCGCGATACGAGGTCGCGGAAGCCCCAGCGTGTGAACTCGTTCTCGCCGCCGGCCACCGCCATGTCGAGCGCGCGTGTCACCTCGACGTAGCCGTCGATGTCCTCAGGCGAGATCGGTTCCTCGAACCACTCCACGTCCAGGTCCTGCAGTTCGCGCCCGAGCCGGATCGCGGCCGGCACGGTATAGCAATGGTTGGCATCCACCATGAGGCGGACGTCGTCGCCGATGGCGCGGCGCACGGCGGCCACACGCTCGATGTCCAGCTTGGGAGACCCGAGGCCTATCTTCATCTTGATTGCCGTGAAGCCTTCTTCGGCGTAGCCGCGGGCCTCTTCGACGGCTTCCTCGATGAGCCGGTCCATGTCGATGAAGTACAGGCCCGTGGCATAGCATGCGACCTCGCTGCGGAAGGCGCCGCCGATCAGCTTGTGCACGGGCTTGCCGCAACGCTTGCCGATGATGTCCCACAGGGCGATGTCGATGCCGCTGAGCGCGGCAATCGACATTCCCTTGTTGCCGTAGTCCTTGATGCGGTTGTAGAGGTCTTCCCAGATCACTTCCACGTCGAAGGCGTCCCGCCCCACGATACGCGGCGCATACTGGCTTTCGATGAAGGCCCGCGCCACCTGCGCCGGGCCATAGCATTCGCCCCAGCCCACGATGCCGTCCTGGGTCTCGATTTCCACGATGCAGGAGCCGCGCGTCTTGTACAGCCAGCCTCGCGAGGAGGTGAAAGGCCGTTCGACGGGGGCGCTGACCACATGGCAGGTCACTTTCTTGATGATGCTCACGGATGCCTCACTTGGATTGCTTTGCCTGGATGAAGACCTTGCTGCCCACTTCGTCCAGCGTCTGCTGGACGGCATTGATTTCCTTTTCGAGCGCACTGCCCGTGAGGTCGTCGACGACGAAGCCGTTCTGGACCGAGAAATCCTTGAACTTCTGGCTCTGGATGGCCTTGCGGAAGATGGCGATGAGGCGGTCGCGCACAGTGTCCGGGATGCCGGCCGGCGCAACGATGTAGGCCATCTGCACCAGCGGACCGTACGGGAAGGCATCGAATCCCTTCTCCTCGAACGTGGGCACATCCGGATAGACGTCCAGCCGCGACTTGTCGAATACGGCGATGGGCGTCACATATCCGGCCTCGATCTGCCCGCGGCTTTCCGAAGGCTTGAGCACGGCAGCGTCGATCTGCTTGCCCGACAGGTCGGCGATGACCCGCGATCCCCCGGGATAGGGCACGTTCACGTAGCCCACGCCGGCGGCGCGCGCGGTCATCTCGGCAAATATGTGGTTCAGGTTGTTGGTTCCCGGCGTTCCGATGGAAATCTTGCCCGGGTTGCGCTTCATGTGCTCGAGGAACCCCTCCAGCGTGTCGGCCGGCCCGCCCTTGGACACGAGCAGCATCAGCGGATCCACGGACACCCTTGCGATGGGCGTGAACTGGTCGTTGCGCAGCGGCGTGAGCTTCTGGGCGATCTGCGCGAGCGTGGAACTGGTGCCCATGCCCACGACATAACCGTCGGCGGGCGAGTTGGCGACCTTGGTAAGGCCGATCGCACCGGTGGCGCCGGGGGCGTTCTCCACCACGAGATTGATGCCGTCTTCCGCCAGGATCTGTTGCAGGGCGCGGGCCGCGATGTCGTTCGATCCCCCTGCGTTCCAGGGCACGATGAACCGGATTTCCCGGGTCGGGAAATCGCCGGCTGCATGGGCCGGGCCGATGGCGACGCAGGTTGCCGCGCAAGCGGCCAGAAAAGCCTTCTTGATAAAGGACATGCTTGTCTCCTCCGAGGTATGCGCCCTTGGTCAGGCTGGTGTTGTGAGGCGAATTATATTGTTTGTTATAACAAACAACAACCTAAAGCGTGGTCAAATGATGCGGTCAAGCGTGCCATCGGAGGGTTGTTCGTGGGGGATCTGGCAGTGGAAAGCGTGCGGCTCAAACCGATAGAGCGGCAGACGCTATGGGATCGCGCCTACGGCGAGATCCGCAATGCCTTGCTGGCGGGGCGGTTCGCGCCCGGGGAGCGCATCCTGCTGCGGGAGGTGGCCGCGGAGCTGCGCATCAGCCTCACGCCGGTACGGGACGCGGTCAATCACCTGATTGCCGAGCGCGTCCTGGAGCGGGGCACGGGCGGCCAGGGCGGGGGCGCCACCGTGCCCTTCCTCGATGCCGAGCAGTTCCGCCAGCTCACCATCATTCGCGCCGACATCGAGGCGCGCGCCGCCTACGAGGCAACCGCATACGTGAAGGACGAGGACGTGGCCCGGCTGGGTGGCTGCCTAGCGGCCATGCGCAAGGCGATCGACGGCGAGCGGCTTGCCTACCTGGACCTGCACCGCCGCTTTCACTTCGGTATCTACGGGCTGGCCGACATGCCGGTCATCCTGGACGTCATCGAGAACCTGTGGCTGCGCTGCGGCCCGGTGCTGACGGCGGTGCTGCCCGAATATGTGCCCTACCTCAAGCGGGTGGATTACCACGAGCGCGCGCTGCGGGCGCTTGCCGAGCGCGACGCCGATGGCGTGGCTGCCGCGATACGGCAGGACATCAGCGAGGCCGGGGTCTATATCTACCGGCTGCTCCAGGATGCGGCGGGCCGTCCCGCGGGCTTGGAACAAGGCGGCGGGCAGACGGCCCGCACCGGCCAGGATTCCTAGAGCACCGCACCCTTCTCGCGCAGTGCCGCGATCACTTCCGGCGAGAATCCGGCTTGCGCCAGCACCTGGTCGCTGTGCTGGCCGAACGTGGGGGCGGCGTAGGGGGTGGCGCACGGAGTGCGCCGGTAGTCGATCGGCTTCTGGAAGCCGCGGTACCGCCCCACCACCGGATGCTCGAACTCCGCCACCAGGCCCTCCGCCTGCACCTGCGGGAAATCGAACATGTCTTCTATGGTTCGGGCTGCCGCGCAGGGCACCTCTTCGCCGAACAGGGCTTCCCACTCCAGGGCGCTGCGCGCCGCCAGGGCCGCGTGCAGCTTCGGCACGATCTCGTCCTTGCGCTGCGCCCGCTTGCGCACGGAGTCGTACCGCTCGTCGTCGGCCAGTTCGTGCAGGCCGGTCTTTGTGCAGAGCGCCCGCCAGAAATGCGGCGTATTGGCCGAGATGTACAGATAGCCGTCCCGGGTGGGATGGATGCCGGTGATCCCTCCCGAACGCATGTCGCGGCCCACGTCGCGCGGCTCGCCATCGGCCCACACCATGCGGGCCGACTGCAGGGTGAGGGCGCTGCGCAGCAGCGAAACACCGACGTACTGGCCGATGCCGCTGCGCTCGCGCTCGTAGAGGGCGGAGGCCACGCCGGCGGCGACGAGCGCCGAAGCGTAATAGTCCACGATGGAGCCGTAGAGAATCTGCGGGGGGCCTTCCTTGGGCCCTTGCAGGGTGCACATGCCCGTCATGGTCTGCAGCACCTGGTCGTAGCCGGCCTTGTCCTTCAGCGGACCGGATTCGCCGTAGCCCGTCACGGCGCAATACACCAGGCGCGGATTGATGGCCTGCAGTTGCTCATAGGCGATGCCGAGGCGGGCGGGCACGCTGGGCCGGAAGTTGTGCACCAGCACGTCGGCCGTGCGGGCGAGTTCGCGCAGCACGTCGCGCGCCTCTTCCTGCTTCAGGTCCAGCGCCAGGCCGCGCTTGCTGCGGTTCACGCCCAGGAAGGCGCGGCTCTCGGTTTCCAGCGTGGAAGGATACTTGCGGAGGTTGTCGCCCGCCGGCGGCTCGATCTTGATGACTTCGGCGCCCTGGTCGGCCAGCAGGGCGCAGCCGTACGGGCCGGCTATGTAGGCGCTCAGGTCCAGCACGCGTATGCCGGCGAGGGGGCCGGAAACCGGCATGGACGATGTGGATGCTGCGGGCGTCGTGGTCATTGCATCACCGGGTGCTAGGAAATTGCATCTGTCTGTGGGTTGGGAAAGGCTCAGGGAAGCAGGCCGAGCCTGCGGGCCAGCGCCACGATGGCCTGCGCACGCCGCACGAACGGTCCGTCCACCATGCGCCCGTCCACCACGTATGCGCCCACGCCGCGGGTTTCGGCATCCTGGGCGGCCTGCACCACGCGCAGGGCATGGGCGATCTCCTCCTGCGTGGGCTGGAATGCGGCGTTGGCCAGCGCCACCTGGCTGGGGTGGATGCAGCTCTTGCCCAGGAATCCCATGCGCCGGGCAAGCTCGGCCTCGGCCCGATAGCCATCCCGGTCCTGGATGTTGGCGTAGGCCGAGTCGTATGCGAAGACGCCGGCTTCGCCCGCAGCCATGCGGATCGAGAACATGGCCTGCGTGATGGCGGCCGTTTCGTGGCGAGCGATGCCCAGCGGTTCGAACAGGTCGCCCAGGCCCAGCTGCAGGCCGGCCACGCGCGGGTGGGCACCGGCCAGCTCCGCGGCGAGCCGCAGGCCGCGGGGCGATTCGATGTTCAGCAGGAGCCCGACCTCATGCGCCACGCCGTTTTCCCGTTCTGCGTCGATCACCGCCTGCGCGGCGGCGCGCACCTTGTCCGCGCTGTCCAGCTTGGGAACGTTCACCAGGTTCAAGCCGCGCCGGACCACGGCCCGGATGTCGGCCTCGAAATGCGGCGTGTCCTGGCCGTTCACCCGCGCGATCATGACTTTGCCGCACGCTGCCGTGGCCTCCGAGGCAAACAGTTCGCGCAACTGTTCCCGGGCCTGGGGCTTGCGCTCTTCCGCGACGGCATCTTCCAGGTCGAACGACAGGCCGTCGGCCTCGCTGGCCAGCGCCTTGGCGAAGAGTTCGGGCCGCGAGCCCGGAACGAACAACTTGCTACGCATCAACATATCGTCCCCGTCATTGCACGCTGATATTCCGTTCCCGGGCCACCTGCTTCCATTTCTCGGCGTCGCTGCGCACCAGGGCGGCGAACTGCTCGTTGGAAAGTGTGGAAGGCACCGCGCTTTCCTGGGCGAACATTTCGCGCATCCTGGGCTGCGACACGATGTCGCGGATCTCGCTGTTCAGCTTTTCCACCATGGCCGCGGGCAGGCCGGCGGGGCCCAGCACGCCCCACCACAGTTCCACGGAATAGCCGGGCTGCGTCTCGGCGACGGCGGGAATGTCTTTGTAGAAGGGTGAACGCTGCGGCGAGGTGACGGCCAGGATGCGGACGCGATCGGCCTTCTGCATCGACGACAGCGAAGCGAAGCTGGCGACGATGAAGTCCACGCGGCCCGCCGCGAGGTCGTTCATGGCCGGCGACATGCCTTTGTAGGGGACGTGCGTGTAAGTGGATTTCTCGCCGGCCGCGAGGATCTCGCTGGCCATCTGGTTCACCGAACCTACCCCGGCGCTGCCGTAGACCAGCTTGCCGGATTCCTTGCGTCCGGTGTCCAGCAACTGTTGCAGGTTCTGGTAGGGCGAGTCCTTGCCCACCACGATGGCCATGGGGCTGGTTGCCAGCATGGCCACCGGCGCGAAGCTCCGGACCACGTCGTACTTCAGCGCCGGCTGCACTGCCGCGTTGGTGGTCAGCGTGGAGGAGGACAGCATCAGCACCGAGCCGTCGGTGGGCGCCCGTGCCACGAACTCCGCGCCTATCGCCCCGCCCGCGCCGGGACGGTTCTCCACCACGATCGTATTCTGCAGCCGCTTGGACAGCTGCTCTGCCAGCACCCGCGCGAAGACGTCATTGCTGCCGCCTGGCGGGAAGGGCACAACCAGGGTCATGGTCTTGGGAAAGGCCGGCGCTGGCTGGGCCAGTGCCACTTTGGGCGGGACCATCGTGGCGGCGCACAGCAGTGCCCCCGCAAGCAAGGCAGTGAGTTTCATGGAATGTCTCCGTTTCCGTATTCGCCGAAGGCGTTATGGGTTGTGCCTCCGAATGCTAGGGCCGGATTCCGGTGATATAAAGCGAGGATTCCTGGAACACTTGGTGAGGAATCCTCATGAAGATCGAGGCCTTCCGTACGTTGAACGCCGTGCTGCGGGGAGGCAGCTTCGCGGCCGCTGCCGCCGACATGAACCTGTCGCCGAGTGCCGTGAGCCTGCAGATGAAGCAGCTGGAGGCGTACTTCGGCCAGCCCCTGTTCGATCGCAGCGCCCTGCAGGTGCGGCCAACCGGCTTTGCCCGCGAGGTCGACGAAGTGCTCCAGGAGGCGCTCGGCAAGCTGGATGCGCTGAGGCGGCGCAGTTCTCCGGAGGTCGAAGGCAAGGTGCGGCTGGGTACCATCGAGCCCCTGCAAGTGACCCTGCTGCCCAGGTTGCTGCATGCGGCGCGCAACCGCTATCCGCGGCTGGACGTACGTCCGGTGCGCGGCAGGGTGACCGACCTGGTCGAGAAGATCAAAAGCGGCGAGATCGACGCCGCCATCATCGTCCAGCCTGAAAAAGGAGGATCCCGCAGGCTGGCATGGACGCCCTTGTTCCGGGAGAAGCTGGTGCTGATCGCCCCGCCGGACTCCACCGAAACGCGCGTGACCGAATTGTTCGAGCGCTACGAGTGGATCCGCTTCGACAAATCCACCGTGGGCGGGCGCATCGCCGCGCGTTACGTCGCCCGGCATGCGCCGCATGCGCGCTGCAGGATAGACCTGCAGTCGCTGGCGGCGCTGACCGCGATGGTGTCGCAGGGCCTGGGAATTTCCATACTGCCCGAGCCCGGCCCCAACCTGTACGTGGCGCATCCCGTGCGCGTGATCCCCCTGGGCAAGGCCGGCCTCTACCGCCAGGTCTCCTTCGTCTGCCGCCTGGCCGACCAGGATCACCGCCTGGTCCAGGCCCTGCTGAGCTGCGCCCAGGGCGCCACGACGTAGGAGACGCCTGTGTCGGCCCTGCGTGAGCCTGGCGGGGCGCGCAGTCCGACACGATGAAACCGGTACATCAAATTTTCTTCACACGTCCATAAGCAAAATTCGGCCCGTCCCCTGCGCACCGCGCCGCGCAATCCTTTAGGCTTGCGGGTTCACCAAGAAAACCCACAACGTACACAAGGGGAACGCGATGTACATCAGGAATCCCGTCGGGTGGGCCCGGGCGGCCATCCTGGCCTTCGGCGCGCTCGCGGCCGCCGCCAGCGCCAGCCAGGCCGCCGAAGCGGCCGACTATCCCGCCAAGCCGGTCAGGATCGTGGTGGGCTACTCGCCCGGCGGCGCAACCGACGTGCTGGCCCGGCTCGTCGCCACCGAGCTGTCGGCGGAACTGGGCCAGCCGTTCATCGTGGAGAACAGGCCGGGCGCCGGATCCAACATCGCCACGGAAGCCGTCGTCCGTGCGCAGCCCGATGGCTACACCCTGCTGGTGCTTACCATCCAGAACGCCACCAACATGTCGGTGTACAAGAACATCGGCTACGACACCAACAAGGACCTGCAGCCCATTGCCCAGTTCATGGCATCGCCCAGCGTGCTCGTGGTCTCGCCTGCGCTTCCCGTCGACAGCCTGGCCTCGCTCATCGCCGCCGCCAAGGCGGACCCCCGGGCGCTGAGCTACGCGTCCACCGGCGTTGGCGGGTCGCCGCACCTGGCGGGCGAGATGCTCAAGTGGCGGGCCGGCATCGACATGCTGCACGTGCCCTACAAGGGCACGGCCCCCGCCATGACGGACGTGATCGCCGGCAACGTCTCGGCCAGCTTCATGACCACGCTGGGCGTGCTGGAGCAGATGCAGACGGGCAAGATGCGGCCGCTGGCGGTGGCCTACGGCAGCCGCCTGCCCGAACTGCCCGACGTGCCGACCATGGCCGAGGCAGGCCTGGCCGATTTCGAGGTCACGTCGTGGAACGGCCTGGCCGCGCCTGCCGGCACGCCGCCCGACGTCGTGGAGAAGCTGGCGGCTGCCGTCGACCGCATCC
Source organism: Bordetella sp. 2513F2 (assembly GCF_054642735.1). Taxonomy (NCBI): domain Bacteria; kingdom Pseudomonadati; phylum Pseudomonadota; class Betaproteobacteria; order Burkholderiales; family Alcaligenaceae; genus Bordetella; species Bordetella sp. 2513F2. The sequence continues at coordinate 3,875,661 of NZ_CM137755.1, read as the reverse complement.
TGCAGAAACCCGCCATGCAGGAACGTATCCGCGGCCTGGGCGGCCAGGCCGTGCTGCGCGGCCCGCAGGCGTTCGCAGCCCATGTGCAGGCCGAGACCGAAAAGTGGCGCAAGGTCGTGGAAGCCGCCCATATCTCGATGGACTGAGCGGAGGATGCCATGAGCAGATGCGCACTCGTCACCACGGGGGGCACCATTGTCTCCCGCATCGATCCGGCCACGGGCCTGGCCATGCCGGTCCTGTCCGGGGCAGACCTGGTCGCCTCGCTCCAGCCCTATGGCGACGTGGGGGAGGTCGAGGTCCATGACGTCGTGCGGGTGGCTTCGCCGCAGATCGGGCTGGACGACTGGATCACCCTGTACCGCAAGGTCAGCGCGCTGGCCGCGCGCCCGGACATCGCGGGCATCGTCGTCACCCATGGCACCAGCACGCTGGAGGAAACCGCCTGGTTCCTGGACCTGGTCCTGGACACGCCCAAGCCCATCGTGGTCACGGGCGCACAGCGTAACGCGTCGGAACCGGACTTCGACGGCCCGCGCAACCTGTACAACGCGCTGCTGATCTGCCGCACCGAAGCGGCGCGCGGCCAGGGCGTGATGGTGGCCCTCAATGATCACATCAACGCGGCGCGCGAGGCCACCAAGTCCCATACGCTGGATGTGGAGACATTCCAGTCGGGCGAGTGGGGCTTCCTGGGCGCCGTGGTGCGCCAGCGGGTCACCTTCCATCGGCGCAGCTGCCGGCGCCTGCATGTGCCGATCGTGGCCGACGCCTTGCCCCAGGTGGACATCGTGCCCATGTACGTGGGCGCCACGGGCGCGCCCTTGCGCGCGGCCCTGGAGGACGGCGCGCAAGGCATCGTCGTGCAGGCGGTGGCATCCGGCCACGTCAATGAGGCCGTGTACGAGGCGGTGCTGCACGCCCGCCGGCGCGGCATCCCTGTGGTGCTGTCCACGCGCATCCCGCGCGGCGGCACCCGCGCGGGCTACGGTTTCGCGGGATCCTCCCAGCACATGGTCGAGCACGGCGCCGTGCTGAGCGGCGACCTGTCTCCCTGGAAGGCGCGCATCCTGCTGATGCTGGCGATCCAGGCGGGCAGGGCGGATACCGCCGCATTGCGTGCGCTGTTCGATACCTGAGGGGATCATGGCGGCAACATTGCAGCCGCCCCGGCTATCATGTTCCCGCCTTCGAACACCAGCGGAACATGGGAGTAAGCATGGGAACCTTGCTGGCCGCCCTGGCCATACTTGCCGCCACGCCGGCATACGCCGACGTCACGGAACTCGAACAACGCCTGCCCAAGGAAGTCGAGGGCATGCGGCTGCTGAAAGTCCAGACGCTGCCGCAAGAGGGCGGCAAGATCGTCGCGCACTACGGGGAGTCCGTGGGCCGAGGCACGGTGTACCTGATTCCGGCGCCCGACGCAGGAAGCAAGTTCGAAGGGCCTTCGCAGCTTGCGCAATTGGCCATGCTGGAGGCGGCGGCCAACAACATCAGGCAGGGCACCAAGGCGCTGGGCGAGTCCTATGAATCCGGCGTCGTCGTGGCGTCCACCGTGAAGGTGTCCAGCCTGATGCTCACCTGCAGTTCGCTCGAGCGCCGTCAGCGGGAGCAGAAAGATCCCCTCAACCTGAGAGATCTGCAGTGTTTCTTCCAGATCTCCGACAGCATCGTGGGCATCATGGTGACGACCCCCTTCAAGAACGCCATGCGCCAGAAGATCGCGGATGCGCAACTCAAGTACGTTGCGGCGACGGCCCTGATGCTGTCTTCCCGGGAACGGAAGAACTAGGAGGCGTGCAGTCTCGTCCCGCCAGGGCCCGGGCCGCCGGCACTTGCCGGCCAGGGCCCCATCCGGCCTAGAATGGGGAGCCCCCACTCCCCATTGCGAGCACAGGATGAGACACGCACTATCCGGCTGGGCCATGGCCCTTGCCATCGCATCGGCCGCCTTGCCGGCCGCCGCCCAGACCACCCCGGCCCAATCCCCGGCACAACAGGCTCCCGCGCCTGCCGTGCGCGACGAATTCTTCTGGCTGGGCGAGATCAACAAGGCCACTGCCGTCATCAACACCGATGCGGGCCTGCTCGACAAGGCCATCGCGCCGCGTCTGGCCGCGGGCGTCGCAAAGGTAATCGAAGAGGGCAACCGGCCGGGCGCCAAGCGGCCGTCCACGGTGATCACCTTCGAGCCCCTGCTGATCAAGGCCGCCGGCGAAGACGTGACCCTGCTGCACGCCGGCCGCTCCAGCCAGGACATGCATGCCACCTACCGCGCCGCCATGCTGCGCGACAACATGCTGGCGCTTGCCGGCCAGCTCAACCAGACCGCCGGCACGCTGGTGGAACTGGCCGCCAGGCATGTCGACACCATCGTTCCCAACTATACCAATGGCGTGGCCGCCCAGCCCAACAGCTACGGCCACTACCTGCTGGGCCACGCCGCCGGGCTCGCGCGCGACGCGCAGCGCATCCGCGAGGCCTATGCGCGCATCGACCGTTCGGCCATGGGCACCACCGTGCTGAACGGCACGAGCTGGCCGCTCGATCGCCAGCGCATGGCCGACTACCTGGGCTTTTCCGCGCTGGTTGACAACGCCTACGACGCTTCGCAGATCTCCTCCATGGACGAGCCGGTGGAAGCGGCCTCCATCGTCACCAGCATCGCGCTGCACACCGGCAACTTCATCGAGGACGTGATGACGCAGTATGCGCAGTCGCGGCCCTGGATCCTGCTGCAGGAAGGCGGCGGCAATACCTACGTTTCCAGCGCCATGCCGCAGAAGCGCAATCCGGGCCTGCTCAACGCCACGCGCAGCGATGCCTCCACCGCCATCACCCTGGCCATGGGGCCGGTGATCCAGATGCACAACATCACCCCGGGCATGAGCGATCCCAAGGATCAACAGCAGAACGCCGCCATGGTCGAGAGCGCCGTCGCCATGCTGAAGAAATGGGATCGCGTGCTCAAGGCGCTCGTCATCAGCCCGGATCGCGCGCTGGAAGAGCTCAACAGCGACTGGACGGCTTCGCAGGAACTGGCCGACGTGCTGATGCGCAAGTACAAGCTGCCGTTCCGCGTGGGCCATCACTTCGCCTCCGAGATCGTGTCCTATGCGCGCGAGCACGGCATCAAGCCGCTGGACTTCCCGTATGCGGAGGCGCAGCGCATTTACCGCGAGGCGGTGCACGGCAGCAACTATCCCGCCGAGCTGCCGATGGCCGAGGCGGAGTTCCGCTCCACCCTGGATCCGGTGGCCATCGTGAAGAACCGTGCCACCGTAGGCGGCCCGCAACCCGCCGAGATGGAGCGCATGCTGAAGCAGGCGCGTGCGCAACTGGCCGAGCAGGATGCCTGGATCAAGGCCCGGCGCCAGCACATCGACGAGTCCCTGGCCCGGCTGGACGGGGATTTCGAGAAACTGCTGGCGAGCGGCAAGCAGCACTGAACGGTTGTGCCAGGCACCGATTGAACTGACACCCGGTTCACGCCGGGTTCATGCGGCCCATCTTTCCCATGAACTGGAAGGATGGGCCGCGGGGATCAACCAGCCTGGTTGTCGGCGCGCTCATCCGTATTGAGCATTTCGTCGTGCTCGGCCATGTTCCACGGGAGTACCCCTGGTGATATATGCAGGAAGTGCAGGTATTTCTCGAAGTGATCGAGGATATCCGTGATGATTTCCTGCTGGTCGTACCCGTAAACGTCATACATCTGGCCGCCACGCCGGAGGAAGACTTCGGCGCGGTAGTATTTCTCCTCGGTGTTGTCGTCCGACGTGATTTCCGGGAAGGCAAAACTGGGACGGGCATACTCGCGCATGCGGATTTCGTAGATGAAGTCCAGCTCGTCTCCCTTCTTTATCTCGATATAGGCACGGCAGGGGTCGCTGTCGTATTGCGCGCTGGCCTGCCAGCCCTGTTCGTTCAAGCCCTTGCTCAGGCGGGTCATGGCCTTCAGCGCATCGCCGGCTATGAACGTCCGCACTTCCTCGATGTCCGGATAGTGCACGATTCCAGCCAGGCGCTGCTTCCAGGACGTGAGCGGATTCTGGCTGCCATGCCGGGTGTTCTGCATGTGATGGCGCAAGCTGTTGTCGCGGTGCGTCTCGATCGACAGGGCGCGCCACATGCCTACCGCTGAAATCAGCATGATGATCGCAAAGGGCAGGGCGCTGACTATCGTCATGGTCTGCAGCGCCTTCAGCCCGCCCGCCAGCAGCAGTACGGAAGCAACCACCCCTTCCAATATGGCCCAGAATGCACGCTGCCAGGCGGGCGTATGCATGGCTCCGCCGGATGCGAGCGAGTCGATGACCAGCGACCCGGAATCGGAGGACGTCACGAAGAACGTGATGATCAATATCACCGTGATGAAGGAGGCGAAGGACGTGAACGGCAGCCGTTCCAGGAGCTTGAACAAAGCTATGGCCGTATCGTTCTGCACTTCGGTGATGAGCGCCGTGTAGCCCTCGTTCATGATCATGTGCAGCGCAGTATCCCCGAACACCGAGAACCACAGGAACGTGAACATCGTCGGTACGAACATCACCCCGACCACGAACTGGCGTATTGTTCGCCCGCGGCTTATCTTGGCGATGAAAAGGCCTACGAACGGCGCCCAGGCTATGGTCCAGCCGAAGACGAAGAGCGTCCAGTTGCCGATCCAGTCGCTGTGCGTGTAGGCCTGCAGGTTGAAGGTGCGCTCGATGATGTTGTTGAGATAGCTGCCGGTGTTCTGCAGGAACGCCTCGAGGATGAAGATCGACGGGCCGGTAAGGAACACGAACGAGAGCAGCGCTATCGCAAGCACCATGTTGAGTATCGAAAGGTTCTTTACGCCTTTGTCCAGGCCGGCAAGCACCGAAATAAGCGCCAGCGCCGTGATCACCGCGATGGCAATGATCTGTACCGTGACGTCCACGGGAATGGACGGCCAGAGATAATTGAGGCCTGCGTTGATCTGGGCGACCGACAGGCCCAGCGTCGTTGCGATGCCGAACAGCGTGCCGAGAATGGCGAAGATGTCGACGGTATGGCCGATCGGGCCATGGATGCGCTCGCCGATGAGCGGATACAGCGCCGAGCGCATCGACAACGGCAAGCCATGGCGGAAGGCAAAATAGGCCAGTACCACGCCGACCAGCCCGTAGATGGCCCAGATGTGGAATCCCCAGTGGAAGAAGGCGATCTGCATCGCCTGCTTCGCCGCGTCGACAGTCTGGGCCGCGCCTGCCGGCGGAGTGGCGTAATGCAGGACCGGCTCGGCGACACCGAAAAAGAGCAGTGCGATTCCGTAACCTGCCGAGAACAGCATGGCCAGCCAGGCCGAAAAGCTGTATTGCGGCTCAGCATGGTCCGGGCCGAGCTTGATGTCGCCCCACTTGCTGAAAGCGATCGCTACGATGAAGACCAGGAAAATGGCCACAGCCAGCATGTAGAACCAGCCGAATGTCCTGGTAACGTAGGACAGCGTCGCCGAGAAGGCTTCCTGCGCGAGCTCCGGGTTGCTCACGGTGCCGACGACCAGCAGCAGGGTGATGATCACGGCTGGCACAAAAACCGGTACCAGGATGTAGGTTCGCCAGTTTGGGCGTGGGGTATCAGCCGTCATCGCGTTTCCTCGCAAGTCGATCGGACACGCCTCCCCATTCCCGTACCGGCCGTCTCGCCATTCCCGACCCTGTACGATTTCCCGGAAGCGGTGGCCTATACGGTAACTGAGAACCGGCCTGCTTCCCAAGCGGGATGTGCTGCAGCCCATGGGTGCGGACTTGGGTTCGGACGGCGCTGAGTGCTGCCGCCCGCCGCCCGGGCGCCGGGCGCCCATGGCAGCCCGGCGTCCGGCGCGCTCAATCCTGCAGGAACTTGAGCAGGTCCGCGTTCAGCCGGTCCTTGTGCGTGTCGGCCAGCCCGTGCGGCGCGCCCGGGTAGACGAGCAACCGGGCGTCCTTGACGAGCGCCGCCGATGCGCGGCCGGCAATGTCCAGCGGGACGATCTGGTCGTCGTCGCCATGGATCACCAGCGTGGGCACGTCGAACTTCTGCAGATCGGCCCGGAAATCGGTGGCCGAGAAGGCGGCGATGGAGTCATACGTGTTCTTGTGGCCACCCTGCATGCCCTGCACCCAGAACGACTGGATCAGGCCCTGGCTGGGCTTGGCGCCGGGGCGATTGAAGCCGAAGAACGGACCCGAGGCGATGTCCAGGTACAGCTGCGAGCGGTTCTCCAGCGATGCCTTGCGCAGGCCGTCGAATACCTCGATGGGCACGCCGCCCGGATTGTCGGCGGTCTTCAGCATCAGCGGTGGCACCGCGCTGACCAGCACGGCCTTCTTCACGCGGCTGGTGCCGTGGCGGCCGATGTAGCGCGCCACTTCGCCGCCGCCGGTGGAAAAGCCGACCAGCGTGACGTCCTTCAGGTCCAGGGCCTGGATCACGGCGGCCAGGTCGTCGGCATAGTGGTCCATGTCGTTGCCGTCCCAGGGCTGGCTGGAACGCCCATGGCCGCGGCGGTCGTGGGCAACCACGCGGTAGCCTTGCGAGGCCAGGTAGATCATCTGCGATTCCCAGCTGTCCGAGCTCAAGGGCCAGCCGTGGCTGAAGGTGACGACGGGGCCGTCTTTCGGGCCCCAGTCCTTGAAATAGATCTGTACGCCGTCAGGCGTCGTGACGTAGCTGCCGTTCTTGGCGATGGCGCCGGCCTGGGCGCGTTCGGCCGTCGGTGCAGCCTGGGCGGCGGTGCCGGCCTGGGCGGCGGTGGCAAGCAGGGCAGTGGCAACAACAGTGGAAACGGTATTCATGGTCACACCTCATCGTTGGGGGTTGGGGCCGTAGCGGCTTATGGGTATTGTGGGTGGTCGCGCCAAACGATTGGTGATATAAAGTCCAGAAAACTTGATCGAGAGTACAGAATGGCGGACAGGCTGGCCGAGCTGCTGCAGCGCTTCGCGATCGATGCGCAGGTGTTCCACGCCGGAACGCTGTGCGGCCACAACATGCTCGAGGCGCAAGGCGAAGTGGGCCAGCTGCACCTGATACGGCGCGGCCCTGTCGAGGTCCTGCACGGCGACGTGTCGATGCGCGTCGAGGCGCCCAGCCTGCTGCTGTATCCGCGGCCGATGGCGCACCGCTTCGTCACAGACCCCGTGCAGGGGGCCGACCTGGTCTGCGCCAACCTGAGGTTCGAGGGCGGTGCGCGCAATCCGATCAGCGCCGCCTTGCCCCAATTCATGTGCCTGCCGCTGGCGTCGGTCGACGGCGCGGAAGCGGTGCTGCGCGTATTGTTCGACGAGGCCTTTGCGCAACGCTGCGGCCGGCATGCGGTGGTGAACCGCCTGTTCGAGGTGGTGATGATCCAGGTCCTGCGCCAGCTGATGGAAAGCGAACTGGTGAAAAGCGGCATGCTGGCCGGGCTGGCGCATGCGCGCCTGCGCATTCCGCTGGTGGCGATGCACGAGGCGCCGTCCAGGGACTGGTCGCTGGAAGAGCTGGCCGACAGCGCAGGCATGTCGCGCAGCGCGTTCGCCACGACGTTTCGCGACGTGGTCGGCGTCACGCCGGGGCAGTATCTGCAGGGCTGGCGCATCGGCCTGGCGCAGCGCGCGCTGCGCCAGGGGCGGCCGCTCAAGCTCATCGCCGGCGATGTCGGCTACGGCAGCGAAGCCGCGCTGTCGCGCGCATTCAAGGCGCACACCGGCAAGTCGCCCGGGCAGTGGCGCAAAGCCCACGATGGCGCCGCGCCCTGAAGCCGGAGCCGGCCTCGGGCCGGCTCACGATGCGCTCAGGCGGCCAGCAGGGCCTTGATCCGCTCGGCCGTGAACGGCATGGCCCGCAGCCTTTGCTTCGTCAAGGCATGAACGGCGTTGGCCACCGCCGCGCCCGTCATGGGCACGCCGATTTCTCCCGCGCCTGAGGGCGCCGCGCCCGATTCGATGATCCGGACTTCGATTTCCGGGATCTCATGGATGCGCAGCGGCTCATAGTCGTAGAAGTTGTTCTGCTGGATCTGGCCTTTCGCAACGGTGATGCGTTCCTTGAGCACGCCCGAGAGCCCGAAGAGGATGCCGCCCTCGGCCTGCGCCACGAGGTTGTCGGGATGGATCGCAATGCCGGGGTCCACCGCGGCCCAGTAGCGGTGCACGCGGATCTGCCCCGACTCCGCATCGATGGAGATTTCGGCAACGCCCGCGCCCAGGGTGGCTTTGTAGCCGGCGAATGAAATCCCGTGCGCGCGTCCGGCGGGCGCCTTGCCGAAGTTCGACATGGCGACCACCGCATCCAGCACGGCACGGCCACGCGGGCTTTTCGCGAGCAGGCGCCGCCGGAAACTCACCGGGTCGCTGCCGGCGGCTGCGGCGAGTTCGTCGATGAAACACTCGCGCGCGAAGCAGTTCGGCCCCCAGCCGATCCCGCGCCACGCGGAAACGCGCGACTGCCGCTCGAGGATCACGTGTTCCGCGAGAAAATCGGGGATGTCGTAGTCGCTGCTTTCCGTTCCCTCCATCACCAGCACATCCCGGCCCTTGGCTCCCTGCCAGCGCGAGGGGGCGGCAAAGGCCAGGATCGACGGGCTGGCCACGCGGTGGCGCAGCGCCATGACGCTGCCGCTGGCGTCCAGCGTGGCCTCGAGCTTGTGCGCGGTGACGGGCCGCAGCCAGCCATTCTTGACGTCGTCTTCGCGCGTCCACATCAGCTTCACCGGCCGCTTCAACTGCCGCGACAGCACCAGCGCGTCGTGCAGGATGTCGCGGGCGAAGAAGGTGCGGCGGCCGAACGCGCCGCCCATCTGCATGGCGTGGAAGCGGATGCGGTCGGGCGTCGTCTGCAGCGCCTGGACGGCCGCCGCAATCGACACGGACTGGCTTTGCGTGCCCAGCCAGATCTCGGCGCCCTTGCCGTCGGGATCGACGGCAGCGACGGCGTTCAGTGGCTCCATCTGCCCGTGGTAGACATACTCGGTAGTGAAACTTGCCTCGACGCGGCGATGCCGCGCGTCCTGCAGGGCTTCCCGTGCCTGCCCCCGCGCTTCCCATGCCGTTCCCGGCCGCTGCGCATCGCCGGCGGCGGCCACGGCCGCGGCCAGATCGGCGTCGCCGCTGGCCGAGCGGAATCGCGATTCCTCGCTCCACTCCACCTGCAACAGGTCACGCGCCCGCAGTGCCGTCTCCCAGCGCTCGGCCACGACCACCACCGAATGGGGCAGGGCGATCACATCCACCACGCCCGCCAGCGCCCTGGCCTCGGCGTCGGACACGGCCAGCGGCTTTTCCCCTTCCACGGGCGCGTGCAGCTGGGCCGCGTAGACCATGCCCGGCACCCGCACGTCGATCGAATAAACGGCTTCGCCGCGCGTCTTGCCGGGGATGTCGCGGCGCCCGGGGTCGGTGCCGATCAGGCGGTAGGCGGACCTCGCCTTCAGGTCGGCATCGGTGATTTCCGGCACCTGCGTGGCGATCCGGGGCAGGGCGATGACCTCGCCGTAGCGCAGGCGGCGACGGCTGGGCGGATGCAGCACCACGCCGGGCTCGGTCGTGACTTCCCCCGCCGGCACGCCCCAGGCATCGGCGGCCGTATGAATCAGGATGCGGCGCGCGCCGGCTCCGGCACGCCGCATGATGTCGAAGTAGCCGGCAACCGACGAGCTCCCCGCCGTAAACAACATGCCGCCGGTATGGGGATTGCCGTATACGTCCGCGGGGCCCTGGTCGACCTGCTCCACCCGCACCTTCGACCAATCGGCGTCGAGCTCCTCGGCCAGGATCATGGGCAGCGAGGTCATGACGCCCTGGCCCATCTCGGTGGCCCCGAAGCGGATGATGACGTCATCGTCGCGGCCGATGGTGACCCACGCATTTGCCCATGCCGGCGCGGCGTCCTGCGCCTGCGCTGTCCCGGCAAATACCCGGACGGCTCCTCCGGCCATGACGGCGAAGCCCAGCGCGCCAGCCGAGCGGAAGAAATCGCGGCGCGAGAGATTCAGGGAACCGGTCATCGTCATGCCTCCCGGGAGACGCGTTCGATGGCGCGGACGATCCGATGGTAAGTGCCGCAGCGGCACAGGTTCGGCACCATGGCGTCCACGATCTCTTCGCGCGAGGGTCTGGGGGTGGCTGACAGCAGCGCGGCGGCGCGCATGATCTGGCCCGACTGGCAATAGCCGCATTGCGGCACCTGCTCTGCAATCCAGGCCTTCTGCAAGGGGTGGTCGCCGTGCGGCGAGAGCCCTTCGATCGTGGTGACGGCTCGCCCCGCGGCCGCTTCGAGCGGCATCTGGCACGCGTAAACCGCCTCGCCGTCAAGGTGGACCGTGCAGGCGCCGCAAGCGCCCGCGCCGCAGCCGTATTTCGTGCCGGTCAGGCCGAGGTGTTCCCGCAATACCCAGAGCAGGGGAGTCTCGGGATCGGCCGTTACGTCGACGCTGCGTCCATTGATGGTCACGTTGGGCATGGATGCTCCTTTGCGCTGATCGTGATGATTACGGCTGAACCTGGCTTTGCACGCATGTTGACTCCCCTGCTCGCCGGATCGTTGCCGTTTCGCGGAAGGCTAACAGGCCTGCACGCCGGGAAAATCAGGGGAAAATTGCGATGACTATCTAAGAAAGCACAACAATGCGCTGCAGGCAGCGTCCTGCCTGCAGCGCAGCCTTTGTCCATTTGGCAGGCCCGGCAGCACTTCGCCCCCCTCCACCATGGAGCACAACATGGCACAGAACATCTACGACAATCCCGATTTCTTCGCCGGCTATAGCCAGCTGCCCCGGCAGGTGCATGGACTGCAGGGCGCGCCCGAATGGCCGGCCATCCGCGCGATGCTGCCTCCCCTGGCGGGCCGGCGCGTTGCCGACCTGGGGTGCGGCTTCGGCTGGGCCTCGCGCTGGATGCGCAGCCAGGGCGCCGTCTCGGTGCTGGGCGTCGACCTCTCTCAGAACATGATCGGGCGCGCCCGGGCCGATACGGCGGACCCGGCCATCGAATATCGGATCGCCGATCTCGAGACGCTTGCGCTGCCCGAAGCCGCTTTCGACCTCGTCCATAGCGCCCTGGCCTTTCACTATGTGGCCGACTTCCGGCGGCTTGCCCGCATGATCCACAAGGCGCTGGTTCCGGGTGGATACCTGGTCTTCACGATCGAGCACCCGATATTCATGGCGGCGGCGCATCCGCACTGGATCGCCGACGAAGACGGCCGCAAGACCTGGCCGGTGAATGGCTATTCGATCGAGGGCGAGCGCCGCACCGACTGGTTTGCCCGGGGTGTGCTGAAGTACCACCGGACCCTCGGCACCACGCTCAATACCCTGATCGAGGCGGGCTTCGTACTGAACCGGGTCGAGGAATTCGCGCCCACTCGCGACCAGATCGAGCGCTCGCCCGAATTGGCCGAGGAACTGGAACGGCCGATGCTGCTGCTGGTGTCGGCGAAGAGGGCGGCGTGAAGACGGCGCGGCTTGCGTCAACGCGGCCGTGGCGCTCCATGCGCTCAGAAGCGATGGCTTGCGCGGATTTCGTCCACGGCCCGCTCACCGATCACCACGCAGGGGGCCATGGTGTTGCCGCTGGTCACGTGCGGCATGACGGATGCGTCCGCGATGCGCAGGCCGTGCACCCCGTAGACCCGCAGCTGGCCATCGACCACCGACATCGCGTCCCGGCCCATCTTGGCCGTGCACGACTGGTGCCAGTAGGTCACCGCCGCGTTGCGGACGTAGGCTTCGAGCGCCTTCGGGTCGAGCCGTCCAGGCAGGCTCTCGCCTTTCACCAGGCCCCTGAACGCGGCCTGGGCGCCCAGTTCCTGCACGAAGCGGATGTTCTCGTATGCGCCTTGCAGGTCTGCCGGATCAGACAGGGTGTTGGGCTGGATGATGGGGGCGTCGGTGGGGTTCGGGCCGGAGAGCGTGACCTGGCCGCGGCTTTTGGGATGCGCCAGTCCGGCGAACATGGTCCAGCCGTGCACGGGCGCCCCGAGTTCGGCGTTCTCGGCGCTGGGCAACGGAAATTCGACCTGGCAGTGGAACATGTCGGGCAGGCGCAAGGTGCTGTCGCTGCTCCAGTAAAGCGTGGCTTCGGATCCCCCATAGCCCACGGGCTGGGGTTTCAAGTATTCGAAGATCACCGCAAACGACACGTGATCCTGGTGGTTGGCGCCTACCCCCGGCAGGTGCTGGACCACCGGTATCCCGTGGCGTCGCAGCTCGTTTTCCGGACCCACGCCCGATTGCATGAGCACCTTGGGCGTATTGATTGCCCCGAGCGACAGCACCACCTCGCAGCCGGCGAAGAAGCGCCGCGCCTGGCCGTCCGTTACCGCTTCCACGCCCACCACGCGCTTGCCTTCGAATACCAGCCGGCTGACCAGCGTGTTGGTCAGCACGGTGAGGTTGCGCTGCCCGCGGCGCGGGTGCACATAGGCGCGGTAGATGGAGTTGCGTCGGCCGTTCTTGACGATGAGATCGTTGATGGCGGCGCCGCCGCGGCCTTCCATCATCTCGCCGTTCGGATTGTCGAAGACGGGCAGGCCCATCTCGCTGGCTGCGCCTATCATCGCACTGGCAATCGGTTGCGCCCCTCGCGCCGGGGCAACATGGACCGGGCCGCCGGTGCCGCGGCGCGATGAATCGGCAACGCCCCAATAGTCTTCGACACGCTGGTAGATCTTGAGCACGGACGCATAGCTCCACGCCGGGTCGCCGCTTTCCGCCGCGAAGTCTTCCCAGTCGTTCCTGTGGCCGCGCGCCCACACCATGACATTGACGCTGGAGCCGCCGCCCAGGCCGCGTCCCATGTTCAGCGGGATCCGCCTGTTGTTCACATGCGCATTCGGCACGCCGGCAAAGTTCCAGTCGCGTTCGCTGCCCAGGTTCAAGGGCCAGTTTCCCGGCTCGAGCACATGCGGGTGCTCATCGTCGCCGCCGGCTTCGATCAGCAGGACGCGCACATCCGGATTCTCGGCCAGGCGGCCGGCGACCACCGAGCCGGCGGTTCCGGCTCCGCAAACGATGAAGTCGAAGTGACTGGCGGGCGGACCGCCATCGGGAGGCGCCGATCCGGCGGCAGGAAATTGCGGGTTCATGGTCTCGTTCCAATCTTCAGTGGGTTGGCAGGACGCCCGTTCCTCAGGCTGGGCGAGAGCATATATCAAAAACATCAAAAATATCAAATTTTTATGTTTTAAGCGATATTGCAGGTTCATCCGTCCCCAATGCGATCCCGTGGGCTAGAATGACAGGCACAGCGTGCCGGCATCCCTGACCCAGCCGGCATGCGCGCCAGGCTCATGGAAGACAAGGTCCTCACCACGACGGAAACCGCAAAGCTGCTCGGCATCTCGGTTCGGACCGCCCAACTTTTGATCGAAAGCGGCGGGCTGCCTTCCTGGAAGACGCCTGGCGGCCATCGGCGCGTTCACCGCTCCGACGTCGAAGCCTTCATGGAACAGACCCGGGCCCACGAGAAGTCCCGGTCGGCATTGGTTTACGTGGTGACCACGCCGGAGCGCCAACCGGTGTTGCAGCCGTTGTTCGACGCGATAGGCCACGTCGTCACGCATTTCTTCCCCAACACCTGGCTGGCCGCGGTTGCCGCCGGTGCTCACGCGCCCGCGCTTGCCGTCGTCGACCTGGATGGATGGAAGGAAGAGGGCGTGCAGCTTCTGCAGACCTTCGCAGCCGATAGCCGCTTCAAGAACACCCGGCTGGTCGCCGTCACCGCCGTGGCGGAGGGGCGCGTGGCGTCCCTGCCTGCCCGGGTTCATCAGGCAACGCCCAGGACCCTGGCGGAAACGGTCAATCTATTGACCTCGGATCCACCGGAGTTGATCCGCCAAGTGCTGCAGGGGGATTTTCCGATTGCCGCGAACGAGGCAAGCCGGCTGCAGGCGGTGCAACGTTCAGGATTGGTCCATACCCCGGCGGAAGAACAATTCGATAGGGTCACGTGGCTGGCGGCATGGGGGCTGGAAAGTCCCATTGCCCTGATGACCGTGCTGACCCCGGACCTGCAGTGGTTCAAGTCCCGCCAGGGCCTGGACATGGAGGAGACGCCGCGAAGCTGGGCGTTCTGCAACTACGCAGTACTGCAGAAGGGCGTATTCGAAGTCCCTGATCTGGCCGAACACCCTGTTTTCTCGCAGAACCCGGCTGTTGCGAATGCCCCGCACTTCCGCTTCTACGCAGGCGCTCCTGTCTATGACGCCGATGGCTTCGCGCTGGGCTCGATCTGCATCATCGACTTCCACCCGCGCCAACTGGACCAGAACCAGCGGCGGACCCTGCTGGAGCTGGCCGCCATCGCATCCGACGAAGTCAGGCTACGGGAAGCGTCGGCCAGGGGCTGAGCCGAGGCTGGCGATCTCCAGTCTGTATTGATTGGCACATAAATCGCTTGACGAGATGCTGCAAGCGCGCGCACCATTTATATATCGATCACTATATAAATGGAGCCGACCATGTCTACGCTTTCAGGAAAACGCGCATTCGTCACCGGAGCAAGCCGCGGAATCGGAGCGGCGATCGCGCGCCGGCTGGCGGCCGAGGGCGCGGACGTCGCGCTCGGCTACGAGCGTTCCGCCGCCCGGGCCGAAGCGCTCGCCGCACAGATCGCCGCCACGGGACGCCGCGCCTTCGCCATCCAGGCCGACGCCGCCGACCCGGCGGCCATCAAGGCAGCAGCCGACACCGCGGCGCGCGAGCTCGGCGGCCTGGACATCCTCGTGAACAACGCCGGCATCTTCCGCGGCGGCCCGATCGACGCCATGACCCTCCAGGACATCGACGACACGCTGGCAATCAACATCCGCGCCGTCGTGGTGGCCTCACAGGCGGCCGCCGCGCACATGGGCGAAGGCGGGCGCATCATCTCCACCGGCAGTAACCTCGCAGAGCGTGTCCCGCAGGACGGCCTGAGCCTGTATTCCCTGAGCAAGGCCGCGCTGATCGGCTGGACCAAGGGCCTCGCCCGCGACCTCGGCCCGCGCGGGATCACCGTCAACATCGTCCATCCGGGATCCACCGACACCGACATGAACCCCGCCGATGGGCCGCTTGCCGACGCGCAGCGGGAACGGATGGCGATCCCCCGCTACGGCGACCCCGACGACGTGGCCGCGCTGGTCGCCTTTCTTGCCGGCCCGCAGGCGCGTTCGATCACGGGCACGGGAGTGACGATCGACGGGGGAGCGAATGCGTGATCAGCTTACGGCGTCATAGCGCAGGCCGTGAAAGCGAATGTATTGACCCAGCAGAACCTGCTCAGGTTAAGCGGCTAATGCAAATGCCTCAGCCGGCGTCTTCATTCCAAGCGCCTGGTGCGGGCGCCGGTCGTTGTAAAAGCGTATCCAGTCTCCGATCACGCGGCTGGCGTGTTGGATCGTCTCGAAGCGGTGCCGATGCACGCACTGTTCCTTGAGCGTGCGGATCACCCGTTCGATCATGCCGTTCTGCTGCGGGCAGTGCGGCGTGATGAACTCCTGGCGCAAGCCGTAGCTACGCACCAGGGCGGTGTAGCTGCGCGAGGTAAAAACCAAGCCGTTGTCCGAGCGCAGCAGAAACGGCATCGGTACTCGCCCCAGCGTCCCGAAGCGAGCGATCAGAGCGTGTTCCAGAGCAGCACCCGCCGTGCAGGCCCTACCGCTTCGCGACAGATGCCAGCCAAGCAACTCACGTGTGTGGCAGTCGATCACCAGCGCCAGCGTTGCCCAGCCGTCCCGTCCGGCCCACACGCGACACAGGTCCGTAGACCAGCGTTCATTGGGCATCGTCGCTACCGAAGGCAGAGCCTGGATGCGAGGCCTGAACCCGATCGGCCGCTTGCGAACCTGCCAGCCCATCAACTGGAACACGCGCTGCACGGTGTTCTTGTTGAACCCCAGCAGGTGCGCCACCGTCCGGTACCCAAACGACGGCGATTCCTCGATCATCGCCTTGATCGGCACGGCGAACTTGGGATCGACCTTGGGTGCGGACTTCACCGGCTTGTAGTACACCGTACGGCGCGGCACACCGAACCAGCGGCACAACTTGGCGATCGAGACGGTGATACCGTCGGCTTGCAGTCCCTGGCGGATCGTCTCGATCACTTCTCGTCCTCGCCCAGCAGGGACTGCAATTTTTTTCTGGCGCGCAGCTCCAGCATCGCCTCGCCATAGGCCTCTTGCAGGTCCTTGAGCTGGCGTTCGTACTGTTCGCGCACGTCCTGCGGATTCGCGCGCAGGGCGTTCTCCATGCCCCGCTTGCCGTCATCGATCCACTGTTCGACCTCCGACGGTGATAGGTCGTACTGACGGCTTGCCTCAGCCACGGTGGTCTTGCCCTGAATGATGTCCAGCACCAGCGCACTCTTGCGCTTGGCCGTCCAGCGTTTGATGTCTTCTTCCATCTTCGTGCTCAACGTCGTTTCCTCGATTATGACGTGAGCAGGATTTCACTGGGTCAATACACGAAAACCCTCAAAGTCGGCACCGCTTATTGAGTGTGACTTTGGCGATCATTGCGCAGTTAGTTTTTGAGGCATTCAAGCAGAGCCGTGCGGTTTTTCTCGCATTCATCCAATAGGAGTTCTCTGCGCTCTTTTTGCTGTTGAGCGAATGCATCCCTGTCACTGGCCACGACTATCGAAGAAAGGTTATCTAGCCTCTTTTTGCTTGTTCTCGTAAGTTCATCCAAGTATCCACATTTCTGCTGTGCAGATAGCCTCAGATTGGCGGCGTTCAGTTCTTTCTGAGTAGAAACAAGGGCTTCCTGCAAGCGGGCATTCTCGGCGTTGTGCGCTTTACTCGTGTCGTCGAGGCGCTGCCGGAGTGATGCAACTTCGAGATCTAAACGATCCGCGCGATCCTTCTCGCGCTGGCGCTGATTTTCGATTTCAGAAATTCGCGCGACTTGCTGCTGAAGTGATGCCATTCGTTCTTCTGCAACACCACGATTCCAGGTGTCTACAAGAAGCCAGCCGAGTATTCCGCCACATGCGGTCAGGAACAAGCCAGCAATGGCAATACGTTGGTCAATGTGCCTACCCATGGTTCGTAACTTCTGCTTGGCGAACGCGGAACTCGGCACGGAAAACCGAGAAATGCATCGGTTTTGTACCGTGCTGAGCTGCCATAAGTATTTGATCTACAAATGGTGCCCGGGGCCGGAATCGAACCGGCACGCCTTGCGGCGGGGGATTTTGAGTCCCCTGCGTCTACCAATTTCACCACCCGGGCAGGGCTGCAACGGACGTCGCGGCGGTGGGGGCACGGCCTGGCCAGTTCCGGGTCGAGTTCCGGTCCGGCTGCGGCAGTGCGAAGCTCCGCATTATAGGGCCTCTTGAAATTTCCCGCCCGGCGCCCATCTACTTGGGCACTTCGCGCCGGCCGGCCTGGACCAGGGCTGTTGCGGCGCAGCATGTTCCCCTGTTTTGACCACTTGATACCCATTACGGACCACCATGAGCGAGAACGCCGCATCTTCCGCACCCGCTGAAACCCTGGGTTTCCAGGCCGAAGTGAAGCAATTGCTGCACTTGATGATCCACTCCCTGTACAGCAACAAGGAGATCTTCCTGCGCGAGCTGGTGTCGAACGCGTCGGATGCGTGCGACAAGCTGCGCTTCGAGGCGATCGACCGGCCCGAGCTGCTGGACGGCGACAGCGAGCTGGCGATCCGCGTGGCCTACGACAAGGCGGCGCGCACGATCACGATCTCGGACAACGGGATCGGCCTGTCGCGCGAGGAGGCGATCGCCAACCTGGGCACGATCGCGCGCTCGGGCACGCGCGAGTTCTTCTCGCAGCTCACGGGCGACAAGCAGAAGGATGCCCAGCTGATCGGCCAGTTCGGCGTGGGCTTTTATTCGTCGTTCATCGTGGCGGAGAAGGTCACGGTGACGAGCCGCCGCGCGGGTTCGGCGCAGGCGATCCGCTGGGAGTCGGACGGGCAGGGCGAGTTCACGATCGCGGAGGCCGAGAAGGCGGGCCGCGGTACGGACGTCACGCTGCATCTGCGTGCCGACGAGGACGAGTTCCTGAACGGCTGGAAGCTGCGCGAGATCCTGCGCCGCTATTCGGACCACATCTCGCTGCCGATCCGCATGGCGAAGGAGGAGTGGGATGCGGAGAAGGGCGAGCAGGTCGTCAAGGACGAGCTGGAG
Source organism: Bordetella sp. 2513F2 (assembly GCF_054642735.1). Classification (NCBI taxonomy): domain Bacteria; kingdom Pseudomonadati; phylum Pseudomonadota; class Betaproteobacteria; order Burkholderiales; family Alcaligenaceae; genus Bordetella; species Bordetella sp. 2513F2. Next base: position 3,857,527 of record NZ_CM137755.1, on the reverse strand, counting down.
ACGGTGAACCAGGCGAATGCGCTGTGGACGCGCGCCAAGGGCGACATCAGCGATGAGCAGTATCGCGAGTTCTACAAGACGATCTCGCACGATTACGACGATCCGCTGGCCTGGACGCACAACCGGGTGGAAGGCCGCAGCGAGTACACGCAGCTGCTGTACATCCCCAAGCATGCGCCGTTCGACCTCTGGGACCGCGACGCGCGCCGCGGGGTGAAGCTGTACGTGAAGCGCGTGTTCATCATGGACGATGCCGAGCAGCTGCTGCCGGCGTATCTGCGCTTCGTGCGCGGGGTGATCGATTCGGCGGACCTGCCGCTGAACGTGTCTCGCGAGATCCTGCAGGAGAGCCGCGACGTGCGGGCGATCCGCGAGGGCTCGGCCAAGCGTGTGCTGTCGCTGCTGGAAGACCTGGCGGAGAACAGGCCCGAGGACTACGCGGCGTTCTGGTCGGAGTTCGGCCAGGTGCTGAAGGAGGGCGCGGGCGAGGACGTCGGCAACCAGGAGCGCATCGCCAGGCTGCTGCGCTTTGCGTCCACGCATACCGGCGAGGCGGCGCAGACGGTGTCGTTTGCGGATTATGTGTCGCGCATGAAGGAAGGGCAGGACAAGATCTACTACGTGACGGCCGACAGCTTTGCGGCCGCGAGCAACAGCCCGCACCTGGAGATCTTCCGCAAGAAGGGCATCGAGGTGCTGCTGCTGTCGGACCGCGTGGATGAGTGGATGCTGTCGTACCTGCGCGAGTTCGACGGCAAGTCGCTGGTGTCGGTGGCCAAGGGCGGGCTGGACCTCGCCGAGTTGGCGGACGAGGAAGAGAAGAAGCGCCAGTCGGAAGTGGCCGAGGAGTTCAAGCCGCTGGTGGAGCGCCTGCAGAAGTCGCTGGAAGGCCAGGTGAAGGAGGTGCGCGTGACGCTGCGCCTGGTGGATTCGCCGGCCTGCGTGGTGGTGGGGCAGAACGAGCTCAGCCCGCACCTGCTGCGCATGCTGAAGGCGGCCGGGCAGGACGCGCCGGACGTGAAGCCCGTGCTGGAGATCAATCCCGAGCACCCGCTGATCGGCCGCATCCGCGATGCCGGCGAGGGCGAGTTCGACGACTGGGCCCGGCTGCTGCTGGACCAGGCGCTGCTGGCCGAGGGCGCCCAGATCGCCAGCCCGGCGGCTTTCGTGAAGCGCATGAATGCGCTGCTGCTGAAGTAAGCGCCGGCCCCGCCGGAACGCCTGCCGCCTGGCGGGCGTTTCTTGCCTGTCATTCTTTTGCCGGTCATCCGGAAATTCCCGATCGGGAATTTTCTGCCATCGTGAGTCAGTGATGGCTGCGTAATTTACCGATCGGGAAATTTCCCTGGAAAAGGCCGGCAAACCGGCCTAGAATTCCCGTACGGTAATTTCCGGAACCCGACCATGGGCACAGGCGATTCTTCCGCCGCCGCCGACACCGACGCGGCGGCCACCATCCATACCTCGCAGGAGCTGGGCGAGCTGGTGCGCCGTACGCGCCGCCGGCAGGGCCTGCTGCAGGCCGACCTGGCCGGGCTGTCGGGCAGCGGCAACCGGTTCGTGGTGGACCTGGAGCGGGGCAAGCCCACGCTGCAGCTGCAGAAGGTGCTGGACATGCTGGACCTGCTGGGGCTCGAGGTGCAGGTGCGGCGCAAGCGGCCCGGGTCATGAGTACTGCCGACGCGCTGGACGTGTACGAAGCCGGGGTGCGGGTGGGGCGGCTGCATGACGAGCGCCCGCTGCGGTTCGTGTATGACCCGGCCTGGCTGGCGCGGCCGGACGGGCGCGCCATCGCGCCCACGCTGCCGCTGCAGTCGGCCGAGCACAGCGGCGAGCCCGTGCTGGCGTTCTTCGAGAACCTGCTGCCCGAGGGGCAGCTGCGCAGGTTCCTGCAGGCCAGCCGCCACGCCACCACGGTGTTCGGGCTGCTGCGCAGCGTGGGCGGCGACACGGCCAGCGGCCTGACGCTGCTGCCGCCGGGCGAGCGGCCCGGGCCTGCGCATTACCGCCCGGCTACCTGGCAGGAGATCGCGGCCCGGCTGGCGGAGTCGGCGGTGCCGGCCCTGGTGGCGCAGAACGCCGAGGGCACGCGGATTTCGCTGGCGGGAGCGCAGGACAAGCTGCTGCTGATGGTGATGCCCGACGGCAGCCCCGCGATTCCGGAAGGCGCGGCGCCGTCTTCGCACATCCTGAAGCCGGACATCCGCGGCCTGGAGGGCGTATGGGCCTCGGCCCTGAACGAGGCGCTGGTCATGCAGCTGGCGGCCCGGCTGGGCCTGCATGCGGCGCAGGCGGTCTACCAGCCCGACACGCGGGCCTGCCTGATCCTGCGCTATGACCGCGTGCCGGACGGGCACGGAGGGCTGCGCCGGCTTCACCAGTTGGACCTCTGCCAGCTGGCCGGCAAGCCGTCGGACGTGAAATACGAGGCGGACGGCGGGCCCTCGCTGACGGCCTGCCTGGGCCTGCTGCGCGGCGTGGGCGTGGAGGCGGCCGACCTGAAGCGCTTCGTGCAATGGATCGTGTTCAATCTCTGCGTGGGCAACAACGACAGCCATGCCAAGAACCTCTCCGTGCTCTGCGACGAGCGCGGCGCGTACCGGCTGGCGCCGTTCTACGATCTCATGTGCACCGCCATGTATCCGGGCCTGTCGCGCAATTTTGCGTTTCGGGTGGGCGGCGAGACGGCGCCGGGACGGATCGGTGCCGCGCAGCTGGAGGCCATGGCGCGGGAGCTGGGCCTGGCCCCGCGCTACGTGTCGGCCCTGGCGCGCGCCATGGTGCAGGCGCTGCCCGGGGCCCTGCGAGCGGTGCAGGCGGGGTTGCTGGCAACGCTGCAGCCGGGCACGGAAGCCACGTTGCTGGAGCGGCTGGGCAAATGGATCGTGTCGAACACGCGCAAGCATGCGCAGCGGTGGGGCGTGGACGCGTAGCGCCGCCATGCCATACTGCAGGCCTGTCGCCGGAGGACCTTCATGACGCCATCCCCGCTGCCGCGCCGCTGTCTTGCCTGGCTTCCGCTGCTGGCCTGTTTTCCGGCGGTGGCGCAGGAGGTGCTGCACACCGAGCCTTCAGCGTATTCGCCGGTGGTGGTGTACGAGGCGCACGGCGAGCGCTGCCTGACCTTCGGCAGCGCCAGCAACCTGGGGCGCCAGACCTGCGTGGCTGCGGACGGCTCCAAGGGCATGGTGCTGGGCTATACGCGCATGATGATGGCGGCGCTGCTGGTGCAGCCCGAGCCGCGCCGCATCCTGGTGATCGGCCTAGGCGGCGGCACGCTGCCCATGGCGCTGGCCGACCTGCTGCCGCAGGCGGAGATCGACACGGTGGAGCTGGATCCGGCGGTGGTGCGGGTGGCGCAGGCCTACTTCGGGTTCCGGCCTTCCGCGCGGCTGCGCGTGCACCAGGCCGACGGGCGCGCCTACGTGGAGCGTGCAGTGCGCGAGGGGCAGCGCTACGATCTCGTGCTGCTGGATGCCTTCGACGAGGACTACATCCCCCGCCACCTCACCACCCGCGAGTTCCTCGGGCAGGTGCGCGCCCTGCTGGCGCCGCAGGGCGTGCTGGCGGCCAACACGTTCTCCAGCAGCGATTTCTACGATCGCGAATCGGCCACCTATGCCAGCGTGTTCGGCGTGTATTTCAACCTGCGCGCCAGCAACCGGGTGATTTTCGCGGTGAACGGCCCGCTGCCGGACGACGCCGAGCTGCAGCAGCGCGCCAGCCGCTGGGCCCCGCGCCTGGCGCCCTACGGCGTGGATGTCGAGCGCGAACTGCAGCGTTTCTCGCGCGGGGCGTCGTATCCGGCCGACACCGCGGTGCTGCGCGACGGCGACTAGGGCCTGCTGACGCTCAGTCGGCCTGGGCGCCCGATTTCTGCACCACTTCCGCCCAGCGCGGGATCTCCCTGGCCATCAGGTCGCGCAGCGCCTCCGGCGTGCTGCCCACCAGTTCCATGCCCATGGTCTTGCCCAGTTTCTCCTGCACGTCGGGCTCCTTGAGGATGGCGGCGATCTCCTGCGAGAGCCGGTCCACGATGGGCTTGGGCGTGCCCTTGGGGGCGTAGACCGCCTGCCACGAGGCCATCTGGAAGCCCGGCACGCCGGCTTCTTCCATGGTGGGCGTGTCGGGCGCGAGGGCGATGCGCTGGGGCGTGGTCACGGCCAGCAGCTTGAGCTTGCCGTTCTGCAGCAGCGGCAGCGCGGCGGTCATCTGGTCGAACATGAAGGTGACGGCGCCAGCCGACACGTCCACCATGGCGGGCGGGGTGCCCTTGTAGGGCACGTGCGTGAGCGGCACGTCGATGACATCGGCGAACAGTTCGCCTGCCAGGTGGGTGGACGTGCCGGGCCCGGACGAGGCGAAGGTGCGCTTGGACGGATCACGCTTGAGCAGCGCGATGAGGTCGGCCACGGAATTCACGCCGAGGTTGGGGTCCACCAGCAGCACGTTGGGCAGGGTGGCCACCAGCGAGACCGGCTCGAAATCCTTCACCGGGTCGTAGCGCAGGTGCTTGTAGAGGCTGGCGTTGATGGCATGGGTGCTGATGGTGCCGCCGAAGAGCGTATAGCCGTCGGGCGGGGCCTTGGCCACGTAGGTGGCGCCGATGGCGCCGGCCGCGCCCGGCTTGTTCTCGACCACGACGTTCTGCTTCAGGCGCTCGCCCAGCTTCTGGGCCAGCAGGCGCCCGACCACGTCGGTGGATCCGCCCACCGTGAAGGGCACGACGTACGAAATGGGCTTGGCCTGCGGCCATTCGGCAGCCCGGGCGGGCAGCGCCAGGGCGGCGAGCGAGGCGCCGGCCAGCGCGAAGGCGATGCAGCGGCGACGATGCGTGTTCATGGTTGTCTCCTGGTTCTTTTGATGTGTGGGCCTGCAGGGCCGGCCGTCAGCGGCCGTTCTGTGCGCGCCACGCGGCAAAGCGTTCGCGCGTGGCGGGGTTGGTGGGCGGATACAGGCCGATGATGCTCTGTCCGGCCTGGACCTCGCTGGTGACGAAATCCTCGAAGGCGGTCATTTCCACGGCTTCCTGCGCGATCTCGTCGGCGATCTCCGCCGGGATCACCACCACGCCCTCGCCGTCGCCCACCACGATGTCGCCGGGGAAGACGGGCACGTCGCCGCAGCCGATGGGCACATTGAGGTCCATGGCCTGGTGCAGCGTGAGGTTGGTGGGGGCGGAGGGGCGGTTGTGGTAGGCGGGAAAGCCCAGTGCGGCGATCTCGGGGGAATCGCGGAAGCCGCCGTCGGTGACCACGCCGGCCACGCCGCGCTTCATCAGGCGGGTGACCAGGATGGAGCCCGCGGATGCGGCGCGGGCGTCCTTGCGGCTGTCTATCATCAGCACCGCGCCCGGCGGGCAGGACTCCACGGCGACGCGCTGCGGATGTTGCGGATCCTCGAACACCTTGATGGGGTTGAGGTCTTCGCGCGCGGGAATGTAGCGCAGCGTGTAGGCGGGGCCCACCATGTTGGGCAGGCCCGCGGCCAGCGGCCGCACGTCCTGGATGAACTGGTTGCGCAGGCCGCGCTTGAAGAGCGCGGTGCACAGGGTGGCGGTGCTGACGCCGGCAAGCCTGGCGCGGGTGGCTTCGGAAAGAGTGGTCATGGCTGTCTCGGGAATGGGGCCGCGGGCAGTGGGGTTCAGAAGATGTCGGGCTCGGGCACGGGGGCGCCGAAGCCGGTTTCCAGGAAGTCGAAGTCGCAGCCGTCGTTGGCCTGCAGGATGTGGCGCGCGTACATCCAGCCGTAGCCGCGCTCGAAGCGCCTGGGCGGCGGCGTCCAGGCGGCGCGGCGCGCGGCCAGTTCCGCGTCGCTGACGTTGAGGTGGATGCGGCGCGCGGGCACGTCCACGGTGATCAGGTCGCCGGTGCGCACCAGCGCCAGCGGCCCGCCCACATAGGCCTCGGGCGCGGCGTGCAGGATGCAGGCGCCGTAGCTGGTGCCGCTCATGCGGGCGTCGGACAGGCGCAGCATGTCGCGCACGCCCTGCTTCACCAGCTTGGCGGGGATAGGCAGCATGCCCCATTCCGGCATGCCCGGGCCGCCCTGCGGGCCGGCATTGCGCAGGATGAGGATGTGGTCGGCGGTCACGTCGAGGTTCTCGTCCTCGACGGCGGCCTTCATGCTGGGATAGTCGTCGAACACCAGGGCCGGGCCGGTATGCTGCAGATACTGCGGCGCGCAGGCGCTGGGCTTGATCACGCAGCCATCGGGCGCGATGTTGCCGCGCAGGACCGCCAGCGCACCCTCCTTGTAGATGGGGTTGTCCAGCGGCCGGATCACGTCGTCGTCATACACCTCGGCGCCGGCCAGGTTCTCGCCCAGCGTCCTGCCGTTGATGGTGGCGGCGGAGAGGTCCAGGTGCGCAGGCGCCAGGCGCGACATCAGGCCGGGCAGGCCGCCGGCGTAGTAGAAGTCTTCCATCAGGTATTTGTCGCCGCTGGGCCGGATGTTGGCGATGACGGGCACCTCGCGGCTGGCCGCGTCGAAGTCGTCGAGCCCCACGGCGCAGCCCGCGCGGCGCGACATGGCCACCAGGTGCACGATGGCGTTGGTGGAACAGCCCATGGCCATGGCCACGTTGATGGCGTTGCGGAACGAGGCCGGCGACAGCACCCTGGAAGGCGTCAGGTCTTCCCACACCATCTCCACCGCGCGGCGGCCGCACTCGGCCGACATGCGCATGTGGTTGACGTCGGCCGCCGGGATCGACGAGGCGCCGGGCAGCGTCATGCCCATGGCTTCGGCGATGGCCGTCATGGTGCTGGCCGTGCCCATGGTCATGCAGTGGCCGTGGCTGCGCGCGATGCCGGCCTCCACCTCGACCCACTGCGCCTGGCTGATGTTGCCGGCGCGGCGCTCGTCCCAGAGCTTCCAGGCGTCGGAGCCCGAGCCCAGCACCTTGCCCTTCCAGTTGCCGCGCAGCATGGGGCCCGCGGGCAGGTACACGCAGGGCAGGTTGGCGCTGATCGCGCCCATGATGAGGCCCGGCGTGCTTTTGTCGCAGCCGCCCATGAGGACCGCGCCGTCGACCGGATGGCTGCGCAGCAGCTCTTCGGTTTCCATGGCCAGGAAGTTGCGGTAGAGCATCGTCGTGGGCTTGACGAAGGACTCCGACACCGAGATGGCGGGCAGCTCCACCGGAAAGCCCCCGGCCTGCAGCACGCCGCGCTTGACGTCTTCGACGCGGTCCTTGAAGTGGGCGTGGCAGGGGTTGAGGTCGGACCAGGTGTTGATGATGGCGATGACCGGGCGGCCGGCCCAGTCCTGCGGGCCGTAGCCCATCTGCATCATGCGCGAGCGATGGCCGAATGAGCGCAGGTCGTCGTGGGCCATCCAGCGGGCGCTGCGCAGGTCTTGGTAGGTGCGTGTCATCTCAGGAAGTCCGGGAAAGTCGGGCGATTAAAACACTAATATATTAGTACGTCAATGTGAGGGCGGCCCGGTACAATCGCCTCGTTTCCGCTGTTTTTCCGCCTATGCCCGTGCTGGATGCCCTGCCCATCGACTTGCGCCTGGACCGCTCGCGCCACGCTGCGCCGCAGGTTTTCGAGAAACTGCGCGAGCTGATCGTGTCGCTGGAGCTCAAGCCCGGCACGGTGCTGTCGCGCGGGGAGCTGGCCGAGGCCTTCGGCCTGAGCCAGACGCCCATCCGCGACGCGCTCAGCCAGCTGCGCGACGAGGGGCTGGTGGATATCTTCCCCCAGCACACCACGGAAGTCAGCCGCATCGACGTGGCCGCGGCCCGGCAGGCCCATTTCCTGCGGCGCTCTCTGGAGCTCGAGATCGTGCGCGAGCTGGCCGGGCGCGACGATCCCGGGCTCGTCGAGCGGCTGCAGGCCCACATCGACGTGCAGCGCGCCAACCGGGGCGCCGACCGCTATCACCGCTTCCTGGACGCCGACCGGGCCTTCCACCGCGAGATGCACGAGGCCGCGGGGGTGGGCGGCCTCTGGCAGCTGGAGCAGCGCTACAGCGGCCATGTCGACCGCCTGCGCCGGCTGCACCTGCCCGAGTCGGGCAAGGCGGAGCGCATCCTCAACGACCACCAGCGCATCGTCGAGGCGATTGCCCGGCGCGATGCCGCGGCCGCCCAGGACGCGCTGCGCGCGCACCTGTCGGGCACGCTCAGCCAGGTCGACGAGATCTGCGAGCGCTATCCCGACTACGTCCGGCCGTAGCCAGGCGGCCGGGCGCCGCGCCCCGGGCCGCGCCGGGCTGGCCTGGGTGGGTCATCGTGCTCCCGCCACGACGACATGGTGCACGCCGTGCGGCATGGGCAGGCGACCGCGCCGCTCCAGCGCAGGCCGGCCATCGCGCTCCACGACACGAAAAACCTCCAGCCCGGCGCTCAGGCCGGGGCCGGCGTCCAGATGGCCCTCGAACACCGTCACCAGCAGGTGCCTGCCGTCCAGGTCGAAGCTGCCGCCCTCAGGCAGGACGCCTTCGAAGGGGTATTCGCCTAGCGGTTCCAGCCGGCCTTGCCCTGGCTCGAAACGCAGCAGGGTCACCGACGCGTCGCGCGTGAAGCGGGGAGAGTCCGGCGGAAAAGCGGTGGTCCGCATGTTGATGGTGGCAACCAGGCGGCCGTCCGGGCTGATGGCCAAGCCTTCTGCCGAGTTGCCGGTCGTTGCGGTATCGACGACCGCATGCCTGGGCGGCGTCGTATCCTGGTCCAGTCGTATGACGCTGATCGTGGAAGGAGCTTGCGGAATGCGGCCATCCAGCGTGGTCGCGCTGAAATCGCGCCCCCAGTTCGAGGTGAGGTAATGCCGGCCGTCAGGCGTGAAGCGACCGACGAATGGGTCGGGGCCCGTGGCGACGGGCGCGCCCCACGGCGATAGTCGCAGCTGGCCGTTGTCGTCGTCGAGCTGGAAGAACGCCACGCGGTTCTGGGTGTTGAGGTTGACGGCAAGGTAGCGCCCGGAGGGATGCCATTGCACATTGGTGGCGGTCACGCCCCGGCGCGGCGTATCGGCCTGGCCCGCGATGCCCAGCATGGACAGGTCGACGCGCGCGAGCAGCCTGGGCGTGCGTGCGCTCGCGTCGATGATCTGCAGGTAGGCGGCCTCTGGCGTGTTGGACACCACCGCCAGCCGGCGGTCGTCCGGGCTCAGGGCCACGCTTTCCGGAAAGCGGGCAAGGGCCAGCGTACCCGCCAGCGTGGGGGCCGACGGATCGGAGAGATCGATCGCATGCAGTGCGTCTCCGGGCGGCAGCTGCGCGACCCGCGTGGCGCCCGCGGGGCGCTGGCCCAGGCGCTCGACCACGTAGGCGCGGCGGCCATCGCGGGACACGGCCAGGACCTCCGGCGCGGCGGTCACCGAGTTGGACACCGGCAGCTGTGCGGTTGTGTAGCCGTCCCCGGTGCGCGACATCACGGTGAGCACGTCGCGATATCCGGCCTGCTCGGGGGCCAGCGTGCCGTCGGCATAGCTGCGGGCGACGAAATCGCCATCGGATACGGTGGCGATGAGGGGGGCGGCAACACCGCGCAGCAGGCGGACGTCCGGGGGCGCGGCATGCGAGGTCATGCCCAGGGGAAGCAGCAGCAGAAACAATGCATTGCGCATGATGGGCTCCTGGTGAAGCCCTGCCGGGAGCGGCAAGGTCGGCGATGATCCTAGGCCGCTTGCTGATTCCTATCCAATTCGAAATAGCCAGTCTGTGATAATGAAATCTTATCAATAGCCGGGAGGCCGCGATGGACTTGCGTGCCCTGCAGTGCTTCATTGCCGTGGCGGACACCTTGCATTTCCGGCGCGCGGCCGAGCGCGTGCATCTCACCCAGCCCGCCCTGAGCCAGCGCATCCGGGCCCTGGAGGATGCGCTGGGCGTGGCCTTGTTCGAACGGGACCGGCGGCGTGTGGCGCTTACCGCCGCGGGCCAGGCCTTCCTGGGGCCAGCCCGGGCATCGGTGGCGCAGGCCGAACTGGCGCGGCGCCAGGCGCAGCAGGCCGCGCGTGGCGAACTGGGCCGCCTGCGCCTGGGATTCACCGTCATTGCCTTCTACAGCGCGTTGCCGCGTGCCGTGCGGCAATTCCGCGAACGCTATCCGGGGGTGCAGGTCGACCTGCTGGAAATGAATTCTCCGGCCGTCGAGCAGGCCTTGTCGCGCGGCGAGATCGACCTGGGTGTGTTGCATCCGCCGGTGGCGGAGCCGGATCTGGTCTGCCATCCATTGCCGGATTCGCGGCTGGTTCTGGCCCTGCCCGCCGGGCATCCGCTGGCGCGCCGCAAGGTGATACCGGTGCAGGCCCTGGCCGGCCAGCCTTTGCTGATCGCGCCCCGGCAGGTGGGCCCTTCGATCTATGACCGGGTCATCGGCATGTTCCAGACGCATGGCTTCAGCCCGGATATTGTCCAGGAAGTGATGCCCATGACGGTACTGGTGGGGCTGGTTGCCACCGGGGCGGGCATCGGTTTCGTCACCGAAGGCATTGCCGCGGCCACGCGGCCCGGCGTGGTGTTTCGTCCCGTGCGGCCGGAGCCGCCGCGCCTGCCGCTGGCCATGGCATGGCGCGCGCCCGCACTCACTCGCGCCGGCGAGCTTTTCGTGGCGCAGGTCGAGCGCGCGATGCGCTGAGGCGCGGCCTACTTCAGCGGCAGCGTCAACACCCCTTGCGTGGCCGGGCGCATCATCAGGCGGCGGTACCAGGCCGACAGCGCCGGCGTGGCGGGGCGCTCCATGGGCATGCCCAGCCAGCGGTGGGCGGCGCAGCCCAGCGCGATGTCGCCCATGCCGAACTGCGAGCCCGCGACGAATTCCTTGCCTTGCAGCGCCTGCTCGAGGACCAGCGCGAGGCCGTTGGCGCGTCGGGCGGAATCCTGGATGGCGCGCGGATCGCGCTGCGCCTCGGGCGTGCGGACCAGCCCCAGGAAGGCAGCCGCCATGCCGGGCTGCCATTCGGTGGCCTGCCAGTCCATCCAGCGGTCGGCATCGCCGCGCAGGCAGGGGTCGGCAGGCCAGAGGCTGCCCTGGCCGTAGCGGGCCGCCAGGTAGCGCACGATGGCATTGGACTCCCACAGCACGAAGCCGCCGTCGTCGATCACCGGTATCTTGCGATTGGGATTCAGGCGACCGAAGTCGGGCGTGTCCAGCCCGCCGAACTCGCCGCCGGCCTGCACCAGCGTATGGGGCAGGGCCAGTTCGCGCACGGCCCACAGCACCTTCTGCACGTTGACGGAACTCGGGCGTCCCCAGATCTTGAGCATGTCGCGTCCTTGCGGGATTCAGCGCGGCGGCAGGGCGCGCCGCAGGAAGCCGCTTTCGCGGCCGAAGCGGGCCCAGTGGAAGGCCGGGCCGGGGTCGGTCTTGCGCCCCGGTGCAATGTGCTGGTGGCCGCGCACGTGGGCCAGCGGATAGCGGGCGCGCAGCACGCGCGCGAGCCTGGCCAGCACCTGGTACTGCCTGTCGGTGTAGGGCACGGTGTCGGCCCCTTCGAGTTCGATGCCGATGGAGTAGTCGTTGCAGCGCTCGCGACCCTCGAACTGCGATACGCCGGCATGCCAGGCGCGCGCCTCGGTGGACGCGAACTGCAGGATGCGGCCATCGCGGCGGATGAAGAAGTGGGCCGACACGCGCAGGCCGCGCAGCCGTTCCAGCCACGGGTGGGCGCCGTAGTCGAGGCGATTGAGGAAGAGGTCGGCGACGCAGGGGCCTTCGAAGCGGCCGGGAGGCAGGCTGATGTTGTGCAGCACCAGCAGCGACACCTGGGTTCCGGGAGGCCGCTGGTCTACGTTGGGCGAAGGCAGCAGCCCGGCCGCAGGGCCGGGCACCAGCCAGCCGTGACGATCGAGATGCAGTTGTTGCATGAGCGACTCTGGCTTTGTGTGTCCAACCGGCATTATGCCGGGTGCCGCCCGCGATGCAAAAACGCCTACGGCGATTCCGCGTTGACAGGCCCTAGCCGGCCGGGCGCCCCAGCCTGGCGTGCTCGGCATTGCACCAGGTCTGGCCCTGCTGCAGCAGGGCCTCCGAGCGCGGCAGGTGTATGCCGCAGTGGGCGCAGCGCACCATGGCCTCGGCCGGCACGCCGCTCTTGCCGGGCGGCGCCGCGCGGGGGCGCGGCGGCGGTTCGGCGCGGCGCCGGGCCGCCTGCGCGTTGATCAGGCGCATGGCCAACATGGCGGCCAGCACGATGAGGATCCACAACAGCAATTTACCCACATCAACCTCGGTGCAGGATGACTTCCAGGACGAACCGGCTGCCGGTATAGGCCAGGATGAGGAAGGCGAAGCCCGTGAGCGTCCAGCGCAGCGCCACGCGCCCGCGCCAGCCCCGGATGTGGCGCCCCAGGAGCAGGACGCCGAAAGTGATCCACGACAGCAGCGTGAATACGGTCTTGTGGTCGAAAGGCAGCACCAGCCCGGTGAGCGCCAGCGACGCGACCGAGCCCGAGCCCACCGCCAGCGTCAGCACCACGAAGCCCACCCAGATCAGGCGGAACAGCAGCTGTTCCTGCACCAGCAGCGGCGGCTGTGCATCCAGCACGCGGCTCACGATGCTGCGCTCGGCGGGCGCCTCGAGCGGGCGGTGCAGGTGGCGGTCGAGCAGCGCCATCAGCACGGCCTGCAGCGCCGCGATGGTGATGAGGCCGTAGGCCGCCAGCGCCAGCACGAGGTGCACCCGCAGCACGGCGTCGTCGGCATGCGGCACCACGATGCCCTGGGGAAACAGCGCAGCCACCGCGCTGGCGAGCATGCCGGCGGGCACCAGCAGCAGTTGCAGGCCGTCCAGCCGCACCAGCAGGCTTTCCAGCCAGAACACCACCAGGCCCAGCCAGACCGCCGCCGACAGGGCCAGGGCCCAGCCCACGAAGAGCTGGCCGCCGCCCAGCATGGCGGCATACAACCCGGCACCGTGCAGCACCAGCGCGCCCAGCAGGCAACCGCGGGCAAGCCGGCCGGTATGCTCGACGCTGCGCTCGCCTGCCTGCAAGCGGCGCCACAGCCCGGCGCCCAGCACGGCGTAAGCCAGGGCGGCCACGGCGTGAAATACAATGCCTGGTGACATAGAAACCGTCGTCTGGATGGCCCGGGGCGCGTTCTGCCCTCCGGGGCCTTGATTCAGCCGACTAGTGTAAGCGGAAACGCCTCTCATGCTCGATAACCTCACCCAACGACTGTCGCGTGTCGTCAAGACGCTGCGTGGCGAAGCCCGCCTCACCGAGGCCAATACGCAGGAGATGCTGCGCGAAGTGCGCATGGCCCTGCTCGAGGCCGACGTCTCGCTGCCCGTGGTGCGCGATTTCGTCGCCCGGGTGAAGGAAAAGGCCCTGGGCGAGGAAGTGGCGGGCAGCCTCAGCCCCGGCCAGGCGCTGGTGGGCGTGGTGCACAAGGAACTCACCAGCCTCATGGGCGGAGACCTTGGCCCCAACGCCGGCGAGCTCTCGCTGGCGGTGCAGCCGCCGGCCGTCATCCTCATGGCCGGCCTGCAGGGGGCCGGCAAGACCACCACCACCGGCAAGCTCGCGCGCTGGCTCGCCGAAGGGCAGCACAGCCAGGGCGGCCGCAAGAGCGGCCGCAAGAAGGTGCTGGTGGTCAGCGCCGACGTCTATCGCCCCGCCGCCATCGAGCAGCTCAAGACCGTCGCGGCCCAGGCCGGCGTGGATTTCCTGCCCTCCGATCCCAGCCAGAAGCCCGAGGACATCGCGCGCAATGCGGTGGAGCACGCGCGCCGCCACCACTACGACGTGCTCATCGTCGACACGGCCGGCCGCCTGGGCATCGACGAAGCCATGATGCGCGAGATCCGCGCACTGCACGACCTGGTCAGGCCGGTGGAAACGCTGTTCGTGGTCGACGCCATGCAGGGCCAGGATGCCGTCAATACCGCACGCGCCTTTGCCGAGGCGCTGCCGCTCACGGGCGTGGTGCTCACCAAGCTCGACGGCGATGCGCGCGGCGGCGCGGCCCTGTCGGTGCGCCACGTCACCGGCAAGCCGCTGAAGTTCGTCGGCGTCTCCGAGAAGCTCGACGGGCTGGAGCCCTTCCACCCCGAACGCATGGCCCAGCGCGTGCTGGGCATGGGCGACATCGTGTCGCTGGTGGAGCAGGCACAGAAGAACATCGACATTGCCGATGCCCAGAAGCTGGCGGCCAAGATCAAGTCCGGCAACAAGTTCGACCTGAACGATTTCCGCGAGCAGCTCGGCCAGGTCAAGAAGCTGGGCGACATGGGCTCGCTGCTGGAGAAGCTGCCGGCGCAGTTCCAGCAGGCGGCCGGCCAGATCCAGAGCGGCCAGGCCGAGAAGCAATTGCGGCGCACCGAGGGCATCCTCAACTCCATGACCCCGGCCGAGCGCGCCAAGCCTGAACTCATCAAGGCCTCGCGCAAGCGGCGCATCGCCACCGGCGCCGGCGTTCCGGTGCAGGAAGTCAACCGCCTGTTGAATCAGTTCGAGCAGATGCAGGGCATGATGAAGCAGATGAAGAAGGGCGGCATGGCCAAGATGATGCGCGCCATGGGCGGTATGAAAGGCCTGGGACGCTTCGGCCGCTGAGCCGTATGCCGGCGGCGGTCCGCCGGCCTGTTGAACGCACTGGAGGCAGGCGCATGGACCCCGTTATCGAGCAGGCCTTTGCCGCGGGCGGCGCCGTGCGCGCCGCCATCAACCTGGGCAATCCCATCCTGGCCGGACGCGACCCCGCAAGCGGCGAGGCCGCCGGCGTCTCGGTGGACCTGGCGCGGGCCTTTGCCGACAGCCTGGGCGTGCCGCTGGATCTGGTGGTTTTCGACGCCGCCGGCAAGTCGGTGGAGGCCGTCACGCAGGGGCGCGCCGACATTGGCTTCTTCGCCGTGGACCCGGTGCGCGGCGCCGGCATCTCGTTCATGGCGCCCTATGTGCTGATCGAAGGCGCCTACCTGGTGAGGCGGGACTCGCCGCTGCAGCGCAATGACGAAGTCGACCGCCCCGGCACGCGCGTGGCGGTCGGCAAGGGCAGCGCCTACGATCTGCATCTCACGCGCGAGCTCAAGCACGCGCAGATCCTGCGCGCGCCCGCATCGCCCGCCGTGGTGGCCGCCTTCCTGGAGCAAGGGCTGGAGGTTGCCGCCGGCGTGCGCCAGCAGCTGGAGGCCGATGCGCGCCGCCAGCCGGGCCTGCGCCTGCTGCCGGGCCGCTTCATGGTGGTCCAGCAGGCCATGGGCTGCCCCAAGTCGTTCCCGCCCGCCGCCGTCCGGTTCCTGGCGGATTTCGTCGAGCGCATGAAGGCAGAGGGTTTCGTGGCCCAGGCCCTGGCGCGCCACGGCATACAGGGCGCGTCGGTCGCGCCGGGCCTTGCCGGAAGCAGATAAGCAGGGCAAGGGCACGCCATCGGCGTGCGCCCAAAAAGGCGGCCAGATGGGGCATCTGGCCGAGTTGATCGACACGGGCGGGGATGGCCCGCATCGATACACGCCGTCCAGCGCTGCGCGGCTGTCCGGCCTGTGGGGTGGCGGCGTGTGCCGCGTTCGATGCAGAAATTATGGGCGCCGCGTGGCCGGGTCGGCAAAGCACAAGGTGTAACGGTGTGCATGGTCTTTTGGCAGCACGCGGCGTTACGGCCTGTGCTTACGCGGGCTGGTAAGCCAGCAATGCGTCGATCATCGCACCATTGCTGGTCACCACGGGGACGCCGAAAGCATCCTGCAAGGATTGCTGTGCTTCCACGGCGCGGAAATTCGTGCACGACACGAAGAGACCGTCGAACTCATGGCCTGCCAGCTTGCTCTTGGCAAAGGAAACGATGTCTTCCGGAGTGGGATCTGCCAGTGCGACGTTGTCAGTGATGCCCATGCCGTAGGCGCAGACCACTTCGCGGTCGCCGCTGGCAGCCTTGGCTACGGATTGGGTGAGGTCGTCGTTGTAGGGTGTGATCACCGCCAGCTTGCGCGCATTCTGTTTTTTCAGTGCGGTCGCCACTGCCGATATGACGCCCATGCCGGGGCAGCCGGCGCGTTCGCCCAATTCGCGGCAGATTCGTGCGTCATACTCCAACCCAAATAGCGATCCGGCGGATGTGCAACCGAAGACCAGCACGTCCGGATTGGCAGTGCCGAGATCGGAGGCCGCTTGCGGAGCGTATCGTTCGATCATTTCGATCTCCTTGTCGCGTGTGGTCTCGACCAGGTACATCCGATCCGTATGCACGGTATAGCGGTCCTTGGGAAGCGCCGCATGCAGGTCGTTCTCCATGACGCGATTCGAGGACGGAACCAGCAGGGCAACGCGGATCCGGGGGTCTGCTCTCTTCATGACTGCTCCTTGTCTGTTTACAGCGATTCGTTCGACGGCTTTCCCCAGCCGCCGCCGCCAGCAGTGACCATCTCCAGCCGGTCACCCTTGTTGAGCCGGTGAGGGCCGCTCTTGGATTCCAGTTCCTGGGCGCCGCCTGCGGTATGCAGGCGGAACATCGCGAGAGCGCCCGGGCTTCCCCCGAAAACTCCGGCCGCCGCTGTACGTGTCCGCTCGCCCAACACCGAGGCACGTACGTCATCGGTGAGAATTTCGATAGTTTTGCGCACGCCGTCGCCGCCGGCATGGAGGCCGTTGCCACCGCTCCCGCGGACGATCTCGTAATTGACGAATCGCACGGGCAGCTGCGCTTCCATGCTCTCGATGGGCAGGTTCATCGTGTTGCCCATGTGGGTGCGCAGCCCGCTTGCCCCTCGATGCTTCGCCGAACCGCCCATGCCGCCGCCTATGGTCTCGTAGTGCACGAAGGGGCGCTTGCGCTCCGGATCGAAACCGCCCATGGTATATACGCATGCCGATCCATAGCTGCCCGCGCTTACGCGGGTCGGGTACGCTTTGGCCAGCGCGCCCAGCAGGATGTCAGCGAGACGGTTGGCCGTTTCAGTATTGGCTGCCACGACTGGGAACGGGTACGTGGCGTTGACAATGCTGCCCGGTTCGGCCACGACATTGATACCGGCGTACACCCCAGAATTTGGGGCGATGGTGCCGCCCAGGAAACTCAGGACCGTGTAGTAGACAGCCGACGCGGTGACAGGCAACGGGGCATTGATCGGGCCCGGCACGCACGGCGAGGAGCCGCTGAAGTCGAAGGTCAATTCAGAGCCTGTCTTGCGGATAGTGACCTTGATCAGCGGTGCGATGCCGGGGGTGATGCCGTCGCCGTCCAGGCACTCTTCATGGCTGACTTCCGCGTCTGGCAGCGCGCCCAGCGCGGCGTCGACCAGGCGGCGGCTGTAGCGTTGTGTGTCGGCCATGATCTCGGTAACCGTGGCGGCGCCGTACCGTTCGCAAAGCTGCAGCACACGTTCGGTGGCGCGGGCATGGCCGGCAAGAGCAGCCTGGAAATCACCCTTGCGGTCAGACGGTACGCGTACATTCGCAAGGATCAGCCGCAGCACATCTTCGCGGATCTCACCGCGATCGATGATTTTGATAGGTGGAACGCGCAGGCCTTCCTTGATGATCTCGTCGCACACGCTGGAACTGCCGGCCGCGATGCCGCCCACGTCCGGCCAATGGATACGGCTCAACGCGAAGCCGACGTGCACACCCTGCGAGAAGATCGGCGTGAGCAGCGACATGTCCGG
Organism: Bordetella sp. 2513F2; assembly: GCF_054642735.1. NCBI lineage: Bacteria > Pseudomonadati > Pseudomonadota > Betaproteobacteria > Burkholderiales > Alcaligenaceae > Bordetella > Bordetella sp. 2513F2. The sequence goes on along the minus strand of NZ_CM137755.1, from coordinate 3,839,975 downwards.
CAAGTGCGTGCCGCCCTCGTAGGGGTCGTTGAGCAGCACACCGTCGCCTTCCTGCCACGTGGCGGCGGGGTAGCGGGCAAGTGCTGCGAGGCCGGTGAAGCGGGCAGCCCCCAGGTGCACGGGGATGTCCACACCTTGCGCGATGACGTTGCACTGCGCATCCAGCAGTGCGCACGACAGGTCCGCCGACAGGCTGAGCAAAGGCGAGAACGATGTGCGCATGATCACGCTCTTCATTTCGCCGCAGATAGCGTACAGCGCGCTCTTGACCACTTCGAACGTGACAGGGTCGCGCTCGAGGATGGAGGCAGGTTGCTTGGTGGTGTCCATAAGGTGTCAGGCTCCCTCGATACGGAATACGACGCCGCCGTCGGCGCCTACCGTTGCGGTCTGTCCCGCCGGCACCCACACGGTCGAACCGGCATGGTCCACCAGCAGCGGGCCGCGCAGCGTGGCGCCGCGGCATTCGGCGCTGCGGTAGACGGGGATGGTCTGTACGCCGCCGTCGGCGTCCAGGTAGGTCCGGGTCTGGTAGGGCGTGCCCGCGCCCAAGGCGGGCTCCTCGCGGAAGGCGCTGCCGGCTGTCGCCTTGATCGGCAGTTCTGCTACCAGGTGCACGGTCACGAGTTCGACGGCCGAGTCAGCCAGGTCGAATCCGAACTCGGCCTGGTAGGCCGTCCGGAAGCGGCGCTCGATCTCGTCGGCGTCGGGCAGTGGGTCTTCCTGCTTGCCGAGCGGCACGCGTAGTTCGGAGAGCTGCCCGGCGAAGCGCAGGTCGGCATGGCGATGCAGCGAGGCGGTACCGGCGCCGCTGGTCTCGCGCTCGAGAAGCTGCGCGGCCTTGGACGCCAGCCCCTCGAAGGCGGTGGCCAGCGCCTCGATACGGAGTCCGCTCAACGGACGCAACAGGGTTGTAGAAAGGTCGTGGCGGATCTCGCCAAGCATCGCGCCCAGCGCCGAGAAAATGCCGGGGTAGGGCGGAACGACGACTTCCTTCACGCCTACTTCGGCGCCTACGGTGGCCGCATGCAGCGGGCCGGCGCCGCCGGAGGCGACGATGGAGAACGAGCGCGGATCCAGGCCGCGGCGGACGGTGGCCAGCCGTACCATCTCGGTCATGTTGGCTACCGCGATGGCGATGATGGCGTGCGCGGCCCGCGCCACCGTCCAGCCCATCGGGTCGGCGATGTGCGTCTTGATGGCCTCGAGGGCCAGCTCGCGCGAAAACGTCACGCCCGATCCCTCGAACGTCTCGGCGCTGAGCGTTCCGATCACGGCGTGCGCGTCGGTGACGGTGGGACGCTTGCCGCCACGGCTATAGCAGGCTGGTCCGGGATCGGCGCCAGCGCTCTCCGGGCCCACCTTGGGCACCCCGCCATCGTCGATCCACGCGATGCTGCCGCCCCCCGCGCCGACCTCGATGATGTCGAGCACTGCGCTGCGGATGGGATAACCCCCCACGTCGAGGCCATTGACGAGGTGGTCGGCATGGAACTCGTCGGTGACCTTGGGCTGGTAGTCCTGCACCACGCCGGCCTTGGCCGTGGTGCCTCCCATGTCAAAAGCGATGACATTGCGCCGGTCAGTGGCGCGCGCGTAGGCCGTCGTGGCGATCATGCCCGCCGCCGGGCCTGACTCGATCAGGTGCACCGGATAGCGTTGCGCGTTGTCCGGCGCGGTGAGGCCGCCGTTGGATTTGACGATCATCAGGTCGGCGATGCCCATCTCGGCGGCGGCGGTCGCCAGCCGACGGATGTAGCGTCCGACGGCCGGCCCGATGTACGCATTGACTACAGTCGTACTGGTGCGTTCGTATTCGCGAAACTCGGGGCAGACGTCATGCGACGCCGTGACGAAGCTGTCCGGGAACGCGCGCAGCACCGCCGCTACGACGGCCTGCTCGTGGGCACTGTTCGCGTAGGCGTGCAGGCAGGAAATGGCAAAGGCGTCCGCGCCGCTCTCGCGCATCCGCGCAATCAGTTGATCCACGTTGGCGAGCGGCCTGACGACGTTGCCCTGCGCGTCCATGCGCTCGGTTGCGCCGAAGCGCTGGGCCGTCGGAACCAGCGGTTCCGAAACCCGCACGGACAGGTCGTAGAGTGTGGGCCGGTTCTGCCGTCGCAGCTCGATCACGTCGGTGAAGCCCTCGGTGGTTACCAGCGCGACCTTGCTGCCCTTGCGCTCGATCAGCGTGTTGGTGCCCACCGTGGTGCCATGGCATACCGTGGCGCCGGCGATGTCGTGCTCCTCGGCGATGCGCTCGAGCGCGGCGATCACCGCGACAGCCGGGTCAGCGGGGGTGGACGGCAGCTTGAAGGCGGTCAGGATGCGGCCGGCCCGCGGATCCAGCGCGATGGCATCGGTGAAGGTTCCCCCCACGTCGATGCCGATCACGATTGCTTGCTTTGCCATTGCTTATTTCCTCACTGTGCGCGGATCTCTGACAGGGCCCACAGGAAGCGGTCCATGTGGCGCTTCAGGTTCACGTCGACGCGCAGGTACTTGTCTCCCAGGCCGATGATGTCGTTACCGTCCTTCACGATCACGCCGCGCTTGAGCAGTTCGTTGAACACATGCGTGGCGCCGAGGTCGGGATCCAGGATCTGGGTGAGGAAGAAGTTCGAACGCGAGCCGGGCACCATGCGGAAACTGGTCGATTTTGCCAGTTCGGCTTCGACGTAGGCCCGGTTTTCCACCACGGTCTTCACGGCGCGTTGCACGTGCTCGTCGTCGTTGATGGCCGCCACGCCGCCCGCGATCTGCATCTGGCCCATGTTCCAGGTGGGCTTGATGCGGCGCAGTGGGTCGATCAGGCGCGTGTTGGCCGAGATCCCGAAGCCGATGCGCAGGCCGGCCAGCCCGAAGGCCTTCGAGAAGGTGCGCAGCACGATCAGGTTGGGATATTCCCGCAGCAGGTGCATGCCGCCTTCGGTCTCGCTGTAGTGGATGTAGGCCTCGTCCAGCACCACCAGCGTGGCTTCGTCGGCAGCTTCGCACACGCGGCGGATATCGGCCTCCTCGAGCAGGCGGCCGCAGGGATTGTGCGGGCTGGTCAGGAAGGCGATGCGTGGACGCTCGGCCAGCAGCTTCAGGTACTCGTCCATCAGGAACTCGAAGTCGGGGCCCATGGGCGCGTACAGCGGACGGCGGCCCTCGCAATTCGAGTAGATGCGATATAGGGGGAAGCACGGCTTGTGCATCAACACCGTGTCGTCGGGGCCGGCGAACGCCCGGATGACCATCGAGATGACTTCAGTTTCGCCCGAACCGCAGACCACGCCGTCGGGCTCGAAGCCGTATTTCTCGGCGATGGCGGTGCGCAACGCGCGCGCAGTCCAGTCCGGGTAGATGTCGAGGCGGGACTCCGCTTCCTTCACGGCTTCCATCGCCTTGGGCGAGGCGCCGTGCGGGTTTTCGGCCGAGCCGAGTTTCGCGATGTCCGATCGCGCGATGCCGTATTTTTCCGCGACGTAGTCGGCCGGGAGTCCGGGGACATACAGTTCGCCGTTCACCAATTCCTGGTTGCTGGGCCTGACCATCTCATGCTCCTTGGTAATAAAACTAGTTCAATATGGAGACTAAAGAGTACAGTTTTGATGGTCAACTAGTATTTTTGAATAGGCTTGCAATTCTGTTGGGTGCCTGCAGTGCCCGATAGCGCAAATTCCCTACGGCTTACCGGCGGCTTCCCCTGGGGAAACCAGGATAGGACAGGCTGAGAATCTATTGGCCTAGTATTTATACCTATACGATGTTCTACCGTAATATGATTTTATGGTGCTGAGGTATCCACGACCAGACAAGGGGTAGTTCCATGTTTCGACGCATTAAGAGCCTTGCAGGAGCGGCGTGCCTGGCGGTGACGGTCAGCACGGCCCACGCGGCAGACGTAGTCATGCGCTTCGCGCACGAAGCGCCGGAGACGGCAATCAAAGGCCGTACGGCCAATAAGTTCGCGGAGTTGGTGAGCCAGTACACGGACGGCACCGTCAAGGTACAGGTGTACCCCGGCGGCCAGTTGGTCCCGACCATGGAGGAAATCCGTGCCGTGGGCCGGGGCCAGATCGACATCGCAGCGCCGTACAGCAGCTACTTCTCGAGTATCGACCGCATGTGGGACGTGCTCTACCAGCCGTTGCTCTTCAAGAACCCGCAGCATGCGATCGACGTCTTCGCCGGCCCCATCGGCAGGGAGCTGCTGGACGGGCTCTCCTCCCGCGGCATGACGGGCCTGGGCATCTGGCACGATGGCCCGGTGTACCTTTTTGCAAAGGGCGATCCTTTGCGGACGCCTGAAGCGCTTGCCGGCCGTAAGGTCCGCATGGCGCCCTCCCGGCCGCTCGAGGCAATGATGGACACATTGCGTGCCACGTCGGTAGGGATTCCCGCCACAGAGGTCTATCTGGCATTGCAGCAGGGCGTGGCCGATGCGGTACTCACGACGCCCACCTTTGCCGGGCCGGCAAAGTGGAATGAGGTGCTTACATCGGGCAGCAAGATGATGTTCGGCGTGGGCGGCTATGCCCTTGTCGTGAACAGCAAGAGCCTGGCCAAGCTCGACGACAAGCAGCGGGCGGGATTTCTGAAGGCCGCTGAAGAGGCGAGTGCCTGGAATCGCGAGCAGACTGCGGGCAACATCGCTCACTGGGAAAAGTTCCTGGCGGACAACGGGCTGCAGTGGTTCACGCCCAGCCCCGACGAGCTGGCCCAGTGGCAGAAGGCGGCCGACGCTGCAGAGGCCGTGCAGAGCGAAGAGGCCAAGGCGATGATCAAGCGCATCCGGCAGCAGGCCGATTGAGTCCGGTCGACAGGAGGCATCATGAGTCGAATTCTGCACAGGGCCGTGGCCGTCACGGAGTGGATAGAAGACATGAGCGGCGGCTTCCTCCTGCTCGCGTCCGCGGGGCTGGTGTTCTTGCAGATCGTGCTGCGTATGCTGGGCCTGAGTTTCAGCGGCCTGTATGAGGTCGCCGCGTTCTGCGTCATCTGGAGCGTGTTTCTGACGGCGGGCGTAGGCATCCAGCGCAATATCCACGTTCGCGTAGACGTGCTGCTCATGGTGTGTCCGCCGGTCGCTGCCTACGTGCTGCGGCTGGCGGGCGGCTTGTTGATCGTAGCTGCATGCGCGATGCTCTGTTATTCGGGCTACCTGTTGGTGGAGGAGAGCATCACGTTCGGCGACCGCACGCTCGGTGCTGTCAGCATCCCGATGTGGATCCCACAGCTCATCATGCCGCTGGGAGGGGCCCTGATGCTCGTGCACGCCATTGCTCACCTCATTGAGATCTTCCGCGCCGGGCCGCAGCCGGATGCCGCGCCGGCGGAGTCGGAACTCTCGCCCAATACCGTCAATCTGTGACGGGCCCTTCCGGGTGCCATGCCGGCTGCCCGAACGCACGAATGAGAGTCTTCCCATGTTTTCCACTTTTGGTCTTCTTGGCGCCGGGCTGCTGATCGGCGCTCCCGTGGCATTCACGCTGGCGCTGTCGGGCCTGGCGTACATGCTCGCTGCGGGGGAGTATCCCAGCACATTCGCGTCTTACTTGTTCGGCGCCTTGAACTCCACCACGCTGCTTTCGATCCCGTTCTTCATACTTTCGGCCGAGATCCTCAACCGCAGCGGCGCCACCGCCAAGCTGGTGTACATGGTCGACGCCTGGATGGGCCACAATCGCGGCGGCCTGCCCGTGGTGGCCGTCCTGGCCACCATCTTCTTCTCGACGATATGCGGCTCTTCCACGGCCACGGCAGCAGCCGTTGGATCGGTGATGATTCCCGAGATGCTCAAGCGCGGCTACAACCGCTCGTATTCCGTGGGGCTGATCGCCACTGCCGGAGGGCTGGGCATTGTGCTCCCGCCGTCTATCCCGCTGATCATCTACGGCATGGTCACGGATACCTCGATCAGCGGGTTGTTCAAGGCTGCGATCCTGCCGGGGCTCGCCCTCTCGGCGATGCTGGTGGTGTTCGCCTACGTCTGTGGCGTGCGCTCCGGCGTCGAACCGTCGCCCAAGCAGCCGCTGGCACTGCGCTTGCAGCGCACCCGCGAGGCCGGCGGCGTGCTGCTGCTGCCGGTGATCATCCTGGGTGGCATCTACTCGGGGTATTTCACGCCCACCGAGGCCTCGGCCGTTGCCTGCGTGTACGCGCTCCTGATGGCGGCATTCGTATACCGCACGCCGCTGAAACAGTTGCCCTCCATGTTGACGCTGTCCGCGTCTACCGCCGGGATGATCATGCTGATCATCGCCGGGGCGAGCCTGTTCAGTTACGCACTGACTGCCGAGCGCCTGCCGCACGGGATATTCGAGTCGATCTCGGCGCTCAACCTGGAAGGCTGGCAGTTGATGACGGCGCTCATGTTCTTCTTCCTGGTGCTGGGCATGTTCCTCGAGGTGATCTCGGTGATTCTGATCACCATGCCCATTTTGATTCCGCTGTTGAATGCATCCCAGGTCGACCTGACGCACTTCGCCATCGTGCTGATCCTGAATATGGAATTGGCCGTGATCACCCCGCCGATCGGCCTGAACCTGTTCGTGATCAGCGCCATCAGCAAGGTGCCGGTGATGGCGGTATTTAAGGGTACACTCCCGTTCGTCGGCGCGGTCCTAATAGTATTATTGGGCTTGATGTACTTGCCTGGGGCTTTGTGGCTGACGACGGGTTGGTAGCGAGGAGCCTCTGATGACAATGACAGGTCCACGGCGGGGGCGCAGAGCCGAGCCGGCCAAGCCAGCCGGACACGAACCGGCCGCGCCGCTCATGGCTGACTGGTCGCCGCGCCTGGACACGCGCGGCGGTACGAAGTATGCAGCGGTCGTCGCCGCGATCGAGCAGGGTGTGGCGGACGGCGCCCTGCTGCCCGGTACCCGCCTGCCTCCCCAGCGCGATATCGCCAATTACCTCAACGTCACCATCGCTACGGTCACCAAGGCGATCAATATCGCGATGCGCAAGGGCCTCGTCACCGCACGCGCGGGCAGCGGCACCTTCATTGCCGCGCGCCCCGTGCTGGACGGGGGAAAGGGCGCCGCGCCCGGTGCGCTTGATCTGTCGTTGAATGCACCGCCAGTGTCCGTCGCGGCCTCGCTCTTGCAAGAGAATCTCAAGGACGTGGCCAATGCGGTCGATGCCGCGGGCGGCTTCGACTATGAACCCGTACCGGGCAGCCTGCAGCATCGTGCCGCGGGTAGCGCCTGGTTCGCGCGTCGCGGGTATGAGGTCGATCCCGCTCAGATATTGATCACGCAGGGCGCGCACGAAGGGCTGGTGGTGTCGCTGCTGGCGCTCACGCAGCCCGGCGATACCGTGCTGTGCGAGAAGCTCAACTACACCGGTCTGCGCCGCATCGGCGATCTGCTGCGCATCAAGCTGGTCGGCGTGGATGTGGACGGGCACGGTATGGACGCCGATATCCTGCCCGGGCTCATCTCGAGGCATCAGGCGAAGGCCATCGTCTGTACGCCTGCCACGCACAATCCTACGTCCGTCACGATGTCGCCGCAGCGCCGCATGGGGCTGGTCAGCGCCGCGCGGGCCGCCGGTGTGCCGATCATCGAGGATGACATCTACGGGCTGTTCCTCGGCAACGATCCTGCCCCGCTTGCCACTTTGTGGCCTGAAGGGGTGATCGCGGTCACCAGCCTGTCGAAGACCATCGCGCCGGGCCTGCGCCTGGGCTATGTGGCCGCTCCCGCCGAACTTGTTTCGCGCGTACGGGATGCCATCCTGATGCTGGCCTGGACGGAGCCGTTGCTGCAGGCTGCGTTTGCTACGCGGCTCATCATGTCGGGCCGGGCGGAGCAGTGCGTGGCATTGCACCGCAACGAGGCCCAGCGGCGCGTACGGTTGGCCCGCGATATCCTCGGGCAGTCCATGCAGACCTCCGTGGACGCGTGCACGTACCACATCTGGGTGTCTACCGGCGCCATGCGCGCGGACGACATGGCCGCGCAGCTATATCGGGAAGGAGTGCAGGTGTCGCCCGCCTCGCACTTCGTCATCGGCGACTTGCCGGCCCCTTACGCCATGCGGCTCAGCCTGGGCCGCGCCGCCAGCGCACGGGCACTCGAGGAGCCGCTACGGCTAATCGCGGACCGGTTGTCTCTGAGCCATCCCGTGGCGGTAGGCTCCATCGTTTGAGGCGAGGCGCTCAGCCGCCCCCCACCGCCACCACGATCTCCAGCATGTCGCCGTCGGCCAGCGCGGTGTCGGTGTGGCGGCTCTTGGGCACGATCTCGCCGTTGCGTTCCACGGCCACGCGCTTGCCGGCGTAGCCCAGCGTCTCGAGCAGGCCGGTCACGGTGAGGCTTGCCGGCAGTTCCCGCGGTTCGCCATTCAGGATGATGTTCATGCAGATTCCTCAGGGCTGGGCGGCATAGGCATCGGTGGCCTCGATGAGCCGGGCCAGGATGCCGGGCTCGTCGAAGGCATGGCCGGCATCGGGCACCAGGTGGAAGCGTGCCTGGGGCCAGGCCCGGTGCAGTTCCCATGCGGTGCGCGCCGGCGTGCAGACGTCGTAGCGGCCCTGCACGATGGTGCCGGGAATGCCATGCAGCTTGTGGGCGTCGCGCAGCAGCTGGCCGTCGGTTTCCATGAAGCCGCCGTGCACGAAATAGTGGTTCTCGATGCGCGCGAAGGCCAGCGCCGCGCGGTCGGCCGCGTGGCTCTGCTGGTGGCGCGGGCTGGGCAGCAGGGTGATGGTGTTGTCTTCCCAGCGGCTCCATGCCTTGGCCGCGCGCAGCTGCTCTTCCGGGTCGTCGCCGGTGAGGCGCTTGCGGTAGGCGGCGATCATGTCGCCGCGCTCGGCTTCCGGAATGGGCGCCACGTAGTCTTCCCAGTGGTCGGGGAACAGCCACGACGCGCCTTCCTGGTAGAACCATTGCAGCTCCGCGCGGCGCAGGCCGAAGATGCCGCGCACCACCAGTTCGCTGGTGTGTCCGGGATGCGTCTGGGCATAGGCCAGGGCCAGGGTGGAGCCCCAGGAGCCGCCGAACACCAGCCACCGCTCGGCGCCCAGGACTTCGGTGCGCAGCCGCTCCATGTCGGCCACCAGGTGCCAGGTGGTGTTGTTGTCCAGGCTGGCGTGCGGCGTCGAACGGCCGCAGCCGCGCTGGTCGAACAGCAGCACGTTGTAGCGGCTCGGATCGAACAGCTGCCGGTGCACCGGCGAGCAGCCGCTGCCCGGGCCGCCATGGAGGAACACGGCCGGCTTGCCGGCGGGATTGCCGCACAGCTCCCAGTAGACCTGGTGGCCGTCGCCGGTATCCAGCATGCCCTGGCGGTAGGGTTCTATCGGGGGATACAGCATCAGGCGGCTCGCTTGAAGATCAGGTCCCATACGCCGTGGCCCAGGCGCAGGCCGCGCGTCTCGAATTTGGTCTGCGGGCGGTAGTCCGGCCGCGGCGCATAGCCTTGCGCCGTATTGCGCAGCAGCGGCTCGGCGCTCAGCACCTCCAGCATCTGCACGGCATAGTCTTCCCAGTCGGTGGCGCAGTGCAGGTAGCCCTCCGGAGCGATGCGGCTGGCCAGCAGCGCCACGAAGGCGGGCTGGATCAGGCGGCGCTTGTGGTGCCGCTTCTTGGGCCAGGGATCGGGGAAATAGATGTGCACGCCGGCCAGGGAGCCCGGGGTGATCATGTCGCGCACCACTTCGACCGCGTCGTGCTGGATGATGCGCACATTGGGCAGCGCGGAATCCTCGATGCGGCGCAGCATGGCGCCGACGCCGGCATTGAAGACCTCCACGCCCAGGAAGTTGTCGCCGGGCCGGGCCAGGGCGATCTTCTCGGTGGTTTCGCCCATGCCGAAGCCGATTTCCAGCACCACGGGCGCGGCGCGGCCGAAAGCCGCGGCTGTGTCCAGCGGCCTGGGCGCGTAGGGAATGGACCATTTGTCCATCAGGCGCTCCAGCGCCTCGCGCTGGCCCTGGGTGATGTGGCCGCGGCGGTGCACGAAGCTGCGGATGTGCGTGGCGCCGGGGCTGGCCGGCGCATGGCCGGCCTGGGCCAGGGCGGCAGCGGTTTGCGGGGATGCCGCGGGCAGACCCTCCGCGGCGGAGGGCGGCGTCCCGGCGGGACGGTCGGGGGTGTTCGTATTCATGGGGGAATTGTAATTGGGCCCAGTCCGGGTTCCGGCATGGCGCCGGCCGCCGCCGGCTGGGTTAGCATCGGCTCCATGAATCCGGCCCGTTTCGATCTCACCACGCTGGCGCTGTTCGTGGCGGTGGCGCGCCACGGCAGCATCTCCGCCGGCGCGCGCCAGTCGCACCTGGCGGTGGGCGCGGCCAGCAAGCGCATCTCCGACCTGGAGGCCGCGCTCGGCACGCCGCTGCTGTTTCGCAACGCCAGCGGCGTGGCACTCACCGACGCCGGCCAGGCCTGCCTGGCACACGCGCAGCGCGTGCTGCAGGACCTGGAACAGATGGCGGGCGCCCTGTCGGATTTCGCGCAGGGCGTGCGCGGCCAGGTGCGCATTGCCGCCAATACCTCGTCCATCACCCAGTTCCTGCCCGAAGACCTGGCCGGTTTCATGGCCGCGCATCCCGCCGTGCGCATCGACCTGGAAGAGCAGAACAGCGCCGACATCGTGGCCGCGCTGCTGGAGAATCGCGCCGACGTGGGCATCATCGCCGACCGCACGCCGGCGCAGGGCCTGCAGACCCTGGCCTATCGCACCGACGAGCTCGTGCTGGTGACGCCGGCCGGGCACGCCCTGGGCGGCCGGCGCCGCGTGGCCTTCGCCGACACGCTGGACTACGACTACGTGGGCCTCCCGCCCGCCACGTCGCTTGCCACGCGCCTGGCCGAGGCCAGCGCGCGGCTCGCACAGCCCATGCGGCTGCGCATCCAGGTGCGCAGCTTCGACGCCATCTGCCGCATGGTGGCCGCCACCCGCGCCATCGGCGTGCTGCCCCGCGTGGCCGCCGAGCCGCACGCCCGGTCCATGGGCCTGCGGCTGATCCCGCTTGCCGACGACTGGGCGCGCCGCGGGCTGCTGCTGGCGGTGCGCGACCTGGACGTGCTCACTGCCGCCGCCCGCCTGCTGGTTTCGCACCTGCGGCAGCAGGCAGGTGTAGAGGAGGCGGGGCTTTCACCGGACGCGAAACCCCTCTTGCCGGATTAACCATTCCCAGCGCGGCCGCGTTTGCGCACACTGCCGGCTCGAACGAGCAAAGCCGGAGGAGACATGGCAGCGCAGATACTGGCCGGCATACGCGTGCTGGAACTGGGGCAATTGATCGCGGGGCCCTTCGCGGCCAAGACCCTGGCCGACTTCGGCGCCGAGGTCATCAAGATCGAGCCGCCCGGGCAGGGCGATCCCCTGCGCAAATGGCGCCTGCTGCACGAGGGCACGTCCGTGTGGTGGGAAGCCCAGTCGCGCAGCAAGCAGTCCGTGTGCGTGGACCTGCGCCAGCCCGAGGGCCAGGATCTGGTGCGCCGCCTGGCCGCGCAGGCCGACGTGCTCATCGAGAACTTCCGCCCCGGCACCCTCGAGAAATGGGGCCTGTCGTGGGAGACGCTGCACGCCCTCAATCCGCGCCTGATCATGCTGCGCATCTCCGGCTACGGCCAGACCGGGCCGCGTGCAGGCGAGCCGGGCTTCGCCGCCATCGGCGAGGCCATGGCCGGGCTGCGCTACCTCAACGGCGAGCCGGGCCGGGCGCCCGTGCGCGCGGGGCTCTCGCTGGGCGACACCATCGCCGGGCTGCACGGCGCGCTGGGCGTGATGCTGGCCTTGTACCAGCGCGACGCCCGCGGCGGCGAAGGCCAGGTCATCGACACCGCCCTCTACGAAAGCGTCTTCAACCTGAGCGAGAGCCTGCTGCCCGAATACTCGGTGTTCGGCGTGGTGCGCGAGCCGGCCGGCGCCTCGCTGCCCGGCATTGCCCCGTCCAACGCCTATCCCTGCCGCGACGGCTTCGTGCTCATCGCCGGCAATGGCGACGCCATCTACACCCGCCTGATGGCCCGCATCGGCCGCGACGATCTCGGCCAGGATCCCGACCTGGCCCACAACGACGGGCGCGCGCGCCGCGCCGACGAGATCGACGCCGCCATCGGCGCCTGGACCGCCGTGCGCAGCATCGACGAAGTGCTCGAGGCCATGCGCGAGGCGCACGTGCCTGCCGGCCGCATCTATTCCGTGGCCGACATCGCTCAGGATCCGCACTACCGCTCGCGCCAGGCCATCGTGCAGGTCGAGTCGGCGCGCGGCGTGCCGGTGGAAATGCCTGCCGTGTTCCCGCTGCTCTCGGCCAACCCCGGCGCGGTCGCGCGCCGCGCGCCCACCCTGGGTGAACATACTGACGCCGTGCTCGAGGCCGCCGGCCTGGACGCCGCACAGCGGGCCGAGCTGCGCGCCCGGGGAGTCATCGCATGAAGGCCGGACCCGCCCGCATCGAGATCAACGAAGTCGGCCCGCGCGACGGGCTGCAGATCGAACAGGCCATGGTGCCCACCGACGCCAAGGTCGCTTTCGTCGACGCCTTGTCCGATTGCGGCTTCGCGCGCATCGAGGTCACCAGCTTCACTTCGCCCAAGGCCATTCCGGCCCTGGCCGACGCGCAGGACGTCATGCGCCGCATCCGGCGCCGGCCGGGCGTGATCTACACCGCGCTCGTGCCGAACGTGCGCGGACTCGAGCGCGCGCTGGAGTGCGGCACCGACGAACTCAACCTGGTGATGTCCTGCAGCGAAACGCACAACCGCGCCAACCTGCGCATGACGCGCGCGCAGTCGCTGGCCGAACTCACGGTCATCCTGCGCGCCGCGGGGCCGTCCAACAAGCCCTGCAACGTGTCGCTCTCCACGGCCTTCGGCTGCCCCTTCGACGGCGACGTCCCGCCCGACGAGGTGCTGCATCTGGCACATGCCATGGCCGACGCCGGCGCCACCGGCATCACGCTGTGCGACACCACCGGCATGGCCTATCCCACCCAGGTGGCGGCCCTGTGCGAGCGCGTGCAGCGCGAACTGCCCGGCATCGCCGTCACCCTGCACCTGCACAATACCCGCGGCATGGCCCTGGCCAACGCCATCGCAGGCTGGCAGGCAGGCATCGTGCGCTACGACGCCGCGGCCGGCGGCCTGGGCGGCTGCCCCTATGCCCCCGGCGCCAGCGGCAACGTCAATACCGAAGAGCTCGTGCACATGTTCGACTGCATGGGCGTGCGCACCGGCGTAGACCTGGCCGCGCTCATGGACATCGTGCGGACCCTGCCCGGGCTCGTGCAGCGCCCGCTGTCCAATCCGCTCATCGCCGCCGGCCCGCGGCTGGCAACCCATCCCGCACCCGACTGGCTGGCCGAACGCTTCGGCGCAGCCTGAAACCCCGCGCGTGCCCAGCGCGCGCGCCATTCTTCATAAGAACCAAGGAGACTTCCATGCCCGTACGCTTCCTCTCCCGGCCGCTGCGCCTATTCCTGGCCGCCGCCGGCGCCCTCTGCCTGGCGGCAGGCCCCGCTGCCGCGCAGGACGGCTTCCCCAGCCGGCCCATCACGCTCATCGTGTCGGCCGCCGCCGGCGGCACCACCGACATCGCCGCGCGCCTCATCGCCCAACCCCTGGGCGAGGCGCTGGGCCAGAGCGTCGTCGTGGAGAACCGGCCCGGCGCCTCGGGCGGCATCGCCGCGCAGGCCGTGGCCCGCGCCCAGCCCGATGGCTACACCCTGCTGCTGCAGTATTCCGGCTACCAGGTCATCACGCCCAACGTCATGTCCAACCTGGGCTGGGACCCCATCAAGGATTTCGCGCCGGTCGCCAACGTGCTGTCCGCCCCGCAGGTCGTGGTGGTGCGCGCGGACCTGCCCATCAAGTCTCTGAAGGAACTCGTCGGCTACGCCAAGGCCAATCCCGGCAAGCTCAACTATGCCTCCTCCGGGAACGGCTCGCTGCAGCAGGTGGCCACCGAACTGCTCAACCAGATGGCCGGCATCCAGACCACCCACATCCCCTACAAGGGCACCGGCCCTGCGCTCAACGACCTGCTGGGCGGCGCCGTCGACATGACCATCACCACGCCGCCGCCGCTGCTGGGCCACATCGCCGCCGGCAAGCTGCGCGCCCTGGCCATCACCGGCGACCAGCGCCTGGGCTCGCTGCCCGACGTGCCCACCGCCGCCGAGGCGGGCTACCCCGATCTCCTCGTCTCGTCCTGGTTCGCCATGTATGCCCCGGCCGGCACGCCCCAGCCCGTGGTCGACAAGATCGCCGGCGAGATCGAGAAAATCATGAAGACCGACGCCTTCCGCCAGAAGGCTGCCGAGCAGGGCGCCGAAGCGCGCTTCATGGGCCCCAGGGAACTGGGCGACTACACCCGTGAAGAGCTGGCGCGCTGGGCCAAGGTGGTGAAGGCAGCCGACATCAAGGCGAACTGATCCGGCCGCTGCGTGGGCGGGCCGGGCTGGGCATATTCCCGCCCGCCTCGCGCTATAATCGTTTCCTCTGCCGCGCCACGGCGCGCGGCACGACACCGACGCGGGTGTAGTTCAATGGTAGAACGGCGGCTTCCCAAGCCTCAAGCGTGGGTTCGATTCCCATCACCCGCTCCACTTCAACTTTCCATGGTGTTCCAGGGACGTCCATGGAGTGTTGCAAGTCATTGTCACGGTTCGATTTTTTAAGAATCTTCGATCCAGTGACGTCCAGCGAAATCCACTGACAGCCGGTCAAAACCGGTACATTAGGTGGTACATCGCAATGCGGAGCTTCCCTGTTCCGCATTGTTGCTGGGGGAGCCGGGGCCCGATGGGAAACATGGCACTCAACTCGCTTTCAAGGAGTTGGGATCATGCTTTCGGACCTCACGGTTCGCCAGGCCAAGGCGACCGGCAAACCGTACACCCTGGCCGACACAGACGGCCTTTCCCTCTTTGTTTCAGCCACCGGTGCAAAGGCGTGGCACTTCCGCTTCTCGTGGGGCGGCAAGCGCGACCGCATGTCCTTCGGCACGTATCCAGCGCTCTCGCTGAAGGACGCCCGTGCGCTTCGCGATGAAGCCCGCTCGCTGCTCGCCAAGGGCGTCAATCCGCACAGCGAACGCAAGCGCAGGCGGCACGCGATCGTCCTGGCCGGCGAGCACACCTTCATGGCCGTCTACGAGCAATGGCTGGCCCATCGCCGGCTCTCGCTGGAGGAAGGACGGCAGACCAGCCTTGAACAGATCGGGCGCGTCTTCAAGAAAGACGTGTTCCCCTCGCTGCGGCACCTGACCATCTACGAGATCACCCGCGCACACCTGCTGGACATCATCGGCAAGGTGGAAAAGCGCGGCTCGCTGTCGGTGGCCGAGAAGCTGAGGACCTGGTTCACCCAGTTGTTCACCTACGCCACGGTGGCGATTCCCAACATGGGCGATAACCCGTCCAGGGACCTGGAAGTGGTCGCACTGCCATTGCCGCCGGTCGAACACAACCCGTTCCTGCGCATGCACGAGCTGCCAGTCATGCTGCAGACACTGCGCAAGTACCGCGGGCGCCTGAACACGCAGTTGGGCTTGCGGCTGTTGATGCTCACCGGTGTGCGCACTGGCGAGTTGCGCTTCGCCACGCCCGATCAGTTCGACCTCGACCGGGGCCTGTGGATCATCCCGGTGGCCAGGCTCAAGCAGCGCAAGCTGCTCACCAGGAAGAAGCGCAAGCGTCTCATCGACATCCCGCCCTACATCGTGCCGCTGTCGGTGCAGGCGCAGGAGATCGTTCGCCACCTGCTCGACAACTTCAAGCCGGCCCAGGTCTACCTGATCCCGGGCGACTGGTGCCTCAAGCATCCCGTCAGCGAGAACACGTTTAACGGGGCGCTCAAGCGCATGGGCTACGAGGACCAGCTGACCGGCCACGGCATCCGTGCCACGATCTCGACGGCACTGAACGAACTCGGGTACCCGAAGAAATGGGTGGACGCCCAGCTCTCGCATGCCGACCCGGACAGGATCAGCGCGACCTACAACCATGCCGAATACGTCGAGCAGCGCCGCGTCATGATGCAGGACTGGGCCGATCGCCTGGACCTGTTCGAGCAGAACCAGGTCGAGGTTGCCAGCCGGCATCTGACCATCACGCTCCAGGGCCTGCCGACCATCGCCGGCCAGGCGGCCGCGCAGCCGCCGGTGGTCGACCTCTCCGCGCCGCAACTGATCGTGACCGCGCCGGCGCCCGGCCAACCCGAAGCGCCGGCATCGGTGCAGCGGCTGTCGGCCGTGCGCATGCCCGAGTACGCACGGCCGCGCCTGTCGGAGGTGCAGCGCGAACGCCAGCAAGTGCTGGAGACCTTCGAGGCGCCGCACAACCTCTCAGTGGCGGACTACGCCAGGCTCGCGGGCAAGTCGCGCCGCTGGATCACCTACGAGATCCAGGCCGGCAACCTGCTGTCGATCCACATGGGGCATCGCGGGCAGCGAGTGCCAGACTGGCAGCTCGATCCGCTCAAGCGCAGGCTGGTCCAGTCCGTGCTGAAGCAACTGCCACGGGGCATCGACACCTGGGACATCTACCACGCACTCCTGCGCTCGTACGAGGCGCTCGGGACACGGCCGGCCATCGAAGCCGTCAACCCAACGAACCTGCACCTTGCCGCGCGGCTGGTGGCCGCACAGTGCACGCAGGCGAGCGAGCCAGTCGTGACGACCGAGTTCCCTGAGCCGGTCCGGCAAAGCGTGCAGCGGCTGGTGCGCGAAGCCGTCGCTGCCGATGCCGCCGAAGCGACGGCCGGAGATTGATCAAGCCAGGGTCGCGCCGAGGTTCGGTCAGGCGCTTGCCTGGAGCGCTTGGAAAAACGGCTCCAGGTGGGTGCTGTCCGTACTACGACGGCTCAGGAAGTACGTGGTGAGCGTCAGCGCGCCCTCTTGCAAGGGACGCTGGACAACGCCAAGGGAACGATGACCCTCGATGCGGGCGGCGGGTGCGAGGCAGACGCCGTAGCCGGCGGCCACCAAGGTCATCATCAACCCGAACGATGTGGCCGTCGTGACGGCCGAGGGAACGACGCCGGCCGCCGTCAGCAGTGAGTCGATCTGCCCGCAGTAGCCCACACAGCCGCGCCCATCCAGGGCGATCCAAGGGTGGTCGGCCGCCTGCTCCAGGGACACTGACGCGAAGGCCAGCAAGGGGTGATGGGCCGACACGGCCAATGCCAGCGTGTCGCGCCAGACGGGGCGCACATCGATGCCTTCCGGTGCTGCGGGCGACTGGCAGAGGCCTGCCTCGAAGGCCCCCGCGAGCAGTCCTCGATGCAGATCCACCAGGCGTTCTTCATGAAGGCGAATGGGGTGGTCCGGATGGCGCCGGCGATGTTCCGCCATCGGCACCGACAACCGGGGATAGGCCAGGCAGTCCGACAGGGCAATGTTCAAGGGATCGGGAGCGATCATCGTGTCACCTGCACAACGCCGACACTGGGAAAAACCGGGCGCGACCGGTCGATGAGATAAGTTTAACGTGGTTTAGATTCGCTTTGCGCGTGACGCTTCTGTTGATGCAGAAGCGATCGGTGCAACGCGGGAGACCCGCAGGGACAAGAACCTATGAAAGCGAGCCAGCGCGCGCTTTCGGCGTTGCCGTGCGCGAGGCCCGGTCCGCGCAGGGGCTGGCGCAGGAGGTGCTCGCGGAACAGGCGGGCATCGCCCGGTCGCACATGGGCAAGATCGAGCGCGGCGAGCACATGCCCACGCTGGTGTTGATCCTGCGGATCGCGAAGGGGCTGGGGTGCTCGGCCGCGACGCTGATGGCCGCGACCGAGGCGCAACTGTCCGAGGAAGAGAGCGGCACCGAATAGCCATGCCGTCATGGCGGTGAGGTGTCAACAACGTTCTTGTACGTCAAGGCTGTGACTTGCCAGGTGTTCATTGCCACCTCGCATTTGACACGCGGCCTTTTTCGTAACATCATTTGTTTCATGAAAAGAGACAGCCGCCTCTCGTCTGTCCTGCATGCGCTGCTGCACATGGCCGAGCAGGATGGACCCGTTACCTCGGAAACCTTGGCGCTGTGCCTGGGAACCAACCCGGTCGTCGTTCGACGCACGATGGGATACCTGCGGCAAGCGGGAATCGTCACCTCCGAACGAGGCCACGCAGGAGGATGGCGTATCCACGCCGACCTTGGCAGCGTCACCCTGCGTCAGTTGCACGAAGCCCTGGGAGAGCCGGCGACGTTTGCCATCGGCAACCGCAACGAGACACCGGAGTGTCTGGTCGAGCAGACGGTCAATGCGGCACTCGAAGGCACGTTTGCCGAAGCCGAGGCGCTGCTGCTCACGCGGTTTTCGGAAATCACCCTTGCCGATCTGGCCTCTGACTTCGCACGCCGGCATGCGGCCTTACGACACTCAAGGAATAAATCATGAATCACGACGTGATCGTCGTCGGCGGAAGCTACTCAGGCATGGCCGCGACCCTGCAACTGGTGCGCGCACGCAGGTCAGTGCTGGTGATCGATGCGGGCCAGCGGCGCAACCGCTTCGCCAGCCATTCACACGGATTTCTCGGCCAGGATGGTGTGCCGCCAGGTGAAATCGCTGCAAACGCACGCCGCCAGCTCGAGGCCTATCCAACGCTGACCTGGCTTGAAGGTCGGGTGGAAGCGGTCGCCGGGCAGGCGGACGAATTCACCGTCACGACGGCCGATGGCGAGTCGCACCTGGGGCGACGCATTCTATTGGCGACGGGGGTGACCGACCAGCTTCCAGCCATCGACGGACTCGCGCAACGCTGGGGGAAGACGGTTTTTCACTGCCCGTACTGCCATGGCTATGAACTTGGACAGGGACGCATCGGCATCGTCGGTGCCAGCCCGATGTCCATCCATCAGGCTGAACTGCTCACGGATTGGGGGGATGTCACCTTGCTCGTCAACGGTGCATTGGAACTCAACGAGGAAATCAGGTCCACTTTGGAACGCCGAGGCGTGGTCATCGACGAGGCCCGCATCGACAGGATCGAGGGACATGCCGACGTGACGATGGTGGATGGGAGGCGACTGAGCTTTGCGGGCATGTTTGTTGTAACGCGAACCGCCCCCTCCAGCCCTTTGGCCGAGACAATCGGTTGTGCACTGGAAGAAACGCCCATGGGCATCCAGATCCGCACGGATGCCGAGAGCAAGACCTCGGTGCCTGGGGTCTTTGCCTGCGGCGACGCGGCACGGTTTCCTCATTCGGTGTCGCTGGCCGTGGGCAACGGGGCCATGACGGGATTTCACATTCACCGATCACTGCTTTGGCCCGAGACGATCGAGCCAGCGCAAGCGGAAAGCCGCGCTCTATGACGTCGTTCTCCGACCCGGCGGCTGTATCGGGCTATGCGGAAAGAACCGCGAGGATCGTGCCGGGCCTGTGCGACCTGCACCGGATGGCGGGCGTGCTGCTGGCCGAACGCGCACCGGCCGACGCGCGCATCCTGGTGCTCGGCGCCGGCGGCGGGCTGGAACTGAAGGCCCTCGCTGAAATGCAGCCCGGCTGGCAGTTCGACGGCGTCGATCCTTCCGCAGAGATGCTCGAACTCGCCCGCACGATCCTGGGCCCGATGGCGCCTCACGTGCGCTTGCACGAGGGCTATATCGACAGCGCCCCCAAGGGGCCCTTCGATGGCGCGACCTGCCTGCTGACATTGCATTTCCTGCCTCCAGCCGAGCGCCTGAAGACGCTGCAGCAGATGCACCTGCGACTCAAGCCCGGTGCGCCCCTTGTCGTCGCGCATCACAGCTTTCCCGGCGAAGATCCCGGTCGGGACAGATGGCTCTCGCGCAATACGGTGTTCGCGGCTATTTCCGGCGTACCCGTGCGTCAAGCCGAAGGCAGCATCGCGGCGATCAAGGAACGGCTGCCCGTGCTTTCGCCCGTGCAGGATGTCGATCTGCTCCGCGAGGCTGGATTCACGGACATCGACCTTTTCTATTGCGCGTTCACCTTCAAGGGTTGGGTCGCCCATCGAGCATGAGGGGGTATCGACGATGCAAGACATAGGGTCGGCAGGTGCGCTGCCCGTGTGTGGCGAGGAGACTCCTAGCCGCGCGCCAGGGACAGGTAGGGGTTGTCCGGCGGGACTTCCGCGAA
The DNA here is from genome assembly GCF_054642735.1 of Bordetella sp. 2513F2. Classification (NCBI taxonomy): domain Bacteria; kingdom Pseudomonadati; phylum Pseudomonadota; class Betaproteobacteria; order Burkholderiales; family Alcaligenaceae; genus Bordetella; species Bordetella sp. 2513F2. The sequence goes on along the minus strand of NZ_CM137755.1, from coordinate 3,819,924 downwards.
CAATGCCGAAGGCGCCGCCAACAGATAGCCGTGCAACCGCCGCGACTTGCGCGGTCCTGTGACATCGCAGGTCCAGATGTTCAGGCCGCTGTCCTGTTTGCGGTGCAGCCCCAGCTTCTCGAAGCGCTTCTGCACCCATTGCCAGTCGTGCAGATCGTCCTGTCGGGCCAGCGCCTGGATCTCCGGATGTTCCTGCACGTAGCGCTGGAAGACGCCGGGGCTGACCAGGTACGCCGTGCCATCGACGGTATGCACCAGTGCCTTCGCATCGTTGATGATGAGCTTGCGCGACTCGATGCCTTGCCTGAGCCAGGCGATGAAGGCTTCCCCGGACGGCGTGGCCTTCGCGGGAGCCGGCATCGTGGCAGGACCGGTCAGCGCCGAATGGGTCACTGTCACAGTTGCTCCGGCGGATGGTGACGGCGGTTCCGCGCCGGCGGACGATGCACCGGCGGTGGCTGCGCCGGATGCATCGAGCATCGACAGCAGATCGGAGACCGGGTCCGCGAGCCCGGCCGGGGAATCCGCCACCCCAGGGGGCGGTGAGGTGGCCGGGATGCCGTCGGAGCCCGGCGCTGCCTCATCGCCAGGGAGGGGCTCTTCCGTCGTGACCGTGCCGGCGAACGGTGCGGGACGCTCGCCCGACTCCCAGATCAAGGCCGGCGACAGGCGCAGGAAGGTAAAGCTGTGCGACCAGCCGGTGCCGCTCGTGACGGTCGCCCGCCAGATCGCCTTCCCATCCGGGGCGGGCTGCACGATGCCATGGTCCTGGAGCACCGAGAAGACGGCGGTGTTGTTCGATGGGATGCCTTCGATGCCCTGCGACAGGAGATGCGCGCGCAGTTTGTCGCTGACCGTCTTGCTGACGAGCCAGAGTGCGTCCTGGGTCAGCCATCCATCCGACGGGCCGCCGGGCTGGTTCAGCTTGAACTCCTCGCGCAGCAGGTAGCGCAGGCCATCCAGCAGCTTGCGCTGCAGCGCATGCTTCGGCGCCGCCATGGCCCTGGCCGGATCACCGCCGAGCGCCAGGGCCACCGATGCCTGGTCGGCCTTGACGACCAGCTCGCCCAGCGTGCCGGCATGCTCGTACTGGCCCGCCAGGACGTAGAGCAGCGCCGACCATAGATCGTGGTAGTCGCTCAGCCAGTCGAGGATGCCGGCATCGAGCACACGGGTGTAGAGCAGCCCAGTGGCGGCGCCATGCAGCCGGTACTCGCGATCCGTCCGGTAACGAAAGCGGTACGGCTGCCGCAGCGGCCCGTGCCAGGGGTGCCAGACCAGGCCATCGGCCTGCTCGACGTGCAGGTCGACCGCGATCTTGCCAATGTCGTGCAGCAGCGCGGCGTAGGCGGTACCGGCGGTCCAGGCCTCGGCTTGCGCGGCCTGGGCCTCGGGCGAGGCGCCGGCCGGGAGCAAGTGGGACTGCCTCAGTTTGAGCGCGTAGGCCACGATCTCCAGGCCGTGGTCCAGCATGCCGCCCGGCCAGGCATGGTGATGCGCCTCCGAGGCCGGGAACTGCTGGACCAGCTCGGCGTAGCGCTCCAGTGGCGCCAGGTACAGCGAGCGGAACTGCCGACGCGACAGCGAGGTGCGCTGCCAGATGTGTTCCAGCAATCGCTGCCGGCGCGGCTCCGCCAGCAGCGATGTGGCCGACTGCGGCCGGGTCAACCCTTTGGCAGGCTCGACGGGAGGCGGCGCCGCGGCGTTGGCCAGCGGCACCCGTTTGCGCTGGAACAGCGAAAGCATGGCGACATCCTGGTGATGGGCTGGCCGGAGGAGCCTTTTGGCCTTTTCGGGTAGGGCCTTTCCCGTTGAGGCCATTCCCTTGCCCCTTCCCCAGCCCTTTGGCCTTCGACAAGCCCTTTGGTATAGGGGCAGTTGGCTTCGTGTGCCGCAATCAATGCGGAGCCCATGCGCTCCAGGATCGGGGATCGGAACAGGCGCTGTGTTTTCACCGGATCAGGCCGCTTCAACCGGCGCTGAAAGCACGGCAGGTCCTGAAATCCATGCGCCCGAAGGCATGCTTGTCGGGAATGAAGTAAGGAAGTAAGATTTCCTTTGAAACTTACGGAGGCTTCCCATGCTTGCCAAGCTCACTTCGAAAAACCAGATCACGCTGCCCAAGGCGGCCGTGTCCGGCGTGGATGCGGCGGAGTACTTCGACGTGACCGTCGAAGGCGGTCGGATCGTCCTGACCCCCGTGCGGGTCCAGAAGGCCCAGGCCGTGCGCGAGAAGCTGGAGCAACTCGGGATCACCGAGCAGGACGTCGAGGATGCCGTGGCCTGGGCGCGGCGCTGATGCGCAGGGTCGTGCTCGACACCAACATCGTGCTGTCGGCGCTGGTCTTCAATGCAGGACGCCTGGCCTGGATACGCCATGCCTGGCAGCAACAGCAGTTGCAGCCGCTGGTCTGCCGGGAGACGGCCAGTGAACTGCTGCGCGTTTTGGCCTATCCCAAGTTCAAGCTGTCGAACTTGGAACAGCAGGAGTTGCTGGCGGACTTCCTGCCCTACGCCGATGTGGTGGAACTGCCAGCGCCATGGCCAGACCTGCCGGTCTGCCGCGACGAGAAGGACCAGGTGTTCCTGGTGCTCGCGCATGTCGGCAAGGCGGATGCATTGATCACGGGCGATGCGGACATTCTCGCCATGCGAGAGGACTTTCCCGGCCTGATCATGACCGCCGAAGCATTCGCGGCGCGGCAGGCATGAAGGAAACCGGCACGGCCTTGCCCAACGACCGTGGAACGACCATGAGGTAGCCAACCATGAAGCACACCGCAGGCATGACCACCGCAGCGCGACTCGGCCGCTGGCTGGGCAGCGTATGGCGCGGTTGGCTGCGCGCGGAGCGTCGGGTGCATCGATGGCTGATGGCGCAAGGACTGCCGGCGGGCGGTGTAGCGGTGCTGATCTTGGGGGGTCAAGCTGGCGACCCTTGGGGTGTTGCTGTACATCGCGGTCTGGGCGGCGCTGTTGCCGGTCGCTCTCGTCGTGGCAGCCAGGATGGCGGAGCAAGCGCCGCAAGGCGACGATGATTTCCTCGGACGCAAGGCCGAAGAGCTGGATCATCGTGAAAGCCTTGCCTACGACCCCATCAACTACAGCGATGACCCAGATCCACGATTCGAAGACGATTGAACCGGCGGTTGGAGCTATTTCTGCTTGGCCGCACCGATCATCAAGCCGCCGCCCCTGCCACCGGCTTGTCCGGCATCCCGCGTGCCAGTACTCAATCCTTGAAGCACGTTGCCTGCACGGATACCAGCCCAGGCCAATGCCGCCACCCAGAACGTGGGCAAGATCAAGAACATCGTGGCCATCACGAAGTTCAACAGCATGTCTCCGAAGGTGTTGTTGAGGCCCACCAGCGGATCGAAGTTCGTGTGCGGCCGGTTCCAGCCCCACCCCCAGCCGTAGAGCGCATCCAGGATCGTCGAGTCGATCCAGCGGGCGAGCTGAAACCAGAATTCGGTGAAGAACAGCGCGAACTGCACCACGCTCACCGTGACCATGGTCTTGAGGTCATAGGTGCCGATTAGCAGCACCAGCGGGATGCAGATGACCAGCGCCATCTTGAGCAGGGACAGCACCATCGGCAGCGCCTGCCGCACCACGTCCATCGCCGGGAAATAGCCCAGTGATCCGACGGTCAGCCCCACGTCGCTGACGGCACGAGTGACGATGTTGGGCAGCGTCATGTCGATCTGGCCACCGTAGTCCGTGTAGACCGCCCCCTGGTTGAGCTTCTGCTGGCGAGGGCTTGCGATAGCGCGGATCACCGAGTCGTTGACCTCGGCCTGGCTCAGGAAGCCTGCCCAGCCCGCCAATCGCGTCAGCAGGTTGGGATCGACCTGGGCCAGCAGTCGTGCCCGCAGGCCATGGCCGCCGTCGGACCACCACTGCCGGCAGGTCGGGTAGCCGCCCCCGCCGGGCACCTGGGCCAGCCCAGCGTCGCGCGTGGCGTCGAACGGCCAAGCATCGCGCGGTGTCCTGGAGCGGTAGCTGTCGTAGAAGCCGGCGGTGCCGACGAAGTAGCTGGAGCCGATCCAGGTGACGTCGTGCATCTGCTCCTCGCTCAGGCTGGGCCGGGTCATGAACAGCTTGGCGCGGGCGGGGCCATAGCAGTCGCGGGTAAAGTCGCTGACCTCCTGGGCCAGCACCGGATCGTCGATGCGGGTCGCGTCGATGTCCATGCGGATCTGCCGCAGGTCGGTGCCGCAGGGAATGGCCGCGACCGAGGCGCCGGTGATAGCGCGCGAGATCGCGTGCATGGCGAACCACCACACCGGCACCTTCGCCGACTGGTTGTTGATCGTGCTGAACGATTGCGACCAGCCGGTATCGGTCGGCTCCGGGACGCTTACCTGACATTGGGTCGAACGCGACCGGTCGTAGCGGATGGTGTTGAGATCGACGTCGATGAAGGGGATGCCCGCGAACATGATCACCACGATGGCGACGAAGACGCGGTTCTCGATGCGAGCCGAGGACAGCACGCCCTTGTTGCCTTCGTCCGCGCCTTCCGCGCGGGCCTTCAACCATTCCTGGATGACGATCGCCAGGAACGGGACGGCGAACATGCCGCTGGCGACCAGCACCGACCAGATGCCGTTGTGGACTACCCAGGACACCAGTGTCAGGTAGTACTCCAGGTAGTCGGTGGTGAACAGCGTCATGGCGAACCTCGCGCTACCGTGCCTGCATCAGCAGGCTGGCTTCCAGCGCGATCACGGCGACGATGGCCGCAACCTCCGCGCGCAGCAGTCGCTGCCCGGCAGCGCGCTCCGGTTCCCGCGTGCGCAGGCGACGGCGCATCCAGAGCCAACCCCAGGCAGTGATGGCGTAGAGCAACAACCGCCAGACCAGGAAGGCCCCGGATTGCGCCGCCATCCAGCGCTGCCAGCCCTCGATGCTGCCCGCGATGCGGATGCCGACCACATTGACGGCGATCGCGGCGATCAGCAGCGACACCGCCCACACCAGTACCCGGATGGCACGCCGGCTGGACAGCCAGCGCGGGCACCGCCCTGCGGCACTCATGGATGGCTTCCGCCGGACGGCGGCCGCTGCAATTCATCGACCCGATTGCGTACCGGGTCGCCCTCGTAGATGCCACGCGCACCGGCGGCGCGGGTGCTGTGGCGCTGGATGATCGCCATCGGCGAGTTGCTGGCCAGTTCGCGGCGCAGCTCCAGCTCTGCCTTCAGGTTGTGAATCTCGCGATCGAGGATGTCGCTTTCGTGGGTGACGGCCTTCTGGGCCAGTTCGTTGGCGGCCACGTTGGGCTCCTTGCGCCCGGTCAGCAGCGTGCGTTGCAGCAGCAGCGCCTTCTCCAGCACGCTGGCCAGCGCAACCTCCGAGGCCAGGCGCCGAGCCAGGATGTCCTGGTCCGTCTCGTCGCGCAGCGCCTCGATCACGCCACGGGTGATGGGCAGCGACGCGCTACCCGCAGCCTGCAGGTTCTGCGCCGTGGTTGGACGGCTGCCGGCGACCAACTCCTGCAGGGCCTGCAGCTTGTCCTCGTATTCCTCCTGGATCAGCGGGGTCAGGCCAACGCCCGGCGTGGTGACGGTCTTGGTGCATGCATCGCAGGTGCGCTGTTCCTGCTCGCCCAGCACGCGAACGGCCCAGGCCGCGGCGGCATCGGGCGAACTCCAGGTCTGGCAGGCCATGTTGCCGCCGCAACTGGCTTGCGGAATCGAACTGGCATCGCCGACGCCACGGCCATTGAGCAGGTTGTAGCCGGCGCGGGTCACGTCGCCGACCACGCGCACCGGACGTTGGCCCGCGCCGCCGGCGTTGTCTCCGCCGACCCACGGTACGCCATTGTTGCCACGGTTCGCCTCGGCGTCGTCGATGGCCGAGACCGCATCGGTGCTCGCGACGGCCTGCTTCAGCGCCATGCCTTCGGCGAGTTGGCCCCAGCCGAGCTGCCCACCCGCCATGTCGGCCATGCGGTTGGCGATGGCACGGCAGGTCAGCTTGCTGCGATCGAAATCCAGCCTGGCTTGCAGCACCCCATTGGTCAGCAGGTTATACAGCCCTGGATCGGCGCGCTGGATGATCAGCGCGGGCAGCGACGCCACGGCAGCGGTGGCGTTCTGGATCACCGAGGACATGATGGCCTGGAAGCCGTTGGTGATGCCGTTCAACTGGTTCTGCAGCGTGGTGGTGATGCTCATGTCGCCACAGATCAGGTTGCTGTTCCAGCCGACGCCAACACCGATGGAGTGCATGTTGGCCGCACCGCTCATGGATACCGCGCGGCCGCCCCCAATGCTGTAGAGCACGTCGTCGCCGATCACGCTGCCCTGATGCTGGACGCCGTACTCGTTGACGCTGGTCTGCGCCCCGGCGCCGGAGCAGCACATTGCTGCAACGGCCAATGCGACGCAAAGAAATCGACGGGCGCTCGGCGGTGGAGTCGTCATGGCATCGGGCCTCACAGGAAATCGACGCTGCCGAGGAACACCTGGCCGCGGCGCTGGCAGCAGCTATAGGGACGCCACAATGCCCAGGCGTAGTCGCCTTGCCGGGCCTGCACCTTGGCATTGCCGTGGGGGAATACCGCGCAACTGCTGGACAGCGTGGGGGTCAGCTCCTGCCACTTGCCCGTGGCGGCATCGGTTTCCATCAGGGCGCCGGCCGGCCAGTAGCCATCGCGCGAACTGGCGAGCAGCGGTTGGTAGACGTGGATCTGGTTGCGGCGCGTCACGATGTCACCCGCGCGCTGGGCGACCACGGCTGCGGCCTTGTGGTCATCCACCTGGTGCAGGAAGCCGCCACGCGGATAGACGTTGCCCCAGAGATTCATGGCCGTGCGCGTGCCGATCTCGCGCCGGCCGGGAATCAGTGCTTCCGGATACAGCGCCTCGGGGATGTTGTAGCGCCATGCCAGCGTGTCGAGCGTGCTCAGCAGATAGGGCATGAAGGCGGTGCCGGCGCCCTCGCAGGTGTAGCCGGAGGCGCTGGCGAACTGGCTGAACACATAGCCACCCGGATGGCCGATGACGTCGGCGTTCTTGAACTTCGCCAGGTTGTTCTCGTGATCCTCGTTGGTGGTGCCGTCGCCGCCGGCCTTCGCGGTCGGGTTCGGCAGGCTCATCGCCCGCACCTCGACCCAAGGGTTCTCGCCGGTGTTCGAGTAGCTCGACACCACTGCATCCGGGATGTAGTGGCGCACCTTGACCGAGGTGCGTACGGTGCATCCCGTCCAGGTGCAATAGAGCCAATAGCAGATGCCGGTGACGCGGTATTCCAGGCAATCCGGCGACAGGGTGAAGGCCACGATGGTGGCGGTGTTCAGTGCAAAGGACGATGCGGAACACCCCAGCAGCAGCGCAGCGATGGCCAACCGCTGGCGCCGGGATGGCGCGAACGGACGCCTCGTCATGGCTGCGTTCTCCGGTATTGGTCGATGCGGGCTACCGCACGGGCCACGTCCGTCTCGCCATAGACCACGTATCGGCGATCCACCACGATGGCGGGAATCTTGGTGACGCCAAGGCTCCAGGCATCGGCAATACCCTGGTAGGCGGTGCCGATCCTTCGCTGCAGGTCTGTACCGCCCAATTTCAGGCGTTGCTGGACGATGGCGCTGGCGCGCTCAGGATCGGTGGGCAGGTTGTCGGCCAGCTCCGCTTCGAGCACCGCGGCCGCGTCCAGGATGAGGTGTCGGTCAGCCTGGCCAAGGACCGGATGATGCGAGTCGGTAACGACCCAGACTTCCGAAGCGGCGGCGCGAGTGGCCAACGCCAGAATGGCGATGGCCGTAGCAATCCATGCTGGGCGAGCGCGAGCGGCATGAGGAACAGCGCAAGAGTCCATGGGACAACACCGGAGGGAAGCCAATCCGGTGGCAGTCGAACCGAAACCAGTCCTCGACGCGACAAACAAAGCGGAGACCACCTCGCCCCGTTTTCACCATCCTTGTCTGCCCCGACTCGCTGATCCGGACCTACGCGCGTGCCATGAGCTGACTGTGTGCAGTGGATGGGTATGGGCCGATCCGGCCCCGTGGCCCAAGCTGTTCACATCGGACGCCGATGTGGCTTGATTGCTGGCCGAGATTGATATCGGCGATGACAACGGCCACGTATCTGGTTGTTGCGACTTGAGCCTAGACGATGTCCCCAGTCCTACTGGATGTCCTCGGCGGAAGGAATGCCGCGGCAGACCACGTGGTCGCGGGAGGCGTTGAGCGCATAGACGTACCCGTACTGCCCTTTGCTGGCCGGGAACGCTTTGAGCTCGTGGGCGATGAGGCCAACGATCAGATCGTTGACCTGCATTGTGGACTAGTTGTGATCTCTCAGTAGGTTGTTCATCCGGGGCATCTCTGGAAGATGGGGGTTACGAAGCCAAACCAGCCCCCAGGAGCCCCGGATGAACAACCTACTGAGAGATCACAGCTAGAGGCAGAGAAGACTAAGCCACCAGCATCACCAGCAGAACGACGCACAGCAGCGTGATGTATGCCTTGGCGTGAATGGTATCGGGAATCCGGCCAATCCACCTCGATGTGGCCCGGATACCCAGCCATGAACCAACCGCCAAGACCGCGCAAGCGCGCAAGTCGATGTAACCCGCGTGCCATGCACCCAGCGGTGCATCGTTCCACGCCAGCAGCGCATAAGTCGCCGAGCCGACCACGGCCATTGGCAGCGACAGTGGGTTGGCCGCTGCTGTCGCAGCGGTCATGCTGGCGCCGCGGCGGCGCATCAGCGGCACGGTCATCACGCTGCCGCCCACGCCCAGGAAGGCGGCGATCGCACCAATCGCCGTGCCTGCGGCAGCGGTCATCCACCGTCCCCATGGACGAATCCGCGCAGCCGTTTCCTGGGTGAAGCCCGGCCGCAGGATGCTGTCGAGGATCGTCAACCCCAGGTAGAAGATGAAGGCCCAGCGTACCCAGTCCCCGCTCAATGCCAATGCGGCAGCCGCGCCCGGTATTGCGCCCACGGCGATGTAGCCCAGTAGCGGGCGCACCTGATCCCACGGCACCGTGCCAGCTTTGTGATGGCGCATCGTCGCCAGCCCCGCACCGAAGATCATCACGCAGGTGGACGTGGCAACGGCCACGTGCATGGCGGCGTCGCCCACGGCGCTGCCGCCATGCGTAGCCAGGAGCACGGAATACAGCACGGGCACGACGACGAAGCCACCGCCGAAGCCGAACAGCACGGTCGTTATCCCGGCGAGGAAACCAAAGAACAAAAGCAGGAAGTACATGGCGGAAACCGCATCGTGAGAGGACGAAACTTCACGATAGGGTGCGCCGAATTGGCTGTCTCTCGCTGATTGGTCAATAATCCTTTTGTTTAGGCCATCCATTGCCATGCGCAACATACCGCTGGACTCCGTGGATGCCGTGGCGCGCCCCGTGCTGGCCATCGGCACCGATTACCCGCCGGGCACCTTGCTCGACACCCATACGCACCGGCGCGCCCAGGTGCTGTACGGCATGAGCGGGGTGATGGAAGTGGAAACGGACGATGGCGCATGGGCCATTCCACCGTACAGCGGCGTGTGGATTCCCGCCGGCAAACCCCACCGCGTGCGGATGCAGGGTGTGAGTACGCGCAGCCTCTACATCGAGCCGGCTGCCGCGCCGCGCCCGGCAGATCACTGCGAGGCGCTGGTCATCTCCCCTCTGCTGCACCAGTTGCTGCTGGCCTCGGCGGACATGCCCGCGCTGTACGACGAGGACGGGCGCGACGGTGCGCTGGCGCAGTTGCTGCTGCACGAAGTGCGCCAGACGCAGACGATGCCCCTGTTCGCGCCGATCCCCCAAGACCGCCAGCTTGCACGGCTGTGCAAGGCGTTCCTGAAGTCGCCCAGCATCCAGGCCACGCCGCAGATGTGGGCGCAACGGCTGCACAAGAGCCTGCGCACTTTCACCCGGTTCTTTCACCAGCAGACGGGCATGAGTTTCGGGGCATGGCGGCAGCAAGCCTGCCTGCTGGCGGCGCTGCCCCGGCTATCGGCTGGGCGGTCCGTCACGCAGGTGGCGCTGGATCTGGGCTACGACAGCCCCAGCGCGTTTTCCACCATGTTCAAACGGCGGCTCGGCAAGACGCCGATGAACTTCATCAGCGAATCCGACACGGCCGCATCTCGGTAGGGGGTTCCGTGTCCCTGTCGTGAAATACACATCGCCCAGCCGCCGCAAGCAGGCAGTGGCTGAACGTTAACCATCCGTTCCCCATGATCGCCATGTTCATCGCTACCTTTCCTTTTCGGAGGACAAGGCCTGTCCTTGGCTGCGTACGGAATTCAAGCCCGCACCGCGTTTTCTTGCCCGCGTCCTGGCGATATCGACACGGCACCAGGGACGTACCTGCCAATGCTCAGCTTCGAACCGGTCGATGGCTGCTGCATCGCGCAAGGTCATGCCGATCATGTCCAAGCCATCGACCAGCATCCGCTTCTGCCTGGGTTGCAAATCGAAGGGATATTCATCGCCCTGCGGCGTGGAAACGATTTGCTTCTCCACGTCGATGGTCAGGCGCTTTTCCTGGCCATGCGCCACGCTGTCCATCAACGCCTGGACCTGCTCCGGCGGCAAGGTGACAAGCAGCAGGCGATTGTTCATCGCATTGAAATAGAAGATCTCTCCGTAACTCGGCGCGACGACAGCATCGAACCCGGCCTGCTGCAATCCCCATACCGCGTGCTCCCGGCTCGATCCGCAGCCGAAGTTCGCCCCGCCCAACAGAATGCGCGAGCCGCGATATTCCGGACGGTTGAGCACGAAGTCCGGGCGAAGCCGCCCTTCGGTGTCGAAACGCAGGTCATGCAGCAGTCCGTCTGCCAATCCGCTCTTGTCGATCCCCAGCAGGAACTGCTTGGGCATGATCTGGTCGGTGTCCAGGTTGCCGATTGGCAATGGCGCCGCCACGCCTGTGATACGGTGCGTTTCGCTCATGCACGGAACTCCTTGCGAATGTCGACGATGCGTCCGGCGATTGCGGCAGCGGCAGCCATGGCCGGACTCATCAGATGCGTGCGGCTGCCCCGGCCCTGCCGACCCTCGAAGTTGCGGTTGGTCGTAGAGGCGCAACGCTCGCCCGGCGCGAGTACGTCGTCGTTCATCGCCAGGCACATCGAACAGCCCGGCTGTCGCCATTCGAACCCTGCCTCGACCAGCACCTGCGCGATCCCTTCGCGTTCGGCCTGGTCACGGACCAGCCCGGAGCCAGGCACCACCATCGCCCGCACGCTTGGTGCAACCTTGCGCCCCTGCACCACCCGCGCCACCTCGCGCAGGTCCTCGATGCGGGCATTCGTACACGAACCGATGAACACGCGGTCGATCGGAATACCTTCGATCGGCGTGCCAGGCGCCAAGCCGATGTAATCCAGCGCCTTGTGCCAAGTTGCCTTCTCGATATCACCCGAGGCGTCGCTCAATGGCGGCACGGTGCCATTCACCGGCAGCGCCTGGTCGGGACTGGTCCCCCAGGTGACATAGGGGGCGACCTCGGAAGCATCGAAGCGATGCTCGGCATCGAAACGCGCCGATGCGTCCGTGCGGAGTTGCTTCCATGCCGTGTGCGCGGCCGCCAGCGCAGCGTCGTCCATATCGCAGATCCGCTCGGACACGTAGTCGGATGTGATCGCGTCAGGCGCGATCAGCGCCGCGCGGGCACCGGCTTCCACGGTCATGTTGCACAAGGTCATGCGCGCCTCGGCGGACAGTGCGGCGATAGCTTCGCCGACATACTCGACCGCATAGCCACGCGCGCCTTGTGCTCCGATCTTGGCGATGATGTGCAAGATCAGGTCCTTGGACGTCGTCCCCAGAGGCAGTCGACCATCGACTTGGATTCGCATGTCCTTGGCCACGCGGTACACCAGAGTCTGCGTGGCAAGCACATGCTCCACTTCCGACGTGCCGATCCCGAACCCGAGTGCCCCGAGGGCACCGTAGGTCGTGGTATGGCTGTCGCCGCATAATACGACCATGCCGGGACGGATCAGGCCAAGTTCCGGCGCGACGACATGCTCGATTCCTTGCATCGGATCACGCACGTCGAACAGCTCGATCCCCTGCTCAGCACAGTTGGCGGCAAAGTTCGCCGCTTGCCGTGCGGCGGGGGCGATGTCGATCGTACGCGCCGCGATCGGCACCGGGCGCGTGGGGATGACGTGATCGACCACGCCCATTTGCTGGTGTGGGCGCCGCACCCGCAATCCACGTTGCGCCAGTCCTGCAAAAGCTTGTGGGCTGGTGTATTCGTTCATGATGTGCAGGTCGACATATAGCAGCACGTTGTCGACATCCAGGCGTTCGACGGTGTGCGAATCGACCAGTTTTCGGTAAAGCGTCGTCGCTGGCATGGGCAGGCTCGAGGACATTCATGAAGGCAGGAAGGCGAGGACGTGATCGAGCAACACCTCGGGTGCTTCCTCCGGGATGTAGTGGCCGCAGGGCAGCGCCATACCCTTTACGCCGGGATTCCAGCGGCGCCACTCGGCCAGAGGGTCGAAGCACCGTTCGATCACGCCATCGCGTCCCCACAATGCCAGGAAGGGACATTGGATCTGCTTGCCCGCGGCAAGATCGGCCTGATCGTGTTCGAGGTCGATACCTACCGAGGCACGGTAGTCCTCGCAGATGCCATGTGCGGTTGCCGGATCGGACAGGCAACGCAGATAGGCAGCATAGGCCTCCGGCGCGAAAGGCTTCAGGCCGGCACTGCGGGCTCCCATGGTCTGCTTCAGGTAGAGATCCGGGTCGGCCCGGATCAACGTCTCTGGGAAAGGCGACGGTCGCACGAGGAAGAACCAGTGCCAGTAGGCGCGCGCGAATTCGAATGAGGTCTGCTGGTACATCGCCAGCGTGGGTGCCACATCCAGCGTGACCAGGCGGGATACCACATCTGGATGATCCAGCGCCATCCGCGCCGCGACCCGACCACCCCGGTCATGACCGATCACCGCGAACGTCGGCAGGCCCAGCGCCTGCATTAATCGCACTTGGTCCAAGGCCATCCGACGCTTGGCATAGTTGGCGTGGTCTGGCTCGCCTGGCGGCTTCCCGCTGTCGCCATAGCCGCGCAGGTCCGCAACGACAACCGTGAATTGCCGCGCCAGCGTCGGAGCCACCTTGTGCCAGATCGCGTGTGTCTGAGGGTGTCCATGCAGCAGAAGCAGCGCCGGCCCGGTGCCGGCCATCAACGCATGAATCTTGATGCCATCGACCGTGGCGGATACGTCGGAAAAGCCTTCGAACATCCCTTGCCTCCATGTTCCGACGGCCATTCTATTCCTGCATCAGAACGGCGTTATTGAATTATATTTATTCAATTCATAACTTATAAGAACGAATTGGAGCATCATGTCCGAGTTCTCCGACATCCGCCTTTTCACCCTAGTGGCGCGCCATCGCAGCTTGGCTGCGGCCGCGCGCGAACTTGGCGTCACCCCGCCAGCGGTCAGCAAGCGCCTGGCGCATTTGGAAAAGCGGCTCGGCGTGCGCCTGACCCATCGCACGACACGACGCCTGACACTCACGCCGGAGGGCGAACGCTACCTGGCCGAGGGATCACGCCTGCTCGGGGAATTGCAGGAACTTGAGCAAGTGCTGATCCGCGGCCATGCCGAACCGGCCGGACTGCTCCGTGTCAATGCCTCATACGGTTTCGGTCGTGCGCGGGTGGCACCGGCCATTTCGGCGTTCGTTGCCCGCTATCCCGCCATACGGGTGCAACTGCAATTGACCGACCAGCCCTTGAACCTGCGCGAACACGGTTATGACATCGGCATCCGCTTCGGCGATCCCCCCAGCACCCGGATCAATGCAAGGTTGTTGCTGCGCAATCACCGTCTTTTATGCGCTTCGCCGGCCTATGTTGCCCAGAACGGTAAGCCGAACGTTCCGCACGACTTGGTGCGTCACGCCTGCTTGATCGTTCGGGAAAACGATGCGGCCTACGGCGCTTGGCATTTCCGCCGCGGAAAGTCCACCGAGACGGTCAAAGTCGACAATGTGCTATCGAGCAACGATGGCAACGCCGTGCTGCGCTGGACGCTGGACGGCCATGGCATCGCCATCCGCTCAGCATGGGAAATCGCACCCTACCTGGCCCGGGGCGAACTGATTCCATTGCTGGGGGATTGGAAGCTACCCAACGCCGACATCTACGCGACCTACCTGGAACGCAGCGAGGTGTCGTCCGCCAAAGTGCGCGCGTTTCTTGACTTCACGGCAAAATACTTGGCGACGAGTTGAAACGCCATCAAAAGGCAGCAATAAGCATTTCCAGGGGAGGAGTCATCGTGACGCCAAAGGCGATCACGCACTCGAGAGGCCGATGCCAGGCGGATCATACATCGGCACTGTTGCAATGCCCCATCAACAACGCCGATTCCACCATCCCCGGCAGCAGACTGCGCTGGGCGAGATCGCGCTTGAGCCCTCGCCGAGGTTGCGCCGCCAGAGTCCAGCAACAGCCGCGGCAGCGGACTTCAGTGCTTCATTTGTGATGCGCACAATCTCGTTGACGAACCTCATCCCGGCGCGCTTGGTCACGCATGAATGCAACCCAGCGGTCGGAGGCGAATGAGGTGTCGCTGGGGAGTGCAAACGATCACATGGCTTGACCGGCAGGTGCGACGGCGATGCAGTTGACATCGCCATTGCTACGGAATAGCATTCTAACTAACGATCGTTAGGTATTCTCGGATCGTTATCGGTTGTTGACCGATACGAATTCACCACATGGAGAGTTCTCGAATGAGTGCGGTTGCAGGACCAGTCGATGGTGAGGCGGGATTTCCGCTGAAGATCTACGACTTCCCTCGGGGCCCTTACCCGACGCGTGTCCGGATCGCCCTAGCAGAAAAAAACCTCCAGTCACGCGTGGAGTTCGTGATGGTTGATCTCCGCAAGGGGGAGCACAAGGATCCCAGGTTCATCTCGGATAAAAACTACTCCGGAACGGTTCCGGTGCTTGAGCTTGCGGATGGAACGTGCATTGCCGAGTGCACCGCCATCACGGAGTATCTCGATGCGCTTGTCGGCGGTCCGGTTTTGACGGGCTCCACAGCGTTCGAGAGGGGAATGATTCACATGATGAGCAAGCGCGCCGAACTGGAGCTGCTTGACGCCATCAGTGTTTACTTCCACCATGGAACGCCGGGTTTGGGGCCACTGGTGGAGCAATACCAGAACAGGGAATGGGGACTCAGGCAGCGCGACAAGGCCTTGCGAGGCATGCATTATTTCGACGATGTGCTTCGCAAGCGAGCTTATGTTGCCGGCGACGCGTTCTCCATGGCCGACATTACGGTCATCGCCGGACTGATATTCGCTGATATCGTCGACTTGGCGGTACCCGCCGAATGCACGGCGCTCTTGGCATGGTACGAAAGGATGAAAATGCGCCCCAGCGTAAAGAGCCAACCCGCATTTGCTCGCAGGTAGGCCGTTCGACGTACTCGTAACCAGACGGTCGCAAGACAAGATACCGCAGTGGAGCGTCATTACACAAGTCGAGGGCGACAGCCGTGGAGAGTCAGAGAAACACGAACTCCAGTGACAAGATCTTGTCCATTGCAACACGAATCGCCCAGGCGCACGGTTACGGTGGCTTGAGCGTTCGCCGCTTGGCCGAAGAAGTCGGTGTCAAACCTGCAAGTCTTTACCATCATTTCCCGAGCAAGGCGGCTCTCGCTGCTGCAGTTGCCAGGCGATACTGGGAAAATTCGTCGACGCAATTGGAAGAACTGTTGAATAGGCTTCCGGACCCCACAGATTGCTTGCGCAGATATCCCAATATGTTCAGGAAGGCGCTGGAGAACGACAACCGCATCTGCCTGTGCAGTTTCATGACGGCTGAATACGATGACCTTCCCGAGAATGTGAGGCAAGAAGTTCGAACATTCTCTGATGTGCATATCACATGGCTGGCTAAGGTTTTGGCGAGCGCCGGGATTGTCAATCCGAACATCGCGAAAGAACGCGCGCAGGCCATCTATGCTGCAATCACAGGAGCGCAGCTGATGGCACGTGGGCGTTCCGACTTAAGTCTTTTCGATACGTTGATCACGAGCTACAGGGCAACCGGGCTTCTGCCGGCCTAGAGGCGAGGCCAGCGGACGCACCACGAAGACAAGCGCTCGACTGCTGTTTGAGCAAGGCAACCGCCACGCTACGTTTGGGGCGCGTCCAACGCCCGGCATTCTCAGGGCTGGGGCTATGCATTCCAGGGCTCAGGGGCAACCTCAAGCCGTAGTGCTCCTATGCATGAGATCCCATGGCTGCGTGTCGCCGAAGCTCATGCTCAGATGCTCGATGAAGCGGCGAACTTTCAACGACACATGCCGCTTGCTCGGATAGATGGCATGAATCGCCAAATCAGTTGTTTTGTGGTCGGCCAGCAGGACACGAAGCGCACCGCTGGCGATGGACTGCTCGAACACGAAGCTGGGGCCGTAGACCACCCCCGCCCCTGTCAGCGCTGCCGCTAGCAGCATCTGCATGTTGTTTGCAGCGAGCCGGATCGCACCATCAATGTGATGGGTCTGGCCGTTAGCATCCGTGACGCTCCAGTCTCCGGCTGAAACCGCCTGGGAGAAAGCGAGCCGAGGTGCCTGGCGGAGCTGTTCGACGGTTTTCGGCTCGCCATGTCGTGCCAAAAAGGATGGCGCTGCGCAGAACATCATGCGACACGAGGCGAGCCGCCGAGCAACGAGATCGGAGTCTTGCAGACGGCCGATGCGGATAGCAATGTCGATGCCATCTGCCAGTAGATCGACATAGCGATCGCTCAGCGTGGTCTCGATCGAGACATCGGGGTATTCAGCCAGATAATTCGATACAACGCGACCAAGATGCAGTGCCCCAAAGGTTGTCGGCGCAGCCACGCGCAACATTCCACGCACACTCTGTTGCGCGTCCTGGGCTTCGCGATTCGCGTCCTCGTACTCTTCCAGTAAGCGCTTGCATCGCGTGTAGTAGGACCGCCCTACATCTGTTAGCGTCAACTTGCGCGTACTGCGTTGAAGCAACCGAACTTTCAACTGTCCCTCGATCGCGGAAACGTGCTTGCCCGCCATCGAGGGTGACAGGCCAAACCGCCGAGCGGCGCTTACCAAGCTGCCTTCTTCGACTGCGGAGACGAACACCGCCATGCTGAGCAATCTATCCATACCACCTCATTCGATATCCTGATTATCAGGTGGTAATAAATCTAGGCCAATTATCGGCCGAACGGAATGGGTCTAGCCTAGCACTGTAGCCAGCCGATCCCCGGTGGGCTTTAGCAAAAGGATGTTCCAATGAAGGTCGAATCGAACGGCATAGAGATCCATGTCGAGGAACAAGGGCAAGGCGATCCGTCACTCGTTTTTCTGCATTACTGGGGCGGCTCGTCTCGCACTTGGAAGCATGTCTGCTCCAGGCTGGCGCCGAACTTCCATACGCTTGCTCTCGATCATCGCGGCTGGGGTCAATCCGACGCGCCTTCGATGGGCTACGGGCTGGCAGACCTTGCAGCCGATGCGGAGGGCGTGATCGCAGCGCTGCACCCGAAGCGCTACGTTCTGATCGGTCACTCTATGGGAGGCAAGGTTGCTCAGCTTATGGCGTCGCGGCGGCCTGTCGGACTGGTCGGGCTGGTTCTCATCGCTCCTTCACCGCCATCGCCAATGATCTTGCCGAAAGAGGCACGCGAAATGATGGCAGGAGCCTACGCAAATCGCGAAACAGTGGAGGCGACTATCGACAACGTGCTGACGGCCCTCCCACTGTCAGCGGAGGATCGCGAACAAGTGATCGCGGACAGCTTGCGTGGCGCGCCAGCGGCCAAGCTAGCTTGGCCCAGAGCGACCAGCTTGGAAGACATCACTGGACAGGTAGGTGCCATCGACGTACCTACGCTTGTTATTGCAGGCGAGCGGGATCGCGTGGATTCGCCCGAGGTACTGAGGAAAGAATTACTTCCCCGCGTATCGCAAGCCGTCATGACCGTAGTACCAGATGCAGGGCATTTGCCTATGTTAGAAACACCGGATGCATTGACTCCATTGATTGAGAATTTCTGCCGTTCACTGCCAGGGAAGGGGTGAAGCGGACATCGCGGCGGTGCGCAATCGAAGCGCCTCGCAGCTAATACGCGGCGAAAAGCTCGCCCCCCGAAGGGCGTTGCACGGACGTGGGCGGCGCAGTTCGTGCACTGGTACAACCACGAGCACCTGCACAGCGGGCTGCGCTTCGTGGCCCCGGCCGTTCGCCATGCCGGTCAGGATGAGGTCCAGTTGCAGGCACGCAGATGGGTATACGAGCTTGCCCGCCAGCGTCATCCGCAGCGCAGGACCGGACCGACCCGCAACTGGAGCCGCGTTGGCGCCGTCACCCTCAATCCCGACCGCGATGCGGGCGCGCCGAGGCAAAGCCGACAGCATGACAAGTAACCGATTAGCTGCATGAGATCAGGCGACAACTACCTTGACACGCACCGAGAGCACGCCGGCAACGGCGTGTTCTTACCCGAAGGCAAAGTCAGGTCCTGAGCGAAAGTCCGTATCGCTACCACACTGGATCAGTGCAACGCTTTTTCGCCCGGGCGCAGTGTCAAGACACGCACGCCGCTCTCGGTGACGGCAACGGTATGCTCGAACTGAGCCGACAGTTGCCCGTCGCGCGTGACGACCGTCCAGCCGTCGTCCTCAGTTCGAATGGCACGTCGTCCTTGGTTCACCATCGGCTCTATGGTGAAAACCATGCCTTCGCGCAGTACTAGCCCCGTTCGCGGCTTGCCCCAATGCAACACCTGCGGCGGCTCGTGCATCTCCCGGCCGATGCCGTGCCCGCAGTATTCCCTAACGATTGAATAGCCATTCCTGCGGGCATGCCGCTCGATGGCGTGGCCCACGTCACCGAGCGTAGCGCCCGGGTGGACGGCCTGGATGCCTTTCCACATCGCCTCATAAGCTACTTGCACGAGCCGCCGCGCCGGCTGCGACACCTCGCCCACCAGATAGGTCTTGCTGGAATCGGCGATGTAGCCGTTCTTTTCCAGCGTGATGTCGAAATTGACGATGTCTCCGTTTTGCAGGACGTCCTCGGCGGAAGGAACGCCGTGGCAGACCACATGGTTGCGGGAGGCGTTTAGCGCGTAGGCGTAACCGTATTGCCCTTTGCTGGCCGGACGTGCGTTGAGTTCATGGACGATGAGGTCATCGACCAGATCGTTGACCTGCATCGTGGACATGCCGATCAGGTTCAGCCGATCAAGATGGCTGAACACCTGCGCCAAAAGCTGGCCTGACTCTGCCATCAGCGCAATTTCTTCTGGCCGCTTGGTCATGCCGCCCCCATCTTGATGGGTTGTGCCACAACGCCCGCGGCCCGCAGTTCACGGGCAACGATATCGTTGAAGCTTTGCGTTGGATTCATTTCGCACAGCATGCCGATCCTGATCCAGAAGGCTGCCTGTGCGTTGATCGACCGGCACGATACTGCGCTGGCCTTGCGCAGTTGGTCATGCAGATCGTCGTCGATGTTCACGATACCCATGTGTCTAGTTGTATATGAAACGTATACGAATCATATAGGCGTCATGGCCGTAGCGCAAGTGAACTGCGCTGACGTGACCAAGTCGACGCCATGATGGTTTCCTAGGAGCCGGTAGCGCAGGCCTGACTCGGCGCGATAGCAATGGCGGGCCGAGTTCGCCGATCGGGCTATGACGGCATGGGCATCGGCAAGCTCGGCCAAGCTCCACTCTCGACCGAGGGCGTCGCCTTGACCTCGAACCTTCAGTCCCTGGCAAAAAAGGCATTCATGCCCGGCAGGTCGGACAGGTAGGTCTCGATAGCAGCGATCTTGCCATCGCGCAAGGTGCAGACCGTAGCCAGATGCTCGTCCAGTACGAGGTCATTCCGGCGTGCAGTGTTATGCAGCGAGAGCGCGACATTATCCCGGCTTACCAGAATGTGCTTGAGCTCGAAATTCAGGCCGAAGCTGGCAATTAGCTCAGCTCTGGCAACGACTGCTTCCGCACCGACCGCTGGACCAGAGATCTGATTGTCTCCGGGCAGAACCCAGGTGGCATCGTCGGTAAGAAGCTTACGGATCGCCTGCCAGTCGCGGCGGGTCAGTGCGGCATGAAACTGCTTGGCCAAAGCAAGCTTTGTTTCGTAGGTATGCATGACTATTCTCCTGTAGCAGGGTGTACAGCGAGATTAGACAGCGCCAGGAATGGATCTGTAAAATTGATATTTGATAGTAGCTAGCAATAGATTAAAGTTATGAAGAAGCACGACATGGGTCTACTGGTGTCGTTGGATGTTCTGCTTGAAGAGGCCAACGTCACTCGTGCAGCACGACGCTTAGCCATCAGCCAGCCTGCACTCTCAGCCCAATTGGCCCGCTTGCGGCAGGTGCTTGATGATCCTTTGCTGGTGCCGGCCGAGCGCGGCCGAGGTATGCGGTTGACGCCACGTGCAGCGCAGCTGAAATCACCCCTGCATGAGTTGCTGACACGGCTTGAGGATCTTGTCGAGGCGCCCTACGCTTTCGATCCCAGCACGGCCAAGCGCGATTTCACGATCGCCCTCAATGACAATGCCGCGATGACGATTGGACTGGATCTCATCGAGTGCATTCGGAAGCAGTCGTATGCAGGCATTAGATTGGCCATGCTCCAGATACCCCGGGATGAGGTCCTGGATCTTGCAGCTCGCGGCCGCATCGACCTGGTGATCGGCACCCGAGCCTTCATGCCCCCTGGTTTGCGCACCCATGATCTGGTCGACGACAGGTTTCAGGTGGCCCAACGCAAAGGGCATCCTCGCGGCACGGCTGCAATGACGCTGGAGCAATACTGCGCTTATGAGCATGTGCTGGTGTCTACCAATGGCAGTTATCACAGTGGGATCGATGATTTTCTTGCAGAGCTGGGGCATTATCGACACACCACGGTATCCGTGCAGTACTACACAGCGGTGCCACCGATACTTGAGCGCACGAACTGCCTGGCGACGTTGCCTGAGCGCTTCCTACACCGCTTTGATCACATGATCGACCGCTTCGACCTCCCATTCGCATTCGATCCGTTCCAGCTGCAGGTCGGTTGGCATCCGCGCTTTGACGAAGATTTAGGACATCAGTGGCTGCGTGAACAGCTGATTGCGGTGAGGCTGTTGGTTTCCACGCAGAACTGAGCCAGTTAGGCAGATAATTTCCATTGAGAACTGAGCCATGTGAACCTTCCCCCCAACGCGGTGAGCGACGGGGGCAGCGGAGTGATCCACATGGGACTTTTAAACATCATCCGGCGCATGGCGCTGCGAGAGAAGCAGTCGATCCGCGAGATCAGCCGGCGCACCGGTCTGTCGCGCAACACGATCGCGAAGTATTTGAGCGCGGGTACGATAGAGCCGACGTTCACGGTACCGGAACGACCGAGCAAGCTTGATCCTTTTGCCGACAAACTCGCGGCCTGGCTGAAGACCGAGACCGGAAAGTCGCGCAAGCAGCGCCGAACACTGAAGCAGCTTCATTCCGATCTGGTGGTTCTCGGCTTTACCGGCTCCTATGGTCGGGTCGCCGCATTCGCTCGTGATTGGCGGGCTGATCGGCAACGTGAGCAGCAGACGACGGGCCGCGGCATATTCGTTCCGCTGTCTTTCCGACCAGGCGAAGCATTCCAGTTCGATTGGAGTGAGGACTATGCCGTGATAGGCGGCGAGCGCACGAAGCTTCAGGTCGCGCATATCAAGCTATCGCACAGTCGCGCGTTTTTTGTCAGGGCCTACCTGTTGCAGACGCATGAGATGCTGTTTGACGCCCATTGGCACGGCTTCCGCGTGTTTGGCGGCGTGCCTGGTCGTGGCATCTACGATAACATGAAGACAGCGGTCGATCGTGTGGGCCGCGGCAAGGAGCGACAGGTCAACATCCGTTTCCTTGCGATGACGAACCATTACGTCTTTGCGCCAGAGTTCTGCAATCCCGCCGCGGGCTGGGAGAAGGGGCAGGTCGAGAAGAACGTCCAGGATGCCCGACCGCGGCTGTGGCAACAGATGCCCGACTTTCCAGATTTGGGGGCATTGAATATCTGGCTGGAACAGCATTGCCAGGACCTGTGGCGGGAGACAGCGCATGGCACCTTGTCCGGCTCGATCGCGGATGTTTGGGCTGATGAGCGGGCAGCATTGATGGCGCTCCCCGCCATGTTTGACGGCTTCGTCGAGCAGAGCAAGCGCGTCTCGCCGACATGCCTGATCACCTTCGAGCGCAATCGTTACAGCGTGCCTGCGTCTTTTGCGAACCGGCCCGTCAGCCTGAGGATTTATCCCGAGCGACTGGTCGTTGCGGCCGAGGGCAATATCCTTTGCGAACATCCGCGGATCATAGAACGCAGCCACGACAAACCGCCGAGGACGATTTACGACTGGCGCCATGACCTTGCGGTCATCCAGCGCAAGCCTGGAGCACTGCGCAATGGCGCACCCTTCCTGGAATTGCCGCTGGCCTTTCGACAGCTGCAGGAGCAGATGCTGCGCCGCCCTGGTGGTGATCGTGAGATGGCCGATATCCTTGCCCTCGTCCTTCATCACAACGAACAGGCCGTCATCAGTGCTGTGGAATTGGCTTTGGATCAAGGCGTGGCAACCAAAATGCATGTGCTAAACCTGCTGCATATGCTGATCGACGATAAGACGACTGACGGTCCCGACGTCGATACGCCACAGGCACTGACTTTGCTGCGCGAACCCAAGGCCAATGTCGAACGCTATGATGGCCTGCGTGTCCGGATCGTTGGAGGTCGCCATGCGTCATGATCCAGCCAGTGCCGCCGTCGTCATCATGCTGCGAAGCCTGAAGATGTATGGCATGTCCCAAGCCGTCAGTGACCTGATCGAGCAAGGTGCTCCAGCCTTTGATGCAGCCGTGCCGATCCTGTCCCAGTTGCTGAAAGCCGAGATGGCCGAGCGCGAGGTCCGGTCCATCGCCTATCACATGAAGGCTGCCCGCTTCCCAGCCTACAAGGACCTCTCCGGATACGACTTCGCCGCCAGCGAAATCAACGAAGCGACGGTGCGCCAATTGCATAGATGCGAGTTCATCGACGGCGCGCAGAATATCGTGCTTGTCGGCGGACCGGGCACAGGAAAAACACATGTCGCCACCGCCCTCGGCATCCAGGCGATCGAGCATCACCGTCGAAAGGTCCGATTCTTCTCGACCATCGAATTGGTCAACGCGCTTGAGCAGGAGAAGGCTAAAGGCAAGGCGGGGCAGATCGCAGAGACCTTGGTCCGCCTTGATCTGCTCATCCTCGACGAGTTGGGATACCTGCCGTTCAGCGCCTCAGGGGGAGCACTGCTCTTCCACCTTCTGAGCAAGCTCTATGAACGGACGAGCGTTGTGATTGGATTTGCCCCGGTTTGACGGACACCTTACCCTTAGTGGAACAAGGAGTCCGCAATGCCCAAGACACGCCCGCCGTATCCGGCGGAATTTCGCCAGCAGATCGTGGAGTTGGTCGCAGCCGGCCGAACTCCTGCCGAGCTGTCCCAGGAGTTCGGTTGCTCGGCCCAGACGGTCGTCAACTGGGTGGCTGCTGCCGGCCTGAAGGCAGACAAGCCGGCCAAGTCGGCAGGCAGTGCCTTGAACGAGGCCGAGCGTGAAGAACTCATCCGACTGCGTCGCCAACTGCGCCAGGTCCAGATGGAGCGCGACATCCTGGCAAAGGCTACGGCCTGGTTCGCAAACAAAAGCGAGAAGACGTCCACGCCGTCTTCGAACTCATGAGCGCGCACCAGGCCGACTTCCCCGTGAGAGCCATGTGCCGAATACTCGGCGTGTCGCACAGCGGCTTCTACGACTGGCAGCACCGAGGGCCATCGAAGCGGGCGATCGCCGATGCAGTGCTCAGCGAGCGTATCCGCACGATCCACGCCGACTCGCGCCAGACTTACGGCATGCCGCGTATCCGGGCCGAACTGGCCGAGCACGGCGTGCGTGTCGGGGGTAAGCGCATCGCCCGGTTGATGCGCGCGGCCAAGTTGCGCGGAGTCAGCAAGCGTCGGGGCTTTACGATCACCACGCAGCGCGAGCCTCGCCAGCGCCCGCCGGCCGACCTGGTCAACCGACGTTTCCAGGCCGATGGCCCGAATCAGTTGTGGGTAGCGGATATGACCTACGTGCCAACCTGGGCGGGGTTCGTCTACCTGGCCATCGTGCTCGATGTCTGGAGCCGGCGTGTGGTGGGATGGTCCATCGGCGAACGCATGACGACCGATCTGGTGCTGACCGCGTTGAACATGGCGCTGGCGCAGCGCAAGCCCGACGAGGTCATCCATCATAGCGATCAGGGCAGTCAATACACCAGTGTGGCCTTCGGCAAGCGCTGCGCGCAAATGGGTGTCAGACCTTCGACCGGCAGCGTGGGCGATGCCTATGACAACGCCATGGCCGAGAGCTTCTTCGCTACGCTCGAGTGTGAACTGATTGAACGCAACGTCTTTAAAACGAAGACCGAGGCCCGCATGGCGCTGTTCAGTTACATCGAGGGCTGGTACAACCCGCGGCGCCGACACTCCGGCCTGGGGTATCTGTCGCCTGCCAACTTCGAACGCTCAAATCAAGCAATACCTGAACCCGTTCCGGCTTGAAAACCAAGCCCTAACCTGTCCGTGAAAGCGGGATAAATCCAAATCCACTTCATCGCCGGCCGCAAGCCTGCTGCCCCAGCACCCGGCGCTTGCGGCGCAGTGAAACGGGCCGCGCCATTCCGGTGGCGCGGCCTTCTGTTACCGCAACCCGGTCTTCAGGGTCTCCCGATAGGCCAGCACTGCCAGCAACGTAAGTATGGCCGCGCCGATGACGATCCATGAGGGCGACAGCAGGTTGCCGGTGCGGGCCACGAAATAGGTGGCCAGGAAAGGCGCCGTGCCGCCGAGCAGCGTAACGGGGATATTGAGGCTCACGGACAAGCCCGTATAGCGCAGCTTGGTCGGCATGATCTCCGACATGGCGCACAGCGCGGTGGCGGAGTGCGGGGCGAAGGCCAGGCTCATCAGGCACAACCCCAGTACGGTCTGGTTGAAGTCTGTCGGGTCGAGCAGGTGGAATGCGGGATAGGTCACCAATGCTATGGCCAGGGAACTCGCCAGCATCAGCGGCTTGCGGCCCACGATGTCGCTGAGCAAGGCGAAGAAGGGCAGCAGCACGCAATAGAAGATCAGGCTGTAAAGGTTGGCGCGCTGGGCATCGGCGAGGTTGAAGCCCAGCACATTGGCGAGATAGGTGGGCGAGTAGATGTAGTAGATGTAGATGCAGGCGGACGGCGCGGAAATCAGGCCCATGCCGATGAGCAGGGTTTTCCATTCCTGTTTCAGGCCGGTGAGCAACGGCGCCTTTTCCACTTCCGCGTGTTCCTGCACCGACGTGAAATGCGGTGTCTCTTCCAGCTTCAGGCGCAGATAGAGCCCGACCATGCCGAGCGGCACGCCGGCAAGGAAGGGCAACCGCCATCCCCAGCTGTGCAGTTGCTCGGTGGTCAGCGTGCCCGTGATCAACGAGGCGACGCCTCCGCCCACCAGCAGCGCCAGGCCAATGGTGAAGGTCTGCCATCCGGTATAGAAGCCGCGTCGATTGGCCGGCGCATATTCCGAAATGAAGGAGGTGGCGCCGCCGTACTCGCCGCCCACCGAGATACCTTGTATCAGGCGGGCGACGGTAAGCAGGATGGGGGCGGCGATGCCAATGGACGCGTAGGTCGGCATCAGGCCGATCACGGTGGTTGCGGCAGCAATCAGGATGATGGCTACCGCCAGCGGCGTCTTGCGTCCGTAGCGATCGCCCAGATGGCCGAAAACGATGCCGCCCAGGGGTCGGGATGCGTAGCTGATGGCGAACACGGCGAAGGTCAGGAGCAGGCTGGCGGCCGGATCATCCGCCGGAAAGAACAGCTGCGCGATGACGGGCGCGAAATAGCCGTAGATGACGAAGTCGAAGTACTCGATGAAGTTGCCGATACATGCGGCAACCAGCGCACGCTTGTGCTGCGCCGCGGCCGGTCGGCCGGGGGATGCGGCGCTCGTCAGGGTCTGCATGGGTTGTCTCCTTGTGATTGTGTGGGGTCTCGATGAAGGCGGCGTGGCTAGGCGAGCGTGCTGCCGCCGTCGACGACGAGGGCAGCGCCGTTCATATGGCGTGACTCGGGCGACAATAGAAAGGCGACGGCGCCGGCCACGTCCCTGGGCTCGCCATAGGGCACGGCGACGGCGCGCTGCACCTTGCCGGCGCTGCCGCTGGCTGCCATGGCGTCGATGGCATCGATCATGGCAGTCTGCGTAGGGCCGGGAAGCACGGCATTGACGCGTACCGCAGTGCCCACCACTTCCAGCGCGGCGCTTCGGACCAGTCCGAGTACGGCATGCTTGCTTGCCACGTAGCCGGCCAGGTTGGCGCGTCCGCGGATGGAGGAGGTGGAGCCGATCGCCACGAAGCTGCCCCCGCCCGATGAGCGCAACGCCGGCAATGCATGCTTGAGGCACAGGAAGGTGCCGATGGCGTTGACGGCCATCGTGTGCGCGAAGCTGTCGGCAGGATAGCGGGCGATGGGCTGCACCACGCCTGCAATGCCGGCATTGCTGACGAAGCCGTCCAGCCTGCCGTGCCGGGACATCGCCTTCGCGACCGCGCCTGCGACTTCCTCTTCGCTGGTCACGTCCAGCACCAGCGTTTCCACCTCCGCTTCGAGGGCCCGGCACTGCCGCCGTGTGTCCTCCAGCGCCGCGGCATCGCGGTCCGTGGCCAACAAGCGCCAGCCCTGACGGGCGAGGGCAAGCGCGATGGCGGCGCCGATGCCGCCGGCCGCGCCTGTGATCAGCGCCACCCGCGTCGATTGGTCTGTGCCGGCCATATCAAGGGATCAGCCTGGCGAGCAGGCGGCGGTCTTCCACGGCGAAGCCGCCGCCGTAGACGTCCGAAGTCATGAAATGAGCGCCCAGCACTTCGGGTTCCAGCGCCGCGATAGGGTCGTACTCGCTGGCGTGCAGCGTCCAGTCGATGCGGCCCGGGATCGGCTTGGTATAGCGCAGTGGCGTGCGCCGATACACGATGTCTGCGTAGGCAGTGCCCACTTTCTCGGGATCGGGCAGGCGGCGTACATGAATCTCGCCGCCGGGCTGTTCGGCTTCGTCGGTCAGCAGCACCAACGGCGCATTCTCGTCGGGCGTGAACTTGTAGTCGACCAGCGGTACGTTGCGCCGGCGTACCCATCCGCTGATCTGCCCATCGGGAGCTTCGTCGAAGGCGTAGTGCGTGTCCTTCTTGGTGTAGCCGAACAGTTCGCGCCCGGCGCAGATGCCCATGGGGTCGCTGCAATACATGAAGATGTGCGTCTGCGTGAACAGGTCCCGGTAGCGGACCGGCACGGTGACCATCAGGTCGAACATCTGGCCTGCGTGGATGGCGAGGGTATGCCCGGGCGAGAGCATGAAGCGGAAGGCGACGCGGTCGTTCACCAGTTCGAAAGGCGTGTCGGACAGCAGCTTTTCGACTTTGCTCCGGTCTACCCTGGTTACGACTTCCACGGTGCGCAGCGGGCATTCCCATTCCACCGGGTACGCGGGCGAGTACGGCGGATTGACGCCGCTGTCCTGGTGCATCTTGTAGTTTCCGAACATCGGGGTCATGTGTGGTCTCCTTGCATTGACAGGGTGTAGGGATTGACGATCAAGTCACGGTTTGCATTCCGGATGTCGGTCAGGCCGCAGAGAGCCATGGTGGACTCCAGCTCGCGGCGCAGGATGTCCAGGCAGCGCGCGACGCCGGCCTGGCCTGCTGCGCCCAGGCCGTACATGTATGCGCGCCCGACGAAGACGGCCGAAGCGCCCAGCGCGAGCGCGCGCAGCGCGTCTTGGCCGCTGCGTATGCCGCCATCGAGGTAGACCTGGGCGCGGCCCGCTACGGCTTGCGTCACGGCGGGCAGGGCGCGGATGGTGGAGGGCGCGCCGTCGAGCTGCCGGCCGCCATGGTTCGAAACCATGATCGCGTCGGCCCCCGCATCGATGGCCTGGCAGGCGTCGTGCGGGTCCATGATGCCTTTGACGACGAGTTTGCCGCCCCAGCGTTGCTTGAGCCATCGCACGTCGTCCCATGAAACCGTGCGGTCGAACTGGCGGCTTACCCAGTCCGAGAAACCCAGCGTGTCGGACACGCCCTTGGCATGGCCGACGATATTGCCGAAGGTGCGGCGCGGCGTGCGCAACATGCCGGCACACCACCGGGGGTGCGCCAGCAGCGCGGAGAGCCCGCCCAGTGTGAGGCGGGGCGGTACCGAGAGACCATTGCGTATATCTTTGTGGCGCTGCCCCTGGATCGGCAGGTCCAGGGTGAGCACCAGCGCCGAGCATTGGGCCGCCCGGGCCCGCTCGATGAGCCGTTCGATGAAATCGCGGTCCTTCATGACATACAGCTGGAACCAGAATGGGCGCGAGGTATGCCGGGCAAGGTCTTCGATGGAACAGATGCTGACCGTGGACAGGACGTACGGCACGCCGAAGTCCGCCGCAGCACGCGCAGCCAGGATTTCGCCGTCGGGATGTACCATGCCGGCCAGCCCGGCGGGCGCCAGGCCTACAGGCATTGCGGCCGGCTCGCCCAGCAGGGTGGCTTCCGTGCGGATGTCGGCAACGTTGCAGCCTACCCGCTGGCGGAATTTCAGGCGGGCCAGGTCTTCGCCGTTGGCTCTGTACGTGGATTCGCTCCAGGAGCCGCTGTCGACGTAGTCGTAGAACAGGCGGGGTACGCGTTTGCGCGCCATTTCCCGCAGGTCTTCGATGCAGGTGATGACGGCCGGCATGGTCGTCATGCCAGCCTTACGGGGTTGCGCTGTTCCCCAAGCCCCTGTATGCCGAGGCGCAGGGTCTGTCCGGGCTCCAGGTATGTCGGCGGCGTGCAGCCCATGCCCACCCCGGCCGGCGTACCCGTGGCGATGATGTCGCCGGGCAGCAGGGTCATGAACTGGCTGACATACGCCACCAGGTCCGCCACCCCGAAGATCATGTCGGAGGTGTTTCCATCCTGCCGGCGCACGCCGTCGACTTCCAGCCACAGCGCGAGGCGCTGCGGATCGGCTACTTCGTCGCGGGTTACCAGCCAGGGGCCGATGGGAGCGAATGTATCTGCCGACTTGCCTTTGTCCCACTGGCCGCCGCGCTCCATCTGCCAGGCGCGTTCCGATACGTCATTGACGATGCAGTAGCCCGCGACGTGGCGCAGCG
Organism: Bordetella sp. 2513F2; assembly: GCF_054642735.1. NCBI lineage: Bacteria > Pseudomonadati > Pseudomonadota > Betaproteobacteria > Burkholderiales > Alcaligenaceae > Bordetella > Bordetella sp. 2513F2. Next base: position 3,790,668 of record NZ_CM137755.1, on the reverse strand, counting down.
AGTCGGCCGCGGCGATGTTGCGGGCCGTCTTGCCGATGACCACGCCCAGTTCCACTTCCCAGTCGACCTTCTCCGCCCGGGGCGGGATGAGGACCGGATCATGGGGGCCGACGACGGCGCTGGTTGCCTTGAAGAAAATGATCGGCTCCTTGGGCTCGGGGAGCCCGGCTTCGCGGGCATGGTCGCGGTAGTTCAGCCCGATGCAAACGATCTTGCCAATGGCTCCCACGCAAGGCCCCAGGCGGGTGCCTGCAGGCACAGCCGGCAGGGCGGCGGCACCTGACGCGGCGATGCGTGCCATGGCCTCGTCCGCCAGTGTTTCGCCTGCGATATCCGGAATCAGGCCCGACAGATCGCGCACCTGGCCCGCGTCGTCCAGTAATCCCGGACGCTCTGCACCCGCGCTGCCCCAACGTACCAACTTCATGTTCCGATACTCCCGATATCCATGCGCCAGAACACTGGCGATGGTTATTAATGTACATTGTGTGCGAAGTACATTTGATTAGGGTAATCCCCCAATCGGAGCCCGCGCAACGTGCGGAGGGGAAGCGCGATACCATTGCGCGCAAGAGGACGCACCATGACTGAAACAGCATGTTGAAACCGATGAGTGAACTATCCCCGGCCCTGGACAGGCAGTCGATCCAGGGCCGTGCCTATCAGTTGCTGAAGGACATGATCGGCGAAGGGCGCCTGCAGGCGGGAGAGAAACTGCTGGAGGCCGAAGTGGCCAAGGCATTCGGGATCAGCCGCTCGCCGGCACGCCATGCGCTGCGCATGCTCTGCGAAGAGAAGCTGATCCGGGAGTCTGCGGGGCGGGGCTACGAGGTGGCGGGTCCGCGGGCCGGGAGGCGACCCGGCCTGGCGGCAGGACCGTCGCGGCGCGCTGTGCTCGACAGCGTGCAGATCCTGTCCGTACCCCAATGGGAGCGCATGTACGGGCAACTGGAGCGCGAGCTCTGCGCGCAGGTCATTTTTTCGAGCGTGCGCATCGTGGAGGAGCGAGTGGCCGAGCACTTCGGCGTTAGCCGCACGGTGGTGCGCGACGTCCTCGCCCGCATGCACAGCGTCGGATTGGTACGCAAGGATTCATTGGGCCGATGGATCGCCGCCAAGGTCACTCCGGACAAGACGCACCATCTTTACGAACTGCGCTGGCTGCTCGAGCCCGAGGCGCTGCGCCAGGCTGCACCGCATGTGCCGGCAGCGTATCTCGAACGCGCACGCGCCACCGTGGTGGACGCTCTGGACGGCTTCCCGCGCGAAGGATTCGACACGGACGTGGTGGAGCACGACCTGCACGTCACGCTGTTGTCGCATTGTCCCAACGAAGACATCCTGCATGCGCTTTCGCGCACGCGGGTGCTCTTCGTGCCTACCCGCTATCTGTTCGATCCCGTGCTGCACATCCCGCTGGGCTTGATCGAGGACGCCTTGCGCGAACATGTGCACATCTACGATCTGCTGCTTTGCCGCAAACCCGTCCAGGCTGCGCGGGCACTGCATGAACACCTGCGGCATGCCGACGAGAGATGGCTCAAGCGTTTCCAAGGGGCGGCGGCGCTCAAGCCCGCAGCCATGCCGCCTTACCTGGTGCAGGGATAAGGCGGCGCAGCGGGGTTCCGGCCCGCCGCGCGCAGCGCCTTTCACTCCCCCCGTATCCCCGCCTTCCGGATCACGTCGCCCCATTTCTCCATTTCGGCTCGGATGAACTTGCCGAAGTCGGCGGCGCTGCCGGGATAGGGTTCCATGCCTTGGGCCAGATGGCGTTGCCTGATGCCGGGGTCGGCCAGCGCGCGGTTGATTTCTGCGTCGAGTCGCGCGACGACCGGGCCGGGCACGGCGGCCGGCGCCATGAAGCCGTACCAGCCGGATGCCACGACGTTGGCCAGGCCCTGTTCGCGCAGCGTGGGAGCCTGCGGGTAGATGTCGCTGCGCGCGGCGGACGCGACCCCCAGGACCCTCAGCCTGCCGCTCTGTATGTGCGGGAGGGCCGCGGTGATGGCGGTGAGGGTGGCATCGAGCCGGCCGGCCAGTAGGTCGGTGTAGGCCATGACGTCGCCGCGGTACTGGACCGTGAGGCCTTTGACGTCCGCATCGCGGAACAGCAGTTCGCATGCCAGGTGCGGCAGCGAGCCGTTGCCCGGGGCGCCGAAGGTCAGGCCGTTGGCCTGCGACTTGCCGTAGGCCACGAGTTCCTGCGCCGTGCGTGCCGGCGACTGGGCATTGACGACGAGAAAGAGCGGAACCGTGGCGGCCATGGCCACGGGCTGCAGGTCTTTCAGGGGATCGTAGCCCAGCTTGCCGTACAGGGCCTCCAGCGTGGCATAGGGCGCGGCGGCATAGAGGATGGTGTAGCCGTCGCCCGGGGCCTGCGCCACGGATTCATTGGCCAGGCGCGTGCCGGCGCCCGCCTTGTTCTCGACGATGAACGGCTGGCCCAGTTGTTGCGCCAGGTAGTCGCCGAACAGCCGGGCCGATATGTCGTTGGGCCCGCCCGCGCCATAGGGAGACACGATTTTCACGGCGCGGGAGGGCCACGCGCCTTGCGCGAATGCGCGCGGCATGGCCCCCGCGCAGAGGGCCGCCGCAGCCGCGCCCAACAGCGCCCGCCGGTTCGTTTCCATGAATGTCTCCTCGGTTTTGGTATAGGAATGGGATGGAAATCCCGTCGCGGCATTCGTCAGGTCCAGGGGCCGCGCACGCCTCGAGACGCGATGATAGAGTGGCGGGTTCTATCAGGACAATTTTCAATTTATTGATTACCTAGAAGCCAGGGTTATAAATGGGACTTGTCCGTCGCCAGGCATGCAGGGGAGGTCCATCATGGCGGTCGAAGTGACGTTGAGGCAGTTGCGCGCATTCGTTGCCGTGCTGGAGTGCGGCAGTTTCTCGGAGGCGGCCGATACCATGTGCCTGTCCCAGGCGGCGCTCAGCGGCCTGGTGAAGGAGCTGGAGAGCCGGCTCGGGGTGCGCCTGCTGGACCGCAGTACGCGCAGTGTCGGTGCCTCCGTGGTGGGAGCCGAGTTCGAGCCGCTGGTGCGGCGCGTGCTGGCCGACCTCGACGAAGCCCTGGCGCGCGTGACCAACCTGAAGGCGCTGCGCCGCGGACTGGTGCGCGTGGCCGCGCCGGAGACGCTGTCGTGCACGCTGCTGCCCGGGTTGATCGCCGGCTACGGGGAGCGGCATCCGGGCGTGGACGTCCGGTTCGAGGACGTGCCGATCGAGCAGGTTCTCGCCGGACTGCACAACGGCAGCGCGGACATCGGCTTCGGCCCGGCCGGGGTGCTGGCCGACGATGCCGTGCAGGCGCACGTGATCCGCGTCGATCCGCTGTGGGCCGCGCTTCGCCCCGACGATCCGCTGGCGGACAAGGAGGCCGTGAGCTGGAAGGACCTGCGCGAGCGGCCGCTGATCAACTACATGCCGAATCTCGCGCGCAATGTACTGAGCAATGTGTCGGCCAGGCATCATCCGCGCATCGTCGTGCCGGTGCATCGGGTCAATACTGCGCTGGCCCTGCTGCGGGTGAGGGAGGGCTACGTGATCTGCCCTTCGATGGCGCGTTCGCTGGTATCGGGCTTCGGCCTGGTGTTCCGTCCGTTGTGCCAGCCCGTCGTCACGTGGCGCATCGCGGTGTTCGCCCGCAGCCGCTCGGCCTTGTCTCCCGCGGTGGAGAGCTTTCTCGACTACGCGCTGGCAAGCGCCGGGCAGGACGATCCAGATTAATAATTTTTCCCGATAAAAATGTCGGAAAACTCGTCTTGTCCGATAAAAGACCGGCGGGTATCTTAGGCGGCCAGCCTGGGGCTTGCGCATGATGCGGGAGCCCATCGCATTTCGCGAGGCGTTTCTCCATTCCGGCCCTGCCGCCCATGACCTGGTCAGACCTCGATTCCTTCCTCTCGCCGCGCTCCATCGCCGTCGTCGGCGCTTCCTCCAATCCCGCCAAGATCGGCGCCGTGCCGGTGCAGTACCTGGTCGAGCATGGCTATGCCGGCGAGATATATCCGGTCAATCCGCGAGTCGGCGAGATTGCCGGGCGCCGCGCCTACGCTTCGCTGCGCGCCGTGCGCCGGCCGATCGACCTGGCGATATTCGCGATTCCCGCGGCGGGAGCCGATGCCGCGCTGGACGATGCCATCGATGCCGGGGTGAAGAACATCGTGATGTTCTCCGCCGGCTTCGCCGAGGCCGGGGCAGCAGGAGTCGACGCGCAGCAGGCCTTCGCGGACAAGGCGCGGGCGGCCGGCGTCCGGGTGCTGGGGCCCAATTGCCTGGGTTTCATGAACGTGGCGCAGTCGGTGTATGCGACATTCTCTCCCGTGGTGTCCACCGGGCGCGTGCAGCCGGGCAAGGTGGGCATCGCCAGCCAGAGCGGCGCGTTCGGGGCCTATGCCTACGCCATGGCGCGCCAGCGCGAAGTCGGGCTCTCGATGTGGGTGACCACCGGCAACGAGTCCGACATCGAGGTGGCCGACTGCATAGCCTGGATGGCGCGCGACCCGGCCACACAGGTCATCATGGCCTACCTGGAAGGCTGCCGCGACGGGGCGAAGCTCAGGCAGGCGCTGGACCTGGCGCGCGCAGCGGGCAAGCCCGTGGTCGTGGTCAAGGTGGGCAGGACGGCGCTGGGCGCCAGCGCAGCCGCATCGCATACCGCGGCGCTGGCGGGCGTCGACGCCGTATTCCAGGCGCTGTTCCGCCAGCACGGCGCCTGGCGGGCGCGCACGATCGAGGAGTTCTTCGACATCGCCCATTGCCTGGCGGTGTCCGGCCTGCCCGTCAATGCACAGGTGGGGCTGCTCACCGTCTCCGGCGGCGTGGGCGTCATGATGGCGGATGACGCGGCCGAGGCAGGGCTGGAAGTCTCCCCGCTGCCGGCGGCGGCCCAGGACATCATCCGCAGCCGCGTGCCATTGGCCGCCACGCAGAATCCGGTGGACCTGACGGGCCAGGTGACGGCGGAGCCCGCGCTGGTCGAGGTGGCCGCGCGCGCGATGCTGGGGGAGGCGGGCCATGGCAGCCTGTTGATATTCCTGGCGGCGTTCGGCAGCACGCCGGCCATGCAGGCCCTCCAGAAGCAGTTGGCGCAGGACCTGCGGCGCGACTTCCCCGGGCGCCTGCTGATGTTCAGCATGCTGGCCGACGCGGCCCTGCAGCGGCAGCTGGAGGCGGAAGGCTGCCTCTGCTTTCCGGATCCGGCGCGCGCGATACGTGTGCTCGCCGCCATGCGCTTCTTTCTCTCGCAGCTGCGCCGGCCGGCACAACCGCCCGCGCCGCGGCCGGCAGATCCTGGGGGCGTGGCGCCAGTCCTGCGGCCCGGGCCGTACAGCGAGGCCGACGCGATGGATCTGCTGCGCCAGGCCGGCGTGCCGGTGGTGCCGGCGCACCGTGCTGCATCCCGCGAGCAGGCGCGGGACCGCGCCTGCGAACTGGGCTTCCCCGTGGCCATGAAGGTGCTGTCGGCCGACATCACGCACAAGAGCGACGTGGGCGGCGTGGTGCTGAACGTGCGCGATGCGGACGAGGCTTGCGCGGCCTACGATCGCATCATGGCTGCCGCGCGGGCCGCCGCGCCGCAGGCGCAGGTGGAAGGCGTGCTGGTTGCGCCCATGGTGCGCGGCGGCGTGGAGTGCATACTCGGCGTGCGCCGCGATCCGGCCCTGGGCGTGGTGGTCATGCTGGGCTCGGGCGGGGTGAACGTGGAATTGCTCGGCGACGTGGCTTTCCGCCTGGCGCCGGTGGATCGCCGGCAGGCGCTGGAAATGGTGGCCGAGTTGAAGATCGCACCGCTGTTCGAGGGCTTCCGCGGTGCGCCGCCGGCGGACGTGGATGCGCTGGCCGACGCCATCGTGCGGATCGCGCAGTTCGGGCTCTCGGCCGGCGATGCGCTGGAATCGGTGGAGCTGAACCCTTTCGTCGTGCTGCCCAGGGGCCAGGGGGCGTGCGCGCTCGACGCCGTGCTGCTGGCCCGGCCGGTGCCCGTCGTGCCGCCGGCCGCCCGGCAGGCCGTGATGGCCACGCTGCCGCTGTTCGAGATGGCGCGCATGCGCGCGGCGAACACGGCGCGCAAGCACCCCGTGGCGGGCTTTGCCGGCGACAGTCCCGATTCCAGGATGCGCTGGGTGAACCAGTTCACACACACACGCCGCCTGCGCAACCCGGACGACAGGGAAGTGGTCACGCCCAACAACGACACGCTGTTCACCAATGCCTGGCTGGACCTGTCGGCCGGCCCGCTGGTCATCGACGTCCCGGAGATGGGCCCGCGCTACTGGGTCCTCGGCTTTCTGGATGCCTGGACCAACCCCTGGGCCTATGCGGGCCGGCGCACCACGGGCGGGCAGGCGCAGCAGCTGTTCGTGCACGGGCCGGGCTGGACGGGCGAGGCGCCGGCCGGCATGCACTGCATCAGCGCGCCTGGCAACGACGTATGGATCATAGGCCGCATCCTGGTGGATGCCGACGCCTCGGACCTGGCCAGCGTGCACGCATTGCAGGACCGGTTCGCGATCCGCCGCCTCGACGGCAGCCCTGCGCTGTCGCGCATCGATACGCTGGTCGATGGACGCGACACCGGCGTGCCGGATGCGCAGGCGTACGTGCGCGTGCTCGACGCCATGCTTGCCCGCAACCCGCCGCAGGCGCCGCTGCCGGGCTGGCCGCCGGCGCGCGGCACCCTGCAGCAGGCACTGGCCGAGGTCTACACGGAGCTGCGCGAGGTGCCCCAGCCTTCGGCGCTCGGCGGCGGCTGGACCACGGCAGTCACGGTGCGCACCAGCTTCGGCGACGACATCGAGACGCGGGCGCGGGTGGCGCGCAACTGGATCGGCACATTGGGCATCGACGAGGCGATGTACATCATGGCCGAGGTGGACGCGGACGGCGAACCGCTGACGGGCGCGCGGCGCTATGTGTTGCGCTTTCCGCCCGGCGGCGGCCCGCAGGTGGGGGCGTTCTGGTCGATCACGCTGTATCGCCGCAGCGACTGCCTGCTGGTGGCCAACCCCATCGGCCGGCATTCGATAGGCGACCGCACGCCGGGCCTGCAGCATGACGCGGACGGCGGACTGAGCATCGCGATCCAGGCCGGCGATCCCGGGCCGGGCGCGAACTGGCTCCCGGCGCCTGCAGGCCAGGGCTTCTATCTCACCCTGCGGCTGTACCAGCCGCAGCGCGTCCATCTCGACGGCACTTACGACTATCCGCCCGTGCAGCGGGTGGGCTGAGGACGCGTCCATGAACAGGGAAGTCTATGTGGTGGCCGCAGTGCGCACGGCCATCGGCAACTTCGGCGGGACACTGAAGGACGTGCCGCCCGCCGGGCTGGCTGCCACGGTGGTGCGCGAGGCGGTCAGGCGCAGTGCCGTGCCGCCCGACGCCGTGGAGCACGTGGCGATGGGCACCGTCATCATGACGGACCCGCGCGATATCTACATGAGCCGCGTCGCGGCGCTCGAGGCCGGGCTGCCGCATACGGTGGCCGCCCTCAACGTCAATCGCCTGTGCGGGTCGGGCCTGCAGGCCATTGTGTCGTCGGCGCAGGCCATTCTTTCCGGAGACTGCGAGATCTCGGTCGGCGCCGGGGCCGAATCCATGTCGCGCGCCGGCCACGTGGTTCCGTCCGCACGCTGGGGCACGCGCATGGGCGACGCGGCCATGCTGGATCTCATGGTCAATGCCCTGCACGATCCCTTCCATGGAATACACATGGGCATGACGGCCGAGCACGTGGCCGAGCGCTTCGGCATCACGCGGCGCATGATGGACGAGCTGGCCGTTGCCAGCCACCGCCGGGCCGCGGCGGCGATCCGGGAGGGCAGGTTCGCGCAACAGATCGTGCCGGTGGAGGTGGCCACCCGGCAGGGCGTGCTCAGGTTCGAGACCGACGAGCATGTGAAGCCCGGCACGACGCTGGAAGCGCTCTCGAGCCTGAAGCCGGCCTTCAAGCGCGACGGGGGCACTGTCACGGCAGGCAATGCCTCCGGCATCAACGACGGCGCTGCCGCCGTGGTGCTGGCCAGCGCCGAGGCGGTGCGCACGCATGGCCTGCAGCCCCTGGGCCGCCTGGCGGGCTGGGCCCATGCCGGCGTGGACCCGCTGCTCATGGGCACGGGCCCCATACCGGCCACGCGCAGGCTGCTGGCGCGCACCGGCCTCACGGTGGCCGACCTGGACGTCATCGAGTCGAACGAGGCGTTCGCCGCACAGGCCTGCGCCGTCAGCCGGGAGCTGGACTTCGATCCGGACAAGGTCAATCCGAATGGTTCGGGCATCGCGCTGGGGCACCCCGTGGGCGCCACCGGGGCCATCATCGCCACCAAGGCGCTCCATGAGCTGGAGCGCGTGCGCGGTCGCTACGCGCTCGCGACGATGTGCATCGGCGGCGGCCAGGGCATCGCGGCGCTGTTCGAACGGACCTGAGCGAAAAACGCGCCCAGAGGGAGGAATCCATGCGGGAAACGTTGTTGAAAGACAGGGTGGCCATCGTGACCGGCGCCGGGGGCGGCCTCGGGCGTACGCACGCGCTGGAGCTCGCGCGGCACGGTGCGCGCGTGGTCGTGAACGACCTGGGCGACGCGGCAGAGGCCGTGGCCGAGGAGATCCGCAAGGCGGGCGGCGAGGCGATGGCCTGCGTCGGCGACGTGACCCGGCATGCCGACATGGAGGCCATGGCGGCCCGCGCAGTCTCGGCATACGGGCGTATCGACATCCTGGTGAACAACGCGGGCATCCTGCGCGACCGGACCTTCGCCAAGCTGGCGCCGGACGATTTCCGGCTCGTGCTGGAGGTGCACGTCATGGGCGCGGTGCACGCCACCCGGGCGGTATGGCCGCAGATGCAGGAACAGGGCTATGGGCGCGTGGTGATGACGACTTCATCCTCGGGGCTGTACGGCAACTTCGGGCAGTCGAACTACGGCGCGGCCAAGATGGCGCTGGTCGGCCTGATGCAGACGCTGGCGCTGGAAGGCGCGCGGCACGGCGTGCGTGTGAACTGCCTGGCGCCCAGCGCCATGACTGCCATGACCGCAGGGCTGCTGCAGCCGGACGACGCCGCCGTCCTGACGCCCGGGCGGGCCAGCCAGGGGCTGCTGGCCCTGGTGTGCGAGGCTGCGCCCACCCGCATGATCCTGCTGGCCGGCGGCGGCAGCTTCGAGTGCGCCCACATCACCATGACGCAGGGCATCCATATCGCCGACCAGGACGATCCCGCCGGCTCGTTGTGCGGTCGGCTGGCGGAAGTCCAGGCCGAGGCCGGCCAGCTGATACCCGGGTCCGGCTGGGACCAGCCGCGGCATGAGCTGGCCAAGGCCCGGGCCGGCGGAAAGGGTGGGGGTCGTGGGGCCTGAAAGCGGGCGTGCGGGGCCCCCCGCCGCGCCTATGACTCGCCTTCCAGCGGCAGGATCACGCCTTCCTCCAGCGTCTTCAGCAGCCGCGCGCGCCGGCGTTCGAGGTCTGCGATCTGGCGTTCGATGGAGGCCAGGCGCTTGCGCTGCGCCGCCGTTGCCACCGAGCAGACGCTGGCGCCTTCGATCAGGCGCATGCAGTCGGGGAAGGCGCGGATCTCAGCCACGGTGAAGCCCGTGGCGATCATGCGCTGGATCTGCTTCACCTGGGTGACCGCCGCAGGGGGGAATTTGCGGTAGCCGCTGGGGGTACGGCTGGAGGCGAGCAGGCCATGCTGGTCGTAATGGCGGATCGACCGCAAGCTGGCGCCGGTGGCGCGCGCCAGGGCGCCGATGGACAGCAGGGAGGGGGAATCGGGCTCGTTCATGACAAAGGCAGGATGGCTTTTTTCTGCTTGACTCTGACATCAGTGTAAGGGCTGAGACTGTGCAGCATCTCAATTGACAAGGAGTGCTGCCATGTTGGTGCAGAAGCTGTGCCGGGCCGTATGCGGCCTGTTTCTGATGGGGTTGCTGGCGGCGTCGCAGGCGGCGCCGACGATGACGAAATCCTATACGGTCGAGGCGCCGGACGGCGTGGCGCTGGCGGTTCAGGAGTCCGGCAATCCGGACGGGCCCACGGTGATCCTGGTCCATGGCCTGCTGGGCAGTCACCTGAACTGGGACGGCCAGCGCGAGAGCCCGGCCATGCAGGGCTTGCGGCTGATCACGTACGACATGCGCGGCCATGGGCTTTCGGGCAAGCCGCAGGCCGGCGAGGCCTATCGAGACGGGCGCCGCTGGGCGGACGATCTGGCCGCCGTGATCGCCGCCACCGGTGCCCGTCAGCCGGTGCTGGTCGGGTGGTCGCTGGGCGCCGCGGTGATATCGAACTATCTGGCCGCCCATGGAGAGGAACGGATCGGCGGCGCGCTGTACGTGGGCGGCGTCGTGGAGCTCGAGCCGTCGCTGATCGTGCCGCACCCGGCGGTCTACCGGGACCTGAACGCAGACGACCTGCGCACGCGGCTGGACGCCCAGCGCGAGTTCCTGGGGCTCTGTTTCCGCACGCCGCCGGATGCGGTCCGGTTCCAGCGGCTGCTGGCGGGGGCTGCGATGGCATCGGCCGACATGCAGCGCGTGGTGCACGGCATGACGATAGACACGCGGGGACTGGCGGCGGCCCGCAAGCCGGTGCTGCTGGTGTACGGGGCCCAGGATGCGCTGGTGGCCGCGGAGCCGTCGATTGCGCGGGCGACGGCATTGAATCCGCGGATACGCGTGCAGCGCTACCCGGCGTCGGGCCACGCGCCGTTCATTGAAGAGCCCGACCGGTTCAATCGCGACCTGGCCGCCTTCGTGGCGGCAGTGGCGGCACATTGACCCAGGCCGTGCGCCGCGTCCGCCTTGCCTTCAGGGCTCCCTGCGCAGCACCATTCCGCCGTGGTGCAGCACACCGTCGATGAACCTGCCATCGGCCGTGAAGCCGGTGTCGTCCCAGTACTCGATGTAGTCGCCGGTGACGCGGTAACGGCCCTGGTAGGCGCTGCGGCGGTCTCCGCGGGCCTCGTCATAGCGGTTGCCGGGCAGGAGTTCGTGGCGTATGTAGCCGTCCTGCGTGACCCACATGCCGACGTAGGGGTGGTCTGCCATGCCGGATGTTCCCATATTCTCTGCGGCCAGGGGCGCGCCGGCGCACAGGGCGAGCACGCCGGCGAGCAGCGGGCCGAGGATGCCGCGGGCACGGGTTGCGGGGGGATGGCGGCGCGCGTTCATTGTGTGCCTGCGGCGTCGCGCCGCTCCTGCAGCAGCGCGGACAAGGCCTGGGATGCCGCGATGGCGCGGGGAAAACCCGCCGGCACGGTGATCATGTACACCACCTCTTTCAGCTCGTCCTCGGACACGCCGATGTTCAGGGCATAGCCGGCGTGCACGCGCATCATGGCGGTCTCGCCCAGGGCGGCCATCGCCGCTACGGCGGCGAGCTGGCGGGTGCGGTTGTCCAGGCCCGGCCGGCTCCAGACGTCGCCCAGCGCGTAGGCTTCCGTTGCCTCGGCGAGGAAAGGGAATTCGCGCCGCATGGCTTCCAGGTTAGGCTGGGTGCTGCCCCGGTTCAGGCTGCGGATCACCTCGGCACCGCGCGCGGCCCGGGCCTCGGTGGTGGTTGCGTCGGCTGCCGGCGCAATGCCGGCGGCGGCGAGCAGGGCAGCGCCGGCGAGCCGGGCAGGCAGCGGTCTTGCGTAGCGTGGTTGCATCGTGTCCTCCTTGCGTTCACTGGCTGGCGGTGGGCCGGACGACGATCTCGCTGGTGTCGACGTCGTCGGGCTGCGCGATCACGTGCGCGATCGCCGCGGCGATGGCCTCGGGCTTGAGGGCGATCCGGCGGTACTCCACCATGGCCTGGGCTGCCGTGGCGTCGGTGATGGTGTCGGCCAGTTCCGACTCCACGACGCCGGGATAGACGCAGGTGACGCGGATATTGCCGTGCTCCTGGCGCAAGCCGTCGGAGATCGCGCGTACCGCATACTTGGTGGCGCAATACACCGCGGCAGTGGGAACGACGTACAGGCCGCCGATCGACGACACATTGATGATCTGGCCGCAGCCCTGGCGCTGCATGGCGGGCAGCACGGCCGCGATGCCGTGCAGCACGCCGCGTATGTTCACGTCTATCATGCGGTCCCACTCGTCGAGCTTGAGCGAGGCCATGGGCGAGAGCGGCATGACGCCGGCATTGTTGACGATGACGTCGATGCGGCCGTGGCGCGCGAGCGCGGAATCGGCGAAGGCCTGCATGCTGTCGCGCCGGGTGACGTCGAGCGCGCAGTAGTCCACGGTGCCTCCATCGGCACGGATGCCCGCGGCGAGGGTTTCGAGGCGGTCGGTGCGGCGGGCGCCTATCACCAGGCGATGCCCCTGGCCGGCAAGCAGTCTTGCGGTGGCTTCGCCGATGCCGCTGCTGGCGCCGGTGACGAGGATGGTCTTGGTCTGGGCGGGTTGGCTCATCGTGGTCTCTCCGTGAAGATGAATCGGGGCGGAAGGAACACCCTTTCCCCATGGCGCTCATGCTAGAGACCAGCCTCCCGGATGCTAAGGCCCGTTTCTCTCCGGTTCTTGCCTGTTCCTATCGGAACCTGCTCGAACAGGCGGGATATTTGGTATTTTCTGGCCTGTATTTCTTCTCTTCTGGGGCTGCACATGGAACTGGCCGGCGCACCGGATGCGGGCCGCCACGCCCGCATGGTGGAACTCCTGCGGCAATTGGCGCCGTCCGAGGGGTATACGCAATCGATACTGGACGGCGTCACCTTCATGCGCGCGGATCGTCCGCTGGCCAGCACGCCGGCGCTGTACGAGCCCAGCATCGTGATCGTGCTCCAGGGGCGGAAGCGGGGCTTTCACGGCGGCAGCATGTACGTGTATGACGCCGGCCATTACCTGGTGCTTTCCGTGCCCTTGCCGTTCAATACCGAAACGCAGGCCAGCGCAGCCGAGCCCATGCTCGGGCTTGCCCTGCGCGTGGATCCGACGATGACGGCAGAGCTTGCCATGGGCATCGATGAAGCCGCACTGCATCGCGAGGCCGAGCCCCTGACGCTCTATGCGACGCGGATGGACGGGCGGCTGGCGGATGCCGTGCTCCGCCTGCTGGAGGCGCTGGCCTCGCCGGTAGAGGCGCGCCTGCTCGGCCCGGCCATCTTCCGCGAGATCACGTATCGGGTGCTCACCGGAGAGCAGGGTGCCGGCCTGCGGGCGGCCCTGCACCAGGGCGGCAACTTCGGGCGCATCGCCAAGGTGCTGCGGCGCATCCATGCGCAATACGAGCGCCGGCTGGACGTGAGCACGCTGGCGCGCGAGGCGAACATGAGCGTGCCGGCCTTCCACGCGCATTTCAAGGCAGTCACGATGACCTCGCCGCTCCAGTACATCAAGGCCATCCGCCTGCACCAGGCCCGCCTCATGATGATACGCAGCGGCCTGAGCGCGGCGACGGCCTCGGATCGGGTGGGCTATGAAAGCCCGTCGCAGTTCAGCCGCGAGTTCAAGCGCCTGTTCGGCCGCAGCCCGACGGACGAAGCGCGCCACCTCAAGCAGCTGCTGGCAATGAGCGGGCCGACGGTCGGGGAGGCCGGGTCTGCGTAGCGCTGGCGTGGCAGGCGGGATGGCGCCACCGGCAGGCCGGCTGGTCCGCCCGGCCCGGCTGCGCTAGTATCTCGTAGCTTTTCCGGCTGTGCCGATGCCGGCCCGCAAGAGGCCACGCTGCATGGCCGTCCCCCGCAGGCGCCAGCGCCCGCGTTCTTTCTGCCTTCCCTCGCCAAAGGAGCCCTCATGGCCAATCTGACGATCAACGGCAAGTCCCAGGAAATCGACGTCCCCGACGACATGCCCCTGCTGTGGGTCATCCGCGACCGCCTCGGCATGACCGGAACCAAGTTCGGCTGCGGCATGGCCATGTGCGGCGCCTGTACGGTGCATCTCGACGGACAGCCCATACGCTCCTGTATCACGCCGGTCGCGGCGGCGGCCGGCAAGCAGATCACCACGATCGAGGCGGTGGGCGAAGACGCCGTGGGCCGCGCCGTGCAGCAGGCCTGGACGGAGATCGGGGTGCCGCAATGCGGCTACTGCCAGTCGGGCCAGATCATGGCGGCCACCGCGCTCATCAAGAGCAACGCCACGCCCACCGACGAAGACATCGACGCGGCCATGAGCGGCAATATCTGCCGCTGCGGCACCTATCCGCGCATCCGCGCCGCCATCAAGCAGGTTGCCAGCAAGGGAGTTGCCAAATGAGCGAATTTTCCCGTCTCGTCCCGCAAGCTTTCATGGCGCCCGGCGCCGGCCTGGTCGGCGATTCGCCCGCTTCGCCGGCACGCCGCGACTGGCTCAAGACCGCCGGCGCCCTGACCGGCCTGGTGCTGGCCGTGGGCGCCGCCGGCGTGGTGCGCGCCGCCGAAGAGGCCGCGAAAGAGGAAAAGAAATACGGGGCCGACGGCATGCCGCATGGCACCGTCGACGATCCGCAGGTGTTCGTCTCGATCGGAACGGACGGCATCGTGACCATCGTGGCGCACCGCGCCGAGATGGGCACGGGCGTGCGCACGGGCCTGCCCATGGTGGTGGCAGACGAGCTCGAGGCCGACTGGAGCAAGGTGCGCGTGATCCAGGCGCCGGGCGACGAGCCGCGCTACGGCAACCAGGACACCGACGGTTCCCGCAGCACCCGCCATTTCTTCCAGCCCATGCGACGCGTGGGAGCCGCTGCGCGCGGCATGCTGGAAGCCGCCGCCGCCAAGCAGTGGGGCGTGCCGGTGGAGGAGGTGGCGGCGCGCAACCATGAAGTGGTGCACGAGAAATCCGGCCGCAAGCTCGGCTACGGCGAGCTGGCCGAAGCCGCGGCAGCCCTGCCGGTCCCGGCCGCAGACGCGCTGCGCCTGAAGACGCCCGAGCAGTTCCGCTACATCGGCAAGCAGTCCACGCGCAGCGTCGACATCCAGGACATCGTCACGGGCAAGACCCACTTCGGCATCGACACCCGGCTGGACGGCATGCTGTATGCCTCCATCGCGCGGCCGGCGGTGCTGGGCGGCAAGGTCAAGGCCTACAAGGCCGAGGCGGCCATGAAAGTCCCCGGCGTGGTCAAGGTGGTGGAGCTTCCCGCCGGCCCCAAGCCGCCGATGTTCGCGCCGCTGGGCGGCGTGGCGGTCATCGCATCGGACACCTGGGCCGCGTTGAAGGGCCGGCAGGCGCTGGAGATCGAGTGGGACGACGGGCCGCATGCCGATTACGATTCCGAGGCTTTCCGCAAGGTGCTGAGCGAGGGGGCGAACAAGCCCGCCAAGGCGGTGCGCAATGACGGCGACGCCATGAAGGCGCTGGAAGGCGCGGCCAGGCGCATCCAGGCCGAGTACTACCTGCCGCACCTGGCCCACGCCACCATGGAGCCGCCCGCGGCCACGGCCCGCGTGGCCGACGGCAAGTGCGAAGTCTGGGCCTGCGTGCAGTCGCCCTATGGCACGCGCGAGAACCTGGCCAAGCACCTGGGCCTGGACATCGCCGACGTCACTGTGCACCAGACCCTGCTGGGCGGCGGCTTCGGCCGCAAGTCCAAGTCTGATTTCGCGGTGGAGGCGGCGCTGCTGTCGCGCGCGATGGATGGCAAGCCGGTGAAGGTGACCTGGTCGCGCGAGGACGACATCACCAACGACTACTTCCATACGGTGTCGGTCGAGCGGATCGAGGCCGGCGTGGACGAGCAGGGCAAGCCCGTGGCCTGGCTGCACCGCACGGCGGCGCCCACCATCGGTTCCACGTTCGTGGCCGATGCGCAGGGCCAGCAGCCCTTCGAACTGGGCATGTCGGCGGTCAACATCCCCTTTGCCATTCCCAACTTCCGCGTCGAGTCGGTGCCCGTGCCGGCGCATACGCGCATCGGCTGGTTCCGGTCGGTGTCCAACATCCCGCACGTGTTCGCCGTGCAGAGCTTCGTGGCGGAAATGGCCCACGAGCTCAAGCGCGATCCGCGCGACTTCCTGCTGGAGCTGATCGGCCCGCCGCGCAAGATCTCGCCCGCCGAGATGTCGGACGGCTGGAATTACGGCGAATCGCCCGAGGTCTATCCGCTCGACACGGGCCGCATGCGGCACGTCATCGAGGTGGCCACCCGGGAAGCGGGCTGGGGGCGCAAGCTGGAGGCCGGCCGCGGGCTGGGGCTGGCGGTCTGCTACAACTTCGTGACCTACGTGGCCACCGTGGTCGAGGTGCAGGTGGGCCAGGACGGCAGCCTGGTCGTGCCGCAGGTGCACGTGGCCATCGATTGTGGCCCGCAAGTGCATCCCGATCGCGTGCGTGCGCAGACCGAAGGCGCCTGCATCATGGGCATGAGCCTGGCCACCCGCAGCGAGATCTCCTTCTCCAAGGGGCGCACCAACCAGACCAACTTCCACCAGTACGAAGTCACGCGCATGTCGGAAGCGCCGCGCGACATCAAGGTACACGTGGTCGAACACGGCTACGACGTGCCGCTGGGCGGGGTGGGCGAGCCGGCGGTGCCGCCGTTCGCGCCCGCGCTGTGCAACGCCATTTTCGCGGCCACCGGCAAGCGCATCCGCAACCTGCCGATCCGCGACCAGCTCAAGGCCTGAGGGCTGCGCCCGGACGTTGCGACTGCCGCCCGGGCGTTGCGCGGTATCCGGTACCGTCCGATCCCGGGCACGGTCCAGGCCGTGTCCGGGATTTTTGCGGCAGGCTTTCCTCAGGACGCGCGGTCGGCCAGCGGCGTGGGCAGGCCGGCATCCCGTTGCTGCCGCGGCGCGCCCGGGAACAGCAGGGCGATTGCGGCTGCGCCCAGGCCCACGGCCATCGAGCCCACGTAGAGCCAGGTGTAGGTGCCGTAGCGGTCGTGGAGCCAGCCGCCCAGCAGGGGCCCCAGCGCCATGCCGAGGCTGGAGAGCATGTTGGCGGCGCCCAGTACCGTGCCCAGGATGCGCGGCGGGAAGACCTGGCGGGCCAGCGACGCGTACAGCGGCATGGTGCCGCCGTAGGCCATGCCGAAGACGAGGGCCACGGCATAGAACCCGCCGAGCTGGTCCACGGCCAGGTAGGCCACCGCAGCCAGGGCCTGCACCAGCAGGCCCGCGACCAGCACCGGCTTGGCGCCCAGGCGGTCGGCCAGCATGCCGAGCAGCAGGCGGCCGCCCAGTCCGGCCACGCCTTCCATGCTGTAGATGGTGACGGCGGAGGCCACGGACAGCCCGCAGCCCACCGCGTAGCTGACCGTGTGGAAGATGGGCCCGGAATGCGCTGCGCAGCAGGCGAAGAAGGTGAGCGCCAGCACGATGAAGGGCCGCGAGCGCAGCGCCTTGCCGGCATGCATGCCGTCCGTGGAAGGCGCGCCGGATTGCGCCGCAGGCGGCTGGCGGGCGGCCCGCACGAACCAGACCGCGGGCAAGGTGAGCAGCCACGCCATCACGCCGACGATCGCCAGGGCGTGGCGCCAGTCGTAGGACTGCAGCAGCCAGGCGACCAGCGGGGAGATCGTCATGGGGGCCACGCCCATGCCTGCCGAGACGAGCGACACGGCCAGGTTGCGGCGCCGTTCGAACGACGCCGCCGTGGCGGCGATGACGGGCGCCAGGAAGCTGGCCGAGGCGGCGCCCAGCAGCACGCCGTACGCCAGCTGGAATTGCAGCAGGGTGGCGGCCCGGCTGGCCAGTATGCAGGCCAGGCCCAGCAGCAGGGAGCCGGCCAGCACCACCAGCCGGGGCCCGTAGCGGTCGCTCAGCATGCCCCAGCCGAAGCCGGCCACGCCCATGCTCAGGAAAGCCAGCGTCATCGCACTGGACAGGCCGGCGCGCGACCATCCCGTGGCGGTGCTCATGGGCTGCAGCATGACCGCCAGCGCGAACACGACGCCGATGGCTACGCAGCCCAGCAGTGCGCCGGCGGCGACCAGGGCCCAGTTCCGGTCGATGCCCGGCGCGGCATGGGGGGAGGCAGGAGACATGGCGGATGTCCTTGCGTGCGTAAATTGTGCAGGCCAGCGAAGCTTATGCAGGCAGGCGCAGGTCGTACTCTTGCTTGAGCCGCAGCCAGCCGTCCCAGAACACCGGCGCGGGCCGGCCTGCCAGGCGCGCCGCAAGCACGTCCAGGTGGATGTGCCAGCCCGCAGACACGCCCAGCAGGGTGGGGCGGTCGGGCAGGCGGCGATGGACGACGGTGAGCAGCACCTCCTGGTCGCGTGCCTCGAGGCTGAAGCGCACTTCGCTGCCGTCGTCCCAGGCGATCGCCAGGCTCCGGGGAGGATCCACCTCCAGGACGCGGCTCTGCATCCGTTGTTCTTCGGAGAAGCCGGCGGGCCGCTGGCCGGGAGGGTCGCTGAGTTCGTCGTTGCGCCAGACGAGCTCCACGGGCGCGCCGGCCTGCAGGCGCATTTCGCCCGCGGCCAGCCATTTGCGGCGCAGTTCGCTTTCGGTGAGGTAGGCCCAGACGCGCTCTATCGATCCCGGCAGGACGCGCTGGATCTTCAGCGTGGCCGGTTCGATCAGGGCGCCGTAGGCGTCGGCTGGCGTACGTGGATTCATGGAGCGTCTCCTTTTCCTTTGGTTGGGGGTGAAGCGCGGGCACGTTCCTTGCGCAACAGTTGTTCGAGCGCATCCAGACGGTCCGTCCAGAAGTGCCGGTAGAAGCCAAGCCACTCATGGGCGCCTGCCAGGGGCCCCGGAGCCAGGTGGCACAGGTGTGTGCGGCCCCGCACTTCGCGCCGGATGAGCCCGGCGGTTTCCAGCACCCTGATGTGCTTGGACGCCGCTGCCAGCGAGATCGCATGGGGTTCGGCCAGCTGGCCCACGGTGCGCGCGCCCGCGGCGAGTTCGTGCAGCATCTGGCGGCGCGTGGGGTCGCCGAGCGCGCGGAAGACGGTGTCGAGCTGGGAGGCATTCAATTCAACCATGGGGTTGAATGTATGGCGCCCGGCGCAGAAAGTCAACCATTTGGTTGAATTATTTGCGGGCCATGCGTTTCGCCGGCATCGGCCCGCATACTGCTTTGTAGAGGCGACACATGGAAGATTCTGGTGGATTCAAGTTGTCCCGCAGGAGCCTGCTCAAGGCGGGAACCGTTTCGGTCACTGCCGCGGCGGTGCCGGCCGTGGGCGTGGCCGGTCCGGTGGCGTACGCGGCTTCGGCATCCGGAGGCAAGATGACGGCGCTTACTCGACTCAATGTCAATGGCACGGTCCACGAGCTGGACCTGGATCTGAGAACCACCCTGCTGGACGCGTTGCGCGACCATCTCCGGCTGACGGGCACCAAGAAGGGCTGCGACCATGGCCAGTGCGGCGCCTGTACGGTGATCGCGGACGGGCGCCGCATCAATTCCTGTCTCACGCTGGCCGTGATGCAGCAGGAGGCGCACATCACCACCATCGAAGGGCTGGGCACGCCGCAGCAGCTGCATCCCATGCAGGCGGCGTTCATCCGGCACGACGGTTTCCAGTGCGGCTACTGCACGCCTGGGCAGATCTGTTCGGCCGTGGCCATGCTGGAGGAACTCGAGGCCGGCATTCCCAGCCACGCCAGCCCGGACCTGGGCGCGGAGCCGCTGCTGAGCGCCGAAGAGATCCGCGAGCGCATGAGCGGCAACATCTGCCGCTGTGCCGCGTATTCGAACATCGTCGAGGCGATCACCGAGGTGGCGGAGGGCCAGGCATGAAGTCGTTCACATACGAGAAGGCACGCACGCCGCAGGAGGCGGCGGACGCGGCCGCCCGCACGCCCGGGGCGCGCTTCATCGCCGGCGGCACCAATCTGCTGGACCTGATGAAGCTGCGGATCGAACAGCCCGCGCACCTGGTCGACGTGAACGGCCTGGCGCTGGACCGCATCGAGCCCACGCCGGAAGGCGGCCTGCGCATCGGCGCGCTGGTGCGCAACACGGACCTGGCGGCGGATCCCGTGGTGCGGCGCGACTACGCCGTGCTGGCGCGCGCGCTGCTCGCCGGCGCCTCGGGGCAGCTGCGCAACATGGCGACGACCGCAGGAAACCTGCTGCAGCGCACCCGCTGCGCGTACTTCTATGACACGAACCAGCCATGCAACAAGCGCGTGCCGGGCAGCGGCTGCGCCGCGCTGCAGGGCTACAGCCGCCAGCATGCCGTCGTGGGGTCCAGCGATGCCTGCATCGCCACGCACCCCAGCGACATGGCGGTGGCCATGCGCGTGCTCGACGCCGAAGTGGAAACCGTCAGGGCGGGCGGCGGCGGGCGCCGCATTCCGATCGCCGGATTCCACCGGCTGCCCGGCGACACGCCGCATATCGAGACCGTGCTCGAGCCGGGCGAACTCATCGCTGCCGTGATCCTGCCGCCGCCGCCGGGCGGGCGGCACGTGTATCGCAAGGTGCGCGACCGCGCCTCGTATGCGTTCGCCCTGGTGTCGGTGGCGGCGGTGCTGCAGCCGGACGGCACGGGGCGCGTGGCCCTGGGCGGCGTGGCCCACAAGCCATGGCGCCTGGAAGAGGCCGATGCGGCCCTGCCGCGCGGCGGCCAGGCCGTGGCGGACGCGCTGTTCGCCGGCGCGCGGCCCACGCGCGACAACGCCTTCAAACTTACCCTGGCTGCACGCACTCTCCATGCGGCGCTGGCCGAAGCAAGGAGCTGAGCCATGAAATTCGACACGCCGGCCACGGAGAACCCGATCGACCAGCTCAGGGTGGTGGGCCGCCCGGTCGATCGCATCGACGGTCCGCTCAAGACCACCGGCACCGCGCCTTATGCCTATGAATGGCACGAGGTGGTGCAACGCATCGCGTATGGCTTCGTGGTGGGCTCGGCCGTCGCCAAAGGGCGGATCCGGCGGCTCTACCTGGAAGACGCATGGCGCGCGCCCGGCGTGATCGCCATCGTCACCCATGAGAACGCCGGCAAGCTCGGCCTGGGCAAGCGGAACACGGCGCGGCTGCTGGGCGGTCCGGAGATCCAGCACTATCACCAGGCCATTGCCATCGTGGTGGCAGAGACCTTCGAGCAGGCGCGCGACGCCGCCCAGCTGGTGCAGGTCGACTACGAGCGTGCGAACGGCGTCTACGACCTGGCCGCGGCGCGCAACGGCGCAACGCGGCCCGAGGGGGGAGAGCAGCAGCCCGACACGGCAGTAGGCGATTTCGACGCGGCCTACGCGCAGTCCGCGGTGCAGCTCGACGCCACGTACACCACGCCTGACCAGTCGCATGCCATGATGGAACCGCACGCCACGCTGGCAAGCTGGGACGGCGACCGGCTCACCGTGTGGCTGTCCAACCAGATGGTGGCCTGGACCACGGCGGATCTCGCGCTCACCCTCGACATGCCGCCCGAGCATGTCAGGGTGATATCGCCCTACGTGGGCGGCGGCTTCGGCGGCAAGCTGTTCCTGCGCGCCGACACGGTGCTTGCTGCGCTGGGCGCCCGCGCCGCGGGCCGTCCCGTCAAGCTGGCGCTGCCGCGTCCTTTCATGTTCAACAACACCACGCACAGGCCGGCCACCATCCAGCGCATCCGCATCGGCGCCGACGCGGATGGCCGGATCGGGGCCATCGCGCATGAAACCTGGTCGGGCGACCTGCCCGGCGGCGGGCCGGAATGGGCCTCCATGCCGGCGCGGTTGCTGTATGCCGGCCCGAACCGGCTCACGGCGCATCGCCTTGCCGTGCTCGACCTGCCCGAGGGCAACGCCATGCGCGCGCCGGGCGAAGCGCCGGGACTGATGGCGCTGGAGATCGCCATGGACGAACTGGCAGAGAAGCTCGGCATGGATCCCGTGGAGGTGCGCGTGCTGAACGACACGCAGGTCGACCCGGAGCACCCGGACCGCCCCTTCAGCCAGCGCCGGCTGACGGAATGCCTGCGGACCGGCGCGGAACGCTTCGGCTGGAGCCGGCGCTCTGCCCGGCCGGCGCAGGTCCGGGACGGACGCTGGCTGGTGGGCATGGGCGTGGCTGCCGGCATACGCAACAACCTGCTGACCAAATCCGGCGCAAGGGCCCGCCTGGACGGCGAAGGCGTGCTGACCATCGAGACCGACATGACGGACATCGGCACGGGCAGCTACACCATCATCGCGCAGACCGCGGCGGAAATGCTGGGCCTGCCGCTGGAGCGCGTGGTGGTGCGGCTGGGCGACTCCTCGTTTCCGGCCTCTTCGGGTTCGGGCGGCCAGTGGGGCGGCAACTGCTCCACAGCCGGCGTCTATGCGGCCTGCGTCAAGCTGCGCGAGGCGGTGGCGCAGAAGCTGGGCATGGACCCGGCGCTGGCGGTGTTCGCCGACGGCAACGTGCAGGGGGAACAAGGCATCGTGCCGCTTGCCATGGCGGCCCGGGACGGCGAACTGGTGGCGGAGGATGCCATCGAATTCGGCGACCTGGCCAAGCGCTACCAGCAGTCCACCTTCGCGGCGCACTTCGTCGAGGTGGGGGTGGACGCGGATACCGGCGAGACGCGCATACGGCGCATGCTGGCAGTCTGTGCCGCGGGCCGCATCCTCAACCCCAAGCAGGCGCGCAGCCAGCTGATAGGCGCCATGACCATGGGCGTGGGCGCGGCGCTCATGGAGCATCTGGCCGTCGACCCGCGGGCAGGCTTCTTCGTCAACCACGACCTGGCGGCCTACGACGTGCCGGTGCATGCCGACATCCCGCACCAGGAGGCGATATTCCTGGATGAAACCGACCCGGTGTCTTCGCCCATGAAGGCCAAGGGGGTGGCCGAGCTGGGACTTTGCGGCGTGGCTGCCGCAGTGGCCAATGCCATCTACAACGCCACGGGCGTGCGTGTGCGCGACTATCCCGTCACGCTGGACAAGCTGCTGGACGGACTGCCCCGGTTCGCCTGACCCGGCTGGCGTGCCGGCGCGGCAGGAGGGCCGCCGCGAACCGGCGTCCCTCTGCGCGCGCCGGCACACAGGCTCAGCTTTCGCCGCCCGTCTGCTGGCCGGTGCGGGCCCGCGCGTACTGGCTGCGCTGCGTGGCTTGCGCATAGCGTTGCTGCATTTCCCGATAGGCCGCGCTGTCGAGGCTTGGGGTGCTTTCGCCGTGCCATGCGTCGCCCAGGCCGGACTCGCGCCATGCCTGCAGGTCGGCGCGCACGGCCTCGCGCGACTGGCTGCTGTGCGAGGCCTGCGGCGGCGTCTCTTCCTGGGCCTGCGCAAGGCCGGCGAGACCGGCGAGCGTGGCGGCGGCGATGAGGCTGGGGATGCGGAGATGCGTCTTCATGATGGATTCCTTGATGAATGGAAAAGGTGAGGACAGGGTCTGCCGCCAGGCGGTATCGCGATCAGGCAGCCCATGTCTCTACTCTAGAGAGGGGCGCCTGTCCCGGACGTGACCGGACGCGGTCATTCCTGTCAGCATCGGCAACGGCGCCGGCATGCTCGACCAGTGCATCGACGAAGACGCGCACGCGCGCCGGTGGCGTGCGCGTGGCGTACATGGCATAAAGGCTGACGGGCGCGAGGCGCCAGCCCGGCAGCACCGGTTCCAGCGCTGCGCGGCACGCGGCGGACGGGGGTAGCGCGACGATGCCGCCGCCCTCGCATGCGAGACGGTGCGCCAGATCCAGGTCGTCCACGACGAGGCGGGGCCGGGGTTTCACGCTGAGCCTTTGCTCGCCGCCGTGCAGCGTCCAGCAGCTCAGCTCCGGGCACATGTCTGTGTACACGCAGTCATGGTGGCGCAGATCGTCGGGGTGCGCCGGGCATCCCTGCCGCGCCAGGTATCCGGGAGCGGCATATAGCCGGAATTCGAACTGGGCGACGCTGCGCGCGACCAGGTCGCTGTCGGCCTGCGTGCCCCAGCGCAGCGCGACATCGAAGTCGCCGTCGTGCTCCCAGCGGCGGCCACGGCGGTAGCTGCAGCGGAACTGCAGCTCCGGCCAGGTCCGGGCGAATTGCACCATGAAGGCCGGCAGCCGGACGATGCCCAGCGGATCGGGCAGCAGTATCTTCAGCGTGCCGCGCGGCCGCATGCCGTGGTCGCGCAGTACGTCCTGCGCGTCCAGGGCCTGCTCGATCAGGTTGCGGCAGCGTTCGAAATACAGCCTGCCTGCCTCCGTCAGCGCGATGCGCCGCGTGGTGCGCGACAGCAGCCGCATGCCCAGGCGATCCTCCAGCACGCTCAGGCGGCGCGACAGGGTCGAGGCGGGCACGCCAGTCAGTTCCGCCGTGCGGGAGATGCTGCATTGCTTCGCGACTTCCACGAAGATCGCGACATCGTTGAAATTGAAATCGAAGCCGAATCCGGAACGTTCCATTACACTGTCCGTGGCAGGCGGCGGCCGGAGCTGCGGCAGGCGGGATGCGCCGCACACGGCGCGCAGCGGTGTGTCGATGCAGGCACTCTAGAGGCCCGCCGCTGTCAGCCGGGTGACGCCGTGCTGACGGCAGCCGGACCGCCGGCTGACGCGCGTGTCAGCCATGGCGCAAGGCGCCGGGCAGCGGCCCCTTCCTGACGGAAATGTCAGGCAGCCGTCAGCGCACCGACCGTCATGGCCTTGTAGACTGGCTCGCCTTGCATCGCAGCCCATCCATTCCTGAGCAAGAAAAACGCCGTGCGTGTACTCGTCGTCGAGGACGAGGAAAAAACGTCCTCCTACATCCTGCGTGGCCTGACGGAGCTCGGCTACACCGTCGACGTCGCCGATTCCGGCACGGACGGCCTGCATCTCGCGCTCGAGTTCGACTACGACGCCATCGTGCTGGACCTGATGCTGCCGGGCATGGACGGCCATTCCGTGCTCGAGCGCCTGCGGCGCCGCAAGTCCACGCCGGTGATCATGCTTTCGGCGCGCGGCGCCGTGGACGACCGGGTCACGGGGCTGCGCAAGGGCGCCGACGATTACCTGCCCAAGCCGTTCTCCTTCACCGAGCTGGTGGCGCGCCTGCAGGCCCAGACCCGCCGCCGGGGCGACGGCGTCGAGGCGACGATGCTGCAGATCGACGACCTGCTCATCGACTTGCTTGCGCGCAAGGTCACGCGCGCGGGCCAGCGCCTGGATCTCACGGCCAAGGAGTTCTCCCTGCTCAGCCTGCTTGCCCGCCACCAGGGCGAGGTCATGTCGAAGCTGATGATCGCCGAGCAGGTATGGGACATGAACTTCGACAGCGACGTCAACGTCGTCGAGGTCGCCGTCAAGCGGCTGCGCGCCAAGGTCGATGCGCCGTATCCGAACAAGCTGCTGCATACGGTCCGGGGCATGGGCTACGTGCTGGAGAGCCGCCAGGCGGCGCCGATCGAAGACGCGGCATGACCCGCACGTTCCCCATCGCATGGCGCCTGGCTGTCATGTTTGCCCTCACCGCCGCCGTGGTGTTTTCCGGGGTGGCCTATTTCCTGTATTGCGTGCTGGGAGATTCCGTGCGCGAACAGGTCCGGGGCGAGCTGGCGTTCCATCATTCGCTGCTGGACCAGATGCTGGTGGATCGTCACACCGCCGAAGAATGGGTGCTGGTGCGGCGCAAGCTCGACGGCATGTCGGAAGCCGGCGGACGCGTGCGCTACTGGATCGAGTCGCCGGACCCCCGGTTCGCGTATGGCGCGCCGCTGCCCGTGGAGAAAGCCGCCTGGCACATGTACGACAGCCGCTTCGGCTTCGTCAGGGCAGAAGACGACCGGGTCTGGAGCATTCTGCGCAAGCAGATTCCCGCCTACCAGGACAGGCC
This sequence comes from Bordetella sp. 2513F2, assembly GCF_054642735.1. Lineage (NCBI taxonomy): Bacteria > Pseudomonadati > Pseudomonadota > Betaproteobacteria > Burkholderiales > Alcaligenaceae > Bordetella > Bordetella sp. 2513F2. The sequence goes on along the minus strand of NZ_CM137755.1, from coordinate 3,765,083 downwards.
CGCCGTGGAGTTCACGGTGGCCCTCGACGCCACGGCGCACATCCACACGAAAGAGCGCTTCACCCGGGTCATGGGGGTTGCCTCCGGCCTGGCCATCCTGCTGGTGGCGCTGCTGGGGTACTGGATTGCCAAGCTGGGCCTGCATCCGGTGCGCGCCCTCAGCCGGCAGGCAAATTCCCTGCCGCCCAACAATCCGCGCGAGCGCCTGGATGTGGAGGGGCTGCCGCCGGAGATCCGCGAACTGGCCGTGTCGTTCAACAACTCGCTGGCGCGGCGCGAGGCGGCCTGGCTGCAGCTCGAGGGGTTCAATGCCGATGTCGCGCACGAGCTGCGCACGCCGCTGACCAACCTCATCGGCCAGACGCAGGTGGCGCTGGTGCACGAGCGCGACGTGGACGCGCTGAAGGACCTGCTGGAGTCCAACCTCGAGGAACTCGAGCGCATGAGCAGCATCGTCAACGACATGCTGTTCCTGTCCTGCGCGGAAAACGGCAACCGGGCGGCGGAGCTGAGCGACGTCTCGCTGCAGACCGAGGCCCGGAAGACGGCCGAGTATCTCGAGGAAGTCTTTGCGCAGCGCGGCATGGTGGTGCGTGTGGACGGCGAGGCGCGTGCGCGGGTCGACCGCCGTCTGTTCCACCGGGCGCTGGCCAACCTGCTTTCGAACAGCGCGCGCTACGGCCGCGAGGGTACCGAGGTGGTGGTTTCCATTGAAGAACGCAGCGACTCGGTGCGCGTGCTGGTCGCCGACCATGGCGACCCGATACCGCCGGAGCAGCAGGCGCGCCTGTTCGAGCGCTTCTACCGCGGCGACAAGGCGCGCACCGGCAGCGGCCTGTACCACGGCCTGGGGTTGTCGATCGTGCGGGCCATCGCCTCCATGCATGGCGGCGAGGTGTTCGTGAGCAGCGAACGGGGCATCAATACTTTCGGTTTCTCTCTGTTGAAAGGGTAAGGCGTACGTGTTCCAGCTGGTGGCGGGTCTGATTGGTCTTTACCTGGTATGGCGTTATGTACTCCGGCTGGATGTGCGCATGGCCGCCAAGGCCATCGCGGCGGCCGGTGTCCTGCTGGTGATGGAGCACCACTGGCTGGTCAGCCGGGTCGCCGGCACCGTGGCCTCGCCCGAGATTCCGCGGCCTTTCATCATGGCGCTGGGCGTGGCCTACGGGACGCTCATCCTGCTGGCCTGCCTGCTGGCCTTGAGGGACGTGGCCGGCGTGCTGGTGTACCTGGTGTCGCGGCCTGCCGGCAGGCGCCTGCTCGGGGCGCGGGCATTGCCCCATGCCATGGCCGCGGCGTCGTTGCTGCTCGCTGCCGTGGGAACCTGGCAGGCCGTGCAGGTGCCCGCCGTGCGCAAGCTCGAAGTGGCGCTGGCGGGGCTCGCGCCCGAATTCGACGGCTACCGCATCGTGCACCTGACCGACCTGCACGCCAGCCGGCTCATGCACGGGCCCTGGATCGAGGCGGTGGTCGACCGGGCCAATGCGCTGGACCCGGACCTGGTCCTGATCTCCGGGGATCTCGTGGACGGCACGCCCGAGGCCAGGCGCGACGACTATCCGCCCCTGGGCCGCCTGTCGGCGCGGGACGGCGTGTACGCCGTCTCGGGCAATCATGAGTACTACGCCATGTTCGCGCGCTGGATCGGCATATTCCGGGAGCTGGGCATAACCGTGCTGGAGAACGAGCACACGGTGATCCGCGCCGGCGCGGGCGCGTTCGTGCTGGCCGGCGTGCCCGACCAGGTGGGACCGCGGCATGGCCAGGTCGGGCCCGACATCGGCCGGGCGCTGGCGGGCCGCCCGCGGGGCGTGCCCGTGGTGCTGCTGGACCACCGTCCGGGCCATGCATGGCGAAACCAGGCCGAAGGCGTGGGGCTGCAGTTGTCGGGCCATACCCACGGCGGCCATGTGCGCGGACTGGACCTCATCGTTGCGCGCTTCAACGCGGGTTTCGTGTCGGGGCTCTACGACGTGGACGGCATGCAGCTGTACGTGAGCAACGGCGCAGGGCTGTGGCCGGGCTTTCCGCTGCGCATCGGCCGTCCGTCGGAGATCACCGAGATCACGCTGCGCGCGCCGTCGCGCGGCTGAAGGGGCCGCCGCGGGGCGGCCGCCGCCCCGCGCTCCGGTCTCACCCCTCCGTGGCTTCGCGCACGCGCGGCGACTGCATCTCGGCCTGTACGAGGTCGAAGGTCTCGGTGACCGAGGCGGGCGGCGGGGCGTCGATCAGGCTCACGAGGTAGATGGCGAGCGCGCCCAGGATGAAGCCCGGGATGATCTCGTACAGGCCGAACCAGGCATAGTGGTTCCACACCAGCACGACCACGGCGCCCACTATCATGCCCGCCAGTGCGCCGTTGCGCGTCATGCGGCGCCACAGCAGCGACAGGATCACCACGGGGCCGAAGGCGGCGCCGAAGCCCGCCCAGGCGTAGCTCACCATGGACAGCACCCGGCTGTCCGGATTCCACGCCAGCGCAATGGCCACCAGCGACACGGCCAGCACCATGGCCCGGCCGAACCAGACCAGCTCGCGCTGGCTGGCATCGCGCCGCAGGAAGGTCTTGTAGATGTCCTGGGTGAGGGAGCTGGAGCACACCAGCAGCTGGGCCGACAGCGTGCTCATCACCGCGGCCAGGATGGCGGCCAGGAGGATGCCGGCGATCCAGGGGCTGAACAGGATCAGCGTCAGCTCGATGAAGACGCGCTCGGCATTCTCCGTGACGCCGGCGCCCTGGCCGGGATTGGCGGCGAAATAGGCGATCCCGAAGAAGCCCACCGCCACGGCGCCGGCCAGGCACAGGATCATCCAGGTCATGCTGATGCGGCGGGCGTTGGGTATGGTGCGCAGCGACTCCGCCGCCATGAAGCGCACGAGGATATGGGGCTGGCCGAAGTAGCCCAGGCCCCACGCCAGCAGCGACACCACGCCCACGCCGGTCATGCCGCGGAACAGGTCCAGGTTGTTGGCATCCACGGTGGCCACGGCCTGCGTGCTCTCGTCGAAGCCGCCGAGCGCATGGATCACCATCAGCGGAGTCAGGACCAGGGCGGCAAACATCAGCGAGGCCTGGATGGTGTCGGTCCAGCTCACGGCGAGGAAGCCGCCGATGAACACATAGCCGATGGTGCACAGGGCGCCCACCCACAGCGCGGTGGCGTAGGGCATGCCGAACATGCTTTCGAACAGGCGCGCCCCGGCCACCACGCCGGAGGCGCAGTAGAGGGTGAAGAACACCAGGATCACCAGCGCGGAGACGATGCGCAGCAGGTTGGCGCGGTCGTTGAAGCGGTTGGAGAAGAAGTCGGGCAGGGTGAGCGCATTGCCGGAATGCTCCGTGTGCACGCGCAGCCGTGCGGCAATGAAGCGCCAGTTCAGGTAGGCGCCGATGGTGAGCCCGATGGCGATCCAGGATGCCGAGATGCCGTCGGTGTACACCGCGCCGGGCAGGCCCATCAGCAGCCAGCCGCTCATGTCCGATGCGCCCGCCGCCAGCGCCACCACGAAGGCGCCGAGCTTGCGCCCGCCGAGGATGTAGTCGGAGAGGTCCTGCGTGGCGCGGTATCCCAGCCAGCCGATGAGCAGCATGCCCAGGATGTAGACCACGAACATGATGGTGACGGGGGTGCTGCTCATCTGCATGGCTGTCTTCCTTTTATAGGGATGTTGTGTCCGCAGGCCCGTGCCGGCTGCGGCTCCATCGTAGACGCGCTGCCGCGCGGGCTCAAGCATGGCGATGCGCAGCCACCCTGATCCTGCCCGCGGTCCTTTTCCTGCAGCGCTTTCTTTTCCTGTTTTCCTGTCTGGTTGATTACCATAGCTGCCGTCCCTGCCTGCAAGGAGCCGCCGCGTGTATCGTCATCCCGAGGACCTGCCCGTCACACTCATCGGGGCGCCCACCGATGCCGGCGCCGGGGTGCGGGGCTGCAGCCTGGGCCCCGGCGCATTGCGCGTGGCGGGCATTGCCGCCATGCTGGCGCGCCGCGGCCTTGCGTACCAGGATGCCGGAGACCTGTCCGGGCCGCCGAACCCCGATCTGCCGCGGCGGCACGGCTATCGCAATCTGGATGCGGTCGGCGCCTGGTGCGGCATCGTGCACGGCGCCGTGCAGACGGCGCTGCACGAAGGGCGCATGCCCGTGGTGCTCGGCGGCGATCATAGCGTAAGCGTGGGTTCGCTCAGTGCCGTGGCACAGCATTGCCGCGAGCGCGGGCAGGCGTTGCGGGTCATCTGGCTGGATGCCCACGCCGACTTCAATACCCGCGAGCTCTCCCCCACCGGCAATCTGCACGGCATGCCACTGGCCTGTCTGTGCGGTGACGGCCCTGCCGCCCTGGTGCGCCTGTCGGGGCGCAGGCCGGCGCTGTGGCCGGCCTGGGTGAGACAGGTGGGGGTGCGCAGCATCGATCCGGGCGAGGATGGCCGCATCCGGCAGGCCGGGCTTGCGGTCTATGACATGCGCGACATCGACGAGCAGGGAATGAAGGCCGTCATGCAGATGGCGCTGGCCGGCGTCGATGCGCACACGCATCTGCACGTGAGTTTCGACGTGGACTTCCTCGATCCTGCCATCGCCCCCGGCGTGGGCACTCCGGTGCCCGGCGGGCCTTCCTACCGCGAAGCGCGACTGTGCATGGAACTGCTGGCCGAGACCGGCCGCCTGCGTTCGCTCGACATCGTGGAACTCAATCCCGCGCTGGACGTGCGCAACAGCACGGCCGGAACGGTGGTGGATTTGCTCGGGTACCTATTTGCGCGGTGAGACGGGCGCAAGGCGGGGTGCGTCACCATAAAAGCGGGGAAACGGGCCGGCCCTGCGGTCCGTTTCCGGCCTTCATCAGAGGGCATGAATATTACAGAAAGTGAATTCTGCCCCTGACGAAGATGTTGGAATATTTGCAAGGTTGTTAACAGAACGTAAGAAAAAACAGTGCATGTTAGATGTCATCGGCTCCCGCGAGGGCTGTGCATAGAATTCGGGCATGTAACGCGTCACGAGCGCATGCAGTGAAACCAGGCCGCCGGATGCTCCGCGCAGGCTCAGAACACTATGGAATTTGCCGACATTCTGAAGACGCTCGATCCCAGTTTGCCGTGCGGTGAGGATCTCGAGTACGACGCCGACTTCCTCCAGTTGCAACAGGCGGCGGTGGGCAAGAGCGAACAGCAGTTCGGCGCCACCATCATTCCTGCGCAGCCACCGGACTGGCGCGCGGTCGAACGCCTGGCGCTGAGCCTGCTCGAGCGCACCCGCGACCTGCGCATCATCAGCTACCTCACCCAGGCCTGGACCGAGATGCGCGGCTTGCCCGGTTATGCCGAAGGCGTGGCGCTGGCCGCCGGCGCACTCGAGCGCTACTGGGACGACGTGCATCCCCGCGCGTCGGTCGATGGCGAGGAAGACCCCATGCCGCGCATGAATGCGCTGGCGTCGCTCGGCGACATGCAGGGCTGCGGCCGCAGCGCGCGCTCCGCCTGCCTCCTCGACGACATGCATGGCCGGCTGGCGCTGCGCGAGGCCGAGTCCCTGCTGGATGGCGGCAAGACGGAAGCCGATTACCCGGGAGGGCGCGCCCGGCTGGTGGAGAACCTGCGCCAGGCGTGGCTGGAAGGCGATGCGGCAGTGATGGCGGTGGAGCAGGCGGCCGCCGCGCTGCGCCGCATACAGGAGCAGTCCACGGTGCGGCTGGGTGCCGCATGGTGCCCCGACTACGCCGCGGTGCTGCGCGCGCTGGACGCCGTGCAGCGCGTCTGGCAGGACATCCAGGCCAAGCCGGTGCCCGTGGCCGAGCCGCCGGCGGCGGCGCAGGATGGCGGGGGGGCGCCCGCCGCCCCTGAGGCGCCTGTGGCCATACGCTGGCAGGACGTGCAGATCCGCTCGCGCGAGGAAGCGGCGGCCATGCTCACCAAGGTGTGCGAGTACTTCGATGCGCACGAGCCCAGCCATCCGGCGCCCTACCTGATCCGTCGTGCGCAGCAACTCATACCGCTGGGCTTCCACGACATCCTGCGCAACCTGGCGCCGCAGGGGTTGGAGCAATTCGAATCATGGATACCGCGCGAGGCCGATGGCGGCCCGCAGGCATGAAGGCCGGGCGTTCAAGCAGGAACATTCAGGAGAAAAACACATGGCAACCAGCATAAAAGGCAGCGGCCAGAAATTCATCGCCAGGAATCGGGCGCCCCGCGTACAGATCGAGTACGACGTGGAGATCTACGGCGCCGAGCGCAAGATCCAGCTGCCCTTCGTCATGGGCGTCATGGCCGACCTCGCGGGCAAGTCCGAGTCGTTGCTGCCGGAGATCAATGAACGCAAGTTCATGGACATCGACATCGACAATTTCGACGAGCGCATGAAGTCGCTGCAGCCGCGCGTGGCCTACCAGGTTCCCAACACGCTGACCGGCGAGGGCAACCTGAACATCGACATCACGTTCGAGAGCGTGGACGACTTCTCCCCGGCCACCGTGGCCCGCAAGGTGGGGGCGCTGGACGAACTGCTGCAGGCCCGCACGCAGTTGGCCAACCTGCTCACCTACATGGACGGCAAGACCGGCGCCGAGGAACTGATCGGCCGGGTGCTCAAGAATCCGGAACTGCTCAACGCCCTGGCCGCCGCGCCGAAACCGGACGAGACCCAGTCCGGCGCGGCGCCGGACGATTCCGCCAAGCCGGATGCGGGCAACTAAGACGAGACCACGGAGAGAATCATGACCGCAGTGGCCAATCGCGCGAAGGCGACCGACGCCCAGATGCTCGAGGCGGACGACCTGTCCGCCCTCCTCAAGAAGGAATTCAAGCCCAAGACCGACCAGGCCCGCGAGGCGGTGGAGCACGCCGTCCGCACGCTGGCCCACCAGGCGCTGGAAAACAGCGGCGTGGCCGTGTCGTCGGACGCCTACCGGACCATCCAGGCCATCATCGCCGAAATCGACCGCAAGCTGTCCGAGCAGATCAACCTGGTGATGCACCACCCGGATTTCCAGCAGCTCGAAGGCTCGTGGCGCGGCTTGCATTACCTGGTTTCCAACACCGAGACCGACGAGCTGCTGAAGATCCGCGTCATGTGCATCTCGAAGAAGGAACTGGGCCGCACTCTCAAGCGCTACAAGGGCGTGGGCTGGGACCAGAGCCCGATCTTCAAGCGCGTGTACGAGGAAGAGTACGGCCAGTTCGGCGGCGAGCCCATCGGCTGCCTGGTGGGCGACTACTACTTCGACCACAGCCCGCCCGATGTCGAGCTGCTGGGCGAGATCGCCAAGGTTTCGGCCGCAGCGCACTGCCCGTTCATTGCCGGCGCCTCCCCCAACGTGATGCAGATGGACTCCTGGCAGGAGCTGTCGAATCCGCGCGACCTCACCAAGATCTTCACCAACACGGAATACGCCGCCTGGCGCAGCCTGCGCGAATCCGAGGATTCGCGCTACATCGGCCTGGCCATGCCGCGCTTCCTGGCGCGCCTGCCCTACGGCGCGCGCACCAACCCGGTGGACGAGTTCGATTTCGAGGAAGACACCGACGGCGCCAATCACGACCGCTACGCCTGGGCCAACTCGGCCTATGCCATGGCGGCCAACATCAACCGTTCGTTCAAGCTGTACGGCTGGTGCACGTCCATCCGCGGCGTGGAGTCGGGCGGCGCGGTGGAGAACCTGCCGTGCCACACCTTCCCCACCGATGACGGCGGCGTGGACATGAAGTGCCCCACGGAGATCGCCATCAGCGACCGCCGCGAGGCCGAGCTGGCCAAGAACGGCTTCATGCCGCTGGTGCACCGCAAGAATTCCGATTTCGCGGCGTTCATCGGGGCGCAGTCGCTGCAGAAGCCGGCCGAGTATCACGACTCGGACGCCAGCGCCAACGCCAAGCTGGCGGCGCGCCTGCCGTACCTGTTCGCCTGCTGCCGCTTCGCGCACTACCTGAAGTGCATCGTGCGCGACAAGATCGGCTCGTTCCGCGAGCGTGACGACATGGAGCGCTGGCTCAACGACTGGATCATGAATTACGTCGACGGCGATCCGGCCAATTCGTCACAGGAAACCAAGGCGCGCAAGCCGCTGGCGGCCGCCGAAGTCCAGGTCGAGGAGATCGAGGACAACCCCGGTTACTACTCGGCGAAGTTTTTTCTGCGGCCGCACTATCAGCTCGAAGGGCTGACGGTGTCGCTGCGCCTTGTGTCCAAGCTGCCTTCGTTGAAGCAGAACGAAGGGTGAGGACTCCATTTCGTAGCTAGGGGGGCCTAGCGCTGTGATTACTCTGGGAGAGAAGAAGTGGCTGTTGACATGTTCATGAAAATCGATGGCGCCAGCGGCGAGTCGAAGGACGCCAATCACAAGAACTGGACGGACATCGTCTCGTTCGCATGGGGCGCAACCCAACCGGCCAACCTGGCCACCGGCGGAGGCCAGGGAGCGGGCAAGGCCAGCTTCAACGATCTGCACGTCGTCGCGCGCATCGACAAGGCCGCTCCGGCCGTCATGAAGCATTGCGCCAGCGGCAAGCACCTGAGCAAGGTGGAGCTGTCCGTCTGCAAGGCCGGCGGCCAGCAGGTCGAGTACAGCAAGATCACGCTCGAGGATGTGCTGGTGACCTCGGTGCAGATCTCGGCCGACAACGGCTCGGAGTCCGTGGTGGTGAACTACGCCTTCCAGGCTGCCAAGGTGCGCCAGCAATACTGGGAGCAGACGGAAGCCGGCGGCAAGGGCGCCGAAAGCCTGGTTGCCTGGGACATCAAGCAGAACAAAGAAATCGGCTGATCGCGCCACGATTGCCGACCGCGCGCCGCGGATCGGGTATCCGCGGCGCGTTGTTTTCCCCTACCCCTACTGGTGCCAGGACCTAAGCCATGCCTCAACCCACCGTGTCCTTGCGTGACGGCACCCTGACCGAACATCTGGAGGCCGTGGCCGCGCGGGTGCGCAGCGCCCCTGCCGACGCGGACCTGCGCGCCCAGCTTTTCCAGCTGCGGGCCGTGCAGGGCGACTGGAAACGCGCCTCCGAACAATTGCGGCTGTGCGCCGAACTGAATCCGGCTGCGCAGCCCATGGCCGCCCTGTACGGGCAGGCCATGCTGGCCGAGGCGCAGCGCGAAGCCGTGCTCGGCGGCAACGGCGAGCCCGCGTTCCCCGCCGGCCGGCCCGCCTGGTGCGACCTGCTGCTGCAGGCGCTGGCGGCCGATGCGGACGACTCCGGGCGTGCCGCCTCGCTGCGCGCCGAGGCGCTGGAAGCCGCGCCGACGCGCGCCGGCACGCTGCGGCTGGCCGTCCAGCCCGAGACCAGCGCATACGCCTGGATCTGCGATGGCGACAGCCGGCTCGGCCCGGTTTTCGAACTGATCACGGGCGGCCGCTACGGCTGGCTGCCTTTCGATGCGCTGCGCCGCGTCAGCCTGCTGGAGCCGGAAGGCCTGTCCGACGTGGTGTGGGCGCGGGCGGAAGTCGAGCTGGCTTCGGGCCCCACCTTGCACGGCCTGGTCCCGGCGCGCTATCCCGCGCCGCCGGGGCAGGCGCTGTCCGGGCAGGACGAGCGCTTCTGCCTGGGCCGCGTCACCGAGTGGCGGCCCCTGGCGGACGACACGTATGCCGGCCAGGGCCAGAAAATGTGGATGACGGATGCCGGCGAGTTCGCGCTCCTGGACATCCGGAGCCTGGAGCAGGAGGAGGGCTGATGGGTCATGGCGAGCCGCATGTGCGCGGTTCGGGCCGCCTGTCGCATGACGACAGGGTGGCCCGGGACCGCCTGCAGCCGTCGCTGCTCGATCGCCTCATGGACGACGAGCCGGCGCGGCGCAGCGAGGCCCCGGAGGCTTCGCTGCTGACGCATGCGCAACTGCGCGCGGCCGTGCTGCGCGACCTGCGCTGGCTCCTCAATACCGTCAACCTGGAATCCACGCAGGACCTCTCCGCCCATCCGTCGGCGGCGATGTCCACGGTGAATTTCGGCGTGCGGGCCATGGCGGGACGGCGCATGTCGGAGATCGACTGGGTCGATGTCGAGGAATCCATCCGCCGCGCCATCGCGGCTTTCGAGCCGCGCATCCTGGATTCCTCGGTGGAGGTGCGCTGCATCACCGAGCCCACCGCGCTGGAGCATCACAACGTGCTCAGCATGGAAATCCGCGGCATGCTCTGGTGCGTACCGCATCCGCTCGAGTTCCTGTTCCGCACCGACATCGACCTGGAGAGCGGGCACATGGACCTGCGCGACCTGGGAAGCGCGTGATGGATACCCGGCTGCTCGACTACTACAACCGCGAACTGGTCTACCTGCGCGAGATGGGCGCGGAGTTCGCGCGCCAGTATCCCAAGGTGGCCGGCCGCCTCGGCATGAACGGCACCGAGGTGGCGGACCCGTACGTAGAGCGGCTCATGGAGGGGTTCAGCTTCCTGTCCGCACGCATCCACATGAAGATGGATGCGGAGTTCCCGCGCTTCACCCAGCGGCTGCTGGAGGTGGTGCATCCCCACTACCTGGCGCCGACGCCGTCGATGGCGGTGGTGCAGTTCGCGCCCAGCATGAACGAAGGCACGCTGGCCGGCGGTTTCGAGCTGCCGCGCGGCACGCTGCTGCGCGGCCGGGTGCCGCGCGGCGAGCAGACCGCCTGCGAGTTCGCCACCGGCCACGCCGTCAAGCTCTGGCCGCTGCGCGTCGCGCAGGCCGAGTTCTCCGGCCCGCCGCCCGACCTGCCGCTGGCTAGGCTGGGCCTGGCGGGGCGCGGCAGCCGCGTGGTCAGCGCGCTGCGCATCCGCCTGGAACTGTGCGGCGGCGTGCAGCTCGAGGAACTGGACCTGGACCAGCTGGTGTTCTACCTGAACGGCCAGGACCTCCCCATGCAGCGCCTGATGGAGCTCATCATGGGCCATACGGTCGCCGTGCTGGGCCACGACAGCGCGCGTCCGGTGAGCTGGATGAACCGCATGCCGGCGGATGCCGTGCGCCACGAGGGCTTCGACGACGAGCAGGCCCTGCTGCCGGTGGATGCGCGGGTCTTCCAGGGCTATCGCCTGCTGCAGGAATATTTCGCGTTCCCGCGGCGCTACCTGTTCTTCAGCATCAACGGGCTGCGCCAGGGCCTGCGCACAGCGCGGGCCGGAAACCCGCAGCCGGAGACGCGCAGCTTCGACCTCACCCTGCTGCTGTCGGCCGCCGCGCCCGAGCTGGAAGGCGCCATCTCCGCGGAGAACCTGGCGCTGCATTGCGCGCCCGTCATCAATCTGTTCGAGCGACGCGCCGACCGCGTCGCGATCACGCCGCGCACCCACGAATACCACGTGGTGGTGGACCGCACCCGGCCGCTCGATTTCGAGGTCTACGGCGTGACGCAGGTGGTGGGCCACGCATCGGCCCAGCAGCCGGAGCAGGAGTTCCGGCCGTTCTATGGCTCGTTCGGCGCGGACGCCGAGGATTACGGCGCCTATTTCTCGCTGCGCCGCGAGCCGCGGCTGATCTCGGACACCGGGCGGCGCTACGGCACGCGCACGCGCTATACCGGCAGCGAGGTCCACATCTCGCTGGTGGACCAGCGCGACGCGCCGTTTTCCGGCCAGCTGCGCCACCTGACGCTGGACACCCTGTGCACCAACCGGGACCTGCCCATGCTGCTGCCGCTCGGCGGCGACACGGATTTCACGCTGCGCGTGTCGGCGCCGGTGAAGGCCGTGAAGGTGCTGCACGGCCCGTCCCGGCCCGTGTCGGCGCTGGCCGACGATGCGGCGGCGTGGCAGCTCATCAGCCACCTGGGCCTGCACTACCTGAGCCTGGTCGACGTGGATTCCGAGCGCGGCGCCGAGACGCTGCGCGAGATGCTCAACGTGTACGGCAACCTCGCAGACCCGGTGGTGCGCAAGCACATCTCGGGAGTGCGGCACGTTTCGGCCACGCCGGTGCACCATCGCCTGCCCGTTGCCGGGCCCATGGTGTACGGGCGGGGCGTGCGCATCGACCTGCAGGTCGATGAGTCGGCTTTCTCGGGCATCAGCCCCTACCTGTTCGGCGCGGTGCTGGAGCAGTTCTTCGCCCGCCACGTTTCCATCAACATGATGTCGGAGCTGGTCCTGTCCACGCTGCAGCGTGGCGAGATCGCCCGATGGAAGCCCCGCATGGGGCGCCGGCCCGCGGTATAGGGCCGCAGCAGGTTCGACGAGGACGCATCATGCAGACCACTGCCGTACAACGCATCTATCCCGCCTACGACCCCATCCACCTCATCGGCACCGTGCTGCGCGTGCAGGACGACGCCTACGTCGTGCTGTGCGACGGCCGCGAATGGCGCGCCAAGCGCGCCGCGAGCTGCCTGCTGGCGCCGGCCGAGGGCGACAGCGTGCTGATCAGCGGTCCGGATGCCGGCCGCGTCTACCTGATCGCCGTGATCGAGCAGGCCGACGCATCGGCGGCCACGCTGGACGTGGAAGGGCGCCTGCTGTTGCGTTCGCGCAGCGGCGACGTGAGCCTGGAAGCCGCGCGCGACCTGAACCTCGCCAGCGGCAAGGCCGTCCGGATGGAGACCGGCTCGCTCGAGGTGCGTGCCGAACAGGCCGACTGCGTCACGGGCACCGCGCGCTACGTCGCGTCCGAACTCAATGCCACGGTGGGAACGCTGCGCCTGGTGGGCAAGGTCTACGAGGCCGTGGTGGACCGCATTTCGCACCTCAGCCGGCTGATGTTCCGCATGGCCAGCGAGGTCGAGCACGTGCGCGTGGGCAACCTGGACGTCAAGGCCGAGCAGAGCGCCCGCGTGCACGCTTCGTACACCATGGTCACGGCCGACAAGCTGGTCAAGGTGGACGCCAAGCAGATCCACATGGGGTAGGCATGCAGGTGTCCAGTCCCGAGGCGGACGCCGCGGCGCCCGTACACGCCGAGGCGGCGGGGCCGCCGGAGGCCCCGCACAGGGCGGCCGACATGCTGCCGGACGGCTTCTGGCGCGCCCTGGAACGCGAGCCCTATGCGCACGACCTGTTCCACGCGCTGCGCTGGATCGACGCGCGGGCGGGCGCGCGCATGCCGCTGGGGCGGGACGGTTCGCCGCGCAACGAGCCGGTGCGGCTGCGCCAGGAGCCTTCCCTGGCCTTCGCGCCTGCCACGCTGGCGTCGGCGCGCGCTGCGCGCGGCGGCGCGCCGGCCGAGCTGTCGATCTACAGCTTCGGCCTGTTCGGGCCGAACGGCCCGCTGCCCCTGCACCTGACCGAGCACGCCCGGGAACGCATGCATCACTTCGGCGACCGTACGCTGACGGCGTTCGCCGACGTGTTCCATCACCGCATGATCCTGCTCTTCTACCGGGCCTGGGCCGATGCCCAGAGCACGGTGAGCCTGGACCGCGGCGAGGAGCGCTTCAGCCGGTATGTGGCCAGCCTGCTGCACATGGGCGCTGCGTCGCTGCGGCGGCGCGACAGCGTGATGGACCACGCCAAGTACTACATGGCGGGCCACCTGCTGCGCCAGACGCGCAATCCGGAAGGCCTGCGCTGCATCCTGCAGACGTTCTTCGGCCTGCCCGTGCGGGTGCGCGAGTTCGTGCCCCAATGGATACGGCTGGAGCCGCGCCAGCAGCTGGCGCTGGGAGGCAATGCCGGCCTGGGCCGCGATACGGTGCTGGGCGTGGCCGTGCGCGACGCGCAGCACAAGTTCCGGCTGGAGATCGGCCCCCTGGACCGGGCCGATCATGCCACCTTCCTGCCCGGCGCACAGCGCGCCAGGCAGCTGACGCACTGGGTGCGCGACTACGTCGGCATCGAGTTCGCGTGGGATGTCCGCCCCATCCTGAAGCGCAGCGAAGTGCGCGGCGTGCACCTGGGCGAACCCGTGCCGCTGGGGCTCGCTTCCTGGCTCGGCCGGCGGCAGGCGGCGCAGGGGGACGCGGGAGAACTGGTACTGGACTACGAGAGCCGGCTGCGCGAGGCGAGTCGCGCGGCCCGGCCGGTGCAACCCAAGCAAGAGGAGCAGACGGCGTGACCTACGACATGCACTACGACGGCCAGGTGCTGGCCTGGAACGGACACGGCAAGTTCCGCGCCAGCAGCGGACTGCCCGACCACCAGTCTCCCGAACATTTCTGCGTGCGCGACTTCGGCCCCATCCCGGAAGGCCTCTACCGCGTGCTGCTGACCGATCGCGGCACGGCGCAGGACGACGGACGCGGTGTCTGCAACCTGTCGGCCGCCTGGGGGATGCAGACCATCCCGCGCGGCGCGGCTGCGGGCGACTGCGAACCCTACTGGGCCAACTGGGGCTACAACCGTGCCCGCATGGAGCCGGCCGACGCGGCCACGCGCAACCGCTGCGCGCCCATCCGCGGCGGCTTCTACCTGCACGATTCATCCAAGGGCTACAGCCATGGGTGCATCGAGGTGGAGGGGCGCATCTTCCCGTTGCTGCGCACATATGTGCGCACCTATCGCCGCGACTCCCTGATCGTCAAGGTCGAGTACGTGCCCGGGCGCAGCACCAACGGAGGCACGCATGTCCAGTAAGCATGGGGCCGCGATGCTGCTGGCAGGGCTGATGGGCGCCTGCGGGCCGGCGGTCGCCGGCCCGGTCTCGGTCGAGAATCCGCTGCAGGCCTGCGTGGCGGTGCAGCCCGGACTGCAGACGCAGGAGCAGGGCGTGCTGCTGCAGCAGGTCGACCTCCAGGTGGCGCGGCCCATCGGCGAATGCGGCTGCAAGTCTGCCCTCATGGGATACACCGCCAGCGTGGTCCTCGACGGCGACGCGCGCAGCGCCACGCAATCCGGCGTGGTCAATGCCAGGCGCTCCGGCGCGCGCACGCTGCCGCTGGCCACGGATGCCGCGCTGGTGGGCGACCGCCCGGTGGTGCTGGCGCTGAGCTGCGCCACGCCTGACTGATTTCCCGTTTCCCCCCGACCGTATCCGCTATCCGGAGCATCATGTCCGACATCGGCCGCGCCGACCTCTTCGGCAAACTCGACCCCCTGCTGTACCAGGCATTGGAACGCGCCACCGCGTTTTGCAAGCTGCGCGGCAATCCCTATGTGGAGCTGGTGCACTGGATGCACGCCATCGTGCAGGGCCAGGACGGTGACGTGCACCGCGTGGCGCGCGCGTTCTCCCTCGACATGGCGGGCCTGCAGGCAGACCTGGTCGAAGCCCTGGACCAGCTGCCGCGCGGCGCCGGCTCGGTATCCGACCTCTCGGAACACGTCGACCATGCCGTGGAGCGTGCGTGGGTGCTGGGCTCGCTGCGCTACGGGGCAGTCCGCATCCGCAGCGGCCACCTGCTGCTGGCGCTGGTCAAGACGTACAGCCTGCGCAACGTGCTCACGGGCATGTCGGCGCAGTTCGAGCGCATCGTCCCCGACGTGCTGATGCAGCGGTTGGAAGAACTCGTGGCGGGCTCTCCCGAGGACGCCGAGGCCGCGGCGGCACAGGCTGCGCAAGGCCCGGCCGCGCCGGGCGCCGCCGGCGAGTCCGCGCTGTCGCGCTATGCCGTGGACCTCACGGCGCGCGCACGCGCCGGGCAGCTCGATCCGGTGACCGGCCGGGACGAGGAGATCCGCCAGATCGTCGACATCCTGATGCGGCGGCGCCAGAACAACCCCTTGCTGGCAGGCGAGGCCGGGGTGGGCAAGACGGCCGTGGTGGAAGGGCTGGCCCTGCGCCTGGCGGCCGGCGACGTGCCGCCCCCTTTGCGCGAGGTGCGGCTGTGCCTGCTCGACATCGGGCTGCTGCAGGCGGGCGCCGGCGTCAAGGGCGAGTTCGAGCAGCGCCTGCGCGGCGTGATCGACGAGGTCCAGGCCAGCCCGCAACCCATCGTGCTGTTCATCGACGAGATCCATACGCTGATCGGCGCGGGGGGCACGGCCGGCACCGGCGACGCTGCCAACCTGCTCAAGCCCGCACTGGCGCGCGGCCAGCTGCGCACCATCGGTGCCACGACCTGGTCTGAATACAAGAAGTACATCGAGAAGGATCCCGCCCTGACACGGCGCTTCCAGGTGATCCAGGTGCACGAGCCGGACGAGGCGCGCGCCGTGCTGATGCTGCGCGGGCTGGCCGACACGCTGCAGGGGCATCATCGCGTGCTCTTGCTCGACGAAGCCATCGATGCCGCCGTGCGGCTGTCGCATCGCTACATCCCCTCGCGCCAGCTGCCGGACAAGGCCGTGGCCCTGCTCGACACGGCATGCGCGCGCGTCGCGGTGAGCCAGCATGCCGTGCCCGCGGAGCTCGAGGACGCGCGCCGGCGCATCGAGGCCCTGGAGATGGAGCTGGCCATCGCCCGGCGTGAAACCCGGCTGGGCAGCGGCGACCCCGCCCGCGTTCCCGGGCTGGAATCGGCGTTGGAGGCGGCCCGGGCGCACGAAGCCGACGTGGCGGCGCGCTGGCAGGCCGAATCCGAGCTCGCCGAGCGGATCTTCGCACTGCGCGACCAGCTGGACGACGCAGGCTCGCCGCCGGACGCGGAGCAGGCCGACGCCCTGCGCGGCGAACTGCGGCGCGCGCAGGAGGCCTTGCAGTCGCGACAGGGCGAGGGGCCGCTGATCCATCCTGCCGTGGATGCGGCGGCCGTGGCGTCGGTCGTGGCCGACTGGACGGGGATCCCGGTGGGCCGCATGGTGCGCGACGAAGCGCGCGCCGTGCTGGAACTGGCCGATACCCTGGAGCAGCGCGTGATCGGGCAGCGCCATGCGCTGGAGGCCATCGCCCGCCGCATCCAGACTTCCCGTGCACGGCTCACCGACCCGGCCAAGCCCGTAGGCGTGTTCCTGCTGTGCGGGCCCAGCGGCGTGGGCAAGACCGAGACCGCGCTGGCGCTGGCGGAGGCGCTGTATGGCGGCGAGCAGAATCTCATCACCATCAACATGAGCGAGTTCCAGGAGTCGCACACCGTCTCCACGCTCAAGGGCGCGCCCCCGGGCTACGTGGGCTACGGCGAGGGCGGCGTGCTGACCGAGGCGGTGCGCCGCCGCCCGCACAGCGTGGTGCTGCTCGACGAGGTGGAGAAGGCCCATGCCGATGTGCACGAGATCTTTTTCCAGGTGTTCGACAAGGGATGGATGGAGGACGGGGAGGGGCGCTACATCGATTTCCGCAACACCGTGATCCTGCTCACCTCCAACGTGGGTTCCGACCTGATCGCGCGGTTGTGCGCCGACCCGGAGCTGGCGCCGGATCCGCAGGCCCTGGCCGGCGCGCTGCGCCAGCCGCTGCTGCAGGTGTTCCCCGCCGCGCTGCTGGGCCGCCTGGTGGCCGTGCCTTATCTGCCGCTTTCCGACGCCGAACTGGGCCGCATCGTGGCGCTGCAGTTCGAACGCGTGGCGCGCCGCCTGCAGGAGAACCATGGCGTGATGCTGGAGGTGGACCCGAGCGCGACCGAACTGGTGGTGCGGCGCTGCACCGAGGTGGAGTCGGGCGGCCGCATGGTGGATGCGATCCTGTCGGGCACGGTGCTGCCGCAGATCAGCCGCCGCCTGCTCGAGACCGCGCTGGGCGGGGAGGCGCTGCGCAAGGTCGGGCTGCGCGCCGCCGAGGGCGAATTCGTCTACGACTACGCCTGAGCGGCCCCGGGGTCAGCCTTTATCGGGGCCGGGCGGCTTGCTGCGGGGCTTTGCCGGGCGCAGGAAACCGCCGGATTCGCGCAGATGGTCGCGCGCGGCGGGGCCGTCGGCGGATTCGTCGCGCTTGCCGCGCAGCACTTCGTCGACCGGATCGGCGCGCAGCGGCGCCAGCGGGTCATGCGAGGGCAGGGTGGAGGGCGTGCGGTCGGCGAAGACGTCGTCGCCGCCGTGGGGCGCCTCGAACAGGTCCAGCGGATCCCGCGTGCGGCCGGACACGTTGGCGTCGCCGCGCGGCAGGTGCGCCAACGGGTCTTCGGCATTGCGGGCCTGGGCGGAATCCAGCTCGAACGGATGGGCCGAGACCTCGGGGGCCGACCCCACCGGCAGCGTGCCGGGCCCGAACAGGCCGCTGAACACGTCGTCGGCCGGCTTTGCGTCGGCCGGAGCGGGTTCGGCTTCCGGGAAGGGCTGCGGCGCTTCCGGATCCGCGAGCGGCGCGGCCGCAGCGGCCGCCGGGGCCGGCTCGGCAATCGCGTTGCCGGCCAGTGCCGCCTCGAGGGCGTAGGGGCCGATGCGCAGCACGTCGCCAGCCGACAGGGGAATTTCCTGGCCCTGCCGCACGGGCCGGTCGTTCAGGCTCACGTAGCTCATGCTGCTGAGATTGTGCAGGTAGCAGGCGTCCGCACCCACGCGCACCACCGCCTGCACGCGGCAGATGCCGCCCGACTCGTCGGGCAGGACCAGATGATTCTCCGCGCCGCGTCCGACCGTGCCGCCGGGCGCCTGGAATTCGGCGTGGCAGCCCGCGGCGTCGGGCGTGGCGTTGCGTTGTGTGAGCGTAAGCCTCATGTGGCGTCTCCTGCACGCATGGGCACGGCGCGGGCTTCAGCCGCCGCGTGCGCCCCTGGCTGCCTGGTAGGCTGGGCCCCATTGCGGGTGGCCGGCTTCCGCGGGCGCGAGCGTGAACGTGGGATCGATGGCCAGGATGCGGCGGAAACCGTCTTCACAGAGTACCCGATAGTTGTTGACGCAGTAGCTGAAGGACTGCAGCTTCAGGGCTTCCACGCGTATCGACTTGGGCGCGTCGGCCAGCACGTCGGAGCGTGCGACCTCCCGGATCACGTCGCCGTAGCGGCCGGCATCGTAGGAGGCACGTACCTGCTCCAGCGCGTCCTGGGCCTCCTTGCTGGGTTGGGGTTCGACCACGGCGGCACATCCCGCCAGGAGTGCCGTGGCGGCCATGCCGCCGTAATAGGCTCGCAGTGTCATGTTGGTATTTTCTAGGGTTGAGGAAAGCTGGCCTGTCGCGATCATATCGGGCGAGCATGACGGAAACAATCATGGTGGGTAAGCCAAATATGTCGAATCGCAAGAGTGCCCGGCATGACCCGTAACAGGCGTAACTGTTTCTTTATTTTCACGACAACGTGCTTTTTTTCGCTTGTCATAGGCGCTTTCGAGATCCGTGGGCAAGCGAGCAGGAAAGAGGATGCCAGGAAAGGGGTTCACAGCGGGGGGCGTACTGCGGGTAATGATGGCCGCCGTGGCGGCGGCCGCGATATTGGCGGGCTGCTCCTCCACGGCAAGCCGCCGGCCCGTCCCGTATGCCATCGAGCTGCATGCCGACCCCGCCGTCAATCCCGACGCCAACGGCCGGCCCTCGCCCATCCAGGTCACGGTGTACGAGCTGAGCTCGCCCAGCACGTTCGAGTCGCGCGATTTCTTCACCCTGCAGGGCGATGCCCAGGCGGCGCTCGGCAAGGAACTGCTCAACACCGAACAGATCATCCTGCGGCCCGGGCAGACGTACAAGGTAAGCCAGCCGGGCAACGTCGAGGCGCGCGTGGTGGGCATCGTCGCCGCCTACCGCGACCTGGAAAGCAGCCGCTGGCGCCTGGTGATTCCCCTGCCCGAACCTCAGAACACCAACATCTACAAGGTATGGCAGTTCTCGCCCAACGAGGAAACCGTGAGGGTCTCGGTAGGCAGCAAGGGCGTCGAGGTCGTGGACCGGGAACGGTCCTGGTGGCCGTTCTGACGCGGGCTGCCCCGCCGGCCGGCGGCCTTCTCCCTGAAGGCGCCGGGCATGCACCCTATGACATGAAGCGTATCTATGACACAGAAGAATAAGGTTGTCTGGTCGGAGGGGATGTTCCTGCGGCCGCAACATTTCCAGCAGTTCGAACGCTACCTCGAAGCCCAGTTGCGGCAGCGTACGCAGGACCTGCAGGGCTTCTTCTGGGGCTTCGGCGAGGTGGCGATCGATCGCGACGCCTTGTCCCTGGGCAAGCTCGTCCTGACCCGCGGCCGGGGCGTGCTGCCCGACGGCACGCCCTTCGAGTTCGACCATCCCGACGAGGCGCCCGCGGCGCTGGACGTCCCGCCCCAGACGCATGATGCCCGCGTGATGCTGGCGCTGCCGCGCCGCCGCGCAGGCGGCGCCGAGGTCGTCTATGAAGGCGACGAAGACGGGCTGGCGCGCTACCAGGTCCATGAAGCCGACATAGAAGACTCGGGCGCCAGCGGCCTGGAGCCCGCCCTGCTGCAGCTCGGCCGGCTGCGGCTGCGCCTCATGCTCGAGCAGGACATGGGCGACGAGTGGGTCGGAATGGCCGTGGCCCGCGTGGTCGAGCGCCGCGCCGACAATCGCGTCGTGCTCGACGACGCCTACATCGCGCCCTGGCTGGCGGCAGACACGCACCCGGTCCTGCGCGCCTACACCGGCGAGCTGTACGGGCTGCTGGAGGCCCGCAGCGAGGCGCTGGCGGGCCGGCTGTCGCAGGCCGGGCGGGGCGGCGTCTCGGAGGTCGCCGACTTCATGCTGCTGGTGACGGTGAACCGTTACGTGGGCGCGCTGTGGCATGCGCGCCAGATGGTGGCCATGCATCCCGAGCGCCTGTTCCGCGACTGGCTGATGCTGGCCTGCGACCTGGCTTCCTACACCAGTGCCGACCGCCGGCCCCAGGTGTTGCCCGAATATCGCCACGACGATCTCCAGGCCAGCTTCGAGCCGCTCATGGCCGAGCTGCGGCGTTCGCTGTCGGTGGTGCTGGAGCAGCACGCAGTGCAGATTCCGCTGCACGACCGCGGCCAGGGCGTGCGCACCGCGCAGATCCCCGACGCGGAACTGCTGCGCACCGCCGGCTTCGTGCTGGCCGTGCATGCCGACCTGCCTGCCGAGATGGTGCGCAGCCGCTTCCCGGCGCAGGTGAAGATCGGCCCGGTGGACCGCATCCGCGACCTCGTGCATCTGCAGCTGCCGGGCGTGACGGTGCGCGCCCTGCCCGTGGCGCCGCGCCAGATCCCGTACAACGCCGGCTACGTCTACTTCGAACTGGACAAGAGCGGGGACTTCTGGAAGCAGCTCGAGCGCACGGGTGCGCTGGCCCTGCACCTGGCGGGCGAATTCCCGGGCCTGTCGATGGAATTCTGGGCCTTGCGCGACTAGGAAACAAGCCATGCACGCTTCCGATCCCCCCTTCGCCGGACCGCTGGACGGCGGTGGCGCACCGGACGGCGGCGCTGCCAGCCGGCTGCGACCGCACGAGTACGTGATCAGCGGTTCCAATCCGCTGGTGGCTGCCGCCAATCCGCTGCTCGACCTGATACCGCAGATACGCGCGACCGCCTCCCACCCGTCGCCCGCCATGCTGCGCGAGCACCTGCTCGACGAGGTGCGGCAGTTCGAGCTGCGCGCACAGCAGGCCGGCATCCCGAACGAGACCATCCTGGGCGCCCGCTACTGTCTCTGCACCGCCCTGGACGAGGCCGCGGCCCTCACGCCCTGGGGCGGCAACGGCGTGTGGTCGGCCCACAGCCTGCTCGTGACCTTCCACAACGAGACCTGGGGCGGCGAGAAATTCTTCCAGCTGCTGGCCAAGTTGTCGCAGAACCCCAGCCAGCACCTCGACCTGCTCGAACTGCTGTATTACTGCCTGCTGCTCGGCTTCGAGGGGCGCTACCGCGTGGTCGACAACGGGCGCTCGCAGCTCGAGACGCTGCGCCAGCGGCTGCTGCGCATCCTGCGCAGCGCGCGCGGCGAGTACCCCCGGGCGCTGTCGCCGCACTGGCAGGACGCGCCGGCCCAGCAGGAGCTGCGCCGCCTGCCGATCCCGCTGTGGGTGTACGGAGCGCTGGCCGCCGTGCTGGCGCTGCTGGTGTTCTGGGGCTTGAGCTGGAGTCTGGGAGGCAGGTCCGATGCCGTGTACTCCGCGGTCAACCAGCTCAAGCCGCCCACGGTGCAGATCGCGCCCACCGAGCGCCGTCCCGCCCCGTCGCCGCGCCTGGCCGTGTTCCTCGAGCCGGAAATCCGCGAGGACCTCATCGCCGTGCGCGACGAAGTCGATCGCAGCGTGGTGGTGCTGCGCGGCGACGGCCTCTTCGATGCCGGCTCGGCGGCGATCCGCGACCGCTACGTGCCGGTGCTGTCGCGCGTCTCCGATGCATTGCGCCAGACCCAGGGAGACATTCTCGTGCGCGGCTACAGCGACAACGTACCCATCCGCACCGCGCGGTATCCCTCGAACTGGCATCTTTCCCAGGCGCGCGCCGACGTGGTCAAGGAAATGCTGGAGGAGCGGCTGCAACAGCCGGGCAGGGTGAGGGCCGAAGGCCGCGGCGATGCCGATCCGGTCGCGCCCAATGACACGGCCGCGGGCCGGGCGCTGAACAGGCGCGTGGAGATCACCGTGCTGGTGCCGCCCGTCGCACGCGGGGAGACGCTGGAGGGGACTCGCCCATGATGTACCGCTTATTCGGGTTCCTGTTCAGCCGGGGGCTGTGGAATTTCCTGGGCATCGTGGCGCTGGCGCTGCTGGTGTGGATCGCCGGGCCGCTGCTGGCCATCGGCGCGCTGCGGCCGCTCGAAACCGAGCTGTCGCGCATCGTCGTGATCGTCGCGCTGTTTGCCTTCTGGCTGCTGCGGGTGCTGTGGCGCAAATGGCGCGAGGGCCGGCTCAATGCCCAGCTGCTGGGCCAGCTGCGGCGGCCGGCCGCCTCCGAGAAGGCCGCGCCCGAGCCGGAGAACGCCGAGATCCGCGAGCTCGAGAGCCGTTTCGACGAGGCCGTGGAACTGCTGCGCAAGACCCGCTTCGACGGCAAGGCGGCGCGCTGGTCGCTGGACCGCTTCTCGCGGCAGTACCTGTACCAGCTCCCATGGTATGTGATTATCGGCGCGCCCGGTTCCGGCAAGACCACCGCCCTGGTGAACTCCGGCCTGAATTTCCCGCTGGCCGACCGCTTCGGCAAGACGGCGCTGCGCGGCGTGGGCGGCACGCGCAATTGCGACTGGTGGTTCACGGACGATGCCGTGCTGCTGGACACCGCCGGGCGCTACACCACCCACGAAAGCGATCCCACCGGCGACGAAGAAGAGTGGAAGGGCTTCCTCGGGCTGCTGTCGCGCTTCCGCGGCCGCCAGCCCATCAACGGCGCCATGCTCACGGTCAGCGTGGAAGACCTGCTCGCCTCGTCCGACGCGGAGCGGGTGCAGCACGCCGCCGTGCTGCGCCGTCGCCTGCAGGAATTGCGCGAGCAGCTGGGGATCCGCTTTCCGGTGTACGTGCTGGTCACGAAGGCGGACCTGCTGTCGGGCTTCGAGGAATACTTCGCCTCGTTCAGCCGCGAGGACCTGGCCCAGGTCTGGGGCTTCACGCTGCCGTATGCGCGCAGCCAGGAGCCCGATTTCGATCTCTACCAGGCCTTCCATACCGAATACCGGCTGCTGCAGCGCCGGCTCGACGATGCGCTGCCCGAGGTCCTGGCCGCCGAGCCCGACTCGGCGCGGCGCGCCCGGGCCTACATGCTGCCGCAACAGTTCGCCGGCCTGCAGTCGGTGCTGGGCCATTTCCTCAGCGACGTCTTCGCGACCTCCAAGTTCGAGGCGCGGCTGGTGCCGCGCGGCGTGTATTTCACCAGCGGCACGCAGGGCGGCGAGACGTTCGACCAGGTCACGGGCCACCTGCGGCGCTACCTGCGCATCGAAGGCACCGGTGCCACCGTGCCGCCGCCCCCCGAGGGCGAGGGCCGCAGCTTCTTCCTGAAGAACCTGCTGCAGGACGTGATCTTCCGCGAGGCCGGCCTGGCGGGGCGCAACCTGCGCTGGGAGCGCCGCTATCGGCGCCTGCACTGGGCCGGCTACGGGCTCATCACGCTGGTGCTGCTGGCCCTGGTCGGGGGCTGGGTCGTGAGCTACGGCAACAACCGCGCCTACCTCGAGGAAGTGGCGCGCCGCGTTCCCACCGTGGAGAAGCTGGGCCGCGAGATCAAGATCACGCGCGCCGGCGACGTGCTCGGCCTGATGCCGTTCCTCGACAGCCTGTGGTATCTGCCGCGGCACCAGGACTTCGAGATCGATGCGCCGCCGATGGGTTACCGCTTCGGCCTGTACCAGGGGCGCAAGATGCAGGCGGCGGTGCAGGGCGTGTACCGCGACACGCTGGACAACGTGCTGTTGCCGCAGGTGGCCCGCCGGGTGGAAACGGCCCTGCGCCAGGCCCGCCCCGACGACCTGGAATACGGCTACGAGGCGCTGCGCGCCTACCTGATGCTGTACGAGGCCGATCGCTACGACGCCGAATTCATGCATGCCTGGCTGCTGTCCGACATGCAGCAGACGCTGCCCGAGGGATACACGCGGCAGCAGTACGACATGATGTCGCTGCATCTGCGCAACCTGGTGCAGGGCCGTGTGCTGGCATCTCCCTTTCCGCGCGACGAGGCGCTGGTGAGCGAGGCGCGCGAGCGCCTGGCCCGCTATACCCTGCCGCAGCGCGCCTACAGCCGGCTGCGGCGGCTGCTCGCGGGCGCCGACGCCACGCCCGACACCACCGCCGTCACGCTGGGCGGCCCGCAGGCCACGTCGGTGTTCCGGCGCAAGAGCGGCAAGCCGCTGAACGAAGGCATTCCGGCGCTGTACACCTACCGCGGCTACTGGGAGGTGTTCAATCCGCGCGTGATCCGCGTGGCCGAGCGCCTGCGCAGCGACGACGCCTGGGTCCTGGACATCGCGCCGCCCGGCATGCTCGACCAGGCGGCGCGCGAGCAGCTCATCGTCGACATCCGCCGCCTGTATCTCAACGACTACGTGGCCCAGTGGGACGCCTACCTCAACGACCTGGCCCTGGCGCCGCGCGAATCGCTGCTGCAGAGCATCCAGATGGCGCGCACCCTGTCGGCGCCGGAATCGCCGCTGGTGCAGCTGGTGCAGGGCGTGGGCCGCGAGACCACGCTGCTGCGCGATGCCGCCGCCGACGAGCGCTCGCTGGTGGACCAGGCGCGCGACCGCGTCAGCAGCACACGCGAGGCGCTGGAGCAGATGTTCGGCCCCACCGGCCCGTCGGGCGCCCAGCGGGCCGATGCGGGCGCGGACAAGCTGGAGCGCATCGTCGATCAGCACTTCGAGCCGTGGCGCCGCCTGGCGCGCAGCGAAGGCAATGGCCAGCCGGCGCCCATCATGGCCACCGCCGGCCTGCTCAACGAGCTCTATACCTATCTCACCGCCGCCGACGCGGCATTGCGCAGCGGCAGCCCGGCGCCCGGCTCCGACGTGGTCACCAAGGTGCGCGCCGAGGCCGGGCGCATGCCGGGGCCGCTGCGCAGCGTGCTGGACGATCTCTCGACCGGCGCGGCCGACGAAGTGTCGGGCGTGGCCCGCGAGCGCCTGGGCGATACCGTCTATGCCACGATAGGCCTGTTCTGCCAGCAATCCATCGCCGGGCGCTATCCGTTCTCCGCGCGCTCCGACCGCGACGTGGCGCCCAACGACATGGCGCGGCTGTTCGCCCCCAACGGGATGATGGACCAGTTCTTCCAGCAGAACCTGGTAAACCATATCGATGTATCCGGATCGCGCTGGCGCTTCAAGCCGAACATCGACGGCACGCCCGGCGAGCGATCCGCCTATCTCGATTCCTTCCAGCGCGCCGCCGTGATCCGCGACGTGTACTTCATGGCCGGCAACAACCTGCCGTCGTACCGTGTCTCGATCCGGCCTGTGGAGATGGACCCGGAGATCACCCAGTTCGTGATGGACGTCGATGGCCAGGCGGTGCGCTATGCGCACGGCCCGCAGGTCTCGACCACGGTGCAGTGGCCGGGCCCGCGCGGCACCAACCAGGTACGCATCGAGCTCACGCCGCAGACCGGCACTGCGGGGCTGGTCAGCACCGGCCCCTGGGCCCTCAACCGCATGCTGGACAAGGCCGCGCTGCGACGCGGCCGTTCGCCCGAGGTCACGCTGGCCACTTTCGACATCGGCGGGCGCAAGGTGGTGCTCGAGATTACCGCCAGCAGCGTCAAGAGCCCGTTCCACCTCGCCGAAATGCAGGGGTTCGCGTGCCCCGGCCGTTCGTGAGGCCGGCCATGCGCAACCACGGACTTCGCCACGATATCGGCTGGTACGGCAAGATCCCCGCCGCCGGCGATTTCATGCATCGCCGGCTGGGCCGCGAGCTGGTGGCCTGGTGGGACAAATGGCTGCAGTACGGCGTGGCCGCCCTCAAGCAGGTGCCCGACGGCAGCGCCGAACGCGCCTACGCCACGGCGCCGATCTGGAACTTCGCGATACCGAGCGGGCCGGGCGCCGGCGTGGTGCAGCTGGGCTGCATCGCGCCCAGCCACGACAGGGTGGGGCGGTCGTATCCGCTGTGCGTGGTGTTGGCCCTGCCCGAGCATGCCTACGACAGCAGCCTCCTCGAGGGGGCGTCCGACTACTACCACCAGGTCGGCGCCAGCATGCTCAGCGCCGTGCGCCACGGCTGCGCTGCCGAACAGCTGGACCGCAACTTGCTGCAGCTGAATCCACCGACGGCATCGGCGCAGCCGCCCGAGCGCTCGGCCGGCAGCGACATTCTCGAGATCCTCAATGCCGGGCCGGGTCCGGGAAGTGCGCCGGTCGCCCAGCGCGCCCTGGCGGGCTGGCCCGACCTGCCGTTCTGCTTCAACCCCAGTTCGCATACCAGCTACTGGTGGACCAACCAGGCCGACGGCGCCGCCCTGCAGACCTACGTGCACGGGGGGGCGCTGAACGCGACGCTGTTCGTGCGGCTGTTCACGGCGCTCAGCACCTGGCGCCTATAGGCTTTTCGACGGAGGCTCCGCATGACCACCTCTTCCGCTACGGCGCAAACACGCGGTGCCGGCACCCGGCACGGGACGCCGCGCCCGCTGGACCAGCTCCCGGCCAGCGGCAGCATGCCGGTGGCCCGCATACGCCAGATACTGGCGGACCTGGTGGCCGCGCTGGCGCCGCTGCATGCCCAGGGCAGGGTGCATGGAGCCCTCGCCATGTCGGCGGTCGGCATCGATGACGCCGGCAGGGCGCACCTGCTGGCCGGCCCGCTGGAGCCCGCGGCGGATGCCGAGGCGGCCGAGCGCGCGCCCGGTTATGCGGCCTTCGAACAGTACACCGACGACCCGCGGTCCCCCTGCGGCCCCTGGACCGACGTCTACGGTCTCAGTGCCCTGGCCTACACCCTGGCCACCGGCGAGGCGCCGCCACCCGCGCTGCAGCGTTGCGTGCGGGAAGATTACGTGCCCCTGGCCGAACGCATGGCGTATGATCCGGCCGCGCGCAACTTCGCCCGTGCCATCGATGCCGGCCTGGCGTTCGATGCCTCGGCCCGGCCCCAGGACCTGGCGGCGTTCGCGCGCGCCGCGGGTCTGCCGCTGGCCGAGCCGGAGCCATTGCCGGCCGAGCCCGAAGCAGCGGCCGTGCCGGCTGCGCCTGCGAACGCGGCAGGCCCGGTCACGGCGGCTGCAGCCCTCGCGCAGGCCGAACCGGCGGAACCCGCGCCTGCGGCGCAGCCGCAGGCCGCTGCCGCCACGGCGGCGGCTGCATCCGCCGCGGCGGCCTCTGCCGTGCCACCCGCCCGCAATGCGCCCGCGCCCGCCGCGGACGAGGTCCCTGCGCCAGCGGCGCAGCAAGCCGATCCGGCCAGGTCCGCGCGGGCGCCGGTGCTCATGATCGGGCTGGTGCTGGTGGCGGTGGCCGGCGTGCTGTATTTCTGGCTGCGCGGCCCGCAGCCGGAACAGCCGGAAACCGTGGCCCAGGCTCCCGTGCCATCCGCGCCGGCGCCCGCAGCGCCGCAGGCGCCTGCTCCCCCAGCGGTCGAACCTGCGCCGCCCGCGCCGCCTGCGCTGGGCTCGTCCGGCGAGCCGGCGCCGGCTGCGATTCCAGCGCCGGCTGGGGAGCCGGGGCCGGCTGCGGGCATGGCCGATACCCCTCCGGACGCAGCGGCTCCTGCGATGCCGCCGCCGCTTCCCGGCGATGCGCCGTCCGCAGGCAGCGGGACACAGTCCGCGCCGACGGATCCGTCCGCCACGGGTGCCGGCGCGCCGCCCGCTGCAGACCCCTCGGTGCCGCCCGGCGTCGACGCACCGACGCCGTCCGCGCCGGGCCAGGCCCCCGATGCCGCCGCCGTGCCGGAATCTGCCGAAGCGACGCCGGCCGAGCCTTCCGCGGGCGCGGCCACACAGACCCCGGACGCGCCGCCGCAGACAGAAACGGACAGCCAGGCTGCAGCGCCGGCCAATGCCGAACCCCCCAAGACCGAGCCCCCGGCGCCGGCCGCGTCGGCCAGCGTCAGCCTGAACATCCGGCCCTGGGGCGAGGTCCTGGTGAACGGCCGTCCGCAGGGCGTGAGCCCGCCGCTCAAACAGCTCCGGCTGCCGCCGGGGCGGCACACGATCACGGTGCGCAATCCGGCCGGGGCCGATTACAAGGTCACGGTGGACGTCTCGGGCGGTCGTCCGGCTTCGGTCTCGCACGTGTTCGAATAGGGCGACGCCGCCGGCCGCCGCACAGCCGCCTAAAATGGCGGCTTGGCCGGGCCGCGTCCCGGCGCCGTCCGGAGAAGTGCATGCCCGTATCGTCATTGCCCGGCCGCCTGCTGGCGGCCTGCCTGCCGCTGGTCCTGGCGGCCTGCGCCAGCTCGTCGCCCGGCGTTGCGCCGGGCTCTGCGGCCGCGCTGGCGGCGCGCACCGACGCGCTGGCCCAGACCCACTGGGAGCTGGCGCGCTGGACGCGTCCCGGCGGCACGCTGCGGCCGGTCCCGCATCCCACGTCCAGCAGCCGCCCCATCACCCTGGAGTTCACGCGCGAGCACGGACGTCCCGTGCTGTCGGGTCATGCAGGCTGCAACCGCTATTCCGGCACGTACACGATGGCCAACGGGCTGCTGGTGGTGCCCCAGGCTCCCATGACCACGCGCATGGCCTGCGCCGATGCCGAGGCCATGCAGCGCGAACGCGACTATCTCGCCGCGCTCACCGACATCCGGGCCAGCCGGCTCGACGGCGTGCCCGGTCCGCAGCGGCTCACCCTGGCGTTGGGCTCGGGCGACGTGCTCGAGTTCGGCCGGCGTGCCGATCCCGTGGTGGGCGGGCAGCAGGGCGCCACCAAGCTGGTGTACGTCGCCGCACGCCAGGCGCCATGCGGCACGGGCGCCATCCGGTCCCGTTGCTATCAGGTGCGCGACGATGTCTCGCAGCCTTGGCAGCTTTGGCACGGCGACATCCTGGGTTTCGCGTACCAGCCGGGCATCGAATACCGCCTGCGCGTGGTCGAGCAGCGCGATCCCCAGCCGCAGGCCGGCGCGCCGGAAGTGCGCTGGATCCTCGATGCGGTGATCGAGCAACGGGTGCAGACGCCATGACGGATGCCATGCCGCAGCGCATCGCCAATATCGCCGCCTACAAGTTCGTGGAGCTCGATGGCCTGTCCGAGCTGCGTACCCGCATCCTCGAGCGTGCTCGCGGCGCGGGCATCAAGGGCACGGTGCTGCTCGCGCCCGAAGGCATCAACCTGTTCCTGGCAGCCGAACCGGCTCCCCTGGAAGCCTTCATGGCCTGGCTGCGCGCAGACGCGCGTTTCGCCGACCTGGAGGCCAAGACCAGCTGGTCCGCGCAGGTGCCGTTCGGCAAGATGCTGGTGAAGATCAAGCGCGAGATCATCCGCATGGATCATCCCGCCATACGCCCCGCCGCCGGGCGCGCGCCCAGCGTGGACAGCGCCACGCTGGCGCGCTGGCTGGCGCAGGGCGCCGACGATGACGGCCGGCCCCTGTTGCTGCTCGATACGCGCAATGCCTTCGAAGTGGACGCCGGCACGTTCGCGGGCGCAACCGACTGGCGGCTGGCGCGCTTCACCCAGTTCCCGGCGGCGGCGCAGGCCCACCTGGCCGAACTGCAGGACAAGACCGTCGTGAGCTTCTGCACCGGCGGCATACGCTGCGAAAAAGCCGCCATCTACCTCGCGCAGGCGGGCGTGCCCCGCGTCTACCAGCTCGAAGGCGGCATTCTTAAGTACTTCGAGGAGACCGGCGGCACAGGCTTCCACGGCAACTGCTTCGTCTTCGACGAGCGCGTGGCCCTGGACCCCACCCTGGCGCCCCAGGCCTGACCCCACGAAGGTGTCTGACACCAGCTTTCACTCCAGACTGAAACCTGGTGTCAGACACCAGCGCGGCCGCGACTCGACTGAACACCCCGGCCCCGGCAAGGGGCTCACCGCTGGTCAGCGCACGCGCATGCCGGGCTGGGCGCCGGGCCAGGGTTCCAGCACGTAGATGCCGGCATCGGCTTTTTCGTCGGCATGGCTGGCGGCCAGCACCATGCCTTCCGATACGCCGAACTTCATCTTGCGCGGCGCCAGGTTGGCGACCATGACGGTGAGCTTGCCCACCAGGTCTTCGGGTTTGTAGGCCGACTTGATGCCGGAGAAGACGTTGCGATGGCGGCCTTCGCCCACGTCCAGGGTGAGCTGCAGCAGCTTGGTGGAACCTTCGACGTGCTGGCAGTCCACGATGCGGGCCACCCGCAGGTCGATTCTGGCGAAGTCGTCGATGCCGATGGTTTCGGCCAGCGGTTCGCCGCCGGGGACCACGGCCGGTGCCTCCTCGGCGGGCGCAGCGTTGCTGGCCGGCGCCTCGAACAGCGCTTCCAGCATCTTGGGATCCACGCGCTGCATCAGGTGCTTGAAGGGCGCCACGCGCTGCGGCAGCACGCCGGCGTCTTCCCAGGTGAAATCGCGCTCGCCGCCGAACAGCTCGCGCGCCACGCGCGAGGCCAGCGCCGGCAGCACGGGGGCCAGCATGACCGACAGCGCCTTGAAGCCTGCCAGGGCGCGAGAGCAGATGTCCTGCAACTGCGTGCGCGTGGCGTCGTCGGCGGTGGCGATGCCCTTGGCCAGCACCCAGGGCTGCGCGCTGTCGAAGGCCTGGTTGATGCGGTCGGCATACGCCATGATCTCGCGGATGGCGCGGTTGTATTCGCGCGCCTCGAAGGCGGCGCGGATGGCCTCGGCCTGGGCGGCATATTCGGCGCCCAGCGCCACCGTGTCGCCCGCGTAGCCCAGGGCGCCGTCGAAATGCCGGGTGATGAAGTTGGCGGCGCGGCTGGCGATGTTCACGTACTTGCCGACCAGGTCGGCGTTCACGCGCGCCACGAAGTCCTCGGGATTGAAGTCCAGGTCTTCGACGCGGGCGTTGAGCTTGGCGGCCATGTAGTAGCGCAGCCATTCGGCGTCCATGCCCAGCTCCAGATAGCGCAGCGGCGAGATGCCGGTGCCGCGGCTCTTGGACATCTTCTCCCCGCTGACCGTGATGAAGCCGTGGACGTTGATCGCGTCGGGGGTCTTGCGGCCGGCGAACTTCAGCATGGCCGGCCAGAACAGGGCGTGGAAGTAGATGATGTCCTTGCCGATGAAGTGCACCTGCTCCGTGGCGCCGGCGGGGTCGAGTAGCGCGTCGAAATCCAGGCCGGTCTTGGCGCAATAGGATTTGAGCGAGGCCAGGTAGCCGACGGGGGCGTCGAGCCACACATAGAAATACTTGCCCGGCGCATCGGGGATCTCGATGCCGAAGTACGGGGCGTCGCGCGAGATGTCCCAGTCGCCCAGCTTGGCGTCGGCATCGTCGCTGCCCAGCCATTCCCGCGTCTTGGCCAGCATCTCGGCCTGCAGGTGGGGGGCGCCCGAGGCGCTGCTGCCGGCGGTCCATTCGCGCAGGAAGGCCACGCAGCGCGGGTCGGACAGCTTGAAGAAGAAGTGCTCGGACGACTTCACCACCGGCGTGGCGCCGGTGAGTGCCGAGTAGGGCTGGATCAGCTCGGTGGGTGCGTAGGCCGAGCCGCAGACCTCGCAGGAATCGCCGTACTGGTCCTTGGCATGGCACTTGGGGCACTCGCCCTTGATGTAGCGGTCGGCCAGGAACATGCCCTTGACCGGATCGTAGAACTGCTCGATGGTGCGCGTCTCGATCAGGTCCTGCGCCTTGAGCGCGCGATAGATCTCCTGCGACAGCGCGACGTTCTCGGCCGAGTGCGTCGAGTGCCAGTGGTCGAAGCGCACGTGGAAGCCGTCGAGGTAGCGCGGACGTTCGGCCGCGTAGCGCGCCACCAGCTGCTCGGGCGTGATGCCTTCGTTCTCGGCCTTGAGCATGATGGGCGCGCCATGCGCATCGTCGGCGCCCACGAAGTGCACCGTATGCCCCGCCATGCGCATCGCCCGCACCCAGATGTCGGCCTGGATGTATTCCATGATGTGGCCGATGTGGAACGAGCCGTTGGCATAGGGCAGGGCGGTGGTAACGAATAGCGTGCGTGACATGGCGGATCGACGGGTTGCAGTGAATTCAACCGCGGATGGCGCGTGGCGCACCCGGGTTGCCGAAAGCTCGACCGGGCATTTTAGGGCCTTTCGGCGCACCCCGCCCCGGCCTGCCGTGAGCCCGGGCATTGGCATGCGGTCTGCGCATGCAGGTTTTGGAAGGGAAGCGTGTGCCCACCACCAGGCCGCGGCTGCCATTGCACGGCGCGGCCCGACGCCGACACGCGCAGCGCAATCGGCCGCGCGCGGGCAGCAGGCGTGTCGGGGGCGCCGGGCGCGCGGCACGTGCGCGCGCCGGCGGACGACCCGGTTAGCGTACTTCGCGTACTTCGACGTCGATGACGTCGCCGCGGGGGGCGTCCTGGAACGAGCCGGGGCGTGCGGACTGGCGCTGGCTCCAGTAGGCGCGCACGCCGAACGGCTTGCCGCGGACCTTGGCCACGATGTAGAGCACGCCGACCGCGATTGCCGTCGATGCCATGAAGACGAGCGCCATGGCCATGCCCACCAGGCCAAGCAGGGCAAAACAGACGGCGCGCACGAAGCGGGAGAGGAGATCGGTCATGGGGGTAGGATGTAAAACCCGGCTAAAGGTTCCCGCCTATCCGCTATCCTTGCGGGTATCGGCGACGGAATTCCCGTGCTGCCTGTGGAAATCAGACTGTAATGAGTATAACGGTAGAGCAAATCCGCGACGCGCTGCGCGCCGCGAAAGATCCTGAAACCGGTTTGGCGCTCCATCACGGTGTAAAAGATCGTGACATACGCATCGGCGCCGGCGGAGTCGAGGTGGATATCTCCCTGGGTTATCCCGCCGCGCATGCCGAGGCGGCAGTGCGGGAAGCAGCCCGGCAGGCCCTGGCAGCGGCGGGCGTGCCCGATGCGCGCGTTTCGGTGGGCTGGCAGGTGGCGGCGCATGCGGTACAACGCGGGCTCAAGCCGCTGCCCAACGTGCGCAACATCGTGGCCGTGGCCTCCGGCAAGGGAGGCGTGGGCAAGAGCACGACGGCCGTGAACCTGGCGCTGGCGCTGGCTGCCGACGGCGCCCGCGTGGGCGTGCTCGATGCCGACATCTACGGCCCCAGCATTCCCACCATGCTGGGCATCTCGGGCCGTCCGGAGAGCCGCGACAACAAGTCCATGGAGCCGCTGCGCGGCCATGGGCTGCAGGCCAATTCCATCGGCTTCCTCATCGACGCCGATTCGCCCGCCATCTGGCGCGGGCCCATGGTCACGCAGGCGCTGGAGCAGTTGCTGCGCCAGACCAACTGGGACGACCTCGACTATCTCGTCGTCGACATGCCGCCCGGCACGGGCGACATCGCACTCACCCTGGCGCAGAAGGTGCCGGTGGTGGGCGCCGTCATCGTCACCACGCCGCAGGACATCGCGCTGCTCGATGCGCGCAAGGGCCTGCGCATGTTCCAGAAAGTGGAAGTGCCGGTGCTGGGCGTGGTCGAGAACATGGCCATCCATGTGTGTTCGCAATGCGGCCATGCCGAGCACATCTTCGGCGAGGGCGGCGGCCGCCGCATGGCCGAGCAGTACCAGGTGCCATGGCTGGGCAGCCTGCCGCTGGCGCTCGGCATACGCGAGCAGACCGACGCGGGCAAGCCCACCGTGGTGGCAGACCCCGGCAGCGAAGCGGCCGCCCTGTATCGCGGCATAGCGCGCAAGCTTGCTGCCGGCGTTGCCGCATTGCCGCGCGACATGGCGGGCAAGTTTCCTTCCGTCGTGGTCCAGGCGCCAACCTGACCGATGCGGTGGGTGGCATGCACCTTCGCGGCCACCCTGGCCCTGCTCACCGGCACGGCCAGGGCGGAGGTTCCGGAGGTCGTCATCGATCCCGGTGGCGCCCCGCCTGCTGCGCTGCAGGCCATCACGGAGGCGGTCGCGGCCATCACCCGGCTGGCCGCCGACCAGGATGGCGGCGAGATCAATCGCCTGCGGCGCCGCGCCCGCGACGCCGCGCTCGCAGCCCTGGCCACGCAAGGCTATTTCACGCCCACGGTGACCCTCACGCCGGGCACCGACGTGGGCGGCGAAACCTGGGACATCGTCATCCAGACGGGACCGCGCGCCGAGGTGGAATCGGTGGAGCTGGACTTCACCGGACGCGTCGCGCGGCCCGAGTACGCCGAGCGCGTTGCCGCCTGGCGGCGCGACTGGGCTTTGGCTCCCGGCAAGCCCTTCATCAACGCCGACTGGAACAAGGCCAAGTCCGAGCTGCTGCAAGCCGTCTCCGACCGTGATTTCCTGCTGGCCCGCCTGACCGCTTCCGCGGCCCAGGTGGATGCCGAGCGGGCGCGCGTACGCCTGTCGGTGTCCATCGACAGCGGCCCGCTGGTGCGCATGGGCGAGAGGAAGGTCCAGGGGCTGGAGCGCGTGCCGGAGTCCCTCATCGATCGCTACGTGCGGTATACGCCGGGCTCGGTCTACAGCCAGCAGAAGCTGGACGACTGGCAGCAGTCGTTGCAGACCACGGCCTTCTTCCGGGGCGCCTTCGTCTCGCTGGACCCTTCCGTGCTCGACACGCCGGCCGAGTCCCCGCAGCCACCGGCGCCGCAGCCGGGCGATGCGGCGCGGCCGCCGGGCTCCTCCGGCATGGCCGCGGCCGAGCCTGCCGGCGATCCACGGGTGTCGGGCGCGCCTGGCGTGAGCGGCGCCCCGCGCCCCGACTCGCAGGGCGAGGTCACGCTGCCGGTGGAGGTACGGGTGGTCGAGGCGCCGCCCAAGCGCGCCGCCGTATCGCTGGGCGTGGACGACGAGGCTGGCGTGCGGCTCGAGTCCATCTACCGTCAGAACGTGGTCTTCGGGCTGCCGGTCACCATGGAAACCGGCTTCGGCGTCGATCGGCTGCGCCAGCGAGCCTTCCTGGACTTCAACCTGCCTCCCGACGAACGCGGCTACAAGGATTCCTACGGCGTGCTGGCCGACCGTTCCGACATCCAGGGCCTGGAAGTGACCCGCTACGCGCTCGGCGCCACGCGCCTGCAGCAGCGCAAGGGCGCCGGCGGCAGCCGGGTCGAATACGAGACGCGCTGGGGCGCCCTGCTGGCCCATGATCATGTGCGGATCGACGGCGGCGACTCCTATGACCTGCCCACCGCCACCCTCACCGCCGAATGGCTGAGGCGCGACGTGGACAACAAGTACGACCCGCGCGAAGGCAACCTCATCGCGGTGGGCGGCGGGCTGGGCGTGGCGCTCGATACCGGCAAGCCGTTCACGCGCGCCCAGTTGCGTGCCCAGAAATGGTGGCCGGTGGGCGAGCGCGACGTGCTCACGGTGCGCGGCGAAGTCGGCCGCATCTGGTCGAGCGAAGCCACGCGCATTCCCGACGACTTCGGCTTCCGCACGGGCGGCGCACGCACCATACGCGGCTATCGCTATCGCAGCCTGGGGCTGGAGAAGGACGACGCCGTGGTGGGCGCGCCCACGCTGGCCGTGGCCAGCATCGAATACGACCACTACTTCGACGAGCGTTGGGGCATGGGCGTCTTCGTCGACGCGGGCGATGCCGCCACGTCGTTCGGCGAGATGGACGTCGCCCTCGGCTACGGCGTGGGCGCGCGCGTGCGCACGCCGGCGGGGCCGCTGTTCCTCGATCTCGCCTACGGACAGCGCGAGCGCGACCTGCGCCTGCACTTTTCCCTGGGGATTGCATTTTGAAGGCGTTGCGGGCCGTCCTGCGGCATGTCGTGGTGTGGTGGCTGCCTGGCCTGGTCATGGTGGCCACGCTCGCGGTCGCGCTGCTGTTCTGGCTGGCCGGCACGCAGCACGGCACGCGCATGCTGCTTGGCGGCGCGGTGGAACTGCTGGGCGGCGAAGCGCGCGACGTGCGCGGCACGCTGCTGCGCGGCCTGGACGTGGGCAGCCTGCGGCTGGCCTTCGACGGCACCGAGGTCGACGTCACGGGGCTGCGGCTGGACGTGGACTGGCGTGCGCTGCGGCATCGCCGGCTGCATGTGCGCGAGGTATCGGCCGGGCAGGTGAAGGTGGCGCTGGCAGGCGCGGCGCCCGCGCCCGAGGACCCCGCGGCGCAGCCCCCGGGCAAGGTGGCGCTGCCCGTCGCGGTGGCCGTGGATCGCTTCGCCGTCGGGGCCTTCTCGCTCACGCAGGACGGGCAGCCGCTGCCGGTGGCCCTGCACGACCTGGTGGCCAGCCTGGCCGCCGACGCGCAGGGCGCGCGCCTGCAGATCGCCAGCCTGCACATGGACCACCCCTGGGCCCGCGCCGCCCTGCAGGGCGACATGGCGCTCACCGGGCTGGCCGACCCCTGGCCTTTCCAGGCGCGGCTCGACGTGTCGGCCTGGGGAACGGGGGCGGACTCGCCGCTGTGCGTGAACGCGTGGATGGCGCGCAACGGACTGGCGCAAGCCGTCGGCGCAGCCGATGCCGATCCCACCGACTGCCCCGTGCAGATGTCGCTGCAGGCCGACGGCAGCCTGGACGTGGTCGACGTCACCGTCGACGGCCAGGGGGGCGCCCTGGGCCTGCAGGCCCGGACCGGACTCGCGCCGCGTGCGGCGTTTCCCCTGCGCAATGCCAACCTGCTGCTGTCGAACGACGGCAAGCGGGTGCTGGCCGCCACGCTGGACTGGCAGGCCGTGGGGGGCGAGCCCGGCGTGGACCGGGTCGTGGCCACGCTGCAGGCCGAGAAACTCGACGTGGGCGGGCTGCTCGGCCCCGGCATGCCCGCGGGTGTGCTGAGCGCGCGCGCCGGGCTGGACGCCGAAGTGGCCAATCTCCAGACGCTGCGACGCGCCAGCCTGGACCTGGTATTCGACGAAGGCAGCCGCTGGAACGGCCAGCCGCTGTCCGGCAAGCTGGCCGGCCGCCTCCAGGCCGATGCCCCGGCGGCGGGAAGCGCCCCCGCCGCACCGCCGGTGCCCGGCCTGCCCGCGGGATGGCGCATCGACGGGTTGGACACGGACCTGCGCCTGGGCCCGAATCGCGTGCAGGCCTCGGGCATGCTGGGCGCGACGGCAGGCAAGCTGGCGCTCGACGTCAATGCGCCGCGCCTGGCAGCTTTCTGGCCCGGCTTGCCGGGAGCGGTCACGCTGAAGGCGGCGCTGGATGGCGTGGCGGCGCGTCATCGCGCCACCCTGCAGGCCCGCTATGCGCCGCCCCAGGCGCGCGCAGACAGGCTGGGCCAGGCGCCGGTGCGCGCCAATCTTGAACTGCAGGGCGGCTGGGGCGAACAGCCGGGCGAGCAGGGGCAGCCCGCCCTCGCGGGCTGGCGCGGCACGCTGGGGCGCCTGGAGGTCGACACGGCCGGCTTCGGGTTGAAGTTCGGCAAGCCGCTGGACGTGGCCATCCTGCCCGGCGCGCAGCCCCCGCGCTGGCAAGCGGAAATCGGCGCCACGACCTTGCTGCTGGGCTTTCCCGACAGGCAGCAGGCGGTGCTGCAGCATGGCGGATCGCGCGTAGCGGGCGGACGCTGGGAGACGAAGGGCAGTGCCGACAATCTGGTGATCACCGCGGCCATGGTGCGCCAGGTGCTGCGCGCGCTGGACCCCGCCGCGGCGGAGCGCGCGCGGCGCGAAGCCCGCCATGTCCATGCCCGCCAATCCGACGCCGTGCGGCGCATCGCCCTGGACCTGGACTGGGACCTGCGATTCGCCGGCGCGCTGTCGGGCACGGCGCGCATCGCCCGCCGCGACGGCGACCTGATGATCCCGGGCGATCCTCCCATCGCGCTGGGCCTGAGGCGGCTGGCGCTGCAGCTCAAGGCCACGCCGACCGGCGCGGCTACCAGCAGGCTGGAGGCGGCACTGGACGTCGCCACGGAAAAAATGGGCACGATAGGCGCGCAAGCCAGCGCCGTGCTCAACGGGCTTGCGCTCGGTCCGCGCCAGCCGATCCGCGCCTCGCTGGATGCGGACATCGACGACCTGGCCTGGGTGGGGCTGTTCACCGGCGACAGCATCGAGGTCGGCGGGCAGGTGGATGCCGCGCTGCAGGCGCAGGGCACGCTGGAAGGCAAGTGGTCGGCCTCGGGCTCGGTGCGGGGCGAGCGCCTGCGCGTGGTGCGCGTGGACGACGGCGTGCGGTTGATCGACGGCACGCTGCGCGCCCGCCTCGACGGCGACCGGTTCTTCCTGGACTCGCTGCGCTTTCCGGCTTCGTTGCGCGTGATGCCCGACGAGTGGCGCACGCGCACCTGGATCACCTCCGACCCGGACGCCAAGAACGGCTATATCGAGGCCTCCGGCGTCTGGGAACTCAGTGCCTCCCGCGGCAACGTGGACCTCACCCTGCACCGCTTCCCGGCGCTGCAGCGCTCGGACCGCTACGCCATGATATCGGGCAAGGTGGCGCTGCAGGCAGAGCTGCCGCGCCTTGTCGTCACCGGCGACCTCAAGGCCGATGCGGGTTGGGTCAGCCTGGAGATCCTGCAGGGCGTGCCCACCCTGGATGACGACGTGCGCGTGGTCCGCGCCGGCGAGGAGGAAGCCGCGTCCACCCCCATGCAGCTCGCCATGAACCTGAACTTCGACATGGGGCCGCGCTTCTACATCACCGGCATGGGCCTGGACGCGGGCGTGGTGGGCAGCATCCGCGTCATGATGGCCGAGGGCCGCCTCACCGGCATGGGGGCGCTGCGCACCCGGGGCGGCGGGATCGAGGCCTATGGGCAGAAACTGCGGCTGCGCCGCGGCACCATCACGTTCCAGGGGCGCATCGACAATCCGCTGCTCGACATCGAGGCGCTGCGCACGGGCGACCAGGTCGAGGCGGGCGTGCGGGTGTCGGGCACGGCCCAGCGTCCCCGCATCGACCTGGTGTCCTACCCCGATGTCAGCGACGTGGAGAAGCTCTCGTGGCTGGTGCTGGGGCGCGGGCCCGACGAAGGCGGCGGCGATACGGCGCTGCTGCTGTCGGTCGGCACGGCACTGCTGGGCGGCGGGCAGCCGTTCTACCGGCAATTCGGGCTGGACGACGTCAGCGTGCGTTCCGGCGCCATCGGCTCGTCGGGCAGCCTGCTGCCCGATCGCACCGTTGCCGGCGACGTCAACCAGGTCGGCGACAGCGACCTCTCCACCCAGTTCCTGGTCGCGAGCAAGCATTTCGCCAACGGCATCACGCTCAGCGTGGAGCAGGCCCTGGCCGGCACCGAGACGGTGGGCCGGGCCAGCTACCGGCTCGCGCGCGGGCTGTCACTGGACCTCAAGGCCGGCGGCGTCAACGGCCTGGCACTGGTGTACCGTGTGCTGATCGACGACTGAGGCGCCCGTCGGGGCGCCATCCGACCGGATAAAATACCGGCCATTCCCTAAAGGCGCCTACCCATGAGCATCAAAAGCGACCGCTGGATCCGCCGCGCGGCCGAGGCCGGCATGATCGAACCGTTCGAGGCCGGCCAGGTCCGCACCGCCAATGGCGGACGGATCGTCAGCTACGGCACCAGCAGCTACGGCTACGACGTGCGCTGCGCCGACGAATTCAAGATCTTCACCAACATCAATTCCACCATCGTCGATCCCAAGCAGTTCGACGAAAAGTCGTTCGTCGACTTCAAGGGCGACGTCTGCATCATCCCGCCCAACTCCTTCGCGCTGGCGCGCACCGTGGAGTATTTCCGCATTCCGCGCAGCGTGCTCACCATCTGCCTGGGCAAGAGCACCTACGCACGCTGCGGCATCATCGTCAACGTGACCCCGCTCGAGCCCGAGTGGGAGGGCCACGTCACGCTGGAGTTCTCCAATACCACCCCGCTGCCCGCCAAGATCTACGCCGGCGAAGGCTGCGCCCAGATGCTGTTCCTCGAAAGCGACGAGGTCTGCGAAACCTCCTACCGCGATCGCGGCGGCAAGTACCAGGGCCAGCGCGGCGTCACGCTGCCGCGCACCTGAACTGCGGGTTCGGCGTCGTCGGTATGGCTCATGTGGCGATGGCGTCGTAGCCGCGTTCGGTGAACTGCAGGATGCAGAGGCCGTGCCCGAACGGGTCAGACAGGTGTGCGATGCGGCCCCAGTCGTGCGAACAGGGCGGGTCCTCCAGCTTCGCGCCTGCCCGCACGGCGCGCTGTACGGCTGCGTCCGCGTCGGGCACCACGAAGTCCAGGTGTACCGGTGTCCAGTGGCGCGCATAGTCGCGGCGCTGCGGGGTGGTGGGCGCCGCCTGCGTGCCGGCCGGCTTGTGCAGCAGGTACAGCGGGGCGCAGGCGCCCAGCAGCTCGAGCCCGGCCGTGCCGAAGCGCCTGCCGGGGCGCAGGCCGAATGCAGCGGTGTAGAAGCGTTCGGCGATCCCGAGATCGTCCACGTCGATATTCACCAGCAGGTCCATGCAGGCCTCCATTGCCGTTGTGCAGGTACAACGCGGGCGCGCGCTGCGCGCCGGGGGGATGTGACATCGCGTTGGCCTTGGTAACCGTGCGCGGCGGGCAGGCGCCGGGCCGCTGGCCAGCAGGATAGCGCTTCCTATAATGAAACTGTCGCATGCGCGGCGATCCGCGCAGGAGTCAGCCATGTTCGGTTTCCTCAGAAAGGCAGCGCCGCCACAGGTCGATCCCGGTGTGCAGGACGCCTTCGTCGAACGGGTCCGTACCGCGGCCGAGGCCGTGCGGCAGGCGCTGCCCCTCGAAACGCAGCAGATCCTCGACTACAGCCCCGGCAGCCTGGCCCGGCTCGACCAGGTGGCGCTGCAGGTGCAGCGTGGTGAATTCACCCTGACGCCGCTGCAGCGCGTCGGCATTGCCGCCTACGTGTACGAAGTGGCGCGGGGCTGCCACGGCGGGCTGTACGAGGTCTGCGATGACGAGGACCCTGTGGTGCTGGTGGTGGGCGAGCCGGAGTTCGCGGTGTGCCTTTGCGCCATCTCCCACGTCGAGCGCCGGCTTGCCGGCCATGAGCCCGAGCCCTTGCCGGCGTTCTACGCGCGCCACGTCGACGCGGTGCGCGCCGCCCGCTCCGAAGTCGTGCGCTGACGCCCGGCCTCGTGGCAGCCTTCCCCGTCGTCCTACAATGCGTTCGCAGCGGCCCGCCGCGCTACGACCGTGCGTCAACTGGCCGTAGCGGTCTAGCAGTACACTCCGGTCCGTCCCGCCTAGCCCCTGGAGCGCCCGCATGAAATTCCGCTTCCCCATTTTCATCATCGACGAAGACTATCGCTCCGAGAACGCCTCGGGCCTGGGCGTGCGCGCGCTGGCCGCGGCGATCGAGGCCGAGGGCGTGGAGGTCATCGGCGTGACGAGTTACGGCGACCTCAGCTCGTTCGCCCAGCAGCAAAGCCGGGCCAGCGCCTTCATCCTGTCGATCGACGACGAAGAGTTCGACGATGCCTCGCCCGAGGACGTGGCCAGCGCGATCAAGAACCTGCGCTCCTTCATCGGCGAGCTGCGCTTTCGCAATGCGGACATCCCCATCTACCTGTACGGCGAGACGCGCACCTCCGAGCACATCCCCAACGACATCCTGCGCGAGCTGCACGGCTTCATCCACATGTTCGAGGACACGCCCGAGTTCGTGGCCCGGCACATCATCCGCGAGGCGCGCAGCTACGTCGACGGCCTGCCGCCGCCGTTCTTCCGCGAGCTGGTCAAGTACGCGCAGGATGGTTCCTATTCGTGGCACTGCCCGGGGCACTCGGGCGGGGTGGCCTTCCTGAAGAGCCCGGTGGGCCAGATGTTCCACCAGTTCTTCGGCGAGAACATGCTGCGCGCCGACGTCTGCAACGCGGTGGACGAGCTCGGCCAGCTGCTGGACCACACTGGCCCGGTGGCCGAGTCCGAGCTCAACGCGGCCCGCATCTTCCATGCCGACCACTGCTTCTTCGTGACCAACGGCACGTCCACCTCGAACAAGGTGGTGTGGCATGCCAACGTGGCCGCCGGCGACGTGGTGGTGGTGGACCGCAATTGCCACAAGTCCATCCTGCATGCCATCACCATGACGGGGGCCATCCCGGTGTTCCTGCGCCCCACGCGCAACCACATGGGCATCATCGGCCCCATTCCGCTCGAGGAGTTCGAGCCGGAAAACATCATGAAGAAGATCGAGGCCAACCCGTTCGCCCGCGAGGCGCTGAACAAGAAGCCGCGCATCCTCACGCTTACCCAGAGCACCTACGACGGCGTGATCTACAACGTCGAGATGATCAAGGAAAAGCTGGGCAGCTACGTCGACACCCTGCATTTCGACGAAGCCTGGCTGCCGCACGCCGCGTTCCACGAGTTCTACCAGGACATGCACGCCATCGGCCAGGACCGCCCGCGCAGCAAGGACGCCATGGTGTTCGCCACGCACTCCACCCACAAGCTGCTGGCCGGCATCTCGCAGGCCTCGCAGATCATCGTGCAGGAGTCCGAGACCCGCCAGCTCGATCGCAACGTCTTCAACGAGGCGTACCTCATGCACACCTCCACGTCGCCGCAGTACGCCATCATTGCGTCCTGCGACGTGGCCGCGGCCATGATGGAGCCGCCGGGCGGCACCGCCCTGGTCGAGGAAAGCATCCGCGAGGCCCTGGATTTCCGCCGCGCCATGCGCAAGGTGGAATCGGAGTTCGGCAAGAACGACTGGTGGTTCAAGGTATGGGGGCCAAACCGGCTGCCGGCCGAGGGCATCGGCAACCGCGAGGAGTGGGTGCTGGAGTCGGGGGCGCACTGGCACGGCTTCGGCGACCTGGCCGACGGCTTCAACATGCTGGACCCGATCAAGGCCACCGTCATCACCCCGGGCCTGGACATTTCCGGCAGCTTCGGCGAAACCGGCATTCCCGCGGCGCTGGTGTCGAAGTACCTCACCGAGCACGGCGTGGTCGTCGAAAAGACCGGCCTCTATTCCTTCTTCATCCTGTTCACCATCGGCATCACCAAGGGCCGCTGGAACACGCTGCTGACCGCGCTGCAGCAGTTCAAGGACGACTACGACCGCAACCAGCCCATGTGGCGCATCCTGCCCGAGTTCTGCCGCGATTTCCGCCAGTACGAGCGCATGGGCCTGCGCGACCTGTGCCAGCAGATCCACGAGGCGTACCGCGAGCGCGACGTGGCGCGGCTCACCACCGAGATGTACCTGAGCGACATGGTGCCGGCGCTGAAGCCGTCCGACGCCTTTGCGCGCATGGCGCACCGCGAGGTGGAGCGCGTGGCGGTCGACGAACTCGAGGGCCGCGTCACCGGCGTGCTGCTCACCCCCTACCCGCCGGGCATTCCCCTGCTCATCCCGGGCGAGCGCTTCAACCGCACCATCGTGGAGTACCTGCAGTTCGCCCGCGAGTTCAACTCGCGCTTCCCGGGCTTCGAAACGTACATCCACGGCCTGGCCGACGAGACGGCGCCCGACGGCACCAAGCGGTATTACGTGGACTGCCTGAAGGAAGACTGAACCCGGCCCGGCTCCCCTCGCCGCGCTAGGGCAGCGCGGCCGCCAGCCTGCCGACGTCCGCGATGATGCGGTCGCGTTCCGCAGGCGGGACCGCCGTGGTTTCCAGATAGACGGAAATCAGCAGCGGCGAGCCGCCCGGCGGCTGTGCGAAGCCGGCATCATTGCCGCCCACCCGCGAGTACGTGCCCGTCTTCTCGCCCACCGTCCAGCCTGCCGGCAGGCCGGCGCGCAGGCGCGTGGCGCCCGTCACGCTGGCCTCCAGCCATCCTCGCAGCAACTGCCGCGACTCGGGCGCCAGCGCGCGGCCGAACAGCAGCACGCCCAGCGTGCGGTTCATCGCCCGCGGGCTGGTGGTGTCCAGGGGTTCCCCGGCATGGGGCACGTTCAGTTCCGGCTCGTGACGGTCGTGGCGGGTAACGGTGTCGCCCAGCCCGCGCACGAAGCGCGTCAGCGCCTGCGGCCCGCCGTAGCTCCGGTGCATCAGGTTCGCCGCCGTGTTGTCGCTGGTGGTGACGGCGGCGTGACACAACTCGGCCAGCGTCATGCCGCGCGGGCCGACGTGCTTCGACGTGACGGGCGCATGTTCCACCAGATCCGATGGGACGATGGGCACCCGCCGGTCCAGGCGGTCCTCGCCGCGATCGGCGCGTGCCAGGATGTATGCCGCCGACAGGGTCTTGAACGTGCTCAGCATCATGAAGCGCTGGTCGCCGCGATAGGCGGCGGTCTGGCCGCTGGCCGTGTCGGTCAGCGCCACGCCCAGCCGGCCCTGGCTTTGCTTTTCCAGGCGCGCGAGGGCCTGGTCCAGTTCAGCCAGGCGCTCGGCCGGCCAACGGTTTTTCTTGTTGGTCCGGCTCCATGCCCGGGCCGGCAGCATGCCGGCCACCAGGGCGGCGGCGGTGAAGTTCCGTCTCGTAATCAATGTGTCCTCCTTGGAAAGGCGGCTACATGCTAGGGGCTGGACCCGGGCGCGGACAAACGGGAATAATTGCGATGATTCCATGGAAAAACTTATGGCTGGGGCGGGCATGGACCTACCACTGAATGCGTTGCGGGCGTTCCAGGTGTCGGCGCGGCACCTCAGTTTCACGCGCGCTGCGCAGGAGCTGAACCTGACCCAGGCCGCGGTCAGCCAGCACGTCAAGACTCTCGAGGCCCGGCTGGGCGTCGCGCTGTTCCGCCGCGTGCCGCGCGGGCTGGTGCTGACCGACGAAGGCCTGGCGCTGGTGCCGGTGCTGTCCGAGTCTTTCGACCGCATCAGCGGCGCGCTGCAAGGCTATCGCGGCAAGGTGCGTCGCCAGGTGCTGTCGGTGGGCGTGGTCGGCACGTTCGCCGTGGGCTGGCTGCTGCC
Organism: Bordetella sp. 2513F2; assembly: GCF_054642735.1. Taxonomy (NCBI): domain Bacteria; kingdom Pseudomonadati; phylum Pseudomonadota; class Betaproteobacteria; order Burkholderiales; family Alcaligenaceae; genus Bordetella; species Bordetella sp. 2513F2. Next base: position 3,720,272 of record NZ_CM137755.1, on the reverse strand, counting down.
GCGCATGCGCGAGTTCCAGGGCCTGCATCCGCACGTGGACCTGCGCCTGTTCTCGAACAACAACCGGGTCGACCTGGCGGGCGAAGGCCTGGACCTGGCCATCCGGTTTGGCGACGGCAACTGGCACGGCATCGACGCGCAGCCGCTCCTGTCCGCGCCGCTGTCGCCGGCCTGCGCGCCCGCAGTGGCCGCCCGCCTGCGCGCGCCGCGCGACATCCTGCATGAAACACTGCTGCGTTCGTACCGGCCGGACGAATGGCCGGCCTGGTTCAGCGCCGCCGGGCTCGAGCCGCCGACTCTGCAGGGCTGGATGTTCGATTCTTCACTGGTGCTGGCCGATGCGGCCGCGCAGGGATCGGGCATTGCATTGCTGCCCACGCGGCTGTTCGAGCGCGAGTTCCTGGCCGGACGCCTGCAGCGCCCCTTTGCGCTGGAGGTGGAGACAGGACGCTATTGGCTGACGCGCCTCGCCAGCCGCCGTCCCAACGCCGCCATGCAGGCCTTCAGCGGCTGGATGCATCGGGCCGTGGGCGCGTAGCGGCGGCCCAGGCCGCCATGATCCTGCGCGGCGCGCCGAACACCACCAGGTTCCCCGCCACCACCAGCGCCAGGCCGGTCACGGCCAGCGGCGACCACACATAGCCCTCGAACAGCGTCGAGGCGGCCAGCGCCACGAAGGGGAACAGCACCGTGCAATACGCTGCGCGGTCGGGCCCGATGCGCGCGACCAGCACCAGGTAGGTGGTAAAGCCGATCACCGACCCCGGGATCGCCAGGTAGAGCAGGGCGCCGAGATAGCGCGCGTCGGCCTCCAGGCCCAGCGGAAGCCCGGCCGCCACGCTGCCCAGCGCCAGCACCGACGCGCCGACCAGCATGGCCCAGGCGTTGGCGGAGAGGGGATGCAGGCCCATGGCCGACATGCGCGTCGACAGCAGGTTGCCGGTGGAAAAACACAGGGTGCCCAGCACCGCCAGCCCCATGCCGAGCCACGTATCCGCGTCGTCGAGGTGGCCGGCCATCTGCTGGACCGACAGCGCCGCGATGCCGGTCAATCCCAGCAGCGCCCCAGCCACCACCTGCGGCTGCAGCGGACGGCCCATGAAAAGGCGGCCGTTGACGGCGTTCATCAGCGGCGCCAGCGAGAACACCACCGCCACCAGGCCGCTGGCCACGTAATGCTCCGCGTAATAGAAGCAGAGGAAGTTCAGGCAGAACAGCGCCAGGCCCTGGGCGAGCAGCAAGCCCCAGGCGCCGGCGGGCGGCCGCATCGGCCGGCGCAGCAGCCGCAGCAGGATGAACAGCACTGCGGCGGCGATGGCGAAGCGCCAGGCGATGGATACCGGCGGCGGCACGGCACCGATCTGCCACTTGATGGCGATCCACGTCGTGCCCCAGATCAGCACGGTCAGCAGGTACAGCGCGACATTCATGGCGGACAAAATGGAAGACGGGATCGGAATTCTGCGCGCCGGGCGAAGGCCCCGATTGTCCAGGCTTGCGCTTTTGTTCCGGGCGGCGAGCCAACCGCAACGCCGTGTCCCCGCCATGTCCCTATACTGTCCGCATCGCATGCCCATGTCTTGCTCCGTGAACCCTGCCGACTCCGCCGCCGTGCTGCCCGACGAGCCGCCCTTCGGGCTGCAGTCGGTCTGCCATACCCTGGCCGCCGCCGATTCCACGCTGGAACGCTTCGCTTGGCTGGGCGACCAGCTGGCCGTCGCGATCTGGACGCGCCGCACCGAGGAGGTCGAGACGGCCTACGTGCGGCCCGGGCACCACACGTTGTCGTGCTACCTGGACGGGGGCTACCGCACCGAGCGCCAGCGCCTGCCCGGCCAGTACGGCGCGCCCAGCAAACTCTGCGCGTTGCCCGGCGAGCACGAATCGCGCTGGTGGGTGCGCGGCTACATGCATTTCATGCACTTGTATTTCCTGCCCGAGCACTTCACGCGGCGGGCCATTGTGGAACTGGACCGCGAGCCGCGCGAACTGACCCTGGCCGATCGCACCTATTTCGAGGATGCAGGCCTGGCCGAACTGTGCCGCTCGCTGGCCTGCCATGCCTGGGACGACGCCGATGGCCGGCTGCGCGCCAACCAGACTGCCCATGAGGTGCTGAGCCGGTTGCTGCGCGGCCAGAGCGTGACCCGGGGCGGCCCGGCGCCCAAGGGCGGCCTGTCGGCGGCGGTGCGCCGACGCCTGCGCGACTACATCGATACCTGTCTGACGCAGCCGCTCACGCTGGGCGACCTGGCCGAGGTGGCCGCGCTGTCCGAGTTCCACCTGGCGCGCATGTTCCGTGTATCGTTCGGCCTGCCGCCGCATGCGTGGATCGCCCAGGCCCGCCTGGACCGCGCCCGCACGCTGCTGCGCACCACCGAGTTTTCCCTGGCCGACATCGCCACGCGCTGCGGCTACGCCAACGTCAGCCATTTCAGCCATCGCTTCCGCGCCAGCGTGGGCGCCACGCCCAATGCGTACCGCCGGGTGTGGCGCCCGGCTGCCGGCGGCGGCAACACCTAGAATCTCCCCATGTACGACGTAGCAATCCTGGGCGCCGGCGCCGCCGGCATGATGTGCGCTGCCGTGGCCGGCCAGCGCGGCCTGCGCGTGGTGCTGCTCGACCACGCCGGGAAACTGGCCGAGAAGATCCGCATCTCGGGCGGCGGACGCTGCAATTTCACCAACCTGGGCGCCGGTCCGGCCAACTTCCTGTCGGAGAACCCGAATTTCTGCCGCTCGGCGCTGGCCGGGTACACGCCGCGGGATTTCCTCGACCTGCTGCGCCGCCATCGCATCCCCTGGCACGAGAAGCATCGCGGCCAGCTCTTCTGCGACGACTCCAGCGAATCCATCATCGAGATGCTGCGCGCGGAGTGCGCGCAGGGCGGCGTGAACTGGCGCATGCCGTGCCGCGTGCAGGAGATCGCGCGCGAGGCCGAGGCGTTCGTGCTGCGCACCGATAACGGCCCGATACGCGCCGGGCGGCTGGTCGTGGCCACGGGCGGCATGGCGATTCCGCAGCTGGGGGCGACCGACTTCGGCCTGCGCATCGCGCGCCAGTTCGGCCTGAAGGTGGTCGAGCCGCGGCCGGCGCTCGTGCCGCTGACCTTCGACCCGGCGCAATGGAAGCCCTTTGCCGAGCTGTCCGGCGTGGCGCTGGAGGTCGGCCTGCATACGGGCACGGGCCGGGCACGCGGCGAGTTCATCGAGGACCTGCTCTTCACGCATCGCGGCCTGTCGGGGCCCGCCATCCTGCAGATCTCCAGCTACTGGAAACCCGGCGAGCCGATCGTGCTGGATCTCGCGCCGGGGCGCGACCTGGGCGGCGAACTGCTGGCAATGAAGGCCGGCAGCCGCCAGCAGTTGCACACCGTGCTGGCCTCGCTGTGGCCCAAGCGGCTGGCCGAACGCTGGCTGCAGTCGGCCGGTGGCGACGGCGCGCCGGATCTGGCGGGCAGCCGGCTGGCCGACCTGCCCGACCGTGCCCTGCGCGAGCTGGGGGCGCGCATCCATCGGTGGCAGCTGGTGCCCACCGGCACGGCGGGCTACAAGAAGGCCGAGGTCATGCGCGGCGGTGTCGACACGCGCGGCCTGGACCAGAAGTCCATGCAGGCACGCGAGGTGCAGGGGCTGTACTTCATCGGCGAGGCGGTGGACGTCACGGGCTGGCTCGGCGGCTACAACTTCCAGTGGGCCTGGGCTTCGGCCGTGGCCTGCGCCCGCGCGCTCTAGCTGCGGCGGGGCCGTCATGCGGCTGCGCTTCCGGGTGCGGACAGCGGTGCCGCACTTCATATAGAATGAAAATCACTATCATCTGAGTGGTGCCCGGGTCATGTCCCGGCACGATGGAAAGGCGAGCGCATGGAATGGGCTGCATGCCACGATGCACGGCCCTTCCAGCAGGCACGGAAGATGCTGCGCCGTTGTTTTGACGCCGGGCCTCCGGGGCCCGGGATTGTTTCCTGACACCGCTTCCTGCCCGGGAAGCAGAACCGGAGATCGACATGGCCTATACCCTGCCTTCCCTGCCTTATGCCTATGATGCGCTCGAGCCGCACATCGACGCGCTGACGATGGAAATCCACCACACCAAGCATCACCAGACTTACATCAATAACCTGAATGCCGCGCTGGAAGGCGCCGGCGTCGGCGCTGACCAGCCGGTCGAGGCGCTGCTCGCCGACATGGACGCCCTGCCCGAGGGCATACGCGGGCCCGTGCGCAACAATGGCGGCGGCCACGCCAACCACAGCCTTTTCTGGACGGTGATGTCGCCCCAGGGCGGGGGGCAGCCCCAGGGCCGCCTGGCCGAGGCGATCGACGCCGAACTCGGCGGCTTCGAGGCCTTCAAGGACGCCTTCACCAAGGCCGCGCTCAGCCGTTTCGGCAGCGGCTGGGCCTGGCTCAGCGTGACGCCGCAGGGCAAGCTGGTGGTAGAAAGTTCCGCGAACCAGGACAGCCCCCTGATGCACGGCAACGTGCCCGTGCTGGGCCTGGACGTCTGGGAGCACGCCTACTACCTCAAGTACCAGAACCGCCGGCCTGAATACATAGGCGCGTTCTACAATGTCATCGACTGGAACGAGGTCGCGCGCCGCTACGAGGCCGCGCGCGGATAAATCTCCCGGAGAGCCCCGCTTGGACACCGACAGCCGTCAACGTGTGCGTCCCGCCGCAGCCAATCTCAGCATCTGGACGTTCGCGGTATTGGTTGCCTGCCTGATCTTCTACCAGCTGTGGGTGTACTACTCGGTACGTGCGCCCCACGTGGCGGAGGCCCTGGCAGGCGGCATGGTGGCCGCCGCGGCCACGGCCCTGGGCACGCTGCCCGTGCTCTTTTCCCAGTCCATGTCCGAGAAGACCCAGGACATCATGCTGGGCTTCGGCGCGGGGGTGATGCTGGCAGCCAGCGCGTTTTCGCTGGTCGTCCCCGGCATCGACGCCGCCGCCGGGCTCGGCTACGGCCCATGGGGCTCGGCGGGGCTGATCGCCGTGGCCATCCTGCTCGGCGGCGCGGCCTTGCTCGCGGCCGACCGGCTGCTGCCCCACGAGCACTTCATCAAGGGCAAGGAAGGCGCGGAATCGGCCAAGCTGCGGCGCGCCTGGCTCTTCGTGTTCGCCATCGCCCTGCACAACCTGCCCGAGGGGCTGGCGATAGGCGTGGGCTTCGTGGGCAACGACGTGGTGCGAGGCACGGCCCTGGCAACCGGCATTGCCATCCAGGACGTGCCCGAAGGCCTGGTGGTTGCCGTGGCGCTGCTGGCCGCAGGCTACGGCCGCGGGCTCGCCGTCCTGCTGGGCGTGCTCTCCGGATTCATCGAACCGGTGGGCGCGCTGCTGGGGGCGGCCGTGGCAGGGTGGTCGGCCACGATGCTGCCGTGGGGGCTGGGCTTCGCCGCCGGCGCCATGCTGTTCGTGATCAGCCACGAGATCATCCCCGAGTCGCACCGCAAGGGCCATGAGGCGCATGCCACCACCGGCCTGATGGTGGGCTTCGTGCTGATGATGATGCTCGACACCGCCCTGGGCTGACGGCCGCCCGGGCAGCCGCGGGCGTGCGCGCGGCGGGGGCAATTCCGGGTTTTGCGGCGTCCGGCTTTCGTTGTATGCTTCGTCCGCTGTCACGCAGGTTGCGGGAGAGAGCCGCCGCGGCATATCCATTGCCGCGCATGGCCGCCGAAGGCGCAATTCGCCCGGAATCGCTCAGGTAACCCATACCGCCTCCTGCCTCGGCCGCCGCCTTGCTCCGGCATGGCTGCCACCGAAACAGCACTCTGGAGAGACCTGGCGTTTCGCTGCCCCCGGGCGGCGTCCCGGCCCAGGCGCCGAAGGTGCACACCCGCCGCGCGGGGCAACTCTCAGGCAAAAGGACAGAGGGGCGGAGATTCCGGCCGGTTTCCGGGCGCATCCCGCTTCCGATCCGGCCTCCGTAACCTCAGGGCGGCTTGCGGTCGCCCGTGCCGGAGCCCTGCATGTCCACATCCTTGCAACGCACTCCGCTGGCCGAGTCGCATCTCGCCGCCGGCGCCCGCATGGTCGATTTCGGCGGCTGGGAAATGCCGCTGTCGTATGGCTCCCAGATCGAGGAGCATCACGCCGTGCGGCGCGACGCCGGCATGTTCGATGTCTCGCACATGCTCAATGCCGACGTGGCGGGTCCCGGCGCGCGCGATTTCCTGCTGCGCCTGGTGGCCAACGACGTGTCCCGGCTCACCACCCCGGGCAAGGCGCTCTACACCTGCATGCTCAATCCGCAGGGCGGGGTGATCGACGATCTCATCGTGTACTTCTTCGCGCCCGACCGCTGGCGCGTGGTGGTCAATGCCGCCACGGCCGAAAAAGACATGGCGTGGATGCGGCGCGTGGCTGCCGCCGGCGGTTTCGATGTCGTCGTCACGCCGCGCCGCGACCTGGCCATGGTGGCCGTGCAGGGGCCCCAGGCCCGTGCCAAAGTGTGGGCGGCCCGTCCGGCCTGGCAGGCAGGATCCGAGCCCCTGGGCCCGTTCTCGGCGGCCGAGGTGGCCCCCGACACGCTGGTGGCGCGCACCGGCTATACCGGCGAAGACGGTTTCGAGATCGTGGTGCCCGCCGCCGACGCGCCGGCCCTGTGGGCAGACCTCGCGGCCCAGGGCGTGCGCCCTTGCGGCCTGGGCGCACGCGATACGCTGCGCCTGGAGGCCGGCATGAACCTCTACGGCCAGGACATGGACGAGCTTACCCAGCCCGACCAGGCCGGCCTGGCCTGGACGGTGTCGCTCAAGCAGCCTGAGCGCCGCTTCATCGGGCGCGAGGCGCTGGAGCAGTTTTCCACGCCGGCTGCCTTCCTGGGCCTGAAGCTGCTCGAGCGCGGCGTCATGCGCGCCCACATGGCCGTGCGCACCGCGCATGGCAACGGCGAAGTCACCAGCGGCACGATGTCGCCCACCCTGGGGGTGTCGGTGGGCTTCGCCCGCATGCCGGCCGGCGTGCGGCCCGGCGATACCGTGCACGTGGAAATCCGTGGCAAATGGGTCCCGGCCCAGGTCTGCAAGCTGCCCTTCGTGCGTCACGGCAAGGCCGTCGAACACTCGTAAACTCGAAGCTTCCACGCCCCGGGGAGGGCGTGGAGGCGCGCAATCCCATCCCGAATCGCATCTGCTCCAGGAGCTCAGCATGAGTCTGCCCACCGATCGCAAGTACACCGCTACCCATGAATGGGTCAAAGCCGAAGGCGACGTGTTCGTCGTCGGCATCACCGACAACGCCCAGGATCAGCTGGGCGACCTGGTTTTCGTGGGCGACGTCAACGTCGGCGCCAAGCTCAAGGCCGGCGAGACGGCCGGCGTGGTCGAGTCGGTGAAGGCGGCGTCCGACATCTACGCGCCCGTGAGCGGCGAGATCGTCGCCTTCAACGATGAACTCGACGCCAGCCCCAACCTGATCAACGAGTCGGCCTATACGGCATGGATCTTCAAGATCAAGCCCGACAACGCGGCCGACGCCGACGGCCTGCTGGACGCCGCCGGCTACGAAGCCGCCAACGGCTGAGGCCGGCTCCGGCCGGAGAACGCCAGGCGCCCCGGCGCCTGGCTGCTTCGCCCCTGTCGCACGGTCAGTTCCGTTGCGCCATCGCCACCGAGATCATTCATGTCGCGCGCCCTAGACACCCACACCGATTTCATTCCCCGCCACATCGGCCCTTCCGACGACGACCAGGCCCGCATGCTTGCCGTCGTGGGCAGCCCCAGCCTCGACGCCCTCATCGCCGAGGTCGTGCCGCCCCGCATCCGCGTGTCCGAGCCGCTGGACCTGCCCGCAGCCCGCTCCGAGCCGGACGTGCTCGACGAACTCAAGCGCATCGCCGGGCGCAACCGCATCTATCGCAGCTACATCGGGCAAGGCTATTACGGCACGCACACGCCCAACGTGGTGTTGCGCAACATCCTCGAGAACCCCGCCTGGTACACCGCCTACACGCCGTACCAGCCGGAGATCTCGCAGGGGCGCCTCGAAGCGCTGCTGAACTACCAGACCATGGTGGCCGACCTCACCGGCCTGGACATCGCCAACGCCTCGCTGCTGGACGAAAGCACGGCCGCAGCCGAGGCCATGACGCTCGCGCGGCGCGGCGCCAAGGCCGACAGCAACGTGTTCTTCGTCTCGCAGCATTGCCATCCGCAGACCATCGAGGTGGTGCGCACCCGCGCCGAAGGCCTGGGCATTGACATCGTGGTGGGCGATGAATCGGAAGGCCTGCCGGCGTGCTTCGGCGTGCTGCTGCAGTACCCGCACAGCCTGGGCGCGGTCTCCGACTACCGGGCGCTGGCCGAGGCGGTCCATGGCCAGGGCGCCGTCGTGGCGTGCGCCACCGACCTGCTGGCGCTGGCCCTGCTGTCCCCGCCGGGCAGCTGGGGCGCCGACATCGCCATCGGCTCGGCGCAGCGCTTCGGCGTCCCGTTCGGCTTCGGCGGCCCGCACGCGGGCTTCATGGCCTGCAAGGACGCCTTCAAGCGCAACATGCCCGGCCGGCTGGTCGGCGTGTCCCGCGACGCGCAAGGCAATCCGGCGCTGCGCCTGGCGCTGCAGACCCGCGAGCAGCACATCCGCCGCGAGAAGGCCACGTCCAACATCTGCACGGCGCAGGTGCTGCTGGCGGTGATGGCCGGCATGTATGCGGTATGGCATGGCCCGGCGGGCATCGTGCGCATCGCCGAGCGGGTGCAGCGCTGCACCGCCATGCTGCGCGCGGGGCTCCAGGAGCTGGGCATCAAGGTGGTGAACGACACGTTCTTCGACACGCTGCTGCTGGAAACCGGCGCGGCCACGCCCGCCATCGTGGCCGCGGCCGAGTGCGCGCGCATCAACCTGCGGCGCGTGGACGGCGCGCGGCTGGCCGTCTCGCTCGATGAAACCGTGACCGCGGCCGACCTGCAGGCGCTGGCCAATGTGTTCGCGGCCGGCCTGGGCCGGGACGCCGTGGCCCTCGACGACGCGGCCCCCGGCGGCATTCCGCAGGCGCTGCGCCGGCAGGAGCCGGTGCTGGCCCACCCGGTATTCTCCAGCGTGCGTTCCGAGACCGACATGCTGCGCTATCTGCGCAAGCTGGCCGACAAGGACCTGGCCCTGGACCGCAGCATGATCCCGCTGGGCTCGTGCACCATGAAGCTCAATGCCACGGCCGAGATGATCCCCATCACCTGGCCGGAGTTCGCCAACCTGCATCCCTATGCCCCGCCTCAGCAGAGCGAGGGCTACCGCGAGCTCATCGAGCGCCTGTCGGCTGCGCTGTGCGAGATCACCGGCTACGACCACATCAGCCTGCAGCCCAACTCGGGCGCGCAAGGCGAGTACGCCGGCCTGCTGGCCATCCGCGGCTATCACCAGGCCAACGGCCAGCACCAGCGCAACGTCTGCCTGATCCCCGCCTCGGCGCACGGCACCAACCCCGCATCGGCCCAGCTGGCCGGCATGAGCGTGGTGGTGGTGGCCTCCGATGCCAACGGCAACGTCGACGTGTCCGACCTGCGCGCCAAGGTGGCCCAGGTGGGCGACGCGCTGGCCGCCCTGATGATCACCTATCCGTCCACGCATGGCGTCTTCGAGGAAGCGATCACCGAGATCTGCGACATCGTGCACGAGGCTGGCGGCCAGGTGTACCTGGACGGCGCCAACATGAACGCCATGGTGGGCGTGGCCAAGCCGGGCAAGTTCGGCTCCGACGTGTCGCACCTGAACCTGCACAAGACCTTCTGCATCCCGCACGGCGGCGGCGGGCCCGGCGTGGGCCCGGTGGCGGTGCGCGCGCACCTGGCGCCCTACCTGCCGGGCGTGCTCGACGCCCGCGGCAGGCTGCCCGTGGAGGCCAAGGTCGGCCCGGTGTCGGGCGCGCCGTACGGCTCGGCAGGCATCCTGCCCATTCCGTATGTGTACATCGCGCTGATGGGCGCCGAGGGCCTGCGCCGCGCCACCGAAGTTGCGATCCTCAACGCCAACTACGTGGCCAGGCGCCTGGCCGGGCATTATCCCGTGCTCTACGCCGGCCGCAATGGCCGCGTGGCGCATGAGTGCATCCTCGACGTGCGCCCGTTGAAGGAAACCAGCGGCGTCTCGGCCGAGGACATCGCCAAGCGCCTGATGGACTACGGCTTCCATGCCCCCACCATGAGCTTCCCGGTGGCGGGCACGCTGATGGTCGAGCCCACCGAGTCGGAGGGGCTGGCCGAGCTCGACCGCTTCATCGACGCGATGATCGCCATCCGCGAGGAGATCGCCCAGATCGAGCGCGGCGAGCGCGACCGCGACGACAACGTGCTGAAGAACGCACCGCACACGGCCCAGATGCTGCTGGCCGAGGCGTGGCACCACGACTACCCGCGCCAGCAGGCCGCCTATCCGCTGGCAAGCCTGCGCGAGGCCAAGTACTGGCCGCCCGTGGCGCGCGTGGACAACGCCTACGGCGACCGCAACCTCATGTGCGCCTGCCTGCCGGTGGAGGCCTACGCTTCCTGACGCCGCCGGTGGGGCGCGCCGCTCAGGCGTGCGCCGCCGGGGAGGTTGCCTGCCGCTTCACTGCACTTCGTCGCCGAATTCCCGGACGCTGTCGAGGAAGGTGCGGATGTGGTTGCGCAGGCTTTCCTGGCCTATGCCGCCGTACGCGTTCACGTCCATCTCCAGCGCCACGCGCCCATCCTCGTCGAGGTAGGCGCGGGTCCAGCGGTTGGCCCGGTTCCAGGCATTGATCATGTCCAGGCCGACCTCGGGCGTGGCGGCGAAGCTGGCGTTCAGCATGATGCTGTCGCAGGCGTCTGCCTCGCAATCGTAGAAGTCCACCTCGATCGTTTCGGCGCCGCTGTCGCCCGGCTCGATGCGCAGCACCGGGTCGCCGTGCTCGTCCCGCTCGATGCGGGCCGCGTAGCCGGCCTCGGCCACCAATGCCTGCACGTCCGGACCGCCGAGCTGCTGCATCATTGCGGCGCCGCCGCTGCCCGCTTCCGTGCCGGCTTGCTGGTCCAGCAAGGCCTGGGGCGGGGCATCGGGAAGGCTGCCGAACAATTGTTCCACGGGAATGTCGCGGTCGTTGAGCTGTGCCTTGCCGCCTGCATAGCGCAGCACCGACACGATGTTGTCGCCTTCGTTGCGGCCCATCTGCAGCATGTCGGCCAGGCCTGCCACCATGTCCACCTGGGCCCGGGCCTCCTGGGCCGCTTCGTCGGGCGTCGCGCCGCCTGCGGCGAGGTAGCGCGCGACCATGTCCTGCATCATGGGCTTGGACAGCGAGGCGCGGGCCTCCAGCGCCTTCACCGACTGCTGCACCAGCTCGCGCACGGAGCCGGAGGCCGCCTCGCCGGGCTGCGTCAGCGCCACCGAGAACGTCACGCGGCTCTCGCCCTTGGGCGTCTGCCAGCTCAAGGGATCCAGCGCAATGCTGGGGCCGGCCGCCAGTAGCGCGCGCGTGTCGGCCAGCAGTTCGTCGACGAGGGCCTGCCTCTCGGCGTCGGATGCCCGGCCGGCATCCCCGGCCCAGGCCAGATCCACGAGGCGGCGATAGCTGTCCATCACCCGCTTGGTGGCGGCGCCGTCGAAATCGGCCATCTTCATCACCGCTTGGCCGCTGCCGAAGTCCTGCCCGCCGACCGTGAGCTTGCCGATGCGATAGCCGGCCTGCGCGTTGAGGGTGGTGTCGTCCTCGCCGATGCTGAGGTCATAGGCCAGCTGATCCAGGCTGGCCTGCAGGCCGGAGCCGGGTTCACCCAGCGTCAGGCGCCGGACCGACATGCGGGTGTCGCCCAGTGTGAGCCCGTGCTTGCCCATGCGCGTGTCGATCTCCACGGCCAGGCCCTCGAGCGCAACCGAAGTCGGCCCCTCTTGCGCGTCGACCAGGTGCAGCTGCAGCGACCCCGCCGCGATGTTGCCTTTCACCGCTTCGGTGGCGCGCGTGTATCGGGCCTGGACCGTGGCGCCGCTGAAGCTCAGTTTCCCCTGGCCTGCTTCCTCGAGCTCCAGGGGCGCGAAGCGCGCCGTGCCGGTGCTGTCGCCGTTGTAGGACAGCGCCGTGTCGCCCGCCAGCGGGGATTGCCCGCCCGCGGCGGCGAACAGGGGCTCCATGCCCTGGGTGCGGACCAGCTCCGAATGCACGAAGCCCAGTTTGGGAAGCAGCTGGCCGCGGACGACGGCGCTGCGGGGGAACGGACCGTGCTCGACCGTGGCGTCCACCTCCACGAGGCCGGGGGGCAGCAGGGGGCCGTCCTCGGCATCGGCGGGCCCGGGGATGACGATGCCGTAGCGCGCGCGGCTCGAGAAGAAGCCGCGTTCGTAGCTCAGCTGCTCGACCCTGGCGCCGTAGCCCGGCAGCGCCTCGGCCAGCTTGTCGTTGCTTTGCTGGAGGAGGGCCGGAAGCTCGGCCTCCATGCGCTTGCCGGTGTACCAGGTGGCGCCCAGCCAGCCTGCCACGCCCACGATGGTCACCCCGGCGGTGACCGCTACAGCTTTCTTCATGGTCTTGAATGCCCTTACGCATGCACCCGTGGGCGCGTGCAGCGAGTATAACGGCGGCCCATGGCGAACCGGCCGCATCCCTTGCAGGACGCAGCCGGCTGCGGATGGCAGGGCGGGGGCGTTACTTGGCCACGGGCATGGTGAACTCGGCGCCCTTGGCGATGCTGTCGGGCCAGCGCTGCATCACGCTCTTGTAGCGGGTGTAGAAGCGCACGCCTTCCTCGCCGTAGGCATGGTGGTCGCCGAACAGCGAACGCTTCCAGCCGCCGAAGGAGTGCCATGCCATCGGCACGGGAATGGGCACGTTGATGCCCACCATGCCGACCTTGATCTGGCGCGCGAAGGCGCGCGCGATGCCGCCGTCGGACGTGAAGCAGGACACGCCGTTGCCGAATTCATGGGCGTTGATCAGCTCCACCGCGGCGGCGAAGTCCGGGACGCGCACCACGCACAGCACCGGGCCGAAGATCTCCTCCCGGTAGATGTTCATCTCGGGCGTCACGTGGTCGAAGAGCGTGCCGCCCAGGAAGAACCCTTGCTCGTGGCCCGGCACCGTGAGGTTGCGGCCATCGACCACCAGCGTGGCGCCGGCGGCCGCGCCGTCCTCGATGTAGCCCATGACCTTGGCGCGGTGCTGCGCGGTCACGAGCGGGCCCATCTCCGCGTCGGGTTCCATGCCGTTCTTGACGGTCAGCGACTTCACGCGCGGTATCAGGCGCTCGACCACCTCGTCGGCCACGTCGCCCACCGCCACGGCCACCGAGATCGCCATGCAGCGCTCGCCGGCCGAACCGTAGGCCGCGCCGATCAGCGCGTCGGTGACCTGGTCGAGGTCGGCGTCGGGCATCACCACCAGGTGATTCTTGGCGCCGCCCAGGGCTTGAACGCGCTTGCCGCGCCGCGTGCCCTCGGCATAGATGTATTCGGCGATGGGCGTGGATCCCACGAACGACAGGGCCTCGACGTCGGGGTGGGAGATCAGCGCGTCCACCGCCTGCTTGTCGCCGTGCACCACGTTGAACACGCCATCCGGCAGGCCGGCCTGCTTGAACAGTTCGGCCAGGCGCACGGAGGCGGAGGGGTCGCGCTCGGAGGGCTTGAGCACGAAGGTGTTGCCGCAGGCGATCGCCACCGGGAACATCCAGCACGGGACCATCATGGGGAAGTTGAACGGCGTGATGCCGGCCACCACGCCGAGCGCCTGGCGCATGCTCCAGTTGTCGATGCCGCCGCCGATCTGGTCGGTGTACTGGCCCTTCATGAGCTGCGGGATGCCGCAGGCGAATTCCACGACCTCGATGCCTCGCGTCACTTCGCCCTTGGCATCGGAGAAGACCTTGCCGTGCTCGCGCGTGATCAGTTCGGCGAGTTCGTCCTGGTGCTGGTCCAGCAGCGTCTTGAAGTTGAACAGGATGCGGGCGCGCTTCAGCGCAGGCGTCTCGGACCACGCGGGAAACGCGGCGCGGGCCGCGGCCACTGCCGCGTCGACGTCGGCGGGCGAGGCCAGCGGGATCGTGCTGATGACCTCGCCGGTGGCCGGATTGAAGCCCTGGGTGCTGCGGCCGTCGCGGCCTTCCTGGGCCACGCCGTTGATGAAATGGGGAATCTGCTTCATGGCTTTCCTGTCGGGAGATGCAGAGTGCCGGACACCGGAGTGCCCGGCACCGGCGGGATACGGATTCGTGCCTGGCGGAGCGCGGTTCAGGCGACGCTGCGCAGGACTTCGCCGATGCGATGGAATATTTCCTCGATCTGGGCGGGCTCGATGATGAGCGGGGGCGACACGGCAAGGATGTCGCCGGTGTAGCGCACCATCAGGCCCTGGTCGAAGCACTTCTGGAACACTTCGCCGGCGCGCGCGCCCGGGGCGCCTTCGCGCGGGGCCAGCTCGATGCCGGCCACGAGGCCCAGGTTGCGCACGTCGATCACGTGGGGCGCGCCCTGCAGGGAGTGCGCCGCGGCCTCGAAGGCCGGCGACAGCTCCCGTGCCCGGGCGAACAGCTGGTCGCGGCGGTAGATCCCGAGGGTGGCCAGGATCGCCGCGGCCGCCAGCGGGTGGGCCGAATAGGTGTAGCCGTGGAAGAACTCAATGCCGCCCTGCGCGCCGTTGACGATGGCGTCGTGCACTTCGCGGCGCACCGCGACCGCGCCGGCCGGAACCGCGGCATTGCTCACGCCCTTGGCCATGGTGATGAGATCGGGCGTGACGCCGAAGAATTCGCTGGCGGTGGCGGCGCCCAGGCGGCCGTAGGCCGTGATCACCTCGTCGAATATCAGCAGGATGCCGTGCCTGGCGGTGATCTCGCGCAGGCGCTCGAGATAGCCTTGCGGCGGGATCAGCACGCCGGTGGAGCCGGCCATGGGCTCGACGATGACCGCGGCGATCGTGGAGGCGTCGTGCAGGGCGATCAGGCGCTCGAGGTCGTCGGCCAGGTGCGCGCCCCAGGCGGGCTGCCCCTTGGAATAGGCGTTCTGCTCGAGGTTGTGCGTGTGCGGCAGGTGGTCGACGGCGGGGAGCAGGGCGCCGGAGAAGGTCTTGCGGTTGGACACGATGCCGCCCACCGAGATGCCGCCGAAGCCCACGCCGTGGTAGCCGCGCTCGCGGCCGATCAGGCGGGTGCGCTGGCCTTCGCCGCGCGCGCGGTGATAGGCCAGGGCGATCTTCAGCGCGGTATCCACCGACTCGGAGCCCGAGTTGGTGAAGAACACGCGGTCCAGGCCGGCGGGCATCAGGCCGGCCACGGCGCTGGCTGCCTCGAATGCCAGCGGATGGCCCAGCTGGAACCCGGGGGCGTAGTCCATTTCGGCGGCCTGGCGGGCGATGGCCTGGGCGATCTCCTCGCGGCAATGGCCGGCGTTCACGCACCACAGGCCGGCAGTGCCGTCGAGGATCTGGCGGCCGTCGGTGGAGGTGTAGTACATGCCCTTGGCGCCGGCCAGCATGCGCGGCTGGGCCTTGAATTGCCGGTTGGCGGTGAAGGGCATCCAGAGATGGGACAGGTCGGGCAGGCCGGCGGGGGCGTTCATGGGGGGCTCCACGGGGGAAGTAGATGGCCGCGCATTGCGGCGGCCGGATCACGGGTATGCATGGATTCTGAGCCGGCCCCTGCGGAATGAAAATATACAATCTACGTAAATGCCCCAGACTGTATAGGCATTTGTGATTTAACCGTACAGGATACCCATGATCGATTTCCAGCCGGTGCGCGCACGCGGCCAGGCGCCCTCGCTGGTCGAGCAGGTGGTCCAGGCCTACACGCAGGCCATCGCCGGGCAGCGGCTGCTGCCCGGCATGGCGGTGCCGTCGGTGCGGCAGTTCGCGCGCCAGCACGGGGTCAGCACGTTCACCGTGGCCAGCGCCTACGCCCGGCTGGTGTCACAGGGATGGCTGGCCGCCCGTCCCGGCGCGGGATACCGGGTGGCGGCGCCCGCCCAGGCATCGGCGCCCGCGGCGGCGCCGGGCAGCTGGGCGCCGCCGCGGCTCAATGCCGCCTGGCTGCTGTCCGACATCTACGCCGATCACTCCATCCCGATCAAGGCCGGCTGCGGCTGGCTGCCCGGAGACTGGCTCAACGAGGAAGGCCTGCATCTGGCGCTGCGCCAGCTCAGCCGCGTGCCGGCGCTGCGCATCACGGGCTATGGCCACCCCTACGGCTACGCCCCCCTGCGCGAGGCCATCGCGGCCGGCCTCGGCGCGCAGGGCATGCAGGTGGAGGCCGACCAAGTGCTGCTCACCCAGGGCGTCACGCGGGGGCTGGACATGGTGATCCGCACCTTGCTGCGGCCGGGCGACACGGTCCTGGTGGAGGCGCCCTGCTATGCCAACCTGCTGCAGCTGCTGCGCCTGGCGGGCATGCGCATCGTGGCGGTGCCGCGCACCGAAGCGGGACTGGACTGCGAGGCGCTGGAGCGCGCCGCGCAGCGGCACCAGCCGCGCGCATTGTTCGTCAACCCGGTGCTGCAGAATCCCAGCGGCGCCACGCTCGGCATGGCCAACGCCTTCAGGCTGCTGCAGCTGGCGGAGCGCCACGACTTCTGGATCATGGAAGACGACATCTCGCGCGAGCTGCTGGGCGGCATGGCGCCCATGCTCGCGGCGCTGGACGGCGCGCACCGCGTGATCTACCTGGGCGGCTATTCCAAGGTGATCAGTCCTTCGGTGCGCGTGGGTTATGTGGCGGCCCATCGCGACCTGGTGCGCGACATCGCCCGCACCAAGATGGCGGTGGGGCTCACGTCGCCGGAGATCATGGAGCGCGTGGTGCACCACGTGATCCGCGAGGGGCGCTACCGCGCCCACATCACGCGTACCCGCGAACGCCTGGCACAGGCCCATGCGGCCGTGCTGCAGCACATGCAGGCCAGCGGCTTCGAGCCCGCCACGCGGCCGCACGCGGGGCTGTTCCTGTGGGCCCGTCCGGCTGGCGGCGCCGGCCCGGGTGCCAATGCGCTGGCCGAGCGGGCGCTGGCGCATGGGATCTGGCTTGCGCCGGGGTCCTATTTCGATCCGGGAGAAGAGGACGTGCCCTGGCTGCGCTTCAACGTGGCCTATTCCGACCATCCCCAGCTGTGGCGCTTCCTGCGCGAGGCGCGCGCGGCGCAATCCTAGCGCCGGCCCGCCGCGGGCGGTTCAGGTTCGCTCGTAGATGACGAAATCGTAGGCATGGCCGTTTTCTGCCGGCTGCGGCTGGCGGGCAGTCTCGCGCCATTGTCCAGGCGGCAGCTCGGGGAAGAAGGCGTCGCCCTCCACGTCGGCATGGACCTCGGTGGCGAGTATGCGATCCGCGCGCGGCAGCGCGAGGGCATAGATCTGGGCGCCGCCGATCACGAAGATCTCGCCGGCGTCGGGAGGGCAGACGGCCAGCGCCGCGTCCAGCGTCGGCGCCACCGCGGCACCGTCGGCACGATAGCCGCTGCTGCGCGTGATGACGATGTTGCTGCGCCCGGGCAGCGGCCGGCCCAGCGATTCCCAGGTCTTGCGGCCCATGATGATGGGGTGGCCCAGCGTGCTGCGCTTGAAATGGGCCAGGTCGCCCGGCAGCTTCCAGGGCAGCGCGTTGTCGCGCCCGATGGCGCGGTTCCCGGCGTAGGCGACGATCAGGGTGAGCGTGGGCATGGGCAGGAGGCGGGAGTGCGGCCGGCCGGACTCAGACGGCCATCGGCGCCGTGAGCGGCGCATGGTGCTGGTAATCGGCGAGGGCGAAGTCGCCCGGCTCGACCCGTTCCAGCCATTCCGGCTCGTAGCGGCCTGTTGCGGCGTAGTCGGGGATGCGCTCCGACAGCACCAGCCGCGGCGCCGGATAGGGCGTGCGCGTGAGCTGCTCGCGCAGCATGGGCAGGTGGTTCTCGTAGATGTGCGCGTCGCCGATGAAGTACGACAGCCAGCGCGGCGTGTAGCCCGTGAGCCGGCCGACCAGGTGCAGCAGGGCGGCGCCTTCGGTGAGGTTGAATGGCGTGCCCAGGCCCACGTCGTTGGAGCGTATGTAGAGGCACAGCGAGATCTCGCGGGTGCCGGCATTGGGCAGGAACTGGTAGAGCAGGTGGCAGGGCGGCAGCGCCATCTCTTCGATCTGCGCCCAGTTCCAGCCATGGAACAGGATGCGGCGGTCGCCGGGGCGCTCGATGATGGCGTCCAGGCACTGGCGCAGCTGGTCGACCGCCTTGTAGAGCAGCACGTGGGGCTCGCCCTGTTCGGCCACGTCGGCCACCTTGGCGTAGCCCCGCGCGAGCGCATCGGCGATGCGGTCGGCCTGGCTGGCGGGCAGCAGCTTGTAGGCCGGCCACCGGCGCCATTGCACGCCGTAGACCGGGCCGAGGTCGTCCGGACCTTCCCGGTAGGGATTGGCCAGCCACTGGGCGTTCTCGTTGGCGTTCTGGTCCCAGACCTTGCAGCCCAGCGCGCGGAACTCCGCGGCGCTGCGCGAGCCGCGCAGGAACCCCACCAGCTCGCCGATGGCCGACTTGAAGGCGAGCTTCTTGGTCGTGACGGCCGGGAAGCCTTGCTGCAGGTCGAAGCGCAGCGCGGCGCCCGGCAGCGACAGGGTGCGCACGCCGGTGCGGTTCTCCTGCCAGCTGCCGTGGTCGAGGATGGACTGGACGAGGTCGAGATAGGCTTTCATGGCCGCTGCGTCAGGCTGCCGCCTGGGTGTCGACGATGTCTACCGAGAAGGTCAGTTCGGCGGTGTGGGCCAGCATGGCGGAGGCCGAGCAGTATTTCTCGTGCGAGAGCTGGACGGCCCGCTCCACGGCGGCGCGGGGCAGGTTGCGGCCCGACACCGTGAATGCGAAATGGATGCGGGTGAACACCTTGGGATCGGTCTCCGCGCGTTCGGCCTGCAGCTTGACGCTGCAGCCCGTGACGGCGTGGCGGCCGCGCTTGAGGATGAGCACCACGTCATAGGCGGTGCAGCCGCCCGTGCCGGCCAGCAGCATTTCCATGGGGCGCGGCGCCAGGTTGTGGCCGCCGCCCTCGACGGCGCCGTCCATCACGGCCACGTGGCCGCTGCCGGTGCTGGCCACGAACATCATGCCCGAGGGGCCGCCCCAGTCGATCGTGCATTCCATAGTGAAAGTGTCCTCGTGCTTGCGCGCATCAAACGACGATCATAACCTCGTTAAGTACAATCCCCGGGAGGTGCCCCGCCTGCCGTCCAGGGTTCTGGAGCGCCCGTTTTCCAGGAGTCGCCACCATGTCCTCTCGTACCCTGCCGCATTCCGGTCATGCGCGCCTGACGCGCCGTCCGGGCCGCCTCGATGCCCTGCTGGGGGAGGTCGACCGCGCCTTGCGCGTGGTGTCGGGCGCCGCCACCGCGCAGCGTCCCTATCCGGCCCGGGCTGCGGAGGCGCCGGACCAGCTCGGCGAAGCCGAAAAGCGCCATGCCGCGGGCCTGATGCGGGTGAATCACGTGGGCGAAGTCTGCGCCCAGGCCCTGTACCGCGGGCAGGCGGTGGCCTGCCGCGACGAGGCCGCGCGCGCCGTCTTGCGCGAAGCGGCCGCCGAGGAGGTCGACCATCTGGCCTGGTGCGCCCAGCGGCTCGAGGAACTCGGCAGCCGGCCCAGCCTCCTGAACCCGTTGTGGTATGCGGGCTCCTTCGGGCTGGGCGTCCTGGCCAGCGTGGCAGGCGTGCCGCGCAACCTGGGTTTCATGGCCGAAACCGAGCGCCAGGTGGAGGCCCACCTGGATCGCCACCTGCAGACCTTGCCCGCCGCCGACCAGCGCTCGCGCGAAGTCGTCCTGCAGATGAAGGAAGACGAGGCGGGCCACCGCGACAGCGCCGAGCGCAACGGCGGGGTCCCGCTGCCTGCCCCGGTACGTGGCGCCATGCGGGCCATGTCCAAGGTCATGACCAGCACGGCTTACTGGATCTGAAAGGTATTGCGCGTTGATGGTGCGTCGCGCAAAACCCGGCTGGGCATAGGCATCTTCCTGGGCGCCAGCCCCGCCCCGGTGCTGAGGCGGATTGGGGTTTATACTTCAGGGTAATCCCCAGGTGAGGCCATGCCAATCTCGGCACGCCGCCGGGTTTCTACGTAGTTTCCGCCATGGCAGCCAGGGATTTTGCGAAGTTTGTTGTTTTTCATCAACAAACGCGCGGGGCGGGGTTGGGATGCAAAAAAAGATCTTGCATCGCAGCAATGGATGCTCTACTATTCATTCAACGGATGTCGAAACACAGTCGGTGCGGTGCAAAACCCCGGTTGTGCAGATCCCAGGCTCAAGCCCAGCGTGATCCGACATGCCACGGTTGTCTCCTCCACCCTCCTCCTTTGGTGGATTTAGCCCGAGATCGCAAGATCTCGGGCTTTTTTTTATCCTGATTCGGTCGGGTGCCGGGATAAGCCCGTACAGCCGGCGATACAATCGGGGTGTTACGTTTCGTTCCGGGGGCTTGCACTTGATCAAGGCCGCCATATACGGGCGTTACACGACCCGCCCATAATGGCGGGCCTGTCTCGAATGACCAACGAAGGTGGCTCAGTGACCTGGCTGTATATCTGCGTGGTCGCTTTCATGGTGGGAGGCCTCATCGTGGCGTCGGAGCGCTGGCACGGCGCTTTCACCGGCGACAGCGACCTCAACAAGCCCCAGGCGTCGCATTCGCGCGCCACGCCGCGCGTGGGCGGGCTGGCGGTGCTGGCGGGTTCGCTGGCGGGGCTGCTGGTCCTCGGGCCCAGCAACATGACCCTCACCTGGCTATGGCCGGCGCTTTTCGTGGCTGCGTTGCCGGTTTTCGTGGCCGGCCTGCTCGAAGACATCACCAAAGACATCGGAGCCGGCAAGCGCCTGCTGGCGGCCTTCGTGTCGGCCGCCATCGCGTGGTGGCTGCTGGGCGGCGTCAGCCGCGTGGGCATCGCGCCGGTGGACTGGGTGCTGTCTTACTGGCCCGTGTCGCTGCTCTTCACCATGTTCGCGGTGGGCGGCTGCACGCACGCGCTCAACATCGTCGACGGAATGAATGGCCTGGCC
This sequence comes from Bordetella sp. 2513F2, assembly GCF_054642735.1. Lineage (NCBI taxonomy): Bacteria > Pseudomonadati > Pseudomonadota > Betaproteobacteria > Burkholderiales > Alcaligenaceae > Bordetella > Bordetella sp. 2513F2. The sequence continues at coordinate 3,699,327 of NZ_CM137755.1, read as the reverse complement.
GGCATGGTGGCCACCCTGATGGCGGTATCCATCAGCCTGGTGGCCCTGCAGGTGGGCGATGCGCCCATCTTCATGATCGCGGCGGCGCTGGCCTCCGCCACGCTGGGGTTCCTGGTCTGGAACTTCCCGTTCGGCCGGGTGTTCCTGGGCGACGGCGGCGCGTATTTCCTCGGCTTCATGCTGGCGGAACTGGCCGTGCTGCTGGTGGTGCGCAATCCCTCCGTTTCCCCCTTCTATGCGCTGGCGGTGCTGTTCTATCCTGTCTTCGAGACGGCGTTCTCGATCTGGCGGCGGCGCTTCAAGCGGGGCGTGCCGGTAGACCAGCCCGATGCGTTGCACCTGCACCAGCTGGTATTCCGCCGTCTGGTGCGTGTCACGTTCAGCCGCGGCCGCCGCCATGCGGTCCCGGCATTGTGCAACGCCATGGCTTCGCCCTATATGTGGGTGCTGGCGCTGATCGGCCTCGTTCCCGCCACCATCTGGTGGGACAACGCCTGGTTCCTCTGCGCCAGCCTGGTCGTGTTTGCCGCCGTGTATACCTGGCTCTACATGCGCCTGGTTTCCTGGCGCCGTCCGGGGTGGCTGCTGCTGCCCTCGGTATTGCGCACGCCATAAGGCGGGGCGGTCGCGGCCCTGCGGGGGCGCCGCAGACCGGGCGGCGAGCGTGCCGCGGGCTGGCGTGTTACAAGTTCCCCCATGACATCGAAATGCCGTAGCCGTATTGCGGCGATAGGGAGATTTATCTTGCGTATCCAGGATGTGAAGCTTGCCGTGGTCGGTCTGGGCTATGTGGGCCTGCCGCTGGCCGTCGAGTTCGGCAAAAAGCGTCCCGTGATCGGGTTCGACATCAATACCCGCCGCATCGAGGCATTGCAGGCCGGGCACGACCACACGCTGGAGGTCGAAGACGCGGAACTGGCGCAGGCGCGTCAGCTGGTCTACACCGCGAACCGGGCAGACCTGGCCCAGGCCAACGTGTACATCGTCACCGTGCCCACGCCCATCGACGAATACAAGCAGCCCGACCTGACGCCGCTGATCAAGGCCAGCGAAACCATAGGTTCGGTGCTCAAGCGCGGCGACATCGTGATCTACGAGTCCACCGTGTATCCCGGCGCCACCGAGGAAGACTGCGTGCCGGTGCTCGAGCGCGTCTCCGGGCTTAAGTTCAACGAGGACTTCTACGCCGGCTACAGCCCCGAACGCATCAATCCGGGCGACAAGGCGCACCGCGTCAACACCATCAAGAAGGTCACGTCGGGCTCCACGCCCGAGATTGCCGAGCTGGTGGACGCACTGTATCGCGAGATCATCACCGCCGGCACGCACAAGGCGCCCAGCATCCGGGTGGCCGAGGCTGCCAAGGTCATCGAGAACACGCAGCGCGACGTGAACATCGCGCTGATCAACGAGCTGGCGCTGATCTTCAACAAGATGGGCATCGACACCGAAGCCGTGCTGCAGGCCGCCGGCACCAAATGGAACTTCCTGCCGTTCCGGCCAGGCCTGGTCGGCGGGCACTGCATCGGGGTGGATCCGTATTACCTCACGCACAAGGCCCAGTCCATCGGCTACCACCCGGAGATCATCCTGGCCGGCAGGCGGCTCAACGACGCCATGGGCAGCTACGTGGTGTCGCAGCTGGTCAAGGCCATGGCCAAGAAGCGCATCCACGTCGAGGGCGCGCGGGTGCTGATCATGGGTCTGACCTTCAAGGAAAACTGCCCCGACCTGCGCAACACGCGGGTGATCGACATCGTGAGGGAGCTGGGCGAGTACAACGTGGCGGTCGACGTGCACGACCCCTGGGTCGATCCCGAGGAGGCCATGCACGAGTACGGCATCACGCCGGTGGCGCAGCCGAAGGAAGGCGCCTACGACGCCATCATCCTGGCGGTCTCGCACCGCCAGTTCGTCGAGATGGGGGCGCAATCGATCCGGCGGCTGGGCAAGGCCTCGCACGTGCTGTACGACCTCAAGTACGTGCTGGCGCCGGAAGAGGCGGACCTGCGCCTGTGAACCAAGGAGAAAGCGTCCATGAGTAGCACCCGGTACGAAAGCATCCAGGCCGAATTGCGCGCGCAGCCGCGCACGTGGCTGGTCACGGGCTGCGCCGGCTTCATCGGTTCCAACCTGCTCGAAACCCTGCTCGCGCTGGACCAGCGCGTCGTCGGGCTGGACAACTTCGCCACCGGCTTCCGGCACAACCTCGACGAAGTCCAGCGTTCCGTCACGGCCGCGCAGTGGCAGCGCTTCCGCTTCATCGAAGGCGACATCCGCGAGCTGGACGCCTGCCGGCGCGCCGCCGAGGGCGTGCAGATCGTGCTGCACCAGGCCGCGCTGGGCTCGGTGCCGCGGTCGCTGAAGGATCCCATCACCACCAACGAGGTGAACGTCAGCGGCTTCCTGAACATGCTGGTCGCCGCGCGCGACGCCGGCGTGCAGTCGTTCGTCTACGCCGCCTCGAGCTCCACCTATGGCGACCACCCCGGCCTGCCCAAGGTGGAAGATCGCATCGGCAAGCCGCTGTCCCCCTACGCCGTCACGAAGTATGTCAACGAGCTCTATGCCGACGTGTTCGCGCGCTCGTACGGCTTCGGCAGCGTGGGCCTGCGCTATTTCAACGTGTTCGGCAAGCGCCAGGACCCCGACGGCGCCTATGCGGCGGTGATCCCCAAATGGACCGCGGCCATGATCCGCGGCGAAGACGTCGTGATCAACGGCGACGGCGAGACCAGCCGCGATTTCTGCTTCGTCGACAATGCCGTGCAGGCCAACCTGCTGGCTGCGATGGCGGGCCCCGAGGCCGTGAACCAGGTCTACAACGTGGCCTACAGCGGCCGCACCACGCTCAACCAGTTGTTCGACTACCTCAAGCGCACCCTGGGAGACCAGGGCGTGGCCTACGACAAGGCGCCGGTATACGGCGACTTCCGGGCGGGAGACGTGCGCCACTCCCAGGCCGATATCGGCAAGGCCGGCAAGCTGCTGGGCTACCAGCCCGCCTACGACATCGTGCGCGGGCTGGAGACGGCGATGCCCTGGTACGCGCAATTCCTGCGTTGACTTGAAAGCCCTCATCCGCAAACTCGGCGCGGTACATCCGGATCACCAGCGCATCTTCAAGGGCGCTTTCCGGGTCGCCGTCTTCCTCGTCCTGGGCAAGGCGGCGGGGGCCCTCAAGGAGATGGCGGTCGCGTACCGCTATGGCATCAGCGACGCGGTCGACGCCTACCAGTTCACCATGACCATGGCCAACTGGCTGCCCGTCACCATCGTGGGGGCGCTGTCGGTCGTGCTCATACCCGTGCTCGTGCGCCTGCGCCGCGGCACACGTGCCGAGCGCGAGCAGTTCCTGCGCGAACTGCAGGGCATGGCGCTGCTTGCCGGCCTGGTCCTGGCGGCGCTGACTGCGCTGGCCTGGCCCTGGGTGCTGCAGTGGCTGGGCACCGGCCTGTCCGCGCGCGTCGCCGGCATGACCCGGGAGCTGCTGTACGCCTTCGTGCCCGTGACGGCGCTGCTGCTGGTTGCCGGCATCAGCGCCGCGCGCCTGCGGGCGCAGGAGCGCCACGTGAACACCCTGCTGGACAGCGTGCCGGCAGTGGCCACGCTGGCCTGGGTCATGCTGGCCGCGGGGCAGGCGGGCGAGGTGGGCCCGCTGCTGTGGGGCACCCTGGTGGGCTACCTGGTGCAGACTGTCTGGCTGGCCTGGCTGGCTGCGCGCGCCGACGGCGGGTTCTGGGGCGCCCCCCGGCTGGCCATGCGTTCGCCCCATTGGCCGCAGCTGGCTGCGGCCGCCGGCGTCATGCTGGTGGGCCAGGTGGCGATGAGCTTCGTCGGTCCGCTGGACCAGTACGCCGCTGCCCGGCTGGGCGACAACGCCAATGCCACGCTGGGCTATGCGGCGCGGCTGCTGTCGCTGGTGCTGGGCATCGGGGCGGTCTCGGTGGGCAGGGCGGCGCTGCCGGTGCTGGCCGACGTACAGGGGCGGGGCGATGCGGCGCGCGCGCGCGGCATGGCCCTGAAGTGGTCCGTGCTGATGGTCGCGGCGGGCGCCGTGGCCGTGGTGGCGGGCTGGCTGCTGGCGCCGTGGGGCGTGTCCCTGTTGTTCGAGCGCGGGGCCTTCACTGCCGAGAACACGGCCGCGGTGGCCGGGGTGCTGCGCTGGGGGCTGCTGCAGCTGCCGTTCTATTTCGGCGTGCTGGTGCTGGTGCAACTGCTCGCCAGCCAGAACCGCTACCGCATCATGGCTGCCATCGCGGTGGCCAATTTCGCGCTCAAGGCGGCCTTGACCCTGCTGCTGGCGCCGCGCATGGGGGCCGGGGGCATCATGCTCGCCACCAGCCTGATGTATCTGCTGTCCTATATCTGCTATACGGTGGTGGCGCTGCAGCCGGCGCGGCCCGCACCGGAGACGACATGAACCGCGACGACATGCCTGCGCGTCCGCCGCGCATATTGGTGTTCATCCACTCGCTGCATGGCGGCGGAGCCGAGCGCGTGGCTGCCGACCTCACGGCCAGTTGGGCGCAGGCCGGCGGCGAGGTGATGCTGGTGACCCAGGCCGGCCCCGAAGGCGACGCCTACGCGCTGCATCCGCGCGTGGCGCGCCGGGTGCTCGGCACGGCAGCCGAAGGCGGCGGCCTGGGCGGCCTGTGGCGCAACGTGCGGCGCGTGCGTGCGCTGCGCGCGGTGCTGCGGGAATTCCAGCCCGACGTGGTGCTGGCCATGATGACCACCGCCTCCGTGCTTGCCGTGCTGGCGGCGCGCGGCCTGCCTTGCCGCGTCATTGCCACCGAGCATGCGCATCCGCCTTCGCAGGCACTGTCCGGGCTGTGGCAGCGCCTGCGGCGGGTGACCTACCCGCATGCCGCGCGCGTCGTGGCCCTGACCGGGGGCACCGCCGCCTGGATCGCGCAGCACGTGCCGGGCTCCCGCCTGGCGGTGATCCCGAACGCGGTGCACTGGCCTTTGCCGGACGGCGAACCGCGCCGCGAACCGCCGCAGGCGCCGCAGCGCAGGCGCCTGCTGGCCGTGGGGCGGCTGCATCCCGACAAGGGCTTCGGCGTGCTGGTCGATGCCTATGCGCGGCTGGCCGATGAATTCGCCGATTGGGACCTGATCATCCTGGGGGAAGGGCCGGAGCGTGGGGCGCTGCAGGCCCGCATCGACCAGGCCGGCCTCACGGAGAGGGTCCGGATGCCGGGCCGGGTGGGCAACGTGGGCGACTGGTACCGCAGCGCCGATCTCTACGTGCTGAGTTCGCGGTTCGAGGGGTTGTCGAATACCCTGATCGAGGCCCTGGCCAGCGGCCTGGCCGCGGTGAGTTTCGATTGCGACACGGGGCCGCGCGAAATCGTGCGCGACGGCGTGGATGGCGTGCTGGTGCGGCCGGTGGGAGACGCGGGGGTGCTTGCCCAAGCGCTGGCGCCGATGATGCGCGACGACCGGCGGCGCGCCGCCATGGCGACGCGCGCCCGGGAGGCGCGCGAGCGGTTCTCGGCAGCGCGGATCCTCGCCATGTGGCAGGAATTATTCGACGAGGTGCTGGCCGCGCGTCGCTAGCCGGCGGCCTCGTCAAGACAGGAATGGACATCTCGAGATCATGTGCGGAATAGCGGGAATCTGGGGGCCCCTGGCGGGCAAGCGCGATGTGCTGGCCGAAAGCTGCCGGCGCATCCGGCATCGCGGGCCCGACAGCCATGGCTATTGGGAAGACGAGCCCGCGGGCCTGGCCTTCGCGCACGTGCGCCTGGCCATCCAGGATCTCAGCGAGGCCGGGCACCAGCCCATGATCTCGGCCTGCGGGCGCTATGTGCTGGTGCTCAACGGCGAGATCTACAACCACCAGGCCCTGCGCCGCGAACTGGAGCGGGCCGGCCAGGCGCCCGACTGGCGCGGGCACTCCGACACCGAGACGCTGCTGGCCTGCTTCGCGGCCTGGGGCATGGAAGCCACGCTGAAGGCCGCCGTGGGCATGTATGCGATCGCGCTCTGGGACCGCCAGGCGCGCCGCCTGGCCATTGCCCGGGATCGCATGGGCGAGAAACCGCTGTACTACGGCTACAGCGGCGCCCACTTCGTGTTTGCCTCCGAACTGAAGGCCCTCACGCCCATTCCGGGCTTCGGCCGCGAGCTGGATCGCGGCGCGCTGGCCGCCTACATGCGCCACAACTACGTCCCGGCGCCGATGTCCATCTACCAGGGGATACGCAAGCTGCCGCCCGGCACCTGGCTGGAGCTGGGCGCCGAGGCGGCGGCGCGGCGCGAGCTGCCGGAGCCGCGCGTCTACTGGTCTGCCGAGGAGCAGGCCCGGCGCGGCCGGGAAGAACCCCTGGCGTTCGGCGACGATGCGGCCGCGGTCGATGCGCTCGAGCGCGTGCTGCGCGACGCCGTGTCCGGCCAGATGCTGTCCGACGTGCCGCTGGGCGCCTTCCTGTCGGGCGGCATCGACTCCTCGACCATCGTGGCCTTGATGCAGGCGCAGAGCGGGCAGCCGGTGCGCACCTTCTCGATCGGCTTCCACGAGAAGGCGTATGACGAGGCGCAGCACGCCAAGGCCGTGGCGCGGCACCTGGGCACCGACCACACCGAGCTGTACGTCACGCCGCAGGACGCGCTCGCCGTCGTGCCCGGCCTGGCCGACATGTACGACGAACCGTTCGCCGACTCCTCGCAGATCCCCACCTCGCTGGTCACGCGCATGGCGCGCCGGCACGTCACGGTGGCGCTGTCGGGCGATGGCGGCGACGAGCTCTTCGGCGGCTATACCCGCTATTTCCGCGTGCGCGGCTGGCACGCCCAGGCGCAGCGCCTGCCGCGTCCGGTGCGCCATCTGGCCGGCGCCATGCTGCGCGCCTCCGCGCATCTGCCCGGGCGCGGCGCCTGGCGCGGCAAGGTGTCCAAGATGGGCGACCTGCTCGGCGCCGATCTCCAGGGCGAGTTCTATCGCCGTTTCGTGTCGTACTGGGCCGACCCGGCGCAGGTGGTAAGGGGCGCGACGGAACCGCCTTCGCCGTTCCAGCGCCCCATGGACGGCCCCATGCTCGAGGCCATGATGCTGCTCGACACCATCACCTATCTGCCGGACGACATACTCGTGAAAGTGGATCGGGCGGCCATGGCGGTCAGCCTCGAGACCCGCGTGCCGCTGCTGGACCACAGGGTCTACGAATTCGCCTGGCGGCTGCCCATGCAGTACAAGGTGCGGGGCGGCACCGGCAAGTGGCTGCTGCGCCAGCTGCTGTACCGCCATGTGCCGCAATCGCTGGTGGACCGGCCCAAGCGCGGCTTCGCCGTCCCGCTGGCGTCCTGGCTGCGCGGGCCGCTGCGCGACTGGGCCGAATCCCTGCTGGATCCGGCACGGCTGCGCCAGGAGGGCTGGTTCGAGCCCGAGCCCATCCTGCGCAAATGGCGCGAGCACCTGAGCGGCCACCGCAACTGGAGCAGCCACCTGTGGGGCGCGCTCATGATGCAGGCCTGGCTGGACCGCTACCGCACGGCCGACCCGGCCTCCACGGCAACCGGGCACCTCAAGGAGACCCTGCAACGATGAGGATCATGCTGCTGGTGAGTTCCATGCATGCAGGCGGCGCGGAGCGCGTGGCCGCCACCCTGGTCAATGCCTGGGCGGCGCGCGGAGACGAGGCCACGCTGGTGCCGACCTATTCGTCCAAGGGCGTGTGTTTCTATCCGCTATCCGATGCCGTGGAGCTGTGCTGGCTGGCCGACCATGCCGGCACGCGCGCCGGCGGGCCGCTGGCCGCAGCGCGCCGGCTGGCGGCGCTGCGCGCGCTGATCCGCCGGCGTGCGCCGGACGTCGTCGTGTCCTTCCTCACCAATGTCAACGTGGCAGCCGTGCTGGCCACCCGCGGCCTGGGCGTGCCCCTGATCGTGTGCGAGCGCACCAATCCGGCCGTGGCGCAGCTGGGCCGCGTGTGGTCGGGCCTGCGGCGCCTGTGCTATCCGCACGCCGACGTCGTGACGGTCCAGGCGCAGGCCACCGTGGCGCCGTTTGCGCGCCGGGTTCCGGGGTTGCGACGGCTGGAGGTCGTGCCCAATCCCTTGCCTCCGGAACTCGCTGCAGCGCCGCTGGCCGATACGGCGGGCGGCACCGGCCGGCGCCGCCTGGTGGCCATGGGCCGGATGGTGCCGGAAAAGCAGTTCGATCAATTGATCGCCGCCTTTGCCGAACTGGCGCCGCGCCAGCCCGAGTGGGATCTCTGGATCTGGGGCGATGGACCGCAGCGCGCAAGCCTGGAGACCCAGGTGCGTGCCGCGGGCCTGGCAGAGCGCGTGCACATGCCCGGCCGCACCGAGGCGCCATGGGAAGAGCTGGGCCGCGCCCAGGCTTTCGCCATGAGCTCGGCGGTGGAGGGATTTCCCAATGTGCTGCTGGAGGCCATGGCGCTGGGGCTGCCCTGCGTGAGCTATGACTGCCCCAGCGGTCCGCGCGAAATAACCCGCGAGGGCGAGGACGCTCTGCTGGTGCCGCTGGGCGATCGCGCCGGCCTGCGCGACGCCATCGGCCGGCTGATGGACGAGCCGGCGCTGCGCGCGCAGCTGGGCAGCCGTGCCGCGCAGTCGGTGCGCAGCCGCTACGCGCTGCCCGCGGTGCTGGCGCGCTGGGACGAACTCTTCGCCATGGCGCGCCGCGCCAAGGGGACCCTATGACGGCCCGCTCCGGCATCGTGCTGCACGTGATAACCGGCCTGGGCCAGGGCGGCGCGGAGTCGGTCCTGTACCGCCTGGCCACCTGTTCCGCCCAGACGCTGCGCCATGTCGTGGTGTCGCTGACCGACGAAGGCGTATATGGCGCGCGCCTGCGCGCCGCCGGCGTGGCGGTCCATGCGCTGGGCATGCCGCGCGGGCGGGTCACGCTGGCCGGCCTGCGCGACCTGCACGCGCTGATCCGGCGCGAGCAGCCCATGGCGGTACAGACCTGGATGTACCACGCCGACCTGGTCGGCGGGATCGCCGCCCGCCTGGCCGGCATCCGGGCCGTGGCCTGGGGTATCCGCAATTCCGGCACGCACCTGCAGCGCAGCAGCCGGTCTGCCCGGCTGGTGCTGAAGGCCTGCGCGTTGCTCTCGGGCCGGATCCCCGCCGTGATCGTCTGCGCTGCCCAGGATGCGCTGGAGCGCCATCGCGCCCAGGGTTATCGCGCCGACCGCATGGTCGTGGTGCCCAATGGCTACGACTTCTCGCGGTTCGCGCCCGATGCCGCGGCGCGGGCTGCCATGCGCGCGGCCTGGGGCGTGGCCGACGATGTGCCGCTGGCGGGCTGCGTGGCCCGCTGGGATCCGCTGAAAGACCATCGCAACCTGCTGCAGGCACTGGGCCGGCTGGTGCGCGGAGGACGCGACGGCCGACTGCAGTGCGTGCTGGTGGGACGCGGCATGTCGCCCTCCAACGCCGAGCTGGTCGCCCTGATCGAGGCCGAAGGGCTGCGCGGCCGCGTGCTGCTGGCCGGGCCCAGCGAAGACGTGCCGGCCGTGATGAACGCGCTGGACCTGCATGTGCTGTCGAGCTGCGCCGAAGGATTTCCCAACGTGGTGGCCGAGGCCATGGCCTGCGGCACGCCCTGCGTGGTCACCGACGTGGGCGATGCCGCGCACATCGTCGGATCCACGGGGCCGGTGGTGCCTCCCGAGCAGCCCGATGCGCTGGCCGATGCCATCGCCGGTAGGCTGGCGGAGATCGCGGCGCACGGGCGCGAGGCGGTGGGCCGGGCCGGGCGCGAGCGCGTGCTCGAGCATTTCAGCCTGCAGCGCATGGTGGAAGCCTATGGCGCCATCTGGCGCCGCATCGCCAGGGAGAGGGCACGATGAGCGCGTCCGATGCCGTAGCCGGCGGCGGCGGGCGTCGCCTGTTGTTCGTGGTGAACAACCCCGCGTTCTTCCTGTCGCACCGCCTGCCCCTGGCGCAGGCGGCCCGGCGCGCGGGCTATGAGGTGCACGTGGCCACTATGGACGGCGCGGCCGTGGCCACGATCGTGGGGCATGGCCTGATCCACCACGTGCTGCCGTTGAACCGCAGCGGGAAGAACCCCCTGCAGGAGTTGCGGGCGCTGCATGCCATCTACCGGCTGTTTCGCCGGGTCCGGCCGGACCTGGTGCACCTGGTCACGATCAAGCCCGTGCTTTACGGCGGCATTGCCGCGCGGCTCGCGCGCGTGCCGGGCATGGTGGCGGCGATCTCGGGGCTGGGTTTCCTGTTCGTGTCCGACAGCCTCAGGGTGCGCATCGTGCGCGCGCTCGTGGGCCCGCTCTATCGCATCGCGTTGGGCCATCCCAACAGCCGCGTGATCTTCCAGAACACGGCGGATCGCGACGTGCTGCGGCGCCTGGGCGCGGTGCGCGACAGCCAGGTGCTGATGGTGCGCGGCTCCGGCGTGGACCTGCAGGCCTATGCCGCCCGGCCCGAGCCGCCGCGTCCGGTGGTGGCGCTCATGGTGGCGCGGCTGCTGCGCGACAAGGGCGTGGCCGAGTTCGTCGAGGCGGCGCGGCTGCTGCGCGCCCAGGGCCTGGACCTGCGCATGAGGCTTGCGGGCAGCGTGGATCCCGGCAACCCGGCGTCCGTCACGCAGGACGACGTGGCGGGCTGGCAGCGCGAGGGCTGCATCGAAGCGCTGGGAGAGCGCAGCGACGTGGCCGACCTGTATGCCCAGGCCCACATCGCCGTGCTGCCTTCATATCGCGAGGGTCTGCCGAAGTCGCTGGTGGAGGCCGCGGCCTGCGGCCGGGCCGTGGTCACCACCGACGTGCCGGGCTGCCGCGATGCCATCGAGCCCGGGGAAACCGGCCTGCTCGTGCCGCCGCGCGATGCGCACTCGCTGGCTGCCGCCATCGGACGGTTGGCGGTGGATGACGCGCTGCGTCGTCGGATGGGACAGGCCGGCCGCAAGCTGGCCGAGCAGGAGTTCTCGATCGAGGACGTATGCCGGCGGCACCTGGAAGCGTATGCGGCGTTGGGGGCTGGCCGCGGATAGCGTCTTCCTGCGGCCAGGCGACGCGCCTCCGGGCGCCCGGCCGATCAGCCGTCCTGCGCCAGCAGCCGGATCCAGTGGCCGGTCGAGGCGTCCTGCGACGCGACCGCGCCCGTGGCATCGGGCGCGCCCAGCTCATGCACGATGCGCTTGGCCAGCACCTTGCCGAATTCCACGCCCCATTGGTCGAAGGGATTGATGCCCCACACCACGCCTTGCGTGAACACCTTGTGCTCGTAGAGCGCCAGCAGGGCGCCGAGGGCCTGTGCCGTCAGGCGGGGCAACACGATGAGCGTGGAGGGGCGTCCGCCCGGATGGACCTTGTGACGCGCCAGGATGGCGGCGCGTCGGGCGTCGGGCTCGGTGCGCAGGGTTTCCTGCAGCGCCTCGTCATAGGACTTGCCGGCGAGCAGCGCCGCGCGCTGCGCGAGACAATTCGCCATCAGCATCCGGTGATGGGCCGCATAGCCGTGGTCGGGATGGCGGCAGACGATGAAGTCCACCGGGGCGCCTTCGGCGTCCTGGTGCAGCCACTGGAAGAACGTGTGCTGGCAGTCGGTGCCTGTCATGCCCCAGACCACGGGGCCCGTGGGCACGCCCGCGGGCGTGCCGTCGGCAGTGGCCGTCTTGCCCAGGGATTCCATCTCGAGTTGCTGCGCCCATGGCACCAGGTGCTGCAGCCGCGAATCGTACGGGGTGATGGCCAGCGAGCCATAGCCCAGCACGCTGCGATTGGCCACGCCGGCCAGCGCCATCTGCACCGGCGCATTGGCGGCGACGGGCGCGTGCAGGAAGTGCCGGTCCATGGCTTCGGCGCCGATAAGCAGCGCATCGAGCGCATCGCAGCCCAGCCCCAGCGCCGTGGGCAGGCTGATGGCCGACCAGAGCGAGTAGCGACCGCCCACCCAGTCCCATATGGGGAAGATGTGCTCGGGCAGCACGCCGAACTCGCGCGCCGCCGCGACGTTGGCCGTGACCGCCACGACCTGCCGCATCGGCTCGGCCACGCCGCCGTCGCGCAGCCAGTCCAGCGCCACGGCGGCATTGGCCAGGGGTTCGGTGGTGGTGAAGGACTTCGACGCCACGATCACCAGGGTTTCGCGCGGATCCAGGCCGGCCATCGCGTCGGCGATCTCGTGCGTATCGACGTTGGAGGCGAAGCGCACGTCGCGGCGCAGGCCGCCGTGGCGCAGCGCGCGCAGCGTGAGCCTCGGGCCCCAGTCGCTGCCGCCTATGCCCAGGTGCAGCACGGACTTGTATGCGCCACGGGCGTCGGCTGCCTGCACGAATCGGCGCAGACGCTCGCGCTCCTGCCGTATGGCGTCGGCCACCGCGGCCGGCGGTTCGCCGGCGCGCAGCGCAGTGTGCCAGGCGGGCCGGTCTTCGGTCCAGTTGACGTGCGCGCCTGCGAACAGCCCGGCACGGGCCGCGTCGAAGCCTTGCTGCGCGAGCAGGGCCGCGCCCGCCGCCTGGAGCGCAGGCGACTGCGGCTGCGTCGTCAGGTCGATCTCCAGGCCGGCCGCCTCGATGAGGCGCAGCGGCTGGCCGCGCCGCGGCGCCTCGCGTGCCGCGGTGGAAAAGGCCAGCCATGCGGGGCTGGCGGCGAGAGGCGTGGGCATCGGGCGGCGGTCAGAAGGGCAGTTTGGCTTCAGGCGCCAGCTTGAGCAGTTCGCGGCGGAAATCCGCCTGGATGCGGGCCAACGCGGCTTCGTCGTCGGCTTCGAAGCGCAATACCACCACGGGCGTGGTGTTGGACGGGCGCGCCAGGCCGAAACCGTCGGGATATTCCGCGCGCACGCCGTCGATGGTGACCACGCGGGTGGCGCCTTCGAAATTGCCGCTGGCCTGCAGCTCGCGGATCAGGGCGTGCGGCTGGCCTTCCTCCATCTCGAGCTTGAGTTCTGGCGTGGAGAGGGCCTGAGGCAGGGCCTCGAGCGCGGCCGAAGGATCGGTCTCGCGCGAGACGACCTCGAGCAGGCGCGCGCCGGTGTAGAGGCCGTCGTCGAAGCCGTACCAGCGCTCCTTGAAGAAGATGTGGCCGCTCATCTCGCCGGCCAGCGGAGCGCCGGTCTCGGCCAGCTTCGCCTTGACCAGGGAATGGCCGGTCTGCCACATGAGCGGCTTGCCGCCCGCAGCCTCGACGGCCAGGCCCACGTGGCGGCTGCACTTCACGTCGTAGATGATGGTTTCGCCGGGGCAGCGCTGCAGCACGTCGCGCGCCAGCAGGATCAGCTGGCGGTCGGGCCAGATGATCTGGCCGGACTTGGTGACCACGCCGAGGCGGTCGCCGTCGCCGTCGAAGGCCAGGCCCAGCTCGCAGTCGGTGCGTGCCAGGTGGGCGACGAGGTCTTCCAGGTTGTGCGGATCGGCCGGATCGGGATGGTGGTTGGGAAAGTTGCCGTCGACCTCGCAATAGAGCTCGTCGACCTCGCAGCCCAGCGCGCGGAACAGCTGCGGCGCTATCGCGCCGGCCACGCCGTTGCCGCAATCGATGGCGATCTTCATCGGGCGGGCCAGCTTCACGTCGCCCACGATGCGCGCGATGTACTCGGGCACCAGGTCGACCTGGCGGCACGTGCCGCGCTGCGCGGCCTCGGCGGCCTGCTCCATTTCCGGACGCAGCTGCTGCACTTCGTCGCCGTACAGCGCGCGGCCGGCCAGCATCATCTTGAAGCCGTTGTACTTGGGCGGGTTGTGGCTGCCCGTGATGGCCACGCCCGTGCCCGTGCCCTGTGTGTAGGCGGCGTAGTAGACCAGCGGCGTCGGCACCTGGCCGATGTCGAGCGCGTCGACGCCCCCGGCCAGCAGCCCGTCGATCAGCCCTTCGGACAGCGAGGCGCTGCTGAGCCGGCCGTCGCGGCCGACCACCACGGTGCCCACGCCGGCACGCCGCGCACGCGCAGCCAGCGCAAGGCCCAGGTGGCGGGCGAAGACCGCATCGATGAGGTCGGGCACGGTACCCCGGATGTCGTAGGCCTTGAATACGGAAGCGGGAAAACTCGACGGATTGCTCACGGAATGGTCCTTGTCGAAAAGTAGGCAGTCGTGGGGCGGTCTTCGTATAGCGGGCGGACCGCGCATGCGTCGGATTATCCTCGATTCGGCGGTCGTACGCGTGACGCGCGACGCGTAAAACGTGACGTAAAGTTGGCCCGTTCCTGGTGCGCCTGGCGCGCCATGTCGGTGCAGTGACGGGTATTCGCGCCCGCTGGCGAGGCGCGCGTCCACTGGCATGAAAATTGCATCTCGCAACTAGTGCTACGCTAATGCGAAATTCGAACGGGAGGTGGCCCATGGGTGCCAAAGCTTTGTTCGCGGCCGATTCCAGCGGCCGCGACAACCGTTCCCCCCTGCCGGGTGGCGAGCGGCGGCTCGACATTCCGGTGTACGCAGAGGCCGGCGGCATGGTCGAGGCCGGCCGCATCTGGGAACGGTCCGTGTGGCAGGACGCTGCGGTGCTGATCGCCGAATGCCCGGCGCCGCGCCTGGCGCCGTCCATCGCGGCGGCGCTGCGCACCGTGGCCGTATCGCTGGCGCGCGACCGCGGCTGGCAGGGTCTGGGCACCGTCTCGTTCTCCCTGGATTCCGACAGCGGCCAGTTTCGCGTGATGCAGGTCCAGCGCCCATGCCGCTATGCCGGCGCGCGGCCCACGCTCGAGCCGCTGGCACCCCATGTACTGGATCTGCAGATCGGCGCGCGTCGCGGGCACGCGCCGGCGGCGCATCTGCTGGTCTGCGGCAGCACGCGCGGCGACGCCCTGCGGCGTGCGTACTTCGCCGTTGCCCGCATGCGCGCCCTGCCCGCCGGCGAACGGGCGCTGCTGCTCGCGCGGCTGAATTCCCCCGCGTATTGCGCCGGCGTCACGGGCGCACGCCTGGCCCTGGCCTACGCGGAATCCCGGCTGCGCGCGCGGCGCTAGGTGTGATGTTCCAATAGGTTGTTCATCCGGAAGGATTTGGGAAACTGGAGTTCTCTACGCTTCAACCTCCCAACCCCAAGGCCCGGATGAACAGCCATAAGCATGCAGGATTGACAGCTCGAGGTCGAGCCCTGATGGTCGATCGCGTATTGACGCAAGGATGGAAGGTGGCCGCAGCCGCGCAGGCAGGGTAAGCGTGCGTACGGGCTATAAGTGGCTGGCACGTTTTCGTGCCGAAGGGCCGGGCGGTCTGGTCGACCGCAGTTCGCGGCCCGCCAGCAGCCCGCGCGCATATACGGCCAGTCGGTTGTCGCAGATCGAGGCGTTACGGCGCCAGCGGCGGACCTTTCGCCAAATTGCCGCTGCCGGCCAATGCAGCCTGGCCTTGTTGAGCCGGCATCTGAAGCGGGCAGGCCTGTCGCGGTTGAAGTCCCTGGATCCGGTGCAGCCCGTGCGTCGATACGAGCGCAGCGCCGCAGGCGAACTGCTGCACCTCGATACCAAGAAACTGGGCCGTATCCGGGGCGTGGGCCACCGAATCACGGGAGACCGGGCAAAGAATCGTAATCGGGGCATCGGCTGGGATCTGGTGCACTTGGCCATTGATGACCACTCGCGGGTGTCGTTTGCCCGCATCAGAGCCGATGAGTCAGGCCCCAGTTGCGCGCAATTCCTGCACGAGGCTGTGGCCTACTACGCCAGCCTGGGCGTGCGCATCGATCGGGTCATGACCGACAACGGCAGCGGCTACGTCTCGAAGGCCTTCAAAATGGCCTGCCAGGCACTGCGCGTACGCCACATCCGCACTCGGCCTTACACCCCCAAGACTAACGGCAAGGCAGAGCGCTTCGTGCAGACCAGCCTCAGGGAGTGGGCGTACGCCCACCCCTACCTCTCCTCTGCCCACCGCGAGGCCGCATTACAACCCTTCATCGACCGATATAACTGGCTTCGGCCACACTCCGCGTTGAACGACCTCCCGCCCATGAGCCGCATCCCGGCCATGAACAACCTCTTGAAACTTCACAGCTAGGTGGGCCGGCCCGGGGCTGCCGGGCTGCGGTATCGGGCTGGGATGCGGCCAGCCCGGGCAGGGCTGGCGCCATTGGCGTTCCCCTACAATAGGCGCTTCTGGACACGGGCCGGCTGCCATGCCGGCTTATGCGAGTACGCCTGCCATGACGCTGCTGAGCGAGTTGCAATCCCTCGTGGGCCAGGCCCACGTACTGACCGGCGAGGACGCCGAAACCTACCTGATCGATTGGCGCCGCCGCTACCAGGGCACGGCCATGGCCGTGGTGCGGCCCGGCTCCACCGAGGAGGTCGCCGGCGTGGTGCGCCTGTGCGCCCGGCACGGCGCGCCGCTGGTGCCCCAGGGCGGCAACACCGGCCTGTGCGGAGGCGCCACCCCCGACGCATCAGGCCGGGCAGTGGTGCTGTCCACTGCGCGCCTCAACCGCGTGCGCCACATCGACACCGACAACGACACCATCACCGTGGAAGCGGGCTGCATCCTGCAGGCCGTCCAGCAGGCGGCCGAGCAGGCCGGCCGGCTGTTTCCGCTCAGCCTGGCGGCCGAGGGCAGCTGCACCATCGGCGGCAATCTGGCCACCAATGCCGGCGGCACCCAGGTGCTGCGCTATGGCAATGCGCGCGAGCTGACGCTGGGGCTGGAAGTCGTCACGGCCGAGGGCGAGATTTGGCATGGCCTGCGGGGCCTGCGCAAGGACAACACCGGCTACGACCTGCGCGACCTGTACATCGGCAGCGAAGGCACGCTGGGGGTCATCACCGCGGCCACGCTCAAGCTCTTCCCCCGCCCGGTGGCGCGCTGCACCGCGCTGCTGGCCCTGCCCACCATCGATGCGGCGGTCGAACTGCTGTCGCGTGCACGTTCGGGCTTCGGCGCGGCCCTCACCGGTTTCGAACTCATGGCCGGGGATTGCCTGCAGGCTGTCGTCAAGCTGTTCCCCCAGCAGCGCCTGCCCTTCGAGGGCGACTCGGCGGCCGCGCCGTGGTTCGCGCTGCTCGAGCTGTCCGACAGCGAAAGCGAAGAGCATGCGCGCAGCCGCTTCGAGGCGGTGCTGGGCGCCGCGCTCGAGGACGGCCTGGCCACCGATGCCGCCATCGCCGGGAATCTGGCCCAGAGCAAGGCCATGTGGCACCTGCGCGAGAGCATCCCGCTGTCCGAGGCCGAGCTCGGCAAGTCGGTCAAGCACGACGTGTCCATCCCGATCTCGTCCATCGCCGCATTCGTGCACACCACCAACGCGCTGCTCCAGGAGCGCTTCCCGCAGGTGCGCAACGTGATCTTCGGCCACCTGGGCGATGGCAACCTGCACTACAACGTGGCGCGCGCGCCCGGCCAGACCGAGGCGGACCTGCTGGCACTGCAGCCCCAGATCTACGACGTGGTCCATGACAGCGTGCAGGCGCACGGCGGCTCGATCAGCGCCGAGCACGGCGTGGGCCAGCTCAAGCGCGACGAGCTGCCGCGCTACAAGAGCGCGGTGGAGCTGGCGCTGATGAAACGCATCAAGCGCGCGCTGGATCCGCAGGGGCTGTTCAATCCCGGCAAGGTCCTGCAGCCCTGAGACGCAGACATGGCCGCGCCGCACGTCCGGCACTATCGCGTGCTGATCGTCGAGGACGATCTCACCATTGCGGGGAACCTGTACGCCTACCTGGAGGCGCGCGGCTTCGTGCCCGACGTGGCCTACGAGGGCCACGCGGCCCTGTCGGTGCTGGCTGCGCAGGGGTTCGACGCCGTCGTGCTCGACGTGGGCCTGCCGGGGCTCGACGGATATGGGGTGGTGCATGCGATACGCCATGAACGCCGCCTCGACGTGCCGGTGCTGATGCTCACGGCGCGCGACGGCCTGGACGACAAGCTGGCGGGGTTCGCCCATGGGGTCGACGACTATCTCACCAAGCCGTTTGCGCTGGCCGAGGTCGAGGCCCGTCTGCTGGCATTGATCCATCGCGCCCGCGGCGACGTGGTCACGGCGGTGCGCAGTTTCGGCACGCTGCAGCTCGACAGTCGGACGCGGGTGGTGAGCGTTGCGGGCAAGCCGGTGCGCCTGGCGCGCAAGTCGGTGGCCATACTCGAGATCCTGCTGCGCGATCCCGGCCGCGTCGTGTCGCGCGACGAGCTCGAGGCTGCATTGTGGGCCGGCGAAGCGCCGTCCCCGGATGCGCTGCGCAGCCAGCTGCACCTGTTGCGGCGCGCGCTGGCCGAGGCCGGCTTCGACGGCATCGAGACCGTCCATGGCGCCGGCTGGCGCCTGGCCGAAGACGGCCCATGAGCATCAGTCCGCGCGGGACTCTCACCCAGCGCGTGGTGTGGGCGCTGACCGGTTCGGTGGCGCTGTTCGTCACCGCCCTGGCCCTGCTGGCGTACCTCACGTTCGACCAGATGGAGGACGATCTCGTCAACGACATCCTCACCACCGAGACCGGGCGGCTGACGCAGCACATCGCCATGGGCGACGATCCCGGCCCGGTGGGCGCCATGCGCGAGCTGGGCGGCGCCATGCGCGCCTGGATGGTGGCGCCGGCCGGTTCCCCGGACGTCCTGCCCGAGCCGCTGCGCGGGCTCGAGCCGGGCCTGCATCTGCTCGAGCCCGGCATGGAGACCTGGCATGTGCGGGTGGCCGACACGGCAGGCGGGCGGCTCTACGTGCTCTACGACGCCACCGACAACGAGGCGCGCGTGCGCGCCTTCGGGTGGGTCGTCCTGGCCGTGGGCGCCATCTGCCTGGTAGCGGCCTACGGCATGTCGCGGCGCGTGGCCCGCGTGGCCGTCGGCCCGCTGGTGGACCTCACCCGCAGGCTCAGCACCTGGGCGCCCGGCGCGCCGGACCTGGCCGTCACCCGCGACGACGAAGCGGGCCGCCTGATGGAGGCCTTCAATCGCGTGCAGACCCAGGTCGAGCGCTCCATCGCGCGCGAGCGCGAATTCGCGGCCAACGTCAGCCATGAGGTCCGCACGCCGCTGGCGGCCATCCGGTCCGATGGGGAAATGATGTTGCTGGATCCCGCGCTCCCGCAGGCGCAGCGCATGCGGATCGAGCGCGTGGTGGACAACGTCGACGCGATCTCTGCGGCGCTGGAAAGCGCGCGCGCCATGGCCAGCGACCAGCCGGGCCGTACCGAGGCGGTGTACCTGGCCGCCTGCATGGACGATGCCTGGCGCGGCTTCGAGGACGCCGCGGCGGCAGCCGGCGTGACGTTCCGCAACGGCATCCCGGCGAACGAAGTGCGGGTGCTCGACCGCTACGCGCTGCTCGTGGTGCTGCGCAACCTGGTGCGCAACGCGATCGAGCACGCGGCGCCCGCGGCGCTGCGGGCCTCGCTCGAGCGCGACGGCGTGCTGGCGCTGCGCGACAACGGCCGGGGCATTCCTGCGGCCGAGCTGCCGTTCGTCTTCGAGCGCTACTACAGCGGCCGCCTGCGCGACTCCGCGGCAGCCGCGCCGGCGGGCAGCATGCCGCGCGGCCTGGGATTGGCCATCGCCAAGCGTGTCTGCGACATGCATGGCTGGCGGCTGGACGTGGATTCGGCCGTAGAGGGGCCGCAGCGCGGCACCTGCTTCACGCTGCGCCTGGGTTGAACCGCCTCGCCGTGTTGCAGGCGGATTTCACGCAAATTCGACGCCCCGGGCCCTAAGCTACGACGTTTTCCCGAGAATAGAGCAACGTATGACGCAATCTTCCGCGCCTGCCGCGCGCGGCATGCCGTGCCGCCTTACCCTGCGTTTCATCGTGGCGGTCCTGGTCATGCTGACCCTGAGCCGGCTGGCGCTCTCGTTCTGGCTCTGGGATCGGGTCCACGCCGCCGGCGGGCTCTGGCCGGTGATGCTGGGCGGGCTGCGCATCGACCTGTGCCTGCTGGCCATGGTCGTGGCCGTGCCGGCGGTGCTGGGCCCCTGGGTGGGCCACCGGCCCCTGGCCGCGCGGTTGATGGCCTGGTGGTTCCGCGTGTGGTGGATGCTGTTCGTGCTGCTCGAGGTGTCCACGCCGCAGTTCATCCTCGAGTACGACACGCGCCCGAATCGCCTGTTCTTCGAGTACCTCGTGCATCCCCGGGAAGTGTCCGCCATGCTCTGGGAGGGCTACAAGGGGGTGCTGGCGGCCGCCGCCCTGGTGCTGGTCGCGGCGGCCTGGCTGTCGGTGCGCCTCTTTCCCACGCACCTGAAGGACGCGCCGATGCGCTGGTGGAAGCGGCCGATCGCGTCCGTCCTCATCCTGGCCGTGGTGGTGCTGGCTGCACGGGGCACGTTGGCGCATCGCCCGCTGAACCCGGCAGTGGTGGCCTTCAGCAGCGACGCCATGGTCAACACGCTGGCGCTGAACTCGCTCTACAACGTGTTCGACGCCGCCTATCGCATGCGCGACGAGCGGTCGTCGGCGGCGTTGTACCCCGAAATGGCGGAAGACGAGATGCAGCGCATCGTCCGGGCCTCCGCCGGCTTCGCCGACCCGCCGCTGGACCCTGCGCTGCCCAGCCTGCATGCGCAGCGCGCCACGGTGCGCCGCGACAAGCCGCTCAACCTGGTCATCATCCTGCAGGAGAGCCTCGGCGCGCAGTACGTGGGGAGCCTGGGAGGCCGCAACCTCACCCCCCACATCGACCGGCTGGCCCGTGAAGGCTGGATGTTCAACCGGGCCTATGCCACGGGCACCCGCTCGGTGCGCGGACTGGAGGCAGTCACGGCGGGCTTCCTGCCTACCGTGGCCGAGGCGGTCCTCAAGCTGCCACGGTCGCAGCGCGGCTTCTTCACCCTGGCCGATCTGCTGGGTCGCCATGGCTACCATTCGCGCTTCATCTACGGGGGCGAGGCGCACTTCGACAACATGCGCGGCTTCTTCCTGGGCAACGGCTTCAACCAGGTCATCGACCGCGGCAACTTCGAGAACCCGGTCTTCGTCGGGTCCTGGGGGGCCTCCGACGAAGACATGTTCACCCAGCTCGACAAGGCATTGCGCGCCGACGGCGAGCGTCCGACCTTCACGCTGGCCTTCTCGGTGAGCAACCATTCGCCGTGGGAGTATCCTGCCGGCCGCATCCAGCCCGACGGAAACCCGGCAACAGTGGAAAACACCGTGCGCTATGCCGACTGGGCCATCGGCGACTTCTTCGAGAAGGCCCGCAAGGCGCCATACTGGGACAACACGGTGTTCCTCGTCATCGCCGACCACGACTCGCGCGTCTGGGGCGCCAACCTGGTGCCGGTGCGCCATTTCCAGATCCCCGCGCTGATCCTCGGCGGGAGCATCGCGCCGCGCAGCGACGACCGTATCGTGAGCCAGATCGACATGGGGCCCACGCTGCTGTCGCTGATCGGCCTGGACAACACCAACCCCATGCTGGGGGCCGACCTCACCCAGCGCGATCCGAACCGCGCCATCATGCAGTACGGCGACAACTTCGCTTATCTCAAGGGCGACCAGCTGGTGGTCATCGAGCCGCGCAAGCCGCCGCACCAGTACCGGTATACGCGCCGGCCCTACGACCAGGAAGACGGATACCAGGAATCCCCCGTAGACCCGGTGCTCGAGAAAGAGGCGCTGGCGCATGCGCTGTGGCCGAGCTGGGCGTATCGGGAAGAGCGCTACAAGCTGCCGGAGGGGGTGAAGTAGCGCCGCGGCATGCGAGGCGCAAAGCGCAGGGCGCCTTGCGCAAAAGCAGGACGGCCCGCATTCCGCGGGCCGTCCTGCCATGGGCTTGCCGCCCGTGCGCGATCAGGGTCGGGCCGGCATCACCGTGCCCACGCATTCGCCGAAGCCGATCCGCGGATAGCCGTCCTTCACGCATTCGGCGCGGATGATGACCTGGTCGCCGTCCTGCAGGAAGGTGCGCTGCTCGCCCCAGGGCAGTTCCAGGGGGCGCTTGCCGCCGTCGGTGAGCTCGAGCAGCGAGCCGGCCTCCTCGGGCCTGGCGCCGGACAAGGTGCCGGTGCCCAGCAGGTCGCCGGGTTGCAGGTTGCAGCCATTGACGGTGTGATGCGTGACTAGCTGGGCCACGTTCCAGTAGGCGTCGCGGAAGTTGCTGCGGGAGAGGCGCACGGGCGGCTGCTTGCCGGCGCGCGATTTCTCGGTGCTGAGCAGCACTTCCATCTGCACGTCCAGCGCGCCGCCCGCGCGGTTGGCGGCGTCGTCGAGGTAGGGCAGGGGCTGCGGGTCGGCGGCGTCGCGGGTCCAGGCCGCGCGGAAGGGCGCCAGCGCTTCCAGGCTTACCACCCACGGCGAGATCGTGGAGGCGAAGTTCTTGGCCAGGAACGGGCCCAGGGGCTGGTATTCCCAGGCCTGGATGTCGCGGGCGGACCAGTCATTGAGTATGCACAGGCCGAACACATGGGATTCGGCATCGGGCAGCGGGATGCGCTCGCCCTGGGCATTGCCCTGGCCGATGAAGATGCCGAGCTCCAACTCGTAATCGAGACGCTTGCACGGCCCGAACTGCGGCGCTTCGCCTTCCGCGGCGGGACGCTGCTGGCCGACGGGGCGCGGGAACGCCTGGTTCACGCCCACGCTGGACGCGCGGCCGTGATAGCCGATCGGCACCCACTTGTAGTTCGGCAGCAGGGGATTGTCGGGGCGGAACTGCTTGCCGACGGCGGTTGCGTGGTGCACCGAAATGTAGAAATCGGTGTAGTCGCCGATGCGGGCCGGATTGGCGTATTCGGCCTCGGACTGCGGTACCAGCAGCGGCTCCGCCTGGGCCTGCAGCGGCGATCCCTGGCGCAGCGCGCGCGACAGCGCCAGGCGCAGCGCGCTCCAGTGGGCCGGCGTCAGGGCCATCAGGGGATTCAGCGTTTCCGCCACGCAGGCGGCCAGTGCCTGGGCGGCCGGTCCGTCGAACGGTTGCAGCGCAGCCAGGGCGGCGAGGTCTAGGATCTGGTCGCCGATGGCGACGCCCGGCCGGAAGGCCTGCCCGCTGCCCCGGCGCCGGAAAGTGGCATAGGGCAGGTTCTGCAGCGGGAAGCCGGTGTCCGGCGTGTTGGCGCTCGCTACCCAGCTCCGCAGGGAGGGGTCGTGGGTTTCGTTCAACAGGCTCATGGGGTCTGGATGTCTCGTGTCGTTCTGGATTCAGGCGGCGTCGGGCCGGAAATGCTTCTTCAGGCCCTGCCAGCATTGGTAGTAGTCGGCCTGGCGCTGCGGCGAGGCCAGGGCCTGTTCGGTGGGGCGGATCACGCGACGCGTCTCGAACATGAAGGCCATGGTATCGCGGATGTAGTGCGGCTTGCTGGTGTCGGCGTTGCTGGCCTTCTCGAAGGTCTCGGCATCCGGGCCGTGGCCGCTCATGCAGTTGTGCAGGCTGGCTCCGCCTGGGGCGAAGCCCTCCGCCTTGGCGTCGTACACGCCCTGGATCAGGCCCATGAATTCGCTGGCCACGTTGCGATGGAACCAGGGCGGGCGGAACGTATCCTCCATCGTGAGGATGCGCGGCGGGAAGATGGCGAAGTCCATGTTGGCAGTGCCCGGGGTGTCGGAGGGCGAAGTGAGCACCGTGAAGATGGACGGGTCGGGATGGTCGAAACTGATCGAGCCGATGGCATTGAAGCGGCGCAGGTCGTACTTGTATGGCGTGTGAGTGCCATGCCAGGCCACCACATCCAGCGGCGAATGGTCGATGCGGGCGCGCCAGAAGCCGCCGGTGAACTTGGCGATCAATTCGAAGTCGCCTTCCACGTCCTCGTACCAGGCATGCGGCGCCAGGAAGTCGCGGGCGTTGGCCAGGCAGTTCGAGCCGATCGGGCCCAACTCGGGAAGCCGCAGGGGCGCGCCGAAGTTCTCCAGCACGTAGCCCCGCGCCTCGGCATCCAGCAGTTCCACGCGAAAGCGTATGCCGCGGGGGATCACGGCGATCTCCAGCGGTTCGATGTCGACCAGGCCCAGCTCGGTGGCCAGCCGCAGCCGGCCCAGCTGCGGCACGATCAGCAGTTCGCCGTCGGCGTCATAGAAGAAGCGGCCCTGCATCGAGCGGTTGGCCGCATACAGGTGGATGCCCACGCCGCCGTGCTCCTCGGGCGAACCGTTGCCTCCCCAGGTGTGCATGCCGTCGACGAAATCGGTGGGCTGCGCCGGCAGGGGCAGGGGGCTCCAGCGCAGCTGGTTGGGCGTGACGGGCAGGCGCCCGAAATCGCTCAGCCAGCCGGCGGCTCCTGCGTACGGCTCGAAAGGCTGGTGCGTGACGCCCGGCCGGATGCGATAAAGCCAGGAACGGCGATTTTCGGCGCGCGGCGCCGTGAACGCCGTGCCCGACAGCTGTTCCGCATACAGGCCGTAGGGACATTTCTGGGGAGAGTTGCGGCCCGCCGGCAGGGCGCCGGGCAGCGCTTCGGTGGCGCAGCTGTTGCCGAATCCGGACTGGTATGTCGGTTCCATGGTTCCTCCTGTATCTGGACGATGGGCCGGGGCCCCGGGGCACGGTGCGTTCCTGCCGCGGTGTGGGAATTGAAGCTATTGTCGGCAATCCCATGACATACGGCTATGGGAATGCAAAAATACATCCTATAAATTTCATGAATAGTAGACCGCCATGCTCGATCCGCGCTCGCTGGACCTGAACCTGCTGGTGGTATTCCAGCATCTGCTCGAACTGCGCAACATCTCGGCCGTGGCGCGCCGCCTCGACCTGTCCCAGCCCGCCGTCAGTAACGCGCTGCGGCGCCTGCGCGATACTTTCGGCGACGATCTTTTCGTGCGCACCGGGCAGGGCATGCTGCCCACGCCGCTGGCCGAACGCATAGCCGGGCCGGTCGGCGAGGCGCTGTCGCTGCTGTCGGGTCTGGCTGAGGCCGGCGCCGGCTTCGACCCGGCAACCAGCCGGCGGCGCTTCCGGATTGCCATGACGGATGTCGGCGAGATCCATTTCATGCCCACGCTCATGGACATCTGCGCCCAGCGGGCGCCCGCGGTGCGCATCGATTCCGTGCGCCTGGCGGGGCCGGAGCTGCAGCGCGGCCTGGAATCCGGGGCCGTGGATGCCGCGGTAGGGGCCTTCGACGACCTGGGAGGCGAGATCGTGCAGCGCATGCTGTTCCGCCAGGGCTACATGACCTTGTTTCGCCACGGCCACCCGCAGGCGCACGCGGGCATGGGTTTGCGCGCATTCCGCGCGCAGCGGCACCTGGTGGTGTCCCGGGCGGCGCCCTATGGCCAGGTCAACCGGGCGCTGGAGGACGCCGGCATCGCGCTGCACGAACACTTCAGCGTGCCGCATTTCTCGGCGGTGCCTTATATCCTCAGCACCACCGACCTGCTGGCCACCGTGCCGGCCAAGCTGGCGGCCAGCGCCGCGCCGCGCTTCGGGCTGCAGATGCTGCAGCCCCCCGTGCGCGTGCCGGCGCTGCAGACCAACCTGTACTGGCACCGCCGGTTCCAGCGCGACGCCGGCAATGCCTGGCTGCGCGAACTGCTGGCGGAACGGTTTGCCGAGCCCTGAGCGCGTGGTCAGGCGCTGAGCCTGAAGGCGGCGCCGGGGTGATTGCTGCGCAGGCGAGATTCGGTATTCTCGATATGGTTGCGCGCGCATTGGCGCGCAAGCTCCGGGTCGCCGCGTTCTATGGCGCGATAAATCGTTTCGTGCTCGCGCTGCGCGTCGCTGCCGCGATTTGCCTCCGCAGAGCGGGTGCGCGATACCCGCAGATTATCTGCCAGCAGGCTGCTGAGAAAAATGAAGAACTCGATGTAGTGTTCGTTCCGGGTCGCTTCGGCGACGGCACGGTGGAATTTCAGGTCGGCCTCGACCCCGGCCGCCACATTATCCGACTCGATGGCGTAGGCCATTTCCGATAATGCCTCGCGCATGGCCGCCAGATCGGCCTCGGTGCGCCGCGCTGCGGCCAGCGATGCCGCTTCGATCTCGAAGCCCCGGCGCAGCTCCACGATGCTGAGTATCTGCACCAGGTTGCCTTCGTCGGCATGCATCCTCAGGACGGAAGGCCGGGTGGTGGCCTGGATGGCCAGCCCGCGGCCCTGCTTGCTGGAAACCAGCCCGTCTGCCTTCAGGCGCGATACGGCCTCGCGCAGCACGGTGCGGGAAACGCCCAGCCTTTCCGCAATCACCTGCTCGGGCGGGAGTATTTCGCCCACCTTGTATTGCCCGCTGGTGATCTCGTTGACCAGGATGGCGGCGATCCGGTCGGTGAGGTTGGCTTCTCCGCGTGCCGGGATATTGCGTTGCTTCTTCAATAATGCCATGGCGGCCTCGCATCCAATATATGAATTGTAGTACAAACCGCATGCCGGCCGCTCGCGCTTATTAATATGCAGATAATATGACCTGATTATTTAATTATAAAAAAACAGGCTGGAACGGGGTGCTGGCGTCCGTTTCATTTATCACACAAATGAAAGCGGAGGCCCGGCCCGCCGTCCGCTCGCGGCGCCGGATCCGCCGCCCTTCGCGGAGCTGTCCGCGCCTGGCCCGAGCGCCGGGGAGTATCCAAAGCGCCTCAAAGCGCACGTACGCAGCTGCGGCGGACACCGCGCTTCCCTGCCGGCTGGAATGCTCGTGCCTTTATACCAAAGCGCCGCACGGCACAATCCGTGATTTCGATGTACTTTGTCTTAATAAGATTATCCTACAATTATCTCGGCAGCCGGAGACGGAGCCTGTCCTCCCTACATCCCATGCAACGCAGTGCTGGAGACATGAATGCGATTCAGCGCGGACCATCTCGAATCCCTGGTGGACACCACCAGAGGCACCATCAGCCGGGAAATATTCGTCAATCCGGATATTTTCGAGCAGGAACTGGAGCAGATATTCGCCCGCTCCTGGCTGATGGTGGGCCACGAAAGCCAGATTCCCAAGCCGAATGATTATGTGGTCTCCCGCATGGGGCTGGATTCGGTGATCGTGACGCGCGACCCGCAGAACCAGATCCACGTCCTGCTGAACAGCTGCCGCCATCGCGGCATGAAGGTCTGCCGCTACGACCAGGGCAATGCCCGGTCGTTTACCTGCCCTTACCATGCCTGGAGCTATTCGATCGATGGTTCGCTGGTCGAGATGCCGGGCGAACTGGTCGGGGTGCCGGGATTCGAAGAACACTACAAAGGCGAGCTCGACAAGAAAGCATGGGGTCTCGTTCCCTGTCCCAAGGTAGTGAACTACAAGGGCACCATCTGGGCCAACTGGGATCCTGCCGCGCCGTCCTTCGAAGAATACCTGGGCGACATGCGCCTGTATCTGGACGCGGCGCTGGATCATCGCGACGGCAGCGAAGGCGGGTCCGAGATCCTGGGCGGCGTCCAGAAATGGCGCATGCCATGCAACTGGAAGTTCCCGCCCGAGAACTTCATCGGCGACCACTACCACGACATCAGCCATCGCTCGGTCAACCTGGTGGGCATCGGGCCGAGCGAAGGCAAGGGCCGCCGCGACAACACCGTTCCCAACATCATCATGGGTTTCCCGCACCTCGGCCATGGCGTCATCGGGCACCCGCCTCATTATGCCGAGCCGGAATACACGCCGCAGTTCACCCGTTATCCGGAACTGCAGCAGTATTTCCGCGAGCTGCACGAAGCGCGGGTGCGCAAGCTCGGCGACCGCATGCGCGTCCAGACGGGAGCAGCCACCATTTTCCCCAGCATGTCGTTCCACGGGCGCCAGCCGCGTACGCTGGCCGTCTTCCATCCCGTGAGCCCCACGGAAATGGAGATGTGGCGCTATTACCTGGTCGACAAAGACGCACCCGAGGCGGTGAAGGCCGCCATGCGAGCCTACTACCTGCGCTACTCCGGCCCGGGCGGCATGACCGAATCGGACGACGCCGAGAACTGGGGGTACGCCACCGACGCAAGCAAGGGCGTGATCGCACGCCGGTATGACTACAACTATCAGATGGGGATGGGACACGCGCGTCCGGTCGCCGGGTTGAAGGATGCGGTGGAAGGCGGCGATACCACCGAGGAGAACGCCCGCATCTATTACAGCCGCTGGAAGCAGCTGATGCAGGGCAAGAGCTGGGATGAGCTCATGGCCGGAGCGCGCGGCGCGGCGATGGAGGGCGCAAGATGAATGCGCAGCACACCCCCGAGATTGCGATGCTGCTGCTGGAGCGGGAGATCGAGCGGTTCTACTTCGCCGAGGCAGACCTGCTCGATGAACGCAGGTTCGCCGACTGGCTGGCCCTGTTCACCGACGACGTGCGCTACTGGATGCCGCTGGCCCGGAACGTGCAATACCGGCACAGCCAGGACGAATACAGCCGCGAAGGCGTGGACAACGCGTGGATCGACGAAGACAAGCGTACGCTCGGCCAGCGCGTGCAGCAGCTGGCCACCGGCATCCACTGGGCGGAAGAGCCGCGGTCGCGCATGTCGCACTTGATCACCAACGTTCGCATTCTCGACGCCGGTTCGCTCGGGCCTTCGCCCCAGGAGTTGAGCGTCAGGTGCCGCTTCCTGGTCTATCGCAACCGCATGGAGACGGAAGTCGACATCCTGGTGGGGAAGCGCCAGGACGTGCTGCGCCGCGTGGATGGCGAGTGGAAGATCGCCCGCAGGGAAATTTTCCTCGACCAGAACGTGTTGCTGGCAAAGAACCTGACCACCTTCTTCTGAGCCGACCAGGACCACCATGAACATGGACAATTTTCTGGACGTGGTGCCGGGCACGCGCATCGTCCTGCTGAATGGCGCCCAGGCCGTCGTGACCTACAACCCCGAAGACGGCCTGTGGCTCTTCGCCCGATATACCTCACATCCCACACATCCCGAGCTGGTGGACGGCACCGAGCGATCCATCTTCGCTCACGACGTCAAAGAACTCCTGCCCTGATGTTCCACCCCGATGCGTCCACGCCCACGGGCCCGGACGCGCATACGGAGCTGCCATGACCCGATTCGGACGACGAGAATTCCTCCTTGCAACGGCTGGCGCAGCTGCCGGAGGGCTGCTGCCGGCCGCCTTGCGCGCCCAGCCCGCGGCTCTGGACCTGGCCGAGCTTGCGAGAAAGGCGGGCGACGAGGGCGGGCTGACCTACTACGCCTCGACCAACCCCGAGCTGTCCAAGCGGCTGGTGGCGCTGTTCAACAAGACGTACCCGGACATCAAGGTGAACATCGTCCGCCTGGCCACCGGCCCGCTGGGGCGCCGCTTCGCCTCGGAGATGGAGGCCGGCAATGCCGTGGCCGACATTCTCCAGCTGGGCGACCCCCTGCTGCTGGCGGAGGGGCACCAGAAGGGATGGTTTGCCGACATCCAGGACCTGCCGGCACACCGGGCCTGGCCGGCCGGGTTCAAGGAGCCATACCTGGCGGTCGTGTCGCTGTTTCCCCATACCATTACCTACAACACGAACCTCGTCAAAGGCGAGGACATCCCCCGCGACTGGCAAGGCGTCCTGAACGACAAATGGACCGGCCGGATCATCATGGCCGACGTCCGCAACAGCCCCACGCTGATCGAATGGGCCGCGCTGATGTATGACACCTACGGCGCCGATTACCTGAAGCGGCTGGCCTCGCTCAAGCCCCGCGTCGTGGCCAGCACGCTGCCGGGAACCCAGATGGTGGCTGCCGGCGAAGCCGCCTTCGTGCTGCCCAACCTGCGCATGGTCAGCTATTCGCTGATCGAAAAAGGCGCCCCTCTGGACGACGTGACGCCGTCGCCGAACTCGGGCCTGGAATCCATGCTGGCCATCTCGACCAGATCGCGCAGCCCGAATGCCGCCCGGCTGTTCGCCAATTTCATCCTTACCCAGGAAGGGCAGACAGTGCTCAGCAAGGATACGGCCGCCTCGCCCATGGCGGGGGTTGCCGGTGCGCTGCCGCTGCCGGCCGATTTCCATCGGGCGAAGATCAAGGAAGCACTGGCTCGGGCGCCCGAGCTGTTGAAACTGCTCGGACTGACTTGAGGACGGACCATGGAACAGCATGCCGCCGCAGCCGCCGCGAGGCCTGCCGCCGCGCCGCAGGTCAGCGTGCGCAACCTGGTGAAGCGCTACCGCACCCGGCGGGGCGAGGTACTGGCCCTGAACAACGTTTCCATCGACATCGCGCAGTCCGAACGCGTGGTGCTGCTGGGCCCCAGCGGCTGCGGCAAGACGACACTGCTGCGCTGCGTTGCGGGCCTCGAGCAGCCCGACGAGGGCGAGATCGAGATCGGCGGAGTCACCGTCTTCTCGGCCAGCCGGGGCATATTCGTGCCGCCCGAGGCGCGCGGCGTCAGCATGATGTTCCAGTCGTACGCACTGTGGCCGCACATGACCGTGGCGCAGAACGTCGGCTATCCGCTGGAGAACAGGGCGGGAGCCGATAAAAAGGCCGACCGGGCCCGGGTGGACGCGGCGCTCGCCATGGTGGCCTGTACGGGACTGCAGAACCGCTATCCGGCGCAATTGAGCGGCGGTCAGCAGCAGCGCATCGCCCTCGCGCGTGCCGTCATCGCGAACGATGGCATGGTGCTGTTCGACGAACCCCTGTCCAATGTCGATGCAAAGGTCCGCGAGCAGCTGCGCATCGAGCTGGTGACCCTGCAGCGCCGGCTGGGATTTGCCTGGCTTTACGTCACGCACGACCAGACCGAGGCCACCGCCGTTGCAGACCGCATTGCGGTATTCAAGGCAGGCCAGATCGCGCAACTCGGCACGCCGGGCGAGATCTACAACCATCCGGTTTCGCGCTATGTCGCGGAGTTCATGGGTTCCAGCAATACCGTCCCGGGAGTTCTGGACGGCCACGAAGACGGACTGGCGGTGGTGCGTTCCCGTATCGGCATGCTGAAACTGCGCACCGCCCATGCAGCGTCGGTGGGCGACGCCGTGACGATCATGTTCCGTCCCGAGCAGCTGGAGATCCGGGCGGGCGTCCCGGACGCGCACAGCCCCAACTGTTTCGAGGCCAGGCTCGAGGCGTCCATGTTCCTGGGGAACTGCTCCGAGCATGCGGTCCGGGTAGGGGATCACAGGCTCGTGGCGCGCAGTCTCGTCACCGACGCCTTCGATCCGGAAGCGATCGTGAGTGTCAGCATCAAGCCCGAGCACGCACGCCTGTTCGTCGATACGGAGCCCAGTTGAGATGTCCGGCGATACCATGCCGCTGAATCCGGCGAACTTTGCCGGGTCGCCGCGCCGGGCCCGGCGCCGGCTGCGTTTCGGGCCCTTCGAGACGGCGTCCGTGCTGCTGCTGGGGCTGACGGCGGCAATGATCTTCTACCCGCTTGGCACCATCTTCTGGCGGGCCTTCTTCGTGGAGGGCGGAACCGGCCTTGCCCAGGTGCTGGACACCGTGGCCACGCCAGCCATGCTCGGCGTCTTCGGCAATACGTTCCTGGTGGCGGGCGCCAGCAGTCTGCTGGCGCTGCTCATCGGCGCGTCCTTCGCCTGGCTGATCGAGCGCACCGACGCCCGCACCGGGCTTGCCTCCGAGTTCCTGCCGCTCGTCCCGCTGCTGGTGCCGCAGATCTCGGGCGTCATAGGGTGGGTCATCCTGCTGTCGCCCCAGGCCGGCATGGCCAATGCCGTGCTGCGCTGGATCGCCGGCTGGTTCGGCGTGAGCTTCGACAGCGGACCGATCAATCTGTTCACATACACCGGCCTGATCTGCGTGATGACGCTGTACCTGGTGCCCTACGTGTACCTGACCGTCTCCGCCGCCCTGCAGAACCTGAACCCCAGCCTGGAGGAAGCGTCCCGCATCTGCGGCGCAAGCCCGTGGCGGACCTTGCGGCGCGTCACGCTCCCTGCGGTCTGGCCCGCCATCGTCAATGCCGGGATCATCGTGCTCATTTTTGCGATCTCGCTGTTCTCCGTGCCCATCGTGATCGGCACCTCGGCAGGCATCGATGTGCTGTCGGTCACCATCTACAGGCTGTTGTACAACCATCCGCCGCAGACCGACCTGGCCGTCATGCTGAGCCTCGCAATGATGGTGATCGTGCAGCTTGCGCTGCTGGCGCAGCTCGTGGTGACGCGCGCCTCGCGGCATGCCGTGATCTCGGGCAAGGGCACCGCCCCGACCCGGATCGCGCTGGGGCCCTGGCGCTGGCTGGCCCGGTCGGCCATCAATGCCCATCTGCTGGCCACGGCAATCATCCCGGTCGCCGCACTGCTCGTCGTGTCGCTGCAGCCGTTCTGGACGACCAACGTGGACTGGAGCATGCTGGACCTGGCCAACTATCGCTATGTGCTCCACGAGAACGAGATGACCTCGCGCGCGCTGATGAACAGCATAGGCCTGGGCGTGGTGGGCGCCACGCTGGGCATGGTGGGAGCAGCCGTGCTGGTGCTGTTCTCCCGCTCGGCCGGGCCACGCGCGCAGATGCTGATAGACGGCACCACGGCTTTTCCCGCCACCTTGCCCCATACCGTGGTCGCCGTCAGCATGGTGCTCGCTTTCACGGGCGGCGTGCTGAATCTGCACGGCACCTTCCTGATCCTGCTGCTGGCCAATCTCGTGCTGGTCGTACCCCAGGCCGTGCGGTCCGCCCATTCCGCTCTGGCCCAGGTCGGATCCGAGCTCATCGAAGCTGCGCACATGGCGCGCTCGGGGTCGTTCAAGACCTTTCGCCGGATCATCCTGCCGCTGATGCTGCCCGGCCTGATGGCAGGCTGGGTGATCCTGTTCGTGCACATCAGCGGCGAGCTCACCGCCAGCGCGCTGCTGTCAGGCACGAACAATCCGGTGGTGGGCCTGGTGCTGCTCGATCTCTGGGAAAACGGCTCGTTTCCCCAGTTGTCGGCCATCGCGCTCATCATGACCCTGCTGGATGCCGTCGTGGTAATGACGATGCTGTATCTGGCCCGGCGCAAATTGCGGTTGTTCGGCTAGGGGCGTGAGCAGCCCCGCCTGCTACAGCACCGACTCCCGCGCCCGGTCCAGCGCTTCGCGCAGCAGCGCCATGTCGCCGATGTGGTTTGCCAGCAGCAGCACCAGCGCCGCATTCAGCTCCTGGCTCTGCGTGTCGCTGAGGTCCCGGTGCGCCTCGAGCAGGCATTCGTAGAAGTCGTCGGGCGACGCCAGGTTGGGCTGGGTGTTCAGTGGCATGCCACGGCCTCCTCGCGGGTTACCGGCTGCGCGTGGCCCACGGCGCGGTGCAGCGCCTCCCGTACGGCGGCAGGGTCGAAGGCGCGCCAGCGCGCTGCCACGTGCTGGTCGGGCCTGAGCAGATAGCAGGTGCCGGGCCGCGCGTCGTAGCGCTGCGCCAGCAGGCCCTGCGTATCGGCCACTTCGTCGGCAGCGCGCGGGTCGGCGGCATCCGTTATATAGACGGTGCGCACGGGCAGGGGGCCGAGCGCCAGCCCGGCGGCTGCCGAGCGCAGCGCGGCGTCGGGGCGCGCCGCGCCGCAGAACATCGCCAGGACGAAGTCGTTGCCGAGCTGCGGGAGCCACCAGGCGTCACAGGCGCGATGCCGCACCGGCGCATCGGCTGCCACCGCGCCCGGATGCATGTGGCCCGCGTACGCCGCATCGTCGGGCGTATTCAGTGGCGAATCCACGTAGCTGGACGGCAGCGAGAGCCTGCCGCTGTTGACCAGCGTGCGCGCGAAGGCATGGTGCCGGGCAAGGTTGAGCACGGCATTGCGCAGCACGCGACTGGCCTCGCTCTTGGGCGTGATGAAGTCGGTGGAGCGCGACGAATTGCGTATGTTCTCGTCGGCCGCGTATTCGCGTTCCGCGCAGTACGAGTCGACCAGGCTTTCCGGCGCCAGGCCGGCCAGCACCAGGCGCAACTTCCAGGCGAGGTTCTCGGCATCCTGCACGCCGCTGTTGGCGCCGCGCGCGCCGAAAGGCGAGACGCGGTGGGCGCTGTCGCCGGCGAACACCACGCGGCCGTGGCGGAAGCGGTCCATGCGTTCGCAGGCGAAGGTGTAGACGCTGACCCATTGCAGCTCGAAGCGCGCTTCGTCGCCGAGCAGGGCGCGGATGCGCGGCAGCACGTTCTCGGGCTTGACGGCCTCCACCGGGTCTGCGTTCCAGCCCAGCTGGAAATCGATGCGCCATATGTGGTCGGGCTGCATGTGCAGCAGCACCGACTGGTTGGGATGGAACGGCGGGTCGAACCAGAACCAGCGTTCTGCCGGAAACGGCGCCTCCATTTTCACGTCCGCGATCAGGAAGCGGTCTCGGAAAATGCGCCCATGTGCTTCCAGGCCGAGCATCCGGCGCACGGGGGAGCGCGAGCCGTCGCAGGCCACCAGCCAGTCTGCGACCAGCACGTACTCGCCGTCCGGGGTTTCCACCCGGACCTGCACGCCGTCGGCTTGGGGCACCACCTCGACCACCTTGTTCTTCCAGCGCAGGTCGATGCGCGGCTCGGCCTGGGCCTGTTCGCACAGGAAGCCCTCTGCGTAGTATTGCTGCAGGTTGATGAAGGCAGGGCGCCGGTGGCCGGCCTCGGGCAGCAGGTCGAACTTCCAGACTTCCTGGTCGCGGAAGAACACGCGCCCGACGTTCCAGGACACGCCCTTGTCGACCATGCGCTGCCCCAGGCCCAGGCGGTCCCAGATCTCCAGCGTGCGCTTGGCAAAGCAGATGGCGCGCGATCCGTTGGCGAGGCGGCAGTCGTCGTCCAGCACGACCACGGGCACGCCCTGGCGCGCGAGGTCCAGGGCCGCCGTCAGCCCCACGGGGCCCGCTCCCACCACGACCACGGGATGGCGCGCCGGCGCCGCGGCACGCTGGTCGGCGCATTGGCGATAGGCGAACTCCGCCGCCTGGTAATCGATGTCTCCCACGGCTGTCTCCTGCGTGGTGTTCTATGTGTTGTTGTACTCGCGGGCCCTGCGGCATCCGCGCGCCGGCGCCACGCCGGCGTTGCGCTGACGACGGCTCAGCCCTCCAGCTGCTGCCACATCTCCAGGTCGCGCTTGTCGGTCCAGATGCGCGGGTCATCGTGGCCGGTGGCTTCGTCGTACGCCCGCGAGACGTTGAACGGCATGCAGTGATCGAAGATCACCCAGTCGCTGTACCGCGGCTTCATGAAGTCGTAGGTTTCGCGGTAGATGGACTTCAGGTCCTTGCCGTCGGCCACGCCCCGGTTGACCATGGCGTAGAGATCGGTGAGGAATGCCCGCGTGCCGGCCAGCCCCTTGCGCACTTCCTCGGCGCTCTTGAGGGCCGGGCCCCGGCCCGGCACCATCTTTTCGGCGCCGAAGGCGGCCAGGGCATCCAGCGTGGCGGGCCAGCGGCGGAAATAGGCGTCGCCGCAATAGGGCGTGGACTGGTATTCCACCAGGTCGCCGGCGAACAGGATCTTCTGCTCGGGCAGCCAGGCGATGGTGTCGCCCTTGGTGTGGCCGCGCCCCACCTGCAGCAGCTGCACCTCGAGGTTGCCGAGGTTCACCGTCATCTCGCCCTTGAAGGTCATGGTGGGCCAGACCAGGCCGGGCGGAATGGACTCGACGTTGCGGAACAGGCGCGGGAAGCGGCCGATCTCGCTGGCCTTGTCCTGCTCGCCGCGCTCGGCGATGAGGTCGTGGGTGTCGCGGCTGGCAAGTATCTCTTGCGCGCCGTAGGCCGAGGCGCCGAACACGCGCACGGCGTGATAGTGCGACAGCAGGATGTACTTGATCGGCTTGTCGGTGACTTCGCGTATGCGCCGGATCACGTCCTGCGCCATCACCGGGGTGGCCTGGGTATCGACCACCATGACGGCTTCGTCGCCGATGATGACGCCGGTGTTGGGATCGCCCTCGGCGGTATAGGCGTAGGCATGGTCGGACAGCTTCTCGAACGAGACGACCTTGTCCTGGAGGTCGGCGTGCGAGGCGAATTGCTTGCTCATGTTGGCTCCTTCCACTGTCTTTATAGGAATCGGGATGGAGCCAATATAGCGCCGCGTTCGTTTTGGTTCAATACGTTCGTTATTGACGAATCAGCGTCGCTGGCAGGCCGGACAGTAATAGGTGGCGCGCTGGCCCTGCACCAGCCGCCGGATCGGGGTGGCGCAGAGCCGGCAGGGCTGGCCTTGGCGTTCGTACACGGCCGCGTGGATCTCGAAGTAGCTGCCGG
Organism: Bordetella sp. 2513F2; assembly: GCF_054642735.1. Taxonomy (NCBI): domain Bacteria; kingdom Pseudomonadati; phylum Pseudomonadota; class Betaproteobacteria; order Burkholderiales; family Alcaligenaceae; genus Bordetella; species Bordetella sp. 2513F2. The sequence continues at coordinate 3,663,448 of NZ_CM137755.1, read as the reverse complement.
GCTCGCCGCCGGCGCCCACGTAGTCGCGCAGCGTGCTGCCGCCCGAGGCCAGGGCATCGGCCAGGGTGGCGCGGATGCTGTCGGCCAGCCGCTGGCAGCGCGGCCGCGAGAGGCGCTGGGCGGGCGTGCGCGGATCGATCCCGGCGCGGAAAAGGCTCTCGGATGCGTAGATATTGCCCACGCCCACCACGGCATGTCCGGCGAGCAGCGCCTGCTTGACCGCCACGCTGCGACCGCGGAACTGGGCGTGCAGCCAGGCGCCGTCGAAGCGCGGGTCGAAGGGTTCGATGCCCAGGTGCGCCAGCAGGGGATGGGCCTCCACGGGCCCGGCGCTTGCGGGATGCCACAGCACCGCGCCGAACCTGCGGGGGTCGTGCAGGCGCAGGGTGGCGTGGTCGAAGACCCATTCCACGTGGTCGTGCCGGCGTGGCGACTCGGCTTGCGGCACGCGTCGCAGCGAACCCGACATGCCCAGGTGCACGATCTGCACGCCATGCTCGAAGCGCAAGAGCAGGTATTTGCCGCGGCGGGCGCATTCCAGGACGGTGCGGTCGGCAAGCAGGCCGGGCAGGTCGACGGGGATGGGCCAGCGCATGCGCGGTTCGCGCACGATGAGGCGTCGCAGTGTCCGGCCCGTGATGACGGCGTCGATTCCGCGCCGCGTGGTTTCGACTTCGGGCAGTTCCGGCATGAGCCAGTGTAAGATCATCTATGTGTATAGGACGATTGTGCCATCAACCCGGACAGGCCGCGTGAAGTTGTCGCTCAAATCAATCAATGTCGGAATCATCACGCTGGCGGTGCTGGCGGCCATGCAGGGCATCACGGCTCAGGCCGCGGAGGTCCGTCCCGGTGACGCCACCGGGCCGCGCCTGATGCCTCCCCGTGGTCCGGAAACCGAAATCATCCAGTTGCGTCCCGGGCAGTTGCCATTCGTCAGCCTGACGGGCGACATCTTCTACCGCGTGCTGGCCGCCGAAATCGCGGCCCAGCGCGGCATGTACGGCTCGGCGGCCGCCACCCTGGTGAACCTGGCCCGGGAAACCGGCGATCCGCGCCTGGCGCATCGCGCGCTGGAGTTCCAGCTGGCGGGCGGCAATCTCGCCGGCGCGCTGGACGCCGCCCGGGTCTGGGCCCGGCTGGCGCCGTACGATTCCGAGGCCACCTCCACCGAGCTGGCGCTGGCCGCCGCCAACGGGCAAACCGCGGGCCTGGCGCAAGCCCTGCGCACGCGCATCGATGCCGCGCCCGACAAGGCCACCGCCATCGCCCAGGCGCTGGGCGTGCTCAGCCGCATGAACGACCGCCGCCTGGCGTTGCGCATCCTGGACGAATCCCTCAGCGACAAGGTGCGCCGGCTGCCGGTTGCGCATGCCGCGCTGGCCGACGTCGCCAATGCCGCAGGCGACTACGAACGCGCTGCCAGCGAGGCCCGTGCCGCCCTGGCGGCCGATCCGGCGTCGGAGGCGGCGGCGCAGCGCGTGCTCGAATACGGGTCCAAGGTCGACCCGGTGGCGGCGCAGGCGGCCGCGCGCGCCTATGCTGCACGCTATCCCGACGCCCGCAAGCTGCGGCTCATGCTGGCCGGGCAGCTGGCCGAGCGCGGCGACTACGACGCAGCCCTGGCCGAGCTGCAGGCCATGTCCCGCCGCTCGCCCGAGGATTTCGACCTGTATTTCATGCAGGCGCAGCTCGCCTACCGCGCCGGCAGGCTCGACCAGGCCCGCGGCCTGCTCGGCCAGTACCTGCAGGTGCAGGACCAGCGGCAGCAGGCCAGCATCCCGGGTTCCACCGATGCCGATGCCGCGGCCACCGATGCCCGCGTGCTGCTGGCGCGCATCGCCGAAGACCAGGGGCGCTATGACGAAGCCATCGGCCACCTCGACCGCATCGACGATCCCTCGATGCGGTTCTCCGCGCACATGCGCCAGGCCACGCTGCGCGCCCGGCAGGGCCGCATCGACGACGCGTTGGCCATGATCGACGCCGCCGAGCCCCGCGACGACGACGAGCGCGTGCTGGCGATCCTCACCAAGGCTCAGGTGCTGCGCGACGGCGAACGCCTCGACCAGGCCATCGCCATGCTGGAAGAAGCCGATCGTGCCATGCCCGACACGGTCGAGGTCAAGTACGAGCTGGCCATGCTCTACGAACGGCGCGGCCGCTTCGACCGGCTCGAGCAGCTGCTGCGCCAGGTGATCGCGCTGGATCCCGACCACGCCCATGCCTACAACGCGCTGGGCTACACCCTGGCCGACCGCAACCAGCGCCTGTCCGAGGCGCTGGACCTCATCACGCAGGCCCTGGAGCTTTCCCCCGACGATCCGTTCATCCTCGACAGCATGGGCTGGGTGAAATTCCGCCTGGGCGAACCGGGTTCTGCCGTGGAGTACCTGCAGCGGGCCTATGCCCAGCGGCCCGAAGCCGACATCGGCGCGCATCTGGCCGAGGTGCTCTGGAGCCAGGGCAGGCGCGACCGCGCCGTGGAGCTGCTGCGCGAGGCATACCGGAAGGATCCCGGAAATCGCACGGTGCAGGACACCCTCAAGCGGCTGGGAGTGCTGCCGTGATCATGCGTCGCCTGTGTGCCTGGGCGGGCGCCGCGCTGATGGCCGGCCTGGCTGCCTGCACCACCGTGCCCAAGCCCGTGGCCGGCGACGGCGATGCCTTTTCCCGCGTGGGCCGCTTCGCCATCACCGTCACCGAAGAGGGCGGCCGCCAGCAGGCGGTGCAGGGCGGTTTCGCCTGGCGCGATGATGGCCGCCGCTACCAGCTCGATCTCACCAATCCGCTGGGCTCGACCGAGGCCCGGGTCGAGGGGCAGCCTGGCCATGCCGTGCTGACCAAGGCCGACGGCACCCGCCTGAGCGCGCCGGGGCCCGACGCACTGGCCGAGGAAGCCCTGGGCAGCCCCGTGCCGGTGCAGGGCCTGCGCGACTGGCTGCGCGGACGCGTGGCCGAGGCCCCGGAGGCCGAGCGCCTGCAGCACGACGAACAGGGCCGCCCCGCGGCATTCGGGCAGGGCGGCTGGAACGCCCGGCTGTCCCGCTACGACGCGCTGGGCCCGCAATTGCTGGTGCTGCAACGCCAGGAGGCGGGGCGCCGCATCATGGTCCGGCTGGTGGTCGACGCCAGCACGACGCAGCCGTGACGCTTTACGACGTACCCGCGCCGGCCAAGCTCAACCTGTTCCTGCATGTGGTGGGCCGCCGTCCCGACGGCTATCACCTGCTGCAGACGGTGTTCCGCTATATCGACCTGGCCGACAGCCTGGATTTCGACCTGCGCAGCGACGGACGCATCGGGCGCGCCTACGAACTGCCCGGCGTGCCCGAGGACCAGGACCTGGTAGTGCGCGCCGCGCGCGCGCTGCAGCAGGCCACCGGCACGCGGCACGGCGCCCAGATCGCGCTGCGCAAGCGCATCCCGCAGGGTGGCGGCCTGGGCGGCGGCTCCAGCGATGCCGCGACCACGCTCATCGCCCTGAACCGCCTGTGGGGCACCGGCCTGTCGCGCAGCGAGCTGATGGCGTTGGCGCTGCCGCTCGGTGCAGACGTGCCCGTGTTCGTATTCGGCCAGTCGGCCTTCGCGGAAGGGGTGGGCGAGCGCCTGTCTGCGATCAGCCTGCCGCAAGCGGGCTACCTGGTTGCGCAACCCGACGCCAGCGTGCCGACTGCCGAGGTTTTCTCGTCACCGGATTTGACAAGAGATTCCGCTTTGGTCAAAATAGCGGACTTTCTTGCTTTGCCTTCTTCTGCCTTTGGCAGGAACGATCTGGAAGCGGTTGTGTTTCGGCGTTATCCTCGAATCCAGGATGCCGCCCGATGGCTCGAATCGCAGATCAGGGGGGTGCCCACCGAGGGGGTGAATTTGCCCGCTTCGGTGCGCATGTCGGGGTCCGGCGCTTGCGTGTTTGCCGAGTTTCCCAGCCTCTCGCAGGCCGTTTTGGCAGAGAAAGAAATTACCGCTACAATGCGCGTCGCCGGAAAAACCACCGGCCCAGCGTATCCAGGTATTCGGTGGGTTCAGGCTTGTTTGGGCCTTGCCGAACATCCGTTGCGGAACTGGATTGCAAGTTAGATGGGGAGTCGCCAAGCTGGTTAAGGCACCGGATTTTGATTCCGGCATGCGAAGGTTCGAATCCTTCCTCCCCAGCCCAAATTCATAAAGAAGCTGTTGAACTCGAACGTCAGTATCTGACCCCAGTTCAGCAGCTTTTTTGTTTTACAAGGTTCGAGCACGGTTTCGCGCCCGTGCCCCGAAACGACACCCATATCCCCCATCATGGCAAACGAAAGCTTCATGATCTTCACGGGCACGGCCAACACCCGCCTGGCCGTGGACGTCGTCAACCATCTCGACATGTCCCTCGGCAAAATGACGGTGGGCCGCTTCTCAGATGGCGAAGTCATGGTGGAAATCAACGAGAACGTCCGGGGCAAGGACGTCTTCGTGCTGCAGCCCACTTGCGCTCCCACCAACGACAACCTGATGGAAATCATGGTGATGGTCGATGCGCTGCGCAGGGCTTCGGCCGGCCGCATCACCGCGGCCATCCCGTATTTCGGCTACGCCCGCCAGGACCGCCGGCCGCGTTCGGCCCGCGTGGCCATTTCGGCCAAGGTGGTGGCCAACATGCTGCAGGTGGCCGGTGTCGACCGCGTGCTCACCATGGACCTGCACGCCGACCAGATCCAGGGTTTCTTCGACATTCCCGTCGACAACATCTACGCCGGTCCGATCCTGCTGGGCGACATCTGGCGCCGCAACTTCCCGAACCTGGTCGTGGTCTCGCCCGACATCGGCGGCGTGGTGCGCGCCCGGGCGCTGGCCAAGCAGCTCGAGGCCGACCTGGCCATCATCGACAAGCGGCGTCCGCGCGCCAACGTGTCGGAAGTCATGAACATCATCGGCGAAGTCGACGGCCGCACCTGCATCATCATGGACGACATGGTCGACACCGCCGGCACGCTGTGCAAGGCCGCGCAGGCGCTCAAGGAGCGCGGCGCGGGCGCGGTGTACGCCTATTGCACGCACCCCGTGCTGTCGGGCGGGGCGGTCGAGCGCATCGAGCAGTCCGAGCTCGACGAGCTCGTGGTCACCGACACCATCCCGTTGTCCGAACGCGGCCAGGCCAGCGGCAAGATCCGCCAGCTCTCCTGTGCTGCCCTGCTGGGCGAGACGATCCTGCGGATTTCCAACGCCGAGTCCGTCAGCTCGCTGTTCGCCGACTGAAGTTCCGGTTCATCCCATTTTGCGCCCCGCTGGTCGCGGCGGGGCGTGAAGTACGCCAGGCGCATGTCGCGCCCGGCCAACCCCGGCAGCGCACGCCGTATCGCGCCGCCATCTGCAAGAAGTTTGGAGTTTTTCCATGAAATTCAATGCCACTGCGCGTAGCGTCCAGGGTTCGAGTGCGAGCCGCCGCCTGCGCCGCGCGGGCCGCGTTCCTGCCATCGTCTATGGCGGCACTGCCGACCCGCTGAACATCGAACTCGATCACAACGAGATCTTCCATGCCCTGCGCAAGGAAGAGTTCCACTCGTCCATCCTCACCATGGACATGGCAGGCAAGACCGAACAGGTCCTGCTGCGCGCCGTCCAATGGCACGCCTACAAGCCCCAGGTCCTGCACGTCGATTTCCAGCGTGTCGATGCCAACCAGGCGCTGCACACCAAGGTGCCGCTGCACTTCATCAACGCCGAGACCTCGCCGGCCGTCAAGCTGAGCGGCGCGATCATCACGCACGTGATGAACGAAATCGACGTGACCTGCCTGCCGGCAGCCCTGCCCCAGTTCATCGAGGTCGACCTCGGCGCGCTGCTGGCCGGCGGTTCGGTGCACGTGTCCGACATCAAGCTGCCCAAGGGCGTCACCCTGGCTTCGCATGGCGAAGGCAATCCGGTGGTTGCCACCGCTGTCGTCAAGGGCGGCGGTGCGGCCGACGAAGAAGCCGAGTCGGGCGATCAATCCGCCTGATGACGCTGTGCCGGGCAGCCGCCCGGCGCCTGCCTGCAGTATCCGCCCTGCGCGTGCGCGTTGCACGCGCAGGGCTTTTTACCGTCTGGCCCTCCCCAGGCAAACGCGCTTCATTCCCGGGGCGCGGCGCGGTGGGGGGCTTCTCCGTATCTCACAGCGGTCATGACAGCACCCATCCGGCTCATCGTGGGACTGGGCAATCCCGGCCCCGAGTACGAAACCACCCGGCACAACGCCGGCTTCTGGCTTGCAGACCAGTTGGCAGACGACTTGCGCGCCAGCTTCGCCTTCGAGAAGGCCTTCTTCGGCCAGGTGGCCAAGGCGCGCCGCGATGGCGAGAACCTCCTGCTGCTCAAGCCCGCCACCTACATGAACCGTTCCGGCCAGGCCGTGGGCGCGCTCGCGCGTTTCTACAAGCTCGCGCCGGAGCAGGTGCTGGTGCTGCACGACGAACTCGATCTCATGCCCGGCCAGGTCAAGCTCAAGCAGGGCGGCGGCCATGCCGGGCACAACGGCCTGAAGGACATCCAGGCGGCGCTGGGCAGCCCCGACTTCTGGCGGCTGCGACTGGGCATAGGCCATCCGCGCACGCTGGGCCTGGCCCAACCGGTGGCCGACTTCGTGCTGCATCCGCCCCGCCGCGAAGAGCAGCAGGCCATCGAGGCCGTGCTCGACCGCTGCCGCGCCGTCGTCCCCGCCATGCTGGACGGCAATTTCGCCCAGGCTGCCCGCCAGCTGCACGGCGGCAATCCTGCGTGATGCATGAGGCCTATCAACAAGCGCGCAGCGCCAAGGAGAGATGCTGATGACTGCTCCATCTCCCCGCAACACGCGCTTTCGCGATGAAGTGGCCGACTGCTGGCGTTTCCTGCAGCGGCCCACGCTGCGCGGGCGCATGCCCGGGCGACATGCGGGCGGCATCCTGGCCAGCGACTGGCTGCCGGGCATCTCAGCCGGGCGCCTGCTGGCCTGGGCCGGGCTGCTCTGGGCCATCAACCTGTTCGCCCTGGGCCCGATTGCCGTAGCCGCCGCGGGCGCCGGAGGCGCCGCGCATCGCCTCGATCCGGGCAACCTGCCGTGGCTGGCCGCCGTGCTGTGGGCGCCGCTGGTGGAAGAGATGCTGTTCCGCTACGGCCTGCGCCGGCCCGCGCAGGCCTTGTGGGTGGTGCCCGCGCTGGTGCCGCTGCTGCTGTGGGGGCCGTTGGGCTGGACCATGGCGCTGGGCGCCTGCGTGATGCTCGCGGCCTGCCTGCCGCTGCGCCGGGGGCGCCCGAAGCATTGGCGCGCCGGCTGGCGGCGCCAATACGCCCTGCGCTATCCCCTGGTGTTCCACCTGGCGGCCCTGACGTTCGCCGCCATGCACCTGAACAACTTCTCGCTGAACCACACGACGTGGTGGATGCTGCCCCTGCTGGTGCTGCCGCAATGGGCCACCGGCCTGGTCCTGGGCTGGATGCGCAGCCGCCGCGGCATCGGCGCGGCCGTGCTGCTGCATGCCGTCTTCAATGCCGGCCCGGTGCTGGTGATCCTGTCCATGTCGAAGTGGTTTCCGGAGCTGGGCATCTAGGGAGGCGGCCGGCGCAATGGCCGCCGCTGGCCCCGCAGGCGGCCGTCGTACGGCTATAGTACGAACGCGTTCCCCCCAAGGGGGGCGCCAGGGTGGTGGCACAACAAGAAAACCGCACCGCCTCGTCCCGCCACAGCGTGCCTTCCGGCACCACAAACAGAGGAGGGTAGATCATGCCCAATACCGTACGCCTGCATCGTGTCCTGCGGGCCACGCCCGAGCGCGTCTACCGGGCGTTTCTCGATCCCGACGCCATGGCCAAGTGGCTGCCGCCCAATGGATTCACGGGCAAGGTGCACCACATGGATGCCCGTCCGGGCGGCTCATACCGCATGTCGTTCACCAACTTCAGCACGGGCAAGAGCCATGCCTTTGGCGGCAACTACCTGGAACTCGTGCCGCACGAGCGCCTGCGCTACACCGACGTGTTCGACGACCCCAACCTGCCCGGTGAAATGCAGACCACCGTCGTGTTGAGGCCGGTGTCCTGCGGCGTCGAACTCGACATCACCCAGGAGGGCATCCCCGACGTCATTCCCGCGGAGGCGTGCTACCTGGGGTGGCAGGAATCCCTGATGCTGCTGGCCAAGCTCGTCGAGGCGGAGATTCCCGACGAGGGATGAGGCGGGGGTTGCCAGTTGCCAGACGCCCGGCAGTGTCAGGCGTCTGCAGGGAACTTGGGCAGGGGGGGCCGCGGGGCTACAATCGCCTGGTTTCGGATCAAACAGGCACGCGCACGGCGGACCTGCGCCCCGTAGACCGCGGGATGCGCCCCGGCCTCAGGGGCCGGCCTCGCCAGGCCTGCGGCGGGTACCCCGGTTGCACCGCCGGGGTCGCCCGTGCCCAGATAACTCAAGGATTTCCATGGCTCTGCAATGTGGCATCGTCGGCCTGCCCAATGTCGGCAAATCGACGCTATTCAACGCGCTCACCAAGGCGGGCATCGCCGCCGAGAACTACCCCTTCTGCACCATCGAACCCAACGTGGGCGTGGTGGAAGTGCCGGATCCCCGGCTGCAGAAACTGGCCGAGATCGTCCAGCCCGAGCGCGTGGTGCCGGCAGTGGTCGAGTTCGTCGACATCGCCGGCCTCGTGGCCGGCGCCAGCCAGGGCGAAGGCCTGGGCAACCAGTTCCTCTCGCACATCCGTGAAACCGACGCCATCGTCAACGTGGTGCGCTGCTTCGAGGACCCCAACGTGGTCCACGTGGCCGGCAAGGTCGATCCCATTGCCGACATCGAGGTGATCTCCACCGAGCTGGCACTGGCCGACCTGCAGACGATCGAGAAGGCCATCCACCGCAACAACAAGACCGCGCGTTCCGGCGACAAGGAAGCCGCCAAGCTGGTGGCGCTGCTCGAGCGTTGCCAGAAGCACCTGGATGGCGGCCAGCCCATCCGCTCGCTCGGCCTGGGCGCCGAGGAGCTGTTCGCGCTGAAGTCGTTCGGCTTCATCACGGCCAAGCCGGCGATGTTCGTGGCCAACGTCAGCGACCACGGCTTCGAGAACAACCCGCTGCTCGACCGCCTCACCGATTACGCCAAGGCGCAGAACGCGCCCGTGGTTGCCATCTGCGCAGCCATCGAGGCCGAGATTGCCGAGCTCGACGACGCCGACAAGGCAGCCTTCCTTGCCGACATGGGCATGGAAGAGCCCGGCCTCGATCGCCTCATTCGCGCAGGCTACCGCCTGCTCGGCCTGCAGACCTATTTCACCGCCGGCGTGAAGGAAGTCCGCGCCTGGACGGTGAAGGTAGGTGCCACGGCGCCGCAGGCGGCCGGCGTGATCCACACCGACTTCGAGCGCGGCTTCATCCGGGCCCAGACGATCTCCTACGACGACTTCATCACCTACAAGGGCGAGGCCGGCGCCAAGGAAGCCGGCAAGATGCGCGCCGAAGGCAAGGAGTACGTGGTGCAGGACGGCGACGTAATGAACTTCCTGTTCAACGTCTGACGATTTTTGCTGGATCTCGGTGGCGCTTAGTAGCGCTTGGTGGATTAGTTGACCCGTTTCAAATCAATGGGTTGCAGAAATAATACGGTCTGCTGAGCGTTCCTATTGTTCATCGAGGTCTGAAAAATTCGGGGGTAGCGTTGGGGGTACTCGTGTTCAACCGTGGGGGTATTTTTCCCCGCAGTGGAGTCCAACGATGCCCGAAAACCTACTCACCGACCTCAAGGTCAGGTCGGCCAAATCGACTGATCGAGATTGGAAACTTTCAGACGGCGGGGGCCTGTTCCTGCTGGTCAAACCCACCGGCGGCAAGCTCTGGCGGTGGAAGTACCGCCTGCAAGGCAAGGAGAACCTCTTTGCTATTGGCCGCTTTCCTCAAGTAAGCCTTGCGGAGGCGCGTGCGGCCCGTGAGAAGGCACGCGCCTTGGTCAAGCAAGGCATCCATCCTGCCCATGAGCGGCAGCAGGTCAAGCAGCGCAATCTGGAGGCGCTGGAGGAACGCAAGCGCGCAAAGGAAAGCTCGTTCGCCAAGGTGGCGAAAGCGTACCTGGCGGAGATCAAGCCTGTCTTCGCCCACAGCTCCTATCGCACGAAAGAATCCCGCATCAGGAAGTACCTGTCGCCGAAGTTCGACGGGATGCCGATGAGCGACATTGGCGTCAAGCAGATTCGCCCGTTGCTGGAGGAGTGCAAGGCACATGGCGCGTGGGCGGCCATTGACGTCAAAGGTGATCTTTCGGCAATCTTTGAGTTTGCGGTGGTGCGGGGGCTGGTCGAGGCAAATCCAATTCCCAGCCTGCATGGGCTGCTGCGCGTGCCGTTCAGCGAGAGCAAGGCGGCGATGACGCGAGAGCAAATCCAGAGGGGTTTGGCCGGTTGTTACAGAGCGAGTGAGCAAGGGGGGGCGGCCTTTTCCTTTTCAGGTAGGGCCGTTGCCCCTTGGTACCGTTCCCTTGCTGTTTGCCTTTGCCCCAGCTTGGGCCTGGGAATAGGGTAAATAACGGATTAAATAGGGTAATTTATAATTTATTGCCCTGTTATTTAGTATTGTGTCGTCCGTTTCCTTCCTTGTCAGCTTTGTCGGCCCCCCACGACCGGGCCGACGTTCAGGAAATGGGGTAGTCAAACACCATTAATGAGGTATTTATAGAGACAATGCCCCCTTTAAAGGCTATGATTACCCCATTTAGATAGCCTGGGCTTACATTCCATGCACTCGCTCACACCCGAGTACCTTGCCGCGCTTCGCTTCGATGGCACTCAGGCGGCCACGCTGCGCTCGCTGGGTGAGTACCAGGGCAAACAGCAACTCTACGCTGCGCAGTCGCCCGAAGCCTTGAAAGGCCTGCGCCAGGCTGCGGTGGTGGAGTCCACCGAGTCTTCCAACCGTCTGGAAGGCGTTGTCGTCGCACCCTCGCGATTGAAGTCCTTGGTCCTCCGCAATGCAACACCAAAGAACCGGTCGGAACAGGAGATCGCCGGCTACCGTGATGCCTTGGCGCTGATCCACGAATCGGCCGCGCACATGCCCTTCAGCGAGGGTGTTGTGCTGCAATTACATACCCTGCTGTACCGCTACATGCCGCAGGCGGGCGGACGCTGGAAGGCCACCAATAACGACATCGTCGAGCGTCACCCGGATGGCACTTCGCGTTTGCGCTTTCAGCCGGTAGCTGCGCATCTCACGCCGATGGCCATGGCAGATCTGACCGGGCGCTACGCCACCGCGCTGGATCAGCACCTGGCCGACCCTCTGGTGCTGGTGCCGCTGGCGATGCTCGACTTCCTGTGCATCCATCCCTTCCCGGACGGCAACGGCCGCATGTCCCGCTTGCTGACCTTGCTGCTGCTCTACCACTTCGACTATGCCGTGGGTCGCTACATCAGCTTGGAACGCATCTTCGAGGACACCAAGGAAGGCTATTACGAAACGCTGGAAGCCAGCTCGCAGGGCTGGCACCAGGGACAGCACGATGTTAAGCCCTGGCTCGACTACTTCTGGGGTGCCTTGCTGCGGGCCTACCGTGAGTTCGAGGAGCGTGTCGGCACCATTGAGCGTGGCCGTGGCAGTAAAGGCGATCGGGTTCGTGCGGAAGTCCTGGGACGCACTCTGCCGTTTTCGATTTCCGAAATCGAGGAAGCCTGCCCGGGCGTGAGCCGGGACATGGTTCGACTAGTGCTGCGAGCGATGAAATCAGAGGGTTTGATCGAATCGACTGGCAAGGGGCGAGGTGCGAAGTGGTTAAAGATCAAGGCAGAGGGGCAAAGCTAATGTGCAAATTCCTGGCGGTTTTGGAATACGCCTGCGTGCAGAACCTGAAGCTGGGCACTCAAGGTGAATCAGCCGAGGGGGAGGCCTGAGATGGCGAACGCGAAGGAAGCCCAAGCACGCATCAAGATCAACAAACTGCTGGAGAGTGCCGGCTGGCAGTTCTTCAACAGCGCGAAGGGCAAGGCGAACGTAACGTTGGAGCCGAACGTCAAGCTCAGCCAGGATCAGATCAACGATCTGGGTGACAACTTCGAATCGACCAAGAACGGATTTGTTGACTTTCTACTGCTAGATGAAAAGAGCTTTCCGTTGGTGGTGCTGGAAGCTAAGTCCGAAGACAAGAACCCGCTGGTCGGCAAGGAGCAGGCGCGAAAGTATGCCAAGTCGCTCAACTGCCGATTTGTGATCTTGTCAAACGGCAACCTACACTACTTCTGGGACCTGCAGCAGGGCAATCCGCACATCATCACCTCCTTCCCGACGCCGGACTCGCTCAAGAGCTATCAGAAGTTCGAACCTGATCAGAAGCGCTTGATCACAGAAGCCGTCGGGCGCGATTACATCGTCCAGACTCAGCAGCCGGGTTACGAGAAAGAAGCGGGCTGGATCAACGTTGACGAACGTCCGGCTTTCATCGCGAAGAACAAGCTCCGATTTCTGCGCGACTGCACAAACACTATCTGTCGCGCAAGGATATTGTGGCCTGTCTTGCCTGCGACCTGAGCGAGTTCGATAACAGCCCGTTCCGGGGCGAGGTACAAGCGCTGATGCAAGTGCTTCAGACCAAGGCGGAGGAATGATGGTCGCAATCAGGAGAAGGTCTGCCATGAGAGTTCTCCAAGGTCTGGGCCACAGCGGCCCGTTCCCCTGCATCTCATCGCGTACCCTCTCGGCAGTCAGCCAACAATGCGGTCTGCGCCATACCCGTTTTATCCGGCAGGCGCAGCGCTGGCACCGGCATCCAGACTGATCTATCATCCCGATACCCCTATGGGGGTACAACTGGGGTACTTCCAGCGATTCCCGCAAAGGCCGTGGCCCGATTTCCCCGCGAAACCTAGCATTCACGGCCCTTTGCCAACCGATCAACGTTTAAACGTGTGATCAACGTCTGACGAATTTTTCGGTGGCAGCATGTCCGGCCTGCCGGCAATGCTGCTGCTCTACCACTTTGAAATTCGGGAACGGAAAAAGCCAGAGCCGTAGCCGCGCAGGGGAGCCGTTCTACGGAATTGATGCAGTACAGTTCCACGCTCCCCCGTCTCAAAAGCGGGTTGTCCCCTGATCAATATTCAATGCGCATCCCTGGTCAGTTTCAAATGCGCCGCAACACGCAGTGGAGTTCAAGCGGCCAGCGCCTGGTTGATCACGGGCACCTGGCGTGGGTCCAGCGTGACCTTGCCGTGCAGGCCGCGTGCGCGCCCGTCGGCACATGCGGCGGCGAGGCCTTGGAGGTCCTCGAAGGGACGATAGATATCGTCCAGGACGGGTATGCCAGCCATGGCGGCCGCGACGACGACGCGGCCGCGTGCCCATTCGAGGCCGTGCGCCCGGTCGCAGGCGAGCGCATAAGAAAGATCCTTGCCGCCGAGCCAGGCGGCCTGGACGGTTGTGGCGGCCATCAGGAATTCTGGCGCGCGGTCGAGGGCCTGGGCTGTTTCGATGATGACCATGAGCGGCGTATCCGGCAGAATCCGGGCTGCCAGGCGGACTTCGCCGGGATGCTCGGCCATGGTCAGCACGACCAGAGCGGGCCTGATAGCGAGCGACTGCAGCAGCAGCAGGTCTTCCAGCCCCTCCTTTGTACCGACGGGATTGATGCGAACGGCGATTTCGCCCGCGTAACCTTGCTGGAGCGCCACCTGGAGCAGCCTGCGTGCGGCGGCCTTGTCGTCGACAGTGTCTTCGAGGTCGACGCAGACGATGTCGGCGCCGCTCTGGACTGCGGCATCAAGACCGGCGCGATCCGCGCCGGTTACCAGGATCATGCTGCGACGTGGATGCGGCCTAGGCAAGGTGACGCTCTGCCAATTGCCCCTTGCTGTAGCCAAGCTGGCGGGGGAACTCGGGAGGCAGCGGCCAGGCTTCGTCGAACGAGATCCAGAGACGCAGCATGCAGCGCTTGCGCTCGGGTTCCGGGTAGTCTTCGTACTCGGTGCGCGAGTGCAGGACGGTGTAGTTGTTGACGAGCTGGATATCGCCGCGTTGCAGGTCCATGTCGAGGCGGAAGCGTTCGTCTTTGCACAGGCGCAGCAACTCGTCGAAGGCTTCGCGCTCGAGACCGACAATAGGCTCGCCCAGGCGTTTGGCCGCGGCTTCGATCTGGTTGGGAACGAGGCGGCAGCTCACCACGCCGTCTTTTACGCCAAACACGGAAATCGGCGGCGAAACCGGATCATCCGTCAGTGCGGCTTCGCGGCGAATGTAGCGGTAGCCGGCGAACAGCGGCTGCAGGTACTCGGGGTGGGTCTTTTCGATTTCCTTGAAAACCGATACCGAGCTGGACAGGCTGCTCAGGCCGCCGCGCTTGGATTGACGCAGGCAGAGCAGGCCCACCATTTCGCAACCGTCGGTATGGAAGGGGAGCAAGGCATTGGTCTCGTAGCCGCGCACATCCAGCTCGCCGTACTTGCGGCCCTGATCGTAGACGCGGCCCAGCACGTCGCCCTGTGGGTTCTGCGGGACGGGCGAGCCGAGATACAGCCCCAGGCCGTAAAAAATGGCGCCGGCGTCGGCATCGCTATAGCGGGCGACGGGCAGGCCGCGCAGGATGATGAATCCCAGGCCGTTGCGGATGGTATTGATGTAGCCGTCGATCTTGCCCGCGAATGCGGACAGGGGGAAGTCGGCGCGCGTCATTTCCTCGACGGTCTTGCCGCTGGCATTGAAGACGGCGAGGGCGCTTTCGATTTCGGCGATGTCCTGTTCGGTCAGGTGGGTGATCCAACGGGATTCATCCTTGGCCAGGTCCTGTCCCATCCATCCGGTTGTGCCGGCCTTGGCGTTGGCTGCGAGATCAAGCATGACTATATCTCCAATTGTATTGCTGTGATGAGTGCGGGCGCAGGCGATCAGCTCGTACTCAAGACGCGGTTGATGATCGGCACGTGGCGCAGGTCGACCGTGGTTTTGCCGGTAAAGCCCATTTCGCGGATCTTGACGCAGGTCTCTTCAAGGCCTTGAAGGTCATCGAGGGGGCGATAGGGTTCGTCTTCCGCAGCAACACCCGCAGCGGCGGCAGCGGCGGCAATGCGGCCTCTGGCATATAACAGACCGCTCCAGGAACGGCTGGCGCCAAGGGAGCTGGACAAGTCCTTGCCGCCCACTACCAGGCCGTACACGGCAGGGGAGGCGGCCGCGATGGCGGCGACGTTTTCCAGGGCCTGCGCGGTTTCGATGATGACGATGAATTCGGTGTCGGGTAGCATCTGCGCGGCCAGTTTCACCTCATAGGGATCGGACACCTTGGTCATCTTGACCAGGCGCGGGGCATTGGGCAGGGACTGCAGGAACAGCAAGTCGCGCAGGCCTTCGGCTTCGCTCAGGGGATTGATGCGGATAGCGACTTCGCCCTTGAAACTGCCGTCCATCAGGCGGGGCAGCAGCGCATGCGCGGCTGCCTTGTCGGCGACGGTGTCCTCGAAATCGAGGCAGATCACGTCCGCCTCGCTGCGCAACGCCTCTTCGAGCATGTCCGAGTTGGCGCCAGTGACCAGCACGATGCTGCGGCGCTGGGATTTACTTTGCTTCATGCGCAATTCCGGCAAGTTGGATGGCGCTTGCCCATTTTTTGGATTCGCGGTCGATATGGGTGATGAATTCCTCTTGCGTGCCGCCGACCGTGGTCAGACCGACATCAGCCAGCTTCGCCTGGATTTCGGGGTCGTTGAAGACCTTGCGGACTTGCTCCGTGATCTGGGAAACGACGTCGGGCGGCGTGCCGGCAGTGGTGAAGACGCCGAACCACGACGTGGTTTCGTAGCCGGGGATGCCTTGCTCGGCGACGGTGGGCAGGTCGGGCCATTTGGCGTCGCGTTGGGACGCGGCGATGGCGATGGGGCGCAGGGCGCCCGAAAGCATATGAGGCGTGGATACCGAGAGTTCGACGGAAGCGGCATTCACGTGGCCGGCGATCAGATCATTCAGTACTTCGCCGCCGCCTTTGTAGCTGACAGGCAGAAAGGCCGTGTGGAAGCCCTTGGCCATGATGTGCGTGGACAAATGGTGGGGCGTGCCGGTGCCGCCATCGCCGAACGTGACCTCTGTGCCGTTGGCCGTGCCCCACGCGACCAATTCCTTCATGTTGGTTGCAGGGACTCTCGGGTTGACCAGGATCACGTGTGGCACATAGGCGGCCTGGGTAATGGGGATGAGGTCTTTGTGAACATCGAAGCCCACGGGCGGAGCCATCTGAGGGCGAATGCTGATGGAGGTGGTTGAGCCGATCAGCAGGGTGTGCCCGTCAGGGGCGGCATGGACGGCCGCGGCCGTCCCGATCATGGCCGATGCGCCGCCTTTGTTTTCGACGACGACAGGCTTGCCGAGATTCATGCCCATTTTGTCGGCAAGCGTGCGGCCGATGAGGTCTACCGTGCCACCGGGCGTAAAGGGCACGATCACGCGGACCGGCTTGGTCGGCCAGTCGGCCGCCTGAGCGGGGGCCAGGGCAGCGAGGCCAAGGCAGGCCATCGTGGTGCAGAGGCTTGCGATCGTGCTTCTGGTGATGCGTTTCATGGATTTCCCCTTATGCGTGGCGCCCAGAGATCAGGGCGCTCTTCTTGATACCACTATAGCTTCTATTGAAAGTTATTTAAGCTAGGGTTTTTCCTGGGATGATGGCTCACTTCAGGTCGTTCGGGCCTTTCGAGCCGAGCATGTGCCATGCACCGTTCTTGACTTCGAGCGTGTAGGCAGTCTTGAGCGCATCTCCGTCGGTAAAGCCGTTGTGATGGCCTTCCACGGTTTCAAAGTCGGTGATGGTCAGGAGCTGTTGCCGGATGATGTCGCGTTCGGCCGCCACTTTGGCGGGATCGCCGGTGACCTTGCCGCGGGTCATGGCTTCGGCGTAGAGGCGCACAATCGTGTAGGCGGCGGCGTCATACATGTTGGGACGTAGATCGCCGGTTTCACCGGCAGCCTTGGCCTGGGCGACGAAGGCGTCGCTGAAGGCCTTGGAATGGGGGCGTTCATCGGCCGGGTTGTAGGTGGTCGAGACCAGCGAGCCTTCCGCGTCGGCGCCAGCGCGCTGGATGAGGTTCCAGTCGGCCGACTGGGTGCCGCCGATGATGCGTGATTTCAGGCCCTGGCGAGCCAGCTCCTTGAGCAGGACGACCGTGGGTTCCGGAAAGGCGCCCAGGCCGATGACATCCGGCGGATTCTGCTTGAGCTGAGCAACCTGGGTGGAGAGGTCAAACACCGCGGTGGGGAACGAAATGCTCTGCGATGGCGTGACGCCAAATTCCTTGAAGATCTGCGGGAAGGTTTTTTCGCCCATGGTACGGCCGCCGACGTCGTCGGTGGCGTAGGCCAGCGCGGCGTTCTGGTAAGGCACGCCCTTTTCCTTGAGTACCGTCATCAGGCGGGTGAACAGGTAGCCTTCGTCCGATGTGTTGCGGAACGCATATTTGTAGGGCTTGGCCAGGCCAGGGGCGGCGGAACCAATGGCCATCTGAACGATCTTCGCGCGCTCGCCTACCGGGAAGGCGACACGGGCTTCGCTCGAGGTGTAGGGGCCGACGATGGCCAGCGCATTGGTGTCGTTGGCGAAGTGGCGTACTGCAGCGGCCGCCTGGTCAGGTTTGCCTGCGGTGTCGAAGAGCTTGACGGCGAGTTTCTTGCCATTGACGCCACCAGCGGCATTGATGTCGGCCACTGCCAGGTTGACCGCGATCTCGTTGCGACGGGTGAATGTGACGGTGGGCCCGGATTTCGCCGTGGTAAAGCCCAGGAGGATGGTGTCGGCGTCCTGGGCCTGGGCGCCAGGTACAGCGGCGGCCAATGCAGCGGCAAAAATCGTAAGAGAAAGAAGTTTCATGTTTCGCCCTTGTCGGTGGAGTTGTGATGGAAGGAGAAGCTCACTGCTTGCCGAGGTATGCGGCCTGCACCGTGTCGGAGTTGCGAAGGCTTTCGGCAGGGCCTTCGATTGCCTTTTCGCCCAGGTCCAGCACATAGGCATAGCTGGCGTACTGAAGCGCCTTGTGGATGTTCTGCTCGATAAGGATGATGCTGATTCCCTCGTTGTTGATGTCGCGTATCAGCTGGAACAGCTGGGAGACCAGCAGGGGCGACAGGCCCAGCGAGGGTTCGTCGAGCAGCAGGACGGAGGGCCTGGCCAGCAACGCGCGGCCAATGGCCAGCATTTGCTGTTCGCCGCCGGACAGCACCGACGCTTGCATGTGTCGACGCCGGGCGAGGTTGGGAAAACGATCGTAGATGGCTTCGTATTCTGCGTTGGCGACCTTGTCCTTGCGGCACCAGGTTCCCATCTGCAGGTTCTCGTGGACGGTCATGGACACCAGGATGCGGCGCCCTTCGGGAACGAGGCTCAGGCCGTTGCCGACGCGCCAGGCGGTGTCGCGCGTGGTGATGTCCTGGCCCTGGTAATGAATCTGTCCTGAGCTTGGCGCTTTCAGGCCGGCGATACTCTTGAGCAGCGATGACTTGCCTGCGCCGTTTGCGCCCAGAACCGCGACCAGGCCGCCCTTGGGCAGACTCATCGAGAAGTTGCGCAACGCGACATTGCGGCCGTAGTTGATGGATAGGGACTTGACGCTCAGGATGCTCATGCTTCATCTCCTTCGCTGCCGAGATAGGCGCTGATGACATCCGGATGGTTGCGCACATCCTCGACTGTTCCCTCGGCGATCTTCTCGCCGAAATTCAAGGCAATCACGTGTTCGCAAAGGCTGGCGATGAATTGCATGTCGTGCTCGACAATGAGCAAGGTGATGCCCCGGTCTTCCAGGCCCTTGAGAAAAGGAATGATCTGCTGACGCTCCACGGTGTTGAGCCCGGCGCACGGTTCGTCCAGCAGCAGCAGCTTGGGCCTGGCCAGCAGTGCGCGGACGATCTCGATTTTCTTGCGTATGCCGTATGGAAGCTCGGTAATGCGGCTGCCGGCATAATCATGCAAGTCTGCTGCCCGCAGTTCTTCGTGGACTTCTCGGTGCCAGGCTGAGTTGCCGCGCAGCCGCAAGGGGGAGAGCATCTGGCCCAGCCCCTTGGCGCGGGCCTGCTGGCCCAGCAAAAGGTTTTCGGTCACGGTCAGACTGGGCATCAGGCGGATGTTCTGGAAGTTGCGCGCCAGCCCATGGCTGATGCGCTTGCGCGACGGCAGGTGGGTAATGTCGAGTCCATCCAGTTTCACGTTGCCGCTGTCCATGGGGAAGGCGCCGCTGATCAAGTTGAACAGCGTGGATTTTCCTGCCCCGTTGGGGCCGATGAAGGCGCTGCGCGAGCCGCGGCGGATATGGCAGGAGAAGTCCTTGATGACGCTCAGCCCGCCAAAGGATTTGGATACCTTGTGCAATTCCAGGGCATTGTCGAACGGAGGCATTTCGGCGGTTTTCATGCGGCCTCCGAGGCGGGCGTGGCAGCAGGGCGCGACTTGCGGTGGACTTTGCCGGCACGCGGGACGAACAGGCCGTAGGGGCGTATCGCCATGATGACGATGACGACCAAGGCGAAGGCGGCATAGCGCCATTCTTCGCCCGCGCGCAGCAGTTCCGGCAAGAGCGTGAAGATCACCGCGCCGGCGAAGGGCCCTATCAAGGTCTTTGCGCCGCCCAGCAGCACGTACAGGACGATGTAGACAGACAGCAGTACGGTGAAATGCTGGCCTTCGATGAAGCTGAAGTGGTGGGCATAGAGGCCGCCGGCCAGACCCGCAAGCGCGCCGCCTATGGTGAAGGCGGCGACCCGGACCGCGCGGACATTGATGCCCAGCAGGTCGGCCACACGCTCGTCGTCATCGACCGCGATGAGGCAGAGGCCGAAGCGCGTTTGAAGCAGGAAGTAGACCAGGATGATGGTCAGCACCGCGGCGGCGGCAATCCACTCCAGCCCGAGGTATTCGATCACAGGGTAGCCGGCCGCGCCGCCCAGGAATTCGGTATTGATGACGATGCCGCTGATGCATTCACACAAGGCCAGGGTGGCCAGGGCCATATAGATGCCACGCGTGCGCAGGATCGGGAAGGCCAGCACAAAGGAAACCAGCCCGCTCAGTATGGTGCCGAAGCCAACCGCGAGCAGAGGAGATATCCCCCATTCCGTGCCGGATACGGCCGAACCGTAGGCGCCGATCGCCATCAGCCCGGCGGTGCCCAGGTTGACCTGGCCTGCTGCCAGTGGCATGAAGGCGGCATAGGCCAGGATGACGTTGAGTGACAGCATCACCAGGATGGTTTCGAGATATCCGCTCATCAGAATTTCTCCTGGTAGACACGGGCGGCGCCAAACAGGCCGTTAGGCTTGAGGATCAGCAGGATGAGCAGGACGCCGTAGACCGCGATCTTGACGAAGTCCGCAGACCAGAGGCTGATGGCCATGACCTCGACGATGCCGATGATGAGCCCGCCCAGAACGGCGCCCCAGATGCTGCCCATGCCGCCCAGGACCATGGCGGCCAGGCCTTTCATTGCAACCTGGTCGCCGATGAAGGGAGAGACCTGCGAATAGCTGACGGTAAACAACACGCCCGCCACGGCAGAAAACACGCCGGCGATGCCAAACACCAGGGGAACCAGGCGTTCGATACGTATGCCCAGTATGGTGGCGGTGTCGGAATTCTCCGCCAGCGCACGGATGCCACGGCCATAGCGGGTCTTGCTCAGCAGGACCGAAAAAATGGCCACCATGGCGATGGCAAACATCAGGCCCAGTGTCTGCGGGATGCTGATGACGACGTCGCCGGTATACCAGTTCGGATTGCCGAACGGGCGCTCGACCGCGCGGCCCTCGGAGCCGTAGACGGCCAGCATGATGTTCTCGATCAGGATCAGGAAGCCCAGGGAGCTCACCAGGGGGATGATGGGGCCGGCATTGCGCTGGAAGCGATAGGTTGAGCGCTCAACAATGAGCGACACGACGGCGGCCAGTCCGATGGACAGAATCAGCGCCGAACTCCAGCTCAGGGACTGTTGCATGAACATCCACAAGCCGAATCCGCCGATGGTGAACAGGGCGGGGATGGAGAAGTTCAAGAAGCCCAGGAATCCCCAGCAGATGGAGAACGCGACGGCAACCAGGACGTAGATTCCGCCCAGCAGGATGCCGTTGATAAATTGTTGCGCTAACACGTATTTCCCCTGAATCCTTTCGTGGAAAGGCGCATTTTTGATGATGCGAGCCGTTGATGATTTTATTTTCTAAAAATAGCTTTGATAGTTAGGGATAGTACTGGGTGCACCGCATGCGGGCGAGGGGAGGGACGTGTAGAATGGCCGGCAACTTCCGTAACTTGGTATGTGCTGGCTGGCGTCGACCAAGAACCATGAGAGATGTGTAGATCATGTCAACGAAAACGATGCTGACGCCTGATGTCATGGTTGATGATCTGCGTTTGCGTTTTTTGCGCATCGCGCACACATTGCGCCGCGAAGAACGCGACCTGCCCCTGACCGAGGCGCAATGCGCGGTGCTGCGATGGCTGATGCTGGAGCCCCTGCGGGTCAGTGATCTGGCCAGGGCCGAGTCGGTGTCGCTGCCCACCATGACGCAGATGGTGGGGCGCATGATCGATATCGGCCTGGTTCAGCGCGAGTCGCCGGCGGGCAGCTACAACAATTTCCTGACAATCACGGACGCGGGCCGATGCATGGTCAAGGCCGTGGCTGCGACGCGCAACAAGTCACTGAAGCAGCGGCTGGCGCTGCTCGACGAGGGCGAGCTGCGCGCCCTTGCCGATATCATTCCCGTCCTGGACAAGATGTACGACCGCACGCCCTGGCGTTGAGCCGCCGTAGACAGGCAGATGCGCGGGAGGGTCAGGCTCGTGACCACCGTTCGATGGCGCGGGTGACTTCTTCGGGCTTTTCGAGCGGCGCCAGGTGTCCGCACTGTTCCAGGACCACGAGTTCGCTGTTGACGATGCCTGCCGCCAGTTCCTGGGCATGCGCAACCGGCGTCAGCTTGTCGTGCTCGCCGACGATGATCATGGTCGGAACCTTGATGTCGGCCAGCATGGCGCGAGAGTCCGCGCGCGTGGCAATGGCTTTTTGCTGATTGATATAGCCGGCCGGGCCGACATCCCGGGTCATGTCGCGGTGTGCGGCGCGCAGGGCGTCATCAGCCTGGCGCGAAGGGTCGACATTGTTGGCATAGTGCAAGGGCGGAATCTCGTCAAAACGACCGGCTTGCGCCATGCCGATGCGTTCCGCCCGGATCTGGGCTGCGGGACCTCCGGCGGCTTCGGGGCGTGCGCTGGTCGAAATGAGCGCAAGCTTGGCCACGCGTTCGGGGCAGCGCCGCAGGATCTCGAAGGCAATGAAGCCGCCCATGGAGAAACCCGTCAAGGTAAAGCGATCGGGGGCGTTGCGCAGGATTTCGTCGGCCAGGCCGGCGATGGTGTCCGCGCCGCGATGGTCGCATACCATGACGGGTCCGCTGCGCCATAGTACGGGCATCAGATGACGAAACAGGGTGGCCGAGCAATTGAGGCCCGGAATCATCAAATGGGGGGTGGCGTGCATGGGGCGTATTCCTACTGGGACGCGGCGGTGCCGTGTTGCGCGTCGAAGGCCGCCATCATGCGGGCATGACGTGCGGCGATGCCGGCGCGTGTCTCGGGGTGGGTAAAGATGTAGAACGCGTTCTGGCGTATGGCACGGACGACTTGCTGCGCCACGTCTTCCGGGGGAAGGCCGCCGAGGATGTGCGCAGGCTTGTCGCTGGCGGGGGAGGCGGCAGGATCATTGCCGCGCAATTCGGCGGAGCGATAGATATTGGTGTTGACGCCAGCGGGTCCGAGAACGGACACGCCAATGCCTGTGCCCTGCAGCTCTATCTCCAGTGCTTCGCTCAAGGCGACGACAGCGTACTTGGACGCAGCGTAAGGTCCCGTCTTGCGGCCGGCATTGACGCGAAAACCCGCGATCGAAGCCGTGTTGAGGATATGGCCGCCCTGGCCATGCGCCTGAATCAAGGGCAGGAAGGCGCGGATGCCATGAATCACGCCCAGGACATTGACGCGCAGAATCCAGTTCCAGTCTTCGGGGTCAGTGTCCACGCCCTTGCCGGCCAGGGCAACGCCCGCGTTGTTGGCCAACAGATCGACGCGGCCGAATGCTCGCTGGATTTCCCGGGCGGTAGCCTCCATTTGCTGTGCATCGGAGACATCCACTGCGCAGGTCAGGGTGCGGCGTCCGACGGCGGCGACTTCGGCTTGCGCCGCTTGCAGCATGTCATCGCGGATATCGAGCAGGGCGACATCCATGCCTTGGTGAGCCAGCGCCTTGGCCAAGGCCAGGCCGATGCCGGAAGCCGCGCCGGTGATGACGGCAACGCGATTGTCGAATTTGTCCATGAAGGGTTCCGTGCAGAGGGGCTCAGGCGGTGGCGACTTCGTTAAGGCGGGCCGATGCCTGGCGAGTCTCTTTGGGTGCGTTCCAGCCCAGTATGCCGGTGAGCATTCCGTCGGCGTAATAGTGCGCCAGACGTTTGCTGCGCTCCGGGGTGCCGAGGTCTTCGATTTCGACAGTCGCATTGGCAGGGAACAGGCCATACATCTGTAGTTTGTCTTTGAATTGATCCGACCAGACAAAAGGAATAGAACTAAACGGCTCGGGCTTGCCCGTGATGTGCTTGGCAACCAGCAGACCCTGCTCTGCCGCATTCATGCGATGTTCGAGGCGGATGTGGCGGCCGTAGCGCGTATGCAGCCACGAGGCGACATCGCCGACGGCGTAGACGGCGGGCGCCGCCACGCCATGGCTGTCACAGCGTATGCCGTTTTCGATATCCAGATTGCTGCCGGCCAGCCAGGTCGTGGCGGGAGTCGATCCGATTGCCAGCAGCACGATGTCTGCCGGCTCGAAGGAGCCATCCGCAAAGGCGACGCCTTTCGCTACGTCGTTTTCGCTCACGATTTCGGTAGCAGACGCGTTGGGTTTTAGGGTGACGCCATGGCTGGCATGCAGCGCCGCGATATGCCGGCCAAGCGCCGGACCGAACGGCTGCTCGAGCGGTTGGGATTGCGGGTAGGCCAGCGTGACGTCGTGGCCTAGGCTGCGCAGGGATGCGGCGGACTCGGTGCCGAGGAATCCGGCACCGATGACCAGCACCTTGCGCGGCGCGGTCAGCCGAGCCTGCAGGGCGAGCGCGTCGTCCAGCGTGCGCATCTGGAATACGCCGTCGCATGCAGCGCCAGGCAAGGCCCTGGGATTGACGCCGGTAGCGACGACGAGGTGGCTGTACTTCAGCGTCTCGCCGTTTTCGAGCGAGAGCAGCCGGGCTTGCGTATCCACGGATTGTGCCCGCATGCCCAGGCGCAAGGTTGCGCCAAGGGACGCCAGCGCATCGGGCGTGCGTAACATGATGCGCGCCTGCTCCCAGGCGCCGCTCAGCAGTTGCTTGGATAGCGGTGGACGGTCATAAGGCGCATGAACCTCTTCGCCGATGAGGGTGATGGCGCCGGTGAAGCTTTCGTTGCGCAGGCCTTCTGCCGTGGCAAGGCCCCCGGCCCCCGCGCCCACGATGATGACATGGCTGGTGTCGGGCATCATTCGACGAGCTCAATGACCGCTGCGGGGCAGAGACGGGCGGCCATGCGCAGTTTGGGGTGGATCTCGGCGGGCGGGTTGGCGTCCAGAAGAACGACGATGCCGTCATCCTCGCGCTGATCGAATACTTCGGGGCATTGGATGACGCATTGTCCGGCGCCACAGCATTTTTCTTCGTCAATCAAGATCTTCATGGTGCTTCCTGTGAAGGCTGCCTGATAAGCAAGGCTTACCAGGTCAAGGGCAGGTTGTGTACGCCGTAGACCAGCATGTCGGATTTGAACTTGAGCGTTTCGGCCGGGACGGCGAGGCGGAAATCCGGCAGGCGGCGCAGCATGGTGGTCAGGCCAATGTTGAGCTCGAGACGCGCGAGCGGTTGGCCCAGGCATTGGTGCACGCCGTGACCAAAGGCCATGTGGCCGCGCGCATCGCGATGAATGTCAAAGCGGTCGGGATCATCAAATGCTTCAGGTGAGCGGTTGGCAATCTGGTTGTGGCAGATGATGCCTTCTCCGGCGCGGATGGTCTGGCCCGCGATCTCGATGTCCTCGAGCGCCACGCGGCGGCGTCCGCCATGTGTGACATCGCAATAGCGCAGGATTTCTTCGACCGCATTGGGCATCAGTTCCTGATTGGCGCGCAGTTCCGCCAATTGCTCGGGATGCTGCAGCAGAGCCAGCAGCCCGACGGACATGGTGTTGGCTGAAGTCTCGTGGCCGGCGACGAGCAGCAGGCGAGAGAGGGCGATCAGGCCTTCATACGAGATGGTGCCGGGGCGCATGTAGTTGACGACCAGGCGGCTGAGCAGGTCATCCTGGGGAGCGGCGTCCTTTTTCCGGATGAGCGAGCCGATATAGTCGGTGCAGAGTTCCTTGCTGGCCTTGGCGGCGTCTTCGGGGCTGGTCTTGGCGGATGCCAGGATGGCGGCCTTGGCCTGGAAAAAATCATGATCTTCGTACGGCACGCCGAGCAGGCCGCAGATCATGTTGGAGGTCAACGGGAAGGCAAACTCCTCGACGAAATCAAAGCCGTTCGCACCGTTGGCGGTGAGGTTGTCCAGCAACTTGTCTGCCATGGCCTGCACCATGGGGCGCATGGCCTCGATACGCTTGAGCGTGAACTCGCCGGTCAGCATGCGGCGTTGTATGGTGTGCTCGGGCGGGTCCATGGAAATGAACGTGCGAAAGTTCTTTCGCATCATGGTCATGCTGCGGTTGACGCCCGGGTAGTTGGGGTTGCTGCTGTCGGCGCTGACGCGAGGATCGTTCAAGAGGGTGCGGGATTCTTCGTGGCCGAGCACCATCCAGACTTCCTGCCCGTCCCAGAGCGTGACTCGCTTGAGGGGGCCTTCTTCACGCCATTCGTAATAGGCAGGCGGAGGGCTGATAGGGCACAGCCGTTGCTGGGGAAAGGTTGGGGCGGCGCCGCTGAAAGGGCAGCCCGTGGAGATCGGGTCCGGCATGATGGCTCCTGGAACAGGACGGGTATGATCTTGAAAATAGCTTCTCTTAGAAGTAGTTAGGCTAACTACTAATTGGGTGCCCGTCAATGCGGATGAATACCTAGTGTGGTGAACCGGCGGTCAATGAGCCAATATCTGGCGCATTGCTTTCGCGCCTATCTCGGCATCTTCAAGGTAGACCCAGTCAAATGACTGGGCCAAGAACTGTCGACATGCTGGGCAGCGTTGAATGCGCCGTCTGCGGATCCCTGGCAGGACACCGGAAGGCATGGCGTAAATCCCTGCCAGGCATAGTGGTATGCTTCGCGAATTACTTAATTCAACGTATCTTTCCGCATCCCGGACAAGACGTTTGTGCAAGGCCGTGCCGGCACTGTCTGCGGCTTTATGTACCTAAACAATGAAGAATCAACACGATGCAACGAGCTCCTCTTACTGTCTCCCGGCCTGAGTTGCTGATTGACGGTTCAGACAAGCAGTACCGCCACATGATCGACACCTTGTTCGCGTTCCTGGCGCGTCACGAGGCCGTGCGGGCTGGTCATGCTCAGCGCATCGGCCTGACTGGTATCGAGTATTCGTTCCTGATTTCCGTGCTGCACCTGCAGGACGAGGGCGATGTCAGCGTGAAGCTGCTGGCGCAGCGTCTGTATCTGAGTGGGGCGTTTTGCACGACCATGATAGGCAAGCTGGTCAAGCGGGGGCTGATCAGCAAGAAGATCGATGAGCAAGACCGCCGCAAGGTCTGCCTCGAGGTGACGCCCAGCGGTCTGAAGCTGCTTGCAGAATTGGCGCCGGTTCAGCGGCAGGTCAATGATGTGCAGTTCGGTTGCCTCTCGCGCAAAGAATTCCTGATGCTGTGCAAACTCTTGGAGAAGCTCATCGACAGCGCTGAGCAGGCGATTGCCTTGCAGGCATACCTGAGCCTGGACGAAGAACGTTCCGCCTGAAGCCATACGAGCCCACAATACCCAATCCGAAAAAAGCGTCGAGGCCTGCGTTGGCAGGCCTCGACGCTTTTTTTATGAATGGATCAGGGCTTGAGGTTGTACTTGGCGATGACGTCACCCCATTTGAGGTAATCGGTTTCCAGCTTGGCGGTGAAATCGGCGGGCGAGCTGTAGTTGAGGATCAGGCCGGTTTGTTGCAGGGTCTTGATGATCTCGGGGTTCTCGAGGATGCGCTTGTAAGAGGCGCTGAGCTTTTCCACGACATCATCCGGCGTGCCGGCCGGGGCCATGACGGCGCCCCAGGTGGTCGCTTCAAAACCGTCAATGCCCTGTTCGGCGACGGTGGGGACTTCGGGCAGAAAAACCTGACCGTGCTTGGAGCCCCAGGCGATGGGGCGCAGTTTGCCGCTGGCAATGTGAGGCAGGGCCGAGGTGTCGGAGAACATGGCGTCGAGTTCACCGCCCATCAGTGCCACCAGGCCCGGCGCGATGCCGTTGTAGGGAATGTGTGTCATCGGCACATCCATCGTCCCGGCGATCAGCGCGGTGGACGAGTGGCCCAGGCTGGCGTTGCCCGACGAGGTGTAGGTGAAGGGGTGCGGCGCGGCCTTGCCCGCGGCGGCGAGGCTCTTGAGGTCGGTGATCCCTGGATGCTTTTCGGGGTTGACGAGCAGAACGAGCGGCAGGTCGAAGGTGCCGGCAACTGCGCGCAGATCCTTGCGGGCATCATAGCCTTTGACCGTGATGACATGCGGCGCCAACAGGGTGGGTGTCGACATCAGGAGCAGGGTATGGCCGTCGGGCTTGGCTGTGGCGACGGCACGGGCGCCGATGGTACCGGAGGCGCCAGGACGGTTTTCCACGATGACATTGGCGTTGAGATCCCTGGACATCTCGTCGCTGATCACGCGCGCGGCATTGTCGAACACGCCGCCGGGAGGGAAGGGCACGACCAGACGGATGGGCTTGTCCGAAAATGTGTCGGCATGGCCTGCCATCGGGGCAATGCAGAGTGCGGCCGTCGCCAGAGCCCGGCTGAACTTGCGGCCGAACAGGGATTGAATCATGTCAATAGCTCCTGGAATGAAAGAGAGAGGACCCGAAGACAGGGGAGTGCCCATCGCGAGAAGTGCGGCTTGCGTGGCGAGATGAGAGAAACACCGCTACGCTGACAGATATCCCATAATAGCTAGATTTATTAGCTATTAAATTATGGTTAACCATTAGGTAGGCTAATTAATTGTCGTGTGTAAAAAAAACAGCAGCCACGGCTGCTGTTTTGAGCGGGGCGGTGCCGCGTATCAGCGTAGGCCATCCTCGCCCTTGACATCGGCGGCTTGCAGGCCGCCGAGGCGGGCATGCAGGCGGCCGCGGGTTGCCACGGCGAACAGCAGCAGGATCTCGTCGTCGGCAGGGCCGTCGGGGAAGGTGACCGTGACAGTGTCGTACTGCGCGCGGACATAGAGCGCGTCCTTGTTGGCCAGGGGAATGTCGATGGTCGTGCAGGCGCTGCCGCGCTTGCCGCTGGAGGGTACCCAGGCCTTGCCGCCGCCGATGGCGCTGCGGATGGGGTTCATGAACGATTCGGTGAGGAAGGCGTTGCCATGTTCGTATTCGCCGCGCATGCCTACCACGCAGGACTTGCCATAGCTGGCAATCTTCTGGCCGCCCATGGCCGCGAGAATCTTCTGGGCGAAAATTTCTCCCAGGGCCGGCGATCGGTCGATCTCTTCTTGTAGCGAAGCGGGCGAGGGCTTGTCGACTGCGGGATTCTTGAACAGACAGCCGATGACGACTTTGCGCACGCTGTCGCCGTCGGCGGGAATGCCCGCTTCGTTGGTCAGTGTTTCTTCTTCGTAGTGGTACCAGCGGCGAATGGACACGCCCGTGGCCGATTGAGTTGCAGACATCGATGAATGCTCCGAGAGTTGATGGCTTTAATGCGCGGCGCCGGAAAAATCGTTCAGGACGGTATTCTGCACAACACGTACGGGGCGATTTCCGGCGGGCGTGTTGCGGCTGCGGCCAACAAAGCGCGGCACGCCGTCGGTGATGACGGCGGAGACGGCCACAATGTCGCCATTGCGGATCGAGTCCAGCGCCTCGGTGAATGCGCCGCCTACGCAGGAGTCGAGAATGAGAACGTCCGCGTCCCGGCCTACTTCAAGCAGGCCCGAATTACGTTTGTAGATGCGGGCGTTGTTGCCTGTCGCAGCTGCGATGGCCATCTCGGGCGGCATGTCGCCGAGGCTGGCGAGGTGGGTGATGGTGTACATCATGCCCAGGGGCATGATGCCCGAGCCGGTCGGCGTGTCGGTCGCGATCAGGAAGCGGTCGAACTGATCCGCCTCGCGCATCATCTTGCCCAGCATCAGGGTGGTGCGGAGATTGCCCGCGGTGCACACCTGCAACGCGCCCTTGAATTCGTTCACCAGGCGAGGGTAGTCTTCGTCGGGCATGGCTACCGGGCCGCCATTGGTGTGGAACGACACGCTGGCATCCATGGCGATGACGTGGTCAGCCCAGATCCCGGATGAACCCGGGATCGAAGAGCCTCCGGTATGCACCAGGGTCGTCATGCCATGTTTCTTGGCCCAGTGCATCATCGGGGCGTAGTCGTACGGCGTCTTGAACGCGCCGAACCCAGCCTTGGCCAGCCATACGCCTTTTTCGGC
Organism: Bordetella sp. 2513F2; assembly: GCF_054642735.1. Taxonomy (NCBI): domain Bacteria; kingdom Pseudomonadati; phylum Pseudomonadota; class Betaproteobacteria; order Burkholderiales; family Alcaligenaceae; genus Bordetella; species Bordetella sp. 2513F2. The sequence goes on along the minus strand of NZ_CM137755.1, from coordinate 3,633,870 downwards.
GAGCTCGGCGAAATCAGCCTCGACCAGACCGGGTTCGAGAATGACGGCGCCCGCCCAGACACGCATGCCGCCCGGACGAAAATCCCTGAAGCAGCGTTCGGCTGCGATGGCCAAGGCCTTGACGCCTTCGGGGTCCTTGGGGCGGCCGGGGGTGTGGACCTCGGACGCGCTGATGCCGGTTGTCACGCCGCCATGCACATAGCTTTCGAGGAAGCCGACAGTTTTTTGACGAGGTGTGTAGTCGCCAAAGGTGTTGTGGATCTGCGAATCAATGAAGCCAGGGCAGAGCGTGGCGCCCGCGGCATCGATGACAACGTCGCACTGTTTGAGCTCGGCGTCGGACACGCTGCCGATGGCAGCGATCTTGCCGTCATTCATCAGGAGGGCGTCGCCGGCGACGAAAGGGGTTCTCCAGTCGCCTGATACGATGGTGCCGGCATTGACAATTGCGGTCTTCATGAGGGGTTCCTTGGGGGTGAGCGATGCATCAGGCTGCGCACTTGATCTCTTCTTGCTTGAGCGGGTGCGAGAAGTTGCTCAGCAGGGTGTTGGAGATTTCGGTGGCGCGATCCCAATTGAAGGTGCGGAAGCTGTGGCCGCAGGTCACGAATTGCGCACCGGCGTAGAACATTTCGTATTGCTGGTGGCGTGAGGCGAATTCGCTGCCAATGGCATCCCAGGCCAATTTCAAGAACAGAACGCGCTCTTCGGGCGTCAGCGCGGCGGACACCTGTGTCTTGGCCAGAATCGGCAGCAGTTCGGGGTTTTCGAGGTCCTTGACCGAGGAAGGCAGCATGATGAGCGCGCCGCCAGCCAGCTCGCGCAGCAGATTGATGACCTTGGCGTAGAGCTCCTGGGTCACGACCTGAGCCGAATACATGATGGCACGATCGGGGACGAAGTAGTCGTTGTACTGAGTACCATTGGCTTCCATGCCGTAGAGCATGCCCTCGACCATGCCGACCTGCGCGGACAGCCAGCCGAGCTTTTCGCGGACCGGGGGCAGGGCGATGGTGCCGATCGCTTCGGTGATCTTGCGGGCGATGCCCACCAGGAAGCGCATTTTGACCGACAGGCGGATCTGCGCCTGGTAGTTCTGCATGGTGTGGCCCGGCGTGTCGTGGAACTGGGCACGGCAGGCATCGGTATTGTTGTAGGTGAACACACGCTCCCAGGGCACTTTGACGTCATCGAAGTACATCAGCGCGTCGTTTTCATCGAAGCGATGCGACAGCGGGTTGTCGAATTCGGAGACGGCGTGCTGCTCGAAGGATTTGCGCGACAGAACCTTGAGGCCGGGCGTGCCCATGGGGATGGCGCAACTGAAGGCCAGTTTTTCCTCGCCTTTCTGCAGGGGCTGGAGGTTGGCGACAAAGACCTCGTTAGCCATGATCGAGCTGGTGCCCAGCATCTTGGCGCCACGGATCGTGATGCCTTCGGCATTTTCATCGACCACGGCGGCCACCAGATCCTGCTGCTGTTCGCCCCACGACTTGGAGCGGTCGGACTGCGGGTTGATGATGACGTAGGTCAAAAAGAGATCCTGGTCGCGCGCGTTGCGAAAATATGCGTCGAAGGCCGCGGCGCGTTCGGCGTTGTATTGCGCGAACACATTCAGGCCCATATGCTGACCGAGCAAGGCCGATGCCACGTGGTCGGGCGAGCGGCCCATGAAGCCGCCATGGAGCTCGGCCCAATTCACCAGTGCCTTGCGACGCCCGACCATTTCGGCATGATTGCGCGGTGCCTGCCAGGCGCGGTTGACGCGATGGCCGGTTTCGGTCTCAAAGGTCATTATGTCGGCATTCTCGGGGGCCGCCTGGTAATCGTACAGGCTGGCCGAAGAACGCACCGCGTTGCGGAAGGCCGCATGCTCAGTGACATCACCCGCCAGTTCGCCGTTGATGAACACAGTCCGGGCATCGCGCAGACTGTCGATATGGGACTGGCCGTTCTTGATGGATTTTGTCATGAAGTGAGATCCTGAAATAGAGGAGTCAGGCGACCGCCGCAAGTGGGACGGCGTCGGCCAGGTTTCGATATTTGCTGCCGAAATAGACAAGCGGGGCAGTGTCGGAGGAGGTGTGAATGTCGACCACCCGACCGACGAAAATGACATGATCGCCGCCGTCGTAGGCGGCATGGCGCTTGCAGTCGAAGCGCGCCAGCGCGCCAGGGATCAGCAGCCCGCCATGGCGTCCGTCTTCGGCGCTGAGGTCCTGCCATTTGTCCTGCCCGGGACGGGCAAAGCGGTCCGACAGGTGCACCTGGTCGTCCGCGAGCACATTGATGGCGAAACCCTCTGCTTCTTCAAATACCTTGAAAGAGCGCAGAGAGCGCGCGGCGCTGAACAGGACGAGCGGAGGATCCAGTGAGACCGACGAGAACGAGTTGATCGTGATGCCGACAGGCTCGCCCCGGGATTTGGTGGTTGCGATGCAGACGCCTGTCGCGAACAAGCCAAGCGCATTGCGAAAGCGTTTGGGGCAAAATTCTTCAGTCATGTCTGACTCCTTGCCAGCAGAGTGGGTGGGACTGTTGATGACTGCATTTTAGCTTTATAACAAAGCTTTTATGAATACGTTGTTAAGGGATTTTTCCTAGGGATATCCCTGAGCTCGGCCGAGGGCTGAGCCGTTGGCAAAGGGCAGGTCATCCAAGCAGCCTTGCGTGAGCGGGCCTATGCCTACACCCTCAAAACTATCCGCGCTGGATCTACGGCCCGCTTTCCCCTAACATGCCCTGCTAATAATTCTCATTGATTATTGAGGGATCATGATGGCCTATCGCTTCAGCACTTTCATTTTCGGCTCCGCCTTGCTCGCCAGCGCCTCCGTGCAGGCGTTCGAGCTGGAACACGACGGCGGCACGCTGTCGTTGCCGGCCACGCCGAAAGCCATCGTCAGTTTCGACCTGGGCGTGCTGGACACCTTGAATACGCTGGGCGTAGCCGTGGCCGGCGTGCCGAAGTCCAGCTATGAAGGCGCGCTGAGCCGCTACAACGACGCCCCGGTGGTCGGCACGCTCTTCGAGCCCGACTATGCCGCGCTCAAGCAGCTGAAGCCCGAACTGATCTTCGCGAGCGGCCGCTCGCGCAAGGCGGTGCCCGAGCTTTCGGCCATCGCGCCCACCGTCGAGCTGGGTGCGGATCCTGCGCGGTTCGTCGCCTCGTTCAAGGACGATGCGCTGGCGCTGGGCAAGGCCTTCGACAAGACGGCCCAGGCGCAGGCGGTGCTGGACCGCATCCAGAAGAACCTCGACGCGCTGCACCAGGCCAACCAGGGCAAGACCGGCGCCTTCCTGTTCGTCATCAAGGGCAACGTCATGGCGCATGCGCCGGGCGACCGCTTCGGCTATGCCTATGAGCTGGCAGGCCTGAAGCCGGTGCTGCCGCAGCGCGAGCCCGGGGCCGAGCCGGCGGCGCGCCCCGCCGCAGGATCGCCCGAGGCCAAGGCCGCTGCCGCCAGGCGAGCCGAGGAGATCAAGGCCGTGGCCCAGGCCGAGCCCGACTGGCTGATCGTGCTGGACCGTGGCGCCATCAACGGCGGGGAGAAAACGGCGGCAGCGACGCTGGCGGCGCATCCCGAACTGAGCCGGACGCGGGCCTTCAAGGAAGGCCGTGTGTATTACGTGGGTCCGAACGCCTGGTACGTGGTGGGCACGGGGCTGGGCAACCTGGAAGCCATTTCCGGCGACATGCTGCAGGCCATGAAGCGCTGAACACGCCAGCCGCACGGGGCCGCATCTACCGGCCCGCGTTCGCTTCCCGCCATGCGGCGTAGTCGGGCACTTCCATCTCGAACTGCTGCCGCGTGGTGGTGTAGAGCCGGCCGAACATGCGGCCGATGGGGCGGTACTTGCCGGGGTCGATGTATTTCATCTCGGCGTCGAACAGCCCGTCGCGCACATGCATCTTCACCACTTCGCCCAGGGTGATGTGGCGGTGGGAGTTGATCTCCAGCATGGCGATCTTGCGGCACTCGAAGGCCACCGGCGCCTCGGCGATGCGCTGCGGGCGCACTGCCGAACTCGGCACCAGCGTCAGGCCGGCCGCGGCCACTTCGCTGACGTCGCTGGGGAAGTCGATGGCGCACACGTTCATGGCCTGGGCCAGGTCTTCGTCGACCAGGTGCACCACGAATTCGCCGTTTTCCCGGATGTTGATGGTGGTGTCCTTGAGCGCGCCGCTGCCGCGCTTGTCTTCCAGCCCGATGGCCAGCACGGGCGGATCCTCGCCCATCACGTTGAAGAAGCTGAAGGGCGCGGCGTTGTGGCCGGTGCGCTCGGAATAGGTGGCGACGAGCGCGATGGGGCGCGGCACGACGGTGGAGGAGATGAGCCGGTACTGGTCGGCCGGTGCGAGGGCCTGGATGTCGATTTCCATGGTCTGTCCTGTCAGATGAAGAAGCTGCGGTTCCGGGCGACCCAGCCGGCGTAGTGGTCCAGCGCCGCATCCCGGGGGAATTGCACTGTGAAGCCGAGGTCGGCGCAGGCGCGGCCCGCGTCCAGGCCGGCGCGCGGGGTGGCCTGGTGGTAGTCGATGTTGGGCTGCTCGCCCGCCGCGGCCTCGCGCCAGCCGAACCCGGGCAGATGCCGCGCCAGCGCCGCGCACCATGCGGACATGGCGTCTTGCCAGTCTACGTTGGCCGACAGGTTGTAGCGCTGGTGCCCGGGTTGCGGCGCAGCCAGCAGCGCGATCAGGCCGGCGGCCAGGTCGGGCGCATAGATCATCTCGCGGCGTGGGTAGCGGCCGGGCAGCACGACCGATTCTCCGCGCGCCGCTCGTGCCGCCACCTGCGCATAGGGGCTGACCATGTCGCGTACGCCGGTCTCGCCTTCCCAGGGGCCGAACACCGAGCCGATGCGCGCCGCCACGACCTGTATGTTCCACAGCGAGCCCAGCCGCAGGGCGGTGGCTTCGCCGGCGTATTTCGTGATGCCGTAGAGCGTGTCCGGCGCGACGGGCGTGGTCTCGTCCAGCGTCCCGGCGCCTTCGATGGCTGCGCCATACACGGTGAGCGAACTGGGGTAGACGAAGCGCCGTATGCCGTGGTCGGCCGCTGCACGCAGCATGCGTACAGTGCCGCCGAGGTTCACGTGCAGCACCTGCAGCGGGGTTTCGGCCTCGCGTCCCGGGCCGGCGGTGATCGCAGCCCCGTGGAAGACGTGGGTGGCCCCGCGGCAGGCGTGCGCCACGTCGGCATCGCTGCAGACGTCGCCCTGCAGGATAGAGAGGCGTGCCGCATGAGGCCGCATCGCGGCGAGGAATGCCTCCGGCGGCGTGCGGCGATCGAACAGCACCACTTCATCGCCGCGAGCCAGCAGGGCTTCCGCCAGGGCGAGGCCGACGAAGCCGGCGCCGCCGGTGATCAATACGCGCATGGCTCGTCTCCGCTCAGGCCGACACCAGGGTGCCTTCGGGCAGCTGGTAGCAGTGCCGGGCGATTTCGCCCGGACGGGTGAACCAGACCTGGTCGCTGCGCGGGTGCTCGCGGCAGTGCCGCAGCGCCTGGCGCAGCGGCCGCAGCCGGAAGGGCTGGCCGACGACGAAGGTGTGCAGGGCGATCGGGCAGACCAGGGGCTGGCGCTCGCTCTGCACCAGCATTTCCTCGAACTGGTCGACGATCATGTCGGCGAATTCGCGCGCGGAGTGCTGGCGGAACACGATGGCCGGCGAGTCATTCACTTCCAGCGGATAGGGCACCGAAAGGATGCGGCCGGACCGCGTGCGCATCCAGATGGGCTGGTCGTCGCAGGCCCAGTCGAGGAGGTAGGTATAGCCGGCCTCCTGCAGCAGGTCCGGCGTGACGTAGGTCTCGGCCAGCCAGGGGCCGAGCCAGCCTTGCGGCGGCCTGCCTTCGCGCCGGGTGATGGTTTCGGTGGCCTCGCGGATCAGGCGCGCCTCGTCGGCTTCCCACATCGGCACCTGGCGTTCGGCATTGGTGCGGCCGTGGCCGATGATCTCGTCGCCGCGGGCCCGGATGCGGGTGAAGATCTCCGGGTGCGCGTCGTACAGGAACGAGTTGACGTTGTGGGCCGCCGGCAGGTCCAGCTCGTCCATCAGGTCCAGCATGCGCGACAGGCCCACGCGGTTGCCGTAGTCGCGCCATGCGTAGCTGCGGTGGTTGGGCGGCGGATTGGCCAGCCCGACGTCCGAGCCCATGCCCGCCCCGAAGGCGAAATACTCGAGGTTGAAGCACACATAGAAGGCCAGGCGCTTGCCGCCCGGCCAGGCGTAGGGCGGCCTGTCCTCGATCAGGGAGAAAGGGTAGCGCCCGTGGCCGGGCAGCGGCAGGGCGCTGCGGGGATCGCGCTGCGTCATGCCACCGTCCCTTCGGGCAGGGAGAGGCAGTGATCGTAGATCTCGCCGGGGCGGGTCAGCCATACCTTGTCGGCCTGAGGGTGGTTCACGATGTGTTCCAGGGCGCGGCGCAGGGCGTACAGCCGGTAGGGCTGGCCGACGATCATGGTGTGCAGCGCGATGCCCAGCACCAGCGGCTGGCGCTCGGACTGCCTGAGCATTTCCTCGAACTGATGCACGATCATCGTGGCGAACTCTTCGCCGGTGTGGTGGCGCACCAGGATCTGCGGCGAGTCGTTGATCTCCAGCGAATAAGGCATCGAGAGCAGACGCCCGTTGCGCGTGCGCATCCAGACGGGCTGGTCGTCGCCGGGCCAGTCCATCTCGAAGCCATAGCCTGCCTCCTGCAGCAGGTCGGGCGTCACGCGGCTCTGCGACATCCACGGCCCCATCCAGCCGCGCGGGGCGCGCCCGGTGTGCCGCGCGATGGTGTCGCGGACTTCCTCGATCATGCGACGTTCGTCTGCCTCCCACCACTGGCCCTGGCGTTCGGCATTGGTGCGGCCGTGGCCGATGATCTCGTCGCCCCTGGCCACGATGGGCTCGATGACTTCGGGGCAGTAGTCGAACACCGCCGTATTCACCAGGTGGCAGGCGGGCGCACGCAGCTCTTCCAGCAGGTCATAGAGCCGCCAGACGCCCACCCGGTTGCCGTAGTCGCGCCAGGCGAAGGTACGGGCGTCGGGGGCGGGAAGCTCGTTGGTCATGGCGTGCCCCAGGCCGGCGCCATACGCGAAGTGCTCGATGTTCAAGGCCAGATACACGGCCAGCCGCTTTCCATCCGGCCAGCTGTAGTCGGGTCGGCGCGTGATGGCGGAGTAGCCGTAGCGCCCGTGGTGGGGAAGTTCCAGCATTGCGGGTTCCTGTCGTGGAGGGTGCGTCGTGCGCGCGGGCTCAGTACGTTGCGGCGAGCTCTTCATTGGCTGCGCGGAAGCGCTGCACCGCGTCCTGGTGGAAGGCACGCTCGGCTTCGCCGTAGTCCGCCTTGGGGCGGGGCTCGAGGTCGAAATTGCCGTAGTCGCGGCCGCGCACCAGGGAAGCCGTCAGGCGCACCTTGCTGACGCACCGCGACGAGGCCGGAATGAAGCTGAAGCCCAGGCCCACCCTGCGATGGTCGGTATTGTTGGGCCCCGACGTATGCACCAGGAAGGTGTCGTGCAGCGACATCTGGCCTGCCGTGACGGGCATGAACTCGGTATGGGAGTGGTCGAACGGCACGTCTATCGTCTGTCCCTTCGACAAGAGGATGTTGTCCTTGTGGTCCTGGCCGTGATGCAGCTGGCCGAGCTTGTGCGAGCCGGGCACGACTTCCATGCAGCCGGCTTCCACCGGCGCGTCCGACAGCGCCACCCAGGCGGTGACCTGGGTGCTCGGGTCCAGGCCGAAGTAGGTGGCGTCCTGGTGCCAGCTGACGTAGGCCGAGCTGTGGGCGTTCTTGGGCCACACCGAGAGGTGGAACAGCAGGATGTCGGGGCCGATGAGGTCCTCGACGGCGTCGAGCACGGCGGGATGGCGCGCAATCTCGTCCACCCAGGGGAACAGCAGGTGGGGCTTGAAGTTGAAGCCCTTGGCGAGCTGCCGGCCTTCCGAGGCCTCGAAGGCCTCGAGCCTGGCCAGGTAGGCGGCGGCCTGCTCCCGGCTGAAGACGTCTACCGGATATACATAGCCTTTCTCATGATACTGATCGATCATCGCTTGAGTCAGTTTCTTGCCCATCTCGAATCTCCGTGGATCAGGTGTGGGGTGCGGCGGCGGGCTTATTGCGCCCGGGCCGCGCAATGGGTGCTACATGGCAGACCAGCCTCCATCCACGTAGAGATGGCTGCCGGTGGTGAAGGAGGAGTCGTCGCAGGCCAGGAACAGCGCGGCACGCGCCACTTCCTCGGGCTGGGCCAGGCGGCCCATGGCGTGGCGCGCCGCCCAGCGCTGGCGCGTGGCCTCGGGATCCGGGTAGCGCTGCACCGAGCGCCGCACCATGGCGGTGTCGGTCACGCCGGGCATCAGGGCGTTGACGCGTATGCCCTGGGCGGCGTGATCCACGGCCATGGCCTTGGCCAGCGTGGCCAGGGCGCCCTTGGAGGCGATGTAGGCGGCATTGCGGCCGCCGCTGGAGGCCACCAGTTGCGATCCCAGCAGGATCACCGAGCCGCCGCCGCGCGCGATCATCGAGGGCAGGGTCGCATGCAGCCACAGGTAGCTGCCCTTGACGTTGATCTCGAACACGCGGTCCCAGAGCGCCTCGTCGATGTTGTCCACCGTGCCGCCGACCGAGATGCCGCAACACGGCATCATGACGTCCACGCCTCCCCAGGCCTCGATGATGCGTCCGGCGGCAGCCTGGACCTCGGCAGCGCTGCGCACGTCGCAGGGCTCGATGCGGCACAGGCCTCCCGATCCGGTGATGTCGCGCGCGACCTCCTCCAGGCCTTCCCGGTCGATGTCGACCAGCGCCACGCGGGCGCCGTGCCGGGCGAACAGCCTTGCCGTGGCTGCGCCTATGCCCGATGCCGCGCCGGTGATCACTGCGACCTTGTCCTGCAGTTTCGGCTGGTCCATGCTCATATCCCCAGGTAGGCACTGCGGATGCGCGGGCTGGCGCGCAGGGTCTCGGCGCTGTCGGAGGCTACGTTGCGTCCCATTTCCAGGATGACGCCCCGGTGGGCCATGCCGAGCGCCCACGTGGCGTTCTGCTCCGCCAGCACGATGGCCAGGCCCTCGGCCTGCTGCACTTCGCGCAGGATCTCGCCGATGCGCTCGACGATGATCGGTGCCAGGCCCAGTGAGGGCTCGTCCAGCAGGAAGAGTTTCGGATATGACATCAGCGCCCTGCCGATGGCCAGCATCTGCTGCTCGCCGCCGCTCAGGCTGCCGGCATCCTGGCGGTGCCGCTCCTTCAGGCGCGGGAAGTAGCCGTAGATCTGTTCCATCCGGGCCTCGACCTGGTCGGCGCGCCGGCTGTAGCCGCCCACGCGCAGGTTTTCGCGCACGCTGAGCTGGGCGAATACGCGGCGCCCCTCGGGCGAGAAGCCGATGCCCGCGTGCAGGATCTCGTGCGGCTTGCGGCCTTTCAGGCTGCGGCCTTCCATGAGGATGTCCCCGCCCGACCAGTTCACCAGCCCCAGCACCGCCTTCAGCGTGCTGCTCTTGCCGGCCCCGTTGGAGCCGATCAGCGCCACGGTCTCGCCCGGGTTCACGTCCAGCGACACGCTATGGGTGCCCTGGATATGGCCGTAGCGGACCTGCAGATCATTCACGCTCAGTAGCGGCATAGGCCTTCCCCAGATAAGCTTCGATCACCTGCGGCTGCGCCAGGACCTCCGACGGCGTGCCTTCGGCGATCTTGGAACCCTGCGCGGACACGAACAGCCGGTCGCAGAGGCCTGATATGAATCGCATGTTGTGGTCTATCACCATCACCGAAATGCCGCGCTCGCGCACCCGGAGTATGGTGTCGCGCACGTGGTCGGTTTCTTCGGCGCTGAGCCCCGCAACCGGCTCGTCGAGCAGGATCATGCGGGGTTCGGCCGCCAGGGCGATGACGATGCCCAGGGTCTTCTGGTGGCCGTAGGGCAGCGAATCCGCCTGGGCATCGGCCAATCCGGACAGGCCCAGCCAGTCGAGCAGGCGGTCGGCGCGCTCGGCGGCCTCGCGCCGCAGGGCGCGTGCCCGCGCGGTGCCCAGGAAGGCGGCCAGGTGTCCGGGGTAGCACTGCAGGTAGGTGCCCCGTATCGCGTTCTCGCGCACGGTGCGGCTGCGGTAGACCGCCGTCGACTGGAACGTGCGGACCAGGCCGAGGCGGGCCCGCGCATGGGACGGCAGGCGGGTGACGTCCGAGCCGTCGAAGCGCACCGAGCCGGCGCTGGGCATGATCATGCCGCTGACCAGGTTCACCACGGTGGTCTTGCCGGCCCCGTTGGGTCCGATGAGGCCCACGATCTCGCCCTCGCCGACCTGGAAGCTCAGGTCGTTGACGGCGACCAGGCCGCCGAAGCGGCGCGACAGACGGGAGACTTCCAGCAGTGCGCTCATGCCGGCCTCCGCTGCGTCGAGCCGGCAAGCAGGCGGCGCGCCAGGGCCAGCATGCCGATGATGCCGCCGGGCAGTGCCGCCATGACGACGATCAGGATCACGCCGAAGATGATCTGCTGCAGTTCGACATAGCCGCGCAGCAGCTCGGGCAGCGCCACCATGAACACCGTGCCCAGCAGGGGCCCCGCCAGGTAGTACATGCCGCCCAGCACGTTCATGACGACCATGCCCAGCGAGACTTCCATGTTGAATCCGGCGGGCTCGATGGCGTGCACCAGCTGGGCCTGCAGCCCGCCCTGCAGGCCCACCAGGGTGCAGGCGATGACGAACATGGTCACCTTGAGCCGGATCACCGGAACGCCGGAGCTCTCGGCGATGCGGTCGGCCTCGCGCACCGCATCGATGGCGCGCCCGGTCTCGGAACACAGGATGCGCCACACGATGGCGATGCTCAGCACCGACACGGCCAGGCAGAAGTAGTAGAACGCGGTCGGCGAGGCAAAGAACGGCAGGCCCAGGGGAATCTCCTGGATGCCGTTGGCGCCGCCGGTCACGGACTGCCACTCCACGAATATCAGCCGCAGGATCTCGCCGAACAGGAAAGTGACGAGCACGAAATACTTGCCCGTCAGGCGCAGGATGATGGGCCCGATGAGGAGCGCCAGCAGCCCGGATGCGCCGCAGCCTGCCACCAGGGCGAGCAGGAAGGGCCAGTCCAGCCGTGTCTGCAGCAGCACGCAGGTGTAGGCCGCGACGCCCATGAAGGCGCCATGCGCGAGCGACACGTGGCCGGTGCGGATGATGAGGTTCAGGCTGGCGGCGCCGATCATGGCGAGCACGATCATGGTGCCCAGGGTGATGTAGAAGTTGTTGCCGCCGGCGGCCAGGGGCCAGAGCGCGGCGATCGCCAGCGCGGCCGCCGCAAGCCACCGGCCCTGCGTTCCTGCGGGTTTGGATGCGTTTTTCATGGTCTGTTCCGTGGGCGCGGCGCCGGCCCCGGGTAGCGGAAGCGTCTTCATTCAGGTTTCCCCAGCAGGCCCCATGGGCGGAATATCAGCAAGGCGATCACCACGCCGAAGGACACGAAGGTCGAGACCGACGCGCCGTAGAAGGTGGAAAGGAAGCTCTCGGCGAACCCCAGCAGCAGCCCGCCCAGGGCCGCGCCCGGGACGCTGCCCATGCCGCCCAGGATCACCACGATGAAGGCCACCATCAGGGGCCGCTCTCCCATGAAGGGAGACAGCGCATAGGTCTGCGCGTACAGGCCGCCGGCCAGCGCGGTCATGAAGATGGCGATGAAGAATGCCAGGACGTAGATGAAACGGGTGTTGATGCCCTGGGTCGCGGCGATCTCGACGTCGAGGGCGGCGGCCCGCATCGCGAGGCCGTGCCGGGTGTGCGTGACGAAGAACCAGAACAGCGCCAGCACCACGGCGGCGATGCCCATGATGATCAGCCGGTCCATGGGAACGAGGATGCCGTTCCACGCAAACATGTCGTCGGACACCGAGGGCAGGGAGCGCTCGTTCACGTCCCAGACCAGCACGGCGGCATACATCAGGGCCATGTTGAGGCCGAGCAGCGCGATCATGCTCTGGAACATCTTGTGGTAGAACCAGCGGAACACGAGGCGTTCCAGCACCAGCGCCAGCGCTGCCACCAGCGCCGCTCCGCCGATGACGGCCACGGGGTAAGGCAGCTCATACACCCCGTACAGGTAGTAGAGCGCGTAGCCGCCCAGCATGGCAAAGGAACCGTGTGCGAAGTTGACCACCCGCATGATGCCGAACAGCAGCGTGAAGCCGAGCGCGACCAGGATGTAGATGGCGCTGAGGCTCAGGCCGTTCACCACGACCTGGCTCAGAATGGGCAATGTGAACATCGGCGAAGCTCCGAAAGAGAGTCCGGACGCGCGCGCCCGGCCGGCCCGCAGGCAGGCCCAGGGGGGCGCGTCTTCAGGTGAACTGCGGATTCAGCGCTTCTCGGGTTCCAACGCCTGGATCACGGCCTGCTTGCCATCCTTGACCTGCACCATCCAGAACTTCAGCAGCAGCTGGTGGTCGACGCCGTAATCGCCCATGCCGCCCCAGCGCACCGCGCCGTACAGGCCGGCGTCATAGCCTTCGAGCTTCTCCAGCGCGTCGCGCACCGCCGTCACGTCGGTGGTGCCGGCCCGGCGGATCGCCTCCAGCATGATCTTGCCGGCGTTGTACCAGGCAGGCGTCTGGGCGTTGATGACGCCGTCGCCGTACTTCTTGCGGTACGTGTCGATGAAGTGCCGGGCCTCGGGGGTGCTGAAATCGAAGAAGTTCAGCGAGATGAACCCTTCCGCCAGGGGGCCGGCGATGTCCATCATCTCGTCGACCGCGGGGCCGCCGATCTGCCAGATCGGTTTCTTGAAGCCGATCTGGCGTGCCTGCTTGAGCAGCAGCGCGCCTTCGCCGGGCGCATTGCTGTTGAGGTCCAGCGCGTCCACGCCCTGGGCCATCATGCGGGCCATCAGCGGCATGAATTCCTTGGTGCCGCGGTCATAGAGCTCGGTCCAGACTTCCATCCCGTTGGCCTTGTAGTAGGCCTCCAGCTGCGGGATGACGGCCTGCCCCACGGCGTCGTTCGGGGCGATGAGGGCCACCTTCTTCACCTCGGGGAAGTTGTCGTGGAACCACTTCACCATGGGCGGCCCGAATTCCACCGTGCTGTTCGTGGCGCGGAAGTTGTAGGGAGACTTGGACTCGTTCTTGAGGATGTTGGGCGCGAAGCCGTTGGAGAGCAGCAGCACCTTGGCCGGATTGGTCACCGCAACCGCGCCCAGCACCGACGGCGAGCCGATCGGGCCGATGATGAACTTGACGTTGTCGGCATTGATCAGGCGGTCTGCCGCCAGCCGGCCGCCCGCGGCGGTGTACTTGTCGTCGTACATCACCAGCTTGGGCATGTAGACCTTGTCGCCGACTTTCAGGCCTCCCTCGGCCACCGCTTCGTCGAGCGCCATCTGCACGCCGCGCTGCAGCGCCAGGCCCCAGGCGGTTCCGCCGCCCGACAGCGGCCCGATGCCGCCTATCTTCAGCTCTTCCTGCGCGCTGGCCCCCGCGGCCAGGAGCATGGCCGCGGCAAACGACAACACTTTGATCTGCTTGAACATGTCTTTTCCCTTGTGTGATATGGCTATTGATCGTGCAGCTTGTTGTGGTCCCGTCGACTGCCGGGGCCTGTGGAGGATCCCTAGGCCGCCTCCGGCAGCGGCATGGGGGGATGCCGGGTGTTCCAGGCAGCGCATTTCTCGAAGGCGGCGCCGGCCCTCAGCAGCAGCGGGTCTTCGTGGTATCGGCCTGCAAACTGGACGGACAGCGGCAGGCCCTTTTCCGACAGCCCGCACATCAGGGCCAGGGCCGGGTGTCCGGTGAGGTTGAAGGGCGAGCGGGCGTGGCGGCCGTAGGTGCGTACGAACTCGACCTCGTCGGCGATCTCGGACGCGGGTTCGAACGAGTTGGCCACCACGAGCACATCCACGTCGCGCAGCGCCGTGTCGATCGCATCCATCATCTGCTTGCGCCAGCGCTGGGCCTGTACGTAGTCGCCGGCGCCGAGAAAGGCGCCCACGATCAGCTTGCGGCGCGCGATGTGCGTATAGTCTGCGGGGCGGGCGCGCAGCCAGTTGGCGTGCACCGCCCAGGATTCCGCATGGAAGATCACGCGCTGCGCAGTGGTGAAGCGGGGCAGTGGCGGCAGTTGCACATCGACCACCCGCGCACCCTGGCCGCGCAGCAGCTGCGCCGTGGTGTCGATGGCGGTGATCACCTCGTCACTGGCGCGGGAGTCCTGCTCGTGGAAGTTGCGCACCACGCCGAAGCGCAGGCCCTCGAGTCCCTGGCCCAGGTGGGCCAGATGGTCGCGCGCCGGCGTGCGGGCGCTGCCGGGATCCGCGGGGTCGTGGCCGGCCAGCACGTCCATGGCCAGAGCCAGGTCTTCCACCGATCGCGCCAGCGGGCCCACGTGGTCGAGCGTGAAGCACAGCGGGAAGACGCCATGGCGGGACACCGCCCCATAGGTGGGCTTCAGTCCGGCCACCCCGCAATGGCCCGCCGGGTTGCGTATCGAGCCGCCCGTGTCCGTGCCCAGGCTCAGCGGGACGAAGCCTGCCGCCACGGCGGCGCCAGAGCCGGAGGAGGAGCCGCCGGTCTGGTGGCGGGGGTTCCAGGGGTTGCGTGCAGGAGGGTAGGCCGCGTCGTCGCTGGGTCCGCCTATGGCGAACTCGTGCAGCGCCAGCTTGCCCAGCAGGATGGCGCCGGCGTCGCGCAGGCGCGCCACCACCGTGGCGTCGCGCTGCGCCACGCGGTTGAGCATCAGGCGCGAATGGCAGCTCGTCACTTGTCCTGCCACGTCGATCAGGTCCTTGATGCCTACCGGCACGCCATGCAGCGGCGAGCGGAAATGGCCGTTGGCGAACTCGCGCGTGGCGGCGCGGGCCTGGGCCCGGGCCTGCTCGGCGTCCAGCGAGATGAAGGCGTTGATGCGGCCGTCGTGACGTGCGATGCGTTCCAGCAGCGCCTCCACGACGATTTCCGGCGTCAGCGTGCCGGCGCGATAGGCGCGGGCCAGCTCCGCAGCGGTGAGCCAGTGGATGTCGGTCATGCCTGGCCCCGCGCCTGCATCGGCGGCCAGGGTTCCGCCGTGACGTCGTCGAGCGTGAACAGCGCATTGCGCAGTTGCACCGCCGACTGCACGGCGGCATACAGGTCTTCCTGGAAATCTGTTGCGATCTCCTGCAGCCCGGCATCCTGGGCCAGCAGAAGGAATAGCGGGTTCATCGTACTTGCCGCGCCTGGTGACGCCATGATCTGGTTCCTCTCGATCAGGATGGCCTAGTTTGGCGGCATTGTTGGTGGAATAGCTATTCGATAATATTCAAGCACTATTAGGAAAAAACTAAGTGAGCACACCCTCATGGGGCGGGGTGCGAGAACATCAAGGCGGAAGATCGCGTGAACATCAAATATCGGCAGTTGCAGGCCTTCGTGCTGGCAGGGCGGCTGGGTTCGTTTGCCAAGGCGGCGGCACAGCTTTGCGTTACCCAGCCTTCGTTTTCCGTGCAGATACGCCAGCTGGAGCTCGACATCGGCATCCAGCTGTTCGAGCGCACCACGCGCACGTGCCGCCTCACGCCGGCCGGCCAGGCGTTCTATCGGGAGATCGTTCCCATCCTCAACGACCTGCGCGAGGCCTATGCCCGGATGTCGGACCTGGCTGCCGGACGTACCGGCCAGCTGCAGCTGTCGGCGCTGCCCTCGCTGGCATTCGGGCTGCTGACTGAAGTGCTGGGCGATTTCAAGCAGCGTTATCCCGGGCTGCGCATCCTGATGCGCGAGGAGCTGAACGTGGACCTCATCGAGTCGGTCAAGCGGGGTGAGGTCGAGCTGGGCATCGGCTCGGAGCTCAACGGGGATCCGGAGGTGGGCTTCATGCCCCTGTTCCTGGATCACCTGGTCATCGTCGCGCCGGTTGGCCATCCCGTGTTCGACGAGCCGGTCACGTGGCAGCAGGTGGAGGCCCACCCGCTGATCATCCTCGCGCTGGGCTCGGCCGAACGCGCACTGCGCATCAACCGTCCGAGCCTGGTGCCCGCCATCGAGGTTGCCTACATGGGCACGGCCGTCAGCATGGTGCGCAGCGGCATGGGGATCACCATTCTTCCCAGCAGCGCCCTGAAGGGCGTCAACATGGATGGCCTGCGGGCCACGGCCATGCCCGGCCGCGGATGCCGGCGCAAGATAGGCGTGCTGTACCGCAAGCGGGCCACCTTGAGCCCGGTGGCCAGCCATTTCGTGGAACTGCTGGGGCAGGCGGTGCCCACGGACCGGGGCATCCGCAAGGTGGCCCGTCCTGCCGGCCGCAGCCTGCGCTTTTCCGCGCTGCGAGACGCACGGCTCGCCGCCGCCTGAGACGCAGGCCCGGGTGGTATATTATTCAGCATACTAACTATTCCGGCGGAAGCCTTTCCTGTCCCATGCCAGAAGAAAAGAAGCCAGTAGCAAAAAGGCGCAAGACGACCGCCCCGGCAGACAACACGCTGTTCGACCCCGCCAAGCAGGTGCTGTGGGCACGGCCCGGTTTCCTGGTGCGGCGCCTGAACCAGATCCACTACGCGCTGTTCTATGAAGAGTGCAAGTCGCAGAACATCACCCCGGTGCAGTATGGCGTGCTGACGGCCCTGTCGCTCAGCCCATGGCTGGACCAGACGGCCGTGGGCAACAAGCTGGGCCTGGACCGCACCACCACGGCCGACGTCATCAAGCGCCTGCAGGAGCGCGGGCTGGTTGACCGGCGGGTGAATCCCAACGACAACCGGTCGCGGCAGGCGGTGATCACGCAGGAGGGCCTGCGCATCATGGGCCTGCTGCAGGATGGCATGGCGCGGGCGCAGGAGCGGCTGCTGGAGCCGCTCACGCCGCGCAACCGCGAAATCTTCATGAAGCTGCTGTCCACGCTGGTGGAAGCGAACAACCAGTACAGCCGCACGCTGCTCAAGGGCATGTAGGGGGCATGTAGGCGCTGGCTGCGGCCGTGCCACTGCGCATGGGCAGAATAGCCCCGCGGCGGGCGCAGTCAATTAGTCACTGTACTGACTAATTTTACGGCTGTCGATCATGGTTCTCCCTGATGTGTGTCAGGTGCCGGTCCGCCATATTTATCAGTATACTGACTATAAGGTCAGTGTACTGATTTAAGGCGCGGACGGCTGCAAAGATAATCGCTGCGGCAGGAGTGCAGTGCCGCCATCGAGGGTGCCGTCTGGTCCGGCGGGCTTCGCGATGTGCCGGCAGATTGTCAGCATGCTGAGTACATGAGCGGTCGGGGAGGCCGCTCGCCACCGACTCACCATCAAGGGAGCTGATGTATGAGCAAAGTCCGCAAGATCGCCTTCGAGGAACACTACACGGCGGTCGGTTTCGGCGACTATTCCAAGGCGTTCGTGCAGCACCTGGACCCGGCCGTCGCTGCCGAGCTCGGGGCGCGCCTGAGCGATTTCGGCGAAGGCCGGCTGGCCGAGATGGACCGGGCCGGCATCGACTACGTGATCCTTTCCCAGACCGGCCCGGGCGTGCAGGGCGAGAAAGACGCGGCCGTGGCCTTGCGCAGGGCACGCGAGAACAATGATTTCCTGGCGGAGAAGATCGCATTGCATCCGGAGCGCTTCGGCGGGTTCGCGGTCGTGCCCATGCACGACCCGGCGGTGGCGGTGCAGGAGCTCACCCGCACGGTGCGCGAGCTCGGGTTCAAGGGCGCGCTGATCAACGGCCATACCAACGGCGTGTACTACGACGACCCGGCCTACGACGTGTTCTGGGCCTGCGTGCAGGAGCTGGACGTGCCGGTGTACCTGCACCCGTTCGATGCCTACATCATGCCGCATGCCTATAACGGCCACCCGGAGCTCACGGGCGCCACGTGGGGCTGGGGCGTGGAAACCGGCACGCATGCGCTGCGCCTGCTGTTCGGCGGCGTTTTCGACCGCTATCCCGGCGTGAAGCTCATTCTGGGCCACATGGGCGAGGGGCTGCCGTTCCTGCGCTGGCGCTTCGACAGCCGCTTCGCGGCGTATCCTTATGGCATCAAGCTGGCGCGCCGCCCGTCCGAGTACATCGGCACGAACATCCTCATCACGACTTCAGGGGTGTGTTCCCATCCGACGCTCATGGCCGCCATCGGCGAGATGGGGGCGCAAGCCGTGATGTTCTCCATCGATTATCCCTATGAATCCACCGACGCCGCGGTCGAGTTCATCGAGACCGCGCCGCTGGACGAGGCCACGCGCGACCTGGTGTGCTACGGCAACGCCGCGCGTCTGTTCAAGCTGTAAACGCATCCCTGAAGGAGAGCGCGACATGCAGAAGACCTACCGCATCGGCCAGATCGTGCCGAGTTCGAACACCACGATGGAGACGGAGATTCCGGCGATGCTGCTGGCGCGCCAGCAGATCCGTCCGGAGCGCTTCACGTTTCACTCCAGCCGCATGCGCATGAAGAAGGTGGTCAAGGAGGAGCTGGCGGCGATGGACGCGGAGTCCGACCGCTGCGCGCTGGAGCTGAGCGACGCGCGCGTGGACGTGCTGGGCTACGCCTGCCTGGTGGCCATCATGGCCATGGGCCGGGGCTATCACCGCGTCTCGCAGCAGCGGCTCACCGGCCACACGGCGGCCAACGGCGCGAGCGCGCCGGTGATCACCAGCGCCGGGGCGCTGGTCGATGCGCTGAAGATCATGGGCGCGCGCAAGATCGCCGTGGTCGCGCCCTACATGAAGCCGCTGACCGAGCTGGTGGTCGACTACATCGGCAGCGAGGGCTACGAGGTGCTGGACTACCGCGCGCTGGAGATCCCGGACAACCTGGAGGTCGGCCGGCACGACCCGGCGCGCCTGCCGGAGATCGTGGCGGGGCTGAACTACCGCGATGCCGACGTCATCGTGCTGTCGGCCTGCGTGCAGATGCCCTCGCTGGGGGCCATCGCCAAGGTCGAGGCGCTCACGGGCAAGCCGGTGGTCACCGCGGCGGTGGCCACCACCTACGCCATGCTCAAGGCGCTGGAGCTCGAGCCGGTGGTGCCGGGCGCGGGCGCGCTGCTCTCGGGCGCGTACTGACGGGAGGGCCGCCACATGAGCACCATGAACAGCCTGAACAGCCCGGCCACGCAGGCCGCCAGCACCTATCTCCACGGCGGCCACGTGCACGCCAACGGCATCCGCCAGCACTACCTGCGCTACGGCGGCGAGCGCCCCGGGCGCGACCCGGTGATCATCGTGCCGGGCATCACCAGCCCGGCGGCCACCTGGGGCTTCGTGGGCGAGGTCTTCGGCCGCGCCTTCGACACCTACATCCTGGACGTGCGCGGACGCGGCCTGTCGCAGGCCGACGCCTCGCTGGACTACAGCCTGGACGCGCAGGCCGCCGACCTGCTGGCCTTCGCCCAGGCCCTGGGCCTGGCGCGCTACAGCGTGGTGGGCCACTCCATGGGCGGGCGCATCGGCATCCGCGCCGCGCGCACCCGGCCCGCGGGCCTGGCGCGGCTGGTCATGGTCGATCCGCCGGTCTCCGGCCCCGGGCGCCGCCCGTATCCGGCCAAGCTCGGCTGGTACGTGGGCTCGATGGCCCAGGCCCGCGCGGGCATGAGCGCCGAGGACATGCTGGCCTATTGCCCGACCTGGACCGAGGCCCAGCGCCAGCTGCGCGCCCAATGGCTGCACACCTGCGACGAGCGCGCCATCCTCGCGAGCTTCGACGGCTTCGCCACCGACGACATCCACGCCGACCTGCCGCACGTGCAGGCCCCGCGGCTGCTGCTCACCGCCGAACGCGGCGACGTCGTGCGCGACGAGGACGTCGCCGAGATCCAGCGCCTGGCCCCCGGCACCGCCCACGTGCGCGTGCCCGACGCCGGCCACATGATCCCCTGGGACAACGAGCCCGGCTTCTACGCCGCCCTGGGCGACTTCCTGGGCGCCCCCCTGCTGGTGTCAGACACCGGCGCACAGAAATTTCTGTAAAGACTGAACGCTGGTGTCAGACACCAGTTGTGGGAGACCTGTCATGCCCGTGAGCGACTTCGAGATGATCCGCGCCTGGAACCAGGTGCTCACGCTGTCCCGGCTGGAGCCGGGGCAGACCGTCACCATACTCACCAGCGCGGCGACGCATCCGCAGACGCTGGCCACGGCGCTGATTGCGGCGCAGTCCAAGGGGGCCATCGTCAACCGGCTGGACCTGCCGCCGGTCAACGGCGAGAAGGCGCTCAGCCGCGACGCGCTGGCCTACCTGGGGACCACGCCGCTGACGGGCAACGCCGCGGCCATCGCCATGCTCAAGGCCAGCGACCTGGTGCTGGACCTGATGACGCTGCTGTTCTCGCCCGAGCAGCACGAGATCCTGCAGGGCGGCACGAAGATCCTGCTGGCGGTCGAACCGCCGGAGGTGCTGGCGCGGCTGGTGCCCACCGAGGCCGACCGCGAGCGGGTCAAGGCCGCGGCTGCGCGTCTGGCCGGCGCGCGCGAGATGACGGTGCGCTCGGCCGCGGGCACGGACCTGCGCTGCGCGCTGGGGGAGTTTCCGGCGATCAGCGAGTACGGCTTCGTCGACGAGCCCGGGCGCTGGGACCACTGGCCCAGCGGCTTTGCGCTGACCTGGCCCAACGAGGGCGGCAGCCACGGCACCATCGTGATCGATGCGGGCGACATCCTGCTGCCGCAGAAGTCGTACACCACGGGGCGGATCGTGCTCACGGTGCAGGCGGGCTACGCCACGCGCATCGAGGGCGGGGTGGACGCCGAGCTGCTCAGCCAGTACATGGCCTCGTTCAACGATCCGGAGGCCTACGCGATCTCGCACATCGGCTGGGGGCTGCAGCCGCGGGCGCACTGGTCCACGCTGGGGCTGTACGACCGCGAGGCCACCATCGGCATGGATGCGCGCGCCTACGAGGGCAATTTCCTGTTCTCGCTGGGGCCGAACAACGAGGCCGGGGGCAGCCGCACCACGGCCTGCCACATCGACATCCCGCTGCGCGGCTGCACGGTGGCCCTCGACGGGGTGGAGGTGGTGCGCGCGGGCAAGGTGCTCGATGCGCACGGACAGGCCGGCGCAACCCGGCAGGTGTCAGACACCTGAGACGCGCACCTGGCGCAAACCGACTTTCAACGCAGCAACAGGAACACACACTCATGGACGCGGAACTCGCCACCTACCAGCGCCAGGGCTTTGGCGCGGACCTGGCGCCACAGGCCCCCTACGGGCTGCTGATCGTGGACTTCGTCAACGGCTTTGCCGATCCCGCGCAGTTCGGCGGAGGCAACATCGCCCAGGCCATCGCGCAGACGGTGGGGCTGCTCGCGCATGCGCGCGCCCAGGGCTGGGCGGTGGCGCACAGCCGCATCGTCTACGCCGATGACGACGCCGACGGCAACATCTTCAGCCTGAAGGTGCCGGGCATGCTCACGCTCAAGGAGCACAGCCCGGCCAGCGCCATCGTGGCCGAGCTCGCGCCGGCGCCGGGCGAGTACGTGGTGCGCAAGAGCACGCCCTCGGCCTTCTACGGCACGATGCTCGCGCCCTGGCTGGCCCAGCGCGGCGTGTGCACGCTGCTGGTGGCCGGCTGCACCACCAGCGGCTGCGTGCGCGCCAGCGTGGTCGACGCCATGTCGGCCGGTTTCCGGCCGCTGGTGCTGTCGGACTGCGTGGGCGACCGCGCCCTCGGACCCCACCAGGCCAACCTCTTCGACATGCAGCAGAAGTACGCCGCCGTCATGCCCCGCGACGCCGCCATCGCGGCCTGCATCGGCTGAGCGCCAGGTATCAATGAAACCGGGCCCCGCATGGGGCCCGATCTGATTGAGCACGTTCTTCTGGCCGCGGCCCCGGGGCAGCTGCAGCCCCGGGGGGATCCGCAGGCCCGGCCTACACCGGATAGACCAGGTCGTTGGCGAGGATCGCGGTGTCGTAGACGACCTGCCGTTCCTGCAGCTTGAGGCGGCCGTTCTCGCGCACGAAGCGATCGTGATAGGCGCCCGCCAGGTGCACGGTGGTAGGACCTTCGACCAGGGTCTGCAGCAGCAGGAAAGTGCAGCTGGCCGTGATCCCGCCGTCGGCGGATTCGTGGGAGACGCGGGTATTGCTGAGCGCATGCAGCATGTGGCGCGGGGCGAACATCTGCGTGCGCGAGATGGCCACGGCGCGATCATGCATCATGTCGCGCCCTTCGGCGTAGACCAGGCCCACGGGCAGGCCCAGCTCGGCATTCTCGCGCGAGGTGACGCGATACAGCGCGGTTTCCGTGAAGTAGTCCGGCCAGGACTCGATATCGCCGCCGTCCAGCGTGGCGCAGTAGTCGGCGTTGAATTCCTCGACTTCCAGCTTCAGGGCGATGGCGCGCGCCGGATCGATGTTGCGGGGAGGGTAGGCGTACGGCTTGTTCATTGTGCGTTCCCGGTCAGAATCCCATGACTTCACGGTAATAGGCATACATCGATCGGATGGCCGCCTCGGAGATGAGGTTGTTGGAGGTGCCCATCTTGCCCGACTCGAGCTTGAGCACGTTCACGTCGGTGCTGGCGCGGCGCACCCCTTCCTGGACGAACTTCATGGCCTCGTTGTCTTCCAGGCCCAGGAAGCCGGCCGGCCCCATCAGGTTGCCCTGGCGCAGGCGGTGGCGCTGCATTTCCTCGGTGTCGTCCTCGTAGCCGAACATGGTCCATTGCATGATCATGCTGTCGGGGCCGTTGGGGATGATGTGGCGCACGCCCAGCGTGTTCATCTCGCGCTGCACGACGAGGTTGGGCCAGACGGTCTGCATGGTGACCGACCAGGGGGAATCGAATTCCTTGACGAACTCGAGGAAGCGGTCGTCGCGCAGCCGCAGCCCGTCATGGAAGGAGCGCATCTCCTTCTTGTTCTCTTCGCTTACGGTGGCGTACTTCTCCTCGCTCTTGGCCGACGCCATGGTGCCGTGGCGGCCGTGCACCGGGTCGACCAGCATGGCCGACTTGTTGCCCGCCACCAGCAGGCCGAACACCACCAGGAACGAGTGCAGCAGCGTGGCGTGGTACGGATCCTTGAGGTTCTCGTGGTACATCTTCCAGTTGCAGGGCAGCTCGTTGCGGTAGTAGCCCAGGATCTTGAGCGGCTTGCCGGGGAAGACGGTGTCGAAGTCGGCCAGGATCTCGGGCGTGAGATATTCCTCGATGGGCTCGACCTCGCTGGAGTAGGAAGCGAACACCACGCCGTGGCGGGTGGTCACGTGCAGCCGGCGCAGCCCGTGCTCCTCGTTCTTGAAGTCGCGCGGCATGCCGCCTTCGCGGTTCACGCCGCGCTTGAAGGGGATGCCCTGCAGGTTGCCCTTGAGGTCATAGGACCACTGGTGGTAGGGGCACACGAATTCCTTGGCATTCCCCTGGTTGTGGCGGCAGAACTCGGCGCCGCGGTGGGCGCAGCGGTTCTCGAACACGTGGATGGAGCCGTCTTCGGCGCGCGAGACCACCACCGGCGTGGCGCCCACGTACGACCGCTTGTAGTCGCCCGAATTGGGAATCTCCGCCTCCAGGGCCACGAAGTTCCACGTCTTGCCGCGGAAGATCTTATCTTGCTCGGCCTCGTAGACGGCGTTGCTGGTGTAGACCCAGTCGGGGATGTAGTGCAGGGCGTCGGCGGGCCACACGCATTCCGCCAAGGGGGCGTCCTTGGTGGCCAATGTGCGGCCTATCACGGTTTGGGATTGGTACATGGAGCTGCTCCTGAGGATATCGGGGGCGTATGTGGGTCGGGTGGGTCAAGCGCGGGCCAGCCAGCCCTTGACCAGGGGTTTGATGGGATTGCCGCCGTCGGCGAAGCGGGCCGCCTCCAGCGGCATGCTGCGCTCGAACAGCGGACGCAGCTGGCGCAGGTCGCCGCCGGCGTTGACGGCGATGCCGTGCCGCGGCACGTCGTGGCGCAACCCCAGCCATATCTGGCGCGGCGCCTCCGCGTTGCCGGTGTCGCGGCACACATAGACCAGGCCGGGTTCGGGCAGGCCCAGCATCTGCACGTTGCAGCCATACTGGTCGGTCCAGAACCAGGGGTAGGGCTCGGCAGGGAGCGCCTGGCCCAGCATGGCGGCCGCGGCCAGCCTGGCCTGCTCGTTGGCGTTCTGCCAGGACTCGAGCCGGGCCGGCGCGCCCAGGCACGAGCGGGGCTGGCTGGCGCAGTCGCCGGCGGCATAGATGGCCGGGTCTGCCGTGCGCGCCTGGCCGTCGACCCGGATGCCGCCATTGGAATCCAGCGGCAGCCCGGCATCGCGGGCCAGGGCGACCTCCGGGACCAGGCCGATGGCGACCACCACGACGTCCGCCGTGATCGACGTGCCGTCGTCCAGGCGCAGCGTGCGGGGCGTGGTGCCTGCGGCTTCGGCCAGCGTGCGGCCCAGGTGCAGCCTTACGCCCCAGGACGCGGCGCGGGCTGCCAGCCATGCCGACAGGGCCTCGGGCAGGGCGCGCTCCAGCAGGCGGGGAGCCGACTCGATCACCTGCACTTCGGCACCCAGCGCGCTGGCGGTGGATGCCACCTCCAGCCCCAGGAATCCGCCGCCGACGACGGCCAGGCGCACGCCGGGCTGCAGCACCGCCCGCAGCGCCAGCGCGTCGTCCAGGGTGCGGATGTAATGCACCGAGGCCGCCCCGCGCGGCAGGCTGGGGAGTTCCCGCGCCGAGCCGCCGGTTGCAAGCAGCAGCCGGTCGTAGGCCAGTTCCCGGCCGTCGGCCAAGCGCAGCAGGCGCGCGGTGCGGTCCAGCGCCACGGCCCGGGTGTGCGTGATCAGGTCGACCTGCTGCTGCGCGTAGAACTCTGCCGGATGCACCGCCAGGCCTTCGTGGCCGGCCTCGCCCTGCAGCACGGCCTTGGACAGCGGCGGACGTTCGTAGGGGGCATGGGGTTCGCTGCCCACGACCGTGAGGCGGCCGGCGTAGCCCTGCGCGCGCAGCGCTGCCGCCGCGGCTGCGCCGGCCTGGCCGGCGCCTACGATGACCACGGCACGGATGCCGGGGGTCTCAGGGCTGGAGGTCGACATAGACGTCGCCATTCTCGACCTTGATCGGATAGGTGCGGATATCCCGCGTGGCGGGGGCGCACAGGGCGCGGCCGGTCTTGATGTCGAAGCGGGCCTGGTGCAGCGGGCATTCGATGCAGCCGTCTTCGAGGTAGCCATCGGACAGCAGCGCATACGCGTGCGTACAGATGTTGTCCGACGCATAGAACTCGCCCTCGCTGCGATACAGGGCCAGCTTTGCCTCGCCTGCTTCGATGGGCATGACCTCGTCGTCTTCGAGTTGGTCGGTGGTAGCGATCTTGATCCAGTTCATTGTGGTCATTTAGTCAGTACACTGATCATGTAGGTGCAGTGTACTTCCGAAAAAACAAAAAATTGCCCTAGGGATTTCCCTGGCCGCGAGGAAGGCGCCGCGGTCGTAACCGCAGGCTGGACTGCATCGGGGAAACCAGCGGAAAGCCGCGCCGTTGCTGGATATCGCCGGTCAATGCAGAGGCCCGGAAAACGCCCGGCACAGGCGGCCGGGCATGGGGGAATACCTCGTTGACAAGCACAAAACTCTATCAGTATGCTGAGTAAAAGATCAGCATACTTACTTTTTCCGGGGAATGACCATTGCCGTCCGGCACGGCCGAGCGGTTCGTTACGCAAGCCACCCACAGGCCATGGCAAACATGGGCGCGGGCGCAGCTGGCGGTACTTGCGGTGCGCTTCTTGTCCAACGTCGTGGCGCAGCGGCAGGTGTCCGCCTTTCCAGATTCGCAATCGACATCCCAAGAACAGGAGTCATCCATGCAACGACGCCGTTTTCTCGCACATGCCGCCGGCGCTGCCGGGGCAGGCCTGGCCGCCGTAGGCGCGCCCGCCGTGGCGCAATCGAACCCCACCGTGCGGTGGCGGATGTCCACCAGCTGGCCCAAGAGCCTGGACACCATCTACGGCTCCGCCGACGAACTGTGCAAGCGCGTGGGCCAGCTCACCGAAGGCAAGTTCGAGATCCGCGCCTTCCCCGGCGGCGAGATCGTGCCCGCGGGGCAGAACATGGATGCGGTCGGCAATGGCACGGTGGAGTGCAACCACGTGCTCAGCACGATGTTCGTGGGCAAGAACACGGCGCTGGCCTTCGATACCGGCCTGTCGTTCGGCCTGAACGCGCGTCAGCACAACGCCTGGGTGCACTACGGCGGCGGCCTGAAGATGCTGCGCGAGCTCTACAAGAAGTACAACATCGTGAACCACGTCTGCGGCAACGTGGGCGTGCAGATGGGCGGCTGGTACCGCAAGGAGATCAAGTCGGTGGCCGATCTCAACGGCCTGAACATGCGCATCGGCGGCATCGGCGGCATGGTGCTGGCCAAGCTGGGCGTGGTGGCGCAGCAGATCCCGCCTGGCGATATCTACCCGGCGCTGGAGAAGGGCACCATCGATGCCGCCGAATGGATCGGTCCGTACGACGACGAGAAGCTGGGCTTCAACAAGGTGGCGCCCTACTATTACTCCCCGGGCTGGTTCGAGGGCAGCGCCTCGATCACCACCATGGTCAACGACAAGGCGTGGGAGGCCCTGCCTCCTGCCTACCAGGCGGCTTTCGAGGCGGCCTGCGGCGAACAGACCATGCGCATGCTGGCCAACTACGACGCCCGCAATCCCCAGGCGCTGCGCAAGCTGATCGCCGGCGGCGCGAAGGTGAGCTACTTCCCCAAGGAAGTGATGGACGCGGTCTACAAGGCCTCGCAGGAGCTCTGGGTCGAGCTGTCGGACAAGAACCCCGACTTCAAGGCCCTGTATCCGGGCTGGAAGAAGTTCCAGGAAGACGAGGCGGGCTGGTTCCGCGTGGCCGAGAACGCGCTCGACAACTACACGTTTGCGGCCGTCGCGCGCGCCTCCAGGTAGTCAGGGTTTCCTGCATTTCTCTCAGAGCAACACTATGAGCACAGAGCATACCGGCGCCGATGTGTCGCCGGGGGCCCCGCAAGGCGTCGGGGCCCGCGTGCCGCGCAAGGAAGATACGCGGCACCTGCATGGCAAGGGGAACTTCGTGGCCGACATGGCCATGCCCGGCCTGTGCGAGGTGGCGTTCCTGCGCAGCCCGCTGGCGCATGCGCGCATCGTGGACGTGCGCATTCCCGAAGCTGTCCGCGACAGCATCGTGCTGCGCCACATGATGGCCGACGCCACCGACATCGTGGCGGACTCCACGCTGCCCACCTACCAGTCGTCCGCCCAGCCGCCGCTGGCCAGCGGCAAGGTGCGCTTCGTGGGCGAGCCCGTGGCCATGGCGTTCGCGCCTACGCGCGCCGAGGCGGAAGACCTGGCTGAACTGGTCGAGGCCGACTACGACGAACTGCCGGTCTATGCCGACGTGGAATCGGCGCAGGCTGCCGCCTCGAGCCTGGTGCACGAGCACTGGCGCGACAACGTCTTCGTCACGCTCAAGGCCGACCGGGATTTCGAGGAGAACGCCGCGCGCGCCGAGGTCGTGGTCAGGCGCAAGATCGATCTCGCCCGGCAGTGCATGGTGCCGATGGAAGGCAAGGCGGTGCTGGCCTACTGGGACCACCAGGCCGACCAGCTGGTCGTGGTGAGCGCCACGCAGGTGCCGCACATGATACGCAGCGTGCTGGCCCAGTGCCTGGGCCTGGACCAGGGCCGCGTGCGCGTGATCTCCCCGGATGTGGGCGGCGCCTTCGGCTACAAGTGCGTGCTGCAGCAGGAAGAGCTGTGCGTGGCCTGGCTCGCCAAAACCTACAGGCGCCCGTTCCGTTTCATCGAAGACCGCCGGGAGCACCTCACCGCGGGCGCGAACTCGCGCGAGCACCACTATGAAATGACGGCCTACGCCGACCGGCGCGGCAAGCTGCTGGCGCTGGAGGCGAAGATCACCATCGACGGCGGCGCGTATTCGGTCTGGCCGTTCACCATCGGCCTGGAGCCGGGACAGGCCGTGGGCAACCTGCCCGGACCCTATGCGTTCCGCGGCTACCGCTGCGAAACGCGCTGCGTCGCCACCAACAAGCCGGGCTTCGTTCCCTACCGCGGCGTGGCGCGCACCGGCGTGTGCTTTGCCATCGAGCTCACGATGGATGCGGTGGCGCGGGAAGTGGGGCGCGAACCCTGGGAGGTGCGCCTGGAGAACCTGGTGCGCCCCGAGCAGATGCCCTACGTCAACGTCACCAACAAGCACCTCGACAGCGGCGATTATCCCGCCAGCCTGGAGAAGGCCCTGGAAATGATCGGCGCGGCAGCCCTGCGCGAGCGCCAGGCGCACGGCGAACCGGATGGCCGGCGCATCGGCGTGGGCGTGGCCACCTATACCGAGCAGGCCGCGCACGGAACATCGGTATTCGCCGCCTGGGGCACGCCCATCATCCCGGGCTTCGACCAGGCCACGGCCCGCGTCACGCCCGACGGCGGGCTGGAGGTGCGCGTGGGCGTGCACTCGCACGGCCAGGGCATGGAGACCACCTTCGCCCAGATCGCCAACGAGATCCTCGGCATCGACGTGAACCGGGTCAAGGTGCTGCACGGCGACACGGGGCAGACCCCGTTTTCCACCGGCACCTACGCCTCGCGCTCGCTGGTGATGTCGGGCGGGGCGGTGGCCCAGGCCTGCAAGCGGCTGCTGCCGCGCCTGCAGCACATCGCGGCGCACCTGTTGGGCGTATCCGACGCCGAGGTCGTGCGCGAGGGCGCGCTGTACCGGGCCGGCAGCCAGTCGGTGAGCACGCAGCGCGTTGCCGAAGCCTGGTACCTCAATCCGCACCTGCTGCCTGCGGACGTCGACCCGTCGGGCCTGGAAGTCACCACGGGCTACAAGCCCAAGGTCGACACGGGCTGCTTCACCTATGCCAGCCACGCGGCCGTGGTCGCGGTCGATCCCGAAACCGGCGCGGTCGAGATCCTGGACTACGTCGTCGTGGAGGATTGCGGCCGGATGATCAACCCCATGGTGGTCGAGGGTCAGACCATAGGCGGCATTGCCCAGGGCATCGGCACGGCCTTCTACGAGGAAACGCCCTACGACGAGAACGGCCAGCCCCTGGCCTCCACCCTGGCCGATTATCTTCTGCCCGGTCCTACCGAAGTGCCCAACATGAGGCTGCATCATTTCGAGACCCTGTCGCCGCACACCGAGTTCGGCGCCAAGGGCATGGGCGAGGGCGGCGCGATCGCGCCGCCTGCCGTGCTCTTCAACGCGGTCAACGATGCGCTGCACGGCCTGGGCGCGGCCGAGCTGACGCGCACGCCGCTGTCGCCCATCCGCGTGCTGGAGGCGATTGCGCAGGGCGAGGGGAGCCGGGCATGAAGGCGGCGCGTTTCGAATATTTCAAGGCCGACACGGCCGCCGCCGCGCTGCGGCTGCTGCAGCAGCACGAGGGGCGGGGCAAGCTGATGTCGGGAGGGCAGTCGCTGGGCCCGATGCTGAACCTGCGGCTGGCCAGGCCGGCCGTCGTGGTCGATATCTCGGGCGTGCCCGAGCTGCGCGAGGTGTCCGAGCGCGACGGCCGCGTACGCGTCGGGGCGGCCGTCACCCATGCCGAGATCGAGGACGGCGTCCACGCGTTGCTGCGCGGCTCGCCGCTGCAGGCCGTGGCCGGCGGCATCGCCTACCGGGCGGTGCGCAACCGGGGAACGGTGGGCGGCAGCCTGGCACATGCCGACCCCGCTGCCGACTGGGTGCTGACCATGGTGGCGCTGGGCGCCGACATCGAGATCCTGGGACCGGCCGGCACGCGCCGGGTGCCGGCCGATGAATTCATGCAGGGCGCCTACACCACCGTGCTGGGCGAAGGCGAGATGATCGCGGCGGTGCTCGTGCCGGCTGCCGGCCCGGGAACCCGCTGGGGGTATTACAAGTTCTGCCGCAAGACGGGCGAATTCGCGGAAGCCAGCTGCGCTGCCTGGTTCGACCCGCAGCGGCGCGTGGCACGCGTGGCCATCGGCGCGCTGGACGGCGGACCGCAGCTGCTGCCGGGCCTGGCCGAAGCGGTGGCCAGCCAGGGCGAGGCTGCGCTCGAGCCGGCGCGCATTGCGCAGGCGCTGGAGGCCGCACTGCCCGGCAAGGACGCGGTGCACCGGAAGCTGCACGCCGCTGCCGTCAGCCGATGCCTGAAGCAGGCGCTCGGCGCATAGGGAAACACCATGGTTCAAGTCACTCTGGAAGTCAATGGCAGGCGCGTGTCGCACGAGGTGCCGCCGCGCACCCATCTGGGCGATTACCTGCGCGACCACGCGCGGCTGACCGGCACCCACCTGGGCTGCGAGCACGGCGTGTGCGGCGCCTGTACCGTGCTGCTCGACGGCCAGCCGGTACGTTCCTGCATTTCGTATGCGGCGGCCTGCGAGGGCCGCAAGGTCACCACCATCGAGGGCTACGAAGACGATCCCGTCATGGCCCGCCTGCGGGCCGCGTTCACGCGCTACCACGCATTGCAGTGCGGCTACTGCACGCCCGGCATGCTGACCACGGCGCGCGACATCGTGCTGCGTCTGCCCGATGCAGACGAAGCGCGGGTGCGGGTGGAGCTCTCCGGCAACCTGTGCCGCTGCACCGGCTACATGGGCATCGTGGCCGCGGTGAAGTCGGTGCTGGAGACGCTGCGCGCAGAGCCCGATCCCGCGGTGGAAGCGCTGCGCCGCGCCGTCCAGGAAGGGCGCGCTGCGCTGCCTGCGGCACAGGCGCCGCTGCGTTTCGTGCCCTTCACCCCGACGCCTGCGGCCGTTCCCGCTGCAGCCGCGCCGGCCGCGCCCGCCGCGGAGGCGGGTGAGCGCAACAAGGGAAACCAGATCGCCGATGCGTTCACCGTGCCGTTCCCGCCCGACCGGGTGTGGGACTTCATGGTGGACCTGCCCCGGGTGGCGGCCTGCCTGCCGGGCGCGGAGATCGAAGAATTCGACGGCCAGCGCGTCAAGGGGCGGATAGCGATCAAGTTCGGCCCCATGGCCGCCGCCTTCAATGGCGCGGCCCGCCTGGAGCGCGACGACGCCACGCGCAGCGCGGTGTTCCGGGGGGCCGGCCAGGACAGCCTGAGCCAGTCGCGAGCAACCGGCGACATCGCCTATCGGGTCGAGGAGGCCTCGCCCGGGCAGGCCCGCGTCAGCGTGGATCTCAAGTACGCCCTGCAGGGCCCGCTGGCGCAGTTCTCGCGCTCCGGCCTGGTGCAGGACTTCGTGCGGCGCATGATCGCGGATTTCGGCAGGAACGTGGCCGCCAGGATGGAGCAGCCCGACGGCGCCCCGTTGCCCCGGGCGGGATTCAACCCGGTGGCCATGTTCTTCAGTGTGCTGTGGATGCGGATCAAGCGCTGGTTCGGGCGCGGCTGAGGGCCGGCCCACAGGGCGCGGCCAGGCGGGCCGCGCCATACTTCGGGGGAAAAACAATGCAGGCTGCAATCGGGAAATGGTGGCGGCGGCTGGCCGCCGGCGCAGTATTGATGGCGGCGGCCGGCGCCGGCGCGCAGGCACAGGCGCTGGAGCCGGTGAAGGTAAGGCTGGACTGGACGCCATGGGGCGTGCAGGCGGCGTTCCACCTGGCCCAGCAGAAGGGCTGGTACAAGTCGGCCGGCCTGGACGTGGAGCTGGAAGACGGCAACGGCTCGGTGACCACGGTGCAGATCGTGGGCGGTAGCGACCGCTTCGACGTGGGGCATGCCGCGCTGGCATCCATGATGATCGCGCGCGACAAGGGGCTGCCGGTCAAGGCCGTGGCCGTGTTCGCCCGCCACAGCGACATCGGCCTGCTGGTGCCTGCCGGGTCGGGCATCAGCGGTCCGGCGCAACTGGCGGGACGCAAGGTGGCCTATACGGCCGGGTCCCTGGAGGCGCCGTTCATCGATGCCTTTCTGGCCCATGGCAAGCTCAAGCGCAGCGACCTGGAACTGCTGAACGTGGATGCGGCCAGCAAGGCCTCCACCTACGCCGTGGGGCGTGCCGACGCGGCATTCTCCACGATCCCGTTCTTCCTGCCCGTGGTGTCGCAGACGCGCGCATCAGAGGCGGTGCGGTTCGCCGATTTCGGCCTCGACATGCCCAGCTTCGGGCTGTTCGCCAGCGAGGAGAAGCTGCGCACCCGCGGCGCGGCCATCGCCACCTTCGCCAGCGTCAGCGCGCGTGCCTGGGAATACATCTACGCCGGCCATGAAGACGAGGCCGTTGCCGCCATTCTTGCGCAGCGGCCGCAGGCGCGGCTCGATGCCAAGGTGCTGCGCGGCCAGATCGACGCGCTGCGCGGCTACTTCGGGCTGGAGGACGGCAGGCGCATCGGCGCACCGGTGCCGGCCGACTGGGAGGCCGCGGTGAAGACGCTGGGTTCGGTCGGCCTGATCCGTCCCGACGCGCAGCCTGCGGGGTTCTATGCCACGGGCCTGGTCGATCCGCAGCGTTTCGACAGCCTGGTGAAGCCGTGAGCATGATGGCCGTGCGCGCGCACGAAGTGTGCAAGCGCTATCCGGGCGAACGCGGCGTGCAGGCCCTGGACACCGTGTCGCTGGAGGTGCCCCCGGGCCGGTTCGTCAGCATCCTCGGCCCCAGCGGCTGCGGCAAGAGCACCTTCCTGCGCTGCGTGGCAGGCCTGGAATCCATCTCGGCGGGGCAGCTGCAGGTGGCGGGCCGGCCGGTGCAAGGCCCGCCCGACGGCATAGGCATGGTGTTCCAGCGCGATGCCCTGCTGGAGTGGCGCAGCATCCGCCGCAACGTATTGCTGCCCATCGAGTTCGCCCACAAGCCGCTGGCGCGCTATCGCGACAAGGCCGACGCCTTGCTGCGCCTGACGGGGCTGTCCGCATTCGCCGACAGCTATCCGCGGGAACTGTCGGGCGGCATGCGCCAGCGCGCCGCGATCTGCCGCGCCCTGGTCGACGACCCGGCCCTGCTGCTGATGGACGAGCCCTTCGGCGCGCTGGACGCCCTGACGCGCGACCAGATGAACGTGGAGCTGCAGCGCATCTGGCTGGAAACGCGCAACACGGTCCTGTTCGTCACCCACGGCATCGCCGAAGCCGTGTTCCTGGGAGACGAGGTCGTGGTGTTCTCGCCGCGGCCGGGCCGCATCCAGGAGCGCATCGTCGTGGACCTGCCTCGGCCGCGGCCGCTGGCCGTGCGGGAGACCCCCGAGTTCGGCCGGTACGTGCGGCACATCCGCGGGCTGTTCGAGAGCATGGGTGTGATCGAAGAGGGAGGCCACGCATGAAAGAGGCATTGCGCCGCAGGCTGCTGCACGGGTTGGCGGGCGCGGCATCCATACTGGTGTTCCTGCTGGCATGGGAGGCCATCGTGCGCGGCTTCCAGGTTCGCGCCATCATGCTGCCCGCCCCGTCCCAGGTTCTGCTGGAACTGGCGGCGGAATGGCGCTGGTACCTGGGGCAGGCGGCCTACACGCTGATGACGACGGTGGCGGGCTTCCTGATCGCAGTCCTGGGCGGAGCGGCCATTGCCGTCGCGCTGGTCAGTTCGCGCTGGGTGGAAAGCCTGTTCTACCCCCTGATCGTGGCCCTGAACAGCGTGCCCAAGGTCGCCATCGCACCGCTGTTCGTGATCTGGATGGGCACGGGCTCGGAACCGAAGATCGCCATCGCCTTCCTGATCGCCGTGTTCGCAGTCATCGTCGATACGGTGCACGGCCTGAAGTCCGTGCCCCAGGATGTGCTGGACCTCGGCACGGTGCTCAAGGGCTCGCGCCGCGACTTCTTCTTCAAGGTGCGGCTGCCCGCGGCGCTGCCGTCCATGGTCACGGGCATGAAGGTGGCGGTCTCGCTGGCGCTGGTAGGCGCCATCGTGGGCGAGTTCGTCTCTTCGCAGCGCGGCCTGGGCTACGTCATCATGAGCGCCCAGGGCACCTTCGACACCGTGCGCGTCTTCGCCGCGCTGGTGCTGCTGGCCATCATGGGCATGGCGCTCTTCTGGGCGCTGGCCTGGTTCGAACGGCGCGCCATGCCGTGGCGCAAGCCGTCGGACGAACATTGAAGCCTTGCGGCCGTCGGGCCGCCAGGGCAGGAATTCCGGGGAAATCATGAAAGCTTTACTCGCCCTGTCGCGCGGCATAGACGCGCTGAATCTGCGGGTCGGCCGGGCGGTGACATGGGTCACGTTGCTGGTCGTGCTGGTCAGTGCCGGCAATGCCGTGGTACGCAAGTTGTTCCAGACGAGTTCGAACGCGTGGCTGGAGCTGCAGTGGTACATGTTCGGCGCGATTTTTCTGCTGGCGGCCGGCTACACGCTGCTGAAGAACGAGCACGTTCGGGTGGACATCCTGTCGTCGATGTTGTCGCGTCGCAAGCAGATCTGGATCGAGATTTTCGGCGTGGTGTTTTTCCTGCTGCCGGCGTGCGGGCTGATCATGTATCTGTCGTGGCCGGTGTTCATGGACTCGTACCTGTCGAACGAGCAGTCGTCCAATTCCGGGGGGCTGGTGCGCTGGCCGGTGAAGCTGCTGATTCCGGTGGGGTTTGCGCTGCTGGTGCTGGCGGGGGTGTCGCACCTGATCAAGTGCGTGGGTTACCTGCGCGGGCAGTGTCCGGATCCGACGGCGCGTGAGGTGGGCAAGACGGCCGAGCAGGAGCTGGCCGAGCAGATTGCGCGCGAGGCGCAGGCCCGCGAGGCGGCACTGCAACAACAGATGAAAGAAGGGCGCTGATCATGGAGTTCATCATTGCCAACCTGGCGCCCATCATGTTCGGGACGCTGGTGGTGTTTCTGCTGCTGGGCTTTCCGGTGGCGTTTGCGCTGGCGGCCAACGGCATTCTGTACGGGCTGGTGGGGATCGAGCTGGGGTTGCTGACGCCGGCGCTGTTCCAGGCGCTGCCGCAGCGGGTGTTCGGCATCATCGCCAACGACACGCTGCTGGCGGTGCCGTTTTTCACGCTGATGGGGCTGGTGCTGGAGCGCTCGGGGATGGCCGAGGACCTGCTGGAGACCATCGGGCAGGTGTTCGGTCCGCTGCGCGGGGGGCTGGCGATCGCGGTGGTGTTCGTGGGCGCGATGCTGGCGGCCACCACGGGGGTGGTGTCGGCCTCGGTGATCTCCATGGGGCTGATCTCGCTGCCGATCATGCTGCGCTACGGGTATGACCGCAAGCTGGCCTCCGGGGTGATCGCGGCCTCGGGAACCCTGTCGCAGATCATCCCGCCGTCGCTGGTGCTGATCGTGCTGGCCGACCAGCTGGGCCGCTCGGTGGGCGACATGTACCGCGGGGCGATGCTGCCGGGTTTTCTGCTCACCGGGGCGTACCTGGTCTACATCATCGTGATGTCGCTGATCAAGCCGGCCTCGGCGCCGGCGCTGCCGGAGGAGGCGCGGGCGTTTCGCGAGGCCAACGGCACGCGCGGCGGACGCTCGCTGCTGGTGCTGATGCTGATCTCGGCGGCCTCGGCCTACGTGCTGGGTCAGTGGCTGGAGAACGACACGGCGCCGGTCGACGAGCAGGTGGTGGTGAGCCTGCTGCTGTGGGGGCTGACGGCCTTCGTGATCGCGATCGTGAACAAGGTGTTCCGGCTGGGGGTGCTCTCGGCGCTGGCCGAGCGGGTGACCTTCGTGATGATCCCGCCGCTGTTCCTGATCTTCCTGGTGCTGGGCACGATCTTCATCGGCGTGGCCACGCCGACCGAGGGCGGTGCGATGGGCGCGGTGGGGGCGATCATCATGGCGCTGATCCGCCGGCGCCTGACGCTGGACCTGCTCAAGCAGGCGATGGACACCACGACCAAGCTGTCGTGCTTCGTGGTGTTCATCCTGGTGGGCTCGACGGTGTTCGGCCTGACCTTCCGCGGCGTCAACGGCGACCTGTGGGTCGAGCACCTGCTGCTGGGGCTGCCGGGCGGGGAGTGGGGGTTCCTGATCGTGGTCAGCGTGCTGACCTTCGTGCTGGCGTTCTTCCTGGACTTCTTCGAGCTGGCGTTCATCATCGTGCCGCTGCTCGGGCCGGTGGCCGACAAGATGGGCATCGACCTGATCTGGTTCGGCATCCTGCTGGCGGTGAACATGCAGACCTCGTTCATGCACCCGCCGTTCGGGTTTGCGCTGTTCTACCTGCGCTCGGTCGCGCCCAAGGAGGCCTACACCGACAAGATCACCGGCAAGACGATCGCGCCGGTGACCACCGGGCAGATCTACTGGGGCTCGGTGCCGTTCATCTGCATCCAGCTGCTGATGGTGGCCGTGGTCATGCTCTTCCCCGGGCTGGTGATGCACTACAAGGGCACCGCCAGCCAGGTCGACCCCGACTCGGTCAAGATCGAGGTCGAGGGCGAGTATGGGCAGGGCGTCTATGGCGCCGACGAAACGCCATTCCAGTAGGCGCGCCTGCCGTCCCGCGCAACGGTGCTGCATCGCCGCAGCGGCTGCGCGCGGGGCTGCACGCCCGATTTGCTACCATAGCGGCATCATGCGGCGCTGCGGCCTGGATTTCGCGGCCGTCGACGACTTTCCCGTCCCCTGAACTCTATCCCTGCGCGGGTTGTCGCGGCCAGGCCAGGAGGCGGCCGCGGTTGCGCGGTTCGCCTCGCGCCGCATGACACGTGCCGGTCCTCCCCGTGTCGGGCCGGCTTGGCGAAGTAGATTTCCAAGTCGAGGTATCGACGGGGCGGCAATGAAAACGTGGTTCAAGCGTATTTTGATAGGCCTGGTGGTTGTGGTGGTGGTGGCCGTCGTCGGCCTGGCCATCTTCCTGCTGACGTTCGACCCCAACGCCTACAAATACAAGCTCGCGGAGATGGTGCAGGAGCGCTACCAGCGCACGCTCACCATAGACGGAGATATCGAGCTTTCGTTGTTCCCGCGCATAGGCCTGTCGGTGCAGGGCGTGTCCCTGTCCGAGCCCGCGAGCCCTGAGACCTTTGCTTCCGTCGACAGCATGCGCCTGGCCGTGGCGGTATGGCCGCTGCTGTCCAACAGCTTCGTGGTCGATCACGTGTCGGTCAACGGCTTCAAGGCCCGCGTGGTGCGCGACAAGACCGGCCGCTTCAACTTCGACGACCTGACGCACGGCCAGGCCCCGCAGGTCGACGCCAGGCCCGGCAATGCGGCCCAGGCCACCGCAGGCGCCATAGGCGGCGCGGCCAAGGCGCTGGTGACGGGCACCGCCGCCACGCCTTCGGACATGCAGATCGACATCGCAGGCCTGGACCTCAAAGACGGCGAGCTGCAGCTGCAGGATGCCATCACGGGCATGGCGGTGGCGGTGACGCGGCTCAATGCCAACACCGGCCGCGTCACGTTCAACCAGGCCATCGATGTGTCGCTGTCGGCGAACGTCGAGGGCGGCAATCCGCGCATGGACGCCAATCTCACCGGCCGCGCGCAGCTCACGCTGGACCCGGTGGGGCAGCGTTATGGCGCCCAGAAGCTCGACCTGCGGCTCGAGGGCATCGTGCCCGGCGCGCAGGCCAAGAACCTCTCGGCGCGCGGCAACGTGGCCTACGATGGCCGCACCGCGTCGCTCGACATCTCCGCGCTGGAAATGCTGTTTGCCGGCGAGATCACCGATCCGGCGCTGCCCATGACTGCCGTGGAAGCCAGCGTGGCCATGCCGAAGCTGGCCATCGACCCGCACAAGCGGGCGCTGCAGATGGACCGCGTCGCCGTGCGCCTGAAGGGCACGCGGCAAGGCGGGCCGCTGGAGTTCGCCATGGACGCGCCCGCGCTCAACATCTCTCCGGTCTCGGCCTCCGGCCAGGCGCTCACGGGCCGCCTGCGCACCCAGGAGCTCGACGCCAGCTTCGGTTTCACGGGCATCGGCGGCAATGCGCTGGAGCTGGACATCGACGAAGCCAAGGTGGACGGCACCTTCAAGCGGGGCGACCGCGTCGTCAAGACGGCGTTCGCCTCGCCCCTGTCGCTGGATCTGCTGGCGCGCACCGGCGGCCTGTCGGCGCTCAAGGGCGACGTGAACATCACCGATCCGGGCCTGCCCAAGGGCAGCCTGCAGATCCCCGTGATCGGCAGCGTTTCGGCCGACCTGCGCAAGGACCTGGCCACTGCCCGCATCAATGCCGTGCTCGAAGGCGGCAAGTTCGACCTCGCGGCCGACGTGTCGCAGCTGTCGGAGGTGCCGTCGGTGAAGTTCGCCCTGGCGGTGGACACGCTGGACCTGGACAAGCTGGCGCCGCCGATCATGGCTGCCCCGCCGTCCCGGCCGGAGGGCGGCGCGGCACAGCCGGGCAAGCCGGCCCAGCCGGCAGGTTCCACGCCGGCCGACGACGGCACGATAGACCTGTCCGCCCTCGTGGGGCCCAGCGCCAACGGCACGGTAAAGATCGGCCAGCTGGTGGTGCGGGGCTTGAAGGCCTCGGAGGTCTCTGCGCAGATGAAGCTTGCCAAGGGCCGGCTCGACATCGCCAGCATCGCGGCAGCCCTGTATGGCGGCAAGCTGGCGGGCGTGATGTCGGTGGACGCCGCCGACGGCAATGCCACGGCAGCCAAGCTCACGCTGGCGGGAATCGCCATCCAGCCGCTGCTCGTGGACCTGGCCGGCAAGGACACGCTGAGCGGCACGGGCAGCGTGGCGCTGGACATCAAGACCGCGGGCGCCAATACCTATGCCATGACCAATGCGCTGGCAGGCTCGATGCAGCTGCGGCTGCGCGACGGGGCCATCAAGGGCATCAACGTGGCGCAGACCTTGCGCGAATTCAAGGCCAGGCTGGCCGGCAAGGGCCAGGATGCGGCGCAGCAGTCCGACCAATCCCGCCAGACGGACTTCACGTCGCTGGAAGCCGACCTGGTGTTCGACAAGGGCGTTGCCACCGCGAAGCGCCTGAGCCTGGCTGCGCCGCTGCTGCGCGTGTCCGAGGGCGATCCTGCCAGAATAGACTTCCCGCGCAGCGCACTGGACTTCGTGGCCATGGTGCGCGTGGTGAATACCTCCACCGGGCAGGACGGCAAGGAGCTGGAGGCCCTCAAGGACATCACCGTGCCGGTGCATGTCACGGGTCCCTTCGACAAGCCGGTGTACACGGTGCGCTGGACCGACGTGGCCAGCGAGGCGCTCAAGCGCGGCCTGGCCGACAGACTGCGCAATGTGCTGGGTGGATCCTCCGACGGCGGAGGCAGCCACAATCTCGAAAATGCCCTGAAAGGATTGCTAGGCAAATGAGCTCTACCGTTTTCCAGCCGGTGGCCGAGTGCGGCGTCACCGCGCAACCCGAGGCCGCGGCCTACCATCGGCGCTGGCTGGTCGCCAACGATGCCGGACAATGGCTGGACCGCGCGCTGTGCCCGCGGCTGGCCGAGGTTTCCGTGTCGCTGCGGCTGGGCTACCTGGTGCTGAAGGCGCCCGGCATGCTGCGGCTCGACATTCCGCTCGACGTGATCGAGGACGACGACAGCGTGCGCTACCAGATCCTGGTGGGCGAGCAGACGGTGGACGTGGTCGACGAGGGCGAGCTGGCTGCGGCCTGGATCTCCAACGTGGCCGGCGTGCCGTGCCGCATCCTGAAGGTGCATCCCGACATGGGCGAGGTGAGCTGGCCCTGACTGGCGGCCTTTCGACGGCCCGCGCGGGCCGCCCGCGGGGTTGCCGTCAGGCGGCGTCGCGGCGCCGGTACGAGAATACGCCGTGCGCCAGCAGGCCCGCGGCCAGCCCCCAGAATGCCGAGCCTATGCCCCAGAAGCTGGCTCCGGAGGCGGTGGCGAGCAACGTGATGAGCGCCGCCTCGCGGCGCTGCGGAGAGGCCATCGCCGTGGACAGCCCGCCCATGATGGCGCCGAGCAGCGCCAGGCCGGCCAGCGTGGCGATGAGCGGCGCGGGCAGGGCCTGGAAGAAGGCCGCCACGGTGCCGGCCACCAGGCTCAGCACGACATACGTGATGCCGTAGGTGGCAGCTGCCACGTAGCGGCGGCTCGGGTCCGGATGGGCTTCGGGGCCGGCGCATATGGCTGCGATGATGGCGCCCAGCGTGATGCTGTGCGCACCGAAAGGCGCGGCAGCAATGCCCAGCACGCCGGTGAGCGCCACGATGCGCGAGGCGGGCGGACGATACCCCGCAGCCTGCAGGATGGCCAGCCCCGGCAGGTTCTGCGATGCCATCGCCACCACGAACAGCGGCACCCCCACGCTGATGGCGGCCTGCCAGGTGAAGCTGGGCGTGGTCCAGACGAAACGGGTGAACTCGAGCGCGATGCCGTCGTAGCGCAGCAGCCCGGCGGTCCAGGCGCCGGCAAAGCCCACGGCCAGGACGGCCAGCACCGCATAGCGTGGCGCCCAGCGCCTGCCTGCCAGGTAGGCCGCGCACATGGCCAGCACCAGGAGCGGCTGCCCGCCGACGCTGCGGAACACGCCCATGCCGAAGTTCAGCAGCACGCCGGCCAGCATGGCGCCAGCAATCTCGGCGGGGATGCGCCGCACGATGGGATCGATCCAGCCGAAGGCGCCGCACAGCAGCGTGAGCAGCGCCGCCAGCAGGAAGGCGCCCACCGCCTGGTCGAACGGCACGCCGGCCAGCGCCGTGACCAGCAGGGCAGCGCCCGGCGTGGACCATGCCAGCACGACCGGCATGCCGGTGCGCAGGCTGACGATGGCTCCGCCCAGGCCCAGGGCCAGGCAGATGGAGCCCAGCCACGACCCGATGCGCGCGGTGTCGAGGCCGGCGGCATGGCCGGCCTGCACCATCAGCACGGCGGTGCCGCCGAAGCTGACCAGCACGGCCACCAGCCCGGCCACCACGGCCGACAGCGAGACGTGCGAGGTGGAAGGGCGCTGCGGCGGCAGGTGGAAGCCGGCGGCGTCTTTCATGTGCGGCCGGTCAGGCGATGGTACTTGGCCATGAGCTGTTCCTGGCCTTCATGCCATTGGGGATGCAGCTCGATGCAATCCACCGGGCAGACCACCTTGCACTGCGGTTCGTCGTGATGGCCCACGCACTCCGTGCAGCGGTCGGGATCGATGACGTAGTAGTCGGCGCCCATGGCGATGGCCTGGTTCGGGCACTGCGGTTCGCAGACGTCGCAGTTGATGCACTCTTCGGTGATGGTGAGGGCCATGGCGCGGGGAAACGGAGCGGGATGTATGGCGCCATTCTAGCGCCGCCCGGCGTGCCGTACGGCCGCACGGGCAGCGCGGCCAAGGGGCGTCAGGCGCCGGGCCAGGACTGCTCGCGGTGTTCGCGGGCCTTTTCCTGCAGCCAGCGCTCCACCGAGGGAAACACGAACTTGCTGACGTCGCCGCCCAGCTGCGCGATCTCGCGCACGATGGTGCCCGAGATGAACTGGTACTGGTCGGAGGGCGTCATGAACAGCGTTTCGACGTCGGGCAGCAGGTGGCGGTTCATGCCGGCCATCTGGAATTCGTATTCGAAGTCGGACACGGCGCGCAGGCCACGCACGATGACGCGGCCGTTCTGTTCGCGCACGAAGTCCTTGAGCAGGCCGCCGAAGCTCAGCACTTCCACGTTGGGATAGTGGCCCAACACCTCGCGGGCGATGTCGACGCGCTCCTCGACCGTGAAGAACGGCTTTTTGTTGCGGCTGTGGGCGATGCCGACGACCACCTTGTCGAAGAGCGTGGCCGCGCGGCGCACCAGGTCTTCGTGGCCGCGGGTGAGCGGGTCGAAAGTGCCGGGGTAGACTGCAGTGATCATGCGTGCTCCGTACTATTGTTAGTGGCTTGCACCGTCCTCCAAACCCGGATTATTGACTGTTTTGCGCAATGCAGCAAATTGCAGCAGGTGGTAGTGGACGGCGCCCGCCTTGCCCTGGCGCAGCAGGGTGTAGCCGTCCGGCGGATCGCACGCGGTCTCGGCTTCCACATACACCAGGCCGCCATCGGCGAGGATCGCGGGCAGTCGCGGCCAGAGGCGCGGCAGCCAGCCCTGGCCGAAGGGCGGGTCGAGCAGCACCAGGTCGTAGCGCGAGGCGTCCATGCGGGCCAGGGCCTCGAGCGCATCGCCGGCATGGATGCGCACGTTTCCCGCGCCGAGCTTGTCGCGCAGCGCGCGCAGCGCCGACACGGCGCCACGGTCGCGCTCCACCAGCTGCACGTGCGCCACGCCGCGCGACGCGGCCTCGAAGCCCAGCGCGCCGCTGCCGGCATACAGGTCCAGCACTTGCTTGTCCTGGAACCGGCCGTCCCACAGGTGGGCGAGCCAGTTGAACAGGGTTTCGCGCACGCGGTCGGGCGTGGGCCGCAGGCCGGGCACGTCGGGAACGTTGATGGGGGTGCGCCGGTAGCGTCCCGCCACGATGCGGATGGGCTTGCCGCCCGTATTGCTGTGCTTCAAAGGGAATGACCTCCTGGCCGCGTATAGTATTCTGCGCGCCCGGTTCTTCCACGCGCCCGGGCCCGGGCGGCCAGGCGGCACGTTGGGAATATACTTTCGCCATGTTCCGCTTCTTCAAGAAAAAAACCCCTGCGCCGGCCGAATCGGCCCCGCCCGAGGCTGCGCCGCCGGCCGACAAGCCTGCGTCTGCGGAGCCTGCTGCAGCGCCGCCTGCGCCGCCGCCCGTGGCTGCACCGGCGCCGGCCGCGAGACCACCCGAGCCCACGTCTTCCGACGACGAACCGGCAGCGCCTGCCGCGGAAGTTCCGCCGGTGGCCGAGGAGCCCGCAGTTGCGGCCACGCCGCAGCCCGCACCTCAGGCCACGCTCCAGCCCGCACCCCAGCCGGAGCCGGAAGCGGTGCCGCCGGCCGCCGAGCCGCCGCGCAAGTCATCCTGGCTGAACCGCCTGAAGCAGGGCCTGTCGCGCACGGGCCAGAGCCTGGGCGGGCTGTTCGTGGGGGTGAAGGTAGACGAGGGCCTGTTCGAGGAGCTCGAGTCGGCGCTCATCATGGCCGATGCCGGCATCGAGGCCACCGAGCAGTTGATCACGGCCCTGCGCACGCGCGTGCGCAAGGAGCGCCTGGAAGACCCGGCCAAGGTGAAGGCTGCGCTGCGCGAGCTGCTCGCCGATCACCTGCGGCCGCTGGAGCGCAAGTTCGACTTGCAACGCGCCCGTCCGCTGGTCGTGATGATCGCCGGCGTGAACGGCGCCGGCAAGACCACGTCCATCGGCAAGCTGGCCCATACGTTCCAGAGCCAGGGGGCAAGCGTGCTGCTTGCCGCCGGCGACACCTTCCGCGCCGCGGCTCGCGAGCAGCTGGTGGAGTGGGGCAGCCGCAACAACGTGGCGGTCATCGCCCAGGAAGGCGGCGATCCGGCTGCGGTGGCCTTCGATGCGGTCAACGCCGGCCGCGCCCGCGAGACCGGCGTCGTCATGGTCGACACGGCGGGACGTCTGCCCACGCAGCTGCACCTGATGGAAGAGCTGAAGAAGATCCGCCGCGTGATCGGCAAGGCCGATCCGGCCGCGCCGCACGAGGTGCTGCTGGTGGTGGACGGCAATACCGGCCAGAACGCGCTGGCGCAGATCCGCGCTTTCGACGCGGCCATCAATCTCACCGGCCTGGTGGTCACCAAGCTCGACGGCACGGCCAAGGGCGGTACCCTGGCCGCCGTGGCTGCAGGCAGCCAGGGCGTGCGCCAGGTTCCGGTCTACTGGATCGGGGTGGGCGAGGGCATGGAGGATCTCCAGCCCTTCGTGGCCGACGAATTCGCTGCGGCCTTGCTGGCCGACTGACGCGCACGGCCATCCGGCGCCGGCGCCAGACCGGCGAGGCCACGACGGCCGTTGCGGCGGTTCAGGATTTCCAGAAGGCCCGGGCGCGGGCCAGTTCCACGAACGCCTCCTCGGCCTGGTGGCTCAGGGCGTCCATGCGGGCGTTGATCCAGCCCAGTGCGAACCAGGCCTGCGGATGCTCGGCCAGGCAGTTCTCGTAATGCCCGCGGGCCACGGCGAGGTCGTTGAATTCGCCCAGCAGGTCCTGTACGCGGGCCAGCGTCTTGCGGTAGGAGCGCAGGCGCTCTGCGGACAGCAGCGATTCGGCGAACGACAGTCCGTAGCGCAGCCGCTTGGCGCGCTTGCGCAGCTCGTGGCGGGCCTCCACCGGCAGGGTCGCGAAGTGCTGTCCTTCGGCCACCACGCGCTTGTGCCAGCCATGCAGGCGGCGGCGCAACAGCTTGCTCAGCACAGGCGCCGGCTGCGGTTCGGGGGCGTGCAGGGGGATGATGGTGGCCACGACGGCCTCGTTCTCCGGCTGTGCGCCGGCGACGCTTGCGGCGCTTACGGTCTTGGCGGCATCGGAGGCGGCGGCGCGGTCGAGCGGAGCGGCCTTCACGTTCAGGCTCCAGGCCAGGAGATCCAGCAGCCATCCCTGGAAAGCCCGGCCGGCCACGACCGAACGCGCGTCTTCGTCGGGCCGCGACGGCTGGACCGGGATGGACGGCATGCCGGCGCGTTCGAGCGCGGGCGCCACCGTTTCGGCAAGCACGTCCTGGTCGCGGTTGGCGCCCAGGGTGCCGAAGTGGCCGCGCAGGCCTTGCAGGAGTTCCGCGGGCGGCGGCTCGATCCAGCCATCGAAGAGGCGCCAGGCCGAACGCAGGCGCCGCATGCCCACGCGCAGCTGGTGCACGTGCTCGGAGTTGCCGGCCGGATATACGCCCGCCGTGTCGACTTCCGCGAGCGGCACGGCAT
Source organism: Bordetella sp. 2513F2 (assembly GCF_054642735.1). Taxonomy (NCBI): domain Bacteria; kingdom Pseudomonadati; phylum Pseudomonadota; class Betaproteobacteria; order Burkholderiales; family Alcaligenaceae; genus Bordetella; species Bordetella sp. 2513F2. Next base: position 3,589,422 of record NZ_CM137755.1, on the reverse strand, counting down.
TGCGCACGATCTGGTCCACGCATTCTGCAGCGATGGCCGCCATGGCCTGGCCTGCGTCCATGTCTTCGCGCAGCGTCACCGACTGGGCCGGGCGCGGCGCCCAGAAGCCGGCCACGCGGCGCTGCGCTTCGGGTTGCGCATCGGGGCCCAGTTCGGCCAGGCGGGCGGCCAGCGTGGCCAGCGCGTCGCCGCGCTCGGATTTGCTGCGGGCGTCGAGCACCAGCCCATGGCGCTGCTGCCAGGCGCGCGCGGCGGTGAAGATGGCGGCAGGCCGGCCGGACAGCAGTTCGAATTCGACTTCGGAAACCGGCAGGGCCAGCCCGCCGGCACGCAGCGCGCCGGTGTCGTAGGCCAGCTCCAGCGTGCCCTGGCGGGTGCGCAGCTGACAGAGCTGGCGCACGATGTCGGTTTCATAGCGCAGGCCGAGTTCGCCCTGTATGGCCATGAGCGGCGCCTCGACTTCCGTGCCGGCATACACCGAGAGGTCCAGCACGGGGCCGGGTCGGGGGTGGTTGAGCTCCAGGCGGGTGATCGCATCGGCGCCCGGCATTTTCAGCGTCTGCACCCAGTGGTCGCCTTCGCGGCGCAGGCGCAGCGCGATGCGGGCGCGGGCCAGCTCGCGCTCCGGCGTGTCGAAGTACAGGGCGTGCAGGTGCAGGCGGCTGACGGCGCGCTTGCGCAGTTCGCGCAATACCCCTTCAGCGGAGGCGGCGGGGACGTGCAGTTTCAGTTCTTGTTCTGGCATGGCGGCCTCTCCAGGCTTCTGGGCAAAGCTTCGATCTTAGCCAATCAGGCGCGCTGCCGTGATGACTTGTCATGGATCCGTCATCTGGCAGCATGCCCTCACCCGCGATAGCCCAGCTTGCGCGAGATTGCCTGGGCGCAAGCCTGCAGCGGCTGGGCAATGGCGCCATCCCAGGCCACGTCGAACAGGCCCGATGGCCCCAGCGCCGTCAGGGCCAGCACGATGGCGCCCGTATGGTCGAACACCGGGACGGAAAGCGCGTCGACGCCGGGCAGCGGATTGCCGAGCGCACGCGCCATGCCGTGCACGCGCACGTCTGCCAGCATGGCGTCGCGATGCGCCGGCGGCTCCTGCGGCCGGGCCGCCGGGCTGGCGATGACGGCGCTGTCGTTCCTTTCGCGGGCAATGTAGTGCTCGGCCACCTGCGGCGGCAGCCAGGCGGCGAATACACGGCCGGTGGCAGTGTGCAGCATGGACATCACCGTGCCCTTGCGCATGTTGACGTGCACCGGGTAGCTGGCTTCGGCGATGTGGATCACCGTGGGGCCGTGCGAGCCCAGCACGGCCACGCCCACCGTGTGGCCGATGCAGGCCTGCAGCTTGGCGATCTCGGGCAGGGCGATGCGCACCGGATCGAGGCGCTGCAGGCTGACCAGCCCCATCTGCAGCGCGAAGGAGCCGAGTTCGTAATGGCCGGTAGTGGGATCCTGCTGCACCAGGCCCACGCGCGTGAAGCTCACCAGGTAGGGGTGGGCCTTGGCGGAAGTCATGCCGGCGGCGGCGGCCAGGTCGCGCAGCGTGAGGGGCCGCGCCGCGTCGACCAGCGCCGCCAGCAGCGGGAATCCGACCTCCACCGACTGGATGCTGCGGCGGCCGTCGTTGGCCGGGGCGGACGCGGTGGCAGGGGTCTTGCGCGGGGCGGGCATGCCGTGGCTCTCCTCTGTCGGGACCCTGTGGTTTTTATCGGGGGCGGTTCCCTGGGCGAAGTTTACCGTGGCGGCGGCGGCGCGGCGCCAAGGGCGGTAAAATCCGGTCTTTCCCTCGCAAGACCTACGCGCCAGCCATGTCTGCCCAGATATCCCCTCTTGCCGCCGGTGCCCAGGCGCAATCCGAAGCCTACGACATCGCATCGGTGCCGGAAATCATCGCCGAGCTGCGTGCCGGTCGCATCGTGATCCTCGTCGACGAAGAAGACCGCGAGAACGAGGGCGATCTCGTCATGGCTGCCGAATTCGTCACGCCCGAGGCCATCAACTTCATGGTCACCCACGGGCGCGGCCTGGTCTGCCTGACGCTCACCGAAGAGCGCTGCCGCCAGCTCGACCTGCCTCTCATGGCAAGCCGCAACGGCACGCGCTACGGCACCAACTTCACGCAGTCGATCGAGGCTGCCGAGGGCGTGGAGACGGGCATTTCGGCGGCCGATCGCGCCCGCACCATCCAGGTGGCGGTGGCGCGCGACGCCAAGCCGTCCGACCTGGTCCAGCCGGGGCATATCTTTCCCGTGCGGGCCGTGCCGGGCGGCGTGCTGGTGCGCGCGGGCCACACCGAGGCGGGGTGCGACCTCACTGCGCTGGCGGGCCTCACCCCCGCCGCCGTGATCTGCGAGATCCTCAAGCCCGACGGCAGCATGGCGCGCCTGCCCGACCTGGTCGTGTTCGCGCGCGAGCACGGCCTCAAGATCGGCACCATCGCCGACCTGATCCAGTACCGCAGCGAGCACGAGTCCATCGTCAAGCGCGTGGGCGAGCGCGCCATGGCCACGCCGTGGGGCAGCTTCCGCGCCGTGGCCTATCGCGACGACGTCACCGGCTCGCCTCACCTGGCGCTGGTGCACGGAAGCATCGACCCGGCCGCCGAGACGCTGGTGCGGGTGCATGAGCCGGCGTCCATCCTGGATGTGCTCGATACCGGCGCCAGCCCGCACAGCTGGTCGGTGGGCCAGGCCCTGCGGGCCATCGCGGCCTCGCCGGCCGGCGTGCTGGTGCTGATGAACTGCCAGTCGTCGGCCGAGCACCTGTTCAGCCAGGTCGCGGGCTGGGCCGGCCAGCCCGGCCAGGCGGCGCCCGATGGCGATCGCCATGGCCTGCGCACTTACGGCATAGGCGCGCAGATCCTGCGCGATCTCAACGTGGGGCAGATGCGCCTGCTGGCGCGCCCGCGCAAAATGCCCAGCATGGCCGGCTTCTCGCTCACGATTACGGGTTACGATTGCGCTCCCCCGGATTCCCCCGCCACCCACGACAAGGCCAGCACATGAACCCCTACATCCTTACCCCCGACCTGAACGGCGAAGGGCTGCACATCGGCATCGTGCGGGCCCGCTTCAACGAAGAGATCGGCCAGGCCGAACTCGAGGCCTGCCTCGAGGAACTGGGCCGCCTCGGCGTCGACGAGCGCGACATCATGGTGGTCACCGTGCCGGGGGCGCTGGAACTCGGCGTGGCGCTGTCGCACATGGCCGAGACTTTCGAGTTCGACGCACTCATCGCGCTGGGCGCGGTGATCCGCGGCGAAACCTATCATTTCGAGGTGGTCAGCAACGAGATGGCCACCGCGATCTCGCGCATCTCGCTGGAAACCGGCATCCCGGTGGCCAACGGCGTGCTCACGGTGGACACCGACGAGCAGGCGCAGGCGCGCGCGGCCGGCAAGGGCCGCGACTGCGCGCTGGTCGCCGTGGAAATGGCCAACCTGGTGGCGGCGCTGGAGCCGGAAGAAGAAGACGACGAGGACGAAGATTTTGACGACGAAGAAGACGACGACGGCCGCTGATGGCGGCGTGCAGGCGCGCGCCAATGCGCGCAGCGCGCGCCGGCGCGCCCGCGAGTTCGCGCTGCAGGGCGTGTACGCCTGGCTGCTGCGCGGCGGCGAGGGGACGCAGGACGCAGGCGACATCGACGCGCACCTGCGCGACGCCGAGGATTTTCCCGAGGCCGACGCGCAATGGTTCAAGACGCTGCTGCATGGCGTGCTGCGCGAGGCGCCGGCCCTGCGTGAGCGCTTCGCACCCTATGTCGACCGGCCGCTGGCCGAGCTGTCGCCGGTGGAGCACGGCATCCTGTTGATCGGCAGCTTCGAGCTGGTGCACCACGTCGAGGTGCCGTACAAGGTCGCCATCAACGAGGCCGTGGAGCTGGCCAAGTCGTTCGGCGGCACCGACGGTTTCAAGTTCGTCAACGGCGTGCTCGACAAGCTCGCCGCCGACGTGCGCGCCGCCGAAGTCCAGGCAGCCGCGCGCCGCTGAAACCGGGCGGGGCCGCCGGCCTCGCCGCGCAATCCCAGCCATGGCATCGGAATTCGATCTCATCGCCCGCCATTTCTCCCGGCCTGCCGGCCCGGGCATGCTGGGCGTGGGCGATGACTGCGCGCTGTTCCCGGTGCCCCCCGGCGAACACGTGGCCACCAGCACCGACCTGCTGGTCGAGGGCCGGCACTTCTATCCCGACGTCGATCCCGAAGCGCTGGGCCACAAGGCGCTTGCGGTGAACCTGTCGGACCTCGCCGCCATGGGCGCACGCCCGATAGGCTGCCTGCTCGGCCTGGCGCTGCCTCGACGCGACGATGCGTGGCTGGATGCCTTCGCGCGAGGGTTCCACGCCCTGGCAGCGCGCTGGGGCTGCCCGCTGGTGGGCGGCGATACCACGCGCAGCATGGCGGGGCTGACGATCTCGGTGACGGTGTTCGGCGCAGTGGCGCCGCAGCGCGCGCTGCGCCGCGATGCGGCGCGCGCGGGCGACGAGGTGTGGGTGTCGGGCGAGCTGGGGGCGGCCGACCTGGCCTACCGGCTGCTCGACGGCCAGCTGCCCGCCGATCCGGCGCGGCTGGCCGCGACGCGCCGTGCGCTCGAATGGCCCGAGCCCCGCGTGGCGCTGGGCCAGGCGCTGGCGGGCGCGGCCCACGCCGGCCTGGACATTTCCGATGGCCTGCTGCAAGACCTCCGCCACATCCTGCATGCCAGCGGAGTGGGTGCCGAGCTCCGGTACGCCGACCTGCCGGCGGCTGCGGCGCTGGCCGGCCTGCCCGAGGCCGCCGTGCGCCAGGCCCTGCTGGGCGGCGGCGATGCCTACGAACTATGCTTCACCGCGGCGCCGGCGGCACGTCCGCACATCATGCAGGCGGCGCAGTCGGTGGGCATACCCGTCACGTGCATAGGGCGCATCGTGTCCCGTCCCGGCCTGCTGGTGCTGGATCCCGCAGGCCTGCCCATCGACGACCTGCCTGCAGGCTTCGATCATTTCAGCACGCCGGCCGCCTGGCCGCGCAATCCTGGCTCCCGATGACTTCTCCCGATCCTGTTTCTCCCAGCATGCGCGAACGCAACCGCGTCGCGTTTCCCTCCTGGCGCTGGGTACGTTCCGACCCCGGCAGGCTGCTGGTCTTCGGCTTCGGCAGCGGCCTGCTGCGCCCGGGCTCGGGCACCTGGGGCACGCTGCTGGCCTGGCCCTTGTGGGCGGCGGCTGCGCCCCGGGTGCCGGATCTTGCGCTGGGCGTGTTCCTGCTCGCCGCCTTCGCCTACGGCTGCTGGGCTTGCCGGCGCGTCGGCAGGGAGCTGGGGGTGGACGACCACGTGGGCATGGTCTGGGACGAGATGGTGGCCTTCTGGCTGGTGCTGTGGCTCACGCCGCCGACGCTGGCCGCGCAGGCCGTGGCCTTCGTGCTGTTCCGCTTCTTCGACACGGTGAAGCCCCCGCCCATCCGCTACTTCGATGCGCATCTCAAGGGGGGATTCGGTGTAATGTGGGACGATATCGTCGCGGCAGGCTGTACGCTGCTGGTCGTCGCCATTGCGGTACGCATGGGAGTCATGGGATGAGCGCACACGACACACATGGTGCCGGCCTTGCGGCCGCGCCCCTGGCGGAAGCCGCGTTGCAGGGCCTGGCCGAGCGCCTCGGCGAGGCGCTGGTGGCGCGGGGCTGGGCGATAGGCACGGCCGAGTCCTGCACCGGCGGGCTGCTGGCCGGCGCCATGACGGCCATCGCGGGCTCCAGCCAATGGTTCGAGCGCGGCTACGTCACCTACAGCAATGCCGCCAAGATGGCCGACCTGTCGGTGTCTGCCGACACGCTCGACCACTACGGCGCCGTGAGCGAGCCCGTGGCCCTCGAGATGGCCAGCGGCGTGCTGCTGGCGAGCCCGTCCGCGCACATGGCCGTATCCACCACCGGCGTGGCCGGCCCCGGGGGCGGCACGCCGGGCAAACCCGTGGGCATGGTGTGCTTCGGCTTCGCCTGGCGCGGGGCGGACGGCATCACGTCGCGCGCTGCCACCCAGCGCTTCGGCGGCGACCGCACCCAGGTGCGCCAGGCGTCGGTGGAATACGCGTTGCGCAGCCTGCTGGACCTGCTGGGCGCTTCGGTCAACCGGCACTAGCGCCAGGCGGCATGTCTCCGGCCGGGCGGCGCCTGCCGGTGCTGCCGGCCTAGCATCACCAGGCCACGCAGATCTTGCCGAAATGGCCGCCGCTTTCCTGGTAGCGGAAGGCGTCGGCCAGCTCGGCCAGCGCGAAGGTGCGGTCCAGCACCGGCCGGATACCGGTCTGCTCGAGCGCGGCAACGTACTCCTGCTGCTGGCGCCGGCTGCCCACGATGAGGCCCTGCAGGCGCGCCTGCCGGGCCATCAGCATGGCGGTGGGGATCGAGCCCTCGAATCCCGTCAGCACCCCGATCAGCGAGATGTGTCCGCCCACCCGCACCGCGGTGATGGACTGTGCGAGCGTGTCCGGCCCGCCCAGCTCGATGACGTGGTCGACGCCGCGTCCGCCGGTGAGCTCGAGCACGGTCTTGCCCCAGTCGGGATGCTGCCGATAGTTGACGACATGGTCGGCGCCCAGGGACCGCGCGCGTTCCAGCTTCGCGTCGGATGAAGACGTGACGATCACGCGGGCGCCCATGGCCTTGGCGATCTGCAGCGCGGCGATCGATACTCCCCCCGTGCCCAGGGTGAGCACCGTGTCGCCGGCCTTCAGGCCGCCGTCGGCCACCAGCGCGCGCCAGGCGGTGAGCCCGGCGGTGGTGATGGTGGCGGATTCCGCATGGCTCCAGCCGCGCGGTGCGCGCGTGAAAGCGGTGGCGGCGCATACGGCATATTCGGCGGCATAGCCGTCGACGCCATCGCCCGGCGTGGCGGCGAAGTCGCCCACGGCCTGCCACGGCGGGCCGTCCTGCCATTGCGGAAAGAAGCAGGAGACCACGTGGTCGCCCGGCTTGAATTCGGAAACGCCGGCGCCCACGGCCTCGACCACGCCCGCGGCGTCGGCCATCAATACGCGGCCATCGGGTGTGCTGCTGCCCTTGGCCACCAGGAGGTCGTGATAGTTGAGCGAGCTGGCGTGCAGGGCCACGCGGATCTGGCCCGGACCAGGCTGGCCGGGATCGGGAAGTTCGCGCAGTTCCAGGTTGTCGAGCCCGCCCGGGGCGTGTACGACGACGGCTTTCATGGGTTCGTCTCCTTGCAGGATGGGTCAGCGTACGTCGTTGATGGCGTCGCGCAGGCCGCGGGCGGCCGCGGCGGCCGCCGCGCGCCAGTCGTCGCCACCGCTGGCGTACAGGATGGCGCGGGAGGAGTTGATCATCATGCCCGCGCCCTGGCTGTCGGCCCCGGCCTGCACGGTGGCGGTGATGTCGCCGCCCTGTGCGCCGATGCCGGGCACGAGCAGCGGCACGCCATCGCCGATGCGCTGGCGCACCGCGGCCAATTCATTGGGATAGGTGGCGCCCACCACCAGGCCGCACTGGCCCGCTGCGTTCCATTTGTCTGCCACCAGGCCGGCCACGTGCAGGTACAGCGGCTGGCCGTCGGCCATCTTTAGGAACTGCAGGTCGGAGCCGCCGGGGTTGGACGTGCGGCACAGCACGATCACGCCGCGATCGCGCCACGAGAGGTAGGGCTCGATGGAATCCAGCCCCATGTAGGGGCTGACGGTGAGCGCGTCGGCCTGGTAGCGCTCGAATGCTTCGCGCGCATAGTTCTCGGCCGTGGAGCCGATGTCGCCGCGCTTGGCGTCGAGCACGATGGGCAGCGCGGGGTGCCGCTCGCGGATGTGGCGGCACAGCGCCTCGAGCTGGTCTTCGGCGCGGTGTGCGGCGAAATAGGCGATCTGCGGCTTGAAGCTGCAGGCGAACTCCGCCGTGGCGTCGACGATGTCGCGGCAGAACTCGAAGATGGCGTCGGGCTTGCCGTGCAGCTCGCGGGGGAAGCGCTGCGGGTCCGGGTCGAGGCCGACCTGCAGCAGCGAGCCGCTGGCGGCCCAGGCATTGGCGAGTTTCTGTTGGAAGGTCATGGGAATCAGTGCAGTTTTACCCGTGGCCGGGTGCGGCGCATGAGCAGCCGTGCGAGGGCCAGGGTGGCGGTGCGGGAGATTCCCAGCACCGCGCGGTGGTGCATGAGATGCAGGCTCATGTACATCAGGCGCGCCAGTGTACCGCTTACGAACAGGCCCCGTCCGGCCAGCTTGCCCATCAGGCTGCCCACGCCGGCGTCCTGGCCCAGCGACACCAGCGAGCCGTGGTCGCGATAGACGTAAGGCCCGGCAGGGTCGGGCTTGCCGCGCAACCTGGCCGTGATCCTGGCGGCCAGGTAATCGGCCTGCTGGTGGGCGGCCTGGGCGCGCGCAGGGACGGTGCGGCCTTCGGTCCAGGGCACGGCCGAACAATCGCCCAGGGCAAGAATGTGCGGATCCGGGCTTTCCAGTCGCTCGTTCAGCTCGAGCTGGCCGATGCGGTTGAGCGGCAGGCCCAAGGTGGCCATCACTGCGGGCGCCTTGATGCCGGCAGCCCACACGCACAGGCTGGCGGGAAAATCGCGGCCGTCGGCCGTGAGCACGCGATCGGCCCGCACCTCGGCCACGCGGCAGCCGGTCTCGACGCGTATGCCCAGCTCGGTGAGGCGATCGTGGGCGGCCTTCGAGATCTTCTCGGGCAGCGCCGAGAGGATGCGGGGCGCGCCCTCGACCAGCGTGATGGCGAGGTCCCGCTCGGGTCGGAAGTTGGGCAGCCCGTAGGCGCTGACAACCTGGCCCGCCTCCACCAGTTCCACGGCCAGCTCCACGCCCGTGGCTCCCCCGCCCACGATCACCAGGTCCAGGCGCGCGGAAGGGTCGCGCACCTTGGCCTGGTCCACCAGCGCCATGGCCTTCAGCATGGTCAGGCGGAACTGCTCGGCGCCCTCGGTGGTGTCCAGGGTGACGGCATGCGTTTCGGCGCCGGGCGTATTGAAGAAGTTCGAGATGCTGCCCACGGCCATCACCAGGATGTCGTAGTCCAGTTCGCGTTCGGGCAGCACCTGGTGCCCGGCGGCGTCGCTCACCGCGCCGAGGGTGATCCGGCGCCGTTCGCGGTCTACGGCGCGCAGCTCGCCCTGGGCGAAGGAGAAGCCGCACAGGTGCGCCAGCATGAGATACGAAAGGCCTTCCTGGTGGATGTCCAGGGTGCCGGCGGCGGCTTCGTGCAGGGAGGGCTTCCAGATATGGAAAGGCCGGCTGTCGACCAGGGTGATGCGCTCGCGGCCGTGGACGCGGCCGAGTCGGGCGGCCAGTTCCAGGCCGCCTGCCCCGCCGCCCACGATGAGCACACGTTGCGGGGTGCGGTGCATGTATGTGTGGTTCATGGCGGGAGTATACGAGGCCCCGCAGATGCTGCGACCGCTGCTACATGGCGTAGCGGCTGATGGCCACCGCAACCCATACCGCCACGGTGAACAGCAGCATCAGCATCACCGCTGCGCTGCCGAGGTCCTTGGCGCGGCCCAGCAGCGGGTGCCGTTCCACCGAAAGTGCGTCGGCCAGGGCCTCGATGGCCGAGTTGAGCAGTTCCACCACCAGCACGAGGATCACCGACGCGATCAGCATGAAGACTTCGTCGGTGCTGCGGCCCAGGAAGAAAGCCGCCGGAACCAGCAGGATGGCCAGGGCCAGCTCCTGCCGGAACGCCGCCTCGTACCTTATCGCAGCCTGCAGGCCCTGCAGCGAATAACGCAGGGCGTTGAAGATGCGGCGCAGGCCGCCAGTGCTCTTGAAAGGGGAGGCGTGGTTGGGGTCGGACATGGCGGGCGGCTACGGTCGGGTAGGGGGCAACGCAGTTTGTACCAGATGCGCACATGACAGGCGCAAGCGCCGCTCGGCTTCGTGCAAACCCCTATTGTCGCGTACGGGGGGCCCAGCGCAAGATGATCCAAATTGGTAAGGCCACTTTACCTTTCCCACGCCAGTTCCGCTTTCCCGCGCCAGTGCCGTCATGCCCCTCCACACCATCGAGCCCCGCCGCCTGTACCGCCAGATCGCCGATCAGCTGCGCGCCTCGATCGAGCGCGGCGAGTTCGCCGTGGGGTCGCGCCTGCCGCCCGAGCGAGATCTCGCCGTCCAGCTGGGGGTGTCGCGGCCTTCGGTGCGCGAAGCCCTGATCGCCCTGGAGGTCGAGGGGCTGGTCGAGGTCCGCATGGGCTCGGGCGTGTACGTCCGCGAGCCCGTCTCCTCCGTCGACCGCCTGGTTGCCGAAAGCCCGCTCGAAACCATCCTGGCGCGCCGCCTCATCGAAACCGAGCTGGCCGGCGAAGCCGCCCGCCGCGCCACGCCCGGGCAGGTGCGCGGCCTGCGCGAGGCGGTGGACATCATGGAGGCCGACACGGGGCAGGGCGACATGCCCATCCACGGCGACCGCCTGTTCCACCTGCGCATCGCCGAGATCGGCGGCAATTCGGTATTGCTGCGCGTGGTCGATGAACTCTTCGACGAGCGCCACAATCCCCTGTCGCTCAAGCTCAGCGACTACTTCGAGAACCCGGCCAACTGGGCCAGCGCCATCGCCGAGCACAAGCGGGTCATCGAAGCCATCGCGCGCGGCGATGAGCCGGGCGCACGCCACGCCATGCACGAACACCTCTCGCGCTCGCACGACCGCTTCACCGCCAACTGGACGGCGGCGGGCGAGAGCGTCAAGGGGGGGAGACCATGAGCCTGGCCTGCCGCCTGTACGCCGCGCGCGACCTGCGCCTGGAACCCGAGCCGGTGCCGCTGCCTGGCCCGCACGAGGTGGAACTGCAGCTCGGCGCAGCCGGCATCTGCGGATCGGACCTGCACTATTTCCAGCATGGCCGCGCCGGCGCCTTCGTCATGCGCGAGCCGCTCATCCCGGGCCACGAGGCATCCGGCGTGGTGCTGAGCGTGGGCGAGGGCGTGACGCGGGTGCGGCCCGGCATGCGCGTGGCCATCAATCCCTCGCACCCCTGCGGGCGCTGCGACTACTGCCGCGCCGGCCGCGACAACCTGTGCCGCAACATGTATTTCCTCGGCAGCGCCAGCGTGTATCCGCATGCGCAGGGCATGTTCCGCCAGCGTTTCGTGCTGGGCGAACGCCAGCTCACCCCGGTCGAGGCCGACATCTCGCTGGGCGAGATCGCCTGTGCCGAGCCGCTGTCCATCGGCCTGCACGCCGTGCGGCGCGCGGGGCCGTTGCTCGGCCGCAGCGTGCTCGTGACCGGGGCGGGCACCATAGGCTGCATGTGCGTGATCGCCGCCAGGCTGGCCGGCGCCGCGCGCGTGCTGGTCTGCGACGTGGCCCAGCGCCCGCTGGACGTTGCCCGCGCCGTGGGAGCCGACGAAGCGCTGCGCACCGACACGATGGCGCCCGATGCGCTGGCCGAGGTCGCCGACGTGGCCATCGAGGCCGCAGGCAGCCCGGCGGCGCTGGCCACCTGCCTGGCCGCCGTCCGGCGGGGCGGCCGCATCGTGCAGGTGGGCACGCTGCCCGCCGAGCTGCCGTTCCCGGCCAACCAGATCATGGCGCGCGAACTGGACTACGCCGGCGCCTTCCGGGCGGGCGTCGAATTCGATTGGGCGGTGTCCTACCTGGCCAGCCGCAAGGTGGACGTCCGTCCGCTCATGAGCGCCCAGTTGCCGTTCGAACGCGCTGCCGAGGCGTTCGAACTGGCAGCCGACCGCAACCGCAGTACCAAGGTGCAGCTCGTATGTGAAACGTGAAAACCGAAACCGGGCCGGACCGGCAACCATAACAAGCACGCCGCCGGCCTCATCACCCGAGGAGACAAGCATGAAGCAAGGCAAAGCCGTCCAGGCACTGCTGGCCGCCGTCACACTGGCCCTGTCGGGCAGCGTGCTGGCCCAGACCAAGCTGAAATGGGCCCACGTCTACGAGACTTCCGAACCTTTCCACACCACCTCGGTGTGGGCGGCGCAGGAAATCGGGAAGCGCACCAACGGGCGCTACCACATCGACGTGTATCCCGCCTCGCAGCTCGGCAAGGAGAACGACATCAACCAGGGACTCACCCTGGGCACGGTCGACATGATCATCTCCGGATCGAGCTTTGCGGCCAAGAGCTTCCCGCGCATCGGCGTGACCTACTATCCCTACACGTTCCGCAGCCCCGAGCACCTGCTGGCCTACACCAAGAGCGACATCTACAAGGAGCTCACTGCCGGATACGAGAAGGCCAGCGGCCATCACATCGTTTCCACCACGTATTACGGCACGCGCCACTCCACGTCCAACCGGCCGTTCACCAAGTGCGAGGAAATGAAGGGCCTGAAGATGCGGGTGCCGGACGTGCCCGCTTACCTCGCCATGCCGCGCGCCTGCGGCGCCAACACCGCGCCCATCGCGTTCGCGGAGGTGTATCTGGCGCTGCAGAACGGCACCGTGGACGCGCAGGAGAACCCGCTGCCCACGATCGAGGCCAAGAAGTTCTACGAGGTGCAGAAGAACATCATCCTCACGGGCCACATCGTCGACCACCTGAATACCGTGATCTCCGGCAAGCTCTGGAAGAGCCTGTCGGACGAGGACAAGAAGATCTTCGCCGAGGTGGCCCAGGAAGCCGCGGTCAAGGCAACCGAGCAGGTCTCGGCGCGCGAGAAGCAGCTGGTGGACGAGTTCCGCAAGAAGGGCCTGAACGTCACCGAGGTGGACACGGCGGCCTACCGCAAGATCGTGCTCGAGAAGGTGCCGTTCAAGCAGTACGGCTACGAGCAGTCCGACTGGGAACGCATCCAGGCAGTGAAGTGACGCCCAGCAAGGCTTGCAACACCAGGAGACCGCCATGCCACCCCATGCTTCCACGCAATCCGCTCCGTCCGGCGCCTTGCAGCGGCCCGCTGCGGGCCAGCCGGCCTCCGTGGAGTCCGTCGTCAGGAGCTTCGAGAGCCATCCCGAGGCCGAGACCGACCTGCGCGGCCATGCCCCAGAGGACTGGTTCACCCTGGTCCTCTTCTGGTGCATGGCGGGACTGGTCTTCCTGCAGTTCTTCTCGCGCTACATCCTCAACGACGCCTACGCCTGGACCGAGGAACTGGCCGTGTACGGCCTCATCGGCGTGGTGTTCATCGGGGCCTCCGCCTGCGTGCGCACCAGCCGCCACATCCAGGTGGACGTGCTGTATCGCATGCTGCCGGCGCGCGCGGCGCGCGTCATGGCCACTTTCGTGGACCTGGCGCGCACGGCCTTCCTCGCCTATGGCTGCTGGCTGGTGTACCGCTTCATCTCGCTGGTGGGGTTCGAGCCCATGACCACGGTCTTCTGGAACAAGGCCCACGTGTACTGGCTGGCCTTCGCGGGCTTCGCCCTGATGTTCCTGAGATCGTGCCAGGTGACGTGGCAGAACTGGCGGCGCGGCTACTCCGTCCTGGAGCGCCCGGAAGCCTACGACGTTTCGCAAAGCTGAGGAGCCGGCATGTGGATATTGATCGGTAGTTTCCTGCTGCTCATGATCGTCGGCCTGCCTGTGGCCATCGCGATGGCGGGCGCTTCGCTGCTGTACATCCTGGTCTCCGGCACGGTGCCCGACGTGGTCCTGGCGCAGCGCATGATCGCCGGCATCGAGTCGTTCCCGCTGCTGGCCGTGCCGTTCTTCATCCTGGCCGGCAACCTGATGAACATCGCCGGCGTCACTTCGCGCATCTACAACTTCGCGGTATCGCTGGTGGGCTGGATGCGCGGCGGGCTGGGCCAGGTGAACATCATCGGTTCGGTGGTGTTCTCGGGCATGTCGGGCACGGCCATCGCGGATGCCGCCGGCCTGGGCACGATCGAGATCAAGGCCATGAAGGATCACGGCTACAACACCGAGTTCGCCGTGGGCGTGACGGCCGCCTCGGCCACGCTGGGTCCCATCATCCCGCCCTCGCTGCCTTTCGTGATCTACGGCATGATGGCCAACGTTTCCATCGGCAGCCTGTTCCTGGCGGGCCTGGTGCCCGGGGTCTTCATGACGCTGCTCATGATGGGCACGGTGGCCTACTTCGCCCGCCGCAATAACTGGGGCGGGGACGTTCCGTTCTCGATGCAGCGGCTGGCCCGGGCATCGCTGGAGGTGCTGGTGGTGCTGGCCGTGCCGCTGTCGATATGGCTGCTGGTGCGCGCCGGCGTCTCGTCCAACACGGCCGTGCTGGTGGTGTTCGCGCTGTTGCTGGCGCTCGACTGGTATTTCGATTTCTCCGCCGTGATGGCGCTGATGGCGCCGGTGATCCTGATCGGCGGCATGACCATGGGCTGGTTCACGCCCACCGAGGCCGCCGTGGCCGCGGTGTTGTGGGCGCTGTTCCTGGGGCTGGTGCGCTACCGCACCATGACGTTGCGTACGCTGGCCCGGGCCACTTTCGATACGCTCGAGACCACGGCCTCGGTGCTGTTCATCGTGACGGCCGCCTCGATCTTCGCGTGGCTGCTCACCACCACCCAGGCGGCCCAGACCCTGGCCGACGCCATGCTGGGCATCACGCAGAACAAGTGGGTGTTCCTGCTGATGTCCAACGTGCTGATCCTGCTGGTGGGCTGCTTCATCGATACCATCGCGGCCATCACCATCCTGGTTCCCATACTGCTGCCCATCGTGCTCAAGCTGGGCATAGACCCCATCCATTTCGGGCTGATCCTCACCCTGAACCTGATGATAGGGCTGCTGACGCCGCCGCTGGGCATGGTCACCTTCGTGCTGGCCCGCATCGCGCGCCTGCCGGTGGAACGCACGTTCGTCGTCATCCTGCCCTGGCTGGTGCCCCTGTTCCTCGCGCTGGCTTGCATCACCTATATCCCCGGCATCACCATGTGGCTGCCGCGGCTGGCGGGCATGTCCTGACCGCGCGCATGCTTTCCACGCAACGAACCCTATCCAGGAGATCATCGACATGAAACTCATGCGCTATGGCGCCAAGGGCAGCGAAAGGCCCGCACTGGTGGACGCCGCCGGGCACATCCGCGATCTCTCCGGCGTGCTGCCCGACATCACGGCCGAGACCCTCTCGCCGCAGGGGCTGGCAGCGCTGCGCGCCGTGGATCCGGCCACGCTGCCGCAAGTGGAGCCCGGCGTGCGCGTGGCACCGCCCTGGCGCGGCATGGGCAAGTTCATCTGCATCGGCCTCAATTACGCCGACCATGCAGCCGAGTCGGGCCAGCCGGTGCCCAAGGAGCCCGTGCTTTTCATGAAGCCCGTCTCGGCGGTGGTCGGTTGCAACGACCCGGTGGTGCTGCCGCAGGATTCGGTCAAGACCGACTGGGAGGTGGAGCTGGGCGTGGTCATGGGCAAGCGCGCCCGCTACGTTCCGCAGGACCAGGCGCTGGACTGCGTGGCCGGCTATTGCGTGGTCAACGACATATCCGAGCGGGAATACCAGCTCGAGCGCGGCGGCACCTGGGACAAGGGCAAGTGCTGCGACACCTTCGGCCCCGTGGGCCCGTGGCTGGTGACCGCCGACGAAGTGCCCGAGCCGCAGGCGCTGCACCTGTGGCTGGACGTCAATGGCCGGCGCCGCCAGGATGGCAGCACCCGCACCATGGTGTTCGGCGTGGCGCAGCTCGTCAGCTACCTCAGCCGTTTCATGACCCTGTATCCGGGCGACCTCATCAGCACCGGCACGCCGCCGGGTGTCGGCATGGGCGCCAAGCCCGAGCCGCAATACCTGAAGCCGGGCGATGTGATGCGCCTGGGGATAGACGGGCTGGGACAGCAGCAGCAGCGCGTGCACGCCTGGAACCCCGACCTGATCGACAACTGAGCCACCGTCACGCCTTCCGGGAGCAGGCATGTCCCATACCTCCGACATTCCCGTCATACGCATCCATCCAGCCGACAACGTGGTGATTGCACGGCGGCAACTGGTGGGCGGCACGCATATCGCTTCCGAAGGCGTGACCATCAACGGCCTGGTGCCGCCGGGGCATAAGGTTGCGGTGCGCCCCGTGGCCGCCGGCGAACCGGTGCGGCGCTACAACCAGATCATCGGCGTCGCGACGCAGCCGATCGCAGCGGGCCAGCACGTGCACACCCACAACCTGGCCTATACGGACTTCCAGCGCGACTACGCCATCGGCCTCGACGCGCATCCCACCGAATACGTGGAGGCGCCGGCGCAGTTCCAGGGCATCGTGCGACCCGACGGCCGCGTGGCCACCCGCAACTACGTCGGCATACTCACGTCGGTGAACTGTTCGGCCACGGTGGCGCGGGCCATCGCCGATCACTTCCGCCGCGATGTGCGGCCCGAGGCGCTGGCGGCGTACCCCAACGTGGACGGGGTGGTGGCGCTGACCCACGGAGCCGGCTGCGCCACCGGCAGCGACGGGGAGCCGCTGCGCGTGCTGCGCCGCACGCTGGGCGGCTATGCGCGCCACGCCAACTTCGCCGCCGTCATGGTGGTGGGCCTGGGCTGCGAGACCAACCAGATAGGCGGCCTCATGGCCCAGGAGGGCCTGAGCGAAAGCGGCCGCTTCCATACGTTCAACATCCAGGACACCGGCGGCACCCGCCGGACGGTGGCCCGCGGCATCGAGCTGGTGGAAGCCATGCTCGAGGACGCCAACCGCGTGGCACGCCAGCCCGTGCCCGCCAGCCATCTGCTGGTGGGCCTGCAGTGCGGCGGCTCCGACGGCTATTCCGGCATCAGCGCCAACCCCGCGCTGGGCGCGGCCGTGGACCTCCTGGTGCGCCACGGCGGCACCGCCATCCTGTCCGAGACGCCCGAGATCTACGGCGGCGAGCACCTGCTGACGCGGCGCGCCGCCTCGCCCGAGGTGGCGCAGAAGCTGCTGGCGCGCCTGCACTGGTGGGAAGACTACTGCGCCCGCAACGATGCCGAGATGGACAACAACCCCTCGGCCGGCAACAAGGCGGGCGGGCTCACCACCATCCTCGAGAAGTCGCTGGGCGCCATCGCCAAGAGCGGCACCACCAACCTGGCCGACGTCTATGAATACGCCGAACCGGTGCGCAGCCGGGGCCTGGTCTTCATGGACACGCCGGGCTACGACCCGGTCTCGGCCACGGGCCAGGTCGCAGGCGGCGCCAACCTGATCTGCTTCACCACGGGCCGCGGTTCGGCCTACGGCTGCGCGCCCGCGCCTTCCCTGAAGCTGTCGACCAACACCGCGTTGTGGCAGCGCCAGTCCGACGACATCGACATCAACTGCGGCGAGGTGGTCGACGGCCTCGAGGACGTGGCCGGCATGGGCCGGCGCATCTTCGAGCTGATGCTGGCCACCGCCTCGGGCCGGCAGACCCGCAGCGAGGCGCATGGCTATGGCCAGAACGAGTTCGTGCCCTGGCAGCTCGGGGCCGTGATGTAGTCCTTTCCCCTTTCCACCCGGAATTCCGCTTCCCGCAGGAACGCCCATGAAGATCACCAATGCCCGCGTCATCGTCTGCTGCCCCGGCCGCAATTTCGTCACGCTCAAGATCGAGACGGACGAAGGGCTCACCGGCATCGGCGACGCCACGCTCAACGGCCGGGAGCTGGCCGTGGTCAGCTATCTCGCCGACCACGTCGTGCCGTGCCTGATCGGGCGCGACCCGCACCAGATCGAGGACATCTGGCAGTTCCTGTACCGGGGCGCCTACTGGCGGCGCGGGCCGGTCACCATGTCGGCCATCGCGGCGGTCGACACCGCGCTCTGGGACATCAAGGCCAAGGCGGCCGGGCTGCCCCTGTACCAGCTGCTGGGCGGCAGGAGCCGCACCGGCGTGATGGTCTACGGCCATGCCAATGGCCGCGACATCGAAGAAACCGTGGACGAGGTGCTGCGCTACCGCGAGATGGGCTATCGCGCCATCCGCGCGCAGAGCGGCGTGCCGGGCCTCAATGCGGTGTATGGCGTCGGGCGCGGGCGCATGTTCTACGAGCCCGCCGATGCCGACCTGCCGTCCGAGCACGACTGGTCCACCGAGAAATACCTGGATCACGCGCCGCGCCTCTTCGAACGCGTGCGTGACGCCGTGGGCTGGGATGTCCACCTGCTGCACGACGTGCACCACCGGCTCACGCCCATCGAGGCCGGCCGGCTGGGCAAGAGCCTGGAGCCCTACCGGCTGTTCTGGATGGAGGACGCCACGCCGGCCGAGAACCAGGAGGCCTTCCGGCTGATCCGCCAGCACACCGTGACGCCGCTGGCGGTGGGCGAGATCTTCAACACCATCTGGGACTGCAAGGACCTCATCCAGAACCAGCTCATCGACTACATCCGCGCCACGGTGGTCCATGCGGGCGGCATCACGCACCTGCGGCGCATCGCCGACCTGGCCTCGATCTACCAGGTGCGCACCGGCAGCCATGGCGCCACCGACCTGTCGCCCGTATGCATGGGGGCGGCGCTGCACTTCGACATCTGGGTGCCGAACTTCGGCATCCAGGAATACATGCGGCATACCGAGGAGACCGATGCCGTGTTCCCGCACGCCTATTCCTTCGAGGACGGCATGATGGTGCCGGGCGAGGCGCCCGGCCATGGCGTGGAGATCGACGAGGCCCTGGCGGCGCGCTATCCGTACCGGCGCGCCTACCTGCCGGTGAACCGGCTGGCCCACGACGGTACGCTGTGCAACTGGTAGGACCGGCGCCATGAACCACGATATGCAAGGCCTGCCCCGCCTGGCCCCGGACCAGCTGGCCCGGCTGCCCGCCGGCATCGCCTCGCCCGGATACGACCGCGGCCGGCTGCGGCCCGGCATCGTGCACCTGGGCATGGGCGCATTCCACCGCGCCCACCAGGCCCCGCTCACCGATGCCGCGATGGCGGCCGCCGGCGACCTGCGCTGGGGCATCGTCGGCGTGTCGCTGCGCAGCCCCGACACGCGCGATGCGCTGGCGCCGCAGCAGGGCCTCTATACCGTGGCCCTGCGCGATGCCGACGAAAGCGGCGCGCCGCGCGAGGCGCTGCAGGTCGTCGGCGCCGTGCTGCGCGTGCTGGTTGCCAGCGAAGACCCCGACGCCGTGCTGGAACAGATCGCCCATCCGGACACCCGCATCGTCAGCCTCACCGTGACCGAGAAGGGCTATGCGCACGAACCCGCCACCGGCCGGCTGCGGCTGGACGATCCCGACGTGCGGCACGATCTGGCGCATCCGCTGGCGCCGCGCAGCGCCATCGGCATGCTGGCATATGGCCTGCACCGGCGCCACGCGCGCGGGCTCGGCCCGGTCACGCTGCTGTCCTGCGACAACCTGCCCGCCAACGGCGATACGCTGCGCGGCCTGGTGCTGGCCTTCGCCGGCCTGCTGGATGCCGGCCTCGCAGCCTGGGTGGCGGAGCGCTGCACCTTCCCCAACACCATGGTGGACCGCATCGTGCCGCGCACCAGCGACGAGGACCGGGCCCGCGTGGCAGGCCGGCTGGGCCTGTACGACGCCTGGCCGGTGGTGGGCGAGCCCTTCCTGGAATGGGTGATCGAAGACCGCTTTGCCGCGGGGCGGCCCGCCTGGGAGCGCGCCGGGGCCCGGCTGGTCGAGGCCAGCGCGCCCTTCGAACGCCTCAAGCTGCGCATGGTGAACGGCCCGCAGTCCACGCTGGCCTATCTGGGGAGCATGGCCGGCATCCCCACCAACAACCAGGCGGTGGCGCAGCCCTGGCTGCGCGCCTTCGTCGACGCGATGATGCGCGAGGAGGTGGCGCCTACGCTGGACGTGCCCGGCGTGGACCTGGACGACTTCCGCGGGCGCCTGCTGGCGCGGCTGTCCAATCCGGCGCTGCCGCACCGCTGCCAGCAGATCGCGATGGACGGCTCGCAGAAGGTGCCGCAGCGCCTGCTCGAGACCGTGCGCGCACGCCGCAGCCAGGGGGCGGGCTATCGGCGCGTGGCGCTTGCGGTGGCGGCCTGGCTGCATTACCTGCGCGGCGTCGACGAGCAGGGCCAGGCCTATCCCATCCAGGATCCGCTGGCGCCCGAGCTGATCGAACGCCTGGCCGCCGCCGAAGCCGGCAAGCCGGGCGACGCGGCCCATGCCGCCGCGCAGGCCGCCGGCTACGCCCCGGTATTCGGCGACCTGGGGGCCGACGCAGACTTCGTGCAGACGCTCGGCACGGCCCTGCAGGCGTTGCGCACGCAGGGCGTGCGCGCAGCCGTGCAGGCCCGCACCTGAGGCGCCGCCGGCCGCGGCTCAGCTGAGGCGCCGCCCGCCGCGGCTCAGGCCGTCGCGTCTTCGGCAGGCCGGGCCTGCCCGGCCTGCTTCTGCCGGCCCAGGCTGCCGAAGCGCAGGGCGAACTGGCGCGTGAACACCGCGCCGAAGAAGAATATCTGCGCCGAGTAATAGATCCAGAGCAGCAGGGCGATCAGCGAGCCGGCGGCGCCGTACGCCGACACCGCCGCGCCGCGGCCCAGGTACAGGCCGATGCCCCATTTGCCCACCAGGAACAGCGCCGCCGTCACGATGGCGCCCGGGATCACGTCCAGCCATGGCAGGCGGGCGCTGGGCAGCAGCTTGTAGACCACCGCGAACAGCGCCGTCACCACCGAGAACGAGAATGCGTTGGCCATCCAGCCCGCCACGGTGGCAAAGGTGGAGGAGCTCCACAGGTCGCCGTAGTAGGCCTTGGCCGCACCGAGGGCGGCATTCACCGTCAGCGAGATCAGCAGGAACACCGCCAGCACCAGCACCAGGCCGAACGACAGCATGCGGCTGTGCACCAGATCGTGCAGCCCGCTGCGGGTGCTCTGCACTTCCCAGAGGTCGTCCAGGCTGGCCTTGAGCTCGGCGAACGCCGTGGTGGCGCTGAAGACCAGCACCCCGATCGACAGCAGCGCCGCGATCCAGCCGCTGCCCGATTCATGGGCGCTGGCCAGCACCGTCTGGATCACCTCGGCGCCGCGCGGGCCGGTGAGGTCCCGCACCTGGGAGAACAGCTCGGAACGCACCGCCTCCTCGCCGAAGAACGCGCCGGCAACGGCGATCACCAGGATCAGCATGGGCGCCAGCGAGAACACCATGTACAGCGCCAGGGCGGCCCCCTTGCTCGAGGCCCGATGGCGCGACCACTCGCGGGCGCAGTCGGCCAGCAGGCCGCCGATCTCGGCGGGGCGGGGGATGCGGAAGCGGGATAGTGGGTGCATGGGTATCCGGATCGTTGCCTGGGCGCGCCGTGCGTCGTTGCTCCCATTTTAGGGACCCTGGCCGCACCTGCCCATTGGGCGCGTGCCCAAATGTAAAACGGGGCAGCTTGATTGCACGGCGCGCCGCAAAAAAGACAAACCCCGCAAGGCTTGCACCTTGCGGGGTCCGGTAGCCGAGGTCCCCGGGCGGGGACCAGCGTGGAAGGCGGGACTTAGAAGTCCATGCCGCCCATGCCGCCCATGCCGCCGGGCATGGCCGGGGCAGCGGGCTTGTCTTCAGGCAGTTCCACCACGGCGGCTTCGGCCGTCAGCAGCAGGCTGGCCACCGAAGCGGCGTTCTGCAGCGCGGTGCGGGTCACCTTGGTGGGGTCCAGCACGCCTTGCTCGACCAGGTCGGTGTACTCGCCGGTGGCGGCGTTGTAGCCGTAGTTGCCCTTGCCGTTGAGCACGTTGTTCACGACCACGCTGGCTTCTTCGCCGGCGTTGGTGACGATGGTGCGCAGGGGCTCTTCCACGGCACGCAGGATCAGCTTGATGCCGGCGTTCTGGTCGGGCGTGTCGCCCTTCAGCTCGGCGATGGCCTGCTTGGCGCGCAGCAGCGCGACGCCGCCGCCGGCCACCACGCCTTCTTCAACGGCGGCACGGGTGGCGTGCAGCGCGTCTTCGACACGGGCCTTCTTTTCCTTCATTTCGACTTCGGTGGCAGCACCGACGCGGATCACGGCAACGCCGCCAGCCAGCTTGGCCACGCGCTCTTGCAGCTTCTCGCGGTCGTAGTCGGAAGTGGCTTCCTCGATCTGCACGCGGATCTGCTTGACGCGGGCCTCGATCGACTTGCTGTCGCCAGCGCCGTCGATGATCGTGGTGTTTTCCTTGGCCACTTCGACGCGCTTGGCCTGGCCCAGCTCGGCCAGGGTAGCCTTCTCGAGCGACAGGCCGGTCTCTTCCGAGATCACGGTGCCGCCGGTCAGGATGGCGATGTCTTCGAGCATGGCCTTGCGGCGGTCACCGAAGCCAGGGGCCTTGACGGCGGTGGTCTTGAGGATGCCGCGGATGTTGTTCACCACCAGGGTGGCCAGGGCTTCGCCCTCGACGTCCTCGGCGATGATCAGCAGCGGGCGGCTCGACTTGGCCACTTGCTCCAGCACGGGCAGCAGGTCGCGGATGTTGCTGATCTTCTTGTCGTAGATCAGGACGAACGGGTCGTCCAGCGCGGCGACTTGCTTGTCGGGGTTGTTGATGAAGTAGGGCGACAGGTAGCCGCGGTCGAACTGCATGCCTTCCACGACATCCAGCTCGTTTTCCAGCGACTTGCCGTCTTCGACGGTGATGACGCCTTCCTTGCCGACCTTGTCCATTGCATCGGCGATGATCTGGCCGATCGAGCTGTCGCTGTTGGCCGAGATCGAGCCCACCTGGGCGATTTCCTTGCTGGTGGTGACGGGCTTGGACAGCTTCTGCAGCTCGGCCACGGCGGCGGCCACGGCCTTGTCGATGCCGCGCTTGAGGTCGATGGGGTTGAAGCCGGCGGCCACGTACTTCAGGCCTTCCTGCACGATGGCCTGGGCCAGCACGGTGGCGGTGGTGGTGCCGTCACCGGCGTTGTCGGAGGTCTTGGAGGCGACGTCCTTGACCAGCTGGGCGCCGATGTTCTCGAACTTGTCCTTCAGTTCGATTTCCTTGGCGACGGACACGCCGTCCTTGGTGACGGTGGGGGCGCCGAAGGAGCGCTCCAGCACCACGTTGCGGCCCTTGGGACCCAGCGTGGTCTTGACGGCGTTGGCGAGGACGTTCACGCCACGGACGATGCGCACGCGGGCATCGTCGGCGAACAGGACTTGCTTGGCAGCCATAGTCAGCTTCCTTAGTAGATTCGGTTAGGCAATTACTGGATCACGGCGAGGATTTCGTCCTCGCGGATGACGAGCAGTTCCTCGCCATCGACCTTCACGCTCTGGCCGGCATACTTGCCGAACAGCACCTTGTCGCCAGCCTTCAGATCGACGGGCAGAACCTTGCCGTCTTCGGTCTTCTTGCCGGGGCCGACGGCCACGACTTCACCCTGGTCGGGCTTTTCGGCGGCGCTTTCAGGGATGACGATGCCCGAGGCAGTCTTGCGCTCGTTGTCCAGACGTTTGACGATCACGCGATCGTGCAGAGGACGCAGGGCCATGAGGAAACTCCTGTTTCTAGTAAAAAGGCCATTGATCGTTGTGACGAGGCGAAGCCGCAGCCGGGCTGTTAGCACTCACCGTCGACGAGTGCTAATTATAGGGATGAGTTGCGCAGGTTCAAGGGGGGACGGCGGGAGTTGTTACATTTTGATGCGGTTGAGGGCGCCATCAATACCTCCTTCCGCCACCCGGGTAGCTACAGGCCGACCCGCTCGTTCGACGACCTGCCCGCAAAACCCCGCCCGTCTTTATTGAACAGGTCCACCAGGAAATCGACGAAGATCCGCACCTTCTGGGACAAGCCGCGGCTGCTGGGATAGATCACGTAGAGTTCGGCCTCGGTGGCGATCGGCTTCACTTCGTATTCGTCCAGTACGCGCACCAGGCGGCCCTGCTCCATATAGAGGCGCACCATCCACTCGTGTACGACGATGAGCCCCATATGGGACAACGCGGCAGACAGCAAGGCGATGGAGCTGTCGCTGCGCAGCTTGCCGCCGACAAAGACTTTCTCGCACTGTCCGTCCCTGCAGAACTCCCAGTAGTCGTTGTAGCCGGGCGCGGTGTAGAGAATGCAGTTGTGCTCCAGCAGGTCGGCGGGCTTGCGCGGCGTCCCGTGCTGGCGGAAGTATTCCGGGGAGGCGCACAGCATGCGCTGGCTCGGGCTTATCTTGCGGGCCACGATGTCGGCGTTGGGCGGCGATCCGATCCATACGGCCACGTCGATGTTTTCCGCGATGAGGTCGCAGCGCTGGTCCGTCAGCGTGACGTCTATCGTGAGCTCGGGATAGGCCTTCAGCAGGCCTTCGAGGGCCGGGACGATCATCGCCGCGCCGGCCGAAACGCGCAGCGATACGCGCAGCAGCCCTTTGGCGCTCTCCTGGAAGGAAGAGGCCTCCTGCTTGGCCCGGCCCAGCTCGTTGGCGATGACGCTGACCCGTTCATAGAACAGGCGGCCGGGCTCGGTAAGGGAAAGGCTGCGCGTGTTGCGATTCAACAGGCGCACACCCAGTTCGTCCTCGAGCGACCGGATCTGCCGCGCCACGGAACTGACGGATGATTCGTGCCGCCCGACGGCCGAGAAACTGCCGGCTTTCACCACTTTGATGAAAGTCTTGATCCGGCCCAGTTCGTCCATCGCTCGTCTCCCGTGTTCGCCCCGGCTTTTGTCTGTGCATTCGTTGGTTCTGGGCAGGGAAATTGTAACGTGGCCTGCCGGTTGGACCACGCCAGTGTTGCGCTGGAAGCAAAGATGCTTGCCACCGGGCCACATGGTCAGGCCGGGGCCGCGTCCCTAGAATTTTCGTCAGACGGCTTCTCATTCGAGCAAGGC
Organism: Bordetella sp. 2513F2; assembly: GCF_054642735.1. NCBI lineage: Bacteria > Pseudomonadati > Pseudomonadota > Betaproteobacteria > Burkholderiales > Alcaligenaceae > Bordetella > Bordetella sp. 2513F2. The sequence continues at coordinate 3,564,842 of NZ_CM137755.1, read as the reverse complement.
CGCTACGAATAAAAGGGCGGTAATGGAAGACATCACATTGCATCCGGCCGGCGTGTCGGCAGAGCCGGAGCTGGGCGACGTAGACGTCGTTGCCTGGTGGCTGTCGCATTTCGAGCAGGCGCTGCATGACGGCGATATCCGGAAGATGCGGGAGCTGTTCACGGAGGAGAGCCACTGGCGCGACCTCCTGGCGTTCGAGTGGAATATCGTCCCGTTTGCCGGGGCGCAGGCGATCGCGGAGCAACTGGCCGCGAAGCAGCCGGAGGTGAAGGCGGAGAAGTTCCGGATCGCCCGGAACCATGTCGCGCCGCGGCGGGTGCGCCGCACCGGCACGCTGGTCATCGAGGCCATCTTTGAATTCGAGACGGCGGTGGGCCGGTGCCACGGCGTGCTGCGCATTCCCGCGGACGGACCCAGGAGGGTCTGGGTCTTCATGACCTCGCTGCAGGAGATCCGGGGGCACGAAGAGCCCATCCATGACCGCCGGCCAAGCGGCGCCGCGTATTCCCGGGAATTCGGCGGCGACAACTGGGCTGACCGCCGCCGCAAGGAACAGCTCTATGCGGACCGCGATCCCACGGTCCTGATCATCGGCGCGGGCCAGGCCGGGCTTTCCACGGCCGCCCGGCTGCGCCTGCTGGGGGTCGATGCGCTTTGCGTCGACAGGTATCCGCGGGTGGGGGACGTCTGGCGCAATCGCTATCACTCCCTGGCGCTGCACAACCGGGTGCCGCTGAATCACCTGCCTTACCTGCCTTTTCCGCCGAGCTGGCCGAAGTACCTGCCCAAGGACATGATAGGGAACTGGCTGGAAACCTATGCCTGGGCGATGGAGTGCAATGTGTGGACCGGCACCACGTTCACCGGCGCAACGTTCGACGCCGCTGCCGGGCGCTGGGCCGCGGAGGTGCGCCGTGACGACGGAACCACGCGGACATTCCATCCCAGGCACCTGGTTTTCGCCAACGGCGTGGTCGGCAAGCCCAGGATACCCAAGCTTCCGGGGCTGGAAGCCTTCAAGGGCGAGGTCGTCCATACCCATGGCTTCCGTGACGGCGCACGCTGGCGTGGCAAGCGCGTGCTGGTGCTGGGGGCGGGCACGAGCGGACACGACATCGCCCAGGATCTGCATGGCCACGGCGCGCACGTCAGCCTCATCCAGCGGGGTTCGGTCACGGTGTCCAGCGTCAAGGCGGCTTCCATCGGCCATGCGGTCTATTACGACGAAGGCCTGTCGACGGAAGACGCCGACCTGATAACGACCGCCATAACCTACCCGCTGGCCGTGCGCAACGCCCAGCTCGCCACCCAGCGCATGATCGAGATGGACAAGGACCTGCTCGAAGGCCTGCGCGCCAGGGGATTCAAGCTGGACTTCGGCGAGGACGACACCGGGCATCTGATGAAGGTGCGCCGCATTCACGGCGGCTACTACCTCAATTGCGGCTGTTCGGAGCTGATCGTCGAGGGGAAGATCGGCCTGATCCAGTTCGAGGAGATCGAGCGCTTCGTGGAGGACGGCCTGCTGATGAAGGATGGGCGTATCGAAGAAGCCGAGCTCCTGGTGGCGGCCACCGGATACCAGAGCCAGCAGGAAGTGGTCCGCGAGCTGCTCGGCGACCGGATCGCCGACAGGATCGGGCCCGTGTGGGGCCTGGCTGACGATGGGGAGCTGGCCAACATGTTCCGCCCCACCGCCCAGGAAGGGCTGTGGTTCCTGGGTAGCAGCTTTGCCCAGGCGAGGATCTATTCGCACTTCATCGCGATGCAGATCAAGGCGCGTGAGCTGGGCCTGGTGGCCTGAGGGAGGCGGACGCCATGCTGGATCTGACAGGGAAAGTGGCCTTCGTGGCCGGTGCCGGCTCGGTCGGCGAGGGCTGGGGAAACGGCCGGGCGACGGCGGTGCTGCTGGCGCGGCGCGGCGCCACGGTCTTCGGCACCGACGTGAGCGAGCAGGCGCTGGCGGGAACCGCATCCCGCATGACGGAGGAGGGGCATGCAAACTGGACCGGCATGGCCTGCGACATGACGGTGAGCGCCGAGGTGCAGCGCGCGGTCGGGCATTGCCTGGCTCTCCATGGCCGGATCGACATCATGGTCAACAACATCGGCGGCAGCGTGCAGGGGGATCCCGTGTCGATGCCCGAGGAAGCCTGGGACGGCCAGATGGACCTGAACCTGAAGACGACGTTCCTCGGATGCAAGCACGTGCTGCCCGTGATGGAACGCCAGTTCGATGCCGAGGGCCGGGGCGGGGCGATCGTCAACATCTCCAGCATTGCCTGCATGAGCCACCAGGTCGCGGGCCGCGTCAACGTGGCCTATGCGGCGGCCAAGGCGGGCGTCGTGGCGTTCAGCCGCGCTACCGGCATCGCCTATGCGCGCAAGGGAATAAGGGTCAACACGGTGGTGGTCGGCGTCATGCATACGCCCCTGGTGGAGGAGCGCTTGGTGAAGCAACTGGGTGCGGCGGATGCGCGAGGCCTGATCGAGAAACGCCACGCCAGCGTGCCCATGGGCCGCATGGGCGACGCATGGGACGTTGCCCATGCGGTATTGTTCCTCGCGAGCGACGAGGCCAGGTACATCACCGCCACGCAGCTGGTGGTGGACGGTGGCGTTACCGCCGCCCGGTGACGAAGGAGAGACCATGCCGCGCATCGACATGCCTGCACCAGCCAGCCTGTCCGCCGAGCAACGGCAGGCCTGGACAGAGGTCGTGGCCGGACCAAGAGGCAAGGCGCCGGCGCCCATGATTGCATGGATCTGCAATCCGGAGCTGGCACGCCGGTCGCAACGCCTGGGTGAGCTGCTGCGATTCGAGACAACGCTGGGCCCGCGGTTGACGGAACTGGCCATCCTCGTGTGCGCGCGGCACTGGACCTCGCATCACGAGTGGACGGCGCACAAGGCGCTGGCCCTGGCGGCGGGGCTGGACGCCGGGGCCATTGCAGACATCGCGGCGCGGAGGCAGCCGCAGTGTGACGACCCCGAAGCCCTGCTCGTATATCGCGTTTCGCACACGTTGCTGAGCACGGGCGCCGTTCCCCCGGACCTGTATTCGGAATGCGTCGCGTCCCTGGGCGAGCGGGGCGTAGTCGAGCTGGTGGCCGTGCTGGGCTATTACTGCTACGTCGCGCTGACGCTCAACACCTTCGAGCTGGGCCTGCCGGACAATTTCGCGCCGGAGCTCGCGTGATGGCGGGCTGCGCGCCGGCGCCCGGCGACGAGATTCCCATCGATCCGGACCTGCCCGTTGTCGATGCGCATCATCATCTTTATGTGCGGCCGGGGCTGACCTATCTCCTGGACGACTATCTCCGCGACCTGCACTCCGGCCATCGTGTGGTGGCCACCGTGTATGTGCAGGCCCGCAGCATGCCGTACACCGACGGGCCGGAAGCATTGCGCCCCGTGGGCGAAACGGTCTTCGCCAATGGCGTGGCACGGGAGGCCCTGCAAAGGGGGCACGACGGCCCGCGCGTGTGCGCCGGCATCGTCGGCCATGCCGATCTGCTGCTGGGGAGTCGCGTCAGCCCGGTGCTGGAGGCGCACGTCGAGGCGGGCACCGCCCCGGAGGGAGGGGGGAACCGCTTCAAGGGCGTCCGGCATATCGCGGCCTGGGATGAATCTGCCGAGCTCCTCAACCCTGCCTACCCGACGACGGAGGGCATGCTGGACAGCCCCGCTTTCCGGGCCGGATTTGCCCAGCTGGGGGCGCTCGGCCTGAGCTTCGACGCCTGGGTACTGTTCCACCAGCTGCCCCGGCTGGCACGCCTGGCACGCGCCTTTCCTGCGGTGCCCATTGCCTTGAACCACTGCGGCGGCGTCGTGGGGATCGGCCGCTATGCGCGGATACGGGACCAGGTCTTCCAGGCCTGGAAGGCGGGAATCGAAGACCTGGCGTCCTGCCCGAACGTCATGGTCAAGCTCGGCGGCCTGGGCATGCCCTTGTCCGGATTCGGATTCGACACCCGCAAGCAGGCGGCGTCGTCCGCTGCGCTGGCCAGTGCCTGGCGTCCCTGGGTGGAGACTTGCGTCGAGGCTTTCGGCTCGAGGCGCTGCATGATCGAAAGCAATTTTCCGCCGGACAAGGCGAGCTACCGCTACGCAACGGGCCTCAATGCCATGAAGCGGATCCTGCGCCAGGCGAGCGACGATGAAAAGGCAGACATTTTCCGAAGGAACGCTGCGCGCTTCTATCGCCTGCCGGAGTTTGCCATGTAGCCGGGCAGATTCCGATGCCGGGCGATCCTTGTGTTTTTCGCAAAGCACCTTGCCATCTGGCACGCACCCCGGCATTGCGCCGGAAACTAGAATTTTTCACCAGCAGCCGCAGAGCTGCACGAGGCATCCGCCTCCAGGGCTGGAACCAAGGAGACCCATTCCATGCTGACCAAGCGACAATTCCTGCTGGCCGCCGCAGCGCTGCCGATTCTCGGCATGCGGCCGGCATTTGCCGGACCTTATCCGGAAAAACCGATCAGGATCATCGTGCCGGCATCGCCGGGCACGTCGATCGACGCGGTGACCCGCTTTTTCTCGGAGCCGCTGTCCAAGGCACTGAACACTCCCGTCATCGTGGAGAACAAGTCGGGCGCGGGCGGCCTGATGGCGTACACGAGCGTGGCCAAGTCCGCGCCGGACGGCTACACCATCATCCTGACGGGAACGCCCTTGTACCTGCTGCCGCTTTACTCGGCCCAGCAGGATCCGCCCGTGTTCGATCCGGCCCAGGACTTTACGCCGATCGCCCGGGTTGCCCGTGTGCCGTACGCGATCGTCGTCGGCGCGGATTCGCCGTATCGCAGCATGCAGGATCTCGTCCAGGGCATGACGGAAAAGCCCGACACCGTGACCTACTCCTCCCAGGGCGTCGGCAGCAGCGCGCACTTGTGCTCGGTGATCCTGAACGACATGAGCAAGACCCGGGCGCGGCACATCGGCTACAAGGAGACGACGATGGCCGTCACCGACGTGGTGGGCGGCCGGATCTCGTTCACCTGCCAGACTTCCGTCGGGGTATTGCCGCTGGTCAACGGCGGCAGGCTGCGGGCCCTCGCGGTAACGACGGCGGACCGCTGGGAGGCGCTGCCCAGCGTGCCCACCGTTGCCGAGTCCGGCGTGCCGGGCTTCGAGGTGTCGTCGCAGCTCGATTTCATGGCGCCGGCAGGAACGCCTGAGCCGGTGCTGAAAGTCCTGTCCGATGAATTGACCCGCATCGCCGCGACCCAGGCTTTCAAGGATTTCTGCTCGAAGCAGATCCTGACCCATGAGGTCATGGGATCCCGGGAGATGCAGCCGGTTCTTGCCGCGGAAACGGCGCGCTGGAAGCGCGTGGTGGCCGTGGCCAAGGGTGAGTGACATGGCAATGCAGCGTATGGGAATCGCGGAAGCGAGGGCATTGGCGGTCGCTTTCCTGGGGCGCCACGGGATGAGCAACGACCACGCAGGGATGGTGGCCGATCATCTCATCTACGCCACCATGGCAGGGCATGACTTCGCGGGCCTTTCGCGCTTGCTGCCCCTGGCCGAAAGATTGCAGTCCATCGGGCTGGGAGGAGAAATCCGGACCGTCCGGGAAACCGACAAGTCGGCTTTCATCGACGGGGCGGGCGTCAACGGCTATGTCACTTCGGTAATCGGCATGGACAAGGCGATCGCGCTGGCGAAGCAGAGCGGCGTGGGCGTGGTGGCGGTCAGCAACAGCTGGTTCTCCGGAATGCTGCGCTATTACGTGGAGCGAGCCGCAGAGCAGGGCCTGGTGGCCATCCACGCCGCAAATACCACGGCACGCGTCGCACCCTTCGGCGGCATCGACCGCCTGCTGGGCACCAATCCCATCGCATTTGCATTCCCGGCCAACGATACGCCGCTGGTGATCGACTTTGCCTCGGCTTCCCTGATGTGGGGCGACGTGATCTACCACCAGCAGACCGGGCGGCCCCTGCCCGAGGGGCGCGCCGTCGATCCGGAAGGCCGCCCCACCCTGGACCCCGTGGCAGCGCTGGCCGGCGCCATCCTGCCGTGGGGCGGCGTGCGTGGATACGGGCTTTCGGTTGCCATCCAGGCGCTCGGCATCCTGGGCGGCAGCGATCCCATCGTCAGCGAGACCGGGAAATGGGGTTACTGGTTCTTTGCCATGGATCCGGAGCTGTTGATGCCCGCGCAGGACTTCAAGGCCCGGATCTCGGCGATGCGGACGGCCATCGAGGACTCGCGGCCGGCGCAAGGCAACAGCGCCGTAAGGGCGCCGGGCTCGCGCGGCTCGCGCAACGTGGCCGAAGGCCGGGCCCGGGGATGGATTGAGGTGGATGAGGCCATCTGTGAGGCGCTGAGGAGAGGCTGAGGGCGGGCTGGGAACTGCTAGGTCAGCGTGTTGTGGGGAGCCGAAAGTCGGGATAGCGTTGCGCGTAATCAGGCGGCGGCTCTGGTTGATCCAGGCAGATCTTTTCGGAGGCGGACATCGACGAATACATGCGCGTATTCATGCGGGAAGGGGGGCTGCGCGCGGGGCTTGCCTATTACCGCGCGGCGGGGCTGTCGGCGCAGCAGAACCGGGAGCTCAGCGCGCGGGGCCGGCTGAAGATGCCGGTCCTGGCGGTGAGTGCGGACCAGGGCTCGATTCCGGACATGGCCGGGCCGCTGCGCGCCTATGCCGAAGATGTGGAGGGCGTGGTGATTGGCCGGTGCGGACATTTCCTGCCGGAAGAACAGCCTGCAGCCGTGGCGGCCGAACTGATCCGGTTCTTTGGCTAGTCGTTCAGCCCTCGGCCCCCGGGGGCAGCTTCGCAATCACCTTGATCTCGAAGTCGAAGCCATAGAGCCAGGTCACGCCCACGGCGGTCAGGGTGGGATGCGGCGCCTCGCCCCAGTATTCCGGCACGATCTCCCAGATCGTTTCGAACTTGGCTTGCGGGTCGACGATGAAGACGGTGACGTCGACCACGTCGTCGAATGTGCAGCCGGCCGCCTTCAGGATCACAGCGAGGTTGTCGAATGCACGCCGCACCTGGGCTCGCAGGTCCGGCTCGGGCGAGCCGTCGTCGCGGCTGCCGACCTGCCCCGAGACGAAGAGAAAGCCATGGGAGCGGATGGCCGGCGAATACCGGTTCCGTTCATAAAGTGCCTGGCGTCCGGGCGGGAAAACGACGTCGCGGGTAGTCATGATGCGCTCCAGGTGTGGGTCGAAGCCGACCCGTGGTCCATGATGGGCCCACTTTAATTGCGCATCTCGTGCGGATAAACGGGTAAGCCACGCCTTTACTGTTTGTAATGGTCGAACAATGTGGACGCGCACGGTACCGGCTCGCTTGCGCTGCAGCGCAGCGGCACGGCCGGCAATAGTCCGCCATCGATGGCGTTGGCATGCCAGTTGCTGCAGGGATGTACCTCTCACGCAGGAGTACCGTCATGCAAACTGCTTCCACGGCCGATGCCGCCGTCAGCCAGGCCAGGCCCGTCTCGCCGATGCAGCGCCTGAAAGAGATCGACGCCGACCGTCCGGATTTTCCGGGCGAGCACCTGATCGTGTTCGGCGTGGGGGCGCTGCTCATGATGGCCGGCATGCGCAGCCGTTCCGTGCTGCGCCGCGGGCTGTTCACGGCAGCGGGCGCGGCCTTCGTCGGGCGCGCGGCAAGCGGCACGGGCGGCATCGCGCGGGTGGCGCGCGTGGTGAAGAGGCTGGCCTGAGCGGCTCGGCCGCAGATCCGGGTATGGGTGCAGTCTCGTCCCCTGCGCGGGCCGCCGTGCCGGGCGGCCCGCGGGACGTGCGCGACTATGCCGGCGTCGTGGCCGGCCCGCCGCGCTCGGCGTGGCCGTCGTTCCGGCCGGCCTGCATGGCGCCCTCGGGCAGCGACGCCACATAGAGCGTGCGCGAGGGGAACGCAAAGTCCACGCCGAGCTCGGCGAAGGCCTCCATCATGGCGAGATTGATGGCCTGCTGGATGTCCATATAGAGGTTGTAGCCGGGATCCAGCACGATGTAGACCACTTCGAAATCCAGCGAGCTTTCGCCGAAGCCCTTGAAGTGCGCACGGTCGAAGCGCACCTGTTGCTGCGCCCGGACGATCTTCTCCACGATTCCCGGCACCTGGCGCAGCTGCTCAGGCGTGCTGTCGTAGGTGAGGCCGAACTGGAACACGATGCGGCGTTCCTGCAGGCGCTTGTAGTTCTGGATGGTGGCGCCGAGCATGCCGGTGTTCGACATGACGATCTGTTCGCCGCCCAGGCTGCGTATGCGCGTGGTCTTGAGCCCGACGTGCTCGACCGTGCCCGCCAGCGGACCCACCACGATGAAATCGCCGACTTCGAAGGGCTTGTCGATCGCGATGGACAGCGACGCGAAGAGGTCGCCCAGGATGTTCTGCACCGCCAGGGCGATGGCGATGCCGCCCACGCCCAGGCTGGCGACGAAGGCCGTGATGTTGACACCCATGTTCGACAGCATGGCCAGCAGCACGACGGCCCACAGCAGCACTTTGGCGGCCCATACCGACAGCGTGGCCAGTGCAGTGAGCTGGGCGTCCTGCACCCCTGCCTGCCGGCGGAAGTACGACTGCATGCCCAGGACGATGGCGCGGTGCGCTCACAACGCCACCTGGAGTATGGCCACGACGAACCAGAGGCTGCCGATGCGGTCGCTCCAGCGTTCCGGGAGATCCAGCACGCCCGCGCCGATGAGCAGCGCAGCCAGCGCCAGCAGCGTGTTGCTGGTGCCTGCCACGACGTCGGCCACGATGCGGACGAAATGGTTGCCGCCCGCCTCGGCGAGCCGGTGCAGGCGGCGCTGGACGAAGCCGATGGCGACGCGCGCCACCAGGAATACGATGATGGCCACGGCAGCCGCCAGCAGCCAGTTGGCCAGCGGTATGCCGAGGAATCGGATTTCGGTGAAGAAGGCGCCGAAGGACGTGCCGGACATCGATGTCTCCCCGGTTGATGGCGATGGCGTATGGCGGCCGCGCGGCGATGCTGCTGAAACGGTGGCGGCCTGTGCAAGGATGCAGCCCTTATAGGGTAACAGCCCCTATAGGGTAACAGCGGGGTAACGGCGCGGGTAACAGCGCCTGCGTAACGGCGCCTGGCGGGAAGGGGGCGGGCCGTGCCGGCGCGGTTGCGCCGCGGCATCAGAGTTTCATGTCGAATCCGGCCTTGGCCAGCTCGAACTGGCATTGCTCGAAACCCGTGCCGGGCACCCGTTCGCCCGTGCGGTCGAGCACCTCGTCCATGCGCGTGCGTATCTGTTCTGCGGCATCCGGGCGATCGCCGAGGAAGATGCCGCGCGTCATCGTGACGTTCGCGCTTTCGACGCTGCCGGCACCCGCCAGCAGGATGCACCGGGTGGGCGCGTCCTCGGCCACCAGGGCGACCAGGGCAGGGCTCACGGCGGCGGGCGCCAGCCGCGCCAGGGCCTCGGGCGCCAGGACACCCTCGGTCATGGCAGTGGCGGCGGTGGGCGCCAGGCAGTTCACCCGGATGCCGTACTTGGCGCCTTCCAGCGCGAGCGTCTGCATCAGGCCCACCAGCGCCATCTTGGCGGCGCTGTAGTTGGCCTGGCCGAAGTTGCCGTAGAGGCCGGACGACGATGTCGTCATCACGATGCGGCCGTAGCGCTGGGCACGCATGGTCTCCCATGCCGCCTTGATGCAATGCACGCTGCCCATCAGGTGCACGTCCATCACCAGCCGGAAGTCGTCCAGCGACATGTTGGAGAAGGTCTTGTCGCGCAGGATGCCGGCATTGTTGACGAGAATGTCGATGCGCTCCCAGGCGGCTACCGCCCGCTCCATCATCTGCTGCATGCAGGCGTAGTCGGTGACGTCGCCGCCCGCGGCAATGGCCTCGCCGCCATGGCGCACGATCTCGTCGACCACGGCAGCCGCCGGCGAACCCGCATGCGAGCCCGCCACGTCGTTGACCACGACCCGCGCGCCGTGCCGGGCCAGCTCAAGGGCATGGGCGCGGCCCAGGCCGCTTCCGGCTCCGGTGACGACGGCGACGCGGCCCTGCAGGGACTTCTTCATGAATGCTCCAGTCAATGAATCGGAAAGAGATCAGAACGCGACGGCGTCCCGGCCCTTCAGCCCGAGCATGGCCCGGGCTTCGTCGGGCGTGGCGATCTCGAGCGAAAGTTCTTCGAGGATGCGGCGTATCTTGGCCACCTGCTCGGCGCAGGACTTTGCCAGTTGTCCGCGGGCCAGGTAGAGGCTGTCTTCCAGCCCCACGCGCACGTTGCCGCCCAGGATGGCGCCCATGGTCACGAGCGGCATCTGGTGGCGGCCCGCGCCGAGCACGGAAAAGCGGTAGCCGCCACGGCCGAACAGCCGGTCGGCCGTGGTCTTCATGGCGACCAGGTTCTCCGGGTCGGGGCCCATGCCGCCCAGTATGCCGTAGATGCTCTGAATGAAGAGCGGCCCCTGCACCAGCCCCTCGTCGACGAAGTGCGCCAGGTTGTACAGGTGCCCCATGTCGTAGCATTCGAACTCGAAGCGCGTGCCGCACTCTTCGCCGAGCACCTTGAGGATATGCCGGATGTCGCGGAACGTATTGCGGAAGATCAGGTCCTCCATGCCCTCGATGTAGGGCTTTTCCCAGTCGTGCCGCCATTGCGTGATGCGCCGGGCCGCGGGGTGGATGGAGAAGTTCATCGATCCCATGTTCAGCGAGCACATTTCCGGCTTGGCGCGCAGCGGATAGGCCAGCCGCTCCTCCAGCGTCATGCGGGTGCTGCCGCCCGTGGTGATGTTGATCACCGCATCGGTGGCGTCGCGTATGTGGGGAATGAACTGGTCGAACACGGCCGGGTCCGCCGTGGGCCTGCCGTCCTGCGGATCGCGCGCATGCAGGTGCAGGATGGCGGCGCCGGCGCGCGCCGCCTCGATGGCCTGCCTGGCGATCTGCTCCGGCGTCAGGGGAAGGTGCGCAGACATGGTGGGCGTATGGACCGATCCCGTGACCGCGCAGGAAATGATGACCTTGTCTTGGCTGCTTTTCATGTCGGATGCCATCCATGGAGTTGAAGTGCGGGGCGCCTGGCCGTTCATACGGCCAGCCATTGGGAGACCACTGATTCGTTCGAGCCCAGTTCGTCGGGCCTGCCCTCGAACACGATGCGGCCGTGTCCCATCACGCAGACGCGTGTCGAGACCTTGAGCGCGATGGTGAGTTTCTGCTCCACCAGCACCACCGAGACGCCCTTGCGGTGCATGTCCTGGATGCACTCGCCGACCTGGGCCACGATGCGCGGGGCAAGCCCCTCTGTGGGTTCGTCGATCAACATGACCAGGGGGTTGCCGAGCAGCGAGCGGCAGATCGTCAGCATCTGCTGTTCGCCGCCGGACAGGCTCCCGGCCTTGGTGCCGCGCCGTTCCTTGAGCCGGGGGAAATAGTCGAACATCTCCTCCACCGTCCAGCGATGCGCACCCGGCACCGGCGGCTGTTCGCCCATGCGCAGGTTCTCGTCCACGCTGAGGTTGGCAAACACCTCGCGCTCTTCCGGCACGTAAGCCACGCCCGCGCGGCAGATGGCGTAGGGCCGGGCGCCGGCGAGGTCGCGGCCGAGCAGGCGTACGTGGCCGGACGTGGGCGCCACCAGGCCCATGATGGTCTTCAAGGTGGTGGACCGGCCCGAGCCGTTGCGGCCCACGAGGCTCACCACTTCGTCGCGCCTCACCTGCAGGTCCACGCCGTGCAGGACGTGGCTCTTTCCGTAGTGCGCGTGCAGGTTCTCCACGCTCAGCAATGCGGTGCTGGTCATTCTTCGCCCTCGTCGCCCAGGTAGGCCTCGCGCACGGCCGGGTGGGCACGGATCTCCGCAGGCGTGCCGGTGGCGATCACCTGGCCGTAGACGAGCACGCTGATGCGGTCGCTCAGGGCGAAGACGACGTCCATGTCGTGCTCGACGATCATGAGCGTGCGGCCGGCGGAGACTTCCCGGATCAATTGAGCGGTGTAGGCCGTCTCTTCGTGCGACATGCCGGCCATGGGCTCGTCCAGCAGGATGAGCCTGGGGTCGGATGCGAGCGTCATGGCGATCTCCAGGGAGCGTTGTTCGGAATAGGCCATTTCCCCCGCGATCGAGCCGGCCCGGGCCGTGAGCCGCACCTGCTCCAGCAGCCGTTCGGTTTCCTGGCGTATGCGGCGGTCGCGGTCGACGAACTTCCAGAAGGCGTACTGCAGCCCGTGCCTGCGCATCACCGCGAGCCGTATGTTCTCGAAGGTGCTCAGCCTGGGAAAGATATTGGTGATCTGGAACGAGCGCGACAGCCCTCGCCGGTTGATCGCCTGCGGCGAACGGCCGCCTATCTCGCTGCCCTCGAAGCGGATGGTGCCGGAGGTCGGGGCGAGCTGGCCCGACATCAGGTGGAACAGGGTGGACTTGCCGGCGCCGTTGGGGCCGATCAGCGCGTGGCGCTCGCCGGGCAGCACGTCGAGGTCCACGCCGCGGATGATGTCGGTCAATCCGAAGGACTTGCGCAGGTCGCGGATGCAGAGAATGGGGTCGGTCATGCCAGCTCCTTGCCCTGGGTGGCCACGGGCGCGGCTGCCGGCGGCGTGCCGTCGCCGTCGAGCGCGGCCAGGCGCCGCCGGCACAGCCAGACCAGCAGGCCGCCGAGCCCCAGCAGCAGCGCCGGCGCGCCCCAGGTGGCGGCGGACTGCGGTTGCCACGCACGGCCGAACAGCGTCAGGGCCGGCCAGGGCTGGCCTGGGTTCAGGGCGATCAGCGACTGGTACTCCTGGGAATACAGGCGCTGCAGCAGTTCGACGAGGAACACGGCGCCGGCGCCGGCCAGCGCGGCGGCTGCGACGGCCAGCATGAATACCGGCATCAGCGGGTCGGCGGGGTGGCGCTCGCGCAGGCGGCCCGCCGTTCCGATCAGGCCGGTGAGGCCGCCAGGCATGAACATCATGACCAGCACGAATATGACGCCCTGGTAGAGCAGCCAGGACCGGGTCAGGTCGGAGACCGCATAGCCGAAGAAGGTCATGAGCGCGGCGCCGAACGCGGGGCCGAGAAAGACCTGCACGCCGCCGATGTAGGTGTTGAGCACCGCGGCGGCCGACAGGGAAGGATCGAAGACCACGTAGTTGGCCGATTCGTTCGACAATACCTGCAGGCCGCCCGCCATGCCGGAGAACATCGCGGAGATGGCGAATACGACGGTGCCCAGGCCATGGACGTCGTAGCCGAGGAATCTCAGGCGATGGCTGTTCTCGCGCAATCCCAGCGTAAGCCGGCCCAGCGGCGTGCGCGTGTAGAGATAGAGCAGCGCCATGGCCAGCAGCACCCAGGCCAGCGTGAGGTAGTACACCTGCGTGGTGGAACCGAAGTCGTAGCCCCAGGCCGGCATGCGCATGGTCGACAGGCCGGCTTCCCCGCCGAAGATTCCCTTCAGGTGCGGGGCGAGCGAATGGACGAGTTCGGCGATGGCGAGGGTGATCATGGCGAAGTAGGTGCCGCTGCGCTGCGTGGCGAACCAGCCGGCGATGCCGCCGAACACCAGCCCGCCGAGGGCGCCGGCCAGGGGCATCAGCGGGGTGGGCAGCAGCCCGGCGCCGTCCAGGGCATTCATGGCGTGCACGGTGGCGAAGGCGCCGACGCCGAAATAGGCCGCGTGGCCGAAGGACAGCATGCCGGCCTGCCCGCAGAGCAGGTTGTAGGCGGTGGCAAAGAGCGCGGCGATGAGCATCTGGATGGCCGCGTTGAGCAGCCCCTGCGAGAGCAGGAACGGCAATGCCGCCAGCAGCGCGACGCCCGCCAGGCAGGAAAGAATGGTCTTGCTCATCGTGTCAGCCCCTTTCGCCCATGAGTCCGCCCGGCCGCACCAGCAGGATCAGCAGCATGAGCGCGAACGGCAGGGTGGCCGCCAGGCTGGACAGGTTGAGGGTCATCAGTCCGCCCACGTCGCGGGCCCACTGCCCGGCGCCGACCAGGGCCAGCAGGTCGGCCAGGCTGCCGTCGATCGACACTGCCAGCGAGGTGATGATGCCGATCAGCAGCGAGGCCAGCATCGCGCCGACCAGGGAGCCCAGCCCGCCCACGACGACCACAACGAACACCATCACGCCCAGCTCCAGCGCCATGTTGGGGCTGGTGGTGTAGAAGGCGCCCGCCACGGCGCCGGCCAGGCCGGCCAGCGCGGCGCCGGCGCCGAACACGCCCATGAACACCAGCGGCACGTTGTGCCCCAGCGCTTCCGCCATGCGCGGCCTGTGGATCGCGGAGCGCACTACGATGCCGATGCGCGTGCGGGTCAGCAGCAGGTAGATCACGATGAACATCGCGATCGCGATGCCCCCCATCAGCAGCCGGTAGACGGGATACTGGGTGCTGCCGATGCTGAAGGCGGAGAAGTCCAGGAAGGGCGGTACGCGGTAGTCCACCGGGTAGTTGCCGAAGAACAGCTTGATCGACTCGGCGATGATGAACGACAGGCCGAAGGTCAGCAGCAGCTCGTGGGCGTGGCCGTGATGATGTACCCGGCGCAGGAAATAGCGTTCGACCACCACGCCGACCAGCCCCACCAGCAGGGGCGAGGCGACCAGGGCCGGCACGAATCCGATCGCGCCCTGCAGCGTGTAGGCGAAATAGGCGCCGAGCATGTAGAACGAGGCGTGCGCGAAGTTCAGCACGCCCATCATGCCGAAGATGAGCGTGAGGCCGGCCGATACCATGAACAGCAGCAATCCGTAGATGACGCCGTTCAAGAGGGAAAAGAGAAGTTGTTCCATGGAGTCCGGGGGCAGCCGGGTGGCGTGGACTGCGCAGGCCGGGCCGCCCGTTTCAGTTGCGCTGATGGTGCACGGCCGGCTGGCGGCCGAGCAGACAGGTGCGTGTACGACTCAGTCCGGCCGCTTCATCTTGCAGCTCGCCTGCGCGGGCGTGGACGCGTCCTCGGCCGAGAGCAGCAGGACCGGCTTGAATCCCAGGTCGGTGCCGTCCACCTTGTGCCGCGCATCCCGGGAGACGGTGGAGACGACCAGCGGCAGCTGCGCCTGGTGGTCGGAGGCCCGCATGCTCATCTCGCCCATGGGCGTCGGGATGCGGGTCGTCTCCAGGGCCTTCGCGAAGTCGTTCACGCTCAGTGCGCCGTTGGCGGGCGGAGTGCGCTTGAGCGCCTCGGCCACCATCTTCATGCCGTAAACGGTCTGCGGTTCGATGAACACCGGCATGTGGCCGGTCTTGGACCGGTAGTCTTCCACGAACCGGTCGCCTTCTTCGCCGCCGGCTTCGGCGTTGAACGTGTGCACGACGAAGTTGCCTTCGGCCAGGTCTCCGGCGTTGGCCAGGTTGCCGGGCTGGTCCAGGTATACGGTGCCGTAGCGCGCCTTGAGCCCTGCGGCCTTGGATGCCTTCATGAGCAGCAGCAGGTCGTTGGACCAGTTGCCGGTGATGACGGTATCGGCGCCCGAAGCCGCGATCTTCGCGACGTAGGGCGCGAAGTCCTGGATCTTGTTCACGTCGTGCAGGGTCTTCTCCACCACCGTGTAGCCACCCGGCTTCTGGTTGTCGACGATGGCCTGCTCCATGTCCTGGCCCCAGGAGTAGTTCTGGTTGATGGCATAGACCCTGGTGCCGAGCGCGTTGGCCTTCTTCATGCCTTCGACCAGCGATTTGGTGCGCACCTGGGCATTGCCGGCGAAGCGGAAATGGTAGAAGTTGCACTTTTCCCCGGTGAGTTCCAGCGCCTCGGCCCCCATGTTGATGTAGACCATCTCCTTGCCGGGGTTGCGCAGGTTGTGCTTGCGCACGTCCTCGGTGATCTGTCCGCCGATGGCGGACGACGCGCCCTGCACCACGATCTGCACGCCGTCGGCGGCGGCCGCCTTGAGCTTGTCGGCGGCTCCCGCTGGGCCGCCCTGGTTGTCGTACTCGAGCAGTTGCACCGGTTCGCCATTCCATCCGCCATTGGCGTTGATCTGGTCGACCACATAGCGCACGGCCGTGCGGTACGACTGCCCGGAGGATGCCTGCGGGCCGGAAAGCGTTTCAACCAGTCCTATCTTGACCGGGGCAGCCCAGGCCGTGGCGGTGCACGAGGCGCCGAACGCGGCCAGGGCGATGGCGGAAAGGTCGAGCTTGTTCATGTCTGTCTCCTTGTTTTTGAGTCGTGATGCGGGGTGGCGGATGGGCGCTGGCGCTCAGAGGTACTCCATGTTGCCGTCCACGCTGATTGCCTGCCCCGTGATGTTGCGGGCTGCCGGCGAGCACAGGAACAGCGCCGTGGCGGCAATGTCGTCCGTCGTGACCATGCGGCGCAGCGAGATCTTGCGCAGGTACTCTTCGCGCATCGCCTCCACGGGCACGCCGGACGCGGCAGCCCTGGCGCCGATGACGCCGTTCATGCGGGCGCCCTCCACGGTGCCGGGGAGAATGGCGTTCACGCGCACGCCGTGCGGGCCGAGCTCTATCGCGAGCGACTTCATGAAGCCCACGATGGCCCATTTGGTCGATGCGTAGGGTGTGCGCAGGCCGTAGCCCAGCCGGCCGGCCACTGAACTCATGGCGATGAGGCAGGGGTTGCCGGGAGATTCCTTCAGCAGCGGAACCGCGCGCGACGCGAAGTAGAAGTGGCTGTTCAGGTTCACGTCGACGGTGCGTTCCCAGTCGGTGCGCCGCAACTGCTCCACCGGGCCGGTGGGCCCGGCGATGCCCACGTTGTTCACCAGCACGTCCAGGCCGCCCAGGTTGTTCCGGACGTCGTCGAACACGGTGTCCACGTCCGCGGGAACCGAGGCGTCGGCCGTGCTCGTGGTGATTTCCGGCGTTTCGGCCGCCAGCCGGTCGAGTGCGTCCCGGTCGATGTCGCAGACGTGTACGCGGGCCCCCGTTTCGCGGAAGGCCAGGGCCACGGCGGCACCGATGCCCGAACCCCCGGCGGTGACCAGGACGCGCAGGCCCGGGGTGGGACGGAGCGTATCGATGATGCGCTTGTGCACCGCTTTGTCTCCTTTGTTGTACAGCGTGAGTGTCGGCGAGCGGCGCATGCAAAGCTATATGCGATATGCACATGGGGACATAGTTGTTGATATGATGTTTGCACACTGCACGGGTGCATGCCCGGCTTGCTCTCTCATGCCGTCCCTGCTTCGAAGGCCCATGTCCCGTCCATTTCCGAATCCCGCGGCGCGCGCGGGCACGACCCCCGGCGTGGAGACCATTGCCGCCGAGCTGGTGGCGCTGCTGCATGGCAATGCCCCGACCGAAGACTTCTCGGCCCGGCTGGCCTATCTCGAGGCGCTGCCCGACGAGCTGGTGCAGAAGAACAGCCTGGTGGAACTCGGGCGCATGGCCACCGCCCTGCGTAACCGGCTCGAACAGCACGCGCAGCGCGAGCGCGGCATGCTGGCCGTGATCGAGTCGGCACAGGATCTGGCCGGCCGCCTCGATCTCTCCGAGCTGCTCAAGGCGATCGTCACCCGGGCCCGCGACCTCCTCCGGGCGCATCTGTGCTGGCTGACGATCTACGATCCCGACGCGGGCGAGTTCAAGGTGGTGGTGGCCGAGGGCGCGATCGCCGAGCGCACCGGGAAGATGAGGGCCAGGCGCAAGCTGGGCGTTGCAGGCGTGGTGATGTCCACCCGCCTGCCGTTTTCCACGCCGGACTACCTGCACGACAACCGCTTCACGCATGATCCCGACCTGGACGATATCTTCCGCGACGAAGGCGTGGCGGCGCTGGTGGGCGTGCCGCTGATCTGGGACGACAACGTGATCGGCCTGCTGTTCGTTGCCGACCGCTATCACCGCACCCATACGGCGTTCAATGTGTCGATCCTCTGCACGCTGGCCACGCACGCCGCCGTGGCCATCAACAACGCCAAGGCCTTTGCGGATGCGCAGTCGGCGCTGGAGAAGGCCGACCTGGCCCGCGCCGAGCTCGAACAGCATGCGCGCGACGTGCAGGGCGCCGTGGAAGCGCACGAGCGCCTGACGATGCTGCTTGCCAGGGGGGCGACGCTGGGCGAGCTGTGCCAGTCTATCGCGGAGCTGCTCGAAGGCAGCATCCTCGTGCTGGACGAAGGCCATCAGGTGATGGCGCGCGCCGCGGCGCCCGAGTATGACGGGACTGCCGCCGCGGCTTACCAGCCTTATGGGCCGCATAGTGCGGCACTGACGCAAGCCCTGGGAGACAGCCGGCGGGCCGGCCGCTCCACGATCGCCTATGAAGCCGGGGGCGAGATCTGCCGCGTCATTGCGGTGATCGGCGGCGGCGAGGTGCTCGGCTCCATCCTGCTGTTCAGGCGCGGGGACATGCGGGATATTTCCATCCGGACCTTCGAGCGCAGCTCCAGCGTCATCGGCGTCGTGCTGCTGTCCCAGGAGCGCATGGAAGCGAGCCGGAGCCGCGATGTCTCCGAATTCATGCAGTCGCTCATTTCCCCCAGGCAGGGCGAGCGCATGCTGCATCCCGGCCGGGCCGAACGTTTCGGCATCGATGTCTCGCAGCCCCTGTCGCTCATGCTGGTCGAGCTGGACCACGCCGCGCCCGGCTTCCTGGCGCGGCGCCTGCGTACCGTCCTGGCGCGTCCGGCCCTGGTGCTGGACGACGTGGACGGCGTGCTCGTCTTCGTATGCGGCGCGACACGGGCGCAGGATCTGCTGGAAGCCTTCGGCGAGTTTGCCCGCCGCGAACTGGGCGATGCGTACCGGGGCGTGCTGTCACGCCCGGCGCAGGGCGCTGCGGAGATGCCGGCCCTGTACGGGGCGTTGCGGCGCGCGCTCTCGGTAGTGGGGCGCCTGGGCATGCGCGGCCGCATCCTGCGGCAGAACGAGCTGGCGCTGTATTCCGTGTTGTTCGAGACGCAGGACCGCGCCAGCCTGAACACCTTCCTGGATGCCACGATCGGCGCGCTCATTCGCCACGGGCACCAGCGCGGGCCGGAGCTGGCCGCCACCCTGCTGGCCTATTTCGACCATAACCAGAATGCCACGCTCACCGCCTCCAGCCTGGGCATCCATGTGAATACGGTAAGGCAGAGGCTGGCGGGCGCGGAGGAGCTCATCGGCTACTGGGGCGACGCGGGCCGGGCGCTGGAGCTGCATGTCGCCTTGCGCCTGTGGCGCATCGGCGTGGCGGACCTTCCTGCCTCGATCCCCGTCAGGCCGCCAGCCTGACCGCTGTCGGCTGTCGGGCGGGCCAATGCCACCACCGGCAACTCCTGCGGCCGGCGCCGCACGAACAGCCGCAAGACGGCGCCCCGAGGCGCTTCAGATGTCATCGCGGTGTCATGCTGATGTCATGGGGGGTAGTCAGCATTCGTTCAGAACCAGAAATTTCTGATAACAACCGGGAACTCTACGTATGCCCCCTGTTTCGCTGCCTGGCCTGCGCCCCACGCTGCGCACCCTGCTCCGCCTGTTCACCATCGCCGCCGTGTCGGCCACCATCGCCGCCTGCTCGGACGACGATGATGTCGCCGCTGCCGATCCCGGTCCCCCGCCTGCCGAACAGGTGCCCGAAACGCCGCCGGCGGCCCCGACGCCCGACAGCCTGCGTTTGTCGCTGCTGGGCCGCTATTCCACCGGCCAGTTCGACGAGTCCGCTGCCGAGATCCCGTCGTACGATCCGGGAACCAAGCGCGGTTTCATCGTCAATGCGCTGAGCGGCACGCTCGACGTGCTCGACCTGTCCAATCCGGCCGCACCGCAGAAGGTCGGCGAGATCGACGCCGCCGACGTCGCGCCCGGCGCAGTGGTCAACAGCGTGACCGTGCGCAATGGCATCATCGCGCTGGCGATCGAAGCCAGCGACAAGACCGATCCCGGTTTCGTCGGCTTCTACGACGCCGCGACGCTGGCGCTGCTGGGGCACGTCGGCGTGGGTTCCCTGCCCGACATGCTGACTTTCACGCCGGACGGCAAGTACGTGCTGGTGGCGAACGAAGGCGAGCCGAGCGACGATTACTCGGTCGATCCGGTCGGCTCGATCTCCATCATCGATGCCACCGACCCGGCGGCGCCCACCGTGCGGACCGCCGGCTTCGCAGCCTGGAACGGCAAGGAAGCCGAGCTGCGCGCGGCCGGCGTGCGGATCTACGGCCCGGGTGACGGCAAGCTGGTCAACGGCGCCACCGCCGCCCAGGACCTGGAACCCGAATACATCGCCGTCTCGCCCGACAGCACCACCGCCTGGGCGACGCTGCAGGAGAACAATGCGATCGCCAAGATCGACATCGCCTCCGCCACCATTACCGACATCGTGCCGCTGGGCTTCAAGGACCACGGGGTGGCCGGCAACGAGTTCGACGCGAGCGACGATCCGGCGGAGCTGAAGATCGCAACGCATCCGGGCGTGAAGGGCATGTACCTGCCCGATGCGATCAGCGCCTTCGAAGCCCAGGGCAAGACCTGGATCGCCACGGCGAACGAAGGCGACGCGCGCGCATGGGGCGAGGACAACGATGCATACTGGGGCGATGGCAGCACCGACCCCGCGACGCCCGGCGATCCCGCCCAGGGTTTCGTCGAGGAATTCCGTGTCAAGCATCTGGTGCATGCGAGCGGCTTTGCACGCCGCCGCGGCGACGACCTGCCGCCGCAGCTCGACCAGCTGGCCGAAGGCGCCCTGCTCAATCCGGAGACGTTCGCCTGGTGCGGGGCCACGGCGGGCGACCCCGGCGACTGCCGCGATGACGAGGTCCTCGGGCGCCTGAACATCACCTGGACGCTGGGCTACCGCACCGACGCCAACGGCGATCCGGTGAAGTTCGACGCCACCGGCACCGAAAGCCCGACCGGCACGCTGCTGATGTACGACAATCTGTATGCCTATGGCGGCCGCTCGTTCTCCATCCTGGATGCCGACGGCAAGATGGTGTGGGATTCGGGCAGCGCCTTCGAAACCTACCTTGCCAGCGACCAATGCCGCCTGGGGCCGAACCGCGACATTCCCTGCGCCGACTACTTCAACTCGGGCCACGACGAGGGCAACGCCTTCGACAGCCGCAGCGATTCGAAGGGCCCGGAACCGGAAGCGATCGAGATCGGCAAGCTGGGCGACAAGGTCTACGCCTTCATCGGCCTGGAGCGCATGGGCGGCATCATGGTTTATGACGTCACCACGCCGGAGGCGCCGAAGTTCGTCGACTACTACAACAGCCGCGCGAACTGGACCGACGATCCCGAAGGCATCCTCGATACGGTGGGCGACCTCGGGCCCGAGGGCATCAAGTTCGTGTCGCCGGAAAACTCGCCGACGCAGGACGCGCTGCTCATCGTGGGCAATGAAGTGAGCGGCACCACGGCCATCTACAAGATCGAGCAGATCTTCAATCCGTAACAGGCCGCTGCCGGCCTGGAACCGACGCCCGCTCCGGTGATCCGCAGAGGGCGTTTTTGATCGAGCGCGCCCGCAGCATGCGTTTACGCCTTGACGCAGGCCGGGGCTTGATCCCGGCGGGCGCTTGCATCAAGATCGTCGCCATGCCCCTCACCGACGGAACCGGATTGCCAGCCATCGATACCCAACCCCGCCCGCAGGGCGAGACCCCCGGTGGTGCAGCCCCCACCGAGGGCGTATGGCGCCTCATCATGCCCAACGGCGACATCGCGGTGGAAGCGCTGCGCTTCCTGCCGGGCGGCCGCCTCACGGGCCATCCCATGGCGGATGCGCTCACCTGGCGCGAGGAAGGCGGGCTGCCGTGTTTCTTGGGCCCGGATGGCGCCCCGGCGATCGTCACCGTGCGCGTGCCCGGCACCGACCTGCTCGAGGCCAGGTCCGTCCGGACGGGAAGCCAGGTGTTCCGGATGCAGCAGCGCGATTTCGACGCGCGCGAGCGCTGGTCGGCGCTCACGAAGAACCATTTCCACCATGAGATCATGACCTACGGTTGGGAAATCGGCGACCACAGCTACGGCATCCCCCAGGTCTTCGAGCGTCTCGCGAAATTGCGCATCGGCAAATACGTCTCGATGGCGGAGGGCGTGCGCATCGCGCTCGGCAACCATTGCACCGACACCGTCACCACCTATCCTTTCGCGGCGCTGAGCCGCTGGTGGCCGTCTGCTCCCACCGGCACCGAAGACCACGCCACGCGCGGCGAGGTGGTGATCGGCAACGATGTCTGGATCGCCTCGGGCGCCTTCATCGGTTCGGGCGTGACGATCGGGGATGGCGCCGTGATCGGCGCCATGGCCGTGGTGACCCGCGACGTGCCGCCGTACGCCATCGTTGCCGGCAATCCGGCGCGTTGCGTGCGCTACCGCTTCGACGAAGCCACCATTGCGGCGCTGCAGGCCATCGCGTGGTGGAACTGGCCGGACGACGTCGTCGACCGTTATCTGCCGCTCATGCTGGGTCGGGACCCCGCCGCCTTCATCGCCGCCGCGCGCGCCGAGGGGCTTGGCGGCACCGGCGATGTAGCGTCAACAAGCGCTAGTCCAGGGGCCGCACGAACCGCTGGATGATGGCCAGCACGAGCGCTTCGCTTTCGCGATAGGGGACGTGCCCCGCGCCGGGCAGGATCTCGGCCTGGCCGCGCCCCTCGGCGATGCGCAGGGGGTGCGCGGTCGAACCGTATTCGTCCATCTCGCCGTGTATGGCCAATACGGGACATGCGATGCGCGACAGCGCCGCGTCCAGCGTCCAGGAGGCGAATTCCGGGGCCAGCCAGGTGTCGGTCCAGGCGTCCACCACCCACCGGGCCTTGTCGCCGTGATAGCGGGCCAGCCTAGCCAGGTTTTCCTGATCGGCGAAGTCCAGCTTTGCCTTGCGGATGCCTTCGAGCGTCTTTCCCTCGGCGAACGCCTGGGCGCCCAGCGTGATGAGGCCGATGCAGTTGCCGCCTGAACGCGCCGCGGCCTCGACTGCCATGCCGCCGCCCACGCTGTGGCCGCAGGCGATGAACCGGCCGATGCCGAGCTGCTCGCACAGCGCCGGAACGACGGCTTCGGCTTCCTGTGCGACGAAGTCGAAACCGAGCCTGGCGGGATGGGGATCCGAGCGGCCGAAGCCCAGGCGGTCATAGGCGATGACGGCACGGCCCGTGGCAGCGGCGAGTTTCGCGGGAAAGCCGCGCCAGAGCGCGACGCAGCCCAGCGAATCATGGAACAGCACGATGGGGGCGGGCAGCGCTGCGTCGCCGTCCCCGGGCGTCCAGCGCTTCGTGTACAGGTTCCCCTGCGCAATGGAAACGCGGGCCTCGTGTTCGATGACCTGTGCGGTGGGGGGCGTGGTGTGGGCCATGGGTTCTGCGAGTGTGTCGTCCGGAGAACCGGCTCGGCGCCGGCATCACAGTGTAGCCAAGCGCCACGCCCGCCGGCCCCTGGCACGCTGCTTGCTGCACACGCCGGATGGACTTTCACCACCAACGCAGCGGGGTAGCGCAATGATGGAAAACCGGCCGGTCCGGATCGGGATATCCGGCTCTTACGGAGGCCTGAACCTCGGCGACGAGGCCATCCTGGAAAGCATCGTGACGCAGCTGAGGGCAACCACGGCGGCCGAGATCACGGTATTTTCCCGCAATGCCAAGGACACCGAGCAGCGGCACCAGATCGACCGCGCCGTGCCGGTGCGCGAGCTTTCGCGCAATGAAGCCAGGCAGGAAGTGGCCCGCCTGGATGTGCTCGTGCTGGGCGGAGGCGGCATTCTGTACGATGGCGAGGTCGACGTCTACCTGCGCGAGGTGCTGCTTGCCCACGAGCTGGGGGTGCCCGTGATGGTCTATGCCGTGAGTGCGGGGCCGCTGGAGCGCTCGGCCAACCGCGAGCTGGTCCGCGAGGCGTTGCGGCCGGCTGCCCTGATCACCGTCCGGGACCGCCAGGGATTCCGGCTGCTCGAGGAGGTGGGCCTGCAGCGCGACATCCACGTGACGGCGGACCCTGCCTTGCTGATGAAGGCGCAGATGCTGCCCGACGGCGCGCTGACCCGCGAAGGGCTGGACCTGCCGCGCCGCAGGATCGGATTCTCCGTGCGTGAACCCGGGCCCGCGGCGCCCGGCATGAGCGCCGACCATTATCATGACCTGCTGGCCAACGCGGCCGATTTCATGGTGCGCCGGTTCGACGCCGACGTGGTCTTCATTCCCCTGGAACGGGGCAACCTGGATCTGCAGCACAGCCACGCCGTGGCAGCGCGCATGCGCCGCGCCCAGCAGGCCAGCGTGCTCAAGGGGGAATACAGTCCGGGCCAGCTGATGAGCATCATCGAGGGCTTCGAGTTCTGCGTCGGCATGCGGCTGCATTTCCTCATTTTCTCCGCCCTGCAGAGCGTCCCGTTCGTGGCCTTGCCCTACGCTTCCAAGGTCACGGGGCTGCTGCAGGACCTGGACATGGAGACGCCGCCGCTGCATGACGTCAGCCCCGGGCAGCTGCTGGCGTCGATCGATCATTCCTGGGACTTCCGCGCAGACATACGCAGGCGCATCCAGGAGCGGCTGCCGGCGCTGCAGGAGCGCGCGCGCTCGAGCAACCGCATGCTCCTGGAACTGCTGGGCAGCCTGAAGGCCCCGGCGGTGGCCGCAGGAGGGCAGTGAAATGCCCATACTCCAGAAACCCGCCCAAGCCCTTGAACTGCAGCTTCCTCCGCGCAAGGCCAGGCTGGCGGCAGAGGCCGACGTGCTCGTGGTGGGCGGAGGGCCCTCCGGCATAGGCGCCGCCATAGGGGCCGCACGAGCCGGCGCCGACGTCATCCTGGTCGAGCGCTACGGTTTCCTGGGCGGCAACGCCACGGCGGCGCTGGTCATGCCGCTGATGTCGTTCCACACGCAACGGCCGACATTCGAAAGGCTGGGCGTCACGAACCTGCTGCCGGACGACCACGGGCCCGGCCATCCGGTGATCGCAGGCGTGCTCAAGGAGTTGCTGGAGCGGCTGGTGCAGGCAGACGGGGCGGTGGCCCCCTCGCTCGACACGGGGTACGTGGTGCCGTTCGACCCTGAAATATTCAAGTGGGTTGCGCTGGAAATGCTGGACCAGGCCGGCGTGCGCGTGCTGTTCCATGCCTTTGCCAGCGAGACGTTCGCCGACGGCGGGGTTCGGGGGGTGGTGTTCGAGACCAAGAGCGGACCGCTCGTCATCAAGGCGGGTACCGTGGTGGACTGCACGGGGGACGGCGATATTGCCGTGCTTGCCGGCGCCGGCTACGAGGTGGGGCGCGAGGCCGACGGCCTGGTGCAGCCCATGACGCTGATGTTCCGCATGGCCGACTTCGACCCGGCCCTGTTCCAGGAGTACGTCAGGCAGAATCCCGGCCAGTGGCGGGGCGTGCATGGCCTGTGGGACCTGGTCCAGCAGGCCGCGGGCAAGGGCGAGCTGGACCTCGCCCGCGAGGACATCCTGTTCTTCGCCACGCCGCACCCCCATGAAGTCAGCGTGAACTCCACCCGCGTGACGCGGGTGCTGGGCACCGACGTCTGGGACTGGACGCTGGCGGAGTGGGAAAGCCGCCGCCAGCTGGACCAGATCATGCGGTTCCTGCGCAAGTACGTGCCGGGATTCGAACGCAGCTATGTCGTGCAGAGCGGCGTGCATGCCGGCGTGCGGGAAACGCGGCGCATCGTCGGCGAATACCAGCTCACCGCGGAAGACCTGCTTGGCGCACGCAAGTTTCCCGACGCGATCGCGCGGGGATCCTATCCCGTCGACATCCACAATCCCACCGGCAAGGGAACCACGCTGAAGCGCATTCCTGCCGACGACGCCTACGACATCCCGCTGCGCGCGCTCATCCCGCAGCGCGTGGACAACGTGATCGTTGCGGGGCGCTGCATCTCCGGCACGCACGAGGCGCATTCGTCTTATCGTGTGATGCCCATCGCCATGGCCACCGGCCAGGCGGCGGGGATCTGCGCCGCCGTGGCAGCCCGCCGCCATGCCGTCCCGCGCGACGTGCCGGCGCAGGAGGTCCGGGAGGAGCTGGTGCGCCAGGGGGGCAGCCTGCATGGGTATTGAGGCTGGCCGCGGGCGGCGGAGGCCTTGCGGATGATTAGATGCCCGCCGTGCTGTGCACTCGCCCGGCACGGAGCGATTCGTTCCGGGCGAGCCATGGTGGCGACGAACGAAGATCATTGGGTGGGCAGGCCCGCCTCCTTGACGACCTTTTGCCAGCGGTCCAGATCGCGCTGGATCTGGGCCGCGTAGACGTCGGGCTTGGTGCCTTCGGGGGCCAGCCCGTTGGCATCGAGCATTTTCACGATGTCGGGCATCTTCAGGATCTCCGCGACGTCACGCTGCAGCTGGCCGACGATGGCTTGCGGCGTTCCTGCCGGAGCCATGAGGCCATACCAGGAATTCACCTCGAAACCGGGGTAGGTTTCATTGATGGCAGGCAGGTCGGGCAGAAGCGTCGAGCGTTTCAGGGTGCTGACCGCGATGGCGCGGAGGCGGCCGGACTTGATGTAGGGCATGGCGCCTGCGATGTTCAGGAACGCCATGTCGATCTGCCCTCCCAGCATGTCGGTAATGACGGGGGCGGCGCCCTTGTAGGGCACGTGCAGCAATTCCACCCCGGCCATGTTGCCCAGTATCACGCCGGCGAGATGGGTCGTGCTGCCCGGCCCCACGGATCCATAGGAAAGCTTGCCTGGGTTCTTGCCGGCATAGTCGACCAGCTCCTTCAGGTCGTGGACGGGAAGGTCCGGGCGTACCATGAGCACGGTGGGCGCCGAAACGATCTGGGTGATGGGAGCGAAGTCCCGCACGGGATCGTAGGGCATTTTCTGGGTCAGCGCCGGGCTGATGGTGATGGGTCCGACGTGGGAGAACAGCAGTGTGTAGCCGTCAGGCGTGGCACGTGCCACATAGCTGGCGCCGATGACGCCATTGGCGCCGGCGCGGTTCTCCAGTACGACGGGCTTCCCCAGCCGTTCGGAAAGCTTCTCGAGGATGGGCCGGGCAACCGTGTCTGCCGGGCCGCCTGCCGTCCACGGATTGACGACCGTAATCGGTTTCTCGGGGTATGCAGCGCTGGCCTGGCCACCCAGTGCCAGCGCCGCCAGGGCAATCAGGATTCCCCCCGCACATCCCGCCCAGTTGTTTCCCTTTCGTGTCGCATTCATGGTTTGTCTCCTGTTCTGTATCTCTATCCATGCCGTGGAGGCGGCGCGAATCAGGGGGCGTCAGCCCTCGAAGCTCAGTTCGACGGATGTCGTCACGCGCGCAAAGCGTGCGACGGCCTGCATGGACTGTTGGTGGTCTTCGGCAGAGAAGGATGCGCAGCAGTCTTCCAGCACGAAGCATTCATAGTCCCGGTCGTGGGCATCCCGGACGGTGGCCTGCACGACTGCGGTCGACGAGACGCCGCCGACGTACAGGCGCTCGATCCGGTGCGCCCGCAGCAGGGGTTCAAGGCAGGTGCCATAGAAGGGACTGACACGGTGCTTGATGATGTCGAAATCCCCTTCTGCCGGGGCGATTTCCGGATGAACCTCAGTGCCCCAGGTGCCCAGCTTGAAGAGACCATGTTCGCGCGCCTTGGAGAAGACCGGCGAATCCGCCGGGCATTCGCGATAGTCGGGGGAGAAGCCGACGCGCACATACCCGATCGGGATGCCCGCCGAGCGCGCCTTCTCGAGAGCCCGTCGCGTGTTGGCGATGACCTGCCGGCCACGTACTTGTTCACCGAGCGGACCTTTTCCGTTCGGTCCGTCGTCATGCACCAGGTCGTTGATCAGATCCAGCACCAGATAAAGCGATTTTGCTGCCATGAGGACTCCTTGTTGTGAACAATGCGGAATGTTCGTCCGCGGTCATCGGCCGGTGAAGCGGGGCGGGCGCTTTTCACGGAAAGCCCGCGCCGCCTCGAGGCGGTCTTCGGTATGCAAAAGGTGGGCTGACAGATCGGATTCGTAGCGCATCCCGGACGCCAGCGGCAGGTCTGCGCCCGCCTTGACCGCCTCCTTTGCCAGCTGCGCCGCCAGAGGCGGACGAGCAGCGATACGCCGGGCCAGGGCCAAGGCCGCCTGGCGCAATTCTGCCGAGGGCACGACGCGCGATACCAGGCCGATGGCGTGGGCCCGGGCAGCATCGATGGCTTCACCGCTGAGGATCATGTCGAGCGCGACGCCCATGCCGAGCATGCGGGTGATGCGCTGTGTGCCGCCCGCACCGGGGATGATGCCGTGGCCGGTTTCCGGGAAACCGAAGGTGGCATCGTCGGAGGCTACGCGGATGTCGCAGGCCAATGCGATTTCCAGGCCGCCACCCAGGCAGTGTCCGTGCACCGCGGCAATGGACGGCTTGGCCAGGCGATCGAACGCGGAAATCCAATGCTGGTGTACCCGGGCCTGGCGCCAGAGGGCTGCTGGCTCCTGCGGTCCGTCGAATTCCTTGATGTCGGCGCCTGCACAGAAGGCGCGCGGTCCGGCGCCCGATACGACGACCACCCGGACGTCGTCGCGGGCGGCGGCCTCGTCCAGCGCGCGCGGCAGCGCGCGGCGCATGTCGTCGTTGATGGCATTGAGCGCCGCCGGGCGGTTCAGTGTGAGCCAGGCCACGCCCTCGTGGTACTCGTGGAGGATGGGAGGAGAAGTCATGATGCTTGCTCCGGTGAGGCCGGCTCGAACACGGGAGGCAGCCCGGCACGGCCCGGGCAGGCCCGCAAGCGCATTCCGATCTCGAGCCGCTCCGGGGAGATGCCGACGATGCGGGTCATCAGATGGGGGCCTTCGTCAGTGGCGACGATGGCAATGGTGTATGGCACGTCCTCGGCATAGGCCGGCGAGGGCGCGCGGTGCACCACCGAATAGCTGTAGAGCCGACCCAGGCCGCTGGCCCGCTGGGGAGCCACGTCCTCGCTGCCACAGAGGGGGCAGCACGGGCGGGGATAGAAGTGGAACCGTCCGCAATTCCCGCATTGCGGTAGTGCGAATCCCAGCTCCGCTACCCGGCTCCAATAACCGGACGGTGGCAGTTCAGGTGTGGAATGGTGGTCCGACATGGTGCTTACTCTTTTCCCAGTATCACGCTGCAGTGCAGGCCGATGATTCCGCCGTTCCCGTGCACGAGGGCCGTTTCTGCTTCAGCCACCTGCCGGGGTCCGGCCTGGCCGCGCAATTGGCGTACGCCCTCCAGGACATGGAACATGCCGCCGGCCAGGCCCGGATGGCCCGCGGAAAGCAGCCCGCCGTGGGTGGTGACCGGCATGCTGCTTTTCAGCCCGATGCCGTGGTGCTGCACGTAAGCACCGCCTTCGCCCTTGGCGCAGAACCCGAGGTCCTCGAGTTCGATGATGACGGTGATGGTGAAGCAGTCATAGAGCTGCGCGACATCGATGTCTTTCGGACCCAAGCCCGCCATGGCATAGGCGTCGCGGCCGGCCTGCACGGCTCCCGTGGCGGTGATGTCGGGGTAGTCGCCGATATAAGTGTGGCTGTGGCCGTATCCGCAACCCAGCAGGCGCACTGCAGGCTGTCGGGTGTCGCGTGCCCGCTCTGCGCGGGTGACGATGAATGCGGCTGCCCCGTCGGAAACCAACGCGCAGTCCAGCATGCGCAGCGGTGAGGTGATCATGCGGGACGACATGACGTCGTCTCGGCTGAGCGGGTCCCGCTTGTGCGCATTGTCATTGAGCGCCGCATGTTCCCGCAGCGTGACGGCGACCTCGGCAAGCTGTTCGGGCGTGGTGCCGTACTGGGCCATGTGGCGCTGCGCGACCAGCGCGTAGAGCGTCGGAACCAGCGGGCCATATGGCGCCTCGAATTCCGGATGTGCCCAGCCCGCGTCGGCCAGCTTCTGCACTGCGGAGCCGCGTGTATGGAAAGAGAGCAGGCTCTGCCCTCCGACACACAGCACCGTATCGCACTGGCCTGTAGCCACTGCCATCGCGGCATGGTGCAGCATGGCGGTGCCCGAAGCGCCGGCCACATCGAGCGTGGCCAGGTAACGCGGACGCAGCCCCAAGCCCTCTACGACCACGCCGCACGGCATGGCCCAGTTTTCCACCCGGACCGGGGTCGTGAGCAGACCGTCGATGTCCGACAGCGTCAACCCTGCGTCGTGCAGCGCCGCCAGCGCGGCATGACGCTGCAGCCCCAGGGTGTCGAGTTCCGGTACCCGGCCTACGGGGCTTTCGCCGATCCCGACTATCGCGGCGGCGGGCGCGGTCATTGGAGGACCTCGCGGGCGATCAACATGCGCTGGACTTCCGACGTGCCTTCGCCCACGCGGTAGTGGCGTATGTCGCGATAGAAGCGTTCCACGGGAAATCCGCGTATGAGACCCATGCCGCCGTGGATCTGCACCGCACGGTCGGCCACGCGACCGACCATTTCAGAGGCGGCCAGTTTGCACATGCTGGTGGCCGCTCCGACTTCTTCGCCGGCTTCCAGGCGGCGCAAGGTGTCGTAGGTAAGGCTGCGGACCATGGCCAGTTCGGTGGCGGAGTCGGCCAGCAGCCACTGAATGGCCTGCCGGTCGGCCAGGGGCTTGCCAAAGGTACGGCGTTCGCGCGCGCAGGCTGCGCTCATTTCGAGCAGGCGGTCGGCGGCCCCGATGCAGGAGCAGGCCACGCCCATGCGGCCGCTGACCAGCGAGGACATGGCCACTTTGAAGCCCTGGCCCACTTCGCCCAGCACAGCCTGTTCGTCGAGCTCGCAGTCCTCGAATGAGAGCTCCGCCAGCTTGATCGGGTCGGATCCCATGGTGCTGTCCACGCGCGTCACACGGAACCCCGGCGTTTCCCGGTCGACCAGGAAGGCCGTGATCCCGCCGGCGGCCCGACGTTGCGGATCGGTGACGGCGATGACGAGGATCACATCGGCCAGATGGGCGCCGCTGATGAAGTGCTTGCGCCCGTTCAGGATCCAGCCGCGGGCACTGCGGTCTGCCCGTGTCCGGATGGCCTGCGCGTCGCTCCCTGCGTCAGGCTCTGTCAGGGCGAAGGATGCATGCAGCGTGCCGTTGCACAGACCGGCGAGGTACTTTTGCTGCTGCGCCGGCGTGCCGTAGCGGGCGATCGCGATCGGGTTCAGGCCGCTGGTTGCGTCCAGCATGAGCGTGAAGATGCGGTGGGATCTGCTCAGCTCTTCCAGCACCAGGCAGTAGGTGGACAAGTCGGCGTCGGCTCCGCCGAAGCTGGCCGGAAGCCGCATGCCAAGATAGCCCTGCTGCCTGAGCAGTTCCAGGGTTTCTGCCGGAATATCGCCCGTGCGGTCGATTTCCTGTGCGATGGGTTCGAGTTTTTCCTGCGTGAATCGTCTTACCGCCGCCCTCATGGCAGCCAGTCCGGGTTGGATTTCGCGCTGCAAGATAGTGGTCTCCTTTGTAGCCGGCGTCTTGGTGGCGCCTCAATTCTGTTGGCGGGATGCGTACGCTGCAGCCTCGGCCAGGCGCCGCCGCCAGGGCGCCAGCAGCCATGCCTTGTTGGCCGCGAAAGCGGCTGGCGGTATCGACGCCAGATGCGCGGCCCGGGCCCGGCAGGCCTCGACCAGGCTTCCGGCGGATGCGACCTGGTCTGCCAAGCCCGCACGTATTGCCTGTTGAGCGCTATACCGTTCCCCCGCCTGCAACATTGCCTGCATGGCCGGCCAGGACGTGCGCCGCTCAAGCATGACCGCCCCCATCGGGGAGGGCATGCCGTGTGCCGCCTCCGGAAAGCCCAACCATGCGTCCTCGGTGATGAAGACTTCGTCGCATGCCAGCGCCAGCATGGCGCCGGCGCCCGCGGCCGGCGCCTGGACCGCGGCGATGACCGGTTTGTGCAGTGCCAGCAGCGTGTCCAGTGTCTGCAGGAGCAGCGTGCGCCGGCGCTGCTGCGCGTCACCGGGAGGAAGCTCGCTGAACTCCTTGAGGTCGGCCCCCGCACAGAATGCCCTCGCACCTGCTGCGGCGAGGACCAGCGCGCGTACGTCATGCCGGGCGCCGGCCTGCCTTATCGCGGCAACCAGGGCCGCGTGCGTGGCTTCGTCGAGCGCGTTGGCATTGGCGGGCCGATTCAGCGTCAGCCACAGCACGCCATCGCGGTGCGTCGGGTCAATCATGGGGACGAGCGATTCCGGCGGGTACGACCAGCGCATCCACCACCCGCACGCCCTGCCCGGATGGAAGTACGCATAGCGGATTGATGTCGAGTTCAGCCAGGTGCTCCCGCAGATCGGACGCCAGCCACGAAACGCGGACGATGCAATCGACCAGCGCGTCGATATCGGCGGGAGGCTCGCCTCGCACGCCCTGAAGCAGGCCGATGCAGCGCAGTTCCATGACGGCGCGCCTGGCCTCTTCGAAGCCAAGCGGAGCGAGCCGGAACACCACGTCCTTCAGCACTTCGACATAGATCCCGCCCAGGCCTATCGTGAGTACCGGTCCGAAAGTCGGGTCCTGGGAGACGCCTATCAGCATTTCGCGGGCGCCCGTGATCATTTCCTGCACCAGGACGCCGTCGATGCGGGCATCGGGCCGGTATCGTGCTGCCGCAGTCAGTATCTCGTCGTATGCGCGCGCCACCTCGGCTTCTCCGCGCACGCCAATGCGGATGGCTCCGGCTTCGGTCTTGTGCGGGATGTCTGGCGACTGCACCTTCAGTACGGCTGGTCCGGCTAGGCGCGCGGCCCATTCGGCGGCCTGGGCCGGGGTTTCGGCCAGGAATTCGCTGGGCAGGGGCAGCCCGTAGCAGGCAAGCAGTGCCTTGGCCTGGTACTCGCTCAGGGGGCCGTCGGCCTGCGTGAGCAATTTCCGCGCAGCCTCGGCGTCCATGCCGTCCGGGCGTGCAGCGGGCGCGCGGACGTGACGGCGCCGCTCCGCGAAATCCATTGCGCGGCGTACCGCTTTCAGGCAGGGCAAGGCATCCCGGTAGACGGCCAGGCCTTGTGCAACCAGGGTCTCGGGCGTGAGGTCGGGATCGTCGGCGGTGCATCCGGTCCAGAGGATGGGGACTGGCTTGTCGCTGGCGGCCGCCACGTTGGCCACGGTACGTATGTCTGCCGCGCTGGCGATGGTCAACACCGGGATCATGACGTTGACCGAAGGGTCGGCAAGTATCGTCCTGGCCGCGCGTTCGTAGGCGCCGGGCTGCCCGATCGCCGCAGCCGTGAGGTCGGTGGGATTGCTGGCCGAGCCGAAC
Organism: Bordetella sp. 2513F2; assembly: GCF_054642735.1. NCBI lineage: Bacteria > Pseudomonadati > Pseudomonadota > Betaproteobacteria > Burkholderiales > Alcaligenaceae > Bordetella > Bordetella sp. 2513F2. Next base: position 3,531,840 of record NZ_CM137755.1, on the reverse strand, counting down.
CCGGGCAGCGCTTCTTCGAGCTGCGCTTTGGTGGCGTCTGCGTAATCCGGCCATTCGATGCCGACGGACGCGCCCAGGTCAGCGACCATGACCAGGTTGCCGCCCGAGATCGAGGTGGCGGCTGCGCCCCGGCCTGCCGCGATGCGTCCTTGGCGTAGCAGCATGGCCGTTTCATAGAGCTCGTTGCAGTCGTCGACCCGCACGATACCCATCTGGCGCAGGGCCGCGTCGCAGACCTCGTCGGCACCGGTGATTGCGCCCGTATGCGAGGCCGCTGCGCGGCTTCCTGCTGCGGTACGCCCCACTTTCACCATGACGATGGGCTTGCCCAGCTCGTCTGCCCGTTCGGCCAGCCTGCGCAGCTTGTCTCCGTCGGAGAGGCGTTCCGCGAGCATGAGCACGACGCGCGTGGCAGGGCTTTCCACCATGAACCACGCGTAATCGATCAGGTCGAGATCGGCGGCGTTCCCGCAGCTGACCTGGTAGCTGATGCCCAGGCCGGCCTGCTGTGCCCGCCACATGACATTGACTTGCCCCGCGCCGCCGGATTGGCTGGCAACGGCCACGTCGCCCGCGGGGCGGCGCGGCCCGCTGATGGTGGCAGTGGAGGTGAGGGCAAAGCCATCCACGAAATTGACCATGCCATTGCAGTTCGGCCCCATGAGCCGGATGTTCCCCGCACGGGCGATGTCCACGATGCGCCGCTGGGCCGCATGGCCGGCTTCCGTGCCCAGTTCGCCGAACCCGGCCGAGAACACCGTGACGAACGGCACGCCCCGGGCCGCACAGTCTTCCAGCGCCTGGGGCACGGCATGAGCCGGCAGGACGATCCCGACATGGTCGGGTACTTCGGGCAGTGAACGGATGGATTCATGGCACGGCAGGCCGAAGATTTCCTGGCGGCGCGGGTTTATCGGATAGACCGTGCCCGCGTAGCCGAAATCCAGGGTCTGCCGCATGCACCGCCCTCCGAATTTGGACAGGTCTTCGGTCGCGCCGATCAGCGCCACGCTCCGAGGGGAAAAGAGCCGTTGCAGGTCCGGGAAGCCGTGGGCAGCCCCGCTGGGCGAGGTGCGTGCCGAATGATTTGCCAACTCCACTTTGTCTCCTTATAATTTGCACTGCAGTTTGATTATCTGCATTGCAGATTAGTTTAAGTGCCTGCTGTCCGCGTTGTCAACGCGTGGCGGCGTTTGACTGTGCCAGGAGGGCAAGTGAAGGAAGACCGTCATTTCGTTACCGCCCTGGCCAGGGGGCTGGACGTCCTGCGCTGCTTTACTGCCGAACACCGCGAACTCGGCAGCACCGAGATCGCGCGCATGCTGGGTTTGTCGCAATCCACGGTCTGGCGGCTTTGCTATACGCTGCAAAAGGCCGGCTACCTGGAGCCTGGTAACGACCCGGAACGATTGCGCGTGAGCCCCGGCGTACTGGCGCTGGGTTGCGCGGCGTTGTCCTATGGCGGAATCGCGGAGGTGGCGTTTCCCCGCATCACCGACATAGCCGACCGATTCGGTTCGTCGGTTTCCGTGGCAGCGCGGGATCAGCTGGACATGCGCATCCTGACCAGGGCCTCAGCCCCCACGATGCTGCGGCTGAATTTCCATGTGGGGTCTGCACTGCAGATCGAGCGCTCGGCTGTGGGGGCAGCCTATCTGGCGGCCTTGCCCGATGCAGAACGGGACGTCCTGCTTCAGATGCTCGAACAGGCCCGGCCTGAGGGCTGGGCCGAGCACCGGCGTTATCTCGACGAGTGCTTCGACACCTATCGCCGGCACGGCTACGTGCTGAACCTGCGCAGGTACCATCCGGACGTGAATGCGCTGGGTGTTGCGGTGGTCTCGCCCAACGGCAGGCGGGTGATGGCGATGAACTGCGGTGGCGCGAGTTCCATCATGACGCAGGAGAAGCTCGAGGGCCCCGTGGCGCAGGCCATGATGGAGCTCGCAGAGGAGCTATCCAGCATACTGATGGTGTGAGCCGGATGCCGCGGGCCGGGGCCGCGGCTTCAGCCCTTCTTTATCGCACTTGCGTGGCGAAAGCCCCCGCCGGCGATCTGCAGGCCGTCCCGGCGTTGGTGGAAATAGCGCCGGTTGAGGTCCGACGCATCGATGTCTTCCTCTACCTCGAATCCCGCGCGGGCCAGCAACTGCTGCAGCCGTTGCGGCGAGCAGCTGGACAGCCAGGGCTCGCCGCCGGCAGCCATGCCCTGGGCAACCGCCTGCATCATGAAGCATTCCATCGGGGGCAGGAGCGCGTCATCGAGCCGATAGTCCAGCACCAGCGTGCTGCCCGGCGCCAGCCCGCCCAGCGCATCGAGGATCCGGGAAACGCAGGCTTCGTCCAGGTAGACCAGCACGCCCAGAAGGGAGACGGACAGGGGCTGTTCCAGGCGGGCGCCGGCGCGGCGGAGGACGGCGACGGGATCGTCGCGGGTCAGGTCGCAGGATGCCCAGTGCAGGTGCGCCGGCGCCGTCCAGCCGTTGTCTGCGCACACTTGTCGCTTCCAGGCCTGCATGGCGGGCTGGTCGAGTTCGAAGACGTGCACGGCGGGCAGGGTATGGTGCGCCCGCCAGGCCCAGGTATCCAGCCCGGCGCCCAGCAGGGCGTACTGGCGGGTACCCGAGGCCACGGCGCGCAGCAGCCGGTCTTCGGCATGGCGCGTACGCGCCACGATGCCGGCGCGCAGGGAACGCGCCGCCACATCATTGTGCGCCAGCGGGTCCGCCAGCAGTGATGCGGCAGCCTGCGGGCCGAGCATGGGCAGCGCGTGCGCCTCGTCCAGGACGAGGGGGGCGTCGAGCAGGCGATGCAGGGCGCGCGCGGCGGCCACGCGCAGGGCGGACGGGCTGGGACAGGGGCTTGCGCCGGAATCGGGGTGCGTCATGGAGTGCCTCATGCAAGTGATGTGAAGCGCCAGCTTGAGGCCTGACGTTGCGTGAGGGTCAAGTGCCGGGGCCGTCCGGGACGCGGTCCAGGAAGGCCCGCAGCCTGTGCGAGACAAAATGTCCGTGCGCCAGGATGGGCTCCCGCTCATGGGCGGCACGCAGCTTCCCGGCGACCACGGGGTCGTGCCGGACAGTGCGCGCCAGCAGCTGCAGGTAGCGCTTTTTCAGCGCCTTTGCCGGCGCGCTGTCGGGGGGCGCGCCCGTGGCCAGCAGCGCTTCGCCGTCTTCGGCAAGGCGCTCCCAGGCCGGGCCGGTGGTCCCGTCCAGCTGCTGGAGTTCGTCCGAGGACAGGTGCCGTGCCAGGGCCTGCATGCGGGCACCCACGGCGTTTTCCAGGTAGGCCAGCAAGGCCGGTTCCAGGCCGGCATGCCGGGCAGTCTCGGGCGCCTCGCGGTGCATGCGAGTCCAGCGCAGTATGGTGCCGAGGTTTCCGCCGAATGCCTGCATGGCCAGGTTCATCCAGCGCTGCGCCAGGCGCTGCACGGCGGGCTCGCCGATGTCGGTCCGGGCCTGCATGCGCGCGGAAAGTTCCTCGGCCACCGGTTGCCAGCGCGGCCGTGCCCGCCGCCACGCCTCGAGCTGGCGGCGTATGCGCTGGCCGCGCAAGTGACGCTCGTAGTGCGCCACCAGCCGGCTCGCGTCAACCAGGTCGCTTTCGCCGGCGTCGTCACGCCGCAGCGTGTCGCGCAGCAGGGCCAGCGTCTCGATCCGCTGGTGCGTCTCGCGCAGCAGGCGTCGTGCTTCGCTGATCTGCCGTTCGACCAGGGCGCGGGTGGCCACGGGTCCGCGCGCCATGTGGTCGGCGATTTCCGGCAGGCTCAATCCCAGTTGCCTGAGGGCGAGCACGACATGCAGCCGCTGCACATCCTGGGGCAGGTACAGCCGGTATCCCGCTACGCTGCGCGCGCTGGGGCGCAGCAGGCCGATGGCGTCGTAGTGGTGCAGGGTCCGGACCGTGACGCCGGCCTGGCGGGCCAGTGCCCCGATGGTGATGCCAGGCGCCCGCGCCTGGAGTTGAGGTTCCTGCATGGTCCTAGAACGTATAGGAGATGCTCATGCCGGCGCTCCAGTTGCGCCCGGGCGCCGGTTCGAAGTAGCGGCCGTTGCCTTCGTTGACGATGACCGAGCCGACGTACTCGCGGTCGAACAGGTTGTCGACGCGGGCGTAGGCGTTCCATTCCCAGGGGCCGCGGCGCCACAGGTAGCCGGCGGACAGCGAGGCCACGAAGTAGCTGGGCGCGGCGTCGCTGTTGGCGTCGTCAACATAGACTTTGCTGAGGTAGCGGCCCTCGATGCCGGCGCGCCAGCCTTCCGGCGGCGCCCAGGCCAGCGCCCCATAGACCATCTGCCGGGCAATGCCGGGAATGCGCTTGCCGGAACGTATGTCGGTGCCATCGAGGTCGTCGCGGTAGCGCGCATCGATCCACGTATAGGCGAGGTCGGCGCGCCAGTCGGAAGCCAGGTTGCCGCTCCAGGCGGCCTCGAAGCCGTTGCGGCGGGTGCGTCCTCCATTGCGGAACGTGCCGCGGCCGTTGGTGCTGCCGGCGGAAACGATCTCGTCGCGGGTGTCGGTATGGAACACCGCCAGGGAGAGCAGGCCGCTGCCCAGCTCTGTCTTGATCCCGGCTTCGTAGTTGTTGCTGACCGCGGGCCGCAGGCCCAGGTTCAGGCCTGCGCCGCCGTCGGGGCGGTAGGAGGCTTCGTTGGTGGTGGGGGTCTCGAAGCCGCGGCCGTACGAGACATAGACGGAGGTCGACGGGCTGACCGCGTAGCGCAGTGCGCCCATGGGCAGCGCCTTGCGGTAGCGCGTCGAGCCGCTGTCGTCGCCGTTGGCGCCCTGGATGTAGTGGTCGTCGGACTCGAAGCTCACGGTGCTGTAGCGCAGCCCGGCGTCCAGCGTCCATTCCGGCAGGAAATTCCACGAGGCCTGGACATACGGGTCGAGGTTGTAGACCTCGTTGGTCTCGCTGCGGCGCAGGCGGCCCTTCACGCCCAGCGCGGAGGGCGCGGAGGCGGGGCCGGTGTAGTTCTCCCAGCCTTTGCGCTCCTCGCGCAGGGAGTCGTAGGCCAGTCCCCCTATCAGGGTGAAAGGCTGCCCCGCAAGGTCGAGCCGGGAAGTCCAGCGCAGGTCCATGCCGCCGTATTCGCGCTCCAGGCCGATGACGCCGCCGGCATGCAGCGGGCTCGCCTGCACGAAGGCGGGAATGGACTGGTACTGCGTCATCTCGCGCTGGCCGTAGTAGATCATCGCGCGCAGGTCGTTGTCGGCATCGATCTGCCGTTCGTACACCAGCCCGCCCTGGGTCTGCTGCACCGTCTTGCGCGTGTTGTACTGCTCGGCCTGCGGCGTGGCCTGGCGCGGATCCGCCTCATACTGCTCGCGCGTCAGCCCCAGGGGGTCCTGGGCCTTCAGGTCCACGCTGTTGCCGATCACGGTCAGGCGGCTGCGCTCGTCGAGCTGGATGCCCAGCTTGGCGTTGCCCAGGTTCTTGCGGGCGGCGCTATGGTCGCGGTAGCCATCGGTGGTGAACCGGGTCGCGTCCAGCACGTAGTCCACATCGCCGACCGCGGTGCCCGTGGCGCCGCTGGCTTTCATGCCGTAGCGGTAGGTGCCGTAGCTGCCGCCCGCCACGCTGGCCTGCACGCGCGGCGGCCGCTTGCCATCCTCGGTGTGCACCTGGATCACGCCACCCGACGAGTTGCCGTAGAGCGAGGAGAATGGACCGCGCAATACCTCGACCCGGGCGGCCGAGCCGATGTCGATGTTCGAGGTCTGGCCCTGGCCATCGGGCATGGTGGCAGGAATGCCGTCCACGTAGAGCCGTACGCCGCGGACGCCGAAGGTGGAACGTGCGCCGAAGCCGCGCACCGAGATCTGCAGGTCCTGCGCATAGTTCTGCCGGTTCTGGATCTGCAGGCCGGGCACGCTGCCCATGTTCTCGGAAAGATTGATCTGCAGCGAATCGGCGCGCAGGCGCGCGCCTTCCACGATGCTCACCGATGCCGGCGTGTCCAGCAGCGAGGTGTCGTAGCGGGTGCTGGTCACGACCACCGGCTGGAGCGTCTGCACCGGCCCCTGCGCGTAGGCAGCCGGGGTGGCCAGTCCCAGCGTTCCCTGCAGCGCCAGCCATGTCCACGCTCCGGGCCGGGCGAGAGGGATGGCGTTGCGGCGGGTGGCAGGGTGGGGCATCGCTGCGTCGAAATGGCCGGAGAGGTTTTTGCCTGCGTCTTTCCCGCTGACTGTACGGCAGGCGGGGGGGGGACGCGAAAGAGGACGCCCATGTGGCGTCCCCCAGGCATTGCGGCCCCGGATTCCGCGGGCCGGCAATGCGTCAGCTATTGGAGTCGTACCTATGATAGCTGATCGATCCTCTTCACCGGTCGCGTCCGCCGCCTTGGCCGCCACCGCGGGGCTCTGCGCGGCGTTGCTCGCGCTGGGGTTGCGAGGGCCGCCGCTCCGCGGCCTGCCGTTGCTGCGCCTGTTGCTGGCGGCGTTCCATCGTCTGCTGCTGCTGACGCCGTTGCTCCTGTTGCTGGCGCTGCTGCATCTGCTGCTGCTGACGGCGGGACTGTTCCTGCTGCTGCTGTTGCTGCTGCCGGCGGGCTTGTTCCTGCTGCTGGCGGCCTTGTTCCTGCTGACGTTGCTGTGCCTGCTGCTGTTCCCGGCGAGCCCGTTCCTGCTGTTGCTGGCGGCCTTGTTCCTGCTGGCGTTGCTGCGCCTGCTGCTGTTCCCGGCGGGCCCGTTCCTGCTGTTGCTGGCGGCCCTGCTCCTGCTGGCGTTGTTGCGCCTGCTGCTGCTTCCGCCGCGCTTCGTCCTGCTGCTGGCGTGCCTGTTCTTGCTCGCGTTGCGGCTGCTGCCGCTGCTGGGCCTCACGTTGCTGGGCCTCACGTTGCTGCCGTTGCCGGGCGTCCTGTTGCTCCTGCTGGGCGCGCTCCCTTTCCTGCCGGGAGGCGTTGTCGCGTTCGTTGCCGGCACGCTGCGCGTCGTTGCGCTCCTGCCCGGGATTGCGCGGGTCCGTACGGTTGGCGTTGTTGTCCGGGCGGGCATTGTTGCGATCCGCCGTGTCGCCATTGCCGGGCCGGCCGTCCTCGCGGCGGTCGCCGTTCTGGCGGTCACCCGGGCGCTCATTGCGGTCGCGGCGGTCGGGCTGGCCGTCCTGCCGATTTTCCACCACGGTGCGCGGCGGCCGGCCCTTGTTGTGTTCGGCGAACTGGTTGCGGTCGCGCGCCGCCTCGCGTATGCGTTCTTCCTGCTCGCGGGTGAGCGCAACGCGGCGTTCGCGTTCGGCTTCGCGTTCCTCGCGGGTGGGCTGGTAGCGGACGCCATCCCGCCCGCCGTTGTAGCTGACGCGACGCCTGTCTATGTTGTTGACCACGACCTTGCGCTGGTAGACGTTGGTGACGCGGGTGACGTTGATGTTGTTGACTTCGCGGTTGTAGTAGAAGCGGTCGCGGTTCCAGTAGCCGCCGTGGTAGCCGCGGCCGACATAGCCGTAGCCATAGTTGATGCCGCCGTAGTAGCCCACGCGGCGGCCCCAGTAGCCGGGATGCCAACGGTAGACGTTGCCGACATAGGCCCAGTATCCCGGCGTCCATAGCGCGCCCACGAACGGCGGCCGCACCCAGGAGCCCGGCACCCAGTAATAGCCTCCCTGGCTGACCGCCCAGTAGCCGGGGGTCCAGATGTAGCCCGGGCCGGGGATCATGGGCTGGCTGTATTCCGGCAGCGGCGGAGGCGGGGAATTCCAGGCATTGACGCCGATGCTGATGGAGACGTCGGCCATGGCCGGCATGGGCACGGCCATGGCTCCGGTCAGTGCGCCTGCGATCAGCACGCTGGCGGACAGGCGTTTGAGCTTGTTCATGTCGGTCTCCTGACGGGAACGTTCAGTACCCGTAGTAGAAGTACGGCGCCGGGTAGTAGTACACCGGCGGGCCGGGGCGATGATGGTAGTGGTGGGCCGGACGGGCTGGCACCACCACGCATCCGGCCAATGTGGCGGCCATGACCAGCAGTGCAGCTATCGTTTTCATGACGGTCGCTCCTTCCGTACGGCGCGCAGGGTTTCGCACGCTCGTCTCAATTTAGGCACGGCCCGCCACGGCGAGTTCGTCTTTGTAATCGCTTTGAAATCGGTGAATGGTGACGAAAGGGGTTATTTGTGACGGTCTGTTCTGCGCGCCGCGGCCCGCTTCCTGCAGGACGCAGGTGGGGCGACGATGCAAATTGCAAGGCTGCGTAAGCGGAGCCTACGTGCGCGCCGCGTCCGTGCCGGGATGAGCGGTCGGCTTCAGCGCGGCGGCTTCAGCGGCAGCATCCTGCGATAGCCGTCGGGCAGCGGATGGGCTGCATGTTCTGCCGCCAGGCTTGCGAGCCGTTGCGCGAGCGATGCGGGAAAAGGCGTGGCCCGCCTGGTGTCGAGGTTCACGTGCAGCGAGAGCTGTTCCATGGTGGCCGCCACATAGCCGTCCCGGGTCTGGATGAGTTCCATCAGGCAAAGCAGCCGCTTGTCGTCCGACTCGAGCACGCGCAGGCGCAGCATGAGCGGATCGCCTGCCAGCACCTCGCGCAGGTAGGCCACGTGAATGTTCATGGTGTAGGCGCCGCAACGCGTGGCCGCAGTGTAGTCCAGCCCCACGCCGAGCTGGCGCATCAGTTCGAAGCCCACGCGGTCAAAGACGCCGACATAGTGGGCGGCGTTCATGTGGCCGTATTCGTCGATCCAGGCGGGGTCGACGGAGAGTGTGGTGTGCGGTAGGGATTGCATGGGAGCGTCAGGGCAGAAGGGCAGCAGGGGATGATTCGCGCCGCGGCTGCATGACGGGATTTCGTTCCGGCCGCGATGCGCCATCGTAGCGCGATGTGCCCCGGCGCGCCGATATCGCCGGATGGAGCTTGCCGCCCGGCGATACGCCAGCGACCATGATGTCTAGCGGGCCGGCTTGCCGCGCGGGCTCTTGCGGGGTGCGGCGCGCGGGGTCTCCCTGGGCGCCGGCGCGAGCGCGTCCTGCAGCGGTTCCAGCCAGGCCAGCGCATCGACGTACGAGAGGAAGTGCTGCAGGTATGCCGGCGAGACTTCCCGCATGAGCGACAGCGAACGATGCACGAGGTGGCTGGAGTTGAGCGGGCCGGCATTGTCGGGAACCTGTTCCTGCGAATGGCGCAGCTGCCTGTCGGCGCTGAGGCGGGCCCAGGTCTTGCGGAAGTCGTCCAGCCAGACGGACTCGGGGTACGACGCGCGGGGATCGGGGCCCTGGCCGGGGGCGCGAGGCTGGCTGGCCATGTGGCCGAGCAGTTGAGACAGGACGCCCGGCGACGCGCGGCGCGGCGGGTCGGACGGCTGCGGCGCCCCGCCGGCCTCCAGGCCCAGGCGATAGTCGTCCAGCAGCTGCGCCAGCCGCGCTTCGAGCCTGCGCCGGGCCGGGCCTTGGTGCTGCGAGGCACGGCGGGCCAGCGCTTCGATGAAACGGAAGCGGACCGGATCGACGCGATCGGCGCCAGATTCGCGCCAGGAGGCAAGCGTGGCTTCGACGCTAGTCAAGCGCAGCCTCCTTCTGCTGCGCCGACGGCCGGGGAACGGGGGCGATTTCCACCCGGCGATTGCGCGCACGTCCGGCTTCATCGGCGTTGGAGGCCACGGGCTGTTGCGCACCGAAGGCGGCGGCGAACACCGACGAGGCCGGGATGCCGGCATCGACCAGCGCGCGCGTCACGGTCAGCGCACGCTGGGCGGAGAGGTCCCAGTTGTCGGCAAAGCGCCGGTTGGTCTCGTGCACCGGCTGGTCGTCGGTGAAGCCGCTCACCATGAGGATTTCATCGCGGGCCTGCAGGTACCCGGCCAGCGGCTGGACCAGGCTCTGCAGGACCTCGCGTCCTTCGGGCTGCAGCTGGTCGGAGTTCAGCGCGAACAGCACGCTGCCGCTGATGCCGATGCGGCCGTCGGTGAGCGTGACCCGGCCTGCCGCCAGCGGCGCGGCCAATGCCTGTTCCAGCGTCTCGCGACGATGGGTTTCCTCCTGCCGCTGCCGGACCTCCTCGTCGAGGCGCGTGGCGAGTTCGAGCTGCATGGCGACGATGCCCACCAGGATCAGCACGAATGCGCCGAGCATCACCGACATCAGGTCGCCAAAGACGGCCCAGGTCGGCGCAGCGGGTTCCAGGCCGGTGTCGAGGTCGTCGTTCATGCGGCGTCGCTGTCGGCCGGCGCCCGCTGCACGGCGAGCTGCTGCAGGTCTTCGAGTATCTGCTTCTGCGACAGCATGCTCAGGTCCACGACTTCGCGGGCCTGGGCCACGTAATAGGCCAGTTGCTCATCGCTGCGCGTCATGGATTTCTCCAGCGCGGCTTCGATGCGCTGCAGGTGGTCCAGCAGCTTCTCGTTCGATTCGCTGAAGATCTGCACGGCCGTGCCGAAGGCTTCGCCGAGGCTGGCCACTTCGACCGCGCTGCCGGTGACCTGGGCCGCGACCTCCGCCAGTTTCCCGGTTTCGGCGCCGACCTTGTCGGCCAGCTGCGTCCCGACCCGGTCGAGCAGCTCGGCCGAAGTGGAGACCAGCGCATCCACTGCGCTGCGCTGCTCGGTGGATGCATTGTTCACCGCATCCAGCAGCGTGCCCAGCGTCTCCAGCAGGCGGTTGCGTTCTTCCAGCATGGCGTTGTCGCGGGCCATGCCCTCGGTAAGCTTCTGGCGCAATTCCCCAATGACGTCGGCGGCGGCCTTGGGCGCTTCCACGGCGGCCTGCACCAGCTGGCGCACTTCGGCGATGGTGCTGCTGGCCTGCTCCCGGGTCTGGGACGACAGCTCGCTCGCGGTGCGCGCCAGCATGTCGCAGATCTCCTGCTGGCGGCCGGCCGCCTGCAGCGTTGCCTGCTCCCATTCCTGGCGCAGTCTCGCGGCCATGTCGTCGAGGGAGCCGGTCCAGGCGGCCAGCCGCTGCTCGTCCTTCGCGGCCAGGTCGGCCTGCAGGGCCAGCGCGGTGCGGGGCGCTTCGCCGGCGGCCTGCACCAGGCGGTCGATCTCGGCCAGCGTGGCGCGTGCATGTTCCTGCGCCTGCGAGGCGACGGCATCGGCGGTGCGGGCCAGCATGTCGCAGATCTCCTGCTGGCGGGCGGCCGCCTGCCGTGTCGCCTGCTCCCACTCCTGGCGCAGCGTCGCGGCCATGTCGCCGAGGGATCCGGTCCAGGCGGCCAGGCGTTGTTCGTCGCGCACTGCGAGTTCCGTCTGCAGCTCGGCGTGCGACTGGCTGATGCTGCGCAGCAGCGAGGCCGTATGGTGTTCCAGCGTGCCTGCCGTGGCGGCCAGGGCCAGCCGGCTCTCCTCGGCCAATCTGCCGCTGGCCTGCTCCTGCCGCGCCAGGGCGTCGTTCCAGGCGGCCGAGACATTGCCGGCCGCGGTTTCGAGGCGGCGCGATATGCCTTCGAGCAATTCGGCGGAACGCTGCTCGAAGGTTTCCGCATAGCGCTGGAGCGCGCTGCGCAGGTCTTGCGCCATGGTTTCGCTGGTGCGCTGCTGGCCTGCCAGGGCCTGGTTCCAGGTTTCCGCCACTTTGCCGGTCGTGGCTTCGAAGCGGCCCGCCATGCCGTCGAGCTGCCGCTGCAGGGCCCGGCCTATGGTGTCGTGCCAGGCCGAGGCCTCGCGCGCGAGGGCCGACATGGTGGCTTCCACGGCCGGCTGGATCGCCTCGCCCGCGGCACGCGCGCTATGCGCGGCGCTGGCCTGCATGGATTGCTCCACCGACGCGAGCAGCCGGGCGTAGGCGGCCTCGGTCTTGCCGTGGAAGGCCTCCTGGCTGGCGAGCAGGCGCTCGTTCAGGGTCCGGCTCTGCAGCTCCAGTGCCGTGGTCATGGCCTGCAGGCGATCCACCAGCAAGGGCATGACGTCCGCCTGCTTCTGCAGCAGCCTGAATGCCTCCTCGCGCTGGTGCGGGCGCGAATGGGGGCGCAGCGAGGTGGCGATGGCGGCATCCAGCCGTTGCGCCGCCCTGAAGCGCTCGCGCCGGGACAATGCCGAGAGCAGGCCCAGCGCGGCGGAGCTCGCGACGCCGGCGATCGAGGTGCCGAACGCAAATCCCAGGCCCTGGACCGGCGCCGCCAGCGAGGCGCGGATGGCCTGCAGGTCCGTCGCGCTCTGCAATGCGGCGCCGGTGCCGCGCAGCGTGGCGACCATGCCCAGGAAGGTGCCCAGCATGCCCAGCAGCACCAGCAGGCCGACGAGGTAGGGTGTGAGCACCGGCCCGGGCAGGCCCGCGCGCTCGCCTTCAATGCGCAGGCGCACCGCGTTGCGCAGTCCGGGAGGCAGGCTGTCGAGCCAGGCCTGCAGGCCCGAAGGCGGCGTGGACAAGCCCGCCAGGGAACGTTCCAGGGCGGCATTGGCCCGCTGGTGGCGCTGCAGTTCCAGGGCGCCCGCCAGGTAGAAGGCGCCGATGAGCGCCGTGACGGCCAGCGCTAGCGGGTTGGACCCGGCATAACCGGCTCCGATCCAGCACACGGCGGCCAGACCCGCGACGAAGACAGCAAGAGGAATGAGATATCTGGTCATGGTGTTCTGGTTAGCTGGCGCGAAGGGCCGCAAGCAGTCCTTCCACCGGTTGTAGGCGCACGTCCAGCTCGGCGAGCAGCACGCTGCGCATGTCCTTGCGGAACAGCTCGACCCATGCGTCCGGCGCGGGCGCAGCCGCCGCATCCGGCCCGGCAGCTTCCGGTTCGGTTTCCCGGGCCGCCTGCCGCAGGCGTTCGAAATGCTTCTCGAGCAGGGCGGGGGCGCTGGCCAGCAGGGCCCGCTCGCGCGCGCCCAGCACCCGCTCCATCACGGCGTCCACGACGGCCAGCCGTGTCGCTTCGGAGGCTTTTGCCGCCAGCCCCGAGCGCAGGCGGCTGCGCAGGCCGGCGATCTCCGTCTCCATGGTCTTCTGCAGCAGCAGGTAGCACTGGCGGAAATCCGCGTAGCCGATCCTGGGCTCGCGGGCAGGCTTGCGCAACGCCACCCGCGCGTTGTCGCGGCGCCGGCCGGCCGCGGACGTGTCTGCGGCGATGGCCTGCACCAGATAGCGCCGCACACGCGCGTATTCGCGTTCCTCTTCGGCGGCGGACGCGCGCGAGCCGGCCGGCACGGGAGGCGGCGTGCCGTCCAGCGCCGAGGCCAATGCGATGGCATCGGCCCAGCCCAGCCACAGGCTGAGGCGGTCGGAAGTCGAATGCGGGGATCGGCCGGCCTCGACCTCTCCCAGCCGGGCCAGCAGGCGGGTGAGGGCCGGGCCGCTCGGACCGGTGCGCGGTGGTACTAGCGCCATACCACTCGTGTCAAAAATCCAGGAGTTTACACGCGCAGGGCGGGATGCCGAGGGCCTGCCGGGGTATGGCGGGGCGAGGCCGCGGGCCCCGCCCACCGGGATCGAGGCGGCGTCCCTGCGCGCGGCCAACGGGGTCTGTGGGACCATCAGATTCGCGAATTCTCGTAAGACGATATTATTGACTGTTGAGAGTATTGTCTGAAATGATGCGCGAAACCAGGACAGCCGGGCATCCGGACCTCCGCCGGCCCTGGGCCGGCGTGCGCGTGCACGCCGCTTCCCCCACCGTACGAAGAGGAATCCATGGCAGACACACCCGAAACCGAAACCCGCGCCCTGTTCGAGAAAGGCCTGTCCCTGCGCCGGGAAGTGCTGGGCGCCGAATACGTGGACGGGTCGCTGGCGCGCGCCAACGAGTTCATGATGGCGTTCCAGCACATCACCACGGAATGGTGCTGGGGCTATGCCTGGGGGCGCCCGGGCCTGGAGAAGAAGACGCGCAGCATCATCAACCTGGCCATGCTGACCGCGCTCAACCGCCCCGCCGAGATCCGCCTGCACGTCAAGGGCGCGCTGAACAACGGCGTCACCGTGGACGAGATCAAGGAGATCCTGCTGCAGGCCACGGTCTACTGCGGCATACCGGCAGGCCTGGATGCGTTCAAGGTGGCCAACCAGGTGCTCGAGGAAGAGGGCGCCTTCAAGGAGGCGGGCCAATGAGCGCGCCCGCTCCCGCCCTGGCCGTGGGCGTGGTGGGCATAGGCAGCATGGGATGGCCGATGGCCGCCCGGCTGGTGCAGGCCGGCCATCAGGTCTGCGTCTACGACGCGGTGGACGGGCAGGCTTCGCGCTTCGCCGCCGAGGTCGGCGGCGTGGCGGCCGGATCCTGCCGCGAGCTGGCCGCCCGAAGCGACATGGTGGTCACCATGCTGCCCACGAGCGCCATCGTCGGCCAGGTCCTGCAGGGCGCGGACGGCGTGCTGGCCGGGCTGCGACGCGGCGCCGTCGTGATAGAAATGAGCTCGGGCGTGCCCGCCCGCACGCAGGCGCTGGCCACCGAGGTGGCGGCGGCCGGCGGCGAACTGGTGGATGCTCCGGTTTCGGGGGGCGTGCCGCGGGCGCGCACCGGCGAGCTGGCCATCATGTTCGGCGGTCCGGCGCAGACGCTGGAGCGGGTCAGGCCGGTGCTGCAGGCCATGGGCACCTCCATTCTCCATACCGGCGCAGTCGGGTCGGCGCACGCCATGAAGGCGCTCAACAACCTGGTGTCGGCGGGCGGATTCCTGATCGGCGTGGAGGCCATGCTGATCGGCCAGCAGTTCGGCCTGGACCCCGAAGTGGTCGTCGACGTGCTGAATGCTTCTACGGGCATGAACAACTCGACGCAGAAGAAATTCAAGCAGTTCGTGCTCTCGCGCCAGTTCAATTCCGGCTTCGGGCTGGACCTCATGGTGAAGGACCTGAGCATCGCGCTGGGCATCGCCGCCGACACGGGCACCCCCACCCCGTTCGCGTCGCTGTGCCGCGAACTCTGGGCGGCCGCCGGCAAGTCGTTGGGTACAGGGCAGGACCACACCGCCGTCGCCAGGCTGTGCGAACAACTGGCCGGCGTGGAGCTCGGGTCCGGGCCCCGGGCCTAGATTGCATTGCAGCCATGCAAGCCCCTCTGTAAACTCGACTGGCAGGTGCCCGCGGACGGGCGCCCGCTTGCTCGGCATGGGATGCTGCGCGGGTAACATGGCGGAAATCTTCGTGCCACGAATGCAGGTTCCCCAGCGTACCTTATACGGAGCACGGCCATGTCCAAGTATCTCGAGGTCCTCACGCCGCAGAACTGCCAGCTCATCTTCATCGACCAGCAGCCGCAGATGGCATTCGGCGTGCAGTCGATCGACCGCCAGACATTGAAGAACAACGTGGTGGGCCTGGCCAAGGCGGCCAAGGCGTTCAACATCCCCACCACCATCACCACCGTCGAGACCGACGGCTTTTCCGGCAACACCTATCCGGAGCTGCTCGGGGTGTTCCCGGACCACCCGATCCTCGAGCGCACCTCCATGAACTCCTGGGACGACCAGAACGTGCGCGACGCGCTGGCCGCCAACGGCCGCAAGAAGGTCGTGGTGTCCGGCCTCTGGACCGAAGTCTGCAACACCACCTTCGCGCTGTGCGCGATGCTGGAAGGCGGCTACGAGATCTACATGGTGGCCGACGCGTCGGGCGGCACCTCGGTGGATGCGCACAAGTACGCCATGGACCGCATGGTGCAGGCGGGGGCCGTGCCCATGACCTGGCAGCAGGTCATGCTGGAGTGGCAGCGCGACTGGGCGCGCAAGGAAACCTACGACGCGGTGACCGGCATCGTCAAGGAGCACTCGGGCGCCTATGGCATGGGCATCGACTATGCGGTCACCCACGTGCACAAGGGTCCGGAGCGGGTGCAGCATGGCGAGCGCATCGGCCCCAATCCCGCCAGGTAGCCGCGCGCATGGATACCGCCAACCATGCGGATGTCGTGCTGCATCGCGGCCGCATCGCCACGCTAGACCGGCGCAACCCCACGGCCAGCGCCGTGGCCGTCAAGGACGGCCGTTTCCTGGCTGTCGGCGATGACCGCGACGTCATGGCCCTGGCCGGGCCGGCCACGCGCGTCATCGACCTGGCCGGGCGCAGCGTCCTGCCGGGCCTGGTCGACAACCATACGCACGTGGTGCGCGGCGGCCTGAACTTCAACCTCGAGCTGCGCTGGGATGGCGTCCGCACGCTGGCCGATGCGATGGACATGCTGCGCCGCCAGGTCGCGGTGACGCCGCCGCCGCAATGGGTGCGGGTGGTGGGCGGATTCACGGAGCACCAGTTTTCCGAGAAGCGCCTGCCCACGCTCGAGGAGATCAACGCGGTGGCGCCGGATACGCCGGTGTTCCTGCTTCACCTGTACGACCGCGCATTGCTCAATGGCGCCGCCCTGCGCGCGGTGGGCTATACCCGGCAAACGCCCGAGCCGCCGGGCGGCGAGATCGTGCGCGACGCGCAGGGCAATCCCACGGGCATGCTGATCGCCAGGCCCAACGCCACCATCCTGTACGCGACGCTGGCGCGCGGCCCCAAGCTGCCGTTCGACTACCAGGTGAACTCCACCCGGCACTTCATGCGCGAGCTGAACCGGCTGGGCGTGACCGGGGTGATCGACGCCGGCGGCGGCTTCCAGAACTACCCTGAAGACTATGCCGTGGTCCAGAAGCTTGCCGACGAAGGCCTGATGACGGTGCGGCTGGCCTACAACCTGTTCACGCAGAAGCCCGGACATGAGAAGGAAGACTTCCTGAACTGGACCTCCACGGTCAAGTACAAGCAGGGCGACGACTACTTCCGCCACAACGGCGCCGGCGAGATGCTGGTGTTCTCCGCGGCCGACTTCGAGGATTTCCGCCAGCCGCGCCCGGACATGCCGCCCACGATGGAGGGCGAGCTCGAGGAGGTGGTGCGCGTGCTGGCGCAGAACCGCTGGCCGTGGCGCCTGCATGCCACCTACGACGAAACCATATCGCGCGCGCTGGACGTGTTCGAGAAGGTCGACCGCGACGTCCCGCTGGCCGGACTGAACTGGTTCTTCGACCATGCCGAGACGATCTCCCAGCGTTCGACCGATCGCATCGCGGCGCTGGGCGGAGGCGTGGCGGTGCAGCATCGCATGGCCTACCAGGGCGAGTATTTCGTCGAGTGCTATGGCGCTGCCGCCGCCGAGGCCACGCCGCCGGTGGCCCGCATGCTGGAGCAGGGCGTGCGCGTCTCGGCGGGCACCGACGCCACCCGTGTCGCGTCCTACAACCCGTGGGTTTCACTGGCCTGGATGATCACCGGCAAGACCGTGGGCGGCATGCAGCTCTATCCGCGCCGGAATTGCCTGGATCGCGAGACCGCACTGCGCATGTGGACCGAGAACGTGGCCTGGTTCTCCAGCGAAGAAGGCCGGCGCGGCCGCATCGAGGCCGGCCAGCTGGCCGACCTCATCGTGCCCGACAGGGACTACTTCGCCTGCCCCGAGGACGAGATCTCCTTTCTCGTGTCGGATCTCACCCTGGTCGGAGGGCGCGTGGTGTATGCCGCCGGGCAGTTCGCTGCGCTCGACGACAACCCGCTGCCGCCCGCCATGCCCGACTGGTCGCCGGTGCGGGCCTACGGCGGCTATGCGGCCTGGGGCGAACCGGAAGGCGCGGGGCGCAATTCGCTGGGCTATCGCATGGTGGCCGCCTGCGGCTGCGCGCGTGCCTGCGGCGTGCACGGGCACCGGCACGCGCACGCCTGGGGTTCGCGCCTGCCCGTATCGGACCCACAGGGCTTTTTCGGTGCGCTGGGCTGCTCCTGCTGGGCAGTCTAGCCGGGCCGCGACGGAGCAACGCGCATGACCTCACCCAACGGGCCTGCGCCCTCCAGCGGCTTCGCTCCGCTGCGCCAGCAGCTGTTCGCGGTGCTGTGGATCGCCACGGTCATAGGCAATACGGGCAGTTTCGTGCGCGACGTGGCGAGTGCCTGGATCATGACCGACCTGTCGCCCTCGCCGACGGCGGTGGCCATGGTGCAGGCCGCCGGCACCCTGCCGATCTTCCTGCTGGCGATACCGGCGGGCGTGCTGTCCGACATCCTCGACCGCCGACGCTTCCTGATCGCCATCCAGTTGCTGCTTGCCGCCGTGAGCGCCTGCCTGATGCTGCTGTCGGCCTGGGGCTTGCAGTCGGTGACGTCGCTGATCGCGCTGACGTTCCTGGGCGGGGTGGGCGCCGCGCTGATGGGGCCGACCTGGCAGTCCATCGTCCCGGAGCTGGTGGAGAAAAAGGACGTCAAGAGCGCGGTGGCGCTGAACTCCCTGGGGATCAACGTGGCGCGCGCCATCGGCCCGGCGCTGGGGGGCGCGGTGCTCGCCAGCCTGGGCGCGGCGGTCACCTACGGGGTGGACGTGATCAGCTATGTATTCGTGATCTCGGCCCTGCTGTGGTGGCGCCGGCCGGCCGTGGCCGAAGATGCGCTCGCCGAGCGCTTCTCCGGCGCGTTCCGGGCGGGCTTGCGGTATGCGCGCGCCAGTCGCGACCTGCACGTGGTGCTCATCCGCGCCTTCGTCTTCTTTGCGCTCGCCAGCTCGGTATGGGCGCTGCTGCCGCTGGTGGCCCGGGAACTGCTGGGCGGGGGCGCGGGCTTCTACGGCCTGCTGCTCGGCGCCGTGGGGCTGGGGGCCATAGGCGGGGCCGTGCTGCTGCCCCGCCTGCGCGCCCACCTGAGCGCCGACGGCCTGCTGCTCCTGGCTGCGCTGGTCACGGCGGCGGTGATGCTGTTCCTCGCGCTGGTGCCGGTGCAATGGGTTGCTGCCGTGGCGCTGCTGCTGCTGGGGGCGGCATGGATCACGGCGCTCACCACGCTCAACGGGGTGGCGCAGTCCATCCTGCCCAACTGGGTGCGGGGCCGTTCGCTGGCGGTCTATCTCACGGTGTTCAATGGCGCCATGACGGCCGGCAGCCTGGCATGGGGCGCGGTGGCGGAGCTCATCGGCGTGGCGTACACGCTGGCGGCCGGGGCGGCGGGCCTGGCCGCGACGGGCCTGGCTTCGCACGCGCTCAAGCTGCCCAGGGGCGAGGCCGACCTGGTGCCGTCCAACCATTGGCCCGAACCCCTGACCGCCGCGCCGGTGGATCACGACCGGGGGCCGGTCCTCATCCTCATCGAATACCGCATCGATCCGTCCGACCGTGCCGCTTTCCTCAAGGCGCTGGCCGGGCTGTCGGCCGAGCGGCGCCGCGACGGCGCCTACGACTGGGGCATCACCGAGGACGCCGAAGACGGCGGACTGATGCTGGAATGGTTCATGGTGGAGTCCTGGGCCGAACACATGCGGCAGCATCGCCGCGTGTCCCGGGCCGATGCCGATGTCCAGGAGTCGGTGCGTGCCTATCACCGCGGCAGCCAGCCGCCGCGCGTGCGGCACATGCTGGCGATCAACCGGCCCGGTCTCGGCCAGGCATAACGGCATCCCCATGCGCTTGCTCGACTTCTCTTCCTGGCACGGCCTGCTGCTGACGCTGCTGGGCCTGGCCCTGATCACGCTCATCGGCGTGGGAGTGCGCCTGCTGGTCATGCAGACGGTGCAGCAGCGCCGCGAACGCGAGAACCGCCAGATCAACGAACGCCTGCGCACGCTGATCGCGGCCTACAAGGTGCTGGGCGGCTCGTTCACCGGCAACCTGGCGGTGAACCCCGCCCATCTGCGCGAGTTGCGGGGGCGCGCCGAGCCGGTGGCGGCCACGGTGCCCGGAGGCGCCGGGCAGGAGGCGGAGGCCTCTCTGCCGCAGGACATGCTCGTGGGAAGTGCAGACGCCTACGCGTTCGATCGCCCCCGGCGCATACGCGATGCCGTCGAGGCGGCGCTCTCCGACATCATCTTGCTCGGCACGGAAGAGCAGGTGCGGCTCGCCGCGCATGCCGCCGCCGAACTGGCGGCCGGCCGGCCCGTGCATACCGCCGAACTGGTGGTTTCACTGCGCGACTTCATCCGTGCCGTGCTGGCCCTCGAGGCCGTTCCGGCCGATGTGCGGATTCCGCAGCAGGGCCCCGCGAGACCGGCGGGCCCGTCGGCCCGCGGGCGGGCGGAGGGCAGCGGCGCGGCGCGTGGCGGAGGACGTGGCGGAGCCGGTGGCGCAGGTGGCGCAGGCGTCGGCATGGGGTTGGGCCTGGGATCGGGCCTGTCCGGCGAAGAGCGGGATCGGCGCTGACAGGGCGGGGAGCCGGCTGCTGTCCGTGGATTTGTATTAAAAATGTTTTTCTTCGCGCGGCAATTACTGGTATTTACCCTAGTATTCAACGGAAGTGTCCTCAGGCTACAAACCGGTATTGTTTTTTTTATGTACCGAAACATGAATATCAGCCTGATAGGGTGTGGCGAGGTGGGCAGTTGCTACGCCCAGGCCTGGATGGCAGCGGGCCACAGGCTCGATGCCATCTGCGACCTGCGCCAGGATGCCGAGATGCAGGCGCGGGCCCGCGCCTACGGCGCCGCGCTGCATGCAGCGCCCGGGCCCTGGCTGGCCGACGCCGACCTGGTGGTGTGCGCGGTGTACGGCCATGCCGCCCGCGCCGTGGCCGAGCAGGCCATGCCACACATGCGACCAGGCACGCTGTACATGGATCTCACCACCGCCGGCGCGCCGGACATGCAGGCCGCTGCGGAGGTTGCCGCAAATCGCGGCATGCCGTTCGCCGACGTGGCGATCATGGGCGCCATCGCACTCCTGGGCGCCCGTACGCCGCTGCTGTGCGCCGGCACGGGCGCGCACGAGGCCGCCGCCACGATGCAGGCGTGCGGCGCTCCGGCACAGGCCATCGAGGGCCAGGCCGGTGACGCGGTGCGGCTCAAGCTGTTGCGCAGCATCCTCACCAAGGGCATGGAAAGCCTGGCGGTGGAATGCCTGGTGGCCGCCGAGAGCATGGGCCTGCGTGCGCCGTTGTACGAGGTCCTGGCCGACATGGACCGCACTCCGCTGACGACTTTCGTGGACGCCTTCGTGCGCTCGCACGTGCAGCATGCGCCGCGGCGCCTGGCCGAAGTGCGCGAGGCCCGCCAGCAACTGTGCGACGCGGGCCTGCAGCCCCTGGTGCTGGACGGCGTGGAGCGCCTGTTCGCACGCACCGCGCAGGGCTTGCAGGCGGCGCGCGCCGCGCAGGGCGGCGCACCGCTCGAGATACCCGACACCGTGCCGGAACGCCTGGCATGGCTGACGGCGCTGGCCCGGCAGCCCTGAGGGCGCGGCAGCCTCCCAAGGCTGCCGCAGCCGCATGACAACAACGACTCGTGAGGAAGACAATGCTATCGTTCAAGACACTGGCCGGCGCCGCTGCGCTGGCCCTGGCAGCCACCATGGCCGGCGCGGCCGATCTCGGATCGGCGCCCATCACCTTCATTTCGCCATTTCCGCCCGGCGGGGGCACCGATACGCTGACGCGCATGATGGCCACGGCCATCGGCCAGGACACCGGCTGGAACATCGTGGTGGAAAACAAGCCGGGCGCCGGCGGCAACCTGGCGCTGGACGCCACGGCGCGGGCCCGGCCCGACGGGCACACGCTGGTGATGGCACAGACCGACAACATCGTGCTGAACCCGTGGCTGTACCAGAAGCTCAGCTACGACACGTTCAAGGACTTTCGGCCGGTGGGCCTGGTGGCTTCGTCGCCCAGTGTCTTCGTGGTGCTGCCCGGATCGCCGTTCAAGACGCTGGACGACGTGGTGGCCGCCGCGCGGGCCAAGCCCGGCCAGGTCTCGCTGGGCATCCCGGGCATAGGCGGCAGCGGCGACCTCATCGGCCATCTCTGGCGCAAGGCGGCCGGCATCGAGCTGATGCACGTGCCCTACCGGGGCTGGTCGCAGGCGTTCCCCGACCTGATGAGCGGACGTATCGACCTCTATACCGGCTCGGTGGCCTCGCTGCTGCCGCAGATCAGCAGCGGCAAGGTGCGCGCCCTGGCCGTGGTGGCCGACCAGCGCTCGCCGGCGCTGCCGGAGGTGCCCACTTTCGTGGAGAGCGGTTTCAAGTCCATCAACCAGACCATCTGGTGGGGCCTGATGGCGCCCAGCCAGACGCCGGACGAGGTGATCGCCTCGCTGAACGCGGCCCTGAACCGGGCGCTGGACCAGCCCGAGGCGGCAAGGAAGCTGGAGGCCGCCGGCTACAGCGTCATGAAGGGCACGCCGGAAGACCTGGCCCGGCGCCACCGCACCGATCACGATGTGTTCGGCAAGGTGGTGCAGGACGCCGGCATTCCCAGGCAATAATGCACATCCCCATCACCCATTCAGGAGCACCTGCATGATCGGCTTCCAGATCCATCCCCGCACGCGCGCCGTGAGCGCGGAACTCGTCGAGAAATTCCGCAAGATCCCCGTGGCCAACATCAGCGACTGCATGTCGCGCATGACCGCCGGCGGCGCGCGGCTGCGCCCCATGCACGACGGATCGCTCCTGGCTGGCCCGGCCCTGACGGTGCGCACCCGCCCTGGCGACAATCTCATGGTGCACAAGGCGCTGAACCTGGCCCAGCCGGGCGACGTCGTCGTGGTGGATGCGGGCGGCGATCTCACCAATGCCATCATCGGCGAGATCATGACCACGTACGCCGCGTCCCGCGGCATCGCCGGCATCGTCATCAACGGCGCCATCCGCGATTCCGGCACCATCGGCCGCAGCGCCTTTCCGGTCTATGCGGCGGGCATCACCCATCGCGGCCCCTACAAGGACGGTCCGGGCGAGATCAACTGCACCGTGGCCCTGGACGGCATGACCGTGGCGCCGGGCGACCTGATCCTCGGCGACGAGGACGGCCTGCTGTGCGTGCCCTACGACCAGGCGGAAGCGCTCTACCAGGCTGCCTCCGCCAAGCACGCCGCCGAAGAGGAGACGCTGGCGCAGATCGCGGCCGGCAAGCTCGACACCTCCTGGATCGATGCGCGGCTGAAGGCCCTGGGCTGCGAACTGCCGGGGTGAGCATGAGCCCTGCAGCCGCATTGCGCGTGGCGCGCCTGGATCTCTGGCTCAATCCCGTCTTCGACGACGTGATCCGGCAGACCGGCGGCCTGGACCTCTCGGTGCTGCCCCCCGGCGCCGATGATCCCCGCACCTGGGCCGGCCTGGCCCAGGCCCATGCCTACCATGTGTCGGCTGCCAAGGACGAGCTGGCGCGCAGCTGGTTCGTGGGCGAGCCCCTGCTGGCCCGCTGTCCGGGCCTGCTGTGCGTTTCCTCGGGCGGCGCCGGCTACGACACGATAGACGTTCCCGCATGCACGCGGGCCGGCGTTGCGGTGGTGAACCAGGCCGGCGCCAATGCCGCGTCGGTGGCCGAGATGACCTTCGCCCTGCTGCTCTCGCTGGTCAAGAAACTCGACGCCTCCGGCGTAGCCCTGCGCAGCGGCGCGGCGTCGAGCCGCGAAGCGTTGATGGGCGACGAGATCGAGGGGCGGGTGCTGGGCATCGTCGGCCTGGGCGAGATCGGCCGGCGCGTGGCCCGCATCGGCGCAGGCTTCGGCATGCGCCCGATCGCCTTCGATCCCTTGCTGCCTGCCGACGAGATACGCGCACGCGGCGCGGAGCCCGTGGATTTCGACGGACTGCTGGCGCAGTCCGACGTGGTCAGCCTGCACTGCCCGCTGGACGCAAGCACGCGCGGCATGATGGATGCCCGGGCGTATGCGCGCATGAAGCCTGGCAGCCTGTTCCTGTCGACGGCACGTGGCGGCATCCACGACGAGGCTGCGCTGCTGGCGGCGCTGGAGGGCGGGCACCTGGCCGGCGCCGGGCTCGACGTCTGGTCGGTGGAGCCGCCTGCGCCCACGCATCCGCTGCTGCGGCGCACCGACGTGGTGGCGACCTTCCATACCGGCGGCGTCACCCACGATGCCAGGCGCAAGGTCGCCGAAGGCTCGGCCCGGCAGATCGCAGCCATGCTCGCCGGCGAGCGTCCGCCGCGCCTGCTTAATCCGGAGGTATGGCCGCGCTTCCTCGAGCGGCTGGCCCGGGCGCAGCGGTAGACGCCGCGGCAGGCCGGGGCGCGCCCCGGGGTTCAGTGGCCGGCGGGTGCGTCCCGCCGGCGCTGTTTCTGGAACAGCATCCGTGTTGCGGTGAGATGGAAGCGGGTGGCCGTCTCGGCATATTCCGCGTCGCGCATGCGCAGCGCCAGGATGATCTGGCGGTGATGCTCCACGCTGCGCAGCATGTCGTCGCGGCTGTAGAAGTAGAACGACCCGATGATGATGGGCATGTCCAGCAGCTGTTCCACCAGCGCGCGCACGCGCGCCGACTGCGAGGCCTCCAGCAGCGCATGGTGGAAACGGTTGTTGCAGTGCTGCACCTGCGCGACGCGATCGGGCTCGTCGGATTCCACGGCGCGCAGCATCTGCAGGTTCAGGGACTCCAGGAGGTCGATCTGCCCGGGCGTGGCGCGCCCGGCCGCCACGCGGGCGGCATAGGGCTCCAGCAGCAGCCGCAGCTCGAAGGCTTCGTCGATGTCGCGATCGAGCCAGCCCAGCACCACCGTGCCGCGTCCTTCGCGCTTGACCAGCCCGTCGGCAACCAGCCGTTCGATGGCGCTGCGCACCGGCGTGCGGCTTACCGACAGCTCCGCCGCGATGTGTTCTTCACGCAGGCGTTCGCCGGGCAGGAAGGCGCCCGACATCAGACGGCGTCGCAATTCCCCATAGACCAGGTCGCGTGCGCTAGGCATGTTCGGCGTGGGCTCCAGTACGCGGCATGAAGCTGCCGACTATACCCGAAGGCTGTCGTCCGCGGTCGGGCCGCCGCCGTGCCGGCGTGCGCCCGGGTTCAGCCTGCGCGCGCGCCCGAGGCCTTCACGATCTTGCCCCAGCTTGCCACTTCGCTGCCGATGAAGCGGCTGAATGCGTCGGGCGTGCTGCTCGCGGCGATCAGGCCCTCGTCCAGCAGGCGCCGGCTGATTGCCGGGTCCGCCAGCACCTGCGCCGTGGCCTGGGCCAGTCGTTGCGTCCGGGCAGGATCCATGCCCCTGGGCCCCAGCATCCCGTACCAGGCGCTGAAGTCGTAGCCCGGCAGGGTGTCGGCGATGGGCGGGATGTCGGGGTAGTTGCTCATGCGCCTGGCGCTGCTGATGCCCAGCGGCTTGAGCGTGCCGGACTGCAGCTGGCCTTTCGCCAGCGCCGCGCCTGCGAACATCAGGTCCACCTGGCCGCCCAGGAGATCGTTCATGGCCGGCGCGGTGCCCTTGTATGGCACCAGCAGGATGTCGACGCCCGCCTGCATCCTGATCACTTCCGAGCCCAGGTGGCCGGCCGACCCGATCCCGGGCAGGGCCATGCTGAGCTGGCCGGGCCTTGCCTTGGCCAGCGCGATGAGCTCGGCCATGTTGCCGGCCTGCACCTTGGGGTTGGCCAGCAGCACGGAGGGCGCCGTGGCCACCTGCGAGATGGGCGTGAAGTCGTTGATGGGATCGAAGGGGAGCTGGTCGTACAGCGTGGCATTGATGGCATGGCTGGTGTAGCACATCAGCAGCGTGGCGCCGTCCGGCTGCGCGCCGGCCACGGCCTGGGCGGCGATGTTGCCGCCTGCGCCAGGGCGGTTCTCCACCACGAAGGTGCTGCCCAGGGCCTGGCCCAGCTCGGCGGCCAGCACCCGTGCCACGGTGTCGGTTCCGCCGCCCGGGGTGGCGCCCACGATGATGCGTGTGGGGGCGCTGGCCCGTGCCAGGCCGGACGCGGCCAGCATGCCGGCGCCGATGGCGCCCATGAAGGATCTGCGATGCATGGTTGTCCTCGGAAGTGTTCTGGACGGCTGGCGTGCCAGTCGTCAATTCGGGAACCCGTACAGTTGCGCGGGGTTGTCCACGAGGATGCGCCGGCGCACGGCTTCGTCGGGAACCCAACTTGTGAAGGCGTCGACCAGCGCGCCGTCGTCGGGCACTTCCTGCGGGGGAAACAGCGCGGGATGGGGCCAGTTTGTGCCGAATACCAGGCGGTCGGGGCGGGTATCGACGAGGGCCGCGACGATGGGCTCCATGTCTTCGTGCGTACCTCCCGCATCCGATCGGCGATACCAGCTGGAGATCTTCGTCCAGCAGTCGTCCCGCTGTTTCAACAGGCGCAGCAGTGCCTGGAAACCCCGCTGGCCGGGTCCTTCGGCGCCGCGCACGCAGCCCAGGTGGTCGAAGACCAGCGGCACGGGGATGCGCAGCAGGGTGTCTTCCAGTTCGAAGATCTCGTCGGCGCGGGCCACGTGCACCTGGACGTGCCAGCCCAGGCGCTGCACACGGGAGGCGTAGTGCGCGATGGCCTGGGTGCCGCCATAGCCCTGGACGTGGGTGGATACGCGCACGCCGCGCATGCCGCCAGCGTGAAGAGCGTCCAGCTCGCCGTCGCTCACGTCGGGGTGCAGGCCCGCGACGCCACGGGCCCGATCCTGGCCCAGCCGCCCAATGACGTCGAGGGTAAGGCTGTTGTCGGCGCCGTAGACGCTGGCGCTGACCTGTACCGTACGGGACAGGCCCACCTCGCGGCACATATCCAGATACTGTTCCAGTGTGGCGCTGGCCGGTGTATAGGATCGCCCCGGCGCGAGCGGATGGCGCGCCGGGTCTTCGTAAACGTGGCAATGGCAATCCGTGGCGTGCTCAGGGAGCACGACGCGCGGCCGGGATACCTGCCGCATGGGCGGCAGGCACAGCCGCGGCTCGGCGGTGGCGTGATGATCCATGAGTTGTCCCGCTCTAGTTGGTGGCCGGCTTGATGCCGGCGGCGGAGATGACGTTCGCCCATTTCGCGGTCTCGCTTGCCAGGGTGGCGTCGAATTCCGCGGGCGTACCGGGTTGCGGGTCGGCGCCCAGCTCGCGGAATTTCCCCGCCACGTCGTCGCGCTGGAGCGTCGCCTGCAGGGCAGCGTTCACCCGCAGCAGCATCTCGGGCGCCGTTCCCTTGGGAAACAGCAGGCCGGTCGTGGTGGAAGCTTCGAATCCCGGCAGGCCGGATTCGGCGAGGGTGGGCAGGCCGGGGGCCATGGCGGTGCGTTCCGCGGTGGTTACGCCCAGCGCCGTGAGCTTGCCCGCCTCGATCTGGGCACGAGTGGACGCCAGCTGGTCGAAGGTCAGGTCTACATGCCCGCCCAGCAGGTCCGACACCGCCAGGCTGCTGCCCTTGTACGGTACGTGCAGCAGCTGGATGCCGCTTTGCTTCTGGAAGTATTCGCCGGTCAGGTGCGCGGCGGTGCCGATGCCGGCGGTGGCGAACGTGAGCTTGCCTGCCTTGGCCTTCGCGTATTCGACGAATTCAGCCAGAGTCCGGACCGGCAGGCTCGGGCCTACGGCCAGGACCAGCGGTGCGCGCGCGATGGACCCGGCCGATACGAAGTCCTGGGCGGGGCTGAGCTTCGCGTCGGGATGCAGCGATTTCACGGGCGCCAGGGCGCCGGTGGATCCCAACAGCGCGGTGTAGCCGTCGGGCGCGGCGCGCGCCACGAATTCCGCCCCGACGATGCCTCCCGCGCCGGCGCGGTTCTCGACGATGACGGCCTGGCCCAACTGTGCAGAGAGGCCCTCGGCCACGATCCGGGCCGTCGCGTCGATGTTTCCGCCGGGCGGGAATGGCACGATCAACTTGATCGGTTTGTCGGGGTAGGCGCCGCCGGCGGCAATCGCCGTGGTACAGCACAGCATCGCGATCAGGCTGCAGAGCTTGCGTTTCATTGTTGTCTCCTCGTTTTTTGTGATGAGTGTCGGGCCTGGACGGCCCTAGGTCTCGCCGGCGTAGCGCCTTCCGGTCTCCAGCAGTTCGGGCGTACCTATCACCGCATTGAGTCCGTCGAAGTCGTTCATCTCCTCGCGGAACGGCCGGGTGGTGCCGTGCTCCTTGAGGCCGGCGAAATAGCGCTGCAGCTGGCGCGATACGAAGCGGGCGGTGCCGCCGGGGTAGATCACGATGCGATAGCCGCGCGCGCCGAGCTCGGCGGCGCTCTGGATCGGGGTCTTGCCGCCCTCGACCATATTGGCGAGCATGGGCACGCGGCCGGCGAAGCGTCCGCATACGCGGTCCATGTCCTGGGCGCTGTGCACGGCCTCGATGAACAAGGCGTCCACGCCGCACTCCAGGTAGGCCTCCGCGCGTTCGATGGCAGCATCCAGGCCCTCCACCGCGACGGCATCGGTGCGGGCCAGGATGAGCGTGCCGGCATCGTGCCGGGCATCCAGCGCGGCACGCAGCTTTCCGCACATTTCGTGCGGCGGGACCAGCGGCTTGCCATCCAGGTGTCCGCAGCGCTTGGGGAAGGTCTGGTCCTCCAGCTGGATCATGGCAGCCCCGGCGCGCTCGAACAGGCGCACCGTGCGCTGCGTGTTCAGCGCGTTGCCGTAGCCCGTGTCGCCGTCGACGATGAGGGGCAGCGATACGCGGTCGGTGATGCGCGCCAGCACGTCGGCGGTTTCCGTGGCGGTGGTGAGCCCTACGTCGGAGCGGCCCAGCTGCGTGTATGCCACCGCGCCGCCGGAGAGGTACAGCGCGTCGAAGCCGGCCTGTTCGGCAATGAGCGCAGTGAGCGCGTCGTAGACGCCGGGCGCCAGCACCGGCGCGGGCCGGGCCAGGCGTTCCTTCAGTTGGGATGTCGGCACGCGGGGTCTCCTCAAGCCGTGGCCGTCGCGTCGGCGGCGAGTATGCGTTCCATGTCTTCCTTGCGCACCTTCGGGCGCCAGGTCTCGAACAGCATGCCCAGGGCGGCTGCCTGGCGCTTTTCGTATTCCAGGAACTCGCGCGTGATGGCGCTGCCCCGCACGCCGCCGCGCACCGCGCCTGCCCGCACGTCGCCGTAGTATTCCTCCCAGTCGGCCGGCAGGGGCTGCGAGCCGGGGATGGACAGCCAGAGGCGGAACAGGTGGCGCTTGCGGTCGGGTTCGTCGTAGTCTTCGAACGGCGTGCGCGAATGCAGCGTCACGTAGTTGTTCAGCAACTGCATGTCGCCCTGCTCCAGTTCCATGGTGTAGCACAGGAGCTCGCTGGGCATCAGCTCGTCCAGCAGGTCCAGCGCCTCGGTCTGTGCCGGGGTGAGCCGGGGGATTTCGGGAAAGTCGCGCTGGGCGGCAATGGTGTTCTTGCGGTTGGTGCGCGCGGCGAAGTAGTCGGGATGGCTGCCGAAGATGGGGCAGCGGTAGTAGGGCGGCTGGCTGGGATCCTGCGTGCCCTGGTAGCTGTGGTAGAAGGCGCCTTTCAGCACGGGGATCAGGTCGGGGCGGCGGCGCTGCACTTCCTCGTAGAGGGCGATGGAGCTGATCACCTTGCTCGTGCCCCCGGCCTTGGCGGTGCGGCGGCAGAGCAGGCCGACCACGTCGCAGGAGTCCTGGTGGAAGTCCAGGCCCGCATTGGTGTTGTAGCCGCGGCCGCCCTTGACCTTGTATTCGCCGCCTTCGTTGCGCACGTCGTTCATGAATTCGCTGGCGCGGTTCTGGGTACGCCCCACGCCCATGTACAGGCTCATGCCCCAATAGGCCAGGCGCGATTCGGCCTCCGTCCATTCGTCCACGGGGAAGCCCTTCACCAGGCACATGCCCCAGCGCCCTTGCGTGGTGTCGATCGCGCGCTGCAATACCTGGCGCGCTGCCGGGCTGAGCGGGAAATCGGCCTGCTCCATGGCGAGCAGGGGCTTGGCCAGTTGCCTGGCATGCGCCAGCGCATCGCGAAAGCCCTGGATTTCCTCCTGGGTGAGGCGCAGGACCCATGAATCGTCTTCGCGCGCCTGCTGGGCGGTCCAGGCCTGGGGGCGTGGTTGAGTGGGGGCAGACATCGTGCTCGCTCCTGGTGGTAGGTATCCGGGCGCTAGTCTGGCATGGGGTGCTTCATTAGAATAGCGAACTTATTTGAGCTACTTCATAAGGATTCTTGATGAAGATCGAGACCTTCTACACCCTCGAGGCGGTGCTGCAGGCGGGCACTTTTGCCGGCGCCGCCAGGCAGGCGAACGTGACGCCGAGCGCCGTCAGCATGCAGATGAAGCAGCTCGAACTGTATCTGGGCAAACCGCTGTTCGATCGTTCCGGGCTCCAGGCCCGGCCGAACCGGCTGGCGCACGAGGTGGCCGCGCTGCTGCGCGACGGCCTGCGCGGGCTGGAGGCCCTGCGCACGGGGCACAGCCTGGCGGTGGAGGGGCTGGTGCGCCTGGGCGTCATCGAATCGCTGCAGCCGGTGGTGCTGCCGGGAATCATGCGTTTCCTGCGCGAACGCCATCCCCGCCTGGAACTGAGGCTGTCGCGCGGGCGCAGCAGCACGCTGACGGCCGCCGTCAAGGCGGGAGAGATCGATGCCGCGCTGGTGGCGCAGCCCCCCACGGGAGGCTCCGCCCGCCTGCGCTGGACGCCGATGCTGCGGCGCGAGCTCGTGGTGGTGGCGCCGCCCGACGCGCAGGACAACAGCGTGGCCGCGCTGTTCCGTCAGTACGACTGGATCCGCTACGACCGCGGCACCGTCACGGGCACCATGGCGCACCAGTATGTCAGCGCGAATGTATCGGAGGTCCACGGCACGCTGGAGTTCGACAGTGCGCCGGCCATCGTCGCCATGGTGAGCGCCGGCTTGGGGCTCTCGGTGCTGCAGATGCCTGATCCGCAGGCCCTGCAGAACTATCCCGTGCGTATCGTGCGGCTGGGCCGCGGCGCGCCGGTGCTGCAGCTGTCGATGGTCACGCGCAAGCACGACGACGACAACCGGCTGGTCGACGCCGTACGCGAGGCCATGCAGTCCAGCCTGGCCACGTACCAGCGCAAGACGGCGCCGGTCGGGCGCTGAACCGGGGGACGACTGCCGGCGAAGCTTGTCCGGCGCGCTGCGGCGGCCCTAGTTGACGAACTGCGGAAGGTACAGCGAGATTGCCGGAAACAGGATCAGGAGGCTCAGCCGTCCGACGTCGCCGATGACGAAGGGCATCACCCCGCGGAAAATCGTCTGCGTGCTGACGCCGGGCAGCAGGCCGCGCAGCACGAACACGTTCATGCCGAACGGCGGGGTGATGAAGCTGATCTCGGTGACCACCACCACGATGATGCCGAACCAGATCAGGTCGAACCCCAGGCTCTGCACCAGCGGGTAGAACACCGGCACGGTCAGCAGGATCATCGACATGCTCTCGAGGACGCAGCCCAGCACGATGTAGATGCCGCAGATGGCGAAGATCACGGCCAGCGGACTCAGCTGGTAGCGTTCCACCAGCGCCAGGAGGTCGGCCGGCAGCGACGTGAAATTGATGAAATTGGCCAGCATCAGCGCGCCTATCATCACCAGGAAGATCATGCCGGTGGTCTTGGCCGATTCCACCACCACGTCCACGAAAGTGCGCCAGCTCATGGTGCGGCGGCAGCAGGCGAAGACGAAACCCAGGAACGCGCCGATGCCGGCGGCTTCCGCGGGGGTGAAGGCGCCGGCATAGATGCCGCCCATGAGCATGGCGATCAGTGCCAGCACGCTCCACACCCGGCCCAGCGCGTGACGGATCTGCGGCCACGTGTGGCGCTCGCCCTTGGGGCCGGCGGCCGGATCGCGGCGCACCACCCAGCCGACCGCCAGCATGTAGCAGGCTATCGCCAGCAGGCCGGGCAGCACGCCGGCGGCGAACATCTTGCCGATGCTCTGCTCGGTCAGCAGGCAGTACACGACCATGATGATGGAAGGCGGAATCAGGATGCCCAGCGTGCCGCCCGCCGCGATCGATCCGGCGGCCAGTTTCTCGCTGTAGCCGATGCGGCGCATTTCCGGATAGGCCACTTTGGCCATGGTGGCCGCCGTGGCCAGGCTGGAGCCGCAGATCGCGCCGAAGCCGCCGCAGGCGACGATGGTGGACATGGCCAGGCCGCCGCGCCGGTGGCCCAGCACCGCGTGCGCGGCCGCATACAGTTCGCGCGACATGCGCGACTGGGTCACGAAATTGCCCATCAGGATGAACAGCGGCAACACCGACAGCAGATACTGGAACCCGCTTTCGTAGATCACCGAGCCGGCCATGGCGTAGGCCGCGTTCCAGTTGCGCACCAGTCCCAGGCCGATGAACCCGACCAGCGCCATGGCGAAGGCGACGGGCACGCGCAGGAAAACCAGCAACAACATGACGCCGAGCGCCAGCAGGGATTCAGTCATGATGCGTCGCTTCCTCGGGGCTGGACCGGCACAGGTTGGCGGCCTGGTAGATGGCGTCCAGGGCCAGCAGTACGGCCATGAAATAGACGAACGGGGCGAGGGGGATGCCCAGCATGGCGGTCATGTCGCCGTAGTCGGCGGTGCTGGCCGCTTTGCCCCAGGTGATCCAGGCCAGGAAGCCGCTGACGATCATGGCGATCAGCGCACCGAAGCGATCCTGCAGGCGCACGGCGCGCGCCGTGAACAGGTGGCTGAAGCCGTCCATCGTGATGTGGCCGCGCGAACGGGTCATGAGAGGAATGCTGGAGAAGATGACGGCGATCATCATCAGCTCGACCAGCTCGACCGAGCCGATGATGGGGCGGTTGAGCAGATAGCGGCCCGTCGCGTCGACGACGGTCAGCAGGCTCATGCCGCACAGGCTGATCACCGCGATGGCCTTGAGCAAGGCCACGATCGCGCAGTTCAGGATCTTCATGGCGTCCTCGCTGGAATGCGCGCCGGCCTCGGGCCGGCGCCTGCCGCGCTCATTGGCCGTCGAGCTGCTTGATCTCGGCGCGAAACGCCGCCAGCGCGGCCGGGCCGTCGATGCCTTTGGCCGCGGCCGCGTCCAGCCAGGCCTGCTCGAAGCCCTGGGTGCGCTCGCGCACCGCCGCCACCAGCGCGGGGTCCGCATGCACCACTTGTATTCCGCCGCCGTTCAGCACCTTGTGCGCTTCGGCGTCGTGCTTGTCCCACGCCTTGCCGGCCAGTTCGGCCAGGTGGCGGCCCGACAGCTTGAGCAAGGCGTCCTGGTCCTGCCTGGACAGGCGCGCGAATGCGTCGCGGTTCATGATGACCGCGTGCGAGTCCGAGTACAGCCCGCCAGGAAAGACCGTGGCGTTCTTGATGATGCCGTCGAGCTTGAAGGACACCAGCGACTCGGCGGGGAAGAACACGCCGTCCACCACGCCGGTGCTCAGCAGCTCATAGGATTCCGGGGCCGGCTTGGCGATCGGTATGGCGCCGATTGCCTTGGCGACATCGGCCGCCATGCCGCCGCCCACCCGCACCTTCAAGCCCTGGAAGGCATCGATGTTCGCAAGCAGCCTGCTGGTCGTGAATGCGATGCCGGGGCCGTGCGCGTAGATGCCCAGCAGCCGTACGCCCTTGTGCTCGTCGGCGGGCAGCAGGTACTTCTCGTAGGTGTCCCACGCGGCGATGGAGCGCGAGGTGGCGGTGTTGCCGGAGAACGGCATCACGGCGAATTTGGTGAGCTGGAAGCGGCCCGGATAGTAGGCGTGGGAGATGAATGAAATGTCCACCAGGCCGTCGCGCACCGCGTCGAAATGCCCGGCCGGGTTGGTGACCGGCTTGGGCAGCAGGCGCAGGGTCACGCGGCCGTCGGTGGCCTGCTCGATCTCCTTGGCCCAGGGCATGATGAAGTCTGCGACCACCGCATGGGTGGGAGGCAGCCAGCTGGATACGGTCAGTTCGACTTTCTTCTGTGCCTGCGCGGGCAGGGCGGCGGCCAATGCCGCGCCGGCAATCACGATGGTGGCCAGGGTCTTGGTCATGGTGTCTCCTCGGTATGGTCTTGGTGTTCTGGCTGGGTCCGGGCTAAGGCGAGGCCGCCGCGGCGCGGTCCAGCAGGGTAGGCAGGTCGCCGTCGTGGCCGAATCCCGCCGCTTCGGCGGCAGGCGTGTACAACGGCGGCTGCGCGCCGAACTGGGCTTCGATGTCCGGGTCGGGCGCATAGCGCACCAGCTCGCGCGCGCGGACGCCGCGCGCATCGAAGGCCTGCACGATCTGCTCCACCGAGACGCGCAGGGCCGGCAGGGTCCAGACGATGCGCTCGCCCGGCGGCCGGGCAGTCAGGCCGGCGGCATGCAGCAGGTTGTCGATGCAGCAGTGGCGCGACATGAGCCACAGCGTGGCCTGCGGGCTCACCGGCATGGTGCAGGGTTCGCCGGCCGCCAGCGAGCGTATCAGTGTGCTGGAAAACACCGACCAGGCGCCGTTGGGCGCGGCCGGGCGCGGCACGATGCCGGGCAGGCGCACGGCCCGGGCCCGCACGAAGCCGCGCCGCGTGTAGTCGGCCAGCAGGATTTCCATGGCGAGCTTGTGCGCGCCGTAGCTCAGGGCCGGCACGGCCGGCGTGGCGTCGTCCACGCGGGGCGGCAGGGGCGCGCCGAACACGGCGATGCTGCTGGTGAATACCAGGCCGGGGGCGCGGCCTTGTTGCCGCAGCCGCTCCAGCAGGCGCAGCGATCCTTCCAGGTTGACCTGCAGGCCGAGTTCGAACTGCTGCTCGGCCCGTCCGCTGGCCACGCTGGCCAGATGAAACACCAGGTCGGGCGCCGGCTCGGTCATGGCGGCCAGCACGGCCGGATCGGCGAAATTGCCCGTGATGCCTCGGATGCGCGGGTCGGCCGGCGGCGCATCCAGGGCGAGGTCGCATAGGGTGATCGCGGTGGGCGCGCCGTAGCCGGGCAAGGCCGGCATGGCGCAGAGCCGCTGCACCAGGGCGCGGCCGATATAGCCATTGGCGCCGGTTATGAGGATGTTCATGCCGCGCCCACCGCATCGAGGATGGCCTGGTAGTCGCGCCGCCATGCGAGCCCCGCCGAGGTATCGCCGGCCGGGATGTATTCGCAGCCGATCCAGCCTGCATAGCCGCTTGCGGCCAGGGTGCGCAGCGCGCGCGCCACGGCGGGGTCGGTAGGGTCCGGCTCATGCCGGCCGGCCGGGCCGGCGAATTGCACGTGGCGCACCCACGGCAGCGCCTGGTCGAGCGCGGCGTCCATGTCCAGGCCTTCGCGCTGGGTATGGTAGAGGTCGAACTGCAGGCGCACGGCATCGTGGCCCACCGCGGCGATGATGTCGGCCACCTGATCGGGCCGGTAGTAGAAATAGCCCGGCGCATCGGCCCGGTTGAGGGCTTCGAGCGTCAGCGTCACGCCTGTCTGCTCCGCCAGCACGGCGGCTTCGCGCAGATTGTCGATCAGCGTGGCGCGGCAGGCGCCGTGCGTGGTGCCTGCCGGCGGGATGCCCGCCATGGCGTGGATCATGCGGCATTGCGTGGCCTCGCACACCTGCAGCGCGCGCCGCAGGGCCTGCCGGAAGTCGTCTTCGCGTCCGGGCAGGCAGGCCAGGCCTTTTTCGCCCGCCTGGCCGGGCAGTGTGTTCACCAGCACGAGTTCCAGCGCGTGGTCGCGCAGCATGGCGGCAAGCTCCTGCGGCGCGATGTCGTAGGGGAACAGGATCTCCACGCCGGCAAAACCGTCGTGCGCGGCCGCGGCCATGCGCTCGGCCAGCGGCAGGCCGGGATAGAGCAACGAGAGATTGGCGGCCAGTTTCATCATGGCTCCTTGTGCGTGGCCGGCCGCTCGGGCCATGCCACGCGAACGATATCGGACAGGTCGGCCGGCCCCAGCCCTTGGGCGGCGGCGGCCCGGTAGCTGGCCAGCACGCCGTTCAGGCCGGCCAGTTCGGTGCCGGTGGCGCGCGCCAGGGCCGCCACGTTCTCGACATCCTTGAGCATGGTGGCCACCGAACCCAGCGGCTGCTCGACCGGCGCCGTCATGCGCGGCACGAAGATCTGCAGCAGCGTGGAGTCGGCCCAGCCGCCCGCCAGCGCGGTGCGCAGGGCGGCTGCGTCGATGCCGCTGCGCTGCGCCAGGGCCACCGCCTCGGCGATGGCATTGACGGTGCTGGCGACGATGGTCTGGTTGCACAGCTTGGCGACCTGGCCGGCGCCCACGTCGCCCATGCGCGTGATGCGGCCCGCGTACGCGCGCAGCCACGGCGAGACGGCATCGACCGCCTCGGCCGGCCCGCCCGCCATGATGGACAGGGTGCCGGCCTGCGCGCCCGCGACGCCGCCGGATACCGGCGCGTCGATCCAGACGCGGCCGCAGGCCTGGCGCAGCTTGTCGGCGTACTGGCGTGTCGTTACGGGCGCAATGCTGGAGTGGTCGACCAGCCAGGCGCCGGCGGCGCGCTGCACGCCCTGCTCGCCGAATACCGTGTCCCGCACCGCCGCTTCGTCGGTCAGGCACAGGAACACGGCATCGCACCCGGCGGCGGCCGCCGCCGGCGTATCGGCCGGCTCGGCGCCCTCGACGGCCAGCGCGCGCGCCTTCTCGGGGCTGCGGTTCCAGACGCGCACGCGATGGCCGGCCGCCAGCAGGCGGCGCGCCATGGGCGCGCCCATCAGGCCGATGCCGCAGAACGCAACGGTTGCAATCATTCTGCCTCCGGTGTTTCGTAAGGCCATTCGACGGCGCCGGAGTGCGTGACGGCGCCTTCGTGGGCGGGGCGCACCAGCAGCGCGTATTTTTCCAGCGCGCCGGCCAGGCGCGGCCGGGCCGGCGGCACATGGCTGGCCCGCCGGGCCGCCAGTTCGGCGTCGCTCAGTTCGACATTCAAGGTGTTGGCCTGCGCGTCGATGTGGATCATGTCGCCATCGCGGATCAGGCCGATGGGGCCGCCCGCCGCCGCCTCCGGACCGGCATAGCCGATGCACAGGCCGCGCGTGGCGCCCGAGAAACGGCCGTCGGTGAGCAGCGCGACTTTCTCGCCCATGCCTTGCCCGTACAGGGCCGCCGTCACGCTCAGCATCTCGCGCATGCCGGGGCCGCCCTTGGGGCCCTCGTTGCGGATGACCAGGACTTCGCCCGGCCGGTAGGTGCGTTGGGAGACGGCGCGCATGCAGTCTTCTTCGTTCTCGAACACGCGGGCCGGCCCGGAAAAGCGCAGCGATTTCAGGCCGGCGATCTTCAGCAGGGCGCCCTGCGGGCTGAGATTGCCCTTGAGCACGGTGACGCCGCCCGACGGATGGAGGGCACGCTCGCAGGGACGCACGACTTCGCCGTCCGGTTCGGGCGCGTCCGCCAGCGCTTGCGCCAGGGGACGCCCGTCGAGCGTGAGCACGCTGCCGTCGATATGGCCGCCTGCCAGCAGGGCCTTGAGCACGGCGGGCACGCCGCCGGCTTCGTGCAGGTCGCGGGCCAGGAAGCGGCCGCCCGGCTGCAGGTCGGCGATGAGCGGGGTGCGCTGGAACACGCGCGCGACGTCGTCCAGGGTATAGCGGATGCCGGCTTCGTGGGCAATCGCGGGGATGTGCAGCGCGGCGTTGGTCGAGCCGCCGGTGGCCGCCACCGCGGCGCAGGCGTTGTCCAGGCTCGCCCGGGTGACCAGGTCGCGCGGCAGCGGGCCGCCCTGCGCCAGGGTGCGCATGACCTGCTCGCCGGCCCGCTGGGCCAGGGCCAGCCGTTCGCTGTACACCGCCGGCATCATTGCCGAGCCGAGCGGCGACAGGCCCAGCGCTTCGCCCACCATGGCCATGGTGTTGGCGGTGAACTGGCCTGGGCACGAACCGGCCGACGGGGTGCAGGTGCGCTCCATCAGCTTGAGCTCGGCCGCCGTCATGGCGCCGTGCTGCACGCGGCCCACCGCCTCGATGGTGTCCAGGATGGTGGCCTGGCGCCCCAGGGCGTGGCCGGGCAGCGTGGCCCCGCCATAGAGGAACACCGCCGGCACGTTGACGCGCACCATGGCCATCATCATGGCCGGCAGCGTCTTGTCGCAGCCGGCGAAGGCCACCAGGCCGTCGTAGGCATGGCCGCGGACCACCAGCTCGACGCTGTCGGCGATCGTCTCGCGCGACAGCAGGCTCATGCGCATGCCGGCATGATTCATGGACGTGCCATCGGACACCGAGATGGTCGAGAAGCTGACGGGCACGCCGCCGCCCGCCGCGACGCCCAGCCGGGCCCGGTCCGCCTGCGGAGCCAGGCCCATCGAGCAGGGCGTGTTCTCGCCCTGGGTGCTGACGATGCCGACCACCGATTTTTCCAGCGCGGCGTCGTCGAACCCGGTGGCGCGCAGGAACGCGCGGTGCGGCGCCCGGGTCAGGCCGTCGGTGACCATGCGGGAGCGGTGCTTGTGCAGGGACATTGCGGGAGGTTCCTGGTGGATCAGCCGGCCAGCGCGGTGCGGTGGGCGGCGAGTTTGTCGAAGGCCCAGCAGATGTCGCGCTCCATGGCCGCCCGGGCCTTGTCGGCGTCGCGCTGCGCGATGGCCTGCACGATGGCGGCGTGAAACTCGGCGGAAGGACGTTCGTGCGAGTGCATGAGGGCGCGGGTGGCGCGCAGGTAGGGGCCCGATTGCAGCCACAGGCTTTCGATCGTGGCCAGCATCGAATCCGACCGGGCGGCGCGATAGATGGTGAAGTGGAAGAGCTGGTTGTTTTCCAGGCCGTCCCGCACCGAGGCGGGATCGGCCAGCGACTGGCCGATCTGCGCGGCCAGCGCGCGCAGCGTTTCCAGCGTTTCGGCGTCGATGTGCTCGACCGCCCAGGCGGTGACCGTGCCTTCGATCAGCACGCGCGCGCGGCGGATGTCTTCCAGCCGCGCGCGCGAGATGACCGGCACCCGCATGGAACGGCTTTTCATGGGTTCCAGCGCCCGCTGCGCGGCCAGCCGGCGCAGCGCCTCCCGTACCGGCATGGCGCTGGTGCCGAAGGCATCCGCCAGCTCCTGGATGCCCAGGATCTCGCCGGCGGCATAGTCGCCGCGCATCAGGTGGTCGCGCAGCCGGCGGTAGACGGCTTCGTGGACCGAGGTGTGAACCAGGGGCTCCAGGTCGGGATGGCGGGGCATTCGATCTTTGATCAAAAATCAAAGTCGCTAATGTGCGCAAAAAGCGTCGCACCGCCTATTCAGGTTTCCCCTTACAGGAGGGCCAGGGCGGCTTTCCCCGCAGGCGTTTTTCCCGAAGCGGATCCGCCGGCCTGCGCCGGACTCCGATACGGGGCGTGCCGGTGCCGCGGGCGAACGGCAGCCCCGTGGCGGCGGTTTGCGACGCTATTTTTTGTATGCAAAAATATACAAAAAGGTCGAGACATGCCCATTCCCCAGAGCCAGTCGCGTTCGTACGCCGCCTACAACGAGATCAAGCGCCGCATCCTTGCCGGCGAATTCCCGCCGGATACCCGCCTGCGCGAGGTCGAGATCGCCGGCCTGCTCCAGCTGGGCCGCACGCCCGTGCGCGAGGCGCTCAAGCGCATCCATGATGAAGGGCTGATCACGCACCAGCCGGGCCGCGGCATGGTGGTGGCCACCATGGGCCCGCAGGAGGTGGGCGAACTCTATGCCATGCGCGAAGTGCTGGAGGGGGCGGCCGCGGCATTCGCCGCGCGGCACGCCACGGAAGCCGAGATTGCCAACATGCAGGCCATACTGGACGACGGCGATGGCGGCGATCCGGTGGCGCAGAACCTGCACTTCCATGCAGCCATCTACAGCGCGGCGCACAACCGCTACCTGATCCGCTCGCTGCAGTCGCTCACGGACACCACGTACCTGCTGGGCCGCAGCACGCTCAGCACGCCCGAACGGGCCCGGCGTTCCGACCAGGAACATCGCGAGATCGTCGACGCGATCCGCGCCCGCGACGCCCTTCGCGCGCAGCAAGCCGCGCAGCACCACATACACCAGGCCCTGCTGGAAAGACTGAAGATGCTGCGCCAGGGCTGAGCGCACGCTGTTGTTCGGAGACAGACCATGTCCACATCCCCCCGGCGCCGGCGGCAATTGCTGACGGCCCTGATGCTTGCCGCAACCTCCGCCATGCTTGCGCCGGCAGCCCGATCCGCCGGCTTTCCCGACCGTCCCGTCACGCTGGTCGTGCCCTTCGCCGCAGGCGGCGGCACCGACAGCATCGCCCGCGACCTGGCGCGCACGCTGTCGGAGCGCCTCGGGCAGCCCGTGGTGGTGGAAAACCGCGGCGGCGGCGGGGGCGCCATCGGCGCCGGCTACGTGGCAGGGGCCAGGGCGGACGGCCACACGCTGCTGTTCGCCACCTCCACTTTCGTCACCAACGCCGCAGCCGGCATGGCTTCCACGTACGACGTGCGCGAGTCGTTCGAGCCGGTGGCGATGCTGGGCCGCGGTCCGCTGCTGGTGGTCGCGGCGAAGAACCTGGGCTTGCGTTCCGTGGCGCAATTGCGCGAGCTGGCGGGCAAGCCCGATGCCGGCCTGAACTTCTGCTCCGCCGGCAACGGCAGCATCAACCACCTTGCCGGCGAGCTGTTCAAGCAGCAGGCCGGCGTGGACATGACCCACGTGCCCTACAAGGGCAGCGGCCCCGCCACGGTGGATCTGCTGGCCGGCCGCGTGCAGGTCTTCTTCGCCACCGTGCCCACCATGCTGTCCCAGGTGCGCGACGGACGGGTGGACCTGCTGGCCGTCACGGGCAGGCAGCGTTCGCCGCTGTTTCCGGAAACGCCCACGATGGCGGAAGCCGGCCTGCCGGATTTCGACATCACCACCTGGTGGGGAATCCTGGCCCC
The DNA here is from genome assembly GCF_054642735.1 of Bordetella sp. 2513F2. Taxonomy (NCBI): domain Bacteria; kingdom Pseudomonadati; phylum Pseudomonadota; class Betaproteobacteria; order Burkholderiales; family Alcaligenaceae; genus Bordetella; species Bordetella sp. 2513F2. The sequence continues at coordinate 3,491,606 of NZ_CM137755.1, read as the reverse complement.
GAAGGGCACCCCCCCGGAAATCGTCGAGCAGCTCAACCGCGAGATCAACGCCGCGGCAGGCGCGAAGCTGGTGCACGAGCGCCTGGTTCATGAAGGCGCGGACACTCTCAGCGGCAGTCCGGCCGATTTCGCCCAGGCCCTGGCAGCCGAGCTGGACATGTGGCGCGGGGTCGTGAAGCGCTCGGGCATGACGCTGGATTGACGCATTATTTCTTCAAGGAGACGCAATGATGAACGAACAGAAGAGCCGGCCGCTGTCGCGCCGCCAGATCCTCAAGCTGGCCTGCGCAGGCGCGGCATGGCTGCCGGGCGCGCGCGCCCTGGCGCAGGAGGCCTATCCATCGCGGCCCGTCACGATCGTCGTGCCGTATGCGCCGGGCGGGCAAGGCGACGTGTTCGCGCGCATCCTGGCCGAGCCCCTGGGGGCGCGCCTGAAGCAGTCCGTGATCGTGGAGAACCGGCCGGGCGCATCCGGCGCGCTGGGCGCGCGCCTGGTCGTGCGTGCGAAGCCCGATGGCCACACGCTGCTGCTGGGCCAGACGGGCGAGATCGCCGTCAATCCCTATGCCATGAAGGCGCCGGGCTACGACCCGTTGCGCGAGTTCGCGCCCGTGGTGCTGGTCGGCGACTCGCCGCTGGTGCTGGTGGTGCCGGCCAAGTCCCCCCATGCGGATCTGCAGGCGCTGATCGGGGCGGCGCGCGCCCAGGCCGATGCCGTGGCATACGCCTCGTCGGGCACCGCGACGCCGGGCCACCTGGCAGCCGCGGCCCTGGCGCTGGAAACCGGCACCCGCATGCTGCATGCGCCGTACAAGGGGGCGGGCCAGGCGATGACGGACCTGCTGGGCGGCCACGTGGATTTCTTCTTCTCCAGTGCGTCGGCGGCCATGCCGCATGTGAAGTCGGGGCAGCTGCGCGTGCTGGCGGTGTCGTCTCGGCAACGCATGGCCGCATTGCCGGACGTGCCCACGATTGCCGAAACGCTGGCGCCGGCGTTCCAATTCAGCCTGTGGGGCGGCCTGTTCGCGCCTGCCGGCACCCCCGCGCCCGTGGTGTCGGCGCTGAACCGGCACATCAACGAGATCCTGGCCGAGCCGGCCACGCGCCAGCGCTTCGAGGCCGACGGCGCCGCCGTGCCCGCGAACACGGCGGACGAGTTCGGCGCCTTCGTGAAGGCCGAGGCGTCCAAGTACCAGCGTCTCGTGCAGGCCGCCGGGATCCAGGTGGAATGACCCTCTCGTACCAACCCAACCAGGAAACTACATCATGCATATAGTCGTATTGCCGGGCGACGGCATCGGCCCCGAAACCATGGCCGTGGCCGTCGATGTGCTGCAGGCGGCTTCCGACCGCTACGCCCTGGGCCTGAAGTTCGATCACGACGTGGCCGGCCATGCTAGCTTGCAGCGCCATGGCGCCACCGTCACGCCCGCCCTGCTCGAGAAGGTGCGGCAGGCCGACGGCCTGATGCTGGGCCCCATGGCCACGTACGACTTCAAGGACGAGTCGCGCGGCGAGATCAATCCGTCGAAGTTCTTCCGCAAGAGCCTGGACCTGCATGCCAACATCCGGCCGGCGCGCACGTATCCCGGCATGCCGGCGCGGCTGGGCGAGTTCGACCTGGTGGTGGTCCGCGAGAATACCGAAGGGTTCTATGCGGACCGCAATATCGAATCCGGCAACAGCGAGATGCTCATCACCCCGGACGTGGTGGTGTCGCTGCGCCGCATCACGCGGCCGTGCTGCGAGCGCATCGCCCGCACGGCGTTCGAACTGGCCATGACGCGCCGCAAGCAGCTCACCATCGTGCACAAGGCCAACGTGCTCAAGCGCGGCGACGGCATGTTCATCGACGTATGCCGCGAGGTGGGCCGGGAGTTTCCGGAAGTGGCCATCGACGACGTGATCGTGGATGCGATGATGGCGCATGTCGTGCGGGCGCCCCAGCGTTTCGACGTGATCGTCACCACGAACATGTTCGGCGACATCCTGTCGGACCTCACGGCGGAGCTTTCGGGCAGCCTGGGGCTGGGCGGTTCCCTGAACGCGGGCCGCGACCATGCGATGGGCCAGGCCGCCCATGGCTCGGCTCCGGACATCGCCGGCCAGAATGTCGCCAATCCGGTTTCGCAGATCCTCTCCGGCGCCATGCTGCTGAACTGGCACGGCCAGCGCACCGGGCAGCAGAATTTCCTGGAGGCCGCCGCCGCGATCGAGCGCACCATCGCCGAGACGATCGCCGCCCGGGAATGCACGCGCGACGTGGGCGGCACGCTGGGCACCCGCGAGGCAGGCGCGGCCTTCGTGCGCCGCCTGCAGGCGCAATGAGGGCGGACACGGCCCCGCTGGCCGCCGGCGCCTGCGACTGCCATGTGCATGTCATCGGGGAGCCTGCACGCTACCCCATGATGCCCGACAGGCACTACACCCCGGGGCCGGCATCTCCCGAGGCGCTGCGCGCGCACCTGGCGCGCGTGGGCGCCAGCCGGGCCGTCATCGTGCAGCCCAGCGTGTACGGCACGGACAACCGCTGCATGCTCGACGCCCTGGCGGCGCTGCAGGGTGCGGCGCGCGGGGTGGCAGTGCTGGACGTGGCGGCGTCCGACGACGCGCTGGCGCGGCTGCATGCGGCCGGGGTGCGCGGCGTGCGCGTGAATCTCGAAAGCGTGGGCGCCAGCGAACCGCAGGCGGTGGCGCGTGCGCTGCAGCGCTGGGCCGGCCGCCTGGCGGGTTCGGGCTGGCACGTGCAGGTGTACGCCAGCGCCGCGGCGCTGGCTGCCGCGGCCGGCGTCCTGCGGGCCATGGCAGTGCCGGTGGTGCTGGACCACTTCGCGATGATCCCCGTGGACACGCCCCTGTCGGAGCCCGGCGTCCGCGAAATCCTGGGCCTGGTCGCGTCGGGCGCGGCCTATGTGAAGCTCTCCGCGCCCTATCGGATCGGCGGAGGGGCAGGGCAGGATCATCGCGTGGCCGAACTGGCGCATGCGTTCCTGCGTGCCAACCCCGAACGGGTCCTGTGGGCCAGCGACTGGCCGCACACCAACCGCGAGCCCGGCAGGCTGCCCACCGAAGTCAGCGCCTACCGCGCCATCGACGCCGGGGATCTGCGCCAGGCCGCGGCGCAGTGGCTGGCCGATCCCGACACGCGCCTGCAGGTGCTGGTGGAGAACCCGCAGCGCCTGTACGGGTTCTGAGCCGGGCGCACCGTGTGGCCGGCGCGCCGCCGGCCACGGTTAAAGTGCGAAACACATGGATGCCCCCGCTTTGGCTAACATGGGCTCCCGCCAGTACACGCACAAAGGATCAACCATGTCCGGACCCGCCAGTGACCCGGCCCTGGACCAGGCCATTTCCATCGTCGGGCGTGTGCACGCCGGGGCAGCGCCGCGGCCGGAGGTCCACTCGTTCTTCGACGAATCCACCAACACGGTCAGCCACGTGGTGAGGGATCCGCGCACTGCGGCCTGCGCGGTGATCGACAGCGTGCTGGATTTCGACCAGGCCAGCGGGCGCACCAGCGAGAGGTCCGCCCAGGCGCTGGAGCGCCGGGTGCGGGACCTCGGCCTGTCGGTGCAGTGGGTGCTGGAGACCCATGCCCACGCCGACCATCTCTCGGCGGCGCCCTGGCTGCAGGAGCGCCTGGGCGGACGGCTGGCGATCGGCAGCGGCATCACGCTGGTGCAGGAGGTGTTCGGCAAGGTGTTCAATGCGGGCACGCGGTTCGCCCGGGACGGCAGCCAGTTCGACCATCTGTTCACCGACGGCGAGCGGTTCTGCGTCGGCAGCCTGGAAGCCATCGCCCTGTCGGTGCCGGGGCATACGCCCGCCTGCATGGCCTACGTGATCGGCGATGCGGTGTTCCCCGGCGACACGCTCTTCATGCCCGACTACGGCACGGCGCGCTGCGATTTCCCGGGCGGCGACGCAGCCTCGCTGTACCGGTCCATCCGCCGCCTGCTGGCGCTGCCGGACGCCACCCGGATGTTCCTGTGCCACGACTACAAGGCGCCCGGCCGAGACTGCTACGCCTGGGAATGCACGGTTGGGGCGCAGCGCAGGGGGAACATCCATGTGCACGAGGGCGTGACGCAGGCGCAGTTCGTGGCCATGCGCCAGGCGCGCGACGCCACCCTCTCCATGCCGCGGCTGATCCTGCCCTCGGTGCAGGTGAACATGTGCGGCGGACGCCTGCCCGAACCGGAGGGCAACGGCGTGCGCTATCTCAAGGTGCCGGTCAACGCGTTCTGACCCGCATGCCGGGCGAGCCGCTATCATGCATGCCGGGATCCGGCAGATGGACGATATGGATGAAAGGATACGCCTCGACAAATGGCTGTGGGCAGCCCGGTTCTACAAGACCCGCAGCCTGGCTGCGGCGGAAGTCGCCAAGGGGCGGGTGGCGGTGAACGGGCAGCCGGCCAAGCCCGCGCGCGAAGTGGGGCCCGGGGACCTGGTCAGCGTGCGCAAGGAAGAGCCGCCGGTGGTGGTGCGCGTGCAGGCCGTCAGCGCAGTGCGCGGGCCGGCGCCGGTGGCGCGTACCCTGTATGAAGAAACGCCCGAGAGCGTGGCTGCGCGCGAACGCGCTGCCGAGATGCGGCGCCTGGCGCCCGAGCCCGCCCAGAGCATCGAGGCCGGCCGCCCGACCAAGCGCGACCGCCGCCTGATCGAGCGCGTCCGGGGCCACTAGGGCCTGCGGCCGCCAAATCGCCGCAGGCGCCGCCCCCTTTACTGCGTCAGCTGGATGTTCTGCTCCTTGGCGATGCGCCGGCGCAGCTCGAGCTCGCGCTGGATCTGCGCGGCGAACTCCTCGGGCGTGTTGCCGTCGACCAGCGAGCCCGACTCCACCAGGCGATCGCGCACCTCGGGCAGCTGCAGCGCCTTCACCGCCGCGTCGTGCACTTTCTTGATGACTTCCTGCGGCGTGCCGGCGGGCGCCAGCAGCCCATACCACGCCATGTTGTTCACTTCGGCCAGGCCGACTTCGGCAAAGGTGGGCACGTCGGGCAGGTAGTCCAGCCGCTTGGGGGCCGCCACGGCCAGCGCGCGCAGCTTGCCGGCCTTGATGTGCGGAATGGACGAGGGCAGGTTGTCGAACTGCGCGTTCACCTGGCCTGCCAGCGTGTCGTTGAGCGCCGGACCCGAGCCGCGATAGGGCACGTGCACCATGTCGGTCTTGGTGATGGATTTGAAGAGCTCGCCGTCGAGGTGCGAGATGCCGCCCGTGCCGGACGACGCGTAGCTGTACTTGCCCGGATTGGCCTTGAGCAGCGCAATGAAGGATTTCATGTCCTGCGCCGGCACCTGCGGATTGATGGTCATCACGTTGGGCACGTTGACCAGGTTGGTGATGGGCGCGAAATCCTTGACGGGGTCGTAGGGCGTGTTGGGATTGGTGGCCGGATTGGTGGCCATGGTGCTTACCGTGGCCACGCCCAGGGTGTAGCCGTCGTTGGGCGAGCGCGCCAGCGCATCGGCGCCGATCGAGCCGCCGCCGCCGCCGCGGTTCTCGACCACGACGGGCTGGCCCAGCTCCTTCGAGAGCCCGGTGGCCACGATGCGGGCCACGATGTCGGTGGTGCCGCCCGCGGCAAAGGGCACGATCAGGCGTACCGGCTTGTCGGGATAGGCGGCCGCGGCGGCGCCGGCAGCCAGGCCCAGTATCAGGGCCGCGGCGGCGCGCAGCAAGGGCTTGCGGGGGGTAGGCGTATTCAATCCGTTCTCCTCGTTTATGGCTTTATGGGCATCCGGCGCCGGGCCGGGTCGGCCGGGGCGAATGTGGGCGGATTTGACGCCAGATCGACATGGCGCCGCCATACGGGAGAACCCCGAAGCGCAAGGAGGCAGCCCCGGAACCTCCGCGGAGCGCGGGGCCCGGGGATCAGGGGGGGGCGGCGCGCGGCCGCCCTGTGCAGGTCAGTCCTGGCGGCTGGTGACTTCCACCAGGTGGTAGCCGAACTGGGTCTTGACGGGACCCTGGACCACGTTGACGGGCGCGCTGAACACGACTTCGTCGAACTCGCGGACCATCTGGCCGCGGCCGAAAGTGCCCAGCTCGCCGCCGTCACGGCCGGAGGGGCAGCTGGAATGTTCACGGGCGACTTGCGCGAAGTCGGCGCCATTCTCGATGGCGGTCTTGAGTTCTTGGCACTGGGCTTCGGTGGAAACCAGGATGTGGCGGGCAGCGGCGAGGGCCATGGAGAGCTCCGGAAAAAGAAGAATGGCCTGCCAGCTTAACGCATGGGCCGGAACGCCCGGCGAAACAGGCGTCAGGCCGGCGTCACGTTGGTGCAATGTGCACGCGGATTTGCACCAGATTGATGCGGTGCAGCGAATAGGGCTTTCCCATCTGCGGCGTCGTGCCGCGGAACTGGGTTGGCATGCTTGTTGCTTGAGATGAATGTGCCGGGCACGCCCGGACCAAAACTCGAGTTTTACCCGGCAAAGGCGCCCCGGACCCACGTTGTCCAGGGCGCCTTTCGTCTTTTGCAGCCGGCGTCAGCCGCGGGGATAGCATGAACGCACAGACCTCAACCCAGCCCTTGCAGGACCTGGTGATCATCGGAAACGGCATGGTCGGGCACCACTGCGTCGAACAATTGGTGGCGGCCGGCGCGCTGGCCCGATGGCGCATCCATGTCTACGGCGAGGAGCCGCACCGCGCCTACGACAGGGTGCACCTGTCGGAGTACATGGCGCGGCAGGACGCGTCTTCCATGGCGCTGGGCGACGCCGCGCTGTACGAGCAGCCCGGCGTGGTCCTGCACCTGGGCGTGAGGGTGCAGGAGATCGACCGCGCGCGCCGCGAGATCGTCACCGCCGACTGCCGCCAGCCCTACGACAAGCTGGTGCTGGCCACCGGCTCCTATCCCTTCGTGCCGCCGGTGGAAGGCGCCGAAGGGACTGCCAGGCTGGTCTATCGCACGCTCGAAGACCTGGACCTCATCCGCGAGGCGGCGCGCGGTGCGCGCCGCGGCGTGGTGGTGGGCGGCGGCCTGCTGGGCCTGGAGGCCGCGAACGCGTTGAAGAGCCTGGGCCTGGAGGCCCACGTGGTGGAGTTCGCGCCGCGCCTGATGCCCGTGCAGCTCGACGAACCGGGCGGAGACGCCCTGAAGGCGCGCATCGAGGCGCTGGGCGTGGGGGTGCACGTCGCGCGCGCCACCCAGTCGATCAAGCCGGGCGCCAAGCACCGGTACCGCATGCGTTTCGCCGAGGGCGAACCGCTGGAGACCGACCTGATCGTATTCTCCGCCGGCATCCGGCCGCGCGACGGGCTGGGCCGCACGGCCGGCCTGGCGTTGGGCGCGCGCGGCGGCGTGGCCATCGACGCGTACTGCCGCACCAGCGATCCCGACATCTACGCCGTGGGCGAGTGCGCGGCCTGGAACGACACCATCTTCGGCCTGGTCGCGCCGGGCTACCAGATGGCCCGCAGCGTGGCCGCCACCCTGTGCGGCCAGCCTGCGGAGCCGTTTGCCGGCGCCGACATGTCGACCAAGCTCAAGCTGCTGGGCGTGGACGTCGGCTCGATCGGCGACGCCCACGGCAAGACGCCGGGCGCGCGCAGCTACCGCTACATCGACGAGGCGGGCGCGAGCTATCGCCGCCTGGTGGTTTCCGAGGATGGCAAGCGCGTGCTGGGCGCGGTGCTGGTAGGCGACAACCAGTACTACGACACGCTGCTGCAGTATGTGCAGAACGGCATTGCGCCGCCTGCCGATCCCGCGGCCCTGATCCTGCCTGCCGGCGAGGGCGCGCCCCGGCTGGGCGCCGATGCGCTGCCCGAGACGGCCACCATCTGCTCCTGCCACAACGTCACCAAGGGCGCGATCTGCGCGGCCATCGACGGCGGCTGCGCCGACCTGGCGGGCATCAAGGCCTGCACCAAGGCATCCACCGGCTGCGGCGGCTGTGCGGCGCTGCTCAAGCAGGTGTTCGACCATGAGCTGACGGCGCGCGGCGTGGCCGTGGACCGGAGCCTGTGCGAGCATTTCGCCTACACGCGCCAGGAGCTCTACGGCATCGTGCGCGTGGAAGGCATCGAGACCTTCGAGGAACTGCTGGCCCGCCATGGCCGCGGCAAGGTGGGCTGCGACATCTGCAAGCCGGCCGTGGGGTCCATCCTGGCCTCGTGCTGGAACCGGCCGATCCAGGACCCGAGCCTGGTGCCGCTGCAGGACACCAACGACACCTTCATGGCCAACATGCAGAAGAACGGCACCTATTCGGTGGTGCCGCGCATTCCCGGCGGCGAAGTCACGCCCGACGGCCTCATCGCCATCGGCGCGGTGGCCAAGAAGTACAAGCTGTACACCAAGATCACCGGCGGGCAGCGGATCGACCTGTTCGGCGCGCAGCTGCATGAGCTGCCCGACATCTGGGCCGAGCTGATCGCCGCCGGCTTCGAGACCGGCCATGCCTACGGCAAGTCCACGCGCACGGTGAAGTCCTGCGTGGGCAGCACCTGGTGCCGCTATGGCGTGCAGGACAGCGTGGCGATGGCGCTGCACATCGAGAACCGCTACAAGGGCCTGCGCTCGCCCCACAAGCTCAAGTTCGCCGTGTCGGGCTGCACCCGCGAATGCGCAGAGGCCCAGAGCAAGGACGTGGGCGTGATCGCCACCGAGAACGGCTGGAACCTCTACGTATGCGGCAACGGCGGCATGCGTCCGCGCCACGCGGAGCTGTTCGCCACCGATCTCGACGACGCGACCCTGATCCGCTACATCGACCGCTTCCTGATGTTCTACATCCGCACGGCGGACAAGCTGCAGCGCACGTCGGTCTGGCGCGACGCGCTGGAAGGCGGGCTCGACTACCTGAAGGCCGTGATCATCGACGACAGCCTGGGCCTGGCCGCCGAACTGGAGGCCCAGATGCAGCTGGTGGTGGACCGCTACGAATGCGAGTGGGCCAACGCCCTGAAAGACCCGGAAAAGCTCAAGCGCTTCCGCACCTTCGTCAACCAGCAGGGCGGCGATCCGGACATCCGCTTTGTCGACGAGCGCGGCCAGCGGCGCCCGGCGCGGCCCGGCGAGCGCGTGATCCCCCTGGTGGAGGAAATTGCCCAATGAACGCCGTCGTCGAAAACCGCGCCCTGGCCTGGCGGCTGGTCTGCTCCCGCCTCGACCTGGTCGCCAATTCCGGGGTGGTGGCCCTGGTGGACGGCGTGCAGGTGGCGCTGTTCTACCTGCCGCAGGAGGCCGCGCAGCCGCTGCACGCCATCGAGAACCGCGACCCGCGTTCCGGCGCCAACGTGATCGGCCGGGGCATCGTGGGTCATCTCGGCGGATCGCTGGTCGTGGCCTCGCCCCTCTACAAGCAGCATTTCCGGCTCGAGGACGGCGTCTGCGTGGAATATCCCGACCAGCGCCTGCGCACCTGGCCGGCGCGCCTCAACGGCGATGCGGTCGAGATCGGCTGGACCTGAGCGCCGCGAACATCCCGAAGTTGCAGCACGTCCCGAGGCCCGCCCTCGATTCAGACAGGAACATATCGTCATGTCCTACATCGTCCCTTCCGAGTTCGTCACCAAGATGGTGGATGCCGGTGAATCCAAGATCCACATGGCCACCCGCGATGCGCTGATCCGGGCCTACATGGCCGGCGCCATCCTGGCCATCGCGGCGGCGTTCGCCGTCACCGTGACGGTGCAGAGCGGGTCGGCCATCCTCGGCGCCGCGCTGTTCCCCGTCGGGTTCTGCATGCTGTATCTCATGGGTTTCGACCTGCTCACCGGCGTGTTCATGCTGACGCCGCTGGCGCTGATCGAGAAGCGGCCGGGCGTAACGCCCAAGGCGGTGCTCAAGCACTGGGGCGTGGTGTTCGTGGGCAACTTCCTGGGCGCCCTGACCGTGGCCCTGCTGATGGCCATTGTGTTCACCTACGGCTTTTCCACGCCGCCCAACAAAGTGGGAGAGGTGATCTCGCACATCGGCGAGAACCGCACGCTGGGCTACGCGGAGTACGGCGCGGCCGGCATGCTCACCATCTTCATCCGCGGCGTGCTGTGCAACTGGATGGTCTCGCTGGGCGTGGTCGGCGCCATGATCTCGACCACGGTCGGCGGCAAGGTGATCGCCATGTGGATGCCCATCATGCTGTTCTTCTTCATGGGCTTCGAACACTCGGTGGTGAACATGTTCCTGTTCCCCTCCGCGCTGATCATGGGCGGAAACTTCTCGATCATGGATTACTTCATCTGGAACGAGATACCGGTGGTGCTGGGCAACCTGGTGGGCGGCATCTCGCTGACCGGCCTGACGCTCTATGCCACGCACGTGAAGACCGCGCCGAAGCGCAGCTTCAACTGACGTTGACGCCGGCGATTCCATCATGGCTCATCCCCCTTCATCCCCCCAGGTCTGGCTCATCGGCGCCGGCCCCGGCGATCCCGAACTGCTCACCATCAAGGCCGTGAAAGCCCTGGCGCAGGCCGAAGTGGTGCTGGTCGACGATCTGGTCGATCCGTCCGTGCTGCAATACTGCCCGCAGGCCCGCGTGATCCGCGTGGGCAAGCGCGGCGGCTGCCGCTCGACCCCGCAGGACTTCATCCAGCGCCTGATGCTGCGCTATGCGCGCCAGGGCTGGCGCGTGGCCCGTCTGAAGGGGGGAGATCCCTGTGTGTTCGGCCGCGGCGGCGAAGAGGCGGCCTGGCTGGCACGGCACGGCATTGCCTGCGAGATCGTCAACGGCATCACCGCCGGCCTGGCGGCTGCCACCTCCTGCGGCATCCCGCTCACCCTGCGCGGCGTGGCGCGCGGCGTTACACTGGTCACCGCGCATACGGAAGACGACGCCGCTCCCGACTGGGCTGCGCTGGCGCGCGGCGGCACCACGCTGGTCATCTACATGGGCGTGGCCCGGCTCTCCGATACGCGGGCGCACCTGCTGGCCGGCGGCATGCCCGACACCACACCCGTAGCCATGATCGAACGCGCCTCCCTGGCCGGACAACGCCATTGCCTTTCCACGCTGGCCGCGATGGCCGACGACGCGCGGGCCTTCGGCCTGCGCAGCCCGGCCATACTGGTGATCGGCGAGGTGGCGGCCTGTGCCGGCGCGCTGCCGGCGCTTGCCGCAGAGGCCGGGCTGCGGCGCCAGGCCTGAGGCCGGCGGGCACCATGACCGGCACGGCGCTTCCCCCCACACTGCGGTTCCTCCTGGCGGCCCGCCGCGCCGAGCTGCACGCGCTGGAGAGCCTGGCGGGGACCTGCGAGCTCGTCACGCGCATCGGCAGCCTGGTGCATGCGCTGCAGAAGGAGCGCGGTTATTCCAACATGTATCTGTGCCGTCCCGGTCCCGGCATGGTGCAGACCCTGGCCGGGCTGCGCGACGAAGCGGCAGGCGTCGAAAAGTCGGTGCGCGCCTTCCTGGGCGGCATCGAGCCCGAGTCGGCGGGCATGGCCGGCAGGGCCCGCCTGCTCAACTGCATCGCCCAGGCGCTGTACCGGCTCGACGAGCTGCCCGACCTGCGCTGGCGCGTGCGCGAGGCGCGCCTGGCGCCCGCGGAGGCGCGGATCCGGTTCACGCGGCTGATCTCCATCCTGTTGGCCGTGGTGTTCGAGGCCGCCGATTCGGCCCTGGACGCCGACGTGACGCGCACCCTGGTGGCGCTGCTGAATTTCATGCAGGGCAAGGAGCTCAGCGGCCAGGAACGCGCGCACGGCGTCGGCGGCTATGTGGCCGGTTTTTTCAGCGATCCGCAGAAGGCCCGCATGCTGGCCCTGGTCGACAGCCAGCGGCGCAGCTTCGAGACCTTCTCGCAGTTCGCGCCGGAAGCGGCGCTGCAGGCCTGGGAGCGGCTGCAGGCCGCATGCGGCCCGGTGCAGCGCATGCGCGACATGGCGCAGGCCACCGCCGAGAGCCAGCCGCTGGACCCGGGGCTGGCCGAACTGTGGTTCCAGCTGTATACCGAGCGCATCGACGCCATGCGCGACATCGAGCGCATGCTGGCGGAAGGGCTGGAGCAGCAATGCAGGCGGCGCATCGCCGAAACGCAGGAGGAACTGGACAACCACCGCCTGCTGCTCAGCCGCCTGGCCGAGCAGGCCAGCGGCGAGAGCGGCGCCATGCTCTTCAGCGTGCAGGGCCGCATACTCGACATGCCGCCGCGCGACGGCGTGGGCAGCGACATGGCCCGCTCGTTGCTGGACGTACTGCGCGAGCAGACCTTGCGCATACAGCATTCCGACGAGGCGCTGGCGCAGGCGCGCAGCGCGCTCGAGGAGCGCCGGCGCGTGGAGCGGGCCAAGTGGCTGCTGGTGAGCCGCCTGCGCCTGAGCGAACAGGCCGCCCACGACCGCATGCAGCGCGCCGCCATGGACGGCGGGCTGGCGCTGGGAGACGTGGCGCGCCAGGTGCTGGCGCAGTTCGGCGAAGCGGCCGACTGATCCGGCCGCCTCCGTCTGCCGCACGCCGATCCCGGCCGCGCGGCGCAGGCCATCAGAAGTGCAGCGAGGCGCTCAGGCTGAAGATGCGGGGGTCGCCGGCCTTGACGTAGTCGCTCGACTGGTACAGCCAGTAGCGCTTGTCGAACACGTTGTTGATGCCGGCCCGGAAGGTCGTGTCGTAGCCCTGGATGCGCGTGTCGTAGGTGGCGCCGATGTTCACGATGGCATAGCCGGACACATCGAGATCGTTGGCGGGGCGCACCTCGGTGTCGCCAGTGTATTTCACGTCGGCGCGCAGCCTGAGACCGGGTACCTGGGGCACGCTGTATGCCACCTGGGCGGCCGCCACGAACCCGGGGGCGCCGGCGACGCGGTTGCCGGTGTAGTCGGAGCCCTTCCTGTACTCCGAATCCAGCAGCATCAGGCTGCCGCCCACGTTCCAGCGGGCATCCAGCTGCGCCGAGGCTGCCAGCTCCAGCCCCTGGTAGATGGACTTGCCGTTCTGCACCAGCCGGTTGCCGGCGTCGGCGTACTCGGCCTTGCGCTCGATGCGGAACACGGCGGCGGTGGCAGACCAGCCGTCGCGGGCGGTCTTGATGCCCAGTTCGTACTGCTTGCTCTTGAGCGGATCGAGTACCTCGCCGAAGTTGGCGTAGGTGGCGCCCACGGTGGAGCCCGGCTCCAGTGACTCGATGTAGCTGGCGTAGGCCATGGTCTGCGGAGTGATCTTGTACATCAGCGCCAGCGTGGGCGTGAGCACCCCGTTCTGGTCATAGGACGAGGCCTGCGCACCTGAGGTGTCGTAGCCCGTCTGTTCGTAATTGGTATACCGCAGGCCGGCCAGCACCGACCATCTGTCGGTCAGGGCGACGGTGTCGCTGGCGTAGAGCGCCTTCTGCGTGATCTCCACGGCGCGGTACATGTCGAGCTGGCCCTGGCTGTAATAGGTGTTCGTGTTCTGCCTGTGCAGGTTCCCGGTGCCGATCTGCTGGTAGAACCCGTCGGCGCTGTAGTCGTTCTTCTGCTTCTGCCAGGAGGCGCCCACCACCAGCTGGTGGCGCAGCGGCCCGGTGTCGAAGCGGCCCTGCAGCCGGGTGTCCCAGGCGTTGTAGCGGTATGCCTCGGCGTAGTCGGAGTGGTAGTCGGCGTAGTTTCCTGCTGCATCGCCCAGGAACAGGACGGACTCGTTGCGCCGGGTGTCGGTGGAACTGTAGCTGTACGAGGTGCTGAGGCTCCAGTCGGCCGCCAACTGATACTTCAGGCCGGTGGAGTAGAAGCGGAATTCATTGTCGGCGTAGGGGCCATTGCCCACCAGTGTGTCATCGTCGTTGCGCACCGGCGAGGGCAGGCTGTCGGCGGACAGCAGCCCGGTGTAGATGCTGGGCTCCTGGCCTATGGCCTTGCGGTCCTGGTAGATGGACTGGAAATCCCAGGTGAGCCGGTCGGTGAGGCGCGCATCCAGGGCCAGCGAGACGGCATCGCGATACAGCGATCCGTCGTTGTAGGTGGTGCCCTCCTGGTGGGTGGCATTGAGACGGTAGCCGAAGGCGCCGTCGGGTCCGGTCCGCCCGCCGATGTCGGCGTGGCCCTGGAACAGGCCCTGTGAGACATAGCCCAGGGCCACGCTGCGCACGGGTTCATCGGTGGGCTTCTTGGTGACGTAGTTGATCAGGCCGCCCGGCGAGCCGAAGCCGTACATGAAGCCCGACGAGCCCTTGAGCAACTCGATGCGCTCCATGTGCTCGAGCGGCAGCACCGTGACGTAACTGAGGAACGGCTTGCCGTCGATGCGGTAGGCGTTCTGCCAGTCTAGCGGCAGGCCGCGCACGCTGAGGTAGCTGGCCCAGCCGCCGTAGGCTCCGCTGTTGTCGGACACCGACGCGTCGAGGGCGAAGATGTCGCCGAGCTTGTTCACCAGGCGGTCTTCGAGCTCGGCCTGCGTGACCACCGTGGTGGAGTAAGGGGTCTCGAGCTGGCTGCGCTCGCCGAGGGCGCCCGTGTTCACCGGCGCCTGCAGGTCCAGCAGCGTGCCGCCTGGCGCCGTGCCTTGCACCGTGACGGCCGGCAACTGTGCTGCATCCTGCGCGAGTGCATCGCCCGGCTGCGCCGCCAGGTAGGGCAGGCCTAGGGCCAATGCCGTTGCCAGGGCGGCACGCCGGTGCGGCTGGGAATCCCCGCCGGAAAATGGGGTGTGGCCAGGGCGGAAGCAGGATTGCAAGGCGGGCCTCTCGGGTCATGAAGACGGAAGCCCAGGATATTAAATCAGAATAATAAAGATTCTCAATCAGTATTTGCACGACTCACGTTCATGCGCGACGCAGCGCGACCACGGATGCCGGGCCGTGCTGCCGCGACAGCAGTTCGCGGTAGAGGCCCGGCCGTTCGCGCAGGGTCTGGGGGGAGCCGTCGTCGATGACCTTGCCGGCGCTCATGACGATGAGCCGGTCGAAGTTCTGCAGGGTGGAAAGGCGGTGCGCGATGGCGATGACCGTGCGCCCGATCATGAGCCGGTCCAGCGCTTCCTGGATCGCCTCCTCGGACGCGCTGTCCAGGGCCGAGGTGGCTTCGTCCAGCAGCAGGATGGGGGCGTCTTTCAGGATGGCGCGCGCGATGGCCACGCGCTGGCGCTGCCCGCCGGAAAGTTTCACGCCGCGGTCCCCCACGATGGTGTCGAAGCCTTCCGGCATGGCCTCGATGAACTCCAGGCAGCGCGCATCGCGCGCCGCGCCGATCACTTCCTCGCGGCTGGCGTCCGGCCTGCCGTACGCGATGTTCTCGTAGATGGTGCGATGGAACAGGGAGATGTCCTGGGGCACCACGGCGATGGACTGGCGCAGGCTCTCCTGGGTGATGGCCTGGATGTCCTGGCCGTCGATGCGGATCACCCCTTCCTGCGGTTCGTAGAAGCGCTGCAGCAGCGCCAGCACCGTGGACTTGCCGGCGCCCGACTTGCCGATGAGACCGACCCGCTGGCCGGGCTCGATGTGCAGTTCGAAATTCTCCAGGATGGGGTGGCGGCGCGGATACGCGAAGGTGATGTCCTGGAAATCGACGCGTCCGCCGCGCGGCTGCAGTTCGGCTGCGTCGGAACGATCGGGCATGCTGTGCGGCTGCAGCAGGGTCTGGACGGCCTCGGAGAGCCTCGCCACATGCTGGGTGACGTCCACCAGCGCCACGGCGAGGTCGCGCGTGCCGTGCAGGATGGTGAAACCCAGCGAACTCACCAGCACGATGTCGCCGGCGGTGGCGCGGCCCTGGGTCCAGAGCCACAAGGCCCAGCCCAGCAGCCCCGCCGTCAGCAGGGCAGTGACCACGGCATGCAGCAGCCGCAGCTTTTCCATGTACAGCAGGCTCTTCCTGCGCGCGCCCATCTCGTTCTCGACGGTCTGGCCGAAGCGTGCCTGTTCGCGCCGCGTCATGCCGAAGGCCCGCACCAGCGACATGTTGCCGATGACGTCCACCAGTTCGCCGTCGACGTCGGCAGCCTTGGTTGCGTAGCGGTGGTGGCGGGCCGAACCGCGGCCGGCGAGCTTGTACAGCGCCGCGGCCAGCACCGCCGACACCAGCAGCAGGCCGACGGCCATCATCGGATTGACGGTGCCGATGACCACGATGGCGCCCGCCACGGCGACGCATGGCGGCAGGACGTTCCAGGCCGTCATGTTCTCGGCCGTATAGATGGCGTTGGCGGTAGCGGTGATGCGGCTGGCCAGCACCCCCGGGGGCCTTTCCGCGAAATAGGTCGGGGCGTGGCCGGTGAGGTACTGGAACAGGTCGCGCCGGACGTCGCCGGTGACGGCGACGAAAGTGCGGGCCGCCACCCAGCCGCCCACGCGCCACCACAGATTGTCGGCGGCGATCAACGCCACGAGGATGGCGAATGCTGCCCATACGGGGCCCAGTTGCTCGCGTCCTCCTGCCAGGACGTCGATGAGGTTCTTGATGGCGTATTGCGAGGCCAGCGCGCAGCCCACCGCCGCCAGCACGCTGCCCAGCACCACGGCATGCGCCACGGGGTGCCGGCGTATGTACCTCAGCACGAACGCCAGCGGCCGGTGCGCGTAGTCTGCGAGCCGGGCGTTGTGGGCGTTGCCCCGGGAAACCGTTGATCGATCCAAGATAACCAGCCTTTCGTCTTCGGGTGAGCCACCGGCGCGGCCGTGCGCCGGGAGCTCCCACTGTAGAACAGACGTGGCGGCAGGTACGTTTGCAAAACGTTCTCGTATTGTAATGACATGAATATCGGCGCCGCGGCCGCGCGCAAGCGCGCACGCGCGTGCTCCCCGAGGGTGAGCATACGCAGGAGATGCGTCATGTGCGCCATGATCCCCGGCGATCGGCACGGCCAGGGTAGGCTTTTGATAGATTTTCGAAAAACTCCGATATACCCCGCCTGTAGGCCGCGTGCTATTCCTACGCCTGTCGCTGCCGGCACGCACTCCTGCCGGCGGCCGTCCGCAGTCCCGTAGCGGCTGAGCGATCCGGCAGCCGCGTGCCACCGTCTTTCGACGGTGTCCTCATGTCTGGCGGGGGCGGGTCATTGTGTATGTGTGCCCGTCCGGCGTGCGCGCCCCGCCTGCCATCCTGCAACGCAACGCATTGCTGACGCTGCGTGCCCGGCAGAGCCATCATGCGTCAAGCCCGTCAGGGCTGGTTTTACTAGGAGTCTCCGACATGCGAATCGCCCAAATCGCCTCGCTTTACGAGGCGGTCCCGCCCAAGCTCTACGGAGGCCTTGAACGGGTCGTGTCCTACCTTACCGAAGCGCTGGTGCAGCAGGGACACGATGTCACCCTTTTCGCCAGCGGCGACTCGCAAACCGCGGCCGAGCTGCATGCGTCCTGGCCGCGCGCGCTGCGCCTGGATCCCACGGTGCGCGACCGCGTCGCCCCGCACCTGCTGATGCTGGAAGACGTGCGCCGCCGTGCGGAAGAATTCGATGTGCTGCATTTCCACGTCGACTACTATCCTTTCTCGCTGTTCTCGCGCCAGCCGGTGCCGTTCCTGACGACCTTGCACGGCCGCCTCGACCTGCCGGAGCTGCAGCCCGTGTTCGAACGGTTCCGCGACGTGCCGGTGGTGTCGATCTCGGACAGCCAGCGCCAGCCGCTGCCCCAGGCGAACTGGTTTTCGACGGTGCTCCACGGGCTGCCCGAGAACCTGCTGCAGCCGGTGGCCAACGCCCAGCCCGGCTATCTGGCCTTCCTGGGCCGCATCTGCCCCGAGAAGCGGGCGGACCGAGCCATCCGCATCGCCCAGGCGGCCGGCATGAAGATCAAGATTGCCGCCAAGATCGACGAGGCCGACCGCGATTACTACGAGCAGCACATGAAGCCGCTGATGGCGCTGCCCCATGTGGAGTACATCGGTGAAATCAGCGAATCGCAGAAGGCGGAGTTCCTGGGCAATGCCCACGCGCTGCTTTTCCCCATCGACTGGGAAGAGCCGTTCGGCCTGGTGATGATCGAGTCCATGGCCTGCGGAACGCCCGTGGTGGCCTACAACCGGGGCTCGGTGCCGGAAGTGCTGGAGCACGGCGTCACCGGCTACATCGTGGAGGACGAGGACGGCGCGGTCGCCGCCCTGCGCCAGCTCGACAAGCTGTCGCGGCCGCGCATACGCCGCGAGTTCGAACGGCGCTTCTCGGCCACCGCCATGGCCGACCGCTATGTCGCGGTCTACAAGAAGCTCCTGGCAAGCCACGAGCAGCGCATGCTGGAGGCCGCGTGAAGGCGCTCTAGCCCGGATATTTCGCGAGCAGGTCAGTTTCCGTAGGGGATGGCGCCAGAGGGAGCCAGAGCGGTGTGAGAGGGGGGCTGAAGTCGTTGAACAGGGTTTTTAACCGGCGTCAGGGCGCACGGCCCCCTTTCCCCCGAGCTGGACAGCGTGCCGGGGCCAGCACTTTGGATGGGTTATGGACCGAGCCGTTGTGCGGCGAGCAGGAAGACGGCTTTCATGGGATGGTTCGAGGCCAACAGCACCCGCACACGACGGGTGTTGCGCAGGATGGCCGCGCCGATTTTCAGTAGCCGGGTGCGGATGGTCTGGGTGCAGGCATGGGCCAGTTGCGTGCCTTGCAGGGCCAGTCGGCGCAAATGGACCATGAGGGTGTAGGCCAGCGCAGCGAGCAGCAGCCGAAGCTGATTGGCCTGCCAGGCGTGGCAACTGGCGCGTCGGCCGAACAAATCGAGTTGGGCTTCCTTGATGCGGTTCTCGGCCTCGCCGCGCGCGCAGTACAGGCGCTCGTACAGTTCGGCCGCATCGCCGCTCAGGCTGGTGACCACGAAGCGCGGATTGGCTCCACGCGCATCGTGTTCCAGGCGGGCGATGACGCGCCGTTGCCGGCTCCAGGTGCGTGCCGCGTAGGAGAACTCGCCGATCAGGCGCTGCTTGCTCTGCGCGCGCTCGTAGTTCTCGGCCAGCGCCAGTTCGGCCAACGCGGTCCGTTGCAGCAGCGCGGCGTTCTTCTGCAGCCCGATCACGTAGTCGATGCCCCAACGCTCGAAGCGGCGCAAGGCCGGCGCGCGGCAGAACCCCGAGTCGGCCCGCACAATCAGCTGTACCTGCGGCCAAGCCTGGCGCAGCCGCCGCGCCAGGGTGCGCACCAGCGCACTGAGAATCTTGGCCGGATCGCGGTCGCTGGGCCGCAGCACACAGGCCAGCAGATCCTGCCCGCAGAACACGTACACCGGCAGATAGCAGTAATTGTCGTAATGCCGGTTGAACGCGGCGCGCTCCTGCGCCCCGTGCAGCGGCACGTGCGTGGCATCGATGTCCAGCACCAGTTGGGCCGGCGGCGCACCGCGCCAATGTGCAATGAACTGCTCCACGAGCACCGCCTGCAAACGGGCCGTATCGCCCCGATCCACCGCGTTCTCGAACCGCGACAAGGTCGGCGCCGAAGCCAGCTCCTGGACTTGGCCGAGCGCCGTCTGCAGCGCCATGTCACCGCGCAGCACATTGTGGTCGCTGATGTCTTCCCAGCCGCAGCACAATCCGTAGACCCGCTGCGACAGCAGCGTATGCACCTCATGGCGCACGCTCGCAACGCGCCGGCGATCCGACAGTGCCGCGCTGGCCGAACGGGTCAGCCCAAGGCGACGGTCCACCTGGCGCAACAACAGCACCCCGCCGTCGCTGACCAGATCGCCACCTGTAAAGGATGCCTGAATCCGGCGACGTCCCACTCGCCCCATCGGCACCACTTCGACGGTACACTTTGGCATAGGCAGACCCCGTTTCGGTTAACGCTTCGACACCGCTAACCATAAGCCTTCGGGCTGGGGCTGCCTACCCCTATTCCCTCTCCTCGTGAAATATCCGGGCTAGCCCGCCGCGGGCAGGTCGGAGATGAGGCGCTTGCCCAGGCTGACGGTGTCGTCCACCGTGAAGCCCAGCCGGTCGTAGAACTCCAGCACCGCGCTGTTGCCCCGGCGCACCTGCAGGCTGAGCTTGGGGCAGCCCAGCGCCAGCAGGCCGTCCTCCACGGCCTGCATCAGCGCGCGGGCATGGCCGCGCCGCTGGCAGGCGGGGTCCACCGCGAGGTAATTGACCCAGCCGCGATGTCCGTCGTAGCCGGCCATCACGCATGCCACCACGCGCGCGTTCTCGAGGCCCACCAGGAATAGCTCGGGCTGCACCGTGAGCTTGCGCGCGATGTCCTTGCGCGGATCGTTCCAGGGCCGGATGAGGCCGCAGACTTCCCAGAGACGGATCACCGCGGCTTCGTCGGCGGTCTGGTAGGGGCGGATGTGCAGGGGTACGGATGACATGCTGGGTTCCTGTGGCAAGAGGGCAGGGCCGGAATGCCGGGCCTGTTGCCGCAGGGGTGGTCCCCACGAAAAAGGCCACGGATTCGTGGCCTTCGGAAAATGGCCGGCGGGCTGCCGGCGACATGCGATCGATGGCCACTCAACGCGGACGTCGGGAGGCTCGTCGGAAAAAACGGATGCAGGCTGGGCTGGAGATCATGCGGCTAGCATATCGCATGTCGGCGCAATGGAGGCGGCCATGCCGGGGGCTGGGCCCCCCGCCTTGCACCAGGCAGCCTCGCGCAGTTCCCCGGGAGAAAGCCCGAAAGCCCGCCGGAAGGCCCGCGAGAAATCGGACGCACTGGCGAAACCCAGCCCATATCCCACGTCTGCCACGGGGAGCCCGGAATAGCGCAGCAGCTCGCTGGCGGCTTCGCGCAGGCGTCGATGCCGGATGTAGGCGCCCAGGCCGCCTTCGTGCTCGAACAACCGGTAGATCGAGGCACGCGGCAGCTGCAGCGCACGGATGACCTTGTCGGGGGTCAGGTCCGCGTCGTGCAGGTGGGCATGCACGTAGCGGCGCGCCCTGTCGAAGAGGGCGGCGCGGACGGCGGCGCGCGGCGTGCCGGAGAGCCGCGCTTGTTGGCCGAAGGCACCCACCAGCAGGCCGGCGGCGGTGTCCAGGGATCTGCCGGCTTGTTCGGGAGACTGGCTCCCGAGTTCGCTGCCGAGCGCCCGGACATGGTCGGCCAGCAACCGGATGAGCGGCGTGGCGGGTTGAAGTACGCGCCCGTGCAGGGCATCGGCGTGCGGGAGCGCTGCGTCGACCACCGGGCGCGGCACGAACAGCGTCAGCACCCGGCAGCGGCCGCGCCGCATGCGCATCGGCTGGTCCAGGTCCAGCGCCAGCACGGTGGCGGGGCCCGCCTGGCTGCGCCTGCCCAGGCCATGGATCTCATGGGGCTCCCCCTCCAGGAAGACGTGGAAGGCGTAGCCGCGCTGCCCGTCGGTGGAAATGCGCGCGATCGAGCGCTCCAGCGTCATGGCGTCGGAGGTGCAGTCGGAGAACAGCCAGTTGCCGATCCGGTAGCGATCGATGCCGGCGTGGAAGGGGCGTCCCGCCTGTTCCTTCGTGGGCACCACGTCTATCACATGACCGACCGAATCGCGCCAGGCCAGCAATTGCCGGGATGCCGGCAGGCCGGCCACGTCGAAACGCTGCACCGGGACGACATCCCGGGCGTGCCCGCCTGGCTTTGCGTGGGAAGACATGGATGGCGGCTCCGCCGGGTTGGCGCATGCCGGGCCGCGCGCACGTTGCCGGATGCCGGGTGAATGAGGTTTTTTCCAAATGAGACGCCAAGTATAGGCCGCCGGCCCGCAACGGCGATACTTGCCGCCCTGCGTAGCCCGGCGCCACGCGCATGCCCCGGGGCAGCCGCACAGCGCAGGACGCGCGCGCCATCGTCAATTCATTGTTGCTTCAGGAATATGCAGCCGAGGTCATTCACGCCCGCTCCGCGGCGCCGGTTCGTCCGTACAGCGGTGCTTGCCGCCGCGCTGGGCGCCAGCCTGGCGTCGGTCGCTTCCACAATCACCCTTGCGGAGGTGCGCCCGTCCATGCCCGAGCGGTCCGGCGTCCGTACGCCCGCCATCGGGCCCGGACCGGGCGGCGGCGTTGCAGGCGCGGCGGCGACACGGCCCGTTCCGGTGCTGAGCATTCGTGCCGGCCTCCCGCCGGGAGCGCATCCCTGCCGAGGCAGCATGATGTCGGCCTGACGGCTCTCCAGTGCGGTTCAGGACGCCAGGGCCTGCACCGGCGCCTGCGCGTGGGGCACGTGGGCTGCGAGCAGCTGGCGCACCGCGGCCACCAGCACGTCGGCATCGACCGGCTTGCGCAGGAACGCCTGGTGCCCCGGGCACTGCGCGCTGGCCTCTTCCTTGGAATGGCCGCTCACGACCATGACCGGCACGTCGCTCAAGTAGGCATTCTCGCGCATGGCGGCCAGCAACGAGCCGCCGTTCATGCCGGGCATGCTGAGGTCGGTGATGACGAGGTCGGGGCGCAGCGCCACCATCTGCTGCAGGGCGTGCACGCCGTCGGTGCTCGTGGATACGTCGTAGCCGTAGCTGCTCAGGTATTCGCGCCAGAGGTCGACATTGATCGGCTCGTCGTCCACTACGTAGATCTTGGGCATGGTGTGGGGCCGCGATGGATGCGGAAAGAAGACAGGGAAGCGGCGCGCTGGCCGTCCGGGTGCTGCCGGTACGGTGTATGCCGTACATGAGCGCCGCAATGGCGGCACGTCGATGCGCAATTTTAGGGAAGTGCGAGTCGATCTACGTGGCGCGTGCGTAACGGCGCGTATCGTTTCGGCGCGGCGGCATCGGGGGAGAGCGGCGTTACGGCTGCGCGCACAAAGATACAGTTTTGGCGGCACGTGCGGCCGCCTGCCCGCAGGCCGGCGCGTTCCATTGACGGCGGGCGCCGGTGGCCCGGAGGCTAGCGCAACCGCAGCCGCCAGAGGATGTCGAGCACGTGTTGCGTTGCCTGCTCGATGTTGCCGCTGCGGTGGGCGATGCCCAGCGGCCGCCACAGGGAGGGACGCAAGGGGCGCATGAGTATCTGCGGTTGCGGCGGCGCAGCACTGGCCTCGTGCGGCAGCAGCGCGGCGCCGTAGCCGGCAGCCACCAGGCTCTTGATGGCGTCGTTGTAGTTCAGGTGTATGCGCGCCGAGGGCTGCAGGCCTGCGGCGGCGAACCACTCGGAAGTCTGGCGCGACAGGCGCGTGGTGGCGTCGTTCAGGATGAGCGGGCGCTGCGCCAGCCAGGCCGGGGTGACGCGGGCAGGGGCGGGCCAGTCTGCGGGCAGGAAGGCCATGACGGGATCGCGGCGCCAGGGGCGCACGGCCAGGCCGGCCACCGGTGCCTGGGGCAAGGCCACCAGGCCCACGTCCAGCGTGCCTGCCGCCAGCCGCGCCAGCGTTTCCTGGGAGGTCAGCACGGCCACCTGCACGTCGATGCCGGGATGTTCGGCGGCCAGCGCCTGGAGCGCGCGCGGCAGCAGGTGCGCGATGGCGCCGGTGGAGGCGCCGAGACGGACCCGCCCGGCCAGCCCCTGCACCTGGCGGCGCACGTCGTCGAGCAGGCCGTCGGACTCGGCCAGCAGGCGGCGGGCGCGCTCGATCAGCGTGTGGCCCACCGGCGTGGGGCCCACCTGGCCGCGCTTGCGGTACAGCAGCGGCGCGCCCACCCGCGATTCGAGCTCGGCCACGTGCAGGCTCACCGTGGGGGGAGCCAAGTGCAGGGCCTGTGCTGCCTTGGCGAACGAAGCCAGGTCGGCAATGGCCACCAGGGTACGCAGGCGGTCGAGGCTGAGTTCGCGCATGGTCGTGGCAATTCAGAAAAGATGAATTTGATGCTCATGAAATTCAACTTTTGCGATTCTAATCCCTGGGGCACCATGTCGCTTCACTTTCCATCGCACCATCCAGGGAGGCAGCATGAGCCCGAAGAACCGCTTCAAGGGCGAATTCCCCCTCGGGGGGACGGCGCGCAGCGCCAAGGGGGCGCCATGAGCCCGAAGAACCGCTTCAAGGGCGAATTCCCCCTCGGGGGGACGGCGCGCAGCGCCAAGGGGGCGCCATGACAGCTCCGACAATCTTCATCGACGGCGACCAGGGCACCACGGGCCTGATGATCCACGAGCGGCTGCGGCCGCGCAGCGACCTGCGCGTGCTCACGCTGCCCGAGGCCGAGCGCAAGGACGCGCGGCGCCGCGCCGAGGCCATCAACGCCTGCGACATCGCCATGCTGTGCCTGCCGGACGAGGCAGCCCGCGACGCCGTCGCCGCGATCGCCAACCCGCGCGTGCGCGTGATAGATGCGAGTTCGGCGCACCGCGTCCATCCGGACTGGACCTACGGCTTTCCCGAGATGGCGCCGGGGCAGGCGGCACGCATCGCGCATTCGACGCGGGTGTCCAATCCGGGCTGCTATCCCACCGGCGCGATCGCGCTGTTGCGCCCCTTGCGCGAGGCGGGGCTGCTGCCGGGCGGCTATCCCGTCACGGTGCATGCGGTATCCGGCTATTCCGGACGCGGGCGGGCCGGCGTGGCCGAGCATGAACGGGGCGAAGGCCCTGCCTACCTGGCATATGGGCTGGGCCTCTCGCACAAGCACACGCCCGAGATCCAGCACCATGCGGGCCTGCAGGAGCGTCCCGTGTTCCTGCCGGCGTATGGGGCATTCCGGCAGGGGATCGTGCTGACCATCCCCCTGCAGCTGCGCCTGCTGCCGGCGGGGACGGACCCGCACCGGCTGCATGCATGCCTGGCCGAGGCCTACGCGGACGCGGGCGGCATCGAGCTGCTGTCGCTGGAGGCGGCGCGCGGTCAGGCCCAGCTGGATCCCCAGGCGCTCAACGGCACGAACGACCTGCGGCTTGCCGTCTTCGCCCATGAAGGGCATGGACAGGTGGTGCTGGCCGCGGTGTTCGACAACCTGGGCAAGGGGGCTTCCGGCGCGGCAGTGCAGAACCTCGACCTGATGCTGGCCGGCCGAAGCTGAGGCCGGCGCCGGCGCGGCATCATCGGGCCCGCGGCGCGCGCCGCACTGCCAGGGCGGCCAGGCTCGCGAGCGTGCATACCGCCACCACGCCTGGCCATTGCCAGAGCGCCAGGGCCTGGCTGCCGAGCACCGCGCCGAAGGCCATGCCGATGAAGACACAGGTGAAGAGCAGCGCATTGAGCCGGCTGCGTGCGCCAGGGTCGATGCCGTATACGATGGTCTGGTGGGCCACCATCGTGGCCTGGATGCCGAAGTCGAAGCCGATGGCGCTGGCCACGATCAGCGCCAGCTGGGCGGACGGGGGCAGCAGCGGAGCCGTCGCCATGGCGGCGAAGGACAGGGCGGCCAGTGCGGCGCCGAGCCGGGCCACGCGCTCGGGGCCGCTGCGGTCCGCGATGCGGCCCGCCAGCGGCGCCGCCAGCGCGCCCGCTGCGCCAGCCAGGCCGAATGCGCCGGCGGCGGCGCTGCCGAGGTGGAACGGCTCGCCGTGCAGCATGACGGCCAGTGTCGACCAGAAGGCGCTGAACCCCGCCGACAGCAGGCCCTGTGCCCACGCCGCGCGGCGCAGCGCCGCATGGCGGCGCCATAGCCCGGCCATGGACGCCAGCAGCGCGCCGTAGTGTATCTGCGTGGTGGCCGCGAAGCGCGGCAGCCCGCGCCACGCGGCCACGCCGATCAGCGCGACGCTCACCGCCGCGCCGCCGTAGACCGCCCGCCATCCGAAGTGCGCGGCGGCGAGCCCGCTGACCACGCGCGACAGCAGGATGCCGAGCAGCAGCCCGGTCATCACGGTGCCCACGACTTTGCCGCGGATCCAGGCCGGCGCCAGCGTGGCAGCCGCGGGCACGATGTCCTGGGCCATAGTTGCCATCACGCCGACCGCCAGGCTGGCCGCGAGCAGGGCGGGCAGGCCCGGCGCCAGGCAGCAGGCCAGCAGCGCCACGGCCAGCAGGGCGGCCTTGCCCGCGATGATGCTGCGCCGGTCGTAGCGGTCTCCCAGCGGGGCCAGCAGCAGGATACCCGCGGCGTAGCCCAGCTGCGTCAGCGTGGGGATCAGGCCGATGGCGCGCTCACCCGCCTGCAGGTCGGCGCCGAGCACGCCCAGCATGGGCTGGCTGTAGTAGATCGACGCCACGCTCAGGCCCGCCCCGGCCGCCAGCAGCAGGATGCGGGCGGAGGAGGGCGGCGCTTCGGTGCCGTCATGCGTTTGCTGAATGGGATGGGTCATGGCTTGGGGCGTAAATGGATAACAGTGCCGGCATTCTGACGGGAAGGTGGGGTCCAGGGTAGCGGCTGCTGGCGTACTTCTGTTATACGTAGAACGCATGAGGGAGACCGACAACCCGGGCACGGACCGGCTCGCGCTGCTGCAGACCTTCGTGCGCATCGTGGAGGCCGGCAGCATTTCCGCCGCCGCGCGCCGGCTGGGCACCACGCAGCCCACGGCCAGCCGGCGGCTGCAGAGCCTGGAACGCATGCTGGGCCTGCGGCTGCTGCAGCGCTCCACCCACAGGATGACCCTCACCGAAGACGGCGAGCGCTGCTTTGCCCATGCCAAGGCCCTGCTCGACAACTGGGGCGCCATGGCTTCGGCCCTGGGCAATGCGCGCGACGAGCCCGAAGGGCTGCTGCGCGTGGTCGCGCCGCACGCCTTCGGGCAGGGCAAGCTGATTGCGCCCCTGGCGGATTATCTGCGCCGCTATCCGCGCATGCGGGTAGAGTGGCTGCTGTACGACCGGGGCCCCGATTTCGTTGCCGAGGGCGTGGACTGCGCCATCCAGGTGGGCGAAGTGTCCGATCCGTCGGTCATCGCGGTGAAGCTCGCGGAAGTGCCCCGCATCGTGATAGGCGCCCCCGGATTGCTGGCAGGGCGGGCGCCGCCCCGCAGCGCTGCCGAGCTGGCGGCATTGCCCTGGCTCTCGCTGCGCACTTATTACCGCGACGCGGTGGAACTGGTCCGTATGGCAGATGGCGTGGTACACAGGTTCGAGATCCGTCCGCGGCTCAGCACCGACAGCCTGTACGCGCTGTGCGATGCGGTGCGCGCCGGGCTGGGCGTGGCGCTGGTCTCGGCGTGGCTGGTGCGGCCCGACGTGGCCGAAGGGCGGCTGCTGCACCTGGCGCCGCAGTGGCAGGGCGAACCCCTGCCGGTATACCTGGCGTATCCCTATGCGCCTTTCTATCCGGCCCGGCTGCGCTGCTTCCTCGACACCATGCGCCAGGCCATGCCGGTCGTGCTGGCGTGAACGGACAGGCCGCGCGCCTGTCGGTAGACTTGGGGCTGCCCGTGCGGGCGGCCCTGCGCGGGGGGATCCGCGCCGCTTCCAACCAACCAGGAGTTCCCATGCATATTGCCAAGGCCCTCTTCCTCGCCACCGGGATCGCGCTCGGCGGCGCGGCATACGCCGAACCCGTCACGTACGACCTGGACCCCAACCATACCTACCCCAGCTTCGAAGCCGACCACATGGGCGGGCTGTCGACCTGGCGCGGCAAGTTCAACCGGTCCAGCGGGGTGGTGGTGCTGGACCGCGCGGCGCGCACCGGCACCATCGAAGTCACGGTGGACATCCGCTCGGTGGATTTCGGCCACGACGAGATGAACAAGCATGCGCTGGCCGCCGATATCCTGGACGCGGAGCGCTATCCCACGGCCACGTTCAAGGGCCGCTTCACCGAGTTCGACGGCGACGTTCCCGAGGAGGCCCGGGGCGAGCTGACCCTGCACGGCGTGACCCGCCAGGTCACGCTGGACATCGACGACTTCAAGTGCATCCAGCACCCGATGGAAAAGCGCGAGGCATGCGGTGCGGATGTCTCCACCCAGTTCAACCGCCGCGATTTCGGCATCGACTTCGGACTGGACATGGGATTCAGGCCCGAGGTCGAACTGGAGATACAGGTAGAAGGGCTGCGCCGCCCGTAACCGGCGGGGGCCGAGCCGCCGGCTCGCGCAGCCGGTATCATTGGCGGCCATGAATGCCCCCTTTCCCCTGCGCATCGAATGTCCTCCCGGCGCCTGTTCCTGCCGTCGGGAAGTGCTGCTGGACGATCCGGCAGCCGACATCCGCGTGCTGCGCCTGACCCGCGAGGAGGAAAAGCGCCTGGTCCAGCGGCTGGAGAACCTGGAAAGCCTGGCCGACCTGCAGCACATGCAGGCGAAGATGGAGGCGCTGCTGGGCATCCGCCTCACCATCGCGCCCGGCCCGAACGAGGTGCGCACCGTGCGCGGCTTCCATATCCAGCTCGCCGACCAGCCCGGGCTGTGCCGCAAGACGCGGCAAGCCATACCGGCGGCCATCCGGCGCAGCCTGGAGCGGCGCCCCGAGATCGCCTACGCGATCCTCGATGCGCAAGGCCTGCTGGGCGCCGGCTGAGCGCCGCAGCCCGCCTGCGGCCGCTAAAATCCCCTCCATGTCCTCACCGGCCGTTCCGGCCCGCTCCTTCCGCGCGGGCGCACGCCTGCTCCTGTGCCTGCTGCTGCTGGCGCTGGGATTGCGCGCGCTGATCCCGCTGGGGTACATGCCCGATGCGCAGGCGCTGCGCGAAGGGCGCCTGCAGATCAGCTTCTGTACCGCCGCGGGCGGCGGCCCCACCCTGCTGCATGCCCTGGCGCAACTGCCCGCAGCCCAGGCGGCGGGACATCACGGGGCGGAACATCACGGGGCAGGGCATCCCCGGCATGAACGCCATCCCGGCCATGAGGCGCATGCCGGCCATCACGCGGCCCATGGCGCCGGCCATGGAGAACAGGCCGGCGCCCAGGAGTGTCCGTTCTGGATGGTCCTGCACCAGGCGCTCGACACACCGCCCGCGCCGCTGGTCATGCCGCTCGCGGCGCAGGCCGCCCTGCCTGTGCCGCCGCCCTCCGTCCGTACGCTGCCGCCGTTGCCCGCTGCAGGGCCGCCGCTGGGGCCGCGCGGCCCGCCTCGCCGACCCGCCTGACTGGTACAAGCCCGGCGCGCGCCAGCCGCGCGCCGTGTCCGGCCGCGCATGCGGCCCGTCATACCTGCAGCGAGGTATACCCATGATTGCCCTGATTGCGGATCGCCTGAGGCGATCCCTTGCGCGCGACCGCGCGTCCACGGCCGCCGCCGCGGCGGTGCCGACGCGCACCGCGTTCTACGCCCTGCTCGGGCGCCTGCACTTCTACGCCGGCCTTTTCGTCGGCCCCTTCATCCTGGTGGCGGCCGTCACCGGCACGCTGTTCGTGCTGACGCCGCAGATCGAGGACCTGCTGTATGCCCGGGAATTGCGCACGGAGTCGACCGGGCCCGCCCAGCCGCTGGCGCGCCAGATCGAGGCGGCGCGCGCGCACATCGGCCCGGAGCCCAGGCTGTTCGCGGTGCGTCCGGCGCCCGGCCCCGGCCAGACCTCGCGGGTGATGTACTCCCAGCCCGGCCTGGGCGACTCGGAAAGCCGTGCGATCTTCGTGGATCCCGTCACGCTGGAGATCCGGGGCGACCTGGTGGTGTACGGCACCAGCGGCATCCTGCCGCTGCGCACCACGCTGGACTACCTGCATCGCAACCTGCTGCTCGGGGACCTGGGCCGCAACTACAGCGAGCTGGCGGCCTCATGGCTGTGGCTCACCGCCGCGGGCGGGGCGGCGCTGTGGTTCGGCGTGCATCGGCGCCATGCCGCGGCGCGGGCCGCCCAGCCGGGATCGCGGCAGCGGTCGCGGCGCCTGCATGCATGGACCGGCGTGTGGCTGCTGGCGGGGCTGGTGTTCTTCTCGGCCACCGGGCTCACGTGGTCGCAATGGGCCGGCGGCCGGGTCGACCAGCTGCGCCAGGCCCTGGGCTGGGTCACGCCTCCCATCTCTCTGCAGCTTGACGGCACGGCGCCGCCGGCCGCAGGACATGCGCATCACGACCATGCCCCGCACCACATGGGGCAGGGCGACGCCGCCGCGATGCCGGTGCCGCCCGCGGTCCTGCAGTTCGATCGCGTCCTGGCCGCGGCACGCGAGGCCGGCATCGATTCGGCCTACCTGGAGATCCGTCCGCCGCGCCAGGCGGGGCAGGCCTGGATGGTGCGCGAGGTCGATCGCAGCTGGCCCACCCAGGTCGACACCATCGCCCTGGATCCGGCCAGCATGGCCGTGACCAGCCGCGCCGACTTCGAGACTTTCCCGCTGATCGCCAAGCTCATACGCTGGGGCATAGATTTCCACATGGGCATTCTGTTCGGCCTGGCGAACCAGCTGCTCGTGGCGGCCTTCGGCATCGCCCTGAGCGCGCTGGTCGTGCTGGGGTACCTGACCTGGTGGCGGCGCCGGCCGCCGCCCGGCGCGCCGGTGCCCACGCTGTGGCGGGCGTGGCGCGGGCTTCCCATGGGATGGCGCGCGGCCGTGCTGGCCGCCGCGGTGGCGCTGGGGTGGTGCCTGCCGCTGATGGGCGCCAGCCTGCTGGCGTTCCTGGCGGTGGACGTGGCGCGCGGCAGGCTGGCGCGCGGCTGAGCGCGGGCGCGCATGCCGGGGATGCCTCCCCACGCAGGGGAGGCCCCGGTTCAATCCTCGTCGTTCAGCTTCTCGGGATCGAGGTGGGGAACCGGCTTGCGGTGGGTGAGCAGCGTGAGGCCCCACATCACCACGCCCAGCGCCAGCAGCCACCCGGCCACCTGGTACTGGATGGGGTCGCGGCCGGTGAGCGGCGTGACCAGGAACAGGCATGCCAGGGCGCCGATCACGGGGAACAGCGTGATCGCGCGGAAGTGCGTGTGCTCCACGCGATCGCGCCGCAGCACCAGCACGGCGATGTTCACGCAGGCGAACACGCCCAGCAGCAGGAGCGCCGTGGTGCCGCCCAGCGCCCGGATGGCCTGCGATTCCGCATTGGAAACCAGGATGATGAGGCCGATCGCCAGCGCGGTGGTGAAGAGGATGGCCGTCCAGGGCGTGCGCGTGCGGGCATGCACGTGGGCCAGGAAATGCGGCAGCACGCCCTGGCGGGCCATGCCGTACAGCAGCCGGCTGGCCATCATCATGTTGATGAGCGCGGAATTGGCCACGGCGAACATCGAAATGATGGGCATGATGGTTTCCATGGGCAGGCCCGGCGCGGCGCGCTGGACCACCAGCACCAGCGGCGTGGAACTGGCCGCGAGCTCGCCCACCGGGATCAGCGCCACGGCGCAGATCGACACCAGCACATAGATCAGCGCGGCTAGGCCCAGGCCCGTCAGCATCACCCTGGGGAAGATGCGGTGCGGCTCATGGGTTTCCTCGGCCATGTTGACCGAATCCTCGAAGCCCACCATGGCGAAGAAGGCCAGGGCGGTGGCCGATGTGATGGCCAGGAACACGCTCTTGTCCTCCGGCGTGTCGAACGCCACGACGCGCGAGAAGTCCGCCTGGCCGCCGGCGATGGCGTAGAAGCCCAGTATGATCACCAGCAGCAGGCCGCTGAGCTCCACCAGCGTCAGCACCACGTTGGCCATGACGCTCTCCGACACGCCGCGGAAGTTCACGATCATGACCAGGACCATGAAGCCGATGGCGCCCAGCGTGACGAGCCCGGGATCCGAATCGATGCCCAGCGCCACGAACAGGTTGGCGGCAAAGGCCTGCGACGCGGTGGAGGCCGAGGTCAGCCCCGAGCACATGACGGTGAAGCACACGATGAACGTGAGGAAGTGCACGCCGAAGGCCTTGTGCACGTAGAGCGCGGCGCCCGCCGCCCGCGGATATTTGGTTACCAGCTCCAGGTACGAGAAAGCGGTGAGCAGCGCCACCACGAAGGCCACCAGGAAAGGCGCCCAGGCGGCGCCGCCCACTTCCTTGGCAACCTGGCCCGTGAGGGCGTAGATGCCGGTGCCGAGGATGTCGCCGAGGATGAACAGCAACAGGAGTTTCGGGCCCATCACCCGCTTCAGGGGCGGATGGGCGGATTGCGCGTCGCTCGCCATTTGATTCTTTGTCTCCACGGTTGGTCTCGCCGGCCAGGCGGCGCGGCATGCGTCAACCGATTCTAGGGGAGACCAGTAACCGGGGTCGGAATGACTCTGCAACGAGATGTAGGAATGGACGGTCTTTGTGATACAAGTCCCGGCGTCCGGCTGTGCGTACGTATTGGACGATTGCGGGATAATCGGCCGGATCGTTCAACGGACGCCAATAAAGGGTGACATGGACCGCTTCGATTCGCTCAGGCTCTATACCCGGATCGTCGAGCTCGGCAGTTTCACCGATGCCGCCCGCGCCCTGGACATCCCGCGCGCCACCGCCACCCACGCCATCAAGCAGCTGGAGGCCCGCCTGCAGGCGCGGCTGCTGGAACGCACCACCCGGCAGGTGCGGCCCACGCTGGACGGGCAGGCTTACTACGAGCGGGCCAAGCGCATCCTGCAGGACCTCGAGGATGCCGAGGCCGCGCTGAGCACGCAGCGGGTCCAGCCCCGGGGCACGCTGCGGCTGGACCTCCACGGCGTGCACGCCACGCTGATCATCCTGCCGCGCCTGGCCGAATTCCGTGCCCGCCATCCGTACATCGACGTGGTCGTCAGCAGCGGCGACCGGCTGGTGGACCTGATGAAGGAAGACGTGGACTGCGTGGTGCGGGCCGGGCAGCCCCGCGATTCCTCGCTGGTGGCGCGGCGCCTGGCCCACCTGCCCGAGATCCTGTGCGCCAGCCCTGCCTACCTGGAAGCCCATGGCACGCCCAGCGAACCCGCCGACCTGGCCGGGCACCAGGGCGTGCGCTTCTACACGCGCAGCAGCGACCATCGCTATCCGTACACGCTGATCGTGGACGGCAGGGTGGAGTCGTTCGAGGCCCGCGGCTGGCTGGCGGTGAGCGACGCGGAGTGCTACACGGCGGCGGCCCTGGGCGGCTGCGGCATCATCCAGGCCCCGCGCTTCCGGCTGGAGCCGCATCTGCGCGCCGGGCGGCTGGTGCAGGTGCTGCCGGCGTGGCGCTGTCCCGACCTGCCGGTGTCCATCATGTATCCGTTCCACCGGCAGCTGGCGCCGCGGGTCCGCGTATTCGTGGACTGGGTCAGCCAGGTCTACCAGGAGTACTTCGGCGGCGAGCCGGCGGCCTGACGCCGCCGCCGTCCGCTACAGCGCCAGCACGATGCGCTTGCCGCAGGCGCGCGAGCAGCACGACATCATGCGGTCGTTGGCCTCGCGCTCGCTGCGCGTGAGCACCACGTCGCGGTGGTCTATCTCGCCGTCGAGCACCGGCACCTCGCACGAGCCGCACAGGCCTTCCTCGCAATCGCTCTGCACGTCGATATTGGCGCTGCGCAATGCGGCCAGCAGGGTCTGGTCGGCCCGCACCATGACGCTGATGCCCGAGTCCTTGAGCACGGCTTCGAATGCATGCTCCCTGGCAGGGTCCAGCGCGCCCAGCGTGGCATGGAAGTGCTCGACCCGCAGCGCGTCTTCGGGCCAGTGCGCGCAGCAGGCGGCCAGACCGTCGAGCAGCGCCTGCGGGCCGCAGGCATAGACCTGCGTGCCGGCCTGCGGCGTGGCCAGCAGGGCGGCGTAGTCCGCCCGCCCTTGCTCGTCGCGGATGTGCAGGTGCAGCGCATCGCCGTGCAGCGCCGCCAGCTCGTCGACCAGCGCCATGCGGGCGCGCGTGCGGCCGCTGTAGTGCAGCGCGTAGGGTATGCCGAGTTCGCGGGCGCGGCGGGCCATGGCGCTGATCGGCGTGATGCCGATGCCGCCGGCGACGAAGATGTAGCGCCGGGCGCTCTCGTCCAGCCGGAAGTGGTTGCGCGGGCCGCGTATGCGCAGGCGGTCGCCGGCCTTGACGTTGCCATGGATCCAGCGCGAACCGCCGCGTCCGTCGGGTTCCTGGAGCACGGCGATCTCCAGCACGTCGGCGCGCGCGGGGTCGCCGCACAGCGAGTACTGGCGCGAAAGTCCGGTATCGCCGCATTCCACGTCGATGTGCGATCCGGGCGTCCAGCGCGGCAGGGGCTTGCCGTCGGGCGCGGCCAGTGTCAGGCGCAGTATGCCCTCGGCGGCCGGCTCGGCGGATTGCACGACCACCGTGCGCGTGATGGCATGGGCCGAGGGCTCGCCGATGCGCACGGGGGGCGCCTCGTCCAGCACTTCGGGCCGGCTGCGCTCGGGGTTGCGGCTCGGGTCCCATTCCACCCAGAGGTGTTCCGGCCCGCGGAAGGAGGTGTTGGGCACGTAGGTGAAGCGCTGTTCGGCCAGCTTCATGTGCGGCAGCCGGCGCGTGAGCTCCTGCAGGAAGATCTGCATCTCCATGCGCGCGAGGTTCTTGCCCATGCACTGGTGCGAGCCATAGCCGAAGGTGAGCTGGTCGCTGGCGTTGTCGCGGCGTATGTCGAAGAAGTCGGGGTCGGCGAACTGACTTTCGTCGTGGTTGGCCGACGAGGTGACGATGAGCAGCCTGGAGCCGGCCGGGATCTTCACGCCGGCGATCTCCACGTCGCGCGTGGCCAGCCGGCGCCAGGCCGCCACCGAGCCGTTGTGGCGCAGGCATTCTTCCACGGCGTTGGGAATCAGGCCGGGATCCTCGCAGAGCTCGCGCCAGGCATCCGGATGCTGCAGCAGCAGCTTGATCGCATTGGCGGCGGCATTGGCCGTGGTTTCATGGGCGGCCACGATGCCCGCCATCATCATGGAATGCAGGTACGAGTCGGTGACGATGTCGGGGTGCAGCTTCTGCTTGCGGATGCCGTATTGCATCCAGCCGGGCCCCGAGGGATCCTGGCGCATTTTCTCGAGGATGCGGCCGGCCAGCTGCCAGAAGTTGCCCACGGCATGCGCCACGGCCACCTGCTCCTCGGGCTTGGGGCGCCCCCAGGTGTTGACCGTGTGCGCAATCGAGTATTTGCGCAGCAGGTCCATGTCTTCCTCGGGCACCCCCAGGAAATGCAGCGCCACCGTGAGCGGCACTTCCCACAGCATCTGGTCGACCAGGTCGGCGCGGCCGTCGTCGATGAAGCGGTCCACGTATTCGCGCGTGAGGCGCCGCACCATGGGTTCGTGGTGCCTGAGCTCCTCCGGGGTGAACGGCTCCATCAGCAGGCGGCGGCGCGGCATGTGGGCGGGCTCGTCCTCGTTGACCAGCGTGCGGCTCATGGCGTAGCCGTACGACTCGAGCACGGCGTTGGCCTCGGGCCCGGTGGGCGTGATCTTCTCCAGCGCGATGGACGGGCTGAACGTGATGTTGTCGCGGAAGATGGCCTTGATGTCGTCGTAGCGCGTAACCACCCAATAGCCGAGCCTGGGGCTGTAGAACACCGGCTCCTGCTCGCGCGCCCAGCGCACGTATTCGGGCGGATCCTGCTGGTAGCCGTCGCCGAAAGGATCGAACTCGGCGGCGCGCGCGCTCACCGGGCAGCCGGTGGGGCTGCGCAGGCCCGACAGGGCGGCGTGGTCCACGGGGCAGCCGCTGCGGGCAGGAAGGGCTGTTTCATTCATGGCGGGTCTCCTGTCGGAAACGGCGCATGCGGCGCGTGGGCGCCGCGTGCGACACGGGCCTGCCGCCGCGACGGGCGGCAGGGCTCAATCGAGCTTGATGCCGAGGTCGGCGATCAGCTTGTGCCAGCGGACGCGCTCGCTGTCGAGCAGGGCGGCGTATTCGGCCGGCGTGTCGCCCACCGGTTCGATGCCGAAATCCACCATGCGCTTGTTGATGGCGGGATCGCGGATGGTGTCGACCACCTGCTTGTTGAGCGCCTGGATCACGTCGGCCGGGGTGCCGGCAGGCGCCACCATGCCGACCAGCGCGGCGGCCTCCACGCTGGGCATGCCCAGCTCGGCGAAGGTGGGCACGTCGGGCAGCTGCGGCAGGCGGGTGGGATGCGCCACGGCCAGCGCGCGCACCTTGCCGCCCTGGATGAAGCCCGCGCCCGCGGCCAGGTCGACCATCATGGCGGGAATCTGTCCGCCGGCCACGTCGGCCAGGGCCGGCGCGGCGCCGCGGTACGGCACGTGCACCAGCTGCAATCCCGCTTCGACCTTGAGCAGCTCCATGGCGAGATGGTGCGGGCTGCCGGCACCGGCGGAGCCGTAGTCCAGGCCGTTCCTGGCGGCCTTGGCCTGCGCGATGAATTCCTGCGCCGTCTTGGCCTGGGTGGCCGGGCCGACCACCAGGATCATGGGGAAGCGGCCCAGCAGCGTGACCGGCGCCAGATCCTTCACGGGGTCGTAGCTCAGGGATTTATAGAGGGCCTGGTTGAACACCAGCGTGCCGTTGTCGGCCGACAGCACCGTATGGCCGTCGGGCGCCGAGCGCGCTACGTCGGCGGCGCCGATGGCGGTGTTGCCGCCCGGCTTGTTGTCGATCACCACGGGTTGGCCCAGGCGGGGCCCCAGGCCCTGCGCGATGGTGCGGGCCAGGAAGTCGGAGCCGCCGCCGGCGGCGTAGGGAACCACCCACCGCAGCGGCTTGGAGGAGGAGTCGGCGGCGTGGACCGCGCCGGCGAGCGCGAAGGCGCCCAGGGCAAGTGTGGCGAGGCGGGCAAGGCTTTTCATGTTGTCTCCGGGTCACGGCGGGATGCCGATTGTTGTAGTTGGCGTAAATCATATACGCATGGCGTAATTCCTGCATCGGGGTTAACCTCGAAAACCGGTATGCCCTCACTACAATTTCCGCCGATGAAGCCCGAATCCCCTGCCGCGGCACCGTCCGCGCGCGTCCCCGCGCAGCCTGCCGCACGTCCTCGCGAGCGCCGCCAGCGCGTCCAGGCCGCCGAGACCGGCATGGCCGTGCTCAAGGGCCTGGCGCGGGTCGGCGGCCGGGCCAGCCTCACCGTCCTGTCGGCCCACGTGCAGGAAAGCCCGGCCAAGGTGCATCGCTACCTGGTCAGCCTGATGCAGGAAGGGCTGGTCGCGCAGGATGCCGCCACGCAGCAGTACTACCTGGGGCTGGAAGCCATGCTGGTCGGCGTGGCGGCGATGCGCCAGGCCGATCCCATCCGGCTGGCCGAGCCCGCGCTGGTGCGCCTGCGCGAGACGCTGGCAGTGACCTGCTTCATCGCCGTCATGGGCAACAAGGGGCCCACCATCGTCCGGTTCGAGGAGCCGGGCCTGCCGGTGACGGTGAACGTGCGCGTGGGTTCGGTGCTGCCGCTGCTGTGGTCGGCAACCGGGCGCGTCTTCATCGGCCTGCTGGACGATCCGCGGGTGGGCGCGCTGGCGCAGGCCGAACTGGCCCAGGCCACGCCCGAGCAGCGGGCGCAGCTGGCCGATGCGGATCCCATAGAAAAGCTGCGCGCCGAGGTGCACGCGCAGGGCTGCGCCAGCGTGCGGGATACCAACCTGAAGGGAATCAGCGCGGTAGCCGCCCCGCTCTACAACCATGCGGGCCAACTCTGCGGCGTGCTGACGGCGCTGGGCGCCACGGGCGGCTTCGACGCATCGGTGGACGGCGCCATCGCGCACGCCGTGCGGCGTGAAGCGGCGGCGGCCAGCGAGCAACTGGGCTATCGCGCGGCGCCCGGCGCCTGACGGCGG
Organism: Bordetella sp. 2513F2; assembly: GCF_054642735.1. Lineage (NCBI taxonomy): Bacteria > Pseudomonadati > Pseudomonadota > Betaproteobacteria > Burkholderiales > Alcaligenaceae > Bordetella > Bordetella sp. 2513F2. Next base: position 3,454,455 of record NZ_CM137755.1, on the reverse strand, counting down.
CGGCGGCACCGCGGATACCCCAGGCGGCTTACTTGCGGGCAGCTTCCGCGTTCGTCTGGGACTTGGCCAGCTTGGTGAGCTTCTCGTCAGTGGCCTTTTCTTCTTCCAGCGTCTGCAGCAGCAGCTTCATCGCTTCGTCCTGGCCGAGCAGCTTGGCATAGGTAGCCAGGGTGCCGTAGCTGGCGATCTCGTAGTGCTCGACCTTCTGCGCGCCGGCGATCAGCGCGGCGTCCAGCACGGGGCCCTTCTCCACTTCGTCGATGGTTTCCTTGTTTTCCTCGACCAGGCCCTCCATGGCGGCGCACTTCACGCGCTTGAGCCGCAGGTTCATCAGTTCGACGACCTTGTCGATGCGCTCGATCTGCCCCTGGGTTTCCTCGAGATGGGCCTCGAAGCCGGCGGACAGTTCCGGATTGGTGGCGGCGCGAGCCATCTTGGGCAGCGCCTTGGTAAGCTGCTTCTCGGCGCTGTAGATATCGGACAGCTCGTGCAGGAACAGGTCTTCGATGGACTTTACGGACATCATGGGTCTCCTGGGTTGATGGGCGCTGCCGTTGCCTTGCGCCCTGACACTGGCCACACACCCGCCGCAAATGCCGTTCCCGGCGCCATGCGGGGGCAAGGCGCACGCCGCGTGCGCGCGATTTACAAAGGCGGCAAGCCGCAGGGCCGTTGCCCGCCGCCGTCAGGCGGGCCTGGCTATCATCAGGTAGAAAATGGCAAGGAAGGCCAGCAGCGCCGGCACGCCCAGCGCCACCCACCAGCGGAAGAGGCGCCAGTACCGGGCGGGCAGTTCGTCGGCGCTTGCCGCCGCCTGCGCGGCCAGGTCCCGCAGGCGCACCTGCAGCCACACCACCGGCAGCCAGCAGCCTATCGCCAGGACATAGAGCCAGAGGCTCCACGCCACCCACGGCGTGGACAGCGGCAGACCGGTGCGGTGGAGCAGATAGAAGCCCGTGGCCGGCTGCAGCACCGCCGTGGTGGCCGTGAACAGCATGTCGGCGATCACCACATAGCGCGCCACCGCGGCCACCACGGCCGGATTGCGCTGCAGCGAGGCGCACAGCAGGTAGAAGGCCGAGCCCACGCCCGTGCCGAAGAGCAGCGTGGACGAGATCACGTGCACCCATTTGCCGATCAGGTAGTCCATGAAGCGCTCCGGGGCCGCGGCGGCTCGAGCCGGTACAGCAGGACGAGGGCCGCCATCATGGGAAGGTTCTTGCTGATGGGGCCGTAGGGATGCAGCCAGAACTCCGGCAGCCGCCAGCTGATGAGCACCGTATAGGCCGTTATCAGCGCCAGCTGGGCGAGCCACAGCGGGCGTCGCGCCGGGCCGCGCAGTGCCAGCGTGGCGACGCCGGCGGCCAGGTCCAGGAAGGCGGCGCCATAGAGCATCGTCCACGCCATGGCGCCGGACACGCCGACGCGAGCCAGCAGGGCGAGGCTGTCCTGCACCGGGTACAACCCGAGCGAGACGATGCCGGTCCAGATCCAGACCAGCGCGATGGCCCACCGCAGCAACGGCAGGGTGCTGTCCAGCACTGCCGCGCGGCGCCGCAGCGGCGCCTGGTCGCGCGGGATGAAGCGTTCCGCGGGGCGGGGAGGGTGTCCCAGCAGGCGCGTCAGCGGGGCGGGGTCGGCGGTGTTGCCGCGCGCCAGCATGGCCAGCGCATCGGCATCGACCAGGCTGCCGGGCACGTGTCCGGCCAGGCTGGCCGCGGCATGGGCCAGGGGCGGAGGCACCGGTACCACCCAGGGCGGGCGCGGCCATCCCAGTGCGCGTCGCAAGGCCAGAAGATAGGCCCGGAGGCTAAGCGGCCGCGGGCCGACGAACGGCACGCGGGCCGTCGCGCCGGGAGCCGCCTGCGCGAGCGCAGCCAGCCCTTGCACCACGTCGTCGACATGCACCGGCTGTATCGCCTGGTGCCCCCCCGCGGGCAGGAACCACACGGGCAGGCTGGCCCAGGTGTCGAACATCGCGGCGCTGGCGCCGCCCGCCCCGTAGACCAGCGAGGGCTGGACGATGGCGGCGCTGAGCGGCAGCGAGGCAAGCAGGCTGTCGCCCGCCGCCTTGCTGCGGTGATAGGGGGTACGGGCATGGGCGTCGGCGCCCAATGCCGACAGGTGGACCACGCGCGGGACGCCTGCCGCAACGCAGGCGCGGAACAGCGCGCCCGGGGCGCGCGCGTGCAGCAGGTCGAAGGTCTGCGCGCCGCGCTCGCGGAAGATGCCCACGGCGTTCACGACCACGTCCACGCCCTGCAGCAGCGGCAGCCAGGGTCCCGGTTCGGTGGCCTGCGCCATGTCGAATTGCACGTAGCGCACGGGCCCGGCCGCGGCGCCGGCGGGAGGATGGCGCACCGGGCACAGTACTTGATGGCCCCCTGCCGCCAGGCGTTGCACCAGACGGCTGCCGAGGAAGCCCGTGGCGCCTGTAATGAGTACATTCATAGGGTCGGATTCGGGCGGGCGTTAGGTCACAACAGTGGGTGCGGGTCCGGAAGAGCCCGGCCCGTGCCGGCAGCAAGACCCGTGCCGGCCATACCAGGGAGCGTGCCATGTCATTGTGGTTGCGGGCCATCAAGGAGGGTGTGATCACCGGCACCTGCGCCAGCCTGGCGTCGACGGCGATACTCGCGGCGGCCGGCCGCAGGGAAACCGGCAGCATGGCGGCGCCCACGAACGCCACCAGCCAGTGGGTCTGGGGCCGCCCGGCCCTCCATGCCGACGCGCCGAGCACGCGCCACACGGTGCCCGGCTATCTCATCCACCATGCCGCGTCGGTGCTGTGGGCCACGCTCTACGCGCGCGCCACCTGCCACCGCCCGCACGCACGACAGGCGCTGCCCGCCGTGGCGGGCGGCCTGGCCACGGCCGCCGTCGCCTGCTGGGCCGACTTCCGCCTGACCCCGCAGCGCTTCACGCCGGGTTTCGAGCACAGGCTGTCGCGGCCGGCGCTCGCCACGGTCTACGCAGGCTTCGGGCTCGCCATTGCGCTGGCGACCCTCGCCGTGCGGCGCCGGAGCTGAGAGGCCGGCCCGCGGACGTCAGTGCCAGCCCACCCGCCGGCGTGCCAGCAGGGCACCGCCCAGCAGCAGGGCCGCGCCGGCGCCTGCCCACAGCTGCGAGCGGCCGCGCGTCGCCAGGTGCGTGTAGACGCTGTGCCGGCGCACGTGCCGGGCGTCGTCCGTTGCCACGGGCTGGCCTCCTTCGTACAGGGCGTCGGGCGCGCCGTTGCGCGGCGCATCGCTGCGCTGGTGGCGCATCAGCCAGCCGGCCATGCGGTCCGCCACGCCCGGCATGCGCTGTCCCAGCGTCCCGATGGCCTTGGCGGCGCTGCCCACGTAGAGGTCGCGGCAGGGATGCTCGGCGGCGTAGAGGATGGCCTTGGCCACCAGTTCCGGCGCGTAGACCGGCGGCGGCAGCCTGGGCTCCACGTCCATGTAGTTGCGTGCGTGCTGCGTGAACCCGGTCGCGATCGAGGCGGGCTTGATCAGCGTCACGGAGACGGGAATGCCCTCCTGCTGCAACTCCATGCGCAGCGCATCGGTATAGCCCTTGACCGCATGCTTGGCCGCCGAATAGGCGCCCTGCAGCGGGACTGCGCGGTCGGACACTTCGCTGCCGATGTTGATCAGCGCGCCGCCCGCCTGCTTCATGTGGCTGACTGCGGTCATCGACCCGTACACCACGCCCCAGTAGTCGGTGTCGAACAGCTTGCGCTGGTCTTCGATGGGGACGCGGTCCAGCGTGCCGAAGATCGAGACGCCGGCGTTGTTGACCCAGGTGTCGACGCCACCGTAGGCCTGCAGCGCGGCGGCCAGGATGCGCTCGTGGTCCTGCTGGATGCCGACGTCGGCCGCGACGGTGGTGGCTTCGCCCCCGTGCGCGCGTATCTCGCGGGCAACGGATTCCAGCGCTTCCTGGTTGCGGCATGCCAGCACCAGCGGGGCGCCGGCCGCGCCAGCCGCGCGCGCGGTGGCTGCGCCGATGCCGCTGCTTGCGCCGGTGATCACCATCACCTGTTTGCGCAGGGGTTTCAGGCTGTATTTCATGGCGTGCTCCTCGGATCGATTGTTGCGGACCGCAAGCGTGCGCAATTCGCATGCCGCTTCGCCGGGATGCGGGCGATTCCCGGCGGGCGGGTAAAACTTGCGCAGGCATGTAAATCGGTGGCTGGCGCGGCGTGCCCGCATGCCGCGCCGGGGGAGCGGCATGCGGATTGCGGCCGTGCAGCGCCGGGTACGCACCCGCCCTCCAGGGAGATACCGATGAAAGCGCTGTGCTGGCATGGAAAGAAAGATATCCGCTACGACACCGTCCCCGACCCCATGATCGAATCAGGGCGCGATGCGATCGTGCGCGTCAGCGCATGCGCGATCTGCGGCTCCGACCTGCATCTGTTCGACGGCTTCATGCCGGGGATGAAGCACGGCGACGTGATGGGCCACGAGTTCATGGGCGAGGTCGTGGAGGTGGGGCCCGAGAACCACGCGCTCAAGCCGGGCGATCGCGTGGTCGTGCCGTTCACCATCATCTGCGGCGAATGCGAGCAATGCCGGCGCGGCAATTTCTCGGTGTGCGAGCGCACCAACCGCAATGCCGCCGAAGCGTCCAAGCTGTTCGGGCACAGCACGGCGGGCCTCTTCGGCTACAGCCACCTCACCGGCGGCTATGCCGGAGGCCAGGCCGAGTATGTGCGGGTGCCCTACGCCGATGCCACGCACATCAAGGTGCCGGACGGATTGACAGACGAACAGGTGCTGTTCCTGGGAGACATACTGCCCACCGGCTGGCAGGCGGCGGCACAGTGCGGGATCGAGCCCACCGACACCGTGGCGGTGTGGGGAGCGGGGCCGGTGGGGCAGATGGCCGTGCGCAGCGCGCTGCTGCAGGGTGCGCGCCAGGTCGTCTGCATAGACCGGGTGCCCGAGCGCCTGGCCATGGCGCAGGAGGGCGGCGCCATCCCCATCAACTTCGACCGCGAGAGCGTGCTGGAACGGCTGGGCGACCTGACCGGCGGCAAGGGGCCGGAAAAATGCATCGATGCGGTCGGCATGGAGTCGCACGCGACGCGCTCGCTGGACGCCGTGTACGACCGGGTCAAGCAGGCGGTGGGCGCCGAGACCGACCGGCCCCACGTGTTGCGCGAAATGATCTACGTGTGCAGGCCCGCGGGGGTACTGTCGGTGCCGGGCGTGTATGGCGGACTGATAGACAAGATCCCGTTCGGGGCGGCGATGAACAAGGGCCTCACGTGGCGCATGGGCCAGACCCACGTGAACCGCTGGAGCGAGGAGCTGCTGCAGATCGTCGCCGACGGCAAGATCGACCCTTCGTTCGTGATCACCCATCGGGCCGGCCTGGAGGACGGGCCGGCCCTCTACACCACCTTCCGCGACAAGCTCGACGGCTGCGTGAAGGTGGTGCTCAAGCCGTAGCGGCTGCGGGCCCCTGGCGCTCCGGCGCCATGTCGGCGTGCGCCACGCCGCCATGCGCCGGCGCGGACCGTGCGGCAGACGATGCGTCGCCTTGCAGCCACGCGCGGCTGTGCAGCTGGGCCATGGCCACGGGGTCGTCCAGCAGCTTGATGCGCCGCGGCTCGTCGAGGCGGGAGAGGTCTTCCCAGGCGAGGTCGACCAGGGTCTGGCGGGCCCGCAGATTGGCCGGCACCGGGCGGTGGCGTGCCGTGCCCATGGCGCAGGCCAGCGCATTGAGCGCGGGATGGTTGATCGCGTCGACGAAACCCTGTTGCGCGCCGGGCAGTTCGCGCCGCGACCGGGTGTAGTCCTGGGTGGCGGTGAGCTCGTCGGGAGGATGGATCTCCTCGGGAATGCGGAACAGCCCGTCGGCCTCGGCGCGCCGGCCCGGACCCACGCGGCTGGAATACACCGACAACGGGATCACCAGCAGCAGGGCGGCCAGGATGGGCGCCATCCACCACAGGAACACCGGATCCAGCCAGGCCACGAGCGCGCCCCATGCCAGCCCCAGTGCGGTCTGCGAGCCGTGCCGGCGGAAGGACTCTTCCCAGCTCGTGTCGGCGTCGTCGCGCTGCGGCGAGACCCAGCGGGCCTGCAGGCCCAGGAACGCGGCCACCACGAAACGGGTATGGAACAGCATGCGCACGGGCGCGAGCAGCATGGAGAACAGCACCTCCAGCAGCATGCTCTTGAGCGCCTTGTAGCGTCCGCCGTAGTCTGCGGGATTCTTGAAGCACACCAGCAGCACCCCCAGCACCTTGGGCAGGAACAGCAGCACGAAGGTGGTGGAGAACAGCGCGATGGCCTTGTCGGGATGCCACTGCGGCCAGATCGGGAAGAGCTGGCGCGGCTCCACGAAATACTGCGGTTCGGTCAGGGTGTGCACGCCCAGCAGCAGGGTGGACAAGGCCAGGAACAGGAACCACAGCGGAGCCGACAGGTACGACATGACGCCCGTGAGGAACACCACGCGATGCACCGGATGCAGGCCGTCGATGAGGAACAGCCTGAAGTTCATCAGGTTGCCGTGGCACCAGCGCTGGTCGCGCTGGAGTTCGTCGAGCAGGTTGGGCGGCAGCTCTTCGTAGCTGCCCGGCAGGTCGTAGGCGATCCAGACGCCCCAGCCGGCGCGGCGCATCAGCGCGGCTTCGACGAAGTCGTGCGAGAGGATGGCGCCGGCGAACGGACCCTTGCCCGGCAGCGGCGCCAGGATGCAGTGCCGCATGAAGGGCTCGAGCCGGATGATGGCGTTGTGCCCCCAGTAGTGCGACTCGCCCAGCTGCCAGAAGTGCATGCCGGCGGTGAACAGCGGCCCGTAGACCCGCGTGGCGAACTGCTGGATGCGGGCGTACAGCGTGTGCTTGCCGCTGGCCTGCGGCGCGGTCTGGATGATGCCGGCCTCGGGGTGCGCTTCCATGAGCTGCACCAGCGACTTCAGGCAGGCGCCGCTCATCACGCTGTCGGCGTCCAGCACCACCATGTAGCGGTAGTTGGCGCCCCAGCGGCGGCAGAAGTCGTCGATGTTGCCGCTCTTGCGCTTGACGCGCCGCCGGCGGCGCCGGTAGAAGATGCGGCCGAAGCCGTTGACCATGTTGCACAGGTCGATCCAGGCCTGCTGCTCGGCCACGCAGATGTCGGCCTTGTAGCTGTCGCTGAGGATGTAGATGTCGAACTGCGCCAGCGAGTCGGTGCGCGCGAGCGATTCGTAGGTGGCGCGCAGGCCGGCGAACACCCGCACCACGTCTTCGTTGCAGATCGGCATGACGAGCGCGCAGCGCGCGCCGTCGGGCAGGGGCGCGTCGCTCAGGCCGCGCGCCGAGATGCTGTAGCGGTCGCGGCCGATCATGAGCTGCAGAAAGCCCATCATGGCCGTCCAGAAACCGGACGACACCCAGCAGAACAGCAGGGCGAAGAGCGCCAGGATGGCAATCTCCAGCACCTGACCGCCCTGGTAGGGCAGCACGCCCTTCATGTACCAGGTGGCCACCGCGGTCTGCACGGCCACGCCCACCAGCAGCGCCAGGCGGCGCCGGCTGCCCGCCAGGCGCCAGGCTTCGCCGCTGTTGGCGATGCGGGCCGCCTGGGTGTCGGGCGGGTTCTGCGGCCGGTCGGCGCGCAGCCGGCGCCAGGCGCGCACCAGGGGGTTGGTGACCCAGGGCTTGGGCGCCATGGGCTGCCGCCGGTGGGGCGGCATGGCGTCGATGGTGGCGCCGCCGGCACCGCTGCGCATGACGCCGGCGGCCAGCGGCCCGTTGCCGTATCCCAGCATCACACGCTGGCCTTCCGAGGCCATGGCCGGCTGCTCGCCGGCCTGCTGCTGGCCCAGCGCCTCGTGCAGCGCCGTCCAGGGGGGCGTGCCCCGGGCTACGGCGGCATCGATGTCGCGCTCCAGCGCCAGGCGCTGGACCTGGGTCAGCGGCAGGCGGTCCAGGTAGGCGCCGACGAGATTGCCGGCATCATTTGGCGTCTGGGGCATTGCTGGTGAGTTGATAAGTCCAGGTTTCGGAAAGCACGGCTTGGCCGTTGGTGAGCTTGGCGCGCAGCTCCACGGGCCGCGCCGGATCCTTCACGTTCACGCGCAGCGTGAGGCGGCGTCCGCCGGTGGCGTCGTTGGGGCGCACCCCGTTCTCGACGATCTGGCCGTTGTCGTCGGTCCAGACGTCGGCGCTGACCGCCGCGTCGGGCGGCAGGCCGCGCAGCGCAGGGCCGGCGAAGTCGACGATCAGGGTGGTGCTGCCATCGGCGCGGCGGATGAGGTCCGGGCCCTTGGCTTCCTCGCGCGAGCGGCGCGTCTGCGTCACCCAGGCGAGCGGCGTGGTGCGCAGGCCGGCTTCGTTGATGGTCCAGATCATGCGGTATTCGAGGTCCAGCGGCGCGCCCGGATCGGGCTGCTTCTCGGGGACCCAGAACGCCACGATGTTGTCGTTGGTCTCGTCGGGGGTGGGGATCTCGACCAGCTGCACGCTGCCCTTGCCCCAGTTGCCCACCGGTTCGATCCACAGGCTGGGGCGCTTCTCGTAGCGGTCGTCGAGGTCTTCGTAGCGGCTGAATTCCCGGGCGCGCTGCAGCAGGCCGAAGCCGCGCGGGTTCTCGACGTTGAAGGCGCTGACCGCGAGCTTGCGGGGATTGTTCAGCGGACGCCAGATACGCTCCTGGTTGCCGGTGACGATGGCCAGGCCATCGGAATCGTGCAGTTCCGGCCGGTAGTTGGGCGTGGGCGACGGCTGGTTGGCGCCGTAGAGGTACATGCTGGTGAGCGGGGCCAGGCCGAGGCGGCCCACCTGCTCGCGCAGATAGATGCGCGCCTGCACGTCGACAATGGTGTCGGCCTGCGGGCGGATCGCGAAGCGGTAGGCGCCGGTGGCGCGCGGCGAATCGAGCAGCGCGTAGATCACCAGCTCGCGGCTTTCGGGGGAGGGCTTCGCGATCCAGAATTCGCGGAATGCCGGGAATTCCTCGCCGGACGGCAGCGCGGTGTCGATGGCGAGGCCGCGGGCGGACAGCCCGTAGGTCTGGCCCTGGCCGATCACGCGGAAGTAGCTCGCACCCAGGAACGAGGCCAGCTCGTCGGTGGGCTTGGCGGGCGTGTTCAGCGGGTACAGCACCTTGAAGCCGGCGAAGCCCAGGTTCTTGAGCAGCTCCGGGTCCACCTTCAGGTCGGGGCCGTAGTCGAAGTCGGCCATGTCGAAGGGGATCTCGCGCACGCCCCCGGCATCGATTTCATTGATGCGCACGGGCGACTTGAAATGCATGCCCTGGTGATAGAAACCGAGCTGGAACGCCGTGCCGGCATCGCGCCAGCGGTAGTGGTCCTCGCGGTAGCGCACGTTCTGGTAGCCCGCGAACTTCAGGCTCTCGAATTCCTTGGGGAGGTTGGAAGTCGGGGCGCTGTAGTCCTGCGCGGCCAGCTCGCGGGCGCGCTTGACGACGTCGAAGAAGGAGAACTGCCCGGCCGGGGCGGCCGGCGAGCTCGCGGCGGCTGGCGGTGTTTCGGCGCCGTGCGCAGCGGGCAGCCCGGCGCCCAGGAGAATCAGCGAGCAGGCACAGCCCTGGACCAGGCTGCGACGGATGTGGCGGCTAACGGAATGGGAGAGCACAGTGGAATGCCTCGAAGTCAACACGAGGGAAGTCAGGGTAACCATGGATTTTTGCACAGGCGCTGATTGTCGTAGGGACTTAAATGCGCATTTGAAAAAATGGCGTCTGTCGTGCACCACAGTGCACCGCAAAAAGCGCGCAGAGATTGCGACGGTACCATGTCAGCCCGGGACTGTTGCGTTGCAACATGATACCGGGCGGTATCCGGCCATTTCAGCCGCGGCGGTTCGGCGTCTTCGCGGCGGCCGGGGCAGCGCCGCGCCAGAACCACCAGAGCAGCAGGACGGCGAGGCCGCCGGCCAGCAGGCCGAAGGCGGCCAGGTAGATCGGCCAGGCGCGCTCCAGCATGGGCGCGGCGCCCGGAATGCCGTCGGCCATGCCCCACGGCGCCACGATGTGGGCGAACAGCAGCAGCACGCCGCCGATGGCCAGCAGGAACAGCGCCAGGGCGCACAACAGGGGGCGGCGCGGTCCGCGCGGCGCGGCGTCGGCCGGCCGGCGCCGCGGGGCGGGATCGGGGGGAGGCGCCGCGGGAGCCGCCTCGCGCGGTTCGCGGGGCCGCCACAGCGCCGGCATCCAGGCCAGCAAGCCCACGGCCACGATGGCGCCGAGCACGGCGGAGGCCGACAGCGCGTGCCCGCCGGCCAGCCAGCCGGGCGTCGTGCCGGTCGTGCCGACCAGCGGCGAATTGCCCAGGGCAGTGTAGAGCGCATCGCCGCAGGCATGGATAGCCCACAGGGCGAGCGTCATGATGGCCAGCACGCCGATGCCATTGGCGGCATCCTGGCTGCGGTCGTCGGGCAGGGTGCGGATCACCAGCCGGATCAGGCGCAGGCACAGCCAGGCGGCGCAGACCAGCAGCAAGGCGCCGGCCAGCGTCAGCGCCAGGCCGAAGAGAAAACGGGCCAGGACCAGGGCCATGGGCAAGGGTCGGACAGGTACGGAAATGGGCAGAGACCATAGCATAACGGCGCGGCCCGCCGGTTCCCGGGCCTTCAGGCCCGCGGCTTGCCGCCGCGCATGGCCATCCAGAACAGCGCCTGGCTGCCGATCCCCGCGCCGGCCAGCACCAGCGCGGTGGACAGCGAAGGCGAGGAACCCAGCCCGGCGAGCGCCGTGCACAGTGCGCCCACCGCCATCTGCGCGGCGCCGTACAGCCCGGAGGCGGAACCGACGATGTGCGGGTTGACGCCCACCGCCAGCGTGAGCGCCGTGGGCCCGGAGATGCCCACGCCCAGCGTGAAGAAGAACATGGCGCCCACCAGGCTGTGCACGGTGGCCATGCCGCCCAGCACCATGCCCAGCAGCGCCAGGGTGGCCAGCACGCTCAGGGCGTTGCCGCACACCAGCAGGCGCGTGATCGGCATCCGCCCGATCAGCCGCGTGGTGACGAGGCTGCCCAGCCATACGCCGGAGACCAGCACGGCCAGTGCCACGCCCACTTCGCCGGCCGGGCGATGCAGCTCCTCGACGAGGATGTAGGGGGCCGACGCGATGAAGGCGAACATGGATGTGGTGGCGCAGCCCCCGCCCACCGCATAGCCGACGAAGGCGGGCGAAGCCAGCAGCTGGCGGTAGTGGCGCGCCAGCGTGCGCGCCGTGACCTGCGCCACCGCCGGGCCGGTCTCGGGCAGCAGGCGCCAGGCCAGCACGAAGTTCGCCACGCCGAGCACGCACAGTCCCGCCAGGATGGCGCGCCAGCCCAGGGTGGAGGCGATGAGCCCGCCGATGATGGGCGCGGCGCCGGGCGCCAGCGTGGCGATCAGGCCCATCAGCGCCAGGCGCCGGGCCGCTTCCGACGGACCGGCCGTGTCGCGTGCGATCGCCCGGCCCAGCACCAGGCCCGCGCAGCCGCCCAGGGCCTGGAACAGGCGGGCCGCCACCAGCGCGTGGACATCCGGCGCCAGCGTCGCGGCGAGGCCCGCCCCGGTGTAGAGCGCCAGGCCCGCCATGAGCACCGGACGCCGTCCGTAGCGGTCGGAGAGCGGGCCGTAGACCAGCTGGCCGAACGCCAGGCCGGCGATGTACAGGCTCACCGTCATCTGCATGGCGGCGCTGCCGGCGTGCAGGTCCGAACCGGCCAGGGCCAGGGCCGGCACGAAGATGTGCATGGCCAGCGTGCCGCTGAACGTGAACAGGGCCAGCAGCCACAACGGGACGTGCCTGACGGAGCCCGGGCCGCGCAGGGACGTGCCGGCAGGGGTCATGCGTCGTCCCGCATGTCGGCATCCAGGCCGTCGCAGACGCGCTGCAGCAGCGCGTAGGCCTGCGCCAGGTCCGCGTCGGAGAGCGGCTGCAGCACCGCGTCCCGCACCGCGGCGGCCACGCGCTGCACCTGGTCCACGGTGGCCTGGCCCTGGGGCGTGAGGACGAGCAGGCGCGCACGGCGGTCGCCGTCTTCTTCGCGGCGCTCGACCATGCCCGCGGCCTGCAGCGCGTCGAGCACCCGTACGACGGAGGAGCCGTCCAGCCCCAGCAGCGCGGCCAGCTCTTTCTGGCGCATGGGCTTCTCGGCGCGGGCCAGGTGCACCAGCGGCAGCCAGGTGGCTTCGGTGAGTCCGTAGGGTTGCAGCCGGCGGTCGACCGCGCGGCGCCAGGTGCGTGCGGTATGCGCCACCAGGGCGCCGAAGCGGGCGCGGGGGGTGTCGTCCATGGTCAGGTAATTGATGTCATGTCAATAGATTGTATGTCATCTATTTTCCTGGCCTGCATGCCGCCGCTGCCGGCAGCCCCGGGCGGCATAGAATGACGCCACCTCGAACCCGCCCCGGTCCTCGCCCGTGTCCCTGCGCCAGTCCGCATTCTTCGTGCGTTTCATCGCCCTCGGCGCCCTGGCCCATGTGTACGTGGGCGTGCGGCTGATCGGCGACGCGCCCATCCCCACCTGGGCCGGGCTTGCGGCCGGGCTGGTGCTGGCGCTTTCCTGCGTGCTGATCCCGCTGGGCATGCTGAGCCGCTCCTGGGGCCGCCAGCCCGCCGCCGACCGTATCGCATGGGTGGGCCTGCTGGCCATGGGCGTGTTCTCGTCGCTCTTCGTCTACACCGTGCTGCGCGACGCGGCGCTGCTGGCGGCGTGGCTGCTGGCGCTCGCGGGGGCGCCGCTGCCGATGTCCGCGCTGCGCGCCGTCTCGGCGCTGGCCGTGCCCTTGCTGGCCCTGGCCGACAGCCTGTGGGGCTACGCGAACGCGCGCCGCCGCGCGCCGCTGGTCGAGGTCGAAGTGCCGATCGCCGGCCTGCCCGCGGCCCTGGACGGCTTCACCATCGTGCAGATCAGCGACATCCATGTTGGTCCCACGATCAAGCGCGGCTATGTGCAGGCCATCGTCGACGCGGTCAACCAGGCCGGGGCCGACCTGGTTGCCATCACGGGCGACGTGGTGGACGGCAGCGTCGCGCAACTGGCGCCCCACACCCGGCCGCTGGGCGATCTGCGGGCGCCCCATGGCGTGTATCTCGTCACCGGCAATCACGAGTACTACTCGGGCGCGGCGGAGTGGGTGGCGGAATTCCGCCGGCTGGGCCTGCAGGTGCTGCTCAACGAGCATGCCGTGATCCGGCCCGCGGGCCAGTGCGTGGTGGTGGCCGGCGTGGCCGACTACAGCGCCGGCGCGCATGTCCCGGGGCACCGCAGCAGTCCTGCGCGGGCGCTGGCGGGCGCTCCGCCCGAGGCGGCGCTGCGCCTGCTGCTGGCGCACCAGCCGCGCAGCGCCGAAGCTGCCGCCCCGCTGGGCTATCACCTGCAGCTGTCGGGGCACACGCACGGCGGGCAGTTCTTCCCCTGGGGTTTCTTCGTGCGGCTGCAGCAGCCCTATACCGCCGGGCTGCACCGGCATGGCGGCATGTGGATCTATATCAGCCGCGGCACCGGCTACTGGGGGCCGCCCAAGCGGGTGGCCGCGCCCTCGGAGATCACGCGGCTGCGGCTCGTGGCTGCGTGAGCGTCGGCGGATTCTTGGCGGCCCCGCTTCAAATGTGCTTCCATACGCATACGCCGGCAGACCCCCCGCTGCCGGCATGCCGAATTTCCATTCAGGGAACCCTCATGCGTAGCCTCTGTATTGCGCTGGCCGCGGCCAGCCTGTTGGCGAGCGGCGTTGCCGCCGCCCAATCCACCCTGCGTATCGGCCTCCAGGACGATCCCGACGTCCTGGATCCGACGCGGGCCCGCACCTTCGTCGGGCGCATCGTGTTCGCGTCGCTGTGCGACCGCCTGGTCGACATCACGCCCGAGCTCAAGTTCGTGCCGCAGCTGGCGCAGTCCTGGGAAACCTCGGCCGACGGCAGGCAGCTCACGTTCAAGCTGCGCGAGGGCGCCTTCTACCACGACGGCGCGCCGGTGGACGCTGCCTCGGTCAAGGCCAACCTGGAGCGCGCCATGACCCTGCCCGACAGCAACCGCAAGAGCGAGCTCACCAGCGTGGCCGGCGTGGAGGCGCCCGACGCGCGCACGGTGGTGCTGAACCTCAAGCAGGCCGATGCCTCGCTGCTGTCGCAGCTTTCCGACCGCGCCGGCATGATGCAGTCGCCCGCGTCCTTCGACAAGGATCCCGGCGCCCAGCCGGTGTGCTCGGGTCCGTACAAGTTCAAGGAGCGGGTGCAGAACGATCGCATCGTGCTGGAGAAATTCCCCCAGTATTGGGATGCGGCGAGCTACCACTTCGATCGCGTGGTCTACACGCCCATGCCCGATTCCACCGTGCGCCTGAACAACCTGCGTGCCGGGGGGCTGGACATCGTGGAGCGGATCGCGCCCTCCGACGCGCAGACGGTGAAGTCCGACGCCCGCCTGGTGCTCGCGCCCGTCACGGGCCTGGGCTTCCAGTCGTTTTCCTTCAACATCGGCAACGGCGAGCGTGCCAACGCCGCGCTGAAGGACAAGCGGGTGCGCCAGGCGCTTGAGCTTGCCATCGACCGCGACGTCATCAACCAGGTGGTGGGCGAAGGCATGTTCCAGCCGGCCCACCAGCCGTTCCCGCCGGCCAGCTTCGCCTACGACAAGAGCGTGGAGCATTCCGGCCGCGACGTCGAGCAGGCCCGGCGCCTGCTCAAGGAAGCCGGCTACGACCGCGTCAAGCTGGAGATCACGTACGGCAACAACACCACCATGCAGCAGGTCTACGAGCTGATCCAGGCCATGGCGGCGGAGGCGGGCTTCGACATCTCGCTGCGCCCGCTGGAGTTCGCGGCCCTGCAGGCCGCGCTGCCCCGCGGCGATTTCGAGGTGGGCCAGACCGGCTGGTCGGGCCGGGTCGACCCCAGCGGCAACATCCACCAGTACATCAGCTGCAAGGGCAACCTGAACGACGGCCGCTACTGCGATGCCGAGGTCGACCAGTGGCTGAACGAGGCGCGCTCGGTGGCCGACGAGGGCAAGCGGCGCGAGCTGTATTCCCGGGTGCTGCAGAAAATGCGCGAAGACCGTCCCACGGTGTACCTGTACTACCTGCCCTGGGTGTTCGGGCTGCAGAAGAGCGTGCAGGGCTTCGTGCCCTATCCCGACGGCCTGATCCGCCTGAAGAACGTCACCATTGCGGGCCGCTAGCATGGACTCGGGCCACCGCATGTTCACCACGCGCCCGGAGATACTGGGCACCTTCGGCGTGGTCACGTCCACGCACTGGCTGGCCAGCTCTTGCGGCATGGCGCTGCTCGAGCGCGGCGGCAACGCCTTCGATGCGGCGGTCGCCGCCGGCTTCGTGCTGCAGGTGGTCGAACCCCACCTGGTGGGGCCGGCGGGCGAGGTGCCCATCGTGTTCCATTCGGCGCGCACCGGGCGCACCGAGATCCTGTGCGGCCAGGGCTGCACGCCGGCCGGCGCCACGCTGGAAGCCTACCGTTCGCTGGGCCTGTCGCTGATCCCCGGCAATGGCCTGCTGCCCGCGGTGATTCCGGGCGCCTTCGACGCGTGGATGCTCATGCTGCGCGACCACGGCACGATGCGCGTGCGCGACGTGCTCGAGCCTGCCATCCACTACGCCGAGCACGGCCATGCGCTGATGCCGCGCATCGCCAACACCATCGCGGGGCTGCAGGGCTTCTTCGCGCAGCACTGGCCGTCCACCTGCGAGGTCTACCTGCCGGGCGGGCAGGCGCCGCAGGCGCGCCAGCTGTTCCGCAATCCGTGGCTGGCGCAGACCTGGCGCCGCGTGCTGCAGGAGGCCGAGGCGGCCGGCGCCGGCCGCGAGCGCCAGATCGAGGCCGCGCGCGACGCCTTCTACCGCGGCTTCGTGGCCGAAGCCATCGGCGACTACCTGCGCACTGCGGAAGTCATGGACGAGAGCGGCACGCCGCATCGCGGCGTGCTCACCGCCGACGACATGGCGGGCTGGTCCGCTTCGTACGAGGCGCCCGCCCTGTACGACTACGGCGACTACACCGTGGCGAAGGCCGGCCCCTGGAGCCAGGGGCCGGTGTTCCTGCAGACGCTGGCCCTGCTCAAGGGACTGGACCTGGGCGGGGTGGGGCCGGCCAGCGCCGAGTTCGTGCACCGGGTCACCGAGGCCATGAAGCTGGCCTTTGCCGACCGCGAGGCCTACTACGGCGATCCGGCTTTCGTCGAAGTCCCCCTGGAGCACCTGCTGTCGGAAGCCTACAACGACGAGCGCCGCGGCCTGATCGGCGAGCGGGCCTCGCACGAACTGCGTCCCGGCCACGTGCCGGGCTATGCGGCGCAGCGCGAGCGCGTGATGGACACGCTGTCGCGGCTGTCGCGCGTCAGCGAGGCCGGCGCGCCCAGCAGCGAACCCACGCTGGCCGACATGCGGGCATCGGCCAGGCGGGGCGACACCACGCACGTGGACGTGATCGACCGCTGGGGCAACATGGTGTCGGCCACGCCCTCGGGCGGCTGGTTCCAGTCTTCGCCCATCGTGCCCGGGCTGGGCTTCGCGCTCAACACGCGCGCGCAGATGTTCTGGCTCGAGCCGGGCCTGCCCGGGACGCTGGCGCCGGGCAAGCGTCCGCGCACCACGCTCACGCCGTCGCTGGCGCTGCGCGAGGGCCGGCCCTACATGGTGTTCGGCACGCCCGGCGGCGACCAGCAGGAGCAATGGCAGCTGTTGCTGTTCCTGCGCCACGTGCATCACGGCCTGAACCTGCAGGAAGCCATCGACATGCCCATGTCGCACACCATGCATTTCCCGAGCTCGTTCTACCCGCGCGACCGCAAGCCCGGCCACCTGGCCGTGGAGGCCTCGTTCGGCGCCGAGGCCATCGCGGCGCTGCGCGCGCGCGGCCATGCCGTGGAAGAAGTGCCGGCCTGGACGGTGGGCCGCCTGACCGCTGCCGCCCGCGACGATGATGGCGTGCTGCGCGCGGCGGCCACGCCGCGCCTGATGCAGGCCTACGCGGTGGGCCGCTGATACGCCCTACGCACCGGTGCCGGCCTGCTCGGCGCCGGCCGTGGCCGGCGCGCCGTCGTCCGGCACCAGGAACTGCGTGGACGGCGAGCCGTCGGCGTTGTGCTGCACGATGCGCGCGGGGCGGCCCTGGGCGTCCAGGAATACCTGGCCGATGCCGGCGCCGTTCCACAGGCGTTCGCCGCTGCGCCGGCGGTCCGGCAGGCGCGGCGTGATCTCCAGGTGGCGCCGCTTGGTGAGCCAGTTCAGCGGCGAATGCGGCGCATAGAGCCAGCGATTGAGCCGGTCCAGCCAGTCGAGCAGGCGCCGCGGGAACTCGTTCTTGAGGCCGCTGCTGGTGATCTGCCAGATATGCGGCACGCGGTCCCGGTCGCGCACCTGCACGTCGTAGGCGAAGGAGTAGTGCACGTCGCCCGACAGGATCACGTAGTTGCCCGGGGTGCGCGAGTGGCGGAAGATGTTCAGCATCACGCTGGCCGCGCCGCGGTGCGCCATCCAGTTCTCGGCATCCACGGTCAGCGCATGGCCCGACCAGGTGCATATCCGCTGCGCCACCTCGATCAGCTTCACGCCGAACATCGGCGCCGGCGACACGATCACCGCCGCGGTCTCGTCGAGCAGTTCCTGCTGCAGCTCGGTCAGGGATTCCCAGTCCATCAGACCCGAAGGCCGGCTCGGCAGGCGCCGGCTGCGCCAGCGCCGCGTGCGGGTGTCCAGCACGATCACGGTGGGATGGGTGCGCAGCACGTAGCCCCATTGCCCGAACTGCAGCAGGCGTCCGATGAGCGCGTCCTGGGCCTGCGGCTCCAGTCGTCCGCGCCCGTCCGGCGCGGCGCTCAGCGCCGCCATCTCGTCCAGGACCGCGCCGAAGGCATCGGGCCGGTTGCCCCATCCCTGGCACAGCGCATAGGCGATCAGCGCGTTGCCCACGATGCGCCGCGAGAACGGATGCCCGTAGGCCGTGGTTTCCCACTTGGCCGACAGGTTCCAGTCGTCGGTGATGTCGTGGTCGTCGAAGATCATCAGCGTCTGGACGTGGGCCAGCAGGCGCGACGCGCGCGGCAGTTCGGCGCGGAAGCCGCGCAGCGCGTCGCACTCGCTGCGCCAGCGGCGCGCATGCGCCGCGTCCAGCGCCGGCATCTGCGGTTCGGGCACCAGTTGCCAAGGCACCGGCGACCACACCAGCAGGTACATGGCCAGCACCTCGGCGAGGGTAACCAGGTGGTTGTGTGCGTTGGCGGTGGTGAAGACGGGCTTTTCCACGCCGCCGAAGAAACGTTCGCGCAGGGCCTCGTTGGAGCGGAAGGCCGGCAGCAGGTCTTCCCGCCGGTAATAGCCGGCCGGATGGCTGTAGAGGGCCTCGCTGTCGTCGACGACGGCGCCGTCCAGGCATTCCCCGTAGAGGCCCAGGCGGCGGATGAGCGCATGGATGGCCGCCAGCATGGGCCCGGCCACGTCGTCGGCGTAGACCTGGTCTCCGCACAGCATCAGCATGGCGGGCCGCGCCTGGGCGTTGCGGATCTCGCCCGCCAGCAGCGCGTCGGCGCGCGCCAGGCCATCGTGCGAGGGATGGTGCGGCTTGCGGCAGGAGCCGAACAGGATGTCGTCGGCGCGGCTGCGCAGCACCAGGCTCGGGCGCCGGGCGCCATCATGCAGCAGGTGCGGGGCCCATTGCGCGATGCCGGCCGGCGCGCCGCCCGCCGATGCCACCAGCAGGTCGTAGGCGATCAGGGTGTCCTGCGGCAGCGGCGGGTCCAGGGCCAGGTCGATGTAGTGCAGCCAGGCGTGGCGGCCCACCCGCAGCGCGCGGCAGCTGCCGCCGTCCAGCGCGATGCGGCGGGCCGGGCCGCCTGCGGGCTCCAGCACCAGGGTGAGCTGCAGCGGCGCGCTGCCCACCAGCCAGAGCGCCAGGCGGCCCGGCTCGAGCCGGCGCAGGATGGGGCCGGCCAGTACGGCGGGCAGGGAAGTGTCGGGTGCGGCGGATACAGGAGAAGAATCGGACAGAAGCATTGCAATCGAGTGCCTGGGGCAGGCGGCCAGTGTAGCCCGCGCCTGCGCATGCCGCCGCGGTCAGGCAGTCTGCGGCGCGGGCTCGGGCGGCAGGGGGGCCTCGGCGGGGCGCACGTAGCGCCAGATCAGCAGCACGCTCAGGCCGAAGCCGGCGGCCGCCAGCAGTGCGCCGACGTATTGCGGGGCAGCGGCGCCATAGCCCAGCGCGATCGGCACGCCGCCCAGGTACGCGCCCAGCGCATTGCCGAGGTTGGCAGTGGACTGCACCAGCGCCGAGGCCAGGATCTTGGAGCCGCGCGCCATGAGGATCACCAGCACCTGCATGGGCGCCACGGTGGAGAAGGCCACCACGCCGCCCACGAAGGCCATGGCCAGCGCCACGGTTTCATGGCGGGCCGTCAGGCCCACCACCAGTGCGGCCAGCGCCATCGCGAGCAGCAGGCCCGAGGTGGTGCGCGCCGGCGAATAGCGGTCGGCCAGCCAGCCGCCCAGGAAATTGCCCACGGCCATGCCGATGCCGGCCAGGGCCATCACGAACGGGATCCTCCCTGGCGCCAGGCCCGTCACGCTGGTCATCATGGGGGCGATGTAGCTGATCCAGGCGTAGATGCCGGCCGAGCCGATGGTGGACATGCCCACGATGACCCAGAACGCGCCGCGCTCGAAGCTGGACACGCTGCGGGCCAGGTCGGGCGTGCGCAAGGCAAGCGGATAGCGGGCCAGCCACGTGGAGATCGCCAGCGCCGCCGCCACGGCGCTGAGGGCAACCAGGCCATAGGCCAGGCGCCAGTTCACCGCATGGCCTATGTAGGTGCCCAGCGGCACGCCCAGCACGTTGGCCACGGTCAGGCCGGAGAACATGACCGCCACGGTGCTGGCCGCGCGGCCGGGCGCGGCCAGCTGGCCGGCCACCACCGCGCCGATGCCGAAGAAGGCGCCGTGCGGCAGGCCGGAAAACAGCCGCGCCGCGATGAGCAGCTCGTAGGTCGGCGCCACGGCCGCCAGGAGGTTGAATACGGCGAAGGCGGCCATCAGGCCGCGCAGGATGCGCACAGGCGGGGCGTTGCCCGCCAGGAAGACGAGCAGCGGCGCGCCGATGACCACGCCCAGCGCGTATACCGAGATCAGGTGGCCGGCCTGGGGGATGCTGATGGCCAGCGCCGCGGACATCTCGGGCAGCATGCCGATGACCAGGAATTCGGCCATGCCTATGCTGAAGCCGCCGAGAAAGAGCGCAATCAGGCCTTTGTGCACGGAAATGGGGGATGGGAGAAAGAGGCGCACGCGGGCGTGCGGGCCCTGCCAGCATAGTCAGCGCTTTGCGGCAATGCAACATGCGCGGCCCGGCGGCGGGCCGTTTGTCTCGGACCCGCCACAGGCCGCATCGACCGCACAGGCCGCGGGCATCAGCCGATGCGCACCGGCACGAAGATCTGGTTCTCGCCGCGCTGCACAAGCAGGGCCACCGTGCCCTTGGCGCGGTCCAGTTCCTTGCGCAGCTGGGCCACGCTGGTGGCAGGCACGCCATTGATCGACAGGATCACGTCGCCGGGTTCGATGCCCGCTTCGGCGGCGGCGCCGGCCACCTGCTGCACCACCAGTCCCGGGGCCTCGGTGGCCTGCTGCTCCTGCGGCGTGAGCGGGCGCAGCGCCAGGCCGAGGCGACCGCGCGATGCCTGCCCGGCGCCGTCATCGGCGGACGCCGTGCGATCCGCGTCGCGCGAGCCCAGCGTGGCGGTGAGCTGCCGCGGCTTGCCGTCGCGCCAGACGTCCAGCGTCACGCGCTGGCCGGGCGAAGCCAGGCTGATCACCGCCGAGAGGTCGCCGGACGACACGATGTCGCGGCCGTCGATGCCGCGGATCACGTCGCCGGGCTTCAGGCCCGCCTTCTCGGCCGCGCTGCCCGGTTCCACGCTGGCCACCAGGGCGCCTGTGGGCGTGTCCAGCCTGAACGAATCGGCCAGGGCCTGGTTGACCTCCTGCGCCGCCACCCCGAGGCGCGCATGACGCGCCTTGCCGTGCTCGAGGATCTGGTCCTTGACCTTGTAGGCCACGTCGATGGGGATGGCGAACGAGAGTCCCTGGTAGCCGCCGGTGCGGCTGTAGATCTGCGAGTTGATCCCCACCACTTCGCCGCGTTCATTGAAGAGCGGCCCGCCGGAATTGCCCGGGTTCACCGCCACGTCGGTCTGGATGAACGGGACCGTGGTGTCGTCGGGCAGCGAACGGCCCTTGGCGCTGACGATGCCCGCGGTGGCCGTATTCTCCAGCCCGAATGGCGATCCGATGGCGAGCACCCATTCGCCGACCTGCAGGCGCTCGACCTCGCCTATCCGCACCACCGGCAGGTTGGACGCTTCGATCTTGAGCACGGCCACGTCGGTGGCCGGGTCCGAGCCCAGGACCTTGGCGCGGAATTCGCGCCGGTCGGTGAGCTTGACCGTCACCTCCTTGGCGTCCTCCACCACGTGCGCATTGGTGAGGATGATGCCGTCCGGGCTGATGATGAAGCCCGAGCCCTGTCCGCGCACCGGCACCTCGCGCTGGCCGCCGGGCATGCCCGGGAATCCGGGGAAGCCGGGGAACTGGCCGAAGAACGGGGCAAGCGGGTTGTCGGCCACTTTCGTGGTGCCGGTCACGCTGATGTTGACCACGGCCGGCCCGTACTGCCGGGTGATCTGCGCGAAATTGGGGGGCGCCGCCAGCGTCACGGGAGCGCCGGCCTGCGGCGCGGCGGCCGGCGCAGGCGCGGCCACGCTGGCCACGCCGAACGCCGTGGCGCCGGCGCCGCCGATGAGGCCCGCCGCGAGCAGTGCGGCGGCCAGGCGGGAGGAAGTCAGTTGCGTCTTCATGTCGGCTCCTTGCGTCATGGTTCTGGACATGGCGCATGGTGCCGCGGCCGGCTTAGGCGAATCTTAAGGCGTGCCGGACAGCCGGGCCGGCGCGGAGGACGCCGGGGGAGGGAAGTCCACGCGGGCGCGCAGCCCGCCGGCGGGCGCATCGTGCAGCGACACGCGGGCGCCGTGGCGCCGGGCCAAGGTGCGCACCAGCGAGAGGCCCAGGCCGCTGCCTGGCACCGCGCCGGCATGGGCCCGGTAGAAGCGGTCGAACACGCGTTCGCGCTCGGCGGCGGGGATGCCCGGGCCGTTGTCGTCGACGGTGAGCGTGGCGCCCGCGCCGGCGGCGGCGGGCGTCACCGTGATGATCACCTGCCCGCCTTCAGGCGTGTACTTCACCGCGTTGTCGAGCAGATTGCGCACCATCAGCACCAGCGCGTCGGCCTCGCCGTCGACCCGCGCCGCGTCCGGACCTTCCAGCGCAATGTCGATGCGCCGGGCATTCGCCAGGGGCAGCACCATCGACACGGCCTCGCGCACCGCCTGCACCAGGTCCGTGGGCACGGGCTGCGGCGCGGCGCTGCCGGCGTCGTAGCGCGCCATGGAGAGCAGTTGCTCGATCAGGCGCGTGGCGCGTTCCACGCCTTCCGCCAGGCGGCCGATGGCCTGCTCCCTGCCTGCGCCGTCCGTGGCCCGGCGCAGGCCTTGCAGCTGCAGGGCCAGGGCGGCCAGCGGCGTGCGCAGTTCGTGAGCGGCGTCGCCCACGAACTGGCGCTGCAGCGCGAAAGCCTGGCGCACGCGCTCGAGCAGCAGGTTCAGTTCCTGCACCAGCGGCCGGATCTCGTCGGGCAGGCCGGCTTCGGACACCGGGGAGAGGTCGTCGGGGCGGCGTGCCGCCAGCTGCGCGCGCGTGCGGGCCACGGGCCGCAGCGATCGGCTCACCACCCACCACACCACCAGCATCAGCAGCGGCGCCGCCGCCACGATGGGGCCGACGCTGCGCAGCGCCAGCGCGCGCGCCGTGGCGCTGCGCACCCGCATGTCCTGCGCCACCTGGGTCACCTGGAACGGCGTGGCCATCGCAAAGACGCGGAAGGTGTCGTCGCCCGCGCGCGCCGTGGAGAAGCCCAGCACCACGGGATCGGGCAGCAGCCTGCCGGAGGAAGACCGATAAAGCTGCACGCCCTCGGCGGTCCAGATCTGGATGATGAGGTCGTCCACCGAGGCGCTGGGCTCGCCCGGCACGGGCGAGGGCATCGCGCTGAGCCGGCGATCGCCCGTGCTCAGCGAGATCGCGGTGCTGCGCAGCTGCGCGTCGAAGATGGCGTCGGTCTGCGCCAGCGTGCTACGGTAGGCGACCACCGCCTGCACCAGCGCGGCGGCGAAGATCGATGCCAGCAGGAAGAACAGGAGCCGCGCGCGCAGCGAATCCGTGAAGGGCAGCTTCATCGCCGCGGCACCACGTAGCCCACGCCGCGCACCGTCTGGATGAAATCGTGGCCCAGCTTCTTGCGCAGCCCGTGGATGTAGACCTCCACCGCGTTGCTGGCGATCTCTTCCTGCCAGCTGTAGAGCTTTTCTTCCAGCTGGGCGCGCGAGAGGATGGTGCCGGGCCGCGCGATCAGCGGCTCGAGCACGGCCCATTCGCGCGCGGTGAGCGAGACCGGCCGTCCGTCCACCGAGGCCTCGTGGGTCTGCGGATCGAGCGTGACGCCCTTGTGCTCGAACACCGGTTCGGCGCGGCCGGCGCTGCGGCGCAGCAGCGCACGGATGCGTGCCAGCAGTTCCTCGGGGTCGTAGGGCTTGACCACGTAATCGTCGGCGCCGGCGTCCAGGCCGGCCACGCGGTCGCTCACGGCGTCACGCGCCGTGGCGATCAGCACGGGGGTGCGGTCGCGCCGCGCGCGCAGTTCGCGCAGCACAGCGAGGCCGTCCTGGCGCGGCAGGCCGAGATCCAGCAGCACCAGGTCGAAGCTGCCGGCGCGCAGGGCGGCCGACGCGGCCTGCCCGTCGCGGGTCCAGTCCACCGCGTAGCCTTCGGCGCGCAGGCAATCCTGCACGCTTTCGCCGATCATCGTGTCGTCTTCGACCAGGAGCAATCGCATGGGGCATCACGGAAGCGGAAACAGCATGGCGATGAGCATAGCAGGCAGCGCGCCGCCTGCACGCTGCCTGCGGTCGGTCAGGCGCGCAGGCTGGTGTACAGGCCCAGCAGCGACAGGACCAGCAGCAGCCACTGGGTGCAGGACTGGGCCCGGGATGCGGGCACCCGGTTGAACAGCTGCTGGCCCAGCCACAGGCCCAGGATGGTGGCAGGTACCAGCAGGGCCACGCGCAGCAGGGTGTCGGGCCCGATCTGACCGGCCGCCAGCAGGCCGGCCAACGCCGCCGCGTCGATGACGCCGAAGAAGACGATCAGGGTGGCGCGCAGCGGGGCGGGCCGCACGCCGGCATGCGCCATCCAGGCCACCACCAGCGGACCGCCGATGGAAAACGCCGCCAGCAGCGCTCCCGTCACGCCGCCGACCGCCCAGGCCGCCCCCGGACCGCGCGGCAGCGGCGGGCGCACGCGGGCCAGCGCCAGCACGGCCAGCGTGCCGATCAGCAGGTACACGGCCAGCGTCATCCAGTAACCGTCGATGCGGGTGAGGCCCAGCAGCCCCACGGGCACGCCGCACAGCGCGGCCAGCAGCAGCGGGCGGGCCACCGGCCATTCCACCTGGCGCCAGGCGCCCGGCGCCAGCAGCAGGCTGGCCAGCACCTCCAGGCACAGCACCACGGGCACGGCTTCGCGCACCGGCAGCAGGAACACCAGGCCCATCACGGCGAAAAGGGCGAAGCCGAAGCCGGTCAGGCCGCGGGCGATGCCGGCGACCAGGACGATGCAACTGCCCAGCAGGAGAGTGGAAAGCGGGATCATGGGCCGGGACCGGGAAACGGCCGACTGTACGGGGTGCCGGCGTGCCGGAACAGGGCCAGTGCAGGCGGCCCGGCTGGCCAGCCGGCGCCGCGGGCGGCTCAGCTGCGGTAGTCGGGCCGGCCTTCCTCGATGAGGCGCAGCGCGGCGGCCCAGGCCAGGCCGAGCGTATCGTCGTCGTCGTCCACGTATTGGGCCGCCGTGCGCTCGCATACCGCAGGCGAGGGAATGCGCAGCGGCCGGCCGCCAGCCAGCGCCTGCACCTGCGCCTGGCAGGCGCGCTCGAGGAAGTAGATCTCGTGGAAGGCCTCGGCGGCCGAGGCGCCCGCAGCCAGCAGGCCGTGGTTGCGCAGCACCATGGCCTTGTGCGGGCCGAGGTTGGCGATCAGCCGCTGGCGTTCGTCGAGATCCAGCGCGATGCCTTCGTAGTCGTGGTAGGCGAGCTTGCCGTAGAACTTCAGCGCATGCTGGCTGATGGGCAGCAGGCCCTCTTCCTGGGCGGCCACGGCAATGCCGGCGGCCGTGTGCGTGTGGATCACGAAGTTGAGGTCGGGGCGCGCCATGTGCACGGCCGAATGGATGGTGAATCCTGCGGTGTTCACGCGTGGCGGCGGCACGCGGCCGGTTTCCAGCACCTGGCCGAGATGGTCGATCTTGACCAGGTCGGAGGCGCGGACTTCGTGGAACAGCACGCCGTAGCGATTGATGAGGAACTGGCCGGGATGCCCCGGGACACGCGCCGAGATGTGCGTGTCTATCATGTCCGTCATGCGGAAATGCGCCATCAGGCGATACAGGGCGGCCAGTTCACAGCGCGCCTGCCATTCGAGGCGGGCGCTTTCGATGTCGTCGAAGACGGCGGCGTTCATGTGCTTTCCCGGAAAAAGCCCGTGCCGAGGGGCACGGGCGGCTTGCTAGGCAAAGGGTGAAGCACGGCATGGTACACCGCCGGCCCGGGCTCGCGTAGCCTGCTGCGCGGCCCGCCGGCGCATCAGGCGCGCCGCTGGCGGGCTTGCCGCCCGGCACCGGTTGCTGCGAGGTGCCGGGCAGCGCCGGGCGCTCAGTAGCGCGCCACTTGCGAGTTGCCGGCCTGGCCGTTGACGCCCTGGAAGGGCAGGTCATTGGGCTCGACGTTGCTCACCAGGCCCTGGGCCTTGGCCTGGGCCAGTTCGGCGCGCACCTGGGCACGCGTCTTGGCGATGGCCTGGTCCTGGCCGTAGACGCCCTGGAACGGCGTGTCGTTGGGTTCGACGTTGCTGGCCAGGCCCTGGGCCTTGGCCTGGTCCAGGTCGGCGCGCACCTGGGCGCGGGTGGCACTGTCTTCCTGCTGGCCATAGACGCCCTGGAAGGGGACGTTGTTGGGCTCGACGTAGTAGTCGCCGGCGTAGGCGGCGGCGCTCAGCAGGCTGGCGGACATAATCAGGGCAGAAGCGATGGTCTTCATGGTGGCCTCCTTGGTCATCAGTTCGTGGGACCGAATCTGACGGGGGATTCCGTCCGGTTCGCGTTGTGTTTCCCAATGAACGCATTCTGCGCCGGAGGAGACCTAGGATAAACCCTGGTTTCAGGAATTCATTTTTTCAAAATCATGAATAATCGGTGAAGTTTCTGCTTATTATCCATATCCGCAGGGCGGTCTTCAGCGCACACGGCGCGGCAGCCAGCGCCAGAATACGCCGGCAGCCACCAGGCCCAGCGTGCCGACCCCGAATGCGGCCGCTCCCAGGGAGCACAGGGCGGTCAGCGCCGACAGCAGCACCGGCCCGCCGCTGGAGCCGAGGTCGGACATCAGGCGCCAGATGCCCAGGAATTGCATGCGGGCGCCTTGCGGGGAGGCATCGGCCCCCAGCGTCATGACGATGCCCGAGCCGATGCCGTTGCCGAAGCCCAGCACCAGCGACACCAGGGTGAAGCTCAGCAGTCCGGTCGTCAGCGGCATGGCCATCAGGCTCATCCCCATCAGCAGGGTGCAGGGCAGCGCCACCCACAGGCGCCCGCGCAGGTCCATCACCTTGCCGGCGGGGTAGAACACCGACATGTCCACTGCGGCCACCAGGCCATAGATCAGCGACGTGGTCGAAGCCGTCATGCCGAGATGGTCCGCCCACAGGGGGATCACCACCTGGCGCGAGGCGCGCAGCGCGCTGATCAGCATGACGCCCACGCCAAGCGTGGCATAGGTGGCGGCATGGCTGCGCAACACCTGCGCCATGCCGCCGGACGGCCCGGCGCGTCCGGCGTTGCCCGGATCCGCACGCACTTCCAGGTCGGGCGCGGCCAGGGCGATCAGCCCGGCGCCCACCATGGCCGCCACCGCCACCCAGTAGGCGCCGGCCAGCCCCATGGCATGGATGAGCGCCGCGCCGGCGAACGGCCCGATGAACACGCCGATGCGCGTGGTGCCGCCCAGGGTCGACAAGGCGCGGGCGCGCAGCCTCAGCGGCACGGCCTCGACCAGGTAGCTCTGGCGCGCCAGCAGGAATACGGAGGAAGCCATGCCCACGAGCAGCATGGCCACGGCCAGCAGCCAGGCGTGCGAGGCGGACAGCGCCAGCACCAGGGCCAGCACGCTCAGCGCCGCCGCGCCGGCCATGGCCCGGCGTTCGCCGTAGCGCGCAGTCAGGAGCGCGGACGGGATGTTGCTGATCAGCGAGCCTACGCCGATCAGGGCGGAGATGAGGCTGGCCATCGCCACCGAGGCGCCGAGTTCGCGCGCGGAGAGCGCCACCACGGGAAGGATGGCGCCGTTGCTGATGCCGTAGAGCAGGGATGGGCCGAACGCCGGGACGGCGATCTGCCGGAGACTGAAGGAGGCTTCTGACATTCCACTTCCGGAAGACACGGGCGCGCCGCGCTGCGGCAGACCCGAAGCGGCCCCGTGGTTCCGGAGTCGTGCGCAGGATTGTAGCGGCCGCGCGCGCCGCCCGTGTTCAGGCAGGAGTCAGGCCGGCATCACTGGGTGCGCGGCGCTTCCACCGGGTCGAAGTCGACCCACTTGCCGTCGCGCCAGCGGCCCTGGGCATGCTCGATGTCCTTGCCGCCCGCGGCGCGCAGGATGTCCGCCGCCTGGGCCTCCTGGTCGGGCGTGACGCGGACGGCGGCGAGCACGCCGGCATGCCGCACCTGCACGTCGGGATTGGCCGGCGCAGCGTCGCTGCGGCGGCCGGCCATGCGCAGCGCGCCGGCCAGGGAGCCGATATACGCGCCCAGGCCGGCCGCGATCACCATGAAGATGCCGCCCTGGCCCAGGGCGAAGAGCAGGCCCGCGCCCACCAGCGCACCCAGGGCGGCCAGTATGCCTGCGCCCAGGAAGGCGCCCTTGCTGGCGCCGCGCGAGTCCGGGTCGGCGCTGCGATCGCCGCCGACGGGATAGCGGTCGTGCCAGCCCGGCGGATTGACGTAGAAGATATTGACCGCCTCCTCGGCGTAGCCCTGGGCGAACAGGCGGCGGGCGGCTTCCTCGGCATCGGGAAAGCTGTCGAAACGTGCGGCGACGATCAAGGACATGTTCTGCGCTCCTTTGGTGGGGGAAGACAGGAAGCGCCGCCGTGGCGCAGGGCGCGCGGCGGCGCGGCAGTCCACGGTTCATTCTGAGGGACGTGCCGTGCAGCGGGCTAAGCTTTGGGCTACCAGCCGTAAACGACTGTTTCTCCAGGGCCGTGGCGCACCGTGGCCGCGCAGCCGGAATCCATCAAAATCGATCATGGCCCGCGTTTGCCGGGCGGTCGGGCTGTTCTTAGTATCGGTATGCCCCTGCCTGCAACCTGCGCGGCACGGAGAGAACATCAGGAGAGAGACAATGACGCAGGACTCCCGCCCCTTGCCGCCGGCGGTGCAGCCGGACGCGCCCGTCCGCTGCCGGGACTACGCCATAGGCGCGATAGGCGCCGGCTTCATCATGGCCGACGTGCAGCTTGCGGCCTACCGCGAGGCCGGCTTTCCGGTGGCCGCCATCGCGTCGCGCACGCCTTCCCGGGCGCAGGAAGCCGCAACGCGCTGGCAGATCCCCATGGTGCACGACACGCCGGAGGCGCTGATCCGCGACCCTGCCGTACAGATCGTGGACATCGCCTATCCGCCGGACCAGCAGCCCGCGCTGATACGGCTGGCCCTGGCCCAGCCCCACGTGAAGGCGGTGCTGGCCCAGAAGCCGCTGGCCCTGGACCTGGCCACGGCCCAGGCGCTGGCGCGCGAGGCGCGCGCCGCGGGCAAGCCGCTGTCGGTGAACCAGAACATGCGCTATGACCAGTCCATCCGCGTGCTCAAGCAGCTGCTGGACCGCGGCGCGCTCGGCAAGCCGGTGATGGCCTCCATCGACATGCGGGCGGTGCCGCACTGGCAGGGCTTCCTGGCCGGCTACGACAGGCTGACGCTGCTCAACATGAGCGTGCACCACCTGGACGCGCTGCGCTATCTGTTCGGCGAGCCGCTGGACATCTATACCGCAGCCCGCCCCGACCCGCGCACGTCCTTCGCGCATCGCGACGGCATCGTGTGCTCCACGCTCAGGTTCGAAAGCGGCCTGCTGGCGCTGAGCCTCGAGGATGTGTGGGCCGGCCCGCGCGACGCCTGCGCCGACCCCGGCATCGGCATCCGATGGCGCGTGGAGGGCACGGAAGGCGTGGCCACGGGCACCATAGGCTGGCCCGATTATCCGGACGGCAGCCCCAGCACCCTGCGCTACATGTCCCGCATCGAGACGCAGGGCCAATGGACCGAGCCCGCGTGGCAGACGCGCTGGTTTCCCCAGGCCTTCATCGGCGTCATGGAACAGCTGCAGTGGGCCGTGCACGTGCAGCAGGCGCCGGAGCTGGATGTCCAGGACAACGTGAAGACCATGGCCCTGGTCGAGGCGGCGTACCGGTCGATGGCCGAGCATCGCGCCGTCTCGCCGGCCGAATTCCTGTAGCGGCCGGACGATCCGCCCGCTCGGCATAACCACGAGGAGACAAGACCATGATTCAGGTAGGCATTTTCAGCGGCTACTATCCCTACACCCTGGAGGAGTCCGCACGCCGCATCCGCGCGCATGGCTTCAACACCGTCCAGCTCGACCTGGCCTTCAAGGACATGGACTTCTCCACGCCGGAAGCGATAACGGCGGAGAAGTGCCGCAAGGTGCGCGACACCTTGCGGGCGCACGACCTCCCGGTGAGCTGCATCTCGGGCTATACCAACATCGTGCATCCCGACCGCGACGAGCGGCGCCGCCGCAACGATTATCTCAAGGCCATCCTGCGGCATGCCCGCGACTGCGGGTCGCCCTACGTCATCAGCGAGACCGGCACGGCCAACCCGGAGAGCGACTGGTCCAGCCATCCGGACAACAAGACGGAACGCTGCTACGAGGACTGCGTCAATGTGCTGCGCGAACTGGCCCAGGAGGCCTACGATCACGGGGCGGTGTTCCTGATGGAAACCTACGTGAACAACATCATCGGGTCCGTGGAGGAGACGCTCAGGGTGTTCGCAGACGTGGACCACCCCGGGCTGGGGCTGCTGATGGACCCCACGAACTATTTCGAGACCCACAACATCGACCGCATGGACGATGTGCTCAACCAAATGTTCGACGCGCTCGATCACCGCATCTGCATCGCGCATGCCAAGGACGTGAAGCGCGCCGGCGGCGCCGACCTGTCGGAGAAGTTCGCCGACATCGATGCCTCCGATGCGCACAAGTTCCGCGGGGTGGGCGAGATCGAGCTGCCCGCGCCGGGCCTGGGTTCCCTGAACTACAGCCTGTACCTGCAGCGGCTGGCGCGCCGGCATCCGAACATCCCGCTCATCATCGAGCACCTGGACGAGGCCGACATCCCCCGGGCCAAGGCGTTCGTCGATGGCAAGCTGACGGAGGTGGGCGCATGACGCGGCTCTATGGTCGCGACCTGGGCCGCACGGAACTGGCCCGGCGCGCGGGCAGCCTGGCGCAGTTCGCCGGGGTGCGGCTCGTCACGCTGGGCGACGGCGTGGAGCGCGGCATACGCTGCCTGGAATTCCGCACGGGTTCAGGCCTGCAGTTCCACGTCCTGGTGGATCGCGCCATGGACGTGGGCCCTTGTGAATACCGTGGCGCCGCCATCGGCTGGCAATCCCCCACCGGCTTTCGCCACCCGGGCCTGCACGAGTACGAAGGCGAGGGCGGGCTGGCCTGGCTGCGGTCCTTTTCCGGCCTGCTGGTCACGGGCGGGCTGGACCACACGCTTTTCATGGACAGCGCGCCGGCCGGGCACTACCACTACACGCCGCGCAGATCGGTGGACAGCTCATTGCACGGCCGGGTCTCCAACCTGCCGGCGCGGCTCGCCGGCTACGGCGAGCGCTGGGAGGGAGACGACTGCATCCTGTGGTGCGAAGGCGTGGTGAGCCAGGCAACCGTCTTCGGCGAGGACCTGGAACTGGTGCGCCGCATCGAGGCCCGGGTGGGCGAGTCGGCCTTCACGCTGCACGACGTGGTGCGCAATCGCGGTTTCTACCGCACGCCGCACATGTTCCTCTACCACATCAACGTGGGCTATCCGGTGCTCGACGAGGGAAGCCGCTATGTGGCGCCGGTGCGCCATACCCCGTGGGCTTCCCATGCGGACGCCCTGCAGGCCCAGGGGGCCGGCTGCCGGCTGCAGCCGGGGCCGCGGCCGGGGTTCCACGAGCAGGTCTACGAGCACGCGATGGCCGCCGACGCCCAGGGACGCATTCCCGTGGCGCTGGTCAATCCCGGCTATGACGGCGGGCGCGGCCTGGGATTCTCGGTGGAGGTGGAAGCGGCCCAGTTCCCCTGCCAGTTCCAGTGGCAGAACTACCAGGAAGGGCTCTACGCCATGGGCATAGAACCCAGCACCCACCATGTGCTGGGCGCGCGCCATGCGCGCGAGCACGACCAGATGATCTGGCTGGAACACGACGAATCGCGCACCTACCGGACGCGCTTCGCGGTGCTGGACGGCGCCGGGGAGATCGCCGCCTTCGAAGAGCGGGTCGCCGCCATCGGCACGCCGCCGCTGCCCGATTATCCGGCCATCACCGGGCGCTTCGAAGCCTGACGCGCGCCGGGAGACCGCCATGCATCCCGCGCCCAAAGCCCCGGACCGGCCACGCTCGCGCGTCGCCGACGTGGCGCGCCGCGCCGGCGTGTCCACCGCCACGGTGGACCGCGTGCTGCACCAGCGCAAGGGCGTGCGGCCCGACACCGCGCGCCGCGTGTTCGAGGCCGCCGCCGAACTGGACTACCGGCCCGAGGTGGAGCTCTACCGCATGCTGCGGCCCCGCCCCATGCAGCTGGCCTTCCTGCTGCCCGCGGGAGACAACCCGTTCATCCGCATGCTGGCCGATTACGTCGGCATCGCCGACGAGCAGTTCGCCGTCTTCAACACGCAGTGCCGCTGCCACCTGATCGAGGGCTTCGATCCGCAGGCATTGGCCCGCGCGCTGCTGCATCATGGCCGCCGCGCCGACGGCGTGGTCTGCATCGCGCTGGAACACCCCACGGTGCGGGACGCCGTGGCTGCGCTCGCCGCGGACGGCGTACCCGTGCTCACCCTGGTCTCCGACCTCAGCGCATCGCGCCGCACCGCCTATGTGGGGCTGGACAACTACGCCGCAGGCCGCACCGCCGGATTGCTGCTGGGCAGGTTCCTGGCCGGCCGGCGCGGCAAGGTCGGCATGATCGCGGGCAGCCTGAGCTACCGCGGCCACGAGGAGCGCGAAGCCGGCTTCCAGCAGCTGCTGCACGAGCGCTTTCCGGAGCTCGAGATCGTGGGCCTGCGCGAGGGCCATGACGACCCCGAGCGCAACTACGCGCAGACACGGGTGCTGCTGGCCCACCATCCGGACCTGGTCGGCCTCTACAACATCGGCGGCTCCACGGGCGGAATAGGCCGGGCGCTCAAGGAGGCCGGGCTGGACCAGCGGGTCACGCTCGTGGGGCACGAGCTCACCCCGGATACGCGGGGATTGCTCATGGATGGCACGCTGGACGCCGTGATCAGCCAGAACCCGCAGATAGAGATCATGAACTGCGTGCGGATCCTCACGAATCTGCGCGAACACAAGGAGCCGCTGGCCGGCGTGGAACCCTTGCGCATAGGCATCGTGCTGCGCGAGAACATGCCTTGAGCCGCCCGGCGGACGTGGAACGAGGAGTGGAGCATGTCGTTGCAGGGCAAGAAGGTATTGATCACCGGCGCGGCCGGCGGGCTGGGAACCGGCGTGACCT
Organism: Bordetella sp. 2513F2; assembly: GCF_054642735.1. NCBI lineage: Bacteria > Pseudomonadati > Pseudomonadota > Betaproteobacteria > Burkholderiales > Alcaligenaceae > Bordetella > Bordetella sp. 2513F2. The sequence goes on along the minus strand of NZ_CM137755.1, from coordinate 3,421,540 downwards.
GGGCCTTTGCCCGCGCCGGCGCCGAAGTGTGGGCGCTGGACCGGGATGCCGCGGGGGCCGGACGCCTGGCCGGCCACGGCGACGCGGCCGAGGCACGCGCCCGGATTCATTATGTGCAGGCCGACCTGGCCCGCAGCCAGGCGCTGCGCGCGCAGCTGGACGCCCTGTTCGCCGGGTCCGGGGGGGTGGACGTGCTGGTGAACAACGCCGCGATCTATCCCAGCAAGGCCGTCGCCGACTACACGCTGGACGAGTATCGCGAGGTGCAGAGCGTCAATGCCGACGCGGCCCTGGTGTGCGTACAGGCGGCGCTGCCATACATGCGGGCGCGCGCCTGGGGCCGCATCATCAACGTCACCAGCGTCACGCTGTCGGGCGGTTGGCCGAACCTGCTGCCCTACGTGGCTTCCAAGGGGGCGCTGCTGGGCATGACGCGGGCCCTGGCCCGCGAACTGGGGCCGGACGGCATAACGGTGAACTGCATAAGCCCGGGGGCTTTCCCCACGGACGCCGAGAAGATCCACCCCGATCCCGAGGGCTACCAGCGCCATGTCCTGGAGCGCCAGGCCGTCAAGCGGCGCGGCACGCCGGAGGACATCGCCCAGGCCATGCTGTTCTTCGCCTCGCCGGCCAGCGGCTTCATCACCGGCCAGACCCTCAACGTCGACGGCGGGTGGTGGATGCAATAGCGCGGGTCAGCCGCCGGCGGCCGCAGGTTCCCGGCAGAGCACCATGATCTGGTTCTCGCCTTCCTGCACGGCCTGGCCGTGCTGGTTGCGGCCGGCAATGTGCAGCGTGACGATGCCCCTGTCGCCGCGGCTGGTGCGGCGCAGCGCGGCAATCTCCAGCTCGGCGTGCAACCGGTCGCCGATGTACAGCGGTCCGCTGAAGCGCCAGTTCCAGTTCAGCGCCGCCACCACGGCAAAGCGCACGCCGGACCGGTTCTTCAGTCCGTCTATCAGGCCCAGCCCCAGCAGCCCGTGGGCCACGCGGCCGGGGAATCCCATGCCGTGGGCAAAATCCTCGTCCACGTGCAGGTCGGAGAAGTCGCCGGTGAGCCCGGCGAAGGCGCCGATGTGGCCTTCCGTGATCGTGATGGCGGGCGTGGTCCAGGCGTCTCCGACCTGCAGGTCCTCGAAGTAGTTCAGTTCCGCGAGTTTCATGGTGCGTTCCGGGTTTTGCGCGCGCGCGCCCCGGCCGGGCGGGGCGGCGTGCTGTCGCGGGCGACGATGGTGTAGCCCACGTCGATGCGTGTGGGAAGGTCGGCGCGGCCCTGCAGCCTGGCCAGCAGCAGCTCGCCCGCGCGGATGCCTATGCTGGCCGCCGGCACCGCCACCGTGGTGAGCGACGGGGTGAGCTGTGCAGCGATGTCGAAATCGCCGAAGCCGGCGACCGCGAGATCGCCGGGCAGCGACAGGCCCAGGTGCGGCGCGCCCAGGATCGCGCCTGCGGCGAACACGTCGCTGCTGAAGAACAGCGCGTCGGTGTCGGGGTAGCGCTGCAGGGTTTCGCGCAGCACTTCGCGGCCGGTCCGCATGGCCAGGGGCCTGCCCTGCAGCGTGACGCTGCGCGGCTGGTCCAGCCCCAGCTCGCGCACGCCGCGCCGGTAGCCCAGTTCGCGCTGGCGTGCCCGGTGGTCGCCGCGGTTGACGACGCCGGCAAAGGCGATGTGGCGGTAGCCCTGCGCATGCAGGTGCTGCATCATGGCGAACGCGGCGTCGTGGTTGGAGTACCCGACCAGTGCGTCGATGGGGTGTTCCGGCCAGTCCCAGCTCTCCACCACCGGCACGCCGGCGTGACGCAGCAGCGAGGCCGCGGCGCGCGTATGGCGCGTGCCGGCGATGAAGATGCCGTCGGGGCGGCGCGACAGCAGGGTGCGCACCAGCGCCTCTTCGGCCTCGAGCGAATACTCCGTATGGCCCAGCAGGAGCTGGTATCCCGCCGGGACCAGCACTTCCGACAGGCCCTGGATCGTCTCGGAGAATACCGAGGCGTTCAGCGAAGGGATCACGGCGCCGATGAGCAGGCTCTTGTTCGACGCCAGGTGGCTGGCGGCCAGGTGGGGCACGTAGTTCAGCTGCCGCACCGCGTCCATGATGCGGTCGCGGGTCTCGGGCAGCACGCAGTCCGGATCGCGCAGGACGCGCGAGACGGTCTGCGCCGAGACCTGCGCCAGCCTGGCCACGTCGGTCATGGTGGTGCGGCGCTCTCCGGCGCCGCTTCCCGCTCTTCTAGGCACAGTCTCTCCGTGTGATTCAGGCGCCGCGGAACTGCGCCGGCCGCTTTTCCTTGAAGGCCGCGCGCCCTTCGGCGGCATCGGCCGTACCCATGCAGATCGTCTGCAGATCGCGCTCGTACTGTACCGCCTGTTCCAGCCCCATGGAGACGGCGGCGCGCAGGTTCAGCTTGGCGGTCTGCGCCGCGATCGGGGCGCGTTGGGCGATGGTGGACGCCAGCTTGCGCGCGGCGTCGGCCAGCGTCCCGGCCGGCACGGCCTGCGCCACCAGGCCCCAGCGCAATGCCGTGTCCGCGTCCACGGGGTCGCCGGTGTAGAGCATCACCGCGGCGTTGTTCAAGCCTATGGTGTGCACCAGGAAGGCCGACACGCCGCCGCCGCCTATCCACCCCAGCTTGATCTCCGGCGCGCCGAAGCGCGCGCCCTCGGCCGCCAGCCGGATGTCGCAGGACAGGGCGAGCTCCAGGCCGCCGCCCAGCGCGATGCCGTTCACGGCGCAGATCGTGGGCTTGGTGATGCGGCGGATGGCGTCGCAGTAATCGGGGCGGTTGCGGAACGCCCATGGGCTGTCGTACTGGTCCAGCTCGGCGATGTCGCTGCCGGCGCAGAAGGCGCGATCGCCGCTGCCGGTGAGCACCAGCACCCGCACCTGCGGATTGGCGCTCGCGTCTTTCGCCGCGCGCACGATTTCATCCGACATCTGGGGCGTCACGGCATTCAGCTTGGCCGGCCGGTTCAGCGTGAGCGTGGCGATGCCATCTTCGATGGTGTAGAGAACTTCATCCATGGGCTAGACCTCGGCTTGCGCGCCGCAATGGCGCAGATACAGGTTGTTGAGTTCCCGCGCCAGGCGCAGCGGCTGCGCATGCGGGCCCACCGCCTCGCGCAGGCGGCGCGACGCCTCGTCCTGGAAGGACGTGAAGCCAGGGCGCCTGGGCCGCACCCAGGCCGCATCCAGCGTGGCGCGCGTGGCGGCGTAGAAGTCGCCGCAGGCGGCATTGACTTGCGGGTCGGCCCAGGCGGCGGCCAGGCCCGGCTGGCCCCCGTGGCGGGCGATGAAGCCGCGCTGCGTTTCCGTGTCCAGGAGCCAGCGGCAATAGTCGCGCAGCGCCTGCGCATCGGGCGCGCGCCGCGTGACGGCCAGTCCGGTGCCGCCCAGCACCGAACCGATCGGGCCGCCGGGGTCGAGGCGCGGGGCATCGGCGAAGCGCAGGCGGGTGGGGCGCTGGCCGGCGCGCGCATAGCTCACGTACTGGTAGACCAGCGGGCAGAAGGCCGCCAGCGGCACGGTATCCGACAGGGCTTCCAGCACGTGGATGGGATTCATGCACAGCGGCTCGCCTGCGCTGGCCCGCACCGCGCGCAGCCAGTATTCGATGGCGCGCTCCCCGGCGGCTTCTTCGAGCAGGGTTTCGGCATGGCGCCGCCCCGGGGCATCTCCCGCGGCGCGAGCGAGCGCCAGCACCGACAGCAGCGGATGGGGGCCGGCGGCCGGCAGCAGCATGGGGATCTCGCCGGCCAGGCGCAGTGCGTCGTCCCAGAGGGCAGGGGCCTGCGCGGGCGCGGCCGGTCCCAGCACCGCGGTCTGGGTCGCGGCGTCCAGCGGCAGCGCCCAGGTGTGGCCGCCGTAGCGGTAGCTCTGCCCGGAGGCCCCGGCGGCGGCGTCCGACAGCGCGGCGGTCCAGGCAGGCTCGAGAAAGACGTCGGCAGGCACGAATGCGCCGCTGGCCTGCACGTCGCCCACATGGGGATGATCGATGACGATCAGGTCGTAGTCGCGCGCCAGCTGCGCCAGCGGCGTGGATTCGAAACCCTCCAGCGACTGCGCGTCCCAGCGCACGTCCAGGCCCAGCCCGGCGGCATGGGGTATGGAAGCGCGCAGCGGATCCACGCCGCGCGGATGGTCCCAGGTCAGCCCGCGTATCGGGGTGAGCGCCGGCGAGGTCATGGCGTCGGCTCCGGGGCGCGGCACGCGGTTTCCCGGAGCGGGAATTCTCCCGGCCATCTCATGGGCGTTCCTGCGCGACGACCCCGCGGGCGCACAGTTCCGCGATCCGTTCCGGCGGGATGCCCAGCTCCTCCAGGATTTCCGAGGTGTGCTCGCCCACCAGCGGCGCGCCGCGGCGCACGGCCGGCGGCGTGGCCGACATGCGATAGGGGAACCCGGGCGTCTTGACCGGGCCTTCGGTGGGATGCTCGTACTCGACGAAGCTGCCGTTGTGGGCCACCTGCGGATCCTTTTCCAGCGCGGCGTAGTCATGCACCGGGCCGCACCAGATGTCGGCCGCGTCGAAGGCCTCCATCCATTCGGCCGTGGTGCGCCTGCGCAGCGCGGCGCGGGTGAGCGCGATGATGCGGTCTTTCTGGGCAAAGGAATCCTTGCCGTCCACCATGTCGAGCAGTTCCGGGATGCCGGCCACCTCGCCCAGCCTGCGCAGGGGCGGGAAGGCCAGGGCGATCAGGCCGTCGGCGGTCTGGAACACGCCATAGGGGGCGCGGATGTAGACGTGGCCGTCGGCTTCCTTGCCGCGCCGCTGGGGCTGGCGCCCCACGGTGTAGACGGACAGCTCCTGCATCTGGAAGGCCACGATCGAATCCAGCATGTTGGTGCTCACCAGCTGGCCTTCGCCGGTGCGCTCGCGATGCAGCAGGGCGGCCAGCATGCCTTCGAAGGCGGAGTATGCGGTCACCGCATCGACCAGGTAATTGCCGGCGGGGCGCGGCACTTCGTCCTGCGCGCCCACGTTGAACATGGCGCCGCTCATGGCCTGCAGCAGCATGTCCTGCCCGGGGCGGTCGCGGTAGGGGCCGCTCTCGCCGTAGCCCGACATCGAGACGTAGACGAGCCGCGGGTTGATGCGCTTCAGCGTCTCGTAGTCCATGCCCAGCCGCGCGGCGACGCCGGCGCGATAGTTCTGCACGAACACGTCGGCGGTGGCGACGAGTTTGTAGACCAGCTCCCGGCCCGCCTCGGACTTGAGGTCCACGGCCAGGCTGCGCTTGTTCCGGTTGAGCGACAGGAACGAGACGTTGATGCGCCCGCCCTCGCTGCCGCCGGCGGCGACGTGGCGCTGCCATTCGCCGGTCACGGGCTCCACCTTGATGACGTCCGCGCCCAGGTCGCCCATGCGCTGGGCCGCGAACGGGCCTGCCATGGCAATGGTGCAGTCGATGACGCGGTAGCCCTGCAGGGCACCGGTGTATGCGGTCATGTGTCGGATCTCCTTGGTTACTTGAAAGCCGCCGGCAGCCACAGGGTGAGCTGCGGCACGTAGGTGACCAGCAGCAGCACCGCTGCCAGCGGGATGTAGAAGGGCAGGATGGCGCGCACCATCCTGCCGAAGCTGACGGCCGCGATGTGCTTGCAGATGAACAGGATCACGCCGAACGGCGGCGTGAGGGCGCCCACGAGCAGGTTGATCACCATCACCACGCCGAAATGCACGGGGTCGATGCCGTAGGCGCCGATCACCGGCATCAGGGCCGGCGTGGCGATCAGCAGGACGGCGGTGGTCTCCATGAACAGCCCGACCAGCAGCAGGCACAGGTTGATGATGAGCAGCAGCACCCAGGGCTCGTCCGACAGTGCCGTCATCGATTCCACGATGGCGCCGGGCACGTTGTTGACCGAAATGATCCAGCCGAACGGGATCGCGGCGGCGATGATCAGCGTGAGGATGCCTGTGGTGACCGCGCTTTCCTTGAGTGCTCCGAGCAGCGAGCGCCACGTCAGGTCCCGGTAGCAGAAGCCGAGCACCACGGCGTAGAGCACCGTCAGGGCGCCCAGCTCCGTGGGCGTGGCGGCGCCCGAGAGCATGCCGGCGGTCAGCAGCACCGGGGCGAGCAGCGCCGGGATCGCCGCGCGGAAGGTGCGCAGCACCTGCAGCCACGACGCACGGGCCTCCACCGGGATGCGGCCGGGGCTGCGCCGGGCCAGCACGTACACCGCCGTCATCAGGGCCAGTCCCATCAGCACGCCCGGCACGATGCCTGCCAGGAACAGGTCGGTGAGCGGGACCTGTGCGGTCACGGCATAGATCACCATGATGACGCTGGGCGGGATGACCGGGCCGATGATGGACGAGGCGGCCGTGACGGCGGCGGCAAAGCCGGCGTCGTAGCCGCGCGCCTTCATGTGCTTGATCTCTATCGTGCCCAGGCCGGCGGCGTCGGCCTGGGCCACGCCCGACATCCCGGCGAAGATCATGCTGGCCATGATGTTCACCTGCGCCAGCCCGCCGCGGATGTGCCCGACCAGCGCCGTGGAAAAGGCGAAGATGCGGTCGGCAATGCCGGCCCCGTTGAGGATGTTGCCGGCCAGCACGAACAGCGGGATGGCCAGCAGCGGGAAGCTGTCCAGCCCGGAAGAAATGCGCTGCACCACGATCTGCAGCGGCATTTCGGAGCCCAGGGTGAGGGCGGCGAATGCACTGAGGACGACCGTGAAGGCGACCGGGACCTCAAGCAGCAGCAGGACCAGGAAGGTGCCGAACAGGATGGGGAGCGTCATGCCGCGTCCTCCCGCAGCCCGGACGAGTCGGCCTCCACGGGCTGCGCTTCCAGCCCGGTGACGCAGGCGTGCAGTTCGGCCAGCACCACATACAGCAGCGTGGCCAGCATGGACAGCGAGGCGACGAACAGCGGCACCGAATAGAACCACATGCGCGAGACGTCCAGCGGCAGGGAGATCGAGCGGCTGGCCGACTCGATGCGCATCACGCCGGTGGCCTGCCAGGCCAGCATGCCCAGGGCGATTGCCATCGCGACGCAGGCGAGCAGCTTCAGCGCGGAACGCGTCTGGCGGCCGCCTTTCAGGCTCAGCATCTCCACCTTCACGTGGCGCCATTGCTTCATTCCGATGCTGGCCCCCAGGAATGCCGTCCAGATGAAGCAATAGGTGGCCAACTCTTCCACCCACACCAGCGGCCGGCCGAGGATGTAGCGGCTGAATACCTGCGCCGCGATGGCGAGCACGATGGCGGCGAGCAGCGCCATGGCGATGGCCGCCTCCAGGCGTCCCACCGCGCGCAGCAAGCCGCGATAGCCTGTCAACAGGGAAGTCATGGCGGCCCTCCTCAATGCTGCGACAGGCTCTGGACTTCCGCCCACAGGCCCTTGCGCCAGGCGCCGGACGCTTCCATCTGCTCCACGCCCGCTCGGGCCTTCTCGCGCAACGGCGCGACGTCGATGCGGCTGACGGTGGCTCCCTGCTCTCCCATCTTGTCCAGCAGGCCTTCGGTTTCCGCTTCGGCCTCGCGCCGCGCCCATGCCGTCGCGTTGCGTGCGGCCTCGTCCACGATCTGGCGCACGTCCGGCGAAAGCGATTGGTAGAACTTCTCGTTCACGAGCAGGTGCGTGGCGGTGAGGATGTGATCGGTGCGCACCACGTACTTGGCGGCATCGTGGAACTTGGCCGCGTAGGCGGCCGAAACGGGGCCTTCGGCGCCTTCGATCACCCCGGTCTTCAGGCCCAGGAAGGTCTCGCCCCAGGCGACGCGGGTGGGCCGGGCACCCAGCGTCTCCCACAGCGCCAGGTAGGTCTTGATCTCGGGCACGCGCATCTTCATGCCCTGCAGGTCCTGCACGCCGGCGACCGGACGGGTCGCGAACAGCACGCGCGGCTGGATCGGGGCTGCCGCCAGCAGGCGGATACCCTGTCCGTCGCGCAGCGCCTGCGCCATGCCGGCATAGGTTTGCGATTCCAGGAAGCGGGCCATGTGGGCGTTGTCATGGAAGGTGAAGCCCCATCCGAGGATGCCGAAGTCCTTCACCCAGTTGGCATACCAGCTCAGGTCGTCGCCGTAGAACTGCACCGAATTGCCCATGACCTGCTCTATGACCTGGACGTCGTTGCCGAGCTGCTCGCCGGGGATGTAGTTGATCTTCAGCTTGCCGGCCGCCCGCTTGTTGACCTCGTCCACGAACATGCGGTTCTGGCGGTCGTACAGGGATCCGGCGGCGTCGGAAGCGCCGAAGATGGCGGTTTTCTGCGCGTGGGCCGTGACGGGCAGCGCGCCCAGGCCGAACGCGCACGTGGCGATGCTTGCCGATATCAGGCGTTTGAACATTGTCGTCCTCCAGGTGTTTTAGTTATCGCTAACGTTAGCGTTAACCTATTCTGGGCGGGCCCGGTCCGGCTGTCAAGGCCGCCGCCCGATAGGGTGGCGTGCACGACTTGTAGGATTTCTGCAACATTTCTCGCCCGGGAGGAGGTTTGCAGCGATATAGTCGTTCCTGGGCCAACCGAAATAACACCCAGAGGGCCCCGGCACCGGCAGGCGCTGCGTTCCCCGTACGCTGGCGCCGCGTTGCCCAAGCCCCGCCTCCTATGAACTCAGTCCTGGCGCCCTGGCTGCTGCAGGCCGGCCGCGTTCCCTTCTACGTTTCCCCGTTCGAGACGCTCGACCTCTCGGGCTCGGTCCGGCTTGCCGCGGGCGCCGAGCGGGACATCTACGAACACCCGTCGGATCCCAGCCTGCTGATCAAGATCATCAACCACGCACGGACGCGCGAGCAGCCTTCGCGCAGGCGCTGGCACAAGCAGTTCCACCGCGAGGATGCCCACCGGGTGTTCCTGAGCGAGATCACGGAATACGTGGCCACCTCGGTGCACCGCTGGGACGAAGGCGGCAACATGCTCATGGCGCGCATCGCCGGCCTGGTGCTCACTTCGCGCGGGATGGGGCTGGCGGTGGAGAAGATCGTGGGCGACGACGGCACCAGCATGGCGCCCACCCTGGCCGAAGTGGTGAAGCGCGACGGTTTTTCCGGCGCATTGCGCGCCCGGCTCGATGCGTTCTTCCACGACCTTGCCGAGGCGCATGTGGTCTTCAACGACGTGGGCGGCCGCAATATCGTGGTGGGCCGCAACGCCCAGGGGCGCGAGGGGATGTACCTGATAGACGGCTACGGGCCGAAGCAGCTGCTGCCCCTGTACGCATGGAGCAAGACGCTCAATCGGCGCCGGCTGGACCGCAAGTACGCCGAGATGCGCGCCAAGCTGGAACGCAGCGCCGCCGCTGCCGGGCACTGAGCCGCAGCCGCCGCCTGCTCAGGCCAGGATGGCGCCCGCCAGTGCGCATCCGGCCACGATCCACAGCGGCGACAGCCGGCCCCAGTGCAGCAGCGCGAATGCCGCCGCGGCCAGCGCGAGGTCGGCCGGACTGCGCACCGCGCCCGTCCAGATCGGGTCGTACAGGGCGGCGAGCAGCAGGCCCACCACCGCAGCGTTGATGCCTGCCAGCGCCTGTCGCGGCCGGGCATGGCGGCGCCAGCGCATCCAGTAGGGCAGCACGCCGGCCACCAGCAGCGCGCCGGGCAGGAACACGGCCGCCAGCAGCAGCAGGCCGCCGCCCCAGCCGCCCAGCGGCGCCGGCAGCAGCGCGCCCAGATAGGCGGCAAAGGTGAAGAGCGGCCCAGGCACGGCCTGGGCGGCGCCGTAGCCGGCCAGGAAATCGCCCACCGTCATCCGCCCGGTAGCGACCACTTCGGCTTCCAGCAGCGGCAGCACCACGTGCCCGCCGCCGAAGACCAGCGCGCCGGTGCGGTAGAAGGCGTCGATCAGCGGCCAGGGCCCGTCCAGGCGTGCCGCGACCAGCGGCAGGGCTGCGAGCAGCACGAAGAAGACGGCCAGCAGCGCCGCGCCGGTGCGGCGCCCCACCGGGCAATCGGGCATGGCGCCATCGGAAATCCGTGCTGCAGGCAGCGCCAGTCCGGCCGCCGCGCCCACTGCGATGGCCAGGAGTTGCCCCGGCGGACCGGACAGCGCCAGGGCCAGGGCGGCAGCTGCCAGCGCCAGCGCCTTGCGGGCCAGGTCGGGGCACAGGGTGCGTCCCATGGACCAGACCGCATGCGCCACCACGGCCACGGCAGCCACCTTCAGGCCATGGACCATGCCGGATCCGGCCAGGCCGGGCGCATGCGCCAGGCCCAGCGCAAAGAGGATGAGCAGCGCTGCGGAGGGCAGCGTGAAGGCGAGCCAGGCGGCCAGCATGCCGGGCCAGCCTGCCCGCAGCAGCCCCAGGGCCATGCCCACCTGGCTGCTGGCGGGCCCGGGCAGCATCTGGCACAGCCCCACCACCTCGGCATAGGCGGGGTCGTCCAGCCAGCGCCGGCGCTCGACGAACTCGGTGCGGAAGTAGCCCAGGTGGGCGACCGGCCCGCCGAAGGCGGTGACGCCCAGACGCAGGAAGGCCAGGAAGACTTCGCCGGCGCGGCCGGGCGGAACGGAAGGGATGTGCATGGGCATGCTGGACGCCGGAAAGGTGCCTGATCTTACCCCCGCGGCATGGCGTCTCGATTTCTTGGTACCCTAAGTGGCGTTCTGTGCGTCCATTCCGTTCGACCTTGCCGCGATCCTTGCCACCGTCCGTTTCCCGTCCATGCTTTCCGCCAGCCCCGCCGCCCCGATCCGCCGGGCTGGCGCGCTGGCTGCGCGCAGCGGGATGCGCGGTCCTGGTCGCGGCGCTGGCGGCCTGCGGCAGCACCTCCTCCACCTCGGGTTCGGCGTTCTACCGCGTCCAGGCCGGCGACACCCTCACGCAGATCGCCCGGCGCCACGGCCAGAGCGTGGCCGACCTGGTGCGCTGGAACCGCCTGGCCAGCGCCAACCGCATCGCCAAGGGCCAGCTCCTGCGGGTCAAGCCGCCGGGCAGCGCCGAGGGCAGCGGGCCGGGCGCCAGCGCTGCGGGCGGGGCATCGTCCGGCGGCCCGGGCAAGCCTGCGGCCAGCGCGCCGGTCACGCCGGTGCGCGGCATTTCGCTGAGCTGGCCGGCCGAAGGCAATATGGTGCAGGGGTACAACGGCACCACTTCCAAGGGCATCACCCTGGTCAACAGCCCGGGCACGCCCGTGGTCGCGGCGGCCGACGGCACCGTGGCCTATGCCAGCAACGGGCTGCGCGGCTACGGCAACATGGTGATCGTGCGGCACGACGGCGGCTTCCTCACGATCTACGCCCACAACCGGACGTTGCTGGTGCGCGAAGGACAGCGCGTGTCGCGCGGGCAGCGCATCGCCGAGATGGGCAGCAGCGACACCAACCGGACCTCGCTCTACTTCGAAGTGCGCCGCGACGGCAAGCCGGTCAATCCCCTGGGGGCGTTGCCGCGGCGCTAGTCATTGCCTGCGTGCCCGGGCGGCGGGGCCGATCCGGATGGACATTGGTTCCGTCGTCCACCTGGAAATTGGAGCTAGCGGTAGGTCCTTGCCTCCGGTCTAATACGCCACCCGCCCGCGACAGCGCGGTCCGCGGGGCCTGATTCCTCATAGAGCGAGTGCTACGCCATGCAGTCCTACGATTGGTCTTTTCCCTATCCTTCCCAGAAGATGCCGGTGCTGGCGCGCAACGTCGTCAGCACGAGCCAGCCCTTGGCCGCGCAGGCCGGCCTGCGCATGCGCTATCTGGGCGGGAACGCGGTGGACGCCGCCATCGCCACGGCCATCGCCCTGACCGTGGTCGAGCCGGTGATGAACGGCATCGGCGGCGACCTCTTCACCCTGGTCTGGCACGAAGGCCAGCTGTATGGCCTGAATTCGAGCGGCTGCGCGCCCGCCGGCTGGACCGATGACTATTTCGCCGGCCGCGACGCCATGCCGCCCATCGGCTGGGACACGGTGACCGTGCCCGGCCAGGTGGCCGGCTGGAAGGCGCTGTCCGACCGTTTCGGCAAACTGCCGTTCGCCCAGCTCTTCGAACCCGCCATCGCCTACGCCGAGGAAGGCTTTCCCGTCAGCCCCACGGTGGCGCGCCAGTGGGCGGCCCAGGCGCCCAAGCTGGCCGACCAGCCCGGTTTCGCCGAGGCATTCCTGCGTGCCGGTCGCACGCCCCAGGCCGGCGAGCATTGGCGCTTTCCCGAGCAGGCGCGCACGCTGCGCCTGATCGCCGAGAGCGGCGGCGAGAGCTTCTATCGCGGCGAGCTCGCCGAGCGCATCGAGACCCACGCCATCCAGACCGGCGGCGCGCTGCGGGCCACCGACCTGGCCGCGCATCGGGCCGAGTGGGTACAGCCGCTGCAGCAGTCGTTCCGCGGCCATACCCTGCATGAGATCCCGCCCAGCGGCCAGGGCATTGCCGCGCTCATCGCGCTGGGCATCCTCGAGCATTTCGACGTCGAGGCCATGGGCCCCGACAGCGCCGACTTCTACCACGTGGGCCTGGAGGCCATGAAGCTGGCGTTCGCCGACCTGCACCAGCACATCTCCGACCCGGCCACCATGCGCACCGCGCCCGCGCAGCTGCTGGACCCGGCCTACCTCAAGGATCGCGCCCGCCTCATCTCCATGGAGCGCGCCGGGGCGCCCGGCGCCGGCACGCCGCCCAGCGGGGGCACGGTGTACCTGGCCGCCGCCGACAGCGACGGCACCATGGTGTCGTTCATCCAGTCCAACTACCACGGCTTCGGCTCCGGTGTCGTGGTGCCGGGCACCGGCATCGCGCTGCACAACCGGGGCTGCGGCTTCGTGCTCACCCCCGGCCACGTCAACCGCGTCGCGCCCGGCAAGCGCCCGCTGCACACCATCATTCCCGGCTTCATCACGCGCGGCGGCGAGCCGGTCATGGCCTTCGGCGTCATGGGCGGTTCGATGCAGGCGCAGGGCCACGTGCAGGTCATGGCGCGCCTGGCGGCCTTCGGCCAGAATCCGCAGGCCATCAGCGATGCGCCGCGCTGGCGCGTGGAGCAGGGTCCGGTGGTCACGGTGGAATCGCACCTGGCGGCCGATGTGGTGCAGGCGCTGCGCGATCGCGGCCACAAGCTCGACGTGGCGCCGCGCCTGAGCCTGGACTTCGGCTCGGCCCAGCTGATCCAGCGCGGCGCCTACGGCTACGTGGCCGCCTCCGACTCCCGCCGCGACGGCCAGGCCGTGGGCTTCTGAGGCCGGGCCGCGCCGTGGCGCCAAGTGGCGGGCGCCCGCGATATCGGCATACACTCTCCGACGCAGCCTCGCAGGCTGCGTTTTCTTTCGTCTCCAACCACCACAGGATCCGCTCATGCCGAGTTTCGACGTCGTCTCCGAGGTCGACAAACATGAACTGACCAATGCGGTCGACCAGGCCAACCGCGAACTGGCCACCCGCTTCGATTTCAAGGGCACGCAGGCCAGGTTCGAGCTCGAGGGCTACGAGGTCACGCAGAGCGCGCCCAGCGCCTTCCAGCTCAGGCAGATGCTGGACATCCTGCGCGGACGGCTGTCGGCGCGCAGCATCGACGTGCGCTGCATGGAGGTGGCCGATCCCATCGAGAACCTGGGCGGCGCGCGCCAGAAGGTCACCATACGCCAGGGCGTGGACCAGCCCACGGCCAAGAAGCTGATCGCGGCAATCAAGGCCAGCAAGATCAAGGTCGAGAGCCAGATCAACGGCGACAAGCTGCGCATCACCGGCAAGAAGCGCGACGACCTGCAGGCCGTGATCGCGCTGCTGCGCAAGGCCGACGTGGAACTGCCGCTGCAGTTCCAGAACTTCCGGGACTGACCCGCCGCCCCCGGGCCCCCAAGGCCGCCTACACCGACAGATGCCGGCGGACGTCCTCGCTGTCGATGGCCGAGCGGTCGCCGCCGGCCACGACCTCGCCCCGCGACATCACGATGAACTGGTCGGCCAGTTCGCGCGCGAAATCGAAGTACTGCTCGCACAGCAGGATGCCGATGTCGCCGCGCTGGCGCAGCATGTGGATGACGCGGCCGATGTCCTTGATGATGGACGGCTGGATGCCTTCGGTGGGCTCGTCGAGGATGATGAGGCGCGGCTCGGCCACCAGCGCGCGGGCGATGGCCAGCTGCTGCTGCTGGCCGCCGGAGAGGTCGCCGCCGCGGCGGCCCAGCATGGTCCTGAGCACCGGGAAGAGCTCGAACACGTCTTCCTTGATGCGGCGCGCCTGGGCGGCCGGTTTGGCGGCCATGCCCATGACGATGTTTTCCTCGACGGTGAGCCGAGCGAAGATGTCGCGGCCCTGCGGCACGTAGGCGATGCCGCGGGCGGCGCGCTGGTGCGGCGCCAGCCGGGTGATGTCGTCGCCGTCGAGGCGCACGCTGCCGCTGGCCACCGGCAGCACGCCCATCAGGCACTTCAGCAGGGTGGTCTTGCCCACGCCGTTGCGCCCCAGCAGGGCCAGGCACTCGCCGCGCCGAAGCGACAGCGAGACGCCGCGCAGGGTGTGGCTGCCGCCGTAGTATTGGTTGATCGCGTTGACTTCGAGCATGTCGGTGCCTAGGCGCGCCCGGCTGGGGCGCCGGTCTGGTGCTGTCGTCGGGAGAGGGGAGAGGCGCTCATCATCGTCCCAGGTAGACCTCGATGACGCGCGGATCGGCCTGCACGGCAGCCATGGTGCCTTCGGCCAGCACGGCGCCTTCGTGCAGCACAGTGACCTTGCCGCCGTCGGCGATCTGCGTGACGAAATCCATGTCGTGTTCCACCACCATCAGCGAATGCCTGCCGCGCAGCTCGTTGAGCAATTCGCCGGTGCGTTCCGTCTCGGCGTCGGTCATGCCGGCCACGGGCTCGTCCAGCAGCAGCAGGCGCGGCTCCTGCATCAGCAGCATGCCGATCTCCAGCCATTGCTTCTGGCCGTGCGACAGCAGGCCGGCGGGGCGCGCGGCCTGCCCCCGCAGGCGGATCAGGTCCAGCGTCTGGGCGATGCGGTCGGCGGCCTCGCTGTCGAGCCGCGCGAACAGGGTGGGCCGCACGCGCTTGTCGGCCTTCATCGCCAGCTCCAGGTTCTCGAACACGCTGTGGCTTTCGAACACGGTGGGACGCTGGAACTTGCGCCCGATGCCCGCATGGGCGATCTCGGCCTCGCTCAGGGTGGTGAGGTCTATGGTCTGGCCGAAATAGGCGGTGCCGGAAGTGGGCCGCGTCTTGCCGGTGATGACGTCCATCATGGTGGTCTTGCCGGCGCCGTTGGGCCCGATGATGCAGCGCAGCTCGCCCACGCCGATGTCCAGCGTGAGGCCGTTCAGGGCCTTGAAGCCGTCGAAGCTCACGGTGATGTCTTCGAGGTACAGGATGGCGCCGTGCGTGGTGTCCAGGCCCTCCTGGCTGACGCGGCCATAGCTGGCCTCGCCGCCCGGGCCGCCCTCGAGTGCGTGGCGGGTGTCGGAGGTGGGGGCGTTCATGCCTTCTGCTCCTCGATGCGGGCGCCGGCCCTGCGTTCCTGCACGCGCGCCGCCAGGTTGCGCACCAGGCCGACGATGCCCTGCGGCAGGAACAGCGTGACGAGCACGAAGATCAGGCCCAGCGCGTACAGCCAGAATTCGGGCGCCACGCTGGTGAACCAGGTCTTGAGGCCGTTGACGGCGCCCGCGCCGACGATGGGGCCGATCAGCGTGCCGCGCCCGCCGGTGGCCACCCAGATCACCATTTCGATGGAGTTCTCGGTGGACATCTCGCCGGGGTTGATGATGCCCACCTGCGGCACGTAGAGCGCGCCCGCGATGCCGCACATCACGGCCGACAGCGTCCAGACGAACAGCTTGAAGCCCAGCGGCTCGTAGCCCAGGAAGCGCAGCCGGCTCTCGGCGTCGCGCACGGCGGTCAGGACCCGGCCGAGCCGGGACTGCGTGACCAGCCGCGCCACCACCAGCGAGCCGCCCAGGAAGGCCAGCGTGATCCAGTACAGCGCGGCGCGCGTGCCGGGCGCGGTCACGTCGAAGCCCAGGATGCGCTTGAAGTCGGTGAAGCCGTTGTTGCCCCCGAAGCCGGTGTCGTTGCGGAAGAACAGCAGCATCGCGGCGTAGGTGAGGGCCTGCGTGATGATGGAGAAGTACACGCCCTTGATGCGCGAGCGGAAGGCGAAGTAGCCGAACACGAAGGCCAGCACGCCGGGCACCAGCACCACCAGCAGCATGGCATAGCCGAAGTGCTCGGTGAAGGCCCAGTACCAGGGATATTCCTTCCAGTTCAGGAACACCATGAAATCCGGCAGGTCGCTCTGGTAGACGCCGTCGCGCCCGATGGCGCGCATCAGGTACATGCCGTGGGCATAGCCGCCCAGCGCGAAGAACAGCCCGTGGCCCAGCGACAGGATGCCGGCGTAGCCCCACACCAGGTCCAGCGCCAGCGCGGCCAGCGCATAGCACATGAACTTGCCGGCCAGCGCCACGATGTACGAGGACACGTGCAGCGGATGGCCGGGCGGCAGGGCCAGGTTCAGCGCGGGCAGCAGGGCCAGCGCCAGCGTGCACAGCGCCAGCGCCAGCCAGGCGCGCGGCGAGAACAGCGGCCGGCGGGCCAGGTGCATCAGGTCGGCGTTGGCGGCGTTCATTCGACGCTCCGGCCGCGCGGGGCGAAGAGGCCTTGGGGCCGCTTCTGGATGAACAGCACGATGAGTACCAGGATGGTGATCTTCGCCATGACCGCGCCGGCATAGGGTTCGAGGAACTTGTTGATCCCGCCCAGGCCCAGCGCGGCGATCACGGTGCCGGCCAGCTGGCCCACGCCGCCCATCACCACCACCATGAACGAGTCGACGATGTAGCCGCGGCCCAGGTCGGGGCCCACGTTGCCCAGCTGCGAGAGCGCCACGCCCGCCAGTCCGGCGATGCCGGAGCCCAGGCCGAAGGCCAGCATGTCGATGCGCCCGGTGGGCACGCCCACGCAGTCGGCCATGCGGCGGTTCTGCGTGATGGCCCGCATGAACAGGCCCAGCCGCGTGTGGTTCAGCAGCAGCCAGACGAAGAACACCACGAGCAGGGCGAAGACGATGATGGCGATGCGGTTGTAGGTGAGCACCAGGCCGCCCAGCACCGTGACGCCGCCCGACATCCAGCCGGGATTCCCGACCTCGACGTTCTGCGCGCCGAATAGGCTGCGCACGGCCTGCATCAGCATCAGGCTGATGCCCCAGGTGGCCAGCAGGGTCTCGAGCGGACGGCCATACAGCCAGCGGATCACGGTGCGTTCCAGCGCCATGCCCACCAGCGCCGTGACCACGAAGGCCACCGGCAGCGCTGCCACCACGTACCAGTCGAGCCATCCCGGCGGCAGCCACTGGCGGAACAGCGTCTGCACCATGTAGGTGGCGTAGGCGCCGATCATCAGCAATTCGCCGTGCGCCATGTTGATGATGCCCATCAGCCCGAAGGTGATGGCCAGGCCCAGCGCGGCCAGCAGCAGCACGCTGCCCAGGCTGATGCCGTAGAAGAGGTTGCCGGCCCACTCCACCATGGCCATGTGGCGGTCGATGCGGTGCAGCGCGGCCTCGGCTGCCGAGCGCACGGCCGCGTCGGGCTCGGCGTGGGTGCCGTCGGCGTTCTGCTGCACCAGCGCCGCGAGCATGGCGCGGAAAGCGGGGTTGCCGGTGGCGCCGAGCGTCTCGGCGGCGGCGCGGCGCAGCGCCGGATCGTCGGCGGCCAGCTGCAGGCGCGCCTGGGCGATCTCCAGCGCGGCGCGCACCTGCGGGTCGGTTTCGCGTGCGAGGGCTTCGGCCACGAGCGGCAGTCGCGACGCATCGCTGGTCTGCTGCAGGCGCTGCGCCGCCGCCAGGCGTTCGCCGGCCTGCTCGGAATAGAGTCGGGAAGTCGCCAGCGCGGCGCTGATGGCGCGCCGCAGGCGGTTGTTGACCATGACGCTGCCCGCGTCGTCGGGCAGGGCCTGCGCCTGCCCGGACAGCGGGTCGACCGTCTGCCCGTCGGCCCGCTCGATCAGGACGCGGCCATCGGGCGTGGCCAGCAGCCGGCCCTCGCCCAGCGCCTGCAGCACCTCGGCGGCGCGGGGGTCGGGCAGCCTGCCGAGGCGGTCGATGGCCGCCAGCCTGGCCTCGGTTTCGTCGCTGGCCAGCGGGGCCAGCGCGGCGGGGTCCAGGCCCTGCGCCAGGCCCTGTGCTAGAGCCCCGGCGCCGGCGGCCAGCGCCGCCAGCCCCAGCACCCAGGCCATCAGGAAGCGGCCCAGCCGGCCCGTGTGTACCGCGAATCGCATGGTTGCCCTTCCCGTTGCGGCGCTCAGAGGTTCTGCTTGCCTTCGTTGCCGGGGATGTACGGGCTCCACGGTTGCGCGCGGATCGGCCCCTTGCTCTTCCACACGATGCTGAACTGGCCGTCGGCCTGCACTTCGCCGATGTACACGGGCTTGTGCAGGTGATGGTTGGTCTTGTCCATCTCGATGGTGTAGCCGTCGGGGGCGTTGAACTTCTGGCCGCCCATGGCCGCGATGACCTTGTCGACGTCGGTGGTCTTGGCCTGCTCGACCGCCTGCTTCCACATGTGGATGCCGACATAGGTGGCTTCCATCGGGTCGTTGGTGACGGCCGTGGCGGCGTTCGGCAGGTTCTTGGCCTTCGCGTATTCCTTCCACTTCTTCACGAACTCGGCGTTGACCGGGTTCTTGATGGACTGGAAGTAGTTCCAGGCGGCCAGGTGGCCCACCAGCGGCTTGGTGTCGACGCCGCGCAGTTCTTCCTCGCCCACCGAGAAGGCCACCACCGGCACGTCGGTGGCCTTCAGACCCGCGTTGCCGAGCTCCTTGTAGAAGGGCACGTTGGAATCGCCGTTGATGGTGGAGATCACGGCCGTCTTGCCGCCGGCCGCGAACTTCTTGATGTTGGCCACGATGGTCTGGTAGTCGGAGTGGCCGAAAGGCGTGTAGACCTCGTCGATGTCGCTGTCCTTCACCCCTTTGGAATGCAGGAAGGCGCGCAGGATCTTGTTGGTGGTGCGCGGGTAGACGTAGTCGGTGCCCAGCAGCACGAAGCGCTTGGCGCCGCCGCCGTCTTCGCTCATCAGGTATTCCACCGCCGGGATGGCCTGCTGGTTGGGCGCGGCGCCGGTGTAGAACACGTTCTTCTCGAGCTCCTCGCCCTCGTACTGGACGGGATAGAACAGCAGGCCGTTGAGCTCCTTGAACACCGGCAGCACGGACTTGCGCGATACCGAGGTCCAGCAGCCGAACACCACGGCGACCTTGTCCTGGCTCAGCAGCTGGCGCGCCTTCTCGGCGAACAGCGGCCAGTTGGAGGCGGGATCGACGATGACGGGCTCGAGCTTCTTGCCCATCACGCCGCCCTGGGCGTTGATCTCGTCTATGGTCATGAGGGCGACGTCCTTGAGGGAGGTCTCCGAGATGGCCATGGTGCCCGACAGCGAATGCAGGATGCCGACCTTGATCGTGTCTTCCGCGTGCGCCTGCGGCAGCCATCCGGACAAGGCGAGCAGGCTGACGGCGGTCAGTTGCTTGAGGGCTAGTCTGCGTTGCATGTTGACTCCTGTGTGTCGGCGGCCGCCAGGCCGCGGTTTTTCTGGAAAGGTCTCTACAACACTCCGACAGCGTGTCTGCGCGGCGAGGCCGGCAAGGCCGAACCCGTGCACGGCGCCAGGTTGCGGCATGCGATGGACAGGGCAGCGTGTTCGGACAGGGAGCTTCAAGCAATACCCATGCCAGGTGGCCTGGATGGGAGGAGGCACGGTATCGCGGCACGGGGCGCCATGCCCCTGCCCGCCTTGGCACGACGGCGGTGCACTGCTTGCCCGGTTTTGGTGCTATACCGGAAGACTCGCGCACCGACATCGCGCAATCCTGCGCCTTGCCCCCTGGCGGCATGGTCCGCGCGCCAGCGCACCACCGGTGTGCGCACTGGTGCGGCGTGTCCAGCGGCGCAATCCCGCGCCGGCGCAGCCCGCGTCCCGCCTCATCCTCCGAGGAGCCCGTCATGAACCACCGACTTGCCGTCTTTCTCGCCGCCGCGCCCCTCTGGTATGCGGCCGCCGCATGGGCCCAACAGCCGCCGGCCGTCGTGCAGGACGGCGTGCTGGTCGACGCCAGGGGAATGACGCTCTACACCTTCGACAAGGACACCGCCGGCAGCGGCAAGAGCGCATGCAACGACGCGTGCGCCAAGGCATGGCCGCCGCTGGCCGCGCCGGCCGACGCCAAGCCGCAGGGCGACTGGTCGGTGGTCGTGCGCGACGACGGGTCGCGCCAGTGGGCCTATCGCGGCCAGCCGGTGTACCTGTATGCGTCGGACGCCAAGCCCGGCGACAGGCAGGGCGACAACTTCCGCAGCGTGTGGCACGTCGTCAAGCCCTGAGCCCGGGCCGTGCCGCTCGGGCAGGCACGGCCCGGCCGGTCGCAATGGAGCGCCCGGCCACGGCGACGAAGCCGCGCAACCGACGCAGGCCGATGTCCATGAATCATGGATTGGACATCAGCACGGGCCGGGCGTAGCCTACGCGCTTTGCCATTTCGCCGCCGGCTGCGCCGGTCCGTCATGCCTGCCTCCTTCTTGTCTTCCGATATGCCCCATGCCGGGCCCAGGCCTGCGTCGGGCCAGTTGTTCCGGGGCTTTTTCCTGTTGGGTATCAGCGCCTTCGGCGGCGTGCTGCCGCTCGCGCGGCGCATGCTGGTGGAGAAGCACGGCTGGCTGTCGGAGCAGGAGTTCGTCGAACTGCTGGGCCTGTGCCAGTTCCTGCCGGGCGGCAACATCATCAACCTGTCGGTGGCGGTCGGCATGCGCTTTCGCGGCGTGCGCGGGGCCGTCGCGGCGGTCATGGGCCTGATCGCCGCGCCCACCGTCATCGTGATCCTGCTGGGCATGGTCTACGACCGCTTCCAGGACGATCCCCATCTGCAGCACATGTTCGCCGGGCTGGCGGCCGCGGCCGCCGGCCTGCTGGTGTCGATGGCGGTGAAGATCGCCCGGCCGCTGCGCGGCCAGCGCCTGGGCATTGCGGTGGCGCTGGCGGGCTTTGCCGCCATCGCCTGGCTGCGCCTGCCGCTGCTGGCCACCATGCTGGTGCTCACGCCGGTCAGCATCCTGCTGGTCCGGAGGCCGAGGCAATGACCGACACGCTGCTCTCGCTGGCCCTCATCTTCACCCAGCTGTCGCTGCTGGCCTTCGGCGGCGGCAATACCATCCTGCCGGAAATGCAGCGGCAGATGGTGGAACTGCACGGCTGGATGTCCGCGGCCGACTTCAGCGCCCTGTTCGCGCTCGGCCAGGCAGCGCCCGGGCCCAACCTCATGATCGTGCCCCTGGTGGGCTGGCACGTGGCGGGATGGCAGGGGGTGCTGGTGACCTCGGTGGCCAAGTTCGGGCCTTCGTCCGTGGTCACCGGCGTGGTGCTGGGCCTGTGGGAACGTTTCAAGGACCGGCCCTGGCGCGCCCGCGTGCAGCAGGGCCTGTTTCCGGT
This sequence comes from Bordetella sp. 2513F2, assembly GCF_054642735.1. Taxonomy (NCBI): domain Bacteria; kingdom Pseudomonadati; phylum Pseudomonadota; class Betaproteobacteria; order Burkholderiales; family Alcaligenaceae; genus Bordetella; species Bordetella sp. 2513F2. The sequence continues at coordinate 3,400,185 of NZ_CM137755.1, read as the reverse complement.
GACCGTGGGCCTCGTGTGCGCCAGCGCCTGGCTGATCACGGAGGCGTCCGTCCATGGATGGCTGCTGGGCGCAGTCGCGGCAGCCTCGGCCGTGCTTGGCGTGCGTACCCGGCTGCATCCGCTATGGCTGCTGCTGGGCGGCGGCCTGGCCGGGCTGCTGTCTAGCTTCTTCTGACGCCGCCGGCTCCGGCTTCGAGCGGGCAGGCCTTAGCCGGCGCCCAGCCGCCACAGCGACGTGAGCTCGGCGGCGCGTGCGGCGTGCAGCGGGTCGGAAGGATCGGCGGCGCGGCCGTGCCGCGGCCGGATGTCGCGGCGTTCGATCACGCGCAGGCCCGCCTCGTGTATCCAGCCCGCCAGCTCGCCCGGCGCGCGCAGGCCCAGGTGCTCGGCCAGGTCCGACATGATGAGCCAGCCCTCCCCCTGGGGAGCGAGGTGCTGCGGGAGGCCGTCGAGGAAGCCGCGCAGCATGCGGCTGTCGGGATCATAGACGGCGTGTTCCAGCGGCGAGGACGGCCGGGCGGGCAGCCAGGGCGGGTTGCACACGATCAGCGGCGCCGTGCCGGCGGGATACAGGTCGGCCTGCTGCAGGGAGACCTGTGCGGCGCAGCCGAGCCGTTGCAGGTTCTCGCGGGCGCACGCCAGGGCGCGGGGTTCTTGGTCGGTGGCCACGATGTGCCCGACCCCGCGCCGGGCCAATACGGCGGCCAGTACGCCGGTGCCCGTGCCGATGTCGAATGCCAGCTCGCGGGCCGGCAGCGGCGCCGCAGCCACGAGATCCACGTACTCGCCGCGCACGGGGGAGAACACGCCGTAGTGCGGGTGGATGCGTCCTCCCGCCGCGGGAATCTCAACGCCCTTGCGGCGCCATTCATGCGCGCCGATGACGCCCAGCAGTTCGCGCAGCGAGACCACGTAGGCCTCGTCGGCCGGGCCATAGGCGGCCTCGCAGGCCTCGCGCACGTCGGGCGCGCGGCGCAGGTCGACGCGATGGCCGGGCGCCACCGGCAGCAGCAGCATGCCCAGGATGCGGGCGCGCCGCGATTGCGCCTGGCGGTGCTGGTTGAAGGCGTCCCGGGGCGTGGCCGCGGGCTTGCGCGGGCGCCGCTCGGCGCGCCGGCCCATGGCCTGCAGCAGCTGCCGTGCGTTGTGGTAGTCGCCGCGCCACAGCAGGGCCGTGCCCTCGCAGGCCAGGCGGAACGCCACATCGGCCGGCATGGTGTCGTCGGCAACCGCCACCCGGGAGGGCGGGGGCAGGGCGGCTTCGGAGCGCCAGGCGGCGTCGCGGGGCTGGCCGACTTCGGTCCAGGCGATGCGGGGAGCGGGGTGGTTCATGGGCGGGCGGAAGGCAGACATGCAGCCCGGCACTGTAGCAGTTGCCCGGCCCGGACGCCCGGCGGGCTCAGCCGGCCCGCTCCATGGGCGCGAGCCGCTCGCGCTGCGCGGCCACGGCGTCGCGCACCAGCGGGTGCAGGCTGGCGCCGGCGGCTTGCCCGTCGGGGTGTGCCGCCAGGAAATCCAGCAGCGCCCGCCGCATGCGCGGTTCCCAGAACTTGCGGATGTGGTCGGCCACGCCGTCGGCGGCCTCGGTCCGGTCGGGCATGGCCTCGAAGAACTCGCCGATGCGGTTGGCCATGCGTATCAGGTTGCCGATGTCCATGAGGATCAGGAAAGAATGCGTTCGGGATGCGTGTAGACGGTGGCGTCGGCGTTGCGCAGGAAGCCCAGCAGGCTGAGATTGGCGCGCTGCGCGGTGCGGATGGCCAGGGCGGTAGGGGCCGACACCGCGGCCAGCACTCCGGCGCCGGCGGTTGCGGTCTTGTGGACCATCTCGTAGCTGGCCCGGCTGGACACCAGGACCATGCCGCTGGAGGCATCGCGGCCCGCGCGCGCGAGCGCGCCCACGAGCTTGTCGAGCGCGTTGTGCCGGCCGACGTCTTCGCGCACCAGGGCGATGCGGCCCTGGGCATCGGCCCAGCCGGCGGCGTGCGTAGCGCCCGTGAGATCGTGCAGCGACTGGCGCGCGCGCATGGCGTGCATGGCCTCGAGGACGGCAGCCAGCCGCAGGGCAACGGCGCCGGCCACGGGCGGCGGCTCGCGCAGGACTTCGGGCAGGGTCTCCACCCCGCACAGCCCGCAGCCGGTGCGGCCGGCCATTGCGCGGCGGCGTTCGCGCAGCCGCACGGCGCAGGCGCTGGAGATCTCCAGCTCCACGACCATGCCGCCGCAGGCCGGGCGCACCTCGATGCCGCGCACGTCGGAGGGGCTGCTGACGATGCCCTCGGTGAGCGAGAAGCCCAGCGCGAAGTCTTCCAGGTCGGCGGGCGTGGCCAGCATGGTGGCGTGGCTGATGCCGTTGTATTCGAGCGCCACGGGCGTCTCTTCGGCCACGTGGTCGTCCTCGGCCTGCCGGGCCAGCGCGGCGTCGCGCACGCGCCGCACCTGCACCAGGGCGGCGTCGGGCCGGGCCTGCAGGTCGGTGGGGCGCGGGTCCGTCGGAGGCGTCATTTTCCGCTCAATGCCGTTTCGGCCTCGCGCCGGCGCTCGCGCAGCAGGGCCTGCTGCAGGTCGGAGAAATGCGACCATTGCCGCTGCCATGCCGAGGGCTGCGACACACGCGTGACCTGCACGGCGGTGACCTTGTATTCGGGGCAGTTGGTGGCCCAGTCGGAGTTGTCGGTGGTGACCACGTTGGCGCCGGATTCGGGAAAGTGGAACGTCGTGTATACCACGCCCGGCTGCACCCGGTCGGTGATCACGGCGCGCAGCACGGTCTGGCCGGCCCGGCTTTCCACGCCCACCCAGTCGCCGTCGCGCACGCCGCGGTCTTCGGCATCCTGCGGGTGGATCTCCAGCCGGTCCTCGTCGTGCCACAGCACGTTGGGCGTGCGTCGGGTCTGGGCGCCCACGTTGTATTGCGAGAGGATGCGGCCGGTGGTCAGGAGCAGCGGGAAGCGCCGCGTGCTGCGCTCGTCGGTGGGCACGTAGCGGGTGAGCATGAACCGGCCCTTGCCGCGCACGAAGGATTCCGCATGCATGATCGGGGTGCCTTCCGGGGCGTCGTCGTTGCAGGGCCACTGCAGGCTGCCCAGGCGCTCGAGCTTCTCGTAGGTGACGCCCGCGAACGTGGGCGTGAGCCGGGCGATCTCGGCCATGATCTCGCGCGGATGCCCGTAGTGCATGGGGTAGCCCAGCGCATTGGACAGCGCCATGGTGATTTCCCAGTCGGCCATGCCGCTGCGCGGCTCCATCACCTTGCGCACCCGGGAGATGCGCCGCTCGGCGTTGGTGAAGGTGCCGTCCTTCTCCAGGAACGAGGAACCCGGCAGGAACACGTGCGCGTACTTGGCGGTCTCGTTGAGGAACAGGTCCTGCACCACGATGCATTCCATGGCCGACAGCGCCGCCGCCACGTGCTGCGTGTTGGGATCCGACTGCACGATGTCCTCGCCCTGGCAGTAGAGGCCCCTGAAGCTGCCGGCCAGCGCGGCCTCGAACATGTTGGGGATGCGCAGGCCGGGTTCGGGCTGCAGGGTCACGCCCCAGTCCTGTTCGAAGACGCTGCGGGCCGCGTCGTCGGAGATGTGCCGGTAGCCGGGCAGCTCGTGCGGGAAGGACCCCATGTCGCACGAGCCCTGCACGTTGTTCTGGCCGCGCAGCGGGTTCACGCCCACGCCCTCGCGGCCGATGTTGCCGGTGGCCATGGCCAGGTTGGCGATGGCCATCACGGTGGTCGAGCCCTGGCTGTGCTCGGTCACGCCGAGTCCGTAGTAGATGGCGGCGTTGCCGCCGGTGGCGTAGAGCCGCGCGGCGCCGCGCACCGCCTCGGCCGGCACGCCGGTGACCCCGGCCGTGGCCTCGGGCGCGTGTTCGGGGCGCGACACGAATTCGCGCCATTCGGCATAGGCCTTGGCTTCGCAGCGCTGCGCCACGAAGGTCTCGTCGACCAGGCCTTCCGTGACGATCACGTGCGCCAGCGACGTCAGCAGGGCCACGTTGGTGCCGGGGCGGACCTGGAGATGGTAGTCGGCCCTCACATGCGGCGCGTCCACCAGCTCGATGCGCCGCGGGTCTATCACGATGAGCCGCGCACCCTGGCGCAGGCGGCGCTTCAGGCGCGAGGCGAACACCGGGTGGCCGCTGCTGGGGTTGGCGCCCATCACCACCACGACGTCGCTGTGCATGACGGAGTCGAAGGTCTGGGTGCCCGCCGATTCGCCCAGCGTCTGCTTCAGCCCGTAGCCGGTGGGCGAATGGCAGACGCGCGCGCAGGTGTCGACGTTGTTGGTGCCGAAGGCCGCGCGCACCAGCTTCTGGACCAGCCAGGTCTCTTCGTTGGTGCAGCGCGAGGAGGTGATGCCGCCCACCGCGTCGCGGCCATGGGCGGCCTGGATGCGGCGGAACTGCGCCGCGGCGTAGCCGATGGCCTCCTCCCAGGACACTTCGCGCCACGGGTCGGTGATGCGTTCGCGGATCATGGGCTTGAGCACGCGCTCCTTGTGGGTGGCATAGCCCCAGGCGAAGCGCCCCTTCACGCAGGAGTGGCCGCGGTTGGCCTGGCCATCCTTCCAGGGCACCATGCGCACCACTTCCTGGCCCTTCATCTCGGCCTTGAAGCCGCAGCCCACGCCACAGTAGGCGCAGGTGGTGATCACCGAGTGCTCGGCCTGGCCCAGCATGATCACGCTCTTTTCCTGCAGCGTGGCGGTGGGGCAGGCCTGCACGCAGGCGCCGCAGGACACGCATTCGCTCTGCAGGAAGGGTTCGTCCTGGCCCGCCGACACGCGCGACGCGAAGCCCTTGCCGGAGATCGTCAGCGCGTAGGTGCCCTGGGTTTCCTCGCAGGCGCGCACGCAGCGGTTGCACACGATGCACTTGGACGGGTCGTAGCTGAAATAGGGATTGGACTCGTCCTTGGGCGCCTGCAGGTGGCTGGCGCCTTCCGTTCCATAGCGCACGTTGCGCAGGCCCACCACGCCGGCCATGTCCTGCAGCTCGCAGTCGCCGTTCGCGGCACAGGTGAGGCAGTCGAGCGGGTGGTCGGAGATGTAGAGCTCCATGACGCCGCGACGCAGCTCGCGCAGCCGGGAGGTCTCGGTGGCCACGACCATGCCGTCCTCGGCCGGCGTGGTGCAGGAGGCAGGATAGCCCCGGCGCCCCTCGATCTGCACCAGGCACAGCCGGCACGAACCGAAGGGCTCCAGGCTGTCGGTGGCGCAGAGCTTGGGGATGTTGATTCCGGCGAGCGCGGCCGCACGCATCACCGACGTGCCCGCGGGCACGGTGACGGCCTGGCCGTCGATGGTGAGGGTGACCTGCGCGGCGGATTCGCGTGCGGGCGTGCCCAGGTCGCGGTCGCGGGCGATGACGGTTTCGAGCATGTCTCTCTCCTGGGGCTTACGCTGCAGGCGCGGACGCGTCCGCACGGGCGAGGCCGAAGTCCTCGGGGAAGTGGTCCAGGGCCGACAGCACCGGATAGGGAGCCATGCCGCCCAGCGCGCACAGCGAGCCGCCCAGCATGGTGTCGCACAGGTCGCGCAGCAGCGCGATGCGCTGCTCGCGCTGCGGGCCGCCGGCGATGATGTGATCCAGGGTCTCGACGCCGCGCGTGGAGCCGATGCGGCACGGCGTGCATTTGCCGCAGGATTCCACGGCGCAGAATTCCATGGCATAGCGGGCCATGCGCGCCATGTCCACGGTGTCGTCGAAGGCCACGATGCCGCCGTGGCCCACCATGGCCGAGATCGCCGCGTAGGCTTCGTAGTCGAGCGGGACGTCCCATTGCGATTCGGGCAGGTAGGCGCCCAGCGGTCCGCCGACCTGCACGGCGCGCAGCGGCCGTCCGCTGGCGCTGCCGCCGCCGTAGTCGTAGAGCAGTTCGCGCAGGGTGAGCCCGAACGCCTTCTCCACCAGCCCGCCCTGCCTGAGGTTGCCGGCGAGCTGGAAGGGCAGCGTGCCGTGCGAGCGGCCCACCCCGTAGTCGCGGTAATACTGTGCGCCGCGCGCCAGCACGATGGGCACGGTGGCCAGCGAGATCACGTTGTTGATGACGGTGGGCTGGCCGAAGAGGCCCGCTATGGCCGGCAACGGCGGCTTGGCCCGCACCACGCCGCGCCGGCCTTCCAGGCTTTCCAGCAGCGAGGTTTCCTCGCCGCAGATGTAGGCGCCCGCGCCCTTGCGCACCTCGAGATCGAAGGCCTTGCCGCCTCCCAGCACGTCGGGGCCCAGCCAGCCCGCCTGCCGGGCGCGGCGGATGGCTTCCTCGAGCGTGGCGATGGCATGCGGATATTCGGAGCGCACGTAGAGGTAGCCGCGCGTGGCCCCGACCGCCAGGCCGGCGATGGTCATGCCTTCGATCAGCAGATAGGGATCGCCCTCCATCAGCAGGCGGTCCGCGTAGGTGCCGGAGTCGCCCTCGTCGGCGTTGCACACCACGTATTTCTGCGCGGCGCCGGCGGCCAGCACGGTACGCCATTTCACGCCGGTGGGAAAGGCCGCGCCGCCGCGGCCGCGCAGGCCGGAATGCGTGACTTCCTCGACGATGCCGGCGGCCGGCATGTCCAGAGCGCGCCGCAGGCCCTGCAGGCCGCCGTGCGCCACATAGTCTTCAAGGCTGAGCGGGTCCACGATGCCCACCCGGGCGAAGGTCAGGCGCTCCTGGTTGCGCAGGTAGGGGATCGCCTCGGTGAGCCCATGGCCCAGCGGATGCGGCGCCCCGTTCAGCCAGCCGGCGTCGAACAGGCCGGGCACGTCCTCGGGGGCCACAGGCCCATAGGCCATGCGGCCGCCGGCCGTGGCCACCTCCACCAGCGGTTCCAGCCACAGCAGCCCGCGTGAGCCGTTGCGCACCAGGCGCAGCGCCAGGCCGCGACGCGCCGCCTCGCGTTCGATCGCTTGCGCGACGGCGTCGGCGCCCACGGCCAGCGCCGCGGCGTCGCGCGGCACGTAGACGGTAGCGGGCTGGCTCATGGCGTTCCCCCCTGCGCACGTTCCAGCAGGCGGTCCAGCCGCTCGGGCGTCACGCGGGCGTGCGGGCGGCCGTCGAGCATCAGCGCCGGCGACTGGGCGCACAGCCCCAGGCAGTACACGGGCTCGAGCAGGAAGGCGCCGTCGCCGCTGGTGCCGTGGAAGTCACAGGACAGGCGCTGGCGCGCATGGGCCGCCAGTTGCTCGCCTCCCATGGCCTGGCAGGCTTCGGCGCGGCACAGGGCCAGCGTGTGGGCCGGGGCGGGGGCAGTGCGGAAATGCGGATAGAACGTGATCACGCCATGCACTTCGGCGCGCGAGAGGTTCAGCCCCGCGGCGATGGCGGGCACGGTGTCGGGCGGGATGCAGCCCAGCGCATCCTGGACCGCATGCAGGATGGGCAGCAGCGCGCCAGGCTCGTGGCGCAATGCGTCCACGATGCGGGCGACCTCGGCCATCGCGGGTGAGGCCGGCTCGTGGCGCGTGCCGGCGCGGGCGGCGGATTCGGCCGGAGCCGGGGGTGTGTGCATGGTGTCTCCCGTTCGGCAGGGCGGGGGCTGGCCGCGGCTGCCGGATCACAAGGTGGCGCCGGCAAGGCTTTAATATGCTTTTATTTGCATTATTGGCATGCCGGACAATCGACTTTGCGCTACTTTATTGCGCTGTGCTCCCCTCTTCAATAAGAAATAAATGACATATAACTTCCGCATCGGCCTGCGTCCGCAATGGCTGCTGGCAGGCGCCGGCGAGGCCGGCGAGCTGCCCCTGCAGGATGTGCTGGCGCTGCTGGCGGCCATCGACGCCACCGGCAACATCGCCGGCGCGTGCAAGGCCTGCCGGCTGTCGTACCGCCACGGCTGGGGCGTGCTGCGCCGTTTCGAGGCGCTGTTCGGCACGCCGCTGCTCATCACGCGGCGGCGCCAGGGCACGCAGCTGTCCGAGTTCGCCCAGCGCCTGCTCTGGGCCAACCGCCGCATCGAGGCGCGCCTCATGCCCACGCTGGAGAGCCTGGCGTCGGAGCTGCAGGAAGAGCTCGAGCGCCTCCTGCCGCAGAACGAGCCGCACCTGCGGCTGCATGCCAGCCACGGTTTCGCGGTGGAAGCGCTGATGCAGCACATGGAGGGGCGCAGTCCGGGGCTGGAACTGCGCTACCGCACCGCCATCGAGGCGCTGGCGTCCCTGGGGCGGCGCGAATGCGACCTGGCGGGCTTCCAGGTTCCCGAAGGCGAGTTCGAGGCGCCGATCATGGCGCGCTATGCGGGGCTGCTGGATCCGGACGACTACCTGCTGATCCACCTGGCGTCGCGCCATACCGGCCTGTTCGTCGTCGCCGGCAATCCCAAGGGGATACGCGGCATCGCCGACCTGGCGCGTCCCGACGTGCGTTTCGTCAATCGCCAGATCGGTTCCAGCACCCGCTACCTCGTGGAGGTGATGCTGCAGCGGGCTGGCGTCCCTACCCGCCAGGTGCGCGGCTACGACACCAACGAATTCACGCATATGGCGATCGCCGCGCACATCGCCAGCGGCATGGCCGACACCGGCCTGGGCGTGGAGACGGCGGCCCGGCGCTTCGGCCTGGACTTCATCCCCCTGGCGCGCGAGCGCTATTTCTTCGCGGTACGGCGCACGGCGCTCGAGAGCGCCGCCATGCAGGACCTGCTGGGCACCATGCGCGGCGCCGGCTACCTGGGCTATGTGCGGCAGCTTGCCGGCTACGACGCCACCCACACCGGCCGCCTGCAGACCGTGGGCGAGGCGTTCGGCCAGGCGGGCGCGCTATGATTGCATGATGAGCAGAGTGATCTACCTGTCCGATCGCCGGCATGCCGGCGGCGAGGATCCCGATCCCCGGGACGCCGTGGCGGCGCCGGGCGGGACCCTGCTCGACCGCCGGCAGCGCCCGCTGCGCGACCTGCGCATCTCGGTCACCGACCGCTGCAATTTCCGCTGCACCTACTGCATGCCGCGCGAAGTGTTCGACGGCAACTATGCCTTCATGCCGCAGTCGGCCCTGCTGTCTTTCGAGGAGATCGCCCGGCTGGCCGGCGTCTTCACCGGGCTGGGCGTCGAGAAGATCCGCCTCACCGGCGGCGAGCCGCTGCTGCGCAAGCACGTGGAGAATCTCGTCGGCATGCTGGCCGGTCTGCGCACGCCCGCCGGCAAGCCGCTCGATCTCACGCTCACCACCAACGGCATCCTGCTGGCCCGCAAGGCCCGGGATCTCGTGCAGGCCGGGCTCACGCGCGTCACGGTCAGCCTCGATGCGCTGGATCCGGCCATGTTCGCGCGCATGAGCGACAGCCACTACACGCCCGACGACGTGCTGCGCGGCATCGACGCCGCGGCCGATGCCGGGCTGGCGCCGGTGAAGATCAACATGGTGGTGCGCCGCGGCGTCAACGACGACCAGATCCTGCCCATGGCCCGGCGCTTCCGCGGCACGGGGCACATCCTGCGCTTCATCGAATACATGGACGTGGGCAACACCAACGGCTGGAACCTGGCCGAGGTGCTGCCCAGCGCCGACGTGATCGCGGGCATCGCCCGCGAATACCCGCTGGAGCCGGTGCAGACCGATCCCCTGGGCCGCGTGGCCGAACGCTGGCGCTATCTCGACGGCGCCGGCGAGATCGGCGTGATCTCCAGCGTCACGCAGGCGTTCTGCTCCGGCTGTACGCGCGCGCGCCTGTCGCCGGAGGGCAAGCTGTTCCTGTGCCTGTTCGGGCACGAAGGGCACGACCTGCGGGCGCCGCTGCGGGCCGGCTCCACCGACGCGCAGATGGCCGCGCGCCTGGCGCGCATCTGGGGCGCACGCGCCGACAACTACTCCGAGCGGCGCGCCAGCCACACGCCCGACCCCCATGCGGGGGCGCGCAAGGTCGAGATGAGCTACATCGGTGGCTGAGGCAGGCATCCACGGCCGCGGCGTGGGCGGGCTGATCCTGGCGGGCGGGCGCGGCGCGCGCATGCAGGAAGCCGACAAGGGCCTGGTGCCGCTGGACGGGCTGCCGCTGGTGGCGCACGTGGCGCAGCGCCTCGCGCCGCAGGTCGAACGCGTGCTGATCAGCGCCAACCGCAATCCGGGGCAATACGCGGCGCATGGCCGCGTCCTGGCCGACGATCCGGCATACGGCCGCTGGCCCGGGCCATTGGCCGGCGTGGCCGCAGGCCTGGCCGCCTGGCCGGGCCCCTGGCTGGTGGTCGTGCCGTGCGACACGCCCTTCCTTCCCGCCGACCTGGCCCTGCGCCTGGTCGGTGCGGCCGAGGCCGCCGGGGCGCCGCTGGCGGTGGCCCGCGCCGGCGGGCGGCGCCACGCGGTATGCATGGCGGCCCGCACCCATCTGTACGAGAATCTGCGCGCCTATCTGGCGGCCGGCGACCGCAAGGTCGACCTCTGGCAGGACCGGGCCGGCGCCGTCGACGTGGACTTTGGCGCCGCCGATGCCTTCATGAACCTCAATACGCCGCAGGAGCTGGCCCAGGCCCGGGGCTACGCCAGCCAGTACCGCAAGTCGTAGTACGGAACCGGGGTGCCGTCGGTGATGGGCACGCCGGCCGGCAGGCGCGCCAGCCCGGTGGCCCAGGGCATGGAGCTGATCACCCCGGAGCCTTGATGGTGATAGGGCACCAGCTCGGCGCCGCCTTCGGGCAGGTCGCGCCGCTGCACGCGCAGGAACTCCTCGCGGCTGTCCTGGCGCGGGCGCTCGGTGCGCAGCGGCAGCCGGGGCACCGGCGGGCAAGGCTGCGCGCGGCCCTGCATGCGGCGCACCATGGGCGACACCAGCATGGCGAACACCGCATAGGCGGAAACCGGATTGCCCGGCAGGCACACCAGCGGCGTGCCCTCGATGTGGGCCAGGGCCACGGGCTTGCCGGGCTTCATGCGCACTTTCCACAAGGCCAGTTCGCCGCCCAGCGACTCGATCGCCGGCTTGACGAGGTCGCGTTCGCCCACCGACACGCCGCCCACGCTCAATACCAGGTCGCAGTCGGCAACCAGGGTGCGCAGCGCCTGCTGCAGCGCGGCTTCTTCGTCGCGCGCATGCAGCACGTGCACCAGCTCGCAGCCCAGCCCCTGCACCAGCGCGCCGAGCATGGGGCCGTTGGAGTTGTAGATCTGCTGGGCCTGGCGCGGCTCGCCCGGCGGCACCAGCTCGTCGCCGGTGGTGAGCACGCCCACGCGCAGCCGCGGATAGGCCGCGACCCGGGCCAGGCCCTGCGAGGCCAGCAGGGCCACATGGCCGGCGCCGAGCACGGTGCCTGCCTCGATCAGCGGCGCGCCGGCGCGCGTGTCCTCGCCGCGGCGGCGCACGTGCTGGCCGGGCCTGGGCGCCTGCAGGATCTCCACCTGGCCGTCGGCCTCGCGGGTGTCTTCCTGGATGACGACGGTGTCGGCGCCCTCGGGAATCAGGCTGCCGGTGAACAGGCGCGTGGCCTGGCCGGGAACCAGCGGCGCCGGCATGTCGCCGGCATAGCAGCGCTGCTGGATGGGCAGGGCCGCGCCGGGCCGGTAGTCGGCATGGCGGATGGCATAGCCATCCATGGCGCTGTTGTCGGCGGGCGGCAGGTCCAGCGTGGCGTTCAGGCTGGCGGCCAGGACGCGGCCGCAGGCGTGGGCCAGGTCCAGGGTTTCGGTGGCGGTGGGGGCGGGCGCAGCCGCGATGAGCTGGGCGAGCGCCTGGTCGAATTCGAGCATCGGTGTCTGGATGGGGCGGCCGCCGCTAGGCGTCGGCGCGGCGGCGGAACTGGGTGGCGAAATTGCAGGGCCGGTGGCGGCTGTCGAGCTGTTCGCGGATGATGTGCGTCCAGGCGGTCTGGCAGGCGTTGTTGGACCCGGGCATGCAGAAGATCAGCGTATCGTTGGCGTAGCCGGCCAGCGCGCGCGACTGGATCGTGGAGCTGCCGATCTCGGCGTACGAGATCTGGCGGAACAGCTCGCCGAAGCCGGAGATTTCCTTGTCGAACAGCGGAGCCACGGCTTCGGGCGTGGCGTCGCGGTGCGAGAACCCGGTGCCGCCCGTGGTGAGGATGACCTGGATCTCCGGGTCGGCGATCCAGTCGCTCATGACGCGCCTGATCTGGTAGATGTCGTCGCGCACGATCTCGCGCCTGGTGCAGACGTGGCCGGCTTGCGCCACGTTATGGGCGAGCAGGTTGCCGGAGGTGTCGTCGCCCGCCGTGCGGGTGTCGCTGACGGTGAGGATGGCGCAGGCCAGGGATACGGGTTCTTCGTCGGTGGCTTTCATGGGGTGGAGTCGTCGGGGGCGGAGGCGGCGTCCCAGGATTGCGTGCGGGCCGCGTCGGCCTCGCGCTGCTCCACCCAGAACTGCCGGCCGCCGGCCAGGGTTTCGCGCTTCCAGAAGGGCGCGCGGGTCTTGAGGGCATCGATGATGTATTCGCAGCCGCGGAAGGCGTCGCCGCGATGCGCGCTGGCCGCCGCGACGAAAACGATCTGCGCCTCGCGCGGCAGCGCGCCCACCCGGTGCGCCACCACGGTGCCGGAGAGGTTCCAGCGCTGCGTGGCGGTGGCCGCAATGGCCTCGAGCTCGCGTTCGCACATGCCGGGATAGTGCTCGAGATACAGCACTTCCGTGGGCGAATCGGGCGCGTAGTCGCGTACGTAGCCGGTGAAGGTGACGATGGCGCCGGCCTGCGCGCCCACGCGGCGGCGCAGGTCGGCCGCCAGCGCCGAGGCGTCGAAGTCGGCTTCCTGGACCAGGATCATGGCGCGTTCAACCTCCGGTGACCGGTTCGAACACCGCGACTTCGTCGCCGGGACGCACCGGGGCGCCGGCGGGCGCATGCTCCTGGTTCACGGCCAGCCTCAGGCGCCCGGCATCCTCGAGTTGCGGATAGCGCCGGCGCAGGGTCTCCAGCAGCGCGGCGCCCGTGGTGGGCGCCTCGAGCGGCCAGGACTCGGCGCGCTTGCCGACGAGCTCGGCGATGCGCGCGAAATACAGCAGTTCAATCGTTGCGCCACTCACCGCTTTTACCTCCCGCCTTGTATGCCAGGCGTACCTGTTCGATCACGATGCCCTTGTCGGCGGCCTTGCACATGTCGTAGATGGTGAGCGCCGCCACGCTGCAGGCGGTCATGGCCTCCATCTCGACGCCGGTCTTGTAGCGCGTGCGGCAGGTGGCGCGGATCTCGACGGCATGCTCGGCGTCGAGCAGCGCGAATTCCACCCCGACGAAGCCCAGCGGCAGGCTGTGGCAAAGCGGGATCAGTTCGGCGCAGCGCTTGGCCGCCAGCACCGCCGCGACCCGCGCGGTGTTGAGCACCTCGCCCTTGCCCTGGCCGGGGGCCGTGAGCAGGCCATAGGCATGCGCGTTCATGCGTACGCGGCCCTGGGCGATGGCCACACGCTCTGTGTCGGCCTTGGCGCCGACGTCGACCATGCGCACCTGGCCGGATTCATCCAGGTGGCTGAGCGTGGGTAGCGTCGATGACATGGGTGGAGCCGTTGGGATGTGTCGTTGTAGGGGAATGTCAAGAATATCAAGGCACGGCAGCCTGCAACCGGGCGGTCGTGCAATCCTGCCTATCATAGACGAGCGCAGGGCGGGGCGCGATAATCCCCGCAGTCCATGTCGGGAGATTCGGAATGCATCTGCGGATGCCGGGATTCATGTTCAGCCGTCGCATGGGCAAGTGGGTCCTGGGATTCGTGGCAGTGCTGCTGGCACTGGCGGCGCTGCTGGCCTGGCAGGTTCCGAAGCTGTTGCGCGACGTCCTCGTCCATGATGTTTCGGCACATCTCGGCCGCGAGGTCGGCGTGGGCGAGATCAGCTTCAACCCGTTCACGCTCACGGTGCGCGCCCGCGAACTCTCGGTGGCACAGGCGGGCGCGGCGCCACTCTTCGAGGCGGTGGAGCTCGAGGCCAGCGCCTCGTGGGCCTCGCTCCTGCGCATGGCGCCCGTCATTGACGCCGCGGTGCTGCGCCAGCCCAAGTTCGTCCTGGTGCGCGAAGCGCCGACGCGTTTCAATTTTTCCGACCTGCTTGAGCGCCTGGCCACGCAGCCCGACGCGGCGCCGGCCGCGCAGGACGATGCCGGCCTGCCGCGGTTCTCGCTCAACAACCTGGTGGTGGAGGGCGGCGTGATCACGCTGGACGACCGGGTCACCGGCCGCCGGCAGGTGGTCGACGCCCTGGAGCTGGGCGTGCCGTTCATTTCCACCTTCCGCTACGCCACCGACATCGACGTGGTGCCGCATCTTTCGCTGCGCCTGAACGGCAGCCCCGTGTCGCTGCAGGGCACGGTGCGGCCATTCGACACGGTGCGCAGCGCCACCCTGGACCTCAGGTTCTCGGGGCTGGATCTCTCGCTCTGGGCCGACGCCTGGCCGCTGCAGCTGCCGGTGACGCTGCAGCACGGCCTGCTCGATTCCGACCTGCAGCTGCACTTCGAGCAGCCCGCCGATGCGCCGCCGCGGCTGCGCACCACCGGCAGCCTCGGGCTGCGCCAGCTCGAACTGCGCGAGGCGGGCGGAGAGCGGCTGCTGTCCTGGAACGCCTTGCGGCTGGAACGCGTGGCGCTGGAGCCGCTGGCGCGCCGGCTCGCCATCGGCGAAGTCCATGCCTGGGGCCCGGCCGCGCAGGTCGTGCGCGATGCCGCCGGACAGCTGAACTGGCAGCGGGTGGCCGCGGGCTTTGCCGCGCCCACCGCCAGCGCCGATCCGCAGGCCGCCACGCCTGCCGGCGAGGCGGCGCAGCCATGGCAGGTGGAGGTCGACAGCATCCGGGTCGAGTCGGCCAGCGTGCAGGTGCGCGACCAGGCCAGCGGCTGGACTTATCCCGTTGCCGGCCTCGCCCTGACCGCCGAGGGGCTGACCCTCCCGCAGGCCGCGGGGCGGCCGCTGAACCTGTGGCTGGACATGGACAACCCGGCCGACGGCAGCTGGCTGCGCATGCGCGGGCCGCTCACGCTGGAGCCGCTGGCGCTGCAGGCGGACATCCAGCTGGGCAACCTGGCGCTGGCCCCGCTGGCGCCGCTGGTGCGCGCCAGCGCGCCGGTCGAGATCGGCGAGGGCCGCCTGGCCCTGCGTACCCGATTGGACCTCGCCGGCGCCGAATGGTCGCTCGCCAACCTGCAGGCCGAGCTCGCGGGGCTGGCCGCCCGGGACGCCAGCCTCACGCCTCCCGTTCCGTTCGCCGCAGGCCGGCTGGCGCTCACGGCCGACAGCGTATCGCCCGGCGCGCGGCCCAGCCGGTTCAGCCTGCAGGCCGATGGGTTGCAGGGCGAGGGGAAGCTGGCGGCGCAGGGCACGCTGGTGCCGCAGCCGCTGTCGGTGCAGGCCCGCGTGGACCTGGCCGGTTTCGACCTGGCCAGCCTGGCCCCCTACGCCGCCTCCAGCCTCAACGCCACCGTGCGCGGGGCGAAGGTGGGCGCTCGTGGCGAGGCCAGCTTTGCCGCGGCCCACGAAGGCAAGCCGCAACAGGCAGCATGGCGCGGCGACCTGGAACTCACCGACTTCGACCTGGAAGACCGTGTCAACCGCGCCGACTTCCTGCGCTGGGGCCGGCTGGCGCTGACCGGCACCGAGCTGGCCATGGCGGGCGAGCGCATCAGCGCCAACCTGGGCAACGTGCTGCTGGACGACTTCTACGGCAACGTGCTGCTCGACGCCGAGGGCCGGCTCAACGTGATGGACCTGGTGGCCGAGCCCGGCCAGGCCGGCGGCTCGATCACGCAGGACACCCAGACGCGTGCGCGCGCCCCGGCACGGGCAGCCGGCGCCGGGCCCGAGATCGCGGTGAACAGCATCCGGCTCGCGCGCGGCAAGATGACTTTCAACGACCGCTTCGTGAAGCCCAACTACACGGCCGAGCTCTCGGCGGTGGAGGGCTCGGTGTCGGCGGTGTCGTCGCGCCGTCCCACCCCCGCGAAGGTCAAGGTGGGCGGACGGGTCTACGGCAGCGCGCCGTTCTCCGTCACGGGGACGGTGCAGCCTTTCGCCGAATTCCTCTCCCTGGACCTGCACGCCACCGCCAGGGGCGTGGACCTGCCGCGCTTCACCACCTACTCGGCCAAGTACGTGGGCTACCCCATACGCCGCGGCAAGCTGTCGCTGGACGTGCGCTACCAGATCAAGGACCGCACGCTGCAGGCCCGCAACCGCCTGGTCCTCAACCAGCTCACCTTCGGCGAGCGCACCGACAGCCCCGACGCCATCCAACTGCCCGTGCTGCTCGCCGTGTCGCTGCTCAAGGACAGCCGCGGCAACATCGACATCGATCTGCCGGTCTCGGGCTCGCTCGACGACCCCGAGTTCTCCGTCGGCGGCATCGTGCTGCGCGTGATCGTGAACCTGCTCACCAAGGCCGTCACAGCGCCGTTCCAGCTGCTGGCCTCGGCCTTCGGCGGCGACGCGGAGCTGTCGTACGTCGCGTTCGAGCCCGGTTCGGCCGAGCTCGACGCGCAGGCCGGCGAGGCCATCGCCACGCTCGCCAAGGCGCTGAACGATCGTCCTGGCCTGAAGCTGGACGTCGGCGGGCGCGTCGACCCGGCGCTGGACGAGCCGGCCCTGCGCCAGGCCTGGCTGGAGGCGCGGCTGCGCGAGGCCAAGGCCCGCGCGCAATCGCGGCGCGGCGCCAGGATCGATCCGGCCGGCGTGACGCTGACGGCGGAAGAACGCGCACGCTACCTCGAACAGGTCTACGATGACACCGACATCGAGAACAAGCCGCGCAATTTCATCGGCATGGCCAAGTCGATCCCGGCCGCCGACATGGAGGCGCTGCTGCGCCAGGCTGCGCCGGTCGGCCCGGAATCACTGCGCGCGCTGGCCGAGGCGCGCGCGCAGGGCGTCTTCGAGGCCCTGCAGGCGCAGGGGCCGGCCGATCGCATCTACGTGGTGGCCCCCAGGTTCGATGCCGATGGCGTCGACGATGGCGGCAAGACGACCCGAGTGGATTTTTCCCTGCAGTAGGTGTTTCTTCCGGAGGCTCGCGATGACAGTGCAAGATCCCCATTTCGACAGTCTGCTGCCGCCGCACCAGGTTTCGCGGCGCGGTTTCCTGGTCACCAGCGTGGCGGCCGGCTTCTCGCTGGCAGCGGTCAATGCCGCCGCCCAGACCGCCATCAAGACCGAGGCCGCAGGCCTGGAGGCGGGCCAGGTCAAGATTCCCACCGCCGACGGCGAGGTGCCCGCATACCGCGCGGCGCCGGCCGGCAGGCAGAAGCTGCCCACGCTGCTCGTGGTTTCCGAGATCTTCGGCGTGCACGAGTACATCCAGGACGTGTGCCGGCGCCTGGCGCACCTCGGCTACCTGGCCATCGCGCCCGAGCTCTTTGCCCGCCACGGCGATCCGTCCAAGTACACCGAGATCGCCAAGCTGCGGGCCGAAGTGGTGGACAAGGCGTCCGACGCGCAGGTCATGGCGGACCTGGATGCCACGGCCAAATGGGCTGCCGCGCACGGCGGGGATTCCGCAAGGCTGGGCATACTGGGCTTTTGCTGGGGCGGGCGCATCGTGTGGCTGTATGCCGCCCACAATCCCGGCCTGAAGGCCGGTGCCGCCTGGTACGGACAGCTCGGCGGGCAGCCGAACCCGCTGCGCCCGACTTCGGCCCTCGGCCTGGTCGACCAGCTCAAGGCCCCGGTGCTGGGCGCCTATGGCGGCAAGGACGCAGGCATACCGCTGGAAGACGTCGACAAGATGCGCGTGGCGCTGGCGCAGGGGC
Source organism: Bordetella sp. 2513F2 (assembly GCF_054642735.1). NCBI lineage: Bacteria > Pseudomonadati > Pseudomonadota > Betaproteobacteria > Burkholderiales > Alcaligenaceae > Bordetella > Bordetella sp. 2513F2. The sequence goes on along the minus strand of NZ_CM137755.1, from coordinate 3,382,532 downwards.
CCGCACCGGCCAAGGCCTCGCGCATCGATATCTATCCCGAGGCGCCCCACGCCTTTCATGCCGACTACCGGCCCAGTTACCGCAAGGCCGAGGCCGAACTGGCCTGGGGCCGCATGCTGGAGTGGTTTGCCGGCCACGGCCTGGCGGCCGGCTGACGGCGGCGTGGCCGGTTGTCACTCGGCCGGCTTCTCCCCCGGCAGGCCGTCGGTCACTTCGGCGATGCCGCGTTTCATGTCCTCGTAGCTGATGGCGCGCTCGCGCTGGAAGGCGTCGAGCACGCCGGCGCAGCCGTCCACGCCGTTGTTGCGCATGCCCAGCATCATCTCCGCCCCGCGCGACTGCCCCTGGCGGAAATGCGCGTCGAAGTCGTCGGTGCGGTAGCCATATTCGCGCGCGTAGCGCTGCAGGTTGGCCCGGGCAGTGGCTTCATGCTGGCCGACGTCGGCGGCGGAGGCGCCGCAGATGCGCGCTGCGCCGTTGCTTGCGCCGGAGGCGGCGACGAGCTGCTGGAAGCCGGACTGGTCGTCAGCGCCCGCGGCGGCTTGCGCCGCCAGGCCCAGGGCCGCGGCGGCCAGCAATGCGCGCAGGCCGTGAATGGGATGCTTGGTCATGGCTGGGATGCTCGATGTCTGGGCCGCCGGGAGGCGGCGCACGGGTCTCGGGTCATTATGCCAAGGGCTGGCGGCACGGCCCCCGCACCGGCGGTGTGCGGTGGTATCAGTCTGTAGCCGGCGGGAGGCCCCGCCGGTCGGATCGTGCAAGTCGATCTATGATTGAGCCTGCGGGCGCCGCGCACCAGCGGGCCGCCCGTATTCCCCCCCATCACGGAGAAGGTCCATGACCATCAAAGTCGGCGATCGCGTGCCCGACGGCACCCTGACCGAATTCATCGAAACCGAAACCCCGGGCTGCACCGTGGGCCCCAATGCCTTCCAGGTGGCCGACCTGGTCAAGGGCAAGAAGATCGCGCTGTTCGCGGTTCCCGGCGCCTTCACGCCCACCTGCTCGGCCAAGCACCTGCCCGGCTACGTGGCCAAGGCGCAGGCGCTGTTCGACAAGGGCGTGGACGAGATCTGGTGCGTGGCCGTGAACGATGCTTTCGTGATGGGCGCGTGGGGCCGCGAGCAGCAGACCGCCGGCAAGGTGCGCATGATGGCCGACGGTGCGGCCCACTGGACGCGCGCCCTGGGCCTCACGCTGGACCTCGACGCGCGCGGCATGGGCGTGCGTTCGCAGCGCTATTCCGCGCTGCTCGACGACGGCGTGGTCAAGGCGCTGAACGTCGAGGCGCCGGGCAAGTTCGAAGTGAGCGACGTCGACACGCTGCTGTCGCAGCTCTGATTCTTCCGTTCCCCGTGCAGCGCCGCCCACGGGCGGCGCTGCTGCGCCCGCGCGTGCCTTTTCCATGCTAGCCACGATTTCGTCCTTCTCGTCCCTCTACATCGCCACGCTGCTCATGCTGGTGGGTACCGGGTTGTTCAATACCTACATGGGCCTGCGCCTGACGCAGCAGTCGGTCAGCGAAATCTGGATCGGGACGCTGATCGCGGCCTACTACCTGGGGCTGGTGTGCGGGGCGCGGCTGGGCCACAAGCTGATCATCCGCGTGGGGCACATCCGCGCCTTCGTGGCTTGCGCGGCGGTGTCCACCAGCATGATCCTGGCCCAGATGCAGATCGACAGCATGCCGGTGTGGCTGGCGTTGCGCCTGCTGGCGGGCATGGTGATGGTCACCGAGCTCATGGTGATCGAGAGCTGGCTCAACGAGCAGACCGAGAATCACCAGCGCGGACGCGTATTCTCCGTGTACATGGTGGTGTCCGGCCTGGGCACCGTGCTGGGCCAGCTTGCGCTCACCAGCTACGCCACGCTCGACGACAGCCCGCTGACGCTGGTCGCCATGTGCATGGTGCTGTGCCTGGTGCCCGTGGCGGTCACCGCGCGGTCGCATCCGCCCACGCCGCTGCCGGCGCCGCTCGACCTGAAATTCTTCATGCGGCGCGTGCCGCTGTCCCTGACCGTGCTGTTCGTCGCGGGCAACGTGTCCGGCGCCTTCTACGGCCTGGCTCCCGTGTACGCAGCCAAGTACGGGCTCAGCACTTCGCAGGCGGCCGTGTTCGTGGCCGCCTCGGTCACGGCCGGGCTGCTGTCGCAATGGCCCATGGGCTGGCTGTCCGACCGCATCAACCGCGCCGGGCTGATCCGCTTCAATGCCGCGCTGCTGACCCTGCTGCCCATCCTGATGTGGGGCTGGGTCACGCTGCCGTTCTGGCTGCTGGTGCTGCTGTCCTGCGTGTTCGGCGTGCTGCAGTTCACCCTCTATCCGCTCGGGGCGGCCCTGGCCAATGACCACGTCGAGTCGGCGCGGCGCGTGGGCCTGAGCGCCATCCTGCTCATGACCTACGGCGTGGGCGCCTGCCTCGGGCCCCTGGTGGCGGGGGTGCTGATGTCGGCGGGCGGTCCGGCCATGTACTTCGTGTTCATTTCCGCGTGCGCGGCGATCCTGGTCTGGCAGGTGCGGCCGGCCCGCGTCACGGGCGTGCACCAGGTCGAGGATGCGCCGGTGCATTTCGTGCCCATGCCCGACACGCTGCAGAGCTCGCCTGCATCCGCCGCCCTGGATCCGCGCGTGGATCCCGACGTGGACGTCACCATGTCCATGGCCGATCCCCAGGCCGACGTGGTCACTCCGCCGGCGCCGGCCGGCCCCCCGGCCGAACCGCCGCCAGCCAGGCCCGGCGCCGCCTGAGCGGCCGAGGCCTTCCAGGCGCCCGGGCGCCGGACACCCGGTGCGCCATCACGGCATCATGGCCACGATGGCGGCCAGGGCCAGCACCAGGCCGAACAGGTTGAGCGGGCTCAGGCGTTCGCGGAAGGCCAGGGCCCCCACCAGCGTGCCCAGGGCGATCACGCCCATGTTCATGGAGGCGAAGACCAGCGAAGGATTGCCCGGCAGCGCCTGGTGGGCCCGGATGTAGGTGAGGATGTTGGCGAAATTCATCATCCCCAGCAGCGCGCCGGCGGCCAGGTGGCGCGGTTGCCACTGCACCCGGCGCCACAGCAGATAGCCCAGCATCAGCAGCCCGGCCAGCACGAACACGGAGAACAGGGTGCCGGGCAGGGCGGTGCCCGCGCGCGACAGCTGCTTGAACAGGATGTCGATCACCCCGTAGCCCAGCCATACGGCCAGCGGCCACATCCATGCCTGCCGGGTGTCCGCGCCTTCGTCCTGCTCTTCCCGGACGCGGCGCAGCACGCAGGCCAGCGCCACGAAGGCCAAGCCGATGGCGATCAACTTGCGCGTGGTGAGCGTTTCGCCGAACAGGGCGAAGGCGGCCAGCAGCGGAATGAACAGCGAGAGGCGCTGTGCGGCATCGCTGCGCACGATGCCCGCGAAACGCACCGACTGGGCCATGGCCATGAAAACCGTGGGCAGCAGCACCGCCAGCGCCAGCAGCACGGGCCAGGTGCCGGTGTTGGCCAGCGTCTGGGACAGCGAGGGACGCAGCGTGAACACGCATAGCGCGGCGGCGACGGCATAGTTCGCCGCGATGGCCTGGCGTATGTCTATCCCCTTCCGTCGTGCGAGCTTCAGCAGCACGGCCACTGTGACACTGCAGGTCACGCTCGCAAGCAGGTAGAACAGTCCAGACGTCATGGGGTCTCCGGTTGAGGTACGGCATCGGCAGCGCGCATGCCCAACCGTGTCAGCAGGCGCCTGTCGGCTTCGGCCTGCGGGTTGGCGGCGGTGAGCAGGACTTCGCCATGGAAAATCGAATTGGCCCCGGCCAGGAAGCACAGGGCCTGCTCGGCATCGTTCAAGCTTTCCCGCCCGGCGGACAGTCGCACCATGGCGCGCGGCATGATGACGCGCGCGACGGCAATCGTACGGATGAACTCGAAGGAATCCAAGGGCTCGGCCCCTTCCAGCGGCGTGCCGGCGACGCGGATGAGGCTGTTTATCGGCACCGATTCCGGGTAGGGATCCAGGTTGGCCAGCTGGGCCAGCAGCCCGGCGCGCTGCCGGCGCGATTCGCCCATGCCGACGATGCCGCCGCAGCATACGCGCAGGCCGGCCTCGCGCACCCGCTGCAGCGTCTCCAGCCGGTCCTCGTAGGTGCGCGTGGAAATGATGTGGCCGTAGAACTCCGGCGCCGTGTCCAGGTTGTGGTTGTAGTAGTCGAGGCCGGCGTCGCGCAGCTGTTCGGCCTGGCCCTCACGCAGCATGCCCAGAGTGACGCAGGTTTCCAGCCCCAGCGCCTTGACCCCCGCCACCATCTCCGCCACGGCCTCGACCTGGTGCGGCTTGGGGCTGCGCCAGGCCGCGCCCATGCAAAAGCGCTTTGCTCCCTGGTCGCGCGCGGCCCGGGCGGCCTGCAGCACGGCGTCCAGCGGCAGCAGCTTGCCGGCCTGCATGCCCGTATCGTGGTGTGCCGATTGCGGACAGTAGGCGCAGTCCTCGGGGCAGCCGCCCGTCTTGATCGACAGCAGGGTCGACAGCTGCACCGCGTCGGCGGCGAAGTGGCGGCGATGCGCGCGCTGCGCCTGGTGCATCAGGTCGGGGAAAGGCAGTTCATACAGCGCCAGCACGGCGTCCACCGTCCAGGGGGCGGGCGGCGTGGGGCAGGGATCGGTTGGCGTCGGCATGTGGGCTCCTTGCAGCGATGCGGAACGAGCCGCGATCGTATGAAGCCGGAACCGCCTTGCCAATCGGCGGTTTTTTCGCTGATTTGGCGGCGGTTTGCTTGCGGTAGTCCGACGAAGGGGGCAAGTTGAGGGGCAGCCGGCGTCATCGTGACGGCAACTCCGCATCGTGCCTCGCACGGAAATTTTGAATCAAAATGTAAGTAACCGGGGCGAGCGGCAATGCCGGTCGCCGGCATCGTCCGTGGCCAACTGTGGGCCCGGTGTCGGGCACGGGAAAGAAATGCAGCACGGCGTAGCCGCAATGAGAAGGCAATCCCATGTACGCGCGCCGATGCGGAAACCGGGCGCGCAAACAGAAAACGAAAGCCAGGAAAGACGAACGCCTGGGGAAATGAACACCCGGAAAAACGAAAGCCCCACCGGTTTCCCGGCAGGGCTTCCTGAATTTTTTGGCGGAGCGGACGGGGCTCGAACCCGCGACCCCCGGCGTGACAGGCCGGTATTCTAACCAACTGAACTACCGCTCCGCAGCGGCGTATGTCACTATGCAATTGCCAGCAAGCTGGCGTCCCCTAGGGGATTCGAACCCCTGTACTCACCGTGAAAGGGTGATGTCCTAGGCCTCTAGACGAAGGGGACTTGGACTGCACGATCTCTTCGCTTTTGACTGGTGGAGGTAAGCGGGATCGAACCGCTGACCTCTTGCATGCCATGCAAGCGCTCTCCCAGCTGAGCTATACCCCCGTTTTCCAAGCAATTCCGGCGATTTCGATCAGGAGCGGGATTATAACCCAAGTTTTGGATCTTTGCTTGAGCTGAGAAATTCAAGCGTCGATTTTCAACTTTCCGTCTCGTCGTTGCCGGCTTTGTTTAGTGCCGTTGGCGAAGAAACGAGATTATGCACAAGTTTTTTGTGGCGTGCAAGTCGGCCCCGAACATCGCATCAGGAACGCGGGATGCTTGTGCATGCCACCGGGCTCAGGCATCGTGGCGCGAGGCGGGCCGCGGGCCCGCGGCGATGAACTCGGGCTGTGGACGCTGAAAGGAGTCGCGCATGGCAAGCACATCCTTCCCGACGCGGCGGCTGGGCCGCACCGACATGCACATCACCCGTGTGGGCCTGGGCACCTGGGCCTTCGGCGGCGAGCGCTGGGCCATGGGGTGGGGGCCGCAGGACGACGGCGACACCCTGGCCGCGATACGCCACGCGGTGGAGCGGGGCATCAACTGGATCGACACGGCGGCCGCCTATGGCCTGGGCCATGCCGAAACCCTGGTGGGGCAGGCGCTGGCGCGCATGCCGGCATCCGAGCGGCCCTATGTGTTCACCAAGGGCGGCCTGGCCTGCACGCCCGGCGACCCTTCCGGCAGGCTGCGGCGCGTCGGCAATCCCGACAGCCTGAGGCGCGAGGTGGAGGCGTCGTTGCGCCGCCTGGGCGTGGAGCGCATCGACCTGTTCCAGATGCACTGGCCTGCGGGCGACGGCACGCCGCTGGAGGTCTATTGGGCGGCGCTGCAGGACCTCAAGCAGGCCGGCAAGCTGCGGGCCATCGGCCTGTCCAACCACAACCTCGCGCAGCTGCAGGCTGCCGAACGGGTCGCGCCGGTGGACGTGCTGCAGCCGCCGTTCTCGGCGATCCGCCGCGAGGCGGCGGAACATCTGCTGCCATGGTGTGCCGGGCATGAGGTCGGCGTCATCGTGTACAGCCCCATGCACTCCGGGCTGCTGTCCGGCGCATTCTCCGCCGAGCGGGCCGGGGCGCTGCCGGCATCGGACTGGCGCTCGCGCCACCCCGATTTCACGCCGCCCGAGCTGGTGCGCAACCTGGCGCTGGCCGAGGCGTTCGGCCCGATCGCGCAGCGCCACGGCACCACGCCGGGCGCGGCGGCCGTGGCATGGACGCTGGCCTGGCCGGGCGTGACGGGCGCGATCGCGGGGGCCCGCAACGCGCGCCAGGTCGACGGCTGGATCGCGGCAGCAACCCTGGAGCTGGACGATGAGGACATGGCCGAGGTCGCGCTGGCGATCGAAGCCAGCGGAGCCGGCGCGGGGCCGTTGCGGCCCGAAGGGGACGCGGCCACGCTGGCCGGCCACATACTCGGGTGAATCCGGCCCCCGTGGCGAGCTCAGCGCCGCACGCGCGGCTTGCGCGCCGCCGCGATCAGCAGCATGCCGGTCAGGGCCAGCGCCCACAGGTCTCCGTGACGGGTATAAGGCGTGAGCCCCGTCATGCCCTGCACATTGACCGGCAGCACGCCGGCCTGGTGGGCGGGCAGTCGGGCGGCCACGTGGCCGCGCGCGTCGATGGCGGCGGTGATGCCGGTGTTGGTCACGGCGAGCATGGGCCGCGCGGTCTCGAGGGTGCGCAGCCGGCCGATCTGCAGGTGCTGGCGCAAGGCCCAGGTGTCGCCGAACCAGCCGAGATTGCTCACGTTGACCAGGATGGTGGCGCCGGGGCTGCCGTCGGCGCCGGGCAGCAGGGCGGGCAGCAGCTCGGGGCCGAAGAGGTCTTCGTAGCAGATGTTGAAGGCCAGGTGCTGGTCGCGCACGCCGAACGGCGCCTGGCGCTCGGGGCCCCGGTCGAAATCGCCCAGCGGGATGGCCAGCATGTCGACGAACCAGCGAAACCCCGGCGGCACGTACTCGCCCCATGGCACCAGGTGGCGCTTGTCGTAGCGCAGGCTGGTGGTCCCGGACTGCAGCGCCTCGAGCGGCGTGGCGGCGTCGAAGCCGATCACGCTGTTGGTGTAGCGGTGCCGGCCGTCGGCGCCGCGCGTATGCAGCGGCACCCCCATGGCGATGGTGGCATCCCGCAGCGCGGCGGTCTGCCGCCATGCCTCCCAGACGCGCGGATCGAGCTGGTCCTGGAATATGGGCAGCACGGTCTCGGGCAGCACGATGAGGGCGGGCGCCGGCACGCCCTCGCCCGGCGCAAGGGCGGCCAGCTCGAGGTGGCGGCGCACGCCGAATTCGAGCAGGGCGGGGTCGAATTTCTGCGATTGCTCGACGTTGCCCTGCACCAGCCGCACGGGCAGCGGTTCGCCGTGAGGCTCGGCCCACCGCAGCTGCCCCAGCGCCCAGCCCGCGGCCACCGCCAGCACCGCCACGCCGGCGGCCAGGGACTGGCGGCTGTCGCGCCGGGCGCCGGACGCGCCCGCGGGGCGCCACAGCGTGGCCAGGGCGGCGGCCGCGAAGGCTGCCACCAGCGCCATGCCGTGCACGCCCAATACGGGAGCCCAGCCGGCGATGGGGCCGTCGACCTGGGCATAGCCGATGTTGAGCCATGGGAAGCCCGTGAGCACGGTGGCCCGCAGCCATTCCAGCAGCGTCCAGGCGGCAGCCCAGGTGAGGGCGGCGCGCAGCGCTGCCGCCGGCGTGGCGCCGCGTTCGGGCGGCCACAGCCAGCGCGCCAGCAGGCAGGCCGCGGCGGGGAACAGGGCCAGGAAGAGGGAGAGCGCCAGCACCCCGGCCACCGCCAGCGGCGCGGACAGCCCGCCGTAGCGGTGCAGGCTGACGAACAGCCAGTACAGGCCCACGGCGTAAGTGATGCTGGCGAACCACCAGCCGGCGGCAAAGGCCGGCCGCAGCCCGGGGGCGCGCAGCGTGGCGCGCGCGAGCACGGCCAGGCAGAGGATCTGCAGCGGCGCGAGGGCCCAGGCGGGCAGCGGTCCGGGTGCGAAGGTGAGGGCGTGGGCGCACGCCGCCACGCCGAGCAGCGCCGGGCCACGCCAGGCGAACGGGGCGCGCCGGATCATGCGGCGTTGTCGGGGGGCGTGGCGGCGGCCGGCGCTCCGGCGCCCGGCGTCCCGGCCGGCAGCCGGCGGGCGCGCAGCCACAAGGCGCGGCGGGCGTCGGCGCGCAGCACTTCGATCTGCATGTCGCCGCAGCGCGCGCTGTCGCCGCGGCGGGGGATGCGGCCCAGCTGTCCGCCGATCCAGCCGCCCACGCTGTCGTACTCGTCGTCGGGCAGGTCGGCATCCACCGCTTCGTTGAAGTGGCTGATCTCGGTGGAGGCCAGCACGCGCCACTGGTTCTCGCCCTCGGGGAAGATGGAGTCTTCGTCGTCCTCGTCGAACTCGTCCTCGATGTCGCCCACGATCTGCTCGAGCACGTCTTCCATGGTGACCAGCCCCGAAATGCCGCCGTGCTCGTCGATGACGATGGCCTGGTGGTTGCGGCTGGCGCGGAAGTCGCGCAGCAGCACGTTGAGGCGCTTGGCTTCAGGGATGAACACCGCCGGGCGCACCAGCGTGCGGGGCTCGATGTCGGGCTGCAGCATGCAGCGCAGGAGGTCCTTGGCGAGCAGGATGCCGATGATGTTGTCGCGATCGTCTTCGTAGACGGGAAAGCGCGAGTGGGCGGTCTCGATGACGATGGCCAGCAGCTGCGGCAGGGGCTGGGCGATGTCGAGCAGGTCCATCCGCGAGCGCGGCACCATCACGTCGGCCACGGTGCGTTCGGACACGGCCAGGGCGCCCCGGATCATGGCGTACGAGTCGGCGTCGATGAGGTCGCGCTCGTGGGCGGCTTCGAGGAAGGTCTTGATGCCTTCGCGGTCTTCGGGCTCGCGCCGCACGATGGACAGCAGCCGGTCTAGGAGGGATTTGTTGCTGGGCTTTGCGCTGCGCGCAGGCGCATCGGAGGCAGGGGAAGGGTCAGGCATCGTCCGGGAGGACAAGTTTGCGAAGATGTCCAGCATACCCGAATCTGTCGCACGAATTGTTACCGTGCCGGTCGCGATGGTGCCGGATGGCGGCGGATCCGCGCGGGACAGGTGCGGGTTCCTGCAGCGGCCCGGCAGCGGCGTTCAGGCGGCGCGCGCCCGCGGGGGCGCCGCGTCGCGGGGCAGCGTGTACGGGTCGGCGATGCCCATGCGCGCCAGCACGGCGGTTTCCAGGGTTTCCATGCGCCTGGCGTCGCGGGCCCGGACGTGGTCGTAGCCCAGGGCGTGCAGCACGCCGTGCAGCGTCAGGTGCGCGGCATGCGACAGCAGTGTCTTGCCCTGCTCGCGGGCTTCGCGCGCCAGCACCGGCACGCAGATGACGATGTCGCCGCGGGCGGTGCCGGCCGGGTCCAGGCCGTATTCGAAGGTGAGCACGTTGGTGGCGTAGTCGCGTCCGCGGAATTCGCGGTTCAGGCGCCGGCCCTCGGCCTGGCCCACCAGCCGGATGCTGAGCTCGGCGGCGCGGAACGGCACCAGCCCGTCGTGGGCGGCGCCGGCCAGGGCATGCTGCACCCAGCGCCGCAGGCGCCAGCGCGGCAGGCGCGGCTCCGCCACGCCGTACTGTACCGACAGCGAGAGCTCAGGCGTCATCTTCGTCGGCGGCGCGGTCGTAGGCATCGACGATGCGGGCCACCAGCGGATGGCGCACGACGTCGCGGCTGGTGAAGCGCGTGGTGGCAATGCCCTGCACCGACTCCAGCACCCGGGTGGCGTGCGCCAGGCCGCTCTGCTGGCCGCGCGGCAGGTCGACCTGGGACGGATCGCCCGTGATCACCGCCTTGCTGCCGAAGCCGATGCGGGTCAGGAACATCTTCATCTGCTCGGGCGTGGTGTTCTGCGCTTCGTCCAGGATGACGAAGGCGTGGTTCAGCGTGCGGCCGCGCATGTAGGCCAGGGGGGCGATCTCGATGGTCTGCTTCTCGAAGAGGCGCTGCACGCGCTCGAAACCCATCAGGTCGTACAGCGCGTCGTACAGCGGGCGCAGGTACGGATCCACCTTCTGGGCCAGGTCTCCGGGCAGGAAGCCCAGGCGTTCGCCGGCTTCCACGGCGGGGCGCGTCAGCACCAGCCGCTGCACCGTTTCGCGCTCCATCGCGTCGATGGCGCAGGCCACCGCCAGCCACGTCTTGCCCGTGCCCGCCGGGCCCACGCCGAAAGTGATGTCGTGCTTGAGGATGTTGTCGAGATAGTCGCGCTGGCGCGGCGTGCGCGGACGCAGGTCGCTGCGGCGGGTGCGCAGCACGATGGCGCCGCTTTCGTCCGCGACCGGCGGCAGTTCGCGCGCGTCCTCTTCGCGCACCGGCTCCTCGGCCCGGCCCACGCCGATCTCCACCAGCCCGAGCTGGATGTCGTCGACCGACAGCGCGCGGTGCGTGGCCTGGTCGTGGAAGCGGCGCAGCGCACGGCCGGCCAGCTCGGCTTTCTCGCCTTCCAGGGTGACCCGGCTGCCGCGGCGCGACAGGCTCACTCCCATGCCGTCGGCCAGCTGGCGCAGGTTCTCGTCGAGCGGGCCGCACAGATTGGCCAGGTGGGTGTTGTCGCCGTCGAGCTGGACGATCACGGGCATGTGCCGGCGCGCGCGGTTGCGGGGGGCGCTCATGCGTCGCTGCCTGCGACGCGGCCGCGCAGCGAGTTGGGATAGGCCTCGGCGATGATCACGTCGACCATCTGCCCGATGAGCCGGGGCGGGGCGGGGAAGTTCACGATGCGGTTGTTCTCGGTGCGGCCCATGAGCTCGTTGGGATCGCGGCGCGACGGGCCCTCGACCAGCACGCGCTGGCGCGTGCCCACCATGGCCCGGGCGATGGCGGCGGCCTGCTCGTTGATCAGCGCCTGCAGGCGCTGCAGGCGGCGCAGCTTCACTTCCTGGGGCGTGTCGTCGTGCAGGTCGGCCGCCGGCGTGCCGGGACGGCGCGAATAGACGAACGAGAACGAGGTGTCGAAGCCGACGTCCTCGATGAGCTTCATGGTCTTGCCGAAGTCTTCCTCGGTTTCGCCGGGAAAGCCCACGATGAAGTCGGACGAGAGCGTCAGCCCCGGGCGGGCGGCGCGCAGCTTGCGCACCACCGACTTGAACTCCAGGGCGGTGTAGCCGCGCTTCATGGCGGCCAGCACGCGGTCGCTGCCGGCCTGGACGGGCAGGTGCAGGAACGACACCAGCTTGGGCAGCCGGGCGTAGGCCTCGACCATGCGCTGGGTCATTTCCTTGGGATGCGAGGTGGTGTAGCGGATGCGCTCTATGCCGGGGATCTCGTGCACGTATTCGAGCAGGGTGGCGAAATCGGCGATCTCGCCGGTGTCTGTCATCCGGCCGCGGTAGGCATTCACGTTCTGGCCCAGCAGCGTGACTTCCTTCACGCCCTGGTCGGCCAGGTCGGCCACCTCGACCAGCACGTCGTCGAAGGGCCGCGACATCTCCTCGCCGCGGGTGTAGGGCACGACACAGAAGCTGCAGTACTTGCTGCAGCCTTCCATGATGGAGACGAAGGCGGTGGCGCCCTCGACGCGAGGCGGCGGCAGGTTGTCGAATTTCTCGATCTCGGGGAACGAGATATCCACCTGCGACACCCCCTGGGCGCGCCGGCGGCGGATGAGTTCGGGCAGGCGGTGCAGGGTCTGCGGGCCGAACACCACGTCGACGTAGGGCGCGCGCTTGACGATGGCCTCGCCTTCCTGGCTGGCCACGCAGCCGCCCACGCCGATCACGAGGTCCGGGTTGAGCTTCTTGAGGTGCTGCACCCGGCCCAGGTCGGAGAAGACCTTTTCCTGGGCCTTTTCGCGCACCGAACAGGTGTTGAAGAGGATGACGTCGGCCTCTTCCGGATTGTCGGTGAGCTCCAGCCCCTGGTCGCCGCGCAGCACGTCGGCCATCTTGTCGGAGTCGTACTCGTTCATCTGGCAGCCGAAGGTGCGGATGAAGAGCTTGCGGGTGCGGTCGCCGGCGGTGGCGGGCGGCATGTCGGCACCGGCTTGGGCCGGCGCGCGTCGGATCGTGGTTTCTTGCATTGGGGGTGGCCGTGACGGGTGTAGATCCCGGGGGCGCGGTCTGGTGAAAACGAAATTTTACCGCGCTGACACGAATGCGCGCTTGGAAGCGGCCGGGATGCCGGATACGATGGCGGGCGCGCCCGCGCCGCGGGATACCCGCGCAGCATTCCTGATCGTCCCGTTCATGTCCCAGATACCTCCGGCTCCCCTGCCTCCCGCCGTTCCCCCCGCCAGGCCGCGCTCCTGCCGGGCGGTGGTGCTCACCGCCGGCTTCGCCGTGCTGCTGCTCATGATGAGCCGCTGGGTCGACCAGCCGCTCGCGCATGCCCTGTCGCGGCATGTGGCGCCCTGGGTCGACGCGGTGTTCGACCGCATCAGCGACATCGGCGACAGCGAGCGCTACGTGATCGCCGCGCTGCTCCTCTACGTGGTGTCGCTGGTGGGGCTGCGGCGGGGCTGGGCCTGCCCGCTGCAGGCGGGCTACGAGAAGCTCGCCCGCTACGCCGTGCTGCTGATGGGCACCATGGCCATCGGCGGCCTGATTACGCTCCTGCTGAAAAAAGTCGTGTCGCGGGCGCGGCCCGAGGAGCTCTTCGAACGCGGCTTCCACGGCCTGGCCGTGCCGTTCTCGGGCGACCCCTACGATTCCTTCCCGTCCAGCCACACCCTCACCGCGTTCGCGGTGGCCGCGGTGCTGGCCGAGATCGCGCCGCGCTGGCGCTGGCCGGTGCTGGCGGTGGCGGTACTGGTGGCGCTGAGCCGGGTCATCAATCTCGACCACTACCTCTCCGACGTGACGGCCTCCGCCTTCATCGGCATTGCCGTGGCGCACTACCTGGCGCCCCACGTGCTGAATGAGGAGCGCCGCTGGATGCTGCGCGCACCGTGGCGCTGGTGGCGCCCCTAGCCCGGATATTTCACGAGGAGAGGGAATGGGGGTAGGCAGCCCCAGCCCGAAGGCTTATGGTTAGCGGTGTCGAAGCGTTAACCGAAACGGGGTCTGCCTATGCCAAAGTGTACCGTCGAAGTGGTGCCGATGGGGCGAGTGGGACGTCGCCGGATTCAGGCATCCTTTACAGGTGGCGATCTGGTCAGCGACGGCGGGGTGCTGTTGTTGCGCCAGGTGGACCGTCGCCTTGGGCTGACCCGTTCGGCCAGCGCGGCACTGTCGGATCGCCGGCGCGTTGCGAGCGTGCGCCATGAGGTGCATACGCTGCTGTCGCAGCGGGTCTACGGATTGTGCTGCGGCTGGGAAGACATCAGCGACCACAATGTGCTGCGCGGTGACATGGCGCTGCAGACGGCGCTCGGCCAAGTCCAGGAGCTGGCTTCGGCGCCGACCTTGTCGCGGTTCGAGAACGCGGTGGATCGGGGCGATACGGCCCGTTTGCAGGCGGTGCTCGTGGAGCAGTTCATTGCACATTGGCGCGGTGCGCCGCCGGCCCAACTGGTGCTGGACATCGATGCCACGCACGTGCCGCTGCACGGGGCGCAGGAGCGCGCCGCGTTCAACCGGCATTACGACAATTACTGCTATCTGCCGGTGTACGTGTTCTGCGGGCAGGATCTGCTGGCCTGTGTGCTGCGGCCCAGCGACCGCGATCCGGCCAAGATTCTCAGTGCGCTGGTGCGCACCCTGGCGCGGCGGCTGCGCCAGGCTTGGCCGCAGGTACAGCTGATTGTGCGGGCCGACTCGGGGTTCTGCCGCGCGCCGGCCTTGCGCCGCTTCGAGCGTTGGGGCATCGACTACGTGATCGGGCTGCAGAAGAACGCCGCGCTGCTGCAACGGACCGCGTTGGCCGAACTGGCGCTGGCCGAGAACTACGAGCGCGCGCAGAGCAAGCAGCGCCTGATCGGCGAGTTCTCCTACGCGGCACGCACCTGGAGCCGGCAACGGCGCGTCATCGCCCGCCTGGAACACGATGCGCGTGGAGCCAATCCGCGCTTCGTGGTCACCAGCCTGAGCGGCGATGCGGCCGAACTGTACGAGCGCCTGTACTGCGCGCGCGGCGAGGCCGAGAACCGCATCAAGGAAGCCCAACTCGATTTGTTCGGCCGACGCGCCAGTTGCCACGCCTGGCAGGCCAATCAGCTTCGGCTGCTGCTCGCTGCGCTGGCCTACACCCTCATGGTCCATTTGCGCCGACTGGCCCTGCAAGGCACGCAACTGGCCCATGCCTGCACCCAGACCATCCGCACCCGGCTACTGAAAATCGGCGCGGCCATCCTGCGCAACACCCGTCGTGTGCGGGTGCTGTTGGCCTCGAACCATCCCATGAAAGCCGTCTTCCTGCTCGCCGCACAACGGCTCGGTCCATAACCCATCCAAAGTGCTGGCCCCGGCACGCTGTCCAGCTCGGGGGAAAGGGGGCCGTGCGCCCTGACGCCGGTTAAAAACCCTGTTCAACGACTTCAGCCCCCCTCTCACACCCCTCTGGCTCCCTCTGGCGCCATCCCCTACGGAAACTGACCTGCTCGCGAAATATCCGGGCTAGGGGTTCCGGACAGCGCATCGGGCCTCCGGACACGGCATCGCAGGCGCCGGAGGGTGCTGCCCTCGGCAGGATTTGCCCGCTGTCTGTCCAAAAAAACTTGACGGCATGTCAATGGCTGCTGGGATTGTCAAGATCCTTTGCCGGCCCAAGAATCCTCTGTTGGATATCAGAACAGCATCGGAGACAGCGCATGCCGGCACCAGCCCAGGCCTTGCCCGTTGCGACCCGCCGCGTGGGCAGCGTGCTGGGGGTCGCAAAGGAGAACCCACCCGTCCACGCCCTGTGGGCGGACCTGGCCGGCGACGACATCGGCTCGGCCACGCGCCGACGCCGGGCCGCCATGCGCAGCCCGTGCCAGCGCTGCTGAGCGCACGGGCCGCCGATACACCAAGGACCAAGCAGAGATGGACCTCCAATTCACCCCCGAAGAACAGGCATTCCGCGAGCAGGTGCAGGCCTTCCTGCGCGACAGGCTGCCGGCCGGCATGGCGCGCAAGGTAAAGAACGGGCTGCGCCTGTCCAGGCAGGATCTCGCGCAGTGGCATGCCATCCTGAACGAGCGCGGCTGGCTGGCCAATCATTGGCCCAGGGAGTACGGCGGCCCGGGCTGGGGGCCGGTCGAGCGATTCATTTTCGAGAACGAGTGCGCGCTGGCCGGCGCGCCGCGCATCGTGCCCTTCGGCGTGAACATGCTGGGACCGGTGCTGATCAAGTACGGCAGCGAGGCGCAGAAGCGCCATTGGCTGCCCCGCATCCTGAACGGCCAGGACTGGTGGTGCCAGGGCTATTCCGAACCCGGCGCGGGGTCCGACCTGGCCTCGGTCCAGACCCAGGCCGTGCGCGACGGCGACCACTACATCGTCAATGGCCAGAAGACCTGGACCACGCTGGGCCATTACGCCAACATGATCTTCTGCCTGGTGCGCACCGACCGCGAGGCCAAGGCCCAGCGCGGCATCAGCTTCCTGCTGGTCGACATGACCGCGCCCGGCGTGGAGGTGCGACCCATCATCACGCTCGACGGCGAGCACGAGGTCAACGAGGTGTTCTTCACCGACGTGCGGGTGCCAGCGGAGAACCTGGTGGGCGAGGAGAACCAGGGATGGACCTACGCCAAGTACCTGCTGACCTACGAGCGCACCAACATCGCCGGGGTGGGCTTTTCGGCCGAGGCATTCGAGCGGCTGCAGCGGCTGGCCGGCAAGCTGCGCTACAACGGCAGGCCCCTGGCCGAGGATCCGCTGTTCGCGGCGCGCATGGCCCGCGTGGGCATCGATCTCGAGAACATGAAGACGACCAATCTGCGCGTGCTCGCCGCGGTGGCGGGCGGCGGGGTGCCGGGCGCGGAGAGCTCCATGCTCAAGATACGCGGCACCGAGATCCGCCAGGAGATCCTCTCGCTCATGCGGCGCGCCCTGGGGCCCTATGCCGCGCCTTTCATCGAGGAAGCCCTCTACGACGATTACGACGAAGATCCGGTGGGGCCGGAGGAGGCCGCGTCGGCCGCCTGCGCCTACTTCAACTACCGCAAGCTGTCCATCTTCGGCGGCTCCAACGAAATCCAGAAGAACATCATCTCGAAGATGATCCTGGGCCTGTGAGGCACGGAAGGAATCGGGCGCCATGAATTTCGAACATACGCAGGACCGCCGCATGCTGGCGGACACGCTGGAGCGCTTCATCTCCCAGCAGTACGGCATCGAGACCCGCAACCGGCTCGCCTACGGGGCCGAGGGACACAGCGCGGCGCTGTATGGCCGTTTCGCCGAGCTCGGCGCCATCGGGGCCCTGTTCCCCGAAGAGGCGGGCGGTTTCGGGGGCGGGGGCTTCGACATCAGCGTGGTCTTCGAGTGCCTGGGCCGCGGCCTGGTGGTCGAGCCGCTGCTGGGGGCGCTGGTGGTGGGCCAGGCCCTGGTCCGGGCGGGCGACGCCGCGCAGCGGGCGTGGCTGGAAGGCATCATGGACGGCAGCGTGGTCGCGGCACTGGCCCACGACGAACCGGGCAGCCGCTACGAGCTTGCGCAGGTGTCGACTCGGGCGCGCAGGCACGGCGGCGGCTGGGTGATCGACGGCGCCAAGGGCGTGGTGAGCTTCGGCGAGCAGGCGGGGCTGCTGCTGGTTTCCGCCCGCACGTCGGGCGACGCCTCCGATCCCCGCGGGATCAGCCTGTTCCTGGTGCCGGGGGATGCCGCCGGCATCGTGCGCCGCGGCTACAGGCGGTTCGAAGGCGGCCGCGCGGCCGAACTGCGCCTGGAGGGCGTGCAGGTCGGCGCCGGGGCATTGCTGGGCGGGGAGGGCGAGGGCCATGCCCTGCTGGAGCGCATCTGCGGCTATGCGCTGCTGGCGCTGTCGGCCGAGGCCCTGGGCGCCATGGACGTGGCCAAGCAGCACACGCTGGAATACCTGCGCACGCGCAAGCAGTTCGGCGTGCCCATCGGCAGCTTCCAGGCGCTGCAGCATCGCATGGCCGACCTGCTGCTGGAGGTGGAGCAGGCGCGTTCGGCCGTCATCAACGCGGCCGCGGCCATCGACGGCGCAGAGCGGGTGCCGCGCGAGCGGGCGCTGTCCGCCGCCAAGTACAGCGTGGGCCGCATCGGCACGCGGGTGGCCGAAGAGAGCATACAGATGCACGGCGGCATCGGCATGACCTGGGAACTGCCGCTGGCGCACTATGCCAAGCGCCTGGTCATGATCGACCACCAGTACGGCGACGAAGATCACCACCTGGCGCGCTATATCGCCCTGGCGGCCTGAACGCCGGCCGGGATTGGAAGAGGGAGACACGAGGCATGACAGAACAGACCAGGACGCAGGCCGGCGACGGCGTGGATTTTCCGCTCGAGGGGATACGGGTGCTGGACCTGTCCCGCGTCTTCGCCGGTCCGTTGTGCGGCCAGGTGCTGGCGGACTTCGGCGCCGAGGTCATCAAGGTGGAGCACCCGTGCCGGGGCGACGACACGCGCGATTGGGGCATGCGCATCGGCAAGACCGAAACCACCTACTACAACAGCATGAACCGCAACAAGCGGTCCATCACGCTGGACCTGCAGACGCCCGAGGGCCTGCGCATCGTCCACGAACTGCTGCCCCGGTGCGACGTGGTGATCCACAACTTCAAGGCCGGCGGGGCCGAGAAGCTGGGCCTGGGCTACGCGCAGCTCAGCGCCCTCAAGCCTGACCTGATCTACTGCGCCTTCACCGGCTACGACGGCAGCGGTCCCGAGGCCAGCCGCCCCGGCTACGACCTGGTGATACAGGGCGAGTCCGGGCTCATGGCCATCAACGGCGAGGCCAGCCAGCCGCCGCTCAAGTTCGGCGTGGCCGTGGTTGACATGATGACCGGCATGTATGCGGCCCAGGCGGTGCTGGCGGCCCTGTACCAGCGCGATCGCACGGGCAGGGGCAGGCTGATCGAGATGGCGCTCTACGACTGCGGCATCATGATCACCGGCTACTACGGCCTGGACGCGATGCAGCTGGGCCGGGACCCGCAGCGCTACGGCAACGCCCATCCGTCCATCGTGCCCTACGGCATGTTCGAGGCGGCCGACGGCCCGCTGATCATCGCCGTGGGCAACAACAGCCAGTTCGAGAAGTTCTGCACCCAGGTGGTGCTGCGCCCGGACATCCTGCAGGATCCGCGCTATGCCACCAACGTGGAGCGCGCCCGCAACCGCCTGACCCTGCAGCCGCTGCTCAAGGAGCTGATCGCCGGCTTCCCGCGCGACGTGCTGATCGAGCGCATGTCGGCCTGCGGGATCCCCTGCGGCCGGGTGGCGGGCCTGCACGAGGCGCTGACCAGCGAACGCACGCGCCGCGGCGGCCTGCTGCGCGAGATGCCGCATCCGGTGGCGGGTTCCACCCACGTATTCGCGCCGCCGTACCGCCTGGACGGCCAGCGCCTGCCCATCCGCAACGCGCCGCCGACGCTGGGCGAGGGCACGCGCGAGGTGCTGCAGCGCCTGCTGCAGCTGCCCGACGCCGAGCTCGAGGCGCTGCAGGCGCGCGGCGTGCTGACGCTGCCCGACGCGCCCGCCTGATATTCCAAGCCGGCCAGGCCCGCGCGGCCGGGCCGACCACGCGGCGCACGCCCGCACCATGCCAACGACAAGACCAAGGAGACGAACCATGCCACATCCTCATTCGCGCCGCGCATTCCTGCGCCTGGCGGCTGCTGCCGCTGCGGCCTCGGCCGTGGGGCTGCCCGCGCGCGCCCGCAGCGCCTGGCCCGACCAGCCCATCCGCCTGGTGGTGCCCTACACCGCGGGGGGCTTCACCGACCAGATGGCCCGCCTGATACAGCCGGGCCTGCAGCAGGCGCTGGGCCAGCCCGTGATCATCGAGAACAAGCCGGGCGCCAACAGCATCATCGGCGTGGACCAGGTGGCCAAGGCCACGCCCGACGGCACCACCTTCGGCGTGGTCATTGCGGCCTATGCGGCCAACACCACGCTGTATCCCCAGCTGCCCTACGACCCGGCCAAGGACCTGGCGTGCGTGTCGCTGCTGGGCGTTTCGCCGCTGGTGGCTGCGGTGGCCAGCAACGCGCCTTTCAAGACGGCGCAGGAGCTGGTGGCCCATGCGCGGGCCCATCCGGGCGAAGTGAGCTTCGGCTCCTCCGGCAACGGCTCCAGCGCCCATCTGACCACCGAGCTGCTGAAGCTGCTCACCCGGACCGACATGGTGCACGTGCCCTACCGCGGCGCCGCGCCGGCGCTGGTCGACCTCATGGGCGGGCAGATCTCGCTGTTCCTGGATCCCCCGCCCAACCTGATCGAACCGGCCAAGGCCGGGCGCATCCGCCTCATCGGCGTGGCAAGCGACAAGCGCCTGCCCGTGCTGCCGGACGTGCCGACTTTCGCCGAGCAGGGCATCGAAGGCCTGATGGGCAGCACCTGGGCCGCGGTGATCGCGCCGGCCGGGGTGCCGCAGGAGATCGTCCAGCGGATGTCGGAGGAAATCGGCCGCATCATCCGCGGCCAGGAGGCGCAGGCCCGCCTGGAGGCCATGGGCACGTTGCCCGAGGGGTCGACGCCGCAGGACTGCCGGCGCTTCATCGAGGCCGAGACGGTGAAGTGGGCGCGCGTGATCCGCGAGGCCGGGGTCTCGGTGCAATAGCGGGTGCAGCAGGCGCCAGCGGCGCCGCAAAACACGAAGCCCGCGGCATGCCGCGGGCTTCGTCGTCTCGGATGCGGGCCACGGTGCCCGGCCGGATCAGGCGATCTCGGCCTCGTCCTTCTTGACCGGCTTGACTAGGTCCTCGCGCTTGACGCCCATCCACATGGCGAGCGCCGCGGCCACGAAGACCGACGAATAGATGCCGAACCAGATCCCGATGGTCAGGGCCAGCGAGAAGTAGTGCAGGGTGGGGCCGCCGAAGAACAGCATGGCCAGCACCATCAGCTGGGTCGACCCGTGGGTGATGATGGTGCGCGAGATCGTCTGGGTGATGGCGCTGTTGATCACCTCCCTGACGTCGGCCTTGCGGTACTTGCGGAAGTTCTCGCGGATCCGGTCCATGATCACCACCGACTCGTTCACCGAATAACCCAGCACGGCCAGCACGCCGGCCAGCACGGCCAGCGAGAATTCCCACTGGAAGAAGGCGAAGAAGCCCAGGATGATCACCACGTCGTGCAGGTTGGCGATCACGCCGGCCACGGCGAACTTCCATTCGAAGCGGAAGCCCAGGTAGACCATGATGCCGATCACCACCACCAGCAGGGCCATCAGGCCGTTGTGCAGCAGTTCCTGGCCGACCTGCGGGCCCACGAACTCCACCCGGCGCAGTTCCACCGAAGGGTCGACGGCCTTCAGGCCCTGCATCACGGTCTCGCTCTGCGTGGCGGAAGTCTGGCCCTCGGTGAGCGGCAGGCGGATCATGACGTCGCGCGAGGTGCCGAAGTTCTGCACCTGGAAGTCGGTATAGCCCAGCCTGGAGACGGCGCCGCGGACTTCGTCGAGCTGCGCCGTCTGGGCGTAGCTGACCTCCATGACCGTGCCGCCGGTGAATTCGATCGACAGGTGGAAGCCGCGCGTGATGATGAAGAACACCGCCAACACGAAGGTGACGAGGCTGATGGCGTTCAGCACCAGCGCATGGCGCATGAACGGGATGGTGCGGTGGATCCGGAAGAATTCCATGAGTCGCCTTGCTAGGGTTCGGGGGCGGGCGGCCAGGGGCCGCCCGCGCGATCATTCGATCACTGTTTCTTGCTGGCCGGTTTCCAGACGGTGCCGATGGAGATGCGCTCGAGCTTGCGCTTGCGGCCGTACCAGAAGTTGGCCAGCGCACGCACGCACACCACCGACGAGAACATCGAGGTGAGGATGCCCAGGCAGTGCACCACCGCGAAGCCCCGGATCGGACCGGATCCGAAGGCCAGCAGCGCCAGGCCCACGATCAGCGTGGTGAGGTTGGAGTCGAGGATGGTGCCCCAGGCGCGCTCGAAGCCCTGGTGGATGGCGGCCTGCGGCGACGCGCCGTTGCGCAGCTCTTCGCGGATGCGCTCGTTGATCAGCACGTTCGAGTCGATGGCCATGCCCAGCGTGAGGGCGATGGCGGCGATGCCGGGCAGGGTTAGCGTGGCCTGCAGCATGGACAGCAGCGCGAGCAGGAACAGCACGTTCATCGTCAGGCCGATGGCCGAGAACACGCCGAACAGGTGGTAGTAGACGATGATGAAGAGCGCCACGGCGAGGAAGCCGTAGAGGGTGGAGTTGAAGCCCTTGGAGATGTTGTCGGCGCCCAGGCTGGGGCCGATCGTGCGCTCCTCGATGATGGACATCGGCGCGGCCAGCGCGCCGGCGCGCAGCAGCAGCGCGGTGTCGGCGGCTTCCTCGGCCGTCATGCTGCCGGTGATCTGCACCTGGCCGCCGGCGATCTCGGTGCGGATCACCGGCGCCGTCACGACCTCGCCCCTGCCGTTCTCGAACAGCAGGATGGCCATGCGCTTGCCCACGTTGTCGCGCGTGACGTCGCGGAAGATGCGCGCGCCCTTCGCGTCGAGCGTGAGGTGCACGGCCGCCTGCTGGGTCTGGGAATCGCGTCCCGGCTGGGCGTCCTGGAGGTTCTCTCCGGTGAGCACCACCTGGCGGCGCACCAGGATGGGCCGGCCGTCGCGGTCGGTGTAGCGCTCCAGGCCGAACGGCACGGTGCCGTTCATGAGGGCGCTCTGCGCGGCCGGCGTATCGTCGACCATGCGGATCTCGAGGGTGGCGGTGCGGCCGAGCAGTTCCTTGGCCTTGGCCACGTCCTGCACGCCGGGCAACTGCACGATGATGCGATCCGAGCCCTGCTGCTGGATCACGGGCTCGGCCACGCCGAGCTCGTTGATGCGGTTGTGCAGGGTGCTGATGTTCTGCTGGAGCGCGTTGTCCTGCACGCGCGTGACGGCCGCGGGGCTGAGCTGGGCCACCAGCTGGGGCCGGCCGCCGTTCTCGGCGTCGGTGAATTCCAGGTCTGCCATGCGCGTGCGCAGGGCGTCGCGCGCGCGGTCGCGGGCCGCCTCGTCGGCAAAGGTGGCCGTCACCGACATGCCGGCGCGCTCGACGCCCGATGCCTCGATCTTCTGGTCGCGCAGCACCGCGCGCACATCGGTGGCCAGCGCGTCGTAGCGGGAGGTCAGGGCGCCCTGCATGTCGACCTGCAGCAGGAAGTGCACGCCGCCGCGCAGGTCCAGGCCCAGGTACATGGGCCGCGGCTCGAACCAGCCCAGCGCGCGCATCCACGGGGGAGAGGCCGGCAGCAGGTTCAGGGCCACGGTGTATTGGGGATCGCCGGCCACGGTGTTGAGGGCGTGGTCGAGCGCGTCGCGTGCCTGCAGCTGCACGTCGGTGGACTCGAAGCGCGCACGCACGGTGCCCAGCGTGCCGGTCTGCTCGTAATAGACGCTGGTGGGCCGCAGATTGGCGCTGGCCAGGATCTGCTCCACCCGCTGCAGCATGGCAGGATCCACCTTGACGGTGGCCTTGGCGCTGGAAACCTGGACCGCCGGCGACTCGCCGTAGAAATTGGGCAGGGTGTAGAGCAGGCCTATCACGACCGCGACCAGGACCGTGATGTACTTCCAGAGGGGATAGCGGTTCATTGCCGGCGAGTTCTAGCGAGAAGAAGATGAAAGCCCCCTCTCGGGAGTAGGGGGCTTCATGGGACGCTTACAGGGCCTTGATGGTTCCCTTGGGCAGGACGGTCGTCACCGCGGTCTTCTGCATGGTCACTTCGACGGGCTTGTCGGCCAGTTCGGCCACTTCCACCGAGATGTAGCTGTCGGTGACCTTGGAAACCTTGCCCAGCAGGCCGCCGGCCGTCACGACTTCGTCGCCCTTGGCGAGGGCGGCAACCATGTTGCGGTGTTCCTTCTGGCGCTTCATCTGAGGACGGATCATCAGGAAATAGAGGATCACGAACATCAGGATGATGGGCAGCATGCCCATCAGCGCGTTGCCTTCGGGGGCGGCCTGGGCCAGGACGAGGCCGGCGGTGTCGATAGCGGACATGGTTGTACTCCTGAGGGTTTGACTGTTGTCGTTGGGTTTTGGTTGGGGTGCGTCGGCACATGGGCCGTGCCGGCGGATCCCCCCACCGGCACCACGTGCCTGTTCCCGCCCGGCCAGAGCCGCGAGCCGTAACCGGGCAAGCCGGCTATTGTAGCGGGCTTGCGGGAGGCGTCCATGCCACCGGCGGCCGGCGCGCGGGCGGCCCCGGGGGCGCCCGCCGGCTACTCGACGCCGCGGGCGCGGTCGGCGGCAAACTGCGCGCGCCAGGCGTCGAAACGCTGTTCGGCGATGGCCTGGCGCATCTCCGCCATGATGGTCAGGTAGAAGTGCAGGTTGTGCAGCGTGTTCAGCCGCGCGCCGGTGATCTCGTTGGCGCGCTGCAGGTGATGCAGGTAGGCCCGCGAGAAGTGGCTGCAGGTATGGCAGGCGCAGTGCGGGTCCAGCGGGCGCGTGTCGTCGCGGTAGCGGGCGTTGCGGATCTTCAGGTCGCCATGGCGGGTGAACAGCCAGCCGTTGCGGGCATTGCGGGTCGGCATCACGCAATCGAACATGTCCACCCCGCGCGACACGCCTTCCACCAGGTCCTCGGGCGTGCCCACGCCCATGAGATAGCGCGGCGCGTGCTGCGGCAGGCGCGGCGTGACGTGGGCCAGGATGCGCCGCATGTCTTCCTTGGGCTCGCCCACCGACAGGCCGCCGATCGCATAGCCGTGGAAGCCGATGTCGGCCAGTCCGGCCAGGGACTCGTCGCGCAGCGACTCGTACATGCCGCCCTGGACGATGCCGAACAGCGCGTTGGGATTCCCCAGGCGGTCGAACTCGTCGCGCGAGCGGCGCGCCCAGCGCAGCGACATGCGCATCGAGCGCGCGGCCTCCTCCACGGTGGCGGGGCGGCCGTCGATCTCGTAGGGGGTGCACTCGTCGAACACCATGGCGATGTCCGAATTCAGCGAGCGCTGGATGCGCATGGACTCCTCGGGCGTGAGGAACAGCCGCGCCCCGTCGATGGGCGAGGCGAACTTCACGCCTTCTTCGGTGATCTTGCGCATGCCCTGCAGGCTGAAGACCTGGAAGCCGCCCGAATCCGTGAGGATGGGCTTGTGCCACTGCATGAAGCCGTGCAGGCCGCCATGCCTGTCGAGGATGTCGGTGCCGGGCCGCAGCCAGAGGTGGAAGGTGTTGCCCAGCACGATCTGGGCCCCGATGTCGGCGAGCTCGTGCGGCAGCATGGCCTTGACGCTGCCGTAGGTGCCCACGGGCATGAAGATGGGCGTCTCGACCACGCCGTGGTTCAGGGTGATGCGGCCGCGGCGCGCGGCGCCGTCGGTGCCCAGCAGCTCGAATTGCAGTCCGGTCATGGGTTGGGGGTTTCGATGAACATCGCGTCGCCGTAGCTGAAGAAGCGATAGCGCTGGGCCACCGCATGCGCATAGGCGCGGCGGATGGGCTCGATGCCGGCCAGCGCCGACACCAGCATCAGCAGGGTGGATTGGGGCAGGTGGAAGTTGGTGAGCAGGGCGTCGACCACCCGGTAGCGGTAGCCCGGCGTGATGAAGAGCCGGGTATCGCCCTGGGCAGCGGCCAGCGGCGCGCCAGGCGGGGTGGCGGCGGCCGCCGACTCCAGGGCCCGCACGCTGGTGGTGCCCACGGCCACCACGCGGCCGCCGCGCGCGCGGGTCTCGGCCACGGCCTGCGCCGTGGCCGGCGGCACGGTGTACCACTCGGCATGCATCACGTGTTCGGCGACGTTCTGCACGCGCACCGGCTGGAAGGTGCCGGCGCCCACGTGCAGCGTCACGAAGGCCCGGGCCACGCCCAGCCCGGCCAGGCGCTCCAGCATGTCCTGGTCGAAGTGCAGCCCCGCGGTGGGCGCTGCCACGGCGCCGGGTTCGCGCGCATACACGGTCTGGTAGCGGCTTTCGTCCTCCGACTCGGCGGCATGGGTGATGTAGGGCGGCAGCGGCGTGGCCCCATGGGCCTCGAGCAGGTCCAGCACCGGTGCCGGGAAGCGCAGGTCGAAGAGCTCGCCTTCGCGGCCCAGCACCGTGGCGTCGAAGGCATCGGCCAGGCGCAGCACCATGCCGGCGCCGGGGGATTTGCTGGCGCGTACGTGGGCCAGCGCGCGGTCGGGCTCGACGATGCGTTCCACCAGGACCTCGACGCGTCCGCCCGTGGCCTTGTGGCCGGTCAGCCGGGCCTTGATGACGCGGGTGTCGTTGAACACCAGCAGGTCGCCGGGGCGCAGCAGGCCGGCGAGATCCGGGAAGCGCAGGTCGTGGAGCTGGCTCCGGGCGTCCAGGTGCAGCAGGCGGCTGCCGCCGCGCTGCTCGGCCGGGTGCTGGGCGATCAGCTCGGGCGGCAGGTCGTAGTCGAAATCGGAAAGAGTGAGCGGGGAGGACACGCGGATACGGGAAAGTGGGTGCCGGCATGCGCCGGCGAACCCGGTATTGTAAGTCGCAACGCCGCGGGCCCCCCCGTGCCGCCACGGGCGCCGCGCCTTGGGTATGCTCTCGTTTTCGCGAATCGCGCGCAGGACGAGGTACGGCATGGCAGGCAGACGCGGGGGGCTGGGACGATGGCTGGTGGCGGCGTGCGTGGCGCTGGGCCTCATGCAGGCGCCGCAGCCGGTCCGGTCGCAGCCGCTGCCGCCCGAACTGGCGGCGCGCTGGCGGGCCACCGGCCTGCCCGACGAGGCGCTGTCGCTGGTGGTGCAGCCGGTGGACGGCCCGCGGATGATGTCGTTCAATCCGGGCGTTCCGCGCAATCCGGCTTCCGTGATGAAGCTGGTCACCACCTGGGCGGCCCTGTCCGAGCTCGGCCCCAGCTATGTGTGGCGCACGGAGTTCCTGGCCGACCCGGGCGTGCGGCCCGATGCCGAGGGGGCATTGCGGGGGCCGCTCTACCTGCGGGCCGGGGGCGATCCGCAGCTGCAGCTCGAAGACGTCTGGACACTGCTGCGCGAACTGCGCCTGCGCGGGGTCAAGCGCATCGGCGACCTGGTCATCGACCGCAGCATCTTCGGCCAGGTGGCGATCGACCCCGGCGCCTTCGACGGCGCGGCCGACCGCGCCTACAACGCCAGCCCGGACGCGCTCATGGTGGGCTTCGGCGCGTTGCGCCTGCTGTTCACGCCCGATCCCGTGGCGCGGAAATGGGTGCCCGTGATCGATCCGCCGATTCCCGGCCTGCGCCTCGAGGGGGCAGTGGAGTGGAGCGACGTGTCCTGTCCCGGCGCCCCGGTGGTGCGCACCGAACCCCTGGTGACCCAGCAAGGGGTGTCGATACGGCTGGGCGGCACGGTGGCCGGTTCATGCGGCGAGTTCAGCCTGTACCGCCTGGCGCTGGCGCAGCCCGAGTACGCCGACGCCGTCTTCCGCCTGCTGTGGCGCGAGTTGGGCGGGGAGTTTACGGGGCGCGTGCGCGCCGGCATCGTGCCCCCGGCCGCCGTGGTGCTGGCGGCGCACGAATCGCCGACGCTGGGCGAAGCCATCCGGGTCATCAACAAGCGCAGCAACAACGTCATGGCCCGCACCCTGCTCCTGACGCTGGGCGCCGAACGCGGGACGCGTCCGGCCACCACGGACTCCAGCAGCGTGGTGCTCGATACGGTGCTCACCGCCCAGGGGCTGAGCATGCCCGAACTGGTGGTGGACAACGGCTCGGGCCTGTCGCGGGACGCGCGCATCTCGGCCGACAGCCTGGCCGCGCTGCTCACCCAGGCCTGGCGCTCGCCGCTGATGCCGGAGTTCGTGTCGTCCCTGGCCATCGCCGGCGTGGACGGCACGGTGCGGCGCAGGCTGCGCGGCAACGAGGCCGAGGGCATGGCGCACCTCAAGACCGGTTCGCTGCGCGACGTGCGCGCCATCGCCGGCTACGTGCAGGGCGCCAGCGGCCGGCGCTACGTGGTGGTGAGCCTGGTCAACCACGACCGCGCCGCCGCCGTCCGCCCCTTCGACGACGCCCTGATCGCCTGGCTGGCCGAACAGTAATCCCCTGATGTGACTCCCCTGAGGTGTCTGACACCTATGGTGTCTGACACCTCCTGACTCCAGGACAGTCTCCGCAGGCAGGCCCGAAAGCGAGGTGTCTGACACCTCCTGACTTTGGACCAGTCTCCGCAGGCAAGCGAGAAAGAGAGCTGTCCGACACCCCGACTTCGGACCCGCGCCACCTCCCGTTCCACCCCCGGTTCGGGCTACCATTGAGCCCGCAGCGGCATTCCGACCGATGCCCGCCCTTTCTGGAGAAACACGCACATGCCCGTGCACGAAATCCGCCATCCGCTGATTCGCCACAAGCTCGGCATCATGCGGCGGGCCGACCTCAGTACCAAGAGTTTCCGCGAGCTGTCGCAGGAGGTCGGGGCCCTGCTCACCTACGAGGCGTCGAAAGACCTGCCCCTGATGTCGGCCACCGTCGAAGGGTGGTGCGGCACCGTGGAAGTGGAGAAGATCGCCGGCAAGAAAGTCACCGTGGTGCCCATCCTGCGGGCCGGCATCGGCATGCTCGACGGCGTGCTGAGCCTGATCCCGGGCGCCAAGGTCAGCGTGGTGGGCATCGCCCGCAACGAGGAAACGCTGCAGGCCCACACCTACCTGGAACGCCTGGTGGGCGAGATCGACCAGCGCCTGGCGCTCATCGTCGATCCCATGCTGGCCACCGGCGGCTCCATGGTGGCCACCATCGACATGCTCAAGCGCGCCGGCTGCCGCGAGATCCGCGCCCTGGTGCTGGTGGCCGCGCCGACCGGCATCGAGGCCGTGCTGTCGCGCCATCCCGACGTCCACATCTACACGGCCTCCATCGACCAGCGCCTGAACGACGACGGCTACATCATCCCCGGCCTGGGCGACGCCGGCGACCGCATCTTCGGCACCAAGCAGAAGCCCGAATAAGCCAGCGCCGCGGCGCGATGATGCGCCGCGCTCAGGGCGCCGCGGCCGGGCCCCCGGCCGCCACCTCGGCGGTTTCCGAATACCATGCCAGCCTGTCCGCCAGCGCGGCGACTTCCCCCACGATGAGCAGGGCGGGGGAGCGCACGGCCCCGGCCCGGGCATCGGCGGCGAGCGTGGCCAGGGTGCCGGCGATCACGCGCTGCTCGGGGCGGCTGCCGTTTTCCACCAGCGCATAGGGCGTGTCGGCCGGGCGGCCGTGATCCACCAGGCGCGCGCCCAGGCGCTCGAGTTCGCTCACGCCCATGTAGAACGCCAGGGTCTGGCCCGGGCGCGCGAGGCCGGGCCAGTCGAGGGTGTCCTCGTCTTTCTGGCAGTGCGCGGTGATCAGGCGCACCGATTGCGCAAGGCCGCGATGGGTGAGCGGAATGCCGGCGTAGGCAGCGCAGGCCAGGGCCGCGGTGATGCCCGGCACCACTTCGTAGCGGATGTCGGCGCCGCGCAGGTGCTCGAGCTCCTCGCCGCCGCGGCCGAAAATGAACGCGTCTCCCCCTTTGAGGCGGACCACCCGGCGGCCGGCCCGGGCGTGCTCCGTCATCAGGGCATGGATGCGGGCCTGAGTGGCGTCGTGGTTCTCGCCGGGCAGCTTGCCCACGGCGATGCGCTCGGCATCGCGCCGGGCCAGTGCCAGGACGTCGGGGCTGACCAGCCTGTCGTGCAGGATCACGTCGGCCTCGTTGAGCGCGCGCAGCGCCTTGAGCGTCAGCAGGCCCGGATCCCCCGGCCCCGCGCCCACCAGCGCCACGCTGCCTTCCGGCGGAGCCTCGGGCCGGCGCAGGGCGGCTTCGAGCGCGGCCTGGGCCTGCTCAGGCTGCTGTTGCCGCAGCCATCCGGCCACCGGGCCGTCCAGGAGCCAGTCGTAGAAGCGCCGGCGCTGGCGCAGGTCGGGCAGGGCGGCACGGATGCGGGGGCGGTAGCGCGCGGCCAGCGCGGCCAGCGGCCCCAGCGCATGGTCGAACAGCGATTCGATGCGCTCGCGCAGGCGGCGTGCCAGCACCGGCGCCACGCCGGAAGACGAGATGGCCACGATGAGCGGCGAGCGGTCGACGATGGACGGCACCTGGAACGACGAGAGTTCCGGATCGTCCACCACATTGGCGAAGATGCGGCGGGCCTCGGCGGCCCGGGACACCGCGGCGTTCACGGCGCGGTCGTCGGTGGCCGCCACCACCAGCCAGGCGTCGTCCAGCCAGTAGGGCTCGAAGGTGCCCGGCAGGTAGCCGATGCGGCCGGCGGACAGCAGCTCGGCGAGGGCGGGGTCGAGCTCCGGCGCACCGACGCGGACGTTTGCGCCGGCCTCGAGCAGGGCCTGCGTCTTGCGGCTGGCGACTGCGCCGCCGCCCACGACCAGCACGCGGCGGCCCTTGATGTCGGCAAAGAGGGGAAAGAGATTCATGAATCGGCTGGCGGGCATGCCGCGGGGAATGTTCCGGCATCATAGGAAGCGATGCCACATCTCTACAACTTTTGTTTTCTTGGATTGATATAGCCAGCAGTGATTTAAAACCGTAACGCCCGCCGGGCGCCGCCTATAGTACGCTTGGGCCATCGGCCTGGGCGGCGGTGCGCCGCCAGGCGGCTTCGGGAGTGCTTCTTGGTCCTGCGTCATTACCGCAATTCACTGTTTTCGCTGGCCCTGCTGGGCGCCGCCGCGGCGCCGGCCGCCCACGCGGGCATCTGCGATGCGCCGTTCATGCACGATGGCGGCATGGTGCAGCTCACCGGCTCGGGCAACATCAACCTGGGCGCCGACCTGAGCTTCGCCGAGGTGGCGAAGCAGGGGGCGGGCGATTGCCGGGCGCGCGTGCAGGGCGTGGCGCGCTTCAGCTACGCCGGCCTGCCTCCGGGCAAGTCCGAGCTCGATTACCTCATGACGGTGCGCAGCGGCCAGGCCACGTTCGTGCGCTACGACCGCGCCGGCGAGCGCCCGGCCGACGACGGCCAGTTCGACCTGCGCATGCTGGGACTCTTCGCGTACGACCGCATCAGCGGCGAGGGCCAGCGCCTGCCCGGCGCCACCTATCGCATCAACGCGGGGCGCGATGCGCCGGTGGGCGGCTCGCCCACCACGGTGCGCATCGGCGAGAAGCAGGTGGGCGCGCGCCAGCCGCTGCAGACGGCGCTGGGCCGCTATGCGTGCTGGCCCATCACGTATTCCCGCGATACCGAGCCCACGTTCGCCACCTTCAAGGGCATCACCCTGCCCATACCCGGCATGAGCACCACCGTGACGGACTGGTTCTGCCCCGAGGTCAACCTGGTCATGAAGCAGGAGATCGACCTGGCGGGCACCCGCTCCACCGTTGAGATTACGCAAATGAAGTAGCAGAAGGTAGCAAGGGCGTCCCCACTTTAGCCGCGGGGCGCTGTATCATGGGTCGGTCCCGTCACATCAACAGGAGTCCATCGATGAACGCGAGTAGATCTGAAGACGTCGCCAAGGAAAAGCTCATTGACAACGTCAAGGCCAGCCTGAACGATGCCGAGGCACTGCTGCGGGAAGCGGCGGGCACCACGGGCGACAAGGCCGCCGAGCTGCGCGACCGGGCCATGGCCTCGCTCAAGCGCACCCGCGAGGCCCTGCACGATGCGCAGGACGCGGTGCTCGAGCGCGGCCGCCGCGCTGCCCGCGCCACCGACGACTACGTGCACGACAACCCCTGGCAAGCCATCACCATCGCGGGCGTCACCGGCCTGCTGCTGGGCTTGCTGATCAGCCGCCGCTGACGCGCCGGTCCCGGGGCACCGCCCCGGGACTGCCGTCGGCCGCACATTGGATCGCCGTCACCATGGGTCTGCGTAAATCCGTCCTCGGTGTGGCCGCCAGTCTGGTCGGGCTGGCGCGTACGCGCCTGGAGCTGTTCTCCCTCGAAGCCGCCAACGAGAAGGCCCGGCTGCTGAAGCTGCTGGGCATGGCCTTCGCAGCCCTGCTGTTCCTTACGCTGGCGGTGCTGGTCTTCACCATCGCCATCGCGGTGGGTTTCTGGCCCACGGAAAACCGCTACATGGCTCTGGGCGTCCTGGCGGCCGTGTATGCGGTCGTGGGGCTGCTGCTGTTGTGGGGCGTGCGCCGGATGCTGGTCGAGGATCCCCCGCCGTTTTCCGCCACCCTCGAGGAGCTGGGCCGCGACGCCGCGCTGCTCGAGCGTGTGCGCGACGACGATCCCGACGATGACGAGGCGCCGTCCCGGCGTCCGGAGGCTTGAGCATGGCCAAGGTCTCTCCTTTCGTCGAACGCCAGGTGCGCATCGAAATGTTGCGCGCCCGGGCCGCCATAGAACGCGAGGCGTTCGCCCAGAGCATTGCCGACGTCAGCCATACCCTGGAGCCTTCCAACCTGATCCGCAGGCTGCTGCCGGGCAACCTGCTGCGAGGCGGCGGCGGCCACGGTTCGCTGCTGTGGCAGGCCGTCTCGACCCTGCGGCGCTATCCCTTCCTCAGTTCCACGCTGTCGGCGGTGTTCCTGGGCAAGGGCAAGGGCCGCGGGCTCTTGCGCGTGGCCGGCGGCGCACTGGCCGGCTGGCAGCTCTTCAAGGCCTGGCGCCACGGCCGGCGCAAGCCGGCCGGCCCGGCCGACCCGCGGATCCGGGACGACGGCGCTTTCTAGGGCCTGTTGACGCCAAATCGCCGTACGCGCCGCCTGGCCTCTAGAGCCCCAGTTCCCCCCACATGGCGTCGACCCGGCGCCGGACGTCGTCGTCCATGCGTATGGGCGTGCCCCACTCCCGCTCGGTCTCGCCCGGCCACTTGTTGGTGGCATCCAGGCCCATCTTGCCGCCCAGCCCCGAGACGGGCGAGGCGAAGTCCAGGTAGTCGATGGGCGTGCGCTCCACCAGCACCGTGTCGCGCACCGGATCCATGCGGGTGGTCATGGCCCAGATCACTTCCTGCCAGTTGCGCGGGTCGATGTCCTCGTCGACCACCACGATGAACTTGGTGTACATGAACTGGCGCAGCACGCTCCAGAGCCCGAACATCACGCGCTTGGCATGGCCGGCGTACTGCTTGCGGATGGACACCACCGCCAGCCGGTAGCTGCAGCCCTCGGGCGGCAGGTAAAAGTCCACGATCTCCGGCAGCTGGCGGCGCAGCAGCGGCACGAACACTTCGTTCAGCGCCACGCCCAGCACGGCCGGCTCGTCGGGCGGCTTGCCCGTATAGGTGGAGTGGTAGATGGGGTTGCGCCGCATGGTGATGCGGTCTACCGTGAACACCGGGAACCAGTCCTGCTCGTTGTAGTAGCCGGTGTGGTCGCCGTAGGGGCCTTCCAGCGCCATCTCGTAGCCGGTGTCGGGGGGAGGCGGCACGCCTTCCGGCACTTCCGGGCGGCGCGCGCGCGGATCGTCGGCGGGCAGCAGGTGGCCCTCCAGCACGATCTCGGCCCAGGCCGGCACCGAGAGCTCGCTGCCCAGGGCCTGGGCGACCTCGGTGCGGGATCCGCGCAGCAGGCCGGCGAACTGGTATTCGGACAGGCTGTCGGGCACGGGGGTCACCGCGCCCAGGGTGGTGGCGGGGTCGGCGCCCAGCGCCACGGCCACCGGGAACGGCTGGCCGGGAAAGGCCTGGGCGTGGTCGCGGAAATCCAGCGCCCCGCCGCGGTGGGACAGCCACCGCATGATGAGCTTGTCGCGGCCGATGAGCTGCTGGCGATAGATGCCCAGGTTCTGGCGCCGGGCATTCGGCCCGCGCGTGATCACCAGGCCCCAGGTGAGCAGGGGCGCCACGTCGCCGGGCCAGCAGGTCTGGATGGGCAGGCGCGACAGGTCCACGTCGGCGCCCTCCCACACGACCTCCTGGCAGGCCGGGCCGCGCACCCGCTTGGGGCTCATGTCCCACAGCGCCGCCTTGAGCATGGAGACTTTTGCCATGGCGTCGCGCAGGCCCCGGGGCGGTTCGGGCTCGCGCAGCGATGCCAGCAGCTCCCCGACTTCGCGCAGCGCGCCGACGTCCTCGGCGCCCATGCCCCAGGCCACGCGCCGCGGCGTGCCGAACAGGTTGGCCAGCACCGGCATCTCGGCCGCGGCCTCGCCGTGCCGCGCGTTCTCGAACAGGAGCGCCGGGCCTGCGGCGCGCAGCACGCGGTCGGAAATCTCGGTCATTTCCAGGTTCGTGGACACCGGCAGGCCGATGCGCCGGAGTTCTCCCTGGCGTTCGAGCTGGGTCACGAAATCACGAAGGTCGCGGTATTTCACTACAGATCCCGGAGATTTGGTTACATTTTCATCGGAGAAGAGAGGTTAACATCCAGTCCTTCCATTTTTCCCCGCAGGAGGTCACTATGCCCGATGCGTCAGTGGCCGGCTCTCTTCAGCAGCTGGCCCGGGGAGTGCACCACCACCTGGCCGAATGGCTGCGCATCTGTTCCGTTTACCTGGGCATCGCGGTCATCGTCACGGTCGCCATGGGCGTTGCCTTGCCCGGCTTGCGCGACCAGGCCCTCCAGGTGCACACCGCATTGCTGACAGCCCTGGCTCCCTCGTCCACGCAGCCCGCTTCGGCGGACTCCGATCCGGCTTTCGATACCGCTTCCGATGCGGCGATCGCCGTCGCAATGGCCGTGCCGGCCGCGCCGACGAGTAACGCCACGGGTTTTCTCGGTCCGCTGCGCAGCGATCATCCGCCGGCGCCCAAGCGCGAGCGCGGCATGCCGCCCGGCGTGTCCAGCGCACAGGTCGAAGCGCTGCGGAACTATATCTCGCGCAAGTACAAGGTGGCCTACGATGCCACCGGCCCGATGGTCAACACCGTATACCGGGTGGCCCGGGAAAAGAAGCTGGATCCCTTGCTGGTGCTGGCGGTCATCGCCATCGAGTCGCGCTACAACCCCTTCGCGGAGAGTTCCGTGGGGGCGCAGGGCCTGATGCAGGTGATGACGCGCGTGCACCTCGACAAGTTCGAGGAGCTCGCCGACAGCGGCAGGGCCAATCCGCTGGATCCCGTGGCCAACATCCACGTGGGCACCACCATCCTGCGCGACTGCATCAGCCGGCGCGGCTCGCTGGACGGCGGCCTGGCCTGCTACGTGGGCGCCACCGGTCCGAACGACGGCGGCTACAGCGCCAAGGTGCAGGCCGAGCGGCGCCGCCTGGCGCTGGCCTCGGGCATCGCCCTGGCGCGCGACTGAGCGCCCGGCGGCGGCTGCCCGGATGGCCGGGGGCATGCCGTTTCCCCTTACAGCACTTTCGCGATGCGGGCTACCGCCTCTTCCAGGCGGTCGAGCCCCGTGGCGTACGAGAAGCGCATGGTGTGCCTGCCGTGCGCCGGGCCGAAGTCGATGCCGGGCACGGCGGCCACGCCGGCTTCGTGCAGCAGGCGCTGCGAGAACGCCACGCTGTCCAGTCCCAGGCGGCTGAGGTCGGCATAGATATAGAAGGCGCCGTCCGGCCGCACCGGCACCGGGATGCCCAGGCGCTCGAATTCTGGCAGGAGGTAGTCGCGCCGCTGGCGGAAGGCCTCGCGCCGCTGTGCATACAGCTTGAGCACGGCGGGCGTGAAGCAGGCCAGCGCGGCATGCTGCGCCAGGGTGGGGGCGCAGATCGCCAGGCTGGCGGCCATTTTCTCGACGGCGGCGCTCAGGGGTTCGGGCACGATCATCCAGCCCAGCCGCCAGCCCGTCATGTGGAAATACTTCGAGAAGCTGTTGATCACGACCACGTCGTCGTCCAGCGTCAGGGCGGAGCGGCCCGCGCTGTCGTAGGACAGGCCCAGGTAGATCTCGTCCATGATGACGAAGCCGTCGCGCTCGCGCACCGCCTGCAGCAGTTCGGCCAGCGCCGCCGGCGCGATCGAGGTGCCGGTGGGATTGCTCGGCGAGGCGATCAGCACGCCCTGCGTGGCCGGGCCCCAGTGCTCCCGCACGGCCTGGGCGGACAATTGATAGCGCTCGGCCGCCGTGCTGGGGATCAGCCGCGGCGTGCCGCCTGCGGCCAGCACGAAATTGCTGTTGGCGGGGTAGGAGGGGTCCGGCATGAGCACTTCGGCGCCCGGGTTGACCAGGGCGGTGCAGGCCAGCGACAGGGCGCCCGAGGCGCCGGCCGTGACGATCACCCGCCGCGGATCGACGCGTGCGCCGAACTCGTTTTCGTAGAATGCGGCGATGGCCTCGCGCAGCGGCATCAGGCCGGCCGGCGCGCTGTAGCCGCTGAGCCCTGCCTGCGCGGCGCGTTCGAGCGCCTCGAGCACCTGGGGCGGCGCGGTGAAATCCGGTTCGCCGATGCCCAGGCTGATGATGTCGCGCCCGGCGGCCTGCAGGGCCTGCGCCTGCTTGAAGAGTTCTACCACCTGGAAGGTGAGGAAGGATTCGGTACGTGTGGCAAGGCGCGGCATGGTGATTCTCAGGGCGAAAAGCGGATTTTAGGGCCTGCCCGGCCCGGAACGAGGAGTGGGCATGCGTGGATACAGGTTCGGGCCGCAGGCAATGAAGCGGGAGGCGCGCTGACCATGCAGCCATCGCGGCGCGCCTTCCTGCTGGGTCGCCGGCCCCGGCCCTCCGACTGGGAAATGCTGACGCTGCGCCTGGCGCGCGTGGCCGAGGGCCGGGTGGAGCAGATCGATGAGGGCTGCGCGCGCCTGCGGGCGGCCAGCGTGGCCGACGTGCGCCGGGCGCGTGCGCTGTGCGCCGAACATGGCGCCGTGCTGGCGCTCGACGGCGTGCCCTGCGCGGCGGCGGGGCGCCCCGTGCTGCGGATAGACCCGGCTGCGCTGGACACCTTGAGCCGGCTGGGCGGGCGCTGGCATGCCGGGCCCGGATGCCGGGTGGGCCGGCTGCTGGAGGCGGGCCTGACGCAGTTCCAGGGCGCGGACCCCGGCCTCACGGTGGCGGCGTGGCTGGCCGGTCCGCACCGGTATCCGGCGGGCGCCACGGCGGACAGCGGCGTGCACGAGGTCGATGTGCTGCTGGCCGACGGCACCATCGAGGTGCTGGGCCCGTTCGGCGCCGCCGACCAGCGGCCGCTGGCCTCGGCCACCACGCAGCGGCTGGTGCCCGCGCTGTTCCAGCTGGCGGGGGGCGCGGATGCCGCGGCCTGCCTGGCCCGCCGCCGCTGGCCCGCGCGATACCGGCTGGATGCGCTGCGCCCCGCCGGCGGGGCCGTGAACCTGGCGCACCTGCTGCTGGGCCATGGCGGCGCGCTGGCCTGGGTGGAAGGCCTGAGCCTGCACGCCATGCCGGCCCCGGCCGCGGATGCGGATGTGGATGTGGATGCGCGCGACGGACACGACGAACCCGACGCGCCGGTGCGCGCGGCGGCCGCACGGCTCGATGGCGCCGTGGTCGGTCTGTTCGACCCGCAGGGCGTCTATGCCGCGCCCGCCGGGCAGCGCCAGGCAGCGGAGGTAAGATAGCGCCAGATTGCGGACCGCCCCGGCCAGGGTCGGGCTCATGTCGCCGGTGGGGCTAGAATGCCCCACTTCGTCTCAACCTATTCCAACTCTTCCCGCATCGCATATGGACGCCAATCTTCGCAAGGCCGCGCTCGAGTACCATGAGCTGGGCCGCCCGGGCAAGATCTCGGTCACGCCGACCAAGCAACTTTCCAACCAGCGCGATCTCGCGCTGGCGTATTCGCCCGGCGTCGCCGCAGCCTGCGAAGAGATCGTGGAAGATCCCGCCAATGTGTTCCGCTTCACCGGGCGCGGCAACCTGGTGGGCGTGATCACCAACGGCACCGCGGTGCTGGGCCTGGGCAACATCGGCGCCCTGGCCTCCAAGCCGGTCATGGAAGGCAAGGCCGTGCTGTTCAAGAAGTTCGCCGGCCTGGACGTCTTCGACATCGAGATCAACGAAACCGATCCCGACAAGCTGGTCGAGATCATCGCCGGCCTGGAGCCCACCTTCGGCGGCATCAACCTCGAGGACATCAAGGCGCCCGAGTGCTTCACCGTCGAGCGCAAGCTGCGCGAACGCATGAAGATCCCGGTGTTCCACGACGACCAGCACGGCACCGCCATCACGGTGTGCGCGGCGTTCATCAACGGCCTGAAGGTGGTGGGCAAGGACATCAAGCAGGTCAAGGTGGTGACCTCCGGCGCCGGCGCCGCCGCGCTGGCCTGTCTCGACCTCATGGTCGACCTGGGCCTGCCCGTGGAGAACGTCTGGGTCACCGACATCGAAGGCGTGGTGTACGAGGGCCGCACCACCCTGATGGATCCCGACAAGGCGCGCTACGCCAAGGCCACCGAGGCCCGCAAGCTGGCCGAGGTGATCCAGGACGCCGACGTGTTCCTCGGCCTTTCGGCCGGCGGCGTGCTCAAGCCCGAGATGGTCGCGGCCATGGCGAGCCGGCCGCTGATCCTGGCGCTGGCCAATCCCACTCCCGAGATCCTGCCCGAGGAAGCCCACGCGGTGCGCGACGACGTGGTCATGGCCACGGGCCGTTCGGACTATCCGAACCAGGTCAACAACGTGCTGTGCTTCCCCTACATCTTCCGCGGCGCGCTCGACGTGGGCGCCACCACCATCACGCGCGAAATGGAGAAGGCGGCGGTCTACGCCATCGCCCAGCTGGCCCAGGAAGAACAGAACGAAGTGGTGGCGGCTGCCTACGGCACCTACGACCTCTGCTTCGGCCGCGAATACCTCATCCCCAAGCCTTTCGATCCGCGCCTGATCGTGCGCATCGCCCCTGCGGTGGCCAAGGCCGCCATGGACGGCGGCGTGGCCACCCGGCCGCTGCCCGACCTCGACGCCTATGTCGAGCAGTTGCAGCAGTTCGTGTACCACTCGGGCGCCTTCATGAAGCCGCTGTTCTCCGCCGCCAAGCGCCTCGTGCGCGAGGGCGGCAAGGCGCGCATCGTCTTCACCGAGGGCGAGGACGAGCGCGTGCTGCGCGCCGTGCAGGTGGTGGTGGACGAAGGCCTGGCCAAGCCCATCCTGGTGGGTCGCCCGGCGGTGCTGTCGGCGCGCATCGAGAAGTTCGGCCTGCGCCTGCGCCTGGGCCAGGACGTCGAGGTCACCAACCCCGAATACGACGAGCGCTTCCACCGCTACTGGACCACGTATTGGGAGCTCATGTGCCGCCAGGGCATCACCAAGGAGATGGCGCGCGTGGAAATGCGCCGCCGCCTCACCCTGATCGGCGCGATGATGCTGCACCTGGGCGACGCCGACGGCATGGTGTGCGGAACGGTCAGCGCCTATGCCGAACACCTGCGCTTCATCGACCAGGTCATCGGCAAGCGGCCCGGCACCACCACCTACGCAGCCATGAACATCCTGCTGCTCAACGAGCGCACGGTGGCGCTGGTGGACACCCACGTCAACGACGATCCCACGGCCGAGCAGATCGCCGAATTCACCATTGCCGCCGCCGAGGAAATGACGCGCCTGAACCTGGCGCCCAAGGTGGCGCTGCTGTCGCGCTCGAACTTCGGCTCGGGCAGCTCGGCCTCGGGCGCCAAGATGCGCCGCGCCCTCGAGCTGGTGCGCGAGCACGCGCCCCATATCGAGATCGACGGCGAGATGCACGGCGACTGCGCGCTCGACGAGGCGCTGCGCCTGCGCATCCTGCCCTCGTCCACGCTCAAGGGCGAGGCCAACCTGCTGGTGTGCCCGAACGTGGATTCGGGCAACATCGCCTACAACCTGCTGAAGACCGCGGCCGGCGGCAACGTGGCGGTGGGGCCGTTCCTGCTGGGCGCCAATGCCCCGGTGTGCATCCTGACTTCCAGCGCCACCGTCCGCCGCATCATCAACATGACCGCCCTCACGGTCGTCGATGCCAACATGGCCCGATGAGCCTCCCGCCGTCGCCGCGCCGTCGCTGCGGCCCACCGGCCTGGTCCTGAC
Source organism: Bordetella sp. 2513F2 (assembly GCF_054642735.1). NCBI lineage: Bacteria > Pseudomonadati > Pseudomonadota > Betaproteobacteria > Burkholderiales > Alcaligenaceae > Bordetella > Bordetella sp. 2513F2. The sequence goes on along the minus strand of NZ_CM137755.1, from coordinate 3,343,441 downwards.
GGGTGGCGGCGCGCGCGCCGCCTACCAGGTCGGCGCACTGGCCGCCGTCATGGCCATACTCGACCCCGCCGGGCGGCCCGGCTTCCTCAATCCCTTTCCCATCATCTGCGGCACCTCGGCCGGGGCGATCAACGCCACGGCCCTGGCGTGCCGGGCCCACCGTCCGCACCTGGCGCTGCGGCGCATGCGCCAGCTGTGGGAATCGCTGGAAACCGGCATGGTGTATCGGGCCGACGCGCCCGGCCTGATACGCACGGGGGTGCGCTGGCTGGGCCTGATGTCGCTGGGCTGGATGATGGCCGGCGCCACGGGCGAGCGCCCGCGCTCGCTGCTCGACAATGCGCCGCTGGCGGACCTGCTGGGCCGGGCGCTGAATTTCCGGCGGCTGCAGGCCAATCTTTCGCGCGGTTTCGTGTCCGGGCTGGCCGTGACCGCCCTGGGCTACAACAGCGGCGAACATCTCACCTTCTACCAGGCGGGCCACCCCATCGAGCCCTGGCACCGTTTCCTGCGCCGTGCCGTGCCCACGGCCATCGGCGTCGAACACCTGATGGCCTCTTCGGCCATTCCCTTCATCTTTCCGGCCCGCGCCGTGCAGGTCCACGGGCAGCTCGAATGGTGCGGCGACGGGTCCATGCGGCAGCTGGCGCCGATCAGCCCGGCGATCCATCTTGGTGCACACCGGGTGCTGGTCATCGGCACCGCCTACCGCGACGACACCCATCCCGAGGACCGCACCGAGGCGCCGCCTTATCCTTCCCTGGCGCAGGTGGCCGGCCACGCGCTGTCCGGCATTTTCCTGGACAGCCTCTCCACCGACGTGGAGCGGCTCGAACGCACCAACGCGCTGCTGCGGCACGCCTCGCCGCCCGATGCCACGGGATTGCGGCAGGTGGACGTGCTGGCGCTCACCCCCAGTCAGTCGCTCGACGATCTGGCCCTGGCGCATCTGGACGACATGCCGGCCCAGGCGCGGACACTCTTCCGCGTGCTCGGCGTGTCCGCCGAAGCCGGGGCCTCGGGCGGCGGGGCGTTGTTGTCCTACCTCTTGTTCGAGGCAGGCTACACGCGGCGATTGATCGAACTGGGTTATGCCGATACGATGCGGCGTATCGAAGAAGTCAGCCGGTTTTTCGAGGAGGCCAGAGCATGACGCGGAACGGCCAATCTTCCCTGTTACGCCAGTTGCGCCGAGGCGGCGCGATCGACCATGACGAAGTCGACAAGCAGGCCATGGTGGACGCAGCCCAGGCGCTGGGCGTGCCGCTCATGGTCGCCGACTGCGATCGCGCGCGCAGCCGTTCGGCGGTGCTGCGCGCCATCGCCAAGGCAGTCGATTTCCCCGAATATTTCGGCGGCAATCTCGACGCCCTCTACGATTGCCTGTGCGATACGGTGCTCGACCAGAAGGCCGGCGTGGTGCTGTGGCTGTACCGGCTGCATTCGGGCGATCCCGCCCTGGCCGAGGATGCCGGGCGCATCGAGGCCGTCTGTGCCGACGCGGCCGAGTTCGCGCGCGAGAACGGGCGCATCTTCGCCTACGTGATCGAGCATGCCGGCCGCCATCCCGATCCCGAGCCCGGCGTGGCCGCTGCGCCCTATGGCGTGAACGACTGATCCGGCCGGCGCGCGGCGCCTTGCTGCGGGCGCGCGTCCGAGTTGACGCGCGCCCTAGTCGGTCCAGCCCAGCAGCGCGCACGCGGCGGCCATCAGGGCCAGGCCGGCGGTCTCGGTGCGCAGCACGCGCGGCCCGAAGCGCACCGCCTGTACACCCGCGGCGCGGGCTGCCGCAATCTCTTCGTCCGACCAGCCGCCTTCCGGGCCTACCAGCAGGGCCAGAGAAAAAGGCGCGCTGCCGCGGGGCGGCAGGGCTTCGGCCAGCGGCAGCGCAGCCTCGGGGTGGCACATCAGGCGCAGGCCCTCGGCCGGACGCGCCAGCCACTCGGCCAGCGTGCACGGCGCTTCCACGGCGGCCAGGCGGTTGCGTCCGCATTGCTCGGCCGCCGCCTGGGCGATGCGCTGCCAGTGCGCCAGCCGTTTCTCGACGCGGTTGCCGGACAGCTGCACCACGCTGCGGCGCGCGCTCACCGGCACGATGCAGGCAGCGCCGAGCTCCACCGCTTTTTCCACCACCCAGTCCATCTTGTCGCTGCCGGGCAGGCCCTGCACCAGGGTGATGCGGCCGGGCAGCTCGGCCTCGCGCGGGTCCAGCGGGCCCAGTTCGGCGCTGGCGCTGCGGCCGTCCAGGCGCAGGACCGCGGGATATTCGCCGCCCGTGCCATTGAACAGGGTGAGGGCGGCGCCGTCGCGCAGGCGCAGCACGCGCACGGCGTGGTGCGCCGTGGCATCCGGCAGGACGATGCGCGCGCCGGCCGACAGCGGCACATCGCAGTAGAAGCGGGGCAGGGGCATGGTAGGGTCTGGGGCGTCCGGGCAGGCCGGACGTGGTGTCTCACGAGTCCGCGTAGCCTAACATTTTGATCCAGACTGGTACCTCTGCGGGGCCGCAGGCGGCAGGGCGCCCCAGGCCCGGATGCTAAAATCCAGAGGCTTTGCTCCCTGCCTGCGGCTGGAGTTTCCAGCCTGCGCCAGCCAATTCCCGATTTCCCCGCCCTTACCGCCAGAGCCTTCCGAATGAGCCAGTCGAACGTTCCCACCCCTGCCTTGGCCGACGCCATCCGCGTTCTCGCAATGGATGCCGTGCAGCAAGCCAATTCCGGCCACCCCGGGGCGCCGATGGGCATGGCGGAGATGGCCCAGGCGCTCTGGACGCGCCATCTGCGCCACAATCCGGCGGATCCCGCCTGGGCCGACCGCGACCGCTTCGTGCTGTCCAACGGCCATGGCTCCATGCTGATCTACGCGCTGCTGCATCTCACCGGCTACGACCTGCCGCTCGAAGAGCTCAAGCAGTTCCGCCAGCTGCACTCGCGCACGCCGGGCCACCCCGAGGTCGGCATCACCCCGGGCGTGGAAACCACCACCGGCCCGCTGGGCCAGGGCCTGGCCAACGCGGTGGGCATGGCGCTGGCCGAGTCGCTGCTCGCGGCCGAGTTCAACCGCCCCGGCCACACCATCGTCGATCACCATACCTACGCCTTCACGGGCGACGGCTGCCTGATGGAAGGCATCTCGCACGAGGCCTGCTCGCTGGCCGGCACGCTCAAGCTGTCCAAGCTGGTTGTGCTGTACGACGACAACGGCATCTCCATCGACGGCGAAGTCGAGCACTGGTTCGGCGACGACACCGCCACGCGCTTCGAAGGCTATGGCTGGAACGTCATCCGCGGCGTCAACGGCCATGACGTCGACGCCGTCGACGCCGCCATCGCGGCTGCGCGCGCGCAGAACGAGAAGCCCACGCTGATCGTGTGCCGCACCGTCATCGGCAAGGGTTCGCCCAACATGGCCGGTTCCCACAACGTGCACGGCGCGCCGCTGGGCGCCGCCGAGATCGTCGCCACGCGCGATGCGCTGGGCTGGCAGAACGCTGCCTTCGAGATCCCCCAGGCCGTCTACGACGGCTGGAACGCCCGCGAGCAGGGCGCCCGCGCCCAGTCGCAATGGCAACAGGCCTTCGACGCCTATGCCGCCGCCTATCCGGCCGAGGCCGCCGAATTCACGCGGCGCATGCAGGGCGAGCTGCCCGAGGGCTTTGCCGGGCGGCTGCAGGCCTTCGTGCAGGCCACCGACGCCAAGGGCGAAACCGTGGCCACGCGCAAGGCGTCGCAGTTCGCCATCACCGAGCTGGCCGGGCTGCTGCCCGAGCTGCTGGGCGGCTCGGCCGACCTCACCGGCTCGAACTACACCGACTGGAAGGGCGTGGCGCCGGTGCGCGCCGCAGCCGAAGGCGGCGGCGTGCAGTTCGGCCGCCACATCAACTACGGCGTGCGCGAATTCGGCATGGCGGCCATCATGAACGGCATCGCCCTGCATGGCGGCTACCTGCCTTTCGGCGGCACCTTCCTCACCTTCTCCGACTACTCGCGCAACGCCATACGCATGGCCGCGCTCATGAAGCAGCGCGTGGTGCACGTGTTCACCCACGATTCCATCGGCCTGGGCGAAGACGGCCCCACGCACCAGTCCATCGAGCACGCCGCCAGCCTGCGCCTGATTCCCAACCTCTCGGTCTGGCGCCCGTGCGACACCACCGAGACGGCCGTGGCCTGGGGCGCCGCGGTGTCGCGCCCGGCCAGCATCGGCATGGACGTGCGCGACGGCGGTCCCACGGCGCTGCTGCTGTCGCGCCAGAACCTGCCCTTCGTGCCGCGCGACGCCGCCACGCTGCAGGCCATCTCGCGCGGGGGCTACGTGCTGCGCGACGCCGAAGGCGCGCGTGCGGTCATCCTCGCCACCGGCTCGGAAGTGGCCCTGGCGCTGGCCGCGCAGGAGCAACTGGGCAAGGAAGGCATCGCCGTGCGCGTGGTTTCCATGCCCAGCACCGACGTCTTCGACCACCAGGATGCCGAGTGGAAGCGCGCCGTGCTGCCGCCGGGCCTGCCGCGCGTGGCCGTCGAGGCCGGGGTCACCGCGTTCTGGTACAAGTACGTGGGCCTGGAGGGCAAGGTGGTCGGCATCGACCGCTACGGCGAATCCGCGCCCGCAGGCGCCCTGTTCAAGTTCTTCGGACTGACCGCCGACAAGGTGGCCGAGGCCGTCAAGCAGGTTCTGTAAAAAGGAGATCGACTATGACCATCCGCGTTGCCATCAACGGATACGGCCGCATCGGCCGCAACGTCCTGCGTGCCCACTACGAAGCCGGCAAGAAGCACGACATCGAGATCGTCGCCATCAACGACCTGGGCGACCCCAAGACCAACGCCCACCTCACGCGCTACGACACGGCGCACGGCAAGTTCCCGGGTGAAGTCTCGGTCGACGGCGACTACATGGTGGTCAACGGCGACAAGATCCGCGTGCTGGCCAACCGCAACCCGGCCGAGCTGCCCTGGGGCGAGCTGGGCGTGGATGTGGTGCTCGAATGCACCGGCTTCTTCACCTCCAAGGAAAAGGCCGGCGCCCACCTGAAGGGCGGCGCCAAGAAGGTCGTGATCTCGGCCCCGGGCGGCAAGGACGTCGACGCCACCATCGTCTACGGCGTGAACCACTGCGTGCTCAAGGCCACCGACACGGTCATCTCCAACGCCTCGTGCACCACCAACTGCCTGGCCCCGCTGGTCAAGCCGCTGCACGAGAAGCTGGGCGTGGTGTCGGGCCTGATGACCACGGTGCACGCCTACACGAACGACCAGGTCCTCACCGACGTCTACCACGAAGACCTGCGCCGCGCCCGTTCGGCCACGCAGAGCATGATCCCCACCAAGACCGGCGCCGCCGCCGCCGTGGGGCTGGTGCTGCCCGAGCTCAACGGCAAGCTCGACGGTTTCGCGATCCGCGTGCCCACCATCAACGTGTCGATCGTCGACCTGTCGTTCGTGGCCGCGCGCGAAACCTCGGTGGAAGAGGTCAACGGCATCCTGAAGGCGGCGTCCGAGGGCGAGCTCAAGGGCATCCTGAACTACAACACCGAGCCCCTGGTGTCGGTCGACTTCAACCACAACCCGGCTTCCAGCACCTTCGACGCCACGCTCACCAAGGTGTCGGGCACGCTGGTCAAGGTCTCGTCGTGGTACGACAACGAGTGGGGCTTCTCCAACCGCATGCTCGACACCACCGTCGCGCTGATGTCCGCCAAGTAAGCCCATGGCCAAGGTCAACACCCTCACGGCGCTGGCCAAGGCCGGCGCCCTGGCCGGCAAGCGGGTCTTCATCCGCGCGGATCTCAACGTGCCCTTCGACGATGCCGGCCGCATCAGCGAAGACACCCGCATCCGCGCGTCGGTGCCCGGCATCCAGATGGCGCTGGAGGCGGGCGCGGCCGTCATGGTCACCTCGCACCTGGGCCGTCCGTCCGAAGGCAAGCTGGGCGAGGGCGATACGCTGGCCCCGGTCGGCGAGCGCCTGTCCGAACTGCTCGGCAAGCCGGTGCGGCTGGTGCAGGACTGGGTCGACGGCGTCAGCGTGGCGCCGGGCGAGGTCGTGCTGCTCGAGAACTGCCGCGTGAACGTGGGCGAGAAGAAGAACGACGAGGCGCTGTCGCGCAAGATGGCGGCGCTGTGCGACGTCTACGTCAACGACGCCTTCGGCACGGCGCACCGCGCCGAGGCCACCACGCACGGCATCGCGCGCTTTGCGGCCGTGGCCTGCGCCGGCCCGCTGCTCGAGGCCGAGCTGGACGCCCTGGGGCGCGCGCTGCACGAGCCCAGGCGTCCGCTGGTGGCCATCGTGGGCGGTTCCAAGGTCTCGACCAAGCTCTCCATCCTGCAGTCGCTGGCGGGCAAGGTCGACAAGCTGGTGGTGGGCGGCGGCATCGCCAACACCTTCATGCTGGCCGCGGGCCTGCCCATCGGCAAGTCGCTCGCCGAGCCCGACCAGGCCGACCAGGCCCGCGCCGTGATCGACATCATGAAGCAGCGCGGCGCCGACGTGCCCATTCCCGTGGACGTGGTCTGCGCCAAGACCTTCGGCGCCGAGGCCGAGGCAACCGTCAAGGCCGCGTCCGACGTGGCCGACGACGACCTGATCCTCGACATCGGCCCGCAGACGGCCGGCCAGCTGGCTGCGCTGCTGGAAAAGGCCGGCACCATCGTGTGGAACGGCCCCGTGGGCGTGTTCGAGTTCGACCAGTTCGCCAAGGGAACCGAGGTGGTGGCTCGCGCCATCGCCGGGGCCCAAGGCTTCTCCATCGCCGGCGGCGGCGACACCCTGGCGGCCATCGCCAAGTACGGCATCGCCGACCAGGTGGGCTACATCTCCACCGGCGGCGGCGCCTTCCTCGAGTTCCTCGAGGGCAAGACCCTGCCCGCCGTGGAAATCCTGGAGCAGCGCGCCCAACCCTGAACCCGCGCGCCCAGCCCCCGACGCCCTGCCCGCCGCAAGACGGGCAGGGCGTTTTCCGTTCGGGCAACACCCATCCCCCGCCACCCCGGCCCCAGGCCGCCGGCGCGCCCCATCCCAAGGAAAGCCATGGCAGATCCCGTATCCCGGCCCTGCCTGGTGTAGGCTACTGCCGGTATTCACCCGCCGCCTGCGCGGCACATCTCTCCTGCAGACCATGGTCCTCGACTACTTTCCCGGCCTGAACCACCTACGCGGCATGACGCGGGCCACGGCCCGGCAAGACCTCGTGGCGGGGCTCAGCGTGGCGGCGGTGGCGCTGCCGGTGGGCCTGGCGTATGCCGCCATGATGGGGCTGCCGCCCGTGGCCGGCCTGTGGGCGGCCATCGCCGGGATGCTGGGCTATGCCGTGTTCGGCGCCTCGCGCACGCTCATTGTCGGTCCGGACACCGCCACCTGCACGCTGATCGCCGCCACCCTCACCGGCATGGGGCTCGTCACGCCGGAAGCGCGCCTGGAGGCGGCCACCGCGATGGCGCTGGCCGTCGGGCTGGGATGCCTGCTGGCCCGTGTGCTGCGGCTGGGCCTGGTGGCCAACCTGCTGTCCCGGCCCGTGCTGGTGGGCTACCTGGCCGGCGTGGCCGTCACACTGGCCTTGTCGCAGCTCAGCGGGCTCACCGGCGTGGGGCTGCGCCACGCCGGCCTGATCTCGCCGTTCGTGGAGCTGTCGCGCAGCCTGCGCGAGATACACCTGCCCACCCTGGCGCTGGGCGTGGCCTGCTGCGCGGCATTGCTGGCGCTGCGCCGCTGGCGGCCGGGCCTGCCCGGCCCCATCATCCTGGTGGCCGTCACCTGCGTCCTGTCGTGGCTGCTCGATTTCCCCAGGCTGGGGATCGCGGTGGTGGGCGCGGTGCCGGCCGGCCTGCCGGCATTCGGCCTGCCCACGCGCGTGGAGAGCCTCGACGCCATGCTGCTGGGCGCCACCGGAGTGCTCGTAGTGAGCTTTTCCAGCGGCATTGTCACGGCGCGCAGTTTCGCTGCGCGCAGCGGCGACTACGTGGACCCCAACCGCGAGCTGGTGGGATTCGGCGCGGCCAATGTGGCGGCCGGGCTGTTCCAGGGCTTCGCCGTCACCGGCGCCGATTCGCGCACTGCCGTGGCGCGCGTGGCGGGCGGATCAACGCCGCTGGTGGGCATCTGCGCGGCGCTGGCCCTGCTCCTGGTGGTGGCGCTGCTGAACGCGCCGCTCTATTGGCTGCCGCAGGCCACGCTCTCGGCCATCCTGCTGCTGGCCGCAGCCAGCCTGGTGGACCTGCAGGCGTTCCGGCAATTGGCGAGCGTCTCGCGCGTGGAGCTGGTCTTTGCGCTGCTCGCGGCGGTGGGCGTGGTGGCCTTCGGCGTGCTGCAGGGCGTGGCCGTGGCGGTGGGGGCGACCCTACTGTATGCGCTGTACGTGTCGGCCAATCCGCGCGATGCCCTGCTCGGCAGGCTGCCCAACGAGCGCATCCTGGCCAAGCTCCATCTCGATCCTGCGGCGCGTCCCATACCGGGCACCGTGGTGTGGCTGTTCGAGTCCTCGATCTGGTTCTTCAATGCCGAGGCCTTCCGGCGCCGCGCGCGCGAGATCATCGCGCAGGCGGGGCCGGTGCAGTGGTTCGTGCTGGATGCGGAAGCCATGACCCAGGCCGACGCCGACGCGATCGAGGCGCTGGAGTGGCTCAGGCAGGACCTCGCGGCGCGCGGCATCGGCTTGGTCGTGGGAGGAGGGCACGGCCGGTTCCGCACCGCGCTGGAACGCAGCGGCCTGGCCGGGCGCATGGGGCCCGGGCGCCTCTACGCCAGTCCGGAACAGGCCGTGGAGGCCATCGAGCGGGGGATGGCAGGGCCGTCCGCCGCGGCGCCGGGTCTCAATCGATGATGTGGTAGCCGCCGTCGATGTACAGGGATGGCATCGATGCGTTGGTCCGGCCTGCCGTATTGACGAGTGTTGTAGCCGCCCTTGAGACGACCGTTGAGCTCCGCGCTGTAGCCGCGGGATCTCGGGAAAGCGGGCGATATCTCGCGGGTGATGCCGCCGCCGTTGCGCCAGGGTGGGCCGGCAGCTCGCTCAGTGCAATGCGGAACGGTTCGTAGCGGCAGCTAGCCATTCAGCGGATCTCCTGATAACCGGCCGATTCCGCTGCCGCCTGCATGTCGATCAGCGACTGGTAGCTTTCCACCTCGGGTTCCACGCAGCGCGCGATACCGGCCTCGCGCAGCAGGCGCGCGCCTTGCTCGTCCGCATGCAATTCCAGCAGGGCGGCAGACAATCGGGCGACGATTGCGGTGTCCACATCGCGGCTGGCCACCAGGAGCGGATTGGGCGTCCAAGGGGTGTAAGCAAGCGTTCGCAGGCCTTCGAGCGCCGCCGGGTCGTGCTCCCGCAGCAGGTCGAGATACCAGCCGTCGACGGCGGTCAGGTCGATTTCGCCTTCGGTGAGCGCGCGCAGCAAGCCGCGCGGATTGCCGTAAGGACCCTTGGATTCGGCAAAGAACGCGCCCCGGGCGGGCGCGAGCCCGGCCAGTACCGCGCGCGGAGCATTCCAGCCCGATTGCGAGTCGCGCACCATCCAGCCGTAGCGGCTTCCCGCCGCTTCATTCAGCGTGCGCCAGCCGGCGGCGTCCCGTACCAGGAACTCGCTGCGATAACGCGGCAACCCTTCGTAGGCTGACCACACTGGCACTACCGCGGCTACCGGCACGAAGCGACGTCCGTCACGCAGGGCTTGGACGAACGGCCAGCCGCACATGAAGGCCGGGCACAGCCCGGGGCGCTCCCAGAGTTCGCCGATAGGGGTGGGCCAGCCATGCTCGACCCAACGCACGCGCAGCCCGGCACGCGTGTGCGCCTCGTGCAGCAAGGCATGCCAGGCCGCACGTGCCGCTGGCGCAACGTCGTACATACGGGTCGAGGCGATGAGCGTCATGTCGGCCGCGCGTCAGTCTAGGCGAACTTCAGCGTCTGTCCCAATCCCAGCTTGCGGGCCTTCTCGAGCATCGCGTGGCCGAGGGCGATGTCGGTCGTGGACAAGCCCCGGTGCCAGAACAGGATGGTTTCGTCCTCGCGCTCCCGGCCAGGCTTCAGGCCCGCGACGATCTGGCCCAGTTCGGCGTGCAGGTTCTCCTCGGTCACGCGGTCGCTGTCGACATGGGCGCGCAGCGCCCCATAGGGCAGGCCCTTGCGGCATTGGCCCCAGTCGTCCACGATCACCTTGCTCATGATGTCGGTGAGCGAAAGCTCGACCGCGCTCATGGTGCCGTAGGGCATGACCAGGGCACCGGGTTTGATCCACTCGGTTTTGAGCAGCGGAGTGGGTTCGGGCAGCCGCGAAGCCTCGACGACGATGTCGGCTTCGCGCACGCATGATTCCCAGTCGTCCACGACCTTGACCGGCTTGCCCAGGTCCTGCGAAAGCCGCTCGCCGAAGGCGCAGCGGCTTTCGGGGCGGCGCGAGTGCACGCGGATCTCGTCGAAGTCGTACAGGCTGTCGAGCAGGCGCACGTTCCAGTACGAGGTGCCGCGCGCGCCGATGTGGCCAAGCACCTTGCTGTGCTTGCGGGCCAGGTGCTTGGCGCCCAGCGCGGTGACCGCGCCGGTACGCATGTCCGTGATGGCCGTGGCGTCGACCACCGCCAGCGGCTTGCCGTTGACGGGATCGAACAGGTTGAGCAAAGCCATTTCCGAGGGCAGGTCGATCTTGTAGTTGTCCACGAAATCGCTGACCACCTTGACCCCGGCCACGTGCAGCGGCTCGATGTAGCCGCGCAGCACGTTGAAATGCCCCTTGTCCGAAGACTCCGGCACCAGGTGCACGCGCGGCTCGATGACGGTCCGGCCGCGCCCCTGGGCGTCGAGCGCGCTTTCGACCGCCGCCAGGATCTCGGCGTCGGTCAGCGCCAGTGCCCGCACGTCGGGGCCGTTCAGGTAGGTGATGTCTATGGGCTGCATGGTGTCTCCGGGTTTCATTGGATGGGCGGGATGCCGGCTTTCTCGACGATGTCTGCCCATTTGCGCGTCTCGTCCTGGATCATCCTGGCGAACGCCTCGCGGCCGGAATCGGCGGGCGTCACGCCCAGGCCGGAAAATTTCTGTCCCACCGCCTCGTCGCGCAAGGCCAGCGCGATGTCCTTTTGCAGGGTGTCGAGGATTTCGGCGGGTACCCCGGCGGGCGCGACGATGCCGTACCACGAGGTCACGTCGAAGCCGGGGTAGCCGCTTTGCGCCACCGTGGGCACGTCGCGCAACTGCGGCAGGCGTTCGGGGCCGGCCACCGCCAGCGCGCGCAGCTTGCCGCTCTGGATATGCGGCAGCACGGTTGAGATGCCGGCGAACATCATGTCGACGTTGCCCGCCACGACATCGTTGACCGCCGGCGCCATCCCGTTGTACGGGATGTGGCGGGTGACGATGCCCGCCGACTGGTTCAGCAATTCGCCTGCCAGGTGCGCGCCGCTGCCGGGGCCGGGCGAGGCGTAGTTCAGCTTGTCGGGGTGCTGGCGGGCGTAGTCCACGAGTTCTTCGAAGCTTTGCGCCGGCACCTTCTCGTTGACCACCAGCACGTTGGGCGAGGTGGCCAGCAGGGTCACCGGGGCGAAGTCCCGGGCGGTGTCGAAGGGCAGTTGCTTGTACAACAGCGGATTGACCGTCAGGTTGCCGGCCGGCGCCAGGGCGAGCGTGTAGCCGTCGGGCGCGGCGCGCGCCACCTGCGCCATGCCGATGTTGCCCGATGCGCCGGCCTTGTTCTCGACGACGACAGGTACGCCCCATTTCTCGCTGAGTCTCTGGCCGACGATGCGCGGCAGGGCATCGGCGATGCCGCCCGCGCCGAAGGGCACGACGACGGTGACGGGTTTGCTGGGATAGCGGGCCTCGGCAGCCAGTGTTGGCGCCGTGGTCAGTGTTGCGGCCAGGATGGCCATCGTGGTGCGTAGAGCGAGAGACGCTTTCATGTTTTCCCCTTGCTGTCTCGGTTCGCGGATGGGCCCCGGTACTCAGCGTGCCGTATCGCGGGGCCGTTCAAGAAAGCGGCGGGCACGCTCGATGTCGTCGGCCAGCCGCCGGTCTTCTGAAAGAAAGGCGACATGCGCGCGGAAGTCGCGCAGCAGCGCAGCGGTGCCCTTGCCCACCTGGCGTTGCGGGTCAGCGCGGGTACGCAGGTCCACCGCCTGGGCGGCATGGATCAGTTCGATGCCCAACAGGGTGCGCAGGCGCTGAACCTGCCGGCCCACCCGTTGCGCGGCCAGCGGCGCGTTGGTGCCGACGTCCTCGATGTGGCCGGCGACCACCAGCGCATCGGACGAAACGGGATGCAACAGCGCACGGATTTCGGTGGCCAGCACGGACACCGGCTTCTGGATGGTCGTGTAGGCCAGCGTCTTGTCGTCCGGCGCCAGGAAGCGAGGCAGCCGCGTGAAGGTCGCATCGCCCATGCGCAGGACGCGCTGCGCCGACGATTGCGCGATGTGCGACAAGGCGATGCCCACGCCTTGCAGCGGCACGGCCCAGACGGTCGGGTCGAAGCCGGCGCTAGGCAGAATCGCGCCGCGCACCTCGCCCTCGGTTACGTAGTAGCGCGCTTCCTGGGGCGTGACGCCGGCAGGCGGCACGGCGCCCAGCGCGACGGTCGGATTGTCGTCTGAGCTGTTGATCTGGATGGCGAGTTGGGCATCCAGCGCCCGCAACGCTTCGCGCGCCGCCCCATGGACCTGGCTGACGGTGCGAAAGCTCAGCGGATCCTGCAAGAATCGTTGCTCGTCCTTCTGCCACAGCGCGCTGCCTTCGAGCAGGCCAAGGATGTGTTCGGCGCTCTGGCGTTGGCCGGGATAGGGACGTTGCCCCTGCGTGACCGGCAGCAGCGGCGCCACGTTGCCGTTCAGCCCCTCCAGCGACAAGGCCGCCACTTCGTCGGCACGCTCGATCAGTTGCCGCACGTCGTGTGCGGCCAGCAGGGCCAGCGCCGCGCCGTAGGCGTTCGAGCTCAGGAGGGACAGGGAGTCCTTGGCATAGGGCTTGACCGGTTCGACGCCGGCGCGCCGCAGCGCATCGGCGGCGTCCATGACCTGGCCGTCGAACTCGATTTGCCCTTCGCCCATCATCGCCAAGCCGATCTGCGGCAGGATGGTGATGTCGGCTTGCCCGACCGAGCCTTCGCCCAGCACCACGGGCGTCAGGCCCTTGTTCAGGAACTCGACGTATTGCCGCACCAGCGCAGGGCTCATGCCCGTTCCGCCGAACAGTGCCGTGTTCAGCCGCAGCACCATGGTGGCACGCACCACGTCGCGCGGGGCGGGCTCGCCGTAGGCCACGGTATGCGACAACAGCATGCGATGGTTGAACGCCTCCGACAAGGCGCGCGCCTCCTCGGAGATCGCATCGCCGGAGAAGATCGTCTGGTCCTTGTTCTGTCCCACGCCGCGATTCAGTCCATAGACGGGCTGGCCCAGGCGCGCGTAGGCCAGGAGCAGGTCGTGCGAGCGCTGCACTGTCTTCCATGCTTGCTGCGCCGGCTCCACTAGCCGCCCGCCGCGCGCCACTTCCAGGACCTGCGCCGGCGTCAGCGATCGGCCATCCAGCGCCAGGGGGGCCTGTTCGGCTCGAGCGCCGTGCGCGGCCTGCGTGGCCACGGCGGTAGACGTATCGTCTGCCCGCGCCTGGGGGGCGAGCCCGCCCAAGGCGGCCGTGACGGCAAGCAGCGCCGCCCCGGCCTTCAAGCCGAACGCGGTAGACAAGGTCTGGACTGCGCGGCGGTGGGCCGCAATGGGATGGCGCATCACAACTCCTTGATGGCAGGACGAAGGGAGGGACTACGGTTGGAGCATGGGCAGGTCCAGACCGACTTCTTCGGCGCAGCGAGCGGCGATGTCGTAGCCGGCGTCGGCATGGCGCATCACGCCGGTGCCCGGATCGTTGCGCAGCACCCGCTCCAGGCGGCGATCAGCTTCGGCCGAGCCGTCGCAGACGATGACCACGCCGGCGTGCTGCGAGAAGCCCATGCCCACGCCGCCGCCATGGTGCAGCGACACCCAGGTGGCGCCGCCGGCTGTGTTCAGCAGCGCGTTAAGCAAGGGCCAGTCGGACACCGCATCCGAGCCGTCCAGCATGGATTCGGTTTCGCGGTTGGGACTGGCGACCGAGCCGGAGTCCAGGTGATCGCGGCCGATGACGATGGGCGCGCTCAGTTCGCCGTTGCGCACCATTTCGTTGAACGCCAGCCCCAGCCGCGCGCGGTCGCGCACGCCCACCCAGCAGATGCGGGCGGGCAGGCCCTGGAAGGCGATGCGCTCGCGCGCCATGTCCAGCCAGTTGTGCAGGTGCGCGTCGTCGGGTAGCAGCTCCTTGACCTTGGCGTCGGTCTTGTAGATGTCTTCGGGGTCGCCCGACAGCGCGACCCAGCGGAACGGCCCGATGCCCTGGCAGAACAGCGGGCGGATGTAGGCGGGCACGAAGCCGGGAAAGTCGAAAGCGTTCTCCACGCCTTGCTCGAGCGCCACCTGCCGGATGTTGTTGCCGTAGTCGAGCGTGGCCGCGCCGCGTTCCTTCAGCGCCAGCATGGCGCGCACATGGAGGGCCATCGACTGCTTGGCCGCGGCGACGACGGCGGCCGGATCGCTGTGCCGCTTCTCGCGCCATTGCTGCATGCTCCAGCCTTGTGGCAGGTAGCCGTTCAGCGGATCGTGCGCCGATGTCTGGTCGGTGACGCAATCCGGCGTGATGCCGCGTCGCACCAGTTCGGGCACGACGTCGGCGGCGTTGCCGAGCAGGCCGACCGAGATGGCGCGCTGGTCCTTGCGGGCTTCTTCAATGATCGCCAGCGCCTCGTCCAGCGAGGTGGCCTTGACGTCGATATAGCGAGTACGCAGCCGGAAATCGATGCGAGATTCGTCGCATTCCACCGCGATCATGCTCATGCCCGCCATGGTCGCGGCCAGCGGCTGCGCGCCGCCCATGCCGCCCAGGCCGGCAGTCAGGATCCAGCGGCCTTTTGGGTCGCCGCCGAAATGCTGGTTGACCACCGCGTAGAAGGTTTCGTAGGTGCCCTGCACGATGCCCTGCGAGCCGATGTAGATCCAGCTGCCCGCGGTCATCTGGCCATACATCATGAGGCCCTTGCGGTCGAGCTCGTGGAAATGCTCCCAGGTGGCCCAGTGCGGCACCAGGTTGGAGTTGGCCAGCAGCACTCGCGGGGCGTCGGCGTGGGTCTTGAACACGCCTACCGGCTTGCCGGACTGGATCAGCAGGGTTTCGTCCTCCTGCAGGCGACGCAGCACTTCCAGGATCTTGTCGTAGGCCTGCCAGTCGCGCGCGGCGCGGCCGATGCCGCCATAGACCACCAGTTCGTGAGGATGCTCGGCCACTTCGGCATCCAGATTGTTCTGGATCATGCGGTAGGCGGCCTCGATCAGCCAGTTCTTGCAGCTCAACTGGTTGCCGCGCGGCGCGCGGACCGTGCGCGTGGCGTCGTGGCGGGCGGGATTGCGTTCACTCATCTCGTGTCTCCGGAAGGTCTTGTCAGGCGGGCCGGCCAGGCTGCGGCGGCACCGTGGCGTAGCCGCTCAGGCGATACGAATCGCCGGGATGGATCAGCCGCGCGAAGGTGGCGATGTGGGAGCCGGCCCAGGTGCGACGCAGTACCTGCAGGCAGGCTTGCGGGGTCTTGCCGCCCAGCCATTGGGCCACGTCGGCACTGGGCAGGATGGCCTCGATGGTGTGTTCGACCGCGGACAACGGCGCGACGCGGCTGAGATAGGCGTTAGGGGTTTCCAGCCCGAAGTCCTGCTCCAGGTAGCCGGGCGCCACCGCCGGATTGACGTAGCGGTCTTCCAACTGCACCGGCACGTCGTTGTCCAGGTGCAGGATCAGCGAGTGGTAGACGGGGCTGCCCGGCGCGACGTTCAGCGCGATGGCGATGCCCTCGGTGGCCGGGGTCTCCTTCAGCTCGATGACGCGGTTGGCGTAGCGGTGGCCGCGTCCGGCGATCTCATCGGCGATGTTGCGCACTTCCAGCACGGGCAGCACCGGCCGCCGTTCGGCCACGAAAGTGCCCAACCCCTGGCTGCGGACCAGCATGCCGTCTTGCGTCAGTTCAAGGATTGCGCGGCGCGCGGTCATGCGCGATACGTCGAACTGGGCGGCCAACTGGTTCTCGGAAGGCACTTGCTCGTTTACCGCCCATTGGCCCGACTCGATGTTCTCGACGATGTGGCGTTTGATACGGGCGTAGGGCGCGAGCCGGCTATCTGATGAAGGAGCGCTCATGAGAAATCTCGGAAGCAACAGCGGATGACCAGGATTTAACTTGGATATACAAGTATAGTCAAGTAAACTTTGATCATGTATTCATGCGTTAAAGGATTTTCCCCATGACGGCTTCCGATATCTCCACGCAGTGGGACACCCTCATCGTCAATGCCCGTCTGGCGACTTTCGATCCGGCCCTTGGCACGCCCTACGGCGTGGCGCAAGACGCCGACGCCCTTGCCATTTCGCAAGGGCGGATCGCTTGGATAGGCCGCACCGGCCAGGCAGGCGGGCGTGGGGCACAGACCGTGGTCGACGCCGGTGGGCAATGGCTCATGCCGGGCCTGATCGACTGCCACACGCATCTGGTCCACGCCGGTTCCCGCGCCCGCGAGTTCGAACTGCGATTGAACGGCGCCAGCTACGAAGACATTGCGCGCGCCGGCGGCGGAATCGTCTCCACGGTCCGTGCCACGCGCGCAGCGGATGTGCCCACCCTCGTCGAGCAGTCCTTGCCGCGTTTGCGCTCCCTGATGCGCGAAGGCGTCACCACGGTGGAGATCAAGTCCGGCTACGGCCTGGACCGCGACACCGAGCTGAACATGCTTCGCGCGGCGCGGCTGCTCGGCGAGCGCGAGCCGGTGAGCGTGCGCACCACCTTTCTCGGCGCGCATGCGCTGCCGCCGGAATACGCCGGCCGCGCCGATGATTACATCGATTTCGTCTGTGCCGAAGTGCTTCCAGCGGCGACCCAGTCAGGCCTGGTCGATGCGGTCGACGGCTTCTGCGAGAACATCGGTTTTGGCACGGCGCAGATCGAGCGCCTCTTCACGGCTGCCGCTACGTTGGGGCTGCCTGTCAAGCTGCATGCCGAGCAGTTGACCAACCTGGGCGGCAGCGAACTGGTGGCGCGCCACGCCGGTCTCTCGTCCGACCACCTGGAGCACCTGGACGAAGCCGGCGCGCGCGCGCTGGCCCGGTCCGGCGCGGTGGCGGTACTGTTGCCCGGCGCCTATTACTTCCTGCGCGATACCCACGCGCCACCCATCGCGCTGCTGCGCCGGTACGGCGTGCCCATGGCGGTGGCCACCGATTGCAACCCCGGCACGTCGCCTTTCGCCTCCTTGCTGCTCATGCTCAACATGGCCTGCACGCTGTTCCGGCTGACACCGGCCGAAGCGCTGCAAGGCGTCACGCTTACCGCCGCGCGCGCCCTCGGCCTGGAGTCGGAAACAGGCAGCCTGGCCGTTGGCAAGCGCGCCGACCTGCTGTGCTGGGATGTACCGGAACTGGCCGAGCTTTGCTATAGCTACGGCGCCCATCTGCCCACCCATGTCTGGCACGCGGGCGTGGCGCGCGCCGGGATCGGAGGCGGGTTCATGCGGGCCTGACCAGGTTCAGCGTGTGCTGCGCGATGATGCGTTCTTCGTCGGTGCGCACCACATACACGCCGATGCGGCTGTCCGGCGCCGAGATGCACGGGCCGTGGCGCGCGTTGCGCTCGGGATCGAGGCGCACGCCCAGCCAGCGCCAGTGCGAGCAGATGGCTGCGCGAATTTCCGGCGAGTTCTCGCCGATGCCGGCGGTGAAGACGAAGCCGTCGATGCCGTCCATGGCGCAGCCCAGCCCCAGCATGCCCTCGGCCACGCGCCATGCGAAGTAGTCCAGCGCCAGGCGCGCCCGCGGGTCGTCGCTGCCCTGCAGGTCGCGCACGTCGGCGCTCAGGCCCGAGAGGCCCTTGAGCCCGCAGTCATGGTAGAGCAGGTGCTGGATCCGGTCGTGGTCCATCCCTTGCTCCATCATCCACAGCACCACGCCGGCGTCGAGCCTGCCCGGACGGCTTCCCATGGGCAGGCCGTCCAGCGCCGTGAAGCCCATGGTGCTGTCGACGCTGCGCCCGGCCACCATGGCGCATGCCGACACGCCCGAGCCCAGGTGCGCAGCCACCACCTTGCCGGCGGCCAGCTCGGGCAGGGCGGCCCGCAGGCGCTGGGCGATGTATTCGTACGACAGGCCGTGGAAGCCGTAGCGGCGCACGCCGCGCTGGTGCATGGCCTCGGGCAGGGCGAAGCGGTCGGCGAGTTCGCCGTGGCTGCGATGGAAGGCCGTGTCGAAGCACGCCACTTGCGGCATGTCGGGCATCCGGGCACGGATGGCGCGGATCGCGGCGAGATTGTTGGGCTGGTGCAGCGGCGCCAGCGGCGTGAGCGCTTCGAGGCGGCGCAGCACGGCGTCGTCGACCCGCACGGGTGCGGCGAAGTCGGGCCCGCCATGCACGACGCGATGGCCCACCGCCAGCGGAGCGCCGCCGAGGTGGCCGCCGAGCCAGGTGCCCACCACTTCCTGCGCAGCGTGCACGTCGGCCGCATGGGCCGGCGCCTCCTGGCGTTCCAGCAGGATGGCGCCCTGCGCGTCGCGCACGCGCAGCCGGGGATGCGCGGTGCCGATGCCGTCGAGTTGCCCACCGAGCCGCGGATGCAGCGTGCGATCGGCCGCGGCGTCGTACAGGTGGAACTTGATGCTGGAACTGCCGGCGTTGATGACGAGTAGGGTGTCGCTCATGGGAGCCGCCGTGGGGCAGGAGGTTTCAGACGGGCACGGGCCGGGAGTGCGCCAGATGATGCGCATAGAGCGCGGCCACGGCGCAGGAGGCCAGGCGGGTGCGGGGGCTGTCGGCCCGGCTGGTGAGGATGATGGGCACGCGCGCGCCCAGCACGATGCCCGCAGCCTGCGCGTTGGAGAGGAAAGTGAGGTTCTTGGCCAGCATGTTCCCGGCCTCGAGATCGGGAACCACCAGCACCTGGGCGCGGCCCGCCACTTCCGACACGATGCCCTTGATGCGCGCGGCTTCGGGGCTGATGGCGTTGTCCAGTGCCAGGGGGCCGTCCAGCACGCCGCCCGTGATCTGGCCGCGCTCGGCCATCTTGCACAGTGCCGCGGCCTCGATGGTGCTCGGGATCCCGGGATTGACCTGTTCCACCGCCGACAGTATGGCCACCCGCGGCGGCCCCAGGCCCAGGCCGGCGTGCAGGTCGATGACGTTGCGCACGATGTCGGCCTTGGTGGCGAGATCCGGGAAGATGTTCACCGCCGCGTCGGTGATGAAGAGCGGCTCCGGGTAGGTGGGCACGTCCATGATGAAGACATGGCTGATGCGGCGCGCGGTGCGCAGGCCGGTGTCGCGGGCCACGACTTCGTGCATGAGTTCGTCGGTGTGCAGGCTGCCCTTCATGAGCAGGGCGGCGCGGCCGGCACGCACTTCGGCCACCGCCGCGGCGGCGGCGGCGTGGCTGTGCGGGGTGTCCAGGATGTCGAGTCCGTCGATGTCCAGCCCGCAGCTGGCCGCGGTATCGCGGATCCTGCGCTGCGGCCCCACGAGCACGGGCTGCAGGATGCCCAGCCTTGCCGCCTCCACGGCGGCCCCCAGCGACGGTTCGTCGCAGGGATGCGCGACCGCGCAGACGGCAGGCGGCAAGGCCTGGGCCCGGCCGATCAGCCTGTCGTAGTGGGCCCGCTGCGCGTCCCCGCTCATGTCTGCTTCCTGCTTCGGGGCGCCGGCCTGGCGGCGCGCTTGGCTGCGGGCTTGGCGGCGGCGCGGCGGCGTGCAGCGGGCCGCGCCGCCGGGGGCGGCGCCTCGTCGGCATGGGTAGGCAGCGGCAGGGTGGCGGAAGCCTGCGCCACCGCCTTGGACTGCGCCGCCACTGGCGTGCGCGCCGGCAGCGCCAGGGCCGTTTCGGCCGGCGTGGCACGCTTGCGCGCGGGCTGCCGGCCCTCGGCGCGGCGCGCGGCGGCCTCGAAGACTTCCTCCATTTCGCGCAGGCTGCGCTGGGCCTTTTCATTGAGGGGCTGCCCGACTTCCAGCACCTGCTTGGTGTCGGCCAGCACGGCGCGGATCTCTTCGGCGCTGGCATGCTGGAGCAGCACGGGGATCGCGTCGATCGCGCCGGCGCGGTCCAGGCGCATCACCATGGCCTGCTCGCGTGCCACGTCCTTGAACTGCTGCAGCGCCAGGACGTGGTCTTTCTCGGCCCGCAGCTTGCGCACGAGGGCGAAGCTGCGCGCGTCCATGCCGCCCTCGATGCCGCTGACGTAAAGCAGCATGCGCATGGCCGCTTCGCGCAGCCCGCCCACCGAGACCAGCGTGCGCAGTTCCTGGGCGCGCTCCTGCATGAAGGCGCGGTGTTCCGGCGAAATGCCGGGGTGGCGCCGCGGCGGGCCCTCCTTGGCGCCCAGCCCGGCCCAGTCCTGCACCAGCGGCGAACCGTAGACGGCCATGAACAGCTGTTCTTCGGCCGCGTCGCGCCACTTCTGATAAAGAGTCAGCCCGCTTTCGATCACGCCCGACATGAGCTTCTGGGCCTGCAGGAAAGGATTGTCCTCGGACACCGGCTGGCGATGCTCGCGGACTTCCCTGGCCAGCCTGGCCACCGGCGCAACCCAGGGATTGTTGTCGGAGATGAGTTCGTAGGGCAGGCGCAGCGGATGCAGGCGCTGCATGGCCTCGGCCCACTGCGGCGTGACGCAGGCCCGCACCCAGGGCTGCAGGAAGCTGCGGTACAGGCCCAGGTTGATGTCCGAGATGCGCGCGACCGCGGCGAAGCGCCGGTCGTCTTCGGGGATCTGCTGGACGATGTCGCGGATGTCCTGCAGGTGGCGTCGTTCGAACGACATCACGTAGTCGGTCTCGATCAGGTCGGCGTGGGGCGTTTCGGCGGTCTTCTCGGCGAACTCGGCCTCGTAGATTCCCGGGGGCAGCACGTCGATGAAGTCGATATTGCTGGTGAATTCCTGGTGTTCCTTGCGGGCCACGCTGCCCGAGACGAAGATGCCCAGGTGGCCGACGCTTTCGTGCACGGCATAGACGATGGTCTGGCCGTGGGCGCGGATCTCCTCGTCGTTCTGGTAGAGGTCGGGCACCCAGCCCAGCGCCTGGGGCGGCGGGGTGATGTTGTCGCCTTTGGAGCAGAACACGATGATGGGGGAACGGATGTTGCGCAGATCGATGCGGATGCCGTCGGAGGTGACCAGGCCGGCCGTGGCCAGGCGGTTGCCCACGAACAGGTTGTCGACGATGTACTGGATCTCGGGGCCGTTGAGGAACACGTGCCCGCCCCACCATTTCTCGAAATCCAGGTAGCGGGGCGCCTCGGTGTCGACCTTGGCGTACAGGTTGTACTGCTTGGTCCAGAGCGTGTTGGCCGGGTTGAGGTTCTCGAAGTTCTGCACCAGCCAGGCGCCGTCGAATTGGCCGGCGCCGAGGTCGCTGGCGAAGGCGGTGAGCCAGCTGCCGCCGAGCAGGCCGCCGGCGTAGCGCATGGGGTTCATGCCGCGCCAGCCGGCCCAGTACGAGAGCGGGGCGCCGGCGATGATGATGGGACCGAAAAGCTCGGGGCGCATCGCCGCGGTCATCATGAGCTGCCAGCCGGCCTGGCAGTTGCCCACGGCCACCGGCTTGCCCTCGGCCTCGGGATGGCGGGCGATGATCTCTTCCATGAAGCGCGCCTCGGCGCGCATCACGTCCTCGACCGTCTGGGTGGGCATGGGCCGGGGCAGGAAGCTGGCGAAGTAGCAGGGATGGCCCGCGCGCACGGCCACGCCGATCTCGCTCTCGGGCTTGAAGCCGCCGATGCCCGGGCCGTGCCCCGCGCGCGGGTCCACCACGAGGAAGGGGCGCTTGAGCGGGTCCACCGCCACGCCCTCGGGCGGGATGATGCGCAGCAGCACGTAGTTGACGGGGCGCTCGAACTCGCGGCCGTCGAGCACGACCTGCGATTTCATGCTCAGGACGTTGGGCGCGCGCTTGGCGATGTGCGCCAGGTACTGGTTGCCGCGCTGGCGCATGACGTCGGCAAACAGGATGCCGCGCTGCCAGGCGTCGGTGGCGTACTCGTACGCGGCGTTCCAGGGGTGGCTGGCCGGAAGGGGAAGGGAACCGGCTGCGGATGCTGCCATGGCGTACTCCTTGGGAGCCGCGCCCACATCCTGCGAGCGCGGCGGGGTTTACCCCCATTACACCGCAATCCATGTTGCAGTGCAACACGACGGGCGCCAGGCTGCGCAGCGCGCCTCAGTACGTTTTATACGGCAGAAACTTGCCGCTCATCACGATCTGCACGCGGTCGCCCTTGGGATCGGGCTCGCGCGCGATGTCCATCTTGAAGTCGATGGCGCTCATGATGCCGTCGCCGAACTCTTCGTGGATCAGGGCCTTGAACGTGGTGCCGTACACGTTGACCAGCTCGTAGAAGCGGTAGATGAGCGGATCGGTCGGCACGGCGGTGGGCAGCGAGCCCTTGTACGGCACCACCTGCAGCTGGATCACCGCTTCTTCGGGCAGGTCCAGCACCCGGGCGGCGGCCTCGGCCTGTTCGGCAGTCATGGTCATCTGGCCGAGCAGGGCGGCGGTGGTCCATTCCTTGCTCTGGCCCACGGCTTCGGCGATGGCCTCCCACTTGATGCCCTTGGCGATCTTGCGGGCGACGACGAGCTCGGTGACTTCATTGCGGGTCATCATGGCGATGTCTCCAATTGAGGCTGGTCTTTGCCCATGAGGAAGTCGACCAGCTGGTTGCGGATGTCCTGGTAACGCGGGAGGTGGTGCAGCGTGGCGCGCCTGCGCTCGGCCGGCAGGTCCACCGGCACCGTCGCGGCGATGCGGCCGTGGCCGCCCGGCTGGCGCGGCCCGCCGCTCATGAGCAGGATGCGGTCGGCCAGCAGGATGGCCTCGTCCACGTCGTGGGTGATCATGAATACGGTCTGGCCCGTGGCCCGCACGATGGCCAGGAGCTCGTCCTGGATGGTGCCGCGGGTGAGCGCATCGAGCGCGCCGAAGGGCTCGTCGAGCAGCAGCATCTTGGGCTGCACCGCGAAGGCCCGGGCGATGCCGACGCGCTGCTTCATGCCGCCCGACAGTTCCGCCGGCTTGCGGTGCAGCGCATGGCCCAGCCCCACCATTTCGAGATAGCGCACGCTGTGCTCCTCCACCTGCCGGCGCGTGTAGCCGGGCCAGCGCGAGCGCACGCCGAAGGCCACGTTCTGCAGCGCCGTGAACCAGGGCAGCAGGGCGTGGGCCTGGAACACCACGCCGCGGTCCAGCGCCGGGCCGGAGATCTCCCGGCCGTCCATGATCACGGTGCCTGCGCTGGCCGTGTCGATGCCCGCGAGGATGTTGAGGATGGTGGTCTTGCCGCAGCCGGAATGCCCGATCACGCAGACCACCTCGCCGCGCTCGATATGGAAATCCACGCCGTCGAAGACGGTGGTTTCGCCCTTGCCGCCCGGGCCGGGGTAGCGCCGCGCCAGCCCCTGGACCTGCAGGAAATGCCGTGCCATGCGTCTACTCCCGGTATGCCACCAGCCGCGCGAGGCGCGCCAGCAGGGTGTCCAGCAGCATGCCGACCACGCCGATGACGAGAATGGCGCAGATGATGTTGCTGATGGACAGGTTGTTCCATTCGTTCCAGACGAAATAGCCGACGCCGGTGCCGCCGATCAGCATCTCGGCCGCCACGATCACCAGCCAGGCGATGCCGATGGAGATGCGCATGCCGGTCATGATGGTGGGCGCGGCCGCGGGCAGCACCACGTGCAGCACGGTGCGCAGCCGCGACACTTCCAGCGTGCGCGCGACGTTGAGCCAGTCGCGCCGCACCGACATCACGCCGAAGGCGGTGTTGATCAGCATGGGCCACAGCGAGCACACGAAGATCACGAACACGGCCGAGATGCCCGCGTCGCGGATCGTGTAGAGCGCCAGCGGCATCCAGGCCAGCGGCGAGATCGGTTTGAGGATCTGGATGTAGGGGTCGAGCGCGCGGTAGACCAGCGGCGACATGCCGATGAGAAAGCCCAGCGGGATCGCCACCAGGGCCGCCAGCAGGAAGCCTGCCAGCACGCGCGCGATGGAGTAGCCCAGCTGCAGGCCCAGGCCCTTGTCGTTGGGGCCGCGGTCGTAGAAGGGATCCTGCAGGTGGGCCCACAGCTGGGCGCCGACCTCCAGCGGCCCGGGCACGGGGGTCTGCCCGCCGCCGGCGGCCGCCCCGCCCACCAGCGCCGCATAGGCGGGGTCCACGGTGGCGGCGGCCGCGTCGGGCCGGGTGGCCAGGTGCCAGGCCAGCAGCAGCACCGCAAGAATGAGGAGGGAGAGCAGCGTTGCGCGCCCGCCCTGGCTGCCTGCCTGCATCAGCTCCTCCGGATCGCGAAGCCGGCCAGGTATTCTTCCGGCCGGGCGGGATCGAAGGGCTTGCCCATCACCGAGAACGGCTTGCTGACACCCTCCGGCGGCGTGAGGCCGGCCTCGCGCATCAGCTTGGCCGCGTCCGTGGCCAGGAACACCTTGGCGGCGATCTTCTGGTAGTCGAGGTCGCCCTTGACCTGGCCCCAGCGCTTCATCTGCGTGAGGATCCACACGGCGAACGACTGCCACGGGAAGGGCGCGAAATCGATGCGGTCGGGCACCTGGCGCACGTTGCCCAGGCCGTCGGCATAGGTGCCGGTGAGCACCTGTTCGACCACCGTGACCGGCTGGTTCAGGTAGTTGGGCGTGGCGATGGCCGCGGCGATCTCCTTGCGGTGGGCCGGGTCGTGCGCATAGGCCGTGGCCTCGATGATGGCCTTGAGCAGGGCCTGATACGTGTTGGGCATCTGCGTGACGAACTGCCGGCTGGCCGCGAAGGCGCAGCACGGGTGGCCGTCCCAGAGCTCCTTGGACAGCGTATGGATGAAGCCCACGCCGTCGTAGACCGCGCGCTGGTTCACCGGATCCGGGGCGAGGAAGCCGTCGAGGTTGTCGGCCCGCAGGTTGGCCACCATCTCGGGGGGCGGCACGGCGCGGATCTGCACGTCCCGGTCGGGATCCAGGCCGTGCTCGGCGAGGTAATAGCGCAGCAGGTAGGCATGCATGGAGTAGTCGAAGGGCACGGCGAACTTGAAGCCCTTCCAGTCGCGCGGGTCGCGCTTGTCCTTGTGCTTCATCGACAGCGTGATGGCCTGGCCGTTGACGTTCTCGACCGCCGGCATGGTCCAGGGGATGGCGTTGCCCGTGCCCGCGCCCAGCGAGATCGCCAGCGGCATGGGCGAGAGCATGTGGGCCGCGTCGTATTCGCCGGACAGCGCCTTGTCGCGGATCAGCGCCCAGCCGGCCGTCTTCACCACTTCCACATCGAGCCCGTGGCGCGCATAGAAGCCCATGGGATGCGCCATGATGATGGGCGTGGCGCAGGTGATGGGAATGAAGCCGATCTTCAGTTTCGGCTTCTCCAGCGGGCCGGCGGATTGCGCGAAGGCCTCCTTGGCCAGGCCCATCGGGAACAGGCTGGAGACGGCCGCCAGGGCGGTGCCGGCGCCCACGCTGCGGATGAAGGCGCGGCGCACGGCGTCCTGCGGGAACAGGGCGCGCATGACGGCGCCTTCGACCACGCGCGCCTGGCGCGCCTCGGCGGAGGCGGCCTCGTCGTGCTGGGCCTGGCTGGCATGCTGGCCGCAGCTGCAGCGCAGGGACAGGCGGGTGTTCGCGTCGAAGGGATTGCGGAACAGGGACATGATGCTTTCCTTGAAGGATCAGGCCGGCAGGGAGGGGGACCCGGTGCGCCCGGCGGCGTACTCGATGTCCTCGCGGTAATGCGCGTACGCGTGCTGGTACTCCAGCACGCGCACCACGTCGTCTATGGTTTCGTCCGGCAGCCCGGCGCGCCGCAGCAGGTGCAGGCCCAGGTCCAGCCCGGCCGCGGCGCCGCCCGCCGTGACGACGCGGCCGGCATCGACCACCCGCGCGCGGCTGGGCCGGCAGCCCGGCGCCAGGCCCGACAGGCGGTCCAGCGGCGACTGCCCGAGATGGGAGGCCTCCAGCCTGTCGGGTTCCTTGCGGCTGGTGGCCGGCAGGCCGTCGAGCAGGCCCATGCGGCCGTACAGCCAGGCGCCGCTGCCCAGCCCCGCCAGCAGGCAGTGCCCGGACAGGGCGCGCACGTAGTCGTGCAGCCGCCGGTTGTGCAGTTCGTCGCGCGCGCCCGCGCCGCCCGGCATCAGGAAGGCATCGAGCGCAGGGTGGTCGTCCAGCCCGTAGCGCGGCGTCACCGAGAAAGCCGAGCCGGCGTGCACCGGGGCGCGCGTGTCGCCCACCAGGAATACGCCCAGCTCGGGTTCGTAGCGGCGGGCGGTGGCGAACACGCCGAACGGCACCGAGATGTCCATGACTTCGGCGTCGTGATAGACGTAGATCCCCAGCCGGTAACCCGGATTCTTCATGCCAGCGCTGCCCGCGAGTTGCTTTTGCCGGCATGATGGCGGCGCGGCGCGTTTGCCGGTATCGCGGCGGACGTGAAAGATCTGTAGTGCTGGCACTACAGGGATAACCCGCGGGGCGGCGGGTTCAGGCCTGCGGGTTCAGGCCGTGGCGCGAGGCGTAGTCCGCCAGCTCGAGCAGGCTGCGCACCGCCAGCTTGTCGAAGATGCGGGCGCGGTACGTGGATATGGTGTTGGCCGACAGCGCCAGCTGTTCGGCGATCTCCGACACCGAGCGGCCGCGCAGCAGCAGCTGCAGGACCTGGAATTCGCGGTTGGACAGCGCCTCGTGCGGTGTTTCGGAGGGCTTGCGGCGCACGTCGTGCGCCAGCAGTTCGGCCAGCTCGGGCGTGATGTACAGCCTGCCCTGGGCGGCGCGCCCTATGGCCGCCAGGATCTGCTCCGGATCGCAGCCCTTGTTCAGGTAGGCGTGCGCGCCGCTGCGGATGGCGCGCACGCCGAACTGCGATTCCGGATACACGGACAGCATGACCACGCCCGTGCCGGGGAACTCCGTGCGGGCGCTCTTGAGGAAATCCAGGCCGTCGCGTTCGCCCAGCGCGATGTCGAGCAGCATGGCGTGCCAGTTGCCGCGGCGCAGTTCGCGCAGCGCCGACGGGCCGTCGCCGGCCTCGCCGATCTCGCCGATGCGGGGCGACTCCGCCAGGATCTGGCGCAGGCCGCGCCGGATGATCATGTGGTCGTCGATGATGAGTACGTTGATGGCCATGGCGGTTCAGATGCCGGGCAGGCGCAGGCGCGCGCGCGTGCCGGCCTGCGGGGCGCTGTCGATGGCCAGTTCCCCGCCGATCGCCCGGGCCCGTTCATGCACGCCCAGCAGCCCGAAGGTGGCGGGACGCTGCGGCACGCGCATGCCCTGGCCGTCATCCTGCACGGTGAGGGCCAGCCCGCCGGCGTCGCACTCGACCTCCACGCTCACCTGGCTGGCCCGGGCGTGCCGCTGCACGTTGGTGAGCAATTCCTGCACGATGCGGTAGACGGCGATCTCGGCGTCGCGCCCCAGCCGCTTGCGTTCGGCCATCGGGCCGCAGACGAAGCGGCACTGCAGGCCCGTGCGGGCCTGGATGTCCTGCAGCAGGACTTCGATGGCGGCCCACAGGCCGAGGTGGTCGAGCACCACCGGGCGCAGGTCGTTGAGCAGGCGCCGCGTGGCGCCCATGGCGGCCTGGGCCACGTCGAGCATGCGTTCCACGTGGGCCGCCAGGTCGGGCTGCGTGTCCAGGCGCTGGCGCAGCCATTTCAGGTCCAGCTGCAGCGCGGTGAACGAGGCGCCGAGGTCGTCGTGGATGTCGCGCGCGATGTGGGCGCGTTCTTCTTCGCGCATGGTGCTCAGGTGTGCCGACAGCCGCCGCAGCGACTCGTGCGCGCTGCTGAGCTCGGCGGTGCGCTCGGCCACGCGCCGCTCCAGCAGCGCATGGCTGGCCTGCAGCTCGTGTTCGATGCGCTTGCGCTCGGAGATGTCGGAAAACGTGACCACGGCGCCCACGACCTGTTCGCCGTCCAGGATGGGGTGCGAGGCGTAATGGGCCGGGAAGCAGGTCCCGTCGCGCCGCCACAGCACCTCGTCGTCGGCCCGCTCGCCCTTGCCGTCGCGGAACGCCCGGAAGATGCGGCAGTCGCACAGCGGGATCAGCGTCGCGTCCTGGCGCGAATGGTGGATCAGGTAGTGCATGTTGCGGCCGACGATCTCGTCGGC
The DNA here is from genome assembly GCF_054642735.1 of Bordetella sp. 2513F2. Taxonomy (NCBI): domain Bacteria; kingdom Pseudomonadati; phylum Pseudomonadota; class Betaproteobacteria; order Burkholderiales; family Alcaligenaceae; genus Bordetella; species Bordetella sp. 2513F2. The sequence continues at coordinate 3,315,269 of NZ_CM137755.1, read as the reverse complement.
CGTGTAGCCCAGCATGCGCGCGCCCGTACCATTGATGAAGATGCAGCGGCCGCGCAGGTCGATGCCGTAGATGCCCTCGCCGGCCGATTCCAGCAGCATCTCGAGCTGGCGGCGCCAGGCGGCATGGTGCGACAGGTGGTGGAGATCGGCGAACATGGCGTGGAAACCGGGCGGCCCGCGCCTTCAGGCGCTGGCTGCCGCACGGTGCGCCACCCATTCCCGGACGGCGGGGCGCTGCCATTGGGCCTCGGCGTAGTCGCGCAGGGACGCGGGCAGGGCGTCGGCGTCGTGCGCCAGCCGCCTGAGCATCAGCGCCAGGTCGGTGTCGGCGATGCCCCAGTCGCCGAACAGGTGCGGGGCGCCGTGCGCCAGCAGCTCCTGCGCCACCCGCACCAGCCTGGCGGCCTCGGCCTGCGCCGCATCGGACAACGGCGCGGGACAGGGCGCCTCGAACAGGCAGCGGGTGCTGCGCTCCGCGCGCAGGGCCTGCAGGTCGGTGCGCAGCCACGACTGCACCTGGCGGGCCCGCGCCCGCGGCTGCAGCCCGCCGGGATACAGGGCAGGGTGTGCCGGCGGCGGGAAGGCCTCTTCGAGATACTGCGCGATCGCCGAAGATTCGGACAGGTGGAAGTCGTCGTGCGTGAGCGCCGGCACGCGGCCGGTGGGCGAGCGCACCAGGAAGGGGCGCATGTGCTGCTCGCCGCAGTCGAGGTCCACGGGCCGCAGCTGCATGGGCACCTGTTTCTCCGACAGGGCCACGAAGGCCGAGAACGCGTAGGGGCTGAGGAACGCCGCGTCGACGTACAGAGTCAGGGGGACTGCCACGTTGCATCTCCGGCTGTGCAGGTCGGCCCGGAACGGCCCGGGCGCCCGTATGCGGTGTAGGAAAAAGGGTAACGCAATTGGCCGGGCGCGGACACCACCCGCAGGCCGGCGTCAGTCGACGATGAAGAGGCGCGCGCCCGTGAGGGTGGAGGAGCGATGCGGCTCCGCGCCGTCGGCCACCTGGTAGCTCATGCCCGGGCCGAGCACGTAGCGGCGGCCGTCTTCGAGCTCGGTATGCAGCTCGCCGTCCAGGCAGAACAGGATGTGGCCCTTGCTGCACCAGTGGTCGGCCAGGTAGCCGGGCGTGTACTCCACCATGCGCACGCGGATGTTGCCGAAGTGGCGGGTGCGCCAGTAGGCCTTGCCGGTCTCGCCGGGGTGCTCGGTGCGTTCTACTTCGGACCAGTCGGTGGTGCCGAAGGGGATGTCGTGCATGTTCATGGGAATCTCGGTGGAAGGAAAGACATGGAATCGGCCCCGCAGACTGGATCCTAGAGCTTCTTCTGCCAGAACATGGCGCGCCCCGTGGCTTCGGCGAGCTGGTAGCCCTCGAAGCCGGCCTTGCGGTAGAGCGCCTGGGCGGAGGCATTGCCTTCCAGCACTTCCAGCGTCAGTTTGCAGCACCCCAGCTGCCGGGCGCGCGCCTCCAGCGCGGCGAGCAGCGCCTGGGCCACGCCGCGGCGGCGGAAGGCGCCGGCCACCATGAAGTCGTGCAGGTTCAGGAGCGGCTTGCAGGCAAAGGTGGAAAAACCCTCGAAGTAAATGGCCAGGCCCGCGGGCCGGCCGTCCACGCGCGCGAGCAGCGCGTGCGCCCAGGGCCGGCGGGCCAGCTCGGGCAGCAGGCCGTCGCGCGCCCGGGCCGACAGCGGCGCGCCGCCGCCCATGGGGTCGCGGGCGTATTCGTCCAGCAGGGCCACCACGGCGGCGCCATGCTCCGGATGCGTGAAATCTGCGTCGATGATCTCTACCACCTTGCTGTCCTGTGCGGGCCGGCGCGCCGGCAAACCCGGTGGAGTATAGAACCGGCCGGCCCGGCCCGCCGCCGGCCGGGCCGGCGCGATTGAAAAGCGCCGCGATCGTCCCCATCCTCATGGGCAGGAGGGGCCGAGCGGCGTCGCGCCGCGCGGCCCGCCGCGCTACGGAGCCCGACCATGGAATTCAAGGATTACTACGGCATATTGGGCGTGGCGAACACCGCTTCCGACGACGAGATCCGTCGCGCCTACCGCAGGCTCGCCCGCCGCTACCACCCCGACGTCAGCAAGGAGTCCGACGCCGAGGCGCGCATGCGCGACGTGAACGAGGCCTATGCCGTGCTGGGCGACCCGGAGAAGCGGGCCGCCTACGACAGGCTCGCCGCCGGCGTGTCCGATGACGGCGGGTTCCAGCCGCCGCCGGGCTGGGACCAGGGCTTCGAGTTCCGCGGCAGCGGGGCCGACCGGCAGTTCAGCGAATTCTTTTCTTCCCTGTTCGGCGGACAATTCGGGCAATGGGGAGCCTACCGCGAGCGCGGCGAAGACCACCAGGCCACCATCGAGATCGACCTCGAGGATGCGCTGCACGGCGCCGTCCGCGACATTTCGCTGCGCGCCCTGGTGGCCGATGCGCAGGGCGCGCCGCAGGTGCGCACCCGCACGCTCAGCGTGCGCATCCCGGCCGGCGTACGCGAAGGCCAGCGCATACGCCTGGCCGGCCAGGGCATGCCGGGGCAGGGCGGCGCGCCCAGCGGCGATCTCTACCTGGAAGTCCGCTTCCGGCCGCACCGCCTGTACCGCGCCGAGGGCGCCGACCTGTACCTGACGCTGCCGGTGGCCCCCTGGGAAGCGGCGCTGGGCGCGACAGTGCAGGCGCCCACCCCGGCCGGCCCGGTGGAGCTCGCCATTCCCGCGGGCTCGCGCAATGGCCGCAAGCTGCGCCTCAAGGGCCGCGGCATACCGGGCAAGCCGCCCGGGGACCTGTATCTGGTGCTGGACGTCGTGCTGCCCCCGGCGGACACGCCGCAGGCGCGACAGGCGTACCAGCGCATGGCCCGCGAACTGGCTTTCGATCCGCGGCAGGGGCTGCGCGATCCGCGCGGCTGAGGGGCGCGCGGCGCGGCGCCGCTACACTATCGGCCCGGTTGCAATCCAGCATGAGGGGGAGAGGTGGACAGCAGAGTCGCCGGCGAGCGGCAGGTTGCGGCGCCCCGCGCATGGCGCGACGGCCTGCAGGCCTGCCTGCCCGTGATGATCGGCTATTTTCCCGTGGCCATGGCCTTCGGCATCGCCGGCGCGGCCCTGGGCCTCGCGCCGCTGCAGGTCATCGGCGTGTCGGTGCTGGTTTATGCCGGCGCCAGCCAGTTCCTGCTGCTGGCGGCCATCAAGGCGGGAACCCCCTGGCTCGGCGTCGTGGCCCTGTGCTCGCTGCTCAATGCCCGGCACCTGCTGTATGGCCCGCTGCTGTCGCGCTTCCTGCCCGAGGCCTTGTCCGCCCGCCTGGGCCTGGCGTTCCTGCTGACCGACGAGGTGTTCGCCACGGCCCTGCATCGTCTCGAAGCCGTGCCCGGCCCGCGGCGGCAGGCCTGGATGACGGCCCTCGGCCTGGGGGCCTGGTGCACCTGGATCGCCGGCACTGCCGTGGGCGTCTATGCCGGCGGCGGGCTGGAGCAGCGCTACCCCATGCTGGCCGAGGTGATGCGCTTCGCGCTGCCTGCGCTCTTCGTGGCGCTGGTGTGCCAGAGCGGCCGGCGCGGCCTCTGGCTGCCCATCGGGCTGGCGCTGGCCTGCGGCGGCGCGGTGGCGGCCGCAGGCCATGCCACGGCTGCCATCATCCTCGGTGCCGCGGCGGGCTGCGCGGCGCATTTCTGGCGGGAGCGGCGCCCATGACCGACTCCCTGTCATTCTGGAGCGCCGTGGCGGCGATGGCCGGCGTCACCTATCTGACGCGGGCCCTGCCCTTCCTGCTGTCGGCCCGCAGCCCGCGACTGCAGCGGCTGGCGCAGGGCAAGGCGCTGGCCGTGCTGGGGCCGGCCCTGCTGGCCGGCATTGCTGCGGCGGTGATCGTGCCGGACGTGATCGCCGCCGGCACGGATGCGCGGCGCCTGGCCGCCTACCTGGCGGGCCTCGCCGCGACGGCGGGCGTGGCGCGCAGGTGGCGCAATACCGGTGCGGCGGTGCTGGCCGGCCTGGCGGCCTATGCGTTGCTGCGCTGGCTCGCCGGCGCGTAGCGGCGGCCGGCGCGGCCTCAGGCGGCGAGCGCCAGGCCCAGCCAGTACAGCAGGGCCGACAGCAGCATGGCGATGGGCAGCGTGAACACCCAGGCCAGCAGGATGGTGCGGACGGTGCCGCCCTGCACCCCGCTGCCGCTGGCCACCATGGTGCCGGCCACGCCCGAAGACAGCACGTGCGTGGTCGATACCGGCAGGCTGAACACATTGGCCAGCCCGATCGCGCCCACCGCCGTGATCTGCGCGGACATGCCCTGCGCATATGTCATGCCCTGCCGGCCGATCTTCTCGCCCACGGTCGTGACCACGCGCCGCCAGCCCACCATGGTGCCGATGCCCAGCGCCAGTGCCACGGCCACGATGACCCACAGCGGGGCGTACTCGGTCGTGGCGGTGAGGTCGCGGCGCAGGCGATGCAGGTCTTCGCGCTCGCGGGCCGGCAGCGCTTCAAGCACCGACACGCGCTTGGCCGTGTCGTCCAGGCACAGCAGGTAGCGCCGCACGGCCACCCGCCGTGACGGCGCCAGGTCGTCATAGCTGGCCACGCCCTGCAGGTCGCGCTGCAGGGCCCCGATCGTGGCCAGCGTGAGCTGCGGCTCGCAGCGGAACGCGGCGGGCAGGTCCTGCGTGGCGGATTGGCGCGACAGGGCCATGTGCGGCTCCAGCGCGGCCGCATTGCGCTCGTAGAACGTCGCCATGTGGGCGGCCGCGTCACGCGTGCGGTCGATCTGGTAGGGCGTGGCGGTGGCGTCGAGCACGAATTTGGCCGGCACGATGCCGATCAGCACCAGCATGATCAGCCCTATGCCTTTCTGGCCGTCGTTGGAGCCGTGCACGAAGCTCACGCCCATGGCGGAAAGCACCAGCACCAGGCGATTCCAGAAGGGCGGGTGCTTCTTGGCGTCGAGCGCACGGCGCTGCTCCGGCGTCTTGTGCATCTTGGACTGCGGCCGCCAGCGGCGCAGCCCCAGCAGGAGCACGCCCGCCACCGCAAAGCCCGCCAGCGGGGAGGCCACCAGCGACATGCCGATGTCGGCCGCCTTGCCCCAGTTCACGCCCTCGGACAGCGGCACGTCGGTGAGCAGCGAGTTGGCCAGGCCCACGCCGAGGATGGAACCTATCAGGGTGTGCGAGCTCGAGGCCGGGATGCCGAAATACCAGGTGCCCAGGTTCCAGACGATGGCGGCCGTGAGCATGGCGAACACCATGGCCAGGCCGCGGCCCGTGTCCACATTGATCAGGAGTTCCACGGGCAGCAGGTGCACGATGGCATACGCCACGCCCACCCCGCCCAGCAGCACGCCCAGGAAATTGAATATGCCCGACAGCAGCACCGCGAGGTGCGGCGGCATGGCCTTGGTGTAGATCACCGTGGCCACGGCGTTGGCGGTGTCGTGGAAGCCGTTGATGAACTCGAATGCCAGGACGAAGGCCAGCGCGAGGACCAGGCTGGCGCCCACCCAGAAGTCCAGACCGGAGAAAAGCGAAAACATGCGGAGAGGGAAGAGGAGGGGTGCGGAGTGGAATTATTGCAGATTCATGACAGCATTCCGCCTGCCCGCGCATGAGGTAGCATCGGGAAGGGCGCACGGCCGCCGCGCCGGCGTCCGCTGCCTCTTCCTCCCGCATTTTTCGTTCCCTTTGCCATGTCCGCAGCCTCCATCGCCCGCCGCAGCCCCGACGAACTCATCGTCGGCCTGGTTTCCGTTTCCGATCGCGCCTCCTCGGGCGTCTACCAGGACGAGGGCATCCCCTCGCTGCGCGCCTGGCTGGACGGCGCGCTTGCCAGCCCGTGGCAGGCCGCCGAGCGCCTGGTGCCCGACGATGCCGGCCGCATCTCGGCCGCCCTGGTGGAACTGGTGGACGAGTGCGGCTGCGACCTGGTCTTCACCACGGGCGGAACCGGCCCGGCGCGCCGCGACGTCACGCCCGAGGCCACGCTGGCGGTGGCCAGCCGCGAGATGCCGGGCTTCGGCGAGCAGATGCGTCAGATTAGCCTGCGCTTCGTGCCCACCGCCATCCTGTCGCGCCAGGTGGCCGTGCTGCGCGAAATACCGTCCGGCCATGCCGCGCTCATCATCAATCTTCCCGGGCAGCCCAAGGCCATCCGCGAGACCCTCGAAGGCCTGCGCGGCCCCGACGGCGCGGTGCAGGTGCCCGGCATCTTTGTCGCCGTACCCTATTGCATCGACCTGATCGGCGGGCCCTACATCGAGACACACGAAAACGTGGTGCGCGCGTTCCGCCCCAAGTCGGCGCAGCGGCCGCCGCGCGCGCAGGGAAGAAGGCCTGCGGTATAGTTTGGGCAGCCTTGCTTCCTCTGCCCGGAGTCCCGTCAAAACAATGAAAATCCGTCTTCCCGCCGCCCTCGTTCTCGGCCTGGCCCTGGCCGGCTGCGCCAGCGTCGACGACATCGCCAGCCGCGATCCCACCTTCTTCGGCTCTTCGGCCCGCAATGCCGCCGACTACAGCAATTGCGTGGCGGCGGCCTGGGAGGGCCAGGGGCAGCAGGTCGAGCGCACCCCCATCCAGGATGGCTACCGCGTGTCGGCCAGCAGCAGCATCAGCGTGGAGGCGGTGCTCGACGTCATCACGTGGCGGGGCCAGACCGACGTCAAGCTCTACACGCGCCTGCCTTCGCGCGGCCAGCCCCTGATCGAGTCGGCCAACCTGTGCATGTAATGGGCTCGCGCGCCAGACGCCGCCTGCTGCAGGCGGGCTTGCTGGCCGTCCTGGCGCCGGCCGCGCGCCGCGCGCCTGCGCAGCAGGCCAGCTATATCGCCCGCAAGCTCGATGCGCGCGTGCCCGGCGGCGTGGCGGTGGTGCCGCTGGGGCAATCGGCGACGATGCCGCAGGCGTGGTATGGCGAGCATCGCACCATGGTGCTGCGCGACGACACCGGCGCGTGGGCGGCCGTGGTGGGCATCCCGCTCGCCACCCAGCCCGGCACCGAGCACCTGCGCGTACGCGACGCCGCCGGCGAGCGCCACGTGCCGTTCGACGTGGCCCACAAGACCTACGCCGCGCAGCACATCACCCTGAAGAACAAGCGGCAGGTCACGCCCGATCCGGCAGACCTGCGGCGCATCGAGCGCGAACTCGCCGAGCAGATGCGCGCCTACGCCGCCTATCGCGAGGGCGTCGTGCCCAGCAACGTGCTGCTCGATCGTCCCGTGGCGGGCGGCAGGCTGTCCAGCCCGTTCGGGCTGCGCCGCTTCTTCAACGGCCAGGAGCGCAATCCGCATTCGGGGCTGGACTTCGCGGTGCCGGCAGGCACGCCGGTATCGGCGCCTGCCGCCGGACGCGTGGTGCTGGTGGGGGATTACTTCTTCAACGGCAAGACGGTGTTCCTCGACCATGGGCAGGGCTTCATCAGCATGTTCTGCCATCTGTCGCGCATCGACGTGCGCGTGGGCGACGAGGTGCCGCGCGGCGGGCCGATCGGCCGGGTCGGCGCCACGGGCCGCGCCACCGGCCCGCATCTGCACTGGAACGTCAGCCTGAATGACGCGCGGGTCGATCCCGCGATATTCATCGGAGCCTACACGCCCTGATGCCGCAACTCAGGCGGGCTGGGCCGGCGTGCCGGCCTGCGCGCACAGCGCGCGGTATTGCCGCTCGGCATACTGCAGCGCAGCCGCGGCCTGTTGGTGCAGGCGCAGCTGTTCTTCCATGCAATTGTCGTACTTGAGGCAGGCCTGCGCATGCGACAGTCCTGTGTTGCGCAGGCTGTGGACGAAGGCAGTCCGGGACTGGCGCAGCAGCTTCAGTCCGGTTTCGCCTCGTTCGTATTCGCGTCTTGCGCGGGCCAGGCGGTCCGCGGCTTCTCGCAGTGCTTCGGGGGTGTCTGACATTGCAGCCGTCTCAGGCGCGATGTGCCGCGCACGACTGCACAGTTTACGGCACCCGGCAGCCGGGTTCGCTGCGGGTCGCCCGCACCCCGGGCGCCTCAGCGCCGGTGCTGGGGGCTGCGCGGGGGCGGGGCGCCGCGCTCGTCTTTGTGCCGGAAGTTGATGCGACCCTTGGTCAGGTCGTAGGGCGACATTTCCAGGGTGACGCGGTCACCGGCCAGGATGCGGATGCGGTGCTTGCGCATGCGGCCGGACGCATAGGCGCCGACTTCGACGCCGTTGTCCAGACGGACGCGATAGCGGCTGTCGGGCAGCACTTCGTCCACGACGCCGTTCAGTTCGATCAGCTCTTCTTTCGCCATATTGACTCCTTGGTCGTTACGCGGATCCGCCGCGAGCGGTCTTGCCGTCTCGTTCCGGGGCAGGCGTGGCGCCTGCAGACGAAATTCGTCCGGGCAGGCACGGGTACGGCCACGATCCCCGCAGCGGGCGGTTAGGGTTGACAGGCCCTGGGGCAGGAACTCATGCCGGAGGGTAAGGTGCGCTTGGGGCGCGGCTTGGTCGCGACAGGGCTGGCAGGCCCCGCCGGAAGAAGCGGTGGAAGCCACCCGATGGAAGCCTCCCGGTGAAAGCCTCCGTTGTCGCACGGCGGCCCGGGATTGGGTACCGGGGCTGGCACCGGGTTTGGGCAGATACCGGATGCTGGGTGATGCAAAAGCGCTGGGTGATGCAAAAGCCAACATCCATTCTAGCGCGTTATGTCAAGTTTGACCAGCCTCGGGGTCGCGTCCGCCCAGGTATTGCGGCAAGGCGTCGGAGATGTCGAACCATGGCGCCTTGTCGGCCACGTGCACGTGGCGATCCGGCTTGATGCCGGGGTCGTCGTCCAGCGGGCCCAGCGGCAGGCCATAGACGCTGGGAGTCTGGTCGAAGCGCGTGAGCAGCGGCGTGCCGCAGGCGCCGCAGAATCCGCGGTAATGGCCGGGCGAGGAAGAGTACCAGGTGATGTGCTCCTCGCCGCGGGCCCAGCGGAAATCGCGGGCGAGCACCGTGGCGCGCGTGCGGAATGCCGCGCCATGGGCCTTGCGGCACATGGTGCAATGGCAATTGAGGGCATGGAAGAGCGGGCCGTCGATCTCGTAGGCCACGCGTCCGCACAGGCAGGATCCATGGAGCATGTCGGGTTCCGGAATGGCGATCGGTTGAATCGGGTCTTGCCTTCACGTGCGAATCTTAACCGCAGCGCGCGGCGTCGCCATCTGCAACGCATGCTCACAAGACCTTTCGGTGATTCCCTCGTAAAATCCGGCTGTTCAGCAGGTATTCATCATTTCAATAACAGTACCAGGAGGTCATCCCATGGCCCTAGTTTCGATGCGTCAGTTGCTCGACCATGCCGCCGAGCACGGTTACGGCATTCCCGCCTTCAACGTCAACAACCTGGAGCAGGTCCAGGCCATCATGGAGGCTGCCGCCGAAACCGACAGCCCGGTGATCATGCAGGCTTCGGCTGGCGCGCGCAAATATGCGGGCGAGGGCTTCCTCAAGCACCTGATCCAGGCCGCGGTCGAGTCCTATCCGCACATCCCGGTGGTCATGCACCAGGATCACGGCCAGTCGCCCACGGTGTGCCAGGGCGCCATCGATCTGGGCTTCTCCAGCGTCATGATGGACGGTTCGCTGAAGGAAGACGGCAAGACCATCGCCGACTACGACTACAACGTCGAGGTCACGCGCAAGGTGGTCGAGATGGCCCACAAGGTGGGCGTCACCGTCGAGGGCGAGCTGGGCTGCCTGGGCTCGCTCGAGACCATGAAGGGCGACAAGGAAGACGGCCACGGCGCCGAAGGCACCATGACCATGGAACAGCTGCTCACCGATCCCGAGCAGGCTGCCGACTTCGTCGCCCAGACCCAGCTCGACGCCCTGGCCATCGCCATCGGCACCAGCCATGGCGCCTACAAGTTCACGCGCAAGCCCACCGGCGACATCCTCTCGATCAAGCGCATCAAGGAAATCCACGCCCGCCTGCCCAACACCCATCTGGTGATGCATGGCAGCTCCAGCGTGCCCCAGGATCTGCTGGCCGAGATCCGCGAGTTCGGCGGCGACATGAAGGAAACCTACGGCGTGCCCGTCGAGGAAATCCAGGAAGCCATCAAGTACGGCGTGCGCAAGGTCAACATCGACACCGACATCCGTCTGGCCATGACCGGCGCCATCCGCCGCTTCTTCGCCGAGAACCCGTCCAAGTTCGATCCGCGCGAATACCTCAAGCCGGCCCGCCTGGCGGCCAAGGGCATCTGCGTGCAGCGCTACCAGCAATTCGGCACGGCGGGCAACGCCAGCAAGATCAAGGCGGTGCCCCTGTCGGAAATGGCGCAGCGCTACGCCGCCGGCCAACTGGCCCAGGTGGTGCAGTAAGCCCTCAGGCGGGAGCGTTGCGCGCGTGGCGCGGCGCTTCCGCATCCACGCTGTGCCAGGACGGCGCCGAGGCCGTCCACAGGCTCACCTGCGTGCGGAAATGTTCCGGGTCGTCCAGCGACCCGGCCCGCACGATCACATATCCCTGGCCTTCCGAGCCGCCGAACAGCGGCGTGCCGCAGTCGCCGCAGAAGCTGCGCATCACGCCGTGTCCGGAACTGCCTTCATAGCGATATTCGCGCGGATTGCCGTGCAGCAGGCGCAGCGCGTCCTGCGCATAGATCAGCGCATGGGCGGGCGCGCCGCCGCTCAGGTACTGGCAATCCCGGCAGTGGCAGGTGGCCGCGGTCAGCGGGGCGCCTTCCAGCACGTAGCGGATGGCGCCGCAGCGGCAGCCGCCGCTGAGGACTCGGGTTTGCGGGCGGGACGTATCGGACATGGTGGCTCCTGGAATTGGGGGGTGGCGGACCGACTCTGGGGTCCATTTGCAGTAATCTATGCGCTTTGGCCGCGTCCTGCGCGGCCGTCTTCTTTGCCATGGGCCGATCCGTGACTTCTGCTTTGCACCAATCCAGCATCAAGTCCTTGCCGCTGCTGGGACGCGGCAAGGTGCGCGACATGTACGCCGTGGGCGACGACAAGCTGCTCATCGTTGCTTCCGACCGCATTTCCGCCTTCGATGTGATCCTCGACGATCCGATTCCCGGCAAGGGCCAGGTCCTCACCGAACTCACGGAGTTCTGGCTGGAGAAGCTCGCCCACGTGCTGCCCAACCACGCCACCGGCATCCGGCCCGAAGACGTGGTCGCACCCGACGAGGTCGAGCAGGTGCGCGGCCGTGCCATGGTGGTCAGGCGGCTCAAGCCCATCCTGGTGGAAGCGGTGGCGCGCGGCTACCTGATCGGCTCCGGCTGGAAAGACTATCAGGCCAGCGGCTCGGTGTGCGGCATCGCGCTGCCGCCCGGCCTGCAGCAGGCCAGTCGCCTGCCCGAGCCCCTGTTCACGCCGGCTGCCAAGGCCGAGTTCGGCATGCACGACGAGAACGTGGATTTCGAGCACGTCGTGAAGGAAGTCGGCCGCGACATGGCCGAGCGCATCCGCGACGTCACGCTGCGGCTCTACACCGAGGCGGCCGCCTATGCGGCCACCCAGGGCATCATCATCGCCGACACCAAGTTCGAGTTCGGGCTCGACGACGCCGGCAACCTGTGCCTGATGGACGAGGTGCTCACGCCCGACTCCTCGCGTTTCTGGCCCGCGGACGGCTACCGTCCCGGCATCAGCCCGCCGTCCTTCGACAAGCAGTTCGTGCGCGACTGGCTCGAGACGCAGCCCTGGGACAAGACCCCGCCCGCCCCGCGCCTGCCGCAGTCGGTGCTCGAGCAGACCGCGGCCAAGTACCGGGAAGCGCTGGAGCGCCTGAAGGGCTGAAGATCGGGCGCAACCCGGGCGCAATACGGGCCGGCCCGGCCGGCGGCGTCCGGGGCGGCGGCGTCCGTGACGGGTCTCTCGTCACGGATGTGTTGCATATATTTCGCTTTGTTACCTATACTGGCTCACCGATGCAATCACGGAGCCGGTCCATGGTATTGATGCTGCCGTTTCTCACCGGGGCGCTGGCCGCCTGGTGCGGCTTTCAGGGCAAGCGGTCCGCGTGCTTCATGTTGTGGGTCGCCACCCTGGCCGTACTCGCCGCCGGCGCCTCCCGGCACATGCACGGCGTGCCGTCGCTTGCACTATGACGGGTGCGCCATGATATTCCTGCGCAATCCCGGCCGCGGCTCGCGCGTGCTCAACACGCTGGTGCTGCTGTGGGTGGCCGGCATCCTGGCATTCACGCTGGGGTGGCAGCTGGCCACGGGCGCGCCGGTGTGCCCCTTGTGCCTGATGCAGCGCGCCGCCTTCGTCCTGGCCGGCATAGGGCTGCTGCTCAACGTCCGGCTGGGGCCTTCGCCGCTGCACTATGCCATGGTCATCGCCGCGGCCATGGCCGGGCTGGTGCTGGCGGGCTGGCGCATCCTCATGCCCGGGCCGGACATGGCCGGCACGCTGGCCGGATGGCGCTTCGATACCTGGGCCTTCGCCGCCTACGCCGCGCTGCTGTGCTTCGCCGTGCTGATGCTGGCGCTGGATCGCAAATGGGGCGACAACGCCCTCAGGAAACCGCTGGCGTGGCCGGCCGTCGCCGTGGTGGCCCTGTTCGCCGTGACCGTGCTGGCCAACGCGGTGGCGGCCACCCTGGCATGCCGCGACGGCGCCTGCCGGCCCGACCCGCTGGCGCACGCGCACGCTGCCCGGCAAGGCGCATAGGGGCCGCCCGGTAGGGCGCCCGCGGCGGCGGGTAAAATAGGCGGCTTTGCGGGCAGACGCAGCCTCCCGCGCCAACCGCCTCCCTTCCTTCCTATGACGACCGACACCACCGCCACGCCCCTCATCGGCGTGATCATGGGTTCTTCCAGCGACTGGGACATCATGAAGCACGCCGTGGCGATGCTCGAGGAGTTCGGCGTGCCGCACGAGGCGCGCGTCATCTCCGCGCATCGCATGCCCCAGGACATGGCCGACTACGGCGCCGCGGCGCACGCCCGGGGCCTGCGCGCCATCATCGCCGGCGCGGGCGGCGCGGCCCACCTGCCGGGCATGATGGCCGCCCTGACCGAAGTGCCGGTGTTCGGCGTGCCGGTGCCGTCGCGCTACCTGCGCGGCGAGGATTCGCTGCTGTCCATCGTGCAGATGCCCAAGGGCGTGCCGGTGGCCACTTTCGCCATCGGCGAGGCCGGCGCGGCCAATGCCGCGCTGCACGCCATCGCCACCCTGGCCACCACCGACGCGGCCCTGCACCAGAAGCTGGTGGCGTTCCGCGCCCGGCAGACCGAAACCGCCCGCAACATGCAAGTTCCTCCCGCTGCCTGACATGAGCGCTTCCCACTCCCCGCTTCCTCTTCCTCCCGGCTCGTGGCTGGGCATGCTGGGCGGCGGCCAGCTCGGCCGCATGTTCTGCCACGCGGCCCAGAGCCTGGGCTATCGCGTGGCCGTGCTGGATCCGGCCGCCGAATGCCCCGCCGGCGTGGTGGCCGACCGCCACATCCGGGCCGCCTACGACGATCCCGCCGGCCTGGCGGCACTGGCCGAACTGTGCCCCGCGGTCAGCACCGAATTCGAGAACGTGCCGGCCGACAGCCTGCGCATGCTGGCTGCGCGCTGCCGCGTGAGCCCTTCGGGCGATGCCGTGGCCGTGGCGCAGGACCGCAATGCCGAGAAGGCCCATGTGTCGGCCCAAGGCATCGACGTGGCGCCCAACGTGCCGGTGCTGGCCGAGGCCGACCTGCACGGCGCGCCCGACAGCCTGTTCCCGGGCATCCTCAAGGCCGCCCGCCTCGGCTATGACGGCAAGGGCCAGGCGCGCGTGGCCACGCGCGCAGAGGCGCTGCAGGCCTATGCCGCATTCGGCGGCGTGCCCTGCGTGCTGGAGGCCTTGATGCCGCTGGCCTACGAGATCTCGGTGGTGCTGGCGCGCGGCTTCGACGGCGCCGACGTGGTGTTCCCCGTGGCGCGCAACGTGCACCGCGACGGCATCCTGGCCGTTTCCACGGTGGCCGACGCGGCCGATCCCGATGCGGCGCGCCGCCAGGACGACGCCACCCGGGCGGCGCGCGCCATCGCCCGCGGCTTGGACTACCACGGCGTGTTGTGCGTGGAATTCTTCGTGCTGCAGGACGGCAGGCTCGTCGTCAATGAGATCGCGCCGCGTCCGCACAACAGCGGCCACTACACCATCGACGCCTGCGTCAGCAGCCAGTTCGAGCAGCAGGCGCGCGTGATGGCCGGACTGCCGCTGGGCAGCACGCGGCAGCTGGCGCCCGCCATCATGCTCAACATCCTTGGCGACCTCTGGTTCCCGCAGCCCGGCGGCGGCGCCGTCGAGCCCGACTGGGCCGCGGCGCTGGCGGCGGCGCCCGAAGCGAAGCTGCATCTGTACGGCAAGCGCGAAGCGCGCGCCGGCCGCAAGATGGGCCATATCACCCTCGTCGGCCAGACCCTGGCCGAGGCGCAGGACGCCGCCGGCCGCGTGGCGCGTATCCTGGGCATGCCGAGTCCCTGACTTTCCAGCACCTGACTTTCCAACCGCTGATTTCCCAGCTCCTGATTGCCCGGCTCCTGCACCATGACGCACCCTGATTCCGCCGCCGATCCCGCAGCCATACAGGCCGCGGCCCGCAGGCTGCTGGACGGCGGGCTGGTGGCCTTTCCCACCGAGACGGTGTATGGCCTGGGCGCCGATGCCGAGAGCCCGGAGGCGGTTGCGCGCATCTACGCCGCCAAGGGCCGGCCCGCCAACCATCCGGTCATCGTGCACGTGGCTCCCGAGGCCGACCTGGCGTATTGGGCGGCGCAAGTGCCAGCGCAGGCCCGGCGCCTGATGGAAGCATTCTGGCCCGGGCCGCTCACGCTCATCCTCAAGCGTGCGCCGCATGTCTGCGCCGCGGTGAGCGGCGGGCAGGACAGCATCGGGCTGCGCTGCCCCGCGCATCCGGTGGCCCAGGCCCTGCTGCGCGCCTTTGCTGCCGGCAAGCCGGGCGGGCAGGGCGGCGTGGCGGCGCCATCGGCCAACAAGTTCGGGCAGGTTTCTCCCACGCGTGCCGCGCACGTGCGCGCCGAGTTCCCCCACGAGGTGGCGCAGGGCATGCCGGTGCTCGACGGCGGCGATGCCGAGGTCGGCATCGAATCGACCATCGTCGACCTGTCGCGCCTGGATCAGGGCGTGGGGCCGGTGCTGCTGCGCCCCGGGCATGTCACCCAGGCCAAGCTCGAAGCCGTGCTGGGCGAGCCGGTGGGCCTGCCCGATGCGGCGGCGCCGCGCGCCTCCGGCACGCTCAAGGCCCACTATGCGCCGCGCACGCCCCTGGCCCTGGTCGGACCGGGGCGCCTGGCCGATCTCGCGCTCGGGCGCGGACTGCCGGCCGGACGCAGCGCCCTGGTGGCGTACCAGGCGCCGCCCCTGGCCGACGCGGTTGGCGGCCGGCTGCAGCTGCATCCCGTGCCGGCCGAGCCGGCGCGCTACGCGCAGGCCCTGTATGCCACGCTGCGCGAACTCGACCGCCAGGGCTATGACCGCATCCTGGTGCAGGCGCCGCCGCGCACGCCGGAATGGGATGCCGTGAACGACCGCATCGGCCGTGCCGCGGCCGCTTTCGAGCCCGGCGAATAGGGGCACAGGCCCTGTGCCGCCGCGGGCGGGCGAGGGGAAGGGCAAACATCGATAGGCGATACGGTCGGTTCGTTGTACGCTACGCGATCCTTCGTCCCGATCCGTTCGCGCCATGCCGTCCGTTGCCTCCCATGAAGACTCGCCGCTGTTCGTTGCCGCGCTTGCGCGCGGGATCTCGCTGCTGACGGCCTTCAAGGAAGGGCGTCCCGCCATGACGCTGCCGGAACTGGCCGAGGCCACCGGGCTCACCAAGAGCGCCGTGCAGCGGTTCGCCCACACGCTCTGGACGCTGGGCTACCTGCGCAAGGATCCGGTCAACAAGAAATTCTCGCTGGCACCGCTGTCGCTGGAACTGGGCATGCGTTATGCCCAGACCAGCCCCGTGGTGCTGGGGGGCAACCCGTTCCTGCACTCGCTCAACCGGACCAGCCAGGAGACCTGCAGCCTGGCCGAGCCCGACGGCACCGACATGGTCTACGTGGCGCGCTTCGCCACGCACAAGCAGATGTTCGTGCACATGCCCGTGGGCATGCGGCTGCCGCTGTACTGCACGGCGGCCGGCCGGGCCGTGCTGTCGCGCCTGCCCGAGGAGGTGGCGCGCGGCCTGCTGGAGCGCTGCGAGCGCAGGGCCTATACGGCCACGACCATCACCGGCATGGCGCAGCTCATGGAAGAGCTGGCGTTTGCGCGTCACCACGGCTATGCCCGCTCCGATGGCGAGTTCTATCCCGGCGACATCACCGTGAGCGCGCCCATCCTGGATTCGGGCGGCACGCCGGTGGGGGCGGTCAACGTCTCGGTGCCGTCCAGCCGCTGGAGTTTCGACGAGGCGCAGGCCGTGTTCGGCCCGCAGGTGCTCGAGACCGCGCATGCGATCAGTGCCTCGCGCACCATAGGCCGCGCCCATCCGTTCTACGCCATGGCCGCGCCGGCGCCGGCCGGCTAGCAAGTCGGCGGCACGCGCTCCGGCGCGTCCAGGCGGGTTGATTCCATACTTATTTAATCGGGATTATTTATCGGCATAAGGGGATTTCCCTACTTATCCGAACGGTGTGGCACTTGTTAATCTAATAACAACACGATCGTATCGTCTGTCGATACCATCATCCAGATTTCATCTGCGCGCCTCATCGGGAGTCCTTTCGTGCCAGAGCCGTCTTCGCCAGTTTTCCAGCCCGTCGCGGGCTTCATGGGGCTGCCGTCCAGCCTGCCGGCCGGGGCGGGCGCTCCCCGCGCCTGCGTCATGGGCATTCCGTTCGATTGCGGCACCCACCCGTTCCGGGTCGGGTCGCGCCAGGGGCCCGATGCCATACGCGAACAGTCGCGCCTGCTGCGGCCTTTCGATCTCTTCCGCCGCGCCGGCGTGGACAACCCGCCGGATTTCCTGCGCGCGGTCGATCTGGGCAACGTGGTCTGCCATCCCGGCGACCCCGAGGCTTCGTATCCGCTGATCGAGGCTGCCGTGGCCAGCGTGCTGGATGCCGGCGCGATCCCGATCAGCATGGGCGGCGACGGGGCCGTCACGCTGCCGCAGCTGCGCGCCGTGTCGCGCCGCCATCCGGGCTTCGTGGTGCTGCACATCGATTCGCACACCGACACCTATCCGATCCCGGGCTACAACACGGCCACCACGTTCACCCGCGCGGCCGAAGAGTCGCTGCTGGACGTGGGCGCCAGCTACCACGTGGGCACCCGCGGCAATTCCTTCATGGGCGGCGTGGTCGAGTACGGCCGCGAAGTGGGCTACACCGTGGTGCCGTTCGACGAGATGCAGCGCGATCCGCAGGCCCTGTTCGCCGACATCCGCGCCCGCATCGGCGACCGGCCGGTATACCTGTGCTTCGACATGGACATCTTCGATCCCTCCTGCGCGCCGGGCGTGTGCACGCCGGAGTGGGGCGGCCTGTCGGCGCGCGAAGGCCTGGAGCTGCTGCGCAGCCTGGTCGGCCTGAATTTCGTCGCCTTCGACGTGAATACGGTGTCGCCCCCGCAGGACGTGGGCGGCGCCACCGCTTTCCTGGCGGCCACGGTGATGCAGGAGTTCTGCATGCTCGCCGCCGCCGCCATCCAGCGTCATCCGCAGGGCCGTCCCGCCTGAGCGGGCCGACGCTGCACCATTCTGTGAACAAGGGGAAATACATGAAATCCGGAATCATCGCCGCAGGCCTGCTCGTTGCGGGCCTGCTTGCCCACGCCATGCCCGCTTCGGCCCGGCCGCTCGACGAGATCCGCGCCGGCCAGACGCTCAACGTGGTCACCACCGCCTCGGCGCCGCCGCACGGCTTCATGAATCCGGCGTCGAACCGGATGGAAGGCATCATGGTCGACGTGGGGGCCGCCGTGGCCAAGCGGCTGGGCGTCAGGCAGGAACTGATCCAGGTGCCGTTCTCCGGCCTCATTCCCACGCTGACTTCCGGGCGCGCCGACGTCATGTCGGCGCCGCTGTTCATCACCGAGGAGCGCGCCAAGGCCATCGATTTCTCCGTGCCGGTGTACGAATGGGGCGAAGGCGTGGTGGTCAGCGAGAAAAGCGAGCGCAGCTACGCCAGCTTCGAGCAGATCCAGGGCAGCCGCGTGGGCGTGCTGGTGGATTCCGTGCAGTTCAACATGATCAAGGACATGCCCGGCACCAAGGTATCGACCTATCCCGACTATGCCACGCTGCTGGCCGACGTGCGGGCCCGCCGCATCGACCTGGGCATCGTCGATCCCCCCAGCATCATCTACCAGATCAAGAGCAAGAACATCCCGGGCGTCAAGCTCGACACGAGCTACAAGCCGCAGAAGATCTGGCAGGTGGGCATGGCCGTGGAAAAGGGCAATGCCGAGCTGCTGGCCGCGGTGAACCAGGCGCTGGCCGAGATCAAGCGCAGCGGCGAGATGGCCGAGATCGGCCGCAAGTGGGGCATTTCGGACCTGCTCAGCAAGTAAGCCGGCCTTCATGAATCCCCACCGGAGCCCCGCATGACGCTCGACACGCTGCGCATGTACCTCACGCCCCTGGCCGAAGGGTCGGCGTGGACCCTCGCCCTGTTCTTCTGTTCCGCCATCCTGGCCGTCGCGCTCGGGCTGGTGGTGTGCCTGTGCCGGCTGTCGCGCTCGCGGCTGCTGAGCCGCGCGGCCCGCTTCTATATCGAAGTGATCCGCGGCACGCCGCTGCTGCTGCAGCTCTTCTACATCTATTACGGCCTGCCCGAGATGGGCATCGTCATGGACGGCTTCGTGGCGGGCGTGCTGGGGCTCACCCTCAACTTCGGCGCCTACCTGGCCGAGCTGTTCCGCAGCGGCATCCAGTCGGTGGATTCCGGGCAGTACGAAGCGGCGCGCGCCCTGGGCCTGAACAAGACCCAGCGGCTGCGCCGCATCGTGCTGCCCCAGGCGCTGCGCACCGTGTTCCCGGCGCTGGGCAACTATGCGCTGGTGCTGGTGAAGGAAACCTCGCTGGTCGCCGTGATCAGCGTATACGAGCTCATGCGCGCCGGCGAGATGCTGGCCGGGGCCACGTTCCAGGCCCTCACCGTCTACACCATGGTGGGCGTGATCTACTTCGCCATGTGCAGCGTGCTGTCGTACCTGTTCCGCCGCTCCGAGAAGCGGCTGACCATCCCGGGCTACTGGAGCGGGGCGGGCGAGAACCACGACATCAGCAAGGCATGAAAGACATGAGCGTAGCAACCCCCCAGGCGCCGATGATCTCGTTCGAAGGCGTGTCGAAGTGGTATGGCGAGTTCCAGGTCCTGCGCGACATCACGCTGCAGGTGCAGCCCGGCGAACGCGTCATCCTGTGCGGGCCGTCGGGCTCGGGCAAGTCCACCACCATACGGCTGATCAACCGGCTCGAGGAGCACCAGCAGGGCCGCATCGTGGTCGACGGCATCGAGCTCGACGACAGGATGTCCAGCATCGAGCGCATCCGCGCGGAAGTCGGCATGGTGTTCCAGCATTTCAACCTGTTCCCGCATCTCACCGTGCTGGAGAACTGCACGCTGGCGCCCATGCTGGTCAAGCGCGTGCCCGAGCCCGAGGCCCGCGCCCGCGCCATGGAATACCTGTCGCGGGTCCATATCCCCCAGCTGGCCGACAAGTACCCGGGCCAGATCTCGGGCGGCCAGAAGCAGCGCGTGGCCATCGCGCGGGCCCTGTGCATGCAGCCCAAGGTCATGCTGTTCGACGAGCCCACCTCGGCCCTGGATCCGGAAATGGTGAAGGAAGTGCTGGACACCATGGTGGAGCTGGCCCGCGACGGCATGACGATGATCTGCGTGACCCATGAAATGGGATTCGCCCGCGAGGTGGGCAACCGGATCGTCTTCATGGACCAGGGCAGCATCGTCGAGACCGACACGCCCGACAATTTCTTCCGCGCGCCCCGCACCGAGCGCGCCCGCGCCTTCCTGGGCCAGATCCTGCCCTGAGGGCGGGCCGCGGTTGCCGCCGCGTTGGCGCGCCCGCGGCAATGGTTCTATCCTTGCGGCACGGAGTGGACCTATCCGCGAGGCGGCTCCCTTCCTATGATGCGTATCCACGTCCCGCGCGGCCGGCCGGTCGCGCTTTTGCAAAATCCTCTGCCTGGAACACCATGAACGGCGCCGACAGCCTCTGCGACACCCTGCTTGCCAACGACATCGATGTCTGCTTTGCCAATCCCGGCACGTCCGAGATGCATTTCGTGGCCGCGCTCGACCGCAAGCCGCGCATGCGCTGCGTGCTGGGCCTGTTCGAGGGCGTGGTCACGGGGGCGGCCGACGGCTATGCGCGCATGGCCGACAAGCCGGCCGCCACGCTGCTGCACCTGGGGCCGGGCCTGGGCAACGGCCTGGCCAACCTGCACAACGCCAAGCGGGCGCGCACGCCCATGGTCAACGTGGTGGGCGACCACGCCACCTACCATGTCCAGTACGACGCACCCCTGACCAGCGACGTGGATGCCGTGGCGGCGCCCATGTCGCACTGGGTAGGCCGGATTCCCGATGCCGCTTCCATGTCGGCCCGCGCCAGCGAAGCCATCCGCGTGGCCCGCCAGGCGCCGGGCAACATCGCCACCCTCATCCTGCCCGCCGATGCCGCCTGGACCGAACTGCCTGCCGACACGCCGGCGCCCCGGCCGGTCGAGCCGGCTGCGCCGGCCGCGCCCGATGCCCAGGCCATCCGCGAAGCGGCGCAGGCCATCCGTTCCGGCCAGGCCACGATGCTGCTGCTGGGCGGCGCCGCGCTGCGCGGCCGGGCCCTGGCCGCCGCCGGGCGCATCGCGCAGGCCACGGGCGTGCGCCTGGCGTCCGAGACCTCCAATCGCCGCATCGAGCGCGGCATCACGCGCACACCGGTGGAGCGCCTGCCTTACCCGGTGGACCTGGCCGTGGCCTTCCTCAAGGACGTCTGCCACCTCGTGCTGGTGGGCGCGCGCTCGCCCGTGGCCTTCTTCGCCTATCCCGGCAAGCCCAGCCTGCTGGCGGCCGAGTCGTGCCGCCACGTCACCATGGCCACGCCCGAGCAGGACCTGGCCCAGGCGCTGGAATGGCTGGCCGACGAGCTGGGCATCGCGCCCGACGCGCCGCAGCTGCAGGCGCCTGCCATCGATTTCGACCTGCCCACTTCGGGCGCCCTGACCAGCAGCGCCCTCAACCGCATCACCGCCGCCATGCTGCCCGAGCACGCCATCGTGTGCGACGAGTCGATCACGCAGGGGCGCGAACTGGCGCTGTACAACGTGGCTGCCGCGCCGCACGACTGGCTGCAGCTCACCGGCGGCGCGATCGGCGCGGGCCTGCCGCTGTCGGTGGGCGCCGCCGTCGCCTGCCCCGACCGCAAGGTGGTCGTCATGCAGGCCGACGGCAGCGGCATGTATACCGTGCAGTCGCTCTGGACCCAGGCGCGCGAGCGCCTGGACGTGCTCACCATCATCTATGCCAACCGGTCGTATGCCACCCTGCATGGCGAAATGAAGAACGTGGGCGTGCAGCAGCCCGGCCACAATGCCCGCCGCATGCTGGACCTCGACGACCCCAGCATCGACTGGGTGCACGTCGCCCGGGGCATGGGCGTGGAGGCGGTGCGCGCCGATACGGTGGAAGGCTTCACGCGCGCCCTGCGCGACGGGCTGGGGCGCAAGGGCCCTTATCTCATCGAAGCGCTCATCTGACGCCGCGGATGGCCGTGGCGCGGACATCCCGCCTGCGCCGGGCGGGCGTTTGCTCTATGCTGATTGTGCAGTGCGAAAGATTTCCGGGCGGCGCTTCGCCATGCGGGGCGCGGCCGGCCAGCAAGGATTCATGACATGAAGTTTGCCGAATTGCGCGAAGGCATGGTGATCCAGGGTGGGCCTGTCGTGGTCACCGAGCAGGAGATCCTGGAATTTGCGCGCAAGTACGATCCGCAGTGGTTCCATACCGATGTGCAGCGCGCCCAGGAAGGCCGCTGGGGCGGCCTGATCGCCAGCGGCTGGCACACCTGTGCCCTGGCCATGCGCATGGCCGTCGACGCCATCCTCCATGATTCCGAGTCGTTCGGCTCGCCCGGCCTGGGCGAGGTGCGCTGGCGCGTGCCGGTGCGGCCCGGCGATACGCTGCGCCTGGAGGCGCGGGTGCATGCCGTGCGGGCTTCCTCCTCCCGCGAAGACCTGGGCATCGTCACCTGGGCGTGGATCGTGCTCAACCAGCACAACGAGGCGGTGCTCGAGCTCGACGCGACCAGCCTGTTCGACCTGGCCGGCAACTAGCCCTGACGGCAGGCCGGCACAGGCGCGAAGCCGGTGGCCCGGCCAGGCCGTGCGGCCGGGCGCCCGGTCAGGCCGGTTCGGGCAGGGTGCCTGCCGGCAATTGCGCGCAGTGGTCGTAGATCTCGCCGGGCCGCGTGAACCAGATGCGGTCGCGCTGGGGATGCTGGGCGATGTGCTGCAGGGCGCGGCGCAGGGCGCGCAGGCGGTAGGGCTGGCCCACCACCATGGCGTGCAGCGCCAGGCTGCATACCACCGGCTGCCTGGCGCTCTGTGCCAGCATTTCCTCGAACTGGTCCACGATGGCCTGCGTGAAGTCGTCGGGGCTCTGCTGGCGCACCAGCATCTGGGGCGAGTCGTTCAGTTCGAACGGGTAGGGCACCGACATGATGCGTCCGCCCCGCGTCTTCATCCAGAGCGGCTGGTCGTCGGCCGGCCAGTCCATCACGAACTTGAAGCCGGCCTCCTCGAGCAGATCCGGCGTGACCTTGCTCACCGACATCCAGGGCGCCATCCAGCCGCGCGGCGCCTGCCCCCAATGCTGCGCGATCTCGTCGCGCACCTCGGCGATGAAGCGGGCCTCGTCGCGCTCCCACATGCCGCCGTGCCGTTCGGCATTGGTGCGGCCGTGCGCGATGATCTCGTCGCCGCGGGCGCGGATGGCACGCAGGATCTGCGGCGCGTATTCGAACAGGGTGGTGTTGATCAGGTGGGCGGCCGGCAGCCCGAGCTCGTCCAGCAGGTCGAAGACGCGCCACACGCCCACGCGGTTGCCGTAGTCGCACCAGGCGAAGGCGCGCTGGTCGGGCGCGGGCAGCGGCGTGGACAGGGAATGCGTGAGGCCCGCGCCGAAGGCGAAGTGCTCGATGTTCAGGCCGATGTAGAAGGCCAGGCGCTTGCCCTCGGGCCAGCTGTAGTCGGGGCGCTCGATGATCGGGCTGTAGGCATAGCGGTTGTGGTGCGGCAGCAGCATGCGGACCTCCTGCAGGATGGCGGCCCGACGCGGGCCGGTGTGAACGAGGTGAACAGTGTGAAAAGGACTGGCGGCAGTGTACCAAAATTGGTTATTATCCCAATACGTTAACAGCACGGGCCAGCTGCCCGTCGGATCCCGTCCACAATGAAGCCCGGCAAATTCGCCTATTACGAGCCCACGTCGGTGGAGCAGGCCTGCGTCATGCTGGCCGACGTGGCCGACCACGACGGCAGGGTCATCGCCGGCGGGCAGACCCTGGTGCCCGCCATGGCGCTGCGCTATGCGCAGCCGGCCTACCTGATCGACATCAACGGCATCGCCGCGCTGCGCGAGCTCTCGCTCGAGGACGACGCCCTGGTGGTGCGCGCCTGTGTGCGCCATGCGGCGTTCCATCAGCCCGTGGTCCAGGGGCCGCTGGGCGAGCTGCTGGCCACCGTGGTGCGGCACATCGCCCACCTGCCCATACGCAACCGCGGCACCTTCTGCGGCAGCCTGGCCAATGCCGACCCGGCCTCGGAATGGTGCCTGGTGGCGGCCACGCTCGAGGCCGGGCTGGAAGTCGCCAGCGTGCGCGGCACGCGCACGGTGCTGGCGTCGGCCTTCTTCCAGGGCTACATGGCCACGGCGCTGGCGCCCGACGAACTGCTGGTGGCGGCGCGCCTGCCGCGGCTGGCGCCGGCCACGCGCTTCGGCTTCGACGAGTTCAGCCGCCGTGCGGGCGATTTCGCCCAGGCCATGGCGCTGGCCACGCTGGAATTGCACGATGGGGTCATGCGGCACGTGCGGCTGGGCGTGGGCGCGGTGGAAGCCAAGCCGCGGCGCCTGGCCGAGGCGGAAGCCATGCTGGAAGGCCGCGCGCCCGATGCCGCCGTCGTCGCCGCCGCGGCGCAGGCCGCCGCCGAGTCGGTGGAGCCCGTGGACGCCGACCCCGCAGAACAACGCTACCGCCGGCGCCTGGTCGCCACCGTAGCAGGCAGGGCGCTGCAGCGCGCCCTGGCCCATGGGCTGCCGCAAGGCGGCCAGGAGCCCGCACATGCATGAGATCGAGATCACGCTGGACGTCAACGGCGATTCCTACCCGCTGCGCGTCGAGCCGCGCCGTACGCTGGCCGACACGCTGCGCGACGCATGCGGCCTTACCGGCACCCACCTGGGCTGCGAGCACGGCGTGTGCGGCGCCTGCACCGTGCTGGTCGACGGCGAACCGGTGCGCTCCTGCCTGATGTTCGCCGTGCAGGCCCAGGGCAAGCGCATCGACACGGTGGAAGGCATGGCCTGCGGCGGCTGCCTGCATCCGCTGCAGCAGGCATTCATGGACCAGCATGCGCTGCAGTGCGGCTTCTGCACCCCCGGCTTCCTCATGCTGGCGCGCGGCGTGCTCGAGCGCGACCCCGACATCAGCGACGCCGACCTGCTCGACGCGCTGTCGTCCAACCTGTGCCGCTGCACCGGCTACCAGAACATCATGGCGGCCGTGCGCCAGGCGCGCGCCGCGATGCGGGAGGGAAGCTGAACATGGATACCCGGACCAGGCCGCCGGCGCGGCCCCAGGATGCCGCCGACGCCGCCGAAGCCGTCATCGGCCGCTCGGTGCCGCGGCTCGAGGATCCGCCGCTGGTGCGCGGCGAGGGCAGCTTCGCGGCCGACGTCAATTTCCCGCGCCAGCTGCACATGCGGGTGGTGCGCTCCGATGTGGCGCACGGCCTGCTGCGCGCCATCGACACCGAGGCCGCGCGCCGCGCCGACGGCGTGGTGGCCGTCTGGACCGGCGCCGACGTGGCCGACATCCCGCCGATTCCGTTCCGGGCCACCAAGGTGCAGGGGCTGGAACCCTATTGCCAGCCCATCCTGGCCCAGGCGCGCGTGCGCTACGTGGGCGAGCCCGTGGCGGTGGTGTTCGCCACCGATCCGTATCTCGCCGAAGATGCGGCCGCGCTGGTCGCCGTGCGGATCGAGGCACTGCCGCCGGTGCTGGACGCGCGCCAGGCGCCCGGCGAATTCCTGCCAGGCCTGGATACCGAGCCCACGGTGATCCGCAAGGGCTATGGCGACGTGGACGCCGCCTTCGCGTCGGCCTGGGGCGAGGTTTCGCTGTCGCTGTCGGTGGGGCGGCACAGCGGCGTGCCGCTCGAGTGCCGCGGCGCCATCGCGCGCTACGACGCCGCGCGCGACGTGCTGGAAATGTACGGCGCGGCCAAGAAGTCGCACTGGAATCGCGACGAGATGGCGAAGATGCTGGGCCGCGCGCCGGCCAGCATGCACCTCTACGAAGGCCATGTGGGCGGCGGCTTCGGCGTGCGCGGCGAGCTCTATCCCGAAGACGTGCTGGTGTGCCTGGCGGCGCTGCGCCTGCGGCGTCCGGTGAAGTGGGTGGAGGATCGCCGCGAGAACCTCGTGGCGATGAACCACTCGCGCGAGCAGTACCACGACATCCGCGCCGCCATCGACCAGGACGGCCGCATCCTGGCCATCGACAACGTGTTCTACCACAGCCAGGGGGGCTACGTGCGCACGCACGGCCCGCGCGTGGCCGACATGTCGGCCGGCCTGCTGCTGGGGCCCTACTGCGTGCCGGCGTATCGCGTCGCGGCGCACTATCGCCTCACCAACAAGACCCCGGCCGCCACCTACCGCTCGCCGGGGCGCTACGAAACCACCTTCGTGCGCGAGCGCCTCATGGACGCCATCGCGCAGCGCGTCGGCATCGACCCGATCGAGGTGCGCCGGCGCAACCTCGTGGGCAAGCACGAAATGCCCTATACCCGGCCGCTGGATGCGCTGGGCGTCGACGTGGTGCTGGATTCCGGCGACTACGCCGGCCTGCTCGACAAGACGCTGGCCCGGCTGGACTGGGAATCGCTGCAGCAGGACCTGCGACGGCGCCGCGCCGCCGGCGAGCACGTGGGCCTGGGCCTGGCCATGTTCGTGGAGAAGTCGGGCCTGGGGCCTTCCGACATGGTGCGCCTCACGGTGGACACCGCGGGCTGCGTCGAGCTGGTCACGGGGGCGGGCTCGGTGGGGCAGGGCATGGAAACGGCGCTGGCGCAGATCTGCGCCCACGAGCTGGGCGTGGACTACCGCAGCGTGCGCGTGGTCAAGGGGCGCACCGACCAGATCGAGTTCGGCAACGGGGCGCACGCCTCGCGCGTCACGGTGATGTCCGGCTCGGCCACCCAGATCGCGGCGCGCGAGGTGCGCGCCAAGGCGCTGGAGGCAGCCGCCCGCATGCTGGGCCGTGCTCCCGACGAACTCACCGTCCGCCAGGGCCGCGTGGTGCCGCGCGACGAACCGCAGGCCGAGGGCGTCACGCTGGCGGAGGTGGCGCGCTACCGCCATCCCGGCCAGAAGACCAGCCAGGGGCTGGAGCCCGGCCTGTCGGCCGAGGGCTGGTTCTACAGCGAGCACATGAACTATCCCTACGGCATACACGTGGCCCAGGTCTGCCTGGATGCCGGCACGGGCGGCGTGCGCGTGGAGCGCTATTTCGTGGCCTATGACGTGGGCCGCGCCGTCAATCCCAAGATGATCGAAGGCCAGATCGTCGGCGGCCTGGCCCAGGGGCTGGGCGGCGCCCTGTACGAGCAGTTCGCCTACGACGCCGCGGGCCAGCCGTTGTCCACCACCTTCGCCGACTACCTGATGGTCACGGCGCACGAGATGCCCGAGGTCGAGGTGCTGATCACCGAGGACGCGCCCAGCCCCCTCAATCCGCTGGGCCTGAAGGGGGCGGGCGAAGGCGGCACCAATGCCGTGGGCGCCGCGGTGGCCGCCGCCGTCGACGACGCGCTCGGCCAGCCCGGCGCCATCGTCCGTCTACCCATCATGCCCATGCAGGTGCTGGACTGCCTGGCCGGCGATGCCGGCCGGCCGTCGCGGCACGCGCCTCCAAGGAAAGAACCCTGATGCAATTCGCCAATCGCTTCGAAGTGTCGCTGCCGCCCGAGGAGGCCTGGCCGCTCCTGATGGACGTGCGGGAAGTGGTGCCGTGCATGCCGGGCGCCGAGCTGGTGGAGGTGGTGGACGAGCGCACCTTCAAGGGCAAGGTGTCGGTGCGGCTGGGGCCGGTGAACCTGGTGTTCCTGTGCGATGCCCGTTTCGAGGACGTGGATGCGCAGGCCCGCACCGCCACGGTCCAGGCCACGGGTTCCGATGCCAAGGGACGCGGCGGGGCGCAGGCCACCATCGGCTTTCGCTGCCAGCCCTGCGTGGCCGGTTCGCTCATCCTGATCGACACCGACCTGGCCCTGTCGGGCACGGTGGCGCAGTACGGACGGGGCGTGGGCCTGATCCAGAACGTGGCCAACCAGATCATCCGCCAGTTCGCCGCCAATCTCGAGGCCCGCATCGCGCAGCGCCGCGACGCCGATGGCGAGGCCGCGGTGCCGGGCATGCCGCCGCCGGCGGGGGCTGCCCTCTCCGGCATGCCGGACATGCCGGCCGCGGCCGCGGCCGCTGCAGGCGGCGATTTCCTCCAGGTCTATCGCCAGGGCTACATGGCGGGCTTCGCGGCCGGACACCTCGCGGGCTACGGCGCCGCGGCCGAACTGCTGCGCCAGGGCCGCGACCCGCTGGCGTCGCGGCACGCCGGGCCTGCGCGCGCCCAGCCCATAGGCGGCTTCTCGCTCTTCTTCGCTTCGCTGTGGGCCACGGTGCGCGGCTGGTTCGGCCGCCGGCCATCCTGACCGCCGCCCGCGCCGTCCCGCGTCCCAATCCAGGAGTCTGATTTTGTCCCTCAAGAAGAACACGGTCCTCACCCTGCTCAGCGCCGAGCAGCTCGCGCAGTTCTACGCGTCCGGCCACTGGCGCAGCGAGACGATCTATGACTGCGCACGGGCGCAGGCCGAGGCGCGGCCCGATGGCCATGCGCTGCGCGACGGCGCGCGCCGCCTGAGCTACGGCGAACTGCTGGCGTGCGCCGACGCCCTGGCCGAGCGGCTGCATGCCGCCGGCCTGCGCGCAGGAGACCGGGTGGGTCTGTGGACCTCCAGCCGCGTCGAGACCGCCGTGGCGTGGCTGGCCTGCTCGCGCAACGGCTATACCTGCTGCCCCTCGCTGCACCGCGACCACACCGTGGCCGACGTGCAGGCGCTGATGGCGCGCGTGCGCGCGGCGGCCTTCATCGGCGAGCGCGGCTGGGGCGCCGATGCCGATCGCCACGATATCTTCGAGCGCCTGGCCGGCCAGGAGGGGCTGCGCCTGTGCATCGCGCTGGAGCGCGTGGGCGGCGCTTCGGAACTCGTGCCGGCTG
Source organism: Bordetella sp. 2513F2 (assembly GCF_054642735.1). Classification (NCBI taxonomy): domain Bacteria; kingdom Pseudomonadati; phylum Pseudomonadota; class Betaproteobacteria; order Burkholderiales; family Alcaligenaceae; genus Bordetella; species Bordetella sp. 2513F2. The sequence goes on along the minus strand of NZ_CM137755.1, from coordinate 3,286,819 downwards.
CCGCACCGGCCAGCCTGGCGGCGCCCAGGTCCACCGACCCGAACCGGGTGGTGTACCTGGCCTTCACTTCCGGCACCACGGGCGAGCCCAAGGGCGTGATGCACAGCGACAACACCTTGCTGGCCAATGCCCGCACCATTGCCGCCGACTGGCATTTCGGGCCGGAGTCGGTGATCTACACCATGAGCCCGCTGAGCCACAACCTCGGCCTGGGCGCCATGATCAGCGCGCTGGCCACCGGCGCCGAGCTGGTGGTGCACGACCTGCCGCGCGGCCACAGCCTGGTCGACCGCCTGGTGGAGACCGGCGCCACCTTCCTGTTCGGCGTGCCCACCCATGCCATCGACATTCTGGCCGAGCTGCGGGCCCGCGGGCTGCAGCGCATCGGCCGGCTGCAAGGGTTCCGCATTTCCGGCGCGTCGGCGCCGCCCGAAGTGGTGGCGGGCCTGCTGGAGCACGGCGTCACGCCGCAGAGCGGCTACGGCATGACCGAGGCATGCTCGCACCACTACACGCTGCCCGACGATCCCCCCGAGCGTGTGATCCACACCTCGGGACGCGCCTGCGCCGGCTACGAAGTGCGCATCTGGTCCACCGAGGACCCCGACCAAGAAGTGCCGGTGGGCGAGGTCGGCCAGATCGGCGGACGCGGCGCCAGCCTGATGCTGGGCTATTACGACAACCAGCAGGCCACCGAAGCCTCGTTCAATTCCCATGGCTGGTTCATGACCGGCGACCTGGGCCGCCTGGATGCCGACGGCTACCTGGTGATCACCGGACGCAAGAAAGACCTCATCATCCGCGGCGGGCACAACATCTATCCGGCGCGCATCGAGAACCTGGCCATGCAGCATCCCGCCGTGGCGCGCGCGGCCGTGCTGCCGGTGCCGGATGCACGGCTCGGGGAGAAGGTCTGCCTGGCCGTGATGTTCAAGCCGGGCGCGCAGGCAGAGGCCGAGACCCTGCTCGCGCACCTGGACGCCTCCGGGCTGTCGCGCTACGACATGCCGGAGTACTTCGTGGCGCTCGACGAGATTCCGCTCACGGCCAGCGGCAAGATGTACAAGCGCGACCTGGTGGAAGCCGCGCGCGCCGGCAGGCTGGCGCTCACGCCGGTGCGTTTCCGGCCTGCGGCCCAGGAGAGCGGCGCATGAACGCCGTCCCGCCCGATTCCGCCGAAGCCATGCGGCGGCTCCAGCATGAGCTGGCGCACCCGCCGTTCCATGCCGTGCTGGGGCCGCAGGCCGTGGCCGCCGATGCCGCGCAGGGCGTGGTGGTCGTGCGCCTGCCGTACCAGCCGGCATTCGGCCGCGCGGCAGGCAGCGATGCCGTGCACGGCGGCGTGGTCGCAGCGCTGATCGACCTCAGCGCCCACGCGGCCGTGGCGGTGCAGACCGGCCGCATGGCGCCCACCATAGACCTGCGCATCGATTACCTGCGCCCCGCGCCCGCGGCCGACCTGTATGCCACGGCCCGCACCCTCAAGGTGGGGCGCGCCGTGGCGCGCGTCGACGTGGAAATCCGCGCCGCGGCCGACGCGCCCCTGCTGGCGGCCGGCCGCGGCACCTTCAGCACCCTGGATACGCACGCATAAAGGACAGCCAATGAAAGCAGTGTTGATACGTGAATTCGGGCCGGTGGAGGCCTTGCGCGTCGAGGAGATCCCCGATCCGGTGCCCGGCCCCGGCCAGGTGCTGATTGCCGTGCAGGCCGCCGCCGCCAATTTCGTGGACCTGCTGGTGGTCACCGGCCAGTACCAGTTCCTGCCGCCACGGCCCTTCGTGCCGGGCAAGCTGCCGGCCGGCATCGTGCGCGCCGTCGGAGAGGGCGTGACGGACCTGGCGCCGGGCGACCGCGTGCTCACGCTGGCCGAGCAGGGGGGCTATGCCGAACTGGCCCTGGCCCAGGCGAGCGACTGCTATCGCCTGCCCGACAGCCTGGGCTTCGTGGACGCCGCGAGCATGGCGCTGGCCTACGACACCGCCTGGTTCTCCCTGTGCGAACGCGGACGGGCCCAGGCTGGCGAAACCGTGCTGGTGCTGGGCGCCAGCGGCGGCGTGGGTCTGGCTGCGGTGCAGCTGGCGCGCGCCTACGGGCTGCGCGTCATTGCGGGCGTCTCGGGCGCGGCCAAGGCCGAGGCCGTGCTGGCGGCCGGCGCGCACGACTGGATCGACCTGTCGCGCGAGAACCTGCGCGACAGCCTGCGCGAGCAGGTGCACGCCCTCACCGAGGGGCGCGGCGCGGACATCGTGCTCGATCCCCTGGGCGGCGACTATTTCGACGCGGCGATACGCGCGGTGGCCTGGTGCGGCCGGCTGGTGGTCATCGGCTTCGCCGCGGGGCGCATCCCCACGCTCAAGGTCAACTATGTGCTGCTCAAGAATATCGAGGTGAGCGGCGTGCAGGTCAGCGACTACCGCAAGCGCACCCCCGGGAAGATGGCGCACTGCATGGCTGAGATATTCCGCCTGCACGGCGAGGGCAGGCTGGCCGCGGCGCCGGCCACGCTGGTCCCGCTGGCGTCGGCGGCCGAGGCCCTGGTGGCGCTGCGCGAGCGCCGCGCGGCCGGGCGCCAGATCCTCGTGCCCAATGGCGATCCGCAGGGCCGCTGAACGGCTGTCGGCGGCGTACCAAAAATGGATCACCGTTGTACTATCCGCACTGTCCGGCGGATCGCCGGGCAGCCGGGAGACAGCGGCCGGGCCGCCGATGCGGCCCCCGCGGCAGGTTACGACGGGAGTTGCTGATGCGTTGGCGGTATGAAGAGATAGGGCAGCGGGTCAAGGCATTTCGCCTGGCCTCGGGTTTCAGTGCAGACGAGGTGGCGCAGCGCATCGGCATATCGCGCACCGCGCTGTATCGCGTCGAAAAGGGCGAGATCGCCAAGATCGACACGCTGGAGCGCCTGTCCGACCTGCTCGAGGTCTCGCTGCCCACGCTGCTGGGCGTGGGCATCGAATACCTGGCCTCGGCGGTCAGCTACTTCGAGCGCACCCGGCAGATCGAGGAGAAGGCCGACCAGATCATCGTGCTGGCCGGCCCGGTATCGTTCCTGCTGGCTTCCGAACGCTTCGAGGCGGCGCTGGAGCAGCTGCTGCGCGAGTCCATCCCCGACGACAGCGAACACCGCGCCCGGCTGCTGGCCGACGTGGACCGGGTGATGGAGATCCTGCACCAGCGCAAGCGCGCCTACCTGCATCGCCGCCCCAGCATCGTCAACCTGATCTCGGCGGACCAGATCGCGCGCTTCCTCAAGAACGGCCTGATGGGCCGGCGCGACCTGCCGGCCGCGGTCCAGCGCGAGCGCCATGCGCTCGCCCGCGCCGAGATCGAGCACCTGGCGCGCCTCATCGAGGAAGACAACCTGGGCGTGCAGATCGGCCTGGTCACCGACGTGCTGCCGCTCAACGGTTTCCAGATCTTCCGCCAGGCCGATCGCAGCACCCTCACCATCAGCCCGTTCCGCCTGGGCGAACAGCCCAACATCCGCGTCGGCGTGGCCATGCTCACGTCCGCCCCCGAGGCGCTCAAGCTGCACGAGAAGATCGTCATGGATGCCTGGAAGACGGCCATCAAGGGCCCGGCCGCCGCAGCGCACCTGCGTGCGCTGCTGGACGCGGATGCCGTCGCGCGCGCCGAATCCGAGCCGCCGCCGCGTGCGCGCAAGTCCATGCCGACGGACTGAACTTTCCCATTCTTCCACGGAGCCGCAATGAATCAGGACGAAGCCCGCTGCCGCCACGAACTCGTGCTGGCCAACCGCATACTGGCGCGCGAAGGCGTGCTGGATGCCTTCGGGCACGTCAGCGTGCGGCACCCGGAGCGTCCCGGGAATTTCCTGCTGTCGGTGTCCAGGGCGCCGGAGCTGGTCTCGGAGCAAGACATCATCGAATACGATGCGCAGGCGCAGCCCGTGCACGAGGAAACGCGCGGCCACTATGCCGAGCGCTACATCCACAGCGAGATCTACCGGCTGCGTCCCGACGTGCACGCCATCTGCCATCACCACAGCCCGGCGGTGATGCCGTTCTGCATCAGCGGCGCGGCCATCGTGCCGGTGTTCCAGCATGGCGCGCTGATCGGCGCCACCGTGCCCCTGTGGGATAGCCGGGACGAGTTCGGCGACACCAACCTGCTGGTGACCAGCGCCGAGCAGGGCGCTTCGCTGGCGCGCGCCCTGGGGGAAGCCCAGATGGTGCTGATGCGTCATCATGGCGCCACCGTGGTGGGCACGCGCCTGCGCGAACTGGTGTTCCGCGCCGTGGCGGCCTGCAACAACGCGGAGTTCCAGTACCGCGCCATGGCGCTCGGCCCGGTGGCCGGGCTGACTCCGGGCGAGGTGGAGCGCGCCGCCAGGCTGCCGCCGGCGCCCATGGACCGCGCCTGGGATCTCTGGGCGAGCCGCGGACAGGCCTGATCGCCGCGGTCCGGCGCCCGCGATGGCCGCCGGACCACAGGACCCTCAGGCGGGCAGGGCCTCTCGAGCCACGGCGGGCTGCAGCGCCGCCCGCACCTTCTCCGGCCGGAACGGCACGCTGCGCAGCCGCGCGCCGGTGGCATCGTGGATGGCGTTGGCGATGGCGGCGGCGCTGGGCACCGAGGCCGATTCGCCTGCGCCCAGCGGCGGGTTGCCGTTGGCCGGCATGATCAGCACCTCGATCTCCGGCACCTCGTCGAAACGCAGGATGGGGTAGCCGCCCCATTCGCGCGCGGCCACGCCGCGCGCGTTGAAGCGCACCTGCTCGTGCAGCACGCGGCTGACCGACTGGATCACGTTGCCGTGCACCTGGTGGCGCACGCCGGCGGGGTTGATGACCTGCCCGCAGTCGTAGCCCACCCACACCTTCGCCACGCGCACCCGGCCGGTCTGCACATCGACCTCCACGTCGCAGATCCAGGCGCAATAGGCCGAGCCCACGCCCGGGAACGTGCCGTGCACGTACTGGTGCTGCGCGAAACCGCGTCCCAGGCGCAGGCCCGGCCGCTCCGGATCCTGCCGCAGGCCGGGCCGCACGCCCGGCTGCCAGCCCGCGCGCTCGGCCAGGGCCAGGCTCAGCGCCCGCGCGCGCGGGTCTTCCATGAAGCGCAGCCGGAAGGAGATCGGATCTTCGCCGTGCAGGCAGGCCAGTTCGTCGATGAAGGACTCGTGGCTGTACACATTGGGCAGCGCCGAGACGCCGCGCATCCATGCCGCCCGCACGATGGGCGGCATGTCGTGCACCGCGACGCGCGCGTCGCTGCAGCGGTACTGGGGCACCACGGTGCGGTCGCCCTTGTGCTCGACGATGGGATCGGCCGGCAGCTTGCCGGTCTGCATCAGCGCGAGCACCGGCGCATTGTTGGAGGGATAGCGGTTGGTGTATTCGTAGGCCAGCGTGTCCCCGGCGGTGACGGCGCCCCGCACGTCCATGAGCTGGGTGGTGCCCTTGGGCTCCCACACATGCTCTTCCTCGCGCATCAGCTGCAGCCGCACCGGCGCGCCCACCTCGCGCGACAGCAGCGCGGCCTCCGCCGCCGCGTCGTCGGCGCAGTTGCGGCCATAGCAGCCGGAGGCCTCCATGCGCACGATGCGCACCGCCTCCTGCGGCAGGTCCAGCAGGGTCATGATGTCCACGTGCAGGAAATGCGGATTCTGCGTGCCGCTGTACACGGTGACCTGGCCATCGCGATAGTCGGCCACCGCGCAGGACGGACCGATCGAGCCGTGCATCTGGTAGGGCCACTGGTAGGTGGCGGCATGGCCGCCGCCATGCTGCGCCAGCGCGGCGTCGACGTTGCCGGTGTTGCGCAGCTCGCGGCGCTGCGCGGCCTGCGCGCGCACGGCAGCCGCCGGCTCGTTGAGTTCGGGCAGGGGCGGCGGCTCGCGCCACTGCACCTCCAGCGCCCGGGCGGCGTGTATGGCGTGCTCCTCGCGCCGCGCCACCACGCCCACCAGGTCGCCCAGCGCCACCACGGCCACGATGCCGGGGATGTGCGCCACCGATTCGCGCCGTATCGCCACCAGGCTGTTTCCCACCATCGGCCCGGCGTCGCGGCCGCCATAGGGCGGCCGCACCATGCGCGCGTGCAGCATGCCGGGCAGCCGCAGGTCGTGCACGTACGTCAGCGCGCCGGTGACCTTGGCCGGGATGTCCACGCGCGGCACCGCGCGCCCCACGATGCGATAGGTGCCGGGCGGCTTGAGCGGCACGTCGGGGTCCAGCTCCAGCTCGAAGCGCTGGCCGCGCAGCAGTTCGGCGTAGCTCAGGCGCTGCCTGCCGTCGGCAGTCTGCACCACGCCGTCGACCACCTGCAGCTGGCCGGCGTCGACCTGCATGAGCTCCGCGGCGCGGCGCAGCAGGAAGCGGCGCGCCTGGGCCGCGGCGCGGCGCATGGGCACCGCCGCGCTCTGGATGGAGGCGCTGGCCGTGGTGGGGCCCTGGTCGGGCGTGCGGTCGGTGTCGCCCAGCACCATGCGCACGCGTTCCAGCGGCACGTCCAGTTCTTCCGCCACGATCTGGGCGAAGGCAGTGCGCACGCCCGTGCCCAGGTCCACGTGGCCATTGGCCGCGATCACCTCGCCCTCGGCCGTGATGGCCACGTAGGTGTCCACCTTGCCCTTGGAGACCAGGTTCACGGCATGGCGGGGCGGCGGCTCGCCGGAGGCGTTCAGCCGCTCGCGCGAGACGGGCGCGGCCGCGGATGCAGGCAGGCTCATGGCGCGTGCTCCGCAACGGGTTGCAGGGCGCGCAGGCGGCGCACGGTTTCGGGGAGGTTCTGCCAGGGCGGGGCGTCGGCGGCGTAGCGGGCGCGCAGGTAGGCGGCCAGGTCGGCGATCTGCGCGTCGTCGAGGCTGTCGGCGAAGCCGGGCATGTAGCCGAGCGCGCTGTCGGCGGGCGACGCGATGCCGTGCAGGATCACCTGGATCAGGTTGTCGGGCCGCGGCGCGGCGATGTTGCTGTTGAGCGCGAGATCGGGCCGCACGCCGAACAGGCGCGCGCCGTGGGCCGGGTCGTGGCAGGCCGCGCAGGCGCCTTCGTAGATGCCGCGGCCCGCCATCGCCAGCACGCGCGCCGCGCCGTCGGGGGCGGCGGCCGGTGTCGCGGCCGGCGCAGGCGTCGCGGCCGCGGGCGCCGGTGCGCCGGGCAGGTCGCTGAGATAGGTGGCCATGGCCAGGATGTCGTGGTCGGGCAGCGCCTGCAGGCCGGCGACCACGGGGGCCATGGGGCCGGTGGCCGCGCCGTGGCGGGCCGAGAAGCCGGTGCGCAGGTAGTCGTACAGGTCCTGTTGCGTCCAGGGCAGGGGCGCGCTCGACAGGGCATTGAGCGCGGGCGCGTCCCAGTGGTCGACCTGTGCGCCGGCCAGGTAGCGCTGCAGGCCGCCGCGTTCGGCGCCCAGCGCGTTGCGCGGCGTGTGGCAGGCGCCGCAGTGCCCTGCGCCTTCCACCAGGTAGGCGCCGCGGTTCCACAGCGTGGAGCGGGCCGGATCGGGCTGGAACGGCGCGGCGTCGTGGAACAGCAGATTCCAGCCGGCCATCATGCCGCGCAGATTGTAGGGAAAGGCCAGCCGCGTCTCGGGCGGCCGGGCCGGGACGGCGGGCTGCGTCATGAGGAAGGCGTACAGCGCCTGCATGTCGCCGTCGGAGAACTTCGCGAAAGAGGTGTAGGGGAACGCCGGATAGAGGTGGCGTCCGTCGCGGCTGATGCCATGGCGCATGGCCCGGTCGAATGCCTCGAAGGACCAGCGCCCGATGCCGGTTTCGGGGTCGGGCGTGATGTTGGTGGAATACACCGTGCCGAAGGGCGTTTCCAGCCCCAGGCCGCCGGCGTTGGGGGTGCCGCCCGGCGCCGTGTGGCACACCACGCAGTCGCTGGCCGCGGCGATGAGGCGGCCGCGTTCGATGGCGGCGGCGGAATACAGGCTGGGGTCGGGCGTGGCCAGCGGGAGTTCCGCGCGCCATGGCAGCAGGGCGGCGCCCAGGCCCACCAGCGCAGCCGCCGACGCGCCGGCCCAGGCCCAGGCACGCGCCAGCGGCCGGCGTGCCGCCGGCCCGCGCAGCGCAGCCTGTGCCTGCCGGCCCAGGCCGTCGAAGCGCGGTTCGCGCAGCCGGATGCCCGTGGCGTCGTATATGGCGTTGGCCATGGCGGCCGCGGCGGGCAGCGTGAGCGCAGGGCTTTCGGACAGCGCTCCGGGCTCGGCAACCTGCGCCACGGGCAGGTCCACCCATTGCAGCGCGCCCATGCTGGCCGCCGCGGCGTCAGGCGCCGTTGCAGGCGGGCCCCAGTCGTCGTGGGCCGGCGCCGGAGCCAGCAGCTGCCTGGCTGCCGCGGTGATCTGGCGCTGCCAGCGCGGGTCGTCGGCCAGGGCGGGCGCGCCGGCTGCATGGTGTCCCACCGTCAGGCGCTCGATACGGACATGGCCGCTGTCGCTGTCCACGGCCACGTCCACCACCCAGGCCGCCCAGGCCTGGCGCGCGGGCTGCGAGGCGGTGTCCGGCATGCTGGCATAGGCGAAGCCGCGGCCGCGGCCCTGCCGTGAAGGCTGGACGCGTGGCTGCCAGCCCGCCTGGCGCGCCACGGCCTCGACCAGGGCATGTCCGGTGGGGTCGGACAGGTGCTGCAGCCGCCATTGCACCGGGTCCTGCCCCTGGGCTGCCGCGAGTTCGTCGACGAAGCTCTCGCGGGCGAACGCCTGGGCGTGGGCCACCTCGCCGTCCGGCAGGCGCGTATCCAGCGGCAGGGGCCGGTCAGGCGGCAGGATGTCGGCGGGCAGGTCGTAGACCGGCGTGGCGGTTTCGGGCGTGGCCGGCGCGAGGCCGGCCTGCAGGACCGCGGCTGCCGGCCGCGGCGCCAGCGGCAGGCTGGCGCCGCACGCCCAGCGGGCGAGCGCGTCCTGCGTGTCGCGCCAGGCGCGATAGCGCAGCGTGAGCGGCGTGGCGCAGGCCCGCCCCTGTGCCTGCACGCGCACCGGCACGTGCAGGCGATGCGCCAGCAGGCCCGCGTCGACTGCGGCGTCGTGCGCCGCGGTGTCGGCCGGGCCGGCCTGGCCGGCATGGACCTCGACGTCGGCGGCGGGCAGCGCGAGGAGGGCGGCCAGTTCGCGCTGCAGGCGCGCCGCGTCCACGTGCTCGGCCCAGACCCGCAGGCGGGCCTGGTTCCAGTGCGCCACGGCATGGGGCAGGACGGCCGGCGCGGGGGCCGACAGCGGCCAGCGGTACGCGTGCTCGAGTTCGGCGGCGGCTTCCTGCGCCGGGGCCTGCAGCGCATCGGCGGGCCGCCATTCGACGCGCAGCCGCGCGGCCACGTGCCGGGCCACTTCGGCCGACGGAGCGGCCACCGCGACGAACCCCGCATGCTGCACGATGCGATAAGGCGCGTCGACGTCGCCGGCCGCGGCGTCGTGCACCGCTTCGGGCCGTGCGCCGGTGGCGCGCGCGCCGTCCCAGCCGGCATCGGGCGCGCGCAGCACCACGGCCGTCCAGCAGGACGAGGGCGGCAGCGGGACGGCGGCGCTCATTCGGGACTGTCCTCGCGCAGGCGGCGGGCCGCCAGTTCGACGGCGTCCAGGATTTCCAGGTGGGTGCCGCAGCGGCACAAGTGGTATTGCAGCGCCCGGCGGATGTCCTCGCGCGTGACGTGCGGGTCGGCCGCCAGCAGCGCGTGGGCCGCCATGATCATGCCGTTGATGCAGTAGCCGCATTGCGCGGCCTGCGCGTCGATGAACGCCTGCTGCACCACGCCCGGCCGCTCCAGCGTGCCCAGGCCTTCCAGCGTGGTGACCTGCCGGCCCACGGCGGCGCCGGCGGGAATCACGCAGCTGCGCGCGGGCACGCCATCGAGCAGCACCGTGCAGGCGCCGCATTCGCCCAGCCCGCAGCCGTACTTGGGGCCGTTCAGCTCGAGATCGTTGCGCAATACGTAGAGCAGCGGCGTCCCGGCCTCGACTTCCAGCCGGTGCGCCTGGTCATTGACTCGCAGTTCCAGTGGCATGATGTGCGTTGGGCAAGGGCGCGGCGCGCCCCCCTCGGGTCAGTCGATCTTGATGTGGCTCTGGCTCACCACCTTGGTCCACATGGCGCTTTCCTGATCGATGAATCCGGCCGTCTGGTCCAGCGACATGTAGGCGGGATTTTCTCCTGCTTTTTCCAATGCGTGGGGCATTTCCGACTGGGTCATGGCCTGTTCGACGGCATGGCTCAGTTTCTCGAGCACGGGCCGGGGCGTCTGGGCCGGCGCAAACAGCGCCGTCCAGAACAGCACGCGGAAGCCGGGAATGGAGCTGGCGATCGTGGGCAGCTCGGGCAGCACCTTGCTGGGCTGGTCGCCGCTGATGGCCAGGCCGCGCAGGCGCCCCTGGGCGATGTATTGCGCGGCGGCCGGCTGGGTGGCGAACGCGAAGTCCACCTGCCCGGAGATCAGGTCCGTCATGGCGGGGCCGCTGCCCTTGTAGGGAATATGCACGAAATCTGCGCCGCTTTGCAGCTTGAGCAGCTCGCCGGCCATGTGCGGCGTGGTGCCCAGCCCGGCCGAAGCGAAGTTGATGCCTGTCTTGGCCTGCTTGCCGGCGGCGACGAGATCGGCCAGCGTCTTCACCGGGGAGTTCTGCGGCACGGCCAGCACCAGCGGCGACAGCGTGACGGTGGACACGGCCACGAGGTCGCGCTTGACGTCGTACGGCACGCTCTTCATCAGGCTGGGATTGATGACCAGCGCGGGATCGGCCAGCAGCAGGGTGTAGCCGTCGGGCTTGGCGCGCGTGACCACATTGGTGCCGATGATGCTGCCGGCGCCCGGGCGGTTTTCCACCACCACCGGCTGGCCCAGCGAACTTTCGAGATAGCGCGCCAGCTGGCGGCCCACGAAGTCCACGGCGCCGCCCGGCGGATAGGCCAGGACCAGGGTGATGGGGCGGTCGGGGTAGGCCGCTTCGGCTGCTGCCGCGGGCTGGGCGGACAGGCCGATGGCGAAGGACGCCAGCGCGGCCGACAGGAGGGCGCGGCGGCGCCGGGTATGGGTAAGGCTGGCCTTGAACATTCAACGCTCCGATAGGCGATATCGTCCCCTTGCAGCCCGTCTTTTTCGGCATACGGGTCAGGACGGTTGAACTGGGGCGCCATGATCCCGGCATGGCATGCCGCTGGGCATGGCGCGAGCTACACGATAGGCGTGTACCAAAATTGGGTCAAACGATTTAATCTGGAGCTTTGCAGAATTAAATTCATCTCAACCGCATGCAGCCCTCCCAGCTACCCCTTACCGCGCTGAGAGCGTTCGAGGCCTCGGCGCGCCACCTCAGCTTCAAGGCGGCCGCGGCCGAACTGCACGTCACGCCCACCGCCATCAGCCACCAGATACAGGCGCTGGAGCGCATGCTGGGCGTGGAGCTGTTCGTGCGCCTGCATCGCGGCCTGGCGCTGACTCCCGCAGCCGAGGCCTGCCTGCAGCCCCTGCGCGACGGCTTCGGGGCCTTGTGCCGCGTCGTGGAGACCCTGCGCCAGTACCAGGACGACGGCCGCCTTTCGGTGAGCGCGCCGCCTTCCTTCACCATGCGGCTGCTGATGCCGGTGACCCACCAATTCCTGGCCCTGCACCCGGAGATCGACCTGCACATCGCAACGCGCATGCGCGAGCCCGGCCACATCGGCAGGCGCCCCGCGGAAGAGGCCGAGACCCTGCGCGCCTGGGCCGAGTCCAGCGACGTGGTGATCGTCTACGGCGGGGGCGTCTGCCCTGGCCTGGAGGGGGAGGAGCTGCTGCGCCTGTCCATCACGCTGCTGTGCAGCCCGGCGCTGCTGCGCGGGCCCGCGCCGCTGCGGGAACCCGCCGACGTGGCCCGTTTCCCCTGGCTGCATGACGAACGCGGCAGCAAGTACGGGGGTACGTCGTTCTGGCGCCTGTGGCTCGACGCCGCCGGGCTGGACCTGCCCGATGCCGGCGCCGGCAGCCGCTATACCCATGCCGCGCTGGCCATCGACGCTGCCGTGCGCGGCCGGGGGCTGGTCGTGACCACGCCTGCGCTGTGCCGCGCCGAACTGGACGCCGGCCTGCTGGTGGCGCCGTTCGACCTGCGGGTTGCGCTGGACCATTCCTATCACCTGGTCCACCGGCCCACTTCGCGGCCCGCGGTGCTGCAGTTCAAGCAGTGGCTGCGCGAGACGCTCGCGCCGGATCGCCTGGACTGAATTTTTTTCAGCTTCCGGTCATGCCTGAGCCTGGATTCGGGTATACCCTCGCATGATTTGTTCCAAAATAGGTATAAATTCCAATTAAATGAATAGCTCCGTTCCTCCCTGCACCGGCTTTGCCGATCTGGCCGTCACGCCGGCGGATGCGGGCCATGGCGCATGGTCGGGCGTGCATGCGGCGTTGCGCCGCATTGCCCAGGCCGATCCGGCCATACAGGCCTGGTCTCACGTGGGCCAGCCCGCCGCGCTCCAGGCCGTGCAAGACGCCATCCCCGAGGGGCCCTTGCATGGCATCCCGTTCGCCGTGAAAGACGTCATCGACGTGGCCGGCATGCCCACGGGCTGCGGCAGCCCCGCCGCCGATCCGGCGCCCCGCCGCTACGATGCCTCCAGCGTCGCGCTGCTGCGCCGGGCAGGCGCCGTGCCGGTGGGCAAGACGGTCACGGCCGAATATGCGTTCCGCCAGCCCGGGCCCACGCGCAATCCGGCGAATCCTGCGCATACGCCCGGCGGCTCGTCCAGCGGCTCGGCGGCCGCGGTGGCCGCCGGCATGGTGCCGCTCGCCCTGGGCACGCAGACCGGCGGCTCGATGATCCGCCCGGCGGCCTACTGCGGCGTGGTCGGCTTCAAGCCCTCCTTCGGCACGGTGTTCCGCGACGGCCTCACCCAGACCTGCGAATCGCTCGACGTCATCGGCTGGTACGCGCGCTGCGTGGCGGACGCGGCCGCCGTGCTGCGGGTGCTGTCGCCGCTGGGCACGCGGCAGGCGCCGGCGCAGCGCCCGATGCGCATTGCCGTGGTGGCGTCCAATCCTGCGCTGCCGCTCGAGCCCGCGGCCGACCGCGCGCTGCAGCAGGCCTGCGCAAGGCTTGCCGCGCAGGGCGTGCAGGTCATCCACGAGCACGCCTTCGTCGACAGCGCGCGCCTGAACGCGGTGCACGAAACCGTGATGACCTACGAGTTCGCGCGCAGCCTGGCGCCGGTGGTGGGCCGGCATGCAGAACTCCTCAGCGCCGGGCTGCGCGAAACCGTCGCGCAGGGGCTGGCGGTGCCGCACGAGGAATACCTGGCGCGCCGCGCCGAGCAGGAGACGCTGCGCCACGCCTGGGACACGTATTTCGGCGCGGCCGACCTGGTGCTCACGCCCAGCGCGCCCGGCCCCGCGCCGCGCGGCCTGGCCAGCACCGGTTCCTCCGCCTACAACAAGATCTGGTCGGCGCTCGGCTGGCCATGCCTGCACCTGCCCACCGGGCACGCCGCCAACGGCCTGCCCATCGGCGTGCAGCTGGTGGCCCCTTATCACGGCGATGCCAGCCTGCTGCAGTGGGGCGGGTGGCTGCACGAGATCCTGCGCGATGCCTGAATCCCGCCGCGGCCTGCTGCGCGGCCGGGCCGCGCTGGCCTGCGTCCTGCTGGCGGGGCTCGGCTGGGCGGCATCGGCCGTGGCCGCCGGGTATCCGTCGCAGCCCGTCCGCCTGGTCGTGCCCTATCCGCCGGGAGGCGGCGTGGATACCATTGCGCGTGCCGTGGCCCAGCCGCTGGCCGAGGCGCTGGGCCAATCCGTGGTGATCGAGAATCGCGCCGGCGCGGGCTCGCAGATCGGGGTGGCGGCTGCCATGCGCGCCGAGCCCGACGGCTACACGCTGCTCATCGCGGATCCGGCCCTGCCCATCAACCAGGTGCTGCGGCAGCCGGCGCCCTACGATGCGCGCACCGGGCTGGTCGCCGTGGGCCGGCTTACCGCTTCTCCCTACGTCATGGTGCGCACGCCGGGCCTGCCGGCCGAAACGGTGCAGGCCATCGGTGCGCTGTCGCGCCAGCGCGCCGACGGCGTGACCTTCGCCACCGCCGGTGTGGGCACGGCGGCCCACATGGCGGGCGAACTGCTGCGGCTGCGCACCGGCGCCAACCTGGTCCACGTGCCCTACAAGGGCGGGGCGCTGGCCATGTCCGACCTGGTGTCGGGCCTGGTCGATACGTCCATCACCACCACCGCGGCCGCGCGCGTCTACCTGGCAGAGGGCCGGCTCGCCGGCGTGGCCACCACGGGGCGCACGCGCAGCGCGGCGTTCCCCGGGCTGCCGGCCCTGGCCGAAACGCTGCCCGGCTTCGAGGTGCTGTTCTGGACCGGCCTGTTCGCGCCCCCCGGTACGCCGCCGGAAGCGGTCCAGGCGCTGCAGCGCGCGCTGGCCCACGCGCTTGCCAGCCCGGCCCTGCGCGAGGCGCTGGCCCGGTCGGGCGACGAGATCGCCCCGCTGGCCGGCCCGGACTTCGCCGCCTTCGTTGCCGGCCAGGTGGAAACCTGGGCGCGCGTGGTGCGCGAGGCCGGGCTGGGGCACTAGGAACAAAAAGACCTCCGCCCGTCGCCGGTGCGGAGGCCGTGGCGGGCCGCGCTCGCCGCGCGGCCGGCTCCGTTCAGCAGAAGGCCTGCAGGCCCGTCTGGGCGCGGCCCAGGATCAGGGCGTGCACGTCGTGCGTGCCTTCGTAGGTGTTCACCACTTCCAGGTTCACCAGGTGGCGGGCCACGCCGAACTCGTCGGAGATGCCGTTGCCGCCCAGCATGTCGCGCGCCATGCGGGCGACGTCCAGCGCCTTGCCGCAGGAGTTGCGCTTCATGATGGAGGTGATCTCCACCGCGGCGGTGCCTTCGTCCTTCATGCGGCCCAGGCGCAGGCAGCCCTGCAGGCCCAGCGTGATCTCGGTCTGCATGTCGGCCAGCTTCTTCTGGATGAGCTGGTTGGCGGCCAGCGGACGGCCGAACTGCTTGCGGTCCATGGTGTACTGGCGCGCCGTGTGCCAGCAGAACTCCGCGGCGCCCAGCGCGCCCCAGGCAATGCCGTAGCGGGCCGAGTTCAGGCAGGTGAAGGGGCCCTTCAGGCCGCTGACGCCGGGCAGCATCTGCTCCTCGCCCACCTCCACCTCGTCCATGACGATCTCGCCGGTGATGGAGGCGCGCAGGCCCACCTTGCCGTGGATGGCGGGGGCCGTGAGGCCCTTCATGCCCTTTTCCAGGATGAAGCCGCGGATCTTGCCGTCGAACTCGCCGCCCACGCACTTGGCCCAGACCACGAACACGTCGGCGATGGGCGAGTTGGTGATCCACATCTTGTTGCCGGTGAGCTTGTAGCCGTCGGCCGTCTTGACCGCGCGCGTGTCCATGCTGCCGGGATCCGAGCCGTGGTTGGGCTCGGTGAGGCCGAAGCAGCCGATCCATTCGCCGCGGGCCAGCTTGGGCAGGTATTTCTGCTTCTGGGCTTCGCTGCCGAATTCATTGATGGGCACCATCACCAGCGAGGACTGCACGCTCATCATCGAGCGATAGCCGGAATCCACGCGCTCGACTTCGCGCGCGATCAGGCCGTAGCACACGTAGTTCAGGCCGGCGCCGCCGTATTCGGTGGGAATGGTGGGGCCCAGCAGGCCCAGCTCGCCCATCTCGGCAAAGATGGCCGGGTCGGTCTTCTCGTGGCGGAAGGCCTCCAGCACGCGCGTGGCCAGCTTGTCCTGCGCGTAGGCCTGGGCGGCTTCGCGCACCATGCGTTCTTCTTCGGTGAGCTGCTGGTCCAGCAGCAGCGGGTCTTGCCAGTTGAAAGAGGGCATCGAGGACATGCGGGACTCCGGGATGATCAAAAAAGTTCAGGTTTCAAGTATAGGGGCCGGCTCGATTCAGCCCTGGGCCTTCAGGCTGGCTTCGCGGATCTTCTGCAGCGTGGTCGACGGCGAGATGGTCTCCGGGTCGATCAGGCAGTGCAGGATGGCCGGCTTGCCGCTGGCCAGGGCGCGTTCGAAGGCCGGCGCGAATTCTTCGGTGGTCTCCACGCGCTCGCCGTGGCCGCCGAAGGCGCGGGCGTAGTCGGCGAAATCGGGATTCTTCAGGCTGGTGGCCGAGACGCGGCCGGGGTAGTGCTTTTCCTGGTGCATGCGGATGGTGCCGTACATGCTGTTGTCGATCAGCACCACCACGATGGGCAGGTCGTATTGCACCGCCGTGGCGAACTCCTGGCCGTGCATGAGGAAGCAGCCGTCGCCGGCGAAGCACACCACGGTCTTGTCGGGCCAGGTGCGCTTGGCGCCCACCGCGGCCGGCAGGCCGTAGCCCATGGAGCCGGACGTGGGCGCAAGCTGCGTGCCGTAGCGGGTGAACCGGTGGAAGCGGTGCAGCCAGGTGGCGTAGTTGCCGGCGCCGTTGGTCATGATGGCATCGGGCGGCAGCGTGCGCTCGAGGTAGGCCATGACTTCCCCGAGCTGCAGCTTGCCGGGCGTGCGGATCGTGGCAGGATCGCTCCAGGCCAGGTACGAGGCGCGCATGGCCTGGGTACGCTCGGCCCAGGCCGGTGTGGCGGCCGGCGCCGGCAGGGCCGACAGCGCGGTGCACAGCGCCGCCGGCGAGGCGTTGATCGCCAGGCTGGCGCGATACACGCGGCCCAGCTCGGCGGCGTCGGGATGCACGTGCACCAGCTTCTGGCGCGGCACCGGGATGTCGAGCAGGGTGTAGGCCTGGCTGGGGTTCTCCGACATGCGCCCGCCCACCAGCAGGATCAGGTCGGACTCCTCGACGTACTTCGACAGCGCCGGGTTGATGCCCAGGCCGACGTCGCCGATGTAGCAGGGATGGTCGGCCGGGAACAGCATCTGGCGCCGGAACGACACCGCGGTGGGCAGGGCGTGGCGCTGCGCGAAATCGGCGAACTGCTGCACCGCGCGCGCATCCCAGCGCGAGCCGCCCAGGATGGCCACGGGCTGGCGCGCCTCGGCCAGCATGCGGGCCAGCGTGTCGAGCTGGCCGGCCGCGGGCGCGGTGTCGATCACTTCGTAGCGCGGCGCATCGGGCACGGCGGCCGTCTCGACCAGCATGTCTTCGGGCAGGGCGATCACCACCGGACCGGGGCGGCCCGAGGTGGCCACGTGGAAGGCGCGCGAGATCAGTTCGGGAATGCGCTCCACCTGGTCGATCTCGGTGACCCACTTGGCCTGCGTGCCGAACACGGCGCGGTAGTCCATTTCCTGGAACGCCTCGCGTTCGCGCATGCCGCGCTCGATCTGGCCCACGAAGAGGATGAGCGGGGTGGAGTCCTGCTTGGCGATGTGCACGCCGGCCAGCGCGTTGGAGGCGCCCGGCCCGCGCGTGACCATGCAGATGCCCGGTTCGCCGGTGAGCTTGCCATGGGCGTCGGCCATCATGGCCGCCCCGCCTTCCTGGCGGCAGACGGTGACCTCGATGCTGGCATCGTGCAGGCCGTCGAGCACGGCCAGGTAGCTCTCGCCGGGAACGCAGAATACGTGCCTGACGCCGTGCGCGGCCAGTTGGTCGACCAGGATGTGTCCGCCCATGCGGGCCGCGGGCGTGGAAGAAGTTGCTGTCGTCATGATGCACCAATGAACAATCGCCCGAGCATAGTGTGCCTGCAATGCACAAAGCAATTGATAAAATTGCACAATCTCTTGATTGGAGGGCAAGTTGCGAGGCGCCGCTGCGGCGGGGCCGGCGCGGCGCCAGGTATCCCATGCGCAACGGCATTCCCAATCTCAGCGCGCTGCAGGCGTTCGAGGCCGCGGCGCGGCTGGGCAGTTTCTCGCGCGCGGCCGAGGAGCTCTCGCTCACCCACAGCGCAGTCTACCGCCAGGTGGCCAGCCTGGAGGCGCGGCTGGGCGTGCAGCTGTTCACCCGGGTGCGGCGGCGCATCGTGCTCACCGACCACGGTGCGGAGTATGCCGGCCGCATCCGCCACCACCTGGACCAGATCGAGAAGGACACCTTCGGCCTGGTCAGCCGCACCGGCATGGGCCGCAGCATCCACATCGCGGTGGTGCCCACGCTCGCCACCACCTGGCTGGTGCCGCGGCTGGCCGATTTCCAGCGCCTGCATCCCGACATCACCGTCAGCCTGTCGGGGCGCACGCTGCCGTTCCAGTTCAAGGACCATCCCTTCGACGCCGCGATCTACCATGCCGACGGCCTGTGGCCCGGCACGCAGGGGGTGCTGCTGTTCCCCGAGCGCGAGCTGGTGCCGGTGTGCGCGCCGCACCTGGCCGAGGGCCTGCGCGCGCGCGGCGCGGCCGCGCTCGACGGCCTGACGCACCTGCACATGATCTCGCGGCCCGACGCGTGGCGCCACTGGTACGACGCGAACCAGCTCGCCTACGGCCCGCAGGCGGCCGGCGGGCCGCGCTACGAACTCTTCACCATGGTGATGGCGGCGGTGCAGGCCGGGCTGGGCGTGGGCCTGATCCCGCGGTTCCTCGCCAGCCCCGCCCTGGAGGCCGGCACGCTGGTGATGCCCGTGCCGCAGGCATTGGCCGTGCGCCAGGGCTACTATTTCGGCTACCCGCAGCGCAACGAACGCTCGGACGCGCTGCGCGCCTTCGAACTATGGCTCAAGACCGTGGCCGCCACGCCGTGAAGACCTCCCGCTCTCCCGCGCCCGGCGCGCCGTCGCGTCCGCTGGCGGCGCAGGCCGACATCGACGCCTTCATCGACGCCGTCTGGCTCGAGGACGGCCTGGCCGCCAACACGCTGGCCGCCTATCGCCGCGACCTCACCGCCTTTGCGCTTTGGCTCGAGAATCCCGCCGCCAGCGGCCTGCCGGCGGCGCTGCCGCTGTGCCAGGCCGACACGGGCCACATCGCGGCGTGGTTCGCCGCCCTGCATGCCGAAACCCGGCCCACCACCGCCAACCGGCGCCTCGCGGCGCTGCGGCGCTTCTATGCCTGGGCGCTGCGCGAGCAGCGCAGCCCGCGCGACCCCTGTCTCACGCTGGTGGCGGCCAAGCAGCCGCCGCGCCTGCCCAAGACTCTCTCCGAGGCGCAGGTCGAGACACTGCTGCGCGCGCCCGACCTCGACACAGCCCGCGGCGTGCGCGATCGCGCCATGCTCGAGACGCTGTACGCCACCGGCCTGCGCGTTTCCGAGCTGGTGGGCATGCGGGTGCTCGACGTCAGCCTGAACGAAGGCGTGGTGCGCGTGGTGCAGGGCAAGGGCGGCAAGGACCGCCTCGTGCCGCTGGGCGCCGAGGCGGCGCACTGGATCGACGCCTACCTGCGCGGCGCGCGCCCCGAACTCGTGGGGGCGCGCGTCAGCGACGCGCTGTTCGTCACGGCCCGCGCGCAGCCCATGACGCGCCAGGCCTTCTGGCAGCTCGTGAAGAAATACGCCCGGCTGGCCGACATCCACGCGCCGCTGTCGCCGCACGTGCTGCGCCATGCCTTTGCCACGCACCTGCTGAACCACGGGGCCGACCTGCGCGTGGTGCAGATGCTGCTGGGGCATGCCGACATCTCCACCACGCAGATCTACACGCACGTGGCGCGCGAGCGGCTCAAGGCGCTGCACGCGGCGCATCATCCCCGCGGCTGACCGGGCTTGCGCAAGGCCGGCGGCGCTGCCTAAACTTGCCGCGCATGCCGCCGAGTCCGCCATGAGCAAAGCCCGCCACGTTTCCGAAACGCCCGCCACCCAGTTCCTCAAGCAGAACAAGGTCGCCTACACCGAGCACGTCTACGACTACGTCGAGCACGGCGGCAGCGGCGAGGCTGCCCGCCAGCTGGGGCTGGACCCGCATGTGGTGGTGAAGACGCTCGTCATGGAAGACGAGGCTGCCCGGCCGCTGGTGGTGCTGATGCACGGCGACCGCGAGGTCTCCACCAAGAACCTGGCGCGCCAGGCCGGGGCCAAGCGGGTCGCGCCCTGCCATCCCGACGTGGCGCAGCGCCATTCCGGCTACCAGGTGGGCGGCACTTCGCCGTTCGGCACGCGCAAGCGCATGCCCGTGTGGGTGGAGGCCAGCGTGCTCGAATGCCCGCGCATCTACATCAACGGCGGGCGGCGCGGCTACCTGGTGGGCATCGAGCCGCGCGTGCTGGTGGACCTGCTGGGTGCGAGGCCGGTGTCGGCGGCGCTGGAATAGCCCGCGCAGCGCGGTGCGGTGCGTAGTATTCCCATACCACCAGCAGGCTCGCCTCCGGCTGCACAATCGGCCTGCTGGGCAACGGCATTCCCTCGTCCGGGCAGGCCTGCCCGCACACCAGGAGACATCCATGAGCAAGAAGCTGCTGATGCTGGTCGGCGACTACGCCGAAGACTACGAGACCATGGTTCCCTTTCAGGCGCTGCAGGCCGTGGGCCATACGGTGCACGCCGTGTGCCCCGACAAGAAGGCCGGCGACAAGGTCGCCACGGCCATCCATGACTTCGACGGCGCCCAGACCTACAGCGAGAAGCGCGGCCACGACTTCGCGCTGAACCACGATTTCGCGCAGGTCGAGCCCTCGGCCTACGACGGCCTGGTCATTCCCGGCGGCAGGGCGCCCGAATACCTGCGCCTCGATGCGCGCGTGCTGGATATCGTGCGGCATTTCGCGCAGGCCCGCAAACCCATCGCCGCCGTCTGCCATGGCGCGCAACTGCTGGCCGCGGCCGGCGTGCTCGAAGGCCGCACGTGCTCGGCCTATCCGGCCTGCGCGCCCGAGGTGCGGCTGGCTGGCGGCACCTACGCCGACATCGGTATCGACCAGGCCCACACCGACGGCAATCTGGTCACGGCGCCGGCCTGGCCGGCCCATCCGGCGTGGATAGCGCAGTTCCTCGAGGTGCTGGGCACCCGCATCACGCACTGAGGGAGCGGCCGGCGGCGCAGGCTTGCCGCCGGCCTGCCCATGGCCGTACAGTGGCCGGGGAATCTCTGCGGGAGCCCGCCATGTGCGAAATCTTCATCCGTGCCGATCCGCGCTCGTATGCCTGCGAGACACGCTCGCTGCGCCTGCACGGCGCAGCCACCAGCGTGCGCCTGGAGCGTCTTTTCTGGAGCGTGCTGGAGGAAATCGCCGCGCGCGACGACATGCGCCTGCCGCAATTGATCGCGCGGCTGTACGACGAACTGGTCGCCTATCGCGGCGCAGCCGCCAATTTCGCGTCCTTCCTACGGGTGTGCTGCCTGCGCTACGCCATGCTGATGGCACAGGGGCGCATCCCGCACGACGTCGCCGTGCCGCTGCGCATGCTGGATCCGGCCGAGGTGCTGCGCGACCTGCCGGAAGGCCTGTGCGACGCGGCCATGCAGGCGGCCTGACGGCCGGGCCCCGCGCTGGCTCCGCAGCAGGGCCTTACAGCATCGCCACCTGGTTCTGGAGGATGCGCCGGATGCGCACCGCGTCGCCGATGCGCGAGAGCTTGCCCTGCGAGTCGAGCAGCACGATGGCCACGTTGCGGCCATCGATGCGCGCCATCATCACCAGGCATTCGCCGGCTTCGTTGATGAAGCCCGTCTTGGATACCTTGATGTCCCAGTCCGGCTTGCGCACCAGCAGGTTGGTGTTGCGGAACACCTGGGTGCGATCCTTGATCTCCACGGTGTATTCCGTGTCGGTGGAATAGCGGTGGATCAGCGGCTGCTGCGATGCCGCGCGCAGCAGGCGGGTGAGATCGCGCGGCGAGGAGACGTTGCGGCTCGACAGCCCGGTGGGTTCGATGAAGTACGTGCTCGTCATGCCCAGCGCTTGCGCCTTGGCGTTCATCGCCGCCACGAAGGCGCCCAGGCCGCCGGGATAGTGGCGCGCCAGCGCATGGGCCGCGCGGTTTTCCGAGGACATCAGCGCCAGGTGCAGCATGTCGGCGCGGCTGAGCCGGGTGCCGACCGACAGCCGCGACGAGGTGTGCTTGATCTGGTCCACGTCTTCCTCGGTGATCTCCAGCATCTCGTCCATCGGCAGCTGCGCGTCCACCACCACCAGCGCGGTCATCAGCTTGGAGATCGAGGCGATGGGGCGGACCACGTTCTCGTTCTTGGCGAACAGCACGGCCGAGGAGTCCAGGTCCTGCACATAGGCGGTGCTGGAGCGCAGGTCGGCGATGTCGCTGCCGATGTCGCCCGTGGCCGCCAGCGAGGCCTGGCGCACCATGGCCTGGCCGCTCGTGCTGCGGCTGGCCGCCGCCTTGCTGAGGGATTGCGTGGGGCCCGACCGGACCACGACCTTGCGCGTGGTGGCCTTGGTGGCGGTGCGGGTGGCAGCCTTCAGCGTGCGGCTCGAGGTACGCGTGGCGGTGCTCTTGCCGCTGGTCTTGGCAGTGGCTTTCGTGGCGGGCCGGCTCGTGGCCTTGGCGGTGCGGGTGGGGGTCTTGGCTGCCGTCTTGGCCGCCGTCTTGGCAGTTGCCGTCTTGGTGGCGGTCCGGGTGACGGCCTTCGTGCTGGCGGTCTTGGCGCTGCTGGTCTTGGTTGCCGCGCTGGTGCGGTCCGTGGATTTGGCCGCCGGCGTCGGGGCGGCGCGCTTGCTGCCGGCGGCCTTGGCCTGCTGGGCCTTGCAGGCCGACGACTTGGGTGCGGACTTGCAGGGGTCGGCGGCGGCCAGCGCCATGCGTGGTGCGCCGGCGGCGATCAACAGAGCGGCCGAGGCGGCACCGAATACGCGGGCCCAGGAAAATGCCATGATGTAGCGAACAGGATGAGGCAGGGAACGGCCCGCGTAGGCTTGATTTAAAAAAATCAAAAAAATTAGCGGGTTACGGGCGGAATTTAAACAGAAGTTTCAGCACTTCCGCAAGTGTTTGATGCGAGGGCCGGGTTTGGCGGCGCCGGCGCGGGTGCAGGGCTGCGCCAGGGGCGGTGCCGCGACGACGGGACTCGTGCTGGAAGGGGGGGAGAGTGGCCTCGCCGGGTGGAATCGAACCACCAATTGACCCTTAGGAGGGGCCGGTTATATCCATTTAACTACGGCGAGGCGTGCGCGACATGGCGGCAGGACGCAAGTCTACCAGCCGACGCGGGCCAGCCCAAATCGTCCTGCGGTATCCGTACCGGCGACGGCCGCAGTCACCGTACCGGTACGGGCGGGACTCTTGGTCTATCATGGATTCCCGCCCGGGGCGGGCGCTCCGAGGAGGGAGCGTGCCCCTTACCCTACCATTCCAGGCTGGACCATGTCCCAACCCGAATCCCAACCCATATCCCTGCGCATCGTGCTGCTGGGCACGCTGGTCGTGCTGCTCGCGATGGGCGTGCGCGCCACGTTCGGCCTCTTCATGCAGCCCATGGGGCTGGCGCACGGCTGGAGCCGCGAAGTGTTCTCCATGGCCTTCGCGCTGCAGAACCTGGTGTGGGGTGCCGCCTGCATCCTGATGGGCATGATGGCCGACCGCTACGGCTCCGGCCGCACCGTGGCGCTGGGCGTAGTGCTGTATGCCCTGGGCATGGTGGGCACGCGCTTCGCCACCGACGAGTTCACGCTGTACCTCAGCGCGGGCGTGCTGGTGGGCCTGGGCCAGGCCGGCACCACGTTCCCGGTCATCCTGCCGGTGGTGGCGCGCTCGGTGCCGGCCAGCTATCGCAGCACGGCCATGGGCATCGCCAGCGCCGGGGGCTCCATGGGGCAGTTCGTGGTGGTGCCCGCCGGCCAGATGCTGATCGACGGCCTGGACTGGAGCGGCGCGCTGTGGGCGCTGTCGATGCTGGTGGCGGTGGCGCTGCCCCTGGCGTATTTCCTGCGCGGGCGGCCCGCCAGCGCGGGCGGGCCGCAGCAGTCGCTGGGCAGCGCGGTGCGCCAGGCCATGGCGCATCCGTCGTTCCACTTCCTGTTCTGGAGCTATTTCGTCTGCGGCTTCCATACCGCCTTCATCACCCTGCACCTGCCGGCCTACGTGGTCGACGCCGGGTTGAACGCGGGCCACGGCGCCACCGCCATCGCCCTGATCGGCCTGTTCAATGTGTTCGGCTCGTACTATGCCGGCAAGCTCGGCGGCCGCTACAGCAAGAAGCGGCTGCTGGCGGGGGTGTACGCCATGCGCGCGATCGGCATCCTGGTGCTGCTGGCGCTGCCGCTCTCGCCTGCGGTGCTGTACTTCTTTGCCGCGTGGATGGGCGCCTTCTGGCTGGGCACCGTGCCGCTCACCCAGGGGCTCATCGGCCAGATCTACGGCCTGCGCTACGCCGCCACCTTGTCGGGCATCGCCTTCCTGGGCCACCAGATCGGCAGCTTCATCGGCGTATGGCTGGGCGGCTACGCCTATGCGCGCACCGGCAGCTACGATCCGGTGTGGTGGGCCGGTGTGGCGCTGGCTCTCGTGGCCGCCGTGCTGTGCCTGCCTGTGCGCGAACAGCCGGTGGCCGTGCGCGCCGCCGCCGTGTCCTAGGTATCGTCGCCATGGCGCATCCCCGCATCCGCAGGCTGGCCGGCGCCGTGGCGCTTGCCGCCGTGCTGGCCCTGGCGTTCTGGGGCTATCGCAGCCCGTCCCTGCGTGCCAGCTGGGAGGCCCTGGCAGCGCTTTGCGGCTTCTGATCCCGGCGCGCCGCGCGGTTATCCTACGGTCTTTCCGTTTACTGCCCGGCGCCGCAGGCGCTGCGGCGCTGCCGTCCAGGTCCGACGTCCATGTCGTATGAAGCCTCCGGGCGCCGCGAGCTGGCGCCGTACGAACTCGCCGCGCTGCCCGCCGACGGCACCCTGGTGCTGACGGTGAACAACCGCCTGGCGCGCCGCCTGGTGCTGGAGCTGGCGGGCCAGCTGCGCCGCGAACGCCAGGTCAGCGAACTGCCGCGCGTGTTGCCGCTGTCGGCCTGGCTGGGCGAGGCGGCAGACGAACTGGCCTTCCTGCCGGAGGCCGAGCTGCCGGCCTACCGGCTCGATGCCTTCGCCGCCCAGATGGTGTGGGTCGATGCCATCGAGCAGGAAGAAGCCGGACGGGTGCTGCTGGACGTGGCGCAGGCGGCCCGCCTGGCCGCCGACGCGGATTTCCTGATGGACGAATGGCGCCTGCGTGTGCCGGCCGGGGCAGACACCGACGAATACCGCAGCTTCGCCCGCTGGCGGATGCGCTATCGCCAGCGCCTGCAGGAAATCGATGCCGAAGACGCCAACCAGGTCTACGAACGCGTGCTGGCCTCGTTGCAGGCGGGCGACCTGGCTGCGCCGCCGCACGTGGTGCTGGCCGGTTTTGCCGACGTGTCGCCGCGCTTTGCCGCCCTGCTCGATGCATTCGCCGGGGCGGGCGCGCAACTTGCCTGGCTGGCGGACGCCGCGCGCACGCCGGCCCGCCCCGGCCGCTACAGCGCCCAGGACCACGGCGCGGAATGGCGCGCCGCCGCGGCCTGGGCCGCCGAGCGCCTGGCCCAGGACCCGGCCGGGCGCTACGCCATCGTGTCGGCCCAGCTCGAAGACGAATCGCCCTTCGCGCGCCGCGTCGTCGGCCGCGCCCTGGCTCCAGGCGGCCATGCCTTCAACGTGGCGGTGGGCCGGCCGCTGTCGGAATGGCCTGCCGTGCGGGCGGCGCTGGCTTGGCTGCGGGCGCTGGCGCAGATGGAGCATGCCGGCGCCGTGGACGTGTCCGCCCTTGGCGCTGCCCTGCTGGCGGGGCATTGTGCCGGCGATGCCGCGCAGGGTCATCATTACGCGGCGCTCGATGCCCGGTGGCGCCGCCAGGCGGTGGTGCAGCTGGATGCGGATCGCTGGCTGCACCATCTGGGCGGCACGCCGCTGGCCGACGCATGGCGCGCCGCGGCGCAGGCATGGCGCGGGGCATCCCGCCGCGCCGGTGCGGACGGCTGGATGCCGGTGATGCGCGCGGCCCTGGCCGCCCTGGGCTTCCCCGGCGAGCGGCCGCTCGACAGCGTCTCCTACCAGGTGGTCGGCGCCTTCGGCGAGCTGCTCGGGCGCTACGGCGCCCTGGCGCCCGCGGCCGGACTGCTCGACGGGCCTGCCGCGGTGCGACTGCTGGCGCGCGCGGCCGAGGCCAGCACCTTCCAGCCGCAGCGCGATCCGCTGGCCAGGCTGGATGTGCTCGGCCTGCTGGAAGCGGAGGGCGGGGCCTGGGACGGCATCTGGATGCTGGGCCTCACCGACGACGTGCTGCCGGCCTCGCCCAAGCCCAATCCCTTGCTGCCGCTGGCCGTGTTGCGGGCGGCAGGCGCTCCGCGCGCCACGCCCGAACGCGAGCGGCTATGGGCCGAGACGCTCTACGCGGCGCTGTGCGCCTGCGCGCCGGAGGTCGTCGTGAGCCACGCGCGCATGGATGGCGAACGCGAGCTGCGCGGGTCGCCGCTGATCGACGCGCTGCAGGAAACCGCCTGGCGTCCGCCTGCGCCGGTCCGTGCCGCGCCCCTGCCCCAGCAGGTGCTGCAGGACGACCGCGGCCCGCCGCTGCCCGCGGCGCAGGGCCAGGCAGCCGTGGCCGGCGCCACGGGCGGCCTGGACGTGCTCGACACCCAGGCGCGCAATCCCTTGTGGGCCTTCGTGCGGCATCGCCTGGGCGGCCGCGCGCTGGCCGATTATGCCGAGGCGGCGGCCATGCGGGTGCGCGGGGAGTTCCTGCATCGCGCCCTGGAGCTGGTGTGGCGCATGCTGCCCGACCAGGAGCGCCTGCACGAAGTCATGGCCGAGGGCGGTCTCGAGGAGATCGCTGCGCAGGCGGTGGCGCAGGCGGCCGACGAGCGGCTGTCCGGCTACCCCGCGGCGCTGCGCGAACTCGAGTGCCAGCGGGCGCGCGATGTGCTGGCCGGGTGGTTCGACCTGGAGGCGCGGCGCCTGCCGTTCGCCGTGGAGGAGGTCGAGGCCGACCGGCAATGGTCGCGCGGCGCGCTGGTCCTGAAAGTGCGGCTGGATCGCAAGGACCGCCTTGCCGACGGACGCGCGGTGATCGTCGACTACAAGACCGGCATGGCGCCGGCCAGTCCGGAAGCCGACTGGTCGCGCGAGCGGCCGGTCAATCTGCAGCTGCCGTTCTACGCCGCGGTGCTGGCGGGCGAATCGGCCGGCGACGAGGTGGCGGGGCTGGTGCTGGCGCAAGTGCATGCGCGGCAGGTGGGAGCGCAGGGCCTGGCCGACGCCGACCTGGGCCTGGAAGGCGTATCGGCCGTGCACGACAGCAGGGCGTTCGACGGCCTGGCCTGGAACGAGATCCTGGCGCGCTGGCGCAGCGCCATAGAAGGCCTGGCCGACGAGTATGCCTCGGGCTACGCCGCCAACCTGGCCGTGCGTCCCGACGATCTCAAGTATTGCGACGCGATGCCTTTCCTGCGCCTGCACCTGGATGCGGAGGACGACGAATGAGCGGCGCACGCCAGCCCTCCGATCACGCGGCGCGCGCCCGCGCACTGGATCCCCGGCACTCCTTCCTGGTGCAGGCCCCGGCCGGGTCGGGCAAGACCGAACTGCTCACCGACCGCATCCTGGCCCTCCTGGCCACGGTCGACCGCCCCGAGGAGATCGTCGCCATCACCTTCACGCGCAAGGCGGCATCGGAGATGCATGCGCGCGTGCTGGGCAAGCTGCGCGACGCGGCAGGCCCGCCTCCCGCGAGCGAGCACGGCCGGCGCAGCTGGGACCTGGCGCGCGCCGCGCTGGCGCGCAACGACGAACGCGGCTGGAACCTGCTGCAGCACCCGGCCCGCCTGGCGATCCGTACCATCGACTCGTTCTGCGCCGGGCTGGTGCGCAGCATGCCCTGGCTGTCCGAGCTGGGCGGCATGCCTGCCATCACGGACGACGCCGGCGCCCACTACGACGCGGCGGCGCGCGCCACGCTCGAGCTCGCCGACGATTTCGAGGACGTGCGCATCCTGCTCGCCCACCTCGACGTGGACACGCAAGCTGCCCGCGAAGCGATCGCCGCCATGCTGGGCCAGCGCGACCAATGGCTGCCGCTGCTGCGCCATGGCAGCAACCGCGAGGCCCTGCAGGACGCGCTGGCCGAAGCCATCGCCGAAGACCTCGACGCCTGCATGCAGGCCATGCCGTACGGCTGGCAGGAGGCGCTGTGCGGGCCCGCGCGCCTGGCAGCGTCCGTGCTGGACGAAGCCGGCACCGCACACAAGCTGGCCGCGCTGCGCGACTGGGATGCGCCGCTGCTGGCCCGTGCCGAACACCTGCCGCAGTGGCAGGCGCTGGCGCACCTGCTGCTCACCGGCGAAGGCAGGCTGCGCAGCAGCCGGGGCGTGAACAAGAACCTGGGCTTCCCGGCCAGGTGCGCGCACAAGGAGCCCTTCACGCAATGGCTCGACGCCGCCGACGAGTCCGCACGCTGGATCGGTATGCTGCATGCCTTGAGATCGGCGCCGCCGGCCGAATTCAGCGACGCGCAGTGGCGCGTGCTGGGTGCGCAGCTCATGACGCTGAAGCTTGCCGTGGCCCAGCTGCAGCTGCGGTTCGCCGAAACCGGCGAAGTCGATTTCATCGAGATATCGCAGCGTGCCGCCGCCGCGCTGGGCAGCGCCGACGATCCCGGCGAACTGCTGCTCAAGCTCGACGCCTCGATACGCCACCTGCTCATCGACGAGTTCCAGGACACCAGTCTCGCCCAGATCCAGCTGCTGGCCACGCTTACTTCCGGGTGGCAGCCGGACGATGGGCGCACGCTGTTCCTGGTGGGCGATCCCATGCAGTCCATCTACCGTTTCCGCAAGGCGGAGGTCGGGCTGTTCCTGCAGGTGGCGCAGCGCGGCATAGGCGAGATCGCCCCGGGGTTCCTGGCGCTCACCGACAACTTCCGGTCGCAGGCCGGCGTGGTCGAGTGGGTCAACGCCACGTTCCGCAGCCTGCTGCCCGAAGCGGACGATGCCGCGGCGGGCGCGATCAAGTACTCGGACTCCATCGCCTTCAATCCCGGCCTGGACGGGCCGGCCGTGCGCTTCCATGGCGCTTTCGCGCCCGAAGGCGAGGGCGTGGGCGCGGCCGACGAGACGGCCGAGCGCATCGCCGTGGACCTGGTGCGCCAGGCCCTCGCGCAGCGCGATCCCGCCAGCCGCCATCCGGTGGCCATACTGGTGCGCGCGCGCGGCCACCTGGGCCGGCTCGTCAAGCGCCTGGCGCAGGAAGGAATTCCGTGCCGGGCGGTGGACCTGGTGCCTCTGGCGCAGCGGCCGGTGGTCTCCGACCTGGTCCAGCTGGTGCGCGCCCTGGCCCATCCGGCAGACCGGCTGGCCTGGCTGTCGGTGCTGCGCGCGCCGTGGTGCGGGCTCACCCTGAACACGCTGCACGCCCTGTTCGGGCACGACCTGACTGCGCCGGTGCCGGCCTTGCTGGCCGAGGCGCTGCGCGAGCCGCGGCAGGCGGCGCCGGCTGCGCCGCCTGGCCAGACGCTGGATCTCTGGGACGCGCCGCCGGCCTCGGCGGGCTGCCGCGCCGCGCAGCTGCTGGATCCGGCCGAGCTGCAGCGGTTGCGGCACGTTGCCGCGGTGCTGCTCGACGACGCCAACTCGGCGGGCGCGCTGCCGTATGCCGCCTGGATCGAAACCCTGTGGCGCCGGCTGGGGGGCCCGGCTCTCTACGCCGATGCCGGCGCCGCCGAAGACGCCGAGAGCCTTTTCCTGCTGCTCGAACGGCTGGCGCCGCACGGCGGCCTCGATCCCGCCCGGCTGGACGCCGCGCTGGCACGCCTGTATGCCGCACCGGCGGCGGACGAGGAGGACGGCGGGGTCGTGGAGGTCATGACGATGCACAAGTCCAAGGGCCTGCAGTTCGACACCGTGATCCTCTACGGCCTGCATCGTTCGCCCCGCGGCGATCGCGCGCCGCTCGTCAGCTTCGAGCAGAGCGGCGAGCGCGTGCTGTTCGGTCCGGTCAAGCCGCGCGCCGAACGGCAGGCCGACCCCATCTCCCACTACCTCGCCCAGCGCGAGAAGCGGCGCGCCGCGTTCGAGACCGACCGGCTGCTGTACGTCGCGGCCACGCGCGCGCGCCACCGCCTGCACCTGGTCGCCAACGTGGCCCTGGACCCGCAGACCGGCGCCGCCAGGGCGCCGGCGTCCGGCAGCCTGCTGGCGCGGCTCTGGGACGCGCTGCCCGCGCATGAAAAGCAGCCGCCCGCCGACGGCATGCCCCTGCGGCCGCCCGAACGCGAAACGTACGCGCGCGGCGAACCACTGCGCCGCGTGGCCGACGCGGCGCTCGCCGAGCTGGCGGCCCGGCCCCGCGTAGCGGGCAATCCCGGATTCGCCGTTCCGCTGCCGGGCAGCCGGCAGTGGGGCCAGGGCGCCGACCATCCCGCCTGGCAGCTCGACGAAGCCTACGATGCCGCCATCGGCACGCTGGCGCACGCCTGGCTGGCGCGCATCGGGCAGGACGGCCCCCAGGCCTGGCCCGCCGGGACGCTGCGGCGGCGGCTGCCATTGCTGCGCAAGCAGCTCACCCGCGCCGGCGTGCCGGCAGCCCAATCCGAAGCGGCGGCCCAGGCCGTCCTCGACACCCTGCTTGCCACGCTGGAACATGAACGCGGCCTGTGGCTGCTGGGACAGTCGGGCGCGCGCCGCGAATGGCCGCTGATCGACGCGGCGGGCCGGGTATCGGTGATCGACCTGGCGCTCAGCACCGAGGACGGCTGGCTCATCGTCGACTACAAGACCGGCCGCCCGCATCCCGGCGAGTCCGCCGACGCCTTCGCCGACCGCATGCGCCGCCGCCATGGCGACCAGCTCGAGCGCTATTGCCGCCAGGTCCAGGCCCTGGACGGCCGCCCCGCCCGCGCCGCCCTGTATTTCCCCCGCGCGCAGGCGTGGATAGATCTGTAGCACCCCCACCTCCAACTTCCCATGCAGGCGCGTGTCGATAAACAGACCTCTCCATCAAGCAACACCCGCGATAAGAACCCCCACCTCCAACGCCCTCCCTCCCCAGGGGCGAGGGCCGGCGAGGGGGGCGTTCATGCAGCCCCAAGAGGGCCCGCCAACCGGAATTCGTCGCGAACGGCCCGGAGGGGCCGTTCTGCTCCATTCCCATGCAGGCGCGTGTCGATAAACAGACCTCTCCATCAAGCAACGCCCGCGATAAGAACCCCCACCTCCAACGCCCTCCCTCCCCAAGGGGGAGGGCTGGGGAGGGGGGGCGTCCATGCAGCCCCAAGGGGGCCCGCCAACTGCAATTCGTCGCGAACGGCCCGAAGGGGCCGTTCTGCTAGAATTGCAGTTGGCGGGCCCCTTCGCATGGTTCGACGGCGAACCTGGTCAGGTCGGGAACGAAGCAGCCATAGTCGTTCAGAGCCAGTGCCGGAGTAAGGCTCGCCTCCCGGCTTCCCCTAGGGGCGCCGTGTCGGCAGCGTCATGCGCATATTCCAGCGCGGCGTGCCGGCGCGGCGCCCCTTTCGCTTTGTCGGCCCGCCATGGGCTGCCGTCGTGCACACGACGCTGCGCGCAACTGGCTCTACAATCCGCCCATGACTTATCTGGTACTGGCCCGCAAGTGGCGTCCCCGATCCTTCGATACCCTGGTGGGGCAGGATCACGTGGTGCGCGCCCTGACCCACGCCCTGGATACCCAGCGCCTGCACCATGCCTGGCTGTTCACGGGCACGCGCGGCGTGGGCAAGACCACGCTCTCGCGCATCCTGGCCAAGTCCCTCAATTGCGAGACGGGCATCACGTCGCGGCCTTGCGGCCAGTGCCGCGCCTGTACCGAGATCGACGCGGGCCGCTTCGTCGACTACCTCGAGCTCGATGCCGCCTCGAACCGCGGCGTCGATGAAATGACCCAGCTGCTCGAGCAGGCGGTGTATGCCCCCGGGGCAGGGCGCTTCAAGGTCTACATGATCGACGAAGTGCACATGCTCACCGGGCATGCGTTCAATGCCATGCTCAAGACGCTCGAGGAACCGCCGCCGCACGTCAAGTTCATCCTGGCCACCACCGATCCGCAGAAGATCCCGGTCACGGTGCTGTCGCGCTGCCTGCAGTTCAATCTGAAGCAGATGCCGCCCGACGCCATCGTGGGCCACCTGCAGGCGGTGCTCGGCGAGGAGTCCATCGGCTTCGAGCTGCCGGCCCTGCGGCTCATCGCCCAGGCTGCCGGCGGCTCGATGCGCGACGCCTTGTCGCTCACCGACCAGGCCATCGCCTACAGCGCCGGCAACCTCACCGATGAAGCCGTGCGCGGCATGCTGGGCACCATAGACCAGCGCCATCTCGTGCGGCTGCTCGAGGCGCTCGCGGGCGGCGACGCGGGTGGCGTGCTCGCCGTGGCCGACGAGCTCGCCACCCGCGGCCTGTCGTATTCCGGGGCGCTGGCCGACCTGGCCGTCATGCTGTCGCGCGTGGCCATCGCCCAGCGCGTGCCGGGCGCCCTGCCGGCCGAGGACCCGCTCACCGCCGACCTGCAGCGGCTGGGGTCGGTGCTGCATCCCGACGCGGTGCAGCTGTTCTATTCCGTGGCGGTGCACAGCCGCGGCGAGCTCTCGCTCTCGCCCGACGAATACGCCGGCTTCGTGATGGCCTGCCTGCGCATGCTGGCGCTGAACGGCGACGCCGGCCCGGCCACTGCGCTGCAGGCGTCGCCTGCGCCGGCCGAAGCCGTGCCCGCACCCGAAGCCGTTCCCCAGGCCACGGCCGCATCGGCGCAACCCGCCGCGGCCGCGGCCCAGCCTGCCGCCAGGCCGCCCGCTCCGGTACCGGCCCGGGCATCCGCATCCGCACCCGCATCTGCATCCGCACCGGTCGCGCCGCCGCCGGCCGTGCAGGCGCCAGCGCCCGCGCCGGCAGCACAGCCCGCAGCCGAAGCGCCTGCCCCTGCTGCACCGGCCTCCGTCCCGCCCTGGGAAGACCTGCCCCCCGAGACAGCGGAACCTCCGGCTGCCACCGAAGCAGCCCAAGTCACCGAAGCCACCGAAGCCGCCGCGCAGCCGGGCGCGTCCGCCCCTGCCGAACCGCCTGTGTCCGCGGACGACGACGGCCCGCCGGCGTGGGTGGACGAGGCCATACCCGATGACGCCGATGCCGCCGGGGTGCCGGAGGCAAGCTACCTCGCCGATCCCGACGAGGAATTCGAAACGCTGGCCGGCGCCGAAGTCGAGCGTCCGGCGCCGGTCCGTCCCATGGCGCAGCCGGCGCGTCCGCGTACGCGCACGGCACGGATGCGGCTGTCCGACATGTCTGCCGCCGGTTGGCCCGAGCTGGCGGCGCGCCTGCCGGTCACCGGCCTGGCCGCCGAGCTGGCCCGCCAGAGCGAATGGGCCGGCGTGCAGGGCGACGCGGTCGTGCTGCGCGTCGCGGTCAAGACGCTGGCCGAAAGCGAGAGCCGGGTGCGCCTGCAGACCGTGCTGTGCGAACATTTCGGCCAGGGCCTGAGGCTGGAGATCGAAGTCGGCGCCACGGGCGACGGCACGGCGCATGCCGTGGCCCAGATCGAGCGGGCCGCCCGCCAGCAGGCTGCCGAAGACGCGGTGGCAAGCGATCCCTTCGTGCAGGCGCTGGTCACCGATTTCGGCGGGCGCGTGCTGCCCGGCTCGGTGCGCCACGTCGAGTCGCAGTCCGCCGCCTGACGCGGCGGCATGTCTTTTTCTTCGAGGAAACACCCATCATGATGAAGAACCAACTGGCCGGGCTCATGCGCCAGGCGCAGCAGATGCAGGAAAACATGAAGAAGGCCCAGGAGTCGCTGGCCGAGATCGTGGTCGAGGGCGCCTCCGGCGGCGGCCTGGTCAAGGTCACCATGACCTGCCGCCACGACGTCAAGCGCGTGGAGATCGATCCCAGCCTGCTGTCCGACGACAAGGACATGGTCGAGGACCTGGTTGCCGCCGCCTTCAACGACGCGCTGCGCAAGGCCGAATCCACCGCCCAGGAAAAGATGGCCGCGGTCACGGCGGGCATGCCGCTGCCTCCGGGCATGAAGCTGCCGTTCTGACATTCCCCGGCAGCCTTCGGCAGTTCTCATGGATTCCCAGCTTCCGGAACCCGAGCCCCTGGTCTCGCTGATCGAGGCGCTGCGCCGGCTGCCCGGCGTGGGCGTGCGCTCGGCCCGCCGCATGGCCTACCACCTGCTGCAGCATGACCTGCAGGGCGCCGAGATCCTGGGCCGCGCCCTGGCCGGCGCCGTGCAGAACCTGCGCCACTGCGCGCGCTGCAATGGCTTCACCGAAGCCGAGATCTGCGCCACCTGTGCCAATCCGCGGCGCGATCCCGCGCTGCTCTGCGTGGTCGAGACGCCTGCCGACCAGAACATGATCGAGTCCAGCCACGGCTACCGCGGCCTGTATTACGTGCTCATGGGCCGCGTGGCGCCGCTCGAGGGGGTGGGCCCGCGCGAGCTCGATTTCCAGCGGCTGCTCGAACGGGCCGGCGACGGCGTGGTGCAGGAAGTCATCCTCGCCACCAACTTCACCGCCGAAGGCGAGACCACCGCCCATTTCCTCAGCGAGGCGCTGGCCGGCCGCGGGCTGAAGGTCTCGCGCCTGGCGCGCGGCGTGCCCGCAGGCAGCGAACTCGAATACGTCGATGCCGGCACCATCGCCTGGGCGCTGATGGAGCGCCGCTCGGCCTGAGCGGCGCGGGCCGCTGCGTCAGTAGATCGGCGGCTCGGGCGTGGGCGCGTTGCCGCACAACGCGGCGAAATCGCAGCCGGTATCGGCCTGCTGCACTTCCCGCTGGTAGATCCGGGTGTAGCCGCGCGTGTAGGGCTGGGCCGGCGGGCGCCACGCTGCCCGGCGCCGCGCCAGCTCTTCTGCGCCGACCTCCATGTCGAGCCGGCGCGCGCCGATGTCCAGGGTGACGCGGTCGCCGGTGCGCAGCAGCGCCAGCGGGCCGCCCACCGCCGCCTCGGGCGCCACGTGCAGCACGCAGGTGCCGTAGTGCGTGCCGCTCATGCGGGCATCGGAAATACGCAGCATGTCGCGCACGCCCCGGCGCAGGAGTTTCTTGGGAATGGGCAGGTTGCCCCACTCGGGCATGCCGGGCCCGCCCACTGGGCCGGCATTGCGCAGCACCAGCACCGTGTGTTCGTCGACGTCCAGGTCCGGGTCGTCCACCGCGGCCAGCAGGTCGGCGTGCGTGTCGAACACCAGGGCAGGGCCGCTGTGGCGCAGCAGCGCCGGCGTCGCCGCGGAAGGCTTGATGACCGCGCCGTCGGGGCACAGGTTGCCGCGCAGCACGGCCAGCGCCAGCCCTGCTTCCGGGCAATCGGCGGGCGGCGTCACCAGGGGCGCATCCAGGTCGCGGATCACCGCGGCGTCGTGGCATTCCCAGCCGGCGATGTTCTCGCCCAGGGTATGGCCGGTGGCCGTCATCGCCCCGAGGTCCAGGTGGCGGGCCACCTTGTTCAGCACCGCGGGCATCCCGCCCGCGTAGTGGAAGTCCTCCATGAGGCCGCGGCCCGAGGGCAGCAGGTCCACGATCACCGGCACGCGCCGCGCCACGGCATCCAGTTCGTCCAGCGTCAGCGGCACGCCGATGCGCCCCGCCATGGCGGGCAGGTGGACGGCCGCGTTGGTCGAGCCGCCCAGCGCCATGTAGGCCACGACGGCGTTCATGAAGGAGGCCTTGGTGATGAAGGCCGACGGCTTCAGGTCTTCCCACACCATGTCGACGATGCGCCGGCCGCAGGCCCAGGCCATGCGGCTGTGGGCGGCGTCCATGGCCGGGATCGATGCCGCGCCCGGCAGCGACAGCCCCATGGTCTCCACGATGGCCGTCATGGTGCTGGCCGTGCCCATGGTGTTGCACGTGCCGGGGGTGCGGGCCATGCGGCCCTCCAGCCCTATCCATTCTTCGGCGCCGATATTGCCGATGGCGTACTCGGCCCAGAATTTCTTCGTGTGCGTGCCGGCGCCCACCACCTGGCCGCGGTAGCGGTCGTTCATCATGGGGCCCGCCGGCAGGAACAGGCAGGGCAGGTCCATCGAGAAGGCGCCCATCAGCAGGCCGGGGGTGGTCTTGTCGCAGCCGCCCATGAGCACCACGCCGTCCAGCGGGAGGCTGCGCAGCAGCTCCTCCGCCTCCATAGCGAGGAAATTGCGGTAGATCATGGTGGTGGGCTTGACCATGACCTCGCCCAGGCTCATGGCGGGCAGTTCGAACGGATAGCCGCCTGCCTGCAGGATGCCCCGCTTGACGGCCTCGGCGCGCTCGCGCAGGTGCGCATGACAGGGCGAGAGCTCGCTCCAGGTGTTGAGGATGCCGATCACCGGCCGGCCCATGAAGGCGTCGCGCGCCACGCCTTGCTGGTGCATGCGCTGGCGGTGGGCGAAACCGCGGATGTCGTCGCTGGCGAACCAGCGCTGGCTGCGCAGCGCCGCCAGCGCAACGCGCGGCCGGTTTTGCTTGGGAGACGTCATGGGATCAATAGCGGGTCGAGTCGGAAACGGCGGGGGCATGGCCTGCCGCCGGCGTGCGATAGCGCGCCGCGGCGGCATCGGCGCTTTGCCGCAGCAGCACGAGGTCCGTGGCCACGGCCACGAACAGCGCTCCCTGGTCCAGGCAGGCGCGGGCGCGCGCTTCGTCGGCCATCAGGATGCCGGGCGCCTTGCCGCAGGCGCGGATGCGCGCAATGGCGTCGTCCACCGCGGCGTTCACCCGCGGATGCGTGACTTGCCCATGCAGGCCCATGCTGGCGGAAAGATCGCCGGGCCCGACGAAGATGCCGTCCACGCCGTCCACCGCCGCGATCTCCTCGATGCGCGCCAGCGCTTCTTCGGTCTCCGCCTGCACCAGCAGGCAGAGCTGTTCTTCGGCCTGCTGCGCATAGGCCGTGTCGCGGCCGTAGCGCGAGGCGCGCGTGGCGCCGCCCATGCCGCGCACGCCATGCGGCGGATAGCGCATCGCCGCCACGGCCGCGCGCGCCTCGTCGGCATTCTGCACGAAGGGGATCAGCAGGGTCTGCGCGCCCAGGTCCAGGTAGCGCTTGATCATGACGGCGTCGTTCCAGGCCGGCCGCACCACCGCGGACGGCTGGTGCTGCGGATCGCAGCCCACGGCCTGCAGCTGGCGCCACAGCGTCGTCACGTCGCTCGGCGCGTGTTCCGTGTCCAGCATGATCCAGTCGAAGCCGGCGCCGGCGATGAGCTCGGTCACGAAGGGTGAGCTCAGGGTCGACCACAGGCCGATCTGCGGCGTGCCGGCGCGCAGCGCCTGCTTGAAGATATTGGTCTGGGGCATGGGGTATCAGTCCAGTTTGACGTTGCCGGTCTTGATGACGACGCCCATTGCGTCGTAGTCCTGCCTGATGCGCGCGGCGAACTCGTCGGGCGTGGAAGCCAGCACTTCGAAGCCCTGGCCCTCCAGCGGCTGGCGGAAGGCCGGGTCGCGCAGCACCTGCGTCATGGCCTGGTTGAGCCGCGCCACGATCTCGGGCGGCGTGCCGGTGCGCACCAGCATGCCGCTCCAGGCCACGGATTCCACGCCCGGCACGCCGGCCTCGGCCATCGTGGGCACGTCGGGCAGCAGGGGCGAGCGCTGTTTCGCGGCAACGGCCAGCACGCGGACCTTGCCGCTGTTGTGGTAGGGCACCACGGCCGACAGGTTGTGGAACATCATGGGAATCTGTCCGGCCAGCACGTCGTTGAGCGCGGGCGGGCCGCCCTTGTATGGCACGTGCAGCAGTTCGGTGCCGCTGCGCGCCTGGAACTGCACGCCAGCCAGGTGCATGGTGTTGCCGTTGCCCGCCGAGCCGAACACCAGCTCTCCGGGCGCCTTTTTGGCGGCGGCCACCACGTCGGCCACCGACCGGTACGGCGTCTGCGCGCCGACCACCAGCACATTGGGGGTCTGGTTGGTGAGGGTGACCGGCTGGAAGTCCTTGAAGGGATCGAAGCCGGCATCCTGGTAGAGATGGGGGTTCACGGCCAGGGTGCTGATGGAGCCGTAGAACACCGTATAGCCGTCCGCAGGCTGCATGCGGGCCACGTTGGACGCGGCGATGTTGCCGTTGGCGCCCGGCCGGTTCAGCACGACGACTGGCTGGCCCAGCACCTTGCTCAATTGCTGGCTGAAGGGGCGGGCGAACTGGTCCGCCGCGCCGCCGGCGGGCTGGGGCACCACGATGGTCACCGGCTGGGCCGGATAGCCCCCGGCCGCGTGCGCCCCGGCGGGGATGATCAGGGCCGCTGCCAGCGGCAGGGCGAAGGCTGCTGCGATACGCCTCGGTAAGTGCATGGTGTCTCCTCATAGGGGCGGGCGGTGGGCGGCGCGGCAGGCGGTGGATCGCGTCATCTCCGCACCGATGAAACCGGTTTCATTGTTTGGGGGCAGTGTATGATCGGCCCGGAAAAATTGTCAATCGCGCCCACGGGATACCTGCGCTCCATGCCTCGTTCCAACCCGAAGCCGGATGCTCCCGCCCTGCCCGCAGAGGGCGGCGCAGTCCGCCGTCGCGGTCCGCGGCCCAAATTGCTGGCCTACACCAATCGCGACATCGCCGCGCTCGCCGGCGTGTCGGTGGTCACGGTTTCGCGCT
Source organism: Bordetella sp. 2513F2 (assembly GCF_054642735.1). NCBI lineage: Bacteria > Pseudomonadati > Pseudomonadota > Betaproteobacteria > Burkholderiales > Alcaligenaceae > Bordetella > Bordetella sp. 2513F2. The sequence continues at coordinate 3,248,529 of NZ_CM137755.1, read as the reverse complement.
ACTTCAACACGCCGGAACAGGTCTCCGAGGCGCTGCGCGAACGGTTGCGCGCGGCCGTCGAGGCCACGGGCTACGTGCCCAGCCAGGTCGCCAAACGCCTGGCCTCGTCACGCGGCGGAGTGGTGGGGGCGATCATGCAGGCCGTGGGCAGCCCCACGTTCGCATCGGTGGTGCAGGGCATGGGCCATGTGCTGGAGCAGGCCTCGCTGCAGCTGCTGCTGGCCAGCAGCGACTACCGGCAGGAGGCCGAGGAGCGCGCCGTGCAGGCCTTCCTGGGGTGGCACCCCAGCGCCCTGATCCTCACGCGCGGCGACCACACGCCGCAGCTGGAAGCGCAGCTGCGCGCGGCGCGCATTCCCATCGTCGAGGCATGGGACATGGTCGAGGGCCGGCCGTTCCACCAGGTGGGGTTCCGGCACCAGGACGTCGGCAGGATGCAGGCGCGCCATTTCATCGGGCAGGGCGCCCGCCGCATCTGGTTCGCGCTGAGCGGCGCCACGGGCGACGTGCGCGCGCGCCGCCGGGCCGAGGGCTACCGCGCCGCCATGCGGGGGGCGCGGCTGAAGGCGGAGGTGGTCACGGCCGCCGCGGCCGACGACCTTGCCGCCGGCGAGGAGATCCTGGCGCGCTATGCCGCCCTGGCAGCGACCGAACGGCCCGACGCCATCGCCTTCGCCAGCGACAACATGGCGATCGCCGCCATCCTGCGGGCGCCGGCCTATCGGGTTGCCATTCCGCGCGACTGCGCCGTGGCGGGGTTCGGCGACGCGCCGCTGGCAGCCATCGTGTCTCCGGCCTTGACCTCGGTGCGTCCGCAGCCCTACGAGATCGGGCGTGCCGCCGCGGAAGCGGTGCTGCGCCTGCTGCGCGGGGACGACGCTGCAGACTACCTGCATTGCGAGGAAGTGCCGTGCACGCTGGTGGTGCGGGACAGCAGCGTGCTGGCGCCGCGCCCGTAGGGGAACATCCGGAAGAAGCCGACGGGAGCCTGGGGTATCATGCGGCGATCGCAAAGCCGGCGCAGACCGGCGTAATCCGGCCGCGGTGCAGCAGCAGGCTCGCGGCCCGGCTCGAAAGAACGCGGGGCACACTCGCCCTCGCCCTGCCGCCCCGGGCGGCCACAAGGAGACAACAACCATGTCAGTCACTCGCCGTGAACTGCTCAAGCTGGCCGGCGCCGCCGGCGCCTTGAGCCTGGCGCCCGCCATCGTGCGCGCCCAGAAGCTGGAAAAGAGCAAGGTCCAGATCGCCGTGGGCGGCAAGGCCCTGATCTACTACCTGCCGCTCACCATCGCCGAGGTGCGCGGCTACTTCAAGGACGAAGGCCTGGAAGTCAGCATCGCCGACTTCGCCGGGGGTTCCAAGGCCCTGCAGGCCGTGGTGGGCGGCAGCGCCGACGTCGTGTCGGGCGCCTTCGAGCATACGCTCAGCCTGCAGGCCAAGGGCCAGGCCTACCGCGCCTTCGCCCTGCAGGGCCGCGCGCCCATGATAGGCGTGGGCGTGTCGCGCAAGAACATGCCCGATTACAAGGGCGCGGCCGACCTCAAGGGCAAGAAGATCGGCGTCACGGCGCCGGGCTCGTCCACCAACATGGTGGTCAGCTTCTTCCTGGCCAAGCACGGCCTGAAGGCCAGCGACGTGTCCATCATCGGCGTGGGGGCGGGCGCGGGCGCCGTCACTGCGTTGCGCAGCGGGCAGATCGACGCCATCTCCAACACCGATCCGGTGGTTTCCATGCTGGAGATGGCCGGCGACACGCGCATCATCGTCGACACCCGCACGCTCAAGGACACCCAGGACATCTTCGGCGGCAACATGCCGGCCGGCTGCCTGTATGCGCCCGAGGAGTTCGTGTCGGCCAACCCGAACACGGCCCAGGCGCTTGCCAATGCCATCGTGCGCGCCGACAAGTGGATCCAGCAGGCCGGCGCCGAGGAAATCGCCAAGGTGGTGCCCAAGAACTACCTGCTGGGCGAGCCCGAGGTCTACATCACCGCCATCAAGAAGAGCATGGAAGGCCTGTCGCCCGACGGCATCATCCCGGAAGACGGCGCGGACACCGCGCTCAAGGCCCTGGCCGCCTTCGTGCCCGATTTCGACGCGGGCAAGATCGACCCGGCCAAGGTCTGGACCAACGAATACGCCAAGCGCGCGAACGAGAAGTACCCCAATGGCTGACGCTGCACTTTCGCTGGAAAACATCACCTGCACGTTCGTGTCGCGCGATGGCGGGGGCAAGCGCTACACGGCGGTGCAGGACACCTCGCTGGCGGTCGCGCCGGGCGAGTTCGTCTCCGTGGTCGGCCCCACCGGCTGCGGCAAGTCCACGCTGCTCAACGTGGGCGCGGGCCTGCTGGCCCCGTCCTCGGGGCAGGTGCGGGTGTTCGGCCAGCCCCTGTCCGGCATCAACGCCCGCGCAGGCTACATGTTCCAGGGCGAAGCGCTGCTGCCCTGGCGCAGCGCCCTCGACAACGTCACGGCCGGCCTGGATTTCGCCGGCGTGCCGCGCGCCGAGGCCCTGGAACGCGGCCGCGCATGGATGCGCCGGGTGGGCCTGGGCGGCTTCGAAGACCGCTATCCGCACCAGATGTCGGGCGGCATGCGCAAGCGCGTCATGCTGGCCCAGACGCTGATCCGCGATCCCGACGTGATCCTGATGGACGAGCCGTTTTCCGCGCTCGACATCCAGACGCGGCAGCTCATGGAGAACGAGGTGCTGGACCTCTGGATGGCCAAGCGCAAGGCGGTGCTGTTCATCACGCACGACCTGGACGAGGCCATCGCCATGAGCGACCGCGTGGTGGTGCTGTCGGCCGGGCCCGGCACGCACCCCATCGGCGAATTCGCCATCGATCTCCCCCGGCCGCGCGACGTGGCCGAAGTTCGCGTCCATCCTCGCTTCGTCGAGCTGCACGCCGCCATCTGGGCCGTGCTGCGCGAGGAAGTCCTCAAGGGTTATGCCCAACAGAAGCGGGCCTGAATCATGTCGAAGTCCTTCAAACCGGGTTCCCTGTCCCTGCGTGCATGGCAGCTCGGGCTGCTGGTGATCATCCTGGCCGTCTGGCACCTGGCCTCGCGCGATCCCAAGGTGGCCTTCTTCTTCGGCGAGCCGCTGGAAGTCTGGGGCCGCATCTGGGCGTGGTTCGTCACCAACGCCGACATCTATGCCCACCTGTGGGTCACGCTGTCCGAGACGGTGCTGGCCTTCTTCATCGGCACCGTGGCCGGCATGGGATTCGGGCTGTGGCTGGGCCTGTCGTCGGCCGCCAGCGCGGTGCTGGATCCCTACATCAAGGCGGCCAATTCCATGCCGCGGGTCATCCTGGCGCCGATCTTCGGCATGTGGTTCGGCCTGGGCATCTGGTCCAAGGTGGCGCTGGCCGTCACGCTGGTCTTCTTCATCGTGTTCTTCAACGTGTACCAGGGCGTGCGCGAGGTCAGCCCCACGCTGCTGGACAATGCCCGCATGCTGGGCGCCCAGCGCCGCCAGCTGCTGCGCCATGTGTACCTGCCCTCGGCCACCAGCTGGGTGTTCTCCAGCCTGCACACGTCGGTGGGCCTGGCCTTCGTGGGCGCGGTGGTGGGCGAATACCTGGGCTCGGCAAGCGGGGTGGGCTACCTGATCCTGCAGGCCGAGGGCACCTTCGACGTCAACACCGTGTTCGCGGGCATCGTGGTGCTTACCGCCTTTGCCCTGGTGCTCGACTACATCGTGGGCCTGGGCGAGAAGCGGCTGATGAAGTGGCAGCCCAGGTCGGGGGAAACCGAGAAGCTCTGAGCCCCGGAGCGCCGGGGCTCCCGCCGCCGCGGCGTGCTCAGCGCGCCGCCTCGATCAGGCCGTCGAGCTTTTCGGCATCGGCGACGAACTGGCGGATGCCTTCGGCCAGCTTCTCGGTGGCCATCGCGTCGGCGTTCAGCAGGGTGCGGAACGACACCTCGTCGGTGGGCACCCGTGCCGGGGCGGGCGCGGCATCGTCGGCCTGCAGCCGGCGCGGCACCTCTCCCTCGGTTCCGGCCAGCGCGGTGAGCAGTTCCGGGCTGATGGTGAGCAGGTCGCAGCCCGCCAGCGCCAGCACCTGGCCCACGTTGCGGAAGCTCGCGCCCATCACCTCGGTGGCGATGCCGTGCGCCTTGTAGTAGCGGTAGATGGTGGCCACCGAACGCACGCCGGGATCGGCTTCGCCGGCATGGGCGGCCTCGTCCCAGCCGCTGCCCGCTGCCTTCTTGTGCCAATCGTAGATGCGGCCCACGAAAGGGGAGATCAGCTGCACGCCGGCATCGGCGCAGGCCGCGGCCTGAGCCAGCGAGAACAGCAGGGTGAGATTGCAGCGTATGCCCTCGGCCTGCAGCACCCGGGCGGCCTGGATGCCCTCCCAGGTGGACGCGATCTTGATCAGCACGCGCTCGCGCGGCACGCCGGCGCGCTCGTACAGCGCCACCAGGCCGCGGGCGCGCTCCAGCGTGGCGCGCGTGTCGAACGACAGGCGCGCGTCGACCTCGGTGGAGACCCGGCCCGGCACCACCTCGAGGATCTGCCGGCCGAACGCAACCAGCAGGCGGTCGGTGAGTTCGGCCGTGCCGGCGGCGCGGTGATCGCGCACCACGTGCTCGAGCAGCGGACGGTAGGCCTCCTTCTGCACGGCCTTCAGGATGAGCGAGGGGTTGGTCGTGGCGTCGGTGGGGCGCAGCTGGCGCATGGCCTCGAAATCGCCGGTGTCGGCGACCACGGTGGTATGGCGGCGCAAAGCCTCGAGTTGACTGGGCATGGCGGTTGCAGGTCCTCGGTAATCGATGCACGAACGCCTAGCGTATCACCGCATCAATAGGGGACGCATTAACGCGGTGTATCGGCGGCCGGCCGGCTGCAGAGCCTTGCAGGACGGGGCTTCCCGGGAAAAACCCGCATCCGGGGTATAATCCTAAGGTTTGATTATCGATTATGAAACCGGGGTTTACTGTGCTGCCGCAACTCTTTCCCGAGGGAGCAAACCGCTTCCCTCCTGCAATTCTGGCCTTGGCGGACGGTACCATTTTCCGGGGCGTATCGATAGGCGCGCCTGGCTACACCGTGGCAGAGGTGGTGTTCAACACCGCCATGACCGGCTACCAGGAAATCCTGACGGATCCCAGCTACAGCGGGCAGATCGTCACGTTGACCTATCCTCACATCGGCAACACCGGCGTCAATGACGAAGACGTCGAGGCAGCTCGTGTGTACGCAGCCGGCCTGGTGGTCCGCGACTGCCCCGCCCGCGTCTCGAATTTCCGCGCCACGCGCTCGCTGCCGCAGTACCTGGCCGACGAGGGCGTGGTCGCCATCGCCGGCATCGACACCCGCAAGCTTACCCGCATCCTGCGCGACCAGGGCGCGCAGGGCGCGTGCATCTTCGTGGGCGACGACGCCGCCCGCGCCGTGGAGCTGGCGCGCGGCTTTCCCGGCATGTCGGGGCAGGACCTCGCCAAGGACGTCAGCATCACGCAGACCCAGGCTTGGGAACAGGGAACCTGGCAACTGGGCCGCGGCTACGCCAGCCCCGCACAAGACCGGTTCCACGTGGTGGCCTACGACTTCGGCGTGAAGCGCAACATCCTGCGCCTGATGGCCGACCGCGGCTGCCGCATCACCCTGGTGCCGGCCCAGACGCCGGCCGACGAGGTGCTTGCCCTGAACCCCGACGGCGTGTTCCTGGCCAACGGCCCGGGCGATCCCGAGCCCTGCGACTACGCCGTGGCCGCCACCCGCGTGTTCCTCGAGCGCAAGCTGCCCACCTTCGGCATCTGCCTGGGTCACCAGATCATGGGCCTGGCCGTGGGCGGCAAGACGGTCAAGATGAAGACCGGCCACCATGGCGCCAACCACCCTGTGCAGGACGTCCAGAGCAAGCGGGTGTTCATCACCAGCCAGAACCACGGCTTCGCCGTCGACGCCGCCACGCTGCCGGCCAACGCCCGCGTCACGCACGTCTCGCTGTTCGACGGCACGCTGCAGGGCTTCGAACTGACCGACCGTCCGGCCTTCTGCTTCCAGGGCCACCCGGAAGCCAGCCCCGGCCCGCACGACATCATCGTGCTGTTCGACAAGTTCATCAGCCAGATGGCCGGCCAGAAATAAAGATTCCACCATGCCCAAGCGTACAGACATAAAGAGCATCCTGATCATCGGCGCCGGCCCCATCATCATCGGGCAGGCCTGCGAGTTCGACTATTCCGGCGCGCAGGCGTGCAAGGCGCTCAAGGCCGAGGGTTACCGCACCATCCTGGTCAACAGCAACCCCGCCACCATCATGACGGACCCGGAAACGGCCGACGTCACCTACATCGAACCCATCACCTGGCAGGCCGTCGAGAAGATCATCGAGCGCGAGAAGCCCGATGCGCTGCTGCCCACCATGGGCGGCCAGACGGCGCTCAACTGCGCGCTCGACCTCGCCCACCAGGGCGTGCTGGCCAAGCACGGCGTCGAGCTCATCGGCGCCAACGAGCAGGCCATCGAAAAGGCCGAGGACCGCCAGAAGTTCAAGCAGGCCATGACCGACATCGGCCTGGAGTCGGCCAAGTCGGGCGTGGCCCACAGCATGGACGAGGCCTGGGAGGTGCAGCGCCGCATCGCGGCCGAGGCCGGCACCTCCGGTTTCCCGGTGGTCATCCGCCCCAGCTTCACCATGGGCGGTTCCGGCGGGGGCATCGCCTACAACGCCGAAGAGTTCGAGACCATCTGCCGCCGCGGCCTGGAAGCCTCGCCCACCAGCGAGCTGCTGATCGAGGAGTCGCTGCTGGGCTGGAAGGAATTCGAGATGGAAGTGGTCCGCGACAAGGCGGACAACTGCATCATCGTGTGCTCCATCGAGAACCTGGATCCGATGGGCGTGCACACCGGCGATTCCATCACTGTCGCGCCGGCCCAGACGCTGACCGACAAGGAATACCAGATCATGCGCAACGCCTCCATCGCGGTGCTGCGCGAGATCGGCGTGGACACGGGCGGCTCCAACGTGCAGTTCGCCGTGAACCCGCAGAACGGCCGCATGATCGTCATCGAGATGAACCCGCGGGTGTCGCGCTCCTCGGCGCTGGCTTCCAAGGCCACGGGCTTCCCCATCGCCAAGGTGGCCGCGCGCCTGGCCGTGGGCTATACGCTCGACGAGCTCAAGAACGAGATCACCGGCGGCGCCACGCCGGCCTCCTTCGAGCCCACCATCGACTACGTGGTCACCAAGGTGCCGCGTTTCGCCTTCGAGAAATTCCCGCAGGCCGACGCCCGCCTCACCACGCAGATGAAGTCCGTGGGCGAGGTCATGGCCATCGGCCGCACCTTCCAGGAGTCGTTCCAGAAGGCCCTGCGCGGCCTCGAGGTGGGCGTGGACGGCCTCAACCAGAAGACCACCGACCGCGAGAAGCTGCAGGTCGAGCTGGGCGAGCCCGGCCCCGAGCGCATCTGGTACGTGGGCGACGCCTTCGCCCAGGGCTTCACGCTCGAGGAAGTGCACAACCTCACCCGCATCGATCCGTGGTTCCTGGCGCAGATCAAGGAAATCGTCGACATCGAGCTCGCGCTCGAACAGAAGACGCTGGCCGACCTCGACCACGCCACGCTCTGGGAGCTCAAGCGCCGCGGCTTCTCCGACCGCCGCCTGGCCTTCCTGCTGGACTCCTCCGAGTCCGAGGTGCGCAAGCTGCGCCACCAGCTCAACGTGCGCCCCGTGTACAAGCGGGTCGACACCTGCGCGGCCGAGTTCGCCACGCGCACCGCCTACATGTACTCCACCTACGAGGAAGAGTGCGAGGCGCAGCCCTCCGACCGCAAGAAGATCATCGTGCTGGGCGGCGGGCCCAACCGCATCGGCCAGGGCATCGAGTTCGACTACTGCTGCGTGCATGCTGCGCTGGCGCTGCGCGAAGACGGGTACGAGACCATCATGGTCAACTGCAACCCGGAAACCGTGTCCACCGACTACGACACCTCCGATCGCCTGTACTTCGAGCCGCTCACGCTCGAGGACGTGCTCGAGATCGTGCACAAGGAAAACCCGGTCGGCATGATCGTGCAGTACGGCGGCCAGACGCCGCTCAAGCTGGCCCGTGCCCTGGAGGCCAACGGCGTGCCCATCATCGGCACCAGCCCCGAGTCCATCGACATCGCCGAAGACCGCGAGCGCTTCCAGAAACTGCTCAACAAGCTGGGCCTGCGCCAGCCGCCCAACCGCACCGCGCGCACCGAGGCCGAGGCCCTGGCGCACGCGGCCGACATCGGCTACCCGCTGGTGGTGCGCCCCAGCTACGTGCTGGGCGGCCGCGCCATGGAGATCGTGCACGAGCAGCAGGACCTCGAACGCTACATGCGCGAGGCCGTGAAGGTCAGCAATGATTCGCCGGTGCTGCTCGACCGCTTCCTGAACGATGCCACCGAAGTCGACGTCGACTGCCTGGCCGACGGCGAAACCGTCTTCATCGGCGGCGTGATGGAGCACATCGAGCAGGCCGGCGTGCACTCCGGCGACTCCGCCTGCAGCCTGCCGCCGTACTCGCTTTCCGACGAGGTCATCGCCGAGATCAAGCGCCAGACCAGCGTCATGGCCAAGGCCCTGAACGTCAGCGGCCTGATGAACGTGCAGTTCGCCATCCAGGGCGGCGACGTCTACGTGCTCGAGGTCAACCCGCGCGCTTCCCGCACCGTTCCCTACGTGTCCAAGGCCACCGGCCTGCAGCTGGCCAAGATCGCCGCGCGCGCCATGGCCGGCCGCACGCTGGCGCAGCAGGGCATCACGCGCGAGATCGTGCCGCCGTACTTCTCGGTCAAGGAAGCCGTGTTCCCGTTCGTGAAATTCCCGGGCGTGGACACCATCCTCGGCCCCGAGATGAAGTCCACCGGCGAGGTCATGGGCGTGGGCACGAGCTTCGGCGAGGCCTTCGTCAAGTCGCAGCTCGCCGCCGGCGTGCGCCTGCCGGAATCCGGCACGGCCTTCATCAGCGTCAAGAACCAGGACAAGCCGCGTGCCGTGGCCGTGGCGCGCGGCCTGCACGAGCTGGGCTTCAAGCTGGTCGCCACCCGGGGCACCGCGGCGGAGATCGAAGCCGCCGGCATCCCGGTGCAGGTCGTCAACAAGGTCACGGAAGGCCGGCCGCACATCGTCGACATGGTCAAGAACGGCGAGATCTCGCTCGTGATCAACACGGTCGAAGAGCGCCGCAACGCCATCGCCGATTCGCGCACCATCCGCACGCAGGCGCTGGGCAACCGCGTCACGTTCTTCACGACGATCGCCGGCGCGCGCGCCGCGGTCGAGGGCATGCAGTACCTGCGCCAGGGCCTGGGGCTCCAGGTCTACCCGCTGCAGGAGCTGCATGGGGCATTGGCACAGCAATAAGACCGGGCACCAGGCGCGGTGAGGGCCGCGCCTGACCGGAAGGCGTGGTCCCATGAAGTGGTTCGTTCTGTCCTTGTTCGTCATCACGGCAACCGTGGTGCATTACCGCGGCAGGGTGAGGCACCGATTCTCCCGGCAGGTGCTGGACCACTCCACCTTCACGGCGCCGGTCAACGTGTTCATGTACGCGTTCTCGCGCGTGCCCAACAAGCCGTACATCGACCTGGAAGCGTTCCCCCAGCTCGCGCCGCTGATGGCGCGCTGGCAGGACATCCGCGCGGAGGCCGAGCAGCTGTTCGGCGACGGCCACATCAAGTCTTCCAGCACCTACAACGACGCGGGCTTCAACTCGTTCTTCAAGAGCGGCTGGAAGCGCTTCTACCTGAAGTGGTACGACACCGACCATCCCTCCGCGCGTGCGCTGTGTCCGGTCACCACCGGGCTGCTCGCCGGCATCCCGGGCATCAAGGCGGCCATGTTCGCGGCGCTGCCGCCGGGCAGCAAGCTGCCGCGCCACCGCGATCCTTACGCGGGCTCGCTGCGCTTCCACCTGGGCCTGATCACGCCCAACAGCCCCGACTGCTACATCAACGTCGACGGCCAGAGCTACTTCTGGCGCGACGGCGAGGCGGTGGTGTTCGACGAGACGTTCATCCACTTCGCCGAGAACCGCACCGACCAGAACCGGATCATCCTGTTCGCCGACATCGAGCGGCCCATGAAGTACCGCTGGGCGCAGGCGGTGAATCGCTTCTTCGCCAACGTGCTGCTGCGCGCGGCCGCATCGCCCAACCAGGAGGGCGACCGCACCGGCGGCATCAACCGCATCTTCGGGGCGGTCTATGCCGTGCGCCGCTTCGGCAAGGGCATCAAGAAACGCAGCAAGCCCCTGTACTACACGTTGAAGTGGGCCCTGGTACTGGGCATACTGGCGCTCATCTTCCTGTAGGGCGCGTCCGGGCAGGGCGCGCCGTCCGCCCGCACGGGCGTCCGGACGCCATCACGCAAAGGCCGGCATGACACAGAACGTCTTCATCACCGGCGCCAGCAGCGGGCTGGGGCGCGCGCTGGCGCTGCGCTATGCGGCGCGCGGCGCCACGCTGGGCCTGCTGGCGCGCCGCGGGGAAGCCCTGGAATCCCTGGCCGCCGCGCTGCCCGGCCGCCATCATTGCTACCCGGTCGACGTGCGCGAGCGCGGCGCGCTGCATGCGGCCGCGGCGGACTTCCTCGCCCACTGCGGCGGCAAGGTCGACGTGGTCGTGGCCAGCGCGGGCATCAGCGCCGGCACGCTCACCGAATGCATGCAGGACCACGCCGTCTTCGAGGCCATCGTGCAGACCAACCTGCTGGCCACGGTATCCACCTTCGAGCCCTTCATCGAGCCGATGCGGGCCGCCGGCGGCGGGCGGCTGGTGGGCATCGCCAGCGTGGCGGGCATACGCGGCCTGCCGGGCGCGGGCGCCTACAGCGCCTCCAAGGCCGCGGTCATCAATTATTGCGAGAGCCTGCGCCTGGAGCTCGCGCCCGGCGGCGTGCGCGTGGTGACGCTGGCGCCGGGCTACATCCGCACGCCCATGACGCAGCACAATCCGTACCGCATGCCGTTCCTGATGGACGCCGACGCCTTCGCGCTGCGCGCCCAGGCCGCCATCGACCGCGGCGTGTCGTATGCCGTGATCCCGTGGCAGATGGGCGTGGTGGCCCGGCTGATGCGGGCCCTGCCCGACGCCCTGTACGACCGGCTCGCGCGCAACGCGCCGCGCAAGCCGCGGCGTTCCTAGCTGCGCCGGGTGCCGGGCGGCAGGCTCGAGGGGCGTGCCGGCCCCCTAGACGATATCGTCGCGCGCCGCGCGTTCCGTGTGGGCCACGTCGCCCCATTGCAGCACCTGCCAGCCCTCGCCCTGGCGGCCGATCCGGTTGATGCTCACGTTGAGCAGGGCGGCCTGGCGCGGGGCATGCAGCGGCACCCCGCTGGCATGCCGCCACACGATGTCCAGCACGCCGCCGTGCGTGAAGGCCAGCACGCGCTCGCCGGGATGGCGCCGCCCCAGCGCTTCCATGGCTGCCACCACCCGCGCATGGAATTGCCCCAGGCTCTCGCCGCCCTCCAGCAGGCGCAGCGGATCGCGGCTTTTCCAGGCGGCCGCCGCCTGCGGCGCCAGTTCGTCGAGCCGTTCCATCTCCAGGCCCTCGAGCACGCCGAAGCCGCGCTCGCGGATGCCGGCCTCCACACGCACCGGCAGGCCCAGGGCCTGCGCCACCGGCGCGGCGGTGGCATGCGCGCGCTGCAGGTCGCTGCTGTAGAGCGCGGCGAAGGGCGTGCCGGCGGCATCGGCCCGCAGCCTTTCGGCCAGCCATCGCGCCTGTTCGCGCCCCGTGGCGTTCAGCGGGGTGTCCTGCCAGCCCTGCAGGCGGCGCTGGCGGTTCCAGTCGGTTTCTCCGTGGCGGATGAACCAGATTTCAGTCATGGCAAGTCGAGTCGAGGTTGGCGGCCGGAAGCACGGGGGGCCGGGTACCCCGAATGATAGGGGATGGACGCAGGCGCGCTGACCGCCATGCCGGCAGGCCGGCGCCGTGGTTGCCCGCGGCTTGGCGCGCCCATTACACTTGCGCCGGCTCGAAGCCGTGCACAACTCATCCAAACCTGCAGGGGGATCCATGTCCGACTCCTATTTCCCGCGTTGGCGGCTGGCCGACGACGCGGCGCCCAGCGCCGTGATCGCGCCCGACGAGCGCCTGTCGTGGCCCAAGAACATCGCCATGGGAGCGCAGCACGTGGTCGCCATGTTCGGCGCCACCGTGCTGGCCCCGTTGCTGATGGGCTTCGACCCGAACGTCGCCATCCTGATGTCCGGGGTCGGCACGCTGATCTTCTTCCTGTTCGTGGGCGGGCGGGTACCGAGCTACCTGGGGTCCAGCTTCGCCTTCATCGGCGGGGTGGTGGCCGTCACCGGGTATGCGGGCTCCGGGCCCAATCCCGACATCGGCGCCGCGCTGGGGGCCATCATCGCCTGCGGCCTGGCCTATACGGCGATCGGGCTGGTGGTCTGGGTGGCAGGCGCACGCTCGGGCGGCGGGGCCGACTGGATCGAGGCGCTGATGCCGCCCGTGGTAACCGGCGCGGTCGTGGCAGTGATAGGCCTGAACCTGGCGCCCATCGCCGCCAGGAGCGCCATGGGCGCGGGCGGCTTCGACGCCGCCATGGCCATCGTCACCATCCTGTGCGTGGGCGGCATTGCCGTATACACGCGCGGCATGACCCAGCGCCTGCTGATCCTGGTGGGCCTGCTGCTGGCCTGCGCGGTGTACGCCCTATGCGCCAACGGGCTGGGGCTGGGCAAGCCCATCGATTTCTCCGGCGTGGCGGCTGCGGCCTGGCTGGGCCTGCCCAGCTTCTCCGCGCCGGTGTTCCGCGCCGACGCCATGGGCCTGATCGTGCCGGTGGCCATCATCCTGGTGGCGGAAAACCTGGGCCACGTGAAGGCGGTGAGCGCCATGACGGGCCGCAACCTCGACGTCTACCTGGGCCGCGCCTTCGTGGGCGACGGCGTGGCCACCATGGTGTCGGGCGCCGTGGGCGGCACCGGCGTCACCACCTACGCCGAGAACATCGGGGTGATGGCGGTCACGCGCATCTATTCCACCCTGGTATTCGTGGTCGCCGCCCTGATCGCCATCGTGCTGGGCTTCTCGCCCAAATTCGGCGCGCTGATCCAGACCATACCCGGCCCGGTGCTGGGCGGGATGTCCATCGTGGTGTTCGGCCTGATCGCCATCGCGGGCGCGCGCATCTGGGTCGTCAACCGGGTGGACTTCAGCGACAACTGCAACCTCATCGTGGCGGCCGTCACCCTGGTGCTGGGCGCCGGCGACTTCACCCTGAAGCTCGGCGGCTTCACGCTGGGTGGCATCGGCACGGCCACCTTCGGCGCGATCCTGCTGCACCTGCTGCTGGGCGGGCGCCGCCGCCGGGCCGGCTGAACGGCGGCCTCGGCGGAGGGGGCGGGCGGCTTGCAATTGCGCCCGGTTTTGACCACAATATCACCTGATTGCCCCGGTTCCGACCCGAGCCGGGGTTTTGTTTTGGTCGACGGTCTGCTTTCCGGCAGATGTGCCCCAATACGGCCCGCGATCCCCAGAGGAGACACCATGCCCGCGAGCCAGCCGGCCGCGGCGCTGCGCCTTTGGGCTCTCGTCCGGGCTGCCTGCCGTTGCGCGGCAGCCGGATAGCCAGCCTCGACCTTCACCGAAACGCTCCTTCGGGGGCGTTTTCTACTTTTTGTTTGGGAAACGACATGTCTGCCATTCCTCTGACCGTGCGCGGGGCCGAGCGCTTGCAACAAGAGCTCCACCGGCTCAAGACCATCGAACGCCCCGCGGTGATCAACGCCATAGCCGAGGCGCGCTCGCAGGGCGATCTGTCGGAAAACGCCGAATACGACGCCGCGCGCGAGCGCCAGGGCTTCATCGAGGGCCGCATCGCCGAGCTCGAGGGCACCCTGTCCAATGCCCACATCATCGATCCTGCCGAGCTCGACACCGACGGGCGCGCCGTGTTCGGCGCCACGGTCGAGATCGAAGACCTGGAGTCGGGCGAGCGCGTCACGTACCAGATCGTCGGCGACGTCGAGGCAGACATCAAGTCCAACCTGATTTCGGTGTCCAGCCCGGTGGCCCGTGCGCTGATCGGCAAGTCCGCCGGCGACGTGGTGGAGGTCAAGGCCCCGTCGGGCGTGCGTGAATACGAAGTGATCGACGTGCGCTACGTCTGAAGCGGCGCGGCGGGCCGGCGCAGCCCTTGCCGCCGGCTCCGCCCGGCGCGACCTGCGCCGGTGCGCGAGGCGCGGCAAGCGGCGGCTTGCCTGCCGTTATTTCTTGAACGACCTCACCGACTTGCGGGCGGCGCCCGGGGCGCGGCGTGCGCCGGCGCGCAGGCTGAGCGCGCTGCCTGCGCGGCGCGGTATGCCGTGGGCGCCGGCAGCCGGCTTGCGCGTGCTGGGGCGGGGCGGGCGTTCGCCCTGCAGGGCGCCGCGGGCCGGAACGGCGGGCTCGGCCGGCTCGCTGGCAGTCTTGCGCGGCGCACGGGTCTTGCCCAGGCGCTTGCCTTCGGCGGCCATTTTCTTGGGCGTGTAGGGTTCCGAGGGCTTGCGCCGCCCCGGCGCGGCTTCGGCGGATGCGGCCTGCTGCCCGGGCTGGGGCCGGTACAGGATCAGGGTCTTGCCGAGGTGGTGCACCGGCGCGCAGGAGAGGGCGTCGGTGATCTCGGCGAGCATCGCGTCGCGCGCATCGCGGTCTTCGCCGGCCACCTTGACCTTGATCAGGCCGTGCGCCGTGAGGGCGCGATCGATTTCCTTGAGCACGGCGGGCGTGAGCCCGTTGTCGCCGATGAGCACCACCGGCCGCAAGGGATGCGCCGCAGCCCGCATGTCGCTGCGTTCGCGAGAGGTAAGTTCTAATATAGGCATGCGTGGAATTGTACGGTAATGGCCAAGAATAAATTCTCCAAAGACTGGATACACCAGCATATCAACGATCCCTACGTGAAGCTGGCCCAGCAGAAGGGTTACCGGGCACGCGCGGCGTTCAAGCTGATCGAGATACTGGACACCGAGAAACTGTTGCGCCGGGGCGACGTCGTGGTCGACCTCGGCTCGGCGCCGGGCAGCTGGTCGCAGGTGGTGCGCGAACGCCTGGCGGGCCCAGGCGGGGCGGTGGACGGGCGCATCATCGCGCTGGACCTGCTGCCCATGGAACCCGTGGCGGGCGTGGAGTTCATCCAGGGCGACTTCCGCGACGACGAGGTGCTGCGCCAGCTGGAAGAGCGGGTGGGCAGTCAGGCCGTGGACCTTGTAATTTCCGACATGGCCCCCAATCTGTCGGGGGTGGGCGTGGCGGATTCGGCGCGCATCCAGCACGTGTGCGAGCTGGCCATGGAATTCGCCTGCAACCACCTCAAGCCCGACGGAGCCCTGATCGTCAAGGCTTTCCACGGCAGCGGTTTCTCGCAGATCGTCGAATCCTTCAAGCAGCGTTTCCGCCGGGTCGTGGAGCGCAAGCCCAAGGCCTCCCGCGACAAATCCTCGGAAACTTTTCTGGTTGCGCGCAACCTCAAGCAATAGGGGCTGCAGCGCGGCTTGCAGCCCGGTTTGTAACCATATACGCCCGTTCCCGGGCCCTGCCTGCGCGCGAAAACGCAATCGGCGCCGACAGGGTAGAATGGGTTCATCTACAATCGGCCGCGCCCGCAAAGCGTGGTGCACGGCCATCGGTCGGAATCGAAAGCAGGAGATCGACCTTGAACAATTCGTTTTCTAAAGTCGCGGTCTGGATGGTGATCGCCCTGGTGCTGTTCACGGTATTCAAGCAGTTCGACGGCCGTGCCCAGACCCAGGACGGCGTCACCTATACCCAGTTCATGGACGACGCCAAGGCCGGTCGCATACGCAAGGTCGACGTGCAGGGCGACGTGCTCTATGTCACGCCCGACGCCGGACGTCCCTACACGCTCACGTCGCCGGGCGACCTCTGGATGGTGTCCGACCTGCTCAAGTATGGCGTGCAGGTATCGGGCAAGGCCCGCGAAGAGCCGTCGCTGCTCATGAGCATCTTCGTGTCGTGGTTCCCGATGCTGCTGCTCATCGGCGTCTGGATCTTCTTCATGAGGCAGATGCAGGGCGGCGGGCGCGGCGGCGCGTTCAGCTTCGGCAAGTCGCGCGCGCGCATGCTCGACGAGAACACCAACCAGATCACCTTCGCCGATGTGGCAGGGTGCGACGAAGCCAAGGAAGACGTGCAGGAGCTCGTCGACTTCCTGCGCGACCCCAGCAAGTTCCAGAAGCTCGGCGGCCGCATCCCGCGCGGCGTGCTGATGGTGGGCTCGCCCGGCACCGGCAAGACGCTGCTGGCCAAGGCCATCGCCGGCGAGGCCAAGGTGCCGTTCTTCAGCATCTCGGGCTCCGACTTCGTCGAGATGTTCGTCGGCGTGGGCGCGGCGCGCGTGCGCGACATGTTCGAGAACGCCAAGAAGCATGCCCCGTGCATCATCTTCATCGATGAAATCGACGCGGTCGGCCGCCAGCGCGGCGCCGGCCTGGGCGGCGGCAACGACGAACGCGAGCAGACGCTGAACCAGATGCTGGTCGAGATGGACGGCTTCGAGTCGGGGCAGGGCGTCATCGTCATCGCCGCCACCAACCGTCCCGACGTGCTGGATCCCGCGCTGCTGCGCCCGGGCCGCTTCGACCGCCAGGTCGTGGTGCCGCTGCCCGACATCCGCGGCCGCGAGCAGATCCTCAAGGTGCACATGCGCAAGGTGCCGCTGTCGCCCAACGTCGACGCCACCATCCTGGCGCGCGGCTGCCCCGGCTTCTCCGGCGCCGACCTGGCCAACCTGGTCAACGAGGCGGCGCTGTTCGCGGCGCGGCGCAACGGTCGCACCGTCGACATGTCCGACTTCGAGAAGGCCAAGGACAAGATCATCATGGGTGCCGAGCGCCGGTCCATCGTCATGCCGGAAGAAGAGCGCAGGAACACGGCATACCACGAGTCCGGCCATGCCATCGTGGCGCGCATGATGCCCAAGACGGATCCCGTGCACAAGGTCACCATCATCCCGCGCGGCCGGGCGCTGGGCGTCACCATGCAGCTCCCCGAGAACGACCGCTACAGCATGGACAAGACGCGCCTGTTGTCCACCATCGCGGTGCTGTTCGGCGGGCGCATCGCCGAAGAGATCTTCATGAACCAGATGACCACCGGCGCCTCCAACGACTTCGAGCGCGCCACGGCCATCGCCCGCGACATCGTCACGCGCTACGGCATGACCGAAGAGCTGGGGCCCATGGTCTACGCCGAGAATGAAGGCGAGGTCTTCCTGGGCCGCAGCGTCACCAAGACCACGCACGTCTCCGAGGCGACGATGCAGAAGGTCGATTCCGAGATCCGCCGCATCATCGACGAGCAGTACGCCGTGGCGCGCAAGATCCTGGAAGAGAACCGCGACAAGGTCGAGGCCATGACGGCGGCGCTGCTCGAATGGGAAACCATCGACGCCGAGCAGATCGACGACATCATGAACGGCCGTCCGCCGCGTCCGCCCAAGACGCCGCAGGGTCCCTCCGACACGCCCGACTCGCCTGCTTCGGGCCTGGCCGGCGGCACCACGGCTCCCGCCGTCTGATCGTCGCGCACCCCGTTCCCGCATGGCCTCTACGTTTCTATGCGGGCGTTTCGAGCTTGGTCTCGAACGCCCGCTGGTCATGGGCATCGTCAACGTCACGCCCGATTCCTTCTCCGACGGCGGTTCGCATGATGCGCCCGACGCCGCCATCGCGCATGGCCTGAGGCTCGTCGCCGAAGGCGCGCACATCCTCGACCTCGGCGGCGAGTCCACGCGCCCCGGCGCTCCGCCCGTGCCGGCCGACGTCGAACTGCAGCGCCTGCTGCCCGTCGTCGAAGGCCTGCGCCAAGCCGGCGTGCCCCTGTCCGTCGACACCTTCAAGCCCGAGGTCATGCGGGCCGTGCTCGATGCCGGCGCCGACATGATCAACGACATCCGTGCGTTCCGGCAGCCCGGCGCCGTCGAAGCCGTGGCGCAGTCGCGCTGCGGCCTGTGCGTGATGCACATGAAGGGCGAGCCCCGCACCATGCAGGATGCGCCGCACTACACCGACCTGCTGGGCGAGGTCGGCGCTTTCCTGGCCGAGTGCACGCAGCGCCTGGGCGCCGCGGGGGTCGATCCGCGGCGCATCACGCTCGATCCGGGTTTCGGATTCGGCAAGACCGCAGACCAGAACTATGAATTGCTGCGCGGGCTCCCCGGGCTGGCCGGGTCCGGCCAGCCGCTGCTGGTGGGGCTGTCGCGCAAGTCGATGATAGGCGCGGCCACCGGGCGGCCCGTGGGCGAACGCCTGGCCGGCAGCATCGCCGGTGCCCTGGCCTGCGTGGCCCGCGGCGCCGCCATCGTGCGCGTGCACGATGTGGCGGCCACGGTGGACGCCCTGAAAGTGTGGCAGTCGGCAGAACAAGGAGCCATAACGACATGAGCCAGCGCAAGTATTTCGGCACCGACGGCGTGCGGGGCGAAGTGGGCGGAGCGCTCATCAATCCGGCCTTCGCATTGCACCTGGGCTATGCCGCAGGCAAGGTCCTGGCGCGCAAGCAGGCGAGCCGCGGCGGCGGCCGCCCGCAGGTGGTGATCGGCAAGGACACGCGCATTTCCGGCTACATGCTGGAATCGGCCCTGGAAGCCGGCCTGTCGGCCGCCGGCATCGACGTGCTGCTGGCCGGGCCCATTTCCACGCCGGCGGTGGCCTACCTCACGCGGGCGCTGCGCCTGGTGGCCGGCGTGGTCATCAGCGCCTCGCACAATCCCTACCAGGACAACGGCATCAAGTTCTTCTCGGCCCAGGGCATGAAGCTGCCCGACGAAGTCGAATCCGAGATCGAGGCCGAACTCGAGCTGCCGCTGGGCTGCGTGGGTTCCGACGAGCTGGGGCGCGCCCGGCGCATGCCCGACGCCCAGGGCCGCTACATCGAATTCTGCAAGAGCACCTTCCCTTCCGACCTCGACCTGAACGGCATGCGGCTGGTGGTCGACGCCGCGCACGGCGCCGCCTACAACACGGCGCCGCACGTATTCCGCGAGCTGGGCGCGGAGGTGCATGCCATCGGGGTGTCGCCCGACGGCTTCAACATCAACGAGGGCGTGGGCGCCCTGCATCCCGAATCCCTGGCGCGCGAGGTGCGGGCCCGCGGCGCCGATCTCGGCATCGCGCTGGACGGCGACGCCGACCGGCTGCAGATGGTCGACGGCGAAGGCCGCATCTACGACGGCGACGAGCTGCTCTACGCCATCGTGCGCGAACGCATGCAGCGCGGCCCGATCGAGGGCGTGGTGGGCACGCTCATGACCAACTACGGCTTCGAGCGCCGCCTGCAGCAACTGGGCATCCCGTTCGAGCGTGCCAACGTGGGCGACCGCTACGTGCTCGAGCAGATGCTTGCGCGCGGCTGGCTCTATGGTGGCGAGAGCTCCGGCCACCTGCTGTGCCTAGACTGCCACACCACGGGCGACGGCATCATCGCGGCGCTGCAGGTGCTGACCGCGCTGCGCCGTGGCGGCCAGCCCCTGGCCGCCTGGGTGGGCGACCTGCGCATGTATCCGCAGAAGATGATCAACGTGCCGCTGGCGCCGGGCCTCGACTGGACCCGCCACGAGGGCCTCGCGGCCGCCCGGCAGGCCGTGGAGGCCGACCTGGCCGGCCGCGGCCGGGTGCTGATCCGGGCGTCCGGCACCGAGCCCAAGCTGCGGCTCATGGTCGAGGCCGAAGACGAAGGCCTGGCCACGTCCTGCGCGCAGCGCCTGGCCGACTCCCTGGCCTGAGATCCGGCGGCGGAGCGCCTCGCGGTTCGGGTGTTCCTGCAACAGTGTGACGGCATGCCCCGGCCGGGCCGGGCCCGGGCATCAGCGGGCGGGCTAAACTTCATAGTCATGTCACAAATCAGTCAGATGACTGTCATGACGCGCGTCCAAACTTGCCGGACACTTAGGAGTTTCGTGCAATGCTCGAACTAGCCCGCATCGACACCATTCCCGATCCAGCCCGTACGTGGGCGGGGCCCGCGCCCTGTGCCCTGGTCGTGGGGCTGGCGCGCACCGCGGAAGAGGTCGAGCAGATCCAGCGCCTGCGCTACGAAGTCTTCACCGAAGACATGGGCGCCGTCTTCCCCGACGCGCACGACGGCATCGAACAGGATCGCTACGATCCCTGGTGCGAACACCTGATGGTGCGCGAACTGCCCACCGGCCGCGTCGTGGGCACCTATCGCATCCTTACCCCCGAGAACGCCGCGCGGGCCGGCGGGTACTACTCCGAATCCGAGTTCGATCTCTCCGGACTGGGCGCACTGCGCAACGAGATCGTGGAACTGGGCCGTTCGTGCACCCACGCCGACTACCGCAACGGCACCGTGATCATGCTGCTGTGGTCGGGGCTGGCGGAATACCTGCGGCGCGGCGGCCACCGCCACGTGCTGGGCTGCGCCAGCGTCAGCCTGCGCGACGACGGCGTGACCGCGGCCGAGGTCTGGCGCAATGTGTCGCGGCACCTCGAAGACCAGACCTTGCCGCGCGTGACCCCGCTGCACCGTTATCCGGTGGAGAGGCTGGACAGCACGCTGCCGGCGCGCGTGCCGCCGCTCATCAAGGGCTACCTCAAGCTCGGCGCCCGCGTTTGCGGCGAGCCGGCCTGGGATCCGGACTTCAATACCGCCGACTTCCCCGTGCTGCTCCGGATGGACGGCATGGACGAACGTTATCGCCGGCATTTCGGCCTGGACCGCCAGGAGCGCTGACCATGCGCCGCCTGCTGCGCCGGGCCAGAGTGCGGCTGATGCGGCGCATGACGCGTTCCGTGAGGCTAGTACTCAAGCAGCTCGAACGCGAAACCGACCTTGCGCCATTCTGATTCTTCGGCGCGCAGCGTGAAATCGCTCAGCGGGTGCTCGCGCAGCCAGGCGCCGTTCACCCGCACCACGATCGAATCGCCTTTCACCGACAGCGACAGCGGCAGCGGGTTGATGTCTTCGCGGCGGCGGAACAGCAGCACGGCCAGCCGCAGGCACAGGATGGCGAGCCACAGGCTGCGCCGCTTCACCAGCGATTCCAGCTTGGTCAGCTTGCCCTGGTGGGCCAGCGCCAGCAGCGCCATCAGCTGCTGGTCATCGCGCGAGAAACCCGGCATGTCGGCGTTCTCGAGCACGTAGGCCGTGTGCTTGTGATAGGTGTTGTGCGCGATCGACAGGCCGGTCTCGTGCAGGTCGGCCGCCCAGCCCAGCACGGCGCGCATGTCGACGCGGTCGTCGCCCTGCTGCGCAATCGAGTCGAACAGGGCCAGCGCCGCCTGGCGCACGCGCCGGGCCTGGTTGGGGTCGACGTGATAGCGCTTCATGAACTGCCGCACCGATTCGTCGCGCTTGTCGTGCGCGTCGTCGCGGCCCAGCAGGTCGTACAGCACGCCCAGGCGCAGCGCGCCGTCGCCGGTGTGCATCACGTCTATGCCGAGCTCGTCGAAGAGGGCGCTCATGATGGCCAGCCCGCCGGCCAGCACATCCGTGCGGTGCGGCTTGATGCCCGGCAATTCCTCGGGAATCACGCGCCCCGAGCGGATGATGCGCTCCTTGAGCTTGTTCATCCCGGCCCGGGTGATGCCGCGGTCGGAGAAGCCGCATTCCTGCAGGATGGCGTACAGCGCCTTGGCCGTGCCTGAGGAGCCGTACGCTTCCTTCCAGCCCGCCTTGCGGTACTGCTTCGCGATCACCTCGATCTCGCGGCGTGCCGCCAGCTCGGCCTGCTTCATCTGGTGGGCGTCGACCGAGCCGTCGCCGAAGAACTGGCGGCTGTAGCTCACGCAGCCCATGTACAGCGAAGACATCAGCCCCGGCTCGAAGCCCTTGCCGATGATCACCTCGGTGGAGCCGCCGCCGATGTCGACCACCAGGCGCTTGTTGGGGGAGGGCGGCAGGCTGTGCGCGACGCCGAGGTAGATCAGGCGCGCCTCCTCGCGTCCGGCGATGACTTCCACCGGAAAGCCCAGCGCCGCTTCGGCGCGGGGCAGGAACTCCTGGGTGTTGCGGGCCACGCGGAAGGTATTGGTGGCCACGGCGCGCACGCGGTTCGGGTGGAAGCTGCGCAGCCTCTCGCCGAAGCGCTCGAGCACCGTGATGGCGCGTTCGATTGCTTCGTCGCTCAGGCGCTTGTCGGGGCCCAGCCCGGCGGCCAGGCGCACGGTTTCCTTGAGGCTGTCGATCGGGTAGATCTGGGCGCTGGCGTCTTCCTGGACGACCCGGCCGATCGAAAGACGGAAACTGTTGGACCCCAGGTCCACGGCGGCCAATAGATGGTCCATGCGGCTCCTTGGTAAGACTATCGGTCCCGGGATTATAGAGACCCCGGCGTGACATGCCCGGAGAGTCGCGTGCGCAGCGTGGAGCCGCCGGCCGTGCCACGGCCGGTCGACGGCCCGTACGGGCCTCGGCGCGTGTCATGTGTCCCGGATTTGTCGTACGCTTAGGGGAGCGCGGGCGGGCGGCCTGCGGGGGTCGTCGCCTGCGTCATGGAAATGTCATTGTGCTGTAGTAAAAACAAGAGTTTCGTCCATGGAACAGGCAATGCCCCCCAGAGCGTCCAGCGAGCCGTTGCTGCTCAATCGCGAGTTGTCTCTGCTCAAGTTCAACGAGCGCGTCCTGGCGATGGCCGAAAACCCGCGCACGCCCGCGCTGGAGCGGCTGCGCTATGTCTGCATCGTCAGCGCCAACCTGGACGAGTTCTTCGAGATCCGCATCTCCAGCCTGAAGGAGCAGCAGCGCCTCACGCCGACCACGCCCGGGCCCGACGGATTGTTGCCGGGCGAGGCCTTCGAACGTGTGCAGGCCAAGGTGCACCAGCTCGTCGAGCGCCAGTATGCGCTGCTCAACAACGAGATCCTGCCCCAGCTGCAGCAGGAGGGCATCGCGCTGCATCATGCTTCCGAATGGAACGAGGCCCAGCAGCAGTGGGCCTACGACGTCTTCATGCGCGAGGTCATGCCGCTGCTCACGCCCATCGGGCTGGACCCGGCGCATCCCTTCCCGCGGGTCTACAACAAGAGCCTGAATTTCATCGTGGCCCTGTCCGGCTCCGACGCCTTCGGCCGCCAGGCCTCCATCGCCGTGGTGCAGGCGCCGCGCGCGCTGCCGCGCCTGATGCGCATGCCGCCCGAGATCTCGGGCCATCCCGACGGCTACATCCTGCTCACCTCGCTGCTGCGCGCCTTCGTGGGAGAACTGTTTCCCGGGCTCGAGATGCTGGGCTGCTACCAATGGCGGGTCACCCGCAACAGCGATCTCTTCGTCGACGAGGAGGAAGTCACCAACCTGCGGCTGGCCCTGCAGGGCGAGCTGTCGCAGCGCAACTTCGGCGCCGCAGTGCGGCTGGAGATCGACCGCCTCACGCCGCCCGACCTGGAAGCCTACCTGCAGCGCGAGTTCTCGCTCACGGCCGAGGACACCTATCGCGTCAGCGGCCCGGTGAACCTCTCCCGGCTGATGCAGCTCTGCAATACCAATACCCGGCCCGACCTGCTGTTCCCGCCTTACCACGCGGTGGTGCCGGCGCCCTTCGACAAGGTGGGCGACAAGCCTGCCGAGCTGTTCGCCGCCGTCGCGGCGCAGGACCGCCTGCTGCACCACCCCTACCAGTCGTTCCAGCCGGTCATCGACTTCCTGACGGCCGCGGCCCTGGACCCGGACGTCATGGCCATCAAGCAGACCATCTACCGCACCGGCGAGGATTCCGAGCTGATGGAGATCCTGCTGGCTGCGGCGCGCGCCGGCAAGGAGGTCACGGTGGTGGTCGAGCTGATGGCCCGCTTCGACGAGCAGACCAACATCCAGTGGGCCGCGCGCCTCGAGGAAGTCGGCGCCCACGTGGTGTACGGCGTGGTGGCCCACAAGACGCACGCCAAGATGGCGCTGGTGTTGCGCCGCGAGCAGGGGCGCCTGCGCCGCTACGCCCACCTCGGCACCGGCAACTACCATCCCCGCACGGCACGGCTCTATACCGACTTCGGGCTCCTCACGGCCGACCCCAGGCTCTGCGAAGACATGGACAAGGTCTTCGGCCAGCTCACCGGCCTGGGTGCGCGCCGCCAGCTCAAGGCCCTGCTGCAGTCGCCCTTCACCCTGCACGAGACCATGATCGGCCTGATCCGCGCCGAGATCCGCGCGGCCCGGGCGGGCCGCCGCGCCCGCATCATGGCCAAGATGAATTCGCTGCTCGAAGAGCAGGTCATCCAGGAACTCTACGAGGCCAGCCAGGCCGGGGTGAAGATCGACCTCATCGTGCGCGGGGTCTGCGCGCTGCGCGCCGGCGTGCCCGGCCTGTCCGAGAACATCCGCGTGCGCTCCATCGTGGGGCGCTTCCTGGAGCACTCGCGCGTCTTTTATTTCTACGCAGACGGCCAGGAAACCGTCTATCTGTCCTCGGCCGACTGGATGGACCGCAATTTTTTCCGCCGGGTGGAAATCGCATTCCCGATATCCGACAAGGCGCTCAAGAAGCGCGTGATCGACGAGGCGTTCACCTACGCCCTGCGCGACAACCAGCTCGCCTGGCAGCAGCAGCCGGACGGTACCTACGCCCGCGTGCGCAACCGCCGCGGCCCCTTCGACGTGCACGACTACCTGATGCAGAGGCTGGGCCACGTCGGAATGTGACTGTCACTATCCTGTCATTTTCGGCTTCTAACATGCGTTTGTTGGCCGCGACGGGTGCTGAGAAACCCGCCGGAATTCCTCAACGAGCACAGAAGGAAACCCAGATGTTCAAACGCGTATTCAAGCAAGTTTCGGTGGGTGTCGCCCTGAGCGCCGCCGTGTTCGCCGTCCAGGCGGCCGATATCACCGGCGCCGGCGCCTCGTTCCCGTACCCGGTCTACGCCAAGTGGGCCTCCGACTACAAGGCTGCCACCGGCAACGCCGTCAACTACCAGTCCATCGGTTCGGGCGGCGGCCAGCAGCAGATCAAGGCCAAGACGGTCGACTTCGGTGCCTCGGACGATCCCCTCAAGGCGGACGACCTGGAAAAGAACGGCCTGCTGCAGTTCCCGGCTGTCATCGGCGGCACGGTGCCCGTGGTCAACATCGATGGCGTCAAGCCCGGCCAGCTGAAGCTGTCGGGCCCGGTCATCGCCGACATCTTCCTGGGCAAGATCAAGAAGTGGGACGACGCCGCCATCAAGGCGATGAACCCCGACGTCAAGCTGCCTTCGGCCGACATCATCGTGGTACACCGCTCCGACGGTTCGGGCACGACCTTCGGCTGGACCAACTACCTGTCCAAGGTTTCGCCCGACTGGAAGTCGCAAGTGGGCGAGGGCAAGGCCGTGAAGTGGCCCGTGGGCCAGGGTGGCAAGGGTAACGAAGGCGTCGCCGCCTACGTCGGCCAGCTGAAGAACTCGATCGGCTACGTCGAATACGCCTACGCCAAGCAGAACAAGCTGTCCTGGACCCAGCTGCAGAACCAGGCCGGCAAGTTCGTCCAGCCCGAGCAGACGGCCTTCGCCGCTGCCGCTGCCAACGCCGACTGGAAGAGCGCTCCCGGCATGGGCGTGGTGCTGACCAACGAGCCCGGCGATGCCTCCTGGCCCGTGACCGCCGCCACCTTCATCCTGGTGCACAAGGTGCAGGACAAGCCGGCCCAGGGCAAGGCGGTTCTGGACTTCTTCGACTGGGCCTTCAAGAACGGCGCCAAGTCGGCTGCCGAACTGGACTACGTGCCCCTGCCCGACGAAGTCACCTCGCAGATCCGCACCGCCTGGGGCGAGATCAAGTCGGCCGACGGCAAGCCGGTCTGGAAGTAATGGATGGTCCGGCCCCGGCTAGCGCCCGGGCCGGTCCGAGGGCAGGCGCGGTCCGCCGCGCCGCCCGCCACCACGACCTTCGGGGGCGCTTCGGGCGCCCCCGTGCCGCGAATGCCCCTCCAAGAAGTCCGTCCCTCCAAGGAAAGCCCGTCCATGAGCGCGGTAATGGATAATAGTGTGCCGATGTCCCCGTCCGGGGCAGCCGATTCCACCACTTCCGGCACGCCTTCGCCTATGAAGCCTACCAATAACGCGCTGATGGATGCGCTGTTCAAGAACCTGACCCGCCTGTTCGCCTTCCTGGTGTTCATCCTGCTGGCGGCGATCATGATTTCCCTGATCTACGGGAGCAAGGAGTCGCTGGCCAAGTATGGCCTGTCGTTCCTGTGGCTCAACGACTGGGATCCGGTGCAGGAGAACTTCGGCGCGGTCGTGCCGATGATCGGCACGCTGCTCACCTCCGCCATCGCGCTCATCATCGCGGTGCCGGTGTCGTTCGGCATCGCCATGTTCCTCACCGAACTGGCGCCGGCCTGGCTGCGCCGCCCGCTGGGCACCGCCATCGAGATGCTGGCCGCCATCCCGTCCATCATCTATGGCATGTGGGGCCTGTTCGTCTTCGTGCCGGTGTTCCAGCAGTACGTGCAGCCCTTCCTGATCGCCACCCTGGGCAACATGCCGCTGATCGGTGGGGTGTTCGCCGGCCCGCCGTTCGGCATCGGCATCTTCACCGCCGGCCTGATCCTGTCCATCATGATCATCCCGTTCATCGCCGCGGTGATGCGCGACGTGTTCGAACTGGTGCCTCCCATGCTCAAGGAGTCCGCGTACGGCCTGGGCAGCAGCACCTGGGAAGTCATGTGGCGCGTGGTGCTGCCCTTCACCAAGTCCGGCGTCATCGGCGGCATCATGCTCGGCCTGGGCCGTGCCCTGGGCGAGACCATGGCCGTCACCTTCGTGATCGGGAATGCGTTCCGCTGGTCGGGCTCGCTGTTCTCGCCGGGCAACTCCATCGCCTCGGCGCTGGCCAACGAATTCAACGAGGCCGGCGGCATCCAGAAGGCGGCGCTGCTGGAACTGGGCCTGATCCTGTTCCTCATCACCACCGTGGTGCTGGCCTGCTCGAAGGTCCTGCTGCTGCGCCTGTCGGCCATGGAAGGCAAGGCCTCCTGAGGAACTGGGAAGAAACACAATGGCTACCTCCGTACTCAACATGCAGAATGGCGTCTACCGGCGCCGGCGCAGGGTCAACCAGGTGATGCTGACCCTGTCCCTGATCACGCTGGTGTTCGGCCTGTTCTGGCTGTTCTGGATCATCCTCACCCTGCTGCTCAAGGGCGCCCCCGCGCTCTCGCTCACGCTGTTCACCGAAATAACCCCGCCCCCCGGCCAGAAGGGCGGCCTGCTCAACGCCGTGGCCGGCAGCGTGATGATGGCGGGCGTGGGCACCCTGATCGGCACGCCGGTCGGGATCCTCGCCGGCACCTACCTGGCCGAATATGGCCAGCGCGGTTGGCTGGCCCCGGCCACGCGCTTCCTGAACGACGTGCTGCTTTCGGCGCCCTCCATCATCATCGGCCTGTTCATCTATGCCGTCTACGTGGCCCAGGTCGGCCACTACTCGGGCTGGGCAGGCGCCCTGGCGCTGTCCATCCTGGTGATCCCGGTGGTGGTGCGCACCACCGACAACATGCTGCTGCTGGTGCCCAACAGCCTGCGCGAGGCCACGGCCGCGCTGGGCTGCCCCAAGTGGCGCATGATCACCCTGGTCTGCTATCGCGCCGCCAAGACGGGCATCATCACCGGCATCCTGCTGGCCGTGGCCCGCATCTCCGGCGAAACCGCGCCGCTGCTGTTCACCGCGCTGTCCAACCAGTTCATGTCGCTCAACATGAACGCGCCCATGGCCAACCTGCCGGTGGTCATCTACCAGTACGCCGCCAGCCCCTTCCAGGACTGGAACGACCTGGCCTGGGCCGGTGCCACCCTTATCACGCTGCTGGTGCTGGGCATCAATATCATTGCCCGCAACATGTTCCGCAACAAATGATCGCTGCCGCCGGCGCCATGCGGCGCCGGCCCTAGGAAGCCAAATGGAAAAGACCGTCACCGCTACCAAAGCCAAGATCGAAGTCAAGGACCTCAACTTCTACTACGGCAAGTTCCACGCGATCCGCAACGTGAACATGTCGATCCGCGAGAACAAGGTCACCGCCTTCATCGGCCCGTCGGGCTGCGGCAAGTCCACGCTGCTGCGCACCTTCAACCGCATGTACGAGCTCTATCCCGCCCAGCGCGCCGAGGGCGAGATCCTGCTCGACGGCGAGAACCTGCTCACCTCCAAGACCGACATCTCGCTCATCCGCGCCAAGGTCGGCATGGTGTTCCAGAAGCCCACGCCGTTCCCCATGAGCATCTACGACAACATCGCCTTCGGCGTGCGCCTGTTCGAGCGCCTGTCCAAGGGCGAGATGGACGAGCGCGTGGAATGGGCGCTGTCCAAGGCGGCGCTGTGGAACGAAGTGAAGGACAAGCTGCACCAGAGCGGCAACAGCCTCTCGGGCGGCCAGCAGCAGCGCCTTTGCATCGCCCGCGGCGTGGCCATCAAGCCCGAAGTGCTGCTGCTCGACGAGCCCTGCTCGGCGCTGGATCCCATTTCCACTGCCAAGATCGAGGAGCTCATCGCCGAGCTCAAGAACGACTACACCGTGGTGATCGTCACCCACAACATGCAGCAGGCCGCCCGCTGCTCCGACTACACGGCCTACATGTACCTGGGCGAACTGATGGAGTTCGGCGAAACCGATCAGATCTTCGTCAAGCCCACCCGCAAGGAAACCGAAGACTACATCACGGGCCGCTTCGGCTGAGGCCGGCCCGCCGCGGCCATCCCGGATACAGGATCATCGCGCCATGACCGATCCCTTGTCAGACCACGCCCGCCGGCTCTATGCGGAAATCATCGACAGCTTCGACGAGGAACTGGAGATGGAACTGGACGACAGCCGCCTCGATGCCCTCGCGGGCGGAGAAGGCGACGATGACAGCGACATCGACCGCCGCATCTATTTCCGCGAGCTCCTGCGCCTGCAGGGCGAGCTGGTCAAGCTGCAGGATTGGGTGGTCGAGAAGAAGCTCAAGGTCGTGGTGCTGTTCGAGGGCCGCGACGCCGCGGGCAAGGGCGGCGCGATCAAGCGCATCACGCAGCGGCTCAACCCGCGCGTGTGCCGCGTGGCGGCGCTGCCGGCGCCCAACGATCGCGAGCGCACCCAATGGTATTTCCAGCGCTACGTGTCGCACCTGCCGGCGGGCGGCGAGATCGTGCTGTTCGACCGCAGCTGGTACAACCGCGCGGGCGTCGAACGCGTGATGGGCTTCTGCACCGACGAGGAATACGAAGAGTTCTTCCGCAGCGTCACCGAGTTCGAGAAGATGCTGGTGCGCTCGGGCATCATCCTCATCAAGTACTGGTTCTCCATCAGCGACGACGAACAGCACCGGCGCTTCCTCATGCGCATGCACGATCCGCTCAAGCAGTGGAAGCTCTCGCCCATGGACCTCGAATCGCGGCGCCGCTGGGAGGCCTACACCAAGGCCAAGGAAGTCATGATAGAGCGCTCCCACATCCCGGAAGCGCGCTGGTGGATCGTGGAAGGCGTGGACAAGAAGCGCGCCCGCCTGAACTGCATGCACCACCTGCTGGGCCAGATTCCCTACGGCGAGGTCGAGCACGCGCCCATCGAGCTGCCTGCCCGCGAACACCACCCCGACTACACCCGCCGGCCGCTGCCGCCGGAGATGTTCGTTCCGGCCGTCTACTGACGCGCCGGCCGGCACGCCCGGCAGGCGTTCCTTCCAGGCTTCACACGCATGCCGGTGTTGCGCTTCGGGCGCAACACCGGCATGTCGCGCTTGCGAAAGCCTGGTGAAAGGAGTATTTCTGTAGTCAAACGACGAAAACAGACCCGAGACAAATCCCAGACCTATCCCGCAGCAGGCGTTTTGCCCTGAAGGTCCGCAGTAAGTGCCGCAACGGCACAGGCTATCAGGACAGACATCCCATCATCTAGTCGGCAGGAGGAGCTGATGACGATAGCAACGATGTATGTCGAGCGTTCCCGCGAATTGCTTTCCGACGAGAAAGCGCATGCAGAGCACGAGCGCCTCGCCTGTGCCCAGCGACGGTCCCTGGCGGCCTTTGCCGGTCTCGCGCCGCTTACCGGCCTGGCGGGGCCGCTATGGGCAGTTCCGGCCCTGGGCATGGCCGGCTGGGGGCTCACCGGCCTGGGCCTGCTGGCCTGCGTGCTGCTGCTGTTCCGGCTGGCGCGCCAGGATGCCGACATGAACGCCTACGAGCCGCTGGCCGCCAGGCAGGTGGCCCAGGTGCATCGGCTGGCCAACCAGCATCCGCACGTCGACGCCATCGTCAAGAACGCACGCCGCACCGGGCGCCGCCTGTACCAGCATGATTTCGGCTGGATCAGCCTGATTCCCGCGTCCTGGCAGCCGGGCATGGAGCCCAGGGCCGTCAAGTCGGCCCGCAAGCGGCCCTCGCATCGCGCCGCCATGGTGCTGGTGCCCGGCCACGCGCGCGCTGCGCGCCATGGCCGTCAGCGGCCCTACCGCCTGGCCCACTGACGCCCGACGCAGCGGCGCTCAGGCGTCGTCTGTGGAAGGGTGCGATTGCACTTCCGAGGCCTCTGCATTTGCAGGGGCCTCGCTGTTTGCCGCGGCATCGTTGCCTGCCGGGGCCGGGGGCGCATCCGGATTCGTGGCGGCATCCTCCGCCTTGGCTACTCCCGACGCGGCGCGACGCTCGGCGGCGCGTTGCTTGCGCTGCCGGCGTGCCAGGAAGCTGGCATGGGCCGCTTCCGCCGCCGTGACCGTGCCGCTGGGCTGGCCCTCGAGGTCTACCCGTTGCGCGTCCTGGACCAGGCAGGCCCAGTAGCGACCGCCAGAGCACCACGTGGCCACCGCTTCCTTGATCTGGTCTTCGGTAAGCCGCAGCTTGCCTGCCTGGGCGTACAGGTCGTTGATGATGCCCAGCTTCAGCGGCACACGCGGTGCAGGACGGCGCGGGAAGGCCAGCGGAAAGTTCTGCTGCAGGCGCGCGATGGCCATCAGCAGCGGATCGCGCGGGGCCTGGGGCGCCTCCGGCTTGCGGGGATTCCGGCCCTGCGCCGCGGCGCCGCCGGGCTTGCCGGCCTGCTGCTGCGGCTTGCCCGAACGGGGCGGGCGCTTGCCTTGCGCAGGCGCCTGGGCCCGTTTTTCTTGCGCGGCCTGGGCAGCGAGTTGTCGCTTCAGTTCGGCCAGCTTCTCGAATCCCATGTGTATCGTCGCTCGGGGGGTGAGGGGTGTTTGAGGGAGCGGAGGATTGTATCAGCGGCGGGTTAGCCCCGGCGCCGGGTGCGGTGGTTCCGCCCACAAGGGATAGTTTGGCAAAAATGCGGCGCGGGTGCGAGGGGCGGGAGTTGGGAACTGCGCCGGAAAACCGGAGGCGTGGTCTCGGGTACAATGCCACCCGCCGGTGATCCGGCACCGTCGGGGCGTAGCGCAGCCTGGTAGCGCATCTGCTTTGGGAGCAGAGGGTCGCGAGTTCGAATCCCGCCGCCCCGACCAATAAAATCCAATAACTTATGTGGTTTTTGGCCGGATTCTTCCTCCGGTTTTGCATGTCTCAGGGTACCAGTTAGGGTAACAATGAGAGCCCGCTATGCTGCTCTCAAGTGTTGCGGCGGATTGACTCG
The DNA here is from genome assembly GCF_054642735.1 of Bordetella sp. 2513F2. NCBI lineage: Bacteria > Pseudomonadati > Pseudomonadota > Betaproteobacteria > Burkholderiales > Alcaligenaceae > Bordetella > Bordetella sp. 2513F2. The sequence goes on along the minus strand of NZ_CM137755.1, from coordinate 3,217,017 downwards.
GCCGGCCTTGAGCGTTATCATTTTTGAACATTTCCCCAATGGCCTCGGCCGTTGGGCGCGGGAGCCGCAAGGCTCCCTGCATCTTTATCTCCCCTCGCATTTCGATGCTAGGGCGCGAGGCCCCCGAAAGGGGGCCTCTGCATTTATGAGGCACGCATGGCGGCAGAAAAACCAAGAACCAGCGTTTATGTCGATGCTTTCAATCTCTACTACGGTGCGCTCAAGGGCACGCACGGCCCATCGGTGGCTGAACCTGGATGCGCTATGCCGGGCGTACTTGCCGGGCAATGACATCACCACCATCAAATATTTCACCGCGACCGTCAGCGCGCGCCCCAATGACCCCCAACAGCCGGCCCGCCAGCAGGCGTATCTACGCGCCTTGGGAACGCTGCCCAACTTGGAGGTGATCTATGGGCATTATCTGTCCCATGCCATCATGGCTAGGCTGGCGAATCCCGTTCCTGGCAACAGTCCGTATGTGAAGATCATCAAGACGGAGGAGAAGGGTTCGGACGTCAATCTGGCGACCCACTGGCTGCACGATGCCCACCTCAATCGCTTCGACATCGCCGTGGTGATCTCCAACGACTCCGATCTTCTTGAGCCGATCCGACTTGTTCGTGCGGAGTTGAGGAAGCAAGTGGGGATTCTGAACCCGCACAAGAACCCGAGCCGGGCTTTGTTGCCGCATACGGATTTCATCAAGCAGATTCGTGCTGGTGCGCTTGCTGCGAGCCAGTTTCCCAGCGTCGTGACTGACGCGCAGGGAGCGGCTATCCATAAGCCTGCTACTTGGTAGGCGGCAGAGTCGGGCGGCAGAATTTCGATTGCCCGCCTGCACACGTCGGAGAATGCAAATCCAGTTTGGGGCTGGCCCACCAATCCAGTAGCGACGTAAAGGCACGCTGAGCGACTTCCACGCGATCATCAAGCGTTCGGCCGTGCACATCACTGCTGAGGATGCGACGGGCGATATGAAGCGCGTGGCGATGTGTTCTAGACCAGATGGGCAAGCGATTTGAAATGGATGTAGAGAAGTGCTGCAAAAGCACCTCAAGCTCCATGTAGCCATGCTGCCTGGGGTAGGCGTGCTCCCACTCCCACTTGAGATCTTCTATATATGCTTGGTGAGCAGAGGGTCGCGAGTTCGAATCCCGCCGCCCCGACCAGATAGAAATCAGCGGGCTGGCTTCATGCACGAGCCCGCCCGTGCGAGGCGCCCTTGACGCGCTCCATGGGTGTTGCCCCCACGCGGACCGTCAATCGCGCACCGGCAGCCGCAGCAGCGCATAGCCCAGGGACTTTGCCGTCTGGTCGAAGCGCAGGGTGCAGGTGGCTCCGCCGCCCAGCGCCTGTTCCAGCAGCACCAGGCAGCCATCGATGTTCGGCATGGGGTATACGTTGACCTCGCCCTTCACCCAGTCGCCATAGAGCTTGCGGATGGCATCCGGCGTGGCGCTGCGCAGGAGGGCGGGATAGTCTTCCTGTTTTTTTGCCAGCAGCCCTATCGAGACGTTGTCGCCTTTGTCGCCGGCGCGCACATAGGCGATATCCTGCAGCAGTCGGCTCATGATTCGATGATCTCCATCTTCTGCGTGACCATGTCGCGGTCGATGTACGTGGACCACAGGCTGATGGCGGGGCGGGGCTTGAACGGCGCGCCGAACGATGTGCCTCCAGGGCCCATGATCCACAGGTGGGTGCAGGCGCGGCGCACTTTCTCCGCCTCGGCCTGCGTGCGGGTGCGTACCGCCACCCGCAGGCCGACCTCGTTGAAGTCGTCGCGCTCGGGCTGCGGTGCGGCGGGCCCATGCAGGGTGTCGATGCCGACGAAGGAGAACTGCACGTCGTCAGCCTCCAGCCCGAGTCGGCCGAAACGCTCCATGAGCGTGTCGCGCGCCTTGCGCGCGCGGTCGAGGGCGCGCGGCCATGGGAACATCAGCAGGCCTTCGCCGATCCAGCCATCGGCGTAGCCGATCAGCAGCTTGAGCTGGCGGGGGCGGGGCTGGCCCTTGCAGCCGCGCACCAGGACCCGGTCGGGACCGGCCTGGATGACGCTTGGGGCGGTGAGGTCGACGATCCCATCGGGCACCATGTAGCGCCTCGGATCGCCGATCTCGTACACCAGGTGTTCCTTGACGGTGAAGGTATCCACGATGCCGCCCGTGCGGGGTAGTTTGGTGATGACGGCGTTGCCATCGCGGCTGAATTCGATGATGGGGAAACCCACTTCGCCCATGCGCGGCATTTCGTCGAAGCGGGAGGACATGCCGCCGGTGCAGGCGGAAGCGCATTCGGCGATGTGGCCGGCCACCACGGCGGCCGCCACCAGGTCGGGATCGTCGTATCCTACCGCCAGGCGCTGCAAGATGGGCCCGACGAACAATGCGCTGTCGGCGACGCGCCCGGTGACGATGATCTGCGCACCGGCACCCACTGCCTCCATGATGCCTTCGGCGCCGGCGTAGACGTTGGCGCACAGGATGCGGTCGCGCAGCCCGGCCAGGTCGCTCTGGCCCGTCACGCTGTTGGGCAGGGGAACGCCGTCGGCAATCATTGCGTCGAGTCGATCCATCAGGTCGTCGCCGTGCACCACGCCGATGCGCATATTGCGCAGGCCACGCTGGCGCAGGTCGGCGGCAATGGCCCGGCCGGCCGCTGCCGGGTTGGCGCCGCCGCCGTTCGACACCAGGCAGGTGCCGTGTTCGCGTGCCAGGGGAGCCAGCCCCGTCATGAAGGGCACCACATCGGCCACGTAGCCGGCCTCCGGATTCCGTGCCTTCTGCCGGTGCAGGATGGCCATGGTGAGCTCCGCCAGAAAATCGAAGCAGAGAAAATCCAGTCGGCCTGCGCGCAGCAGTTGCTCGGCGGGGTCGTACGCGTCGCCCCAGAAACCACCACCGCTGCCCAGTCGCAGCGTATCGGTACCTTGCATGTCGGCTCCTTCAAGAGGCCACGGCGGGAGCCGTGGCCGCGGTTTCGGATGGTTCGCTGCGCAGGCGGAAAGTGCCTTCGCCCAGGGCGGCGAGCTGGCCTTGGTCGTCGTAGATCTCGACGGTGGAGAAGAAGATGCGCGTCCCCCGCTTGCGGACGCGCGCATGCGCCGACAGCCGCCCGCCCGCCACCTGCCCCGTGAAACTGGTGGTCAGCGACAGCGTGATCGCCTTGCGGCCGATACGGTCGCCACTGTGACAGCCCGAGAGGCCGCCGGCGGCATCGATCAGGACGGAGTAGAGCCCGCCATGGGCGACCCCCGACCGGTTCATGTGTCGTTCATCCAGCAGCAGCTCGACAGTGGCATTGCCGGGCTCCCAATGTGTGAGCTGCGCGCCGATGAAATGCAGAAAAGGAATGCGGTGGTCCCATTCGGATGGGCTGGCGCTGGGCATGGTTGTCTCCGTGGGCGGTTCATCCCGTGTGCACGGGCTGCCGCCTTCGTATGTGGGGCCCTTGGGGGCTGCCGTGACCGGCCGGCGTGGCATCGCTACGTGGCGATAACCCGACTGATCAGTCGGTTTTTATTCTTTCATGGAGTTCAGTATCGGTCAACGAGGAAATCCAGGCTTGGTCGGATATCAGTATTTTCCCGGGTTTTTGCCGATATGTTGATCTTGATGTTGACGTTCCGGCTGGATGGCCTATGATCGGTAAAAAAACCGACCATACAGTCGGTTAATGCGCCGCAGCGAAATGCTGCGGCCGACCTTAGGAGGAGACAAATGAACACTTCCGTCCGCGCCGCGCTGGGCGCCGCCCTGCTCGCCATCCAGGCCGGTGCCTGCCTTGCCGCTCCCAAGACCAATCTCACGCTGGGCTCCACCAACATCACGTCCAGCCATTTCGTGGTGTCGAACGCGATGGCCAAGGCCATCGGCCTGGGCATTCCCGGCTCCCATGTGTCGCATGTCGAGACCGGCGCCAGCGTCGACAACATCCGACGGCTGTCCAAGGGCGAACTGGATCTCGGCCTCGTGGCCACGGATGCGGGCATCCAGGCCCTGACCGGCTCCGGCCCGTTCAAGGGCAAGGCCGTGGAGGACCTGGTGGCGCTGTATGCCTACGATGTGTCGGTTCTCAATGTGGCGGTGCGGCAGGATGCCGGGGTTGCACGCCTGGAGGACCTGGCAGGGAAGAAATTCAATCCCGGCATCCGGGGCAGCGGCGCGGAGCAGGTAACGCGGCAGATTTTCGCCACCCTGGGCGTGGAGCCGTCCTGGGTGCCAGGCACCGTGAAGGACTCCACGGAGGGCATCCAGAACCGCCAGCTCGTGGGCTACTCGAAGTACGGCCCCGGCCAGGGCGTGGATGCCACGCTGCGTGAGCTCATCGTCACCACGCCGATGCAGCTGCTCGATTTTCCCCAGGCGCAGCAGGACAAGATCATCGACCAGGTCAAGGGGGTGGGCTTCACGCGCATCGCCAACGTGAAGGAAGGCAGTCCGCCCGTGATGGCGCCTTCGGTCTTGATCGTCTATGCAACGCGCCGCTCGCTCATGGACGACGAAACCGCCTACGCCATCGCGAAGGGAATCTATGATCATCGGAACCTGCTGATCGAGGCCTGGCCGCACCTGAAGGATTTCGACTTCAAGGCGCAGGCCCTGGCTGCCGAAAAGCTGGGCGTGAAACTGCACCCCGGCGCCAAGCGCTTCTGGGATTCGGTCCAATGAGCCAGGAGCAATCCCTGCCGCTCCCGGACGCCCCGCAGGGCAGCGCCAGGCAGAGTCCCGCTTTCGGCATCTGCTGCGCCGCCTACGCTCTGTTCCATCTCTACACCGCGTTCGCCGGCGCTTTCGACCCCCTGATCCAGCGTGGGTTGTTCATCGGGGCGGGGATGGCACTGGCGTATTGGGGCCTGGCGGCCAAGGCGCGCGCAGACGGAGCGGGTGCAGGCAAGACCGGGCTGCTCGCGCTTCTTGCCCTGCTGTCGTGGTATGCCGGGCTGCATGTCATGCTGAACAATGCACGTTTCATGGACGTCATGTCCGATCTTCAGGTTGCCGACCTGGCGGTCGGCGCAGGCGCCATCGTGCTCGTACTGGTGGCCACGCAACGCCTGCTCGGCTGGGCGCTGCCCTGCCTGGCGGGGCTGGGAATGCTCTATTACCTGTATGGGTACGGCGCAATCAGCGGCCTGTGGCAACCGCCGCGGGTTTCGATGGATACGGCCATGAGCACGCTGTACGCCTCCACCGGCGGCATCTTCGGTTTCATGGCGGATATCGGCACCAGTGTGATCGCAGTCTATGTCATCTACGGTGCCTTGCTGATGGCCACGGGCGCGGGCGAGGTCTTCGTGCAGGTGGCCAGCCGGCTGGCGGGGCGCGGCCACGGCGGCTCGGCGAAAGTCTCGGTCGTGACCTCTGCGCTGTTCGGCACGGTATCAGGTTCGGCCGTGGCCAATGTCATGGCGGTGGGCTCGGTCACCATCCCCACCATGCGCAGGGCCGGCTATCCCAAGGCCTTCGCCGCGGGCGTGGAGGCCAGCGCCTCGGCGGGAGGGCAGCTCATGCCGCCCATCATGGGCGCCGGCGCCTTCCTGATGGCGGAGCTGCTCAATATCCCTTACGTGCAGATTGCCCAGGCGGCGCTTCTACCGGCACTGCTGTATTTCGCGCTCATCTTCACTGGCGTGGACCTGTACGCACGCAAGCATCGCCTGGCGGCCACGCCGATTCCGCGCACGCCGATCCATTTCGACAAGGCCGTGCCGCTGGCCGCATCGGTGGGCATGTTGATCTACCTGCTGGCTTCAGGCTACACAGCCACTTATGCGGGCGCCATGGCCACCCTGGTCCTGGTGGTGGTGGCGGGCGTGTGGCGCTTGGCGGCGGCGATGCATGGCGACGTGTCCGCCGCCGCCGTCGCGTACGCGCAGACGCTGGGCCGCGGCCTGGCGGAAGGCGGCAAAGGCCTCATCATGATCGCCGTGCTGATGGCGTGCGCGGGCCTGGTCACGTCCATCCTTGGGGCGTCCGGCCTGAGCAACAAGGTGTCGGGCGAGCTTATCGCCCTGGCGGGCGACCAGCTGATCGTTGCCCTGGTTGCGGCTGCGGTGCTCTGCATTCTGCTGGGCATGGACGTCCCGACTACGGCATCGTATGTGCTGACGGCGTCGGTCGCCGCCCCGGTGCTGACCAAGCTGGGCATCCCGCCCTTGACCGCCCATTTGTTCATTTTCTATTTCGCCATCCTTTCGGCCATCACGCCTCCCGTGTGCGCAAGCGTCTATGCCGCGGCGGCACTGGTGGGGGAATCCTTCTGGCGCGTCGCGCGATACGCGCTGCTGATCGCCGGCGGCGTGTATTTCCTGCCGTTCATGATGGTCTACCGGCCTGGGCTGCTGCTGGACGGAACGGCAATGGAAGTCGCCTACGCCCTGGGGATCACGGCCGTGGCGATGTTCTGCATTGCCTGCGCGTCGATCGGGTACCTGGCGCGGCCCCTGGGCACGGCCAGCCGGCTATACCTGCTGGCCAACGGCATTCTCTTCTTCCTTCCTTATGCCGCTACCGACGCCGCAGCCTGCGCCATGTTCGCCGCCTGTATCGCCGTGCAGGTTGCCCGTGCGCGACGCGAGGCCGGCGGGATGCAGCGGCACGCCATCTAGTCCTTGGAGAACTTCATGATCGATGCCCCTTACGGGTCTCTCAAGCTTGGCCATAAAAGCGTATCGCGGGGCCGGACGATTACCGAGACCGATGTCGTGAACTTCTGCATGCTCACCGGAAATTGGCTGGAGCTGCATGCCAACGCCGAATTTGCCAAGAAAACCCTGTATGGCCAGCGGCTGGTGCAGGGTGGGCTGGTGTTCGTCATCGTCAATGCGCTGATGGGCTTCGACGGGGAGCTGATCGAGGCGTTCTATGGCGTGGACAAGCTGCGTTTCGCCAAGCCCACTTTCATCAACGACACGCTGCATGCACATTCCGAGATCATAGGATTGCGCGACAAGGGCGAAAACCACGGTGTCGCGACGGTCCTGCTCAAGGCAGTGAACCAGCGGGAGGAAACCGTGCTCAGCTGCGAATTCAGCCTGCTGGTCAGGCGCGAGCGCCTGATGGCCGCCTGATCTGGAGGAAACATGAATTTTCTGACGCAGGAACAGAGGCTCTGGAAGGAGCAGATCGATCGCCTGATGGACAAGGAGATCGGCCGGGAGTACATCCGTCAATGCGATATCAATCGCGAGTATCCCTACAAGGGCTATGAGGCGATTGCCAGGCAGGATTGGCTGCGCCTGCTGATCCCCGAAGACCACGGCGGGCTGGGCGGCACGATCTTCGACTATGCGCTGATGTGCGAGGGCGTGTCGAAGTATGGCTTCGATTTCGCCACCGCCATGATGGTGTCCACCTTCACCGCCATGAACATCGTCAAGTTCGGAACGGATGACCAGAAGGCGCGCTATCTCGAGCCCTTCATGCGCGGCGACCTGCGCTTCTCGATTTCCATCTCCGAGCCCAGCGCGGGGTCGGACGCGGCCAGCACACGGACACGCGCAGTGCGCGATGGCGACGACTACGTGCTGCGCGGCCAGAAACTGTGGTGCAGCGGTGCGGCGGCGCGCGACGTCGTGATCGCCATGCTCGTCCGCTCGGATCCGCAGGCCAAGAAGCGCGAGGGCCTGTCGGTTTTCCTCGTGCCCAACGACACGCCGGGCCTGGACATCCGCCGCCTGCCGACGATGGCACGGCGCGCCACCGGCACCACGGAGATCTTCGTGGACGACGTGCGCCTGCCGCCGGGCCAGTTGCTGGGCGAGCCCGGCCAGGGCTGGAGCATCATCACCGGGCATCTCGAGCTGGAACGGATCGCGGTTTCGGCCGGCTATGTCGGCAACGCGCAGCAGGCCGTCGATGACGCGTTGCGCTATGCCCACGAGCGTCACCAGTTTGACCAGCCCATCTTCGATTTCCAGGTGATCCGCCACATGCTGGCGGACATGCAGACGAAGGTGGATGCTGCGCGGCTGCTGGTCTATCGCGCGGCGCACATGGCGTCCGAGGGCGTGCCGTGCAGCCGGGAAGTGAGCATGGCCAAGCTCTTCGCTTCCGAAACGCTGCAGGAGGTGACGCGTGCCGGCATGCAGATCTACGGCGGGCATGGCATGCTGCCGGAAGCCGACATGGAGCGCTACTTCCGCGAGGGCATGCAATCGACCATAGGCGCCGGAACGTCGCAGATCCAGCGAACCATCATCGCCAAGACCATGCGGGTCTGACAGGGCACGGAGGCATACATGTCTGCACCATTGGCTGGCGTGCGCGTGCTGGATCTCAGCCGGATCCTGGCCGGACCGTGGTCTGCGCAGGTCCTTGCGGATCTGGGCGCGGATGTCATCAAGGTCGAACGCCCCCGCGAGGGCGACGACACGCGCAAGTTCGGCCCGCCGTGGATCCTGGACCGGGAAAGCGGGGAACCCGTGGACGCCGCCTATTACGCGGCCGCCAACCGCGGCAAGCGCTCCGTGACCATCGACTTCACCCGCTCCGACGGCCAGGCGGTCGTGCGCGACCTGGCGCGCCGATCCGACATCCTGCTGGAGAACTACAAGGTGGGCGGGCTGGCCAAGTATGGTCTGGACTATGCATCGCTGCGCGCGGAGAATCCCCGCCTGATCTACTGCTCCATCACCGGTTTCGGCCAGTCCGGGCCCTATCGCAACCGGCCGGGCTACGACTTCCTGATCCAGGGCATGGGCGGGCTGATGAGCATCACCGGGGAGCGCGACGATCTGCCGGGCGGCGGGCCGCAGAAAGTCGGCGTGGCCCTGGCCGACATCACCACCGGCATGTATGCCACCGCCGCGATCCTCGCCGCGCTATATGCGCGCGACCGCATCGGGCACGGCCAGTATCTGGATATCGCGCTGCTCGACGCCCAGGTTGCGGTGCTGGCCAACCAGGGCATGAATTACCTGATAGGCGGCAAGGTGCCGCGCCGCTCCGGCAACGGCCATCCCAACATCGCGCCTTATCAATCGTTTGCCGCGGCTGACGGCCATATCATCCTGGCCGTCGGCAATGATGAGCAGTTCGCGCGGTTCTGCGCGGTGGCAGGCATGCCCGAAGTGGCCCGGGATCCCCGTTATCGCACCATCGCGGCCCGCAATGCGAACAGCGACACGCTCCTGCCCATGATCGCGGAAATCATCCGCACCCGGCCATGCCAGGAGTGGATCCGCGATCTGGAGCGCGAAAACGTGCCCTGCGGGCCCATCAATACGCTGGACCAGGTCTTCGCAGACCCGCAGGTCCAGGCGCGCGGCCTGCGTGTGGACCTTCCTCACCCGCGCGCAGGGACGGTACCGTCGATCGCAAGTCCCATGCGCTTTTCCGAAACGCCGGTGCAGTACACCCACGCGCCACCCACCCTGGGCCAGCATACCGACGAAGTGCTGCGGGACGTGCTCGGCCTTTCCGGTGAATCCGTGCAAGCCCTGCGCGAGCGCGGGACGATCTGAACCATGGCGAACGAGCTCCCGGACCGCCCGTTGCTCTTCACGCCGTTCCGGCTGCGCGGCCTGAGGTTGCGCAACCGGGTGGTGGTATCGCCCATGCAGATGTATGGCGTAAGGGACGGCAGGGTGGGCGACTGGCACCTGGCCCACATCGGCCGCTTCGCGCTGGGCGGAGCCGGGCTGATCCTGATGGAAGCGACTGCCGTGTGTCCCGAAGGGCGCAGCACCGTGCACGACAACGGGCTCTGGTGCGACAGCCAGATCGAGGGGTACAGCCGTATCACCGCGCTGGCCCGGGCAGCCGGCGCTGCCATCGGCATCCAGCTGCAGCACGCAGGCCGCAAGGCCTCCTGCCAGGCGCCATGGGACGGCTTCGGTCCGCTGGGCCAGGCCGATGCCGCCCGCGGGGAGACGCCCTGGACGGCCTGGGGCGTCACCGGAGAGGGCTGGAGCGAGGACTATCCGCGCGCCCATGCCATCACCGAGCCCGACATCGACTATCTGCTGCAGTGCTACACCGCTGCGGCGCAAAGGGCCGACCGGGCCGGTTTCGACGTCGTCGAAGTCCACGCCGCCCATGGCTACCTGCTGCATTCCTTCCTGTCGCCTCTGTCCAATCATCGCCGCGACCGCCATGGCGGGAGCCTGGCCGCGCGGGCCGCTTTCCCGCTGGCGGTGGCGCGTGCCGTAAGGAGCGCATGGCCGGCAGACAAGCCTCTGCTGATGCGGATTTCCGCCGTGGATGGCGTGGGGATAGGCTGGAGCATGGACGATTCCATCGCCCTGGCTGGCATGTTGAAAGACGCCGGCGTGGATGCGATCGACTGCTCTTCGGGCGGCATGCGGCTGCCCACGCGCGCCCATCTGCTGCCGCGGTCACCGGGTTTCCAGGTTCCGCTGGCGGCGGCTTTGCGGCGGGAAACCGGTATGCCGACCCTCGCAGTCGGATTGATCCGCGAGCCATCGATGGCAGAGGCCATCATTGCAGAGGGGCAGGCCGACCTGGTCGCGCTCGGCCGCGAAATGCTGTGGAATCCGAATTGGCCCCTACATGCGGCCCAGGCGCTGGGGGCGGACCCGGATTTCGGCATGTGGCCGAGGGAATTCGGCTGGTGGCTGGCCCGGCGCAGTGCAGCCCATTCTCCACCCTCCACCCAGGCAGAGTCATGAGCGACGTACTCTATGAGGTCTCCGACGGCATCGCCACCATTACCCTGAACCGTCCGCAGCAGCGCAACGCACTTTCCCTGCAGGCGGCCGCGCGGCTGTCTGCGCTCTGGCAGGACATCGACGCCCGGCCCGACGTGCGCGTCGCCATCCTCACCTCCACGCCTTGCGGCGTGTTCTGCGCCGGAATGGACCTGAAGGATGCCGCGCGTGTGCGCGCAGAGCAGGGCACAGACATCCTGCAGGTTCTCGATGACCCGTTCTACGAACGCATGCGTGCCGTCCGGAAGCCGCTGATTGCGGCGCTGAATGGCCATTTCACGGCGGCCGGAATGGTATTGGCGGTCAACTGCGACCTGCGCGTGGGGCTCGCCGGCACCCGGGCGGGCATCGCAGAAGCAAAAGTGGGACGCGGGTCGCCATGGGCGGTCCCGATGCTCTGGATGGCCCCCCAGGCCGTCGTCATGGAAATGGTGCTGACCGGAGAACCCGTGGCCGTGGAACGCCTGTATCAGCTGGGATTCCTGAACGCCCTGGCCGACGACGACAGCGGCGTGCTGGCGCGGGCTCGCGCCGTGGCCTGCCGCATTCGGGACAACGCTCCGCTGTCCGTGGCCGCGGCCAAGTGCAGCCTGATGGCGGCGCCCAGCCTGGGTTGCGACGCCGGCTTCGCCTATGCCAAGCGCGTCCATGAGCCGGTGTATGCCAGCGCAGATGCCGAGGAGGGGCCACGTGCTTTCGTCGAGAAACGTCCGCCGCGTTGGGTCGGGCGCTGACTATCAGGAGCCATCATGCATGCCGAACCCGTACTGCTGGGCCATGGTTATTTCTACCAGCAAATGCCCGTCGGTTTCCGATTCCGGACGATGGGGCGCACCATCACCGAGGCCGATCTCGTCAGCTATATCAACCTGACATGGTTTGCCGAGGAGGTATTCGTCAACAGCGACAATGCGGAGTCGCGCGCCCTGAAAGGGCGCGTGGTGCCCGGCTCGCTGGTGTATGCCTACGCCGAGGGCTTGCTCACGCCCAGCATGCAATTCACCGGCCTGGCTTTCCTTGGGGCGGAGCTGGACGTAAAGCTGCCGACCGTCGTCGGCGACACGATCCACGTCCAAGGAATCGTGACGGAGTCGCGGGCGGCATCACAGGGCAATCGCGGACTGGTCCGCACCCGCAACGAAGTGGTCAATCAGCGCGGCGACGTGGTGCTGGTCTACACGCCCCTGCGGCTGGTCAAGGGTCAAGGGGCATGACGGTGCTCCGGCAGGCCAGAAGCGAAGGTTATGATACGCATCAAACCGACCATCCGGTCGGCCTCGTTCGGGGCCGGCCTGGCCGTGTCCCGACCCTAACCCTGTAAGCCGTATGCCCGAGAAGAAGCCTGCGCCCAGGAAGCGGGTGCGCCAGCCGGTGCACCGCACGCCGCGCAAAGATGAAATCCTGGAAACCGCCGCGCAGCTCTTCGCCGACGAAGGGTACAACGCCATTTCCCTGCTCGACATTGCCGATGCGGTCGGCCTTTCCAAGACCACCCTGTACCACTATTTCGACCGCAAGGAAGACATACTCGGCACGATCGTGGTCAGCACCGTGAGGGAGCTCAGCGAATACGTGGAAGAGGCGGTATCGCATCACGAATCGCCGCAGGACCGCCTGGTTGCCTTCATGGAGGCCCAGGCCGAGTTCTTCGAGAAACACCAGGCCTCCTTCCAGGTTCTGTTGACGCGCTCAGCCAATCTGCGGGAGCCGAAAATGCGCGACGTTGCCATCGAATGGCGCGTCAATTATGAGAACACCATCCGCCAGATCGTGCGCGACGGCGTGACTGCCGGCGTATTCCATGGGCGCAACCCCGATGCGGTGGTGCGCGCGGTGATCTCCTCGGTGTACTGGATGGCCCGCTGGTACCGGCCCAGCGGCAAGCAGACGGCGCGCGAGATCGCCCGCGAATATGCACAGATCTTCCTGCACGGCATCGTCAAGCCGGCCGATCAAGGGTAGGCCGGTCTCGCGTCACCCGCGCCCGGGCCCGTTTCTCCCTTCCTCCAGCTGCCGCACCAGGTTCCGGAACGCCGGCGCTTCATACCCCGTGCGCCAGAAGAGCTGCGTGTCGATGCGCCCCATCTTCAGGGTTTTGAGGCCTGCCGGCACCCGGGCCAGGTCCAGGACGCTCCGGGGCACGAGCGTGACGCACGCGCCTGCCGCAACGCAGGCGATCATGGCGTGGTAGGAGCCCACCTCCTGCACCGTCCACCCGGTGTTGCCGGCGATGCCCAGTTTGTCTTCCGCGATGGCGCGATAGGTGCAGCCCTGCGGGAAGGCCGCCAGCGTGCGGGTGCCGACTTGCGCGGGCGAGCGTGCCGCGGCGTCGGCGGCCGGCAGCAGCAGCAGCAGTTCCTCCCGCCATAGCGCCGTGGCGGACAGGCCCAGTTCGGCCAGGGCGGCCTCGTCGTCCGCGGTGCCCGCAAGCGCCGCGAAGGCGCAATCGAGCCTGCCTGTGCGCACCTGCTCGAGCAGCGCGCGCGAGGGGCCGGTGCCGACCTTGAGCCGCGTGGCGGGATATCGGGCGTTGTAGGCGGCCAGTACCGCGGGAAGGCGGCTGGCGGCCGTGCTTTCCATGGAGCCGATGTTCAGCGCGCCGCCGTCGAGGCCGCCGGTTGCGACCTGGCGCGCTTCGGCTTCCAGGGCCAGCATGCGCTGACAGTATTCCAGGTAGCGTTCGCCGGCGGTGGACAGGGACATGCGCTTGCCGACGCGGACGAACAGTTCCACGCCGAGGTCGGCTTCGAGCTGCTGGATGCGGGTGGTGACATTGGATTGAACCCTGCCCAGCCGGACGGCGGCGCGGGTGATGCTGAGTTCGGCAGCCACGGCCGTGAAGATGCGCAGGGAGTCGAAGTCCATCTGGTTCTTTGTTAAGAAATTATATTTGGATTATATTCTTGAAAAAGGAACATATAATCCCCGCGTTCCCCTCTTTCCAGCGGAGACGGCATGAGCGAGCTGAACCCTCTTACGAAGCGCCTGGGCATCTATCCCATCATCCAGGCGCCGATGGCCGGCGTGGCCACCCCGCAGCTCGCCGCCGCGGTGTCGAATGCCGGAGGGCTGGGCTCGCTGGGCATCGGCGCCAGCTCCGCGGCGCAGGCGCGGCAGATGATCCGCGAGACGCGTGCGCTCACGAGCCGTCCGTTCAATGTCAATGTGTTCTGCCACGCGCCTGCCCGGCGGGATGCCGGGCGCGAGCAGGCATGGCTGCGGCACCTGGCGCCGCTGTTCGATGAGGCCGGCGCCACGCTGCCCGACTCACTCGACGAGGTCTACCGGACTTTCCTGGAAGACGAGGAAACGTTCGAGATGCTGCTTGAGGAGCGTCCGGCAGTGGTCAGTTTCCACTTCGGGCTGCCGGCTGCGGAGCGCCTGCAGGCATTGCGCGAGGCGGGCGTCTACACGCTGGCCACGGCCACGAACCTGCAGGAAGCCGGACTGGTCGAACAGGCCGGCGTCGATGCCATCGTTGCGCAGGGGATCGAGGCTGGCGGGCATCGCGGGGTGTTCGACACGGCTGCCGCCGACGAGAAACTGAGCACCTCCGTGCTCGTGAGGCTGCTGGTGCAGAGGTGCACCCTGCCGGTGATCGCCGCAGGCGGCATCATGGACGGCCGGGGCGTCAAGGCGGCGCTGGACCTGGGGGCGGCCGCGGCGCAGCTGGGCACCGCATTCATTCTCTGCCCCGAATCCGCGGCAAACGAGGGCTACCGCGCGAATCTCAAGAGCCCGCGCGCCGCGGCCACGCGGCTGACGGCCACCTTGTCGGGCCGCCCCGCGCGGGGCATCGTCAACCGCTTCATCACCCATGCTGAGGCGGCGGCCAGCCCGCCGCCCGCATATCCGGTGGCCTACGATGCCGCGAAGCGCCTGCATGCCGCGGCGGCGAAACAGGGCAACCATGAGTTCGCCGCGCATTGGGCGGGGCAGGGCGCGCCGCTGGCCCGCGAGGCCGCGGCGGCGGAGCTGGTGCAGCGGCTGGTGGAGGAGTATCGAGGTTGAGCGGGGCTTGCGGCCCCTGGTCGTAGGCCGGGATTTTCCGTCTGGGCCCTGCGCCCAGGCCGCAAGCCCGGGTCCCGTATCACGCGGCGGACTGGCTCATTGCCGGATACTTCTCGCGCAGGTCGTTCAGCAACTGTGCCACGATTCCGGTTCCCGGCGTGTCTCCCGCCTTGTCGACGTGCTGCGCCAGCAGATCGAAGACCTGGTGCTTGACGAAGAAGCGCCATCCGATCGGAATTTCCTGCAAGTACGCATTGAGCATCGCGTAGCGTTCACGCGTCCAGAGCCGTTCGTGGGCCTGGCGGCTCGGGTTGAATCCGTATGAGCCGTCATACAGGTCGCTGGCCAGGGGAGGCTGGGCATTGCTGCGCAGCCGGGCAGTCAGCTCGGCGTCGACTTTGCCGTCCACGATGGCCACGCCATAGATGTCGCGTGCTGCCTGCAGCGACACGCAATGGCGCCGGACGTCGCCTGCCACCAGGGCCGGGTCGCGCAGCATGGGGTCTCCGTAGCCTCCGCCGCCATTGCCCTCCAGGCGGATGACGTCGCCCGGCGCCAGTTGGACAAGGTCAGTGTTGCCCAGCTCCTCGCTGTCCGGCAGGCCGGGGTTGCGGATAAAGCGGGCCGTGCTGCCGGAATGCCCGCCCTTGAATCCCCAGGATCCGAATACGGTCCGATCGCGATTACGGGCGGTGACCAGCGAGTTGGGCGAGAAGACCTTGAATTCCATGACGATGGCCCTGCCACCGCGGTGCAGCCCCGCGCCGCCGCTATCGCAGACGAGGCCATACTCGGTGATGCGGATCGGCACTTCCGCTTCGTTGATTTCGACCGGCGTGTTGCGCAGGAAGGCCATGTTGGCGCCCGAGGCATCCGAACCATCGCCGTTGGCGGAACCGCCAGCACCGCCGCCCACCGGACCGATCGACGCCATGATGGTCTTGCCCTTGGCGTCGGTGGTCTTCACATTGAGCAGGCATACGCTGGACGAGGGGCAGGCCGGCATCTTGTCCGGCAGGGCCTGGGCGAATGCGCCGAAGATCGCGGCCTGGACGATCACGCACGTGAGACTGCGCATGCCGACTGCCGCAGGCATGACGGGGTTGAGAACCGTACCCTTGGGCGTGACGCAGGTGGCGATGCGCAGCATGCCTGCGTTCAGCAGGATGTTGGGGTCCAGCGTATACAGGACGTAGTACAGCCCCACCAGCAATAGCGCATGGCGCGGATGGCCGCCAGTAGGCACGTTCAGCGAGGAAGTCAGCTGGGGGTCGCTGTCGGAGAAATCGAAATGAAGCAAGCCATCCTTGACGGTGAGCTTCAGGGCGATGCGCATGGGCTTGCCGCCCACGCTGTCTTCGTCGGCATACTCCGAGAAGAAGTACTCCCCTTCGGGGATGCCGCGAGCCACCGTGCGGGCCTGTGTCTCTGAATAATCGAGCAGCTCGTCGATGCCTGATTTGAAGACATCGACGCCGAATCGCTCCACGATCTCCAGGACGCGGCGTTCGCCCGTCATGAGGGAGGCAATCTGCGCCTTCAGGTCGCCGAGGTTCTGGTCGGGTGCCCGTACGTTGGCCAGCATCCAGGACAGGGATGTCTCGTTCAGGGTGCCATCCTCCACGATGCGCGTGGGCGGAAAGCGTATGCCCTCCTGCTGGATCTCGGTGAGCGAGCGCGACAAGGAGGCCGGCACGGCGCCGCCCATGTCGGTGTTGTGGATGTGGCCGGCAACGAAGCAGATGATCTCGCCCTGGTGAAAGACGGGCTTCCACATCACCAGGTCAGGGGTGTGCGTGGCCACGTAGCCGCTATACGGATCGTTCGACATGTAGATGTCGCCCGGCTTGTAGCACGGAACCGTCTTGATCAGTGGACCGTAATCCAGGCCGGCGTACCAGGTGGCCCCCAGCGTCTTGGGCGATGCGAAGGTCAGTCCTTCCACGGACGTCAGCGCGCAGGAGAAGTCTTCAGTCTCCTTGACGAAGGTCGAGTGGGCCGTGCGGATCAGGGTGAAGGCCATGCTTTCCGCCGCCGCGACACAATAGTTGGCGAAAATCTGCAATTCGGATTTGTTCAGCTTCATGGTCAGTCCTTCGCGGCGTGAGCGACGTCCTGGTTGAGGAAAAGATTGCCGTAGGCGTCTACGGACGCGGCAAAGCCCGGCAGGACGCAGGTCGTGGTGTCGTCCTGGGCGACGATGGCCGGTCCCTGGAAGGTGTGGCCGGCTCGCAGGTCGTCCCGCCGGTAGAGCGGGACTTCACGCCAGGCATCGTCCATCCATACCCGGGTGGTCGTGCGCGGTTCGAGCGGTGCGGCCGCAGTATCAATGCGCCGCAGCGCCGGCTTGGGCGTCTCCGAGACGATCACCAGCCGCAGGGCCACGATCTGCACGGGCGAATGCGGGTCGCTGTGGCCGTAGAGGCGCGCGTGTTCCTGGTGGAAGGCCTGCCGCAAGGCCTGCGCGTCGCCGCGCATGATCGCGTCCAGGGGTAGGCTGGTGTCGATTTCGAACGACTGGCCCTGGTAGCGCATGTCGGCCGAAGCCAGCAGCCGGGGGGCGGCATGCGATGCATTCTGATCCGCCATCCAGGCGTGCGCCTGCTTTTCCAGTTCCGCGAGGTCGTGCTTGAGGCGGGCGGCGGTATCGTCGTTCAGGTCGTAGTAGGTGGTTTTCACGAAGTCGTTCTTCGTATCGGCGATCAGGCCACCCAGCGCGCTGAGGACCCCCGGCGTTGTCGGAACCATGACGCTGGGCATGTTCAGGGCGCGCGCCAGGTAGCACCCCAGCATGGGGCCCGCTCCCCCGAAAGGCATCAGGGTGAAGACGCGCGGATCGATGCCGAAGCGCGAGATCAGGCGGTTCACGCCGGCATACATGCCGGACACCGACACGCGCACGATGGACTCGGCAGTGTGCTCGACCGATTCGTCGAGCCTGGCGGCGAGTTCACCGATGACCCGGCGCGCGGCGGCGGTGTCGACCTTGACGGAGTTGTAGCCCAGCTCTGCCTGTCCGAGTATGCCCATGGCGGCAAATGCGTCGGTAATCGTGGCGGACGTGCCGCCCCGGCCGAAGCAGGCCGGCCCGGGGGTCGACCCCGCGCTGTGGGGGCCGACCTTCAGGACGCCATAGTCGTCGACCCAGGCAATCGAGCCGCCGCCATCGCCGATGGACGTGACCGAGACGGAGGGGATGTGGATCTGGAAGTCGCCGATATATTCGCCGCTGGCGTACTGGGGCTGGCCATCCACGATCAGCGCCACGTCGGCGGTCGTTCCGCCGATATCCAGGCTCATGCAGTTCCGGATGCCGCATTCGTTGGCAACATAGGCGGCGCCGATGACGCCCGAGGCAGTGCCCGAGAGGATCATCTGCACGCAATTGGTCTTGCCGTGCTCCGCGCCCATCACACCGCCGTTGGATTTGGTGACCTTGAGTTCCGCGGTCACGCCAGCCTCCACCAGCGCCTTCTGCAGGCTCGTCAGGTAATCGGCTACCTTGGGCTGTACGTAGCCGCCTATGAGCGCAGTCGTGGTGCGCTCATATTCCCGGATGATGGGCCAGACCTCGTGGGAGCAGGATACGAACATGCCCGGCCGAACGCGTTGGATGATGTCGCGGACCGCGTTCTCGTTGGCCGGATTCCGATAGGAGTGCAGCAGCGAGATGACGATGCCCTCGCACTCCAGCGCATCGATGTGTTCCAGGGCGCGCAGCACGCTGGCCTCGTCGACCGGCGTCTCGATCGACCCGTCCGGCAGCGTGCGCTCGACGATGCCGAACACCCGGTCGCGCGGCACCAGCGGCTCCGGGCGGGCCGAATACAGGTGGTAGGGATCCGGTATCTTGAGCCGGGCGATTTCCAGCACATCTTCGAAGCGGGCCGTGGTGATCAGGGCCAGCCTGAGGCCCTTGCGCTGGACCACGGCATTGACGCCAACGGTGGTGCCGTGCGTGAAGTAGCCGACTTCGGCCGGATCGATGCCATAGCGCTCGACCAGGCCCTGCATGCCCGCAATGACTTCGCTGCCGGGCTGATCCGGCCTGGAAAACACCTTCAGGGTCCGGACACTGCGCGTCTCTTCGTCGAGTACCGCAAAATCGGTGTAGGAGCCACCGATGTCGACGCCAATTCTCAAGCTCATGGTTGAATCCTCAAATGCAGGGATGCCTCAACGGCCGATCTGCTTGTTCCAAAGTTCGACCCACGAAGGGGTGTTGCGCGCAATTTCGGGAAAAGGCAGCCACAGCGAGGTGTCGTCGGAAGCCACGCGGGGCTTCACGCGGTCCTCGTACTTCACGTTCTTGCTGGACGCGGAATAGCCCATCTTGTTGGCAAAGCACGTCTGGCCTTCGTCCGAAGCAATCACGTTCATGAAGTCGAAACCCAGCGGGGAACCGTTCTTGACCTTCTGCACCATGGTCGGGAATGAGACGGCGCCCGGCTTCGGATCGAGATAGGCGATGTCGGGATTGTTGGCGTCATGCTCTGCCCAGGCACGGCCGTCGAAGTACATCGCGATGTCGATATCGCCGGACTTCATCGCAACCAGCGGCGAATTCGGTTCGCTGTAGAAGATGACGTTGCCGCTGTCGGACATGCGCTTGACCTGGTCCAGCCCGGGCTGGACGTTTTCCAGATTGCCGCCGTACAGATTGGCAAAGAGGCCGATGAGCCCTTGCACCGTGCCAACATAGGAAATGCCGGGAAGCGCCGCTTGCCAGTCTCCCTTGACCGTGCCCTCGACGAACTCCTGCCAGCTCGTGGGAGGGTTCTTCACGCGGGACTTGCTGTACATCAGGCCGAAGTTGCCATAGGCGATGGGGAATCCGTAGCCGTTGCCATAGTCGACCATGTGCGGCTTGAGGTGCTCCAGGTTGGGGATCTCCTTGGCGCTGATCGGCTCCACGAGGCCGCGCTGGCTCAGGATCAGGCCGGTGTCCGCCAGCCCGACGATGACATCGATGGGAGGCTTGGAGGGGTTGGCGGAAATCTGGTTGACCCATTGCATGGGGCTGCCGAGAATGACGTCGACCTTCTTGCCGGTCTTGGCTTCGAAGGGTTGGACGAAACATTCCCGGTAGACCTTCTCCCAGACCCCGCCGTAGGCCGTGACGGTCAGGTCGGCTGCGCTGGCGCCGAGGCTGGTGGTGGCGAGAACCAGGGATGCAACGAGGGTCCGGCATTTCTGTAGAGGCATGATCGACTCCGCTTGCTGGGTTGGGTGTGTGGCGGCCATCGGGCCGGGCGCTGGGCTTACTGCGTGGTGAGGGCCCTCAGGCCGTAGGTCTTCTCGACAATCAGCAGCAGGATGATCGAGATCGCCATCTGCACCGTGCTGATCGCGGCGATCGCCGGATCGAACTGGTTCTGCATGTACGACAACATCACCACCGGCAGCGTGGTGACGTTGGCCGTGCCGAAGAAGTACGAGAGCGCGAGGTTGTCGAGCGATACGAGGATCGCGAAGAGCGAGCCGGCGAATATCCCCGGGGCAATCAGGGGCAGGGTGACATGGGCGAAGGTGCGCCAGGGGGATGCGCCCAGCACGGCAGCAGCTTCGGCCAGGCTATGGCTCACGCTGCGATAGACCGCCAGGGTCGTGCGCATCACGTACGAGATGGACACGACCGTATGCGTGATGAACAAGGCGGTGAACGACACGCCGATGCCGATGGCCGACAGGAAATACAGGAGCGACATGCCGATCACGAGCGCGGGTATCGCGATAGGCGCCAGCAGGAAGGAGGCGATGGCGGTCGCGGCGGCGCCCTGGGAACGCCCCAGATACAGCGCTGCCGGTACCGCCAGGACGATGGCGGCGAGCGCCGAAGCCATGGCGAGGTACAGGCTCGTAAGCAGGGAGTCGACAAAGGGCTTGTACTCCCATAGGCGCACGTACCACTGGAACGACGTGCCACGGTAGGGGAACTGTACGCCCTGTTCCGCGGTGAACGAGACCGCCACCACCACGGCGATGGGCGCGAATACGAAGATGAAGAAGAGGGCGGTGTAGAGGGCGAGCAACGCCCAGCCCCAGCGGCCGGGGTGGAAACGCAGCGGGTGGCGGATCATCGGGCACCTCGCTTGCCGTCGGTCAGGCGGAGTTGTACGAACAGGCAGGCGAGCACGATGAGCAACAGGAGGTTGCCCATGGCCGAGGCCAGGCCTACGTTCTGCGTGAGGGCGAACTGCTGGAAGATCAGCAGCGGCAGGGTGACGATCGAGCCGTTGCCGAGCAGCAACTGCGTGATGAAGCTGCCGGTGCTCAGCATGAAGACCAGGATTACGCCGGTAACGATGCCGTCCAGGGACAAGGGCAGGGTCACCGTGACGAAAGTGCGCAGCGCGCCGGCGCCCAGCACCCGGGCAGATTCCTCGAGCCGGGTGTCCACGGAGCGCAAGACCGGGATGATGGACAGCACCATGAACGGGACCAGGACATGAACCTGGCCCACGTAGACGGAAAAGGGCCCGTTCAGCAGGTTCAGCGGACGGTCGATCAGCCCTGCCCAGTCGAGGAACTCGTTGACGATGCCGCGCCGCGCAAAGAGGACACGCCAGCCGAAGGTCCGCATGATGATGGATGTGAGCAGGGGCGCGACCAGGAGGAACAGCAGGGGCAGCGCCATGCGCCCGGCGCGGCGGACCATGTAGTAGGCGATGGGGTAGCCCACCACCAGGGCGAGGACCGTGGTGTTGAAGCTGACCACCAGCGTTTCCAGCACCACCTTGAGGTAGTACTCGTCGGTCAGCAGCTTGATGTAGTTGGCCATCGCGCCGTCCGGACCGGGGTCCAGGCTGCGCGCTGCGTTCTGCAGCAGCGGGACCGCGAAGAACAGCACGAGGAATGCGAGGGAGGGGAGAATCAGCAGCCAGCGTCGCGAGCGCGGCGGGCGTGCGCCGCGCTCGGCCGGGAGGGTGTGGGCAAGTGCGGTCTGCATTGTCATGCCGCCTTGCGCTGCATCGGGGCCGGGCGGGCTTCCCTGTGTTGCTCGCCGGCTGCCGTTTCCTCGGGTTGCAGCAGGACCGCTGCCTCTTCGTCGAACGACACGTTCACCGCGTCGCCGGCCTGGTGGGCGGCGCCCAGGCGAGTGTCCGCCAATTGATTGACGGTGAGCGTGGCACCGATGGCAGGCACGTCGACCCGGTATGAATGCTGGGACCCCCGGAAGACGTGCTGCTGCACCACGGCTGGCAGCGATATGCCGTTCGGCGTTGCCGAAGTGCCGATGCGCAGTTTCTCCGGCCGGATTGCAATCTCGGCGATACCGCCGGGTCGCAGCCAGGTGGCAGCGGCTGCATCGTTCAGCCGGATGCGGTGCGCGGTGTCGTGGACGCCGGCGCCGGTTGGTGCACTATCCTGCCGGAGTAGGGCGAACTCCAGTCGATTCTCGTGGGCGGTGGCCAGGCGGCAGGCAAGAATGTTGGCCGTACCCAGGAATTCGGCCACAAAGCGCGTGCGGGGCTGGTCATAGACTTCGCCGGGCCTGCCGATCTGCAGTATGCGCCCCTGGCTCATGACGACAATGCGGTCGCTCATCGTCATGGCTTCCTCCTGGTCGTGGGTCACCATGACGCTGGTGATGCCCAGGCTTTGCTGCAGCCGGCGGATCTCGAACTGCATGCCCTCGCGCAGGTTCTTGTCGAGCGCGCCCAGTGGCTCGTCGAGCAGGAGTACGGACGGATTCGTGACGATGGCACGCGCAAGCGCTACGCGCTGTTGCTGGCCGCCCGAGAGCTGCGAGATATGGCGATCGCCGAACTCGCCGAGGCGAATCATGTCGAGCATGCGCCTGACCTCGGCGGCAATGCGCTCCTTGGGAGCGCCGGCCATCTTCAGTCCGAAGCCGATGTTCTCCGCCACGGTCATGTGGGGAAACAGGCTGTAGTTCTGGAACACCATGCCCAGGCCGCGCTTGTTGGGCGGCAGATGCGAGATGTCCTGGCCGTCGATGCGCACGGAGCCTTCGTCCGGGAAGTCGAACCCGGCGATGAGGCGCAACGTGGTGGTCTTGCCGCAGCCGGAAGGGCCGAGCAGGGAAATGAGCTCGCCGGGTTGCACCGCCAGGGATATCTGTTGCAGGGCGATGGCGCCCTTGAAGCGCTTGCTGACGCCATCGAGCGTCAACTGTCTGGATACGACTGTCCCCGCTGTCGAGGCAAGATGGTTCGTTTGCATGCGCTGTTCCCTTGTCGCGTTCTGGTCGTGCGGCTTGCTGCCGCGTCGTATTGCCGGCTTAGGCGTCGTGTTCTTTGGACAGCTCCCAGGCCAGTTCCTGCTTCAGCACGTCGAGCTGCTGATCCAGGCGGCGGTTTTCATGCCCCGCGAAGAAGGTGTCCAGAAAGATGCCGCGCATGGCTGAGAGGATGAAGTTCATGCGGGCGAACAGCGCCTTGCGCGTGGTTTCGCGCAGCAATGGATTCGACTGGATGGCTTGCTCCATTGCTGCTCGCGTGCTCAGCCGGTGCTCGACGATCTTCGCGTGCATGGCTTCATCGTGACGAAAGCCCATGTTGATCTCCCACACTGCCCAATAGCGCTTGCTGCCATACAGCGCCCAGAGGGTATCGACGAGCAGGGCAGCCGCCTGCTGGGGCTTCTTGCCCTTGTCGGTCAACATGGAGAACAACTGCAGCGCTTCGACGGCCAGTTGGTCCAGCACGGCGATGAACAGGCTTTCCTTGGTGGGAAAGTGATGGTGCAGCGCGCCAGTCGTGACCCGGGCGCGCTTGGCGATCGCGGCGGTGGTGGTGCGACCGAATCCTTCCTCGCTGAGCAGCACCACGGCGGCTTCGACCAGGGCTGCCCTGGCTGCACTGCTGCGGTCTGCCTGGGTTCTGCGCGTTTTGGGTTTGGTGTCCACGGTCATTTCCCGGTCCTGTGGTGAGGTAAAAAAATACTAACTAGTCAGTATGTAAGTTGAAAGCCGGGATTTACCCTGTATGAAGTCGGGGTGCCTGGACGTCGAACCGATTCCGGAATGCGTCGGGCCGCTTCAGGACGCCAGGGCTGCGAGGTCTTCGATGCCTTGCCGTGCCAGCTGGCGCATGGCAGTGTTCAAGCGCGCGACCAGCGCTTCGTCGGGCGGGGCCAGGGGCAGGATGGCATCGCCGAATTCCATGCCGTTCAAGCGCAGGGCCGCCTTGAGTGGAGCGGGATTGGTCTGGGCGAAGAGGGCATCGAGCAGGGGCAGGATCAGGGATCGGGCGCGTTGCGCACCGGAGAAATCGCCCTGCCGCGCCATGCCGGCGATCTTCTCCCAATACCGGGGCAGCAGTACCGAGGAGGCCAGGATGCCTCCTCGTGCGCCCAGCGCCGCATGGACGGGGTACAGGTAATCATCGCCCGACAGCAGGCTGATCCGCTCGCCGACCAGGTCGACCAGGCGCTCGAAATGGGTGATGTCGGTGTTGCAGGCCTTCATGCCGATGATGCTGCCATCGTCGACCAGCTCGCCCACCAGTTGCGGCGTCACGCTCACGCCTGTGCGCGCGCCGATGTCGTAGAGCAGGAGGGGAGCGCCGGACTCGCGTGCGTACTGCTTGAAGTAGGCACGCAGGGTGTCCGGCGTGGGCCGGGCATAGAAGGGCGTGATGAGCAGCAGCCCGCTCGCGCCTGCGTCCATGAAGGCCTGCCCGGCGGCAAGCGCTTCGGCGTAGCCTGGAGAGAGCACCCCCGCTATCACCGGCACGCGGCCACGCGCGGCGCGTACGGTCGTTGCCACGGCCTGGACGCGCGCTGCGGGCGTCATGGCCGTGTATTCCCCGGTGCCGCCGATCGGCACCAATCCAGCAGCGCCCGCGGTGATCAGGTGTTCGGCCAACTGCGCCAGCTTGGGCTCGTCCACGCTGGTGTCTGTCCGGAAAGGCGTGGGCAGTGCCGGGAACATGCCTGTGAGATGTGCTGCGTCCAGTGTCATGGGATTTCCCTGTAGGAGATGAGGTTGGGCTTACAGCAGCTTGCCGGGGTTCATGATCCCCAGCGGATCGATGGCCTGTTTCACGGTGCGCATCAGCGCGAGCTCGATGGCCGGCTTCGCCCCTTGCAGCTCGTCGCGATGCGCCACGCCGATGCCGTGCTCGGCGCTGATGCTGCCGCCCAGGGTCAGCGCGGTCTGTTGCACGATTGCCGTAATCGCCGCGGCGCGTCCGGCGCGCAGGGTGGGGTCCAGTTCGCCCCAGACGGCATGCGGGAACAGCAGGATGTAGTGCAGGTTGCCGTCGCCGGCATGGCCCACCACGAGCGTCTGTGCGCCCTGCGCGAGATCGGCCAATGCGGCGTTGGCCTTGTCGACGAATTGGCCGACGGCCGACAACGGCACCGAGATGTCGTGGGAGATGCTATGGCCCTCGCGCACATTCGCCTCGGAAACCGAATGCCTGATGCGCCAGATGGCCTCGGATTGCGCTTCGCTGGCGGCGATGGCGACGTCGCTGGCAATGTCGTCTTCCAGTGCCTGCTCCATTGCCGTTTCGAGCAGCACTTGCAGAGCCTGTGTATCCTGCATGTCCGCCAGCTCGATCAAGGCGATCCAGTCGCCACGGCCATTCAGCGGATCGCGCGTATCCGCGATATGCCGATAGACGAGGTCGAGCTGCGATCGCGAGCACACTTCGAAGCTGGTGATGCGGTCGCCGCAGACCGAGCGTGCCAGCGCCAGCAGCAACGGAGCCTGATCGAGGGTGTCGAGCGCGGCCCATGCCGTGGCGTGCGCTTTCGGCCGAGGAAAGAGCTTCAGGACGGCGCCGGTCACGATGCCCAGCGTGCCCTCTCCGCCGATGAAGAGGTGCTTGAGGTCGTAGCCGGTATTGTCCTTGCGCAATCCACGCAAGCCGTTCCATATCGTCCCGTCGGGAAGGACGGCCTCGATGCCCAGCACCAGGTCACGCATGTTCCCGTAGCGCAGCACCGCCGTTCCGCCCGCATTGGTGGAGATATTGCCACCGATCTGGCAGGTGCCCTCGCTGCCCAGGCTGAGCGGGAACAGGCGTTCGGCGTCGCGGGCGGCGTCCTGGACCGCGGCCAGCGTGCAGCCGGCATCGACGGTCATGGTCTGGTTGTAGGGGGCCAGGTCGCGGATGCGGTTCATGCGCGACAGCGATAGGACCACGCAATCCCGGCCGCCGGGGATGGGCGTGGCGCCGCCACATAGGCCCGTATTGCCGCCTTGCGGCACAATGCCGATGCCTGCGCGCGCGCACAGTTTCACCACGGCAGACACTTCTTCCGTGTTGGCGGGCCTGACCACTGCCAGGGCCGACCCTCGGTTCTTGCCCCACCAGTCGCTGAGATAAGGCGCTGCGTCTTTCTCGTCGGCCACCACGCCGGCATTGCCCAATAGGCCGGCGAGTTCAGCGAGAATTGCATTCCGATCTTGCATGTCGAGTCCGATTCAATGGGTTGGGGCTGGCATGAGGGCGGTCAGGGGGATCTGCTGCACATGAGTGGAATCCAGCTCGCCCATGCAGGTGCAGCCAAGCAGGCGCAGGCAGATGGCGGCTTCCTCGAGCAGCAGCGCAAGCACTTCGTTTACCCCGCTGCTGCCGCTTGCGGCCAGGCCATATAGCGGCGCGCGACCCAGCAATACGCCATCCGCGCCGCAGGCCACCGCCTTGATGGCGTCGGCACCACGCCTCACTCCGCCGTCGACGAAGATGCGCAGCCGCTCGCCCACGGCGTTCCGCACGGAGGGGAGCACATCCAGAGGCGCCGCTGCGCTGCCCAGCTGCCGGCCGCCGTGGTTGGAGAGCACGATGCCATCGGCGCCGTGCCGGGCGGCCAATTGCGCATCTTCGATGGTCTGTATGCCCTTGATGAGCACCGGGCCGTTCCAATGGCGGCGGGCCCACGAGATATCGTCCCATTGCAGCGCCAGGTCCATGGCGCGGCTCAGCGTGGCCGCCTGCCGCGCCAGTTCCGGCGCTTCGCCCAGGCTGCGCGCGATGTTGAGCAATTGCGGACCGCCATTGCGCAGCATCTGCCAGGCCCACCTGGGGCGGCGCAGCACGTCGCGGGCCAGCGCGGGTGTCAGGCGTATGGGCAGCTTGAAGCCGTTTCGCAGATCATGGTCCCGCTTGCCATGGACCGGCGTATCCACTGTCATTACCAGGCACCGATAACCTGCCTTGCCGGCCCGACGCATGATGTCTTCGGCGATGCCGCGGTCGCGCTGCACATAGAGCTGGAGCCAGAGATCCGCACCGGGCGCGGCGCTTCGGACGTCCTCCAGCAGGGAAGTCGATGCCGTGGAAAGAATGAAAGGCAAGCCCCGCTGGGCGGCGGCTGCAGCAAGCAGTTCGTCCGCTTTGGGCCAGAAGAGCCCGTTCAGGCCGGTAGGCCCGACTGCCATGGGAGCCGCCTGTGTACGCCCGAACCAGGTCGTCTCCGTCGAGCAGTGCGTCAGGTCGCGCAACACGCGAGGCCGCAGCAGGATGCGACGGTAGCTGTCCAGATTGCGATGCATGGCATCGCCGTCCTCGGCCGCGCCTTCGAGATAGTCGAAGGCAAAGCGGGGGAGGCGCCGAAGGGCCACGTCTCGATAGTCGGCAACGCTGGGAAGCATGAGGGGACGCCGCTGAAGCGCATGAGTTCAAATGGGGTTCCGATAAAGATACCAACTAATCAGTATGTAAATTAAGAGGGCTTACCCTAGGTATCATTGGGCGCATGATGGCACCTTCGAAAGGCCTGGTAGAACACCTCGTCGACCAACTCTCCCCGCTCGGGCGCATCAGCACGCGGCGGATCTTCGGGTGCATGGGGCTGTTCCTGGAAGGAACGATGTTCGCTTTCGTGAGCGGCGAGAACCGCCTCTACGTCAAGGCCAAGGGGCCGGCGGTGGACGTATTCAGGCGGCACGGGTGCGCGCCCTATACCTACGATACGAAGGCGCGGGGCGCGGTGGCGCTGGGCTACTACTCGGTACCCGATGATGCGCTCGACGACCGCGAGGCGCTGCTGCACTGGGCCCGCCTGGGGCTCGGGCCGGGCGCCGGAGACGCCGGCAGGAGCGGCGGCTGTCTCTCCCGGCCCGCCCCCGGGGCGGAGGCCGCTGGCCGCGCAATGCATGCAACGGCCAGCCGCTGCGCCGCGGATCAGGCCTCGCCGGTGGCGGTGCCCATCGCCGGATCGCTCACCGTGTGCCGGCCGGTCTCCACGCGGCCGGCGAAGCGGCGCAGGTAGGCGGGATCGGTGTTGCAGGCGACGGCGAAGTCATACCACTGGCCGCTGTCGGCGAGTTGCCAGTGCAGCGTCTCCATGCCGCCCGGTGCCACCGTGACGGTCCAGGGGCCGTCGGTGCGGTAGGCCCGGGCCGTGACCGTGAAGGTGCAGGGGGCGGTGCCGCCGTTCATGAGCTCCAGGTACACGTTGCCGTTGGCGATGTCGTAGCAGACGCGGGTCTCGGGCCGCGTGGCGGTGTCGCGGATGCGCCCCGTATCGCCCTTGAAGTGGCGGTGGTAGCCGTTGGGCCCGAGCACCCAGAGGTCGTAGCGGCCCAGGTTGTCGAGGCCGGCGTTCCAGGTGTCGCTGAGGGTCTTGCCGGCTTCCACCGCGTAGCGCCGCGGGATGCGGTCCAGGTGGTGGCGGTCGTAGACGTGGAAGACGGCGCCCTGCTTGCCGGTGTTGGCGAAGATGAGTTCCACGTTGCCGTCGGTGCCGCAGCGGGCGCTGGTATGCAGCTCGTAGGGCAGGGCGCGCGAGGGCCGGGTGCCGCTGGCCTGTATCGGCGGCTGCATGTCGGTGGGCAGCGGCACTGCCGGCAGGGTTTCCTGCGTGGCGCGCAGCTGGTCGGCGACGGTGCGCGTGGTGCGGCCGTCCAGGGTGGGCAGGGTCTCGGTGTTGGGCGTGGCGAAGTTGAACGCGCTGGTGAGGTCGCCGCAGATGGCGCGGCGGAAGGGGCTGATGTAGGGCTCCTCGACGCCGAAGCGGGCTTCCAGGAAGCGCAGCACGGAGGTGTGGTCGAACACCTGCGAGTTGACCCAGCCGCCGCGGCTCCAGGGCGAGATCACGTACATCGGCACGCGCGGTCCCGGGCCGAACACGCGTCCGTCGGGCGCCGGCTGGCTGGTGCTGCCTTCGGGCGCGGGCTGGGTGAAGTATTCCGGTTCCAGGTCCTGCTCGCTGAGGGTCGTCTTGCCTGCATAGGTGCCGTCTTCGTTGCGCGAGGGCGGCGAGGGCGAAGGCACGTGGTCGAAGTAGCCGTCGTTCTCGTCGAAGTTGACGATCAGCACGGTCTTGCTCCAGACCTCCGGATTGGCCGTGAGCGCGTCCAGGACTTCCTGCAGGAACCACGCGCCCTGCACGGGGCTGGAGGGGCCCGGGTGCTCGCAGTAGATCGACGGCGCGTTGATCCACGAAACCTGGGGCAGGCGGCCTTCCATCACGTCGCGGCGGAAGGCGTCGAGATAGTTCTCAGGCTGCGTGCCGGGCAGGGTGTTGGCGATGCCCTTGTAGAGCGGGTTGCCGGGGTTGTCGGTGGCGGGGTCGTAGGCCTTGTAGGGCAGCGCCTGGCCGGTATTGGCATAAGGCGAGTTCGGTGCGCCGCCGCTGCACACGGGATAGCCGGAGGCGAGGTTGGCGGCGCGGAACTGGCGGAAGGCGCCCAGCATGTTGTCGCCCCATTCGTCGGGCATGTTCTGGTAGCAGATCCAGCTCACGCCGGCCTCTTCCAGCCGTTCGGCGTAGGTCTTCCAGGTGTAGCCCACGGAATCGGAGTCGGGCAGGCCGCTGATCCAGTCCCATTCGTTGTTCACGTAGGCCACGTTCTGGGCGGTGGGGCCGTTGGTGCCGGTGAGGTGGAAGGAGCGGTTCGCGTCGGTGCCGGTATGCATTGAGCAGTGATAGGCATCGCAGATCGTGAAGGCGTTGGCCAGGGCGACCTGGAACGGGATCTCCTGTTCCTTGAAGTAGCCCATGGAGGTGTCGGTCTTGTGCCGTGCCCACTGGTTCATGCGGCCGTTGTCCCAGGCCTGCTGGCTGTCGTCCCACGAGTGGGGCGTGCCGCTGGCCCGCTGCGCGTTGTGCGCGGTGCCGTCGAGATGGTAAGGCATGAGCACTTCGCCGTTGGCGCGCTCCTGTTCCCAGACGCTGCGGCCGTTGGCGAGCGGAATGGTGATGCGGTCGCCGAAGCCGCGCACGCCCTTGAGCGTGCCGAAGTAGTGGTCGAACGAGCGGTTCTCCTGCATCAGGATGACGACGTGCTCGACGTCCTTGATGGTGCCCGTCTTGTTGTTGGCGGGGATGGCCAGGGCCTTGCGGATGCTGGGCGGGAAGGCTGCCAGGACGGCGGCGGCAAAGCCGGCTCCGGCGGTGGTCTGCAGAAATTGGCGGCGTGAGGTCATGGATCGCTGTGCGTGGATGGGAAGGGCGGGCCGGTTCAGGGCGCGCAGCGCAGTTCGGGTTTGGATTCCGCGGGCTGCTCGGTGCCGGGGCTGCCTCCGGGGTCGGCGCCGGGGCCGTGGTCGTCATCGTCGTCGCCGCCACAGGCCGTCATGAGCACGGCCATGGCCAGCGCAGCCGCGAGGGCGCGCGCAGTAGTGAGATTTGGCATGGGATAGTAGGTGGGTATCCGGAACGGGAAATGCCTGCCGCAGGGCCGCAGCACCGGACGGCAGACCCGCGGCAGTCTAGGAACGCGAAATGACATCGCGGTGAAGTGGCGGCACGAAAAGGAAACAGAACGCAAACGGATCGGCCTCGCGGGTCATCCGGCTGTCATGTGGCGCCCAGGGCCTTCGGGCGCGAAGCGTGGCTGGCACTTGCCGTCGCGCCGCGCCGCGGCGCGCGTAGCGGCGCCGGCCCGCGGCGATTTGGCGTCCGGGCCGGGCAGCGGCACAATGCGGCATGGCCCGTTCAGAAGGAGGATGCCATGTCGCCCGCATTGCAACGCTGTGCCCTGCTGATCCTGCTGGCCGGCACGCTGGCCGGGTGCGCTTCCGAGCGCTTCGCCAATCCGGGGCCGCCGCATCCGGGTGCCGCCAATCCCTACAGCAACGGGGGCTTCCACGACGCCGGACCGAATTACCCGGACACCGGGCGATAAGCGCGTGCCTTGCCTCAGCGCTACAACTGGCCGTAGTATTTCCCGTATTGGGCCGCGCGCCGCCGGCCCGTGCAAAGGCGGTCGATGCAGGATCTCATCGAAGTACTGAATCGCGAGGTTCACGCCGTCGTGGAGGCGTTCTACGCGGCGTTGTCGGGTCTGCCCAAGTCCGAGCAGATCCTGCGCATGCTGTCGCCCGATGAATTCGCCTACCTGAAGCGGCGCCAGGCCGAGAACCTGCTGGCGCTGGCGGCGCCGGAACTCGATCCGCAGGCGCATGCCCAGATGGCGCTGCGCGTGGGGCGCGTGCATGCCATCGTGGGGCTGGACGAGGAGGAACTCGTGCGCAGCCGCGATGCGCTGTCCAATGCGCTCGACGCGGTGGTCGCGCCGTCGGTCAGCGCCCGCTCGCTGAACCGCTACATCCGGCGGCTCAACACCGACCTGGCGTGGCAGCTCAAGGCCTACCAGGCCCTGCAGGATTCCCGGCAGCAGGTGCTGCTGGAGCTCACCCAGCTGGCGTGGAGCGTGCATCGCTACACCGATTTCATCCAGGGGCTGGTCCGCATCCTGGCGGAACACGACGAAATCACGCGCTGCGGCATCTGCCGGCCGGATGGCCAGGGCGTGTTCCACTTCGAGGCGGTCGCGCCGGAAGACAAGGGCCAGGCCCTGCTGGAGATGGCCTCGGCGCCCGAGACCCGCTTCGTCACGGCCGCCGACGTGCCCCAGGGGCAGTCGCATATCGGCCTGGCCTGGCGCAACGACAGGGTCGAGCGCATCGTCAACGTGGCCACGCATCCGCAGGTCGACCCCTGGCAGCAGCCGGTGCGCCGGCAGGGCGTGCGCTCCTCCGTCGCCATTCCCCTGGGCCCGCAGGGCGGCAAGCCGGTGGCCGTGCTGGTGCTGGATTCCGACTATCCCGGCGGCTTCCTGGGGCCCGAGCAGGTGGCGTTCGTCGACCTGCTCGGCAGGCTGGTGGACGGCGCCTTCATGAGCCTTTCCGACCTCGACGCCAGCGGCGCGGTGTCGCATGCCAGCCGCATGCACTGGGCGACGCTGCTGCGCTCGGGCGGGTTGAAGATGTACTACCAGCCGCTGCTCGACCTGCGGACGGGAACGGTCTCCAAGGTCGAGGCTCTGGCCAGGCTGGTCGATTGCGACCGCGTCTGTGCGCCGGGCGAATTCCTGCCGGCCTTTTCCTCGGACGATTATTTCGATCTCTACGCGCGCGGCCTGGACCAGGCACTGGCGCAGCGACGGGCCTGGCAGGAGCACGACGGGCTGGATATCGCGATCTCGATGAACCTCCCCACCGCCGCCCTGGACGACATCCGCTACTACGAGGCCACGCGCACGGCCCTGCAGGCGCACGGCTGCCCGCCGGCAAGGCTGATCCTCGAGGTGCTGGAACACGAAGAGCTGCGGCTGGCCGAAGGGCGCCAGGCCATATTCCTGCGTTTCAAGGAGCTGGGCGTGCAATTGGCGCAGGACGACCTCGGCGCAGGGCACAGCGGGCTGGGGAGCATGCGCCGCGCGCCGTTCGACTGGGCCAAGCTGGACCGCAGCATGCTGGAGATCGACGAGCCCGACCCCACGCGTGGATTGCGCTTCGTGTTCC
The DNA here is from genome assembly GCF_054642735.1 of Bordetella sp. 2513F2. Classification (NCBI taxonomy): domain Bacteria; kingdom Pseudomonadati; phylum Pseudomonadota; class Betaproteobacteria; order Burkholderiales; family Alcaligenaceae; genus Bordetella; species Bordetella sp. 2513F2. Next base: position 3,184,659 of record NZ_CM137755.1, on the reverse strand, counting down.
AGCTCACGCGCCTGGCGCATGCGCTGGGCCGCAAGGTGGTGGCCGAAGGCGTGGAGTCCTCCGACCTGCTCGATGCCCTGCGGGCGCTGGACATCGACGTCGTGCAGGGCTATGTCGTCTCCATGCCCATGCCTGCCGAGTCGCTGCCGGACTGGCTGGCCGCCTACGTCAGCCGTGCACCCGACCACCGCCCCGCGGGGCCGCTGCATGCGCTGGCGCGCTTCGTACGCTGGGAGGAGCGCCTGCTCATGAACGTGGACGCGTCCGCACCGCCGGCGCGGCCCGGGTCCGAAGCCGGAGACGGCGCCCTGGTGCAGTCCCTGCTCGACATGGACAGCGACATGGGATGGCCGCAAAGCCCGCCGGAGCGCGCCGCCCGGGAGCGCCTGGTCTGGGCGCTGGTGCGCGAGGGCCCCGGCAGCGACGGCTTCGCCGCCGCGCACGGGGCGCTGGTGAGGCTGCTGCAGGCCCGCTGCGGAACCGGCTGCCCCGCGGCATAGGCCGCCAAAGGCGGGGTCAGGCGCGAACCCGTGCCAGCAGGGCACGCCGCGCCGCCACGAAGGCCTGCCGGGCTGCTTCCATGCCCTCGGCGCGACCTGCCTGCACGCGGCGACTGCCGGCCTGCCACACTTCGGCGACGGCAGACGTGCGATGGCTGGCAAACACGTGCCCCGACAGCATGTCGGACGGCGGCAGCCCCGCCAGGGCCACATGCTGCGGATCCAGCACCACGAAGTCGGCCCGTGCGCCGGCCTGCAGGCCGCCTGCGGGCAGCCCCGCGGCCTGGGTGCCGCCCGCCACGGCCGCCTGCAGCATGGCGTCGGCCACGTGGGGCTGCGCCGGCGTGGCGAGCACGTTCCGGGCGCGCGTGGCCCAGCGCTGGCTGTACTCGAGCAGCGCCAGTTCTTCGGCGGCGTTCACGCAGGCGTGGCTGTCCGAGCCCACGCCCCACGCGCCGCCGCCTTCGCGCCACGCGGCCATGTCGAAGATGCCGTCGCCCAGGTTCGCCTCGGTGCTGGGGCACAGTCCGGCCACGGCGCCGGTGGCGGCGGCGCGCCGCGCTTCGTCCGGGGTCATGTGGGTGGCGTGCACCAGGCACCAGCGGCGGTCCACGGGCGCATGGTCCAGCAGCCACGCCACCGGCCGCTGGCCGGTATGCGCGAGGCAGTCTTCCACTTCCCTGACCTGCTCGGCGATATGGATGTGGACGGGAGCCGTGGCGTCGATGTCGTCCAGCAGCTGCAGCGCGCCCGCCAATTGCGCCGGCGGGACGGCGCGCAGCGAGTGCGGCGCCAGGCCCAGGCGGGCATCCTGGGCGGCGCATTGCGGTTGCAGATGCTGCAGCAGGCGCTGCATGCTGTCGAGGTCGTGGCCGAAACGCCGCTGGCCGGCATTGAGCGGCGCGCCGCCGAAGCCGGAAGCGTGATAGAGCACCGGCAGCAGGGTGATGCCCATGCCCGCCGATGCTGCCGCGCGCAGCACCGCCTGGGCCATTTCCGTGTCGTCGGCGTAGGGCCGGCCGTCCTCGGCGTGATGCAGGTAATGGAATTCGCAGACGTGGGTATAGCCCGCCTCCAGCATTTCCCGGTAGAGCAGGCCCGCCACGGCCTCCACCTGTTCAGGGCGCAGTACGGCGGCGAAACCGTACATCAGCGTGCGCCAGCTCCAGAAACTGTCGGCCTCCGCGGCGCGATATTCGGTGAGGCCGGCGAAGGCCCGCTGGAATGCGTGGGAATGCAGGTTGACGAGCCCGGGGATCACCGGCCCGGATGCGCGCGGTGCATGGGGCGGCGGCGTTGCGCCGGGTTCCACCCGCGTGTAGCGACCGCAGGCGTCCCATTGCAGGATGACGTCGCGGGCCCAGCCTCCGGGCAGCAGGGCGTCGGAAGCGTGGAGGATACGGGATGCGTCCATGGCGCTACTTCAATACCGCCTGCAGGAAGGCGCGGGTGCGGGGTTCGCGCGGGGCGCTGAAGATCACGTCCGGCGATCCGGACTCGACGATGCGTCCGCCGTCCATCACGGCCACGGTGTCGGCCACCTCGCGCGCAAAGCCCATCTCATGCGTGACCACCATCATGGTCATGCCCTCCCTGGCCAGCAGCTTCATCACCTGCAGCACTTCGCCCACCAGTTCGGGATCGAGCGCGGACGTGGGCTCGTCGAACAGCATGACCTTGGGCTGCATGGCCAGCGCCCGGGCGATGGCCACACGCTGCTTCTGGCCGCCGGACAGGCTGGCAGGCATGGCATGCATCTTCTCGGCCAGGCCCACCTTGGCCAGCAGGTCGGCCGCCAGCGCCTCGGCCTCGGCCTTGCGCATGCCGCGCAGCGTGCGCGGCCCCACCGTGACGTTGTGCAGCACCGAGAGGTGCGGGAACAGGTTGAACGACTGGAACACCATGCCCACCTGGGTGCGCAGGGCGTTGAGCTGCGGGTCCGGCAGCAGCCGGCCGTGGTCCAGCAGCGGCTGGCCGTCGATCTCTATGGTGCCCTGCTGGGCGACTTCGAGCCCGTTGCAGCAGCGCAGCAGCGTGCTCTTGCCCGAGCCGCTGGGGCCTATCACCACGACAACGCTGGAGGTCGGCACCGAGAAGTCGATGCCGGTGAGCACCGCGTGGTCGCCGTAGGATTTGTGCAGGCCGCGGATGCGGATCATGTCGGTGTGGGTCATTGCACCATGCCTCCGGAGCGCAGGCGGTTCTCGATGCGGCGCAGGGCCGCCGTGGTGGCCATGGTGAGCACCAGGTAGATCAGCGCGACGACCAGGTAGGTCTCGAGCGAACGGTACGATACCGAGATGATCTTCTGGCCCTCGTGCATGAGGTCGTGGATGGTCAGCAGCGAGACCAGGGCCGAATTCTTGATCAGCGCGATGAACTCGTTGCCCAGCGGCGGGATCATGCGCACGAAGGCCTGGGGCAGCACGATGATGCGCATGGCCTGTCCGGCGGACATGCCCAGCGAGCGGGCCGCTTCGGTCTGGCCGCGGTCGATCGACTGGATCGAGCCGCGTACGATTTCCGATACGTAGGCGCCGGAGTACATGCCCAGGCCCAGCACGCCGCAGGCGAACGCCGGCAGCGTGATGCCGAACTGCGGCAGGCCGAAGAACCAGATGAAGAGCTGCACCAGCAGCGGCGTGCCGCGGAAGCACGCCAGGTACAGGCTGCAGGCCGCGTAGACCATGCGCCGCTGCGGGTTGAGCCGGCCCACGCCGGCCAGCAGCCCGATCACGCAGCCCAGCACCAGGGCGCAGGCCGTGACCTCGATGGTGACCAGCGCGCCGCGCATCAGCGCGGGCCAGTCGGCGAAGACGGGGCTGAAGTCCAGGTTCATCGCGCCGGGGCCTCGAACCACTTGTTCACGATCCTGGCGTAGGTGCCATCCTGCTTGAGCGTGGCCAGCGCGGCATTGAGGTCGCGGGTCAGTTCCGGCGTGCGCTTGGACACGGCGATGCCGTAGTCCTCGGTGGTGAGCTGCTCATCGAGCACGGTCAGGTCGGTCGTGCTCTGCGCGAACAGCTTCGCGGCGGGCTTGCCGGTGACCGCGGCGTCGGCGCGCCCGATCTGCACCAGGTTGAACATCTCCTGGTTCTTCTCGACTTCCACGCGCTCGACCTTGGGATGGTTCTCCTTCAGGAAGTTCACGGACTTGGTGCCGACCTGCACCGATACCTTGCGGCCGTCCAGATCCTTCAGGCTCTTGATCGGCCCGTCCTTCTTCGTGAGCACCACCAGCCCGCCCGCGTAGTACGGATCGGTGAAGTCCACCACCTGCTTGCGGGCGTCGGTGATGTAGATGGCCGAGACGGCGATGTCGGCGCGGCCGGCCTGGATGGCCGGGATCAGGCCCTTGAAGTCGATGTCGATCCATTCGATCTTCTTGCCCATGGCCTGGCCCAGGGCTTCGACCAGTTCGATGTCGAAGCCGGTGCGCTTGCCGTCCTTGACGAATTCCATGGGCGGGAAGGTGGCGTCGGTCACGGCGCGGATCGTGTCGGCGGCCTGGGCCACGCCGGCGGAGGCGGCGAGCGACAGGGCGGCGAAGGTGGCTAGCAGATGGCGGCGAGTCAGCATGGCGGGTTCCTTGGGGCTGGGGAGGAGAGGGTTCACAGGCTTTGCAGCCGCGCCGAGATGCGGCGCGCTGCCTGGACAGTGAGCGCCGCCAGCTGGGCGGCGCGGTCTTGTGCTCGGGTGGACGGCGCCATCAGCGTGAGCGAGGCGATGGCATGGCCGGGGCGCTGGAAGATGGGGGCGCTCGCGCCCCAGACTCCCTGGTCGACCTGGCTGTCGGTGACGGCATGGCCGGCGGCGCGTATCGCCGCCAGGGATTGCTCCAGTTCCGCCATGGCGGCGGGCTCCAGCCTGGCGCGCAGCGATTCCAGCGCGGCCTGCCGGCGCGGCTCGGGCATGAATGCCAGCAGCGAGCGCGCCGAGGCGCCATGCACCAGCGGCAATCCGCGGCCTTTGACGAACGAGCAGCGCAAGGGATGCTGGCTTTCGACCATGTCCAGGCACACGGCCTGGTCCTTGATGGCGGCCATCAGGCCGACCGTCTCGCCGGATTCGGCCGCCAGGGCCGCCATGTCTTCCTGGGATTCCTGGATCAGGAAGGACGACTGGTCGAAGCCCCAGGCCAGCTGCAGGCACAGCGGCCCGGGGCCATACTCGCCGGCATGTTCGCTCACGAAGCCCCAGCGCTTGAGCAGCGCCAGTTGCCGATACAGCGTGCTCTGCGCCAGGCCGGTCAGCTCGACCAGGGCTGCGACGCCGAGCGGCCGCTCCTGGCGGGCCAGCGTCGCCAGCACGGACAGCACCCGTTCGGCGCCGCCGGCGACGGCACGATCCTCAGCCATGAATGCACACCCCTTGTTGCAGTTATTGCTTTCGCCGGGATGTTAGGCCGGGAATTCTCAAAATTCTCAGCGGAAATTCTCAAAAAATGAGAATGTTAAGGGTAATCCCCGAGAAAATTGTTGCGTCGCGGCAAAGTCGGGGCCGCGGCTGCCCCAGGCGGGCCGAGGCCCGGGGGAAGCCGATGGTACCGGGCGCCCGCGGTCAGGGAACGATGGACAGGCCGATGCGGAACTGGGATTCGTTGCGCTGGTTGTAGCCCAGCAGGGTCTCGCCGTAGCCGTTGAAATACTGCAGGTGCAGGTAGCCGTTCATGTCGAGCCAGGTGCGCTGCAGCGGCCAGGCGAAGTCCAGCTGGGTGGTGCGGCGCCCCTGGTCGCCCTGGCGGTACATGGCCGACACCACGGCGCCGTTGTCCTGCGCCCAGCGCAGGTTCCAGTCGACGTAGCCGGCGTAGTCGGCGTAGTCGTGGTTCTCGCCGCCCTTGCCGAAATACTGCTTGAACTTGGGGGCAAAGGTCAGTGTGCTGCCGCCGTCGAACCGGTAGTTCAGGGCGGGCTGCACATAGGCGTCGTTGAAGGAGCGCGAGTCGTCGCCGTCCTTGCCGTTGGAGTTGTGTTCCACGCCGGTGTTCAGGCCCAGCCGCCAGTTGCGGCTGGCCGATTGCCAGAGGTTGTCCGACAGCCAGAACACGCTGGGATTGAACGTGGTGTCGATGAACGGCCGGGAGTCGCCTTCCAGGTCCCACAGCGAGGTCTGCGTATAGCCCAGGTAGAAGTTTTCCGCGAAGGTTGCCGGCCGGTCGCTGGGCGGCGTGAAGACGCGATACTTGGCGCTGATCTGGAAGCGGGCAGTGGTGCCGCCGCGCGTGCCCACGCTGAAGTACATCGGCTGGTAGGGCGTGATGGCGCTGCGGAAAGATTCGAACGGCGAGGCCGATGCCCCGGCGGCAGGCGCGGCAGCCACCTGGGCCGGCGCCGATCCCTGCGCGGGCGAAGCGCCCGCCTGGGTGACCCCGGCCGGCGCGACCGGTTGCCCGGTGAGCGCGTCGGTGACCGGCACGTCGGCCGGGGTGGCCGCCAGCTGGCTGCCCGACCGCCCGGTTGCCTCCAGCGCCAGCATGGCCGATTCGCCCTCGATCGACACGGCCTGCATGCCGCGCGCCTGCACGGGCACGACCACGTTCCAGCTCACGCGCGCGAAGTTGTTGACCGGGATCTCCACCGCAGGCGGATCGCCGGGCAGGGTGGCCAGGCTGCGCACGACGCCGCCATTGGCGTTGCGCCACTGCACCACCAGTTCGCGCGGGGCCTCCCAGCGCATGACGGCGTCGCCGTCGTTGAAGAAAATGGCTTCCAGGCGCACGGTTTCGCCGGACGCCGCAGCGGGACGATCCAGCCGATAGGTGACGCCTGCGATGGCGGGGCAGGAAGCGGCGGCCAGCACGGCCGCGGCCGCAGCGCGCCGCATGCCGCGCGGGACAGCGCGGAAAGTGAAGGGGTCGGGCATGAGCATCGATTGGAGGCTTGCTGTTTCGACGGCGCACTGTAGCACCGGCAGATAGCGGACATGATACGGCCTGTAAGCAGGATTGGCCCGGCGTGGCGGCCTGCCCCGGGGGGCGGCGCGACGCCGCATGCCATGCAGGTAAAATACCCGCCACTTCGCCGGCGCCGTCCGGCGCAAGTCCGCCCTTAGCTCAGTTGGATAGAGCACTCGCCTTCTAAGCGAGCGGTCACACGTTCGAATCGTGTAGGGCGGGCCACCCTCCTGTCCCGCATCGCCATCCATGCGCCTGCAAATCCTCTCCGACCTGCACCTGGAAGCCGAGCCCGGTTTCGAGTTCGAACCGATGCCCGGCGTGGACGTGCTGGTCCTGGCGGGCGACATCGGCTCGTACCAGCCGGGCTCGGCGCTGGACGGCGACGACTTCGGCCTGGAGCGCTTTGCGCCGCTCGGCCGCGAGAGCGGCTGGCCCACGGTGCTGTACGTGCCGGGCAATCATGAATTCGACGCGCTGGATTTCGACGACACCCTGGCGCGCCTGCGCGGCATCTGCGCACGGCTGGGCATCGTCTGGCTGGAGCGCGAAACTGTCCTGATCCAGGGCGTGCGCTTCATCGGCACCACTCTGTGGACCGATTTCGAGGCGCTGGCCCTGCGCCAGCCCACCGAGACGCGCCGCCGCCAGCAACTGGAGAAGGCCTATCGCGCGGCCAACTTCTACCTCGGCAAGAACACCACGCTGCGCGATGGGCGGCCCATGCTGGCCGAAGACCTGCGGGAGCTCGGCCTGGCGTGCCAGCACTGGCTGCGCGGCGCGCTGGCGCAGCCTTACGATGGAACCACCGTGGTGGTCACGCACTTCGCGCCCAGCCTGCTCAGCGCCGACCCGCGCTATGGGTTGACGCCCGGCACGGCGGGTTTCTGCAATGGCCTGGACGACCTGCTGCCCCTGGCCAGCCTGTGGATACACGGCCACCTGCACTGCCCGCACGACTACGTGGTCCAGGGCACGGCAGGCGGACGGAAAACCGCATGCCGGGTGGTCGCCAACCCGCTGGGCTATGCCCGCAAGGGCGAGCAGGCAGGCTTCCGGGCCGACTGGGTCATCGACGTGCCCTGACCGGGGCGCGGCCTGCGGCCGCCCGTCAGGCGTCGTGGAACGTGGCGAATTCGTCGACCGGGATGCGGCGCGTGCGGTACCGGTTCGCGGGCGCCGCGGGATCGCGGTAGCCGAGCGAGATGCCGCAGACCACGACCTGGTCGCCGGGGATGCCCAGTTGCCGCCTGACGATGTCGGGATAGTTGGCCAGCGCGGCCTGCGCGCAGGTGTCCAGGCCGCAGCCGCGCGCCATCACCATGATGTTCTGCAGGAACATGCCGTAGTCCAGCCAGCTGCCCTGGCCCAGGTCGGCGTCGATGGTGAAGATCAGCACGCAGGGGGCGCCGAAGAACACGTAGTTCTGCCCGTGCTGGCGCGCCGACGCGGCCCTGTCGCCCTTGGCGATGCCCAGCAGGCTGTAGAGTCCCCAGCCGGTCTCGCGGCGCCGCTCGAGGTAGGGGCTGCGCCAGTTCACGGGGTAGTACTGATATTCGCGCCGCTCGGGCTCGCCGCGCTCGTGGGCTGCCAGCAGGGCGCGCGACAGGGCGTCGCGCGCTGCGCCGGTCAGCACGTGCACCTTCCAGGGTTGTATGTTGCTGCCGCTGGGCGCACGCGCCGCGGCTGCCAGGATGCGGCGGATCGTCGCCGGCGCCACGGGATCGGGCAGGAAGCCGCGCACGCTGCAGCGCGACGTGATGGCATGTTCCACGGCCTGCGACGCATCGCTCATGAGACGGCTCCCTGCGCTTCGCCGGCCACCAGGCGCGGCCCGCCATATTTGAACGAACCCTGTGCCGACGCCAGCACCCGCCCGTCGGGCGTGCACACCTCGGCACGCGAGAAGAATATCTTGCGGCCGCGGCCCGTCACGGTGCCGGTGGCGATGACCCGGCCTTCCTTGACCGATCCGATGAAATTGATCGCCAGCGAGATGGTGACGGCGTTGCCCCGGCTGTCCTCGCCGTCGGGCACGATGCCGGCGTAGCCGCAGGCGGCATCCAGGAGCGCGCACACCACGCCGCCCTGCAGCGCACCCTGGCGGTTCAGGTGGCCGGGCCTGAGGTCCATGCCGAGCACGATGCGGCCGTCGCCCCAGCTCTCGATGACGGCACCCAGCGAGTGCAGGAAGGGATTGTGTTCGAAACCGGTCATGGCAGGGGTGTGGTGGGCGGCGCCGAGGCGGGCGGCGGGATCAGCGCCTGCGCTTGTCGCGCCGGCGCGGCGGGCTGGCGCAGGAGTCGCGCAGCACGAATTCGGTGGGAATCTGGATCCGGCTGCGCGTGGCCGGCTCTCCCTCCTGCATGCGTCCCAGCAGCAACATGGCGGCTTCGCGGCCCAGCGCATAGGCATCGTAGCGGATCACGCTGATCGCCGGCGTGGCGAGGCGGGCCAGCGGGCTGTCATTGGAGGCCACCAGGGAGAGATCGCCGGGTATCGCGAGCCCCGCTGCGCGCACGGCGGGGAGCACGCCCTCGAGCAGGTGCATGCCTGCCGCAATGATGGCCGTGGGCGGCTCGTCGAGCGCGAGCAGCAGCTGGGTTTCGCGAAACGCGTATTCGGTGGCGAAGCTGTCGAGCCTCAGCAGCGCCGGGTCCAGCGGCAGCCCCGCCGCTTCATGGGCCTGGCTCAGCCCCGCGAGCCGGTCGCGCCCCACCCGGTTGCGCCGGCCTCCGCTGATGAGCGCGATGCGGCGGTGGCCCAGCGCTATCAGGTGGCGCGTGGCGTGCAGCGTGCCCGAGCAATGGTCGGCGCCGACCGCGTTGATGGGCAACGCCATTTCGCGCTCCAGCAGCACCGTGGGGAAGCCTGCCGAGACGACGCCGCGCATGACCTCGGGGTTCGACTCTTCTTCCACGCCGAACAGCAGGCCGTCGGCGCGGCGCCGCCGGAAGAGTTCGATCAGGGCCAGTTCGCGGGCGGGCTGGCCGTCGCTGCTGGCCACCATCAGCATGTAGCCGTGGGCGCTGAGCACGTCCTCGGCGCCCTTGATCACTTCCGTGTACATCGGGTTGCGGATGTCGGAAAAGATGAATCCCACCATGCGCGCCGATGCCCCCCGCATGGCCTGCGCGGCGATGCTGGGGGTCCAGCCCAGCTGCCTGATGGCCGACTCGACGCGCTGCCGGATGTCGTCCGTGACGGTGGGCGCGCCATTGACGACGCGCGACACGGTGCTGATGGCGACCCCGGCGGCACGCGCGACGTCATGCACGGTGACGCGCTTGCGGGGGATTGCGACGTCGTCTGGCGACGGCTCGGACGCTTTCACAGTGGAGTGGCGAGGGGGCTTCAGCCTGGGCGGCGTGTTGGTCAGTAGGCAGCCTCGAACAGCGCCTGGAAGTCCGCGCGGCTCGTGTGGCGGGGGTTCCAGCGATTGTAGCCGGCCTCGCTGCACCACTGCGCCAGCTGCGGCAGGCTGTCCTGCTCGGCGCCGATGTCACGCAGGCGCGCGGGAATGCCCAGGTCGCGGCAGAGCGCCTCGATGGCATGCACGGCCTCGTATGCCGCGTCCAGCTCCGGCATGCCCTGCACCGGCCGGCCCATGGCTGCGGCCACGCGCGCATACTTGGCGGGATTGGCGAGCAGGTTGAAACGCGCCACGGCGGGCAGGCATACGGCGTTGGAGAGGCCATGCGACACATGGCAGGCCGCGCCCACGAACCGCGCCATGCAGTGCACGTTGCCCAGGCCAGTCTGGCCGAAGGTGATGCCGGCCAGGGCGGAGCCGCACAGCATGTTGAGGCCGGCCTCCAGGTTGTCGCGATTGGCAACGAACTGGCGCAGGTTGGCGGCGATCAGGCCGATGGCCTGGAGATTGATCGCGTCGGTGAACAGGTTGGCCTGGCGCGACAGGTATGACTCGAAGGCGTGCACGAATGCGTCCATGCCCGAGTGCGCGGCGACGTGCGCCGGCACCGTGCGCAGCGCCAGCGGGTCCAGCACGGCGTACGTGGCCGGATTGAGCGCGGCGTGCCGGATGGACATCTTGCGGTTGTTGTCCGTATCGGTGATCACGCAGGACCCCGACACTTCCGAACCCGTTCCTGCGGTGGTCGGAACGGCGATCAGCGGCAGTCCGGGCGTACTGAACTTCTCGATGCCCTCGTAGTCGTGGATACGCCCCCCGTTGGTGGCAAGAATGCCGACCGCCTTGGCCACGTCCATGGTGCTGCCCCCGCCGATGGCCAGCTGCATCGTTGCGCCGTGGGCCTGGCAGGCTTCGAAGGCACGCGCCACGGTGTGCGCGCTGGGATCCGGCTCGATGTCCGAATAGGAGGCCGTGGCAATGCCGGCTTCCTGCAGCATCCGCTGCAGCTGAGCGTAGAACTCGGTATCCAGCAACGCGCCGTCGATGGCCACGAACACCCGTTTGCAGCCGTGCTGGCGCAGCAGGTCGACGATGCGTACGTGGGCGCCCACGCCCATGTGGATGCGGGTGGGGCAGAAGAAAGTGGAAAGACTCGAACCGAGCATGATGATCCGGAGCAGATGATGAAGGGAAGGCCGGGCTCGCGCCCGGCACCACGGTGCGTTTCGGGGGCTCAGGGGTTGAAGACCAGCAGGCGCTCTTCGGTCATTTCCCGGATGGCGTAAGCCGGCCCTTCCTTGCCGAAGCCGCTGTCCTTGACGCCGCCGAACGGCATGACGTCGGAGCGCGCACTCGAGGTCTCGTTGATCTGGACGGTGCCGAAGCGCAGGCGCCGCGCGGCCAGCATGGCGCGCTCGATATTCCGGGTGAACACCCCCGCCGACAGGCCGTAGGGGGTGCTGTTCGCGCTGTCGAGCGCGGCTTCGAAATCATCGTAGGGGCGGATCGCCAGCAGGGGCGCGAACGCTTCCTGGCACCATACCTGCGTGTCTTCCGGGACGTCGGCCAGGATGGCCGGCTCGACCACGGATCCACGACGCTGCCCGCCGCACAGCACCGTTGCGCCGGCCGCTTGCGCCTGGCGCAGCCACTGCTCGGCGCGGATGGCGGCAGCCTCGCTGATCAGGGGGCCGACACGCGTGTCCGGGTCCCGGGGATCGCCGGCCTTGAGGGTGCGGGCATACGCCACCAGGCGTTCGGCAAGTTCCGCAGCAATGGCGCGTTCGACGTACAGGCGCTGGACCGACGTGCAGACCTGCCCGGCCTTGCGCAGGGCCGCATTGGCAATGCGCGGGACGGCGCGGTCCAGGTCGGCGTCGGCGCAGACGATGGTACTGGCGATGCTGCCCAGCTCCATCTGCGTTCTGCGCAGGCCCGCAGCCTGCTGGATGATGCGGCCCACCCGCGTGCTGCCGGTGAAGGTGTAGAAATCGATGCCGGGTTCGGCGAGCAGCGCGGAACCGACGGCATCGCCGTCGCCCTGCACGATGGCCAGGAAGCCCGGCGGCATGCCGGCCTCGAGCAGGATCTCGCCGAGCAGGGCGCCCGTCAGCGGCGTGAGCGCAGAAGGCTTCAGCACCACGGCATTGCCGCCGGCATAGGCGGGCGCCACCTTGTGCAGCACCGTGTTGAGCGGCGAATTGAACGGCGTGATCGCGCATACCACGCCCACCGGGAAGCGCTGGGTGAAGCCCAGCCGCTGGTGCGCGCCGGGGCTGGCCGCGAACGGCACCATCTCGCCGGTCAGGCGCAGCCCTTCTTCCGCGGACAGATCCAGCGTGACCTTGGCGCGGTCGACTTCGCCGCTGGCATCGCCCAGGGTGAAGCCGGCTTCGGCGACCATCACATCCACCAGCCGCTGCCGATGGGTATCGAGCAGCTGGGCCGCGCGCCGCAACACCATGGCCCGGTCGTGCGGCGCCGGCGCACCGGAATCTGCCGCCGCCCGCGCAACGCGGACCGCTGCCGCGACCTGTTCGCCGTCGGCCTGGGCGACTTCGGCGATGACTTCGCCGCTGTATTTGTCGTGGACGGGAAAACGCGTGGCGGCGGAGTGCCACTGGCCGTCGATCAGGGTGCCGGTATTGGGAAGGCCTGCCGGGTGCCGGGATGAGCTCATGGAAGTCGTCGTGGAATGGGGAAGGTGAAAAAACGTTTTTTATGATCCGAGGGTAAGCGCGGCCTGTCAAGAAGCGTTTGGCATCGGCCCGGAGATATTCCGGAGGCTATGAAGAATGGTCATAGGTGGCGGCCGCTGCCGGCCCCGCTGCGCTGCCGGCCCGGCAGCGCAGCGGCCCGTTGCGGAACTTGGCGTCCAGGAAATCGAGGAATGCGCGCACCTTGGGGCTGAGGTACTTGCGGCTCTTGTAGACCACGAACAGCGGCTCCTCGCGCAACGGCTGGAATGGCTCCAGCACCGGCACCAGCCGTCCTGCGGCCAGCTCGGCATGGATGTGGAACTCGGCCAGCCGCGCCACGCCCGCGCCCTGCAGGGCCAGCTGCAGCAGCATGTCGCCCTGGTCGGCGCCGAGCGATCCGGTGGCCTTGATGCCCCGCGGGGAATTGGTGAAGGGCCAGTTGTTCCAGTGCGTGCGATGCGTGAAGTTCAGGCAGTTGTGCTGCGCCAGGTCGTCGGGCGTGGCGGGCGCGCCGTGGCGGCGCAGATAGGCGGGCGACGCGCAGACGATCCAGCGGCTGCTCAGCAGGCGGCGCGCGATCAGCGAGGAATCGGGCAGGGAGCCGCTGTGGATGGCCACGTCGATATTGTTCTCGACCATGTCCATCGGGTCGTTGTTGAGCAGGAATTCGATGCGTACCGCCGGGTGGGCTTCGAGGAATTCCGGGATGACCGGCGCCAGCTGGTACTTGGCAAACGTGAAGATCGAATGCACGCGAATGGTTCCGCGCGTGCCCTCGGTATGGTGCTGCAGCGCATTCTCGGCTTCCGTCAGCGTCTCCAGCACGCGCTGGCCTTCGCGGTGCAGGGTATGCCCCGCCTCGGTGAGCCGCACCTCGCGCGAGCTGCGCTCGAAGAGCAGGGTGCCGAGGCGGGCCTCCATGCGCGAAATCAGCTTGCTGATGGCGGACGGGGATCGGGCCAGGCGCCGTGCCGCCGCCGAGAAACTGCCCGTCTCGACCACCGCGATGAACACCTCGAGTTCGGCAAGTTGGTTCAAGGTCGTGTCTCCTGTGAATTTTTTTCATAGCCACTGTGCCGGCCTGCCGCTATCCAAACGCAGGTGCCGCGGGCATCATCTGGCCTCTCGACCCTAACTCGAAAAAACGTTTCGATCAACTGAACGGAGACAAACAATGAGCAAGCGCTTCCTCCGCGTGCTGGCCTGCGCGCTGGCGTTCCTCGCCCCCGCCGCCCAGGCCTTCCCCGACAAACCCATCCGCATCGTCGTGCCGTTCAGCCCGGGCGGCGGCACCGACATCCTGGCGCGCCAGGTCGCCGAGGCCCTGTCGGCGTCCGAGAAATGGAACGTCGTGGTGGAGAACCGGCCGGGCGGCAACGGCGCCGTGGCGCTGGGCGCCGTGGCCCGCGCGCCGGCGGATGGCTATCAGGTCGTCCTGGCGCTGCGCGAGAACATCGTGATCGCCCCCCTGCTGCAGAAAGGCGCCGGCATGTTCGACCCGCTGAACGACTTCACGTCCATCGTGCACGTTGCCGATGCCCCCATGGTCGTGGCGGGCGGACCCAAGTCGGAGTACGCCAGCATGAAGCAGGTCCTGGAGGCCGCCAAGGCCAAGCCCGGCTCGTTGCGCTTCGGTACCTCGGGGCAGGGCAGCATGTCGCATCTGCTGCTGGCCCTGCTCGGCAAGCAGGCCGGCGTGAGCATGATCCACGTGCCCTACAAGGGCTCCAATCCCGCGCTCACCGACCTGGTGGGAGGGCATGTCGAACTGGTGGGCGGTTCCATTGCTTCGGCCAAGTCCTTCATCGACGGCAAGCGGATCACGCCGCTGGCGGTCTCGTCGCTGCAGCGCGTGCCGGCGCTCGCGGACGTGCCGACGATCGCGGAACTGGGCTACGACGGCTTCAACGTGGTGACCTGGTATGGATTCTTCGGCCCCAAGGGCATGCCGCCCGAAGTGGTGCAGAAGATCAATGCCGCCACCAACAAGGTGCTGGAGACGCCGGAGATGCAGCGCATCCTCGCCGAGCAGGGCATGCAGACCAAGACCGGCTCTCCGGCCGATTTCGACAAGCTGTTCCGCGAAGACTACGAGCAGCTGGCCGCGCAGATGAAAGACCTGAACATGAGCGCGCAATGAGCCGCGCATGACCCGAGCACACGACGAGGAAACGTACATGTCCCGAGAAGAAACGGCAGGATTCGTGGGCCTGGGCGCAATGGGCTCCGCCATCGCGCGGCGGCTGCTCGGCGCCGGCGTCGCCCTGCACGTCTATGACCCGGATGTCCGCCGCATGGAGGCTTTGCAGGCGCTGGGCGCCATGCCGGCGGCAGATCCGCGTGCCGTCGCGGACGCGGCTGCGCTGGTGTATGCCTGCCTGCCCGGTGCCGCGGTGAGCCGCGAGGTTGCCCTGGGCGAGCGCGGCGTGCGGGGCGGGAAGGCCCTGCAGGTCTATGTGGAGATGTCCACGATCGGACGGACGCCGGTGCGCGACATCGCCGCGGCGCTGGAGGCGGAGGGCGTGGCCGTGGTCGATGCCCCCGTGAGCGGCGGCCCGCGCGGCGCGGATGCCGGCACGCTCGCCATCATCATGGCCGGCCGGGCCGAGGCGCTGGCCCGCATCCGCCCGCACGTGCAGGCCATGGGCAGGAGCGTGTTCGAGGTCGGGGCCGATCCGGGCCAGGCCCAGATGATGAAGCTGGTCAACAACCTGATCTCGGCGGCCAACATGGTGTCCGCCTACGAGGCGCTGGTGCTGGGCGCCAAGGCCGGACTGGATCCGGACCAGATGGTGGACATCATCAATGTGAGCACGGGCCGCAACAGCGCCACGCTCGACAAGGTGCCGAAGTCCATCCTCACGGGCACCTTCGACTACGGCGCCAGCATCCGCACCATCCACAAGGACGTGACGCTGGGGCTGGCGGAGGCCGAGGCGCTGCGCGTGCCCATGTGGCTCGGCCAGAGCGTGCGCCAGGCATGGGAGTTCGCCATCACCCAGGGCGGCGAGGACCAGGACTTCACTGCGCTCATCCGCTACATGGAGGATTGGGCGGGCACGACCGTGCGCAGCCGCAAGCCGGCCTGCGGCGCCGCAGACGGAGAGGGCGCATGAGCGAAATCACAGGCAGGACCGGCCTCTACTGCATCCTGGCCGATCCGATTTCCCAGGTGCGCACGCCGCAACGGGTGAACCGGCTCCTGCGCGAGCGCGGCAGCGACGGCGTCATGGTGCCGGTGCACGTGCCGCCGGCGCACCTGGCCGATGCCGTGCGGGCGCTGCGGCACGTCAGGAATTTCAAGGGCATGGTGGTCACCGTGCCGCACAAGATGGCCATGGTGTCCCTGTGCGACGCGCTCGAGGGCGATGCTGCCGAGATCGGCGCCGTCAACGTGGTCCGGCGCGAACCCGACGGGCGCCTCGTCGGCGGGATGCTCGATGGCCTGGGCTTCCGGCGCGGCCTGCAGTCCCTGGGCGCTGAACTGGCCGGCGCATCGGTCTATCTGGCGGGCGCCGGCGGGGCAGCCCATGCCATTGCATTCGCGATGGCTGGCGCAGGCATCGCCACGCTCACGATCGCCAACCGCAGCCGGGACCGCATCGACGCGCTGGCGGGGCGGCTGCGCATGCGCTATCCCGACCTGTCGGTGCGTGCCGGCACGCGGGACCCTTCAGGGCATGACGTGGTGATCAACGCCACGTCGCTGGGCATGGACGCCGCCGATCCGCTGCCGCTGGATGCGTCGAGGCTGCAGGCGCAGCAGTGGGTGGCCGACATCATCATGGACCCGGCCGAAACGGCATTGCTGGCGCAGGCGCGCGAGCGCGGCTGCCGCCTGTACGGCGGCTTGGGGATGCTGGAGGCGCAGATCGCCGACATGGTGGCGTTCTTCGATGCAACGGTGCCTTTCGCACCACGAGGGAGCGGGCAATGAGATTGAAAGACAAGGTGGCCGTCGTGATCGGCGCCGGCCAGAGCGCCGGCGAAACGCTGGGAAATGGCCGGGCGACGGTGCTGCGCTTCGTGCAGGAAGGCGCCATCGTGCTGGCCGTCGATCGCGACCTGGCGTCGGCCGAAGAAACCTGTCGCCTGGCGCGCGCCACGCCCGGCGCGGTGTGCGAGCCCTGGCGGGCCGACGTAGTGCGCGAGGCCGAGATTGCCGCGGCGTTCGAGGAGGCGCGCCGGCGATGGGGGCGTATCGACGTGATGCACTACAACGTCGGCATCAGCGTTTCCGGCGGCGATGCGAGTCCCACCGAGATCACCGAGGAGGCCTTCGACCGCATCTGCGCCATCAACCTGCGCGGCTGCGTGATGGCCGGCAAGCATGTGCTGCCCATCATGCGCGAGCAGGGTGGCGGCGTGGTGCTCAATATCGCTTCGGTATCGGCCTGGCAGCGCTATCCCTGGGTGGCCTACAAGGCATCCAAGGCCGGCATGATCGCCTATACCAAGCAATTGGCCATCGAGAACGCAGCCCATGGCATACGGGCCAACGCGATCCTGCCCGGCCTGCTGGATACGCCCATGGCCGTCGACACGCGGGCCACTACCTTCGGGCGCCCGCGCGCCGAAGTCGTCGCCGAGCGCGACGCCCGCGTGCCGCTGCGCGCGCGCATGGGCACGGCATGGGACGTGGCCAATGCCGCCGTGTTCCTGGCATCGGACGAGGCCGGCTTCATCACGGGTGTGGAGCTGCCTGTCGATGGCGGCGCCCTGGTGAACATCGTCCGCTAGGGAGCCAGCATGCCTTCGAGGCAAACGTACGACTACGTGATCGTGGGTGGCGGCACCGCCGGCTGCATCCTGGCCAACCGCCTGAGTGCGGACGGGCGCCATTCGGTGCTCATGCTGGAAGCGGGCGCCGAGGCCCGCAGTCCGTGGGTGTCCATTCCGGCCGGTTTCAGCAAGCTGCTGACCCACCCCGGACACAACTGGGGATTCCGCTCCGAACCGGAGGAGAGCACGTATGGGCGCAGCATCGCCATCCCGCGGGGCAAGGGCCTGGGCGGCTCCACGCTGATCAACGGCATGATCTACGTGCGCGGGCAGCCGGCCGACTATGACGCCTGGGCCGGCCTCGGCGCGGCAGGCTGGGCGTATGCCGACGTGGCGCCCTATTTCGAGCGTGTCGAGAATACCCGCGTCGGCGGAAGCGGCCGGGGGCGCAGCGGCCCCATGCACATCGAGGAAGTTGCCGAGCGCTTTCCCATCTCGGAAGCGTTCCTGGCCGCCGCCGCGCAGGATGGACACCGTCGCAACCCCGATTACAACGGACCGGAGCAGACCGGCTTCGGCTATTACCAGGTGTGCCAGCGCCACGGGCGCCGCTGGAGCGCCGTCGACGGCTATCTCGCGCCGGCCCGCCGGCGGGCCAACCTGCAGGTCCTGGCGCGGGCCCACGTGACGCAGATCGTGCTGGACGGGCGGCGCTGCACCGGCGTGCGCTATCGGCGCGACGACGGCAGCGAGCAGGAGGCGCATGCGCGGCGCGAGGTGATCCTCGCTGCCGGAGCGGTCCAGTCGCCTCACCTGCTCGAGCTTTCCGGCATCGGGCGGCCCGACGTGCTGCAGGGTGCCGGCCTGCCCGTGCGGCACGTCCTGCCGGGCGTGGGCGAGAACTATATCGACCATTACGCCACGCGCATGAACTGGCGGATCCAGGGCCTGGCCACGCTCAACGAGACCACGCGCGGGCTGCCGCTGGGCGCTGCGGTGCTGCGCTATTTCCTGCGGCGCAAGGGCATCCTCACCCTCGGCACGGGGCTGGTGTTCGGCTTCGTCAAGACGGATCCCTCGCTGCCCGCGCCGGACGTGCAGTACTTCTTCATGCATGCCAGCTATGCCGACGCCTCGGTGCGCAAGCTGGATACGCTGCCCGGCATGACCATCGGCGTGGCGCAGCTGCGTCCGCGCTCGGTGGGCAGCATACATGCCGCGAGCGCCGATCCCGCTGCGCCGCCGCGCATCCGGCCGAACCTGCTGTCGGATCCCGGCGACCAGGCATGCCTGGTGGCGGGCATGCGCATCGCCCGGCGCATCGTGCAGCAGCCGGCCATGGCGCGCTATGTGCAGGCCGAGCTCAACCCGGGCCCCGATGTGCAGTCCGATGCGCAGTGGCTCGAATTCGCGCGCCGCACGGGCCAGACCATCTACCACCCCATCGGCACCTGCCGGATGGGAGCCGACGCGGGCGCCGTGGTCGACCCCCGGCTGCGCGTGCATGGCCTGCAAGGCCTGCGCGTGGTCGACGCTTCCGTGATGCCGGCCATGGTGTCGGGCAATACGCAAGCCGCAGTAATGATGGTGGCAGAAAAGGCCTCGGACATCCTGCTCGAGGATGCCCGCCGGGGCTGAACGATCAAACCAAGGAGAGCAATGACATGGCAACTACTGAGAAATTCGATCCGGTCAAGCCCGAGACGGTGGAGCTGGGCCATCGCAACCGCCGCGCGACGCTGGGCGACGATTACGTCGACCGCTCGATCGCCCGCGCGCAGGAAGACGATTTCTTCGCTCCCCTGCAGGAGGCCGTCACGGGCCTGGCCTGGGGGGGAATATGGGGCCGGCCCGGCCTGGGCATGAAGGAGCGCAGCCTGGTGACCGTCAGCGTGCTGATCGCGACGGGCCGCAGGCATGAATTGGCCCTGCATATCAATGGCGCGCTGAACAACGGCTGGACGCGCGCCGAGCTGCAGGAAATCCTGCTGCACGCGGCCTGCTACTGCGGCATGCCCGCCGCAGTGGACGGATTCCGCATCGCCAAGGAAGTGCTGGACGAAAGAGCCAAGGCCGGCAAGTAGGCGGCGCCGGCGCCGTTCCACCAACACGGGTGCTTGTGCCTGCCGCAGGCGCGGATGCCTTGCGCCCGGAAGAAAACCGAGGAGACTCATCATGAAGCATTTCCTGAGCGCCGCCTGCCGCCTGGCAGGCGCATCCCTGGCGATCATCGCGGCGTGGGCCGGGCCCGCGCATGCAGAGAACTTTCCCTCCCGCCCGCTGACCCTGCTGGTGCCGTTCACGGCGGGCGGGGCCACCGACGTCCTGGCGCGCACCGTGGCCGAGGAACTGGCCAAGGACCTGAAGCAGCCGGTGATCGTCGAGAACGTGCCCGGCGCGGGCGGATCCGTGGGCCAGGGCCGCGCCGCGCGCGCGACACCCGACGGCTACACCATGCTGCTGGGCAATGTGGGCACGCTGGCCGCCAACGCTTCCCTGTATCTCAACCTGCCCTATGACGTGCTCCGGGACTTCACGCCGCTCGCCTCGGTGGGCGATGCTCCCCAGGTGCTATCGGTGCGGGCGGACTTCCCGGCGGACGACCTCGACGCCTTCGCCAAGTATGCGAAGTCCCATGGCGACAGCATGAATTCCGGGGCGGCAGGCCTGGGCTCGGGGTCCTTCCTGGGCGGGGTGCTGCTGGATGCCGCGCTCGGCATCAAGGTGGAGCCCATCCAGTATCGCGGCGCGGCCCAGGCCACGTCGGACGTGATGGCAGGCCATATCGACTACACCATCGAGAGCAGCAGCACCGCGGTCAGCTCCATTGCGTCCGGGAAAATCAAGGGTCTGGTGGTGATGCGCGGCGAGCGCGTGCCCGTGCTGCCCGACGTGCCCGCCGCCAGCGAGACGGCCTATCCCGACCTGCACTACGACATCTGGAACATGATGCTGGTGCCCAAGGGCGTGCCGCAGCCGGTGGTGCAGGCGCTGAACGCCGCCATCAACCGGGTGCTGGCCAGCCCCGCCATACAGGCGCGCTACGCCCAGATGGGCCTAGCGGTGCCCGCGAAGCCGCATCTGTCGCCCGAAGGCGCCGCCGAGCTGCTGCGCAAGGAAGTCGCCCGTTGGCGCGACCTGCTGGCCAAGGCCGGCGTCAAGCCGCAGGGCTGAGGCCGCAGCCCATGCCTGCGGCATGGGTCTCACCCCATCCACCGCCTGCGCCGCGTCAGCTTCCATACCTGCGCCGGCGGCACGTTGAGGTAGACGCGGTCGATGCGCCGGGCGCGCAGGCCCAGGCGCGCCAGCACGCGCGGCGGGATGGGGCAGCGCCAGCCGTAGGTGAAGAGGTAGCAGGCACCGTCGGGCTGCAGGTGCGAGAACGTGCCACGCAGGATGTAGACCTGCTGGCGCAGCGGCATGTTCAGCAGCGGCAGGCCGCATACGGCGGCGGCAGCCTGGCGGCCATCCAGCAGGGTGGCCTCGGCCAGTTTGGCGGCGTCGACCTGGCATACCTGCGCCATGGGGTAGCGTTCTTCGAGCCGGCGCGCGAAGGCCGGGTCCATCTCGATCAAGGCGAGGTCGTGTTCGGCCACGCCGCGTGCGCGCAGCGCGCGCGTGAACGCGCCGGTGCCGCTGCCGAGCTCGAGCACCGGCCCGCGAGCGGGGTCGATCTCGCGCGTGATGGCCGCCGCCAGCGCCGGGCTGGAGGGCAGCACGGCCCCGATGCTGCGCGGATTGGCGCGCCAGGCGCGGTAGAAGTTCAGGTGGTCCGACAACCACGCGTACGGGCGCTGCATCGTCGCGTCGCCGCGGGGGTCTTCGTGGATCTGCTGCCAGGCATTGCCGAAGCGCCCCAGCAGGGGCGCCACGTGCTGGCGGGTTCGGTAGAGCATCGAGTCTTCCTGAGCGAATGCGAAAATGCCGCCAGGGGCGGCATCCATGCAGAGCGTGACAGGCGTATTAAAGTTCCATCGCGCCACGCATGGCATAGAGCTTGCCATCGGCAAGCCGGCATGTCGTGCATGCAAACGCGACGGTGTGTAATTGCACGTGTCCAGGAAGGCACGCGGGCACGCGGATTGCCGGCGCTCGGCCCCCCGCCTATGATGCGGCCCTTTATTATCCTGCCCCACTCCCCGCCATGTCCGTTTCCTGCCCGACTTTGCGCTTCACCCTCGAGGGC
Organism: Bordetella sp. 2513F2; assembly: GCF_054642735.1. NCBI lineage: Bacteria > Pseudomonadati > Pseudomonadota > Betaproteobacteria > Burkholderiales > Alcaligenaceae > Bordetella > Bordetella sp. 2513F2. Next base: position 3,163,283 of record NZ_CM137755.1, on the reverse strand, counting down.
CTGCCCGACACCCCATGGAAGAACGGCGGCGGCACCACCCGGGAAATCGCCCGCATGGTTTCCGGCGGCGAAGTCCTGTGGCGGATAAGCCTGGCCCGCATCGAAAGGCCGGGGCCGTTCTCGGCGTTTCCCGGGATCTGGCGCCAGCTGATGCTGCTGGAGGGGGAAGGGCTGGTGCTGGACGGGCCCGACCCGGGCGCGGCGGCGCGGCTGGCGCAGCCCTACCAGGTGCACGAGTTCGATGGCGCGGCGCGGCTCGACGGGCAGCCCCTGGGCGGCGCCTGCCGCGTGCTGAACCTCATGACGCGCCGGGATGCGGCGCTAGGTTCGGCCGTGCATGTAGTTTCCCGGCCGCAGCGGCTGGAAACGGCCGGGGCGCGTGCCTGCGTACTGATCGCCCACCGGGGCGGATGGACGCTCACGGCCCCGGGGCAGCAGGGCCTGCACGCCCTGGCCGAAGGGGAAGGCATGGCGTGGCTGGATGCCGGCGAGCTGCCTGCGCTGCAGGCAGGCGGCGCCCCGTCAGGCGCGCTGCTGGTGCTGACGCTGCGCGACGCCCGGCGATTTAGCGTTGACAGACTCTAGAGGTACGGCGAGGCCAGCCAGATCACCTTGTTGCGCAGGCGGCGCGCGAAGGACATGCTGCGCAGCGACTGCAGCGTGACGCGGCGCGAGTCGGCGATGCGCGCGTCGATGCGGTCGGCGATCCAGCGCGCCAGCTCGTGGTCGTATATTTCCGTGTCCAGCTCGAAGTTCAGCCGCAGGCTGCGCGGGTCGAGGTTGGACGAGCCCACATAGGACCACGCGTCGTCCACCGTCAGCAGCTTGGAGTGGTCGAAGGCGCCGCGCGCGCGCCACACGCGGCAGCCCGTGCGCACGATCTGGTCGAGCTGTGCCGTCATGGCATAGTCCACCAGGCGCAGGTTGTTCCGGCCCGGGATGACCACGTCCACCACCACGCCGCGCCGGGCGGCCGTGGCCAGCGCCCCGATCAGCGTCTGGTCGGGCAGGAAGTAGGGCGACTGGATGCGCACGTGGCGCTGCGCCACGGCCAGTGCGCCGAGCAATATGTTGTGCGTGCTGCCCAGGGACCGGTCCGGGCCCGAAGGCACGCAGCGCATGGGCACCGTGCCGGCGCCGCGGGCGAGTTCCGGCGGGAACCAGATGTCACCTTCCAGCGTCTCGCGCGTGGTGAAGTTCCAGTCGTGCGCGAAGACCGACATCAGCTGGCCCACCACCGGGCCGCGCAGGGCGAAGTGCGTGTCGTGGGCCATGCGCTCGCCCGCCAGCGCGCGGACGAAGCCGGCGCGCACGTTCATGCCGCCGGTAAAGCCCTGCAGGCCGTCCACCACCAGCACCTTGCGGTGGCTGCGCAGGTTGGCGTAGGGCATGCGCAGCACGCCCAGGGGATTGGTCATGAAGCGCGCGGTGGGCACGCCGGCCCGGCGCAGCCGGCCCACGATGGGCGGACGCGAATACCTGCTGCCCACGGCATCGATGAGGAAGCGCACCTGCACCCCGCGCGCATGCGCGTCGATCAGCGCCTGCGCCATGTCGCGGCCGATGGCGTCGTTGTCGAAGATGTAGGTCTGCATCGCGATGCTGTGGCGCGCCGAGCGTATGGCCTCCAGCATGGCGGGGTAGGCCTCGTCGCCGCCCGCCAGGGGCCGCACCGCGTTGCCGCCCATGAGGCGGAAGCGGCTGACCTTGTCGCCCAGCAGCCGCAGCGAGGCGAACTGCGGCGCGCTGTACGGCACCACGTCGATCACATGCGCGTCGAGGTGGCCGGTGTAGGCCAGCATGGTCTCGTCGCGCTGCTGCGAAACGCGGGTGTGCCGGGTGCGGTTGATCCCTGCCACTACATAGAACAGCGCGCCGAACAGCGGCGAGAACAGCGTGACGGCAACCCAGCCTATGGCCGCCCGCACGTCGGCCTTGGTCATGGCGGCATGCACCGCGGCGCCGGTTCCGGCCACCACGCTGAGGCCGAAGACCACATGCGGCCAGTACGCATTCACGAGTTCTTCGAATCGGTCCATGGGCAATGCGCAAGGGAATCGCTGACACCCCGCCGCGATGCCGGCGGGAGCCGCAAGAATAGCAAGGACCCGTTCGTTTCGGGGGCGGCCCACAGTCGTTTCCAATTCGGAGATGAGTCTGAACGGAGGCCGCCGAGAGGGTTTTAAGCGGCCAGTTCAGCCCGACGTCGGATAATGGAATCGAACAACGCCGAACGGTGTTTTTGTAGCTGCTCGGCGGCCTGATTATCGCTCATGACGCGGGCCTGCCAGAGGAGGTCTTGCTCGGAGATGCCGTCTTTGAGGTTACGCAGTTCGGGGGCCAGGCTGAGGAGTTTTTCCAAGGGCGTCTTGACCAGTTTGGCGGGGTAGTCGATCTTGATCTTTCCTCGGTTATCGCTTCGTTGCCTGCCGAACAGGCAGGGCCTGTGGAAGTTCAGGTACGGGTTGAGGTGTTGCTGGCAGAAGGCGTTGACGGCCTGGGCGTGCTTTTGCGGGATGTGGGCGTAGCCGAAGGTTTTGCGTACGACGCTGCCATTCTTGGACTCGACCAGGGCGTTGTCATTGCTGTGTCGGGGCCGGGACTTGGTGAACTCGACATTGAGCTTGTGCAGTAGCTCGGCGACGCGGTGATTGATGTATTCGCTGCCGTTGTCGGCGTGCACCCCGAGGATCTGGAAGGGGAAGCCGGCGAGCAGTTCTTCGAGCACGGGCAGTAAAAAGGCCTCGGAGATGCGCTGGCAGCAGGCCAGGACCTGCCACTGGGTGACGCAGTCCACGGCGTTGATGTAGTAGACCCCCTTGGCGCCGTCGACCTCGCCTTGGTGCACGCTGTCGATGCGGATGAAGCCCGCCCGGCCTTCGGGGCGCGGTGGCTGTCGCAGTCCAATGGAGACCGCCTTGCTGGGGCGAGTGCCGTCCCAGTGGCCACGGGCGTTGCGGTAGGCGCGGCTCTTGCGCAGGTTGTACAGGTGTGACACCGAGAGCGTGGCCAGGCACCGGTAGTGGGCATCTCCATAGACCAGCCAGGCGCGGCGCAACAGGTGGCAGGTTGCCGCCCCGCTGAGCGTGTCGTGCACGGCATCGGTGTACGCCAGCAGCCGGGCATCGTCCTCGGTGTAGCGGCGCCGAAACCCCTGCGCGGGCGACTTGCGCTGACCCAGCGGGGCGTGCGACACAAACCGGCCCACCAGCCGGGTGAGGTGCTGGCGCGAGTAGCCGCTGGTGTGCAATAGATAACGCAACACCACGCCCTTGTGGCGTCGAGACAACTTGGCGTATCTGAAGCGCTGGAGCACGTCCTGGACGTGGGCGTGGCGTTCGGCCTCGCTGCCCGAAGCCTGCGGCGCCAGGCCGGCAGTACCGGCGACAAACGCCTCCAGGCTCTCTAGGCTGGTGAGCCGATCATCTTGCAGGGTCAACATCATCTCCTGATGATCGACGTCCTGCTCAACCCCGCTCCAGACTCATCTCATGTTGGAATCAGACCCCCCGCTCCAGACTCATGTCATATTGGACAAGGCTCCCACTGGCGCCGCCCGAAATTTTCATGCTAGAATTCGACCTCTTTGCAGCGGTGGCTGTAGCTCAGTTGGTAGAGTCCCGGATTGTGATTCCGGTTGTCGTGGGTTCGAGTCCCATCAGCCACCCCAAAAGAATTCAATGAATCAGGCACTTAGGCGAAAGCCCGGTGCCTTTTTTCGTTTCTGCCGGCGCAGTTTCGAAGCGCTCGCCGTATCGTTCTCATTGGCTGCGTTGGTGCTTCATTGGCTGCTTCGTCTGCGGGCTGTCCACGCAACAGTCCCCGGGCGTGGATGCAACCACGCGGCACGCAAGTCTCCCCGGCCCCGCACCGCCGCGCATCCCCGCGCATTCCGGCCTCGCGAGGCCACCCGGGCATGGGCCGTCCCGCTCGCTTCGGGCCAGCACGCCGGCCCGGGCCATCGCGCCCGTATCCGATATGGCGGATGAAGTATCTACATCCGGCGCCTCGTTTTTCCGCTCATGCCGGCGTGCATCGGCCTCCAGGGCCGCACGGATGCTGGGCGGCACGGCAATTGCGGTAGGGGCTGCCGCGGCGTAGGGCCGCTTGTGCAAGGAGCGTCCCATGCGTGGCGCAGTGATGACAGGCGGTCCAGGCCACATTGCCTCGATGCGGCGCCATGCCGCCGCGTCATGTGCAAGCCTGCCTGCGGCGCCGCCCGGCGGTACGGGCGCACCCGACCGCCGATGCCATAGCTCCCCGACCATCCCCGCACATCGCCCGCAGGCCGGCGCGCCGCCGGCTGTCCGCCCGGTTCCCTGTTTCTACATCGCAACGGCTGGAGACGCCAAATGACCCCCAATGAGCTGCAGCCCCGCGCCAAGGGCGCCGGCTGGCTGGATCGCGAATGCCCGCCCATCCTGTGCTTTTCGCATTTGCGCTGGAACTTCGTGTACCAGCGGCCGCAGCACCTGATGGCGCGCTGGGCGCGCCATCATGAGGTCTATTACGTGGAGGAGCCCGTGTGGGCCACGGATGGCGACCGGCTGGAGCTGCGCCGCTCGCCGGAAGGAATCAATGTGGTGACGCCGCACGTCGCGCCCGAGGGCGCGGAGGCTCGCCAGCGCGCACTGCTGGACGCCCTGTTGCGGGAGCACGGCGTGCACCTGCCGGTGCTGTGGTACTACACGCCCATGAGCCTGGCGTATTCCCGGCATCTGCAGGCGGCGCTGGTGGTGTACGACTGCATGGACGAACTCTCCGCCTTCCGGGGAGCGCCGCCGGAGCTGCTGGAGCGCGAGCGCGAACTGCTGGCGCGGGCCGATGTGGTGTTCACCGGCGGATACAGCCTGTACGAAGCCAAGCGGAAGCTGCACCCCAACGTACACGCGGCGCCCAGCAGCGTCGACGTGGCGCATTTCAAGGCGGCGCGCACGCTGGCCGCAACGGCGCCCGACCAGGCCTGCATTCCGGGCCCCCGCCTGGGCTTTTTCGGCGTGCTGGACGAGCGCTTCGATACCGCGTTGGTGCAGGAGGCGGCCCGCCTCAGGCCGCAATGGCAGTTCGTGTTCATCGGCCCGGTGGTCAAGATCGACCCGGCCACCCTCCCGCAGGCGACCAACATCCATTACCTGGGTGCGCGCAGCTATCAGGAGCTGCCGGCCTACCTTGCCGGCTGGCAGGTGGCGCTCATGCCTTTTGCGTTGAACGAGTCCACCCGGTACATCAGCCCGACCAAGACGCCGGAGTACCTGGCGGGAGGGCGTCCGGTGGTGTCCACGCCCATCGTGGACGTCGAACGCACCTACGGGGCCTCTGGCGTGGTGCGCATAGCCGGCGACGCTGCGGCCTTCGTCGCCGCCGCCGAGGCCAGCCTGCAGGACATGGCCGAGCCCGGGCTGGTGTCGCGCCAGGCCGACAGGGCGCTTCAGGGCATGTCGTGGGACGACACCTGGCAGGGCATGTACGAGGCGGTGGGAAGCGCGCGCGATGGCCGCCGTGGCCGAGGGCAGCGCGTCGCGGGCGGCGAGGACGTCCCGCTGGCGGCCGCGCGCGCCGGCGGCGACCGCAACCCGGTCTACGACTTCCTGATCGTCGGGGCGGGCTTTGCCGGCTCGGTGCTGGCCGAACGGCTGGCGGCGGGCAGCGGCAAGCGGGTGCTGCTGATCGACAAGCGTCCGCACATCGGGGGCAATGCCTACGATTACGAAAACGAGCATGGCTTGCTGGTGCACCGCTACGGGCCGCATATTTTCCACACCAATTCCAGCAAGGTAGTGGACTATCTGTCGGGCTTCACCCGGTGGCGCCCCTATGAGCACCGCGTGCTCGCGCACGTGGACGGCAGGCTCGTGCCCATGCCCATCAATCTTACGACCCTGGCGCGCCTGTATGGCCGCCCCTTCACGCCCGCCGAGGCCGAGGCGTTCCTGCAGGCGCGGGCGCAGCGCCTGGACGTGGTCCGCACGTCGGAAGACATCGTCGTGTCGAAGGTGGGGCGCGAGCTGTACGAGAAGTTCTTCCGCGGCTACACCCGCAAGCAGTGGGGACTGGACCCGTCGGAGCTGGACAGCTCGGTGGCCGCGCGCGTGCCGGCCCGGCTGTCGCACGACGACCGGTACTTCACCGACACCTTCCAGCAGATGCCGGAGCAGGGCTATACCCGCATGTTCGCGCGCATGCTCGACCATCCCAACATTGCGCTGGCCCTGGGCATGAGCTTCGAGCAGGCGCGGCGCCAGTTCCGCTACGACGCGCTGGTCTATACCGGCCCCGTCGACGAATACTTCGGCTATTGCTATGGCCGCCTGCCGTACCGGTCGCTGGAATTCAGGCACGAGACGCTGGATCGCGAGTGGCTGCAGGAAGTGGCCGTGGTGAACTATCCGGCGCCCTCCGTGCCCTACACGCGCATCACCGAATACAAGCACCTGACCGGCCAGCAGCACCCGCGCACGGCGGTCACGTATGAATACCCCAGCGCCACGGGCGATCCCTACTATCCCATCCCGCGGCCGGAGAATGCCGAGCTGTACCGGCGCTACCAGGAACTGGCCGACAGCACGCCCGGCGTGCACTTCGTGGGCCGCCTGGCGACGTACCGGTACTACAACATGGACCAGGTCGTGGCGCAGGCGCTGGCCAAGTATGCCGCCATGACCGGCCAGCACCACGAAGCCCGGCCGCAGGGCGGAGCGGCCCTGGCAGCCTGAGGCGAACCGCATATGCGAAACCCTTTCCTGAGCTTCATGCAGGCCGGGTTCGAATGTTCATGCCACCGCTTCCCGGATGGGCGGCGGCTGGACCTGATCGCCTCGACCGGCCATGACCGCTGGGCGGGCCATGACTACGCGGCTGCCGCGAGGCACGGCATGCGAACCGTGCGCGACGGCGTGCGCTGGCACCTGGTGGGCCAGGCACCCCGCAGCTACGACTGGTCCAGCCTGCGCGCGCAGGTCGATGCGGCGAATGCGCAGGGGGTACAGGTGATCTGGGACCTGTGCCATTACGGCTGGCCGGACTGGCTGGACATCTGGTCGGCGCGTTTCCCCGAAGCGTTCGCCCGCTATGCCGCTGCCGCGGCGCGTCTGCTGAGCAACGAGTCGGCGCTGCCTCCCGTGTATTGCCCGGTGAACGAGATATCGTACTGGGCCTGGGCGGGGGGCGACATGGCGCATTTCGGGCCTTGCGCCACCGGGCGGGGCCCGGAACTGAAGCGGCAGCTGGTGCGCGCCGCCATCCAGGCCACCGATGCGATCCTGGACGCCGACCCCGGAGCGCGGCTGATGGCGGCGGATCCGCTCATCGCCGTCCATCCCGGCGATGCCGGCAGCGACGAGGAAGCGCGCCGGGCCGATGCCGCCCAGTTCGAGGCCTGGGACATGCTCAGCGGGCGGCGGGAACCGGAATTGGGCGGCGACCCGCGATACCTCGATATCGTGGGGCTGAACTACTACCCGCACAACCAATGGCGGATGGGCGGCCCGACCGTGCTGCGGGATGATCCGGGATATCGGCCGTTGCGCGGGCTGCTGGCAGATGTCGCGCAGCGCTACGGCAGGCCCCTGCTCATCGCCGAGACGGGCGCCGAGGGCGAGGCGCGCGCGCCCTGGCTGCGCTATGTCGCCGACGAGGTCGCCTGCGCGCTGCAGGCCGGGGCGCCGCTGATGGGCATCTGCCTTTATCCGGTAACGGACTATCCCGGCTGGGAGGACGACCGTCCCTGTCCCACGGGCCTGTTCGGCGTGCCGTCGGCCGACGGCACGCGTCCGGTGCACGCCGCCTACGCGGACGAAGTGCAGCGGCAGGTCCGCCGCTTTGCCGCGCTGGGCGCGGGGGTGCCGGACCTCGGGCCGGCGCCGGCCAATGTGGCCGCGGGCGGGGAATGATGCATGGCTGCCCGTGAGCTTCCACAGCGTCCGGCGGCTTTCCTGTGGCGCTACGCCAGGGCCCGGCCCTGGGCATTCTCGAGCCTGCTGCTGATCGTGGTGGTGGCCGGGTCGTGCTCCGTGGCGGTGCAGTACGCCATGAAGCTGATCGTCGATGCGATGGCGCAAGGCTCGCGTGCCGATGCGGCGGTATGGACGCCGCTGGGCCTGTTCCTGGGCCTGATCGCCGTCGAGTCGGTGCTGTGGCGGCTGGGCGGCTGGCAAGGCTGCCGCAGCATTGTCGGGGCGTGCGCGGACATGCGCGTGGACCTGTTCGAGCATCTCAGCCATCATGCGCCGGGCTACTTCCGCCAGCACCATTCGGGCGCGCTGGGAAACCGCATATCGTCCACGGCCGGCGCGGCCGGCGCGATCTACGGGGCATTGACCTGGAGCATCGTGCCGCCTTGCGTCGACTTCATCGGCGCCGTCGTCGTGCTCACCGTGGTGGACTGGCGCATGGCGGCAGCCCTGCTGGTCTTCGTGGCCATCGTGGGCTCGGTCATTGTCGTGTTCGGGGCCCGCGGCCGGGGCCTGCACCGGCAGTACGGCGAACAGGCGGCCCGCGTGGGGGGCGAACTGGTCGACGCCATCTCCAACATATGGGCGGTGCAGGCGTTTTCCGCGCAGCAACGCGAACGCGCCCGCCTGGCGCGCGAACTGGGCGCGGAAGCGCAGGCGCAGCGACGCAGCTGGATGTATGTGGAAAAGGCCCGGGTCATCCATGACATCTTCCTGTGGCTCATGGCCGGCGCCATGCTGGTCTGGGCGCTGCTGGCCTGGCAGGCGGGCCAGGCCAGCGCGGGGGATGTGGTGGTCGTCAGCGCGTTGACGTTCCGCATTCTGCACGGCTCGCGCGACCTGGCGCTGGCCCTGGTGGGCACCGCGCAGCAATTCGGCGTGATCGCCGAAATGCTGGCCGTGGTGGCCCGGCCGCACGCCGCGCCCGACAGCCCCCATTCCCGCCCGCTGGTGTGCCGCGAGGGCAGGCTGGAACTGAGGCAGGTGCGGTACGTGTACCCGGACGGCAATGCGGCCATCCAGGGCATCGACCTGGTGATAGCGCCGGGCCAGAAAGTGGGGCTGGTCGGCGCCTCGGGCGCGGGGAAGTCGACCCTGCTGTCCTTGCTGCAGCGCGCCGACGCGCCCAGCAGCGGCGCCATCCTCATCGACGGCCAGGACATCCGGGACGTGACCGCCGACAGCCTGCGCGCCGCCATTGCCGTCGTGCCTCAGGACATCAGCCTGTTCCGCCGGTCGATCATGGAGAACATCCGCTACAGCCGTCCGGAGGCCAGCGACGCCGAGGTCTACGCCGCCGCCCGCCAGGCCCACTGCGACACGTTCATCCGGCGGCTGCCGCATGGCTATGCCACGCAGGTCGGCGAGCGCGGCGCCATGCTGTCGGGAGGCCAGCGGCAGCGCATCGGCATTGCGCGGGCATTCCTGAAGAATGCGCCGATCCTGTTGCTGGACGAAGCCACCTCTGCGCTGGATAGCCGCTCGGAACTGCTGGTGAAGCAAGCCCTGATCGAGCTGATGCGCAACCGCACCGTGGTGGCCGCTGCGCACCGGCTGTCATCCCTGACCCGCTACGACCGCATCGTGGTCATCGAGGCCGGCAGGATCGTCGAAGACGGACGCCTGGAGGAACTGCTGCAGGCCGATGGGCTGTTCCGCAAGCTGTGGGACATCCAGGCGAACCAGGCCGGGCAGGGTTCCCCCCGGATAGCCACGGCCGCTCCGCTTGCCGGCGGCACGCCGGGTTGCCAGCGCGGCACGCACGCCACACAATAAATGAATTTATTTCGTACGCGGGCGGATGGCTCGCGTTATGCTGGCGGGCAGTGAGGGCTCTGCGTGCACCAGAACAATTTCGTCTACAAAGGCTATCGCCTGACGGCCAAGGTCGTCCGGGCTGCCGTCTCCGAGGGCGCTTCGGCACCCAGCGGGCCGGTGTTCGCCGCCACCGTCTGGGTGGCGCCGGTCAATGGCGTGCAGGATCCCGGCCATGAATATCCCGTGCCGTACTTTGCCGACGGCGGGGTGGTCTACAGCCCCCGCGAGGCCGTGCACGCGGCAGTGAGCCACGGCCGCGAGATCGTCGACAGCCTGACCGGCACGCCGCCGCAGGGCTGACCCGGCGGTTTCAGTCGGCGAACAGCTCGGCCCAGTCCCGCGTCCTGGCCAGCGGCCGCACCACGGCCGACTGTTCCAGGATGGCCACCGCTTTCTGGAACTCCTCGGCCGGGGCGCCATCCTCCAGGATCACCAGGCGGCCGTTGCGGGCATCGGCCATCTTCACGTCGGACATCTTGCCGTGCGTCTGGTACACCTGGGTCCAGTCGATCTTCCTGCCTGCCTTGAGGGCGATGGGCTCGACGTAGGTCAGCGAGGTGGAGCGCGCGGCCCGCACGGCAAAGGCGAAATCGGCGGTGTGGCCGCTGCTGCCATGGGCCTTGGCGCCCTTGACCATCCGGTTGGCGCCCACGGCATCGGCCAGCGTGCGGCCCACCTGGCTGCGAAAGCGCAGGCGGTTGAACTTGGGCATCCATTTGGCGCACTGGAACGACAGCGCCATGGCCAGCTTCATGGCGTCCCAGAGCGCTTCCTGCAGCTGGTCGCCGGGGCCCTGCGCCACGATTTCGCCGCTCTTGTCGAAGCGGGCGAAGTTGACGCCGGGCGTCTGGTTGAGGATTTCGAGCCGCTTGGGCGGCAGGTCGATGCCGTAGGTGGCCGCATGCATGGCCGTCTCGCCGGCGTCGGTGAGATAGAAACTGTGGTCGTCGGGGCGGGCGATGAAGAAGGCGGCATGCTGGCCGTCCAGGCCCAGGGTCATGGGCGAGATCGCGCGCACGGCGCGCTCGCCGGCGGGCAGGACGGTCCAGCCCGCGGCTTCCAGGAATTGAGTCATAGCATCAGCTCGATCTGCCGGCCCTTCAGGGGATGGGCGAATCCACCGGCCAGCGTGAGGTTGGCGCGCGGCAGGAAATAATCCATCAGCGCGCCGATGTCGTGCAGGGCGGGCACCACCGGCTCGGCATAGCCTTCGCCTTCGTCGACCCAGACGTGCGCATGCGTGCGGTCGGCCAGCACCTTGCGATGCTGCGGGCGGCCCGCACCCACCAGGCTGGTGTGGAAGGTGTCGCCGGTGTCGACGCCGAAGACGCGATGCGGGCCCACGAAGAGGCTGGCGCCGAAGGTCTCGGCCAGCATGATGGCCGCCTGGCCCTGGACCGCCGTGCGGGCGCTGCGGTAGGTGGCCCGGAAGATCACGTCCTCGCGCACTTCGCCCTTGACGCGGCAGGCCGATGAAAACTCCACCCACTGGGCGCTGCCGGCGGCCGGCCGCGGTTTCCACTGGATGGGGGTCACGGTTTCCTTGGGATCGGCAAGGATTTCCTGCACTTCGTCGGGGGTGATGAGCGGTTCGACGTGATTGGCCATGGGCCCTCGGTTAGGCTTTGTAGGAACGGCGCGCGCGGTGCGGCGCGTTGCGAGGGGGCGTAATCTTACAGGAAGTCGCTGCGCCGCTGTGCGGCCTACAGCGACCCGGTGGCGAAGGTGTTGCACTGCTCGAGGCTGCCCCCTTCGTATCCGCGACGGAACCAGCGCACGCGCTGCGCCGACGAGCCGTGGGTGAACGCGTCGGGCACCACGTAGCCCTGGCTCTTGCGCTGCAGGGTGTCGTCGCCGATGGCGGTGGCCGCGTTCAGGCCTTCTTCGATGTCGCCGTCTTCCAGGATGTTGCGCGCCTGGTCGGCATGCCGCGCCCACAGGCCGGCGTAGCAGTCGGCCTGCAGTTCCATGCGCACCGAGAGGCTGTTGGCCTGGGCCGGATCGCGCCGCCGCAGCTTGTCCACCTGTTCGGCGGTGCCCACCAGGTGCTGGACGTGGTGTCCGACCTCGTGCGCGATCACGTAGGCCTGCGCGAAGTCGCCCGGCGCATCGAGCTGCCGGGACATCTCGTCGAAGAAGGAGAGGTCGATGTAGACCTTGCTGTCGGCGGGGCAATAGAAAGGGCCCATGGCCGACTGGCCGGTGCCGCATGCGGTGGGGGTGGCGCCGCGGAACAGCACCAGGGTGGGCGGCACGTAGGAGCGGCCCAGCTGCTGGAAGACGGCGCCCCAGACGTCCTCGGTTTCGCCGAGCACGCGGGCGACGAACTGCGCCTGCGGATCGTTGGCCGCAGGCGCGCCGGCGGGAACCTGCTGTTCCTGCGGCGCGGGCCCCTCGGCCATCTGCAGCACCACGGACGGGTCCACGCCGAAATACATGGCGACCAGGGCCAGCACGATGGTGCCCAGGCCGATTCCGCCGCCGGCGCGGCCCAGCCGGGGCCCCGAGCGGCGGCGGTCTTCGATATTGCGGCTTTCCCGCGAGTCGTCCAAGCGCATGATTGTTTCTCCGGCGGGGCGGATGCCCCATGGCAGTGTTAGGATAATCGCATGGCACTGCTCATTTCCATCCATCCCGACAACCCGCAGCCGCGCCTGCTCAAGCAGACTGCCCAGTGGTTGCGCGATGGCGGCCTGGTGGCCGTGCCCACCGATTCGAGCTATGCGGTGGCGGCGCGCCTGGACGACAAGGCCGCCGCCGATGGCCTGCGGCGCCTGCGGGGCCTCGACGAACGCCACCATCTCACCCTGCTGTGCCGCGACCTTGCCGAGATCGGGCACTTCGCCCGGGTCGACAACCGGCAGTACCGGCTGCTCAAGGCCGCCACGCCGGGGCCCTGGACATTCATACTCGAGGCCACGCGGGAAGTGCCCCGGCGCGTGTCGCACCCTTCGCGCAAGACCATAGGCATACGCATACCCGACCACAAGGTGGTGCTGGCGCTGCTCGAAGAGTTCGGAGCGCCGCTGCTGTCCACCACCCTGATTCCGCGCGGCGAGGAAGATGCGCTGAACGACGCGGAAGAAATATCCGGACGCTATGCTCACGAACTGGCCGCCGTGCTCGACGCCGGCGCCTGCCCGCATTCGCCCACCTCGGTGCTGGATCTCACCGGCGAGGCGCCCGTGGTGGTGCGCCGCGGCCGCGGCGATCCCGCCGTGCTGGGGCTGGCATGAGGAGGCGCCCTGCGCCGCGCCAGCCCGTTCCTCTCACCTAGTCCAAGGCCATGAACGACATCATCCAGACCATCGCGGTCTATGCCCTGCCCGTGATCTTCGCCATCACGCTGCACGAAGCCGCACATGGCTACGTGGCGCGCATGTTCGGGGATCACACGGCCCACCAGGCCGGGCGCATCAGCCTCAATCCCATGCGCCACATCGACCCGGTCGGGACCTTGCTGGTGCCGGCGGCGATCCTGCTGGTTTCCAAGCTGATGGGCGGCGCCGGGCTGCTGTTCGGCTGGGCCAAGCCGGTGCCGGTGGACTTCGCGCGGCTGCGCCGGCCCAAGAAGGACATGCTGTGGGTGGCGCTGGCCGGCCCCGCGGCCAACCTGGTCATGGCGGTGCTGTGGGCGTTCTCGCTGCGCCTGTACTTTTCCGCCGGCGTGCAGGAGGGCTTCTGGTTCGAGATGGCGCTGGCCGGGGTCAACGTCAACCTGGTGCTGATGGCGCTGAACCTGCTGCCGGTGCCGCCGCTGGACGGCGGCCGCATCGTCTTCAGCCTGCTGCCCCACCGCGCGGCCTACCAGTACGCCCGCATAGAGCCCTACGGGCTGGTCATCGTGCTGGTGCTGCTGTTCACCGGGGTGCTGTGGGTGCTGCTCAATCCCATACTGGCGCTGGGCCGCCTGGTGGTGGGGGCCTTTTTATAGAGTGCCGGCCAATATCCGGTAAACTCAGCGGTTTGATCGATTCAAGCTCGGGGAAGCCACGTCTTCCCCGTACGCGGAGCCTCACTCATGGCCTCTAATGCTCGCGCCGCAGACCCGGTCTTCCAGGGAAGCATGGTGGCGCTCGTCACGCCCATGCAACCCGACGGCAGCCTCGACTACGACGCCTATCGCGCGCTGATCGACTGGCACGTCGCCGAGGGCACCGACGCCCTGGTGGTGGTCGGCACGACCGGCGAATCGCCCACCGTTTCCATGGAAGAACACGCGGAACTGATCCGCGTGGCCGTCGAGCACGCGGCCGGCCGGATCCCCGTGATCGCCGGCGTCGGCGCCAACTCCACCGACGAAGCCATCCACCTGGCGCGCCACGCGCGGGCCGTGGGGGCCACGGCTGGCCTGTCGGTGGTTCCGTACTACAACAAGCCGTCCCAGGAAGGCCTCTATCGCCATTTCCGGGCGGTGGCCGAGGCGGTCGACCTCCCCACGCTGCTCTACAACGTGCCCGGCCGCACGGTGGCCGACATGTCCAACGAAACCGTGCTGCGCCTGGCCGAAGTGCCCGGCATCATCGGCATCAAGGATGCCACCGGCGACATCGGGCGCGGCGTGCTGCTGATGCGCGAGGCGCCGCAGGGCTTCCAGGTGTTCAGCGGCGACGATCCCACGGCCGCGGCCCTGATGCTGCTGGGCGCGCGCGGCAATATTTCCGTCACCGCCAACGTGGCGCCCCGGCTGATGCACGACTTGTGCGTTGCCGCAACGGCTGGCGACCTGCCGCGGGTCCGTGAACTCAATACCCGTCTCGCCCGTCTCAACAAGGCCTTGTTCGTCGAGGCCAATCCCATCCCGGTCAAGTGGGCGCTGGCGCAAATGGGCCGCACCGCGCTGGGCTACCGGCTACCCCTGGTGGAGCTGGGCCAGGCGCATCACGACACGGTGCGCCAGGCTCTCCAGGAAGTGGGCCTGATCTAATTACGTGAGGACGTGTATGAACAAACGTCATGCCGGTTTGTCGGCAGTGATCGCTTTGACGCTGTTGTCTGGTTGCAGCCAGGTCAATGACTTCCTGGGCAACGAGGATTCCATCGACTACAAGAGCACGCGCCGCGGCGAGCCCCTGAGCATCCCGCCGGACCTGACCCAGGCGGCGTCCGACCCGCGCTACCGCGCGCCGGCTTCGGGCACCACCACCTACTCTGAGTTCCAGCAGCAGGGGCAGGCGCAGCAGGCCGCGGCGGCAACGGCGCGCGGCAGCAACGTGCTGCCGCAGCGCGACGACATGCGGGTCGAGCGCGATGGCGACCTGCGCTGGCTGGTGGTCGAGCGCCCCCCCGAAGAGGTCTTTCCCAAGATCGTCGACTTCTGGACCGACACCGGCTTCACCGTGGCGGTCAACACGCCGCAGGCGGGCCTGATCGAGACCGCCTGGGCCGAGAACCGCGCCAAGATTCCCGAGAGCTGGCTGCGTCAGCTGCTGGGCACGGTGATCGACCAGGCCTGGGACAGCGGCGAGCGCGAGAAATTCCGCACGCGGGTGGAACGGGTGGGCAACCACACCGAGGTCTACATCAGCCACCAGCAGATGATCGAGAAGCGCTACGGCGAGGACGAGGGCCAGGTCGAATGGCAGCACGGCCGGGAAGATCCCGGCCTGAACGCTGCGATGCTGGCGCGCCTCATGGTCTACCTGGGCACCGACACCGATCGCGCCCGCCAGCTGGTGGCCCAGGCCGAAGCCAATCCGCAATCGCCGGTGGCGCAGCAGAGCGTGCGCGCCGAAGGCGCCATGCTGGTCATCGACGAGTCCTTCGACCGCGCCTGGCGTCGCGTCGGGGTGGCCCTGGATTCCGGCGGCTTCGCGGTGGACGATCGCGACCGCAGCGCCGGCGACTACTACGTGCGCTACGTGGACACCGACACCGGCGCCAAGCGGGACCAGCCTGGCTTCTTCGGTCGGCTCTTCGGCAGCAAGCCCGCCTCGGCGCCGCAGTACCGCGTGCACGTGGCCGAGAGCGCCGGGCAGAGCCAGGTCACGGTGCTCGATGCCAACGGGGTGCGCGACAACAGCACCACCGCCCAGCGCCTGCTCGGCGTCCTGAAGGACAAGATGTAAGGCGCACCGCGCCGCCCGGCAGGCGGCGCGCACGCAGAAAGGCCGGCCCCTGGGGCCGGCCTTTCTGCTTTCTGTTTTGCGGACCGGGACTTCCCGGCCCCGGAAAAAGCGAAGCCCCCTCGGGAGGCCGCGGCTGCGGCGCTGCCCGGGAGGGCTTTCGGGGATGCTGGAACCGCCCTGCGGGGGCGGCTGCCGGTTTTACGAGGACGGGGTCGTCGCGCCGCCGCCAGGGGTGGTGGAACCGCCACCCGGAGTGGTGCCGGGAGCAGTATCCGACGGCGTGCTGGGGCTCGAGGGCGCCGGGGTGGTGGGCGCGGGCGAGCTGGGAGCGGCAGGCGCCGGTTCGGTCGTCGACGGCGTGGTGCTGTCGGCGGGGGCTTCCGCTTCTTCGCTCTTGTTGCACGCGGTCAGGGCGACGGCAAGCATGGAGGCGAGAATCAGCGATTTGCTCATCATGGCGAGACTCCTCTTTGACTGATGAATGTATGGACCCCTCTTCCTACTAGGGGAAACCATGAGTCAGGCTACAGGAATCCGTCAGATGCTGGCGTGTGGAAGTTAAAGCGGTCGCATCCCAGGCGCAACAAACTTTGCCCAACCGTGTTTTCGATGTCGGGTTGTGACAAGGCGCACAGAGTTGCTAGCGTTCTGTGCGATCTCGACACATGCAGGTGTCGGGATGGTACGGCGCGGCCCCGCGCCGTACCGCCTCAGTTGCGATAATGCAACCAGCCTGCCAGCAGCCAGTCGGCCAGGCAAGCCCGGGCTTGTCCTGATAGGCGCCGGCAGCGCGGGTCGGCGCAATCCAGGCTGCGCTCGTCGGCCAGCGCACGCAAGGCTGTGCCGGCAGGAACGGGAGCGGCTTCGCCGTTGATGAACAAGGCCCGGTCGCGATACAGCATGCGGGTGCGGCGATCCAGCACCAGCCGGCCCTGTGCGGGCCATTCGTCTTCCAGGTCCAGGTCCGACTCGGCGCTGAATACGCTCAGCGCATTGGGCTCGGTCAGCCAGCAGCCCAGGAAGCGTGCCGCGAGGCTGGCGTCGAAGCGTACCTCGCGCAGCGTATCCAGGGTGGCCTGCACGAGGCTCTCCGGCAGGGCGGCAGGCCGGTCCACCGCCGGCTGGCCCGGATCGCGGTACAGGCCTGCGGGCCGCGGGCCCGGCAGCGGCGGTTCGCCGTAGGGGCCCGACGGCTGGCCGAGCCGCGCCAGCGCCTGGTCCGACGCGGCCTCGAGCAGCCCGCGCAGCAGGGCCGCGCGGCTCGGGGAGCGGAATCCCACGGAGATCGTCATGCAGTCGTCGTCCAGGGCCACGCCATCGTGCGCGGCCTGCGGAGGCAGGTACAGCATGTCGCCCGGCTCCAGCACGTGCTCTTCCTCGGGTTCGAAGCGCTGCAGGATCTTCAGCGGCAGGTCCGGTTGCAGGCTCAGGTCGCGCTGGCGGCCATAGCGCCACCGGCGCCGGCCGCAGGCCTGCAGGAGAAAGACGTCGTAGCTGTCGAAATGGGCGCCCACGCCGCCGCCGCGCGAGGCAACGCTGATCATGATGTCGTCCAGGCGCGCGTCGGGTACGAAGCGGAAACGCTGCATCAGCTCGGCGGCGGCGTCGTCGTGCAGGTCCACGCTCTGCACCAGCACCGTCCAGTCGGGCTCGCCGGCACGCGGCAGGCGGGAGAAGGGGCCGGTTTCCATCTGCCATTGCCCGTGTTCGCGCCAGATCAGGCGCGACTCCACGTCGTCGCGGCGCGCCAGGCGCTTGAGCGCCGCCACGGACAGGGGCGGGCGCAGGCCCGGGATGGCCTGGCGGACCAGCAGCGGCTTGCGCTGCCAGTGCCGGCGCATGAACGCCGCCGGTGTGAGGCCGCCCAACAGCGGCGTGGGGAGATCGGGAGCGGGGATCATGCCAGCAGGGCCTTGAGTCGGTAGAGGGCATCCAGCGCTTCGCGCGGGGCCAGGCTGTCGGGGTCGATGGCGACGAGTTCGTCGCGCAGGGCGGCCAGGGCTTCGTCGGCGGCGCCGCGTTCGGCGGCCTGCTGGGCCTGCGCCTCGGCGTCGATGGCGGCGGCGAACAGGCCCAGCTGCGGGGTGGGCGCGCCCTGCGCTTCGAGGCGCTCGAGCTCGCGGGTGGCCTGGCGGATCACCGCGGGCGGCACGCCGGCGCGCTGGGCGACCTGGATGCCGTAGCTGCGGCTGGCGGGGCCGTCACGCACTTCGTGCAGGAATACGATGCCGCCGGCCGACTCGGCGGCGGCCAGGTGCACGTTGGCCGCCGTGGGCTGCTCCGCCGGCAGCCGGGTGAGCTCGAAGTAGTGCGTGGCGAACAGCGTGAGCGCCCGGTTGTGGGTCAGCAGCCGGCAGGCGATGGCCCACGCCAGGGCCAGTCCGTCGTAGGTGGAAGTGCCGCGGCCGATCTCGTCCATCAGCACCAGGCTGTGGGGCGTGCTGGCCGCCAGGATGGCGGCGGCCTCCGTCATCTCCATCATGAAGGTGGAGCGTCCGCCGGCCAGGTCGTCGGCGGCGCCGATGCGGGTGAAGATGCGGTCCAGCGTGCCGATCCGTGCACGCGCTGCCGGCACGAAGCTGCCGACGCGCGCGAGCAGGGCGATGAGCGCCGTCTGGCGCATGTAGGTGGATTTGCCGCCCATGTTGGGGCCGGTGATCAGCAGCATGCGCCGCATCGCGTCGAGGCGGCAGCCGTTGGGCGTGAAACGTTCGATGGCGCGTTCCACCACCGGATGGCGCCCGGCCTCGATGTCGATCTCCGGCGCTTCGCTGAGTTCGGGCGCCGTCCAGTCGTGGCGGCGGGCATGGTCGGCCAGCGCGGCCAGCGTGTCCAGTTCCGCCAGCGCGGCGGCGCAGTTCGACAGCGGGCGCACATGCCCGCCCAGCGCGTCCAGCACTTGCTCGTACAGCCACTTCTCGCGCGCCAGCGAGCGGTCCTGTGCGGAGAGCACGCGATCTTCCCACGACTTGAGCTCGGGCGTGATGTAGCGTTCGGCATTCTTCAGGGTCTGCCGGCGCCGGTAGTCGTCGGGCACCTTGCCGGCCTGGCCCTTGGTGACTTCGATGTAGAACCCGTGCACCCGGTTGAATTCCACGCGCAGGTTGGCGATGCCGGTGCGTTCGCGTTCGCGCGCCTCGAGCTGCACGAGGAAGTCGCCGCCATCGGCAGCCAGGGCCCGCAGTTCGTCGAGCTCGGCATCGTAGCCGGGGGCGATGACGCCGCCGTCGCGTATCGCAATCGCGGGCTCTTCGGCGATGGCGCGTGCCAGCAGCGCCCCGATCTCCGGATCGGGCCGCATGAGCGCGGCCAGCTCCGCCAGGCGGGCGCTGCCGCCCGCCATGCCGGAAAGCAGCGCCTGCAGCGCGGGCAGTTCGGCCAGGGCATCGCGCAGGCTGGCCAGCTCGCGCGGGCGCACCGAGCGCAGCGCCAGGCGCGCGGCGATGCGCTCGATATCCGGCAGGCGGGACAGGGCCTGGCGCAGGTCGTCCAGCATGTCCGTGGGGGCGAAGGCCGAGGCCGACGGCGCCTGGGCCCCGAGCAGCGTGGCAATGGCCTGCTGGCGTGCCTGGGCCGGCGCGTTGTCGCGCAGCGGATGGTGCAGCCAGCGGCGCAGCAGGCGGCTGCCCATGGGCGTGCCGCAGCCGTCCAGCAGCGAGAACAGGGTGGGCGCGTCTTCGCCAGACAGCGTCTGGGTGAGTTCCAGGTTGCGGCGCGTCACGGGGTCCAGCAGCACGTATTGGCCGGGGCGCTCGGCGGTGAGTTGCTGCACGTGTGCCAGGGTCTGCGACTGCGTGCGGGCGGCGTAGCGCAGCAGCGCGCCCGCAGCGCACACGGCGGCCGGCATGTCTTCCACGTCGAAGCCCGCCAGGGTGTCGGTCTTGAAGTGGGCCAGCAGCTGGCCGCGCGCGCCGTCGCCCTCGAAGTGCCAGTCCGGCACGCCGGCGCGCGCGCCGTCGAACGACGGCGGCAGCGCCGCGCCTTCGGCGTGCACGAGCTCGGCCGGCGCGATGCGGTGCAGCTCGGATTCGAGCTGGGCCGGCGCGCACTCGGTGAGGCGGAACTCGCCGCTGGCGAGGTTGAGCCAGGCGAGGCCGATGCGGGGCTCGCGCGCCTTGCCGCCGATGTGCACGGCGGCCAGCGCGCGGTCCGCCTTGGCGGGCAGCAGCGCGTCGTCGGTCAGGGTGCCGGGCGTGACGATGCGCACGATGCGGCGTTCCACCGGCCCCTTGGCGGCGGCCGGATCGCCGGTCTGTTCGCAGATGGCCACCGATTCCCCCTGGGCCACCAGCCGGGCCAGGTACTGCTCCATCGCATGCACCGGCACGCCCGCCATGGGGATGGGCGTGCCATTGGAGGCGCCGCGCTTGGTCAGCGTGAGGTTCAGCAGCCGCGCGGCCCGCTCGGCATCTTCATAGAACATCTCGTAGAAGTCGCCCATGCGGTAGAAAAGCAGCAGCGGCCCGGCCTCCGCCTTGAGGCGCAGATACTGCTGCATCATGGGCGTGTGGCCGGCAAGGCCGCCTGCCGGGGCGGCGCGGCCTTCCGCGCCGGCCTGCTGATCGTTCTCGCTGTTCTTGGACATAGGGGACTTGCTCATCGACACTTCCGGACCTGACAAAACACGGGTTTATACCTGCGCGCGGACGAGGGCGGGCGCGGGCCTGCGAGGCAGCCGGCACGGACCGGCGGGTCGGGCGCCGGCGCATCGCGGGCGCGGCAGACCAGGGCGCATCGCCATCGGGGCAGAGGCGAGCACCTTAACATTGAAGGCGGTCCGGGGTCCTGATGGCGCGTGGAAGAGCAGGGGGACGGGTGCGGATCGGCAGCGGCCAACGGGCCGCTGCCGGGGCGTCGCCGGTGGGCGCCTGCATGCATGCAGGCCGGCGAGTGCAGGAACATGCGGGGACGGGCCGGAGGGGCCCGCCCCGCACGCGGTGGCTCAGGGGGTGACCGGGCCGACGAAGCTCTTGGTGCTGTAGTAGACGCCGTCCAGCTTCTGGATGATGGGCAGGCCGGTCACGGCGTCACGCGTCGGCAGGGCATCGATGTAGGCCTGGAACACGTCGGCGTCCAGCACGCCGATGTCGGTGCGCCGCTCTGCCGGCACATTGGCCAGCGTCTCGTAGCCGTCGCCGCCGGTCGCGTTGAAGCTCAGCACGAAGAGGCGATACGTGGCCGCGGGGTCGATCGGATTCCAGTTGCCGGTGGCCTGGTCCAGCACTTCCAGGTTGGTGGCGCGACTGCCTGCCGGCTGGGTCGCGTCGACGTCGAAGCGCAGGCCGCCCGTGTAGGGATAGGGCCCCGTGGAACCGCCCGGTCCGAACACCGCCTCCAGTCCGTCCTCCACCATGGCCTTGGCTTCGGCGCCCGTGATGTCGAGGCGCCAGAGCATGTTGCCGAATGGCAGGACTTCGATCACGTTCGCGGCGGTAACCTCTCCCTGCAGCGGAACGCGCACGCCGCCGCCGCTCTGCAGCGTGATGTCGGCGCCGCCATAGCTGGCGTTGGCCACCTCGAGATAGGCCTGGGCCACCAGCTGCTGGATGTCGCCGCCGCGCTCGTCCACCTGGCCGAGCGCGTTGCAGGCCGCGCTGGAACGGCTGTAGTCGACGCTGCCCGGGCCGCCCGGCACGCGGCGCGAGCAGATCTCGTCGGGCGCGGTTGCGACGACCTGCCGGCTGTACTCCGCCACCTTCTCCTTGAACGGGGCCAGCACCTCGAGCGCCTCGGCGTCCGGCGTCGTGGGCCGCAGGAAGCCGGTGGCCGCGGCGCTGGCCAGCAGCGCGGCATTGTCGGCGGCAGACGCCGGCGCAGCGTTGCCGTCGGCATCCGCCACGGTGAAGCTGTCGCCGATCAGCACGTGCGGCGTGCCGGCGCAGGCGGTGACCACGCCTTCTGCGTCGAAGCTCACCTTCATTTCACCGACCACCTGGGAATACTCCCAGGCCTGGCCCAGGCACACGGGCTGGCCGTCGCGGTTGGTCAGCTGTTCGGCATACGGACCGGCCGGGCTGCCCACGCCCACGTCCGCCATGGCGTCGGGGCCCAGCAGGGTGTGCGAGTCGCCGCCGATGACGACGTCCACGCCGCTCAGCAGGGGAATGATCTGGCGGTCGAGCTGGTAGCCGATGTGGCTGCTCACGATGATCTTGTTGATGCCCTCCGCCTGGAGCGCGTCGATGGCCCGCTGTGCCGCGGCGGCCTCGTCCTCGAAGGTGGTGTCGGGGTCGGGGCTCGAAGACTGCTTGGTCTTGCCGGCCACCGTCAGGCCGACGATGCCGAGCTTCTGCCCGCCGCGCTCGACCACGGTGTAGGGTTGCACGTAGCCGGCGGCAGTGGCGGGGTTCAGCGCCGAGCCGGCGCCGAAGTGCACGTTGGCGCTGATCACCGGGGTCTTGCAGTCGCCGGCATGCAGCCGGTCGATGAAGTTCTTCAGCTCGGTGTCGCCCTTGTCGAACTCGTGGTTGCCCAGCGTGAACGCATCGAAGCAGACCGTGTTCATCATCGCGGCATCGGCCTCGCCGATCTCGCCCGCGCGGTTGAAGTACAGCGTGCCGGTCAGCGCGTCGCCCGCGTGCAGCTTGATGACGTTGTCGCTGCCCTGGGAAAGTTCGCGCATGGCGGCGGTGACCCGGGCGAATCCGGCCGACTCCACTTCGGCCTCCACGGTCTGCCCTGCCGCGTTGGCGAGGTTCAGCGCGAGCGTCTTGCTGTCGAGATTGGAGTGATGGTCGTTGATGTGCAGCAGCGTCACATCCAGCGGCGCGGCGGGGCTGGGCTCCTCCGGCGTTTCCGGCGGCGTGCCGGCGTGGTCGTCGTCATCGTCGTCGCCGCCGCAGGCGGCCAGCATCGTGGCCGCCAGCAGCGTGGCGGCAAACAGCCGCGAGCGCGAGAAACGGCGCGCCTCGCCGCCTTGTTCTGTCTTGGTGTGCATGATCCCTCCCGGATTCATTCAGGAAGGCGTCATGTTGTTCACCAACGGTAACAGCGCCGTGACAGTCCGATGGCGGCCGATGAATTTTTTATGAATCCTGACGCAGGACCGGCCGGGTCATCCGGCCTGCCCTGCCGGTCCGCCACGAGCCGCGGCGGACCGACGCCTGCGCGCTTCTTCAATCCAGGCGGATGCCGGCTTCTTCCACGAGCTTCTGCCACTTGGCGATTTCCGCCTGCAGGGCCTGCTCGAAAGCCTCGGGCCGGCTGGCGACCACCTCTATGCCGTCCTGGGCCAGGCGCTGCTGCAGCTGCGGGTCTGCCAGGACGCCGGAGATGGCTTCATGCAGGGCGTCGATGACGGGTCGCGGCGTGCCGCGGGGCGCCAGCACGGCGTGCCAGGCGGAGGCCTCGTAGCCCGGCACGCCGGCTTCCTGGACTGTCGGCACCTCGGGCAGCAGGGGGGAACGCGCGGCCCCGGTGACGGCCAGCGCCTTGACGCTGCCCGCCTGCGCCTGCTTGGACGCGGAGGCGGCGTCGCCGAACGTCATGTCGACCACGCCGCCCACGACGTCCATCAGCGCAGGGCCGGCGCCCTTGTATGGCACGGGCGTCACGACGACGCCGGTCTGGCGCATGAACAGCACCACGGCGAGGTGCGCGGAACTTCCATGGCCTGCCGTGGAGAGGCTCAGCTTGCCCGGCTCGCGCCGGGCAAGCTGGAGCAGCGCCTGCAGGCTGTCAACGGGGAGATCCCGCTTGACCGCCACCACATAAGGGTAGCGGGTGAGCTGCGTGACGGGCACGAAATCCCGGCGTGCGTCGTAGGGCAGGTTCTTGTAGGTGGCAGGATTGATGGCGTTGGGGCCGCTCTGCCCCAGCAGCAGGGTATAGCCGTCGGGCGCGGACTTGGCCACGGCGTCCGTGCCGATGATGCCGCCCGCGCCGCCTCGGTTGTCGATGATGAAGGGCTGGCCGAGCCGCTCGGCGACCCCCTTGAAAACCAGGCGGGCCACGATGTCGGCGCCGCCTCCGGCGGCAAAGGGCACGATGACGCGCACGGGCCGCTCGGGGTAGGCTGCTGCGGCTGGCGCGCCGGCCAGCGCCAGACCGGACAGCGCGACAGCCAGGGCCGCCACGCGGCGGGCCAGCGCCGCAGCCGGGCGGGGAGACCGGGGCATGGGGTATCGACGGGCGGGGGAAGGAGATGGCTTCATGGCGCCCCCGCATCCGCGGCCCGGCCGCGCACCTGCACGCCTGCGTCCGCTTCGATGTAGCGGATGATCTCCGTCAGGTCGGCGCCGTCGCCGAACCTGTCGCGCACGTCGTCGACCAGCCGGCGCGCTGCGTCGCCCACCCGCAGGGGTACGCCCAGCTGCTCGCTTTCTTCCAGGCACAGCCTGACGTCCTTGGCCGACAGGCCGATCGCGAAGCCGAAGTCGAAGCTGCGGCTCAGCACGAAGCGGGGAATCTTGTCTTCGGAGGCATTGGTGCGGCCCGATCCCGAGTTGATGACCTGCAGCATGGTGTCCGGGTCCAGGCCTGCCTTCACGCCCATCACCATGAGTTCCGACGTGATGCTCAGCGCGGTGACCGAGATCAGGTTGTTGATGACCTTCATGGTCTGGGCCATGCCGGCGCGTTCGCCCACGTACGTGGCGCGGCCGAGTACCGCGAACACGTCCTGCAGCGCGTCGTGGCGTGCTCGGGGCCCTGAAACCATGAGGGCCAGCGTGCCGCGCCTGGCGCCCGTCACGCCGCCGCTGACGGGGCAGTCCAGGCTCTCGATGCCGTGGTCCGCCAGGCCTGCGGCGAGTTCGCGGGCGGCCGCCGACCCGCTGGTCGAGAGGTCTACCACCGTATGCACGGCGCTGCCCGCGGCCAGCCCGTGCTCGCCCAGCGCCACCGACAGCACGATGTCGGGGGTCGGCAGGGACACCAACACCGTGCCGGCCCTGTCGGCCACGGCCCTGGGCGTATCGGCGATGTGCGCCCCCCTGGCGGCCAATGCCTGGAGCGCGGAGGGCTGCGCATCGTGGATCGTCAGCGCATAGCCGGCTTCGAGCAGGCGCTCGGCCATGGGTGCGCCCATGCGGCCTATGCCTACGAAGCCCAGATGCCTGTCGTGTTCTCTGGTCATGATTCGTCTCTCGCTGGTTGGAATGGGAACGGGGGGCGGGCCGCTAGGCGGCGGTCCAGCCTCCGTCGATGGGCAGGGCCGCGCCGGTGATGTCGCGCCCGGCCTCGCTGCACAGGAACAGGATCAGCGCGGCCACGTTCTCCATGGCCACGAAGCGCCCCGTGGGCTGGCGCGCTGCGAGGTAGCCGTGTTCCGCCTGTTCCATGGGGATGCCCTGCCGGCGCGCGATCTCGCCGATGCGCGCGAGTATGGCGGGCGTCGGCGCGGTGCCGGGCGCAACGGCATTGCAGGTGACGCCACGGGCTGCCGTCTCGATGGCGAGCGCCCGGGTGAGCCCGAGCAGCGCGGTCTTGGTGGTGACATACCCGACCCTGTTGGCCGTGGCGCCCGAGCCGTATACCGATGAGAGATTCACGATGCGCCCCCACTGCTGGGCCAGCATGCCGGGCAGGGCCAGGCGCGCCAGATGGAAGGCCGCCGACAGGTTGACGGCCAGGGACTCGTCCCAGTGCGCCCGCGGCAATTCGTGCGCAGGTTCGAAATGGCGTATCACCGCGTTGTTCACCAGGATGTCGAGCCGGGGCAACTCGTTCAGCGCCTGCCCGACCAGGGTCTCGATCTGGTCCGCGTCGCGCAGGTCGGCCTGCAGCAGGAGCACGCGTGCGCCATGTTTCTGCGCAAGGGCGCGTTGGGCCGCGCGCGCCGCATCGTCGGCATGCTGGCTGTGCAGGACCACCGTGGCGCCCGCGCCGGCCAGCGCGTCGGCAATGGCATGGCCCAGGCCGGCCGTGGCGCCGGTGACGAGGGCGTTCCTGCCGCGCAATTGTGGCGTGAGGTCCAAGTGTCTCCTCCGTGGCGGGAGTTCGTGATCTTATGAATACAATAGGATTGTATTATAGTAATACGTGTTGCGGCATCAAGTGGATATTCCACCCCTCCCGCTTTTCACCGGAGACATCACCATGGCATTGCGGCCTGAGTTTCAAACCGAGCAGTTTCAGAAGGGCCTGGCGGTCCGTCGCGCAGTGGTGGGCGACACCTACGTGGACAAGTCGCTCGATGGCGCGGACGACCTGACGGCGCCATTGCAGAAACTGGTCACCGAGTATTGCTGGGGGGAGGTCTGGACCCGGCCCGGCCTGGAGCGCAAGACCCGCAGCTTCCTCAACCTGGCGATGCTCATTGCCCTGAACCGTCCGCACGAACTGCGCCTGCACATACGCGGGGCCCTGAACAATGGCGTCACCCGGGACGAGCTGGTGGAGGTGGTGCTGCAGGCCGCGATCTATTGCGGCGTGCCCGCGGCGCTCGATTCCATGAAAGCCGTCCGCGAAGTGCTGGCGGAATTCGAAAACCACGGCAAGCCCGCCTGAGCGCAGGGCGTGCGCGCCGGCATGGCCGCGGCGCGGCCGGCCGGCAGAGCGACGGAGACATCATGCAGACATACAGGATCGGTTTCATCGGGCTCGGCGCCATGGGCCTGCCCATGGCGCGCAACCTGGTCAGGGGAGGGCACGCCGTGACGGGCTGCGACCTGAACCCGCAGGCGGTCGAGGCGTTGTGCCGGGCCGGCGGCCGGGGCGCCGCGAGCCCCGGCGAGGCGGCGGCGGGCGCCGAGCTCGTCATCGCCATGCTGCCCGCCGCCGCGCACGTCCGTGCGGTCCTGGAGGGGCCGCAGGGCGCATTGCAGTCGATGGACGATCAGGCGCTGTTCATCAACATGTCGACCATCCTGCCCCAGGAAACCGATGAGATCGCCGGGCGCCTGCGCGAGCGGGGCCTGCGCATGCTGGATTCCCCGGTAGGCCGCTCGGCCATGGAGGCAGAGCGTGGCGCCTTGCTGATCCTGGCCAGCGGCACGGCCGCAGACAAGGCACGCGCCCGCGACGCGCTGCGCTGCATGGGCAACGAAATCGTCGATTGCGGCGAGGTGGGCGGCGGTTCGCGGGTGAAGGTGGTGAACAACTTCATGGGCATTTCGCTCAACGCCCTGACCGCGGAGGCGCTCACGCTGGCCGAGGCCTGCGGGCTGAGCGTGGGGCTGGCGCTGCAGGTCATGCGCGGAACGATCGCCGGACTCGGGCACATGAACATCACCTATCCCAACAAGGTGCTGCGCGGCGATCTGTCGCCCGGCTTCCAGGTCGACCTGGCCCACAAGGATCTGGGGCTGGCCCTGGAGCTCGCCGCGCGCAGCCGCGCCTGCGTGCCCATGGGCGCCGCCGCCTTCCAGGCGTACACGGTGGCACGCTCGCAGGGGCGCGGCGCGCAGGACTACAGCGCCATATATCCGGTGATGCGCGCGCTTTCGGGGTTGCCCGAGGCATTGCCCTACCGGGAGGAAGGCCCGCTGAACGCCGACCCGTTCGGCGGCGGGCGATAAGGCTGCGCCGGGCCGCCGGGCACGGGCCCCTTGGGCCGGCGGCTAGTCGGCCGCCACGGGCGCCGGGTCTTCGGAGCCCTGGAGTATCTTGATCGCGACGCGCGCGGCATTGCGCACGTGCAGGCTGCCGGCCTTGCGCGCCGCCTTGCCATCGCGCGCAACCAGCGCCTGCAGCAGTTCCGACAGCTCGGCCACGCTTTGCCGGGCCCTGCCCGGCGCCTGCATCGAGGTCGAGCGCAATAGCATCACGCGCGAATTCAGCAGGCGCAGCGTGGTGGTCAGTGCCTCGTTGCCCGCGCCATCGAGCAGGTGCTGATAAAAGGCGTTCTTGGCCGTAAGCTGCTCGAGCGCCGTGCCGCGTGCCAGTGCGCGCTTGAGCGCCTGGAACGATTCCTGCAGCTCGGCCAGTTGTTGGTCGGTGGCGTGCTCGGCGAACAGCTGACAGGCCAGGCCTTCGAGTTCCTCGCGCACCTGGTAGATCCCGCGGGCCTGCTCCGGCGACAGGCGCTCCACCACGGGGCCGCGATGCGGGATCACGTGTATCAGCCCTTCGGATTCCAGCTGACGCAGCGCTTCGCGCACCAGCGTGCGGCTGACCCCGGTCATTTCGCACAATTCGCGTTCGGGCAGGCGCTCGCCGGGGCGGAAGCGGCCGACCAGGATGGCGTTGCGTATGCTTTCGGTCACGCTGTGCCGCAGTACCGAGGCGACACGTTGAACCTTGAAATCACCGGTCAGTTCAGCGGGAGTAGCCATGCGGTTCATATTGTGGAGGGTAGAAGGTGTCCGGTGCGGGGCGGCGCCCCGGACACCGTTGGAGCAGCCGCTGGATCAGCTGGGGTCGGCCTTGCCGAGTACCTTGCGCACGCGCTCGAGATACGCCGGCCCATCGAACCCGACTTCCTTGGCGCGCCGGTTCCAGGCGGCATAGGAAGGCCCGATGTACTGCTGCTGCATTAGTTTAGCCCGTTCCTCTTGCGGCGCGACCCAGAAGGTTACGCCGTTGCGGATCATGTTCTGCCTGGCGTTGTCGACGAACTGCTCGTAGTTGCCGAAGGCCTCCTTCTGGAGTTCGTCCATGGCGCCCTGGACCTGCGACCGCACGTCGGCCGGCAGCTTCTCCCAGCTGTCCGGATTGGCCAGTATGGCCCAGCCGTTGATCGGGCCGAGGCTCCAGTTCTGCACGTTCCTGGCGATGCGCCAGAATTCCAGTGCGCCGCCCACGCAGGTGGAGATGAACAGGCCGTCGATGACCCCGCGTTCGAGCGCGGGGAAGATCTCCGTGGTGGGCATAGCCACCGGCTTGCCGCCGAGTGCGTTCACCACCTCGGCGGTCTGGGGATTGTGCACGCGCAGCCGCTTGCCCTTGAAATCCTCGATCCGGTGTATCGGGTCCTTGGAGAACAGCTGCTGGGTGCACCAGGCTCCCTCGGCCAGCACCACGGCGTTCCATTTCTCCTTCCAGATCCGGCGCGTGTCTTCGCACCAGAAGGCATCGCATACCTGCTTGTATTCCTTGATGTCGTTGATCAGGCCGGGCAGGTTGAAGATGCCCATGCGGGGCTCGTCGGCGGCCAGGTAGGTGTGCAGGGCCGCGCTCAGGTCGACACGGCCTTCGCGGACCGCCGTGGCCATCTGCGCCGGCGGCACGAGGGAATCGCTCACGGTGACCTTGACCTTGCCGCCGGTGGCCTTGGCGACCCGTTCCGGGACCGAAGCGGTGAGGATGGAGTAGCCATCCCCCGGGGACACGATCACTGCCATGGTCAGGTCATACGTCTGGGCGGATGCGGCGTTCATGCAGCCGAAGGCGCACAGGGCGGCGGCCAGGACGGCGCGCGGCCCCCCGGCGCGTGGCAACGCATTGGATTGCTGGGACATGATGCTCCTCCTTGGTGTTGTTGCATGTCGCGGGTGAAAAATCGAGCATTCAATAATACAATATGCACATATTATCGTCGTAGCACTCCGAAACCCGCCGGCAGAGCGGCATCGGAACAACCACAGCATCGCGCGGCCGCGCCGGCTGTCGAGGAGACGTTTCATGAGCAGCATCGGATTGCCGGGAAGGGCAGGGCCGGCCGAGCCCGGCCCATCGCCCGATTCTCCCTATCCCCTGTCCGACGCACAGGACTTCGTCGTGATCCGCGGCATGGCCCGGGCATGCCGTCTCTCGGGAGCCCTGGCCACCGCCGCCCTGCTCGGCATGGCGCTGTCCATGTGCTACGAGATTTTTTCGCGCTACGTATTCAATGCCCCCACGGCCTGGGCCACCGAGATCTCCGGCTACCTGCTGGTGGCCACCGTGTTCTTCGGCCTGGCCGCCGCGCAGGCTTCGAATGCCCACGTGCAGGTGGAGATCTGGATCGACCGCCTGGGGGCGGATCCGCGCCGCAGCGTGGAACGGGTCTGCCAATGGCTGGCGCTGGCGTTCGCCATCGTGCTGGCCTGGCAGATGGCCAGCTTCAACGTGCGCGAGTATGTCAACGACACGCGCGACTGGGGCCTGCTTTCGACGCCGCAGTGGCTGCCCCAGGTGCCGGCGTCGCTCGGGATGGTGGTCTTCTGCATGTCGATCCTGGTCGACATCTATCGTCTCGGACCGCCAGCCGCTGCGTGGCGGCGCTGGCTGACGCCGGTCTCGCTGGCGGGCCTGGCGGTCGTCCTGGTCCTGCTGGGACCGAACACGGTGGCCCTGGGCGGCAGCCGGTTCGACTGGGGCATGGCGGCCGTGGCGGCGGTGCTGGCAGTGAGCGTCTGGGCCTGGAGCGGGACCCGGACGCTGGCGGCGCTGGCGGCGATCGTGGGCGCCTGCGCCGTGCTGTATGCATTGGCGCGCGGCCAGCCGCTGGGCTGGGTGGCCACCCTGCTGGTGGCCAGCCTGATGCTGTTGCTGTTCATCGGCGTGCGCATCGGCGTGGCCCTGGGCCTGGTGGGCTTGTTCGGGGTCTATTTCCTGCTGCCGCGCCCGCAGCTTTCGCTCCTGGCGGAGCGCGCGTGGAGCAGCACCAACACCTTCACGCTCACGGCCGTGCCCATGTTCATCTTCATGGGCGGGCTGTTGCTGCGCAGCGGCATCACCACCGGCATGTTCGACGCCCTGGTGCGCTGGTTCGGCCGGGCGCCCGGGGGGCTGGCGCATGCGTCGGCAGGCGCCTCGGCGGTCTTTGCCGCGGTGTCGGGCTCCAGCCTGGCCACGGCGGCCACGCTGGGCAAGGTGGCGTGTCCCGACATGATCGGGCGCGGCTACAGTCCGCGCCTCACCTATGGCGTGGCTGCGGCGGGCGCCACGCTGGGCGTGCTGATCCCGCCCAGCATCCCGATGATCATCTACGGCACCACCGTAGGCGCCGCGGTCACCCACTTGTTCCTGGCGGGGATCATTCCCGGCGTGCTGCTGATGGCCAGCTTCATGCTCGGCGCCCTGATCTGGTCGCTGGCGGTTCCGGGCGCGGCGCCCGCGGCGCGCGCCTATCCCCTGCGCGAGAAGATGCGCGCTTCCCGGGGCATGGTGCCCTTCGTGGCCATCATCGGGGCTGTGCTGGGCTCCATGTATGCAGGCATCGCCACGCCCACCGAGGCGGCGGCGATAGGCGCCGTCAGCGCCTTCGTGCTCTGCCTGGCGCGCCGCAAGCTCACGTGGAAGGCGCTGGCGGAGATTGCCTACGACTCTGCCCGGGTGACGGCGCTGCTGCTGCTCATCGTGGTGGGGGCCGGCATATTCAGCTGGGTCTTCGACTACCTGCGCGTTCCGCGCGAGATGGTCAACCTGCTCCAGGCTGCCGACCTGGCGCCGGAACTGGTCATCGCGTCCATGGTGCTGGCGTACCTGGTCCTGGGCATGTTCGTGGAGTCGATCGCCATGATGCTCATGACGCTGCCGGTGACCTACCCGATCGCCGTTTCGCTGGGCCTCGATCCCGTCTGGTTCGGCGTGTTCCTGGTCCTGATGATCGAAGTCGGCCTGATTACGCCGCCGGTGGGCATGGTGCTGTTCGTGCTGCGCAGCATGAGCCCGGCGGCGCGCTTCCCGGACATCATGCGCGGCGCGCTGCCGTTCGTCCTCATCATCCTGCTGTTCCTGTGCCTGATCTACGTGTTCCCGCAGATCGTCACGTGGCTTCCCCGACAAGTGTGAACGCATCATGAGCGTAGACCGTTACCCGCATGCATCGCCGGACGTCAGCGCCGCGCTGGCCGGCTTCGCGGCGGCCAGCCGCTGGGAGGACGTGCCCGCGGCCGTCCGCCACGAAGCCTGCCGCTCGCTGCTGAACTTCTTCGCCGTGGCCCTGGCCGCGGCGCGGGACCGCACGCTGGACATCGCCGTCCGGACCTACGCGCGCCATTCGGCGGGGCCGCAGGCCACGCTAATCGGGCGCGCCGGGCGCGTGGACATGCTCAACGCCGCCGCGCTCAATGCGATGGCGGCGAATGTCTACGATTTCGACGACACCCACCATCCCACCATCATCCATCCCACTGCGCCGGTGGCGCCGGCGCTCTTCGCGCTGGCGGAAACGCAGCCCATGACCGGCGCCGAGCTGCTGCACGCCTTTGTGATCGGCGTGGAAGTGGCCTGCCGCATCGGCAATGCGATGTCGCCGGAGCACTATGCGCGGGGCTGGCACATCACCTCGACCTGCGGGGTGTTCGGCGCCGCCGCCGCTGCCGGACGGCGGCTGGGCCTGGATGCGCGGGCCATGGTGTGGGCGCTGGGCTCGGCCGCGGTGCAGGCGGGCGGCCTGGTCGAGGCGCTGGGCACCATGGCCAAGAGCGTGAGCGTGGGCAACGCGGCACGCAATGGCCTGCTGGCCGCGCTGCTGGCCGCAGAGGGATTCGACGGGCCGCCGGCTCCGCTGGAAGGCGAGCGCGGCTACCTGCGCGTTGCTGCGGACAGCCCCGTTCCCGGCCTGGCGGCGGCCTCGCTGGGCGAAAGCTGGGAGCTGCTCAACAACACCTACAAGCCGTATCCGTGCGGCGTCGTGCTCAATCCCGTCATCGATGCCTGCCTGGCCCTGCATGCCGAGGCGCGACTGGATGCCGCACGCATCGCGCGCATCGAGCTGTCCGGCCACCCCTTGCTGCGCCAGCGCACCGACCGGCGCGGCATCGCCACGGGGCGGCAGTCGCAGGTCAGTGCGCAGCATGCCGTGGCTGTGGCCCTGACCCGCGGTCGCGCCGGCCTGGAGGAGTTCTCCGACGCGGCCGTGGCCGACCCGGCACTGCGCGCGTTGGGCGGGAAAGTGCAATTCCGCGACGACCCCGGCCGCTCGGTGGACGGCGTTGCGCTGCACGTCGTGCTGGATGACGGAAAGGTGCTGGCGCACACCGTCGACGCGGCCCGCGGTTCGCGCGCACGGCCGCTGAGCGACCGGGAACTGGAGGACAAGCTGCGTGCCCTGTGCCGGCATGGCGGCAGCACCGTGCGGGCGGAGCCGCTGATCGAGGCTGTGTGGGCGCTGGAGCATGCCGGCGATGCGGCCGCCGTGGTCCGGCTCGCGGCGCCCGCAACCGGAAAGACCTGAAACGGCAAGACTTCGAGGAGAGGAAACAATGCAGAAGCACAAAATCTGGCGTGCGCTGCTGTGGCTGCTGTGCGCAGCGTTCGCCGGCGGCGCTGCGCGGGCGGATTTCCCCGACAGGGCGGTGCGCATCGTGGTGCCGTTCGCGCCCGGCGGCGGCGTGGATGCCCTGGCCCGGCCGTTCGCCAGGGAGCTGGGGCAGATACTGGGCCAGAGCGTGGTGGTGGAGAACAAGCCCAGCAACACGGGCCAGATCGGCGCCATGGAGGTCGCGCGGGCGGCTCCCGATGGCTATACGCTGCTGCTGAGCTCCGCCGCCTTTGCGACGACCCCGGCCTTCTACCCCGAGGTGCCCTATGACCCGCTGAAGGACTTCGCGCCCGTCATGATCATGGCAGCGGCGCCGCAGATACTCGTTGCGAGCAACAACTTCGAGGCGGATTCCGTACGCGCCGTGCTCGACCGTGCCAGGCAGTCCGACAGCATCAACTTTGCCCTCAGCGCCAGCACCGGGATACAGGCGCTGGCAACCGCCATGCTGGCCGAGCAGGGCGGCGTTTCCTTCGCGCGGATTCCCTACAAGGGCGCCGGCGCGGCCTTCGTGGACCTGATCGGCGGCGAGGTCGACCTGATGATAGACAATCCGGCTTCCTCGCTGGTGCATGTGAGGGCGGGCAAGCTGCGCGTGCTGGCAACCACCGGCGCGCGCCGCATGGCCATATTGCCCGACGTGCCCACCGTCAGCGAGACGCTGCCGGGCTTCGAGGCCCACAACTGGTTCGTGCTCGCCGCGCCCGCGGGGACGCCGGCGCCGGTCGTCGAGCGCCTGAACCAGGCCGCGGGGCAGGCGTTGCAGACGGCCGCCATGCGCGAGATGCTGGCGCACGACGGCGTCGACGTGGTGGCCGGCACGCCGGCGCAGGCGGGCAGCTTCCTGCGTGCAGAGATGGACAAGTGGGGCGGCATGGTGGAGCGCCAGAACCTGCGGCCGTGATGCGGCTTGCATCGGGCGTGCAAAGAAAAACCCGGACGGGCAAAGCCGTCCGGGCCGGTCTGGCTGGCCGGGAAATCCCTGGGCAGGGTTCCCGGCCGTCTCGCAGGGTTCAGGCCCCCACGGGCTTGCCGTCGGTGCGGCGCACCACCACCGTGGCGGAGCGGGCGTCGCCGCCTCCCGCGCGCACGGTGTTCCAGGCGCCGTTCGGGTGCTGGATGTTGATGAAGAACGTGGTGAGGTCCGGCGTGTAGGCGATGCCGGTGATCTCGCAGCCCACCGGGCCCACCAGGAAGCGCTTGGACTCGCCGGTCTCCTGGTCGATGTAGTACATCGAGTTGTTGCCGAAGATGCTGGTGGTGCTCGAGCCGGTGCCCGCATCGGTCTGCACCCACAGGCGGCCCTGGGGATCGACGCGGATGCCGTCGGGGCTCGAGAACTCGTCGCCGTTGATGTTGCCGGTGAGGTTGGCAGCGGCGCCGTCGGCCGGGTCCTGGCCGGCCAGCAGCAGCAGTTCCCATTCGAACGTGGTGGCCAGGGGCGAATCGTTGCGCTCCTTCCAGCGGATGATGTGGCCGTTCGAATTGTTGGGACGGGGATTGGCCGCGCTGGTGCGCTGGCGGCTGCCGTTGTTGGTCAGGGTGCAGTACACCGTCTTGTCCAGGCCCACCGTGATCCACTCGGGGCGGTCCATCAGCGTGGCGCCGGCCACGCGGGCGGCGGCGGCGGCGTTGATCAGCACGTCAGCCTGGGTGTTGAAGTCGACGATCGTGCCGGTGACCACTTCGCCGGTGGCAACCTGGGTGAAGTTGCCCGGATCGGTGGCGCCCACCGTCAGGTTGTTCTTGCCCACGGTCAGCTCGAGCCAGTTGCCGCTGCCGTCGTCGTTGAAGCGCGCGACATACAGCGTGCCTTCGTCGAGCAGCCCCATGTTGTTGGCGCGGTTGCTGGGATCGTAGGCCTTGGACGGCACGAACTTGTAGATGCAGCCGGGAGTCGTGTCGTCGCCCATGTAGAACGCGAGGCGGTTGTTCTCGTCCACCATGTAGGCCGTGTTCTCGTGGCTGAAGCGTCCCATGGCGGTGCGCTTGACGGCAGTCGAGTCGGGCGAGTAGGGGTCGATCTCCACCACCCAGCCGTAGCCCTCGTCGGCCGGCTTGCCGGCGTCGGCAGCGGTGTAGTGGTAGTTGTCGGTGGTTTCCTCGCACGTGAGGTAGGTGCCCCACGGCGTGTCGCCGCTGGCGCAGTTGTTCAGGGTGCCGACCACCGTGTCGCCCACCACCGACTTGGCCGGGCCGCTGACGTTGTAGACCGTGTTGCCGGTGTAGCGCTTGTTGTAGGTCGAGTCCGTCTTGACCGACCACTTGCCGTCGTCGCCGCGCTGGATCTCGATGACCGAGACGCCGACGTTGGACAGGCGGGTCTTCAGGCCTTCGACGTCCTGGTCCAGGGTGGCGTTGTCCAGGTTCTCGTGGTTCAGCACCAGCAGGCCGCCCTTGTTGGGGTCCACGCCCTCCAGGGGGTAATAGTGCATGCCGTCGTGCTGGCCGCCGGCCTGGGTTTCGGTGGCGGGATACGACTGGGGGATGCCCGTGTAGCCAACCGAGCCGATCATGCACTTGTCGCCCGCCGAGTACAGCACTTCGGCCACATAGCCGTTGGGCACGCTGACCATGTCGGCCGTGATCTTGTCTTCCAGGGGCTCGAACGTCACCGAGTAGTCGGGCTGCACGGGGTCCGGCGTGCCGCCGTCCTCGCCGCCGCCGGTATCGCCGCCGCCGGTGCCGGGCGCCGTATCGTCGTCGTCATCGTCGTCGCCGCCACAGGCCGCCAGCGTTGCGCCGAACACGGACAGCATCGACAAGCCGAAGGTGTTTCGCAGCACGGTGCGCCGGGCGGGATTGGCCGCGACGATCTCGTCGAGCATCTGGCCGGGAACGGTAACTTCACCCTGCGCTTCGCGGGACGGAGCGCGCAATTTGTCTGTCAGGTAGGACATTCGAGCCTCTGGATGTTGGGATTCGGTCGTTAAGCTGCGGATAAGCAATTTTTAAGTTGCTTTTCAGCAAAACCGACCGCGAGGATAGAAGCTCGATGTGACGAAGTAATTGCTGGCGGGGGAAAAACGAAGATTTCGGCCGCCCGGCGCGTCATGAGATTGACATGCGCGGCGGATAGGGCGGCGCGGCAGGCCGCGGGGTGCAGGCCGCCCGCGCAGGACAGCCTGCCTGCTGCGGCGGCGCTTACCTGAGCAAGCCGTCGCCGTCGGTATCGGATGCGGCGAAGTCGCTCATCACGCGATCGCTGAACTCGGCCTTGCTGATCCTGCCGTCACCGTTGGCATCGGTGACGGAGAACTGCTCGGCCGTGACCACCTTGGCCATTTCGTCCTGGGCGAGGTAGCCGTCGCGGGTCTGGTCCAGCCTGACGAAGGCGTCGTCCATGAAGACCTGGTATTCGGAGCGGCTGACGGCGCCGTTCCTGTCGGTGTCCATGCGTTCCATGTGGGCGCGGCGCGTGACGTCGGTATCCGGCGCGGAAGCCTGTTGCGCCTGGGCGCCCGCGGCACACAGCATCGAGCCGATGGCCAGGGAAGTGATCGTTTTTTTCATGGCGATTCTCCTGTTTCCGGGTGCAGGCCGGCGGCGGCCGGCGCGATGCAAGGGCTCGATGAGCCTACCATCGTTTGCGGGAGGAAGGCCGGGGCCGAAAAAGTCTGTAGCGTCTGGGTTCGACTTGAAGCGACATGGCCGCGTGCGGTACGCCTGGCGGTCATGGAAGGCGGCTAGCGTCGGCATATTTGCGGGAGAGGCGCCCATGAAGCTTTCCACCTTCAGCATCGCGACATTCAACCTGTACAACCTCAACGAGCCGGGCCGGGCCATGTACCGGGACCAGGCCGGCTGGAGCGAGCAGGAATACGAGATCAAGATCGACTGGATAGCGGGACAGCTGGGGCTGCTCGCGCCCGACGTATGCGGATTCCAGGAACTCTGGCACGCCGATTCCCTGGCCAGGGCTCTGGATGCCAGCGGACTGGCGGACCGGTACGACATGCTCGTGCCGCCGGAAGCCGACGGGTCCCGCATCGTGTGCGGGGCCGTGGTCCGCAAGGGCTTGCTGGAAGGCAGGGCCACGTGGCTGGCCGATTTCCCCGATGCGTTCATCCTGCACTCGCAGGGTGACGATCCCCAGACGCCGGAGATCGAGGTGAACATCCGCGGCTTCTCGCGCCCGGTGCTG
Source organism: Bordetella sp. 2513F2 (assembly GCF_054642735.1). NCBI lineage: Bacteria > Pseudomonadati > Pseudomonadota > Betaproteobacteria > Burkholderiales > Alcaligenaceae > Bordetella > Bordetella sp. 2513F2. Next base: position 3,126,233 of record NZ_CM137755.1, on the reverse strand, counting down.
CACTTCAAGATCCGGCCGCGCGAGGATCATCCCGCGGTGCACGTCTACGTATGCCACCTGAAGTCGAAGGCGCCGACGCAGGTCTACGACGAGGACTGGTACAAGCGCCGCAAGTCCACCTACAGCCGGCATGCCGCCGCGCTGGGCTCGGCGCTGTCCACGATACGCCGCACGGCCGAGGCGGCGGCGCTGCGGTTCCTCCTCAATGAAAGAATGAAGGGCAACGACACGCCGGTGATCGTGCTGGGCGACATCAACGACGGCCTGCACAGCAACACGGCGAACGTGCTCACCGGCCAGCCCCGCTATCTGGTGGGCGGGGCGCAGGGCGGCGGCGATACCGCGCTCTATACGGCGCAGACGCTGCAGGAATACCGCGACACGCGCGATGTCTACTACACCTACATCCACCAGGACATACGCGAATCGCTGGACCACATCCTGGTGAGCCAGGAGTTCTACGACCACAGCCGCAAGCGCCTGTGGATGTTCGACGGTCTGCTCATCAACAACGACCACCTCAACTTCGAGGACCACAAGGGCCAGGGCACCAGCGACCACGGCATCGTGCGGGCGTCGTTCCGGTACAGGCCGGCATCGCGCGACTGAACGCCGCCGGCGCAGGCCCGCCGGCGGTGCGCCTGGTAACACCCCGTGGTGTGCTGCAACCCGTGGCATCGTCCATCCGTGCTGAAATGGTCGTGCAGGATTCCGCACGAACCATCGCAGAGGAGGTGTGCCATGTCTGATCATGTGTACAAGCAGATCGAGCTGGTGGGCTCGTCCACCGTGTCGTCGGACGACGCCATTGCCCGGGCCATTGCGCGGGCGTCGGAGACCTTGCGCAACCTGGACTGGTTCGAGGTCACCGAAGTGCGCGGCCATATCCAGGACGGCAAGGTGGCGCACTGGCAGGTCGGGCTCAAGCTCGGCATGCGGCTCGAGCAGTGAGCCCCCAGGCAGTGAGCGCCCAAGATTTGACCGCAGCATGCAAGTGATTGTCGGCCAAGCTTTTTTTCCGTTTGTCCGGCAGCTGTGCAGAGCCTTGTCCACAGCCGCGGGGGATAAGGTGGCGGAGAGCGCGCTGCCCGGCCGCGCCGTGCCGTGGGCCGGGCTAGACCGCACGGGCATGCGCCTTTTCTGCCCGCCCCCGCCAAGCGCTTGAGGCGCAAGGCTTTTTTATACATGCCCGCAGGCTGTCCTCAAGCTTATCCACATCGGACGGGGACAACCTCGGACGATCCGCGCCGGGGCTGCGCGTTTCCTGAGCACAGGTCGCAAGTGCCCGTGTGGTAAGGGAAATTCCCGGCTGCCCTCAGGCTGTCCTCAGCGTTTTCCACATGCGCCGGGGATAAGCCGGGCAGCCGGCACCTGCGCGTCAGGCGCCCAGCTTGCGCACCCACTCTGCGTAGCGGTCCATCCAGCCCTGGAGGAACTTGCGGGTGTCCTCGCTGGTGATGGCGTACTGGTCGTCGATGAGGCCGTCGCGCATCTGCAGGAACACCTCGGGCGTGGTGAGGATGTTGGCGCCTTCGGCAGCCAGGATGTTGCGCAGGTGCTGCTGGGCCATCGCCGTGCCGGCAGCGCTGGGCGATGTGCCCACGATGCCGCCGGCCTTGCCCATCCATACGTTGGTGCCCCAGGGGCGGGTGCCCCAGTCGATGGCGTTCTTCAGCGCCGCCGGCACGGAGCGGTTGTGCTCGGGCGTGACGAACAGCAGGCCCTGGGATTCCCCGACCAGCTGCTTGAGCCGGGCGGCGGCGGGCGGCATGTCGTTCTCGAGGTCCTGGTTGAACAGCGGGACGTCGCCCAGATTGGCGTATTCGAACCGGAAATCGGCGGGCGCGAGCTTTTCCATGGCGCGGGCCAGGCGCAGGTTGATCGAGGCGGCGCGCAGGCTGCCCACGAACACGGCGATTTTGCAGGAACTCATGGCACATGCTCCATCGTGACGGGAGACCCAGTGTAGACCTCGTCTTCTACCGCCTCAATCGTCCGCGGCGCGCACCGTTACGGTGCCTGGTCTAAGGGTAATCACCAAGTTGGGGTTTTGTGCGGTGCAGAAAATTGCGGCGCTGCAGGCGATTGCGCCCTCGCGACGGGGAGATGTTGCGCTGCAAGGTTGGCATGCGGCTTGCTAGGGTAAGTACTGAGCCGCCATCGCGGCGAGTTTCAGGCCAGGTCCACTGCTGCACAGGAGTCCCATCATGTCCGCCGACACCCCCGTTCCCGCACCCGTCACCATGCTGGTCACGCGCCACATCGCGCCCGAGCGCTATGGCGACTTCCTGGCCTGGATGCGACAGGGCGAGATCCTCGCGGCGGGTTTCCCGGGGTTCCTGGGTTCGGGCGTGCTGCAGCCCCCCGACGGCGGCGACCAATACCAGATCGTGCTGCGCTTTACCGACGAGGCGTCGCTGGCGCGCTGGGAAAATTCGCTGCCGCGCCGCATGTGGCTGGAGCGCGGTGCATCGCTGGTGCGCGCCAGCCACGAGCGCCGGGTGCAGGGGCTGGACAGCTGGTTCGGGTCTGCGCAAAGCGCCCCGCCTCGCTGGAAGCAGGCGGTGAGCATCTGGCTGGCCTACTTTCCCATGCTGCTGCTCTTCAGCAGCCTGCTGAACGAACAGCTCAGCGCGATGCCGTTGTTCTGGCGCGTGCTGGTCACCACGGCCTGCATGACCCCGGTGCTGTCGTTCGTGTGCATTCCCGTCATCACCCGCCTGCTGCGCCGCTGGCTGCATCCGGCGTCATCGCGCACGGGCCTGCGCACTGCGCGCGGCTAGGTCTGTTGACAGGCCCTGGCGTTTCCACCCGGGCGCGCGGCTGACCCGCAGCCCCCATGCCGGGAGGCATGGGGGCTGCCGCGGTTGCGCCGAGGCGCTCAGCTTGGTGGCCGGCTTCGCGGACTGGCTGCCGAAGCGCCAGGGCGGCCGACCTTTTTTCCCCTTGGGCTGCGGAATTCGCGGTGGTCCGCGATTCATCAAGCAAAACCCGTGCCATATTCCATTTCCCCGGGGCACCCTCCGGCAAGCAGGGCCCACGCCGGCCCAGCATGGCTGATCGCTGCCCTCCGGCAGGGCGACTTGCACCGGAGTGGTGCACTCACTCTCCGCCGCGGTGCCCGCCTGCCTGCCTGACGGTTATCTGAATAACAAACGAAAATTGTTTACACTTGCATCCTCATGGTTCATGCACCAGGGCTGCCGCGGGGGCAGCTCCGATATAGGGAGAGAGTCGATGCGTAAATTGCTGCAGGGCGCCGTGCTTTTCACCGCGTTGGGCGGAGTCGCGGCCAATGCCGCCGTGGAGCCCGCCGCCGTGGCGCGCACTTATTCCGACGTCGCGCAGGCCGGCTACGAAGATGCCCTGCAATCGGCGCGCCTGCTGCAGAAATCGGTCGAGGCCCTCGTCGCCCAGCCCGGCCCCGACACGCTGAAGGCCGCCCGCGAGGCCTGGCTGGCCGCCCGCGTGCCCTACCAGCAGACGGAGGCCTTCCGCTTCGGCAATCCCATCGTCGACGACTGGGAGGGCCGCGTGAACGCCTGGCCGCTGGACGAAGGCCTGATCGACTACGTCGACGCCTCGTACGGCACCGAAAACGACGAGAACGCCTACTATGCCGTCAACCTGATCGCCAATTCCAGGATCTCGGTGGGCGGCAAGACCATCGATGCGTCGCGCATCACGCCCGAACTGCTGTCCGAGGTGCTGCACGAGGCCGACGGCAACGAGGCCAATGTCGCCACCGGCTACCACGCCATCGAATTCATGCTGTGGGGCCAGGACCTGAACGGCACCGGCCCGGCGCCCGAGGGGCGTACCGGCACGCCCCAGGAACGCCATTCGGGCAATCGCCCGCATACCGACTTCGATCCGGCCCATTGCACCGGCGGCAATTGCGAGCGCCGCGTGGCCTTCCTCAAGGCCGTGACCGACCTGCTGGTGGCCGATCTCGAGGAGATGTCGGGCAACTGGCAGCCCAAGGGCGCCGCGCGCCAGGCCATCGAGCAGGATCCCAAGGCGGGCCTGGCCGCCATGCTCACCGGCCTGGGCAGCCTCTCCTATGGCGAGCTGGCCGGCGAGCGCATGAAGCTCGGCCTGATGCTGAACGATCCCGAGGAAGAGCACGATTGCTTCTCCGACAACACGCACAATTCGCACCTCTACAACCAGATGGGCATACGCAATGTCTACCTGGGCGAGTACACCCGCGTGGACGGCAGCAAGGTTGCCGGCGCCAGCCTGTCCGACCTCGTCAAGGCCAGGGATCCGGCGCTCGATGCCGAGATGCGCGCCAAGCTCGACGCCACCCTGAAGGCCATGCAGGCCATGAAGCAGCGGGCCGAAACCGTCGAAACCTACGACCAGATGATCGCCAGCGGCAACGCCGAGGGCAATGCCGTGGTGCAGGCGGCCATCGACGCGCTGGTCGACCAGACCCGCAGCCTGGAGCGCGTGATCACCGCGCTCGACCTGGGCGACATCCAGCTCGAAGGCTCCGACAGCCTGGACAATCCCGAATCCGTGTTCCAGTGAAGCAAGTCGTCTTGACCCTGGCGCTGGCGGCGCTGGCGCAATGTGCCGCCGCCGCCGGGCCCCAGCGCAGCGACCTGTCGCCCGAGGACCTGGCGCGGGTACGGGAGGTCACGAAGCCGGCCGGGGCCTTTTCGGCCGCCGAGCCCTTCGAGACCATGCAGGCGGGGGCGGCCACGGTCAAGAAGCTGATCAACGCCGACATCTTTTCGCATCCCTCGGCCAACCTCACGTTCGAGGGACGCCAGCGTTTCCTGGTGGGCAACGGCCTGTTCCGCAAGGACTGGGTGTCGGCGCCTTCGTCCACCCAGGCGTCCGACGGATTGGGGCCGCTCTTCAACGCGCGTTCCTGCCAGGCCTGCCACGTGAAGGACGGGCGCGGCACGGTGCCGGGCTTCGATCCCATGGAACGCACCGATGCCGTGGCCCTGTTGCTGCGTCTGTCGGTGCCGCCCCGCAACGAGGCGGAGCGCGCCAGGCTCGACTCGCGCGAGCTGCCGCTGCTCCCCGACCCGGTATATGGCTCCCAGCTGCAGAACTTCGCGGTACCCGGCCTGCCGGCGGAAGGCCGCATGGAGATCGAGTACGAGCCCGTGACGGTGGCGCTCAATGGCGGTGAGACGGCCACCCTGATGCGCCCCACCTATCGCGTGGCGGACCTGGGCTACGGCCCCATGCGCGAGGACGTGCAGATTTCCCCGCGCCTGGCGCAGCCGATGATAGGCCTGGGCCTGCTGGAGGCCATCCATGAGGCCGACATCCTGGCGCATGCGGTGGACAAGGCCGACGGGATCAGCGGCAAGCCCAACTGGGTGCGCGATCCGGTCACCGGCAAGACGGTGCTGGGGCGCTTCAACTGGAAGGCCAGCCAGCCCTCGGTGGTGCACCAGAGTTCCGTGGCGTTTTCCAACGACATGGGGCTGTCCACGCCGATGTTTCCCGGCCACCACGGCGAGTGCACGCCGGCGCAGCGGGGCTGCTTCGACATGCCGCACGGCGCGCAGCCGCACCTGGGAGAGCACGAAGTCCCGGCCGAGCTGATGGATTTCGTGGGCGACTATTCCACCAACCTGGCGGTGCCGCAGCGGCGCGATGCCGACGATGCGCGCGTGCTGGCCGGCAAGAAGCTGTTCTACGAGGCCAATTGCGTGGCCTGCCACGTGCCCAAGTACGTGACCCGGCGCGACGCGGCCCGGCCGGAGCACCGCTTCCAGCTGATCTGGCCCTACACCGACCTGCTGGTGCACGATATGGGAGACGGCCTGGCCGATGGCGTGGCCGAAGGCGATGCCAGCGGCCGCGAATGGCGTACCCCGCCGTTGTGGGGCATAGGCCTGACGAAAACCGTCAATCCCAATGCCACGTACCTGCACGACGGCCGCGCACGCACGCTGCTGGAGGCCATTCTGTGGCACGGCGGCGAGGCGCAGGCCGCGCGCGACCGGGTCGTGGCCATGACCCCTGAAGAGCGGGCCGACCTGGTCCGCTTCCTCGAATCGTTGTAGCCGGCGCCGCTGCGCGGCAGCCGTTCCAGGAGTTTCTCTCGATGCGCACCTTGAGCAAGTGGTTCTCATTGGTCTTGCTGGCCGCGGCGGGCTGGTCCGCCCATGCCGCGCTGCCGCCCGACCTGGGCCAGCGCCTGGCCGAGCAGTACGCCAGGCCGGCCTTCGGCAGGCTGCTCGACACGGCCGGCAGGCTCGAGTCGGCCGTGGCGCGCTGGTGCGAGCGGGACGCGCCCGATGGCGCCCTGCAGGTGCGCAAAGCCTACGGCCAGCTGGCGCAGGCCTGGGCCGGCGTGGAGTTCCTGCGCTTCGGCCCGCTGGTATCCGGCAATCGCTACGAGCGGCTGGCGTTCTGGCCCGATCCGCGCGGCGTGGTGCTGCGCCAGGTGCAGGCTGCGCTGGCCCAGCGCGATCCGGAGCTGCTGGCCGAGGGCGCGCTGGCCGCGCGCAGCGTGGCGCTGCAGGGCCTGCCCGCGCTGGAGTTCGTTCTGTATCGCGACGACGGCGTGCTGGCCCGGCCGGCCGGCGCGGGGTTCGTCTACGAGTGCGGCTACGCCCGCGCGGTGGCCGCCAACGTGCGCGCGGTGGCCGGGGAGCTGGTGCAGGCCTGGAGCGCCCAGGGCGATTTCGGGCGGCAGTTTGCCCAGCCGCGCGAGGCCAACGACCTGTATCGCAACAGCCAGGAAGTGGCCGCCGAAGCGATGAAGGCTCTGTCCACGGGCCTGCAGTTCGCCCGCGACGTGAAGCTGCTGCCGGTGCTGGGCGCGTCGGCCCAGGACGCAAAGCCGCGGCGGGCCGCATTCTGGCGCAGCGGCCAGACGCTGCCCACGCTGGAGGCGGGCCTGCAGGGCATGGCCGCGTTCCAGCAGATCGCCGCCACGGCCCTGCCCGAGGATGGGCGCTGGGCCGGCGAGTCGGTGTCGGGCGAACTCGCGCGTGCGCGCCAGGCCGTTGCGGCGGCGTCCGGAACCATCGAGACCGCGGCGGTCGAGCCGGCGCCGCGCGGCCAGCTCGAGCTGCTTGCCCTCATCCTCAAGAACGCCAAGGACATCGTCGACCAGGATCTCGCGCCCGCGCTGGGCGTCACCATAGGATTCAATGCGCTCGATGGAGATTGATCGCCGCCGTTTCCTCGCCCTGGCGGCCGCGCTCGGCCTGGCGCCGGGGGCGGCGATGGCCATGGCCGCCGATGCGCCGCGCTATCTCACGGCGCGCCGCCGCGGCCGGACCTACGAGGCCGTGGTGCTCGACGAGCGCGGGCGCGACCTGCTGGTCGTGCCCATGCCCGACCGGGGCCACAGTTTTGCGCTGGACCCGGAACGCGGCCGGGCCGTGGCGTTCGGGCGCCAGCCGGGCTTCTTCGCCGTGGCCTTCGACCTGCAGGGCCGGCGTGCGCCCGAGCCGCTGGCCGTCGCGCCGGGCCGCCATTTCTTCGGACACGGCGTGTTCCTGCCGGACGGCAGGCGCCTGATCGCCACCGAGAACGACTACGAAGGCGGCCGCGGCGTGCTCGGCGTCTATGACGCCTCTCCGGGCGGCGGCTACCGACGGCTGGGCGAGTACGACTGCGCCGGCATCGGGCCGCACGAGGTGGTGCTGATGCCCGACGGCCGCACCCTGTGCGTAGCCAATGGCGGCATACTCACGCACCCCGACTACGGCAAGCTCGAGCTCAACCTGGACTCGATGCAACCCTCGCTGGCCTACATCGATGCGCATGACGGCCGGCTCCTGGATCGCGTGTCGCTCGACCCCGCCCTGCACCAGCTCTCCATCCGCCACCTGGCCGTGGCGGGCGACGGCGCGGTCTGGTTCGGCTGCCAGCACATGGGGCCGGCGTCCGAGCGCCCGCCGCTGGTGGGCCGGCACCGCCGCGGCAGGCCCATGGAGATGTACACAGGGCCGGCCGAAGTGCTGCGCGGCTTCGGCAATTACGTGGGCTCCGTGGCGGCCGACCGCAGCGGCGGCGTGATCGCCACCTCCAGCCCCGTGGGCGGCCAGGTGGCGTACTGGGATGCCGGCAGCGGCGCCTGCCTGGGCCGCACGCCGCTGCCCGACGGCTGCGGCGTGGCGGCGCGGTCGTCGCAGCCGGGCTTCCTGGCCAGCAGCGGCACGGGCGCCATGATCGCGGCCGCGCCCGGCCAGGCGCCGCACCCGCTGCTCGCCGCCGATCCGGGCCTGGCCTGGGACAATCATTTCCGCCTGGTTGCGGCGCCGGCCGGCAAGGCCTGATGCGCGCGTCCGTCGGCCTCCGGCGCGGGGCGTTGCCTTACGGCGGGCAACGCGCATCTGCTAGAGTCGCGGCGACGGCCACGCATCCTGCGCGGCGGCATTTCTACGAGGAGATTCCATGGACGCAGCCTGGAACGGCGTGGCGGAGCTGATGCCGCGCTTTTTCGACATGGGGGTGAACCTGCTGGTTGCCCTGCTGATCCTGGTCATAGGCTGGTGGGTATCGGCGCTGCTGGGCCGCTGGGTGCGGCGGGCGGCCCAGCGATCGTCCCGCGTGGATCCGACCATCGTGCCGATGTTCCAGACCACCGTGGTCTGGGCGGTGCGCGTGTTCACCGTGATCGCGGTGCTGGCCCGCTTCGGCGTCCAGACCGCGAGCCTGATCGCGGTGCTGGGCGCGGCCGGCCTGGCCGTGGGCCTGGCGCTGCAGGGCACGCTGCAGAACATCGCCGCCGGCATCATGCTGATCATCCTGCGTCCGCTGCGCGCCGGCGAATACGTGGCGCTGAGCTCGGGATCCGAGGGCACGGTGGACGAGGTCGGCCTGTTCCTGACCCGGCTGGTGAAGTTCGACGGCATCGTGCAGACGCTGCCCAACAGCACCGTCTGGAACGCGACCATCATCAACTACAGCCGCAACCGGACGCGGCGCCTGGACCTGCCGGTCACCGTGCACTATGGCGACGACCTGGATACGGCGCTGGCGGCCTTGCGCAAGCTGGTTGCCGAGCATCCGAAGGTGGAGGCCAGCCCCAAGCCCGAGGTGATGGCCATGGAATACAAGGACAACGGCACCGTGGTCAATGTGCGCGTGTGGGCGCAGTCGGCCGACTACTGGGACCTGCGCTGGGACCTGATGCAGCGCATCCGCAAGACGCTGGACGAGGCGGGCTTCAAGGCGCCCGTGCAGGTGCGCGAGGTGCAGAACGTGACCGTGGCGCCGAAGTCGGCCAACGTCGGCTGATGCGTTGCCGTGCCGCGCTTCAGCGCGGCGCCAGTCCGGCCAGCTCCGCCTTGATCCAGCCGGCGATCTCGCGCTGGCGCTGCGCCGGCATGCGGTCGATGATGGCCGTGACGCTGACCGCCAGCACGGGCGCCCCTGCGGCGTCGAGCAGGGCGCAGCCCACGCCCAGGGCGCCGCGCACGGCGTGGTTGCCCACCACCGAATAGCCCCGCGCCCGCGTGTTGTCGATCAGCCGCAGCATTTCGTGCGGCGTCATCCCCCCGAATTCGTCGAGGCGCGCCGCATTGCGCTCCACGATGCCGTGCGCCTCTTCGTCGGGCAGGGCGGCCAGCAGCGCCATGCCGCCCGAGCCCACGCCCAGGGGCTGCCGCTTGCCGGCATAGGTGGCGAGGATCTGCACGGGGTAGCCGCCGATCTCCCGGTGCAGGCTGACGGATTCGTCGCCATCGCGCACCACGAGGAAGACCGCGTCGCCGGTGCGTTCCGCCAGGCGCCGCAGCATCGGCAGCATCTGCCGCACGCGCGGATCCGGCGGGGTCAGGTCGGCTTCGGCCGACAGCTGGGCGCGGTAGCGCTTCGAGCCTTCCACCGGCGATACCAGGCCCGCGTCGAGCAGGGCCGCAAGCAGCCGGTAGATCGTGGGCCGCTGGATGCCCGTGGTGCGGGCGATGTCGGTGACGCTCAGCCCGGCGGGGCCGCAGTCGCGCAGGGTGGCAAGCACCGTGAGCCCGCGCCTCAGCGTACGCGGCCCGGCGGCCGCGCGGTCGTTTTCTGGCATGAAGGAAGGCCTCGGGTGCGGTAAGGGAGTGGAAGGGAAGCAACCTTGAAGTGTCCATGCTGCGGACTCCTGATTTACAGGTTGGATACAACTCGTCCACAATCACGGAAAACCATTTTTAGACGTCCATTCTACGGACATTTCCTACGGAGACAATCCCATGACACTGGGTCACCAGCCTCGTCTCGGTCGCGTCGTCGCCGGCCTGATCGCCGGCCTCTGCACCACCTTCGCCTTCCTGGCCCCCGCCAGCGCCGCCTACCCCGACAAACCGGTGCGCATCGTCGTCGGCTTCTCCGCCGGCGGCACCACCGACGTGATCGCGCGCATCATGGCCAAGGAGCTCACCCAGGAGCTGGGCCAGTCGTTCGTGGTCGAGAACCGCCCGGGCGCCGGCAGCAACATCGCCACCGACCTGGTCGCGCGCGCCGAACCCGACGGCTACACGATGCTGTTCGTCGCGGTCACCAGCGCGATCAACCAGACGCTGTACAAGAACATCAACTTCGACCTGGTCAAGGATTTCGCGCCCGTGGCGCTGGGTGCCAAGGTGCCCAACATCCTGGTGCTCAATCCCCAGGTGCCGGCCAAGTCGGTGCAGGAACTGGTGGCGTACGCCAAGTCCAATCCGGGCAAGCTGGCGTTCGCCTCGTCGGGCAGCGGCACGTCCATCCACATGGCGGGCGAGCTGTTCAAGATGCGCACCGGCATCGACGTGCTGCACGTGCCGTACAAGGGCAGCGCCCCGGCCATCACCGACCTGATCGGCGGCCAGGTGCAGTTCATGTTCGACAACATGCCGTCGGCCTGGCCCCATGCGCAGAGCGGCAAGCTGCGTGCCCTGGCGGTCACCACGTCGCAGCGCTCGCCCAGCGCGCCCGACCTGCCCACCATGCAGGAACTGGGCTACGACAAGTTCGACGTGTCTTCGTGGTTCGGCATGCTTGCGCCGGCCGGCACGCCGCCGGAAGTGATCCAGAAGCTCAATGCCGCCATGAACAAGGCGCTGGACCAGCCCGAGGTCAAGACAGCCTACGAGAAGCTGGGCGCCGTGGGGCAGAAGACCACGCCCGCCGAATTCGGCGCCTTCATCAAGTCGGAAGTCGAGACCTGGGCTCCCGTGGTCAAGGCCTCGGGCGCAACGGTCGACTGACGGTCGTGCGATGGCGCCTTGCGGCAGCCCCCGGGGCGCCGCAAGGCGGCTCGCCGCCGGAAGCTCACTCGCCTGTGCGGCGGCGCGCCGTGGCCAGCATGGCGGTGCACACGCCGCGCAGCATGTCGACCTCGTCGCGCGTCAGGGCCTGGCGATTGAACAGATGCCGCATGCGCGGCATCAGTTTCTTGGGATGGGCCGGATCCAGGAATTTCACCGCCACCAGGGCCTCTTCCCAGTGCGCCAGCAGTGCCTGCACGGCCTGTGCGGGCGCCGGTTCCGCGCCCGGATCCGCGGAGCCGGGCAGGGTGGGCGGCAGCAGGGGCGTGGCGCTGGCGCGCAGCAGCGCGTAGCGCAGCTCCCAGGCCGCCAGCTGCAGCGCCTGGGCCACGTTCAGCGAGCTGTATTCCGGGTTGGCCGGAATATGGCAGATGCGATGGCACAGCGAGATGTGCGCGTTCGTGAGGCCGGCGCGTTCGGTGCCCAGCACGACCGCCACGCAGCCATGGCCGGCGGCGTCGAGATGGCCCGCGGCGAGTTCGGCGGCCTCGCGGATGTCGCAGGGCGGGGGGCCGAGATCGCGCACGCGTGCCGTGAGCGCGAAGGCCAGGGTGACGGGCGCCAGCGCCTCTTCCAGCGTGGCGCATACCTGGGCGCGCTCCAGCACGTCGACGGCGCCGCTTGCCAGCGCCACGGCCTCCGGCTGGGCCGTCATGTCGGGCTGGCGGGGCTCCACCAGCACCAGTTCGGCGAAACCCATGGTCTTGATCGCCCGCGCCGCCGAACCCACGTTTCCGGGGTGGCTGGGCTGGACCATGATGAAGCGCACGCGTGAAAATGCCTGAGTCATTTAAAATGCCATGTTTGGCTTAGTGCTTTCCTGGTTGCCGCCCGTCTGTGCGAGGCACTTTCGCGAGCGCGGCGGTGTCTGACACCGGCGGGTTCCGGCAGGTTCTCCAGGCCACGGCCCCTTACTGCTCCGTACGGAATTCTATGCATCCGATGCTCAATACCGCCATCAAGGCGGCCCGGCGTGCCGGCACCATCATCAACCGCGCCAGTCTCGACCTCGAACGCCTCAATGTGGCGCGCAAGGGGCCGCGAGATTATGTCACGGAAGTCGACCGCGCCTCCGAGGAGGCCATCGTCGAGGCGCTGCGCACGGCCTATCCCGACCACGCCGTGCTGGGCGAGGAGCTCGGCCTGCAGGGCCCGGACCAGGCCGAGTTCCAGTGGATCGTCGACCCGCTCGACGGCACCACCAACTTCATACATGGCCTGCCCACCTATGCGGTGTCCATCGCGCTGCTGCATCGCGGCCAGGTCACGCAGGCCGTGGTGTACGACCCGGCCCGCAACGAGCTCTTCACCGCCAGCCGCGGCAGCGGCACCTTCCTGAACGACCGCCGGGTGCGCGTGTCGGGCCGGTCGCGCTATCACGAGGCGCTGCTGGGCGCGCACTGGCCCGGCTCGGCCGAGCCGCAGGCGGGCGCCCCGCGTTTCCGTGCCATGGCCGAGGGCAGCGCCGGGCTGCGCCGCCAGGGCTCCACGGTGCTGGACCTGGCCTATGTGGCTGCGGGCCGCCTCGACGGATTCTGCGGCGTGGGGCTCAAGGCCTGGGACGTGGCCGCGGGCAGCCTGCTGGTCCTGGAGGCAGGCGGCCTGGTGGCCGATTTCGAGGGCGAGCAGGGCTGGATGCAATCGGGCAACGTGCTGGCCGCCAGCCCCAAGGTGTTCACCCAGATGCTGGGCAGCCTGCAGGCCAGGCCGGCCTGACGGCGCCCCGCCCGTCGGTTTCCCGAGCCGGTCCGCGTGGCCGGCTTTTGCACGCATGGGGCCGGATTTTGCCGCGATTGCGCGGGATTTCACGGGGTTCTGCGGCCGGGCTGCAATGTAATTTCCTGTACGATTGTCGGTTCCACAACTACCGGAGCTCCTGATGGAGTGGATGCTTGACCCCGCTGCGTGGGTCGGCCTGCTTACGCTTGTCGTGCTCGAGATCGTCCTGGGCATCGACAACCTCATCTTCATTGCGATTCTTGCAGACAAGCTGCCCCCCGCGCAGCGCGATCGCGCGCGCATCGTGGGCCTGAGCCTGGCCCTGGTGATGCGGCTGGGCCTGCTGTCCGTCATGTCGTGGCTCGTGACGCTCACCGAGCCCCTGTTCTCGATAGGCCCGGCCTCGTTCTCCGGGCGCGACCTGATCCTCATGCTGGGCGGACTGTTCCTGCTGTTCAAGGGCACGATGGAGCTGCACGAGCGCCTCGAGGGCGGGCAGCAGGTCGGCACCAGCGGTTCGCGGGTCTATGCCAGCTTCTGGGTGATCGTCACGCAGATCGTCGTGCTGGACGCCGTGTTCTCGCTCGATTCGGTCATCACGGCCGTGGGCATGGTGGATCACCTGGCCATCATGATGATCGCAGTGGTCATCGCCATCGGTATCATGCTGCTGGCCTCCAAGCCCCTCACGCGCTTCGTCAATGCCCATCCCACGGTGGTGGTGCTGTGCCTGGGCTTCCTGCTCATGATCGGCTTCTCGCTGCTGGCCGAGGCCTTCGGCTTCAAGGTGCCCAAGGGCTACCTGTACGCGGCCATCGGCTTCTCCGTGGCCATCGAGGCCCTGAACCAGGTGGCGCGGCGCAACCTGCTCAAGCTGGATGCCCGCCGCCCCATGCGCGAACGCACGGCCACCGCCGTGCTGCGCATGCTGGGCAAGCGCCCGCCGGCCGGCGACGAACCCGACCTGCCGGCCGCCGAGGAGCCGGCGGTGCAGGCGTTCGGGGTGGAAGAGCGCAACATGGTGAGCGGCGTGCTGACGCTGGCCGAGCGCAACATCCGCTCGATCATGACGCCGCGCACCGATGTGTCGTGGGTCAATATCGACGACGACGCCGACACCATCCGCGAGCAGCTCATCTCGGCCCCGCACAGTTTCTTTCCGGTCTGCAGCGGCTCGCTCGACGAGATCGTGGGCATAGGCCGCGCCAAGGACCTCATCTCCGACCTCATCACCGAGGGCCGCATCCGCCGCAGCAGGCTGCGCGATCCCATCATCGTGCACGAGTCCATCGGCATCCTGCGCCTGATGGACACGCTCAAGCGTTCGCGCGGCCAGCTGGTGCTGGTGGCCGACGAATTCGGCGCCATCGAGGGCCTGGTCACGCCGATCGACGTGTTCGAAGCCATCGCGGGCGAATTCCCCGACGAGGACGAGCTGCCCGACATCGTGCCCGAGCGCGAGGGCGTATGGCGCATCGACGGCGCCGCCGACCTCCACCACGTGGAGCAGGTGCTGGAGATCGAAGGCCTGATCGACGAATCCCAGGACTACTCCACGCTGGCCGGCTACCTCCTGGCGCGCTTCGGCCACCTGCCCAAGCCCGGCGATGCCTGCGAGTTCGAGGCGCCCCATGCGCGCTTCCGCTTCGAGGTCCTCGAGCTGGACGGCCGGCGCATCGCCTCGGTCCGGGTGGAGCAGCGCCCCTTCGAAGAGCCGGACGAGAATGCCGGCGCCGGCACCGATGCCGAATAACCCCCTGCCAGCCTCAACGTGACAGACAGCACCGTATACCTCATCAAGGCCTTTTTTCTCGGCATCCTCGAAGGGCTTACCGAGTTCATCCCGGTTTCCAGCACGGGCCACCTCATCCTGGTGGGCGACTGGATCAGCTTCGAATCCGGCACCGGCAAGGTGTTCGAGGTGGTGATCCAGCTGGGATCCATCCTGGCGGTCATGTGGATCTTCCGCGCCCGGCTCTGGCAACTGATCCACGGCACGCTCACCGGCGTGCGCCAGGAGGTGATGTTCACCCGCAACCTGCTGCTGGCCTTCCTGCCGGCGGCCGTGATCGGGGCGATCTTCATCTCCGCCATCAAGCAGCTTTTCTACCATCCCGGCGTGGTGGCCACGACGCTGGTGCTGGGAGGGCTGATCATGCTGTGGGTGGAGCGGCGCACGCATCTCACGCCCGGCGATGCGCCCGGCGCGGCCGATGATTCGGCGTCCGAGCAGCGCGCCACGGCGCACACACTGGAGCAGATCAGCTGGAAGCAGGCGCTGGGCGTGGGCGTGGCCCAGTGCGTGGCCATGATCCCCGGCACTTCGCGCTCGGGGGCCACCATCATCGGCGGCATGATCGCCGGCATCCAGCGCAAGACCGCCACGGAATTCTCGTTCTTCCTGGCCATGCCCACCATGCTGGGCGCGGCGGTCTACGACATGTACCGCAACATCGACCTGCTCACCCGGCAAGATCTTTCCGGGATCGCCGTGGGCTTCGTGGCCGCGTTCCTGAGCGCGCTGGTGGTGGTGCGCGCCGTGCTGCGCTTCGTCGCCAACCACACGTACCGCGTATTTGCTTGGTACCGGATCGCGCTGGGCATCCTGGTGGCCGTCTGGCTGTATGCCAGGGCCTGATACGAATCAGGGTTTACCCTAGGCGTATTGATGCACGAATTTTTTTCCTGAACGAGTCCGAATTTATATCGTTTTGAGGATCGGGGGCTCTGGCCTTGTAATGCACGCCTGTTCCATGCACGGCGTGTGTCCATTCCCATGAGTTCCATCGGTTTTCGTATTCTTCCCTTGCCTCAGCCTGCCGTGGCGGCTGAGATCGTCGCCGGATTCGCCGAGATCGGCACGGCCCAGATCAGCGACTGCATGGGCCGCCTCTATGGCGCCAGCGGATTGCGCGCCCTGCATGCGGGCGCGGCCCGCATCGCCGGTCGCGCGGTCACCGTCAAGACGCGCCCTGGCGACAATCTCATGATCCACAAGGCGATTTCGCTGGCGGGGCCGGGCGACATCATTGTCGTCGACGGCGCCGGCGACACGACCAATGCCCTGGTCGGCGAGCTGATGGCCATGGATGCCGAGTCGCGCGGCGTGCTGGCCTTCGTGATCGACGGCGCCGTGCGCGACGTGGATGTCTTCCAGCAAGGCAATTTCGGTTGCTTTGCCCGCGGCGTGGCGCACAAAGGGCCCTACAAGGACGGTCCGGGCGAGATCAATGTGCCGGTGAGCATCGGTGGCCAGGTGGTCTGCGCCGGCGACGTCATCGTCGGCGATGCCGATGGCGTGGTGGCCGTGCCGGCAGCCGACGCCGCCGCTATCCTGGCCGCGGCGCGAGGCAAGGAGGCCGCGGAGCAGTCGACCAAGGAACAACTGCGCGCCGGTACCTATGCCAAGCCATGGGTCGACCGGACGATCGCCGAGAAGACCGGGGGCGCGCAATGAGCATCGTCGCCGACAAGATCAAGCGCATCAAGCTTTCGCCCAGCGTCGCCACCAGGGCCATCGTCGCACAGCTGCGCGAAGAAGGCCGCCGCATCATCGACCTGACGGTCGGAGAACCCGACTTTGCCACGCCGGCGCATATCTGCGAGGCTGCCGCAGCCGCGATGCAGCGCGGCGAGACCAAGTATCCCCCCGCGCAGGGAACGCAGGCGCTGCGCCGCGCGGCCCGCTCCCGGCTGCGCGAGGAAACCGGCGTCGATTATCCCGAATCGCGCATCATCGTGGGCACCGGTGCCAAGCAGGTGCTCTACAACGGCCTGGCGGCCACCCTGAACGAGGGCGACGAGGTCATCATTCCCGCCCCGTACTGGGTTTCCTATCCCGACATGGTGCTGGTCAACGGTGGCGTGCCGGTGGCCGTGGCGGCCACGCCTGCCACGCAGTACAAGCTCACGCCCGAGGCGCTCGAGGCGGCCATCACGCCGCGCAGCAAATGGCTCCTGATGAACGCGCCAAGCAATCCCACGGGCGCAATCTACACTGCGGATGAATGGCGCAGCCTGATCGCGGTGCTGCAACGCCATCCTCATGTCTGGCTGATGACCGACGATATCTACGCGCGGCTGAACTTCACCGATGCGCCGACAGTGCATCCGTTGCAGATCGCTCCCGAACTGGCCGCGCGCACCCTCGTGGTCAATGGTGTGTCCAAGGCCTATGCCATGACCGGCTGGCGCATCGGCTACGGCGCGGGCCCGGACGAATTGATCAAGGCTATGGCGATCCTGCAATCGCAGAGCACGTCGGGCGCGAGCTCGATCAGCCAGGCTGCTGCCGCCGCGGCCCTGGCGGGGCCGCAGGATTGCGTGGAAGAGTTCGCCAGGACCTACAAGGCGCGCCGCGATGCCGCGGTGGCCGCTCTGCAGGACGCGCCCGGCCTGTCGGTGGTGGTGCCCGAAGGGGCCTTCTACGTGTTTCCGGATTGTTCGGGGCTGCTGGGCAAGCGCACACCACAGGGCACGGTGGTGGAGACCGATACGGACTTCGTGCATTACCTCCTGCGCGAAGCCGGGGTCGCCGTCATCGACGGCACGCCCTATGGCGTGCCGGGCACCTTCCGTCTTTCCTTTGCGGCTGCGCTGGACGACATCCGGCAAGGCTGTGCGGCCATCCGCGCGGCGTGCGAACGCCTGGCCTGAGCGCGAGCAACGCAGGCGGGCGCCGCCCGCCGCTTCTACAACCTACAGGGGATTCATGATGAAACTGCTGGCCATTCTCACTCTCGGACTGCTGGGTACCGTGGCGCATGCCGACCAGCTCGACGACATCAAGGCGCGCGGCGAGCTCGTCTGCGGCACCCTGGGCACGTCCCAGCCATTCAGCTTCCAGGATGCTGCCACGCGCACGGTGGTGGGCTATGACGTAGACATGTGCAAGCTGGTCGCCGACAAGCTGGGTGTGAAGGTCAATTACAAGCTGCTGTCGGTGGCTGCGCGGGTGCCCGAGCTGAACGAGGGCCGGGTCGACATTCTGGCGGCCAACCTCGGCTACTCACCGGAGCGCGCGCAGCAGATCGCCTTCAGCCACGCCTACTACGTCAGTCCGCAGAAGCTCCTGGTACGCAAGGATTCGGGCCTGACCACCATCGAATCGGTAAATGGACGCCGCGTGGCCGCGACCAAGGGCTCCAGCTCCGAGCGCGAGATCAAGCGCATCCTCGACAAGTCCAGGGTGCTCGGTTTTGCCGACAGCTCGGCCGCGTACCTGGCCCTGCAGCAGAAGAAAGTCGATGCGCAATTTGCTTCCGAACTGGTCCTGGTGCGCCTGCAGCTGCAAAGCCCGCCCACGGCGCCGGTGAGCATCATCGGAAAGTCGGTCTTCGACGAGTCGTGGGGGCTGGGCATGCGCAAGTCCGAGCCCCGTTTCATCGAGGCGGTGAACCGGATCCTGGACGAGGCGGAGACCTCGGGCGAAGCCGTTGCCTTGTTCGAGAAGTGGTTCGGCGCCGATACGCCCTACAAGCTGCAGCGCTCGTTCAAGATCGCGCCCATCGCCGGCTGAGGCGGGATCCCGGCGCCGCGGCCAGCGGCGCCGATATCGGAGTTTTCGCGTGTTTCTGCTAGAAGCAAACTATCTTTTGCAGCTTGCCGACGGCATGCTGACCACGGTGCAGCTGTTCCTGGTTTCCTGGGTGATGGCCTTCAGCCTGGCCGTGCTGCTGGTGGTCATCCGCAGTACCAATGTGGCGCCGTGCCGCTGGTTCGTCGATGCCTATGTCGAGTACCACCGCAATGTGCCCTTGCTGGTGCAGGTGCTGTTCTGGTACTTCGGCATGCCCGAGCTGCTGCCCGAAGGCGTGCGCGGCTGGCTGTATGAACACGACGCCGAGATGTCCCTGGCCGCGATCGCGCTCGCACTGGGGTCGGCTGCCTACATCGCCGAGGACATACGCAGCGGCCTGCGAGCCATTCCGGCCACGCAGTTCGAAGCGGCCCGCGCCCTCGGCTCCTCCTACCTGCAGTGCATGCGCCATGTGATCGTGCCGCAGGCCCTGCGCATTTCCATTCCGCCGCTGGTCGGCCGGGCCCTGCTGCTGTTCAAGAACACCAGCGTGGCCATGGCGATCGGCGTGGTGGAGCTGACCTACCAGGCCCGCGAGATCGAGAACGAAACCTACCGCACCTTCGCGACTTTCGGGGCCGCCACCATCATGTACCTGTTGGGGTCGTTTCTGCTGATGTTCATCGGATCGCGCGTCTATGCCCGCTACAACCTGGGCAAGGGAGGCCGCGGTGCTTGATATCCTCAATGAATACTGGCCAATGTTGCTGGTTGGACAGTATCCCAACGGCCCCCTTGGCGGGCTGGCCCTTACGCTGCTGCTGGCCCTGCTCGGCCTGGCGCTGTCGCTGCCGCTGGCGCTCATGATCGCCATCGCGCGCGTCAGTCCCTATCGCTGGGTCGCGCAGGCAAGCCGCCTGCTGGTCAACACCGTGCGCGGCATGCCGCTGCTGATGCTCATCTTCTGGGCCTATTTCGCCGTGCCGAAGCTCACGGGCGAGGCCATCAGCGGATTCTGGACCCTGGTCTGCGCGTTGGTCATATACGAGAGCGCGTATCTTTCCGAGGTGATCCGCTCCGGCATCGAGGCCATTCCGAAAGGCCAGATCGAAGCCTCGCGCTCGCTGGGCGTGGGCTACTGGACCACCATGCGCAAGGTGGTGCTGCCCCAGGCCCTGTTCAATGTGCTGCCGAGCATGACCAGCCAGTTCGTATCGACGATCAAGGAAACGTCGCTGGGCTATGTGATCAGCGTCAACGAACTGACTTTCGCCGCAAACCAGGTCAACAACCTGGTGCTGACGCAGCCGTTGCAGGTCTTCGGCATCCTGGCCATCATCTATTTCCTGGTCTGCTTCAGCCTGAGCCGCAGCGTGGCCTGGCTGGAGAGCTGGGTACGTCGCAGCCGCAGCATGGCCGCCTGACGTAACGAGGAGTCCCATCATGATCAAACTGGAAGGCGTCAACAAGTGGTATGGCGCACATCATGTGCTGAAGAATATCGATCTGGAGGTCGCTCGCGGCGAAGTGCTGGTGGTCTGCGGCCCGTCGGGGTCGGGCAAGTCCACGCTGATCCGGACGATCAACCGGTTGGAGCCGATCGGCAAGGGCACGATCCGCGTCGACGGCCAGGATATATACGCCAGAAACGTCAACATCAATCATCTGCGGCGCGGCATCGGATTCGTGTTCCAGCAGTTCAATCTGTTTCCCCACATGAGCGTGCTGGACAACGTGACCTACGCGCCGGTGCAGATCCTCAAGGCGCCACGGCGCGAGGCCGAGAAAACGGCGCGCGAGCTGCTCGAACGCGTCGGCATGGCGCACAAGGCGGAGGCCTATCCCGGCGCGCTGTCGGGCGGGCAACAGCAGCGTGTGGCAATTGCGCGGGCCTTGGCGCTCAAGCCTCCGGTCATGCTGTTCGACGAGCCCACCAGTGCGCTGGACCCTGAAATGGTCGGCGAGGTGCTCCAGGTGATGAAGTCGCTGGCCCGTGACGGCATGACCATGGTCTGCGTCACGCACGAAATGGGCTTCGCGCGCGAGGTGAGCGACCGCATCATCTTCATGGACGCCGGCGAGGTCCTCGAGATCGCTTCGCCGGAACGCTTCTTCACGGCTCCGCAGCATCCCCGCGCCCAGCGCTTCCTGGCGGACATCATCGCGCATCACGGCGCATGAGCCCCGCCCACATGGCCGGGGCCAGTGGTATGGTAGGGCTTTCCGAAAGGTCCCATTCGGCCATGTATACCCTGAAGCAACTCGAGGCGTTCTACTGGAGCGCAGTCTTGGGCAGCTTCAGCGCATCGTCGCGCAAACTGCATGCCACGCAGTCTGCCGTGGCCAAGCGGGTAGGCGAGCTGGAGGCTTTCTCCGGGACGCCGCTGTTCGAACGGCGCGCCAAGTCGCTGGTGCTGACCCAGCATGGTCGCAAGCTGTTCGAGCGTGCGCGCGAAATGCTCGAGCTCAACAGCCGCATGGTGCTCGAGATGGCCGATCCCGGGCGCTTCGAGGGCAGCGTGCGGCTGGGCGTGACCGAGCTGGTGGCGCTGACTTCGTTGGCGGGCATGATCGGCCATCTGAACCAGCGCTATCCCAAGGTGCAGCTGCTTCCGGAGATCGACGGCGGCATTACCCTGTACCAACGCCTGGAGCGCGACGAGCTGGACCTGGCCATCATGCCGGGGCCCTTCTGGAGCTACGAATACGACTGCGTGCCGTTGGGGGCGGTGGTCAACGTCTGGATGGCAAGCCCCCGCCTGGACCTGCCGGCGGGCCAGCCGCTCTCCGCACATGACCTCGCGCCTTTCCCGGTCATCAGCCAGCCCTCGAACTCCGCGCTTTCGCATCTGTACGACGCCTGGTTCGCCGAACAGGGCCTGTCGGTCAAGCGGGTGCTCACCTGCAACAGCCTGGCGATGATGGCGCAGCTGGCCATGCTCGGCCTGGGCATCAGCTATCTGCCTGGGGCATATTTCGCGCCGCTGGTGGCGCGAGGCGCCCTGCGACAGCTGGAGGTGCAGCCCGACCTGCCGACGATCAATTACTATGCGGTCTACAAGAAAAGCGTGATCAATCCGGTGCTCAGCACGGTGATCGATATCGCGCGCGAAACCTGCAATTTCGAAGTGGCCGGGGCGTTCCTGCCGCACGTACCGCCGCGCTGAATGGGAAACGGCCGCGTATGCGGCCGTCCCCGGTGCTGCCATTGCCTGCCTTACTCGGCGGCGTCCAGGTCATAGAACTGCAGCCCGTCGCGGTCGATGGCCAGCCAGCCGCCGCGCGGGGGCCGGGCGTGGTCGCATTCCCAGTCGGGCAGGACCCAGCGCTCGCATTTGCGGCCATCGATCGCGAGCACGTGGCGTCCGGGGCGATGGGTATGGCCGTGCACCATGAGCGACACGCCGCTGTCGCGGAAGGCTGCCGCGATGGCATCGGCATTGACGTCCATGATCTCCATGGATTTGTCCTGGTTGGCTGCCTGGCTCTCGCCGCGTGCCTGCTGCGCCATCTGCAGACGCTCGGGAATGCTGCGGGCCAGGAACTCCGCCTGCCAGCGCGGATCGCGCACCATGGCGCGGAACTGCTGGTAGGCCGTGTCGTCGGTGCAGTATTCGTCGCCGTGGGACAGCAGCACCGTGCCGGCGTCGGTTTCCAGCAGGACGGGTTCCGGCAGCAGCCGTGCCCCCACTGCCTGTGCCAGCTCCTCGCCCATCAGGAAATCGCGGTTCCCGCGCCCCAGGTACACGGGTATGCGGGAGGCGGCCTGCCTGAGCGCGGCGAGCGCCCGGGCCAGCCACGGCGGCGCGGCGCGGATCACGTCGTCGCCGATCCAGGCGTCGAAGATGTCGCCCGGCAGCAGCAGGGCCGCAGCCTCGTCGGCCGCCGCTTGCAGGAAGGCCTCGAAGGCCTCCTGGGTGGCCGGCACGGCCGGCCCCAGGTGCATGTCGGAGGCCAGCCACAGCGGCCCCGGCAGGACAAGCTTATTCAAGGACTTCGGCCTTCTCGATGACCACGTCCTCGGCGGGGACGTTCTGGTGGAAGCCGCTGTTGCCGGTCTTCACGGCCTTGATCTTGTCGACCGTGTCGGTGCCGCCGGTGACCTTGCCGAACACGGCGTAGCCCCAGCCGTTGGGCGTGGGCGCGGTGAAGTTCAGGAAGTCGTTGTCGGCCACGTTGATGAAGAACTGCGCGGTGGCGGAATGGGGATCGCTGGTGCGCGCCATGGCGAGCGTGTACTTGTCGTTCTTCAGGCCGTTGTTGGCTTCGTTCTCGATGGGAGCCTGGGTGGGCTTCTGCTTCATGCCCGGTTCGAAGCCGCCGCCCTGGATCATGAAGCCGTCGATCACGCGATGGAAGACGGTGCCGTCATAGAAGCCGGACTTCACGTAGCCGAGGAAGTTCTCGACGGTCTTGGGGGCCTTCTCGGCATCCAGGGTGATGACGATTTCGCCGTAGTTGGTCTGCAGCTTGACGCGGGGTTCGGTGCTCATGTGGGAGGTGCCTTCTGTGGTGGAGGTGGAGGAGGGTGCGGACCGGGCGCCGGCGGAAACCGGCAGCACGGCGGCCAGCGCAAGCGTGCACGCCATCAGGCGCAGCATCTGTGCGGGGGAGCGGAACAGACTCATCGTGGCGATTTTTCCTTCA
The DNA here is from genome assembly GCF_054642735.1 of Bordetella sp. 2513F2. Taxonomy (NCBI): domain Bacteria; kingdom Pseudomonadati; phylum Pseudomonadota; class Betaproteobacteria; order Burkholderiales; family Alcaligenaceae; genus Bordetella; species Bordetella sp. 2513F2. Next base: position 3,103,127 of record NZ_CM137755.1, on the reverse strand, counting down.
ACAGGTTCTCGATTTCTTCGGCCTTCGCTCCCGTGCCGGGCACGCCGTGGTCGCTGGCCTGGCGGTACGTGCGCAGGGCCATCAGGAGTTGCAGGTCTCCGAGGTTGGCCCGCGCGTCGGCGTAGTCGGGATTGGCCTGCAGCGCCATGCGCAGGGCCTCGTGGGCGAGGTCCAGTTCGCCGCGCGCGGCATGCAGGGCGGCCAGATTGTTCCACGGCTCGGGGAGTTCTGGAAAGCGCGTGGTCATTTCGGTGTAGAGGGCGATGGCTTCCTCGGTGCGGCCCAGTGCGGCCAGCGCGCGCGCATGCTGGAACATCAGCTGGACGTCGGTGCCGGGCTGGCCCTGCCGTTCGGCCAGCCGCTGTTCGATCATGGCCAGTGCGCCCTCGGCGTCGCCGCGGTTGAGCCGGGCCTCGATATGGTCGGTGATCTGGGACGGGGTCGGGTCCAGCCGCGTGTCCACGCCGGGCTTGAGCGCTTCGAGCAGGTTCGCCAGCCCCTTCCAGCCGCGTTCGGGCGGGATGGGGTCGAGCTTGGTGGTATTGGCGTGCGGGTTGGGCGAGGACGATTCCGCGCCCACGGATTGGGCCGGCGCGGTGGCCGGCGTGGCGGCCAGGGCCAGGAGCAGCAGGGCGGCGCGGAAAGTCGGCAGGTTGGTCACGAAGGCATCCGTAGGAAGAAAGTCGGCCTCCGGGGAACGCTGCGCGTAGCGGGCCGCTTGCTATACTTGTCGATCGCCATTTTAGCCCCGGTTGCGTTTCAGGCTCGATCAGTCGGGATGCAGGGCGCCTGCCGCAGGCGTTCCGAGTCCCGCGTCCCTGAATCCCGCCGGGGTTTTGCCTGGAGATTCGCCAGGGCAGGCCCTGGGCGACACCGGTGGCCCGCCCTGAGCCATGCCCGCGCCGGCCGGGCATCGCCGCGATCCGGGCAAACAGCCCTGCAACGAGCTTTCCGACGAGCTGCTTCATGCTGCACATCTACAACACGTTATCGCGTACCAAGGAACCCTTCAAGCCGGCCGAAGCCGGGCGGGTGCGCATGTACGTGTGCGGCATGACGGTCTACGACTACTGCCATCTCGGCCACGCCCGCATGCTGGTGGCCTTCGACGTGGTGCAGCGCTGGCTGCGCGCCAGCGGGCTGCAGGTCGAGTACGTGCGCAACATCACCGACATCGACGACAAGATCATCCGCCGCGCGGTGGAGTCCGGCCGGCGCATCGGCGAGGTCACGTCCTACTACATCGACGCCATGCATGCCGACGAGCGCGCGCTGGGCGTGCAGCCGCCCGACCACGAGCCGCGCGCCACCCAGTACGTGGGCGAGATGGTCGACATCATCGGCCAGCTCGAGCGCAAGGGCCTGGCCTACCGCGCCGACGACGGCGACGTGAACTACGCCGTGCGGGGCTTTCCCGGCTACGGCAAGCTGTCGGGCAAGTCGCTGGACGACCTGCGGGCCGGCGAGCGCGTGGCGGTGGGATCGGCCAAGCGCGATCCGCTGGACTTCGTGCTGTGGAAATCGGCCAAGCCCGAAGAGCCCGAAGACACGAAGTGGGAGTCGCCCTATGGCCTGGGCCGGCCGGGCTGGCACATCGAGTGCTCGGCCATGAGCCGCGCGCTGCTGGGCCTGCCGCTGGACATCCACGGCGGCGGCCCCGACCTGAAATTCCCGCACCACGAGAACGAGATCGCCCAGAGCGAGGGCGCCTACGGCGGCAGCCTGGCCAACGTCTGGATGCACTGCGGCCCGCTGATGGTGGACGCCGACAAGATGTCGAAGTCGCTGGGCAACTTCCGCACCATACGCCAGACGATTGCCCAGGGCAGCCCGGCGGACGCGCAGGCTGCGTACCAGGCGAATCCGCGCGAGGCCGAGATGCTGCGGTTCTTCATCGTGCGCAATCACTATCGCAGCCCCCAGAACTACACGCCAGACAATCTGCTCGATGCGCAGAACGCGCTCGACCGCCTGTACCAGGCGCTGCAGAACACGGCCGCCGATGCGCAGGGTATCGAGTGGTCGGAGCCCCAGGCGCAGGCGTTCAAGGCTGCCATGGACGACGACTTCAACAGCTCCGGCGCCGTGGCGGCGCTGTTCGAGCTGGCCACCGAAGCCAACCGCAGCGGCAGCGCGCGCGCCGCGGGCCAGCTGAAGGCGCTGGGCGGGTTGCTGGGCCTGCTGCAGCAGGATCCGGTGGCCTATTTCCAGTCGCCCACCCGCTATTCCGGCGCGGCCCGGCAGGACGGCGCGCCCGCGCACGTCCTGGACGCGGCTGCCATCGAGGCGCGCATCGCCGCGCGCGCGGCAGCCAAGCAGGCGCGCGACTATGCCGAGGCGGATCGCATCCGTGGCGAACTGCGCGAGGCCGGCATCGAGCTCGACGACAAGCCGGGCGGCGTGACCCAATGGCGCCGCGCATGACCCCGCCCGCCGTGGCGCCGGACGCCGATCTCGTCGTGGCCAAGCCTGAATACTGGGACGAAGCCGTCGGCCAGCTGATGCGCCGCGACCGTATCCTGAAGAAGCTGATTCCGCTGCACAAGGAGGTATGGCTCACGTCGCGCGGGACGCCCTTCGTGACCCTGGCGCGGGCCATCGTCGGCCAGCAGATCTCCACCAAGGCCGCCGAGGCGGTGTGGGGCAAGTTCCTGGGCGCGGTGGGCAAGCGGCCCACCCCGGCCACCGTGCTCAAGGTGGGCGTCGACGGCCTCAGGCAGGCCGGCCTGTCGCAACGCAAGGCCGAATACGTGCAGGACCTCGCCGTCCATTTCGGCCAGCGCAAGGTGCGCCCCGAGAAGTGGGCCGCCATGGACGACGAGAGCGTCATCTCCGAGCTGGTGGCGATCCGCGGCATCGGCCGCTGGACAGCCGAGATGTTTTTGATTTTCAATCTGCAGCGGCCGGACGTCCTGCCGCTGGACGACCTCGGGTTGCTCAAGGCCATCTCGCTACACTATTTCAGCGGCGAGCCGGTCTCGCGCTTCGAGGCCCGCGAGGTCTCGCTGGCCTGGCAACCCTGGCGTACCGTGGCAACCTGGTACCTGTGGCGCAGCCTGGAACCGACCCCGGTCCAGTACTGACCCCCGCCATTGCCGGTTGTCCCTCAACGGAACCACACTACATGCGCAATACTTTCCTGGAATTCGAACAACCGCTGGCCGAGCTTGAGAACAAGATCGAGCAGCTGCGCTACGTGCAGGCCGACTCCGCCGTGGACATCTCCGACGAGATCGGACGTCTGCAGCAGAAGAGCCAGACGCTGGCCAAGGAGATCTACGCCAAGCTCACGCCGTGGCAGACCGCGCTGGTGGCCCGGCATCCCCAGCGCCCCTACACGCTGGACTACGTGCGCGAGATCTTCACCGACTTCCACGAACTGCACGGCGACCGCATGTATGCCGACGACCAGTCCATCGTGGGCGGGCTGGCGCGCTTCAACGGCACGCCGTGCATGGTCATCGGCCACCAGAAGGGCCGCGACACCAAGGAGCGCGCCGCGCGCAACTTCGGCATGCCTCGGCCCGAGGGCTATCGCAAGGCGATGCGCCTGATGCGCCTGGCCGAGAAATTCGGCATGCCCATCTTCACCTTCGTCGATACGCCGGGCGCCTATCCCGGCATCGGCGCCGAAGAGCGCGGCCAGTCCGAGGCCATCGGGCACAACCTGTACGTGATGGCCGAGCTCAAGGTGCCGATGATCTGCACCGTGATCGGAGAAGGCGGTTCGGGCGGGGCGCTGGCCATCGCCGTGGGCAATGCCGTGCTGATGCTGCAGTACGCCACCTATTCCGTGATCTCGCCCGAGGGCTGCGCCTCCATCCTGTGGCGCAGCGCCGACAAGGCGCCCGACGCCGCCGAGGCGCTGGCCATCACGGCGCCGCGCCTCAAGGACCTCGGGCTGGTCGACCGCGTGGTCAACGAGCCGGTGGGCGGCGCCCACCGCGATCCGCGCGTCATGGCCCGCCTGCTGCGCCGCGCCCTGGGCGATGCCCTGCGCCAGCTGCAGGGCATGACGCCCGAGCAGCTCGTCGAGCAGCGCCTGCAGCGCCTGATGTCGTACGGCCGCTTCCAGGAAGTCCGCGCCTGACCCTGCGGGGGCGGCCGGCGCCGCCCCTTGCCCGGCGCGCTCGTCTCCCCCAGCCGCCATGTCCCAGCCCTCCACGCCCGCCTTGCCTGCCTGCCCGCCGGCGCTGATCGCGCCGCTGCGGCCCGTGCTGCGCGGCATCCCCGGGCGCGTGGCGGTGGCCGCCAGCGGCGGGGCCGACTCGGCCATGCTGGCGCTGGCCGCGGCGCATGCGCTGCGCGAACGCGCTGGCGAGCTGCTGCTGTTCCACGTGCACCATGGCCTGCAGGCCATGGCGGACCACTGGGCCGCCCAGGTGGTGGTGCTGGGCGGGCAGCTCGGCGCCGCGGTGCACGTGGCGCGCGTGGACGTGCCCGCGGGCACGGGCAAGGGCATCGAGGCGGCGGCGCGCGATGCCCGCTACCATGCCCTGGGCGCGCTGGCCGCAAGGCATGGCGTGGCGCACGTGCTGCTGGCCCATCATCGCGACGACCAGGCCGAGACCGTGCTGCTGCGCCTGCTGCGCGGCAGCGGCCCGCACGGCATGGCCGCCATGGCCCCCGCCATGGCGCGCGGCGGGGTGCAATACCTGCGGCCCTGGCTGGACCTGCCGCGCCAGGCCATACGGCAGGCCGCCCGGGCCCATGCCGAGTCCACCGGCTGGCAGGCGGCGGACGACCCCACCAACGCCGATCCCCGCTACACCCGCGCTGCCGTGCGCACGCAGCTCGCGCCGGTGCTGGACGCGCGCTGGCCCGGCTGGCAGGCCATCGTTGCCCGCCACGCCCGGCAGATGGCCGAGGCCGCACAGATCCTGGACGAGGTGGCCGCCGCCGACCTGCAGGGCCTGGACCCGGACGAAACGGGCCGCAGCCTGTCGCTTGCCGCCTGGCGGCAGCTGTCGCCGCCGCGCCAGGCGCAGGTGCTGCGCCATTGGCTGGCGGTGCAGGGCGTGCCCATGCCGACCGAGGCCCGCCTGGGCGAACTGCTGCGGCAATTGCGCCAGGTGCACCAGCTGGGGCATGACCGCGCGCTGTGCCTGCGCCACGCCGGTCATCTCGTGCGCTGCGTGCGGGGCCGGATCTGCCTGGAAGAGGCCGGGCAGGGGGGCTGACAGGGCGGTTCCAGGGCAAACTGACGGCATCGCGCTAAAATGGTGAGCTTTGCCCGTCCCGGTATGGCGGCGGGTGTCCAGCCAGAGTACGAGATGTCCCTCATCGTTCACAAATATGGCGGTACCTCGATGGGCTCGATCGAGCGCATCAAGAACGTGGCGCGCCGCGTCGCAAAGTGGCACGCCGCCGGCCACCAGGTCGTGGTCGTCCCGTCGGCCATGGCAGGCGAAACCAACCGGCTCCTGGGCCTGGCGCGCGAGATCTCGCCGCAGCCCGACGGCCGCGAGCTCGACATGATCGCCGCCACCGGCGAGCAGGCCAGCAGCGGCCTGCTGGCGCTGGCGCTGCAGGCCGAAGGCGTGGCCGCGCGCAGCTATGCCGGCTGGCAGGTGCCCGTGCGCACCGATTCCGCCTACACCAAGGCCCGCATCACTTCCATCGACGACGCCCGCATCCGCGCCGACCTCGACGCCGGGCGCGTGGTCGTGGTCACGGGCTTCCAGGGCATGGACGACGACGGCCACATCACCACGTTGGGGCGCGGCGGCTCCGACACGTCGGCCGTGGCCGTGGCGGCGGCCATCGGCGCCGACGAATGCCTGATCTACACCGACGTCGACGGCGTCTACACCACCGATCCGCGCGTGGTGCCCGAGGCACGCCGCATGTCGGTGATCTCGTTCGAAGAGATGCTCGAAATGGCTTCGCTGGGCTCCAAGGTGCTGCAGATCCGCTCGGTGGAGTTCGCCGGCAAGTACCGCGTGCCCACCCGCGTGCTGTCCTCGCTCACCGACCCGCTCATGCCGCTCGAAGAGGAAATGCGTTCGGGCACCCTGATCACTTTTGAGGAAGACGAAAAAATGGAAGCCGCCGTTGTCTCCGGCATCGCCTTCAGCCGCGACGAAGCCAAGATCACCCTGCTGGCCGTGCCCGACAAGCCCGGCATCGCCTACTCCATCCTCGGCCCCGTGGCCGCGGCCAACATCGACGTCGACATGATCGTGCAGAACCAGTCCGTGGCCGGCACCACCGACTTCTCGTTCACGGTGAATCGCAACGAATACCAGCGCACCGTCGACGTGCTCAAGCGCGAGGTCGTGCCCGCCGTGGGCGCCCGCGAACTCGTTACCGACGAGAAGGTCGCCAAGGTTTCCATCGTCGGCATCGGCATGCGCTCGCACGTGGGCGTGGCCAGCCTGATGTTCCAGACCCTGTCGCAGGAAGGCATCAACATCCAGATGATCAGCACCAGCGAGATCAAGACCTCGGTGATCATCGACGACAAATACATGGAACTGGCGGTGCGCGCCCTGCACAAGGCCTTCGGCCTGGACCAGGCGCCCGGCGCCAAGGCCTGAGCAGTTCCGGATTCCGGCTTTCACGATGAAGCCGGAATTTTCTGATAGAATCCTGGATTCTTCGGAGACGTGGCCGAGTGGTTGAAGGTACTCCCCTGCTAAGGGAGCATGTGGGCAAAAACCTGCATCGAGGGTTCGAATCCCTCCGTCTCCGCCAAGAGCTATTCCAGCAGTAACAGAAAAACCCAGAAAAACCCCAGAAAAGCCCCGCGCAGCATGCAGCGGGGCTTTTTTCACAGGGCAGCCAGTGCATAATCGGGCCGCATAGTCCCGGCCGATACCGCCCAAGCCAGCCGAACGCCCCGTAAGCGTTGCGGCGACTGGAGGGCATCCCTGCGATCTGTGAACCGGTCGTATCAGGCGGCCTTCTTCCAGCCGCCTGCCGTATCCTCAAACACCAAGCGTTCGTCTTCCTGGCGATCTAGCTCTATGAGCCGATCGATCATTGCTTGGATTTTCACGTTTCCGTCCAAATGCTCGAGATACAGTGCCCGAAACAGGCGGTCCAGGCCGGTCGGCATGCGGCCCCTGCGCTCCCAAAGGGAAACGGTTTGCTCAGTCGTACCCAGCATTTCGGCCAGCCGACGCTGAGATAGCCCCAGTTCCTTGCGCAGAAACCGCAATTCCAAACCAGTGAGGCGCGGCTTGCATGCTAGCGAACGACCGATTACCCGATGAAGCTCATCCGCATCATCGATCGAGATGGCTTCTTCGCCATCGAACTCGCGAACGGTGTAGCCGTTGGCCAGCCATACATTCCGGAGCCCGCATTCCGTGTAGTGATACATAGCCATCACCTCCAGTTAAAACACGGTGACAACCGCAATCCAGTCGCCGTTTTCATCCTTTCTCACAGCCGCAGCGACGTGCACCTCATCGCCTGCGTGTCGGTGCACTAATGTGCATTTCCAGTCTCCCGCGATGTCCTCATGAGCAGGCTCGCTGACGGTTCCCTGGCGCAGGCAGGCGTAGACCTGCGTCCTCGTAATGCGGCGCTCCTTCATTCGTCGTTTAGCGTGCCCGGTGATGAACACGTTCGAAGTGTTCCGGGCAATATCGCGAACGATGCGCAGCATGTTGGCATCATTCAAAGGAATCGGGAGCCGATCCGGCATACCCATAATTATTATGGGTCACGCAAAAAATTACAAGGCTCCACGTAGGTAGCCGGATATCCCGCGCCCGGATGGCAGTGTTGTGCTGTCCCAGCAGTAATGAAAAAACCGCGCTAGAACTTGTACGTCACGCTCGCAACCACGCTGCGCCGCGGGCCGTACCAGCAGTCGCCGCGCGACAGGCAGGTGGCGACGTATTCCTTGTCGGTGATGTTGTTCACGTTCAGCGCGTAGCGCCAGTGGCTGGTCTCGTAGGAGAGCATGCCATCCCAGAGGGCCACGGCCCGGGTGGTGGGCGCGTTGCCGTCCTTGAACGAGCTCATCCAGCGCACGCCGGTGCCCAGGGCGAAGCCGTGCACATTGCCCACGGCGAAGCGCCACTTGCCCCAGACGGCGGCCTGGTGGCGGGGTATGCCTTCCAGTTCCTGGTCGAGGTCGATGTAGTTGTAGTGCGCGATCAGGTCCACCGTGGGGGTGAGGGCGCCGCGCCATTCGAGCTCCAGGCCCTTGGTGCGGGTCTTGCCTGCCTGGATGTTGTTCAGCGCGCCGCTCGGGTCGGGCACCAGCCGGTTCTCTTCCTTCAGGTAGTAGACGGAGCCCGTGAAAAGGCGCTGCCCGTCGTCCGACTGGTGCTTCACGCCCAGTTCCCATTGCTCGCCGCGCAGCGGCTCGTACAGTTCGATCACGTCGCCCTGCGGCGTGCTGCGGGTGGTGCTGGCCACCGGCGTGAAGGATTCGCTGTAGCTGACGTAGGGCGCCCAGCCGTTGCCGGCCAGGTACATGACGCCCAGGCGCCGGGTGGTGGCCTGGGCTTTTTCGGTGGGGCCGCCATCGAGCTTGCTGCGCGCGCGGTCGTGGCGCAGCCCCGCGGTGACGATCCAGCTGTCGCCGATGCGCATCTGGTCCTGCAGGTAGACGCCGGTCTGCCGGAGCCGGAAGCGCGGCTCGTCTGACAGCTCGACCGGCGTGTAGTTGCCGTAGACCGGATCGTAGGCATCGATGGTGTCGTAGCCGAAGCCGCTGGCGCGTTCGCGGCGGTAGTGCGACCAGTCCAGGCCCAGCAGCAGGTCATGCGTCACGCTGCCCGTGCGCAGCCTGCCCTGCAGGTTCTGGTCCAGCGTGTCCATGCGCACTTCGGTGACGCTGTTGTCCTGGTAGCGGCCGATGATGCGCTGGCCGATGGGGTCTTCCGCCCAGCCGCCGGGCAGGGTGAACGAGTCGGCGTAGTGCGAGAAGTAGTCGACCTTGTTGCGCGCGTGCCGATAGCCCTGGTGGAACGACCAGTCGTCGTTGAAGTCGTGCTCGAACAGCCAGCCGAAGCTGCGGCGCTCGGAGTCGTAGCGGTCGTGATCGGGCTCGCCGATGAAGCGGCGCGTGGGGATGCGTCCGTTGGGATTGGAGGTACGCATGCCGGACCAGGGCAGGAACTGCGAGGTCGAGCCCGATTCGTCGTCCTGCCACAGGGCCTGCAGCGTGAGCCGCGTGGCGGCGCTGGGCCGCCAGGTGAGGGACGGCGCAACCACCAGGCGGTCGTCGTCCACATAGTCCACCTGCGTGCCGGCGTCGCGCTTGAGCGCGACGATGCGATACAGCCACTTGCCCTCGGCATCGAGCGGTCCTGTCAGGTCGGCCTGGATCTGCTTGCGATCGTGGTTGCCGAGCTGCACGCCGACCTCTCCCTGGAAGGTGTCCTGCGGGCGCTTGCTGACCATGTTGACGATGCCGGCGGTGCTGCCCTGGCCGTACAGCATGGCCGAGGGGCCGCGCAGCACTTCCAGCCGCTCCAGCGTATAGGGTTCGGTGCGCGTGGTGCTGGTGTAGTAGTCGAATGCCTGGCGCAGCCCGTCGAGGTAGGTGTCGGGCGAGGCGCCGCGCACCCGCACGGAATCGGTGCGCGAGTCCAGGCCGTATGCGTCCGAACGCACGCCGGCGGCGTAGCCCAACGCCTCCTGGACGCTGGTGGCGCCCTGGTCGACCATCTGGTCGCGCGTGACCACCGTGACGGATTGCGGCGTCTCGAGCAGCGGCGTGTCGGTCTTGGTGGCGGTGGCCGAGCGGCGGGCGGCGTAGCCGTATACCGGGCCGGTGGCAGTCTCGTCGACGGCCTCCGACTGGATCGTGATTTCCGGCAGGGTGGTGACCGCGGGCTGCGCCTGCGCGAGCGTGGCGGCCGGCAGGCTTCCCAGGACGACGGCCAGGCTCAGGCGAGGCAGGGTCGGGCGTGGCATGATCCCTCTTTGTGTTTGAATGTTAATTGGTCTCATTATCGTTATTGTTCGTCGGGTGCTAGTGAACCGTATCGGTCAGGAACTGTCAAGGCGTCGCCGCGTGCCCGGGCAGCGCCCTGGCGTAGCGGTCCGGCGGCACGGTATCCTCGGGCATAGAAGGCAGGCACGGTTTGCCTGCAAAGGACGAGACGCGTGAATTCCCGGTCATGGGCGGCAGGCGGCTGGCGCGCCTGCGCCGTACTCGGCGCCATGGCGGCATGGGCGCTGCTGCATGCGCCGGCCGGCGCTTCCGGCGCGGCGCAGGCGCCCCGTGCCTGCCTGGCCGCCCAGCTTTCCGTGGGGCTGGACGACATGGGGGGCTGGTTCAACGGGATGTCGCACTCCGGCACCCTGCTGGTGCTGCGCAACCTGGGCCCGCAGGCCTGCAGCGTGCCGGCGCAGCCGGTGCTGGAGTTCCAGGACGGCCAGCGGCAGCCGATACGGCTGCGGATGCGCCATGAAGACGATGGGTCGGCGCGGGCCGGGAACGAAACGGTGGCCATCCCCGCCGAGGCAGAGGTCACCAGCAGGCTGCGCTGGGTGTCGGGCGACGCCTACGGCGATGGCAATTGCGTGGCGCCCGCCTACATCGGCTTCACCGCAGGCACGCATACCCTATGGCAGGCGTTTGGCCGGCGCCTGTGCGGCCCGGGCGGGGAACCGCCCGGCTATACGGCCACGCCGTTGCGGCGCGACCCGGCCTATGTGCCGGCGCAAGGCGGCGCGCCGGCCGGCGCGTACGGCGCAGCGTTACAGGCCCTAGAATCCGAAGGCGATCGCCAGGCCCCCGGCCGCCAGGCCGAGTGCGACCACGCCACCGAATAGCACCGCCAGTTCGGCGGGCCGGAACGATTTGGCCACCATGGCCAGCGAGGGCAGGCTGATGGGCGGCAGCGTCATGATCAGCGCGGCCGCGGGGCCGGCGGCCATGCCCAGCGACAGCATGGCCTGGACGATGGGCACTTCGCCCGCCGTGGGAATGACGAACAGCGCCCCGGCCAGCGCCAGGCCCAGGATCCACAGGAAATCGTTGTCGACGCCAGCGCCGACTTCAGGGAACAGCCAGGCGCGCGCGGCGCCGAGCAGCAGCACCAGCACGATGTATTCCGGCACCAGTCGCAGCGTCATGCGGGCACAGATGCGCATCCAGCGCTTGAACGGATTGGGCTCCTCGACATCGGCCGCGTCGGCCCGGGATTGCATGGCGTCGATCTGGCCGGCCTCGAACGTGCGCTGGCGGCCCTGGCTCATGCGGTTCAGCAGCCAGCCCAGCCCGAACACCATCACGATGCCTAGGGCCAGCCGCAGGCCCGCCCAGTTCCAGCCCAGCACGAAACCCATGAAAATCAGCGTGGCCGGATTGAGTACGGTATTGCCCAGCCAGAACGCGACGGCGCTGCCCGGCGCCGCCTGGCATTTGCGCAGCCCCGCGACCACCGGGGCGGCGCAGCAGGTGCACATCATGGCGGGCAGGGACAGCAGGCCGCCCGCCACCACGCTGCGCAGGCCCGTGCCGCCGAGGGCGCGCAGGATCCACCGGCGCGGCAGCAGGGCCTGCACGGCCGAACCCAGCAGCAGGCCCAGCACCATGGCCTGCCAGATCGCCTTGCCGTAGGCCAGTGCGTAGTCGAGCGCGGCGCCCAGCGAGGGCGCCGGCGGGCTGGCCTCGGTGCCCATGAGGATGGACTTGCCGATGGAGTGGGTCTCGGCGGCGACGAAGGCGCGGTCGTAATAGGGTGACCACTTCACGTAGAAGAGGCCGATCACCGCGATCAGCAGGAAAACGGCGATGCCCAGCGCGGGATGCGGGGAGCGCGGCGTGGCTGGCGTGTTGTTCATGGGGGCCTGCATAGGAAAGAAGAGTGTGGCCGGCAGGAGCCGGGCCGCCGGTATTTTAATGACTCGGCCCGTGGCCGGCCGGCACGGGCCGATTGGCTGCGGAAAAAACCGTGCAGGCGCCGGCTGTTGAGGACGTGTTGCAACGGAACCGCCCTTATTGTCCGATCTTGTCACTTCTTGACCAAAAATGATTCAGAATTGGCGCCGGAGACGAACATCGTGCGCAACAGCATGGCCCGGGCAGCAGCCGAAGAGCCGGCGTCTCCAGGATCGAACGACATCTCCTTCCTCCTGCGGAGCGCCATGACATCGATTGCCATCCCCCATCCCGGTATTCCTGTCGCGTCCGCGTTCCGCTCTCCCGGGCGGCGGCAGGGCGGCCTGCTTGAACGCAATGCCAGGCTGGCCGACCTGGTCATGTTCGGCACCCTGGTCGCTTCCGCACTGGCCGCGCTCGTCATCAGCCGCTTCTATTACGAGACGGCCCTGGCACTGGCCGCCTCGGCGATCCTGGTGGGAGCGGGCGGCGCGGCCTTCTTCCTGGCGCGGGGCTCGCGGCTCTCCTCCTACGTCCTGACGGCCTGCAACGCGGCCTGTGTGGCGCTGCACATCCAGGTGGCCCACGGCCAGATCGAATTCCACTTCGGCGTGTTCGTGCTGCTCGGCCTGCTGCTGGTCTATCGCGACTGGCGGGTGCTGGTGTTCGCGGCGGCGCTGTTCGCCGTGCACCACGTGGTATTCGACCGCCTGCAGGCGCTGAACTTCGCGGTGTACTGCACGCCCGCGCCGAACCTGGCGCTGATCGTGATGCATGCCGCCTACGTGGTGGTGCAGACCGGCATCGAGATCTTCCTGGCCGTGCGGCTGCGCCATGCGGCGGCCGAGGCCGACGAACTGCTGCGCATCGTCGCGCGCATCGACCGGGGCGCGGCCATCGGCCTGGACGTCGAACGGGTGGCCGTGGGCGAGCCCACGGCCGTGTCGCTGAAGCAGGCCATCGCCAAGATGCGCGATGCCCTGCAGGAGGTCAGCGACGCCGCCAGCCAGGTCGGCCAGGCCACCGTGCAGATCGTGGGCGGCAGCCATGCATTGGGCGAGCGCAGCCGGCATGCGGCCGACCTGCAGCAGACGGTGGCCTCCATGGACGAAATCACCCGCATGGTCCGGGACACGGCCCATACCGCAGAACAGGCCAGCAGCCTGGCGCGCGAGGCGTGCGCCGCGGCGGCTGCCGGCAGTGCCGCCGTGCACGGCATGGTGGCGACGATGGGCGACATCTCCAAGTCGTCGGCGCGCATCGCGGACGTGACCTCGGTGATCGACGGCATTGCCTTCCAGACCAATATCCTGGCGCTCAATGCGTCGGTGGAGGCGGCGCGCGCGGGCGAGCACGGCCGCGGTTTCGCCGTGGTGGCGTCCGAAGTGCGCCAGCTCGCCCTGCGCGTGGCGGCTGCCGCCAAGGAGATCCACGGGCTCATCGGCGAGAGCAGCGCCACCGTGGACGCAGGGCTGCGCCGGGTGGCGGACGCCCAGGCCGGAATGGAAGGCATCGTGGACCAGACGCGCCGCGTGACGCTGCTGATCGAGGAAATCTCTGCCGCGGCCTCGCGGCAGACCGACATCGTGGGCCAGACCGGCACCGTGGTCGCCGAACTCGACGGCGTCACCCGCCAGAGCAGCGTATTCATCGGCGAACTGGCCTCCTATGCCGCCGAGCTGCAGGGCCAGGCACAGCGGCTGGACACGGTGGTGCGGCGGTTCGTGCTGCGCTGACCCGCGCCTCAGGCCGGCACCGCGATCGTGCCCAGCAGCGCCCGCACCGCCTCGGGCATGGGCACGGGCCTGCCGGTGGCGCGGTCCACGTAGACGTGCACGAAATGGCCGGCCGCCCGCACGGCAGGATCGCCCTGCCTGAACAGGGCGATCTCATAGCGCACGCTGGACCTGCCCAGGTGCGCCACGCGCAGGCCGACTTCGACGACGTCCGGAAAGGCGATGGGCTGGAAGTAGGTGCATCCCGTCTCGGCAACCAGGCCGATGACGGGGGACTGCGCGATGTCGAGCACGCCGTGCCCGACCAGGAACTGGTTCACCGCCGTGTCGAAATAACTGTAGTAGGTGACGTTGTTGACGTGCCCGTAGACATCGTTGTCCATCCAGCGGGTGGGGATGGTGGCCAGGTGCGGGAAGTTCCCGCGGGTTTCGGATCGCAAGGACGTGTTCATGGCATGCGGGGCTGGGGGGCCGGGCTCAGGCGGTGTCCTCGAGCAGGATGATGTCTTCGGGCAGCAGCGCGAGCTGCGCGGCGCGGGCGAAGCTCTCCACGTGCCCGACCCTGGTGGCGCTGGCTATGGGCGCCGTCACGCCGGGCCGCGCGATCAGCCAGGCAAGCGCCACTTCGGCGGGCGTGGCGCGGTGGCGCGCGGCCACTTCGTCCAGCGCCTTGAGTATGGCCATGCCGCGCGGGGTGAGGTACTTGCCCACGCCCTGGCCGCGCCGGGATTTGTCGAGGTCGCGCTCGCTGCGGTACTTGCCCGACAGGAAGCCCGATGCCAGGCTGTAGTAGGTGACCACGCCCAGGCCTTCGCGCATGCACAGTTCGCGCAGGGCGCCGTCGTAGGATGCGCGGTCGTACAGGTTGTATTCGGGCTGCAGCACCTGGTAGGGGGGCAGGCCGTCGCGCCGGGCGACGTCCAGCGCATCGCCCAGCTGCGCCGCGTCGAGGTTCGAGGCGCCGATGGCCTTGATCTTGCCGGCCTTGCGCAGTTTGTCGTAGGCAGCCAGGGTTTCGTCGTAGGGCGTGTCGGGATCCGGCCAGTGCGAGAAATACAGGTCGATGGCCTCCACGCCCAGGCGCGAGAGCGAACCCTCCACGGCCTGCATGATCCACTTTTCCGACAGCCCCTTCTGGCCGGGCTGCCCCAGGTCGGAGCCGACCTTGGTGAAGATCACCACCTTGTTCCGCATGCCGGGCCGGGCGCGGAGCCAGTTGCCGATGATGGTCTCGGATTCGCCGCCGCGGTTGCCGGGTGCCCAGGCGGAATAGACGTCCGCCGTGTCGATGGCATTGAAGCCATGGTGCACGAAGGCGTCGAGCACCTCGAAGCTGGTGCGTTCGTCGATGGTCCAGCCGAAGACGTTGCCGCCGAACACGATGGGGCCGATGGACAGGCCGGTGCGGCCGAGTGCGCGATTTTCCATGTCGATTCCTCCTGAGACGCCGGGGCCGTGTGCCGCCCTCAAGGGCTGACAGCCGGCGGCCGGGCAGGTTCCATGTCGTCTTTCAGCGCCACGCCAGACAGGCCTTCGGCGCGCATGCGCTGCAGCAGGTACAGGATCTTGGCGGCGGCGTCGACGGGGGCCAGCCCCGCGGGGCGGATGTTGGATACGCAGTTGCGCTGCGCATCGGTGCATCCGACGCGAGGCCCCCAGGTGATGTAGGCGCTCATGCTGTCGGGCGACGACAGCCCCGGGCGCTCGCCGATCAGCACGGCCACGCAGCGGGCGGCCAGGCGCTGGCCGATCTCGTCGCCGATGGCGACGCGCCCATGGCGCACCAGTGCCGCGGGCGCGAGGCGCCAGCCGGCGGCAGCCAGCTGCGGCAGCAGCACGCGCAGCAGTGCCGGGCCGTGCGATTGCACGGCCCGTGCCGACAGGCCGTCGGCCAGCACGAACGCGAGGTCCGCGGGCGGGCGGCAGGCAGACAGGCGGGCGGCGTCGTCCGGGTCCAGCCGGCGCCCGAGGTCCGGGCGCAGCAGGTAGGCGCGCGCATCGGGCGCCGCCGAGCGGCATTGCCAGGTCTGCAGGCCCAGTTCGCGCAGCGCGGCATCCAGCGCATCCGGATCGAGCCGGGCGGCCACGGCGTCGCGCGCGCGGGCATGGGCCAGGCGGAAGTCGAGCAGGGCGGAGGTGGCCAGCGAGGCGCCGGTGCGCGCCAGCCCGATGCGCGCATCGGTGAGCGTGCGCAGGGTCTGCCACATGGCCTGGAGGTCCTGGGGAGCGTGGTCGGGTACGGGCGGTTTCATGGGCTCAGGCGGCGGGCAGCAGGGCATGGAAGTCGCCCGGCAGCGCGGCGGGGCGGACGCGGCCGTGGCGGTCGCGCAGGCCCTGCGCATCCAGCCAGGCCTCGAATTCGGGCGCGGCGCCGCGGCCCAGCAGTTCGCGCATGGCCAGGGCGTCGTGGAACGAGGTGCTCTGGTAGCCGAGCATGATGTCGTCTGCGCCGGGCACGCCCATCACGTAGTTCACGCCGCTGGCGACCAGCAGCGCGAGCAGCGCGTCCATGTCGTCCTGGTCGGCGTCGGTGTGGTTGGTGTGGCAGACGTCGCAGCCCATCGGCACGCCCAGGAGCTTGCCGCAGAAGTGGTCTTCGAGCGCGGCACGGGTGATCTGCTTGCCGTCGTAGAGGTATTCCGGGCCGATGAAGCCCACCACGGTGTTGACCAGGAAAGGCTGGTAGCGTCGCGCGACCCCGTATGCGCGCGCTTCCAGGGTCTGCTGGTCCACGCCATGATGCGCGCCGGCCGACAGCGCGCTGCCCTGGCCGGTCTCGAAGTACATGACCTCGTTGCCCACCGTGCCGCGCTGCAGCGCGCGCGCGGCAGCGCAGGCTTCGTCGAGCAGGGCCAGCGAGATGCCGAAGCCGCGGTTGGCCGCCTCGGTGCCGGCGATGGACTGGAACACCAGGTCTACCGGCGCACCGCGCCCGATGAGGTCCAGCGTGGTGGTGACGTGCGCCAGTACGCAGCTCTGCGTGGGAATGCCCAGCTTCTGCCGGATCTCGTCCAGCAGGCAGAGCAGCGCGTGGGCGCGCGCCGGGCTGTCGGAGGCGGGATTGATGCCGATCAGCGCGTCGCCCGCGCCCAGCAGCAGGCCGTCGAGGATGCTGGCGGCGATGCCGCGCGGGTCGTCGGTGGGGTGGTTGGGCTGCAGCCGCACCGACAGCCGGCCGGGCAGGCCCACGGTGGTGCGGAACCGCGTGACCACGCTGCACTTGGCCCCCACCCGCATCAGATCCTGCAGCCGCATCAGCTTGCTGACGGCGGCCGCCATCTCGGGCGTGAGGCCGGGCGCCAGCGCCTGCAGCGCCGCCGTGTCGGCCTCGTCGGAGAGCAGCCAGTCGCGCAGGCCGCCCACCGTGAGGTGTGCGACAGGGGCGAAGGCCGCGGCGTCGTGCGTGTCGAGGATCAGCCGCGTGACCTCGTCGGTTTCGTAGGGCACGACGGGATGCTGCAGGAAATCGCGCAGCGGCACGTCGGCCAAGGCATGCTGGGCCGCCACGCGCGCCTCGGCCGACGCGGCAGCGATGCCGGCCAGCACGTCGCCGCTGCGCAGGGGCGTGGCCCGCGCCAGCAGCGTGGCGAGATCAGGGTAGACGTGCGTATGGCCGCCGGCCAGGATGCGGTACATGGGATCGGTACGCCAGGGGGTTTGCCTGCACAGGCCCTAGCGTAAACCCAAACGCCGTCCGGCGGCTTGCGGGACACCCCTGCGCTCAGGTCACCGGGCCCGGGTTGAAGAGCACCAGCGCGTTGTGCAGCTTCCAGCGCTCGGCCCAGGTCTGCCTGCGTCCGCTCGCCACGTCGAGCAGCAGGTGGAACAGCTCCCAGCCCAGTTCCTCGATGCTCGCCTCGCCGTCGGCGATGCGTCCGGCGTTCACGTCCATGAGATCGTGCCAGCGGCGCGCCAGGTCGGTGCGCGTGGCCACCTTGACCACGGGCACCTCGGCCAGCCCGTAGGGGGTGCCGCGCCCGGTCGTGAAGATGTGCAGGTTCATGCCGGCGGCCAATTGCAGGGCGCCGCAGATGAAGTCGCTGGCGGGCGTGGCCGCGTAGACCAGGCCGCGCTCGATGCCGCGGTCGCGCAGCCGCTCGCCCGGGCTGAGCACGCCGTTGATGGCCGACGAGCCCGACTTGATCACCGAGCCCATGGCCTTCTCGACGATGTTCGAGAGGCCGCCCTTCTTGTTGCCGGGCGAGGTGTTGGCGCTGCGGTCGGCGTGGCCGCGCCGCAGGTAGGCGTCGTACCAGTCCATTTCGCGCACGATGGCCTCGGCCACCTGCGGGGTCTCGGCGCGGGCCGTGAGCTGCGCCACGCAGTCGCGCACTTCGGTGGTCTCGGAGAACATCACCGTGGCGCCGGCGCGCACCAGCAGGTCGCTGCAGAAGCCCACGGCCGGGTTGGCCGTGACGCCGGAGAAGGCGTCGCTGCCGCCGCATTGCACGCCCACCACCAGGTCGGAGGCCGGACAGGTGACGCGACGGCGGCGGTTCAGCCGCTCGAGGTGGGGCACGGCCTGGGCGACGATGGCGTCCACCATGGCCTGGAAGCCGACGTGCTGCTCGTCCTGCAGCCGCATCACGTCCAGGCCCGGGCTCATGGAGCCGTCGGCCTGGATGGGAATGGCGTCGGCCGGCATCAGGCGCTCGGGCTGCAGCTTCTCGCAGCCCAGGCTCACCACCATGACCTCGCCGCCGAAATTCGGATTGCGGCTGATGTTGCGCAGCGTGCGGATGGGAATGCCGGCATCGGGCGCATCGATGGCCACGCCGCAGCCGTAGCCGTGCTCCAGCGCCACCGCGCCGTCGACGTTGGGATAGCGCGGCAGCAGCTCGGCGCGGATGCGCTGCAATGCGTGCTCGACCACGCCGGCCACGCATTGCACGGTGGTGGTGATGGCCAGCAGGTTGCGCGTGCCCACGCTGCCATCCGCATTGCGGTAGCCCTCGAAGGTGTAGCCCTCGAGCGGGGGCTGGGGGGCGGGGGCGTCGGTGGCCATGGGCAGGTCGTCCAGGCCGCGGGCCGGCGGCATGACCAGCACATTCTCGTTGACCCAGCTGCCCGCGGGCAGGTCGCGGGCGGCACGGCCGATGACCACGTTGTAGCGTCGCACCGCGGCGCCTGCGGCGATGTCGGCCAGGGCCACCTTGTGGCCCTGGGGCACGCGCTCGCGCAGCTGCGTGCCGTCGGGCAGCACGGCGCCGGCCGCCAGGCCACCCTGGTTGGCCACGATGGCAACGTTGTCGTCGGGGTGCATGCGGATGGCACGCGGGCTGTCGGGGCGGGGCACAGGCATGGCAGGAATATTGGGTTTGTTAACGTTAACAGCGATGATGTTAACGTTACCGCAGAAGTCGAGTCAATCGGCGCCGGCTGGCCCGGCACGGGCTCAGGCGCTCTCGCGCCGGATCAGTTCGAAGCCCACGTCCTGGACGCGGTCGCCTGCCGGCTTGCCCTCGATGCGCCCGATCAGCGCCGTGGCGGTGCGCCTGCCGATTTCTTCCGGATCCACCCGCACGGTGGTCAGCGCCGGGGTGACGTTGCACGCGAAATCGAAATCGCCGAAGCCCATCACGGCCAGGTCGTCGGGCACGCGCAGGCCGCGCACCTGGGCTTCCATCAACGTGCCGAGCGCCACCATGTCGGTGGAGGAGAAGATGGCGTCGACATCCGGATCGCCCTCCAGGGCGCGCGCCAGGCCCGCGCGTCCGTGGCCCAGCTGGCTGGGCGGCTCCATGACCAGCGAGGTGCCGGCCTGCAGGTGGCGGCCGGCAATGCCCAGGCGGCGCGCTTCGTCGGCGAAACCATGGAAGCGCGCCGCGGTGCGCGCCTCGGTGGCGGCAATGGAGGCCACGCGGCGCCTGCCGCTTGCATGGAAATAGCGCGCGATGGCGCGGCCCACTTCGTAGTGCGAGAAGCCGACCAGCATGTCGATCGGGTCGTCCGTCATTTCCCAGGTCTCGACCACGGGGATGCCCGAGGCCTGCAGGCGCTGCCGCGCAAGCGGCGCCTGCATCAGCCCCGTGAGCACGATGCCGTCGGGCCGCCGGGCGATGACGGCGTCGAGCACGGTGTCGTCGCGCGAGCGGTCGTAGCCGCGCTCGCTGAGCATGACCTGGTAGCCGGCGGCGACGAACATCTCCGTCATGGCGTGCACGGCGAGCAGGAAGGCCGAACCCGACGCGATGGAGGGCACCATCAGCGCAATCATGCGCGTGCGCTGCGCGCGCAGGCCGGCTGCATGGAGGTTGGGCACGTAGCCGCTGCGCGCCACCGCTTCGAGCACCAGGCGCCGGGTGTCGTCGGATACGAGCTGCGGCTGGTTGAGCGCGCGCGAGGCGGTCATCACGGAGACTCCCGCCTGGCGCGCGACGTCGGTGAGCGTCACGCCGCCGCGGCTGCGCCGGGAGGCGGATGAGGCGGGGGGCTTGTCGCGCATGGTGGGATGAGGGCCGATTTCCTGGGTTTATCATGCGGCATGACCGCTACGCCGGAGAGGAGGGCTCGAGCCCGCCAGCCCTTGCGCGCTGCCTGCCGGCTTGCGTCACGACCAACGCAATGTCAGGGGGAGTGTATCGCCATGCAGCAAGCCGCCACGCAGGAAGCCATCCGCTGCGCGCAGGAACCCGGGATCGGCCGCACCCGCGGCGCCGGGCGCCGGCTCTTCGCACGCCTGCCGGGAGCGGCGCAGGGATGACGGCGCACGTCACCCACCTGGACTACTGGATCATTGCGGGATACTTCGGCCTGACGGCGCTGATCGGATTCGCGGCGACGCGGCGGCGCGCCTCCTCGGACGACCTCTTCCTGGCCGGGCGCAGCCTCGGGCCGCTGGCGGTGGGGTTCTCGCTGTTCGCTTCCAACATTTCTTCCGATACCCTGGTGGGCCTGCCGGGCGCAGCCTATCGCCATGGCATCTCGGCGGCCAACTACGAGTGGATGGCCGGGGTGGTGCTGGTCTTCACGGCCATCTTCGTGCTGCCGGTGCTCATGCGCACGCGCGTGGCCACCATGCCGGAGCTCATGGAGCGGCGTTTCGACGGCCGGCTGCGCAAGTACCTGTCGGTGATCACGCTGTTCCTGTCCATCGTGCTTGACACAGCCGGCACCCTGTATGCGGGCGGCCTGGTGGTGTCGGCCTTCCTGCCGGGCTTCACGCTGGCGGAAGTGTGCGCCATCATCGCGCTCTTCACCGCGCTCTATACCGCCAGCGGCGGCCTGCGCGCGGTGGTGTACACGGACGTGATGCAGGCGCTGGTGCTGCTGGGCGGCGCGGCCTGCCTGTCCGTCATCGTGTTCGGCAAGTTCGACTACAGCTGGGCGCAGGTCACCGCGCAGGTCGATCCCGACAGGCTGTCGCTGATACGTCCGCTGGATGATCCGGGCGTGCCGTGGCTGGGCCTGCTCACCGGGCTGCCCATCGTGGGCTTCTATTACTGGACCATGAACCAGTACGTGGTCCAGCGGGTGCTCGGCGCGCGCGACGTCACGGCGGCCAGCCGGGCGGCCATCATTGCCGCCATGCTGAAGCTGCTGCCGATCTTCCTGATGACGCTGCCCGGCGCCATGGCGACTGTGCTGCTGCCCGGCCTGGAACATCCCGACCAGGTGTTCCCGGCGATGGTCTCCACCTTCGCGCCGGTGGGCGTGCGCGGCCTGATCCTGGCCGGCCTGATGGCGGCCCTGATGTCCACGGTGTCGGCCACGCTGAATTCGGCGGCCACGCTGATCACGCTGGATTTCGTGCAGCCGTGGCGGCCCGCGATGTCGCCGCGCGCACTGGCCTGGACGGGACGTGCCGCAACGCTGCTGATCGCCGTGGCGGCGGCAGCATGGGCGCCCATGATCCAGCATTTTTCGGGGCTCTGGGGCTACCTGCAGCAGGTGTTCGCCTTCGTGGCCTCGCCGCTGGTGGCCACCTTCCTGATGGGCCTCTGGGTGGCGCGCCTGGGGCCCGGCGCCGCCTTGCGCGGCCTGGCGTGCGGCCACGCGTTGAGCGCGGTGGCGTTCGTCCTCTACGAGTCCGGCGCGCTGCCGGTGCATTTCACGATCCTGGGCGGCGTGCTGTTCGTGGCCACCGGCCTGTGCACCTGGGCCTGGATGCGCAGGCTGGGCGCGCAGGACGCGCCCGACGCCGGCGGCCGCGAAGTGCTGGCGCAGGCCCGTCCCGGCCTGGCCCACATGGGCCGAGACGTGCTGCTGGGCTGCGTGGCGGTGCTGGGCCTCACGGCAGCCATCGTCTGGGCGCTGCGCTGATGCCTGCGGCGGGCGCGCGATGCGCCGCCGCAGGGCCGGCCGCAATCAGGGCGCAGGGTTGGGATGGCGCTTGTGGATGGCCTCGATGCCGGCCAGCACTTCATCGGAAAGCGTGACGTCCACGCTCTCGATGTTTTCCTTGAGCTGCGCGATGGTGGTTGCGCCGATCAGGTTGCTGGTGACGAACGGGCGCTGGTTGACCCACGCCAGGGCCAGCTGGGCGGGCGAGAGGCCATGCTGGCGCGCCAGGGCCACGTACGCCTGCGTGGCGGCCTCGGTCTGCGGACTGCTGTAGCGATCGAAGCGCGTGTAGAGCGTGAGCCGCGCTTTTTCCGGGCGCGCGCCGTCCAGGTACTTGCCCGACAGCACGCCCATGGCCAGCGGCGAATACGCCAGCAGCCCCACCTGTTCGTGGTGCGTGAATTCGGACAGGCCGATCTCGAACACCCGGTTGAGCAGGCTGTACGGATTCTGGATGGTGGCGATGCGCGGCAGGCCCAGGTTTTCCGACGCCTTCAGGAACTGCGCCACGCCCCATGGGGTTTCATTGGACACGCCCACATGGCGCACCTTGCCGGCGCGGACGAAATCCTGCAGCACGGCCAGCGTTTCCTCGATGGGCACGGTGTGCGCATCCTCGACCCAGGGATATTCCAGCTTGCCGAAGGTGGCGGTGGTGCGGTCGGGCCAATGCAGCTGGTAGAGATCGAGATAGTCGGTCTGCAGCCGCTTCAGGCTGGCGTCCAGCGCCTCGGTGAGGTTCTTGCGGTCGAGGAAGGTCTTGCCGTCGCGGATGTGGCCGGGCCGCTTGGGATCGCGCACCGGGCCGGCCACCTTGCTGGCCAGCACGATCTCGTGGCGCCGGCCCGTGCGGGCCAGCCAGGTGCCGATGTAGCGTTCGGTGAGGCCCTGGGTTTCCGGCTTGGGCGGCACCGGATACATCTCGGCGGCGTCCACCAGGTTGACGCCCTGCGCCAGCGCGTAGTCGAGCTGCTCGTGCGCCTCGGCCTCGGTGTTCTGCTCGCCCCACGTCATGGTGCCCAGCCCGATCAGGCTGACTTCCAGGTCGGTGCGGCCTAGTTTGCGGTATTTCAAGTGCGTACTCCGGAAAGATGCTAGGGAAGAGCCTGTGCCCCGTGCGGCACGGCTGATGGTACTACCGGCATGCTGCGGGTTGTATATCGAATTTTAGCGATATAAACTTCGGGAAATCCCGATATACGGGGCGACACCCTCCTCCTCATCCGCCATGGACACCGACGCCATCCACAAGGCGCTCGCCCATCCGGTTCGGCGCGAGATGCTGAACTGGCTGCGCGAGCCCGAGCAGCATTTCGCCGGGCAGCAGCATCCGCTCGAACTCGGCGTGTGCGCCGGCATGTTCGAACGCTGCGGCCTGTCGCAGTCCACGGTGTCCACCCATCTGGCCATCCTGCAGCGGGCCGGGCTGGTGTCCGCCCGGCGGGTGGGGCAGTGGGTTTTCTACCGCCGCGACGAAGACCTCATCGCGGCTTTCCTGAAGCACTTGTCCCGAGAGCTGTAATCCGCGTCCGCGCCGCTGTGCCGGGCGCTCTTCATCCGAGGAACCCATGCCCACGCTTTTCGATCCCCTCACCGTCGGTGCCCTGGCGCTGCCCAACCGCATCGTCATGGCGCCGCTGACGCGCAACCGCTCGCCGCGTGCCGTGCCCCAGCCCATCACCGCCACCTACTACGCCCAGCGCGCCACGGCCGGCCTGCTGATCACGGAGGCCACGGCCATCTCGCACCAGGGCCAGGGCTATGCCGACGTGCCCGGCCTGTATGCGCCCGAGCAGATCACGGGCTGGAAGCGCGTGACCGAGGCGGTGCATGCCGCGGGCGGGCGCGTGGTGGTGCAGCTGTGGCACGTGGGCCGCATCTCGCATACTTCGCTGCAGCCGGACGGCGGCGCCCCGGTGGCGCCCTCGGCCATCCGCGCCAAGGCCAAGACCTACCTCGTCAATCCCGACGGCACCGGCAGCTTCGCCGAGACTTCCGAACCCCGCGCCCTGGCGCTGGAAGAGCTGCCCGGCATCGTGCAGGACTACCGCAAGGCCGCGCGCGCCGCCATCGAGGCCGGGTTCGACGGGGTGGAGCTGCATGCTGCCAACGGCTACCTGATCGACCAGTTCCTGCGCAGCGGCTCGAACCAGCGCACCGACGCCTATGGCGGCACCATCGAGAACCGCGCACGGCTGCTGGGCGAGGTGCTGGACGCCATCGTGGCCGAGATCGGCGCGGACCGCACCGGCATCCGGATCTCGCCGGTCACGCCTGCCAATGACGCGCAGGACGACTCGCCCCAGCCGCTCTTCACCCACGTGGTGCAGAAACTGGCCGCTCACGACCTGGCGTACGTGCACGTGATCGAGGGCGCCACCGGCGGCCCGCGCGACTACCAGCAGGGGCCGGCGCCGTTCGACTACGCTGCCTTGAAGGCCGCCTACCACGAGGCCGGCGGCAAGGGCGCCTGGATGGTGAACAATGGTTACGACGGCGCCATGGCCGCAGAAGCCGTGGCCAGCGGCCGCGCCGATCTCGTGGCCTTCGGCAAGCCGTTCATCTCCAATCCCGACCTGGTGCGCCGCCTGCGCGAGCACGCACCGCTGAACCCCGCCGACCAGGCCACCTTCTACGGCGGCGGCGAGCACGGCTACACCGACTATCCCACGCTCGACTGAGCGCGCGCGTGGCGCCGGGCGCACCGATGCGCCCGGCCCGCGGCAGCGGAATGATGCGTCGCGGGTTTTCCTGTGTTTGGCTACAAATTGGCTACAAACAGTAGCAGTGACGGGTTGCTGCCTGCTTAGGATGTTGCGCGTCGGCAGGGCAGTTGCCGGCAGCTCCGGGGCGGCAGCATGCCGCCGCCCTACCCAAGTCAGGAGAATCCAGATGAAAGAAGCAACAAGAACATCCCTGCGGGTCGCCGTGATCGGCACCATGATGGCGTTCGCCGCCGGCTGCGCCACCCAGCAACAGACCAATACCGCGGTCGGCGCCGGCGCTGGCGCGGGCCTGGGCGCGGGTCTGGGCGCAATCTTTGGGGACGGCAGGGGCGCGGCCATCGGCGCGGGCATCGGCGCCGTCGCCGGCGGCCTGGTCGGCTACAACTGGTCCGCCATCAAGGGCGACGTCGAGAAGTCGGGCGCCTCGTCGCTGGGCATCGACGTGGTCGAGATGCCCGACGGCAGCCTCAAGGTGAACATCCCCAGCAACGTGTCGTTCGACACCGGCAAGGCCGTGCTCAAGCCGGCCCTGCTGCCGGTGCTCGACAGCGTCGGCCGTGCCCTCAGCCAGCATCCCGAGCTGCGCCTGAAGGCGGTGGGCCATACCGACAGCACGGGTTCCGACGCGCTCAACCAGAAACTCTCGGAACAGCGCGCCAGCGCCGTCACGACCTACCTGGCCAAGGATGGGGTGGTGGCGCCATCGCGCATGTCGATCGAGGGCCGCGCCGCGCGCGACCCGATCGCCGACAACGCCACGGCCGAAGGCCGGGCCGCCAACCGCCGCGTGGAGGTCTACCTGTACGCCGTGAAGTCGTAGCGGGGCCGGCCGGCCATCCCGTGGGACGGCCGGCCTGTGCGCTGTTTGACACGGCCTTGGCAAATCCTGCTATACTCTTTCTTCTTTAGCGCCCGTAGCTCAGTTGGATAGAGTACTTGGCTACGAACCAAGGGGTCGTGGGTTCGAATCCTGCCGGGCGCGCCAAGCTTCGGGAAAACGCCACCTTCGGGTGGCGTTTTGCTTTATGCGTCGTGCCGCGGTGTCATGAACTGCGGTGTCATGAACTGCGGTTGTCATGAACTGCGGCTTCCGTCCGCCGCCCCGTCGTTGCGGCCCACCGGCCGGTCGGGCAGGGGCGGGGCCGGCGGCAGGCCCGTTACCTCGAGGATTTCCTGCTCGTCCAGCGATTCGCGCTGCATCAGGGCCGCGACCAGGGCGTCGAGTTCGCGCCGGCGTTCGCGCAGCAGCTGCTGGGCTTCTTCGTGGCATTCGTTGATGATGCGGGAGACCTCGGCATCGATGAGGCGTGCGGTTTCGTCGCTGTACGGCTTGCTGGCGCCCAGACCCGGCATGCCCACCCAGGCATTCTGCCTGGGGGCCAGCTGCACCATGCCCAGGGCGTCGCTCATGCCCCAGCGCGTGACCATCTGGCGCGCGATCTGCGTGGCCTGCTCGATGTCGCTTTCGGCGCCCGTGGTGCGGGTGCCATAGACCACTTCCTCCGCCGCCCGCCCGCCCAGCATGCCGATGATCTTGGCCCGCAGGTAGGCTTCGGGATAGTTGTAGCGGTCGGTCTCGGGGCGCTGGTAGGTGACGCCCAGCGCCTGGCCGCGCGGCACGATGGTGACCCGATGGACAGGGTCGGCGCCCGGCACGACCAGGCCGAGGATGGCGTGGCCGCCTTCGTGGTAGGCGATGCGCTCGCGGTCGGCATCGCTCAGGATGATGGGCCGCGCCGGGCCCAGCACGATCTTCTCCAGCGCGTCGATGAAATCTTTGTGGCGCACGCGCTCCTGGTCGCGCCGGGCAGCGAGCAGCGCCGCCTCGTTGACGAGGTTGCGGATGTCCGCGCCCGACAGGCCCGGGGTGGTCTGCGCTATCCCGGCGAGATCCACGTCGTCATCCAGGGGCACCTTGCGCGTGTGCACCTTCAGGATGGCCTCGCGGCCGGCCTTGTCGGGCAGGTTCACCACCACGCGGCGGTCGAAGCGGCCGGGCCGCAGCAGCGCCTTGTCGAGCACGTCCGGCTGGTTGGTGGCCGCCAGCACGATGACGCCTTCGCGGCTTGAAAAGCCGTCCATCTCCGTCAGTATCTGGTTGAGCGTCTGCTCCTGCTCGCTGGACCCCCCGAGCGCGGCCTGGCCCCGCGCGCGCCCGATGGAGTCGATCTCGTCGATGAAGATGATGGCCGGCGCGTTCTTGCGCGCCTCGGCGAAGAGGTCGCGCACGCGCGCGGCCCCCACGCCCACGATCATCTCCACGAATTCCGAGCCGCTCATCGAGAAGAAGGGCACCCCGGCTTCCCCGGCCACGGCCCGGGCCAGCAGCGTCTTGCCGGTGCCCGGCGCGCCCACCAGCAGCACGCCCTTGGGCGCCGAGCCGCCCAGCCGCGTGTACTTGCCGGGATCCTTCAGGAAATCGACGATCTCCACCAGCTCCTGCTCGGCCTCCTCGATGCCGGCCACGTCCTCGAAGCTGACCCGGGTGTCGGTTTCCTTGTCGAAGCGCTTGGCGCGGCTCTTGCCTATGCCGCCCAGGCCACCCAGCATGCCGCCGCCCTGTTTCATGGCGCGGCGGAACAGCCACACATACAGGGCGATGATGAGCAGAGTGGGGCCGAAGCTCCAGAGCAGCAGCGTGAGCATGCTGGTGCCCTGCTGGATCGGCGTGGCGCGGATGTCCACGCCGCGGCGGATGAGTTCGGATTCGAGGCCCGGATCCACGAAGCTGGGCAGGATGGTGGTGAAGTGCTGCACCTTGCGCGGCTCGGCCTGCCGGCCCTGCGCCTGGGGTGGCGTCCAGTCTATGGCGGCCTTGAATTCACCCTCGATGGTCTGCCCCTGCGTGTGGATGGCCACGACGTTGTCCTTGGCCAGTTCCGCGCGGAACAGCGTGTACGAGATCGGCGCCGGCGCGCTCGTGCCCGGCATGAAATAGCTTACGACCAGGTAGTTGAAGAGCAGCAGCAGCAGGAAGACCAGCCAGGTGCGGCCGGGAGGGATCGAGGGCAGGGGCGGGAGCGACCCCGTGGGCTTTCCGGGAGGCTTGCTGTACGGCGCGGGCACGTTGGACTCCTTCCTGGATCGTGGGGCCGCCGGCAGCGGCAGCCTCGCCCGGATGATGGTAAGGCGAGCCCGCGCTTTGTGAAAGGGCCGGATCCCGCGGCCCGTCGGCGCTGCAGGAGGGCGTGATGGGCGGGCCTGCCGCCATCCCCGCCCGACGCTGCCTGGGCTGGGATGGCGTTGGACAAGCGCGAAAACCATCGATATAATTCTGCCTCTTTACAAAGCGCCCGTAGCTCAGTTGGATAGAGTACTTGGCTACGAACCAAGGGGTCGTGGGTTCGAATCCTGCCGGGCGCGCCATTATTTCGATGTCCGGCGGCCATGCCGCCGGAATCTACCCGAAGCGGCTTTCGTCATGCGAAAGCCGCTTTTTTGTGTCTGTCTGCTTTGTGCTGCGGCCGCCGGCGCGCATTTTCCGCCGCCGCCGATGTCGTGGTAGCGTCGCGGTTTCGTGTGTCGTGCCGGCATGGGGATTCCGGCGCATCAGCAAGGGGAGAAGAACGATGGCGGGAATCCGGCGGTGGGCGCTCACGTGCCTGTTGGGAGTGATGTCGGCAGCGCCGGCCGTGGCCGGGGCCGCCACGGCAGCGGGGGCTGTCGCGGCGGAGGCAACGGCAGGCGCAGCACAGTTGCCGGCCCAGGCGCGCAAGACCTTCATCGACGGGCTGATGGCCCGCATGACGCTGGACGAGAAGATCGGCCAGCTGCGCCTCATCAGTATCACCTGGGGCGGCGGGGACTTCCCGCGCGAGAAGGTGCTGCGCGAGGCGGGCCAGGGACGGGTGGGCGGCATCTTCAATACCGTGGTGCGGCCCGACATACGCGGCCTGCAGGACGCGGCGCTGGCAAGCCGGCTGAAGATCCCCCTGTTCTTCGCCTACGACGTGGCGCACGGCCACCGCACGGTGTTTCCCATCAGCCTGGGGCTCGCCTCTTCCTGGGACCTCGACGCCGTCGAGCGCAGCGCCCGCGTGGCCGCGCGCGAAGCCAGCGCCGACGGCCTGGACATGACCTTCGCCCCCATGGTCGACGTTTCCCGCGACCCGCGCTGGGGGCGGGTGTCCGAGGGCTTCGGCGAGGACACCTATCTCACGGCGCAGATGGGGGCGGCCATGGTGCGCGGCTTCCAGGGGCAGGGGCGCGACGGCAGCGGGAACATCACGGCAACCGTCAAGCACTACGCGCTGTATGGCGCGGTGGAGGGCGGGCGCGAGTACAACACGGTGGACATGAGCCCGCAGCGCATGTTCCAGGACTACCTGCCGCCCTACAAGGCGGGGGTGGACGCGGGGGCCGGCGCCGTGATGGTGTCGCTGAGCACCGTCAATGGCGTGCCCGCCACGGCCAACCGCTGGCTGCTCGAGGACGTGCTGCGGCGCCAGTGGGGGTTCGAGGGCCTGGTCATCAGCGACCACGGCGCCATCGGCGAGCTGGTGCGCCACGGCGTGGCGTCGGATGCGCGCGACGCCGCCCGGGTGGCCATCCAGTCGGGCGTGGACATGAGCATGAACGACGCCATCTTCGGCGCCGAGCTCGCCGGGCTGGTGCATGACGGGCTGGTGCCCATGGCGCGGGTCGATGCGGCCGTGCGGCGGGTGCTGGAAGCCAAGTACGACATGGGACTGTTCGGCGATCCCTACCTGCGCGTGGGCCAGGCCCGCGACGATCCCGCCGACACCGACGCCGAGAGCCGCCTGCATCGCAAGGCGGCGCGCGAGGTGGCGCGGGACAGCCTGGTGCTGCTCAAGAACGCCGGCGCCACGCTGCCCCTGGCGCGCCGCGGCACCATTGCCGTGGTGGGCCCGCTGGCGCGCAGCCAGCGCGACGTCATGGGCAGCTGGTCGGCGGCGGGCAAGGCACGGCAGGCCGTCACGGTGTACGACGGGCTGGTTGCCGCCGCGGGCGGCCAGGCGCGCATCCTCTACGCCAAGGGCGCCAACGTCACCGACGATCCGGA
This sequence comes from Bordetella sp. 2513F2, assembly GCF_054642735.1. NCBI lineage: Bacteria > Pseudomonadati > Pseudomonadota > Betaproteobacteria > Burkholderiales > Alcaligenaceae > Bordetella > Bordetella sp. 2513F2. The sequence continues at coordinate 3,073,562 of NZ_CM137755.1, read as the reverse complement.
GGAGCAGGCGTTCCTCAATCTCTATGCCGAGGACGTGGAAATCACGCGCGCGTCGCCCCAGGCCATGATCCAGGACGCGCTGGACGCCGCAGGCCAGGCCGACGTGGTGGTGGCCGTGGTGGGCGAGGCGCAGGGCATGGCGCACGAGGCCTCGAGCCGCACCGACATCCGCATACCCGAGAGCCAGCGGCGCCTGCTGCGCGCGCTCAAGGCCTCCGGCAAGCCCCTGGTGGTGGTGCTGATGAACGGCCGGCCGCTCACGCTCGAGTGGGAAGCCGAGCATGCCGACGCTCTGCTGGAGGCATGGTTTCCCGGCACCGAGGGCGGCAACGCCATCGCCGACGTGCTGTTCGGCGACCACAACCCCTCGGGCAAGCTGCCCATGAGCTTCCCGCGGGCGGTGGGCCAGATCCCGGTGTACTACAGCCAGCTCAATACCGGCCGGCCATTCGATCCTGACCATCCCGACAAGTACACCTCGCGCTACTACGACGTGGATTTCGGCCCGCTGTTCCCGTTCGGCTACGGCCTGAGCTACACCCGCTTCGCGCTCACCGATTTCACGCTGTCGCAGCCGACGATGCGCGGCGACGAGACGCTCACGGCCGGCGTGACGGTGTCCAACCAGGGCGCGCGCGCGGGGGCGACCGTGGTGCAGCTCTACCTGCGCGACGTGACGGCCTCCGTGAGCCAGCCCGTGCAGTTGCTGCGCGGCTTCCGCAAGGTGATGCTGCAGCCGGGCGAGTCGCGGCGCGTGGAGTTTCCCATCCGCCGCGACGACCTGGCCTTCTACGATGCCGGGGTGCAGCGGGTGGTGGAACCCGGCGAGTTCCGCGTGCAGGTGGGCCTCGATGCGCGCGAGGTGCAGACGCGGTCGTTCCGGCTGGAGTGAGCCCGCCTAGCGGAACTCGCCGTACGGCGTGAGGGGCTCGGGCCCCATGGGCAGCGGGCCGCGCCATGGCGCCAGGCTGTAGCGCAGGTACAGCATGGCGCGGCTGGGCGTGTAGTCTTCGGACTTCTGGATGTCGAAACCCGCGCCCAGCACCAGGTGGTTCGACACGCGGCGCTCGACGAAGGCGCTGGCGCTGTAGCCCACGCCGCTGCCGCTGCCCGGGCCATGGGACAGCGTGGCGTTGGGATTCAGCGCCGACGCGGGCACGATGCCGGCCAGGGCCGCCGGGTCTCCGAGCGGATAGGCGCGGCTGCTGTCGGTGCGCGAGGTCGACCAGCCCACCGAGCCCCGCACCGCGAACGACCAGTTCTGGCCGCGCCGCGCATAGCCCACCGGCAGGGACAGCGAGAAGTAGCGCTGCGGGCTGTAGTAGCCGCCCTGTCCGTAGGTGTAGTCGCCCAGGTCCTTGTCGTAGTGCCACAGCATGCTGTTGACGCCGATCGTGAGCCGCTCGTTGGCGCGGTTGATCAGCTTGCGGTAGTAGCCGGCCATGAGGCGCGCGCGCGTGTTGTCTGCCACGTTGTGGCCGCGCAGCCAGTGGTAGCCCAGGTTGGCCCACACGCCGTTGGGGCCGCCGCGGTCCCAGCTCAGCCCCAGCGTGAAGCCGTTGGCCGTGACGCCGCCCCAGGTCTTGCCCGTGACCGGATCGACGGCGCCCGCATACGACAGCAGCGAATTGGTGAGCGGGCGCCGCGATGCGGTGAGCGACCAGCCCACGGGCCCCCAGTCGCCGTCGTAGGTGATGCCGCCCAGTATGTTTGTGCGCTCGAAGCCCAGCGGCGAGGTGCCGATGTCCATCGCCCAGGTATCGTCGCGCCAGCCCACCGCCAGGCCGGTGCCGTGGGCGCGCTGGCGCAGGTCGCTGCCGCAGCCGTCGCGCACGGCCGCGCAATAGCCGAAGGATTCGCGGTGCCGGCCGGCGGCGTCGGTCTCGAAGGTGCCGGCATCCAGGAACACCTGCTCGGCGCGCACGAAGGCCTGGCCGCCGGCCAGCGGCAGGTCGGCGTGCAGCATGGTGGTGTGGTTGTGCACGCGCGAGAAGCCCGGGCTGCCGTCGTTGCGCCACGCGAAGTCGTGCTGCAGCGTGAGGGTGGGGGTCTGCCGGCGGTACAGCGCGTCGGCATCGCTGCGCAGGCTGCGCCGCAGCCAGTCGTCGGCATCGTCGGGCTGCATGGCGCGGGTATAGGCCACGTCGTCGCGGGGCTGCACCTGGGAGGGCGCGAGCAGCCCGGCGTCCTGCATGGCGCGTGCGTAGAGGTCCAGCGCCTGCTGCGGCGCGTCGCGGCGCTGCAGGCGCGCGGCATCGCGGTAGAGCAGGGCGTCCGGGCCGCTCTGGCGCGCCAGCAGCGCCGTCATGATGCGCTGGGCCTGGGCGGTGTCGCCCGCGGCGGCCCAGGCGTTGGCCAGGCGCCGGTGGCCGTTGACGTCGTCGTCCTGCAGCCGGGGCGGCGCCGTCTGCAGCGCCTGGCGCGCGCGCGCCGTCTGGCCGGCGTCCAGCCAGGTCTCGATGCGGCCCAGGGCCGCACTGCGGTTGTCCGGGCTGCGCGCCAGCACGGCCTCGTAGCGGCGCAGCGCCTCCGCATGGTCATCGCGCGCCGCCGCCCATTCCGCCAGCGCCAGGTCGATGTCGTCGTCGGGCGGCAGCCCGCGCAGATAGGCGATGGCCTCGTCTTCCCGGCCGGCATCGCGCAGCCGCGTGGCCTGCGCCATGACCTGCCGGCGGCCGAGCCGCGCGTCCAGCGTCTGCATGTCGTCCGTCCATTGGCCGCGCGGCACCCGGGCCAGGCTGTCGCGCGCCTGGGCGAGCTGGTCGCGCGAGGAGAGGAACAGGGCATGGGCATAGCGCACCTGCGGCTCGGCGCCGCGGCGCGCCAGCACGCCGGCGAAGGCGGCGTCGGCACGGTCGGGCCGGCCCTGCTCCTGCCAGGCGCCGGCCAGGCGGTAGGCCAGCCAGGGGTCGTCGGGCCGTTCGCGCTGCACCTGTTCCAGCAGGCTGGCCGCACGGGGCCAGTCGCCGGCCTGCCGTGCGGCCTCGGCCTGGGCCTGGAGGCGCTCGAGCTCGATGCCGTGCACGACATCGGCGAACCGCCGCTGCTCGGCGGCAGGCAGGCTGCGGATGTAGGCCAGGGCCTTGTCGTCGGACTGGTTCTGGTAGATGCGCACCAGGCCGCGCAGCGCGCTGGCGTTGTTGCGGTCGAGGCGGCGCGCCTGCAGGTAGTAGCGTTCGGCGGCGGCCTCGTCCTTGCGCTCGATGGCGATGTGCCCGAGCCCGACCAGCGCATGGGCATTGCCCGGCTCCATGCGATGCGCCTGCTGGTAGAGCGAGGCGGCGCGGTCGAGCCGGCCGGCTTCCAGCGCATCGTCGGCCTGGCCCAGCACCAGCCAGTAGCGGTTGCTGTTGGCCAGCGCCACCCATTTGGCGTTGCCGCGGCCGCCGGCGCTGAGCCTGACCGCGGCATCGAAATGGCGCGCGGCGGCCTCGCGCTGGCCTGCCCGCATGTAGGCCAGGCCCAGAGAGCCCTGCAGCTCGGCGTCGTCGGGATAGCGGTTCACGGCCTGGCGCAGGGTGGCCGCGGCCTGCCCGTGGCGCCCGCCCTCCAGCAGGGCCAGGCCCTGCTGGCCCGCCTGCCAGGCCGGGTCGTCCAGCAGCGCCCGCAGATCCTGCACATGCTTGCGGGCCGAAGCTGCCACGGTCGTGCCGTCGTAGAGCAGCCGGAAGCTCTCCCAGCGTTCCAGCGTCTGGCGGGTGCCGGGCTGGCGCATCAGGAAATCGTATTCGCGCTGGGCCGTGGCCTGGCGGGCGGCCGGGTCCTTGGCCAGGCTGCGCAGCACGGCCAGCGCTTCGTCGTTGCGGCCTGCGCCGAAGAGCAGGTTGGCGAGCGTCTGGCGCAGCGGCACGCTGCCCGGGTATTCGCGGTCCAGGGCCTGCAGCCGCTGCAGGGCCTCCTCGCGGCTGTCGGGCATGCGCGCGCGCAGCTGCCAGTATTCCAGCGCCAGGTCGAACGAGGGGAAGACGCCCTGGAGCAGGTCGTCGAAGGCCTTGCGCGCCTCGTCCAGGCGTCCCGCCGTGGCGTACAGCCGGGCCTGCTGCAAGGCGCGGCGCCCGTCGGGCTGGGAGAGCCTTTCCAGCATCTGGACTTCGCGCAGCGTCTGGGGATCCGGCGCGCCGCCACGGATCTGCTGCACCAGCCGGCCCGCGCGCGCGGTGTCGTTCAGCCGGATGGCCATGCGCAGTTCTGCCGCGAGACCGCGCGGATCGTTGGGCGAGATGCGATAGAGGCGGGCCAGCGAGTCGTTGACGAGGTCGTCGCGGTGCAGCGCTTCGCCCAGGCGGATCTGCTGCAGCAGCCAGGCCCTGGGTTCGACCCCGGCGGGCTGCGCGGCCAGGCCGCCGCACCAGAGCGCGGCGCAGGCGATCAGTGCGGAGCGGGTCAGTTTGCGCATGCCGATGCCGCCGGAACGAGCCGGCCCTCCCGGTCGAAGCGATAGCGTCCATCATCCCAGCCCTGGCCGAACAGGGCCAGCGACTGGCCGTAATAGGCATCCGCTGCGGGGGGCGCCTCTTGCAGCCGCCGGCGCTGCGCGGCATGGCCGGGCTGGCCGGCCAGCAGGGGCAGCAGGGCGGCGGAGAAACCCGCCGGCCCGCTGCCCTGCAGCCGCCCCGTGGCGGCGTCGGCGGCTTCGGGCGGCGTGCCGCGTTCGGCGGTGGCGCGCGCCATCGGGGCATAATGGGCCAGCAGGCGCGCCTTCTGCGGCGCGTCGTCGGCCAGCATGCCGGCCCACAGGTAGACGCGGATGGCATCGTAGTCGCCCAGGCTGCCGTGCTGCGGATCCGGTTGCCAGCCCTGGCCCGCCTGCCAGGCCACCCAGTCGGGCGCGTAACCGTGCGGCGCGGCCTCTTCCAGCATGCGCAGCGTGCCGTCGGCCATGGCGCGCCAGGGGCCCGCAAGCGCCGACAGGCGCGCCAGGATCTGCAGCGGAACATAGCTGGGGTTGAGGCGCCAGCGCTGCGCCCGCGTGTCGACGAAACCGGTCTTGCCGGGCAGCAGCATGGGGCCCAGTCCGGGGATGTCCTGCACTTCGTCGCGCGCGATGCGCTGGGCCAGCCGCGTGCCCAGGCCCGCGTAGCCATGCACGCCCCAGATGCGGCCGGCTTCCAGCAGGGCGTAGGCGATCCAGAGGTCGGCATCCGAGGCGCTGTTGGCGTCCAGCACCCGCCATTGGCCGTCCGGGGCGCGGCCCCAGAGCCAGGCCGGCAGGTGCGCGCCCAGGTCGCCCTGCGCCAGGTTGGCCTCCGTCCAGCGCACCAGGCGCCGGAACGTCTGCCGGTCGTCGGCCACGAGCGCGAAGAACAGCGCGTAGCTCTGGCCTTCCGAGGTGGTGATGCCGGGGGGGGCTGGGAAGGGTCCACCACGCGCCCTTCCGCGGTGACCAGCGCCTGCTTGTAGCGCTCCCAGGCGGGCCAGTCGCAGGCCGCCTGTGCCGCCCCGAGGGGCAGCAGCAGAGCGGGCAGGAGCAGGCGTGCGAGCATGTTCAGGTTTCCGTGTCGCCGCGCAGGCGGCGGCGCGCCAGCATGCGCAGCAGGCGCCAGAGCAGGGCTGCGATGAGCACCACCGTGAAGGCCGCGACGATCGCCAGGACGACGGGGTGTTCGGAGAGGTGGAACCACAGCAGTTGCCACCAGGGCAGTTGGCCCACGTAGTAGGGCTCGCCCACGAATTCGCCGGATACCCCGGACTCGCGCACGATGCTCACCGAACCGGCGATGAAGCCGCGCTTGCCGCTGTCGCCCAGGGCGTCGCGCAGCAGCGTGTAGTCGTCGTCGTTCTTGCCCAGCAGCGCCACGATGCTGCGCTGCGGGTGCTCGGGCGACTGCATGCCCACGATGGCTGCCATGGGCGCCTCGGCCGAGACGTCGACGCCGGTGGTGGGCTGGCGGGCCGGGTCCTGAGGGCCCAGGATGCGCGCCGCGTCGGGCTTGATCGCGGCGCGCGCCTGGCGCAGCCAGTCGCGGGTCTGGTCCAGCAGCAGATAGGCGTCTGGGCGTTCGCGCAGCGCGTCGGGCAGCGGACCCAGCAGCAGCACGTCGGCATCGAGCCCGGCCGCGGCGCTCCAGTCATCGACCACCCGCAAGCCATAGCCGGCCATGCCGGTGCCCATCCCGAGGATGCCGGCGGCGTCCAGCAGCGTGCCGAGCTGCGCCTCCGTGGGCCGGGCCGGCATCACCGCCACGGTTTCGGAGAGGTCGGCCATGCGGCTGAAGGGAAAGCCCGACGTGGCGTATGCCCGCAGGTCGGGCATGGCGATGTAGTGCGGGAAGCCGGAGAAGTCGATGGTGGAGTCGTCGCTCATGGCCGCGCGCACGTCGGGCTGCAGCGTGGTCTGGCAGGTCTGCTTCTGCGCGCTGCCCACCACGCTGGCGAACGAGAAGTGGAACCGCAGCACGTTGCGGTCGCCCACCTGCAGGGCCGGGATGGTGAGCTTTTCGTCGGTGCCGAACAGGCCTTCGGCCAGCACGGGCAGGCGCATCTGTTCCATGGTGCCGCCGCCCTCCGCCCGCAGCGCGTAGCTGCGGATGAAGCGGCCGTTGACGCTCACGTTCAGGCGCGACTCGTCGCGCACAGGCGGCGGCGTGTAGCGGTACTTCAGCTTCATGGGGATGCCGGCGTGGCGCCATACGAACAGGTCCGGCGGCAGGTTCACGTTGAGGTCGATGGGCCGCGGCCGCAGGCCGCTGACCTGCAGCTGCTCGGGGTAGTCGCGCAGCTCGGCGAAAGTGACGGGACGGTCGGTGGGCGTCCAGTTGGGCGCGTCGTAGGGCACGCGCGGCGCCAGCTGCTGCACGGCGTTGACGGTGACGCTGCTGCCGCGGAACAGCGTGTTGCCCACGGCCAGTGCCGTGGCGGCCTGGACGAGGTCCGCGTCGTTGCGGCCCAGCACCAGCAGTACCTTGGTGTAGGGGTTGTCGGGGTGGCTGATCATTTCGACCACGGGCGCCTGCACGGCAGGGTAGTCGCGCAGGAAGGCGGGGCGCCTGTCGTTGGTGGCGAAGACGATGCTGTTGCGGTCGGTGGGCAGCACGTTGTAGTGCGCCGGGAAGCGCGCGCCGCGCCATGCCGCCCGCGCGCCGAAGTAGGAGGCCAGGATGGCGGCGGCGCGCTGCATCTCGCCGGCCGGCGCGTCCGCGAACACCATGGGCAGCTCCAGCGGCCGGTTGTTGCGGCTGTCGAAGAAAGGTTCGGGAAAGCGCGAGAGATCGTTGTCGGCAAGCAGCAGCTGGCCGTCCAGCACAATGCGGCTCTGCCGGTTGATGTCCACCCACAGCACGCTGTTGGCCAGGTCTTCGCAGATGTCGGTGTAGTGGCCGATGAACTCCAGGCGCAGGCGGTTGTAGTCGCGCAGCAGCCGGGCGTCGAGCGGCACCTGCTGGCGCGTCTGCTTGCCGACCTGCTCCTGGGTGATGGGCACCACCGACATCAGCTCGTCGTTGAGGTAGACCCGCAGGTGCGACATGGTCGGCAGCAGCGCGGGAGAGGGCGTGTACACCAGCTCCAGCGTGGACTGCGTGGCGATGCGGTCGCGCGGCAACGTGAATTCGATGTATTCCGTGTTCCGTATGCCCTCGAGCTGCATGGTCTCGCGGCGGCCCAGCTGTTCCAGCGTGTAGGCCTCGTGCACCGGCGGCGCTGCCGGCGAGGCCACCGGGGGCGGCGCCGGCTCGGCGATGGGCCCGGGCGGCTGCAGGGGCGCGGGGGCCCGGGCAGGCTGCGGGGGCGCGGATGTTTGTGCATGAGCCACGCCCGCCACGGCGCAGGTCAGGATCAGGGAGGTCAGCCAGTGCTTCATCGTAGCGGCGCTCATGGTGACGGTCGGGGGCGGGAAAGGGAAGAAGGCATGCGTACCGGGTGCGGGGCGAAGCTGAACAGCCAGAGCAGCCCGCGGGTGGCCGGCCGCATCACGCTGCGCAGCGGCCAGGGCGCGTATTCCGCCAGGTGGCGGTAGCCGCGCAGCCCCATCTCGACGACCTCGAACATGCTGCTCATGGGCCGGTCGCCGCTGAAGGAAGAGCCCCAGGTGAGCCAGGCGTCGGCCCGTGCGAAGGTGCATTGCACGAAGTCGATCTGCTGGCGTACCGAGAGCGAGGGAAAGTGCAGGCCCACGCTGTGCTCCAGGGCGCGCGTGACGGTTGCCGGGAAATCGATCTCGCGCTCGCCCCGGCGCAGGAACAGGGTGACGCGGTCTCCTGCCTGCGCCAGGCCGGGCTGGCCGATATGCAGGCCCACGCCGCTTTCGGCGTAGTCCTGCAGCGTGCAGGGGTACATGCTGCCGTCGGCCAGCCGCAAGCGCGCCGGCAGCGCGGTGGCCACCCGGTGGGCCTGGCGCACCTGGCGCACTTCGGCCGCCACGGCCACGGCGCCGCCCAGCACGATCAGGTTGTACAGCACCCAGGCCAGGCTGCCGATCACGGTGTAGATTTCGGTGGCGGGCCCGTAGGCCAGGCGCCAGATGCCGAAGCCCAGGCCGGCCACGTTCAACAGCGCCAGCAGCAGGTAGGGGCGCGAGATGGTCCAGTCGAAATAATCGGTGCCTACCAGCCCGCCCTTGGACGTGACGTTGAACTTGCCCTTGGACGGGTTGATCAGCGCCATGGTGGTGGGGCGGGCGATGTACCAGGCCAGCACGGTTTCATAGACCTCGCCCCAGAAAGTATGCCGGTACCGGCCCTGGATGTGCGAGTTGGTGAGGCTGGCATGCGTCATGTGCGGGATCACGTACAGCATGATGGCGATGGCCGGCGCATAGATGATGTATGCGTGCAGGATCAGGAAGGCCAGCGGCGCCGTCAGGAACACCAGCCGGGGCAGGCCCGACAGGAAGTGCATCATCGCGTTCAGGTAGCACAGGCGCTGCAGCACCGACAGCCCCTTGCCCAGCAGCGGGTTGTCGGTGCGGAAGATCTGGATCATGCCGCGCGCCCAGCGGATGCGCTGGCCCACGTGCGCCGAGAGGCTCTCGGTGGCCAGGCCCGCCGCCTGCGGGATGCGGATGTAGGCCGAGGTATAGCCCGCGCGATGCAGGCGCAGCGAAGTGTGTGCGTCCTCGGTGACGGTCTGCGTGGCGAAGCCGCCGATGTGCTCGACCGCCGCGCGGCGCAGCACCGCGCACGAGCCGCAGAAGAACGCCGAGTCCCACATGTCGTTGCCGTCCTGGATCAGGCCGTAGAACAGGGTGTTTTCGTTGGGCTTGGTACGGAACACGCCCAGGTTGCGCTCGAAGGGATCGGGCGAGAAGAAGTGGTGCGGCGTCTGCACCAGCGCCAGCTTCTCGTCGCGCAGGAACCAGCCCACGGTGAGCTGCAGGAACGACCGCGTGGGGATGTGGTCGCAGTCGAAGATGGCGATGAGTTCGCCATCGGTGAGCGTGAGCGCATGGTTCAGGTTGCCGGCCTTGGCGTGCTTGTGTTCCTTGCGCACGATGTAGCCCACGCCCGCCTGGGCGGCGAATTCGCGGAACTCCTCGCGCGTGCCGTCGTCCAGGATGTAGATGCGCAGCTTGTCCTGCGGCCAGTCGATGCCCATGGCGGCATAGACCGTGGGCCGCACCACGCTGAGGTCTTCGCTGTAGGTGGGGATGTACAGGTCCACGGTGGGCCAGGCGGCCGTGTCGCGCGGCAGCGGCGCCGGCTTGCGGTGCAGCGGCCAGATGGTCTGGATGTAGCCCAGCACCAGCACGATCCAGGAGTAGGTCTCGGCCGCGAGCAGGATCAGCCCGAGAGTGAGGTCCAGGCCGTCGTCCCAGTTCAGCGTGGCGGTGTAGCGCCACCACATGTAGCGGCCCGATACGGTGAGCGACAGCACGATCAACATCAGCGACGACAGCCGGCCCGGGATGCGGCGCACCACCATGGCGATGCACCAGAGCAGCACCACGAACACGAACTGGGAAGTCCAGCCGAACGGCTCGGTGATGCTGATCGTCGCCAGCAGCGTGGCCACCAGGATGAGGCCGGCATAGAGGGAGAGCCGCGCGCCGCGGCTCAGCCCGCGCACGGTTTCTCCCGCATGCTGCAGCCAGGCGCTGCGCCGCACGGTGGCGGGGAGCCTGTCCAGTGCCTGGAGCACGGCATCGTTGCCGCGCCGCACGGCTGACCACAGGCGCCTGGCTCCCGTGGCCGTCCGGGCGCCGAGGCCTGGACGGCGGTCGGCTGCCGGGGGCCGGATGGGCGGCACCAGCAGCAGGTATAGGGTCTGGATGACGTAGCGCAGTGCGTCGCCGGCCTTCAGCGGCCGGGAGGCGATGTGGGCATACCAGCGCGGCCAGTTGGCGCGCACGGCCTGCCATGCGGGGGACTCCAGGCGGAACAGGCACCAGCCCAGCACGTACAGCAGGCATGCAGCCAGGGCCACCGGGCGGCTCGCGCGGCGCTCGCCGCGATAGTACCGGTAGCGCTCGCCCAGCGCCGCGCCGGCCCGGGGAGTGAGGAGCAGGGACTGGGCCAGGCCTCTCATGGTGCAGGCCTCCCCGCCCGGGCCTGGCACCAGGCGGCGAGCGAGAGCGCATCCTGTGCGCCCTGGCTGCCCAGGCGATACTGGCCCACCGGCATCTTGTGGGCCAGGGCCTCGAGCACGGACTCGTCGCGGTGCAGCACAGACGGCACCAGCCGCTCGTATTCGTGCTGCCAGACCAGCCGGATGTCGCGTTGCAGCGGGCTGGCGGGATCGTAGCGGCTGATGAGCAGGTGCGGCGCTTCGCGCGCGCTGCGCCGGGCGAGCAGTGCGGCGCAGGCCGGGTCGGCCTCGGCCAGGCACAGGTCCAGGTCGGCCAGGCCGAGCAGCGCCGCGCCCTGCGGGCCTGCCGGCAGGTCCAGCACGACCCAGTCGTAATGCGCCGACAGCTCCCCCAGGCGCGCGCGCCAGGTGGCGGGGTCGGGAGCCGGGTCCGCCGTATCCGGCGGACTGCCATGAGGCAGCAGGTGCAGACCCGGCAGCACGGTGTAGGCATCGGCATGCCATGGCCGGCCCGCCGCCGCGGCGCTGGCCCAGCCGCGGGCGTCCGCCCAGGAAACATTGAAGTGCAGCCGCAGCAAGTCCTGCGCAGAGAGATCCAGCGCCACCACGCGCTGGCCCAGGCTGTGCATGGCGTAGGCCAGCGCCGCCGCTGCCGAGGTGGCGCCCACGCCGCCACGCAGGCCGTGCAGGGCCACGCTACTCATGGGAGCGCTCCACCGGCCGCAGCTCGCGCAGCAGCGGCCAGCGCGCATAGGCGTCCTCGAGCTCGCGCTGCGCGGCGATGTCGACGTACGGGAAGGCCTGCAGGCCGAGATGCGCCTTGAGCGACGCAATGTCGTCTTCCGGCGTGGGGGCGCCGGGCTCGATGGCCGGGGTTCCGTAGGCGCTCATTGCGGGTAGGGGAGCCAGTCCTGGCCCTTGATGCGGATGAATGGGGAACCCTGGTACTGCAGCACCACGGAGGCCTCGTTTTCCGAGACCTTGGCAGTTTCCGGCAGGTCGGCCGTCAGCGCTGCCCAGTCCACCGTCTCGGCGCTGAAGGCCTTGCCGTCGCGCAGCCGCGACACCAGTTCGGCCAGTGCCAGCTAGCTCGAGGGCGTGGTGACGTGCACCGGGCCGCCTTCGCGGCGCGCCTTGGCGTTGATCAGCTTCAGGCCCACCGGCACATGGGTGATCGAGGGGCTGGGTATCTCGCGCATCCCGGCGATCTGCATGCGGTCGCCATGCAGCGAGGCGCCGTGCTCGGGCGCGATGACCAGCAGTACGCGCCGGCCGCTGCGCTCGACCTGGCCGATGAAGGTGCTGATGTCGTCCAGCAGGTGCTGCGCGCGCAGCTTGTAGTCCGCGGTTCCCTTGCCTCCCGGCAGACGGTTGCCGTCATGCAGGGTGATGGTGTTGTAGAAGGTGACGATGCGCGGGGAGTCGAGCTGCTGGCGCTGCTTCCACCAGGTCTGCAGGACGTCGAGGTCGCGCCAGATGGGACCGCCGTCGAAGCCGGTGAGGGCCCGCTGGGAGGGATCGGGCTGCGGCACGGGCGGCGGCAGCTTGCCCTGCGTGCGCACGCGGCTCAGGTAGCTCTGGAACTGGCCGTCGTGGTTCAGCGCCATCTCGGAGATGAAGCCCAGCTTGTTGAGGTTCTCGAACAGGTAGCACTGTTCGGGGATGCTGTCGTAGAGGGCAGTGTGCGACTCCTGGCCGCAGGTGGCGCGCAGCAGGCGGATCGCCGCCGGGCCGCTATAGGACGTGGCCGAGTTGAAGTCGTCGAAGATCACGTCCATCTGGCCGAAGACGGGATGGTCGCGCAGGCCCACGGTTTCGAGGTCGGCCCAGGACATCGAGCAGACGTTCATGATCAGCATGTCGAACGGCTCGGCATCGGCCGGCAGGGGCGGGATCTGCACCGAGCGCTGCGCTTCGCTCTTGTGGAAGGCGTCGAGGTAGGCGTCCAGCGTGGCGTTGTTGGGCGGCCCCGCAGCCTGCTGTGCGGCGGCCGGCTGCGCGGAGGTTGCGGCCGGGCCGGCGGGCGGGGCGCTGCCCGCCACCACCGCGGGAGGGGCGATGAGGAAGGACGGCATCGGCAGGCCGCCGATCGCCATGCAGGCGAGCACCGCCACGGTGATGGTCGTGAGCCGCAGCCACTGCGACACGAACAGATAGGCCACGATCAGCACCAGGGCCGCGCCGACGTAGTTCCAGTTGATCAGCCGCCCCACGAGCTCGATCAGGTAGTCCGGCGAGAAGTTCCAGATGTCGCGCTGTTCCAGCAGGCGGGCGAACGGCGGGAACCAGGTGTCGTGGTAGAACAGGACCACGCCCACCGGGATCGCGACGATGTGGCGCAGCCGGTGCAGCTACAGCGGGGGCAGCGGCATCAGCAGGAATGCCGCGAAGACCGCGTTGAGCAGCAGGTCGAATTTCATGGCGCCGGACCAGTGCAGCCCGAACTTCGCCAGGAAATACAGGTTCCAGGCGCCCAGGCCGCGCCAGGCGCTGGTGCCGCGCGGTGTGACGAGGATGGTGCCGGCTGCAGGCATGTTCAGGCGTCCGCTTCCGGTTTCGCCGGCGGGCGCGCTCTGCGGCGCACGCCTTCGTACCGCAGGTTGGGGGCGGGGATCAGGTACGACTCGGCCATCCGCCATGCCCAGCGCGTCAGGTCGCGCAGGAGGTAGCCGGCCGGCAGCGCGACGAGGCAGGTCAGCAGGACGAGCATCAGCGCGTCGACGTAATTCATGGACGGACTCCGGACAGGGGCAGGGGTTCGGCCACGGGCCTCAGGGCCGGAGGCGGCGCCTGCGGATCCGGCGCGGCGCGCACGGGCGGCTCCGGTTCCGGTGCAGGGGGCGCGGAAGCCTGGGCTTCCGGCACGTTCGCCAGCAGGTCGGCCACCTGGGCCAGCATCTGCTCGTGGCTGTCGTACACGCTGCGGCTCTGGAAAAGCTCGCGGTATGGAATGCGGAAGACATTGCGCAGGGCCGTCTCCACGCTGTTGGGCTGGCAGGCGAAGAGGAACAGGAACACCTGGCCGTCGGCCGCACAGGCGAAGTCACCCCGGCGATTGAGCCGGCATTGCCCCAGGGCCTGGCCCAGGCTGACGCTGGGCACGGGCTGCAGCACCACCAGCACGCCGCCGACGCTGTCGCGGCTGTCGTTCTTCAGCATGGCGCGCAGGTGGGCGACGAAATCGGACACGGAGACGGCGCCGCGCACGTCGGGCGGCTGCGTGCGGCGCAGCAGCTGTTCGGGATCGGCGGGCAGGTCGCGAGGATAGGTCTGGCCCTGCACGCTCTCCAGCATGGTGAGAAAGCGCGCCAGCGTTGTGCCGGCCGGGGCGATGAGGTTGGCGCCGCAGGCCAGCAGCACATGTTCGTCGGTGTGCCGCAGGCAGGAGGTCATTTCGCGCACCACCAGCTTCAGCGCGCGGCCGCGCTGCAGGCGCAGCCGATGCAGCGACCGCGCAAGCGGCGCGACCTCGGCGTTGGCGCGCACGCTGTAGACCACCGTGGCCGATTGCGCCTGCATGGCGCGCTGGAACAGCGTCTCGCCATCGGCGAAGGTTTCCCAGAATTCCGACAGGGGCGGCGCTCCTTCGAGCACGTCGGCCTGCACGAGATAGCGTTCGGCATCGTTGCCGTCCGGCAGGATTGCCGGCGGTTGTTCCGGGGCGGGCGCATATCCCGTGGCTTCGTCATGGCACAGCGCGACCTCCAGGCCGGCCACCGCGCCGCTGTGGTTGCGCCAGTGGCGCACCAGGTATTGCGGTGCGCCGTCGCGGCGGTACAGCAGCGCCAGCCCCGAAAGGGCTTCGTTGCAGGGATGGAGGCGAGCCACCAGGCCCGCGGCGGATTCGCCATGGGCCACCACCAGCAGGGTGCTGCGCGCCGTGCGCAGCCAGCTGCGCCAACGTTCGCACCAACGGGCCAGGGCGGCGTCGTCCAGGTCGCGCCAGGCGTCGGCCGCGACGCTGAGCAGCACGAATTCCTGCCAGGGCCGTGCCTTGCGGTGCATGTCGTAGCCCAGGGCCTGCATGGGGTGGCCGCCGCGCGCCGTGCCCGGCGTGGCGCTGTACAGGCGCAGTTCGCGCGGGCCGGCGTCGTCGGGCAGGCCGTCGAGCACGTGGAGGGCGGAGCGCCCGCAGGCCACCAGCACGGCTCGGGACGGGTACGGCATGGCGCCCAGCACCTGGCGCGACCAGGCGTCCGCATCGCGGAGTGATTCGCAGCCGATCCAGTAGATGCCGCCCGTGCGCATCTGCGCCGCTTCCTGCCGCAACCGCGGTATGCCGAGCGTGTAGCCGGAAGCCGGGGGGAGCGCGGCCTTGCCGCGGGCAATCCTGTTCGCGCTGCTTTGCATCACCTTTCTGTGCAGGGGAAGGTTGCGTGAGTCGTTACAGGGCGCGCATCCGGGCGTGCGACGCGGCTGTGTCGATTCTTGCATTTGGCTGCGGTTTTGTACAACCCGTTTTGCACGACCGCATGCAGGATCGCGCGGGCCTGCCTGTTGCCGCTGCTGCCGCGCCTTCGGTCGGGGCTGCAGGGGCCGAATTCTATCTGCCAAACTGTATCGACAAGTTAAAGAATTTCAAAAATTCCTGCGGCCCCATGCCCGTGCCTGCGCATGGCGTTGCCATGCCGTAGCGGCCGCCGGTCATGGCGGGCCGGGTTGCGAGGGTTCATGTCCCGGGCATTCATGCGGCCTGCGGCGGGGAGGCGGCGGGAGGGAGGTTCCGGTGTCGATGCAGCGGGCCGCCGGTTGCCGGCGCATAGCCTGCGCCGAAGACGAGCCCGGCGTCGGCCAGGTCTGCGTCGTCGACCACGCCGGCCGCGACCTGGCGTCGCGCGCGTTCCACCAAGGGTTGCAGCAGGCGTTCGGCCAGCCCGGCCGGCGGCGGCTCGGTGCGGCGCCGCACGGGCTTGCCGTCCTGCCAGTCGTAGAAGCCGCGCCCGCTCTTGCGGCCAAGTTCGCCGCGCGCCACGTGGCGGGCCAGGCAGGCGGGCGGCTGCGCGGCGTCCGCCAGCTGCCGGCCTGCCGCCAGGGCGATGTCCAGGCCTATCGTGTCGGCGAGTTCCAGCGGGCCCATGGCCATGCCGTAGTCGCGCAGGGCGGCGTCCACCGTCTCGGGCGCCAGGCCCTGGTCCACGGCCTGCATGGCTGCCAGCAAGTAAGGCGCCAGCACGGCATTGACCAGGAACCCCGGCGCATCGCGCACCGGCAGCGGAAGCTTGCCGAGGCGGCCCGCGAAGGCGCAGGCACGGGCGCCCAGCGCGGGCGGGTCTCCGTCCGCGCCGACCACCTCGACCAGCGGCATGCGCGATACGGGGTTGAAGAAATGCAGGCCCACCAGCCGTTCGGGACGGGCCAGGCCAGCACGCAGTGAGGCCAGCGACAGGCTGGAAGTGTTGGTGGCCAGCAGCGCATCCGGCCGCAGCCGGGGCTCGAGCCGGGCATAGAGCGCGCGCTTGGCGTCGGCGTCTTCCACGATGGCCTCGATCACGACGTCGGCCCGCGCCACGCCGTGGCCGTGCGCGTCCGGGATCAGGCGGTCGAGCGCGGCGCGGACGTCGCGCGAGTCGGGCAGGCGACGCGCATACTGCTGGGCCGCGCGCCCGACCGCCTGCGCCACGCGCGCCATGTCCTGGTCCTGCAGGGTCACCTGCAGGCCCCGCAGCGCACACCAGGCGGCGATGTCGCCGCCCATCACGCCGGCGCCCACCACGTGCACGTGCGCCACGTCCTCCTCCGTCGCCCCGGCCCGCGCAAAGGCCTGCAGACGCTCGCGCAGGCGGAATACCCGCAACAGGCTGTGCGTGGTGTCGGCGTCCAGCAGCGCCTGCAGCAGCGCCGGCGCGCGCCGCGGATCGCCGCCGTGGCGCTGCCAGATGTCGATGATGGCGCGCGGCGCGGGATAGTGGCCCCGGGGATCGCGGCCTGCGACGCGCCGGCGCGCCCCGGCCGCAATGAGCGCCTTGAGCGGCCCGCGGTTGGTCAGCATGCCGGGCAACGAAGCACGATGGCGCGGACGGCGTTCCAGCAGGATGCGCCGTGCCGCTTCATCGAGCAGGCGCGGCGGCACGCGCGCATCGACCAGCCCCAGCGCGGCGGCCCGGCGCGCATCCACCGGCCTGCCGCCGAGCATGAGATCGAGGGCCGCGGGCGCGCCCACCAGCGCGGGCAGGCGCAGCATGCCGCCCCAGCCCGGCACGATGCCCAGCATGACTTCGGGCAGGCCCAGCACGGTGTCGGCGTCGTCGCAGGCCAGCCGGTGGCGGCAGGCCAGCGCCAGTTCGAGGCCGCCGCCCAGGCATGCGCCGCGGATCAGGGCCAGCGTGGGATAGGGCAGGGCCGCCACGCGGGCGTGCAGGTCCCACCCGCGTCCCACGAAGCGGCGCACCGACTCGGCATCGGTCAGTCCGGCGAACTCCTCGATGTCGGCGCCGGCCATGAAATGGCCGGGCTTGCCCGAGCGGATCACCAGTCCGCGCGGCGGCTGGCCGGACAGCGCGTCCAGCGCCAGGCCGAGCTCGGTCATGACCTCGGCCGACAGGACATTGACGCGCCGGTCTGCGCAATCGAGCGCCAGCCAGGCCAGGTCGTCGGCATCGCGCACCAGGGTCCAGTGGCGCAGGGTGGCGGGCGCGGGCGTGTTCATTCGGTTTTGCTCCCGTCTGCGCGCGACGGTTCCCGGGACGGCTGGCCGGCAGGGCCGCCGGGCGGGCTCGCCGGCTGCGCTTCGACCAGCATGGCCCCGCCCTGGCCGCCGCCGATGCACAGGGCCGCCATGCCGCGGCGCAGCCCGCGCTGCCGCAGGGCGTGCAGCAGGTGCAGCACCAGGCGTGCGCCCGAGGCGCCCACGGGATGGCCCAGCGCGATGGCGCCGCCGTCCACATTGAGCCGCGCCGGGTCCAGCGTCCCGGCGGGCATGCCGTCCAGCTCCGCACGGCAATAGTCCGGGTCGCGCCACGCCGCCAGGCAGGCCAGCAGCTGGGCCGCGAACGCTTCGTTGATCTCCCAGAGGTCGGGATCGTGCAGGGCCAGTCCATGCCGGCGCAGCAGCGGCGTGGCGGCATGCACCGGCCCCAGGCCCATGTCGATGGGATCCAGCGCGGCCCAATGGCTGTCGACCAGGCATCCCAGCGGCTGCAGGTTCCAGCGCCGCACCGCGGCTTCCGATGCGAGCAGCAGCAGGGCTGCGCCGTCGGTGACCTGCGAGCTGTTGCCTGCCGTGACGCGGCCCCAGGGCAGGTCGAAAGCCGGCCGCAGGCGGGCCAGCCGCTCGGGCGTGGCGTCGTCGCGCACGCCGTCGTCGCGTAGGTGCAGCGTGCCGTCCGGACCCACCAGCGGCGCCAGCTCGGCATCCAGCCGGCCGGCGTCCTGCGCTGCCCGCGCGCGGCGGTGGCTCTGCGCCGAATAGGCGTCCATGGCGGCGCGGTCGACGCCGAAGCGCGTGGCCAGGTGTTCCGCCGTCTGGCCCATGGACACGCCGGCCACCGGATCGGTGAGGCCCTTCAGCAGGCCGATGACCGGAGCGAGGTCGCGCGGCCGGAAGGCAGCCAGTGCTGCGAGCCGGCCGCGCAGGCCGCGGCTGGCGGTCCAGCGCGCCAGCCAGCGCACCATGCCGTCGGACAGCAGCACCGGCGCGCGCGACAGCGCGTCCGTTCCGCCGGCCAGCACGAGGTCGGCGCGGCCCAGGCGGATGGCCGACATGCCGCAATCCAGCGCCTGCATGCCCGAGGCGCAGTTGCGCATCACCGTCCAGGCCGGCACGCGCGGGCCGCAGCCCAGGCGCAGCGCCACCACGCGCGCGATGTTGGCTTCGTCGGCGGCCGGTGCGGCGCAGCCCAGCACCACTTCATCCAGGTCGGCGGGATCGAAAGGCTGGCGCAACAGCAGGCTGCGGCCCGCCTGCACCGCCAGGTCGGCCGCGGCCCACGGCCCCGGGCCCTTGCGCGCCTTCAGGAACGGCGTGCGCGCCCCGTCGACCACATAGACCGGCGCATCGTTCATGCGCGGCTCCGGCCGCGCGCGGGCGTGCGGGGTCGGGATACGCGAGCGCAGGGTAGGGCGGGCATGGTCTGTCTCCGGCTTCCTGGTGCGTGGCGCGGGGCGCCGTGGCCGTCTTGGTGCGGCGGTGTCGGTCCATCGGTGTCGGTCCATTATAGGTAGCCATGGACGCCCTGGGCAGCCATGCCGCGGGGGCCCGACATAACCCCGGCGCCGTATCGGGCGCCGCCGCGATTTTTTCCCGCAGCGGTTACAGTTGACGGAATCTGCGCAGCGCGTGCCGGTGTCTGGCATGGCGCGCGCAATATCGACGAGGTTTCTGTCATGTCTCACAACGTTACGCCTGCGGCCCAGTGGAACCTGGATCGCATCGTTTCCGGATTGCGCGCGGCCCGCGTGGCCTGGCGCGAACCGCGCGGCCGCCTGCGGCAGGATGCCGGCACGCGCGAATTCCCTTCGCGCGACAGCGTGCGCCAGATCATCGAGGGGCTGCGCGGCGCGCTCTTCCCGATGCGCCTGGGCCCCATCGACCTGCGCGAGGAGGCCGAGGACTTCTACGTCGGCCACACCATCGGCGCGGCGCTGGATGCCTTGCTGCACCAGGTCCGGCTCGAACTGCAGTACCAGGACCGCAACCATCCCGTGCCTTACGAGCAGACGCGGGATCGCGCCATCGAGATCGTGCAGGCCTTCGGCGCAGCGCTTCCCGAGGTACGCCAGGCGCTGGACCTGGACGTGATCGCCGCCTTCCAGGGAGACCCGGCCGCCCACAGCGTCGACGAGGTGCTGCTGTGCTACCCGGGCGTGTCGGCCATGATCCATCACCGGCTCGCCCACGTGCTGAACCGGCTGGGCGCGCCCATGCTGGCGCGCATCGTGGCCGAGATCGCGCACGCCGACACGGGCATCGACATCCATCCCGGCGCCACCATCGGACGCAGCTTCTTCATCGACCACGGCACCGGCGTGGTCATCGGCGAGACCGCCATCATCGGCGACCGCGTGCGCCTCTACCAGATGGTCACGCTGGGCGCCAAGCGCTTCCCGCCGGGCGAGAACGGCGAACTCAAGAAGGGGCTGGCGCGCCATCCCATCATCGAGGACGACGTGGTGATCTACGCCGGCGCCACCATCCTCGGCCGCATCACCATCGGCAAGGGATCGACCATCGGCGGCAACGTGTGGCTCACGCGCAGCGTGCCGCCGGGCAGCAACGTGACGCAGGCGAGCCTGGTCAGCGACATGCCGGACTGTGGACTGGGCGGCTGATACCGCGGCCGCCGCCCAGGACCTGGCGGCGCTGCGCGCTTTCCTCGACTGCCACCGGCAGCTGTTCGTGCTCACGGGCGCCGGCTGCAGCACCGATTCCGGCATACCCGACTATCGCGATGGCGCGGGCATGTGGAAGCGCAAGCCGCCCATCGACTTCCAGACCTTCATGGGCGGGGAGCCGGCGCGGGCCCGCTACTGGGCGCGCAGCATGGTGGGCTGGCGCCGCTTCGGCAAGGCGGCGCCCAACGCGGCGCACCGCGCGCTGGCCGACATGGAGGCCGCGGGACGCATCGCCCTGCTGGTCACGCAGAACGTCGATGGCCTGCACCAGGCCGCCGGCAGCCGCAAGGTGGTGGATCTGCACGGGCGGCTCGACGGCGTGCACTGCACGCAGTGCGGCTGGTACGGCCCGCGCCAGGGCTGGCAGGACCAGCTCGAGGCGCGCAATCCCGGCTGGCTGCAATTCGACGCCTCGGATGCGCCGGACGGCGACGCCGACCTCGATGACGTGGACTTCTCGCGCTTCGACGTGCCGCCCTGTCCGCGCTGCGGCGGCATCGTGAAGCCCGACGTGGTGTTCTTCGGCGAGACCGTGCCCGGGGAGCGCGTGCGCCAGGTGCTCGCCGGCCTCGACGAGGCCGACGCGGTGCTGGTCGTGGGCTCGTCGCTGATGGTGCATTCGGGCTATCGCTACGTGCGCGAGGCCAGCGGGCGGGGATTGCCCGTGGCCGCCATCAACCTGGGGCGCACGCGGGCCGACGACCTGCTCGCGCTGAAAGTGAGCCGCCCCTGTGCCCCGGTGCTGGAGGCGCTGGGGCCGGCTGCCTGAGGCCGGCGCTTCAGGCGGCGGAGGACGGTTCGTCGAGCAGGGCGCGCCGCAGCGCGTGCCAGCTGCCCGCGTCGGGCGCCAGCAGCAGCCCGCCGTCGCGATGCGTGGGCTTGTAGGGGCTGCCGTCGAAGTGCGCGCCGTAGCCGCCCGCCTCGCGGTGCAGCAGCCAGCCGGCGGCATGGTCCCAGGGCATGAGGCTGCTGTAGAAGAGGGCATGGCAATGGCCGCTGGCGGCCATGCGGTATTCGTGGGCGGCGCAGCGCAGCGAGGCCGAGTTGCCCATGTGCGCCAGGTTGGCGTGCAGGATGGCGCGCTGCGCCGGCGGCAGCGCGGTGTCCGACACCATGATCTGCATGTCGGCCGGCGCCACGGGCGCGGCCACGCGCAGCGGCTGCGGCGGCATGCCTTCGCGTTCGACCCAGGCCCCTTCGCCGCGCACCGCCAGCGCGGCATCGCGGCTCATGGGGTCGTAGATGGCCGCGGCGATCACGTCGCCGCGATGGCAGGCGGCCACCATCATGCCGAAGAGCGGCAGGCCCGCCACGAAATTGCGGGTGCCATCGATCGGGTCCACCAGGAAGGCCAGGTCGGCGTCGACCAGCATGTTGAGCAGGGCGGGGTTGAGCGCGGAAGCTTCTTCCCCGATGAGCACCGAACCCGGATAGAGCTTGGACAGGCGCGCCGCGATGTAGCGCTCGGCAGCCTCGTCCGCATCGGTGACGAGGTCGTGTATCGAGGTCTTGGTGCGCACGGCCTCGGGCGCCAGGTTGCGGAATCTTGGCAGCACTTCGGCCTGGGCGGCATCGGCGAGGACGGCTGCCAGCCGGCGGGTTTCGTCGCGCGAGAAGGTGCGGCTCATGATTCGGAAGTCGGTATGGGGAGATGCCAATCTAGCATGGGGGAGCCGTCATGTGGCTGAAGGGGGATGGGGGGCCATGGGTAGCGGTTTCAGCAGTGGCGGCTGTATCGGCGGCGGGTTCGTTGCTGGCGGGTTCTTGAGGCGCCGCGGCGGGCGGGGGTGCACGGCGTCGGCCGGGGCGCCGGGCTCGGGCGCGCCATCAGGCGCCCTCGGCCTTCGGCTACCCCGCCGCCCAAGGCCGGCGCCGCACACCCCCGCCCACCGCGGCTCGCAGCATCTTCCCGCCTCGGCGAGCACGTCGCGGAACAGGACGGCGAGCACGCCGGACCTGGCGGGAACCTGCCATGGATCCCAGCCCCGGCGCATGTAGGGACCCATGCGACGCATGGATCCTCACGCCAGCCCCGCACAGGCGGCTCAGATCGGGGGCGGGTTCGTTGCTGGCAGGTTCTTGAGGCGCCGCGGCGGGCGGGGGTGCGCGGCGCCGGCTGGGGCGCCGGGCTCGGGCGCGCCATCAGGCGCCCTCGGCCTTCGGCTACCCCGCCGCCCAAGGCCGGCGCCACGCACCCCCGCCCACCGCGGCTCGCAGCATCTTCCCGCCTCGGCGAGGACGAGGCCTTCGCCGAACAGGACGGCAAGCACGCCGGACCTGGGGGGAACCTGCCATGGAGCCCAGCCCCTGCGCATGCAGGGACCTGCGACGTGTGGATCCTCACGTCCACCCCGCCCGCCGCGGCTCGCAGCATCTTCCCACCTCGCCGAGACCTGCGCGAAACAGAAACACGACGGCAAGCACGCCGAACCTGGCGGGAACCTGCCATGGCTCCCAGCCCCGGCGCATGCAGGGACCTGTGACGTACGGCTCCTCACGCCAGCCTGCGAGGGGCGGGTAGCGGGCCGGCCAGTCAGGCGGGAGGGAAGCCGGAGGCCGAGGGCGCCTTATGGCGCGCCCGAGCCGAGCGCCGTGGCCGGGCCGCTACCCGCCCCTCGCAGGCGGGTAAAGAACCCAGACACGAACCCAGATACGAGAACCCAGACACCGACCAGGCCACCCCCTCCGGTCACTTCCCCGCACCGAGATCCAGGCACAGATACTTGATCTCGAGATACTCCTCGATCCCGTACTTCGACCCTTCGCGGCCCAGGCCGGATTGCTTCACGCCGCCGAACGGACCGACTTCGTTGGAGATGATCCCGGTATTGATCCCGACGATCCCGTATTCCAGCGCTTCCGACACGCGCCATACGCGGGCGTAGTCGCGGGTGTAGAAGTACGCGGCCAGGCCGAAGATGGTGTCGTTGGCCATGCGCACGCCTTCTTCTTCCGTTTCGAAGCGGAACAGCGGCGCGACGGGGCCGAAGGTTTCCTCGGTGGCCACGCGCATGGATTGCGTCACGTCGCGCAGCACCGTGGGCTCGAAGAAGGTGCCGCCCAGCGCGTGCGACTTGCCGCCCACCACGATCTTCGCGCCCTTGGCGGTGGCATCCTCGATGTGCTGGCGCACCTTGGCGATGGCATCCTCGTCGATCAGGGGGCCCTGGGTCACGCCGGCCTCGAAGCCGTCGCCCACCTTCAGCGTGCCGACCTTCTCGACCAGCCGCTTGACGATCTCGTCATAGACGCCGGACTGCACGTAGATGCGGTTGGCGCAGACGCAGGTCTGGCCGGCGTTGCGGTACTTGGAGGCCAGGATGCCGTCGACGGCGGCATCGAGGTCGGCATCGTCGAACACCAGGAACGGCGCGTTGCCGCCCAGTTCCAGCGACAGCTTCTTGATGGTGGGGGCGCACTGCTTCATGAGGATGCGGCCCACTTCGGTGGAGCCCGTGAAGCTCAGCTTGCGCACGACGTCGCTCTCGCACAGTGCGCCGCCGATGTCGGGCGCGCTGCCGGTGATGACCTGGAACACGCCCGGGGGCACGCCGGCCTCTTCGGCCAGGACGGCCAGCGCCAGGGCGGTGAGCGGCGTCTGCTCGGCGGGCTTGACGATCATGGTGCAGCCGGCGGCCAGCGCCGGGCCCACCTTGCGCGTGATCATCGCGGCGGGGAAGTTCCACGGCGTGATGGCCGCGGTGACGCCGATGGGCTGCTTGAGCGCCATCAGGCGCTGGCCGGCCTTGGGGCTTTGCAGCACGTCGCCGTCGACGCGCTTGGCTTCTTCGGCGAACCATTCCAGGAACGAGGCGGCGTACGCCACTTCGCCGGCGGCCTCGGCCAGGGGCTTGCCCTGCTCGGCGGTCATGAGCGCCGCGATGTCCTGCTGGTTGGCCAGCATCAGGTCGGACCATTTGCGCAGGATGGCGGCGCGTTCCTTGCCGGTGCGTGCCGCCCAACCGGGCAGCGCGGCCTGGGCGCCGGCGATGGCCTGCTCGGTTTCCTTGCGGCCGAACTGGGGCACGGAGACGATGACCTTGCCGGTGGAGGGGTTGTTCACGGCAATGGTGGGGCCGTTGCCGGCCGGCACCCATTTTCCGTCGATGTAGCAGGCGTCGCGCAGCAGTTCGGCGCGCTTGAGGGACTGGGGCAGTTGCGACATGACGCTTTCCTTCGGAAGTCGTTGATGACGGGGAGGCGGACTGGAAAGTTCATCCTACCGCGATCCCCGGTTCGTTGCGAAACTGAAAACGGGCCCAGCAGGGCCCGTTCAGCATGGCGGCTGGCCCGTTCAGGCCGACAGCGCGTCGGCCAGGATGTCGAGCGCGCGGGCGAACTGCGCGTCGGGGATGGTGAGGGGATACAGGAAGCGCAGCACGTTGCCGTACACGCCGCAGCTCAGCAGGATCAGGCCCTGTTCGAGGGCCTTGGCCTGCACCTTCTGCACGGCCGCGGCGTCGGGCTTGCCGGTGGCAGGATCCTTCAGCTCGGCTGCCACCATGGAGCCCAGGCCGCGCACTTCGGCGATGGCCGGAACGCTGGCGCGCAGGCTTTCCAGCCTTTCCATCAGCTGCTTGCCCAGGCGTGCGGAGCGCTCGCACAGCTGCTCCTCGGCGATCACGTCCAGCACGGCATGGGCCGCGGCCACGGCCAGCGGATTGCCGGCATACGTGCCGCCCAGGCCGCCGGCGGCCGGGCCGTCCATCACTTCGGCGCGGCCCACCACGCCGGAGATCGGGAAGCCGCCGCCCAGGCTCTTGGCCATGGTGATCAGATCGGCCTGCACGCTGTGGTGCTCCATGGCGTAAAGCTTGCCGGTGCGGGCGAAGCCGGTTTGCACTTCGTCGGCGATCAGCATGATGCCGTGCTCGTCGCACAGCTTGCGCAGCGCGACCATCAGCTCGAGCGGCGTGATGTTGAAGCCGCCTTCGCCCTGCACGGGTTCGATGATGATGGCGGCCACGCGCTTGGGATCGATGTCGACCTTGAACAGCAGGTCGAGCGCCTTGAGTGAGTCGGCCACGCTGATGTCCTGCGTGGCATTCGGGAACGGCACGTGGTAGATGTCGCCGGGCATCGGGCCGAACGACAGCTTGTACGGCGCGACCTTGCCGGTGAGCGCCATGCCGAGCATGGTGCGGCCGTGGAACGAGCCGGAGAAGGCGATGACGCCCGAGCGGCCCGTGTACGAGCGGGCGATCTTGATGGCGTTCTCCACGGCTTCGACGCCGGTGGTGAAGAAGGCGGTCTTCTTCAGGCCGTCGATGGGAGCCAGGGCGTTGATGCGCTCGGCCAGGGATACATAGCCCTCGTAGGGCACGATCTGGTAGGCGGTGTGCGTGAAGTTGTCGAGCTGCGCGGCCACGGCGGCCTTCACCTTGGGGTGCAGGTGGCCGGTGTTGAGCACGGCGATGCCGCCTGCGAAGTCGATGTATTCCTTGCCATCGGCGTCCCACAGCGTGGCGTTCTCGGCGCGCACGGCGTAGAAGTCGCACATCACGCCGACGCCGCGGGGCGTGGCGAGCGCACGGCGGTTGTTCAGGTCTCGGTTCTTCATGGTCTGGTCTCGAGGAAGGGCAGTTTGTGCCGCGACGCGGCATTGAACGGGGACGGCCGCAGGCGCGGTCGGACTGCAGGATATTTAATGCTAAGATGGCCCCATTTGTAAGAACCACTTTTGCAAAACGGGTAGAACCAATTGCGGTCCATCGTCGGCGATCTCCTGCTCCTGCGCCTGGGCGACGCGTCCGAAGGGCCGATGAACCAGCGTCTCTACCGCGCGCTGCGCGAGGCCATCCTCGACGGCACCGTCCCGGCCGACACGCGCCTGCCCGCCACGCGCGACCTGGCGGCCGAACTCGGCATCGCGCGCAACACGGTGGTGCACGTGTACGGCCAGCTGCAGGCCGAAGGCTATACGCGCAGCCGCCAGGGCAACGGCACCTTCGTCACCGACACCCTGCCCGACACCTATCTGGCAAGCGGCCGCAGCATGCGCCGGCATGCCGCCAACCCGGCGCGTCCCGCCCTGTCGGCGCGCGGCGCGGAGATCGTCGACCGCGTCTCGGCCTCGCCGTTCCAGTGGGGGGCATTCATGCCCGGGGTGCCGGACGTCACCGAATTCCCGCACCGCAAATTCGGCCGCATCTTCAGCGCGCTGTGGCGCAACCCCGCGCCGGAGCTGCTCACCTATTCATACGGCGGCGGGCTGCCGGCCCTGCGCGAGTCGCTGGCGCAATACCTGGCGCTGACGCGCTCGGTGGACTGCGATCCCGAGCAGATCCTCATCACCGAGGGCTCGCACCAGGCCATCGACCTGGCCACCCGCATTCTGGGCGGCGCGGGCGACGTGGCCTGGATCGAGGACCCGGGCTACTGGGGAGCCCGCAGCGTACTGTCGGCCAACGGGATCCGGGTGCAGCCGCAGCCGGTGGACGAGGAAGGCATGCGGCTGCCGGCCGGGCCGGTGGAGGCGCCGCCGCGGTTCCTGGTGGTCACGCCTTCGCACCAGTATCCGCTGGGCTCGGTCATGTCGCTGGCCCGCCGGCGGCAGCTGCTGGCGCTGGCGCGCGGCTGGGGCAGCTGGATCATCGAGGACGACTACGACAGCGAGTTCCGCTTCACGGGGCGTCCCATCCCGTCGCTGCAGGGCCTGGAGCCTGACGCCCCGGTGATCTACCTCGGCACGTTCAGCAAGACGCTGTATCCGGGGCTGCGGCTGGGCTATCTGGTGCTGCCCAAGGCGCTGGCTCCGGCGTTCCAGGCGGCCCACGCCGAGCTGTACCGCGAGGGACACCAGATGACCCAGGCGGCCGTGGCCGCCTTCATCGCCGACGGTCACTATGCGGCGCACGTGCGCCGCATGCGCATGCTCTACGGGCGGCGCCGCGCCATCCTGGTGAACCTGATAGACCGGCGGCTGGGCCCCGAATGGCTGCATCGCGATTCCAGCGACGCCGGCCTGCACCTGGTGCTGAACCTGCCTGAAGACCTGCCCGATGCGCGGGTGGTGCAGGCGGCCCACGAGCGCGGCGTGCTCACGCGCGGCCTGTCGCGCTACTACACGGGCGGGCAGACGCCCCGCCAGGGGCTGCTGCTGGGCTACGCCTGCGTGCCCGAGCACGACATCGCGCGCAAGTTCGAAGTGCTGCTCGACAGCCTGGCCCACGTCGCGCGGACCCGCCGCAAGGCGGGTTGAGGCGGGGTGCCGGACACGCAGGTGCCTGACGCCATCCCGTTCCTGCCCGGTTCAGGCCGCGCGCAAAGCGGCGGCGAGGCCGGCTGCGTTGCGCATGCCGTCATCCTCGTGGTTGGTGTTGAACACCGCGTGGGTCTGCTGCACGCGCTGCGCCAGGCGGCGCACGCGTTGCGCGAGTTCTGCCAGCTCCTCGGGGGTATATATGTACTGGAACCGCGAGGACGATGCCGGGCCGGTGGCGTTCCAGGTGGCGGCGTTGCGGCCATGCAGGCGCACCACCGCCAGGTCCGGATGCGTGGTTTCCCATACCGCGGGCACGGTGTTCTCGCTTCCCTGCGGGGCGTCGACGATGGTATGCGCCAGCCCCAGTTCGCGCAGCCGGGCCAGGGTGCCGGCTGCGGCCGGCTGGCCGTCGAACCAGCTGCGGTGGCGGAACTCGACCGCCGCGGTCAGGCCCTCCAGGCGTCCGGCGCAGTCGTCTAGCCGCGCCAGTCCGCGCGCGTCGCGGCGTACCCATGGGGCGAACTGCAGCTGCACGGCGCCCAGCTTGCCGGCCATGCGCAGCGGCTCCAGGGCGATCACGAAGCGTCGCCAGAGCTCGTCGCGCCAGGGGCCCGGGAGATCGTCGCCATACATCATTGCCGGCGCGTCCGGCCAGTCGCGCCCCAGGTCCGGCGGCAAGGCATCGCGCGGCACGCGGTGGCCGGTGAAGGCGCGGAAGGCCTTCACGTTGAACACGAAGCCGGGCGGGGTGCGCTGCGCCCACAGATGGGCCGTGTGCGGGTCGGGCAGGGCGTAGTAGCTGGAATCGACCTCCACCATGGGGAAGCAGCTGGCGTAGTGGCGCAGGCGCGATTCGGCGTCGCGCGCCTGGGGCGGATAGAAGCGGCCGCAGGCCAGCAGGGTGGGGTCGGTCCAGGAGGCCGTGCCGGTGAGGATGGGCATAGCGAAAACAGGAGAAGACGCGGCGCGATGCCGGGAAATTCTGTATAAATATACAGTAGCGTGATTCCCTTTCCGCCTGCTTCTCCTGCCGTACCCATGCCCCCACACGACGCGCCTTCCCCGCCTGCCGACCTGCTGGCCGACCTCAATCCCGAACAGCGCCAGGCCGCCGAATACGGCGCCGGCCCGCAGGGCCCCGAACAGGCACTGCTGGTGATCGCCGGCGCGGGTTCGGGCAAGACCAGCACGCTGGCGCATCGCGTGGCCCACCTCATCCTCAACGGGGCCGACCCGCAACGCCTGCTGCTGCTCACGTTCTCGCGGCGGGCCGCCCAGGAAATGGACCGGCGCGTGGGCGAGGTGCTGCGCCGGACCATGAATCTCGGGGCGGGCCACGCCCCGCCTTCGCTGCCCTGGAGCGGCACGTTCCACAGCATCGGGGCGCGCCTGCTGCGCGATTGCGCGGGCCGCATCGGCCTGTCCGACACCTTCACCGTGCACGACCGCGGCGACGCCGAAGACCTGATGGGCATGGTGCGCCACGAGCTGGGCTATTCGGCCACGCAGAAGCGCTTCCCGCTCAAGGGCACCTGCCTGGCGATCTATTCGCGGGTGGTGAACAGCCAGGCGCCGCTGGGCGAGGTCCTGGCCCAGTCCTTCCCCTGGTGCGCCGACTGGGAGCCGGAACTCAGGCAGCTGTTCCGCGCCTATGTGGCCGCCAAGCAGGACCAGAACGTGCTCGACTACGACGATCTGCTGCTGTATTGGGCCGAGATGATGCAGGACGCAGGCATCGCCCGCGACCTCGGCGGCCGTTTCGAACACGTGCTGGTCGACGAATACCAGGACACCAACCGGCTGCAGGCCAGCATCCTGCTGGCCATGAAGCCCGATGGCCGCGGGCTCACCGTGGTGGGCGACGACGCGCAGGCCATCTATTCGTTCCGCGCCGCCACCGTGCGCAACATACTCGATTTCCCCGGCCAGTTCGCAGGCGGCGCGCGCGTGATAACGCTGGAGCGCAACTACCGCTCCACCCAGCCCATCCTCGACGCGTCGAACGCGGTGATCGGCCTGGCGCGCGAGCGCCACGCCAAGGCGCTCTGGACCGACCGGGCCTCCAGCCAGCTGCCCGAGCTCGTCACCGTCAGCGACGAGGCGGGCCAGGCGCGCTGGGTGGCAGACCAGGTGCTGGCGCAGCGCGAGGCCGGCGCCACGCTGAAGTCGCAGGCAGCGCTCTTCCGCGCATCCAGCCACAGCGCGGCCCTGGAGCTCGAACTCACGCGGCGCAACATCCCCTTCGTCAAGTTCGGCGGCCTGCGTTTCCTCGAGGCGGCCCACGTGAAAGACCTGCTCTCGCTGCTGCGCTGGGCCGAGAACCCGCGCTCGCGCCTGGCGGGCTTTCGCGTGGCCCAGCTCGTGGCCGGCATCGGGCCGGCCACGGCAGGCCGGCTGATGGACCAGCTCGACGCCGCGGCCGATCCGCTGGCGGCCCTGCGCGAGTTCTCGCCCGGCTCCGCCGCGCGCGAAGACTGGAGCGCGCTGGTGCAGACCTACGCGTCGCTGCGGGCCACGCAGTCGCGCTGGCCGGCCGACATCGACCTGGCGCTGCGCTGGTATGCGCCCCAGCTCGAGCGCCTGTACGACGATGCGCGCGTGCGCAAGGCGGATCTCGACCAGTTGTGCCGCATCGCCAGCGGCTATCCCACGCGCGAGCGCTTCCTCACGGAGCTCGCGCTGGATCCGCCGGACGCCACCAGCGCGGAATCGGGCGCGCCCCTGCGCGACGAGGACTACATGATCCTGTCCACCATCCATTCGGCCAAGGGCCAGGAGTGGCGCGCGGTCTACGTGCTCAATGCGGTCGATGGCTGCATCCCGTCCGACATGGCCACCGGCACTGCGGACGAGATCGAGGAAGAGCGCCGGCTGCTCTACGTGGCCATGACCCGCGCGCGCGAACGCCTGCAGATCATCGTGCCGCAGCGTTTCTACGTGCACCAGCAGACCGGGCTCGGCGACCGCCACGTCTACGGCTCGCGCACCCGGTTCATCCCGCAATCCTTCATGCCGCTGTTCGAGCACCTGCCCAGGCCGGCCGACCTGCCGTTCGACCGCGGCACGCGCGCGCTGCCCGAAGGCCCGCGCATCGACGTCGCGCAACGCGTGCGCGGCATGTTCTCCTGATCCGGTCCGGGACGTGCGGGTGGCATGCGCATCGTGGGGCCGGGCCGCGGGCAGCGGCCAATTGGAGGAGGGGAAGCCCCCGCAGGGGGCCGAGGGCGCCTGATGGCGCGCCCGAGCCCGACGACTTGGCCGCTGCCCGCGGCCCGGCCTTACGATGCTCTCTCCCCGACCTCCCGACTCCCCTGCGCTATCATCCCGCTTGCGCCTGCTCCGGAGTCCCCCATGACGCATGACGCCCACGCCGGCGAGTCCGGCATCATCGCTTCGGTGGCCTATGCCGCCGGGCGCAAGCACTGCGATGTGCCGCTCGAAGATATACCGTCGTATGCCGGGCAGACCGAGCGCATGCTCTGGATAGGCCTGCGCAACCCGGCTCCCGAGCTGCTGTCGCAGGTGGCCGCCGGACTGGGCGCCAGCGAGAAGGCGCGCGACGAAATGCTGTCGCCGCACCGGCGCGCCAAGATCGTCGACTACGGCAACGTGGTGCTCGTGGTGGTGATCACGGTCGAGGTCGAAGGCGAGCGGCCCGCGTTCGGGGAAACGCAGCTGCTCATCGGCCAGGGCTTCCTGGTCACGGTGCGGCGCGGCGCCTCGTCCACCTATGCCGTGCTGCGCAATCATCTGGAAGACGTGCCCGAACTGCTGGCGCGCGGCAGCGACCACGTGGCAGCCGAGCTGCTGGACCTCGTCGTGGACCGCTACGTGGTGGCGGCAGGCCGCCTGGAAGCGCTGGTGGAGGGCGCCGAGCAGAAGCTGCTGATACGCGGCGCCAAGGACGCCGACATCCGCCGCCTGTATCGCCAGCGCCGCGACCTGCTGCGCATCCACACCGCCATCTCGCCGATGGCCGAGATCTGCCGGCGCCTCGCGCGCGTCGAGATGGCGGCCATCGACGGCCATGCCCGGCCCTACTTCGGCGAGGTGGCCGACCGCGTGCAGCGTGTCGACGAGCTCATCAACGCCTTGCGCGAGGCGCTGGCCTTCGCCTTCGAGGCCAGCCAGATGATCGCCCAGGCCCAGCAGAACGAAACGACGCGGCGCCTGGCGTCCTGGGCCGCCATCCTGGCCGTGCCCACGGCGGTGGCCGGCATCTATGGCATGAATTTCGAATACATGCCCGAGCTGCACTCGCGCTGGGGCTACCCGGTCACGCTGGCGGGCATCGCGGCCGCCTGCGGCATCCTGTACTGGCGCTTCCGAAAGTCCGGCTGGCTGTAGCGCGCCGGGTCGATGCCGGTCTTGTATCGATCCATGTTATTTCTGGCTGGAACGAATCAGTCACCGCGTTCATTCCTATACTGACGTGCCCACAGGAACCGCCTGGGCCCTGCGCGGCCGGGGCGTCCACAGACCAGGAGACTGCCATGCCCATTACCGGTGAAATGCTCATCGGCGCGAGCGCCGTCCGCGGCCAGCTCGGCACCCAGCGCGCTTTCGACCCGGCCCGCAACCAGGCCATCGAGCCCGAGTTCGGCCTGGGCGGCCAGGAGGAAGTGGATCGCGCCTGCGCGCTGGCGCAGGCCGCCTTCGATCCGTATCGCGCCGCGCCGCTGGAGCAGCGTGCCGCACTGCTCGAAAGCATTGCCGACAACATCATGGCGCTGGGAGACGAGCTGGTCGTCCGCGGCATGGCCGAAACCGGCTTGCCGCAGGCGCGGCTGGAGGGCGAGCGCGCCCGCACGGTGGGCCAGCTGCGCCT
Source organism: Bordetella sp. 2513F2 (assembly GCF_054642735.1). Classification (NCBI taxonomy): domain Bacteria; kingdom Pseudomonadati; phylum Pseudomonadota; class Betaproteobacteria; order Burkholderiales; family Alcaligenaceae; genus Bordetella; species Bordetella sp. 2513F2. The sequence goes on along the minus strand of NZ_CM137755.1, from coordinate 3,041,739 downwards.
GTTCGCCAAGGTGGTACGCGACGGCCTGTTCCTGAATGCCACGATCGATCCGGCTCAGCCCGAGCGCAAGCCCATGCCGCGCGCCGACCTGCGGCTGGCCCGCATGCCGCTCGGGCCAGTGGCCGTGTTCGGCGCCAGCAATTTCCCGCTGGCCTTCTCGGTGGCAGGCGGCGACACGGCCTCGGCGCTGGCTGCCGGCTGCCCGGTCATCGTCAAGGCCCACAGCGGCCACCCCGGCCTGTCCGAACTGGTGGGCCGCGCCATCCAGCAGGCCGTGGGCGCCAGCGGCCTGCCCGAGGGCGTGTTCTCGCTGCTCTTCGGCGCCGGCCGCAAGCTGGGCGAGGCGCTGGTGGCCCATCCCGCCATCAAGGCAGTGGGTTTCACCGGTTCGCGGCAGGGCGGGCTGGCCCTGGTGCGCATCGCTAATGCGCGTCCCGAGCCCATTCCCGTCTATGCGGAAATGAGCAGCATCAACCCGGTGTTCGTGTTCCCGGGGGCGCTGTCGGCGCGCGCCGAAGCCATCGCCCAGGGATTCGTCGAATCGCTCACCGGTGGCGTGGGCCAGCTGTGCACCAATCCCGGACTGCTCGTGGCCCTCGACGGGCCGGACCTCGATCGCTTCGAGCGCGCCGTGGCCGAGGCGCTGCAGGCCAAGCCTGCCGGCACCATGCTCACGCCGGGCATCTGCGAAGCCTACAAAGCGGGCATTGCCCGGCTGGACAGCGCAGAGGGCGTGCGGCGGGTGGCGCAGGGCCAGGATGCCGCAGGCAGCGTCCATGCCGCGCAGGCCGCGTTCTATTCCACGGACGCGCGGCGGCTGCTGCAGGCGGCGGAACTGGAAGAGGAGGTCTTCGGGCCGGCTTCGCTGCTGGTGCGCGCCCGCGACGCGGCCGAGATGCACGAGGTGGCCGAGCACCTGGAGGGACAGCTGACCGCCACGCTGCAGATCGAACCGGAGGACCACGAGGCGGCGCGCAGCCTGCTGCCGGTGCTGGAACGCAAGGCCGGACGCATCCTCGCCAACGGCTTTCCCACCGGGGTGGAAGTGACCTATGCCATGGTGCACGGGGGGCCGTTCCCGTCCACCTCCAACGCCATGTACACCTCCGTGGGCGCCACCGCCATCGACCGCTTCCTGCGTCCGGTGTGCTACCAGGACATGCCGGATGCCCTGCTGCCGCCGGCGGTGCAGCAGGCCAACCCCTTGGGGCTCTGGCGTCTCGTGGACGGCAGCCTACGGCAAGCCTGAGGCGGCGCCGGGCGACGCGAACGCCGGGTCGTCCGCGCCCGCGCGCCCGGCCACGCGGTTCAGGAAAGCGTCCAGCGCCGGATTGTCGTGCCGGCTGCGCCAGGCCAGGTAGATGTCGGCGTACAGGTTCTTCTGGGCGATCGGGCGGAATTCCACGCCCTCGAAGCGCAGTTCCCGGGCGGAGTCCGGCACGATGCCGTAGCCCAGGCCGGCGCGCACCAGTGCCAGCAGTGTGTGGGTCTGGCTGGCGCGCTGCACATAGTGCGGCGACACGTTTGCCAGCCCCAGCGCGCCCACGATGCGATCGTAGAAGTACTGGCCCTCGTTGGGCGCATACAGCACCAGAGGCTGCTGGTGCAGCGCCCGCAGCGGCACGGTGTCGAAGTCGCACAGCGGCGCGCCGGAAGGCAGCGCCAGGATCAGCGGCTCGCGCTCGATGAGCCGCATTTCCAGCCCCTGGTGCAGCGGCACGTGGCGAGCCAGGACCACATCGAGCTCGCCCGCCAGCAACAGCCTGCCCAGATCCACCGACACCATCTCGCGCAGCTGTATGGCCACGTCCGGCAGGACGCGGCGCGCCTGCATGAGCAGCGTCGGCATCAGCCGGTAGGCCGCCACCGCGGTGAAACCTAGCGTGAGATGGCCCATCTCGCCGTCGGAAGTGCGGCGGGCCACCAGCGCGGCGCGCGCCGAGAAATCCAGCAGGTGGCGCGCGTCGCGCAGCAGGCGATGCCCGGCGGCCGTGAGCTTTACCACGCGGCTGTGGCGCTCCAGCAGCACCACGCCCAGCTCCTGCTCCAGCAGCTGGATCTGGCGGCTCAGCGGCGGCTGCGTCATGCGCAGCCGCGCCGCGGCGCGCCCGAAGTGCAGCGCCTCGGCCACGGCCACGAAACACTCGAGCTGACGCAGTTCCATCGATTCAATTCCTATATTGGGCAATGTTATTTATAGCTCGAACGGGTATGGATGTGCTTTCCTCCCTATACTCGGTCGCCATGCCCCCGCGGCGACTCCAGCATTGCCGTGAGCGGTGCCGCATTCATACCAAGAAGCATTATGGAGACGACATGGAGACGAAAAAGCGATCCCGCATCCGCGTGCGCCTGTGCGCGGCGATGGCCGTCATGGCGGCCTGCCTGCCCCTGGCCGGCCAGGCCCAGGACGACTACCCGCGGCATCCGGTCACGCTGGTGGTGCCGTTCTCGCCGGGAGGCGGCACGGACATCTCCGCGCGCATCCTGGCCGAGCGCCTGGGGCAGCGGCTCGGGCAGTCGGTGGTCGTGGACAACCGCGCCGGCGCGGCCGGCCAGATCGCGGCCGACATGGTGGCGCGCGCCGAGCCCGACGGCCATACGCTGCTGTTCGCCAATTCCGGCATGTTGTCCATCAATCCCTGGCTGTATGACCTGAAGAACGATCCGGCGCGGGCTTTCGCGCCGGTCTCGCTGTTCTCCGACCTGCCATTCGTGCTGGTGGTCTCGCCCAAGGTGTCGGCCCGCAACGTGCAGGAGCTGGTGGCCATGGCCAAAGCAGCGCCGGGCCAGCACACCTTCGCCAGCTCAGGCACGGGCGGCGCGCCGCACCTGACCGGCGAGATATTCCAGCAGGCCACGGGCGTGGAGCTGCTGCATGTGCCCTACAAGGGCGGCGGCCCGGCCATGGCCGACCTGATGGCCGGGCGCGTCGACATGCTGTTCGCCTCCATCCTCGAGACGGTGTCCTTCGTGCAGGCGGGCAAGCTGCGGGCGCTGGCCGTGACCGGCGCGGCGCGCTCGCCCGCCATGCCCGATGTGCCCACCATCGACGAGGCCGGCGTGCGCAATGCGCAGGGCGGCTCCTGGACTGCGGTGCTGGCGCCCGCCGGCACGCCCGGGCCCGTGGTCGAGAAGCTGTCGCGCGTGATCCGCGAGATCGCTGCCGAGGAAGACATCAGGCAGAAGCTGATCGTGCAAGGCGCGGTGGCGCATGGCTCCACGCCGCAGGAATTGAGCGGGCTGGCCGCGAGCGAGCGTGAACGCTACGGAAAAATCATCAAGGCCCGCAATCTGCAGGTGAAGTAAGCCGCCGCTCCTCTACCGTTACAGGCCAGCCATGACGAACGCCTCTACCCGCCACGTCGATCTCCTCATGGTCGGACCGCTTCCGCCCGCGGTGATCGACGACATCGACCGCCGCTATCGCCTGCACCGCTGGTGGGAGATCGAGGACCGCCAGGCCTTTCTGCAGGATCGGGGGCGCGCCGTGCGCGCCATCGTGACCAGCGGGCGCTATGGCGCGACGCGCGAATTGATCGAAAGCCTACCCAGTCTCGAGGCCATCATCAGCCAGGGCGTGGGCTACGACCCCATCGACGTGAGCGCGGCCACCGCGCGCGGCGTGGTGGTCACCAACACGCCCGGGGTGCTGGACGCGTGCGTGGCCGATACCGCGCTGGCCCTGATCCTGGCCGTCTCGAGGCGCGTCTGCGAGGCCGACCGGTTCGTGCGGGCCGGCCGCTGGCCGGAGGAGGCCTTCCCGCTGGCGCGCAAGACCAGCGGCAAGCGCTGCGGCATCGTGGGGCTGGGCAACATAGGCCGCCAGATCGCCGTCCGCGCCCAGGCCTTCGACATGCAGATCGGCTACTACAACCGGCGCGCCCGCCAGGACGTGCCGGCCGACTACCGCTATTACCCCGACATCGTCGAACTGGCGCGCGACAGCGATTACCTGGTGCTGGCCGTGCCCGGCGGAGTGCAGACGCGCCACCTGGTGGACGGCCGCGTGCTCGAGGCGCTGGGGCCCGACGGCTGCCTGATCAACGTGGCGCGCGGTTCGGTGGTGGACGAGGCGGCGCTGGTGCGGGCGCTGCAGCAAGGCGCCATCGCGGGTGCGGGCCTGGACGTCTTCGAGCATGAGCCGCAGGTGCCGCCGGAGCTGCTGGCGATGGACCAGGTGGTGCTGCTGCCGCACATCGCCAGCGGCACCGTCGAGACCCGGCAGGCCATGGCCGACCTGGTGCTGGCCAACCTGGACGGCTGGTTCAGCCGGCGCCAGGTGCTGACCCCCGTGGCCTGACATGACGAGGCCGGCGCGGCGCCCTGGCGGGCGCGGCACCGGCCGAGGCGCCGGCCTGCGACATCGTCCGCACGCCGGGCCCGGCGCCGACCCGCTGCTGTGGCAAACTGCGCCCCTGGTCTGCCATGCATACGAGGGACGTGTACTTGCCTGGACTCTTCCATACCGCGCGCGGCCGTTCGCCGCGCAATCGCCTGGTCCGGCGCGCCGGGGGCGCGCTGGGCGCCCTGGTGCTCGCCGTGGCCGGCGCGCTGGCCCATCGCTACTTTCCTTCCGGCGGCCCGTCGGGCGAATCCGCGGCGCCGGCTTCCCGGCCCGCCGCCACGGGGTCGCCGGCCGGCGCGGCGCAGGCCCGGGGCGGCGTGCCGGCCGCCGTCTACACCCTGGCGGGCACGGTCACGCAGGTGCCCGACGGCGATACCGTGACGCTGCGCACCGCCGAGGGCAATCGCCGCATCCGCCTCGACAGCATCGATGCGCCCGAGGTGGGCAGCGGCTCGGCCCAGCCGGGGCAGCCGCATTCGGCCGCCGCGCGCCGGAATCTTTCCGCGCTGGTGGAAGGCAGGCGGGTCACGGCCTGGTGCTATGAAACCGATCAATACGAACGCCATGTCTGCGCCCTGATGCTGGATGACGGCAGTTCGGCGAACCGGGCCCAGGTGGAGGCGGGCTACGCCTGGGCCTATACCGCGCGGCGCGGCGATTATCTGCGCGACCAGGCCATGCCGGCGCTGCAGAGGCAGGCGCGGGAGGCCGGCCGGGGCCTGTGGGCGCAGCCGGGCGCCGTCGAACCCTGGAAGTGGCGCTACGACTGCTGGCGCCAGCGCCGGTGCGACTGAGGCCCGCCCGGGCTTGCCCGGGTTCGGGCGGCAGCCGCCCTTTGCTATGCTTTGCGGCAGCATACGGCAGCACACATACGGGGAACTACATGATCGGTGGCTTGCGGAGATATCTGGCGGCGGTACTGCTATTGCTGATGGCAGCCGGCTGCAGCCGCGAGAGCCCCATCAACAGCCCGTACCCCTCGGGCGCCATGGCCGAGAATACGCTGTACACGGCCTTCACCGGCCGTTCGCCGAAGTACCTGGACCCGGCCAGCTCCTATTCCAGCGACGAAACCCCGTACACCTACAGCATCTACGAACCGCTCTACGGTTATCACTACCTGAAGCGGCCCTACGAGCTGGTGCCGCGCACGGCTTCCGCCATCGATCCGCCGCGCTACTACGATGCCCAGGGCAGGGAGTTGCCGGCCGACGCGCCGGGCGAGCAGGTGGCCGAGAGCGTCTACGACATCCGCATCCGCCCCGGCATCCGCTTCCAGCCCCATCCGGCCTTCGCCCGCCGCGCCGACGGCAGCTACGTGTACTTCCCGCTGGGGCCGGACGGGCTGCGCGACCGCTTCTACATCCCCGACTTCCCCGAGACCGGCACGCGCGAGCTGACGGCGCACGACTACGTCTACGGCTTGCGCCGCCTGGCGAGCCCGCGCGTGGTCTCCCCGGTCTATGGCCTGATGGCCAACTACATCGTGGGCATGCAGGCCTACGGCGATGCGCTGCGCCAGCGCGACCAGGCCCTGCGCCAGGGCCTGCCGCCCGGCACGCGCGACCTGCCCTGGCTGGACCTGCGCCAGGACGACGGCTTCGACGGCATACAGGCGCTCGACGCCCACACCCTGCGCATCCGCGTGCGCGGCAAGTATCCGCAGTTCCGGTACTGGCTGGCCATGACCTTCACCGCGCCGGTGCCCTGGGAGGCCGACCGCTTCTACAGCCAGCCCGGCATGGCCGCGCACGATCTCTCGCTCAATACCTGGCCGGTGGGCACCGGCCCCTACATGCTGGTCGAGTCGCTGCCGAACCGGCGCCATGTGCTGGCACGCAATCCCAACTATCACGGCGAGCCGTATCCCTGCGAGGGCGAGCCCGGCGACCGCGAGGCCGGGCTGCTGGCCGACTGCGGCAAGCCCACGCCTTTCATCGACAAGGTGGTCTTCAGCATCGAGAAGGAGGCCGTGCCGCTGTCCGGCAAGTTCATCCAGGGCTACTACGACATTCCCCAGGTGGAGCGCGGCGAATACGGCGTGGCCATGCGCGTGGCGGCAGGAGATTCCGCCGAGAAGGCCTCGCTCTACCGCGAGCACGGCATCCAGCTGCCCGCCACGGTGGAGGCCTCGATCTGGTACCTGGGCTTCAACTGGCTGGACCCGGTGGTGGGGCGCGGCGATACGCCGGCGCAGCAGGAGCGCAACCGCAAGCTGCGCCAGGCCATCAGCATCGCCTTCGACTGGGAAGAATACGTGGCGGTGTTCGAGGACAGCCAGGCCGAGGTGGCGCACGGGCCCGTGCCCCCCGGCATCGCCGGCTACACGCCGCCGCCGCAGGGCTACAACCCGGCGGTCTACGACCTGGTCGACGGCAGGCCGGTGCGCAAGTCCCTGGACGAAGCCCGCCGCCTGCTGGCCGAGGCCGGCTATCCGCACGGCAGGAACGCGCAGACCGGCGCGCCCCTGGTGCTGTACTACGATGCGATGTCCGGCGCAGGAGGCAGCCCCCAGTTCGACTGGATGCGGCGCCAGCTGGCCAAGCTGGGAATCCAGATGGACGTGCGCTCCACCGACTACAACCGCTTCCAGGACAAGATGCGGCGCGGCACGGCGCAGATGTTCATGTGGGGCTGGAATGCCGACTATCCCGACGCCGAGAATTTCCTGTTCCTGCTGTACGGCCCCAACGCCAAGGCTTCCGACGGCGGGGAGAACGCGGCCAACTACGCCAACCCCGAGTTCGACGCGCTGTTCCAGCAGATGAAGTTCCTCGACGACGGCCCCGAAAAGACCCGCCTCATCTCCCGCATGGTCGAGCTGGTGCAGCGCGACGCGCCCTGGATGTTCGGCTATTTCCCGCTGTCGGGCGGCGCCTACCAGCAATGGGTGGGCAACGCCAAGCCCACCCAGATGGTGCGCAACACGCTGCAGTACATGAAGATCGACCCTGCCCTGCGGGTCGAGAAGGTGCGCAGCTGGAACCATCCGGTCTGGTGGCCGCTGCCGCTGCTGGCCCTGCTGCTGGCGCTTGCCGTCTGGCCCTCGGTGGTGGCGCTGCGCCGCCGCGAACGGCAGACTGCCCTGTCCGCCGCGCAGGCCCTTTCCGGGGAGTCCCGTCCATGACGGCCTATATCGTCCGCCGCCTGCTGTACGGCGTGCTGATCCTGATCGGGGTCAACCTGTTCACGTTCGTGCTGTTCTTCGCAGTCAATACGCCCGACGACATGGCGCGCCTGGCCATCGGCGGCCAGCGCACCAGCCAGGAAGCGATCGAACGCTGGAAGGTCGAGCGGGGCTACGACAAGCCCTTGTTCTACAACGCACAGGCGCAGGGCCTGCAGCGCGTCACCGACACCGTGTTCTACCAGCGTTCCGCGCCGCTGCTGGTCATGGAGTTCGGCGCCTCCGACGGCGGGCGCGACATCGGGCGCGAAATCCGCAGCCGCATGGGCCCGAGCCTGGCGCTGGCGCTGCCGACGTTCGTGCTGGGCCTCTTTGCCAGCGTGGCCTTTGCCCTGGTGCTGGTGTATTTCCGCGCAACGCGGCTCGATTTCTGGGGCGTGGTGCTGTGCGTGGTGATGCTGTCGATCTCCGGCCTCTTCTACATCATCGCGGGGCAGTGGCTGTTTTCCAAGCTGCTGCGCCTGGTGCCTTATTCCGGCTACGCCGGCGGGCTCGACGTGGTGAAATTCCTGGCCCTGCCGGTGCTGGTGGCCATCGTCTCGCGGCTCGGTCCGGAGGCGCGCTTCTACCGCACGCTGTTCCTCGAGGAGATCGGCAAGGATTACGTGCGCACCGCCAGGTCCAAGGGGCTCACGGAGCGCGTGGTGCTGTTCCGCCACGTGCTGCGCAACGCCATGCTGCCCATACTCACCGGCACCGTGTCGGCCATCCCGCTGCTGTTCATGGGCAGCCTGATCGCGGAATCGTTCTTCGGCATCCCGGGCCTGGGCAGCTACACCATAGACGCCATCAACGCACAGGACTTCTCCGTCGTGCGCGCCATGGTGTTCCTGGGCTCCGCGCTCTACATCGTGGGCCTGATCCTGGCCGATATTTCGTACACGCTGGTCGACCCGCGCGTGCGCTTCGAGTAACCGCCATGCCCATGTTCGTGTTTCTCTGGACCGACGTCGCCCTGTTCCTGCTGGTGGCAGCCGCGCTGGCCTATGCCTGGCACGTGCGCCGCAGCCCTGCGCTGCGGGCCACCTGGGCCCGGGTGGCCCGCGATGCGCCCGCCATGAGCTCCGCCGTGGTGCTGCTGGCCTTCGTGGCGGTGGCGCTGCTGGATTCCGTGCACTATCGGCCCCGCCTGCCGGCGGCGCCTGGCGCTCCTGCCGATGCGCCGGTGGCCTATGCTCCGGCCGTGCGCTCGGCGCTGGATGCGATGCTGGACGCCACCGTGCTCACGCGTCCCGAAAAGACTTACTCCGCACCGCTGGCCACGCACCAGTTCACCAAGGAATCCATGCTGATCGACGGCAAGCCGGTGCGCGACTTCCCGCGCCTGCGCAGTGGGGGCGCGCATCTCGCCGATCCCGCCGACGCGCCGCGCGACATCCTGCGCCGGCTGGCTGCCGGGCTGGCCGCAGGCGCCGCGGCCTCACTGGCGGCTGCCGCGCTGCTGGCCGCGGCGCTCGCCCGGCGGCGCGGTTCCTGGCGCAAGGCGGCCGCTGACCTGCTGCGCGACCGCACCGAGCTGCCGTGGCGCGCCGTGCTGATCACCGTGGCCGTGCTGTGCCTGCTGGCGGGGGCGGTGGCCGGGCTCGCCAGCGGCTACCACGTCCTGGGCACCGACCGCACGGGCAATGACGTGCTCTGGCAGTCGCTCAAGAGCGTGCGCACGGCGCTGGTCATCGGCAGCCTCACCACCGTGGCCATGCTGCCGCCGGCCATCGTCTTCGGCATTGCGTCGGGCTATTTCAAGGGCCGGGTCGACGACGTGATCCAGTATGTCTACACCACGCTCACCTCCATTCCCGGCGTGCTGCTGGTTGCCGCCTGCGCGCTCATGATGCAGGTCTACATCGACACCCACCCCGACCTGTTCGACACGTCGGCGGCGCGCGCCGACCTGCGGCTGTTCCTGCTGTGCATGATCCTGGGGCTCACCGGCTGGGCCGGGCTGTGCCGGCTGCTGCGCGCCGAGACGCTCAAGCTGCGCGAGCTCGAGTACGTGCAGGCGGCGCGCGCCTTCGGCGTCTCGCATTGGCGCATCATGGGCCGGCACCTTCTGCCCAACGTCATGCACATCGTGCTGATCACCGTGGTGCTGGAGTTCTCCGGCCTGGTGCTCTACGAGGCCGTGCTGTCGTACCTGGGCATCGGCGTGGACCCCAGCATGAATTCCTTCGGCTCCATGATCGACAGGGCCCGGCTCGAGATGTCGCGCGACCCCATGGTCTGGTGGAACCTGCTGGCCGCCTTCGTGTTCATGCTGGCCCTGGTGCTGGCGGCCAACCTGTATGCGGATGCGGTGCGGGCCGCCTTCGATCCGCGCGCCCGTCGCCTGCGGCGCACCGCGCCGCTCACCGGAGCCACGCCATGAGCCGCGATCCCGCCGCCTTGCTGGAGATCGACGGCCTGAGCGTCGACGTGGCCGGCGAGTCCGGCTTCACCCGGGCGGTCAAGGGCCTGCGGCTGGCCATCGAGCAGGGCCAGACCTTCGCGCTGGTGGGCGAATCGGGCTGCGGCAAGAGCATGACGGCGCTGGCGCTGATGCGCCTGCTGCCCGACGCCGGCCGCATCGTTGCCGGGCAGCTGCGCCTGGACGGCAACGACCTGAACCGGCTGCCCGAAAGCGCGATGCGCGGCGTGCGGGGAGGGCGGATCGGCATCATCTTCCAGGAGCCCTCCACCAGCCTCAATCCCGTGATGCGCGTGGGCGACCAGATCGTCGAGACCATCACCGCGCATACGCCGCTGCGCGGCGCCCGGGCCCGGGCGCGGGCGGTGCAGTGGCTGGAGCGGGTCGGCATCCACGAGGCGGCGCGACGCATCGACGACTATCCCTTCCAGTTTTCCGGAGGGCAGAAACAGCGCGTGATGATTGCCATCGCGCTGGCCGCCGAGCCGGACCTGCTCATCGCCGACGAGCCGACCACTGCGCTCGACGTCACGGTGCAGGCCCAGGTGCTGGACCTGCTGGCCGACATCCAGCGCGAGCTGCGCATGGCCATCCTGCTCATCACCCACGACCTGGCCGTGGTGCGCAACGTGGCGCATCACGTGGCGCTGATGCGCGCCGGCGAAATCGTGGAGAGCGCCCCGGCGCAGGCGTTCTTCGAGGCGCCGCGCCATCCCTATGCGCGCGAATTGTTCGCGGCCATCCCCACCTATGCCAAGCGCGGGCGCCGGCTGTCGGCCGGCGACGGCCCGGCGCCCGTCGTGGCCTCGCCCGAGCCGGGGCCGGTGGTGCTGGAGGTGAGCGACCTGCGCGTGCATTATCCGGTGCGCAGCGGCCTGCTGCGCCGGGTACGCAGCTGGGTCAGGGCGGTCGACGGCCTGGACTTCACGCTGCGTGCCGGCGAGACCCTGGCCCTGCTGGGCGAGTCGGGTTGCGGCAAGACCACCACGGGCAAGGCCCTGCTGCGCCTGGCCGAAGGCGCGCAGGTGTCGGGGCGCGCGCTGCTGGACGGCCGCGACCTGTTGACGGCGCCGCGGTCGGAACTCCAGCGGCTGCGCCAGCACATCCAGATCGTGTTCCAGGACCCGTACGCCTCGCTCGATCCGCGCATGCGCGTGGGCGAGATACTGGACGAAGGAATCGCGGCGCTGCGGCCCGGCATGTCGCTCACGCAGCGCCAGGAGCGGGTGCGCTACCTGCTGGAGCGCGTCGGCCTGCCGGCCGACACCGCCACGCGCTATCCGCACGAATTCTCCGGCGGCCAGCGCCAGCGCATCGCCATCGCGCGCGCCCTGGCGGTGGAGCCGCGGGTGCTGGTATGCGACGAGCCCACTTCCGCGCTGGACGTCTCGGTCCAGGCGCAGATACTCGACCTGCTGCGCGAGCTGCAGGCCGAGCTGGGCATCGCCTACCTGTTCATCACCCACAATTTCGGGGTGGTCGAATACCTCGCCGACCGTATCGCCGTGATGCACGGCGGCCGCATCGTCGAGTCGGGCCCGGCGCACGAGGTGCTTACCCAGCCCCGCCACGAAATGACCCGGCGCCTGCTGGCCTCGGTGCCGCGGCTGGATTTCGGCAAGCCGCCGCAGTCATGAGTGCGGGGCGCGCCAGGGAGATGGCGCGCCCGGGCTTCAGTTGTCGAGGTCCAGCGCGTGGCGCGACTGCAGCCATGCCTGCGTGTCGTGGCGGAACGCCCGCGCGCACTGGTCCAGGAACGACTGCACCACGCGCAGCTGCTGCGCATCGAACTGGCGGCCCACGAACGCGACCTCTTCGGCCAGCGCCCGGCGTTCGCGTTCCAGGGCGGCGCAGCGCGCCGCCACGGGCCGTATCACGATGACGCGCCGGTCCAGCGGATGCCGGCTGCGCTCGACGTAGCCGGTCGCTTCCAGCCGGTTGATGAGCGCGGTCGTGCCACCCCAGCTGATGCCCAGCAGCTGGGCCAGTTGCCCGGTGGGCAGGGCATCGAATTCCTGCACGATCTCCAGCGCCTTGAGTTCGGCCAGCGTGAGGCCGAGCTTTTCCGACATCGCGGCCTGATTGGCCGAGAGGTACACCGACAGGGTCCGGCAGATCAGGCCCGAAATGTCGGCGATCGGCGTGGTGCCGGCATGGACGTCGCTACCCCTCTCGGGCCCGGGATCGCAGAGGGGAATGGGGTCGGATTCAAACATGGAGTTGCTCCGTGCCATGGGGGAACCGATTACCTGAGGCCACCGGTCAGGCCGCCCAGCAAGCCGCCGAGCAGGCCGCCGCCCGTTCCGGTGCCGGTGCCTTCGTTGCCGCCCAGGGCGAGGGCGCCGGTGACGCCACCGAGCAGCCCGCCGAGCAGCCCGCCTTGGGCCGCGCCGCCGGAACCGCCGGCCGAGCCCGTAGTGCCACCCGTGGTGCCGCCCGTGTTGCCGCCCGTCGATCCGCCCGTGGCGCCTCCCAGCGTGCCGGTGACGCCGCTCAACAGGCCGCCCAGGAGTCCGCCGGCTGCGCCGGTCCCGGCCTGAGGCGCACCGCCGGCCACGCCGCCCAGCAGGCCGGCCACCGGAGCCAGCAGGCCGCCTTCGGCTGCGCCTCCGGTGAGGCCGCCAAGCAGGTTCCCCGTGATGGGGCTCAGCAGGCTGCCTTCCCCTGCCAGCCCGCCGGTGAGCGCCGCCACGCCGGACGTGGCGCTGCCCAGCACGGCGCCCAGCGGATTGGCGTTGGCCGGATCGGCATGCAGCAGGCCGCCTGCATGGGTCACGGCGTCGCCGACGCCTCCAAGCAGGCCGCCTACGCCCAGCGCGTCATTGCCCGGCAGGCGGGTGCCGGCCTGGGACAGCGCACCGCCGACGCTGGAAAGCAGGCCCGAGACGGGTTCGCCCAGGCGGGTCTGGGCACCCACGCTCTGGGTGAGGTCGGTGACCGAGCCCGCCACCGGGCTCACTACCGGATCGAGCGCGGCTCCGACGCCGCCCAGCGGCGCGGCCAGGCCCAGGCCGGCCACGTTGTCGAGCGCGGCGCCCGTATTGCCCAGTGCGGGCTCCAGGATGGGCTGGCTGGGGCCACTCAGCAGTTGGCCCGTCAGGCTGCCGGCGAGCTGGTTGACCGGCTGCAGCAGGCCGCCTTCGCCGGCCAGGCCCGCAGTCAGTGCGCCGACGGCGCCGGTGGCGTTGTCCAGCACCCGCGTCAGCGGCTGGGGGTTGGCGGGGTCGGCGTTGAGCAGGCCGCCCACGCTGGCCACCGTATCGCCCACGCCGCCGACCAATCCCCCCACGCCGGACGACAGTCCGCCCGGCAGGCCGGTGCCGACCAGCGTGTCGCCCAGGTTGCCCACGGTGCCGCCGACCTCCTGCAGCAGTCCGTCCGCCGGGGCGCCTATGCCGGTGGCCGCGCCCACCTGTTGCGTCAGGCCGGTCACGGCGTCGACCACGGGCGCCACGCTCGGATCCAGCGCCGCACCCACGCCGCCCAGCGCATCGCCCAGGCCGGCCGGAACCAGGTTGTCCGCGGCATTGCCGGCATTGCCCAGCGTGGTCTCGAGCGGTCCGGCGGCGGTGGGGGTTTCCGGGTTCACCGGATTGCCCGGATCGCCAGGATTGACGGGCGTGCCCGGATCGACCGGAATCACGGGCGGATTGCCCGGCAGGACCGGGTCTCCCCCGGCGACCCTGCTGCTGCCGCCCCCGCCGCCACAGCCGGCCAGCGCGGCTGCCAGCAGCAGGGCGGTCAGCGGCGCGACGCGGCGGCGAGAAGCATTACGGGGTTGGGTGTGGTCGAACATGGCGAGCTCCTGTGAGTTGTATTTCAGGCCGTCCTGGCGGCCTGTTGCAGCCCACTCATGCACAATCCGTGCCAACTTCGCGGCCGCCATGCCGCCGGCGGGCACCCTGCGTGTCAGGAGCCGGGTAAAAATCCAGGAATATCAGGGGCTTGTCGGCAAATGCCAGGAATCGCCAAGTGCGCAAATTCCCCATCCGGACGATAGATCCGCCCTGCCGAATGTGATTTTTCTGCGAATATCGCCCGCGTGTTACGGGTAACGTTACCCCGATGTAACGTTACGTGGGCGGATGGGGACGACGGCGCCCACCGCGCCGGCGCGCCCCGCAGACATGCTCAGAGCGCGTCGTAGAAAACCGAGTAGTTGGCGTTGAAGCGCAGGCCGCGGTCGGCGTCGTAGGGGCGCGATCCCACGGGTTGCGCCATGTTGAAGTCGAACAGGTAGTACTTGTCGTCGGTGAACCGCAGCCCCAGCGCCACCGAAGACAGGTGCCTCCGGTTGAGGGCCTGCAGCGCCGGGTCGTTGTACCAGGTGCGCGCGTAGTCCACGAGCGCATACGGCTGCACGGCGGCCACGTAGCGCCATCCGGTGGCGACGCGCCGGTTCAGTTCCATCGAGGCGCCGAGGCCCTTGTCGCCGCTCTGGTCTCCCTGGGGGTAGCCCATGGCGTAGCGCCAGCTGCCGTACGACACCTGTTCCGAGCTCGGCAGCCGGTCGGCGCTGTACTGGCCGCTGGCGGCCAGCACCAGGCCCAGGCCGGCCGGCAAGGTGAAGGACTGCCGCGCCGAGAGATTGAAACGCGTGAAATCCAGGTCTATGTCGGGCGTGGCCGAATACCCGTAGTTGCTTTCTATGCTCTTCTGTGCGCCGGCCGCGTCGAAACCCTTGGATACGCTCAGCGTGATGTCGGTGCTGCGCGTGGGCAGGGCATCGATGTAGCGCAGCTCGGCAGTGGCGGCCCTGACCCGGGTGTTCTGCTGCAGCCAGCGGTCGCTGTCGCGCAGCGTGTAGCGGTCCTTGCCATTGACGGCGTACAGGCCCAGCGTGCCGGTCAGGGAACGGCGGTTGTCGAGGACGAAGGGGTAGCTGAGGCCCGCGCCGATGCGGTCGTTCGCGACCTTGCGGTCGAATCCCAGATACTCGAGCGCATCGTCTTCCGGCTCCGAGCGGTAGTGATAGCCGTCCACCTTGAGTGCCAGCCCGTCACGGCCCAGCGGTACGCGGGCTTCGGCCGCGTAATAGCGCACGTCGTCGGTATTGAGCGGCACGCTGCTGGTGAGCCTGACCTGTTCGCCCAGCGGCGTGAGGCTGTTGGACGAGACGTTGACCAGCGGCTGCATGCCCTTGCCCAGATCCACCAGCCCGGCGTTGGCACGCACCGCATTGCGGCTGGCCTGCAGCACCAGCTCGGTGGCGCCGTCGGCGCGGCGCGGCAGATCCAGCGCCGGCTCGATCGTGACGCCGGGCACGGTGCGCATGAGGTTGAGCACGCGCTCCAGCGTGGCGCGCGTCAGCGGCTTTTCCTGGACGAGCGGCTCGGACAGCGCCTGCAGCCGGGCCGCCGCATTGCCGATGTCGCCCTGGACGCTCACCTTGGCGACGTGGCCTTCCACCACGGTCACCACCACCAGGCCGTCCTCGAACGACTGGTTCTGCAGCAGCGCGAAGGAGAGGGGATAGCCGCGCTCACGATAAAGCAGGGTGATCTTGTCGACTTCCCGTACCAGGTCGGCGATGCGGATTTCCTTTCCCGCCAGCGGACCGAGGTAGGCGGCCACCTCTTCGAAGGGGATTGCCCTGACGCCGGATACGTCGAAGTGGCGCGGCACGATGGTCTGCGCCAGCCGGGCCTGCAGCGCCCGCTGTTCCGGAGTGGGGAGAACCTGCAGGGCCGGCGCGGGCGGTCGGGACTCGGTCGGCGGCTCGATCGGCGGGAGGGCGTCCACGGGATTGCCGCGCAGCGGCCCGTCGGCATAGGCCGCGGTACAGGAGAACAGCGCGGCCACCAGCATGGCACGCGGAGCGGCGTTCGGGCGTATGGGGGTCATGGGTGCGGTCTCCGGGCTGCGTGCTGCCGGCCTGAATTAATGTGGGCCGCATATTGCCAGCAATAGCCGGATCCGACAATTTGTTATTTATTCGCTGTTTTCTGATTGATCAGAAAATGGATAAATGTTAATAATAGAAAAGTCCGGTCTTTCATATTTCACTTTTATGTAAGAATGCGTTGGAGATATCGACACAATCACGATATTGCGTTGCATTTTTGCCGGCATTGTTCCGGAAAATCCGGGGAAAACCCTGATGGCAGACAAGTGTAAATAGATAAGACTCTGTACTCATTTCAAAACAAACGTTTGCATTTAGTCTGGCGCTGAATGCCGAGGCAAAGCATTTCCCTGGCCGGGTGCCGGCGCATGCCGGATACCCGACCGGAGATAAAGCAGGAGCGTGCCGTCGTGGCCCCTGGAGACATCGTCGTACCCGCATTCAGGCAGGTCCTGGTCCTGCTGTCATTCCTCATTGCCTTCCTGGGCGCCTATGTCGCACTGATCGCGGTGGCGCGCATTCGCGCCAGCGCAGGCAATGGCGAGAACTGGGGCGGATATGTCGCGATCGCGGCCATCTCCATGGGCGGCGTCGGCATCTGGGGCATGCATTTCATCGGCATGCAGGCGCAGCGCATGCCCTTCGAGGTGGGTTACGGCCTTTGGCCCACGCTCCTGAGCCTGGCCATGGCGGTCGCTTTCTCCGGATTCGCCTTCTGGTATGTGGGCAGGGCGCCGTTTTCCCTGGCGCGCTGCCTGGTCGGCGGTCTGTTCGCGGGGTTGGCCGTGGCCATCATGCATTACATCGGCATCGGCGCCATGCGCATGCCGGCCGTCTTCCAATGGCGTGTGCCCCTGGTGGCCGCGTCCGTGGGCATCGCCGTGGTTGCCGCCACTGCGGCGCTCTGGCTGGCTTTCAACGTGCAGCGCGAATGGCAGCGGCTTCTGGCCGCAGGCGTGATGGCCGTGGCGGTTTGCGGCATGCACTACACGGGCGCGGCGGCGGGCATCGTGGTGTGCACCGCGCCGCGCGCCTACGACGATCTGCAGGTCGGCGGGACTGCCCTGCCATACGCGGCGTTCATCGGCGCGGCGGGCGTGCTGGCGGCCATGCGCTGGCTGCTTTATCGCAGCCAGCGGCGCTATCGGGCCCGCCTGGCCGTGCGCGTGGACGGCCTCATCGATGCCGCGGTGCGCCGGGGGGTGTCCTCGCCGTAGGCGATCACCGGATTCCTGTTCGCGCATGCGAACGGATAGGGCTGCCGTTGCGGCGGTCCTGCCAGCCGGTTCCTTCGGGCCGGCGTCTTTTGTCCTTTTGAATGAGGTGTCCTATGTACGCGCAACTGAAGCAATTCTGGAACGACGAAGACGGTGCGACGGCCATCGAATACGGGCTGATTGCGGGCCTGATCGCGGTCGCGATCGTCACCGTGCTGGGTACCCTGGGGGGCCAGCTCGACGGCCTGTTCCAGACGATCAGCGACGCGCTGCCCGCAGCGGGCGGCGACGACACGACCTCGTGATCGACATCGGAGCCGCGCCTTGCCGAAAGAGGAAGTCTGGTGGATAGCGTTCCTCGCCTTCAGTGCGGCCGTCGCCGCCTGCGACCTGCGCATGCGCCGCGTACCCAACCGCCTGCTGGTGTGGGCCGCCGCGGGGCAGCTCGCATGGCTGTTCGCGTTCTCGCGCGGGGGCGCGGCGCCGGCGGGCGCGCAGGGGGGCATGGACGCGCTGGGCGGCTTCCTTCTGGGGCTGGCGTTCCTGCCGTTGTGGAACCGGCGCGTGATGGGCGCCGGCGATGTGAAGTATCTGGCCGTGCTGGGCCTGGCCGTCGGCGTGGTGCCCTGGCTTTGGGTGCTGCTGCTGGGCACGCTGGCCAGCGGCGCCTGCGCCCTGGCGCTGCTGTGGCTGCGCTGGCGCCGTCCCGGCTCGCCGTTGCGCGGGGTGCCCTATGCCGGCTGCCTGGCGCTGGCCGCCGCCAGCTTGGCGCTTATGCCGTCGAGTTCGCCCTGGTGTTCCTGGTGTTCTTCCTCGTGGTCTACGGCCTTTTGACTTACGGATTCATTTTCACCGCGCAGCAGTCGCTGAATCTCGCGGCCGACGAGGGCGCCCGCCATGCCTTGCGCTGGCCGGGCACCGGTGCCGCGGCGCAGCGGGCAGAGGGCGCGCGGCGCGAGGCCCAGCGCCTGAGCGCGTGGATCGGACGCATGGGGCAGGGCGCCGTCGCCGTCACGGTCTGCGGCCCGTCCGGCGTGCTGCAGGGCAATGGCCAATGCAGCGGGCTGCCCCTGGCCGGCGACCAGATCGAGGTGCTCGTGCGCTACGGCTACAGGCGGACCCCGCTGCTGCCTCTGCTGCCCGGCATGGCCCGCCTGGTGCCCGACACGCTGTCGGCCCGGGCCTCGGTGCGCCTGGGCGGCCCGTCGCCCGGCGCCGCGCCGGATCCCGGAGCGGCATGATGCGGCCCATGCAGCGTGTAGGCGCAAGCCGCCAGCAGGGAGCGGCTGCCATCGAGTTCGCCTTCGTCGTGATGCTGCTGCTGATGCTGGCTGTGGGGCTGGTCGGCTTCGGCGCCATGTTCTGGGCGCAGCAGAAACTCGCCAAGGCGGCGGGCGAGGGTGCGCAGGCCGCCGTCCATGCCAGCGTGCTCGGCGAAAGCGACCCGGTGCGCCTGGGCCAGCTGGCCTGCCTGGGCGTGCGCCAGGAAGCGGGCCTGCTCGCGCAGGTCCATGGCCCGCAGGCCATCGGCTGCACGCCGGTTTTCGCGTCGTGCGCCTGGCGCGATGCGTGGGGCGGGCAGCCACTGTGCGTCCAGGTCCGGGTGGCCTACGACACCGGCGGCTGGCCCTTGCTGGCGCTGGCGCAGCAGGCGGCCGCCCTGTTTCCCGGGGGCGCCGCCTGGTTTCCCCAGCGGCTGGCAGCCCATGCCACGGTACAGATCAATCAGGAATCTTCCTTATGAGTCGTCTCGCCAGAATCTCCGCCATGGCACTCGTGCTGCTGGCGCTCGTGCTGGGTTATCTGGCCTATCGTCTCGCGGTACGGCCGGCGCCGCTGCCCCCGCCCGTCACGGCAGTGGAGCAGGTTGCGCCACCGCCGCGCACCTATCCGGTGGTGGTGGCTGCCAGACCCATTGCCGCGGGCGAGCGCATCGATGCGGCCGCGCTCGAGATCGAGCGATGGCCGACCCTGCCCGCCGCGGCGCTGCCTGCAGTCGACGGGCTGGTGGGCGAGACTGCCCGCCTCGACATCGCGGCCGGCCAGCCGGTGACCCAGGCCTTGCTGGTGCGCGGGCTGGCCCGCTATCTCCAGCCCGGCGAGCGGGCGGTGACGATTCCGGTCGACGATCTGAGCGGGGTGCAGAACCGCGTGCAGCCGGGCGATCGCGTCGACCTTTTCTACGTGGTGGAGCGCGGCATCGAGGTCGCCGGTACGCAGACGCGGCTGCTGCAGTCCGCGGTGAAGGTCCTGGCCTATGGCATGAACTCGGTGGACGGTCCATCGGCCTCCGAGGACAAGCCTGCGGCCGGCCAGCGGGGCTCGCCTGCGGCACGCAACGCGGTGCTTGCCGTGCCCGTGGAACGCGTGAACGAGCTGCTGCTGGCGTCCAGGTCGGGGCGGCTGCAGATGGCCCTGCGCGCGCCGGAGGATGCGGCGCAACCTGACCCCGCGCTGTTCCCGCCACGCCTGCCGGTGCTCGCGGCGCGTCCCGGGCTGACGCCCGAGCAGCAGGCGCGGGTCCGCGATCCGGTGAACCAGGCATATGCCGGCGAGGCCTTGCCGCAACTGGCCGGGCCTGCGCCGGTACAGGAAGCCAGGCCCCGTCCGGCTTCCCCGGCGGGCACGGGCCGCAGCGTCGAGGTGGTGCGCGGCGACGCCGTGCAGCAGGTGCGCTACTGACCCCGCCCGACACGCCATGACTTCGATTTTCTTTCGCCATGCACAGGTTTTCATGAAACGCGCTCAACTCGGCATCTGGTGGTGGGTCCCGTCCGCCGCGGCGGTTTGCGCGCTGGCCTGCGGGCCGGCAGCGGCGCAGCAGGCTTCCGGCGCGGCGCCGGCCGCGGGGACGTCCGCGCCGGCGGCGCGCGAACTGGTGTTGGCCGTCAAGGGCCAGGAGGTGCTGCCGCTGTCGGCCACGCCCACGCGCGTCGCGGTGGCGGATCCGCAGGTCGCCGATGTGAAGGTGCTGCCGCCGGGCGCGGGCCGTCCGGGCGAGGTGCTGGTCGTGGGTCGCAAGGCCGGCACGACCGAAGTCCGCATCTGGACGCGGGGTGCGCGCGAACCCCAGCTGTGGATCGCGCGCGTGGTTTCCGACGTCCAGGCCGCGCTGGCGCGGCGGGGCGTGGGGGTAGGCGCCGCCGTCGATGCGGCGGGCGGCTATGGCGTGCTGACCGGCACGGCGCCGTCGGCCGACGTGCATCGCGGCGCCGTTGCCGCCGCCCTGGCCGCCGCCGGCGATGCCGGCAAGGTCGTGGACCTCTCGCAGATCGGCACCAGCGGCGTGGTGCAGGTCGAAGTCAAGGTCGTGGAGCTCTCGCGCTCGGTGATGAAAGACATAGGCCTGAACTTCAACGCCGACAACGGACCGTGGTCGGGCGGTGTGCAGCTTGCGCCGGACCTGGTGGCGGGGGGCTTCTTCGGCCTGGTGTCCTACCAGAGCCGGGATTTCGCCGCCTCCCTGCAGTTGCTGCAGACCAATGGCATGGCCCGCATCCTGGCCGAACCCACGCTCGTGGCGCTGTCCGGCCAGAGCGCGAGCTTCCTGGCGGGCGGCGAAATCCCGGTCCCGGAGTCCGGCGGGCTGGGCACGCAGAACGTGGTGTACAAGCCGTTCGGCATCGGGCTCACCGTGGCCCCCACGGTGATCTCCCGCGACCGCATCGCGCTCAAGGTGGCGCCCGAGGCCAGCGAACTCGACTACGGCAACGGCATCAGCCTGCACACCAGCGACGGCGGAGTCTCGGTGATCCCGGCGCTGCGCACGCGCAAGGCCGACACCACCGTGGAACTCGGCGACGGCGAGAGCTACATCATCAGCGGCCTGGTCTCGCGCCAGACGCGCGCCAGCGTCCACAAGATTCCCCTGCTGGGCGACCTGCCCGTGATCGGCGCGTTCTTCCGCAACATCCAGTATTCGCAGGAAGACCGCGAACTGGTGATCGTCGTGACGCCGCGCCTGGTCCGGCCCATCGCCCGCGGCGTGTCGCTGCCTTTGCCCGGCGGGCGGCAGGAAGCCGCCGACGGCGGGTTCAATGCCTGGGGCTATTACCTGCTGGGCCCGGTGGCAGGCCAGCAGATGCCCGGCTTTTCTCAGTGATTCCCATGAAGACACATGCCCGAGAATGGGCCGCCCTGGACAAGAGCACCTGCTTCCTTTTCTGCTCCAGAGAAGGCAGCGTGGCGCAGCAGCTGGGGCAGGCCATAGGCGACCTGGGCCTGCTGACGCAGGAAGTGCCGGCGCCCGACGACCTGGCCCGCCGCATTGCCGAGATAGACCCGCAGGTGGTGTTCCTGGACTTCACGCATGGCCCGTCGGAGCCCGGCAAGCTGCTCGCCTCCGCGGACCTGGCCCGGGTGCTGGCCCGCATCGCGCCCTCCGTGCCGCGCGTGGCGGTGGGCTATCTGTC
The DNA here is from genome assembly GCF_054642735.1 of Bordetella sp. 2513F2. Lineage (NCBI taxonomy): Bacteria > Pseudomonadati > Pseudomonadota > Betaproteobacteria > Burkholderiales > Alcaligenaceae > Bordetella > Bordetella sp. 2513F2. Next base: position 3,020,326 of record NZ_CM137755.1, on the reverse strand, counting down.
GCAGCCGGACGGCGCCATTGCCGCCTTGCGCGCCGGCGTGAGCGATTTCGTCGATCCCTCGGTCTCGCCGGAGGAAGTGCGTGGCGTCATCCAGCGCCTGATCTCCGCGCGGCGCGACAAACCGGGCGCAGGCGTGTGCCGCAGCGTGCTGGTGGTGGGCGCGCGGCCCGGCGTGGGCAGCACCACCCTGGCCGTGCATGCGGCCGGCGTGGCGCAGGAGCGCCTGGCGCAGGCTGCGCTGGCCCGGCAGCGCAGCACGGCCAGGCCCGGCAGGCCGGGCGAGTTCATGGCGGCGCAACTGCCGCTGTCGGAGCGCGTGGGGTTGCTGGATCTCGGCTATCCGGTGGGCGACTGCCTGCTCTATCTCAACATTGCCAGCGACTTCGATTTCCTGGAAGGCGTGAAGAACCTCGAGCGGCTCGACGGCACCCTGCTCAACGCTGCGATGGCGCGCACCGCTTCGGGCATCAGCGCGATGTCGCTGCCGCGCGATGTGTCGCTCATGCGCGGCGTCTCGCCCGCGGACTCGCTGATGCTGTACGAGCGGCTGCGGCAGCACTGCGGCATGCTGCTGACCGACGCGGGAGGCTGCTCCAATCCCGAATTCGTGGCCAAGCTGGCGCGCGCTTCCAGCGAGGTATGGCTGGTCGCCGACCAGAGCGTCAGCGCGCTGGTCTCGCTGGCCGGCGTACTGCAGGATCTGGAGCAGCAGCACGTCGACAGGCAGGTTTTGCGGCTGGTGGTCAATCGCTACGACGAGCGCTACGGCATGACGGCTGCGCAGATCTCCGACCGCTTCGGCGTCCCGCTGGCGGGCACGCTGCCTGACCGCACGCTGCCGCTGATGGTGGCCACCAACCAGGGCAGGCTGCTGCACGAGCAGGCCGAGCGCGACATCTACGTGCGCGCGGTGCAGCATCTGGTGGACTGCGTCATGGCCGAGCGCGTCGCGCCAGGCAGCCGGAGCGCGGGCAGCTGGCTGGCCAACTGGCTGCCGGGCGTGCACAAGCGCATGATGATCATCTAGGGAGACCGGACCATGATTCCCACCATGGAATTCGGATCGGAACCCCAGGGCGCCGACTTCGCGGCCAGCCAGCGGTTCCAGGACGTGAAGAACCTGGCCTACGAGCACCTGCTGTCGCGCATCGAGGAACTGGGCGCGGAGTTCGGCCGCTGGACGCGCGCCGCCATACGCGAATTCGTCGACATCGAGGTTGCGGGCTTCGTGCGCCTGCGGCGGGTCGCCATCAACCAGAGCGAGATGGAGCACGTTGCGGCGGCGCTCACCAAGGAGCTCGCCGGGCTGGGGCCGCTGGAAGACCTGCTGGCCGATCCCACGGTCGAAGACATACTCATCAACGGCTACGACAACGTGTTCGTGTCGCGCCGCGGGGTGCTGGCACGCGAGAATCTGCGTTTCTCCGACAACCAGCACGTGCTGCGCATCGTGCGCCGCATCCTGGCCCCGCTGGGGCGGCGGCTGGATGAATCCAGCCCCATGGTCGACGCGCGCCTGCCCGACGGCGGCAGGCTGAACGTGGTGATCGAACCGCTGGCCGTGGACGGCCCGATGGTCTCGATCCGCAAGTTCCGCCAGGACCCGCTCAAGCCCAACGACCTGCTGGCGCTGGGCACTTTCAACGAGGAAGTGTTCCGGCTGCTCAACGCCGCCGTGGCCAATCGCTGCAACGTGCTGGTGTCGGGCGGCACCAGCTCGGGCAAGACCTCGCTGCTCAATGCGCTGGCCTTCTTCATTCCCGCCAACGAGCGCGTCGTGACGGTGGAGGACACGGCCGAGCTGTCGCTGAACCATCCCCATGTGGTGCGGCTGGAATCGCGCCAGGGCGGCTTCGACGGCGCCGGCAGCGTCTCCATCCGCGACCTGATCCGCAACAGCCTGCGCATGCGTCCAGACCGCGTGGTGGTGGGCGAGGTGCGCGGCGCGGAAGTCATGGACATGCTGCAGGCCATGAATACCGGGCATGAGGGTTCCATGGCCACCATTCACGCCAATTCGCCGCGCGAATGCCTGTATCGCATCGAGATGCTGGCCGGCTTCGCCGGATTCCAGGGCAGCGAGGACAGCCTGCGCCGCCAGATCGCCAGCGCGCTGGATTTCATCGTGCAGATCGGGCGGCTGCCCAACGGCAGGCGGCGCGTTTTGTCCGTCACGGAAGTCACGGGCATGGGCGACGGGATCATCGCCACCCAGGAACTGTTTCGCTACGAGCCGCATGTCACGCCCGACGGCGAGGAGCGGGACAGCTGGGCGAGCCTGGGCATCGTGCCGCATACCCCCAAGCTGGCGCGTGCCCGCGATGCGTTGCGCAGCGCTGCTGCCGAGCCGGCGGCGCCGGAAGGCGGCGGCTTCTGGAGCAGGAGGCGCTGATGCAGGCGGCCACGGCCCTGGCCCTGCTGGCCGCCCTGTTGCTGGTCGGCGCGCTGCTCTTGTGGCAGTACGCGGGAGCACGGGAGCGGCATGCCGCCTCGTCCGCGCACCTCGCCCGGCAGCTCGAGCGGATCACCACGCGCGAGGCGGCGGCGGATTTCTCGGCGCGTCCGGCGGCGATGCCCGGGGGCGCCTGGGGAAGGGTGCTGCTGCGCGCCGGCATCGCTCCCACGGCGCGCTTCTACACGCTGCTGGCCGCTCCGCTGGTCGTGCTGCCCCTGCTCGCCGCCTGGCTCGGCGGACCCTTCTCCGCAGGCGCCGCCCTGCTGCTGACGGCGCTGCTCTCCTGCTTCCGCATCTGGTACCTGGCCGACCGGCGCCGCCGTCGCATGGTGGACCAGCTGCCTGCCTTCCTGGACGCCGTGGTCCGGCTGATCACCATCGGCAACAGCGTGCAGTCGGCCTTCCAGGGCGGGCTGTCCGGCGTGGCTTCGCCCTTGCTGGAGGTGCTGCAGCGCGCCGATGCCCTGGCGCGCTCCGGCAAGGACCTGGATGCTGCGCTGTTGCACGTGTCGCGGCTGTACGGGCTGCGCGAGCTGTACCTGGTTTCGGCGGTGATCTCGCTGGCCCTGCGTTTCGGCGGGCGCAGCGACCAGGTGCTCGAGCGCATGGCAGCGTTCATGCGCGATCTCGAGCACGCCCGCAACGAACTGTCCGCCATGTCCGCCGAGGTGCGGCTGTCGGCCTGGATACTGGCGCTGCTGCCGATGGGCCTGGCGCTCTTCATCATCGTATTCAACAACAGCCTGTTCATGGGCATGTGGAACGACCCCGTCGGCTTCCGCCTGCTTGTGGCGGCTGCGGCATTGCAGGCAGGCGGCTCATACTGGCTGTACCGCATGGCCCGCGCGGTGTAGGGCGGACGCCATGGATGCCATGCTGGAACTGCCCCCCGTGCGCCTGCTGCTGATCGCCTGCCTGTGCGGCGTCATGGCCGCCATGCTGGCGCTGGCCGCCGCCATCGTGGCGCGCGCAATGCGCCAGGGACGCAGCCTCGAAGTCGTGGAAAGAGCGCTGGCGGCGCGCGACGGCCGCCACGCCGACGTCCTGGCCGAGGCGCCCGCGGGCGGGCGGGTGGCGGCCGTGGCGCGCGGCGCCGAACAGGCGGGCGAGCGGCTGGACAGCGGCCGGCTGGGCGGGGTGCTGCTGGCCGGGGAGGACCGCCGGCTGGTGGACATGGCCGGTTTCGACCATGCTTCGCGTGCCCGCGCCTGGTTCGCACTGGCACGCCTGGGGCTGGCCATCGGTCTGCCGCTGCTCGTGTGGCTGGTGCTGCACGGCTGCGCCATCGGCGTGGCGGCCTGGAGCTGGCCGGCGGCGCTGTTCGCGGGCTTTGCGCTGGGCTGGATGCTGCCCAAGTGGGTGCTGCAGCGCCGCGTCGCGCGTCGCAAGGCCCGGGCCGGGGAGGAGCTTCCCCTGCTGCTGGATCTGCTGCGGCTGCTGCAGGGCGTGGGGCTGTCCATCGACCAGAGCCTGCACGTGCTGGTCACCGATTTCCGCAGCGTGATGCCCGTGCTGGGCCAGGAGCTGCGCCTGTCCATCGACCTGTATGCCCGCGGACGCACGCGGGAACAATCCCTCGCGCGGCTGGCGCAGGGCTACGGCAACGATGACCTGGCCGCGGTCTGCCGGCTGATCGTGCAGGTCGACCGGCATGGCGGTGCGGTCCAGGAACCGCTGGCCCGTTTTGCGGAGCGCCTGCGCGAGCGCCGCAGGCTCGAGCTGAAAGCCCGCGTGGCGCGGCTCACGGTCAAGATGACCGGCGTGATGGTGCTGACGCTGTTGCCGGCGCTGCTCATCGTGACCGGCGGCTCCGGATTCATTGCCTTGTTGCGCGGCCTGTCGCGCGTGGGCGGAGGTTCATGATGGTGCTTGTTTCCCGTGGCCGCGCACGCGGCATTGCCGCGGCGGCCCTGGCGGTGCCGCTGCTGCTGGCCGGCTGCCAGGCGAACCGGGCCGAGACGGCCTGGCAGCTGATGCAGCAGCAGGACCGCGAGCAGGCCCTGGCGCGCCAGGAAGAGCAGGCCCGCGCGCCGCAGGGCCAGGCGCGTCCCAAGGTGGCGCTGTCGCTCATACGCCAGGCGCAGTCCGAGGGGCGCTATTTCGCCTCGCTTGCCTATGTGGATGCGTACCGGCAGGCCTACGGCGATACGCCGGAAGTCCAGGTGCTGCGGGCCAATGCCCTGCGCAGGACAGGCCAGGTGCAGGCCAGTGCCGACGCCTACCGGGCGCTGCTGGGCGGACCGCAGGCGGCGTACGCCTTTCATGGGCTGGGCCTGCTGGCCGGCGGGCAGGGCGATTTCGAGCAGGCCGCGGATTATCTGGGCCAGGCCGCACGCCTGCGTCCCACCGATGCACAGATGCTGAACGACCTGGGTTACGCCTTGCTGCGCGGCGGCAGTATCCAGGCCGCGCGCGTGCCGCTCGGGCAGGCCGCCGAACTGGAACCGGGCAACGCCAGGATCCTGGCCAATCTCGCCTTGCTGCTGCTGGCCGAAGGCGATGCGCGCGGCGCGGGCGAAGTCATGGACCGCGCCGATCTGGGCGCCGAAGCGCGCCAGCAGGTGCAGCAGCTGGCGCAGCAGGTACGCATGGCGGCGCGGCCCGGCGGGCCCGGCCGCACTGCGGGCGCGGTGCAGGTCGGCGATGTGCAGGCGCGCACCGTGATGCCGTCGCTGCCCGGGCAGGCGCCGGTGATGGACCGTTTCGGGAACCCGCCCATGCGGCAGAACCAGGACACGAAGGAGTAGCAGGATGCATGCAGGTCTACGGTGTTTCATGATCGCGACGGGGCTGGCGCTGGCCGCGCCCGCAGCCGCGCAGACCCATCCGCGGGTCACCGGCGCAGCCGCGGCTGCGCCTGTTGTCGCGGCGGATGCGCCCGTGGCGCGGCCCGTGGTGCGCGCGGTGCCCGCGCCACAGGACGCGGCGCCGGGTGCGCCGGCCTCCGCAAGCGCATCACCGCCGGCGGTACGCAAGGAGCAGTTCGGCGACCTCACGCGCGGCCTGCTCGGCATGCAGGCGGGCGGGTTGCGCGCCGGCCCCGGCCTGCCCCTGCAGGGGGCGGTGGCGTCCGCCGCCTGGCGTCGCTACATGGACAGCTTCGAACATCCCATTCCGCAATGGTTCGGCGAGCGCGTGCAGTCGCCCTCGTCCGCGTCGGCACGGTAGGGCCTGCCGCCAATGTCCCCGGATTCCGTCCATCGCGCCGCGCACGGCCAGCGGGGTTCCATCCTCGTGCCGGCCGCGCTCGTCATCGTGCTCGCCCTGACGCTGCTGTGGGGCGTGCAGCTGGGCTATGCCTATTACGCCAAGCGCGAGTTGCAGAAGGCCGCCGACCTGTCCGCCCTGACTGCGGGGCAGGTGCTGGGGCGTGGCGACGAGGCCGGATGCGCTGCCGCGATCGCCGCGGCCCGGGCCAACGTGCAGGCCAACCTGGGCGCCGCGGATGACGACGCCTTTTCGTTCAGCGCGCGCTGCTGGCGCTGGGACGGCGCCGACGCCGCGCTGGCGCCGCGCTATGTCCGGGATCCGCAGCCGGAGGAGCGCCGCAACGCGGTGCAGGTGCTGCTCGCGATGCCGTATGCGGCGCTGATCCCCGGAACCGGCGGCGGCACGCTGAGCGCGGAGGCGGTGGCGGTCAGCGAGGGCGATCCCGTGGCCGCGTTCAGCGTGGGCACGCGGCTGGCCGCCGTGCAGCCCGGCGCGCTCGTCAACCTGCTGCGCGGCGTGGGCCTGGACCTGGACGGGACGGCGCTGCTGGGCTACGACGCCGGCCTGGCCGGCGTGAAGATCACGCCGCGCGGCCTGCTGCAGGCGCTGGGCATCGCCGTGCCTGCGGACGTGTCCCTGGGCCAGCTCAATACACTGCTCGCGGCGCGCACGCTCGGGCTGGGCGAGGTGCTGGACGCCGTGGTGTCCCTCGCCGGCCAGGAAAGCCTGCTGGCTGCCAATGTGGGACTGCTGCAGGCGATACGGGCGCGGCTGGGGATCGACGATCTGGCGCTGCGGCTGGGCTCCGACACGGCGGAGCGCGCGACCGGCCTGTTCGCGCTGATCCAGTCCACCGATCCGGCTTCCGCGCTGGGCGTGGAGCTGGATGCGCTGCAGGTGCTGGCCACGGCCATCGGCGTGGCCACCGGCGGGCACGCGATCCAGGCGACCGCAGGCGTGGACCTGGGCCTGCTGCAGGTCACGCCGCGCTTCAGCGTGACGGAGCCGCCCGCCATTGCCATCGGCGGGGTGGGGGCCACGGCCTACACCTCGCAGATCCGCGTACATCTGCCCATTTCGGCGCCGGGCCTGCCGCTGCTGGGCGGCCTGGCCAACCTGCGGGTGGACCTGCCCATCACGGTGGACCTGGTCGATGGCAAGGCCAGCGTCGAGCGCCTGTGCGAGGCGCGCGATGCCTCCGGCCGGGATCTCGCCACGCTGGGCGCGCAGTCGTCCATCCTCAAGCTGTGCATAGGCGGTCCCCCCGCCGGCGCCGATGCCGGCTGGCCTTTCTCGGGCTCGGAGAGCTGCGACCAGGGGCTTGCGCCCAGGCAACTGCTGCGGCTCGACGTGCTGGGCATGAACCTGGCATCGCTGAATACCCGGATCACGACCGACGCCTTGCCCGCCGGCGATGTGGCGGACTTCCATGCGGGACAGTCGCTGCCGATGCCGGCGTCGGCCAACCCGCTCCTGCTGGGCCAGACGGTGAAGCATCTCACCGATGCGTTGCTGGCGTCCCTGCTGGGCGGTGCGATGGAGGACGGCGACAGCCTGAATGGGACCGCCGTGCCGCAGGCGCTCGCTGCGCGGATATGGGCGGACGCCCGGGCGCAGAACGGCTGCGACCCCGCCGGGCATGCCTGCCGCAACGCGCTCTGGACGGCCAGCGTGGCGCAGGTCGAGGACATGGCGCGCGGGCTGCAGGGTTTCGTGGGCGGCTTGTCGCGCGGCACGCTCGACCTCGTGGGCAATCTGCTGACGCTCGACATCCTGGGTGCGTTGAACAATGTGGGCGAGGTGGTGCGCGGCCTGCTCGGAACGGTGGGCGACCTGCTGGGGGTTCTGCTGCCCACCGACCCGTGCACGCCCAGGCTGCTGGGAGCGCCCATGCCGGGAGGATCTGAGGCCGGCTGCATGAACAAGCTGACCAGCCTGCTGCAGGACCGTGCACCCTCGGCGCACCAGTCCAATGCGGTCATCGTGCTCGCCGGAGCGCTGCTGGAGGCGCTCCGGCCGCTGCTCGACGGCATCGGCGAACGGGTGCTCAAGCCTGTGGTGGAGCAGGTGGTGGGGCTGCAGCTGGGGCAGACCGACGTCAATCTGATGTCCCTGGATTGTGACGGGAAAGGAGTACGGCTTGTCTATTGAGCGGCGCGTGGACGAGACTGCGCAGGAAGCCATGGCCTGCGACACCGTGGACGTCTACATCTGGGAAGGGTGTTCGGACATCGCGTTCCGCGCCGAGCGCCTGCTTGCCGGATACGACGCCGCCATCGTGTACGTGGACACGGCTGCCACGGTGCCGCCGCCGCCGCGCGACGTGGCGCGGCCGGCGGTGGCCCTGGTGTCGGTGTCGGTGATGGGCGAGGCGCGCTTCGCCGGCTTCGACTGGCTGGCCAGGCAGGGCATTCCGGTAGTCTGGGTGGCCGCCGAAGAGCGCCCGCAGGATCCGCGCTTCTATGGCCCCACCTATTCGTACACGTTGCCCCTGCATTTCACGGGCGCCGAGTTGCGCCGGTTGCTGTTCCGCCTGGCCGGCATGTCGCAGGCGGCCCGCGCCGAGGATGCGCGCACCGCCGTGGCGATGGTGGCGCAGTCTCCCATGATGCGCGACCTGCTGGACGAAGTGCGGATGTATGCCGATTGCCGGGCCAATGTGCTGGTGCATGGCGAGACCGGCGTGGGCAAGGAGCGCATGGCCCGCCTGCTGCACGACGAGTCGCCTTGGGCGCGTGGGCCTTTCGTCGCCGTGAACTGCGGGGCGGTGCCCGAAGGCCTGTTCGAGGCGCATTTCTTCGGGCATGCCAAGGGCGCCTTCACCGGCGCCGTGGGCGCGCACAAAGGGTATTTCGAACAGGCCAGCGGCGGCACGCTGTTCCTGGACGAGATCGGCGATCTGCCGCTTTACCAGCAGGTCAAGCTGCTGCGCGTCCTGGAGCAGAACACGGTGACGCGGCTGGGTTCCACCGTGGAGGTCCCCGTGTCGTTCCGGCTGGTGGCAGCCACCAACAAGGACCTGCGCGCGCTGGTGGCGCAGGGGACGTTCCGTGCCGATCTGTATTACCGCCTTGCCGTGATCGAGCTGCACGTGCCGAACCTGGAGGCACGAGGCGCGGAGGAGAAGAGCGCGATCTTCTCCGCGCTGCTGGCCCGTCACGATGAGGAGGCAGGGTCCGTGCCGGCCTGGCTCCTGCAGCGCGTGGCCCGCATGCGCTTTCCCGGCAATGTGCGCGAGCTGGCCAATCTGGCCGAGCGGGTGGCCATCCTGCGCCGCCAGTCGGGAAGCTGGGACCGCGACCGTCTGGAGGCCCTGCTGGAGCGCCATCAGCGCGCGTTTCCTGCATCCTCGGCAGAGCCCGCGGCTGCGCCGCTGTCCGGTGCCGAGCGCGCCGAGCGCCTGCGCATACTGGCGGCGCTGGAAGCCAACGGCTGGCGCCGGCAGGACACGGCGCATCAGCTCGGGATCAGCCGGAAAGTGCTTTGGGAAAAGATGCGCAAGCTGCGCATCGGGGAAGGGCAGCCCGATCTGGCCGAGGCCGCCGCCGGTTGCGAGAGCGGCGCCGGAACAGGCGGAACCGACGCGTTTCGCATCGATAAGTTGCTATAGTTGAAATATTGTTTCCAAGAGAGTGACATGAAGATTCATCGAATCGCTTCCTGCTTGCGGCCTGGCCTGTGCATGCGCGCGGCCGGCGTGGTGCTCCTGGCCGCCGGGCTTGCCGCCTGCGCCGGCCTGCCGTCCGCCAAGGCGCCGGATCCGGTGGTCCGGCAGGTGGAGGCCGAGCCCGCGGCGGCCGCCGTGACGCCGCCGCCTGCGCCGGCGGTCCCCGAACCTGCGCGGCCCCTGTCCACCGTGGCGGAGCTGCAGGCGCTCATCAAGAATCGCGAGGTGGCCGAGCTGCGCACCACCTACAACGGCTCGTACGGCGCCAGCCTGCTGTTCAAGGCCGACGATCTCGCGTATTACGTGGCGCTGTTCCAGCAGAGCGACTTCTGGCGCGTGGTGAAGACCCACTCTGCCAAGCAGGCGGAAAGCACCTACCAGGCCTTCGCCGCCCAGTCTGCGGAGCTGGCCGAGGTTGACATTTCCCGCATCCGCCTGCAGGCCGAGTACGCCCACGCCGAGCGCCAGCTGGCCGCGCGTACCGCCCAGCTCAACACCCTGCAGGCCGACCAGAGCCTGCGCGTGCAGCAGGAGCAGCAGGTGGCCGCACGCCAGGCCCAGCTGCGCGAGGAAACCGACGCCCTCGCCGAACAGCGGCAGGACGTGAGCAAGCAGCTGCGCGCGCTGCAGCGGCAGATCGAGGCGCTGGAAGCCGAGCAGGCACGCATCGGCAAGGGGCAGACGGCATCCGGCGGCCGGCGCGCCGCGCGCTAGCCGGGCCCGTGTGCGCCGCGGGAGCCGATCTTGTATTCTTGCGGGTCGCTCCCATATAGCTGCCATGGCTCTGAAAGTATTCGACCTTGAGTGCGACCACGGCCACGTGTTCGAGGGCTGGTTCGGCTCGCACGACGATTATGATTCCCAGCGTGAACGCGGGCTGGTGACCTGTCCTGTGTGCGATTCCCGCCAGATCACCAAGCGCCTGTCGGCGCCGCACCTGAACGTGGCCCACCTGCAGCAGCCGGCGTCGGCGCCGCAGGCCGCCGCGCACGGGCCCGTTTCCATGGCGGCGCTGCAGGCCCGGGTGCTGCAGCACATACGCGAGATCATCCGCCGCACCGAGAACGTGGGCCCGCGCTTTGCCGAGGAAGCCCGCCGCATCCACGAGGGCGAGGTCGACGAACGTCCCATCCGCGGCACTGCCACACCCGAAGAGCGCGCGGCGCTCGCCGAGGAGGGCATCGACGTCCTGGCGCTGCCGGCGTTCCTCGACGACGAGCGGTTGCAGTAGCGCAGCACGGCCCTAGCTGTGCCCATGCTGCGCCGGCCCATGCCGCGATTGCAGCCGGGCCAGTGTCTCGTGGCGGAAGGCGCGGGCACACTGTTCCAGGAACGCATGCACCGTCTGCAGCTGGCGGGCGTCGAACTGGCGGCTGACGAACGCCACTTCCTCGGCCAGCGCCGCGCGGCCGTGCGCAAGTTCCTGGCACTTTTCGGGCACGGCCTGGATCACGATCGCACGCCGGTCCAGGGGGTGCGGCCGGCGCCGGATGAAGCCTGCGGCCTCCAGCCGGTTGAGCAGCGCCGTCGTGCCGCCGGAACTCAGGCACAGCAGCTGGCCCAGCTGCCCGACGGGCAGGCCGTCCAGTTCCTGGATCAGCAGCAGGGCCTTGATTTCCACGAGCGTCAGCCCCAGCCTGGCCGCCAGCGCCGCCTGCCAGACGGACAGATAGGCGGCGAGCTTGTCGCAGACGAGTGCGGCGATGTCCTCGACTGGCGCGGTCTGGTCTTCCGTCTGCTCTTCCGTCTGGACGCTGCCCGATGGCGCGGCGTACCGGCGGGCGGCAGCCGTAGCCGGAATGCCGCCGGATGGTGCAGCAGGCAGGGACGACTTGGCGGGTCGCACGTCGTCCCGTCCCTATGTCGCGCGGGAATGGTTCGGGGTGCGGGGCGGCCGGCGCACAGGAGCGGAAAACGAGAGCGCCAGGGCACCGTTTCGGCCATGGACCATGCAACCGGGAACAGATTCGAGATGCCGCTCCTGTAGGGCACACCTATACACGCGTGTCTCCTGAGGCCGCCGTGGCTGTCGATTCCGCCACGTATGCGGATAGAAAATCCTGCCTGCCCCGCCATCCGGAAAAATATCCCGCATGTGGCCGGCAACTGCAGTACGCACAGATATCTCGAGCCAGAATCAAATCAAATCAAATCGCGTGCAATGCATTCAAAGTCTGCTGGATGCCGAATCATCGGCCATGCGGGTTTTTCCCTATCCATGGCAGGAATCCGATTATTTTTTGAAACTGAACGATATTGACCTGCGTACATTTACGAGCGCTTCTGGATTAATCCCAATAAACGCAAAGATATATAAAGACACTCATGCCACCTTGCGGCAGGGCGGCATGAAAAACGGCTTCATGTCGATCCCCGTGGTATTGGCGGCATTCCAGTATTTGCGGGTTTTCTTGTGCGGCAGCTGTATGTGGATCTGCACCTGCCGGCGCAGCACGTGGTTGGGCCTGATCACCACGCGGTCCCCCGGCTCCGCAGGCCGCGCCGCCGCGAGGTAGCTGGCCACCGCCCGGGAGAGCAGGCCCGGGCCCGTCTTGCTCCAGGTGCTGTCGTTGTCGCGCGAGAGCAGTGCCTCGGCGGCCATCTCGGATGCCCGGACGATGGCGGGATGTCCGGGGCGCGCGGCGATGCAGTTATTGGCCAGGATGCCGAAAGGTTCGCGAAAGCACACCAGCCCGGCGCCGGCGGGCACCAGTTCCGCCAGCGTGCCATAAAGCCGGTCGTCGGCATCGGCATAGATTCCGCCGTGGTGGCGCAGATAGCAAAGCCGCAGGAAATCGGCTTCCTCGGCGATATTGTTGGCCAGCCTGAAGGCCAGTTCATAATCCGGGCCGTAGGTTTCCCGCAAAAACCTGCGCGCCGCCGCGCGATCGAATCGCACATATTCCAAGTCCGGCAGGCGCGACCAGGAGCGCATTATCTCGGCCACGCTCTCCGGCGGGACGCGCAGGTTCCAGTATTGGAAAATCCGCCGCGGAATGGCCGGTGCGCCGTCATGGGCTGCATTCCGGACGTGGTCATCCGCGTTTCCGGCGTGGCGTTCGATGATCTGGCTGGCTGCGCAGATGTAGCGGGCGGCCAGGTAGCCGCTGTGATCGCCGGGCGGAAGCGAGGCGCTTTCTGCGCGGAACAGCGCAAGATCGCCCATCAGCGTCCCATAGAGGGAAAGCGAGAAATGCTCGGACGAGATGCGGTCCTGCACGCCGCGCCGGCGGGCTTCCCGGAGCTGGGCCGCTGCCTCCTCTTCCCGCCCCAGCATCAGCAGCACACGCAGCCGGGTGGCGGCCACGCCATGGTCCAGCCTGGATGCCGCTGCCTTGTCCAGCTCTGCCAGGGCGGCGTGCCATTGTCCGGTCTCGAGCAGGGCGTGGGCGCGGATCCGCGCGAACTGGGCCTGCTTGCGCCGTGACACCGCGACGGGCTCGTCCAGGCCGGCCAGCGCCAGGTCTGGGCGGCCGGCCTCCATCAGGAGCGTGGCCTGGTTCAGCCGGATTTCGGCATTGTCCGGCCAGCGGCGCCGGCAGAACTGCAGGTAGCGCAGCCCCAGGGCGTAGCGGCCGGCGAACTTCAGCAGGCGGACGAGATTGAGCGCCTCGCCCGGAGCGCGATTGCGGCGCCGGTCGCGGCGCAGCCGCTCCAGGGCAGCCTCGGGCCCGTCCAGGTGCAGGGCGAAGTCCGCGGCCAGCGTGGCCTGCTGGGCGGCCGGGATATGGCGGAGCAAACGGGAGATCACGCAATCGGCCTGGTGGGGACCGACCGAATCCATGGCCTTGCGAAACAGCGTACGGGCTACCTGCACACTGCGCGGCCCCTCATCCAGCAGCCGGGCCAGCGCCTGGCGTGCCGCCTCGGCGCGGCCGAACCGTTCCGCCAGATTGAAGAGCGCCAGATTGTGCTGCCCGGCAAGCCGGCCGGACATGCTGCCCAGGAAGTCGATGGCTGCCTCGCGTACGGCGGCGAGTTCGGGCGCCGTCGCCTGCTCTATCGTCTTCAGCAGCAGGGCGACTTCCGCGGTGCTAGGCGCAGGCTGGCTGCGCGCCTCCTCCAGCAGGGCGGGAAGCGGCGAAGGTGCCTCGCTTGCGGCCGCGGCGCTGGCGAGATCGAGCCGCGCCAGCCGGGCCTGGGCATGGGCGGGGTCGCGCGCCAGCAGGCGGTCCAGCACGGCCCGGGCTGCCCGGGTCTTGCCATGCTCGTGGTACATCCGGGCGGCGGCCAGCAGCACGTCGGCCTGATCGGGCCAGCGGCGGCGCAGGTCGCGCAGGACGCGCAGCGCCTGCCGCGTGCTGCCGAGCTCCTGCAGCAGCTCGAACAGGTACAGATTCAGGCCGAGGTTGTCGGGCCATTGGGCCAGGGCGGCCTCCAGGCGCGCCAGCGCCTGGCGCGGCTCGCCGGCAGCGGCCTCCAGCCTGGCAGCCAGAATGCGGAAGTCGGGGTTGCGGGGATGCGCCGCGATGGCCTGCTCCGCCCGGGCCCGGGCCGTCGCGACATGGCCTTGCCGCGACGCGGCGTGGATCCCTATGCGCAGCACCCCAGGGTGGTTGCTGCCGGACTGCACGGCTGCGCTGGCCAGGGCCTCGGCGCCGTCCAGGTCGCCGGCGGCCAGGGCCTGCCTGGCCTGTTCGAGCTGCAGCAGCACGCGCGCCTGCCGATGTTCGGGGTGGCGCGCCAGCAGGCGCTCCAACAGGGCGTCGGCCGCGCGCGTCCGGCCGCGGGTCCGGTACAGCTGGGAGGCGGCGAGCAATACCTCCGCATGGTCGGGCCAGTTGCGGCGCAGTCCGCCCAGCACGCGCAGCGCCGGCCCCCTGCGCCCGAGATCCTTCAGCAACTGGAGCAGTTGCAGCCGCAGGCCCACGTGGTCCGGCCAGGCGGCAACAGCCTGCTCCAGGCGGGCCAGCGCTGCATGCGGTTCGCCGGCGGCGATCTGGAGCCGGGCGGCCAGAAGATTGAATTCGGGATTGCGCGGATGTGCCGCAATGGTCTTTTCCGCCCGTTCGCGCGCCACGGCGATCTTGTCCTGGCGCCACGCCGACTGGATCCATATGCGCATCAGGCCGGGGTGGGTACTGCCCGACAGCACCGCCGCGTCCGTCAATGCCTCGGCCAGCTGCGGCTCGCCGGCGGCCATGGCCTGCACCGCCTGATCGAGGATCTGTTTTGCGCTGCCTGCCCCGGGTGTGCCGGGGAGGCGCTGCACGGTTCCATCCGCCATGGACTGCCCCTTCGAGATCAGGCCCGGGGCTGGGCATTGCCGTATTCAAAGGCGAAAGAAAGCCCGCTGGAGCGGGCGCAATGCCCGTTCCAGATCCATACCCCGAACCGTGGTTGTGCTACCGCTGCTCAGGCAGCCTTGGCTTCGAGCGCCGCATAGGCGGGCGCATCCTGGATGCCGAGGCGCCGGCGCAGCGCAAACGGCAGCAGGCGGCGGGCCGAGATGCGGACGCGCGGCATTTCCGCGATCCGCGTTTCGGCGCCGTAGAGCGCGACATATTCGTCGTAGTTATTGAATGCCTTGCGCTCGATGTAGTCGATGTAGGTCTCGGCCTCGGTGCCGTTGGCCAGGATCACCTCGTGGTTCTCGGTCTCGACGTGATAGTAGGTCACGGTATCGGGCAGCTCCTTCCACGATACGAAGTCGATCGAGCTGCCGTTCACCAGGGCGCCCGCATTGATCACGAGGCCGTCGATGATCAGGCCGTGGCTGGCTGTGAGGACCAGGTCGCGGCTGGGCTTGCCGGCTCCGAGCGCGCCTGCGCTGACGCGCACCGGCTGCAGCTTGACTGCGGAATAGAGGTTGCGGACGGTCTGGCGGCCGACCCATTTCACCGGGACGTGCTTGCCCTCGGCCGTGGTCACCAGGTCGCCGATCTTCAAGGTCTCGACGGCCACCTCGCCGGCGGGCGTGGCGATCAGGGTTCCGGCAGCGAAGCAGATCACCTCGCCCGGCGTGGTGAAGCTGCCGCCCGCGAGATATGCGTCCGGATCCGAGAAGAACAGGTCTGCGTCTTCCTGCGACATCTCGATCGAGGCCGTCACCGCGCCGCCCAGCAGGGGATTGCCCTGCACCAGGTGCAGCGCGCCGTCGTAGTAGGCGCTTTCGGGATCGGCCGGATCGAAGATGGTGCCGCCCTGGGTGGCAAGGTTCCATTCGCCGTCCAGGATGATCTGGTCGCCGGCCTGCATGCCGCTGAAATTGAAGTTGTAGCTGTCGAGCAGGCTGAGGTCGGGCTTGTCGAAGGTGAAAGTGCCCGGCTCCTCGCCCGAGAACGTGACGTTGTAGCTGCTCAGGCCGTTCAGGGCGCTGACGCTGGAGGCGTCGAGCGTCATCTGGCTGGCGCCGACGATGTTGAAATTGACCTCGCTCAGGGCGCTGACGTTCAGCAGGCCCTGGTTGACGGTAAGCGCACCGCCGTTCTGCACGGTGAAGGTCGACGAAGAGCCGGCTTCGATCCCTGCGATGGACTGGGTTTCGACGCTCACCCCGTCGACGATCAGCTCCGAATTGCCGAGCCCCGTGATATTGAGGAAATCGCCATCATCCGCGGTGTCCTCGTTGATGATGACCGTCTGGGTACCGCCGAGATCTACATCGATAAGCGCCATATCTCTCACCTTGATGGTTGGTCGAGAATTGAAGGTACTGTTACATTCGTGGGTCGCACCTCGTCATGGCACAGTTCCGTGATGCCGCACGCGGCCTCAAGCCCATAAGGTTCTTAAGACATCTCGACATATTCGGAAATCTGTGCGGTTCATTAAAGCGTGGCAGCTTTCGGCAAGCTGAAAAATGTTGTAGCGGTTTGCTCGCTGTGTAGGGCATTCCGTCACTTTCTTTCAGACTTCGCTTGCCGCGTCATGCAGGCCTGGGGCAAAACAAAAAACCCCGGGCCGGGACGACGCATCGTCCCGGCCCGGGGTCCGGTTGCTGCATGGCGCCGGCCGCATCCGCATGGCGGATTGCGACCCGACGCGAGGTCAGCAGCGGGTGATCAATTCACGCGGCTGCGGTACTCGTGCGTACGGGTGTCGATCTCGATCTTGTCGCCGATGGCGCAGAAGAGCGGCACGTTCAGTTCGAAGCCGGTGTTGATCTTGGCGGGCTTGAGCACCTTGCCCGAGGTGTCGCCGCGCACGGCGGGCTCGGTGTAGGTGATTTCGCGCACCAGGATGGTGGGCAGTTCGACCGAAATGGCGCGGCCTTCGTAGAACACCACCTCGACGGGCATGCCTTCCTCGAGATAGTGCAGGGCGTCGCCCATGCTCTCGGCCTCGATCTCGTACTGGTTGTACTCTTCGTCCATGAACACGTACATGGGGTCGGCGAAGTAGGAGTAAGTGCACTCCTTGCGCTCGAGCACGACCACGTCGAACTTCTCGTCGGCCTTGTACACCGACTCGCTGTTCGAGCCGTTGAGCAGGTTCTTGAACTTCAGCTTCACGACAGCGGCGTTGCGGCCGGACTTGTTGTATTCGGCCTTCTGGACCACGAGGGGGTCCTTGCCGACCATGACCACGTTGCCGACTCGCAATTCCTGAGCGGTTTTCATCGATTAAAACTCCGGGGAGGATGGTGCGCACTCGCCGTGCTTGCGCGAAAGACGTTCCGCGCCCCGGGAGGCCGTAGTTGTACTACTGTTGGTTGCAGTGCGGGTTGCAGTGCATGCCCTGAACCCGGATCGGGCGCAGGCTACCCTACCCAGCCGAGCATGCCTTGTAAAGCTCTCTATTCTAACCCGGATTTGGGCGGGCCGTACAAAACGCCACCAGGCGGTCGGCCAGGTCGGGGCGGCCGGCCAGCTCGGCGTCCCAGGCGCGCGCATGGGCGGCCCAGCGTCCCCAGGCAGGCTCGTGCAGCGCCTGGGCCAGGGCGGTGCCGAGCGGCGCGTCGCCGCTGCGGTTCCAGGCCCGTATCAACGCCTCGGCCGCGGGGGGCGCGCCATAGCGTTCCAGCCAGGCTTCCAGCTTGGGCAGGTGGGCATCTTCGTCCTGCGGGTAGATCTGCCATACCAGCGGCCGGGCCGCCCAGCCTGCGCGCACCAGGGAGTCCTCGCCGCGCACGAAATTCAGGTCGCAGCACCACAGCAGCCTGTCGTAGTCGGGCTGTGCAACGAACGGCACGCGCGCCAGCGTAAGCGCGCTGTCCGGGGGGCAGGCCGCCTCCAGGCCCGGCGCGATGCCCGAGGGGGCCAGCAGCAAGGTCGGGCGGGGGCCGGCGGCCAGCGCTGCCGCCAGCTCGACCCAGGGCGCATGGGGGTAGCAGAACAGGCTGACCAGCCGTGCGCCCGCGTCCAGCGGCGCCAGCTGGGCCGGCGTGAGGCCCAGCCGTTGCAGCCATGTCCGGCGGGCGGCGGGGCTGGCCTGCAGCGCATCGCGCTCGGCCGACAGGCCCGGCTCGCGCAGCAGGCCGCCCGTGCCGGACGTGTAGCCCGGGAAGAAGAAATACTTGACCAGTCCGTCGGCGCGTTGCGAAGGCAGGCCATGGCAGGATTCGACCCAGGCTTCGGCGCTCAGGTATTCCAGGTTGATCCACAGCGGCCGGCGCTGCCGCATCGACGCCACGAACTGCGCGGGCGGGTCGCAGGCAAAGGCTTCGATCACCACGTCGCCGGGTTCGGGTAGCGGGGTTTCTGGCGTCCAGTGCAGGATCTCCACGCCGTCCACGGCCTGCCGCGGCAGGCCTGGCTGCACGCCGGGCTGGATGCGTGCGAAGCTGGCGAGGTCGTCGACCCACAGCCGCAGCCGCCAGCCGTGGCCATGGGCCAGGCGCCGTGCCAGGCGCCAGCAGACGCCGATGTCGCCGTAGTTGTCGATCACACGGCAGAACAGATCGGCGCGCATGGGGAAGCCTTGCCGCGGGCGTTCAGTGGAAATGCGTGGGGGCGGCTTCGGCGTCTTCGGGCAGTTCGGCATGCACGAGTTCGCCCAGCGGATTGGGGAATTGCGGCGCGCCGCAGTCTTCGCAGTAGTCCAGCGGCAGCACGCCCGGGATGCGGCGCACTTCGGCCACGCCGTACTCCTTGAGCTGCGCGGCGATCTGGTCCACTGCATCGGGCTGCGTGTCGTCGGCGGGAGGATCGTCTTCGCGGCCATACAGCGGCCACACGCAGCCGTAGTACACGTCGTTGCTGTTGCGCGCCGTGAAGCCGATGCGGTATTCCTCGATCTGCGATTCGCCGCAGCCCGCCACCACCGCACGCAGCTGGGCGGGCGCCAGGCCCACCGCGCCTTCCAGCCAGGTGACGGCGGCTCGCAGCGCCAGCGGTCGCACCTGGCGGTCGGCGTCGCGATTGCTGACGTAGTAGGCGTCGGGCAGCAGGCACTCGATGCCGCAGCCGGGCAGCAGCGTGGCCAGGGTGGGCTGGGCCTGCGCCACCCATTGCTCCAGGCAGGCCTGCCGGCTGGAGGCAGGGTCTTCGGGATGTTCCTGCCAGCGGAAGATCGGGGCGTTCTCCTCTGCGGCCACGGCCGCCACCAGGTAGCGCGTGTCGGCCAGCATGTTGGCGGTCTCGACCTCGGCGTTCACGGCCGGCTTGGTGGTCTCGGCGCCCAGCGCCTGCGTGCCCAGCCGGTGCAGCCACTGCCACGTTTCCGAGAAGGTGCGCGGCATCTGGTCGATGCTGACCAGGTGCGGCAGCAGCGCGACCCGCGTGCCGGAGGCCAGGACGTGGCCGTGCAGTTGCGCGAGCAGCGCCTCGCGCGCCGCCGGCGGGATCGGGCCCGTGGGGATGGTGTAGCGCGTCCAGGCGGCGATCGGCGCGATGACGAGCAGCACGTCGTAGCGCACGCCGTTCTTTTCGATCTGCATGGACTCCGACAGGGTCTCGGCCTGCTCGATGAGCGCCTCGTAGGCGCCGGTGTCGTTCTGCGCCAGGTGGTCCAGCGCGGATTCCAGCGGGGCGTCGTGGCCGAGCCGCAGCTGGCGTGTCACGACTTCGGCCAGGCGCGCCTCCCAGTAGCGGTCTTCGACACGGCTGCCGGAGTGGTTCAGGGCCTGGGAAAGCGCGACCAGGCGGGCGGCTTCGCGGGTCAGGCGTGTGGCAGTGCGTTGACGGGAACGGGCCATGAAGTCTCTGGGCGCTATCTTGAATGGGGAACCCGTGATTTTACCCCCGCCCGGCGGGCGGCTGGATTGGTGCCGTCCGGGCAACGGTGCATCCCGCAAACCGGTGCTTATCGCGCGCGGCAGGCCCGGCGACAATGACGGGTATTCCCTCCTGCAGAGATTCATCATGCGCTGGCCCGCCCTGTTCGTTTCCCACGGATCGCCGATGCTGGCGGTCGAGCCCGGCCGCACCGGCCCCGCGCTGGCGGGCTGGGCCGCCGCCCAGGCCGCGCGGCCGACGGCCGTGCTGGTGGTGTCGCCGCACTGGCGGGGCCATGGCATGGCTGTGTCCACGCGCGACCGCCAGGTCGCCTGGCACGACTTCGGGGGCTTTCCCGAGCCCTTGTACCAGCTCGACTATGCGGCGCCCGGCTCGCCCGCGGTCGCGTCGCGCGTGGTGGACGTGCTGCGCGATCGCGGCATCGCGGTGGCGAGCGACCCTGCCCGGCCCCTGGACCACGGCGCCTGGGTGCCGCTGCGCTACCTGTATCCGCAGGCCGACGTGCCGGTGGTGCAGCTGTCGCTCGATGCCGCCCGCGATGCCCGCGGCCAGTACGAGCTCGGCCAGGCGCTGGCGCCGCTGCGCGACGAGGGCGTGCTGGTGATCGGCTCGGGCTCGCTCACGCACAACCTGCGCCATATGCGCATGCCGCACGACGCTCCCCCCTCCGCCTATGTGCCGGCGTTCCAGGCCTGGTACGCGCAGCAGCTGGCCGAGGGCCGGCTCGACGCGCTGCTGGACTGGCAGCGCCAGGCGCCCGCGGCCGACCAGGCGCATCCCACCGACGAACACCTGATGCCGCTCTACGTGGCGCTGGGGGCGGGCGGGCTGCCGGCGCGGCGGCTGGTCGACGAGATCAGCTACGCGGCCCTGGCGATGGACGCCTATGCGTTCGGCGAGCAGCCCCAGGGGCGCTGATCCCGCGGGGCTCAGTCCGCCTTGCGGCCGGCGCGCACCTGCACGCCGGCCCAGTCTTCCAGCACGCGGGCCACGTCGGAGTAATCGGCATCGGCGCCGCAGACGGCGTTGGTGATCACCAGCAGCTCGCGTACGGCCGAGCCCACCATCATGGGTACGCCGTGGTGTTCGGCTTCCTCCAGGCAGAGCCGCACGTCCTTGTGGGCCAGGCGCGCGGCGAAACCCACATTGAAGGTGCCGGTGAGCACGGCCTTCGGGAACTTGTCGACCGTGGCGGAGTTGCGGCCCGAGCCTGCATTGATGACGTCTATCATCGTGCTGGGGTCCAGCCCCGCCTTCACGCCCAGCGCCATGGCTTCGGAGGTGATGGCGACGGCGGTGGCCGACAGCAGGTTGTTGGCCAGCTTCATGACCTGGGCCTGGCCGGCCTCGCGTCCCAGGTAGAACGGTTTTCCGAAATGGCCCAGCACCGGCTCCAGCCTTTCATAGAGAGCAGGCGGGCACGCGGCCATGACGGCCAGCGTGCCGCGTTCGGCTCCCGCCGTGCCGCCGCTGACCGGCGCGTCGACGTAGTCCATGCCCTGTTGCGCAAGCAGTTCGAACGCCCGGCGAGCCGCCTTCGGGCCGATGGTCGACAGGTCCACGACGACCTTCGCGCGCCCGGCGCGGGCAAGCCCCTGGTCTGCCGACAGGACGTCCTCCACGACTTTGCCGTCCGGCAGGCTGAGGAACACCACATCGGCCGCGTCGCCCACCTCCCGGGCGGTGGCGTGGGCCGTCGCGCCGCGACCGGCCACGCGCCGCACGGCCGCGGCATCGCGGTCCATCACGTGCAGCGCATGGCCGGCGTCGAGCAGGCGGTTCGCCATCGGGCCGCCCATATTGCCCAGGCCGATGAATCCGTAGACGGTCTTGTCCATGTGCGTGTCCTCTCAAGTTGACAGTAAGGCAGGCGGCAGTGCGCCTAGCGGGGCTGCGGCCCGCGGGGTTGCAGCCCGATTTCGCGGGCCAGTGCGGCCAGCTGCTGCTGGTCGCGTTGCAGCATGCGGGTGAAGCCCTCGGGGCTGCGCGCCTCGACCGACGGGATCTGGGCCGCCAGTTGCTCGATGCGCGTGCGGAACCCGGGCGATTCGACCGCCTGCGACAGCGCCCGCGCCAGCGAGTCGATGACCGGCTTCGGCGTTCCCTTGGGCGCCACCAGGCCGTTCCAGATCTGCAGGTCGAACTGCGGCAATCCGCCCTCGGCGAAGGTGGGCACGTCTGCCAGCTGCGGCAGGCGTCCGGGCGACGCCACGGCGATCGCCTTGACCCGCTTGTCCCGGTGCAGGGGAATCATGGTCACCGTCTGGTCGATCACCGCGTCGATGGTGCCGCCCATGAGGTCGGTGAGCGCCGGGCCGGAGCCGCGGTACTGCACCAGCTCGCCGTTGCCGCTGGCCATGCGCAGGAACATGGCTTCGGCCAGGTGGGCGGTGGTGCCCGGCCCGCCCGAGCCCAGGTTGGGCCGCAGCGCGCCGCTGCGCATGCGCGCCAGCAGGGTCGGCAGGTCCGGGATGCCGCTCTGGTTGCTGACGCTCAGCACCATGGGCACATTCGCGACCGTGCCGATGGCCGTGGTATCGGCCACCACGTCGATGCCGGACTGGGGCTGCAGCAGCGGGATCAGCACCATGGAATTGTTGCTGAACATCAGCGTGTAGCCGTCCGGCGCCGACCGGGTGAGCCGCTGGAACGCCAGCAGCCCGCCCACCCCCGCCACGTTCTCCACGATGACGGGCTGCCCGATGACGGCCGATAGCGCGTTGCCGAGCAGCCGGGCCAGGGCATCCAGGCTCCCGCCGGGCGCGACGCCCAGCAGGATGGTGACGGGACGGTCCGGGAACGCCAGCGCCGAGGCGGGCGAGCCCAGGCCGAGGCACAGGACCAGGCAGGCAAGCAGTCGCCCGAGGTAGCGGTTCATGGTGGTCTCCTTGTCTCGTCTCGGTGAGCTGCGGGTGCAGCGGGGAGGCCGGCGTCGACCAGCCGGTTCAGCGCCTGGCCAGCAATCGCGCCAACGGCGCGACGGAGGCGGCGCGGTCCAGCCCGCCTATGGCTTCCAGGCATGCCGTCGTGGCGGATTCCGGCAGGCCTGCCAGCGGGAACAGGCGCCGGAACTTGGCTTCCACGTCGCGCCATTCGATGCCGCGCGCGCCGGAGCCACGCGGCATCCTGCAGGTGCCGCGGTGCACGGCGCCGTTCTTCATGTGGATGGCCACCGATCCGCCGTGCCGGTGCGGGAAGCGGTCCGGCAGCGGCGGTGGGGCGGGGTCGAACTCCACCTTGTCCTGCAGCGCGGCGATCGCCGGGTCCGCCATCTTGGCCGGGTCCATGTGCTCCCAGCCGAAGGCGCCGTCCACGATGGCGGCAGCCACGAAATACACCAGGCTGTGCGCCGCGTCGACCAGGTTGCGCGGGTGCGGCTCGCCCTTGAAGTGCGTCCATTGCACCGCAGCTGAAATGACCACGCGCTCGATGTCCTCGGGCCGCAGGCGGCCCGCGCCGGCCGCCGCGGCGGCGGCATCGGCGGCCGCCTCGGCCGTGGCGTGGAAGGGATGGGCGCCGGGCATGAGCTTGATCGCCATGTCGGTCACGATGTCCCAGGACGCGCCCCAGTCGCGCGTGATGTCCTGCAGGTCCTGGCCGCCCAGCGCATGCAGGAAGCCGCGCGGCTGCTCCAGCACGCCCGGCTCGCCCCGGAAGCCGCGCTGTGCCGCCAGTGCCGCGCGCACGCCAGCGCCCGCGGCGAGCCCGGCATGGTATTCACGGGCGCAGCTGGTGTCCGCCGCAATGGCCATGCCGCCTATGGAGGTGGCCGACAGCGCGATGGCATGCGTGAGCCTGTCCGCGTCCAGCCGCAGCAGCAGGCCGGCAGTCACGCAGGCGCCGAACACGGTCGAGTACGAACCGTGGAAGCCGCGCTGCATGCGGCCCGGCGTCAGGGATTCGTCGATCCGCCCCGCCACTTCATAGCCCAGCGCCATGGCCGCCAGGACGTCCCTGCCGCCGGCAGCCTCGCGTTCGCCCACGGCCAGTGCCGTGGCGGAAACGATGGTGCCGATGTGGGCGATGCTGCGCATGTCGCTGTCGTCCGAGGCCGCGGCATCGCTGGCCGCCGCATTCACGCTGGCGGCGCTGGCCAGCGGCAGCCGCGCGGCGTCGAACCAGACGGCGGCCGCCGGCGTGCCGCCGTCGGCCAGCGCGATGTCGCGCAGGATGCGCGCCGACTCGATGGTGTAGCCCATGGCCGCGCTTGCCAGGGTGCTGGCCAGGCTCATCTTGGCGTGCTCCAGCGCCAGGCCCGGCAGGGCATCGGCAGGCGTGGCCAGCACGAGGTCGGCCAGGATGCGCGCCAGGGGACGCGGCGCGGCGCCGGGCGCGCTCGAGGGAGAGGACTGCACGGTAAGGGGTTCCTTCATGTGGACGCAGGCGGCACGGGCGCCCGTCAGTTGGCCGTGGCGCCGAGCTGCTTGAGCAGCGGCACCCAGGTGGCGAGATCCCGGCGCACCAGGGCCTCGAATCCGGACGGCGGCGGCAGCGGCTGTTCCGGCAGCGTGAAGCCCTGGCCCAGCAGCTTGTCCCGCACGCCGGGCTGGCTCATCACCTGGTCGAGCGCGGCATGCAGGCGCGCCGTCACCTCCGCCGGCAGCCCCGCGGGCCCCACCAGGCCCCACCAGAGCGTGACCGAATAGCCCGCGAGGCCGCTCTCGTCCAGGGTGGGCACGTCGGGCAGCAGGGTGGAGCGCTTGGGGCCCGTGACGGCGAGCGGCCTCAGCTTGCCGCCCCGGACCAGTCCGATCGCGGCCGGCAGGTTGTACAGGCCCATGTCCACGTCGCCGCTGATGATGGCCGCGAGGCCCTGCGGCGCGCCGGTGTAGGGCACGTGCAGCAGCCGCTTGTCCAGGCGCTGCGCGAGGGTCGCGCCGGCGATGTGGTGGCTGGTGCCCACGCCGCTCGAGGAATAGCGGAAGGTTTCCGGCGGCTTTTCCTTGATGGCGGCGAGCAGCGCAGCCACGTTGTCGTAGGGCGATTTTTCGGCCACGACCAGCAGGTTCTGGACGTCGGCGATCTCGCTCACGAACGAGAAGTCCTTGATGGAGTCGTAGCCGGGCTCGGCATACAGCACCTGGTTGTTCACGAAGGTGCCCTGTGCCGCGATGCCCAGGGTGTAGCCGTCCGGCCTGGCGCGCGCGATGTCCGCGGTGCCGATGGTGCCGCCGGCGCCGCCCTTGTTTTCCACGACCATCGGCTGGCCGAGCCGGGTGGCCAGTTCCGACGCCACCAGCCGCGACAGCGTGTCGGCGGCGCTGCCCGCGGCGAACGGCACGATGAGCCGGATGGGGCGGTCGGGATAGGCCGCCTGGGCATGGGCCGCCTGCGCCGCCAGGCAAGACAAGGGTGCCAGCGCCAGGGCATACGCCCAGCGCCGCCAGTGCTTGGTGGTCATGAGAGTCTCCTCCGCCCGGGTGCCTCGTGCGCCGGTATGGCGCCGATGGCCCCGAAACTTGATTTGGATTGTGATGCTAGGCAGACTGTAGGCGCGTTTTCTCCGTGCGTCTGTCGAAAGTTATTGCTCGACAATTGAGCTGGATTCAATCAATGCACAAACTCAGGAACCAGCTCGGATCGTTGCGCGTGCTCGATGCCGTGCGTCGCTGCGGCGGGGTGGGGCGTGCCGCCGAGGTGCTGCACATCACGCCCGGCGCGGTAAGCCACCAGTTGCGCAAGCTGGAGTCCGACCTGGGCGTGCAGCTGGTCTGCAAGGACGGCCGCGACCTCGCCTTCACCGAAGCCGGCGCCGAACTGGCGGCCCAGGCAGCGGGCCTGTTCGACCGGCTGGAATCGCTGCTGGCCCGCACGGCCGAGGCAGGCGCCACGCGCCGCATCCGGGTCAAGGTGATCCCGAGCTTTGCCATCAAGTGGCTCATGCCGAGGCTGGGCTCGCTGTACGAACGGCACCGCGACATCGATATCGAAGTCGCCACCGTCGCGCGGGCCGACGACACCGGCCTGCACAACGCCGATTTCGTCGTGCGCCGCGGGCTCGGCGACTGGCCCGGCCTGCGGGCCGACCTGCTGTTCTCCGACGAACTGGTGCTGGCGTGTGCGCCCGCGGTGGCGCAGCGCCTGCGCACGCCGGCGGACGTGCTGGAGGAAACGCTGCTGAAGTCGATGATCGCGCCCGACAGCTGGGACCGCTGGCTGCGGTCGGCCGGGCTGGCGCCCGGCCCCGCCACGCGCTTCATCCCGCTGGCCAACGCCGTGCTGTGCCTGCAGGCGGCCGCCGAAGGCGTGGGCGTGGCGGTGACGCAGCGGGCCTACCTGGAGCACGAATTCGCCACCGGCATGCTGGTGCAGCCGCTCGCGCACGCGGCGCTGAGCGGCGAGGGCTATTTCCTGGTGAGCGATCCGGTGCGGTCTGCCGGCGCACCGTTCAGCCTCTTCGCCGGATGGATGCTGGGCCAGAAATGAGCGCCGGCGCGCCATGCAGGCAGAGGGCCGCACGCTGCGGCCGTCTGCCTGCGCCTGCCCGGCGGATCAAGCCGCGAGCAGCTGCCGCAGCACGAAGGGCAGGATGCCGCCGTGCTTGTAGTACTCGACCTCGATCGGCGTGTCGATGCGCAGCATCAGCGTGACGTCCTGGGTGCTGCCGTCCTCGCGGTGTATGGTGAGGGTGACGTCCTGCATGGGCTTGATGCCGTCTTCCAGGCCGGAGATGTCGTAGGTCTCGCGGCCGGTGATGCCCAGGCTCTCGACGCTGTCGCCGCCCTTGAACTGCAGGGGCAGCACGCCCATGCCCACGAGGTTGTTGCGGTGGATGCGTTCGAAGCTGCGGGCCACCACGGCCTTCACGCCCAGCAGCTGGGTGCCCTTGGCGGCCCAGTCGCGCGACGAGCCGGTGCCGTATTCCTCTCCGCCGAACACCACGGTGGGCGTGCCCTGGGCAACGTACTTCATGGCGGCGTCGTAGATGGACATCTGTTCGCCGCCCGGCTGGAACAGCGTCTCGCCGCCCTCGACGCGGCTGCCGTCCGGCAGCGGCGGGATCATGAGGTTCTTGATGCGCACGTTCGCGAAGGTGCCGCGCATCATGATCTCGTGGTTGCCGCGGCGCGAACCGTAGCTGTTGAAGTCGGCCTTCATCACGCCGTGCTCCTTCAGCCACTTGCCGGCCGGCGAGGTTTCCTTGATCGAGCCCGCCGGCGAGATGTGGTCGGTGGTGACGGAGTCCCCGAAGATGCCCAGCGCGCGGGCGCCCTTGACCACGGGCAGCGCGCCCGGCGTCATGTCGAAGCCCTGGAAGAAGGGCGGCTCGGCGATGTAGGTGGACTCGGGCCAGTCGTAGGTGTCGCCGGTGACGCCCTTGATGTTCTCCCAGAGCTTGCCCGGGTTGTTCTTGACCTGGCTGTAGTTCTTCTTGAAGCTGTCGGCGTTCATGGCGAACTTCATCAGCTCGTCGATCTCTTCGGAGCTCGGCCAGATGTCGCCCAGCCATACGTCGCCGTTCTTGCCGCGGCCCACCGGCTCGGTCATGAGGTCGCGCGTGATGGTGCCGGCCAGCGCGTAGGCCACCACCAGCGGCGGCGAGGCCAGGAAATTGGCCTTGATGTTGGGATGGATGCGCGCCTCGAAGTTGCGGTTGCCCGACAGCACCGCGGCGCAGACCAGGTCGTTGGAGACGATGGCCTCGTTGAGGTCGGGCGCGAGGTCGCCGGCGTTGCCGATGCAGGTGGTGCAGCCGTAGGCCGCCACGTCGAAGCCCAGCTTCTCGAGGTAGGGCAGCAGGCCCGTCTTGGTGAGGTATTCGGTGACCACGCGCGAGCCGGGGGCCAGCGAGGTCTTCATGTGCTTGGGCACCTTGAGGCCGGCTTCATAGGCTTTCTTGGCCAGCAGGCCCGCCGCCAGCATCACGCTGGGGTTCGATGTGTTGGTGCAGGACGTGATCGCGGCGATGAGGATGTCGCCGTTCTTCAGTTTGGTGCCTGCGCTGGTGGTGAAGGTCTGCTCCAGCTTCTCTGCCGGCTGGTTGAAGCCGTTCTGGGCCACCGGCTTGGAGTAGAGGTCGATGAAGGTGTTCTTGACGTTGCCGATCTCGATGCGGTCCTGGGGCCGCTTGGGGCCGGCCAGCGAGGGCGCCACCGTGGACAGATCCAGCGTGAGCAGCTTGGTGTAGTTGATGTCCTGGGCCGCGGGCACGCCGAACATGTCCTGCGCCTTGAAATAGGCCTCCAGCGCGGCGATTTCCTCGTCGGTGCGGCCGGTGCCGCGGAAATAGTCGATGGTGCGTTCGTCGACCGGGAAGAAGCCCATGGTGGCGCCGTATTCGGGCGCCATGTTGCCGATGGTGGCGCGGTCGGTGACGCTCAGGCTGGCCGTGCCTTCGCCGCAGAATTCCACGAACTTGCCCACCACCTTCTCGCGGCGCAGCATCTCGGTGATCGTGAGCACCAGGTCGGTGGCGGTGACGCCGCCGCGCAGCTGGCCCTTGAGTTCCACGCCCACCACGTCGGGCGTGAGGAAGTAGACGGGCTGGCCGAGCATGCCGGCCTCGGCCTCGATGCCGCCCACGCCCCAGCCGACCACGCCGATGCCGTTGATCATGGTGGTGTGGCTGTCGGTGCCGACCAGCGAGTCGGGGTAGTACACGTCGGTTTTCTTGTCGTGGTGCACGCCGCGGGCCAGGTATTCCAGGTTCACCTGGTGCACGATGCCGAATCCCGGCGGCACGACGCCGAAGGTGTCGAAGGCCTGCATGCCCCATTTCATGAACTGGTAGCGTTCCTTGTTGCGCTGGAATTCCAGTTTCATGTTGAGGTCGAGCGCATTCTTCGTGCCGAAGTAGTCGATCATCACGGAGTGGTCGACCACGAGGTCCACCGGAACCAGCGGTTCGATGCGCTTGGGGTTCTTGCCCATCTTGGCGGCCACCGAGCGCATGGCGGCGATGTCGGCCAGCAGCGGCACGCCGGTGAAGTCCTGCAGTACCACGCGGGCCACCACGAACGGGATCTCGTCTTCGCGCCTGGCGTTGGGCTGCCAGGCCGCCAGCTGCCGCACGTGTTCCTCGGTGACCTTCTGGCCGTCGCAGTTGCGCAGCACCGACTCCAGCACGATGCGGAGGGAGACGGGCAGGCGCTGCACGTCCACGCCCAGGGATTTGCCCAGGGCTGGCAGCGAATAGAACTGACAGGTTTTCTTGCCGATCTTGAAAGTCTTGAGCGTATCGAGCGTGTTGTGCGGCATGATGGACTCCGTGGGTGTTTGACCGCGTGAAGACGCCATTTTGTGGCGTTTTGGCGCGCTTGTCATTCTAGGGCGTTAACAGGCCCTGGGGCGGACCGATGTGGCCCGGCAGCAGCATAGGTCTTATATCTTATATAAGACTTGGGGCGGCCGTCAAAGTTCCGCGCAGGCCGGCGCGGTGGCCGCGCCGGCCCTGTCTCACGCTGCCTGCCGGGCCGCCGCGAGCTGCCGCTGCACCAGGTGGGCGTAGGCGCCGCCGCGGCGCAACAGCGCCTCGTGGGTGCCCGATTCCACGATGCGGCCGCCGTCCACCACCGCGATGGTGTCGGCCTGGCGGATGGTGGACAGGCGGTGCGCGATGATGAGCGTGGTGCGGTGGCGCATCAGCTCGGCCAGCGCCTGGTGGACCTGGGCCTCGCTGATCGCGTCCAGGTGCGACGTGGCCTCGTCCAGGACCAGGATGGGCGCGTCGCGCAGGAATGCCCGGGCGATCGCGATGCGCTGCCGCTGGCCGCCCGACAGGGCCACCCCGCGTTCGCCCACCCGGGTCTGCAGCCCCTCGGGCAGGCCGGCCACGAAATCGGCCAGGGCGGCGCGCTCGACCGCCAGCGCCACGTCGGCCGCGCCGGCATCGGGGCGGGCCAGCCGGATGTTCTCTTCCAGCGTGCCGTTGAGCAGCCAGGTGTCCTGCGCCACCAGCGCGATGCGGCGGTAGAGGGCGTCCAGCGTGAGGTCGGGCAGCGCGACGCCGTCGATGCGCACGCTGCCCTGCTGTGGATCCCAGAAGCGCAGCAGCAGGCTGGCCAGCGTGCTCTTGCCTGCGCCGGAAGGGCCGACCAGCGCCAGCGTTGCCCCGGCAGGCAGCGACAGCGTCACGTCGCGCAGCGCGGGGCGATGCCGGCCGGGGTAGGTGAAGCCCACGCCTTCGAAGGCCAGCGGCAGTCCGGCCGGGGCCAATGGCGGAGCCAGCGTACCGTCCTTGATCAGCACGGGCTCGTCATGGATGGCGCGCAGGCGGCGGGCGGAGGCCAGGGTGTCCGCCAGCTGGCGGCTCACCTGGGCGATTTCCGATACCGGCAGGAAGGCCGCCACCGAGAGCAGCATCAGCAGAGGCAGCAGGCTGGCCGACAGCGCGCCCTGCGCCACCCACCAGGCGCCTGCCGCCGCCACCGCCAGCCCGCCCATGCCGGTGGCGATTTCCAGCAGGGCGCTTTGCCGCGACAGGTCGGCCAGCAGCGCCAGGCGCACCCGCTGGTAGTCGGCTGCAATGGCCAGGAACGCCGCGCGCCGCCGCCCCGTGGCCGAGAAGGCCACGAGGTCGGACAGGCCCTGGATGGTTTCCGACAGGTGCGCGCCGAGCAGGCCCAGCGCCTGCCGGGCCCGGTTGCCCTGCGCGTCGACGCGCGCCCGGTTCAGCCAGGGCGCCAGGCCGGCCCACAGCAGGAAGGGCAGCAGCGCCAGCATCAGCGGCCATGCGGCCAGGCCCAGCACGGCCAGCACCACCGCGGGCACCAGCACTGCCACGAAGGCGGGCGCCACCGTGTGGGCGTAGAAGTACTCGACCGTCTCCACGTCCTGGGTGGCCAGGCCGACCAGGTCGCCGGCGCGCCGCCGCAGCAGGTAGGCCGGCGCCAGGGCTTCCAGCTTCCGGTACAGCGCGATGCGCATTTCCGCCAGCAGTTCATAGGCGATGGCATGGGCCAGCCAGGATTCGATCCAATGCAGGACGGCTGCGGCCACGGCCGCCGCGAACAGGCCGGCCAGGAGGCCGCCGAAGGGCTCGCCGTCCTTGAGTCGGGCTATGACCAGCGCACCCAGGACGGATACGCCGATGAAGGCCGCCACGCGCCCTATGCCGCTGGCGACGGTGGCGGCGAAGCGGCGCCTCCAGGGTCCGATGATCTGCATCAGCGTCTGCACCGCCTGGCGCGTGCCCACCTGCCTGGCCTCGGCCTCGAGGGGAACGGGGGCAGGCCGACCGGCGTCGGCGGCCGCGGCGCCGGGCGTCGTCCCGTCTGCGGCTGCAGGCAGCGCCGATGCCTGGGCCGGACCCTGCTGGGCGCCCATCAGCCGCCGGTACAGCGTATCGCCGGCCATGAGCGTGCGGTGCGTGCCGGTCTCGACGATGCGGCCCCGGTCCAGCACCAGGATGCGGTCGGCGTTGATCACGCTGGACAGCCGGTGCGCCAGCACCAGGGTCGTGCGGCCCCGGCTGAGCCGGTCCAGCGCCTGCTGTATCCCGGCTTCGTTCTCCGCGTCCACCGACGACAGGGCTTCGTCCAGCACCAGCACCGGCGTATCGCGCAACAGGGCGCGCGCGATCGCCAGGCGCTGCCGCTGGCCTCCCGACAATTGCGTGCCGCGTTCGCCCAGCACGGTCTGGTAGCCCTGGGGCAGGGCCGTGATGAAGTCGTGGGCGTTGGCTGCGGCCGCCGCCGCGCGCAGCTGTCCGGGCGTGGCGTCAGGCCGGGCCAGCAGCAGGTTCTCCTCCACCGTGCCATGGAACAGGATGCTGTCCTGCGCCACCACCGAGATGCGCGCGCGCACGGCTTCGGGGTCCAGCGTGCGCAGGTCGCTGCCGCCGAACTCGATGACGCCCGACTGTGGATCATGCAGGCGCAGCAGCAGGCGCACCAGGGTGGACTTGCCCGAGCCGCTGGGTCCCACGATGCCCACACGCTCGCCGGCCCGGATCTCGAAATCCATGCCCTGGTGCGTGACCTGGCGGCCGCCGGGGTAGGCGAACACGACGTTCCTGAACGCGATCGACAGGCCGCCCCGCGCGGCGGCCGGCGCCGTGCCTCCGCCTTGCGGGGAGGGCGTGGTGGCGTCCAGCAGGGCGCGCACGCTGGCAGCCGCGGACTGCCCCATCAGCCCCTGGTGCAGCACCGAGCGCAGGTCGCGCAGCGGCCGGAAGATCTCCGTGCCTGCCATCAGCACCACCAGCAGGGCAGCCAGGCTCATGCGCCCCTCCGATACCCGCCAGGCGCCCAGCGCCAGGGCGGCCGCCGCACCGACGGTGATGCCGATGTCGGTGGCGAAGCGGGCCGATACTTCGCGGCCCAGCACCTTGAACGTGTTGTCCGACAGGGCGCGTGCGCGCTGCGCCAGGCGTTCGCCCCAGGCGCGGCTCTGCCCGAAGGCCTTCAGCGTGGGCAGGCCCTGCACGGCGTCCAGGAACTCTTCGCCGAACGCCTTGAAGGCCTGGGCGCGGCGGCGGGACGCGTCCTTGTGGCTGCGGTGCGCGACCAGCGGCAGGACCAGCGTGACGAGCGCCGCCGCCAGCAGGACCAGGGCCACCGGCCAGTCCCACCAGGCGATGAAGGCGAAGATCATGACGGGGGCGCAGGCGGCGATGAACAACTGGGGCAGATAGCGCCCGAAGAAGCTCTGCAGCTGTTCCACGCCGTCGATCACGGCCAGCATGACGCCGCCCGTGCGCTGGCCGCCGAACCAGGCCGGCCCCAGCTCCACGATCTTGTCGTGGAGCCGCGCGCGCAGGGCGTCCTGGATCCGTGCCGCATTGGCATTGGCCAGCCGGTTCAATCCGTGCTCGAGGCCGCCGCGCAGCACGATGGCCGCAGCCGCGCCCGCCAGCGGCCACCACAGCGCCGGGCCGTCCATGCCGGCAAAGAGCCGCGCCAGGAACTGGCCCAGCAGCGCGAAGCGCGCAATGCCGGCGGCCAGGCCCAGCAGCCCCAGCAGGCCGCACAGCAGCATGCGCGCCCGCACGCCGCGGGTCATGGCCCAGAGTGTGGAATCGAAGTACATGGTGTATCCCTTGCCGTGGGCGCCAGGATAGCGCAGGCACGATGCGCGATCAGAAGAGGCCGAAGAGGCCGCCGCGGCCGAGTTCCTTCTCGCACCCCCGATACTGCGCGCCGAAGCGCTCGGCGCGGGCCTGCACCAGCGACGCCACCCGCTTGAGCCAGGCCTTGCCGTCGTAGCTGCGCTTGCGATAGCCGGTCCAGCCCTCGTGGTAGTTCAGGTATTGCCCATAGGCGTCCCATTTGGACACGCCGTTGATCTGCTGGGTCTTGCTGATGTACCAGCCCATGAAGTCGAGCGCGTCGCCGAAGTCGTCGCGGCTGCGGAACCAGCCGCCCGCCTCGCGCCGGTAGTCGGCCCAGGTCTCGTCCTTGGCCTGCGCATAGCCGTAGGCCGAACTCACCCGGCCCCACGGGATGAAGCCCAGGAAGTAATAGCGCGGGGGCAGGGCGTCGTGCCGGAAGCTGGATTCCTGGTACATCATGGCGAACGGCACCTGCACCGGCACCCCCCATTTCTGGCGCACGCGCAAGGCGGCGTCGTGCCAGTCGGGCTTCTCGCGGAAGATGGCGCAAAGGTCTTCCGGGTTGGCGGGCGGTGTGGTGGCGCAGCCGGCGAGCAGCGCGGGAAGCAGGAGGAGGGGCAGCAGCGGTCGCGGCAGTGTCATGGCCAGGATGCCCCAGGGCCCGGGGCGGCTGATCGGCATGCCGCATTCTAAGCGCAGCGGGCGGCATCCGGCATGACGCCCACCCGGCCTACAATGCGGACGGGCGCCCGATACGCCGCGCCCGGCATGCCCGCTCATGAAAGGCTCACGCAACTCCCTCACCTCGCTGCGCATCTTCGCCACGGCCGCCCGGACGCTCAACTTCAGCCGCGCGGCCGAATTGCTCAATCTCACGCAGAGCGCGGTCAGCAAGCACGTCGGCGCCCTGGAGGCGCGGCTGGGCTGTGCGCTGTTCAAGCGCCTGCCCACCGGACTGCGCCTGACCCACGCCGGCGCGCTGTACCTGGAGAAGGTGGCGGCCGCCCTGCGGCTGCTGGACGAGGCCGATGCACTGGTGGCCCAGCCCGACTCGCGGGTGGCCCTGAACCTCGCCGTCTCGCCTTCGTTTGCCCAGTTCTGCCTCATTCCCGGACTGCGGGAGTTCTTCGACCGGCATCCCGAGGTGCGGCTCAACGTGAGGCCGCGGCTGCTCCACGGCCGCGACCGGGCCGAGCGCTTCGACGCCGAGATCCAGCTCCATACCGGCCAGGTGTCGGGCATGTCGGCGCAGTATCTGTGCGGCCGCGAAATGACGCTGGTGGCCGCGCCCGCGCTGCTGGCGCGCACGCCGGTGCGCGCCCTCGAAGACCTGGACCGCGTGCCGCTACTCAAGCGGGCCCAGCGCGGCTACGGCTGGGACGAATGGCGGGCAGACGTGGCGCCGCTGTGGCCGGGGCCGTCCGCCACGGCGCCGGAGTACGAGGGCTTTTCCGTGCTGATGCCGGCCGTGCTCAATGGCCTGGGCGTGGCCATCGTGCCGCTGTGCATGGTGCTGGAGCCGCTGCGCACGGGTCAGCTGGTGCGCCCGCTCGGCGAGGTGGTGGAAGGCCGCTACGGCTATTACCTGCTGCAGCCGCGGCCCAACGTCGGCGGGCCGTATGCCGACGCGCTGTGCGCCTGGCTGGTGGAGCGCACGGCGGGCCTGAATCGCCAGGCCGGGAAGCTCGCCGGCCGCTGATGCGCTATTCCACAATGGAATAGCGCATGCACATACTTCCTTTGCCTGCCGGCGCGCCCGGGCACAGAATGCGGGGGCTATTCAACCCGGATTCCAGAACACATCATGCACAAGTGGAAAAAACTGCTGGGCGCCGCCGCCCTGCCTCTGTTCT
Organism: Bordetella sp. 2513F2; assembly: GCF_054642735.1. NCBI lineage: Bacteria > Pseudomonadati > Pseudomonadota > Betaproteobacteria > Burkholderiales > Alcaligenaceae > Bordetella > Bordetella sp. 2513F2. Next base: position 2,986,032 of record NZ_CM137755.1, on the reverse strand, counting down.
TTGCAGCCCACGCGGCCCAGGCCGCGTATCCCGACAAGCCGGTCAAGGTGGTCGTGCCGTACGCCGCCGGCGGCAGTTCCGACGTGATCGCGCGCGGCATCAGCGACGTGCTGAGCGCCGAGCTGGGCCAGCCGGTGGTGGTGGAGAATCGGGCCGGAGCCGGTTCCATGATAGGCACGGCCTATGTGGCCAGCGAGGCGCCGGACGGCTACACGCTGCTGCTGGCCGACGTGCCGTTCACCATCGTGCCGGCCCTCTACAAGGAACGCGTGCGCTACGACGCGCGCAAGGACTTCGCCCCGGTGGCGCTGCTGGGCGTGTCGCCCATGTACCTGTTCGTGAACCCGGGCTTCGATGCCCAGACCGTCGAGGCGCTGGTGGCCCAGGCCAAGGCCAGGCCCGGCCTGATCTCCATGGGCTCGGGCGGCAATGGCTCGTTCACGCACCTGATGGCCGAGCTCTTCATGCTCAAGACCGGCACCAGCCTGGTCCACGTTCCCTACAAGGGCGCTTCGGCCTCGGTGAGCGACCTGGCCGGCGGCCAGATCGAAAGCAGCTTCACCACCATGCCCACCGCCGCGGCCCTGTACCAGGCGGGCAAGCTCAAGCCCATTGCCGTGTCCTCACCCGAGCGCCAGGCCGACACGCCCGACGTCCCCACCTTCAAGGAAATGGGCCTGCCCGATCTCACCGTGCAGAGCTGGTGGGGCCTGATGGCGCCGGCCGGCACGCCGCAGCCGGTGATGCAGCGCCTGGAACAGGCCATGGCCAAGGTGATGCAGGCCGATTCGGTCAAGGAGCGCCTGTCCAGCGTGGGCGTGAGCCTGCCACAGGAAACCGGCGCCCGCGCGCTGCAGGACTACCTCACCACCGATTTCGCCCGCTGGCAGGACGTGGTGCAGCGCGCCGGGATCAAATTCGAATAACGACGAAGGGGCGGGCGCAAGCCCCGCCCGCGAGAGACATGACGAACTGGTTGCAAGAGGCCGCCGCCGATGCGGCGCTGATGGACGATTTCCTCGCGATCTGCGGTTTCGGCGGGCGCCGCTCCGGCTCCGGGCAGGACGAGGCCGCGATGGACTGGGCACTGGAGCGCCTGCGCGCCGTGGCCCCCGGGGTACGGCGGCTGGCCGTGCCCTATGACGGCTGGACATGCCGCCGCGCCAGCCTGGCCTTGCTCGAGGCCGACGGCGAGCAGCCGCTGGCCTGCCACGCGCTGCTGCGCTCGGCGTCCACGCCGGCCGACGGACTGCAGGCCGAGGTGCTGGACCTGGGCCCCGGACGCGTCGACGACTTCGCGCGCGCCGCCGGGGCCGTGCGCGGCCGCATCGTGCTGGTGCGCCACGAATACCCGTTCACGCCCGACCACGTGCACCGCCGGCGCAAATACGACATGGCGGTCGCCGCGGGCGCGGCGGGCTTCCTCATCGCCAATCCCCTGCCTGGCGCCGGGGTGCTGTCCGGGTCTTCCGGCCGGCCCCGGGGCGGCGACGGCATTCCGGCGGCCTACATCGACGCCGAGGCGGCGGCCCGCCTGGCGCCGGCGGCCGGCCGGCCGGCGCGCGTGCGCCTGTGCATCGAGGGCGAGGAACTGGAGGGCGCGCAGGCGGCCGTCGGCATACTCGACATTCCCGGCGGGCGCGACAGCCGCATCGTCATCAGCGCGCACATGGACGGCCACGAGCTGGGCTGCAGCGCGCTGGACAATGCCACCGGCGTGGCGGTGGCCCTCGCCGCCGCGCGGCTGCTGGCCCCGCGGGTGGGACCCGGGACGCCGGGCCTGCGCATCTGTTTCTTCTGCGCCGAAGAATGGGCCCTTGCCGGTTCGGCCCGCTACCTCGCCGACATGCCGGAGCCGGAGCGTGCGCGGCTCAAGTTCGACATCAATCTGGACACGGTGGCCGGCGACGACACGCTGACGGCGCTGATCAGCGACTTCCCCGGGCTGCAGACCGTGGTGGGCGCGGCAGCCGAAGACGCCGGCGTGCCGGTGGGCACCTTCCTGCCGCTGATGCCCAATTCGGATCACGCCAATTTTGCGCGCCATGGCATTCCGGCGCTGCGCCTGGTGGCCGGTTTCGGCCGGCCGCAATCACGGGTGAACCACATCCTGTCGGCCGGCGACCTGCCGGGCATCGTGCAGGAAACGGAACTGCGCCGCGCCCTGGCCGTGACGGCGGCGCTGGGCGCCCGCGCGCTGGCCATGGGCGAGGCCGAGCTCGACGCCCTGGCCGCGCGCACGGCGGCCTGAGCAGGGCTTCCGGGGCCGGTCGGCCCCGGCGTGGCGATCAGGCGGAGGGCGGAACGTAGCCCTGCGCCTCGACGGTGCCGTCCTCGAACAGGAAGCGCTCCATCTGCTGCTGCAGGTACTTGCGGGCGCGGGCGTCCGCAAGGTTCAGGCGGTTCTCGTTCACGAGCCGGGTCTGCACCTGCTTCCACTCTTCCCAGGCCTCCTTGGATACCTGCTGCCAGATGCGGGTGCCCAGCTCGCCGGGATAGGGCGGGTAGTCCAGCCCTTCGGCTTCGCGCTTGAGTTTCACACAGTTGATGATACGGGCCATGGTTTTGCTGCCGCTGAGGTTGTAGACCGGATGATTTTAGCCGGCCCTACAGCTTCTTGATGAAGACCAGGCTGTTGCGCGAGCGGTTGTAGTTGTTCTGCTTGTCGCGCGGCAGGTCGGACACGCTGCCCGGCACGAAGCCGCGCTTCATGAACCAGTGCGAGGTGCGCGTGGTGAGCGCGAACAGGCGGCGCGCGCCCATGGCCCGCGCGCGCGACTCCAGGTGGCGCAGCAGCAGCTCGCCCTCGCCCGAGCTCTGCCAGTCGGGATGCACGATCAGGCAGGCCATCTCGGCCATCTGCTCTTCGGGATAGGGGTAGAGCGCGGCGCAGCCGTAGATCACGCCGTCGTGCTCCAGCACGGTGAAGCGGTCGACGTCGCGCTCGATCACGCTGCGCGGACGCGGCACCAGCGTGCCGTCGGCTTCCAGCGGCTCGATCAGGCTCAGGATGGCGCCCACGTCGTCGATGGTGGCCGGCCGCAGGTCGTCCAGCGTGTCCTCGACCACCATGGTGCCGACGCCGTCGTGGGTGAAGATCTCCAGCAGCACGCTGCCGTCGAGCGCATACGGCACCAGGTGGGCGCGGGCCACGCCGCGCTTTACGGCCAGCGACGCATACTGCAGGAACGACTGGGTGTCCTCGTCGAGGTTGCCGGCGCGCAGCAGCGCGTCGGCGTCGGCCCGGGCCAGCTCGGTGTCGACCGAACCGTCGGGATTGAGCACGCCCTGCGATCCCGACAGGAAGATCAGCTTCTCGGCGCGCAGCGCCACCGCCACGCTGGTGGCCAGCTCTTCCATGGCGAGGTTGAAGGCATCGCCGGTGGGCGAAAAGCCCAGCGGCGAAAGCAGCACCACGGAGCCGCGCTCGATGGCGAATTTCAGGGCGTCCACATCGATCTTGCGGACCTGGCCGGTGTGCTGGTAGTCGACGCCGTCGATCACGCCGGCGGGGCGGGCCGTGACGAAATTGCCCGAGATCACCCGGATGTGCGAGCCCGACATGGGCGTATTGGGCAGGCCCTGGCTGAATGCCGCCTCGATGTCCAGGCGGATCTCGCCGGCCGCCTCCTTGGCGCACTCCAGGGCGGCAGTATCGGTGGGCGCCAGGCCCCGGCCGAACTGCTGCGTATAGCCCTTCAGGCGCAACTGCTCGTTGACCTGCGGGCGCGATCCATGGACCAGCACCAGGCGCACGCCCAGCGCCGACAGCAGGGAGAGATCCTGGATCAGCGCATTGAGCGCGCCGGCCTGCACCAGCTCCCCGCCGAAGGCCACCACGAAGGTCTTCCCCCGGAACGAATGCACGTAGGGCGCGACTTCGCGGAACCATCGCACGAACTGGGCGGGGGCGAATTCGGGGGCTTCGAGGGCGGAGAAGGTATCGGCTTCGTGGTCGGACATGATGGCCAGCGTTGTCCTGGTAGCAAGGGGCGGGGCGGGCGCGCTCCGCGGGCGGACGCCGCCGGGGGCGGCGTTGCGCCGAATTATAGGGTGCGCACGGCATGCCGCGCCGCCGGGAACAGGCCGGTTTCGTGGCGCGATATCGCGCCTCCGGGCGGGTCAGCGCGAGGCGATGTGGCGATGTTCCAGGCGGCTGAGCAGCCGCACCACGGGCCACAGCAGCGCCAGGTAGAACAGGGCCGCCAGCACGATGGGCGAGGGGCTGTAGACCAGCGACTGCGCGTCGCGCGCCACACGCAGCAGCTCCGGCAGCGCAACCGCGCTGGCGAGGGTGGTGAGCTTCACCACCTCCAGCGTGTTGCTGATGAGGTCGGGCAGCACGTTGCGCGTGGCCTGGGGGATCTGCACGTGCCACAGGGTCTGGGCGGCGCTCAGGCCGGTGGAGCGCGCGGCCTCGATCTGGCCGCGCGGCACGCTCTCGAGGCCGGCACGGAACACTTCACCGTAGTAGGACGAGTTGTTCAGCATGAAGCCGACGGCCACCGCCAGCAGCTTGGGCAGCTCGATCCCGAGGAACGGCGTGCCGAAGTAGATGAAGATCAGCAGCACCAGCGGCGGCAGGGCGCGGAAGAGGTCGATGTAGGCGGCCAGGAGGAAGCGCGCCCAGCGCTGCCGCAACGTGATCGACAGCACGCCCACGCACAGGCCGCTCGCCAGGCCCACCGGGATCACCAGCGCCGACAGCAGCAGGGTCTGGAGCAGCCCCTGCAGCAGGTGGGGCGCCACCATGCGGTAGACCTCGATGTTGAAGAAGTTGTGCAGGATCTCTTGCATGGCGGGTCAGGCTTTCCACTTGAACCGGGTTTCCGTCCAGCGGCCCAGCAGCACCACCGGCACGAAGATCAGCAGGCAGGCGATCGCCGCCAGGGTCAGCGGCGTGGGATTGCCGGCGTTGCTGCTGGCCGACTGGGCGTTGTTGAGCACTTCGCTCAGGCCCACCACGGAGCCCAGCGCCGTGCTCTTGGTGATGGCGATCACGCGGTTGGTGAGCGGGGCCACGGTGAGGCGCAGCGCCTGCGGCAGCACCACGTACACCATGGTCTGCAGCCAGCCCAGGCCGGTGGAGCGGGCGGCTTCGGCCTGCCCGCGCGGCACCGACAGGATGCCGGCCCAGAAGATTTCCTCGGCGAACGCCGCCAGCACCAGCGACAGCGACAGCCAGGTGGCCGTGAAGGCCGACATGGAGAGGTCGATGTACGGGAAGGCGAAGAACAGCACCATGATCACCACCAGCGGCGGCAGCGCGCGCAGGATGTCGGCGAAGCAGACCACCGCCAGCGTGAGCGGCCATACCCGCAGCGCCCGCAACAGGGCCAGCGCGAGTCCGAGCGCCACCCCCGACGTCGCCACGGCCAGGCCCAGCTGCACCGTGACCCACATGCCGGCCAGGATGTCGGGCAGGTAGCGCCACGCCACGTCGGCGTTGAAGAAGGAATGGGCCAGCGCGTCGAGCTTCATGAGGCGTGTTCGGCCAGGCGGGAAAGAAAGGCCCGGGTGCGCGGCTGCCGCGGCGCGCCGAATACCGCCGAGGGCGGGCCCTCTTCGACGATCAGGCCGCCGTCCATGAACACCACCCGGTCGGCGGCCGCGCGCGCGAAACCCATTTCATGGCTGACCACAACCATCGTCATGCCTTCCTGCTTGAGCTCGCGCATCACCTTCAGCACGCTGCCCACCAGCTCCGGGTCCAGCGCGCTGGTGGGCTCGTCGAACAGCACCACCTTGGGCCGCAGCGCCAGCGAGCGGGCGATGCCCACGCGCTGCTGCTGCCCGCCCGAGAGCTGGTCGGGGTAGGCCCCGGCCTTGTCCGCCAGCCCCACGCGTTCCAGGGCCTCCATGCCGCGCCGCCGGGCCTCGTCGCGCCCCAGCTTCTGCACCTTGCGCAGGGCCAGCGTGACGTTGCCCAGCACCGGCATGTGCCGATAGAGATTGAAGTGCTGGAACACCATGCCGATGTCCTGCCGGATGCGGTTCAGGTCTGCGTTGCGCGCGGTGATCTCCATGCCGTCGATGCGGATGGTGCCGGCGCTGGGTTCCTCGAGACGGTTGCAGCAGCGCAGCAGGCTGCTCTTGCCCGAGCCGGACGGGCCTATCATGAAGACCAGCTCGCCGCGGCGCACGTCCAGGTCGATGCCGCGCAGCACGGCGTTGGCGCCGTAGGATTTGTGCAGGCCGGATATCTGCAGAATCGGTTGGTCCATGTCGCGATCCAGGAAGGTCGGCGGCCGGCCGGCGCCCGCGGGCGTGCCGGCCGGCCGCAGGAAAGGCTCAGCAGCTGGGCGTGACGGGGGTGGGGTCGTAGCCGGGCATGTCGGGCACGCCCTGGCCCGGCGCCACCTTCACCGCGGCGGAATCGGGACCCGGGGTGAAGCTGAACCATTTCTGTGCCAGCTTGGCCACCGTGCCGTCCTGCTTCAGGCATTTCAGGGCGTTGGATACGCGGTCGCGCCCGGCCTTGTCGTCGTGGCGGAAGGCCAGCGCCCACACCAGCCCCGTCGACACCGTGTATGTGGTGCGTACCGCGGGATTCTGCTTGGCGGCCCAGGCGGAAACCGTGTTGCCCGCCAGGTTGGCGTCGGCGCGCCCCGACTGCACTGCCTGGATGGCGTCGGCGTTGGTGGCGTAGACGTCGTACTTGAAGCCGTACCTGGCCATGTTGTCGCGCGCCCAGTTCTCGTAGGCCGAGCCCTTGTTCACCGCCAGCGTCTTGCCCTTGAGATCCTCCAGCGAGCCGATGTCGGGCGACTTCCTGGCCACCACGAAGGTGTAGTCGGTGTTCAGGTAGCCCTCGGAGAACAGCAGGGCCTTGGCGCGTTCGGCGGTGACGGTGGTGGGGGCCAGCACGAAGTCGTACTTGCCGGCGTTCAGGCCGGGGATGAGCGCGGCATACTCGGTGCCTTCGATCTCGATGGTCGTGCCGAGCTTGCGGGCCAGTGCGTGGCCCAGCTCGATGTTGAAGCCGTCGAGCCCGCCGCCGAGCTTGGGCATGGCGTGCGGCGCGAAGGTGGCGTCCACCCCGGTGACCAACGGTTTGTCGGCCAGGGCGGGGGCCACGCAGGCAGAAGCCAGGAGCAGGGTGCCGGCGGCGCGGCTCAGGAGCAGGGAGAGGCGGGTCATGGCGATTCCTTCAGGGTAGCGGGGTCTGGCCCAGGGCCGGTCCGGTGCCCACGCGCTCGAGGATGAGGCCGTAGTGCTCGGGCCGCCTGTGGGCAGCGAAGTTGAAGACGTGCTGCTTGAACGTGTCTGCCAGCGCCAGGTCGGCCTGGCAGTAGATCACCTCGTCCTCCTCTCCCTGGGCCTGCGCGACGATCTCGCCCGTCGGGGCCACGATGGCCGACCCCGCGATCAGGTGGCTGCCGTCTTCGATGCCGCCCTTGCCCGCCGCCGCCACCCATACCGCGTTCTGGTAGGCGGCGGCCTGCAGGCACAGCAGGTGATGGAACATGCGCAGGTGCACCGGCTCGTTCCAGTGGATGTTGTGCGACGGCGTGTTGTAGCCCAGCGCCACGATGTCGGCGCCCTGCAGCGCCATCACGCGCCAGGTCTCGGTCCAGCGGCGGTCGTTGCACAGGCACATGCCGATGCGCGCGGCCATGGTTTCCCAGACCTTGAAGCCCTCGTTGCCCACGTCGAAGAATTTCTTCTCGAGATGCTGGAACGGGGCCTGCGGCTTGTGGTCGCTGTGGCCGGGCAGGTGGATCTTGCGGTAGCGGCCCACGATGCGTCCGTGCGTATCGACCATGATGCAGGTGTTGAAGCGGCGGCCCTCGTTGGAGATCTCGGCATAGCCCAGGTAGAAGCCGATCTCCAGCTCGCGCGCGGTGTCGAACAGCACCCGCGTGTCGGGCCCCGGCATCTGCTTCTCGAAGTAGCGCTGCATGGCTTCTTCTTCCGTCATCCAGTAGCGCGGGAAGAAGGTCGTCAGCGCCAGTTCCGGAAACACCACCAGGCGGGCGCCGCGGGCCTTGGCCTCGCGCATCATCTCCACCAGGCGCGCCACCACCTGGGGGCGCGTGTCCTGGGGTTGCACGGGGCCCATCTGGGCCACGGCCAGTCCGAATGGTCTTTTCATGCTCATGGGTTCATCCTTGCTGCGTGTCGGTGGCGAAGTATTTGCGTACCAGGGCGTTGGGATTGCCGCACAGCCGCTGGCGCTGCACCGGCTCGGGCGTGCCGCGCTTCAGGAAGCGGCCGCTGCCGCGTTCCAGGTGCAGCCTGCCGCCTTCTACGGCCACGCGGCCGCGGCTGATCACGGTTTCGGGCCAGCCGCGCACGCGGCGGCCTTCGTAGGGCGTATAGCCCACGTTGTCATGCAGCATGGCCGCCGACAGCGTGACTTCCCGCTCCGGATTCCAGATGGCCAGGTCTGCATCGGCCCCCACCGCCACGGTGCCCTTGCGCGGATACAGCCCGTAGGTGCGGGCGTGGTTGGTGGAGGTCAGGGCCACGAAGCGCTCGATGCTCAGCCGGCCCTTCAGCACGCCTTCGGAAAACAGCAGCGGCATGCGCACCTCCAGCCCCGGCAGTCCGTTCGCCATGTCCTTGAAGGTCGTGGCGTCGCCCTTGGGCAGCTTGCCGCTGGCGTCGAACCGATAGGGCGCGTGATCGGACGAGTAGATCTGCAGCGTGCCGTCCTGCAGGCCCTGCCATACGGCTTCCTGGGAGGCCGGGTCGCGCGGTGGCGGACTGCAGCAGAACTTGGCGCCCTCCAGGCCGGGCAGGTCCAGGTCCTCGGCGGTAAGGAACAGGTATTGCGGGCAGCTCTCGGCATGGATCGGCAGCCCCAGGGCCTGGGCCGAATGCACCACGCGCACGGCCTCCAGGCCGGCCACGTGCACGATGAGCAGGGGCACGTCCATCAGGCGCGCCAGCGTGACGGCGCGGTGGGTGGCCTCGCTTTCGGCCAGGGGGGTATGCGCCACCGCGTGGTACTTGGGCGCCGTCAGGCCGCGCTCGACCAGGCGCCGCGCCACCCAGCGGATCATGTCGTTGTTCTCGGCGTGCACCATCACCAGCGCGCCCTCGCGGTCGGCCACTTCCAGCACGTCGAGCAGCTGGTAGTCGTCGAGCTTCATGCGGTCGTAGGTCATGAAGACCTTGAACGAGGTGATGCCGTCGCGGATCAGCGCCGGCAGGTCATGCCTGAGCGCCTGTTCGGTGGGATCCGAGACGATGAGATGGAAGCCGTAGTCGATCACCGCTTTTTCGGCGGCGCGCCGGTGATAGTCGGCCACGACGTCGGGCAGGGCGTTGCCGCGGTGCTGGGCGGCGAACGGAATGATGGTGGTCGTGCCGCCATATACGGCCGATACCGTGGCGCTGTAGAAGTCGTCGGCGCACATGATGCCCATGCCCGAGAGCTGCTCCACGTGGCAGTGGCTGTCGATGCCGCCGGGGAGGATCCACCGGCCGGCCGCGTCGATGTCGCGCGCACCGGCCGGCAGGCCTTGTGCGATCGCGGCGATCACGCCGTCGCGTATGCCGATGTCTGCATGGAAGGTGTCGCTGGCGGTGGAAATGCGGCCGTTGCGCAGGGTGAGGTCGAAGTCCATGGCTGGGTTCACAGTGTGCCGGGATAGATGCCGCCGTCGAGGACCAGGTTCTGGCCCGTCATGAAACCTGAGCGCGCGCCGCACAGGAAGGCGCAGGCCTCGCCGAGCTCCGCCGGGTCGCCATAGCGGCGGGCCGGGATGCCGGCCTGGCGCGCCGCCATGACTTCCTCGATGCTGCGGCCGCTGTCGCTGGCGGTGCGCGCGGCAGTCTCAAGCAGGCGGTCGGTGGCGAAGGGGCCGGGCAGCAGGTTGTTGATCGTGACGTTGTGCGCGGCCACCTGGCGCGCCAGGCCGGCCACGAAGCCGGTGAGGCCGGCGCGGGCGCCGTTCGACAGGCCGAGGATGTCCATGGGCATCTTCACGGTTGCCGACGTGATGTTGACGATGCGCCCGAAGCGGCGCGCGATCATGGCGTCGATCACGCCGCGGATCAGCGCGATGGGCGCCAGCATGTTGGCATCCAGCGCCGCGATCCAGTCGTCGCGCGACCATTCGCGGAAGTCGCCGGGCCTGGGCCCGCCCGCGTTGTTGACGAGGATGTCGGGTTCCGGACAGGCGGCCAGCAGGCGAGCCCGTCCCGCTTCGGTGGCGACGTCGGCCACCACCGCCGTGACCTGCGCGCCGGTCTGGGCGCGTATGGATTCTGCCGCGGCCTGCAGCGCGGCCTCGCCGCGCGCCGCCATGGTAAGGACGGCGCCTTCGCGCGCCAGCGCCATTGCGCAGGCGTAGCCCAGTCCCTTGCTCGACGCGCACACCAGCGCGCGCCGGCCACGTATGCCCAGGTCCATGGTCGCGTGTCCCTGCCTACGCGCCCGGGGCCTGCACCGGCTGGGCGCCGGCGGTGTCGAGCGAGAGGCCCACGCGCCGCACCGTGGCTTCGAGCTCGGCAGCGGTGAGCGCGTCGATGCGCATGCCGGGCGAACGCAAGGCATGGCTGCGGATGGCGCCGCGGCGCTGGTAGACGTACTTGCGCAGCGCCAGGCCTATCTTGGGCTGGAACTCGTAGCGGATCAGGGGGCAGTAGCGGTCGAAGATGGCGGCCGCGCCCTGCGTGTCGCCGGCGGCGTAGCGTTCGTAGATGGCCACCAGTATCTCGGGGAACGCGAAACCGGTCATGGTGCCCACGGCGCCGCGCTGCAGCTCTTCCAGGAAATACACCCCGCCCAGGCCGCCGAAGATCTTCATCGCCTCGTCGCCGGCCAGCTCGCGGATGCGGCTGATCTTCTGGCCCACCGGAGGCTCTTCCATCTTGATCATGTGCACGCCGCCCTCGCGGCCCAGGCGCGCCACGACTTCGGGGCGGATCTCGGTGCCGAAGGAGTCGGGGAAGTCGTGGATCACGACGGGGATGCGCACGGCATCGGCCACCGCCTTGTAGTAGTCGAACAGCAGCGCGTCGCTGGCGCCGTCGAGCGGCGCCGCGAACACCGCGTCGGCGCCCATCTCCTGGGCCTCTTGCGCCTGCTCGATGGCGCCGGCGATGCCGTGGGCCCGCACGCCCACCCACACCGGCACGCGGCCGGCTGTGTGTTCGACGAAGGTCTGCAGCACCAGCCGGCGCTCGGCATTGGAGAGCTTGTGCAGCTCGCCCAGGAAGCCCAGGATGGCCAGACCGGTGACGCCCGTCTCGAGCAGGAAATCGACCAGCGTGCGGATGCTGCCGGCGTCAACCTGCAGGGCGTCGTCGAAGGGGGTGGGGCAGATGGTGAAGACGCCTTTGGCGTCGGGAGGGGCGGTCATGCTGTCTCCGTCTCATGGCTGCGGACAGGCCCGGGAGGGCCGGGATGCCTGTCATCCTAATGCGGAACCCACTGAACTCCACTTGCTTTTTTATTGATCCGCTATAACGGTGTGTTAATTGATGGTTTACCCGGATCCGCGCGGCGCGGGGCAGCGTCGGGCGGTTTGCGCACGGCATGGCGAGCACCCGCGTCCGGCGCTCAGCCCAGCGGAAAACCCTGTTCCTGCATGGTTTCGCGCAGCACGTCCACATAGGCCTGGGCCAGTTGCGACAGCGGTTCGAAGCGCGACTGCACCAGGTTTGCGGTGAGCGTCTTGGCCTGGGCCACGGGCCGCACCACGAAGTCGCCGGAGGTGCGGCTCTTCACCGAGAACTCGTCGACGATGGCGATGCCCGCGCCGGCCTGCACCAGCGAGCAGGCGTGCTGCGGCGAGCTGACCTCGATGGCCACCCGCCGCGTTTCCCCGGCTTCCTGGTACATCTGCTCGATCAGCGAGCCGAACGGCGTCTCGGTGCTGTAGGAGATCAGCGGATAGGGCTGGAGGTCCCGGATGCCGAGCAGGGAGCGGTGCGCCAGCGGGTGGTTGTAGGGGCAGATGCAGACCAGCCGGCCGTTGCCCAGCGGCTGCGACAGCAGGTTGGGGTGCTGGGTGGGCAGGATCACCACGCCGAGTTCGGCGCGGTTCTCCAGCAGCATCTGGGTCAGCGGCCGGAACGTCAGTGGCTGGAAGGTGACCTTCACCTCCGGATGCGACTGGCGGAAGCGCGCGATCGACAGCGGGATCAGCATGTGCCCGATGCTGGGGCTGGACACCAGGTGCAGGATCCCGCTGCGCTTCTCTGCCAGCTCGCCGGCCAGCTCGCTCACGCGCCGCACGCCCGCGTAGACGGTCTCCACTTCCCGGAACAGCTGGCGGGCTTCCGGCGTGGGAAACAGCCGGCCCTTGATGCGTTCGAACAGGGGGAAGCCGAGGCGCTGCTCGGTGTGCGAGAGCAGGCGGCTGACCGCCGGCTGGGACACATACAGCAGCTTGGCCGCCCCGCTGATGGTGCCGGTGGTCATCACGGCCCGGAAGACCTCGATCTGGCGCAAGTTCAGCTGCATGGCGGGCGACTCCGTAGGGGGAGATCGAGCATAACAAAGTGTTAATGCAGGCGCACAAATTGACAATGTGGCTGATGAGGCCGCACTGCTAGACTCCCCGCGTGATCCCGCGTTCCCCGTGCCGGCAGACAGCCTGCCGGGTTTCCAGGAGGCTGCATGGACCGGACCATCTTCGTCATCAACCCCAATTCCACCCAGGCGGTGACCGACGCCTTCGACGCCGCGCTGGAACCGCTGCGCATGGCGGGCGGGCCGGCCATACGCAGCCTTACCCTGCGCGCAGGGCCGCCCGGCATCCAGAGCCAGCTCGACGTGGAGCGCGTCACGCTGCCGCTGGTCGAGCAGGTGCAGGCGCTGGACCGCGAGCACGGCGCGTCGGCCGCCGCCTATGTCCTGGCCTGTTTCAGCGATCCCGGCCTGCATGCCGTGCGCGAAGCCACCGCCAAGCCGGTGCTGGGCATCAGCGAATGCGGCATGCTCACGGCGCTCACGCTGGGCCAGCGCGTGGGGGTGATCGCCATCCTGCGCCAGTCGCTGGCGCGGCACGCCCGCATGTTCGGCGCCGCGGGCCTGGCCGGCCGGCTGGCCGGCGAATTGCCGCTGGACATGGGCGTGGTGGAGCTGGCCGACGCCGCGCGCACGCGTGCGCGCCTGTCGGAGGTGGGCGCGCGCCTGCGCGACGATTTGCAGGCCGATGTGCTGGTGCTGGGTTGTGCGGGGATGGCGGCCCACCGGGAATGGCTGCAGGGAGAACTGGGCGTGCCGGTGGTCGAACCCGTGCAGGCCGCTGCCGCCATGGCGCTGGGCCGCGTGCTGCTGGGCTGGCCGACGGGCACGGGGCGGGCATGAGCGGACGCGAACTGATCGAGCGCCTTGCCCACGTGGTGGGCGAGGGCGGGCTGGTGCTGGATCCGTCCGACCAGGAACCTTACGTGCGCGACTGGCTGGGCAAGTGGCAGGGACGCACGCCCGTGGTGGTGCGGCCGCGCAATGCCACCGAAGTATCGGCGGTCATGCGCCTGTGCCACCAGACACGCACGCCGGTGGTGCCGCAGGGCGGCAATACCAGCATGAGCGGGGGGGCCACGCCCGATGCCAGCGGGGCGCAGGTCATCCTCAGCCTGAACCGCATGCGGCGCATCCGGGAGGTCGATCCCGTCAACAACACCCTCACGGCCGACGCCGGCGTGCTGCTGGCCGAGGTGCAGGCCGCCGCGCTTCGCGCCGGACGCTATTTCCCCTTGAGCCTGGGCGCCGAAGGCAGCTGCACCATAGGGGGCAACCTGGCCACCAACGCCGGCGGCACCGGCGTGCTGCGCTATGGCAACACGCGCGACCTGGCGCTGGGCCTGGAGGTCGTGCTGCCCGACGGCCGCGTCTGGAACGGGTTGCGCGGCCTGCGCAAGGACAATACCGGCTACGACCTCAAGAGCCTGTTCATCGGCTCCGAGGGCACGCTGGGCGTCATCACCGGCGCGGTGCTCAAGCTCTACCCGCCGCCGGCGGGCCGGCTCACGGCCTGGGTCGGGGCCGAGTCGCCCGTCCAGGTCGTGTCCCTGCTGGGGCGCCTGCAGGCGGGCTGCGGCGAACGGCTCACCGCATTCGAGATGATGTCGGCCACCTGCCTGGACCTGGTGCTCGGGCACGTAAGCGGCGCGGCCAGCCCGCTGCGTGGGCGCCATCCCTACCATGCCCTGGTGGAGCTGTCCGACACCGAGCCCGGCGGCCTGGCCGAACGTCTGGAGCGCGTGCTGGGCGCCGCCCTCGACGACGGCCTCATCGCCGACGGCGCGGTGGCGGGCAGCGAGGCCCAGAGCCAGGCCATGTGGAAGCTGCGCGAAGGCATCTCGCAGGCGCAGGTGCGCGCAGGCAAGGCGGTCAAGCACGATATCGCGCTGCCCATCTCGCGGCTGGCTGCCTTCGTCGAAGAGGCCGACCTCGCGCTCACCTCCGATTTCCCCGGCCTGCCCATCGTCAATTTCGGCCACGTCGGCGACGGCAACCTGCACTACAACGTGCTGCTGCCGCCGAACACCGGCGCCGCCGAGTACGCCCGACTGGCCGCGGCCCTCAACCGCCGCGTGCATGACCTGGTGGCGCAGCGCGGCGGCAGCATCAGCGCCGAGCATGGGGTGGGGCAGCTGCGCCGCGAAGAGCTGCGCCGCTACAAATCGGCGGTGGAAATGGACCTGATGCTGCTGGTCAAGCGCGCGCTGGATCCCAACCAGCTGATGAATCCGGGCAAGCTGCTCTGAGCGTGCCGGCCGTCCCGCCGGGCAGCGGCGGGCGGGAAATTTATAATGGCAGGCTGATCTCCTGAATCCTGCCCATGCCCGAAGCCGTACGTACGGCCGGACGCGGCGCCGCACCGGCGCCGCGTCCGGAGCGTTCCATCCCTCCCATCACCTATCCCGAAGACCTGCCCGTCAGCGCGCGGCGTGCCGAGATTGCGCGCGCCGTGGCCGGCCACCAGGTCGTGATCGTCAGCGGCGAGACCGGATCGGGCAAGACCACCCAGCTGCCCAAGATCTGCCTGGAGCTCGGCCGGGGCCGCCAGCGCATGATCGCGCACACGCAGCCGCGGCGGCTGGCCGCGACCTCGGTGGCCAAGCGCATTGCCGAGGAACTCGCCACCCCCCTGGGCGAGGTGGTGGGCTACCAGGTGCGGTTCAACGACCGCACCGGTCCCAACGCGGCCGTCAAGCTGATGACCGACGGCATCCTGCTGGCCGAGACCCAGCGCGACCCGCTGCTGCGCCGCTACGACACCATCATCATCGACGAGGCGCACGAGCGCAGCCTGAACATCGATTTCCTGCTGGGCTATCTCAGGCAGCTGCTGCCGCGGCGACCCGATCTCAAGGTGGTGATCACCTCGGCGACCATCGATGCCGGGCGCTTCGCCACGCACTTCTCCGACGCCGCCGGCCGGCCTGCGCCGGTGATCGAGGTGTCGGGCCGGCTGTACCCGGTGGAGGTGCGCTACCGTCCGGTGGCGCAGGCGCTGGACGACGCGCAGGCCAGCGCCGCCGGCAAGGGCGGGCGCGAGCGCCTCAACGGCGACGAGGAGCGCGATCTCATCGACGCCATCGTCGACGCGGTGGACGAGTGCGCGCGCCACGGGCCGGGCGACGTGCTGGTGTTCCTGCCGGGAGAGCGGGAGATCCGCGAGGCGGCCGAAGCCCTGCGCAAGCGCCATCCCGCGGGCACCGAGGTGCTGCCGCTCTATGCGCGCCTGTCGCAGGCGGAGCAGGAGCGCATCTTCCATCCGCGCGGCAACGCGCGGCGCATCGTGCTGGCCACCAACGTGGCCGAGACCTCGCTCACCGTGCCCGGCATACGGTTCGTGGTCGACAGCGGCCTGGCGCGCATCAAGCGCTACTCGTGGCGCAACAAGGTCGAGCAGCTGCGCATAGAGCCCATCAGCCGCGCCTCGGCCAACCAGCGCGCCGGCCGCTGCGGCCGCGTGGGGCCCGGCGTCTGCATACGGCTGTACGACGAGGCCGATTTCAATGCGCGCGCGGCATTCACCGATCCCGAGGTGCTGCGCTCATCGCTGGCCTCGGTCATCCTGCGCATGAAGTCGCTCAAGCTCGACGACATCGAGCAGTTTCCCTTCGTCGAGGCGCCGCCCGGGCGCGCCGTGGCCGACGGCTATCACCTGCTGCAGGAGCTGGGGGCGATCGCGCCGGTTGCGCGCGGCGAGGCCGATGCGCAGGGCAGCGCCGGCGGCTCGGGCTATGCGCTCACGCGCACCGGCCAGGAGCTGGCCCGGCTGCCCGTGGACCCGCGCATCGGCCGCATGATCCTGGCAGCCCGCGAACACCAGTGCCTCGCGGAGATGCTGATCATCGCCGCGGCGCTCTCGGTGCAGGACCCGCGCGACCGTCCCATGCAGGAGCGCGACGCGGCCGAGGCGGCGCACGCCAAGTTCGCCGATGACAAGTCCGAATTCCTTTCCTTCCTGAAGCTGTGGCGCTGGTACGGCGAGCAGGTGCAGCACAAGCATTCGCAGCGCAAGCTGGTGGCGCTGTTGCGGCAGAACTATCTCTCGCCCATCCGGCTGCGCGAGTGGCACGACGTGCACAGCCAGCTGGCTTCGCTGGTAGGCGAGCAGGGGTGGCGCCTGAATACGGCCGAGGCCACCTACGAACAGCTGCATCTGGCGCTGCTGTCCGGGCTGCTGGGCAACATAGGCTGCAGAAGCGAGGACGGCGGCCATTACCAGGGCGCGCGGGAGATCCGCTTCCACATCCATCCGGGTTCGCGCCTGGTGAAGAAGGCCGGCCGCTGGATCGTGGCGGCCGAGTTGGTCGAGACCACGCGGCTGTATGCGCGCTGCGTGGCCCGCATCGAACCGGTGTGGCTGGAGCGCGTGGCCGGGCACCTGCTGCGCCGCAACTGGTCGGATCCGCGCTGGGAGAAGAAGGCGGGCCAGGTGGTGGCGAACGAGCGCGCCACCCTGTACGGCCTTACCGTCTATGCGGGTCGGCGCGTGCACTACGGCCGCATCAACCCCGAGCACGCGCGCGAGATCTTCATCCGCGACGCGCTGGTGCCGGGCGAGATCGACACGCGCCTGCCCTTCCTGGCGCACAACCGCAAGCTCATCGCCAGCATCGAGAAGCTCGAGCACCAGACGCGGCGGCCCGACATCCTGGTCGACGACGAGCTCATCTACGCCTTCTACGACAAGCAGCTGCCGGCGGGCATCTCCCAGACCGCCACGCTTGAGAAGTGGGTGCATGGGCTGGATGCGGAGGCCGCGAAGCGTCTGCTGCTCACGCGCGACGAACTGATGCGGCACGAGGCGGCCGGCGTCACCACCGAGGTGTTCCCCAAGAAACTGGAGTGGCAGGGCGTGTCCATGCCGCTGGACTACCATTTCGAGCCGGGTTCGCCGCGCGACGGCGTGACGCTGTCGGTGCCGCTCTTTGCGCTGAACCAGCTCGACCCGCAGCGTTGCGAATGGCTGGTGCCGGGCATGCTCAAGGAAAAGGTCCACCTGCTGCTCAAGTCGCTGCCGCAGAAATTGCGCCGCCACTGCGTGCCGCTGCCCGAGTACGCGGCAGGATTCTACGAGCGCTGGTTCGAGCGCCTCGGCGACCCGCAGCAGGGCCTGGTCGATGCCCTGATTGCCGACATGTGGGCCCAGGTGCAGGTGCGGCCCACGCCCGCCGACTTCAAGCTGGAGACGCTGCCCGCCCATCTCTTCATGAATTTCAAGGTGGTGGACGAGCACGGCCGCATGCTGGCCTCCGGGCGCAACCTTGCGCAACTTAAGGCCGAGCTGGGCAAGCAGGCGCAGGCCACCTTCCAGCAGTTCGCCGCGCGCGACACCGAGGTGGCCCAGGCGCTGGCCCACGAGAACCTCACGTCCTGGAGCTTCGGGCCGCTGCCCGAGATCATGGAGATCCGGCGCGGCGGCCAGTCCGTGATCGGCTACCCGGCGCTGGTCGACCGCGCCACGCACTGCGATCTCGACGTGTTCGACGATCCGGACGAGGCGCGGCGCCACCATCGGGCCGGCCTGCTGCGGCTCTTCCGGATCGGGCTGCGGGAGCAGGTGAAGTTCCTCGAGAAGAACCTGCCCGACCTCACCAGGATGAGCATGTTCTACATGCCGCTGGGCACCCAGGAAGAGCTGCGCGACCAGATCATAGACTGCGCCGTGGCGCAGGCCTGCCTGGCCGAGCCCTGGCCGGTGGACCAGGCGGGTTTCGAGGCCCGGCGCAACGAGGGCAAGGGGCGCCTGGGCCTGCTTGCCCAGGAGGCCGCGCGACTGGCGCTGGCCATTCTTTCCGAATATGCCGCCGTGCAGCGCAAGCTGCCGCAGGCCAAGGTGCATGCCGCGGCTCATGCCGACCTGCAGCAGCAGCTGGGCGCGCTCATGCCCAAGCGCTTCATCCGCGACACGCCATCGGCGCAGCTGGCGCACTACCCGCGCTATCTGAAGGCCGCGGCGGCGCGCATCGACAAGCTGCGCGCCGATCCGTCGCGCGACGCCCGGCTGATGGGCGAGATGGCGCCGCTGCTGACGCAATACCAGCGTGCCCGCGCCGCGCTCAAGGGCGCGCCCGACCCGGCGCTGGACGAATTCCGCTGGATGCTCGAGGAGCTGCGCGTGGCCTTGTTCGCCCAGGAACTGCGCACGCCCATGCCGGTGTCGGTGAAGCGCCTGATGAAGGCCTGGGAAGCGCTGCGGCGCTGAGCCGCGGCGCTCAGGCCGTTTCCGGGAGCGTCTTGTACAGGATGCAGGTGGGGTCCAGCCTGCCGCCCTCGGCCGCTTCGGCATAGGCCGGGATGATGCCGGCAGGCCGGTAGCCCAGCGAGCGGTAAAGCGCTTCGGCCGGGGTGCCGGGCACGGTGTCCAGCACCAGCAGGCTGCGCCCGTCAGCCACCGCCAGGCGCTCCACGGCGCGCATCAGCGCGGTGGCGATGCCCAGGCGCCGCGCCTGCGGATGCACCAGCACCTTGGCCACTTCCGCGCGGTGGCGGCCGTTGGGCATGTGCGAGGGCAGCAGCTGCGCCGTGCCCACGATGCGCGGGCCGCGCCGCGCCACCAGCACCCGGCGCTCGCCTTCCTCGGCCGAGGGCACCAGCCCGCGCCAGAAGGCAGCGGCTGCCGCGAGGTCGAAGGGCAGCACGAATCCTACGCTTGCGCCGGCCGCCACGCAGGCCTGCAGCACCTCGGCCAGCTCGGGCACGGCAGCGGCGAGGCCGCCCGGGGGCAATGTTTCGATCTCGAACGGGATATCAGGCATGGTGGCATCAGACCTATGGTGGAGTCAGGGCGGGCCGCGCCTGCCCGCAGCGATTGGGCTGCCGGCGGGGAGGGGTGAAGTGTGCAGCAGGTAGCGGAACAGTACCGGGCGGTCGACAGGATCGGCGCGCAGCATGTGGTGCCACAACAATATCGCCGCATCGCACTTTGCCCTGTCGGACGCTGCCGCCGGATTCCCGGCGACACGCTGGATGAGCGCACGGTCGGCGGGCTGCATTCCCTGCAGCACGGGCAGCAGCGCATCCCTGAATTGCCTGTCGTCCGGTTGTGCAGCCTGCCGCGGCTGAATGCCGAGCATGGTGGCCTGGTACCAGATGTCGAACAGTTCCGTGATCTCCTGTGCCGACAGCGACACGAGCGCATGCAGCGGCACATAGACCGGGGTGTCTTCCTGCGCGAACAACGCGGCGCTCATCATCGCGCACGCCCGGTCATCTGAGGCGCGCATCGCCTTCTCGATGAGCGCTACATAGCGCTCCAGCTCGAGGGCGTAAAGGCGCCACAGGCCCGATGACCTGAGGCGGTCCGCCAGTTCCGACGGGAATTGGGTGCCCGGCGCGTGGATCATCAGGTAGGACAGGAATGCCGGCGTCGCCAGCAGCCGGTCGGTGTGCTTCCTTACGGTGATGGCCACGAGGTTCCCGGGAACGTATTCGGCCCTCGCCAGCATCTCCTGCCTGAATTTCTGGATGGGATCGCTGGGTGCGGCCGCCAGGCAGGCCTGCTGGGTGCAGGCCATGGCAAGGACGGCGAACGCGAGGTTGCGGGGGAACAGTCGCATGGCGCGGTCAGATCCTGCCGGGGCTAAATCATCAGGAAGCCGATGACGACCAGCGCGATCAGCGCATACTTGGTGAGCTTGTATACCGTGCGGTTCCAGGCCTTGAACTGCTTGCGCTTCTGGTCCAGCACCCAGTGCGCGTGGGTGAGCCGGTTGATGGCGCCGGTCTGGTCGCCGGCGTCGTTGGGCGAGCTCGCGGCCGACATGACCACCCGGCCGAACCAGCGGTTGAAAGCCTCGGCCCAGCGCCAGCGCAGCGGCCGCTCGACGTCGCAGAACAGGATGATGCGGTTGGACTCCGAACGGTTGTAGGCCTCGTGCACGTAGGTTTCGTCGAACACCACGCTTTCGCCGTCGCGCCAGCTGTAGCGCTCGCCGTCCACGTCGATGTAGCAGCGGTCGTCGTTGGGCGTGGCCAGCCCCAGGTGATAGCGCAGGGAGCCCGAAAACGGATCGCGGTGCCTGTGCAGCGTGCCGCCCGGGGGCAGCTCGGCGAACATGGCCGCCTTCACCTTCGGCAGCGTCCTGAGGATGGCCACCGTCTTGGGGCACAGGGCCTCGGCCGAGGGATGGCGCGCGTCATACCACTTCAGGTAGAAGCGTTTCCAGCCATACTTGAAGAACGAATTGAAGCCGATGTCGTCGTGCTTCTCCGCTGCCTTGATCTGGCGCATCTCGGCCATGTGCAGCGCTTCGTCGCGGATGGTTTCCCAGTTGTCGTCCAGCACCTGGAGTTCCGGGATCTCGCGCGTGGTGATGTAGGGGGTGGTGGGCACCCGGGAAGCCAGCACCATGAAGGCGTTGATCGGCGCGAGCAGCGCCGAATGGTCGAGGAACTGCCGCGACAGGCGCAGCCGCACGCGGCCGCGGAAATGCGCGAAGAGTATCGAGGCCAGCCATAGCCCCGGAATCAGCCATTTCATGGTGGATGCGCCGCCCCTGGCGGTGACGAGTCAGTAAGCAGGCGCTTATTTTTACATGTCCGGCGCCATGCTGCTTGCCATGTCGGCGCACAGCTCGTGCAGGATGGCGCTGAATTGCAGTTCCGCCTTCAGCGGCGTTTCGCGGGAGCGCCGTATCAGGCTCATCGGAGGCAGGTTCCAGTCGAACCGCCACGACGCCATCGCCACGCGTCCCTGGCGCGCCAGGTCGCGCGCCACGTCCTCCGGCACGATGGACACCAGCGTGTCGTCGTTCGCGATCAGGCCTTCCATGACGTCCAGCGAATAGGTCTCCACCACCGGGACGGGCGGCTGGACCTGCGCCTGCACGAAGAGCGCCACGATCATGTTGCCGATCGGGGTGGCGGGCGACGGCAGGATCCAGCGCATGGCGGCCAGCTCGGCCCAGTCGGGCCGGCCGCGCAGCAGCTGGCGCACCCGGTGGGGATGGGCGATCAGCGCCGGACGCTGGGGGTACAGGATTTCGTGGCGCAGCTCGCCGGAGGCGGCAGCCGTGGCCCGGCCGATGGCGCAATCGAGCTCGTGGCTGCGCAGCAGCTGCAGCAGCTGGCCGGTGGTGGCGCGCTGCAGCGACACGGTGACGCCATGGCGCGTCTGCAGCAGCGTGATGGCGCGTACCAGCAGCGGACTCGATACATAGGGGATCGCGCCGATGTTGAGGTGCCCGGTATGGCCGGCCCGCACCGCGCCCACCTCGCGCTCCCATTGGGCCAGGTCGTGCAGCAGCTGGTCGGCCCGCACCAGGACCAGGTCGCCCAGCGGGGTGGGCTGCAGGCCGCGGCGGGTCCGTACGAAGAGGGGCGCGCCGAACAGTTCCTCGATCTCGGTGAGCGACTTGGTGATGGCCGGCTGGCTCACGCCCAGCTCGGCCGCCACCCGTGTGAGCGAGCCGTGGCGGCGCAGTGCATCCAGCAAATTGAGGTGCCGCGGCTTCAGGCGCGCGGCCAGGCGGCCAGGCAGGTAGGGGGCTGACATGATTTGTCGAATAACTAGATGGTTATCGATATATCACAAAAAAACCGAATATGGTTATTCATTGTTTCTATACTCCGGCTTTCAATTCCCTCCGGTATTGCGACCATGTCAGGCTTTACGACCCGTCCCGAGATCCGTGGCACCTTCGGCGTGGCCTCGTCCACCCATTGGCTGGCTTCCCAGGTCGCCATGAGCGTGCTGGAGCGCGGCGGCAATGCCTTCGACGCGGCGGTGGCCGGCGGCTTCGTGCTGCAGATCGTCGAGCCGCATCTCAACGGACCCGGCGGCGAAGTGCCCATCCTGTTCTGGAGCGAGTCCGAGCGCCGCATGCGCGCACTGTGCGGGCAGGGCACCGCGCCGGCCCTCGCCACGCCGGCCTGGTTCCGCGCCCAGGGCCACCACCTGGTGCCGGGCATCGGCCTGCTGCCGGCAGTCGTGCCGGGCGCCTTCGGCGCCTGGCTCACGCTGCTGCGCGACTACGGCACCTGGGACCTCGCCGACGTGCTGCAGCCGGCCATCGACTACGCACGCCGCGGTTTTCCGCTGGTGCCGCGCGTGGTGCAGGCCATCGTGGCGGTGCAGGACCTCTTCCGCAGCGAATGGACCAGTTCGGCCGAGGTCTGGCTGCCCGGCGGGCGCGTGCCGCATCCCGAGGCCCTGTTCCGCACCCCCGCGGTGGCCGCCACGTACGAACGCCTGCTGGCCGAGGCACGCGGCACCGACCGCGCGGCGCGCATCGACGCGGCCATAGACCTCTGGTATCGCGGCTTCGTGGCCCGGGCCATCGACGACTACTACCGCAACGCCGAGGTGCGCGACTGCAGCGGCGAACGCAATCGCGGCCTGCTGCGCTACGACGACCTGGCCGCCTGGACGGCGCGCTACGACGATCCCGCCACGCTGGAATACGGACGCTATACCGTCGCCAAGTGCGGCCCGTGGTCGCAGGGGCCGGTATTCCTGCAGCAGCTGGCACTGTTGCGCCATCTGGGGCTCGACGGTCTGGCGCCCGACAGCCCGGCATTCGTGCACCGCGTGGCCGAGGCCGCCAAGCTGGCCTTCGCTGACCGCCTGGCCTGGTACGGGGATCCGGATGCGGTCGATGTGCCGCTGGCGGCGCTGCTCGGCGACGACTACGCACGCCAGCGCGCTGCGCTGGTGGGTGCGCAGGCCAGCATGCAATTGCAGCCTGGCAGCCCCGACGGCCGTGCGCCCGTGCTGCCCGACCTGCAGGCGGCACGGCGCGCCCTGGCGCAGGCCGATACGCGCTACGGCGTGGGCGAACCGACTTTCGCGGCGCTGCCGCCCGTGGACAAATGGGCCGAGCGCGAGATCTTCGTGGGCGACACCTGCCACATCGACGTCATCGACCGGCATGGCAACATGGTGGCGGCCACGCCCTCCGGCGGCTGGCTGTCGTCCAGCCCCGTGGTGCCGGGCCTGGGCTTTGCCGTGTCCACCCGCCTGCAGATGACGTGGCTGGACGAGGGCGTCCCCGGCGCACTGCGCCCCGGGCGCAGGCCCGTCACCACGCTTTCCCCCGGCCTGGCCCTGCGCGACGGGGAGCCCTACATGGCCTTCGGCACGCCCGGCGGAGACCAGCAGGACCAATGGACCGTGGCCTTCTTCCTGCGCCATGCGGTCATGGGCCTGAACCTGCAGGAGGCCATCGAGGCGCCGTCATGGCACATCGACCATTTCCCGGGCTCGTTCTGGCCGCGCAGCACCACGCTGAACCGCCTCACCGTCGAAGGGCAGATGCCCGAAGCCACCGTACAGGCGCTGCGCGAGGCGGGCCACGAGGTCAAGGTCGGCGCGCCCTGGTCGGAAGGCCGCATCAGCGCCTGCACGCGCGAACCCGCGGGCGGCGGCGGGCTGCTGCTGCGGGCGGCGGCCAACCCGCGTGGCATGCAGGGCTACGCACTGGGCCGCTGAACCACAGCGGCACTCCACTTTTCATTCAACAGCCTGAACATACAAGGGGTTCACATCCATGGCTTTCTCTTTGCGCCGTTTCCTGGCAACCGTCATGCTTTCCGCCACGGCCGCCGTGCCGGGCCTTGCCCATGCCGACTGGCCTGAAAAGGCCGTCACGCTCATCGTGCCGTGGGCGGCGGGCGGCTCCACCGACATACTCGCGCGGGTGCTGTCCGAGCACCTGTCCGCCAGCCTGGGCCAGCCCGTGGTGGTGGAGAACCGCTCGGGCGCTTCGGGCAACATCGGCTCGGCTTTCGTGGCCCGGGCCAAGCCCGACGGCTACACGCTGCTGGTGGGTTCCATGAGCACCCACACCATGAACCAGGCGCTCTACCAGAGCATGCCCTTCGACGGCGTGAAGGATTTCACGCCCATCGCCGAACTGGCGCTGGTCACCAACACCATGGTGGTCAACGCCGAACTGCCCGTGAACAGCGTGGCCGAGTTCATCGAATATGCCAAGGCCCGTCCGGGCGACATCGCCTACGCCTCGGCGGGTGCCGGTTCCACCAACCACCTGAGCGCCGCCATGTTCGAGAAGGCCACCGGCGTGGAAATGGTGCACGTGCCCTACCGCGGCGGCGCGCCCGCCGTGCTGGACACCGTGGCCAACCGTACCCAGGTCCTCTTCAGCGCCGGCACCCAGACCCTGCCGCACGTGCAGAGCGGCAAGCTGAAGCTGCTGGCCGTCACTGAGGCCAGCCGCTCGCCGCTGCTGCCCCAGGTGCCCACCGTGGCCGAGACCGTGCCCGGCTATGAAATGGCCGTGTGGTACGGCGCCTTCGGTCCTGCGGGCATGGATCCGGCCCTGGTGGCGCGCCTGAACCGCGAGATCAACACGATCCTGGCCAAGCCCGAGGTCGTGAAGAAGATGGCCGACATCGGCGTGGAAGTGCGCAAGTCCACGCCCGAGGCGTTCGCCCAGACCCTGGAACGCGATGCGGCCAAGTACGACAAGATCGTGCGCGACCTCGGCGTGACGGTGGACTGATGCAGGCGGCTTCCCTTCCCATCGCGCTGCCGGACGCGGAGCGCCTCGCGGCGGCTTGCGCAGGATCGGATGCCACGGCGCTGTATGCCGAAGTGGATGCCTGGGCCCGCGAGGGCCTGGCCCACACCTTGTGCACCATCAACCGCTTCGATCCGGAGCGCATGACGCTGCAACGCCTGTACAGCTCGGACCCGGTTTCCTACCCGCCGGGGGGCACCAAGGACAAGCGCGGCATGCCCTGGGGGCGCCACGTGCTGCTGGAGCAGCGGGTGTACGTGGGCGAGGGCGAGGATGCCATCCGCGCCTCGTTCGACGACCACCAGGCCATCGTCGCCCTCGGCCTGCGGTCCGTGATCAACGTGCCGCTGGTGGTGCGCGGGCAGTGCCTCGGCACCCTCAATTTCCTCATGCCGGACCCGGCCGTGGGCGCCTTCAAGGTGGCCTGCGCGCGCCTGGCCGGCCAGTTCGTGCTGCCCGGCCTGATGGCCTGCTCCTGACCTGGCGCGGCGTACCCGGCGGCCCCTCCGGCGGGCCGCCAACTGGGTACAATCCCGCCATGTCCGAAGCCGTCCAGTCCCACCCCCCGTTCGTCCATTTGCGCGTGCACTCCGAGTTCTCGGTGGTGGACGGCATCGTACGCATTCCCGACCTGGTCAAGCGGGTCGCCAAGCTGGGCCAGCCGGCCGTGGCGCTCACCGACCTCTCCAACCTCTTCGGGCTGATCAAGTTCTACAAGAGCGCGCGTGGCGCGGGCATCAAGCCCGTTGCCGGCTGCGACGTCTGGCTCACCAACGACGAAGACCGCGACAAGCCCCACAGGCTGCTGCTGCTGGTGCGCAGCCAGAAGGGCTACCTGAATCTGTGCGAGCTCATCACCCAGTCGTTCCTCACCAACCAGTACAAGGGCCGCGCCGAGATCCGGCGTGAATGGCTGCAGGGCCGGGAAGGCCTGATCGTGCTGTCCGGCGCGCGCGCGGGCGACGTCGGGCAGGCGCTGGAGGCCGGCAACGCCGCCGCCGCGCTCGCCATGGCGCGGCAATGGGGCCAGCTCTTCCCGGGCGCCTATTACATCGAACTGCAGCGCGCCGGTTTCGACGGCGACGAAGCCTATACCCAGGCCGCCATGCGCCTGGCCGCGGAGGCCGGCCTGCCCGTGGTGGCCACCCATCCGGTGCAGTTCCTCGACCGCGACGAATTCCAGGCCCACGAGGCCCGCGTCTGCATCGCCGAGGGCGAGATCCTCGCCAATCCGCGCCGGGTGCGCCGCTTCACGCCCGAGCAGTATCTGCAGAGTTCCGAGGAAATGGCCCGGAAGTTCGCCGACGTGCCGTCGGCCCTGGCCAATACCGTGGAAATCGCGCGCCGTTGCAACCTGACCCTGGTGCTGGGCAAGCCGCGGCTGCCCGACTTCCCCACGCCCGACGGCGTGTCGCTCGACGACTACCTGGTGCAGCTGTCGGAGGAAGGCCTGGAGAAGCGGCTGGAATTCCTGTTCCCCGACGAGGCCGAGCGCGCCGCCAGGCGCGGCGTCTATGAAGAGCGGCTGCAGCGCGAATGCAAGACCATCATCCAGATGGGCTTCCCGGGCTACTTCCTCATCGTCCAGGACTTCATCAACTGGGGCAAGCAGAACGGCGTTCCGGTGGGGCCGGGGCGGGGCTCGGGCGCCGGCTCGCTGGTGGCCTATGCGCTGGGCATCACGGACCTGGACCCGATCCGCTACGACCTGCTGTTCGAGCGCTTCCTGAACCCCGAGCGGGTGTCCATGCCCGACTTCGACATCGATTTCTGCCAGGACAACCGCGAACGCGTCATCGACTACGTCAAGGAGAAATACGGCCGCGACGCCGTGAGCCAGATCGCCACCTTCGGCACCCTGGGCGCCAAGGCGGTGGTGCGCGATGCGGGGCGCGTGCTGGACATGCCCTACATGTTCTGCGACGGCCTCTCCAAGCTCATCCCGTTCAATCCTGCCGACCCGTGGTCGCTGGAGCGCACCCTCAAGGAAGAGCCGGCGTTCCGCGAGCGCTACGAGCAGGAAGAGGAGGTGCGCGGCCTGGTCGACCTGGCCCAGCCGCTCGAAGGCCTCACGCGCAACATCGGCATGCACGCCGGCGGCGTGCTGATCGCGCCCGGCAAGCTCACCGACTTCTGCCCGCTGTATTGCCAGCCGGGGCAGGAGAACAGCGCGGTCTCGCAGTTCGACAAGGACGACGTGGAGGCCGCGGGCCTGGTCAAGTTCGACTTCCTCGGGCTGCGCAACCTCACCATCCTCGATTGGGCCGTGCGTTATGTGCGCCAGTTCAATCAAGACAAGCGCGATTTCGACATCATGGCGCTGGGGCTCGACGACCCGGCCGCCTACAAGGTGCTGTGCGACGCCAACACCACGGCAGTATTCCAGCTCGAATCGCGCGGCATGAAAGAGCTGCTCAAGAAGCTGCGGCCCAGCAACTTCGAAGACATCATCGCCATGCTGGCCCTGTATCGTCCGGGGCCGCTCGAATCCGGCATGGTCGACGACTTCGTCAACCGCA
This sequence comes from Bordetella sp. 2513F2, assembly GCF_054642735.1. Classification (NCBI taxonomy): domain Bacteria; kingdom Pseudomonadati; phylum Pseudomonadota; class Betaproteobacteria; order Burkholderiales; family Alcaligenaceae; genus Bordetella; species Bordetella sp. 2513F2. Next base: position 2,958,604 of record NZ_CM137755.1, on the reverse strand, counting down.
AGCACGGCCGCGCCCAGGTCGACTATTTCCATCCCGACCTGGAAGCCACCCTGAAGAGCACCTACGGGGTCATCGTCTACCAGGAACAGGTGATGCTGATCTCGCAGATCATCGGCGGCTACTCGCTGGGCGGCGCCGACCTGCTGCGCCGGGCCATGGGCAAGAAGAAGCCCGAGGAAATGGCCAAGCACCGCGAACTGTTCGAGAAGGGCGCGCGCGAGAAAGGCTACGACCCCGACCTGGCGGTGAAGCTGTTCGACCTGATGGAGAAGTTCGCGGGCTACGGCTTCAACAAGTCGCACTCGGCCGCCTACGCGCTGATTGCCTACCAGACCGCCTGGCTCAAGGCCTACCATCCCGCCGAATTCCTCGCCGCCACGCTGTCGTCGGACATGGACGACACCGACAAGGTGCAGATCTTCGTGCGCGATGCGCAGGCCAACGGCGTGGAAGTCCTGCCGCCCGACGTCAATGCCTCCGGCTATCGCTTCGAGCCCGTGGCCGACGCGCATGCGGCCCAGGGCAAGCCGCCGCGCACCATGCGCTACGGGTTGGGCGCAGTCAAGGGCACGGGGCAGGGCGCCGTCGAGGAGATCCTGCGCGCCCGCGCCGAAGGCGGGCCGTTCACCAGCCTGGCCGATTTCTGCCGCCGGGTCGACAAGCATGCCGTCAACCGCCGCACCATCGAGGCATTGATCCGCGCGGGCGCGTTCGACACCATCGAGCCCAACCGGGCGGCCCTGCTCGCGTCGGTGGGCACCGCGATGGAGGCTGCCGAGCAGGCCGCGCGCAGTGCCAACCAGGCATCGCTGTTCGGCGACGACAGCAGCGAAGTGGTTGCCAGCGAACTCGCCAAGGTCCCGCCCTGGGATCTCCACACCAAGCTCACCGAGGAAAAGGCGGCGCTGGGGTATTACTTCAGCGGCCACCTGTTCGACCACTGGCGCGACGAGGTGCGGCGCATCGTGCCGATGCAGCTGGCTCGCCTCGAGCCGCAGCGCGACCTGCAATGGATGTGCGGCGTGCTGGCCGGCGTGCGCGTCATGATGACCCGGCGCGGCAAGATGGTGTTCGCGGTGCTGGACGACGGCACCGCGCAGGTCGAGGTGTCCGTCTTCAACGAGCTCTACGAAAAGCACCGCAACCGGCTCAAGGAAGACCAGCTCCTGATCGTGCAGGGCAAGGTCAGCAACGATGAATACTCCGGCGGCATGCGCATCGTGGCCGAGCAGCTCTACGACCTGCAGCTCGCGCGCGAGGCGCGCGCCCGTGCGCTGCGCGTGCGCCTCAACGGGCAGGCCGACGCCGCCCGGCTGCGCCAGCTGCTCAATCCGTTCCGCGCCGAGCCGGAGAACGGCATACGCGGCGTGCCGGTGGACATCGTCTACCAGAAGAGCAACTTCACCTGCACGGTGCGGTTGGGCGAGGAGTGGCGGGTGCGCATGGCAGATACCCTGCTGGCGAACCTCTCAGACTGGGCCCGCCCCGACGGCGTCGAGGTCGCCTACTGATGCAGCCGCTGCGCATCCTCCATACGGAAGCTGCCGTCGCCTTCGGCGGCCAGGAGCATCGCATCTATAAAGAGATGCACGCCATGCGCGAGCGCGGCCATCATCTCGAGGCGGTGTGCCAGCCGCAGGCGCAGCTGGTGCCGCGCCTGCGCGACGCGGGCTTCACGGTGCATACCCTGCCGATGGGCGGGCTGGGCAACTATCTCCGGGGCGTGACCGCGATGCGGCGGCTGCTGCGCGCCGGCCGCTACGACGTGGTCAACACGCACAGCCGCATCGACACCCTGATCGCCGGCACGGCGGGGCGGCTGGCGGGCACGCCCCTGATCGTGCGCACCCGCCACCTGGCCAACAAGGTGGGCTCGATGCTGTCCTATACCTGGCTGCCCCACCGTGTCACCACCGTGAGCGACTACGTGCGCCGCTATCTCATCAGCCGCGGGGTGCCCCCGGACCGCATCGCCACGCTGTATTCGCCCATCGTGCTGCCTCCGCCGGTGGAGCACTCCACCCTGCGCGCCGAGCTGGGGCTGGCCCCGGACGACATCGTGGTCGGCTGCGTGGCGGTGATGCGCGCGCCCAAGGGCCACAAAGACCTGGTGGACGCCATCCGCCCTCTGATGGAGACCCGGCCGCGGCTGCACATGGTATTCGTGGGCAGCGGCTCGCCCACTTTCGAGCAGGTCCAGGCGTACATACACGAACTCGGCCTGCAGGGGCGCATCCACCTGATGGGAACCCGGCGCGACGTGCCCAATCTGCTGGCGGGTTTCGACCTGTTCGCCCTGGCCACGCAGCAGGAAGCCTCCGGCACGGTATACGTGGAGGCGCAGGCTGCCGGCCTGCCCGTCATCGGCACCCAGGTCGGCGGCGTGCCTGAAATGATGCGCGACGGCGTGACCGGCATCCTCGTGCCCGTGAAAGACCAGCCCGCGCTCACCGAAGCCCTGCGGCGGCTCGTCGACGATCCGGAACTGCGCCGCCGCATGGGCGAGGCAGGGCGCAGCATGGTCTGGGAAGAAGCGCGTTTCTCGCCCGAACGCCTCGCCGAGAACACCGAGGCCGTCTACCGCAAATGGCTGGCGGAGCGCTCCGACCGATGAGCAACGCGCCCAACGTACCGGTACTCATGTACCACCACGTCACCCCGGCCGGCGGCATGATCGCCGTCACGCCCGAGGTGTTCGAGGCCCAGATCGCCGGGCTCGCGCGTGCAGGCTATGTCTCGCTCACCGCCGCGCAATTCGCCGCCTATCTCGACGGCGAGCCGGTGCCCGAGAAGTCCGTGCTCATCACGTTCGACGACGGTTATCTCAACAATTGGGTGCATGCCCACCCCATTCTGCAACGCTACGGCATGCATGCGGTGCTGTTCCTCGTCACCGGCTGGCTGGGCGAGGGCGACGTGCGTGCGCACGCCGGACAAGGGCGCGCGTTGCCCGAATGTCCCGACCACGACGAATGCAAGCGGCGCATCGGCGCAGGCAGGCACGACGAAGTCATGCTGCGCTGGAGCGAAGTCCGGGCCATGCTGCAGGCGGGCACGTTCGAACTGCACAGCCATACGCATACGCACACCCGCTGGGATCGCGTGTGCGGCGCCGACGCCGCCGCCAAGCGTGCGCGCCTGGCTCAGGACCTGGCCGCTTCGCGGGCAGCCCTGGCCCATCAGCTCGGCGAGGCCAGCGATCACCTGTGCTGGCCGCAGGGCTACTTCGACGCCGACTACGTCGCCGAGGCGCATGCGGCCGGCTTTCGCCATCTCTACACCACCGACGCCCTGGGCCAGAACCGGCCGGGCGGGGATTCCTCCCATATCTACCGGTTCGCCGTGCGCAACCGGGCCGGCGGCTGGCTGAACCGGCGCGTATGGCTGGGCCGCCATCCTCTCGTCGGGCCGCGCTTCCATGCCTGGAAGGCCTGGAAGCGGCGCCTGCGGGGCCGCGCATGACGCTGTCGGTCATCCTCATCACCAAGAACGAGGCCGCGCACATCCTGGGCTGCCTGGAGTCGGTGGCCTTTGCCGACGAGTTCATCGTGGTGGATTCCGGCAGCACCGACAACACCGTGGCGCTGGCGCGCGGCTTCGGCGCCCGCGTGGAAGTCACGGCCGATTGGCCGGGCTTCGGCCCGCAGAAGAACCGGGCGCTGGATCTCGCCACCTGCGACTGGGTGCTGTCCATCGACGCCGACGAGCGGGTCACGCCGGAGCTCGCGCGCGAAATCCAGGCCGTGATGGCGGCGCCCACGGCAGCGGCGTACGAGATCCCGCGGCTGTCGAATTTCTGCGGCCGCTTCATCCGCCACAGCGGATGGTGGCCGGACCCGGTGCTGCGCCTGTTCCGGCGCGGCACCGCGCGCTTCACCGACGCGGCCGTGCACGAGCGGGTGGTTCCCGAGCCCGGGCCGGTGGGCCGGCTGCAGGCCCATTTCCTGCATTATCCCTACGACGACCTGGACAGCCTGGTCGCCAAGATCAACCGGTATTCCTCCGACGCGGCTGCCATGATGCATGCCCGCGGCAAGCGCACCGGCGTATTCGGCGCGCTCGGGCATGCCTTCTGGACCTTCGTGCGCATCTATCTCCTGCGCCGCGGTTTCCTCGACGGCAGGCACGGGCTCGTGCTGGCCGTCACCGCTTCTGCGGGAAGCTTCTTCCGCTATGCCAAGCTGATGTTCCGGGGCGAGCAGGAGCGCTGACCGCGCGTGCCATGAACCTTCTCTACACCAATTTCCACAGCGCGCCGGGCATAGGCGGGCATACCGTCTACATCGCTTCGCTGGTGCGCGCGCTCTGCGGGCGCCACGCAATCACCGTGGCGGTGCCGCAGGGCAGCGGCCTGTACCGCCTGGCCGGCGCGATGCCTGGGGTACACGTCGTGGCCCAGGACTACCCCAGCAAGCTGGGCGCGCGCTTCGCGGCCGCGCGGCGCTTGCGCCGCGTGATCCTGGAGCGGCGCATCGATGTGGTCCACGTCAACGGCTCGTCTGACCACCGCACGGTGATGCTCGCATGCCTGGGCCTGGGCGCACGCAAACCCCGCATCGTCTTCACCAAGCACAACGACATCCCCATCTCGTATGCCGGCGCTGCGCTGCGCGCGCGGCTGGGCACCGATCACGTCATCGGCGTGTGCCGCTACGTCGAGGGGATGTTGCGGGCTTCGCCCTATGCCTTGCGGCCGATTTCCATCATCGCCAACGGCGTGGATACCGAGCGCTTCAGTCCCTGGCCCTCCGGGCAGGCGCAGGCGGCCCGCCGCGCGCTGCTCGGGGACCGCGCCGGGCGTTGCAGGCTGCTGGTGGGCAGCAACGCAGGCACCAATTCCTACAAGGGCTGGATCGACATGGTGCGCGCGCTGGCCCTGCTGGGCGAGCGGGCCGAGGGTGTCTACGTCGCCCTGGCCGGCGCCGATCCCGATCCCGCGCAGTTGCGGGAGCTCGAGGCCACGGGCCTGGCCGACCGGGTGGTGTTCGCCGGCCCGCTGGACGACGTCCGGCCTTTCCTGGCCGCGCTGGACCTCGGTTTCGTCCTGTCGTACCGGGTGGAGACCATCTCGTTCGCGTGTCGCGAGATGATGGCCATGGGGCTGCCCGTCATCGTGTCCGACCAGGGCGGGCTGCCGGAGAACATCACGCCCGGCGAGGATGGCTGGATCGTGCCGCGCCGCCGGCCCGACGCGGTGGCCGGGGTGCTGGAGACCGTGCTGCGCGACACCGGCCGCCTGCCGGGCATGGGCGCGGCAGCGCGCGCCAGGAGCCTGGCCGCGTTCAGCCTCGCGGGTTTTGCCAGCCAGACGGAGCAGGTCTACCTGGGGCTCGCGCGCCTTGCGCGAGCCTAGCCCGGATACGCCGTCCGCGTTGCGCTCAGGCGACCGGCGCCGTCTCGGTCTCGAGGCGGGCGAGCCAGGCCAGCGCATGCCCGCGGTCCGGTCCGCACATCTCCGCCTGGGGCTGGAGCCCGCCGCAGAACGCCGGCCGGGAAGGATGGCCGAACAGCGCGCAGCGCATGTCCGGCAGCAGCTGCACGCACGGCACGCCGGCGGGCTTGCCGTCGGGCATCCCGGGTATCGGCCGGGTTATCGAGGGTGCGATGCAGCACGCGCCGCAGCCCGGGCGGCAGTCCATGGTGGCAGCGACCCTGTTCACACCCAGCCCCGCAGCCAGTACACGAAGAGGCCCGCGTATTCCTTGATGATGGAGCGGCTGGCGTCGAAGGCGCGCCGGTTCGGCACCCAGGCCTGCACGCCGCCGTCGGCGGGCAGCGTGATCTGCGGCGGCGCGGGGGCGGCGACGGCTTCCACGCCCTGCTTGGCGAACGCCGCCATGGCGCGGGGCATGTGCAGCGCCGAGGTCACCAGCAGCACCTTGCGTATGCCGTGTTCCGACAGGGTTTCCTCCGTCAGCGTGGCGTTCTCATAGGTGGTGCGGCTGGCATTTTCCAGGATCAGGGCCTCCTCTGGCACGCCCTGCAGGCGCAGGCGGTGCGCCATGCCCATGGCCTCGCTCACTTCGCCTTCCAGCGCGCCGCCGGAAAGCACGATGCGCGGCGCGCGCTGCGCGCGATACAGTTCCAGCGCCATGTCCACGCGAACCACCGCCGTGCGGGGATCGTATGGCAGGAACCAGTTCGCGCGTCCATTGGCCGTATTGCCGCCGAGCACCACGATGGCATCGGCGGTGGGCGAGTTCGCCGGCGCGAGGTGGGCATAGCGCTGCTCCAGCGCGCCGCCCAGCCACAGCGAGGTGGCGGGCAGCGACCAGGCCGCGGCCCACGCGATGCCGGCCAGTGCCAGCGCAGCGCCCGTGCGGCGCAGGCGGAACAGCCCCAGCACCAGGCCGAGCACGACCAGGGTCACGCAGAGATTCAGCGGGATGATGAGGTTGGTGAGATAACTGGATATAGCCATGTGTGCTGCGATTCTACCCGGCCGCAAGCAGGGCGGCGACGCGTGCCCGCACCGTGTCCAGGTCGGGCCAGCCGTCCTCGCCGCCCACGCCCTGGGCCTGTGGCGACCACGGGCCGGTGCGTGCCGGATTCGTCACGCCGAAGAGCGTCAGCTGGCGCGCATTCACGGCTGCGGCAATGTGGGATACGCCGGAATCGTTGCAGACCACCAGACGGGCGCGCTGCGCCAGCGCCGCGAACGCCCCGAGCGGCAGGGCCGGAAGCAACAGGGCGGTGGGTGCGTTGCGCCGGGCCTGCTCGACCTCCCCGGGCGGCGGGCACATCGCCACCACATGGCCTTCGGCCTGCAGGGCGCGCGTCAGCCCGTCGAATTCCGGCCAGACCTTGACGCGGCCCTTATGCAGTCCGGTGGCCGTAGGCGCGATCAGGACAGGCGGGCGCGTCGCCAGGCCGTGCGCCCGCAGCGCCTCGTCGGCCGCGGCGCGATGCGCATCGGTGAGGGGCAGGTCCAGGCTGCGGGCGGGAGCGGCGGGGCCGGCAGGCAGGCCCCATTGCGCCAGCGCGGTGCGCGTCAGGCCATACCACGACTGCACCGCGTGCAGCGGCTCCGCGGGCTTGGCCACGGGCCAGCGCAGCAGCAGGCTGCGGCCGTCGTCGCGATAGCCGGCGCTGGCCAGGCCGGCCAGCCGGAACACGGCGGCACTGGACAGCGAATCCGGCAGCAGCAGGCCGCGGGCGTTCCGTGCGGTCCCCGACGCACGCAGGTGCGCGCGCACCGCCGCCCGGTCTTCGAGCAGCCTGCCCCGCATGGGCAGGAAGTCGTGCGCGGGCAGGCCGCAGAGCAGGTCGCGCGCCCAGGCGCGGGCGCACAGGACCAGCGGGACGCCGGTGTCGGCCAGCACATGCAGGCTGGGCAGGCTCATGCAGACATCGCCCACCCAATTGGGCAATCGTACGTAGATGCGGGAAGTCGCGTTCATCATGCTGTGCCCGGGCGCGCGGGCGCAGGCATTCCAAAGTGGCAGGAGCGGGGCCGCCGCCGGCCTGGCGCCCGACGGTACAATCCCCGCACGATTGTATTAAAGCGAGAGTTCTCTTGAATTCAGCGTCGCGCCAAACGCCCGCCGGCTCCCATCCCGTGCGTTCCGAGCTCTGGAAACGCATCTACGGCCGGGTCGGTTCCTACTGGAAAGTCCTGCTCCTGGCGATACTCCTGATGGCAGGTGCGGCCGCAACCCAGCCCACCCTGGCCGTGATCATGAAGCCGCTGCTGGACGAGGGCTTCTCCGGCACCAAGCCCTATTACGTCTGGGCCATCCCCCTGGCGGTGGTCGGCCTCATCGTGCTGCGCGGCATCTGCAATTTCTGCAGCGACTACCTGCTGGCCTGGGTGGCCAACAACGTGCTGCTGGGGATGCGGCGCGACATGTTCGAACGGCTGCTCGGGTTGCCGGACGCCGATTTCAAGCTGGGCGAAACCGGCCGCCTGCTCAACCGCTTCACCATCGACGCCGGCAACGTCACGGGCTACGCCACCGGCGTGCTCACCGTGCTGGTGCGCGAGTCGCTCGTGGTGGTGGCCCTGATCTGCGTGCTGCTGTACATGTCGTGGGCGCTGACCCTGATCATCCTGGTCATGCTGCCCGTGTCGGTGCTGATCGCCCGGGTGTTCATCCGCCGGCTGCGCAAGATCAATCGCGATACGGTCAACATGAACGCCGAACTCACCCGCGTGGTCAGCGAGGGCATCGACGGCCAGCGCGTGATCAAGCTGTTCGACGGTTACGAGGCCGAGCGCAGCCGCTTCCAGTTCGTCAACGGGCGCCTGCGCCGCTTCGCGATGCGCACCGCCACCGCAGACGCCGCGCTCACCCCGCTCACCCAGATCTGCATCTCCATCTCGGTGGCCGCCGTGATTGCCGTGGCCCTGGGCCAGGCCAACAACGGCACGCTCACGGTGGGCAGCTTCGCCTCCTTCATGGCGGCGCTGGCCCAGATCTTCGACCCCATCAAGCGGCTCACCAATATCGCCTCGCGGATGCAGCGCATGCTGGTGGCCGCCGAAAGCGTCTTCACCCTCATCGATCAGCCGGTGGAGCCCGACACCGGCACGCGGGCCCTGGCCGAGCCGGTGCGCGGCAAGATCGAATTCCGCGGCGTCACGCACCGCTTCCCCGACGCCGAGCGCGATACGCTCAGCGAGATCTCGTTCTGCATCGAGCCCGGCCAGACCGTGGCCCTGGTCGGCCGCTCGGGCAGCGGCAAGACCACGCTCGCGAACATGCTGCCGCGTTTCGTGGTGCCGCAATCCGGAGCCATCCTGTTCGACGACGTGCCCATAGGCGAGCTGAGCCTGCGTAGCCTGCGCTCGCATATCTCGCTGGTGAGCCAGGACGTGGTCCTGTTCGACGACACCATTGCCGCCAATGTGGGCTACGGTGCCGCGGGCCGCTCCGACGACGCCGCCGTGCGCGACGCCCTGGCCGCGGCCAACCTGCTGGAATTCGTCGAGGCCCTGCCGCAAGGCATCCACACGCCGGTGGGCGAGAATGCAGCGCGGCTGTCGGGCGGGCAGCGCCAGCGGCTGGCCATCGCGCGCGCGCTCATCAAGAACGCGCCGGTGCTCATCCTCGACGAAGCCACCTCGGCGCTCGACAACGAATCCGAGCGCCAGGTCCAGGCCTCGCTGGAGCGTCTCATGAACGGCCGCACCACGCTCGTCATCGCCCATCGCCTGTCCACGGTGCAGAATGCCGACCGCATCATCGTGCTCGATGCCGGCCGCATCGTGGAGCAGGGCGCCCACGCCGAGCTGCTGGCTGCCAACGGCCTGTACGCCTCGCTCTACAACATGCAGTTCCGGGAAGACTGAGCCCGGCCAGGGCCAGCCCGGCGGGCGGCATCGGCATGGCCGCATGCGGCAGCTGCAGCCGTCACATCAGTATGATGTCGTACTGTTCCTGGTTGTACGCGGCCTCCACCTCCAGCGAGATGGGCTTGCCCACGAAGTCGCCCAGCATGGCCAGGTGCTGGCTTTCCTCTTCCAGGAAGAGGTCCACCACCTGCTGCGAGGCCAGGATGCGGAACTCCTTGGGATTGAACTGGCGCCCCTCGCGCAAGATCTCTCGCAGGATCTCATAGCACACGGTGCGCGGGGTGCGCACCGTGCCGCGCGCCTGGCACATGGGGCAGGGCTCGCACAACTGATGCGCCAGCGAATCCCGGGTACGCTTGCGCGTCATTTCCACCAGGCCCAGCTGGGTGAAGCCGTTCACCGTCATGCGGGTCCGGTCGCGCGAGAGCGCCTTCTTCAGTTCGGCCAGCACGGTTTCGCGGTGTTCCGGGTCTTCCATGTCGATGAAGTCCAGGATGACGATGCCGCCCAGGTTGCGCAGCCGAAGCTGCCGGGCGATGGCCTGCGCCGCCTCGAGATTGGTCTTGAAGATGGTGTCGTCGAAGTTGCGCCCGCCCACGAAGCCGCCGGTGTTCACGTCCACCGTGGTCAGCGCCTCGGTCTGGTCGATGATGAGATAGCCGCCCGACTTCAGGTCGACCCGGCGCGACAGCGCCCGGGCGATTTCCTCGTCCACGTTCGCGGTATCGAACAGCGGGCGGTCCCCGCTGTAGTGGCGGATGCGATCGGCCACCGAAGGCGTATACAGGCGCGCCCACTCCTGCATGGCCAGCGTGGTGCTGCGCGAGTCCACCAGGATGCTGCCCGTGTTCGGCCCGACCATGTCGCGCAGCACGCGCTGCGCCAGGGTGAGGTCCTGGTGCAGCAGGGCGGGTGCGGGATTGCTGCGCGCCGCGGCCTGCACGCTGGCCCACAGCTTGCGCAGATACTCGAGGTCTGCAGCCAGTTCCTCGTCGGTGGCGCCCTCGGCCTGCGTGCGCACGATGAATCCGCCTTTTTCTTCGGGCGGCACCAGTGCGTGCAGCCGCTCGCGCAACTGGGCACGCTCGGCTTCGGAATCGATCTTCTGCGAAATTCCGATGTGCGGGTCGTGCGGCAGGTGCACCAGCATGCGCCCCGCTATGCTGATCTGCGTGGAGAGCCGGGCGCCCTTGGTGCCCAGCGGATCCTTGATGACCTGCACCATCAGGGTCTGCCCCTCGAACAGCAGCTTTTCGATGGGCGTGGGCGTATGCCCCTGGCTGCGTTCCGCACGGTTCTCGCGCAGGTCGGCGATGTGGATGAAGGCGGCCCGCTCCAGCCCCACGTCGATGAAGGCGCTCTGCATGCCAGGCAGCACCCGCACGACACGTCCCAGGTAGATGTTGCCCACCTGGCCGCGCTGGATGCTGCGCTCCACGTGGAGTTCCTGCACGGCGCCTTGCTCCACCAGGGCAACGCGGGTCTCGAACGGTGTAACGTTGATCAGGATGTCTTCTGTCATGGTGGTCTTGGTCCAATGCCCGCCCGTGTGGCTCGGCTAGGCGTAGCGTACCAGCATGCAGGCGGGCGGCATGTGGGCTGCGCGCACCTGTGCTATAGTTCGCCCCCTTCGCAGCGAGCCCGGAGTTTTCAGGGTTGGCGAGCGGGGCCCGGAGGTGGTTTAGGCACGGGTTGGATGCAGCGGGGTTGATACGGCCCTGTTTGCGAAGTCCAAAAGATCTGTGCTATAGTTTCGGGCTCGGCGGTTGAGTCGAACACAGGGTAAACCCTTAGGCCTATGCGGTCAGGTTCCTGGGGTGGCGAGGTGGTCGAGGCAAGGCGGTTATGCAAGGCAGGGCGCAAGCCCGGGCGGGCAGATCGGCGCGGGCGGTGAGTGAATGTTGCGGCCCACGATGATTTGACAGCCTGAAAAAATGTCTTCATAATCTCGCTTCTTCGCTACTGACACAGCGCTGCAACAACAAGCGGTGCGGTGGAAGTGGGGAAGCGAATACAGCAGTAGGCAGTACCCCGTTCTTTAACAACGAAACAACCGATAAGTGTGGGCGCTTGATGCGCAGCCGCACGGGTCGATGGGTGGTCTGGATCTCAGGATCTAGGTTGTTCATGGATCCGAACGCGCAAGTATCAAGAGCTCACAGAGAAGTAAGGTTTGAGGTTTCCGATTTATCGGGGATCGCGAGCCCTGCTTCCTTTGAGTCATGCGAAGCGCGGCGCATTTATGTGCTGCGTGAATTAAACAGAGATTGAACTGAAGAGTTTGATCCTGGCTCAGATTGAACGCTGGCGGGATGCTTTACACATGCAAGTCGGACGGCAGCACGGGCTTCGGCCTGGTGGCGAGTGGCGAACGGGTGAGTAATGTATCGGAACGTGCCCAGTAGCGGGGGATAACTACGCGAAAGCGTAGCTAATACCGCATACGCCCTACGGGGGAAAGCGGGGGACCTTCGGGCCTCGCACTATTGGAGCGGCCGATATCGGATTAGCTAGTTGGTGAGGTAACGGCTCACCAAGGCGACGATCCGTAGCTGGTTTGAGAGGACGACCAGCCACACTGGGACTGAGACACGGCCCAGACTCCTACGGGAGGCAGCAGTGGGGAATTTTGGACAATGGGGGCAACCCTGATCCAGCCATCCCGCGTGTGCGATGAAGGCCTTCGGGTTGTAAAGCACTTTTGGCAGGAAAGAAACGGCTCTGGCTAATACCTGGGGCAACTGACGGTACCTGCAGAATAAGCACCGGCTAACTACGTGCCAGCAGCCGCGGTAATACGTAGGGTGCAAGCGTTAATCGGAATTACTGGGCGTAAAGCGTGCGCAGGCGGTTCGGAAAGAAAGATGTGAAATCCCAGGGCTTAACCTTGGAACTGCATTTTTAACTACCGGGCTAGAGTGTGTCAGAGGGAGGTGGAATTCCGCGTGTAGCAGTGAAATGCGTAGAGATGCGGAGGAACACCGATGGCGAAGGCAGCCTCCTGGGATAACACTGACGCTCATGCACGAAAGCGTGGGGAGCAAACAGGATTAGATACCCTGGTAGTCCACGCCCTAAACGATGTCAACTAGCTGTTGGGGGCTTCGGCCCTTGGTAGCGCAGCTAACGCGTGAAGTTGACCGCCTGGGGAGTACGGTCGCAAGATTAAAACTCAAAGGAATTGACGGGGACCCGCACAAGCGGTGGATGATGTGGATTAATTCGATGCAACGCGAAAAACCTTACCTACCCTTGACATGTCTGGAATCCTGGGGAGACCTGGGAGTGCTCGCAAGAGAACCGGAACACAGGTGCTGCATGGCTGTCGTCAGCTCGTGTCGTGAGATGTTGGGTTAAGTCCCGCAACGAGCGCAACCCTTGTCATTAGTTGCTACGAAAGGGCACTCTAATGAGACTGCCGGTGACAAACCGGAGGAAGGTGGGGATGACGTCAAGTCCTCATGGCCCTTATGGGTAGGGCTTCACACGTCATACAATGGTCGGGACAGAGGGTCGCCAACCCGCGAGGGGGAGCCAATCCCAGAAACCCGATCGTAGTCCGGATCGCAGTCTGCAACTCGACTGCGTGAAGTCGGAATCGCTAGTAATCGCGGATCAGCATGTCGCGGTGAATACGTTCCCGGGTCTTGTACACACCGCCCGTCACACCATGGGAGTGGGTTTTACCAGAAGTAGTTAGCCTAACCGCAAGGAGGGCGATTACCACGGTAGGATTCATGACTGGGGTGAAGTCGTAACAAGGTAGCCGTATCGGAAGGTGCGGCTGGATCACCTCCTTTAAGAGCGAAGCGTCTGCGTGTTGAAGCGTCCACGCTTATCGGTTGTTTGTTGAAGGTATATGGCTGCTGGATCGACAAGTTGATCCGAGAGTTCGAAGAGTCTGGGGTCTGTAGCTCAGTCGGTTAGAGCACCGTCTTGATAAGGCGGGGGTCGTTGGTTCGAATCCAACCAGACCCACCAAGTATTGCCGGGGTCTGGGGTTGGTTGAGGCTGTCGGGGATATGGGGGTGTAGCTCAGCTGGGAGAGCACCTGCTTTGCAAGCAGGGGGTCATCGGTTCGAACCCGTTCACCTCCACCAGTTCTTGGCGGTGGGTGCGGGCGAGAGAGCGGTGGTTGTCGTCGGTTGGGTGTTGTGGGTTGGGTGTATCAGGCAGAGCATAACGATGAATGCTGCGAGGCAGTGTTGATCGTTGGGTTTTGCCCAATGAAGCTATATATCGTTCTTTAACAATCTGGAAGAAGCACAACGTAAAGTGTTCATCGAACATCGGCGCGAGCCGGTGGAGATGGATACGGGTTGTGATTGCATGATTTTGTTCCAAGTCTCAAGACTGGTTAAGTGAAAGCTTTGCCAGATGCTTTGAACTTATGAACGGCACAAGCGCGAATGAACAGCACCTATAAGACTTAAGTGTTATAGGATCAAGCGACTAAGTGCATATGGTGGATGCCTTGGCGATCACAGGCGAAGAAGGACGTGGTAGCCTGCGAAAAGCTGCGGGGAGCTGGCAAACAAGCATTGATCCGCAGATGTCCGAATGGGGAAACCCACTGCGCAAGCAGTATCCCTGGCTGAATACATAGGCCAGTGGAGGCGAACCGGGTGAACTGAAACATCTCAGTAGCTCGAGGAAAAGAAATCAACCGAGATTCCGAAAGTAGTGGCGAGCGAAATCGGAACAGCCTTTACGATTTAGCTTATAACTTAGCCGAACGGAATGGAAAGTCCGGCCGTAGCAGGTGATAGCCCTGTAGGCGAAAAGTTGTAGGTGGAACTAGGCGTAAGAGAAGTAGGGCGGGACACGTGAAATCCTGTCTGAAGATGGGGGGACCATCCTCCAAGGCTAAATACTCGTGATCGACCGATAGTGAACCAGTACCGTGAGGGAAAGGCGAAAAGAACCCCGGAAGGGGAGTGAAATAGATCCTGAAACCGTATGCATACAAACAGTCGGAGCCTCTTTAAGGGGTGACGGCGTACCTTTTGTATAATGGGTCAGCGACTTACATTCAGTGGCGAGCTTAACCGGATAGGGAAGGCGTAGCGAAAGCGAGTCCGAATAGGGCGTCTAGTCGCTGGGTGTAGACCCGAAACCAGATGATCTACCCATGGCCAGGTTGAAGGCACGGTAACACGTGCTGGAGGACCGAACCCACTAGTGTTGAAAAACTAGGGGATGAGCTGTGGATAGGGGTGAAAGGCTAAACAAATCTGGAAATAGCTGGTTCTCTCCGAAAACTATTTAGGTAGTGCCTCAAGTATTACTGCAGGGGGTAGAGCACTGTTATGGCTAGGGGGTCATGGCGACTTACCAAACCATGGCAAACTCCGAATACCTGCAAGTACAGCTTGGGAGACAGAGCACCGGGTGCTAACGTCCGGACTCAAGAGGGAAACAACCCAGACCGCCAGCTAAGGTCCCGAATTATCGCTAAGTGGGAAACGAAGTGGGAAGGCATAGACAGTCAGGAGGTTGGCTTAGAAGCAGCCACCCTTTAAAGAAAGCGTAATAGCTCACTGATCGAGTCGTCCTGCGCGGAAGATGTAACGGGGCTAAGCGATAAACCGAAGCTGCGGGTGTGTACTATGTACACGCGGTAGGAGAGCGTTCCGTAAGCCTGCGAAGGTGGCTTGTAAAGGCTGCTGGAGGTATCGGAAGTGCGAATGCTGACATGAGTAGCGATAAAGGGGGTGAAAAGCCCCCTCGCCGTAAGTCCAAGGTTTCCTGCGCAACGTTCATCGGCGCAGGGTGAGTCGGCCCCTAAGGCGAGGCAGAGATGCGTAGCTGATGGGAAGCTGGTTAATATTCCAGCACCGTCGTACAGTGCGATGGGGGGACGGATCGCGGAAGGTCATCAGGGTGTTGGAAGTCCCTGTTGCTGCATTGAAGATGGCGCTTAGGCAAATCCGGGCGCGTAAATCAAGGGTGTGGCACGAGCAGACATGTTCTGCGAAGTGATTGGAAGTGGTTCCAAGAAAAGCCTCTAAGCTTCAGCTGTACGAGACCGTACCGCAAACCGACACAGGTGGACGGGATGAATATTCCAAGGCGCTTGAGAGAACTCAGGAGAAGGAACTCGGCAAATTGATACCGTAACTTCGGGAGAAGGTATGCCCCGGTAGGGTGATGCGCCTGCGCGCTGAGCCTGATGGGGTCGCAGAGAATCGGTGGCTGCGACTGTTTATTAAAAACACAGCACTCTGCAAAGACGAAAGTCGACGTATAGGGTGTGACGCCTGCCCGGTGCCGGAAGGTTAAGTGATGGGGTGCAAGCTCTTGATCGAAGCCCCGGTAAACGGCGGCCGTAACTATAACGGTCCTAAGGTAGCGAAATTCCTTGTCGGGTAAGTTCCGACCTGCACGAATGGCGTAACGATGGCCACACTGTCTCCTCCTGAGACTCAGCGAAGTTGAAGTGTTTGTGATGATGCAATCTACCCGCGGCTAGACGGAAAGACCCCATGAACCTTTACTGCAGCTTTGCATTGGACTGTGAACCGGCCTGTGTAGGATAGGTGGGAGGCGCAGAAACCGAGTCGCCAGATTCGGTGGAGCCGACCTTGAAATACCACCCTGGTTTGTTTGCGGTTCTAACCTAGGTCCGTTATCCGGATCGGGGACAGTGCATGGTGGGCAGTTTGACTGGGGCGGTCTCCTCCCAAAGCGTAACGGAGGAGTTCGAAGGTACGCTAGGTACGGTCGGAAATCGTGCTGATAGTGCAATGGCATAAGCGTGCTTGACTGTGAGACTGACAAGTCGAACAGGTGCGAAAGCAGGACATAGTGATCCGGTGGTTCTGAATGGAAGGGCCATCGCTCAACGGATAAAAGGTACTCTGGGGATAACAGGCTGATACCGCCCAAGAGTTCATATCGACGGCGGTGTTTGGCACCTCGATGTCGGCTCATCTCATCCTGGGGCTGTAGCCGGTCCCAAGGGTATGGCTGTTCGCCATTTAAAGAGGTACGTGAGCTGGGTTTAAAACGTCGTGAGACAGTTTGGTCCCTATCTGCCGTGGGCGTTGGATACTTGACGGAGCCTGCTCCTAGTACGAGAGGACCGGAGTGGACGTACCTCTGGTGTACCGGTTGTCATGCCAATGGCATTGCCGGGTAGCTAAGTACGGAAGAGATAACCGCTGAAGGCATCTAAGCGGGAAACTCGTCTGAAGATTAGGTATCCCTGGGGGCTAGACCCCCCTGAAGGGTCGTTCGAGACCAGGACGTTGATAGGTCGGGTGTGCAAGCGCAGTAATGCGTTAAGCTAACCGATACTAATTGCCCGTGAGGCTTGATCCTATAACTCTCAAGTCTTAACACACATAGGCCGCTGTACCCACAGCGCAAGCCGTTCAATACGAAATCACACGCAACCCGCGTTGCCCCGCCGTGCGCACACCGCGCACCCCGCGCGCGCATCGCCACCGTTGTCGCTTCTTCCAGTTCCAAGCCGTTGACTCCCGCGTCAACCGCTTACCCGGTTACGCCTGACGACCATAGCAAGGTGGCCCCACTCCTTCCCATCCCGAACAGGACAGTGAAACGCCTTCGCGCCGATGATAGTGGACGTACGTCTGTGAAAGTAGGTCATCGTCAGGCTCTTATCCCCAAAACCCCCGCCATCAACCGGCGGGGGTTTTGCTTTTGAAACTTCGAAATTGACGAAACGTATGGGTTGGTAATGCGACATCTCTTCGAGCCGCTTACTCGCCGACGCGAGTCCGGCCTCCCCGCCGTTCAAGAAAACCCCGCCGACGCGAGTCGGCGGGGTTTTTCTTTTGGTGCAGCAAAAATTGACCAATCCTCTGCGCGTGTAATCCGCACGATTGCCGTATTCCTGCGCAGCCGCCGTAAATTCGGCGACCAGATAGTGACCTATCCGGCGCTGTACCAGCTCAAGCAGTGGTGGCCCGGAGCGACGCTGCACGTCATCGCCCAGCACCCGGTGCAGCATTATT
The DNA here is from genome assembly GCF_054642735.1 of Bordetella sp. 2513F2. Lineage (NCBI taxonomy): Bacteria > Pseudomonadati > Pseudomonadota > Betaproteobacteria > Burkholderiales > Alcaligenaceae > Bordetella > Bordetella sp. 2513F2. The sequence goes on along the minus strand of NZ_CM137755.1, from coordinate 2,941,327 downwards.
ACGATTGGCTGCCGTGGGTCGACAATTTCATATGCGCGCCGGATTTCTTCTCGGGCCTGCGGGCCGTACAGCGGCGCGCAGACCTGGCGGTGAATCTGCACCACAGCAGCGAACGATATGGGCTGCTGAACCTGTTGGCCGGCGCCGGCGTACGGCTGGGATTCCGCAATCGCCGCCTGCTCGATTTCGCATGGACGCATGCCTGGGACAAGAATATCGAGGAATACATAGGCCTGGCCAACCTGAACCTGCTGGGCACGTACCGTTCGGTTCAGCCGGAGGCGGCCGCGCGGCGTTGCATCGAGGAGATCGCCCGGCAGGCAACGCAGCAGCTGGCTGCGCCGGATATCGTCTTCATTCCCGGCGGCGGCGATGGTGCGTTCAAGCGCTGGCACATCGACAAGTATGTCGCGCTGGCGGATCTGCTGACGGACAGGCTGGGGCCGCAGGCCCGCTATACCTTCGTGCTGGGCCCGAGCGAAGCGGCGGAGCACCAGCGCCTGCAGGCGCTGGGCCGTACCGATTTCCGGCTGGTGTATTGCGCCCAGATACCCGCGCTCGCAGGCCTGATGCTGCGCGCGCGGCTGGTCGTGGCGAATGACTGCGGGCCCTCCCATCTGGCGCAGGCCGCCTGCGTGCCTTATGTCGGCATCTTCAACGCGCCCAATCCGGAATGGTTCTGGGCTCGTCCGTACACCGACGCGGTGGTGCCCAGGGGCGGCGTGGAGGACATCCAGGCGAATACGCCGGAGCAGGTGCTGGCCAGCTGCCTGCGCGTACTGTCTGCCGCTGCGCATACGGGCTGACGCGCGCGGCGTACGGGATCAGGCGACGTCGTGCATGTCGCCGTCGACATACAGCCAGCGGCCCTGCACACGCATGAAGCGGCTGGTTTCATGCAGCCGCACGGCGCGGCCCGCCTGACGATAGCGGGCGATGAACTCCACGGTGGCATGGTCCGCATCGGCCTGCTCGTATCGGCGTATCTCCAGCCCCAGCCATTTGAGATTGGGCGCATTGGGCTCCAGCCGGGCGGGCCGCGTGTCGGGATGCCACGTTTCCCGCAGATAGTCGAGTTCGTCGAGGACGTAGGCGGTATACCGCGAGCGCATCAGTGTATGCGCGTCGGGCGCCTGCAAGGCCGTTTCACCATGGTGCCAGCGCCCGCAACAGGCTTCGTAGCCCAGGCCGCTGCCGCAAGGGCAGATGCTGCGGACGGACGCGGGTTTTCCGTATGTATTCATGACGCAGGTCAGAGTGTGAGGGCCGGATCGCCCGTTCCGCTCAGCGGACCAGGTCGGCGTATTCCGGATGACGGCGCAGATAGACGACGGCATAGGAACACAGCGGCCGCACGCGCCAGCCGCGTTCGCGCGCGGTGTTCAGCGCCATTTCGGTGAGCGCCGCGGCGATGCCGCGTCCACCCACGGCAGCCGGCACGCCGGTATGCAGGATGACCATGGTGTCGCCCTCGAGCTGATAGTCGAGTTCGCAGACATGGCCATCCACCGTGGTTTCGAAACGGTCGCGTGATTCGTCGTGGATGATGCCTTGCATGGGTGCCTCCAGTAGATCGGGGTGGCTGCGCGCCGGGCCCGGATCAGGCCGACAGCAGCAGTACTGTCCAGAGTACTACCATGGCCGCCAGGCCGACCCAGCAGCCGCCCCAGAAGCCGATCACCGGCAATTTGACGTCCAGCGGCACACGCTTCGGCTCCACATGCTGCAGCTGGCGATTGGCGTGCCCGATGAGCCAGAACTGGATGCGCGGGAAGACGAGCCGGAAGAAGTAATCCAGGGAAATCGCCGCACGTATCGCAAACGGGTATTGCGAGAAGGGGCGGTGCTCGAGATAGGGATGCTTGAGCACGGTATTGATGCGCCCCGGACGCAGGAAGAACAGCACCAGGCCGCTCACTGCGCTGACGAGGAGGCAGGCCGTGAGCACACTGAATGCGATACTGGCCGTCTGGGCAAAAACTGGGTTGTTCATCCTCGGAGTTGTCCTTCGCCGGTGAGCACCCATTTCAGGGTGGTGAGGCCTTCCAGGCCCACGGGGCCGCGGGCATGCAGGCGGTTGGTGGAAATGCCGATCTCTGCGCCCAGGCCGTATTCGTAGCCGTCGGCAAAGCAGGTGGGCAGGTTCACGTAGACGGAACTGGAATCGACTTCGCGCTGGAAGCGCTGCGCGGCCGAGAGTCGTTCGGTGACGATGGCGTCGGTGTGGCCCGAGCCCCACCGCGCGATGTGGGCGATTGCTTCGTCGAGGCTGTCGACGACGCGCACCGCAAGAATGGGCGCGAGATACTCGGTGGCCCAGTCTTCGTCGGTGGCCGGCACCGATTGGGGCAGCCACTGGCCGGCCCGCGGGCAGGCGCGCAGCGCGACGCCGTGCTCGTGCAGCGCGCGTCCGAGCCCGGGCAATACGGCCGGCGCTGCGTCGACGTGCACCAGCAGCGTCTCCATGGCGCCGCAGATGCCGTAGCGGTAGGTCTTGGCGTTGAAGGCGATGGCATGGGCCTTGGCCGGATCGGCAGCCGCGTCGATATACACGTGGCAATTGCCGTCCAGGTGCTTGATCAGCGGCACCCGGGCCTCCTGCGAGAGCCGAGCGATCAGGCCCTTGCCGCCGCGGGGCACGATGACGTCGATGTGTTCGGTCATGGTGACGAGCTTGCCCACCGCCGCGCGGTCGGGCGTGTCGACCACCTGCACCGCCTCTGCCGGCAGCGCCGCGGCCTGCAGGCCGGCGTGCACGATGCGGCCCAGGGCCACGTTCGAGCGCAGGGCCTCGCGCCCGCCGCGCAGGATGGCGGCGTTGCCGGATTTCAGGCACAGCGCGGCGGCATCGATGGTGACGTTGGGCCGGGACTCGTAAATGATGCCGATCACGCCCAGCGGCACGCGCATCTGGGCCACGCGCATGCCGTTGGGCCGGACGGTGGTGGCGGTGATGCTGCCGACGGGGTCGGGCAGGGCGGCGATCTGGCGCAGGCCCGCCTGCATCAGGTCGATGCCGCGGTCGGACAGCGACAGGCGATCGAGCAGGGCGGCTTCGAGGCCGTTGCCGCGCGCTTCCTCGACGTCTTGCGCATTGGCCGCCTTGAGGGCGTCGCGCTGCGCGTCGAGGGCGTCGGCCATGGCCAGCAGGGCCTGGTTCTTCTGGTTGCTGGCGGCGGTCATCATGGTGCGCGCAGCCTGCCGGGCCTGCTCGCCGAGCTTGAGCATGGTGGCTTCGATGGGAGACGACATGGGTGTTACCGGAAAATGAATGGGCGGCGTGCCGCGACAGACCTCAAGTTTAGCGGGCCGCGCGCACCGGGCCCAGGCGCAGGCTCACGGGCGGCGGCCGGCGGCCGCCACGCGCAGCGCCAGCCGGGCCATTTCTTCCCAGGGGTCGGACAGCCGCCCGGGTACCTGCAGGCCCTTGATGAGCCGGTCGACGTCGTGCGCGTGCTGGACGGCGGCGGGCCAGGCCTGCGGCGGCACCCGGGCCAGGGCCTGCTGGGCAAGCCGTTCGTGGGTGCCGTAGACGCGCAGGCGCCGCATCAGGCCGCCGAGATCCTGGCCCTGTCTGCGGGCCTCCGCCAGCCTCGCCAGCAGGCGGATTTCCTCGCCCACGGCCCACAGCACCAGGGGCAGGGCTTCGCCCTCGGCCTTCAGGCCTTCCAGCATGCGCAGCGTGCGCGCGCTGTCGCCCGCGAGCATGGCGTCCCGCAGTCCGAAGACGTCGTAGCGCGCCACGTTCAGCACCGCGCGCTCGACGTCGGCCGCGGCCAGTTCGCCTTCGGGGTAGAGCAGGCCGAGCTTCTGGATCTCCTGGTGGGCCGCCAGCAGGTTCCCTTCGACCTTGTCGGCCATCCATTCGAGGGTAGCGGCATCGGCGCGCTGGTTCTGCCGGGCCAGCCGGGATCCGATCCAGGCCGGCAGCCGGCCGCGGTCGATCGAGGCGATATCGGCCAGGATGCCTCCCTGGGCCAGGGCGGACGCCCACTTGCTGTCCCGCGTGGCCTTGTCCAGGCGCGGCAGCGACACGACCACCAGGGTGTCGGGATCGGGCTGCTTGCGGGCCTGTTCGGCGAGGCGGGCGAGCGTGTCGCCGCCCGTCTTGCCGGGCTTGCCCGTGGGGATCTTGATTTCGAGCAGGCGGCGGTCGCCGAACAGCGACACGCTCTGGGTTGCCGCGGCCACGGCGCTCCAGTCGCTGCGCGCGTCCATGACGAGCGAGGTGCGCTCGGTGTAGCCGGCCGCACGTGCCGCGGCGCGCAGCGCATCGACGGCTTCCGTGACGAGCAGGGGCTCGTCGCCCGACACCGTGTACAGCGGAGCCAGGCGGGCGCCGGCCCGCCCCAGGTGTTCGGCCAGGCCGTTCGCGTCCAGGGCCGATGCCGCCATGCGTCAGTATCCGCTCATGCCGGGATTGACCGAAGGCGACTTCCAGGTATCCGGGATGTCCTCGTCCGGATCCTTCTGTCCGGGATCGTATACGGGGGCTTGCGGATCTACCTCGCCTCGGCGCAGCGCATCGGTGGTCTCGCGCACGTCCGGGGCGGTCAGGCGCCGCAGCAGGCGCGCGATGAGCGACTCCTGCATCGACTCGTAGAGCGTCTCGATCTGGGTCTGCTTGGACTGCACGACCTGATCGTCGTAGGGCATCTGGCGATAGGTGGACAGGGTGGTGTCGGGGATGATGGCATTGCCCTTGGCGTCGATGAGGCGGAACGTGAAGTTCAGGCCCAGTTCGTATTCCTCGACCCGGCCCTGGGCGTTGAGGGCGACGTCGCGCAGGGTGCGCTGGTTGCCGATCTGCTGCAGGATGGCCTGGGCTTCGCCGGGGGTGTCCACCAGGCGCGTGTTCGGCGAGGCGGCATGCAACGCGCGCCGCAGGTCGGCCCCGAAGCGCGTGTTGTCGGGAATGCCGACGTACATGGAGTCGAAGGGCAGCGGCGTCACCCCGCGCATCTGGAAACCGCATGCCGCCAGCAGCATGACGAGCGCCAGGATCGCGCCGCGTGCCAGCGGTTGTCGGAAGCGGGACGGGACGATCCTGGCTTGATGCATGCGTTTACCTCTCAACCGACGACGTTGACCAGCTTGCCGGGCACGACGATGACGCGCTTGGGCGGGCGGCCTTCGAGGAAGCGGGCCACCTCGTCCTGCGCCACGGCGACGCGCTCGATGTCTTCCCTGGCTGCGCCGGCCGGAACGCGGATGGCGCCGCGCAGCTTGCCGTTGACCTGCAGCACCAGCTCGAGCTCGTCGGCCTGCAGCGCGGCCTCGTCGACCTCGGGCCATGGCGCGTCGAGCAGGTCGCCAAGCTTACCCGCGTAGCCGAGGTCGCGCCACAGCTGCCAGGTGATGTGCGGCACGACGGGATACAGCACGCGCAGCAGCACGCCCAGCGTCTCGGCCAGGGCGGCGTCGGCGCTCGGGCCCTCGGGCAGGGAGGCCGAGTCGATGGCGTTGAGCATTTTCATGCACGCCGACACCACGGTGTTGTACTGGATGCGCTGGTAATCGTAGTCGGCCTGCTTGAGCAGGGTGTGGATCTCGCGGCGCAGGTCCTTGACGGGGGCCGGCGCCTGCGCGAAGTCTGCGGTGGCGGCCAGGCCGCGTGCGACGGCCTCGCGCCGGCCGGCGCACAGGGCCCAGAGCCGGCGCAGGAAGCGGTTGGCGCCCTCCACGCCGGAGTCGGACCACTCCAGCGTCTGCTCCGGCGGGCTGGCGAACATGACGAACAGCCGGGCCGTGTCGGCGCCCTGGGTGTCGATCAGCGACTGCGGATCGACACCGTTGTTCTTGGATTTGGACATGGTGCCCACGCCGCCGTAGTCCACCGGCGAACCGTCGGCCTTCAGGCGGGCGCCCACGATGGCGCCCTTGGCGTCGTATTCGTTCTCGACTTCTTCGGGCCAGAAATATTCCAGGCCGCCCTGGGCAGTGCGGCGCGAATAGATATGGTTGAGCACCATGCCCTGGCACAGCAGCCTGACGAAGGGCTCGTCGAATTTGACCAGGCCCAGGTCGCGCATGACCTTGGTCCAGAACCGCGCGTACAGCAGGTGCAGGACCGCATGCTCGATGCCGCCGATGTACTGGTCCATGGGCATCCAGTAATCGTTGCGCCCGTCGACCATGGCCTGGTCGTTGCCCGGCGAGGTATAGCGCATGAAGTACCAGGCCGAATCCACGAAGGTGTCCATGGTGTCCGTCTCGCGGCGCGCGGGCTTGCCGCAGCGCGGGCACTGGCACGACAGGAAGGCCTCGTGCTTGGCCAGGGGGTTGCCGCTGCCGTCCGGGATCAGGTCTTCGGGCAGCACCACGGGAAGGTCCTGCTCGGGCACGGGAACCGGGCCGCAATCGGCGCAGTGGATGATGGGGATGGGCGTGCCCCAGTAGCGCTGGCGCGAGATGCCCCAGTCGCGCAGGCGCCAGGTGGTCTGCTTCTCGCCCAGGCCCTTGGCGCCGAGATCTGCCGCGATGGCGTCGACGGCGTCCTTGTACGGGAGCCCGTCGTATTTGCCGGAATTGACGGTGCGGCCGGCCTGCTTGTCGCCATACCATTCCTGCCATGCGTCGGTGGTGTATTCCCTGCCTTCCACCGCCACCACCTGCCTGATGGGCAGGCCGTACTTGCGCGCGAAGGCGAAATCACGCTCGTCGTGGGCCGGCACGCCCATCACGGCGCCGTCGCCGTAGCTCATGAGCACGTAGTTGCCCACCCACACTTCGACCTGTTCGCCGGACAGCGGGTGCGTGACGTAGAGGCCGGTGGGCATGCCTTCCTTCTCGCGCGTGGCCAGCTCGGCTTCGGTGGTGCCGCCCAGCTTGCACTGCTCGATGAAGGCGGCCAGCGCGGGATTGCCCTGGGCGGCATGCGCGGCGAGCGGATGCTCGGGCGCCACCGCGCAGAACGTCACGCCCATGATGGTGTCGGCCCGCGTGGTGAAGACGTACAGGCGGCCGTCCTGGATGAGCTTGCCGTCGGCGCCGGCGATCTGGTGCGGGAAGGCGAAGCGCACGCCTTCGGACTTGCCGATCCAGTTCTCCTGCATGACGCGCACGCGCTCCGGCCAGCCGGGCAGACCGTTCTGGACCTGCTCCAGCAGCTCCGGCGCGTAGTCGCTGATCCGCAGGTAGTAGCCGGGGATCTCGCGCTTCTCGACCAGCGCGCCGGAGCGCCAGCCGCGGCCGTCTATCACCTGCTCGTTGGCCAGCACGGTCTGGTCGACCGGATCCCAGTTGACGACCTGCGTCTTGCGATACGCGATGCCTTTTTCCAGCATCTTCAGGAACAGCCACTGGTTCCATTTGTAATAGGCCGGATCGCAGGCGCACATCTCGCGCGACCAGTCGATCGCCAGCCCCATCGCCTTCATCTGCTTCTTCATGTAGGCGATGTTGTCGTAGGTCCATTTGGCCGGCGGCACCTTGGACTTGATGGCGGCGTTCTCGGCCGGCATGCCGAAGGCGTCCCAGCCCATGGGCATGAGCACGTTGTAGCCGCGCATGCGCAGCTGCCGGGTCATCATGTCGTTGATGGTGTAGTTGCGCACATGGCCCATGTGCAGCTTGCCGCTGGGGTAGGGCAGCATCGAGCAGGCGTAGAACTTGGGCTTCTCGGAGCCGTCGGGGTTCGTGGCGTGCTCGTGGACGAGGTAGGCGTCGCGGGCCTGCCAGTCCTGCTGGGCGGCGGCTTCGACCTGGGAGGGATGGTAGCGTTCCTGCATGGGCTCGTGTTGGCAAATGGGAGGGCCGTGGCGCCGGGCGCGCGGCCAAAACCATGGATTATAGAAGGCGGCCGGCCAGGTCAGCCGGCCGGCGGTATGGGTGGGATGCGGGCGCCGGGCGCAAGCCGGGCGTAGGCCAGCGCGGCCAGGCCGAGCAGCGCGCCGGTGGCGCTGACGCCGGCCCAGCCTGCATGGGTGTAGATCCAGGCCGAGGCCAGCGACCCGCTGGCCCCGCCCACGAAGTAGGCGGTCATGTAGCCTGCGGTGAGCCGGCTGCGCCACTCGGGGCGCAGCCGGTAGATGGCGCTCTGGTTGGTGACGTGCACGCCCTGTATCGCCAGGTCCTGCACCAGGATGCCCGCCAGCAGCGCCCACACCCAGTGACCGCCTCCGCCGCCCGGCCCCACCAGCGCCCAGGATCCCGCCAGCAGCACCAGGCCTATCAGCGTGGCGCGGTTCCCCAGGCCCCGGTCGTTGAGGCGGCCGAAGCGGTTCGCGGCGTAGGCGCCGACGGCGCCTGCCAGGCCGAACATGCCGATGGCGGTGGTGGAATAGCCGTAGTCCGGTCCGGAGAGCAGGAAGGTCAGGGGTGTCCAGAGCATGCTGAACGAGGCGAACAGCAGCGCACCCAGCAGCGACCGGGCACGGAACAGCGGCTCCCGCGCATACAGGGCGAAGATGGAGGCGATCAGGCGCGGGTAGCTCAGCCCTGCCGGTTGCCGGTAGCGCGGCAGGACCCGCCACAACAGTGCGGCGGTGGCCAGCATGAGAAGCGCCGAGATCCAGTAGACCGTGCGCCAGCTGCCCAGGTCGGCGAGGGCGCCGGCCGCGGTGCGCGCCAGCAGGATGCCGAGCAGCAGGCCGCTCATGACGGTTCCGACCACCTTGCCGCGCTCCTGGGGCGAAGCCAGGGTGGCGGCATAGGGCACCAGCACCTGGGCGACGACCGAGAGCAGCCCGCTGGCGGCGGTGCCCGCCAGCAGCATCGCCGCGCTGGACGCGCTGGCCGAAACCAGCAGTCCCAGGGCGCTGAGCGCCATCATGCCGGCGATCAGGGCGCGTCGCTCGAGCATGTCGCCCAGCGGCACCAGCAGGATGAGGCCCACGGCATAGCTCAGCTGCGCCGTGGTGACGATCGCGCCCGCGCTGGCCGTGGACAGCCCGAATTCGGCGCCGATGCGGTGCAGCAGGGGCTGCGCGTAGTAATTGCCCGCCACGGCCAGGCCGGTGGCCGCAGCCATCAGCAGCACCATGGGCGTGGCCAGGCGGGACTGGGCGGGGCTCATGCCTGCTCCTTGCGCGGGCTGTCTGCGGAAGGCGAGTCGTGCGCGGCGAGGAGCTTGCGCAGCAGGCCCGCGAGCCGGCTGCGGTCGGCTTGCGAAAGCGGGTCCAGCAGCGCGCCGATCCGCGCCAGATAGTCTTCCAGGGCCTGGCGCACGGTATGGCGGCCCTGCGGCGTGAGCGAGACCAGCACGCTGCGGCGGTCTTGCGGATTGCCGCGGCGGGTCAACAGCCCGGCTGCCTCCAGCTGGTCGAGCCGGTGCGTCATGGCGCCCGAGGACAGCAGCAGGGCGTGCACCAGCTGCTGCGGGCTGAGGGCATGCGGCGGACCCGCCCGGTACAGCGTGGCCAGCACGTCGAACTCGCCCTGGTTCAGGCCGTGCTCGCGAAAGCCCAGCTCGACTTCGCGCGTGGCGAACGTGCCGAGGCGGAACAGGCGGCTGACGACAGCCATGGGCGAGACATCCAGCTCCGGATGCTGGCGGGCCCATTGAGAAAGGACGAAATCGACGTGGTCGGCCATGGCGGCAAGGATTTTCGAAATCAAGAATTTTGATATCGAGATATTTTGCCACGGACACGCCGTTCCGGCATGCAATAAAAAACCCGCCGTGAACGGCGGGTCGTGCTGTGCAGGCCGGGCCTGCAGCGCGGCTTACTGCGCGGCGTCTTTCAGCTTCTTGAGGGCGCGCAGCTTGACCTTCACCGAAGCCGGCTTGGCCGGGAACCAGCGTTCCTGGCCGGTGAACGGATCCTTGCCGAAGCGCTTGGCCTTGGCCGGCACCTTCTGCACCGTGACCTTGAAGAGGCCGGGCAGGGTGAATTCGCCGGCGCCCTTCTTGTCGACCGAGCCGAGCACCGAGCCTTCGAGGGCGGCCAGCACGGCCTTGACCGACTTGGCTTCCACACCGGAGGTTTCGGTCAGGTAGGCGACGAGCTGGGACTTGTTCATCGCTTCCTTGATGGGGCGCACGGTGGCGGCCGTTTTCTTCACCGCCGTCTTGGCGGGAGCCTTCTTGGCAGGCGCCTTGACGGCAGTCTTGCTGACTTTCTTGGCAGGAGCTTTTGCTTTGGTAGCCATGGTCGGGATCCGTATGTTGACGATCGAGACGGCGCATTGCCGCACGGGCGCATCGCGCCTCGCGCCCGATGATAGCGGAACTGGCTGGCGCTGCGGGCATTCTTGCGGCGCAATGCGGCGTATTGTGTTGTTTTCCACGCAGCGAAGCGCATGGCACATGGGCTCTGGCGCGGTTTGCAGCCGTTGCTGCCTGCGTTTACGCTAGCGCCCTGACAATGCAATGCCGGCATGGCCGGCACGCGAGTGCGCGCGGTCGCAAAGAAGGAATGCAGACGATGGAGCGGGATGGGCGTGGTGCCGCCTGGCGCGAGGGCCTGGCGCAGGTGTTCGGCAGCTGGGTCCGCGAGGTGGGGCCGGCCACGCTGCGCGCCGATGCGCTGGCCGGACTGCTGGGTGCGCTGCTCGTGCTGCCGCAGGGCGTGGCCTTCGCGACGCTGGCGGGATTGCCGCCCGAGTACGGGCTGTACTCGGCCATCGTGCCCTGTGTGCTGGCCGCGCTGTTCGGATCCAGCCGGCACGTCATGTCCGGGCCCACCAATGCCAACTCGCTGGCGCTCTATGCGGTGCTGGCTCCGCTTGCGGCGGCAGGTACTCCGACCTATGTGGAGCTGGCGCTCGCGATCACGGTGCTCGTGGGGCTGTTCCAGCTTGCAGTGGGACTGCTGCGGCTGGGCGCGCTGGCGAACTTCATCTCTCCTGCCGCGCTGTTCGGCTTTACCAGCGGCGCCGCGGTGCTGATTGCCCTGCATGCATTGAAGGATGTTCTTGGCCTCGACATCGCCGGGCACGGAGCCATGGACGTGCTCGGCGGACTGGCGGCGCAGGCGCGGCAGATGCAATGGCCCGCCGTCGTCATCGCCCTGGCCACGATAGGGACGGCCCTGGTGGTGCGCCGCTGGGATCGGCGCAAGCCCTATATGCTGGTGGGCCTGGCCGCGGGCACGCTGCTGGCCGCCGCGCTGTCGCGGCTGGTGCCGGGCATTTCCGTGGCCGTCCTGGGGCCGGTGGCGCAGCCATGGCCGCCGTTCCATGTGCCCGCCATCGACTGGCGCCTGCTGCCCGACCTGGTGGGGCTGGCTGTGCCGCTGACCATCGTGGCGCTGGCGCAATCCATTTCCATCGCCAAGGCCGTGGGCGCGCGTGCCGGGCAGGCCATCGATGCCAACCGCGAGTTCATCGGCCAGGGCCTATCCAATGCCGTGGGCGGGCTGTTCTCCTCGTATCTTTCATGCGGCTCGCTGAACCGCTCTGTGCCCAATTTCGAGGCCGGAGCGCGTACGCCGCTGGCGGCAGTGTTCTCGGCGGCGCTGCTGATTGTGCTGGTGCTGGCCACGGCGCCGCTGCTGGCCCACATCCCCCAGGCCGGCATCGCCGGGCTGCTGCTGATGGTTGCCTGGACCTTGCTGGAGCTGCCGCGCTGGCGCCAGCTGCTTGCGGTGGATCGCCGCGAGGCCGCCATCGCCGGCGCCACGCTGGCCGCGACCGTGCTGATCCGCATGGAGATCGCCATCCTGCTCGGCACGCTGTTGTCGTTGCTGGCCTATCTGCAGCGCACGGCGCGGCCCGCCATGCGGACCATGGGCTTCGACAGCCGCGAGCCGAATCGCCCGTTCGTGGTGCTGGAGGGGCGCGACAACGAATTGCCGGAATGTCCGCAGCTGAAGCTGCTCCGCATGGAGGGATCGGTGTATTTCGGTGCGGCGGCGCACGTGGCCGACAGGCTGCAGGCGCTGCGCGCCGCGCCCGATGCGCCCAGGCACCTGCTGGTGATGAGCAAGAGCATGAATTTCGTGGACCACGCGGGCGCGGAGGTCTGGGAAGACGAGCTGCGCAAGCGCCGGCTGGCAGGCGGAGACCTGTACTTCCACCGTCCGCGGCCCGAGGTGATGCAGACGTGGCGTCGCACGGGGTTCCTGCAGCGCCTGGGGGAAGACCACCTGTTTCCCGACAAGAGCACGGCCATCAGCGACATCTACGCGCGACTGGATCCGGGCATCTGTGCCCGCTGCACGGCCCGCATCTTCCGCGAATGCGGGCCATACGGTCATGCGGGGCAGGCGGGCGCAGCCAACCTGGAGGCCGGCGAAGCGCCGCCGCAGTGAGCAGCTCCTAGCCCGCCGTGGTGGCAGATGGGGTGGCCGACGTCGTGGCCGGCGGATCGGCCGGCCGCAGCCGGCGGACTTCCGTGTCGGGCGGCTGCAGGCGTGCGCCGTCGGTATGGATCACCTGCGTCATCTCGACCTGTTCCTGCTGCAGCGCCGTGATGCCGGTGTACACCCCCAGCGTGGACTGGTGGTCCAGCCCGCGGAACCGTATGGGTCCGCAGGGCGACGGCAGCTCGAGATTGGCGAACGCCTCCACCAATGCCTCGGCGCGCATGTCGTCGGCTTTTTCGAGGCCGGCCGCCAGCGCCTGCATCGCGGTGTATCCCAACAGCGAGCCGGCCTGCGGTGCGGCGCCGTTGCGCTCGCGATAGGCTTGCGCAAAGGCGCGATGTTCGGGGGTGTCGATGGCCTGCACGGGATAGCCGCTGACGACCCAGCCCTGCGGCGCGTCCTTGCCCAGGGCCGCGAGCTGCTCCGGATCCCCGGCCAGCGGCGCGACCACTGCGCGGCCTTCGAACAGGCCATGCTGGCGCGAGGCTTGCAGCAATGCGGCCAGGTCCGTGCCGAGCAGTGTGTTGAAGACGGCGTCGGGCTGCGCCTGGGCCAGGCGCCGGGCCATCGCGGCGGCGTCCACGCGCCCCGGTGCCACGGGAAGCTCGGCGACGAAGGCGATGCGCGGCTGGAACGCCTGCATCATGGCCCGGAAGGTGGCGGCGATTCCACGGCCGTAGATGTCGTCGGAATAGACGAGGGCCCAGCGGCGGCGGCGCAGGCCCAGGGCGCGCGGGGCCAGGGCGGCCGCGTGCATGCGGCTCGAAGGGCCCAGGCGCCAGGTGTAGCGATTGCCCTGGCTCCAGACCAGCGCGTCGGCCGGCGGGCGGGTGGCGAGATAGAAGGCCCGGTTCTGCGCGGCCACGTCGGCCAGCGCAAGGCCGTTGGCGGAATGCAGGCCGCCGAACAGGATGTCGATGCGCCCGCCGGCCAACAACTGCAGGGCGGCATTCCAGGCTCCTGCCGGCGTGCCGCCGTCGTCGCGCGAAACCACCTGCAGCGGCCGGCCGCGCACGCCGCCACGGGCGTTGATCTGGTCCATCGCAAGCTGCCAGCCCTTGCGGTAGCCGGCGAGCACTGCAGGATGGGTGCCGTAGCTGTTGATCTCGCCCAGGCGCAGCGGCGGCGCGGCCTGCCGGGCTGGCGCCATGCAGGACATGGAGAGCAGGGCGAAGGCGCCGGTGCCGCGCAGCAGGCGGCGGCGCGGCAATGAGGCGGGGTGTGTGGACATGGTCGGGGCAGGCGCCGTGGCGGCCGATCCTGGGGCGGGATCAGGCAACAATCGAGCAAACAATCAGGCAACAGTCGGAGGCAACAAAAAGGCCCTGCAATGGCAGGGCCTTCATGCGACACCGGAACCGCTGAATCACTTCAGCTTGGTTTCCTTGTAGTCGACGTGCTTGCGCGCCACCGGATCGTACTTCTTGATCAGCATTTTCTCGGGGGTGTTGCGCTTGTTCTTGGTGGTGGTGTAGAAGTGGCCCGTGCCGGCGGTCGACTCGAGCTTGATCTTTTCACGGATGCCTTTGGCCATGTCGTGCTCCTGGTATGTGTGTAAGCGGGGCTAAGCGGTGCGGACGGAGAGCCGGCTCAGACCGCTTCGCCGCGGGCGCGCAGATCGGCCAGCACGGCGTCGATGCCGTTCTTGTCGATCGTGCGGATGGCCTTGGCCGAAACACGCAGGCGCACCCAGCGGTTCTCGCTTTCCACCCAGAACCGGCGCGATTGCAGGTTGGGCAGGAAGCGACGCTTGGTCTTGTTGTTGGCGTGCGAAACGTTGTTGCCCACCATCGGGCCTTTGCCGGTTACTTGGCAGACGCGTGCCATGGTTCACCTCTAGGGTTTGCTTGCCGGGCAAAGGTCACACAGGGCAGGCCAGCCGCCGGATTCGGGTTCTTGTGATAAGGCCCGGCCCAGCCACCCAGTTTCTTGGATGAGGGCAGTAAGGGCTGCGTGGTGCAGGGCCTTACTGCCCAGTGCTTATACCCGCCGACTGCGTTCCTTGCCCAAACGGGTTAATTGGACTGATTGGGTAGGAATTCGTCGAGTGCTGCGGCCACAAAGCATAGTGGCTGCGCACGGGAAATTCGTGTTTAGTCGGCTATTCTAGTACGAAGCCGGTGGGGAGGTCAAGGTCGGGCGCCGCGCAATCCATCCGCACAGCCACGACAGGCAGGCGCAGCAGGCCAGCACCGTGGTCAGGGGCAGGGGGCTCTCGGTTTGCCAGACGCTCACGGCCAGGCCGGCCAGCGCGCCGCAGGACAGCTGCAGGGTGCCGAGCATGGCCGAGGCCGCGCCCAGCCGCTTGCCCTGCTCCGACAGGGCGAGCGCAGCGGAGTTCGGATTGACGAAGCCCTGGCTGAACATGTAGCCCATCAGGCACACCATGAGCACGGGGAGCGCCATCAGGCCGGCCAGGGTGAGCGCGATGCCGGCCAGGCTGGCGATGGCCAGGGCGGTGAGCGCACGGCGCTGCAGGAACTGAGGCTGATGCTTGCGCAGCAGGCGGGCGCTGACCTGCGAGCCGATGATGAGCGCCGCGGCGTTGGCCCCGAACAACACGCCGTAGTGCTGCGGGGTGACGCCATACAGCTCGATGAAGAGCCGCGGCGAGCCGATGATGTACGAGAACATGCCGGCCTGGCCCAGCCCGCCTGCCAGGCTGTGCGCCATGAAGCCGCGATGGCCGAGCAGGCCGCGATAGTTCTGGAAAATGGTGCGCCAGCTGAGCGGCACCATGCGTTCTGGCGCCAGCGATTCGCGCATGATGAGGGCCACCGCGGCCAGCAGGCCCAGGCCGAGCAGCACCATCAGCCAGAACAGGCTGCGCCAGCCCACGAATTCGAGCAGCTGGCCGCCGATGAGCGGCGCCAGGATGGGCGCCACGCCCATGATCAGCATGAGCAGCGACAGCGCCCGCGCGGCATCCTGGGTTTCGTAGTGGTCGCGGATCACGGCCCGCGGAATCACCACGCCCGCTGCGCCGCCCAGCGCCTGCAGCACCCGGCAGAGCGTGAGGGTTTCGACGCTGCCTGCCAGCGCGCAGCCCAGCGAAGCGATCGCGTAGAGCGTCAGGCCAGCCATCATCGGCAGCTTGCGGCCGTAGCGGTCGGCCAGCGGGCCGTAGACGATCTGCGCCATGGCCATGCCGATCAAGTAGGCGGCCAGGGTGCGCTCGACTTCTCCTCGCGTCACGTCCAGGCTGGACGCGATCGTGGGGAACGCCGGGAGGTACATGTCGATGGAAAAAGGACCGATGGCGGTCAGCGCGCCCATGAGGACGAGCCAGCCGGGCAGGCTGCGGGACAGGGATTCGCGGGGCATGGAGGCGGGAGTGAGGAAGTAGACGCGGCCCTTTGCAGGCGCAGCGTCAAGCCTCGAAATGTATCACGCACACGCTTACGTGCAAATGTAAGCCGTTTTCCGATAAAGTCCCCTTGGTCCGAACATACATTCAGGGGAGAGGACCTCGTGAATCCTTTGCTGTCTGTAGTGCAACGCAAGCTGGACAACCTGTCCGTTCCGGTACGGCTCACCTTGCCGGATGGGACCACGATCGGACCTGCCGACGCGCGGGTCACGTTCGTGGCGCGCGACAACGTCGCGCTCACCCATCTGGCCAAGGGCGCGGTGGGAGTGCTGGGCCAGGACTACGTCGAGGGCCGCGTCGACATCCAGGGCTCCATGCGGGATGTGATGGCCGCGGCCGCCGCCCTGCTGCCGGGGTCGCCGGTGGACGCGGCGCGCGGCGGCTGGCTGACGGAGCTCATACGCCGGCTCACGTCGGTCTGGCGCCATTCGGTGGAGCGCGACGCGCGGCAGATCGAGTTCCACTACGATCTGTCCGACGACTTCTACGCACTGTGGCTGGACCCGCGGCGGGTCTATTCGTGCGCCTACTTCCGCACGCCCGACGCAACCCTGGCCCAGGCCCAGGAAGCCAAGCTCGATCACATCTGCCGCAAGCTGCGGCTGCAGCCCGGCGAGCGCTTCCTGGACGTGGGCGCGGGCTGGGGCGGCCTGCTGCTGTGGGCCGCCGAGAACTACGGCGTCGATGCCACGGGCATCACGCTCTCGCGCAACCAGCATGCGCACGTGAACCGCCTGATCGAGGAAAAGGGGCTCTCGGGCCGGGTCCGGATGGTACTGCTCGACTATCGCAAGCTCGACGAGAGCCGTCCCTATGACAAGATCGCCTCGGTCGGGATGTTCGAGCACGTGGGGCGGGCCCAGTTGCCCGACTATTTCGCGAAGCTGCGCCGCCTGGTCAAGCCGGGCGGCCTGATCATGAACCATGGCATCACCGCGGGCGGCGTCTACAACGCCGAGCTGGGCAGCGGCATGGGCGAGTTCATCGAGAAGTACATCTTTCCCGGCGGGGAGCTCACGCACGTGAGCAGCGTGCTCGAGGCGGTCACCAACGGCGGCCTGGAGACGGTCGACGTGGAGAACCTGCGGCCGCACTACGCCCGTACGCTATGGGCCTGGAGCGACGCGCTCGAGGCGCGGCTGGACGAGGCGTCGCGCATCCTGACGGGAGAGCAGGGCGCCCGTTCGCTGCGCGCCTATCGCCTCTACCTGGCGGGCTGCGCCATGGGGTTCGAGCATGGGTGGATCTCGCTGCACCAGGTGCTGGTCACCACGCTGGCCACCGGCCGTTCCGACGAACTCGACCTGCCGGCCGACCTGGCCTATCCGTGGCGGCGCGACTACATGTACGAGCCCAAGCCCGTGCTCTCCGCATCCAAGGCGGCGTGAACGCCAGTCCCACCGGCTTGCGCCGGCGGGACTGTGCCAGACCTCAACAAATTGCAACGCCGGCGCGGCGTGGAATGTTGCAAAATGTGGCGACGAAACCCGGCCAGCGCCCTCTGGCGTCCGGTGCAGATCCTCCGCCACAGGGTCCAAATGTGCCAGGATGTATCGGCCAGATTTGGCTTTCGCATCAAATTCGGCTAACATGCTGTCTTCTTCATTCAGTTTCATTCAATTTCCTGCGTTGGAGTAAACGGCCCCATGGCCCTCCACGCTGTCTTGCAGGCGCGTCCCTCCGGGAGTGCGCCCTGCTGCTGGTGTCGGTTTGTATTGGCGGTTCTGCCCGTCTTCCGCACAACCCCCTTAGCGCCACGGCATGAGCCGGCAATTCCGCCGGTTTTGTGTCCTTGAACCTATGGAGGCAAAAGCCAATGAGTCATTTCCCCGTCAAGACCCTCGCCGCTGCTGCGGTCCTGTTCGCATTCGGCGGAGCCGCCCAGGCGGCCGACGCGCCCCAGTGCGAGATCGAACGACCCGTCAATTTCGGCGGCATGAACTGGGAGTCCAACCTGGTGGTCGTGGAGCTCGAGCGCTTCATCGTCGAAAAGGGCTACGGCTGCGATACCGAGGTCCTGCCCACCGAAACCCTGCCGGCTCTGGCCGCGCTCGAGCGCGGCGACCTGGACGTCAATTCGGAAATCTGGCTGAACAGCGTGGCCGCCCCCTGGGACAAGGCGGAGAAGAGCGGCAAGGTCAAGCGCATCGGCGACGTCTACATGGGCGGCGAAGCCTGGTTCATCCCGCGCTATACCGCCGAGCGGCTTCCCGAGCTGAAATCGGCCGCCGACCTGCCGAAGTTCAAGAATGAATTCGAAGACCCGGAAGAGCCGTCCAAGGGCCGCTTCTACGGTTGCCCCGCTGGATGGGGCTGCGAGGTCACCAGCAACAACCTGTTCCATGCCCTCAAGCTGGAAGACACCTACACCCTGTATTCGCCCGGCACGGGCGCGGCGCAGAAGGCGGCCCTGATGTCCGCCTACAAACGCAAGCAGGACGTGGTGTTCTACTACTGGTATCCCACGCCGCTGGTGGGCGCGCTGGACCTGGTGAAGCTCGAGCTGCCGCCGTACGATGCCGAGAAGCACAAGTGCCTGACCTCGCCCTCGTGCAAGGATCCGCAGCCCAGCGCCTACCCCGACAACCCCGTGTTCACCGCCGTCAACACCGAGTTCTCGCAGAAGGCGCCCAAGCTCACTGAATTCCTGTCCAAAGTCTCGATCCCCTTGCCCGAGGTGGACCAGACCCTGGCCCATATGGAAGAGTCGGGCGACGACGCACGCGCGGTGGCCCAATGGTTCCTGCAGAACAAGCCCGATGTCTGGAAGGCCTGGGTGCCTGCCGACGTGGCCGAGCGCGTGCAGGCTGCGCTGTAACCCGGCTGCATCGGGGTGACGGCCGGCCGCCGCATGGCCGCGCCCGCCACCCTGGAATACGCGCGCGGGCGCCCGGATGGCGGCGCCTGCCGTATCTGCCGGGTCCGGGCCCGGCCTGCCGGCCGGCGCTCCGGCCGCATTTGGAGAGTTCCCCATGTTTCCGGAAGTCATTCCCGCGCGCGACGTGCGCGGTGCGATCGATACATTCGTCGATCATCTCGTCACTCGTTATGGCGACAGCCTCGAGGCGATGTCGCGGCCGTTCCTGCATGTCCTGGTATGGATAGAGCAGGTGCTGCGCAATTCCCCCTGGTGGGCGGTGGTGCTGGCGACGGTGCTCATCGCCTGGGCAGTGAGCCGCCGCATCGTCCTGAGCGTGGCCATGGGCGCGCTGCTGTGCGTGATCGGCGTGCTCGGCCTATGGGACGCCGGCATGCAGACGCTGGCGCTGATGATCATGGCCGCGACGCTGTCGGTGGTGATCGGCATACCGCTGGGCGTGCTGATGGCGCGCGTCAACTGGCTGCGCTCGGCCATGCTGCCCGTGCTGGACATCATGCAGACCATGCCCAGCTTCGTCTACCTGATACCCGTGGTGATGCTGTTCGGCCTGGGCAAGATCCCCGCCATCATCGCCACCGTGATCTACGCCGTGCCGCCGCTGATCCGCCTCACGGACCTCGGCATCCGGCTCGTCGACCGCGAGGTGCTGGAAGCCGCGCGCGCCTTCGGCGCCAACCCGCGACAGCAGCTCTTCGGCGTCCAGCTGCCGCTGGCCCTGCCCAACATCATGGCGGGGATCAACCAGACTACGATGATGGCCCTGTCGATGGTGGTGATCGCCTCCATGATCGGCGCGCGCGGCCTGGGCTATGAGGTGCTGCTCGGCATCAACCGCCTGGAAGTGGGCCGCGGGCTGCTGGCCGGGCTGGGCATCGTGGTGCTGGCCGTGCTGTTCGACCGCATCACCCAGTCGTACGGACAACGCATGCGCAAGGGAGGCCAGCGATGAGCAAGATCGAAGTCCAGAACATCTACAAGATCTTCGGTCCGCATCCCGGGAAGTGGCTGCAGGCCGCCCAGGAGGGCATCAGCAAGGAAGACCTGCTGGCGCGCAGCGGCCATACGCTCGGGTTGCGCGACATCAGCCTGTCGATCGAAGAAGGCAGCATCTACGTGATCATGGGGCTGTCGGGCTCCGGCAAATCGACGCTCATCCGCCACTTCAACCGGCTGATCGAACCCAGCGCCGGGCATATCCTGGTCGATGGGGTCGACGTCACCAGCCTGAACAAGCGCGAACTCGAGATCTTCCGCCAGAAGAAGATGAGCATGGTGTTCCAGCGCTTCGGCCTGTTTCCGCACCGCACGGTGCTGGAGAACGCCGCCTACGGGCTGGCTGTCCAGGGCGTTTCGAAGGCAGAACGCGAACGGCGCGCCATGCACTGGCTGGAGCAGGTGGGGCTTTCGGGATTCGAGCGCCAGCATCCGCACCAGCTCTCGGGAGGCATGCAGCAGCGCGTGGGGCTGGCTCGCGCGCTGGCCACCGACGCCGAGATCCTGCTGATGGACGAGGCATTCTCGGCGCTGGACCCCTTGATCCGCCGCGAGATGCAGGATCACCTGCTGCAGCTGCAGGCCAGGCTGAACAAGACCATCGTGTTCATCACGCACGATCTGGACGAGGCCCTGCGCCTGGGCAACCGCATCGCCATCCTGAAGGACGGCGAATTGGTGCAGGAGGGCACGCCCGAGGACATCCTGCTGAATCCGTCGAACGATTATGTGCAGTCGTTCCTGCAGGACGTCAACCGCACCAAGGTGCTGAATGCGGCGCACGCGGTGAACCCGCCCCGGCTCACGCTGACCATGCGCTCGCGCCCCGCCCATGCGCGCGAGCGCATGCAGGCGCTCAGCTACGAATATGCGCCGGTGCTCGACGGCAAGCGCCTGGCCGGCGTGCTCACGGCCGAATCCGCAGCGCGTGCCATCGAGCAGGGCCTGCGCGACATCTCCCCGCTGGTCGAGGACCTCACCTCGGTGCCCGCCACCGCCGGCCTGGACCAGGTGCTGGCGCAGCTGGTGCACAGCGACCAGCCGGTGGCCGTGACGGGCGAGGGCGACGAATTCATCGGCATGCTCTCGCGCAAGAAAGTGGTGGACCTGGTGACGCCGCCGGCGCCGGAGAGCGAGCCGGCCGTGCCGGCGGAGCCGCCCGCAGCGAATCCCTAGCGTCCGTCGGGCGTATGATGCAAGGCGCTCCGCGGGCTCGCAGGCCCGCGGAGCGTCTTTTTCGTTCCAGGAGTCCATCCATGCCGCTATGCAATGTCCAGATCATGCAAGGCCATACCGCCGCCCAAAAGACTGCCCTGCTGCAGGCGCTGAGCCAGTCCATCGTCGACAGCATCGGTGCGCCCGTCGCCAGCGTCCGCGCCGTGCTGCAGGAAGTGGGGCCGGAAGACGTGATCGTGGCCGGACAGGTCGGCGCGCCCATGGCGCGCGTCGACATCGCCCTGCTGCACGGACGCACGGAGGCGCAGAAGGCGGCGCTGCTGGCCGCCGTCAATGCCGCGGTGAGCCGCAGCATCGGCATCTCCGACCAGGCCGTGCGGGTGGTGCTGCACGACGTGCCCACCACCGACATGGGCGTGGCCGGCGGCATCAGCGCGAAGGCGGCAGGCCGCTAGCGGCCTGCCGGCGGAAGCGGCGCCTGGATTCCCGAGCCGGTATGATGGATACATCGATACCGCCATGCGGACCAGGAGGAGCATCATGAATGAAGTCATCGTCGCCGCCGGCGTACGCACTGCCGTCGGCGCTTTCGGAGGCGGGCTGAAGGACGTCCCGCCCGCCGATCTCGGCGCGGCCGTCATCCGCGAGGCGCTGGGGCGCGCCGCCGTCGACGGCGCCGAGGTCGGGCACGTGGTCATGGGCCACGTGATCAACACCGAGCCGCGAGACATGTACCTGTCGCGGGTGGCAGCCATCCAGGCGGGCATCGGCCGCGAGACGCCGGCCTTCAACGTCAACCGCCTGTGCGGCTCGGGCCTGCAGGCCATCGTGTCGGCGGCGCAGGCCATCGCGCTGGGCGACGTCGAGATCGCCGTGGGCGCGGGTGCCGAAAGCATGAGCCGCGCCCCCTATATCGCCCCGGCGCAGCGCTGGGGCGCGCGCATGGGCGATTCCGCCATGGTCGACATGATGGTGGGCGCCCTGTCGGATCCGTTCGGCCGCATGCACATGGGCGTGACGGCGGAGAACGTGGCGCAGCGCTTCAACATCAGCCGTGCCGAGCAGGATGCGCTGGCCCTGGAGTCGCATCGGCGCGCTGCGGCGGCCATCGCGGAAGGGCGCTTCCGCGAGCAGATCCTGCCCATCACCGTCCCCACGCGCAAGGGCGACGTCGTGTTCGACACCGACGAGCACGTGCGCCACGACGTGACCCTGGAAGGCCTCGCCAAGCTCAAGCCGGTGTTCAAGAAGGATGCGGGCACCGTCACGGCGGGCAATGCGTCGGGGCTCAACGACGGCGCGGCGGCCGTGGTGCTGATGAGCGCCGAGGCGGCAAGCCGGCGCGGCGTCAAGCCGATGGCGCGTCTGGTGGCCTACGCGCATGCCGGGGTCGATCCCGAGATCATGGGCATAGGCCCGGTGCCTGCCACCCAGGCCGTGCTCAAGCGCGCGGGCCTCAGCGTGGACCAGATGGACGTGATCGAAGCCAACGAGGCTTTCGCAGCCCAGGCCTGCGCGGTGTCGCGCGAACTGGGCCTGGACCCCGCCAAGGTGAACCGCAATGGCAGCGGCATCAGCCTGGGCCACCCGATCGGCGCCACGGGCGCGGTCATCACCGTCAAGGCCCTGTACGAACTGCAGCGCATCGGCGGGCGCTATGCCCTGGTCACCATGTGCATCGGCGGCGGGCAGGGCATCGCTGCGATATTCGAGCGGGTGTAGGCAGGCCCTGCCGGCGGCATGGCTACAATCGCGGCCATGCCCAGACTCATCTCCACGCGGGGCGGCGCAGCGGCCGCCGCCGACACCCCCACGCTCTCCGAATCCGACGGGATCCGCTACCTGCACTTCGGCTCGGAGTGGGTGCAGGGCGCCATGCGCATGGCGGAGCCGGCCGAACTGGTGCTCGAGTACACGGCCCAGATGATGGCGTGGCTGCTGTTCCTGGATCCGCCGCGCGAAGGCGCAGTGGGCATGCTGGGGCTGGGCGCCGGATCGCTGGCGCGCTACTGCCTCAAGCACACGCGCAGCGAGGTGGTGGTGGTCGAGTGGAACCCGCAGGTCACGGCCGTCTGCCGCATGTTCTTCCGGCTGCCGGCGCCCCGGCGCCTGGCCGTGCACCATGCAGACGCCGGCGATTGGGTCCAGGATCCTGCCCATGCGGGTACCTGTCCGGTGCTGATGGTCGATCTCTATGATGCCGAGGCGCGCGGCCCGGTGCGGGATTCCGTGGCGTTCTATCGGGGCTGCCGCCAGGTGCTGGGAGAGGTCGGCGTGCTGTCGGTCAATCTGTTCGGCCGGCACGAAAGCTATGCGCGCAACATTGCCAACCTGGAACGGGCCTTCGAGGGCCGGCTGCTGCGCCTGCCCGAGATCGACGCCGGCAACCAGATCGTGCTGGCCTTCACGGGTCCGCCGCTGGCGGTGCCGGCCGCGCAGTTGATGGCGCGCGCCGAGGATGTGGAGGCGCGCTATGGCCTGCCGGCGCGCCGCTGGGCGCGCGCCTTGATGCGCCAGGCCGAGGGCGGGGTGCTGCGGGCCTGATGCGGCCCTGGGTGCGGCCCGCCCTCCGGTACAGGGGGCTGCTGGAAAACCCTAGGTGAATGGCAGGTGACGGCATGCCGGGGCTGGGCTACGATGGGTCGTATTCCATAATTATGAATTACGGAATGTCCACCCGAATCCACGGAAGCCCATGACCGCACCCATCGTCCGGCAAGCGCTGTACCTGGAGGTCGCCGACCGGCTGCGCGGCATGATCCGTTCGCATGCGCTGGGCGCCGGCGCCTGGATCGACGAGGCCGCCCTCACCGCGCAACTGGGCATTTCACGCACGCCGCTGCGCGAGGCGCTCAAGGTCCTGGCCACCGAAGGGCTGGTGCGGCTGGAGCCTGGCCGGGGCTGCTTCGTCAGCGAACTCACCGTTGCCGATCTCGAACAGATCTTTCCCCTGATGGCGATGCTGGAGGGGCGCTGCGCGTACGAAGCCGCGCTCAAGGCCAGCGCGGCCGACCTGCGCGCCATGGAGCCCTGGCATCGCGCGCTGCAGGCGCACGCGCGGGCCGGCCGCATCGACGCCTATTACGAGACCAACGCACGCATCCACGAAACCGTGCAGGTGCTGGCCGACAACCGCTGGCTCTCCGATATGGTGGACGGCCTGCGCAAGGTGCTCAGCCTGTTCCGCCACAAGAGCCTGGTGCTGCCGGGCCGCATCGCCCAATCCTGCGCAGAGCACCTGGCCATCTACGCCGCGCTGCGGGCCCGCGATCCCGAAAGCGCGGAAGCCCTCACGCGCCAGCACCTGATGCGCCAGCTCGACGCCCTGCGCATCCTGGCCGGCCAGGATGCGGCGGGAGTCCCCGCCATCCGCTCCGGCGCAACCCCTACAACGGAGACCGACGCCCATGCCCGCCCACGAAACACTCGCACGCGCGCGCGGCGCACGTACGCCTGAGCCCGACGACGCGCCCCAGGCCACCGAAGAGGCCGGCGGCGCAGGCATCATGGCCCGGCTGGGGCGTCTGCTCGAGCGCGACCGGCTGCCCGAGGCAGCCGAGGTGCTGCCGCTCTTCGAGGCCCGCCTCACCGACGTGGCCGCCAACAAGCTGGCGCGCCAGTGGTGCGCCGCGTACACCGCCGCCGACGGCAAGCGGCGGCGCGCGCTGCTGGCCACGCTGGCCCAGGTGGGCGATACCGTGCGCGCCCGCGGGGAGTCCGGCGTGCGCCTGTTCAAGCGCTTCAACGCATTGCCCGACGGCCTGCGCTTCCTGGTCGCGCTGCGCGCCGACATGCTGCGTTGGCGCAAGCAGGTGGCAGGCCTGCAGGCCCTCGACCGGGACCTGGAAGGCCTGCTGTCGGCCTGGTTCGACGTGGGCCTGCTGGAGCTGCGGCCGCTCAACTGGGACTCGCCCGCTTCGCTGCTGGAAAAGCTCATCGTCTACGAGGCCGTGCACGAAATCCGTTCCTGGGACGACCTGCGCCACCGCGTGGCGGGCGATCGCCGCTGCTACGCCTATTTCCATCCGCAGATGCCGGACACGCCGCTGATCTTCGTGGAAGTCGCCTTCGCCGAGGAAATGGCCGACAACGTCCAGGCCCTGCTCGACACCCAGGCGCCGGCCCAGGACCTCGGCAAGGCCCGCTGGGCCATCTTCTATTCCATTTCGAACACCCAGGCCGGCTTGCGCGGCATCAGCTTCGGCAATTTCCTGCTCAAGCGGGTCATCGAATGCCTGCTCGAGGAGCTGCCGCGGCTCAAGTCCTTCGCCACGCTCTCGCCCATGCCGGGCTTCCGCGACTGGCTGGCCCGGCTCGATCCCCGGGAAGTCGAGGACATCGTGCGGGAGAAGGGCAAGGCGCGCACCGGTGCGCCGGACGGCTCGCGCTGGGCGATGCGGCTGGCGCGGGCCGCCACCGGCAAGCCTTCGGAGGCGTTGCGGCGTGCCGGCCTGCGCCTGGCGGCGCGCTACGTGAGCACGATGAAACAGGACCAGCCCATAGATCCCGTCGCGCGCTTCCACCTGGGCAACGGCGCCCGCATCGAGCGCCTGAACTGGGCTGCCGACGTGTCCGCCAAGGGCCTGGAGCAGTCGTGCGGGATGATGGTCAATTACCTGTACGAACTCGAGCGGCTCGACGACAACCTGGCGCAGCTGGGCCAGGGCCGGCCACCGGTCAGCCGCGGGTTCGCCCGGCTGCTTGCCTGAACCGCCGCACATGGACGCCGGCCGGATCCTCCTGGCGCGCGACGGCGGCATCGCGCGGGTGACGCTGTCGCACCCCGGCCGCCTGAATGCCATCACCGTGGCGATGTGGCAGGCCTTGCGCAGCACCTTCGAGACGCTCGCCGCCGACGATTCCGTACGCTGCGTGCTGCTGGCGGGCGAGGGCGGCAATTTCGCCGCAGGCGCCGACATCCGGGAGTTCCCGCGCGAGCGCGCCGATGCCGGGGGCGTGCGCCGCTATCACCGCGAGGTGCTGGCGCCGGCGCTGCGGGCCATCGCCGCCTGTCCGCATCCCGTGGTGGCTGTCATCGAGGGCGTCTGCGTGGGCGGCGGTCTGGAGATCGCCTGCCAATGCGACCTGCGGCTGGCGGGCGCCTCGGCGCGCTTCGGCGTGCCCATCAACCGCCTGGGCTTTCCCATGGCGCCCGACGAGATGCAGGGGCTGCTGGCGCTGGCCGGACGCGCTGCGACGCTGGCCATCCTGCTGGAGGGCAGCGTGTTCCCCGCTGCAGAGGCGCTGCGGCTGGGCTTGCTCACGCGAGTGGTGGCCGACGGGGAGCTGTCCGAGGCGGCCGACCGCTGTGTGGCGCGCATCCTGCAGGGCGCGCCGGCGGCCGCGCGACTGAACAAGCGCTACGTACGGCGGCTGGCGCAGCCCGAGCCGCTCACCGAGGCCGAATACGACGATGCTTTTTCCTACGCGGAGAGCCGCGACCATCGCGAGGGGGTGAGGGCCTTTCTCGCGGGCGATACCCCGACATTCACAGGAGACTAGACAAGGTGAGCAACGCCAATCTCTACGCAGTACTGGAAGGCGGCTTTCCGGCCGACCGCAGCCGCATCGCCATCGAGACGCCCGAGCTGCAGTACAGCTGGGACGACATCGACCGGGCCAGCGCCTGCCTGGCGAATTTCCTGGTCGCGCTGCAGCTGCCGGAGGGCGCGCGGGTGGCGGTCCAGGTGGAAAAGTCGCCCGAGGCCCTGCTGCTGTACCTGGCCACGCTGCGCGCCGGGCTGGTCTACCTGCCGTTGAACACGGCATACCGTGAGTCCGAGATAGCCTATTTCCTGGGCAACGCGGAGCCCGCGCTGGTGGTGTGCTCGCCCGGCAACCTGGAATGGGTGCGGCGTGCCGCCGAAGGCGCCGGCACGCGGCATGTCTATACGCTGGACGAGCATCGCGGCGGCACGCTGCTGGCGGCCGCCGCGGGCATGCCGCAGACGTTCCGCACCGTGCAGCGCAAGCCCGACGACCTGGCCGCCATCCTCTACACCTCGGGCACCACCGGGCGCAGCAAGGGCGCCATGCTGTCGCACGGCAATCTCGCATCCAATGCGCGGGTGCTCCATGAGTACTGGGGCTGGCGCGCCGACGACGTGCTGTTGCACATGCTGCCCATCTTCCACGTGCATGGCCTCTTCGTCGCATCGCACGGGGCGCTGCTGGCCGGCGCGCGGATGATCTGGCTGCCGAGGCTCGACGTGGAGCGCGCGCTGCATTACCTTCCGCGCAGCACCGTGATGATGGGCGTGCCCACCTACTACGTGCGCCTGCTGGCCGAGCCGCGCTTCGACCGCGCGTGCTGCGCGAACATGCGGCTCTTCATCTCCGGTTCGGCGCCGCTGCTGATGGAGACGTTCCATGCGTTCCGCGAGCGTACCGGCCATACCATTCTCGAGCGCTATGGCATGAGCGAAACCATCATGCTCACGTCCAATCCCTATCACGAACGGGACGGCGAGCGGCTGGGCGGTACGGTGGGCAGGCCCCTGCCCGGCGTGGAGGTGCGCGTGGTGGACGATGCCGGGCAGCCGCTGCCGCCCGGAGAGATCGGCAACGTGCAGGTGCGCGGCCCCAACGTTTTCTCGGGCTATTGGCGCATGCCGGAAAAGACGCGCGAGGAGTTTGCCGGCGGCGGCTGGTTCAAGACCGGCGACGTGGGCCGCTGGGGCGGCGAGGCGGGCGGGCGCCGCGTGCCCGACGACTACCTGTCCATCGTGGGCCGCAGCAAGGATCTGATCATCTCGGGCGGCTACAACGTCTATCCCAAGGAAATCGAGACGGTCATCGATGAACTGCCGGGCGTGGAGGAGTCGGCCGTCATCGGCGTGCCGCATCCCGACTTCGGCGAAGCGGTGGTGGCGGTCGTGGTGCCGCGGGCGGGACAGACGCTGGATGCCTCCGCCATGCAGGCCGAGCTCAAGGCACGCATCGCCAATTTCAAGGTGCCCAAGCGCATCCACGTGGTGGAGCAACTGCCGCGCAACACCATGGGTAAGGTGCAGAAGAACGTGCTGCGCGACACCTACGCGCAGGGCTGAACTCTGCCCCCAACCCGCCATCAACCGGAAGGAGACCCACGCCACCCCGATACAGCCACCGGAGATTTGGACGCGTCAGCAGCACATACCAGCCGGCCGCGCATGTGCGGACCGGCACACATAAACGACGGGCGCCACGCCCGTCCTGCGCTGTACCAAAGCAAGAGGAGACATCATGAACCTGAAACGCATCGCCATGGCCGCGGCATTCGCGGCCTGCGCCGTCTCGCTGGCGGCTCCCGCCGCCGCCGAATGGCCCGAGCGCCCGGTCACCGTCATCGTGCCGTTCCCGGCAGGCGGCGGCACCGACACCTTCGCGCGGCCCCTGGCCCAGCAGCTCGGCATGCTGCTCGGCCAGAGCGTCGTGATCGACAACCGCGGCGGCGCCGGCGGCACCGTGGGCGCCTCGGTGGCGGCCAAGGCCAAGCCCGACGGCTACACCTTCTTCATGGGGGGCGCCCACCATGCGCTGGCGCCCTCGCTCTACAAGAGCCTGAGCTACGACATCCAGAAGGATTTCGTGCCCGTTGCGCTGCTGGCCCAGCCGCCGCAGGTGATCGTGGTCAACGCATCGCGGCTCCCCGTCAATGACCTCAAGTCGCTGGTCGAGTACGTGCGCCAGCGCCCCGGCCAGATCAACTTCGGCACGGCGGGCAAGGGCAGCACGCACCACCTGGCCGGCGAACTGTTCGCCATGCAGGGCAAGCTGGACCTGGTCGACGTGCCGTACCAGGGCGCCGGCCCCATGCTGTCGGCCCTGATCGGCGGGCAGGTGGACCTCGCCTTCGACGGCCTGGGGTCCTCCGCAGGGCATATCCGCGCCGGCAGCATCAAGCCGATCGCGGTGGCTGCGGCGCAGCGCTCGCCATCCTTCCCCGACGTGCCCACGGCGGCCGAGGCGGGCATGCCCGGCTACGAAGTCTCCACCTGGTACGCGCTGTGGGCGCCGGCCGGCACGCCGAAGGAAGCCGTGGACAAGATGACGGCAGCCGTGGTCAAGGCCCTGGGCAGCGACAAGATCCGCGAGGCGTGGGCAGCCAACGGCTCCACCATTCCGGACATGACCGGCGCGGAATTCGGCCGTTTCGTCGACAGCGAAGTGGCGCGCTGGGCCAAGGTGGTGAAGGACTCGGGCGTGACGCTGGAATGAGGCCGGTACCGGCGCTTACCGACTGTTAATTGCCTGCGGTCCCGGGGCGCCGATACACTGCCCGGACAGGCCTGCCGGCGCTCGCCGCGCCGGCGCAACCCGAGGAGACCGACGATGCACAAGATCCTGGCGACTGGCGTCCTGTTCCTGGCCGGCGCCTCGGCGGCAGCCCAGACCACCGTGGAACTGCATTTCGTGAGCGACGCCGGCACCGGGCAGCCGGCCGGCAAGGTCAAGATCGACGACACCAAGTACGGCGCGCTGCTCACGCCCGACCTGTTCGGGCTGCCGCCCGGCATCCACGGATTCCATCTGCATGCCCAGGCGTCCTGCGATCCGGGGCCCGTCGACGGCAAGACCGCGGCCGGCGGGGCTGCGGGCGGCCACTGGGACCCGGACAAGACCGGCGTCCACAAAGGGCCGTACGACGACACCGGCCACAAGGGAGACCTGCCGGCGCTGTACGTCGGCAGCGACGGCAAGGCAGCCTATCCCGTGCTGGCGCCGCGCCTGAAGGCCGCGGAGTTCAAGGGCCACGCCCTCATGGTGCATGCGGGCGGCGACAACCACAGCGACCATCCCCAGCGGCTGGGGGGCGGCGGCGCGCGCATCGCCTGCGGCGTCGTGAGGTAATTGCCGGCGCGGCACCGTCGGCGGCGGTGGCCGCCGGCCCGCGCATGCGCGGGGGCGGCTGCACGCCCGCGCGTCCATGCACCATTTCAGGGATTTCCCCCGACGCCACGTCTCGCCGGCGCACGTTAGACTACGCGTCTCACGCCGCCGGACGGCCGTTTCCGCCCGGTACAGGCCATCAATTCGACCCCACAGGGTGCAAGGAGTAGACGATGCTGATCGGGAAGAAACATTTTCTGACGGTAGGCGCGCTGGCGCTGGCCGCGGCGATCCATGCCGCGCCGGCCGCGGCGCAGCAGAAGTCGGTGGCCGTGACCGCCATCGTGGAACATCCCGCGCTGGATTCCGTGCGCGACGGCGTCCAGGAGGCCCTCAAGCAGGCCGGCTACGTGCAGGGCAAGAACCTCAAGTGGCAATACCAGAGCGCCCAGGGCAACAGCGGCACGGCGGCGCAGATCGCGCGCAAGTTCGTGGGCGACCGCCCGGACGCCATCGTGGCCATCGCCACGCCCTCGGCCCAGGCCGTGGTGGCCGCCACGCGCGACGTGCCGGTGGTGTATTCGGCGGTCACGGATCCGGTGGCCGCGCAGCTGGTTCCCGGCATGGAGGCGTCCGGCACCAACGTGACCGGCGTGTCCGACCTGCTGGCGCTGGACAAGCAGGTCGAGCTGATCAAGCAGGTGGTGCCCGGCGCCAAGCGGGTGGGCATCGTGTATAACCCCGGCGAGGCCAATTCCGTGGTGGTGGTCAAGCAGCTCCAGGAGCTCTTGCCCAAGTCTGGCCTGAGCCTGGTGGAGGCGGCGGCGCCGCGCACCGTGGACGTGGCCTCGGCGGCGCGCAGCCTCATCGGCAAGGTCGACGTGATCTACACCAATACCGACAATAACGTGGTGTCGGCCTACGAATCGCTGGTGAAGGTGGGCAACGACGCCAAGATCCCGCTCATCGCCTCGGATACCGACAGCGTCAAGCGGGGCGCCATTGCGGCGCTGGGCATCAATTACCGCGACCTGGGCCTGCAGACCGGCCGCATCGTGGTACGCATCCTCAAGGGCGAAAAGCCCGGTTCCATCGCTTCCGAGACCAGCAGCAAGCTCGAGCTGCACGTCAATCCGGCGGCGGCGCAGAAGCAGGGCGTCACCCTGTCCGAGGCCGTGCTGAAGTCGGCCGCCCAGGTCATCCAGTAGGCGCACCGCGCGGCGGCCCTGGCGGCCGCACGCGGCGCCCATCCGATCATCCCAAGAAGGAAGTGCCGGCGCGTTCACGAGACGCGTCCGGCCCGTTTGCACCATGTCCCTGTTCTCTCTGCTCGGCGCTTTCGAGATCGGCCTGATCTTCGCGCTCGTTGCGCTGGGCGTATTCATCTCGTTTCGCCTGCTGCGCTTTCCCGACCTGACGGTCGACGGCAGCTTCCCGCTGGGCGGCGCCGTCGCCGCCACGCTGATTTCGGTCGGCGCCGACCCGTTCGTGTCCACCATCGCAGCCACTGCGGCCGGCGCTGCCGCCGGCATGGTCACGGGGTGGCTCAATGTGCGGCTGCGCATCATGGATCTGCTGGCCAGCATCCTGATGATGATCGCGCTGTACTCCATCAACCTGCGCATCATGGGGCGGCCCAACGTGCCGCTGATCATGGAGCCCACCGTATTCACCGTGCTGCAGCCCGGCTGGCTGAGCGACTACGTGGCCCGGCCGCTGATCCTGGTGGGGGTGGTGCTGGCCGCCAAGCTCGTCCTCGACTGGTTCTTCGCCACGCAGACAGGCCTGGCGATGCGCGCCACCGGTTCCAACGGCCGCATGGCGCGGGCGCAGGGCGTCAATACCGGCGCCATGATCCTGGCCGGCATGGCGCTGTCCAATGCGCTGGTTGCGCTGGCGGGGGCGCTGTTCGCGCAGACGCAGGGCGGCGCGGACATTTCCATGGGCATCGGCACCATCGTGATCGGCCTGGCCGCGGTCATCGTGGGGGAGAGCATCCTGCCGTCGCGCCGGCTGGTCATGACCACGCTGGCCGTGATCCTGGGCGCCATCGTCTACCGCTTTTTCATCGCGCTGGCGCTGAACAGCGACTTCATCGGCCTGCAGGCGCAGGACCTCAATCTCGTCACCGCGGTGCTCGTCACGATCGCGCTGGTGATACCGATGATCAAGCGCCGCCTCGCCGGCAAGAAGGGGGCCTGACATGCTGAGCGCCAAAGACCTGCACATCACCTTCAATCCCGGCACGCCGATCGAGACGCGCGCGCTGCGCGGCATGTCGCTGGACATACCCACCGGACAGTTCGTCACCGTGATCGGATCCAACGGGGCAGGCAAGTCCACGTTCCTGAACGCGGTCTCGGGCGACCTGCCCGTGGACAGCGGCACCGTCTGCATCAACGGCACCGACGTCACGCGGGCTCCGGTCTGGCGCCGCGCGGCGCTGGTCGCCCGCGTGTTCCAGGATCCGCTGGCCGGCACCTGCGAAGACCTCACCATCGAGGAGAACATGGCGCTGGCGCAGATGCGCGGCGCCCGGCGCGGGCTGGGCGGCGCCGTGACGCCCGCCATGCGCGAAGCGTTCCGCGCCCGGCTGGCCACGTTGGGGCTGGGGCTGGAGAATCGCCTCTCCGACCGCATCGGCCTGCTCTCGGGTGGACAGCGCCAGGCAGTGAGCCTGCTGATGGCGGCGCTGCAGCCCTCGCGCATCCTGCTGCTGGACGAGCACACCGCGGCGCTGGACCCGCGCACCGCCGACTTCGTGCTGCAGCTCACTGCCCGTATCGTGGCGGAGAATCGTCTCACCACCATGATGGTCACGCACAGCATGCGCCAGGCGCTCGACGTGGGCGACCGCACCGTGATGCTGCACCAGGGGCAGGTGGTGCTGGACGTCTCGGGCGAGGCCCGCAAGGGCATGGGCGTTGCCGACCTGCTCGCCATGTTCGAGCGGGTGCGCGGCGAACAGCTGGCCGACGACGCCCTGCTGCTGGGCTGAGGGGAGCGGCGGCGGATGCGCGGCCGCCGCTGCGCAGACCGGCCGCCACGGCAACGGCAGCTTCGGAATAACCCTGATTTAAATGCACAGCAAATATATTTATTGTGTATTTATTGGTTTGATCCGCCGGCCGACAGCCCGTCCATCGGCTGCCGGCCGGTCCCTACGCTCCAGGAGAAGCACATGCAGAACCCCCGCTGGCAGGGCGTGTACCCCGCCGTCACCACCAAGTTCACGGCCGACGAGGCCCTGGACATCGCCGCCATGGAAAAGCACTTTGCCTTCCTGATCGAGGGAGGCATACACGGCATCGTCACCGGCGGCTCGCTGGGGGAGGCCAGCACTCTGTCGCTGGAGGAGCGGCTCGAAATCGCTAGGACAGCGGTGCGTGTGGCGGGCGGGCGCGTACCCGTGCTGGCCAATGTGTCCGACACCCGCACCCGAGATGCCTGCCGTTTTGTCGAGGCGGCGGCTGCAGCCGGCGTGCAGGGCTTCATGGTCATGCCCTCGGTCATTTACGTGGCCGATGCCAGGGAAGCTCGCGACAACGTGCTGACCATCGCGCGCGCCGGCGGGCTGCCGGTCATGGTCTACAACAACCCGGTGGCGTACCGGGTGGACCTGAAGCCCGAGGACTTCATCGAGCTGGCCGACTGCGAGCTGGTGGTGGCCATCAAGGAATCTACCGACAACGTGCGCCGCGTCACTGACCTGCGCAATGTCCTGGGCGACCGCTACCAGATCTTCCTGGGCGTGGACGACCTGTCGTTCGAGGGTCTGGCGCTGGGCGCCGACGGCCTGCTCGCCGGCCTGGTCACGGCATTCCCGCGCGAGACGGTGGCGCTCTACAACCTCATGCGCCGGGGGCAGTGGCAGGAAGCCCTGAAGCTCTACCAATGGTTCACGCCGCTGCTGCACCTGGACGTCTCTACCAAGCTGGTGCAGAACATCAAGCTGGCTGAAGCCATGGC
Source organism: Bordetella sp. 2513F2 (assembly GCF_054642735.1). Lineage (NCBI taxonomy): Bacteria > Pseudomonadati > Pseudomonadota > Betaproteobacteria > Burkholderiales > Alcaligenaceae > Bordetella > Bordetella sp. 2513F2. The sequence goes on along the minus strand of NZ_CM137755.1, from coordinate 2,907,879 downwards.
CGGCGTCGGCAACGAGTACGTGCGGCTGCCGCGCCAGCCGCTGCAGGGCGCCGAGCGCGAACGCGTGGCCGCCATCATCCAGAAGGGGCTGGACAGCCGGCCCGACGTGTCGGCCTGGCTTTGAGCAGTGCGCGCGCCGCCGTGCGCGGCGCGCATTACGGGCAGTGCAACGATCAATGCCTTCTTCAATAGCAAGGGGAAAGACCATGTTCAAGCATGTCACTCGTCTGGCGGCCAGCGCCGTGCTGGCCTGCGCCGCCGTCTCGGCATCCGCCGCTGAAGTCACCTGGCGCGTGCCAACTTCCGTTCCGGAAGGGTCGCCGTTTTACGTCAATTTTCTCGAGCGCTTCGCTGGGCATGCGAAGACGCTCACCGCAGGCCGGGTCGAGATCCAGCCGTTCGGAGCAGGCGTCATCGTCCCGGCGCTGCAGGTCTACGATGCCGTGCAGAAGGGCGTGGTGGAGGCCGGGCATTCCACGCCCAGCTACCTGGTCAACCAAGATCCGGTCAATGGCATCTTCGCCGGCTTCCCCGGCGGCATGGGGCCCGAAGCCTACATTTCCTGGATCTACGAAGGCGGGGGCAAGGAGCGCCTGGAGAAGCTGCGCGCGGCCCAGGGCCTGAAGACGATGGTGGTGGGAATAGGCTCCACCGAGATCATGGCCCACGCCAACAAGCCCATACGCAACGCCGAAGACCTGAAGGGGCTGAAGTACCGCACATCCGGGCCATGGGCGGAAGTGATGCGCGAGTACTTCGGCGCCGTCCCGACGGTGGTGCCGCCGGGCGAAACCTACACGCTGCTGCAGCGCAAGGGCGTGGACGCCGTGGAATGGGCGCCGCCTTCGGCCAACATGCCCGAAGGCTTTCACCAGGCGGCGCGCTACATCGTCGTGCCCGGCGTGCACCAGCCCACGTTCCTATGGGAAGTCGTGACCCGGCAGGAGACCTGGGACAAGCTGCCCAACGACCTGAAGCCGCTGCTGGAGGCTGCAGCGCGCCTGACCACCTACGAAAGCCTGGTGCACTTCTATGACGCCGACATGAAGGCCATGGAACAGTACCGCAAGGGCAGGAACGAGATCATCACGCTGGAGCCGGCCTTCGTCGACCAGCTTGCCAAGGCCGGGCAGGACTGGGTCGCCAAGACCGCGCAGGCCCAGAAGGACCAGGGCAAGCCCATGATGGCCGAGGTGCTGGCTGACTACGGGGCCTACCAGGCGCGCTGGAAGGCGGAGAGCAGCTACCTGATGCGCGACTGAGCCGACACGGAGGTGATGCCATGAACCGTCTGCTTGCCTGCATCGACACGCTTTCGCGGCTCGCCTCCTGGCTGGCCCGGGCCGTGGTGGTGGTACTGGTGGCTGCCATGATCTTCGAGGTCGCCGCGCGCTACTTCTTCGAGTCACCCACGATCTGGGCGTTCGACATTTCGTATATGTGCACCGGCGCCATGTTCGTGTTGGGTACGGCATGGGCGCTGCGCGAGGATGCGCATGTGCGCATCGATGTGCTGAGCAGCCGCTTTCCTCCCCCCGTACGCCGCTGCGTGGAGGGAGTGGCCTTCCTGCTGGTGCTGTGCCCCATCGTGGCTGCCATTGCCTGGGTGGCGGTGCGCCGCACCTGGGACGCCTGGGTCCGGCAGGAAGTGGAAATGGTCAGTCCATGGGCGCCGTTGATGTGGCCCTTCTATGCATCGCTGGCACTGGGCCTGGGCCTGCTCGCACTGCAGCTCGCCGCAGAGGGCGTGCGTGCCTTCTGCAGCTGCCGCGAGGCCGCCGCAATGCAGGAGCGGGCATGAATCCCACCGTCGCCGTGCTGATGTTCCCTTTGCTGTTTGCCCTGGTGCTGGCCGGCGTTCCCATCGCCTTCGCCCTCACTATTGTGGCGGCTGCCGGCGGCTGGTTCGCGTTCGGACCGGGCCTGTTCGAGCAGCTCTACGGCGGGGTGTATACAGCCGCTACCAATTTCATTCTGTCGGCCATTCCCATGTTCGTGCTGATGGGGGCGATCCTGGAGCGCTCGGGCATCGCCGGCCGATTGTTCCGCACCATGCAGCTGTGGCTCGGGCGCCTGCCGGGCGGGCTGGCGCTGGCCACCATCGCCATGGGCGCGGTGTTCGCCGCCGCTGCGGGGGTGGTTGGCGCAGTCGAGGTCATGATAGGGCTGATGGCCATACCGGCCATGCAGAAATACGGCTATGACAACCGGCTTGCCGCAGGCACGATCTGCGCCGGCGGCTCGCTCGGCACCATGATTCCGCCCTCGGTGATCGCCGTGATGTATGCCTCGCTGGCCCAGATTTCCATAGGTGAGCTGCTGGCCGGCATGCTGCTGCCCGGAGTGCTGATGGTGGGGCTGTTCGTGTTCTACATCCTGGTGCGCTGCCTGCTGCGGCCGCAGGACGGCCCCCCGGTTGCGGGAGAGGAGGTCGACTTGCCCCTGGGCGTCAAGCTGCGCCAGACCTGCTCGGCGCTCCTGCCCGCGATGGCGCTGATCGTGGCCGTGCTGGGATCCCTGCTGGCGGGCATTGCGTCGCCCACCGAGGCTGCCGCGGTGGGGGCCGCGGGGGCGCTGTTGCTGTGCGTGGCCTATGGGCAGTTCAGCGCACGCGTGCTGCGGGAATCCCTGGCCATCACGGTGCGCATATCGTCCATGATCCTGCTCATCGTTGCCGCGGGCACGATGTTCATGGGGGTGTTCGCCGCCAACGGCGGCGGGCGGCTGCTCCAGTCGTTCACCGCGGAGCTGGGGCTGGGTACAGCCGGCACCATCATCTTGTTCCTGGTGATTGTGTTCCTGTTGGGCTTCGTACTGGACTGGACCGCCAACGTGCTGATCTGCGTGCCCTTGTTCACGCCCTTCATCCGTGCCGCCGGCATAGACCCGATCTGGTTTGCCACCATGGTGATCATCGTGCTGCAGACCAGCTATCTCACCCCGCCGATGGCCTCGTCCATCTTCTATCTACGGTCCATCGCGCCACCGACCATGACCTACGGCCAGATGTGCCGCGGGGTGGTGCCTTTCATCGCGCTGCAGCTGTTGACCCTGCTGCTGGTGGCGGCATTCCCGGCGCTGGTGACCTGGCTGCCGGGCGAGATCGTGGGTTTTTGAACCAACCGCCGGCAGGGATGCCGGCGGCGTTTCCAGGATAATAACGGACGTGCCCGGGGCGGGGCGCAGCGGGGCAGGGACAGGGCCGCGCATCCTATAAGCAACACGAGAGACGAGCTTCCATGAGAAAACCGCCTGCCGCCAAGGCGCGGGTAACCGAGGCGGCCTACGACGCCATCGAGAGCATGATTGCCACGCTGCAGCTGCAGCCGGGCCAGCCCATCGTCGAGAACGACCTGGTCGAGGCCACCGGCATTGGACGTACCCCCGTGCGCGAAGCGCTAATGCGCCTGGTTGCCAGCGGGCTGATCGAGCAGCAGCCGCGCCGCGGCCTGCGCGTCAGCGAGATCCGGGTCGCCGAGCATCTGGTGCTGATCGACACGCGCCGCGTCCTCGAGCGGCTGATCGCTGTGGGCTCCGCCCGCCACGCTACGCCGGTACAGCGCAGCCAGATCGTCGCGCACGCGCGTAGCATGGTGGATGCGGCTGCGCGCGGCGACCTGCGGGGCTACATGCACAGCGACCAGATGCTCGACCACGTCAACCATGAGGCCTGTCGAAATCCCTATGCTGTGCACGCCATCGTGCCCATGATCGTGCAGTGCCGCCGCTTCTGGTACGCCTTCCAGTACGAGGGCGATCTGCAGCAGGGGGCGGCCTGCCACCTGGAACTCGCCGAAGGCATCGCCGCGGGCGATGCGCAGCGCGCCGCGGGCGGCGCGGAGGCCCTCATGGACTACCTAGTGGCCTTTACCCGCAAGATCATTTCCTAAGGCATGCCCACAGGGCCCGGGATGGTTGCAACTTCCCCGCCCCGCGGGCATCATGGGCAGCCACGTCACGGATCCCGCCCATGAAACTGCTGCGCCTGCTCCTCGTCGCCATCGCCGCCGCTGCACTGGGCGGCTGCGCCTCCGGCCCCATCCTGCACACCGACTACGATCACCAGGCCGACTTCGGCCGCTACCGCACGTTCGGCTTCATGTCGCCGCTGGGCACCGACCACGCAGGCTACGGCACGCTGATCAGCGACAGGCTCAAGACGGCTGCGCGCGGGCAGATGGAAATGCGCGGGTATGTGTATGCCGAGCAGGACCCCGACTTGCTCGTGAATTTCGGCGCGCGGCTGGAGCGCCGCACCGAGGTCGCGCCGGCCCCGCCGTTTCCGCCTTTCTACGGCTACCGCCTGGGCTATTACGGCGGCTGGCCCGGCTATCCGGGAACGGACGTCTACACCTACCACGAAGGCACGCTGAGCATCGACCTGGTCGACGCGCGTCGCAAGCAGCTCGTATGGGAGGGCGTCATGACCAGCGAGGTAGACGATCCGGCCCATGTTTCGGAGCCGGCCGCACTGGAGTCCGCAGTGGCACGCATCTACTCGCGGTATCCCTTCCGTGCCGGCATGGCGGCTCCCCAACTTCCTGCCGTCAAATAGCGATGGCCGGCCGCAGGCCTGTGCCGGCCTACGATACCGTGGCCCTGGTGTTGCAGGGCGGGGGCGCGCTGGGGGCCTACCAGGCCGGGGTCTACGAGGGCCTGCACGAAGCAGGCATCCGGCCCAACTGGGTGGCGGGCATTTCGATCGGCGCCATCAATGCCGCCATCATCGCCGGCTCGCCCGAAGACGAACGCGTCGAGCGCCTGCGCGGCTTCTGGGAAAGCATCAGCCGGCCGGCGGGTTTTGCCGGCCTGCCCTGGGGCTGGGGCGAGACGCTCGCGGGCATGTTCGAGGGCCTGCCCTTCGGAGTGGGCTCGCCTGCGATGAACGGCCAGCAGGCGGCCTACCAGGCGCTGCTGCATGGGCAGCCCGGCTTCTTCACGCCGCGCTTTCCTTCCCCCTACCTGTTGCGCGGCGCGGGCGCGGCCTCCACCAGTTTCTACGACACCTCGCCGCTCGCGGCCACGCTGCGCCGTTACGTCGACTTCGGGTTGCTCAATGCCGGCGCGATGCGCGTGAGCCTGGGCGCGGTAAACGTGCGCACGGGCAATTTCGCCTATTTCGACAGCGCCGAGGCGGCGCTGGGGCCCGAGCACGTCATGGCCTCCGGCGCGCTGCCGCCCGGTTTCCCGGCGGTGGAGGTCGACGGCGAACACTACTGGGACGGCGGCCTGGTATCGAACACCCCGCTCGCCAAGGTGCTGTCCACGCATCCCATGCGCGACACCCTGGCGTTCCAGGTCGACCTCTGGCCTGCGCGCGGCCCGCTGCCCACCAACATGGAGGAAGTGGCCGAGCGCCAGAAAGACATCCAGTATTCCAGCCGCACGCGTACGGTCACCGACAACTACCGCCGCACGCTCAAGCTGCGCCGTGCGCTGCAGCAACTGCTCGAACGCCTGCCGCCTGCACAGCGCGCCGCCCCCGAGCTGGCTGAGATCCGGGCCCTGGCCAGCACCGCCCGCGTCAACGTGATCAACCTGATCTACGAGGCCAAGCAGTACGAGCGCCACTCCAAGGACTACGAGTTCAGCACGCAGGCCGTGCGCGAGCACTGGCAGTTCGGGCTGGCCGACATCCGCCGTACGCTGAGCCGTCCCGGGGTGCTGGCCCATCCTCGCAAAGAGGTGGGTTTCGTGACCCACGACGTGCATCGCGAACCCTCACCTTCTTAATGCTGCCTTCATGGCTGGCATGCTACGATGCCGCAGCATGATCGGGGGGGCGTATGCGCTCCCGGATAAGAATCAAGAATTACGCAGCCCGATAATCAAAAAGCAGGCCGCTCCAGCGGGTTTTGTACGAATCCATGACGCTGCGTCACGTCGTACGGCCATGGGGTTGCGCCCACCATCGTCGTGAGGGAGTCATGGGTTTTCCGTCCAAGCGTTTGTCTGCGCTGGGTGCCGCAGCCGTGCTGGTTTCCGTATTGCCGGCATGCGGGGAGGCGCCCCAGATGAACCCCGGCATGCCGCAGGTCAGCGTGATCACGGTGCAGCCGCAGCGCACGTCCATCGTGTCCGAGCTTCCGGGCCGCGTGGACGCCGTGCGCGACGCGCAGATCCGCGCCCGCGTCACCGGCATCGTGCAGAAGATCGCCTTCGACCAGGGCAGCGACGTCAAGCAGGGCCAGTTGCTGTTCAAGATCGACCCGGCGCCATACCAGGCGGCCTACGACCAGGCCGAAGCCCAGCTCAAGCAGGCCCAGGCCGACCTCTACAGCGCCAAGATACTGGCCGAACGCTATGCGCCGCTGGTCAAGGCCAACGCAGTGAGCCGCCAGGAATACGACAATGCCGTGGCGGGGAACCGCCAGGCCGAGGCGGCAGTGGCCGCCGCGCGGGCGAGCCTGGCCTCGGCACGCATCAACCTGGGCTATACCGACGTCACGTCGCCCATCGACGGCCGCATCGGCGAGGCCATGGTCACCGAGGGCGCGCTGGTGGAGTCGGGGTCGGCCACCCAGATGGCCCTGGTGCAGCAGCTCGATCCGATCTATGTGGATTTCAACCAGTCCACCTCCGAACTTGCCGAACTGCGCAAGGCCTTCGCCGACGGCAGGCTGCAGCGCGTGGACGCCAACAGCGCCCGCGTCACCGTGCTCCAGGAAGACGGCAGCCCATATCCCCATCCGGGCAAGCTGCTGTTTGCTGGCATCACCGTCGATCCTTCCACCGGCCAGGTGAACCTGCGGGCCGAGGTGCCCAATCCCGATCACGAGCTGCTGCCGGGCATGTACGTGCGGGTACGGCTGGAGCAGGGCGTGGACGAGCGCGCGCTGCGGGTGCCGCAGCAGGCGCTGCAGCGCACGCCGGACGGCCTGCAGAGCCTGATGCTGGTGCGTGAAGGCAAGATCCAGCAGGTGGCCGTGACCTCCGGAGGCGTGGTCGACAACCAGTGGATCATCACCAGCGGCCTGCAGCCCGGCGACGAGGTCGTGGTCGAGGGGTTCCAGAAGATTCGTCCGGGCGTGCCCGTGCAGGCTTCGCCCTGGACCGCCGGCAAGCCGGCATCGGGCCCGTCGGCACCGGGGCAGCCGGCGCCCGGCCAGGGTGCCCAGCCCGGGCAGGGCCAGCAGCCCGGCCAGCAGCCTGGCCAGCAAGCGCCCGCCGGCAACGGCCAGGCGTCCTGAGCGGCGCGCGGCGCCATGGCGCCGCGCTGCTTCTGCGTGAGCATCGCTAAACGAGTCAGCCCACATGCCGCAATTCTTCATCGATAGACCCATCTTCGCCTGGGTGGTGTCCCTGTTCATCCTCCTGGCGGGCCTGCTGGCCATCTCCAACATGCCGGTGGCCCAGTACCCCGACGTGGCGCCGCCGGCCATCACGATCACGGCCACCTATCCGGGCGCCTCCGCCAAGGAAGTGGCCGAGTCGGTCACCAGCATCATCGAGGACCAGCTCAACGGCGCCAAGGGACTGCTGTACTACGAGTCCGTGAGCGACAACTACGGGCAGGCCGAGATCACCGTCACTTTCGCGCCCGGCACGGACCCGGACCTCGCCCAGGTGGACGTGCAGAACCGGGTATCCAACGTGTCGGCCCAGTTGCCCACGGCCGTTACCCAGCAGGGCCTGAACTACGAGCAGACCAGCGCCGGCTTCCTGATGATCGTGACGCTGTCGTCCTCCGACGGCTCGATGGACCAGACCGCGCTGGCCGACTACATCCGCCGCAACGTGCAGAACCCGGTCTCGCGGGTGCCCGGCGTGGGCCAGTTCCAGCTGTTCGCGGCGCCGCGCGCCATGCGGATCTGGGTCGACCCCGCCAAGCTGGTGGGCTACCAGCTCAGCATGGCCGAGGTGAACCAGGCCATCAGCCAGCAGAACGTGCTGATCTCGGCCGGCAGCGTGGGCGCGCCGCCCAATCCCGCGTCGCAGCGCTCGACCGCCACGGTCGTGGCCAACGGCCAGCTGGCCACGGTGGAAGGCTTCGGCGGCATCGTGCTGCGAGCCAATCCCGACGGATCGAAGGTGCTGCTGCGCGACGTGGCGCGCGTGGAGGTGGGGGCCGACAACTACCAGTTCGGCGCCCGCCTGAATGGCCAGCCCACGGCTGCCTTCGCCATCGTGCTGTCGCCCGACGCCAACGCGCTCGCCACCGCCGAAGGCGTGAGGGCGGAGATGGAATCGCTGTCGCGCTTCTTCCCGGGCAACGTGCACTACGACATCCCCTACGACACCGCGCCCTACGTCAAGGTGTCCATCGAGCAGGTGCTGCACACCCTGGCCGAGGCCATGGTGCTGGTGTTCCTGGTGATGTTCCTGTTCCTGCAGAACGTCCGCTACACCCTGATCCCGGCGCTGGTGGTGCCGGTGGCCATGCTGGGCGCCTTCGCGGTGATGCTGGCCCTGGGCTTCTCCATCAACGTGCTCACAATGTTCGCGATGGTGCTGGCCATCGGCATCCTCGTCGACGACGCCATCGTGGTGGTCGAGAACGTGGAACGCATCATGGCCACGGAAGGCCTGCCGCCCAGGGAGGCCACCAAGAAGGCCATGCCCCAGATCAGCGGCGCCATCGTGGGCATCACCCTGGTGCTGGTGGCGGTATTCCTGCCCCTGGCCTTCATGAGCGGCTCGGTGGGCGTGATCTATCGCCAGTTCTCCATCGCCATGGCGGTGTCGATCTTCTTCTCGGCCTTCCTGGCCCTGAGCTTCACGCCGGCGCTGTGCGCCACCATCCTGAAACCGATCCCCAAGGGGCACCACCAGGAGAAGCGGGGCTTCTTCGGCTGGTTCAACCGCAAGTTCGACGCCACCACCCACGGCTACCAGACCTGGGTGGCCCGCATCCTGCACAAGAGCGGGCGCATGATGCTCATCTTCGCGCTGCTGGTGGTGCTGCTGGGCTGGCTGTACCTGCGCATGCCGTCGTCTTTCCTGCCGGAAGAAGACCAGGGCTACGTGATCAGCAACATCGAGCTGCCTTCGGGGGCGTCGGCCAACCGCACGGTGGAGGTGATCGAGCAGGTGGAGAAATACTTCATGGGCCTGGAAGAGGTGGAGAACGTCATCGCCGTGCAGGGTTTCAGCTTCAACGGCAATGGCCTGAACGCCGCCATCGCATTCACGACCCTGAAGGACTTCTCCGAGCGCACCGGGCCGGGCCAATCCGCGGGAGCCATCGCATTCGGCGCTTTCCAGAAGCTGCTGATGGGCATCCCCGACGCACAGGTGTTCACGCTGGTGCCGCCGGCCATCTCGTCGCTGGGCACCGCCACGGGTTTCGACTTCCGCCTCCAGGACCGGGCCGGGGCGGGCAGCGACGCGCTGGCGGCCGCCACGGCCCAGCTCATGGGCATGGCCATGCAGAGCCCGGTGCTGTCGCAGGTGCGCATCACCGGCCTGGGGCCGGGGGCGCAGCTGTCGCTGAACATAGACCGCGACAAGGCGGCTGCCCTGGGGGTGGACTTCGCCGAGGCTGCGACGCTGATATCCACGGCGCTGGGTTCGGCCTACATCAACAAGTTCCCCAACATGGGGCGCATGCAGAACGTATGGGTGCAGGCCGACGAGAAATACCGCATGCAGGTCGAGGACCTGCTGCGGCTCAACGCCCGCAACAACCAGGGCGGCATGGTGCCCCTGTCCACGTTCGTCACCGCCAAGTGGGCCCAGGGGCCGGTGCAGGTGGTGCGCTACAACAGCTACGAGTCCATACGCATCGGCGGCGATGCCGCGCCCGGGCACACCACCGGCGAGGCGATGGCCGAGATGGAGCGCCTCGTCGCGCAGCTGCCGCAAGGCTTCGGCTACGAATGGAACGGGCTCTCGTACCAGGAGCGCCAGGCCGGCAACCAGGCGCCCATCCTGATGGGCCTGGCGCTGCTGGTCGTCTTCATGGTGCTGGCGGCGCTGTACGAAAGCTGGGCCATTCCGCTGTCGGTGATGCTGGTGGTGCCGCTGGGCATGCTGGGCGCGGTGGCGCTGGTGTCGGCGATGGGCATGTCGAACGACGTGTACTTCCAGGTCGGCATGGTCACGGTGATAGGCCTGGCCGCCAAGAATGCGATCCTGATCGTGGAATTCGCCAAGGACGAATACGCGCGCGGCAAGGGCCTGTTCGAGTCGGCGGTGGAGGCGGCGCGACTGCGTTTCCGTCCCATCCTGATGACTTCGCTGGCCTTCATCCTGGGCGTGATCCCGCTGGCGCTGGCAACCGGCGCCGGCGCGGCCAGCCAGCGCGCGGTCGGCATCGGCGTGCTGGGCGGCATGCTGGCGGCCACGCCGTTCGCGGTGATCTTCGTGCCCACGTTCTTCGTGGTGGTGCTGGGCCTGTTCAAGACACGTCCGAGGCTACTGGGCGCGGAGGCGGCCGCCGCCCCGGCCACGCCGTCTCCCGGCACAGGCCCGGCTCAAGACGAGGAGGGCAGGCAATGATGGCCCGTAATCATTCCCGTGCGCTGGCGCTGCTGCTGTCGGCGCTGCTGGCGGGCTGCTCGCTGGCCCCCGAGTACCAGCGCCCGGCCATGCCGGTGCAGGCAGACTGGCCCACGCTGCCCCGCGTGTCCGGCGACGGCAGGGACGACGCGGTGCAGCCGGCCTCGGCCGTTGCGCCTGCCGGCGCGGTGCCGGCCGCCGACATCGGCTGGCGCGCGTTCTTCCGGGACGCACGGCTGCAGGCCCTGATCAGCCTGGCCCTGCAGAACAACCGCGACCTGCGGGTGGCGGTGCAGCGGGTCGAGGAGGCGCGTGCGCAGTATGGCGTGCAGCGCGGCGAGCAATGGCCCGCCATCGGCGCGGGCGTGCAGGGCCAGCGTCAGCGCCTGCCGCGCGACCTGCGCCCGGGCGGGCCGGATTCCTCGTCCATCAGCAGCCAGTACCAGGCCGGCGTGGGCCTGACCACCTTCGAGATCGACCTCTTCGGACGCCTGCGCAGCCTGTCCGAGGCGGCACTGCAGCAGTACCTGTCGACCGAGCAGTCGCAGCGCAGCGTGCACATCACGCTGGTCGGGGCGGTGGCCGAGGCCTATTTCAACCTGCGCGCGGCCGAAGCGCAGCTCGACCTGACGCGCAGGACGCTGGCGTCGCGCCAGGCTTCCTACGACCTGGTCAGGATGCGGTTCGAAGGCGGGGTGGCCTCCGAGCTGGACCTCAACCAGTCGAAGTCCCTGCTCGACTCGGCCCTGGCCGACCAGGCGCAGCTGGTGCGCGTGCGGGCCCAGGCGGCCAATGCCCTGCAGGTGCTGGTAGGCGTGCCGCAGCTGCCGGCCGATCTGCCGCCGCCGGCGGAGTTCGGCCGCGACCAGCTGCTGGCCTCGGTGCCCGCGGGCCTGCCGTCGGATCTGCTGGAGCGGCGTCCCGACATTCTCGCTGCCGAGAACCAGCTGCGCGCGGCCAAGGCCAACATCGGCGCCGCCCGTGCGGCCTTCTTCCCGACCATCTCGCTGACCGGCCTGCTGGGCGTGGCCAGCCCTTCGCTGGACGACCTGTTCTCGGGCGGCAACGGCTACTGGAGCTTCTCGCCGTCGATCACCACGCCGCTGTTCGCGGGCGGCAGCATACGCGAAGGCCTGAACCTGGCCAAAGCGCGCGATAATATCGCTGTTTCCCAGTACGAGCAGGCCATACAGCAGGCTTTCCGCGAGGTGGCCGACGCGTTGGCGGGCGAGGCCACCTACGGTGCCGAACTCGATGCGCTGCGGGCCCTGCAGGCCTCCTCGGCACGGACGCTGGAGCTGTCCGACATGCGCTACCGTGGTGGCGTCGACAGCTATCTGCAGGTGCAGAACGCGCAGGTGGATTTCTACGCGGCCCAGCTGTCCCTCGTCCAGGCAGGCCTGGAAGCACTGGTGAACCGCGTCGAACTCTACAAGGCGCTCGGCGGCGGCTGGCACGAATCCACCGTGGCGCCGCAGCCGATCGCCGCCACGCCCTTGCAGCAATGATAGAACTTGGTGTCAACATCGACCACGTGGCCACGCTGCGCCAGCAGCGCCACACTGCCTATCCCGATCCCGTCGCGGCAGCGCTGCGCGCCGAGGAGGCCGGGGCCGACCTGATCACGCTGCACCTGCGCGAAGACCGCCGTCACATCCAGGATGCCGACGTGCGGGCGATCCGCCCGCAGCTGCGCACGCGCATGAACCTCGAGTGCGCGGTCACGCCCGAAATGCTGGCCATTGCCTGCGAGATCCGGCCGCACGACGTCTGCCTGGTGCCGGAGAAGCGCAGCGAGCTCACCACCGAGGGCGGGCTGGACGTGGCCGGCGCGCTGGAGGCGGTCGCCGACGCGGTGGCGCGCCTGTCGGAGGCGGGCATCCGCGTCTCCCTCTTCATCGATCCCGAGCCGTCGCAGATCGACGCGGCGGTGCGGGCAGGCGCCCCGGTGATCGAGCTGCACACCGGCGCCTATGCCGAAGCCGCCGGGCCGGCACAGGTCCAGGCCGAGCTGGAGCGGGTTCGTGCCGCTGTGGCGCATGGCCTGCGCCACGGGCTGCGGGTGAACGCGGGCCATGGCCTGCACTATGGCAACGTCGGGCCCATTGCAGCGCTGCCCGGCATCTCCGAACTCAACATCGGCCACGCCATCGTTGCCCAGGCCGTGTTCGACGGCTGGGACAAGGCCGTGCGCGACATGAAGGCGCTGATGGTGCAGGCGCGGCTGCAGGCCGAGCGCGGCCGCGCCTGACCGCCTGCTCTGCCTCCGACATGGCGCGCACCCCGGCTGCCTCTGCTACCCCGGATGCCACGGCATCGGCCACCGCCGACGTGGCCGTGGCGGTGCGCGCGCTCGAGGAAGACATCGTGCTCGGCCGGCTGCATCCGCGTGAACGCCTCATCGAGGACGACCTCATCCGCCGCTTCGGCTTCAAGCGGCACGCGGTGCGCGAGGTGCTGGCCGAGCTGGCCCGCATGGGGCTGGTGGAGCGCCGCAAGAACGCCGGCTGCGTGGTGCGCGCGTTCTCGCCGCGCGAAGTGGCCGAGCTGTACCAGGTGCGTGCGCTGCTGGAAGGCGAGGCGGCGCGGCTGCTGCCGTGCCCCTTGCCCGAAGAGCCGCTGCAGGCTCTCATCGCCATCCAGCGCGAGCACGACGCCGCCGTGGCGGCGCTGGACCCTCGCGGCGTGTTCCGCAGCAACCAGCGCTTCCACGAGGCGCTGTTCTCATGTTGCGAGAACAGCGTGCTGCAGCGGGCCATCCGCGAGTACGCCCGCCAGACCCATCCCATCCGTTTCGGTTCGCTGGTCGATGCCCGCTACCGCGAACGCGCGCGCCAGGAGCATTGGGCGATGATCGAGGCCCTGCGTGAAGGTCGCCGCGACGCGCTCATCCATCTCTGCCGCGATCACCTGGTGCCGTCGCGCGACGCCTACCTGGCGCTGAACCGGCACCTCTACGAGGCGGGCTAGCCGGAGCCGGCTAGTGCATGCCGGCCCCGCATGCCGGCCCCGCATGTCGGCCCCCCAGGCCGCCCTCCGGCGACAGCCTGCCCCGCTCGCGTATCATTCTTCCCATGTCCGACACACATTCCTCCGCCCCAGGCTGCATCGCCGGCATAGGCATGGACCTGATCCGCATCGCGCGCATCGAGCAGGCGCTGGCCCGGCATGGCGACCGCTTCGCCGAGAAGGTCCTCGGCGCCGACGAACTTCGCAAGTTCCATGCCCGCCGCGCGCGCGATCCGGCCCGGGGCGTGCGCTTCCTGGCCACCCGTTTCGCCGCCAAGGAGGCCTTCTCCAAGGCCATAGGCCTGGGCATGCGCATGCCCATGGCCTGGCGGCGGGTGCAGACGCTCAATGCCCCGGGCGGGCGTCCGGTGCTGGTCATCGCGCCCGAGCTGCAGGGCTGGTATGCGGCCCGCTTCGGCGCGGCACACGTGTCGATCACCGACGAATCCGACATGGCGGCGGCCTATGTGCTGGTCGAGCATGCGCGTCCGGCCCCGGGCCGGCATACTCCAGAAGCAGAAGGACGATCCGATGGTCAGCAGTAAGTCCGGCACGGCCCCCGTGCTGCCGCCCGGTCCGGTCATGGTCGACGTGGCCGGCACCACCCTCACGCGCGCCGAGCGCCAGCGCCTGCGCCACCCGTTGGTCGGGGGCGTGATCCTGTTCGCGCGCAACTTCGAGAGCCGCGCCCAGCTGACGGCGCTCACGCGCGCCATCCACGCGGCCCGGCGCGAACCTCTGCTGGTTGCCGTGGACCAGGAAGGCGGACGCGTGCAGCGCTTCCGCGACGACGGCTTCACGCCGCTGCCGCCCATGCAGGCACTGGGCCGGCTCTGGGACCGCGACCCGCTGGCGGCGATGCGCGCGGCCACCGACACGGGCTACGTGCTGGCCGCCGAGCTGCGGGCCTGTGGCGTGGACTTCAGCTTTGCGCCGGTCCTGGACCTGGACTACGGCGTGAGCAAGGTGGTGGGCACGCGGGCGTTCCATCGCGATCCGCGGGTGGTGGCCATGCTGGCGCGCGCCCTGGTGCAGGGGCTGGCGCTGGCGGGCATGGGCGCCTGCGGCAAGCATTTCCCGGGGCACGGCGCCGTGGAGGCCGATTCGCATCACGAGATCCCGGTCGACCGCCGGCCGCTCTCGCGCATCCTCAAGGAAGACGCCGCGCCGTACCTGTGGATGGGCAATGCCATCCTGCCGGCCGTGATGCCGGCGCATGTCATCTATCCCAAGGTCGATGCCAGGCCGGCCGGCTTTTCGCGCCGCTGGGTGCAGGAGATCCTGCGGGGCCGGCTGGGCTACGATGGCGTGGTGTTCTCCGACGACCTCACCATGGAAGGCGCCGCGGTCGCGGGCGACATCCTGGCGCGCGCCGAGGCGGCGCTGGGGGCCGGCTGCGACATGGTGCTGGTGTGCAACCGCCCCGACATGGCCGACGACCTGCTGGCGCGCCTGCGCGCGTCGCCCTCCCCGGAGGCGGTCGGGCGCCTGCGCCGCCTGATGCCGCGCGTTCCCGCGCCCGACTGGGAGGCCCTGCAGGCAGACAGCCGCTATCAGCATGCCCGAAGCATTCAATCTCAAATCATTTCTCGCTGACCTGCCGCACCTGCCGGGCGTGTACCGGCACCTGGACGCGGAAGGCCAAGTCATGTACGTGGGCAAGGCGCGCGACCTGAAGAAGCGCGTCTCGTCGTATTTCCAGAAGACCCTGGCCAGCCCGCGGATCGCGCAGATGGTGGCCAAGGTGGCCAGCGTCGAAGTCACGGTGACCCGTTCGGAAGCCGAGGCGCTGCTGCTGGAGAACAACCTCATCAAGCGGCTGCGCCCGCGCTACAACATCCTGTTCCGGGACGACAAGTCGTACCCGTACCTGCTCATCACGGCGCACGAATACCCCCGCATTGCCTACTACCGCGGTTCCACCAGCCGGGCAGGGCAGTACTTCGGCCCGTACCCCAATTCCTGGGCGGTGCGCGAGACGATGCAGATATTGCAGAAGGTGTTCCGCCTGCGCAGCTGCGAGGACACGGTATATGCCAACCGTTCCCGGCCCTGCCTGCTGCACCAGATCGGGCGCTGTTCCGCGCCCTGCGTGGGGGCCATCGGGCAGCAGGACTACGCTGCCGACGTGCAGCGCGCCGTGCGCTTTCTCAATGGCCATGCCAAGGAGGTGCTGGACGAGATCGAGGCGCGCATGCTGCAGGCGTCCGGCGAGCTGCGCTTCGAGGAGGCGGCGGCGCTGCGCGACCAGATGGGTTCGCTGGCGCGCGTGCTGCACCAGCAGACCATGGAGAGCGTGGGCGGCGAGGACACCGACGTGATCGCCGTGGCGGCGGCCGGCGGCAAGGTCTGCGTGAATCTGGCCATGGTGCGGGGCGGGCGCCACCTGGGCGACAAGCCCTTCTTTCCCGCGCATGCCGATGGCGAGCCGCCCGAACAGGTGCTGGAGGCCTTCATCGCGCAGCACTACACCGAGAGCGCGCTGCCTCCCGTGCTGGTCTGTACGCATGCGCTGCCCGACGCCGGCCTGGTGGAACTGCTGGCCGAACAGGCCGGGACGCGCCCGCCGCGCGTGCTGACCCGGCCGCAGGCCATGCGCCGCGCCTGGCTGGAGCAGGCCACGAAGAACGCCGAGCTGGCGCTGGCCCGTGTCCTCACGGAGTCGGGCGCGCGGGCGGCGCGCACCCTGGCGCTGGCGGAGGTGCTGGACCTGGACACGGACGAGGCCGCCCTGGACGCCCTGCGCATCGAATGCTTCGACATCAGCCATACCGCCGGCGAGGCCACCCAGGCTTCCTGCGTGGTGTACCAGCATCACGAAATGCAGTCTTCGCTGTACCGGCGGTACAACATCGTCGGCATCACGCCCGGCGACGACTACGCCGCCATGCGCCAGGTACTGACCCGGCGCTTCGGCAAGGTGGCCGACGGCGAAGCGGCCATGCCGGGGCTGGTCCTGATCGACGGCGGCAAGGGCCAGGTCGAGGTGGCGCGGCAGGTTTTCGTCGAGCTGGGACTGGACGTGCAGGCACTGGTCGGCGTGGCCAAGGGGGAAGGGCGCAAGGTCGGGCTGGAAACCCTGGTCTTCGCCGATGGGCGTGCGCCCGTGGCCCTGGGCAGGGAATCGGCCGCGCTGATGCTGATCGCGCAGGTGCGCGACGAGGCGCACCGCTTCGCCATCACCGGCATGCGCGCGCGCCGCGCCAAGACCCGCAACGTGTCGCGCCTGGAGGAGATCGAGGGGGTGGGCGCGCGCAGGCGCCAGCGGCTGCTGGCGCGCTTCGGCGGGCTGGCCGGCGTGAGCCGGGCCAGCGTGGCCGACCTGGCCTCGGTGGACGGCATCTCCCAGGAACTGGCGGAGCGCATCTACGACGCGCTGCACGGGTGAGGCGGCCGGGCCCGCCGGGAGCGCCTGCTTTCTGGCGACACACGATATCAAGTAGCATACGTCCACTATGCCGATAAACATCCCGATCATCCTCACCTGGCTGCGCATCGCCATGATCCCGTTGGTGGTGGGCCTGTTCTATGTCCCCGAGAGCTGGTTGGCGATGCCCACGCGCGATACGCTGGCGGCATTGGCTTTCATCGTCGCGGCGCTCACCGACTGGTTCGACGGCTGGCTGGCGCGCCGCTGGAACCAGACCTCGGCCTTCGGCGCCTTCCTCGATCCGGTGGCCGACAAGCTCATGGTCTGCGCGGCGCTGCTGGTGCTGCTGGACCTGAACCGGGTCGACGCGTTCGTCTCGCTGATCATCATCGGCCGCGAAATCACGATCTCGGCGCTGCGCGAATGGATGGCCAAGATCGGCGCTTCCGCGAGCGTGGCGGTGCACCGCCTGGGCAAGTTCAAGACCGCCGCGCAGATGGTGGCCATTCCCTGCCTGCTCTACGACCGCCCCGTGATGGGCGTCAACGTGCACCAGGTGGGCAGCTGGCTCATCGTGGTGGCTGCCGTGCTCACGGTCTGGTCGATGTGCTATTACCTGCGCCGCGCCTGGCCCGCCATCCGCGAGAAATCCCTCTAGCAGCCCTGTCCGCAGCCGGCCGGTCCGGCGGCCGCGGCACAATCCCGTTTCCATGAACACCGCCGTCCAGCCTCCGCTCTTCGTCGATGCCCCGTCCCTGCGCCGCCGCGACTGGCGCATCATTCTGCTGGTCGGGGCCGCCCATTCCTGCTCGCACTTCTTCCAGCTCGTGCTGCCTTCGCTGTACGTGTCGCTGGGCCAGGCCTTCGGCCTGGACTTCGCGGCGCTCGGGCTGCTGATGTCGGTGTTCTACGTCGTCTCGGGCCTGGGGCAGGCTTCGTCGGGCTTCGTGGTGGATCGCATCGGCGCACGCCCGGTGTTGTGGTTCGGCCTGGGCTGCTTCGTGGCATCGGCCGTGCTGATCGGCGCTTCCAGCGGCTATGCCATGCTGCTGGCGGCGGCCGCCGTCGGGGGCGCAGGCAACGCCGTGTTCCATCCGGCCGACTATGCCATCATCAACCACCGGGTCAGCCCGCCGCGGCTGGGGCTGGCCTACAGCACCCACGGCCTCACCGGCAACCTCGGCTGGGCCCTGGCTCCGGTATTCATCACCACCCTGACGCTGCTGGCCGACTGGCGCGTGGCGGCCTTCGGCGCGGCGGCGCTGGTGGCCGCGGTGCTGGCGCTGACCGTCCTGGGGCGCGACCTGCTGGGCGGCGAGCTCGAGCCGCAGCCGGCCGACGGCGCCGGGCAGGGCGGGACGGCAGCGGCAGAGGCAGAGGCTCCGCGCGAGAGCGTCCTGGGGACCTTGCGCGCGCTGGCCGCGCGGCCGGCGCTATGGGGCGCCTTCCTGTTCTTCGCGTGCGCCGCCATGGCCCTGTCTTCGGTGCAGAACTACACCATCCCGCTGCTGGGGCAGCTGTACGGCCTGTCCACTGTCAGCGCCAGTTCCGCCCTGTCGGGCTACATGCTGGCCTCCGCCGCGGGCATGGCCGCAGGCGGGTTCCTGGTGTCGGCCACGCCGCGCAGCGAGCGCACCGTCATGGCGGCGCTGATGCTGGCCGGCCTCACGCTGGTCGCCCTGGCCATGGGGTGGGTGCCGGCCTTCCTGGCCGCACCCGTGGTGGCGCTGGCCGGATTCTGCTCCGGCGTGGCGGCTCCCTCGCGCGACATGCTCATCCGACGCGTCACGCCGCGGGGCGCCACGGGTTCCGTCTACGGCCTGGTGTATTCCGGCATGGACGTGGGCTCGGCCCTGGGGCCATTGGCTTTCGGCCTGCTGCTCGATGCCGGCATGGCGCACGGCCCCTGGATAGGGGCCGCCGTGGCCTTCGCTGCAGCCGCGCTGCTGGCGCAGTGGATCGGCGTGCAGGCGCGCAAGGCCGGCGCCTGACCCGATATCTGCCGCTCCGGCCTACTGGCGCGCGGTGCGCGCCAGCGCCGGGGCGAACCCATCCGGCGCATTGGTGCGCCACGGATTGATGTCCAGGCCGCCCCGCCGCGTATAGCGCGCATACACCGTCAGCCATTCCGGCGCGCAGGCGCGCATGATGTCCGCATAGATGCGTTCCACGCAATGTTCGTGGAATTCGGCATGCTCGCGGAACGACACCACATACTTGAGCAGCGCGTCGCGGGCGATGGGCCGTCCGCGATAGCGGACCTGCAGGCTGCCCCAGTCGGGCTGGCCCGTGACCGGGCAATTCGATTTCAGCAGGCGCGTGCACAGGGTTTCCTCGCGCACTTCGTCGTCCAGGCTATGCAGCAGGCCGGGGGCGGGCGTGTAGGTGTCGATGGCCACGTCCAGCGCATCCAGGTCGATGCCGTCGAGCTCGGCGATCTGCTGCCCGGGAAACTCCGCCGGCAGCAGCAGTTCCACTTCCACCGGGGCGCCGGCCGCGGCGCCGAGATCGCGCGCCAGGCGCTCGCGCACCACGGCCGTGTCCGGCAGGCGGGTCTGGTTGTAGGAATTCAGGTAGAGCTTGAACGACTTGGATTCGACCAGGTTGGGGCTGTCGGCGGGCACGGTGAAGCGGGCCATGGCGACCTGCGGCTTGCCCTTGGGGTCCAGCCAGGACACCTCATAAGCGGTCCAGATGTCGGCGCCGCGGAACGGCGGGCAGGAAGCCAGGTCCAGCGAGGCGCGATTCTGCGCGCGTGCGATCGGGAACAGGACGGCGGGGTCGTACTGGCTGGGGTAGCTGACGGAATGGCCCAGCGGGGCCTCGGAAAGCGACATGGAACGGCGCGGGCGTCGGGTATGGGACAAGCCTGCATTGTAGGCCGCCGGCACGATGTCGATTTCCGTATGGTGAAACGCTGGCTGCGGCATGCGAAAGCGCATGCTGCATGGCAGCGCGACAGCATTTCACAGCAGGCGAATTTGTTCCGTAATGCGGGATGGTTCAAGTAACATGTTGATTTCCCGTATAAAAAAACTTCCTCATGGGCGAGGTTCGAACCTCGTTGCTCCGCAGCAACCGGCCTAGACTTTATCCAACTCCCCGCGCTTTGCGCGGCACCGGTTCCGCAGTACCCCTCTCTACTCAAAGGAGCACGACCATGAGCCATCGCGAAACCGAAATCCGCAACCTGCAGAAGGACTGGGCCGAGAATCCCCGCTGGGCCGGCATCAAGCGCGCCTACGGCGCCGATGAAGTCGTGCGCCTGCGCGGCTCGCTGCCCGTGGCGCATACGCTGGCCCACCGCGGCGCCACCCGCCTCTGGGAGCTGCTGCACAGCGAACCCTTCGTCAATTCCCTGGGCGCCTTGACAGGCAACCAGGCCATGCAGCAGGTGAAGGCCGGACTCAAGGCCATCTACCTGTCGGGCTGGCAGGTGGCGGGCGACGCCAACCTGGCCGGCGAGATGTATCCCGACCAGTCGCTGTATCCCGCCAATTCGGTGCCGCAGGTGGTCCGGCGCATCAATGCGGCCCTGTCGCGTTGCGACCAGATCCAGTGGATGGAAGGCAGGAACCCGGGAGACGAAGGCTATATCGATTACTTCGCGCCCATCGTGGCGGATGCCGAGGCCGGCTTCGGCGGGGTGCTCAATGCCTATGAGCTGATGAAGGCCATGATCGATGCGGGGGCGGCCGGTGTGCATTTCGAGGATCAGCTGGCCTCGGTGAAGAAGTGCGGCCACATGGGCGGGAAGGTGCTCGTGCCCACGCGCGAGGCGGTGTCCAAGCTGATCGCCGCCCGCCTGGCTGCCGACGTGATGGGCACGCCCACGCTGCTGCTGGCGCGCACCGACGCGGACGCCGCAGACCTCGTGACCAGCGACGTCGATGAGAACGACCGGCCGTTCATCACCGGCGAGCGCACGGTGGAAGGCTTCTTCCGCACGCGCGCGGGAATCGACCAGGCCATCGCCCGCGGGCTGGCCTATGCACCGTACGCCGACCTGATCTGGTGCGAGACCTCCACGCCGAACCTGGACTATGCGCGCAAGTTCGCCGAGGCGATCCATCGCCAATTCCCCGGCAAGCTGCTGGCCTACAACTGCTCGCCCTCGTTCAACTGGAAGAAGAACCTCGACGACGACACGATCGCGAAGTTCCAGCGCGAGATCGGCGCCATGGGCTACAAGTTCCAGTTCATCACGCTGGCCGGCTTCCACGCGCTGAACTACGGCATGTTCGAGCTGGCGCACGGCTACGCCCGCCGCCAGATGAGCGCCTTCGTCGAACTGCAGCAGAAGGAGTTCGCGGCGGCCGAGCTGGGCTTTACCGCGGTCAAGCACCAGCGCGAGGTGGGCACCGGCTACTTCGACGCCGTGACCCAGGCCATCGAGGGCGGGCAGTCGTCCACCACGGCGCTCACGGGCTCGACCGAGGAGGCGCAGTTCCACGCCAGCGAGCCGGCGGAAAGCGCCGTCGCCTGACGGCCGCGGGGCCGGCGCCGGGCGCAGGGCCTTCCGGCATGCGCCCGGCGGTCCTGCCCGCCGGATGGCCCCTTCAGCCCAACCAGCTGGCCAGGCGGAAGGCCAGCGGGATCAGCAGCGTGGTCAGCAGCACCTGCAGCCCCAGCGCCAGGCCGGCATAGGCGCCGGCGTCGGCGTCCACCTGGATGGCCCGCGCCGCGCCGATGCCGTGCGACACCGTGCCGAGGGCGTAGCCGCGATGGGACCAGCCCTCCGCATCCTTGGGAATGCGCAGCAGGTCGAACACATACCTGCCCGTCAGGGCGCCCACCAGCCCGGTGAGCACGGCGAATACCGCCGACAGCGCGGGAATGCCGCCTATGGCCTCGGAAATCCCCATGGCCACGGGCGCGGTCACCGACTTGGGCGCCAGCGACAGGACCAGTTCGCGCGGCAGCCCCAGCGCCCAGGCCAGCGCCACGGCGCTGGCGCCGGCCACTGCGCCGCCAGCCAGTGCGGCGCCCAGCAGCCGGGCCCAGCGCGCGCGCAATTCCGTCCGCCGCGTCCAGAGCGGCCAGGCCAGCGCCACCACGGCAGGGCCCAGCAGGAAATGGATGAACTGGGCGCCCGCGAAGTACGTGGGGTAGGGGACGTCGGTCAGCACCAGTCCGCCTCCCAGCACCACGATGCTCCACAGCACGGGGTTGGCCAGTGGAGTCTGCCCCAGGCGGACGTAGGCCCCCTGGGCGCACAGGTAGACCGCCAGCGTGGCCGTCAGGCCGAAGAGCGGGGTGGAGGCGAGGTAGACCCAGAGTTCGACGAAATCAGGCATCGTCGTTGCTCCGGCGGCCGGCGCGCAGCACCCACAACGTGGCCGTCATGCCCGCGAGGGTGGACACGACGATCACCACCAGAATGCGCACGCCATACTGCGACAGCGCGCCCAGGTGCGTGATCACCCCCACGCCCACCGGCACGAAGAGCAGCGACAGGTGGGACAGCAGCCATTGCGCCGCCTGCGACACCGGGCGCCGCACCAGCGGCCAGCGCAGCAGGCCCAGCAGCAGCACCATGCCGACCACGGGGCCGGGGAAGGGCAGGGCGAGGAGGTGCGACACGGCCACGCCCAATGCCTGGAGGACGAGCAGCCAAGTGAAACCGATCAGGGGAGTCATGGACGACGGGACGGAATTGCGACAGACGCCGCGATTGTAGGCCTGGCAGGCAACGGGGAGCGCCATGCCCGGGAAAATATATCTTGCTATTTAATCGTGCGCTATTTATTATTCGCTGCATGACCCGCAAGCCCGACCCCGCCGCCGAATCGCTGCGGCTAGACAACCAGTTCTGCTTCGCGCTGCACTCCACGGCGCTGGCCATGCACAAGGTCTACCGCAAGCTGCTGGGCCATCTCGGGCTCACGTACCCGCAATACCTGGTCATGCTGGTGCTGTGGGAGCAGGACGAACTCACGCTGTCCGACATCGGCAGGCGGCTGTTCCTGGATTCGGCCACGCTCACGCCGCTGCTCAAGCGCCTGGAAACGGCCGGCCTGATCAGCCGCGAGCGCGCCCTGCAGGACGAGCGCCAGGTCATCATCCGGCTCACGGCCGAGGGGCGGGCGCTGCGCCGGCGGGCGGCCGAGGTGCCGCCGCAGGTGTACTGCGCCACGGCGTGTTCCACGGAAGAACTGGCCCGCCTCAAGGGGCAGCTCGAAGCATTGCGCGCCAGCCTGGGCCGCTACGAGGGCCAGGCCGGCATGCAGGAGTGAGGGGCATTGTGCCCCGGCAGCATCGCAAATATGTAGTGCACTATCTAATCGACAGCTATTCAACTACTGATCCGGAATCAAGGAGCTACACCATGTCTCTCGAAAAAGTCCTGTACCGCGCCCATGCCCAGGCCACCGGCGGCCGCGACGGCCGTGCCGTCTCGTCCGACAAGGCGCTGGACATCCGGCTCGTCACGCCCCGTGAGCTGGGCGGGGCGGGCGGCGAAGGCACCAATCCCGAGCAGCTCTTCGCTGCGGGATATTCGGCCTGCTTCCTCGGCGCCATGAAATTCGTCGCTGCCCGCGACAAGATCGCCATCCCGTCCGACGTGTCGGTCCAGGGCGCGGTGGGCATAGGCCCCATTCCCACCGGCTTCGGCATCGAGGTGGCGCTGCAGATTTCGCTGCCGGGCATGGACCGGGCGGCCGCCCAGGCTCTGGTAGACAAGGCCCACATCGTGTGCCCCTATTCCAACGCCACGCGCGGCAACATCGACGTCACCCTCAGCATCGTCTGAGCGTCGCGGGCGGGCGCGGGGCCGGGCTGGCTCCGTGCCCGTCGGCGCAGAACACTGCCGTCGACCCATACGCACAATCGTCAGCATGCTGCAAGTAGAATCTCGGATTCATCGCCACATCGAGGTTTGCGTGCAGCCAGTCATTTCCGTACAGGGCCTGTCCAAGACCTACGCCTCGGGCCACCAGGCACTGAAGAACATCGATCTCGACATCATGCCGGGCGAGATCTTCGCCTTGCTGGGCCCCAATGGCGCGGGCAAGACCACACTGATCAGCATCGTCTGCGGCATCGTCAATGCCAGCGCCGGCCGCGTGCTGGCCGACGGCCATGACATCGTCGGCGAATATCGCGCGGCGCGGGCCAAGATCGGGCTGGTTCCGCAGGAGCTCACCACCGACGCCTTCGAGACGGTGTGGAACACCGTCACCTTCAGCCGCGGGCTGTTCGGCATGCCGGCCAATCCCGCGTACATCGAGAAGATCCTGCGCGACCTCTCCCTCTGGGAAAAGAAGGACACCCGCATCATGGCGCTGTCGGGCGGCATGAAGCGCCGCGTGCTGATCGCCAAGGCGCTGTCGCACGAGCCCAAGATCCTGTTCCTGGACGAGCCCACCGCCGGGGTCGACGTGGAACTGCGCCGCGGCATGTGGGACATGGTGCGCGAACTGCGCGACCGCGGCGTGACCATCATCCTCACCACGCACTATATCGAGGAGGCCCAGGAGATGGCCGACCGCATCGGCGTGATCCGCCGCGGCGAGATCATCCTCGTGGAGGAAACCCATGCGCTGATGCGCAAGCTCGGCAAGAAGCAGCTGATCCTGTCGCTGGCCGAGCCGCTGGACAGCCTGCCCGCTGCGCTGCGCGACATCGCGCTGGAGCTGTCGGAGGATCAGCGCCAGATCATCTATACGTACGACTACAACCGCGCCGATGGCGGCGGCATCGCCGAGGTGCTGCGCCGGCTGGACCAGGCCGGCGTCCTCTATACCGATCTCCAGTCGAAGGAAAGCTCGCTGGAAGAAATCTTCGTCAGCCTGGTGAGCAGGGAATCATGAACTGGTACGGCATACGCGCAATCTATCTGTTCGAAATGGCGCGCGCCTGGCGCACGCTGGCCCAGAGCGTGGCCTCGCCCGTGATCTCCACGGCGCTGTATTTCGTGGTGTTCGGTTCGGCCATCGGCTCGCACATGGTGGAGATCGACGGCGTGAGCTACGGCGCCTTCATCGTGCCCGGCATGATCATGCTGTCGCTGCTCACGCAGAGCATCGCCAACGCGTCGTTCGGCATCTACATGCCGCGCTTCTCGGGCACCATCTACGAGATCCATTCGGCGCCGGTGTCCTATGTCGAGATCGTGCTGGGCTACGTCGGGGCGGCCGCCAGCAAGTCCATCATCCTGGGCCTGATCATGCTGGCCACGGCGCGCCTGTTCGTGTCCTTCGAGATCCTGCATCCGTTCTGGATGTTTTCGTTCCTGGTGCTGACCGCCGTCACGTTCAGCCTGTTCGGCTTCATCATCGGCATCTGGGCCGACGGCTTCGAGAAACTGCAGATCATCCCCCTGATGATCGTGACGCCGCTCACCTTCCTGGGGGGCACGTTCTACTCCATCGACATGCTGCCGCCGTTCTGGCGCACCGTGACGCTGTTCAACCCGGTGGTCTACCTGGTCAGCGGATTCCGATGGAGCTTCTACGGCAGCGCCGACGTCGGCGTGGAAGTGAGCGTGGGCATGACCCTGGCCTTCCTGCTCGCCTGCATGATCGCGGTGCGGTGGATCTTCCGCACCGGCTATCGCATGAAGCAATGAAGGCCGGCCCTAGGCGGCCAGCCGGGCGCTGCGTGCCAGGCCGCCGTGTGCGTCGAGCAGGCGGTCGCGCCATTCCAGCACGGGGGCGTCGTCGGGGGCCAGCAGTTCCAGCGGCGACACGCACCGTGCCCACATGAACATGCCGAATACCGCGTAATCGCCATAGGCGGGCGCGTCGCCGCACAGGTAGGGCTGGCTGCGCAGCGTGTGCCGCAAGGGCTGCAGGCTCTTGCGCAGCGCCTCGAGATTCTCCGGGCGGGCGGCGCGCAGCGCGTCCAGGCTGCCGTAGCGCTGTTCGCGCGACTGCACGAAATACTCGAGATCCGCGGGATGCAGGATCGCGGGGATGTCGGGCAGCACCACGCGCGCGATCGCGGGAGCCAGCACCGTGTCGGCCCAGCTGTTGGCAAAGCGCGCCAGGGCCTTGCCCTGCGGGCCCCCGAACAGGGACGGGGCTTCAGGATGCGCGGCTTCCAGGTGCTCGGCGATGCGCCAGGAATCGTGCACGCAGGTCTCGCCATCGACCAGCACCGGCACCAGGCCCTGGCCCGAGAAAGCGATGCGCTCCTTCTCGGTGAAGCGCCAGGGCTCGCCCCGCAGGGCCACGCCCTTGTGGGCCGCGGCCAGCCGGATCTTCCAGCAGTACGGACTGAAGCGCAGCTGCGGGTCGGCCCCGGCCAGTTCGTAGAGCATCGGTGCATCGGACATGGGTTTTCCTCGGGAAGTGTCGGGCGCCATCGCGCAGGTGGTCGGGGCCAGGGCGCCCTGCCGGTGCAGGGCATGTGCCGGGCATCAGGCTCGGGCTTCAGGGTCGGGCTTCAATAATGCGGCGGGATCTCGTCGCGCAGGCTGCCGGGCGCTGCAGCGGGCGCCGGCGCCTGGCGCTTCAGTTCCACCAGCTCGCGGGCCAGCTGCTCGATGAGCAGCTGCTGGCGATAGACGGCCTGGTTCAGCTGGTCGAGCAGGTCGTCGGCGTAGCCGGCCTTGATCTCGAGCTCGGTGACGCGGCGGGCGAGGTCGGGTTCGGAATCCATGGGTGCGGTGTCGGCAGGAGTGGGCATGGCGGCATTTTCGCCGGTTTTGCCGTTCAGGCGCCCGCCTGCGTGGCCAGGTCGGCGAAGTCGGCGGCCACGAGGTCCCAGTCGTCTTCGGGGGCCAGGTCTGAGGCCTGGCCGGGACCGTGCTCGCGCGGGCGCGGCACGAAGGCGGTGCGCAGGCCGCAGCGCCGCGCGGCGGCCAGGTCGCTGTTGTGGGCGGCCACCAGGCAGATCTGTTCCGGCGCGAGGTCCAGCACTTCGGCCGTGCGCAGGTAGACGGCCGGCGCGGGCTTGTAGGCCTGTGCGATCTCGGCGCCCAGGATGGCGTCCCAGGGCAGGCCGGCGCGCCTGGCGATGTCCAGCATGAGGCGGATGTTGCCGTTGGACAGCGGCGCGATGATGTAGCGGGCCTTCAGCCGCGCCAGGCCGCCCACGACGTCGGGCCAGGGGTCGAGCCGGTGCCAGGCCAGGTTGAGCGCATCGATGTCCTGGGCCGGGACGCCGGAGGGGTCGATGCCGAATTCCGGGAGCACGGCCAGCAGGCTTTCGCGGTGCAGCACGTCGAGCCGGGTGTAGGGCCGGCGTCCGGTGCGCACGGGTTCCATCGACGGCCCATAGCGTCGGCGCCAGGCGTCGGCGAAGGCATGGGGGTCGACGTGCGACGCGCCGTGCTGCGCCAGGAAATGGCGCGCTTCGCGCGCCACGCCGCTGCGCCAGTCGACCACCGTGCCGAATACGTCGAAGACCAGGGCCTGCACGGATTCGAATGCCATGTTCCGCTCCTTGGTGTTGCGTCGCGTCAATCTACCACGGCGCGCGGCGCGGTGGCGTCAGCGGGCCACCGCCCACACCGCCACGCCCAGCGCGAGCAGCGCCACGACCATCGCGGCGCCGGCCAGCCGCTTCAGGCCCGCCATCTGCGCCTGCAGGCTCTGGGCCGCCATGTCGATGCCCTGTATGGTCTCCTGCAGCTTGCTGGCCATGACATGCAGCGACTCGGCGTTCTGCGTCACGGCGGTCTGGAGTTCCGCGATCTGCTTGCCGATCACGTCGTCGGCCTTGGCGGGCCGGGTGAAGACGGGCAGGGCGGTGGTGACGATCTGCGTGAGATAAGGCAGCGAGGCCTTGAGTATGGGTATCCAAGCCGGCATGCGAGCCCCTCATGAATGCACTGGTGCGGGACTGTCCAGCATAACCTGCTGCGCGGTCCGCCAGGACGCGGCAAAATGGAGCGCGGCGGGCCAGCGGGCCGGCCGGCCACTCGATGCAGGAGCCCATCCATGATCCGACACCACAGGAACCGCCCATGACGGCGGAGCGCCGCTACCCGCAACTGGCCCACTGGGGCGCATACACCGCCGTGGTGCGCGACGGCAGGCTGGTGGCCTGCGAGCCCTTCGGGCCGGACCCGGCGCCGTCGCGCATGCTCGAATCCATCGTGCCCATGGTCTATTCGCCGCAGCGCATCGCACGGCCTGCGGTGCGCAAGGGCTGGCTGGCTTCGCGGGGCGGGCAGGGCGGCGACCTGCGCGGCCGGGACGAGTTCGTCGAGGTCGGCTGGGACGAGGCCCTGGATCTCGTGGCCGGCGAAATCGCCCGCACCCGCGCCGAGCATGGCCCCGAGGGGCTGTTCTGCGGCTCCTACGGCTGGTCGTCGGCGGGCCGCCTGCATCATGCGCGCTCGCTGTTGCGGCGCTTCTATTTCGCCGGCGGCGGCGGCGTGGACCAGGTGGGCAACTACAGCTGGGGCACCGCGCAGTTCCTCCTGCCCTACGTGATAGGCACCTACCAGCCGCTCACGGGGCGCCTGACCACCTGGCCCAGCATCATCGCGCACACCGAGGTGTTCCTGGCCTTCGGCGGGCTGGCCTTGAAGAACGGCCAGATCTCCTCCGGCGGGGCCGGCCGGCACACGCAGGAACATTGGCTGCGCCAGCTTGCCCGCAGCGGCGCCAGGGTCATCAACGTGAGCCCCACGCGCGACGACTGCCCGGCGTTCCTGCAGGCCGACTGGATTCCCATCCGGCCCAACACGGATGTCGCGCTGATGCTGGCGCTGGCGCATGAACTGCACCGGATGGGCGCGCACGACACGGCCTTCCTGGCCAGCCATTGCGTCGGCTACGAGGCCCTGGAGGCCTACTTCACCGGCCGGGCCGACGGCGTGCCCAAGGACCCGGCCTGGGCCGAGGCGATCACCGGCATTCCCGCGCCGCGCATCCGCGAGCTGGCGGCGGCGCTGCGCGGGCGCCGCAGCTACCTGACATGCGCCTACGCCGTGCAGCGCGCGCAGCATGGCGAGCAGCCGTACTGGATGGCGATCGCCCTGGCGGCCATGCTGGGGCAGATCGGCCTGCCCGGCGGGGGCTTCGGCTTCGGCCATGGCTCCATGAACGGCGTGGGCAATCCGCGCATCGCCACGCCGGCGCCCGACATGCCCGTGGGCCGCAACCCGGCCGAACTCTCCATCCCCGTGGCGCGCCTCACGGAAATGCTGGAACGGCCGGGCCAGGCCTATCCGTTCAGGGGCGAAACGCGCCGCTATCCGGACGTCCGGTTCATCCACTGGGCCGGCGGCAATCCGTTCCATCACCACCAGCAGCTCGACCGGCTGCTGCAGGCCTGGCGCAGCAAGCCGCGCACCATCGTGGTCAACGACATCTGGTGGACGCCGCCGGCGCAGCTGGCCGACATCGTGCTGCCCATCACCACCTCGCTCGAGCGCAACGACATCGGAGGCTGCTCGCGCGACCCCTTTGCGCTGGCGATGCACCAGGCCATCCAACCGGTAGGCGGGGCGCGCAACGATTTCGACGTGTTCGCCGATCTCGCGGCGCGGCTGGGCTACCGCGACGCCTACACAGGGGGCCGCGGCGAGATGGACTGGATACGCCACATCTACGCGCAGTTCGCCCACGCGCAGCGCCACGTGGGCGTGGAGATGCCGGATTTCGATGCGTTCTGGGAGCGGGGCCACGTGGAGCTGCCCGCGCCGCGCGAGGAACTCGTCCTCTTCGAAGACTTCCGCCGCGACCCGCAGCGCCATCCGCTGCACACGCCCAGCGGCCGCATCGAGCTGTACTCCGAGACCATCGCCGGCTACGGCTATGCCGACTGCGGCCCGCATCCGCGCTGGATCCCGCCGCGCGAATGGCTGGGCGCGGCCGACGTGCGGCGCCATCCGCTGCATCTCATCACGGTGCAGCCCGCCGACCGGCTGCACAGCCAGCTCGACGCCGCGCCGCTGGCGCAGTCGAACAAGGTGGCCGGGCACGAGGCGCTGCGCATGCATCCCGACGATGCGCGGGCCAGGGGCATCGGCGCGGGCGAGGTCGTCAGGCTGTACAACGACCGGGGCGCCTGCCTCGCCGGCGCGCAGCTCGACGACGGCGTGCTGCCCGGCACGGTGGTGATGTCCACCGGCGCCTGGTATGCACCCGACGGACGCGCCGGCATGCCCGAACGCGCCGGCGCCGCCAACGTGCTCACGCTCGACATCGGCACCTCGGCCCTCACGCAAGGGCCCAACGCGATGAGCTGCCTGGTGCAAGCCGAGAAGTGGCATGCGCCCGAGGGGCGCCGGACGGCCTGACGGGCGTTGCGCTAGCCTTGCTCCATGGCGGCATCGAGCCGCTGCAGGCTTTCGGCCGGCCAGCAGTCTTCCAGCGCGTAGTGGGCCTCGGCCGTGTGCACGTCCGGCGGGATCCGCACCCATGGCTGGCGCGACCGCGTGAAGCAATGCGCCTGCGGCGCCAGCCCGTGGCCGGGATCCAGCGTGCCCAGGTAGACCAGCGCCACCTGCTCGCCCAGGTCGGGGTGGTGGCTCCACAGCGCCACGCCGCAGTCGGGGCAGCGGACCACCGTCTGTACGCAGCCTTCCTCGCTGGGCACCACGTGGGGCCGCGGCGTGCCTCGCAGCAGGTGCACGCGGTCGGCCTCGATGGGGGCCTTGATCGCGAAGGCGCTGCCGGACAGCCGCTGGCATTCGTGGCAGTGGCAGCAGTGCACGAACATGGGCTCGCTGGTGAGCCGGAAACGCACGGCCCGGCAGGTACAGCCCCCCTCGTAGCGATTCGACATGGTGTCTCCCTCTCCTTGGTCTTGTGCGGCCATTGTCCCGCATCCGGACGGGTTTGGGGAGCCGGCGAGAGGGGAGAGGCGGGCCGGGCCGCGGAATGGGGTGCGGCCCGGCCCGGGCGTGGAGATTCAGCCGCGGCAGGCGCGCTCCAGCGCCGAGACATCCAGTTTGCGCATGCCCAGCACGGCGGCCATGACGCGCGCGGTACGCAGCGGATCGGGGTCCTGCATCATGGTACGCAGGACATCCGGCACGATCTGCCAGGACAGGCCGTATTTGTCCTGGACCCACCCGCATTGCTCATACGGGCCGCCGGTGGACAGGCGCTCCCAGTAGTAGTCCACCTCTTCCTGATCCCGGCAATGGATGGTGAGCGACACGGCCGGCGTGAAGCGGAAGGCGGGGCCGCCATTCAATGCGATGAAGGTCTGTTCCTGCAGCGCGAATTCCACCGTCATGACGCTGCCCGCCGGGGCGGGGCCTCCCTCGGGATAGCGGGTGATGGCCCCCAGCCGCGCTCCCGGGAACACCGAGACGTAGAAGCGCGCGGCTTCCTCGGCCTGCCCGTCGAACCATAGACAGGGGCTGATGGCGGGCACGGCATGGCTGGCCGGCATCATGGCGATCCGCAGGGCGGGGCGTTGCGCATGGCTTCCTCGATCTCGGCCGAGCTGAGGTCGCGCTGGTGGGTGGCCACCGACCAGCGGTGGCCGAACGGGTCCACCAACTGGCCGTAGCGGTCTCCCCAGAACATGTCGGCCACGGGCATGGTGACCTTGGCGCCGGCCGCCACGGCCCGGGCCACGGTGGCGTCGACGTCCTCCACGTAGAGATGCAGCACCACCGGCGAGCCTTTCAGCGCCTTGGGGCCCAGCGAGCCCCACTCGGGATAGTCGTCCACCAGCATCAGCGGCGAGTCGCCGATGCGCAGCATGGCGTGCATGATCTTGCCGTCCGGGCCGGCCAGCTTGCCCTGTTCGACGGCGCCGAAGGCCTCGCGGTAGAAGGCGATGGCCGCCTCGGCGCCCTCGCAGACCAGGTGGGGGGTGAGGCTGTGCATGCCCTCGGGAATGGGGCGGGTTGCGGGTGTGTTCATGATCGTCTCCGTGTCGTCCGGGTGGGTCAGGCCAGGACCAGGGTGGTGAAGCCGCCGTAGGTCATGCGCTTGCAGTCGAATACGTCCTGCGGCATGTCCTTCAGGCGCGGATCCTCCATGATGGCCGCGTTGATGTGGTCGCGGTCGGCCTTGCTGGCGTAGAGGATCCACGAGAACACCACCACTTCGCCTTCCTGGGCGCCGGCGGCTGCCCGGAACGAGCTGAAGTTAGGGCTGTCGATGTCGTCCTCCACGCACTCCCGGTAGTCCAGCGCGCCGAGTTCCTTCCACACCTGGCCTGCGGTCTGGGCCATGGCCCGGTACTGGTCCATCTTGGCCTTCGGCACGGCCAGCAGAAAGCCGTCTATGTATTGCTCCATGGTCGTCTCCTTTGGATGGCATGATTGCCATGGCTGCACTGTATCGGGAGCGCGACCGGTCCGCGATAGGCGGATGCGACAATCTTCGGGGTGGATTGCGACACGCCCAGGCGCTATGCTGGCGCCATGAAAACCATCGCATTCCTGCTCCCCGAAGGCGCCAACATCGCCTCGCTGGAAACGGCTCGGCACGGCTTCCTGGCGGCCAACGAGTACCGGCAGGCACAGGGCCTGCCGCCATGCTTCGAGGTGCGCACGCTGGGGGCCCGGCCCGAGGTGCTGCTGGACAGCGGCCGCATCCGCGTGGTGGCGGACGGCCTGCTGGCCGACGCCGGTACGCCCGACGTATGCGTGGTCCCGCCGCTGCTGGGCTCGGTATCCGATGCGGTGCTGAACAATGCCGAGATCATCGACTGGATCGGGCGGCACTACCGAGCCGGCGGCGAGGTGGCGAGCCTGTGCGTGGGCGCGGCCCTGCTGGCCGCGGGCGGCCTGCTCGACGGCAAGCACGCGGTGGTCCACTGGGTGGCGCACAACCAGTACGCCAGCCTGTTTCCCGCGGTGCGCTGGGTGAGCGATCGCGTGCTCATGTACGACAACAGGATCTACACCAGCGGCGGCGCCCTTTCGGCCGCCCATCTTGTGCTGCACCTCATCGAGAAGTACACCGACCGGGCCACCGCCATCTGGTGCGCCAAGTTCTTCCAGCTGGACTGGGGGCGCCGCAGCCAGTTGCCATTCGCAGTGTTCATGGGGCAGAAGGCCCACAACGACGCCATCGTGCGCGCGGTGCAGGACGAGATCGAACGCCGCTATGCGGAGCGCATCACCGTGGAAGGCCTGGCGGACCGCCATGCGCTGGGGCGGCGCACGCTGGAGCGGCGCTTCCGCCAGGCCACCGGCTACAGCATCCTGGAATATCTGCAGCGCATCCGGGTGGAAGCGGCCAAGACCCAGCTCGAGACCACCCGCAAGAGCGTGGCGGAAGTCATGTACGACGTGGGCTACAGCGACACCAAGGCTTTTCGCGAGCTTTTCGCCAAGTACAGCGGCATGTCGCCCGTGGGCTACCGCGACCGCTACCTCGCGGCATAGGGCGCTGCCGGCGGAGGCTCGGCGCGATCCTCCGATTCCCTATTGCCCGTGCCGGAATACGCATGCTACCGTCGCCTCCCATGAAACTTCCCGTTACCCTTGCGTTGTGGGTTCTCGTCCTGTGCTGCTTCCCGGCAGCCGCCGGCGAAGTGCGGGTGGCGGTGGCGTCGGGCGTGGCCACGCCGCTGCGCATCATCGCCCAGGATTTCGAGCGGGCCACCGGCATCAAGGTCGTGTCCACCTTCGCCGCCACCAGCAGGCTCCAGAACGAGATCCGCCAGGGCGTGGGCTACGAGGTGCTGGTGGCCGGCAACAGCCAGGTGCCGGCGGAGCTGGTGGCAGAGCGCATGGCGGTGGAGGGCACGCGCTACACCTATGCGCGCAGCCTGCTGGCACTGTGGTCGCCGCGGCCCGGCTATGTCGACGACCAGGGCAATGTGCTGCGCCAGAACCGGTTCTCCGGGCTTTCGATGGCGAGCCCCACGCAGACGGCCTACGGGCCGTCGGCGATGCAGGTGCTCGAACGCCTGGGCGTGGCCCAGCAGGTCCTGCCCAAGGTCGTGGAGCGGCGCACGCTGGACGATACCAGCCGCTTCCTGGCCTCGGGCGAGCCCGACCTCGGCTTCGTGACCCTGTCCCAGCTCTATGCGCATGGCGGCGAGATCCGCGGTTCGGTATGGCGCGTGCCCACGTCCATGTACGATCCCATCCCCCAGGACGCCGTCATCCTGAACGAAGGGCGGGGCAATCCTGCCGCGCGCGCATTCCTTTTCTACCTGAAGGGGCCGAAGGCGGCCGGCGTGCTGCGGTCCTACGGCTTTGCGCGCTGAACGGGCCGTCCGGCCGCCGCGGAACTAATCCGCCCGATTCCATCTAATCCAGACAACGAACAATAAGGACCGTGCTGGGCTTGGGTCGTGGATTTGGACTGGCATACGCAATTGGGCGGCAGCCTGCTGTGGCTGCTGCAGGCTTTTCTCATCGCCGCCGCGGCTACGGCCGCGCTTGCGGTCCTCCTGGTGCGCAGCACACGCTGGGGCAGGCAATTCTGGCGCCTGGCCTGGCCCTACCTCACGCCGCGCCGCAGCTGGCGCCCCTTGCTCGCGCTGTGCCTGCTGTTGCTGCTGGCGCTGGCCGGCGTGCGCATGACGGTGTTGTTCTCCTTCTGGTACAACGGCTTCTACAGCGCGCTGCAGGCGCTGGACGCCGGGGCGTTCTGGCTCTACCTGGGCATCTTCGCCGTGCTGGCGGCCGTCCACGTGCTGCGCACGCTGGTCGAGAGCTACGTGGGCCAGGCGTTCGACATCCGCTGGCGCAGCTGGCTGAATGCGCGCCTCACGCAGGACTGGCTGGACGGCAGGGCCTACTACCGCGGCCAGTTCGTCGACGAGCCGGTCGACAACCCCGACCAGCGCATCGAGCTCGACATCTCGGCTTTCGTGTCGGGCACGCGCACGCTGGCGATCGGAGCGATCAGCGCCATGGTGTCGCTGGTGGCGTTCACCGCCATCCTGTGGGGCCTGTCCGGCCCGCTGCAGGTGGCGGGCGTCGAGCTGCCGCGCGCCATGGTGTTCATCGTGTACCTGTACGTGATCGTGGCCACGGCGCTGGCCTTTCGCATCGGCCGCCCGCTGATCGGCCTGAATTTCCTGGCGGAGCGGCTCACGGCCAACTTCCGCTATGCACTGGTGCGGCTGCGCGAGAACGCGGAGAACGTGGCCTTCTATCAGGGCGAGGCGGTGGAGCGCGGCACGCTCTGGACCCGCTTCTCGGCCTACATCGCCAACCTCTGGGCGCTGGTGTTCCGGGGGCTCAAGTTCGACGGTTTCAATCTCACGGTCAGCCAGATCGCGGTGGTGTTTCCCTTCATCCTGCAGGCGCCGCGGTTCTTCAGCGGGGCCATCAAGCTGGGCGACGTGATGCAGACCGCGCAGGCCTTCGGGCAGGTGCAGGACGCGCTGTCGTTCTTCCGCACTTCCTATGACACCTTCGCCCAGTACCGGGCCACGCTGGAGCGCCTGGACGGCTTCCTCGACGCCAACGCGCAGGCGCGCGCGCTGCCGGCGGTGCAGACCCGCGTACTGGGCGGCGGGCTGCGCGCGCACGACCTCACGGTGCGCAAGCCCGACGGGCAGGTGCTGCTGCAAGGGCTGGAGCTGTGCCTGGCGCCCGGCCAGGCCCTGCTCATCAAGGGGCCGTCGGGCGCCGGCAAGACCACGCTGCTGCGCGCGGTCGCGGGCCTGTGGCCCTATGCATCGGGCGTCGTGGCGCGCCCGGGGGGCGAGCATGCCCTGTTCCTGTCGCAGCGGCCGTACCTGCCGCTGGGCGACCTGCGCGCGGCGATCGCCTATCCCGGCCTGGCCATGCCGGAAGACGCGCGCCGCCTGCAGGAGGCGCTGCGGCTGGTGAGCCTGGGCCACCTGGCCGACCGGCTCGACGTGGTGGCGGACTGGTCCCGCATCCTGTCGCTGGGCGAGCAGCAGCGCGTGGCCTTCGCGCGCGTGCTGTACAACCGGCCGGACGTGGTGTTCCTGGACGAGGCCACCTCGGCAACCGACGAGGGGCTGGAGCATGCGCTGTACACGCTGGTCCTGAACCGGCTGCCGCGCTGCATCCTGGTGAGCATCGGCCATCGCAGCACGCTGGATGCATTCCATACGCATGTGCTGCGCCTGGATGGCGCAGGCGGCTGGCGTTTCGAGCCCATGGGCGGGTCCGCGGGCGGGCCCATGGGCAGACCCTCGGGCGGGCCGGCCGTCAGCGGCCCTTCGGCAACGCCGTCCGCTGACGCGCGGCACGCATGACCCTGATCCGGCCAGGCCGATGAAGGCGCGCATCGGCACGGCTCAGGGCAAGTGCTAGCCGGCGGGCAGTGCGGGCTCCAGGCCCAGGCGCCGGGCAGCCTCGCCGCGCAGCTGGTTACGGTCGATCTTGTTGGTGGACGCCAGCGGCAGGGCCTCGATGAACCAGACCTGGCGGGGGTGCTGGTAGGCGGGGGCGTGCTGCAGCGCGTATTGCCGGATTTCCTCCGCGCCGGCGGCGTGGCCGGGGCGCAGCACGACGAAGGCCACCGGCTTGGTGCCCTTGATCTCGTCCTCGACGGGCACCACGCAGGCCTGCTGGATGGCGGGATGCTGTTCCAGCATCTTCTCCACCTCGCCCGGATAGATGTTCTCGCCGCCGCTGACGAACATGTCGTCGCGCCTGCCGACGAAGGTATAGAAGCCCTGCGCGTCGCGCCGGAACACATCGCCGGTGAGGTAGTAGCCGTCTTCGGTGAAGGGCGGCTTCAGGTCGGGGCGCTGGTGGTATCCCTGCATCAGCCCGGGGCTGCGCAGGGCCAGCACGCCCTGGTCCGGACCGTCTTCGGGGCCGCGCTCCAGCCGCACCTGTACCTGGGGGTGCGGGTACCCCACCGACATGTCCGGCGTGGGCAGGCCCTCGGGATGCGGGCCGAACACCACGGGGCCGCCTTCGGTGGTGCCGTATGCGTTGATCACGCGCGCGGCCGGGAACATGGCATGGATCTGCTTCAAGAGGCTGGCACTGACGGGCGCCGACCCCATGCGTATCACCTTCACCGAGGAGAGGTCGGTGCGCTCCAGCAGCGCCCGCTCGCGCAGCATCATGGCGATCATGGGCGGCACCGCGGTGAGCCAGGTGCAGCGGTATCTGCCGATGGCGTCGATATAGGCCGCGGCGTTGAACTGGGGCAGCAGCACCGTGGTGGCGTGGCTGGCCAGGGAAAGAAACGCCAGCGCCAGGGCGTTCATGTGGTAGAGCGGCGCGGCGATCAGGGCCCGCTCGGACGACAGCGGCGTGGCTGCGAGGCGCGTCTGCACGGTCCACCATTGGCCGGCGTGCGACAGCTTCACGCCCTTGGGTTTGCCGGTGGAGCCCGAGGTGTAGAGCATGATGGCCGTATCGTCGTCCCCCGGCACATGGGATGCCTGCGCGCCGTCGCCCAGCCATTGCGCCGGGGCATCGAGCGGCAGGCGCTCGATGTCCGCGGGGATGCCGGCCGTGCGCGCGCTGTCGTGCAGCACCAGGCGCGCGCCGGAGTCCTGCAGCACGTACTCGATCAACGCGGGCGGGAACTTGAAATTCACCGGTACGGCGACCAGCCCCGCGCGCATGATGCCCAGCACCGCGGCAATGTACGGCACCGAGTTGGCCGCCAGCACGGCGATGCGCTCGCCGGGCCGGTAGCCGCGCAGGCGCATCGCCTGCGCCACGCCATGCGCCATCCGGTCGACCTCGCCGTAGCGGTATTGCGCGGCGGATCCGGGCGCGTCCAGCCCTATCAGTGCGATCTGCTGCGGATCGGCGCCGGCGTCGATCAGGTCGCCCAGGTTGCGGAGAGTGCTCATGAGGCAGTGGCGTCGTGGCTGGATGGGGGAGCCGGGTCAGGCCTTGGGCTTGGCGGTGGAATAGGCGCCGCGGCCGCTGGCCAGCAGCTTGCCGTCCGCGTCGTAGACGTGTGCTTCGGCCACCGAGACCTGGGAGCCGAACTTCACGACCTTGCCCTTGGCGCGCAGGTCGCCGGGCATGGCGGCGCGGTGATAGTCGACCCGCAGGTCTATGGTGGGAACCCCGCGGCCGGTCTGGGAAACCAGGGCCCAGTCGGCGGTGAGGTCCACCAGCGCGGCCAGGATGCCGCCATGCGTATAGCGGCCATCCGGGTTCACCACCCATTCTTCCCGCCATTTCGCGCTGAGCTCGATCTCGCCCTCGGCGACGGACAGCACTTCGATGCCCAGCCATTCATGGTAGGGGCCGCGGCGCAGGCGGGCCTGCACTTCTTCTTTCGTGGGGAGCGTGGTTTCAGTCATGATGTGTGCGGGGTTGTGGGATGCGGGAGTCGGTATGGGGTGGGCACCTGGGCTTCAGGGCGTGACGACGACCTTGCCCAGCACTTCGCGGTCGCGGATCAGGGCCAGGCCCGCGGCCGCTTCCTCCAGCGGCACCACGCGGTCGATGACGGGCTTGATGCTGCCGTCGGCCACCATGTCGAGCAGGGCCTTGAGGTTGTCGTCGTAGAAGCTGTTCGAACCCTTGATGTTCAGTTCGAAGCTCCATACGTAGCGCAAGTCTTCCTTGGGGTCGTGGCCGGCGGTGGCGCCGCACACCAGCAGGGTGCCGCCGCGCTTCAGGCACTTCAGCGAAGGCACCCAGGTATCGCCGCCGGTGAAGTTGATCACCACGTCCACGCCGCCCTCGTTGGAGCGGCGCTGCGGCTTGCCGTATTGGGCGATGGCCCACTTCGAGAAGTCCGTCTCGCGGTAGTTGATGACGTGGTCCGCGCCGATCTTGAGCAACTGCTCGCCCTTCGCATCGCTGCCGGCGCAGGCAATGACTTCGGCGCCCAGCAGCTTGGCCAGGATCACGCAGGCGGTTCCCACGCCGCCGCTGGCGCCCAGCACCACCACGCGGTCGCCGGCCTTCACCGTGCCGTGCGTGATCAGCATGCGGTGGGCCGTGCCGTAGGCCACGGGCAGCGCGGCGGCGTCTTCGTAGCTCACCTGGTCGGGCAGCGCGATGAGCTGCTGTTCCGAAACCAGGCAGTACTCGGCCATGCCGCCGTCGAGCATCTCGCCCATCAGGCCCTTGGCCCGGTTCAGGGGGTTCACCAGGACCCGGTCGCCCGCCTTCCAGCCCGAGACGCCGGGCCCCGCTTCGACGATCTCGCCGGCCATGTCCAGGCCGATGACCACCGGCAGCGGGACCTTGATGCCGGGCATGCCGCGCACGGTGAACACGTCGTGATAGTTGAACGACGAGGCGCCGACGCGGATGACGACGTGGCCCGGCTCGGCCTGCGGCACCGGCTTGTCGGTGACGACCTGCAGCTGGTCCAGGTCGCCGTGGGCGCCGAGCACCAGGGCTTTCATGGTCTTGCTCATGTTTGTTTCCTCGCTGTGTTTACTTGATGGACTTGGATTGCTGGTAGGGGCCGGTGACGAACACGTCGTCCTTGAGTGCGCCCTTGATCATGCCGCTCTCGCTGAAGACCTTGTGCTGCAGCTTCAGGGTTTCGATGTCCGCCGGCTCGAAGGCCACGCGGTTCATGTCCGACCAGCGCCCGGCGTAGACGCGGGCGTCGTCCTCGGGCAGGTTGGCCGATTTCTGCAGGATGGCTACGACCTCGTCGCGGTGCGCGGCGCCCCAGGCCAGGGTATTGCGCAGGCCGGCCAGCACGCGCGCCACCACGTCGGGATGCGCGGCGATGAATTCGCTGCGCACCGCGCCGATGCCGATGTACGGCACCGAGTCGGACTTGGTGAGCTTCTTCCATTCGTCGGCGAAGGAGCCGAGCCGCTTCACCTTGAGCTCGGTGAGCTGGTCTATGGTCACGGAGCGCAGCGCCGACGCATCGACCTGCTTCTGCGCCAGGAACTGCGCCAGCCGGGATTCGTTGCCGCCCACCAGCGAGAACTCGCCGGACTTGATGCCGTAGTTGCCGGCCAGCACGGCGCCCGCGATCACGGCCACCGAACTGCCGGCGGGCGACATGCCGACCTTCTTGCCGCGCAGCTGCTCGAGCGAGGTGATCGGCGAATCTTCCGGCGCCACGAACTGCACGTCGGCAGGCTGCGTGGCAGCGAAGATCTTGACGGGCACGCCTTCCGCCGCGCTGCTGAACACGCCGGCGGCAGGCGCGCCGAAGGCCAGGTCGATGGAATCGGAGGCCAGGGCGCGCAGCGGCGCATTCACGTCCGGGAAGCGCACGAACTCCACGTCCAGCCCCTGTTGCTTGAGGAATTCCGTGGATTCGAGCACGGCGCCGTAGCCCAGGCTGACGCCGCTGCTCCAGTAGCCGATACGGACCTTGTCCGCGGCATGCGCGCCTGCGGAGACGAGCAGGGCCACCGCCGCCAGCGCGGCGGGCAGGTATTTCTTCAGTTCCATGAGTAGACTCCAGTAAGCGTCTAGACGGGTTTCCAGCGGAATAGGCGGCGTTCCAGGGGCTTCAGGAGCCCGCCTTCGAGGAGCAGCATCAGCATGACCAGCATGAGGGTCCAGGCGAAGACCTGGTCGGTCTGCACCAGGTCGGCCGCCTGGCGCAGCCGGTAGCCGATGCCATCGGACGATCCCAGCGTCTCGGCCACCAGCGACACGCGCCAGCCGAAGCCGAATGCGAGGCGCGCGCCCGAGAAGAAGTAGGGCAGGATCGTGGGCAGGTAGATCTTGCGCAGGATCTGCGTGCGCGCCATGCGGAAGCTGCGGGCCAGGTCCACGTGCTGCTTGTCGACGTTCTTCGCGCCCTGCCAGACGTTGGTGAGGATCAGCGGCATGGCCGTCATGAAGACCACGAAGATCGTGGTGGCGTTCGAGATGCCGAACCAGATGATGGCGAACACCGCCCAGATGGCCGACGACACCGTGTTGGTGACGGAGAGCAGCGGCTCGCAGAACTGCGCCAGGGCCCTGCTGGAGCCCAGGGCCAGGCCCAGCGGCGTGCCCACCACGGTGGCCAGCAGGAAACCCATGGCCACGCGGTACAGCGTCATGCCCACGTCGTGCAGGAAGCTCGAACTGGCAAAGAGCCCCAGCATGGCGTTCCAGACCTTGAGCGGGTCGGGCAGCACGAAGGCCGGCATCCTGGAAGCGGCCAGCGTCCACAGGGCGAGGAATACCACCACCAGCAGCAGGCGCTGTCCCAGCAGCCCCCACGCGGAATGCCAGATGCGTCGGTTCATGGCGTCACCTTCAGGCGCAGCTGGCGCGTGAGTTCCGCGGTGTCGCGGTCGGTGGGCAGGCGCGGACGGTCCAGCGGCACGTCGACGATCTCCTTCACCCGGCCGGGACGCGGCTGCAGCAGCACGATGCGATCGGCCAGGATGACGGCTTCTTCCACGTCGTGCGTGACGAACAGGATGGTCGCGCCGGTCTCGGCCTGGATGCGCAGCAGTTCCTGGTGCATCTGGCCGCGCGTGTGCGGGTCGAGCTTGGAGAAGGGTTCGTCCATGAGGAGGATGGAGGGCTCCACGACCAGGCTGCGCGCCAGGGCCACGCGGCTGCGCATGCCGCCGGAGAGCTGGTGCGGCCACGCCTTCGCGAAGTCGGCCAGGCCCACGGTGCGCAGCGCGCGCTCGGCCAGCCTGCGTCGGTCGGAGCTCAGCATGGGCCGGGTTTCGAGCCCGAAGGCGACGTTGTCGCGGACGCTGCGCCACGGCAGCAGGCGGTCTTCCTGGAAGAGGTAGGCCAGCCTGTGCCATTGCCGGAAGCTGGCGGCGGGCTGGCCTTCGATGCAGAGCTCGCCGGCGTCGAAGGTGTCCAGGCCGGCCACGATGTTCAGCAGGGTGCTCTTGCCGCAGCCCGAGGCGCCCAGCAGGGCCACGATCTCGCCCTGCTTCACGTCGAACGAGACCTCGCGCAGCGCCTGGAGGCTGCCGTAGAACTTGCTGATTCCGGTTACGCGGATCATCGATGCGGACGTGTCCATGGCGGCTTGCGCGTGCGGCAGCACGGTGTGGGGCTGTGCGCTCATCGCCAGCCTCCGGGGCCGGTGATGGGCACGGCGGCCCCGGTCTCGGCCAGGCTGGCATAGAGCTTTTCCATGGTCATGGCCTGGAAGGTCTCGATGTGCCGGCGGGCGATCAGTTCGGCGCGCCTGCCGTCCTGTTCCGCGAAGGCCTCGATCAGGGCGTTGTGGTCGTGCTTGATCTCGGGTTTGGTCTTCTGCACGCCGAACCCCAGCGCCACCAGGCGCGACATTTCGTCGAGCAGGGCCGAGAGCGTGCGATGCAGCCGCTCGTTGCCGCAGGCGGCGGAAATGGCCAGGTGGAAGGCCTTGTTCGCATCCATGAATACGTCGATTTGTTCGTCGAGCCGCATCACCGGATGCTGCACCCGGCAGGCCGCCTCGAGCTCGCGCAGTTCCGCGATGTCGACACGGCCCACGGCCAGCCGCGCGGCCAGCGGCTCGAGCTGCACCCGCAGCGTGAAGACTTCCTCGACGTCGCGCAGCGTGATGGGAGCAACCTGGTAGCCCTTGCGCGGGCGGGACCTGACCAGGCCTTCGTGCGCAAGCCGCACCAGCGCAATCCGGCAGCTGCTCTTGCGGATGTCGTAGCGCTCCATCAGCTCGGGCTCGGTGACGAATGCGCCCGGCTCGAGCCGGCAGGAAAGAATGTCGCGGCGCATGCGCAGATAGGCGTCGTCCCCGAAGCTGAGGGGCGGCTCGGCGTTATGTGCGAGTGCGGAAAAAGCAGCGGACAGGGGCATGAATTTTCGCTTCTCCAGACGTTTATGAGCAGCTCACAGAACTCATGAAGTGCGCCTACATCTGGGGATTCTATGCATGTGCCTGTCATACGGAAAGCACAAATTCGTGCTTTGCATATGCGAAAACACGAGACGAATCAGGCCTTTGTGGGCTGCTCACGTGAGCAGCCCAGGCCTGCGCTATTAAGTTAGACGTGCGCGCCACGCGCGCGCGAGACTGGGCCGGCATCGCAATTTGTGCGGTGCCGCACCTAGGGAAAATCCTGACGCGGAAAAACGGGCTTGCGGAAGCGCGGGCTTGCCGAAGCGGGCTGGACCACACGCGAAGCGTGGCCGCGTGGCGCGGCCGCTTGTCGGCCTCAGCGGTCGGACGGTTCGACGCCCAGCCGGCTCCCGAGGACCTCGGCCGTGTGCTCGCCCAGCCTGGGAGCCGGCGCCCGGTAGCTCACGGGCGTTGCGGAGAACCGCACGGGGTTGGCCACGCCCACGCATACGGGCCTGCCGTTGGCGTTCGACATCGCGCGCATGCCGCGATGCACGGCCTGGGGATGCTGGAGCGCCTGCTCGTAGCTGTTGATGCGCCCGTGGGGGATGTCGTGCGCCTCGAGCCGCCGCAGCCATTCCCCGGTGTCCTGTTCGAGGAAGATGCGCTCGAGTTCGCGCATCAACGAGTCACGGTTCCGGATGCGCCCGGTGCCGGTGCGGTAGCGCTCGTCGTCTGCCAGGTCGGGCCGCTGGATGGCCAGGCAGAAGCGCTGCCATTGGCCGTCGTTGCCTGCGGCGACGATGAGGTGGCCGTCACGGGTCTTCAGCACCTGGTAGGGCACGAGCACGGGGTGCGCGTTGCCGTACCGCCGGGGCGCCAGGCCCAGGGCCGCCTGGTTGAAGGCCAGGTTCGCGCCGAAGGCCAGCGTGGCGTCGAACAGGGCGAGATCTATCCATTGGCCTGCGCCGGTGAGATGCCGGCCCTGGAGGGCAGCCAGTATGGCCGAACTGGCGTACATGCCGGTCACGAGATCGGCCACTGCCACGCCCACTTTCTGCGGCCCCGCGCCGGGCTTGCCATCGGGTTCGCCGGTCACGCTCATCAGGCCGGCCTCGCCCTGGAAGATGAAGTCGTATCCGGGCCGGTGCGCATACGGGCCGGTCTGGCCATAGCCCGTGATCGAGCAATAGATGAGCCGGGGGTTGACGCGGCGCAGCGACTCGTAGTCCAGCCCGTACCGCGCCAGGTCGCCCACCTTGTAGTTCTCGACGAATACGTCGGCCTGCGCCGCCAGGCGGCGCACGGCGTCCTGCCCGGCGGGACTGGAAATGTCGAGTTCGACGGACTTCTTGTTGCGGTTGGCCGCGGCGAAATAGGCGGCATGGGAAGCCGATCCCGGCGCGGCATCCGCGGCGTCCGGCATCCATGGCGGGCCCCAGGAGCGGGTGTCGTCGCCGCTGCCGGGCCGCTCGATCTTGATGACCTCGGCTCCGAAGTCGGCCAGCATCTGGGTGCACCACGGGCCTGCGAGTATCCTCGTCATGTCGAGCACGACGATGCCGGCCAGCGGGCCTTCGGAAGGGCTATTCAGGTTCGACACCGGCTTGCCTCAGGGTTTTCGTGTAGAGATCGATCTGGTTTTCCACGAAGGTCCGCAGCGCTTCGGGGCTGGACGAGGCGGGGAGGAATTTCTGCTGGGCGAACTGCTCGCGGATCGCCGGATCCTCGAGCACCGCAGCCAGCTCCTTGGCCAGGCGGTCCACCACGTCCCTCGGCATGCCCTTGGGCCCCTGCAGCGCGGCCCACGAGGGCACCGCGAACCCCCGGATTCCGGCTTCCTCCATCGTGGGCACGTCCGGAAACGCG
This sequence comes from Bordetella sp. 2513F2, assembly GCF_054642735.1. NCBI lineage: Bacteria > Pseudomonadati > Pseudomonadota > Betaproteobacteria > Burkholderiales > Alcaligenaceae > Bordetella > Bordetella sp. 2513F2. Next base: position 2,863,722 of record NZ_CM137755.1, on the reverse strand, counting down.
GGGCTGCGTTCGGGCAGGGTGGTGGCCAGCATCCGCAGCTTGCCTTCCTGCGCATAGACGCCGCCCGTCGTGGGCGTGGCGATGAGAACCTGCACCCGGTTCGCGACCAGGTCGGTCATGGCTGCGGGCTCGCCCTTGTACGGGATGTGCCGCATTTCCGCGCCCGTGAGGGCCAGTATCTGGCCCATGGCGACGATGCCGGTGGGATTGCCCGTGCCGTAGTTGAGCTTGCCCGGATTGGCTCGGGCATGGTCGATGAGCTCCTGCATGGTGCGGACAGGGACCTGGCTGTTGACGAACAGGAAGAACGAGTAGCGCCCCACCATGGATATCGGGGTGAAGTCTGTCAGCGGATCGTAGGGGGGCGTCTTGCGCATGGCCGGAACGGCGGAGAAGCCGTTGGTCGACATGAGCAGGGTGTAGCCGTCGGGCTCGGCCCGGGCCATCGCGACCGCGCCTATGGCGCCGTCCGCGCCCGGGCGGTTCTCCACGATCACCGGCTGGCCCAGCCTGGCCGAGTAAGCCTGCGCCACGATGCGCGACATCGTGTCCGTGGCCGTGCCCGCCGTGAAGGGAACGACGATCTTGATGGGTTTTTCGGGGAACCCGGCCTGCGCCGACGAACCCAGCAGCAATGCGAATGCCGCGACGACGCCATGCAGCGTGCCTTTGATCATGCCTGTCTCCTCTCGTTGTGCTTATGTGCGCGCGTCCGGATTCATCCGAATACCGGCTTGCGCTTCTCCGTGAATGCCAGCAGGGCCTCGCGTGATTCGGCGGTGTCTTTCAGCGAGCACATCGTTTCGACCACGGATTCCATGGCCCGACGATAATCCAGGTCATTGGCCCGCATGTAGGCGTCGCGCAGCAGCTTCATGGCCAGCGGCGGCTTGGCGGCAAGGCGGCGGGCCAGTTCGCGGGCGCGGTCCAGGACCTCGGCGCGGGGCACGACGTCGTTGACCACACCGAGCTGCTGCATCTCGCGCGCGCTCACGATGTCGCCGGTGAACAGCAGCCTGGCCGCCCTGTGCCGGCCGGCCTGCCGGGGCAGGTGCACCAGATGCATGGCGGGAAGCAGGCCCACGTCGATTTCCGGATAGCCCATCTCGGCTTCTTCCGCAGCGATCACCATGTCGCAGGAAACCGCCCAGGTGACGCCCGCTGCGCGCGCATGGCCATTGACCGCCGCGATCACGGGCTTGCCCAGCCTGTAGAGCGCCTCGTGCATCTCGTAGTAGAAAACCTCCATGAACCGGCGCATGGCGTGGCCGTCGTAGTCCCGCACGATCTTGAGGTCCACGCCGGCCGAGAAAACGGTGGGCAGGGCGCTCGTGAGGATCACGGCGCGCGCGGACCCGTCTTCGCGCGCGCGCCTGTAGGCGTCGATGACGCCGTGTGCGAGATCCAGGTCGATGGCATTGACCGGCCCGCGGTTCATCGTGATTTCCGCTACGCCGTCCCGCACCGCGTATCCGACAAGCTCCCTCATGCTCTGCCCCCAGGTTCCGAATCGTTGGAATGCCGCGTGTACTATGTGTGGCGCGGCTTTGTATCAGTCTGTGGCAACCAGGCTGCCCCCGTCCAATACTCTTCACGATAGAGGCGATTCGTTCGGAATATGAGCGCCGGAATAGAGCTCAGGCATCTGCGCAATTTCATAGCCCTGGCCGAAGAACTGCATTTCGGCCGCGCGGCCGCGCGCTGCCATGTCTCCCAGCCCCCTTTCAGCGTTTCGATACGCCAGCTCGAGCACCACCTGGGCTTTGCCCTGGTGGAACGGACGGCCGGCGGGGTGCGGCTGACGCCTGCAGGGGCCGCCTACTACGAAGAGGCGAACAAGGTGCTGGCCCAGGTGGGCCACGCCGAGCATGTGGCCCGGCGCGTGGAGAGCGGCTTGCAGGGGGTGGTGCGGGTGGGCTTCTTTGCGTCCATGCTCTACCGCCGGCTCGATGCCGCCGTCCAGCGCTTTGCCGCGCACAATCCCGAAGTGGAGTTGCAGCTGGTGGAGCTCAGTACCGCCGACCAGATACCGGCGCTGCTGCGCAAGCAGATCCACTACGGCTTCATACACGGCAACGTGCTGCCTGCGGGTCTCATGGCCGAGTCGCTGACGCGCGAGCCCTTCGTGCTCTGCGTGCCGCAGGGCCACGCAGCGCGGGCGGAGGTGGCCGAGCTGGCCGGGTTCGCCGAGGAGTCGTTCGTGCTGTTCTCGCGGGCCTTTTCGCCCATCTACTACGACCAGGTCGTGTCGGTGTGCCTTGCCGCGGGCTTCTATCCGAAGATCAGGCACGAGGCGCGCCACTGGCTGACCGTGCTCGCCTGCGTGGCCCGGGGCATGGGCGTCACGCTGGTGCCGCACAGCCTGACCCGCGTGAACCTGCCGGGCATCCGCTTCATCCGGATTCCCCGGCACAGCGTGGAGTCGGTGGTGAGCGGCGTCTGGCTGGACGAGAATGCCGACGATCCGGCGCTCCTCGCCTGGCGCTCGGCGGTTCACCACGAGATACCGCTGCGCAGCGGCCCGGACGACGGTCTGGCAGACCGCCTGCCCCGGGCCGCGCCCGTGGGCCTGTAGTGGTGTAGCTGGCCTCAGGTGCCCACGCGCAGCGCGCCGGTGAGCTTGCGCAGGGCCGCCAGGACGCTCAGGGCGGTGATGCGGCCGGTCTTGGGGTTGTCCGAGGGGATGTTCTGGATTTCCATGGAGAAGCTGGCGGAGTCGGCATCGACTTCGACGCGGTGCATGTTGCGCGTGACGCCCGGATCGGCCCAGATCTCCAGCGTGGTGCGGTCGGGGCCGATGCCGGCCAGCGACACGCTCACGGCCACGTTGAGATTGGCCGGGAAGCCCACGGCGGCTTCGCGGGGCGAGCCGCGGAAGATGCAGGTGGGTTCGGTGATGCCGTCGACGTCGATGCCATGCGTCTCGAGATAGGGGGCGCCCTTGAGGCCGCGCGGCGGCTTGCGGGTGATCATGGTGACCGAATGGATGGTGCCTTCGGCGGCGGCCGTGAGGGCGTCCAGGCCCAGGATGGCGCCGGACGGCACGATGATCTGCGCGCCGCTCGCGCGCGCGGCATCGATCAGGTCGGCATGCTGGAGCAGGGCGCCGGAGCTGAGCACCACCAGCTTGCTGCCCGCCGCGATCACGGGCTCGGCCAGTTCGCGGAATACCGCGGCGGGGGCGCACTCGACCACCACATCGCATTGCGCGGCCAGGCCTGCCAGCGTGGTGTAGGCAGGCGCGGCCGCGCGCCAGGCGACGTCGCCACGCGGGCGCTGCGGGTCGCGCACGGCGACGGCCGCCAGCGTTAGGCCGGGAATCCCGGCGTCCAGGGCACGCGCCACGGCCTGGCCGATGGCGCCGAATCCGGCGATGCCGACTCGAAGATTGTTCATGCTGCGTTCGTCCTGAGTGGTAGGGAAGGGCCGCAGCCGACAGGCGCGGCGATCGTTTCCGATGCTAGGGTAAGGCGGGCTCGGCGACAAACGATTCGTTCTGGGGGTTCCCATGATCTGCGCTAATGCATGGCTCGCGCGTGGCGCGGGCCTCGCGCAGCACCCAGTCGCGGAAGATGGCGATGGCTTCGCGCTCGCGCCCGGCGCCGTGCGTCAGCAGGTAGTACTCGCCGGCGCTGCGCAGCGCCGTCCGCGGGCGCCAGGGCACGGCGAGTTCGCTGCAGCCGGGGTAGCCGTCCAGCAGCACCTCGGGGATCAGGGCGATGCCCTTGTGTTCCTGCGCGGCGCGCAGGGCGATGTAGAAATGGCCGTAGTCCAGGCCGCTGCGCTGGGTGGGCAGGCTGCTGCCCTGCGCCTGCAGCCAGTCGCGCCAGGCATGCGGGCGGCTGGCGGTGTGGATGAGCGGGAAGGAGAGCAGGTCCTTCAGGGATTCGACAGGTCCGCCCTGCTCGAGCAGCCGGCGCGACATCACGGGCACCAGCACGTCGTCGAACAGGTAGTCGGCGCATACGCCGTCCCAGCGCTGCACCAGGGTGAGGTCGATGCCGGGCAGGTTGCGCGCATAGTGGCGCCCGGCCAGGGGGCCGACACGTATGGCCGCGTCGACGCCGTCGGCCTGCATGTCCAGCGGGCGGATGTCCGACACTACGCGCACTTCGATGTGGCGGTGCGCCGCCGAGAAGGATGCCAGCCGCGGCATCAGCCACAGCTGGCCGATGGCGGGCAGCGTGTTGACGATGAGGACTTCGTTGCGGTCGCGGCTCAGCAGGCGGCTGGTAGCGTGTTCGAGTTCGGCCAGGACGCGCCGGCAGGCTTCGTAGTACTGCATCCCGGCGTGGGTGAGCTCGACCTTGCGCGCCTGGCGGATGAACAGCTTCTTGCCGAGGTAGGTCTCGAGCTTGCGCACCTGCAGGCTGACGGCGCCCTGGGTGACGGCGAGTTCCTCGGCCGCCAGCGTGAAGGAGCGGTGGCGGGCGGCTGCCTCGAACGAACGGACCGACGGAAGGGGCGGCAGGTTGCGCGAGACAGCCATGGGGGAAAGAACTCCGGGTTATTGCACCTCGATGCCGGCCTTCTGGATGACCTCGGCCCAGGTGGCATTCTCTGATTGGACGTAGTTGTCGAAATCCTGGCGTGCCAGCGGCAGCGGCTCGATGCCGCGCGTCTTGAAGGCTTCCGACAAGGCGGGATCCTGCAGCGCCGCCTGCAGCGCTGCGCCGAGTTTGGCCACGACCGGTGCGGGCGTGCCGGCCGGCGCGAACAGGCCGAACCACGTGCTGGCATTGTAGTCCAGGCCCAGTTCCTTCAGCGTCGGCACGTCGGGCAGCAGCGGCGAGCGCGTCTCGGTGGTGATGGCCAGCGGCCGCACGCGCTGGGCCTGCGCATTGGCCAGGGTGGTGGGCAGCGGGTCCACCATGAGGTCGATCTGGCCGCCGATCAGGTCGGTCATGGCGGGTGCGCCGCCGCGGTAGGGCACGTGCATGAAGCGTGTCTGGGCGCGGATGTTGAGCAGCTCCGCCTGGACGTGATGGCTGGTGCCCGAGCCTGCCGAGCCGTAGGTGAGCATGCCCGGGCGGGCGCGCTCGGCCGCCACCAGATCCGGCCATTGCCGGTATGGCGATTGCGCGGCCACGATGATCACGCTGGGCACCGAGGCGATGCCGCCGATCGCGGTGAAATCGCGCGAGACGGAATAGCCCACGTTCTTGTACAGGTTGGGCGCCACGGCGATGGTGCTGGCCGCGCCCAGCAGCACCGTATAGCCGTCGGCCGGGCTCTTGGCGGCGGCCTGCGTGCCGATGGTGCCGCCGGCGCCGGGCTTGTTCTCCACCACGATGGACGCGCCCAGCTTGTCCGACAGGGTCTTGAAGAGGAGGCGGCCGATGGTGTCGTTGATGCCGCCGGCCGGGAAGGGCACCACGGCGCGGATCTCGCGGGCGGGATAGGCATCCTGGGCAGCGGCGGGCGACAAGGGCGAAAGCGCGCACAACAGGGCGGCAAGACTGAACGGGATACGGCGGGACAGGCGCATGGAACGGAACTCCGGAGACGGGAACGTGCCGGGATGGGTGGCATTCCCGGCGAGTCTAGGAGGCCGCAGGCGCGCCCGCAAACGATTAATTGTGGACGACGCATAAGCAGGACTCATGCACCGGAATGGCGTCTTGCACCGCTTTGATGCATAGGCTGCGCCACGCCCCGAGGCTACGCGGGGGCGTGGCGCCTGCGGGCATTGCCGCGTGTCACCATCCCGGGGCAGGCAGGGTTCAGTCGTCGGGATGCGCCAGGTCGCGCATCAGGGCGACAGCGTTGCGCGCCGCCTGCGAACGCTCGTGCACGCGGTAGGCCATGTCCAGCATGGCGTGGGGGGCATCGCCCCGCACGGGGCGGTATTCGATGCCCTCGGCGCCCATGTGGCGCATGGCCGCAGGCACCAGGGCTATGCCCACGCCGGCCGCGACCAGGCTGATGATGGAGGCCATCTGCGGCGCTTCCTGGCTGACGCGCGGGACGAAGCCCGCGCGCTGGCAGGCGCCGAGGATGGCGTCGTACAGGCCCGCGCCCACGGGCCTGGGATACAGCACGAAATCCTCGTCGGCCAGGTCGCGCATCGCCACGGCCCGCTTGCGGCAGAGACGATGGCCGGGCGGCAGCGCCGCCAGCATCGGGGCGTCGAGCACGCGCTCGGCCGCATGGCCGGGATCGAGCGGGTAGGGCGGGCGCACGAAGGCCACGTCCACTTCGCCGGACCGCAGGCCCGACACCAGGGATTGCGTGGTGCTTTCGGTGAGCTGGATGCGCACCTCGGGATAGCGGTCGCGATAGGCGCGGATGGCGCGGGGCAGGTACGGGTGGAACACGGCCGAGGCGGTGAATCCTATGGTGATGAATCCGCGTTCGCCCCGCCCGAGGCGGCGCGCGGTGTCGATGGCGCGTTCCGCGTTGGCCAGGATCTGGCGTGCGTCGTCGAGGAACTGCGCGCCGGCTTCGGTGAGCGCGATGCCGCGCGGCAAGCGCAGCAGCAGCGGGGTGCCGAGCTCGCGCTCGAGCTGCTGGATCTGCAGGCTGAGCGGCGGCTGCCCTATGCCCAGGCGGGCGGCTGCGCGCGTGAAGTGCAGTTCTTCGGCGACGGCGACGAAATAACGTAGATGCCGGAGTTCCATTTTTTATATGAATGGATAACTAGGGTGTCATATATTGGACAAATACGGAGCGGAAGTCTACCGTAGCGGCATCGTCATTCACTTCGAGCCTGCATCATGTCCCGCCCGTCCTCCGACGCCATCTCCCGCCCCGAGCAGCCCGCGGGAGCCGGTTCCGGGGGCGGCTACCTGACACGGGGCTCGCCAGCCTTGCGGCGCGCGCAATGGGCGCTGTTCGCCGCGGGCTTTTCCACGTTCTCCATGCTGTACTGCGTGCAGCCGCTGATGCCGATGTTCACGCAGGCGTTCCACATTTCGCCTGCCCAGAGCAGCCTGTCGCTGTCCATGGCCACAGGCCTGCTGTCGCTGGCGATATTCCTGGTCGGGCTGTGGTCGCAGGCGCTGCCGCGCAAGCCGCTGATGGCCGTCTCGCTGCTGGCCTCGGCCATGCTGGGGCTGGCAGCTTCGCTGGCGCCCGACTGGGAGACGCTGCTGGTGCTGCGCGCGCTGCAGGGCGTGGCCATGGGCGGCGTGCCGGCCGTCGCCATGGCCTATCTGGCCGAGGAGGTGGAACCCCGCACCCTGGGTTTCGTGATGGGGCTGTACATCAGCGGCAGCGCCTTCGGCGGGCTTTCGGGCCGCGTGGTCAGCGGCGTGGTGTCCGACCTGCTGGGCTGGCGCCATGCGCTCGCAGCGCCGGGCCTGGTGGGGCTGGCGGGGGCCCTGCTCTTCATATGGCTGCTGCCTGCGTCGCGGCGCTTCGTGCCGCGGCGCGGCAACGGGCTGGCGGCTGTGCGCGAGGGGCTGGCCCTGCACCTGCACAACGGCCCGCTGCTGGGCCTGGTGGCCATGGGCGGCCTGCTGATGGGCGCGTTCGTCACGGTCTACAACTACGTGGGCTTCCGGCTGCTGCTGCCGCCGTTCTCGCTCAGCCAGGCCCTCATCGGCGCCATCTTCGTGGTCTACCTGGTGGGCATCTTCGCCTCCACGTTCTTCGGCCGGCTGGCCGATCGCCATGGCCGCGGGCCCATGCTGGCGCTGGGAACCACCCTGACGCTCGCCGGCCTGCTGCTCACGCTGTCGGCTGACCTGACGGTGCTGGTGGCCGGCATCGTGGTGTTCACCTTCGGCTTCTTCGCCTCGCATGCCGTGGCCAGCGGGTGGGTGGGCCAGATGGCGCAGGGCTACAAGGCCCAGGCCGCGTCGCTGTACCTGCTGTCGTACTACCTCGGGTCCAGCGTGCTGGGCGCGGTGGGCGGCTGGAGCTGGTCGGCGGGCGGCTGGGCCGGCGTGGCCGAGCTGGCGGGCGGCCTGCTGGCGCTCGCGCTGGGCACGAGCCTCTGGCTGGCCTGGGGCGGCGCCGCGCGGCGGCTCGCGCGCGGCGTGCCTGGCGGCTCCACGCCCTGACTACGCGCCCGGCGCCGCAGCACGGCCCTGGTGTTCCGCCCCGCAAGTGTAGGGCGATGCGCAGCGCCATCGCTGCGCACGCGGGCAGCAAACCTGCGGGGCCGGAATCAGGCGGCCTGCTTCAGCATCGCGTAGATCTGGTCCTTGAGGTGGAGTTTTTCTTTCTTGAGCTTTTCCACGTCCAGCGTCGTGCCGGGGGCCCGGCCGGCCTCGATGTCCTGGATGCGGTGGTCGAGATCGGCATGTTTCTGGTACATCCGCTCGAAGTGGGGGTTGTCGTGCTTGAGCCGGGAAATCTGCTCATGGAACTCAGGGAACATGTACACCTCCTCGAGGGAAAAGGCCCGGCTGCACGCAAGCGGCCCGGGCGGATTTCTCGTGCGCCGGTTTCCTGGATCGTCCGGGCCAGTATAGCGGCACGGGCTGCCGGGCCGCTCAGGCCTCGGAAGGCGCGCGCAGTATCCACCACGGGCCGTCGCGCTCTGCCTGCCAGCCGTAGTGGCGCGCAAGGACGTGGCATTCGTCGACGGAGATGGTGGGGGCCTGGAGGCAGTTGCAGCCTGGATCGCCGCCGCGGGCGCGCAGTTCCCGGCCGTGGTGGATGTCGATGCACAGCCGGGCGCCTTCGGGGAGGGTTTCGAGCAGGCCCAGCAGCCAGGCCAGCAGCACGTAGCGCGCCGAGTATTCGCGCAGCGGCGTGGGGGCCGGGCTGTCGGGCAGCACGATCTGCTTGCGGCTGCGCAGCAACTGCGTGAACACCAGGCGGCGGCACGACACCAGCAGCTCGCCCAGCGTGGTGGTGGCGCCGCCATCCTCCAGCCAGCCGCCGAGGCGGCGCAATTCCTGGACACTGTCTCCCAGCAGGATCTCGAGGTCGGCCAGCAGTTCGTCGCGTCGTCCGGCGCCCGCCTGCGGCACGTCAGGGCCGGGCACGTGCTGCAGCATGGCCACGGCCAGCGAGGCGTTGGATACGGGGCGCAGCACTTCATGGCGCAGCACCGGGAACACCTGCGCCAATACCTTGAACTGCGTGGCGGGCGCGAGCCTGGCGGCGGGATCGACGGACGCAGCCATGCGGCCTCACTCGTTGCGCGTGACCAGCGCCACCAGCGAGTCCGGATCCGCCGGCTTTTCGACCCAGATGTCGAATACGTCGGCATCGCCGCGCTGTCCGTCGCGTGGCAAGCCGCTGAGGGCGATCAGCCGGGGAGCATGTCCGGCGTGCTGTGCGCGCAGTTGTCCGGCGAGCGCGTAGCCGTCGGTGTCGGGCAGGAGGATGTCGAGGATGACGGCATCGGGTTGGAACTCTGCGCTGCGGGCCAATGCCTCGGCCCCCGTGGCGGCGATCCTGACTTCGATGCCGGAGAGTGTGAGGAACTCGGCCAGCAGTTCGGAAGCCATGTCGTTGTCATCGACCAGCAGGACTCGTAGCGCGCGTGTTTGGGTCAATCGGTGCTCCTGTTGGGCTGCCGCAGCGGGCCCTGAGCAGGTGCCGGGCCAGCGGGCAGCGTGACGGTGAAGATGACCAGGCCTTCGCGGCATTGCACGCCGAGCGTGCCGCCATGTCCGTTCACGACCTGATACGCAATATACAACCCCAGGCCCAGGCCCGTGCGGTTGCGGCGCTGGCCCACGGATTCAGGCTTGAACGGCGAGAACAGGTGCGGCAGCATTTCGGGCGGTATGGGGTCGCCGTGGTTGGTGACCTGGAGCAGCACCTGCGATGCCTGGCGCCGCGCCGTGATGCGGATCGGCTGCCGGGGCGCGCCATGGTGGCGCGCGTTGCTGAGCAGATTGGTGATCACCTGCGCGATGCGGTCGGGGTCGGCCTGCAGGCGCAGGTCGGGCTCGATCTGCGGCTCCAGCGGCAGGCCCGGAAAGGCTTGCCGCTTCTCTTCGATGAGATCGAACAGCAGGGCCGACAGGTTGCAGTCGCGCGGTTCCATGCCCAGCCCCAGGCCGCCCTGCAGCCGCGAGAGGTCCAGCACCTGCGAGATGAGGCGCTGCATCCGTCCGCTGGAATAGCGGATGCGTTCGCCCATCCTGGCTCCCCCGTCGGTGCGCGACAGCAGCGTGGCAGCCATGGAGATGGATTGCAGGGGATCGCGCAGATCGTGGCCCAGCATGGCCAGCAGGGCGGTACGGGCCCGGTCGGTATCCACGGCACGGGTGGTGGCGATGTGCGAGAGCTCGTCGCGCAGGCTGTCGGCGGCCTCGACCTCGGCGCTGCGCCACGGGATGCTGGTGTGGCGCACGGCCTCTCGCCAGGCCTGGTTGGCACCTTGCCACGTGAGGGGCGCCGCGGCATCGGCAGGGCTGCTCCCGGGTTCGCCGCGCCAGGCCACGGCGTCGGCCTGCTGCTTGCGCAACCAGATCAGCCAGCCGTTGTACATGGGGTCGAACTTGCATGCCAGCAGGCCCGCATAGGGCTGGAGATGCGACTGCAGCACGGGAAAGTCGCGCCGGATGCTGGCGGTGTGGATCAGCCGCTGCCCGGTCCGGTCGAGGCCGGCAAGTATGTCGGCAAGCTGCCCCTGCGGGGGCTCGCCCCCGAAGACGGTGATGCCGTTGGCCCACAGGCACAGCGAGGCATCGGCGGGAACCAGCTGGGCGGGCGTTTCGGGTCCGCTGGACAGCGCCAGGCGCATGTCGTCCTGGGCCGATGCCCGGCCGCTCAGGTGGCTGATCAGCGCAGCGTTGCGGCGTGCGGTTGCCGTGCGGGACGCAGCCTGGATGCCGGCGATGGATGCGGCCGTCACCTGGGCCAGCACGTCGCAGGCCATGCGCACGCCATGGGGCGCGCGATGCGGCGAACCATGCAGGCACACGATCACGCCCCAGGGCCGGCCGTCGATCACCAGCGGCAGCTCCATGGTGGCGCGCAGGCCGAGGCCGGCCAGGCTTTCGAGATGCGAGGGCGCCGTGCCGCGCAGCACACTGTGGCGCAGGTCCGGCGGCGCCAGCCCTGCCTGCACCCCATGCAGGGGCACGGGGCGGGCGGCCGTGTCGGCAATGAAGTGCAGGGCGCCGGCGGCGCGCTCGCGCGGCGCGAGGAAAGGCGTGCGATCCTGCGGATAACGCCAGCCTTCCCAGTCTTCCAGGCCGGCCCGGCGAGCCTCGCAGACCACCTCGCCGCTGGCGTCGGGGTGGAAGCGATAGGCCATGACGCGCTCGAAGCCGGTGGCGCGCTGCACTTCCTGGACGACGGTGGCCAGCAGGTCCGGAATGGTGCGCTGGCGGCGCAGCGGCTCCACGCTGCGGTATATGCGGTGCAGCGCCGCGTGCGGCGAGGTGGGCGCATCTTCGCAGCGTTCCAGTTCGAGCACGTGGTGACCCTGCTCGGTCTGGTGCGCGATGGCCTCGTAAGGCGTCCCGTCCAGTTCGATCGTGGCCGGTTCCTCGTGCCCGGACCGCAGGCGCAGCGAGATGCGTTCGCCCAGTCCGGCAGGGAGATCGTTCCAGGTGCAGCGATGCGGAGCGGGCAGGCCCGGCACCCGCTGCAGGTTGGCGCTGAAGTGGCGCAGCGTGCCCTGCGCATCGAATGCCAGCAGCACGCCGTGAGGCTGGATCGTCTCCGTAGTCGGATAGGGCTCGCCGTCGGGGCTCGCGGGTTCGTCGGGCGGTTTTGAAGAAGGCGGTGTGTTCATGACACGGCTGCGACACGGTCTGCGGGCTTGAGGGGGTGAGGATCAAGCTACGGCAATTATGTCAAAACTTCACGATGTGCAGCGGCGTATCAGGGGAGAGGAGCGCAAAAGCCCATGCAATATTTTTTCATCCGGGCGGAATGCGGCTTATCGTCCGGGCGCAATCCACGCACTGGCCTGGTCCCGGCCGCAGTGGTGCGCGGCCGCCGCGAGCACGGCGGCGCACTGCACGGTATGGGCATAGCGGAAGCGTTCGCCGTACACGGTTTCATCGGGGAACTCGGTAAGCAGCGCCAGCGGCGCGAGTTCGCGGTCGCTCTGCGCCACCAGCACGGGGATGCCATTGACGGTGTCGAAGCCGCGCTCGCGGGCGTGGGCCTCGAACAGCGACTGCTGCCGCGCGTTGAATGCCAGCAGTCCGGGCAACTGCGCCAGCTGGGCAGTCACCGCTTCCACCAGCCGCTCGGCGCGGGCCTGCCATCCCGCGTGGTGGCGCATCACCAGGAAGAATCCCCGGGGTAGGGTCCACTGTTCGAAATGGCGTGGCAGATAGCCTGTGAGCGGGCGGGTCCATTCGTGCGCCGGATACCCGTGCAGGTTGACGTGCAGTTGCGCTGCGCTGCGCGCGAGCGCGTCGATGCGCAACTGCTGCTCGTAGCGCGGCGCCCGTTCGCGGTACGCCACGTCGTCGCCCAGCGCGCTGTAGCGCGCGGCGTGATGCATGTGCCGCGGATGCACCGCGCAGTAATCGCGATGCAATGCATAGCCGTCGGGGTTCTCGGCGGCAATCAGCGCGAAGTGCGTGCCCTGGGCCTTGAGCACATGCGCCGCACGCAGCGCGCCCACCACGCCCGAGGTCTCATTGGCGTGCTGTCCGGCCGACACCAGCAGCGCCGGGCCCGGGCCGGCGAAGTAGGCGCCCAGCACGGGCCGGCCCTGGCGTGAACGGGCCTGCAGCGCCTCGCCGCCCAGGGCCGCCATCTGTCCGGCGATTTCGCCGGGCGACAAGGGGGCCTGCACCGCTTCCAGCGCGCAGTCCAGCGCACACGCCGGCTCGACGACTGCAGCAGGGTAGCGCTGCGTGGCCATCCGCAGCCGTGCCGGACCGGCATGCGGGCGCACGTCGGGCACGATCTGGCCGGGCTGCAGGCCGCGGTCTCCGGGCGCGCGGCCCGACAGGCGCTGGAAATGCTCGAGCAGGGAAAAATACAGGTCTTCGTGCAGCGCTTCGCAGGTGCTCACCAGCGCCTCGTCCACCGGCAGCGCGAACTCGATGGCCGGGATGTCGGCGCGCAGCACCAGGCGCTCGAAATAAGGTTCGGTGCGGCCCCAGTCGTGCGCGCGCACCGCCTGCATGGCGCACTCGAACACGGCTTCGAACTCCGTGCGGCAGGCGTCGTCGCGCACGGGATTGCCCTGCGCGTCGTGGATGCGCAGCCAGCCCGCGGGCGCGAGCACAGCGCCCTCCGGGCCGTGCTCCAGCCGGTTCGGCGCCTGCACGACTGCGCCATGCGTGCGCCCGTCGGCGTAGCGCAAGCTGACGTGATGGCAGGGCAGGGGAGAGAGCAGATCCTCGCCGCCGGGCTCGAAGTGCAACGCCGCATGCTGGAGCAGTGCCGCCAGGGGATAGGCCTCCAGCGTATAGCGATTGGGCGCGGCGGCGGGATGCACGGGATGGCGCACGACCACCTCCACCAGGCCCTCCAGGTCGGCTTCTTCGAGAAAGTAGTGCAGCAGCGGCTTGTAGGCGCTGCGCAGGCGGGCATCGACGCCCGCCCGCGCCAGCGCCGCTTCGGCCTGCCGGCGCGCCGCCCGATCCTCGAACAGCCAGCCCTCCAGCCGGCAGCCGCGCCAGGCCGCGTCGGAATAGGTGCGCACCCAGGCATCCAGGGTGCGCTCGAATGTGCGCTCGAGCAGGAGCATGCCGTTCTCCATGCGCCGGCGTGACGCCGGCCTCGCAAGCCTTGTAACATGAGGCATGCCCGCGGGCCCGCAGTTGCCGGTTGCAACTGAACGGACACGTCGTGCGCACTACCATAGCCGCGCGGCCGTCCGCCCCGGGACGGGCCCGAACACGATGAGGAAACTCCATGAAGAAGCCATATTCCCTGTTCGCCGCCATCACCCTGGCCGCCGCCATGCCGGCCGCCTGGGCCCAGCAGCCCGCGCAGCAGTTCCAGTATCCCGCTGCGCCCGGCAGCTACTCGCCGCCGTCCACGCTGCGCATCAGCGAAAGCCCGATCCCGGGCAGCGGCCAGCCGGTGCGCGATACGCCGGAAAGCCTGCGCACCTACGAGCAATGCCGCATCGTGTCCGACCGTGCCGCGGTGTCGCGCGAGCAGATGCGCCAGGGCGCCGAGCAATGCCTGCGCGAACTGGAAGCGCGCCGCCAGCAGGGGCAGTGACGCCGCGATCTCACGCGCGCAGCGCCGACACGAGCGCTCGCACGTAGCCGGGCTGGCCGTCCATCTGGCGCATGCACAGCATGAGACGGCGGTCCGCCCACTCTTCGGCCAGGGCCACGCGGCGTACGCCGCCGCGCCCGCGCATGCGGTCGGCCGCAGACTGCGGCACGATGGCCACGCCGATGCCGCGCGCCACCATGCGGCCCACGGCCTCGAAGGTGCGCAGCCGTACCCGCGTGCGCATCCGCCGCCCGGCCCGGGCGGCCAGGTCGTCCAGGTGCAGCGCCAGCGCGCTGCCTGCCTCCAGTCCCACGAAGTCGTGATCCAGCGCATCGGCATAGCGCGCCCTGGCATGCCGCGCCAAGGGGTGGCCATCGGGTGCGATGAGCACCAGCCTGTCGCGGCGGAACGGCAGGGTGTCGAGTTCGCTCAGGTCCACCGCGTCCGAGACGATGCCCACGTCGGCGGCGCCCTGGACGACCGCGGGCACGATGCGGTAGCTGGGCTCTTCCTGCACTGCCACGTCCACGTTGGGATGGGCCAGCAGGAAGGCCGAGAGCGGTTCGGCGAGGAACTCCGAGATGACGGCCGTGTTGCACAGCAGCCGGATCTGGCCGCGGAACCCATGGGCATATTCGCCCAGGTCCTCCTGCATGCGGTTGACCTGCTGGATCAGCGCGCGGGCATGGTGCGAGAGCGCCACGCCGGCAGGGGTCGGCGTGACGCCGCGGCGGCCGCGCACCAGCAGCGGCGTGCCCAGCGAGGTTTCCATGGCGCGCAGCCGGGCGCTGGCCGAGGCGAGCGCCAGATGGCTGCGTTCGGCCCCGGCCGTGATGCTGCCCGAATCGCAGGCGTGCAGGAAAAGACGCAGGTCGGTGAGATCGAAATGCATGGCCAGCCTATGGCGGATCCGAAGGCTGGGTCAGTGTATTCCACATTTTCAACCCGGCACCCTTGCCTCATCATGGCCCGCCATGGACACATTCACCGGTTTCTACCTGCAAGGCGGCTGGGGGCTGACGGCCCTCGTCATGGGGACGTTCCTGCTGGCCGGGCTCGTCAAGGGCTGCATCGGCCTGGGCATGCCCACCGTCACCGTGGGCCTGCTGGGGCTGGCCATGGCGCCGGCGCAGGCAGCCGCGCTGCTGGTCGTCCCCACGCTGATCACGAATTTCTGGCAGGTCTCCGCCGGCGGCCACTTCCTGGCGCTCACGCGGCGCCTGGCGCCGCTCATGGCCGGGATCGGCGTCGGCGTGTGGGCCGGCACGCAATGGCTGGCCGCGACCGACGCCACATACGCCACGCGCGTGCTGGGCGGCACGCTGCTGGTCTATGCAGTGCTCGGCCTGGCCGCAGTGCGCATGCAGGTCCCGCCGCGCGCGGAACCCTGGGCCGGGCCGCTGGCGGGCCTGCTCACCGGGGTGCTCACGTCCGGCACGGGCGTGTTCGTGGTGCCCATGGTGCCCTACCTGCAGTCGCTGGGCCTGGACCGCAACCAGCTGGTGCAGGGCATGGGCATCTGCTTCACGGCCGCCACGCTGGCGCTGGCCGGCGGACTGCTCTGGGGCGGCGCGCTGGGCGGGCGCGAGGCGGGCGCCTCGGTGCTGGCCCTGCTGCCCGCCCTGGCGGGCATGATGCTGGGCCAGTGGCTGCGCCATCGCGTGAGCGAACGCGCCTTCAAGCGGGCATTCTTCGTGTCGCTGGCCCTGCTGGGGGCGCATCTGCTCTACAAGGGCTAGGGTCCGGCAGACTGCGCCTGCCGATGCGCGGCCTGTCGCCGGTGCGGTGGTAAGCTCATCGACTTCGCCATCCCCGACCTTCCACCATGACCGCCGACGCATCCCGGGACGACGCCCACCTGATCGAGACCCGCCTGCAGAGCGAAGCGCCGTACGAAGGCAGCTTCCTGAAAATCCGCCGCGATACCGTGCAGCTGCCCAGCGGCCGCAGTGCCACCCGCGAGTACGTGGTCCATCCCGGCGCGGTAGTCGTCATCCCGCTGCTGGACGATGGCCGCGTGCTGGTGGAGCGCCAGTTCCGCTATCCGGTGGGCCAGGTCATGACCGAATTCCCCGCGGGCAAGCTCGATCCGGGCGAAGACCCGCTGGTCTGCGCCCGGCGCGAGCTGCTCGAGGAAACCGGCTACACCGCGGCCCAATGGGCGCGGGCCGGCGCGCTGCACCTGGCCATCGCCTATTCCACCGAGATCATCCACATCTACTTCGCGCGCGGTCTGCGCGCCGGAGCGCGCCAGCTCGACGAAGACGAATTCCTCGACGTGGAGACGATGCCGGTGGACGCGCTGCTGGAGGCCTGCCGGCAGGGCCGCGTCACCGATGCCAAGACGCTGACCTGCATGCTGTGGCTGCAGAACGTGCTGCGCGGCGATTGGCAGCTCGACTGGGTCGACGCGGCCTGAGGGCGGCCGCGAGGCGCCACCCCCATGCCGCGCGTCGTCCTGGAGCCGTCGGGTTGGAGCTATGACAGCGCCGCGGGTGCGCCCGTGCTGGCCGAAGCCGCGCGTGCCGGCATACGGCTGCCGGCCTCGTGCCGCAATGGCACTTGCCGTGCCTGCATGTGCCGCCTGCTGGAGGGCGAGGTGGACTACGCCGTGCCGTGGCCGGGCCTGAGCGCCGACGAGAAGGAAGCAGGCTGGATCCTGCCCTGCGTGGCCCGGGCCCGCACCGACCTCAGGCTGGATGCGCCCGGTGCGGCGCCGCGCGAGGTGCGCGCCCTGGCGCACGGCGGCACCGGGGCGCGGCGCTGCTAGGGTAGGGGCGTCTCGCAGGCCGCGCCGTCGGCGGCGGCCACGGCCCCGGGCCCCAGCAAGGCCGGCGCGCCGCATTCCGAACCGTACATGGCCGCCACGGCGTGGCCCACGTCCTGCACCACGTGCGCCTGGTGCGCCGGAGGCGCCCCGCCGCCGCGCCGGTGCGCCTCATGGCGCCAGTATTCCGTGCCGCGGGCCAGCCGGGTGGCGCCCTGCGCCTCGGCGCCGCAGCTCTTGTCCAGTCCGCGCTGCTCGGGGTTGTTGTCGGCGCTGCCGAGCAGGTAGACGACCTGGCGCCGGCCGTAGCGTTCCGCCAGCTGATCCTGCCGAGCCGGGGCCAGGTCCGGCGGGAGCTGGTCCAGGCCATAGGGATAGCGGTTGTAGGTCGGGCAGATGCCGCGTTCGTAGCGGGCGAAGCCCCGGCCGTCGCTGCGGGGACGCTGCTGCCCGAGATACAGATAGGAGTCTGCATTGGCAACCACGTAGGTCGTGGCCACGCCCCGGGCGCGCAGGGCCTCGTCCAGCGGGTTGAGCACCGCATAGCGCTGCACCATCTGGCCGCCGGCGCCGTGGCCTGCCAGCACCACGTCGCGCAGCAGCGGCATGCGCCCGGAGAGCGCCAGTTCGCGGAGCAGGTCGTCCAGTACCTGGTAGGCGCCCACGGGCGGCGGGCGGCCGGAGGCGGCCATGCTGGGTTCGCCGTCGGCCCACCCTCCGCGGCGCCAGGCGGGCATGCCTGCGAAGCCGGCTTCGACGGGCGTGGGGTAGCGGGGGGCCATCACCAGCGTGTCGTCGGCCCGGTCGCGGTTGCGGCCATACAGGGCGGTGACGGCGTCGTAGGCCTGGCGGGCGTCGCGGCGTGCGCCGTGCAGCGCAATGACGACGCGGCGTATGCCTGCCAGCGCGGCCGGTTTGTCGAGCTGTTGCGAGGCATAGACCGGGAAGCGGTAGCGCTGTTGCGCCGGCCCCAGCTGCAGATGCTGCCAGGCGGGCGGGGGCGGCGCGGGCGGCGCGGGCAGGTGCTCGATGTAGGGATCGCGGTCGTGGGCCCAGGGCTGGGCCCCAGCGGGAAAGCCGGCGGCCAGGAACAGCCCCGTGTGCAGGCAGGCGGCCAGGATGCCCCGGCGCCGCATCAGCAGTCTTCCTGCCCCAGGAGCAGCCGGAGCCCGTCGGGGTCCGCCAGGCGCACGTCGCGCTGGTGGACCGCGATCAGTCCTTCGCGCGCAAAGCGCGAGAACAGCCGGCTGACGGTTTCCAGCGTGAGCCCGAGGTAGTTGCCGATTTCCTCGCGGCTCATGCGCAGCACGAATTCCGAGGAGGAATAGCCCAGCGCGGCGTAGCGTTGCGCGAGGTTGATCAGGAAGGCCGCAAGCCGCTGCTCGGAACGCATGCCGCCCAGCGTGGCCAGCATGGAGTGCGAGCGGGTGATCTCCCGGCTCATGAGCCGGCGGAACTGCTGCTGCAGCGACGGCAGCTGGGCCGCCAGGCGGTCGATCTCGGACAGCCGGATCACGCAGACTTCGGCGTCTTCGAGCGCCACCGCGTTCGACACGTGCCGGTTCTCGTGCATGCCGTCCAGCCCGACGATCTCCCCGGGCAGGTGGAATCCGGTGATGTGCAATTGCCCGGAGCGGTTTTCCAGCTGCGTCTTGAGCGATCCATAGCGCACGCCGTACACCGCATCCAGCGCATCGCCCAGCTGGTACAGCAGCTGTCCGCGCGCCAGGCGCACGCGTTCGCGCACCAGTTCGTCGAGCCGCGCCACCTCGGCCGCGGCCATGCCGATGGGCACGCACACGTGGCCCAGCATGCAGGCGGAGCAATGGGCCGCCTCGGGCGAGATGGGGAGACGCTTCTGCATGACACTCATGGGATCTGGCTGCGCAGGCGCCATTGTAGTTCGCGAGTCCGGCGCCCGCCGCGGCGGCCGGGCTACCAGCCGCCGAAGCGCGCCCACACGGCGTCGACGTGCGTCGAGCCGCCGCGCACCACGTGATAGGCCGCATGCTGGGCGGCGGTGGCGCAGGCATGGTTGGGCAGGATGCGCAGGAGCGTCCCCACCGGGAAGGCGCGCTCCAGGTCGGCGGGCGGCGCGCCATCCGGACCGTAGGCCAGGATGCCGTGCTCCTGGTTGGCGTCGGTCATGCGCAGGCCGGCGATGGGCTGCCCGGACAGGTCGCACACCAGTCCGTAGCCCTGGTCGACGGCCTGGGAGGCCGTGCCGCGGTCGCGGCTCAGCGCCATCCAGCCGCCGTCCGTGAGGATCCACCCGCGCTCGGGCTGGTGGCCGAGCACGGTCACGAGCACCGACAGGGCGATCTCGTCCAGCGTGCAGACGCCGATGCCGGCCATGACCAGGTCGAAGAAGATGTAGACGCCGGCCCGCAGCTCGGTGACGCCCTCCAGGCTGCGGGCGTAGCGCGCAGTGGGCGTGGAGCCCACGCTGACGATGGGGCAGGGATGGCCGGCGGCGCGCAGCTGCCCGGCGGCGGCCACGCAGCCTGCCCGCTCGCGCTCGGCCATGGCCGCGATGTCGGCCAGGCTGGCGCAGCGATACGATTCGCCGGCATGGGTCAGGACGCCGGCCACGCTCACGCCGCCCCGGCGCAGCAGGTCGGCAATGGCAACCAGCCGCGCATCGTCGGGCTGCAGCCCGCTGCGGTGGCCGTCCGTGTCGATCTCCAGCAGGCAGGGCAGGTCCACCGCCTCGGTGGCGCGCGCCTGCACCACGGCACGGGCCTGGG
The DNA here is from genome assembly GCF_054642735.1 of Bordetella sp. 2513F2. Classification (NCBI taxonomy): domain Bacteria; kingdom Pseudomonadati; phylum Pseudomonadota; class Betaproteobacteria; order Burkholderiales; family Alcaligenaceae; genus Bordetella; species Bordetella sp. 2513F2. The sequence goes on along the minus strand of NZ_CM137755.1, from coordinate 2,844,150 downwards.
CTTCGTTGTCGAGCACCAGCTTGAGATCGCAGCCGGCGCGGCGCAGGCGGGCGGCATGGGGCAGCTTGCCGGGGGCGATGCCGACGGCGTAGAGGATGTCGCGGTGGCCCGCGGCGTAGAAGCGCTCGGCTTCCTTCAGCGTGGAGACGGTGATGGGGCCGGGCCGGCCGCCGCAGGCCGCCAGCGCCACTTCCGGACACTTGGCGGTCTTGACGTGCGGGCGCAGCGTCACGCCCAGCCCGGCGGCGCGGGCGAGCATCATGTCGGCGTTGGCCTGCATGCGGCCGGCATCCAGGACCAGCGCCGGCGTTTCGAGGGCGGTGAGGCTGGCCGCGGCGGAAGCCGGGGCGTCGGAGTTGCGCATTCGGGGCTCCTCGGGGATTCAGGAAAGACGGCCGGCGTCGCGGCTTCGGCGATAGCTTACCCAGTCGTCGGCGCCGATGTCGCGGGCCTGTGCCCGGAACGCCGGATCGATGGGATAGTACTGGCAGGCCACCGCCCCGGCGGTCCCCTGGGCCACGACGTCGCGGCGCACGAAGCAGCACGGCCGCCCGGGCGTGTATTCCTCGATCTCGTCCATCAGTTCGACCAGGGCCGGGTCCACCTCGTAGATCTCGCCCTGCACGGTGCTGCCGTCCTGCGTGGGCAGCAGGCCGGGCCAGTCGCCGAAATCGACCAGCCGGCCCGGTACGCGGGCCGTGCCGGCCAGCCGCGGCGCAGGCAGCCCCCGGGCGGCGGCGGCCTGCGCGAGGTCGTTGATCTCGCCGCTGCGTAGCGTGCCGTAGACGAATACGTATATGCTCATGTGAGTGTCGTGGATTGCACGGGAAATATCCCGGACGGCGTTGCGGTCTTGAAATCCCGGGGGCGGGCCGCACATAAAGGTCATCGAGCCACCCGCAGACGGCGGAAGGCTCCCCAATCTGCCAACCGACGATCATGCGATTCGACAAACTTACCACCAAGTTCCAGCAGGCCCTGGCCGATGCGCAAAGCCTCGCCGCCCGCAACGACCATCCCTACATCGAGCCGGTGCACGTGCTGGCCGCGCTGCTCGGCGATCCCGACAGCGGCGCTTCGGCGCTGCTGGCGCGCGCCGGCGTGGCGGTCAACCGGGTGCAGCCGGCGCTCGAGGCGGCGCTGCGCAACCTGCCGCGGGTGCAGGGCAACGACAACGTGCAGGTGGGCCGCGAGCTGCAGGCCGTGCTGACCCGCACCGACAAGGAAGCCGCGCGCCGCGGCGACAGCTACATCGCCAGCGAATTGTTCCTGCTGGCTCTGGTCGACGACAAGGGCGAGGCGGGCCGCATCCTGCGCGACGCCGGGCTGCAGCGCAAGCCGCTGGAGGCGGCCATCGACGCGGTGCGCGGCGGCGAGAATGTCTCGGCCGCCGAGGGCGAGTCCAACCGCGAGGCCCTGGCCAAGTACACGCTGGACCTCACCGAACGCGCCCGGCAGGGCAAGCTGGACCCGGTGATCGGCCGCGACGACGAGATCCGGCGCACCATCCAGATCCTGCAGCGCCGCACCAAGAACAACCCGGTGCTCATCGGCGAGCCGGGCGTGGGCAAGACCGCCATCGTCGAAGGCCTGGCGCAGCGCATCGTCAACGACGAAGTGCCCGAGACCCTGCGCGGCAAGCGCGTGCTGTCGCTGGACCTGGCCGCGCTGCTGGCCGGCGCCAAGTTCCGCGGCGAGTTCGAGGAGCGCCTGAAGGCAGTGCTGAAGGAGCTGGCCCAGGACGACGGCCAGAACATCGTGTTCATCGACGAGCTCCACACCATGGTGGGCGCCGGCAAGGCCGAGGGCGCCATGGACGCCGGCAACATGCTCAAGCCCGCGCTGGCGCGCGGCGAGCTGCACTGCATCGGCGCCACCACGCTCGACGAATACCGCAAATACATCGAGAAGGACGCTGCGCTCGAGCGCCGCTTCCAGAAGGTGCTCGTGGACGAGCCCGACGTGGAATCCACCATTGCTATCCTGCGGGGGCTGCAGGAGCGCTACGAGATCCACCATGGCGTGGAGATCACCGACCCGGCCATCGTGGCCGCGGCCGAGCTCTCGCACCGCTACATCACGGATCGCTTCCTGCCCGACAAGGCCATCGACCTGATCGACGAGGCCGCGGCGCGCATCCGCATGGAGATCGATTCCAAGCCCGAGGTGATGGACAAGCTCGACCGGCGCATCATCCAGCTCAAGATCGAGCGCGAGGCCGTCAAGAAAGAGACCGACGACGCCTCCAAGCGCCGGCTGGCCGTCATCGAGGAAGAGCTCGAGAAGCTGCAGCGCGAGTACAACGACTACGAAGAGATCTGGAAGGCCGAGAAGGCCTCGGTGCAGGGCACCCAGACCATCAAGGAAGAGATCGACCGCGTCCGCGCCGAAATGGCCGAGCTGCAGCGCAAGGGCCAGTTCGACAAGCTGGCCGAGCTGCAGTACGGCAGGCTGCCCGAACTCGAGGCGCGCCTGAAGGCCGCCGACAAGGCCGAGCAGCAGGGCGGGGCTCCCGCCGATACGGGCCGTCCGCGCCTGTTGCGCACGCAGGTGGGGGCGGAGGAGATCGCCGAGGTGGTCTCGCGCGCCACCGGCATTCCGGTGTCCAAGATGATGCAGGGCGAGCGCGACAAGCTGCTCAAGATGGAAGACTTCCTGCACCGCCGCGTGGTGGGCCAGGACGAGGCCGTGCGCCTGGTGTCCGACGCCATCCGGCGCTCGCGCGCCGGGCTGGCCGATCCGGCGCGGCCGTATGGCTCGTTCCTGTTCCTGGGCCCCACCGGCGTGGGCAAGACCGAGCTCACGCGCGCGCTGGCCGACTTCCTGTTCGATTCCGAAGAGCACATGGTGCGCATCGACATGAGCGAATTCATGGAGAAGCACTCGGTGGCCCGCCTGATCGGCGCGCCGCCGGGATACGTGGGCTACGAAGAGGGCGGCTACCTCACCGAGGCCGTGCGGCGCAAGCCGTACAGCGTGGTGCTGCTCGACGAGGTCGAGAAGGCACATCCCGACGTGTTCAACGTGCTGCTGCAGGTGCTGGACGACGGCCGTCTCACCGACGGCCAGGGCCGCACCGTGGATTTCCGCAACACGGTCATCGTCATGACGTCCAACCTGGGCTCCCAGCACATCCAGAGCATGGCCGGCAAGCCCTACGAGGTCATCAAGGAAGTGGTGTGGGACGAGCTCAAGCAGACGCTGCGGCCGGAGTTCCTGAACCGCATCGACGAAGTGGTGGTGTTCCACGGCCTGGAAGCGCAGCACATCGAGGCCATTGCCCGCATCCAGCTGAAGCGGCTGGCCGACCGGCTCGAGAAGCAGGAGATGCGGCTGGAGGTCACCGACGCTGCGCTGGCCGAACTCGCGCGGGCCGGCTTCGACCCGGTGTTCGGCGCGCGGCCGCTCAAGCGTGCGATCCAGCAGCAGGTCGAGAACCCGGTGGCGCGCCTGATCCTGGAAGGCAGGTTCGGGCCTCGCGACGTGGTGCCCGTCGACTGGCAGGACGGTAAGTTCGTCTTCACCCGCACCTTGCAGTAAGCAGACAGCCCGGCTCGCGCCGGGCTGTTTTCATGGCGCGCCGGCCGTCCGTGCGCGAGGGAGGCAGACTCAGGTGCGCGCGCGGCTTTCGGCCAGCGCCTGCGTGATGAGGGCGTTGGCCGTCCAGCGCACCACCTCCGTGACGGCGGGCAGATCCAGATGCCAGATGTCTTTCAGCACCAGGAATACTTCGGTGCCATAGACCAGCGACAGCGCCTGGGCCAGGCGGTCCTGCTGGGCCGGCGTCAGGTCGTCTGCCAGCGGTGCAATGGCGCGCTTGAGGATGTCGACCCGGTGGCCGCGCACCAGCCGGGGTTCGGCGCCGGCCTTGCCGGCGCTGGCCTCGGCGTACTGCTGCAGTGACACCATGATGGCAGCGCGCAAAGGGGCTTCGTGCGATTCCAGCCGCGGGTAGGCGAACCGCAGCAGCTCGTCCACGCGGGTGGCGGCGTCGGGCGCAGTGGAGTCCCAGGCCAGGATGGGGCCCAGGCTTTCGTCCACCACCGCCGCGATCAATGCGCTTTGGCTGGGGAAGTAGCGATACGCCGTGGCGCGCGACACTCGGGCGTGTTCCGCCAGTTCCGCCACCGACGGCGTGATGCCGCGGGCCATGAGCTGTTGTGCCGCATCCAGCAGGGTCTTGCGCATGCGCGCGCGTGGGCCATGCGGCGGTTCGCCGCTGGCTGCGGCCTGCGGACTGGCGGGGCCGATCAGTCGGGCCGTGGCCCCCTGAGCCGCGCGGCGCGGAGCCGCAGCGGAAGTTTGACCTGAGACAGGTGTCTCAGTATGATTCTTTCGTCTCATTTGCCGGATTCTACATACAGGCCTTGCGGCCACCCATATCGAGGCGCGCACCGAGTGTAGCCGCCCGCGGAGGAGCCATGACGCATTCGAACCGGCGGGTCTATGTCGCCGCCACATATGACACCAAGGGCCACGAAGCCGAGTACGTGGTCGACCTGCTCAAGCGCGAAGGACTCGATGTGGTGTCGGTGGATGTGTCCACCTCGGGCGCCGCCAGCGCCGCCCTGGTGCAGGCGCGCGACGTGGCGGCCAGCCACCCCGGGGGCGCCGACGCCGTCTTCACCGGCGACCGAGGCACCGCCATTGCCGCGATGGCGCTGGCCTTCGAGCGCTACGCCGGTGGCAATGCCGACATCGGCGCCATGCTGGGGCTGGGTGGCTCCGGCGGCACCGCATTGATCACGCCCGCGATGCGTGCGCTGCCTATCGGTACACCGAAGCTGATGGTATCGACGATGGCTTCGGGAAATGTCGCGCCGTATGTGGGGCCGTCGGATATCGCCATGATGTATTCCGTGACGGACGTGGCGGGCCTGAACCGGATTTCGCGCCGGGTGCTGGCCAATGCCGCTGGCGCCGTCGCAGGGGCGTATCGCATGGCGCGTGCGGCGGCCACCGACGTGGACGACGGCATGCCCGCCGTGGGCATCACCATGTTCGGCGTGACCACCCCCTGCGTGCAGCAAGTGATGTCGCTCCTCGAGTCCCGCGCCGACTGTCTGGTGTTTCATGCCACGGGCACGGGCGGCCAGTCGATGGAGAAGCTGCTCGACAGCCGCCTGCTGGGCGGCGTGCTGGACCTGACCACCACCGAAGTATGCGATTTCCTGTTCGGCGGCGTGCTGGCCTGCACCGAAGACCGCTTCGGTGCTGTCGCGCGCACCGGCGCCCCGTATGTGGGATCCTGCGGTGCGCTCGACATGGTCAACTTCGGTAGCATGGATACCGTCCCTGAACGCTATCACGGCCGCAGGTTCTATCCGCACAACCCGCAAGTGACGCTGATGCGCACCACGGCAGAGGAGAACGCCCGCCAGGGCGAATGGATCGCAGCCAAACTGAACCGGTGCGATGGACCGGTGCGCTTTCTCATTCCGGAAGGCGGCGTATCCGCGCTGGATGCGCCTGGCCAGGCGTTCTGGGATCCTGAGGCCGACGCCGCCCTGTTCGCGGCGCTGGATGCCCATCTGGTGCAGACGGCCGACCGCCGCCTGGTGCGGGTGCCGTGCCATATCAATGATCCGCTGTTCGCCAGGACGGCGGTCGAACACTTTCTTGAGATCGCTACACACTGAGGACTGCCGTCATGCCGCGTTTCGACCGTAATGAACTGCTGGAGAAGTTTCGTGCCATGGTGCGCTCGCGCAAGCCTATCGTGGGCGGCGGCGCAGGCACGGGGCTGTCGGCCAAGTGCGAGGAAGCGGGCGGCATCGATCTGATCGTGATCTACAACTCCGGCCGCTACCGCATGGCGGGCCGTGGCTCGCTGGCCGGGCTGCTGGCCTACGGCAACGCCAACGAGATCGTCGTCGACATGGGGCGGGAAGTGTTGCCTGTGGTGAAGAAGACGCCAGTGCTGGCCGGCGTGAACGGCACCGATCCGTTCTGCGATTTCGACCTGTTCCTCGACGACCTGAAGCGCCAGGGCTTTGCCGGCGTCCAGAACTTCCCCACCGTGGGGCTTATCGACGGGACTTTCCGCGCCAACCTGGAAGAAACCAGCATGGGCTACGCGCTGGAGGTCGACATGATCCGCCTGGCGCACGAGAAGGGCCTGCTCACCACGCCGTACGTGTTCAACGAGGACGACGCGGTGGCCATGGCCCGCGCGGGCGCCGACATCATCGTCGCCCACATGGGCCTCACCACGGGCGGCTCCATCGGCGCCGAAACCGCACAGACGCTGGACGGCTGCGTGGCCGCCATCGACCGCATCGCCGAAGCGGCGCTGGCGGTGCGGCCGGACATCATCGTCCTGTGCCATGGCGGTCCTATCGCCACGCCCCAGGACGCGGCACACGTGCTGCGTGCCTGCAGGCATTGCCACGGCTTCTACGGCGCCAGCTCGATGGAGCGCCTGCCCACCGAAGAGGCCCTGACCGCCACCACGCGTGAATTCAAGAACCTGACCTTCTGAAGGGGCTGCCATGCCGCACACTGTATATGTCAGTGCCGTCATCCATGCGGGGCTGGACAAGGTCTGGCCGCTGTTCCGCGATTTCGATGGCCTGGCTGCCTGGCATCCCGGGATCGCGCAGAGCCGGCTGGAGCCGGGCGGCCGCCATGACGCCGTGGGCAGCGTGCGGCACTTGACGCTCAAGCCGTCCGGCTTCGTGCGCGAACAATTGCTCATGTTGGATGATCCGGGCACGGCGCTGCGCTATTCCATCATCGAGACCGACCTGCCCATGCGCGACTATGTCGCCGGCGTGTGCCTGCGTCCCGTCACGGAAAGCGGCGGCACGTTGGTGGAGTGGTGGGCCGACTTTCGTGTGGAGGGCGCGGCGCTGGACGACGTGGTGGAGGCTGTCGGGCAAGGCGTGTTCGCAGCCGGCCTCGCGGCGTTGGACGAGCGGCTGCGCGCGGGCTGAAGGCCCGCCGACAGCGGTCAGCTCAGTACACGTCGCGCCGGTATCGGCCGGTGTGCAGCAGTTCCTGCAAGGCGGCCGCACCGAGGATGTCCCGCAGCGCGGCGTCCACGCCGGCCGCCATGCCGGGCAGGCTGCCGCAGACGTAGATGGCGGCGCCGGCTGCCACCCAGGCGCGCAGCGCATCGGCTTCTTCGCGCAGCAGGTGCTGCACATAGCGGCGCTGGGGCTGGTCGCGCGAGTAGACGAGATCCGCGCGCTCCAGTGTGCCGTCGCTGCGCCAGGCGGCGATGTCGCCGCTGCAGAAATCGTCATGCGCGGCGTTGCGCTCCCCGAAGACCAGCCAGTTGCGCCGGTGGCCCGCGGCGCGGCGCGCCTTGATCAGGGCGCGCAGGCCGGCCAGCCCGGTGCCGTTGCCCACCAGGATCATCGGACAGCCGTCCTCGGGCGCATGGAAACTGCGATTGGTGCGGACGCGCAGGTCGATCGGGTCGCCGACGCGCGCCGTGTGCGTCAGCCAGCCGCTGCCCAGTCCCAGGGAGCCGTCGGCGCCGCGCATCTGGCGTACCAGCAGTTCGATGGCGCCATCCTCCGGCAGCGACGCGATGGAGTATTCGCGGTGAGCCTACAGGGGGCCGCCACGTTCCAGGCGCGGGCCCACCTCCGCAATATCGCCGGCCAGCCAGCGCGGCCGCCGGCCCGCCGGCGGCGTCAGCCTCAGCAGGTAGCATGGTCCGCCCTGGCTGCCGGGATTGAGCAGCGTCCGCGCAGCCAGGCGCCAGGGTTCGTAGACCGGGGCCTGCCAGTCGGGGAGATCATGGCGGCCGGCCAGCAGGCCCAGGTGGTGCTGCCAATGGCGCAGGGCGGCGGGGTCGCCGTCGTCCACCTCCACCAGGTCGAACAGGGGCGTCGCGCCCTGCGCATGCAGCCAGTCATCGAGCCGGTGGCCGAAGCCGCAGAAGTTCGCGTAGCCGCTGTCGCCCAGCGCCAGCACGGCGTACTGCGCGCCGGCCAGCCCGGCGTGCGGGGCCTGCATGTGGCCGGCAAACGCGGCGGCCGCGTCGGGCGGATCGCCTTCGCCATAGGTGCTGGCCACGAACAGCATGCGGCGGTAGCCGGACAGGCGTGCCGGGTCCAGCTGGCCGAGCGGGGCCACGCGCACGGCCAGGCCACCCGCACGCAGCGATTCGGCCGTCTGCACCGCCAGGGATTCCGCATGGCCCGTCTGCGTTGCATACGCCACCAGCAAGGTATCGTCCGCCGCGGGGGCGTCCAGGGCCTGCAGCGCCTGCGCCTGCCGGGCTTCGCGCCGCCTGGCGCGGCGCCATGCCCACAGGCACAGCAGCAGCCACAGCCCCACCACGCACGCTGCGGCGGTCAACCGGAGGTGGGTCATGGCTTCAGCGCGACGACGCCAGCGCCTGGAACGCCGGGGTGGCGACGACCCGGTAGTCCCGGGCGTCGCGCAGGATGAAGAGGGCCGCGAGGTCGTGGCGGCGAGCGTAGGCCAGGCCTTCGGCCTCGCCCAGCACCGTCAGCACGGTGGCCAGCGCGTCGGCCTGCATGCATTCGCGATGCAGCACGGAAACCGAGGCCACGCGGTTGCGTACCGGCTGCCCGGTGCGCGGGTCGATCGTGTGGGCGTAGCGCGCGTCGCCGCTGCCGGCATGCCGCCGGTAGTCGCCGGACGTGGCGATGCTGCACGCTTCCAGCGGCAAGGCCAGGGTGTGGTCGCCGCTGGCGTCGGGCACCTCGACCGCCACCCGCCACGGCTGGCCGTCCGGCCGCCTGCCGCGCGCGCGCAGTTCTCCGCCCACCTCGACCAGGTATTGCGTGATGCCCAGCGCGTCCAGCGCCGACGCGGCGCGGTCCACCCCATGGCCCTTGGCGATGGATGACAGGTCCAGGCAGGCACCGCCCGGCTGGTATGCCGCCTGCCGCGCGGCATCGAGCCGCACGCGCTGCCAGCCGCAACGGGCACGGGCGGCGTCGATGACGGCAGGCGAGGGCGGTTCGAAGGCGCGCTGGTGCGGCCCGAAGCCCCAGGCATTGACCAGCGGCCCTACCGTGGGGTCGTAGGCGCCGCCGCTGTCCCGGGCCAGCGCCAGGGCGTGGCTCAGCACGTGGAAGAAGCGATCCGGCAGTTCATGCCAGCCGGGCGCCGCCAGGTTGAAGCGCGTGATGTCGGATGTCGGCTCCCAGGTGCTCATCTGCGCCACGACTTCGTCCAGCGCGGCCTGGATCGCATGCCGCGCCGTCTCGTCGCGGCAGCCGGCGGGCAAGGCCATGCGCGCGGACCAGGTGGTGCCCATGGTCCGGCCCGCCAGCGCAGCCGGCGCCGGCAAGTGCTCCGGCAGCCGCGCCGGCATGGCGCCGTAGGCCGCGCGGACCACGGTGGTTGCCGCGCCGCGGGGCGCGTAGGACGGGGCAGCCGGCACGCGATCGCCCATGGGCTCAGGGTTGCAGCACTTCGACCGTGCCGGCGTAGGACAGGCGGCGCTGCTTCGCCTGCGGCACGCTGACGTTGGCGTCTTCCAGCCCCGCCTCGATCCAGTACAGGCCGGGCTGCGGCCACTTCACCGAGAACCTGCCGTCCTTGTCGGTGGTGAGCTTGATCTCGTCGACCTTGTCGCGATAGCGGCTGCCGCCGGGAACGACGTTGACTTCCAGGCCGGCGGCGGGCTTGCCGTCGACCAGCATCCGGAAGGTGGCGGCTTCGTCCGTGAACAGGTCGTTGGGATGCGTGACGGGCGCGAGCTCCAGGCCGCGGCCCACGGGCGTGACGGCGGTCGGCTTGCCCGCCGTCACGAAGGTTTCGACGCGGCCCAGGCTTTGCGAGACTTCCAGTTCTTCCGCCGTGGCGGGCACCGCCTGGGCCAGGCCTTCCGCCTTGCCGAAGTAGCGCTTGTTCTTGCCGTCTTCCTTCCAGCGCGCGAACACACCGTCGTTGACCACCGCTACGCGGTACGTGCCGCTCTGCTTGAGCTGCAGGTCGAACGTGCTGCGCAGCTTGCCGCGGTTCAGGTTCTCGGCTGCGGCGGCGCTGCCGTCCGGCGCGACCACGGCCAGGCCATCCAGGCGCAGCGGCGCGTGGTTGAAATAGAACTTGTCGTTGCCGACGGCGGCGTCGACGGTGATCCAGCCGTCGGTGCCGGACAGCACGGTCGAGGACGGCACGATCCACACATCATGCGCGTGGGCGGCGAAGGGCAGGCACAGCGCCAGGGCGGCGGCCAGTTTGGCGGCGGATTTCATGGTTGCGTTCCTTGGGGGCATGGCGTGGAGCATCAGGGTTTGAGGTCGAGCGCGACGGCGCCCAGTTCGTGTTCGCCGTGCGCCGCGAGTCGTTCAGCCTGCTGCGGCGGCCACTGGAAGGGGATCCGCAGCAGCTCGCGGCCGCCGATTTCCCGGGCCGCTTCCACCACGACGGCGTATTGGCCGGGCTCGAGCTGCGACAGGGGCTTGCTGGCCGCGTCGAAGCTCAGCGTGTGCGTGCCCACGGGTTTGGTCGCGCCGCTGACGCCATCCACCGGGAACTGCTGGTTGCGGCCGCTGCGGCGCCACCATTGGCGCATGTCCTTGAGCCATTCGGCGCCTTCGTTGTTTTTCTTGGCCACGTCATACCAGACGGCCAGGTCGGCAACCGCGCTCTGGTCGGGATTCTCGATCCAGACGGCCACGTACGGACGGTGGTATTCGGCCACGTCCAGGCGCGGCACCTCGATGGACAGGCCGATGTCCGCCGCATGGGCCGTTCGGGCGATCGCGCCGGCCAGCAGGGCCGACAACAGCAGTTTGCGCATGGAGTCTCCAGGGTCGGATCGAAGGAATCAGTGGATGCAGAGCAGCACCAGGACGACGGGCATCACGATGCCCAGCCCCACCATGGGCCAGGTCGCGCTGCGGTTGGCGGCGTGCATCTTCAGCAGCACCAGCCCGGTCAGCGAAAAGACCAGGCAGGCGACGGCGAAGATGTCCAGGAACCAGCTCCAGGCCGTGCCGGTATGGCGTCCCTTGTGCAGGTCGTTCAGGTAGGCCACCCAGCCGCGGTCGGTGATTTCGTATTCCACGTCGCCGGATTGCAGGTCCAGGGCGACCCAGGCGTCGCCGCCGGGCCGCGGCAGCGAAACATAGAGTTCGTCGGGCGACCATTCGGGGCTACGTCCCTGCGCGTCGATGCCGAGTTCGTCGGCCAGCCATCGGGCCAGGTCCCCGGGTATCTGCGCGGGTTTGCCGGCGGCCGCCTGCGCCGCCGCGGCGCGCAGCGCCTCCGGCAGGCGCGCCTGCCGCGTGTGCACGCTGGGGTCGGCATCGATGTGGGAGGCGTTGTTCAGCGTGAGGCCAGTGATCGCGAATCCCAGCATGCCGACCAGGCACAGGGCGGCGCTGATCCAGTGCCACTGGTGCAGGGTCTTCAACCAATAGGCGCGGCGCGGGCGGGGAGGGGCGGAAGGCATGGGGTTCACGGTGGGATGGGCAGGGATTCTAGCACTCAATGAGAATCAATCTCATGAATGGCATACCTGGGTTTTCCCGGCACGTACGAGCCGACTGCGCCGGCCATGGCCGCATGCCGCGGCGGCAGGGTGACAAGCCCCGCACCAGCCGATACGATCGGGCCTCGCATCACGCCTGGCGGCATCGCGCCCTGGCGCCGCATACCGTTGCCCCGTAGAGACCTGCCCATGCCTACCCTGATTCCGCTCAATTTCCTCGCCGTGGGCGCGGGCGCCGCGGCCGGCGCCTGGGCGCGCTGGCTGCTCGGCCTGTACCTGAACGGCCCGCGCTGGCCCTGGGGCACGCTGGCGGCCAATCTCGCCGGCGGCTATCTGGTGGGGCTGGCGCTCGCGGCGGTGGCCGCCCATCCGGAGTGGCCGGGCTGGGTGCGACTGGCGCTGGTCACCGGTTTCATGGGCGGGCTCACCACCTTCTCGACATTCTCGGCCGAGACGGTGCAGATGTTCGGCCGGGGAGCCTATCTCGCCGGCCTGGGCTACATGGGGGCGAGCCTGGCCGGCTCGCTGTGCCTCACGGCATTGGGCCTGGCCACGGTGCAGGCCCTGCGCTGAGCCGCCTGGGCTCAGGCGCCGCGCAGCACGATGCGGGCCGCCTGCAGGCCGCTGCGCACCGCGCCTTCCAGCACGCCGGGATAGCCCGTGTCGGTCCAGTCGCCGGCCAGCGCCAGGGTGCGCCAGGGCGTATGGTTGAGCGGCCGCACGCGTTCCGGCCGGGCCGCGAAGGTGGCGCGCTTCTCGATGAACAGTTCGGCCAGCCGCACGGCAGGCATGGGCGCCAGGCCCGCGGGGTGGCGCGCGGCCTGCTCGCGCACCTGTTCCACCAGCGCGGCGATGATCGCTTCGCGCTCGCCCTCGGCCACGTCGACCGCGGCGCTCACCACCACGGCCAGCTCGCCCTGCGCGGCGCGGCCCGTGAGGCGGGCCCGGTCGAACACCCATTGCCCGAGGTGGCCGCGCGCCGCATCCTCGCGCAGCATCATCATCGGTTCGGGCAGCGGCCAGGGCTGGGCCAGCAGCAGGTTGAGCGTGGCGATCGGCATGTAGTCGAAGGCCTGCAGCGCCTTCAGCAGGCCCGGCGAGCCGCACTCGCGCAGGTCATTGCCGAGCAGCCGCGCGGCAGCCGGAGGCGGCACGGCCAGCACGGCCGCGTCGAAGCGTTCGTCGTTCACGTCTATCCAGCGCTCGGCGGGCCGCAGCTGGCGCACGGTGCGGCCGTAGCGCGTGGTGACCTGGCGGGCGGCGACGTCCGGCCACAGCGCGGAAAGATCCACGCAGGGCAGCAGCATGTCGCTGTTGCGGCGCGCACCGGTGAGGCTGTCGCGCAGCACCACGGCGAACAGCCGGGCGGAGGCCTGTTCCAGCGGCGTGTTCAGCGCCGCCAGGCACAGCGGCCCCCACAGCTGCCGCACCACGCCCTCGGGCTGGCCGTGCTGGTCCAGCAGCTGGCGCACCGTCCATGCCGGCGGCGGGGCCCATTCGCAGCCGCGCAGCCCCTGTACCAGGCGCACTGCGGCCAGCCGCTCGGCGCCGCTCAGTCCGCGGGCGCCCAGCAGCGCAGCGGCGGCATGCCACGGCGCGGGCAGCGGCGGCGCGGAGATGCGCAGCCGCCCATCCAGGCTGGCCAGCCGCAGCGGCCGCCGCATCAGCAGGGCATCGGGATTGCGGCCCAGGCGCCGCATCAGCGCGAGGGTCTCGGTATAGCTTCCCAGCAGGATGTGCTGGCCGTTGTCCAGGCCGTCGCCGAATCCCGGGTGCACCACGCGCCGTGCGCGGCCGCCCGGCGTGCGGCCCGCCTCGAACACGGTGACGTGGGCATCGGCTTCGTGCAGCGCCGTGGCCGCCGCCAGCCCGGCCCAGCCGGCCCCGATGACCGCGACCTTCATCGCGACAGGCGGCGCACCACGCCGCGTCCTCCGCCCACCCAGGTCTTCCAGGCCAGCCACAGCTTGCGCACCGGCGTGAGCGAAATGCGCTGGTGCAGCACCTGCCAGTCGTCCCGTTCGATTTCATCGAGCAGCGCATGATAGATGGCCGCCATCATCAGTCCGGGCCGCTGGGCGCGGCGGTCGGCCTCGGGCAGGGCGGCCATGGCCTCGCGGTACAGCTGGCGGGCGCGGTCGGCCTGGAAGCGCATCAGCGCGCTGAAGCGCTCGGAATACTGGCCCCCGAGGATTTCCGCCGCCTTCACGTCGAAGCGCTGCAGCTCGTCGACCGGCAGATAGATGCGGCCGCGGCGCGCGTCGTCGCCCACGTCGCGGATGATGTTGGTGAGCTGGAAGGCCAGCCCCAGCTTGCCGGCATATTCCAGCGTGCGCGGATCGGTGTAGCCGAACACCCCCGCGGACAGCTCCCCCACCACGCCTGCGACGTGCCAGCAGTATTTGCGCAGGCCGGGCCAGTCGAGGTAGCGGCTCTGGTCCAGGTCCATCTGCATGCCGTCGATCACGGCCAGCAGGCGCTCGCGCGTGATGCCGCAGGCCTGCAGGTGGGGCGCCAGCGCGCGCGTGACGGGATGCTCCGGCGTGCCCTCCAGCATCTGGTCGATCTGCGTGCGCCACCAGGCCAGCTTGATGCGCGCCACGGATTCGTCGCGCGCCTCGTCGACCACATCGTCGACCTCGCGGCAGAAGGCGTACAGCGCGGTGATCGCGCGCCGGCGGTCCGGCGGCAGGAACAGGAAGGCGTAGTAGAAGCTCGAGCCGCTGCGTGCCGCCTTGTCCTGGCAGTATTCGTCTGGCGTCATGCGCGCCGCCTCGGCTGGGAACACGGCGCGCCGCCGGCGGCGGCACGGGAATCTGGGATTGGTGTCATTTCAGCTTATCGCACGCCACAGCATGAGGGCCCAGTCGCGGGGGCCCAGTTCGGGGCGTTTCATGAATACGTCGTAGTCTGCGAGCTCGATGCGCTGCAGGATGCGCAGCCCGCCCTGCACCACGAGCCGCAGCTCCAGGCCGATGCGGCCCGGAAGCCGCCGCGTCAGCGCAGCGCCTGAGTGTAGCAGCGCGCGCGTGCGCTCCACCTCGAAGGCCATCAGCGCACGCCAGGCGGGCGTGAGCCGGCAGGCCGCGAGGTCGTCTTCCGATACGCCGAAGCGCTGCAGGTCTTCCTGCGGGATGTACACGCGCTGCTTGCGCCAGTCCGGGCGCACGTCCTGCCAGAAATTCACCAGCTGCAGGCCGGTGCAGATGGCATCGGCATCACGCTGGTTGTCCGGCGTGGAGGCGCCGTACAGGCACAGCATCAGGCGCCCCACCGGGTTCGCGGAGCGGGCGCAGTAGTCGAGCAGCGCGGCATGATCGGCATAGCGGTGCACGGTGACGTCCTGCTCGAAGGCCGAGAGCAGGTCGAGGAAGGGCGTGATCGGCAACTGGTGGCGCGCGATGGTCTCGGCCAGCGGCCCGAAGATGGGCGCCAGGCGCGCCTGGCCCGGTTCGCGGCGCGCCGGCTCCACGCCGATGCGGTGCAGCTCGGCGCGGTACGCCGCGAGCTCTTCCAGGCGGGCCTGGTCGCTCGCGCCGCCTTCGTCGGCCACGTCGTCGGCCGCGCGCGCATAGCGGTAGATGTCGGTGACGGCGCGGCGCAGGTGCCGCGGCAGCAGCAGGGAAGCGACGGGAAAATTCTCGTAGTGATCGACGGCCATGGATGGAAAAGGGAACCGGAAGCGGGCGTGTGCCCGCGGCGCGGACCCTGTCATTTTAAGGAAACGCGGCGGGCGCCGCCCGGCGCCCGCGGGCGGATGCGGTCGGCGGGCGATCGGGTAGACTACCGCCACAGGAATCCCATCATGCCGCGCCCGATCTCTGCCTCGATTTCCCTCTCCGCGTTGCGACACAATCTTGCCGCGGTAAGACAACACCTTGACCGGGCGGCACAGGCCGCCGCCACGCCGCCGGCGTCGATCTGGGCGGTGATCAAGGCCAATGCCTACGGTCACGGCATCGAGCGCGCCGTCACGGGGTTCTCGGCGGCCCAGGGCCTGGCCATGCTGGACCTCGACGAGGCGGTGCGCTGCCGCGAGGCAGGCTGGGGCGGCCCCATCCTGCTCCTCGAAGGCTTCTTCCGCCCGGCCGATCTCGAGATCGTCGACCGCTACCATCTCACCACCACCGTGCATCACGCCGGGCAGCTCGACATGCTGGCCGCGGCCTCGCTGTCGCGCCGCGTCGACGTCATGCTCAAGCTCAACAGCGGCATGAACCGCCTGGGGTTTGCGCAGCACGCCTACGCCGCCGCCCACGAGCGCGCCATGCTGCTGCAGCGCCAGGGCGTGCTGGGTGCCGTGGGCAACATGACGCACTTTGCCTGCGCCGACGGGCCGCAGGGCGTGGCGGGCCAGATGGAAGTGTTCGAGGCCGCCACGCTCGGGCTGCCGGGCCCGGTCAGCGTATGCAATTCCGCCGCCACCCTGCGCTATCCGCAGCTCGCCTGCGGCGCCGGCCCCACGCACTGGGTGCGGCCGGGCATCTGCCTGTATGGCGCCAGCCCCTTCGACGACGCGGAGGCCGGCGCATTCGGCCTGCAGCCTGCCATGACGCTGCGCTCCGAACTGATTGCAGTACAGTCGCTGCCGGCCGGCGCCTCGGTGGGCTACGGCGCC
Source organism: Bordetella sp. 2513F2 (assembly GCF_054642735.1). NCBI lineage: Bacteria > Pseudomonadati > Pseudomonadota > Betaproteobacteria > Burkholderiales > Alcaligenaceae > Bordetella > Bordetella sp. 2513F2. Next base: position 2,828,104 of record NZ_CM137755.1, on the reverse strand, counting down.
ACCTACACCGCGCCCGGGCCCATGCGCATCGGGGTGGTCGCCTGCGGCTATGCCGACGGCTATCCGCGCCATGCCGGCACCGGCACGCCCGTCGTCGTGGGCGGCGTGCGCACGCACGTGCTGGGCCGCGTCTCCATGGACATGCTCATGGTCGACCTGGGCCCCGTGCCCGAGGCCGGCGTGGGCACGCCGGTGGTGCTCTGGGGCGAGGGCGGCCCTTCGGTCGACGAGGTGGCGCGCGCCGCAGGTACCATAGGCTACGAATTGCTGTGCGCCCTGGCTCCGCGCGTCCCGGTGGCCACGGCGGCCTGACCGCGGGTGTGTCCTTGCCGCGCGCCCGGGCATGACACAGACTGCGGCATGGTGTCTACTTGATTTCCCCCGGCCCTGAACATGCGTCCGGGCCGATATGCAATTACCGCAAGGGTGTTCCCATGAAAGACAAATGCGTACTGGTCACCGGCGCCACCAAAGGAATAGGCTGGGCGCTCACGCAGCGGCTCACCGACCTCGGCTGCCACGTCGTCGGCATTGCCCGCAATACCGACGACGTGGACTTTCCGGGCTACCTGTATGCCTGTGACCTGGCCGATGCAGGCCGCACCGAGGAGGTGCTGCGCGAGATCCGCGAGAAATTCCCGGTCGATGCCGTGGTCAACAACGTGGGGCTGGTCTCGCCGCAGCGCATGGGCGAGATCGACCTGGCCACGCTGTACCGCGTGCTGGACCTGAACGTGCGCGCCGCGGTGCAGGTCACCCAGGCCTTCGTCGAATCCATGAAAGTGCGCCGCACCGGACGCATCGTGAACATCTGCAGCCGCGTCATCGAGGGCGGCTACGAGCGCACCAGCTATTCCGCGGCCAAGAGCGCGCTGGTGGGGTGCACCCGCACCTGGGCGCTGGAACTGGCCGAATACGGCATCACGGTCAATGCCGTGGCGCCCGGCCCCGTCGAGACGGAGCTGTTCCGCGAAAACCATCCCGCCGGCAGCGAGCCCGAGAAGCGCGCCCTGGCCTCCATCCCCATGAGGAGGCTGGCCGCGCCTGCCGAAGTGGCGGCCGCCGTGGCCTTCTTCCTTTCCGACGACGCCGGCTACATCACCGGCCAGGTGCTGGGCGTGGACGGCGGCGGCAGCCTGGGCGGTCGCTGAGCGGCGCGCCCGGCAGCGTTCATTCAGTAAGGGCCGCTCGCGGGGGCGGCCTTCCCGCCCTTGAATTCGCGCGCCAGCTGGTCGGTTGCGCGCGTCAGCAGCGCCGTGTCGGCGCCCACCGCAACGAAGGTGGCCCCGGCCTGCAGGAAGCGGCGCGCCAGCGCCGGATTGCCATGCAGGATGCCTGCCGCCTTGCTCGTGCGCACGATGCGCCCGATGGTTTCGTCCAGGGTCTGCAGCATGTCGGGATGGTCGGGCTCGCTCAGGTAGCCCAGGCTGGCGGCCAGGTCCGCCGGTCCGATGAACAGGCCGTCCACGCCCTCGACAGCGGCGATCTCTTCCAGCGCGTCCAGGCCGGCCTGCGTCTCGATCTGCACCAGCACGCACATCTGCGCGTTGGCGCGCGCCAGGTAATCGGGCACGCGGTTCCAGCGGGCGGCGCGGGCCAGGGCGTTGCCCACGCCGCGTATGCCCTGCGGCGGATAGCGCACCGCGGCGACTGCGGCGCGCGCCTCGTCGGCCGACTGCACCATGGGCACCAGCACGGTCTGCGCGCCCACGTCCAGGATCTGCTTGAGCATGACGGCATCGTTCCATGCCGGCCGCACCACGGGCATCACGCGGTACGGCGCGACCGCCTGCAGCTGGGCCAGGATGGACTGCAGCGTATTGGGCGAATGCTCGCCGTCGATCACCAGCCAGTCGAAGCCCGCGCCGGCGCAGATCTCGGCAGTGTAGGGATGCGCCAGGCCCGCCCACAGGCCGATCTGGGGCTGGCGCGCTTGCAGGGCTTGCTTGAACCAGTTGTGCAGGATGTCCATGGCGGGGGGCTAGGGTCGGGAAGGAGGTGGGTTGCCGCCTGCCGGCGGCCGCGGCGGCAGGCCGGGCAGGGCGGCGGCAGGGTGGCTTGCGGTCGGCGCCGCCGGGGCCGGGTCCGCTGCAGGAGCGGGCCGGCGCAGCGGCGCAGGGAGGGCGGGCGCCGGGGCGGGCACCAGCTGCTCCAGCGAGGGCGGTTCCGCCAGGCGTTCGTCCACCGGAGGGGCCGGCAGTTCCTGCGCCTTCGCCAGCAGGGCGGCGCCAGCCAGTGCCAGGACGGCGATGGCGCGGCCTGCGCGTTGGCGGCGCAGCGCGCCGGGCGGACGCACGGCATGCCGGGCAGGCAAGCGGTGCGCATCGTTGCGGGCCGAGCCGGCCCCTGCTGCAAAGTTGGCGTCCATGGCGTCGCAGTGTATCGCCTCGCCGCGCCGTGCGCATGACGCCCGCGCCCTGATTGCCGCAGACCCGGCATGGCGGGGCGCGGTTGCCGGTAAACTCCTGCCATGGCCAAGCCCCGTACCGTCTATGTCTGCGCCGAATGCGGCGGAACTTCCCCCAAATGGCAGGGCAAGTGCCCGCACTGCAACGCCTGGAATTCCCTCGAGGAAACCGTGGAGTCGCCGGCCGCCGGCGGCGCCCCGCACCGTTATGCGCCGCTGGCCTCCAGCAGCCCGGTGCGCAGCCTGGCCGACATCGAGGCCCGCGAAACGCCGCGCGTGCCCACGGGCCTGGACGAATTCGATCGCGTGCTCGGCGGCGGGCTGGTCGCAGGCGCCGTGGTGCTGATCGGCGGCGATCCGGGCATAGGCAAGTCCACGCTGCTGCTGCAGGCGCTGGCGGCGCTCTCTGCCACCACGCGCGTGCTCTATGTCACTGGCGAGGAGTCCGCAGAGCAGGTCGCGCTGCGGGCGCGCCGCCTGGACCTCCAGACCGGCAACGTCAACCTGCTGGCCGAGATCCGCCTCGAGGCCATCCAGGCGGCCGTGGCCGAGCAGAAGCCCGCGGTCGCCGTGATCGACTCCATCCAGACGCTCTACAGCGGCGAGCTCACCGCCGCGCCCGGATCGGTCTCGCAGGTGCGCGAATGCGCCGCGCAGCTCACCCGGCTCGCCAAGCAGACCGGCATCACCATCGTCATGATCGGGCACGTCACCAAGGACGGCGCGCTGGCCGGCCCGCGCGTGCTCGAGCACATCGTCGACACGGTGCTGTACTTCGAGGGCGACACGCATTCCTCGTTCCGCCTGGTGCGCGCCTTCAAGAACCGCTTCGGCGCCGTCAACGAACTGGGCGTCTTCGCCATGACCGACCGCGGCCTGCGCGGCGTGGCCAACCCCTCGGCCCTGTTCCTGTCGCAGCACCAGCAGCAGGTGGCCGGTTCGTGCGTGATGGCCACCCAGGAAGGCACGCGGCCGCTGCTGGTGGAGGTGCAGGCCCTGGTCGACTCCTCGCATGCGCCCAACCCGCGCCGGCTCACCGTGGGCCTGGAAGGCAACCGGCTGGCCATGCTGCTGGCCGTCCTGCATCGCCATGCCGGCGTCACCACCTACGACCAGGACGTGTTCGTCAACGCCGTGGGCGGTGTGCGCATCACGGAGCCGGCGGCCGACCTGCCGGTGCTGCTGGCCATCATGTCCTCGCTGCGCGACAGGCCGCTGCCGCGCGGGCTGGTGGCGTTCGGCGAAGTCGGCCTGGCCGGCGAGATCCGCCCGGCGCCGCGCGGCCAGGAACGCCTGCGCGAAGCCGCCAAGCTGGGCTTCAGCATCGCGCTCATTCCCAAGTCCAATGCGCCGCGCCAGCCCATCGAGGGCCTGGAGATCTGGGCGGTGGATCGCCTGGACGCCGCGCTGGAGCGGCTGCGGTGAGCCTGGCGGTTGTCGCGGCCTGCCTGTTCAGCGGCGCGGCCATCGGGTTCCTCGGCGGGGTGCTCGGCATCGGGGGCGGCATGATCGCCATTCCTTCCCTGGCGCTGCTGCTGGGCATGTCGCAGCAGCTGGCGCAGGGCACCGCGCTCATCATGGTGCTGCCCACCATCATGGTGGCCGTGCGCAAGTATCACCAGCACGCGCGCTTCGACCTGCGCGCCGCCGGCGCGGGGGCGCTGGGGGCCGTGGCCTCCACCTGGGTCGGCGCGCGCCTGGCGCTGGGCATACCATCGCGCGATCTCCGGCTGGGGTTCGCGCTGTTCCTCTTCCTGGTGGCGATCTTCTACGTATACCAGACCTTCGGCCGGCGCCGTCCCGGCCCGGCGCCGCAGGAATCCGCGCGGCCCGCGCCTCGCTTCACCCCGCCGCGCGCGGCCATGCTGGGCGTGGTCTGCGGAATACTCGGCGGCTTCTTCGGCGTGGGCGGGGCCGTGCTCGCGGTGCCGGTGATCACCTCGGTGTTCCGCCTGCCGCAGACCACGGCGCAGGCCCTGGCGCTGTCCATGATCATCCCCGGCTCCACGATCGCGCTGCTCACCTATACCTGGGCCGGCCAGGCCGACTGGCACGTGGGCGTGCCGCTTGCCCTGGGCAGCCTCGCGTGCGTGCCGCTGGGCGTGCGGCTGGCGCACCGGCTGCCCGAGCGGCGCCTGCGCGCGGCCTTTGCGGTGCTGCTGTTCGCCACGGTGGCCCTGCTGGTCTTCGAAGCCTGAAGACAGCTTGTTTCAAGGCCGGGCAGAGCTCGTGCTGCCTCGAAAAAACCTCGCGCCGCGTGAACCTATGCGAGGCCGGCTGCTCCAATGCCATACACGGGCCGCCCGGCGATGGTCGCCGGAGCCTCGTGTGCCATCGGCGCCCCGATGCGCCAGACTAGGAGTACTCATGACGACTCAAGCTCGTATTGCTGCGTTCCTTTCCACCTCGGCCCTGTGCTTCGGCCTGGTGGCCGCGCCTGCAGCCTTCGCCTCGCAGACGCAGGCTTCCGGCAAGGGCAGTGTCAAGACGCACGCGTCCAAGCACAAGGCGAACGCGAAAGCGACCCACGCCGCCAGCCCTGCGCCGGCTGCCGGAACCGCCGCAAAATAACACCGTCCATCGCCGCGGCCGGATCCTGCGCGGGGCGGGAGCCGGTGCGGCAGGCATCCAGAGCGGGGCGACGCCACATGGCGCCGCCCCGCCGTTTTTTTGCTCAGGCCGCGGCGGCCGCTGCGCGCCGGAGCGTGCGCCGGTACCAGGCGTGCAGCAGCAGCGAAGACAGCGCCAGGCCCAGCATGGCCATGAGCCACATGGTGCCCGCGCCCTGCGGCGACCCGGGCATCACCGCCTCGCGCACCTCGTCCAGGCTGCCGCGGCCCGGCCCGAACCCCAGCCACCAGCCGCCCAGCAGGCCTACGCCGGCCAATGCCACCGTCTGCAGCACCAGCGGCATCACCGCCACCTTGTATGCGCGCAGCAGGTAGGAGTTGATGCACTGCATCGAGTCGCAGAGATGGAACAGCGGGATCATGGCCATCAGGCTCGCCGCCACGGCAGCCACCTGGGCATCGTCGGTATAGGCGGCAAGAATGGCCGGGCGGCCGATGAGCAGCACCGCCGAGGTGAGCAGCGCGCCCGCCAGGCCCAGCGCCAGCCCGGCATTGCCCGTGCGCCGGGCCTGGGCCAGGTCGCCCGCGCCGATGGACTGCGCCGTGACGGCAGCCGTGGCCACGCCCAGCGCCATGGGCATCATGTAGCACAGCGCCGCCAGGTTGGACATGATCTGGTGTCCCGCCGACACGTACGTGCCCTCGCGGGCAACCAGCAGGGCCATGAACGTGAATGCCGAGACTTCGACCAGGTACGAGCCGCCCATGGGCAGGCCCAGCCGCAGCAGTTCCTTCAGCGCCGGCCAGCGGGGCCGGCCGATGCGCGGGCGGAACTGGCGGTAATAGCGGTCATGGGTGATGACCCATGCGCCGGCCGCAAGGCTGATCCACGAAACCAGGGCAGTGGACATGCCGGCGCCGGTGGCGCCCATCGCGGGCAGGCCGAACTTGCCGTAGATCAGGATCCAGTTGAACAGGGCCTTCAGGCCTACCGCGGCCAGGTTGATGGCCATCACGGTCTTGGGCCGCGATACCGCCGCGCCGAACGCGTAGAGGGTGCGGAACACCAGGGCCGCGGGAATGGCCACCGCCAGTGCGCGGAGATAGGCGGCCACGCGGTCGCGCACTTCCGGCGCCACCGGGCCCGACATCGACAGCCAGGCATCCGGGAACAGCATCAGCGTCGCGCCGACCACCGCCAGGCCCAGCGCCAGCCATACGCCCTGGCCCCAGGTCTCGCCCACGGCCTCGTGGCGGCGGGCGCCGAAATGCTGCGCCAGGATGGGTATGAGCGCATGCACCACGCCCATCAGCCCCACGAATACGGTGATGTACACCGAAGCCGCCAGCGACATGGCGGCGAGGTCGCGGGCGCTGGCATGGCCCGTCATGGCTGTGTCGAGCACGCCGAAGGCGATGCCGGCCCACTGGCTGACCAGCACGGGCCAGGCCTGGCGCACGATGCCGCCCATCGCCGCGGCCAGACCGGGGGCGGGGCTGGAGGCAGCGCGATTCATCGGGTGGACGGGACGCGCAGCAGCCGGAACACTTCGTGGCGGTCGGCGCGCCGGCCGCCGCGCCACAGTTCTTCCACGCCCTCGTCGCTATAGGCCGCGGTGCCGTCGCGCAGGCTGCTGCGGGTGGTCTGCTGCAGTACCAGCGTGCATTTGGCGTCGTAGCTGAAGCTGAGGTTGTCGAACACCAGGAACGAGGCGCGCTGGCCGGCCCCCAGGCTCAGCCCGCGGGCGCACTCGCCCGGCTGGCGGTGCGCCGCCAGGGCGGCCGCCAATTCGCCGGACACGGTGCGATAGCTGCGGGCGTAGTCCACGGCGGGCTGCCACAGCAATACCAGCAGGAGCCACGTGGCCGTCAGTCCGCTGGCCGACAGCACGGTGCCGCGCCACAAGGCCGCCGGCCGCACGCGCAGCCGCCATATCACCAGCAGCACCCAGGCGGCGGTGACTGCCAGCGACAGCAGCACGGCGATCCAGGACAGCTGCGGCTCGTATCCGGTGGTCTGGCGGGCAATGTTGTTGGCGATCTTCGGCGGCCAGCCGAAGTGCAGCGCCACCCAGCCCAGCCAGGCCGTGGCCACCGTGAGCGAAAAGCACATCACGGCGAACCAGTCGAGTGTATTGACCACCCCGCGCCGCAGCGTGGGCAGCGAGAAGGCGCCCAGCACGGCGCAGGGCACGGCCAGCATGATGTATTCGGCGTCGTTCGGCTCGTCGAGGAAGAAGAGCAGCAACATCGCGCAGCCGGCCAGCACCACCGACAGCCAGATGTGCGGCGAGAACAGCCAGTTGCGCCAGCGCCAGATGGCCACCAGCGCCAGCGGCCAGGTAGGCCACAGGTACCAGGGCAGGTCGCGCAGGGTGCGCGCCGACAGCCCCAGCGCCGGCCAGTCGAACGAGCGGAGATTCCAGACCTTCCAGTTGCGGATCCAGTATTCGCTGCCCTGCGACGCCGGGATCCACCAGGCCAGGATCAGCGCCGCGGCCACCACGATGGCGCAGGGCAGCCAGCGCACCTGCTGCCACAGCGCGCTGCGCGGATGGAAGGCAAGCAGCGCGGCCAGCATGACGGGCGCGCTGCCCACCCAGCCGCGCGTGAGGAAGCAGCCCGCCACCGACACGCCGAGCGTGATGGCGCCCAGCAGCGGGCGGTCGAGCGTGCGCGCCAGCGAATAGAAGGCGAGCGCCTGCCACGCCATGATGGCCGGCACGATGGAGGTCTCGTGGGTGCGCTGCAGGATGCCGACCGTTGCGATCAGCAGCAGCAGGGCAGCGTCGGCCAGCATGCGGCCGTAGTCCCGCGGATGGGGCTCGCCGCCGAACGGCAGCGCCAGGGGCTGGGATTCGGGACGGCGCCCGAGCAGGTAGGTGCCGTACCAGACGCTGGCCGCGGTCATGCCGAACCACAGCAGGTTGGGCAGGCGCCCGGCCGTGATGTCGCCCATCCACGGGCCGAAGAGCCACATCGACAGGCCGCCCACCCAGGTGATGAGCGGGCCTTCCTGGGCGTGTGCCAGGTACCCCACCTGCGGCAGCAGCCATGTCCAGCCGCCTTCGCGCAGCGCGGTGACCATGGTGGCGAGGCCCACGACGTCGTCGGTCTTCCAGGGGTCGCGCATGAAGAGCCCGGCCAGGATATAGGCGAGCGCCAGTCCCAGCAGGGCCAGCCGGGGGAGTTTCGCTGTGGCCAGGACAGTGAGCCGGGCCGGTGTGGATCGCGTTGAGGATGACACGGCGCTAATGTAACCGACCCCGCGCAGGCGGGTATGAAACCGGGACGGACTCGATGCGTGCATCGAGGGCGGAACCCGCGGCGCGGCAAAGGTTCCGGGGACGGAGCCCCTGCACGGGGAAAAAAAAGCAGCCCCGGGCTACAGGGCTGCTGGGTTTGCTGCGTTCGCTTCCAGCCTTGCGGCCGGAAGCCGCGCCATCAGGAGGCCGACTTGGCGGCACCCGTGGTGCGGGCGAAACGGGCGCGGAACTTCTCGACGCGGCCGGTTTCCACGATGCGGGTCTGGGCGCCGGTATAGAAGGGGTGCGATTCCGACGTCACGTCGCACTTGAAAAGCGGGTAGGTCTTGCCATCGAGTTCGATGGTTTCGCGGGTGTTCACGGTGGAGCGGGTGACGAACTTGGTGCCCGTCTGCTGGTCCATGAACACCACTTCGCGGTATTCGGGGTGTATGCCTTCTTTCATCGTCGTTTCCTTGGGGTTGCCGGGTCGCCAGCCACGCCATCGATACTGCTCCGGCAATCATGCTGGTAATCGGCATGCCGGCGATCAGGATGGCCACGTATCCAAAAAGTAACCTCGCATTCTAGCAAGCATAGACTGTGCTGGCAAGGCGGCTACGCGACAGCGTCGCGGCTACAGGTCCGTGCGCATCTTCCATAGCTCCGGGAACAGCACCACTTCCAGCATGCGCCGCAGGTAGTCCACGCCCGACGTACCGCCGGTGCCGCGCTTGAAGCCGATGACGCGTTCCACCGTGGTGACGTGCCGGAACCGCCACTGGCGGAACGCGTCTTCCAGGTCGACCAGTTTCTCGGCCAGCTGGTAGAGGTCCCAGTGGGTTTCCGGGTCCCGGTAGACGGCCAGCCACGCCGCTTCCACGGCCGGATCGGCTTCGTAGGGCCGGGTCCAGTCGCGCTCCAGGTGGCCGGCCGGCACCGCCAGCCCCTGGCGGGCCAGCAGGCGCAGCGCTTCGTCGTACAGCGACGGCGCTTCATACGCCGCGCGCACCTGGGCCAGGAGGTCGGGCCGGTGGGCGTGAGGCCGCAGCATGGCGGCGTTCTTGTTGCCCAGCAGGAACTCGATCTGCCGGTACTGGTAGCTCTGGAAGCCGCTGGAGCGGGCCAGGTAGGGGCGCAGCGCGGAGTATTCGGACGGCGTCATGGTGGCAAGCACGCTCCAGGCCTGCACCAGCTGCTCCATGATCTTGCTCACGCGGGCCAGCATCTTGAATGCGGGCTGCAGCCGGTCGCTGCGGATGCAGTCCATCGCCGCCCGCAGCTCGTGCAGCATCAGCTTCATCCATAGTTCGCTGGTCTGGTGCTGCACGATGAAGAGCATCTCGTTGTGCTCGGGCGACAGGGGGTGCTGGGCGCCCAGCAGCGCGTCGAGGTGCAGGTAGTCGCCGTAGCTCATGTCGCCGGCGTAATCGAGCTGGGCGCCCTCGGCACGCACGATGTCCTCGGGGCGCTTGGCGGGATCGTTCATGGCGGGCTCCTCAGGTCACCGCCGCCTGGCGCTGGAAGCGTGCCTCGCGCCATTCGCCGCGTTCCAGCACCTGCGCCAGCTGCTCCACGGCGTCCCAGACGTCGACGTAGCGCATGTACAGGGGCGTGAAGCCGAAGCGCAGCACGTCGGGGGCGCGGAAATCGCCCACCACCCCGCGGGCGATCAGGGCCTGCACGATGGCGTAGGCGCCTTCGTCGCGGGCGAAACATACCTGGCTGCCGCGCAGGGCGGGCTCGCGGGGGCTGACGAGGGCCAGGCCGTGTCCGGCGCAGCGCGTTTCCACCAGCTCGATGAACAGGGACGTCAGCGCCACGGACTTCGCGCGCAGCGCCGCCATCCCGCCCAGCGGCTCGGCTGCCAGCACCGTGTCGACGCCGCATTCCAGGGCGGCCAGCGAAATCAGCGGCGGCGTGCCGCACAGGTAGCTGGCGATGCCGGCGGCGGGCGTATAGCCGGTGGTGAACTGGAACGGCGCGGCGTGGCCCATCCAGCCCGACAGCGGCTGCCGGGAACGGCCGGCATGGGCCGGATTGGCCCACACGAAGGCGGGCGCACCGGGCCCGCCGTTCAGGTACTTGTAGCCGCAGCCGACCGCAAAGTCGGCCTGCGCGCCGCTCAGGTCCACCGGCACGGCGCCGGCCGAATGGGCCAGGTCCCAGATGGCGATGGCGCCGGCCTGGTGCGCCGTGCGGGTCAGCGCCGCCATGTCGTGCATGCGGCCGGTGCGATAGTTGACGTGCGTGAGCATCAGCACCGCCAGCCGCTCGTCGCAGGCCGCCTCGATCCCGTCGGGCTCCACCAGTTCCAGCGTCATGCCGTACTGGCGCGCCAGGCCCTCCGCTATGTAGAGGTCGGTGGGGAAGTTGCTGCGTTCGCTGACGATGCGGGTGCGCTCCGGGGCGTCGGCGCGCACCATCTCCAGCGCGGCGGCCAGCACCTTGTACAGGTTCACCGAGGTGGAGTCGGCCACGACCAGCTCGTCCTCCCCTGCGCCGACCAGGCGCGCAATCTTGTTGCCCAGGCGCTGGGGCATGTCGATCCAGCCGGCGGTGTTCCAGCTGCGGATCAGGTCGCGGCCCCATTCCTCCTCGACCACTTGCCGCACCCGTTGCGGCGTGGCGCGCGGCAGCATGCCCAGCGAATTGCCGTCGAGGTAGATCTCGCCGTCGTTGAGCAGGAACTGGTCGCGCAGCGCAGCCAGCGGGTCGCGGGCGTCCAGCGCCAGGCAGGCGTTGCGGTCTTGCATGGTGTGTCTCGCTATTCCGGGTTGTGGAGGTCAGTCCAGCGCGCGCAGGATGGCGCGCACCGGGCTGGCGTCTGCCTGGGCCAGCGCCAGGGGCAGGGCGATGAGCTCGTAGTCCCCCTCGGGCACGTCGTCGAGCAGCAGGTTCTCGAGCACCCGCAGGTCCCGCCGCAGGATGACGTGGTGGCTGTCCAGGGTCTTGCTGGACGCGGGATCGATGCTGGGCGTGTCCAGGCCGATCAGCATCACTCCGCGGTCGGCCAGCCATTCGATCGTATGGGGCGCGTAAGCGGAAAAGTCGTCGGTCCACCATTCGAGCGCCGCGTGCCTGGCGGTGCGCACCAGCACGCGGGGCGGCAGGCCGTCCGCGGCGTGGCGCAGGTGCTCCGGCTGGATCAGCGGGCCGCAATCGATGGCATGGATCACGCGGCATGGCCCCAGATAGGGTTCCAGCGCCAGCGCGCCCACCGCCGGCGCGCCGTTGCGGTAGTGCAGCGGCGCGTCGGCATGCGCACCCACGTGCGGCGACAGCGTGATCTCGCTCACGTTGACGGGGCAGCCGGGCGCCAGCGACCATTTCCATTGCTGGCGGTATGGCGTGTCGCCCGGGAACACGGGCGAGGCTTCCGATACCGGCGGGGAGATGTCCCAGAGACGCTTCATGGGAAAACAGTCTAGGTGAATTCCCGCGGCCGTGGTGTCGGTTGCGCGCGACACTACATCAGGCCGAGCTCGGCCATCGACAGCACGCGTCCGCCGGCCACGATGATGTGGTCGAGCAGCCGGATGTCGACCAGGGCCAGGGCTGCCTTGAGGCGGCGGGTGAGCTCGCGGTCGGCCTCGCTGGCCTGGGCCAGCCCGGAAGGGTGGTTGTGGGCCAGGATCAGGGCCGCCGCGTGATGGCGCAGCGCCTCGCGCACGACTTCGCGCGGGTAGACCGAGGCCTGGGCGAGCGTGCCGCGCGCCAGTTCCCCCGTGGCGATGAGGTTGAGGCGGTTGTCCAGGTACAGGGCCAGGCAGTGCTCCACCGTGCGGTGCGACAGCGCCGTGCGGCAATAGGCCTTGACGCTGTCGGCCTGGGCGAGGGTTTCGCGCTGGATCATGTCTTCTTCGATGGCGCGCCGCGCGAGCTCCAGCACGGCGGCCAGCGAGCAGGCCTTGGCCGCGCCCAGCCCGGGCACGGACCGCAGGACCTGAGGATCGGCCGCGAACAGGCCGCGCAGCCCGCCGAACCGTGTCATCAGGGTGCGGCCGAGCTCGACGGCATTCTGGCCACGGGTGCCGGTGCGCAGCGCCACCGCCAGCAGTTCGGAATCCTGCAGCGAAGCCGCGCCGTGGCGCATCAGGCGTTCGCGCGGGCGCTCGTGTTCCGGCACGCTTTCGGACAGCTTCATGGGAAGGCTCTAAAATCGGGTTTTACGACGTCCTCTACGGTGGCAGATCTTGAGCGCCCCAACTCCCGAAGTGAATGTTCCGGTCCGTCCGGACTCCTACCTGACCCTGCACTACCGCATCGTGCTGGCCTCCGGCCCGGCCGAGGGGTCGGTGTTCGCCGATACCTTCGATGGCCGTCCGGCCACGCTGCAGATGGGGGCGGGCCAGTGGGCCCCCGGGCTGGAAGCGGCGCTGCTCGGCCATGCCGAAGGCGAGCGCTTCAGCGTCACGCTGGCTCCCGCCGATGCCTACGGCGACCGCAACCCCGAGCTCATCCAGCGCGTCACGCGCGCCATGCTGGCCGAGCATGCGGGCAGCGATGCCACCTTCGACCCGGGCGACCTGGTCGAATTCACCGCGCCCAACGGCGGCCGCTATTCCGGCGTGCTGAAGGAAATCAACGACGACTGGGCGCTGTTCGACTTCAACCACCCGCTGGCCGGCACGGCGCTGCGGGTCGACGTCGCCATCCTGGGGGTGCTCTGATGAGCCAGGCCGCCACCGCACCCGGCGCAGAGGTCGTGCTCGCCCAGCCGCGCGGCTTCTGCGCGGGCGTGGACCGCGCCATCGAGATCGTCGAGCGCGCCCTCGAGATCCACGGCGCTCCCATCTATGTGCGCCACGAGATCGTGCACAACCGCTACGTGGTCACCAACCTGCGCGAGCAGGGCGCCATCTTCATCGACGAACTCCACGAAGCGCCGGCCGGCGCCATCGTGGTGTTCTCGGCCCATGGCGTGCCCAAGGCCGTGCGCGCCGAAGCCCAGGCGCGCGGCCTGCAGGTCTTCGACGCCACGTGTCCGCTCGTCACCAAGGTGCACGTCGAGGTGGCGCGCATGCGCGCGGCCGGGCGCGAGATCGTCATGATCGGCCACAAGGGCCACCCCGAGGTGGAAGGCACCCTGGGCCAGGCCGAAGGCGGCATGTACCTGGTGGAAACCGTCGAGGACGTGGCGGCGCTGGAAGTCACCGATCCCGACAATCTCGCCTACGTCACCCAGACCACGCTGTCGGTGGACGACGCGGCCGCGGTGGCGGGCGCCTTGAAGGCGCGCTTCCCTTCCATCGTCGAGCCCAAGAAGAGCGACATCTGCTACGCCACGCAGAACCGCCAGGACGCGGTCAAGCTGCTCGCGCCCGAGTGCGACCTGGTCCTGGTGGTGGGCAGCACCAACAGCTCCAACTCCAACCGCCTGCGCGAGGTGGCCGAGCGCAAGGGCGTGCCGGCCTACCTGGTCGACGGCGCCTCGGCCATCGATCCGGCCTGGCTGCAGGGGCGGCAGCGCATCGGCATCACCGCCGGCGCCTCTGCGCCCGAGGTGCTGGTCCAGCAGGTGGTGGAGCGCGTCAAGGCGCTGGGGGCCGTGTCCGTGCGCACCATGCCGGGGCTGGAAGAAAGCGTGGCGTTTCCCTTGCCCAAGGGGCTGTCGCGCAAGACGGCCAGCGACGCCGCCCAGCAGGGCTGAAGGCGCCGCAGCTGCGGCCGCCCGCCATTGCCGTTCCCATCCGCCACCGGCCGGCAAGGCCGGCCCCCCGAGGAGAGACAGAGACCATGCAGTTGTACAGCTACTTCCGCAGCTCGGCCGCCTACCGCGTCCGCATCGCGCTCAACCTGAAAGGCCTGCCCTACGAGTACGTGCCGGTGCACCTCCTCAAGGATGGCGGGCAACAGCTCGCGCCCGACTATCGCAGGGTCAATCCGGCTGCCCTGGTGCCCACGCTGGTCGACGGCGACCTCTCGCTGGGCCAGTCCATGGCCATCATCGAATACCTCGATGAAACCCATCCCGAGCCGGCCCTGCTGCCGGCGGATCCGGCGGGGCGCGCCCGCGTGCGCGCCATTGCGCAGGCCATCGCGTGCGACATCCACCCGCTGAACAATCTGCGGGTGCTCAAGTACCTCAAGCACGAGCTCAAGGTGGAAGAGGAGGCGAAGAATGCCTGGTATCGCCACTGGGTCATGCTGGGGCTGGAAAGCCTGGAGCAGATGCTCGCGGCCGACGCGCAGACCGGCCGCCACTGCCATGGGGATGCGCCCACGCTGGCAGACCTGTGCCTGGTGCCCCAGATCTACAACGCCCGCCGTTTCGAGTGCGACCTCTCGGCATTCCCCACGCTGGTGCGCATCGATGCCGCCTGCCTGGCGCTGCCCGCCTTCGCCGATGCCGCGCCGGAGCGCCAGCCCGACGCCGCCTGATCCTGATCCTGGCGGCCTTTTATCGGTTTTTGTCAGCCGAAAAAGAAAAGGCCAGCTCCATGGAGCTGGCCTTTTGCTTGAATCGGGTGGTGCCGGCAATAGGAGTCGAACCTACGACCTTCGCATTACGAATGCGCTGCTCTACCAACTGAGCTATGCCGGCGGCAAAGACCAAAATATTAGCAGATATCTTCAGGCTATACAAACAGGGACGGCTCGACTTGTGCGTCGTCCTGAATCGTCTTCCTCTTCCCTTGGCGGTCTCCACGCCCTCACATTTACACGCTACCATCGCCGGGCCTCGCGTGGGCGCCATGGGCGCCCGCGCGCGCATTCCATCGAATCAAAGAACAGAGGTCATGAGGATATGGCAGCATCATTGGAAGAAAGTCGGTCGGCGCGATTCGCCATGCGTTGCGCGGCCTGGGCCGAGCGCTGGTTTCCGGATTCCTGGGTTTTCGCCACGGTTGGCGTCCTGATCATCGCCGTGGCGGCGCTCGCCATCGGCGCCAGTCCCGCCAGCACGGCCAAGGCATTCGGCGACGGGTTCTGGAGCCTGATTCCCTTCACCATGCAGATGGCCTTCGTGGTCATCGGCGGCTACGTGGTGGCCACGTCGGGTCCCGCGTCCAGGCTGATCGACAGGCTGGCCATGCTGCCCAGGAACGGCCGTTCGGCCGTGGGCTGGGTGGCGCTGATCTCGATGACGGCCTCGCTGCTGAACTGGGGCCTGAGCCTGGTGTTCGGCGGCCTGCTGGTGCGCGCCATGGCGCGCCGCACCGACTTGAAGATGGACTATCGCGCCGCCGGCGCCGCGGCCTACCTGGGCCTGGGCGCGGTGTGGGCGCTGGGCCTGTCCTCGTCGGCTGCGCAGCTGCAGGCCAACCCGGCCAGCCTGCCCCCGTCCATCCTGGCCATCACGGGCGTCATTCCGTTCACCGAAACCATCTTCCTGTGGCAGTCGGGCCTGATGCTGCTGGTCCTGGTGATCGTGTCCTGGATCATCGCGTACGTCACGGCGCCCGGTGCTGCGTCTGCGCGCGATGCCAGGGATTGCGGCGTCGATCCCGCCTTCACCGCGTCGCCCGTGGCCAAACCCACGCGTCCCGGCGAATGGCTCGAGCACAGCCCCCTGCTGATCCTGGTGCTGGTGGCGCTGGCAGCCGGCTGGCTGATCCAGGAATTCTCGACCAAGCCCGCCATCCTGGCGATCTCGGGCCTGAACACCTACAACCTGATCTTCATCATGTTGGGCGCGCTGCTGCACTGGCGTCCGCGCAGCTTCCTCGACGCCGTGGCGCGCGCCGTGCCCACCACGACCGGGGTGCTGATCCAGTTCCCGCTGTATGGCTCGATCGCGGCCATCATGACGCAGGTCCAGGGCTCGGGCGGCGAGACCATCGCCCACCACATCTCCGCGTTCTTCATGCAGATCGCCACGCACGATACCTACGCGCTGCTGATGGGCGTGTACTCTGCCGTGCTCGGCTTCTTCATCCCGTCGGGCGGAGGCAAGTGGATCATCGAGGCGCCCTATGTGATGCAGGTGGCCAACGAACTGCATTACCACCTGGGCTGGGCCGTGCAGATCTACAACGCGGCCGAGGCGCTGCCCAACCTGATCAATCCCTTCTACATGCTGCCGCTGCTGGGCGTGCTGGGCCTGAAGGCGCGCGACCTGATCGGCTTCACCTTCGTGCAGCTGATCGTCCACATCCCGCTGGTGCTGTTCCTGCTGTGGGCGCTGGGCCAGACGCTGGCCTACTTCCCGCCGATCCAGCCCTGACGGCATCCGGCCGCGGCAAGCCCGCGGCCCGCGCAGGCAGGGGAGGTGCGGATTTGCATGGTGCCTGAAAACCATGCATAATCTCACTTCTTCGCTTTTCCCCGATAGCTCAGTCGGTAGAGCGACGGACTGTTAATCCGCAGGTCGCTGGTTCGAGCCCAGCTCGGGGAGCCAAGAATTCAGCCCGCTCACGTCATCAGTGAGCGGGCTTTTTGGTTTTGGCACTGGCTCTTGGCGCAGGCTTTTGGTGCTTTCCCTGCCACCGGCCGCGTGCAGCAGCATTTCCGATGGCTGGAATGCCGGTGGCTGTAATACTATGGCGGCTCGGCTATGGCCGCTCCGCGGGGGCTGCCCAGCTGGCAGGCAGATGGCGGCGCGCTCCTGGTTGTGTCAACCCGCTGCAACTCAAAAAATGACGGATCCGCCACGGAGATCGGGGATCGCGGCGCTGCGCTGCACGCGTGGCGGCATCGGATGGCTCCTCCATGACAGACAAGCGCATCGCCCTCACCGTGCTCACCGGCTTCCTGGGCAGCGGCAAGACCACCTTGCTCAATCGCCTGGTGCGGCTGCCCGACTACGCGGATGCTGCGGTCATCATCAATGAATTCGGCGAGATCGGGATCGATCACCATCTGGTGCGGGCGGGCGACGACCGCATCGTGCTGCTCGAGAGCGGCTGCATCTGTTGCGCCGCAAGCGGCAGCCTGGTCGAGACGCTGCGCGATCTCTTCATGCTGGCCCTGCGCCGGCAGATCCGCCCGTTCGGCCATGTGCTGGTCGAAACCTCCGGCCTGGCCAGCCCCGCGCCCATTCTCTTCACGTTGCGCCATGATCCCTTCCTGGCCGAGCGCTTCCGCTATGCGGGCACCATCGCAGTGGCCGATGCCCTGCACGTGGGCCGGCAACTGCTGTCGCAGCCCGAGGCGGTGCAGCAGATCGCGCTGGCCGACGTGGTGGCACTGAGCAAGGCCGACCTGTGCAGCCCCCAGGTGCTGGAGCAGGCCAGGCAGGGCCTGCTCCAGGTGAATCCGGCAGCGCCCGTCTTCGTGCTGGATCCCGGCCAGCCCACGGATGCTGCGCTGCTGGCCGGCGGGGCGTCGCGACGCGCCGTCGACGTGCAGCACTGGCTGGGAGCCTATACCCGTCGCAGCGCGGTCCCGCATCCGGATCTGTGCGTGGTCGGCGTCACGCTTTCGGCGCCCATCAGCCGCGGCTTGTTCCTGGCCGGCATGGATACGCTGCAGTCGCGTTACGGCGAGTCGCTGCTGCGGGTCAAGGGCCTGATCTGCTTCGAGGGCGAGGCGCTGCCGTGCGCCGTACATGGCGTTCACCAGCAGCTGTATCCGCTCGAGTCCCTGCCCGAATGGCCCACCGACCGGCGCGACTCCCAATTGGTGTTCATCTTGCGTGGGGCGGATCGCGACGAAGCGCAGGCCGGCATCCGGCAGGCGCTGCGCCAGTGTTCGGCCTGATTGCACGCCGGCTTTGTACCGCGAGGCATTGGGCGTATAATTTCATTCATGCCCGCGGTCGGCTGCGTGCATGGCAGATGTGTCAGCCTAGATGTGTCAGCCAAACGCGTCGGCACGCTCAGGCGATGCAGCAGGCAATGTGCTGCGCCGGCAGGCAAGCCGTGCGGCATAACCGGCATGATCGAACATGGCGGTCGCCCCAGGCGGCCGGGCAGCAAACCAGACGTCGTCAGGTTCACTCCCAAACCGGCGTTTCAAACGTCCTCCTGCAGGTGGGCGTTGTGCCGTGACCCGGTACCGTCTTCGGGCTGCGTGTCCGGGCCTCGCGGCCTGGCCGGCCCCAGGCTCCGGGCAACGGCAGTGTCGTCCAGATCAGTGTCGTCCAGATAATTCTACGAATCGCCCGGCCTTCAGGCCGGAACTCGTGCAAGCGCTTGGCTTTCAGGCGCTGTTTCGCGGCTTGCGTTGTTTTCACGGCTTGGGCCGGCGACGCGGCGGTTCAGTGTTCCGGCGTGGCTCGGGCCTGGCCGGGGTTGCGTCATTCGCCTGCACGGGCGCGCATAGGCTGCGCAAGGCTTGATGCCGGTCCTCCGGCAATTTCAACACGGGAAACAGTTTGTCCAGTACGTTCTGTACGTCATGCAGTGCCGCGCGGCATGCAAGCGTGTCCATGTATACGCCCGAACCGGGGCAGGGCACCGCCGCCCGCGCCGCCCGCGCCGTAGTGCTGGCCGCTGCAACGGCATCCGCGTCGGCTGCACCCCTGGCAAACAACGAGGCCCGGTGTCCTGGACGTGCCTGGCCTCGGCGTTCCGGTCGCGCCCCTGGCCGCGCCCGGCGTTTCCTCGCCGCGTTGCCGGCGCCCCAAAAGCAAAAACCCCCGCGGCACGGGCCAGGGGGGTTTTATACGATCGGGTTTTGCAAGATCGGGTTTTGCAGAACCTGGTTGCGGGGGCAGGATTTGAACCTACGACCTTCGGGTTATGAGCCCGACGAGCTGCCAGACTGCTCCACCCCGCGTCTGGAATCAAAAATAATAGACTTTTTTCGACTTCTGCGCAAGTTTGCGTAACCTGGAATCCCGACCATAGATGAACGACAGCGAGGCAATACTCGTCCTGGAGACCGCGTTGCTGTGCGCGTCCCAACCCCTGCCGCCGGCTGAGCTGCGCAAGCTGTTCGGCGAGGATCCCGAGCTCGATTCCGCCGCGCTGCAGCGCTGGCTCTCGGGGCTGCAGGAACAATGGGCCGGCCGCGGGCTGGAGCTGGTGCAGCTGGCTTCGGGCTGGCGTTTCCAGAGCCGGCCGCAGATGCAGCGCTACCTCGAGCGGCTCAATCCCGAGAAGCCGCCCAAGTATTCGCGCGCCGTCCTCGAGACGCTGGCCATCATTGCATGGCGCCAGCCGGTCACCCGGGGCGACATCGAAGACATACGCGGCGTCACGGTCTCGTCGCAGATCGTCAAGACGCTGGAGGACCGCGGCTGGATCGAAGTCATCGGCCACCGTGACGCCCCGGGGCGTCCCGCCCTGTTCGGCACGACGCGCCAGTTCCTCGATGACCTCGGGCTGCGGGCCCTGGATGAATTGCCGCCGCTGGAATCCACCGAGGCCGCTGCCGTGCTGGCAGGCCTGGACCTGGGCGGCGCCGAGACGGCCCAGGCTGCCGAGGGCGCAGCCTCCCCGGCCGACGCCGCCGGCTCCGGCGAGGCGCCACAGGATGGCATTGCGCAAGCCGTGGCGGGCGACGGCATTCCTGCGGGCGTCCCCGTTGCCGGCATCGCCGTAGCGGCCGGCGACCATGTTCCGCCGCCCGGGCCCGGTGAGGTCGAGCCGCCGTCCACGACGCCGGAGATCGCGCCGCCGGCGTCCGAACCCGAGATTGCGCCGCCGGAGCGCGGGCCGGAGATCGTTCCGGCCGAACCCGGACCGGAGATCGTTCCGGCCGAACCGCAGCCGGGGGTCACTCCGCCGGCGCCCGAACCCACGCCCGACCCGGGTCCCGAGGTTCCCTCCCGCCCTGGCGAGGACGAGGAATCTGCCGGACGCCGGCCGTCCCAAGTTTGATATCTGGAGCTGTCTCAGTGACAACGAATACAACGATGCAGGAAGACACTTCTCATGCAGGCCAGGCCGCCGAGGCCGCCGAACCCGCTGTTGCCCGCCCCGAAGGGGCTGATGCCGCCGAATCCACCGAGAATCGTCCTCGCGGCCGCAAGCTGCGCACGCCTTTCCGGCGCCGTCGCGGCGACGCGGCGGCCGGGGCCGCGCCTGCGGATGAGGCGGCGCCCTTGCCCGATGAAGACCCGAAGGTGGCCGAGCGCGAGGCCGAGCAGGCCCTGGCCTATCTGGAGGCCGGCGAGCGCACCGAGCAGCGGCTGGGCAAGTACCTGAACAGCGAGGCGGTCATGCCCAAGCTGCACAAGGTGCTGGCGGACGCAGGCATCGGCTCGCGCCGCGAGATGGAAGAACTCATCGTGGCGGGCCGCGTATCGGTCAATGGCGAACCGGCCCATATCGGCCAGCGCGTGGGGCCCAACGACCAGGTGCGGGTCAATGGCAAGCCGATCCAGCGGCCCAATGCCAAGAAGCCGCCGCGCGTCATCCTGTATCACAAGCCGGCCGGGGAGATCGTCAGCCATGATGATCCCGGCGGGCGGGCCAGCGTGTTTGCGCGGCTGCCCAAGCTGCGCACGGGCAAGTGGCTTTCGGTCGGGCGTCTCGACCTGAATACGGAAGGGCTGCTGATCTTCACCACATCCGGAGACATGGCCAATCGCATCATGCATCCGCGCTACGGTACCGAGCGCGAGTACGCGGTGCGCGTCCTGGGCGAGATGGACGAAGACCAGCGGCGTTCGCTGGTCGAGGGCATAGAGCTCGAGGACGGCAAGGCGGCGTTCGGCGCGCTCGATTATCTCGGTGGCGAAGGCAGCAACCGCTGGTACCGCGTGACGCTGCAGGAAGGCCGCAACCGCGAGGTGCGGCGGATGTTCGAGGCCGTGGGCGTCACGGTCAGCCGGCTGATCCGCACGCGCTTCGGCGATATCGTCCTGCCGCGCAACCTGCGCCGCGGCCGCTGGGAAGAAGTCGACAGCACCCTGGTCTCGGCGCTGATGGTGCAGCTGGGCCTGCTGCGCGATCCGGAAGAGGGCGGCCGGCGTCGCTCGAAGCAGCCGGAATCCCACGAGAACGCCCTGCCTCCCGGCTTCGGCACGCTCGAGCGCAACGGCATGAACGGCGCCCGCATGGGCCGCCGCGGAAAGCTGCAGGGCGGTCGCCCCGCGTCCGCGGTCACGGGTCAGGTCTTTCCCTCGGATCCGTTCGGCACCGGGCTGATGTTCACGGGTGGCTATGCCAACGGTCATCCGCTGGGCGCGGATGCCAAGGGCAAGCCGGGCGCAGGCAAGCCGGGCGGCAAGGGCAAGGGTGCCGGCAAGGCGCGGCCGTCCGGCGCCGGCCGCAAGAGTGCGGCTGCGGGCGCGCCCGGCGGGGCTGCTTCCAAGCCGAATGGCGGGGCGTCCAAGCCGGCGGCGGGGCGTCGTCCCAAGAAGGATGGCGTGCCGCGTGCGGCAAACGGCAACCCCGCCGCCAAGAAGGCCGCGGCCAAGCCCAAGGCCGCAGCGGCCAAGCCCAAGGCGCGTCGCCAGGGCGGGCGCGGGGACGACTGGCAGCCGCAGGGCGCTGCCGCGCATGAATCGCGCCTGGGATTCCTGGGCGGCAACCGCGGACGGGGCGGGCGGTGAATCTGCCCCTGTGCGTAAACCCGTGAGGTATCAGGAAAATTTCACCAGTATCTGGTAAAATCACTGGTTTTCATGGCGCGGCGTGTCGGCGTGCGTCCGGGGAAGAGCTCCGGGTGCGCGGATGGTGTGCACGGCGCCAGATTCATTTGGGGCGCGAGCCCGGTGGCAGTTGGCTTGGCGTGCCGGGATCCGGCGCGTTTCATGTGCCCTGCGCCGGGTCTCGAGCGACACGGTGGGCTGGGCATACAGCCCATTTTTTTTGAGTGTATGGCAGATTTATTCGCATTGACCGAAGAAGCGCTGGCCGGCATGGACGTCGAACTCGTCGACGTCGAGCGTGCCGCCATGGGGCTCCTGCGCGTCACGATCGACAAGGTCGGCGGGGTGCGCATCGAGGATTGCGAGCAGGTCTCGCGGCATCTGTCGCGGGTCTATGAGGTCGAGAACATCGACTACAAGCGGCTCGAGGTGGGGTCTCCCGGCGTGGATCGGCCATTGCGCAACGAGGCGGAATTCCGCCGTTTCGCGGGCGAACGCATCGAGATCAAGCTGCGCGAGGCCCTGGACGGGCGCAAGGTTTTTTCGGGAACGCTGCGGGCGCCCGAGGATGTCGGGGATGCGCCGGAAGGCGCGCAGGCATCCGGGGCGGACCGGCCCGTGTTCGGTCTTGAATTTGAGGCAAAGAAGAACGATATCCAGGTCTTGCGCTTCACGCTCGATGACGTCGAGCGTGCCAAGCTGGATCCCGTTCTGGATTTCAAGGGCAAAAAGCGATGAGTCGCGAAATTCTTCTGTTGGTCGATGCTCTGGCGCGTGAAAAGAACGTCACGCGCGACGTTGTATTCGGCGCGCTCGAGAGCGCGTTGGCCTCGGCCATGAAAAAGCGCTTCAAGGAAGACGCCGAGATCCGCGTTTCCATCGACCGCGAAACCGGCAGCCACGAAGGCTTCCGGCGGTGGCAGGTGGTGCCCGACGAAGCCGGCCTCCAGGAACCCGACAAGCAGGAGCTGCTGTCGGATGCACGCGAAATCGACCCGGACATCCAGGTCGGCGACTACATCGAGGAGCCGCTCGAGCCGGTCGAGTTCGGCCGCATCGGCGCGCAGGCCGCCAAGCAGGCCATCCTGCAGAAGATCCGCGACGCCGAGCGCGAGCAGGTGCTCAACGACTTCCTCGAGCGCGGTGAAACCATCGTCTCCGGCACGATCAAGCGCATGGACAAGGGCGATGTGATCATCGAGACGGGCAAGATCGAGGCCCGCCTGCCGCGCTCCGAGATGATTCCCAAGGAGAACCTGCGCGTCGGCGACCGCATCCGCGCCTTCGTGTTGCGCGTGGACCACGCCGCCCGCGGCCAGCAGGTCATCCTCTCGCGCACCTCGCCCGAGTTCATCCGCCAGCTCTTCGAGAACGAAGTGCCCGAGATCGAGCAGGGCCTGCTCGAGATCAAGGCGGCTGCGCGCGATCCGGGCGTGCGCGCAAAGATCGCCGTGATCGCTTACGATAAGCGTATCGATCCCATCGGCACCTGCGTCGGCATGCGCGGTTCGCGCGTCACCGCGGTGCGCAACGAGCTGGGCGGCGAACAGGTCGACATCGTGCTGTGGTCGGAGGATCCGGCCCAGTTCGTGATCGGCGCCCTGGCCCCGGCCAACGTCGAATCCATCGTGGTCGACGAAGACAAGCACGCCATGGACGTCGTGGTCGACGAGGAGAACCTGCCCAAGGCCATCGGCGCCCGGGGGCAGAACGTCCGCCTGGCTTCCGAGCTCACCGGCTGGCAGATCAACATCATGACGCCGGAAGAAAGCCTGAACCGCCAGGAGGCCGAACGCACTGCGTTGCGCCAGGCGTTCATGAACAAGCTCGACGTCGACGAGGAAGTCGCCGACATCCTGATCGACGAAGGCTTCACCGGCATCGAGGAAATCGCCTACGTGCCGATGCAGGAGCTGCTGGAGATCGAAGCCCTGGACGAAGACACGATCAACGAACTGCGCGCCCGTGCGCGCAATGCGTTGCTCACGGAGGCCATCGCCCAGGAAGAGCGCATCGAGACGGCCCAGGATCTGCTGGAGCTCGAGGGCATGACCCCCGAGCTGGCAGCCGCGCTGGCCGAGCGCGGGGTCCATACCCGCGACGAGCTGGCGGAGCTGGCCACCGATGAGCTGGCCGGCGTTGCCGGATTGGACGAACAGCAGGCCAGCGAGCTCATCATGCGCGCGCGGGCCCACTGGTTCGACGAAGAATAGCCATGGAACGGAGCGCCTGCCGGGGCTGCCTCGGATTCATGGAATGAGATAGACCGCTGCATAGGGAAGAGAGCCTAATGTCGAGTAATACCGTCGCCCAGTTCGCTACCGAGCTGAAAATGCCTGCCAACGTACTGCTGGAGCAGCTGCGTGCGGCCGGCGTTGACCTCAAATCGGTTGACGATGCCGTCACCGACAGCGACAAGGCGAAATTGCTCGAATCGCTGCGTCGTGCCCACGGCGCGAGCGAGGGCAAGAAGATCACGCTGACCCGGCGCCAGACCTCGGAAATCCGCCAGGCCGATGCGTCGGGGCGCTCGCGCACCATCCAGGTCGAGGTGCGCAAGAAGCGTGTCTTCGTGAAGCGCGATCCCGCCGAGCTGGCCGCCGAAGCCGTCACGCGTCCCACTGAAGACGCGCCGCAGGCGCCGCTCGAGGCTGCGCCCGCCGCGCCCGCCGTCGAGGCTCCCGTCACGCCGGCCGCCGACGTGGCTGCATCTTCCCCTGCGCCCGCGCCCGAGGCGCCTGCCGCGCAGGCCCCGGAGCAGCGTCCCGCCGAGCCCGTTGTGGAGGCGACGCCGCCGGCCGAGCCCGAGCAGGAAGCGCCTGCGCAACCCCAGAACCCGGCCGAGGCGCCTGCTGTCGCCGCTGCCGAGCCTGCCGCAGAAACGCCCGCGCCCGAACAGGCGCCCGCCGACACGCCGGCCGAGAAAACCGACGCCCAGCAAGAACCCGCTACCGAGCCCACGGCCGAAAAGAAGGCCGCGCCGGAACCCGTTGTGCAAGCCCAGAAAGAACTGACTCCGCCGGCGTCCGCGCCTGTTGCGCAAATCCCGTCCTCCAACGAAGCCAAATCCGCGGCGCCGGCCGGCAAGCCGGCGTCCGCCCGCAATGCGCGCCCCGGCGAGATACGCCGCGCCGCCCCAGCGGCCGCGCCGGCCTCCGACCAGGCCCGTGAAGAAGCCCGCCGGGCCGCCGAGGCCGAGGCGGCCGCCCTGCGCGAGATGCTGAACCGTCCGCGCAAGGTGCTGCGCGCTCCCGAGCCCGAGGCGCAGCCCGCCAACGCCCTGTCGGGCACGCTGCACAAGCCGGCCGGCAAGCCCGGCGCGGCAGCCCCCAAGAAAGACGCCAAGCCGGGCGCGCCGGGCACCAAGAAAACCATCAAGACGGCCGAGGTGGCCTCCACCTGGACCGACGACAGCGCGCGCAAGAAGCCGGCCGACAAGCCCTCCGCGCCCACGCGCGACGGCTGGCGCGCCGGCGGCAAGGGCGGCAAGAGCGGCCGGGGCGGCCGCAATCAGCAGGCCGACCGCCGCAACGAACCCGCCGCCCAGGAGTTCATCGCCCGCGAGATCCACGTACCCGAGACCATCAGCGTGGCCGACCTGGCCCACAAGATGTCGGTCAAGGCCGCCGAGGTCATCAAGCAGCTGATGAAGCTGGGCCAGATGGTCACCATCAACCAGGTCCTGGACCAGGAAACCGCCATGATCGTGGTCGAGGAGCTCGGCCACGTCGCCATCGCGGCCAAGCTGGACGATCCGGAAGCCTTCCTCGACGAAACCGCCACGGTGTCCGAGGCCGAACAGCTGCCGCGCGCGCCGGTGGTCACCGTCATGGGTCACGTCGACCACGGCAAGACCTCGCTGCTCGACTACATCCGGCGCGCCAAGGTGGCGGCCGGCGAGGCGGGCGGCATCACGCAGCACATCGGCGCCTACCACGTGGAAACCGAGCGTGGCATGGTCACCTTCCTCGACACCCCGGGCCACGAGGCCTTCACCGCCATGCGTGCGCGCGGCGCCCAGGCCACCGACATCGTGATCCTGGTGGTGGCCGCCGACGACGGCGTCATGCCGCAGACCCGCGAGGCCATCCACCATGCGAAGGCGGCCAACGTGCCCCTGGTGGTGGCGATCAACAAGATCGACAAGCCCGATGCCAACCCCGACCGGGTCAAGCAGGAGCTGGTCGCCGAGGAAGTCGTGCCTGAGGAATACGGCGGCGACGTGCCGTTCGTGCCGGTGTCGGCCAAGACCGGCGCGGGCATCGACGACCTGCTCGAGAACGTGCTGCTGCAGGCCGAAGTGCTGGAGCTCAAGGCTGCGGTCGATGCGCCGGCCAAGGGCCTGGTCATCGAAGCCCGCCTCGACAAGGGCCGGGGCCCGGTTGCCACCATCCTGGTGCAGAGCGGCACGCTGCATCGGGGCGACATCGTGCTGGCCGGCGCCAGCCATGGCCGCGTGCGCGCCATGCTCGACGAGAACGGCAAGCAGATCCAGGACGCCGGTCCGTCCATCCCCGTGGAGATCCAGGGCCTCACCGAGGTCCCGGCCGCGGGCGACGAGCTCATGGTGCTGGCCGACGAGCGCAAGGCGCGCGAGATCGCGCTGTTCCGCCAGGGCAAGTTCCGCGACGTCAAGCTGGCCCGCCAGCAGGCGGCCAAGCTCGAGTCCATGTTCGAGAACATGGGCGAAGGCGCCCACCAGACTCTGCCGCTCATCGTCAAGACCGATGTGCAGGGCTCCCAGGAAGCCCTGGTGGCCTCGCTCACCAAGCTCTCCACCGACGAGGTGCGGGTGCAGGTGGTCCACGCCGCCGTGGGCGGCATCTCGGAAAGCGACGTCAACCTTGCCATCGCGTCCAACGCGGTGGTCATCGGCTTCAACGTCCGTGCCGACCAGAGCGCCAAGAAGCTGGCCGAGGCCAATGGCATCGACCTGCGCTACTACAACATCATCTACGACGCCGTGGACGAGGTGAAGGCCGCCATGTCGGGCATGCTGGCGCCGGAGAAGCGCGAAGAGATCGTGGGCCTGGTCGAGATCCGCGAAGTCTTCACCGTGTCCCGCGTGGGCAACATCGCCGGCTGCATGGTGCTCGACGGCCTGGTCAAGCGCGACGCGCAAGTGCGCCTGCTGCGCAACAATGTGGTCCAATGGACTGGCCAGCTCGATTCGCTGCGCCGCTTCAAGGACGACGTCAAGGAGGTCAAGGCCGGCTTCGACTGCGGTCTCACGCTGCGCGGCAACAACGACATCCAGGTGGGCGACCAGCTGGAAGTCTTCGAGATCAAGGAAGTCGCACGTACGCTGTAAAGCGTGCAAGGCAGTACCCATTCCATGAGCCGCCACAAGTCCAAATCCATCCCCGGCCGCAACCTGCGGCTGGCCGACCAGATCCAGAAGGATCTGGCCGGCCTGATCCAGCGCGAGATCGACGTCGCGCGCGCGGGGCTGATCACGCTGTCCGGCGTCGAGCTCTCGCCCGACTACGCGCACGCGAAGGTGTATTTCACCGTGCTCGGGGCCGAACCCGACGCGGCCGCCGCCGTGCTCAACGAGAAGGCCGGCTGGCTGCACTCGCAGCTGTACAAGATGCTGCACATCCATACCGTGCCGACGCTGCGCTTCTATCATGATCCGCAGATCGAGCGCGGCATCGAGATGTCGGCGCTGATCGACCGCGCCAACCGCGGCGGCCCGGCTGCGGCCGAACCCGACGACGAGCCCGACGACCGCTCCTGAGCGGCCTTCGTCACTTTTTTCCGGATTGCGACGATGGCCAAGAGACGCGGGCTTGCGCTCGACGGTGTGCTGCTGCTCGACAAACCCGTGGGGTTGTCGAGCAACCACGCCTTGCAGCGTGCGCGGCGCACGCTGGATGCCGCCAAGGCCGGGCATACCGGCACGCTGGACCCGTTCGCCACGGGCCTGCTGGTGTGCTGCCTGGGGCGGGCAACCAAGATATCCGGCGCGATGCTCAATGCCGACAAGGCCTATCGCGCCACCCTGCAGTTCGGCGAGGAGACCGACAGCGGCGACCTCACCGGCAACGTGGTGGCACGCGCCGACGGTCCGTGCGAGATCGATGCGGCGGCGCTGCGCGACGTGCTGTCACGATTCCAGGGCACCATCGAGCAGGTGCCGCCGATGTACTCCGCGCTCAAGCGCGACGGCAAGGCGCTGTACGAATACGCCCGCCAGGGCATCGAGCTCGAGCGGGCGCCGCGGCAGATCACCATCCACCGGATCGAGCTGCTGTGGTGCGAGGGCTCGCGCGCCGAGATCGACGTGGCGTGCAGCAAAGGCACCTACATACGTACGCTCGCCCAGGACATCGGGCGGGCGCTGGGCTGTTATGCCCACCTGGCGGCGCTGCGGCGCACGCACGTCGGGCCTTTTTCGCTGGACTGCGCCACGACGCTGGACTCGCTGCAGGCGATGTCCGATCCCAAGCAGGCCCTGCTTGACCTGAACGAATTGCCGGCGGGCCTGATGCCCGCCCGAACCTGAGAGGATTTCCGTTATGACCCGCGCCCTGCGCAACGTCGCCATCATCGCCCACGTGGACCATGGCAAGACCACCCTGGTCGACCAACTGCTGCGCCAGTCGGGCACCTTCCGCGAGAACCAGGCCATGGTCGAACGGGTCATGGACTCGAACGACCTGGAAAAAGAGCGCGGCATCACCATCCTGTCCAAGAACTGTGCCGTGGAATACGAGGGCACGCACATCAACATCGTCGACACCCCGGGACACGCCGACTTCGGCGGCGAGGTCGAGCGCGTGCTGTCCATGGTGGACGGCGTGCTGCTGCTGGTGGACGCGGTGGAGGGGCCCATGCCCCAGACCATCTTCGTGACGCGCAAGGCGCTGGCGCTGGGCCTGAAGCCCATCGTGGTCGTCAACAAGATCGACCGCCCCGGCGCGCGTCCGGATTTCGTCATCAACGCCACCTTCGAACTGTTCGACAAGCTCGGCGCCACCGAGGAGCAGCTGGATTTCCCGGTGGTCTATGCCTCGGGCCTGGCGGGCTATGCCGGCCTTACCGAGGACGTGCGCGAGGGCGACATGCGGCCGCTGTTCGAGGCCATACTGAAGTACGTGCCCCAGCGCAACGACGACCCCGACGGTCCGCTGCAGATGCAGATCACCTCGCTCGACTACAACAGCTACGTGGGCAAGATCGGCATCGGCCGGATCAACCGCGGGCGCATGCGCCCCGGCATGGACGTGGCGTTCCGCGACGGCCCTGACGGCGCCGTGCGGCGCGGCCGCATCAACCAGGTGCTGACCTTCCAGGGCCTGGAGCGCGAGCAGGTCGAGGAGGCCCAGGCCGGCGACATCGTGCTCATCAACGGCATCGAAGACCTCAACATCGGCACCACCGTGACGGCCACCGACACGCCCGAGGGCCTGCCCATGCTGCGTGTCGACGAGCCCACCCTGACCATGAACTTCATGGTCAACACCTCGCCGCTGGCCGGCCGGGAAGGCAAGTTCGTCACCAGCCGCCAGCTGCGCGATCGCCTGGAGCGCGAGCTCAAGTCGAACGTGGCGCTGCGCGTGCGCGATACCGGCGACGACACCGTGTTCGAGGTGGCGGGGCGGGGCGAGCTGCACCTGACCATCCTGCTCGAGACCATGCGCCGTGAAGGCTATGAGCTGGCCGTGTCGCGGCCGCGCGTGGTGTTCAAGGAGATCGACGGCGTGAAGTGCGAGCCCTTCGAGGCCCTCACGGTCGACGTCGAGGACGCGCACCAGGGCGGGGTGATGGAAGAGCTGGGCCGCCGCAAGGGCGACCTGCAGGACATGCAGCCCGACGGCCGCGGCCGTACGCGCCTGGAGTACATCATTCCGGCGCGCGGCCTGATCGGTTTCCAGAACGAGTTCCTCACGCTCACGCGCGGCACCGGCCTGATGAGCCATACCTTCCACGAGTACGCGCCCGTGCGCGAAGGCTCCATCGGCGAGCGCCGCAACGGCGTGCTGATCAGCCAGGACAACGGCGATGCCGTGGCCTACGCCCTGTGGAAGCTGCAGGACCGCGGCCGCATGTTCGTCAGCCCCGGCGAGGCGCTGTACGAGGGCATGATCATCGGCATCCACAGCCGTGACAACGACCTCGTGGTCAATCCCATCAAGGGCAAGCAGCTGACCAACGTCCGGGCCTCGGGCACGGACGAGGCGGTGCGCCTGGTGCCGCCCATCCAGATCACGCTGGAGTACGCCGTGGAGTTCATCGACGACGACGAGCTGGTCGAGATCACGCCCAAGTCGATCCGCCTGCGCAAGCGCCACCTGCAGGAACACGAGCGCCGCCGCGCCGCGCGCGAAAACGCGTAAGCGGCTCGCCTACAGGAACCCGGCTGCGGCCGGGTTCCTGCTTTTCAGGGGAGCGGTTTGCGCGCCGGCTTCACCGCTGCGGGCCGAGGGCATGCGCCAGCGCGATGGTGAGCATCTGGCCGTGGCTGTGCCCCGGATAACGCACGTCGGTCAGGCGCAGTCCGGGGATGGCGCCCAGGCGCTCGATGGCGGCATCGAGGCTGTGCGGGGCCGCCGGACGGCCGGCGGCCGGCGCCGGGGTTTCGCTCAGTATGGTGAGGTCCGCCGCGCAGTCCGCCGCACCGGCGGCAATGCGGGCAATCTCGTCGAACAGGTAGTGGCTGTTCCACCACAGGGAGGGGCTGGCGGCCATGTAGCGGCTGAAGGAACCCGGCGCCGTCAGCGCCACGTGCAGGGCGAACAGGCCCCCGTAGGAGTGGCCCCAGAGGGTCTGCCGGTGGGGATCCATCGGATAGCGCCCCGCGATGAAGGGCAGGATGCGTTCCTGCAGGCGCTCCAGGAAGCGGTCGGCGCCGCCGCCAGGCAGGGCCCAGCCCCGCGCCGCCGGATCGCGCGGCGAGCCCGCCGGCTGCGCATCGCCGGGAGAGGGCGGGGTGTAGTCGTAGGAGCGGGCTCCGGCGTGGTAGCGGTCCGGGCCGGCATAGCCCAGGCCCACCACCAGCGCGCGTGGCGCGGGCCGCGCATGGGCGTACTGCGCCAGGCTCTCGAACACGGCCCTGCCATCCAGCATGCAGATCACCGGATAGCCGGCCGGGGGCGCCGGCTCCGCGGGCCGGTAGACCAGGATCTCGTCGGCAGGCGCGCCGCCCTCGCGCTCGAGATGCCAGCAGTCGACCTGCCCGGTCGGCACGCCGACGGCCAGGTCCGCCGGCTGCGGCGGCAGGCCCGCGCCACGCGGCGCGGCCCCCGCGCCAGGAACCGCGGCGCTCAGAACGAGACGGAGGTATTCAGCCAAATGCGTCGTCCGTCGTCGACCAGCCAGTTGCCTTCCAGGCCATCGGTGCGGCCCCGGTAATCCACCGGAACGCGCTTGTCGGTGATGTTGAGCATCGCCAGGCGCAGCGTGACGCTCCTGTTGAGCTCGTAGCTGGCGCCGAGGTCGAAGGTGGTGGCGCCGGGCCGGCGGCGCGTGGTGGTCGAGCCGTTGCGGTAATTGGCCCAGTATTGCTCGCTCTGCACATGGGCAGCGGCATAGACCGACAGCGCCGGCGTGGCCTGCCAGTCGGCGCGCACGTTCAGCACGTGGCGGGGCGTGCGGTCCAGCGGCTTGCCCTTGAGCGACGAGCCGTCGTACGCAGTCTCGTCGTCGGTCTTGCGCTTGGACGAGGTGTAGGTGTAGTTGCCGCTGAGCTCCACGGTTTCGCTGAGGGGGATGCTCAGCGTGGTCTCCACGCCCTGCAGCGTGGCCCGGCCGATGTTGCCCCATTCGTACGTGGCGCCGGAGCTGCCCGAGCAGCCGGACACGCACTGGCTGTAGATCTTGTTCTTGAAATCGTTGTGGAAGTAGGTGATCCCGGCTTCCATGCCCTGGGGGTCGGCATAGTGCAGGCCCAGTTCGATGTTGGTGCTGGTCTCGGGCTCGAGGTCGGGATTGCCTGCGATGGTGCCGCGCGGCGCGCCGACGGCGCCGCCAGTGGCCTGGTAGTAGTCGGCGGACGACTGGCGCAGTTCGGGGGCGCGGAAGCCGCGCGCCACGCCGCCCTTGACCGACCAGCTGTCGTTCAGGTGATACACCAGGTAGCCGCGCGGACTCCAGTGCTGTCCGTAGCGCTCGTGGTCGTCCATGCGCAGGCCGCCGGTGAGCGCCAGCTGGTCGGTGAGGGCCCATTCGTCCTCGCCGAAGAGGGCCCAGGTGCGGGCGCTCAGTTTGCTCACCGTGTTCATGCTGCCGGTGGAGGCGGCCTCGTTGCGCGTGCCCGTGAGGCGGCTGTCGGTGTATTGCCCGCCCAGGGTGAGAATGTGGTTCGACAGGGGCAGGGTGGTCTTGGCGTCGAGCACGGTGGTGCTCAGGCGCGTGTCCGGGTATGAGGTGGTGTCGTCGCCGGCGATGGTGTTGCTGGTCTTGCCGATCTGGCGCGACAGCGACACGTCGGTGGTGCCCCAGTCCCAGCGGCCGGTATGGCCCAGGCGGAAATGCGTATAGCGCGTGTTCAGGCGGTAGTCGCCGGTTTCGGAGTCGGCCAGCGACTTGCCCACGGTGCCGTAGCGCTTGTATTCGTCCTGGCCGGCCTCCAGGGCCACGTCCTGGTTGGCCGTGGGCCTGATGTTCAGGCGGGCCGTCACGCCGCGGTCGCGGATGCCGTACGAGCCGTCCTGTACGTCGGCTTCGGAATGGTTGTTCGCCTTGCCGAAGATCTGCAGTCCGATGCGCTCGTCTGCGATCGGGCCGGCAAGGTAGAAGTCGGCCTGGCGGCTGTTGCCCAGCTCGCTGTGCTGCTGCAGTTCCGCGCCCAGATTGACGTTGCCGGTCCATTTGTCCGGCACCTTGCGCGTGATGACGTTGACCACGCCGCCCAGCGCGTCCGAGCCGTACAGCGAGGACATCGGGCCGCGGATCACCTCGATGCGCTCGATGGCCGACAGCGGCGGGATCTGGCTGCCCTGCACCATGCCCAGTTCTTCCCGGTTGAGCAGTTCGCGCGTGCCCTGGCGCACGCCGTCGACCAGGATCAGCGTGTACTTGCCCGGCATGCCGCGGATGGAGATGTCCTGCTTGTTGGCGCTGGCGCCCACCACGCTGACGCCCTCGATGTCGTTCAGCGCATCCTGCAGGTTGGCATAGGGCCGGCTCGCGATCTCGTCGTGCGTGAGCACGGTGACGCTGGCCGGCGCGTCGGCCACCGACTGCTCATAGCCTGTCGCCGTCACGGTGATGGCGCTGAGCGTGGAGGCCTCGATGCGGTCGGCCGAATCGGCGGCGGTCTGGGCGCTGGCGCCTTGGCAGGCGGCAAGCGCCGCCACCAGGGGCGTGAGGCGCCGGATGTGGCGCAGGGGCTGGCGGGTCGCTTCCATGAATGAGTCTGATTCCCAACTAGATGGCGGAGGGAGCTGATGGTGGCACAGAGCCATCCGTCCCGGCTTTGCGCCAGCACGAGTTTTTTTTGCGCTCCGACCTTTTTGGGGCTCATGGGCGCGCGGGGCCCGCATCGGCAGGCGCTGGCGCCGCGTTGCGGCGCGCCCGGATTCAGTCGGCGGGCAGCGAGGGGACGAAGTCGGCGTCGTCCTGGAAGCGGTTGTGGAATTCCACCACATGCCGCACGACCCGCTCGGGGTCGTCTTCGATGAGGAACAGGTCCAGGTCCAGCGGGCCTATCATGCCCCGGGCCTGCATCTGCCCGGCCATCCATTCCACCAGGCCCGTCCAGTAGTCGCGGCCCACCAGGATGATGGGGGCCGGCGGCACCTTGCCGGTCTGGATGAGGGTCAGCGCCTCGAACAGCTCGTCCATGGTGCCGAACCCGCCCGGCAGCGAGATGTAGGCGAAGCTGTGCATGAAGAACGTGGCCTTGCGCGAGTAGAAGTACTCGAACGACAGGCTGATGGTCTGGTAGGCGTTGTTGTGCGCTTCGTTGGGCAGGCGGATGTTGAGCCCCACGCTGGTTCCGCCGGCTTCATAGGCGCCGCGGTTGGCCGCCTCCATGACGCCCGGGCCCCCGCCCGCGATGACGGCAAAGCCCGCCCGCGCCAGCCCGGCCCCGATGGCGCGGCTCGTGGCGTAGTCGGGCGAGTCGGGCGCGATGCGGGCGCTGCCGAACACGCTCACGGCAGGGCCGATGCCGGCCAGTTTTTCGGCCGCCGTGGCTATCTCTGAGATAATCACCGGAATTTGCTTGCTGGCCGGGGTTTCCTGCGCTGCCTTTGTAACCATGAAAAAAACCTTGTTGCTGGTAGATGGGTCGAGCTACCTGTATCGCGCCTTCCATGCCATGCCGGATCTGCGCAATGCGCAGGGCGAACCCACCGGCGCCCTCTATGGCGTGGTGAACATGCTGCGCAAGCTCGTGTCGGATCATAAGGCAGAGTATGCCGCATGCATCTTCGACGCGCGTGGCAAGACGTTTCGCGACGACCTGTATCCCGACTACAAGTCGCATCGCCCCCCCATGCCCGAAGACCTCGCCGCGCAGATCGAGCCCATCCACCAGACCGTGCGCGCTCTGGGCTGGCCGGTGCTCAGCATCGAGGGCGTGGAGGCCGACGATATCATCGGCACCCTGGCGCGCCAGGCGGCGCAGCAGGGCATACACGCCATCGTCTCCACCGGCGACAAGGACCTCGCCCAGCTGGTCGATCCGCACGTCACGCTGGTCAACACCATGAGCGGCGAAACGCTGGACGAAGCGGGCGTGCAGGCCAAGTTCGGCGTTCCTCCGGCGCGCATCGTCGATTACCTGATGCTGGTGGGCGATGCGGTCGACAACGTGCCCGGCGTGACCAAGGTCGGGCCCAAGACCGCCGCCAAATGGCTGGGCGAGTACGGCTCCATCGAGGCGCTGGTGGCCCACGCCGACGCGATCAAGGGCGTGGCGGGCAGCAACCTGCGCGAGGCCATCCCCAACTTCGCGCTCACGCGCCAGCTGCTCACCGTGAAGTGCGATTGCGACCTCAGCGCGCACATCCGCGGCCTCGATGACCTCACGCCGCGCCAGCCCGATACCGAGGCCCTGATCGCGCTGTACGACCACTACGGCTTTCGCAGCTGGCTGCGCGAGCTCACCGGCGATGCGCAGCGCGTTCCCGCGGGCGACGCCCGCGTGGTGGCCGAAGCGCCGGGCGCGCCGGCCGAGCTCGATTACCAGGTGATCGCGTCCTGGCCGGCATTCGACGAATGGATGCAGCGCCTGCAGTCCGCCGAGCTGGTGGCGCTGGACACCGAGACCACCTCGCTGTCGGAAATGCATGCGCGGCTGGTCGGCATCTCGATGGCGGTGGAGCCGGGCGTGGCGCGCTACATCCCCCTGGCGCACCGGGGGCCCGACGCGGCCGAGCAACTGCCCAAGGACGAAGTGCTGGCGCGGCTGCGCGGCTGGCTGGAGGACGCCTCCCGCTGCAAGCTGCTGCACCACGCCAAGTACGACACCCACGTGTTCGCCAACGAAGGCATCCGGCTGTCCGGCATCACCGACGACACCATGCTGCAGGCCTACGTGCTGGAGTCGCACCGCGCGGTGAGCCTGGACGACCTGGCGCAGCGCTACCTGGGCCGCAGCGGCGTCACCTACGAGCAACTGTGCGGCAAGGGCGCCAAGCAGATCGGCTTCGACGAGGTGGACGTCGACAAGGCGGGCCACTATGCCTGCGAGGACGCCGATTTCACCTTGCAGCTGCATCGGGCGCTGCGCCCGCGCGTGGCCGCCGAGGCCGGGCTGGAACGCATCTACACGCTGGAGATGCAGGTCTCGGGCGTGCTCGTGACCATCGAGCGCAACGGCGTCAAGGTCGATGCCGCGGAGCTGGCCCGCCAGAGCCACCAGCTGGGCCAGGAAATGCTGGCCCTGGAGCAGCGGGCCTACGAGCTGGCCGGGCAGCCCTTCAACCTGAACTCGCCGAAGCAACTGGGCGAGATCCTGTTCGGGCGCATGCAGCTGCCGGTGGTGCGCAAGACGGCCGGCGGCGCACCCTCCACCGACGAGGAAGTGCTGAGCCGGCTGGCGCAGGACTATCCCTTGCCGCAGGTGCTGCTGGAATACCGCGGCCTGTCCAAGCTCAAGTCCACCTATACCGACAAGCTGCCGCGCATGATCAACGCCGACACCGGCCGGGTGCATACGCATTATTCGCAAGCCGCGGTGATCACCGGACGCCTGGCCTCGTCGGATCCCAACCTGCAGAACATTCCCGTGCGCACCGAAGCCGGCCGGCGGGTGCGCGAGGCTTTCGTGGCCGAGCACGGCATGCTGCTGTCGGCCGACTATTCGCAGATCGAACTGCGCATCATGGCGCACGTGTCCGACGACGCCAACCTGCAGCGCGCCTTCTCCGCCGGCGAGGACATCCATCGCGCCACCGCCGCGGAGGTCTTCGGGGTGCCGCTGGCCGAGGTCAACAGCGAACAGCGGCGCGCCGCCAAGGCCATCAACTTCGGCCTGATCTACGGCATGGGGGTGTTCGGCCTGGCCTCGAACCTGGGCATCACGCGCGATGCCGCCCAGGCCTACATCGACCGCTACTTCGCCCGTTATCCAGGCGTGGCGCAATACATGGAAAGCACCCGCCAGCTGGCTCGCCAGCAGGGCTACGTGGAAACCGTGTTCGGCCGCCGCCTGCAGCTGCCCGACATCAAGGCCGGCTCCGGTCCGCGGCGCCAGGGCGCCGAGCGCGCCGCCATCAACGCGCCCATGCAGGGCACGGCGGCCGACCTGATCAAGATGGCCATGGTGGCGGTACAGCGCTGGCTCGACGACGAAGGAATGCGCACCCGCATGATCATGCAGGTGCACGACGAGCTCGTGCTCGAGGCGCCCGCTGACGAAGTCGAGGCGGTGCGCGAGGCCTTGCCCGGGTTGATGTGCGGCGTGGCGGAGCTGCGCGTGCCGCTGGTGGCCGAAGTGGGCGCGGGCCGGAACTGGGAGCAGGCGCACTGAGGTCGGCCGGGCCGGCGCCATGCCGGCCGGGACCGCCCCCGCGGCCGGCTGCGGACGAAACGATATAATATTTCGAACTTTCGGCGACGCGCCGTTCGCCGCCGCTTCCCGTTTCCCGCTTCTCGTTGCCCGTTTCCCGGTCTCCCTCCCGAACATGCTGCTACCCTGGATCCTGCTGGCCACCGTCGCCGGCGGCCTGATTGCCGTCGTCATCGCCAGCTGGCTGGCCTATCGCGTCTTTGCCCAATACCTGCACCACATGGTGAGCCTGTCGGTGGGGGTGCTGCTGTCGGTGGCGCTGCTGCACCTGCTGCCCGAGGCCTTCGAGACCGGCGTGGCGGACGCGCATGCGCTGTTCGGGCTGATGCTGGCCGCGCTGATCGGGTTCTTCGTGCTGGAGAAGATCGCGCTGCTGCGCCACAGCCATCACCATGAGGGCGACGGGCACCACCATCACAAAGGGCACGACAGGCACGAGGCGGGCCGCGGCGGCGCGCTCATCCTGATCGGCAGCTCGCTCCACAACCTGTGCGACGGCGTGCTCGTGGCGGCGGCATTCGTGGCCGATCCGCTGCTGGGGGTGCTCACCGCGGCCTCCATCATCGTGCACGAGGTGCCGCACAAGCTGGGGGACTTCGTGGTGCTGCTCAATGCCGGGCTGGGGCGGCGCAGGGCATTCTCGCTGATCCTGTTCTCCAGCCTGTGTTCCGCGCTGGGCGGCCTGCTGGGCTATTACGTGCTGGATGTCGCCCAGGCCTGGGTGCCTTATGTGCTGGTGATCGCCGCCAGCAGCTT
Source organism: Bordetella sp. 2513F2 (assembly GCF_054642735.1). Classification (NCBI taxonomy): domain Bacteria; kingdom Pseudomonadati; phylum Pseudomonadota; class Betaproteobacteria; order Burkholderiales; family Alcaligenaceae; genus Bordetella; species Bordetella sp. 2513F2. The sequence goes on along the minus strand of NZ_CM137755.1, from coordinate 2,790,732 downwards.
CCTGTATATCTCGGTGGCCGACCTGATGCCCCAGATGCACGAGCGCGTACGGCTGGCCGACGCGGTGCCGCAGCTGGCGCTGGTGGGCGCGGGCGTGGCGCTGATCTATGGCGTGACCACGATGATGCATCATGGCCACGAGCACGGGCATGGGCACGAGCATGGGCACGAACATGCGGCCCACGAGACGGGGCACCACGGCGAACACGGCCACGCGCACTGAGCGCGCTGCGCCGTCCGGCGTTCAGGTCGCGGATTCGCGCAGGCGGCTGGGCAGGAGCTCGCCGTGGCGGGCCAGCAGCGGATAGGCGGCCGCGCCCACCAGGTGCGAGTTGATGCTCTTCATGTCGCGCAGGATGTCGAGGTAGAGCGCGCCCACTTCGGCGGCGTCGATCTCGCCGGCCTTGATCTGCTCCAGGTGCGTCTCGGATGCGCGCGCCTCCATGTGGCGAAAGCGTGCTTTTTCGTTTGCCAGGGCCCGGGCCTGGCGCAGGTCGTCATTGACGAACAGGGCGGCCGCCTGGCGCTGGTTGGCGATCAGGGCGGCCAGCATTTCGTCCAGTTCGGCGCGCTGCGCGGCCGAGAGGCTCCACCCCTGCTTGCGCAGCTTGTTCGCGTGTCCCAGGAGGCCGTGGTAGGCGATGTCGCCGGCGTGGCCGATGTTGCTCGCGAAGGCCAGGATGCCGTCGCGCCGCTGCAGGTCTTCGCGCGTCATGTTGTCCTGGTCCAGCGTGGCGACGTAGGTGATGATGGCGCCTTCGAGCTTGTCCATGGCGTTGTCGAGCTGGCGGGCGTGCACCATGCGATGCCGGTTGTCGCGCCGGAAGCCGGCCCGCGCATAGAGCAGCAGTGTCTGCAGCATGTCGGCCATCCGCAGCGCTTCGCGCGCCGCATTGCCCAGCGCCACGGCAGGCACGTCGTGGGCCCATTCGTCCAGGTACTGCGGGCGTGCCGGGTCGTTGGGATCGCTGCGCTTGGGCAGCCAGCGCGTCAGCAGGCGGGCATAGGGCGCGAGCACCGGCAGGAACGCCAGCGCCACCACCACGTTGAAGAGCGTATGGAAGTTCGCCACGGCGCGGGCCGGGCTGTCGTCCAGCAGGGCCAGCCATCCGGGCAGCCAGGGCAGCACTACCAGCCCGGCCAGCACGCCCGCCACGCGCGTCAGCAGGTTGCCCAGCGGCAGGCGCCGGGCGGCCGGGTCGTCGCCCGTCACGCCTTCGATCATGGGGTTGATCGCGGTGCCCAGGTTGGCGCCCAGCACCATGGCGTAGGCCAGCGACGGCGTGACGAGTCCGTGGCCCACGAGCGACATCAGCAGCACCACCACCGCCACGCTGGAATGGGCCGCCCAGGTGAGCAGGGCCGCGACCAGCATGGCGACCGCGGGCTGGGAGCCCAGTGCCTTCAGCAGAACCCCCAGCAGCGGGGCGTGCTCCAGCGGCTGGAACAGCTGCACCAGCTGGTGCAGCGAGAGCAGCAGCAGGCCCAGGCCGATGAATACGCGGCCCAGGTCGCGCGTGCGGCCCGGCACGTTGCGGCGGAACATCCATACGCCGGCCAGGATGAGGATGGGCGCCAGGGCCGTGAGGTCGAAGGACAGCAACTGGACGATCAGCGTAGTGCCGACGTTCGCGCCCAGCATGGCCGCGAGCGCGGGGGTCAGCGCCACCACGCCGCCCGCGGCAAAGCCGGTGATCATCAGGCCGGTGGCGGTGCTGCTCTGCAGGACGGCCGTGATGCCCAGCCCCGCCGCGAAGGCGCGCAGGCGTGTGCCCAGCGCACGTCCCAGGGCGGCTCCCAGCGCGGCGCCGAAGGCGCGCTGCACGCCGGTGCGCACCATGTGCACGCCCCACAGCAGCAGGGCGGCATAGCCGGCGAAGTCCAGCAGGAGCAACAATCCAGACATGGCGAATCCCGTGCGGCGCAAGGCCGTCCATGACGTGAAACAATCACGTCATGATCTCACGTACGGGGCCGGCGTCAAACCGCACGGGCCGGCTGCCGGTCCTGTCCTATGATAGGGGCCCGCAATCGCAGACACAGGAAGCCGCGCCGTGGCCGTTTCCGTATTCGACCTCTTCAAGATCGGCATCGGGCCGTCCAGCTCGCATACCGTGGGCCCGATGCGCGCAGCGCTGCTGTATGCGCAGGGACTGGAGCGCGACGGCCTCCTGCCGCACGTGGCCCAGCTGCGCGTCGAGCTCTACGGTTCGCTGGGCGCGACCGGCAAGGGCCACGGTACCGACAAGGGCGTGATGCTGGGACTGATGGGCCAGTCGCCGGACACGGTCGACCCCGGCGCCATCGATGCCCTGCTGGCAGACGTGCGCGCCGCCCAGCGCCTGCCGCTGCTGGGCCGTCACCCGGTGCTGTTCATCGAGAAATCCCACCTGGTGTTCTATCGCCGCGAGGCCATGGCCGAGCATCCCAACGGCATGAAATTCCATGCCTACGATGCGGCGGGCGGGTTGTTGCGCGAGTCGCGCTACCTGTCGGTGGGCGGCGGCTTCGTGGTCACTGCCGGCGCTGCGAACACACAGGTGATGGCCGCGCACGACAGACTGCCCCATCCCTTCCGCCACGCGCGCGAGCTGGTGCAGCGTTGCCGCGAGCTGGGCAAGCCGGTGGCCGCCCTGATGCTCGACAATGAGCTCGTGTGGCGCGGCCGCGAGGAGATCGAGTCCGGCCTCGACCGCATCTGGCAGGTCATGCAGGAATGCGTGGCGCGGGGCTGCGGCATCGGCCATCCCGACGCCGACGGCGTCCTGCCCGGTCCGCTGCGGGTGCGGCGGCGCGCGCCGGAACTCTATCGCCGCCTCACGCAGCGCGCCGAACGCACCCTTTCGGATCCGCTGTCCGTCATGGACTGGGTCAACCTGTACGCCATGGCCGTCAACGAAGAGAACGCGGCCGGGGGCCGCGTGGTCACCGCGCCCACCAACGGGGCGGCCGGCATCATCCCGGCGGTGCTGCATTACTACGACCGCTTCGTGCCCGGGGCCAGCCCGGCGGGCGTACGCGAGTTCCTGCTCACGGCCGGCGCCATCGGCCTGCTCTACAAATACAACGCTTCCATCTCGGGGGCGGAAGTCGGGTGCCAGGGCGAGGTGGGGGTGGCCTGTTCGATGGCGGCCGGCGCGCTGGCGGCCGTGCTGGGCGGCTCGGTGGAGCAGGTGGAGAACGCCGCCGAGATAGGCATGGAGCACAACCTGGGGCTCACCTGCGACCCGGTGGGCGGCCTGGTGCAGATTCCGTGCATCGAGCGCAATGCCATGGCCTCGGTGAAGGCGGTGAACGCGGCCCGCATGGCGCTGCGCGGCGACGGCCAGCACTATGTGTCGCTGGACTCCGTGATCAAGACCATGCGCGAGACCGGGGCCGACATGAAGACCAAATACAAGGAGACGGCACGCGGCGGCCTGGCGGTGAACATCGTGGAGTGCTGAGGCGCGGCAGACTCAGAGGTTCTCTTCCTTGAGCAGGCCTTCCTTGCCGTAGAACTTCACGCCGATGTGGATGCGGTCGCGCCCCTGGGCGCGGCGGTGGCGGTTGGTGTCGCGCAGCGAATACACGCAGCCGCAGTATTCCTGCTGATAGAAGTTCTCGCGCTTGCTGATCTCGATCATGCGCTGCGACCCGCCGCCCTTGCGCCAGTTGTAAGTCCAGTAGACCAGGTCGTCGTAGCGCGCGGCGGCGCGTTCGCCGCAGCCATTGATCTGGTTCATGTCTTTCCAGCGCGAGATGCCCAGCGAGCTCGTGATGGTGTCGAAGCCGTGCTCGTGGGCATACAGCGCGGTGCGCTCGAAGCGCATGTCGAAGCACACGGTGCAGCGCTCGCCGCGCTCGGGCTCGTTCTCCAGGCCCTTGACCCGCTCGAACCAGTTGTCCATGTCGTAGTCGGCATCGATGAACTCGATGCCGTGCTGCCGGGCAAAGCGGATGTTCTCGTTCTTGCGGATCTCGTATTCCTTTACCGGATGGATGTTCGGGTTGTAGAAGAAGATCGCGTAGTCGATGCCCGAGGCGGTCATGGCTTCCATGACCTCGCCGGAACAGGGCGCGCAGCAGGAGTGCAGCAGCACCTTGCGGCGGCCGGCGGGCAGTTCGAGTTTGGGGCGCACGAGTTCGGACATGGCACAGGCGTGGCCGCGCAGGCGCACGTGAAAATGGCGAAAAACCTATTTTACTGCGGGTCTGCGCCGCCTTCAGGGCCCAGCACGGCCTGCCACAGGGCGGTGACCGCGGCACGCTCGTCGCGCAGCTGCTCGTCGGGCACGCGCGCCTTCTCGACCCCTTGCAGGCGCAGCGCGTGCTGGGCCCGGCGCAGCGTGCGATAGGCGTCGCCGGCCCGCCGGGCCAGTTCGGCGGGAATCAGTCCGGCCTCGCCGGCCAGCCGCAGGAGCGCGATGTTCCCCAGGTTGGCCACCAGGGCGGGATGCGCGGCCGCGTGGCTCAACACCAGGTACTGGGTCACGAATTCCACGTCGACCATGCCGCCGCGGTCGTGCTTGAGGTCGAACAGCCCGCTGGAATTCGGATGCCCCGCGCTGATCTTGTCGCGCATGGCCAGTACTTGCGCCCGCAGGGTGGCCTGGTCTCGCGGAGCGACCAGGATCTCGGCGCGGATGCGCTCGAATCTTGCGCCCACGGCGGGATCCCCGGCGGCATGCCGGGCGCGGGTCAGCGCCTGGTGCTCCCACGGCCAGGCGTGCTTGCGCTGGTATGCCTCGAAGGCTTCGACGCTGACGGCCAGCAGTCCGGCATCGCCATCCGGCCGCAGGCGCAGGTCCACGTCGTAGAGCCGGCCCGAGGACGTCATGGTGGACAGCCACGAGGTCATGCGCCGTCCCAGCTTGGCATAGACTTCGCCGGCATCCTCGCGCGGGTCGTCGAACAGGTACACCAGGTCCAGGTCGGAGGCGTAGCCCAGCTCCTTGCCGCCCAGCTTGCCGTAGGCGATCACGGCGAAGCGCGGTTCGGCGCCGGGCTGGCGATTCACCAGCGGCCAGACGCGGCGCATGGTTTCCGCGAGCAGCAGGTCGGCCAGGGCGGACAACTGGTCGGCGAGCTTCTCCACGGTGAGCTCGCCTTCCAGATCCTGGGCCAGCAGCTGGAAGCTGGCCTGGCGCTGCACGTCGCGCATCAGGTTCATCTGCCGCTCGATGTCGGGTTCGCCGTCGGGCAGCACGCAGGCGTCCAGGTCGGCGGCCAGTTGCCGGCCGATCTGGGCGAAGTCCAGCGGCTCGAACAGCGTGCGCCAGTCGATCAGGCTGTCCAGCAGCAGCGGATGCTGGGTGAGGTATTGGGCGGCCCAGGGGCTGGCCGCCATCATGCGCGCCACGCGCGCCAGCGTGTCGGGATATTCCGCCAGCAGCGCGAGATAGGCGCTGCGCTGGGCGATGGTCTCGATGAGATCCAGCAGCCGCACGGCCGCGTCGCGCGGCGCCGGCGTCCGGCTGGCGGCCTGCAGGGCCTGGGGCAGCAGCGCTTCCAGCCGTCGCCGGCTGCCGTCGGGCAGGCTGCGCACCCGATGGCTCTCCAGCAGCGACTCGGTGCGGCGCAGCAGGTCTTCCGCGTGTTCACCGTATTGCTCGCGGATCTGGGCGGCCAGGGCGGTCTCGCCATCCGCGGGCACGGGCGGGGGGCTGTCGGGCCGGCCGTCGCCGTCGGCATCGATGTCGCCCACGCCGGCCAGCCGGAAGGCGTCGCGGAACGATTCGGCGACGAAGGCGCGATGCTCGGCCAGCTCGCGTTCGAAGCGGTCGGTGTCGTAGCCCAGCGCCGCGGCCAGCCCGGCGCGCCGCTCGGGATCGCCGGGAAGCAGGTGCGTCTGCTCGTCTTCCCGGTATTGCAGCGCGTGCTCGGTTCGGCGCAGGAAGCGGTAGGCCTGTTCCAGGCGCCCGGCGGCGTCCGCGGGCAGCAGCCCGGCGTCGCGCTCTGCATGCAGCGCCTCGATCAGGCCGCGGCGCTGCAGTCCGGGCATGCGGCCGCCGCGGATGAGCTGCGACAGCTGCACGATGAATTCGATCTCGCGGATGCCGCCGTCGCCCAGCTTGATGTTGTGGGCAAAGTCGATGCCGTTGCGCGCCAGGGCGCGCCGCTGCCAGTCCTGGCGGATGCGCTCGCGCAGCGCCCGCAACGCGGCCAGCGCGTCGAAGTCGAAGTACTTGCGGTAGACGAAGGGCACGCGCAGGCTCTCGAGCTGGCGGGCCTGCGCCTCGGGCAGGCTGTCGGCATGGGCGCGCGCGGGCATGAGGCGCGCCTTGAGCCAGGCGTAGCGTTCCCATTCGCGGCCCTGCGCGATCAGGTAATGCTCCAGCGCATCGAGGCTCCAGGCCAGCGGGCCGGCGTCGCCGTCGGGGCGCAGCCGCAGGTCGGTGCGGAACACCTGCCCGTCGGCATCGACCTCCGACAGCACGGGCATCATGCGGCGCGTGAGCCGCCCGTAGAACTCATGGTTGCTGATGCTGCGGCGGCCGTCGGTTTCACCCTCCTCGCCGTACAGCATCACCAGGTCTATGTCGGACGACACATTCAGTTCGCATCCGCCCAGCTTTCCCATGCCGACGATCAGCATCTCCTGGGGCGCCCCGCTGGCCGGGTCGCGCGCGATGCCGTGCACCTCGTTGAGCTCGGCCGTCACGCTGCGGTAGGCGGCGCTCACGGCGAGGTCCGCCAGGGCGGTCATGGCCCCCACCACTTCCTCGAGGTCCGCCACCCCGCCCAGGTCGCGCACCATGAGCAGGGAGAACACGCGTTCGCGCAGGCGCCGCAATACGCTGCGGCAGCGGGCCACGGGCATGGGCTCGCCGGAGTCGGGTCCGGCCAGTTCGGCCAGCCAGTCCGACAGCGATTGCGCGGTCACGGGGCGGGCCGCCTGATCCTGCAGCCAGGCACGCAGATCGGGGCGGGCATCGAGGCGGCGGCGCAGGTGTCCGGACCAGGCCAGGGCGGGCGAGAGCAGATCGGATTCGGGCATGGCTGGGAACACACGTCCAAGCGGGTTTCATGTATAAGGGACGATACATCAACGCGCCCCTTCCTGCCGATCTGCCCGTGTCCGTTTCCACCAAGTTCCTGCGCTGCCTGTACTGGGGCGTCCTGGCTGTTTACGCGGCGGTGGTCGTGGGGGTGCTGGGGCTGCGCTATGCGGTGCTGCCCCGCATAGACCAATGGCGTCCGCAGATCGAGCGGCAGGCCAGCGAGGTCCTGGGCGCCCAGGTGCGCATCGGCGCCGTGAGCGCCGACTGGAGCGGCCTCAACCCGCGCCTGCGCCTGTCCACGGTGCACGTCTACGAGCCCGGCCAGTCCGATCCGGTGGTGACGCTGCCCCGCGTGGCTGCGGTGCTGGGCTGGTCGAGCGTGCTGCGGCTGGCGCCGCGTTTCCTGAGTCTGCGCATCGAAGGCGCCGATCTCGATGTGCGCCGCGATCCGGACGGCACGATCCGGGTGGCCGGCCGGTCGCTCGACCCCAAGGCCGGCGCGGGAGGCGATTCGCCATGGCTGGCGTGGCTGTTGCGCCAGCGGCAGATCGGCCTGTACGACCTCACCGTGCGCTGGCACGACGCACAGCGCCAGGCGCCCGAGCTGGTGCTCTCCAACGTGAACCTGCTGGTGCGCAATGGCACGCTGGCGCACCGCTTCGCGCTGAGCGCCCGGCCGCCGGCGGCGCTGGCAGCCGGGATCGAACTGCGGGGCGAGATCGACCGCGGCCTGTTTGCGCCGGTGCAGGCCCCGTCGCGCTGGAATGGCCAGCTCTATGCGCAGGTCGATGATGCCGAGCCGGCCGCCTGGGCGCCCTGGCTGGCGCTGCCCGCACTGGAGGGCCGGGTGGCCGCGCGCGGCTGGCTGCGCCTGGCCGACGGCGCGGTGCAGGACCTGACGCTGGATACGGCGCTGCGCGGACTGCGCTGGCGCCTGCCCGACGGCGCCGGCTCGGTGGCCGTGGCGACGGCCCGGGCGCGGCTGGAAGGCGAGCCCGGCGATCTGCTGCAGCGGCGCGGCTTGCCGCTGCGCGGGGGCGATGCCGCACATGGCCTGCGCCTTGCGGGCGAGGCAGCAGGACTGCAGGTCGGGTTGCCCCATCTCTTCGAGACCCCCGAGCTGGTGGTCGACGCGCTGACGCTGGATGGCCGGCTGCGCCGGCCGCAGGGACAAGCGGCAACGCTGGACCTGCGGCAGCTGCACCTGAGCAATGCCGACCTGGACCTGCGGCTGTACGGAGCCTGGCGCGGAGAAGGCCGCACAGCGGCCGGCACGGCCGATCTGCGCGGCACGCTCTCGCGCGCTTCGATGCCCGCCATACACCGCTACCTGCCTGCCGTCGTGAGCCCGATGGCGCGCCGCTGGCTGGCTCAGGGGCTGCAGGCCGGCGAGGCGCGCGACGCGGCGCTCACCCTCAAGGGCGATCTCGCCGATTTCCCCTATACGCAGGGCAGGCAGGGCGAATTCCGGGTTTCCGGCGCCTATGACGATGGGGTCGTGGACTACGCGCCCGCACGGCCCGGACGCCAGGGCTGGCCGCGGCTGCAGGGCCTGTCCGGCAGCTTCGTGGTGGACAAGACCGCGCTGGCGCTCACCAGCGCGGGCGGCTACATCGAAACCGGGGCACAGCAGAGGATCGACCTGGGGCCGCTGCAGGCGACCATTCCGGATATGGAGCACGACGCCCAGCTCACGGTCGACGGCGACAGCAGCGGCGATGTGTCCGCCTACCTCGCCCTGGTCCGCAATTCACCGCTGGGCCGGATGCTGCACGGCGCGCTGTCCGATGCGCAAGGTTCCGGCCAGTGGCGCGTGCCGCTGAAGCTGCAGATCCCGCTGATGCGGGTGCGCGATGCCCGCGTCGACGGCCGCATCGCATTCCAGGACAACCGGTTCCGCTTCTCGGACGGCATGCCCAGCCTGAGCCGCCTGTCGGGCACGCTGGCGTTTTCCGAGACCGGGCTGCAGGCCCAGGACATCCAGGGCGTGTTCCTGGGCGGGCCGGCGCGCATCTCGGGGCGGCTCGACGGTTCGGGCCAGGCCCTGCAGTTTTCCGGCACGCTGCCCGCGTCAGGCCTGCAGGAACTGGCGCGCACTCCACTGCTGGAGCGCTTCTCCGGCAAGACCTCCTACGAGGGAAGCCTGTCGTACGGGCGCGGCAAGGCGCTTTCGGTCACCGTGCGCAGTCCGCTGACCGGCCTGGCCGTGGACCTGCCCGCGCCGCTGGGCAAGCCTGCCGGTACCGAACGGCCGCTGCATCTGGAATGGGAGCCGGCCAGCGATGCCGGCACGCCGGGTCGGCGCTGGCTTTCCGGCGGCCTGGGCACGGACGTCAATCTGCTGCTCGAGCATGACCCCGACGATCGGGCCGGCACTTTTTTCTCGCGCGGTGCGCTGGGTGCCGGCCGGGCTGCCACGCTGCCGCTGCGCGGCATGCGCATCGCCGGCAGCGTGGCGGCCTTCGACCTGGATGCCTGGGAACGGGTGGCCGACGGTGTTGCTGCCGCAGACGAGCAGGAAGGCAAGCGCCCGGCCGGTGCGGAGGGAAGCGTGCTGCCGCGCCTGGACGAAATCAGCCTGGACACCGAGGCACTCACCGTGGCCGGCCACCGTTTCGATGCGGTGAAGCTGCAGGCCCGGCGTCCGACGCCCACCCAATGGCGGGTGCAGCTCGATGCACGCCAGGCCGCCGGCACGCTGGAATGGACCGAGGCCGCCGGCACGGTGGCCGGCAAGGTCGTGGCCCGCTTGTCGCGGCTGGCCATCGGCGCGGAGGAAGACGATGCGCGCCAGGCTGCCGCCCAGGCTGTGGACCAGGCGGGGGAGGGATTTTCCGACATCCCCGCCATCGATCTGCAGGCACAGTCCTTCAACCTGTACGGCCACGAGCTCGGGCGTCTGGAGCTGCTGGGCACCAACCTCGAGCGGGGCGGGCTGTGGCGGCTGGACAAGCTCACCCTGGGCAACGATGCCGCCACGCTGCAGGCAACCGGCACCTGGAAGCTCAAGGGCGCCGATCGCGGCCTGACGGTGGATGCCTCGGCCGACTTCCGCGACCTGGGGGCCTACCTGGAAGACATGGGGCTGGGCCAGGTCGTCAGCGGCGGCAGCGGCACGGTCCGGGGCAAGCTCAGCTGGCGCGACCTGCCCTGGCGCCGCGACCTCACCGAACTGCAGGGCCATGCCCGGGTGAGCCTGGACAAGGGCCGCTTCGTGCACGTGAATTCGCGCACGGCGCGCCTGCTGGAATTGCTGTCGCTGCAGTCGCTGCAGCGGCTGGCCAGGCTCGAGATGGACCCGGCCGGTGTCCTGCGGGAGGGCTTTCCCTTCGATACGGTGCGCGGCGACGTGAGCGTGTCCAAAGGCGTGGTGAGCACCGATGGCTACAAGATCAACGGGCCCGTGGCGGCCATCGTGCTGGGCGGCACCAGCGATATCGTGGCCGAGCGCTGGGACCTGCAGGCGGTGGTGATACCCAATCTCGACGCCAGCGGCGCGGCCGTGGCCACCGCGCTGGCCGTCAACCCGCTGATCGGGCTGGGCGCCTTCCTGACCCAGTGGCTGCTCAAGCAGCCGCTGGCCCGCGCCATGACCATGGAATATACGGTGACCGGATCATGGGACGACCCCAAGCTGGCGCCGGTCGAGCCGCAGTCCACGCCCATGCCGAAATCGGTCGAGGAGCATATCGAGCATTGAGCCGGCGGGAGGGGCAAACGGGGATCCCTCCGACCGGAGACGCGCGGATCCGGCTCCGCCGGTCCGCAGCGTCGCCCCCGGGGGAAGCGGGCAGCGCTTCGGGGGAGGCCTACTTCTTCATCATGTCGAAGAACTCGGCGTTGGTCTTGGTGGCGCGCATCTTGTCGAGGATGAACTCCATCGACTGGATCTCGTCCATGTCGTGGATGAACTTGCGCAGCACCCAGATCTTCTGCAGCAGGTCGGGGCGGATCAGCAGCTCTTCGCGGCGGGTGCCCGACTTGTTCAGGTTGATGGCCGGGTAGACGCGCTTCTCGGCCAGGCGGCGCTCGAGGTGGACTTCGGAGTTGCCGGTGCCCTTGAACTCTTCGTAGATCACCTCGTCCATGCGGCTGCCGGTCTCGACCAGCGCGGTGCCCAGGATGGTGAGCGAGCCGCCTTCCTCGAGATTGCGCGCCGCGCCGAAGAAGCGCTTGGGACGCTGCAGGGCATTGGCGTCCACGCCGCCGGTGAGCACCTTGCCGGAGGCGGGCACGACCGTGTTGTAGGCGCGCGCCAGGCGGGTGATGGAGTCGAGCAGGATCACGACGTCCTTCTTCATCTCGACCAGCCGCTTGGCCTTCTCGATCACCATCTCGGCCACCTGCACGTGACGCGTGGCCGGCTCGTCGAAGGTGGACGCGACCACCTCGCCGCGCACCGTGCGCTGCATCTCGGTGACTTCCTCGGGCCGCTCGTCGACCAGCAGCACGATCATGACGGCGTCGGGGTAGTTGGTGGTGATGGCGTGCGCGATGTGCTGCATCATCACGGTCTTGCCCGACTTGGGCGGGGCCACGATCAGGCCGCGCTGGCCCTTGCCGATCGGGGCGAAGATGTCCATGATGCGGCCGGTGAGGTTCTCCTCGCTCTTGATGTCACGCTCGAGGCGCATCGGCTTGTCGGGATGCAGCGGCGTCAGGTTCTCGAACATGATGCGGTGCTTGACCGCCTCGGGCGGCGCACCGTTGATCTTGTCCACCTTCACCAGCGCGAAATAGCGTTCGCCGTCTTTCGGCGTGCGCACTTCGCCCTCGATCGAGTCGCCGGTGTGCAGATTGAAGCGGCGGATCTGCGACGGCGAGATGTAGATGTCGTCGGTACTGGCGAGGTACGAGGTTTCCGGCGAGCGCAGGAAGCCGAAGCCGTCGGGCAGGACTTCCAGCACGCCGTCGCCGAAGATCTGCTCGCCTTGCTTGGCGCGCCGCTTCATGATGGCGAACATGAGCTCCTGCTTGCGCAGGCGGTTGGCGTTCTCGATTTCCAGGCCAGCGGCCATTTCCAGCAGCTGCGATACGTGCAGCGCCTTCAGTTCATTGAGGTGCATCGCGGTGAATTGGGGGAGATGAGAGATGGGCTAGGGCGGCGGGCGGCGGACGCGCCCGCGCGGGACTCGCGATGCGCGCCGGACGACTGACTGCCGGCGCGCTGGCTGGTGCCAGTTTACAACGCGCTGTCCAGGAATGCCGTCAATTGCGACTTCGACAGGGCGCCCACCTTGGTTGCGGCGGCCTGGCCGTTCTTGAACAGCATCAGCGTGGGGATGCCACGGATGCCGTACTTCGCGGCCGTTTCCTGGTTTTCGTCGACATTGAGCTTGGCTACGGTAAGACGGCCCGCATACTCGGTGGCGACTTCCTCGAGGATGGGGGCGATCATCTTGCACGGTCCACACCAGGCTGCCCAGTAGTCCACCAGCACGGGCTGGTCGGATTGGAGCACGTCGCCTTCGAAGCTGGCGTCGCTGACGTTCTTGATTTGCTCGCTCATGGTGATGATTCTCGGGATTCGGCGGCGGGCTGCACCAGGCAGCCGGTCGGTGACGGTATGTCGATGACTTGTATGTCGGGGACTTGTTCGGGATGACGCTTGTGGGTCTTCGCCGATGGCGCCGGACCACTGGCGCCGGGGCGGATGGCCTCGGGCCTGTGATTTCGGGTCAGCGGCTTCCGGAAGGATTAAAGCATACCACTGTCGATAAAGACAGCGTTTCCCGGTTTTGTGTAGGATGTTGCGGCGCGACGGCCGACATCGACAAAACCCAGGCCGCGCGCAATCCGTCATCCTACCGAATTCCCGGCTGCTCAGCGCGTGCGCATCCTACCCGGAGCCGCGCCAAATCAGGGCCTGTCCGTAAAATGTCGGTTTTTTTCCACAGATGTTGGGGATAACTTGGCCACACCACGTTACACCGAAGCTTCGATCCGAGTCCTGAAAGGGCTGGAACCCGTGCGGCAGCGCCCGGGCATGTATACGCGCACCGAGAACCCGCTGCACATCGTGCAGGAAGTCATCGACAACGCGGCCGACGAAGCCCTGGCCGGCCATGGCCGGCAGATCCAGGTGGTGCTGCACGCCGACGGCAGCATCTCGGTGGAGGACGACGGCCGCGGCATTCCGGTGGGCATGCATCCCGAAGAGCACGCGCCGGTGGTCGAACTGGTGTTCACCCGCCTGCATGCCGGCGGCAAGTTCGACAAGGCCGCCGGCGGCGCCTATGCGTTCTCCGGCGGCCTGCACGGCGTGGGCGTCTCGGTCACCAACGCGCTGGCCTCGCGGCTCGAGGTGGTGGTGTGGCGCGACGGCGGCGTGCACCGACTCGTGTTCAAGGGCGGCGAAGTGGCCGAGCCCCTGGCGCCGTTCGACGCGGGCGTGCGCAAGAAGGCCGGCACCCGGGTGCGCGTCTGGCCCGATCCCAAGTACTTCGACAGCCCTCATATCCCGATGGGCGAGCTGACGCACCTGCTGCGCAGCAAGGCCGTGCTGCTGCCGGGCGTGAAAGTCTCGCTGGTCAACGAAAAGACCGGCGACACCAGGACCTGGCAGTACGCCGAGGGCCTGCGCGGCTATCTGGCCGAGGCGCTGGGGGATGCCGAGCTGATGATCCCGTTCTTCGAGGGCGAACAGTATGCCGGCGCCGACCACGAGACCTTCGCCCAGGGCGAGGGGGCGCAGTGGGTCGTGGCCTGGACCGAAGACGGCAACGTGGTGCGCGAGTCCTACGTCAACCTGATCCCCACGCCGGCCGGCGGCACCCACGAATCGGGCCTGCGCGAAGGCCTGTTCGGCGCCGTCAAGAGCTTCGCCGAGCTGCACGGCCTGCTGCCCAAGGGAGTGAAGCTGCTGCCCGAGGACGTCTTTGCCCGGGCCAGCTTCGTGCTGTCGGCCAAGGTGCTGGATCCGCAGTTCCAGGGGCAGATCAAGGAGCGCCTGAACAGCCGCGATGCCGTGCGCCTCGTGGGCGGGTTCGCCCGCGGCGCCCTGGATCTCTGGCTGCACAGCAACGTGGAGTTTGGCAAGAAGCTGGCCGAACTCGCCATACGCCAGGCACAGGCGCGTGCGCGCTCGGCGCAGAAAGTCGAGAAGCGCAAGAGCTCGGGCGTGGCGGTGCTGCCCGGCAAGCTCACGGACTGCGAAAGCAGCGATGCCAGCCGCACCGAGATCTTCCTGGTCGAGGGCGATTCCGCCGGCGGTTCCGCCAAGATGGGGCGGGACAAGGAATTCCAGGCCATCCTGCCGTTGCGCGGCAAGGTGCTGAACGCATGGGAGGTCGAGCGTGACCGCCTGTTCGCCAACAACGAGATCCACGACATCTCGGTGGCCATCGGCGTGGATCCGCATGGCCCGGACGACACGCCGGACCTCTCCGGCCTGCGCTACGGCCGCATCTGCATCCTCTCGGACGCCGACGTCGATGGCTCGCACATCCAGGTGCTGCTGCTGACGCTGTTCTACCGCCATTTCCCCAAGCTGGTCGAGGCGGGCAACGTCTACGTGGCGCGGCCGCCGCTGTTCCGCGTCGACGTGCCGGCGCAGGGCAAGCGGCCGGCGCGCAAGCTCTATTGCCTCGATGAAGGCGAGCTCGAGGCGGCGCAGGACAAGCTGCGCAAGGAGGGCGTGCGCGAAGGGGCCTGGAGCATCAGCCGCTTCAAGGGCCTGGGCGAGATGAATCCCGAGCAGCTCTGGGAGACCACCATGAATCCCGACACCCGCCGGCTGCTGCCGGTGGGCTATGGCGACCTCACCCCGCAGGACACCACGCGCATGTTCGACATGCTCATGGGCAAGGGGGAATCCGCGCAGCGGCGCGCCTGGATCGAGGAAAAGGGCAACCTCGCGGAGCTCGACGTCTGATGACCCAGGCCCCGAGCATGACGATAGACCTGCAGGTCGACGACTATGCCGACTTCACGGCGCACGCCTGCGTGCAGCCCGAGGCCCGCCGCCGGCGCATGGCCAGCCACAAGCGCTTCGCCGTCATCCTGCTGCTCGGGTTGCTGGTGCTGCTGCTGGCCCGTGCCTGGGATGGCGGCAGCGTGGACTGGGCCGCGCTGCTGCCGGTGTACGCCGCATCCGCATTCCTGGGCCTGGCCGCGCTGGCCGGGCTGGCCATGCTGCACGAGCGCCTTCTGCCAGCGCTGGTGCGCCGCAGCACGCGCCGCATGCTGCAGCGGCATCCGGATCCGCTGTTCCTGGGCCGGCACCGGCTGGATTTCGGTCCCGACGGCATCACCGACACCGCCGGGCAGGCCTCGGGCCGCCTGCCCTGGGACGCAGTCAGCCGCATCGACGAAACCGCCCAGCACTGGTACGTGATGCAGGACAGCACGCAGGGGCTCGTCATACCCAAGCGCGGCCAGCCTGCCGCCACCCTGGCCGCCGTCCGCGCCGTGCTGGCTGCCCACGTGCCCGGCGCGCGCCTTGCCGCCGGGTCGGCATCGAACCCGAATTCCGAGCATTGAACACACCATGACCGATACGCAACAGCCTGGCCTCTTCGACGGCGCTCCTTCCGACGACGATGCGGCCATCACCCTGGGCCGCTATGCCGAGCAGGCCTATCTCGATTACGCCGTTTCCGTGGTGCGTGGGCGCGCGCTGCCTGACGTGGGCGACGGCCAGAAGCCGGTGCAGCGGCGCATCCTCTACGCCATGCAGGCCATGGGCCTGGGCGCGGGGGCCAAGCCGGTCAAGTCGGCCCGCGTGGTCGGCGACGTGCTGGGCAAGTACCATCCTCACGGCGACCAGGCTGCCTACGACGCCATGGTGCGCATGGCGCAGCAGTTCACGCTGCGCTACCCGCTCATCGACGGCCACGGCAACTTCGGCTCGCGCGATGGCGACAACGCCGCGGCGATGCGCTATACCGAGGCGCGCCTCACGCCCTTCGCGAAGCTGCTGCTCGACGAGCTTGAAGAGGGCACGGTCGACTTCGTGCCCAACTACGACGGCAGCCAGCAGGAGCCGCAGCAGCTGCCTGCGCGCCTGCCGGTGATGCTGCTCAACGGCGCCTCCGGCATTGCCGTGGGCATGGCCACGGAAATCCCGTCGCACAATCTGCGCGAGGTGGCCCAGGCCTGCGTGGCGTTGATCAAGCAGCCCCGGCTGAGCGACGAGGAACTCCATGCACTGGTGCCGGGACCGGACTTCGCAGGCGGCGGGCAGATCATCACCGCCCCGCAGGACATCGCCGGCATTTATGCCACCGGCCGCGGATCGCTCAAGGCGCGCGCCCGCTGGCAGTTCGAGGAACTCGCGCGCGGGCAGTGGCAGCTGGTGGTGCACGAGCTGCCCCCGGGCACGTCCTGCCAGAGGGTGCTGGAGGAGATCGAGGAGATCACCAATCCCAAGGTCAGGGCAGGCAAGAAGAGCCTCACCGCCGAACAGCAGCAGGCCAAGGCCGTGATGCTGGGCCTGCTGGATGCCGTGCGCGACGAATCCGGCAAGGATGCCGCCGTGCGGCTGGTGTTCGAGCCCAAGACGTCCAAGGTGGATCGCGACGAGTTCGTCAACACGCTGCTCGCCCAGACCAGCATGGAGAGCAACGTCCCGGTCAACCTGGTGTGCATCGGCACCGACGGCCGGCCGCGCCAGAAGGGGCTGCGCGAGATCCTCGAGGAATGGCTGGCGTTCCGCACCGACACCGTGGTGCGGCGTACGCGCCATCGCCGGGACAAGGTCACCGACCGCATCCATGTGCTCGAGGGCCGCATGGTGGTCTATCTCAACGTGGACGAGGTCATCCAGACCATCCGCGAGTCCGACGAGCCGCGCCCCGCCCTGATGGCGCGCTTCGGGCTCAGCGAGCGCCAGGCCGAGGACATCCTCGAGATGCGCCTGCGCCAACTCGCCCGCCTCGAAGGCATCAAGATCGAGCAGGAGCTGTCCGAGCGCCGCGCCGAGCTGGAGCGGCTGCAGGACCTCCTCGACAATCCCGCCTCGCTCAAGCGCCTGCTGATCAAGGAGATCGAGGCCGACGCCAAGCAGTACGGCGACGAGCGCCGCACGCTCATCGAGACGGCCGAGCGCGCCGTGCTCGAGACCCGCGTGGTCGACGAACCCGTCACCGTCATCGTGTCGCAGAAGGGCTGGCTGCGGGCCCGCCAGGGCCACGGCCACGATCCCGGCCAGTTCAATTTCAAGCAGGGCGACGAGCTCTACGGCGCGTTCGAGTGCCGCACCACCGATACGCTGATCGCCGTGGGCGACAGCGGCCGTGTCTATTCCGTGGCGGTGGCCGCGCTGCCGTCCGCCCGCGGCGACGGCCAGCCCGTGACCACCATGATCGACCTGGAGCCAGGTACGCGCATCGTACACATGCTGGCCGCGGCGCCCGACACGCGCTGGCTGCTCACCACGCGCGGCGGCTTCGGCTTCGCCACACGCCTGTCCGACATGACCAGCCGCCAGCGCGGCGGCAAGCAGTTCGTCACGCTGGAAGCGGGCGACGAACTGCTGCGTCCGGTGCCGCTCTTCGCGGGCGCCACCCAGCTGGCGCTGCTCTCGGCCAAGGGCAAGTTCCTGGTATTCGGCCTCGACGAAGTCAAGACGCTGTCGGGCGGCGGACGAGGCACCATCCTGATGGGGCTGGACGCTGCCGACAAGCTGGCCCAGGTGGTGCCGGTGGGCCCGGGCGGACTACGCGCGGTGGGCATCTACCGCAACAAGCCCACCGAAGACATCCTGGCGGGCGAGGCCCTGGCCGCCTACGTCGGCAAGCGCGCCCGCAAGGGGCGGCAGCTCGATGTGCGGCCCAGGCAGCCGGTGCTGTCGCCCGTGCTGCCCCCGGCCTGACGGCGCGCGTCCGGCCCCAAGCCGGGCGGGCCATGCGCGCCCGGGGCCTACATCCGCTTCAGGTAGGGCAGGTCGTCCGGTTCGAACTGCCCCGCGAACGCTTCGATGCGCTGGATGGCTCGGCCCTTCGAGCCGTCGAGATGGGCCTCGAGCAGCCGGGCCGCCGCCCTCGGGCGGCGCGCCCGCAGGCATTCCACGATCTCCAGGTGCTCGGCCAGGAAAGGCTCGGTGGGATAGAGCCTGGGCATCCAGTTGTACAGGAACCGGTGCGCGATCAGCAGCGACTGGGGCAGGGCCAGGGCCTGCATCATGGTCTGCTTGCCGCAATACGACAGCACGGTGACGTGCAGTTCTTCCTCGAGCTGGTCGAGCATGGGCCCCTCGATGGTGTCGGGGCGGGCAATGGCGGCCTGCAGCCGCTGCCGCATGCCCTCGAGCAGGCCGGGAGGCAGGTGTTCATAGGCCTTGCGCAGCACGGCCGGCTCTATCAGGCTGCGCAGCTCGTACAGCTGGCTGACGTGGTCCGCGGTGAGCGCCGGCGCATGCCAGCGTGATCTCTCGTCCTTGCGCACCAGGCCGCGCTGCTGCAGCCGGCCGATCACGTCACGGGCAACGGTGCGGCTGACGCGGTAGTGCCTGGCCAGTATCGCCTCGTTGACCTGCCAGCCGGCGAACGAGGTGCGCGCCGTGATCTCGGCCTCGACCTCCGCATAGATTCTTTCCCAGCTGGACTGGGCCTGCAGCCGCATGGCCGGCTCGGCGGCGCCTTGCCGCCCGGCGCGGGCGTGGCCTTGCGGCGCCCCGCCGTGGGCCACCGCGTAGCCCCGCCCGGGCAGCTTCTCGAGCAGCCCCTCGCTGTGCAGCGATTCCAGCGCCTGGCGCGCCGGCGCGCGGCTGATGCCGAACCGGGCGGCAACGGCGGACTCCAGCAGCCGGGTTCCCGACGACAGCGCCCCGGACCGGATCTCGCCCGCCAGGATGTCGAATGCCTTTTCGTGCAGTCGTGCCGCCGCTCCTGTGCTCATCCCGTCCTTTTGCCGGATCCTGGCGCACGGGCCCGGACCCTGGAATAAAAGATTGCGTTCCTGCGAATTAATGTTTAGTGTACGCATCATACGTTTTGGGTGGCAACAAGAATCGCCGCAACACGCGGCACCGCACACACCCGGCGCCCGCCAGGGCGCCAAGGAGACAAACGTGTCAGGTCGTCTCGACGGCAAACGCGCCCTGATCACCGGGGCGGGGCAGGGCATCGGCCGCGCCATCGCGCTGGCCATGGCGCGCGAAGGCGCACAGGTCCTCGCAACCAGCCGCACCGCCTCCAAGCTGGCGGATCTTCCCGCGCTGCACGCGTCCATCGACACCTGCGCGCTGGATGTCACCGACGAGCAGGCGGTGGCGCGCACGGTGCAGGCGGCGGGTGATCTCGACGTGCTCGTCAACTGCGCCGGCCTCGTGCTCAACGGCTCCATACTCGAGTGCACGCTGCATGACTGGCGCCGCAGCATGGATCACAACGCCACCGGCGTCTTCCTCATGGCGCGGGCGGCGCTGCCGGGCATGCTGCGCCGGCGGCGGGGTTCCATCGTCAACGTCGCCTCGGTGGCGTCCAGCGTGTCGGGCGTTGCCAACCGGGCCGCCTATGGCGCCAGCAAGGCGGCGATCATCGGGCTCACCAAGGCCATCGCCCGCGACGTGATCGACCAGGGGGTGCGCTGCAATGCGCTGTGTCCCGGCACCACGTACACGCCGTCGCTGGAATCCCGCATCCAGGCCAGCGCAGACCCCGAAGCGGCGCGCCGCGCCTTCGTGGCGCGGCAGCCCATGGGGCGGCTGGGAACCCCCGAGGAAATGGCGGCCGCTGCCGTGTACCTGGCCAGCGACGAAACCGCGTTCATGACGGGCAGCGTGCTTGTGATAGATGGAGGCCAGACGCTATGACGCCGTCGCCGAACGGTTCCGCAACCGCCGGGCCGGTGGCCGGCCTGCCTGCGCTGCATGGGTTCTGCCTGGGCGTGCTGCAGGCAGCGGGCGCCGACCAGGCCAGCGCGGCCGCAGCCGCGCGGGCGCTCATGCATGGCACGCGGCTGGGCATAGACAGCCACGGCGTCAGGTTGCTGCCGCACTATGCAAAGGCCCTGGCCGGCGGGCGCCTCAACGGGCGGCCGCGGATCACCGTCCAGGTCAACGCCAGCGCGGTGGCCACGCTCGACGCCGACCACGGCCATGGCGCCCTGGCCACCTACCGCGCGATGGAAGAGGCCATGTCCCTGGCGGCCAAGGCCGGCCTGGGCGCCGTCGCGATCCGCAATTCCTCGCATTTCGGGCCGGCCGGCGCCTACGCCCTGCATGCCGCGCAGGGCGGCTGCATCGGGCTGGCGTTCTGCAATTCGGACAGCTTCGTGCGCCTGCATGACGGCGCGGCGCGCTTTCACGGCACCAATCCCATCGCCTGCGCGGTGCCGGTTGCCGGGGGCGACCCGTGGCTGCTCGACATGGCCACCAGCGCCATACCCTACAACCGGGTCAAGCTCTACCAGAGCCTGGGCAAGCCGCTGCCCGCCGCCGTGGCGTCCGACGCCGCGGGCGTGGACGTGACCGACGCCGCGCAGGTCGAGATGCTGGCGCCGCTCGGCGGGGAGTTCGGCTTCAAGGGCGCCGCCCTGGCCGGCCTGGCCGAGATCCTGAGCACCGCGCTGACGGGCATGAAGCACAGTTTCGATCTTGCTCCCATGGCTGGCCCGGATTTTTCCACGCCGCGCGGCCTGGGCGCTTTCGTGATGGCGCTGCGGCCCGAGGCATTCCTGCCGCGCGGCGCTTTCGACGCCGCCATGCGGCATTACCTCGAGGCCCTGCGCGCTTCGCCGCCGCGGGCCGGCATGCGCGTGATGGCGCCCGGCGACCGCGAGTGGGAGGTCGCAAGACAGCGCGACGCGCAAGGCGTGGAGATCGATCCCGATACCGAGGCGGCGTTCAGGCAGCTGGCCGACCAATATCGCCTGGACCTGCCGTTCGGCCGGCCGGGCGACCGTCCCGCGGGGCCCGCATCCGGGCAGCCCGCAACCTAGGAAGGAGCACATCATGGCGCACCCATCGAGAATCCTTGCAGCAATCCTGGCGGCACTGGGCCTCGCAGGGCTGGCACAGCCCGCCGCTGCGCAGGAAAAATACGTCCTGCGCTTCAATCACGTGCTGGGTCCGAACGAACCGTTCCACAAGGGCTTTCGCGAGTGGGCCAGGCGCGTCGAGGAGCGCACCCAGGGAGGCCTGAAGATCGACGTGTTCCATAGCGCGCAGCTCGGCGTGGAGGAAGACATCATCGAACAGATACGGCAGGGCGCCAACATCGGCCAGAACACCGACTCGGCGCGCCTGGGCAACTATCTGGCGCCCCTGGCCGTGATGAACGGGCCTTATCTGGTCTCCTCGCTCGACGATGTCTGGCGGCTGTCGGAGTCCGCCACGGTGCAGAAATGGCTGGACGAGCTGGCGAAGCAGCAGGGCATCAAGGTGGTGTGCTTCGATTGGGTGCAGGGTTTCCGGCATTTCTTCACCAACAAACCCGTGCGCAAGCCCGCGGACCTGAGCGGCCTGCGCATCCGCACCCCGCCGGCCCCCATCTGGCAGGAATCGGTCCGCGCGCTGGGCGCTGCGCCCACCTCCATGGCCTTCGGCGACATGTACCCCGGCCTGCAGCAGCGCGCCATCGACGGCGTGGAGCTGGTGTACGCCAACATCCCGGGTGGGCGGTTCTATGAAGTGCTGAAGTATGCCAACGAGACCTCGCACATCCTGCTGATCAACTTCGAAGTGGTCAGCGCGCAATGGTTCGACAAGCTGCCCCAGGCGTACCAGGCCGCGCTCACGGAAGAGTGCCGGGCGGTAGGCCGCCAGACGTCCGAAGACCTGGCGCAGATGAACGACAAGATCAAGCAGGACCTGCGCAAGCGCGGCATGCAGATCGTGGAGGACGTCGACGTCGCCGCGTTCCGCGAAGCCGGCGCCAAGGCCTACGACGCGCTCGGCCTCGCGCAGGCCAGGCAGCAGGTGCAGGCCGACCTGGGCCGCTAGCCACCTGATGAAGGAGGGCGGGATGCACAGGATCTACGAGTCGATCGGACGATGGGAAGCGGTGGTGGCCGGCGCATTGCTGGTCGCCATGGTCTTGCTGATACTGCTGGGGGGCATGGCCAGGCTGGCGGCGTACCCGCTGAACTGGACCATGGACCTGGCCACCTGCTTTTTCTCATGGGCCTGCTTCCTGTGCGCCGACATCGCCTGGCGGCGCGACGCGCTCATGTCCATCGACCTGGTCACCGCGCGCCTGGGCCCGCGCGGCCAGCGCATCCTGCTCGCCTGCAACTATGTGATCCTGCTGGCGTTTCTCTGCTATCTGGTCTATGCAGGCTTCAGCCTTGCATGGACCAGCCGCGGACGCAGTTTCCAGGGCATACCCGGCGTCAGCTACTCCTGGGTCACGGCCAGCCTGCCGGTGGGGGCGATGCTGCTGCTGGCCACCACCCTCGTGAAGCTGTCCCGCCTGCGGCGCGCGGGCGCGCTCCAACCCACCGCATGAGGCATGCCGCATGCTGCTCGTCGTCCTCGCCTTCCTGATCCTGCTTTTCATGGGCATGCCCGTGGCGTTCTCCATCGGCATAGCCGGGGCGCTGTACTTCGTCCAGCATCCAGAGCTGCCCGCCACCATCCCGATCCAGCAGACGGTCTCGCAGACGCAGAATTTTGCGCTGCTGGCCATTCCATTGTTCATCATGGCGGGCAACCTGATGAACGCATCCGGCATCACGGGGCGGCTGCTCGACCTGGCCTCCGTGATCGCCGGCCGGCTGCGGGGCGGCCTGGCGCAGGTGTCGCTGGTGCTGTCGGTGCTGATGGGAGGCGTGTCCGGATCGGCCATCGCCGACGCCGCCATGCAGAGCCGCATGCTGGGAAGCGAAATGATGTCGCGCGGCATGTCCAGGGGATTCACCGCCGGCGTGCTGTCGTTCGGCTCGCTGCTCACGCCGGTGATCCCTCCGGGCCTGGGCTTCATCATCTACGGCACGATAGGCCAGGTGTCGATAGGGCGCCTGTTCGCCGCCGGGCTGTTGCCGGCATTGCTGCTGTGGGCCGTGCTGGCGGCCGCCGTCTCCCTCACCGCCCGGCGGCGCGGCTACCCTGCGGCGAGGCCGCATCGCGCCGGCCTGCCCGAGACGCTGCGGGCGCTGCGCGGCGGCATATGGGCCCTGCTGTTTCCCGTGATCCTGCTGGTGGGGCTGCGCCTGGGCGTGTTCACGCCTTCGGAGATCGGCGCCTTCGCCGTGGCGTACGCCGTCGTGATCGGCGTGCTGGCCTACCGCAAGCTCGATGGCGGCTCGTTCGCGCAGGCCATGCAGGGCACGCTGGCGGACGTGGGAGCCGTCATGTTCCTCATCGCGCTGTCGGGAGTCTTCAGCTACGGCATCGTGCTGGACCGGGTGCCTGAACTGGTTTCCGACACGATGCTGGGGCTCACCGACAGCCTGAACGGCACCATGGCGCTGATCGTGGCTTTCCTGCTGGTCTGCGGATTCTTCGTCGACGCCACCGTGCTGATCATCATGCTGACGCCGATCTTCCTGCCGCTGGTGGAGAGCCTGGGCGGCGACCCGGTCCATTTCGGCGTGGTGTTCGTCATCGCCGCCACCATCGGCAATTTCACGCCGCCCGTCGGCGCCGCGATGTTCGCGGTGTGTTCGGTGCTGAAGTGCCCGGTGGGCGAATACGCCCGCGAATCCGTGCCGCTGCTCGTGGCGGTGGCGCTGGCCACCCTGGTACTCATCTTCGTGCCCGATCTGGTGCTGCTCGTACCGGACTGGCTGTTCCGCTAGGGCGCAGCCCCTTCATGAAACTGGATGTATCTCCTGGCCGCGCCGCGCGGGACCAGGCGATACGCGCTATGTTTTGTCATCTTGTGGAAACAGGCGGCCATTTTTTTACATCTTGCCGGCAATTGGATTTGACGTGGATTGCCTGAGTCCATATCATTTGTGTAGAAATCAATTTTGTTGAAGTCTTTCTATCACTCATGAATAGCTCATCCACGGATCCCTCGCAGCAATACGATCTGCGCATCCTGCGGGCCCTGCGCCGCATCACGCGCTCGATCGCGCTGCATTCGCGCCAGCTGGCAGCGGTGAGCCACATCACGGCTCCGCAGCTGCTGTGCCTGCGCACGGTGATTGCCAGCGGGCCCATGACGGCCACCGCCATCAGCCGGGAGATCCATGTCAGCCCGAGCACCGTGGTAGGCATCCTGGACCGCCTCGAAGACAAGGGGCTGATCCGCCGCGAGCGCGGCCGCGAGGATCGCCGCATCGTCTTCGTGTCGGCCACCGAGGCCGGGCGCGCGCTGGCGCTGGAGGCGCCGTCGCCGCTGCAGAAGCACCTGGCCGATGCGCTCAACGAACTGCCGGAACTCGAGCAGGCCACCATCACCCTGTCCCTGGAGCGCATCGTCGCCCTCATGGAACAGAAGGGTCACGCCGCCGAGGCCAGCGATGTCGCCTCGCCCATCCTCGAGGTCCCCACCGGCGGGGCGCCTCCCGAATCGGGCCTGGTCGTATGAAGGGCAGCGAACACCATCTCCCCGTTTCCGCGGCCTATGCGCTGCGCAAGCCGCGGCGCACCGATGGGGCGGCCATCCACCGGCTCATCGCCGAGTGCCCGCCGCTCGATCTCAATTCCCTGTACGCGTATCTGCTGCTGTGCGAGCACTACGCCGACACCTGCGTCGTCGCCGAATCTCCCGGCGGACGCATCGACGGTTTCATTTCCGCCTATCTGCCCCCGAACCGGCCCGACGTGGTCTTCGTGTGGCAGGTGGCGGTGCATTCCCGTGCACGCGGCCACCGGTTGGGCCGCACCATGCTGCGAGAACTCCTCGAACGTCCGGAGCTCGCGCATGTTCGTCATCTCGAAACCACGGTGGGGCCTGACAACCAGGCTTCGCGCCGCACGTTCGCCGGGCTGGCCGGCGAACTGGGCGCCCACATCGCCGAGCAGCCGTTCTTCGACCGGCAGCTTTTCGGCGGCGCGGATCACGACGACGAGATGTTGTTGAGGATGGGTCCGCTCTGTGCACGCCCCGCCGGGCGCGCCTGAGGACCCTCATAACCGGGACCCTGTTCCGGGCTGGCGCAGCCTTGCGCACGCCGGCCGGGGCAAGGCGTCTTTCAACCAAACAGAAGGGAGGAAAAATCCATGGACTTGAAAATTTTCGACCGGATGGAGTCGGAGGTGCGAGGCTACATCCGGTCTTTTCCGGTGATATTCAGCCAGGCCCGCGGCTCCGTGCTCATCGACGAAGACCATAACGAGTACATCGACTTCTTCAGCGGCGCCGGCACGCTCAACTACGGCCACAACAATCCCGTTTTCAAGGAAAAGCTGGTCGAGTACCTGCAATCCGACGGCGTGGTGCACGGCCTGGACATGGCCACCAGCGCCAAGAAGCGTTTCCTTGAAACCGTGGATCGCGTGCTGCTCAAGCCGCGCAACTGGCAGTACACGCTGCAGTTCACCGGCCCGACGGGCACCAATGCCGTGGAAGCCGCGCTGAAGATCGCGCGCCAGGTCAAGGACAGGCCGAACATCATCTCGTTCACGCACGGTTTCCACGGCGTGAGCGGCGGTTCCCTGGCGGCCACGGCCAACATGAAGTTCCGCGATGCCGCCGGCTACGCCCTGGGCAATACCACCTTCATGCCGTACGACGGTTATTTCGGCCCGGACGTGGACACCATCGCCTACCTGGAACGCATGCTCGATGATCCCAGCAGCGGCCTGGACAAGCCCGCCGGCGTCATCGTCGAGACCGTGCAGGGCGAGGGCGGCGTCAACGTCGCCACGCTGCGCTGGCTGAAGGAACTCGAGAAGCTCTGCCGCCGCCACGACATGCTGCTGATCGTCGATGACATCCAGGTGGGCTGCGGCCGCACCGGCAGCTTCTTCAGCTTCGAGTCCGCCGGCATCCGCCCCGACATCATCACGTTGTCCAAGTCGCTGTCCGGCTACGGCCTGCCCATGTCGCTGGTGCTGATGAAGCCCGAACTCGACATCTGGAAGCCCGGTGCGCACAGCGGCACGTTCCGCGGCAACAACCTGGCCTTCGTCACCGCCACCCAGGCCCTGGAGAGCTACTGGTCCAGCGACGCCTTCGCCAACGAAGTGCAGCGCAAGGAGCGCCTGGTGCGCGACTGGCTCGAGAACCTGGCACACAGCTATCCCAACGCCGGCCTGGCCGTGCGCGGCCGCGGGCTGATCCAGGGGCTGGTCACCGCCGGCAATCCCGAACAGGCCAACCGCATCGCGCGCAAGGCGTTCGAGCGCGGCGTGGTCATCGAGACCTCGGGAGCGCACGACGAAGTCCTCAAGCTGCTGCCTGCGCTCACCATCGAAGACGAGCTGCTGACCCGCGGCCTCGATGCGATCGAGGCCAGCGTGGCCGAAGTGCTGGCCGAGGATGCCCAGCCTGCCCGTGTTCTCAACTTTGGAGGTAAACGCCGATGATCGTACGCAACGTGAAAGATGTGATCGGGACCAAGGACGAAGTCGTCACCGACACCTGGATGAGCCGCCGCGTGCTGCTCAGGAAGGACGGCATGGGCTTCTCGTTTCACGAGACCACGATCTTTCCCGGCACCCGTACCCACATCCACTACAAGAACCACCTCGAGGCAGTCTGGTGCATCGAAGGCGACGGCTCGATCGAGGTCGTGGCCGACGGCAAGACGTACGAGCTCGGCCCGGGCGTGGTCTACGCGCTGAACGAACACGACGAGCATTGGCTGTGCGGCGGCAAGGAGCCGCTGCGCGTGATCTGCGTGTTCAACCCGCCGCTCACCGGCCAGGAAGTGCATGATGCCGAAGGGGTCTACGCCCTGGTCGACGAAGCAGCCTGAAAACGAGGAGGCATGACATGATCAGTCCTGCAAAGGATCCGTACGCGTCGCGTACCGACCGCGGCGCCGCCATCATCGCCCGCCAGGACCCCGTGGTCTATGGCGACGGCAAGTACGTCGAGGCGCTCCCGCCGGACCAGCTGGCGTCCTACGAGCGCGATGGTTTCCTGTTGCTCGAAGACCTGTTTTCCGAGTCCGAAGTGGCAGCGCTGCTGGCCGAAGTGGAACGCATGGCGCGCGACCCCGCCATCATCCGGCGCGAAGAAGCGATCACCGAACGCGGCAGCAACGCCGTGCGCTCGATCTTCATGGTGCACGTGCTGAGCCCGGTGATGGCGCGCCTGGCGCGCGATCCGCGCCTGGCCAACGTGGCGCGCCAGATCCTGGGTTCCGAGGTCTACCTGCACCAGACCCGTGCCAACATGAAGCCGGGCTTCAAGGGCAAGGAGTTCTACTGGCATTCCGATTTCGAGACCTGGCACGTCGAGGACGGCATGCCGTCCATGCGCGCGCTGAGCTGCTCGGTGCTGCTGACCGACAACAACGAGGCCAACGGCCCGCTGATGCTGGTGCCGGGCTCGCATCGCCACTTCATCTCGTGCGTGGGCGAGACGCCCAAGGAGCACTACAAGGAGTCGCTCAAGAAGCAGGA
The DNA here is from genome assembly GCF_054642735.1 of Bordetella sp. 2513F2. Taxonomy (NCBI): domain Bacteria; kingdom Pseudomonadati; phylum Pseudomonadota; class Betaproteobacteria; order Burkholderiales; family Alcaligenaceae; genus Bordetella; species Bordetella sp. 2513F2. The sequence goes on along the minus strand of NZ_CM137755.1, from coordinate 2,763,345 downwards.
GTACGGCGTGCCCGACCCGGTGAGCCTTCAATTGCTGGCGGAGCAGGGCGGCATCCGCACCATGACGGCCCGTGCCGGCTCGGTGGTGTTCTTCGACTGCAACACCATGCACGGCTCCAACAGCAACATCTCGCCGTGGCCGCGCGCCAACGTCTTCATGGTCTACAACAGCATGGAGAATACGCTGAACGCGCCCAAGTACGGCCTGGATCCCCGTCCGGAGCACATCGCCACGCGCAAGGCCTTCAAGGCCGTCACGCCGCTGGATACGCTCAGGTTGGTGTAGGCGGCCCAGGCGGCCACCGAACCCGGGATTGCATCCCGGGTTTTTTACGCCATGGCGCTGTCCAACTGGGGACGCATCTCGGGCGAGCTTGTACGTACAGGCTGTACGTATCGGTTTAAACTAGCGGTTTTCCCGCCCGGAGCCGGCCGCCGGACTCCGCTTCTCCACATCCATACCCAGAAACCCTGGAGACACCCATGACAACCGAAGTTTCCCGCTTCCCCATGTTCGGCACGATGATGAAAGTGCCCGGCGGCCTCATGCTCATCCCCCTGATCCTGGGGGCCATCATCGGCACTTTCGCGCCCGATGCGCTCGGCATAGGCGGATTCACCACCGCGCTGTTCAAGAACAGCGCGCTGCCCTTCATCGCACTGCTCATCTTCGCCACCGGCACCCAGGTCAACATGCGCACCGGCGGGCCCATCCTGGCCACGGCGGGCACCATCCTGCTGACCAAGACGCTGATCCCCGCCACGCTCATCGTCCTGCTGGGCACCATGGTGGGCATCGACGGCGTGCTGGGCGTGTCCATCCTGGCCATGCTCGCTGCCTTCGACAACAGCAACGGCGGCCTGTGGCTGGCCTATACCGGCCAGTACGGCGACAGCCGCGACCGCGGCGCCTATGTGGCCAGCGCGGTCAACGACGGTCCGTTCTTCAGCCTGCTGTTCCTCGGCGGCTCGGGCCTGGCCGACATCCCGGTGATCGCCCTGGTGGCGGCGCTGGTGCCGTTCATCCTGGGCGTGATCGTGGGCAACCTCGACGTGCAGTGGCGCAACGTGCTCAAGCCCGTGCCCAACATCGTCATCCCGTTCTTCGCTTTCGCGCTCGGCACGGGCATCAACCTGGGCGCCGTGGTTTCGGGCGGCATGACGGGCATCGTGCTGGGCCTGCTGATCAGCCCCATCACCGGCGCGCTGGTGTACCTGGGCTATCGCTGCATCCTGCGCCGCGGCGGCAAGAGCGGCCTGGGTTTCGCGGCCGGCACCACCGCGGGCAACGCCATCGCCACGCCCGCCGTGGTGGCGGCGGCCGACCCGACCTTCCAGCCCTACGTGGCCACCGCCACGGCGCAAGTGGCGGCCTGCGTGCTGATCAGCTCCATCCTCGCGCCCATGCTGGCGTCGTACTTCCTCAAGCGCGCCGGGGAACTCAAGCCGGTGGAAGAGGGCGTGCTGCCCGACGGCGCGGAGTCGCTGCAGGCCGCCCGTGGAACGGGTGTCTGAGTGAGCGCGCCCTTCATCGCCATCGTCGCCGACGACCTCACCGGGTCGGGCGACACGGCCGTCCAGTTCGTGCGCGCAGGCTGGTCCACCCAGTTGTCGGTGGGCGGCGCGGCCCAGGCCCTGGCCGATCCCGCCGTGCGCGACGCCGAGGTGCTGGCCATCACCACGCACAGCCGTCCGCTGGCTGCCGCGCAGGCCGCCGACGTGGTGCGCCATGAAGTCGGCCTGCTGCGCGCCGCCGGCGTGCGGCGGATGTACAAGAAAGTGGATTCCACGCTGCGCGGCGCATTCCGCGCCGAGATCGAGGCGGCGCGCTTGGCCTGGCATGACGATGCCGTGGCCGTGGTGTGCCCGGCGTTCCCGGCCACGGGCCGCACGCTGCGCCAGGGCGTGCTCTACGTGGGCGACGTGCCGGTCACCGAAACCTCCGCGGCCACGGATCCGGTCACGCCCGTTACGCAAAGCCACGTGCCCACGCTGCTGGACTGCGCGCTGGTGAGCCCGGGCGCCGACGAGGCGCCCGAGGCGCTGGCACGGCGCCTGGCCGAGGCCGGCCCGGTGGTGGTGGTCGACGCCGCCACCGACGCCGACATGGCGCGCCTGGCCCGGGCCGTGGCCCTGCTGGGCGAGCGCGCGCTGCCGGTGGGCGCAGGCGGGCTGGCCCAGCCGCTGGCACGGGTCTGGGCCGGCGCCGACGCGCGCGGCGCGGTGCTCGCGGTGGTCACCTCGCAGCACAGCGCCTCGCGCCGCCAGGCCCGCGCCTTGAGCGACCACGGCGCGCAGGTCTGGGCGCCCACGCTCGACGAGCTGGCCGACGATGGCCAGTGGCAGCGCTGGTCGGCGCAGGTGTGCGACCAGGCCACGGGGCTGCCGGACGCGGGAGTCTGGCTGCTGCTCGCGCCCGAAGGGCGCCGCGCGGGCCTGGATTCCGATCGTGTGGCCCAGCGTCTGGGCGAGCTGGCGTCGCGGCTGATCCTGGGCTGCCCGGTCTCGGGCGTGATCGCCACCGGCGGCGATGGCGCCAGCCAGGTGCTCACGGCCCTGCAGGCCAGCGGGATCGCGCTGGTCGACGAAGTGACGGGAGGCGTGCCGCTGGGTACGCTCACCGGCGGTCGCGCCGCCGGCCTGCCGATAGTCACCAAGGCAGGCGGCTTCGGCGATGACGATGTATTGATCCGGGCCGCGCAGGCGATCCGGGAACGGAGATTCAAACGATGACGCAAGCTGATACTTCCCCCAAGCTGCCCCTGTTGGCGGTCACCATGGGCGATGCCGCCGGCATCGGCCCCGAGATCACGGCCAAGATGCTGCTGGGCCACGACGATCTGCGCCAGCGCGCCCGCTTCGTGGTGGTCGGCGACAGCGCCTCGCTGCTGAAAGCCGCCCAGGCCCTGGGCGCCGATGCGTCGAAGGTGCGCACCATCGGCTCGCCCGAAGAGGCCACCAACGAGCCCGGCACCATCGAAGTGATCCAGGCGGGCCCGTCGCTGGCCCACGTGAAGCCGGGCGAACTCGATGCCGATGCGGGCGCCGGCTCGGCCCGCTTCGTGATCACGGCGTGCGCGCTGGCGCGCGAAGGCCGCATTGACGGCATCGTCACCGCGCCGCTGAACAAGGCCGCCATGCACCTGGGCGGCCACAAGTGGCCGGGCCATACCGAACTGCTGGCCCATGAGTTCGGCGTCAAGACGTTCTCGCTGGTGCTGTCGGCCGGCGACCTATACATCTTCCATGCCACCACGCACGTATCGCTGCGCCAGGCCATCGAAGACGTGAATCCGCAGCGCATGCGGGCCGTGCTGCGCCTGGCCGGCGCCTTCGCCCAGGCCCTGGGCCGCGCCGACCAGCCCGTGGCCGTGGCCGGCCTCAACCCGCATGCGGGCGAGAATGGCATCTTCGGCACCGAGGACGCCGAGATCCTGGCGCCAGCCGTGGCCGAGGCCAATGCCGCCGGCATCCTGGCCGCGGGCCCCATCCCGGCCGACGCGCTGTTCCCGCAGGCGGTGCGCGGCAAGTGGAAGTTCGTGATCGCCTGCTACCACGACCAGGGCCATGCGCCGTTCAAGTCGGTGTACGGCGACGATGGCGTCAACATCACCGTGGGGCTGCCCGTGGTGCGCGTGTCGGTGGATCACGGCACGGCCTTCGACATCGCGGGCAAGGGCATCGCCCGCGAGGACAGCCTGGTCCTGGCGGCAGAGCGCGCCGCCCAGCTGGCCCCGGGCTGGGGCCATGTATGGGAAACCGCCCGCACCACCACCGGGGGCTGAGCCCCATGGTGCCGAGCGCGGGGGCCGCGGATCTGGACCGCTCCGGCGCGATCCCGCTGCATGTGCAGGTGGCCCACCACCTGCGTGACGACATCCGCGGACGCCGCCTGGCCGCGGGCACGGTGCTGCCCAGCGAGGCGGCGCTGTGCCGGCAGTTCGGCGTGGCGCGCAGCGTGGTGCGCCAGGCCCTGGCCGCCCTGGTGGCCGAGGGGCTGATCCAGCGCGATCCCGGCCGCCCGCCGGTGGTGACCGCCCCGCGCGAGCATCGCCGCCTCGTGCAGCGCTCCACCGGCCTGTTCGAGCAGTTCGCGCAGCTGGGCGTGGCGCTGAGCACGGAAGTGCTGGTCTGCGCGCCGGCGCGGCCGCCTGCCGAGGTGGCGGCGTTCCTGCAGACCGAGGACGCGCTGCTGCTCGAGCGCCTGCGCAGCGTCGAGGGCAAGCTCCTGGCCTATGTGCGCACCTGGTTGCCCAATGCGGCGGTGCCGGGCCTGCGCGCCGAGCACCTGCGCGATGCGTCCTTGCACCGGGTGCTGGGCGAACGCTACGGCCTGCATCCAGGACGCGGACGCAACCGCATCCGCGCGGTGGCGGCCGATCCCCGCCTGGCGCAGCTGCTGGAGGTGCCCAAGGGCAGCCCGTTGCTGATGCTGGAGGGGCAGGGCATGGACCAGGCGCAGCGGCCGCTGGAATGGTTCACGACCTGGCATCGCCCGGAGAACCTGGTCTTCGACGTGGACGTGGGGCCGGCGCGCGAGCACGTCCAGGCCTCGCTGCGGGTCGAGGCAGGGGCTGCGGCAGCCGCCGCAGACGCGCAGCCGGCCGGCGCCCCGCTGGAAGATGCGGAACAGGCCCTGCTGCAGGCCCTGGCCGCGATACGCGCGCTGCGAGGCTGAGACCGCCGCCGGGCGCGGCGGTCTGCTATGCTGGCCGTCCCCCGCATGCACGCGCCAACTGCCCATGTCCGCCCGCCTTCTCAGCCTGCACGTCTATCCCGTCAAATCCTGCGCCGGCATCGACCTGGCCGAATCGGCGCTCGATCGCGCCGGGCTGGCCCACGACCGCCGCTGGATGCTGGTCGACGGGGAAGGGCGCTTCATGACCCAGCGGCAGCACGCCGCCATGGCCCGGATCGGCACGGCCATCGAGGACGGCTGCCTGCGCCTGGACGCGCCCGGCCGCGAGCCGCTGCGCGTGCCCCTGGACGGCAGCGAACTGGCAGGGGATGTGGAGCAGGTTGGCGTCTGGCGCGACACGGTGCCCGCCCGCGCGGAACATCCGCGGGCCGCCGCGTGGCTCAGCGCGTTCCTGGGCCTGCCGTGCCGGCTGCTGAAGGTCGACGCGCAGGCGCGGCGCGATGCCAAGCAGGAGTGGGTGGCCCGCTGGCGCGAACGCCATCCCGACCTGGCCGGGCCCTTCGCGGGAGACCATCATTTCGGCTTCGCCGACGGCTTTCCGCTGCTGGTGGCGAACCAGGCTTCGCTGGAGGAGCTCAACGCCAGGCTGGCGGCCAAGGGCGTGGCGCCCGTGCCGATGGACCGCTTCCGGCCCAACATCGTGGTGCAGGGCGAGGACTGGGCCGCCTATGAAGAAGACCATACCGCCATGATCACGGTCGGCGGCGCGCGGCTGGCGCTCGTCAAGCCCTGCACGCGCTGCACGATACCCGACATCGACCAGGCCACCGGCGTGCCGGGCACGGAACCCGGCCGCACGCTGGCGGCCTACCGCAGCCTGGACATCGGGGTCGTGTTCGGCCAGAACGCCATCGTCGCCGAAGCCTCGGCGCATCTGCGCGTGGGCGATCCGGTGCAGGTCGAGCTGGATTTCTGAAGCGAGCAGCGGGCGGGCCTCAGCCCGCCGACAGCTTCAGCCCCGCCAGGCCGGCCACGATGAGCAGCACGCTGGCCACGCGCGCCGGCGTGGCCGATTCGCCGAACAGCACGATGCCGGCCACGAAGGCGCCCACCGTGCCTATGCCGACCCAGACGGCGTAGGCCGTGCCCAGCGGCAGCTGCTTCATGGCCAGCGACAACAGCCAGAAGCTGCCGACCATGCTGGCCCCCGTGACCAGGCTGGGCACCAGGCGGGTGAAGCCCTGGGTGTATTTGAGTCCGACGGCCCAGACGACTTCGAGCAGTCCGGCCACGATGAGGAGTATCCAGGTCATGACGACGATCCCATGCGTTCGGGGTCGTCCCCGGGTTCAGTTGCCGCTCCGGCCCTGCCTGGCCCGGAGTCCGGGCCCCGGGCCGTCCCGGGGCGTCAAAAATTATAGAATGGGAAATTGTCCGCTGCCCGGGCCGCCGTCCGGCCGCCGGCGCGTCGTTCCATACCGTTTTCATATCCGCCATGAGCTTCCAGGTCACTATCCAGCCCAGCCAGCATCAATTCCAGGTCGAGTCCGGCCAGACCGTCCTGGAGGCCGCGCTGGCCGCCGGAATCGTGCTGCCCTACAGCTGCCGTACGGGGGCGTGCTCCACCTGCAAGGGCCGGGTCGTGTCCGGCCAGGTCGATGCCGGCCCGTATCCGGCGCAGATCCTCGCGCCCGAGGAACTGTCGCAGGGCTATACGCTGTTCTGCCAGGCCAGGCCGCAGTCCGACCTGGTGCTCGAATCCACCGAGGTGCGGCTCGCTTCCGACATCCAGATCCGCAAGCTGCCGTCGCGCGTGCAGGCCATCGAGCGCGTGGCGCCCGACGTGGCCGTGCTGCGGCTGCAGCTGCCGGCGTCCGAACAGTTCCGCTACTACGCAGGGCAGTACGTCGAAATCATCCTGCGCGACGGCAAGCGCCGCAGCTATTCGATGGCGAACGCGCCCCACACGGGCAGCCCGCTGGAATTGCACATCCGGCACATGCCCGGCGGCGTGTTCACCGATCATGTGTTCGGCGCCGGCGCCACGCAGATGAAGGAGCGCGAGATCCTGCGCCTGGAGGGGCCGTTCGGCTCGTTCTTCCTGCGCGAGGACAGCGACAAGCCCATCGTGCTGCTGGCCAGCGGCACCGGCTTCGCGCCCGTGAAAGCCATCGTCGAGCACATGATCCACCAGCAGATCCGCCGTCCGGCGGTGCTCTATTGGGGCGGCCGCCGTCCGCGCGACCTCTATTTCGATGCGCTGGCGCGCTCCTGGACGGAAGCGCTGCCGGGCTTCCGCTACGTGCCGGTGGTGTCCGACGCGCTCGAGGAAGATGCCTGGACGGGACGCACCGGTTTCGTCCACGAGGCCGTCATGCAGGACCTGCCCGACCTCTCGGGATACCAGGTCTACGCCTGCGGCGCGCCGGTGATGGTGGATGCCGCGCGGCGCGAATTCAGTGCGCAATGCGGGCTGCCGGCAGACGAGTTCTACGCCGACTCCTTCACTTCGCAGGCCGACCTGGCCCCCGCCGCGGCGTGAAGAACGGCATGGCCCGGATTGCCGCAGGGCAGGGGATCCAGGCCGGGATCCGTGGCGTAGGCGCGGGTCCGGCGGCGGGGTACACTGCCGCGAACCGGACCAAGGCCCCGGGAATACCCGGGAAGTGGTCCCATATGGGGCGGGTGGCCATGGCCGGCGGGCGGGCGGCCATGGCCGGAGGGTGGGCGGCCCCGGCCGGCCTCCCCGGGAAACCAGCCAGCATCCACGGAGCACAGCGCGCATGAAGATAGCGGTATTGGGCAGCGGCATCATCGGCATTTCCACGGCGTGGTGGCTCAGGCAATCCGGCCATGATGTCGTGGTCGTCGACCGGTGCGCCGGCCCGGCCCGGGAAACCAGCCTGGCCAACGGCGCGCAGATATCCGTCTCGTATGCCGAACCCTGGGCCAATCCGCAGGCGCCGCTCAAGCTGCTCAAGTGGATGTTCCGCGACGACGCGCCGCTGTTGTTCCGGCCGCAGCTCGACCTGCGCCAGTGGGCCTGGGGCCTGGCATTCCTGCGTGAATGCCTGCCGTCGCGCCTGGCGCCCAACATCCGCGCCATGGTGCGGCTGGCCGAATACAGCCGCGCCACCTTGCGCGGCATGCGCGCCGAGCTTGGCATCGAATACGATCACCTCGAGCGCGGCATCCTCAATTTCTACCGCGACCCGCACGAATTCGAGGCCTCCCAGCGCGCCGCCGGCGTGATGCGCGACTTCGGCGTCGAGCGCCGCGTGGTCGGGCCGGACGAGGTGGTGGCCATAGAGCCCGCGCTGGCCCCCCATCGCGGCACCATCGTGGGCGGCGACTACACGCCGGAAGACGAGAGCGGCGACGTCCACCTCTTCGCCGCCGCGCTGGCGCGCCACTGCGAGACGGCCGGCGTCGAGTTCCGCTACGGCACCCAGGTCACCCGGCTCTTGAGCGTGGGAGGGCAGGTGCAGGGCGCCGAGCTGATCCAGCCCGACGGCAGCTACGGACGCCTGGTCGCCGACGCCTACGTGGTGGCGCTCGGCAGCTACAGCCCCGCGCTGGTGCGTCCGCTGGGCGTGCCGTGCAACGTGTATCCGGCCAAGGGCTATTCGGCCACGTTCCCCATCCTGGCGCCCGAGCGCGCGCCCAGCGTCAGCCTTACCGACAGCAGCCACAAGGTGGTTTTTTCCCGCCTGGGCAACCGCCTGCGCATGGCCGGCACCGCCGAGCTGTCGGGATATACGCGCGACCTCAACGCCGCGCGCTGCGAAGCCATGACGCGCCTCGCACGCGAGCTCTTTCCCGACGCCCTCGATTTCGAGGGCGTCGCCTACTGGTCGGGCCTGCGCCCGTCCACGCCGTCGAACGTACCGCTCATCGGCCGCACCCGCGTATCCAACCTGTATCTCAATACAGGGCACGGCACGCTGGGGTGGACGATGGGGGTCGGTTCTGGACGGGCTCTGGCCGACCTGCTGAGCGGGCGCCGGCCGGAGCCCGAATTTCCTTTTCTTGGTTTGTGAAACCCATGAAGAAACTGCAACTCGCGGGCCTGCCCCGCGCGATGCGCGCCATCCGGCGCGTGTGCTTGTTCGGTGTCGCCATTTCGGCCATCGGGGCCGCGCACGCGGCGCCGGTCGAGATCCAGGTCTGGCACAAGCTCGACGGGGCCAACAAGGCCGAATTCGAGAAACTGGCCAAGGAGTTCAACAAGTCGCAGGCCGAGGTCGAGGTCGAGCTGCGCGCCTTCCCCTCCGCGCAGGCGTTGCAGCAGGAGGCCACGGCGGCCGTGCGCGCCAAGAAGGCCCCCAACCTGGTGCAGCTCGACGACAACCACTCGCCCGAAGTCGTGGCCGAGCACAAGGCCGTGCTGCCGCTGCATCAGCTGCTGGCCAAGTACCCCATCAAGGACCTCGACTGGTTCCTGCCGTCCACCACCAGCTTCATCCGCGACAGCCGCGGCCGGCTGCTGGCCTTCCCGTGGATGGCCGAGATCCCGGTGATGTTCTACAACACCGCCTACTACAAGAAGGCCGGGCTCGACCCGAACCAGCCGGCGCGCACCTGGGCTGCCCTGCAGGGCGACCTCCTGAAGCTGCGCGACGTGGCCAACATCGAATGCCCGTACGCCTCCAGCGACCAGGTGGCAGTGCATCTCGAGAACCTCGCGCCCATCAACAACCAGGCCTACACCACCAACAACAATGGCCTGGATGGCGGCCGCACCGCGCCCACCATGAAGTTCGACACGCTGTACATGCGCCACCTCTCGCTCATGGTCAGCTGGAAGCGTTCCCTGCTGTACACGGCCAGCTCCGGCGACCGCACCAATGATGCGCTGTTCGCCAAGGGGCAGTGCGCCGTCCTGACCTCGGGGTCAGGCGCGCTGGGCCAGTTCATGGCGACGAAGTCGCTGTCCTTCGGCGTGGCGCCGCTGCCGTACTACGACCAGGCCACCCCCAGCGGCGGCCGGCCCTTCGTAAGCGGTTCGGCCCTGTGGGCGCTGGAGGGCCATCCCGCCGAGCAGGACAAGGCCACGGTGCAGTTCCTGGCCTGGCTGTCCAAGCCCGTGGTCGCCGCGGCCTGGCACCAGCACACCGGCTACCTGCCGCTCACCGAAGCGGCGTTCCGCGCTTCCGACGTCTCGTTCTACAGCCGCGTGCCCGGCGCGCAGCAAGTGGTCGCGTCCATGCGCGGCCAGCCCGCGCCCAACAACCGCGGCTTCCGCATGGCCAACTACGATCGCATCGCGCCGGTGCTCAACAGCCAGCTCGATGCGGCGCTCGCCGGCCAGACGCCGCCGATGGCCGCGCTGAACAACGCGGCCGCGCAGGCCAAGACGCTGGCTCAGCAGCGCTGAACCCGCACCCCGGCGCCGGCGCCTTGCGCGCCTGGCGCCGGCGTCGCATGCAGCCCGGCATCCCTGCCGGGCTTTTTGCTGGCCGCGTCGGGCGTGCGGGCCTGGTCAGTGGCGCCGGAACACCAGCGCCAGCCCCCCGAGTATGGCTGCCATGCCCGCCATGGCCACGTAGGGCAGCGCATTGCCCAGCACCAGGTAGTCCAGCAAGGCCGTCACCCCCGGCACCAGGTAGAACAGGCTGGTGACGTTCACCAGGTTGCCCGAGCGGATCATCCGGTACAGCAGCAACTGCGCCGCGACCGAAATCACCAGCCCCAGCCACACCACGGGAATGACGAAGCCCCAGCTCCAGTCGATCGTGAAGGGCTGGAACGGCACGAACAGCAGGCAGAGCACCAGGCTGGCGGCATACTGCAGGGGCAGGACTTCGGCCGGCGCCTGCAGCACCCGTTTCTGCATCATCGCACCCACCGTCATGCAGGCCAGCGCTCCCACGCCGTAGAGCACGCCGGCCGCAGACAGCCGTGCGATGGCCAGACTCTGCCACACCACCAGGGCAAGTCCGGCCAGGGCCAGCAGCAGGCCGGCCAGCCGGTGCAGCGGATAGCGCCGTTCAGTGAGCAGCAGGGTGAGGATGGGCTGCGCGCCCAGCAGGGTCGCCAGCAGCCCCGGCGTCATGCCATGGGCCATGGCCTGGAAGTAGCAGAGCGCGTAGCTGCCTATCAGCAGCAGCCCCGTCGCGGCCACCCGCGGGGCCGTGCCGGCTGCAGGCAGCCAGCGCCCACGATGCCAGGCTGCGGCGGTCAGGACGGCCAGGGCCAGCACGAAGCGCAGGGCGAGCAGGGCCAGGGGGGAGCCGTGGTCGAGGCCCCAGCGGGTGAAGATGGCGGCGCTGCCCCACAAAAGAACGAACAGGGTCATGGAGCCATGGGCGGCCCATGAGGCATATCGGAATGTCATGTCGAAACTCGTCTGTCTGGATTTGGACCACCCCGATCCCCGGCGCGAGGGCGCCGATCACGAATGGGAGCGGGGTCGGGAAGGCGGCCCGATCAGGCCGCGGCGGCCACGTGCGGCGGCGGCGCGCTGCCGTTGACCGGCGGTGAGACAGACGAAAGAGGGGGAGTCGCCGCGCGCGCACGCCAGTGCGCGACCCGCGATGCGGGCGCGTGCAAGCCGGAGTGTGCGACGGGCTTCATGAAGGAGAGTGGCGCTTGCGAAGTATGCGTATTGCCGGAAGGCAAAAAATATACCACGCGGCGGGGCTTCCCGGATCGCCGCGCGGTCGCGGCCGCATGGACCGATTGTTCCATGCGTACATGTCTGTCTAGGCGCTTCCCGGCGCGCGGATCACCATGCATGCCTGTCGCAGTCTGCTGCGTTGCGGGGGTGTCCATGTTGCGGTTCATCTGTATTTCGCTTGTGCTGCCGCTGGCCGGTTGCGCCCTGTCCCATGGGCGGCCGGCCTGGGGCGGCGGCGCCACGGCGGGCGTATTCGATTTCAACTGGCAGTTGTCGGGCGATGCGGCCGTCGCGCCGCTGCAGGTGTTCGGCACCGACCGCGAGATCTGGCTCCAGTTCGACGCGGGGCAGCCGATCCCGGCGCTGTTCGCCAGCACGCCGCAGGGCGACCGCCCGCTGTCGTACCGGCGGCAGGAGCCCTATGTCATCGTCGAGGGCAACTGGCCCCGCCTGACGCTGCGCGGCGGACGCTACGCCGCCCAGGTCACGCGGGCCGGCGTGTCGCCCGGGAGCGCGCCGGCCGGCCCGACGGCGCCGTCCGCTCCGCTACCCCAGTCCGGGCACGCGCGCCTCGTTCCCGAGGCAGCCTTGGCGGCGGGCCCGGCGCTTGCGCCGGTCGCCGCCTCACCGGCCGGATCCGCGCCCGACTCCGCCTCCCCGATCTATCGCGCCGCGCCACCCGACACCACGCTGCGCGCGGTGCTCTCGCGCTGGGCCGGCGCCGCGGGCTGGACCTTCCAGGCACAGCACTGGAGCGTGGACGTCGACATTCCCCTGGCGGGCAGCGCCGATTTCCCCGGCGAATTCCGCGATGCGGTGCGCGCGCTGCTGTCCTCCACCGAGCTCACCGACAGGCCGGTGCAGCCCTGCTTCTATGCCAACCGCGTGTTGCGCGTGGTGCCGCACACCCAGGCATGCGACCGCACCATGGCGCGCACCGGAGCGTCGTCATGAACGCGCGCCGTGCCGGCGCAATCGCCATGCTGGCGGCATCCCTGCCGGGCGTGCTGGCGGGCTGCGCGGTGTCCGAGCAATTGCGCAGCCTGCGCGACAGGGTGCTGGGCGCCCAGCAGGAACTGCAGGCGCGCCAGCAGGGCTTCAAGCAGCAGCTCGGCGATGCCGGCGCCAGGCGGGCCGCCCAGGATGTGGCCAAGCCCTGGCTGGCCGGTCCGGCCCAGCCGCTGGCGCGCGAGGTGCTGCTGCCGCCCGCCTTGCGCGCCGACGTCGACACCACGCTGCTGTTCTCCGGCAGGGCCGACCTCCCGGGCATCGCGGAACGCCTGCAGCGCGCCACGGGCATACCGGTGCGCGTGCATCCCGACGCACTGCTGCCGCAGGAATATTTCCTGCCGCGCCTGCAGGACGCAACACAGCTGGCCACGCCGGCGGCCACGCATCTCGAGGTCCGGTCCGGCCCGAGGCCGCTGCCCGACACCCTCGACGCCTTGGCTGCCCACCTGTACGTGCATTGGCGCTACCACGATGGCGCCATCGAGTTCTATCGCACCCAGACACGCGTGTTCGACGTGCGTGCGCTCACCCTGGCGAGCCGCGTCGAGGCGCGGCTGGGGCGGGCGGCCGACCCGCAGCCCGGCGGCTTCGAAAGCCGTTCCAATACCGTGCTCACGTCCGGCGACCAGCAGCCGTTGGCTGCGGTGCGCGACCGCCTCGAACCCTTCCTCACCCGGGCCGGCCGCATCGCCGAGATCGACAGCGGTGGAACGTCGCTGGTCATCACCGACACGCCCGAGGTGCTGTCGCGCATCGCGGCCTTCATCGAGCGCGAGAACCGCACGCTCACCCGGCGCGTGCGGCTGGTGTTCGAGGAGATCACCGTGCTGGTGAACGATGCGTCGGAAGGCGGCATCGACTGGGGCGCCGTATACGACAGCGTGCGCAGCGCCGCGGCGTTCACCGTGCCCGCCGCGGCCGACGCGTCCGCCGCCGCACTCGACGTGGCGGTTTCCGCCGGGCCGTTCGCCGGTTCGCGCGCGGTGATCTCGGCGCTGAGCCAGACCGGGGCGGTGCTGCGGCATTCCAGCGTGCCGCTGCTCACGCTCAACCGCAGGCCGGTCACGCATGCAGTGCGCTCCACCTTCTCCTACATAGACCAGGTGCAGAGCGTGGCCGTGGCCTCGTCGGCGGGCGGCGTCTCGGCGGCCTTGCCCTCGGTCTCCGTCTCGCAGAAGCAGGAAACCGTGGGCACGCTGCTCACGCTGGTCCCCGACGCGCAGGATGACGGCAGCATCCTGCTCTCCGTTTCCTACGACAACACCGTGGCGCAGCCGCTCCGGTCAGTCACTTTCGGCGAGGCAGGGAATCAGCTGCAGGTGCAGCAGATCGAGCTGGACGGCAACGGCACGGTGCAGCAGGTGGAATTGCAGCCCGGCATGCCGGTCATCCTGTCCGGCTTCGATCGCCGCCAAGACGAGTACGAGCGCCGCCGCGTCCTGCCCGATGCGCCGCTGCTGGCAGGAGGGCAGGACCGCAGCGCGCGTGACCGCCTCACCACCATCGTGATGATCACGGCGCAGGTCGAGGATGGCGTCTGAGGAGCCGGCATGCAGGCAACCCAACCCATCCTGATACTGCCTCGCCCGGACGGCGCCGGCGCCCTGGTGTTCGGCTTGAGCTGGTACGCGCTGGTGGGCAGCCAGGTGACGGCAATGGCTCGGGCCCGCGCCCGGCAGCTCGGCGCATCGCACTATGTGGCCGGGGGCATGCGGGCATCGGCGGGCGGCTGTGTCCGAATCGAACGGCGCCAGCGGCGCCGCGCGCTGCACGCAGCCGCCCAGGCCTATGCCCATCTGTATGCCGATGGCGCCTATGCCTGCGTCGCGCCCTTGCCGGATGGACGTTACTGGCTGGTGGCGGCCCAGGACGGCGCCGTGATCACCCGCGGTGACCGCATCTACGACAACGCGGAGCAGGCCGTCCAGGCGCTCGACGCCTTGCAGTCGCTGCGGCCGGAGCTGCGCACGCACGACGGCAGCCCGGTGCTGGCCCGCCTGGCCGGCGCGCTGGACGCGCATTCGCGCCTGCAGCCCGTCGGAGCGGCCTGGCCCCTGCGCGCTTCGGTGCTCGGATGCGGGGCCGCGATTGCAGGCGCGCTGGCATGGCAGCACAAGCAAGCGGCGCCGCCTGCGGCATCCGATCCGGAGCAGGCCAGGGCGGCCTGGCAGGCTGCGGCCGACACATGGCGGCGAGGCATCAGGATCCATCCGCCTGAGGAGCTGCGCCAGGTGGTCCAGTCGCTGTATGCCATGCCGCTGGCAGTGCAGGGGTGGACGCTGGAGCTGGCGCGCTGCACGTCCGAGGCCGGGGCATGGCGCTGCGCCGCGGAGTTCCGGCGCGACCTGCCCACTGCCACCTACCTGCATCTGGCGCGAGCCGTGCCGCCCGGCTGGCATGCCGAGTTCACCGGCCTGGACCGCAGCGTGCTGCATTGGCGGATTCCCGGCCGCGGGCTCACGCTGGCCGCCGCGCCCGGGCCCGCGCAGGCCGGTGCCGCGCAGGCGCATTTCCCCAGCGCCCTGCAGCGTGTGGCGCAGGCCTTCACCGACCTGCGGCTGGGCCCCGCCGAACCTCTGACCATGCCCACGCCACGCGGATCCGACGGCCAGCCGCTGGCGCCGCCGCCAGGGCAGTCTCCGGCGTCGCTGCAGGCTCGCCGCATCACGCTCGAGGGGCCGCTGCGTTCGCTGGCGGTGCTGGCCCTGCACGAGACCCTGGCCACCTGGACTTCCCTGCAGCTGCGTCTGTCGCCTGGCCGGCCTGCGGCCCTGTCCGGCAGCGTGCTGCAGCTGCAACTCGAAGGAACCCTCTATGAACCCCATTGAGCCCGGCCGGCTTCCTCCGACCAACCAGCCTGCCAACCCACCGTCCCTGCCGCCGGCCCTCCTGATGCGCGCCATGCTGCGTTACACCGCAATTGCCCTGCTGTACCTGATCCTGGCTCTGCCCTCCATGGCCTGGGCCCAGGAAGCCGGCGAGGCCCGGGCCAATACCGTAGGCTGGCCCGAAAGCGATACGGTGCTGGATCTGTTGCGGGCCGACGCACGGGCGGCGGCCGCGGCGCAGCGCTTCCAGCATGCCCCGGCGTGGCTGCCGGCAAACGTTCAAGGCCCGGCGGCTGGGCCGGCGGCCGGCATGCCGGCCATGCAGCGCGACGAGCAGGTCGAGCTGCTGGCGATCTACGGCGTGGGCCGCGCCCTGCACGCCGACGTCTCGGTCAATGGCGCCATATGGCGCTATCGGCAGGGCAGCCCCTGGCCGCTGGGTACCGCCGGCGTGGAGGGCCATCCGGGCTACGGACTGCAGGCCATCGTGCTGCCCTGCGTGCGCCTGCGCAAGCAGGAGGCGCTGCGCGTGGCCTGCCTGCGCGCGGAGGCAGGCCATGAATGAGCCGCTGTTGCGGGTGCTTGCGCCGCCGAGGCGCAATCTGCCCCGGCTCGACGCTGCGGAAGATCTCGCCGCGCTGGTGCCGCGTTTCGCCCGTTCCCTGGGCGACGAGTTCGACCTGGCGGCGATGGCTGGCCGGCTGTGTCCGGTGATGTTCGAAGACGGCCGGGCCGCCGTGTTCGGGCTGGCCGAGTACGCCGCGGGGGACCAGGCCGACGAGCTCGAGCGTCTGCTGCGTCGGCGCGGCTACCGCATGGCGGAGCCCGGCCGCTATGTCATGCCCTCGGCGTTGCTGCTGGCGGTGGCGCGGGGCCAGCTGCTGCGCGGCCCGGTACGCCCGGATGGCGGCCAGGCAGGCCGCACCGATCGTTCCGCCCTGGCAGCCATGTTCACCGAGTTCGTGCGTTGGGCCGTGCATGCGGGCGCCAGCGACCTGCACATCAATGTCGACGAACGCAGCGAGCGCTCGCAGGTGCGCTACACCATACACGGCGCCTATGTGGCGCCCGAGTGTTTCGCGGGGATCGCCGCGGCCACGCTGCGCGAGGTGCTGGCCGTGGCATGGATGGAGGTGCGGGGCGGCAACGGTGCGGTATTCGACGCCCGCATCGAACAGCAGGGGCGCATCGCCATGCAGATCGACGGCGTGCCGCTGATGCTGCGCTGGGCCTCGCTGGCGGCGGATGCCGGGCCGTCGGTGTGCCTGCGCATCCTGCGGCTGGATGCCCGCGCCGAACGTGCCTCGCTGGAGAGCCTGGGCTACCTGCCCACGCAGGTGGCGGCGCTGGAGCTGGCCCGCGAGCGCGAGGGCGGCGCCATCGTGCTGGCGGGCATCGTGGGGTCCGGGAAGTCCACCACGCTGGCCACGCTGATGCGCGGCATCCCGATGCAGCGCAAGGTGGTCACGCTGGAGGATCCGGTGGAATACCTGATCGAGAATGCCCTGCAGAATACCGTGGGCCGCGCCCTGGAAACCGGCGAAGCCACGCCCTTCGATGCCAAGCTGCGCACCATCAAGCGCTCGGCCATGAACGATCTCCTGATCGGCGAGGTGCGCGACCGGGAAACGGGGCGCGCCTTCATGGACCTGGCGGGCAGCGGCATGAATGTGTACACCACCACGCACACCGGTTCGGCCCTGATGATCCCGGAACGGCTGGCTTCCGATTTCATCGGTATCTCGCGCGACTTCCTGGCTACGCCCGGCGTGCTCAAGCTGCTCGTCTACCAGGCGCTGGTGCCGCGCCTGTGCGGGCATTGCGCCCTGCCGCTCGAGGCCTTGTGGCGCGCCGGCGGCGCCGCTGCGCCGGGGGCGGGGTGGCAGGCCTGGGCCGAGGCGCTGCGCCGATCCCATGGGGTGGATCCGGCCGCCCTGCGCGTGCGCAATCCCGCCGGGTGTCCGGCCTGCGGCGGCGCGTCAGCGGAAAGGTCGGGGTGGCAGGCCGGCTGCACCGGGCGCACGGTGGTGGCGGAAATGCTCGCGCCCGAGGACGACGGCGTGTTGCTCGATTGCATACGGCGGGGCGACAACCCGGCCCTGTCGCGCCACCTGTCGGCCCGCCCGCATGCCGGCGTGGCCGACCCTGACATGCGCGACAAGCCGGTGGCGTTGTGTGCGCTCTACAAGGCGCTGCAGGGGGAGATCGACGCGCGCACCGTGGCGCGGCGTTTCGGCGTGTGTCCGACGGCCATGCCGCTGCCCGCGGCCTGCGGGGAGGCGCCATGAGCCCGCAGAACCGCTTCAAGGGCGAATTCCCCCTCGGGGGGACGGCGCGCAGCGCCAAGGGGGCGCCATGAGCCCACAGAACCGCTTCAAGGGCGAATTCCCCCTCGGGGGGACGGCGCGCAGCGCCAAGGGGGCGCCATGAGGGAACTGCAGGCCCGGCCGTCGCTGGCCGCCTTGCTGTCGGGCCTGGCCGCGGACGCGGGCGCAAGGTTCGACCGCTGGCGTTTCGCCCCCGTCAGGGCCGACTACTACGCCTATCTGGCCGGCCTGCTCGAGGCCATGCAGGGGCGCAAGACCCTGCTCGACCATTTCGAGGACGATGCCCTGCGCTACGGGCCCGCCACGGTGCGCGGGCGGCTGGCGGGGCGTTGGGCCCGGCGCTATGAGCAGGGAGGAGGGGACCTGGCCGAAGCCTGGCAAGGCACGCTGCCCGACGATGAATGCATGCTCGTGGCCTCCGCGCAGCGGGCTGGCGGGGGCGTGCTGCCGGAGGTCCTGCTCGACCTCGCCCACGCAGCCCGGCTGGTGCGCCAGGTGCGCGACGACCTGCTCATGACCACGGCCGCGGGGCTGGCGGCCATGGTGGTGGCGCTGGTCCTGATGGCGGCGGTGCCGTTCTACACCGTGCCGCGCCTGCAGCAGGTCTTCCACGAAGTGCCTGCCGAGTTCACCGGCCGGCTGGCCCGCAGCCTGTACGCCTTCGCCGACGCCGTGGCGGCAGGCCTGCCGTTCCTGCTGCTGGCCGTACCGGCGGCGCTGGCGGCCATGGCGTGGGCCTTGCCGCGCTTCGTGGGCCGGTGCCGGGGCTGGCTGGACCGGCGCGCCGGCTGGCGGCTGTATCGCGATTTCCATGCCATCCGCTTTCTCGCGATGCTGTGCGTGCTGTTGCGCCGGCGGGGCAATATCGATACGCGGCTGCGCGAGGCCCTCGCTGCGCTGGCCTGGAATGCGCGCCCCTGGCTAGCCCACCACGTCGCCGCCATGCTGGCGCGCATCGATGAAGGCATCGTCGGCCCGGAAAGCCTGGATACCGGGCTGTTCGATCGCGAGCTGTGGTGGTTCCTGTCCGACATGGCGCTGGCACACGGGCTGGTGGGCGGCCTGCAGCAGGCGCGCCTGCGCATCGAGTCCCATACGGCCGCCCGGGTGCGGCGCCACGCGGTGGGGCTGCGCTGGGGCCTGCTGCTGGCGGCGGTCGGAGCCGTGCTGGGCCTTGCGCTGTGGCACTACGCCGCCATCGATGAGCTCCGCCGTGCGCTGGCGCACTTCCATGCCAGCCGCTGAATTTGCTTCAGGGCCTTGTCCGCGGGCCGCCCGCCGCACCCCTCTTCCCTTTCACGGAGCCCCTATGTCCCGTCCCCTGTTCCAGCCCCTTGCGGCAGCGCGCTGCCAGCGCGGCTTTTCCCTGGTGGAAGTCTCCATCGTCACCGCCATCGTGCTGCTGGCGGCCATCGTCGGCATTCCGGCCATCGGCAGCTACGTCGTCGAGAACCGCGTGCCCAAGGTGGGCGAAGAACTGCAGCGTTTCGTCGCGCGCATCAAGGCCAACGCCCAGGGCAGCGGGCCCGCGCCCTATGCCGACATCGATACGGTGACGCTGGCCAACGCGCTGCGCGATGCCAGCGCGGTCTCGGTGCAGGGCACCGGCGCCGCGGCGCTGGTCGTGCACGGGCTGGGCGGCAACGGCACCACGGGCAACGGCACCATCACGGTCGAGCCGGTGGCCTTCGCCTCCGGCGCGATGGGCTCGGGCTTCGCCCTGACGCTGAACCGCGTCAGCCACGCGGCCTGCCCGGGGCTGGCCTCGGTGATGCAGCGGGCGGCCGACATCATCTCGGTGCAGGGGCAGGGCGGGGCGGTGGTCGTGAAGGACAGCACCGCCGCGCCGCCCCTGGCGTACCTCGCCACGCGGGCCGAGGCGCAATGCGCCACGGGCGACAACAACACCTTCGTGTTCACCACGCGGTGAGGCCCGCCACGCGCCGCCACGGCGGCTTCGCCCTCATCGAACTGTCCATCGCGCTGCTGATCGCCACTCTGCTGCTCGTCTGGGGCACGGCCGCGCTGATGCGACGCGCCGACGATGCGCAGGCTCGGGCGGCCGGCGCATGGCTGCTCGAGCTGCGCCACGCGATGGCGCGCATGATGGAGCGCCATTTCGACAGCCTGGCTGCCGGCGAGCCGCCGCGCGGCGCGGATGGCGGCATGCTCTACGCCGACCCCATGGCGCCCACGGTGGCCGAGCTGAAGGCGCAGGGCCTGCTGCCCTCCGGCTTTCCGGACGAGGGCCCCGCCGGTGCCGCGACGCTGCGCTTGTGGCGTTCGGGCGCATGCCCGGACGACACCTGCCGGCTCGACGGCCTGGCCTACCTCCGTGCCGCCTGGACCCATGCCGACGGATCGCCCGACCTGATGCGGCTGGCGGCATTCGCCGAGGCGGCCGCCGGCCATGGCGGCCACGCCACGGCCGGCCCGCAGGATCGGCTGCGCGGCCCGGCGTTCGACTTCCCCAACCCGGCGGCGCCCGGGATGGCGCGCCTAGCTGCGGGCACGCCGATGGTATGGGCCGGCCACGATCTGGCCACCGCGAGCCGTTACGTGCGGCGCCAGGACGGACGGGATCCGCTGCTGCGCGGGCCCTTGACCGTCAACGGCACGGTCTCGGCCGCCGGCCGCGTGCGCGTCGGCGAGTACCTGGAACTGATCGGCCATGCGAACCCCGGCGCGGGCTGCGACTCCGTGGGCGAGATCAGCCGCACGCCCGACGGGCGCCTGGTGAGCTGCAGGGAGGGCCGCTGGACGGAGTCGGACAGCGGCTTCGGCGGCGCCTACGCCACCAACAACCGCTACGGCTGCGGGCACTGGACGGGACAGTCCACGGCCAACCCCCGCACCGGCGACTGCTCCTGCCCGGCGGGCTTCCAGCCAGTCATCGTGTCAGCCGGCGGCAAATGGACCGAGACCGAAGGCTGGACCACCGGCTACGTCTGCGTCCGCTGATCCGGGCGGCGCGGCGGTCGGCCCCCGGTCCTAGCCCCTATAATGGGAGATTCGCCTAAATCCCCGATTCATCCACGATGAAATCCTCCGAGATTCGCCAGAAGTTCCTGCAGTTCTTCCAGTCCAAGGGGCACACCATCGTGCCGTCCTCGTCGCTGGTCCCCGCCAACGATCCGACGCTGCTCTTCACCAACTCGGGCATGGTGCAGTTCAAGGACGTCTTCACCGGCAAGGAATCGCGCGCCTACACCCGCGCCACGTCGGCGCAGCGCAGCGTGCGCGCAGGCGGCAAGCACAACGACCTGGAGAACGTGGGCTACACCGCCCGGCACCACACCTTCTTCGAGATGCTGGGCAACTTCAGCTTCGGCGATTATTTCAAGCGCGACGCCATCCAGTACGCCTGGGAGCTCCTCACCACGGTCTACCGGCTGCCGGCAGACAAGCTGTGGGTCACGGTGTACCAGGAAGACGACGAGGCCTACGACATCTGGGCCAAGGAAGTCGGGGTGCCGGCCGAGCGCATCATCCGCATCGGCGACAACAAGGGCGCGCGCTATGCGTCCGACAACTTCTGGCAGATGGCCGACACCGGCCCCTGCGGCCCCTGCTCGGAAATCTTCTACGACCACGGCCCCGAGGTCTGGGGCGGCCCTCCGGGATCTCCCGAAGAAGACGGCGACCGCTACATCGAGATCTGGAACCTGGTGTTCATGCAGTTCGAGCGCGACGCTGCCGGCAACCTCACGCCGCTGCCCAAGCCCTGTGTCGATACCGGCATGGGCCTGGAGCGCATCGCCGCCGTGCTGCAGCACGTGCATTCCAACTACGAGATCGACCTCTTCCAGAACCTGATCCGCGCCGCGGCCCGCGAAACGGGCGTCTCCGACCTGGCCGACAACTCGCTCAAGGTCATCGCGGACCACATCCGCGCCTGCTCCTTCCTGATCGTCGACGGCGTGATTCCCAGCAACGAAGGCCGCGGCTACGTGCTGCGCCGCATCGTGCGCCGCGCGCTGCGCCACGGCTACAAGCTGGGCCAGACCCAGCCCTTCTTCCACCGCCTGGTCAAGGACCTCGTGGCCGAGATGGGCGAGGCCTATCCCGAGCTGGCGCAGGCCGCGCCCCGGGTCGAGCAGGTCCTCAGGCAGGAAGAGGAGCGCTTCGGCGAGACGCTGGAGCACGGCATGAAGATCCTCGATGCCGCCATGGCGGGCGTGCCCGAGGGCGGCCAGCTCGACGGCACCACGCTGTTCACGCTCTACGACACCTACGGTTTCCCGGTGGACCTCACCGCCGACATCTGCCGCGAGCGCGGCGTGGAAATCGACATGCCCGGCTTCGAGGCGGCCATGGAGCGCCAGCGCGAGCAGGCCCGCGCGGCGGGCAAGTTCAAGATGGCCGAGGGCCTGAGCTACGAAGGCGCGCAGACGCGTTTCGAAGGCTACGAGCACCTCGAGCTCAGCGGCGCGAAGGTCGTGGCACTGTACGTGGGCGGCACGCAGGTCGAGCGCGTCGAGGCGGGCCAGGATGCCGTGGTGGTGCTCGATGCCACGCCGTTCTACGCCGAGTCCGGCGGCCAGGTGGGCGACACCGGCCTGCTCGAGGCCGATGGCGTGCGCTTCGCGGTGGCCGATACCCTCAAGATCCAGGCCGGCGTGTCCGGCCATCACGGGCGCCTCGAAAGCGGCAGCCTGGCCGTCGGCGATACGCTGCTCGCGCGTGTCGACGCGGTGCGCCGCGCGCGCACCGTGCGCAACCATTCGGCCACGCACCTGATGCACAAGGCGCTGCGCCAGGTGCTGGGGGCGCATGTCCAGCAGCGCGGCTCCCTGGTGGATCCCGACAAGACCCGCTTCGACTTCGCGCACGACGCGCCCATGACGCCCGAGCAGATCGCGCAGGTCGAGGCCATCGTCAACGCCGAGGTGCTGGCCAACCAGCCCACCCAGGCCCGCGTCATGGCCTATGACGAGGCCGTGCAGAGCGGCGCCATGGCGCTGTTCGGCGAGAAGTACGGCGATACCGTGCGCGTCCTCGACATCGGCTTTTCGCGCGAGCTGTGCGGCGGCACCCATGTGGCCCGCACCGGCGACATCGGCCTGTTCAAGGTGGTTTCGGAAGGCGGCGTGGCGGCCGGCGTGCGCCGCATCGAGGCCATCACGGGCGACAACGCCCTGGTCTGGGTGCAGAACCAGAATGCGCTGCTGCAGCGTTCGGCAGCCCTGCTGCGCAGCACGGTGGCCGACTTGCCCGAGCGCATCGCGCAGGTGCAAGACCAGGTCAAGGCCCTCGAGAAAGACCTGGCCCAGGCCCGCAGCAAGCTGGCCGCCAGCGCGGGCAACGACCTGGCCGGCAATGCCGTCGAGGTCAAGGGCGTCAAGCTGGTGGCCGCCAGCCTGGGCGACGTCGATCCCAAGGCGCTGCGCGGCATGGCCGACAGCCTGAAGGACAAGCTGAAGTCGGCGGTGGTGCTGCTGGCTGCCGGTGCCGGCGACAAGATCAGCTTGGTGGGCGGCGTCACCGCCGATCTCACCGACCGCGTGAAGGCCGGCGATCTCGTCGGCTACGTGGCCGGGCAGGTCGGCGGCAAGGGGGGCGGCCGCCCCGACATGGCCATGGGCGGCGGCACCGACGTGCAGGCGCTGCCCGCGGCCATAGACAGCGTACGGAAGTGGGTCGATGAGCGCCTCTGAACCGCAAGGCGTCCCGGCGGACGCCGCCGCCGAACCGGATTTCCAGCATGAGGTGGACGCCGCCGGCTTGAACTGCCCGCTGCCCATCCTCAAGGCCAAGAAGGCCCTGGCCCAGATGGCCAGCGGGGAGGTGCTGCGCGTCGTCACCACCGACCCCAATGCGGTGCGCGACTTCCAGGCTTTTGCCCGCCAGACGGGCAACGTCCTGGTTGCACAATTGCAGCAGGAGGGCCGGGTACGGCACTTCCTGCGCCGGCGCTGAACGCGCTGCTTGCCTGGGTTCTGGTTTAAATGCTACAATCTTCCGTTTTTCACAACTAATTCAAGGGATTACCTATGGTGGTGATTCGTCTGGCCCGTGGCGGCTCGAAAAAGCGTCCGTTCTATAACCTCGTGGCTACCGATTCGCGCAACCGCCGCGACGGTCGCTTCATCGAACGCGTGGGCTTTTACAACCCGGTCGCAGCGGAAGGCACCGAGAACCTGCGCATTGCGCTCGATCGCGTGCAGCACTGGACCAGCAATGGCGCGCTGCTCTCGCCCGCCGTCGAGCGCCTGGTGAAGGAATACTCGGCCAAGGTTTCCGCCGCAGCCTGATTGCGCGCGTCTTGCCTGATCGCCCATGCCTGATCCCGGGTATCCGGTCCGGAAGGGCGCCGGGTGGACATCGAAACAGGTGCGCAGCGTGAGTGCAGAAGCGCCAAAAGCGACGCCAAAAGCGGCAGGTGCGTCGGAAGCGGGCCTGGCCCCAGGCCAGCCGCCGGCGGATCTCGTCGAGCTGGGCCGCGTCACGGCGGCCTACGGCGTGAAAGGCTGGGTCAAGGTCCAGCCGCATTCTGCGCAGGCCGAAACGCTGCGCGCCGTCAAGGCGTGGTGGCTGGCTCGCCCCGTGTCGCACGCGACCCGGGGCGTTGTCACGTCTGCGCCCAGCACATACCGCGTGCTGCAGGCGCGTGCGCAGGGCGCCACGGTGGTGGCCCAGCTCGAGGGCATCCTCGACCGCGACCAGGCGGAAGCGCTGCGCGGTTGCACGGTATGGGTCTCGCGCCGCGATTTCCCGGCTGCCGCCGAGGATGAGTACTACTGGGTCGACCTGATCGGCTGCCTGGTCTACACCAACGCCGACGGGCCTGCGCAATTGCTGGGCCGGGTCGACGAGGTTTTCGACAATGGCGCGCATGCCGTGCTCAAGGTGGTGCGCCTTCAGGCGCCCGCCGAAGGCGGCGAGCCCCAGCCGCTGCGCGACGCCAAGGGCCGTGATCAGGAAATCCTGGTGCCGTTCGTCGGCGCCCACGTCCAGGGCGTGGACCTGGCGGCCCGGCGCATCGACAGCGACTGGCCGGCCGACTACTGATGCGCTTCGACGTCATCACGCTGTTCCCCGACATGTTTTCCGTGGTGCGCGACCTGGGCGTCACCGGGCGGGCCCATGCGCATGGGCGCTGGGCGCTGCATGCCTGGAATCCGCGCGACTACACCCATGACGCGCACCGTACCGTGGATGACCGGCCCTATGGCGGGGGGCCTGGCATGGTCATGATGGCCGAGCCGCTGGAGGCCACGGTGGACGCCGCCCAGGCCGCGCGCGCGGCGGCGGGATCCACACAGCCCGCCCCGGTGGTCCTGCTGTCGCCCACCGGACGGCGTTTCGACCAGGGCGTGGCCGAGTCCATGGCGGCCGGCCCGGGGGCCGTGCTGGTCTGCGGGCGCTACGAAGGCGTGGATCAACGCTTCATCGAGCGCCGCGTCACCGACGAGATCTCCCTGGGCGACTTCGTGCTCTCGGGCGGGGAGATCGGCGCACTGGCCATCATGGACGCGGTGGTGCGCCTGCTTCCCGGCGTGCTCAACGACGGCGATTCGGCCTTGCAGGACTCCTTCAACGCCACCCTGTCGGGCCTGCTTGACAGCCCCCACTACACGCGGCCGGAGGTCCACGACGGCCAGCCGGTGCCGCCGGTGCTGCTGTCGGGGCACCATGCCCACATCATGCGCTGGCGCCGCGAGCAATCGCTGCGCATCACACTCGCGCGCCGCCCCGACCTGATAGAGGCCGCCCGCCGGCGTGGCTGGCTCACCGACGCCGACGAGCGGTTCCTGGCATCCCTGCCCTCCGCGCCTCCCTCCCGCACAGCCTGAGCGCCGTACCCGGGCTAGGGTAGGCCCCAGGTTGTTGCCATGGCACGTGCGCACCTACGATTGAAAATTCCAGATTCATGAAAATTTCAGTCCATGCAGGGGCGCCCCGCTTACTCCGGATCTGAACAGGGCCAGGCATCGCCTGCCGTGCCGCGCTCGTTCGTGGATCTCTGGCTCGGGCAACAACTGCGCCAGCTGCGCAAGCGCCAAAGCCGTTCGCTGGCCGACGTGGCAGCGGCCTGCGGCATGTCGGTCGGCCTGCTGAGCCAGGTCGAGCGCGGGCTCAGTTCGCTGTCGGTCACCGGCCTGCACAGGCTGGCGCGCGAGTTCGGCGTGCAGGCCGACTCGCTGCTGCGCAACGCCGAGCCCGCCGATGGAGAGGTCCAGGGCAGGGTGGCACGGGCCGGCACGCACAAGCTGATCCGCATGGACGAGAAAGGCATACGCAAGGAGATGTACACGCCGCCCGCCAGCCAGGGGCTGGACCTGTGGCGTGCATCGATAGCGCCGGGAGGGTCAACCGGCGAGGAGTTCTTCGTCACTTCCAGCGGCGAACAGGTAGGGATGATCCTGCAGGGCGAGCTCGAATTGTGGATGGAAAACCATGTCGTGCGGCTGGAGACGGGCGACAGCTTCTGCTATTCGGGCAATATGCAGCGCCGCTGGTGCAATCCCGGCAACGTCACGACCGAAGTCATCTGGGCCATCGCCCGGCTGCCGCAATCCAGCGGCGTGCCGTGAACGGCCTGCCAGCCCCGGATTGGAACCCGGGCGCCCTCCACCGGACGATCCGTCCGCTTTGCCACCTTGCAGGAGAATTCCATGAAATCCAGCTTCCTGGCAGTTTCCCTGGTCACCGCCATGGCCCTGAGCGCGCCGGGTCATGCGCAGACCGTGCTGAAGGTCGGGTCCACGCCCACGGGCAGCCCCTTCACGTTCCTCGATACCAAGACCAACACCATCCAGGGTGTGATGGTCGACATCGTGACGGCAGTCGGCAAGGAGGCCGGCTTCGAGGTTCGGATCGAGCCCATGGCCTTCTCGGCCCTGATCGGCTCGCTGACTTCCAAGCGCATCGACATCATCTCCGCTGCCATGTTCATCACGCCCGAGCGCCAGAAGGTCGTGAGCTTCTCGCAGCCGGTGTACCGCTACGGCGAGGGCCTGATGGTGGCCAAGAGCGACGACAAGCCGTACAAGTCCTTCGCCGACATGAAGGGCATGACCGTGGGCGTGCAGGTCGGCACGGCGTTCGTCGAGCCGGTGCAGAAGAGCGGGCTCTTCAAGGAAGTCAAGATCTACGACAACCCTCCCGACATGATGCGCGACGCCAACGCGGGGCGCATCCAGGCGGGCTTCATGGATTTCCCCATCGCGGCCTACATCATCTCGCAGGGCAGCTATCCCAACCTGAAGATGGCCAAGAGCTACGAGCCTACCGTCATGGGCAGCCTCGGCCTGGCCACCCGCAAGGACGACACGGAGCTGCTGGGGCGCATCGACAAGGCGCTGGACAAGCTCAAGTCCGATGGCACCATCGACGCCATCCTGAAGAAATGGGGGCTGGCCTGAGCCCGCGCGCGGGCGACGCGACGGCCGCCTGCCGGGCCGGCGGGCGTCGCGTCCCGCGGCCCGCCTGTTCCTCCGGCGCCTAGCTTCACCACGGAGTACCGATGACGGAATTCTTCAATGATGCGGCGGAGTACCTGCCGATACTCATGCAGGGTGCCAAGCTCACCATTGTTGTCACCCTGGGTTCGTTGCTGCTGTCCACGATACTGGGGCTGGTGTGGGCGCTGATGCGCGTATCGGGCATACCCGCACTGGCCAAGTTCAGCGCCGCGCTGATCAACGTGCTGCGTGGCATTCCCATCATCGTGCTGCTGTTCTACATCTATTTCGTCATGCCCGACGTCGGGATAGCCATGACCGCCGTGCAGGCGGCCATCATCGGGCTGGGCATCGCCTACTCCGCCTACCAGGCCGAGAACTTCCGGGCCGGCATCGAGGCGATAGACCGCGGCCAGATCGAGGCGGCCATGGCCATCGGCATGAGCTGGAGCCTGACCATGCGCCGGGTGGTGCTGCCGCAGGCCGTGAAGATCATGCTGCCGCCCTACGGCAACATCATGATCATGATGCTCAAGGATTCATCCCAGGCCTCCACCATCACGGT
This sequence comes from Bordetella sp. 2513F2, assembly GCF_054642735.1. Taxonomy (NCBI): domain Bacteria; kingdom Pseudomonadati; phylum Pseudomonadota; class Betaproteobacteria; order Burkholderiales; family Alcaligenaceae; genus Bordetella; species Bordetella sp. 2513F2. The sequence continues at coordinate 2,735,949 of NZ_CM137755.1, read as the reverse complement.
GGCCGAGCTTGCCTTGCAGGGCAAGCTGATCGCGACCTCCACCTTCAAGAACGCCACCGTCTTCACGCTGGTCGCCCTGATGTACCTGGTGATGTGCGTGCCGCTGATCCTCCTGGTGCGCCACTTCGAGAAAAAAAGGGCAAGGAAATGATCGAACTGCAGGGCGTACGCAAGCGTTTCGGCGCGCTCGAGGTGCTCAAGGGCATCGATGCCAGCGTCCGCAAGGGCGAGGTGGTGTGCGTGATCGGCCCCTCGGGCTCGGGCAAGTCCACCATCCTGCGCTGCATCAACGGGCTGGAACGCTACGAGGAAGGCAGCATCACGATCGACGGCCAGCGTGTCGATTGCGATGCGGCGTCCATCGTGTCGATCCGCACGCAGGTGGCGATGGTGTTCCAGCGCTTCAACCTCTTTCCGCACCGCACCGCACTGGAGAACGTCGTGGAGGGGCCGGTCTACGTCAAGAAAGAGCCGCGTGCCCAGGCGCTGGAGCGCGGCCGCGAACTGCTGGCCAGCGTGGGCCTGGCCGACAAGGAACAGGCACATCCGCCCGAGCTTTCCGGCGGGCAGCAGCAGCGCGTGGCGATCGCGCGCGCACTGGCCATGCAGCCGAAGGCCATCCTCTTCGACGAACCTACCTCGGCCCTGGATCCGGAGCTGGTGGGCGACGTACTCGGCGTCATGCGCAAGCTGGCCGACGATGGCATGACCATGGTCGTGGTCACGCACGAGATGGCGTTCGCCCGGGAAGTCGCCGACCGCGTGCTGTTCATCGACGGCGGCGTGATCGTGGAGCAGGGCGCCGCCCGCGACCTGCTGAATCATCCGCAACATCCGCGTACCCAGGATTTCCTGCGTCGCGTACTCCATCCCGTGTAGGACCCTCATGCCGCAAGCCACGCCTTTCCCGCTGTCTCCTTCCCTGTGGGCCGCCACCGCCTCGCCGCCGCCCGATACGCAGCCCCTGGCTGAATCCGTCGACGCCGAGGTGCTCGTCATCGGCGGCGGGTACGCCGGCCTGAGCACCGCGCTGCACCTGGCAGAGCGGGGCGTCCGGCCGCTGCTGCTCGAGGCCCGCGAGATCGGTTTCGGCGGATCCGGCCGCAACGGCGGCCAGGTGATACCCGGCCTCAAGCACGACCCGAACGAATTGATGCGCATGTACGGAGCCGAGCACGGCGAGCGCCTCGTGCGGTTTGCCGGTCAGACTGCGGACCTGGTCTTCGGCCTGATCGAGCGCCATGGCATGGACGTGCCGCGCCGGCGCGCCGGCTGGATACAGGGCGCGCATACGCCCGCGGCCCTGGCCGTCGCACACGGGCGCGCCGCGCAATGGGCGCGGCTGGGGGCGGCGGTACGCCAGCTCGATCGCGGCGAAGTGGCCGAGCTGCTGGGCACGCAGCGATACCTGGGAGGCTGGGTGGACGAGCGGGCCGGCTGCATCCAGCCGTTGAGCTACGCGCGCGGACTGGCGCGCGCCGCCTTGCACGCCGGCGCCCGCATCCATACCGACACGCCCGTGGCCCGCCTGGCGCGCGAGGACGGCCGCTGGGTGGCCACCACCGCGCTCGGCACGCGCGTGCGCGCCGAGCGGGTCGTCATGTGCACCAATGCATACGGGGGCGGGCTGTGGCCGGGGCTGCGGCAGTCCATCATCGACGTCCAGACGTTCCAGGTGGCCACGCAGCCCTTGCCGCAGCCGCTGCGGGACACCCTGATGCCGCAGGGCCACGTCTGCTCGGACACCCGCAATCTATTGCTGTATTTCCGGCTCGACCACCAGGGCCGCCTGCTCATGGGCGGGCGCGGTCCGTTCCGGGAACCCCGCGGCCCGCAAGACTGGGCGCACCTGGAACGGGTGGTGGCCAAGCTGTTTCCGCAGGCGGCCGGCGTACCGTTCGAATACCGCTGGTGCGGCCGCGTGGCGGTCACGCGCGACTACCTGCCCCACCTGCACGAGCCCGAGCCCGGCTTGCTGGTGGACCTGGGCTGCCAGGGCCGCGGCGTCGGGCTGCAGACGGCGATGGGGCAGGCCATGGCCGAATACGTGGCCACCGGCGATGCCCGCGCCTTGCCCGTGCCCGTCACGCCCATCAGGCCGTTTCCGCTGTATCCGTTGCGCCGCCTCTACGTGAACGCGGTCGTGACCTGGTACCGTCTGAACGACGGCGGGCTGTGACGGACAATGCGCCTGTGCGCGGCCCCGCCCCGCCGGGCGGGCGTGGCGGGTTTCAGGTCTGCTCCGACGGCGGCGCATCGAAACGCACGGTGACGCGCAGACCGTCGCCGCCGTCGCCCGGCGTGCATGCGACGTATGCCCCGTGCAGGCGGGCGATCTGCGACACCAGCGACAGGCCGATGCCGCTGCCCGGCACGCCGCTGCCCTGGATCCGGTAGAAGCGCTCGAAGATCCGCGCGCGCTCGCCGTCGGGCACTCCGGGACCGTCGTCCGATACGGTCAGCACGGCGCCGCGTCCGTCGCCCTGCGGGCCGCAGCGCACGGTGATCTGCCCCCGCTCGGGCGTGTAGCGCACGGCGTTGTCGACCAGGTTCCGGACCAGCATGCCGAGCGCATCGACGTCGCCCTGCACCTGGCAGCGCTGCACGTCCAGGCGGATGTGCTGGCCTTTTTCCCGTGCATAGGACTCGTAGTCCCGGACCACCATGGCCACGACCGGCGCCAGCTCCACCAGGGCTGTCGGCAATCGCTCCATGGCATCCAGGCGGGCCTGGTCCAGCAATTGCTCCGACAGGCGCGTGGCGCGCCGTGCCGCCTGCAGCAGCTTGTCGAGCGCGGACTGCCTGTCCTCGGGTTGCGTGGCGCCGCGCGCCAGTTCCGCCTGGGTCGTGATGGCCGCAAGCGGCGTGCGCAGCTCGTGGGCCGCGTCGCCGATCAGCCTCCGCTCGCGGGCAAGCGCGGTGTCCAGCCGGCCGAGCAGCTGGTTCACGGACTGCATCAGGGGGTGCAGCTCATCGGGCACGCCGTTCATCGGCAGCGGGGCGAGGTCGAAAGGGTCGCGCTGCTGCATGAGCGCGCGCGCACGATCTATTCGTTTCAGCCCGCGATCGAGGACGCAGAACACCGTGACGACCAGGAACGCGAGCAGCAGCGCCGTGGCTTTCAGGCTCTCCGCCAGCCAGGCGCGGAACTGCGCATGGCGCTGCGCGCGGGTATGGCCGACCTGTATCAGCACGCGCGCGTCGCGGTCGTTGAGCGTGTACACCCGCCATGCCTGGCCGCCGTGCTCGGCGTCGGTGTAGCCGGCGGTGAAGGCCGGGTCGAGCGGGGTGGCAGGCGCCTCGGGCGAACGCAGGGCCAGCCGCCACTGGCCTGCGTCGCGCTGCCATACCTGCAGCGCCTGCCCGTCTTCGTTCCTCTCCATGTGGCTGGGCAGGTGGAAGGCCTCGCCTGCCATCGGCGTGATGGGCCCGGGCAGGGTCAGCAGCGTCTTCTGCGCGATATCCTCGAGCTTGGCATCCCAGAGGCCCGTCTGGCGGCGTCCCATCTCCACCATCTGCAATCCGAACCAGCCGATCCAGCTCAGCAGCACGGTGGCCAGCAGCGCCGCAAACAGGCGCGTCTTGAGCGAGTTCATGCGGCGGGCTCGGGAATGCGGTAGCCGTAGCCATGGACGGTCTCGACCAGGGCATCCCCGAGCTTGCGCCGCAGCTGGTGCACATAGACGGCGATGGTGTTGCTCTCTATCGTGCCGTGGCCGCCGTATACGGCGTCCTCGAGCTGTTCCCGCGTCACCGGGCGTCCGCGCCGCTCCAGCAGCGCCATCAGTGTGCGGAATTCGCTGGCGCTCAGCGTCACCGGCACACCGGCACGCCGCACCTGCCGCTGCGCGGGGTCGATGGCGAGGTCGCCGTGCCGGATGAGGGGGGTCACCTGGTTGCTGCTGCGGCGGACCACGGCGCGCAGCCGGGCCTGCAGTTCTTCCAGCTGGAAGGGCTTGACGATGTAGTCATCGGCGCCGGCGTCCAGCCCCCGGATGCGGTCGCTGAGCTGGTCGCGCGCCGTCACGAGCAGCACGGGCGTGGGGTCGTAGGCCCCGCGCATCCCCTGCAGCACGCTCAGGCCCGAGTCGCCGGGCAATCCTACGTCGAGCAGCACGGCCTGGTAGGGATGGTCGACCAGCAGCAGCCGTGCGGCCGCGGCGTCGCGCGCCCAGTCGACGCGCGCCTGCAGGCCGCGCGCCAGGCCGGCCTGCATGGCGTCTCCCAGCATGGGGTCGTCTTCCACGAGCAGGATCTGCATCGTGTTCTCGCTATGAGGGTTGCGGTGCCGGTATTGTGCCCCGGGCGATTTAAAAGAATTTAAACCTCGTGCGCCAGAATGGCTGCAGACGGTCGCGCGGCGACCCGTGCCACTCTAAAGGAAATAGCCATGAAATCATGCCGGTCTCTGGCCGTGGGCCTTGCGTTGCCTGCGGCGATGGGGATTTCGCAGGCCTGGGCGCAGCAGAACTACATCGGCGTGGCAGGCGTGGCGATGCCGCGCTACGAGGGCTCCGATGAATACCGGTTGCGGCCCGTGCCGCTGATCAACTACGAAACCCGGCACTTCTTCGTGTCGCCGCGTGCCGGCCTGCCGGCCCTGGGCCTCAAATTCTCGCCGCTGACCGACGTCTCGGCCGGCGTGTTCCTGGGCATGGAGATGGGCCGCGACGAAAACGACGACGACCACCTGGACGGGATGGGCGACATCGATTTCCATGCGTTGTATGGCGTGTACGCGGCGTGGTCTCCCGGCCGCTACGAATTCTCGGCAGCATGGCGGCAGGCTGCCCGCAGCGGTTACGGCGGCATGCTGGAGCTGGGCGCTTCCTACCAGCTGTTGCGCGCGCAGCGCGACGTCGTCACCGTCGGGCTGAGCACCACGTGGGCCAACAGCGCGTCGATGCAGACGTGGTTCGGTGTTTCCCCCACGCAGTCGGCCCGCAGCGACGGCCGCCTGGAATCCTATGATGCCGGCTCCGGCTTCCAGAGCGCGCGGCTGTCGGCCAACTGGGCGCACCGGCTCGACGACCGCTGGAGCGTCATCACGACCGCCGGCGTCCGCACCCTCCTGGGCGATGCGCGCGACAGCCCGATCGTGGAGCGCAGGACCAGCGTCTACGGCGGAGTGGGGTTCACCTACGCATTCTGAAGCGCCGGGGCAGGCACGGCCTGCCCCGTATCGCGCGGCTAGGCGCCCAGCTTGGCGCGCTGGCTGCGCACTTTCTCCAGCGTCTCGCCGAACTGCGCCAGCCTCTGCTTTTCCTGTTCCACCACGGCCGCCGGGGCGCGCTCCACGAAGCTGGCATTGCCCAGCTTGCCGTTGGCCTTGGCGATCTCGCCCTCGAGGCGGGCGATTTCCTTGTCGAGGCGGGCGCATTCCGCAGCCACGTCGATTTCCACGCGCAGCATCAGCCGCACGTCGCCCACCACCTGCACCGGCGCGCCGGCGTCGGGCAGGGCCGCCACCACGTCCACCTGGCTCAGCTTGGCCAGGGCGGCGAGGTAGGGTGCATTGCGCGACAGCATCGCGGCGTTGCCTTCGGCGTAGAGCGGCACGCGCTGGGCCGGCGACAGGCCCATCTCGCCGCGCAGCGCCCGCACGGCCTCGACCTGGGCCTTGAGCTGCGCCACGTCGGCCTCGGCTGCGGGATCGACGGCGCCGGGGTCGGCCTCGGGATAGGGCTGGACGCTGACGCTGGCGGCCTCGCCGGGCGCCCGCTTGCCTGCCACCACCGACACCTTCTGCCAGAGTTCCTCTGTGATGAAGGGAATCACCGGGTGGGCCAGGCGCAGCACCGCTTCCAGTACGCGGATCAGCGTGCGGCGCGTGGCCAGCTGCTGGGCCGGCGTGCCCGTCTGGATCTGCACCTTGGCCAGTTCGAGGTACCAGTCGCAGTATTCGTCCCAGACATAGCGATACAGGGCGTTGGCGATGTTGTCGAAGCGGTAGTCGGCATAACCCTTGGCCACGTCGGCCTCCAGGGCCTGCAGCTGGCTGACGATCCAGCGGTCGGCGAAGGAAGTCTCGGCAGCCTCGCTACCGTGCAGGGCGTGGCCCTCGGTATTCATCAGCACGAAGCGCGTGGCATTCCAGAGCTTGTTGCAGAAATTGCGGTAGCCCTCGCAGCGCTTCAGGTCGAAGTTGATGTTGCGGCCCAGCGTGGCGTAGGCTGCCATGGTGAAGCGCAGCGCGTCGGTGCCGAACGCCGGGATGCCGTCCGGATACTGGCGCCGCGTGGTCTTCTCGATGGTGCCCGCCTGCTTGGGATTCATCAGCCCGAAGGTGCGCTTGGCAACCAGCGATTCCAGGTCGATGCCGTCGATCAGGTCCACCGGATCCAGCGTGTTGCCCTTGGACTTGCTCATCTTCTGGCCGTCGGCGTCGCGGATCAGGCCGTGCACGTACACGTGCCGGAACGGCACCCGGCCGGTCATGTGCAGGGTCATCATGACCATGCGCGCCACCCAGAAGAAGATGATGTCGAATCCCGTGACCAGCACGCTGGACGGCAGGTAGCGCTGGTAGTCGGGCGTGTCCTCGGGCCAGCCGAAGGTGGTGAAGGGCACCAGGGCCGACGAGAACCAGGTGTCCAGCACGTCCTCGTCGCGGCGCAGGGGGCCGCTGACGCCGGCCGCGCGCGCCTGGGCGATAGCCTCTTCCTCGGAGTGCGCCACGAAGACCTGGCCGTCCTCGGAATACCAGGCGGGAATCTGGTGGCCCCACCACAGCTGGCGCGAGATGCACCAGTCCTGGATGTTCTCCAGCCATTGGTTGTAGATGGTGGTCCAGTTCTCGGGGAAGAACTGGATGCGGCCGTCGGCGACGGCTTCCAGCGCCGCTTCCGTGATGCTCTTGCCCGGATGCAGCGTGCCCTCGGGCGCAGGCTTGCTCATGGCCACGAACCACTGGTCGGTCAGCATGGGCTCGAGCACGACGCCCGTGCGGTCGCCCTTGGGCTGCATCATGCGATGCGGCTCGACCTTCACCAGGTAGCCCTGGTTCTCGAGTTCGGCCACCACGGCCTTGCGGGCCTCGTAGCGCTCCAGGCCCTGGAACTGCCGGGGGCCGTTCTCGTTGATGTGCGCATCCGGCGTGAAGATCACGATCATCGGCAGGCCGTGGCGCTGCGCGCAGGCGTAGTCGTTGAAGTCGTGGGCGCCCGTGATCTTCACGCAGCCCGTGCCGAATTCGGGGTCGACGAAATCGTCGGCGATGATCGGGATGTTGCGGTCGCACAGCGGCAGCTCTACCTGCTTGCCCACCAGGTGCCGGTAGCGCGGGTCGTCGGGATGCACGCACAGCGCGCCGTCGGCCAGCATGGTCTCGGGCCGCGTGGTGGCGATGGTCATGCCGCGCAGCGTGACCGTGTTGCCGTCCTTGTCGGTGATGGTCTGGGGCCCGTCGACGAACGGGTAGAGGATGTGCCACATGTGGCCGTCGACTTCCTCGGACTGCACCTCCAGGTCCGACACTGCCGTCAGCAGCTTGGGGTCCCAGTTGACCAGGCGCTTGCCGCGATAGATCAGGCCCTGGCGATAGAGCTGGACGAAAGTCTCCACCACGCCGCGCGACATGCGCTCGTCCATGGTGAAATATTCGCGTGCCCAGTCGGCCGAAGCGCCCAGGCGCCGGACCTGGCTGGTGATGGTGTTGCCGGACTTCTCCTTCCACTCCCAGACCTTCTCCGTGAATTTTTCGCGGCCCAGGTCGTGGCGGGAGACCTTCTGCGCATCGAGCTGGCGTTCCACCACGATCTGGGTGGCTATGCCCGCGTGGTCGGTGCCGGGCACGAATACCGTGTCGTCGCCGCGCATGCGGTGATAGCGCACGAGGCCGTCCATGATGGTCTGGTTGAAGGCGTGGCCCATGTGCAGCGTGCCGGTGACGTTCGGCGGCGGGAACTGGATCACGTAGGGCTGCGGATCCGACCCGGTTTCCACGTGCCGTCCGCCCTTGAAGTAGCCGCGGCGATCCCATTCGGCGTACCAGCGGGATTCGATCTCGGCGGGTTCGAAGCTCTTCGAGAGTTCAGGGGTTTCGGCAACGGGGGATTTCGGGTCGGCAGCTTGGGTCATTGCTCAGGTTCCGGCAAACGGGGATTCCTGCCGTACGGGCGGCGGGAAAACCGTTGATTTTAAGATGTAATCTGTTCGCGCCGGCGTGCTAGAATGCCGGGTTACTGTAAACCTTTTAGAAGTATCTGTTTTTATTGGGAAATCTAGCGGGTTTGCAGTGCCGGGATGTCGTGCCGGGCTGTAGAGGCGGCCCGGGGGCCGGGTTCCGGGCCAGGGGTTCCTGATCAGTTCCAAGATCGCAGGTTCCAGGATCGCAGGTTCCGAGATCGGGAGTTCCGGGCCGGGCCCAGCCCAGCAGTCGCCCACACCGGAAGCACCCGCCGGCGCGCCGCATTTCGATGCACGCGCGACGGAGCACCGGGAGTAAGGCGCCTTGCGACGCCCGCCGGGCCGAAGGCTCGCGCGTCGCTTTCCTCTCACTTTTTTCGATACGCTCAGTTCTGGAGTTTTCATGTCCATCCAACGCACCCTCTCGATCATCAAGCCCGATGCCGTGGCCAAGAACGTCATCGGCCAGATCGTGGCCCGCTTCGAACAAGCCGGGCTGAAGGTGATCGCCGCCCGCATGCAGCAGCTGTCGCGCACCGACGCCGAGCGTTTCTACGCCGTGCACAAGGAGCGTCCCTTCTTCAAGGATCTGGTCGACTTCATGGTCTCCGGCCCGGTGTTCGTCCAGGTGCTCGAAGGCGAGAACGCCATCCAGAAGAACCGCGACCTGATGGGCGCCACCGATCCCAAGAAGGCCGAGAAGGGCACCATCCGTGCCGATTTCGCCGACAGCATCGACGCCAACGCCGTGCACGGCTCCGACGCGCCCGAAACGGCTGCCACCGAGATCGCCTTCTTCTTCCCCGAGATCAACATCCACAGCCGTTGATTCCATGACGACCGAACGCATCAACCTGCTGGGGCTGGATGCCGCCGCGCTGTCCGAGCAAGTCGGGCAGTGGGGCGGCAAGCCGTTCCGTGCCCGGCAGCTGCAGCGCTGGATACACCAGCGCGGCGCCGACGCGTTCGACGACATGACCGACCTGGCGCGGGATTTCCGCGCCACGCTGGCCGAGCGCGGCTGCATCCAGGCGCTGCCGGTCAGCGCCGAGCAGCGTTCGGCCGACGGCACGCGCAAGTGGCTGTTCGACGTGGGGCAGGGCAACGCCATCGAGACCGTGTTCATTCCCGAGGATGACCGCGGCACGCTGTGCGTGTCCAGCCAGGCCGGCTGCGTGGTGAACTGCCGCTTCTGTTCCACGGGCCACCAGGGCTTCAACCGCAATCTCACCACCGCCGAGATCATCGGGCAGCTGTGGTGGGCCAAGCGCGTGCTCGAGGCCGATGCGCCCGCTGCGCGGCTCGCCGGCGGCAAGGCCGGCGAAGATGCGCGCGTGATCAGCAATGTGGTCATGATGGGCATGGGCGAACCGCTGCTCAACTACGACCAGCTCGTGCCGGCCCTGAGGCTGATGCTCGACGACAATGCCTACGGCCTGTCGCGGCGCCGCGTCACGGTGTCCACCTCGGGCGTCGTGCCCATGATGGATCGCCTTTCGCAGGATTGTCCCGTGGCGATGGCCGTCTCCCTGCATGCGCCCAACGACGCCCTGCGCGACGAGCTGGTGCCGCTCAACAGGAAATACCCGCTGAAGGAGCTGCTGGCGGCGTGCGAACGCTATCTTGCCTACGCGCCACGCGACTTCATCACTTTCGAATACTGCATGCTCGACGGCATCAACGATACCGACCAGCATGCGCAGGAATTGATCCAGCTTGCCCGCCAGGTGCGCTGCAAGCTGAACCTGATTCCGTTCAATCCGTTCCCGGCTTCGGGCCTGAAGCGCTCGTCCGCCGCGCGCGTCAAGCTGTTCGCCCAGCGCCTGATGGACGCGGGCATCATCACCACGGTGCGCAAGACGCGCGGCGACGACATCGCCGCCGCCTGCGGGCAGCTCGCCGGCGAAGTCCAGGACCGCACCCGCATCACGGCCCGCAACGCGGCCCGCACCATCCCGATCGCACAGGTGTCCGCATGACGCAGGATTCCACCACGCCCATGACTGCCGCCGCCGCTCCGGCCGACGAACCGGCCTCCGTGGGCAGCGCGCTGCGCGCCCTGCGCACCGCCCGGGGCTGGTCCCTCGACGAGGTGTCCAGCCGCATCAAGTTCTCGCCGCGCCAGATCCAGGCGCTGGAAGAAGAGCGCTGGAACGACCTGCCTACCGGCATGCCGCTGCGCGGCCTGATCCGCAACTATGCGCGATTGCTGGGCGCCGATGGCGAGACCATCGCCGCCGCCGTCGAAGCGCCCGCCAGGGCGCCTGCGGCCACGCAGGCGGCGCCCCGGCGTACGCTGGGCTCGGCGGTCTCGGCCGGGGTGCCGGTCGAGGAAGACCGCGGCGGCCCATGGGGCTGGCTGCTGGCCATCCTGGCGGTGGTGGCCATCGCGGTGGGCTATGCCTTCTGGCAGGGCTGGCTGCCCCAGGAATGGCTGGCGTTCCAGTGGATACTGCCGGCGTCGCACTAGACGGGATGTCGCTCATGCAAGCTACGCCTTCCACTACCCATGTCGCGCCGCCGCCCGTCGGCCCTTCGGCCCGCCGCCTTACGCGCGCCGTCAAGATAAGCTGGCAGGACCGCGTGGTCACGGTGGGCGGGGGCGCCCCGGTGGTGGTCCAGTCCATGACCAACACCGACACGGCCGATGCCATCGCCACCGCCATACAGGTCAAGGAATTGGCCCAGGCCGGTTCCGAGGTCGTGCGCATCACGGTCAACACGCCCGAGGCCGCCCGCGAGGTGGCCGCGATCCGCGAGCAGCTCGATCGCATGGGCGTGTCGGTGCCGCTGGTGGGCGACTTCCACTACAACGGGCACAAGCTGCTCACGCAGTTCCCCGAGTGCGCCCAGGCCCTGTCCAAGTACCGCATCAACCCCGGCAACATGGGCGGCGGCAAGCGCCGCGACGACAACTTCGCCCAGATGATCGAGGTGGCCTGCCGCCACGGCAAGCCGGTGCGCATCGGCGTGAACTGGGGCAGCCTGGACCACGAGCTGATGGCGCGCAAGATGGACGAGAACAGCCGCCGGGCCCAGCCTTGGGAAGCCCAGGCCGTCATGCGCGATGCGCTGGTGGTCTCGGCCATCAGCAATGCGCAGCGCGCCGAGGAACTCGGCCTGCCGGGCGACGCCATCATCCTCTCGTGCAAGGTCAGCCACGTGCAGGACCTCATCGCCGTCTACCGCGACCTCTCCGTGCGTTGCGACTATCCCCTGCACCTGGGGCTCACCGAGGCCGGCATGGGCAGCAAGGGCATCGTCGCCTCCACGGCCGCGCTGGCCGTGCTGCTGCAGGAAGGCATCGGCGACACCATCCGCATCTCGCTCACCCCCGAGCCGGGCGGCGACCGCACGCGCGAGGCCATCGTGGCGCAGGAGATCCTGCAGACCATGGGCCTGCGCGCCTTCACGCCCATGGTGGTGGCCTGCCCGGGTTGCGGCCGCACCAGCAGCACCTACTTCCAGGAACTGGCCGACAGCATCCAGTCCTACCTGCGCCGGCAGATGCCCGTCTGGCGCACCCGCTATCCCGGCGTCGAGTCCATGAACGTCGCGGTCATGGGCTGCGTGGTCAACGGCCCCGGCGAGAGCCGCCACGCCGACATCGGCATCAGCCTGCCGGGCACCGGCGAGGTGCCCGCCGCGCCCGTCTTCATCGATGGCGAGCGTACCGTCACGCTGAAAGGCGAACGCATCGCCGAAGAGTTCCAGGCCATCGTCGAGGATTACGTGGCGCGCCGCTACGGCGCCCAGGCTTCCCATTGAGTACAGAGGAATCCGCCGCCGGGCGCCGCGCCGTGCGCCGGCCCGCGGCACCACACAGATGACGCAAGCATTCCAGAAAGTCTCCGCGATCCGCGGCATGAACGACGTGTTGCCCGGCGCCAGCGCGCGCTGGGAACGGTTCGAGGACATCGTGCGCGGCTGGCTGCGCAGCTATGGCTACCGCAATGTGCGCACGCCCGTGCTGGAGCACACCCGGCTGTTCGCGCGGGGCATCGGCGAGGTCACCGACATCGTCGAGAAGGAAATGTATACGTTCACCGATGCGCTCAACGGCGACTCGCTCACCATGCGGCCCGAGATGACGGCCGGCATCGTGCGCGCCAGCATCGAGCACAACCTGCTCTACGACCGGCCCCAGCGCGTATATTCGATCGGGCCGGTGTTCCGCCACGAGCGGCCGCAGCGCGGGCGCTATCGCCAGTTCCACCAGATCGACGTGGAGGCGCTGGGCTTTGCCGGCCCCGACGTGGACGCCGAGATGATCCTCATGCTGGCGCGGCTGTGGAAGCTGCTGGGCCTGCAGGACGTGCGCCTGGAACTCAATTCGCTGGGCCAGCCCGCCGAACGCGCCGCACATCGCGCCGCCCTGATCGAGCACCTGGAGCGCCACCAGGACATCCTCGACGAGGACGGCAAGCGTCGCCTGTACACCAATCCGCTGCGCGTGCTGGACACCAAGAACCCGGCCATGCAGGAAATGGCCGACAGCGCCCCGCGCCTGTTCGACTTCCTCGGCGCCGAGTCGCGCGCCCATTTCGACGGCCTGTGCGCCAGGCTGGAAGATGCCGGCATCGCCTTCCGTCTCAATCCGCGGCTGGTGCGCGGCCTCGACTACTACAACCTCACCGTGTTCGAGTGGGTCACCGACCGGCTGGGCGCGCAGGGCACGGTGTGCGGCGGCGGCCGCTATGATGGCCTGATCGAGCTGCTCGGCGGCCGGCCGGCGCCCGCGGTGGGCTTTGCCATCGGCATGGAGCGGCTGCTCGACCTCTGGGAGCAGAGCACCGAGCTGGAATCGCCGTCCGAATGCGAGGTCTACATGGTGCACCAGGGCGAAGAGGCCCAGCGCCTGGCCGCCCGCGTGGCCGAGGACCTCCGCGACGCCGGCCTGGACGTCATCGTGCATGCCGGAGCCGCGAGCTTCAAGGCCCAGTTCAAGCGGGCTGACGCCAGCGGCGCGCGCGTTGCGGTTATTCTTGGCGGCGATGAAGTCGCCAGCCGCAGCGCCAGCGTCAAGTTCCTGCGGGCCGACGACCAGGCGGGCGAGGGCGCCCAGCAGCAGGTGGCGCTGGACCAGCTGGCAGCATTCCTGAATACCAAGACCAAGGCTTGAGCATGGCATACGATCTCGAAGAACAGGAAAAACTCGACGCCATCAAGGCGTGGTGGGCGCGCTACGGCGTCATGGTGGTCACGCTGGCGGTCGTGGTGGCCCTGGCCCTGGCCGGCTGGTGGGGCTGGAAGGCCTATCACAACTATCGCGCCAACCAGGCCATGGGCTACTTCGAGGCGCTCGAAGACGCCGCCCGACTGGGCGGCGCCGATTCCGCGGTGCGCATCAAGGCGGCGGCCGAAACCCTGCGCACCGACTATGCCGGCACCGGCTATGCCGCCCGCGGGGCCCTGGTGGCCGCCGAGGCGCTGGCCGCCCAGAAGGATGTCGACGGCGCGCGCGAGCAACTGCAATGGCTGGCCGGCCGCAAGAACCAGCCCGCGCTGCAGCCGGTGGCTCGCCTGCGCCTTGCCGGCCTGCTGCTCGACCAGCAACAGTACGACGAGGCGCTCAAGCAGCTCGACAATCCGCCTGCGGCGTTCACCGCGCTGTACGCCGACCGCCGCGGCGACATCCTGGCTGCGCAGGGCAAGGCCGACGAGGCCCGCAAGGCATGGCAGCAGGCGCTCGAGGCGCTGGGTGCCGGCCATCCCCTGACGCAGGTCGTGCAACTCAAACTCGATGCCCTGAGCGGAGCCTGATTCCCCATGCGTATTTCCCGTCCCGGCCGCGCTTGGCGTGGCGCCCTGTTTGCCGGCGCACTGTTTGCCCTTGCCGGCTGCTCCCTGTTTTCCGGCGACGACGATCGCTACGCGCCGGCGGAACTCACCGAATACGCTCCGGGCATGTCGGTGCGCGTGTTGTGGACGGCCGAAGTGGGCAGCGGCTCGGGCCTGGGCTTCGCGCCCACCGTGCTGGGCGATGCGGTATACGCCGCCACGCCCGACGGTTCGGTGGGCAAGTTCGACCTGCTCAGCGGCCGCGCGCTGTGGAAGGCCTCGGCCGACGCCGACCTGTCGGCCGGCGCGGGCAGCGACGGCACCACGACTGCCGTGGCCACGCCCTCGGGCGAGGTCATCGCGTTCGACGACACCGGCAAGATCAAGTGGAAGGCCCGGGCCACCAGCGATGTGGCGATACCGCCCGTGGTGGGGTTCGGGGCCGTGGTGGTGCGCAGCGGCGACTACCGCATCCAGGCATTCGATGCCCAGACCGGCGACCGGCTCTGGAGCCTGCAGCGGCCGGGCCCCGCCCTGGCGCTGCGCAGCGTCGCGCAGATGGTCATGGTCGAAGGCCTGGTCATCACCGGCCTGCCGGGGGGCAAGCTGCTCGCCATCAACGCGGCCAGCGGCAACGTGCAATGGGAAGGCACCGTGGCCACGCCGCGCGGCGCCACCGACCTCGAGCGGCTCACCGACGTGGTGGGCGTGCCGCGCGTGGCGGGCCGCCTGCTGTGTGCCGTCGCCTACCAGGGCCGCATCGTGTGCTTCGACGTGGCGGCCGGCGGCCGCCCGCTGTGGAGCCACGACTTCTCCAGCTCCACCGGCCTGGTCCTGGACGACGCCCGGGTCTACGCCGCAGACCAGAACAGCGTGGTCAATGCCTTCGCCATCGACAGCGGCGCCAACGTCTGGAAGCAGTCGGCGCTGCGCAACCGCAACGTCACCGCGCCGGCCCTGCTGTCGGGCGCACTGGCCGTGGGCGACCTGGAAGGCTACGTGCATTTCCTGTCGCGCGACGACGGCCGCCTGCTGGCCCGCCTCTCGGTCGGCGGCGATGCCATCGTGACGCCGCCGCAGACCACGTCGCAGGGCGTGCTGGTGCAGACCGGCGACGGCGACCTGGTGCTGGTCGGCAACAATTGAACCTCCTGACGACGAACCTCACACCGTGTCCTTCAAGCCTGTCGTAGCCCTGGTCGGCCGCCCCAATGTGGGCAAGTCGACCCTCTTCAACCGCCTGACGCGCTCGCGCGCCGCGCTGGTGGCCGACTATTCCGGCCTCACGCGCGACCGGCACTACGGCGAGGGCAGGGTGGGGGATACGCCCTTCATCGTGGTCGACACCGGCGGTTTCGAGCCCGTGGCCAAGAGCGGCATCCTCATGGAAATGGCCCGGCAGACGCGCCAGGCCATCGCCGAGGCCGACGTGGTGGTGTTCCTCGTCGATGCGCGCGCCGGCGTCAATGCGCACGACCACGAGATCGCGCGGCTGCTGCGCAAGTCCGGGCAGCAGCGCGTGGTGCTGGCGGTCAACAAGGCCGAAGGCATGGGCACGGGCAGCGCCACCGGCGAGTTCCACGAGCTCGGCCTGGGCCAGCCCCAGCCGATCTCGGCCGCCCACGGCGACGGCATCGTGGACCTGATCGAGACCGCGCTCAGCGGCCTGGTGCCTCCCGTCGAGGAACTGGCCGAGGCCAGCGAGGGCGAAGCGCCCGACCATCGCATCAAGCTGGCCATCGTGGGCCGGCCGAACGTGGGCAAGTCCACCCTGATCAATACGCTGCTGGGCGAGGAGCGCGTCATTGCCTTCGACCTGCCCGGCACCACGCGCGACGCCATCGAGATCGAGTTCGAACGCGACGGCCGCAAGTACACGCTCATCGACACCGCCGGGCTGCGCAAGCGCGGCAAGGTGTTCGAGGCGGTCGAGAAATTCTCGGTCATCAAGACCCTGCAGGCCATCGAGGCCAGCAACGTGGTGCTGCTGATGCTCGACGCCCAGGCCGAGATCTCCGAGCAGGATGCGCACATTGCCGGCTTCGTGCTCGAGACGGGCCGTGCGGTCGTGGTCGCCATCAACAAATGGGACGGCCTGGACAGCGAGCAGCGCGAGCGCATCGAGCGCGAATTCCAGCGCAAGCTGCGCTTCCTGTCGTTTGCGCGCATGCATACCATTTCGGCCCTGAAGGGCCAGGGCATCAAGCCGCTGCTCAAGTCCGTCAACGCGGCCCATGCAGCGGCCTTCGCCAAGCTCTCCACGCCGCGCCTGACGCGCGAACTGCACGTCGCCGTCGAGCAGCAGCCGCCGCCGCGCAAGGGCATCTTCCGGCCCAAGATGCGCTACGCGCACCAGGGCGGGCAGAATCCACCTCTGGTGATCATCCACGGCAACGCACTGGATGCGGTGCCCGATTCCTATCGGCGCTACCTCGAGACGCGTTTCCGCAATGCCTTCGACCTTGCCGGCACGCCGCTGCGCATCGAATTCAAGTCCTCGCGCAATCCGTACACGCAGGAAAGCTGACCATGAGCCGCTACTGGAGCCCCGTCGTCGGGGCGCTGAGCCCCTATGTGCCGGGCGAGCAGCCCAAGCTGCAGAACCTCGTCAAGCTCAACACCAACGAGAATCCGTACGGCCCATCGCCCCGCGCGCTCGAGGCCATGCGTTCGGCCTGCGACGAGGCGCTGCGCCTGTATCCCGATCCGTCGTCCGACCGGCTGCGCGAAGCCGTGGCCGACACCTACGGCGTGGCGCCCGGGCAGGTGTTCGTGGGCAATGGCTCCGACGAGGTGCTGGCGCACGTTTTCCACGCGTTCTTCCAGAAAGAGCGGCCGCTGCGCTTTCCCGACATCACCTACAGCTTCTACCCGGTGTACTGCGGCCTGTACGGCGTGCCGTACCAGGCCATACCGCTCACCGCCGACTTCCGCATCGATCCGGCCGACTACCTGCCCGGCGCGGCCGGTCCGGCCGGCGGCATCATCTTCCCCAATCCCAATGCGCCAACCGGCCGGGCCCTGGCGCGCGGCGACGTGGCCCGCATCGCGGCCGCGAACCCGGATGCCGTGGTGGTGGTCGACGAGGCCTACGTGGATTTCGGGGCCGAGTCGGCCGTGCCGCTGGTGGCCGAGCACGGCAACCTGCTGGTGGTGCACACCCTGTCGAAGTCGCGCTCGCTCGCCGGGCTGCGGGTGGGCTATGCCATAGGCGGGCCCGAGCTGGTGGACGGCCTGCAGCGCGTGAAGAACAGCTTCAACTCCTACCCCGTCGACCGCGTGGCCGAGGCCGGAGCGGCGGCGGCGATGCGCGACACGGCGTATTTCGAGCAGACCCGCGGCGCCGTGGTGGCCAGCCGCGAACGGCTGTCCCGTTCGCTGCAGGCGCTGGGCTTCGAGGTGCTGCCGTCGTCGGCCAATTTCGTCTTCGCCCGCCACCCCGCGCATGACGCCGCCGGACTGGCGGCGGGGCTGCGCGAGCGCGGCATCATCGTGCGCCATTTCCGCCAGCCGCGCATCGACCAATTCCTGCGCATAACCGTCGGCACCGACACGCAATGCGACATGCTGGTGCAGGCCTTGCAGGAATTATCGAAAAACTGAGATTTCCCGGGATCTTATTGAAAACTCTGGTGTCATATTGCTCCGTGCCCCAAGTGGCACGGGCCGGGAAAACCCGGTAGAGTACTGATTCCGGCGTCTGCCACCATTTACCAGAAGAAAAGGAGCCTGGCCTATGAGCAATAAAGGGCAAACTCTGCAAGATCCGTTCCTGAACACGCTGCGCAAAGAACATGTGCCCGTGTCCATCTATCTCGTGAACGGCATCAAACTCCAAGGGCAAATCGAATCGTTCGACCAGTATGTAGTCCTGCTGCGCAACACCGTCACCCAGATGGTGTACAAGCATGCCATTTCCACCGTCGTCCCGGCCCGGGCCGTCAATTTCCAGGTGGAAGTCCCCGCTGAGTAAGCACCAGGCTCCGGTCGTAGTACCTTTATTGCCCGCCGAGCGCGTTGCGCCGGCGGGCATTTTCACCTCAGGGCACCCTCCAGATTGAAAAGCCTCGGTTCCATAATGGTGCACTCATGCGCGCACTGATCATCAGCGTCGACTCCGGCAACCCCGACCACGCCGCCCATGCGGAGGAATTCGCCATGCTGGCGCGCGGCGCCGGCGCGGAGATCGTGGGCACGCTGGAAGTGCGGCGCGACCGTCCCGACGCCAAGTTCTACATCGGCTCGGGCAAGGTCGAGGAGGGCGTGGCCATGGCAGGCGCCCAGCTGGCCGACATCGTGCTGTTCGACCAGCCTCTTTCGCCGGCGCAGCAGCGCAATCTCGAGCGCGAGTTCAACCTGCGCGTCGTTGATCGCGTGGCCCTGATCCTGGACATCTTCGCCCTGCGGGCCAAGAGCCATGAGGGCAAGCTGCAGGTCGAGCTCGCCCAGCTGCAGCACCTGGCCACGCGGCTCACGCGGCTCTGGACCCACCTCGAGCGCCAGCGCGGCGGCATCGGCATGCGCGGCCCGGGCGAATCCCAGCTCGAGATGGACCGTCGCATGATCGGCGCCAAGGTCAAGATCCTGCGAGAACGGCTCGACCGCGTCGAGCGCCAGCGGGTCACGCAGCGCAGGGCGCGCGCCCGTGGCGGCGCGCTGTCAGTTTCGCTGGTGGGCTATACCAACGCCGGCAAGTCCACGCTGTTCAATGCGCTGACTCGCGCGGGCGCCTACGCTGCCGACCAGCTGTTCGCCACCCTGGATACCACCACGCGCCGGATCTGGATCGAAGGGGCGGGCTCGGTGGTGCTGTCGGATACGGTGGGCTTCATCCGCGACCTGCCGCCCAACCTCATCGCGGCCTTCCGCGCCACGCTCGAGGAAACGGTGCATGCCGATCTGCTGTTGCACGTGGTGGATGCCGCCAGTCCGCAGCGCGACGAGCAGGTGGCCGAGGTCGACAAGGTGCTGGCCGAGATCGGTGCTGCCGGCATCCCCACTATCCTGGTTTACAACAAGATCGATCGCGCCGGTCTTGCCCCCCGGGTCGACCGTGATGCACATGGTACGATTGCGCGAATATTTGTCAGCGCTGCCGAGCGCGCCGGTCTGGATGCGTTGCGCGGGGCAATTGCAGAGATCGGTCGGGTTGTGGGAAACAATGCCTCGAATCACCAAACTCTTCAATCTGAATGACCCAGGCTGGGGCCGCGGCAACAGCAACGGTTCCGAACCGCCACGACGTCCCAAGAACGACGGTGGCCCGCCCGATCTCGACGAGGTCTGGCGCGATTTCAACAACCGCATAGGCTCGCTGTTCGGCCGCAAGGGCGGGGGCGGCGGCAATCGTCCCGGCCGCGGCGGCCTCACTCCGCCGTCGCCTCGCGGGGCGCGCATCGGCCTGGGCCTCATCGTGGGCGTGGCCGTGGCGCTGTGGCTGGCCAGCGGCTTCTTCATCGTCCAGGAAGGCCAGGTGGCGGTGGTCACCCAGTTCGGCAAATACAAGGCCACTGCGCCGGCCGGCTTCCAGTGGCGCATGCCGTATCCCATCCAGAGCCACGAGATGGTCAACATCTCGCAGCTGCGCACCTTCGAAGTGGGCTTCCGGGGCAACGCGCGCAACAAGGTGCTGCCCGAGGCGCTGATGCTGACCACCGACGAGAACATCGTCGACATGCAGTTCGTGGTGCAGTATCGCCTGGGCCCCGACGGCGCGCCCGACTACCTCTTCAAGATGCGCGACCCGGACGACGCCGTGCGCCAGGCCGCCGAAACCGCCATGCGCGAGATCGTGGGCAGGAAGCCCATGGACTTCGTGCTCTACGAGGGCCGCACCGAGGTCGCAGCCGAGGTGCAGGCGCTCATGCAGCAGATCCTCGACCGCTATTCGGCGGGCATCCAGCTCAGCACCGTGGCCATCCAGAACGTGCAGCCGCCCGAGCAGGTGCAGGCCGCCTTCGACGACGCCGTCAAGGCCGGCCAGGACCGCGAGCGCCAGATCAACGAGGGCGAGGCCTACGCCAACCAGGTCGTGCCGCTGGCAGCCGGCCAGGCGTCGCGCATGGTCGAGCAGGCCGAAGGCTACAAGGCCAAGGTGGTGGGCGACGCCCAGGGTAACGCCGCGCGCTTCAGCTCCATCCTGGCCGAATACGAGAAGGCGCCGCAGATCATGCGCGAGCGCATGTACCTCGAAACCATGCAGGAGATCTTCACCAACGCCAGCAAGGTCATGGTCGACTCCAAGAGCAACAACAACATGCTCTACCTGCCGCTCGACAAGATCATGCAGCAGACGGCCAGGGAAGCCTCCAGGCCCGCCCAGCCGGGCAGCAGCCTGGGCCTGCCCGGCGCCAGCCAGCCGTCCATTCCCCAACCTCCGGCCCGTCCGTCGGGCTCGAACGCCGCGAACGGCAGCGACAGCACGCTGACCCGCGATCGCTCGTCGCGCTAACCGGAGGAATTCACATCATGCAACGTCTCATGCCCATCCTGGTCGGCCTGCTCATCGTCCTGGCCGCTCTGTCTTCCTGCGTGTTCGTGGTGCGCGAGCGCGACTACGCCCTGGTGTTCTCGCTGGGCGAAGTGCGCAAGGTCATCAGCGAACCCGGGTTGTACTTCAAGGCTCCGCCGCCGTTCCAGAACATCGTCACGCTCGACAAGCGCATCCTCACCATCGAGTCCACCGATGCCGAGCGCATCCAGACGTCCGAGAAGAAGAACCTGCTGATCGATTCCTACGTCAAGTGGCGCATCGCCGATCCGCGGCTCTACTACATCACCTTCGGCGGCAACGAGCGTGCCGCCCAGGAGCGCCTGCAGGCCCAGATCCGCGACGCCCTCAACGCCTCGGTCAACGTGCGCACCGTCAAGGACGTGGTCTCGCTCGAGCGCGACAAGATCATGACCGAGATCCTCTCCAACGTGCAGCGGCGCGCCGAGCCCCTGGGCGTGCAGGTGGTCGACGTGCGGCTGCGCCGCATCGAGTTTGCGCCCGAGATCTCCGAATCGGTGTATCGCCGCATGGAGGCCGAGCGCACCCGGGTGGCCAATGAACTGCGTTCGCTCGGCGCGGCCGAAAGCGAGCGGATCCGCGCCGAAGCCGATCGCCAGCGCGAGGTGATCGTGGCCCAGGCCTACGCCAAGGCACAGGCCACCATGGGCGAGGGCGATGCCGAAGCCAGCCGGATCTACGCCGAGGCATTCGGCCGGAATCCGGAGTTCTACCAGTACTACAAGAGCCTGGAGGCCTACCGCCACGCCTTCTCCAAGCCTGGCGACGTGCTGGTGGTGGATCCCAGCTCCGAGTTCTTCGACTACTTCAAGGACCCCCGCGGCGGCGTGCCCGCCCCGGCGCCCAGCGCCGAACGCTGACGCGGCGTCCCGGGCGGCCGGGCGGGGCAGCCTAGGCTCCCCCGCCCGGATCCATGTACAATACCGCGTAAGCTACAAAACATTCCGCATGCGGCTGAGCGGGCTTACGCCCCTCGGCCGCTTTTCGTTTGGGCAACGCCCGGCCAGTGCCGGGCGTTATTCTGGTGGATTTCATGGGTAACTGGTTGCTGCCCGAAGGCTTTGCCGACGTCCTGCCGGCCGAGGCTCGGCGCATCGAGGAATTGCGCCGCAAGCTGCTCGACCTGTATCGCACCTACGGCTTCGAGCTGGTCGCGCCGCCGCTGGTGGAGTACATCGACTCGCTGCTCTCCGGCACCGGCTCCGACCTGAACCTGCGCACCTGCAAGCTGATCGACCAATTGTCCGGCCGCACGCTGGGCGTGCGTGCCGACATGACGGCGCAGGTCACGCGCATCGACGCCCACCTGCTCAATCGCGCCGGCGTCACGCGGCTGTGCTACTGCGGCCATGTGCTGCATGCCCGGCCGGCCGACCTGCTGTCCAGCCGCGAGCTGCTGCAGATCGGCGCCGAGATATACGGGCACGCCGGCTTCGAGGCCGACCTCGAGATCGTCCAGCTGGTGCTCGAAACCCTCGATATCGCCGGCGTGCGCGAACCCCGGCTCGACCTCTGCCATCCCGGGGTGTTGCGGGCCATCCTCGAGTCCGACCCCGCTGCGGCGGCGCAGGCCGAGAACATCATCATGCTGCTGCGCGAAAAAGACGTCCCCGGCCTGGGCGCGCTGGGCGCAGACGTGCGGGCCGACACCCTGCAGGCGCTGCGCGCCTTGCCCGACCTCTACGGCGGCCCGGAAATCATCGCCCAGGCCCGCCAGCAGCTGTCTGCCCATGCCGGCGTGGGCGCGGCGCTCGACGCGCTGCAGATCCTCGTCGACGCGCTGCCCCAGGTGCCGCTCAGTGTGGACCTCGCCGACGTGGGCGGCTATGGTTACCATTCGGGTGTCACGTTTTCGGTGTACGCCGAAGGCTGGCACGACGCGCTGGTGCGCGGCGGCCGGTACGACGACGTGAGCCGGGCCTTCGGCCGCGCCAGGCCCGCCACCGGCTTCAGCCTGGACCTGCGCAAGCTGGCCGCCGGCCTGTCGCCGGCCGGGCGCGCGGGCGCCGTGCGCGCGCCCTGGGGGCAGGATGCCTCGCTCGCCGAGGCCGTGCGCAAGCTGCGCCGCTCGGGCGAGATCGTCGTGCAGGTCCTGCCGGGCCACGAGCACGACCAGGACGAGTTCGTGTTCGACCGCGAACTGGCGCTGCGGGATGGCGCCTGGGTAGTAACACCAATCTGACTAACTCCCGTCCGGCAACGGACGGGCCGCGGGGAGATTTCCGGATTTCCCGAGAAACTCGAGATTTGATTCGAAAATGAGCAAGAACGTAGTCGTGATCGGCACCCAGTGGGGTGACGAGGGCAAAGGCAAGATCGTCGATTGGCTGGCTGAGTCCGTACAGGGCGTCGTGCGCTTCCAGGGTGGCCACAATGCCGGCCACACCCTGTGGATCAACGGCAAGAAAACCATCCTGCGGCTGATCCCGTCGGGCATCATGCATCCGGGCGTCACGTGCTACATCGGCAACGGCGTCGTGCTGTCGCCCGAGGCGCTGCTCAAGGAAATCGAGGAACTCGAGGCGGCCGGCCTGGACGTGCGTTCGCGCCTGCAGGTCTCCGAAGTCTGCCCCCTGATCCTGCCGTACCACGTGGCCGTGGACAAGGCGCGCGAGAACCGCAAGGGTGAGGCCAAGATCGGCACCACCGGACGCGGCATCGGCCCGGCCTACGAAGACAAGGTGGCGCGCCGCGCCATCCGCGTCCAGGATCTCTTCAATCCCCAGCTCTTCGACGAGAAGCTCGCCGAGGTGCTCGACTACCACAACTTCGTGCTCACCCAGTACCTGGGCGCCGAAGCCGTGTCCGCCAACGAAGTGCGCGACCAGGCCATGGCGCTGGCGCCGGCCATCGCGCCCATGGTCAAGGACGTGTCCAGCAACCTGTATGCGCTCCAGCAGGAAGGCAAGAGCCTGCTGTTCGAAGGCGCGCAGGGCGCGCTGCTCGACGTGGACCACGGCACCTACCCGTTCGTCACCAGCAGCAATTGCCTGGCGGGCGCCGCCTCGGCCGGCGCCGGCGTGGGTCCGCAGTCGCTGCATTACGTGCTGGGCATCACCAAGGCCTACACCACGCGCGTGGGATCCGGCCCGTTCCCCACCGAACTGGTCGACGAGATCGGCACCCGCCTGGCCACCATCGGCAAGGAATTCGGTTCGGTCACCGGCCGTCCCCGCCGCTGCGGCTGGTTCGACGGCGCGGCGCTCAAGCGTTCGGTCCGCCTGAACGGCATCTCCGGCCTGTGCATCACCAAGCTCGACGTGCTCGACGGCCTCGAAACCATCCGCCTCGGCGTGGGCTACCGCGTGGGCGAAGACTTCCGCGACGTGCTGCCCTACGGCGCCCACGCCGTGGCGCAGGCGCAGCCGGTATTCGAGGAGCTGCCCGGCTGGAGCGAATCCACCGTCGGCATCACCGAATACGCCAAGCTTCCCGCCAATGCCCGCCGCTACCTCGAGCGCGTGGCCGAAGTCTGCGGCGTGCCCATCGACCTCGTGTCCACCGGCCCCGACCGCAACGAAACCATCGTGCTGCGCCACCCGCTGAAGGGCTGAGGCCGCCCGCCGGCGGCCCGCCAGCGGCGGCCGCCGGGTTATGATCTACCAGGCCGCCCGCGGTGATCCGCGGGCGGCCTTTCGCATCCCGAGGAGAATCACATGAGCCCCGCCAGCGACGACAGCCATCTCTGGGTCAACTGGGACGAATACCACCGCCTGATCGAGCGCCTGGCGCTGCAGGTGTACCAGTCCGACTGGAAGTTCGACGTGATCCTGTGCCTGGCGCGCGGCGGCGTCCGGGTGGGCGACGTGCTGTCGCGCATCTTCGACGTGCCGCTGGGCATCCTGGCCACCAGCAGCTACCGCGAGGCGGCGGGCACCAAGCAGGGCGACCTGGACATCGCCCGATTCATCACCATCACGCGCGGCGCGCCCCGGGGCAAGGTGCTGCTGGTGGACGACATGGTCGACACCGGCCTGACCTTCAACCGCGTGCGCGAACACCTCAAGACGCAGTTCCCCGAGATCACCGAGCTGCGCAGCGCGGTGCTGTGGTGGAAGGGCCATTCCCAGGCCATACCCGACTACTACGTCGAGAAGCTGCCCACCAACCCGTGGATACACCAGCCGTTCGAAGACTACGATACGCTGCATCCCCACCAACTTGAGGCGTGGATACGCAAGGGCTCGGCCTGAATCGTTGCATGCCTGGTATTTTTCCGCGTATCCGTGCTAGAATCGCTGGTTATCACTGACCCTTTGTGGGGTCTTTGCTTTTGCCAATTCCGTATATCTGTTACAAGTGGGCCCGACACCATATGCCTATCGTTCGACTGAAGGAAAACGAACCGTTTGAAGCCGCGCTGCGTCGCTTCAAGCGCACCATCGAAAAAACCGGCTTGCTCACCGAACTGCGTTCGCGCGAGTTCTACGAGAAGCCCACGGCCGAGCGCAAGCGCAAGCACGCCGCCGCGGTGAAGCGCCACTACAAGCGGATTCGTAGCCAGCAGCTGCCGCCCCGCCTGTACTGATCGCAGCGATCTGCCGATCGCGGGTTCTCGAATCGATTGATCCCTGAATCATTCATCCAGGATCTGCTCGCCCGGGTCGACGTCGTCGACGTAGTCGGGCGATATGTGCAGCTGCGCAAGGGTGGGGCCAATCTGCTTGGCCTTTGCCCCTTCCACAACGAGAAAAGTCCCTCCTTCACCGTCAGCCCCACCAAGCAGTTCTATCACTGCTTCGGTTGCGGTGCGCATGGCAGCGCCATCACCTTCCTGATGGAGCATACCGGCACGAGCTTTCCCGAGGCGGTCCGCAGCCTGGCGGCCTCGGTGGGCATGACGGTTCCCGAAGAGCCCCGCAGTCCCAGGCAGCAGGCCGAGTCGGCCAAGCGCAAGGCGGAGGTGTCGCGCCACACCCAGGTGCTCGACGCTGCGCAGGCGCACTACCTGCGCCTGCTGCGCGGATCGCCGCAGGCCATCGCCTATCTCAAGCAGCGCGGCCTGACGGGTGCGATCGCGGCGCATTTCGGCCTGGGCTGGTCCGGCACGGACCGCCACGGCTTGTCGCAGGTTTTTCCCAAATACGACGATCCGGTGCTGGTGGAGGCCGGGCTGGTCATCGAATCCGAGGATGGCCGGCGCTACGACCGCTTTCGCGAGCGGATCATGTTCCCGATCCGCAACGCGCGCGGCTCGCTGGTGGGATTCGGCGGGCGTGTCATAGGCAAGGGCGAGCCCAAATACCTGAATTCCCCCGAGACCCCCATATTTTCCAAGGGCCAGGAGCTCTATGGCATGTGGGAGGCCCGCCAGGCGATCCGCCAGGAGGGCATGGTGATCGTGGTGGAAGGCTATATGGACGTGGTGGGCCTGGCCCAGCAGGGCATCGCCAACGCCGTGGCCACGCTCGGCACTTCCACCACGCCCGAGCATGTGAAAAAGCTGTTGCGCGCCAGCGACAAGGTGGTGTTCAGCTTCGATGGCGATGGCGCCGGGCGGCGCGCTGCCTGGCGCGCGCTGCAGGCCTGCCTGCCGGTGCTGCGCGACGACATCAGCATCCGCTTCCTGTTCCTGCCCGAAGATCACGATCCCGACTCCTACGTGCGCGAGCTCGGTGCCGAGGCATTCCGCGCCCGCCTGGGGGAGGCGCCGGCCCTTTCGCGCTTCCTGCTCGACGAACTGGCGGCGCGGCACAACCTGGGCGAGGCCGAGGGTCGCGCCGCCTGTCTGCACGAGGCCAGGCCGCTGCTGGCGGCCATGCCGGAATGCGCCCTGCGGCTGCAGATCGAGCGCGAGCTGGCCCGCCAGATCATGCTGACGCCCGAAGAGATGGCCCAGGTATTGGTCCGCGACCAGGCCAGGGCCCCCCAGCCGCCTGGGGGCGGCGTCGCCACGCCGGCAGGTGCTGCGCCGGCGGCCCAGGATCCGCCGGTCTGGCAGCACGAGGCCGTGTTCGACGGCGAGCCGCTGGAGCCCTACGACGCCTATGAGCCGGGTGGCGGCTTTCATGCCGGAGACGAGCCCGCGGGCGAGGGGCAGGCGTTCCGGCCGGGGCGCGGCAGGCAGGGCGAGCCGCAATGGCGCCGCGGGGGCGGACGCTCCGACTGGAAGGGGCGGGGGCGCGACGACGGCCGGCGCCGCGAAGATGCCGGCCATGTCGGCCGCCGCGTCATGCCTTCGCTTGCCAAGCGGCTTCTGTCCCTCCTGCTGGCGCATCCGGAACTGGTCGACACCATGGGCGACGAACAGCTCGAGGTCATCGACCGCGACCCGAATCTCGGCCTGGTGCGGGATCTGATCGTGCTGGCGCAGTCCAGCGGCGCGCGCCATGTTGGGGCGCTGCTGGAGGCAGCCGAGCCGGATTCCGACCTTGCGGTGGTGCTCAAGGGGTTGCGCGCCGACGTGCTCAGCCAGGAAGATCTGCCCGCGCCCCAGGAGGAATGGAACGACGCCCTGCGCCGCATCGAATACGACGCCGCCGGCAGCGAGATGGCGGCGCTGGCGCGCGAGGGCCTGGCCACCGACGAAGCGCGGCGCCGCTATCAGGAACTGGCGCGGCGCATGGCTGTCTTAAAGAGTACAGGGTTCCGGTAATTGAGGTAAGATTTAGGGTTTTCGCCCATGCCCGGAACGTGCGCCCACTGCTGGCGGCACGATGTGGGAAATGGCTGCGGACGGAGCGACAAGATGCATGGCCCAGGAGGGCAGGAGCCGGACGGAATCCTGAGCAGAGGCCGCGGCATCCAGGGAAATAAACGGATACATAATCCCGGCCCTGGATCGCGGGCTAAATCAGTGACAGATCTGGAGCTATGGATCTACAGTAAGCGGTAGGTATCAAACAGTATAGCCATACGGCAGGTAGGGCGCTTTCGCGCAGGCCTGGCCCGAGGCATCGAGGCAGGAAGCTGGATTTCGTGGAGCGGCTGTGGGCGACATGCCCGTCAAGCTTGCCCGGCCTGTAGCAGGCACGACAGCTTCGCCGATGTCCGGAAGGCCCCGCGAGACGAGATTGCGAGACCCCATGTCCCCGGGCCCGGTGCGGGCCAGACGGGACGGGGCGGCAGCCAGCCCGCGACCAACGCGGACGCGCGATCTCAGCCACATCTGCCGGTTTTACCCATGCATGGCGCTGGGCCGGTTTCCATACGCCTGCATGGCGCACTCCGCCTCCCAAGACGGGTTGCGACGACCACGGAAGCGACTATGACCAAATCCACAGGCAAACCCCTCTCTGCAATCGATATGGATCAAACGCAGTCCAAGACGGCCAAGCGCGCCGTCAGCATGGCGGCGGAGAAAGCGCCTGCCAAGGCGTCGGTGAAGGTCGCGAAGTCGGCAACCAAGACGGCGGCCAAGAAGACCACCGCCAAGGCCGAAAGCGCCAAGACCGAGAAGACCGTGCGCGCCAAGAAGGCCGAGGACAAGCTCGCCGACCTGGTGGGCGCTGCGCGCCCCACCGGCCGCCGCCCCGGCCGGCCGGCCAAGAACGCCAACAACGACAACGACAGCTTCGACGATCCCATGGACGGCGAAGGCGAGGTCGTGCCCGATTTCAAGCCGGCCAAGCGCGGCGGCAAGCGTGGCAAGGGTGATCCCAAGGAGCTGCTGGCCCGCGGCCCGGTGTCGCCCGAGGAATACGAGGCCCGCCGCAACCGGCTCAAGCAGCTGATCAAGCTCGGCAAGGATCGCGGCTATCTCACCTACGGCGAGATCAACGACCACCTGCCCGACGACCTCGTCGATGCCGAGGCCATCGACGGCATCATCAGCACCTTCAGCGACATGGGGATCTCGGTCTACGACCAGGCGCCCGACGCCGAAACCCTGCTGATGAGCGAGAACGCGCCGGTCGCCTCCAACGACGACGACGTCGAGGACGAGGCCGAGGCAGCGCTCACCACCGTGGACTCCGACTTCGGCCGCACCACCGACCCCGTGCGCATGTACATGCGCGAGATGGGCTCGGTGGAGCTGCTCACGCGCGAGGGCGAGATCGAGATCGCCAAGCGCATCGAGGACGGCCTGAAGCACATGGTGATGGCCATCTCGGCATGCCCCACCACCATCAACGAGATCCTCTCGCACGTCGCGCGCGTGCGTGAGGGACAGGCGCAGATCGACGAAGTGGTCGACGGCCTGGTCGATCCCGAGGATGGCGCCGAATACGCCGGCGCCGGCGTGAGCAACGACGACGACGAGAACGACGAGGGTCCGGCCGGCGGCATGTCGAGCAAGCAGCTCGAGGATCTGCGCGTCAAGGCCCTGGCCAAGTTCGACGAGGTCGCGCGCCAGTTCGACAGGATGCGGGAGTCGTACGAGAAGAACGGCTACAAGTCCGAGGCCTACATCAGCGCCCAGGAAGCCATCCAGAACGAACTGATGGGCATCCGCTTCACGGCCAAGATGGTCGAGAAGCTGGCCGACACCCTGCGCAACCAGGTCGAGGAAGTGCGCCAGCTCGAACGCGCGGTGCTGCACACCTGCGTGGATCGCGCCGGCATGCCGCGCCTGCACTTCATCAAGTCCTTCCCCGGCAACGAGACCAACCTCCAGTGGGTCGTGGACGAAGTGGCCGCCGGCCATCCGTACTCCGAGACGCTGGAGCGCCAGATCCCGGCCGTGCAGGAACTGCAGCAGAAGCTCATCGACCTGCAGACCCGCGTGGTGCTGCCCCTGAAGGACCTGAAGGACGTCAACAAGCGCATGGCCACCGGCGAAGCCAAGGCCCGCAAGGCCAAGCGCGAAATGACCGAGGCCAACCTGCGCCTGGTGATCTCCATCGCCAAGAAGTACACGAACCGCGGCCTGCAGTTCCTCGACCTGATCCAGGAAGGCAACATCGGCCTGATGAAGGCCGTGGACAAGTTCGAGTATCGTCGTGGCTACAAGTTCTCCACGTATGCCACGTGGTGGATCCGCCAGGCCATCACGCGTTCCATCGCCGACCAGGCCCGCACCATCCGCATCCCGGTCCACATGATCGAAACGATCAACAAGATGAACCGGATCAGCCGCCAGATCCTGCAGGAAACCGGCGCCGAGCCGGATCCCGCGACCCTGGCGCAGAAGATGGACATGCCCGAGGACAAGATCCGCAAGATCCTCAAGATCGCCAAGGAGCCCATCTCCATGGAGACGCCGATCGGCGACGACGACGACTCGCACCTGGGCGACTTCATCGAGGACACCTCCACGCTGGCGCCTTCCGATGCGGCCTTGCATGGTTCCATGCGCGATGTGGTCAAAGAAGTGCTAGACTCTCTGACCCCTCGGGAAGCCAAGGTCCTGCGCATGCGCTTCGGCATCGAAATGAGCACGGACCAGACGCTGGAAGAGGTCGGCAAGCAGTTCGACGTCACGCGCGAGCGCATCCGGCAGATAGAAGCCAAGGCCTTGCGCAAGCTGCGTCATCCCAGCCGCGCCGACAAGCTCAAGAGCTTCCTCGAAGGGCAATGACATCGGCTTGTCGCGGAACCGCCTGTGCGGTTCCGGGGCGAAGCAGGTTTCCGGCCCTCTAGCTCATGCCTGGTTAGAGCAGCGGACTCATAATCCGTTGGTGCTCGGTTCGACTCCGAGGGGGGCTACCAAGTCGTGGCGCGGGTTGCGGACACTCTCCGCAACCCGCGCTTTTTCTTTGGTGGGGATTCTGTGCCGATGAGCCGCCGCGGCCTGTCGCGCAGCGGCCGTCGGCTTGCGTGCACTCCTAACGGGAAAGGAACCGGGCGATCTGCGAGAGGGCAGGTTCCAGCGCCGCGATGTGGTCGCAGGCGCTGGTCATGAATTGCGCCTGCTTCGTGGCGAAGCCGGGCTGACCCACCTGTTGATGCATCTCCCGCGAAAGCGCCAGCAACTCGAATCGCTTCGCGTCGGCGATCGAGAGCGACATGATCTGCTGGTCGAGGCTGGCAAACAGGCCGGAGACTTCGGGATCCGTTGCGGGATCATGCGCGCCCGTTGCCAGGCCGACACTGGCCAG
Source organism: Bordetella sp. 2513F2 (assembly GCF_054642735.1). Lineage (NCBI taxonomy): Bacteria > Pseudomonadati > Pseudomonadota > Betaproteobacteria > Burkholderiales > Alcaligenaceae > Bordetella > Bordetella sp. 2513F2. The sequence goes on along the minus strand of NZ_CM137755.1, from coordinate 2,705,550 downwards.
GCTGGCTGCCCGGTCATACCCGTAGAGGGAGTCGGAGTGCATGACTGCGCTCATGCCACTCTCGATGTTGATGGCGGCCCTGGGCTGGCTATTGTCGAGGATTGCCATTTTTGTCTCCTGTAGTAATGAAAGCATGGCCCGGAAGCGCATGCCTGCGGCGCCCTCTGCGGGGCGACCTGGGGTCGGGCCTGATGCAACCGAGGGTCAGGAACGGCCCTGCCGCGCTGCCAGCACCGCGGGGGCGTGGCCATACGACCTCGTACGCAGTTCGCGCATGTAGGCCCGCAGCTGCTGCTCGGTGCTGTCGTGCGTCGGGCGAGGCGCGGCGCCGGTGCCGGTTGTCGAAGTTGCCAGGGGCTGGGGAAGCTTTCCGTGCATGATGGACCTCGGCATTGACTGCGATTGCTCAGGCCTCTATCAGTATCACGAATCTTCCAAAAAGTGAGTCAAGAAATAAAAAGTGTCGTTTTTCGGCAGATCGGGAGGGTTTGACCCCGGGTAAAAGCGGCCGCCTACAGCCCGCGGCGCCGCGCGATCTGGGCGCGCTCCAGCATGTTGATATAGGACTGCAGGCGGATGCGCGTAGGTCCGGGCATGCGCACGAACTTGCAGCCCACGCGCCGCGCCGTCCCGCCCTTGGGTAGCAGGTCGTCGCGGTGGTGGACGACCTCGAGCTCCAGCGGAAAAGAGCCGATGCCGGGCAGGTCCACATACCCCTGGTAGGCCACGCCCGGCTCGGTTTCCAGCAGTTTCTCCGGATCCAGCAGGGCGATGCCGTTGGCGTTGATGTCGCGGATCGCGAATCTGCGTTTCTGGCCGGACAGCAGCACGTGGCAGGTCGCGGGGTCCAGCACGGGTACCTCGACACGAAATGCATCCCGGCGCTGCAGGCGCGAAACCTCCGCGGGCAGGCGCACGTAGAGGGCCGGCTGGCCCTCATGGGTTGCCAGCCGCAGCGGCGTGGTCTCGAACGAGACGTGCACATTCTCCAGCGAGCAATCGAACAGCAGCGCCTCCTCCTGGGCCAGGAGCTCGTTCAGCCTGGGCACCTGGGCCGCGTCGATGACGAGTTCTTCCCGCGCCGCATCGACGTGCAGGATGATGGTGACGCAGGTCGTGGGGCGCTGCGGCGTCCGCACCAGGACGAGCACCCGGCCGTCGCGGGCAGTCTGCAGCAGATGGGCGATTTCCCGGGGATCGCTCAGTGCATATTGGTCGTCGTGTCGTTCGCTCATGGCAGTCCGGATTGTCGTGCGCGGGCTCAGCAGATGGCTGCAGCCGTGGCGTAGTCTTCTATCATCAGCGGGGAGCACCCATGCTTGACCTTGCGCTTGATGCGGGCCGCCGCGCTGGCGATCTCATGCGGGCGTATCCGCTGGGATTGCGCCGGCCGCACGCGCAGGGCGCCCACGCTGAGCGTCACGAAGGAGAAGAACCGGGGCACGCCGTAGCGGTCCTCGGCCTCGATGCCCCCCTTCAGGCGGTCGGCCTCGTCGTACATGGCGCGCGCGCGGTCGTTGAATTCCTGGATGGCTGCCTCGATACGGGCTCGCCAGTCGGCGCTGCGCAGCAGCAACACGAAATCGTCGCCTCCCACGTGTCCCACGAAGTCGCGCTGGGCCTGGCAATGCCGCTTGAGGACGTCCGCGCACAGCAGAATCATGTCGTCGCCGCGCCAGTAGCCGTAGACGTCGTTGTAGGGCTTGAAGTTGTCGAGGTCGCCGTAGCAGACCGTGAATTCCTCAGGCCCTTCCAGCAGCTGGTCCATATGCCGGCTGATCGGGACGTTGCCGGGCAGGGCAGTCAGGGGATTGGCGTAGCGCGCGGCCTCGATGCGCAATTCGGTTACCGCCCGCACCAGGGATTCGCCCGTGCCCAGGCCGGCGTAGCGCCCGCCGTCGGTCAGGATGAAGCCATCCTGCAGGTAGCGCTGGTCGCCGGAAATGAGCACCGGCCCGAGCCTGTCCACCGTGGTCGCCACGTCGACCAGCAACGGGGCCGGGTTCATGAAGGTGCTGCAGGAATGGCGTCCGTAGAGATCGCGCATGTAGGGGCGCGCATACTGCTCCAGGAAATCGCGGCGGTTCACCAGGCCGACCGGGTGGTTCTCCTCATTGACGACGGCGAGCGCATGCAGCTCGGGGTGGGCGCGGAATAATCCATGGGCATCGTCGTTCGTGTGCTCGCCCTGTTTCAGCGCCGGGGCTGCCAGCCCCAGCGAAGCCACCGTATTGACTGCCGCGCCCGAGAAATCCGAAACCGGCCGCTCCAGCCGGATCGCCTTGAGGGCATTCTCGGGCAAGACAGTGGCGAGTTCGGCTTGCGGCCGCCCCAGCACCCAGCCTTGCGCATAGCGGATGCCGAGCTCGCACACCATGGCGAGGTCGGCTTCGGTTTCCACGCCTTCGGCCAGCAGGACGGCATCCAGGCTGTTGGCCATGGCGATCATGGCCCGCATCATCTTCTGCCGCGTAATGTCGGCGCCGATGCCGTTCACGAAATAGCGGTCCATCTTGATGATGTCCGGGCGCAGCTCCGTCCATACCTTCAGGCTGCTGTAGCCCGACCCGTAATCGTCCAGTGCGATCCGCACCCCCCGGGTGCGCAGGCAGGCCACCGCCCGCGCCAGTTCCGGCAGGTCGTCTTGCAGCGGATCGTGCTCGGTGAGCTCCAGCACGACGTTCTCCAGCGGCGGGCCGTCCTCGCCCAGCAGGCGCACCGGCAGATCGGTGGCCCATTTGTGCCAGCAGGCCAGCAGTACGCCGCCCGACAGGTTCAGGAACAGCTTCCCTTCGCCGCCGAGGGCGGGAAATCCTGCCATCCCGGCGCGCAGGCTCGCCAGCTCCAGCTGCTGGCTCATGCTGCAGCGGCGCGCCTCCTGGAACAGCGCGAACGGCATGTGCAACGCGCAGTCCGTCGGTCCGCGTATCAGGCTTTCATAGCCATATATCTGGCCATGGAACAGGTCGGCAACCGGCTGGAACCAGGGCTTCAGCCAATGCTCCTGCAGGATGCGGACCAGGTCCGGCTGGGCATTGTCGCAAGCGGGGGCGGTGAGCATGGGGGTTGGAATACCGAATCGTAGACCCCGCCATGTTGAGCCCGGATTGCTTCATGATTGTTATAAAAAGTTTAATTTAGTCTTAACTTGACAAGGCGGCGGGCCGCAGCGGCATGCTTCTTGCGCATGGCGCGCTGGAGGTGGCATGGGTCCGCTGTTCGCATTGGCTTCGGCCATTCTGTATGGTTTCGTGGATTTTGCCGCCCGCAGTCTGGCTGATCATGCGCACGCCCCAGGGGGCAAGCGGCGGCCGCAATGGCCCTGCCGGCCGTTGTGCGGTGTATGCCGGGTCGGGCGTGGCGCTGCAATATGCGGCATTGGCGCAGGCGTCCGACGATGCGGGAATGTGGCCCATCGCCGTCAACCGGCTGGCGTCGATAGGGGTTGGATGGCTGGGCGTGCGCCGCGGGCGTCGCAACGTGGCCGCCGCGTCGGCATCTGCCGCCTGCCGCGGGGCTGGGGATATTGGCGTCGCTGTCGCTGGTCCTGTATCTCGTGGTAACACGCACCATGCCGCTTGCCGTGGCGGTGGTCCTGGCCTCGCTCTATCCCGTGGTTCCCGTAATGCTGGCCGTACTCTGGCTGCGCGAGCGTCTGTCGCGGCCGCAATGGGCCGGCCTAGGGTTGGCCCTCATTGCCGTGTGCCTCATCGTGGGGCCGGATCACTAGCCGGCACCGGCCTGAAAAGCAACAAGCCCTCTGGCGAGGGCTTGTGGGATCGAACCTGCCCCGCAGGGCAGGCAGCGACGTTACAGCACGCTGATCTTGGTGGCCTGGGGGCCCTTGGCACCCTGGCCAGCGGTGTAGCTGACGCGCTGGTTCTCTTGCAGGGACTTGTAGCCGTCGCCCTGGATTTCGGAGAAATGGGCGAACAGATCCTTGCCGCCGTTGTCGGGCATGATGAAGCCAAAGCCCTTGTCGGCGTTGAACCACTTGACGATACCGGTTTCCATGATATTTCCTTGATGAAGATGTGGACGCATGTCCAGAACAGAGATGATCAAGGTAGGACCATGGCAATGATGGCGTATAACTTTTGCTGGTACGCAACCGAACGGAATCGCAACACTTGAAGATCTGCACCCACTGTGGACCTTTATCAGGTGGATGTCAACAAAGGTTTTGTGCCCAGGCTCCTTGTACCGGGGAGCTTGACATATGCTGTTTCATATGGGGGCGTTATCTGCGCTTCGGACTCGAGGGGAAATGATGGAACGTACCTGGGAATTTCCTTACAGGAACTGCCAGATCGCGCTGCACGTGCGCGAGGCCGATACCGAGAGTTCCACCGGCATCTACCTCGCCACCATCGTGTGCCGGCCACTCCAGGCCGATGGTAGCGCGGGGCCGGAGACCGTGCTGGAGCGTAATCACCAGAGCATCCACCTGGGCATCGAGGCTGCGTGCCGGGCCGCGGAGGCGCGGGCCCGCAAGCGCCTGGACCGGCAGGGCTGAGAGGGGTGCGGGCATGGGGTTTGCTGCCAGCTGTGGCGTCTTACAGGAGGCATCCATGACCGAAAACCGCAAGCAACCCGATCCACGGCATCTCGCGCGGCCCGATACCGGCGCGCATGACAAGAAGCAGGGGGATCCGCTGCGCAGCCGCAGCGACGATCCCGGCCAGAGCAGCTACGGCGGCTTCAAGAACGAAGACCCGCGCCGGCAGGAACAGCAGGCCGATTCTTCGCGACGTGGCAAATGATGCGCAGGTAAGTGAAGGGAGGCATGGACATGCCGGACAAGTTGAGAGCTGCACTGAACGTGGAGCGCAATGCCAACGGCCAGTATGAGTGGGTCATCACGGCGGTGGAAGGGCCGCTGACCACCTTGCCGAGCGAGCACCGCTCGCGCATTGCCTACGCCACGGAGGCCGAGGCCCGCGCAGCGGGACAGCGCGCCCTGGAGTCGCTCAGGGACTCCTGAGGCCCCGCCGGGGGGGGGGGCGTGCCGGCGATGGATGCGATCGGGCCGCGAGCGGGCGTAGAATGGGCCGTTCGCGCCCGCTCAGCCGCCATGCCCGTTTCCTACCTGCGCCGTCTCACCGGCAACGTCCGCTGCCCCGAAGCCAATCGGCAGTTGGCCTGCTACCTGACGTTCGTGGCGGGCGCCGCCAATGCCGGGGGCTTCCTGGCGGTGCAGCAATACACCTCCCACATGTCGGGCATCGTGTCCGAGATGGCAGACCACCTGGCGCTCGGCGCGGCAGCGCTGTTCCTGCAGGGTCTGGGTGCGCTCGTATCGTTTGTTGCGGGATCCGCCTGCGCCGCGATCATCATCAACATGGCGCGGCGCGCGCACCTGCGCAGCGAATACGCGCTGCCGTTGCTGCTGGAGGCCGCGCTGCTGATGGGCTTCGGCCTGCTGGGCGGGCACCTCGGCCAGATGCGCTGGCTGTTCGTGCCGGCCACCGTGATGCTGCTGTGCTTCATCATGGGCCTGCAGAACGCCATCGTCACCAAGGTCTCCAATGCCGAGATACGCACCACCCACATCACCGGCATGGTGACCGACGTGGGCATCGAGCTGGGCAAGCTGTTCTACTGGAACCTCATCGACCGGGACGACCCCCGCCTGTTCGTGCGTGCGAACCGCGCGCGGCTCAGGATCCTCGTGCTGCTGGTGTCGCTGTTCTTCGTGGGGGGCGTGGCCGGGGCGCTGGGCTTTGCGCATACCGGTTTCGTCGCCACGGTGCCGCTGGCCGGGCTGCTGATGCTGCTGGCGGCGGTGCCGCTGGTGGACGACGTGCGCCTGCGCGGCCGCGGGCGAGCCTGATTGCTATTGCCGCTGCTGCTGTCCGGAAGGGGCGGGCAGGGGCTCGCAGGCAAACGTGACGGTTGCCTTCTTGGGCATGAGCCCGGTGGCATGGTTGGACGTGACTTCCGGCTGGACCATGCGTGCGCCGCGGGCGGCGCAGAATGCGCGGGCCCGGTCGCGCGTGATGTTCTTGATCTCGACCCAGGTCTGGGCGCGCATGCCGGCGTCGTACGACACGCGGTACCGGCCCTCATCCGCCGGCGCGACCTCGCTCATGCTGGAGCAGGCGCATAGCAGCAGGACGGGCGGCAGCAGTGTCAAACTAAAGGCTTTCACGATACGTTCCCGGACATCGACAAGCCCGAGTTTACCGAAACCGCGCGGGAAGACGGGCGCCGTGACCGGCGTGCTAGGATGCCCCCGCACCAATTCATCGCGAGGTCAGCCATGGACATGCAGGAACAGATAGCCGTCATCGTGCACACGATCTCCCACCAGGGCGGGCGCATCGACGCGCTCAATGCCACGCTGGCGTCGATGCTGCATCTGGCCAAAGCCACGCCGCAGCTGCGCGAGGCCGTGGAGGCGCAACTGGAGCAACAATATGCCAACCTGCTCGCGCGCTCGGAAAATCCGCAGTATGTGGCGGGCTTCGAAAGCGTGCGCGATACCGTGGTGGCGGCGCTGAAACAGCAATAGGCCGCATCGGCCGCGGCAGGCGGGCAGGTAATTCACAGCTTCTGTGGACAAGCCTTGGGATAGTTGTAGAACAGCTGCCGAATCGCCTTGTGGCTCAAGCACTTGCGGGATGTGGTCAATCCCGGCGCGTCAGGCGGCGGCCCGGGCCGCAGGCGGCGCGGCGGCCATGACGGCGCGCGCCAGGCGCCGCACGGCCTCGGCGGTGGCGTCGTTCCAGGCCTCGCCGCAGCTCACGCGCAGGTAGCCGTCGTAGCGGGCCGAGTTCGAGAAGATGCTGCCTGGTGCGACGCGTACGCCCTCGGCCAGGGCGCGCTCGAACACATCATGGCCGTCAGTGCCCGAGGGTAGCTCCACCCACAGCAGCATGCCGCCTGGCGGCGCGTTCAGGCGCGTGCCGGCAGGGAAATGGCGCGCGATGGCGTCCGCCATGTCTTCGCGTTGCGCCTTGAGGCGCAGGCGCAGCCGGGCCAGGTGCCGGTCGTAGGCGCGGGCATCGAGCACATCGGCTGCGGCGGCCTGCGCCAGCGGTTCATTTGGCCGGCTCTGCACGAACTTCAGCATCTCCAGGCGGCGGCTCCAGCGTCCGCCCAGCATCCAGCCCAGCCGCATGCCGGGCGCCAGGGTCTTGTGCAGCGAAGCGCAATAGATCACGTTGCCGCTCATGTCCCAGGCCTTAACGGCGCGCGGCGCGCCGCCATCGCCCAGGGCGCCGTAGGTGTCGTCCTCGATCAATGCCACGCCCTGGCGCGCGCACAGCCGCGCGAGCCGGGCCTTCTCCGCATCGGGCATGACGCAGCCCAGCGGATTGTGGTGGTTGGGTACGGTGACCACGGCCCGGATGTCGGGGTAGGTCTGCAGCGCCAGGTCCAGCGCGTCCACGGACAGGCCGTGCTGCGGGCTGGTAGGAATCTCGAGGGCGCGCATGCCCAGGCTCTCGAGTATCTGCAGCAGTCCGAAATAAGTGGGCGATTCCACGGCAATGGTGTCGCCGGGGCGGGCCACCGCCCTCAGCGCCAGATTGACGGCCTCGATGCAGCCGTGGGTGACCAGCACGTCTTCCGGGCGTGCCGCGATGCCGATATCCAGTGCCCGCCGCGCCAGCACCGTGCGCAGCGCCGGATGGCCCAGCGGCGGCACGCGGCTGCACAGCATCTCGGGGTGGTGCCGCAGCATGCGCGCCATGGCGCGCTGGATGTCGGCCACGGGAAAATACCCGGCAGGAGGGGCAGCCATGGCGAAGTTGACGCAGTCGGGGTGCTCCTCGCACTGCGCCACGAACGCCGACACGCGATCGTGGATGCCGACGTACTGGGCCGGGTCGGGCGGCACGCCGGCGTCGGGCTCGGGCAGGGGAGACAGGGAGCTGCGCCGCGGCCGCTGCACGAAATAGCCCGAGCGGGGGCGCGCCTGCAGCAAGCCTTCTTCCTCCAGGCTGCGGCAGGCCTGCAGCGCCGTGGACAGGCTGACCTGATGCGTGGCCATCAGGGCGCGTACCGATGGCATGCGTGCGCCCGGAGGCAGCACGCCGGCGAGGATGGCGCGGCGATAGTGGCCGGCCAGGCGCTGGTAGAGGGGTTGGGGCTCCATGGCGGAATCGTGCCTCAGTGCAGGGGCGGCGTACAGGCACAGATTACGGCAAAAGCGGCCATAACAGACGCCCGGGAGAGCAACTGTTGCGCTACAGAAAGCCGGGTCGTGTGCCTGTTGTGCCTGCGGGGCGCAGCGTAGCCTGGGGTTGTTGCGTCGACATTGGAAATTCCCATGCAAGACCCCATTTCCGGCAAGCGCCTGCGCCTGCAGGCCGGGCAGGGCGCCCGGGTGTACGGCAACGCCGGCACCGTCATTGTTTGCACCGAGGGCGCGCTCGAGCTGGCGCTGCCCGCACTGGCCGACGGCGTCGTGGCGCTGGTTCCCCGTCCGCGCGTGGCCTTGCTGCATGCGGGAGAATCCTGGCATCTCGAAGACAGCGGCCCATTGGCGCTGTCCAGCCGCCACGGCGCAGGGGCGGTCCTGCTGCCGGCCCGCGCCGGGCTGCTGCGCCGGCTTGGGCGGGCGGGGATGCACGCCCTGCGGAAATGCGCTATACTTATTTCTTCCAGACGCGGGGTGGAGCAGTCTGGCAGCTCGTCGGGCTCATAACCCGAAGGTCGTAGGTTCAAATCCTGCCCCCGCAACCAGATCTTGCAGAACCTCCTCGGCTCGCGCCGCGGAGGTTTTTGCTTTTGGGGACGGGAAAAAAGGTCAGGAAAATAAGGGGCAGGAAACCCTCTGCCTTGCCGGCGCGGCTGCGAGACGGAAAAACCGGAAGGGTGGAGAAAACCCGAAGAAACAAAACCCGGGGAAACCCGCGATGCTGCCCCGGCCGTGATCTCAAAGAGACATCCATTGCGCCCGGTGCGCGGCAGACGGTTGTCGCGCTCGCGACTATTGCTATCATGCCGATTCGACGAAGACGGGCGTGGCCCAGGCCGATGCATCCGCAATACGGGGTGTGATGCGACGGCGCACAGGTCGTGCATGACAGGGGAAACGATGAAAATCAAAAATCTGGCGCGCAGCGCCGGTCTTGCCGCCTTGTTGCTCACGGGTGCGGCGGGCGCTCCGGTGTGGGCACAGTCGATCACTATCGCGATCGGCTCGGAACCCTCGACGCTGGATCCGCAGCTGCGCGACGACGGCGGCGAGCGGCAGGTCAACGACAACATCTACGAAGCCTTGATGGCGCGCACGCCCAAGGGCGAACTCGTTCCCGGGCTCGCCGCCGCCCCGCCGCGGCAGGTCGATGCCACCACGTGGCAGTTCACGCTGCGCCAGGGCGTGGCTTTCCACAACGGCGAGCCTTTCAATGCCGATTCCGTGGTGGCCTCCGTGAAGCGCGTGATCGACCCGGCCAACAATTCCGAGCAGATGGCCTACTTCGGCACGATCAAGGGCGCCGAGAAGGTCGACGATCTCACCGTGAACATCCAGACGACCGGACCCGACCCGATCCTGCCCTCGCGCATGTACTGGATGAAGATGATCCCGCCGGCCCACGCGGCCAAGGGCGATCTCGCGGCCGTACCGGTAGGTACCGGACCCTACAAGTTCGACGGCTGGAATCGCGGCAGCGACCTGAAACTGGTGGCCAATGCCGGCTATTGGGGCGGCGCACCGCAGATCGACGAGGTGACGTACCGCTTCGTGACCGAGCCGGGCACGCGGCTGTCCGGGCTGATGGCGGGCGAGTTCGACGTCGTCACGGCGCTCCTGCCGGAATTCACCACCAGCGTGCCCAAGTTCGCCGCGGTGCCGGGCCTGGAAACCTCCGTATTCGTGCTGGGCACGGATAACCCGATCACGAAGAACCCCAAGGTGCGCGAGGCACTGAACCTGGCCATCGACCGCAAGGCCATGGTCGACAACCTGTTCATGGGCTACGCCACGATCGCCAAGGGCGTGCACATCAATCCCGCCGCCTTCGGCTTCAACGAGAAGCTGCAGCCCTACCGCTACGATCCGGTGCGCGCGCGCGAGCTCATACGCGAAGCCGGGGCCGAGGGCAAGCCGCTGGTGGTGATCGGAGAATCGGGCCGCTGGCTGAAAGACCGCGAGCAGATCGAGGCGGTCGCGGCGTACTGGGCCGAAACCGGGCTGGCCGTCACCACCGAGATCCAGGAATTCTCGCAGTATCTCGACAGCCTGATGGGCAACGGGCCGCGCCCCGATGCGATCTTCATCGCCAACTCCAACGAGTTGCTCGACGCAGACCGCGAGATGTCTTTCATCTACCACAAGGACGGGGCAGCCGCCTCCAACTCGGATGCCGAGATGGCGGCGAAGATCGAGGCGGCGCGGGTCGAGACCGACGTGGCCAGGCGCAAGGCGCTGTACGACGAGATCCAGCAGAAGGGCCACGACCTGAACTACACCGTGCCGCTCTTCAACCTCCAGGATATCTACGGCATGTCGCAGCGCATGGTGTGGCAGCCGCGGACCGACGCCAAGCTCATCATCAGCGAAATGAAGGTGGCCGAATAGGCGCATCGCCCCGGAGCGTGCCTCCGGGGCACGGGCTGGCCCGCGCGGCCGGCCCGGCTGCACAGCCGGGAAGCCATTCGTGAGCGATTTCATCATCCGCCGCCTGTTCCAGGGCCTGCTGGTCGTCTTCGGGGTGACCGCGACGGTATTCGTGGTCACGCGGGTCGTCGGCGACCCGGTCGCCCTGATGCTGCCGCTCAGCGCCACCGAGGCGCAGCGCGCCGCCTTCGCAGCCCAGATCGGCCTGGACCAGCCCCTGGGAGTGCAGTTCCTGCGTTTCGTCCAGGACATCGTCACGCTGGATTTCGGCAACAGCCTGTGGCAGCGGCGTCCCGCGATCGACGTGGTGTTCGACCGCCTGCCGAACACCGCGCTGCTGATCGCGGCCGGCCTGGGCGGAGCCATCGTGCTGTCGATTCCGCTGGGGGCCGTCGCGGCCCTGCGTCCCGGCGGGCTGGTCGACCGGCTGACGACATCTGCCGGGCTGCTCGGGCTGGCGATGCCGCAGTTCTGGCTGGGCCTGATGGCCATCATGGTGTTCGCCGTGAAGCTGAAATGGCTGCCCACTTCGGGGTTCGGCACACCCGCCCATCTCGTCCTGCCGGCGATCACGCTGGCGCTCACGCCGCTGGCACGCTTCACCATGATGGTCCGCGCCGCGATGATAGACGAGCTCAACAAGCCCTACGTAAAGACCGCCAGGGCGAAGGGGCTGGGGCTGCTGCGCATCCTGCGGGTGCACACGCTGCGCAACATCCTGGTCCCGTTTCTTTCCATATCGGGCTGGGAACTGATCGCCACGCTGTCCGGCTACACGGTGGTGGTCGAGACCGTCTTCAGCTGGCCGGGCCTGGGCATGACCGCCGTGCAGGCGATCAAGCGCGGCGACCTCTTCCTCATGCAGGCCATCGTCTTCGTGATCGCCGCGCTGATCGTGCTGATCGGCATCGTGCTCGACATCCTGTCGAAGGCGGTCGATCCCCGGATCGAGTTGAATTGATGGCTACGTCCGCCGTTCCCGCTTCCCCTGACCGCACCGCTGCGCGCGCGGCGGTGCGCCGTTTTTTCCTCGAACTCTGGCAGGACAAGGCAGCGGCCATCGGGCTGGCCGTGATCGTGCTGGTGGTGCTGGCGGCGATCTTCGCGCCGCTGATCGCGCCGTATGAGCCGGCAGCCCAGTCGCTGACCCGGCGTTTGATGCCGCCGGTCTGGATGGAGCGCGGCAGCTGGCAGCACATCCTGGGCACCGACAACCTCGGGCGCGACGTGTTCTCGCGCGTGGTCTGGGGCGCGCGCGCCACCTTGACGATAGGCGCGGCCACCTGCCTGATCGCGGCAGCCATCGGCACCGCCGTGGGGCTCTGGGCGGGCTTCGTCGGCGGACGGACGGATTCGGTGCTGATGCGCCTGGTTGACATCCAGGTGTCGTTCCCGGGCATCCTGCTGATCCTGCTGGTCGTGGGCGTCCTGGGGCCAGGCGTCTGGACGCTGGTGGCAGTGCTCTCGGTGACGAACTGGATGGTCTATGCACGCCTGGTGCGCGGCATCGTCTCGGCCACCCGCCAGACGCCCTACGTGGAGGCGGCCGAAGTGATCGGCTGCCGTCCGCGCCGGGTGATCTTCCTGCACATCCTGCCCAATCTCGTCTCGCCGCTGCTGACGCTGCTGATCCTAGAGTTCACCAACATCGTGCTGGCCGAGGCAGCGGTGTCTTTCCTCGGTTTCGGCGTGCAGCCGCCCGACACCTCCTGGGGGCTGGACGTCGCGTCGGGCCGCGACTATCTGTTCATTGCCTGGTGGCTGGTGACCTTCCCCGGGCTCGCCATTGCTGCCACCGTGCTTTCCATCAACCTGTTCGCCAACTGGCTGCGCGTCACGACCGATCCCGAGGAGCGCGAGAAGCGTTTTGCCCGGACGCTGGCCGCGCAGCGCCGGCGCCTGGCGCGGCGCGCGGCGCCAGGGAGAAGCGCATGAACGCGCCGCTGCTCGAGGTCGACGGGCTCCAGGTGGCGTTCGACACGCGTGCCGGCACCGTGCATGCCGTGCGCGGCGTCAGCCTGGCACTGGAACGAGGCGAGACGCTGGGCCTCGTGGGCGAGTCCGGCTCGGGCAAGAGCGTGACGGCGCAGGCCATCATGGGCCTGATCGACGTGCCCGGCCGCATCGCGGGCGGCGCCGTGCGCTGGTGCGGCAAGCCGCTGGTCGGCGCCGGCGTGTCGGCTCGCCCGCGCGGCGTCTGGGGCAAGGAGGTCACGATGATCTTCCAGAACCCCATGACTTCGCTGAATCCCCTGATGACCATCGGCGCTCAGCTGGCGGAGGTGCTCCGCCTGCACATGGGGCTGGGCGCCGCCGCGGCGCGCGAGCGGGCGGCGGAGCTGCTGGCTGCGGTGGGGATCGCCGGAGCCAGGCGCCGGCTGGACCATTATCCGCACGAATTCTCGGGCGGCATGCGCCAGCGGGTGATGATCGCGATGGCCATCGCCTGCCAGCCCAGGCTGCTGATTGCGGACGAGCCCACCACCGCACTGGACGTGACCATCCAGGCACAGATCCTCGAGCTGCTGGCCGGGCTGCAGCAGCAGCTGGGCCTGTCCATCATGCTCATCACGCATGATCTCGGCATCGTCGCCGGGCTTTGCCACCGGGTGGCGGTGATGTACGCAGGCCAGATCGTCGAGAGCGGTCCGGTCGACGCCATCTTCGGGAATCCGGCGCATCCCTACACGCAGGGGCTGATCCGGTCCACGCCGCGCCTCGATGTATCCGGGGAGCGCCTGGTGTCGATCCAGGGCGCGCCGCCGGGTTTGCGCCAGCCGCCCGAGGGCTGCGCCTTCCTGGCGCGCTGCCCCATCGGGGACGAAGGCTGCCGCAGTGCGCAGGTGTTGCGCAGCCATGGCGCGGCAATGGTGGCCTGTCGCAAGGCGGGCACCGATGCCTGGACGGAGGCGGCGCCATGAACGCAGTCAAGACGCTGTCGGTGGCCGGCCTGTCGGTGGACTACGAAACCGCGGCGGGCGGGCTGTTCCGGCGCCGGCGCGCCGTGAACGCCGTGGCCGACGTGGGCTTCGACATCGCGCCGGGCGAGACCCTCGGCCTGGTGGGCGAGTCCGGCTCGGGCAAGACCACGGTGGGGCGCGCCGTCCTGCGGCGCATCGATGCCACGGCCGGGCGTATCGTGTTCGAGGGGCAGGACATCACCCGCATGCGCGGAGAAGCGCTGCGCAAGCTGCGGGCGCGGATGCAGCTCGTGCTGCAGGATCCCTACACCTCGCTCAATCCGCGCATGCAGATCGCCGACATCGTGGCCGAGCCGCTGATCGTGCATGGCCTGGTCGCCACGCGCGAGCAGGCGCGCGCCGCGGTGCGCGAACTGCTGGACCGGGTGGGCATGCCGGCCGACGCCGCCGATCGCTACCCGCACAGCTTCTCGGGCGGCCAGCGCCAGCGCATCGGCATCGCGCGCGCCCTGGCGCTGAAGCCTGCGCTGATCGTGGCCGACGAGCCGGTCTCGGCGCTCGACGTCTCGGTGCGCGCGCAGGTCGTCAACCTGATGCAGGAGCTGCAGCGGGACCTGGGCATCGCCTTCCTGTTCATCGCCCACGACCTGGCGATCGTCCGGCACATATCGCACCGCGTGGCCATCATGTATGCCGGCCGCATCGTCGAGATCGCGCCGCGCGATGCCATCTACGAGCGGCCCATCCATCCCTACACCGAGGCGCTGCTGTCCGCCGTGCCGGTGGCCAATCCGCGCGAACAGCGGCTGCGGCGGCGCATCGTCCATCCCGGCGAACCCGTGGACATCGCCGATCCGCCCAAGGGCTGCCGCTTCCACCCGCGCTGCCCGCTGGCGACCGAGCGCTGCCGCAACGAGGCCCCGCACCTGGTGCTGAAAGCCGAGGAACATTTCGCCGCCTGCTGGAACAGGAATCCATGACTGATCACGGAGTTGGAAACATGACGACGGCACCTGCCATTCTGATCACGGGCGCAGCCACCGGCATCGGGGCGGCGACCGCGCGCCGGCTTGCCGCGCCCGGCGTCAAGCTGCTGCTGCATACCGGCCACAATGCGGCGGGCCTCGAGGCTGTAGCGCGGGATGCCCGGGCCGGCGGCGCCGAGGTGGCAACCGAGCTCGGCGACCTGTCCCGGCCGGACACAGCGGCCGCCCTGGTGGCGGCGGCGCGGGCGGCCTTCGGCCGGGTCGACCAGATCGTGTCGAATGCCGGGCGCGCGCAGCGGACGCGTTTCGGGGAGATGGCCGCGGACGACCTCGAATCGGCCTTCGCCGCGATGCCGATGGCCTTCTTCCGGTTGGTGGATGCGGCCCTGGACGACCTGCGCGGCTCGGAGCAGGGCAGGGTGGTGGCCATCAGTTCCTTCGTGGCGCACGGCTTCGGCACCAACGGCATGCTGTTCCCGGCCACCAGCGCGGCCAAGGCGGCGCTCGAGGCGCTGGCGAAGTCGCTGGCGGTGCAGCTCGGCCCGGACGGGGTCACGGTGAACTGCATCGCGCCGGGCTTCGTGCGCAAGGATGCCGGCGGCCACGCCGCCACGAGCAGCGCTGCGATGGACAGCGCGCGCTCGGTCACTCCCAACGGCCGCCTGGGCGAACCTGCGGACATCGCCGAGATGGTGCGGTTCCTGCTGTCTCCCGCGGCGAGCCACGTAACCGGCCAGGTGGTGCACGTCGACGGCGGGCTGCTGCTGCCCTGAGAGGCCGCCGCCCGCTACCTGAACAGCAGGTCCGGCAGCCAGGACGAGAACGCCGGCACATAGGTGACCAGCGCCAGCGCCGCGATCAGCGCGCCGTAGAACGGCCATATGGTGCGCATCACGGTGCCGACCGCGACCTTGCCGATGGCGCAGCCCACGAACTGCGTCGTGCCCACCGGCGGCGTGTTCAGGCCCAGCGCGCAGTTCAGCAGCATGACCACGCCGAACTGCACCGGGCTCATGCCGTACTGCATGCAGATGGGCAGGAAGATGGGCGTGCAGATCAGGATGGTTGCGGCCATGTCCAGGAAGGTGCCCAGCACGAACAGTGCGATGTTCACCATCAGGAAGATGGCCCAGGGGTCGTCCGATATCGCGGCCATGAACTCGCCGGTCCGCTCGGCCACGCTGTAGAAGCCGATCAGGTAGCCGAACGTGGCCGATATGCCGATGAGCAGCAGCACCACCCCGGTGGTCTTGACGGCCTTCGCCGCCGCACGCACGAACTGTTCCCGGGTCAGGGAGCGGTAGACCAGCACCGTCAGCGCCAGCGCGTACAGCACGGCCACGGCGGCGGATTCCGTAGCCGTGAACACGCCGCTGAGGATGCCGGCGATGATGAGCACGATCACAAAGAGGCCCGGCATGGCTGCCGCCATCGACCGGAACACCACGTGCCAGCCGGGGAACGTGCCGGCCGGATAGCCCCGCCTGCGGGCCACCAGGTAGGCCGCCGCCAGGTTGCACAGGGTGAGGATTGCGGCGGGCACGATGCAGGCGGCGATGAGCGCCGCAATGGATACCTTGCCGCCGGCGGCCAGCGTATAGATGATGATGTTGTGGCTGGTGGGCATCAGGGCGCCCACCAGCGCCGCATGGGTGGTCACGTTGACGGCGTAGTCGGCATGGTAGCCCTCGCGCTTCATCATCGGGATCATCACCGAGCCCATCGCCGACACGTCGGCCACGGGCGAGCCCGACACGCCGCCGAACAGCGTGCAGGCCAGCACGTTGGACATGCCCAGGCCGCCGCGCACGTGGCCCACCACCGATTTGGCGAAGGCCACGATGCGGTCGGCGATGCCGCCGTAGAGCATCAGTTCGCCGGTGAAGATGAAGAAGGGGATGGCCAGGAACGAGAAGGCGTTCATGCCGGAGGTCATCTGCTGGAAGGCCACCGCGATGGGCAGGTCTTCGTACAGGATGGCCGAGATCGAGGCGAGCCCGATGGCGAAGGCCACCGGCACGCCGATCACCAGGAAGCCCATGAACGTCACGGAAAGCAGAGTCAGTGCCATGCCGGAACCACCTCCTGGTTGCGCAGCAGCGCGATGATGTGCTCGAGCGAGAACAGCACGATGAGTACGCCCGAGATCGTCGCGGGGGCATATTTCCAGCCCTCCGACACGCCCAGGTTGGGAATCTTGTAGTCGAGCACGGACTGCGCCAGCCCGCCGCATTGCCATGCCATCAATGCGCCGAACAGCAGCACCAGCAGGTGCACGAGCAGCCGCAGCCGGCGGCGTCCGGCGGGCGGCAGCAGTTCGGCCAGCGACTCGAAGCCGATGTGGCCCGCTTCGCGCACCCCCACCGCGGCGCCCATCATGGTGACGTACAGCACCAGGAGCAGCGAGAGGCTCTCGGCCCAGGTGGGCGTGCTGTTGAGCACGTGGCGGCCGAATATCTGGTAGCTGACTGCGACGAGCAGGCAGACCAGGCCGAGAACGCTGAGCATCATGCACAGGCGGGCCAGCAGCGCGCAGCCGTGCGCGTAGCCATCCAGCGCACGGGCGACGCCGCCGCCCGGCGCGGCAGCCCCGGACGATCGTATGACTCGGGCGGACATGGGCTGGCCCTACTTGACGGCCTGGATGCGGGAAACCAGGTCCTTCATCTCGGGCGTGGTGACGTAGCGGTCGTATACCGGCTTCATCACCGCCTGGAACGAGGCCTTCTCCGGCTCGGCGATCTGCGATCCCGCCTTCTCGACCACGCCGCGCGACTTGTTCTCGCGCTCATCCCACAGCTTGCGCATGTAGGGCACCGACTCGCGCGCCGCGTCGCGGATGATCTTGCGGTCTGCCTCCGGGAGCTTGTCCCATTGGCGCTTGGAGAACAGCAGGATCTCGGGCGTCATGGTGTGCTCGGTAAGGGAGTAGTACTTGGCCACCTCGTAGTGGTGCGCGCTTTCGTAGCTGGGGAAATTGTTCTCGGCCGCATCGACCAGGCCGGTCTTGAGCGCGGTATAGACCTCGCCCATCGACATGGGCGTGGCGTTGGCCCCCAGCGCCTCGACCATGGCCACCGACAGGTCGGACTGTTGTACGCGGATCTTCATGCCGCGCATGTCTTCCACCGTCTTGATGGGCTTGTTGCGCGTGTACATCGAGCGGGCGCCGCTGTCGTACCACGCCAGGCCCACGAAGCCTGCGCTTTCGCACGAGCGGAGGATCTGTTCGCCGATCTCGCTGTCCAGGACCTTGTGCAGGTGCTCCTTCGACCGGAACAGGAATGGCAGCGAGGGCACGCGGGTGGCCTGGCAGATGTTGTGCATGGCGGCGCTGCTGACGCGGGCCATGCTGAGCGCGCCCATCTTCACCTGCTCGATGGAGTCTTCTTCGCGGCCCAGCGAGCTGCCCGCGTAGACCTTGATGGTGATGCGGCCGTCGGTGCGTTGCTGCACCAGCTCGCCCATGTGGCGCACCGCCTGCACGGTCGGGTAGTCGTCGGGATGGATGTCGGCCGAACGCAGGGTCTCGGCCTTTGCGGGAAGCAGCCCCGCGGACAGCAGCATGGCCGCCGGCAATGTAAGCACGGCGCGCTTGAGGGTGATGCGCATTTGTCTACCTCCAGGTTGGGAGTACGGCGTTTTGAGGCTCTTGTGGAAATCTCAGCATCACTGCAGGATGGGCCGGGGGTGGTGGCCCGGGGCGGCTAACCGATATAAGCCGGTTCCTCCAGTCCGCGGGTGCCGGGGCGCAGCGCGAAGACGGCGCCGTCCAGGGCATCGGCGGGCACGCCCGCCGGCCGGATCGTCGTGACGAACAGGGTGTCCAGCCCCGGTCCGCCGAAGGCGCACATGGCGGGCTTGGCGGCCGGCACGGGCAGGCTGCGGTCCAGCCTGCCGTCGGGGGTGTAGCGGTGCACCACGCCTGCGTCGTTGCCGCAGATCCAGTAGCAGCCGTCCTGGTCCACGGCGGCGCCGTCCGGCCGGCCGGACGGCAGGCGCGCGATGAAGACCCGCTGGTTGTAGGGCAGACCGGTATCGATGTCGTAATCGTAGGCCCATACGGTCTGGCGGCTGGGGTGCGAGTCCGACAGGTACATGGCGCGGCCGTCAGGGCTGAAGGCCATGCCGTTGGGCACGATGAAGGCCTGCGGCAGGGGCTGGCTGAACTGGCCTGCGGCATAGCGATACAGGCGGCCGGCATCCAGGCCGCCGGCCATGTCCAGCGCCATCGTGCCTGCCCAGAAGCGGCCCTGGCGGTCGCAGCGGCCGTCGTTGAAGCGCATGCGCGGCATCGCATGGGCCACCGGCGCCAGCAGCGTGGGCGCCGGCGCGGGCTGGCCCGGCACGAGCCGGGGCAGGGCATGCAGGCCGCTTTCCATGGCCAGGAGCCAGCCGGCTCCGTGCCTCGCCATGCAGCCCGTCATCTCGGGCAGGTCCCAGTGGCTGGCGCTGCCGCTGGCGGGATCGTGACGCCACAGACGGCGTGCCGGAATGTCGGTCCAGTAGAGCGCCTGTTCGGCGGCATGCCAGACCGGGCTTTCCCCGACCTCGCAGAGCATGTCGCCGACGCGTTCGACGTCGCCCTTGAAGCGGTTCTGCGGGGTCATGGCGCCCCCTTGGCGCTGCGCGCCGTCCCCCCGAGGGGGAATTCGCCCTTGAAGCGGTTCTGCGGGCTCATGGGCGGAACGGTCCTGCCTTGACGAAGGCGCCGCCCTGGAAGCGGGTGGCGGGGTCGTCGGGGTCGGGCTGGGGCTGGGATTCGACGGCGGCGCGGAAGGGCTCGGAGGAATCCTTGGGCTCGAAGCCCAGGTGCCGGGCTTCGCGATTGTCCCACCAGCTGTCGCGGTTGGCGGAGGCGCCGTAGACGATCGTGTGGCCGACCCCGGGGGTGAAGAGGGAGCGCACGACCAGCTGCGTCAGGTCGTCGTAGCTCAGCCAGGTGACCAGCATGCGGCGGTCGCGCGCTTCGGGAAACGATGAGCCGATGCGCAGGCAGACGGTCTCGGTGCCGTAGCGGTCGTAATAGAAGCGCGATAGGTTCTCGCCGAAGGCCTTGCTCAGGCCGTAGTAGCCGTCGGGCCGCAGCGGCACGTTGGCATCCAGCACCTGGCCCTGCGGGTAGAAGCCGATCACGTGGTTCGAACTGGCGAACACCACGCGCCGCACGCCATGCACGCGGGCGGCTTCATAGATGTGGTAAGTGCCCTGGATGTTGGCGGGGAGGATCTCCTCGAAAGGGCGCTCGACCGAGATCCCGCCCAGGTGCACGATGGCATCGGTGCCCCGCACCAGCTCCATGACGGCCGGACCGTCGGCCAGGTCGCAGGGCAGCAGCTCCTCGCCAGGCCCGGGGGGCGACAGCGGCGCGATGTCGGACAGGCGCAGGATGTCGGCATGAGGGCGCAGCCTTTGGCGCAGCACGCTGCCCAGTCCGCCGGCTGCGCCGGTGATGAGCAGGCGATGACAGCGGAGGGTGTCGGGAGAAACTTGGCCGGTAGGGGGCATGCAGGCGGCTTCAGGAGCAGGAACAACGAAAGGTACGTTATCGTACAACCTGTCGGAGGCAGTATACGGATCCCGAAAATTCGACGTCAAGCACGCAAGGGAAGGGATATCCCGGGTGGCGGCTCCCGGTGCGGCTGCCCGCGCGAGCTCAGGCCGGACGACAGAATGCGGCAATCCGTCCGGGTTCGCTCACGTACGGATTGCCGCTGCCCTGCAAGGCGCGGATGCGCGCGTCGCGGGCGCGCTCCCAGGCGTCGACCGGATAGGCGCCTGCCCAGACGCACAGCGTGCGCAGGTCGTTGCGCGCGAGTTTCAGGCCGTAGCGCTCCGCCATGTAGAACTGGATGCGGGCGATGCGGCCACGCACGGCCTTGCGCGGCTGCATGCGCCGGCCCGGGAAGTCGATCACGCTTTCGCAGCGGCCATACATGGCCGGCGGCCGGTCCGCCCAGACGGCATAGCGGAAATTCTGCCGATCGCCGTTGATCTCGCCGATGGCGGGCACCAGGTTGACCAGGTCGCCTTCAGCCTGGGCATAGAGCGGGTCGGTGCGGGCGCAATGGCTGCGCCCGCCCGGTTTGCCGTCGATCCGCTGTTGCCAGCACTGGCGCTGGTGGCCGAGCGTCCAGGCCGGCACCACGTGTTCCCATTCGATGCGTTCGGCGCGGCGGGGCTGCTTGCGTGCGTGATAGCCGCAGGCCTGCAGGTCGACCCGCTTGCCGCGATAGGGGCAGCCGCAATAGAAGTCTTCTTCCAGCCCCTGGTACACGCGGGGCAGCACGCGCTTGGCCTGGGCGTAGGTACGGGGGCCGATGGCGGAGGGGGAAGAGACCGGAAAGGCGTCGCGCGCAAGCGCGGGCGCCGCGGCCAGCAGACAGGCCGACAGCAGTACAGCATATTTCATGGGCCCGCATTGTACGGGCGCAGCCGTGATGCGATGTCCGGGGGCAGCCTGCCTGTTCGACGCCATCGGGGCGGGGGATGCAGGCCGGCGCCGACTGCGGTAATCTGCTTGGGTCCGGGCCTCAAGGCCTGGCCGCCTTTCGATAGTCCATTCTGCCCACAGCAAGGAGATGCCATGAGGAACAAAGCCCTGATCGTCATGCTGGTCGCCATGGCCGCGATTACCGCGGGATGCAATACGGTTGCCGGCGCCGGCAAGGATATCGAGCATGGCGGCGAGGCCATCCAGCGTTCCACGCAATGAGCCCTAGCGGCGTCGGCCCGGGCCGACCCGCGCCCGGGCCGCGCGCCGTGTCCTGGGGCGTGCGGCTCGGCCTGCCGGCAGGCTGATGCATAATCGCGTCATTGCCAAGCATAGCCAGGAGTACGCAATGCGCATCCGTTCAATGCTGGGGTTGCTGGCCGCGGCGGTAGCCGTGGGCGGCTGCGCCAGCACGGGCCTGAAAGAACGCCAGGGGCTGTCTCAGGCCTTCGACGTCTCCGCCGACTACCAGGCTGCGTATCGCCGCGCCGGGGAGTACGTGCGAATCTGCCACGAAGAGCGGGCGCATCCGTATGGCGCGACCTACGCCTCCCGGCGCGAGCTGGGCGTGCGCGACGCGCCTCACCAGATCCAGATCTACAAGACCACCGAGCCGGCCAAGGTCCTCGCCATCATCCAGTCGGCCGCCAATACGCCGTCCTCGTCGCGCGTCACCGTGACCGTGCTGGGCGAGGGCAAGTGGGACCAGGCCGAAATCGACGCCGCCCGGCAGTCCATCCAGTCCGCCACGCCCGTGTGCCGGGCCGAGCGCTGAATGGCGGGTAGCCCGTATACGGCCCTGGCGGCGCTCGCCCGCGTGGGCCTCTGGCTCAATGGGCTGGCCGCGCTGATGCTGGCCGCCTTCATGGTGGGGGTGGTGGGCGGCGATGTGGCGCCGCCCGATTTGCGGGTCGCCCTGGTCTGCTACCTGGCCGGCATGGCCGCCAGCGGTTGTGCCGCCGTCTTTGCCGTGCTGGCGCATGCGGTTGCGGAACGCCGGCCCGCGTCGGGCGGCCAGCGCGGCGTGCTCCTGCTGGCGATGCTGGCCTTCCTGCTCGGGCTGGCGGCATTCGGGGCAGGCTGCTGGATCAGCCTCGTCGAGGGACAGCAGGCAAGCGATGAAGAATCGGCCATGCCGGCTGCCTACGTCCTGATCGAGGGCCGCGCAGCGCGAACGCCTCCTGCGTAGAATACGCTGGACGATACGAGCCGCCCTGAATTAATATGCGCAATGCGTATATAAACATCCACCGGGGCGCCCTCATGTCCATCTCCCAGCAAGCTTTTCTGCGCGACGCGATGCGTCGCCTCAACCTGACCCGCGACGTCTTCGCCGCACGCATCGGCGTCAAGCGACGTGCCCTCGACACGTGGCTCCTTCCCGAAGGCTCCCAGGAATATCGCACCATGCCGGAAGTGGTGGAGCGCTTCGTCAGCGAAATTGTCCAGAATCCATATCTGCTCGAAAAATATACGCAAAGCGTACAGGCTGGCCCCTTGCGAGACCGTATCGCGGTGGATGGCAAGCCGCAATTGCTGTCCGTGGACCAGTTCACCCGTGAGTCGGTGGAAGACCTGTTCCGCGTGGCCGACATGATGCAGCCCATCGCCCGGCGCCAGAAGGTCTCGCGCGTGCTCGAGGGAGCGGTGCTGGGCAACCTGTTCTTCGAGGCCAGTACGCGTACGCGGGTGAGCTTCGGCGCTGCTTTCTGCCGGCTGGGCGGTTCGGTGTGCGACACCACCGGCTTCACCTTCTCTTCCATGGCCAAGGGCGAATCCATCTATGACACCAGCCGTGTCATGAGCGGCTATGTCGACGCCATGGTGATCCGCCATCCCGAGCAGGGCTCCGTGGCCGAGTTCGCCCAGGCCACCAACATCCCGGTGGTCAACGGGGGGGACGGCCCGGGCGAGCATCCCAGCCAGGCCCTGCTCGATCTCTACACCATCCTCACCGAGTTCTCGCGCCTGGGCAAGCTGCTCGACGGCGCGCACATCGCCATGGTGGGCGATCTCAAGTACGGGCGCACCGTGCATTCGCTGATCAAGCTGCTGGCGCTGTACAAGGGGGTGAAGTTCACGCTGATCTCGCCGCCGGGCCTGGAGATGCCGGCCAGCATCATCGAGCAGGCCGCGCGCAACGGCAATGTGATCGAGCAGAAGGCCACGCTGGCCGAGGGCCTGCCGGGCGCCGACGTGATCTACGCCACCCGCGTCCAGAAAGAGCGCTTCGCCACCGAAGAGAGCGAAGGCTACACGCCCGATTTCCAGATCAGCCGGGCCACGATCGATGCCCATTGCTCGCCGGACACCATCGTGATGCACCCTTTGCCGCGCGATAGCCGTCCGGGTGCCAACGACCTCAGCGTGGACCTCAACCACGACCCGCGGCTGGCGATCTTCCGCCAGACCGACAACGGCATTCCCATCCGCATGGCGATCTTCGCGGTGCTGCTGGGCGTGGAAGGGCTGGTGCAGCATTCGATGCGCGACGTCACCTGGAAGCATCCGTCGCACATCGGCCCTGACGACTCGGTATTCCACGGACTGGACTGAGCCCGGCCCCGGGCGGCAGTCCGGCGGGGCGCTGCGCGCGGCGGCGCCCCGGCTCGCAGGGCCGCTTGCGCTCAGTCGCGCTTTTCGCCGCCCAGCGCTTCCACCAGGTCGGCCAGCAGCTTGGCCAGCTCGCCCGTCATCAACGTCATGTCGGAATCGAACTTCTCGTCGTCGTTCTGCATGACGGTATCGTTGCCTTCCTTCAGCACGTCCAGCGGCGCCAAGCGCTTCACGTCCAGCGTCTCGGTCAGCACGAACGACACGCGATCGGCCCACGTCATGGCCAGGCGGGTGCATTGCTTGCCCGACTGGATGTGGCGGCGTACGTCCTCCGCGTCGATCGAGTGCTTCACATAGCGGATGGCGGCGCGGCTCTCGCCCGAGGAACGCAACTCGGTGTCCTGGTCCACCGTGAAATTGGACGGCGGTTCGTCGGCGGCGAGCCAGCCCGTCATGGCGGCCGCCGGAGACTGCGCCACATAGAGGTTTTCCAGGGGCAGCGGATCGATGCTCTTGACCAGCAGGCCGATGACTTCGTCCGCCTTGGCCGAGGCTGCCGCATCGATCACCAGCCAGTGGTTCACCGTGTCGATCCAGACGCGCGTGTCGCGGTAGATGCTGAAGGCGCGGGGCAGCAGTTCGTCGGTGACGCGCTCCTTGATTTCCTTCATCTGCTTGCGGCCGGGCTTGTAGCCCTGCTGCTCCTCGATTTCCTGGGCGCGCGCCTTGGCCACCTGGTTGATGACGGTGCTGGGCAGCAACTTCTTTTCAGCACGCAGCGTAAGCAGGATCTGCTTGTTCACCGTATGGGCGAGCGTGCCGCCTTCGCGCGGCGGTATCCAGCCCATGCTCTGCATTTCGAGGTTGTTGCCGGCCTGGTAGGCATGGCGGGCGAGGCTGTCTTCGAGTTGTTCCGCCGAGAGAGTCCAAGGCGCGGACAGCCGGTATATCTTGAGATTCTTGAACCACATGGCGTCGGGCAAAAGGGGTGATTCTATACGAGCCCATCGCGGCCAGGTGGGCGGGCATCTGTGATGTTGCCGCGACACGTTCTGTCACTGACAGCCTGGAGGCGTTCCGGTATCTTGCGCCCCATCCTCAACCACCTCGAGAGGTGAGAACAATGAAAGGTTCGACTATCGTCGGCGCCGTGCTGATCGCGATCGGTGCGGCGGCACTGGTCTACAAAGGCTTCAACTACACATCGGAAGAGACGGTGCTGCAGGTGGGGTCGGTGAAGGCCACCGCCGAAACGGAAAAGACCGTGTCCATACCCGGCTGGGCCGGCATCGCCGCCATCGTGGCCGGCGTGCTCGTGATAGGCGTGGGCATGCGCCGCTGAACGCCTTCGCGCCCGTCCATGGCGTTTGGGCGCGGATCCGTTCGGCGCCCCGTGAGGTGCGCCTCGCAACAGCCCCGGGAGGGGCTGTTGCGTTGTGAACAATGGGCAAAAAAAGGCCCGGCACCTGGGCGCCGGGCCTGTACGGGGCACACGGCAGCGTGTCGATAAGGCTCGCGGGGGACACGCTGTCGGCGTCAGAGTCTGGCCCTGCCTTCGACGGACAGGGGATCGATTGCCAGTAGAAGTGTTGCAGGGCCGTCGTCTGAGCCGCCAGTCTACGTCCATGGGGCTGACATGACCCTGAACCGGGGCATGCAGCGGGTGCCTTGCCGGCCATCCATAAAAAAAAGCTCCCCGCGGGGAGCTTGTACAAGGCCGGGTAGGCGCAGCGGTCCCGCCCGGCGGGGGAAAGCGCTCAGCCGGCGTTGAGGTCGTTGTCTTTCGACTCGCGGACGAACAGCGTGCCGATTACCAGCGTCATGGCGGCAATGATGATGGGATACCACAGGCCGTCGTAGATGTTGCCGGTTGCCGCGACCATGGCGAAGGCCACCGTGGGCAGGAAGCCTCCGAACCAGCCATTGCCGATGTGATAGGGCAGGCTCATGGAGGTGTAGCGGATGCGCGTGGGGAACATCTCCACCAGCATGGCAGCGATCGGGCCGTAGACCATGGTCACGTAGATGACCAGCAGGGTGAGCAGCAGCACCACCATGACATGGTTGATCTGGGCGGGATCGGCCTTGGCGGGATAGCCGTGCTCGCGGATGGCGGCGGTCAGGGCCTTGTCGAGCTCGGCGGTGCGCGCCTTGAACTCCGCCGGCGCCAGCGAGGCGCCCTCGAACGCGCTGAATTCCTGGTTGCCGATGCGCACCATGGCCAGCGAGCCGGCGGGCGCCGCCTGGTTCTCGTAATTCACCGAGTTGCGTGCCAGGAACGACTTGAGCACGTCGCAGGAGCTGGTGAACGCGGCGGTTCCCACGGGGTTGAACTGGAACGAGCAGGTGGCGGGATCGGCGATGACCGTGACCGGGGCCGAAGCCTGGGCCTGCTCGAGCGCCGGGTTCGCGTAGTGGGTGATGGCCTTGAAGATCGGGAAGTAGGTCAGGGCGGCGATCAGGCAGCCGGCCATGATGATGGGCTTGCGGCCGATGCGGTCGGACAGGCCGCCGAAGATCACGAAGAACGGCGTGGCGATGAGCAGCGCGACCGCGATCATGATGTTGGCCGTGTTGGCATCCACCTTGAGCGTCTGGGTGAGGAAGAACAGCGAATAGAACTGCCCCGTGTACCAGACCACGGCCTGGCCGGCGGTGAGGCCCAGCAGCGCCAGCAGCACGATCTTGAGGTTCTTCCATTGGCCGAACGATTCGGTGAGGGGCGCCTTGGATCCCTTGCCCTCGTCCTTCATGCGCTGGAAGGTGGGAGATTCGTTGAGCTGCAGCCGGATCCATACCGAGATGCCCAGCAGGATCACGGAAATCAGGAACGGGATGCGCCAGCCCCAGTCGCGGAAGGCTTCCTCGCCCATGGCGCTGCGTATGCCGAGGATCACCAGCAGCGACAGGAACAGGCCCAGCGTGGCCGTGGTCTGGATCCAGCTGGTGTAGAAGCCGCGCCGGCCCTGGGGCGCATGCTCGGCCACGTAGGTGGCTGCGCCGCCGTATTCGCCACCCAGCGCCAGGCCCTGCGCCAGGCGCAGCACGATGAGGATGGCCGGGGCGGCGATGCCGATGCTGGCATAGCTGGGCAGCACGCCGACCAGGAAGGTCGACAGGCCCATGATCACGATAGTGACCAGGAAGGTGTACTTGCGGCCGACCAGGTCGCCCAGGCGGCCAAACACCAGCGCGCCGAAGGGCCGCACCGCGAAGCCTGCGGCGAAGGCCAGCAGGGCGAAGATGAAGGCCGCGGTGGGGTTGACGCCGGAAAAGAAGTGCTGCGCGATGATCGCAGCCAGCGAACCGTACAGATAGAAGTCGTACCACTCGAACACGGTGCCGAGCGACGACGCGAAAATGACACGGCGTTCTTCCCGCGACATGGGGCGCGGTTTTGCCGAGGGGCTGCCCCCCGCCAGGGTGGTTGTGCTCATGATGTCTCCTTTACTGATTATGTAGGCCGGTGGTCCGGTCCACCGTGCATGTTCCCCGGTTGCAGGAACCGGCCTTCCGGGGTTATCCGCAAAGGTAGGCAGCGAGACTGACGGGGTTCTGACGAAACCCTGACTTGAATCTTAATTTTGTAAAATTAGGTAACTTTGGCCGGCGGGAAGGTGATACTGATGCGCGTGCCCGGAAGGTCCGACCCGGGCGAGGGGTTGTCCTCGATGCCGACTTCGGCCTGGTGCCTTTGCGCGATTTCCCTGACGATGGCCAGGCCCAGGCCGCTGCCGTCCGACTGCGTGCCCAGCACGCGATAGAAGCGGTCGAACACCCGGCTGCGCTCGTCCGGCGGGATGCCGGGCCCGGAGTCTTCCACCTCGATGCGGGGGCGGCCGGCGAGGGTGCGCACGCGCACGGTGATGTGCCCGCCCCGCGGCGTGTAACGCAGCGCGTTGTCGATCAGGTTGTTGAGCAGTTCAGCCAGGAGGATGGGATTGCCGTTGATGGGCAGGGGACCGTCGGCGCCTTCGAAGCCCAGGTCGGTGTTCAGGCTCAGGGCCTGCGGCACCCACTGCATGGTCTGCTCGTGTGCCACGGCATTGAGGTCGGTGCGCGCCAATCCGGCCGAATCCGGATGCTCGGCCCGAGCCAGCAGCAGCAGCTGGTTCACCAGGCGGGTGGCACGTTCGGAACCGGTGACGAGCTGGCGCAGGCTGGATTGCATCTCGTCGGGGCTGGCGTCGCGCAGGGCCAGCTCGGCCTGGGTGCGCAGCCCGGCCAGCGGCGTCTTGAGCTGGTGCGCCGCGTCGGCCACGAAACGGCGCTGTGCCTCCACGTTGGCGGCCAGCCGGTCGAGCAGCTCGTTCATGGCGCCGACCAGCGGGGCGATTTCTGAAGGGGCCGCCCGCTCGTCGATGGGCGAGAGGTCGTCGGGCCTGCGCGCGCGCAGATGCTGCTGCAGGGCATTGAGGGGGGCGACGCCGCGCGTGAGCCCGAACCAGACCAGCAGCACGGCCACCGGGAGCACGACGAACTGGGGAATGATGACGCCCTTGATGATGTCGTTGGCCAGCTGTGCGCGCTTCTCGACCGTCTCGGCCACGGCCACCAGGGCCGGCTGGCCGGAGGCCAGGTCGAGGTCTATCCAGGTGTAGGCTAGCCGTACGCCGAAGCCGCGCAGGGCCTCGTCGGCATAGCGCACGACGCCGGGCTGCGGGGCGCCCAGCGGCACCGGCAGGGGCAGGGCGCGGTCTCCGCCCAGGTATTCGCCGTCTCCGCCCAACGCCAGCCAGAACACGCTTTCGGTCTCGTCGGCGCGCAGCACTTCGCGCGCCGCATCGCTCATGCGCAGCACCGCCCGGCCGTCTTCGACCTGCACCTGGCGGGTGAGCACGTGCAGCGCATTGGCGAGGGCGCGGTCGTAGGGGACGTCGGCGATGTTCTGGGCCACCACGTAGGTGATGGCCACGCTCATGGGCCACAGCAGGAACAGCGGCGCGAGCATCCAGTCGAGGATCTCGCCCAGCAGCGAGCGCTGCGGCGGGGCGTAGCTCGGCCCCTGCGCACCGCTGCGCAGGGCGTCCAGCGCCTCCTGGTTGAGGGGTTCGCCGGGAGCCGCTTCAGTGGGTGTAGGAGGGGACACCCTGCTCGCGTTCCACGCAATAGCCCAGGCCGCGCACGGTGATGATCTTGACGCCGCTGGGTTCGAGCTTCTTGCGCAGCCGGTGCACGTAGACCTCGATGGCGTTGGTGCTGACTTCCTCGCCCCATTCGCAGAGGTGGTCGACCAGCTGGGTCTTGCTGACCATGCGGCCGCTGCGCGCCAGGAGGATCTCCAGCAGGCTGACCTCGCGGGCGGAGAGGTCGAGGGTCTGGCCGTCGACCAGGGCCACGCGGCCGGTCTGGTCGAACGCCAGCCGTCCGTGGCGGATCATGGTGGCGCCGCCGCCCGCGCCGCGGCGGGTGAGGGCGCGCACCCGGGCCTCGAGTTCCGACAGGGCGAAGGGTTTGGCCATGTAGTCGTCGGCGCCGAGGTCCAGGCCCTCGACCCGCTGTTCCACGCTGTCGGCCGCGGTGAGGATGAGCACCGGCAGCACGGAATTGCGCGCGCGCAGGCGCCGCAGCACCTCCAGCCCGGGCATGTGCGGCAGGCCCAGGTCCAGGATGAGCAGGTCGAAGGGCTGGGCGCACAGGGCGGAGTCGGCTGCCAGGCCGTCGCGCACGGTGTCGACGGCGTAGCCGTTGTGGCGCAGCGAGCGGGACAGCCCGTCGGCCAGGATGCTGTCGTCTTCGGCGATGAGGATGCGCATGCGTAGCCGTGAGGAGTGGCGGAAGCGGACCGCACCCCGGCGGTACGGCCTGGCTGCGGTCGTGTGGCGGATTCTGTCACAGCCGCCCCTCGCTTGCTACTGCGGGATTACGTGGAAATTCTTGGCATACTGGGTTTTTGTCCAGTACAATCCAATGCAATAATCGGCACCCGGGCCGCTGCTGTCTGCTGTGATGGTGGCCGCCCTGGGCCACCGCAGCGTATTTCAATCCAGCGCGCCATACCCCGCGATACCCCTGGCCGGCACGCCCGGCCTGCTCCACACAGGACACCATATGGACGACAAAACCAGCAAGGCCGCATCGGAAAAAGCCAAGGCACTGGCCGCGGCGCTCTCGCAGATCGAGAAGCAGTTTGGCAAGGGCTCCGTCATGCGCTACGGCGACAACGAGGTCGAGCACGACATCCAGGTGGTGTCCACGGGCTCCCTCGGGCTCGACATCGCCCTGGGCGTGGGCGGCCTGCCGCGCGGCCGCGTGATCGAGATCTACGGCCCCGAATCCTCCGGCAAGACCACGCTCACCCTGCAGGTCATCGCCGAAATGCAGAAGGTGGGTGGCACCTGCGCCTTCATCGACGCCGAGCACGCCCTCGATGTGCAATACGCGTCCAAGCTGGGCGTGAACCTCACCGACCTGCTGATTTCCCAACCCGACACGGGCGAGCAGGCCCTCGAGATCACCGATGCGCTGGTGCGCTCGGGTTCGGTCGACCTCATCGTCATCGACTCGGTGGCCGCGCTCGTGCCCAAGGCCGAAATCGAGGGCGAGATGGGCGATTCGCTGCCCGGCCTGCAGGCCCGCCTGATGAGCCAGGCGCTGCGCAAGCTCACTGCCACCATCAAGCGCACCAACTGCATGGTCATCTTCATCAACCAGATCCGCATGAAGATCGGCGTGATGTTCGGCAGCCCCGAAACCACCACGGGCGGCAACGCGCTCAAGTTCTATGCCTCGGTGCGCCTCGACATCCGCCGTGGCGGCTCCATCAAGAAGGGCGACGAGGTCATCGGCAACGAAACCCGCGTCAAGGTCGTCAAGAACAAGGTCTCGCCGCCGTTCAAGCAGGCCGAATTCGACATCATGTACGGCCAGGGCATCTCGCGCGAGGGCGAGATCATCGATCTCGGCGTGCAGGCGGGCGTGGTCGACAAGTCCGGCTCCTGGTATAGCTACAACGGCAACCGCATCGGCCAGGGCAAGGACAACGCGCGCGAATACCTCAAGGAACATCCCGAGCTCGCCTTCGAGATCGAGAACCGGGTGCGCGAGAACCAGGGCGTGGTCAGCCGTGCCGCCAGCTTCGCCGCCAGCGAAGTCGAAGACGCCACCGAGGAATGATGGCGGCCGGGCATGCTGCGTAAACCCGCCTACGGTGTCAGTCGCGCTGCCAGCCGCACCGGCGGCCAGGGCGGGCGGGCGCGCCGCATGCCCGATGACGATTTCGAAACCCTCGCGCCGGCCGCTCCGGCCGATGACGGGTCCGAAGCTGCTCCAACCCGGACGCCACGCACCGGTCCTTCGCTCAAGGCCCGGGCGGTAGGCTATCTTTCGCGCCGGGAACATTCCCGCACGGAACTGGCACGCAAGCTGCGGCCCTATGCCGACGACCCGCACGAGCTCGAATCCGTGCTCGATGCCCTGCAGCGCGAGGGTTGGCTGAGCAATGCGCGCTTCGCGCAAAGCCTGGCCCACCGGCGCGCGCCACGCCAGGGTACGGCGCGCATCGTCCAGGAACTGCGCCAGCACGGCCTCGACGAGCAGCAGGTGTCCGAATTGCGCGATACCCTGCGTGCCACCGAATACCAGCGTGCGCTGGAAGTCTGGCGCAAGCGCTTCGACGCCCCGCCTGCCGACCGCACCGGATATGCCCGGCAGGCCCGCTTCCTGGCCGGCCGCGGCTTCGCCCACGACGTCATCCGCCGCATCCTGGGCGGCGCACACGACGACGACTGACCCGCACCGCCCCGCGTGCTGCCGTGCGGCCCGGCTCTCCCGATTCTCTTCCCTGCCATGGGCGGGCTGTTACGGAAGGGCTGTCTTACTGGCGTGCTGTCTTGATGCCGCTCAGGGTCTTGAAGCACGTTTCGCGCGCCAAGGTAAGGAACTCGTCGATATACGACGTTTCGCTGTCTTCGGTGCGTACCGCAGCGTATAGCGTGCGCCACACGCCCTGAGGGCCCAGGCGGCACACCCTCAGCCATCCCTGGCCCAGGTATTCGGTCAGGGCCCAGTTGGGCAGGGCGGCCACGCCGCGGTTGCTGGCAACCAGCTGCACGATGATGGGGGTAAGTTCGGCGCGGCGCAGGGCGGCCGGCTCCACATCCGCCGGGTCCAGGAAGGCGGTGAAGACATCAAGCCGCTGGCGATCCACGGGGTAGGTGATCAGCGTCTGGTCGATCAGCTGTTCCGCCACCACGTACTTCTCCGCAGCGAGGGGATTCGATTCCGCCACGGCCAGCACGAGTTCGTACTTGAACAGCGGCCGGTAGGCCACCGCTTCCAGCGGCTGGGGGTCCGATGTGATGACCAGGTCGAGGTCGCCGCGTACCAGCGCGGGCAGCGGGGCGAACGAGAAGGCCGCCGACAGGTCCAGGGCCACGTCCGGCCATTGGGCCCGGAACGCGTCCAGGGCGGGCATCAGCCACTGGAAGCACGAATGGCAGTCGATGGCGAGATGCAGCCTGCCGGTACGCCCTGCGGCCAGGCGCTGCAGGTCCCGCTCCGTGGCGCGCAGCTTGGGCAGTATGTCGTCGGCCAAGGCCAGCACGCGCAACCCTGCCGTGGTGAGCCGGGCAGGCCGGGTACGCCGGTTGAGCAGCGGGGTGCCCAGGCGGGTCTCGAGATCGCGCAGCTGGTGGGACAGCGCGGACTGGGTCAGGTGCAGCCGTTCGGCGGCTTCCTGCAGGCTTCCGCCATCGCGGATGGCCGACAGTGTTTCCAGGTGGCGGATTTCCAGCATGGGCGGGCCCTCGTGTGCGACAAAGCGCCGAGTTTATATGAGGATTTCTCAATCAATAGATGTAGAGATTGATTTTGACTCAGGAGGGGCTGGCCTCAGAATACACCTGCTTGAATGTAATTCGCTCAAACAGGTATCACCATGACCATAATTCATAATCTTGGCTTTCCCCGCATTGGCGCGCAGCGCGAACTCAAGCGGGCGCTGGAGGCCTATTGGGCCGGCCGCGACGATCTTGACAGCCTGCTGGAAACCGGCCGGCAGCTGCGTGCGGCGCACTGGAAGGCCCAGGCCGGCGCCGGATTGCGCTATGTGCCCGTGGGCGACTTCGCCTGGTACGACCACATCCTGGAATGGACCACGCTGATCGGCGCGGTACCGGCGCGTTTCGGCCAGCCGGCTGGCGAAGCCGTGGCGCTGGACACGCTGTTCCGCATGGGACGCGGGCGCGCGCCCACCGGCAAGCCCGCCGCCGCCTGCGAGATGACCAAGTGGTTCGATACCAACTACCACTACATCGTGCCCGAACTCGCGCCCGGCCAGGCGTACCGCATCGCCCGCGAATCCCTGTTCGAGCAGGTGCGCGAGGCCCAGGCGCTGGGTTACGCGCCCAAGCCGGTGGTCCCCGGTCCGCTGACCTGGCTCTACCTGGGCAAGGGCGATGCCTATCCCGGCGGGGCCGCGGATGCCGGCAAGTTGCAGCAGCTGCAGGCCCTGCTGCCGGTCTATGCGGAGGTGCTGCGCCGGCTCGCGGAGCAGGGCGTGGAGTGGGTGCAGATCGACGAGCCCATCCTGGTCCTGGATCTGCCGCAAGCTTGGCGCGATGCGTTCCGGGACGTCTACACGGCCCTGGCCCAGGCGCCCGTCAAACTGCTGCTGGCCACGTACTTTGGCGGCCTGGACGACAATCTGGCCACCGTGCAGGGCCTGCCGGTGGCCGGCCTGCACGTGGACCTGGTGCGCGCGCCGGGGCAATTGCAGGCGGTGGCCGCCGGCCTGCGCGAAGGCCAGGTCCTGTCGGCCGGCGTGGTCGACGGCCGCAACATCTGGCGTTCGGACCTGGACGCCGCCTTGCGGATCCTGCAGCCCCTGCATGACACACTGGGCGAGCGGCTGTGGCTGGCGCCGTCCTGCTCGCTGCTGCACGTGCCCGTGGACCTGGCCGGTGAAACCGAACTCGACGCCGAACTGGCCAGCTGGCTTTCCTTCGCGGTGCAGAAGCTCGGTGAACTCAAGCTGCTGGGCCAGGCGCTGGACCAGCCCGGCGCGCCCGCGGTGCAACAGGCGCTGGCCCAGCAGCGTGCCGCCCTCGAGGCCCGCCGCGCATCGCCGCGCATCCACAATCCGGCCGTGGGACGCCGCATGGCCCGCATCGCCGAGGCCTCGCGGCAGCGCGAGCCCTTTGCCCGGCGCATCGCCGCCCAGCAGGCGCGGCTGCGCCTGCCCGCGTTTCCCACCACCACCATCGGTTCATTCCCGCAAACCCCCGAGATCCGCGCGCTGCGCCGCGACTGGAAGGCCGGCGTGCTGGGCGACGCCGCCTATACGGCCGCGATCCGCAAGGAGATCGAGGCCGTCATCCGCTTCCAGGAACGTATCGGCCTGGACGTGCTGGTGCATGGGGAACCGGAGCGCAACGACATGGTGGAGTATTTCGGCGAACTGCTCGCCGGCTTCGCCTTCACGCGCAACGGCTGGGTCCAGAGCTATGGCTCGCGCTGCGTCAAGCCGCCGGTCATCTATGGCGACGTGGCCCGCCCGGCGCCCATGACGGTGGCCTGGTCCACCTATGCCCAGTCGCTCACCGACAAGCCGGTGAAGGGCATGCTGACCGGGCCGGTCACCATCCTGCAGTGGTCCTTCGTGCGGGACGACCAGCCGCGCGAGCAGACCTGCCGGCAACTTGCCCTGGCGCTGCGCGACGAGGTCACGGACCTCGAGGCGGCCGGCATCGGCGTGATCCAGATCGACGAGCCCGCCATCCGAGAAGGCCTGCCGCTGCGCCGGGCCGACTGGCAGGCCTACCTGGACTGGGCCGTGGACTGCTTCCGGCTCGCGACTTCGGGCGTGCGTGCCGAGACCCAGATCCACACCCACATGTGCTATTCGGAGTTCAACGACATCATCGATTCCATCGCCGCCATGGACGCGGACGTGATCACCATCGAAACCTCGCGCTCCAACATGGAACTGCTCTCGGCGTTCGAGGGGTTCCGCTATCCCAACGACATCGGCCCGGGCGTGTACGACATCCACTCGCCCAACGTGCCCGAGGTCGACGCCATGGTGGCCCTGATGGAGCGGGCGGCCGCGCGGCTGCCCCGGGAGCGCCTGTGGGTCAATCCCGACTGCGGGCTGAAGACCCGCGGCTGGCCCGAGACGGAAGCGGCGCTGGCAGGCATGGTGCAGGCTGCGCAGCGCCTGCGCGCAGCGGCCTGAAACCGGCCGGCCGATGGCCGGCCGGGCTGGCGGCGCGCCGGGCCTGCGCTATACTTCGACCGTTTTGCTGCCTTGCGTCAAAATCGTTGAAACGGGTCGCCCATCACCGGAGGCCGGCTTCTCCCGGGCGTCCCGCCCGCTGGAGCTCGCCGGTCCGCGCGGCGGGCGCGCCGTTCGAAGCCAGGCCCTCCGGGGCCACCCGACAATGCCCCTGCCACCGCCGGATCGTCCTCGCCAGCCGCTGCACACGCGTAACATACGCGTGCAGTCCTATGAGCGCGACGACGGCCTCTGGGACGTCGAGGCCGAACTCATCGACTACAAGGGCTACGACTTCCCCCGCGGCGACGGCGAGATCTTCAAGGCCGGCCAGCACATCCACCACATGCACCTGCGCGTCACCATCGACGAGGCGTATACCATCGTCGCCGCGCAGGCCGCCTATGATGCGGCGCCATACGGCGGCCATTGCACTGCCATCGAGGAAGCCTATACTGGCCTGGTCGGCATGAACCTGCTCAAGGGGTTCCGTGCCCGGGTCAAGGAGCGCTTCGGCCGCGTCCAGGGCTGCACCCATCTCACCGAGCTTTCCCAGGTGCTGCCCACTGCGGCGGTGCAGACCATGGCGAACCGGCGCCGCCAGAATCCCGCGCCCGACCAGCGTCCGTTTCAGCTCGACGGCTGCCATGCCCTGCGCACCGACGGGCCGGTGGTGCGCGAGCACTACCCCAGGTGGTATACGGGGAGCCGCAAGGAAACGCCGGCAGGGTCGTCCGATCCTGCCGACGCTCCGGCAGCCACGAATACGCCTTCTTTTTCTCATACGTCCTGACAGGTAACACATGAAAATCCACGAGTATCAAGGCAAGGAACTGCTGAAGCAATTTGGCGTCCCCGTGCCGCGCGGGATTCCCGCTTTTTCCGTCGACGAGGCCGTGGCTGCCGCTGAGAAGCTCGGTGGACCGGTCTGGGTGGTCAAGGCGCAGATCCACGCGGGCGGCCGCGGCAAGGGCGGCGGCGTGAAGCTCGCCCGCTCGATCGACGAAGTCCGCACCCTGGCTTCGCAGATCCTGGGCATGCAGCTGGTCACGCACCAGACCGGTGCGGAAGGCCAGAAGGTCAACCGCCTCTACATCGAGGAAGGCGCCGACATCCAGAAGGAATACTACGTGTCGGTGGTCACCGACCGCGGCACCCAGAAAGTGGCCTTCATCGCGTCCAGCGAGGGCGGCATGGACATCGAGGAAGTGGCCCACTCCTCGCCCGAGAAGATCATCACCGAATTCATCGACCCGCTCACCGGCCTGGGCGACGAGCAGGCCAAGAAGATCGCCGACGCGATCGGCCTGCCGGCCGACTCCACCGCGCAGGCCGTGGACGTGTTCAAGAAGCTCTACCAGTGCTACATGGACACCGACGCTTCGCTGGTCGAGATCAACCCGCTGAACCGCGACAGCAAGGGCAACATCATCGCCCTGGACGCCAAGTTCAACTTCGACTCCAATGCCCTGTTCCGTCATCCGGAAATCGTCGCCTACCGCGACCTGGACGAAGAGGATCCGGCCGAGATCGAGGCTTCCAAGTTCGACCTCGCCTACATCCAGCTCGACGGCAACATCGGCTGCCTGGTGAACGGCGCCGGCCTGGCCATGGCCACCATGGACACCATCAAGCTGTTCGGCGGCGAGCCGGCCAACTTCCTGGACGTCGGCGGCGGCGCCACGGCCGAGAAGGTCACCGAGGCCTTCAAGATCATGCTCAAGAACAAGGGCGTGAAGGCCATCCTGGTCAACATCTTCGGCGGCATCATGCGCTGCGACGTCATCGCCGAAGGCGTGATCACCGCATGCAAGGCCGTCAACCTCAATGTGCCGCTGGTCGTGCGCATGAAGGGTACCAACGAAGAACTCGGCAAGAAGATGCTGGCCGAATCCGGCCTGCCCATCATCAGCGCCGACACCATGGCCGAAGCCGCGACCAAGGTCGTCGCCGCCGCTAAGTAAAAATTGCCAAGGATTCACAAATGTCGATTCTGATCAACAAGGACACCAAAGTCATCACCCAGGGCATCACGGGCAAGACGGGGCAGTTCCACACCCGCATGTGCCGTGACTACGCCAATGGCAAGGCCGCCTTCGTGGCCGGCGTGAACCCGAAGAAGGCGGGCGAGGACTTTGAAGGCATCCCCATCTACGCTTCCGTCAAGGATGCCAAGGACTCCACCGGCGCAACGGTCTCGGTGATCTACGTGCCGCCGGCGGGCGCAGCCGCCGCCATCTGGGAAGCCGTCGAGGCCGAGCTCGACCTGGTGGTCTGCATCACCGAAGGCATCCCCGTGCGCGACATGCTGGAAGTCAAGAACCGCATGAAGGCCAAGAACAGCAAGACGCTGCTGCTGGGCCCCAACTGCCCCGGCCTCATCACCCCCGATGAGATCAAGATCGGCATCATGCCCGGCCACATCCATCGCAAGGGCCGCATCGGCATCGTGAGCCGCTCGGGCACCCTGACGTACGAAGCCGTCGCGCAGGTCACCGAACTCGGCCTGGGCCAGTCCAGCGCCGTCGGCATCGGCGGCGATCCCATCAACGGCCTGAAGCACGTCGACGTGCTGAAGCTCTTCAATGACGATCCCGACACCGATGCCGTCATCATGATCGGCGAGATCGGCGGCCCCGACGAAGTCGCTGCCGCGCAGTGGGCCAAGGACAACATGAAGAAGCCGGTCGTGGGCTTCATCGCAGGCGTCACCGCGCCTCCGGGCAAGCGCATGGGCCACGCCGGCGCGCTGATCTCGGGCGGTGCCGACACGGCCGACGCCAAGCTGGAAGTCATGGAAGCCTGCGGCATCAAGACCACGCGCAACCCGTCCGAAATGGGCAAGCTGCTGAAGTCGGTTCTCTAAGCCGCTCCAGGTTCCGCCGCAAGATCGAACGGCCCGCGCAAGCGGGCCGTTCTGTTTTCCCGCCGGCGCGCGGGGCAGGGCAGGGGCT
Organism: Bordetella sp. 2513F2; assembly: GCF_054642735.1. Lineage (NCBI taxonomy): Bacteria > Pseudomonadati > Pseudomonadota > Betaproteobacteria > Burkholderiales > Alcaligenaceae > Bordetella > Bordetella sp. 2513F2. The sequence continues at coordinate 2,667,852 of NZ_CM137755.1, read as the reverse complement.
GCCCCTATAATGACGGGCGCAACTCGTGCGCCACGACCAGAGCCGCTCCATCCGGGGGCAAAGCGGCCTCGTGTCCTGTCCCGAAAGCTGCCCGCGTGCCTAGCGCATCGCTGGGCAACCTACGGGCAGAGCACCAGCACATTCTTCGCACGAGCGCGTATCCACAACACCGGGGATCCAGGAAAGAGAGGCAATGGAACTGAGTTCTGCGGCATTCTGGATCGCTTTGCTCCAGATCATTTGGGTCAACATACTGCTGTCGGGCGATAACGCCGTCGTGATCGCGCTGGCCGCGCGTTCCCTGCCGCCACAGCAGCAGAAACGCGCCATCGTGATAGGGTCGGCGGCGGCCATCGTGATGCGCATCGTGCTCACGCTGGTGGCGGCCAAGCTGCTGCTGCTGCCCTGGCTCAAGCTGATCGGCGCACTGCTGCTGGTCTACATCGGCGTGTCCCTGCTCATGCCCGAGGGCGAGGAGGGCGGCGACGACAAGGCGCACGGTACCTTGCTCTCGGCCATCCGCACCATCATGATCGCCGACCTGGTCATGAGCCTGGACAACGTCGTGGCCGTGGCTGCGGCCGCCATGGGCGACACCACGCTGCTGGTGGTGGGGCTGGCCATCAGCATCCCGCTGGTCATCTTCGGCAGCACGCTGCTGCTCAAGGTGATCGAGCGCTTCCCCGTGATCGTGTGGGTGGGCGCCGCGCTGCTGGGCTTCATCGCCGGAGAGCTGCTGGTGGGCGATCCCGCGCTGCACGATCCCATCGAGCGCATCGATGTCGCGCTCGGCATGACGCATCACCAGTTCGCGCTCGTGGCGGGGGCTGCGGGTGCCTTGCTGGTGCTGGCATTGGGCAAATTTTTTGTGACGCGGCAAAGGCCCTGACGCAAAGCTGAACTACAATGGCGGGTTGTGTCCCCAGAGCCGAATCGCGGTCGGCGGGGGCGCCCCGCATGATTTTCTTCGATAACGCCTTGGGGGTTCCACGTGCTTGAGTTTCTACAGACGCTGAGTTGGGCAGCGGTTTTCCAGATCATCATGATCGACATCCTTCTGGGTGGCGACAATGCCGTCGTGATCGCGCTGGCATGCCGCAATCTGCAGCCCAAGCAGCGCATGCAGGGGATTCTGTGGGGCACGGCCGGCGCCATCTTCCTGCGCGTGGTCCTCATCGCGTTCGCGCTCACCCTCCTGAGCATCCCGTTCCTCAAGATCGTGGGCGGCCTGCTGTTGCTCTGGATCGGCATCAAGCTGCTGGTTCCCGAAGACGACGCCCATGGCAAGATCGAAGGCGGCGGGTCGGTCATGGCCGCCATCAAGACCATCATCGTGGCCGACTTCGTCATGAGCCTGGACAACGTCATCGCCATCGCGGGCGCGGCGCAGAATGCGCACGAAGGTCATCAGCTGGGCCTGGTGATCTTCGGCCTGGTGATCAGCGTTCCCATCATCGTCTGGGGCAGCACCCTGGTGCTCAAGCTGATCGACCGCTTTCCGCTCGTCGTCACGTTCGGCGCCGGCCTGCTGGGCTGGATCGCTGGCGGCATGGTCGTCACCGATGTCTTTGTGGTGAATCAATTCGGCCCGCAGCCGGCCACGGTTAAAATCGCCGCTGAAGTCGCCGGTGCGCTGATCGTCATACTCGTGGGACGTTGGCTGGCCCGGCGTAAAACCGTGTCCAAGGAAACATCTCATGAGTCTGCGTAAGACTGGCAATCCCGAGCAATCCCGGTCGGGCCTGAGCCTGCTGCAGGGGCTGCTCGTACTGGCCATTCTCGGCGCCATCGCCGCGGTCGTCCTCTCGCAGTTCGCCTGACGCCCGTGGCAGACCCGCAACGGCTGGTCATCGCCACCCGCGCCAGCCGGCTTGCCCTCTGGCAGGCCGAGCACGTGCGGGACAGACTGCGCGCGCGCTATCCCGCGTGCGCAGTCGAACTCCTCACCCTCACCACGCGGGGCGACCAGATCCTGGACCGCACGCTCTCCAAGGTGGGCGGCAAGGGCTTGTTCGTGAAAGAGCTCGAGGCCGCGCTGCTCGACGGCAGGGCCGACCTCGCCGTGCATTCCCTCAAGGACGTGCCCGTGGACCTGCAGGCGCCGTTCGAACTGTGCGCCATACTCGAGCGCGCAGATCCGCGCGACGCCTTCGTCTCCACGCACCACGACGCGCTGGCCGAGCTGCCGCCCGGGGCGGTGGTGGGCACGTCCAGCCTGCGGCGCGAATCCCAGATACGCGAGCGCCACCCCCACCTGGTGGTGAAGCCGCTGCGCGGCAATCTCGACACCCGCCTGGCCAAGCTCGATCGTGGCGAGTACGACGCCATCATTCTGGCCGCGGCCGGCCTGCAGCGGCTGGGCCTGCAGGCGCGCATCCGTTCCCTGCTCGATCCGCAGGACAGCCTGCCGGCGGCCGGCCAAGGCGCGCTCGGCATCGAGATCCGCGACGATCGCCACGACATGCGCGCATGGCTGGCGCCGATGGCCGATCCGGTCACGGCCGCCTGCGTCACGGCAGAGCGCGCGGTGTCCCGCGTGCTGGGCGGCTCCTGTCAGGTGCCCCTGGCAGCCCATGCCACGCTGGAATCCGGCACGGTGCATCTGCGGGCGCTGGTGGCCTCGCCCGATGGCACGCAGGTGGTGCGCGCGGCGCACAGTGGCCCGGCTGCCGATGCGGAGCAGGTCGGCGTCGCGGTGGCACGCCAGCTGCTCGACGCTGGCGCGCGCGACATCCTGGCTGCCCTGCAGGCGCCGTCGGCGGGCGCATCGCCCGCCTGACCGGGAATCCAGGCCATGCCCTGGCCCAGCACGGCCATCCTCACGCGGCCCGACGGGCGCAACGAAGCGCTGGCCCGGCGCCTGCAAGCCGCGGGCTGGGAAGTGCTGGCGCTGCCGGCCCTGGCGATCGAGCCGCTGCACGACACGACGCCGCCGCATCCGCGCGACTACGACCTCGTCGTATTCGTCAGCGGCAATGCCGCGCGCCTCTATCTCGAGGCCCTGCAGCGCAGCGATCCCGGGGCACGCTGGCCCGCCGGGACCCAGGCCGCCACGGTGGGGCCGGCCACTGCCGAGGCGCTGCGGGCGGCGCCGGGGTTTGGCATGGATGCAACAGTGCTGCATCCGCCCGCTTCGGCGCCCACCCACGATTCCGAAGCGCTCTGGGCGCTGCTGCGCGCCAGGCCCCTGCCGGGGCGGGTACTGCTGGTACGGGGCACGCAAGGCCGCGACTGGCTGGCCGAGCGCCTGGAGGAAGCCGGCGCGCAGGTCGTCCGGCATGCCGCATACCGCCGCTGCCCCGCCGTGTGGCCCGCCGAGGCCCGCGCACGCCTGCATGCCTGGGCCGGGGAGGGCAGGCAGCCCGCCTGGCTGCTCACCAGCGGCGAAAGCATCGACGCGGTGGCGGCGCAGATGCGCAGCGAGGGGCTGCTGCAATGGTGGCGCCAAGGGCGCTTCGTGGTCACGCATCCCCGCCTGCGCGGCCTGCTGCAGGCCGCGCTCGGTGACGAGCACGGGGCGGCAATGGTAAAAGAGTCCATGCCTGCCGATGAGGCGATCTTCGAGGCCCTGGTTGCCGCTTGAATCGTCGTTGCAAGCTTCCAACGAATACAATCGCGTCATGACAGACACCCATGCCGATACTTCGCCGGCCACCCCGCCGGCCACCGGTTCGAGCGCCGCTGCGCGGTCCGAGCCGCCTGCCCCGCCGCCGCGCAGCCGCCGTGGCGGTTCGCTGCTCCCCATCCTGGTCATCGTGCTGCTCATCGCCGTCGCCCTCGGCGCGGCGCTGTGGGCCCAGCGCAAGCAATTCCTGGCCACGGGCCAGGAAGTCGCCTCGCGGCTCGACCAGGCCAGCCGCGAGCTGGCCCAGGCGCGCCAGGACAGCCGCCAGGCCCTGGCGCTGGCGCAGTCCCAGGCGGCGCAGCTGGCCGACCTCGAATCGCGCATACGGGAAGTCCAGAGCCAGAATTCGGCCCTGCAGCAGGCCTGGCAGAGCTTCAGCAATGGCGCCAGCGACGAGATCGTGCTCAACGACGTCGAGCGCATGGTCATGCTGGCCAGCCAGCAACTGCGCCTGGCCGGCAACGTCAGCAATGCCATCGTCGCCCTCGAGACCGCGCAGTCGCGCCTGGCCCAGGCCGACCGCCCGCGTTTTGCCAGCCTGCAGCAGAGCATCAACGGCGATCTCGACCGCCTGCGCGCCGTCAGCACCGTCGATATCGCCGCGCAGTCGGCCCGCATCGAGCGCCTGTCGGCGCTGGTGGGGCGCGCGCCGCTGCTCGTGCCGGACTCCGCCGCGCCTGCCGCCGCCCCCGACGCGGCGCTGCGCGACGCCGAGCGCAAGCCCATGGCGCCCCTCCCGGACCCGGCCGCCCAGCTGCCGCCCGATGCCCCGTGGTGGGAACGCTGGCGCGCCGAGATGGCATCGTGGCCGGCACGCGCCGGCGCCACCATCGCGCATGAATTCGGCGACCTCATCAGCGTGCAGCGCGTCGACGCGCCGGCCGCGCTGCTGCTTTCCGCCGAGCAGGCCGACCAGCTGCGCGCCATGCTGCGCCAGCGCCTGCTCACCGTGCAGCTGGCCATGCTGATGCGCCAGCAGTCGGTATGGGCCAGCGAACTCCAGACGGTGCAGGACACCCTGGCCAGGTATTTCGATACGCGCTCGCCCGACACCCGGGCGGCCCAGACCCTGGCGCGCGAACTCGCCGCCGTCCAGATCGACACGCGCGTGCCCGACGTCTCCGACAGCCTGAGCAACCTGGCTGCGGTGCGCGCCGCCGAGCTGAACCAAGACGGGCAGGACTGACGCATGCGTACCTGGTTCTGGACCATCCTGCTGGCCGTCGTCGCGGTCGCGCTGGCCGTCATGCTGCGCGAGCATTCGGGCAACGTGCTGTTGCTGGTCTCGCCGTGGCGGATCGAGCTTTCGCTTACGCTGACGGTGCTCCTGCTGATCGCGCTGTTCGTGCTGCTCTACGTGGGCCTGCGCCTGCTGGGCTGGCTGCTGGCCATCCCCGACCGCGTGCGGGCCTGGCGCGGCCGGCGCGCCCAGGCGCGCGATCACGAACTGCTCGAGCGCGGCTGGATCGGCATGCTGGAGGGCCGCTTCGGGCAGGCCGAGAAAGACCTCACCCGGCTGCTCTCCCAGACCCGGCAGCCCGGCCGGCGCGTGCTGGCTGCGCTGTCGGCCGCGCGGGCCGCGCACGAGATGGGCGAATTCGCGCGCCGCGACCGCATGCTGGAGTCGGCGCGCGAACACGCCGGCACCGATGCAGGCCTGCAGGAAGCCACGGCCACCGTGGCTGCCGACATGCTGCTCGACCAGGGCCATGCGCAACAGGCCCTGGAGGTGCTGGCGCCGCTGCAGGATGGCGGCGCGCGGCACCTGCACACCATGCGCCTGTTGCTGCGCGCCGAAACCGCGCTCGCGCACCACGACCGCGTCTTCACGCTGGCGCGCGGACTGCTGCGCCGCAATGCGCTGCCCCGGGCCGAAGGCATGCAGCTGCTCGATCACGCCGGTGCGGCGCGCCTGCGCGCCGGCATCGGAACAGACGGCTGGCGCGCCATCTGGAAGGATCTCAAGACCGAAGAGCGGCTGCTGCCCGGGATCGCGCTGGCCGGCGCGCAGGCCTTCGAGGCGGCGGGCGAGTCCGGCGAGGCGGCGCGCATACTCGAGGCGGCCATCGAAGACCAGTTCAATCCCGCGCTGGTGGCCGCCTATGCCCAGTGCGACGCCAGCCAGGTGCCGCGCCGGCTGGCCAAGGCCGAGACCTGGCTGCGCCAGCGTCCCAACGACACCGAACTGCTTACCGCCCTGGGGGTGCTGTGCCTGAACGGACAGCTCTGGGGCCAGGCCGAGCGCTATCTGCAGCGCAGCCTGAATCGCCGCAACGATCCGCACTGCCATGCGCTGCTGGGCAGCCTCTACGATCGTCTCGACCGGCCAGCCGACGCCGTGCGCCACTGGCGCCTGGCCACGGCGGCGCGCATGGCGCTGCCGGTGCTGGCCACCGACGCTGCGCTGCCGGCAGCCGACGTGGGCGCCGATCCCGACCGCCTTGATGCCGAGGGCGAGTACGAGGCCCTGCTGCCTGAAACCCATGCCGCCTCGCCGCTCGATGCCGGCGAGGACGTGCCCCAGGCGGCCTCCGCCGCCGACTATGTGCTCGATCCCGACGCGCGCGGCCACCAGGACAGGCCCGAGCCTGCGCCTGACACGCAGGCCGAAGTGCCGCAGCGTTCGGCTGTCGACATCGAGGAATACTTCGACAGCGCGCCGTTGCCGGCGTCCGCGCTCGAGCCCCCGGTCTCCGAGCCCGCCACGCCCGCCGCCGAGCCCGTCGAACCCGACAAGGGGCCCGCGTCCAAGCCGTCCTCCCAGGGCGGCACGGGCCGGTCCTGAAGCGTTTCCCCATACAAACACGAGAAGGTTGAACCATGAGTCTCGAGCGCGTTTCCGCCGGCAAGAACCTGCCGGAAGACTTCAACGTCATCATCGAAATCCCGATGAATGCCGATCCCGTCAAGTACGAGGTCGACAAGGACTCGGGCGCGGTGTTCGTCGATCGCTTCATGCTGACCGCCATGCACTACCCGTGCAACTACGGCTACATCCCCCAGACCCTCTCCGAAGACGGCGACCCGGCCGACGTGCTGGTCGTCACGCCGTTCCCCATCCAGGTCGGCGCCGTGGTGCGTTGCCGCGCCATCGGCGTGCTCGAGATGGACGACGAATCGGGCGGCGACGCCAAGCTGCTGGCCGTGCCGGTCGACAAGCTGTATCCGCCGTACCGCAACATCAAGTCGTACACCGACCTGCCCGAAGAAGACATCGGCCGCATCCAGCACTTCTTCGAGCACTACAAGGACCTCGAAAAGGGCAAGTGGGTCAAGGTCAAGGGCTGGAAAGACGTCGCCGCCGCGCACGAGGAAATCGTGCGCAGCGCCGAGCGCTACAACAAGGGCTGAAGCCCGGGGCGGCAGGCGCCGGGCGTCGCCGGCCCATGACCTGGGCAGGTGCCGGCCAGGCCCGCCTGACTGCTTGCTGAACCCTTGCGCAAAGGCGGCAGACCTTCCGGTCTGCCGCCTTTGTATTTGCGGACGGATGTATGACAACCCGCCCGCGGCGCTATAAACTCGCGCATTGGATTTTCCGCCCCGGCCCGCGCCGGTCATGCATCGTAGAGGTTCCGTCAACATGGATTACGTCATTCCCCCGATCGCGCCGGCCTCCCTGCCGGTGGCCGGCAGCGACGCACGCTTCCCCGTGCGCCGCGTCTATTGCGTGGGCCGCAACTACGCCGAGCACGCCAAGGAAATGGGCTTCACCGGCCGTGAAGATCCGTTCTTCTTCTGCAAGCCCGCCGATGCCATCGTCGCGGTGGCCGATGGCGAGACGGGTTCCATGCCGTATCCCCCCAAGACGTCCAACCTGCACTACGAGATGGAACTCGTCGTGGTGCTGGGCAAGGGCGGCAGGAACCTGTCGGTGGAAGCGGCCGGCGAATGCGTCTGGGGCTACGCGCTGGGCCTGGACATGACCCGCCGCGACCTGCAGGGCGAAGCCAAGAAGCAGGGCCGTCCGTGGGAAGTGGGCAAGGCCTTCGACTACTCCGCGCCCATGGGCCCCGTGCATCCGCGCAGCGCCGTGGGCACGCTGGAGAAGGGCGCCATCTGGCTCGACGTGAACGGCCAGCGCAAGCAGTCCAGCGACATCTCGCAGATGATCTGGAACATCCCCGAAAGCATCTCCTACCTGTCGGGCCTGTTCGAACTGCAGCCGGGCGACATCATCTTCACCGGCACGCCCGAAGGCGTGGGCGCCGTGGTGGCGGGCGACGTCATCGCCGGCGGCGTCGAGGGCCTGGGCGAACTGCGCGTGCGCATCGCCTGACCGGAGGCACCATGCGCAGCAAGATCGTGCTCATGGGATTCGTGGTGTTCGGTTTCGTCCTGCATGGCTGCAATACCGTGGCCGGCATGGGCAAGGACGTATCCACGGCGGGCAGCGCCATCACGCGCGCCGCCGAACGCTAGCCCGGTTCCGCACTCCCTTCCATCCACGCGGCCGCCTGTGTCAAGGCGGCCGCGCGCATTTTCCCGCCTCGGTTTGTGCGAATAGCCGGCACGCTTGCCGGCGCCCATACTGCCTCCACGTTCATCGACGCCTCGGGGGCACCATGCAAGTTCTCCATACTTCCCGCTACATCCGTACGCCGATGCGCCAGCGCGGCCAGGGCATGACCGAATACATCATCGTGGTCGCGCTGATTGCAGTTGCCGCAATCGCCGTGTACCAGCTGTTCGGCCAGGTGGTGCGTTCGCAGACGGCGGCCATGGCGCGCGAACTCGCCGGCGAGGATGGCTCGGCGCAGGCGCGGCAGGCGCGCACGGCGGCCAGCACGGCGGCCGGCCAGACCAAGTCGCGCTCGCTGCAGTCGTTCACGGGCAACGCCCAGGCGGCCAAGTGATGCCTGTGTCCGCCCGTTCTGCGGCCTCGGTTGCCGGCCAGGCGCTCGTGCCGGCGATGGCCTTGCTCGCGGTGGGCGGCATTGCGTGGGTGGGCGTGTACCAGGTGGGCCAGACGGCGGGCGCGCGGGCGCGGCTCACTCATGCAAGCGACGCGGCGGTCTACAGCGCTGCGCTGGCGCAGGCCCGGGCGCTCAACCTGCTGGCCTATGTCAATCGCGCCCAGGTGGCGCACCAGGTCGCGATGGCGCACCTGGTCACCCTGGCTGCATGGGCGCAGTTCTCGTCCTCGCAGGCGGGCCGCCGCACCATCGGCAATCCGCCGGCCTATCTCATCTCCAGCCTGTTCGGGGCGCAGGCCGGCCGCGGCTATCAGGCTGCCCGCGACGTGGGCGACATGCCGTCACGGCTGGCGCGGCAGGTCGCCGAGCACGACACGATCGTTCACGAGGTCCTGGCCCGCGCGGCGCAGCGGCAGCTGGCCCAGGCTGCGCCTCAGCGCGACGCCATGTTCGAATCCGTGTTGCGCGCCAACTATCCCGAACTGGCGGCACGGCCTGGTGCGCTGCGCTGGCAATGGCTGGAAGACACCTGGCCCGGCTTCGTGCAGTCGCGCCCGGGCCGGGGGGAAACGCCGCTTGCCGAGATGGTAGGCGCGGCGGCGGCCCGCCATGACTTCCTTCGTCCGCGCAACTTCACCAGGCGTAGTTCCTGGATCGTGCAGACCCGGTGCCCGCATCGCCGCCACGAACTGCGCCGCCGCGGCGCCACGCAGATGGACGCGCGCGGACGCTGGAGCGCCACCGACACGCTGTCGTTCCACGCGCTGCGTTCCAACCGCTGGATCGGCTGCTACTACCGCGAGTACGCCATGGGGTGGGGGTTTGCGGGCAAGCGCGGTGGCGGCACGGTGGTCGAGCGCGCGCCCGAGGATTTCTCGCAGCAGGACTTCTGGCGCTGGGTGCACGCCAATACGTCATGGGACATCTTCAGCGGCACAGGGAATCCGCTGGCTTCTGCCTACGCAGGCGCGGGCCTGGTATCGGCTTCCGGCAAAGGCCTGCCGGATTTCCACGAGGTGCCCCACGCGCGCATGCAGGCCGGGCCACGAATGGCCGTGGCCGTGCAGCAGTCCACCGACAGCTTCCCGCTGCAGGCGCCGATGGCCGGGCAGTTCCGCTGGCGCGTCTTCGACGCGGCCGACACGCTCACGGTGACGACGGCGGCCGAGATCTTCCAATCGCGCGACGAGCCGCGCGGCGATGGCCGCCAGGAGCTCGCCACCCTGTTCCGGCCGAATTGGCAGGCACGCCGCGTTGCGGTGTCCGCCTCCACCCAGCAGGCCGCCGGGCGGGCGCCATGAGCCGTGCCGGCTGCTGCAGCGTCAGGTGGGGCGCCGCCGCTTGCGTCGGGCGGCAGGGCGGCCAGGCGCTGGTCGAGGCCCTGGCCATGGTGCTGGCATTGCTCGCCCTGGTGCACGCCATGAGCTGGACCGGGCGGCTGCAGTCCCAGTCGCTGGCAGCCGGGCAGGCCAGTCGCGCGATGGCATTCGCCGCGGCGCAAGGGTATGGCGTGCCCGGAATGCACGATGGCATGTCGATGCAGTCCACGCGAGACGTCCGGGCGGGCACACGCAGTGGGGGCGCAGGGGCCGGCGCCCTCGATGCGTTGGCCCGAGACTGGCTGGCCGTCGATACCCGCCTGCTGCGCATCGAGGCGGGGCGCATGGTCACGCCCGCGGCCGGGCTCGAGCGCGGCCTGGGTACGGCAGCGCCGATCTCGCTGCGCCGGCACACGACCCTTGCCGCCGGAGACGGCCGCGCTGCTTCCGAGCTGCAGGCCCAGCAACGTCTGCTGCGCAGCCATGAGGGCTGGGGCCGTGCCGGAAACGTCTCGCGCAGCCTTGGGCAGAGCCTGCGTTCGCGCGTGGGGGCCATGGAGACGGCCTGGGGCAATCGCGCACCCGAGGACGACTGGGTCCGGCGCTGGGCCGACCTGGTGCCTTCGGACCGTCTGGGCGGGCGCCGACCATGATCCACCGTCCATTCCAGCCCGCCCCGCGGTGGCGCATACGGGCCATGACACTGTCGTGCGGGCTGCTGTGCATGGTCGCCGGCCTGGGCGCAGCGCGCGGCGCAAGCCCAGGCTGGACCCTGCCCGACGGCGCCAGCCAGGCTGCCTTCGGAAGCGAGACGCGGCTGTATGGGGTTGCCGCAGACATCCGCTATTACGAGGCCGATCTCGCCGTACCCGACATGATTGCGTATTTCGAGGCGCATCATCCCTGGCTGCGTGACCTGGCGGTCTTGCCCGGCATGGTGGTGCTGTCGGGTAGCCGGGATGGCTGCACCCTGGCTGCCACCGTGTCGGAGCCGGCCGCGGGGCGCAGCGCAGGCACGCTGTCGCACGTGTGCTGGCCGGCGCCGTCCGGGGAGCCGGCCATTGCGCCCGACTGGCTGCCGGTAGGATCGGTCGGCATGTTCGACTTCGTGTCGCACGACGAGGGCATGGCAACGCAGCAGCAGGTATGGCGCCATCCGGCCCGGCCGCCCGCATTGCGGGCCATGCTGCGTCACCGGCTGGTCCAGGCGGGCTGGACGCCCGTAACGCGGCCCGGCGAGGCGGGCCAGGCGTGGCAGCGCGCCGGCCGTTCGCTGTCGCTGGATGTCGTTCCTGCTGGGGAGGGCAGCGCCGTCGTGGCATGGCTGCTCAGCGGGCCCGGCGCCGACGGGAGCAGGCCATGAACCTGCCCATGTACATCGGCCTGGCGCGTGCGTTTGGCGGGTATGCCTTTGCCGCCGTTGCAGGGCTTACCGCGGCATGGGCCGTGCACGAGCACATCCGGCAGCGCACGCTGGAGCTCGAGGCCGAAAGCCGGGTGCCTACGATGCCCAGGCTGGTGGCGGCGCACGACCTGCCGGCCGGGGCATCCCTGCAGGCAGACCAACTGGCGGTGCGGGATGTGCCCGAGCCGTGGGCGGCGTCGGCGTCGCTGGCCCCGGAGCAACTGCACGAAGTGGAGGGGGCCATCCTGGCGGTGGCGCTCAAGGCAGGGGAACCCGTCATGAGCCATCAGGTGCTGCACGCGCAGCCGGTGCGCCCGATGGCCGAGCAGCTGGGGGCCGGTCGGCGCGCGATCAGCCTCCCGCTTGCCGAGATCCGCAACCTGCCGCCGCATGTGCGCCCGGAAGACCGCATCGACCTCTATGCGTCGTTCGCGCACGAGGGGCGGCAGGTCGTCGTGCCCTTGCTGCAAGGCAGCCGCGTATTGGCGATGGAGCCGGGCGAGGATGGCGCGCAGCTCGAGCACATTGCGCTCGAGGCATCCCAGGCCGATGCGATGAAGGTCATCGCAGCACGGCAGGCCGGCGAGCTGACGGCGGTGCTGCGGGCCAACGACGCGCAGCCGGAGACCGTCGCCGCGGCGGCTGCCGGTACGCCGCGCGACCTGGCCGGCCTGCTGGGGCTGAACCGCGCGACGCCCCAGGGCCCGAGGCCCGTACGCATCATCTACGGAGACCGCCTCGATGGCGCCGACATGCCGGACGAGTCCCCGGTTCAGGAGCAGCCATGACGACACCACCGTTGCGCCGCATGCTGGCTGCCCTGGCGTCGGTTGCGCTGTGCATGGCGCCGTCCCGCCAGGTGCCGGCACAGGCCGCGTCGCCGGCCGCCGCGGTACAGGCAGCCGATGTCGAACTCGAACTCGAGGTGGGCGAGACGCGCGTGCTCGCCGCGCCAGGCGCGCATCGCGTCGCCGTGGGCAACGGCCAGGTGCTCACCGCCATGGCCACCGATGGGCGGGAGGTCGTGCTCTTTGCGCGCCAGGAGGGGCTGTCTTCCGTGCACGTGTGGCGTGATGCGCACGCGCCCGAGGCCTATTCGGTACGGGTGCTCCCCGCAGGCCTGCGGCACATGCGCGAGGAGGTCGACCGCTTGCTCGAGCGCATCCCCGCGGCGCGCAGTACGCGCGTGGGAGGCAACATCGTCATCGAAGGCAACGACATCTCCGACGACGACCGTGCGCGCATTGCGGCTCTGGCGCAACGCTACCCGGGCATACTGGATTTCACAGGCCAGGTCGGCTGGGACCGCATGGTGCTGCTCGATGTCCAGGTGGTCGAGCTGCCGCGCTCGCGCCTGCGGGAATTCGGCATACGCTGGGATACCGCCACGCAGGGCGGCTTGCAGGCCGGCCTGGCGTGGGAGGGCGGATCTGCGCTCCATGGGCTGGCGGAACGCCCCGGGGAAGGGCCGCTCGAGACCTCCTGGCCATCGCGCCGCCCAGCCGGCTATTTCGGCGTGAACGCCATGCTGGCGGCCGGCCTCACGGCGCTGGCCCAGCGCGGCGAGGCCGTGCTGCTGGCCCAACCCCAGCTCCTTGCCCGCAGCGGCAGCACCGCCTCGTTCCTGGCCGGCGGCGAGGTGCCGTACGCCGCGGTGGACGAAGACGGCACGCCGACCACCACGTTCAAGCCCTATGGCGTGTCGCTGCAGATCACGCCGCGCATCGACCGCAACGGCACGATACGATCGCGCATCGAAGTCGAGGCGAGTTCGGTGGACGCCTCCATGAGCCTGCCGTCCGGCCCGGCGCTGCGCACGCGCCGGGCAACCACCGAGTTCAACGTGCGTTCCGGCCAGACGCTGGTGATAGGCGGTTTCCTGTCGCGCGAACGGGCCGACGAGCGCAACGGCCTGCCATGGCTGTCCGACATCCCGTTGCTGGGCGCCTTGTTCTCCACGCGGCGTACCCAACTGCGCGACAGCGAGCTGGCGATTTTCGTCACGCCCAGCCTGATCATGTCCGACGACGGCTTCGACGGCATGGTCCGGCGCAAACAGGCCGTGCTGCAACAGGCCTTTCCCGAGGCTCCCCAATTGCTGCCCATCCCCGCGCCCGCGGCCGGCCGCCGCTGGAGCGATCCGCACGGCGCAGGCTCGCAATGGCTGCCTGCGCCGGCAGCGCCTGTTTCCACCACTGCGCTTCCCGTCCCACCATGATCGAACTGCGCCTCACCTACGAAGACGGCTCCCAGCAACTGCTTGCCGCCGCCGCGCCGGTACTCATCGGCCGTGCGCCGCATTGTGCCGCGCGCATCTCCAATTGGCGGGTGGGCAGGCAGCACGCGAGATTGTCGTGGCGGGGCGGAGAATTGCTGCTCGAAGACCTCGGCACCCTGAGCGGCACCCTGGTCAACGATGCGCGGGTCGCGTCGCACGCGCCGGTGCTGCCTGACGACCGCATCGTGGTGGGCCCGTGCCAGATCCGGGTCCGCGTGCTGGAAGCACCCGGCGAGGGCTCACCGCCCAATGCAGGAACCGGGGAGCCGGCTGTGCCGGCCGGCTTCCAGCCCGACGAGGCCCCGGGGGGCGCAGCCATGCTGCGCGATGCGCTCGAACTGCTGCCCCATCGCCGCCGCCTGCACGCCGCCTTGCTCGGCGCCCTGGACCTGCGGCGTCGCGACGTGGCCGGCATGAGCGACGAGGCCCTGCGGGCAGAAGCGGACCGTCTGCTCGACGAGCTCGTGCAGCAGGATGTCGAACTGCCTGCCCACATCGACCGTACGCAGCTTCGGCGGGCGGTGCGCGACGAGGCCGTGGGCCTGGGGCCGCTGGAGCCCCTGCTGGCCGATCCCACCATCACGGAAATCATGGTCAACCGCCATGACGAGATCTACGTCGAGCGCGCCGGCCGGCTGTCGCGTCACGAGGCTGTCTTCAGCAGCGAGCAGTCGGTGCGCTGGGTGATGGAGCGCATCGTGGCACCGCTGGGCCGGCGCATCGACGAGAGCGCGCCCATGGTCGATGCCCGCCTGCGCGACGGCTCCCGGGTAAACGCTGTCATCCCGCCGATCGCCATCCGCGGCGCGAGCCTCACCATACGCAAGTTCCCGATGCGGCGCCCGCAGCTGGCCGACCTCATCGCCGGCGGCTCGCTCAGCGCCGCCATGGGCAGCCTGCTGACCGATTGCGTGCGTGCCCGCAAGAACATCGTGGTGTCGGGCGGGACGGGCTCGGGCAAGACCACGCTGCTCAACATTCTCTCCAACGCCATCCCGTCGGGCGAACGCGTGGTCACCATCGAAGACGCCGCCGAGCTGCGCCTGCATCATGAGCACCTCGTGGCCCTGGAAGCGCGGCCGCCCAATCTCGAAGGGCGGGGCCGGGTCGACATCCGCGACCTGGTGCGCAATGCGCTGCGCATGCGGCCCGACCGCATCGTGGTGGGAGAGTGCCGCGGGCCCGAGGCCTTCGACATGCTCACGGCCATGAACACGGGCCACGAGGGCTCGCTGACCACGCTGCACGCCAATTCGCCGCGCGATGCCTTGTCGCGCCTGGAGGCCATGACGCTCATGGCCGGCCTGGACCTGCCGCTCGCCGTGGTAAGGGAACACATCGCCGCCAGCATCGACGTGCTGGTGCAGCAGGCGCGCCTGTCGGATGGGCGGCGCCTGGTCACGGCCATCGTGGAGGTGGTCGGGATGGAAAGCGGCCGCATCCAGCTCCAGGAGCTGTTCCGCCATGAGCCGGGGCGTGGCTTCGTCGATACGGGCATCCGCCCGTCGCTGTACGACGCCGATCCCTTGCAGCAGGGCATGCAGGGTGGGGCGGCGGCGTGATCTGGATAGCACTGGCTGCAGCAATGGCGGCGGTCGCCATGCTCGCCTGGCAGGCCCAGGCGTGGATGCGGCCTGCGCTGCAGCGCTACCGCGCGGTCTACACGCAGGAGGCAGGCGTGAAGCTGGGCGAACTGTTCCTCTTCGTCGATCCCGCCCAGCTCTGGGTGGCCGCCATGCTCAGCGCCACGACGCTGGGCCTGCTGGCGTGGGCCTTCACGCAGAGCCTGCTGATCGCGGGCGTGGCGGCTGCCCTGGGCACGCGACTGCCATCCCGCGGCATGGAGGCGCTGCGCCGGCGGCGGCACCGGCTTTTCGAACGCCAGTTGCCCGCCGCCCTGATGTCGCTGGCAGGCGGGCTGTCGGCCGGCGCTTCGCTGGCGGTTGCGCTCAAGCACATCGTCGAGCAGAGCGAAGCGCCGCTGTCGCAGGAGTTCGGCCTGATGCTGCGCGAGCAGCGCCTCGGCGTGCCGTTCGCCACGGCACTGGACCGCCTGCAGGCGCGCGTCCCGTCCGAGGCCACGGTCTTGGTGGTGGCGGCGTTGCGCGTGGCCGGGCAGACCGGCGGCAACCTGGCCGAGGCGCTGGAGCGCATCGCCGATACGCTGCGCGCCCGGCTGCAGCTGCAGGGCAAGATCCACGCCCTTACCGCGCAGGGGCGCATGCAGGCCTGGATCGTCGGGGCGCTGCCCGTGCTGCTGGCCCTGGTGCTGAACCGGCTGGAGCCGCAGGCCATGGCCCTGTTGTGGAACACGCCGCGCGGCTGGGCGGTGCTGGCGGTGGTGGTGGTGCTGGAAGTGGCGGGCGTGATGATGATCCGCCGCATCGTCAATATCGATATCTGAGGAGGCGCCATGTTCCAGGAGCTGGCCGTGATACTGGGCGCGTCGTGCGTGGCCGTGCTGGTGCACGTGCTGGGGGCGCCGCTGTGGTCCGGCAAGGCCAGCGCGCCGCCGCGCACCGACCCGGCGCTGCCGTGGTGGTGGCGCGCCCTGTGGCCCTGGAGCAGCGGCCTGGCCCGGCTGGTGATGCCGCTGTTGTCGTGGAAAGCCCGGGCCCGCTGGGAACGCCGCAAGGCGCGCGCCGGGTTGCCGCCCCAAGTGGGGGAAGCCGACCTCGCGGCGCTGGCCTGGGCTGCAATCCTGGGCGGTGCCGGTGCCGGGTTCCTGCTGGGCGCCTGGCTGGGCGGGTCTCCCTGGCTGGCGGCCTTGCTGGGCGGCATGTCGCTGGGCATGGCGCCGCGCCTGTGGCTGGCCCGTGTCGCGGCCGAGCGGCGTCGCCGCATCGACCGCGACCTTCCCTTCGTGCTGGACCTCATGACACTGTGCGTGGAGGCCGGGCTGGGCCTGCACGGGGCATTGCAGCAGTCGGCCCAGTGCGGGCCGCCCGGACCTCTGCGCGATGCCCTGGAGGGGGCCCTGGCCGACATGCGCGCCGGCCTGTCGCGCGGAGCCGCCATGAAGAAAATGGCGCAGCGCAGCGGCAGCGCGGCGTTGGCCGCCTGGGTCGCGGTGCTGGCCCAGGCCGATGCCATGGGCATGAGCCTGGGGCCCCTGATGCGCGGCCAGGCGGCGCAGTGCCGGGCCGACCGCTACCAGCGCGCCGAACGCCTGGCCATGGAGGCGCCGGTGAAGATGCTGTTTCCGCTCATCGGCTGCATCTTCCCGTGCACCTTCATCGTGCTGGGGTTTCCGATCGCGTTGCAGCTGCTGCCGGCGCTGCAGTCGCCATGAGGCCGCAGCGTCTGCGCTTGCGGGTGGTGCGCGGGCCGCTGGGGCGGCTGCGCGGGCTGCTGTGCCGGCGTCGTCCGCCCGGGCCGCGCAGCGGCATCTGGCTGCTGCACTGCAGTGCCGTGCACACCATGGGCATGCGCCATGTCATCGACGTGGCCTTCATCGACCGGCGGGGCCGGGTGTTGCGGGTGGTGCGGCTGGCGCCGTGGCGCTGTGCGCTATGCGTGGGCGCTGTCTCGGTGGTCGAGACCCGCGCGGGAGTCATCGACGTCGAACACGGAGGTATAGGCCGGGTAGAAGCTGCAATACAGGATGCCGCCGGCGGCGATGTTGATGGGTACCTGCAGCGTGCCGGCCACTGAAGCGGGCACGCCGGCGGCCACCAGCAGGCCGGTGCAGAGGTCGATGAACAGGAAGATCATGATCCAGGCCGCGCCGTATACCAGGAAGGCCCATTTGTTGCGCCAGCACGCCACGCCGGAATAGAACAGGGCCTGTGCCAGCCTGAGGTTGTGCCAGCCCACCAGCACCGGCGCATGCCAGAACAGCGCAGCGATCATCACGTACAGCACCGCGAACAGGATCAGCGGCACGCGCATGGCCTCGATGAAGGGCGTGAGGTCTTTGGCGGCGGAAGCCAGTTCCATGCCCTCGGCCAGCGAGGCGGCAAAGGGCAGGAAGGCCAGCAGGCCGGCCAGGGTGCAGGTGCCGGCGTAGAGCGCGCCCAGCAGGAGCAGCTTCTTCAGCACGCCCGGGCGCTGCACCGCCTTGGGCCACATGGAGGGCAGCATCACCCGCCCGGCCTCGATGTGCTTGCAGGCCGACAGCGTCATGAGCGTGATCGCCGGCATCACCGTCACGAAGAGCAGCGGCCCGATGGGCGGGGTGGCGCTGGCGAACAGCACCAGCAGGCTGAGCAGCATGGCCCAGACGAACATGGCCAGCGGCTGCTTGCGGAATAACTGCAGGCCGTCGCGTATCCATTGCCAGCCGGAACTTGCGGGTAGGGATACTGCTTGCATAGTGGTCTAGGACAGAATGGGGACGGGACGACGGTCAGTCATCATTATGCGGGGCCGGCCGGTCAGGGCAAGACGGGCTGGCCGGCCTGGTGGCGCGCGAGCAACACCCGCTCGAAGTGGCGCGGGTCGTGCGGCTTGAGCGTCTGGGCCGGGCGCGGCAGGTGGAAGTCGTACAGCCGCGAGATCCAGAAGCGCAGCGCGGCGGCGCGCAGCATCAGGGGCCAGGCCTCGCGCTCGGCGTCGGTGAACGGGCGCCGGGCCGCGTACGCGGCGAGCCAGGCCTCGACCAGTTCAGGCACGAATTCGCCGGTCTCGCGCACGATGCACCAGTCGTTCACGCTGACCGCGACGTCGAACAGCCAGTGGTCGCAGCCCGCGAAATAGAAGTCGATGATGCCGCCCATGAGGGGGCTGTCGAAGGTGCCGGCGAACAGCACGTTGTCGCGGAACATGTCGCAGTGCGCCGGCCCGCTGGGCAGGCTGGCCCAGGCGGGGGAGGCCGCGGCGGCCTCCTGGGCGGCCAGCTCGTCCTGCAGCAGCCGGGCCTGGCCGGCTTCCAGGTAGGGCAGGATCCTGGGCACGGTGACGCGCCACCAGGGCAGGCCGCGCAGGTTGGGCTGCACGAGCGGGAAGTCGCGCGCGGCCAGGTGCGCGCGGGCCATGGTGTCGCCGGCCAGGGCGCAGTGGCGCGGCCCGGGGGCCGGCTCGTAGCCGCCCGGCAGCCGCGAGACGATGGCACAGGGCTTGCCGTGCAGCGCAGTCAGCCGGGTGCCGTCGCGCAGCGTCTGCGGCTCGGGCACCGGCACGCCGCGCTGCGCCAGGTGGTGCATCAGCTCGATGTAGAACGGCAGCTGTTCCTGCGTCAGCACCTCGAACAGCGTAAGAACATACTCGCCGGAGGTGGTGTGGAGGAAATAGTTGGTGTTCTCGATGCCCGCCGTGATGCCGCGCAGCGACACCAGCTCTCCCAGGTTGTAGCGGGCCAGCAGGCCGCGTGCGTCGTCATCGGATACGGGAGTGAAAACAGCCATGGAAGAAGGGGGCAGGGGTTGGGGAACGTGGCGTGGCGCGGTGCGCGGGGCAATTTTAGACCACGCCCGCCATGCAGGCCCGGGCGCGGCGGCGCGGCCGTAAAATAGCGGTTTTTCCCGCGTTCGAGCAATTCTTGGATTCTTCCGACTGGCGGCTGTGCGTCGCCCCCATGATCGACGTCACCGATCGCCACTGCCGCTTCCTGCACCGGCTGCTGGCGCCGCGTGCGCGCCTCTACACCGAGATGATCACCACCGGTGCGCTGCTGCATGGCAACGTGGCGCGGCACCTGGACTTCGACGCGTCCGAGCATCCGGTGGCGCTGCAGCTGGGCGGCAGCGAGCCCGAGGCGCTGGCGCAGGCGGCCCGCCTGGGCCGGCAGTGGGGCTACGACGAGATCAACCTCAATTGCGGCTGCCCCTCCGAGCGCGTGCAGAAGGGCGCGTTCGGCGCCTGCCTGATGGCCGAGCCCGGGCTGGTGGCCGACTGCGTGAAGGCCATGCAGGACGCCGTGGACCTCCCCGTCACGGTAAAGCACAGGCTGGGCCTGGACTACGACGAGTCATATGCTTTCGTGCGCGATTTCGTGGGCACGCTGTACGACGCGGGCTGCCGGGTGTTCGTGGTGCATGCCCGCAATGCCGTGCTCAAGGGCCTGTCGCCCAAGGACAACCGCGAGATCCCGCCGCTGCGCTACGACGCCGTGCGGCAGCTCAAGCGCGATTTCCCGGATTGCACCATCGTGCTCAATGGCGGCCTGGCCGACGCCGCCGCGGCGATACAGGCGGCCGGCGAGTTCGACGGCGTGATGCTGGGCCGGGCGGCGTGGCATACGCCGCGCGTGCTGTCGGAAATCTCGCTGCGCCTGTGGCCCTCGGTGCGGCTGCCCACGGACGCGCAAGTCGTGGATGCCATGACCGGATATGCCCGCGGGCAGGTGGCGGCCGGCGTGCCGCTGCGGATGATCGTGCGTCCCCTGCTGGGCCTGGTGAACAGCCAGTCGGGCGCGCGCCGCTGGCGCCGCATCCTGTCGGATCCGCAGCGCCTGAACGGCAACGATCCGGGGGTGATCTACGAGGCGTGGCGCAGCCTGCAGGCCCGCGTGCCCATGGCATCGCACGAGTCGTTCAGCGAGACGGCCTCGCGCGATGCGGCCTGACGGCCAGGCCGGCGTTCAGGCCTTGCCGGCGGCGGGCGCCGCGTCTTCGTTTTCCGCGGGCCATTCGCGGATATAGGCCTTGAGCATGTTGTTCTCGAACTGCTGGGCGGCCACGATGGCCTGGGCCATGTCGTAGAACGAGATCACGCCCATCAGCGTGGGGCCGTCCATGACGGGGATGTAGCGCGCGTGCTTCTCGAGCATGAGGCGCTGCACCTCTTCGGCGCTGGTATTGGGCGTGACGCTGACGGGCGCGTCGTCCATGATGGAGCGCACGGTGCTTTCGCCCCAATCCTGGCCGTTGCCGCGCGCATGCAGGTGGCGGATGATCTCGCGGAACGTGAGCATGCCGGCGAGCATTCCGGATTCCATGATGACCAGCGAGCCGATGTCGTTCTCGGCCATCGTCTGCACGGCGACCGACACGGGGGTATCGGGCGCCACGGTATAGAGCGTGTCGCCCTTGACGCGGAGGATTTCGCTGACTTTCAACATGGGGATCTCCTGGAAGCTGCATGCCCGCGCGGGGCGTCGGCCCGGCGTGGCGGGCCGATTGCCGTATTGTGCGCCAGCCCGGCCGGATGATCCAGTGCGGGCGGGTGATAATGGGGCATGGATGCCGAACTCAATCCCGTATTGCGCCGCGTCGCCGCCGCAACGCTGCTGGCCCTGATCGTCCTGTGCGTGGCCTGGGAAACCGTGCTCGCGCCGTTGCGGCCCGGCGGCTCCTGGCTGCTGCTGAAGGCACTGCCGCTGGCGTTTCCGCTGCGCGGGGTGCTGCGGGGCAACATCTATACCTACCAGTGGGCGGCCATGCTGTCGCTGCTGTACCTGATGGAAGGCGTGGTGCGCGCCATGTCCGACCCCGGCCCTGCCTCGGCGGCGCTGGGCGCGCTGGAGGCCGTGCTGGCCGCCGCCTTCTTCCTGAGCGCCATTTTTTATGTGCGGCCCGCCAAGCAGGCCGCACGCCGGAGAGGGGCATGAGCATCACCCGACTCGAAGATCTCGTCACCGACAACAGCTACGCCAGGCTGCCGCCGGTGTTCTATACCCGGCTGGCGCCGCGCCCGCCGGCTGCGCCGCGGCTGCTGCACGCCAACCCCGACGCGGCGGCCCTGATCGGGCTGGACCCGGCGGTTTTCTCCACGCAGGCCTTCCTGGACGTGTTTTCCGGCATGGCCCCGCTGCCGGGCGGCGATACCCTGGCCGCGGTCTACAGCGGCCATCAGTTCGGCGTGTGGGCGGGCCAGCTCGGAGACGGGCGAGCCCACCTGCTGGGCGAGGTGGTCGGCCCGCAGGGCAACTGGGAGCTGCAGCTCAAGGGCGCGGGCATGACGCCGTACTCGCGCATGGGCGACGGCCGGGCGGTGCTGCGCTCGTCGGTGCGCGAATACCTGGCCAGCGAAGCCATGCACGGGCTGGGCATACCCACCACGCGCGCGCTGGCCCTGGTGGTTTCCGACGAGCCGGTGATGCGCGAAACCGTCGAGACTGCGGCCGTGGTGACCCGCATGTCGCCCAGCTTCGTGCGCTTCGGCTCTTTCGAGCACTGGGCCTCGCGCCGCGATCCCGACTCGCTGCGCATGCTGGTGGACTACGTGATCGACCGGTTCTATCCCGGATGCCGCGAGGCTGCGGGCGATGCCGGCCCGGTGCTGGCGCTGCTGGATGCGGTGATGCGCCGCACGGCGGAGCTGATGGCCGACTGGCAGGCCGTGGGCTTCTGCCATGGCGTGATGAACACCGACAACATGTCCATCCTCGGGCTCACCCTGGATTATGGCCCGTACGGCTTCATGGACGCCTTCCGGCTCGATCACGTGTGCAACCATTCCGATACCGAAGGGCGCTATGCCTGGCATCGCCAGCCCTCGGTCGGGCTCTGGAACCTCTATCGGCTGGGCGGGGCGCTGCACGCCATGGCGCCCGATGCCGAGGCGCTGCGCGCGGTGCTGGACGGCTACGAGGCGCATTTCACCGAGGCCTTCCATTCCCGCATGGCGGCCAAGCTGGGCCTGGCGTCGTGGCAGGAGGGCGACGAGGCCCTGGTCGACGACCTGCTGCGCACCATGCACGCCGGCCAGGCCGATTTCACGCTGGCATTCCGCCGCCTGGCCGATGCGGTGCGCGGCCAGCCCCAGCCGTTCCGCGACCTCTTCATCGACCGCGAAGCGGCGGATGCCTGGCTGTCACGCCTGCAGGCGCGCCACCAGGCCGACGGCGGCGCGCCCGAAGCGCGCGCCGCCGCCATGGACCGGGTGAACCCGCTGTACGTGCTGCGCAACCACCTGGCCGAGCAGGCGATCCGCGCCGCCAAGGAGGGCGATGCCTCGGAGATCGACGTGCTGCTCGATTTGCTGCGGGATCCCTATACGCCGCGCCCGGGGCGCGAGGCCTATGCCGCGCTGCCGCCGGACTGGGCATCCGGCATCGAGGTGAGCTGCTCGTCCTGACGCCGGGGCGGGCATGCGCATCGGTGTCATAATCGAGCCTGCCCCGCAGCTCGCACCTTCATCATCATGTCCGGCAACACCCTAGGCACCCTGTTCCGCGTTACCAATTTCGGCGAATCGCACGGCCCGGCCATCGGCTGCGTGGTCGACGGCTGCCCCCCGGGATTGCCGCTGGAAGCGGCCGACATCCAGGCCGAACTCGACCGCCGCCGCCCCGGCACCTCGCGCCATGTCACCCAGCGCCAGGAGGCCGACCAGGTGGAGATCCTCTCCGGGGTGTACGAGGGCCAGACCACGGGCACGCCGATCGGCCTGCTGATCCGCAACACCGATGCGCGCAGCAAGGACTACAGCAACATCGCCGACACCTTCCGTCCCGGCCACGCCGATTACGCATACTGGAAGAAATACGGCGTGCGCGATCCGCGCGGGGGCGGGCGCTCGTCGGCGCGGCTCACCGCCCCCACGGTGGCCGCCGGCGCCATCGCGAAGAAGTGGCTGGCGCGCGAGCACGGCACCGCGGTGCGGGGCTACATGAGCCAGCTCGGCCCCATCCGCATCCCCTTCGTGTCCTGGGACGACGTCCCGGGCAACCCCTTCTATGCGCCCAACGCCGGCATCGTGCCCGAGCTGGAGGCCTACATGGACCAGCTGCGCCGCGACGGCGATTCGGTGGGGGCCCGCATCGAGGTCGTGGCCGAATCGCTGCCGGCCGGCTGGGGCTCGCCCATCTACGACAGGCTGGACGCCGACATCGCGCACGCCATGATGGGCCTGAACGCGGTCAAGGGCGTGTCGCTGGGCGCGGGTTTCGATTGCGTGGCCCAGCGCGGCTCGGAGCACGGCGACGAGATCACCCCCGACGGGTTCGTCACCAATCACGCCGGCGGGGTGCTGGGCGGCATTTCCACCGGCCAGCCCGTTACGGTATCGTTGGCCATCAAGCCCACGTCCAGCATCCGCGTCGAACGCCGCTCGGTCGACCGGGCCGGGGAGCCGGTCATGGTCCAGACACTGGGGCGTCACGACCCCTGCGTCGGCATCCGCGCCACGCCGATCGCCGAGGCGCTGCTGGCCCTCGTGCTGATGGACCATGCGCTGCGCCATCGGGCGCAGTGCGGCTGAAATCTGCCGAAGCGCCTGGGGGTTCGGCCTTGCACCACGGAGGAGCCATGAACCGAAACCGATTCCGCTGGCCGGGATGCCTGGCCGCCACCACGCTGGCCGTCTCGCTGGCCGGCTGTGCCGGCGTCAGCACCACGCAGTCCGGCACTGTCGGCATAGACCGCACGCAGTACATGTCCAGCATGGTGCCCGAGCAGGCGCTGGAGCAGGAAGCCGACAAGCAGTATGCGGAGATCGTGCAGCAGGCGTCCGGCAAGGGCCTGCTCGACCGCGACGCCGCGCAGGTCAAGCGCGTGCGCGCCATTTCCCAGCGCCTCATCGCGCAGGTCGGCGCCTTCCGGCCCGATGCCGCCGCCTGGGACTGGGAAGTCCATGTCATCTCCAGCAACGAGGTCAACGCCTGGTGCATGCCGGGCGGCAAGATCGCCGTGTATACGGGGTTGCTGAGCCAGATCAAGCCCACCGACGCCGAACTCGCCGCCGTGCTGGGCCACGAGATCGCCCATGCGCTGCGCGAACATGCGCGCGAGCGGGTGTCGCAGCAGATGGCCACCAGCCTGGGCGTGTCGGTGCTGTCGATCGCGCTGGGCACGCCCGGCGTATCGGACCTGGGCGGCAAGCTGGCCGAGGTGATGTTCACGCTGCCCAACAGCCGCACGCACGAGACCGAAGCCGACCTGATGGGCGTGGAACTGGCCGCCCGGGCAGGCTACGACCCGCGCGCGGCGGTCACGCTGTGGCAGAAGATGAGCGCAGCCGACAGCGGCGGCCAGCCCGAATTCCTGTCCACCCATCCGTCGGCCGCCACCCGCATCAGCGAGCTGCAGGCCGCGTCGCAGCGGGTGCTGCCGTTGTACGAGCAGTCGCAGGCCCGGCGCTGAAGCCCGAGGGCGGGGCTGGCACGGCTGTGATACGGTTGCCAGGCAGTGCCGTGGGTGCTGGGTGCTGCTGCTGGGGGGTGGTATTGGTACTAGGATAAGAGGTGCAATTGTACTAGCTTGAACGGGCCGGCATAATGCACTGGTCATCCCCGACCCGTCGCCGGCGCCCACCGGCAACATGCGCGCTGCGGCGGCAGCCACTACAAAGAGACACACCATCATGGCCCAAACGCTCTACGACAAACTCTGGCGGGACCACGTCGTCCACGAAGAGTCCGACGGCACCTGTCTGCTCTACATCGATCGCCACCTGCTGCACGAAGTCACCAGCCCGCAGGCCTTCGAGGGCCTGACCCTTGCCGGCCGCAAGCCCTGGCGCACCGGGGCCAACCTGGCCGTGGCCGACCACAACGTGCCCACGCTCAACCGCGCCCAGGGCATCGACGATCCCATCTCGCGCCTGCAGGTCGACACGCTGGACCTCAACTGCGAGAAGTACGGGATCACCGAATTCCGCATGAACGACCTGCGGCAGGGCATCGTGCACGTGATCGGGCCGGAGCAGGGCGCCACGCTGCCGGGCATGACGGTGGTGTGCGGCGATTCGCACACCAGCACGCACGGCGCCATGGGCGCGCTGGCCTTCGGCATCGGCACTTCCGAGGTCGAGCACGTGCTGGCCACCCAGACGCTGCTCATGAAGAAGGCCAAGAGCATGCTGATCCAGGTCGACGGCGAACTGCCGTTCGGCTGCACCGCCAAGGACGTCGTCCTGCACGTCATCGGCGTGATCGGCACGGCCGGCGGCACGGGCCATGCCATCGAGTTCGCCGGCAGCACCATCCGCGGCCTGTCGATGGAAGGGCGCATGACCGTGTGCAACATGGCCATCGAGGCCGGCGCGCGTTCGGGCATGGTGGCAGTGGATGACAAGACCATCGACTATTTCCGCGGCCGCCCGTTCTCGCCGACCGGCGCGCTCTGGGACCAGGCCGTGGCCTACTGGCGCACGCTGCACAGCGACGAAGGCGCCGTCTTCGACCGCGTGGTCAGGATCGACGCCCGCGACATCAAGCCGCAGGTCACGTGGGGCACCTCGCCCGAGATGGTGCTGCCGGTGGATGCCCGCGTGCCCGATCCCGACAAGGAAAAGGACGACGTGCGCCGCAGCGGCATGGAGCGCGCCCTGCAGTACATGGGCCTCAAGCCCAACACCCCGCTTACCGACGTGCGCATCGACCGCGTGTTCATCGGATCCTGTACCAATTCCCGCATCGAAGACCTGCGCGCGGCTGCGGCCGTGGCGCGCGGCAAGCGCGTGGCTTCCAACGTGAAGCAGGCCATGGTGGTGCCCGGCTCCGGGCTGGTCAAGCTGCAGGCCGAGCGCGAAGGGCTGGACAAGATCTTCATCGAGGCCGGCTTCGAATGGCGCGAGCCCGGCTGCTCGATGTGCCTGGCCATGAACGCCGACCGGCTCGAGCCCGGAGAGCGCTGCGCCTCCACCTCCAACCGCAACTTCGAGGGCCGGCAGGGGCAGGGCGGCCGCACGCATCTCGTCAGCCCCGCCATGGCGGCCGCCGCTGCAGTGGCCGGCCATTTCGTCGACGTGCGCACCCTGCGCTGATCCGGAGTTCCCATGCAAGCATTCACCACCCACGAAGGCCTGGTCGCGCCGCTCGACCGCGAGAACGTCGACACCGACCTGATCATTCCCAAGCAGTTCCTCAAGTCCATCAAGCGCAGCGGCTTCGGCCCGAACCTCTTCGACGAGCTGCGCTACCTCGACCACGGCGAACCGGGCATGGACAACAGCAAGCGCCCGCTCAACCCGGACTTCGTGCTGAACCAGCCGCGCTACCAGGGCGCCTCCATCCTGCTGGCACGCAAGAACTTCGGCTGCGGCTCCAGCCGCGAGCACGCGCCCTGGGCGCTCACGCAGTACGGTTTCCGCGCCATCATCGCCCCGTCGTACGCCGACATCTTCTTCAACAACAGCTTCAAGAACGGCCTGCTGCCCATCGTGCTGTCCGAGCTCGAAGTGTCGCGGCTGTTCGACGAGGTCAAGGCCTTCCCCGGCTACAAGCTCAACATAGACCTGGACCGCCAGGTGGTGATCGGCGCCGACGGGCGGGAAATGCCGTTCGACATCGAGCCGTTCCGCAAATACTGCCTGCTCAACGGCCTGGACGACATCGGCCTCACGCTGCGCCAGTCGGACAAGATCCGGGCCTTCGAGGCCGAGCGTCTGGCACGCCATCCGTGGCTGGAAAGCCGCCCGGTGGCCTGAGCGCGCCACCGGCTTTTCTTCCGCGGCGGCCCGGGGGCCGCCGCGTTTCCAGATAGACAGGATTTTCCCCATGACACATCACATCGCAGTGCTGCCGGGCGACGGCATCGGCCCCGAAATCATCGAACAGGCCGTGCGTGTCCTGAGCGCCCTGGGCCTGGACATCGAGCTCCGGCAGGCTCCCGTGGGAGGCGCTGCCTTCGACCAGTTCGAACATCCTCTTCCGCCCGACACGCTGAACCTGGCGAAGGCCTCCCGCGCCGTGCTGTTCGGCGCCGTGGGCGATTGGAAATACGACGCGCTGCCGCGCGAGTTCCGCCCCGAGCAGGCCATTCTCGGCCTGCGCAAGGCCCTGGGCCTGTTCGCCAACCTGCGTCCCGCCATCCTCTATCCCGAGCTTGCCAGCGCCTCCTCGCTCAAGCCGGAGATCGTCTCGGGCCTGGACATCCTCATCATCCGCGAACTCACCGGCGACATCTACTTCGGCACCCCGCGCGGCGTGCGCAGCGCCGCCGACGGCCCGTTCGCCGGCGAGCGCGAAGGCTACGACACCATGCGCTACGCGGAATCCGAAGTGCGCCGCATCGCCCGCATCGGCTTCGAGTCCGCCCGCAAGCGCAGCAAGAAGCTCTGCAGCGTCGACAAGGCCAACGTGCTCGAGACCTCGCAATTCTGGCGCGACCTGGTCATCGAAGTGGCGCGCGAGTATCCCGATGTGGAGCTCTCGCACATGTACGTCGACAACGCCGCCATGCAGCTCGTGCGCAACCCGCGCCAGTTCGACGTGATCGTCACCGGCAACCTGTTCGGCGACATCCTCTCCGATGAAGCCGCCATGCTCACCGGCTCCATCGGCATGCTGCCCTCGGCCTCGCTCAACGCTTCCGGCCAGGGCCTGTACGAACCCAGCCATGGCTCGGCGCCCGACATCGCCGGGCAGGGCATCGCGAATCCCCTGGCCACCATCCTCTCGGCCGCCATGCTGCTGCGCTACTCCCTCGATGAGGGCGGCCAGGCCGACCGGATCGAAAGCGCAGTACGCAAGGTCCTGGCCGACGGCCTGCGCACCGCCGACATCTTCGAACCGGGCACCACGAAGGTGTCCACGGCGCAGATGGGCGATGCGGTGTTGAAGGCGCTGTGATCGCACCGCGCTGAAGCGGCCGGGCTTCCGGTATTCCGCCATCGTCGGCTGCATGCGCCACGGCAGGACGGGCGGCGGCCCCGCGGCCCGCCCTGTGCGCAGGGATGCCGGCCGAGGGCGCGTCCAGCGCCCGAGTCGGCCGCCCAGGCCCCGGCGCCGCCGCCCGTCCTGCCGTGGCGCATGCCCACGACCCTCCGCAAGACGCTTCCCCGCACATTCTGATAAATTGTCGGGAAATCAACGGCTTTTCCATTCTTCGACTTACATCTTTAAAGAGCGCTTCAAAATGACGCAAGCAGTAGGCCTCGTCGGTTGGCGTGGCATGGTCGGTTCCGTGCTCATGCAGCGCATGCGCGACGAGAACGACTTCTCCCTCATCGAACCCGTGTTCTTCTCCACCAGCAACGCCGGTGGCAAGGCCCCGTCCTGGGCCGAAGGCGCCGGCCCGCTGCAGGACGCCTACGACATCGAAGCGCTCAAGAAACTGCCCATCATCCTCACTGCCCAGGGCGGCGACTACACCACCGAGATCTACAAGCGCCTGCGCGACGCCGGCTGGAACGGCATCTGGATCGACGCGGCCAGCACGCTGCGCATGGCCGACGACGCCATCATCGTCCTCGACCCGGTGAACCGCCCGGTCATCGACGCCGCCCTGCAGCGCGGCGTGCGCAACTTCATCGGTGGCAATTGCACCGTCAGCTGCATGCTCATGGGCCTGGCCGGCCTGTTCAACAACGACCTGGTCGAATGGATGACCTCCATGACCTACCAGGCCGCGTCCGGCGGCGGCGCCCAGCACATGCGCGAACTGCTCACCCAGTTCGGCCTCATCAACGCTGCCGTCAGGCCGCTGCTCGACGATCCTGCCTCCGCCATCCTGGAGATCGACCGCGGCGTGCTGGCCTGCCAGCAGGATCCGGCGCTGCCCCGGGAGCATTTCGGCGTGCCGCTGGGCGGCAACCTGATTCCCTGGATCGACAAGGACCTCGGCAACGGCGTTTCCCGCGAGGAATGGAAGGCCGAGGCCGAGACCAACAAGATCCTGGGGCGCGGCCCGGCGTTCGGCAGCGCCGCCACGCCCATCGATGGCCTGTGCGTGCGCATCGGCGCGATGCGCTGCCATAGCCAGGCCCTCACCATCAAGCTCAAGCGTGACGTGCCGCTCGACGAGATCGAGGGCATGATCGCCGAGGGTACGCAGTGGGCCAAGGTGGTTCCCAATACCAAGGAAGCCACCATGCAGTCGCTCACGCCGGTGGCCGTCACCGGCACGCTCGACATCCCGGTAGGCCGCCTGCGCAAGCTGTCCATGGGGCCGCAGTACCTGGGCGCCTTCACGGTCGGCGATCAGCTGCTATGGGGTGCCGCCGAGCCGCTGCGCCGCATGCTGCGCATCGCGATCGGCGAGGCCTGACGCGGTTTCCTGCCGGTCGAACACAGGGCACCCATGCGGTGCCCTTTTTGCATGCGGTCGCCGGCTGCGCGCGCATTCACGATATATTTACAGTTTTGCTTCAGCCGGCCAGTCCTCGACCACGGATATCCAAGTCTATGAGTTCGCATTCGCGCGATTTGCAGCACGTTTCCCGGGCCCGTGCGCTGGGTTGGACCATTGCACTGGCGCTCGGCGCCGGCGCGCCGATGATGGGCGAGGCGGCCAGCCTGGGGCATTCGCGCGTCGTTTCCGCGCCGGGCGCGCCGCTGTCGGTCGTCGTGCCCTTGCAGGCGCTGGCCGCGGACGAGGCCGCGACGCTGCAGGTGGCGCTGGCCCCGGCGGCCGACTGGCAGCGCGCCGGACTGCAGCCTCCGGCGCCTCTCGAGACGCTCTCACTCAGCGTGGAGCCCGGTGCCGATGCGTCCAGCCGCGTGGTGCGGGTGCAGTCGACGCAGGCGCCGTCCACCGGCACGGTGGACATCCTCCTGGCCCTGCGCTCCAGCGCAGGACAGCGCCTGCTGCAGGTCACCATCCTCACGCCGGTGCGCGCCACCGTGCCCGATGTGCAGGCTGCGTCGGTGGGCGGTGCGCCTGGCGGCAGCATGCCTGCAGCGGGCGAGGTGCGTGTGCGCTACGGCCAGACCCTGTCCGGCATCGCGGTACGCCATGCCGTCCCCGACGCCACGCTCTATCAGATGCTGGCGGCGCTGTGGCAGGCCAATCCGCATGCCTTCATCCAGAACAACATGAACCTCGTGCGCGCCGGCGACACGCTGACGCTGCCCGATGCCGCCACCGTGCGCGCCATCGATCCTGCCGAGGCCCGGCGCATTTTCCTCGAGCATGCCGCGGCCTATGCGCGCTATCGCGCCCGGTTCGGAGGGGCGGCCGGCGGTTCCGCGGCCTTGCCCGAAGGGGCCGAAGGTAATGCCGGCCGCGTGGGCAACGAGGCCTCGGCCAGCCAGGCGGGTCCGGCGGGCGCCCCGCAGGATCGCCTGCGGCTGTCCAGCGCCAGCCCCGCAGGCAGCGAGGCGGCCCGTGCCGAGGCGCAGGCGGATACCCAGGCATCGGAGCGGCACGCCATGTCGGACGCCCAGCAGCGCGTCCAGACGCTCGAAGGCAATGTCCGGGCGCTCAGCGACGCAGCCGGCGCCAAGCCGGGAGATCAGGGCGGCGCTGCATCGGGCGCGTCCGGCGGGGCGGCTGGCGCTGCCTCGTCCGCGGGCGGTACGGCTGCATCGAGAGCTGCCGGCGAAGGCACAGGCAATGGCGCCGGCACAGGCGCCGCCTCGGGTCCTGCTGCGGGTGATGCTGCGGGTGATGCGGGCGCTTCCGCCTCGGGCGCCGCGCCGGGCGCCAGCGGCGGCCCGGCCGGCAGTGCTGCAGGCAACGGCACTGCCGCAGGCGGTGGCACTGCTGCAGGCGGTGGCGGTGTTGCCGACGGCACACAGGGCGCTGCCCCAGGCGCGGCAGGTGGAGGGGCTGCAGCAGGCGCGCCCGGGGCTAGCGTGAGCCCCTCCAACGGGGCGGAAAACGGCGCGGCAACGGGCGGGGCAAGCGGGGCACCAACAGGCGGTGCAAGCGGCACGGCCAACGGCGGCGCAGCAAGCGGCACGGCCGACGGCCCCGCAAGCGGCGCAGCTGCAGGCGGTACCGCAGGCACGAATGGCTCCGCAGCAGGCACGGGCATGCCCAATGCCGACTCAGGATCCGGCTCGGCCGGCGCCATGGGCGGGCTGCCCGGCGGTACGGCACCCGATGCCGCGGGGCAGGCCGGCGCTACCCGTTCGTGGCTCGTCGAGAACCTGCTGGTGCTGGTCACCGCGGTGCTGGCCCTCATCGTCTTCATCGTGGCATGGGCGTTGCGCCGCGCCGGCGCGCGCCGCACCGAGGACGACGACGTCTACGACTACGGCGAGCCCTTGCCCGAGTCCTCCACGGACCAGGCTGTGGACCAGGCGACGCTCAATCGCAGGCTCGAAGGCATCAGCCTCGACCTGGACCAGCCGCCCACCGACGAGGCGCCGCGAGGCCGGCGCACCTGAGCCATGCCCCGCATCGCTTTGGGGCTGTCTTACGACGGCTCGGCCTGGCAAGGCTGGCAGACGCAGCCGCATGGCCATACCGTGCAGGACCACCTGGAGGCGGCGCTGGGGCGGTTCAGCGGCAGCGGGCGGCCCGTGCCCACGGTCTGCGCGGGCCGCACCGATACCGGCGTGCACGCGGCGATGCAGGTGGTGCATCTCGATACGCCGCTGCAGCGCCGCGACGAGTCCTGGGTGCGCGGCGTGAATGCCTTCCTGCCCGACAGCATCGCCGTGCAGTGGGCCCAGCCCGTGCCCGAGGATTTCCATGCGCGTTTCTCGGCGCGTTCACGCACCTACCTGTATCTGCTCTGGCGCGGCAGGGTACGGCCCGCGCTGTGGGCCGGACGCGCCGGCTGGTGCTTCCAGCCCCTGGACCTGGATGCGATGCGCGCTGCGGCGCAATGCCTGCTGGGCGAGCATGATTTCTCCAGCTTCCGCTCGTCCCAGTGCCAGGCCCGGCACCCGGTGCGCACCCTGCATCGTCTGGAGATCGCCGAGCGCGGCGACTTCGTGGTGTTCACGCTGCGCGCCAACGCCTTCCTGCATCACATGGTGCGCAACCTGATCGGCGCGCTGCTGCAGGTGGGCCAGGGGCGCGAGCCCGTGGAATGGATGGCAGGGCTGCTGGCGGCCCGCGATCGGCGCCGGGGCGCGCCGACCTTCGCGCCCGACGGACTCTATCTCTCGGCCATCGAGTATCCCGACTTCGACCTCCCCGCGCTCGATGGCGCGGCATCGCAACTGGCGCCGTTTACATTTTATTAAGGGTAAACCGCAGGGGGCGGCCCTGTTGCATTCCCGATATCATTGCGACCGAAAAAATGCCATGGGGCGCCCCCAAACCGGGCAGCCCCTCGCGCGCCTGCCCTAAGCGGGCAGGAAGCGCATCGCTTTCTTCCACACCCAGGAGACACTCGTAATGCAACGCCGTTCGTTCCTCAAGAAGGCCACGCTGGGCGCGGCCGCCGGAGGCGCCACGCTGGCCGCTCCGGCCTTCGCTCAGGACTCGCCCACGCTCAACTGGCGCCTCGCTTCCAGCTTCCCCCGCAGTGCCGATGCCATCTTCACCGGCGGCGAGAACCTGGCCCGCTACGTCGGCGAAGCCACCGGGGGCAAGTTCAACATCCGTGCCTTCCCCGCCGGCGAAATCGTGCCCGCGCTGCAGGTGCTCGACGCCGTCGAGAACGCCACCATCGAGTGCGGCCATACGGCTTCCTACTACTACTTCGGCAAGGACCCTGCGCTGTGCTTCGACGGCGCCGTGCCTTTCGGCCTGAATACCCGCCAGATGAACGCGTGGATGCGTCACGGCGACGGCCTCAAGCTCACGCGCGAGCTCTTCAAGAAGTACAACGTGGTCAATTTCCCCTGCGGCTACTCCGGCACGCAGATGGGCGGCTGGTTCCGCAACGAGATCAAGTCGGTCGACGACCTCAAGGGCCTGAAGTTCCGCGCCAGCGCTTTCGCCGGCGCGGTGCTGTCGCGCCTGGGGGTGGTGCCGCAGCAGATCGCGGGCGGCGACATCTACCCCGCGCTCGAAAAGGGCACCATCGATGCCGCCGAGTGGATCGGCCCCTACGACGACGAGAAGCTGGGCTTCCACAAGGTTGCCAAGAACTATTACTTCCCCGGTTGGTGGGAGGGCACGCTGCAGGTGTCGCTGTACGTGAACGAAAAGGCCTACAACGACCTGCCCAAGCACTACCAGGCCGTGCTGGCCCAGGCGGCCGCGGCGGCCACCAACGACATGATCGCCAAGTACGACGCCGAGAACCCGGCCGCGCTGCGCCGCCTGGTTTCCCAGGGCGCCCAGCTCAAGGCCTTCCCCAAGTCCGTGATGGACGCCTGCTACGCCGAGTCGCTCAAGGTCTACGAGGAGTTCTCCGCCAAGGACCCCATGTTCAAGAAGCTGTACGACAGCATGGTGGCCTTCCGCGACAACGAAATCCCGTGGTTCCGCGTGGCCGAAGGCAGCTTCGACGGCTTCATGGCCACGATTTCGCGGCAAAAGTAGGGCCCCACGGGTTGCCGTGCCGGCGTCGGCTCGCAGCAGGCGTTAAAATCCTGCGATTCGGCCCGGCACGCGCCCGTCAAAAGCGGGCGCCGATCGCGGCGCCCGCACGCGGAACCACTGTCCGGCAACCCCGGAGCACGGTCCCGTGCCGACGTCGGCACGCGTAGTTCCCGCGTTCCGAAAGAAGCGCCCACTCCTTTTTCTTATTACTTCCCATCATGAAAGCTTTACTCGCCCTGTCGCGCGGCATAGACGCGCTGAATCTGCGGGTCGGCCGGGCGGTGACATGGGTCACGTTGCTGGTCGTGCTGGTCAGTGCCGGCAATGCCGTGGTACGCAAGGTGTTCCAGACGAGTTCGAACGCGTGGCTGGAGCTGCAGTGGTACATGTTCGGCGCGATTTTTCTGCTGGCGGCCGGCTACACGCTGCTGAAGAACGAGCACGTTCGGGTGGACATCCTGTCGTCGATGCTGTCGCGTCGCAAGCAGATCTGGATCGAGATCTTCGGCGTGGTGTTTTTCCTGCTGCCGGCGTGCGGGCTGATCATGTATCTGTCGTGGCCGGTGTTCATGGATTCGTACCTGTCGAACGAGCAGTCGTCCAATTCCGGGGGGCTGGTGCGCTGGCCGGTGAAGCTGCTGATTCCGGTGGGGTTTGCGCTGCTGGTGCTGGCGGGGGTGTCGCACCTGATCAAGTGCGTGGGTTACCTGCGCGGGCAGTGCCCGGACCCGACGGCGCGTGAGGCGGGCAAGACGGCCGAGCAGGAGCTGGCCGAGCAGATTGCGCGCGAGGCGCAGGCCCGCGAGGCGGCACTGCAACAACAGATGAAAGAAGGGCGCTGATCATGGAGTTCATCATTGCCAACCTGGCGCCCATCATGTTCGGGACGCTGGTGGTGTTTCTGCTGCTGGGCTTTCCGGTGGCGTTTGCGCTGGCGGCCAACGGCATTCTGTACGGGCTGGTGGGGATCGAGCTGGGGTTGCTGACGCCGGCGCTGTTCCAGGCGCTGCCGCAGCGGGTGTTCGGCATCATCGCCAACGACACGCTGCTGGCGGTGCCGTTCTTCACGCTGATGGGGCTGGTGCTGGAGCGCTCGGGGATGGCCGAGGACCTGCTGGAGACCATCGGGCAGGTGTTCGGTCCGCTGCGCGGGGGCCTGGCGATCGCGGTGGTGTTCGTGGGCGCGATGCTGGCGGCCACCACGGGGGTGGTGTCGGCCTCGGTGATCTCCATGGGGCTGATCTCGCTGCCGATCATGCTGCGCTACGGGTATGACCGGCGGCTGGCCTCCGGGGTGATCGCGGCCTCGGGGACCTTGTCGCAGATCATCCCGCCGTCGCTGGTGCTGATCGTGCTGGCCGACCAGCTGGGCCGCTCGGTGGGCGACATGTACCGCGGGGCGATGCTGCCGGGTTTCATGCTGATGGGGGCGTACCTGCTCTACATCATCGTGATGTCGCTGATCAAGCCGGCCTCGGCGCCGGCGCTGCCGGAGGAGGCGCGCACGTTTCGCGAGGCCAACGGCACGCGCGGCGGGCGCTCGCTGCTGGTGCTGATGCTGATCTCGGCGGCCTCGGCGTACGTGCTGGGTCAGTGGCTGGAGAACGACACGGCGCCGGTCGACGAGCAGGTGGTGGTGAGCCTGCTGCTGTGGGGGCTGACGGCCTTCGTGATCGCGATCGTGAACAAGGTGTTCCGGCTGGGGGTGCTTTCGGCGCTGGCCGAGCGGGTGACCTTCGTGATGATCCCGCCGCTGTTCCTGATCTTCCTGGTGCTGGGCACGATCTTCATCGGCGTGGCCACGCCGACCGAGGGCGGTGCGATGGGCGCGGTGGGGGCGATCATCATGGCGCTGATCCGCCGGCGCCTGACGCTGGACCTGCTCAAGCAGGCGATGGACACCACGACCAAGCTGTCGTGCTTCGTGGTGTTCATCCTGGTGGGCTCGACGGTGTTCGGCCTGACCTTCCGCGGCGTCAACGGCGACCTGTGGGTCGAGCACCTGCTGCTGGGGCTGCCGGGCGGGGAGTGGGGGTTCCTGATCGTGGTCAGCGTGCTGACCTTCGTGCTGGCGTTCTTCCTGGACTTCTTCGAGCTGGCGTTCATCATCGTGCCGCTGCTCGGGCCGGTGGCCGACAAGATGGGCATCGACCTGATCTGGTTCGGCATCCTGCTGGCGGTGAACATGCAGACCTCGTTCATGCACCCGCCGTTCGGGTTTGCGCTGTTCTACCTGCGCTCGGTCGCGCCCAAGGAGGCCTACACCGACAAGATCACCGGCAAGACGATCGCGCCGGTGACCACCGGGCAGATCTACTGGGGCTCGGTGCCGTTCATCTGCATCCAGCTGCTGATGGTGGCCGTGGTCATGCTCTTCCCGGGGCTGGTGATGCACTACAAGGGCACCGCCAGCCAGGTCGACCCCGACTCGGTCAAGATCGAGATCGAGGGCAATTACGGCACCAACATCTACGGCTCCGACAGCGGCGATCCCGCTGCCGCGTTCCAGTAGGCGGACGCCCCATGCGCACGCGCGTCAAGATCTGCGGCCTGACCCGGGAAGCCGACGTGGCGGCCGCCTGCGAGGCGGGCGCCGACGCGCTGGGCCTGGTGTTCTACCCCAAGAGCCGCCGCTGCGTGGGGCTGGAACAGGCGGCGCGCCTGCGCCGCCTCGTGCCGCCCTACGTCACGGTGTCGGCCCTGGTGGTCAACGCTGGCGCCGAGACGCTGCGCGCGATCGTCGACACCGTCGGACCGGACCTGCTGCAATTCCACGGTGACGAGCCTCCCGAGCAATGCCGCGGCCATGGCGCGCGCTACGTGCGCGCCTTCCGCGTGGGCGCGCCCCGGCAGGACAGCGCGCAGGCGCTGGCTTCCGAGTGTGCCCGCTACGGCGACGCCGCCGGCTGGCTGTTCGACAGCTACAGCCCGGGCTACGGCGGCAGCGGACTGGCGCTGGACCAGGCGCTGCTGGCGGGCGTACAGGCCGATGCCGCGGCGCGGCCCATGATACTGGCGGGCGGTCTCACGCCCGCGAACGTGGAGCAGGCGGTGAGGGCAGTGCGCCCGTGGGCCGTCGACGTGAGCAGCGGCGTCGAGGACGCCCCCGGCATCAAGTCGGCCGAGCGCATCCGCGCCTTCATCGACGCCGTGCGCGCAGCCGATGCAGGCTCCGTGCCTGCATGACTGGCGGTTGCCTGATAGTCGTTTCCAATTCGGAGATGAGTCTGAACGGAGGCCGCCGAGAGGGTTTTAAGCGGCCAGTTCAGCCCGACGTCGGATAATGGAATCGAACAACGCCGAACGGTGTTTTTGTAGCTGCTCGGCGGCCTGATTATCGCTCATGACGCGGGCCTGCCAGAGGAGGTCTTGCTCGGAGATGCCGTCTTTGAGGTTACGCAGTTCGGGGGCCAGGCTGAGGAGTTTTTCCAAGGGCGTCTTGACCAGTTTGGCGGGGTAGTCGATCTTGATCTTTCCTCGGTTATCGCTTCGTTGCCTGCCGAACAGGCAGGGCCTGTGGAAGTTCAGGTACGGGTTGAGGTGTTGCTGGCAGAAGGCGTTGACGGCCTGGGCGTGCTTTTGCGGGATGTGGGCGTAGCCGAAGGTTTTGCGTACGACGCTGCCGTTCTTGGACTCGACCAGGGCGTTGTCATTGCTGTGTCGGGGCCGGGACTTGGTGAACTCGACATTGAGCTTGTGCAGTAGCTCGGCGACGCGATGATTGATGTATTCGCTGCCGTTGTCGGCGTGCACCCCGAGGATCTGGAAGGGGAAGCCGGCGAGCAGTTCTTCGAGCACGGGCAGTAAAAAGGCCTCGGAGATGCGCTGGCAGCAGGCCAGGACCTGCCACTGGGTGACGCAGTCCACGGCGTTGATGTAGTAGACCCCCTTGGCGCCGTCGACCTCGCCTTGGTGCACGCTGTCGATGCGGATGAAGCCCGCCCGGCCTTCGGGGCGCGGTGGCTGTCGCAGTCCAATGGAGACCGCCTTGCTGGGGCGAGTGCCGTCCCAGTGGCCACGGGCGTTGCGGTAGGCGCGGCTCTTGCGCAGGTTGTACAGGTGTGACACCGAGAGCGTGGCCAGGCGCCGGTAGTGGGCATCTCCATAGACCAGCCAGGCGCGGCGCAACAGGTGGCAGGTTGCCGCCCCGCTGAGCGTGTCGTGCACGGCATCGGTGTACGCCAGCAGCCGGGCATCGTCCTCGGTGTAGCGGCGCCGAAACCCCTGCGCGGGCGACTTGCGCTGACCCAGCGGGGCGTGCGACACAAACCGGCCCACCAGCCGGGTGAGGTGCTGGCGCGAGTAGCCGCTGGTGTGCAATAGATAACGCAACACCACGCCCTTGTGGCGTCGAGACAACTTGGCGTATCTGAAGCGCTGGAGCACGTCCTGGACGTGGGCGTGGCGTTCGGCCTCGCGGTCCGAAACCTGCGGCGCCAGGCCGGCAGTACCGGCGACAAACGCCTCCAGGCTCTCTAGGCTCGTGAGCCGATCATCTTGCAGGGTCAACATCATCTCCTGATGATCGACGTCCTGCTCAACCCCGCTCCAGACTCATCTCATGTTGGAATCAGACCCCCCGCTCCAGACTCATGTCATATTGGACAAGGCTCTGATTTGCGCGCTGTAAAAAAGCCCGATATAATCTTTTTCTCTGCAGGCGGTTAGCTCAGATGGTTAGAGCGCCACGTTGACATCGTGGAGGTCGTTGGTTCGATTCCAATACCGCCTACCAAGGATTCCTGCAAGTGCTGCCAAGCAGCGCCAAGAAAAGCCCGCTAAGCCTATGTGCCAGCGGGCTTTTTTGCGTTTAGCTTGCCTAATGTTGCCAAGTGACGGCAAGCCGGAGCAACGTCGTTGAATGGGTACGGGATCGGGTACGGCTCAGTTTTTATTGGGTATGCCGTCCTGACCCGCCGCGCATTGATCCAGGAAGTCGGACCACCACTGCATCAGCTGGCGCCGCTCGTCCAAGTATGTCGCGTGATTGTAGGCGCGCCGGATCTTGTCCTTTTCCTTGTGTGCCAGCTGCCGCTCTATCACCTCGGGGCGGAACCCGCTGCGCTGTCGCGACAGCGGGATCACGTGAGGATCGCCGTTGAGCTTCATCATGACGGTGCCTTTCATACGCTGCGGCGGGATCATCCACAGGCCCTGATCGCGGCGCACTTCCGCCCATTCCCCTAGCGGAGTTCATTGGTGCGCGGAAAGGTTCGCATCATGATCTTGATGGCCAGCAGTGTCTCGGGCCGGCTCTGGTAGCTCTCCACCCTGCGCAGCAGCTCGGGCAGCGTGCCGATGTCCGCGTGCGGGAAGTGCTGGCGGCTTCTCATCAAGGAAATTCAGCAGCCCGGGGTTGACATCGGCGTTGACGCGGCCGGCGCCGACGGCATAGCGGCATACCGAGTCGATCCAACTCAGCACGCGCTCGGCCATATCGCGCGCCCCGCCTCTGTGCTACCAGCACTGCACCCAGCACTATCTTTCCCGTGATGCTGTCGAAGCGCGTGCGCGCGAAGTGCGGGTATCCTGGTGGCGGGCCACATCGTGCGGCTGGGCCAGGGAACGAAGGGATCAGTCTACCAGTGGGCGGAATTGTCACATTTGTCCCTGCTTTTTGCGACGCAAACTGCGCCAATAGCGCCGGGTCATTGCGACCATGACATCCGCAGCCGCGCACAGGCAAGGGATTTTTAGGCTTGGCTGTCAATTAGTGTCGCCACGAGTCCCGCAGAACTTGCGGAGGCAAGAAGGAGTGCAATGTGCCGGATCGGCGGACTCCAGCAGTTTTACGATCTCAGGGGCATTCAAGGAAATGGGCGGAAACATCAGTATGGTGGGCAGGTTTATTGCCCCGCTGAACCTCAAGTAGCATCCCCACTCTCGAACCAAGAGGCCCCCCATCTGGGGGCTTTTGCTTGCTTGTAGCGGTCGAGCGCTATCCCGACCCGCAAGGGTGGGTAGTCGCCGCTCAGTGAGTCAGTGCCAAGTGTGCGATGAAGCCAGACCGACTCTCGCCCGCCGCGCGTGCCTTGGCATCAAGGCGAGCTAATATCCTGCGGGGCAAGGTGATGTTGATGCGCTCGACTGTCTCATCCATGACTGCCGGGTCAATCTCGGCGATTGCCCAGATCCAGCCGGCATAGTCCGGATTGCGCTGCAGCTCCGTAATGTTGCTGGGCGGCGGGATGGGGTCGCCATTGTCTATGGCGGCCTCTATCCACGCTTCAATAGCTTCTTTGGCATTCTCTATGGCTTGGTCAATTCCGTCGTCAGCAGCAGAGAAGCAGCCGGGCAGATCGGGGACGACGACACCCCAGGCTTGTGTATCACTACCGGGCTCGATGGCGATGGGATATTTCATAGTTGGCTCCGTAACGGTATCGGACCGCGCCCCGGTCTTGCTGGGGCTTGGTCTTACTTCAGTCCTGCTTGCTTAAGAAGTTTGGATTTGGATTTATCCCGCTTTCACGGACAGGTTAGGGCTTGGTTTTCAAGCCGGAACGGGTTCAGGTATTGCTTGATTTGAGCGTTCGAAGTTGGCAGGCGACAGATACCCCAGGCCGGAGTGTCGGCGCCGCGGGTTGTACCAGCCCTCGATGTAACTGAACAGCGCCATGCGGGCCTCGGTCTTCGTTTTAAAGACGTTGCGTTCAATCAGTTCACACTCGAGCGTAGCGAAGAAGCTCTCGGCCATGGCGTTGTCATAGGCATCGCCCACGCTGCCGGTCGAAGGTCTGACACCCATTTGCGCGCAGCGCTTGCCGAAGGCCACACTGGTGTATTGACTGCCCTGATCGCTATGATGGATGACCTCGTCGGGCTTGCGCTGCGCCAGCGCCATGTTCAACGCGGTCAGCACCAGATCGGTCGTCATGCGTTCGCCGATGGACCATCCCACCACACGCCGGCTCCAGACATCGAGCACGATGGCCAGGTAGACGAACCCCGCCCAGGTTGGCACGTAGGTCATATCCGCTACCCACAACTGATTCGGGCCATCGGCCTGGAAACGTCGGTTGACCAGGTCGGCCGGCGGGCGCTGGCGAGGCTCGCGCTGCGTGGTGATCGTAAAGCCCCGACGCTTGCTGACTCCGCGCAACTTGGCCGCGCGCATCAACCGGGCGATGCGCTTACCCCCGACACGCACGCCGTGCTCGGCCAGTTCGGCCCGGATACGCGGCATGCCGTAAGTCTGGCGCGAGTCGGCGTGGATCGTGCGGATACGCTCGCTGAGCACTGCATCGGCGATCGCCCGCTTCGATGGCCCTCGGTGCTGCCAGTCGTAGAAGCCGCTGTGCGACACGCCGAGTATTCGGCACATGGCTCTCACGGGGAAGTCGGCCTGGTGCGCGCTCATGAGTTCGAAGACGGCGTGGACGTCTTCTCGCTTTTGTTTGCGAACCAGGCCGTAGCCTTTGCCAGGATGTCGCGCTCCATCTGGACCTGGCGCAGTTGGCGACGCAGTCGGATGAGTTCTTCACGCTCGGCCTCGTTCAAGGCACTGCCTGCCGACTTGGCCGGCTTGTCTGCCTTCAGGCCGGCAGCAGCCACCCAGTTGACGACCGTCTGGGCCGAGCAACCGAACTCCTGGGACAGCTCGGCAGGAGTTCGGCCGGCTGCGACCAACTCCACGATCTGCTGGCGAAATTCCGCCGGATACGGCGGGCGTGTCTTGGGCATTGCGGACTCCTTGTTCCACTAAGGGTAAGGTGTCCGTCAAACCGGGGCAAATCCAGTCAGACCCCCACCGGAGGCCTGCCGAAGCTTGCGGGGCGAAGCGCCACAGGGCTTGAGCAGATACTGGCTGATGGCTGAGGAGCCTTGGCTCCTGCATTCACCGGTAGGCGCAGGCGGATCCGCTCAGGAATCGCGCTTGTGCTCCGGCTTGCCCCGGGTGGAGCCGGATGCCATTTTTTCCAGTTCCTTCTCGTCCATGGACTCGTACATGGATTTCGACGCGCCCTTCAGTTCGCTTTTCTTCTGCTCGCCACGCTTGGCGGCCAGCGCGGCGCCGGCCGCGCGTTGCTGTGCTTGGGATTTGGCTGGCATGGTCACCTCCATCGAAAAGGCCGATGCGAATGCCAGGCGCCGCAAGCGGCGTGCCTGAAAGCAGGGCGGGTTTTTCCCTATGCATGCGGTCTTGTTGCGGCGGTGCGCGCGGGTGTAGGATCGTGCCAATGTGACCACATGGTCACATATTTGGAATTCAGTCTGAACTTCTGCCTCGGTGCGCTGGCAGAGCAAAGGGAGCTGCAGGCATGACCATCGGAATTGCCGCCAGCGGGCCACGGGCCGGCGCGGCTGTCCGCGCCGCGGTGCTGGGCGCCGAGTTGCTGGGCCGCGGGGCCATCGGCGGCTTCGCGGTATTTGCCGTGCTGGACGGGCAGGGCCGGTACTGCCATTGCGAGACTCAGCGCGGCGGCATCGGTGCGCTGGACATTCCTGGCGCCTGGCTGGAGGCGGACGCCGCCGCCGTCATCTCCAGCGGCCCCGATCGCCCTGAACCGTTGGCGCAATTTCTGCCAGGTGCATCCGGCATAGGCCTGGTGACCGGACACCGGCTGCCGAACCGTCCTGGCGCCGATGGTGTGCCCCTGAATGAGGCGGTGCTCGCGCGGCTTGCGAAGGGACAGCATCCCCAGCAGGCGGTGGACGCAGTGCTGGCCGATTGCGCACAGGCCGATGCCGGCCTGATTGCGCTGTGTGCCGAGGGCCGGCTGGGCTGGGGCAACAGCGCGCGGGTGGCTGCCCGGCCCGACGCCGGCCAGGCACAGCGTGGCGAGGCAGGGGCCCGGCTGGCCCTGCTGCACAACTCCATTCACGCAGACCTGCAGGGCGAGACGCTGGCTGATGCGCTGGCGGAGCTGGCATGGGCCGCACTCGCCGATCGCACTGCGCGCTGGCGTTTCCTGACGCTGGCGCAGCCATTGCCCGTGCGGCCCGCCGCGCGTGACCGCGTACATATCAATGCAGACGGCGTGATCGTGGCCCTGGAGTCGGCCGACCCGCACCTGCCGACGCTGGAGCGCCGGGGTACCGCGGTTTATCTGGGAGCCGAGGTGTGGCGGGACGGGTCGCTCGCGGGCCATGCGGCCACCGAGCTCCAGGCCGATGTCGCGGCCGGTA
This sequence comes from Bordetella sp. 2513F2, assembly GCF_054642735.1. Lineage (NCBI taxonomy): Bacteria > Pseudomonadati > Pseudomonadota > Betaproteobacteria > Burkholderiales > Alcaligenaceae > Bordetella > Bordetella sp. 2513F2. Next base: position 2,625,249 of record NZ_CM137755.1, on the reverse strand, counting down.
TCGCCCGGCCCCTCGAGGGATTGGCGCCGCGCACCCTGTTGATGAGAAACCTCGATGTCGCGGCGTGAACAGACCGAGCGGCAGATCCTGGCCGCGCTGGAGGCGCAGATCTGCGAGACCGGCATGGCGGGCGTGGGCATCAACGTGATTGCCAAGCGGGCCGGCGTCAGCAAGGAACTGATCTACCGCTATTTCGATGGCATGCCGGGCCTGATGCTGGCCTGGATGAAGGAACAGGACTTCTGGACCGGCCGCTCGGACCACCTGCTGAAGGATGGCGAGTCGAGCCAGCGTACGCCGGCAGACCTGATCCTGTCGATGCTGCGCGCCCAGATCGAGGCGCTGGCGGGCAACGAGCCGCTGCGCGAGGTGCGCCGCTGGGAACTGATCGAGCGCAACGAGGTCACGGCGCAGCTGGCCGACCGGCGCGAGCAGGCAGCGCGCCAGTTCATCGACCGCGTCGACGGGTTGACCGGCGAGGCGGATGTGCCGGCGATGGTGAGCATCATGCTGGCCGGTGTGCTGTACCTGATGCTGCGCTCGAAGACGGAAAGCCATTTTCTGGGCGTGCCCTTGCGCACCAACGAAGGCTGGGCGCGGCTGTATGCGGCGCTCGAGACGCTGACGCAAAGCCTGCCCGACGAGCTCAGGCACCGCTCGCTGAGCGCACTGGAGGCCGCGGCGCGGCCCGGCCACGATCCTTCCAAGGAGAATTGACCCATGAGACGGGCGGCGGATCTGCTCATCGATACCCTGGCGGCGCATGGCGTGGACCGCGTGTTCTGCGTGCCGGGAGAAAGCTACCTGAGCGTGCTGGACGGCCTGGCCGGCCGTACCGACGTCGCGGCGGTGACCGCACGCCACGAGAGCGGGGCGGGCTTCATGGCGCTGGCCGATGCCCGTCTGACCGGTCGTCCCGGCGTGGCCTTCGTCAGCCGCGGTCCGGGGGCGATGAACGCCGCCATCGCGGTGCACTCGTCGCAGCAGGATGCCGTGCCGCTGGTGCTGTTCATCGGCCAGGTCGAGCGCGCGCACCGCCACATGGGCGCCTTCCAGGAGATCGACTACGAGCGGGTCTTCGGCGCCATGGCCAAGTGGGTGGTGGAGGTGCGCGATGCCGCCCGGCTGGCCGACACGGTGGCGACCGCGCTGCATGCCGCGCAGAGCGGCACGCCCGGGCCGGTGGTGGTGGCCTTGCCCGAGGACATGCTGGAGGATGCGGTCGACGGCACGGCGGCGCAGCCGCTGGCGCGCCCGCGCGCCGGCGCGAGCCAGGACGACCTGCGCCGCGTGGCCGCGCTGATCGCCGCGGCGCGGCGTCCGCTGCTGATCGCCGGCGGGCTGCTCAAGCACGAGGCGGGGCGCGCCGTGCTGCAGGCCGTGGCGGAGGCGTTCGGCCTGCCGGTGGCGGCCGCGGTGCGCCATGCCGACCTGCTGCCCAATGACCATCCGCAGTATGCGGGCCATCTGGCCTACGGCGCGCCGGCCGAGCTGGCCGACGCCGTGCGCGAGGCCGACCTGGTGCTGGGCATCGGCACCCGGCTGGGCGACGTCACCACGCAGGGCTACGCGTTTCCGGCGGCGCCGCGGCCGGCGCAGGACGTGGTGCACGTGTGGCCGGATGCCGCAGCGGTGGGGCACATCCGCCAGCTGGCGCTGGGGCTGGTGGCCGACCCGGCCGTCTTCCTGGCCGACCTGCGCGCCTTCGCGCCGGCGCGGCCGGCTGCCGCGCACCTGGCCTGGAGCGAGCGCCTGCACCGGGTTGCCGCCGGCCTGCGGCGCTGGGACGGGCCGCGCGACGCCGAGGACGGCATGGTGTTCGGCGCGGTGGCGCAGGCGGCCGATCGCCTGCTCGACGACGATGCCATCATCACCATCGATTCCGGCAATTTCGGCGGCTGGGTGCAGCGGCTGATGCGTTTCGGCGGCGGGCGCACGATGCTGGCGCCGTCGTCGGGCGCGATGGGGTATGGCGTGCCGGCCGCCGTCGCGGCCAGCCTGCGCTGCCCCGAGCGCCAGGTGGTGTGCTTCGTCGGCGACGGGGGCTTCCTGATGACGGGCAACGAGCTGGCCACCGCCATGCAGTGCGGCGCCCGGCCGGTGCTCATCGTGGCCGACAACGGGTCATACGGCACCATACGCATGCACCAGGAGAAGCACTTTCCCGAGCGGGTCAGCGCCACGGCGCTGCACAACCCGGATTTCGCGGCGCTGGCGCGCACCTACGGCGCGCTGGGCTATGCGGTGCAGCACAGCGGCGAGATCGATGCCGCGCTGGAGGCGGCGCTGGCGGCGCGGCGGCCGGCGATCGTCGCCGTGCGCACCAGCCTGCAGCACATCTCGGCCGCGGCCACGATCGGGCAGCTGCGCGCCCGCGCGGCGGGCGGGCGGAGCTAGCATGCACATCGTCGTGATCGGCGCCGGCATCATCGGCATGATGAGCGCCTATTTCCTGCGCCAGGACGGCCATTCGGTCAGCGTGATCGACGCCGGTCCGCGCCCCGGCCTGGCCACCAGCCAGGCCAACGGGGCGCAACTGAGCTACAGCTTCGTCGCGCCGCTGGCCGACCCGGCCGTGCTGCCCAAGCTGCCGTCCTGGCTCACCGACCGCGACGGCCCGTTGCGGTTACGCCTGCGGGCCGACCCGGAGCTGTGGCGCTGGGGGCTGGGGTTCCTGCGCGCCTGCCGGCACGCCACGGTCCGGCGCAGCACCAGCGAATTGCTGCAGCTCGGCCTGCGCAGCCGCGCCCTGATGCACCAGCTGGTGGCGCGCGAACGGCTCGACTTCAATTTCGCCTCGTCCGGCAAGCTGCTGGTGTACCAGGACGCCGCTGCCTACCGCAGCGCGCTGGCACAGATGCGCTATCAGGCGTCGCTGGGCTGCGAGCAGCGCGCCCTGGATGCGCGCGAGTGCCTGGACCTCGAGCCGGCGCTGGCCGACATCGCGGCGCGGGTGGTGGGCGGCATCTTCACGCCCACCGAAGACGCCGGAGACTGCCTGAAGCTGTGCGAGGAACTGCAGCGCACGCTGGCCGCCCGGCCGGATCCGGTGCATTTCCACTTCAATACGGAGGCGCGCCGCCTGCGCGTGCGGCATGGCCGCGTGGAAGCCCTGGACACCGGGGCCGGCGCGATTGAGGCCGACGGCTATGTGATCGCCAATGGCGTGGGTGCGCAGGCGCTGGCCCGGCAGATCGGCATCAATCCGCTGATCTATCCGCTGAAGGGCTACAGCCTGACCTATCAGCTTACCGAGCGCAGCCGCGCGCCGCTGACCAGCCTGAGCGACGTGCACAACAAGGTCGTGTACGCGCGCCTGGGCGACCGGCTGCGCGTGGCCGGCATGATGGACATCGGCGACCGCTCGGCCACGCTCGACGGGCGGCGCATCGCCAGCCTCAAGAGCCAGGTGGCGCGCTACCTGCCGCGTCTGGAGCCGGCGGGAGAACCACGGGCCTGGGCCGGCCTGAGGCCGGCCCGGCCCGACAGCAAGCCGGTGATCGGCGCCACCCCTTACCGCAACTTGTGGATCAACGCCGGCCACGGCGCGCTCGGTTTCACGCTGGCCGCCGGCAGCGCGGGCCTGCTGGCCGACGGTATCGCGGGGCGCGCCTCGGCGCTCGACCGCAGTTTCACCTTGTAGCACCGGGCCGCCGGCACCGCGCCCGGACCGGCGGCGAGCATGCATCGACAACCGAACCAGGGGGTAAGCAACATGAAGACGAAGACCTATCTGCCGCAAGCCATCCGCCTTCTGTGCGGCGCCACATTGGCCGCATCCCTGCTGGCGGCGCCGGCGCAAGCACAGACCGTGACCGCCGTCATGCAATCCGGCCTGCGGGTCATGGACCCGGTGCTGAGCACGGCATTCCTGACGCGCGATCATGGCTACATGATCTACGACACGCTGCTGGGCGTGGACGCGAATTTCAAGATCCAGCCGCAGATGGCCAGCTGGCAGGCCTCGGACGACGGCAAGACCTACACCTTCACCCTGCGCGACGGCCTCAAGTGGCACGACGGCGCACCGGTCAAGGCCGAGGATTGCGTGGCCTCGCTGCAGCGCTGGGCGCAGCTGGACTCCACCGGCCAGGTGCTGATGCCGATGGTGCAGCACATCAAGGCGCTCGACGACAAACGCTTCGAGGTGCAGCTGAAGGAGCCCACCACGTTGCTGCTGGAGGGCCTGTCCAAGCTCAGTTCGCGGCCGGCCTTCATGATGCCCAAGCGCATCGCCGAGACGCCGGCTTCCACGCCGATCAAGGAATACATCGGTTCCGGGCCGTTCAAGTTCGTGGCGTCGGAGTTCAAGCCGGGCCTGAAGGTGGTCTACGAGAAGAACGCCGACTACGTGCCGCGCGCCGAGCCCGCGAGCTGGACGGCGGGCGGCAAGGTGGTCAACGTCGAGCGCGTCGAATGGGTCAGCATGCCGGACCAGATGACGGCGCTGAACGCGCTGCAGAACGGCGAGGTGGATTTCATCCAGCAGGTGCCGTTCGACCTGCTGCCCATCGTGCAGAACCGCGATGACGTCAAGGTGCAGGTGCTGGACAAGCTGGGCGCCTGGACCTACTACCGCTTCAACCACCTGTATCCCCCGTTCGACAACAAGCTGGTGCGCCAGGCCGCCATGGCGGCGGTCGGACAGGAAGACGTGCTCAAGGCGCTGGTGGGCAATCCCGAGTACTACCAGACCTGCGCGGCCGTGATGGGCTGCGGCAATCCCTATGGCAACACGTATGGCGAGGAGTGGGTGGTGCCCTCGAACATCGAGAAGGCGCGCGCCCTGCTCAAGGAAGCCAAGTACGACGGCACGCCGGTGGTGATCCTGCAGCCCACCGACATCGCCATGCTGGCGGCTCAGCCCATCGTGATCGGCGCCGCGCTGCGCAAGGCCGGCTTCAAGGTGGACATGAAGACCATGGACTGGCAGACGGTGGTGACCCAGCAGGGCAACCAGAAGCCGCCCGCCGAAGGCGGCTGGAACATCTTTTCCACCTACAGCATCCTGGCCACCAGCGGCGACCCGTTCGGCAACACCACGCTGGCGTCGGCCGGGCGCAAGTCGTGGGCGGGCTGGCCCGATGTGCCGGAGATCGAAGCCCTGCGTTTGAAGTTCGCGCGCGCCACCGACCCGGCCGAACGCAAGGAGATCACCGCGCAGATCCAGAAGCTGGCCATCGATGAGGGCGTGGTGGCGCCGCTGGGGCAGTTCCGCATCCCGGCGGCCTACAGCACCAAGTTGAGCGGCGTGATGGAATCGCCGGTCACCGTATTCTGGAATATCAAGAAGTCAGCCGACTGAGGTCCTCCATGCTTGCCTACATTGCTCGCCGGCTGCTGGCCACGGTGCCTGTCATGATCATGGTGGCGGTGGTGGTGTTCGCCATGCTGCGCCTGACCCCGGGCGATCCGGCGGCCATTCTGGCCGGCGATGACGCCACGGGCGCGCAGCTCGAACAGATCCGCAAGAGCATGGGGCTGGACCAGCCCATCCTGACGCAGTTCGGCGTGTGGATGGGACAGCTGGCACGGGGCGACCTGGGCGTATCGCTGCTGTCCGGCAAGCCGGTGCTGGACCTGATCGGCAACCGTGTCGGCCCCACGCTGGCGCTGGCGCTGGCGACCATCGTGGTGACGGTGATCGTGGCGGTGCCGATGGGCATCGTCGCGGCGCGCAAGCGCGGCAAGCTGCTGGACCGTCTGGTGATGACCCTCTCGGTGTTCGGCTTCTCCGTGCCGACTTTCGTGATCGGCTACCTGCTCATCTACCTGCTGGCACTGAAGCTGGGCTGGTTCCCCGTGCAGGGATACAAGCCGGCGGCGGGCGGATTCTGGCCGTTCGCCCATCGCCTGGTGCTGCCCACGCTGGCGCTCAGCGGCATCTACATCGCCCTGGTGGCGCGCATCACGCGCAGCAGCATCATCGAAGTGATGGGCGAGGATTTCATCCGCACCGCGCGGGCCAAGGGGGCCCGGGAACGCGCCATCCTGCTGCGCCACGCGCTGCGCAACGCGGCCGTGCCCATCGTCACCATCATCGGCATCGGCATCGCGTCGCTGATCACTGGCGTAGTGGTGACCGAGTCGGTCTTCAACCTGCCCGGCCTGGGCCGGCTGGTGGTGGAGGCGGTGCTGGCGCGCGATTACCCGGTCATCCAGGGCCTGATCCTGCTGTTCTCCTTCACCTACATCCTGATCAACCTGGTGGTGGACGTGCTTTACACCGTGTTCGATCCCCGCATCCGATACTGAGGCAACCATGAACATCGACCCCGTCCGCCCCGCGCTGCAGGCCGGCGACCCGGCCGGCATGCCCATGCCGGCCGCGCAGACGCTGGCGACGCAGCTCGGACAGGCGCTAAAGAGCCCGCCGGTGCTGGTGGCGTCCGTGATCTTCAGCGTCGTGGTGCTGCTGTCGGTGCTCGCGCCGGTACTCGGCACCATGGACCCGATCGCCATCGACCCGGCCCGGCGCTTTGCCGGCGTGTCGGCCGAGCACTGGCTGGGCACCGACGCCTTCGGCCGCGACACCTATTCGCGCGTGCTGTACGGCGCACGCGTCTCGCTCATCGTCGGCCTGGGCGCCATGCTCGCCAGCGTCCTGCTGGGGCTGGTGATCGGCGTTATCGCCGGTTATTTCCGCGCTGCCGACGCCATCGTCATGCGGGTGATGGACGGCATCATGGCGATTCCCAGCATCCTGCTGGCCATTGCGCTGGTGTCGCTGACGGGGGGCACGCTGGTCACCGTGCTGGTGGCGATCACGGTGCCCGAGATCCCCCGCGTGGTACGGCTGGTCCGGGGCGTGATACTGAACGTGCGCTCCGAGCCCTACGTCGAGGCCGCCGTGTCGCTGGGCTCGCCGCTGCATCGCCTGCTGCTGCGCCACATGGTGCCCAACACCGTGGCCCCCCTGATCGTGCAGGGCACCTTCATTTTTGCGTCGGCCATCCTCACCGAGGCCACGCTGAGCTTCCTGGGCGCGGGCCTGCCCACCGAGATCCCGTCCTGGGGCAACATGATGGCCGACGGCCGCATGTACTTCCAGCTGAAGCCCGGGCTGGTGCTGTATCCCGGCGTGGTGCTGGCCCTGACGCTGCTCAGCGTCAATGTGCTGGGCGACGTGCTGCGCGACGTGCTCGACCCCAAGATGGCGAGGAGATCATGAGCGAAACATCCATGCAGTCCGGCGCCGCGGCGCAGCCCGTCCTGCGCATCGAGGACCTCTCGGTCGGCCTGGCCGGGCAGCCGGCCCGCAGCGTGGTGCGCGGCGTGAGTTTCGACGTGCGGCCCGGCGAGACCGTCTGCGTGGTGGGCGAATCGGGATCGGGCAAGTCGGTCACGGCGTTCTCGGTGATGGGGCTGCTGCCGCCGGACGACCTGCGATGCACCGGCGGGCGCGTCCTGCTGGATGGCGAAGACGTGCTGCGCGCCAGTCCGGAACGCCTGCGCGAACTGCGCGCCACCCGGATGGCGATGATCTTCCAGGAGCCCATGACCGCCCTCAATCCGGTCGAGACGGTGGGCCGGCAGATCGACGAGGTGTTGTGCATCCATCGCGACTACGACAAGCGCGAGCGCCGGCGCCGGGTACTCGAGATGCTGGCCGCCGTGCACCTGCCCGAGCCGGAGCGCATCTACGACTGTTATCCGCACCAGTTGTCGGGCGGCCAGCGCCAGCGGGTGGTGATCGGCATCGCGCTCATCCTGGAGCCCCGGTTGCTGATCGCCGACGAGCCCACCACCGCCCTGGACGTGACGACCCAGAAGCAGATCCTGGCCCTGATCCGCGAGCTGCAGGAAAAGCACAATACCGCCGTGCTGTTCATCACGCACGATTTCGGCGTGGTGGCCGAGATCGCGGACCGGGTCGCGGTGATGAACCGCGGGCAGGTGGTGGAGGTGGGGGCGCGCCGCCAGATCCTGGCGGCCCCGGCGCAGGACTACACCCGGATGCTGGTGTCTTCCGTGCCCAGCCTGGTGCCCGAGCCGCGCGCCCCGAACCAGGAAGGCGTGGTGCTGGAAGTGGCAGGGCTGCACAAGACTTATGCCGAGCGGCGCTTGTTCGGCCGTTCGCGGGTGGTGGCGGCTGCCGTGGACATAGGCCTGACGCTGCGGCGCGGCGAGATCCTCGGCATCGTGGGCGAGTCGGGATCCGGCAAATCCACCGTCGCGCGCTGCATCGTGCGCCTGCAGGAGCCCAGCTCGGGCAGCATCCGGGTGCACGGCGACGAGATCGCCGGCGTCGGCGGGCGGCGCCTGCGGCCCTTGCGCCAGCGGGTGCAGATCGTGTTCCAGGATCCCTACCGGTCGCTCAATCCGCGCGTCAAGGTCGGCGAATCGATCATCGAGGGCCTGGTCAACTACGGCATGCCGCGCACGCAGGCGCTGGACCGCGCGGGCACGCTGATGGAGCTGGTGGGGCTGGACGCCGGCGTGCTGCAGCGCTACCCGCACCAGTTCTCCGGCGGCCAGCGCCAGCGCATCTGCATCGCGCGGGCGCTGGCGCTGGAGCCCGACATCCTGGTGGCGGACGAGGCCGTCTCGGCGCTCGACGTTTCCGTGCAGGCCCAGGTGCTGTCCTTGCTGGACGACATCCGGGCGCGCACCGGCGTGGCCGTGCTGTTCATCACGCACGATCTGCGCGTGGCGGCGCAGATATGTGATTCCATCATGGTCATGCAGCACGGCCGCATGGTGGAGAGCGGGCCGGCCGCACAGGTCCTGACCGCCCCGCAGCAGCCGTACACCCAGGCGCTGCTCGATGCGGCGCCGGGGCGCGGCTGGGATTTCCGCCATTTCTGCCCGGTGGCCGACGCCGCAGCCGGGCTTTCTTGACGAGGTGCCATCATGCAAGCCACTTATGACGTATTGATCCGCCACGCCGAGATCGTCGACGGCACCGGCGCGATGCGGTTTGACGGCGACATCGGCATCGACGGCGACCGCATCGCCCGCGTGGCCGACCTGAACGGCGCACGCGGGCGCCTGGAGATCGATGCGCGCGGTCTGGTGGCCGCACCCGGCTTCATCGACGCGCATACCCACGACGACCGCGCCATGCTGTCGGGCGGCGACATGGCGGCCAAAGTGAGCCAGGGAGTCACCACGGTGATCGGCGGCAATTGCGGCATTTCGCTGGCGCCGATGACCCAGCCCGCGCCCGCCACCATGACGCCGCCGCTGGACCTGCTGGACAACACCGGCCAATGGTACCGGTATGCGCGCTTCGGCGACTATCTGGATGCCCTGCGCGCCCAGCCCGCGGCTACCAACTGCGCCATGCTGGTGGGCCATTCCACACTGCGCGTGATCACCATGGACGACGTGGCGCGGCCCGCCAGCGCCGCCGAGATCGCCGCCATGCGCGACCACGTGATCGAAGCCATGGAGTCCGGCGCCATCGGCGTATCGACCGGCCTGGCCTACGCCCCGGCCATGGCGGCTCCGGCCGAAGAGGTGATCGACATCTGCCGCCCGCTGGCCGGGTACGGCGGGCTGTACTGCACCCACATGCGCGACGAAGGCGACGACATCATGGCGGCGCTGGAGGAAACCTTCCGCATCGGCCGCGAGCTGGGCGTGCCGGTGGTCATCTCGCACCACAAGCTGGCGGGCGTGAAAAACCATGGGCGCTCGGTGCAGACGCTGCAGCGCATCCGCGAGGCCATGGCGCAGCAGCCGGTGTGCCTGGATTGCTATCCCTATCCGGCATCGTCCACGATCCTCACCCACAAGCAGGCGGCGGGATCGTCGCGCACCATCGTGACGTGGTCCCGGAGCCTGCCGCAGTACGCCGGCCGCGACCTGGCCGACGTCGCGCATGAGATGGACTGCTCGCTGGAAGAGGCGGTCCGCCGCCTGCAGCCGGCCGGGGCGATCTACTTCCGCATGGACGACGCCGACGTGCAGCGCATCCTGCAGTTCGACGAAACCATGATCGGTTCGGACGGGCTGCCGCACGACGAGCAGCCGCACCCGCGCCTGTGGGGCACGTTTCCGCGTGTGCTGGGCCATTATGGGCGCGGCCTGGGTCTGTTTCCGCTGGAGAAGGCGGTGCACAAGATGAGCGGGCTGACCGCCGCGCGATTCGGCCTGGCCGATCGCGGCGTGGTGCGCGAAGGCGCCTATGCCGACCTGGTGCTTTTCGACGCCGGGACGGTGAACGAGCGGGCCACTTTCGAAAGGCCTGTCGCTCCCTCGGCCGGCATCGACACCGTGCTGGTCAACGGCGCAGTGGTCTGGCGCAACGGCAAGCCCAGCGGGGCGCGGCCCGGCCGGGTACTGCGGCGAGAGCCGGAGGCCTGAACTTCCCGTTGCCGTGCGGCAACATCGCCGCGCCAACGCAAAAACGCCGCGCACAGGCATGCCGTGCGCGGCGTTGCGGTCCGGCCGCCTCAGGCGGCGTTGGCCAGCGCGGGCTGCGGATCCTGCGCCATGTTCACGCCGCCGATCGGGATGCGCTTGGGCTTGGCTTCCTCGGGAACGTTCCTGACCAGGTCGATGTGGAGCAGGCCGTTCTCCAGGTGCGCGCCGCGCACTTCGATGTGGTCGGCGAGGCGGAACGACAGCTTGAAGGCGCGCTGCGCGATGCCCTGGTGCAGGTAGGTCACCTTGTCGTCGCCCTTCTCGCGGCGGCCGCCGGTGATGGTGAGCATGCCGCGCTCGACCTGCACGTCCAGGTCCTGGTCGCACAGGCCGGCGGCGGCCACGACGATGCGGTAGTCATCGTCGCCGCGCTTTTCCACGTTGTAGGGCGGATAGGTGCTGCCGGTGTCGTTGCGCAGGGCGAACTCGAACAGATCGTTGAAACGGTCGAAGCCAACGGAGTGGCGGAACAACGGAGCCAGAGAGAAAGCAGTATTCATGTTTCGAACCTCCTGATATTTCAGCAAGCTTCAATAGAGGACCCGGTACGGCATCCCCTGAACCTGATTTCTGGGTGCCCGCCATAATTTCAAGTCCCTGCGCATGCGATGATTCTGTAATCCTTCGCAACCGGAACAGTCAGAGGAGCTCCATGATCCCGAGTACGCTTGCCATTGCCGTTTCGCTGGCGCTGCTGATGTACCTGGCCTACCGCGGCATCACCGTTCTGCTGCTGGCGCCGCTGATGGGCGCGCTGGCGGTGCTGCTGTCCGGCGATGCCGGCTGGCTGCTGCCCATCTATACCAGCACGTTCATGTCGGCCCTGAGCGGCTATGTGCTGCAGTTCCTGCCCATCTTCCTGCTGGGCTCGCTGTTCGGGCAGCTGATGGCCGATTCGGGCGCCGCCAACACCCTGGCGCGCTGGATCGTGCGCAACGTGGGCGAGCGGCGGGCGATCGTCACCGTGGTGCTGGCCTGCGCATTGCTGACGTATGGCGGCGTGTCGCTGTTCGTGGTGGCGTTCGCCATCTATCCCGTTGCGCTGGACCTTTTCAAGGCGGCGCAGATTCCCAAGCGGCTGATTCCGGCAACGATCGCGCTGGGCGCCTTCACTTTCACGATGACGGCGCTGCCGGGCACGCCGGCCATCCAGAACGCGATTCCCATCCCGTATTTCGGGACCAACGTGTTCGCCGCGCCGGGGCTGGGCGTGATGGCGGCGATGGTCATGCTCGGCGGCGGCCTCTGGTGGCTGCAGCGCCGTGCCGCAAGTGCGCGGGCCGCCGGGGAGGGCTTCGGAGAGCATGAGGAAACGGCGCAGGAGCAGGCCGGGCGCGAGGAGGGCGGGCGCTGGTCCGTGATGCCGGTCGCACTGGCCCTGCTGCCCCTGCTGATGGTGGTGGGCATCAATGCGCTGTTCACCTATGCCATTTTCCCGCGCGTCGATTTCTCGTTCCTGGCCGGCCGCTTCCCCCAGGTGGAGCCGGGGAAGATCGTGGGCCTCTGGTCGCTCATCATTGCCCTGGCGGCAGCGTGCGCGACGCTGGTGCTGGTGCGCCTGGGACGCTGGTCCGACCTCAAGGACACGGTCAACAAGGGCGTGTTCGGTTTCATGCTGCCCCTGTTCAATACGGCGTCCGAGGTCGGCTATGGGGCGGTCATCGCGGGGCTGGCGGGGTTCGCCATCATCCGCGATGCGGTGCTGAACCTGACGCCCGGCAACCCGCTGATCTCCGAAGCGGTCGCGATGAACGTACTGGCCGGGATCACGGGGTCCTCGTCGGGCGGGCTGAGCATCGCGCTGCAGACCCTGGGCGGCGATTACCTGCGCATGGCGCAGGAGGCGGGGATCAGCCCCGAATTGATGCACCGCGTGGCGGTCATGGCGGCCGGCGGCATGGACACCCTGCCGCATTGCGGCGCGATCATCACCTTGCTGGCGATCTGCAAGCTGAACCATCGCCAGTCGTACGGGGACATCGCTGCGGTCACGATCCTGGTTCCGCTGCCGGCGCTGGCCCTGGTGATCACGCTCGGAACGCTGTTCGGCAGCTTCTAGCGGGCGCGGCAGGCTGGCCGCGCCGGCCGCCTCCCCCGTTGGCACCCCTCTGGCCGCTCGTTGGGGGACAGGTTCTGTATCGATGCTGAAATGCGCGTGCATTATTCTGGGCCGGCCAACCAACAGGAGGGCAAGGGCAATGGACCAGAATTTGCGTATCAGCGGGCATGTGGACTGGGAGCAGGACGAACGGAACGGCTTGTGGCGCTTCATCCTGCGGTTCGAGAGGTCGGATGGTTCCGTGGTGAGGCAGATCCGGCAGAAGTACGGATTCGCCAGCATAGAAGACGGCCAGGGGCCGGCCGAGGAGGCGCTGCGCAAGCAGGGCGCGCGCATCCAGCTCGAACTCGAGCACCGGGCGCAATAGTGCAGCCGCTGCCGGCGGCTACGTACGCCTCAGGGCCAGCAACCCGGCGCCGAACGCCACGAACAGGCTGCCCACCGTGCGGTCCAGCCAGCGGATCACGCGCGGCCGCACGAGCGCCCCGCGTGCCCGGTAGGCCAGCAGCGCATAGCCGTGCAGCGAAATCAGGGACAGTGCACAGAATATGCCGGTGAGCACGAGGAACTGCGGCCATGGCGGCTCGTCGGCCGCGAGGAACTGGGGGAAGAGCGCGCCGAAGAACAGGATGGGCTTGGGGTTGGTGATGGCCAGCGTGCAGGCCTCGCGCCAGTAGAGCCAGCCCGGCCGCGCCGGCTGGATTTCTTCCCGGGCAGGCGGCAGCATGCCGCGACCCCGCAGGTGCCTGAAGCCCAAATAGAACAAGTAGGCCGCGCCCACGATCTTGACACCGAGAAACAGCGCTGCCGAAGTCTGCAGCAGCACGCTCAGCCCCAGCATGGAGGCAGCCGAGAGACAGAACAGGCCGGTCACGTTGCCCAGCGCGCCGTAGAAAACATGGCGGAAATTGCCGCTCAGCCCGTTGCGGATGGCCAGCATGGTGGCGGGGCCGGGGCTGACGACCGAAGCGGCGGCCACCAGCGTGTAGGTGAGGATCAGCGGCGTGGACATGGCCTTTCCCGGGATGTGATCAGGCCCGATGATATGCCGGAATACCCCGTGCGAACCACGGTGATCTCTGCAGATCCTTACACATGTAGCGGCCTGTCATGGGCAGCCCCGCCTAAGATGCTGCCATTCCTGATTTCGTATCGAGCAGACATCATGAAAATCCGACTGATTGTGTTCCTGGGCATGGCCGCCATGGCAGCAGCCCCCGTCATGGCCGACCCCTGGAAGGACGAGTCCGGCCACGGCGGCTATCGCGGTGGCCACAAGCGTGGCGATTACAAGGAAGAATATTGGGAGGGCGGCTGCAAGGTGGAGCGCAAGTGGAAGGGTAACGGCGAGTACAAGGAAGAGCGCAAGTGCAAGCCGGCCGGCTATGCGCCCGTCGTCGTGCCCGCGCCGGTCTATCCCGTCCAGCCGGGCGTGGTGATCACCGGGACGGCGGTGATCCGCTGACACAGGCCGCGCGGCCGCGGGACGCCGAAGCGGACCGTTGCCGCCTTGCACGTTCTGTAGCCTCGCGCGCCGGGCTCCCCGCTAGTATTGTTCCCAGGACGATACGGAGGCTGAGCGATGGCAGAATTCCGCAGTATCCAGGACGTGCAGCGATGGGTCGGCCAGTACGGCGAAGATGCGTTGCAGGAGAACCTGACGGTCGGACGCTACGACGAGACGGACGAGCGCTGGGTCCGCGCCTGGATGCGCCGGCGGCACGGCAAGCCATCGCCGCACTGGATCCGGGTGGCGTTGGGAATCTGCATTGCCGTGATCGTCGTCGGGCTGGTGCTGGCCTATTGGTAGCCCGTTGAGACCTGCGCCGGCGCAGTCGGTAATGTTGCGCCCGGACGCGGTGCTTCCCGGCAACGTCGGCGCGCTTACCGGGCGGGCAGGCTTTGCTGCAGGAAGCGCGTCTCGCGCAGCATGACTTCCCAGGCCCAGCGGGCCAACTGCAGCGCCTGGCGGTCGGTGCCGTCCAGTTCGGCCCGGGCGGCCCGTTCGAATGCCTCGCGGCACGCCGACGCTGCGGCCAGCTCGGCGTCGTCGCCCCGCTCCCGGCGTATGCAGTCGGCAAGCCGGCTCGTGTCCTCGCGGAACGCCCGGGCGATGCACTCGAGCGATTCGGCCATGGCCTGGCAGGCAGGGGCCGACAGGGGCTGCGAGGTGGCATGATCGAGGATGGGCAGCACGCGCCACAGGCTGTCGACCCGCTCCTGCAGCGCGCGCGCGGCGCGCACGCGGTGCAGGCGGCGCAGGGGCCCCACGCGCGCCTGCATGAGGACGCGGCGGGCAGACTCGGAGGCGGGCTCCATGGTGGAGTAGTCGGTCTCGCGCGGTTTGGCGTGATGGTCGATGAAGGTCGCGAGGCACTGTTCCGCGACCTCGCCCAGCGACTCCAGCGAGTCAGCCAGGTTGGCCCGCGCAAGGCGGCGGGCCGAGAGCGGAAATATCGCCAGGCCGGCGGCCGCGCCGGCCGTCGACCCTACGGCAATGGCGCAGATCTTGTCCCAGGCGCCGTCCAGGATGTCAGGGTCGGGTTCCACCGTGAGCATGGCCACGGTGACCAGGCCGTAGCTCAGGATGGGCCAGCGCGTGGCAATCGCGCTCATCAGGCCGATGCCCACGCTCAGCACCATGACCGCCGGCCACCCGTTGCGGTGCAGCAGGGCGAGCACCACGCCGATGGCCACGCCGACCAGCGCCCCAAGTATCCGCGCACCGGCCTCGCCCACTGTGCCTTCCATGCTGGCGCGCACCACGAAGAGCGCCGAGAAGGCGGCCCAGCCCTGTTCCGGCAGCGCCAGCAGGCGCATGGCGAAATAGGCGCACAGCACCGCGGCGATGGTCTGCAGCGGCACGCGCAGGGATTCGCGTACGGGCGCGCGTACCTGCCCGGAGCGCAGGCGGGTGAGCCACGACATGACGGTGCAGCTCAGCCCTGCGGGCCGTCGCTGCCCAGTGCCGCAGCGAGGGCCAGGTAGCGCTTGAAGTCGGGTTCGGCCACAGGGCAGGTGACGGGGCTGCCGTGGATGTCGTGCTCCTGTTCGGCATGCGGGTCGTCGGTGTAGGCCACGTCGTGGCCGTCGGCCTGCATCATCTCGGCGAGGCGTTCGACCTGGGCTTCGGTGGGCAGGCCGGTATTGGCGGTACTGAGCAGATAAGGCATTGGGATCTCCGGCGCATCGGGGGTGGCTCGGCCACCCGTCATGTCGGAGAGCAATCGCCATGCCCGCTGCGCCGAGCAGCCGGCGCAGCGGCTCAGGCGGGCTGCCAGCGGAATTGCAGCTCGGTGTCGCCGATGGGTCGGCCGGCCGGATCGAAGCGCCGCTCGTGCAGTTCGCCTTTGCCGTCGGCATGCAGCGCGAGGAGGGTGGAGGCGCGCGTGCCGTAGTCCGGGCTCACGATGAACGGGCTGCTCAGCAGCCGTTCGCGCGCGAGCCCCACGCCGGTGTCCGGCAGCTCGGCGTCGTCCGCAGGCCGGGAGTCTGCCAGGGCGGCGTACAGGCCGGCGAGGTCTGGCTGGCGGCCCGCGCCGTCGATGAGGCGCGCGAAGGCGGCCTTGGTGCGGGCCAGCTTGGGCCAGGGCGTGTCCAGCAGATGGTTGGACAGGGCGTAGATGCCGGCGGGCAGCTCGCGCGGGGCGGCGCCGCGATTGCTGGCGTACCAGGCTGTGCCGCCATTGCCCACGATCAGGTTGAAGCCGTTGTAGCGCGCGCCCTCGGCATGCAGCGCCGCGAGGTATTCGGCAGGCGTGGCGGTGCCGCGCAGATAGCGCTCGACCAGCGCGCCGCGCGAGGGCGCGCCGGGCAGCACGTGGGCGGGATCGCGGAAGTTCGTGACGACGGCAAAGCGGCCGGTGTCGGTCACGCCCATCCAGGTGCCGCCGGCCTGCAGGTCGCGGCCGGCGTAGAGGACGGGGCTGCCGGGCCAGGCCGCGGCCGGCGCCGCAGGGCGGGCGTGGAACTCGTCGCGGTTGGCCGCGATCAGCACCGGAATGCCGGGCACGCGATGCAGGGCGAGGACGGCGAGGCACATGGCGGTCAGTCGCGCACGATGGGAGCCAGCTGCGGCCCGGCCACGCGGAAATAGTCGTCCGCCCGCATGAGGATGGAAGCGTCGAGCCGTCCCGCGTTGAATACGATCTCGTCGTGGCGGGTACGCAGCGTCGGGTCGACCAGCAGCGCCAGTTCGGGGTTGAAGCTGAAGGGAGGGATGGCCCCGATCTCGCAGCCCGTGAGCGCGCGCGCCACCTCGTGCGGCACCAGCGAGGCCTTCTTGCCGCCGGCGGCCGCGGCGATGGCCTCCAGGTCGGCCTGCCTGTCGGCAGGGAACACGGCCAGCACGTGGCGGCGCTGGTTGGACGTGATCTTGATGCGGCACACCAGGGCCTTGGCGCCCTGGCTGACGGCAGTGCCGCGGATGGCGGCCACTTCCACCGAACGGCCTGCCGCGGGATGCTCGAGCAGGCGATAGGAGACGTGATGCGTGTCGAGCAGGTGCTGCAGCTGGTCGAAGACGGTCATGGGATTCGGCTACGGTAGGGATGCCGGCATGATAGCGCCGCCGGCGGCGGCCGTAGTAGAGTGGACCCATTGTCCGTACGCCCGAGGAGAATCCCATGCCCGAGACCCAGCGCGCCGATGTGAACCGGCGCATCGTGCTGGCCGCCCGCCCCGTGGGCGAGCCCAAGGACAGCGATTTCCGCCTGGAGACCGGCCCCGTGCCGCAACCCGCCGACGGCCAGGTGCTGCTGCGCACGGTGTACCTTTCGCTCGATCCCTACATGCGCGGACGCATGAGCGACGCACGCTCCTATGCGCCATCGGTGGCGCTGGGGGAAACCATGGTGGGCGGCACCGTCTGCCGCGTGGCGGCATCGCGCCATCCCGACTACGCCGAGGGCGACTGGGTGCTCGCGCAATCCGGCTGGCAGGACTACGCCGTGTCCGACGGCACCGGACTGCTGCCGCTGGGCCGCGATCCCGCCCATCCTTCCTGGGCCCTGGGCGTGCTGGGCATGCCGGGCTTCACGGCCTACATGGGCCTGCTCGACATCGGGCGGCCGCAGGCAGGCGAAACCGTGGTGGTGGCCGCAGCCACCGGCGCGGTGGGCGCGGTGGTTGGGCAGATCGCCAGGCTCAAAGGCTGCCGCGTGGTGGGTATCGCCGGCGGCGCCGACAAGTGCCGCTATGCGGTGCAGGAGCTCGGCTTCGACGCCTGCCTGGACCACCGCGCGGACGATCTCGCGCAGCGGCTGGCCGAGGTGGCGCCGGACGGCATCGACGTGTATTTCGAGAACGTGGGCGGCAAGGTGTTCCAGGCGGTGCTGCCGCTGCTGAACCCGCGCGCCCGCGTGCCGGTGTGCGGCCTGGTGGCCGACTACAACGCCACGGGCCTGCCCGAGGGGCCCGACAGGGTGCCGCAGCTGATGCGCACCGTCCTGTCGCGCCGCATCCACATGCAGGGCTTCATCATCTTCCTCGACTACGGCCACCGCTACGACGAGTTCCGCACCGCCATGACGGCGTGGGTGGACGAGGGCCGCATCAAGTACCGCGAGGACGTGGTGGAGGGCCTGTCGCAGGCGCCGCGCGGCCTCATCGGCCTGCTGCGCGGCGAGAACGCCGGCAAGCGCGTCGTGCGCGTAGGCCACGACACAGGGGTGGCGGCATGAATACGCAGAAGCAGGCGGACAGCATGAAGATACTGATGGTCCTGACTTCCCACGCCGTGCTCGGCGACACAGGTCACCCGACGGGTTTCTGGCTCGAGGAGTTCGCTGCGCCGTATTACGTCTTTCTGGACGCGGGCGCCGAGATCACGCTGGCTTCGGTGCAGGGCGGCCAGCCGCCGGTGGATCCCCGCAGCGAGGCGCCCGAGGCCCAGACCGACGCCACCGCGAGGCTGCGCGGCGATGCGCAGGCCCAGGCCAGGCTGGCGGCCACCGTGCCGCTGGCCCGCGTGAGCGCGGCCGACTACGACGCCGTGTTCTATCCGGGCGGGCATGGTCCGCTCTGGGACCTGGCCGGGAACACGGCCAGCATCGCCCTGATCGAGGCCATGCTGGCCGCCGGCAAGCCGGTGGCAGCGGTGTGCCATGCGCCCGGCGTGCTGCGCGATGCCAGGTCTGCGACTGGCGAGCCGCTGGTGGCGGGCCGCCGCGTCACCGGCTTCAGCAACAGCGAGGAGGCCGCCATCGGCCTGAGCGAGGTGGTGCCTTTCCTGGTGGAGGACGCGCTGCGCCGCCTGGGCGGCCGCTACGAGCGTGCCGAGGACTGGCAGCCGCACGTGGCCAGCGACGGCCTGCTGGTGACGGGTCAGAATCCGGCTTCCTCGGCGCCGGCCGCGCGGGCCCTGCTGGCCTGCCTGGTCGGGGGCTGACGCGGGCGGCCGCTGGTGGCCTGCTTGCGCAACAGCGCGGCAAAGGCGCGGCTGGCCCGGCCCAGCGGCCGGGCCGCGTTGAACAGCAACCCCGGCGTGCGCATCGGCGTGGGGCTTTCCATCGGGATCATGCGCAGCGTGGAGCCGACCGTCATGGCGCTGGCCGCAACGATGGCGCCGATGCGCGTTCGGGCCACCACCCCCAGCATGGCGGCGATGGCGTTCATTTCGGCCACCACATTGGGTTGCGCCCCTGCCGCGCGGAAGCATTCGTCGAGCAGGCGGCGCGTGGAGTAGCTGGCCGGAAGCAATATCAGCGGCTCGCGATGCAGTTCGATCATGCGGATGCGCCGCCGTGCCGCCAGGGGATGGGAGGGGGCGACGGCCAGCACCAGTTCCTCGTTGTACAAGGGCTCGAATTGCAGGCGGCCGGGCGCGTCGGGCCTGTAGGCCACGCCGAAATCCAGCTCTCCTTCTTCGAGACGGGCCGCGATGACGTCTGCGGCGAGTTCTTCCACCACCACCTTCACCGTGCCGTTCTGCTCGAGAAAGCGCGCGGCCGCGTCCGGGATGAAGCCCTGGTTGAAGGTGTGGGTGGTGCCGATGCGCACCACGCCCGTGATGGCTGCCGTGCCTTGCTTCAGCTCCCCGAGCCCCTGGTCGATTTCGCGCAGCGCGCGCGCCGCATAGGCCTGGAACGACAGGCCGGCTTCGGTGAGCGCGACGCGCCTGCCGCTGCGGTCGAACAGGCGCTGTCCGATCTCTTCCTCGAGCTGCCGTATCTGGTGGGACAGCGTGGACTGGGTGACGTGCACGCGTTCCGCCGCCCGTGTGAAATTGAGCGAGCCCGCCAGCGCGAGGAAGTAGCGCAGGTGCCGCAGTTCCATGCCGTTTGCCCTCCGCGCTTTCCATCGATGCTGTCAATGATAAATGACGAAATTAATCATTTCCATCTTTTGTCAGCGCCGAATAGCCTTGTTCCCCGTTGTGGATTCATCGCGAGGGAGCGTGCATGGCAAAAGTACTGGACGGCATCACGGTCATCGAGCAGGGCACGTTCATCACCGGGCCGGCGGCCGGGATGCTGCTTGCCGACCTGGGCGCCGACGTCATCAAGGTCGAGCAGCCCGGCACGGGCGACCCGTTCCGCGCCTTCCAGGGCGGGCTCTACAGTCCGCACTACCAGACCTACAACCGCAACAAGCGCAGCATAGAGCTCGACACCAAGTCGCCCGCCGACCTCGAGTTGTTCGACGCGCTGGTGCGCGACGCCGACGTCTACATCCAGAACTTCCGCCCGGGTGCGGCCGGGCGGCTGGGAGCAGGGGAGCAGCGCCTGCGGGAACTCAACCCGCGGCTCGTCTATTGCGCCATCAGCGGCTTCGGGCAGACTGGGCCTGCCGCGGCGCGGCCGGCCTACGATACGGTGGCGCAGGCTGCCAGCGGCTTCCTGAACCTGCTGGTCAATCCCGAAAACCCGCGGGTCGTGGGGCCGGCGATCGCCGATGCGCTCACCGGCTTCTATGCGGCTTACGGGATCCTGGGCGCGCTGGTCGAGCGTGCGCGCACGGGCCTGGGACGCACGGTGGAGGTGTCGATGTTCGAGGCCATGTGCCACTTCAACCTGGATGCCTTCACCCACTTCTTCTCGCAGGGCGAAATCATGGGCCCGTACAGCCGGCCGCGCGTCTCGCAGTCGTACGTGCTGGCCTGCGCCGACGGCAAGTGGCTGGCGCTGCACATGTCTTCGCCCGAGAAGTTCTGGCGCGGCCTGGCAAGGGCCATGGAGAGGCCGGACATCTTCGACGATCCGCGCTTCGCGACGCGGGAGGGCCGGATCGCCAACCAGGAGGCCCTGATCGATCTGCTGGGCGGCATATTCGCCGGCCGCACGCGCGCGGACTGGTGCGCCAGGCTGCAGGCCGAGGACGTGCCGCACGCGCCCATGTACGACACCCGCGAGGTGCTGGAGGACCCGCAGGCCCGGCACCTGGGCCTGGAGATCGAAGGCGAGCATCCCGCGCTGGGCAAGTGGCGCACGGTGCGCTCGCCGGTCAGTTTCGATGGCGTGCGGCCCACCCAGGTGCGCCCGCCTCCCGTACTGGGCGAACACAACGAGGAGATCAGGTCGTCGCTGGGCAAGCCGGCGGCCTGACGCGCAGCGCTTCAATCGAGGAGTTCCACCATGAAGATCGGCAAGCAAACCGTGCCGCGTACGTCCATCTGCACATCCGATGAACACACCATCGTCGTGCGCGGCGCGGACCTGTGCCAGGACCTGATAGGCAAGGTCTCGTTCAGCGACTACTTCCACCTGCTGGTCACGGGGCGGCGTCCCGCGCCCGCCGCGAGCGCGGTCCTGGACGCGACACTGGTCGCGATCGCCGAGCACGGCCTCGTGCCCAGCGTGCAGGCCAGCCGCATGACGCTGGCCGCCGCGCCCGATGCGCTGCAGGGCGCCGTGGCGGCCGGCATCCTCGGATGCGGCTCGGTGATCCTGGGCGCATCGGAAAATGCCGGGCGCATGCTGCACGAGATCCACCTGCGCGCCGGCGAACAGGGCGACGCGGAAGAAGCGGCGCGCGCCGTGCTGGCCGAATACCGCGCCGCGCGCCGCGCCATCCCCGGCTATGGGCATCCCCTGCACAAAGACCGCGACCCCCGTGTGGCGCGGCTGTTCGCCGTGGCGCGCGACAGTGGCGCCGACATGCGCTATGTGGACATCGCCGAGGTGGTGGAGCGGGCCATCCCCGACGTGGTGGGCAAGGACCTGCGCCTGAACGTGTCGGCCGCCATTCCGGCGGTGCTGCTGGGCGTGGGATTCCCGCTGGCGGCGCTGCGGGGCGTGCCCATCCTGGCGCGCACCGCGGGGCTCATCGCCCATCTCAACGAAGAGCTGCAGTCGCCCATCGGCTTCGCGCTGTCGTACCAGGCCAGCCGCGACGTGCAGTATGAAGGCGAAGTGCCGGAAGGGTTCGGGACACCCCCTCGATAACGGCCGTATTGCTGTCCCGCATTTCAAACACATACACAGAACCAAAAGCGAGGAGACAACGATGAAACTGCCACGATCCATTGCGCGCCGGACCCTGCTCGGCCTGGTCCTGGCCTCGGCCGGCCTGGGCTGGACCGCAGGCGCACGGGCGGCCGACTTTCCGACCCGCCCCGTGACGATGGTGGTGCCGTTCGGGCCGGGCACCACCACGGACACGATTGCGCGCATCGTGGCCGAGGCCATGGGGCGCCGCCTGGGCCAGCAGGTGATCGTGGAGAACCGGGCGGGCGCCGGGGGCACCATCGGCACCGGCCAGGTGGCGCGTGCCGCGGCCGACGGCTACACCGTGGTGATGGGAACCGTGGGCACGCATGCCATCAACGAGTCGCTCTACAAGAATCCGGGCTATGACCCCATGAAGGACTTCGCTGCGGTGGCGTTCGTCGGCCAGACGCCGACCTTCCTGGTGGCGGGCGCCGGCGGGCCGGACACGCTGGCGCAGCTTGCCGACATGGCCGCCAAGCCGCCGGGCGTGGCGTTCGCCTCGGCCGGCAGCGGCACCTCGGGGCATCTCGCGGGCGAGCTGCTCAAGGCGCGCGTGGGCGGCGAAATGATGCACGTGCCCTACAAGGAAGGCGCCATGGCGATGTCCGACGTGATGTCGGGGCAGACCCAATTCATGTTCTATCACCCGGCAGCGGTGCTGCCCCATGTGAAGGCCGGCAAGCTCAAGGCGCTGGGCGTCTCCAGCGCCCGCCGCAGCATTGCCGCTCCCGAGGTGCCCACCATTGCCGAGCAGACGGGCAGCGACTTCGACCTGGTGGCCTGGTTCATGTTGTACGCGCCCGCGGCCACCCCCGACGCCGCGCTCGCGACACTGCGCGAGGCCGCCACCGGGGCGCTGGCCGACGGCGAGGTGGCGGCCAAGCTGCTGGGCCAGGGTGTCGAGCCCGGCGGCGAGAACACCCGGGACCTGGCGCGCTTCGAGCAGTCCGAGATCGACAAGTGGGCCGACCTGGTGGAGAAGTCCGGGGCGCGGGTGAACTAAGGCATGTCAACGAGGGCCAGCAGCTCCGCGTTGAAGCGCTGCGGGTCTTCGTAGAAGCAGGCGTGGCCGATGCCCGGGTAGAGAGAGAGCAGGGCCTGCGGGATCAGGCTGGCGGTGTGCCGGCTCATGGCCACGGCCGAGATCTGGTCGAGCTCGCCGTGGCTCACCAGCACGGGCTTGCGCACCCGCCGCAGGACGGCGTCGTAGTCGGCGGGCCGCCCGCCCAGGTAGCGGCGCACCGCGGGCGGCGTCTGCCTGTTGAAGCGGACCATCTGCGCCATGGCCTCGGGCGTGGGCTGGCGTTCGAAGCAGGCCCGCAGGAATGGCTCGATGGCGGCGTCCGCTACGGCGGGATCTTCCGACGCGAGGGGGCGCATCAGCGCCGCCGAACGGCCCAGGGTGCCGGGGGCGGAGGTGGACGTGGCCGACACATAATCGATGCCGGCGATCGCGGCGTCGCCGTACACGCAGAGGTAGTCGTTGATCACCCGGCCCGCATAGGACCAGCCGACCAGACAGGGGGGGGTCCGGCAGGTGGCGCGTATCACCGAGGCCAGGTCGTCGGCCCATCGGCGCGGATCGCGGTAGGCCTCGGCCGTCATGGGCTTGCCTGATTCGCCGTGGCCGCGCAGGTCGAAGGCCACCATGTGCAGGGCCTGCCGCAGGCCAGGATCGTCCAGTTGCCGGACCCAGCTCGCGTGGCTTTGGGAGTAGCCATGTATGAAGATCACGCTGCGGGCCGATGGGTTGCCCGTTTCGTATACCGCAAGCTCGACTGCGTCGCTGGCCGACGAACGCACCTTGCGCAGCGTCGTTGCGCCGGCCCTGGCCAGGCCCGGCGCGGCGGCGATCGCGGCCAGCGTGCCGGCGGCGCGCAGCAGCGTGCGGCGGTTCATGCGGGGCAGTGTCTCCTGCCGGCGCCCATGTGCTTCTACCATTTGTTGTCCTTATGGTGGCTGAAGGTGCGCAGGGCCGGCGATGGTTGCCATGCACGGCCCGGCGCAGACACTATAGGCACGCGCGCACGACGCAGGAAATGAAGAATTTGAGGGATATGCATCGACGCTGTCGATGCATGGGCGGGAGGTTCAGGCCAGCCGGTATCCGGAGGCCACGGCCTCGAATTCCGCCACGCTGCGGCGCTGCCATGCCGCGTCATGGCCCAGTTCCTCGGCCAGCAGCCGGGCCACTTCCGGGGCGGCCAGGCATGCCGCCTCGGCATCCAGGAACAGCGCACGGTTGCGCCGCGCCAGCACGTCTTCCGGCGTGCGGGCCAGCTCGTGGCGGGCCGCGTAGCGCACATGCGCTTCCGTGAGCCCGCTGGCCCGCACCAGCGCCCGGTCGGCCCCCGGCAGGGCGCGCAGCGCGGGCAGGTCCGTGCCGTAGTACTGGTCCGGCGCGCCGGCGTGCCCGGCCTGGGCGGCGCCGCCGGGGGCGCCATGCAGCGCAAGCCTGGCCGTGCGGCAGGGTGCGGCGGCGAGCAGGCGGCGTTCGATGGCGGTGTCGATGACGTCCTCGGCCATGCGCCGGTACGTGGTCCATTTGCCGCCGGTCACGGTGACCAGGCCGGATGCCGACACGGCGATGGTGTGCTCGCGCGACAAGGACTTGGTGGTGGTGTCGCTGGTGGATTTCACCAGCGGCCGCAGGCCGGCCCACACGCTGGTGACATCGTCCCGCGTGGGGCGGCGGCTGAGGTAGCGCCCGGCGGTCTGCAGGATGAAATCCACATCGCCGTCGCTGGCGCGCGGCTCCAGCGGCAGGTCGTGGCGGGGCGTGTCGGTGGTGCCCACGATCGTGTGGCCATTCCACGGCACGACGAAGAGCACGCGGCCATCGTCGGTCTTGGGAATCAGGATGGCCTGGTCGCCGGGCAGGAAATGGCGCGGCAGGGTGAGGTGCACGCCCTGGCTGGGGGCCACCATGGGCCGGGCCTGGGCATCGTCGAGGCGCCGGATGTCGTCGACCCACACGCCGGCGGCATTGATCACGCAGGCGGCGCGAACTTCCAGCGTTGCCCCTCCCTGGACGTCCTGCAGCGTCACGCCGTCGATGCGGCCGCCGCTGCGGCGCAGTCCGGCGGCACGCACATAGTTCAGCGCCGTGCCGCCGAGGTCCTGCAGGGTGCGCATGAGCGTGACAGCCAGGCGGGCGTCGTCGAACTGGCCGTCGTAGTAGAGCACGCTGCCGCGCAGGCCGCATCCGCCCACCACTTCTGCCAGCGTCGATGTGTGTTCCAGCGTCTGGCTGCGCGACAGCCAGCGGCTGGGCGCGAGGTTGAGCCGGCCGGCCAGCATGTCGTAGAGCTTCAGCCCCACGCCGTAGAAGGGCTGGTCGAGCAGGCCGTAGGCCGGCACCACGAAGCCCAGCGGCCATACCAGGTGCGGGGCGTTGTGGTGCAGCAGTCCGCGTTCGTGCAGCGCTTCGCGCACCAGCGAGATATTGCCCTGGGCGAGGTAGCGCACGCCGCCGTGCACCAGCTTGGTGGCCTTGCTGGACGTGCCCTTGGCGAAGTCGGCGGCTTCCACGAGCAGGGTGCGGTAGCCGCGCGCGGCAGCGTCCACGGCGGTGCCCAGGCCGGTGGCGCCGCCGCCGATCACGACGACGTCCCAGGTGCCTTGCTGCAGTTCGGCCAGTTTGCGGGTCCGCTCGGCGGCGGGGGACTCGGGGCGATGGGCTGGATTCATGGCGGGACGGCCGGAAGATGGGTTCAGTGGCGGGAAAGCGGCGACACGCGGCCGGCCGGCGCGGCGATCTCGCAGCGCACGCCGGCTTCCCGGAAGACGTGCGCCAGGGGCGCGGGGGGCGGCGCTTCGGTGAACAGGCGGTGGATGCGCGAAATATGCGCGAGCTCGACCATGGCCTGGCGCAGGAACTTGCTGCTGTCCGCGGCCAGCCAGACTTCGCGCGATTGTTCGATGATGGCGCGCGAGACGCGGACTTCGCGGAAATCGTAGTCGCGCAGCGTGCCGTCCGGCTCGATGCCGGAAATGCCGATCAGCCCGATGTCGACCTTGAACTGCCGCAGGAAGTCCAGCGTGGCCTCGCCGACGATGCCCCGGTCGCGCGCGCGCACCATCCCGCCGGCGACGATGACCTCGCAGTCGGGATGTTCGGCCAGGATGTCGGCCACGTGCAGGTTGTTGGTGATGACGCGCAGCCCGCGGTGGTGCGCCAGCGCGCGGGCAACGGCCTCGACCGTGGTGCCCAGGTTCAGGATGAGCGAACAGCCGTCCGGGACCGCGCGCGCCACGGCTTCGGCGATGCGCTGCTTGGCTTCGGCGTGCAGGCTCTGGCGCTGGCGATAGGCGATGTTCTCGGTGGTGGAGGCCGTGCCGGCGCGCACGCCGCCGTGGAAGCGCGCCACCATGCCGGCTTCGGCCAGCAGGCCGACGTCGCGCCGCACGGTCTGCAGGGTGACGTCGAAATGCCGGGCGAGGGCTTCGATGCTGGCCGAGCCCTGGGTGCGAACCAGCTCGACCAGCGCGAGCTGGCGCGGATTGAACGACATGGTCGCATCATAAAACAACAAAACCGAAAACAACAGCGCATCTGTGGTTGCTGTTGTTTTCGGTTTCGCGGGAAGCGCGCCGGCGGGAGCACTGCAGGCCGCCGGCGCAGGCGTCGGCTCAGTGGCCCGGCCCCGGGGGCGGCGTGCCGGCAGGGCCGGTGGCCGCGGGCGGCGGCGCCGGCGGCACGGGCGGCACGCCGGTCGCGGGCGCCGTCGTATCGGTGCGCGCCATCCAGGCGATCAGGGACGAGCGCATGGCTTCTTCCACCGACATGTCGATCGGCTGCACCCACGCGCGCGGCACGAAGACGGTGTAGCCGCCGATCATGTAGCCCATGGGCAGATAGACGGCCACGCGGTCGCCCTGCAGGAAGCCGTCCGGCAGGCCGTCCACGCTGCGGCGGGTGACCAGGCCCACCAGCTCCATGGGATGGCCGGGCATGCGCAGGATGACGACCTGCTGGCTGGTGGCGCTCTTGGCGCTGGGCGAGAAATAGTCGGCGAAGCTCTTGAGCGAGGAGTAGATGCTCTTGATCACCGGCAGGTTGGTGAAGGGCATCTCGAGGAAGAGCAGCACGCGCTGCACGCGCTCCTTGGAAACCAGGTAGCCGATGGCCAGGATGGCGAGTATGCCCAGCAGCAGGCCCATGCCGGGGATGTAGAACGTACCGACGAAAGGGCGCAGGAAGGTCAGCGCCACGGATTCCGTCCAGGCCAGGAAGATGTACAGCAGGTACAGCGTGAGGGCGACGGGGAGTACGGTGATCAGACCGCGAAAGAAGTATCGATAGATGCGCGTCATGGTGAAGGCTCCGTGGCCGGTACGGCGTTCCGGCCGGACCGCGCAGCATAGCAGCACCGGGTGGAACGCAGGTGACGCCGAGATGGTACAAAACAACAGGGGACCGGGCTTCACGGCCCGGCGTCCGTGTTCCACTTCCGCCTCGCACCCGCCATGCCCGACGCAGACCTGCCCATACTGTATTCGTTCCGGCGCTGCCCTTATGCCATGCGCGCGCGGATGGCGCTGGCCGCGTCGGGGCAGGTCTGCGAGCTGCGCGAAGTCGTGCTGCGCGACAAGCCGCAGGCGCTGCTGCGAGCCTCGCCGAAAGGCACGGTGCCGGTGCTGGTGGAGCCGGGCGGCAAGGTGATCGACGAGAGCCTGGATATCATGACGTGGGCCCTGCAGCGGGCCGATCCCCATGGCTGGATGGTGCCCCAGGGCGCCCCCGGCGACGGCTGGGCGCTGGTGGCCGTGTGCGACGACGAGTTCAAGTTCCACCTGGACCGCTACAAGTATCCGGAGCGGCATGCGGGCGGCGGGGCGCTGGCGCATCGCGCCGAAGGTGCGCGCTATCTGCGCGAGCTCGATGACCGGCTGCAGCGCCAGCCCTGGCTGTACGGCGCACGGCCCAGCTTCGCCGACGCCGCCATCGCGCCTTTCGTGCGGCAATATGCGGCCACCGACCCGGGGTGGTTCGCCGAGCAGTCGTGGACGGGCCTGCAGCGCTGGCTGGACACGATACTGGGTTCGGCGCTGTTCGCTGCGGTGATGCGCCGCTACGCGCCGTGGCGCCCGGGCGATGCGCCCGCGCTGTTTCCCGATGGCCCGGTGCGCGCCAACCTCAGCGATCCACCGGCAGGTACAGCGTCTCCTTGATTTCCTCCATCACCACGTAGCTGCGCGATTCCGCCGAGGCCGGCAGGCGCTTCAGGATCTCGCCCAGCAGGCGGCGGTATTCGCCCATGCCCGACAGCCGCGCCTTGACCAGGTAGTCGAAGTCGCCGGACACCAGGTGGCATTCCATCACCTCGGGCAGGTACAGCAGTTCCTGCCGCACCTTGTCGAACACGTCGCCGGACTTGGCCGACAGCTTGATCTCCAGGAACACCAGCAGCGATTTGTCGAGCACCGCGGGATTGACGCGCGCATGGTAGCCGGTGATCACGCCGTCGCGTTCCAGGCGCTTGACGCGCTCGGAGCAGGGCGTGGCCGAAAGGCTCACGCGCTCGGCCAGCTCGGTGATGGAAATCCGGCCGTCGCGCTGCAGGATGTCGAGGATCTTCAGGTCTACGCGATCGAGCTGGCGCATTTCACTGCCGCGGGCGGCGCAGCCCCGGCCTCCGTGGTGATTGACACTGGACAAGCGGCAGATTTTAGTGATTTTCCCTGTAAATGGAGGAATAGACTCCAGATTTTCACGAAACAATCGATCCGGAGTGGTCCATGCACGTCATCGTCCTGGGTAGTGGTGTCATAGGCACCACCACCGCCTACTACCTGGCCCGGCAAGGGGCCCGCGTCACGGTCCTGGACCGCGGCCAGGAGGCGGCCGCGGAAACCAGCCATGGCAACGCGGGCCAGGTTTCGCCGGGATACTCCACGCCCTGGGCCGCGCCCGGCATCCCGCTCAAGGCGCTCAAGTGGCTGTTCCAGAAAGATGCGCCGCTCTCCATCCGGGCCGACGGTTCGTTCTACCAATGGCGCTGGCTGGCTGCCATGCTGGCCAACTGCACCACCGGCCGCTATGCGGTGAACAAGTCGCGCATGCTGCGGCTGGCCGAATACAGCCGGGATTGCCTGCGCGACCTGCGCGCGGAAACCGGCATCCAGTACGAACAGCGCACGCTCGGCACGCTGCAATTGTTCCGCACGCAGGCGCAGTTCGAGGCCGCACGCCGCGACATCGCGGTGCTCGAAGCGTGCGGCGTGCCCTACGAACTGCTGGACTGCAACCGCCTGCCCACGGCCGAGCCCGCCCTGGCACGCACGCTGCACCGGCTGGCGGGCGGCCTGCGGCTGCCCAACGACGAGACCGGCGACTGCCGGCGCTTCACGCTGGCCCTGGCCGAGCTGTGCCGGGGGCTGGGCGTGACGTTCCGCTACGGCCGGCAGGTCGACGGCCTGGCGCTGCGCGGCGGCGACGTCGAGGGCGTGCGGATCGGCGACGAACTGCTGCGCGCCGACTGCTATGTGGCTGCCTTCGGCAGCTATACCCGCGACTTCCTGCGGCCGCTGGGCCTGGACCTGCCGGTGTATCCGGTGAAGGGGTATTCGCTCACCATCCCGCTGGTCGACGAGCAGGCTGCGCCGGTTTCCACCGTGCTCGACGAGACCTACAAAGTGGCGGTGACGCGGTTCGACCAGCGCATCCGCGTGGGCGGCATGGCCGAACTGGCCGGCTATGATCTCCGGCTCAGGGACGCCCGGCGGCGCACGCTGGAACGCGTGGTGAACGATCTCTATCCGGGCAGCGGCGACCTGGCCCGGGCCGAGTTCTGGACGGGCCTGCGGCCCATGACGCCCGACAGCACGCCCATCGTCGGGCCGACCCGCTATCCCAGCCTCTACCTGAACACCGGCCACGGCACCCTGGGATGGACCATGTCGTGCGGCTCGGGCCGCCTGGTGGCGGACCTCATCGGCGGCCGCCAGCCCGCGATCCGCGCCGACGACCTGGCGCTGTCGCGCTACGGGCGCGACGGCGCCCGTACGGCTGCGCCCCTGGCGGGGCAGCGCGCCGCCGGCTGAGGGGCGCCTCGGGACGGTGGTCGGTTCATGCCACAATCGCGGCATGTTCCCGGCGGCCCGGGTGCACGGTGAGGACGCTTTCCGTTCGAGCCGCCGCGGCCGCGCCCCGCATGGTGGATGGCTGACTTGATCCGTTTCCTGCATACCGCCGACTGGCAGATCGGCCGCCAGTACGGCCAGTTCGATACCGACGACGCCGCCGTCCTGGCGGAGGCGCGCTACGAGGCGGTGGCGCGGCTCGCCGAGCTGGCCGCCGCCCGCGCCGCCGACGCGGTGCTCGTGGCAGGCGACGTGTTCGACACGCACGCCGTGTCCGACCGTACCTTGCGGCGGCTCTTCGGCGCGTTGCAGGCCTATGCCGGCCCGTGGGTGATGATTGCCGGGAATCACGACGCGATGCTGGCCGACAGCGTCTGGACCCGCGCCGAGCGCCTGGGCTGCATCCCGCCCAACGTGCGGGTGGCGCGCCGCTGCGAGGTGATCACGCTGGAATCCGCCGGCCTGGCCGTGCTGGCCGCGCCGCTCACGCAGCGCCATACCTACGACGACGTCACCCAGGCCTTCGACACGCTGGAAAGCCCGCCCGGCCTGGCGCGGGTGGGCCTGGCCCACGGCAGCGTCCGGGACCGCCTGCCAGGCGAGGCCGATGCCGCCAATCCCATCGATCCGGCCCGGGCCGAGCGCGCCCGCCTGGATTATCTGGCGCTGGGAGACTGGCACGGCTGCCTGGAGATCGGCCCGCGCACCTGGTATGCGGGCACGCCCGAGCAGGACCGCTTTCGCGGCAATGCGCCCGGATTCGTGCTGGAGGTGGTGCTCGACGCGCCCGGCGCGCTGCCGCAGGTGACGCCGCAGCGTGTCGGGCGCTACGAATGGCTCCACTGGCACGAGCGGCTGGCGCTGGACAGCGATGCGGAGGCGCTGGCGCACCGGCTGGCGCAGCTGCAGGGCGACAAGGTGCTGCGCCTGGTGCTCGAGGGCACGGCATCGATGGCCGGCTGGGAGCAGCTGCAGCGCGCGGTGGGCCAGGCGGCTGCCCAGGCGCGGGCCGTGGTCACCGACGCCACCGCGCTGGCGGTAGCCCCGCAGGCCGAAGACCTGGCCGCGTTGCGGGCCGGCGGCTACGTGGCCGACGTGGCTGCGCAATTGCAGGCCATGCAGGACGATCCGGCGCAGGGCGCCACGGCGCGGGAGGCGTTGCGGCTGCTGCTGCGCCTGCACCGCGAGACGGGCGGAGGCCGGGCATGAAACTGCACCGCGTGCGCCTCTCGGCCTTCCGCCGGTTCCGCGAAACGGCCGAGCTCGACGATCTCGAGCCGGGGCTGAACATCTTCTTCGGGCCCAACGAGGCCGGCAAGAGCACTTGCGCGGCCGCCATCCGCGCGGCTTTCCTGGAGCGCTACAAGACCCGCACGGTCGCCGATTTCGCGCCCTGGGACATGCCGGGTGCGCGGCCCACCGTGGAGCTTGCCTTCGCGCACGGCGGCCACGAGTACGTGCTGCAGAAATCCTTCCTGAGCCGGCCGCGCTGCGAGCTGGTGGTGGACGGCGGCGCGCGGCGGCTCGAGGGCGAGGAGGCCGAGGATGCGCTGGCCGGTCTGCTGGGTTTCGGTTTCCCGGCCAAGGGCCAGAGCCGCCCCGAGCATGCGGGCCTGCCGGGCCTGTTGTGGATCGCGCAGGGCGAGGGGCAGGAACTGCTGGCGCCGGCGCGCCATGCCGACACCCAGGTGCGCGAGCTGCTCACGCAGCTCACCGGCGAACTCGCCGCCGGCGATGGCGACCGCCTGTTCGAACGCGTGGCTGCCGAGCGCGCCGAGCTGTTCGACGCGCGCAGCGGCAAGCCCAAGGGGGTATACCGCGAAGCCGAGGAGGCCCATGCGCAGGCGGCGCAGCGGTGCGAGCAGCTGGCGCGGGAGCGCGCCGCCCTCGACGCCGATGTGGACCAGCTCGCCCGCTTGCGCGCGGAAGACGAGCGGGCCCGGCGCGATGCGCCCTGGCGGGAATTCGAAGCCCGGGCCGCCCAGGCCCGTGCCCGTCTGGCGGAGCTGGCGCGCGAGCGCGAGGAACTGGAGCGCCTGCAGCATGAGCAGGCCCAGGCCGGCAGCACGCTGGCGCTACTGCAGGAGCAGATGGCCCGCGACGAGCGCGACCGCCAGGCGCTGGCGGCGCTGCAGGTGCGCGAGCAGTCCGCGCGCGAGTCTGCGGCGCAGGCCGCCGTCCAGGCCGACGAGGCGCGCCGCAGCATGGACGCGCTGGCCGGCCAGCTGGAGGCCGGCCGGGCCCGGCTGGCCGCCGCGCAGGCACAGGCCGAGCGCCGCGATCTCGACGAGCAGCTGGCGCGCCTGGGCGAGGAGCTGGCCCGGCTCGACGGCGCGCTGGACCAGGCCGCAGCGCTCGCTGCCCGCGTCCAGGACTTGCAGGCCCGGCGGCTGCAACGCGACGCCGATCCCGGCGACCTCGCCCGGCTGCGCGCCGCCGAGCAGGAACGGGTCGAATTGTCGGCCCAGCAACGTGCCGTCGCCACGCGCCTGCGTTATCGCCTGGAGGGCGGCGCGGACGCGCGGCTGGACGATGCGCCGCTGGCCGCCGAGGGCGTATGCCTGCTCACCGGGCCGGGGCGGCTGATGCTGCCGGCGGTGGGCGAATTCATCATCGAGCCGGGCGGGCAGGACTTGCCGGCCCTGCAGGCGCGCATCGCCGACCTTGACGCCGTGCGCGCGCAGCTGCTGCGCCGGCTGGGCGCCGCCGACCTGGCGCAGGCCGAGGCGCACGCCCGCGAAGCCGAACGGCTGGCGGTCGAGCTCGAGGCGACGCGGCGCGAGCTGGCCATCCATGCGCCCCGCGGCCAGGACGCCCTGCGGACAGCGCGAGCCGAGGCGGCGCAGCGCCTGGAACGCCTGCAGGCGCGCCGCGCCGCCCTGGCCGATACGCCGTCCGCGCAGGAAGCGCCGGACCCCGAGGAAGCGGCGCGGGCATTGCGGCTCGCCGAAGAGGCTGCGACGCAGGCCAGGGCGGCGTGGGCCGAAGCCCAGCGCGCAGCCGACGGCCATGCCGCCCAGGCGCGGCTGCTGGGCGAGCAGGCCCGGGCGCTGCAGGACGAGTTCGCCGACACGGCGCGCGAATCCGAACGCCAGGCCAGGGCGGCGCGCGCCGCGCAGGCGCGGGCGCTGCGCGACGCGCTGCAGGCACGCGTCGCCGAAGCGCAGGCCAGGCTGGCCAGCCAGCAGCCCGAGCTGGTTGCCCAGGACGCCGAGCGCTATGAACGCTCCGCCGCCCTGGAGCGCCTGGCCCACCAGGCGCGCCAGGCAGAGCTGCTGCAATTGCAGGGCAGGCTGCAGCAGGCCGGCGCCCAGGGCCTGGGCGAGCGCCTGGCCCAGGCCCGCGCCGACGAAGAACGCCTGGCGCGGCGGCGCGACGACGTGGCGCGGCATGCCGGCGCCCTGGACCTGCTCTGGCGCATGCTGGCGGCGCAGCGCGAGGCGGCCACCCGCCGCCTGCTGGATCCCCTGGCGCGCCGCCTGGCGCACTATCTGCCGCTGCTGCTGCCGGACGCCCGCGTGCAGTTCGACGAGCAGCTGCTGCCGGCCATGCTGGAGCGCGACGGCCAGGGGCAGGCGCTGCCGCTGCTGAGCTTCGGTACGCGCGAACAGCTGGGCGTGCTGGCCCGGCTGGCCTATGCGGACCTGCTGCGCGAGGCGGGCCGGCCGGCGCTGCTCATCCTGGACGACACGCTGGTGCATGCCGATGCCCAGCGCCGCGACCGCATGAAGCGCGCGCTGTTCGACGCCGCGTCGCGGCACCAGATACTGCTGTTCACCTGCCACGCCGAGTCCTGGACGGACATGGGCGTACCGGTGCGGCGCCTGGGGTGACGCCAAAGCTTTTGGGGGCGGATCAGTCCAGGGGCGCGGCTCTGTCGATATCTTGGCGAGAACGTGCGGTGAAACGCCCGGTTCTTTGCTCATTTCGTGCATAGAACGCCAGAATCTGATATTTTTCGCCTGGGCTTCCCACCCGATCCGCCTCATCCGCCTCCGTTTTTTTGCCGCCTCGGCCGGCGAACTTCCCTCAGAATGCGGGAAGGGGACGGCTGCCGCGCCGGATTTCGGGTCGATCCATAACTGCCCGGCCGCTCGCGCTGTGTCCGTCGCGATTTCCGGCCGGATTTCTCCCGGAGCGCCATGCTGCTTGTCCTGATCCTCGCGCTGCCCTTTGCCGGCAGCCTGTGCGCCGCGTTGCTGCCGGCCAATGCCCGCAACGCGGAAGCCTGGCTGTCGGGAGCCACTTCGCTCGCCTGTGCGATCCTGGTGGCCACGCTGTACCCCCAGATTGCCGACGGCGCGGTGATCCGCGCCGACCTGGCCTGGGCCCCGGCGCTGGGTCTGCAGTTCACGCTGCGCATGGACGGATACGCCTGGCTGTTCAGCCTGATCATCTCGGCCATGGGCACGCTGGTGGTGCTCTACGCGCGCTACTACATGTCGCCGCAGGATCCGGTGCCGCGCTTCTTCTCCTTCTTCCAGGCCTTCATGGCGGCCATGCTGGGCGTGGTGCTGTCCGGCAACCTGATCCAGCTGGTGATGTTCTGGGAAATGACCAGCCTGGCATCCTTCATGCTCATTGCGTACTGGCACCACCGGCTCGACGCCCGGCGCGGGGCGCGCATGGCCCTCACGGTAACCGGCGCGGGCGGCCTCTGCCTGCTGGCCGGCGTGCTGATCCTGGGCCATATCGTGGGCAGCTACGACCTCGACGCGGTGCTGCAGTCGGGCGAACGCGTGCGGGCCGACCCCTGGTATCCGGCCGTGCTGGTGCTCATCGCCCTGGGGGCCCTCACCAAGAGCGCCCAGTTTCCGTTCCAGTTCTGGCTGCCCAACGCCATGGCCGCGCCCACGCCGGTGTCGGCCTTCCTGCATTCGGCCACCATGGTCAAGGCGGGGGTGTTCCTGCTGGCGCGCTTCTGGCCGGTGCTGGCAGGCACCGCGGAATGGTTCTGGATCATCGGCGGGGCGGGGCTCTGCTCGCTGCTGCTGGGCGCGTACGCCGCCATCTTCCAGCGCGACATGAAAGGCGTGCTGGCCTACTCCACCATCAGCCACCTGGGGCTGATCACCCTGCTGCTGGGCATGAACAGCTCGCTCGGCCTGGTGGCGGCCATCTTCCACATGGTCAACCACGCCACCTTCAAGGCCTCGCTCTTCATGGCGGCCGGCATCGTGGACCACGAAACCGGCACGCGCGACATGACGCGCCTGAGCGGCCTGTATTCGGCCATGCCGCTGACGGCCACGCTGGCCATGGTGGCGGCGGCTTCCATGGCGGGCGTGCCGCTGCTCAACGGCTTCATCTC
Source organism: Bordetella sp. 2513F2 (assembly GCF_054642735.1). NCBI lineage: Bacteria > Pseudomonadati > Pseudomonadota > Betaproteobacteria > Burkholderiales > Alcaligenaceae > Bordetella > Bordetella sp. 2513F2. The sequence continues at coordinate 2,589,995 of NZ_CM137755.1, read as the reverse complement.
CAAGGAAATGTTCTTCGCCGAGACCACGTTCGTCAGCGGCGACAGGCTGATCCAGACCGGCCTGCCGCTGCTGGCCACGGTGGCGGCCGCCTTCAGCGTCACGTATTCGCTGCGCTTCATCCTGCAGGTGTTCTTCGGCCCGCCGGCCGGCGACCTGCCGCGCGCGCCGCACGAGCCGCCGCGGTGGATGCTGCTGCCCAGCGCGCTGCTGGTGTGCGTGTGCCTGGTGGTGGGCGTGCTGCCGGGCATCACCCTGGGCCCCATGCTGGAGCTCGCGGCGCGCAGCATACTGGGTCCGGCCATGCCGGCCTACAGCCTGTCGCTGTGGCATGGGTTCACGCTGCCGCTGGCCATGAGCATTGTCGCCATGCTGGGCGGCATCCTGCTGTATTGGGTGCTGCGCACGCGCCAGGGCACGCATCCCGGCCGCGTGCCGTTCATCTACCATCTCGACGGCCGGCGCACCTTCGAGTATCTGCTCGAGGCGTCCGCCATCCTGTCCGACCGGCTGCTGGAGTGGCTGCAATCGGCGCGCCTGCAGGTGCAGATGCTGCTCATCGTGGTCGGCACGCTGTTCGTCGCCTGGCTGCCGCTGCGTGGCGGCGGCTGGTTCGCCGGCAGGTTCCCCGAGGCACCCGATCCGGCCTTCGTGATCCTCTGGGGCGTGGGCGCCGCCTGCGCGCTGGGCGCCGCCTACCAGGCCAAGTATCACCGGCTCGGCGCGCTGACGCTGTCGGGCGGGGCAGGGCTGGTCACCTGCCTCACGTTCGTCTGGTTTTCCGCGCCCGACCTCGCCCTGACGCAGCTCGCCGTCGAGGTGGTCACGGTGGTGCTGCTGCTGCTGGGGCTGCGCTGGCTGCCGCGCCGCATCGCAGGTCCTTCCCGGGACGGCGGCGTGGATGTACGGGCCCACCTGCGCCACGCGCGCGACCTGCTGCTGGCGGTGCTGGCCGGCGCCGGCGCCGCGGCGCTGGCTTATGCCGTGCTGATGCGCCCGCAGGGCGAGACCATCTCTTCGTTCTTCGTGCACAACGCCTTGCCCGAGGGCGGCGGCACCAACGTGGTCAACGTCATCCTGGTGGACTTCCGCGGCTTCGACACGCTGGGCGAGATCACGGTGCTGGGCATCGTCGCCCTCACCGTGTATGCGCTGCTGCGCCGCTTCCGTCCGGCGCCGGAAAGCGTGGGCCTGCCGCGCCAGCAACGCGAGCAGGACGGCCTGCCCGAGAAACCCGAGGACATCGCGCCCGACATCCGGCGCCTCATCCCGCGTGGCTCGATGATGGTTCCGGCGGTGCTCGTGCGGCTGTGCCTGCCGGTGGCCGTGCTGGTCTCGGTGTACCTGCTGCTGCGCGGCCACAATCAGCCGGGAGGCGGTTTCGTCGGCGGACTGGTGATGGCCACTGCGGTCACGCTCCAGTACATGGTGGGCGGGGTCTATTGGGTGGAGTCGCGCAGCCGGCTCAACCCCCAGCACTGGATCGGCATGGGCCTCATCGCCGCGGGCACGGCCGCCATGCTGGCCTGGGTGGCCTGGCGCCCGCTGCTGTCCGCGCTGGCCTGGGACCTGGCCCTGCCCGTGGTGGGGCATGTGCACGTGTCCACGGTGCTGCTGTTCGATCTCGGCGTCTACATGCTGGTGGTGGGGGCCACCGTGCTGGTGCTGGTCGCCATCGCCCACCAATCGCTGCGTGCCCAGCGCAAGGCGGTGGCCGACGCGCAGGCCGCCGCCGAAGCCTCGTCCGGGAGTCATGCCTGATGGAAATCGTCTATGCCCTCGCGATCGGCGTGCTGGCGGGTTCGGGCGTGTGGCTGCTGCTGCGCCCGCGCACCTTCCAGGTCATCGTCGGCCTGTCGCTGCTGTCCTATGCCGTCAACCTGTTCATCTTCGGCATGGGCCGCCTCACGGTGGGCCGCCCGCCGGTGATCGACCCCGCCGTCGCGCCCGACCCGTCGCAAATGGCCGACCCGCTTCCGCAGGCGCTGGTGCTCACCGCCATCGTCATCGGCTTCGCCACCACGGCGCTCTTCCTGGTGGTGCTGCTGGCCTCGCGCGGGCTCACCGGCACCGACCACGTCGACGGACAGGAGCCTGAAGCGTGATCGGCGAGCTGCGCGACCTTCCCGTGTATCCCATCGTCGTGCCGCTGGTTGCGGGCGCGGCGATGCTGCTGCTGTCCGACGCGCAGCGCCGGCTGCGCGCCGCCATCGGCGTGGCGGCCACGCTGGCGCAGCTGGCGGCGGCCGTGGCGCTGCTGGTGCTGGCTGCCGGCGCCCATGAGGTCTGGCCTTCGGGCGTGGGCGTGTACCTGGTGGGCGACTGGCCGGCGCCGTTCGGCATCGTGCTCGTCGTCGACCGCCTGGCTGCGGTCATGCTCACGCTCACGTCGGTGCTGGGCCTGGCCACGCTGATCTATTCGCTGCCGCGCTGGGACAAGGCGGGCGTGCACTTCCATGCCTTGTTCCAGTTCCTGCTGATGGGCCTCAACGGGGCGTTTCTCACGGGCGACCTCTTCAACCTGTTCGTGTTCTTCGAAGTGCTGCTGGCCGCCTCGTACGGCCTGATGCTGCATGGCTCCGGCACGGCCCGCGTCGGCGCGGGGCTGCACTACATTGCGGTCAATCTGGTGGCATCCTTCCTGCTGCTCATCAGCATCGCGCTGATCTACGGCGTGGTGGGCACGCTCAACCTGGCCGACCTGGCCGTGCGCGCGGGCGCCCTGCAGGGCAGCGAGCGGCGCCTCTTCGAGGCGGGCGCGGCCATCCTGGGCGTGGCCTTCCTGGTGAAGGCCGGCGCCTGGCCGCTGAACTTCTGGCTGGTGCGCGGCTATGGCGCGGCTGCCCCGCCCATCGCGGCGATGTTCTGCATCATGACCAAGGTGGGCATCTACGCGCTGCTGCGCATCGGCTCGCTGCTGCTGCCCAGCGGCGCGCCGGCGGCGTTCAGCCTCGACTGGATGTACGCGGCCGGCCTGGCCACGCTGCTGTTCGGCGGCCTGGGGCTGCTGGCCACGCAGCAGCTGGGCCAGCTCACCGGCTACTGCGTGATCGTGTCGGCCGGCACGCTGCTCACCGCGCTGGGAATGCCCGGCGTGACGCTCACCGGGCCCGCGTTGTTCTACCTGATCAGCTCGGTGCTGGGAACGGCGGCGCTCTTCATGCTGGTCGAGCTGATCGAACGCACCCGCGCTTTCGGCGCCAACGTGCTGGCGGTGACCATGGACGTATTCGACCTGGACGACCCCGCTTCGCCCAACCGTTCCGACGACGTGGTCGGCGTGGCCATCCCGGCGGCCATGGCTTTCCTGGGACTGTCCTTCGTGTCCTGCGCGCTGCTCGTCACGGGGCTGCCGCCGCTGTCCGGCTTCGTGGCCAAGTTCTCGCTGCTGTCGGCCGCGGTGTCCGCCGCCAACGACGCGGTGCGCCACATCGATGCGTGGGTGCTGGTGGCCGCCGTGCTGCTGTCCGGCCTGGCAGGCCTGGTCTCGCTGGGCCGCGCGGGCATCCGCATCTTCTGGAGCTCCGGCGACCGCAGCACGCCGCGCCTGCGCTGGAGCGAAGCCGGTCCGGTGGGCGTGCTGATCCTGCTGTGCGTGGCGCTGGCGGCCGGCGCCGGCCCGGTGTCGGCCTACCTCGACGATGCCGCGCAGTCGCTCGACCGTCCGGCCGACTACGTCGATGCCGTGCTGGGGGCGCAGCCGGTGCGCCAGCTCGGCGCAGGAGGGCACTGATGCCGCGTCTGCACCTGCTGTTGCTTCCGCTCTTCCTGTTTGCGCTGTGGCTGCTGCTCAACCAGTCGCTCTCGCCCGGGCACCTGCTGCTGGGCGCCGCGCTGGCAGCCTGGCTGGGTTGGGCTTCCAGCCGCCTGAGGCCCCTGCGCAGCCGTCCCCGGCGTATCGGCGTGATGCTCAGGCTGCTGGGCCGCGTGGCCTTCGACGTCGCGCGCTCCAACCTGGAAGTGGCCAAGCTGATCTGGCGCCCGCGCAGCGAGATGTCGCCCGGCTTCCTGTCGATCCCGCTGGACATGCGCGACCCGCACGGCCTGGCCGCGCTGGCCTGCTTCCTGACCTATACGCCGGGTACGGTATGGGTCGATGTGTCCGAGGACAACGTGCTCACGCTGCACGTCCTGGACCTGCAGAACGAGGCCCACTGGGTCTCGCTGGTCAAGGACCGCTACGAGAGCGCCCTCATGGAGGTGTTCGAATGAATATCGTTCTGTACTGGTGCGCCTGGTTCGCCCTGGTGTGCTTCGGCATAGGCATGGCCTGCGCCACGGTGCGCCTGCTGCGGGGTCCCACTGCGCAGGATCGCGTGCTGGCGCTGGACGCGCTCTACATCAGCGGCATGCTGGCCATGCTGGTGTTCGGCATCCGGTCCGGCACGGCCGTTTACTTCGACGTGGCCCTGCTGGTGGCGCTGTTCGGTTTCGTGGGGTCTTCGGCCATGGCCAAGTTCCTGCTGCGCGGGGAGGTGATCGAACCATGATGCCGAACGAAGTTCCCCTGTGGGCCGGCATCCCGGCCGCCATCCTGCTGGTGCTGGCCGGCGTGCTGAGCCTCACGGGCGCCGTGGGGCTGCTGCGCTTCGGCCACTTCTACGCGCGGATCCACGCCCCCACCCTGGGCAACACGCTGGGCGCGCTGTGCGTGCTGGCCGCCTCGATCCTGGTGTTCTCGTCGACGACGCAGCGCGTGGTTTTCCACGAGATCGTGATCGCCCTGTTGCTGGTGTTGACCTCGCCGGTCACGGCCATGCTGCTGATGCGCGCCGCCGTCTATCGCAATCGCCGCGCCGAGGTCGGGCCCAATCGCCCCTGAAGCCCGGCACATTTACGCTTGCCTGAAGCTTGTTACACATTCTGCGTAGCAGTTTGCGGGTTTTCCCGTAACGTAAGCGGGTAGGGCGGCGGAGCAGCTCCGCGATGCCGCTCACCTCACTTCAATCGGAGGAAACCATGCAGAAACCCGCGAATTTCCGTTTCGTTCCCCTGTGCGGCGCCCTGGCCCTGGGCGCAACGCTGCTGTCGGGTGCGGCTTCGGCGCAGGGCGCCGCCACCGGCAGCAGCATGGCCGATATCGATGCCCAATACCGCCTCGACGTGCAGCGCTGCAACAGCGGCCAGACCGACCAGGACCGCACGTCGTGCCTGCGCGAAGCCGGCGCGGCCCGCGACGAGGCGCGCCGCGGCCGGCTGATGCGCGGCGAGTCCGACGCCAGCCGCCAGCAGAACGCCCTGGAGCGCTGCAACCGCCTGCCGGCCGGGCAGCGCGAGGATTGCGTCACCGCCACCACTTCGCCCACCAAGACCTACGGCAGCGTGGGCGGCGGCGGGGTGCTGCGCGAGTCCGTGATCACGGTGCCGGCCGATACGGGCACCATGGCGCCTGCCGGCACCACGGCGCCCGGCACGCCGCTGGCGCCTCCCGCCATGCCGCCGGCCGGCAGCGCCACGCCCGCGCCGGTGCGCTGATCCTTCGCGGAGGTTCTCCGGCTCCCGCCCGGCGCCGGCGGGCCGCTCCCGCGCGGCCTTGATGCACGGACGTTCGGGCGGGGGCGCATTCAGGCAAAATGGCGGTTCCCGCTACCTGAACCGCCTGCCATGTCCGACGTCATTGCCCTCATCTTCGATTTCGACGATACGCTGGCGCCGGACAGCACATCGGGTTTCCTGGAAAGCATAGGCGTCGATACCGCGGCATTCTGGAAAGACCGCGTCGGTCCGCTGCTCGCCGAGCACGACTGGGAGCCTGTGCCGGCCTATCTCCATGAAATGATCCGCCTGTCCCGGTCGGGCGAATACGGCCGCATCACGCAGCAGCGCCTGCGCGAATGGGGCGCCCGGCTGCCGCTGCACGATGGCGTCACCACGCTATTCCAGCGCCTGCGCAACGCCGTCCGGGCCGAACACCCCAAGGTGCAGCTGGAGTTCTACCTGATTTCCAGCGGCATCGGCGACGTGGTGCGCGCCACGCCGGTGGCGCACGAGTTCACCGAGATCTGGGCTTCCGAATTCGTCTACGACGAGGAGGGCGGCATCGCCTTTCCGCGGCGGCTCGTGAGCTTCACCGACAAGACCCGCTACCTGTTCCACATCCAGAAGGGCATCGTCGGCCGCGAGTACCGCAACAAGCCCTTCGAAGTGAACCGCAAGATCCCCGAGGACCGCCTGCGCGTGCCGTTCGACCAGATGGTGTTCGTGGGCGACGGCTATACCGACGTGCCGTGCTTCTCGCTGGTGCGCAGCCGCGGCGGCTACGCCTTCGGTGTCTGGGACCCCCGGCATCGCGACAAGCGCAGCCGCGCCTGGGGCTTCATCGAGGAAGGGCGCGTGTCCAACCTCAACCAGGCGCGCTACGACGAGGACGCCGAGCTGTACCAGTGGCTCGAAGAGGCCGTCACCAGCCTTGCCGGCCGCATCACGCTCAAATCCCGGGTGTACCGTGGCTGAGCCGCAGCCGCAGTTGCCTGCCGGCCCGGATGCCCCGGCTGACACGTTCGACGCGCGCATGATGCAGCTGGCCCTGGCGCAGGCGCAGGCCGCCATGGAGATCGGCGAAGTGCCGGTGGGCGCCGTCGTGGTGGATGCGGCCGGGGAGGTCGTGGCCAGCGGCTACAACCGCACCATCATCGACCACGATCCGACGGCCCATGCCGAGATCGTGGCGCTGCGCGCCGCCGCGCGCGCACTGGGCAACTACCGCCTTCCGGGGCTGAGCCTGTACGTCACGCTGGAACCCTGCGTGATGTGCATGGGAGCCATGATGCATGCACGCCTGGCGCGGGTGGTGTATGGTGCCACCGATCCCAAGACCGGCGCCTGCGGCAGCGTGCTGGACGTCGCCGGCATACCCCGGATCAATCACCATACCCACGTCAGCGGCGGCGTGCTGGCCGAACCCTGCGGAGACATCCTGCGGCGGTTCTTCCGCCAGCGCCGCGGCAAGGAATCCACCGAATGACCCGCAAATCCGCTTCCCGCCCTGCCACGCACGACGACGCCTGCCCGCCCGGCTGCGACCAGGACCACGCGCACCAGCATGGCCCCGGGCCCGGCGCCGGCGGCATCTACCTGGTCTCCCCCTCATCGGCGGTGCGGGATCCGCAGGCGCTCGAACGCGCCTGCGAGCGCTTGAAGGCCGAAGGCTTCAAGGTGCGCGTCGACCGCACGGCGCTGGCCGTGCACCAGCGCTTCGCCGGCACCGACGCGCAGCGCCTCGCGGCCCTGAATCGCGCCATTGCGCAGAAGCATCCCATCGTGATGGCCACGCGCGGCGGTTACGGGCTGAGCCGGCTGCTGCCGCAGATCGACTGGCGCGCCATGGCCGACAGCGGCAAGCGCTTCGTGGGCATGAGCGATTTCACCGCCTTCAACCTGGCCCTGCTGGCACAGACGGGCGCGGTGAGCTATACCGGCGCCTCGGCCGTGGCCGACTTCGGCGGGCGCAAGGCCGATGAACTCACCGTGGCCCTGTTCGGCGAGGTGATGCGCGGCGAACTGGAGATCCTCAGCTTCGAGACCGAGGACGCCGATGCGGTGGACGCGCGAGGCGTGCTGTGGGGCGGCAACCTCGCCATGATTGCTTCGCTGGTCGGCACGCCGTACCTGCCGCGCGTGCGCGGCGGCATCCTGTTCCTGGAAGACGTGGCCGAGCATCCGTACCGCGTGGAGCGCATGCTGGCCCAGCTGAGCCTCGCAGGCGTGCTGCAGCGCCAGAAGGCCATCGTGCTGGGCCGGTTCACCGACTACCGGCTGGCGCCGCACGACGCCGGCTACGACATGCCCGAGGTCGTGGCCTGGCTGCGCAGCACCTGCAAGGTGCCGGTGGTCACGGGGCTGCCGTACGGGCATGTGGCCACCAAGGCCACCCTGCCCATCGGCCAGCGCATAGGCATCGCCACCGAAGCCGGCATGGCGCATCTGGTGATCGACGAGCACCGGCACTGAGGCTCAGGCGGCGAGCCACGCCGCCAGTGCGGCGATGCCGGCGGCCGCCAGCAATCCGGCCCCGGCCAGCAGCATCCCGGCGGCATGCGACGACACGCTCACTGCGTTGTCGCGCGCCTGCTGCCCGAACCGCCCAGCAGTGCGATGCCGGCCGGGTTCGTCCACAGGCTCGTACAGGTTGTCTGGCCGGCCGGGCGTCTCCGGCTCGGTGTCCATCTGCCCCGCATAGGCCTGGCGCGCCAGCATGCGGTCGGCCAGCGCCGGCATCGCCATGCCGCCCACGATGGACTTCAGGGTGGCGCTGCCCAGCCACAGTTCGCGCGGCGCCTCTTCGGCAGCGCGCAGGATGGCCCGGGCGGCCACGGCAGGCGTGTGGATCGGCGGCACGGGCTGCGGACGGCGCGGCAGTTTGTTGCGGGCCCAATCGAACTGCGGCGTGTCGTGCGCCGGCAGCTGCACCATGGTGATCCGTATGGGGCTGCCCTCGTGCAGCAATTCGCAGCGCAGCGCGTCGGTGAAGCCGCGCACGGCGAACTTGGCGGCGCAATAGGCCGACTGCAGCGGAATGGCGCGGTAGGACAGCGCCGATCCCACCTGGACGATGGTGCCGCTGCCCTGTGCGCGCATGCGCCGCAGCGCGGCCAGGGTGCCGTGCACATAACCGAGGTAGGTGACCTCGGTGACGCGCCGGATCTCCTGCGGCGTCAGTTCGGCCGCGGGCCCGAAAACCGTGGCCATGGCCGCGTTCACCCATACCGATATCGGCCCCAGCTCGGCCTCGAAGCGAACGGCGGCCCGTTCCACCGCTTCGGCGTCCGCCACGTCGGCCGCCACCGCCAGCGTCCGGGCGCCCAGGCCCTGCAGTTCCTGCTCGGCTTCCGCCAGCCCGGTGCGGCCGCGCGCCAGCAGGCCCACCCGGTAGCCTGCGCGCGCGAATGCCAGGGCCGTGGCCCGCCCCACGCCGGCACTGCCTCCGCATATCACCACGGTCGCGTTTTCCATCGCGCTCCCCCGCCTTTGCCGCGCTGCGGCGATGCGCGCGTCGCAGCAAGCCCCATGCCGAGCGAGCTGGGGGAAGGCGGCCGTGCGGATCTACACGGCAGTGAAAAAATGGCGCCGTCCCGGCCTGCGACGCCCGGGGCAGGGCGTGGGCACGCCCCGTGCTGCCCCGGCCGATCCGCGGCATCTTGCCGCGGCATCGCCGGCGCACCCTGGCGTGCGCCATGCCATGTAATGGATATCGAGGAGGCATTCATGAAAGCCTTGCTGAATTGCGCCGCCGCCCTGGCAGCCGGAGCCGCGGCCATGTACTACCTGGATCCCGAATCGGGAGCGCGCCGCCGGGCGCTCGTGCGCGACAAGGTCAGCGCGGGCCGGCATCAGGTCGAGCGGCGCGCGCGCGCACGCACGCGCTATGTCGCCGACCGCATCCATGGCGCCGCCGCGCGCCTGCAGGGCGGCCGCGAAGTCGAGAGCGACGCGCAACTGGAAGGCCGGGTGCGATCCCGGCTGGGGCGCATGGTGAGCCGGGCAGGCGCCATCCACGTGACGGCGGCCGAGGGCTGCATCACGCTGGAAGGCAGCATCCTGGCCGATGAGCACGAGCGTCTCGTCTCCGCCGTTGCCGCGATGGACGGCGTCACTGCCGTGGACGACCGCCTGACGGTCCACGACGCGCCGGGGCGCAACCCGGCGTTGCAGGGCGACGGCAGCGTCCGCGCCGGCAGCGTCCATTGAAGACCCATCATCCGGGAGCACGCCAGATGGCCGAGACCACCACCGACCGACAGACCATCCGCGACTGGGCCGAACGCCAGCAGGCCCGGCCAGCCGCCGTGAAGCGCACCCACGGCCAGGGCGGGGCGGGCATCCTGCGCTTTCTCTTTCCCGATGCGCCGGACGCAGACCACGACGCGCTGATGGAGATCCCGTGGGAAGAGTTCTTCGACACCTTCGAATCGCACGAACTGGCGCTGCTGTATGAGCCCGGCGGGCGCTTCAACAAGCTCGTGGGCCGGGACACCGCCGAGCGCCGCGCCCACGGCGAGCACGACGCCCATCGCTGATGCCGGGGCGTGTGCGGCGGCGCTCAGTCTCAGGATGCGACGATCCGGGCCGCGGCATCCCGGCCCGCATCCGGCGCGGTTGACGTGGCGCCGGGAAGCCCTCGCGTCAGTTCCAGCGCCTGGCGTTCGAAGAGGCGCCGGTACGCGCCGCTGGGCAGCTGGATCAGCGCTTCGTGGGTGCCTTCCTCGATCACCTTGCCGCGCTCCATCACCAGCAGGCGGTCGAGCGCGCGTACCGTGGAGAGGCGGTGCGCCACCACCAGCGTGGTGCGGCCCACCATCAGGCGCTCCATGGCCTGCTGGATGAGCATCTCGCTCTCGCTGTCCAGGCTGGACGTGGCCTCGTCGAGGATGAGGATGGGCGCGTCGGCCAGGAAGGCGCGCGCGATGGCGACGCGCTGGCGCTCGCCGCCCGACAGCTTGATGCCGCGTTCGCCGACCAGGGTGTCGTAGCCGCGCGGCAGGGCCATGATGAAGTCGTGCGCGCTGGCCTGGCGTGCCGCCGCTTCGATCTCGACGCGGGTGGCGCCGGGGCGGGCGTACGCGATGTTCTCCGCCAGCGTGCGGTGGAACAGCACGGGTTCCTGCTGGACGATGGCGATCTGGCTGCGCAGCGAGGCCTGGGAGACGCGCGCGATGTCCTGCCCGTCGATCGTGATGCGTCCGCCGCTCACGTCGTACAGCCGTTGTATGAGCTTGATGAAAGTGGTCTTGCCCGAGCCTGAATGGCCCACCAGGCCCACGCGCTCGCCGGGCGCGATGCGTACGGAAAAATCCTGGTAGAGCGGCGTGTCGTGGCGGCCGTAGTGGAAGCTGACGTGCTCGAAGCGGATCTCGCCGCGGGTGATGCGCAGCGGGCGTGCGCCGGGCACGTCTTCCACCCCTAGCGGCTGCCGTTCCAGGGCCACCAGTTCTTCCATGTCGTTGACCGAGCGCTGCAGGTTGCGGATGTGCATGCCTACGTCGCGCAGATAGCCCTGCAGCATGAAGAACATGGTGAGCGCGAAGGTGATGTCGCCCACGCTGGCTTCATTGCGCGACCACATCAGCAGCGCCACGCCGAGGATGGCGGCCTGCATGGCGACCAGCATGCCGCCCTGGACGCCGCCGTTGATGGTGCCGCGCACCCAGGTGCGGCGGGTGCGGCTGCGCCATTTCGCCACCACGCGCGCCAGGCGGGCTTCCTCGCGCTCCTCGGCGCCGAAGGCCTTGACCACGGGGTTGCAGCTTACGGCATCGGCCAGCGCGCCGCCCATGCGCGTATCCCAGGCATTGGCCAGGCGCGCCGACGGCGCCACGTAGGCCAGCGACAGCACCACCGTGACGCTGATGTACACGAGGGATCCCGCGCCCACCACCAGCCCCATCAGCGGCCAGTGCCAGCCCAGCAGCACGGTCGCGCCGACCAGCATGGCCAGCGAGGGGAACAGGGCGATCAGCAGCGTATCGTTGAGCAGGTCGAGGGCCCACATGCCGCGCGTGATCTTGCGCACGGTGGAACCGGCGAAGCTGTTGGCGTGCCAGTCGGTGGAAAAGCGCTGCACGCGATGGAAGGCATGGGCGGCGATATCGCTCATCATGCGCAGCGTGAGCCGGATGATGTTGTGATAGACCCCCTGGCGCAGCAGCGTGCTGCCCACGCCCAGCGCGGCCAGCGTCCAGAACGCGGCGAGGGCGGCTTCCCAGGATGCCGCTTCGCCGGCCGGGGCAGAGGCCACGGCGTCGACCAGCCGGCCGGCAAACAACGGCGTGAGTACGTCGGCCATCGCCGACAGCAGCACCATGGCCGCGATGGCCGCGATGCGCAGCGGCTGGCGCCGCCAGTGTCCGAAAGTGAATCCCAGGACGTCCTGGAACGCCTGTCCGCGTGAAACCTGCCTGCGTTGCGTCATTGTCTCGTATCCCTGCGGCGGCGCCGCGGGGCGCACGGCGCACGTGCTGCGGCCAGTGTAGCAAGCGCGGGTTGACGCAATGCTTGACGGGCCGTGGCACAGGAGTATATCTTAAGATATGTCTTACGATATATCTTCACCATGAAGCCCCCCATTCCCGACGGCGCACACGACTGGCGGCGCGGTCGCAAATTCTCCAGCGAAGATCTCCAGCTCATGCTGCTCGGCCTGCTCGAGGCCGGGCCCAGTCACGGCTATGAGCTGATGAAGGCCCTGGCGGCGCGCACCAACGGCTATTACGCGCCCAGTCCCGGCATGGTGTACCCGGCGCTGGCCTGCCTCGAAGACCAGGGCCTGGCGCTGGCCGCGGCCGAGGGCGGCAAGAAGCGCTACCACCTCACCGACGCCGGCGCGGCCCAGCTGGCGCAGCAGCGTGAGCGGCTGGCCGAAATCTCCGAGAACCTGGCTCACGTGGCCCGCAAGATGGCCTGGATGCAACGCGCCTGGTCGGGCGATGCGCCGCGCCTGGGCGACGAAGGGCAGGACCTGGCCACCGGCTGGGTGCCCGAGTTCGTCGATGCCCGCCAGGCCCTCAAGGCGGCGATGCTGCGCCGCTCGGGCGCGGCGCCGGCGGAGCAGCGGCGCATCGCCGCCATCCTGCGGCGCGCGGTCGCCGACATCGACGCGGGCTCCTCCTGTACCTGAACCCTCTTCAACTTCCGATCACCATGTCCGAACTCACTGTCCAGCGCGTACGTCATCCCATCAAGATAAGAATGCTCCAGGTGGCGCGGGTGGCGCGCCTCAGTCCCTACATGGCGCGCGTCACGCTCGCCGGCCCCGACCTGGCCGGTTTCGTCTCCGCCAGCTTCGACGACCACATCAAGCTGTTCTTCCCCGCCACGCCGCAGGCCCGCCCGGTCGTCCCGCAGGTGGGCCCGGACGGCCTGGTGTTTCCTGAAGGCCCGCGCCCGGTGGCGCGCGACTACACGCCGCGCCGCTACGACGCGCAGGCCGGCGAGCTGGACGTGGACTTCGTGCTGCACGGCACCGGGCCGGCCTGCGAATGGGCTGCCCAGGCCCGCCCCGGGCTATGGCTGGGCGTGGGCGGGCCACGCGGCTCCTTCGTGATCCCCGACGGATTCGATTGGCACGTGCTGCTGGGCGACAGCAGCGCGCTGCCCGCCATCGCGCGCCGGCTCGAGGAACTGCCCGCCGGCAGGCGCGCCATCGTGCGCATCGAGGTCGAGACGGCCGAGGCCGAGCTGCCGCTGGCCACCCAGGCAGACCTCGACCTGCGCTGGCTGCATCGCGATGCCGACGGGCCCGATGCCCTGGCACGGGCGGCACAGGCCCTGCAGCTGCCCCCGGGCGACGGCTACGTCTGGGTGGCGGCCGAGTCCGCCGTGTCGCGCCAGGTGCGCCAGGCCATGGTCGATGGCCACGCCATTCCCAAGTCGCGCATCCGCGCTGCCAGCTACTGGAAGCGCGGCGCCGCCGCGGTGCACGAAGTCCACGAAGACTGAACGGCGATTGCCGTCCGATCCCCGCGCGCGGTGCTCCTGGGGCGGGCAGTGTCAGGCCGCCGGACGGGCCAGGCCCAGGTGGCCGCGCAGCGTGGCGGCCTCGTAGTCGCGCCGGAACAGGCCGCGCCGCTGCAGCACGGGCACCACGTGGTCGATGAAATCCTCGATGCCCGAGGGCAGGGCGGGCGGCATCAGGTTGAAGCCGTCGGCCCCTTCGTTGCGCACCCAGTGCTCCATCTGGTCGGCGAGCTGTTCGGGCGTGCCGACCATGGTGCAGTGGCCGCCGCCCGCGGCCAGCCGCCCCAGCAACTGGCGCAGCGTGGGCTGCTCGGTCTCGATGATGCGCAGGATGGTGCCGTAGCGGCCCTTCGGTCCGTTGAAGGATTCCAGCGGCGGCAGCGGCGGCACCGGGGCGTCCAGGTCCCAGCCGGTGCAGTCCTGGCCCACGAACGTGCCCAGCTGGCGCAGCGAGGCGGCCACCGGCAGCAGTTCGTCCAGCTCGCGCTGCTTGGCGCGCGCTTCGGCCTCGGTGCTTCCCACGTACGTCACCAGGCCCGGCATGATGGGCACCGGGTCGGCGCGGCCGGCGGCGCGCACGCGCTGCTTGATGTCGCGGTAATACGCCTGGGCGGCCGGCAGGTCGTAGGCTACCGCGTAGATGGCTTCGGCGCGCCGGGCGGCGAGGTCGCGCCCCGGCCCCGAGGCGCCGGCCTGGAACAGCACCGGATGGCCTTGCGGCGGGCGCGGCACGGTGAGCGGCCCGTCCACGCGGAAATGCGGCCCGCGATGATGCACCGGCCGCACCCGCGCGGGGTCGGCGTAGTCGCCGTTGCGGTCGCAGCGCAGCGCGTCGTCGCTCCAGGAATCCCACAGGCGCAGCACCGCGTCCACGAACTCTTCAGCGCGGGCATAGCGCCAGGCATGGTCCGGCATGGCGTCGTAGCCATGGTTGCGCGCCTCGGCGTCGAACATCGAGGTGACCACGTTCCAGCCCATGCGCCCGCGCGAGATGTGGTCCAGCGAGGCCATCATGCGCGCGGCATGGAAGGGCGTGTAGAAGGTGCTCGAGACCGTGCTGATCAGGCCGATGCGCGTGGTGGCGCGCGCCATGGCCGCCATGGCCGTGAGCGGTTCGAGGAACCAGCGCGGCCCGTCGCCCACGTTGTCGGCGCTGTGGCCATCGGCAAAGAACACGGCGTCCAGCTTGCCGCGCTCGGCCGTGCGCGCGAGCGATTCGTAGTAGGCGATGTCGCCCAGCCGCTCCACGGCCGACTGCGGGTGCCGCCATGCGGCGCGATGGTGGCCGCAGCCGAAGATGAAGAGATTGAGGTGCATCATGAGGAAAGCCTCCCGCCCGCTCAGCCCTTGACCAGTCCGCCGTCCACCACCAGGTTCTGGCCGGTCACGGCGCGCGACCACGGGGACGCGAAGAACAGCACCGCGTCGGCGAACTCGGCCGGCGTGGTCACGCGGCGCAGCGGGGTGCTGGCGGCGATTAGGTCGAAGACTTCGGCGGGCGTGGCGGCCGACGCGTCGGTGGTGCGCAGCAGGCCGCCCGACACCATGTTGACGGTGATGCCGTCGGGTCCGAGATCCTGCGCCAGGGTGCGGGTGAAGGCCAGCAGCGCGGCCTTGGCCGCCGTGTAGTCGTGGTAGGGCACCACCGGGTTCTGGAACAGGTTGGTGCCGATGTTGACGACGCGGCCGTGCCCTGCGCGCCGCATGCCGGGCAGCGCCGCCTGCACCGTGTTGAGCGCGCCGCGCACGATGCCTTCCATCTGCTGCTGCATGTGCTGCCATGTGAGCGTGTCGGCGTGCGGCCGCGCGTCGCCGTTGAACGCGAAGCGGGGCAGGGCGTTGTTGACCACGGTGGTCACGGGCGCGCCGTAGTGGTCTTCCGCCCGCGCCAGCATCGCCTGCACCGCTGCCGGGTCGCACACGTCGGCCTGCACGGCCAGGGCGCGGCCGGGCGCGGCCTCGGCCAGCGCGGCGGCGGCCGCCGCGCTGCTCAGGTAATTGACGACCACGCGGGCGCCCGCACCGAGAAACGCGCGCGTGATGTGGGCGCCCAGGCCGCGGGCGCCGCCCGTGACGAGCACGACCTGTGCGGAAATCGGAGGGGAGGAGTCGGATGCGTGCATGGCAGGCCTCGGAAAACCCGGCGAAGAGGCCATTGCGCGCATGCGGCCATGTGCCGCGCAGCGTTGCCAGGACATCCCTTCGCCAGTGTGAACTGGATCAGGTTCGACGGGTGTCATCTCAGCCCCGAACTGCCCGGGACACCCCGTGTCGCAAAGACGGCACGTTAGCACAAAGCCCCGCCGCGCGGCATTGACAAGCCCGGCGGCCTCTCCTAATCTTGCGCCGTTCCTGGGGGAGCCCGCAAGGGCTGAGATTCGGCTGGCGCGTCCGTCGCACCGTGACCCTTCGAACCTGATCCGGGTCATGCCGGCGAAGGGAAGGACGTCCGCGGGCCCGGCCCGCCCATTCCATCCCCGCGCCCCGATCCGGTCCTTCCTTCTGGCGGCGCAATCCCGCGCCATGCCACACGCCTGCGGTCGGTCCGCCGGCGGGAGACGCGACATCATGCTCAGCAGCCCGGCCGCCCTGTGCTGGCTCATTGCCTTCTCGGCCGCTTTCACCGTGTCCGGCGTGCTCTACGCGCGCCGCGAACGCGGCAACCTCGAAGACTACATCGTCGCACGCAATTCCCAGGGCGCGGTGGCCACGCTGCTGACGCTGCTGGCTTCGTCCCTCGGCGCGTGGATCCTGTTCTCCCCAGCTCAGGCCGCCACCTGGGGCGGGCTGGGCGCCGTCATCGGCTACGCGCTGGGCGCCATGTCGCCGCGGCTCGTCATGATCCCGCTGGGCCGGCGCATGCGCGAACTCATGCCGGGCGGCCACACCCTCACCGAGTTCCTCATTGCGCGCTATGGCCGGCCCATGTACGCGCTGACACTGCTCATCATGCTGTTCTACCTGTTCATTGCGCTGTGCGCGGAGATCACCGCCATGGCCAAGCTGGTGACGCTGATCGCGCCGGTGCCGCTGTGGGCGACCGCGGCGGTGGTGATGGGCGCGACCCTCATCTACACGGCATACGGCGGGCTGCGTTCCTCGATCTTCACCGACAAGCTTCAGATGATCATCATCGTGCCGCTGCTGCTGGTGCTCATGGTGCTGGGCTGGCAGGCCGCCGGCGGCATCGAGCCTGCTGTGCAGCGCCTGCAGGCCCAGGCTCCGCGCCTGCTGGACCCCTTCGACATGGCGGGCCTGAAGGCGGGATTGACCTTCTTCGTCGCCATCCTGCTCACAGGCGTGTTCCACCAGGGAAACTGGCAGCGCATCTATTCCGCGCGCGACACGCGCACCATGCGCAACGGCTTCCTGCTGGGCGGGCTGCTGGTGATGCCGTTCATTTTCGTGATGGGCCTGTTCGGCCTGGTGTTCGTGGGCATGGGCAGCGGCGGCGACAGCTCGGTGGCGCTGTTCTCCGTGGTGATGCCGCATGCGCCGGCGTGGCTGGCGGTGGCGCTCATTCCCCTGGGCCTGGCGCTCGTGATGAGCAGCGCCGATACCGCGATCAGCGCGGTGTCGAGCCTGATCGCGGTGGATCTGGGCAGGCTCATGCCCGCGGCGCGCACGGCCACGCTGATGCGCCTGTCGCGCTGGCTGGTGTGCCTGCTGGCCGTGCCGGTGATGATCGTGGCCGCGCAGGGATACAGCGTGCTGTACCTGTTCCTGCTGGCCGACCTGCTGTGCTCGGCAGCGGCCTTTCCCGTGTTCTTCGGCCTCTTCAGTCGGCGCCACGATGGCGTCACGGCCACATGGGCCACGCTCGCGGGGCTGGCGGCGGGCCTGCTGCTGTTCCCCGCCCCGGACGAGAAGCCGGTGCATCTGCTGGAGTCGTTCCTGCTGGCTGCGCTGGTGCCGGTGCTGGTGACCCTGCTGCTGAGCCGGCTGCGCGGCGCCGGCCGGCCGCCGTTCGAGCTGGCGCGGCTGCAGTCCGCGGCGCGGCCGCTGGACCGCGAGGCGGCCTGAATCCCGGTTCTCAGGCCAGCGCGGTTTCCCAGTGCGCCACCATCTGCGCCGAGATGCTGACTCCGCCGCAGACCACCACGACCACGTCTCGCGCCTGCGCCAGCGCGGGGTGGCCCTGGTAGGCCACTGCCAGCGACACGCCGCAGGCGGGCTCCACCAGCTGCCGCATGTCGGCCGCGTAGCGCACCACGGCCTGCATGGCGTCGTTGTCGGTGAGCACGGCGCAGGCATGCGGGAATGCGGCGATTGCCTGCACCGGCCAGGCGGCCACCTGCAGCGCACCCAGTGATTTGGCGATCGACGTGATGGCGTCCAGGCGCACCGGATGGCCCGTCTGCATGGCGGCATGGAATGATGCCGCGCCGTCGGTCTCGCAGGCCACCACGCGGCAGTCCTCGCGTCCGTGGCGCAGCAGCCCCTTGAGGATGCCGGCCAGCAACCCGCCGCCGCCCACGGACGCGACCACCGCGTCGAATTCAGGCAGGTCCTCGACGATCTCGTCGACCAGCGTGCTGTGGCCTTCCCAGATGACGGGATGATCGAACGCCGGCACGTACTGCGCGCCCGAGGCGGCCGCCAGCTCCAGCGCATGGGCGTTGGCCGTTTCCCAGACTTCGCCGTGCACCACCACCGTGGCGTCCAGCGCGGCGATGCGCTGGCAGGTGGTCTCCGGGGTGGTGGAGGGCACGACCACCGTGGCCGCCATGCCCAGCCGGCGCGCCGCCAGCGCCGCGGCGATGCCGGCGTTGCCGCCGGAAGGAGAGACCACGGCCGTGCAGCCTTTGGCGCGAGCCTGGCTGCACAGCGCGCCGATGCCTCGCATCTTGAACGAGCCGCCGGGCTGCAGGTTCTCCAGCTTCAGCCAGACGCGGCGTTCGGGCGTGGACAGGGTTTCGTGCAGGATCAGGGGGGTGCGGACATGCAGCATGGCTGGGATCGGGCAGGAGGCGCTGTCGGCGCCGGTTCGTTGCACGATACCACCGCCGCGCATGCCGGACGCCGCGCCCGGTGGTATGGTGGCGCACATGTCCGGACTGGAGGATGATGGTTTGTCGCGACGTTCCCGTTCCATGGGCGCCTATCCCACTGCCGACGAGCTCGGCAAGCCGCTGTCGGGCTGGCGCCTGTCCCTCTACACCGTGATCTTCGAGGCCGACACGCCGGCCGGACGCCGTTTCGACCAGCTGCTGATCCTGGCCATCCTGCTCAGCCTGGTCATCATCATGGCCGACAGCGTGCAGCCCCTGTCGCAGCGATACGGCGGCCTGTTCCGCGCGCTGGAATGGGGATTCACCGCGCTGTTCACCGTGGAATACGTGCTGCGCCTGGTGTGCGTGCGGCATCCCTGGCGCTATGCGTCGAGCTTCTATGGCGTGATAGACCTGCTGGCCATCCTGCCGGCCTATGCCGCCTTGTTCATGCCCGAGCTGGCGCTGCTCATCGGCGTGCGCACGCTGCGGCTGCTGCGCATATTCCGCGTCTTCAAGCTCAGCCGGTTCATGCAGGAATACCTGATGCTGGGCCGTGCCCTCAAGGCCAGCGCGCGCAAGATCATGGTGTTCCTGTCGGTGGTGCTCACCATCGTGCTGGTGATGGGCACGGTGATGTACGTCGTGGAAGGTCCGGATCGCGGCTTCACCAGCATTCCTGCCGGCGTCTACTGGGCGATTTCCACGCTGGCCACGGTGGGGTTCGGCGACATCACGCCGCAGACGGGCCTGGGCCGCTTCCTCGCCTCCATCATGATGCTGCTGGGCTGGGGCGTGCTGGCCGTGCCCACCGGCATCGTCACGGTGGAAATGACGCTGGCCCAGAACGCGCTGGCGCGCAGGCTCACCACCCGCACCTGCCATGAATGCCTCAGCGAAGGCCACGACGCGGACGCGAAATTCTGCAAGGCCTGCGGCGCCGAGCTGCCGGAGTACCAGGCCGTGTCCGAGGCCGGGCCGGTGGACGGACCTGCCGGGCGCTAGCGGGGGGCCAGGCGTCGGCGGCCAGGGATTGGCGGCCAGGGATTGGCGGTTGCGGCCCGCCTGCGCCGGGCGGACCTGCCCGGTGTCCTGCCCCGGCGTCCTGCCCGGTTGGCAGCACTGCACGACGTCTGTATATTCATACAGTGCGGTCCGGCTGCGGGTGTCGGACTCGCGCCACTGCATCCGCGCCACTTCGTCCGCGTCACTTCTTCATCCGCGTCATTTCATGGTCGGCGCCATTTCAGCGGGCCGCCCCATTTCAGGATCAGCACCGTTTCATCATGATGTCCGATACGCCCGAGTCCTGGGCCCCACGCCTCATCGCCATCGCGGCCGGCGAAGCCGACGGCGATGGCGCGCACGACCTGCAGCATCTGCATCGCGTGCGGGCCCTGGCCTGCACCCTGCTCCATGCGCATCCGGAGGCGGATGCGCTGGTGGTGCTGGCTGCCAGCTACCTGCACGACCTGGTCAACCTGCCCAAGAACCACCCCGAGCGTGCGCAGGCCTCGCGCATGGCCGCCGAGCTGGCCCGCCGCCGGCTGCAGCAAGAGGGCTTCCCCGCAGGGAGGCTCGACGCCGTCTGCCACGCCATCGAGGCCCACAGCTATTCCGCCGGCATCGAGCCGCGCACCATCGAGGCCTGCATCGTGCAGGATGCCGACCGGCTCGACGCCCTCGGCGCCGTGGGGCTCGCGCGCCTGTTCTATACGGCGGGCCGCATGGGCTCCGCCTTCGCCCATCCGCACGATCCGCTGGCCCGCGGGCGGCCCCTCGACGACCGGGCCTATGCGCTGGATCACATCGAGACCAAGCTGGCCGGCCTGCCGGCCACCATGCGCACCGAGGCTGCGCGGCGCCTGGCCGAGTCGCGGCTGGCATGGCTGCGCGCCTTCCGGGACACGTTCGTGGCCGAATGGCTGCCGGAATGGATGCCGGCGCCCATGGCACCGGGCTAGCCGCGCATCGCGGCCCGCGCGTCGCGCGTCATGCCGGCCGGGGGCCGGCCGCTGCGGGGCGCTGGCGCCCGATCAGCAGCGAGATCACTGCGGCAACCAGTCCGGTGGCGCCGGCCAGCACGAACGCCAGCAGGTAGCTGCCGGTTTCAGCCCGCACCAGGCCGCCCATCCACGCCGCGCTGGCGGCGCCGAGCTGATGGCCGGCCACGATCCAGCCGAACACCACCGGCGCGTCGCGCTCGCCGAAGGCCTCCGTGGCCAGGCGCAGCGTGGGCGGCACCGTGGCGATCCAGTCCAGGCCGAAAAAGACCGCGAAGATCGACAGGCTGTAGAACGAGAAATCGGAATAGGGCAGGTACATCAGCGACAGCCCGCGCAGCGCGTAGTACATGAACAGCAGGCGGCGCGGGTCGTAGCGGTCGGTGAGCCAGCCCGAGGCCGTGGTGCCCACCAGGTCGAAGATGCCCATCAGCGCCAGCAGGCCGGCGGCCTGCACCTCGGCGATGCCGTGGTCGCCGCACATTGCGATCAGGTGCGTGCCCACCAGCCCATTGGTGGTGAAGCCGCACACGAAGAAGGTCGCGAACAGATACCAGAAGGCGCGCATGCGGATGGCGCGGCGCAGGGCGCCGAAGGTTGCGGCCAGCAGCCCCGGGCGCGGCGCCGACGACGGCGGCGGGGCATCGGGCGGGCTGCCGAAGGGGCGCAGGCCCACGTCGGCCGGCCGGTCGGGCACCAGCCAGAACGCCAGCGGCACCATTACCGCCGCGCCGGCAGCCACGGCCCACACCACCCGGGTCCAGTCGCCGGAGGCGGCCAGCGCTGCCAGCACCGGCAGGAACAGCAGGTTGCCCGTGGCGGTGCTGGCCGTGAGCAGCCCCATCATCAGCCCGCGCCGCGTGGCGAACCAGCGGTTCACCACGGTGGCGCCCAGCACCACTGCCACGGCGCCCGAGGCGATGCCGGAGAACACGCCCCAGGTGAGCAGCAGCTGCCAGGAGGCAGTCATGTAGGCGCTGGCCGCGCTCGACGCGGCCATGATGGACAGTGCGCCGATCAGCACGCGACGCAGGCCGAAACGCTCCATCGCGGCTGCCGCGAACGGCCCTGCCAGCCCGTACAGGAAGATGCCCACTGCCGCCGCGAACGAGATCGTGGCCCGGCTCCATCCGAAGTGCTCCTGCAGCGGCACCAGCAGCACGCTGGGCGTGGAGCGCAGTCCCGCCGAAACCAGCAGTGCAAGAAAAATCACCGCCACCACGACGAATGCGTACTTCTGCCCGGCGCGGCGAAAGGGAGCGGGAAGGCGGGCTATACTCATGTTACTGACCGGTACGTATGCGGAACCGGAATCGTACGTACCGGTCAGTAACGTCGTCAAGCGCTTTTGTGGAGAGTCACGATGGGTTCCAAGCAGCCGCATCCGGCCACGGCCGGTACGCCCAAAGCCGCCGACCGCATCCGCGAGACGGCGCGCAGGATGTTCTACCGCGACGGCATCCGTGCGGTGGGGGTCGACGCCATCGTGAGCGAGGCCGGCGTCACCAAGCCCAGCCTCTACCGCGCCTTTTCGTCCAAGGACGAGCTTGCCGCCTCCTACCTGCGCGACTACGAGCAGGAGTTCTGGGCCCGCTTCGAAGCCGGCGTGCCGGAACATCCCGACGACCCGCGTGCGCAGCTGCTCGCCTATTTCCGCGGGCTGGCCCAGCGCGCCTGCGAAATGCCCGGCTACCGCGGCTGCGGGCTGAGCAATGCCTGCGTCGAATACCCCGAACCGGATCATCCGGCGCGGCAGGTCGCGGTGGCGCACAAGCGCCTGTTGCGCGAGCGCATGGTCGACCTGGCCTGGCACATGGGCGCCACCGATCCGGTGGAGCTCGGCAACGGCCTGATGCTGCTGCTGGAAGGCGCTTTCATCACCGGCCAGCTGTTCCGCGGCGACGGACCGCCGAAGTACTTGGTTGCCGTGGCCGAACGTCTGATCGACGCCAGCCTGCCGCGCGGCTGAAGCCGTCCGGCTTTCCCGCAGCCTGCGCCGGCGGGCGCCCGTCACGGTGCGCGGCCTGCTTCGGCTGCCGCAAAGGCAAGCGGCGCCCCGGAGGGCGCCGCTTGCTTCCCGCATTGCCCCGGCCCGGGAGACGGCGGGCGGGGCGGGGAGGGAAGGGATCAGCTGTGGTAGGCGGATTCGCCGTGGCTGG
Source organism: Bordetella sp. 2513F2 (assembly GCF_054642735.1). NCBI lineage: Bacteria > Pseudomonadati > Pseudomonadota > Betaproteobacteria > Burkholderiales > Alcaligenaceae > Bordetella > Bordetella sp. 2513F2. The sequence goes on along the minus strand of NZ_CM137755.1, from coordinate 2,567,392 downwards.
TGACGTCCAGCCCTTCGCGTTCCTGGTCTTCGGGGACGCGCAGGCCGCACAGCATGTCGGCGATCTTGTAGGCGATCCAGGCCACGATGCCGGACCACACGATGGTGAGCAGCACGCCTTCGAGCTGCACCCACAGCTGGCCGGCGATTTCACCGGCGCTTTCCAGGCCCGGGCCGCCCAGTGCCTGGGCGTTGAACACGCCGGTCAGCAGGGCACCCACGATGCCGCCCACGCCGTGCACGCCGAACACGTCGAGCGCATCGTCGGCGCGCAGCAGGCGCTTCAGGCCGTTGACGCCCCACACGCAGACCACGCCGGCGACCACGCCGATGATCAGCGCGCCCACCGGGCCCACGAGGCCGGCAGCGGGCGTGATGCCCACCAGGCCGGCGATTGCGCCGGAGGCTGCGCCCAGCATCGAGGGCTTGCCCTTGACTGCCCATTCGGTGAAGACCCACGCCAGCACCGCGCCGGCCGTGGCGACCATGGTGTTGAAGAAGGCCAGGGTGGAGCCTTCGTTGGCAGCCAGGGCGGAGCCGGCGTTGAAGCCGAACCAGCCTACCCAAAGCAGGGCGGCGCCGATGAAGGTCATGGGCATGTTGTGGGGCTGCATGGCTTCACGGCCGTAGCCTACGCGCTTGCCCACCACGTAGGCGCCCACCAGCGCGGCCACGCCGGCATTGATGTGCACCACGGTGCCGCCGGCGAAGTCGAGCGCGCCGCGGGCATTGAGCAGGCCGGGGTTGGTTTCGGAGACGAACCACACCATGTGCGCGATGGGCACGTAGGCGAAGGTGAACCAGATCGCGGTGAACACCAGCACCGCCGAGAAGCGGGCCCGCTCGGCGAAGCCGCCCACGATCAGCGCGCAGGTGATGCCGGCGAAGGTGGCCTGGAACGAGGCGAACAGGATCTCGGTGAGCGAGCCGGACATGGCATAGCTGCCGTCGGCGGGCGTGAACATCCCGGAGAAGAATGCACGCGACAGGCCGCCGAAGAAGGCGTTGCCTTCCGTGAAGGCCAGGGAGTAGCCGTAGACGAACCACAGCACCAGGGCCAGCACGAAGGTGCAGAGCACCTGCATCAGCACCGACAGTACATTCTTGCTGCGTACCAGACCGCCGTAGAAGAGGGCCAGGCCAGGCACGGCCATCATCAGCACGAGCAGCGTGGAAACGAGCAACCAGGAGATATCCGCTTTATCCATTTTTCATGGCTCCAATGAGTCTTTATTTTGCGTTTTACAGTGCAGCTTCGCCGGACTCCCCGGTCCGGATACGGATCACCTGCTCCAGCGGAGCGGTGAAGATCTTGCCGTCCCCGATCTTGCCGGTGCGGGCGGCCTGTTCGATGGCCTCGATGACCTGGTCGACGAGGTGATCCGGCACGGCGGCCTCGACCCGCAGCTTGGGCAGGAAGTCGACGGCATATTCGGCGCCGCGGTACAGCTCGGTGTGGCCTTTCTGGCGTCCGAAGCCTTTCACCTCGGTGACGGTCAGTCCTTGGACGCCGATGCCGGACAGAGCCACCCGCACTTCGTCGAGCTTGAAGGGCTTGATGATGGCGATGATGAGTTTCATGGCTATTCCTCTCGTGGTTGCGCGTGGGCGAGTGCAATCAAGCAAGTTCCATGCCAATTCTTCGCGCCCAGCGTGCCCCGGCACAGCAAAGAGAATGCTCTGATTCGGTGCGTTTGTGCATCATTTTTGTGCTGCGGGCGAAAACCGGGTGCACCAAAGCGGAACAATGCGCTTTGTGGCAAAGCTTATGAAACGAAATATGTGGAAGCGCCCGAATTTGTAGCGAATTGCAGGAATCCGGGGCCGATTCCCGTAAAGCCTGATACGGGGGTTTACACGTAGCCGCTTGTGGCCGGGCGAGGGCTCATGAAGAATCTGGCGGTGAATGGCAGCGATGTCGTTCGCTCGGCCGGGCAACCGTGCCGACCCGGGGTGTGCCTCAGGGCAGCTTCTCGGAATCGCTGCGGCGATTCAGTTTTTCTCCTGTGCTTTCAGAAGCGGTTCCTTCACGGACCGCTTTTTTTTCGCCGTACGCAGAGGGTTGGAAACCGGGCGGCGAATCCCCATTTAATTTCCATGCACCGGTAGCGTGCGTGCGCCAGGCTCTACACTGGCGGGGTCTGTCACACACACGAAGGCGAGGTAGCCATGAACCGCACACAATGGATGGAAGATCTGCAGAAGAACCTGTCCGACCTCATCGCCCGCAGCCCGGCGGCCGACCTGGAGCGCAATGTGCGCGCCATGATGGGCCAGGCGTTCACGCGCCTGGACCTGGTCACCCGGGACGAGTTCGAGGTCCAGGCCGACCTGCTGGCGCGGGCCCGCATCCGCGCCGACCAACTGGCCGAGCAGGTGCAGCAGCTGCAGGCGCGGCTGGATGCCCTGGAGGCGCGCGGCCAGGAGGCGGCGCAGCAGGGCGGCACCCAGGGGTGATCCGCAAGGGACGATGATGTCCCGCCTGCGTCGCGCACGGCGCGGCGATTGCGCATACTGGCCGGCCCGAACCGCCTGCGGAGCCCGCCATGACGCTAGCCGTACTCGCCAGCCGCGCGCTGGCGGGTCTCGATGCCCCCGCCGTGCGGGTGGAAACCCATCTCGGGCCGGGGCTGCCGGGATTCAACGTGGTGGGCCTGCCCGACACCGAGGTGCGCGAAAGCCGCGAGCGCGTGCGCGCCGCATTGATCAACAGCGGTTTCGATTTCCCGCCCGGCCGCATCACCGTCAACCTGTCGCCGGCCGACCTGCCCAAGGCCTCGGCGCGCTTCGAGCTGCCGATGGCGCTTGGGGTGCTGCTGGCCTCGGGGCAGCTGGCCGTGTCGCCGGCGGTCTCGGCCCAGGTTCTGGCCCGCATGGTGTTCGCAGGCGAACTCTCGCTCACCGGTGCGCTCGTCCCCGTGGCGGCGCCGCTGCCGCTGGCGCTGGGCGTGGCGCGCGACTGCCCCGAAGCGGAATTGGTGCTGCCGGCAGCCAGCGCCGCGATGGCCGCCTGGGTGCCCGGGCTGCGCGTGCTGGCCGCCGGCACGCTGGCTGAAGTGGTGGCGCACCTGGCCGGCGCCGCGCCGCTGGCCCGGGCCGAACCGGCGGCCCGGCCCGAAGCGCCGCCGGTGCCGTGCCTGTCCGACGTGCGCGGCCAGCCGGCGGCGCGCCGGGTCCTGGAGGTCTGCGCCGCCGGCGCGCACAGCCTGCTCATGGTGGGGCCGCCTGGCTCCGGCAAAAGCATGCTGGCGCGCCGTCTCCCCGGGCTGCTGCCGCAGCTCGAGCCCAGGCAGGCGCTGGAGGCCGCCGCCCTGGCCAGCCTGGTCGGCGCCCCGGTGTCGCCGGGCGGCCAGCCGCCGTTCCGCTCCCCGCACCATACCTCGTCGGCCGCTGCGCTGGTGGGCGGGGGCGGCATGCGCAGCCGGCCGGGCGAGATCAGCCTGGCGCACCATGGCGTGCTGTTCCTCGACGAACTGCCGGAATTCAACCGGCGCGCCCTCGAGTCCCTGCGCGAGCCGCTGGAAACGGGCGAGGTCTCGATCTCCCGGTCGGCCTACCGCATCCACTATCCTGCCCGCTTCCAGCTGGTGGCGGCCATGAACCCGTGTCCCTGCGGCTGGCGGGGGCACCCCACGCGGCCATGCCGCTGCTCGCCCGACCAGGTGGCGCGCTATGCCGGCAAGGTCTCGGGGCCGTTGCACGATCGCATCGACCTGCACCTGACGGTGCCGCCGGCCGATCCGGCGCTGCTCGAGGCGCCGCCGGGCGAACCATCAGGCCCGGTGCGCGAGCGGGTGGTGCGGTGCCGCCGGCGTCAGCTGGAACGCCAGGGTTGCGCCAATGCCGCGCTGGCCGGCGCCGCCCTGCAGTACCATTGCCCCATGGCTCCCGCCGCCCGCAGCCTGCTGCAGCAGGCGGTGCGCCGGCTCGACGGATCGGCGCGGGCGTTGCATCGCGCCCTGCGCGTGGCGCGCACCCTGGCCGACCTGGACGAGGCCGATTGCATCGAGGTGGTGCATGTGGCGGAGGCGGTCCAGTACCGCAGCGCAGGTCCGTCGGGCTGACCTGCTCGACACTCCGCTTAAAAATGCCATATAATCAAGGGCTTTTCCCGGTTTGGGGAAAAGACCCAAGAGCAAGACCTAAGAGCAAGACCCAAGAGAAGTGGCGCAGGTTCGTCCTGCCTTGCTTTACCGGTTATGTGCTGCGGGCTGCAAGCTTTGCTGCGCATTGCCGGGGGGCAGGGTGGGAACGCCCAAGTTCCGGCGGGATATTCCCGGCGGGCACCTGTTGCCATGTGAGATCAACAAAGTTCCAGTAGGAATCATCATGCCCAAGATGAAGACCAAGAAAAGCGCTGCCAAGCGCTTTCAGGTCCGCGGCAGCGGATCGATCAAGCGGGGTCAGGCCTTCAAGCGCCACATCCTGACCAAGAAGACCACCAAGAACAAGCGCCAGCTGCGCGGTTCGGCCGCGGTCCACGAAACCAACGTCGCCTCGGTCAAGGCGATGATGCCGTTCGCTTGATAGGAGATCCACTATGCCTCGCGTCAAACGTGGCGTTACCGCCCGTGCCCGTCACAAGAAAGTCCTCACCGCTGCCAAGGGTTACCGCGGCCGCCGCGGCAATGTATTCCGCATCGCCAAGCAGGCGGTCATGCGCGCCGGGCAGTATGCCTACCGCGATCGCCGCAACAAGAAGCGTACGTTCCGCGCCCTGTGGATCACGCGTATCAACGCTGCCGTGCGTGAGCAGGGCATGAGCTACAGCGTGTTCATCGCCGGCCTGAAGAAGGCTGCGATCGAGCTCGACCGCAAGGTGCTGGCCGACCTGGCCGTGCACGACAAGGCCGGTTTCGCCGCCATCGTGCAACAGGCCAAGGCTGCCTTGGCCGCCTGATCGCGGACTCATCGCGTATCGCTGCAAACGGGGCTGGTTGGCCCCGTTTGCGTTTTGAAGGCTCACAACAATGACGCAACAGCTCGACGACCTGGTTTCCCAGGCTGAAGAAAGTTTCGCGGCCGCCGCCGATGCCGCCTCGCTGGAGAACGCCAAGGCGCGTTTCCTGGGCAAGGAAGGAGCGCTGACGGTGCTGCTCAAGGGCCTGGGCAAGCTCGACCCCGAGCAGAAGCGCGAGATGGGCAGCCGCATCAACCAGGCCAAGCAGCAGGTGGAAGCGCTGCTCAATGCCAGGCGCGCTGCGCTGGCGCAGGCCGAGCTGGATGCGCGACTGGCCGCCGAGACCATCGACGTCACCCTGCCTGGCCGCGGCCGCGCGTTCGGCGGCATCCATCCGGTCATCCGCAGCTGGGAGCGCGTCGAGGAAATATTCCGCTCCATCGGTTTCGACGTGGCCGACGGCCCCGAGGTCGAGAACGACTGGACCAACTTCACGGCCCTCAACAATCCGCTGGACCACCCCGCGCGTTCCATGCAGGACACCTTCTACGTCGACATGAACGATGCCGAAGGCCTGCCGCTGCTGCTGCGCACCCACACCAGCCCCATGCAGGTGCGCTACGCGCGCATGCACAAGCCGCCCATCAAGGTGATCGCGCCGGGCCGCACCTACCGCGTCGACAGCGACGCCACGCATTCGCCCATGTTCCACCAGGTCGAAGGCCTGTGGATCGCCGAGGACATCTCGTTCGCCGACCTCAAGGGCGTCTACACCGATTTCCTGCGCTGCTTCTTCGAGAGCGACGACCTGGTGGTGCGCTTCCGCCCGTCGTTCTTCCCGTTCACCGAGCCCTCGGCCGAGATCGACATGATGTTCACCTCCGGGCCGAACCGCGGCCGCTGGCTGGAGATCTCCGGTTCGGGGCAGGTGCACCCGCAGGTGGTGCGCAATTTCGGCCTGGATCCCGAGCGCTACATCGGCTTCGCGTTCGGCTCCGGCCTCGAGCGCCTGACGATGCTGCGCTACGGCGTGAATGACCTGCGGCAGTTCTACGAAGGCGACCTGCGCTTCCTGCGCCAGTTCAACGAATAAGACAGACACGGCTGATCATGCAAATACCCGAATCCTGGCTGCGCGCGCTGGTCGATCCTGCGGTTTCCACCGACGAGCTGGCGCATCAGCTCACCATGGCCGGGCTGGAAGTCGAAGAGACCGCGCCTGCGGCGCCTCCTTTCAGCGGCGTGGTGGTTGCGCGCATCGTCGAGATCGCGCCGCATCCCGATGCCGACAAACTGCGCGTGTGCAAGGTCGACGACGGCTCCGGCGAGCTGCTGCAGATCGTCTGCGGCGCGCCGAACGCCGCGGCCGGGCTGGTCGCGCCGCTGGCGCGCGTGGGCGCCGAGCTGCCCGGCGGCATGCGGATCGGCGTGGCGAAGATGCGCGGCGTGGCGTCCTCGGGCATGCTGTGCTCGGCTCGCGAACTCGGGCTGTCGCAGGACCACGGCGGCCTGCTGGCGCTGCCGGACACCCTCGCGCCCGGCACCGACCTGCGCAAGGCCCTGGATCTCGACGACACGGTATTCACCCTCAAGCTCACGCCCAACCGGGCCGACTGCCTCTCGGTGCTGGGCGTGGCGCGCGAAGTGGCGGCCCTCACCGGGGCGCCGCTGACGCTGCCCGCCGCCGAGCCGGTCGCGGCCACCATCGATGCGCGCCTGCCCGTATCGATCCAGGCGCCGGACCTGTGCGGCCGCTTTGCCGGACGCGTGATCCGCGGCGTGAACGCCCGCGCGGCCACGCCCGACTGGATGAAACGGCGCCTCGAGCGCGCCGGCCAGCGCCCGATATCGGCGCTGGTCGACATCTCCAACTACGTGATGCTCGAGCTCGGCCGCCCCACGCACGTGTTCGACCTCGACAAGGTGCACGGCGACATCAGCGTGCGTTGGGCGCGCGAGGGCGAGACGCTGGAGCTTCTCAACGGCCAGACCGTTTCGCTGGACCCGCGCGTCGGCGTAGTAGCCGCCGGCGACCGGGTCGAGAGCCTGGCCGGCATCATGGGCGGGGAGGCCACCTCCGTCACGCTGGACACGCAGAACATCTATCTTGAGGCCGCGTTCTGGTGGCCTGCGGCCATCGCCGGCCGGGCGCGCCGCTACAAGTTCGGCTCCGAGGCCAGCCATCGTTTCGAGCGCGGCGTGGACTACGCCAGCATTCCCGAGCACATCGAACGCATCACCCGCCTGATCCTCGACATCTGCGGCGGCGCGGCCGGCCCGGTCGACGACCAGGTCGTCAACCTGCCCGTGCGCGAGCCGGTCACGCTGCGCCTGGCGCGCTGCCATCGCGTGCTGGGCGTGGCGGTGCCGGCCGACGAGGTGGCGCAGATCTTCACGCGCCTGGGCCTGCCGTTCGAGCGCCGCGCGGACGACTTCGTGGTCACGCCGCCCTCGTATCGATTCGACCTGGCGATCGAGGAGGATCTCATCGAGGAAGTGGCGCGTATCCACGGCTTCGAGCGCATCCCCGACGTGCCGCCGGTGGCGCGCGCCAAGATGCGCGCCCAGCCCGAGACGCTGCGCGGCCCGCATGCGCTGCGCCGCCTCGCGGCCGCGCGCGACTACCAGGAAGTGGTCAACTACAGCTTCGTCGAGGCTGCCTGGGAGCAGGACTACGCCGGCAACGATGACCCGGTGCGCCTGGTCAATCCCATCGCAAGCCACCTGTCGGTGATGCGTTCCAGCCTGATCGCGGGCCTGGTGGCGGTCATCCGCCACAATGCCAATCGCAAGCAGTCCCGCGTGCGGGTGTTCGAGCTGGGCCGCGTGTTCCGGCGCGACCCCGCGGTCCCGGACGGCGACCTCTCCGTGGGCGGCGTAAGCCAGCCGCTGATGCTGGCCGGCGCCGCCTGGGGCCCCGTCTCGGAAGAGCAGTGGGGCGAGGCGGCGCGCCAGGTCGATTTCTACGACGTGAAGATGGACGTGCAGGCCCTGTTCGGCGCCCGCGCGCAGGCGCTGCGCTTCGAGGCGGCCGCACATCCCGCGCTGCATCCGGGGCGCGGCGCGCGCCTGCTGCTCGACGGCAGGGTCGTCGGCTGGCTGGGCGAGCTGCATCCGCGCCTTGCGCAGCAGGCCGAGCTGCAGCATCCGCCCGTGGTCTTCGAGCTCGACGTCGAAGCCCTGCAGGCTGCCCGCATGCCCAGCGTGCAGGAGCTCTCGCGCCAGCCCGTGGTGATCCGCGACCTGGCCCTGTGGGTCGACCTGGACGTGCCCGCGCAGGCGCTGCTGGACACCGTTGCCAGCACAGTGGCCGCCGACCCGGCGCTGGCCGTGGTGCGCGACGTGCGGCTCTTCGACGTGTGGCGCGAGCGTGCCGGAGAAGGCCGGCCCGCCACCGAGAAAAGCCTTGCCTTCCGTTTCTGGCTACAGGACACTGAAGTCACACTGGACGAGGCGCGCGTGGCCGATTGCGTGGCCCGCGTCCGCGATGCGCTGGTGGCCGGCCACGGCGCCCGCCAGCGCGCCTGATCAATAGGAAATGCCATGCTTGCCGAACCGCGTACCCTCACCAAGGCCGAGCTCGCCGAGCTGCTCTTCGAGCGGGTGGGCCTGAACAAGCGGGAAGCCAAGGATATCGTCGATACTTTCTTCGAAGAGATCCGCGACGCCCTGGCGCGCGGCGAACCGGTGAAGCTGTCGGGGTTCGGCAATTTCCAGGTGCGCGACAAGCCGCCGCGCCCGGGCCGCAATCCCAAGACGGGCGAGACCATCCCCATCGCCGCTCGGCGCGTCGTCACCTTCCATGCCAGCCAGAAGCTCAAGAGCGCCGTCGAGCAGGCCAAGCCGCTGGACGGGCAGGATCAGGAAGCGCCCGAGCAATGAATCCTGCAACGGCATCACGACGATGCCTGCAGTGATACCCGTAGTGATACCCTTTGTTGGCAATTGTCATCGGATTTCCCGGACATCGCGGCATAAAATTCTTCTATGACACGCTCCGACTCCACCGCCGTCACACTTCCTCCGATCCCGGCGAAACGCTATTTCACCATCGGCGAGGTCAGCGACCTGTGCGGCGTGAAGCCACACGTGCTGCGCTACTGGGAACAGGAATTCACGCAACTCAAGCCGGTGAAGCGGCGCGGCAACCGCCGCTACTACCAGCATCACGAAGTGCTGCTGATCCGCCGCATCCGCTCGCTGCTCTACGAGCAGGGCTTCACCATCAGCGGCGCGCGCAATCGCCTCGGCGACGTGCGCGAAATGGCGCATGAAGCCGATGCAGCGGTGCGCCTGAGCCCCACCGAACTGCAGTCCCTGCGCGCCGAACTCGACAGCATCTCGACAATGCTGGGCGAGGCCCTCGAGCAGGCCGGCGCGCCGCAATCCTGATCGCTGCGTTGTGCACGAGCCCGTGCACAAATTTTTTGGTTCTGATATACTTTCGTTCTTTCGGGGCGTAGCGCAGCCTGGTAGCGCACTTGCATGGGGTGCAAGGGGTCGCGAGTTCGAATCCCGCCGTCCCGACCAGCAGTATCGAGGGGGCCAGTGATGGAAATCACTGGCCCCCTTTCCCATTTATCGCCGCCGGCTCGGCGCCAGCATCGACAGCAGGCAGCCGCCCGCGCACGCCGCCATGATCCAGCCCATGGTCCATGGCGTGCCGTCGGCGAACCAGCCGACCATGGCGGCGCTCAGCACGCCGCAGCCGAAGTGCGTCGCGCCCACCAGGGCCGAGGCCGAACCGGCCTGCTGGGGAAAGGACGAGAGCGCGCCGGCGACGGAATTGGCCACGATGAAGCCGTTCATGGATACGAAGAAGAACAGCGGTACGACCAGGCCGGCCAGGCCACCCAGGCCGAAGTAGGTGGTCGCGAGCAGCAGCGCGCCGGCCATGGCGACCACCCAGGCGCCCAGTCGCAGCATGCGTTCGCTGCCCAGGCGCATGACGAGCCGCGAATTCAGGAAGTTGGCCGCCATCATGCCGAGGATGTTCAGGCCGAACAGCAGGCCGTAGGCTTGCGGCGACACGCCGTAGTAATCGATGTATGCGAATGGCGTGCCGGCCAGGAAGGCATAGATGGCGCCATAGAAGAAGCCGCCCGACAGGGCGTAGCGTATGAGCTTGGGATCCCGTATCAGGGCCAGGTAGTCGCGGAACACGCCATGCAGCGGCGCGGTGACGCGCCGATCGGGCGGCAGCGTCTCGGGCAGGTAGCGCAATGCGGCCAGCGCCAGTGCGCCGAACAGCGCCAGGATCCAGAAGATGCCGCGCCAGGACCACACCGCCAGGATCTGCCCGCCGGCCAGGGGGCCGACGAGCGGGGCGATGCCCATGATCAACATCAGCGTCGACATCATGCGCGCAGACTGGTCGCGCGCGTAGAGGTCGCGCACCATGGCCCTCGCCAGCACCGGGCCCGCGCAGGCCCCCAGCGCCTGCACCACGCGCCAGCCCAGCATCTGGGAGACGCTGTCCGACAGGGCGCAGCCGATGGATCCCAGCATGAACAGCACCAGGCCGGCCATGATCGGCAGGCGTCGTCCCATGCGGTCGCCGATGGGGCCCCAGAGCAATTGGCCCAGGCTGAAGCCGATGAGGAAGGCCGAGAGCGTCAATTCGACGCGCCCGGTACCCGCACCAAAGTCCGCCGCCAGGGCGGGCATGGCGGGCAGGTAGATGTCGGTGGAAATGGAGGCGAAGGCCATCAGTGCACTGAGGATGAGCAGTACGCGCAGCGGATGGGCTTGCGCCTGGGCGGGCGCATGGAACGAGGACGGGGCGGGCATACGGGCGGGAAACAGGAAAAGCGGACCCATGCGGTCCGCTTCGACGCCCTATTAGTACACCATTGCGGCCGGATCCGGGGCTATCTCCGACCTGCAGGGCGGGTCTTGGCGTGAGGCATTCCCGTCATGGCATGGCGCGTCTCAGGCGCAGCGATGCCGTGCGGCCCAGGATGAGCGGGCGGACCCCGTTGTCGAACTCCACCTCCATCTGGGCGGCGGACAGGTTCGTCAGGTGGGAGACGTGCTCGATGTTGATGATGAGCGACCGGGATACGGCGCAGAACGGCGGGCAGGGCAACTGCGCCGTCAGGCGCTTCAGGGTGGTGTGCATGAGGGTGTTGCCGTGCACGGCGCTGTGCAGCATGACGTAGTCTCCCTGCGCCTGGGCCACCGTCAGCTCATGCGCCTTGATGAGGCGCGTGCCGGTGCGCGTGCGGGTGGCGACGTAGCTGCCGGCGCGGGGCCGCAGCCGGTTGAGGGTCTGGGCCAGCCTGTCCGGCTCGACGGGCTTGAGCAGGTAGTCGACCGCTTCGATATCGAAGGCGCGTGCGGCATACATATCGTGGGCCGTCACGAAGACCACGGGGAGCATGGTGTCGAGCTCGTCCAGCAGGTCGAAACCGGTGCCGTGCGCGAGCCCGATGTCGAGGAAGATGGCGTCGGGATTGTGCAGCTGGATCAACTGGCGCGCTTCCCCGATGGTAGCGGCTTCGCCTTCGACCCGTACGTCGTGCCGGGCCTCGAGCAGGCGGCGCAGGTAGCGCCGCGCGGGCGCCTCGTCGTCGATGATGAGCAGGCGCAGCATCTTCTCCCCCTGCATCTTCTCCCCCTGGTGTGGGCCTTGCGCCGCCGCTTGCGCGGCCTGCAGGCCATGCCTTCTTTGTTGTGCGCCGGACGATGAAAATCGCCGATTCGTCGAAAAAATCGAGCTTTATTGGGTGGTTTCCCCAAAAATATAGGCCATCTTTCATCGTCCGTGTATGCCGGGCGGGATGATGGCACAAATCGTCCCATGGCAAGACCCACATGAGCGCCAACCCGATTGCCTCCGACCTCCACGGCGCCGAGTCTTCCGCGCGGTTCTGGCGTGCCCAGGTGCTGGGCTGGCTCTTTCTCGGGGTGTCGGGCTTCTTCATCCGATGGGCGGCCTTCGGCAATGCGGTTGCCGCGTTCTGGCTCACTGTGGCCATGGAGCCCCTGGCTTTCGTGCTGACCAGCTCGGCCGCATGCTGGCATGGACGGCATTCGTCCAGGACGGCCGCCCCGGCGCTGGTGCTCGCGTGCGCGGCGCTGCTGTGCCTCGCGGCGGCAGCGCTGCTGGCGTCCATTGCCTATGGCATACACGGGTTGTTTCCGCCGGGGAACATCAACCTCACGCCGGCCAGCCAGTACCGGCTGGCGTTCCTCTATTACCTGGGGATATTCTCGATCTGGACGCTGGCGTTTTTCGGGGTAAAGGCCGAGCTGGCTGCGCGTGGCGAGCGCATGTCGAAAATGAACGCCGAAACCCGCGCCCTGCGGCTGGAGCTCGAGCACCTGCAATTGCAGGTGGAGCCGCACTTCCTGTTCAATGCGCTGAACACGATCGTGGCGGAGATTGCCGATCGGCCTGCCATCGCGGAGGAAATGACGCGCCGCCTGGCCTTCTATCTGCGCTACTCGCTGGACAAGGGCGGGGCGGGCCTGTGCCGCCTGGAAGAGGAGGTGGAGGCCGCGGAGTACTACATGCGCATCCAGGCGCTGCGTTTCGACGAGCGTTTCGAATACCGTTGCAGGGTGGATCCGGATACGCTGGGGGCATGGCTGCCGCACATGATGCTGCAGGGGCTGGTCGAGAACGCCATCAAGCATGGCATGCGCTGCGTGCAGGAGCGCTTTGCCATCGACATGCGCATCCGCCGCGAAGGCGAGGACCTGGTCATCGAAGTGGAGAACCCAGGCAGGCTGCAGGCCCCCAACGACCTCGTGCGCAGTGGCGGGGGCCTGGGCAACCTGCGCCGGCGTCTGGATCTGCGGTATCCGGGCAGAAGCACCTTTTCATTGACTCAGCGTGGCGGCAGCATCCTGGCCGAAATCAGGCTGCGCGGCGAGCCGGTGCTGCTGTAGCGCTTGACCCGGCTGGCGGCTTGGCGCAGCATGGATGGTTTCGCGTAGGGTACGAATATGGTCTCGGTGGATGAAGTGCTGGCGGCGAAGAAGACAATGGTGGAATGGGACGCATGCTTCGCCGAGCTGAGCCGCGCAGAGTTCCATGCCCTCTGCGCCGCGGTGATCGACTCCGGCCGGCAGGTGGGTCTGGTGCTGTGGCTGTGCCTGGCCCGGAAGCTCCACGAGGATGCGTATTTTTCCGACGGCCTCGCCGAGAGCGAACGCCTCAAATGGCGCGACCTCGCCGAACGGATGGTCGACCACATCGTGCAGGGCAATCCGGCACAGGCCGCCAACATCCGGCATGCCTGGCAGGTGGAAAAGGACTACGCGCAACGCTACGGCTATACCAGCCCGGTATATGAATCCATGGCGCCACACCAGGTGTTTCGCGCTGCGGCGTAGGGCGTCCCGCTACATGTCTTCCGTTCTGCCCCTGCCCGTACTGCCGCTCACGCCCGAAGCATTCGCCCCGTATGGCTGGGTGCTGGGCAAGCCCTATGCATCCGGCGATCCGCGGCCGGGTTTCCGCCATCCGGCCAGCGACTTCTGGCATGAACACGTGTTCGACACGGGCGGTGGCGAGACCGAGGTGCTCTGGGTGGATTATCGCAACCAGGTCCTCGACGTGCCCGCGCTGGAAGTCCATTGGCTGACCGAGCAGGCCATCGTGCCCCTGCTGGGGCGGGGCATCCTGCATGTGGTTGCCCACGGGCTGCCCGACGACCCGGCGTTGCCCGATCCCGCCAGCGCCAGCGTGTTTGCCGTGCCGCCGGGCCAGGGCGTGTGCATGCGGCCGCGCACCTGGCACGCCACCCGCGTGGCCGGCTGCCCGGCACGCTGCCTGATGCTCACCCGCCGCTCTACCACGCTGGACCTGGTTGCCGCGCTGGCGCACGAGGGCGGCGGGCACGAGAGCCGCATCGTGGACCTGGCCTCGCACGGACTGCCGGCGTTGCGCATCGCCGCCCCGCAGGCAAACCGGCCGGAAACCGGGCCGCCAGCTTCCTCAAACGAAGGGGCGCCCCGACTCTTCTGAGTTCGGGGCGCTCCCGCCTGCCTCGCACGCATAGGGTGTCAGAGGCCCGGCAACTTCAATTTAAGGCGGCGGGAATGCGGCCGCAAGCGGAAAATCGTATCCGCCGGTACCAGCGGCGACCGTGCTATCGTCTGGATTTTGGGCTCGTATTCCATGGCACCAGCACGCATCCGGCAAGGAGAACTGGCCCATTGGCTGGGCGTGATCGCCGCCCAGCCCGCGGGCCCCGGGGCCGACGCAGCGGAATCCCCCGACGACGCGCCGTCCCATATCCTCGAGGCGCTCGAATTGCTGGCCTGCATACGCAGGCAGCACGGTGGCTGGGTCGTCACCGACAAGGGCCGCCTGGCCTTGCGCATGGCAGATCCGGCGGCCTTCCATCGCTAGCCGTAACGCGCTGAAACCGCGAATCCTGCTGCCTGCCGAGGGCGGTGAACTTGGCCCGGTACCCCGGGTCCAATATTCCAGGATGTGGGTCATGACATCAGCGCATAGCCTACGTCTATCCTGCGCGTGCCCGCCACGCGTCTCACAAGCAACCGACTGGGAGGGCGCCATGCCGCATCATGACCAGGAAGTTCTGATCGACGTTTCCACGGCCCCCATGGACACCGGGGGTTACGGTGTCCTGCTGACCGTCACGGCGGAAGGCGGAACCGAAGTGGATGCTGCTTTTTCCTATCTGGGCACATGCGCTTCGCTGGATGAAGCGCGGGACCGTGCCGAGGCCTTCGCTCAGGACTGGCTCCTGGAGAACGTCTATCGCTAGGTGGTGACGGGCATAGTGCCCAGCCGGCGCCGCCGCACAGCGGCGCCGATACCCGGGCCGGCGCTGCGCTTTCACGAATCAGGTATCGTGGATGTGTGGCGCCGGCCTTTTCCATCGGCGCACCCAGCAACGATCGCGCCAGATCATCATGTCCAAGTCTCTTCCCGACATTGCCCAGGCGTTGCGCCGGCATTTCGACGAGGTGGTGCTGCCCGCGTGGCGCACACGGGGATTCAATCCGGCCCTGGGCCTGCCGCACGAAGCCCTGGGGCCGGACGGCAAGCCGCTGCCCGACGTGCGCTACCGCGCCATGGCCTGCGCCCGCCAGCTCTATGTGCATGCGCGGGCCGTTGGCGCCGAGGCGGCCGCGCATGCCGACGCGCTGTTCGCAGCGCTGCTGCGCCATTTCCGTGACGAACGCCACGGCGGCTGGCGCTACAGCGTGGACCCTGACGGGAAGCCGCTGGACACCACCCAGGATCTCTACACCCACGCTTTCGTGATCTTCGCCTGCGCCGCCTATTTCGAGCGCTCGCGCCGCACCGAGGCGCGCCAGGTCGTGCTGGCCACGGCGCAGTGGGTGGAGGAGCGCTTCCATCGCGGCGGCGGCGTGTACGATGCTGCGCTCAGCGAGGACGGCGCACAGCGCTTGCGCGGGCCCGCGCAGAATCCTGTGATGCACCTCACGGAAGCCTATCTCGCCGCCGCGCGCGTGATCGAGCCCACCTGGTTCGCCGAGGCCCTGAGACGCGTGGCGGCCGGCACCGCCGACCAGTTCCTGGATCCCGCCACGCAATGCGTGCTGGAGCTGCCTCAAGGCAGCAGCGGCAACCGCATCGAGCCAGGGCACCAGTTCGAATGGTATGTCCTGCTGCAGTCGGCGCCCGAGGTTTTCGACGGCCTGGAACTCCCCCTGGCCCTGCCGCGTGGCTGCGCGTGGATCGAGTCCGCCGGCGTGGCGCCGGATACCGGGGGCGTGGCAGCCGCCGTGGGAGGCAACGGCGCCGTGCACGACCCGGCACAGCGCATCTGGGCCCAGACCGAGTATCTGCGCTACCTGGCCCTCACGGCCAGCCCGCGCCTGGCGGCGCAGCTGGGGCAGCTGCAGCGGCGCTTCCTGCACGCCGGCGGCTGGCACGAGTGCCTGGATCCGCAGGGCGCCGTGGTGCGGGCCGACATGCCCGCCACCACCCCCTATCATCTGGCCACCTGTTACGAAACGCTGGCGTCTGCCCACGGGAGCCACGCCTGAAGTCGCGAATGCTTACGCTTGTCCCTGCATATGAGAGAATCCCTTACAATTTGGAGATTCGGGAAACCAGGGAAGACTCATGAGCGTGATGTGTCCTGCGTGCCAAGCAATCGCGCCTGGCCAGCCCGGCGTGCCGCCGCATGCCCAGCTGGGCCACCAGGGCTTTACCCACCCCAGCCAGAAGGGCCGGGAGTCGAACCGCGAAGACCATTTCCGCTGCATCCAGTGCGGCGCCAAGTGGTTGCGCGAAACCGACCGCTGGGGCGGAGACCTCGGTTTCCGCCTGGCGCCGTAGCGCGGCGTATGGCGTCGCGTGCGGTGACGGGCGTAGTGCCGGGTGCAATGCCGGATGCAGTGCCGCGAGGCTGGCGCTAGTCTTCGCCGGCAGGGCGCACTGCGCCCTCCGGCAGCCAGTACACGGCGCGGCCGTCCGGGTCGTCGCGTTCCTCCACGCGCAGGGCCGTGAGCCGCCCGCCGCGGCATGGCCCGCCCACGCACAGTCCGGTGTCGGGCGCATAGGTGGCGCCATGGCGTGCGCACATGAGCAGGTCGCCGGCGCGGGTGAAGAAGCTGCCTTCCCAGTCCAGTTCCACGCCCACGTGGGCGCAGCGGTTGAGATAGCCGTATACGCGGCCCTGGTAGCGCACGAAGAATGCGGTGGTGCGGCCGGAGCGGTCGCAGACGGGAAGTTTCACGCCCAGTCCGCCGTCGTGCAGTTCCGACGCAGCGCATACGCGCAGGGCGCCGGTACCTTGCTGGTCATGCATGGAGATCGGTCCAAAAGCTGCGATCTTCGGCGAGGACCGCGCCGCTGTCAACGCGGCGGGCAGCAGGCTGTCGTGCCGGGAGGCTATCATCAGGCATGGGCGCGTGGCCGCCGCCGTGGCGGCGCGCGGCCGTGTCGTGGTACTCATTCATTTCAGGAGGTCGT
Source organism: Bordetella sp. 2513F2 (assembly GCF_054642735.1). Taxonomy (NCBI): domain Bacteria; kingdom Pseudomonadati; phylum Pseudomonadota; class Betaproteobacteria; order Burkholderiales; family Alcaligenaceae; genus Bordetella; species Bordetella sp. 2513F2. The sequence goes on along the minus strand of NZ_CM137755.1, from coordinate 2,550,564 downwards.
ATGGTGCAAGTCCCTACCGTCACGCTGAACGACGGCAACGTGATGCCCCAGCTGGGGCTGGGCGTGTGGCAGATTCCGAACGACCAGGCCGGGTCCGTCGTGAAGGAAGCGCTGGCTGCAGGCTATCGTTCCATTGATACGGCTGCCATCTATGGCAACGAGTCGGGGGTGGGCGAGGGCCTCAGGGCCGCCGGGGTGGCCCGCAAGGACCTGTTCATCACCACCAAGCTGTGGAACGACAAGCATGGCTATGACGAGGCCATGCAGGCCATGGACGACAGCCTGCGCAAGCTGGGCCTGGCCTATGTCGATCTGTACCTGATCCACTGGCCGGTGGCGGGCAGCGACCGCTACCTCGACGCCTGGCGCGCCATGGTGGCCATGAAGGAAGACGGCCGTGCGCGTTCCATCGGCGTGTCGAACTTCACCCAGGCCAATCTCCAGCGCCTGATCGACGAAACCGGCGTGGTGCCGGCGGTGAACCAGATCGAGCTGCATCCCGGCTTTGCGCAGCCGGCCATGCGGACGTTCCATGCGCAGCACGGCATCGCCACCGAATCCTGGAGCCCGCTGGGGCAGGGCGGCGTGATGCGCGATCCCGCCATCGCCGACATCGCACAGCGCCATGGCAAGACGCCGGCGCAGGTGGCCCTGCGCTGGCACTTGCAGAACGGCCTGATCGTGATCCCGAAATCCGCCACGCCGGCCCGCATCCGCGCCAATATCGACCTGTTCGATTTCGAGCTCAGCGCCGAGGACATGGCCGCGATCGACGGCCTGCCTGAAAGCGGCCGGCTGGGCCCCGATCCGGAAACGTTCAAGGGCTGAGTGCGGGGCGGGAAGGCCGGGCGGGCGCCGGGCCTACCGGTGCCGGGCCGCGGCGCGCCCGGCGCCACGACGCCAGGCGCCTCAGCGTTCGCGCGGCCAGAGCCAGTAGCGTGCGATCACCACCAGCAGCCACGCCAGCGCCGTCCAGGAGCCCCAGTGCCAGGCGCCGGTGCCCAGCAGCGCGGCCAGCAGGCCGAAGACGCTGAGCACGCCCATCAGGACGGGCATGCCCCAGACGAACAGGAAACGGTTGCGAGGGCTCATGCGGGGCTGCGTTGGGGTTCGACTGCCTGGTGGCGGCGCACCAGTTCGGCAATGCGGGCTTCGTTGGCCTTGCGGCGGGCCACCCACAGATACAGGCCGCTGACCAGGACCACGATGGTGACCAGGTCCAGCAGGACCCACAGTATCTTCAGCGGCAGGCCGCCGTAGTCGCCGAAGTGCAGCGGCCGCGACAGCTCCAGTGCCGTGAGGTACCAGGGCATGCGGGCCACCATGGTGAGCTCGCCGGAGACCCCGTCTACCAATACCGGCGTGTTGAGCTTGGAAGTGAGCGGGGTGTCGCCCTTGAGCCAGACCACGTAGTGATGAGGACTGCCATAAGGATTGCCCGGGAATGCCACCATGCTGAGGGCGCTGCCCGGCACGGCGGCGAGCGCCTTGTCCACGGCCTGCTGCGGCGAAGACAGCTGGGTGGGGATGGGCTTGTCGCGGTGCGGCGCCACCACGGCGGCGAGGTCGGTGGCCTGCCACAGGCGGAAGAGGGGCACGGTCAGTTCGTTGACCACGCCGGTGAGGCCCACCACGAAGGCCCAGACCAGCGTGACGATGCCGAGCAGGTTGTGCAGATCCAGCCATTTCAGGCGGCGCGAGCGCGAGGCGCGCACGGTGCCGAACTCCAGCTTCTTCATGAAAGGGCCGTAGAGCACCACGCCCGAGACGATGGCGATGACGAACAGCAGGCCCATGAAGCCCAGGAACAGCTGGCCGGCAAGGCCGGCGTAGAGGTCCACGTGCAGCGCCAGCATGATCCCCATGAACGAGAAGCGGTCGGACGCGTAGGTGGGGCCGTCGTGCAGGATGTCGCCGGTGCGCGTGTCCACGCGCACGGCGTGCCCGGCCTCGATCACCTTGCCGTGTTCGGGCGTCAGGCCGACGTAGGCCTGGGGCTCTTCGTCGTCCATGTAGATGTAATCGATGTACTCGTTGGGATACAGGCTCTTGCCCTGCGCGGCGATCCGGTCCAGGCTGAGGGTCGGCGTGTCGGCCGGCAGCTCCGCCATGGGCTTGCCTTCGTCGAGCAGGTGCTCGATCTCATGGTGGAACACCAGGGGCAGGCCCGTGATGCAGATCACGAGGAGGAACAGAGTGCAGACCAGGCTGGTCCATTTATGGACGAGATACCAGGTCTTGATCTTGGACGCGGCTGTCATGGCGGAGGAGTCCGGAATCGGGTCGGCGAGACGATAACATGAATAGTAGTGATTCTCAGGTGCTTCATTCAAGTGGCTGTCAGCCGGATGGGCGCCCGTTCCTGCGGATCGGTCCCAATCCTGCGGGCCGCGACCTGGCCGTGGGCGACATCCACGGGCATTTCTCGCGCCTGCGCGAGGCGCTGGATCAGGCGGGATTCGACCCGGCGCGCGACCGGCTGTTCTCGGTGGGCGACCTGATCGACCGCGGGCCGGAAAGCGAAGCGGCGCTGCAGTGGCTGGCGCAGCCCTGGTTCCACGCGGTGCAGGGCAACCACGAAGACTATGCCATCCGCCATGTGCGCACCGGCCGCGTGGATCGGGAGAACTGGCGCAAGTATGGCGGGGGCTGGTTCCTCGAGCTGGCGCCGGGCCGCCAGCGGGACTGCGCCCGCGCACTGGGGGCGCTGCCCGTGGCGATCGAGGTGGCCACCGCGGCGGGGCCCGTGGGCCTGGTGCATGCCGATTGCCCGGTGGACGACTGGCGCCGGCTGGAAGGCGCGCTGCAGGCGCGCCACCGGCGCACGCGCTCGTTCTGCCAGTGGTCGCGCGAGCGCCTGGCCCGGCAGGATCCCAGCGGTGTCGCCGGCATACGGGCGGTGGTGGCCGGGCACACGCCGGTGGACCAGCCCGTGGCGCTGGGCAACGTCTTCCACATCGACACCGGGGGATGGCAGGAAGCGGGTTATTTCACGCTGCTCGACCTGGGCACGCTGCAGGCCTGGCCGCGCCCGGTGCGGCGGGCCGGCCCCGGCACGCCCTAGACGGGCGGCACCCGCACCCAGCCCTCCATCAGGCGGCGTGCGCTGCGGCTCATGGTGACCTTGGTGACGCGCCAGCCGTCCGCATCCTGTTCGGCCTGCGCGCCCACGGCCAGCGTGCCGGAGGGGTGGCCGAAGCGCAGGCCGGTGCGCGCGCTGCCCAGGGCGCGGCTGACCACCGTGCCGGGCACTGCCGCGGCGGCCGCCAGCGCGACGGCGCCCGTGCCCGTCATGGCATGGTGCAGCTGTCCCATGGAAAGGATGCGCGCCAGCAGGTCGATGCCGGCGCCGTCCACGGGCCGGCCGCTGGAGGCGATGTACGACGCAGGCGGGGCCACGAAGGCCAGCTTGGGCGTGTGCTGCCGGGTGGCGGACGCCTGCGCGGCATCTGCTGCCAGGCCCATGGCCACGGCGGCATGGGCGCGCACGGCCTCGCAGCGGGCCAGCAGCGCGGCATCGCCGTTGACCGCGGGCTGGAGCTCCCGGCCGTCCAGCCCGAGGGCGGCCGCGTCCACGAAGACGGTGGGGTTGCCGGCATTGATCAGCGTGGCCTGCAGCCTGCCCACGCCGGGCACGTCCAGCGTGTCCAGCGGCGCGCCGGTGGGGAACATGGCGCCGGCTTCGCCGTCGTCGGCGCCCGGGTCCAGGAACTCCAGGCGCACTTCGGCGGCGGGGAACGTCACGCCGTCGAGCTCGAAATCGCCCAGTTCGACCACTTCGCCGTCCTGCATGGGCACGTGGGCCACGATGACCTTGCCCAGGTTGGCCTGCCAGATGCGTACCGTGGCCAGGCCGTCGCGCGGGGCGCGCACCAGCCCTTCGGCGATGGCGTAGGGGCCCACGGCGGCGCTGAGGTTGCCGCAGTTGCCGCTCCAGTCGACCAGGGGGCGGTCGATCGCCACCTGGCCGAAGCGGTAGTCCACGTCGCAGCCGGGCCGGCTCGAGGGGCCCACGAGCACCACCTTGCTGGTGCTGGAGGTGGCGCCGCCCATGCCGTCTATCTGCTTGCCGTAGGGGTCGGGGCTGCCGACGATGCGCAGCAGCAGCGCGTCGCGGCGGGTGGGATCCTCGGGCAGGTGGCGGGGCTGGAAGAACACGCCCTTGCTGGTGCCGCCGCGCATGTACACGGCGGGCACGCGCAGCTGGCGCGCGGAAGCGGTGGGGCTCATGTGGGGGAAAGCGGGCGCGGGCCCGGCTGCTGTGGTGGGGTCACCGGGCGCAGGCGCAGGTCCGTGGCCGTGCCGCCGGCGGGGCCTGGAGGCGGCCCGGCCGGCTGGGTGGCCGGCTGCAGCGGCAGGGGGCCGCGGCCCGTGCCGCTCATGTCGGCGCTGGGCACCGGGATGGGCGGGATGGGGGGACGGCTGCCCGATGACGGCGGCTCGTCGGGCTGGCGCACGCGCGAGGGCGCGTCGTCGCTGGGACGCAGGTTGTTCAGGAAGTCGGTGAGCTCGTCGCCCGTGCTGAGGTCCAGCGCCGCCACGGCTTGCCCGGGGGGAAACTCGGAGAAGTAGTAGTCGCCGTTGGCCATGATCAGCCCCGAGGGCGGCTTGGGCTGCGGGCGGACAGGCACGCCGTCGAGGGCCGGCTTCATGTAGTCCAGCCAGGTGGAGAGCGCCAGGCCGCTGCCGTAGGCATTGCTGCCCAGGCTGCGCGGCTGGTCGAAGCCCATCCATACGGTGGTGGCCAGGTCGGCGTTGTAGCCCGAGAACCAGACGTCGACGGCGTCGTTGGTCGTGCCGGTCTTGCCGGCAATGTCGTCGCGGCCCAGCGCGCGCCGCGCCCGGGCGGCGGTGCCGCGGGTGGCCGCGTCGCGCAGGATGTCGTCCATCACCCAGGCGGTGCGCGGGTCGATGGTGCGGGCGCGTTCGTCGCCCGCCTGCACGGGCTGGCTCTGCATGAGCACCTTGCCGGAGCGGTCGGTGACGCGGTCGATCAGATAGGGCGCGACGCGATAGCCGCCGTTGGCGAATACCGAATAGGCGGAAACCACCTGCAGCGGCGTGGCGCTGCCTGCGCCCAGCGCCAGCGGCAGCACGGGCGGCTGGCGCGCCTTGTCGAAGCCGAAGCGGGCGAGGTAGTCCTGTGCGTATTTCGGGCCGATGGCCTGCAGGATGCGGATCGACACCATGTTCTTGGAGCGGTACAGGCCCTCGCGGAAGGTCAGCATGGGCTCGTACTGGTCGCCGTCGTTCTTGGGCCGCCACGGGCGCGAGCCGGTCTGTTCGGCGCTGAGCTCGAAGGGCTGGTCGGAGATCTGCGTGGCCGGCGTCAGGCCGCGCTCGAGCGCGGCCGCGTACACGAAGGGCTTGATGTTCGAGCCGGGCTGGCGCCAGGCCTGCGTGACGCGGTTGAACGAGCCGCGGAAGAAGTCGAAGCCGCCGATCATGGCGCGGATGGCGCCGTCCTTGGGAGATACCGATATCAGCGCGGCCTGCAGCGCCGGCATGTTGATGATCTCCCAGTGCTCGCCGTTCTTGTGCACGTAGACCACCGAGCCGCGGCGGATGCGGCTCTCGGGCTTGGCGCGTTCGCTGAGCGCGCGCGCCACCACGGCCAGGGCCTTCTTGTCATCGATGGTGATGATCTCGCCCGCGCTGCGCGCCACCCGGATCGCGGTGGGGCTGGCCGACAGCACCACGCCGGTGTAGAGGTCGCCGCTGTCGGGCAGGTTCTCCTGCACGCCGTCGAGCAGTTCGTCCAGCGCCGCGGCATCGTTCTCGATGCCCTCGGGCAGCTCGATCTGGTCCTCGGGGCCGGGATAGGGCGCGCGGCGCGTGTAGTCGAGCACGCCGCGGCGCACGGCTTCGTAGGCGGCCTGCTGGTCCTTGGCGTTGATCGTGGTGTAGACATCGATGCCCAGCGTATAGGCGTCGTCCTGGTAGACGCCATACATGAGCTGGCGCACCAGTTCGGCGGGATATTCGCCGTGGATGGCATAGCCGCGCGCGGGGCCGCCTTCGGAGCCGCGTATCACCAGGGGCTGCGCCAGCGCGGCCTGCGTCTGCTCGGGCGTGAGATAACCCAGGGCCTGCATGCGGCCGAGCACATAGTGCTGGCGGGCGCGGGCGCGCTCGAGGTTGGTGATGGGATTGGACCGCGAGGGCGCCTTGGGGACGCCGGCCAGCAGCGCGGCCTCGGCCGCCGTGATTTCCGCCAGCGGCTTGCCGAAGTAGGTGCGGGCGGCGGCGGCGAAGCCGTAGGCGCGGTGGCCGAGGTAGATCTGGTTCATGTACAGCTCGAGGATCTGGTCCTTGGTGAGCTGCGATTCGATCTTGAAGGTGAGCAGCAGTTCGTAGAACTTGCGCGAATACGTCTTTTCCGACGAGAGATAGAAATTGCGCGCCACCTGCATGGTGATGGTGCTGGCGCCCTGCGACTTGGACATGCTCACCAGGTTGGCCAGGCCGGCGCGGATCACGCCCATCCAGTCGATGCCGCCGTGCTCGTAGAAGCGGTCGTCCTCGGCGGCGAGCACCGCGTGCTTCATCACGTCGGGGATCTCGTCGAAGCGCAGCACGTTGCGGTGCTCTTCGCCGAATTCGCCGATCAGGACGTGGTCGGCGGTATAGACGCGCAGCGGCACGCGCGGCCGGTAGTCGGTCATGGCGTGCAGGTCGGGCAGGCTGGGCCAGGCCAGGGCTATCGCCAGGCCCAGGGCCAGGACGCCGGCCAAGCCGAGGCCGGTGAGGGCTACCAACGCCTTGGCCATCAGGCCGCGCAGGCGCAAACGCGGAACGGGGGAATGCTCGGGATGATTCATCGGTGCCGATTCTAGGCCAGAACACCGTAGACCGTGTTGGCCGCGATTAGGTTTCCGTAACCAAACCTAGCCGATGCGTCCCCCGGAGGCGGGCATCCCTCAGGGCCGCAGGTGCTGCGTGAAAAAGCGCTCCATGGCCGCGTAGAACTCGAATTTGTTCTCGTCGTTGTGGAAACCGTGGCCTTCGTTGTCCTTGACCATGTATTCGACCTCCACGCCGCGCTGGCGCAGCGCCTGCACCACCTGGTCGCTCTCGGCCTTGTTCACGCGCGGGTCCTTGGCGCCCTGGGCGATGAACAGCGGCGTCTTGATGCGGTCGACGTGCAGGGCCGGCGAGGTGGCCGCCAGCCGTTCGCGGTCGCGCTCGGGGTGGCCGACCATGTCGTGCATCTTGTCCAGCAGCGGTTTCCAGTATGGCGGGATGGTCTGCATGAAGGTGAACAGGTTGGACACGCCCACGTAGTCGACCGCCGCGGCATAGAGATCGGGGGTGAAGGCCACGCCCGCCAGCGTGGCATAGCCGCCGTAGCTGCCGCCGTAGATGCCGATGCGCGCCGGATCGGCGATGCCCTGGGCGATCAGCCACTGCACGCCGTCGGTGATGTCGTCCTGCATGGCCAGGCCCCACTGGCCGAAGCTGGCCTCCCAGAAGGCGCGGCCATAGCCCGTGGAGCCCCGGAAGTTGATCTGCAGGACGGCGAAGCCGCGATTGGCCAGGAACTGGACTTCCGGGTTGTAGCCCCAGCCGTCGCGGGCCCACGGACCGCCGTGCGGGTTGACGATGCAGGGCAGGTTGCGCGGCTCGCGGCCCACCGGCAGGGTGAGGTAGCCGTGCAGGGCCAGGCCGTCGCGGCTGGTGTAGCGGATGGGCTGCATGGGCGCCATGTCGGCCTCGGGCAGCGCGGGATTGATGTCGGCCAGCTTGGCCAGCGTGTCGCGCTGCGCATCGTACAGGTAGCGCGAGCCCGGCGTGCGGTCGCTGTAGGCGGCCACGATGAAGAGGTCCTCGTTGCGGTTCCAGCCCTGCACGGCGCAGGCATAGCCGGGCAGGTGGGCGTCCAGCCGGGCGTAGAGCCGGGCCGTCTCGTCATCGAAGAAGGCGTACTGCGGCTTGTCGGTGTGATAGCTGGCCAGCGTCAGCACCTTGCGCTTGCGCGAATAGGCGGCGCCGTCCAGGTCCACGGTGTCGGCTTCGAATATCAGCGTCTCGGCATCGGGCGCGGCCGGGTCGATGACGACCAGCGCGAGCCGGTCGCGGCCGCGGTTGCTGAGTGCGTAGAACTTGCGGTCGTCGAAGGTGAAGAACAGCGGGCTGACCGTGGTGCGGTAGTCGGTGGTGATGAGCGGCCGCAGCGGCTGGCCTTCGTCGTCGCGATACAGCAGCGTGGTCTCGAGGCCGTCGCTGGTCACGGCGGCGCGCACCCGGCCGGCATGGTCGGTCTGCCAGCCCACCACGTTGCCCGGATTCTGCGCCACCAGCACAGCCTCGGCGGTGTGCACGTGCACGCGATAGACGTCGAAGACCTCGGGGTCGCGGTGGTTGTGGCTGATCAGCACGTGCTCGGGGTCGTCGGCGAGGTCGTCCTCGATGTGGGCCCGCGCGCCGTCGTAGGGGGTGAGGTCGACGATGCGGCCGTTGCGCGCGTCGACGGCCAGCACGTGGAAATTCTCGTCGCCGCCGAAGTCTTTCTGGTAGAGCACCGTATGGTTGCCCTTCCAGAAGAAGTCGCTGATGTCGCGCTCGGTCTCGGCGGTGAGGCGGCGCGGCTGGCCCGCGGGCCGGCCGTCCTGCAGGGCCTGCACGTGGATGTTCATGCGGGCCGGGGCGCCGTCGACGCTGACCGGCTGCATGAAGCCGAGCGTGGCGCCGTCGTCGGCCAGCCGGAAGTAGCCCTGGTCCGGGTTGCGGAAGAAGTCTTTGAGCGGATAGCGGGGCGGGATGGCGGTGGGCAAGGCTGTCTCCGGTGCGGCGCGGCCTGGCGGGCCGCCGATGTCGTCGCCGATCATGCCATACCGCCGGCGGAAGTGTCGAACCGCCGCGGGTTTGCGGGATAATGCGGCGATCTCATCCGGAGGAATCATGCATTGCAAGAAGATTGCCGCAGCCGCCCTGGTGGCCGCCCTGGCCGGCTGCGCGGTGGGCAACGATCCGGGAGGCGCCGGCCTTTCGGGCAGCTTCGAAGTGCCGACCGGCTATCAGGCAGCCTATGAGGCGGCCGTTGCCCAGGCCGAGCGCTGCCTGCTCGGGCAGGGTGGCTATCGTGTCGAGCGCCGGCTCGACGCCGCCGCCCAGGCCGCCCAGGTGCGCGTCGTGGCGCCGTTCTTCGGCGGCGAGATGGCGCGCGTGGAGATTGTCGCGCAGGGCGCCGGCCGCAGCCGCGTCCAGCTGGGCATGTGGGGCAGGAGCATCTGGGACCGCGATGCGATGCATGCCATGCGCCAGGCCATCGTCTTCGGCGTGCCCTCATGCAGGGCCTACATGCCGGGCCTGCCGGAAACCGGCAGCGACTGGATCTCGGGGTAGGTCAGCGGCGGTTCAGTCGCCGCCCGGGCCCTGCTTCACGATCTTGAAGGTGGCCGAGGCCCTGGCGACCAGCGTGCCGCTGCTGTCTCGGATCTCGCCTTCGCAGAAGGCAATCGAAGTGCCGCGGCGCAGGCAGCGGGCTTCCACCAGGAGTTCGCCGCGGGCGGGGCTGAGGAAGCTGGTGGTCATGTCGATGGTGGCCATGCCGATGCCCGCATCGCGGCCGCGCGCGGCCGCGCTCAGGGTGAAGTCGAGCACGCTCATCAGCGTGCCGCCATGCACGTCGCCGCGGCTGTTGGCCAGTTCCGGGCGCTGCGGCAGGCGGGTGCGCGCAAGACCCTGCTCGATGTGCTCGGGCAGCAGGCCCAGGTAGGCCATGAACGGGATGTCCAGGCCGAAGTAGTCGGATTGTGCGGGAGTGGACGACATCTGCATGCGATCGATCGGATACGGGAGCGCGTCATAATATTCGCTTTCTGCGCCCCGGATCGCGCCGCTTCCCGCGGCTGACCGCGCCATAGACGCTGTCGGCGCGGCTCCGCTTCATGCCCATGGACCAACCCGCCCGCAAGATCGTGCACGTCGACATGGACGCGTTCTACGCGTCGGTCGAGCAACGCGATCGTCCCGGGCTGCGCGGCCTGCCGGTGGTGGTGGCCTGGACCGGGCCGCGGTCGGTGGTGTGCGCGGCCTCGTACGAGGCGCGCCGCTACGGCATCCACTCGGCCATGTCGGCGGCGCGCGCGCGGCGCCTCTGCCCGCATGCGGTGTACGTGCCGCCGGATTTCCAGCGTTACCGCGCCGTGTCGCGCCAGGTGCGCGAGGTCTACGCGCGCCATACCGATCTCATCGAGCCGCTGTCGCTGGACGAGGCCTATCTGGACGTCACCGTCAACAAGCAGGGGCTGGCCTCGGCCACCGAGGTGGCGCAGGCGATCCGGCGCGAGATCCGCGAGAAAACCGGGCTCACGGCCTCGGCGGGCGTGGCGCCCAACAAGTTCCTTGCCAAGATCGCCTCCGACTGGAACAAGCCGGACGGCCTGTTCGTCATCCGTCCGGGGCGCGTGCTCGAGTTCCTGGAGACGCTGCCGGTGCGCAAGGTGCCCGGGGTGGGCAAGGTCACCCAGGGCCGGCTGGAGCAACTCGGCATCCATACCGTGGGCGACCTGCGCGCGCATCCGCGCGAAGCGCTGGCGCGGCATTTCGGCCGCTACGGGCAGCGGCTGTACGAGCTGGCGCGCGGCATCGACCCGCGCGCCGTGGAGCCGGATCAGGCGGCGCAGCAGGTATCCGCCGAGACCACGTTCGAGGCGGACCTGCGGCTGGACCAGCTGGGCGAGACCCTGGACCGGCTGGCCGCGAAAGTGTGGGACCAGGCGCATCGCAAGGGCATGCTGGGGCGCACCGCGGTGCTCAAGCTCAAGACGGACCGCTTCCGCATCCTGACGCGCAGCCATACGATGCTGCAGCCGCCCGCGTCGGCCGCCGAGCTGGCGGCGCTGGCCCGGGCCCTGTGCGCCCGGGTCGACCTGCCCCCGCAGACGCGCTACCGGCTGGCCGGCGTGGGCATGAGCAATTTCGACGAGCCTGGCGCACAGGCACGCCAGGCCGAGCTCTTCGGCCTGGCTGGATGAGGCGGTTCAGCCCAGCCGGGCCTTGACCTGCTTCGAGACTTCGGCCATGTCGGCGCGGCCGGCCAGGCCTGCCTTCAGGATGGCCATGACCTTGCCCATGGCGGCGGGGCCGCTGGCGCCCTGGGCCGACACGTCGGCCAGCGCGGCCTCGATGGCGGCCGCGATCTCGGCTTCGGAGGCCGCCTGCGGCAGGAACTCCTGCAGCACGGCCAGCTCGGCCTTTTCCTGTTCGGCGGTTTCTGCGCGGCCTGCCTGCTCGAAGGCGGCGATGGATTCGCGGCGCTGCTTGACCTGCTTTTCGATGATGCCGGTGATCTCGGCGTCGGTCAGGTCGCGGCGCTCGTCCACTTCGCGCTGCTTGACCGCGGCGAGCAGGAAGCGCAGCGTCGCCAGGCGGGGGCCCTGCTTGGCGCGCATGGCGTCCTTCACGGCGTCGGACAGGCGGGTTTTGAGCGTGGCAGAGCTCATGATGGGATCCTCGGATGGGTTGCGGCAAAACCGCTATTTTGCACCTTCGGGGGGCGTCCGGGCGGGGGGCGTACCTCGGGTTATGGCTCCCCCCGGCTTTGGCATTGGCCCGGGCGGCGCAGCCGCGCCAGAATGAGGCATCGTCTTCATCGCGGAAGAATCCATGCGCATCTGCGTCATCGGCGCCGGCGTCGTCGGCGTCACCACGGCCTATTTCCTGGCGCGCCAGGGGCACGACATCACCTTGCTGGACGCCCGCCCGCGTCCGGCCGAGGTCGCCAGCTATGCCAACGGCGGGCAGCTCAGCTACAGCTACGTGGCGCCTCTGGCCGGTCCGGGCGTGCTTTCCAGCGTGCCGGGCTGGCTGCTGCGTGCCGATTCGCCCCTGCGTTTCCGGCCGCGGCTGGATCCCCACCAGTGGCGCTGGTGCCTGCAGTTCGCACTGGCGTGCCGGGCGGAGGTGGCGCGCCGCTCGACGGCGCAATTGCAGGCCCTGGCCTACCTCAGCCGCGACGTGATGCACGCCCTGCTGGAACAGGAGCCGATGGACTTCGGCCACGTGCGCAACGGCAAGCTGATCGCGTACCGCGACCCGGCCCTGCTCGAGAAGGCCCGCGCACTGGTGGCCTACCAGGCCTCGCTGGGAGCCCGCCAGGAGATCCTCGACGCGGCGCAGACCCTGGCGCTCGAACCGGCGCTGGCCGGCATGGGCAGCCAGCTGGCGGGCGCCGTCTACACGCCCAGCGAGGAAGCGGGGGATTGCCGGCAGTTCACCGAGGCGCTCTACGAGCGCCTGCAGCAGCTCGGCAACGTGACCTGCAGCCTGTCCAATCCCGTGCGTGGACTGCGCCGCGAAGGCGGGCGCATCGTGGCCGTGCAGGCGGCTTTGGGCGAGATGCCCGCCGACGCCGTGGTGCTGGCCACGGGCCTGGGCACGCGCGCGCTGCTGCATCCGCTCGGCGGCGACGTGCCGCTGTATGGGCTCAAGGGCTACAGCCTCAGCGTGCCGGTGGCCGCCGGCGATACGTCGGCGCCGGCCATCAGCGTCACCGACTACCAGCGCCGCATCGTCTATGCGCGCATCGGCTCCGTCCTGCGCATCGCGGCCATGGTCGACATCGGCAGCCGCGACGACGCGATCGACCCGCAGCGCATCGCGCTGCTCAAGCGACAGGTGCACGAAACCTTCCCCGCGCTGGACCTCGACGCCGCGATTCCCTGGGCCGGGCTGCGTCCGGCCACGCCCACGGGCAGGCCCCTGATCGGCCGCAGCCGCGTGGCCTCGAACCTGTGGCTCAACGTGGGGCAGGGCGCGCTGGGCTTCACGCTGGCCTGCGGCAGCGCGGCGTTGCTGACGGCGCAGATGTCCTCGCTGCCGCTGCCCATCGATGCGCAGGGTTTCCTGCCAGTCTGAAGGAGCAGTTCTGCTACGCTGATGGGCATGCCACTCGACACGCACCCCTTGCTTGCGCCGGCCGGCCTGCAGATCCGGCGGCTCGTGCCTGAAGAAGCCCAGGCCTATCGCACATTGAGGCTGGAAGGGCTGCGGGCCCACCCCGATGCCTTTGGCTCCTCGTGGGATGAAGAGGCCGCGCTGCCGCCCGGACACTACGCCGAGCGTCTGGCGCAGGGCGCGGTCTTTGCGGCGTCCATCGGGGGCGACGACTGGGCTGGCGTGGCCGGCCTGATGGTGCCGCAGGCGCGCAAGCAAAGCCACAAGGGCGTGCTGTGGGGCGTATATGTGCCGCCGCGGGCGCGTGGCCGCAAGGTGGCGGCGGCCCTGGTGGCGCACGTCCTGGAGCATGCGCGCGGGCGGGGGCTGGAGTGCGTGCTGCTCACTGTGGGGGCGCACAACGCCGCGGCGCAGCGGCTGTATCGCGCCGCCGGCTTCGTGCCTTATGGCATGGAGCCTCGCGCGCTCGAAGTGGACGGCCGGCATTACGACGAAGTCCTGATGCGCTGCAGCCTGCGCAGCTGAGCGGCGGGCAGGCGGGGCATCTTCCTGCGTCGACGCGCCCTAGTGGAAATTCCGGCTGCGCGCCGGGAGTTCGCCCAGCAGCGGCGTGAGGTCCACCAGGCGCTGCGCGATCAGGTGATGCACGCCGTCGCGGCTCTGCCAGGTGCCATACACGCCCAGCAGGGTGGCGCCCAGCAGTTCGCGGCGCTGGCGATCCATGAGTTCGGTGCGCACCACCACGTTCACCTGCCCGGTCTCGTCCTCGATGGTGACGAAGATCACGCCCTTCGCGGTCTGCGGACGCTGGCGCACCGTGACGATGCCGCAGGCGCGTGCGGGCCGGCGGTCGGGGTAGTGCCTGAGCGTGCTGGCGGGCTGGAAGCGGCGCGCGGCCAGCTGGTCGCGCAGCAGGGCCAGCGGATGGCGGCGCAGGGTGAGGCCCAGGCTGCGGTAGTCGGCGGCGATGTCGTGCGCTTCGGCGGGGGCGGGCAGGCGCGGCGCCTCGGTGTCGTGCACGCCTGCGTCGCGCAGCAGTCCGCGTTCGGGCACGCCGCCCGCCGCTTCCCAGCTGGCGTGGCGGCGATGTCCGGCCAGGCTGCGCAGGGCATCGCCTGCGGCCAGCCGGTCGAGGTCGTGGCGCGTGAGGTTCGCCCGCAGGGCGAGGTCGCGCGTGTCGGTGAACGGCCTTGCCAGGCGCGCCTGCTCGATGCGTTGCGCGGCCTCGTCGGAAAGCCCCTGCACCTGGTTCAGGCCCAGGCGCACGGCGGGCCGCGCGGCGCCGGGGATGGCTTCCAGCGAGGCCTCCCAGCCGCTGGCGCCCACGTCGGCAGGCAGCACCACCACGTGGTGGCGCCGGGCATCCTGCACCAGCTGCGCGGGGGCATAGAAGCCCATGGGTTGCGAATTCAGCAGCGCGGCCAGGAAGGCTTCCGGCTCGTGGCGCTTGAGCCAGGCGCTGGAATAGGCCAGCTGGGCGAAGCTGGCGGCATGGCTTTCGGGAAAGCCGTATTCGCCGAAGCCTTCGATCTGGCAGAACAGGGCCTCGGCGAAATCCCGCGCGTAGCGGCGTTTCAGCAGCCCGTTGATGAGCTTGTCGCGGAACTGGTGCACGCCGCCCTTGCGCCGCCACGAGGCCATGGAGCGGCGCAGCGCGTCGGCTTCGTCGGGCGAGAAGCCGGCTGCCTTCACGGCGATCTGCATGACCTGTTCCTGGAAGATGGGCACGCCCTCGGTGCGCTCGAGCACGGCCTTGACCTCCGGGCCGGGATAGGTGACGGCCTCGAGGCCCTGGCGCCGCCGCAGGTAGGGATGCACCATGCCTCCCTGGATGGGGCCGGGCCGCACGATGGCCACCTGCACGACCAGGTCGTAGAATTCGCGCGGCCGCAGCCGCGGCAGCATGCTCATCTGCGCGCGCGACTCGATCTGGAACACGCCGATGGTGTCGGCCTCGCAGATCATGTCGTAGGTGGGCTGGTCGTCCTGCGGGATGTCGTGCAGCGTCATTGGGCGGCCGCGGCGCCGGCCCGCGAACTCCAGCGCCCGCCGCAATACCGACAGCATGCCCAGGGCCAGGACGTCCACTTTCAGCAGGCCCAGAGCGTCGATGTCGTCCTTGTCCCATTGCACCACGCTGCGGCCGTCCATGGCTGCGTTCTCGATGGGCACCAGGCGCGAGAGCTTGCCGCGCGAGATCACGAAGCCGCCCGGATGCTGCGACAGATGCCGCGGAAAACCCGCCAGCGCCTGCGCCAGCTCGGCCCAGTTGCGGGCCACCGGCGAGTCGGGATCCAGGCCGCATTCGCCCAGGGTGCGCAGCAGGTTCTTGCGGCCGTCCCACCATTGGTGGGCGCGCGCCACTGCATCGATGAGGGCGGGATCCACGCCCAGGGCCTTGCCCGTGTCGCGCAGCACGCTGCGCGGCCGGTAGGAGATCACCACCGCGGTCAGCGCGGCGCGGTCGTGGCCGTACTTGCGGTAGATGTACTGGATCACTTCCTCGCGGCGCTGGTGCTCGAAATCCACGTCGATGTCGGGCGGCTCGTTGCGCGCGCGGCTGATGAAGCGTTCGAACAGGTTGCGGCCCTCGGCGGGAGGCACGGCGGTGATCCCCAGGCAATAGCACACGACCGAGTTGGCCGCCGAGCCGCGCCCCTGGCACAGGATGCCCAGGCTGCGCGCGTGCTTCACGATGTCGTAGACCGTGAGGAAATAGGCTTCGTACTTCAGTTCCGCGATCAGGCCCAGTTCCCGCTCCAGTTCGCTGGCGACCGTCCCCGGGATGCCGCCGGGAAAGAACGTCGCGGCGCCGGCCAGGGTTTGCTGCCGCAGGTACGACCGGGGCGTATGGCCCTGGGGCACGATCTCGTCGGGGTACTCGTACTTGAGCTCGTCCAGCGAGAAAGTGCAGCGCCGGGCGATCTTCACGCTTTCGGCCAGCGCCTCGGGCGGATACGGGCCGGCCAGGCGCACGCGCGAGCGCAGATGCTGTTCGGCGTTGGGCGCCAGGTCGTAGCCGCACTGGGCTACGCTGCGGCCGCTGCGTATGGCGGCCAGCGTGTCGTGCAGGGACTTGCGCGAACGCCGGTGCATCTGCACGCCGCCCACCGCGGTGACGGGCAGGCCGCTGGCGCGCGCCGCCTGCTCCACCGCGGCGCGATGCAGGTCGTCGCGGGCGCGGTGCTGCAGGCACAGGCCGATCCAGGCGCGCCCGGAAAAGGTGCGCGCCAGCCAGTGCGCCTGCGCGGCGATGCTGTCGACCGGCTGGCCATGGCGCGGGATCAGTATGGCCAGGCATTCGGGCAGGCTGCGCAGGTGCGCCCAGTCGGGCTCGGGGTCGTCCAGGTCGGCGGGCGCAAGGCGGTACGTGCCCTTGCGCGCGCGGGTGCGCCCCAGCGTGATCAGCTCGCAGAGGTTGCCGTAGCCTTCGCGCGTCTGCGCCAGCAGGACCACGTCCAGGCCGGGATCGTCGGGGCTGGCGCGCAGCGTCATGCGGCTGCCGATGATCAACGGCAATGTCAGCGCCTTGGCCTGCACGTGCGCGCGCACCACGCCCGCCAGCGTGCATTCGTCCGTGATGGCCAGGGCCGAGTAGCCCAGTTCCGCCGCCTGTTTGACCAGGTCTTCGGGAGACGAGGCCCCCTGCAGGAACGAGAAGTTCGACTGGCACAGCAGTTCGGCATACGCCGGCAGCAGGTCGGGAGTGGGGGTCATGCAGTGCTCCGGAGGCGCGCCATGCAGCGCGCGATGTCAGCCATAGAGTCCGTGCAGGAACCAGCGCGTTGCCGTCTTGTCGCGCTCGAGGTAGATCCAGTAGCGCACGCCCTCGGCGTCCTGGGCCACGAAGTAGTCGCGCTGGCTGATCCGCGCGCTGTCCCACCAGCCGCTTTCGATGCGCTCGGGCCCGCGCACCATGCGCAGGGAGCGTTCGCGGTATACCGGCCGATGCTGGCGCACGGCCAGCGGCACGGGCGGGTCCAGCAGCCAGCAGGGACGTTCCAGGCCGTCCGGCAGGTCGGGAGGCGCCGCGCCCGGCGCCAGGGCGTCCTGCCAGACGTTGGCCACCTCGGGGCGGTGGTCGGCGCGGGGGGCGGGACGGCGCACGCGCTCGCGGCCCAGCCGCGCCACCAGCAGGTCGACGAGGCGGGATTGCTCCTCGGGGCAGCCGCCGGGATCGGGGAACAGGCTGGTGCTGGCGGCCGGGCGCTCCACCGTGGCGGGCGCATGCAGGGCCAGCGCGATGGCCGGCGCCTGCAGTTCCAGCCGGCCCAGTCTTTCGCGCAGCAGGCCGGCCAGTTGTTCGTGCTGCCATGCGGGCTGCGACAGGGCCAGCGGCATCGGGGTGGGGGGCCGGGCATGACGGCCGCGTTCGTGCTCGATGACCAGCGTGAGCTGCCGCACTGCGCGCTGGTTGGCCGCCAGCCAGCCGCACAAGGGCTCCAGCAGGCGCCGCCGGACGGCGGTGCACAGGGCATCGGCCTGCTCGATGTAGTCGGGCAGCTCGATGCGATGCGCAAAGCGGGCCGGAGGCACCAGCCAGGCATGCAGCTCCGGCGTATTGCCATGGGCCTGGTCGAGCGCCTGCAGCAGCTCGCGCCCGGCGCGCCGCTGCAGGCCCGTGCGGGGCAGGCGGCGCAGGTCGCCCAGCGTGCGGCAGCCGAGGTCCTGCAGCCAGTCCTGGCGGGCCTGGGCTTCGGGCAGCAGGGCCAGCGGCAGGGCATCCAGCCGGCGGGCCAGCGTGGCGTGCTGCAGCACGCGCCGCGGCGCCTGCGCAGCAGGCTGGCGGGCCAGCAGCCAGGCGCCCCGGGCGGTGGGGGCCATGCCGACCTGCGCATGCAGGCCCAGGGCGGCCAGCGTGCCCGCCACCTTGCGGCCCAGGGCCCGGGGGCCGCCGAACAGCTGCAGGCTGGCGCCCACGTCGAGCAGCAGGCTGGTGTCGTCGAACACGGCAACCTGGGGCGTGTATTGCAGCAGCGCCAGCGCGGCGCCCTGGCGCAGTTCGGCTTCGGCAGCGGGCTGGCGCGCCAGGACGGTGAGCCGGGGGGCGATGGCCAGCATGCCGGCGCGCCGCATGCCGATGCGCGCCCCCGCCTGCCGGGCCGCCGGCGTCAGGGCGATGGCGTGCTCGGCGTCGCAGACGGCGTAGCCGGGGTCGTCATCCGACCAGCGCGGGCGTATGGCGTCCAGCGGCAGGCTGCACAGGTAGGCGGCGATCCAGAGGCGCATGGAGAGGGAGAGGCGTGCCGGGTTCGAGCGCCAGGGTGACCGGATCCTCGGATTTCGGCCCCTGGCGCTTGAGGATGTGGATGGACAGGCCTTGCGGCGTGCTGGCCAGCGCCAGCCGCAAGGGGGCCGGAGAAGCCTGGCGCGCGGCCGAGGCCGGACGCAGGGCGAAGAACAGCGTGTCGCCGCGCTGGGCTGCCAGGTGCAGGCGGCGCAGCGATTCGGTACGGGCGCGCGGCAGCCAGCAGAGCAGGGCGGCACAGGCGCCGCTGCGCAGGATCTGTTCGGCCGCCCAGAGCGCATCGTTGGGGCGCGGTGGATCGATCCACAGCAGTTGCCGGGGATCCAGGCGCCAGCTGCTCCAGCTGGCGATGTGGGGCACGTGGGGCGGCTGCACCAGGGCCACGGTGCGCCCGCGCTCGAGCTGGCACAGGGCAGGACGCAGCAGGCTCAGTTCGCCCATGCCGGCATGCGGGTGCAGCAGCTCGATGAGCGTGCCCAGCGGCCAGCCGCCATGAGGCAGCTGCGCCGACAGCGCGGGATATCCCGTGGCAATGCAGCGCGCCGCGCCTTGCGCCAGCTGCGCTGCCCGCCACAACGCGGGGTGGATGAGTTCTGGAGACAGCATGGGGGATGATCTCGATTACTGTATAAATATACAGTAAATCATGTCCTGCAATGGCCTGCCGCCTGGGGCAGCCCGGCTGCCATCGCGCTGAGGCCCGGCGCCATCCGGCTCGGCGGGCCCGGACCCGCCGGGGCTAGAATGAATGGCGGGGCGGCCGGCCGGCCGCTCGTCCCATCATTCCCGGAGCCCCGTGCCATGTCCGATTCCCACTCCATCGAATTCTGGCCCAACCCCGGCACGGAAGTACGGCAGCTGTTCGTCCTGCTGCACGGCGTGGGCGGCACGCCCGACGGGCTGGAGTCGCTGGCGCTGGCCCTGCGGGTGGCATTCCCGGGAGCCGTGGTGCGCATCCCCGAGGGCTTCGAGCCCCACGACGCAGGCGGGCGCCAGTGGTTCCCGGTGCACGACATCACCGAGGCCAACCGGCCGCAGCGCGTGGCGCAGGCACTGCCCGCGCTGGCCGAATACGTGCAGTCGGCCCAGCACAGCCTGCGGCTGAAGGCCGCCGACACGGCGCTGGTGGGCTTCTCGCAGGGCGCCATCATGGCGCTGGAGGCCGTGCAGGCCTACGGCAGGCTGGCCGGCCGCGTGCTGGCCTTCGCGGGCCGCTATGCGCAGCTGCCCACGGCCGCGCCGCCGTATACCACCATACATCTGCTGCACGGCGCCGACGATGCGGTCATGCCGGTCAGCCACGCCCAGGCCGCGCAGGCCCGGCTGGCCGAGCTGCACGGCGATTCCACCATCGATGTGGCCTCGCGCGTGGGCCACGAACTGCATCCGGCGCTGGTGCAGCGCGCCATCCAGCGCCTGCAGACCTGCGTGCCGCTGCGCAGCTGGGCCGCCGCGATGACGATGGACCCGGCGCCGCCTGCCGGCACGATGCTGCATTGAGCCTGCGCGGCTATCGGGCTGCCGCCGCCGGTTCCTGCCAGCCTCCGCCCAGCGCTAGGAACACGGCGATCTGGTCTTCCGCCAGGGCTGCCTGCGACGCCGCCAGCGCGCTTTCGCTGGAGGCCAGCGTGCGCTCGGCGTCGAGCACCGTCAGGTAGTCGGTCTTGCCGGCGCGGAACATCAGGCGGGCCTGTTCGGCGGCCAGTGCGCTCTGCTGGCGCGCTTCGACCAGCGCCTGGTTGCGGTCCAGCTGGCGCGCATAGCTCACCAGCGCGCTCTCGGTTTCGCGCAGCGCATTCAGCACCGTGGCATCGAACCGGGCCAGGGCCTGCCTGGTGGCGGCGCGCGCCTGGGCGATGCGGGCCTGGACCGCGCCGGTGTTGGGCACCGTCCAGGAAATCAGCGGGCCGATGCTCCAGCCGTAGGTGCCCCGTTCCCCGGCAATCGAGGCGGGGCCGCCGGAGCTGCCCGACAGGCCCAGGCTGATCCTGGGGTAGAGGTCGGCCGTGGCCACGCCGATGCGCGCGGTGTCGGCGGCCAGGGCGCGTTCCGCCTGCCGTATGTCGGGGCGCCGGCGCAGCAGCGCGGCGCCATCGCCCACCGGTATCGTCTGCGCCAGGCTCGGCGGCCGCGCGCAGGACAGCAGCGTCTGCGGCATCTCCTGCGGCGTGCGGCCGGTGAGCGCCGCCAGCTGGTACAGCGCGGTGCGCTGGCGCGCTTCGAAGGGAGGCACATCGGCCTCCAGTTGCGCAAGCTGGCTGCGCGCCCGCGAAACGTCCAGCGCCGTGCCGCGGCCGGCCTGCAGCAGGCGCTCCACGGCCGCAACCGATTCGCGCTGCACGGCCACCGAGTGCCTGGCCGAAGCCAGCTGCATGCCGGCCGCGCACAGGTCCGCATAGGCCCGCGCGGTTTCGGCAGCCACGGTGACGCGCGCCGCGTCGTACGCGGCCTGGGCCGACTCGGTATCGGCGTCGGCAGCTTCGATGGCGCGCCGGATCTGGCCGACCAGGTCGAGCTGGTACGAGAAACTCAGCCCCGAGCTGTAGGACCAGCGGTTCATCGGCCGGGTGTCGGGCTGCAGTACCTGCACGCCGGAGCTGTGGCCGTAGGCGGGCGAGGCATTGACGCCGATGGCAGGCTGCTGCGCGCCGCGCGCTTCGGCCGCAGCAGCCTGGACCCTTTCGAGATTGGCGGCGGCCTCGCGCAGGTCGGTGTTGGCATCCAGCGCCTGGCGCACCAGCCGGTCCAGTTGCGGATCTTCATACAGCCGCCACCAGGCTCCCGGCGGCTCGGCGGCCCGGAACGGCGTGCCCGGGCCGGCCTGCTGGAACGGCGCGCTGGCCGCCGGCCGGTTTGCCGCCGCATCTGCGGGAACCTGGTAGTCGGGTCCGACGGTGGTGCACGCGGGCAGCGCCAGGCTCAGCAGCGCGGGAATCAGTATGCGTTTCATGATGGCCCCGTGTCGTCTCAGAGCCGTGCCGAGCTGGCGTCGCCGGCGGCCTCGCCCACGGCCACGGTTGCGGTCTGGCCGGCCACCAGCCGCACGCCGTCGGGCACGCGGTCGATGTGGATGCGCACGGGAATGCGCTGCGCCAGGCGCACCCAGTTGAAGGTGGGATTGACGTTGGGCAGCAGGTTGCTGCCGACACTGCGGTCGCGGTCAGCGATGCCCATGGCGATGCTCTCCACGTGGCCTTCGATGCGGCGCGTGTCGCCCATCAGCGTCACGCTGGCGCGATCGCCCTCATGGATGCGCGGCAGCTTGGTTTCCTCGAAATAGCCTTCCACGTAGAACGAATGCGCGTCCACCAGCGCCATCACGGCATGCCCCGCGGTGGCGTAGGAGCCCACGCGCAGGTCCAGGTTGGTGATGCGGCCGTCGGTGGAGGCCACCACCCGGCTGCGCTCCAGGTTCAGGCGCGCGACCTCCAGCTGGGCGCGCGCCTCGGCGAGCGCGGCCTCGTCCTGGCGCAGCGTGGCGAGGCTCTGTTCCAGCACTTCGGCCGCCACCAGCCTGCCCAGTCCGCGGTTGCGCCTGACGTCGCGCTGCGCCTGGTCCACCGCCACCTGGCGCGCCTGCACCGCGGCCCGGGCCTGGTCGAAGGCCAGCTGGAAGCGGGCCCGGTCGATCTCGAAGAGCACCTCGCCGGCCTTCACGTCCTGGTTGTCGTGCACCGGCACGGCCGTGACCAGCCCCGACACATCGGGCGCCACCTGCACCACATAGGCCTTGACGCGGCCGTCGCGCGTCCAGGGTTCGACTTCGTAATGCGTCCAGAGCTGCCAGCCGGCACATACGGCTGCAACCACGGCCAGGGCCGTGACGGCGACGCGGCCCAGCGCGGCGGGACGAAGGAATGTAGGCAACTTCATGCTGCTATCTCTGCAAAATAAAAGGTGAAACCTGGGACACGCCGAACAGCAGCACCACGAACAGCGCCACATCGAACAGCGGCGGGTGCCACACCAGGCGATAGAAGCCGGCACGGGCCAGCACGCGGCGCACGCACCAGCCGAGTGCCAGCGCGCACAGCCCCTCGACCAGCAGCCAGGGAAAGTAGATACCGTAGAAACTGAATTCGCCGATCATGTCGCGCGCTCTTCGGAAAACGTTTTGCAAGGGGCCGCGGCCTGCGGGTACAGCGCCCGCCGGATGCCCACCAGGGCCACGGCGGCCCGGTTGCGGGCGGGTCCGCCGGTGGCGGCGGCAACGGTGGCCAGGGCCCGGTCGATCCGCTGCAGCAGTTCGGGCGGGCGCTCGCCGGGCCGGCCCGACGGGCGCGCGCGGAAGTCGTCGG
This sequence comes from Bordetella sp. 2513F2, assembly GCF_054642735.1. Classification (NCBI taxonomy): domain Bacteria; kingdom Pseudomonadati; phylum Pseudomonadota; class Betaproteobacteria; order Burkholderiales; family Alcaligenaceae; genus Bordetella; species Bordetella sp. 2513F2. The sequence continues at coordinate 2,528,118 of NZ_CM137755.1, read as the reverse complement.
CCACGCCGCGCAGCACCGCCTGGATGGCGGCATCGGCCACCGGTAATTGGCGGCGGGCCGATTGCAGTTCGGCGACGTCCTTGCCCACGCGCAGGTCTTGCAGGGCGTCGGCCGCCAGCAGGTCGTCGCGGCGCCGGGTGATCGACAGGCGCGACTGCAGCAGGCCGATGCGGTCCAGCATGCGCGATGCATAGGCGCGCCGCTCGGGTGCGCGGCTGGTGGTGGCCAGCGTGGCCACTTCGCGCCAGTTGGCCGCCTGGATGCGGCGCGCGCTCCAGTCGGCGCTGGCGGTGCGGAACACCGCGGCGATGACGGCGGCCGTCGCCACGCCCAGGATCTGCCCCAGCGTGCTGTCGATGAACGACACCAGGTCGGCGGTGTTGGTGTCGTGCAGCGACAGCGCGCCCAATATTCCGAACATCAGCGCCATGCCGCGCAGGGTCCAGGCGGGGCGGGCGATCAGTATGCCCAGCACGAAGGCGACAGGGAAAATCGCCAGCGCCAGGGTCTCGAAGGAATGCACGGCCGGCAGGATGCCCAGCAGGTACAGCGCCGACAGCGGAATCGACAGCACGGTGTACCGCAGGAACTGCATGATGCCCGGCACGGGGTTGTCCTGCGAGGCGAAGAAGCAGCTGAACACCGTGGCCATCATGGCGGCGGTGGCGCCATTGGTCCAGGCAGTGCCGATCCAGAACGCGCAGCACACCGCGATGGCCAGGGCGGCGGCCAGGGCCGACCACAGCGCCAGGGCAGGGTCGCTGTGCAGCGCCGGGCCGCGGGGCTGGAGTCGCGTGTCGGGGGTGTCCGCCCTGGCGCCTTCCAGCCCGGCATGGATGTCGCCGCGCAGCACCACGCAGCGCGCGAAGGTGTCGACCAGTTCGCGCAGGCGCGCCAGCAGGCTGATGAGCAGCGTGTCGTGCCAGCTCGTGGCCGCATCCAGCGGCGGCGTGAGACGCTCGATCTCGGCGCGCAGCTGCGCGGCGCGCTCGCGCGACGCATTGCGGCCGTCGTCGAGCCAGCGGCACACGTCCTGCAGCAGGGCGGCGACGTCCGGCGGCAGGGTGCAGTCCGCCTCGCGCAGCGCGCGCAGGCGGTCCTCCACGGCCGATACCGACGGGGTGAGCGCGGCGATGTGGTCCTGCATGGCGCGCAGCGCGCTGGCGGTCCAGCGGATGTTGCCCGTGTCGAACGGGACGTGCGTGGACATGAGGCGCAGCTGCGTGATGTCGTTGGCCAGCGTGCGGCGGTCCTTGGCCTGCTGGCCATCGTCGCCGCCTCGCAGCACGGCCTGCACCCAGGTGCGCGCATCGCGCAGCGTGGCGTCCAGCCGTCCGATCACCGCCGGCGCGATGCCGCGCGGCAGCACCAGGCTGTGGACCAGCGTGGCGCACACGATGGCCAGGCTGATTTCCTCCAGGCGCGCCAGGCCCGTGTCGAACACGGTGTCGGGCGTGCTCACGCTGGGAAAACCGATGAGCCCGGCGGTATAGCCCGCCAGCATGAAGAGATACGAGCGCGGGGTGCGATCCAGCACGGAGATGTACAGGCACACGCCCACCCACAGCGCCATGGCCAGGGTCATCAGCACCGGATAGTTCGCCAGCTTCGGCACGGTGTACACCACCATGGCGGTGCCGAAGAAAGTGCCGCCCAGGCGGTACAGGGCCTTGGAGCGCACGGCGCCGGACCACGGCTGCGACACCACGTAGGCCGTGATCACGGCCCAGAACGGCCGCGGCAGGCCGATGCTGTACGAAAGGTATAACGCCAGCATGGCGCTGGCGTAACACTTGAGGGAGAACAGTATCTCTTCGGCGTCCGGCAGTTTCATGGCTGCTGCCCCTTGTTGGCCATGCTGGCGCCCGACATGGCCGACTCGCGGCCCAGCGCGGTCTTCAAGGTTTCGAAGACGCGCTGGCACACGGCCAGGTCTTCGTCGGAGATGCCGGCGAACAATTCGCGCCGCAGGTCTGCCAGCACCGCCTCCACCCGCGTGCTCAGCGCCCGGCCGGCCCGCGTGAGGTGGATGGTGCGGGCGCGGCGATCGCCGGGATCCTCATGGCGTTCGACCAGGCCGGAGCCGACCAGCTGGTCGAGGATGCGCACGAGCGATGGGCCTTCCACGCCCAGCGACTCCGCCAGCACGCCCTGGCGCACGCCGTCGCCCAGCCGGGCGACCATGATCACCGGCCAGGCCAGGGCCTGCGACAGGCCGTAGTCGGCCAGCGCCTTGTCGGCCGCGCCGCGATAGGCGCGCGCAAGCACCATGAGGTTGGCCGTGGTGGCCATCAGGCGGAGGTCGGACGGGGTTTTCATGAACTAGATTGTAAGCTATCTATTAGCTTCCAATCTAAATGGAAAACACAATTCAATCCGTGGAAAAAGGTTCCGGAGCGCCCCGAAACCGGGGAGGGCCGCGCCCGGCATCGGTTCAGCCGGTGCAGTCGGCCCAGCAGTTCGGCGTTTCGTACAGCCGCACGCGGGTGAGCGCCAATTGCCCGCCATAGCAGCCCTGGTACTTCGGCGCGAGGATGTCGAAGGCGATGCGGGCCAGGTTTTCTGCCGTGGGCACCTGGTCGAGCACCACGGTCTTGTGCCCGGGCAGGGATTCGAGGAAGGCGCGCACGGCGGTGTCGCCCGCATGCACGAGGAAGGCATGGTCCCAGGGATCGACCACGTGTTCGCTGGCGATGCGCTTGATGTCGGCGAAATCCATCACCATGCCGTTGCCCGATTCGCCCGGGGTCTCGGCAACGTCGCCGGACAGGGTGACCTCCAGCACGTAGCGGTGCCCATGCAGATTGCGGCACTGGCTGCGGTGGTCGGGGATGCGGTGGCCGGCGTCGAATTCCAGCCTGCGGGTCACGGAGATCACGGTTGGTCTCCGGTGTGGGGGGACGTCATGGAATGCCTATGTATTTGTGCGTCTGGAGGCTCAGGCGCCATTGGGGATGCTGCATGCAGTACCGCACGGCCTGCTCGGTGTTGCGCTGGCGCGCCGGTCCGTCCATGGGCTGCAGGAAGAAGTGATCGAAGGCCAGGCCGGCGTAGGTTTCCGGCAGGGCGTCGGTCTGGGGATAGACCAGCTTCAGCTCGTTGCCGCGCTCCACCACGACGGGCGCCGTTCCCTTGGGGCTGACGCAGATCCAGTCCACGCCCGGCGGCACGGGCAGCGTGCCGTTGGTTTCGATGGCGATGGTGAAGCCGCGCGCGTGCATGGCTTCGATCAGGGGCGCGTCCAGCTGCAGCAGGGGCTCGCCGCCGGTGAAGACCACGTAGCGCCGGGCCGGGGCGCCGCCCCAGGCGGCCGCGATGGCGTCGGCGAGCGCCGCGGCGCTGGCGAACTTGCCGCCGCCTTCGCCGTCGGTGCCCACGAAGTCGGTGTCGCAGAAAGTACAGGCCGCGCTGGCCCGGTCAGCCTCGCGGCCGCTCCAGAGATTGCAGCCGGCGAAGCGGCAGAACACGGCGGCGCGGCCGGCGTGTGCACCTTCGCCCTGCAGGGTCTTGAAGATTTCCTTGGCGGCGTAGGTCATGGGAAAGGGGAAAGGCGCGTGTGACGAATCCGCTATTTTAGTGCGAGCCGCTACCCCCGCCGCCGCGGTAGACTGGATCGATGCTGCACGTGACCGGATCCCTTTACCTGGACGAACGCGAGATCGCGTTCTCGATGATGCGCGCCCAGGGCGCAGGCGGCCAGAACGTCAACAAGGTGTCCAGCGCGGTGCACCTGCGCTTCGACGTGCCTGCTTCGTCGCTGCCCGAACCCGTGAAGGCGGCGCTGCTTGCCATGGACGACCGGCGGATCACCAAGGAGGGCGTGATCGTGATCAAGTCGCAGTCGTCGCGCAGCCAGGAGCAGAATCGCGCGCAGGCGGTCGAGCGCCTGCTGGAACTGGTGCGGGCCGCGGCCCGGCCGGTGCGCGTGCGCCGCGCCACGCGGCCCACGCTGGCCTCGCAGCGGCGGCGCGTGGAGAGCAAGGTGCGGCGCGGCCAGATAAAGCGGCTGCGCAGCCTGGCGGACGGCTGAACTCAGCGCCCGGCGTGAGGCGCGAAGTTTTCCTTCAGGTACAGCGCCAGGCCAAGGTCGTCGGCCAGGCCCAGCTTGCGCATGGCCCGTCGCTTGTGCGAACTCACGGTTTTCTTGCTGCGCAGCAGGCGCTGGGAAATCTGGGTTACCGAGAAGCCCTGGGCGATGTGGCGCAGTATCTCGGTTTCGGAGGTCGTCAGCAGCGAGGCGGGCGGCTGCGGGCGGGCCGGCCGGATCCCGGCGGCATCCCCGATGTAGAAATTGCGGCGGTCGGCCACCGTGGCGCGCAGCATGTCGGGGATCATGTCGACCGGACAGCTCTTGGACAGGTAGCCGTTGGCACCCGCCCGGAAGGCGGCGTAGCGCGTGTCGGGCGTCTTGTCGGCCGAGAAGGTGACGATGGCCATTTCGGGGTGCTGGCGCCGCAACCGGCGGATGTAGTCCATGCCGTCCCAGGGCTGCTCGGGCAGGTAGAAGTCGACGATGGCGGCGTCGCAGGGCGACTCGCGCAGCTTGTCGAGCAGGCGGGGCCCGGACACCTCGGCATGCCGCACTTCCAGATCGGAATTGCCGCCCAGGTACGAGGCCAGGCCGAGCGTGGTGACGGGATGGTCGTCGAGGATGGCGATGCGCACGCAGTGCTGGGGGCGGGACAGCAGCAGGTAGCGGCGTTGCGCGACGAGCCCGGCCTCGAGGGGTTCGAGGGCGGGGGTAAGGGAGGGCAGAAGGGGCGTGGCCATCGGGATTGCCTGAAGGAATGCCGGACGGGAGCCCTGGCGGCAGAGGGCTAAAGTAACCTAATGTTGCATTAAATTTCAAAAAGAAGGGAGCCCGGAAGCAAAAAATCAGACTGGTTGACAGACGGACGTTCCCGCATCCTCGGCAGTTCGTACAATCTGGTACACTCAGGCGATCTTTCCATGCCCGGCGCCCCGCAGCGGGCGCCTTCATCGCCCAACATGCCGTCTGCCGCCCGAACTACGACCGGATCCCAGCGCTGTCTGTCGCGTTAGCAATCCAGCGTCGGGTTCCGAGCCGGCCATCCACGGCAAGCCCCGGCAACCCCACCCGGTATTCCTCTACAAACGCGGCTGATGGCCGCGTTCGTCGTTTCTTCCCCCAGGAAATTCTTCGATGGTACAAATCACTCTGCCCGATGGTTCGCAGCGCCAGTATCCCGGCCCTGTCACGGTGGCCGAGGTGGCGCAATCCATAGGCGCCGGGCTGGCCAAGGCCGCGCTGGGCGGCCGGGTCACCCTGCCGGGCGCCGAGCCGCGCCTGGTCGACACCAGCTATCGCATCGAAACCGATGCCCAGCTGGCCATCGTCACTCCCAAGGATGCCGACGGGCTGGACATGATCCGCCATTCCACGGCGCACCTGCTGGCCTATGCGGTGAAGTCGCTGTTTCCCGACGCCCAGGTCACCATCGGCCCCGTGATCGACAACGGCTTCTACTACGATTTTTCGTACAAGCGTCCGTTCACCCCCGAAGACCTGGAAGCCATCGAGAAGAAGATGGCCGAGCTCGCCCGCAAGGACGAGCCGGTGGTGCGCGAGGAATGGAAGCGCGACGATGCCGTGGAATTCTTCAAGAGCATCGGCGAGCACTACAAGGCCGAGATCATCGCGTCGATTCCCGCCAACGAAACCATCAGCCTGTACCGCGAGGGCGAGTTCATCGACCTGTGCCGCGGCCCGCACGTGCCGTCCACCGGCAAGCTCAAGGTCTTCAAGCTGATGAAGGTGGCCGGCGCCTACTGGCGCGGCGACAGCAACAACGAGATGCTGCAGCGCATCTACGGCACGGCCTGGGCCACCAAGGAAGAGCAGCAGGACTACCTGCACATGCTCGAGGAAGCCGAGCGGCGCGACCACCGCAAGATCGGCCGCGAGCTCGACCTGTTCCATTTCCAGGACGAGGCGCCCGGCCTGATCTTCTGGCACCCCAAGGGCTGGACCCTCTGGCAGCAGGTCGAGCAGTACATGCGCCAGGTGTACCGCGACAACGGCTACCAGGAAGTCAAGGCGCCGCAGATCCTCGACCTCTCCCTCTGGAAAAAAACCGGCCACTGGGACAACTACCGCGAGAACATGTTCACGACGGAGTCCGAGAACCGCGTCTACGGCCTCAAGCCCATGAACTGCCCGGGCCACGTGCAGATCTTCAACGCCGGCCTGCATTCCTACCGCGAGCTGCCGCTGCGCTATGGCGAGTTCGGCCAGTGCCACCGCAACGAGCCGTCCGGCTCGCTGCACGGCATGATGCGCGTGCGCGGCTTCACGCAGGACGACGGCCACATCTTCTGCACCGAAGACCAGATGCAGGAAGAGTGCGCCAACTTCACGGCGCTGCTGCAGAAGGTCTACCGCGACTTCGGCTTCGACGAGGTGCTCTACAAGGTCGCCACCCGTCCCGAGAAGCGCATCGGCAGCGACGAGACCTGGGACAAGGCCGAACATGCGCTCATGGAAAGCCTGCGCCGCACCGGCTGCGAGTTCGAGATATCGCCGGGGGAGGGGGCGTTCTATGGTCCCAAGATCGAATACACGCTCAAGGACGCCATCGGCCGCCACTGGCAGTGCGGCACGATCCAGGTGGACTTCTCCATGCCGGCGCGCCTGGGGGCCGAATACGTGGACCCCAACGACCAGCGCCGCACGCCGGTGATGCTGCACCGGGCCATCCTGGGTTCGCTCGAGCGTTTCATCGGCATGCTGATCGAAAACCACGCTGGCGCCATGCCCCCGTGGCTGGCCCCGGTGCAGGCCGTGGTGTGCTGTATTTCCGAGCATTCGGCCGATTATGCGGCACAAATTACACAAACCCTGAAAAAACAAGGCTTTAGGGTCCAGGCTGATTTGCGTGGTGAAAAAATCACTCGTAAAATCCGAGAACACAGCCTGCAAAAAATCCCGTACATCCTCGTCGTGGGCGACAAGGAAGCGCAAAACGGGACGGTTGCAGTGCGCGGTCTCGCAGGGTTGGACCTCGGCGCCATCCCGCTCGACACATTCGTCGAGCGGCTTGCCGCCGACGTCGCCCAACGGCGCGCCGCCACACAGCCCCAAGGCAGCGCTGCTTAAACTTTCTAGGAGTCGTCAACATCGCAACTGAAAAAAGCATACGCATCAACGGTGAAATCCGCGTCCCCGAGGTGCGCCTCATAGGCCTGGACGGAGAACAGCTGGGCATCGTCAAACTGGCCGATGCATTCCGCCTGTCCGAGCAAAGCGACGTGGACCTGGTGGAAATCGCGCCCAATGCCGATCCGCCCGTCTGCCGCCTGATGGACTACGGCAAGTTCAAGTACCAGGAGCAGAAGCGCCAGGCCGAGGCCCGCGCCAAGCAGAAGGTGATCCAGGTCAAGGAAGTCAAGTTCCGGCCGGCCACCGACGAAGGCGACTACCAGGTCAAGCTGCGCAATCTGCGCCGCTTCCTGGAAGAAGGCGACAAGGCCAAGGTCACGCTGCGCTTCCGCGGACGCGAAATGGCTCACCAGGAACTGGGTATGCGGGTGCTCGAGCGAGTCCGCGACGACCTCACCGAACTGGCTCAGGTCGAGGCGATGCCCAAGCTCGAGGGCCGTCAGATGGTGATGGTGCTGGCCCCCCGCAAGAAGAGCAGCGGCGGCAAGTCCGACTCCGCCAGCTGATCCCGCGCAGGGCTCAAGGAAGCCGAAAGGCCCGGTCCCCCGAACGGGGAACGGGCCTTGTCGCATTCCGGCCTACCGGTCCGCTGCCAGCCTTTCCCGGCAAATTCGGCTACGATGTCATCCCGCGCCCGCTTCGCATGGCGCGGCGTATCAACGGGTGCCCAGATGCATGTCTTGTTCGTTATCGACCCCTTGCCGCAGCTCAAGGCGTACAAGGATAGTTCCGTTGCGATGATGCGCGCCCTGGTGGCGCGGGGCCACCAGCTCAGCGTGGCCATGCAGGGCGACCTGTACATCGACGGCGGCCGCGTGCTCGCGGGCGCCACCGGCATCGAACTGCCGGACGTGGCCGACCTGCACGGCCACGACTGGTGGCGCGACACCGGCGCCCCTCAGGATCTCCCGCTGGCGCATTTCGACGCGGTCGTGATGCGCAAGGATCCGCCGTTCGACATGGAGTACGTGTACTCCACCCACCTGCTGGAATATGCCCAGGCCCAGGGGGCCAAGGTCTTCAACAGCGGCGCGGCCATCCGCAACCATCCCGAGAAGCTCGCCATCACCGAACTGGCCGATCTGGCCGCTCCCACGCTGGTCACCCGCGACATGGGCAGGCTCAAGGCCTTCCATGCCCGGCACCAGGACGTCATCGTCAAGCCGCTCGACGGCATGGGCGGCACGGGGATCTTCCGGCTGCAGGCCAGCGAGCCCAACCTCAACGCCATCCTGGAAACGCTCACCGACAACGGCGCCCGTACCATCATGGCGCAGCGCTACATTCCCGAGATCGTCAAGGGCGACAAGCGCATCCTGCTGATCGACGGCGAGCCGGTGCCGTACTGCCTGGCCCGCATCCCGCTGGCGGGCGAAACGCGCGGCAATCTCGCAGCCGGGGGCCGCGGGGTGGCCCAGCCCCTGTCCGACCGCGACCGCCATATCGCCGCCACGGTCGCCCAGCGGCTGGCCGGACGCGGCCTGCTGCTGGTGGGCCTGGACGTGATCGGCGACTACGTCACGGAAGTCAATGTCACCAGCCCGACCTGCTTCGTCGAGATCACCGAGCAGACGGGCTTCAACGTGGGAGAGATGTTCGCCAAGGCGCTGGAACGCGCCGCGGGCTGAACACACCAGCTATGACCGGGATCGTCATTGTCGTCCACGCGCCGCTCGGCGAAGCCATGCACGAGCTGGCCAGCCATGTCATGGGTGACGACGTGGCCTGTACGCTGGCCGTGCACGACATCCAGCCCGAGGCCCAGCCCGAGTCGGCCTTGCCGTCGGTGCTGGCCGACATACGCCGGCTCGACCGCGGCGAGGGGGTGCTGGTGCTTACCGACCTGATCGGCGCCACGCCTGCCAACATCGCCAAGCGGGCCGTGGTCGACGCGCAGGCCCAGGGCGTGCAGTGCTGCGTGCTGGCTGGGCTGAACACGCCCATGCTGCTGCGGGCGCTCACCTACCGCAATCTGTCCTTGGCCGAGACGCGCGAGAAGGCGCTGGCGGGCGGGGTCCAGGGCTGTCTGCAAGTCAACTGAGCGTAGGGCGTTTTGCCCTATCATGTATCCATAGTGCGCCTGGCGGCGCTTGTAGCGTGCGCCCGGCGCGGCCCGTGTCCGAACCCTATCGCTTCATGCCTACCTCAGACATCGTCATCAGCAATAAACTTGGATTGCATGCGCGCGCAGCGGCCAAGCTCACCCAGCTGGCCAGCCGGTTCAAGAGCGAAATCTACATCTCGCGCGGCGCGCAGCGTGTCAATGCCAAGAGCATCATGGGCGTGATGATGCTGGCGGCGGGCATGGGCGTCACGGTGCGGCTGGAGGCCAGCGGCGCCGACGCAGACCAGGCCCTGTCCGAGATCCAATCCCTGTTCGACAGCAAATTCGGTGAGCACGAATAACCTGCCTTCCTGCATGCCCGGCGGCCCCGTCGGGGACGAGGGGAGGCTGTGCCTGCCGGCGCCCGGGCAGGCGGCAGATCGATCGGCAAGCGTCGTCATTGCGCTGCACGGCAAGGGCGTGGCGCGCGGCTACGCCATAGGCCGGGCCGTGGTCATGGGGGCGGCAGCCCTCGAGGTGGCCCACTACCGGATCGCCGCCGAGGATGTCGAGGCCGAGTGCCGCCGCCTCACCGATGCGCTGGCCCGGGCCCAGTCCGACCTGCTCCAGCTGGCCGACACGCTGCCGGCCGACGCGCCACGCGAACTGGGCGCGATGCTCAACGTGCACCGCCTGCTGCTGGCCGACCCCTTGCTGGCCGAGCCGGCCCTGGCGCTCATACGCGAGCGCCAGTACAACGCCGAATGGGCCCTCACGGCGCAGGGCCAGATGCTCAGCCAGCAGTTCGACGCCATGGAAGACGAATACCTGCGCGAGCGCGGGGCCGACGTGCGCCAGGTGATCGAGCGCGTGCTGCACGTGCTGGCCGGCACGCCCGCGATGCTGCCCGAATGCGCGCAGGTCGACGGCGACGACCCCCTGGTGGTGGTGGCCCACGACATCTCGCCCGCCGACATGCTGCGCCTGCGCGGCGCGCGTTTCGCCGCCTTCGTCACCGACCTCGGCGGTCCCACCTCGCATACCGCCATCGTGGCGCGCAGCATGGGCGTGCCGGCGGTGGTGGCCATGGGCAACGTGCGCGAGCTGGTGCGCGACGGCGACATGCTCATCGTCGACGGCGCCTCCGGCACGGTGCTGGTCAATCCTTCGGGGCGCATCCTGCAGGAATACCGCGCGCTGCAGCAGGAGTACGCCGACGAACGCGCCGAGCTCGCGCTGCTGCGCGACGTCCCGGCCGTCACGCTGGACGGCATCGCGATCGGGCTGCAGGCCAATATCGAGCTGCCCGACGAAGCCGAGCTGGCGCTGAAGTCCGGGGCCGACGGCATCGGGCTGTTCCGCAGCGAATTCCTCTTCATGGGGCGTGCCGAGCTGCCGTCCGAAGAAGAGCAGTACCAGGCCTATGCGGCCGTGGTGCGCACGATGGCGGGGCGTCCGGTCACCATCCGCACGCTCGACATCGGTTCCGACAAGACGCTGGACGGCGAGGCCACCGTGGCCACCAATCCCGCGCTGGGCCAGCGCGCCATCCGCTACTGCCTGGCCCGGCCCGAGATGTTCGCCACCCAGTTGCGCGCCATCCTGCGTGCGTCCGCACACGGGCCCGTGCGCCTGCTGCTGCCCATGATCGCGCACATGCACGAGGTGCGCGCCGCGTACGCGGCCATCGAGTCCGCCCGTGCCGATCTCGACGCCCGCGGCCAGGCCTATGCGCCGCGCATCGACGTAGGCGCCATGGTGGAGGTGCCCGCCATCGCCATCGCCATCGAGCCCTTCGTGCAGGCGCTGGACTTCCTGTCGATCGGCACCAACGACCTGATCCAGTACACCCTGGCCATCGACCGGGGCGACCACGACGTGGCCGGCCTCTACGACCCGCTGCATCCGGCCGTGCTGCGCCTGGTGGCCAACACCATCAATGCCGGCGAACGGGCCGGCAAGCCCGTGGCGGTATGCGGCGAGATGGCCGGGGATGCGCGCATGACGCGGCTGCTGCTGGGGCTGGGGCTCACGTCGTTCTCCATGCATCCCCAGCAGCTGCTGGACGTCAAGCGCGAGGTGCGGCGGGCCCATTCCAATGCGCTGCGGACGAAGGTGGCCACGGCGCTCAACCGGGCGCTGCCCATCGACCTGGACGCGCTGGACCAGCCCTGAGCCCCGGCCCTGAGCCTTCAGATCGCCGGCAGATGGCCCGCAGGGCTGTGCGGCAAAGCCACACTCCTCAGGGTATTTCCCGATTTTTGTTGCGGCGCATCATGGGTGGGCCTAAGATGGACTCATCTTACCGGTCGCTTTTTCTCAGGGAGAGAAATCATGAGCGATGTCCTGTCCGCCGCCGTTGCCCCCGTCTCGCGTCCTGTTCCCAAGTCCTTGATGCGTAAGCTCAAACTTCACGTTTCCGGTTTTGCCGACGCCGTCGCGGAAGTGCGCCGCGGCATGGAGGCGGCGCGCCAGCACCGCTGCGTGATGCCGGCCCGCCGCCCGCACTGAAGGCCGATCGCGCCGATAGGCATGTTGCAAGGCAGCATGCATACCGGCGTCGGGGTCCGCGGCGCGCCGCGGGTCAGGAAGCGAGCCTCGCTTCCAGCGTGATGGCCGCGTTGAGCACTTTCGACACCGGGCAGCCGGCCTTGGCCTTCTCTGCGGCTTCCTGAAAGGCCTGGGCGTCGGCGCCGGGTATGGTGGCGGTCACGTCCAGGTGCACGGCCGTGATGGCGAATCCCTCGCCGCTCTTGTCCAGCGTCACTTCAGCCTTGGTCTCGATCCGGTCGGCCACCATGCCGGCCTGGCCCAGGATGTTCGACAGGGCCATCGAGAAGCAGCCGGCGTGGGCCGCGCCTATCAATTCTTCGGGATTGGTGCCGGGCTGGTCCTCGAAGCGGGTATTGAAGCCGTAGGGTTGGTCGGCCAGGGCGCCGCTCTGGGTCGAGATCAGGCCCTTGCCGGTCTTCAGGTCGCCTTGCCAGACGGCGGATGCAGTCTTCTTCATAGCCTCTCCTTGCTGGGTGGAACGAAGGTACGGAGCGCCGCGCTGCGGCGTGCGCCGTGTCCGTCCATGATACGTCTGCGGCGCGCTGCGGCCATGTGTCGGCCCGTACCAAGGCGGCACAAGGCGATAATGCGCGTACCCCGAGCCTCAGGAGTACGCCTTCCATGCAGATCCTCGACACCGCCCGCACCCGTGCCGCGCTGGACTTTCCCCGCGTGATCGCCACGTTGCGGCAGGCATTCCAGGAAGGCGCCGAGGTGCCGCTGCGCCATGTGCACACCATCGGCGCGGGCGAGGGCGCCGGCACGGTGCTGATCATGCCGGCCTGGAACGCGCAGGGCTATTTCGGCGTGAAGGTGATCAATATCTTCCCGGAGAACACGCGCCTCGGCCTGCCGGGGCTGCATGCCACCTATACGCTGTACAGCGCCCGCACCGGCGTGCCGCTGGCCATGGTGGACGGCGATGTGGTCACGGCCTATCGCACCGCCGGCGCCGCGGCGCTGGGCGCTTCGTACCTGGCACGGGAAGACGCGCGCGTGCTGCTCATCGTGGGCTCGGGGCGGATCGCCTCGCTGCTTGCCCAAGCCATGCGCGCCGTGCGTCCCATCGACCGGGTGCTGGTGTGGAACGTGCGGCCGGCCGGTGCGCGGGCGCTGGCCGGGGCGCTGGCGCAGCAGGGCTGCGCTGCCGAGGCGGTGGACGACCTCGAAGACGCCGTCCGGCAGGCCGACATCGTGAGCTGCGCCACGCTGTCGACCCGGCCGCTGGTCCGGGGCGCCTGGCTGCAGCCCGGCGCCCACCTCGACCTGGTGGGCAGCTTCAAGCCCGACATGCTGGAAACCGACCCGGCCTGCTTCGACGGGACCTCCGTCTATGTCGACACCGACGAGGCCCCGACCAAGGCGGGCGACCTGCTGGCGGCTTTCGAGGCGGGCGTGCTGGCGCGCGACGGCCTGCGGGGCACGCTTTACGACCTGGTCCGCGGGCGGGTGGCCGGCCGCTCGGATCCGCACGAGATCACCGTATTCAAGGCGGTGGGCTCCGCGCTGGAGGACCTGGCCGTGGCTGCGCTCGTCTACGAGACGGGGACGGCCGGCGCCGCGCATGAGGCAAAATAGGGTTTCGTTCCGTTTTTCCTCTTACCCAGGTAGCCCTCATGTCCTTGCCGTTCGCCCGCCTGGCCGCCCTCGTGGTGGCCGTCGCCCCCGTTTTTTCCGTCCAGGCGCAGGGCGCCGCCGACCCGGCCGGCCGGGACGAGATCGTCATCGGCGTGGACGTCTCCACCACGGGTCCGGCGGCTGCCATCGGCATCCAGACCAACAATGCCATCCGCCTGTGGCCCCAGACGCTGGGCGGAAAGCCTGCCCGCTACGTGGTGCTGGACGACGGCACCGACGTCAGCCGCGCGGTGCGCAATCTGCGCAAGCTCACTTCCGAGGACGGGGTCGACGCCCTCGTCGGCCCGAATACTACCGCGGCCGCGCTGGCGGGGCTGGACGTGGCAGCCGAAACGGCCACGCCCATGGTGGCGCTGGCGGCGTCGGCCGTGATCGTCGAGCCGGCCTCCGACCCGAAACGGCGCTGGGCCTTCAAGATGCCGCAGAACGACACCCTCATGGCTTCCGCCCTGGTCGAGGACATGAAGCGCAAGGGCTTGCGCCGCGTAGGTTTCATCGGCTTCGCCGATTCCTACGGGGACGGCTGGTGGCAGGAATTCTCCGCCGCGGCCGGCAAGGACATCGAGATCGTCTCCCAGGAGCGCTTCCAGCGCACCGACGCCTCGGTGATGGGACAGGTCCTCAAGACCATGGCGGCCAAGCCGCAGGCCGTGCTGATCGCCGGCGCGGGCACGCCTGCGGCCCTGCCGCAGAAGACCCTGGTGGAGCGCGGCTACGAAGGGGTCATCTACCAGACCCACGGGATCGGCACGCTGGAATTCCTCCAGGTGGGCGGCAAGGACGTGGAGGGCACGCTGTTTCCCACCGGTCCCGGCGTGGTGGCGCGCGAGCTGCCGGACGACAATCCGGTCAAGTCCGTGGCCGTCGCCTTCGCCGACAAGTACGAAGCCCAGTATGGCAAGAACACGCTCACCCAGTTCGCCGGAGATGCCTACGGCGCCTGGATGCTGCTGGACGACGCCGTTGCGCGGGCCCTGCGCACGGGCGCCCGGCCGGGCACGCCGGCTTTCCGTTCGGCATTGCGCGATGCGCTGGAAAGCACGCAGGAGCTGGTGGTGCCCAATGGCGTGCTGAATATTTCACCCGCGAACCACCAGGGATTCGACGAACGCGCGCGGGTCATGGGCATGGTGCGTGCTGGGCACTTTTCCTACGCCGGTCAATAGCACACAGCCTGCACCTTTCCGGTGCGGTGGCAGGGGCAGGCTGCGGCCTGCCTTTTTTGTGCCTATATACTTCGTATAAGAATGATTTTGCAGCACACCATTTCGAGAGAATTAATCACACTGGCAATCTTTGGAGGGAAAGACCATGGCACGCATGCTGACTACGGCAAAGAAGGCACTGCTGATCGGCGGGCTGGGCCTGCTGGCCGCCTGCTCCGATTCCGGCTCGGGCGACACGCCGGCCACGGGCCAGGCCGCTGACACGGGCAAGCCGGCCGCCAGCACACTGGAGGCCGCGCGCCAGGCCGGACGGATCCGCATCGGCTATGCCAATGAGGCGCCGTACGCCTACATGGACAGCAAGGAAGGTCGCGTCACCGGCGAGGCCGTCGAGATCGCCCGCGTGGTGCTCAAGCGCATGGGCGTGGATGAAGTCGAGGGCGTGCTGACCGAGTTCGGCTCGCTCATTCCCGGATTGCAGGCCCAGCGTTTCGACATCATCGCCGCCGGCATGTACGTCACGCCCGAGCGTTGCCAGCAGGTGACGTTCTCCAATCCCACCTATGGCGTGGGGCAGGCCTTCCTGGTGCAGAAGGGCAATCCCAAGAATCTGCACAGCTACGAAGACATCGCCAAGAATCCCGAGGCCAAGCTGGGTGTGGTGGTCGGGGCCATCGAGGCAGAGTACGCCCAGAAGCTCCAGGTGCCTGCCGGACAGATGGTGGTGTTCCCGGATGCCGTGAGCGCACTCTCGGGGATCGAGGCGGGTCGCGCCGACGCCTATGCGGCCACGGCGCTCACCGTGAACGACCTGCTGAACCGCACCAGCAACCCGGCGCTGGAGAAGGCCCAGCCGTTCACGGATCCCACGATCGACGGCAAGAGCGTGCGCGGCTACGGCGCCTTCGCCTTCCGTACGCAGGACAAGGAACTGGCCGACGCCTTCAATGCCGAGCTGGCCAAGTTCATCGGGACCGAGGAGCACCGCAAGCTGGTCGAGCCTTTCGGTTTCACGGAGGGCGAGCTGCCCGGCGACGTGACCGCCGCCAAGCTCTGCGGCACCCCGTAACGGAGGCGGCGACATGCAGGACATGCTCGGTTTGTTCCCGGCGCTCCTGGAAGGCCTGGGCGTCACGCTGCAGATCACGGCGGGCGCCGCGGCGCTGGCCGTGCCGCTCGCCCTGGCAGCGGGGCTGGCGCGCCTGTCGCGCCACGCCCCGGTGCGCGCGGTGGCCACCGTATACGTGGAGATATTCCGCGGGACCTCGGCCCTGGTGCAGCTCTTCTGGTTCTATTACGTGCTGCCCATGTTCGGGCTGCGGCTGCCGGCGCTGCTGGTGGCCATCGTGGTGCTGGCCGCCAATGCCGGCGCCTATGGCGCGGAAGTGGTGCGCGGCGCGATCCTGGCGGTGCCGGGCGGGCAGCGCGAGGCTGCGGTGGCGCTCAACATGACCGCCGGCCAGGTCATGCGTCGCATCGTGCTACCGCAGGCCTTTCCGGCCATGCTGCCGCCGGCCGGCAACCTGCTGATCGAACTGCTGAAGAACACCGCGCTGGTGTCCCTGATCACCATCACGGACCTGACCTTCCGGGGACAGCTGCTGCGCAGCGAAACCCTGCGCACCACCGAGATCTTCCTGGCGGTGCTGCTGCTGTACTTCGTCGTGGCGCTGCTGATCACCGCGGGCATCCGCATGCTGGAACGGAGGTTTCGCGTCCGATGAAGCCCATTTTCGACTGGCAGTTCGCATGGGAGATCCTGCCCACGCTGGGTTCGGCCCTGGTCATCACCGTGCAGGCCACGCTGATCGGCATGCTGGTGGCCGTGACGCTGGGGCTGGCCCTGGCGATGATGCGGCGCGCGCCGCTGGCCATCGTGTCGGCACCCGCGGCGGTCTTCATCGAGTTCGTCCGCAGCACGCCGCTGCTGGTGCAGATGTATTTCCTGTTCTATGTTCTGCCCTCCACGGGCCTGAGCATGTCGCCGCTGACCACCGGCATACTGGCGTTGGGCGTGCACTATGCCGCGTACTGCGCCGAGGTGTACCGCGCCGGTATCGAGGCGGTGCCGCGCGGCCAGGTGGAAGCGGCCACGGCGCTGAACCTGTCGCGCTGGCGCACGGCCCTGGGCGTGGTGCTGCCCCAGGCCATCCCGCCCGTGGTGCCCGCGCTGGGCAACTACCTGGTCGCCATGTTCAAGGACACGCCGCTGCTGTCGGCCATCACGGTGGTCGAACTGCTGCAGCAGAGCAAGATGATCGGTTCCACCACCTTCCGCTACACCGAGCCCCTGACGCTGGTGGGGGCGCTGTTCCTGGTGCTCAGCCTGGCGGCGGCCTGGCTGGTGCGCAGGCTGGAGGACCGCCTGAAACGCTATGGAGGAAAACGATGAGCGCAAGCATCCGCCTTACCAATCTCTGCAAGCGCTATGGGGACGTGGACGTGCTGCGCGGGATCAACCTGGAGATCCCCGCCGGGCAGACCGTTTCCGTGATCGGCCCCTCCGGTTCGGGCAAGTCCACGCTGCTGCGTCTGCTCATGACGCTGGACCGGCCCACCAGCGGCGAGATCCACATCGACGGCGAGCCCATGTGGCACGATGCCCAGGGCCGCGAGATGGGCCCGAATTCGGCGCACGTCAGGCGCATACGCGGCAAGATCGGGATGGTGTTCCAGCATTTCAATCTTTTCCCCCACAAGACCGCGCTGGGCAACGTCATCGAGGCGCCCATCCATGTCGAGGGGCTGTCGCGCGAGGCGGCATTGGAACGCGGCCGCGAGTACCTGGAGATGGTGGGCCTGGGCGACAAGCTCGACGCGTATCCGGCACAGCTGTCGGGCGGGCAGAAGCAGCGTGTCGGGATAGCCCGGGCGCTGGCCATGCGCCCGGAGATCATGCTGTTCGACGAAGTCACGTCGGCGCTGGATCCCGAACTCGTCGGCGGCATCCTCGAGATCCTGCGCGATCTGGCGGCCCGCCGCACCATGACCATGATCATCGTCACCCACCAGATGAAGTTCGCCGAGCGCTCGTCCGACCGCACGCTGTTCTTCGACCAGGGCAATATCGTGGAAGACGCCGAATCCGCCACGCTGTTCAGCGCGCCGCGCGAGCCGCGCACGCAGCAGTTCCTGCAGAGCGTGATCGAGGCGGCGTAGGCCGGTCCGCACGCGATATCTCCGCCAATTTGAGAGGGTTGGGCCCGCAGGGGCGGCTCTGGCGATATGCTTGCGGTTTTGGTCGTCGTAGACGGAGTCCGTCGCATGAGTCTGCTTTTCACGCCCGTCACCCTCGGGCCCCTGTCCCTGCACAATCGCATCGTGATCGCCCCCATGTGCCAGTATTCGGCCGAATCGGGCTGTGCCACCGACTGGCACATGATCCATCTCGGCCACCTGGCGCTCTCGGGGGCGGGCCTGCTCATCGTCGAGGCCACGGCGGTGGAGCCCGGCGGGCGCATCACGCCGGGAGACCTCGGGCTCTGGTCCGACGATAACGAGGCCGCGTTGCGGCGCGTGGTGCAGGCCATCCGGCGCTATGCGCCTTCCACCCTGCGGCTGGGCATCCAGCTCGGCCATGCCGGCCGCAAGGCCTCCAGCCGTGCGCCCTGGGAGGGCGGCGGCCTGATCGACGCGGCCGACGGCGGCTGGCTGTGCGATGCGCCCTCGGCGATTCCCCACAAAGATGGCGAGACGCCGCCGCGCGCACTCGATGGGGCAGGCCTGGCGCGCGTGCGCCAGGCTTTCGTCGACGCCGCGCTGCGCGCGCAGCGGCTGGGCTTCGAAGCCATCGAACTGCATGCCGCGCACGGCTACCTGCTGCACCAGTTCCTGTCGCCGCTGTCCAACCAGCGCCTGGACGACTACGGCGGTTCGCTGGAGAACCGCATGCGCTTTCCTGTCGAGGTGTTCCGGGCCGTGCGCAATGCGGTGCCCGACTTGGCTGTGGGCGTGCGCGTCTCCGCCACCGACTGGGTCGACGGCGGCTGGGACCTCGGCCAGACGGTGGCCTTCGCGCAGGCGCTCAAGACCGAAGGCTGCGATTTCGTCCATGTATCGAGCGGAGGCGTGTCCCCCATGCAGCAGATCCCGCTGGGGCCTGGCTACCAGGTGCCGATGGCCGAGCGCGTCAAGCGCGAGACCGGGCTGCCCACGATGGCCGTCGGCCTCATCACCGAGGCCGAGCAGGCAGAGCGCATCCTGGCCGATGGCCAGGCTGACCTGATCGCCCTGGCGCGCGGCGTGCTGTATGACCCGCGCTGGCCCTGGCATGCCGCCGCCCGGCTGGGCGGCCAGGTGGCGGCGCCGCCGCAGTATTGGCGCTCGCAACCCCGCGACCAGAAGGCCCTGTTCGGCGAAACCCGCTTCGGCCAGCGCTGAGGGCGCTGCTGAGGGCCGGGCGGCGGCGTGGCCGCCGCCGCTGCGCTCAGTGGCTGCCCGTGCTGCCGAATCCGCCTTCGCCCCGGCTCGAGGCGGCGAAGTCGTCCACCACGCGGAAAGCCGCCTGCGCCACCGGCACGATCACCAGTTGCGCCAGGCGTTCCATGGGTTGCAGCGTGTAGGGCTCGGCGCCGCGGTTCCAGGTGGACACCATCAGCTGGCCCTGGTAGTCGGAGTCGATCAGCCCGACCAGGTTGCCCAGCACGATGCCGTGTTTATGGCCCAGGCCCGAGCGCGGCAGGATCAGCGCGGCATAACCCGGGTCGGCCAGGTGGATGGCCAGGCCCGTGGGGACCAGCGTGGTGGCCCCGGGCGCCAGCGTCAGGGGCTCGTCCAGGCAGGCGCGCAGGTCCAGCCCGGCCGAGCCGGCGGTGGCGTAGGACGGGAGTTGGTCGCGCATGCGCGCGTCCAGGATCTTCAGATCGACGGAAATCATGGGGTTCGGAGACAGGGAGAGGAAGGCTGCGCGGAGCGCCGCCGGGATCAGGTTTGCTGCTGCGCGGCGTCCTTCTTGCCGACCTGCAGCTTGCCGTAGCGCGGCGCGGGCGCCCGGCGCACGCGCGCCCGCAGGCGACGGCCGCCGTTGTACAGCATGAAGGCGCACACGCCCAGGAACGCCACGGGGATGAAGGCTTCGGGTTCCACGGGCTGGCGCAACGCCTGCATCAGCTGGGTCAGCGCGAACCATGCCGCCACCAGCGCGGCAATCGTCAGGCCGGCCGCGATGCGGCGCTGGGAGTTGCGTGCAGCGAGGGGCAGGGGCGGGGCATCGGCTTCGGAGAAGCTGCCTTGCCAGGGGTCGGTGGGCGCCTGCCCGGCGTTGTCGGCGGTTTTTTCGCCGCGGCTCCTGCCCCAGTTCGAGGGCGACAGGACCTGCGCGGCGGCATCGCGCGTGGGGCGCGCCACCTGCCCGGGCGCGGTGCGGCCCTGCTGGCTCAGCGCCTCGACATAGCTGGCGAAGTCTCCGTTGCGGGGCTCTCCGTGGATGGGCATGGCAGTACCTCAGCGGGAATGGCGGGACGCGACGGGGGTGGAGCGGCGCTTGCGGACCAGCATGACGAGCAGCCACACGCCCAGGAGCACCGAGGCGGCCGTGCCGACCATCAGCCCGACGTTCTGCATGTCGTGCGCGGCGCCCAGGCCGCGGGCCGTGAGGAAGCCGGGGGCCAGCATCAAGGGCAGCCACAGCACCGCAGACAGCGTGTTGGCCAGCTGGAAGCGGCCATGATGCATGCGCATCACGCCCGCCACGGTGGGCACGGTGGAGCGCAGGGGCCCCAGGAAGCGGCCCATGAGCACTGCGGCGAAACCGTAGCGGGAGAAGAACAGGCGCGCCCGCGCCACCGCAGCGCGCTGCCGGTTCAGGGGCCAGCGATGCAATACGCCCGGCCCGCACCAGCGGCCCAGGCCATACGACAATGCGTCGCCCAGCACGGCGCCCGCCACGCCCCAGGCCAGGATGGGCCATGGCGACAGCGTGCCGGCGCCGATGAGTCCGCCGGTGAGCAGCAGCAGGGCGGTTGCGGGGATGAACAGTCCCACCACGATCAGCGATTCGCCCAGCGTCAGCAGGAACGTGACCAGGCCCGCCCATTCCTGGTGCGTCTGGATGAAGGTGCCGGCTTGGTCGATGTAGGAATCCATGAGCAGAACAGAGACGAGACTATCCTGTATCTTAACGCCTGCTCGAGGCGGCCCGGCGTGTGGTCCGCTTTCCCCGGTTCCCACATCTCAGGTAACAATCCCCCTCCATGGATTCGGTGACTCAAGCCGTGCTCGGCGCAGGCATTCAAGGTGCCATGCTGGGCCGATTCCAGGGCCGCAAGGCCATGCTCTATGGCGCCTTGCTCGCCACGCTCCCTGATCTCGACGTGCTGGTGGGCTATCCCGATCCGGTGTCCACCATGACCTACCATCGCGGCTTCTCGCATTCGGTCTTCGTGCTTACCGGCCTGGCTCTGCTGCTGGCCTGGCTGATACGCAGGCGCTGGCCCGATGCGCCCTACAGTGCCGGCCGGCTGGTCCTGACGCTGCTGCTGGTGCTGGTCACGCATCCGATACTGGACGCTTTCACGGTATACGGGACGCAGCTCTTCTGGCCGCTGGCCTGGACGCCGGAGAGCTGGTCCGCGGTCTTCATCATCGATCCCGTCTATACCGTGCCCATGGTCCTGGCCGTGATCGTGGCGGCCATCGCGGGGCCGACGCGCGGTCCGCGCCGCGCCATGGTCGCCACGCTGCTGTTCGGCGCGGCATACCTCGGGTTCGGGCTGGCCGGTCGCTGGCATGCCGAGGCCCGGGTGCAGCAGGCGCTGCGCGCCCAGGGGGTGGACGTGGCGCGGGTGCTCGCCACGCCCATGCCGTTCAATACGCTGCTGTGGCGCGTGATTGCGGAAACCCGCGACGGGTACTACTACGAGGCGGTGAGCGGATGGTTCGACCGGGGGCCGCCCGAGTCCCTGCGCCTGGATGGACACCCCGGCATGGCGCGCGAACTGGCCGACGTGCCGTTGCACGCCCGGCTGCGCTGGTTCACCGACGGCTGGCTGCGCTACGACGCCATCGGCAATGCCCTGGTGGTGACCGACCTGCGCATGGGCATGGCCGGCTACTACACCTTCCGCTTCGTGATGGCCGAACGCGGCGCCGATGGGGGCTGGCAGCCGGTCGTGCCGTATCGCTGGCCCAGCGACCGCGGCGGCGCAGAACAATTGCGCCTGCTGCTGGCCCGCATCGTCGATTCCGGCCGGCCCCTGCCGCTGGCCGAGTGGGCACCCCAGGCGCTGCGCTGATGCCGCGGCGGCTCGCGGCCACGGTGCAGCGCTCAGGGCTGCGGGGCCAGTTCGTGCTTGAGCGTCTGCATCACGATGTGGGTGTAGAACGCCTGCACATTGGGATCGCGGTCGAACAGGCGGTCCGCCAGCGCCAGGTAGGCTTCCATGTCTCGCACCTGCGCCACCAGGATGCATGACACCTGGCCGGTCACGAGGTAGCACTGCGTCACCGCGGGCTCCGCCCGGACCCGCCGCGTGAAATTCTGCCGCTGCGCGGAACTGTGATGCGCGAATTCCACGGTGACGATGGCGGTGAGCGCCCGTGCCAGGTGCGCCGGATCCAGCACGGCCACGATATGGCGGATAACGCCCGCCTGCTTGAGCCGCGCCACGCGCCGCAGGCAGGCCGACGGCGACAGCCCGACCCGGTCTGCCAGGGCCTGGTTCGAGAGGTCGGCGTCGCGCTGTAGTACGCCGAGTATGCGGTGGTCGAGGGCGTCCAGATCCATGGCAACGGAAAATTGTTCAGCAACCAGTATTTTTAGCAAGATTCGTCGAACCAACACAACAAGATTGCACGCTCATTGCGCCCGGGCTTGGCTATGCTGGCGCCTCTGCCCACTTCTGCCTGTCACGCCGTACCCATGCCGTATCTCCTGAAACTGTGGCGCCGCAGCGCGCATCTGTTCGTGCAACTGCTCAAGGTGATGCTGCCCGTGATGCTGCTGGTGCAGGTGGGGCAATGGCTGGGCTGGATCGACGCGATCGGCCAGGCCGTCGGGCCGGCCATGGCCCTGCTGGACCTGCCGCCCGAGGCAGGCATGATCTGGATCGCCTGCGTGTTCGTCGGGCTCTATGGCGCGATCGCCGCATTGATCGGCTTTGCCCCCGTGCTGGACCTGACCGTGGCCCAGTTCAGCGCCCTGGGCGCCATGATGCTGTTCGCCCATGCGCTGCCGATCGAACAGGCCATCGTGCGCCGTGCCGGCGCGAGCTTCTGGGCCACCGCGGCCTTGCGGCTGGCCGCCGCGGTGGGCTATGGCGCGCTGGTGGCCTGGGCGTGCCGCCTGGGCGGCTGGCTGCAGCAACCGGTCGACTTTGCGTGGCTGCCCCAGGCTGCGGCAGAGGCCGCGGGCTGGGAGGGCGTGTGGCAATGGATGGCCGGCACGGCCTACTCGCTGGGGCTGACCTACGCCATCCTGGTGGGCCTGCTGATCCTGCTCGACGTGCTCGACCGCACGGGCATCATGCGCGTCATCACGGCGGCCATGGCGCCGCTGCTGCGCCTCTCCGGCCTGGATCCGCGGGTCACGCCCGTGACCACGGTGGGCGTGCTGCTGGGCCTCACCTATGGGGGCGCGCTCATCATCGAGGAGGCCGAGCGCCAGCAGTACCCCGCGCGCACGCGCTTCCTGGCCCTGGCATGGCTGTCGCTGTCGCATTCGCTGATCGAGGACACCCTGCTGCTGATGACGCTGGGGGCCAATGGCTGGGTGGTGCTGGGGGGCAGGGTGCTGATCACCCTGGCGGTGGTGGCGCTGCTGGCGCGCCTGACCCGGGGAGCCACGCCGGGCGGGGTTGCTGCCGTGGCGGGCTGAGGCCGCCGGCTGCCTGCTGCCTCAGGGGGCCTTGCGCGGCAACCGTGCCGCGATTTCGGCCACCAGGCGGCGCGCGGCCTCGAGCTTGGGCGCGGGCGGCAGGGAGTGGCTGCCCTGGGCGTCGAACAGCACGAGTTCAGTGGTGTCGGCGTCCATGACGTGCTGCGCCAGGTTGCCCACCAGCAGCGGGATCCCCTTGCGCACGCGCTTGGCTTCGGCATGCTCCGCCAGCTTCTCGGTTTCGGCGGCGAAGCCCACGCACCAGGGGCCGTCGGGCAGGCGGGCCACCTCGGCCAGGATGTCGGGATTGAGTTCGAACTCCAGCACCGGCGCGCCGGCGCCGTCGGCCGTCTTCTTCAGCTTGTGGCCGCTCGTGTTCTTCACGCGCCAGTCGGCCACCGCCGCCACCGCGATGAACACGTCCGCGTCGCCGGCATGGGCCATCACCGCCCCGTGCATCTGCTGCGCCGTCATGACGGGCAGGACTGCGACGCCGCGCGGCGCCGGCAGGGCCGTGGGGCCGGTGACCAGGGTGACCCTGGCGCCTGCCTCGTGCGCAGCGCGCGCCAGCGCATAGCCGGTCTTGCCGGAAGAGCGGTTGCTCAGCACACGCACCGGATCGATCGGCTCGGAGGTCGGCCCGGCAGTCAGCAGCACATGGCGGCCCGCCAGCAGCTTGGGCTGGAAGAAGGCGATCAGGTCTGCCAGCAGTTCGTGCGCTTCGAGCATGCGGCCGGAACCCGTCTCGCCGCAAGCCTGCTCGCCTTCGGCAGGACCCAGCACGGCGATGCCGTCGCTGCGCAGCTGCGCCACGTTGCGCTGGGTCGCCGGGTTGCCCCACATCTCGCGATTCATCGCCGGGGCCACGAGCAGCGGGCAGGCGCGCGCCAGGCACAGGGTGGACAGCAGGTCGTCGGCCAGGCCGTGCGCCAGCTTGGCCATGAAGTCGGCGCTGGCCGGCGCCACCAGCACGGCATCGGCGCCGCGGGTGAGATCGATGTGGGCCATGTTGTTGCCCACGCGCGAGTCCCAGGCGTCGACGAATACCGGCCGGCCCGACAGGGCCTGCATGGTCACCGGCGTGATGAAATGCGTGGCGGCCTCGGTCATGACGACGTCGACCGTGGCTCCCTGTTCTGTCATGCGCCGCACCAGCTCGGCGATCTTGTAGCAGGCGATGCCGCCGGTCAGGCCGAGGACGATGCGTTTGCGGGCGAGGTCTAGCATGGATGTGCCGGGTAGGGGTCTATCGGGCCATTATCGGGCAAAACGCAACCGCCACGGCGTCGGGGTTCAGGGCTGCCTGCCCGCGGCATCGGCGCGCCGGCGTCCGCGCAGGAACTCGTCGGCCACCAGCAGCACGGCGCCGCAGGTGATGGCCACGTCGGCGATGTTGAAGGCCGGGTAATACCAGTCGCGCCAGTAGAAGAGCAGGAAGTCGATCACGTGGCCGTACGCCAGGCGGTCGATCACATTGCCCAGCGCGCCGCCCATGATGAGGGTGAGGGCCAGGCAAAAGCGGCGTTGCGCGGCATGGCGGCGCAGCAGCCAGACGATCACGGCCGAGGCCACGATCCCGAAGGCCGTGAACAGCCAGCGTTGCCAGCCCTGCTCGGAAGCAAGAAAGCTGAAGGCGGCGCCGCGGTTGTACATCAGCGTCAGGTCGAAGACGGGCAGCACGTTGAGTCGTTCGCCATAGGCGAACGCGGCGTCGAAGTACAGCTTGGTGGCCTGGTCGAGCAGGATGATCAGCGCGGCCAGCCCGAGCCAGCGGGCAAGGGCGCCGCCGCGGCCCGCGGTCTGGCCGCCTGCGGAGGTGCCGGCCATGGTCAGGCCTTGTCGCGCGGTTCGCCCGCGCCGAACAGGTTGGCCACGCAGCGGCCGCAGATCTCCGGATGCGCCGGGTCCGCGCCCACGTCTTCGCGCCAGTGCCAGCAGCGCTCGCATTTCTTGTGGGTGGAGGGCGTGATGCGCACCTCGAGCGTGCCGTCGGTCTCGTGCACGGTGGCGCGCGAGACGATCAGCACGAATCGCAGGTCGGCGCCCAGGCTGGCCAGCCAAGCGCGATCCTGGGCGCTGGCGCCGATGTCGACCTCGGCCTGCAGCGACGAGCCGATCCCGCCGGCGGTGCGGACTTCCTCGAGCTTGCGCATGACCTCGGCGCGGATGGCGCGCAGGCGCGTCCATTTCTCGGCCAGGGCCCCGGCTTCGGCATCCTGGGGCAGCACGTGATAGAGCTCGGTGAAGATGGTGACGCGCGCCACGTCGGCCTGGTGCCTGAGGGCAGAAGCGGCAAGCACCTGCCAGGCCTCTTCCGCCGTGAAGGACAGGATCGGGGCCATCAGCTTCAGCAGGGTCTGCGTGATTTCCAGCAGCGCCGTCTGGGCCGAGCGCCGCGCGCGGCTGTCGGCCGCCGTGGTGTACAGGCGGTCTTTCAGGATGTCGAGATAGAACGCGCCGAGATCTTCCGAGCAGAAGGTCTGCAGGCGCGCCACGGCGGGATGGAAATCGTAGCGCTCGTAGTGCGCCAGGACGTCGTCCTGCATCTGCGCCGTCATGGCCAGCGCGTAGCGGTCGATTTCCAGCAGTTCGGCGTGCGGCACGGCCTGGGAGGCCGCATCGAAATCGGCCAGGTTGGCCAGCAGGAAGCGCAGCGTGTTGCGGATGCGGCGGTAGCCTTCCACCACGCGCTTCAGGATCTCGTCGGAGATCGACAGCTCGCCGGAATAGTCGGTGGAAGCCACCCACAGGCGCAGGATTTCCGCGCCCAGCGAGTCGGACACCTTCTGCGGGGCGATGACGTTGCCCACGGACTTGCTCATCTTGCGTCCCTGGCCGTCGACCACGAAGCCGTGGGTCAGCAGGGCCTTGTAGGGGGCGCGGCCGTAGAGCATGCAGCCGGTGAGCAACGAAGAGTGGAACCATCCGCGGTGCTGGTCGGAGCCTTCCAGGTACAGGTCGGCGGGCCAGGCCAGCTCGGCGCCGTGCGAGCCGCCGAGGTCGCCGTCCTGGCCGCCCAGCACGGTGGCATGGGTACTGCCCGAATCGAACCACACGTCCAGCGTGTCGCGGTTCTTTTCGTACTGGTCGGCCTCGTCGCCCAGCAGTTCGCGCGGGTCCAGCGTCTGCCAGGCCTCGATGCCATGCTGCTCGACGCGTTGCGCCACCTGCTCCAGCAACTCGGGCGTGCGCGGATGCAGCGCGCCGGTTTCCTTGTGCACGAAGAACGCCATGGGCACGCCCCATTGGCGCTGGCGCGAGAGGGTCCAGTCGGGGCGGTTGGCGATCATGGCGTGCAGGCGCGCGCGTCCCCAGGCGGGATAGAAGGCCGTGGCGTCGATGGCCTCCAGCGCGGTTTCCCGCAGGGTCCTGGCGCCGTCCAGCGGCTTGACGTCCATGCCCGCGAACCACTGGCTGGTGGCGCGATAGATCACCGGGGTCTTGTGGCGCCAGCAGTGCATGTAGCTGTGCGACAGCTTCTCCACGTGCATCAGCGTGCCGGCCGATTGCAGGGCCTCGACGATCCGGGGATTGGCTTCCCAGATGGTCAGCCCGCCGAACAGCGGCAGCGTGCCGGCGTACTTGCCGTCGCCCATCACGGGATTGATGATGTCCTCGTCCTTGAGGCCGTGCTCCTTGCAGGAGACGAAGTCCTCGATGCCGTAGGCCGGCGCCGAATGCACGATGCCCGTGCCGGCGTCCAGCGTGACGTAGTCGCCCAGGTAGACCGGCGCGGTGCGGTCATAGCCGGCGTCTGCGGTGGCCAGCGGATGGCGCATGCGCAGGCCGCTGAGCGCGGCGCCCTTGGCTGTGGCGATGATCTCGCCTGCCAGCCCCCAGGCCTTGAGGCAGGGCTCGACCCGTTCCGCCGCCAGCAGCAGCAGCGGGCCATGCGCGGGGGCAGGGCTCACGCGCACCAGCGCGTAGTCGAATTCGGGATGGACGTTGAGCGCCTGGTTCGACGGAATGGTCCACGGGGTGGTGGTCCAGATCACGGCCGCGCCGGGTTCGATCGAGTTCAGTCCGAAGGCGGCAGCCAGGCCGTCGCGGTCCGCGAAGGGAAATGCCACGTCGATGGCGGGATCGACGCGGTCGGCGTATTCCACCTCGGCTTCGGCCAGCGCCGAGCCACAGTCGAAGCACCAGTTGACGGGCTTGAGTCCGCGGAAGACGTAGCCCTTCTGGAGGATCCGGCCCAGCACGCGGATCTCGTCGGCCTCATTGCCGAAATTCATGGTGAGGTAGGGCCGTTCCCAGTCGCCCAGCACGCCCAGGCGCTTGAAGTCCTTGCGCTGGCGGTCGATCTGCTCGAGCGCATAGGCGCGGGCGCGCGACTGCACCTCGGCCACGGGAAGGTGCTTGCCGT
This sequence comes from Bordetella sp. 2513F2, assembly GCF_054642735.1. NCBI lineage: Bacteria > Pseudomonadati > Pseudomonadota > Betaproteobacteria > Burkholderiales > Alcaligenaceae > Bordetella > Bordetella sp. 2513F2. The sequence continues at coordinate 2,500,359 of NZ_CM137755.1, read as the reverse complement.
GCTTCTTCTCGATCTGGATCTCGATGGGCATGCCGTGGCAATCCCAGCCCGGCACGTACTGGGCGTCATAGCCGGCCATGTTGCGGCTCTTGACGATGATGTCCTTCAGGATCTTGTTGACGGCGTGGCCGATGTGGATGTCGCCGTTGGCATACGGGGGGCCGTCGTGCAGCACGAAGCGGGGTCGACCCTTGCTGGCCGCGCGGATCGCCTGATAGACGCGCTTTTCCTCCCATTCGGCAATCCAGGCCGGCTCCCGCCTGGCGAGGTCGCCGCGCATGGGAAAGGAGGTGTCAGGCAGATTGAGGGTTTTTTTATAGTCCATGGACGGCAAAATAGGCGCGCGCATTTCGCGCGTCTTCGGCGATGGCGGCAGTCAGGGAGGATAGGGTGGGAAATTTCTCTTCGTCCCGCAGCTGGTGCAGGAATTCGATCCGCACGAGTTTACCGTAAGCGTCCACGGTCTCGTCCAGGACGTGCACCTCGAGCAGCACGCGGCCGTTGTCCTCCACCGTGGGCCGTACGCCGAGGCTGGCCACGCCGGCCAACGGACGCCCGCCCAGCCCCAGCACGCGCACCACGTAGATGCCCGAGCGCGCCGCGCAGCGCGGTGCCACCCGCAGGTTCATGGTGGGGAAGCCCAGTTCGCGGCCGAGCTTCTGGCCATGCACGACATGCCCGCTGAGATGGAAGGGATGGCCGAGCAGTTCGCGGGCCCGGGCCAGGTCGCCCACCGCCAGGGCGGTGCGGACCTCGGAGCTGGAAATCCGGTGGCCGTGGGCGTCGGCCACGTCCGACAGCGTGTGCACTTCGAAGCCATGGTGCAGGCCGGCTTCGCGCAGCAGGTCGATGTCGCCGCTGCGCTTGCGGCCGAAGCGGAAATCCTCGCCCACCAGCAGCCAGCGCGTCTGCAGGCCATGGACCAGCAGGTCCTCGATGAATGCGTTGGCCGACATCTCGGCCAGGCGGGCGTCGAAGCGTTCCACCACCACCTGCTCGATGCCGGCCTCGCCCAGGGCGCAGAGTTTGTCGCGCAGTCCGGAAATGCGGGTGGGCGCGAGTTCGGGGCGCTGGTAGAGCGCGGCGAAGTACTCGCGCGGATGGGGCTCGAAGGTCATGACCGCGGGCGTCAGCCCGCGCGCCCGGGCTTCGCGGTGCACGCGCGCCAGGATGGCCTGGTGCCCGCGGTGCACCCCGTCGAAATTGCCGATCGTCAGGGCGCACGGCGACCGCCGGGAGGGCGGGGGCAGATAGCGATGGATGCGCAGCGTAGGTTTCACGGACGAGAGTTTACAATTTCAGGTTCGCTCGCTCATGGAATCCCTCATCTTGGCTCCCATTTCCCGGCCGCCGTGCCGGTTCGTCATTCTCATTTCCGGGCGCGGCAGCAACATGCAGGCGCTGATACGGGCATGCCGCAGCGAAGGCTGGCCCGCAGATGTGGCGGCGGTGATCGCCAGCCGGCCCGACGCCGCCGGCCTGCAATGGGCGCGCGAGCAGGGGATCCACACCGCCGGCCTGGACCACAAGGCCTACCCCAGCCGCGAGGCTTTCGACGCCGCGCTCGCCGCCGAAATCGACCGCCATGCGCCCGACTACATCCTGCTGGCCGGCTTCATGCGGGTGCTCACTGCGGGCTTCGTCCAGCGCTACGCCGGCCGGCTGGTGAACATCCACCCCTCGCTGCTGCCCGCCTTCCCGGGCCTGCATACCCATGCCCAGGCCCTGGCCCATGGCGTGCAGGTCCACGGCTGTACCGTACACTTCGTCACCCCCATGCTCGACCATGGTCCGATCATCGTGCAGGGCTGCGTGCCCGTGCACGCCACCGATACGCCCGACGCCCTGGCCCACCGGGTGCTGCAAATCGAGCATCGCATCTACCCGGCCGCGGCACGCTGGCTGGCCGAAGGGCGGGTAAGCCTCGCCGGCGACCACCGAGTGCTGGTCCAGGGCAACCCGCAGCGCCTTTTCATGCTGGAACCGACATGAGTTCATCCCAGACGCCGCGTCCGCGCGGCGCCCGTTCTTCCTCGCCGCAGCGCGGCCGTGCGCGCCCGTCTGCAGGCCCGTTGCCCGACCACCCGCGCGTGCCCCGTGCCGCGCTGCGCATCGAGCAGGTCCAGCGCGTACTCGGCGAGCTCCTGCAATGGACCCATCCCGCCGACGCCGTCCTGTCGCACTGGCTGCGCGCCCATCCCAAGCTGGGCGGGCGCGACCGGGCCGAGATCGCCGGCGCCGTGTACGACGTGCTGCGCAACCTGCGCCGCTATCGGCGCATGGCCGAGTCCGGTGTCGGCCCCGCCTCGCGGCGCCTTGCCATCCTCGGCCTGGCCGCCACGCTGGGCCAGCCGGCCCTCGAAGAAGGCCTGCAGGCCGACGAGGCGACCTGGCTGCAGCACGTGTCGCGCATCGATCCCCGGACGCTGCCGCGGGCCGTGCGCACCAGCATGCCCGACTGGCTGGATGAGCGCCTGGGCGCCATGCCCGATGCCGACGCCTTGCTCGACGCGCTGAACCGGCCGGCGCCACTGGACCTGCGGGTCAACCCGCTCAAGCAGGACCGCGACGCGCTGCTGGCTTCGCTGCGCAGCGGCCCGGCGCTGCGCTACGAGCCTGCGCCCACGCCGCATTCGCCCTGGGGCATACGGCTGGCCGGGCATCCGCCCGTCAATCGCTGGCCGCAGTTCGAGGACGGCAGCCTGGAAGTGCAGGACGAAGGCAGCCAGTTGCTGGCCATGCTGGTGGCGCCGCGCCGCGGCGAAATGATCATCGACTTCTGCGCCGGCGCCGGCGGCAAGACCCTGCTGCTGGGCGCCCTGATGCGATCCACCGGACGGCTCTATGCCTTCGACGTGTCGGCGGCCCGGCTGGCGCGGGCCAAGCCGCGCTTTGCGCGCAGCGGCCTGTCCAATGTGGTGCCCGTGGTGATCGACGGCGAGAACGATACGCGCGTCAAGCGCCTGGCCGGCAAGGCGCAGCGCGTGCTCGTGGACGCGCCCTGCAGCGGCATCGGTACGCTGCGTCGCAATCCCGACCTGAAGTGGCGCCAGCACCCCGAATCCCTGGCCGAGCTGTGCGCGCTGCAGCATCGCATCCTGGCCAGCGCATCGCGTTGCGTCGCTCCGGGCGGACGGCTGGTGTACGCCACCTGCAGCCTGCTCGACGAAGAGAACGCCGCGCAGGCCGAGCGCTTCCTGGCCGAACATCCGGATTTCGAACGCCTGGACGCGGCCGAGATCATGGGGCAGCGGTGCCCGTCGCTTTCTTTGCAGGGCCCCTACATGCAACTGCGGCCCGACGTGCACGGCACCGACGGCTTCTTCGCCGCCGTATTCGAGCGGCGCAAGGCAGCGGCCGCGCATGCCGAGGGCGGCACGCCCGCGGAAGCCGACGGCGGCGAGCCGGACCCGGTCAGCGACGCGGCGTGACGCGCACCTGGGCGCTGGTTTCGGCCGGCTTCCTGTCGCGCCGCTGCGAGCGCACCTCCCAGGACACCATGTCCAGTCCGGGGCGCCCGGCCTGGTACAGCACCTGGACGACCGGCACGCGCATCGGGGCGCAGCCCGGCGAAGCCTGCACCACGGCGTGGCTGCCCATCACGATGGCCTGGCCCAGCTCGGGCGGCTGCGTGATGCGCAGCCGCGGCGGCCGCAACGCCACGCATCCGGGCCCCAGCTCGTAATAGCTGGCCAGGATCACGCTGTCGCCGCTGGCCACGTCCGTGGGGGCGGCGGCCGTGGCAGCGTTCATGAGGAGGCCGGCCAGGACGCAGGCCAGGCGGACCGGCCAGCGGGGAAGCAATATGGACATGAGGTTGATACCCGGGCGCCGGGGCAAGATGGCGGATGTTGCAAATCGTAGCAGAGCGGCTCTCCAGGCATGCGGCATGCTAAAACGCGGTGCGGTGCCGGCAGACTGTGCGGATTTCATCCTAGGTGCTTGATTTGGCTCAAGAACTATTTTGCATCCGGGCTGTCTATCGGTAGGCATGTAGGCTAAACTGCACTCCTATATTTCACACGAGGCTACAACACAGCTTTTATGGATCAAGTCCTCAGTTTCCTTTCCCACGGCCTGGCGCAGGCGTCCTGGTGGCAGATCGTTCTGTATACCCTGGTGGTCACGCACATCACCATCGTGTCCGTCACGGTCTTTCTGCATCGCAGCCAGGCGCACCGCGGTCTCGACCTCCATCCCGCGGTGATGCACTTCTTCCGGTTCTGGCTCTGGCTCACCACCGGCATGGTCACCAAGGAATGGGTCGCCATCCACCGCAAGCATCACGCCAAGTGCGAAAAAGAGGGTGATCCGCATTCGCCCATGCTGTTCGGCATCTGGAAGGTGCTGTTCCGCGGCGCCGAGCTGTACCGCCAGGAGTCCGTCAATCGCGAGACCATGGCCAAGTTCGGCCACGGCACCCCCGACGACTGGCTCGAGCGCAACATCTATTCCAAGCACAGCCTCGCCGGCATCCTGATCATGCTGGGCATCGACCTGGCCCTGTTCGGCGCCATCGGTCTCACCGTGTGGGCCGTGCAGATGGCCTGGATCCCGTTCTGGGCCGCGGGCGTGGTCAACGGCATCGGCCACTACTGGGGCTACCGCAACTACAACAGCCCCGACACCAGCACCAACGTGTTCCCCTGGGGCATCATCATCGGTGGCGAAGAGCTGCACAACAACCACCATGCCCATGGCACGTCCGCCAAGTTCTCGGCCAAGTGGTACGAGTTCGACATCGGCTGGTGCTATATCAGCGTCCTGCGCTTCCTGGGGCTGGCCAAGGTCAAGAAGGTTGCGCCCAGGCTCAAGCTCGATCCCACGGCCAAGGCCATCGACCTGCGCACCCTGCAGGGGGTGATCACGCACCGCTACGAAGTCATGGCCCGGTACGCCGACGTCATCAAGCAGGCTGCCGGCGAAGAGCTGGCCAAGCTCAAGGCCTCGCGCGACGAGAACAGCGCCCAGTGCCGCTGGGCCACGCTGCGGCGCGTGCGGCGCTGGCTGCACCGCAACGAAGAAGTCCTGCAGCCGGAGCAGCGCGCCGAGGTCGACCAGGTCATCGCCCAGAACCAGTCGCTGTCCACGCTGGTGCAGATGCGCCGCGAGCTCGGCCGCCTCTGGGAAAGCTCCAGCGCCAGCAGCGAGCAATTGCTCCATGATCTGCAGAACTGGTGCCAGCGCGCCCAGCAAAGCGGCATTGCCGGGCTCGAGCAGTTCGCCCTGCGTCTGCGCCGCTACGCGGCATGATGCTTGAGAAGCTCAACCCGGAACAACGCGCCGCCGTCACCCTGGATCCCCAGCACGCCCTGGTTCTAGCCGGGGCGGGCAGCGGCAAGACCCGGGTGCTCACCACCCGCATGGCCTGGCTGATTCAAACCGGCCAGGCCAGTCCTTTTGCGCTGCTGGCGGTCACGTTCACCAACAAGGCGGCCCGCGAGATGCTCGCGCGCATGACGGCCACGCTGCCGATCGACACGCGCGGCCTCTGGATCGGCACTTTCCACGGCCTGTGCAATCGCATGTTGCGTGCTCACCACCGTGACGCCGGGCTGCCTCAGACGTTCCAGATCCTCGATATCGCCGACCAGCTGGCCGCCATCAAGCGGTTGCTCAAGGGCAACGGCATCGACGACGAAAAGTATCCCCCGCGCGACGTGCAGCGCTTCATCAACGGCGCCAAGGAAGAAGGGCTGCGGCCGGCCGACGTCGAAGCCTGGGACAGCTATCGCCGGCGCATGATCGAGATCTACGAGCTCTACGAAGCGCAGTGCCAGCGCGAGGGCGTGGTCGACTTCGCGGAGCTGCTGCTGCGCGCCTACGAGCTGCTGCAGCGCAATGCTCCCGTGCGCGAGCACTACCAGCGGCGTTTCCGCCATATCCTGGTCGACGAGTTCCAGGACACCAACACGCTGCAGTACAAGTGGCTGAGGCTGCTGGCCGGGGGGGGCGCGGCCATTTTCGCGGTGGGCGACGACGACCAGTCCATCTACGCGTTCCGCGGCGCCAATGTCGGCAACATGGCCGACTTCGAGCGCGACTACGCGCGCGGCAGCGTGATCCGCCTGGAACAGAACTACCGCTCCTACGGGCATATCCTGGACGCGGCCAATGCCCTGATCGGCCACAACACCGGCCGGCTCGGCAAGAACCTCTGGACCGACCAGGGCGAGGGCGAACCGGTGCGCGTCGTCGAACTGCCCAGCGACGCCCTCGAGGCGCAGTGGGTGGTGGACGAGATCCGCGCGCTGGTCCAGGAAGGCAGGCTGCGGCGCGAGATCGCAGTGCTCTATCGCAGCAACGCGCAATCGCGCGTGCTCGAGCATGCGCTGTTCTCCGCCGGCATTCCCTACAAGGTCTACGGCGGCCTGCGCTTTTTCGAGCGCCAGGAGGTCAAGCATGCGCTGGCCTACCTGCGGCTCATGGCCAACGCCGACGACGACACGTCCTGGATGCGGGTGGTGAACTTTCCCGCGCGCGGCATCGGCGCGCGTACGCTGGAGCAGCTGGCTGACGCTGCGCGCGTCCATGGCACCAGCCTCCATGGCGCGGTGGCCATGGTGGGAGGCAAGGGCGGTTCCAACCTGGCACAGTTTGCCCAGCTGATCGCGCGCATGGCCGACGAGACCCGCGGCCTGCCGTTGCCGGAGGTGGTCGAGCACATGCTCGAGGGCAGCGGCCTGATTGAGCACTACAAGGGCGAGCGCGAAGGCGCCGAGCGCCTGGAGAACCTCAACGAACTCATCACGGCCGCTGCCGTGTTCGCCTCCGAGGAAAACTACGACGGCCTGCCGGCCGGCAAGGTGCCCGAGGTCGACGGACAGCCCGCAGCCGACGGCCTGACGCCGCTGGCCGCCTTCCTGTCCCATGCGGCGCTGGAGGCCGGCGACAACCAGGCCCAGGTGGGCCAGGACGCCGTCCAGATGATGACCGTGCACGCGGCCAAGGGCCTGGAGTTCGACGCCGTGTTCATCACCGGTCTGGAGGAAGGCCTGTTTCCCCACGAGAACAGCATCCTGGAGCAGAGCGGCCTCGAGGAAGAGCGGCGCCTGATGTACGTGGCCATCACGCGGGCGCGCGAACGCCTCTACATCAGCATGGCGCAGAGCCGCATGCTGCATGGCCAGACCCGCTACGCCATGCGTTCGCGCTTCCTCGAGGAGATCCCCGAGGCGCACCTCAAATGGCTCACCCCGCGGGTGGCGGGCGCCTATGCCCAGGCCGTTTCCGACGGCTGGGGCAGCGGGCGGCGCGATGCCTTCGGCCGCGCGCCCACCGGCGCCATCGCACCGCGGGCGCCGCGCGGCCTGTCCAGCGGCATCACGGTCGGCGCCCAGCATTTCCGTCTCGGCCAGGGCGTGCGCCATGCCCGTTTCGGCGAAGGCACCATCATCGGCCTGAGCGGGGCCGGCCAGGACGCCCAGGCCCAGATCCAGTTCCGCGAGGTGGGGGCCAAGACCCTGGCGCTGGGCATTGCCAAGCTCGACATCATCGAAGGATGAGCAACATGGCTGATACCCGCAGCGAGCTTCCGGCATTGCAGGCCGAGGTCGACGAGATCGACCAGCAGATATTGCTGCTCCTGGGAGTGCGCTTCCGCTGCACCGACCGCATAGGCGAGCTCGAGCGCGAGCATGGCCTGTCCGCCGACGGCCCGCATGCCAGCCGCGAGGCGCGGCGTGAGCGCATCCGGGCGCTGACGCTGGATTCGGGCGTGCCGACGGAACTCGCCGTCACGCTGCTCGACGCCATCATGGATGCGGTAGAGGCCGAGCAGCGCCGCCAGCGCGAACGCTACTCCTGATCCCTTGCGGCCAGCGGCTCCTGCGCGGGCCGCGGGCCCGCAGGCGCGCGGCGCCCGCCGCAGGGACCATTATTCCGCCTGCTTGTCGATGGCCTCGAGTTCTTCGAGTATGGCCAGCCATTGTTCCTCGAGGTCGCTGGCGTGCTTGCCGAGCTCACCGTGCTCGGCCATGACCTGCTGGCGCTCGGCCCGGCGCGCTTCCGAATAGAAATCCTGGTCGGCGATGCGTGCGTCGAGTTCGGCCATGCGCGAGCGGGCCCGTTCCATGTCGGCTTCTAGCTTGGCGAGGCGCGCCTCCAGCGGCTTGCGCAGCGCCGACAGCCGCTGGCGTTGCTCGGCTTCCAGCCTCTTCTGGGCCTTGCGGTCGGGCGCCGGGCCAGAGGCGGGGGAGGAGGGGCCCCCGGACCGGGCTTCGGCGCGGGTCTGCGCCCGACCGGCCGACTGCCGTTCGGCCAGCCAGTCGCGATAGTCTTCGAGGTCGCCGTCGAATTCCTGCACGGCGCCGTCCGCCACGATCCAGAAGCTGTCCACCGTGGTGCGCAGCAGATGCCGGTCGTGCGACACCAGCAGCATGCTGCCCGAGAACTCGGCCAGCGCGGTGGCCAGCGCCTCGCGCGTTTCCACGTCCAGGTGGTTGCTGGGTTCGTCCAGCAGCAGCAGATTGGGTTTCTGCCAGACGATGAGCGACAGGGCCAGGCGGGCTTTTTCGCCGCCCGACATCGGGCCGACCTTGCTCGTGACGGCATCGCCCGAAAAACCGAATCCCCCCAGGTAATTGCGCAGCTCCTGCTCGCGCACTTCGGGGGCGATGCGGGCCAGGTGCTGCAGCGGCGTGCCGTCCAGGTCCAGCATGTCGAGCTGGTGCTGGTGGAAATAGCCGATGGCCAGGCCGCGCGAGGCGCGCCGCTCGCCATGCTGCACCGGCAGCTCGTCGGCCAGCGTCTTGATCAGCGTGCTCTTGCCCGCGCCGTTGGCGCCCAGCACGCCGATGCGGCTGCCGGCGCGCACCATCAGGGTGACGTCGCGCAATACGGGCTGCGCCCCGCTGGCCGGATCTGCATAGCCCGCCGAGACGTGTTCCAGCGTGAGCAGCGGGTCGGGCGTATGTTCAGGCGAGGGGATGCGGATGTCGATGCCGGCCTCGGCATGGACCGGCGCCATGAGTTCCATGCGCGCCAGGGCCTTGACCCGGCTCTGCGCCTGCTTGGCCTTGCTGGCCTTGGCCTTGAAGCGGTCGATGAAGCCGCGCAGGCGCGCGGCTTCGCGGGTCTGGCGTTCGTACGCCACGTTGGCCTGGCGCAGGCGCTCCGCGCGCTGGGCCAGGAAGCCCTGGTAGCCGCCGCGATAGCGCACCAGCTTGCCGTGGTCGAAATGCAGCACGGCGCGCGCCACGGCGTCCAGGAACTCCGTATCGTGCGAAATCACCAGGACCGTGCCGGGGTAGGCGCCCAGCCACTTCTCCAGCCACAGCATGGCGTCGAGATCCAGGTGGTTGGTGGGTTCGTCCAGCAGCAACAGGTCCGAGGGCGCCATCAGCGCGCGCGCCAGTGCCAGCCGCATGCGCCATCCTCCGGAGAAACTCGCCACCGGCCGCATCCAGGCGTCCGGCGCGAAACCCAGGCCGGCCAGCAGTTGCTCGGCGCGCGAGGCGGCGTCCCAGGCGCCCGCATCCGCCAGTTCCGACTCCACTTCCGCGATCCGGGTACCCTGGTCGTCGGCCAGGGCCGCACGCTGCGCCTGCAGCGCGCGCAGGTGCCGATCGCCGTCGATCACGAACTCGCGGGCAGGCCTGTCGTTCGCCGCGATTTCCTGCTCCACGCTGGCGATGCGCCAGCCGGCCGGCATATCCAGCGTGCCGCCGTCGGCGTCCAGCTCGCCGGTGAGCAGCCCGAACAGCGTGGATTTGCCCGCGCCGTTCTTGCCCACGATGCCTACGCGTTCGCCCGGATGGACCACGAAGTCGGCGCCGTCCAGCAGCACCTTGGTGCCCCGGCGCAAGGTCAGCCCTTGTGCGCGGATCACGGCGTCAGCTGCCGGCGCTCGAGCAGCAGGATCTGTTGCGTCGCTTCGGCGGTGTCGAGCCAGACCGGCTGGAGATCCGGGAAGGCAGCCACGAAGTGCTCGTATTCATGGCCGATTTCCAGCACCAGGATGCCCTCGTCGGCCAGGTAGCGCGGCGCCGCCTCCAGGATGCGGCGCACCAGGTCCATGCCATCGTCGCCGCCTGCCAGCGCAAGCCCGGGCTCGCGTCGGTATTCGTCGGGCAGGACATCCATGGAGCCGCTGTTGACGTAGGGCGGATTGCACACGATGAGGTCGTAGCGCTGCGCCGGCAGGTCGTCGAACAGGTCGCTGCGATACAGCTTCAGGCGATCCTGCAGCCCGTATTCCTGCACGTTGCGTTCGGCCACTGCCAGCGCGTCGGCCGAGACGTCCACCGCATCGACCTGCGCGTCGGGAAACGCCAGCGCCGTCAGGATGGCCAGGCAGCCCGAGCCGGTGCACATGTCCAGGGCCCGGCCCACCGCCTCGGGATCGGCGATCCAGGGCGCCAGGCCGGTATCGAGCAGTTCCGCGATGGGCGAGCGCGGCACGATCACGCGTTCGTCCACGTAGAAGCGATGGCCGCGCAGCCACGCTTCGCCGGTCAGGTAGGGAGCAGGCACGCGTTCGTCGACGCGCCGGTCCAGCAGCGCCAGCACCTGCTCGCGCTCGGCGGGCAGCACCCGGGCATCCAGGAAGGGCTCCAGCGTGTCCAGCGGCAGGTGCAGCGCATGCAGCACCAGGTATGCCGCCTCGTCCCAGGCATTGTCGCAGCCGTGGCCCAGGGCCACCTGGGCTGCATTCATGCGCGAGACCGCATAGCGCATCAGGTCGCGCACGGTTTGCAGTTCGGTTCGGGAATCGGGCATTCGTGTCACCGCACCAGCAGGTTTTCGAGCGTGCGGCGGTAGATGTTCTTCAGGGGCTCGAGGCTGTCCAGCGCAATGCGCTCGTTGATCTTGTGGATGGTGGCGTTGCCCGGGCCGAACTCGATCACCTGAGGGCATATCTTGGCGATGAAGCGGCCATCGGAGGTGCCCCCCGTGGTCGAGAGCTCGGCCTGTACGCCGGTCTCGTCGCGGATGGCGTCGACCAGGGCGTCGGTCAGCGAGCCGCGCGGCGTGAGGAAGGGTTCCCCCCCGAGCTCCCAGTCGAGCGTGTATTCGAGTCCGTGCCGGTCGAGTATTCCGTGTACCCGCGCCTTCAGGCCTTCGGGCGTGCTGGCGGTGGAGAACCGGAAGTTGAACAGGGCCACCGCCTCGCCGGGCACCACGTTGGTGGCGCCGGTGCCGGCGTTCAGGTTCGACACCTGGAAGGTCGTGGGCGGGAAATATTCGTTGCCCTCGTCCCATTCGGTTGCCGCCAGTTCCGCCAGGGCCGGCGCGAGCTGGTGCACGGGGTTGCGCGCCAGGTGCGGATAGGCCACGTGGCCCTGGATGCCCTTGACGACCAGCCGGCCCGACAGCGAGCCGCGCCGCCCGTTCTTGCAGGTGTCGCCCAGCACCTCGCCCGAGGTGGGCTCGCCCACGATGCAGTAGTCCAGCTGCTCGCCGCGGCGCTGCAGTTCCTCGCACACGATCACGGTGCCGTCGACTGCCGGACCTTCCTCGTCGGAGGTGAGCAGCAGCGCGATGGAGCCGGGATGGGCCGGGTGGGCGGCGATGAATTCCTCGACCGCCACCACGAAGGCGGCGATCGAGCTTTTCATGTCGGCGGCGCCGCGGCCATAGAGAAAGCCGTCGCGTTCGGTCGGCGCGAACGGATCGCTGTCCCATTTCTCGAGGGGGCCAGGAGGCACCACGTCGGTATGGCCCGCGAACACCACCAGCGGCGCAGCGCTGCCGCGGCGCGCCCACAGGTTGGTCACGCCGCCGCGGGCGATGGTTTCGCAGGCGAAGCCCATGCGGGCCAGCCGCTGCGCAAGCATCTGCTGGCAATCGAGGTCGTCGGGCGTGACCGAAGGGCGGGCGATCAGGTCCTTGACCAGATCCAGGACGGCAGAGCTCATCAGGCCCTCAGCAGATCGTTGATGCTGGTCTTGGCGCGCGTCTGGGCATCCACGCGCTTGACGATCACGGCGCAGGCCAGGCTGTGCGAGCCGTCCTGGGACGGCAGCGAACCGGGCACCACGACCGAGCCGGACGGCACGCGGCCGTAGAGGATCTTGCCGGTGGTGCGGTCGTAGATCTTGGTGCTCTGCGACAGGAACACGCCCATGGCCAGCACCGAATTCTCTTCCACCACCACGCCTTCCACGACTTCGGAGCGCGCGCCGATGAAGCAGTTGTCTTCGATGATGGTGGGGTTGGCCTGCAGCGGCTCGAGCACGCCGCCGATGCCCACGCCGCCCGACAGGTGCACGTTCTTGCCGATCTGCGCGCACGAGCCCACCGTGGCCCAGGTGTCGACCATGGTGCCTTCGTCGACATAGGCGCCGATGTTGACGTAGGACGGCATCAGCACCACGTTGTGGGCGATGTAGGCGCCGCGGCGCGCCACGGCGGGCGGCACCACGCGGTAGCCGCCCATCTTGAAGGCGTTCTCGCCGTATTCAGCGAACTTGAGCGGAACCTTGTCGTAGAACTGGAGCGGCGCCTGGCCCATCACGGCGTTTTCCTGCAGCCGGAACGACAGCAGCACCGCCTTCTTGATCCACTGATGCACGACCCATTCGTCGTTCAGTTTTTCGGCCACGCGCAGCCGCCCCAGGTCCAGCGCGGCGATGGTCTGCTCGACTGCCTCACGGACTTCGGCGCCGGCGTCGGTGGGAGAGAGGTTGGTCCGGTTCTCCCAGGCTTGTTCGATGGTGGTTTGCAGGTCGAGAGTCATGAGGATTCAGTGTCAGTGGGTTGATCAAATCGAGGTTCGGACGAAATGCGCGATGCGGTCGGCTGCGGCCACGCATTGCTCGAGCGGGGCGACCAGCGCCAGGCGCACATGGCCCTGGCCCGGGTTGCGGCCCTGTGTTTCGCGCGCCAGGAAGCTGCCCGGCAGCACGGTGACGCCCGTGCGGGCGTAGAGATCGCGGGCGAAGGCAGTGTCGGAGCCCGGGGTGGGCACCCAGAGATAGAACGAGGCATCGGGCAGGCGCACGTCCAGCGCCGTGGACAGGCGAGGCACCACGGCCCGGAACTTTTCGCGGTAGAGGCTGCGGTTCTCGCGCACATGGGCCTCGTCGGACCAGGCCGCGATGCTGGCAGCCGCCACCAGCGGACTCATCGCGCTGCCATGATACGTGCGGTAGCGCACGAATGCGGCGATCAGCCGGGCATCGCCCGCCACGAAGCCCGAGCGCAGGCCCGGCACGTTGGAGCGCTTGGACAGGCTGGAGAAGGCCAGCACATTGGCGTAGTCGTCGCGGCCCAGGCGCCGCGCCGCCTGCAGGCTGCCCAGCGGCGCATCGCCGTCGTCGAAATAGATCTCCGAATAGCATTCGTCGGAGGCGATGACGAAGCCGTAGCGATCAGACAGCGCATAGAGCTCGCGCCATCCGTCCAGCGTCATCACGTTGCCGGCCGGATTGCCGGGCGAGCACACATAGACCAGCCCCGTCTCGCGCCATACCTCTTCGGGCACGCCAGACCAATCACAGCCGTAGCCGCGGGCCGGATCGGCATCGAGGTAGTAGGGGCGGCCGCCCGCAAGCAGGGCCGCGCCTTCATAGATCTGGTAGAACGGATTGGGGCACACCACCCGGGCGCCCGCGGTCGGATCCAGCACCACCTGGGCGAATGCGAACAGCGCCTCGCGCGAGCCCAGCACCGGCAGCACCTGGGTGTCGGGATCCGGCGCCGGGATGCTGTAGCGGTGCGCCAGCCATTGCGAGATGGCGGCGCGCAGTTCGGGCTGGCCGCGGGTGGCCGGATACACCGAGAGGCCGTCGAGGTGCTCGCGTATGGCCTGCATCACGCAGGCCGGGGCGGCATGCTTGGGCTCGCCGATCGAGAGGTCGATCGGCGCCAGCTCCTGCGGCGCCGGGCCGGCCTGGGCCAGCAGCGCGCGCAATTTTTCGAAGGGGTAGGGATGCAAGGCATCCAGGCGGGGGTTCATGGCGCAGGATTTTAACAAGCAAGCTACAATATCGGGCTTGGCCGTCGGAAATGCCGCGTGCGCACCTCGATGGCAGCCCGGGATGGGCAATCCCAACGCGAGGGTGGCGAAATTGGTAGACGCACCTGGTTTAGGTCCAGACGCCGTAAAAGGTGTAGGGGTTCGAGTCCCCTCCCTCGCACCACTTAGATAAAATTCGTTGATCCGGTAGAATCAATAACGAGAAAAATCAACGAGTTAGAGCATGGCGGCGAAGCTGCTTGACGGCATGGGAGCACAAGTTTTCAACATTTGGCCCCGGCTTGGCCCCATGCCTGGCCCCATGAAATGGCGAGTATCCAGCAGGTAGCCGGCGGCTGGCGGGTGCAGGTAAAAGTGCGCGTACCTGGTCACGACAAGCCGCTGCGCGATAGTCAAGTTTTCCCGACCAAGAGGGATGCAAAAATCTGGGGTGCAACCAGAGAGGCGGAGCTGCGCGCTCACGGCGCCGTGGAGGCTCCAAAGGACGCACCCACGCTGCGGCGGGGATTGCGGCGATACGCCGAAGAAGTGGCTCCGAAACATAAAGGGGAGAAGTGGGAGGTGGTCCGACTTACTGCCTTTGAGAACCACCCCGCGCTCCCAGTGGATATGCCGATGGGCCAAGTCGAGCCCAGGCACATCGCTGCATTCCGTGATGCGCGATTGAAGGTCATCACATCCGGGTCCGTGCGCCGCGAGATGTCACTGTTGTCGTCGGTCTTTACGGTGGCTCAGAAGGAATGGGGATGGGTAAAGGCCAATCCGTGCGGCGAAGTGAAGCGCCCAAAGCAGGGTAAGCCGCGAGAGCGGGTCATCCAATGGTGGGAACTGCGCGCCTTATTGCGCCAAATGAAGTATCGGCCCAGAGCCCCGCATGTAGGCTCGACCGCGGAATCTGTCGCAGTATGCCTGCTGCTGGCTATTCGGACTGGAATGCGAGCGAGCGAGCTATGTGGTTTGACCTGGGACAGAGTGTATAGCGATTACGTACATCTACCTGACACGAAGAACGGCACCGTACGCGACGTACCCCTGTCCTCGCGGGCACGGCGCTTGGTTGCACGACTGCGCGGTTGGGATGAGCCAAGTGTCTTTGGTCTCGATGCTGCGAGCTTGGATGTTCTCTTCCGTCGCCACAGGGAGCGTGCCGGACTGGTGGGATTCACGTTCCACGACTCGCGCCACACTGCGGCGACGATGATGGCATCGAAGGTTGATCCGCTTACGCTATGCAAGATTTTCGGTTGGACAAACCCGAAGCAGGCGATGGTCTATTACAACCCGACCGCCTCGTCCATAGCGGCGCGATTGGGATGAGTGCTGATTTAAGGATTTATGCCCATGTAAGCCTGCGACTTCTAAAAATGGACGTGGTGTCACAACCTTAGTTCCGAAGCGGAATGCCCGTCACAACGATCTTTTTTTGGGCATCGGGCACATTCAGTTGAGTCAGCTTGTCGACATAGGCTTCCGCTATTGTGTTGGCGTCTGTCGACGGGCCAATTAGCACACGATCCAACAGGGCTGGAATAGTCGCTCCCACAAACCCCTCCTCGGGGTAGTCGCGAAACGGTATTTTGTAGATCCTTTGTGGTACTCCGCCTAGGCTTATCAACTCCATGGGGATCCGATCGTTGGATTGCGTCTCTTGCAGAGTGGTAGGGAGGGGGGAGTAGATTACCCGCCATTCGCGCTCTTCACGGAACGCCGGATGTTTAGTAGATTGAACTGCGAAGCGGAAGGCATGGATCAGAAGACGCAGCACTAACGTGCCTCCAAGCTGCCTTAGGATTTCGATATGTCTCTCTATGGACGAGACTACTTCCTCGAATGCTGGCTGTCGGTCGTCAGGCATCGTGTACAACACAGGACTGGTATAAGCCCCTAATGCGTTGCTTGGCGTGACGAACGGCCTATTATTCAAGACGAAAGCAATACCGTTTTCTGGCGCGTAGGCGCGCCACATGGAGAGCCTGCCAAATTCATCTTCATGGTCCAAGTGCTCCGATATGGACATTAGATATGTTTGGCTTAGCACTTGCTCGAGGTGGTCATGGAGGCTCGACTCTAGAGCGCGTGGCAACCCGGGATTAATGTCAGACAGCGCAGCCTTCAGCCGCTCCCCTGCAGGTCCATCGAGAGCTCGGACCAGGCAATCGCACCCATGGCGGACTTCAGAAAAGTCATTCATTAAGCTGGAGTTGCGCAAGAATATATGCCCGGAATCGAGGATTTTAAATCCGGTCTCCGCGGTGGTGTAGTGGGCAAACCGTAGCCCAGTGTTATTGGCTTCTTCCATTCGGTGCAGCGCGTAGGGCATGAATATGCCTACGATTTCTCTATCATCCATATTGTTCCTCCGTCTACTAGAAGTCACTTTTTGCTGCAGCTGAAACTGCTCGAACGAGCATTGACGTGTTGCGCTTCGTCAGGTTGCGGGGCGAACAGTATTGTAGGTCGGACGACTGGCTCGAATGTGACTGATTTCACCCCTTATGGCGCATGCCGCTCGCCAATACCGGAAGGTCATTCCGATATTGGCGCGCATCAGTTTCGGCTCTACCGACTTCTTTGCATGAGGTAGCGGCGAATTTCCGCTCCAGTGATACGGCCGTCCACCGGCTTAATTTTCCCTTCAGCTATGCGTTTTTTCAGGGTGTTGTAGGACATGCTCAGGCGCTTGGCGGCATCCTGCAGGTGATAGACGGCGAGAGCGTCGATGGCCAGTGCCGCGCCACGCTCGGCTGCCTGCGTGAGCAGTTCGCCGAGTTCGCTCGGAGCCAATGTTATTGCTGGCGGTGTAGGTTGGTTTACTTCTTTCATTCGTTGTCCTTGTCGCCCGCACACGCGCGTTTGAAATCGCGGGCCGGCTGAGGGGCTTGGTTAATACGGGTCGATATGGCTACGGAAGATGTAGGCGAGGGCGGCGCCGCCGGCGGCGGGCGAAACTCATGAGGGTGCGCCTGGGCGGCGAGTGCGATGGCCGTGATTTGCAGGCAGCGAGCTAGCGTAGGATTGCTGAGCGCATCTGCGAGTGGACCGCGCAGGCGCGCGGCAGCATGTGCGCGCGCCAATTGTTCGACGGTGGGCGATTTCATGTCATGCCCCCTTCTTGAACACCCAGCAGTGCACGGCGCCAGGCGATCCGGCATTGGCGCGGATGCGGCTCTTGACCGTTTTCACGTCGACGAACTTATGCCGGCGGCTGGTGCGCAGGACTTTTTTTAGGTCGCGGATGCTGGGGATCTGCTGCTTGTGGACGGCCGCTTCTTCAACATAGTGGTTGAGGTTGACGGCTATCTCGTCATCGTGGGTCGAGTGATTCAGGCGCGGAGAAATGTCGTCGCCGTTCAGG
Source organism: Bordetella sp. 2513F2 (assembly GCF_054642735.1). Classification (NCBI taxonomy): domain Bacteria; kingdom Pseudomonadati; phylum Pseudomonadota; class Betaproteobacteria; order Burkholderiales; family Alcaligenaceae; genus Bordetella; species Bordetella sp. 2513F2. The sequence goes on along the minus strand of NZ_CM137755.1, from coordinate 2,483,083 downwards.
TACTCGAATGTGTCCCAGAACTCCTGCACCAGCGGATGGTCCGCGTTGATGAGTTGCTGGCGGTTGATTGCCAGCTGAGGAATGAGGTCCAGGACAGCCTGGTGCTGGGCGTCGGACATCTTTACCACGAGGCGCAGGGCGTCCACGATGGCCATCATCTGCGCGTGGCATTCGGCGATCCGGGTCATCTTGACCTCCGGCATGGCCATCAGCTGGGTGATGTAGCCCGGCGTGCGCGCGGCGATCACCTCCATTACCTGGGCCTCGCGCTTCGTTGCCGCTAGGACGAACCCGGAGACCTCGCTCATGTCCGTGGTGCTCAGGGCTTTGGCGGCCGCGAACGTTTCCGCGTTCTGCCCGGCACGGTCGAAGAACAGGTGTACGATGCGCGATTGGATGGCCTCGCCGGCGGCGACCTGGGCATTTTGCGAAATGACGACAGTGCCCCGGAAGGGCGGCTCGTACGTGTCGTTACCTCCGTTGGCAACGCCTCGGGCGCGGATGCCGCGACCGTTGTACATGGGTTTCAGTTCATCCCAGTCGAAAGCTTTGCTGTGGGTGCCCTTGTCATCGCCCACTCGCTCGCGGTCTGACTCGATCAGAACCACCGGCATGGCGCTGGTACGCGCGAAGTTGCGCGCGCGCGCCGCCGGAGTGGCCTTGGCTGGGTCGAAGCCCTCGTAGTCGCGCCCGAAGAGCTTCCACAGGAATTCAATGATGGTGGTCTTTCCTGCGCCGGCCTCGCCCACGACCTCCAGGAAAGGGAAGCTGCGGAACTGCTCGCGCACTTGTTCGGCGAACAGAGAGCCAAACCAGAAGGCTAGCGCCACCACGCCTTTGGCGCCGTATGCCGCCCACAGCTTATCGAACCAATCAGCCCGGTAATCGTGGGGATCGGCGTTGATGGTCATATCGCTGACCACTAGGGATTTCACGGCCAGCTTGCCCAAGTCGAAGTAGTCCTCTTCGTTCAGGCTGTAAATCTGGCCATCTTTCACGGCCACGTCGCCGAAGATATAGGCTCGATGTTCCTTGCTATAGCCGATGTAGTCGACGGTCTCCACGCGCTTGATGTTGTAGAGGCGACGCTCCATCATGCGATCGAGGTGCTGCTGCGTACCGCTGAACATGGCTCCGGCCCCCATCGCCAGTAGGCGCTTCTTGAACTCGCTGGCGGCGGAAACCTGTGCCGCCGTGAACGTGTTTTTGACGGGCTTACCGTCGTGGGGGAATTCCACCCGGAAGTAATACCAGCTCTCATCGGTCAGGCGGTTTTCCTGAAAATAGAGGGGCTGGGGATAGCAGTTGCAGATGGTGCGGACGGCACCGGCCTCCCGCAACGCGGTCTCGCGCATCTGCTGCGGCGTCATGTTGGCACTGGCACCTTGCTCGTCCAGCCGATCCAATGCCTTCGAGTAGGCCGAGACATCCATCTCAAACCAGTACAGGCGTTTGCCAAACTCGAAGTCGAACGCTGTCCTGCTGTTGTCGTGTTGATAGATCAGCAGGGCTTTCTCGGTGGCCGTCTCAGCCATGAGGAGGTCGCCGTAGTAGCGATAGGTGCGCAGGCCGTCCGGGTCGAGGTGCTTCTTCTGGTCTTCGCCCGCGTGGCGGTCCAACAGAAAAAGATCGTTCCAGTCGCGCTTGCCCTTGCCCCGCTGGGGGATGTAGGCCGCGACCGCTTGCCAGCCCTCACGCCGGGCGCGCAGGACGTGTTTGCGGATGAAGGCGGTGCCCGCCTTATCGCCGTCGAGCGCCACCACGAGCTGCGGCAGCGTGCCATTGGCGCCGCGCGCGACGCGCAGGCTGGCCAGGGCAGCCGTCGGGTAGTTGTTGCACGACATCAGGGCTACGGCCGGGATGCCGGCCTGCGTCATGGCGATGGCGTCGAAAATTCCTTCCACCAGCCACAGCACGGTGACGGTGGCCAGGTCAACTGTGGGCGGTACCCACCATGTGCCCATGTAGCTACCGCCGTATTGGAAGCGCGCCTTCTGCTTGCCGAATCGGTGGGGCTGATCGATCAAACGTTCCCACCACGTCGTGCCGACGTTGAAGCGCACGGTTGCGCTTCCGATGCCGCGCTCGCGGTCGTGGTAGTACTCCTGGGTGTAGCTGCCCCGAAGCGGGGCCAGGTCGAAGCCGCGCGCGTGCGCCAGATAGGCGTCGGCGGCGGCGTTCGGGTTGGTTTTCTGTTGTTCCGCGAATCGCTTGGACCAGTTATCGAAAATCTCCGGGAACAGGTCCTTCACGTGTCCTTCGTAGCCGCAGTTGTTCAGGCGGCCGCAACGCAGCACCCAGGGATGTTCAGCGTTCGTGTACAGCTCTTTCTTGCCGCAAGCTGGGCATAGGCCCCGCCGCAGCCAGCCGGACCGTTCCCGAAATCCGTAGGTTTCCAGGCGAGCCATCACTTCTCGGTGTAGGTCGGGTTTCATATGGCTATCAGGGAAAACGCCGCAGCACGGCCGCGCCCGCTGCATCAACATCGAACAGCCAGACCGGCATGCCCAGGCCAGCATCGCGCAGGCGCGCCGCAGCGGCGTGGAATGCCGCATGGTTGATGTTTGACCCCGTCATGGGGTCGGCAAGGTAGATCTTCATGCCCTTTCCACCGTGTTGCACTCACGCATGGCGCGCCGGGCGGGTGTATGCATCAAGCAAGAGCGGGCCCGCATGTCGGCGGCCACGGAAGCATCGCCATGTGCGGCTGACAGGAAAAGGTTGCAGCCGGCCTCATAGTGGTTATTGAGCAGGTGCTCAAACAGCCAGTTGAGCGCGATCAGCTCGTCGTCGCGCATGTGGGCCTCTACGCGGGCCATGACGGGGATTGCGGGCATGTTGCGTTTCTCCAGGCAACAGGAAGCCACAACGGGCGCGAGGCGCCCGCCGGGGCGGGGAATGCTCTATAGGGGTAGGGGCTTAGGCGGCTACGGGCGCCCGGGCCTGACTGGATTCATGGTGCTGCAGCAATTGCAGCAGTTCCGCGGCGGAAATCACGCGCGTGGTGTTGGTCGCACGGTCTACGACAAAAAGCGCGTGGCTGGTACTGCGGTCCATGTCGAATGACACCCGGCTGCGGCGGCTGGCCAGCTCGGCGATGGCCTGGGCGGCGTGCGTCTCGGCTGTGCGACGTGAGCAGTTGCAGATCGCCATCAGATGGGCCGTGCAGCGCTCCAATAGCAGATTGTCGCGGCTGCTGGGCGTGGTGGCGCCGTTGGCTTGTTCAACACGCAGGAACTCGTGCGCCTGGTCAGAGATGAAATCGCGGCTCCAGTCAGGGCCGAGGAAGTGGGGGACTTTGGCGTGACTATTCATGGTCGAGACTGAGCTGGTTGGGGTTGGCGGATTTGGCGCTGGCCGCACGGCGCAGCGTTTCGCTATAGGGCGAGATGGGCAGGCTGACGCCGGACCGGGGGATGGCGGACGGCGAGATGGTTGCGATGGCCTCGACGTGCGCTTTCCAGGTGTGCCCGCAATACAGGTTGCGGCACTGGAAATACACGACCCTCACCAGCGGCGACAGGCGCTCGCTGGATCGCACGGTCGCCCAGTCGTCGCAGTGCGGGCAATTCATGCCGAGGACATTCATGGTTAGCCCCGGCGGGTCTTGGGGGACTTGGCGCGTTCAGTCTCGTACTGGGCGAGCCCTCGGCGGTACATCAGCAGCGCGAAGGATGCCGCTGAACGCTCTTCCGACGCAGCCAGCGTTTTGCATTTCTCGATGTCGGCTGGCGACATCCGCAGCCCAATCATCTGTTTTTCGTTTCGTTTGCATGCACCAGGACGGCGCGATGGTGTATGTTGCATAGCGTGACACTCTGCTCAGGGACGTGACGAGCAGATAATAGATTCAAATGAATCCATCGTCAAGAGGAAATAGATGCGAATAGAACTCGGCTTGCGGCTACGCGAAGAGCGCACCCGCCTGGGCATGAATCAGGCAGAGTTTGGGGAATTGGGAGGGGTCAAAGCGCTTGCCCAGCGGAATTACGAGGCGGGGAATCGATCGCCTGACGGTGAATATCTCGCGGCGCTGGCGGCTAAGGGAGTCGATATTCAGTACGTCGTGACAGGAATACGGGCCATCACGCCCGAGCAGCTCGCTGACGATGTTCGGCGCATGAGCGATGCCTGGGAGACGCTGGAGCTGGCCTTGGTGAAGGTGAAGAAGACACTGCCACCCGCGAAGAAGCGTATGGCTGCCGAGGCGCTATTCCAGGCCAGCAAGGCACAGGTGGGCGCGACCCGTGATCAGTTAATGGATCTGGTGCTAAAGCTGGCGGCGTGAGGTGAACCATGGAGAAAGACGACACCGTCGTGCAATTCCCGAGGGCGCCCCGCCGGGATGATGACGTACTGGCCACGTTGAACGGCGCGCTTTCACAGGCCAGCCCCACGGTGGACGAGGCGGCGCGCATTCACCAGCACGCCGAAGGTACAAGCCATATCCAGGCTGGCCGCGACATCAACGTCTATGGCGCGTCGACATTCCCGGAGAACGGCGACTTCATCGCCTGCCCAGCGTGTCACCAGCCGGTAGGCCGATATGCCGACACCTGCCTGCACTGCGGCAACAACGTCCGACGCCACTATCTGGCGCTACATCAGCAGCGCGTCCAGCGGCGAGCAATGTATATCGCCGCTCCTGCAGCGGTCGTCCTGTTCTCCGGACTTCTCCTGCATCAGCTGGGCTGGATCCCCGACGTGTGGAGTGGTGATGCGGCCGTCGTAATGGGCGTCGCCGCGCTTATCGGCCTAGCGGCGTCCCGGTTGCTGAGATAGCAGGCGGGACGCCTTCGAGCCGGCCGATCTGACGCCCTGATCCTGCCGGCGAGGGCTGTGGGCCGCGTGCATCGCGCGCCTGCATGGAGCCGGCTGCTTGCAAAGGAAGGAAGATGTACGAAGACAAGCAATCGAAGGTCCTGCAGTTCGAGCGCCCCGAGGCTCACAAGGCCGACGATGTGTTGCGCACGCTGCGGGCCGCTCTGCAAGATGCGGACCCCGAGCGCAGTGCGGCAACTGCGTCGTCGGCAGAGGCCGCCAATCAGGAAATTATCGGGGATGGGAACATGCAATTGCTGGCGGGTCCTGCCGTCAGCCAGGTGATCCGGGGCAACAACAACGTGCAGATTAGCGAGGCATGCGTGGTGCTGAAGCTAGATGTGGTTGTCGACCATAAGCGTCCGCCCAAAGCGCGCAAAAAATTTTGCCGTAGTTGTAACTACATAAGATAAAAATAGACAGATAGTTAATCTGCGTCGTCCGTTTCGGACACCGGTGCGCGGCCGGCGTCGCCCTGGTCGCGCATCTCCGCGGCCTCTGCCGTCTCCGCCTCAAGGCGAGTAGTCAGGCCGTTGTCGTTGAGGCTATGCGCCAGGCGTGCGATCAGCCAGGTGTACGTTCCGAGCGGATTCTTCAGGTTGGTTACCACGAGGCGGCTCTGCGGGATCAGGTCGGGCCGCCCGAAAGCCAAGTCCATCTCGAACGTGGCCACGCCGCGCTGGATGCGCTCCCATTCGGCCTTCGCGTTGGCCAGCGCGTCGGCTTCGTTGCCAAACAGGGTTTTCAACCGTTTGGCGTTGCCGCTGACGCCATACAGCACGCTGCGCCGTTGCGCCTTTGCCTTGTCCTGCCAGTAGGCCCGCACGCCGGTGTAAGAATTCCGGTCAGCGGCATGAAAGCGTATCCGGTCGCCGTCTCCGCGCTGCAGGGTGATGGTGGGGGTTTCCTTGCCACTGGCGGTCTGGCCCTGCGCCACCGGCAGGAAGAGCAGGCGCTTGTCTTTGATCGTGGCGACCGCATCGTAGCGTTTGCCGATGCGGGCCAGAAACGCCGCATCGGATTCGTTGGTCTGGTCGATATGTGCCACCTTGACCGGGCCGAAGCTGCCGACAACAGGGGTCAGGCCATGGTCCTCGGCGATGGTGGCGACAATCTCCGCGATGGTCTTGTCGTGAAAGCTGCGCTCGTTACGCGTGCGCAGCGCCGAACGCATGTCGGCACTGCGCGCCCGAATTGTCACGGTGTCGGGTGGCCCCGAATACTCCACCTCGTCCACCGTGAATTCTCCTTTGTCGACCAGGCCGGTATCTTGCCAGCCCAGGGCCAAGCGCACGACCACTCCGCGCGCCGGTATCGCCAGCTGCCCGTCGCTGTCGTCCAACTGGATCTCGAGTTGGTCGGCTTCATCGCTGCGGCATTCCGTCAGCGATAGCTGCATGAGCCGTGGGCGGATCTTGGCGGAGACATCGCGACCGTCTAGCGTCACGCGCCAGGCGGGTGTGCGGTGACCCGTGAGGTGGGGAGAGGGCATTACAGGCTCCAATCCAGCACCGAGCCGTCCATGCTGCTTATAGGCAGCTGCAGGTCATCGAGCAGCGTGCGTGCTTGGGTATCGTCCACGCATTGGAGGTTGATGGTGAACTCCACCCGCATGGGCTGGCCATTGACGTAGAAGAGGGATTGGTCCTCTTCCATGCTGCTGATAACCCAGGCGCCATAGACAGTGCCCGAGCCGTCGACCAGCACGTATGCCTTGCCGGTGTCGGCCATGCGCCGCAGTAGGGTCAGGGACCCTGCCGAGCCGGCCAGCTCGGGAATGAGGACGCCGCCCAGCGTAATGGCATCCTGTCCTTTGCCGACAAACTGGTATCCCGGCATGCTTCCCATTCGGGTGTTAGACGGATGCCGCCATTCGGTACGGCGCCGCAGGGATTGATACGCAAGGGTGGGCAGGCTGAATACGAACATGCCCAGCGCCATCATCATGGTGACTTCTCCTAATCAATGTCGCGCAGCGCCGAGCGCAGGCGAGCGCCTTTCTCGGCATCACGCCGGCGCAACGCGTCTTCCACCGCACGGGCGATATCCTGCGGATTGCCGGACGCCACCGAGATGTGCAGCGTGATGGTGTCTCCCTGGATGGAGACCGGCGGCTGCGCGGCCGGCGCGGTGGCCACGGCCGTCCGCGTATCGAACAGGCGATCTGGCGGCGTGTCCGCAGCCGCCACAGGCCCCGCACTCAGCGCCACGGAGGCGGCCAGGGCTTGAGCCGCCTTTACCGCGGTCGGCTGCTGCCGAGTGATGCCGAGCGCGGCGCCTTCGGCGACATAGCCGCCCATTTCCATCATGACGCGGCTGGGAGATTGGATGCCCAGCTTGTCCTTGAACCATGACACGACGCTGCCGCCCATGTTGGAAATCGTCTCCCGCACGGCGCCAGCCATGCTCACGACTCCGTTGATAAGCCCTTGCATCAGCATGGATCCGAAGTCGGAGAACTTCGCTGGCAGCTCGATGCCCAGCGCCGACAATCCAGCGGATATGCCGCGATACACGACGCCCAGTGGTGACCAGTCAGCGAGCAAGGCAACAATGCCGCCGAGCCCGCCGGAGAATACCTGCTTCACCGAGTCCCATAGGGTAGAGAAAAAGCCCTTGATCGGCCCCCAGTACCGGTAGATCGAGTAGGCCGCTAGCCCGATAGCTGTGATGGCCAGGGCAAGTGGGTTGGTCAACAAGGCTCGGCCGAGCCAGACGACGACGGTGCCGACGAGCCGGATTGCGCTGGCCAGGACGCCGAGGGCGCGGCCGGCAATAGGTGCGCGGGCCCCGAGAAGGGTCATCCCATACTGGAAGATGGCAAACGGCCCGACAAGGCTGGCCAGCGCCAGCGTCAGCGTTCCCATGATGGCCACCACCGCAGCGAGTACGGCACCTACGCGGAAGATGGAGCTGGTCAGCTGAGGGTTGGCCTGGGTCCAGCGTGCGATGTGGCCGATGGCGCCAGTGATACCTTGCACGAGCCTGCGCAGAGCGCCGTCCTCTTGCTCTTCGATCCCAATGCCGAAGTCCTCCCAGGCGCTGCTCATGGCGTCAAGATCGCCCCGCAGGTTGTCGGCCATCTTTGCGGCGGTGCGGTCGGCCTCTCCGGCCGACTGGCGCAGTGTGGCGACGAACTTCTGGAGCTCGCCGCTACCGGCCTGGTTGACGAGCACCTGCAGGCCACTGAAGGCCTCTTCGCCCGCGATGGCCTTGAATAGGCCAGAGCGTTGGGCGGTGCCCATGTTCTGTGTCCGCCTGTGGATCTCGCGGAGGATAGTCGGGAGATCCCGGAGGTTCCCGGCGGCGTCTTTTGTCTGGATATTCAGCTCGGCCAGTGCATCGGCGGCCATCTTCGGCGGCGCCGCCAAGCGGCTCACAATCGCGCGCAGTGCGGTGCCACCCATGCTGCCCTGGATGCCGGCGTCCCCCAGCTTGCCCGCCATGGCCGCCATCGTCTCGATGTCCTGGCCCACGCCAGCAGCCACGGGCGCGACGTACTTCATCGTTTCGCCCAGGAGGTACAGGCTGGTATTCGAGCGGGTAAACGCGCCGACCAGCACATCGCCGACGCGGCCCATTTCAGAGGCCTGCAGGTTGAAGCCGGTGAGGATATTGGAGCCGATATCAGCGGTCTGGGCCAAATCGGTATCGCCCGCCTTGGCCAGCGAGAGCATGCCGGGCATGGCCGCCTGGATGGCATCCGGGCGAAAGCCCGCCATGGCCAGGAAGCCCTGCGCGTCCGCCGCCTGCCCCGCCGTGAATTGGGTAGACGCCCCAAGCTGGCGTGCCTGTGCCCGGAGCATTTGCGCCTCGGGGCTGTCTTTCTCGAGGCGCGCCAGTGCCTGAACGCGGCTCATGCTCACATCGAAGTCGAGTCCGGGCGCCAGGAAGCGGGCGGCAGTGTAGAGGCCTGCGCCGCCGGCGGCTGTGGCGGCGACACCGGTGCCAGCCATGGAGCCGGCTGCGCCGCGCATGCGGTCCATTCGTTCCTTGGCAGAAGCCAGCCGCTGTTGCTGTGCGGCGGTTGCCTTGAGGCGCGCGGCCTGCTGGTTGAGTGCCTGGTTGGTCTGCAGGATGCGCTGGCGCAGGTCTCGCTCGTGCTGCACCAATTTCCCGGTGGAAATGCCGGCGTCGTGTAGGCGGCTGCGCAGCTGCTGCAGTTCGCGCGCTTGCTCGCCGTGGCGCGCCTTGAGCTGCTGAGCGCTGCGCACCGCGACATCGAACTTCCGGCGCATGGCTTGGGTTGGCGCCGTTGTGGCCTGCATCTGGCGTGCGAGCTCAGCGACACGCTGCTGCGCGGACGACAGCTCGCTGCGGGTTGCCTGGAGCCCACGGGCCAGCTCGGTGAAGCGCCCTACATCGCGTTGGGTCGCGGATAGCGCCTTGAGGCGATCGCGCAGGTCGCTCATGCTGCGGGCCGAGGCGACGGAGCGGCCCCGGATCCGGGAAAGCGGAGCCGAGAGCTTGTCTTGCATTGCCGCGATGATGCGCAGCTGCAGATTCTTGTCCATCGTTACTCAGGCTGCGAGCGCACCCGCGCACGCTCGCGCCACTCCATCAGTTCCTCGGGGTAGAGGTCGTACATCGCCTTCGGCGGCCAGTGGAATACCGCGGCGATGTCCGCCATCGCGTCCTCTACGCAATTTGGAAGGCGGCGCGGTCCGCCTTGGACATGAAAAAACTGGCCACCGTCGCGCCCACCGCCATCAGGTCGGCCGGATCCAGATTGGCGATCTCCTGTTTGGTGAGGATCGGCTCGCAAATACGCGGGAGCACGGTCTGCAGGGCGATGACGTCGATTTGCGACAGGGCCACCAAGGTGACACCACGCAGGGCGCCGGACGTCGGCTTGCGGATGGTCAGCCGTTCGATGACTTGGTCGCCGCGGCGGATCGGCTCGTCCAGGGTGACGGTCTGCGCGCCGGCGTCCTGGCTGGCGGCTGCGGGCGACTGGACGTGCTCGGTGGATTGGTTGGTATGTTCCATGCGATGCTCCAATTGGGTTACATGCCGATGGCGCGGCGGATGGCCTCTTGCTTGTCCACGCCGTTGACCATGTAGACCAGGTTGAACAGGTCAATCTCCAGCAGGGTTTCGCCGTTCAGCGTCTCCTTGTAGTAGGTGCATTTCGTGGTGATCTTCCATTCCGTGTCGTCGCCCACCTTCGCGTCGCCACGGTCGAGCTCCGAATGGCGGCCACGCAGGACGATCTCCACGGTATCGACGTCTTCGGTGTCGTCGCGTTGGTATGCCTGGGCAAAGCGCAGCTGCACGCCGTCCACGCCCGTGGCGCCGTATTGCTGCAGTACCTGCTTGACGTAACCGCCCACCGACCACTCCACCTGCAGCGCGTCGTCGTCCAGGCCGAAGTCGGCATGTGCAGCGCCGAGCATGCCGGCCGCGCGATAGGCCTCCATCTTGCGTGAGAGTTTCGGAGGTGTGAAAGAGGCGATTTCGCCGAGGTAGCTGGCGCCATCGTTGTAAAGATTGAGATTCTTCAGTTTGCTGGGCATGCCCATGATGAATACTCCAGGGGTAGGGAGGAAGCGGCCGGGCCGTTAAGGCGACCGGCCCGCCGCGTTAGGCGTTGATCCGCTGGCTGAAATCGAGCAGATAGCGGTCGGTGATCCGCTGGCGGAACACGATGTTCTCGGCGGGCGGAACCGGCGTGTAGTCGTAGTCCAGATAGAGCTGCCCCGACTTGAGCGTTTCCTTGGTGTTGGGCTCGTCGTCGTACCAGGCGGATCCGTCGAGGATGTAGCCCTGGTTTTTCCACGTGCGGAACTTGCTGTTGATGCCTTCGATGATGTCGCGGACTAGCGAGGGGTGCATGGGCTGGTCCGCCGCCCACATATGCGCTTCCGCCATGGTGTCGGCGATGATTTGCGCGGTGCGCGTGTAGTTCTCGAAAGGGTAGAGGCTCTGGGGACCCGCGCATGTGCGGCTGCCCCAAAAGCGGAAGCCGGTCTTGTTGATGAGTACCGTGACGTCTTTCTCGTTGAGGTAGCCGGCGTCGGTAGCAGGGTCTTGAAGATCCCAGTAGACCGGCTTGTCGATGCCTGTTACGCCGTTGACGACGACATTGGAGAGGGTCTTGTGCCAGCCGGTCTCCTGGTCAATCTTTGCCCGCAAGCCCAGCGCAGTGGCGGACGCCGATATCGCCGCTTCGGAGTTGGTGGCGGTGTCCCAGCCCAGGAAGTTTGGCCAGATGAGCATCAGCTCGCGTTGGCCGAAGGTTTCGCGGTAAGCGGCGACGTCTTCCTTGGTGTTGCAGTTCCAGGCGCCGGCATATGCGAATCCGCGGAGTGCTTGCGCGATGGTGGCCAGCTGCGCAGCCACCGCCGGCGTCTCCAGGCCCGGCGCGCCCAGAATACGCGGCTTGACGAGCGGCCCACTGCTCTGGGCCGCGAGTAGTGCGCGCATGCCGGTGTAGCGGCCGTTGGCGTCGGTGCCGCCGATCACGTTGGAGGTGGTTTCCGCTTCGGTCTCGCCCTGGGGAACGCGCACGATGACGGTCGCTGGGTTGGTCTGCGCGCCGATGGCTTCCAGCGTGCGCGCCAGCGTTCCGGTGTCGCCGGCCTTGCCTGCAGCAGCGCGGATGTTGGTCGCCAGGACGGGGGTATTCAGCGGAAAGGTGACCGGGTCGGCGTCATCGGCAGTAGCCACGAAGCCGACAACGGCGGTTGAGACAGTGCGAATTGGGCGCGTGCCGTCGTCAACTTCGATAACGCGCACGCCGTGGTGATAGGAGTCGGCAGCCATGTAGCCCTCGTGTGTTTGGGGTGCTCGATGCACCAGGGGAACGTGGCGCCAGTTTGGCGTTTCGCGCGCGCGCGGGCAGCTCATTTGCGGTGTATGAGCCGCATCCACAATGAGCGATAAAGTTCAACCTCTAGAAGTCGTTACGGCGCCCCAACTCCGAACAGAATCGGACTCCGTCAGTGCGCAGGGGCGCTAGGGACAGCTCGCAGCTGCGTGGCAGGAGTATGCGGGAGGCTATTGACTCGAGCGCTAATGATCGTTGATAACAGAGTGCCTAACCCAAGAAGGAAACAAGTATTCCAAATGGGATACACAACTCCACGCTGATGGCAGTAGAAAGGCCCTTTTGCTGGCTTCTTCAGTAATAACTATTCCGTGCGGCATTATTCCTAGTCTGTAATTAGGATTGTCGATGTCAGCCACCAGCGATGGATGTGCCGCAACGGTGTTTGGATCGCAGACCCACTGGGCCAAAGTGTCAGCGGCGCCAAGCATTTGGTCCGCGGTACTAGTTACCGCAAGTGGGGTAGCAGCGGTAGTCAGGCCAAAATTTGGACCTATATACGTCTTGCCTCGAATAGTGATTAGGGAGTTGACGCCACTCCTGCGGAACCGCTCCCGTTGTTGCGCCGTGATGTTTGATCCAGAGAGTATCCCCCTAAGCCCATACCGGGCCATGTGATCCGGCCAATTCTCCACGACGATATCGAGGAGATCGATCTCCGAATATTGTTCCCCTTTTAGGTGGGGTACCGCGTCCAGAAACCACACCTCATTTGCCACGACCATTACAAGCAAGTGCCAGTCCGACCGAGGGGCGAAGTATTCTCCGGTGGCGGGCTCTTCGTCTGTGAGGTGTAGGTGACTGATTCCCCAATCAGCCCATAGCCTATCGGTCCTCTCCCCGGAACGACGGGAACTTAAGTCGTTCTCCATCAGCCCTCGGCTCTGATATGGATTGATATCAGCACCCAAAAGAATCTTCCTTTCTAACACCTCTCGGCCTCGTCTATTTTTTTTAGGCAGTGGCCTCGGGAAACGGTTGGAATACCTGATGGTGCGAGGGATTGGGTCGATCTGCCGGAGTCGATACTCCAGCCAACGACTTAACGGGGAGCTAAGTGTTGGTTGCTGTCTTTTGAACTTTATCCCATAGTACTGAATGCAAGCCTCACATGCGGCCTCGAGGTCGAGCCGGAACTGCCGTCTTAAGCTGTCAATATTAGAATCAGACATTTCGCGACCGTATCTCGGTGTACCGGAATATCGTCGGTACGTGTCATTCAGGAGCTGATATCAGTATGTTGACGTAGTTCGCGCAGCTCCGTGATGTATTCTCTAAATGTCATCGCGGCGACGCTTCCTCGGCCAAGGGACACCCAGTCCGCAGCGGCACGCTCCTCCTCTTCGAGGATCTTTCGCCACTCGTCAATTAGTTCGAACCCTTCTGGGGTTGTGTGTTGGTACGTTATGGGTAGCAGCATTGCGCGCTTATGCCAAGTTTCGTAGATTTCCAGCGCAGCTAGCGCCAGGGTTCTCTTGTCTACATCGTTGCGGTCAAATGCCCAGAGATTGACCGCTGCCCTTATGTCGTTGTAGGTTGCTCGAGCCTTTCGTCTCAGTTCCGCCCTTTTCTTGATGGATTTATAAAAAACAAAGAAGCTAGCTAAAAGCACCAGGATAATGATAAAAAATAGCGTGCTCATCTTGTATCTCCTGCTGGAGGTTTCCGTTCTGGCCACAAGGGCAAGAACAGCGCGGGTCTTCTACGTCCACCACCTGCGCTCTGAGGCAGACGTGTGTTGGGGGCCATCGAGGATTGCCACTACCGTAGCGTGGTCGCCTTGAGCATTGGCTTTCAATATGCTTTGCATCAACTCGAAGCAGTGTTCCCCCCCGCCAATCCAACCCGATCTGGCGAGATCGATGAACTCCGTATTATTGAGATATCGGGGGCAGTTGTTGTAGCCCACCGATAGGCCGCCATTTTGGCCGCGAGCCTCAGGTAGATCCAGAAAGGCGTCGAGTTGAGCTGCAGGTATCGTAATTCCTGGGACTAGACTTGCATCCCGAGCATTAGGGCGGAACTCTTCGCAGAATTTGAAATAGCAAGGGTCGTTATTTAGTCGATAGTTCCATAGTGACTGTGGCCGTGAGGAAGAATTGGTGACTTGGCGGTTTATAGCAGACTGGAGCGTCAACATCCGGCGCAGTTGTAGACGCAGGTTAGCGGAAGGAGGGATCGCATAACTCCAAGTACTCTGGACCTTAGCCATTTTTTTGTACTGCAGGAGTAGGAAGCTATTAAACCGTGCGTTGTATATAAGAAGATCGGTTCCTAAAACCGCCTCTAGGTTGGTGTGGTCGGTGATCTTCACGGATACTGAATAGCCACGGTCGTTAGAGATGGTGATGGATCTATGTGGTGCCTTGTCGAGGAGCAGTTCAAAAAGCATGCCGTCGTGTTCTAGCAGGCTGCGTTCTTGGGGCCGAATCGAGTCATCTAGGAGGTCGAGCATTGACTGAGCTTCGGGGGCTTTCTCTGGCGCGATGGATTCCAACACCGAGCGGCGGTCCAGGTGGCCGATATCGAGTGCTAGGCCAAGAGCATCTCGCTGCTCGTTTAGCCGTGCATAGCGTGGCGTACCCCCGAGCAATCGATGTTCAGCCTGACGTGCAGCTATAAGAGCGTCTAGGTGATTCGCGTCCCTTTGCCTTGCTTGCTTCAGCCGCATCAGCAAGTGATTCCATGTAGACTCGTTGATACGCTTCATCGAGTTTCGAGTCGAAACCGATGCTTCAAGGCTTTCTAGACCCAGCTCAGAGAGAGATACACCGTCTTCGAATGCTAGTATCCGTGTAAAACGCATTTTTAGCGTTGCGAAGCCCCCATTTCCGTGCATCCTCTCCATTAATGCAACGGCGCAGACTGTCGATTCGGGTCGCATAGGATCCATCAGGCACACCAGTTCACGCTGCTCAAGCTCCCAGTCTCGCGAAGAGAATGTCTCGCTCCATGTAGACTCTTCCAAGCCTGGGGGCAGCCGCTCTGCTAGCCACTCCGCCCTGCCGGGTTCGAACGTCAGGAGAAAGCCGCCGTAGCCTTCGTGCGAACGTCTTCTCCTAGGCATGTTGTCCCCCTTGGCTGCTATGAATTACTAGATGTTACTCAGGATTTCACAGTTGGGGTATAGGGACCGGCGGTGCCGGGTATCTGCTAACGGATACCTGCTATTTCGATGCGGCCGCGATGAACATCTGGTCAAGTCCTTCCGGCGTGCCACCCAGGCTCTCCCACATGCTCTGCAGGAAACTGTTGCTACGCTCCCAGGTGGCTGCCTCGTACTCGATCTGAGCCGCGCGCTGCTGCGCCAGATCGGCAATTGCCGCAATCTTGGCCTCCACTTCATCGAGCAGGCCGGCATCGAGCAGGGCTAGGCAGCCTTGGCGGCGCGTGACTCGTTCGGGAACGGGGGGCGAGGGCGGCGGCGGCGGGGAGAATTCGCCATTGGCGTAGATCCAGCCGCACTCAATGCCGTCAGGGCAAGGGATCCAGACCAGGGAAGGGTGAAACCTTCCAGTGGGGTCGGTGGCCGTGATTTCGGCCACGGTGCCGTTTTCGATTCGAGTCCACATAGTCGTCACCACATAACCATCACAAGGCCGTCAGCGCCGCGGCCACCGGTACCGGCACCGCCACCACCACCACCGGCACCGGGGCAAATGGCGCCCATGCCCGGGCCATTCGCTCCTCGCCCGCCACCGCCCCAGAAGGAGCTGCCGCCATGACCACCGCCGATGCCTAGGCCGGTGCCAAAGGCATCCGGTACGCCGTCGCTGCCTGCGCCGCCTGCCAGCAGTAGGTCTCCCCCGGTTGCCGTGCCGCCGGCGCCACCAGCCGGCGCGCCTTTGATGACACCGCCACCTACGCCGCCCGTGGCGGAGCAAAATGCGCCAAAGCTGGAGGTTCCGCCGTTTCCCCCGCTGAATCCCAGCGGCCCGCCCGAGCCGCCACGGCCGACGGTGACGGCAACTGTGGTCTCGTCGGTGAAGGTGACGCGCATAAAAGCCGTCCCGCCTGCACCGCCGCCGCCTGCGCGCTCGCTCGCGCTGCCGCCTCCGCCCGCGCCCGCTCCCGTGACGTAGACCAGGGCATGGTCGCAGCCTGAGGGCCGAGCGAACGAGAACGTGCCGGGCGTGTTGTAGACAGCGATGCCGCGACAGGGCATCAGGCCCACGAGCCCGGCGGGAGTTACGGCTTTGGCCCGCTCCGTTGCCTCAACTGTTTCCGCCTTGGTTGCGAATGTCACCAGCCCGAATGCCGTCTCTGTGGCGCGCGCCTGATTCTTGATGGACTCGTCCACATAATCGCGCGTGGCCAGCACCACCGCGGGGTCGATCTTTAGCATGAACGCTGCGGTGCTGGCCACCATGATGACCATGCGCACCACCTGCGTGCGCCCAGATCCTTCCTCCAGCAGGGGCTTGTAGGTGGGCGGGCAGTTGCACACGGCTATGAGGTCGCCGTCCTTGTCGTACAGGCCCATGGTGCGGATCCAGCGCCCGCCAACCGACTCGGGCAGCACCTGTTCTGCGATGAGGTAGTTGGCGTTGTTGGTGTCCGGATACAGCCGGTTGAGGGGCGCTTTGCGCCACTCTCCCAGAAGCGCCAACTGCTCGCGGTCGGGTGTCGGTACCGGTGCGTCGTTGCCGCCGCCGTCGCCGACGGCTAGCTCCGTGATCTCCAGCGGGATACGCAGGGCCAGTGCGTTGGCCTGCTTCGCTTCCCCAATGCGGGTGAGGATGCCGTAGTAGGTAGTCATTGCGGGTATACCGTCAAGGTGTCGATGGTGTGGTCTCGTACGCCGTAGGAGGTCATCGCGGAGACGCTGATCTCGGTAGGCTGGTAGGGATAGACAGTCAGCACGTCGCCGTCATAGGAGGCCACCGCGTGATTCGCCTCAGTGCGTACTTCCAGGGTGATGGCCAGGCCAATCAAGTGCTGGCTCAGGCGCTTTGCGTCGTCAATCAGCCGCTCCAGCTCGGCGTACATCGAATCCGTCACGCCGTTGTTCAGGACGCCAATGGAGAGTTGAAACGTGCCGCGCCTGCCCTCGGGCTGCATTTGCCACCATTCGGTGACTTCCAGTAGGTAGCCCAGCGGCTCCACGACGCGGCGTAGCGCCCCGATGGTGCCTTTGTGCTTGTGCACGAAGAACGAGTTGGCGACGGCGCCGCGCTTGGCCTCTTCGCTCCAAGCGTCGTCCCACCGGTCAACAGAGCGCTCCCAGGCCAGCCAAGTCAGAAGGGACGCCGGGCACGTGGCACTGCGACGCAGACTGCGCAGTGGCACCGGTACTTCCGCGATGGCGGCCATGCCTTGCGCCAGGTTGCGCTCGAGGGGCGTAGAGCCGGGCGGCAGCATGGTTTCAGGATCAGCCATTGCCTTGCTCTGCGATAGTGACGTTCAACGACATGCAGGTGCCCGCCTGCGTGCTGTCCAGCAGAATGTCGGTAGCGGGCTCCAGAAGTTCCAGGTGGTCGACGCCTTCGACGTGCAGCGCGGCGGTGAGCGCGGAACGCCAAATGGAGACGCCCTGGCGGCGTGGCCGCTGCACGTAGGCCGCGCACGCGGATATTGCCGTCTGCTGCGTAACCTCCTGGCCGGGGCCGTTGCCCTTGAGGTAGAGTCGGGCGACGACGTTGTACTGAATGATCTGGGAAGATTGCACCGTCACCCGGTCGCCCAGCGGGCGCACGTCCTCGTCCGATAGCGCAGCACGTACGGCCGATAAGACTTCTTCCGATGCTGTGCCGTCCCCCTCACGGGAGAGGACCGACACCACAATGTCGCAGGGTTCAGGGCTTATGGCGCTTGCGTCGGCGACCAGGCCGTGGGCCGAGCGTGCATGGAACTCATAGGCGCCACGTGGGCCGGCAGTGGACAGGCCTTCCCAAGCCAGCTGAGCGCGGTCGCGGAGGTCTTCGTCCTCTTCCATGACCGCAGGTGTGGGCGGCATAGTGTTGGGATCGGCCGACTTGATTGTGAGTCGACTTACCCCGTACTCGGCCGCGATGTGCTCGAGGTCGGAGCCCTTGGCGAAGGCAAGCAGCACGGCGCGCGCCGCGTCGTTGACGCGCTGGCGCAGGATGAGCTCGCGCTCGGTGTTTTCCTGCACCAGTATCGTCATGGGCTCGGACTCGAGCGCCAAAGCCCCCGCTACGGCTGTCTGCTCGTCGGCGGCAAAAAGGGCGATGATGCGCGCCTTACGGGCTTCCAGCAGCCGCTCGTAGTCGAGCTGCTCAACGACTAGCGGAGCCGGCAACTGTGAGAGGTCGATGGTATTGGACGTTGCCACGCTATCCTCCCATGGCCACGGTGAGAGAGACGCCTTGCGTACCGCCATCGTGGGAGGTTTCGCCCGCTACGGAGATCTCCACTCGGCCGGGCTGGTCAGTGGCGAGGTTGGCCGATATCGACCGCAACTTGAGCCGCGGTTCCCAGGCCATAAGCGCCGTCGCGCCCGCAGCGTACAGTTGCAGCAGGGTGGCGCGGTTGGCCGGTGCATCGATAAGGTCCGGCGCCTTGGAGCCGAAGGGCCGGCGGCGCAGCCGCGTGCCGATGCTGGTGCCGAGGATCTTGGCTACAGATTGCTGCAGGTGCGCGCCGTCGGTGATCCGTAAGCCGGTCCGGGCGTCCATGCCGAGGTACGTGCTCATGATTTGTTCGGCCCGTCGGTGCTACTGCCCCCACGCTGCACGCCGTCGTGGTTGTGCTGATCGAGCACAACGCCATTGCTCGAGAGGCGTCCGTCGCGGTGCGTCAGGTCTCCCGTTATGGCGGTGCTGTTGCCGCGACCGTTCATGCCGCTCATGCCGGCTTGGTAGCTAAAGAGGTCGGTGACGGTGACTTTGCCGTCGAGCAGGATGTCGGGACAGCGCACGGTCATGCTGCGTGCAGCCTCCACCGTTGCAGTCTGCATGCCGGTGAGCAGCAAGTCGCCGGTGGCATGGTTGTAGGTGACGGTGGCGCCGTCCGGAAATCGGATCTTCCATTCGTCCGGGCTTGCCGATGGTGCCGGGTTGGCGTCGGAGTTCAGCCCGCTAACCACGATAGCCGCGGCGGTATCGCCCTCCGGGCACAGCATCAGTACCTGTTCGCCTACGGTGGGTGGGCTCCATGTGGTCGTCGTGCCGGCCCGGCGCTCGCACCACTGCAACCAGTTGGTCTCGAGATCGCCGGAGGCTACACGCACAAGGGCGGGTCGTTGCGTGAGATCCACGGCAATGATCTGGCCAATCCGGATCAGGTTGGCGAGCAGGCGGTAGAGTTCGGCTGTGTCCGTCATGCCTCCCATGGTGCCGGGCGGGCCTCGCGCGCGCACGGAGTTGCCGTTGTGGGCGGGCCAGCTACAGGCCGAGGCCTGCAAGGTGTCGGGCGTATGCGTCGAGGATGCGGGCCCGGTCGGCGCCCGTGAAGCCGAGTAGGGCGCGCACGGCGTATCTGACGTCCGGCATGCCGGGCGATGGCCGATCCCGCAGGCCGTACTGGTGGATCCTGGCGATACGCGCCGTAGCACCGGTGAATCCCACCAGTGCGGTCGATTCGGTGGCCTGCGCCTTCAAGTAGCGGGCCGTGCGCAGACGCGTGAACATCTTGCGCCGGATATGCCCGGTCTTGCCGCGCAGATTTTTGCGCGCGCGCCGCGGCGCATAAGTCGAGCCGTCGGGATTGCGCTGGGCGGCAATGCGGTCGGACTGCGCGCGACGGAGTTCAACGGCCACCAGGCGATTGACGCGCCTGCGCTCAGCCGGCGACAGGCGCGCCATCAAGCCGGCCGCCCACTCGGCCACGTCCTCGAATGTCCCAGCGCTCATGCCATAGGATCCCAGGGCACGTCGGGCAGCGTGGTGACGTGCTTGTCGCCCTCGTACACGTCATACGGTCCGCCGTCGCCGGTCAGGTAGGGCTCGCCAGGTTCACCCACATACCGCGCCTGCAGTCGACCCGGCGTGCTATCCGCACCTACCACGACACGCTCGGTCAACGACAATCGGATCGATACGTCCACGGTCTGATTGTTCAGTAGTTCTACCTCCAGCTGCAGTGCGTTATCGCGCATCTGCGGATTGGCGAAGACTTCCGGCTGTGCTCTGCGTAGCCAGGCTAGGATGGGGAGCACGATGGCTGCGGGCTCGCCCGTGAAGTCCTGGATGATGAGATTGAGGGTATAGGCGTACTCATGAGACAGGTTGCCGGATGCCGTACTGCGCACGCGGGCATCGTCAATGAATACGCTCAGCCGGTCCGGGTTCGCCTGCAGGAATGCGTTGGCGCGCGTGAGATACGCGCGCAGCTCAGCGGGCTTGCGCATGGTTCACCTCATTGGCTTGTTGCTGGCACGTAACCACGGCATCAACCTGTGCCGCGCAGATGGCCCAGTCAGCCTCAATGCGATCAATCAGCTGCAGCAGGTCGCCGTTGGTCGTGGCGCTCGAGGCCGTCAGGACGCACGGCACCACGGGTGCGCAGGAATTCACGGAAGCCTGTAGCGCCGGTGATGGTGGGGCGCTCGCGCAGCTGGCGAGCATCAGGAGGCAAATCACTGTCAGCCCATGTGCGGAAGTCGGGATTTTCACGTTTGAGGTCTCCTATTTCACGCTCACGGGCCTGAAGATCCGCCCGGAAGCCGCTTTGCACGGCGGCCAGCTCCCTGAGCTGCACTCCGTAGCCGTCCACGCGCGCGGCGATGTCCTGCATCGCCTGATTCTGCGCCCGCAGCTGGGTCTCGTACGTCTGGATGGCTTGTCTCTGTGCCTGTAGCGCCTGGTGCTGGGTCCATAGGCCGTATGTCAGAAGTGCGCCCGCCAGATAGGGGGCCAGGCGCCAGGACCAGCTCGAAAGCGTTGTCATGCCTGCAGCTCCAGTTCCTGGCCAGCAAACCGGTCGAACGCCCGCGCCAGCTTGACGTCGTAGAGGTTCGCGGCATACGCCGGCCCGTTGTAGCGGCGCGCGAATTCAGCCCAGCGGCGTGCGCGTAGGGCCCTGAGTAGCGCACGGTCGGCCAGCAGGAAGCGCACGAAGGCGTCCAGCTGCTGCGTTTCGCCCATGCCCTGGGCCTGTACGAACACCTCGATGCCCTCGTAACCCAGATTTCGCCAGTGGTATCCCATGATCTGGAATGATCCCCAGCTGGCAGCCTCCAGGGCGGCCGGACGGCAGATGGCCTCAGCGCTGGCCAGGCGGGTGTATTCGGCGGTGCCGCCGGCGTAGCCGCCGCGCTTGGGGTTAACCAGGCTTGGGTAGCGCTCGGCGTACGGGCCGGGATCCAGACCATGCTCTCCCAGGCGGTTGTAGAAGACGTGGCGCTCGAACAGGATCTTGGGCCGGCCGTCTTCCAGAAAGCCGGAGCCGGCCGACTCGACCTCGTTGACGGCCTTGATGCTGGCCAGGGGCACGCCCAGGCGCTCGGCCGCGTCTTGGAGGTCGCGTTCGCGCAGTAGGCGCCGAGTATCCAAGCGCTGTAGGGCCGCTTTCGACTTGGGCCCATACCTTCCGTCCACCACCAGACCGGAAACGCGCTGTAGGGCCCGTACAGCCGTCTCGGTGGCTTCGTCATAGATGCCGGTACGCTCCAGGGTGAAGCCAGCCGCCTGCAGCGCGGCCTGCAGGTCGGTGACGGCTTGGCCGATGTCGCCCCGGCGAAGGATGTCAGCCATTGGCGCACCCCCTCAGGAGCGCCGCCACATTGCCACGGGCACGCCAGGCTGCCGCGCAGATGCAGGCGCCAATGCAGAGCTCCGGCAGACCTGTTGCGGCCTGACACAGCAGGATCTCGGCCGCCCGGCACAGCAACGCGGCGATCAGTCCGCACGCCAGCAGCGATACCGCCGGCCGGTGGCGGGCGCCATTGGGGCGGTAGGCTAGGAATCGACAGGCCGCGGCCACGTACACAAGGGCGCAAACCAGTGCCAGGGGCGCGATGGTCGAAGAGGCCGCGGCGATCATTTCCGGTCCCCCAGAAGGCGCAGCAAGGTGGCCCGCAGGTGCGCGAGGTCGATATCGGGGGCCCAGGCCATGACCTTCAGCGCAACCGGTACGATGACCAGCGCCACCAGCATCGCGGGAAAGAAGCTCTGCATGGCCAGGCCGCGGGCGATGAATTCGCCAGCCCCACCGTAGCCGCACAGCGCCGAGAAGAGGAACGACAACACACGCTTCCAGGCGGAGAGGTCTTTGCGGGTGCTGGCGACAAAGACGGCGCCCATAATCGCGCCGAATGCGGCATTCGCGTCCATGTGCGGTAAGAGCGACGCCAGGGCCGCGCCCGATATCAGGGTCGCACCGGCGGCCGTGGAGGTAGAGGGTTCAGCCATGTCAGTCCCACAGGTTGACGGTCGGCACCGTCGTAGGTTCGGTGGAGGGTTCGGGCAGGGTGACCAGCTGGCCGTGAGGCAAGATCGGGCCGTGCTCGGCCAGGCCGGGGTTGAGCTCGTAGGTCTGCTCTACCACCCCCCGGGTCATCCGCAGATAGCGCCAACACAGCGCATCGACGGTATCGCCTTGTTGGGTGCGCACTTGCATCTAGATCAGCTCCACAGTCGCGCGTGAACGGTCCAGCAGACGCGAGATGGCCCACAGCCCGTCGCGGCGCAGATCGTCGGGCGCCTCGTCCATCAGTTCGCGCTTGCGCTGGCCGGTACCGGTGAGGTCGTAGTCCGTCATGCGCTCGATGACGTCGGCTTTGGCGTAGCAGTACACGGCGCGCAGGTAGCAGTGCATGTGCACAGGTACCCCATCAATGCACGGGCTGGGCACCTCGTCCGCCGTCGTGTAGCCTTCGGCCAGGCGCTGGGCTTTCCAGTCTGCCACATCGCGCGCGACCTCGATCATGGCGGCAACCAGGGCATGGCGCAGTCGCGCCTGTGGCACAGTGCCGTCGTCCAGGCGCATGATCTGGCGAGCGTCCGACAGGCCGATGCTGGGCCAGAAGCCGTCGTTGGCGATGACCTCGGGCGGGCTCGCGTCAGCGGGGAGGGGTGCGGCTGCGATAAAGCTCATGGGTACGATTCCGGAAACCGGCGGTGGGCGGGCTTCCAGTGGATCGGTGACTCACCTTCAGCCCGCGCCGCCGTGCGCTTGGGGGCACTCGGTCAGGGCGAAGCGGCAGATGCCGCCTCGGCCCGTTTGATGGTCCGTTGCAGTTGCTCGATGGTCTTTTTGGCGCCGACTGCCTGGTGCAGGGCGACTGCCCGGTTCAACTGGGCGAGCGCCGCGCGGGCCATCTCCAGTTGGGCGCCGGTCGGGGTCTCGCCGGCCATGGCCGCCAACACTTCGCCAAGCGCCCGGTGCAGCTTGGCGCGCGCCTGGTCCGGCGCGTCCTGGTCCTGGGTGAGGGCAGCTACGCGCTGCAGTGCGGTCAGCGTGTCGGAAGTGGCAGGTACGCGGCCCTCAAGCACTGCGCCGGGCACTTCATCGAGCAGCAGGGCCGGCACCTTGCGGTTGTACCGCTCGGGCAGCGCCAGCTCATGCTTGAGCACATAGGCCGCGATCTCCAGCCCGTGGGAGAAATCCAGCACGTCCAGATGCCAAACCATCAACGTGGTGATGACCTCGTCCTGGCCGCCGGCATCGGCTTTGAGCACGCCGGCGATGTAGTCGCTGTACGCCGGCAACATTTCGCGCTTGGCCGCGATCTTGCGTTCGACGGACTGGATGTCGTGCAGGCGGCGGCGGTCGGCGGTCAGGCGGGCCATCATCATCCGATGGGCGCCGCCGGCCGTGACGCTCGCAGCACCCGGGTTGGCTTGCTCAGCGAGCACCCGGATGCGGTGGCGTTGGGCCAGGCTCGCCATGTTATTGGCCCTCCTGTGTCGCCTCGGTCGTAACCGGGGCTCCGGAGTCGTCCAGCATTTCGATGTTCTCCAGCAGGGCCGCGCACCCGTAGTCTTCCACGGCATAGTCATCGTTGGACGACTCGTAGAACTCCACCCGGTCGCGCTCGGGAGCTTCCCGCACGTAACGCCGGCGCGAGCCCTCCTGGGTGTAGATCGACAGGTTGTCGTAGCGCGTGACCAGCACACGGCCGGACGGGAAGTAGGGTACGGCTACGGCCGGCAGGCCGCCGATCCGTTTCTGGCTCACGATGATGTCGGCGGCGAGCTTCTCGGTGGCAGGCTCGCTACCGTTGATGAGCGGAAAGTACTTGTCATGCAGCAAGCCCCGCCCGACGATGGCCACCAGCTGAGTGTCCGCCTGGAACCACGGATCCAGAAGCTCCAGCAGGTCGAAGACCGCCGCGTCGAGGTTGGCATAGTCGCCGCCCTTACCGATACGCACGGGGCTGCCCGCTGCGGCACCCTGGTTGAGCACGCGTTGGGGCGCGCGTTCGCGCAGCTTCTGCAGCCATCCCTTGTTCACGTCCTGCAGCAGCGGGTTGGCCTCGAGATCGGTTTCGGTCGCAGCGGCTTCGCCGTTGAAGCCGATCATGATGCGGTCGAGGGCCTGGCGCTTGAGCAGCGCGTCGCGCACGCGCACCTGGAAGTCGGGGAAGCGGGCCCAGGCGTCCAGGCGCGCATACGGAATATGGGTATCGAAGTTGGTCTTGATGCAGTGGTAGCCGTTGTCGTCCAGCGCGGTGAGGTCGCGCGTCTGGCGCGACTTCGTCGTGGTGTCGGTGCGGCTGGCCACCGGGCTCGCCACGCCCAGGCCGATCTTCTGGCCCTGTTGGTCCGTGACGAGGGGCATGTTGATCTTCGTGAGGAATTCGGAGCTTTCCTGGATCTTCTGCTCCATTCGCTGCTGCACGGCAGGCTGCACGTTGAATGCCTTGGTGGGGTCTTCCACGCCGTTCAGGGACGCGATCTGCTTGAGGTAAGCGCTGAAATGAGCGCGAGTATCGGTGCGCATGTGTAGCTCCAGTAGATGGTGTGTGGTTCAGCAGTCCGTCTGCACGGTGCCGTTGCTGCCGGTGGCGGTCGGGCGATGCACCGCGCTGCGGTCGGTGTTGTCCAGCTGGGCACGCAGGGCGGCAAATTCCGAGACCGGCACGTAGTGCGTCTTGAACTCCTCGACCTCGGCCTGCAGACTGGCCAGGGCCGCCGCATGGGCCTGTTGCTGCTCGGTGTAGTGCGCAGAGAATGCGGTGAAGGCCTCCGAGAGCTCACCGAGAGCTGCCGGGTTGGCCTTGGGTGCGGCGATGGCGCGGAAGGTCTCGGCCATCTTGCGCAGCAGCCCTGCAGCCTCCGTCTCCAGGCCGATCTCGGTGAAATCCATTTCGACCGGCAGCGCCGACGTGAAGAGATTGGCGGGCGACTGCTTGCGAGCAGCGAGCGGATTCTTGTCCGGATGCTGTGCGGCGAATTCCAGAATGTCAGTTCCCAGGCTGGCCGGGGTATCGGTGACAGCCAGGCCGATGAGCCCCACCTTGCCGGAATTGGCAAAGTTGAGGTCGATCTCCATGGACGTGTAGATTTTCTGGCGCGCCTTGGTCATGGCGACCAGATCGTTGGTCGGCTCGATCTCGGCCTGGAGGGTCAGCTGCCCTTGCTCGTTCTCCGCCGTACGCACGGCCAGCACATCGCCATAGGCCTTGAACGGGCCATCGGGCAGGATGCCGCGGAAGTGCTCCAGCCAGATACGCGCGCCGTACTTCTTGCGGTCGTAGGTCTCGGCGATATCTTCGAGCCATTTGCGCTCGATGACGCGGCCATCGGTGGTCTGGCCTTCGGTGGCCACGGTAAACCATTTCTTGGGCATGGTTGTCTCGCTGCTCAGTGGTGTTGAGGTGTTGCCATACTGGCTGTAGGCCACCGCGCGCTCAACGATGCAGAGACGTATCTGGCGGTGCCACAAAAGCAGGGATCACGCGCGCGCGAGAATTGCCGGCAGCATGGCGGGCATGTTGGAGAACCGCGAAACCACAGACCCGCGCCGCGTTGCCCGCGACCTGTACTGGCAGGGCTGGCGCGTTTCGTCCATTGCCCGCCGCCTGGGCGAGAAGCGCACCACGGTGCATAGCTGGAAGTCCCGCGACGGCTGGGACAAGGCCACGCCGCTGCAGAAGATTGAGAGCGCGATCGAGACCCGGCTGGCCCTGCTTGTGGCCAAGGATCAGAAGGACGGCCGGGACTTCAAGGAGATTGACCTTCTCACGCGTCAGCTGGAGCGCACGGCGCGCGTACGGCGCTATGAAGGCGGCGGCAGCGAATCGGACCTCAACCCGAATCTGGAGCGCCGCAACGCCGGGCCAAAGCGCCGGCCGGAAAGAAACGCCATCAGCGAGGAGCAGGCTACAAAGCTCCTGGCGGCGTTCGAGGGGTCGCTGTTTGACTATCAGAAGGTTTGGTATCGGAATGGCGATCAGCGCACGCGCATGATCCTGAAGTCGCGCCAGATAGGCGCGACGTGGTACTTCGCCCGCGAGGCGCTGGTAGATGCGATATCCACGGGGCGCAATCAGATTTTTCTGTCCGCTTCGAAGTCGCAGGCGCACGTGTTCAAGCAGTACATCGTGCAGTTCGCGCGCGAGGCGGCCGACGTCGATCTCAAGGGCGATCCCATTGTGCTGCCTAATGGGGCCCACCTGTATTTCCTGGGCACGAACGCGCGCACGGCTCAGTCGTACCACGGAAATTTCTACTTCGATGAGTTCTTCTGGGTGCCTAAGTTCGCCGAGCTGAACAAGGTGGCCAGCGGCATGGCGCTGCACAAGCAATGGCGCAAGACGTACTTCAGTACGCCATCGGCAATGTCGCACGAGGCATACCCGTT
This sequence comes from Bordetella sp. 2513F2, assembly GCF_054642735.1. Classification (NCBI taxonomy): domain Bacteria; kingdom Pseudomonadati; phylum Pseudomonadota; class Betaproteobacteria; order Burkholderiales; family Alcaligenaceae; genus Bordetella; species Bordetella sp. 2513F2. The sequence continues at coordinate 2,456,724 of NZ_CM137755.1, read as the reverse complement.
GTGGACCGGCGAGCAGTTCAACAAGCGCCGAAGCAAGAAGGAGCAGGTAAGTATCGACGTGGACCACGCCGCGCTGCAGGGCGGCGTGCTGTGCGCCGACAGGGTGTGGCGGCAGATCGTCACGATCATGGATGCCGAGGCAGGCGGCTGCAATCTCTTCGACATTGACGAGCTGCGCAACTACGAATACAGCCCCGACCAGTTCGAGAACCTGCTCATGTGCAAGTTCATCGACGACAGCGCGTCGGTGTTTCCGCTGGCGCTGCTGCAGGGCTGCATGGTCGATGCAATGGTGGATTGGGTCGACGTGGATTATTTCGGCTTACGCCGCTACGCCTACCACCCTGTGGCCATCGGATATGACCCGTCGCTTTCGGGCGACTCGGCAGGGTGCGTTGTGGTTGCGCTGCCCCGCACGCCGGGCGGCAAGTTTCGGATCCTGGAGCGTTACCAGTGGCGAGGCCTCGATTTTGCCAAGCAGGCGGAGAAGATCCGCGAGCTGACAGAGCAGTACGCCGTGGTGGATATCGCCATTGATGCGACGGGCATGGGGCAGGGCGTGTTCCAGCTGGTCAAGCAATTCTTCCCGACGGTTCGCCAGATCACCTATTCGCCGGAGGTGAAGTCGCGCCTGGTGCTGAAGGCAGGAGACGTGATGCGTAACAAGCGCCTGGAGTTCGATGCTGGCTGGAGCGACCTCGCACAGTCCTTCATGGCTATCCGAAAGACGCTCACTGCGAGCGGGCGCAGCGTGACGTATGACGCGGGGCGGGCCGATGACACGGGCCACGCGGATCTTGCATGGGCGTGCATGCACGCTCTGGACTTTGAACCCCTGGAGGGTGGGCAGGCCAACCAGGGAACAGTGGAGATATTTGCATGAGTCAGCTGATAGATGCCCGGGGCGCACCGCTTGCCGCGGCAGCAGGGCCACGCCCCGGCGTGGAGGCCTTCACCTTTGACGATCCCGTACCGGTGATGGACCGGCGCGAGATTCTGGACTACATCGAGTGCCTGGACAATGGTCGGTGGTATGAGCCGCCCATCAGCTTTCATGGCCTGGCCAAGAGTTTCCGGGCCAGCACGCACCACAGCAGCGCCATCTACTTCAAGGCCAACGTGCTGGCGTCGACGTTAGAGCCGCACCCTCTGTTGCCGCCCGCCCTTGTCAAGGAGCTGGCCGTCAATTTCCTGACCTTTGGGAATGGCTATATCGAGCAGCGCCGCAGTGTCACCGGGCGCCTGCTGGGCCTGCGGCCCGCGCTGGCGAAGTACATGCGTGTTGGCGTCGAACCTGGGACGTTCTATTACGTGCCCGGTGGGGCCGATGAATTCGAGTTCGCACCAGGCAGTATCTGGCACCTCAAGGAACCGGACATCAACCAGGAGGTGTATGGCCTCCCGGAGTACCTCAGCACGCTGCAAAGTGCCTGGCTCAACGAGTCCGCCACGTTGTTCCGGCGGCGCTACTACAACAATGGAAGCCATGCGGGCTTCATCTTGTATATGTCCGACGCGGTCAACAACACTAGGGACGTCGATAACATCCGCCAGGCGCTGCGCAACTCGAAGGGACCGGGGAACTTCCGCAATCTCTTCATTCATGCCCCCGGCGGCAAGAAGGATGGCGTGCAGGTAATCCCGATCAGCGAGGTAGCTGCGCGGGACGATTTTTTCAACATCAAGAGCACAACGCGCGACGACGTGTTAGCGGCCCACCGGGTGCCGCCCCAGCTCATGGGGATCGTGCCCGGCAACACGGGCGGGTTTGGCGCGGTGCTGCCGGCCGCTCAGGTCTTTGCGCGCAATGAGATCGAACCACTGCAGGCCCGGTTCTTGGAGCTGAATGCCTGGCTGGACGAGGAGGTCGTGCGGTTCAAGCCTTATGCCGTAGAGATGAGCAAAGATGTCGAGTAAGGCAGCGGCCTAAGCAGCATCGAGATCTGTGGGTAGAGTGAGGTTCAAAGATGCACACGAGCCGGTGAAAAGCAATTGGCCAAACTCAGCTTGGGACAATTTGTACAGCTGTCGCGGCTCCCAACGCTGGGTTGGCTCGAGTCGCGCAAAAAGCTGGACGTAGAGCGTATTTGGGTCTTCGTCTTCGTTGGACTCAGCGCCGACTGTGCGGGGATCTTTGACTTGTACATACCATCGACCACACCGGCTCTCAAGGCCATCATATGGTCGAAAGTTGTATGCGGGAGGATCACCTATGGTGTCGACGCGCCGCGGAATTTTTGTGCGCATGACTTCTTGGTGCTTCAATGAGTCGGCAAAATTCTTGCCCAATTGGCGCTTCAGTTCGTCATGAGTGACGCCGTGTAGCGCGAGACTGCGCTTGTCGCGAGCGATCTTGGTCTTCTCTTCATCGATCGGGTAGCGATAGGAGATATCCAGTGCCTCACGGAACGCCTTGTGCACCCAGAAGAACCAACCTGCCGCGTAACCGGAAAGTTCCCCTTTTGAATCCGTAAAGGCAACCACTTTGTTCTCAACCCGGCGACTCACAGCTTACCTCCCATGCACATGGCGGCTAGACTGCGCTTAGCGTGCCTGACCCGCGTCTTCGCAGCTTCTTCCTCAGCCAGGGCGGTCCGCAAAGCCTCTACTGCTTGGTACAGAGGCGACCCGGCGATCCACTCGCGGACCTGATGTACGTCCCGCGTACTGTCGCCAAGGATGGCGGAAGCGTCTCCCTCGATAATGCCAAGACGGTGCTTGCACATCTGGCCATTTGCCGCTCCAGCACACGTGCACGTGAGGGTGACTTCGCCGCGACTGCGAGTGACGGTAATGGTGTAGGGATCGGGTGAAGAGCTAGCTCTTATTTGGAAGTGGATGATCTCCATGACTCCCTCTACGTGCGCCGTGTATGAACGCATCATATCGTAATAGAAGATTACGGGGAGGGGTAGAGCGACCAGCTGTGCCTAAGCGAGTCCGAAGCTATTCGCTGTGCTGCTTTTGGCGGGCTAGTAATAAGCGGCGCACGCGCCGGCATTCGCCCCTGCAAGTCAGCTTCGAAAGGCCTCGGCCTATTGGCAATGCGGTGCCGCAGACCTCGCAGTGGGGGATAGTCCGTACAGGCTTGGTGGCGTGATATCGGGCGAGCTCTATGCGCCGACGGCGTAAAAGGTTGGATTTGGATTTGCCCCGGTTTGACGGACACCTTACCCTTAGTGGAACAAGGAGTCCGCAATGCCCAAGACACGCCCGCCGTATCCGGCGGAATTTCGCCAGCAGATCGTGGAGTTGGTCGCAGCCGGCCGAACTCCTGCCGAGCTGTCCCAGGAGTTCGGTTGCTCGGCCCAGACGGTCGTCAACTGGGTGGCTGCTGCCGGCCTGAAGGCAGACAAGCCGGCCAAGTCGGCAGGCAGTGCCTTGAACGAGGCCGAGCGTGAAGAACTCATCCGACTGCGTCGCCAACTGCGCCAGGTCCAGATGGAGCGCGACATCCTGGCAAAGGCTACGGCCTGGTTCGCAAACAAAAGCGAGAAGACGTCCACGCCGTCTTCGAACTCATGAGCGCGCACCAGGCCGACTTCCCCGTGAGAGCCATGTGCCGAATACTCGGCGTGTCGCACAGCGGCTTCTACGACTGGCAGCACCGAGGGCCATCGAAGCGGGCGATCGCCGATGCAGTGCTCAGCGAGCGTATCCGCACGATCCACGCCGACTCGCGCCAGACTTACGGCATGCCGCGTATCCGGGCCGAACTGGCCGAGCACGGCGTGCGTGTCGGGGGTAAGCGCATCGCCCGGTTGATGCGCGCGGCCAAGTTGCGCGGAGTCAGCAAGCGTCGGGGCTTTACGATCACCACGCAGCGCGAGCCTCGCCAGCGCCCGCCGGCCGACCTGGTCAACCGACGTTTCCAGGCCGATGGCCCGAATCAGTTGTGGGTAGCGGATATGACCTACGTGCCAACCTGGGCGGGGTTCGTCTACCTGGCCATCGTGCTCGATGTCTGGAGCCGGCGTGTGGTGGGATGGTCCATCGGCGAACGCATGACGACCGATCTGGTGCTGACCGCGTTGAACATGGCGCTGGCGCAGCGCAAGCCCGACGAGGTCATCCATCATAGCGATCAGGGCAGTCAATACACCAGTGTGGCCTTCGGCAAGCGCTGCGCGCAAATGGGTGTCAGACCTTCGACCGGCAGCGTGGGCGATGCCTATGACAACGCCATGGCCGAGAGCTTCTTCGCTACGCTCGAGTGTGAACTGATTGAACGCAACGTCTTTAAAACGAAGACCGAGGCCCGCATGGCGCTGTTCAGTTACATCGAGGGCTGGTACAACCCGCGGCGCCGACACTCCGGCCTGGGGTATCTGTCGCCTGCCAACTTCGAACGCTCAAATCAAGCAATACCTGAACCCGTTCCGGCTTGAAAACCAAGCCCTAACCTGTCCGTGAAAGCGGGATAAATCCAGGCAGATCTCGCACGCCCGGTGAGCCTTACGCTGCATTCGCCTCTACCGCTCCGTCGCTTCGTCATAGTCAAACTGCGCCCCTGCCGCCCGCATACGGGCCAACACGCGCTCGATTTGTTCTGGAGGCAGCTCCAGCATGGCGCAGCCAAAGAAAAGCATCTGCACGCTCATGGCCCGTGGCGACTGCCCGCCGGTGTACTTGCGCCATTGGTGCGAGCCACCTAGTGCGAAGAGTTCGGCCATCTGCGCACCTGTGAAGCCTAGCTCCGCCTTGAAGGCATCTAGTTGCTCGGTGGTGGGAGGGGAGTAGTTATGGATGGTGGGCATGGGCTCGGAAGGGAAAAGCCCCGCACATTGGCGGGGCTTCGTCGTTACAGGAAAAGCTTGGTCAGCGCGACGATGGAGCCGACCAGGCCGGTGGCGATCAGCAGCGGGTACCAGACCGTCTCGCGCGTCAGCTTGCGGGCTTCGGCGTTGATCTTCGACGTCTCGGCCATCAGCTTGGCGATCTCAGCGTGCGTTTTTTCCAGCTGGGCGGCTTCCATGACAGTCATTTCCATTTGAAGGTCTCTCTCTTCGAGGTTGAGGGGCTGCGCCCAATGCGCTACCCACAGACCTAATATTAGACCCATTGGGTCTATATGTCAAGACCCGTCTTTCCCTTCCTTTCGCGGTCAGCTTTAGTGATGTTCTTGACCTTCTCCCGGAATTCGGCACGGAAATCCGTTTTGCGGGACTCAATCACGCACGGTTCCATCTTCAGCTCTTCGGCCGTCTCCAGCAACCAGGCCACCACATCCGTACGTGAGCCAAATCATACAGCCGGCGGATCTCGTTGCCGGTCAGCATCGGGGGGGCGGGCTCGAAGGTCGGGTATTTCGCCATGGCATCACCTCAAAAGACTGTATAAATATACAGCTTTTTTGTCGGCGAAGCCCTCCGGCGCGCGGTCTTCCCCCCTCCGCGCCTGCCCGCTAAATGGGTCGTTTTCGACTCGCTGGTGCGTCACCCCTGGGCGCCAAGCAGAAAGCCCCTTAGCGGCCCGACTTAGGGCGTTACTGGACGCCGCGATATGACGCGGTACGGACTCACCGCGATACCCGTTGCGCGGCGAGCGCGGTTGCTTTGCGTTTGCTCAAATTTTGCACAGGGTGGGGGAGGGGGGCGGGAAAAACCTAACCTTCCTAACCGAGCCAAAAAAGTGGCCCTAAGTATCTGATTTTTAAGCACTACTAGGGTTAGGGTAGAAACCTAACCAAACCTAACCTGAAACCTAACCTGAGCACAAGTCATTGATTTATAAGGATGTTGTATTTTGTAAAGGTTAGGGTATGGAAACCTAACCGGGTTAGGAAATGGTTAGGAAAAGGTTAGGTTTTGCGAAATCGCGGAAACCCGCATGAATAAAGGCTCTGCGGGCAGTGTGGCATGTCCGGTTAGGAAGGTTAGGTTTTTCCCGACCTCTCCCCCGATCTTGAAAAAGGGACGTTTCGCGGGGTGTTTTGGTCATTTTTTGCGCAATTCTTCCGCTCGCTGACTCGCTGGCCAGAGCCACAACGCAGTGCGGCCGAGCTGGCGGATCGGGCGGCGAGAAACCCAAGGTACGGCGCCGGCTGATGGACGGGGCGGGCCAGGCTCGATGCCGGCGGGGGCAGGACCGTTGGCCACCGCCGAGCAGCTGCAGGCGGCCGGGGGCCACGTCGAAGTGCGCGTACAATTGATTCGGTCCTTCGATGCGGCCACCGCTGGCTGGGAGTGATGTTCGAATGTGCGTGTGGCCCCGTTTTGGCCCCACAAAACCTGGAAACCCGTATAAACATTGGTTCGTAGAGTCCCCTCCCTCGCACCAACACTGCCGATGAGCCGGCATGGACTATGAATCCCTCTACTGGGCCATGGCAGCCGTGGTGGCCGTGGCGCTTGCGGGCGGTGCGCTGCTTGCGCGATTGCAGCGCCTCGCGGCCAGCCTGGCGGGCGTGGCGGTCATTGCGGTGCTGGTGCTGGCGGCTGCATTCGGGCTGGCGCATCGCGGCGAATTCGCGCCGCATGCCGGGCTGCTGGCCGTGGCTGCCGGCATGTTCAATCTCGTAATCGGCGCAGCAGCCACGCTGGTGGCGCGCAAGGTGCGTCACCGCTATTTTTCCCCCTGAGTTTTTCCCACTGAGGCGGCGGGGCGCCGCCTGTTTCCCTCTGGAACCATCATGCAGATCACCAGCCGCCGCCAGGCGACCCTGGCCCATGGCCTGTGCCTCGAGACGAACGTCGACGGGGCCGTCCTGACGGCGTTCGTCGTGCTTGGCGAGCCCGACCTCGAAGTCATTCCCGAACTCGTCCCGGCCGCGCTGGTCGAGGCGGGCGCCGACATCCACGCTTCGGCCGTCCAGGCCGTATCCACTGCCCAGGAGGAGATCGATGCGGTGATCGAAAACGTCAAGCCCGCGGATGTGATGGTGTTCTTCTGCGCCGACGAAGACTGCTACGGTGCCGCGCTCGACCTCCTCGGCCTGCCGGAAGACGACTGACGACGTCGGGACGGCATGCGATTTGGCCGGCAGCAACGGTGTGCGGACCGGAAATTGGGGCCCGGACATCCGGGATTTATGTGCGATTTTGCAAATAGTTGCGTAACAGCCCCTTTGAATGCGTCCCGAGTTTCTCTTTGTTGCATTATTGGCACGCATTTTTGAGGATTATGTTGACTTGTGAGGGGAACCTGACGATAGTGTCGGCACGCGATCTGGGGTGTTCAAGTTCGTACAGTGCCTTGCCTTTGCGGCGACCGTTATTGTTCTACTGTCTCCTCCTTGATTGATCCGTGGTCCCGGGCGATAAGCCCACATTATTTCTAGGAAACACAGTATGGAAACCGGCGTCGTTAAGTGGTTCAACGCAGAGAAAGGTTATGGCTTCATCACCCCCGAGTCGGGTGGCAAGGACCTCTTTGCGCACTTCTCCGAAATTCAGGCCAATGGCTTCAAGTCCCTCGAGGAAAACCAGCGCGTCAGCTTCGTGACCGCCATGGGTCCCAAGGGCCCGCAAGCCACGAAGATCCAGATCCTCTAAGGCTTCTGGTCATCCGATGAAAGCCCCGCAAGGGGCTTTTTTGCTTTTGGTGCGCCCGGCAGGGCGCACCCACTTGGAGGTGGAAGTCCTCTACTCGCCCGACAAGGGGAAGAGTTAGCCGAAGGCAAGGGTTTCGCGGGCGACTGCGAGTCTGAAGGAAGCCGGATGGCAAAGCGCTGGCCTGACGCACAGGAAGCGGATGAGGCGTGTCAGCGGGGTAAGGCGGCCAAACTCGTCAAAGCCCGATACTTGTCCGGAACGCTGGGACGTATATCCGACAGGCATAAGCGTGAAGGTGGGTGTGCAATACCCGGGGAGATCTGACCGCGTGCTGGGCTGGCCCAGCTACCGAAGCCGCAAGGCGAGGGGACGCGCGATCAGAAGTCAGCCGAGGGCATAGTAGGTCGATGGCGAAGGCGGCGAGCCGATGAGGACCATGACCGAAGGCCCGAACAGAGGATACCGAGAGTAGGACGGGTGATCTTGATGCGAGCTGTGGATGCAGAAGCTCTGGAGACAGGGGCCTTGGAGGCGGGAGGCGGCCGGAAGCTGTCCGAGCGCGGCCGGGGTGCGCAGGCCCGCACAGCGACACCCGGGCAAACGAAATCGGAGGGCGACTCGCTGATGCGGCGGGTCGTGGAACGCTCGAACATGAGCCAGGCGTACAGGCGAGTGCTGGGGAATAAGGGGTCGGCCGGCATAGACGGCATGACCGTGCAAGACCTTGGCGGCTGGCTGAAGGCGCACTGGCCCAGCGTAAGGGCGGCGCTGCTGGCGGGGACGTATATGCCGCGGGCGGTGCGCCGGGTGGACATACCGAAGCCGCAAGGCGGGGTACGGACACTGGGCGTGCCGACCGTGGTAGACCGGCTCATCCAGCAGGCGTTGCATCAAGTGCTGCAACCGATCTTCGAGCCGACGTTCTCGGCGAGCAGCTTCGGGTTCCGTCCTGGCAGGAGTGCGTTGGACGCGGTGCGTCAGGCGCAGGCCCATGTGCAGGCGGGACGGCATTGGGTGGTGGACCTGGACTTGGAGAAGTTCTTTGACCGAGTGGACCACGACGTGCTGATGGCCCGGGTGGCGCGGCAGGTGCAAGACAAGGAGGTCCTGAAGCTGATTCGCCGCTTGCTGCAAGCGGGGATGATGGCCGATGGGCTGGCGCAGGCGCGTACAGAAGGCACGCCGCAAGGCGGACCGCTCTCGCCGCTGTTGTCGAACATCCTGCTCAGTGATCTGGACCATAGACTGGAGCGCCGAGGCCTGGCGTTCTGCCGCTATGCGGACGACTGCAACATTTACGTCGCAAGCAAGCGGGCGGGCGAGCGGGTGATGCGCAGCACCAGGGCCTATCTCGAGAGGGTCTTGAGGCTGCGCGTGAACGAGGCCAAGAGTGCGGTGGCCCGGCCGGGGGCACGCAAGTTCCTGGGGTACCGGGTGGCCGTACGGCTTGGGCAGGCGCACCTGCGGATCGCCCCGGAGAGCATCGAGCGATTGATGAGCCGGGTGCGGGAGGTGGTGCGCGAAGGCCGGGGTTGGTCCGTTGGTTACACGATCCAGACGCTGAACCCGCTACTGAGGGGTTGGGCGAACTACTTCCGGCTGAGCCTGCAGCGACGCCGGATGCAGGGACTGGACGGCTGGATAAGGCGGCGGTTGCGCTGCCTGATCTGGCGGCAATGGAAGCGGCCACGGACGCGAAGACGGCACATGATCGTGCTGGGGCTAGACCCGGCACGCGCGGCGAAGTCCAGCGTCAATGGCCGTGGGCCTTGGTGGAATGCGGGCGCCTCACACCTGACGCACGCGTTGCCCAACGCGTACTTCCAGGGGCTGGGGCTGATCTCGATCCGCGATACCGTGGATCGCCTCCAGCGTATCAACTGAACCGCCGTATGCGGAACCGCACGTACGGTGGTGTGGGAGGGCCGAGGGGGTGACCCCTCACCCTACCCGATGGGTTTTTCTGATTCCTGCAACGGCGGGGCCGGGCATGCCGGTTCCTGCGCATGGAGGCGATGGCATGACGGACATCGATGCGGCTTTCGGGGCCGATCCCGATATCCCGCCGGCTGGCGAGGTGGTGGCGTTCTGGCGCGAGGCCGGCCCGGCGGCCTGGTTCGCCAAGGACGACGCCTTCGACGCCCTGTTGCGGCGGCGTTTCCTGGGTGCGCACCTTGCCGCGGCGCGCGGTGCGCTGGCGCACTGGGCGGGCACGGTCGAGGGCGCGCTGGCCCTCATGATCCTGCTGGACCAGTTCCCGCGCAATGCGTTCCGCGGCACGGCGCACATGTATGCCACCGACGGCCTCGCGCTGGCCCATGCGCGCCGGGCCATCGCGGTGGGCCTAGATCGTCAGGCCGAGCCGGCGCTGCGGCAGTTTTTCTACCTCCCGCTGGAGCATGCGGAGGATCCGGAGGCCCAGGCGCAGTGCGTGGCGCTGATGGCCGAGCTCGATCCCGATGCGCTGCGCTGGGCCGAGCTGCACCGCGACATCATCCTGCGGTTCGGCCGCTTCCCGCATCGTAATGCCATGCTCGGCCGGGTCACCACCGAGGACGAACAGCGCTTTCTGGACGAAGGGGGCTTCGCGGGCTGAGGCCGGGCCGGCCAGAGGCGGCACGCGCGCGTTGACCGGGCCAGGCTTCGCTCCTAAACTGGATCGGCGAGATCTTCAAGTGGCGCGGCCCCGGCCGCAGCCTGGTAGTCCCCGGGGCCGGCGTTCCTTCCTGCTTGAGCATCTGGCCTTTCCGCGAGCAATCGCTACCTGCAGGGTGGTTCCCATGGCAACTGGTATCGTCAAATGGTTCAACGCCGAGAAGGGGTATGGCTTCATCGTTCCCGACGACGGCAGCAAGGATCTGTTCGCCCATTACTCCGAAATCCGGAGCGAGGGCTACAAATCCCTGCAGGAAAACCAGCGCGTCTCGTTCGAGGTCGCGGAGGGCCCCAAGGGGCCCAGCGCCAAGAACATCACGGTCACGGGCTGAGGCTGCTGGCAGCCGGGGTTTCCCCAGCGTGGTGGCAGGGGCCGGAGGCGCTTGGCGACTTTCCGGTAAAATGACCTGTTTATCCGTTCGTCTCCCTTACTTCTCGGAAAATAGGTCTTTGAATGCAGCCTGTGGTTGAAACCCTCTCCGGCCTGGAGCGCCGTATTGATCTGGCCGTCTCGGTGGCCGACGTCGAAAAGGAAGTCCAGGCGCAATTGAAGCGCGTGGCCCGCACGGCCAAGGTGCCGGGCTTTCGCCCGGGCAAGGCCCCGCTGGCGATGCTCGAGCGCAGCCATGGCCCCGGCATTCGCTATGACGTGATCAATACCCAGGTCGGCCGCGCCTTCGAGCAGGCCATCGACAGCGCCAAGCTGCGCGTGGCCGGCATGCCGTCGCTCGAACCCAAGACCGAAAACGTGCCCGAGGGCACGCTGGCGTTCTCCGCCACCTTCGAGGTCTATCCCGAGGTTGCCGTGCCCGACCTCGCCGCGCTGTCGGTCACGCGCTACGCCACCGACGTCACCGACGCGGAGGTCGAGCAGACCATCGACGTGCTGCGCAAGCAGCGCGCCACCTATGAGCCCCGCGCCGATCGTGCCGCCCAGGACGGCGACCGCGTGGTGCTCGATTTCGCCGGCACCATCGACGGCGTGCCGTTCGAAGGTGGCAAGGCCGAGGACTTCCCGTTCGTCCTCGGCCAGGGCCGCATGCTGCCCGAATTCGAGGAGGCGGCGCGCGGCCTCAAGGCCGGCGACACCAAGGTGTTCCCGCTCAGCTTCCCCGACGACTACCAGGGCCGCGAAGTGGCCGGCAAGACGGCTGAATTCACCATCACGGTGAAGGAAGTGGCCGAGGGCGTGCTGCCTGTGGTCGACGGCGAGTTCGCCAAGTCGCTGGGCCAGGCCGAAGGCGACGTCGACAAGCTCAGGGCCGACATCCGCGCCAACATCGAGCGCGAGGTCAAGAACCGTCTCCAGGCCCGCACCAAGAGCAGCGTGATGGACGCGCTGGTCGAAGCCGGCAAGTTCGACGTGCCCAAGGCCCTCGTCGAGAGCGACGTGCAGAACCGGGTCGCCGCGGCGCGCGAAGAACTGAAGCAGCGCGGCGTTCCCAACGCCGATTCGGTCCCGATGCCCAACGAGGTGTTCGCCGCCGAGTCCGAGCGCCGCGTGCGCCTGGGCCTGCTGGTGTCCGAACTCGTCAAGCAGGCCCAGCTGCAGGCCAAGCCTGAGCAGGTGCGTGCCCGCATCGAGGAATTCGCGGAGAACTACGAGCAGCCCGCCCAGGTGGTCAGCTACTATCTCTCCGATCGCCAGCGCCGTGCCGAAATCGAGGCCATCGTGCTGGAAGACAATGTCGTGGCCCATGTCCTGGGCCAAGCCAAGGTTACCGAAGAGAAGGTGCCCTTCGATCAGTTGATGGGGATGGCATAACCATGCAGCGTTTCACCGATTTCTATGCAGCAATGAACGGCGGAGCCTCGGTCACCCAGACGCAGACTCCCACCGGCCTGGGGTATATCCCCATGGTCATCGAGCAGTCCGGGCGCGGCGAGCGCGCCTACGACATCTACTCGCGCCTGTTGCGCGAGCGGGTCATCTTCCTGGTCGGTCCGGTCAACGACGCCACGGCCAACCTGGTGGTGGCGCAGTTGCTGTTCCTGGAATCGGAGAACCCCGACAAGGACATCTCGTTCTACATCAATTCCCCCGGCGGGTCGGTGTATGCGGGCATGGCGATCTACGACACCATGCAGTTCATCAAGCCCGACGTCTCCACGCTGTGCACCGGCCTGGCTGCCAGCATGGGGGCCTTCCTGCTGGCGGCGGGCAAGAAGGGCAAGCGGTTCACGCTGCCCAATTCGCGCATCATGATCCACCAGCCCTCGGGCGGCGCCCAGGGCCAGGCCAGCGACATCCAGATCCAGGCCAAGGAGATCCTCGACCTGCGCGAGCGCCTGAACCGCATCCTGGCCGAGAATACCGGCCAGCCGGTCGAGCGCATCGCCGTGGACACCGAGCGCGACAACTTCATGTCCGCCGAAGATGCGGTATCGTATGGTCTGGTGGACAAGCTCCTGACCTCCCGCGCGGAGGCCTGAGCGCGAGCGGCCCTTCCGGGTCATGCACTGCCGTCATTTTTCAAGTAAGCGTTGAATGCGCCGGCCCCACGGCATCCGCCGCGGCCGGGGCTTCATCACCAGAGACACGAAACACTTATGCCTGAGAAAAAGGGATCGGCAGACGCGAAGGTGCTGCATTGCTCGTTCTGCAACAAGAGCCAGCATGAAGTCCGCAAGCTGATCGCAGGTCCGTCCGTATTCATCTGCGATGAGTGCATAGACCTCTGCAACGACATCATCCGCGAGGAGGCGCAGGCCAACGCGCGCGCCGCCATTCGCTCCGAGTTGCCCACGCCCGCAGAGATCAAGACCTTCCTCGACCAGTACGTGATCGGCCAGACCGGCCCCAAGCGCATGCTGGCGGTGGCGGTGTACAACCACTACAAGCGCATACGGCACGGCGAGATCAAGGGCGACGAGGTCGAGCTCTCCAAGAGCAACATCATGCTGATCGGGCCTACGGGCTCCGGCAAGACGCTGCTGGCCCAGACGCTCGCGCGCATGCTGAACGTGCCGTTCGTCATGGCCGACGCCACCACGCTCACCGAAGCCGGCTACGTGGGCGAGGATGTCGAGAACATCATCCAGAAGCTGCTGCAGAACTGCAACTACGATGTCGAGAAGGCCCAGCGTGCCATCATCTACATCGACGAGATCGACAAGATCTCGCGCAAGTCCGACAACCCGTCCATCACGCGCGACGTCTCGGGCGAAGGCGTGCAGCAGGCCCTGCTCAAGCTCATCGAAGGCACGGTGGCCTCGGTGCCGCCGCAGGGCGGGCGCAAGCATCCCAACCAGGATTTCGTCCAGGTCGACACCACCAACATCCTGTTCATCGTGGGCGGGGCGTTCGACGGCCTGGAAAAGGTCATCCGCGACCGCACCGAGAAGTCGGGCATCGGCTTCGGCGCCTCGGTCCGGGCCAAGTCCGAGCGCGGCGTGGGCGAACTCTTCAGCGAAGTCGAGCCCGAGGACCTCATCAAGTTCGGCCTGATTCCCGAGCTGGTGGGCCGTCTGCCCGTGGTTGCCACGCTCGACGAACTCGACGAGGCCGCTCTGGTGCAGATCCTCACCGAGCCCAAGAATTCCCTGGTCAAGCAGTTCCAGAAGCTGTTCGCCATGGAAGGGGCCGAGCTCGACGTGCGGCCCAGCGCCCTGAAGGCCATTGCGCGCAAGGCACTGCGCCGCAAGACGGGCGCCCGCGGGCTGCGTTCCATCCTCGAGGCCGCGCTGCTCGACACCATGTACGATCTGCCCTCCCAGGGCAACGTCAAGCGGGTGGTGCTCGATGACGGCGCCGTCGAAGGCGACGGCAAGCCCCTGCTGATCTACGCCGACGAATCGTCCGACTCCGACGGCAAGTCGGGCCGGGGCGAGGTACGCAACGCCGCTGCCTGATCCGCACATCGCAGGAGCGCCGCCACGCCATGCCGGCCGCCCGCTTCCGTGGGCACGTTTCTGGCTGGGGCAGAGGTCCGGCGGCAAAAAAACCCGTCATGAACGGGTTTTTTTGCATCTCCCTGCCATCCTGGCAATCACGGCTTGAATTTTCGGCTATTGTTCCCATATCAGACGTAACCGAGCAGGCAAGGCACGCAGTCCGCCACACCTGTCCCCAATACGCCGAGTCACATCGAGGAATTCTCTATGTCTGCCAGTCAGACCCTGCCCTCCGAACCCATCGACCTTCCGCTGCTGCCGTTGCGCGACGTGGTGGTGTTCCCGCACATGGTCATCCCGCTGTTCGTGGGCCGTCCGCGCTCGATCCGCGCGCTGGAAGTGGCCATGGAGGCCGGCAAGAGCATCATGCTGGTTGCCCAGAAGTCGGCCGGCAAGGACGACCCCACGCCTGAAGACGTCTACGAGATCGGCTGCGTCGCCGGCATTCTGCAGATGCTCAAGCTGCCCGACGGCACCGTCAAGGTGCTGGTAGAGGGCACCCAGCGTGCCCGCATCGACAGCATCCAGGACGCCGAATCCCATTTCACGTGCCAGGTCACGCCCATTGCGCCCGACACGATGCAGGGCGCCGAAACCGAGGCGCTGCGCCGCGCCATCGTGGCCCAGTTCGAGCAGTACGTGAAGCTCAACAAGAAGATCCCGCCCGAGATCCTCACCTCGCTGGCCGGGATCGACGACGCCGGCCGGCTGGCCGACACCATCGCCGCGCACCTGCCGCTGAAGCTCGAGCAGAAACAGAGCATGCTCGAAGTCACCGGCACTTCCGAGCGCCTTGAGGGCCTGCTCACGCAGCTCGAGACGGAGATCGACATCCTCCAGGTCGAGAAGCGCATCCGCGGCCGCGTCAAGAAGCAGATGGAGAAGAGCCAGCGCGACTACTACCTGAACGAGCAGGTCAAGGCCATCCAGAAGGAGCTCGGCGAGGGCGAAGAGGGCGCCGACATCGAAGAGCTCGAAAAGAAGATCATCGCCGCGCACATGCCCAAGGAGGCCCGCAAGAAGGCCGACGCCGAGCTCAAGAAGCTCAAGCTCATGTCGCCCATGTCGGCGGAAGCCACCGTGGTGCGCAACTACATCGACACGCTCATCAATCTTCCCTGGAAGAAGAAGAGCAAGATCAACAACTCCATCACCAACGCCGAAACGGTGCTGGACAACGACCACTACGGCCTTGAGAAGGTCAAGGAACGCATCCTCGAGTACCTCGCGGTGCAGCAGCGCGTCGACAAGGTCAAGGCGCCCATCCTCTGCCTGGTGGGGCCTCCGGGCGTGGGCAAGACGTCCCTGGGCCAGTCCATCGCCAAGGCCACGAACCGCAAGTTCGTGCGCATGGCCCTGGGCGGCGTCCGCGACGAGGCCGAGATCCGCGGCCATCGCCGTACCTACATCGGTTCCATGCCGGGCAAGATCCTGCAGAACATGAGCAAGGTCGGCGTGCGCAATCCGCTGTTCCTGCTCGACGAGATCGACAAGCTGGGCATGGACTTCCGCGGCGATCCCTCCTCGGCGCTGCTCGAGGTGCTGGATCCGGAGCAGAACCATACGTTCCAGGACCACTACATCGAGGTCGACTTCGACCTGTCCGACGTGATGTTCGTTGCCACCAGCAACACGCTGAACATCCCGCCTGCGCTGCTGGATCGCATGGAGGTCATCCGCCTGTCGGGCTATACCGAGGACGAGAAGATCCATATCGCCCGCGACCATCTGCTGCCCAAGCTGATGAAGAACAACGGCGTGAAGGACACCGAGCTCTCCGTCGACGATTCGGCATTGCGCGACATCGTGCGCTACTACACCCGTGAGGCGGGCGTGCGTGCGCTCGAGCGCGAAGTCGGCAAGATCTGCCGCAAGGTGGTGAAGAAGCTGCTCACCCAGAAAGACCAGTCCGCCGCGACCACGACCCCCGTGGTGGTCAACTCGGAGAACCTCAACGACTACCTGGGTGTGCGCCGGTACAACTTCGGCATGGCCGAGAAGGAAAACCAGATCGGGCAGGTCACCGGCCTGGCCTGGACCGAAGTGGGGGGCGACCTGCTCACCATCGAGGTGGCCGACATGCCGGGCAAGGGCAACATCCAGCGCACCGGTTCGCTTGGCGACGTCATGAAGGAGTCCGTCGAGGCGGCCCGTACGGTGGTGCGCTCCCGCGCCCGCCGGCTGGGATTCACCGATGCCGTGTTCGAGAAGCGCGACATGCACGTGCACGTGCCCGAGGGCGCCACGCCCAAGGACGGACCGTCCGCCGGCATCGCCATCACCACGGCCATGGTCTCGGCGCTTTCGCGCATCCCGGTGCGTGCAGACGTCGCCATGACCGGCGAGATCACGCTGCGCGGCGAAGTGCTGCCCATCGGCGGTCTCAAGGAGAAGCTGCTGGCCGCGCATCGCGGCGGCATCAAGACCGTGCTGATCCCCGAGGAGAACGTCAAGGATCTCGCCGAGATTCCGGACAACGTCAAGAACTTCCTCGAGATCGTGCCCGTGCGCTGGATCGACAAGGTGCTCGAGCTGGCGCTGGAGCGCCTGCCCGAACCCCTGTCCGAGGAAGAGGCCGTCAAGGAAGAGTCGCTGGTGGCCAAGCCGGTGGAATCGGGCTCCAGCGATCCGCTGGTGAAGCACTGAGTCCTCGGATCCGTCCAACGAAAAACCCGCCAGCGATGGCGGGTTTTTTTCGTGCCCGCGCGTTTGCCGGGCTTAGTGCAGCGGCTGGGTGCGTATTAGCCCGACGGCGATGCCTTCCAGTGCAAAGTCCTGGTCGGGCTGGACGATGATGGGGGTGTAGTCGGGGTTCTCGGGCAGCAGCTCGATGCGGCCGTTCTGGCGCTGCAGCCGCTTGACCGTGACTTCGTCGTCGAGGCGGGCCACCACGATCTGGCCATTGCGGGCCTCGACGGTTTTCTTGACGGCAAGCAGGTCGCCCTCGAGGATGCCGGCGTCTCGCATGCTCATGCCCCGGACCTTGAGCAGATAATCCGGCGATTGGGAGAACAGGCCCGGATCCACCCCGATTTCGCGTTCCACGTGCTCGGTGGCCAGTATGGGGCTGCCGGCGGCGACGCGCCCGACCAGGGGCAGCAGCAGGTGGCCCAGGGCCGCGGCCGCGGGGGCAGGGGGCATGCCGGCGCCGTCCGCATCCTTGAGGCGGATGCCGCGCGACGCGCCTGCCGTGAGCTCGATGGCCCCCTTGCGGGCCAGGGCCTTCAGGTGGTCTTCGGCGGCGTTGGGCGAGCGGAACCCCAGGGCCTGCGCGATCTCGGCGCGGGTGGGCGGGAAACCGGTGCGCGCCACCGTGAGGCGGATGAGATCGAGGATTTGCTGCTGGCGTTCCGTGAGTTTGATGGCCATGGCGTGATCCGTGGGCACGGAGACTGTACGTATATACAGGCGAATTCTGGGGGACGAATCAGAAAAAAGCAAGTCTCAAGCCCATGCCGGGAGCGGCCGCCCAAAGAAAACGGGGCCCGCAGGCCCCGTATGTGCCGGCGGGCTGTGCCGCCTGCCGGAAGAGGTGTCTACTTGATCACGGCCGCGATGCCGGCCGCAACGGCGTCGATGTTGCGGCTGTTCAGCGCCGCCACGCAGATGCGGCCGCTGCCGACGGCATAGATGCCGTGCTCTTCGCGCAGGCGGTCGACCTGCTCGGAGGTCAGGCCCGAGTAGGAGAACATGCCGCGCTGGCGCAGCACGAAGCTGAAGTCCTGGGTGGCGCCGTGGGCCTTGATCTTGTCGACCAGTTGCTGGCGCATCAGGCGGATGCGATCGCGCATGCCGGCCAGTTCCTGCTCCCACAGGGCGTAGAGCTCGGGCGTGTTGAGGATGGACGCCACCAGTGTGCCCCCGTGCGTGGGCGGGTTGGAATAGTTGGTGCGGATGACGCGCTTGAGCTGGCTCAGCACACGGCCGGCCTCGTCCTTGTCGCCGGCGACCACGGTGAGGGCGCCCACGCGCTCGCCGTACAGCGAGAACGACTTGGAGAACGAGGAACTCACCAGCATGGTGATGTCCAGGCCCGCGAACAGGCGCACCGCCTCGGCATCTTCCTGCAGGCCTGCGCCGAACCCCTGGTAGGCGATGTCGAGGAAGGGAACGAGGTCGCGGGCCTTGACCACGTCGGCAATCTGCTTCCACTGCTCGGGGGTGGGATCCGCGCCGGTGGGGTTGTGGCAGCAGGCGTGCAGCACGACGATGGTCTTGGGCGCGGCCGCCTGGAGGTCGGCCAGCATGCCCTCGAAGTTCAGGCCGCGCGTGGCGGGGTCGTAGTAGGTGTAATTCTCGACGGGGAAGCCGGCGCGCTCGAACAGGGCGCGGTGATTTTCCCAGCTGGGGTTGCTGATCAGCACCTTGGAGCCGGGCAGCAGCTGGCGCAGGAAGTCGGCGCCGATCTTGAGCGCGCCCGTGCCGCCCAGCGCCTGCGTGGTGAGCACCCGGCCGGCGGCCACCAGGGGCGAGTCGGCGCCCAGCAGGAGCGTCTGCGCACCCTTGTTGTAGCCCGCGATGCCCTCGATGGGCAGGTAGCCGCGGGCGGCGGCCGCCTCGATACGGGCAACTTCCGCCTTGCGCACCGCCTGCAGCAGGGGAATGCGGCCTTCGTCGTCGTAGTACACCCCGATGCCCAGGTTCACTTTGCCGGGGCGGGTATCGGCGTTGAATTGCTCGTTCAGGCCTAGAATGGGATCGCGCGGAGCGAGTTCGACGGATGCGAAGAGGTTGCTCATGGACGTGGAATGGGTGGTGGACGCACCGACAGGTGCTGTGGATAATGGGGGGTTTACCCTGAGAGACAGTCTAGCATGACCGCTCCTGGATACGTCGAATTTCCCGACAGCCCCTTCCAGCTGTACCAGCCCTATCCGCCGGCCGGCGACCAGCCCGCCGCGATCCAGGGCCTGGTGGACGGCATGGCCGATGGCCTCATGTACCAGACCCTGCTGGGCGTGACGGGTTCGGGCAAGACCTACACCATGGCCAACGTCATCGCGCGCCTGGGGCGCCCGGCCCTGATACTGGCGCCCAACAAGACGCTGGCGGCCCAGCTGTATGCCGAAATGCGCGAGTTCTTTCCGCGCAATGCGGTGGAGTACTTTGTTTCATACTACGACTACTACCAGCCCGAGGCCTACGTGCCCACGCGCGACCTCTTCATCGAGAAGGACTCCTCGGTGAACGAGCACATCGAGCAGATGCGGCTGTCGGCCACCAAGAGCCTGCTGGAGCGGCGCGACACGGTGATCGTCGGGACGGTGTCCTGCATCTACGGTATCGGCAATCCCGGCGACTACCACGCGATGGTGCTGATCCTGCGCGCCGGCGACCGCGTCTCCCGGCGCGAGATCCTGGCGCGGCTGGTGGCCATGCAATACACCCGCAATGACGCCGATTTCACCCGCGGCACCTTCCGAGCCCGGGGCGAGACCATCGACGTGTTTCCCGCGGAAAGCCCGGAGCTCGCGCTGCGCATCAGCCTCTTCGACGACGAGGTCGAGACGCTGGAACTGTTCGATCCCCTGACGGGCCGCGTGCGCCAGAAGGTGCCGCGGTTCACCGTCTATCCCGGCTCGCACTACGTCACGCCCCGCGAAACCGTGCTGCGCGCGATCGAGACCATCAAGCAGGAGCTGCGCGAGCGGCTGGCGCAGTTCACGGCGGAAGGCAAGCTGGTGGAGGCTCAGCGCCTGGAGCAACGCACCCGCTTCGACCTCGAGATGCTGCAGGAGCTGGGATTCTGCAAGGGCATCGAGAACTATTCGCGGCATCTGTCGGGGGCCGCGCCCGGAGAGCCTCCGCCCACGCTCATCGATTACCTGCCGGCCGATGCCCTGATGTTCATCGACGAAAGCCACGTCACCATCGGGCAGTTGGGCGGCATGTACCGGGGCGACCGCTCGCGCAAGGAAACGCTCGTGCAATATGGTTTCCGGCTGCCGTCGGCGCTGGACAACCGTCCGCTGCGGCTCGAGGAGTTCGAGGCCAGGATGCGCCAGTGCGTGTTCGTCTCGGCCACGCCGGCCGCCTACGAACAGGAGCATGCCGACAACGTGGTGGAGCAGGTGGTGCGCCCCACGGGCCTGGTCGACCCGCAGGTGGAGGTCAGGCCGGCGCACAGCCAGGTCGACGACCTGCTGGGCGAGATCAAGGTGCGGGTGGCCGTGGGCGAGCGGGTCCTGGTCACCACGCTCACCAAGCGCATGGCAGAGGATCTCACCGACTTCCTCGCCGAGCACGGGGTCAAGGTGCGGTACCTGCATTCCGACATCGATACCGTGGAGCGCGTCGAGATCATCCGCGACCTGCGGCTGGGCACGTTCGACGTGCTGGTGGGCATCAACCTGCTGCGCGAGGGGCTGGATATTCCCGAGGTCTCGCTGGTGGCCATCCTGGATGCCGACAAGGAGGGCTTCCTGCGTTCCGAGCGCAGCCTGATCCAGACCATCGGCCGGGCGGCGCGCAACATCAACGGGCATGCCATCCTCTATGCCGACCGGATCACCGATTCGATGCGCCGCGCCATGGACGAGACCGAGCGGCGCCGCAACAAGCAGATCCAGCACAACCTCGACCATGGCATCACGGCGCGCGGGGTGAACAAGGCGGTGCGCGAGTTGATCGACGGCGTCGTGGCTCCCGTCGCGCACGATGCGCTGGAGGCAGCCGTGCCGCTGGAGGCCCTGACCGACGAGAAGGCCCTGGCGCGGGAAATCAAGCGCCTCGAGAAACAGATGATGGAGCATGCCCGCAACCTCGAATTCGAGCAGGCTGCGGCGGCGCGGGACGCGCTCAATGCGCTCAAGAGGCGGGTGCTGCTCGACGGCGCCGTATAGCGCGTGTAGCTGTCCTGGCGGGTTTGCATGCGGTGCCGCATGCAAAGCCGCTTCCCATCTCATGTCGTACGATAAGTAGGTCGCTCAATATATTGAATTTATTGGGAAAATTGCTTCGCCCTATTGGCCTCATGGCGATTGCGCAATTGCAAAAAAAGCTTGCTATATTCCGGGTTTTCCCGCACACTTACGCCCATGATGACCAAGGTACTTTTCGTTTGCATGGGCAATATCTGCCGCTCGCCGAGCGCAGAGGGCGTGTTCCGTCATATGGTGAACGATGCCGGGCTGGGTGATGTCGTCCGCGTCGATTCCGCAGGCACGCACGCCTTCCATATCGGCGAGGCGCCGGACGCCCGGGCGTTGGCCGCTGCCCGCAAGCGCGGCTACGACATCAACCACTGTGAGGCCCGCCAGGTCACCCAGGACGATTTCCGCGAATTCGACCTGATCCTGGCCATGGACTGGGACAATCTTTCGGCGCTGCAGCAGCAATGCCCGAAGGCATACCAGCACAAGCTCATGCTGCTGATGCGCTTCGCCAACGAGTACGAAGAAGCTACGGTGCCCGATCCGTACTACGGCGGCCCTGAAGGCTTCAACAAGGTCCTCGACTATCTCGAAGACGCCTGCCAGGGCGTGCTCGAGCTGGTGCGCAAGCGCGCCACGCAATATCAGGCGGCGTAGCCGGCGCCGCAGCAGGGTGCTGCGGCGGGCTGGGTCTTCCTCGGTCAAACAAACCGCGCCACGGCGCGGTTTTTTCCGTCCAAGTGGCCTAGCGATTTAGTCGGGAATTTGCTATACTTGAGGCAATTACTCAGGTATTGGTCGTCCGGCTTCCTGCGCCGGGCGCGTTCCAAGACACACAGGACACCCACCATGCGGCTAACTACCAAAGGGCGTTTCGCGGTGACTGCCATGATCGACCTCGCCATGCGCCAGCACAGCGGTCCGGTTACACTCGCGGCCATCAGCCAGCGGCAAAACATTTCGCTTTCGTACCTGGAACAGCTGTTCGGCAAGCTGCGCCGCCACGAGCTGGTCGACAGCGTGCGGGGCCCGGGCGGCGGTTATTCCCTGGCGCGTCTGGCGCGCAACGTCACGGTGGCAGACATCATCTTCGCCGTCGACGAGCCGCTCGACGCCACCAGCTGTGGCGGCAAGCGCGACTGCACCAGCGGCAACGACGGCCGGCCCGGCAAGTGCATGACGCACGAACTCTGGGCCACGCTCAACCGCAAGATGGTGGACTACCTGGATTCGGTGTCCCTGCAGGATCTGGTCGACCAGCAACGCGTCCGCCAGCTGCAGGAAGCCAACAATCAGGCACAGGGTTGCTCGGTGCGCGTCGACCGCGTGGGGGCCGGCGCGGCCAACGCGCCCACGACCGCCGTCGCCGCCAACGCCACAGCATAAGCATCAGGAGCTGCAATCATGAGTTCTACCCGTCCGATCTACCTGGACTATTCGGCCACCACGCCTGTCGATCCCCGTGTGGTCGACAAGATGATCCCCTGGCTGTACGAGAGCTTCGGCAATCCGGCTTCGCGCAGCCACGCCTTCGGCTGGGAGGCCGAGGACGCCGTCGAAAAGGCGCGCGAGGAAGTCGCCAAGCTGGTCAATGCCGATCCGCGCGAGATCATCTGGACCTCCGGCGCCACCGAGTCCGACAACCTGGCCATCAAGGGCGCCGCGAATTTCTACGCCGAGCGCGGCAAGCACGTCATCACCGTCAAGACCGAGCACAAGGCCGTGCTGGACACCTGTCGCGAACTGGAGCGCCAGGGCTTCGAGGTCACCTACCTCGACGTGAAGGAAGACGGCCTGCTCGACCTGGATGTCTTCAAGGCGGCGTTGCGGCCCGACACCATCCTCGTCTCCGTGATGATGGTCAACAACGAGATCGGCGTGATCCAGGACGTCGAGACGATCGGCGAGATCTGCCGCGAGAAGGGCATCATCTTTCACGTGGATGCGGCCCAGGCCACGGGCAAGGTCGAGATCGACCTGCAGAAGCTCAAGGTCGACCTGATGTCGTTCTCGGCGCACAAGACGTACGGCCCCAAGGGCATCGGCGCGCTGTACGTCCGTCGCAAGCCGCGCGTGCGCATCGAGGCGCAGATACACGGCGGCGGGCACGAGCGGGGCTTCCGCTCGGGCACGCTGGCCACGCACCAGATCGTCGGCATGGGCGAGGCCTTCCGCCTGGCCCGCGAAGAGATGGGCACGGAAAACGAGCGCATCCGCATGCTGCGCGATCGCCTGCTGGCCGGCCTGACGCAGATCGAAGAGGTATACATCAACGGCAGCATGGAACACCGTGTGCCGCACAACCT
Source organism: Bordetella sp. 2513F2 (assembly GCF_054642735.1). Taxonomy (NCBI): domain Bacteria; kingdom Pseudomonadati; phylum Pseudomonadota; class Betaproteobacteria; order Burkholderiales; family Alcaligenaceae; genus Bordetella; species Bordetella sp. 2513F2. The sequence goes on along the minus strand of NZ_CM137755.1, from coordinate 2,433,504 downwards.
CAACATCAGCTTCAATTATGTCGAGGGCGAGTCGCTCATCATGGCCATCAAGGAGCTCGCCGTCTCCAGCGGTTCGGCGTGCACCTCGGCGAGCCTGGAGCCCTCGTACGTGCTGCGCGCCCTGGGCCGCAACGACGAGCTCGCGCACAGCTCCATCCGTTTCACACTGGGCCGCTTCACCACCGAGCAGGAGATCGATTTCACGATCGAACTCATCAAGAGCCGTGTCGGCAAGCTGCGCGACATGTCGCCGCTCTGGGAGATGGCCCAGGAAGGCATCGATTTGAACAGCGTGCAGTGGGCCGCGCACTGAGCGGCCTGGAACACAGGCAGGAGAAATCATCATGGCATATAGCAACAAGGTTCTGGATCACTACGAGAATCCCCGCAACGTGGGTTCGTTCGAGAAGGGCGACGAGTCGGTCGGCACCGGCATGGTCGGGGCGCCGGCCTGTGGCGACGTCATGAAGCTGCAGATCAAGGTGGGCGCCGACGGCGTCATCCAGGATGCGCGCTTCAAGACCTACGGCTGCGGCTCGGCCATCGCATCCAGCTCGCTGGTCACCGAGTGGGTCAAGGGCAAGACGCTCGACGAGGCGATGAACATCCGCAACACGCAGATCGCCGAGGAACTGGCGCTGCCGCCCGTGAAGATCCACTGCTCCATCCTGGCCGAGGACGCCATCAAGGCCGCCGTGCAGGACTACAAGGCTAAGCACGGCACCCCCCAGGCGGTGGCGCAACCCGAGGCTGCGGCAGCGAACTGACATGGCCGTTACCCTGACCCAACAGGCGGCCGACCACATCAGCCGCTACCTGCAGAAACGGGGCAAGGGCATCGGCCTGCGGCTGGGCGTGCGCACGACCGGGTGCTCGGGCATGGCCTACAAGCTCGAGTACGTGGACGAGCCCGCGGCCGAAGACCTCGTCTTCGAGAACTTCGGCGTCAAGGTCTATGTCGACCCCAAGAGCCTGGCCTACATCGACGGCACGGAGCTCGACTACGCCCGCGAGGGCCTGAACGAGGGGTTCAAGTTCCGCAACCCCAACGAGAAGGCGACCTGCGGCTGCGGCGAGTCCTTTACGGTCTAGCACGTGACGACGCGCGACGATCATTTCGGGCTGTTCGGGCTGCCGGCACGTTTCCGCCTCGATGCCGATGCGCTGGAACAGAGCTGGCGCCGGGTGGCCGCCCAGGTGCATCCCGACCGTTACGCCACGGCCAGCCCCGCGGAACGCCGCGTGGCGATGCAGTGGGCGGCGCGTGCCAACGAGGCCTATCGCGTGTTGCGCGACCCGCTGGCGCGCGCCCGCTATCTGTGCGAACAGGCAGGCGTCGACCTGCAGACGGAAAGCAATACCGCGATGGAGCCGGACTTCCTGATGCAGCAGATGAGCTGGCGCGAACTGCTCGACGAGGCGCGCGAAGATCCGGCCGCGGCGGCGCAGCTGCGCGCCGAGCTCGAGGACGCACGTGCCCAGATGCGGGCCACGCTGGCCGAACTGCTCGATGATCGAGGCGACTACGCCGAGGCGGGCCGCAAGGTGCGCGAGTGGATGTTCGTCGAGAAGCTGGCGCAGGAACTGGCTGCCGTCCAGGCCTAGGGCCGTCGTACACCTTCAATCCCGCCCCACCACCGAAGCGAGATATGGCTTTATTGCAGATTTCCGAGCCGGGGGAATCCCCGGCCCCCCATCAACGCCGCCTGGCGGTGGGCATCGACCTCGGTACCACGAACTCGTTGGTGGCCGCCGTGCGCAGCAGCGTGGCGGAGGTCCTGCCCGATGCCCATGGCAGGCCTCTGCTCCCGTCTGCGGTGCAGTACCTGCAGGGCGGGCGTGTCGTCATCGGGCACGATGCGCTGGCACGGCAGGCCGAGGATCCCCACAATACGGTCGTGTCCGTGAAGCGCTTCATGGGGCGCACGATCGGCGAGGCCCGCGCCACCGGCGCGCCCTACGATTTCGTCGATGCCCCGGGCATGGTGCGCCTGCGCACCGTGCACGGCGACCTGAGCCCGGTGGAAGTCTCGGCGCAGATTCTTGCGGTGCTGCGCCAGCGGGCCGAAGACGTGCTGGGCGACGACCTGGTCGGGGCCGTGATCACCGTGCCGGCCTACTTCGACGACGCGCAGCGCCAGGCCACGCGGGATGCCGCCAGGCTGGCCGGGCTGAATGTGCTGCGGCTGCTCAACGAACCCACCGCCGCGGCCATCGCGTATGGATTGGACAACGCCGCAGAGGGCGTCTATGCCGTCTATGACCTGGGCGGGGGCACGTTCGACGTATCGATCCTGCGCCTGAGCAAGGGCGTGTTCGAGGTGATTGCCACGGGCGGCGACACGGCGCTGGGCGGCGACGACTTCGACGCGGCCATCGTCGGGCACCTGCTCCAGGGGGAATCGGTCGAGGCGTTGCCGCCCGCCGATCGCCGGGGACTGCTGGTGGCGGCGCGGCGCGCGCGCGAAACCCTGAGCGACCACGACCGCGCCGAGTTCTCCGTGACGCTGCAGGGCGGCCGGACGATCGCCACCACGCTCACCCGCGCGGCTTTCGAGGCGCTGGCCCAGCCGCTGGTGGCCCGCACGCTCGAAAGCGCCCGCCGCGCGCTGCGCGATGCCGGGCTGCAGCCGGGTGAAGTGAAGGGCGTGGTCATGGTGGGCGGGGCCACGCGCATGCCCGTGGTGCGGCGCGCCGTGAAGGAATTGTTCGGCACGGAGCCGCTGATCGACCTGGATCCGGATCAGGTCGTGGCCCTGGGCGCGGCTTTGCAGGCGAACCTGCTGGCGGGCAACCGCAGCCCCGGCGAAGACTGGCTGCTGCTGGACGTGACCCCGCTGTCGCTGGGCCTGGAAACCATGGGCGGGCTGGTCGAGCACATCATCCCGCGCAACAGCACCATTCCCGTGGCGCGGGCGCAGGAGTTCACCACGTTCAAGGATGGCCAGACGGCGATGAGCCTGCATGTGGTGCAGGGCGAGCGCGACCTGGTGTCCGACTGCCGCTCCCTGGCGCGCTTCGAGCTGCGCGGCATCCCGCCCATGGTGGCGGGCGCAGCCCGCATCCGCGTCACCTTCCAGGTCGACGCCGACGGCCTGCTGAGCGTGACGGCGCGCGAGCAGAGCACGGGCGTGGAGGCTGCCGTGTCGGTCAAGCCCTCGTATGGATTGTCGGACGACGAGATCGCAGGCATGCTGGCCGACAGCGTGGCCCAGGCCGACAGCGACGCGCGCGCGCGCATGCTGCGCGAACAGCAGGTCGAGGCCGCGCAGCTCGCCGAGTCGGTGCGCGCCGCGCTGCTGGCCGACGGCGACCTGCTCGACGCTGGCGAACGCGAGCGGGTGGATGCATGCCTGGCGCAGGCCGACGCCGCTGCCGCGCAGAACGACGTCGAAGCCGTGCGCGCGGCGGTGCAGGCGCTGTCGGACGCCACGGAGGATTTCGCCGCCCGCCGCATGGACCGCAGCATACGCAAGGCGCTGTCGGGCCGTAAACTGGACGAACTCGCCTGATTTTCCGTCACTCATGCCCAAGCTCACCGTATTGCCCCATCCCGAGATCTGCCCCGAGGGCGCCGTCATCGAAGACGCCCCCCAGGGCGTGTCCATCTGCCGCGTGCTGCTCGATCACGACATCGAGATCGAGCACGCGTGCGAATTGTCCTGTGCCTGCACGACCTGCCACGTGGTGGTCCGGCAGGGCTTCAATTCGCTGGACGATGCCAGCGACGACGAGGAGGACCTGCTCGACAAGGCCTGGGGCCTGACCTCCACCTCGCGCCTGTCGTGCCAGGCGCGCATCGCCGACCAGGACCTCACCATCGAGATCCCGAAGTACACCATCAACCACGCGAAGGAAGAGCACTGATGAAGTGGATCGATACCTACGACATCGCCGCGGCCCTTGCAGACGCGCATCCCGATGTCGATCCGGCCACCGTGCGGTTCACGCAGCTGCGCGAATGGGTGATGGCGCTGCCGGGCTTCGACGACGCGCCCGAGCGCTGCGGCGAGCGCATACTCGAGGCCATCCAGATGGCCTGGATCGAAGAGGCCGAATAAGGCCGGGCTGCAGGCCCGTAATCTCATGCCAGCGGGAACGGCAGGCGCAGTAATATCGCGCTAGCCGTTCCCGTTCCTGTTCCTGCCATGACTGCCACCCTGCGCTACGGCCTCGCGGCCAACCGACTGCACCATGAAACGCCCGATGCGGCGCTGTTTGCCTGGCTGCGCGCCAGTTCCGCGGGCATCCGCGAACTGGGCATCCAGCTGCATACGGTGGGCCGCACGCACGACGCGATCTCGCGCGAGGGCATGCTCCAGGGCTATCCGGGGCTGATCCGTTATCCGTACGGCCGGGAGGGCGGCCTGATGAAGCTGGTGGCGCGCGTCACCGAGGGCCGCGGCGCGGACGCGCCGTTCGACGGCGCCATCTACCTGATCGATCCCGTGGATCCGTCGTCGATCTTTCCCGAGGCGCTGGCGCTGAAGCGGCAGTGCATCACCCATGGCCGCCCGTTCATCTCGACGCTGGCCGGCGCCATCGAATGGATCGAGGTCGAGCGCATCATGGCCGGCCGCGCCCCCGATCCCGCGGTATCGCGCCATTTCAACTTCGGCGGCCAGACCATCGCCCTGATCGCCCACGATGCGCTCAAGGCCGAGATGGTGGACTTCGCCGATGCGCATTTCGACGTGCTTTCGCAGTTTGCGCGGCGCGTGGCCACCGGCACGACCGGCGGCCTGCTCAATGAGCTGGCCTGGTCGCGCGGCTGGCCGGCCGACCAGCCGTGGGTACAGCGCTACCTGAGCGGTCCGCTGGGCGGCGATGCCCAGATCGCCGAGCTGGTGCTCGAGCACGAATGCCAGCGCGTGATCTTCTTCGAGGATCCCCACGTGGCGCGCCAGCACGAGGCCGACATCCAGCTGCTGGAGCGGGCGGTGCGCGTCGTCACGGCTACTGCCACCTGCGCCACCTCGCCCGTCGTGGCCCGGCGCTGGGCCGAAGCGGTACGGTTGCGGGCGGGCAAGCGCTAGCGCTTTTTCGTCAGGCCCGGGGCGGCACGCCGGCTTCGCCGAGGTCCCAGTACACCCCCGCCATGATGCGCAGCGCCTCGCGCAGGATCGCCGGCGGCAGGTGCTCGTTGGGCGCATGCTGCGAGCAGCCCGGGTACGAATGGGGTATCCAGACGGTGCACAGGCCCAGCACGTCGGTGAAGATGTCATTGGGCAGCGAACCGCCCAGGTTGGGCAGGATGGCGGGCGATTTGCCCGTGGTCGCGGCCAGGGAGTCCACGGCCCAGCGGACCCACGGATTGTCGGGATCGACGCGCGTGGCGCGGAACAGTGTCTCGCGGGTGGTCTGGATGCGGACCATCGGGAAACCATGGCGATCCAGGTGGCGGCGCAGCGCGGGCAGCAGGTCGTCCACGTCGACGCCCACGACGAAGCGCAGCTGGCAGCGGGCCCAGGCGCGTGGCGGGATGGCGTTGACCGGCGTGTCGGGATTGCCTGTCTTGTAAGCCAGCACTTCGAACGAGCACCAGCCGAAGACCTTCTCGGCGGGCGTGAGGCCGGGTTCGCCCCAATCGGGTTCGATGACGGGGCCGTCGGCGCCGCCGTCGACCTCGCAATCGGCCAGCACGCGACGGACCGCCGCAGGCAGCTCGTCGGGCACCCATTCGGGCACCAGGATCTTGCCGCTGGGCGAGACCAGCGTGGCGATGGCGTGCGCCAGCTGGATGCCGGGGTTCGAGATCAGGCCGCCCCAGTTGCCGGAATGGTGCCCGCCCGGGCGGGACTCGATGCTGAGATCGAAGTTGATGCTGCCGCGCGCGCCGAGGAACACCGTGGGACGCTCGGCGCGCAGGCGCGGGCCGTCGGAGGCGATGAGCAGGTCGGCGGCGAACAGCCCGGCGTGGGCCTCGCACAGCTCGCGCAGCCCCGGCGAGCCGGTTTCCTCGCCCATCTCGATGAGGTACTTGGCGTTGAATCCCAGCCTGCCGCGCGTCTGCAGCACGATGCGCAGGGCCTCCATGTTGATGGAGTGCTGGCCCTTGTTGTCGGCGATGCCGCGGCCGTACCAGCGCCCCTGTGACTCGGTGAGGGTCCAGGGGCTGAGTCCGGGGTGCCATTCCGCTTCTAGGCCACGGATGACGTCACCGTGGCCGTAGCCGAACACGGTGGGCAGGGAAGGATCCTCGATGCGCTGCGCGTACAGGAAGGGGGCGCGTGCCTTGGGGTGCGTGAGCAGGCGGCATTCGAAGCCCATGGCCTCGAAGGCGGGGCGCATCTCGGTGTCGAGGTAGTCCGCCAGCGCGTTGGCGCGTGCAGGATTCTGGCTCTCGGTGGGGATGGCGATGCGGCGGGCCAGTGTCTGGCGGAAGGCGCCGGAATCGAACTGCCTTTCGGCCTCCTCGATGGCAAGGGCACGGGTCACGGTCTTATCCTTGGTGGACTGGGGGGGACAGGTGGCACGCTACCAGGGCCCGCCCGCGATTGAACAGCAGGGGGCGCTCTTCGCGGCAGCGGGGCATGGCGTGCCGGCAGCGGGGATGGAAGGCGCAGCCGGCCGGCGGATTCGTGGGGTCGGGAAACGACAGCCCCAGGCCCGTGTCGGGGATGCCCAGGCCGGGTTCCGGGGTGAGCACCGAGGCCAGCAGCGCCTGGGTATACGGATGTTGCGGATTGCCGAAGAGCTCGCGCGTCGTCGCGGATTCGACCACGCGCCCCAGGTACATCACGGCGACCTGGGTGGCGATGTGTTCGACGACTGCCAGGTTGTGGCTGATGAAGACGTAGGTGAGATTGAATTCACGGCGCAGTTCGAGCAGCAGGTTCATGATCTGCGCCTGCACCGACACATCGAGCGCCGACGTAGGCTCGTCGCAGACGACGATCTCGGGCCGCATGACCAGGGCGCGGGCGATTGCCACGCGCTGGCGCTGGCCGCCCGATAGCTGCCCCGGGGTGTTGTGGGCGAGCCGCGGCGGCAGCCCCACGCGTTCGAGCATCTCGATGGCCTTGTGCTGGCGGGGATTGGAGATGCCATGCACCTCCAGCGGCAGCGAAACGATGGAGGCGATGCTGCGCCGCGGATTAAGCGAAGAGTAGGGATCCTGGAAGACGGGCTGCACGCGCCGGGCCAGTTCCCGGCGGCCCAGGTCGCGGATGTCCTGGCCATCCAGCTTCACGCTGCCCTTGCTGGGCGCAAGCAGGCCCAGCAGCAGCCGGGCCAGGGTGGACTTGCCGCAGCCCGACTCGCCCACGATGCCCAGTACGCCGCCGCGCTCTATCCCCAGCGTGACTTCGTCGACCGCCTGCAGCTGGCGGCGCGGCTGGAACGCGCCGGCGCGCACGGAGAAGGAGCGGCTGACCATGGCGGCCTGCAGCAGCGGCGTCATGCATGCACCTCGGTGTGCAGCGGCACATCGCGCGGCAGGATGCAGCGCCATTGCCGGTCCGTGCCGGCCTGCTGCAGCGGAATCCCGCCATGGCAGGCCGCCTGCGCATGGGCGCAGCGATCGCGGAAGGCGCAGCCGTGGAGGTCGCCGACGAGCGACGGCACCACCCCCGGAATGGTGCCCAGCAACTCGCCCGGCCGGGTGCGCCCCGGCACCGGGATACAGTCGAGCAGGCCGCGCGTATAGGGATGCCGGGGCGCGGCAAAGAGCGTGTCGACCGGCCCGGATTCGACCACCTGCCCGGCGTACATGACGGCGACATGGTCGGCAATGCGCGCCACCACGCCGAGATCGTGGGTGATGAGCACCATGGATATGCCGAGTTCGGCCTGCAGGTCGGCCAGCAGGCGCAGGATCTGGGCCTGTATGGTCACGTCCAGGGCCGTGCTGGGTTCGTCGGCGATCAGCAGATCGGGGCCGCACATCAGGGCCATGGCGATCATGACGCGCTGGCGCAGGCCGCCCGAGAGCTGGTGGGGGTATTGCGCCAGCCGCCCGGCGGCGGCGGCGATGCCTACCTTCTCCAGCAATTCCACTGCGCGGTCGCGGGCCTGCCGGACGTCGGCGTGCTTGTGCAGGCGATAGTGCTCGGTGAGCTGTTCGCCTATCGTGTAAGCGGGATTGAGGGCCGTCATGGGCTCCTGGAAGATCATGGCCATGCGGGCGCCTCGCAGCGCATCGAGGCGCCGGCGGCCGGCCCCGGCCAGGTCCTCGCCCATCAGGCTGAGGCGGCGGGTGCTGCGCCGGGCCGTCCTGGGAAGCAGGCCCATGATGGCGAGGGAGGTCATGGACTTGCCGCAGCCCGACTCGCCCACCAGGCAAAGCGTCTGTCCGCGCCGTACCTGGAACGATACGTCGCGCACCGCATGCAGCGTGCCGCGCGGGGTGTCGATGTCGACCTGCAGGCCCTGCACGTCCAGGGTGATGTCGGCGTCGGCGCTCATGCCTTCTCCTCCGGCGTCAGGAGCTGGTGCAGGCCGTCGCCGGCCAGGTTGATGGCCAGGATCAGCAGGGCGAGCGCGGTGCCGGGAATGGCGATCAGCCAGAACGAGAAGAACATGTAGGCCTTTGCCTCGGAAATCATCAGGCCCCAGGAGGGCAGGGGCGGCTGGACGCCCAGGCCCAGGAAGGACAGCGAGGCTTCCAGCAGGATGGCGCTGGCTGCCTCGAGCGTGGCGATGACGATGAGATGCGGGACCACGTTGGGCAGCACTTCGCCCCAGACGATGCGCCAGGTGGACGCGCCCGCCGCCTGGGCGGCGGCGACGTATTCCAGCGAGCGCACCTGCTGGGTGGCGCTGCGCATGACGACCGCATAGCGGTCCCACTTGAGCAGGCCCAGCACCAGGATCACCACCCACAGCGAGCCGCCCAGCAGCGCCACCGTGGCCAGCGCCACCAGGATGACGGGCATGGCCAGCCGGGTCGTGACGAGGAAGGACACCACCATGTCGATCCGGCCGCCGAAATAGCCCGCCATCATGCCCAGGGTCGTGCCGATGAGCCCGGAGATCAGGGCCACCGAGGCGCCGATCAGCAGCGAGATGCGCGCGCCGTAGAAAAGGCGCGACAGGTAGTCGCGGCCCATCTGGTCCGTGCCCAGCGGGTGCAGCCAGGTTCCCTTGTCGTACCAGACGGGCGGCACGTTGCGGTAGGCCAGGTCCTGGACGTAGGGATCGTGCGGCGACAGCCATGGCGCGAACAGGGCGATGAAGACGATGACCAGCAGCAGGCCGCCGCCGGCCAGCAGGGCGTGGTTGCGCAGCAGCCGGCGGCGGAACAGGGCACCGGAGGTCGGCCCCGGGGTGCCGGCGTGCGTGGGGAGGATGGACGTCGTCATGGGTCAGGCCACCCGGATGCGTGGGTCCAGCCACGCGTTGGCGATGTCGGAGGCCAGCGTGAGCAGCACGTACAGCACCGACAACAGCAGGAGGATGAGCTGGATCACCGGGAAATCCTTGTAGGTGATGCTCTGGTAGGCCAGGTAGCCCAGGCCGTCGAGCGCGAACACGGTCTCGATCACCACCGAGCCGCCCAGCAGGTAGCCCAGCTGCACGGCGGCCAGCGCGACCACGGGCACGATGGCATTGCGCAGAGCGTGCTTGAAGACGACGGTGCGGGCCGGCAGGCCCTTGGCCCGTGCGGTGCGGATGTAGTCGGCGCCGAGCACCTCGATCATGCCCGCGCGGATCAGCCGCATGAAGGCCGGCGCCACGTAATAGCCCAGCGCCAGGGCGGGCATGACGAAGTGCTGCCAGCTGCCGCTGCCCGAGACCGGCAGGATGCGCAGCGACAGCGAGAACAGCATGATGAGCAGCAGGGCGAAGAAGAAATTGGGAAGCGCCTGGCCCAATACCGCGGTGGCCAGGCAGAGGCGGTCGATCAGGCTGCCCTTGTAGATGGCCGCCAGCACGCCCAGCGGAATGGAGATGTACAGCGCCACGCCCAGCGCCGCCACGCCCAGCATGAGCGTGGTGCCGAGCTTGGACAGGATGAGCGGGCCGGCAGGCGTATCGAAATACACCGATATGCCGAAGTCGCCGCGCAGCACGTGCCAGATCCAGTCGGCATACTGCACCAGCAGGGGGCGATCGAGTCCATGCGTCTTGCGCACCATGTCGATGTCGGCCTGGGTGGCGCCGTCGCCTGCCAGGGCCAGGGCCGGGTCGCCGGAGAGGTGCAGCAGCAGGAACGCCAGGACGGAGACGGTCAGTGCCACCAGGACGGCCAGGCCGAGGCGCTTGAGCGCGTAGACCAGCATGATGCGGATTCCCCCTGTGCTCGATCGGATGGGCACGCCGCGGACGGGCGTGCCCTGCGGCCCTTACTTCTTCCAGCTCATGTTCCAGAAGCGGGGGAGCTCGTCGGAATAGATGGTGAGGTCGAGGTCTTTGTTGGCCACATAGTAGGCCGGCAGCGTCCACATGGGCACGGCGTAGGCCTGCTCCGCTATGCGCGTGAGGGCCTGCTTGTAGTAGTCGTTGCGCTGGGCCGGATCGACCGCGTTGTTGCCCTTTTCGAGCAGTGCGATGACCTGCGGGTCGTGCGTCAGGTCGTCGGCTCCGCCGCCGAAATAGACCGGCGTGGAGGCGGAGACGTCGTTCACCAGGTTGGAACCCCAGGTCTGGTGCGTGAGCGCCGTCTTGTTGGCGCGCGCCATGTCGCGCATGGCGGCGTATTGCAGGAAGTTGAGCCTGGCGCGTATGCCCACTTGCTGCAGGTAGTTGATGAAGGCTTCCGTCTGGGGGCGTTCGCGGTAGGCCGCGATGTCGAGTTCGAAGCCGTTGGGGTAGCCCGCCTCGGCCAGCAGCTTCTTGGCCAGGGCGGGATCGTACGGGTAGGCGGGGACGTCCTGGGTGCAGCCGGTCTGGGAGGGCGTGCAGATGGCGGCGAGGAGATCGCCGCCTTCGCCCACCAGGTTCTTGAGTATGGTGGGGCGGTCGATGGCGTGCATGATGGCCTTGCGCACGCGTATGTCCTTGAGCTGCGGGGCCGGGGCGCCGTCCCGGGAATTCATCTGCAGGAACACGATGCGCATGGTCTTGCCGCGTACCACCTGCAGGGTGGGGATGGTCTCGAGCTGCTCGGCCTGGTCCTTGGGCACGCTCATGATGAGATCCTGGCTGCCTGCCAGGGCCTCCGCCATCTGCGTCTGCCGGTCGGGTATGAAGCGGATGACGATCTTGTCGATGGTGGGCTGGCCCTTGAGCGACTCCTTGAAGTAGTCGGTATTGCGCTCCAGCGTGACCGATTTGCCGGGCTGGTGGTCCACGATCTTGTAGGGGCCGGTGCCCACGGGCTTGGCGCTCATGCCCTGCGGGCCGACTTCGGCATAGTACTTGGCGGGATGGATCACGCCGGTGGTGGCCAGGTACTCCCTGGCGGCCGGGAAAGGCTGCTTGGTGACGACGCGGACCTTGTAGGGGCCGAGCTTCTCGGCCTTCTCGATCCAGTTCACGTTGGCCTGGGTGACGGCCTTGTTCTTGGGATCTGCGACGAAATTCAGGGTATAGACCACCGAATCGGCGTCGAACGGCTCGCCGTTGTGGAACTTGATGCCTTCGCGCAGTTCGAATTCCAGCGTCCTGTCGTCGACCTGGGTCCAGCTCCTGGCCAGGTGCGGCTTGTATTCGTTGGTGACCGGGTCGCGGTAGAGCAGGGTGTCCCAGACGTTGGCCGCCAGGATGACGCCGATGCGCACGTTGTTGTAGTAGGGATCGATGTTCTCCGGGGCCTGGTCGTAGGCCATGCGCAGGATGCCGTCCTGCTTGCCGGCCACGGCAGGAGCCCCGGCGATCGCCAGGGCGGCCAGCAGGGCGGCGGCCGTGGCCCGGCGCAGGATCGCCCACGCGAGGGAGGGGCGTGCAGCAACAGTAAAGCGACGAACAGCCATAGGGTGGCTCCTTGGTGCTATCGGCTTGGATGGACTGCGTGGGCCAAACTATAAGGTGACTTGTGCGTGGCAGCATCGTGGTGGATACCCTGAAGTGCCGCCCCCCGGCAATGGGATAAAGTGGCGTGCCTGTCTCTACGCCACTCCACGACCGGACCGCCATGAACGATGCCCTGATGCAGCAAGCCATTGCCTATGCGCAAGCACACGAAACCTCCTGGGACCGCAGCGTGGAGGGCGTGTTCGGCGTGCACCAGAAGGACCCGCCACCCTGGAACCGCCTGTGGGGCCCCTTGCATGATCGCGGCCCGGTGTCGGGGCTGGTGGTGCAGGAAGGCAGGACGATCGCGTCCTGGGGCGAGCCCGGGCGCGCCGACCTCACCTTCAGCGTGGCCAAGATGTATCTCGCGCTGGTGGCCGGCGTGGCGTTCGACCGCGGGCTGATCCCGGACCTGGACGCACCCGTGGGCCGGCAACTGCCCGGCATAGGCTTCGATGACCCGCATAACGCGGCGATCACCTGGCGCCATCTGCTGCAGCAGACCAGCGAGTGGCAGGGCGAACGCTTCGGCATCGCGGACCAGGCCGACCGCTATCGCGCCGTCACGTTCGGTCCGCCGCCGGCGGGCAACAAGGGGGAGGCGCGGCCGTTGCAGCCGCCCGGCACGTATTGGGAATACAACGACGTGCGCATCAACCAGCTGTCGTATGCGCTGCTGCACCTGTTCCGCAAGCCGGTGCCCGAGGTGTTCCGCGAAGCCATCACCCGGCCGCTGGGAGCCAGCGAAGACTGGCAATGGGTGGGCTACGACAACGCCTGGGTCGAGATCGACGGCAAGCGGATGCAGTCGGTGCCCGGGGGCTCCCACTGGGGCGGAGGCTGCTCCATCAGCAGCACCGACCAGGCGCTCATCGGCCGGATGCTCCTGGACGAGGGCCGGGCCGCGGATGGCAGGCAGGTATTGTCGGCCGAATGGATACGCGAGATGCGCAAGCCCTGCGCGCTGGCGCCCTACTATGGCTTCCTGATCTGGCTCAACCACGAGGGCAAGGTGTTTCCCAGCGTCTCCGCCTCGAGCTTCTTCGGCGTGGGAGCGGGCAGCTCGTTCACCTGGATCGAGCCGGAGCGCCGCATGGTGGTGATCGTGCGCTGGCTCGATCCGGCGCATGCCGATCCGCTGTTCGGCCGGATATCGGCCGCGGTGGACGCGTGAGCCGGTCTTGGTGTTCTGCTCCGCAAATCGCCGGGCACCTTGCGGGGCTAGCGTAGTACTAGCGCAGCGCCCGCATGCCGACCAGCAGGCCGGCACCGCCCGCCAGGCCCAGCAGGCCCAGGGCCATGGCCAGCAGCACGTCCACGTCGCCGTGCTGGCTGGTGAACCACAACATGGCGCATGCCAGGCCGGTGAGCCAGCCCAGCGCGGTGGCTGCCAGCAGGATCCAGGCGCCGCGCCGGGTAGCCGGCCAGGCGGCCTGGGGCCGGCGGGCGCCGAACACCAGCACGTAGAGCGCCACCACGCAAGCCAGCAGCAGTACGACCTTGGCGATCATGGGGCGCTCAGTCTTCGCGCCGCAGGTGCGGGAACAGGATCACGTCGCGGATGCTGGGGCTGTCGGTGAGCAGCATCACCAGGCGGTCGATGCCGATGCCGCAGCCGCCGGTGGGAGGCATGCCGTATTCCAGGGCCCGGATGTAGTCGGCATCGTAGTACATGGCCTCCTCGTCGCCGGCATCCTTGGCCTCCACCTGTGCGCGGAAGCGTTCGGCCTGGTCTTCGGGATCGTTCAATTCGGAAAAGCCGTTGGCGATCTCGCGGCCGGTGATGAACAGTTCGAAGCGCTCGGTGATGCCCGGGCGGGTGTCGGAAGCGCGCGCCAGCGGCGAGACCTCGACCGGATAGTCGATGATGAAGGTGGGGTTCCAGAGCTGCGATTCGGCCGTTTCCTCGAACAGGGCCAGCTGCAGGGCGCCCAGGCCCGCGCGCGACAGCACCGGGCCGCCCACGTCGGCGCCCAGCTTCTTGAGTTCCGCGCGCAGGAAGCCGGCGTCGTCGAGCTGCGCCTGGGTGTAGCCGGGCGCATATTTGAGTATCGCCTCGCAGATGGTCAGGCGGTCGAAGGGCCGGGACAGGTCCAGTTCGCGCTCCTGGTAGCTGAGCACGGCGCTGCCGGTGGCGGCGATCGCGGCATGGCGGATCAGCGCTTCGGTGAAGTCCATGAGCCAGCGGTAGTCCGCATAGGCCGCGTAGAACTCCATCATGGTGAACTCGGGGTTGTGCCGCGGGCTCACGCCTTCGTTGCGGAAGTTGCGGTTGATCTCGAAGACCCGCTCGAAGCCGCCGACGATCAGGCGCTTCAGGTAGAGTTCGGGCGCGATGCGCAGGAACATCTCCATGTCGAGCGCATTGTGGTGCGTGACGAACGGCTTGGCCGCGGCGCCGCCCGGGATCGGATGCAGCATCGGGGTCTCGACCTCGAGAAAGCCCGACTCCAGCATGAACTGCCGGATGCTGCCCACCGCCTTGCTGCGCGCCTCGAAGGTGCGGCGCGTGGCCTCGGTCATGATGAGGTCGACGTAGCGCTGGCGATAGCGCAGCTCGGTGTCGGAGACGCCGTGGAACTTGTCGGGCAGCGGGCGCAGGGACTTGGACAGCAGGCGCGCCTGCCGTGCATGCACCGAGAGCTCGCCCTTGTTGGTCTTGAAGACCGTGCCTTCGACGGCGATGATGTCGCCGATGTCCCATTGCTTGAAATCGGCGTAGGCCTCGTCGCCCAGGGTACCGCGCTCGAGATAGATCTGGATGCGGCCGCTGGCATCCTGCAGGGTGGCGAAGCTGGCCTTGCCCATGACGCGCTTCAGCATCATGCGGCCCGCCACCTTGACGTGCACGCCGGCGGCGGCCAGGGCTTCGTGCTCCTGCTGGCCGTACTGCGCGTGCAGGTCCGCCGCCCTGGCGTCGGGCACGAAGTCGTTCGGATAGGCGATGCCGGTTTCGCGCAGCTTGGCCAGCTTGGCGCGCCGTTCGGCGATCAGGCGGTTTTCGTCCTGGGCTGCCGCGGCGGGCGATTGATCAGTCATGATGCGGGTCTACTTGTAATTGCGGATGTCGTCGATCTCGGTGCTGCCGAAATCGTCGCGGTCGAGGTAGGCGAGGATGCGCGCTGCCACGTCGGCGGGCGCGGACAGCATGCCGGAAGCCTTGAAGTCCTGGAACTTGGGCAGGGCCGGGAAGTCGTCCGGGCTGCTGGCGCGGATCGCGGCCTGCATGTCGGTGTCGACGATGCCCGGCGCAAGCGACGCCACCCGCACGCCGCCTGCGCCCTGTTCCTGCTTGAGCACGCGCGTGTACATGTCGAGGGCGGCCTTGGTGGCGCAGTACACGCCCCATCCGGCGTTGGGATTGCGGCCGGCGCCGGAGGAAATGTTGAGCACGCGGCGGTCGGCCTGGACGTCCTGCACGGCCTGCAGGAAGCGGGCCGTGAGCAGCATGACCGCGGTGACGTTGAGATTGAAGGCCTGCGCGATGGCTGCGCCTTCGACCAGGTTGGCGCCGGCAGCCACCGGGGCCACCGTGCCCGCATTGTTGATCAGCACGTAGCGGCGCGCATCGCGGGGCAGGGCAGTGCAGATGCGCTCGGCGGCCTGGCTGGCCGAAGCCGGGTCGGAGAGGTCCACGCGCACCTGTTCCAGTTCGGCGCCCCGGGCCTGGGCATGGGCGGCCAGCTCGGCGTCATCGCGCCGCGCGAGCGTGATCAGCCGCGTGCCGGGCGCGAGCAGCCCGCGGGCCAGGGCGGCGCCGATGCCGCGGGACGCGCCGGTGAGGATTGCGATGGTGTCGGTCATGCCTGTGGGCCTCGGTTGGGAACGGGAAACGGCGATGCTTACACGCCCTGCTTCAGGCTGGCCTGGATGAAGGTGTCCAGGTCGCCGTCGAGCACCTTCTGTGTGTTCGAGATCTCGACGTTCGTGCGCAGGTCCTTGATGCGGCTCTGGTCCAGCACGTAGGAGCGGATCTGGTGGCCCCAGCCCACGTCGGTCTTGGAATCCTCGAGCTTCTGCTGTTCCGCCATGCGGTTGCGCATTTCCAGCTCGTACAGCTTGGACTTCAGCATCTGCATGGCTTCGGCGCGGTTGCGGTGCTGCGAGCGGTCGTTCTGGCACTGCACCACGATGCCGGTGGGCATGTGCGTGATTCGCACGGCGGAGTCGGTCTTGTTGATGTGCTGGCCGCCCGCGCCGCTGGCGCGATACGTATCCACGCGCAGGTCGGCCGGGTTGATCTCGACCTCGAACGACTCATCGACCTCGGGATAGACGAACACGCTGGCGAACGAGGTGTGGCGCCCGCCGGAGGAGTCGAAGGGGCTCTTGCGGACCAGGCGGTGCACGCCGGTTTCGGTGCGCAGGAAGCCGAAGGCGTACTCGCCTTCGATCTTGATCGTGGCCGACTTGATGCCGGCGACTTCGCCTTCGGATTCCTCGAGCACCTCGGCCTTGAAGCCCTTGCGCTCGGCATATTTGAGGTACTGGCGCAGCAGCATGGAGGCCCAGTCCTGGGCTTCCGTGCCGCCGGCGCCGGCCTGGATGTCGAGGAAGCAGTTCAGCGGATCGGCGGGGTTGGCGAACATGCGCCGGAATTCCAGCGCCTCGAGCCGCGCCTGGAAGGCGTCGGCGTCGCGCTCGATGGCGAGCAGGGTGGCATCGTCGTCGTCGGCGCAGGCGAGCTCGAAGAGCTCGAGCGAATCCGCCACGCCCTGGCCGATTTCGGCGAGGGCGCCGACGACGTCTTCGAGGGATTTCTTCTCACGCCCGAGATCCTGGGCGTGCTTGGGGTCGTTCCAGACGGCCGGGTCTTCGAGCTCGGCGTTTACGACCTGCAGGCGTTCAGCTTTGGCATCGTAGTCAAAGATACCTCCGTAGAGCCTGCTCGCGCTCCGCGTAGTCGGCAAGGCGGGCGGCGATCTGGTTCTGACGTTCGGCTTCCATGATTGTGATCCTGAGCTTTATGCGAAACCGGGTATTTTACCGCGCCTGCGCCAGCCCGTCGCGGCGCCGGTCCGGCCGGCAACGGGCGGCATCAGGCCGCATATTCGATCACCAGCTGCACCGACACCATGCCGTTCCACACGTTCTGCTCCAGCCGGTAGGCCGCCTGCACCTGCTCGGGCAGGGGCTGGTCGCGGCCGAACCAGATGGCGTCGAAACGCTGGTGGCCGCGCTCGAGCGACAGCTTGAGGTGCTTTTCGCCGACCAGGCGTTGCTGCCGCACCTTGAATTCGTCCAGGAAGAGCGGGGCGGCGAAGCCCGCGCCCCATACCTGCTGCTGCAGCATGCCGGCCACTTCGGCATTGGCATAGCCGCTCTCGAGCGAGCCGTCGGTCTCGATCAGCGGCTCGAAGCGGTCGCGGCCGGTGAGTTCCCGGACGGCGGCGTCGAAAGCGGGCGCAAAGGCCGCGAAATCGTTGCGCCCGAGGGTCAGGCCGGCCGCCATCGCGTGCCCGCCGAACTTGCGGATCAGCGTGGGGTGGCGCTTGGAGACCAGGTCCAGCGCGTCGCGCAGATGGACGTCGGGGATGGAGCGCCCGGAACCGCGGATCTCGTCGTCGCCGGCCGGCGCGAAGGCGAGGGTGGGGCGCCAGAACTTTTCCTTCAGCCGCGAGGCGACCAGCCCGACCACGCCCTGGTGCCAGCCCGCGTCGAAGACGCACACGGTGGCGCCGGCGGATGCGGCCGGATCTTCCATGGCAGCCAGGGCCTGCTCGCGCATCTCGGCTTCGATCGTGCGCCGGTCGCGGTTGATCTGGTCGAGCTGGCGCGCGAGTTCGAGGGCCTGGCCCTCGTCATCGGTGATCAGGCAGGCGATGCCCAGGCTCATGTCGGCCAGCCGGCCGGCGGCATTGATGCGCGGGCCCACGGCAAAGCCCAGGTCGAACGCGCTGGCGCCGCGCGGCTCGCGTCCGGCCACGGCGAAGAGCGCCCGCAGGCCCGGCTGCATCCGGCCGGTACGCATGCGCTGCAGGCCCTGGGAGACCAGCAGCCGGTTGTTGGCATCCAGCTTGACCACGTCCGCCACGGTGCCGAGCGCGACCAGGTCCGCCAGGGCGTCCAGGCGCGGGCCGCCGTCAGGCGGATAGACGCCGCGGCGGCGCAGTTCGGCGCGCAGGGCCAGCATCATGTAGAAGATCACGCCCACGCCGGCCAGGTTCTTGGACGGAAAGCCGCAGCCGGGCTGGTTGGGATTGACGATGGCGAGCGCGTCGGGCAGGGTGTCGCCGGGCAGGTGGTGGTCGGTGACCACCACGCCGATGCCGGCGGCATTGGCTGCGGCCACGCCGTCGACGCTGGCGATGCCGTTGTCCACGGTGATGATGATGTCGGGCTTGCCGCTGCGATGCCGGCAGGCCAGGTCGACCACCGCGGGCGACAGGCCGTAGCCGGTCTCGAAGCGGTTGGGCACCAGGAAATCGACGTCGGCCCCCATGGCGCGCAGCGCGCGCATGCCCACGGCGCAGGCCGTGGCGCCGTCGCAATCGTAGTCGGCCACGATGAGCAGGCGCTTGCCCTGCTGGATGGCATCGGCCAGCACCGCCGCGGCGTGGTCAGTGTGCGTGAGGCCGCTGGGCGGCAACAAGGCGGGCCAGGCATGGCGCGTCTGTTCGGGGTGGGTGACGCCCCGCGCAGCCCATAGCCGCGACAGCAAGGGATGGATGCCGGCAGCCTCGAGGGCGCGGCAGATCTGCAGATCGCTCGTTCTTACGGTGAGACGGGGTGTGACCACCAGGTATTCCAATCACGCTTGGGTGCCGGCAGCCATCGCAGCAGGCCGGCACGCGGTTTCAGGGTAAGCCGGACGCGGCGGTCGGCGCCAAGCAGCAGCAGTTCGACGGGTCCGGCGGGCAATCCGCCGGCGCGGGCCAGCGGCTGCAGTCGCTGGCGATCCAGGCGCGCCAGGGCCTCGAGCCAGGCTGCCCAGTCGCCCGCGCGGTGGGCGGCGTCGAGCTCCGTCCAGACCTCGGCCTGCCCGTCGGCGCGGTAGGCCCAGGGGCGCGCGCCGCCGTACAGCCACAGGCCATTGACCGGGGCCGCGCCGCGCGCGGCGCGCGCCTCGTTCACGGGGTGGTCGTGCCAGGCCATCTGGATTTCGTTCAGCAGGCGCCGCCACGGGCGGGTGGCGGCGTCCTGGTGCCACCAGGCATGCAGCGGGTGGCCGGCCACGGCGCGCGGGCTGACGGTGGCGGGCCGCAGGCCGGCCGGCAGGCGTACGCGCCAGCGTCGGGCCGCGAGCGGTTCGGCGGAAAAGCCCGTGCCGTCGAACAGCGGCTGGGCCGAGGCGTACAGGCCGTGGCTTTCGTCGGGTTGCAGGTCCATCAGTTCGGGATCCAGCAGGCTGGCCTGGTCCGTGCCCAGCGCCATGTGCACCAGTTCGGCCAGCCATACGGGCTCGTCGCCCGGATGCGCCTGGGCATGCAGCGGCCCCAGGCCGGCGCCCGGCGGCAGGCCCGGCTCGGGGGTGTAACCCGCCTGCTCAAGCTGCCACGCCTCGAACGGCGTGCAGCCTTGCTCGCGTACGTCGAAATCCTCGGCCTGCGCCTGCCCGGCACGCAACCAGGCATGCAGGACCGGCGCCGACTGGGGCAGGTGCCTGGCCAGTTCGGTGGCAATGGGAAGGGCGGGCAGGGCGCCGGGAATCACGATGCGCATAGGCCGGCATTGTAGTGCCCGGCGCTTTGGCAGGACGGGCCGGCGACACATCCTGCCGGAAAACCGTAACATCCGGGGACGGTTATCTCTCTCCTTAGTGCCATAATTCGCCCGTGCTGAAAATTCCCTACGAACTCTGGATCGGCGCCCGCTATGCGGGCATGGCCCGCATCCGCCAGCGTCGCGGCCGTCGCGACCGCTTCATTTCCTTCATCGCCGCCACCTCCATGGCCGGCATCGCATTGGGCGTGGCCGCGCTGATCGTCGTGCTCTCCGTGATGAACGGCTTCCAGAAGGAAGTGCGCGACCGCATGCTGTCGGTGCTGCCGCACATCGAGCTGTACATCCCGGGCGCCCTGCCCGAACGCGTGCTGGCGCAATGGCGCGAGTTCGGCGACGCTGCGCGACGCAATCCCGAGGTGCGGGGCACGGCGCCTTTCGTGGCGGCGCAGGCCATGCTGGTGCGCGGCCAGGCGCTGCGCGGCGTGCAGGTGCGCGGCATCGACCCCGGACTCGAGGGCGAGGTGTCCGACGTCCCGCGGCAGATGGTGGAGGGCAGGCTCGCGGACCTCAAGCCCGGCGGCTTCGGCGTGGTGCTGGGCAGCGACCTCGCCGACGGCCTGGGCGTGCGCGTGGGCGATACCGTGCTCATGATGGCCCCGCAGGGGTCCATCAGCCCCGCCGGCTTCGCGCCGCGCATGCGCCAGTTCACCGTGGTGGGCACGTTCTCCTCGGGCCACTATGAGTACGACTCGTCGCTGGCCTTCGTGGACGACGAGGATGCCGCGCGGGTATTCCGCGACAGCGGCACGGCCGGCGTGCGCCTGCGGATCGCCGACATGCAGCGTGCGCCCGAAGTGGCCGCGGAATTGTCGCGTGCGCTGCCGCCCTACGTCATGGCCAGCGACTGGTCGCGCAACAACCGCACCTGGTTCGCCGCCGTGCAGACCGAGAAGCGCATGATGTTCCTCATCCTGGCGCTAATCGTCGCGGTGGCGGCGTTCAACCTGCTTTCGTCGCTGGTGATGGCGGTCAAGGACAAGCAGTCGGACATCGCCATCCTGCGCACGCTGGGCGCAGGCCCGCGCGAGGTGGCGCGGATATTCCTGGTGCAGGGCGCGCTGATCGGCGTGGTCGGCACCGTGCTCGGCGTGGCGGGGGGCATGCTGATCGCCTACAACGTGGAAACCATCGTGCCCTTCATCGAGCGGCTGCTCGGGGTGCAGTTCATCCCGCGGGAAATCTATTTCATCAGCGCGCTGCCGTCCGACCCGCAGGTGGCCGACATCACCACCATCGGCCTGACTTCGCTGGTGCTGTCGCTGGTGGCGACGCTGTATCCGAGTTGGCGCGCCTCGCGCCTGCAACCGGCCCAGGTGCTGCGCCATGACTGAGCTTCGCGATCCTTCCACCCCGGCACTGCGTGCCGAAGGCCTGCACAAGATCTACGACGAGGGCCCCGCCCGCATCCAGGTGCTCGACGATGTGTCGCTGAGCGTGGCCCGTGGCGAGATGGTGGCCATCGTGGGCGCGTCGGGTTCCGGCAAGAGCACGCTGCTGCACATACTGGGCCTGCTGGACGTGCCGACCCGCGGATCGGTCACCATCGACGGCGTGTCCGCGGCAGGGCTGAGCGAGGCCGGCAAAAGCGCGCTGCGCAACCGCAGCCTGGGTTTCGTGTACCAGTTCCACCACCTGCTGCCGGAGTTCTCGGCGCTGGACAACGTGGCCATGCCGCTCATCGTGCGGCGCGAAGAGCGCGCCGCCGCGCGCCGCGCCGCGCGCGAGGTGCTGGCGCAGGTGGGGCTGGGCGCGCGCGAAGGGCATTATCCCGGCCAGTTGTCGGGTGGAGAGCGCCAGCGCGTGGCCCTGGCACGGGCCCTGGTGACGCGGCCGGCCTGCGTGCTGGCCGACGAACCCACCGGCAATCTCGACCGCCATACCGCGCACACCATGTTCGAATTGCTGACGCGGGTGAACCGGGAATCGGGTACGGCGTTTGCTATCGTCACCCATGACCCGGAGCTGGCTGCGCGCGCCGACCGCCAGCTGCTCATGGAGAACGGCCGGCTGGTCTAGCCTGTTAACAGGCCCCCGGGCTGGCGCCGGAAGGTCCGGCGCACAGGCCATCGCGGCCCGAGGAGTCGCCATGCTGGTCGATACGCACTGCCACCTGGATGCCGCCGAGTTCGACGACGACCGTGACGCGGTCGTCGAGCACGCCCGCGCATGCGGCGTGGACGCCATCGTGATTCCTGCCGTGGCGCATGCCAATTTCCCCGTGGTGCGCGACCTTGCGTGGCGCATTCCGGGCGGGGCCTATGCCCTGGGCATACATCCTCTGTACGTGCAGCAGGCCCGCGATGCCGACCTGGCCGAACTGCGGGCCTGGCTGAACGACGCGCGCGAAGATCCGCGCCTGGTGGCGGTGGGCGAGATCGGGCTGGATTTCTTCGTACGCGAGATCGCCGAGGGCGAGCAGCGCGCACGCCAGGAGCGCTTCTATGCCGCACAGCTCGACATGGCCGCCGAATTCGGCCTGCCGGTCCTGCTCCACGTGCGCAAGTCGCAGGACATCCTGCTCAAGCACCTGCGGCGCCATGTGGCCATCGGCGGCATTGCCCATGCGTTCAACGGCAGCGCGCAGCAGGCCCGGGCCTTCGTGGCGCAGGGGTTCGCGCTGGGCATGGGCGGCGCCATGACCTATGAGCGCGCCCTGCAGATCCGGCGGCATGCGGTGGATGTGCCGCTTGCCAATCTGGTGCTGGAGACGGACGCGCCCGACATACCGCCGGCGTGGCTGCACCCGCCCAGGCGGCGCAATCGCCCCGGCGAGCTCGCGCGGATCGCAGGCGTGCTGGCCGAACTGCGCGGGCTGACGCTGCCTGAAGTGGCGCAGGCCACCACCGACACCGCCCGGCGCGTATTGCCGCGTCTGGCGAACCTGCCGCAGTCCGGCTGACGCCGCGCGCACGGCTCAGATCAGCGCCAGCGGCAGCGTGATGCGCACGCGCAGGCCTGTGGGGCTGACGTTCTCGGCTGTGATGCTGCCGCCATGGACGTGGACCGCGGTGCGGGCGATCGTCAGGCCCAGGCCTGCGCCCGGCCCCTTCGGGGCGGTCGTTCCCACCCGGTAGAACGGCTCGAACAGATTCTCGAGCTCGTCTTCCGGCACGCCCGGCCCCTGGTCGGCGATATCCAGCATGGCGCAGCGCGAATCGGTGCGCAATTGCAGCGTCACGACCGAACCGGCGGGCGCATGGCGCAGCGCGTTGCGCACCACGTTCTCCACGGCGCTCGCCAGGCTGCTGTGGTCGCCGCGGACCGTAGTGGGCGAGCGAGCGTTCCAGGTGATCGACACGCCGCGGCCGCTGGCTTCGAAGCGGGCGTCGCTCACCACTTCGTCCACCAGCCTGCGCAGATCCAGCAGCGCAGTGGGCGCGGGCAGCGCACCCAGGCGCGCCAGCTGCAGGGTGTGGCCCACGAGCTCGTCCAGGCGGGCGCCCTCGCGTTCGATACGGTCGAGCTGCATGTCCTGCGTGGCGTCCTTGCGCCGCGCCAGCGCGAGGGCCAGCTGCAGCCGGGCCAATGGCGAGCGCAGTTCATGCGCCACGTTGCGCAGCAGCTGTTCGCGCGTGTCGACCAGCGACTGCAGGCGCGATGCCATGATGTCGAAATCGCGTGCGAAGTTGCCCAGCTCGTCGCGGCGTTGCGACAATGCTGGCGGCGTGCGGATGTCGAGCCGGCCCTCGGCCAGCGCCCGGGTGGCCTGGCGCAATTCATCCAGCGGCCGCGTGATGTGGCGCATCAGCGCCCAGCAGAACGGCGCCGTGACCGCCAGGGCGAAGAGCAGCAGCGCCAGCAGCAGCGCCAGCAGCACCGGCGACAGCGACAGCACCTCCCAGTGCGAGGAATCGAACGGCAGGAACAGCATGAGCAGCATCGTGCCGTCGGGCAGCATCAGCGGCTGGGGGGCCCACCACGACACGCGGATGCCCTCCTGGCCTGGCTGGGGCCGGTCGGGGTCCAGGCCCTGTGCCAGGGCCTGGCCTTCCGGCGACGCCCGGTAGTCGGCAAGCCAGTCGACCTGGCGCGCCGGCAGGCTGCGGCCGAGTATGTCGCGGTCGTCCTCATCCAGGACGTAGATCTTCAGCGCCGCATAGCGGCTCTCCATGGCGCGCAGCCAGCGCTCGAGCCCGTCGCGCCCCTGGGTGCGCGCCACCTGGGTCGCGTCCTGCGTGAGATTGGTCGGATTCAGGCCGTCCAGCGACTTGAAGCGGTACCACGCCGTCGCAGCCGTCAGCATCATGCCGCAGGCCACGATGATGGCCATGGCGCCCCAGAACGACAGGAAGGCGCGCCAGAAGAGCGACCGCCCGGGAAACCGCGGCATCTTCAGGCGCAGCCTGCCAGCACGTACCCCAGGCCGCGGAGGTTGCGGATGGCGGGCCTTGAGGTGTCGCGGTCCAGGCGCAGTTTCTTGCGCAGGCTGCTGATGTGGGTATCGATGCTGCGGTCGTAGCGGTCGGGCGCGCGGCCCAGCGCGTACCGGCTGATCTGCTCGCGCGGGACCACCTGGCCGGGCGTGCGCATCAGGATCTCGAGTATGCGTTGTTCGGCGCCGGTAAGCAGGACTTCATCGTCGCCGACGCGTGCCCGGCCCGTGGCGGGATCGAGGTGCAGCGAGCCCACCGCGAGGGCGGCGGTGCCCGGCTGCGGCGCCGCCTCGAAGCGGCGCAGCACGGCAGTGATGCGCGCCTTGAGCTCGCGCGGGCTGAAGGGCTTGGCCAGGTAGTCGTCGGCCCCGAACTCCAGTCCCAGCACGCGGTCGGTTTCGCCCCCGTGTGCGGTGAACATGATCACCGGCCGGCGCGACGTCCGGCGATGCTGCTTGAGCAGCTCCAGCCCGTTGCCGTCGGGCAGCATCAGGTCCAGCAGGATCAGGTCGTGGGCGTCGCCGGCCAGCGGGGCGAGCGCATCGGCGGCGCTGTGCGCCAGGGTGAGTTCAAAGTGGGATGGGGCCAGATACTCTTGGAGCATCTGCGAGAGTTCGATGTCGTCGTCGATCAGCAGGATGCGGCGGGTGGTCATGGAGGGGGGAAGCCATGTTGCGTCTGGGCTGGCAGCCCGAAGTTTGTCTTGCGGCGCGCCGTCTGTGGGTCAAGAATGATCAAGAAGATAAAAGATCCGGAAAGACGGTTGCTGGAGGCGGAGCGTACTGCGTACCGTGAATAGTTTACATTCGCGGTTGTGTGCAGGACGATTCACGGAACGAGGGGGGCGAGGGGACTGTACAACATCAGGAGAACAAGAAATGAGCCGCAACCCCCAGGCCACGGGCCGGTGCTGCCGCGAGAAACCGGCATGAAAGCGCGGCCATGCGCCGCACGCCTGCGGCGATGGATGGCGTGGTCCATCCTGGCGTTGGGCGCGGTGTTGCCGGCCGCCGCGCAGGAGTCGCTCGTCATCCGGCAAGCCGGCGGCGACGTCGTGGTGCCCATGCAGCCCAGGCATACAGTGGCCGTGGATCTCGCCACCATCGACACGCTCTCCGTCCTGGGCGTGGAGGTGCAGGGCGTTCCAACCCTGCCAAAGTGGCCGGACCGGCTTGCCAAGTATGCGGGCGAGAAGTTCCTGAAGGTGGGATCCCTGTTCGCGCCCAACCTCGAGGTGATCCAGGCGGCCGCGCCGCAGGTGATCTTCGTGGGTGGCCGCTCGTCGCGCCGGGCGGCCGAGCTGGCCCGGCTGGCGCCCGTGGCCGATATGTCGGTGGATGTCTCGCATCTGGCTGAGGACGTGATGCGCAACGCCGGGATCCTGGGCAAGCTCTATGGCAAGGAGGACGAAGCGGCGCGCCGTGTGGGGGCGTTGCGCAGCGCCATCGCGGCCGTGCGCGCCAGGGCAGCGGCGGCCGGCACCAGCCTGCTGATCCTCGCAAGCCGGGGCGAGATGTTCGCGCAGGGCCCGGGAATGCGCTATGGCTTTCTTCACGACGGCCTGGGGCTGCGTCCGGCGGTGCAGGATTTCAGCCAGGCCGGAGAGCGCGGCCTGCCCCTGACGGTGCAGGACATCGGCAGGATGGACCCGGAGTGGATCTTCGTGATCGACCGCGACAGGGTCTTGAGCCGGCCCGACGCCGAGCCGGCCGGCAAGTTGCTGGACCGCGAGCCGGTGCATCGCACCCGCGCCTGGCGCAATGGCCGGGTGGTGTACCTGGATGGCTTCGATTGGTACTTGCTGGGCAACGCCGGCCTCGGTGCGTTGCAGCGCACCGTGGACCAGGTCGGGACGGTGCTGGGCATCCAGCACTGAGATTCCCGGGCGCGCGCCCTGCGATTGCCGTGGCCGAGCCACGGCCTCCACGCATGGACCTTGCCATGTACTGTGCTGCACGCGCGCCGCACCGGCGGCTAGGCTGGCGGTTTTGGGGAGACTGCCATCGCCGGACGCCTGTTCCTGCTTGCCTTGCTTGCCGGGCATGGCCTGATCCATCAGTGCGCTGGGCTGCCCGCCCGGGAACTGCTGTGGCTGGCCCTGGTTGGTGCGGTAGCCTGTGCCTGTACGGCATGGCCGATTGCCCCAGGCCACCCGCGGGCACGCATCTGCCTGGCGGCGGCGGGCCTGCTGGCGGGTGTGGGGAACGCGGGGTTGCAGGCCCATGCCCGGCTGGCCGACGCGCTGGCGCCCGAGCACCACGACCAGGTCTCCCGCCTGGTGGTCCGCGTGGTGGCGTTGGCACACGACGAACCGGGCATGCGCCGTTTCCTGGCCGAAGCGGAGCCCGGCCGGCCTGCCGGCATTCCGGCGCGGCTGCGCATCACCTGGCATGGCCGGCCGGGCCAGGACGACCGCCTTCCCGAAGTGCTGCCCGGGCAGCGCTGGCGCATGGCCCTGATCCTGCGGCGGCCCTACGGGCCTGCCAACCCGCATGCCTGGGATGCCGAGCAGCGCGATTTCGCCGAGGGCGTGCGTGCGGTGGCCACGGTGCGCGGCCAGCCGCGGCTGCTGGAAGACCGGCCGTGGTCGCGGGCGGACACCGCCATCGAGCGCGTGCGCCACCATGTGCGCGCCGGCATGCGCCGGGCGCTGGACGGCATGCGCTATGGTCCGGTGCTGATTGCCCTGGCCATCGGCGACCAGGCCGGCGTGGCCCGCGAGGATTGGGAAGTCTTCAACCGCACCGGCATCACGCACCTGGTGTCCATCAGCGGCATGCACGTGACCCTGGTGGCAGCCATGGGCGGGATGGCGGTGGCCCTGGCGTGGCGCCGGGCGCGCTGGCGCGGGGCTGGCCTGGCCGAGCGCCTGCCGGCGCAGGTGGCGGGAGGCGCTGCGGCGCTGACCGTGGCGCTGGGATACTGCCTGCTGGCAGGCTGGGGCGTGCCCGCACGCCGTACGTTCTTCATGCTGGCGGTGGTTGCGGCGGCGGCGTTCTCGCGCCTGCCCCTCGGGCCGTCGCGCATCCTGCTGCTGGCGGGAGCCTGCGTGGTGCTGCTCGACCCCTGGGCCGTGCTGGCGCCCGGGTTCTGGCTGTCTTTCGGCGCCGTGGCCATACTCATGCGCGTGGCCGCAGCGCCACGGCCGGCGCGCGGCTGGCGGGCCCGGGCCATGGCGGCGGTGCGCGGTTTCGTGCTGGTGCAGGGCGCGATCACGCTGGCGCTGGCGCCGTTGCTGGCCTACCTGGTGCGCCAGCTTTCGCTGGCCTCGCCGTTCGCCAATGCCCTTGCCATTCCCATCGTGGGGGCCGTGGTGACGCCGCTCGCGCTGCTGTGTGCCGCGCTTGCCGTGGTCCCCGGGGCGGACACGCTGGCCCATGCGGCAGGCTGGACCGCCCATGCCTTGTTCCAGGCAGTGATGATGCCCGTGGCCGCGCTCGGACGGGCGGGATGGGCGGTGGTGGACCTGGCCGCGGCGCCCTGGCCGCTGCTTGCGCTGGCCCTGGCGGGCGTGGTTTCCGCCCTGCAGGGGCGCGGCTGGCCCGGCCGGCATCTGGGCTGGTTCTTCGTGCTGCCCTTGCTGTGCTGGCGCCCCGACCGGCCGGAGCATGGCGATTGGCGGCTCGCGGCGCTCGACGTGGGACAGGGCAGCGCGGTGGTGCTGGAGACGGCGCGGCACGTGCTGCTGTACGACACCGGTCCGCGCCGCTACAGCGGGGAAGATGCAGGCGAACAGGTGGTGGCGCCCTATCTGCGCAGCCGCGGGATACGCGCCATCGACGTGCTGGTCGTGTCCCATGCCGACCTGGACCATGCGGGCGGCCTGCGCAGCGTGCTGGCGGCCTTCGAAGTCGGCCGTCTCCATGCCTCCTTCGACGTTTCCGCACACCTGGACCGGGAGGCGCGCCTGCGGCCGGACGGCTGGCTGCAGGCCCCTGTCGTGCCGGCGGACGTGCAGGCATGCCATGCCGGCGGCAGCTGGGAGATGGACGGCGTGCGGCTGCGCTTCGTGCATCCTCCGGCGGACGCCGGTTCCGGCGCGGCGGACGCGGACGACAATGCGCGCAGCTGCGTGCTGCTGGTGGAAGGGCGGGCGCATCGCGCGCTGCTGCCGGGCGACGCCGGCACGGCGGAGGAGGGGCGTTACGTCGCAGGCCTGCCTCGGGCCGACGTGGTGCTCGCACCGCACCACGGGTCGGCCACGTCGTCCGGCCCGGCCCTGGTCGAGGCGGCAGGCGCGTCCCACGTGCTGATCCAGGCCGGCCACCTGAACCGGTTCAGGCATCCTGCCGCTGCGGTGGTGCGGCGCTGGGAAGCTTCGGGCGCACGGGTGTGGCGCACCGACCGCGACGGCGCCGTGGTGGCCTGGTCCAGCCCCGAGGGGCTGGCCCTGCAGGGCTGGCGCGATGCGGCCCGGCGCTATTGGCATGCGCCCGGGCCGCAGCCCTGAGGCCGGCGCGCGGCTTCAGTCATGCAGGCTGATCCAGGTGGTCTTCAGGTCGGTGTATTTGTCCAGCGCGTGCAGCGACTTGTCGCGGCCGAATCCGGATTGCTTCACTCCCCCGAAAGGCACCGTGATATCCCCATCGGCGTAGCAATTCACCCACACCAGTCCGGCACGCAAACGCCGAGACAGGCGATGGGCACGCCCGAGGTTGGCGGTCCAGAGGCCTGCGCCCAGCCCGTATACGGAATCGTTGGCCAGGCGAATGGCCTCGTCCTCGGTGCGGAAGCGCTGGACGGCCAGGACCGGACCGAAGATCTCTTCGCGCAGCAGCGAGCTGTCTGCATCGCGGCATTCGAAGATGGTCGGCTCGATGTAGTAGCCGCCGCTGTCGGCCAGCGCCTGCCGGCCGCCGGTGTGCAGATGTGCGCCTTCGCGGCTTCCCGCCTCGATGCGGGCCAGCACGCTGCGCATCTGGTGCTCGTCGACCATGGCGCCCATGGGCGTGGCCGGATCCAGTGGATCTCCCGGCTGCATCGTTGCGGCATGGGCAGCCAGTTTTTCGAGGAAGGCGTCGTAGATGGCCTCGTGCACGTACAGGCGCGATCCGGCGATGCACACCTCACCCTGGTTGGCGAAGATGGCGAACGCCGCTGCCTGGGCAGCGCGCTCGAGGTCGGGGCAGTCGTCGAACACGATATGGGGCGACTTGCCGCCGCATTCCAGCCACACGCGCTTCAGGTTGGATTGCGCCGAGTACGCCATGAAGCGCTTGCCGGTGGCCGTGGAGCCGGTGAACGCGATGCAGTCCACGTCGGGATGCAGCCCCAGCGCCTGTCCGGCTTCGGCGCCGCGGCCGGGG
This sequence comes from Bordetella sp. 2513F2, assembly GCF_054642735.1. Classification (NCBI taxonomy): domain Bacteria; kingdom Pseudomonadati; phylum Pseudomonadota; class Betaproteobacteria; order Burkholderiales; family Alcaligenaceae; genus Bordetella; species Bordetella sp. 2513F2. The sequence goes on along the minus strand of NZ_CM137755.1, from coordinate 2,404,205 downwards.
ACGACGTTGAATACGCCGGGCGGGATGCCTGCTTCTTCGGCCAGCCCGGCCAGCCGTATGGCAGACAGCGAGGATTGCTCGGCGGGCTTGAGGATCACGCTGTTGCCGGTGGCCAGCGCCGGCGCGACCTTCCACGCGGCCATCATCAGCGGATAGTTCCAGGGCACGACGGCCGCCACGACGCCCACGGGCTCGCGCGTGATGGTGGCGAGCGCCTGCGGGCCGGTGGGCGCGATCTCGTCGTATTGCTTGTCGATGGCCTCGGCGTACCAGGCGTAGGCCCGTGCGGTTTCCGGCAGGTCGAAGGCCAGGGCGTCGCGAATCGGCTTGCCCATGTCGAGTGTCTCGAGCAACGCCAGTTCTTCGGCGTGTGCCTCGATCAGGGCAGCCAGGCGCAACAGGCGGGCCTTGCGCTCGCGCGGGGCAAGGCCGCGCCAGACACCGGCCTCGAAGGCGCGCCGGGCGGCGCGTACCGCGAGGTCCACGTCGGCCGGGCCGCAGGCCGCCACATCGGCGAGCTTGCGGCCATCGATGGGGCTGATGGCCGGAAAGGTGGCGCCGTCGGCGGCATCGCGCCAGGCGCCGTCGATGTATGCCTGGCCCGGGCAGGAAAGGGCGGCGGCCCTGGCGCGCCAGGTCGTTGCGTCGTGCAGAGTCATGATTGCTGCTTCCGATGGAAAGAGGTGTCGGGCCATCAGCGCCAGCTGACGGCCGGCTCGTCAGCCGGCGACGCGGGCCCGTGCCAGCATGGCGTCGAGCAGGACATTGCAGCCGGCTTCGAGGTCTTCGGGCTTGGCATCCTCGATCTCGTTGTGGCTGACGCCGTCCTTGCACGGCACGAAGATCATGGCGGTGGGTGCGACGCTGGCCATGTAGACCGCGTCATGGCCGGCGCCGGTGACGATGTCCATCGCGGGCAGGCCGCGCCGGGTGGCACCGTCGCGCACCTTGCCGACCAGGTCCGGATCGAAGGGCGTGGGCGGGAAGTACTGCACCGGGTTGACGTCGACCGAGACGCCGTGGCGTTGGCCGATATCGGCGCAGGCCTCGAGCCAGCGCTGGTGCATCTGGGCCAGCGTGGCCTCGTCCTCGTGGCGCAGGTCCACCGTGAAGCGCACCTGCCCCGGGATCACGTTGCGCGAACCCGGATGGGCGTGGATCTCGCCCACCGTGCCGCGGCCGTTCGGCTGGTTGGCGTTGGCGATCCCGACCACGGCCTGCAGCAGGAAGCTCGCGGCGTACAGCGCGTCCTTGCGGATCGGCATGGGGGTAGGGCCGGCATGCATCTCCATGCCGGTGACGCAGACGTCGTACCAGCGCACGCCCAGCGAACCCGTGACCACGCCCACGACCTTGGCCTCGTGCTCGAGGATCGGCCCCTGTTCGATGTGCGCCTCGAAGTAGGCGTCCACGGGCCGTCTGCCGACGGGGTCGGTGCCGGCGTAGCCGATGGCGGCCAGTTCCTCGGCCACCGACTTGCCCTGGTGGTCGCGCGCCGACAGCGCCGTCTCCAGCGGGAACTTGCCCGCGAAGACGCCCGACCCCATCATGACCGGCAGGAAACGCGAGCCTTCCTCGTTGGTCCAGATGGCGACTTCCAGCGGGGCCTCGGTGACGATGCCGTGGTCGTTCAGCGTGCGCATGACTTCCAGCCCGGCCATCACGCCGTAGCAGCCGTCGAACTTGCCGCCGGTGGGCTGCGTGTCGATGTGGCTGCCTGTCATGACCGGCGGCAGGGAGTCGTTGCGGCCTGCACGGCGGGCAAAGATATTGCCGACCTGGTCCACGCGCACGGCGAGTCCCGCCTCGCGCATCCAGCCCGTGACTAGATCCCGGCCCTGGCCGTCCAGGGCGGTGAGCGCAAGGCGGCAGTTGCCGCCCTTGGAGGTGGCGCCGATGCGCGCCAGGTCCATGAGCGACTGCCACAGCCGCTTGCCGTCGATAGAGATGGTATGGGTTTCCATGAAGCTCTCCTGGGTCAGAGCGGGGCTGCCGCGGCGCGTGCCTCGGCGGCCTCGCGTATGGCCGACAGCGTATTGCCCGGCGCGATGCCGTCGCCGTCGTAGCGGATCTCGAGCAGGGCTGGCAGATGCTCGCGGTCGGCGTAGGCGCGTGCGCGCTCGAAGGCCGGGCCGAAATCGTCGGTGCGTTCCACGACTTCGCCGTAGCCGCCATAGCCCCGGATGATCTGGGTGAACTCCGGGTTGGCGAAGTCCAGCGCGATGGCGCGCGCGGGGAACTCGCGCTCCTGGTGCGCCCGGATGGTGCCCCACATGCCGTTGTTGAAAACCAGGATGACGATGCCCAGGCGGTACTGCAGCGCCACGCCCAGCTCCTGCATGTTCATCTGGAAGCAGCCGTCTCCGGCATAGCAGACCACCGTGCGCTGAGGGCATTCGAGCTTGGCCGAGATGGCTGCCGGCAGGCCGTAGCCCATCGACCCGACTGTCGGGGCCAGGCTCGTTCCCGGGCCGGCATAGCGGCGATAGCGATGCGGATAGAGCGCATAGTTGCCGGCGCCAACGGTAATGCAGGCATCGGCGGGAAGATGGGCATCCACGTAGGCCGCCGCCCGGTCCAGGCTCATGGGGCCGGGCGCGGGGAGGGGTTCGAGGCTGGCCAGCAGTTCTGCATGTGCCTGGCGCACGGCTTGCGCGCGCGATGCGCCATGGCCGGGCTGCAGTGCTGCAGCGGCGGCTGCGAAACTCGCCACGTCGGCCACGATGGCCTGGGTGGGCGCATAGACCCGGCCCAGCTCTGCCGGGTCCGGATAGACGTGGACCAGCCGCTGGCGCGGCACCGGGCTTTCGATGACGGTGTAGCCCTCGGTCGTGGCTTCGCCCATGCGGGTGCCCACGGCCAGGATCAGGTCTGCCTCCAGCAGCCGCCGGCGCAGCGCCGGGGTCATGGACCAGCCCACGTGGCCGGCGGCATTGGGGTGGCGCTGATCGAAGCACTCGAGCCGTCGCCACGCCGTGCCCACGGGCAATTCGAAGCGTTCGGCGAAGGTCGCGATGTCTGCGACGGCCGCCTGCGTCCAGCCTGTTCCGCCGAGCAGCAGGAAGGGGCGCTCGGCCTGATCGAGCAGTTCGCACATGCGCCGCAGGTCGGCGGCGCCGGGATGGCTGTGCACGCGGCAGTAGCGCGGCATGTCTGCCACGCGGGCGCGGCCCCACAGCGTGTCTTCGGGCAGCGCCAGCACCACCGGGCCCGGACGGCCGCTGGTGGCGACGGCGTAGGCGCGTGCGACGTATTCGGGGATGCGGTCGGTGCGGTCGATCTGCGCCACCCACTTGGCCATCTGGCCGAACATGCGGCGGTAGTCGATCTCCTGGAAAGCCTCGCGCTCGATGAAGTCGCCGCCTACCTGGCCGACGAACAGGATCATGGGCGTGGAATCCTGGAAGGCCGTGTGCACGCCGATGCTTGCATTGGTGGCGCCAGGGCCCCGCGTGACGAAGCAGATGCCGGGCTCGCCGGTGAGCTTGCCGTAGGCCTCGGCCATGTAGGCAGCGCCGCTTTCCTGGCGGCACACCACGGGCTGGATCGAGCCGGTGTGCTCATTGAGCGCATCGATGCACGGCAGGTAGCTTTCGCCGGGGATCATGAACACGCGCCGGGCGCCGTGGATGCGCAACTGCTGCATCAGAATCTGGCCGCCGTTGCGCTCGGGCAGCTGGGACGGGGTCATGCGGTATCTCCTTCTCGTCGAGGCGCGGCGCTCATGCGCCAGCGGGCCTCCCATTGTTCGAATTGGTGGTGGCGCTCCAGCAGCCGGCGCGCGGTGCCGTAGGCGGGCGGATCCACGGGCTCACCGTGGTGCTGGCCTGCGCGCTGGCTTTCGTAGCGGCCCACCAGCGATCGCGCGGCCGCCACGTCGTCGGGGCCGGGCGTGAAGGCCGCATGGATCAGCCGCACCTGTCCGGCCACGGTGGCGCACTTGGACTTCAGGCCGATGCGGCGCGCCCAGCGCAGGTCGGTTTCCAGGGCTTCCAGGTCGCGGTAGTTGAATGGGCAGTCGATCGGCAGGCAGCCGGCGGCAATGCAGTCCACCAGAAAGCGGGCGCGCACGTGCTGCAGTTCCATGCCGTCCTTGCCCCGCTCCACGCCCAGGCTGGCGCTGAGATCCTCCGCGGCCAGGAGGCAGGCCGTCACGCGCGGGCTGGCACTGAGGATCTCGTAGGCGCGATGCAGGCCGAGCGCAGACTCCAGCGTCGGGACGATCTCCGTGCTGCCGGGCGGCAGGCCGAGCTGGCGCTCCAGCTGGCCGATTGCCTCGTCCAGGGCGGCGATCTGGCCGGCACTCTCGGCATGCGGCAGGAACACGGCATCCGGCGCGCCGGGCATGATGCCGCGCAGGTCGTCCAGGCCATCATGCTCCAGCTTGTTGATGCGCACGGCTGCGATCACTCCCTGGCGCCGGCATTCGGCAAACAGCGCCGCGATGCGCGGCCTTGCCGCCGGACGGTCGGCAGGCGCCGTGAATTCCTCGAGGTCGGCCACCAGCGCGTCGGCGCCGCAGGCCAGCGCGGCGGCCTGCGCGGCTGCATCCAGGCCCGGCACGAACATCCAGCTGCGGCGCAGCGCGGGAGGGCGGCGCAGCGCGGTCATGGCATCGACAGACGGGGCGCTCATTGCACGTGCCTCGGCAGGAACAGCACCAGTTCGGGAACGAACGTGAGCAGCAGCATCACGGCCGTCATGGCCAGCATCATCCAGCTGAGGGGGCGCAGCGTCTGCATCATGTTGATTCCGCCGATCTTGCAGGCAGCCATCAGGTCCACGCCCACAGGCGGCGTGTTGGCACCGATGGCCATGTTGATCGAGAGCAGGATGCCGAAGTGCACCGGGTCGATGTTGTAGTGGGCCAGCACGGGCATGACCACGGGCGCCACGATGATGATCACCGGGATGGCTTCCATGAACGTGCCCAGCAGCAGCAGGACCACGGTCAGCACCAGCAGCACCGTCACCCGGCTGTCCGTCCATTCGACCAGCAGGGCGGACAGCGCCTGGGGCACCTGTTCGGCCACCAGCACCCACGCGAATACGGCGGACGCGCCGATCAGCAGCAGGATGGCGGCGCTGCCTTCGCCGGTGGAGCGCAGGCTGTTCCAGATGGTTCGCACACTGAGGGTGCGGTACCAGAAGAAACCGATGAGCAGGGCGTAGACGATGGCGCTGGAGGCGGCCTCGGTGGCGGTGAAGACCCCGAAGCGGATGCCGCCGATGATGAGCACCGGCACCATGAGGGCGGGAATCGCGTCGAGCAGGGCGGCCCGCAGTTCCTGCCAGCTGAAGGGCTGGCCGCCGGCCCATCCGTATTTGCGCGATTGCCAGATGGCCACGCCGATCAGCGACAGCCCGAGCAGGATGCCCGGCACGATGCCCGCGAGGAACAGCTTGCCCACCGAGGTGTCGGTGATGGTGCCGTAGACGATCAGCACGATGCTGGGCGGGATGATGGTGGACGTCGCGCCGGCGCTGCCGACCAGGGCGCAGCTGAAGCCCTTGTCATAGCCGCTGCGCGCCATGGCCGGCAGCAGCAGGCCGCCGATGGCGACCACGTCGGCTACGCCGGAGCCCGACAGCGCGCCGAACATCAGGCAGGCCAGCACCGCCACCACCGCCAGCCCGCCCTTGATGTCGCCCACGATGGCGGCGCAAAGGCGCACGATGCGCTGGGTGAGGCCGGCGCCGTTCATGAGCTGGGCCGCCAGGATGAAAAGGGGGATGGCCAGCAGCGTGAAGCTGTCGAGCCCGGCCACGTACTGCTGCGCCGCCACCATCATGGGCGCGGCATCGTAGACCGCGAGATAGGCCAGGCAGGACAGCACGAGGCCGAAGGCGATGGGCATGTCGATCAACACCGTGACCGCGAACACACCCATCAGGAAAAGGGCACCCGTAGACATTTGTACTCAATCCTTTGCCACGGAGGGGGAAAAGAGTTGCGCCAGATGCACCACCACCGTGATGGCGCAGGCAAACGGCAGGGCCAGATAGACCGTGCCGGCGGAGACGTCCAGCGCCGGGAGGGTCTGGTCTTTCGTGAGTTCGGCGAGCTGCCAGCCGGCGTACCCGAGCACGGCCAGGCCGACGATGATCAGTGCCTGGTTCAGGCGCTCGATGGCGGCGAGCACGCGCGGCTTGCGCACCATGAACGGCAGCAGCCCCGCCATGAGGTGCGAGCGTTCGAAGCTGCACGTGACGCCGCCTATGAACGCCGACCAGACGAGCACCAGGCGGGGCAGTTCCTCGGCCCAGTGCGGCGTGGCATGCAGCACGAAGCGGGCGTAGACCACGTAGCTGATCAGGATGGCCAGCAAGGCCACCGCCAGCGCGGCGGCGGTCTTGCTGGCGCCCGACAGGAGGGCGGACAGGCGGCTCAGCATCACTGGCCCTCGCGGTACTTCTGCACCAGGCCCATCAGCTCCGGGCCATAGACGGCCGAGTAGGTCTTCCACACGGGCTCCACGGCGGCGGCGAAGGCCTTCTTGTCGACTTCGTTGACCTGCATGCCTTTCTCCTTGAGCTGGGCGACGAGCTGGGCATCGCTGTCGGAGATCATCTTGCGCTGGGCGTCGCGCCATTTGTCGGCGGCGGCCTGCACGACCTTGCGGTCTTCGGGCGAGATGCGGTTCCACACCGGCTTGGAAATGATCAGGCTGGCCGGACCCCAGACGTGGCCGGTGAGCGACAGGTACTTCTGTACCTCGAAGAAAGACGAGGTGTAGATGATGGAGAGCGGATTCTCCTGGGCATCGAAGACCTTCTGCTGCAGGGCCGAGTAGAGTTCGCCGAAGGCCAGCGGCGCGGGGTTGGCTCCCAGCGCGGTGAAGGTGTCCAGGCGCATCTTGTCCGGCGTGACGCGGGTCTTCATCCCCGACAGGTCGGCCGGGGTATTGACCGGTCCACGATTGTTGGTGAGATGGCGAAAGCCGTTTTCCCACCACGAGATGATGACGAGGTTCTTCTTCTCGGCCAGCTGCGCCAGCGCCTGGCCCAGGTCGCCGTCGTAGGCCTTGTAGGCCTGCTGCACGGTAGTCCACGTGTAAGGCAGTTCGACGATGCCGAACTTGGGCTCGACCGGCTGGAGCGATCCCGAGCCGATGATGGCGGCGCCCTGGCTGCCGATCTGCAGGCCTTCGACCATGGTCTTCTCGTTGCCGAGCTGGCCGCTGGGGAACAGCACGAAGTTCACGCGTCCTGCGGTCTTTTCCTTGACCTCGGCGGCGAAGCCTTCGGCCGCCTTGTTCCAGCTGTGGTTGGGTGCCAGCACGTGGCCGAGCTTGATGTCCAGTGCGTGGGCCGCCTGCGGCGCGATGCCGGCCAGCGTAAGCAGGGTTGCGCCCAGCAGGGCGCGGAATGTCGGGGGAGTGCGTGTCATGGTGAGACTCCGGGATCAGGGTGGAAGGTTGGCTGGGGAATGACGAGCCGGTGGCGGAGCCACTGGCGGTAGTCGTGGATGTGGCCGGCCATGGCCGGCGGCGGATGTCGGCGGCGGCGTTCAGCGCATCGCCATCGTCCCGAAGTCCTCGCGCAGCCGCGCCAGGATGCCGACCAGGTGGTCGTGCATGGCGTGGCGCGCGCGGATGGGATCGCGGTCGGCGATGGCTTCAAGGATGCGTTCGTGCTCTTTCCGGGCTTCGCTCCAGACCCGGGTGGTGACGAAGTGCTCTTCCAGGCGGTGAAACACCGGACTCAGCGTGCTGAGGTGCCAGATGTGGGAAATGGCCGCCGCCAGCGCGGCGTTGCCGCAGGCCGTGCCGATGGCGCCGTGGAAGGCGCGGTCGTGCCGGCTGGGCGAGTCGGTGAGCGACATGGCGTCGTGCGCGGCGCGGATGGCGGCGATCTGGGCGGGGGAGGCCTTCTGCGCGGCCAGCGCCGCGCATTCGGGTTCGAGCAGCAAGCGGGCCTCCAGGAGATCGAACGGCCCGATATCGGCCACTTCGGTATCGGCGGCGGCTTCGGACACGGCCGTGGACTGCTGGTACTGGCCCTGTGCGCGGCCGGCGGGGCGGGGTTCGGGGCGGGACGCGCACACGAATACGCCGGTGCCCACGCGCACTTCCACGTAGCCTTCGATTTCCAGGGCGATCAGGGCCTCGCGCACCGAGGCGCGGCTGACCTGCAGCTGCTCGGCCAGCTCGCGCTCGGCAGGCAGCCGCCCGCCCGGCGGGAAGTCGCCCGCCTGGATGCGCTGGGCGATCTGGTCGGCAATCATGCGATAGAGGCGGGTGGGTGTGACGGCCTGTAGGGAGCTCATGGATGCAGGAAAACGTAGTGGAATACGAGCCATCTGGCTGCCTGGTGGCCCAGTGGTCAGGCCACTATACGAGGCGCCGGCCGCACTTCGCCATTGGGGGAAGCGATATAGGGGTAATCCATGAGGGTCGAGGCCCGGAGCGCCGACGGCGGCATCGGCCACCGGGTTCGCTAACATACGCAGCTGGCACGGCCGTCCTGGCCTGCGCCATACCGGAGGCCGCGATGTCCCACCCGCAGCGAGAACCCCGCCTGGATTTCGTCACCTGCGCCAGCCCCGCCGGCCTGCATCGCATGGCGTACTGGGAGTGGGGCGATCCGCACAATGCAGAGGTGGTGCTGTGCGTGCATGGGCTCACGCGCACCGGCCGCGATTTCGACGAGCTCGCGCAGCGGCTGGCCCCGCGGTTCCGCGTGGTATGCCCGGACGTGGCCGGGCGCGGGGATTCCGACTGGCTGGCCAATCCCTCGTTCTACACGGTGCCGCAGTACGTGGCCGACATGGTCACGCTGCTGGCCCGACTGCGACCGGCTTCGCTGCGCTGGGTCGGCACTTCCATGGGCGGCCTGATCGGCCTGGCCTTCAGCGGCGCGCTGTCCATGGCCAGGCTCATGCGCCTGGCCCGCCCGCGCACAGGCGGGCTGCCGGCCGACGCCGGGCTGCGGCTGGCGGGCATGGTGCTCAACGACGTGGGGCCGCGCCTGGGTGGGCCGGCCCTGCAGCGCATCAGTCAATATGTGGGCCGCCCGGCGGAATTCGGTTCCTTCGAGGAGGCCGTGCGCGCCACGCGGGAGGTCGCGGAGACGTTCGGTCCTCACACCGACTCGCAATGGGAGACCCTGGCGCGGCGCGTCTATCGGGAGGCGCAGGATGGCCGGTGGGTCAAGCACTATGACCTCGCGATTGCCGCGCCGCTGGCAGCGCAGACGCCGGACGCCTACGCCATGGGCGAACAACTGCTGTGGCAGGCCTACGACGCGCTGGAATGCCCGGTGCTCATCGTGCGCGGCGCCGAGTCGGACCTGCTGTCGTCGGCAACCGTGGCCGAGATGCTGGCGCGCAATCCTCGGGCACGGGCCCTGGAAATCCCGGGCGTGGGGCACGCGCCCACCCTGATGGATCCGCAGCAGATCGAACCGGTGGCTGCCTTCCTCGAGGCGTAGGCGCGGCGGCGGTTGCGTGCCGGCGAGCGGTCGCCGGGGCCTGGACGACGCAACTACAATAGGGCGATGCACAATGCCCTTTCCAACGTAGACCTGCACTGCCACTCCACCACGTCGGATGGCCTGTATTCCCCCACCGAGGTGGCGCGCCGTGCGCGCGACAACGGCGTGGACGTCTGGGCGCTCACCGACCACGACGAGATCGGTGGCCTGGCCGAGGCGGCGCAGGCTGCGCGCGATTGCGGCCTGCGCTTCATCACGGGCGTGGAGATCTCCGTAACCTGGGCCGCCCAGACCGTGCACATCGTGGGCCTGAATTTCGACCCCGCCGATGCCACGCTGGCGGCAGGCCTGCACCAGACCCGGGCGGGCCGTGCCGCCCGCGCCCGGCGCATGGGCGAGCGGCTGGCCGAAATGGGCATGCCGGGCGCATATGAAGGCGCGCTGCCCTTTGCCGGCAATCCGCAGCTCATCGGCCGCACGCATTTTGCGCGCTATCTGGTGGAGGCCGGGTATTGCCCCGACGTGCAGACGGTGTTCAACAAGTACCTGGGCGACGATTGCCCGGGGCACGTGCCCATGCAATGGGCCACGCTGGAGCAGGCCATCGGCTGGATCCGCGGCGCGGGCGGGCGGGCGGTGATCGCGCATCCGGGCCGCTACAAATATACGCAGACGCAGTTCGACGCCCTGTTCGATGCGTTCCTGCAACTGGGCGGCGAAGGCGTGGAGGTTGTCACCGGCAGCCACACGCCCGAGGAGGCGCGGCGCTATGCGGGCGTCGCGCGCCGATACGGCATGCTGGCCTCGCGCGGCTCTGACTTCCACAGCCCGAAGGAAAGCAAGGCCGACCTGGGCATGCTGCCCATGCTGCCGCACGACCTGACGCCGGTATGGCACGACTGGCTTTGATGCCGGGCTTCACCCTGTAGGCGATGCAATCATGAACAAGGCTTTCGTCAAAGAGTCCGACCGGGACGACGAGGACGACCTGCCCGAAGCGCAGGCGCTGCCGGCCGGCACCCGCAACTACATGACGCCCGAAGGCTACGCGCGCCTGCGCGACGAACTCACCCACCTCATGACCGTGGAGCGGCCGGCGGTGGTGCAGGTGGTGTCGTGGGCCGCCTCCAACGGCGACCGCTCCGAGAACGGCGACTACCTCTACGGCAAGAAGCGCCTGCGCGAGATAGACCGGCGCATGCGTTTTCTCACGCGCCGCCTGGACATCGCCGAAGTCGTGGATCCGGCCCGCCAGCCCAACCGCGACCAGGTCTTCTTCGGCGCCACCGTGCTGTACATGGACAAGGCGGGCGAGGAACGCACCGTGACCATCGTGGGCGTGGACGAGGCCGAGCCGCTGGCCGGCAAGATCAGCTGGATCTCGCCGGTGGCGCGCGCCCTGATCAAGGCGCGCGAGGGCGATACGGTCACGCTGCGCACGCCCGGCGGCATCGAGGAGATCGAGATCCTCGAGGTGCGCTACCCCGAACCGCACTGAAATCCGGCTGCCGGCATGGCCGGCAACCTGCCGGGCGCCGAATGAAAAAACGGGCGCCGGCTTTTGGCCGGCGCCCGCCGCGTTCCGGGGCTTCTGCGAACCCCACCGCTATGGCGGCTCGCGCCGCCTCCCCCTTGGGCTGCTGCTTATGGCTTGCGCGCCGCGATCGCCTTTTCCGCCATCTCGACCAGGTCCTTGCCGATCTGCGTTTTCCACTTGTCGTAGACCGGCTTGGTGGCGGCGACGAATTCGGCGTGCTGCGCCGGCGTGAGCGCGGTGACCGTGACGCCGTGGCCCTCGATCTCCTTCAGCAGGGAAGGGTCCTCGGGGGTGACGCCCTTGCGCGCGATCTGCACCTGCTGGCGGCCCGCCTCGATGGCGGCCTGGCGCACGATCTCGCGGTCCTGTTCCGACCAGGACTGCCAGACCTCGCGGTTGACCACGAAAATGAGCGGGTCGGCCACGTAGTTCCACAGTGTCAGGTACTTCTGCGCCACGTTGTACAGCTTGGCGCCGGTGTAGATGGACAGGGGGTTCTCCTGGCCGTCGACCGCGCCGCTGGCCAGGGCCGGCTGCGCGTCGGCCCAGCTCATCTGCGTGGGATTGGCGCCCAGCGCGGTGAACGTATCGATGTACAGGGGCGAGCCCACCACGCGCAGCTTCAGGCCCTTCATGTCGGCCGGACCCTTGATTTCCCGCTTGGAATTGCTGAGCTGCCGGTACCCGTTCTCGCCCCAGGCCAGCGGCACCACGCCCGCCTTCTCGACCCGTTCGAAGATCGCCTTGCCCACTTCGCCCTGCACCAGGGCGTCGATGGCGGCGTAGTCGGGCATCAGGAAGGGCAGGGAGAACAGGTTGAGCTGCTTGATCTGCGGCGACCAGTTGATGGTGGAGCCCACGGCCATGTCGATCACGCCCTGGCGGATGGCCGTGAATTCGCGCGTCTGGTCGCCCTGCACGAGCGAGGTGCCGGGATAGACCTTGATGTTGATGCGGCCGTCGGTGCGCTCGCGCACCAGCCTGGACCAGATCTCGGCGCCCTGGCCCCAGGGGAACGTGGTGCCCACCACGATGGAAAGCTTGTATTCCGCCTTGTAGTTCTGGGCCTGGGCGGGCAGGGCGGCAAGCGTCGCGGCGGCGCACAGCACGGCGCCCGCGAGCAATTTGAAGCCTGGCATGATGTTGTCTCCTCTTTGTGTTGTCATGTGTGTGAACGACCGGCTCAGTATCCGAGTTCGTGGGGCAGCCACAGCGCCAGCTGCGGAAAGGCAAGCACCGCGACGACCACCAGCATCATCGAGGCCAGCATCCATACCACCCAGGGCACCGTGGCCTCCATGGGCACCCGCGCGATGCGGCAGGACACCATCAGGTTCACGGCCAGCGGCGGGGTGAACTGGCCCAGCGCCACCTTGAGCGTGAGGATCACGCCGAACCATACCGGGTCCCACCCGTAGGCGTCGGCGATGGGCATGAGCAGCGGCACGAAGATCAGGAAGATGGAGATGCCGTCCAGGAACATCCCCACGGTCATGAGCAGCAGCACGATCAGCGCCAGCACGCCCCATTCGCCCAGCCCCGAGCCCACGATGGCGCGGGTGATGGGGTCGATCACGCTCAGGGTGGAAAGCGCCCAGGCGAAGATCCCCGCCAGCGTCACCACCATCATGATCACGGCCGACAGTTCGGCGGCTTCGCGCAGGATGGGGAACAGGTCGCGCACGCCCATCGTGCGGTGGATGAACATGCCGACGAAGAGGCCGTAGAACACCGCAACCACCGCGGCCTCGGTGGGCGTGAACCAGCCCAGCCGCATGCCGCCCAGGATCAGCACCGGCGCGGCCAGGCCCCAGGCGGCACGCCGCAGGCTGGCCCAGAAGGGCGGCCGCGGCAGGTGGGCTTCCTGCGTGCCCATGCCGTGGCGCCGCGCCAGCCAGACGGCGGGCACGATGAGCGCGATGCCCGTGAGCATGCCGGGCACCATGCCGGCGGCGAAGAGCGCAGGCACCGAGGCGCCGGGGACCAGCACGGAATAGATGATGAAGGCGATGGAGGGCGGGATGAGGATGTCGGTGGCCGCGCCCGCCGCGACCACCGATGCGGAGTACGCGCCTGGATAGCCGGCGCGCGACATGGCCGCGATCATGACGGCGCCCACTGCGGCGGCACAGGCCGGACCCGAGCCGGAAATGCCGCCGAGGAACATGGCGACCAGGACGGTCACCATGGGCAGCATGCCGGGGCCGCGGCCGACCACCGCCACGGCGAAGTCCACCAGCCGCCGCGCCACGCCCGAACGGTCGAAGATGGAGCCCACGAGCACGAACATGGGGATGGCCAGCAAGGGATACTTGGCCAGGCCTGCGTAGAAGTTCTGCGGCACGGCCAGCAGGCCGAACCAGGGCGTATCGAGGTTGGACAGCGCAATGGCCACGGTGCCGGCCAGGCCCAGCGCCACGCCCACCGGCACACCGATGAGCATCAGCGCCGCGAAGGCCGCGAACAGCAGGGCGGCGATCATGGGCGCGGCCCGTCGTCGCCGCGCCATAGGCGCCGCAGCACGCCCAGCGTGCGCAGCGCGATGGCCGCCGCCATCAGCGGCATCCACGCCGAGTACCACCAGCTGGGCACGCCGATGGCGGGCGAGGTTTCCTCGTAGATGAATTCGTCGTGGACCAGCCGCACCGACAGCACGGTGAGCAGCACGAAGAACACCAGCACGCAGGACTGGGCCGCAATCGCCATGCGCCGCCGGCGCTGCGGGGTGCCGCCGTCGGCAAGGATCTCGATGCGCACATGGCGGTTGCGCACGAAGGCGGCGCAGCCTCCGGCCATGGTGAGCACGATGAGCAGAAAGATGGAGATTTCCTCGGTCCAGGCGAACGACTGGTCGGTGAAGTAGCGCACCAGCACGTTGGCCAGCGTGATGAGCGCAAGCAGCGCCAGCACCGATACGGCCAGCCAGTCCTCCAGGGCCAGTGGGATCTTCACGGCCGGTTCCGGTTGTTCGGGGAGGATGGGTTCGACGGGTTCTGGGCGGGCCTCGGGCAGCGACATCGGATACAGCAGGGCTAGCTTGGGATGGGAAGGGATGCTAACGGCGGTTGGCCGGGGCGTTACTTCGTGTTTTCCCGCGGTGCGGGCTGCGCGCAACATGCTGCGGGGCAGCACGCGCCTTCCCGCCACGGCAGGGATGGGCGCACCCGGACCGTATGCGCAGGGCGCCATGCCGGCTTGCGCGGTGCAGCAAGCGCGCCGCCACGGTATGCCGACTTTTTTGTAACAGGCGCCGGGCGAATGGCCGGCCAGGATGCCGGCGGCCGGGGAAGGGCACGCCGTAAAGGTAAAATCACGCTTTGATTCTCTCTTCCTACGGCGCTCGCATCGTGTCATTCGTCCAGCATCTGCCCGGTTCCTCCGTTCTTTCCGCATTCCGTCGCGAGCGCCTGCTGGCGCAACTGAAACAGGCAGGCCTGCCGGTGGCCGATGTGTCGGCACGCTACGAACACTTCGTCAGCACCGAAACCGAGCTCGATGCCGAGGCCAGCCGGCGCCTGGCGCAACTGCTGGACTACGGCACGCCCGCGCCGGCGGAAGCGCCGCCGAAGAGCCTGTCGCTGCTGGTGATTCCCCGTCTGGGCACGGTCTCGCCCTGGGCCAGCAAGGCCACCGACATCGCCCGCAACTGCGGCCTCACCCAGGTGCACCGCATCGAGCGCGCCTTGCGCTACACCCTGGTGCCCGAGCGCGGAATGCTCGGCGCCAAGTCCTTCGATGCCGACGCGCTGGCGCGCGCCGCCGCCTGCCTGCACGACCGCATGACCGAAACCGTGGTCGACGCCAGCTTCGACGGCAGCGCGCTGTTCCAGACGCTGGCAGGCAAGCCCATGCGCACCGTGCCCGTGCAGCAGCAGGGGCGCGCGGCGTTGGTCGAGGCCAACGCCACGCTGGGGCTGGCCCTCTCCGACGACGAGATCGACTACCTGGCGGCGTCCTTCGGCGCCCTGGGCCGCGATCCTACCGACGTCGAACTGATGATGTTCGCGCAGGCCAACAGCGAGCACTGCCGCCACAAGATCTTCAACGCGCAGTGGGTCATCGACGGCCAGCCGCAACCCGACACCCTGTTCGGCATGATCCGCGCCACCCACAAGGCGCAGCCCGCAGGTACGGTGGTGGCCTATTCCGACAACGCCGCCATCATGGAGGGGGGGCCCGCGCAGCGCTTCCAGGCCGGGCTGCCGGGCGAGGGCGCCGGCTCTACGTACGTGCGCCGCGACACGGTGGTGCACACGCTCATGAAGGTGGAAACGCACAACCATCCCACGGCGATCGCCCCGTTCCCCGGCGCCTCCACCGGCGCCGGCGGCGAGATCCGCGACGAGGGCGCCACCGGCCGCGGCTCCAAGCCCAAGGCGGGCCTCACCGGCTTCACCGTATCGCACCTGCGTTTCCCCGACGCCATGCAGCCCTGGGAAGCCGACCATCACGGCCTGCCCGAGCGCATCGCCTCGCCGCTGTCCATCATGATCGACGGCCCGCTGGGCGGCGCCGCGTTCAACAACGAATTCGGCCGGCCCAACCTGCTGGGCTATTTCCGCAGCTTCGAGCAGAGCGCGGGCGGCACGCGCTGGGGCTACCACAAGCCCATCATGATCGCCGGCGGCCTGGGCACCATCGACGCCGGGCTCACCCACAAGGAAGGCCTGCCTCCCGGCGCGCTGCTGATCCAGCTCGGCGGCCCGGGCTTTCGCATCGGCATGGGCGGCGGCGCCGCCTCCAGCATGGGCGTGGGCAGCAACGCGGCCGACCTGGACTTCGATTCCGTGCAGCGCGGCAATCCCGAGATCGAGCGGCGCGCCCAGGAAGTCATCGACCGCTGCTGGCAGCAGGGCGAACGCAATCCCATCCTGGCCATCCATGACGTGGGCGCGGGCGGCCTGTCCAATGCCTTTCCCGAACTCGTCAACGACGCCGGCCGCGGCGCGGTGTTCGACCTCAAGCGCGTGCCCGTCGAAGAGTCCGGCCTGTCGCCGGCCGAGATCTGGAGCAACGAGTCGCAGGAGCGCTACGTGCTGGCCATCCTGCCCCAGGACCTCGACCGCTTCGATGCCATCGCCCGGCGCGAGCGCTGCCCGTATGCGGTGGTGGGCGTGGCCACCGAAGAGCGTGCGCTGCGCGTGCTCGACGGCGAAGGCGTGCCCGGGCTGGACGAGGTGCGGCCGCAGGCCGGGGGCGAAGTGCGTCCCGTGGACGTGCCCATCGACGTGATCCTCGGCAAGCCGCCGCGCATGACGCGTGACGTGCAGCGCCTGCCGGGCGTATCCGAGCCGCTGGATCTCGCCGGCATCGACCTCACCGAGGCCGCCTACCGCGTGCTGCGGCATCCCACGGTGGCCAACAAGACCTTCCTCATCACCATCGGCGACCGCACCGTGGGCGGCCTGTCGAGCCGCGACCAGATGGTGGGGCCCTGGCAGGTGCCGGTGGCCGACTGCGCCGTCACCCTGGCCGACTACGAAGGTTTCCGCGGCGAGGCCATGGCCATGGGCGAGCGCACGCCGCTTGCCATGATCGACGCGCCTGCCTCGGGCCGCATGGCCGTGGCCGAGGCGCTCACCAACCTGGCCGCGGCCGACGTGGCCCGTCTCGAGGACATCAAGCTGTCGGCCAACTGGATGGCCGCCTGCGGCGTGCCGGGCCAGGATGCCGCGCTGTACGACACCGTGTCGGCAGTCAGCCAGCTGTGCCAGGCCACCGGCCTCTCCATCCCGGTGGGCAAGGACTCGCTGTCCATGAAGACCTCCTGGGAGCAGGACGGCGAGGCGCGCCAGGTGGTGGCGCCCGTGTCGCTCATCGTGACGGCCTTCGCTCCCGTGGCCGATGCGCGCAACAGCCTCACGCCGCAGCTGCGTACCGATGCCGGCGACAGCGCGCTCATCCTCATCGACCTGGGCCGCGGCCTGCATCGCATGGGCGGCTCGATCCTGGCGCAGGTCTACAACCAGGTCGGCACCAGCGTGCCCGACATCGACGTGCCGCAGGATCTGCGGGCCTTCTTCATCACGATCCGCACGCTCGCCGAGGCGGGCGTCATCCTGGCCTACCACGACCGCTCCGACGGCGGCCTGTTCGCCACCGTCGTGGAGATGGCGCTGGCGGGCCGCACCGGCGTGTCGGTCAACCTCGACATGCTGACCTTCGATCCGGACTCGGCCGACTGGGGCGACTACAAGATCCGTCCCGAGCAGGTGGCGGTGCAGCGCCAGGAGCTCACGCTCAAGGCGCTCTTCTCGGAAGAGGCCGGCGCCGTCATCCAGGTGCCGCTCGCGCAGCGCGACGCGGTCATGCAGGTGCTGCGCGGCGCCGGGCTGTCCAAGTATTCGCACGTCATCGGCGGCCTGAACGGCGCCGACGAGGTCGAGTTCTACCGCGACGGCAGGAAGGTGTGGGGCCAGCCGCGCGCCGAACTGGGCCGTGCCTGGAGCGAGGTCAGCCACCGCATCATGGCGCTGCGCGACAACCCGGCCTGCGCGCAGGCCGAATTCGACACCTGGCTCGACACGGCCAATCCCGGCCTGTCGCCGCGCGTGGCGTTCGATCCGCAGGAAGACGTGGCGGCGCCGTACATCGCCACGGGCAAGCGTCCGCGCGTGGCCGTCCTGCGCGAGCAGGGCTGCAACAGCCAGGTCGAGATGGCCTGGGCCTTCGATACCGCGGGTTTCGAGGCCGTGGACGTGCACATGACCGACCTGCTCGCGGGGCGCATCGACCTGGCCGGCATGCAGGGCCTGGTGGCCGTGGGCGGCTTCAGCTATGGCGACGTGCTGGGCGCGGGCGAGGGCTGGGCCCGCACCATCCGCTTCAACCCGCAGCTGGCCGACCAGTTCGCGGCGTACTTCGCGCGGCCCGATACCTTCGCGCTGGGCGTGTGCAATGGCTGCCAGATGATGGCCGCGCTGGCACCCATGATCCCGGGCGCGGAGCACTGGCCGCGCTTCACGCGCAACCAGTCCGAGAAGTATGAGGCGCGCCTGTCGCTGGTGGAACTGGCCGATTCGCCCTCGATCTTCTTCGCGGGCATGGCCGGCACCCGGGTGCCGGTGGCCGTCGCCCACGGCGAAGGCTATGCCGACTTCTCGCAGCAGGGCGATGCCCAACGCGTGCTGGCCGCCGCGCGCTTCGTCGACAACTACGGCCAGCCCACCGAGGCCTATCCTTACAACCCCAACGGCAGCCCGGGCGGGCTGACGTCCGTCACCACCGCGGACGGACGCTTCACCGTGATCATGCCGCACCCCGAGCGCGTCACGCGCAATGTGATGATGTCCTGGGCGCCCGCCAAGTGGGGCGAGGCCGACAGCGGCGGCGCGTACACCCCGTGGATGCGCATGTTCCGCAACGCCCGCGTCTGGGTGGGTTGAGGCGGCGTTCCGCGGATGCCGGGCACGGAGGTGCCTGGCGTTCCGGCAGGGCCGTCCAGGCGGGTTCAGCGGGCGAATGACTCCAGCTGCCTGCGCCCGAACACCACCTTCAGCTGCCGGTCGGGGGCAATGCCCTTCAGCGCGTCCGTCATCGCTTCCAGCATGGCCATGGCCGCCGGGCTCAGGGTGCGGGCGCGGGGTTTGACGACGTAGAGTTCGCGACGCAATGCGGGCTTGCCCAAGGGAACGTAGCGCAGTCCGGCGGCGACCAGCGGCCGGGCCGCCATGGCGGGGAGCGCGGCATAACCCAGCCCGCGCGCCAGCAGCGGGTATAGCGAGGGCATCGTCCCGACCTCATAGGCAGCCCGCTTGAACTGTATCGGGATGCCCGGATGCAGGTCCAGCAATGCCCGGATCCCGTTCGAGGGATGCAAGGCAACCATGGTGTGCGGTGCCAGCCGGCTCCATGGCATCGGAGTCGACTGCTCCGCCGCGAGCGGATGGCCGGGAGCGAAGACGGCGCCGTAGACATCGATCAGCACGAGTGCGGTGTCCACCTCGGGAACCGGCTGGAACAGCGTGGTGATGCCGAAGTCGGCTTCGCCGGACAACACCATGCGGCACACCCCTTCAGTCGTCTCTTCCCGCATGCGGACCCGGATGCCGGGATATTGCTGCGCCATCTGCACCACGGCCGGAGAGAGCACATAGTTGATGAACGAGGCGGCGGCCGCCACGATCACCGAGCCGCGTTGCCGCGTGGCTCCCAGCCGCAGCGTCTCCAACGACTCGTGCAGGTCCCGCAGCATGCGTTCGGCGGCCGGCAGGAACTCGCGGCCATGCGCGGTGAGCATCACGAAACGGGTGGACCGGTCGAGCAGCCGCATGCCGATCTCATCTTCCAGGATCTTGATGGACGCGGTCAGCGTGGACTGGGTCACGTGCAGCCTGGCGGAGGCGCGCGTGAAGCTGCGTTCCTGCGCCACCGTGACGAAGGCCCGCAGCTGCTTCAGGGTGATGTTGCCTGGATTCATATATCGCTCGGATGGATAAGCCTATCAATATTATTCGTTGGAACGAAGGCAGCGATGCCAATAGACTTCTTTCGAATCGTCCGGCAGGAGCCGGCCCCCGAGAGGAGACATCATTGCAAGCTGCTATCGATACCCCGCGTGGAGACATCCCGGCACGCATCGATGGGCCAGCCGCCTGGCGCGGTTCCGACATGGCGGAACAGGGCAGCTGGATCGAAACGCTGACTGACGGCGAGATCGCCGAAGTCGATTCGGCCATCCGCGCTTTCGGACGTTCAGGCCTCGGCTTCGCCGAGATCAATGCCGAGACGTTTCCCTTGCCGACGCTCGGCCCTCGCCTGGAGGCCATGCTCCACGACGTGCTGGAAGGGCGGGGGTTCGTCCTGATACGCGGATTTCCGGTCGAGCGCTACAGCACCGAAGAAGCCGCCATGGCTTATCTCGGCATGGGCGCGCGCTTCGGCAGCTTCCGTTCGCAGAACGCCAAGGGCCACCTGCTCGGCCACGTGCGCGATACCGGGGCGGATATCCGCAACCAGGGCACGCGCTACTACCAGACCAACCGTCAACTCGAATACCACACGGATTCCTGCGATATTGTCGGACTGATGTGCCTCAAGACGTCCCGTTCCGGCGGCGAGAGCCGCATCGTCAGTTCGGTGTCCGTCTACAACGAAATGATGGCGCGCCGGCCGGAGCTGGCGCAGCAGCTGTTCCATCCATTTCCCACCGATCGCCGCGGCGAAGTGCCCGAAGGCGCAAAGCCCTGGTTCGACATCCCCGTCTTCAACTGGCACGGCGGCAAGCTCACCACCATCTATGTCGGACAGTACATACGCAGCGCGCAGGAAAACTGCCCCGAGGCACGGCGCCTGACGCAGTCGGAATGGGAGGCGCTTGCCATGATGGACAGCCTGTCGAACGATCCCGCCTTGTGCCTGCAGATGGAGTTTCGTCCTGGCGACATGCAGTTCCTGCACAACCACCAAATCCTGCACTCGCGCACCGATTTCGAGGACTGGCCGGAACCCGAGCGCAAGCGCCATCTGTTGCGGCTCTGGCTGGCGCCCGCAAACGGCCGGCCCCTGCCTCCGTGCTTCGCTGCCCGGTACGGCTCCATTACGCCAGGCGATCGCGGAGGCATCATCGTCAACGGCACGCGGCTTACCTTTGCGCTGGCGCCCGCCTGATCGCCGGGAAAAAACGCGGCGCTCGCATGCTCCGGGCCTTCCGGCGCCGGGCATAACCCCGATCAAGAGGGAGGAGACCCATGAAACGACGTGACTTCCTGGCGGCGGCCACGGCCTGTAGCGCTTTTGCGGCCATGGGCCGGACATGGGCGGCAGACTGGCCCAGCCAGCCCGTGCGCATCATCAATCCCTATCCTCCCGGAGGCATCGTCGACATACTGGCACGGCTCGTCGGGGCCGAGCTGGCCGAAGCCCTGGGCCAGCCTTTCATCGTGGAAGACCGGCCAGGGGCGGGCGGCAATATCGGCACGGCTTTCGTCGCGCGTGCCCAGGGCGATCCCTATACGCTGTTGTTGGGCGCAAGCGGCCCGCTGGCGATCAACGTGTCGTTACACAAGAACCTGCAATACGATCCGGTGCGCGATTTCAGGCCGATCTCGCTGTTGGCGGCCACGCCGCTGGTGCTGGTCGTGAGCCCGCAGTCCGGCCTGAGCACCTTCGCCGATCTGATGCAGCACCTGGCAGCCAGCCCCAAGCCTGCGTTCTATGCTTCCGCAGGCACCGGTACGCCGCAGCACCTGGCCGCCGAGATGTTGAAGCAGAAGGCAAGCGTGCAGGCCACCCATGTCCCGTACAAGGGCGGTGCGCCGGCGGTCGTTGCCGTGATAGGGGGCGAAGTGCTGTTCGCCTTCGAGAACCTTGCATTGGTCGAGCCGCATATCCGTGCCGGCCGGATGGTTGCCCTCGCGGTGTCGAGTCCTGCGCGCACGGCTTCCCTGCCCGAAGTGCCGACGGTGCGGGAGCAGGGCATCAGCGGCTTTGAGGCGCGGGGCTGGTACGGCCTGCTCGCCCCTGCAGGCATACCGGACTCCGTCGCCGACAGGCTGGCCGAGGAAACGGTCAGGGCGGCCCGGCTGCCGAAGGTCAATTCGGTCGTTGCCTCATTCGGGTCCGACATGGTTGCCGACGGCCCTGCAGCCTTCTCCAGCCTGATTGCCGCGGAAATACCGAAATGGCGCAGTATCGTCGACGCGGGGCGCATCACGCTCGAAGGCTGACAGACCTGCGAGGCTTCAGCGCAGCACCTGGAAAGCCAGCAGCTGCGTCACCTGGGCCGGGTTGAAGTTGTCGTCCGACACCATCACCAGGCTGGCGCGCCCGTTGTCCAGCGTCGGGCCCCAGGCCATGCCCTCGATGTTGTCCACCCTGGGCAGATCCAGCGTGTCCAGGTCCAGTACCAGCCTTTTCGTCATGGGCGTGACCGCGGCGCCCTGCAGCGCTTCCACCTCGGCAAGCTCCGTAGCCCCCGTCACGTCGGCCTCGTACAGGCGGATGTGATTGCGGTACGTGCCGTCCGGGCCCTGCACGGCGGAGCGCTCCAGCACCAGCAGGCGTTCCTCGTCCACGGCGAGAAGGGCCGAGACGCCGTTGTCGGCGTAGCGGCCGGGCGCGGGTGCGGGTGCGGCGGGAATGGCATCGAGCGGGTAGGGCAGCTGGCGCAGCAGCGTGCCGGTGCGGTCGTACTGCGTGATGCGGACCAGCGCCCCCGCGTCGGGCGTGGGCAGCGGCCCGTCCTGCAGCAGCGGCGCCTCCATCGCGACCCACATCGATTGCCCGTCCGGCGCAAAGGCCATGCCCTCGTAGGCGCGGTTGTTGCGCGGGCCGCTGCCGCCCAGCCATCGCATGCGGAGTCGCGGCGGCGTGGCCTGTTCCATGATGGGCCGGCCATTGCGCGAAATGTGGCGCACCACCGGGTCCAGGTCGAACAGGCGGTCGCCTTCGCTCGCGTACCACAGGCTGCCATCGAGCGGATCGAAACGGATGGCCTCCATGTCGGGCGGGGCGCCGGCGCGCAGGCGGCTGGGATAAGGGGCGCCGTCGGCCTGCAGCACCGGCGTGACGTTGGTGAGCAACACGCTGCGGAACGCGGCTGCTTCATAGTCCAGCCGCGCGGTGTAGAAGCGCGCCGACGCAAGATCCGAACGGTCGTCGCTCACCAGCACCCAGTCCCCGGTGCGGGGATCGTAGTCCAGGTCCGAGAGTCCGCCCACCACCGTATCGCCGAAGAGGGTGCGATGTGCGATGCGCTGTTCGCCGATGAGGCGCAGTTCGCCGATCGCCGGTGTGTCGGCCCGCACCGGCGCGTGCGCCAGCCCCAGTGCGCAAGCCAGCGCGGCCGTGCGTGCGATACAAGGCGCGTGGCGGGCCAGGGTGCGGAGGGCATCGGCGGCAAGTGTCATGAGGCAGGATGGAAGGGAAAAGGTGCGCGGAATGATAGTGGACCCACATGGCAGGGCGGGTTTGCCCCGCCGTGGCGGCTGGCGTCAGGCTTTCAACCGGGGGGATCGTGGGCGAGGCCGGCCAGATGATCGGCCAGCAGCTGGGCGGCCGCCGGCAGGCTTTCGCCGGCGCGGGTGCACAGCGCGAATCTTCGCCATGCCCAGGGGTCCGACAGCGGGACCACGCTGAGCATGTCGGCGTCGGCGTAGCGCTGGGCCACTTCCAGCGGCGCCACGCAGATGGCCAGGCGCGCCTGCACCACGCGGAATGCCGAATCGAAGTTGGACACCGTGACACGGTGCCGCATGCTGCGGCCGGCCTGGCTTGCGGCGCGCTGCAGCAGGATCAGCACCGCGCTGGCGGTGGGCATGGTGACGTGTTCTTCGTCCAGCGTGTCTTCGAAGCGCAGGCTGCGGCGGCGGGACAGCGGGTGTCCGCGGTGCATCACCACGGCCAGGCGATCGCTGCGATAAGGGCGGGACGCCAGGCCGTGGAATTCTGCAGCATCCCAGCATATGCCCAGCGATGCCTCGCCTTCGCGCACGCCGCGCACCACGCCCGTGCTGAGCCGCTCCTCGATGTCGACGCTGATGTCGGCGTGCGCCGGGTTGCGCAGGAATGCGGCCACGTCTTCCGCCAGCGACTCGGCCAGCACCGAGGCGGTGGCCAGGATGCGCACCTGGCCGCGCACCCCCCGGGCGTAGGCGGCCATGTCGCGTTCCACCATGCCGGCGTGGGCCAGCATGGCGCGGGCATGCTGCAGCAGGGTTTCGCCCGCCGGGGTGGGGACGACCCCGCGCCGGCGCCGCTGCAGCAGCGGCACGCCCACGGTGTCTTCGAGCTGGGCCAGCCGCTTGCTGATGGCCGAGCCCACCATGCGGGCCTGTTCGGCGGCGCGGGCAATGCTGCGCGCCTCGCAGACCAGCACATACAGGCGCAGGGTGGTGAGGTCCAGGTCTCGCATAGGGCAAGCACGGCGTGTGTTGAGAATTTCCGGAATGGAAATTCAGGGGTTCCAAAATACCACTTTATTTCTTGCCCGGAAAACCTAAACTGCGATGAGCCTTCTTACTTTCCCCAAGCCATGGACCCCATCCCCTCCACCGCCGCCGCTTCCCCCGCCGTGATCCGCGAGGTCGGCCTGCGCGACGGCCTGCAAAGCCTGCAGCGCGTCGTGCCCACCTGGCAGAAGCAGGCATGGATCGATGCCGCGCACGCCGCCGGCATGCGCGAGATCGAGGTCGGCTCCTTCGTGCCGGCGCGCCTGCTGCCCCAGCTGGCAGACACGGCAGAACTGGTGGCCTACGCCCGCCGCTTGCCCGGCCTGCGGGTATCGGTGCTGGTGCCGAACCTGAAGGGGGCCGAGCGCGCCCTGGAGGCGGGTGCCGATCTGATGGTGGTGCCGCTCTCGGCCAGCCACCAGCACAGCCTGGCGAACCTGCGCAAGACGCCCGACGACGTGGTGCAGGAGGTGGCGCGCATGCGCGCGGCGCGCGACGCCGCTGGCCTGCGCACGCACATCGAGGGCGGTGTGGGCACGGCCTTCGGCTGTTCGCTGCAGGGGCATGTGGCGCCGCAGGAGGTGCTGCGCCTGATGCAGGCCTTGCTGGATGCCGGCGCCGACAGCGTGAGTCTGGCCGATACGGTGGGCTATGCCGATCCTGCCGCGGTGCGCAGCCTCTTCGGGCAGGCGCGCCGCATCGCCGGCGCAAGGCTGGCCTGCGCCCATTTCCACGACACCCGCGGCCTGGGCCTGGCGAACGCGCTAGCCGCGCTGGATTGCGGCGTGACGCGGTTCGACGCCAGCCTCGCCGGCATCGGCGGCTGCCCGCATGCGCCGGGCGCGAGCGGCAACGTGTCCAGCGAAGACCTGGCCTTCATGCTCGAGCGCATGGGCTACCACACCGGCATAGACCTGCCGGCGCTGCTCGAGCTGCGCCGGCGCGTGGCCGAGTGGCTGCAGGGAGATCCGCTGCACGGCGCGCTGGCCGCCGCGGGCCTGCCCAAGACCTATGCCCCGCGCCAGGCGCATGCCGCCTGACGGGCCCCGTCACGGCTTTCCTTCCATCCTGCTGCACAGTCCGAGCCTCGCCTATGTCATCGACACCCGCTGATTCTCCCGACACCGCCGGGCGCCGCCTTCCCCTGGAAGGCGTGCGCGTGGTCGAGTTCACGCACATGGTCATGGGCCCCACCTGCGGCATGGTGTTGGCCGACCTGGGCGCCGAAGTCATCAAGGTCGAGCCGGTGGGCGGCGACCGCACGCGCTTCCTGCTGGGAGCGGGCGCGGGCTTCTTTCCGATGTTCAACCGCAACAAGAAAAGCATCCAGCTCGACCTGCGCAGCGCCGAGGGCGCAGAGGCCGCAAGGCGCTTGGCGGATTCCGCCGACGTCGTGGCGGAGAACTTCAAGCCAGGCACCATGGCCAAATATGGGCTGGACTACGCCTCGCTCAGCCAGCGCAATCCGCGGGTGATCTACGTGAGCCACAAGGGTTTCCTGCCTGGGCCTTACGAGCACCGCACGGCGCTGGACGAGGTGGTGCAGATGATGGGCGGGCTGGCCTACATGACGGGCAGGCCCGGCGATCCGTTGCGCGCGGGCACCAGCGTCAACGACATCATGGGCGGCATGTTCGGCGCCATCGGGGCGCTCGGCGCGCTGATCCAGCGCGGCATCACGGGCCGTGGCCAGGAAGTGCAGTCGGCGCTCTTCGAGAACAATGTCTTTCTCGTGGGCCAGCACATGATGCAGTACGCCATTACCGGCGAGCCGGCTGCGCCCATGCCCGAGCGCATCTCCGCCTGGGCGCTGTACGACGTCTTCACCGTGCGCGACGGTGAGCAGATCTTCCTGGCGGCCGTGAGCGATGCCCAGTGGAAGGTGTTCTGCGATGCCTTCGGCTTCGACGACCTGAAACAGGCCCCGGATCTGGCGACCAACAACGACAGGGTGCGGCGCAGGCCGACGCTGCTGCCCGACCTGCGCCAGCGCCTGGCCGGCTACCGCGCCGCCGAGCTGGCGGAGATCTTCGAGCGGCACGGCCTGCCGTATGCACCCATCACCAAGCCGGAAGCGCTGTACGACGATCCGCACCTGCGCGCCACGGGCGGACTGGCCGACGTCCGCCTGCCTGACGGCGAGCGGGCAGGGCAGACGGCCGGCGTGGCGCTGTTCCCGTTGCTCATGGACGGACGGCGCCTCGCCGTGCGCAGCCATCCGCCCACGCTGGGCCAGCACACCGACGTGCTGCTGCGCGGGCTGGGCTACGACGATGCGCAGATCGCCGCCCTGCGTCAACAGGGAGCGGCCGCGTGATGCGTGGCCGTATCCGCCGGCGGCCGCCAGCCCGGGAGCTGGCCGCGGAAGACTGAACGGCGCCCCGGCATGCGGGGCGCACGGTTGCACAAATAAATAAATCGAGGAGACAAGACCATGAATGCAATCCGCAAGGGCTGGACCCGCCAGGACATGCTGGGCGCCGCGGGCGCCTGTGCGGCGGCGGCCGTGTTGCCGCGCCGTGCAGCCGCAGACAGGCCCGTCCGCTTCATCCTTCCCGTGAGCGTGGGGTCGGGCGTGGACACCATCCTCCGTTCGGCCGCGCCGGCGCTGTCGAAGTCGCTGGGCCATACGGTGGTTGTGGAGAACCAGCCGGGCGCCGGCGGCGTGGTGGGCACGTCGGCGCTGGTCCGCTCGGACCCGGACGGCTACACCCTCGGCATGGTGTCGAACAACCACGTGATCTTCCCCAGCGTGTACAAGTCCCTGCCGTTCGATCCGCTGGGCGACATCACGCCGATCAGCATGGTCGGCCGTACCCCCTTCCTGCTGGTCACCAATCCCCGGCGCCTGCCGGTGCAGAGCCTGGAGGAGCTGGCGGCGGCGCTGCGGGCCAGGCCCGGCGAATACAACTACGCCTCCTCGGGCAACGGCACCATCCTGCATCTGGCTGCCGCCATGTTCCTGCAGCAGGCCGGCCTGGAAGCGCGGCACATTCCCTACAAGGGCGCGGGTCCCATGCTCACGGACCTGCTCGGCGGACAGGTGGACCTGGGCGTGCTGTCGCTGCCTTCCATCCTCGCCCAGGTGCGGGACGGGGGGCTGAACCTCGTCGGCTGCTGCGGCGCCGAGCGCATCGCCGTGCTGCCCCAGGTTCCCACGCTGCGCGAACAGGGACTGCGGGACTACGACGTGACGGGCTGGGTGGCCGTGGTGGGCCCGGCGCGATTGCCCGCGGGACAGGTGCAGAAGGCCCATGCGGCGTTCAGCCAGGCCTTCAGGACGGATGAGGTGCGCAAGGCCATGGATACGCAGGGCAACGAGATCGTGCTCATGCCGCCGGATCAGACCACCGCCTATTTCCGCAGCGAGCGCGACAAGTACGCGCGCGCCGCCCAGGCGGCGGGCCTGCAGCCGGCCTGAGCCAGGCGCCGGGGATTCGCGCGCCTGGCGCGGCAGGCATAAAATCGGGGCAGCCCATCTTCCAGGCGAGGATCCCATGAACGCCCGCATCCCCGACGACGCCCTCCCGCCCACGCTCGATCCCCAGGCCCTGCAGGCCTTCGTGAACGAGAAGTGGGACGACGAGATCATTCCCGCGCTTACCACCTACATCGCCATTCCCGCCAAGAGTCCGGCATTCGACCCCGACTGGGAAAAGAATGCCTACATCGAGCGGGTAGTGCGCGACGCGGCGCAGTGGGTCGAGGCCCAGAAGGTGCACGGCCTCACGCTCGAAGTGGTGCGCCTGCCGGGCCGCACGCCGGTGATCTTCTTCGATGCGCCGGCCACCCGCCCCGACAACGACGATACCGTGCTGCTCTACGGCCACCTCGACAAGCAGCCGGAATTCTCCGGCTGGCGCCGCGACCTCGGCCCCTGGACCCCCAAGTACGAGGACGGCAAGCTCTATGGCCGCGGCGGCGCCGACGACGGCTACGCCATCTATGCCTCGCTCACCGCCATCCTGGCGCTCGACAAACAGGGCGTGCCGCGCCCGCGCTGCGTGGGCATCGTCGAGACCTGCGAGGAATCCGGCAGCTACGACCTGCTGCCGTACGTCGACGCGCTGCGCGAGCGCCTGGGCAACGTGGCGCTGGTCATCTGCCTGGACTCCGGCGCGGGCAACTACGACCAGCTCTGGATGACGACCTCGCTGCGCGGCATGGTGTCCGGCACGCTGGAAGTGCAGGTGCTCGACGAGGGAGTGCACTCGGGCGACTCCAGCGGCGTGGTGCCGTCGTCCTTCCGCATCCTGC
Organism: Bordetella sp. 2513F2; assembly: GCF_054642735.1. Classification (NCBI taxonomy): domain Bacteria; kingdom Pseudomonadati; phylum Pseudomonadota; class Betaproteobacteria; order Burkholderiales; family Alcaligenaceae; genus Bordetella; species Bordetella sp. 2513F2. Next base: position 2,376,086 of record NZ_CM137755.1, on the reverse strand, counting down.
GCCACCTGCTCGACCGGCTCGAGGACAGCAGCACGGGCCGGCTGCTGCCGCAGAGCCTGCATTGCGAGATCCCGGCCGAGCGCGTCGAGCAGGTGAAGGCCACGGCGCGCATCCTGGGCGACGAGGTCTGGCGCCGCTTTCCCTGGAGCTGCGGGGCCGACGGCGGCTTCGTGCTGCCCATGGCCACCGAGCCCGAGGAGGCGCTGCTGAACCGCACCTGGCGGCCCACGCTGTCGGTCACGGGCGCCGAAGGGCTGCCGCCGCTGGGCAGCGCGGGCAACGTGCTGCGCCCGCGTACGGCCTTCAAGCTGTCGCTGCGCCTGCCGCCGCTGGTCGACGCCGTTGCCGCCGCGCAGGAGATCAAGCACCTGCTCGAAGACAACGCGCCCTACAACGCCAAGGTCATCTTCCATGCCAACCAGGGGGCGGCCACCGGCTGGAACGCACCGGCATCGGCGCAGTGGCTCAGCGCCGCGCTCAACCAGGCCTCACAGCAGTACTACGGCGCGCCCTGCGGCTACATCGGGCAGGGCGGCACCATCCCGCTCATGAGCATGCTGCAGCAGGGCTTTCCCAAGGCGCAGTTCATGGTGTGCGGCGTGCTGGGCCCGCGTTCCAACGCGCATGGTCCCAATGAGTTCCTGCACGTGCCCTACGGCAAGAAGCTCACGGCCGCCGTGGCGCAGACCATGGCCGCGATGCCCGCATGATCACCGACGATCCCCGCTATGCCACGGTGGTGGCCGAGACGCGCCAGTGGGTGGACCGGGCCGTGATCGGCCTGAACCTGTGCCCGTTCGCCAAGGCCGTGCAGGTCAAGGGGCAGGTGCGCTACGCCGTGAGCGACGCCACCGACGAGGAGGGCGTGCTGCAGGATCTCGAGGAGGCCCTGCTGCACCTGGCCGAGGCCGATCCGGCCGAGGTGGACACCACGCTGCTGATCCTGCCCGACGCGTTCGACGATTTCTACGACTTCAACGATTTCGGCGACCTGTCCGACCGGCTGCTCAAGCGCATGCGGCTGGTGGGCACGCTGCAGGTGGCCACCTTCCACCCGCAGTTCCAGTTTGCCGACACGGATCCGGACGACATCGAGAACTACACCAACCGCTCGCCGTATCCCATCCTGCACCTGCTGCGCGAAGACAGCATCGATCGCGCGGTCGAGGTGTTCCCCGAGCCCGAGGCCATCTACGAGAAGAACATGGAGACGCTGCGCGCCCTCGGACCGGAGGGCTGGCGCAGGCTGATGGAAGGCCGCTAGCGTCAGCTGGCCCTAGGCGCGGCTGGCGACCGCTTCCGGCACGAAGAAGCGCTCGCGCAGCTGCGGCAGGCCGATGCGTTCGAGTATCTGCTTCAGCCGCTCGGCCGGCGCGCGCCGCGGGCGGTCTTTGTTGTATTGGGCGACGATGAGCTCGTTCTTCATCGAGTGCTCCCAGCCCACCAGCTCGGTCACGCTCACCTGGTAGCCGTGCGCCTCCAGCTGCAGGCAGCGCAGCACGTTGGTGACCTGGCTGCCGAATTCGCGGGTATGCAGGGGATGGCGCCATAGCTCGGCCATGGGGTCGGACAGTGCCTGCGCCTTGTGCCGGCGCAGCGCGGCGGCCACCTCGGCCTGGCAGCAGGGCACCACCACGATGTGCCGCGCCTGCTTGTGCAGGGCGAAGCGTATGGCGTCGTCGGTCGCGGTGTCGCAGGCATGCAGGGCGGTCACCACGTCGACCCGTTCCGGCAGGGCGGGCGAATCGATAGACTCGGCCACCGACAGGTTGAGGAACGACATGCCCGGGAACCCCAGGCGTGCTGCCAGCTCGCGTGAGCGGGTGACCAGCGCCTCGCGCGTCTCGATGCCGTAGATGTGCGACCCGTCGCGCAGCGCCTTGAAGAACAGGTCGTACAGGATGAATCCCAGGTACGACTTGCCCGCGCCGTGGTCCACCAGCGTGACCGCGCCGCGCGCCGCCTTCACGTCCTGCAGCAGCGGCTCGATGAACTGGTACAGATGGTAGACCTGCTTGAGCTTGCGGCGGCTGTCCTGGTTCATCTTGCCGTCGCGCGTGAGGATGTGCAGTTCCTTCAGCAGTTCGACGGATTGGCCGGGGCGGATTTCGGGGGTGCGGGACATCGTGGCGGGCTTGCGGAAAGGCGCGGCGCCTTGCGCGCCGCAGCCGCCAGTGTAGCGCGGCGCGCGGACTCAGCCTTCGAGCAGCTTCAGGGTGTACTCGCGCACGTCGGGCGGCCACTGCGCAATCCATTCCTGCAGGCGGGGCGCGTCGCCGGCAAACAGCGCCCGCGTGGCTTCCTCGAAGCCGGGGAAATCCCCCGCCATCGAAGACATATAGCGGTAGGCCGCTTCCTGCCGCTGGCGCAGGCGGTCGCGTTCGGCATGCTGGCGGCTGGCTTCCTCCACCAGCCGGCGCAGCGCCACCGACGCGCCGCCGGGCTGGCCGGCCAGCCATTCCCAGTGGCGCGGCAACAGCGTCACCTCGCGCGCCACCACGCCCAGCCGCGGCCGGCCCCGGCCCCGGGCGACCCGGGCCGCCTCTGCCGCGGCCTCCGCGCCACCCGGCGACGGGGCGGGGGCAGCAGTGGGCGCCGGAGCGGGCGGATTGGCGTCCCCGCCCCGCAGATCCAGTTCCACCAGTTGCCCGGTGAGATCGTCGTACACCAGCACCGCGGCGGCCGGATCGGTGGCCAGCACCCGGCGCACCACGAACGCCACCTCGGCGGGCGATCCCTGTGCGATGCGGCGGTGCCCGTTGAAGGCGGTGCAATGCGGAATGAGTTGCGCGTCGTTGGTTTGCATGGTCTGGTCTCCTTCGGGGGATGGAGTCCCCTCGGATCAAATCCACGCCTCATTATTTTCCGGGTAATAAATCCGGTCAATAACACCCGGGTATAAATGTGTAAGCAGTGGTCAGCAAGCCAAGCCTACGGCGGCACTAGGGTGAACACCTAGACATAGCTGTGACAGCGTATAATCTTGCTTTGCGCCCGGAGTTCCCCATGCGTCTCGTCCAAAAAGCGCTCACCTTCGACGACGTGTTGTTGGTGCCCGCCTACTCCGAGGTGTTGCCGCGCGACACCTCCCTGGTCACCCGCCTTACCCGCAACATCACCCTCAATATCCCCCTCGTGTCCGCCGCCATGGACACGGTCACCGAATCGCGCCTGGCCATCGCCATGGCGCAGGAAGGCGGGATCGGCATCATCCACAAGAATCTCAGCGCCGACCAGCAGGCCAAGGAAGTGGCCCGCGTCAAGCGGCATGAATTCGGCATCGTGATCGATCCGGTCACGGTCACCCCCGACATGAAAGTGCGCGATGCCATCGCGCTGCAGCGCCAGCATGGCTTCTCCGGCCTGCCGGTGGTCGAGGGCAAGAAGCTCGTGGGCATCGTCACCAACCGCGACCTGCGCTTCGAAGACCGCCTCGACCAGCCCCTGCGCAACATCATGACGCCGCAGGAGCGCCTGGTCACCATGAAAGAGGGCGCCACCCTCGACGAGGCCCAGACCCTGATGCACAAGCACCGGCTCGAGCGCGTGCTGATCGTCAACGACGCCTTCGAGCTGCGTGGCCTCGCCACCGTGAAAGACATCGTCAAGACCACCGAGCATCCCGCCGCCAACAAAGACGCGCTGGGCCAGCTGCGCGTGGGCGCGGCGGTGGGCGTGGGCGAGGGCACCGAAGAGCGCGTGCAGAAGCTGGTTGCCGCCGGCGTCGACGTCATCGTGGTCGACACCGCGCACGGCCACTCCCGGGGCGTGCTCGAGCGCGTGCGCTGGGTCAAGGAAAACTTCCCCAAGGTCGACGTCATCGGCGGCAACATCGCCACCGCGGAGGCCGCCCTGGCGCTGGTCGAACACGGCGCCGACGGCGTCAAGGTCGGCATCGGGCCCGGCTCCATCTGCACCACCCGCGTGGTGGCCGGCGTCGGCGTGCCGCAGATCACCGCCATCTCCGACGTGGCCCAGGCCCTCGAGGGAACCGGCGTGCCCCTGATCGCCGACGGCGGCATCCGCTACTCGGGCGACATCGCCAAGGCCCTGTCGGCCGGCGCCTTCGCCTGCATGATGGGCGGCATGTTCGCGGGCACCGAAGAGGCGCCGGGCGAAGTCGTGCTGTTCCAGGGCCGCTCGTACAAGTCGTACCGCGGCATGGGCAGCCTGGGCGCCATGTCCGACGGCTCGGCCGACCGCTATTTCCAGGATCCCGCCAACAACGCCGACAAGCTCGTGCCCGAGGGCATCGAGGGCCGCGTGCCCTACAAGGGCAGCGTGCTCGCCATCATCTACCAGCTGGTCGGCGGCATCCGGGCCTCCATGGGCTACTGCGGCTGCGCCAGCATCGACGACATGCGCACCAAGACCCGATTCGTGGAGATCACCTCCGCGGGCTTCCGCGAATCCCACGTGCACGACGTGCAGATCACCAAGGAAGCCCCGAACTACCGCGCCGACTGACCCCGGTCAGCCCTTCCGTGCAATGCAACGCGCACCGGCAGAACCCACCGTGTTCTGGCCGGTGCGCTTTTATTTCCCACTGGCAGAGTCATCATGCACCACCAGCGCATCCTCATCCTCGACTACGGTTCGCAAGTCACCCAGCTCATCGCCCGCCGCGTGCGCGAGGCCGGCGTCTACTCTGAAATCCATCCGGGCGACGTCGACGACGCCTTCGTGCGCGCCCAAGGAGAGCAGGGCCTCAAGGGCGTGATCCTGTCGGGCAGCCATGCATCGGCCTACGCCGAGGATTCGCTGCGCGTGCCGGCCGCCGTGTTCGACCTGGGCGTGCCGGTGCTGGGCATCTGCTACGGCATGCAGTCCATGGCGCACCAGCTGGGCGGCAAGGTCAGCTACTCCGACCACCGCGAATTCGGCTACGCCGAAGTGCGCGCCCACGGCCACACCCGGCTGCTCGACGGCCTGGCCGACTTCACCACGCCCGAAGGCCACGGCATGCTGAAGGTGTGGATGAGCCACGGCGACAAGGTCACCGAGCTGCCGCCGGGCTTCAAGCTCATGGCCTCCACGCCCTCGTGCCCCATCGCCGGCATGGCCGACGAAGCCCGCGGCTTCTACGCCGTGCAGTTCCACCCCGAAGTCACCCACACCGTGCAGGGCAAGGCCATGCTCACGCGCTTCGTGCGCGACATCTGCGGCTGCGACGGCGACTGGAACATGCCCGACTACGTCTCCGAAGCCGTCGCCCGCATCCGCGAGCAGGTCGGCAGCGACGAAGTCATCCTCGGCCTGTCCGGCGGCGTGGATTCCTCGGTGGCTGCCGCCTTGATCCACAAGGCCATCGGCGACCAGCTCACCTGCGTCTTCGTCGACCACGGCCTGCTGCGCCTGGACGAGGGCAAGCAGGTGATGGACACCTTCGCCCGGAACATGGGGGTCAAGGTCATCCACGTCGACGCCACCCAGCAGTTCATGAGCAAGCTCGCCGGCGTGTCCGACCCCGAAGCCAAGCGCAAGATCATCGGCCGCGAATTCGTCGAAGTCTTCCGCGCCGAGCAGGCCAAGCTCAAGAGCGCCAAGTGGCTGGCCCAGGGCACCATCTACCCCGACGTCATCGAATCGGCAGGCGGCAAGACCGGCAAGGCCACCTCGATCAAGTCCCACCACAACGTGGGCGGCCTGCCCGAAGACCTGAACTTCAAGCTGCTCGAGCCCCTGCGCGAGCTCTTCAAGGACGAAGTCCGCGAGCTCGGCGTCAACCTCGGCCTGCCGCCCGAGATGGTCTACCGCCATCCGTTCCCCGGCCCCGGCCTGGGCGTGCGCATCCTGGGCGAGGTCAAGCTCGAGTACGCCGAACTCCTGCGCCGCGCCGACGCCATCTTCATCGAAGAACTGCGCAGCACCCTGGACGAGAACAGCGGCAAGAGCTGGTATGACATGACCTCCCAGGCCTTCGCCGTGTTCCTGCCGGTGAAGTCGGTGGGCGTGATGGGGGACGGCCGGACGTACGAATACGTGGTCGCGCTGCGCGCGGTGCAGACCTTCGACTTCATGACCGCGGACTGGGCGGAACTGCCGTACGCGCTGCTCAAGCGCGTGTCGGGCCGGATCATCAATGAAGTGCGCGGGATCAACCGCGTGGTGTATGACGTGAGCAGCAAGCCGCCTGCGACGATTGAGTGGGAGTGAGAGTCGGTATCTGGTGGTGGGCGGATGCACTCCTACGGCTGTGTCTGTACGGTATGGTTCCGTACAAACAGAAGCCTACCCATGCCACCGCTACCGCTCGTCTCGACCTGCGCCTCGAATTGCGTGACAAGGATCGTATTGCCAAGGCGGCCGCTTTGCGGGGCATGCCGGTATCGTCCTTCGTGCGTGATGCCGTGCTGCGCGAGGCGGACGCCACTATTGCGGCTGATACGGTCGTCACCCTGTCGGAAGCCGAGTCGCGCCGCTTCCTGGACGCGCCGGACGCGCCTTTCCGCCCCAACGCCCGCCTGAAGAAGGCAATGTATTGACCCAGTGAAATCCTGCTCACGTCATAATCGAGGAAACGACGTTGAGCACGAAGATGGAAGAAGACATCAAACGCTGGACGGCCAAGCGCAAGAGTGCGCTGGTGCTGGACATCATTCAGGGCAAGACCACCGTGGCTGAGGCAAGCCGTCAGTACGACCTATCACCGTCGGAGGTCGAACAGTGGATCGATGACGGCAAGCGGGGCATGGAGAACGCCCTGCGCGCGAATCCGCAGGACGTGCGCGAACAGTACGAACGCCAGCTCAAGGACCTGCAAGAGGCCTATGGCGAGGCGATGCTGGAGCTGCGCGCCAGAAAAAAATTGCAGTCCCTGCTGGGCGAGGACGAGAAGTGATCGAGACGATCCGCCAGGGACTGCAAGCCGACGGTATCACCGTCTCGATCGCCAAGTTGTGCCGCTGGTTCGGTGTGCCGCGCCGTACGGTGTACTACAAGCCGGTGAAGTCCGCACCCAAGGTCGATCCCAAGTTCGCCGTGCCGATCAAGGCGATGATCGAGGAATCGCCGTCGTTTGGGTACCGGACGGTGGCGCACCTGCTGGGGTTCAACAAGAACACCGTGCAGCGCGTGTTCCAGTTGATGGGCTGGCAGGTTCGCAAGCGGCCGATCGGGTTCAGGCCTCGCATCCAGGCTCTGCCTTCGGTAGCGACGATGCCCAATGAACGCTGGTCTACGGACCTGTGTCGCGTGTGGGCCGGACGGGACGGCTGGGCAACGCTGGCGCTGGTGATCGACTGCCACACACGTGAGTTGCTTGGCTGGCATCTGTCGCGAAGCGGTAGGGCCTGCACGGCGGGTGCTGCTCTGGAACACGCTCTGATCGCTCGCTTCGGGACGCTGGGGCGAGTACCGATGCCGTTTCTGCTGCGCTCGGACAACGGCTTGGTTTTTACCTCGCGCAGCTACACCGCCCTGGTGCGTAGCTACGGCTTGCGCCAGGAGTTCATCACGCCGCACTGCCCGCAGCAGAACGGCATGATCGAACGGGTGATCCGCACGCTCAAGGAACAGTGCGTGCATCGGCACCGCTTCGAGACGATCCAACACGCCAGCCGCGTGATCGGAGACTGGATACGCTTTTACAACGACCGGCGCCCGCACCAGGCGCTTGGAATGAAGACGCCGGCTGAGGCATTTGCATTAGCCGCTTAACCTGAGCAGGTTCTGCTGGGTCAATACAGCAATGGAGTCGGCTTCCCGACTGACGCAGCGCTAAGGCGTGGCGCTGGTCTTCACCGTCCTGGACGCACGTCGGCACGACCGCGAGGGCTTTGCCTGCGGCGTGACAGCGCTGGACGACTATTTACGTCGCCGCGCCGGACAACACCAGCGTGATGGCCTCGCCACCACCCATGTCCTGATCGACGATGCCGAACCGGCCCGGGTTCTCGGCTATTGCTCGCTGTCGGCTGCACAACTGCACTTGCAGGAGCTGCGCGAGGATGATCGCAGGCGGCTGCCGGCGTATCCCGTGCCCGCCATCCGCATGGGGCGACTGGCCGTCCCAAGCGCCGAGCAGGGCAGGGGCCATGGGCAATTGCTGGTGGGCCATGCAGCCAACCCGGCTTTGTCCGTGCGGCAGACGATGGGCGTGCGTGTGCTGATCGTGGATGCCAAGGACGCGCGGGCGGCGGCGTTCTATGAAGGCTATGGCTTCCGGTGTACGGCCAGTGCGGCGCTGACGCTGTATCTGCCGATCTCGAGTTCCTGACGCCTACATGATGCCCTCGTGCACGGCTTGATAGACCGACCGCACCGTCGGCTGAAAACCGAGGCTGCGGGCAAGCGAGGCGTCGATATGTTGGTGCCAGGGGTACGACATCGCTTCGGATGACGGCGCCATAGTGCCGCCGACGAGTTCAACCAGCTCGTATATCGTGGTGGGCGCATCGTCGGATATGTTGACGATGCGGCCGTCGAACGCGCCTGCCAGCGCCATCTCCATGGCCGTGGCGATGTCGCGATGGTGCACCGTGCTCATCCGATTGGCGGGATGGAAGTCGAACAGATGGAGCAGCTTGGGCAGCATCTCCAGGTGGCCATCGCCATCGCCATAGACGAACGGGAACCGCATGATCGACCAATTGAGCCCGCTCTCGCGAAGCAGTTTTTCGGCCGCGACCTTGCTGGCGGGATACGCCTGTTCCGGTTCGACGCTGTCGCTCTCGCGCCCTGGACGCGCCGAGTTCCTGCCATAGACGTTCGAGGTGCTGGCCATGATGAAGCGAGCCTCTGGAGCATGTGCCTGGGCCGCAGCGATCAGGCTGCGTGTGCCCTCCAGGTTGCTTTTCCAGATGAGGTCGGTGTCCTGGGTGCGAAATACCGCTGCCAGATGAATGATCGCCGAGACACCGGCGACCGCCTCGGCCAGCGATGCGGCGTCGAGCAGGTCGCCTTCCACGGCCGCCGCGCCTGCCGGGCCGTGCTTTCCGGGGCGGACCAAGGCCCGGCACTGCACGCCTTTTTCGACGAGGCGCGGCAACAGGCGCGCGCCGACCAGCCCGGTGGCTCCGGTTACGAGAATCGTCATGCTTGGTCTCCTTTCGATCGTTGTTGGAGCCGCTCGGTTGCGGTTTTCAGCACCCGTACCGTGGCTTCGATGTCGGCATCGGAGAAGCCGCCGAAGGCGAGGTCCCGGATGAAGGTGAGGTCTGGCAGCTTGTTCCACAGCGCTGCGCCTGCCGCCGTCAGACGCAGCATTTTCTGGCGCTGATCGACCGCGTCCGCGGTCTGCTGGACCAAGCCCTTGCGCACGAGGTTTGCCACAACGATGCTGACCGTCGCGCGTTCGATTTGCAGGGATCCGACGAGGTCGCGCTGCATGGTGGGGCCCACGCGAGCCAGTTGGTGCAGGATGTACCACTGTGTCGCGCCTATGCCGTGGGGTCGTAGCGCGTCGTCCATCATCGCGCGCCCGGCGAGGTAGCACCGCTTTGCCCAATGTGCCACCGAGCGAGAATCGATTATTTTGTTAGCCATCAAACGATATTGATAGCTATCAAACAAGTTGTCAAGCATGCTACCGCCGTGGCAATGGCGTGCCCTTGGCGCATCGTGGCCTGGGGCTGCTTGCCGCGAAGCTGCCCGAATAGGAAGCCGGCAATGGAGCAAGCCGCTGGAGGAAACTGGACGGGGTGCCCTCCATGAGAAGATTCCACTTCTGGCAACCGGTTCTAAGGGGAATTGCCGTTGAACATGTCTTTCCCCTGGCTAGGGCTGGCAGGCGCAACCCTGCTGCTCCTGCTCCTATTCGGGTCCGGCGTTCTTCGCAGCGATAAAGCTGTCTCTCGATGGCGGGACCTGACCTGGCTGTCATGGGCAGGCGTGGCGGCCTACCTCATTCATAACGTCGAGGAATATGGGATCGACCTGTCCGGCCAGACGTACGCGTTTCCAACGTCGGTGTGCCAGCTGTTCGGCTTCGAGCACGCCGCGGATTGCCCGGCTCCGCCGGCATTCTTCACTGCGGTCAATGTGCCGATGTTCTGGATCGCCGCGCCGATCGCGGCCTTGCTGAGCCGGCGTCACCCCCTGGTCGGCCTCGCAATCTACGGCGTGATGTCGGTGAACGTTGTAGCGCACGTCATCGGCGGCATCGTCGCCGGGTCTATCTACAATCCTGGCTGGTTGACAGCGCTTTTGCTGTTCGTGCCGCTGACGGCATGGACGGTTCACGCCCTCTTCGGCAAGGGCGGCTTGCGCTATGGCGCATGGGTGTTCCTGATGGGGTGGGGGATCGCGCTGCACCTCATCCTGGCGGGCTCGCTGGTCCCGCTCATGCAAGGCTTGATGAGCACGCCGACTCCCGCGATTGTCATCCAGGTGGTAAATGCCGGGCTTCTCATTGCCGTGCCGTGGTTGGCCGAACGCTGGCGCGGGGGCGTCCTGATCCGCCCGGGGGGCTGATGCCGTGATCGGCGTGCGTAGTCTTGGCGAAGGCGCGCATCGTTGTTTTTCGGCTGATTAATGCATAGCTGAGTATCAGCTACTCTGCTTTTAGCTGGATTCCAGCTATCCATCATGCTGCCGGCGGGGTAGACCCCGGTCTCCCGCGCCGTGCCGGCCGGCGATTCCAGCGGCGGCCATCGCAGCAAGGTGCAGCAACGGCGCATCAGCCATCAAACGACGCGCCGGAACCCATCACGCTGCCACAGCCCCCGCAGACTCGGGGGACCGCGCGAAGTACTCGATCAGCAGTTCGGTGAGGACGCGTATCTTCCGCGCCGGGTGCTGGCCCGGCGGGCGGACGACATAGGCGCCTGCCGGCGGCGGGGGGTAGCGCGTCATGATGGGCACCAGCGCGCCCGAGGCCAGGTGTTCATGGGTAAGGCAGTCGGGCAGGTAGGCGATCCCCAGCCCTGCCGTTGCCGCGGCAACCAGGGCGATGCCGTTGTCGGCCTTGTAGCGCCCCTGCGGGCGCACCGTGACGGTCTTGTCGCCATCCAGGAATTGCCAGGCTTCGGTGCCCTGCATGAGGGCCTGGTGGGCGGCGAGCTCATCCGGCGCCTGGGGTGAGCCGTGCGCCTCGATATAGGCCGGGCTGGCGACGAGCTTCCCGTGGATCGGGCCGATGCGTCGTGCGACCAGGTTGGAGTCCGGCAGGTAGCCGATGCGTATTGCGCAGTCGTAGCCCTCCGCGATCAGATCGACGAAGCGGTCGCTGTAGCAGGTCTGGATATGGAGCAGGGGGTGGCGCCGGGCCATCTCCGCGAGCATGGGGGCGAAGTGCGTCGGCCCGAAAGACAGCGGCGCGGCGACCCGCAGGCGGCCGCGAAGTTCGCCGGCGGGCAGGATGGCTTCCCTTGCCAGGTCGAGCTCGGCGCAGGCACGCGCTGCGTAGTCCCGGAATGCGGCCCCGGCTTCGGTAAGCGCCGCGCCGCGGGTGGATCTTGCAAGCAGCTGCACGCCAAGTTCCGCTTCCAGCCGGGCGAGCCGGCGGCTGACGATCGACTTGGACACGCCGAGGCGGACCGCTGCGGGCGACACGCCCCCTGCATCAGCCACTTCCACGAAGGTCTGCAGCGCTTCGATGTCCAATTCGGCGTTCCCCGTTCGCGACGTAGCTCGCCGCCGAATGGTACCGCTGTATCGCAGCGGGGAACAGCACGGTATTTCCATGCCTGGGCAAGAGGCGGGCCGGAAGCCTCTGAACCCATCCGGCGTTCCGCGATACGCGACACAGCTCATCGCCCCACGCGACTACCGCCTCGGGCAAGGGAACCACACAATGCTGCGTCCGGGCGACGTCGCATTGGCGCAGCTAGCCCGGAAGCCAACCCCGTTCACGCACGCAGCAGAGGATCCACATCATGACCTTTCGTAATGGCCTTGCTTCGCTTCTTCGCCCCGAAGACTCGGTGCTCGTTCTGATCGACCACCAGCCTTTCCAGCTCACCAACCTCAACAGCCACGACCCGCAGATGGTCGTGAACAACGCGACCGCCTTGGCAAAGGCCGCGAAGGCCTTCGGCGTTCCCACCATCCTGACCAGCGTGATCGCCGAGCGTGGCGGTCTCATCTTCCCGCAGATCACGGAGGTGTTTCCCGGCCAGGAGGTGATCGACCGGACGCTCATCAATACCTGGGAAGACCGGAAGGTGGTGGAGGCGGTGGAGGCGACCGGCCGCAAGCAACTGATCATCGCCGGCCTGTGGACCGAAATATGCGTCGCGATGCCGGTGATCCAGGCTCTGGGCGAAGGCTGGGACGTGACGGTGGTGACCGACGCGTCGGGCGGTGTGTCGGTCGAGGCCCACCAGGTGGCCATCCAGCGCATGATCGGCGCGGGCGCGAACATGATGACGTGGTTGGCGGTGGCGGCCGAATGGCAGCGCGACTGGGCCCGGACCGAGACGGCGGGCGCGGTGACCGAGGTGCTGCTGCAGCATGCCGCCGGCAGCGGCATCGCCTACCTGTGGGAGCAGCAGCTGCTCAACACGCCGGTGCCGGCCGCCGCTTGAGGCGCTGGGCAGGGCATGTCGCCGGAAGGCCGCTGCGTGCGGCTTTCCGGGGCTTGGGCACCAGGCCTGCTCAGGCCTTTTGCTCGGCCCACAGCAACATTGCGTCCAGGGCGGGGCACAGCGCCTGTCCCCATTGCGTGAGCCGGTATTCGACCTTGGGCGGAACTTCGGGATAGACCTTGCGGGAGACGATGCCGTCGCTTTCCAGCTGGCGCAGCTGTTGCGCCAGCATCTTCTGCGAGATGCCGGGGATCAGCTTCTCGAGGTCCGAGTAGCGTTGCACCTTGCCGTCGAACAGGTGGAACAGGATGAGCAGCTTCCAGCGGCCTTCGAGCAGGCGCAATACGTTTTCCGCGTCGGCCGCCGCAGTTTCAGGGGTGTATTGCTTTCTCATTGGTCAGTTGCTTACTTTTTCGTGCGTTCTTGTCGGCCGGGCGTTGCATGAGGAAAATTATCGCACCTACCAACCCAGCGAGGATGCATGCCCGTTTCCCTACCTCACCCCATCTCGGCCTATTTCGAGGCCGGCAGCCGGAAGGACGCCGCTCGCGTTGCGGAGTGCTTTGCGCCGGATGCCACTGTCCGGGACGAAGGCCGCGCCCATCGTGGCCACGATGCCATCCTGGCCTGGCAGGCCGGAGTGCAGAAGGCGTTCGAGTTCCACGTCGAGCCGCTGGGCGTCTCGCGGCGCGACGGCCACGTCGTCGTCACGACGCGGGTCGCCGGCAATTTTCCGGGCAGCCCCGTCGAGCTCGAGCACGTGTTTCTGCTGGCGGGCGACCGGATCCAGTCGCTGGAGATCCGCTGATGACCATGGACCTGGCGTTGAAAGGGAAGCGCGTGCTGGTCACGGCGGGCACCAAGGGATTGGGCAAAGCGGTGGTCGAGCTGTTCGGCGAACTCGGCGCCACGGTGCTTGCCACTGCGCGGCACCGGCCGCAGGAAGCGTCCGGCGCATTGTTCATCGCAGCCGACCTGGCGACGACGGCAGGGTGCGATGACGTGGTGCGGGCCGTCATGTCGGAGCTGGGCGGCGTGGACGTGATCGTTCATGTGCTGGGAGGATCGTCCGCGCCCGGCGGCGGTTTCGCCGCGCTGGACGAGGACGAGTGGCAGCGGGAGTTCTCGCTCAATTTATTCCCGGCGGTGCGCCTGGATCGGGCCTTGCTGCCCGCAATGATCGCGCAAGGCGAGGGCGTGGTCATCCACGTGACCTCGATCCAGCGGTCGCTTCCGCTGCCGGAAGCGACGACGGCATATGCCGCGGCCAAGGCGGCGCTTTCCACGTATAGCAAGAGCCTGTCGAAGGAATTGGCGCCCAAGGGCGTGCGGGTGGTGCGCGTGGCGCCGGGCTGGATCGAGACGGAAGCCGCCGTTGCGCTGGCCGAGCGGCTTGCCCTGGACGCGGGCACCGATTACGAAGGCGGCAAGAAGATCATCATGGATGCGCTGGGCGGCATCCCGCTGGGCCGGCCCGCCAGGCCTGCCGAGGTGGCCAATCTCATTGCCTTCCTGGCTTCCCCTCGTGCCGCGGCCATCACGGGCACGGAGTATGTGGTCGACGGCGGGACGATCCCGACGGCGTAGCGGGCCCGGAGTTTTTCCGTGATGAACGGGCGGATGCGCGTTGCGCGCACCCGCCCGCCAAGCGGACGTCGGCGGCCTGTGCGGCCGCCGCCCGGGATCATCGCGACGCGCTGCGCGCGGCACGGTCGATGACGTCGGCCACGGCCTTGGGCTGGGTGAGGAACGGCACGTGGCTGGCCTTCACCTCCGTGACTTCCGCGCCGATCCGCTTGGCCGTGTGGCGCAGCAGCTTGGGATCGATCGCCTTGTCCTCCGTGGCCACGATGGCCCAGCTCGGCTTGGTCTTCCAGGCCGCATGGCTGACGTTGGCGGAGAAGATCGACATGTTGATCGGCACCTGGGAATCGCGCAGGAACGCGGCATCGGCATCGGTCGTGTCACCGGCGAATCCGACCTTGAATTTTTTCAGGTTCACGAAGCCGAACCCGTCTTCCTGCGTTTCGATCACGAATTCCGGCGGGGCGGGGATGTCCTTGAACTGGGAGCCGGTGGATTCGCCCACATCCGGCGCCAGCGCGGAAACGTAGACCAGACCGGCGACCTTCGGGTCGACACCGGCTTCGGTGATCACCGTTCCGCCGTAGGAATGCCCGACCAGGATCGCCGGACCTGCCTGGCGATCGAGCACCCGCTCGGTGGCGGCGACGTCGTCGGCCAGCGAGGTCAGCGGGTTCTGGACGATGGTGACGCGGTATCCCCGGCCGGTGAGTTCGTCGTACACGCCGCGCCAGCCGGAGCCGTCGGCGAAGGCGCCGTGCACCAGCACCACGTTACGGACCGACTGCGTCCCGGGAATGCGGTCGGCGGCGTGGGCGGCGGCAACCGACGCAAAGCCGGCGGTGGCGGCCATCGCGGCCAGGAGGGTCTGCAGTTTCATGGTCGATCTCCGATTTATTCGCGATAACAGTTATCGCGATAAGTAAATCGTAGTCGGCGTCTGGTTGGATGTCAACGATAAAAGTTATTGCGATATATATTTTGGCGGTGTGCTATCGTGGAGAGACGACCGGAGTTACGCGATGACACAGAAAAAGGCAGGTGGCCCGCCATCCCTGGATGACCAGCTTTGCTATGCCGTCTATTCATCGGGCATGGCGATCCAGCGTGTGTACAAGCCGCTGCTGGACCAGCTGGGGCTGACATATCCCCAGTACCTGGTGCTGAACGTCCTGTGGGGAGAGGACGGGCAGACGGTAGGCGGGATTGCGGAAAAGCTGGCCCTGGAGTCCAGCACGCTGACACCCCTGCTCAAGCGGCTCGAATCCGCGGGCTTCGTCCGACGTACGCGCAGCCCGGACAATGAGCGCCAGGTGATCGTCGCGCTGACCGGGCAAGGCCGCCTGCTGCGGGACAAGGCGGGATGCCTGGGCCAGGCGCTGCTCGAGGCGTCGGGGCAGTCGCCGGCAGACCTGGCCGAGTTGAACCGGCAGATCCGGCAGCTGCGCGATGCGATCTACGGGCATCTGCACAACTGGAAGGCGCCAGCCTAGCTGAACAAGCCCGTGCGGCGCGCTTGGGCATGGCTGCGCAGGGAAGTTCGGCAGGGCGTGGACGTACCGGCGAGACCCGCCGATAACGCGCGACCGCCGGCGTCACGACGCCTTGCTATCCCAGGCTGCCCGCAAAGCGCCGCGCATAGTCTTCACGCCTGAATACTTCGATCACGAAGTCGATGAAGGCGCGCGTCTTGCCCGGGAGCAGATCGCGGCCGGCGTAGTAAAGCGAGATCGCGCCTGCATCCGCCCACCAACGCGGCAGGATACGCACGAGCTCTCCCGATTCCAGCCACGGCAGCGCATCAGGCACTGCAAGCATGGCAACGCCCAGGCCCAGTCTTGCCGACTCCCTCAAGGCGGCTGGGTCGTTGACCACCACGGCCTCGCGCATCGATGCGGCAATTTCCTCGCCTTGCGCGTTGCGCATGTTCCAGGTGCGGATACGGCCCGACGTGAGGGAACGCATGACGATCCCATCCAGTTCCAGCAGGCCAGAGGGATCTGCCGGTGGCGCGCGTCCGGCGAGGTATGCAGGCGACGCGACGGCGATGATATGGGCTGGCGCCAGCGTCCGGGCGACCACGCCCGGCGCGAGTTCGAAGCCGCCACCGATGGCGGCGTCGTAGCCTTCCGCGATCAGGTCTACCGCCCGGTTCTCGAAGTGCCACTCGGGCCGGATGCGGGGGTAGCGCTGCAGGAACTCGGGCAGGAGCGGCAGCACGTGGCTCATTCCGAAGGTGGGCGCCAGACTGACTTTGAGCACGCCTGCCGGCTGGCCGTCTTCCGCCGACACCGCCGTTATGGCGTTCTGCAGAGAAGCCAGGTTTCCGGCGATTGCGCCCAGGAATGCCTCGCCAGCCTCGGTCAAGGTCAGCTTGCGGGTGGAGCGCTGGAACAGCCGCACCCCCAGGTTGCGCTCCAGCATGGCCACGTTGCGGCTCACCGCAGCCGGCGTGAGGGCGAGGCGCCGCGCTGCCGCCGAGAAGCTGCCGCTTTCTGCACTGCGCACGAACGACTCGAGGTTCGCCAGGGTCTCCATCCCGCGATTTTAAAGTGATGATTGAAGACCGTCCAAGTGTTTTCCTACTAATCAATAAGCACTGAAAGAGCGAAAGTCACTCCACCGAATCGTTCGGCAAGCAAACGGAGTGAACCATGAGCAACGCAATCTCTTTCCCATCCCTTCCCCTGGCCGGCAAGACGGCTCTCGTGACCGGCGGCTCCCGCTCGATCGGCGCAGCCATTGCCAGGCGTCTGGCAGCCGATGGCGCCCGGGTCGCCTTCACCTACGCCGGTTCAACGGTGCAGGCCCGGGAAACCGCCGCCGCCATCGAGTCGGCAGGCGGCCGCGCGCTGGGCATCCTGGCAGACTCGGGCGAGCCCGAAGCCGTGCGCGCGGCCGTGGCCGAGACGGTGGCCGTCTTCGGCGGCCTGGACATCCTGGTGAACAACGCGGGGATCGCGTTGGGCGGCCCGATCGAGCAGATCAGGCTGGAGGACTACCAGGCGATGATCGCCGTCAATGTCACAGGGGTCTTTGTCGCCACGCAGGAGGCCGTGCGCCATATGCAGGACGGCGGTCGCATCATCCACATCGGCAGCTCGATGACGAAGTACGCCTCGTTTCCCGGCGCGTCGCTGTACACCTTGACCAAGGGAGCGGTCGCCCGCTTCAACCGCAGCCTGGCACGCGACCTGGGGCCGCGCGGCATCACGGTCAACACCGTGCACCCGGGCCCGACGGATACCGACATGAACCCGGCCGATGGAGAACTGGCCAAGGCGCTGATTCCGCACATGGCGGTCGGCCGCTATGGCAGGCCGGGCGAAATTGCCGACGTCGTGGCGTTCCTGGCCGGGCCCCAGGCCTCGTTCGTCACCGGCGCCGACATCCTGGTCGACGGCGGCTTTACGTCTTGAGCGTTTCCGGGGCGGGCCAGCCGTCGGTTTGTGGATCTGGTTCGAGGCGCTCCGGATGCGAGGGCGCCGGCCATCGCCCGCATCCTCATCTTTCTCCGAGAGAATCCATCATGAGCAAGTCTCCTTCCATCGGCATCATCGGCGCAGGCAATATCGGCGCCGCCTTTGCCCGTGCCCTGGCACGCCGGGACATCCCGGCTGTCCTGTCGAACAGCCGCGGGCCGGATAGCCTGCAAGCGCTGGCGCAATCCATCGGCCCCAGCATCCGTGCCGGCACCCGCGAAGACGCCGCGGCACAGCCTATCGTGCTGGTCGCCGTGACCTGGTCGAAGCTGCCAGGCGCCCTGGCCGGGCTGCCGGCCTTCGGCGGGCGCATCGTCATAGACGCCAACAATCCGATCGAAGCGCCGCTGTTCGAGCCGGTCGCGCTGCATGGCCGGGCATCGAGCGACGTGTTCGCCGAACTGGTGCCGGGCGCGCGGGTGGTCAAAGCGTTCAATCATCTGCGCCCGGAACTGCTCGCCGCCGATCCGGCGGAGCGCGGTGGCCAGCGCGTGCTGTTCTTTGCCGGCGACGATGCGCATGCCAAGGCTGAAGTCGGCGCACTGATCGGTCGGCTGGGCTTCGCCGGCATAGACCTGGGCACCCTGGCCGCGGGCGGCCGCCTGGCGCAGTTCCCGGGTGGGCCACTGCCGGCGATGGAATTTGTGCGGTTCGGCTGAGTCCGGAACGCCGCGGTCATGGGAGACCGTGAAGGAACCGCTGCGCGATTGAAGGCGGTCACGGCCAGTCGACAGGTTCGCCTGCAAGACGGCGCGTGGGCTGCACTATGATGGGCGGGTCACCTTTCGTGCGGCGATGCCCATGATCCGATTGATCCGCGCCCCAGATCTGTTGCTCGGCCAGCATTGGGCCAACCTGCTGCAGCAGGCGGGCATAGGCTGCCACATGAGCGGCCGCTACCTGCAGGGGGCGGCGGGGGAAATCCCGGTCGACCAGTGCGGCCCCGACCTGTGGATCGAGAACGAGGGCGATCGCGACGCCGCCATGCGGCTCATCGAGGGGCATGGCGGCGGCGCGACGCGCAACCTGCCGCATTGGCACTGCGATGCCTGCGGCGAATGGCTGGAACCGCAATTCTCGAGCTGCTGGCAGTGTGGCGCGGCGCGCCCGCCCGGCGGGCCTGCCTCCGACCTGCCGTAATCGGCGTTGACCACCGATCAGCGTTGTGCACATCTGTCAGCCGTTCCAGATGTCGGGTTCGCACATAGCTCGCGGCAGCAATTGCGTCGAGACTGTCTCCCGGGCGGTGCCGAGATCCGCTGCCCGGAATCCACACGACGACAAGAGGAGACGGCAATGAGACGGTCTTGCGCCATTGGAAGGTCCTTGCAGTGGGGATGTGCGATCACGGTGGTGGCGGTGGTGGCCGCGTGCGGCGGCGATGACGGTCCGGACGACGACGGCGTGGCGGCGCTGGGTTGCGAGGCGCTGGCCGGGTTCGGCATTCCCGCGGCGGCCATCGGTTTGCCGACTTCCGGCGCCACCGTGTCGAGCGCGACGCCCGTCGCGGCCGCGGGCAGCGGTGCGGCCATGACGCCGGCGCATTGCCTGGTGGCGGGCAGCATTGCGCCGGTCGATCCGGGGGCTCCGGCCATCCGGTTCAACGTGGCGCTGCCGGTGGACTGGAACGGGAAGGCGATGATGTTCGGCGGCGGGGGGTTCAACGGGTCGATCCCGAATGTCCGCGGCAACGTGCCGGCCGGTCCGGTCGACCAGCCCACGCCCATCGGCCGCGGCTATGCCACCTTCGCCAGCGACGCCGGACACCAGGCCAATGCGTACGGCTCGCAGGACGGGTCCTGGGGATTGAATGACGAGGCGGTGGACAACTTCGGCGGCGATGCCCTGAAGAAGACGCGCGACGTGGCAATGCAGATCATCAAGGCGCACTATGCGGCAGGTCCCCGGCGCACGTATTTCGCCGGCGGCTCGACGGGCGGACGCGAGGCGCTGGCGGCGATCCAGCGCTGGCCGGCCGACTGGGACGGCGCGATCGCCTGGTATCCGGCGTGGAACGATGCCGCCGCCCTGCTGGGCGGGCACCGGGCGAGCCGCGCGTTGTCCCGGCCGGGCGCCTACCCGGGCACGCCGGAACGCAAGCTGGTGTACCAGGCGGCCATCGAGGCCTGCGATGCGCTCGATGGCGTGGAGGACGGGCTCATCAGCGGCCAGCGCCTGTGCAATGCACGGTTCGACCCGATGACCGCCACGGTGGGCGGTGCGCCGCTGCGTTGCCCGGGTGGCGCGGACACGGGAGATACCTGCCTTTCCGATGCGCAGATCCAGGCATTGCAAACCATGAATACCGATACGGTCTTCAACTTTTCGCTGGCCAGCGGCGAGACGCACTACCCGGGCTACAACGTGTGGGGCGCGGACCTGGGCATCACCAGCAACCCGTCGCCGCTGCAGCCGGTGGTGACGTCGCTGGCGCTGGGAACTACGCAACCCGCCATGCCGATGCCGCGCACGGCGCCGTATATCAGCGTGCTGGTCGATCAGTGGATCAAGTATTCGGTGACCCGCGATCCGGGCTTCGACTCCCTGCAGCTGGACCCGGAAAACCCCGGGCCATGGGGCCAGCGCATCAGCGAGCTCAGCCGCAAGCTGGACACCTCGACCGACATCTCGGCCTTCGCGGCGCGCGGCGGCAAGCTGCTGCTGGCGCATGGCCTGTCGGACGTGCTGGTCAGCACGCGGGCCACGGCGGAGTACTACCAGCGCCTGCAGAGCCGGATGGGCGCCGGGCAGGTTGCGTCCTTCGCGCGGTACTACGAGGTGCCGGGCTATGGCCATGCCGCGAGCACGACCTTCAATGCCGCCTGGGACTCGCTGACGGCGCTGGAGCAGTGGGTGGAGCAGGGCACGCGTCCCGTAAGCCAGGTGGTCGCGGACACTGCGGGCGTGCCGGGGCGCACGCGGCCGCTGTGCGATTACCCGCAGTGGCCCAGGTACAAGGGCTCCGGCGATCCGGACCTGGCTGCGTCGTTCGACTGCGCGCAGTAGGGCGGGCTGCCGGCGCAGGAGGGGGCCGGTGGGCTGCCCCCGCTGCACAGGCAGCAGGCCCCTGGCGCTACGCTACCGCGGCGCGCCCTCATACTGGTCGCTGGGTCCGGCTCGATGGCGGGTCGGCTCGACGGCCGCAGCAAGCTGGACCTCGCCCGCCAGGCCGCCCGGAACTTCATCGATTCGCTGCCGCCCGACGTCGAGACCGGGCTGATCGTCTTTGGCCAGCAGGGGGACAACACGGCTGCCGGCAAGAGGCAATCCTGCTCCGCTGTCGATACCCTGGTGCCGGCGACCACCGACAAGGCCGCGCTGGCCGCAGCATTGGGCCGGATCCAGGCGGTCGGCTGGACGCCGCTGGCGGCGGCCTTCGAGCAGGCGCGGACGATGCTGCAGGATTCGTCCGCCGTTGGCGAGCAGGTGATTTATGTGGTGTCCGATGGCGAGGAGACCTGTGGCGGCGATCCCGTAACGGCGGCGCGACAGGCGCACCAGGGGGCCACCCGCGCCATCGTGAACATCGTCGGTTTCGGCCTGCCCTCGAAGGAGGCCGCCGCCTTGCAATCCGTCGCATCAGCCGGCGGCGGCGCCTTTGTCGACGTGCATACCGGGCAGGCCTTCGACGAAACGATGGCCGCGGTACGGGAAGCCAACCGGCGGGCCGGCAACGAGCTCAGGGCGAGCAACGCGGCGAGTTCCAATGCGGTAGATACGGCGCAGGCCGTAAGCCAGGCCCGTCTTTGCATCAGCGACATCATCAGTGATGAAAGAGTGCCGGTTGCGTCAGTGCGCGTCGACCAGCCGCCGCAAGGCGGGATTCCGTATCGACAGCACGTCGAACAAGCCCAGCGCCCGTAGCGCGGGCAAGGCATCCAGGATGTCACGCTCGGCGGCCTGGCGCCGTGCGGCGTCGACGCCGGGCTCGCACCAGATCCGGGCATTGGCCAGGAAGGCGCCGACGGTGCCTTTGCGTACGATCACGCCCTTGAGTTCAGCGTGGTCCTGGCGGTCGGGCAAGATGTCTTCGGCACGCATGGCA
This sequence comes from Bordetella sp. 2513F2, assembly GCF_054642735.1. Taxonomy (NCBI): domain Bacteria; kingdom Pseudomonadati; phylum Pseudomonadota; class Betaproteobacteria; order Burkholderiales; family Alcaligenaceae; genus Bordetella; species Bordetella sp. 2513F2. Next base: position 2,354,508 of record NZ_CM137755.1, on the reverse strand, counting down.
ATCTCCTTGGAAATGGTGCGCTGCCATCGTAGCGGTGCCGCCGTGGCGCTGGTACCGTATCAAGGCCATCCTATAGTTCATTGACGCCAGCCATGACCATTCCCTTGATTTCGCCCGACGTGGCTTCCTCCCTCGATGGTCCACCCCTGGTGGCCGTTTCCCGGCAATCCGGCACCGTGCGCGTGACCCGCCGCCATCGCCATGCACGCGGGCAGTTGCTGGGCGCGGCACAGGGGCTGTTGTCGGTCGACGCCGGGGACCATCGCTGGGTGGTGCCGGCCACGCACGCGGTGTGGATTCCGCCCGGCGTTCCGCATGGGCTGCGTTCCCATGGCCCGTTCGCGGGGTGGAGCGCCTATGTGGTTGCCGGCGCCTGCGAGGGCTTGCCCGATGAGCCGCGCGTGTTGCCCGTGTCCGGCCTGCTGCGTGAAGCGTTGCTGCGGGCCGCGACGTGGGAGGGCAATGCGCGCGATGCAGCGCAGTCGCGACTGGCTGGCGTGATACTCGACGAGATCCGCGCATTGCCGCCGGTGGCGATGGGCTTGCCCATGCCGCAGGACCCGCGCCTGCTCAGGATCGCCAAGGCGCTGTCGGAAAGACCGGAAGACGGGCGGCGCATGGAAGCGTGGGCGGAATGGGCCGGGATGGCGCCGCGCACCCTGTCGCGCCGCTTCGCGACCGAGACGGGGTTCAGCTTCACGGCATGGCGCCAGCGCCTGCGCCTGCTGCGGGCGTTGGAGCTGCTGGCAACGGGCCGGCCGGTGACGGCGGTCGCGCTGGATCTGGGCTACGACAACGTGAGCGCCTTCATCGCCTTGTTCCGGCGGGTGTTCGGCATGACGCCGGGGCGGTATCGGGATACCTCGATGCGTTGAGCCGTCTGCGGCGGGCGGCACAGGCACCGAAATAAATCCATTGACTTCGCCCGGCCATGCCCTCAGAATTTATGTACCGATCGATACAAAATAGTGGGGCGGCGCGTTTGGCCTCGAACAGGCCGCTCTGGGTTCTTCTCCCGTTCTCCCGTACCCCGGCCAGCGGCCCGAAAGGAATGAAATGGCAAGCAAGTCAAACCGGCAGATCGTCCTGGCCGCCCGCCCCAACGGCATGGCCGGGCTCAGCGATTTTGAAATGACGACGAAGGCGCTGCCGCCCCTGAAGGAAGGCGAGGTGCTGTTTCGGAATACCTTGTTCTCGATCGATCCATACCAGCGCAACCTCATGGGCAACGGCTCGTCGGAGTGGCCGGCCATCGACGTCGGCGATCCCATGGGCGGGCCGACTGTTGCGGTGGTCGAGGAGAGCCGGAACGCCGATTTCGCGGTGGGCGATCATGTCCAGTCCTGGTCGGGATGGCAGCAGTATGCGATTTCGGATGGCACCGATCTACGCAAGCTCGATCCGGCTGTGGCGCCGCTGTCCACCGCGCTGGGTCCGCTGGGGCTGCCCGGGTTCACGGCCTGGTATGGCACCACCAGGGTTCATGCGTTCAAGCCCGGCGGCACCTTCGTCGTCACCGGCGCTTCCGGTTCGGTGGGTTCGATGGCGGCGCAGCTCATGAAGATGCGCGGGCATCGCGTCGTGGGCGTGGCCGGCGGGCCGGCGAAGGTTGCCTATCTCAAGAACCAGCTCGGCCTGGACGCGGCGATCGACTACAAGGCCGCCGACTTCGCACAGCAGGTCGAGCGCGCGCTGCCCGACGGCATCGACTCGTTCTTCGAGAATGTGGGCGGCCCGATCTTCCCGGTGCTGATGGAGTATTTCAACCGGGATGCCAAGATGACCCTCTGTGGCACGATCGCAGACTACAGCGACACGGAGCTGCCCCAGGGCACCAACTACCTTCCCAGGCTGATCACCCTGATCCACTACCGGTTCGTCGACATCAAGGCGTTCGCGATTCCGTACGTCATGGACACCCTTCCCGAGTTCCTGGCCGAGATGACGCCCCTGGTCACGGCGGGCAGGATCCAGTACGGCGAGGAGTTCATCGACGGATTCGAGAAGCTGCCTCAGACGCTGCTCACGTTGTTCGACGGCAGCCACAGCGGAAAGAAGCTGATTGTCCGGGCTTGAGTTGCTTGCGGCGGCGCCATCGGGCATCCACCGATCGGAGAAATGCGATGAGTACCGAGGAAAACAAGCGTACGGTCGTGGTGTTCTGCGGGCACTTTGCGCGTGCCGCCATCGATGACGTGCTCGACATGATGGGCGAGGACGCCACCTGGTGGGTCAATGGCAAGCCGCATCTGTTTTCCGGCGCCGGCGTCAAGTCGAAGGCCGAGATGGAGCGGGTCTGGCACGGGCTGTATGCCTTGCTGGACGGAGGCCTGAGGATGGATGTCCTGGCCATGATCGCGGAGGGCAACCGGGTGGCTGCCGAAGTGCGCTCGCACGCCGTCACCAGGCGCGGCAAGATATACGAGAACGACTACCACATGCTCTTCACGCTGCGTGACGGCAAGATCGTGCAGGTGAAGGAGTACACCGACCCGATGCATGCCGTCGAAGTCTTCGGCTGAAAAAAGGCCGGCGCGGGGGCCGATGTGGCGCGCCCGTGGTTGCAGGGGCAGGCCCGGCACTCACTGACTGTGACAGACGGAAAAGTCCATAAACGGCGAATCCCCCCAGAATGAAGCAGTCGTCCGGCGATTCCTGCCGTGCGTGGCGATGCGCCGCGCGCCTGCCTGTTTCCCTGCGGTCCATTTCCCGAGGATATCCGCTCATGTCCGATCAGCCCCGCATTTCCGAAGGCTCGCCGTTTCCCCTGGGCGCCACCTGGGACGGCAACGGCGTGAATTTCGCGCTGTTTTCCGCCAACGCCACCAAGGTGGAGCTCTGTCTGTTCGACCAGGCAGGCGAAAAGGAAATCGAGCGCATCGCGCTGCCCGAGTTCACCGACGAGATCTGGCATGTGCACGTGGGCGGACTCAAGCCCGGCACGGTATACGGCTACCGCGTGCATGGCCCCTACGATCCCGAGAACGGCCACCGCTTCAACCCCAGCAAGCTGCTGCTGGACCCTTACGCCAAGGCCTACGTCGGCGAGCTGAAGTGGGATCCGGCGGTGTTTGGCTACACCCTGGGCGCCGAAGACGCCGACCTGAGCTTCGACGAACGCGACAGCGCGCCTTTCATGCCCAAGTGCCAGGTGGTGGACCAGAGCTTCAGCTGGACGCACCCCACGAGGGTACGCGTGCCGTGGGAAAGCACGATCGTGTACGAGACGCATGTGCGCGGCTATACCAGGCGGCACCCCGCCGTGCCGGAACACCTGCGCGGCACATTCGAGGGCCTGGGCCAGCAGGCGGTGATCGAGCACATCAAGAATCTGGGCGTCACGTCGGTGGAACTGCTGCCCATCCATGCCTTCATCAACGACAGCCACCTGCTGGACAAGGGCCTGACGAACTACTGGGGATACAACACCATCGGGTTCTTTGCCCCCGATCCGCGCTTCTTCGCGCAGGGCCCGGGCGCCATCAACGAACTCAAGCAGATGATCGACCGGTTCCACGAGGCCGACCTGGAGGTCATCCTGGACGTGGTCTACAACCATACGGCCGAAGGCAGCGAACTGGGCGCGACGCTGTCTTTCCGCGGCATCGACAATGCCTCGTACTACCGCCTCATGCCGGACCAGCGCCGCTACTACATCAACGACACGGGCACCGGCAATACACTGAATCTCTCGCATCCGCGCGTGCTGCAGATGGTGATGGACAGCCTGCGCTACTGGGTGGTGGAGATGAACGTGGACGGGTTCCGCTTCGATCTGGCCACCATACTCGCGCGCGAGCCGGAGGGCTTCGACTACGACAGCGGCTTCCTGAAGGCCTGCCAGCAGGATCCCATATTGTCCGGCGTGAAGCTGATCGCCGAGCCCTGGGACTGCGGCCCCGGCGGATACCAGGTGGGCGGATTCCCGCCCGGATGGGCCGAGTGGAACGACCGCTTCCGCGACACCGTGCGCGCGTACTGGAAGGGCGAGGAGGGCGTGACGGCAGAACTGGCCACCCGGATCACGGCTTCGGCCGACAAGTTCAATCACCGCGGCCGGCGGCCGTGGGCCAGCGTGAACTTCATCACCGCGCATGACGGCTTCACGCTGAACGACCTGGTGTCATACAACGACAAGCACAACGAGGCCAACGGCGAGGACAACAAGGACGGGCACTCGGACAACCGTTCGTGGAACTGCGGCGCGGAAGGCCCGACGGACGATGCCGGCATCCGCGCCCTGCGCGAACGCCAGAAGCGCAACCTGCTGGCCACGCTGCTGTTTTCGCAGGGCACGCCGATGATCCTGGCCGGCGACGAGTTCGGGCGCACCCAGCAGGGCAACAACAACGCGTACTGCCAGGACAACGAGATCAGCTGGGTGGACTGGGATATCGATGACGACGGGCGCGCGTTGATCGAGTTCGTGCGCAAGCTCACCACCTTGCGCCATACCCTGCCGGTCCTGCGGCGGGGGCGCTTCCTGACGGGCGACTACGATGAGGGCATGCAGGTGGCCGACGTGCGCTGGCTCAGCCCGGCGGCCGTGGAGCTCACCCCGGAACAATGGTCTGACCCGGGCATGCGCTGCTTCGGCCTGGTGATCGACGGGCGCGCGCGCGCCACCGGCATCCGGCGTCCGGCCTCCGACGCCACGTTGCTGCTGGTGTTCAACGGCCATCATGACGTGGTCGAGTTCAAGCTGCCCGACATCCCGGGCAGCGATCAATGGACCTGCCTGATCGATACCAATGCGCCGGTGCGCACGGAACTGCCCGGCTTCGAGTCCGGCGACACCTACCAGGTGACGGGGCGCTCGCTGCTGCTGTTCTCGCTGCAGGCGAAGGGGCAGACGCTCAAGGTGCTGGAGAACCTGGAGCAGGAACTGGTCGACGAGCCGCCGTCGGGCACGTGACGCCGTGCGTGCCTGCGGGGCCGTTATTCGGGCACCCGCTGGCCCACCGTGGCCGAGGATTCCTCCTCGCGGGACGGCGCCGGCCTGGGCTCGTCCGTCGTCCCGGTAATGACGGCAGCGATATCCAGGGCCATGCTTTCCAGCAGTTCGGCGGCGCCCTCGTCCAGCGTGCGCGGTTCCTTGTCGAACAGGCACAGGGCCCCGAAGATGCGGTTTCCCGAAGTGCGCAGCGGCGCGCCGGCAAACAGGCGCGCATTCCACAGGCGCACGGCCGGATGATCGGCAAGACGCGGATCCCGGCCGGTGTCGGGCACCGTCAATGTTTCGCCGCCCGCGATCACAGGTTGTCCGAACGCTGCGCCCCGCGGCAGCGCGACGGCGTCGTGCTCGTTGCGCGGCAGGCTCTCCGGCAGCGGGCAGTTCTGGCCGACGACGAGTTCCCGGTTACCGCTGGCCACCACGATGAGGGCGAATCCCACGTCGAAGACGTCGGCCGCGCGCTTGGCCAGGCTGTCCAGGTCTTCCCGGATGCCGCCTTCGAGCATCTGTGTCGCAGCCAGCGCAGTCTCGTCCAGGCCGGCGTGCCCGGCCGGCAGCGCTTCGTCCTGCCGCGCCATGGCGGGGCTGATCATGTCTTCTATGCGGAGAATGGCCTCGTCCACCGTGGTGACGAGCTGGTCGGCGCCGAGCGCCTCGTGCCCCTGGCTCTCCAGCAGGTCGGCCGGCGCGTTCCATAACGCGAGCACGATCCGCACCTGCGGCCATCGATGGCGCAGTCGGCGGCACAGGTGACGGGCCGGCGCCTGCGGGCTGGCCGTGAAATAGCTCAGGCAGACGATGCCGACGCCGTCCAGCGCCAGGCTGTCGATGGCCTTGGCCGTGATGGCGGGCAGCCGGCGGGAATCGGCCCGGATGCCTTCCGTGTCGAGGGCATGCGCGAGCATTTCCGATGCCAGCTCGTCCAGTTCCCATTTGCCGCCCAGGCAGACGACGGCAGGGCCGTTATTGTGCCCGGACGCGGGCGGGTATTCTTCGCGCAGGTCGTCGAGCAGCCTTTCCATGCCGCTGGCCACGCGCCAGCGATGTTCGGCGGTGGCGCTGCGCAAGTGTTCCCGGCTGGCCAGGCGCAGCACCTCGATCCCGATGTGATGATAGAAGTCCTTCACCGAGGACTTCTTGATTTCCGCATTGGCGATGTCGATGGCTTCGTAGGCGTCGTCCGCGATCAGGCGCTGATAGAGCCGCGTGGGCGTATCCAGGGCGGGTGCCGATCCCAGCAGCGTCTCCAGGAATTGCAATTGGGGCAGGTAGCGGCCCGTCACCAGGATGCAGACAGTGAGCGGCGTGGACAGGATGAGGCCGACGGGCCCCCAGAGCACCGTCCAGAACGTCGCGGCGGCGATCAATGACATGGCCGACAGGCCGGTGCTGGTGCCGTAGAGCATGGGCTCCACGATGTTGTTGCTGATGAGCTCGAGGACGACGATCAGCGCGATCGTCCACAACAGCATGTCCCATCCCGGATCCACGGCGAATGCCAGCCCGATGGGAAATACCGCGGAGATCATCGGCCCGATGTACGGCACGAACCGCATGACGGCCGCCACGGTGCCCCACAGCAGGGCGCCGGGCACGCCGATCAGCCACAGGCCCAGGGCCATCGGCACGCCGTAACTGAGGTTGACCAGCAGTTGCATGCGCAGGTACTTGCCGATGCGGCTGGCCGTCTCTTCCAGCGCGTCGGTGGAGCGATGCAGGTTGCCGCCGAACATCCTCAGCGCCCGGTCGCGCAGGTCGCCGCGGTCATACAGGGCCATGAAGACAAAGACGAAGACGATGCCCAGCGTCGCGAGCGGCTCCAGCGCCGGGGTGAGCCAGTCGGCGGCGGTCTGCAGCGGCGATGCCGGCGCCGGCACCACGGCGACGCGCTGCGGCGCATCGGCCGGCGGCGGGGCGGCGCTCTCGACTTCCTTGCGCACCGAGCTGATCGTGTCCAGGGCGCGGTCGAACACGCCGGGCGAACGCAGGCTGGCACGCACGTCGGCCAGCTTGTCCTGCATGGTGGACTGGTAGGTCGGCAATTGCTGGCTCAGGGCGCGGACCTGCGTGCCGAGCAGCAGCCCGAGGCCTCCCAGGACCAGCACCACCACCGTCATCACCATGACGACACAGACGCCGCGAGGCAGGCGGAGGCGATCCAGCCAGCTCACCAGGGGACTGAGCGCAAAGCTGATGAGGAAGGCGAATCCCAGCGGAATGAGGACGTCGCGGCCGTAGTAGAGACCGGCGATGATCAGCGCCGCACTGAGCAGGTTTGCCGCGAACCGGATGCTGTCCGACGGCGTCCTGTCGGGGGGCGGCCCGCTGTCGTTCTCGTTCCAGGGTCTCGGCGGCATGCGGAACTCCGTGACGTTCCGGCAAACGATATCAAGTCCGCTCTCGAGGGGACACTGAGCTTGTGCAAGAAAAAGTCTGGAGATATTGCCGTGGGCCGGGCAAGCGTATCTGCGATGAGGCGGCATCGGGCGCGGCGGCCCTGGCTGCCGCCCGCCAGCCGGGGCGGACGCGCCTTGCCGGCAGGCAGGCATGCGCTCATAATCCATTTTTTATGGAATGGTCGATATGGAAATGCAGGCGGGAAGGGATACAGCCGGCCTGCCGTGCGGGTTCCGAATTTGCATGGACGGCGGTCGGCACGGAGATCGTGGCGGCCTGAACCGTGGAGATCGATGAACTCATGAAGCGGCCCATACAGACTGCCCCGCAGCAGACTCCCACGCAGGCCTTTCCGGATGCGCAGCCGACCCGGCCGCGCGCCCGTGGCCGCCCGCGCGCGTTCGACCGCGAAGCCGCGCTGGCGCAGGCCACGCGCCTGTTCTGGACCAAGGGCTACGAAGCCACTTCCATCGCCGACCTGACGGAAGCGATGGGAATCGGTTCGCCCAGCCTGTATGCGGCCTTCGGTTCGAAAGAGGCGCTCTATGCCGAGGCGCTGGATCACTACCGCCGCAACTATGAGGGGCTGGTCTGGCGCAATTTCCTTGCGGCCGACACGGCGCGCGCGGCGGTGCAGGCGCTGCTGCGGGATTCGGCGGCGGCCCTCACAGGCTGCCTGGCCGATATCCCGCATGGCTGCATGGTGACGCTGTCGTCGGTGGGCAGCGAAGGCCACGCCGAGCTCGGCGCACGGGTGAAGTCGGCACGGAAAGCGACGTTCGATCGGCTGAAGGCGCGCCTGGACCGCGCTGTCGCCGCGGGCGAGCTGCCGGCCTCCCTCGACGTCCCGGCGCTGGCCCGTTTCGTGCAGACGGTGCAGTACGGCATGTCCATCCTGGCCCGCGACGGCGCCACCCGCGCCGAACTGGAAGACGTGGCCCGCGTGGCCATGCTCAGCTGGGACGCCCGCACGGGCGCTTAGCCCAAGCCGCGTCCCGGGGGCTCGGGGCCATGAGGCCCGGCGCGCCGGGAGGACGTGTCACGCCGCCGCCAGCCTGCGCGCTTCGCTGGTTTCCCGGCCCGGCGGCAGGCCGAACATGCGGCGGTATTCCCGCGTGAATTGCGAGGCGCTCTCGTATCCCACGGCAAAGGCCGCGCTGCTGGCCGGCAGGCCTTCGGCCAGCATCAGCCGCCGGGCCTCGATCAGCCGCAACTGCTTCTGGAACTGCAACGGCGAGAGCGAGGTCATGGCGCGGAAATGATGGTGGAACGACGAAGGGCTCATGCCGGCCGCTGCCGCGAGCTGTTCCACCCGCAGCGGCTGCGCGTATTGCGCACGCAGCAGGGCGACGGCCCGCGCGATGCGCTGCGCATGGCCGTCGGGCCAGCAGAGGCGGCGGACGGCTGCGCCATGCCGGCCCGCCATCAGCCAGTAATGCAGTTCGCGCACGCGCGGCGCGCGCAGCACCGGCAGGGCCGCCGGCTGGTCGACCAACTGCAGCAGGCGCAGCGCCGCGCCCGCCACCTCGGCGTCGGTGGGCTCCACCTTCACCGGCGCTTCATGGCCCGCGCCGGACGGGGCGCCCATCTCCATGGCCAGTTCGGCGATCAATGCCAGGTCCAGCTCCATCACGAGGGAGTAGTACGGCCGCAGCGGGCTGGCATGGACGATCTGGCTCACGGTGGGCACGTCCGCCGTGATCAGCAGCGAGTCGCCAGCGCTGAAGGTGTAGCTGAGGTTGCCCATGGTGACCTGCTTGGTGCCCTGGACCACGAGGCACACCATGGGGCGGGAAATGGCGTATTGCAGATCGCTGGGGGCGTCGGCGCGCACGGTGGCGAGGCCCGCAACCGGGGTCGCGGCCACGCCCGCGGCATTGGCATGCGCCTGCGCGTGGCGCTGTACGGCGTCGAGCAGTGAGGTGGCGATCATGGCCCGATCCTGGACGGAATGAGGCGATCCTAACCGGATGGCGCGGCGTGTGCCAGCGGATTTGGAGGATCGGGCTAGAGATGTGCAGGTTTCGGCAGCGACGCGCGCCCGGCGCGTGGCGACAATGGGTGCCTCTCTTCCCCTAACGCAAAGGAGTGCCAGCATGACCAAGATCGCCATCGTAACCGGATCCAGCCGCGGACTGGGCCGCAATACCGCCCTGAGCATCGCCCGCAAGGGAGGCGACGTCGTCGTCACCTACCGCAGCGGCGAGGACGAAGCCCGGGCCGTGGTGTCGGAGATCCAGGCAATGGGGCGCAAGGCGATTGCCTTGCAGCTCGACACCGGCAAGGTGGCCGGTTTTCCCGATTTTGCGCGGCGCCTGGGCGCCGCCCTGCAGGACACATGGCAGCGCAACACCTTCGACCATCTGGTCAACAATGCCGGCCATGGCGACATGGCCCTGATCGCGGACACCACCGAAGCGCAGTTCGACGCCCTGGTGGACGTGCACTTCAAGGGCGTGTTCTTCCTGACGCAGGCATTGCTGCCGCTGCTGGCCGACGGCGGCCGTATCGTGAACCTGTCGTCGGGCCTGACCCGGGTGTCGTATCCGGGCTTCGCCGCCTACGCCGCGGCAAAGGGGGCGGTGGAAGTGCTCAGCGTCTACATGGCCAAGGAACTGGGCAGCCGCGGGATCGCGGTCAACACGGTGGCGCCGGGCGCGATCGAGACGGACTTCCTGGGCGGGGCCGTGCGCGATACGCCGGACCTCAACCAGACGTTTGCCGGGATGACGGCCCTGGGCCGCGTGGGCGTGCCCGACGACATCGGCCCGATGATCGCCAGCCTGCTGTCGGAAGACCATCGCTGGGTGAACGCGCAGCGCCTGGAAGTGTCCGGCGGGCAGGCCATCTGAGGGGCGCGGCGGGCCGGCGCAGCGCACACGGCTTCAGCCGGCCGGGGCGGTTTCCCCGGCCGCATCCCGCGCCAGCGTCACGCCGGCAATGACGGGCGTGCCCGTGTGCGGATCCCGCAGCAGGGTGCAGCGCACGCCGTAGAGCGCTTCCACCAGTTGGGGCGTGACGATGTCGGCCGGCGCGCCCTCGGCCACGATGCGGCCGTGGTTCATGGCCACCAGGTGGTCGGCGTAGCGGCAGGCGCTGGAGAGGTCGTGCACCACCATCACCACGGTCTTGCCAGCGTGGGCCAGTTGCCGGATGAGCTCGAAGACCTCGATCTGGTGCCCCAGATCCAGCGCAGAGGTGGGTTCGTCGAGCAGCAGCAGGGGCGTGTCCTGCGCGATGGCCATGGCGATCCAGGCGCGCTGCCGCTGGCCGCCCGACATGGAGTCCAGCGGCCGGTCGGCCAGCTCGCGGAGGTCCGCCACTTCGAGCGCTGCCTGCACCACGGCCTGGTCGTGGTCGCTCCATTGGCGCAGAAGGCCCTGGTGCGGCTGGCGGCCGAAGCGTATCAGCTCGGCCACGGTCAGGCCGTCGGGGGCGCTGGCGTCCTGCGGCAGCAGGGCCAGCAGCCGTGCCACCTCGCGGCTGGGCAGGGTGTTGACGGCCTTGCCGTTCAGCAGCACGGCGCCGCCCTGGGGCTTCTGCAGCCGCGCCAGGCCGGCGAGCAGGGTCGATTTGCCGCAGCCGTTGGGCCCGACGATGGCGGTGACGCTGCCCGGGGGGATGGCCAGGTCCAGCGATTCGATGATCAGCCGCTGCCCGTAGCCCATGCGCAAGGCGCGGGTGCCGAGGGTGGCGTGGGTATCGGCCGATTTGTACAGCAGGGAAGGAATGGTCGTAGTCATGGACGTTGCCGGGCCGATTGACGCAGGATGATCCACAGCAGGTAAGGCCCCCCGATGATGGCCATGATGATACCCACCGGGATCTCGATGGGGGCGAGGACAGTGCGGCCGACCCAGTCGGCGACCACGGTGAGCAGCGCGCCGGCCAGGGCCGCGTTGAGGACGGGTACCCCGTGGTGGCCGCCGAGGTAGCGGGCGATCTCCGGGGCGATCAGCGCCACCAGGCCGACGGGGCCGCACACGGCCACGGCCAGCGCGGTAAGGCCCACGGTGACGACCAGCGTGGCGATGCGCATGGCCTGCAGGCGTACCCCCAGGCCGGTGGCCACGCTGTCGGAGAAGCGCATGGCCGCCAGGCTGCGCGTGAGCAGCAGGCCCAGCGCCAGGAGCACGGGCAGGCTGTAGCCCAGCAGGGCCACCGTGGCCTTGGGGCGCGCATTGAGGCTGCCCACCGTCCAGGGGTAGGCGGCGTTGGCCGCGTCGATGGCGGCACGCGCCAGCATCAGGTTGGTGAGCGCCCCGAAGATGGCGCCCACCCCGATGCCCACCACGATGAAGCGATAGCCTCGCGCACCCGCGCCCGCCGCCAGCACGAAAGTCAGCGCCGCCGCGGTGGCGGCGCCCGCCAGGGCCAGCGACGAGGGCGCCAGGCTGGTGGAGACGGCAACGATGGAGGCGACCGCGAAGGCCGTGGCGCCGTTGTCTATGCCCACGATGCCCGGCGTGGCGAGGCGGTTGCGGGCCAGCGTCTGCATGAGGCAGCCTGCCGCGCCCAGGGCCGCGCCGCTGTAGAGGCCGGCCAGGACGCGGGGCAGGCGCAGCTCCATGACCAGCAGGCGCTGCATGGGCGTGCCGCCGCCCAGCACGGTGGCGACCAGGTCTGTCCAGGGCAGGGGGCGGGGGCCGCCGGCGCCCAGGCAGAAGAGCACGGCGCCGAGCAGCGCCAGCGACAACAGTGCGAACACCCAGGTGCTGCGGCGATGCAGCAGCACCGAGAGCTTCCCGGCGCGCAGCACGAGATAGCCATGGGGGCGGTGGGTGGAGACGGCGTTATGCATCGGGATCACAGGCTGGGCAGGCGATGGGTGCGCACCACGGCGATGAGGATGGGCGCGCCGATGAACGCGGTCAGCACGCCGACCGGCAGTTCGTAGGGCCGCACCACCAGGCGCGAGACGATGTCGGCCAGCAGCAGCACGCATGGCCCGAGCAGCACGCACAGGCCCAGCAGGCGGCGGATGTCGGTGCCGGCCAGGCGCCGCGCGATGTAGGGCACGATCAGGCCCAGGAACGCGATGGGGCCGGCCGCGGCGTTGGCCGTGCCCACCAGCAGGGCCACCGCCAGCAGGGTAGCGAGGCGCACCAGCTGCGGGTGGTGTCCCAGGCCCTTGGCCACGTGCTCGCCCAGGGCCAGCGCGGCCAGCGCGCGGACCAGCGGCAGCGTGACCAGCATGCCCAGCACCAGGCCGGGCAGGGTCCAGCCGAAGGTTTCCAGCGGGCGCCCGGCCAGTCCGCCCACCACCCAGAAGCGGACTTCGTCGGCGGTGCGCTGGTCGGCCAGCAGGATCATGCTGCTGCCTGCCGTCAGCAGGCCGGAGAACGCCGCGCCGGCCAGCACCAGGCGCACCGGGTCGTCTCCCACGCCGCGCATGCGCATGACCAGCATGACCAGCAGGCAGCCCGCCAGCGCGCCGGCAAAGGCCACCCAGAGATGCATGGTGGCCGCCGAGGCGCCCAGCAGGATGCCCAGCACCACGGCGAAGGACGAGCCGGCGCTGACCCCCAGCAGGCCGGGCTCGGCCAGCGGATTGCGCGTGACGGCCTGCATGAGCAGCCCCGCCACGCCCAGCGAGATGCCGACCAGCAGTGCCAGTTCGGTGCGCATCCAGCGCAGCTGGAAGACGGCGAAGCGGGCGTCGGCGTCGCCGCCGCCCAGCAGCACGGCCAGGCTGTCGCGGGGGCCGGCGTCGCCCGCACCGACCAGCAGGCTGGCCAGACACAAAAGCAGAAGGCACAGGGCCGAAAGACCCAGTGCCTTCCAGGGCATGCGTTGCACGGAGGCCATTACTTCGCCAGCGCCTTCTCCGTGTCGTCGAGTATGTGCATCGCGGCGAGGTAGCCCGAGCTGCTGCTCCAGATCTGTCCGTCGACGCTGACCACGTGTCCGGCCTGCGCCGCCTTCAGGCGCTGGAAGGCGGGCTGCTTGCGGGCTTCTTCGAGGGCCTTGCGGCCATCGGGGTTGAGGGTGGCCAGGAAGATCCAGTCGGCGTCGGCCTTGGCGAGGTTCTCGAGGCTGAGGATATCGCTGTGGGGACGTTCGGTGATGCTCGCGGCAAGCGCGTTGGGCTGCAGGCCGAGCTTCTGCAGCAACTGGCCGACGAACAGATGGCTGGACATCATCATCGCGCCTTGCGGCATCCAGCGCACTACCGAGACGGTGGTGTCGGCGGGCATGCGCTTGCGCAGGTCGGCGACGCGGGCCTCGACCTCGGCGATGCGCTTCTCGGCTTCGTCGGACTTGTCCAGCGCCTTGCCGTACAGGCGCAGCGTGTCTTCCCACGGTTCGAAGTTGGTGCCGGCGGGCACCACGGTGGGCGCGATCAGGCTGAGCTTTTCGTACATTTCCTTGGGCAAGCCGGCCGCGGCGAGGATGAGGTCGGGTTGCAGGGCAAGAATGGATTCGAGGCTGGGCTCGCGCACGGTGCCCACCAGGGCGATGGCGCCGCCCTTGCTCTTGAGGTAGTCGGGAATGTCGGTGCCGCCGCGGCTGGCCAGCGCCCCGACGGGCTTGACGCCCAGCGCGATGCTGGCATCCAGGGCGTTCTCGCCCAGGGTCACCACACGCTGCGGCGTGCCCTGCAGCTGCAGGGCGCCGTGGGCGGTTTCGATGGTGCGATCGGCGGCCAACGCGCCGGCGGCCAGGGTGAGGCCCGCCAGCAGGACGGAGGCTTGCATGCAGAGACGGCGTACGGACAGGGAACGGACTGGGTGCATCGATTTCCTCGTGAAGCGCGGCGCCCCGGGGGCCGCGGAACCTGGACAGGCGCGCGGACGCGGCGTCCATGACTAAGAATCAGTTGTATTTGAACGCCAGTTTACATTCGATCACAGCGGGGGTGCCCGACAGGACGATTGCAGTCGATTACGAAATCGTCATGAGGCCGGCGTTTCGTGCCCGCCGCGGGCGCGCACGAAATCGATGAAGGCCCGCAGCGGCGAGGGCAGGTGCCGGCGCCCGGGATAGTAGAGAAAGGGGCCGCTGAAGCTGGGCCACCACGGCTCCAGCACCGGTTCGAGCGCGCCGCTTTGCAGGTGGGGCGCGAGCCAGTCCTCGAAAATCTGGATGATGCCCAGCCCGGCCACGGCGGCCTGCACGGCCAGGTCGGCGCCGGCGCCCAGGCGCACCAGCAGCGGGCCGCGCGGGTCGATGCGCACGGTTTCGCCGTCGCGCTCGTATTCCCAGGCGGGGACTGCACCGCTGGGAAACTGGCCCCGCAGGCAGGCATGCCGCAGCAGGTCATGCGGATGCGCGGGCCTGCCGTGGGCGTCCAGGTACGCAGGGGACGCCGCGGTGGCGAAACGCTGGACCCGCGGGCCGATCGGCACGGCGATCATGTCCTGCTCCAGCCGTTCCTCGTAGCGTATGCCCGCGTCGCAGCCCGCCGCGATCAGGTCCACGAAGCTCTCTTCGATGATGATCTCGAGCTTGATGTCCGGGTAGGTCTGCAGGAAGGGGGTGATGAGGGGGGCCAGCACCAGGCGTGCCGCGCTGAGCGGCACATTGAGCCGCAGGGTGCCCGCCGGCCTGTCGCGGAAGCGGTTCACCATGTCGAGCGCGGTCTGGATCTCGTCCAGCGCGGGCGCGAGGCGCCCGGCCAGTTGTGCGCCGGCCTCGGTGGGCGCAACACTGCGCGTGGTGCGATGCAGCAGGCGTACTCCCAATGCGGCTTCCAGGCGCCGTACCGCCTCGCTGAGCGTGGAGGCCGAGCTGCCGGTGGCGCGGGCTGCCTCGCGGAACCCGCCGGCCTGGATGACCGCAAGCAGGGCATGAAGGTCGGGCAAGGGCTGCATTGTGCTGTATTCCGTACAAGTTGTTCGGACTGTACCAGATTGTCCGTCAATGAAGGCCGGCCTATCCTGGCGTCTCTTCATCTATCGGGAACTGCCATGACCACCATCGACTTGAGCCCATCCGGACGCTATTCCCTGGGCAGCCTGGACGTGACCCGCATGGGCTACGGCGCCATGCAACTGGCGGGGCCCGGCGTATTCGGCCCGCCCAAAGACAGCCAGGCCGCCATCGCGGTGCTGCGCGCCGCGGTGGACGCAGGCGTGGACCATATCGACACGAGCGACTTCTACGGCCCGCACGTCACCAACCGGCTGATACGCGAGGCCTTGCATCCCTACCCGGAGAACCTCGTCATCGTGACCAAGGTCGGCGCGCTGCGGGGTGCCGATGCCTCCTGGAATCCGGCGCAGAGTCCGGCCGAACTGCGCAGCGCCGTGCACGACAATCTGCGCAACCTGGGCCTGGACGCGCTCGATGTGGTGAACCTGCGCATCATGGGCAACGTGCATGCGCCCGCCGAAGGCTCCATCGAAGCGCCGTTCACGGCACTGGCGCAAATGCAGCAGGAGGGCTTGATACGGCACCTGGGCCTGAGCAATGCCACGCCGGCGCAGTTGGCCCAGGCCCAGGGGATCGCCGACGTCGTGTGCGTGCAGAACCACTTCAACCTGGTGCACCGCGCCGACGATGCCTTCGTCGACGAACTGGCGAGGCAGGGCATCGCGTATGTGCCTTTCTTCCCGCTGGGCGGCTTCTCGCCGCTGCAGTCGGAACGCCTGGCCCAGGTGGCGGCGCGCCTGGGCGCCACGCCGATGCAGGTGGCGCTGGCCTGGCTGCTGGCCAGGGCGCCCAACATCCTGCTGATTCCGGGCACGTCCAGCCTGGGCCATCTGCAGGAAAACCTGGCCGCGGCGCGGCTGGTGCTGCCCCCGGACGCGCTTGCCGAACTCGACATGGTGCGGGCGCCGGACTGAATCTGAATCGCAGCGGCCTGCCCGTGTCCGTCGGGACCGGGCATGCGCAGTTGCTCCACCACCCATGCGGCCCGCGCGGGGAGAGGCCACGCCGAACGGTGGATGAGCCGGCGCGTATCCGTCACCGGCGCGCCGTAGACGGTTTCAGACGGCGCCCGCCACGCATTCACGCAGCCAGCGATGCGCGGGATCGCGGTGCACGCGCTCGTGCCACAGCATGGACATCTCGTAGCCGGGCACTTCCAGCGGCGCCTGCACCGTCTGCAGCCCCGGAAAGCCGCGCGCCAGGCGTTCCGGCAGCATGGCCACGAGGTCGGTGGAGGCCACGGCCGACAGCGCGAAGAGGAAGTGCGGCACCGACAGCACCACGCGGCGCTGCAGGCCCAGCGCGGCCAGGGCGGCGTCCGTCATGCCGTGGAAGCCGCCGCCGTCGGGAGACACCAGCACGTGCTCCAGCCGGCAGAACTGGGCCGCCGTGGGCCGGCGCCGCAGGCGGGGGTGGCCCGCCCGGCCCACCAGCACATAACGCTCGGTGAACAAGGGCCGGCGCCTGAGCCCGGGCGGGGCATCGTGGCTGGTGTGCAGCACCAGGTCGACTTCGCCCTGTTCCGCCTGCCGGTGTATCCGGGCAGGAGCCAGCTCCAGTACCGCCAGCCGCGTGTGGGGCGCCCCGGCGCGCAGCAGGGGCAACGCCGGGCGCACGATGGTGGATTCCGCGTAGTCGGACGCCATGATGCGCCAGGTATGCGTGGCGCGGGCGGCGTCGAACGTATCGGCGGGGGCCACCGCCTGCGCCAGCGCCTCGAGCGCCTGGTGCAGCGGGGCGCGCAGCGCCTCGGCGCGGGCCGTGGGCCGCATGCCGCGCGGGCCGGGAAGCAGCAGGGGATCGCCCAGGAGTTCGCGCAGCCGTGCCAGCTGGGCGCTGACGGAGGGTTGCGAGAGATTCAGCCGCCGGGCTGCCCGGGTGACGTTCTGCTCGGCCAGCAGTACGTCCAGGGTACGCAGCAGATTGAGATCGATCCGCTTCAAATCGTCCATATCTATACCTGGAATAAGCATAATCCATTTCTACTATAGTGTGGCGAGGCCTAAGCTGGCGGCAATCCTCTCTGGAGCTGCCTCGATGAATGTATTGATCGTCTACGCCCATCCCGAACCCCGTTCGCTGAATGGCGCCCTGAAGAACCATGCTGTGCAGCACCTGCAGGCGGCGGGCCATGCCGTGCAGGTATCGGACCTGTACGCGATGAACTGGAAAGCGGTGCTCGACGCGGCCGACTGCCTGGATCGC
Source organism: Bordetella sp. 2513F2 (assembly GCF_054642735.1). Classification (NCBI taxonomy): domain Bacteria; kingdom Pseudomonadati; phylum Pseudomonadota; class Betaproteobacteria; order Burkholderiales; family Alcaligenaceae; genus Bordetella; species Bordetella sp. 2513F2. The sequence goes on along the minus strand of NZ_CM137755.1, from coordinate 2,337,077 downwards.
CAGCCCGACGCCCGTTTCGATCCTTCGCTGGACTCCCGGCATGCCTACGAGACCGGCACCCAGGCGCCCGACATCGCGCGCGAGCAGGACAAGCTGCGCTGGGCCGACGCGGTGATATTCCAGTTCCCGATGTGGTGGTTCTCCATGCCCGCCATCATGAAGGGCTGGGTGGAGCGGGTCTACGCGTATGGCTTTGCCTACGGGGTGGGAGAGCATTCGGACGCGCGCTGGGGCGACCGCTATGGCGAGGGCATGCTGGCCGGCAAGCGGGCCATGCTGGTGGTGACCGCCGGCGGCTGGGAGTCGCACTACGGCCCGCGCGGCATCAACGGCCCGATCGACGAGCTGCTGTTCCCCATACACCACGGCATCCTGTACTACCCGGGCATCGAGGTGCTGCCGCCTTTCGTGGTGTATCGCACCGGCCGCATCGATGCCGGGCGCTACCGCCAGATCTGCACGGAACTCGAGCGGCGTCTCGACACCCTGCGCGAGACGCCGCCCATTGCCTACCGCCCGCAGAATGGCGGCGCCTACGAGATTCCCGCGCTCACCTTGCGCGCCGACCTGGCGCCGGGCGAGTACGGCGTACGGATCCACGCGACGGACCCGGGCGAGGCCGCGTCGACGGCTTGACCGCGCATCCGCCGTGCGCCACGCTATGCCATCGCCTTTCGGGAGAACGGGCATGGCGGGGCATGGCACGGATACGGAGCGCGCGCAGGAAGAGGTGCTGGACTGGCTGTGCGGCCCGCACATGCTCGGCGGCGAACCGGGTGGCGTCACGTCCCGGCGCACCCATATCTCCGTGATCGCCATGGCGGGCCAGCGGGTCTTCAAGCTCAAGCGCGCCGTACGCCTGCCGTACCTGGACTTCTCCACGCCGGAAATCCGGCTGCGCGTCTGCCGCCGCGAACTCGCACTGAACCGCCGCACCGCGCCCGCCATCTACCGCACGGTGCACCGCGTCACGCGTGAGGCCGACGGCTCGCTGGCGCTGGACGGGAAGGGCGAACTGGTCGACGCGGTGCTCGAGATGGCGCGCTTCGACGAAGCCGGCCTGTTCGAGAACCTGGCCCGCCAGGGGCTGCTCACGCCTGCGCTGGCGGGCGACGCTGCCGTCAGGGTGGCACGCTTCCACGCCGCGGCGCCGGTGGTGCGGCGCCGCGACGGCGCGGCATCGATCCAGCACGTGCTGGAGGGAGCCGTCGAGAGCCTGGTGGCGGCGGATGCATTGCCGCGTGCCGAAGTGGCCGTACTGGTGCGGGCGCTGCGCCTGGCCTTCGACCGCCATGCGGCGCTCCTCGATGCCCGGGCCGCGCGCGGCGAGGTGCGCCGCTGCCATGGCGATCTGCACCTGGGCAACCTGTGCCTGCTCGACGGCGTGCCTACGCTTTTCGACTGCCTCGAATTCGATGAGGAACTGGCCACCACCGACGTGCTCTACGACCTGGCGTTCCTGCTCATGGACCTGTGGCAGCAGGGGCTGCGCGAGCAGGCCAACGCGGCTTTCAACCGCTACCTCGACGAGGCAGGGCAGGCCGACGGGCTGCCGCTGCTGCCGCCGTTCATGGCACTGCGCGCCGCCATCCGCGCCCACATCGCAGGCGGCCGGGCATCGCAGGCGCAGGGAGAGGAGACGCGCGAATTCGCGGGCGAGGCGCATCATCTGCTGGAGGCCGCGCTGGCCATGCTGCAGCCGGCGGCGCCGGTGCTGGTGGCGGTGGGAGGGTTCAGCGGCAGCGGCAAGTCCACCGTCGCGGCGGGACTGGCGCCGGGGCTGGGGCAGGTGCCGGGCGCGCGCGTGCTGTCGAGCGACCGCATACGCAAGCGCATGCACAAGGTGGATCCCCTGGAGCGCCTGCCTGAATCGGCCTACCGGCCCGACATGTCCGAGCGCGTATACGCTGCACAGGCGCGGGAGGCGCGCGCGGCGCTGCGCGCGGGTTCGGCCGTGGTGGCCGATGCCGTGTTCGACCGGGCGCAGGCGCGCGAGCGCATCGCGGGCGCGGCGCAGGCCGCAGGCGTGCCGTTCCAGGGGCTCTGGCTGCAGGCCGATCCCGAGCGCCTGGCCGAGCGTGTGCGCTCGCGCCGCAACGATCCCTCGGATGCCACCGAGGCGGTGTTGCGCGCGCAGTTGGTGCGGGCGGAGGAAGCGCAGGACGACACCGGCTGGGAGAAGGTGGATGCCGGCGGCGCCATTGCCGACACCCTGGCGCATGCGCGCCGGGCCATCGGCAGGCCGTAGCCGCGCTTACAGCCAGCCTTGCCGCTGCATGGCCTCGCCGAGGAAATCCAGGAAGGAGGTGATGCGCAGCGACAAGGCCGTGTTGCGGTAGTACACGGCATGGATGGGCTGGCGATCGTCCTGCGTAAGGCGCGGCAGCAGCTCCACCAGCCTGCCGGCCTCGCGGTCGTTGCAGCTCATGAAATCCGACAGGCAGACGATGCCGGCGCCGGCGAGCGCCAGCTGGCGCAGCGTCTCGCCGCTCGCGCAGCGTATGTGCGGCTGCACGTGCAGGGCAGCGCCATCGGCGGCGCGCAGCGGCCATTCGTTCAGCGATTCGGGCTCGGTGAAGCCCAGCAATGCATGGCCGGCCAGGTCCTCGACGCTGCGCGGCTTGCCGTGGGCGGCCAGGTAGTCGGGGCTGGCCAGCACGCGGCGACGGCTGCTGCCCATGGGGCGGGCATGCAGGGTGGAGTCCTTGAGCCGGCCGATCCGCAGCGCCACGTCGGTGCGGCGCTCGATCAGGTCGGTGTAGCCCTCGTTGCTGACCAGCTCCAGCTCCACGTCGGGATAGCGCGCGCGATAGGCCGGCACCACCGGGACGATGACGTGCAGCATGAAGGGCGTCGCCGCGTCCACGCGCAGCCGGCCTGCCGGGTGTTCGCGGCGCGCCGCCATGTACTCCTCGGCTTCCTCCACCGAGGCCACGATGCGCCGCGCCCGTTCCAGCAGGGCCCGGCCCTCCTCGGTGAGTTCCAGCCGCCGGGTGGTGCGCCGCAGCAGGGTGGTGCCCAGCTTTTCCTCCAGCCGCGCCAGCGTGCGGCTGGTGCCCGACACCGTCTGGCCCAGGTGTTCCGCCGCGCGCGAGATCGAGCCGGCGTCCACGACCACGATGAAAGTGCAGAGTTCGTCCAGCGTGGTCTGCATATTTGAGCCCCGATCAAGAGTGCTTGGACTATAAACCACGGATGTGCAAAGGAAAACCTTTCCGCCGCCATTGTGCGCTGCACGATGGCGGCGGTAGAATCGTCGCGCCTTACCCGTTCATTCGCCAGAAGGTCACATTCATGAGCAATGCCTATCTCGACGCGCTGAAGAAGCGCCGCACCCAATACGCCCTGGGCCGCAACGTGCCTCTCTCCAAGGAGGAACTCACGACCCTGATCCAGGAAGCGATCAAGCATTCGCCGTCCTCGTTCAACTCCCAGAGCTCGCGGGCGCTGGTGCTCTTCGGCGCCGAGAGCGAGAAGCTCTGGGAGTTGGCCGTGGAGGAAGTGCGCAAGGTGGCGCCCGCCGAGGGCTTCGAAAAGACCGAGGCCAAGCTCAAGAGCTTCGCCGCCGGCGTGGGCACCGTGCTGTTCTTCGAAGACCAGGACGTGGTGAAGGGCCTGCAGGAGAAGTTCGCGCTGTATGCAGACAATTTTCCCGTCTGGTCGGAGCAGGCCGGCGGCATGGCGCAACTGTCGGTCTGGAGCACGCTGGCCAACGCCGGCGTCGGGGCCAGCCTGCAGCACTACAACCCGCTGATCGACGGCGTCGTGGCGCAGACCTGGAACATTCCGGCGTCGTGGAAGCTGCGTGCGCAGATGCCGTTCGGTTCGAATGAAGCGGCTTTCGGCGAGAAGGCCTTCATGGATGACGCCGAGCGCTTCCGCGTAGCCGGCTGAGGTCTACGCCGCGCGCCAGGGCGCGGCCGGCCGGTGCGATGCGGGGCGGCTCCCGCATCGCCTCTACACCATCGTGCAATTCTTGCCGGGCCGCGCGTCCGGCGCGTCTCCCGGCATTGCAGGCACGCAGCTTGCGCGCCTTTCCGGCCTGGTCTTCCGGAGAGCGCCGCCATGAGCCACACCCGAGAAATCACCGTCGTCATCACGGGCGCGTCCAGCGGCATCGGCCGCGCCACGGCGGAACGTTACGCCGCCGAAGGGGCACGCCTGGTCCTGGCGGCCCGGGGCATCGACAAGCTGGAGAGCGCCGCGCAGATGTGCCGGCGGTTCGGTGCGCAGGTGTGCGCCGTGCCCACCGACGTCACCGACCCGGCCGAGGTGGCGGCATTGGCGGCGCGGGCGGCGGAGTTCGGCAACGGCCGGATCGACATATGGATCAACAACGCGGGCGTGGGCGCCGTGGGGCCCTTCGACGAGACGCCGGTGGCGGCGCACCGGCAGGTGGTGCAGGTCAACCTGCTGGGCTACCTGTACGGCGCGCACGCCGTGCTGCCGTACTTCAAGAGACAGGGGCGCGGCGTGCTGGTCAACGTGCTGTCGCTGGGGGCATGGGCGCCCACGCCCTATGCGGTGGCGTACACCGCCAGCAAGTATGGCCTGCGGGGCTATTCCGAGGCGCTGCGCGGAGAATTGCACGACTGGCCCGATATCCACATCTGCGACGTATTCCCTTCCGTGGTGGACACGCCGGGCTTTGCGCACGGCGCCAACTACACCGGACGGCAATTGCGGCCGCCGGGCCCGCTGTATGACGCGCGGCAGGTGGCACGGGCCATCCATGACGCCGTGGCACGGCGGCGGCGCGCCGTCACGGTGGGGGCGGTGGCTGGCCTGGCGCGCGTGGCCAACGGCGTGGCGCCACCCCTGCTGCGTGTGGCCCTGGCGCTGGCCTTCGAAGCCTACTTCCGCCGAGCCGAACCCGCGCCCATCACCGACGGGACGCTCCATGCGCCCGTTTCGGGCGAGCCGGGGCGCATCGACGGGGGATGGCGCGCCGGCCGCGGGCCGCTGCGCGAGGTGGGGCTGCTGGCCGGCGCCGGCTTTCTCGGCATGCTGATGTGGCAGAAGCTGCGCCGCTGAACGGCGCACGAGGGCCGCCGGCATGCGGGCATGCAGCTTGCGAGCCGGCGGGGCAACATAGGAGGACCGCACGATGAACAAGACGCACTGGGTGGTGGTGGCCGACGAGGCCATTGCCCGCATCCTGCAGTGGCCCGAAGTGGGCGATGAGCTCGAGCCCGTGGAAGAGCTGACCGACCCCGACGCGCACGCCGACGGCGCGGAGTTGCGTCGCGATGCCTACGGGCGGCGCGCCGGCGGGGGAGCGCAGGATGCCGCCCGCGCCGGGCCCAACGTCACGTCTTCGGCCGGCACCGGCGAACTGCACAAGGAAGCCGGGGACTTCGCGCGTCGCGTCGCGGGCCACCTGGACGAAGCGCTTCGGCAGGGCAGGTTCGACACGCTGCGCATCGTGGCGGCGCCGCGCTTCCTGGGCCTGCTGCGCAAGGCCCTGACGCCCCAGGTGGCCGACACGGTGGCGCTGGAGCTGGACAAGGACCTGGTGCATGCCAGCGGCCGCGAGCTGACCGAGCGGCTCTTTCCCATGTCGGGCGGGCTGGCTGCGCCGGGCGTACCGCGCCGCGGCTGATGGCGGCCGCGCCCGGAACGTGCGAAGCGCACGCACTGGAGCATGTGCTGGACGCGTTGATCTCGCTGGCCCGTCGCCAGGAGCGCGTGTCGGTGGCGGACGCCCAGCGCGAGCTGGGCGCCCGCGGATTCGGACCCTTCCTGTTCGTGCCGGCGCTGGTGGAGATCAGCCCGGTAGGCGGCATACCCGGCGTACCCTCGCTCATGGCGCTGATCGTGGCCGTGACGGCGCTGCAGATGCTGGCGGGCCGCAATGAATTCTGGCTGCCCGGCTTCCTGCGACGCTGCGCGGTGGGCAGCAACCGCCTCGATGCCGGCCTGGCCAGGGCGCGTCCCGTCGTACGGCGGCTGGACCGGCTGCTGCGCTGCCGGCTCGAATGGATGGGCCGCCGGCCCTGGATGCAGGGGGTCGCGCTGGTCTGCCTGTTGTGCGCGGCGGCGGTCGTGCCGCTCGAATTGCTCCCCTTCGTCAGCTCCGTGCCGTTCTCGGCCATCGCCCTCATCGGCCTGGGGCTGATCGGGCGCGACGGGGCCGTCGTGCTGCTGGGCACGCTGGTGGCTGCCGGGGCATTCGTGGTGGTGGCGTGGCGGCTGGGCTGAAGCCCGGCCGCCGGGGGCGGAACGCATGCAGCCGGAAGCCTGTGCGGGCGCTCAGCCTGCGTCGTCCTGGTCCGGAAGTGGGGGAACCCAGGACGGCGCGCGCTTTTCCAGGAACGCGGCGATACCTTCGCGGCCATCATCCGTGGCGCGCTGCGCGGCGATGCGCCGGGCCGTCTCGCTCATCAGCGGTGCGTCGAGCGGCGCATCGGCCACGTGCCGGATCAACTGCTTTGCCGCGTCCACGGCCTGCGGCGAGGCGAGCAGGAACGCGCCGAGCAGGGCATTGACGTGCTCATCCAGAGACTGTGCCTCGCACAGTTCGTGGATCACGCCCAGGCGCCACGCCTCGGCCGCGTCGAAGGTTTCGCCGGTGAGGAACCAGCGGCCGGCGGCGCGGGCGCCCATGGCGCGCAGCACGTAGGGCGAGACTACGGAAGGGATCAGGCCCAGGCGCGTCTCGGTGAGGCCGAAGCGGGTCTCGCGCGACGCCACCGCGATGTCGCAGGCGGTGGCCAGCCCCATGCCGCCCGCCACACAGGCGCCGTGCACCCGCGCGATCACGGGCTTGGGGCTGGCATGGATGGCGTGCAGCAACGAGGCCAGCGCCTGCGCGTCCGCCTCGTTGGCCGCGGTGCCGGCCTGCGCAGCGCGCTGCATGGCGTTGAGGTCGGCGCCGGCGCAGAAGGCCTTGCCCCGGCCCGCCAGCACGATGGCGCGCACCTGGTCGTCTGCCGCCAGCGAGGCGAATACCTCGGTGAGTTCGGCCACCATGCGGGTGTCCAGCGCGTTGCGCACCTCCGGCCGGTTGAGCCACACCACGGCGGTCTGCGGGCCGTAGGCGACTTCCAGTGTCTGCAGCATCGGCAATCATCCTTGATTCAGCGATAGAGTACGGTGGGCAGCCACAGGCCGATGGCGGGGAACAGGTACAGCAGGAAGATCGCCACCACCTGGATGCCCATGAACGGCAGCATGCCCAGGAAGATCTGGTTCAGCGTGACATGCGGCGGAGCGACGCCCTTCAGGTAGAACGCCGACATGGCCACCGGCGGCGACAGGAACGCCGTCTGCAGGTTGAGCGCCACCAGCAGGCCGAAGAACAGCGGGTCGATGCCGAAGGTATTGAGCAGCGGCACGAAGATCGGCATGAAGATGACGATGATCTCCGTCCATTCCAGCGGCCAGCCGAGCAGGAAGATGATGGCCTGCGCCAGCAGCAGGAACTGCAGCGGCGAGAGGCCCAGCGACAGCACCCATTCTTCGATGATGCGCTGCCCGCCCAGCAACGCGAACGCCGCCGAAAAGATGGACGAACCCACGAACAGCCAGCACACCATGGCGCTGGTCTTGGCGGCGAGGAAGACGGACTCGCGCAGCACCGGCATGTTGAGGTGCCGGTACGCCAGCGCCAGCAGGGCGCCGCCCATGGCGCCCATGGCGGCGGCCTCGCTCGGGGTCGCCAGGCCGAACGCGATGGAGCCCAGCACGGCCGCGATCATGATGGCCAGCGGAAAGAACGACGCCATGAGCATCTTGAAGACTTCCAGCCGCGACCACGTGAGCAGTCCGTAGAACACCGCCAGCAGGGCCACGCACACGCCGAGGAAGATCCAGTAGCCGACAGGAGCGGGCAGGCGCTGCGGGCCGTCTTCCGCGGCTGCGTCCGCCTGGGCCGCTTCGGCCGCGGTGTGGCCGTCGCCGGCGGCCGCGGGCGCGCCGGGCGGTTCGGACAGCCCCCCGGCAGCAGGCGGCTCCGACAGTCCGCCGTCGGCGGAGGGCGGTTCGGCCAGGCCGCTGCTGTATGAGCCGCCGTCGCCCAGTTGCAGCTCCTCGGGAATGTCGTAGGTGACGGGCGGTTCGGTGACCATCATGTAGACCGAACCGGCCAGCACGCCCACGACCATCAGCGGCGCCAGCGCCAGCAGCATGTTGCGCGCCAGGAAGCCCATGGGCACGTCGCGATTGCGGCGGCCCTTGAACATGGCGGCCAGCATGCCGCCCAGGGCATGCGTGTAGCCCTGGCCGCGCAGTTCGCCGGCCGGCGGGGGCAGGGGGATGTGGCGCTGGTCTGCCGGCAGCGGCGGGGCGAGGTCGGGGCGCAGCTTGGCCACCAGCATCACGTAGAGCGCATAGAGCGTTGCCAGCATGAGGCCGGGAAAGAGCGCGCCGGCATAAAGCTGCACGACCGACACGCCGGTGGTGGCGCCATAGACGATCAGCATGACCGAGGGCGGCAGCAGGATGCCCAGGCAGCCGCCTGCGGTGATGGAGCCGGCCGTCAGGCGCACGCTGTAGCCGGCCTTGAGCATGGCGGGCATGGCGAGCAGGCCCATGAGCGTGACCACCGCACCCACGATGCCCGTGGCGGTGGCGAAGATGGCGCAGGTTGCCAGGGTGGCCACGGCCAGCGCGCCGGGCAGGCGAGCCAGCGCCAGGTGCATCGAGCGGAACAGCTTCTCGATGAGGTTGGCGCGTTCGACCAGATATCCCATGAACACGAACAGCGGGATCGATATCAGCGAGTCGTTGGTCATGGCGGCGTAGGTCCGCTGCACCATCAGGTCCAGCGTCTGGCGCATCGCGCCGGCCCCGTCGCCGCTTTGCCACAGGTAGGCCAGGAAGGTGAACAGCACGCCCATGCCCATCAGCGTGAAGGCCGTGGGAAAGCCCAGCATGATGGCGACCACGATGAGCGCCAGCATCAGCAGGCCGATGTGGCCGCTGCTGAGGTTGCCCCAGGGCGTGAGGAACACGATCATGGCCAGCACGATGCCGATGCACGACAGGCCGAACCATAGCGCTTTGTGGGTTTTCATCGTTGCCCATCCCGGTTGTCCGTGCCGGCGTCACCGGCATGCACCATCTGCTTGAGTTTGTCGACGTCGACTTCCTCGACGTCGTACTCGCGCGAAGGCCAGGCGCCATGGGCCAGGCACAGGCCGCAGCGGCAGACCTCGGCCACGCCCTGCAGCAGCAGGAAGGCGCCGGCGATGGGGATGAAGCTCTTGAAGGGATAGATGGGCGGCCCGTCGGCCATGAGCGACGAATGCTCGCGGATGGCGATGGACTCGCCGGCATAGCGCCAGCCCGCCCATACCAGCGCGATCACCCCGGGGAAGAAGAAGACGACGTACAGCAGCAGGTCCAGGCCCGCCTGCACGCGCGGCGGCAGGAAGCCGTAGAGGATGTCGCCGCGCACGTGGCCGTTGGTGGCCAGCGTGTAGGCGCCGGCCATCATGAAAAGAATGCCGTAGTACATCAGCTGCATGTCGAAGGCCCAGGCGCTGGGCCTGTTGAGCAGGTAGCGGGCCGCCACCTCCCAGCACACATGCAGGGTGAGCACCACGATGAGCCAGGCGAAGGCCTGGCCCACGAAGGTCGAAAGCCGGTCTATCAGGCGTATGAGACGTATCATCTGCGCGGATCCAGTCGGGCGTGGAACACGGGGGGAGCCCCGGCGGCGCAAGGTGCCGCCGGGGCGATGCCGCAGGAGCGCGGCAATGCCGGGTTCGCGTCAGCCCGCCTGCTTGCGCGCGAAGTAGTGGTTGTGCGCCATGCGGTAGTTGACCGAGGTGTCGTTGTACCAGCGGCCCGCGCGTTCGGCGAAGGCGCGCTGGGAGTCGAGCACCTTCTTGAACAGCGGGTTCTCCGCGGACCGCTTGGCGATCATGTCGTCCCAGATCTTGAGCTGTTGCTGCAGGATCGCGTCGGGGGTCTTGTAGAACTTGACGCCGTTCTCCTTCTGCAGCTTGATGTACGCCTCGGAATAGCGGTGCGCCGCCTTCCAGGACATGTCGGCGCTCGCGGCCTGGGCGGCGTAGCGCAGGATGTGCTTGAGATGGTCGGGCAGGGCGTCGTACTTGGTCTTGTTGAACAGCACCTCGAACTGTTCGGCGCTCTGGTGGAAGCTCTGCAGCATGCAGATCTTGGACACGTCGGCGAAGCCCAGCGAGAGATCCGACGAGGCGTTGTTGAATTCGGCGCCGTCGAGCAGGCCGCGGTCGAGTGCCGGCACGATCTCGCCGCCGGGCAGGGCGTTCACCGCCGCGCCCATGGCGCTGTACATGTCGATGGCCAGGCCCACCGTGCGGAACTTCACCCCCTGCATGTCCTCGACCTTGGTGATGGGCTTCTTGAACCAGCCGAAAGGCTGGGTGGGCATGGGGCCGTACATGAGCGACACCACGTTCACGCCCATGGCCTTCTGGATCTCGGTGAGCAGTTCCTTGCCGCCGCCGTACTCGTGCCAGGCGAGCAGCATGTTGGCGTCCATGCCGAACGACGGGCCGGAGCCCCACAGGGCCACCGCGGTGTTCTTGCCGTACCAGTACGCCACCACGCCGTGCCCGCCGTCGAGCGTGCCCGCCGACACGGCATCGAGCAGGTCGAAGGCCTTCACCACCGCGCCGGCAGGCAGCACTTCGATCTTGAGCTGCCCCGCGGCCATGTCGTTGACCTTGCGGGCGTAGTCCTGCGCGAACTCGTGGAAGATGTCGTTGGCCGGCCAGGTGCTCTGGAACCGCAGCGTGACGGGCGAGCCCTGGGCCCGCGTGACGCTGGGAAAGCCCAGCGCCGCGGCGCCTGCCACGGTGGAGGCGCCGGCGATGAACGCGCGGCGGGATTGCGTAACGTGATGCATGGTGTGTTGTCTCCTTTTTTGGACTACATGGACCAGCTTGTTGTTACAGCCTGAATCGGTACCGCGGGGTGGTGCAGCGCAGTTGCGGCCGTTGCAGCCGCCGGGCGGGAAGTGCAGCCGGCTCGTGAGCGAGCAGGCCTAAGCGATTAAACCGTGCCGCAGCCAAGCTGACAATCAGCCTAATGTCCGTAAAAACCCGTAGCGTGCTTCGCTGCCGTTTCAGGCGGCGCGTGCCAGGGGCCACGCGCCGCGCAAGACGGGCTTGGTAAACTATGCCGTTTATCCCACGCGACATTCCTCGCTTTTCCCGCTACCGTGATCTCCACCGCCAATCTCACCATCCAGTTCGGCCCCAAGCCGCTCTTCGAAAACGTCAGCGTCAAGTTCGGGGAGGGCAACCGCTACGGACTGATAGGCGCCAACGGCTCGGGCAAGTCGACGTTCATGAAGATCATCGGCGGCGACCTCGAACCCTCCAGCGGCAACGTCTCGCTCGAGCCGGGCGTGCGACTGGGCAAGCTGCGCCAGGACCAGTTCGCCTTCGAGGATGTGCGCGTGCTCGACGTCGTGATGATGGGGCATACCGAGATGTGGGCCGCGATGTCCGAGCGCGATGCCATCTATGCCAATCCCGAGGCGTCCGAAGACGACTACATGCGTGCGGCCGAGCTCGAGGCCAAGTTCGCCGAATACGACGGCTATACCGCCGAGGCGCGCGCCGGCGAGCTGCTGCTGGGCCTGGAGATCGGCACCGAACAGCACAACCTGCCGATGCGCGAGCTGGCGCCGGGCTGGAAGCTGCGGGTGCTGCTGGCGCAGGCGCTGTTCTCCAATCCCGACGTGCTGCTGCTCGACGAACCCACCAACAACCTCGACATCAACACCATCCGCTGGCTGGAGAACGTGCTCAACGGCTACCAGAGCACCATGATCATCATCAGCCACGACCGCCACTTCCTGAACCAGGTCTGCACCCACATGGCAGACCTCGACTACCGCGAGATCCGCGTCTACCCGGGCAACTACGACGACTACATGCTAGCCTCGACGCAGGCGCGCGAACGCCTGGTGGCCAGCAATGCCAAGGCCAAGGAACGCATCAACGAGCTGCAGGATTTCGTGCGCCGCTTCGCCGCCAACAAGTCCAAGTCGCGCCAGGCCACGTCGCGCCTGAAGCAGATCGACCGGATCAAGGCCGAGCAGGTGGAGGTCAAGCCCTCGTCGCGCCAGAACCCGTACATCCGCTTCGAGCAGGCCAAGGTGATGCACCGCCTGGCGGTCACGGTGGAGCACCTGTCCAAGTCCTACGATGCGCCGGTGATCCGCGATTTCTCCATCATGCTCGATGCGGGCGAGAAGGTTGCCATCATCGGCGCGAACGGCGTGGGCAAGACCACGCTGCTGCGCATGCTCGCCAACGACCTCGCGCCCGACTCCGGCACCGTGAAATGGTCGGACAACGCCGACATCGGCTACATGGCCCAGGACGTCTCCGACCAGTTCCAGCAGGACGACATCAACCTCTTCGACTGGATGAGCCAGTTCCGCCAGCCGGGCGACGACGACCAGGCGATCCGCTCGGCGCTGGGCCGGCTGCTGTTCTCCGGAGACGACCTGCCCAAGGCGCCCAAGGTGCTGTCGGGCGGCGAGAAGAACCGCATGACTTTCGGCCGGTTGATGCTGGGCCGCCACAACGTCATGTTGCTGGACGAGCCCACCAACCACCTGGACATGGAATCCATCGAGTCGCTGCAGTTCGCGCTCGAGCAGTACCAGGGCACGCTGGTCTTCGTCTCGCACGACCGGGAGTTCGTGTCGGGCCTGGCCACGCGCATCCTCGAGATCCTCCCCGGCGGCGAGATCGTCGACTACCGCGGCGGCTACGAAGACTACCTGTCCTCGCGCGGCATCGAGGCCTGAGGCCGCGGCGGCTGCTTCCGGCCTGGCCGCGCTATGCGGCCGCCTGGCCGTCCGTCTGCGCCTCCCACACGACATGGCTGCGCGGGGTGTCGATGCGGTAGTCGGAATAGGGCAGCGCGAAGAACTCGCGGCCCAGCGCGTGCGCCGCCTCCAGCGGCCGCCGCGGGTCGCGCGCCACTTCGCCGCGGGCATTGCCCGCGCCATGCACGAAGCCCACGAAAGACGAATACGTATAGCGGGCATATTCCTGCAACTGGTGCACGATGCCCAGCGCCGCGCCCGGATAGGCCTCTTCCGACGCAATAGTCAGCCCCAGCCGCTTGCCGCGCATGCGCCGCTGCACTTCCTCCCAATCGGGGAAGCTTGCCGCATAGTAGGTGAAGGAGCGGTCGAAAAAGGCCTTGGTCTGCGCCGACATGCCGTACCAATAGACCGGGGTCGCGAACACCACGCCGTCGGCCGGCAGGAAATGCTCCAGGAACAGTTCGCCATAGCGATCGGCGACGGGCGGACGCTGCCGCGTGTCGGTCAGCATGCCCTCCACGTAATCGTCGATGAAGCAGAGCGACGCACGGTGGCCGGCGGCGCGCGCGCCGTCGATCACGGCCTGGCCCAGCAGCGCGCTATTGCCGTCCCGGCGCGGGCTGCCGACCAGGACGAGCAGGGTCTTGGGATGATCCGGGTTCATGTATGCCTCCAGGTGAGAAGTGTCTGCAGGCATGATGCCTCCTTCGAATCGACGGCGACAACTGAGAAATCCGCATTCTGGATGAGCTAAATTCATCCATGAGATCCCAGGAGCCACGATGTTCGCCCATATCCCCTTGCCCGGTCTGCGGGTGTTCGAGGCCGCCGCCCGCCTGGGCAGCTTCAAGCACGCCGCCGCGGAGTTGTCGGTTACCCCGACGGCCATTTCGCACCAGATCCGTGCGCTCGAGCAGCGCCTCGGTTTCGCGCTGTTCGAGCGCCTGCCGCGCCGCCTGCGCCTCACGGAAAAGGGCACGCAGCTGTTCGAACGCGTGCACGGCTCGCTGCTCGACATCGCGCAGACGCTGGAGCGGCTCAGGCCGGCACCGAGCGCGGGCGCGCTGACCGTCACCACCACCCACTCGTTCGCCGCGCTGTGGCTGGTGCCGCGGCTGGGCCGCTTCTACGACGCCCATCCCGACTACCAGCTGCGGCTGGACACCACCGCCCGGCCCATCGACCTGCTGCAGGATGCCAGCATCGACGTGGCTATCCGCTATGGCGGCCAGCCGCAGGCCGGCCTGCGCCGGTTTGCCTCGATCCGGGAGTGGTTCGGCGTCTACGCCGCGCCCGGCACGCTGCCGTGCGCCACGGGAGCGGCGCCCACGCTGATCACGGTGCGCTGGCGCGACTCGACCCTGTACGAGGAGGCCTGGCAGGCCTGGTGCGCGGCGGCCGGGGAGTCCTGGTGGACGGCATGCGCGCCGCGGCGCGTCTACGACGAGGAAAGCTACGCCTTGCAGGCCGCCGCCGCCGGCCAGGGCCTGGTGCTGGCCAGCTCGCTCATGGCCGGCGAGAGCGTGGCACGGGGGCTGCTGGTTCCGTACCGCCCCGAGGTCACGGTGGCGGGCGCCACCTATACCGCGCTGTGCTCGCCGGGCCGGGAGCGCCATCCGCCGGTGGCGGCGTTCCTGCGGTGGCTGGAGACCCAGTTCGGCATGTCGGGATAGCTATATATACCTATAAGCTATTAAAAAATGAGCTAAATATAGTTTGGATTCATATAACGAATTGTTAGATTACCGCTGTTATCTGCCGCCCATCTTCGCTGCCCCCGGGCGGCCGGGACACTCATGAATCTGACCTTCAACCACGTGCACAAGCAGTTCGGCGATCTCAACGTCGTCGACGACTTTTCCAGCGAGTTCCAGACCGGCGAACTGGTCGCCCTGGTCGGGCCATCGGGCTGCGGCAAGTCCACGCTGCTGCACCTGGCTGCGGGGCTGGAGCGGCCCAGCGAAGGCCAGGTGCTGGCCGACGGCCAGGCGGTGGCGGGCCCCCATCCCAGCCGCACCCTGGTCTTCCAGGAGCATGCCCTCTATCCCTGGCTCACGCTGCGCGACAACGTCGCCCTGGCGCTGGAGTTCCAGGGCGTGTCCAAGGCCCAGGCGCGCGAGCGCGCGGTGGCGTGGCTGGGGCGCGTGGCCCTGGGCGGCTTCGAGAACTACTACCCGCACCAGGTTTCCGGCGGCATGCGCCAGCGCGCGGCGCTGGCCCGTGCCTTCATCGCCCAGCCGCAGACCCTGCTGATGGACGAGCCCTTCGGCGCGCTCGACGCGCTCACCCGCCTCAGCCTGCAGGACGTGCTGCGCCAGCTGCTGCGCGAGGAACAGCCCACGGTGCTGCTGGTCACCCACGACGTCGACGAGGCCCTGTTCCTGGCCGACCGCGTGGTGGTGTTCAGCCCCCGCCCCGCGCGGGTATTGCGCGAATTCGACCTGCGGGGCCGCGAGCGCACGCACGATCTCGCCGGCCTGGCTGCCGAAAAGCGCGAGATCCTGCAACTGCTGGGCATCGGCGTCGGCGCCCACGCCGAGGCGCAGGCAGCCTGATCCATGGTGCGCCGCCGCGGCGGCGCACCGCATTCCCAATTGAGTACGGAGATTTCCAAGATGAAGATCAAGCAGTGGTTGTCGCTGCCGCTGGCCGCGGCTTTGCTGGCGGCCGGGCCCGCCATGGCGGCCGAGAAGTTCCGCGTGGGCTATCTGCGCGTCATGGACGACGCCCAGGCCATCGTGGCGCAGGAGGGCGGCTACTACCAGAAGGCCGGCCTGGATTCGGAACTGGTCGAGTTCAAGTCGGGCACGGACCTGATCAAGGCCATCGTCGGCGGCCAGCTCGACATCGGCGTGCTGGGCTTCACCAACGCCGTGGCCTGGGCCTCCAAGGGCGCCGACCTGAAGGTGGTGGGCGGTGCCCAGCAGGGCTATCACTCGCTGGTGGTGCGCGAGGACACCGGCATCCAGGACATCGCCGGCCTGAAGGGCAAGACGCTGGCCTCGCAGGCCGAGGGCAGCACGGCGGACGTGGTGCTCAAGGGCGTGGTGCTCAAGGAAGGCAAGCTGCAGCCCGACGACGTCAACGTCATGGGCGTGAGCCCCGCCGTGGCGGTGCAGTCGCTGGTCGGCAAGCGCGTCGATGCGGCCTTCCTGTTCGAACCCTACGACCGCATCGCCCAGCTGGTGGCGCCGGTCAAGCAGATCTACGAAGTGGGCCAGGCCTGGCCGTTCCCCTGCATGGTGGTGATCACCTCCGGCGAGACTCTGGCCAAGCGCAAGGACGACGTCTGGAAGGCGCTGGACGCCCAGAAGCAGGCCATCGACCTGCTGCAGAAGCAGCCTCAGGATGCCGCCAAGCTGATCGCCTCGTATTTCATCGCCGAGCCCACGCTCAAGACGCTCAAGCGCGGCGAGCTGCCGCGCGAGACGGTGATCGCCGAGGCCATCAGCACCCAGGTGTTCACGCCCAAGCTCAGCGACAAGGACACGGCCCGCATGCAGGAGATCGCCGACATCCTGCAGGCCCAGGGTTCGCTCAAGACGCGCGACGGCAAACCGTATGACGTCTCGGGCATCGTCGACCTGTCGTGGCAGGAGGCTCGTCAGCTTTGAGCGCCTCGACCCGCGTGACCGGGCTGCGCAAGCACCTTGCAGGGGTGCTGGGCGTGGCCTTCATTTTCCTGCTGTGGCAGATCGCGGCATGGCTGCTGCCTGATTTCCTGATGCCCGGCGTGCCCGCCGTGCTGGGCCGCCTGGTCGAGGACATCGGCAATCCCGATTTCCACCAGAGCCTGCTCGGCACGCTCGGGCGCCTGGGATTGGGCTACGGCCTGGCACTGGCGGCCGGCATCGGCTTCGGCCTGGTGGCGGCCGTCCTGTTCTTCTTCCGCGAGGTGCTGCGCAGCGCGATCGTCATCCTGCAGTCCATCCCGTCGATCGCCTGGGTGCCGCTGTTCCTGATCGTGATGGGTTTCGGCAGCACGCCCATCATCGTGGTGGTGGCCCTGTCGGCCTTCTTCCCGGCGGCGCTCAGCGTGATGAACGCCACCGAGTCGGTGCAGCGCGTGCATGTGTCGGCGGCGCGGGTCATGGGTGCCACGCCGTGGGGCCTGGTCAAGCGGGTCTACCTGCCGGCCGTCATGCCCGAGCTCATCACGGGCGCGCAACTGGCATTCGGCAATGCCTGGCGTGCCCTGATCTCCGCGGAGATGCTGATCGGCTTCGGCAAGGGCCTGGGCCGTTCGCTGGCCTATTCCGGCGAGATCGCCGACATGACCGGCGTGATGATGAACATTCTGGTGATCGCCGTGCTGGCTGCGCTGATCGACCAGTTCATCCTCGAAAACCTCAAGCATCGCCTGCTGCGCTACCAGTACGTGTAGCGCAAGGACGGGACGCACATGAGCCGCAGATGGCATCGCTGGCTGGCGCCGCTGCTGCTTGCGGCGCTGGCGGGCACGCCCGCCGGGGCCGCACAGCCGGGTCCGGCTCGCGCGCACGTACGCGGCGTGCTGGTAGTGGGCGTGCCGCATGTCGCGCCCGAGCCCGCGCCGGGCGCCAAGATCCGCACACCGGGACGGCTGGACGCGGCCGCGGCCCAGCGCCTGGCCGAGAGGCTGGGCCTGCCCGTGCGCCTGCAGGCAGTGCAGGCAGCGCAGGCCGCCGGACTGCTGCGCGCCGGCGAAGTGGACGTGGTGCTGGCCGACCGGCTGGAAGGCCAGTCATTGCCGGGATCGCAGGAACCCGGCGTGGCCGTCGTGCCCGCCGGCTATGCCACGCGCCCGCAGGCCGTCATTCGCAGCGATACGCCGATGCGGCGCTGGCAGGACGTGGCCGGCCGCAGCGTCTGCATGGCTGCGGACGCCGAGCAGGCGCGTGCCTGGGCCGAGCGCTGGCAGGCGCAGGTGCAGGTCCATCGGGTGCCGTCGGATGCGCTGGTCGCGGTGCGGGAAGGCCGGTGCGACGTGGGCCTGGTCGACGACACGGTATGGGCGCCGCTGATGCGCTTTCCCGAGTGGAAGAAGTTCGCCGCCACGCTGCCCGTCGAGGGCCCGCGTGCGCAACGCGTGTGGCTGGCGCCCGAGGCCGACGCCGCCTGGCTGCAGGCGGAGATGCGTAGGTGGCGCCGCGAGGGTGTGTGGGAGGCCATGGCCGGGCAATGGGCCCGCGACGTGGCCTTCGATGTCTACCTGGATCAGGAAGTGCCGGACTGCCACGGCTGAGGCGCCCCGGCGCTTACAATGCGCCGCTATGACGCATACCCTGGCCGGCTTCTGCACTTACGAGGAAGAGATCAAGAAGAGCCGCTTCCTGGCTCTGGCGGCGCCCGTCGACAGCGTGGCGCAGGCCATGGCGTGGTTCGGCGTGCAGGCAGAGCCTGCGGCCACGCACAACTGCTGGGCCTATCGCATCGGCCAGGAATACCGCTACAACGATGACGGCGAGCCGGGAGGAACCGCGGGCCGGCCCATCCTGCAGGCCATCGAGGGCCAGGGCCTGGACCGCGTGGCCGTGCTGGTGGTGCGCTGGTTCGGCGGCGTGAAGCTCGGCGCAGGGGGGCTGGTGCGGGCCTACGGGGGATGTGCCGCCAACTGCCTGCGCCAGGGCGAGCGCATCGAGCTGGTGCGGACGGTGCAGGCCCATTGCCGCTGCAGCTACGCCGAACTGCCGCTGTTGCAGGCGCGCCTGGCGCAGGCGGGCGTGGGCATCCTGGACGAGGCCTTCGATGCCGAGGGAGCCGCACTGATCCTGGCCGTGCCGCAGGCGCAGCTCGAACAGGTTCGCCAGCTGGTGGCGAACATCACCCGCGGGCAGGGCGACTGGCGCGTCGATGCCTAGCCCGGATCAGGCCTGCGCCGAGCCGTCGGCTTGGTCGCGTGCCGCGGCAATGTCGCGGTGTACCTGGGCCATGTCGACTTCCTTCACTTTGGTCAGCAGCTCCTCGAGCTGGCCGGCGCTGAGCGCGCCCGGCTGCGAAAACAACAGCACCTGCTCGCGGAACACCATCACCGTGGGGATCGAGCGGATGCCCAGCGCGCCCGCCAGTTCCTGCTCCACGTCGGTGTTGACCTTGGCGAACGTGATGTCGGAGTGGGTTTCGGAGGCTTGTTCGAAGACCGGTGCGAAGCCTTTGCAGGGACCGCACCAGGGAGCCCAGAAGTCCACGATCAGGGTGCCGTCGGGCGTAATGGCTTCCTGGAAGGAGTCCTTGGTGAGTTCTACGATGCTCATGGTGTCATCCTTGCCGCGTGCGTGACGCGGAGTAATGGGCCGCATGGGGCCCGGTTGTGGCGCGGCGCCGCCGGGGGCGCCGCAAGTGCCGCGCCTGGCCCGCCAGGCGCGATGCGTTGCGCTGCCTCAGGCCGCCGCAGGCGTGGCGGAGCTGGCCTGCTTGAGCGAGGCGACGATCTCGTAGGAGCGCAGGCGATCTTCGTGCCGGTAGAAATCGGACACGATCATGACTTCATCGGCCTCGGTTTCGGCGACCAGGGCCTCGAGCTCGCGCCGTACGGTTTCCGGTCCGCCCACGATGGCCGCGGCCAGCTTCTGCTGCACGGCGTGCTGTTCCCATTCGGTCCAGCGGCCCTCCATGCTTTCCACGGGGGGCTGCAGCTGCAGGCGATGGCCGCGCACCAGCGAGAGGAATTTCTGCTGCTGCGTGGTGGCCAGATACTGCGCGCGTTCGTCGGTATCCGCGGCCACGACGGGCACGCCGATCATGGCGTACGGACGCTGCAGCGTGCCCGAGGGCTTGAACAGGTGGCGATACAGCCGCATGGCCGCCATGCCTTCGGGCGAGAAATGGCCGGCGAAGGAGAAGGGCAGGCCCAGTTCGGCCGCCAGGCGCGCGCTGAAGTCGCTCGAGCCCAGCAGCCAGATGGGGATGTCGAGCCCGGCGCCCGGAATGGCGCGCACCGCCTGTCCGGGCCGCTCGGGCGCGAGGAATGCGCGCAATTCTTCAAGCAGGGCCGGAAATTCCAGCCCGCTGCGCGGCCCGCGCCGCAGGGCATGCTGGGTGGCGCCGTCGCTGCCGGGCGCGCGGCCCAGGCCGAGGTCGATGCGCCCGGGGAACAGCGTTTCGAGCGTGCCGAACTGCTCGGCGATGATCAGCGGCGCGTGGTTGGGCAGCATGACGCCTCCCGAGCCCACGCGCAGCGTACGCGTATGCGCGGCCACGTGGCCGATCAGCACGGCAGTGGCGCTGCTGGCCACGCCGGTGATGTTGTGGTGCTCGGCAAGCCAGAAGCGGCGATAACCCAGCGCCTCCACGTGGCGGGCCAGGTCGACGGTGTTGCGAAAGGCGTCCGCCGCCGTGCCTCCCGCTACGATGGGGGCGAGATCCAGCACGGAAAACGGCACGTTGGCCAGGACGCTCATGTACACACTCCGTATGCGCGGCGGCCGGCGCGCGGGGGCACGCTGCCGCCAATGACGATCCGGGCCTGTGACAGGCCCGGGCTCATGTAATCCATATGGAGAGTGTATAGGCGAATTCAAGCGCTCGCCGGAGCAACCCCATGGCCGATCGGGTCGATAGGGGCGGCCTATTGCATGCCCTCTATTTTGCGTCCTCTACTGCGCTCCCCGACTGCGCCCGCCGGTCGCCGGCTCAGTCCGGGAAGAATGCGTAGCGCAGCACGAACAGCGCGGCAACCAGCCAGGTGGCGGCGTGGACCTCCCGTACGCGGCCGGTGCAGGTCTTGAGCACCACGTAGCTGATGAAGCCGAAGGCCAGGCCGTTGGCGATGGAGTAGGTGAACGGCATGATCAGCGCGGTGAGCGCGGCCGGCGTGGCTTCGGCGACGTCGTTCCAGTCGATCTCGATCAGCTCGCGCATCATCAGGCCGGCAACGTACAGCAGGGCCGGCGCGGTGGCGTAGGCGGGAACCGAGCCGGCCAGCGGCGAGATGAACAACGCGGCCAGGAAGAGCACCGCCACCACCAGCGCGGTGAGGCCCGTGCGGCCGCCGGCCTGCACGCCCGAGGCGCTCTCGACGTAGGCCGTGGTGCTGCTGGTGCCGAGCATGGAGCCGGCCACGATGGCCGAGCTGTCGGCGAACAGCGCGCGGCCCAGCCGGTTGGGGCGGCCGTCGGCGACCAGCCCGGCACGCTTGGCAACGCCCATGAGCGTGCCCGTGGCGTCGAAGACCTCGACCAGGACGAATACCAGGATCACATGCACGAAGCCGGTGTGCAGGGCGCCCGCGATGTCGAGCTTGAAGAGCGTGGGCATCAGGCTGGGCGGGGCGGAGAAGATGCCGCGGAATTCGTTGTGGCCCAGCAGCATGGACAGCACCGTGACGGCCAGGATGCCGATCAGGATGGCCCCGCGCACCCGCAGCGCATCGAGCACGGCGATGATGAAGAACCCCAGGATGGCGAGCAGGGGCCCCGCCTGGCGCAAATCGCCGAGCGTGACCTTGGTGGCGGGGTGCGCCACCACGATGCCGGAACTGGTGAGGGCGATGATGGCCAGGAACAGCCCGATGCCGGCCGCGATGGCGCTGCGCAGCGAGGGCGGAATGCCCTTGATCAGCCAGGCGCGCACGCCGGTGACCGTGAGCAGCAGGAAGATGACGCC
The DNA here is from genome assembly GCF_054642735.1 of Bordetella sp. 2513F2. Classification (NCBI taxonomy): domain Bacteria; kingdom Pseudomonadati; phylum Pseudomonadota; class Betaproteobacteria; order Burkholderiales; family Alcaligenaceae; genus Bordetella; species Bordetella sp. 2513F2. Next base: position 2,315,710 of record NZ_CM137755.1, on the reverse strand, counting down.
CGAGATGAATACGGCGCCCAGCGCCTGCTCCCAGGTGTAGCCCATGCCCTTGACCACCGTGAACGCGAAGAAGGCGTTCAGGCCCATGCCCGGCGCCATGCCGATGGGCCAGTTGGCGACCAGCGCCATGATCAGCGTGCCCAGCGCGGCCGCCAGGCAGGTGGCGACGAACACGGCGTCGCGGTCCATGCCGGTGGTGGACAGGATGTCGGGGTTGACGAAGATGATGTAGGACATCGTCAGGAAGGTCGTCAGCCCGGCAACCAGTTCGGTGCGGACGTTGGTGGCGTGTTCGCGCAGGTGAAAGAGCTTCTCCAGCATGCGGGTCCCCGGTAGCGGCGTGATTGATGTGACGGTTGGTGGTTCTTGTGTTGCGGCCACGCGCAAGCCGCCGGATGGCCGGCGCGGGCCGTGTATTTTCGCACCAAGTTGTAAACTGCGTGCCCATGATCATCCTCGGCTTCGAAAGCTCCTGCGACGAAACCGGCGTGGCCGCGGTCTGTACCGAACGCGGCCTGCTGGCGCACGCGCTCCACACCCAGATCGCCATGCACCAGGAGTACGGTGGCGTGGTACCCGAACTCGCCTCGCGCGACCATATCCGGCGCGTGGTTCCGCTCACCCGGCAGGTGCTGGCCGACGCCGGGCTGGGCTTTGCCGACATCGGCGCCATCGCCTATACGGCCGGCCCCGGCCTGGCCGGGGCGCTGCTGGTGGGAGCCAGCATGGCGCAGTCGCTGGCCTGGACCCTCGGGCTCCCCGCCATCGGCATCCACCACCTGGAAGGGCACCTGCTCTCGCCCTTGCTGGCCGAGCCGCGGCCGGCGTTTCCGTTCGTGGCCTTGCTGGTCTCGGGCGGGCATACGCAGCTGATGCGGGTCGACGGCGTGGGCCGCTATGCATTGCTGGGGGAGACGCTGGACGATGCGGCCGGCGAGGCCTTCGACAAATCCGCCAAGCTGCTGGGCCTGGGCTATCCCGGCGGCCCCGCGCTGTCGCGGCTGGCCGAACAGGGCGATCCCGAGCGCCACGCGCTGCCCCGGCCCATGCTGCACAGCGGCGACCTGGACTTCAGCTTCAGCGGCCTCAAGACGGCGGTGCTCACCCGGGTGAAGGCGGCGCAGGCGCAAGGCGGCCTGGATGAGCAGACGCGCGCGGATCTCGCGGCGGCCACGCAGGCCGCCATCGTCGACGTGCTGGCCGCCAAGGCCGCGCGCGCCCTGCAGCAGACCGGATTGCGACGCCTGGTGGTGGCCGGCGGGGTGGGCGCCAATACGCGGCTGCGCAGCCGCCTGGCCGAAGCCTTGCCGCGCCTGGGCGCGCAGGCTTATTTCCCGCCGCTGGCCCTGTGCACCGACAACGGCGCCATGATCGCGTTCGCGGCCGCCGAGCGCGTGCGCCACGGCCTGGCCACCCTGGAGGAGGGCAGCCACGCCTTCACGGTCCGGCCGCGCTGGGACCTCGCCGACATCTGCGTGCCGGCCGGGGCCTGACCAGCCGCGGCGCTCAAGACTTCTTGCTGCCGATGCGGCTTTCCGTGCCCTGGAGCAGGCGCGCGATGTTGGCGCGGTGCCGGTAGATGAGCAGCACGCCGATCAGCGCCAGCGCCAGCGCCACGGCCGGGCGCGCCGTCCAGGCCACGCCCGATCCGAACACGTAGTAGACGGGCGCAAAAAAGGCCGCGACCAGCGCGGCCAACGACGAGTAGCGGAAGAAGAGGGCGACGATCAGCCAGGTGGCGGCGGTGGCCACCGCCAGCCAGGGCTGCACGGCCACCAGCACCCCCAGGGCGGTGGCCACGCCCTTGCCGCCCCTGAAGCGCAGGAACACCGGATACAGGTGCCCGACGAACACCGCCTGGGCAACCGCGGCGTACACGCCCCACGACATGCCCGGCGCCAGCCGTTGCGCCAGCCACAGCGCGAACCAGCCCTTGGCCGCGTCGCCCAGCAGGGTGAGCGCTGCGGCCGTCTTGTTGCCGGTGCGCAGGACGTTGGTCGCGCCGGGGTTCTTCGAGCCGTAGCTGCGCGGATCCTGCAGCCCCATGAGCTTGCTGACCACGACGGCGAAAGGGATGGAACCGATCAGGTAGGCCATCAGGACCAGCGCCAGGCCGAACGTCAGGGAAGGGGCGGTGAGGACCATGCAAGTCTCGTTATGTTGTGTCTGCGCGCGGCGCGCGGGCTGCGCGCCGTGGCTGCGGATTCTACCTCCGGAGCCGGGGCTCCGCGAGAAGCCCGCGCGCGCCGCGCACCTGCCGTACAATCGGTTGCGTTTTGCCGCGAATCGTTTTTGGAAGAGTCGATGCGTATCCTGGTCTCGAATGACGATGGCTATACCGCGCCGGGGCTGGAAGCCCTGGTGCAGGCCTTGTCAGGCCTGGGCGAGCTCACCGTGGTGGCGCCCGAAACCAATCACAGCGGAGCCTCGAATTCCCTGACCTTGAACCGGCCGCTCACCGTGCGCACGGCCGCAAACGGCTACGTCTACGTCAACGGCACGCCGTCCGACTGCGTGCACGTGGCGCTCACCGGCGGCCTGATGGACGCCCGGCCCGACCTCGTCGTCTCGGGCATCAACAACGGCGCCAACATGGGCGATGACACGCTCTACTCCGGCACGGTGGCCGCTGCGAGCGAGGGCTATCTCTTCGGCATTCCCTCGATCGCCTTCTCGCTGGTCGACAAGGGCTGGGAGCACCTCGACAGTGCCGCCCGGGCGGCGCGCCAGGTGGTCGAGCGCCACCTGGCCGAGCCGCTGGCCGCGCCGGTGCTGCTCAACGTCAACATCCCCAACCGGCGTTTCGAAGACCTGACGGGCTACGAGGTCACGCGGCTCGGCAAGCGCCATCCGTCCGAGCCCGTGGTGCGCACCACCACGCCCTACGGCGATACCGTGTACTGGATCGGCCCCGCGGGGCTGGCGGCCGATGCCGCGCCCGGCACCGATTTCCATGCGGCGGCGCAGGGCGCGGTGTCCATCACCCCGCTGCGCCTGGACCTCACCCAGCACAGCCAGCTCGACGAAGTGCGGGCCTGGGCGGAGCCGCTATGCGCAAGCGCCTGATCCCCGGCCTGGTGTCCTCGCTGGGCACGCCGCCGCGCCCTGCACCCGTGGGCACGCGCGCAGCCGGCGCCGTGCCCGGCATCACGCCCGCCAACAGCAACACGCGCATCTCGGCGGCGGCCTTGCCGCGGCCGGAGCCGGTGCGCCAGCAGCCTGCCGCCGGATCCAACCTCGGCCTGAACTCGGATCGCATGCGCCAGGCCATGGTGCAGCGCCTGCGCAAGCAGGGCATCACCGACGAACGGGTGCTGTCGGCCATGGCGGCGGTGCCGCGCCATCTGTTCGTCGACGAGGCGCTGGCCAGCCGCGCCTACGAAGATGCCGCGCTGCCCATCGGCCATGGCCAGACCATCTCCCAGCCCTGGGTGGTCGCGCGCATGATTTCCGCCGCCTGCGAGGGTCGCCAGCCTGCGCGCGTGCTCGAAGTGGGGGCGGGCTGCGGCTACCAGGCCGCCGTCCTGGCGCAATTCGTGCGCGAGGTGCATGCCATCGAACGCATCCGCGGCCTCTACGAGATGGCGCGCACGCACCTGCGCGCGCTGCGCCTCACCACGCGCGTGCGGCTGATCCATGGGGACGGCATGCTGGGCGTGCCCGGCGTGCCGCCGTTCGATGCTATTGTTGTGGCTGCCGCGGGCCTGAGCATTCCTCAGGCGCTGCTGATGCAACTGGTGCAGGGCGGGCGCCTGATCGCGCCGGAAGGCGGTTCCAGCCAGAAGCTGGTGCTGATCGAGCGCACGGGGCCCGCCAGCTGGAATCGTCAAGAACTTGAAACTGTGCGCTTCGTGCCCTTGCGCGCCGGCATACAATCTTGAGCGAATCAATCTCGAGCAAACAGGAGAATCGAATGCTCACCGGGCAGTTGCCACTGACCGATCGTCTTCACCCCGCCGCCGGCGGGGTACGTTTTTCTCGCTGTGCGACGTCGGTCGCCATCGTGGGCCTGCTGCTGCTGGCCGGCTGCGCCTCGCGGGGCACGCGCGCGCCGGTCGTCGATATCTCCCCCGGACAACAATCGGCCACGGCGCAGCCGGGCGGCACCTACGTCGTGAAGCCGGGCGACAGCCTCTACCGGATTGCGCGCACCTACAACCTCGATATCGAGAACCTGAAGCGCTGGAACAACCTCACCGATCCCAACCAGATTTCGGTGGGGCAGGTGCTGAAGCTGTCGGGTTCGGCCTCGGCGCCGGCAGCGCCCAGCGGCGCGGTGCCCGCTCCCAAGCCGCCGCAACCCGAGCCCGTGCCGCTGGGCGAGCCCGGGGCGCCGGCCACGACCACGCCGCCGGCCGCCACCACGCCACCGCCAGCCACGCCGCCCGCGCCGGCCGAGCCGCCGCCGTCGCGCGCCGCCGACGCCGGCGTGATCAACTGGGGCTGGCCTGCCACCGGCGCCGTCATGCAGAAGTTCAGTGCCGCCACCAAGGGCATCGACATCGCCGGCACGCCGGGCGATCCGGTCGTGGCCGCCGCCGACGGCAAGGTCATGTACAGCGGCAACGGCGTGCGCGGCCTGGGCAACCTCATCATCATCAATCACCAGAACGGCTTCATCACGGCGTACGCGCACAACCGCGCACTGCTGGTCAAGACCGGCCAGGACGTCAAGCGCGGCGCCAAGATCGCCGAACTGGGGCAGAGCGACGCCGCGTCGCCGCGCCTGCATTTCGAGATCCGCAGGCAGGGCACGCCGGTGGATCCGCTGCAGTACCTGCCGTCGCGATGACGCCCACGCTGGTATTCGACCTCGAAACCCTGCCCGACGTGACGGGGCTGCGCCGCCTGAACGGATGGGGCGCAGACCTGAGCGACGCCGACGTGGTCGAACGCGCGTTTGCGGCGCGGCGCGAGGCGGTGGGCCACGATTTCCTGCCGCTGCACCTGCATCGCGTGGCCGTGATCGGCTGCGTGTTCCGCGACGACAACGGCTTTCGCGTCAAGACCCTCGGCCAGCCGGACGATCCCGAGCCGGTGCTGCTGGCAGGGTTCTTCAAGACCATCGAGCGCTATACGCCGCGGCTGGTCAGCTGGAACGGCTCGGGCTTCGACCTGCCCGTGCTGCACTACCGCAGCCTGATCCATGGCGTGCCGGCGCCGCGCTACTGGGACCTCGGCGACGAAGACCGCGATTTCAAGTTCAACAACTACATCAGCCGCTACCATACGCGCCATCTCGACCTGATGGACGTGCTGGCCAAGTACAACGGCCGCGCCAATGCGCCGCTCGACGAACTCGCCAAGCTGTGCGGCTTTCCGGGCAAGCTGGGCATGGACGGCAGCAAGGTCTGGGAAGCGTGGAGCCAGGGCCAGGCCGATGCGGTGCGCGCCTACTGCGAAACCGACGTGGTCAATACCTGGCTCGTGTACTGCCGTTTCCGCTTCCTGCGCGGCGAACTCGACGCCGCTTCCTACGATGCCGAGATCGCGCTGGTGCGCGACACGCTGGCCGCCAGCGAGGCCCCGCACTGGAAGGAATACCTGGCCGCCTGGGACGCGGCCTGACGCCACCGCGCCACTGCGCGGCGCCGAGCAATCGACTGAAACATAGGCCGGTTCGTACGAAACCCGGCTGAAACTGCGGGCCCCGCACAATGGCCTCGCGTTCAAACCTTTCAGGAGATTCAAATGTCCCGATACGCGATCCGTAGTTCCCTGGCCGGCCTTGCCCTCGTGCTGGGCACCGGCTTGCTGGCCGCCCCCGGCATGGCCGCAACCGAAGCGGGCGACGCCTCGCAGCGCGTGGTGGGCGAGCGCGGCCATCACGGCAAGCATGATCACCGGCACGGTCCCAGGATGATGATGCGCGATGGCCTGATGATTCCTGGTGTGGGCCCCGTTTCCAAGAAGCAGCTCGAGGCGCTCAAGCTCAACGCCGACCAGCAGGCCAAGCTGGACGCGGCGCGCCAGGCACAGCGCCAGCTTTTCGATGGCCATCGCGAGTCCGGCAAGTCGCGCCATGAACTGCTCGACAAGCAGCTGGCCGACGGCAAGCTCGATCCCCGCGCGCTGCTGGCCGCGGAGGCGTCGGGGCGGGACGCCTTCCGAAAGCAGGCCGACGCAGTGCGCGACCAATGGCTGGCCGTCTGGGACAGCCTGGACGATACGCAGCGCGGCCAGGTCGCGGGGTTCGTCAAGGAGAACCAGGCGCGCATGAAGGCGCATTTCGAGAAGCGCGCCAAGCGCGGTGATCGCGGCGATCGGAGCGGGCAGCCGGCGGAGCCTGCCGTCGAGAGCCCGCAGCCGGCCAACGCAACCTGACACGGCCACCGGCAGCGGCCCCGCGGGGGTGAGCCTCCTGGGGCCGCTGCCATGCAGGCGGTGCGCCATGTTGGGGTTCTCCTCCCCCATATGATGCAAAAAATAACAATAAGCATCATTGAATTACGCCGTTGTGGTGCCTGGATCTGCCCCTGGAGGGCCAGTTCCTGGCGGGGCGAGGTGGCATGGAAAGTGCTTGGTGAGCGGAGTCCGCCCGGTTGGGGCTGTTATTCCGGGCGGCAGATCGGACGACCGCCCATGCGGCGTCCGCGCTCATCCCTACGCACAGGACCTCGCACCATGAAGATCAATAAGAAGTTGCTTGCTTTGCCCCTGGCCGTTTCCGCATGCTTCGCTTCCACCGCCCAGGCCGAGACCGACCTGGACGGCGGTTTTTCATTGAGCGGCAATGCCGCCGTCGTCAGCGACTACCGCTTTCGCGGCTATTCCCAGACCGATTTCCGGCCGGCCGTACAGCTGGGTTTCGACCTGGTCCACAGCTCGGGCTTCTACCTGGGCAACTGGAACTCCAACGTCTCGGACTTCGTGATCAACGAGGGCAATCTGGAAATGGACTTCTACGGCGGCTGGCGCGGCCCGGTGGCGGGCGACCTGGGCCTGGACATCGGCGCGCTGCATTACTACTACCCCGGCTCGTCCTCGGCCAAGAGCGGCGGAAACATCAACAACACCGACATCTACCTGGGCCTGACCTACCAGACTTTCTCGCTGAAGTACTCGTACACGCCCAGCGACTTCTTCGGCGTGGCCGATACCAAGGGCACCTGGTACCTGGACGCCAGCGGCACCTACGACCTGGGCGACGGCTGGGGCCTGGTGGGCCACGTAGGGTACCAGCGGCTCAAGGGCGCGGTGTCCTACACCGCCGACGACGAGCGCATCAGCGGCTACGTCGACTACAAGCTCGGCGTCACCAAGGACCTGGAGGGTTGGGTGTTGGGCCTGGCCGCCGTCGGCGCCAACAAGGACAACTGGCTGCCCACCAAGTACGGCCATCCGTCCGGCCGGCTGGGCGCGGTGGCCTCGGTGTCGCGCACGTTCTGATCGGCGTTGCCGCGGCCGGCCTCCGCCTGCGGCAGGCCGCGGCGATGCGGCGAGTTTTTCCAGGCGTGCGCGCACCTCTTACAATGGCGGGTTACCCGAAATCAAGATCGCCCGCAAGAGATGTCCGACGTACTGAAAATCGAGTCCCTGGACCTGGAAGCCAGGGGCATAGCCCGCCGCGACGGCAAGGTCGTGTTCGTGGAGGGCGCCCTGCCGGGCGAGCGCGTGACGGTGTCGACGGTGCGGCGCAAGCCCTCGTACGAGATCGCCCGCGTGGAGTCCGTGCTTGCGCCCTCGTCGCAGCGCGTGGCGCCGCGGTGCCCGCATTTCGGCGTGTGCGGGGGCTGCGCCATGCAGCACCTCGAGCCGTCGGCCCAGGTCGCCATCAAGCAGCGCGCCCTGGAAGACACTTTCTGGCACATCGGCAAGCTCAAGCCTGCCCGCGTGCTGGCGCCCATGCAGGGGCCCGCGTGGGGCTACCGCTATCGCGCGCGCCTGTCGGTGCGCGTGGTGCCCAAGAAGGGCGGGGTGCTGGTGGGCTTTCACGAACGCAAGAGCAGCTATGTGGCCGACATGCGCGAATGCCACGTGCTGCCGCCGCCGGTCAGTGCGCTGCTGATGCCGTTGCGCGCCATGATCGCTGCCATGTCGGCGCCCGACCGCATGCCGCAGATCGAAGTGGCGCTGGGCGATGCGGTGACGGTGCTGGTGCTGCGCCACCTGCTGCCGCTCACCGAAGGCGACCTGGCCATCCTGCGCGCGTTCGCGGCGCGCCACGGGGTGCAATGGTGGCTGCAGCCCAAGGGTCCGGACACCGTGCATCCGCTCGAGCCGGAGCATGCGGATGCGCTGGCCTACAGCCTGCCCGAGTTCGGCCTGCGCATGCCATACCGGCCCACCGACTTCACGCAGGTCAACCACGCCATCAACCGCAGCCTGGTCTCGCGCGCGCTCACGCTGCTCGAGGTGCAGCCCGGCGACCGCGTGGCCGACCTGTTCTGCGGACTGGGCAATTTCACGCTCCCGCTGGCCACGCGCGCCCGCGAGGCGGTGGGCATAGAGGGCAGCAAGACGCTGACCGACCGTGCCATGGAAGCTGCGCGCCGCCATGGCCTGGAAGGGCGTACCCGCTTCGCCACGCTGAATCTCTTCGAGGTGGACCTGCAGTGGCTGCTTGATCTGGGCCGCTTCGACCGCATGCTGATCGATCCGCCGCGCGAAGGGGCGCAGGCCGTGGCGCAGGCGCTGGCGCGGCTTGCGCCCGAAGAGCGGCCGGTGCGCATCGTCTATGTTTCCTGCAACCCGGCCACGCTGGCCCGCGATGCCGCCATCATGGTGCACGAGGGCGGCTATGCCTTGAAGAGCGCCGGCGTGATCAACATGTTCCCGCACACCGGCCATGTCGAGTCCATCGCGGTGTTCGAGTCGCAGGACGAAGCCGCGGTGCGGGCGGCGCAGGCAGAGGCGCAAGCGCGCGCGCAGCAGCCGGAGGGGGCAGGCGCCACGCCGGCATAGCCGGCGTGCGCCATCGGGGTCGCTGCGGGGCCCGGCGGCTATTCGCGGCCGGCGGGCTCGCGAGGCGGCTCCGCGGCGCCGCCCAGTTCCTCGATGATGGGGCAATCGGGCCGGTCGTCGCCATGGCAGTGGCGGGCCAGGTGGCGCAGGGTGGCAGCCATCTGCTGCAGTTCGGCCGCCTTGCGCTCCAGCCCGGCCACGTGCGCGAGCGCGATGCGCTTGACGTCCGCGCTGGCGCGGTCACGGTCGCGCCATAATGTCAGCAGTTCCTGCATCTCTGCCACCGAGAAGCCCAGGTCGCGCGCCCGGCGCAGGAAGCGCAGCGCGTGCAGGTCGTTTTCGCCGTAGACGCGGTAGCCCGCGTCGGTGCGGCGCGGCGGTTCGATGAGCCCGATGGTCTCGTAGTAGCGGATCATCTTGGCCGAGATGCCCGTGGCGCGGGCCGCTTCGCCTATGTTCATGCGGATCTCCGGGCGGCGGGCCGGAAGGCTTTCAGGCGCAGCGCGTTGGCCACCACGAACACGCTGGACAGGGCCATGGCGCCTGCGGCGAACATGGGCGAGAGGCGGATGCCGAAGGCCGGGTAGAAGGCGCCTGCCGCCACCGGGATCAGCGCGGCATTGTAGGCAAAGGCCCAGAACAGGTTCTGCCGGATGTTGGCCAGCGTGGCACGGCTCAGCGCGATCGCGTCGGGCACGGCCCTCAGGTCGTCCGACATGAGCACCACCGGCGCGGCCTCGATGGCCACGTCGGTGCCGGTGCCCACGGCCACGCCCACGTCGGCGGCGGCCAGCGCCGGCGCGTCGTTGATGCCGTCGCCCACGAAAGCCAGCTTGCGCCCTGCGCCGCGCAGTTCGTCCAGCGCCCGCACCTTGCCCTCGGGCAGGACTTCCGCACGCACTTCGTCGATGCCCAGCGCGCGCGCCACCGCCAGGGCGGTGGCGCGGTTGTCGCCGGTGATCATGGCGGTGCGCACGCCCTGGGCATGCAGGGCCGCGATGGCCTGCGCCGCCGTGGGCTTCAGCGGGTCGGATACGGCCACCATGGCCGCGGCGCTGCCGTCCAGGGCCACGTACACGGGCGTCTTGCCCTCGCGGCCCCAGGCCTCGGCCTGATTCTCGAACACAGCCAGGTCCACGCCATGCTCGCGCATCAGCCGCGCGGCGCCGGCCAGCAGCGTGCGGCCCTGGACGCGGGCACGCACGCCGGCGCCCGTGATGGCGGCGAAATCCTCCACGGGCAATTCGGCCAGCCCGCGCTCGCGCGCCGCCGCCACGATGGCGCGCGCGATCGGATGCTCGGAAAGCGCCTGCGCCGAGGCCAGGCTCTGCAGCAGGGCATCCGGATCCTGGCCCGGAGCCGCGCGCAGGTCGGTGAGGACGGGCCTGCCCAGCGTGAGCGTTCCGGTCTTGTCGAATGCCACCAGCGAGACGTCGCGCAGGCCCTGCAGCGCGTCGCCCTGGCGGAACAGGATGCCCAGTTCGGCTCCCCGCCCCGTGCCCACCATGATGGAGGTGGGCGTGGCCAGGCCCATGGCGCAGGGGCACGCGATGATGAGCACGGCCACTGCGCTCACCAGCGCCTGGGGCAGGGCGGGCGCCGGCGCCCACCAGAGCCAGGCCAGGAAGGTGAGCAGCGCCAGGCCCATCACCGCCGGCACGAACCAGCCGGTGACGCGGTCGACCAGCGCCTGGATGGGCAGGCGGGCCCCCTGGGCCGTCTCGACCATGCGGATGATGCGCGCCAGCGTGCTGTCGGCGCCGGTATGGGAGACGCGCAGCGTGAGGCTGCCCGACGTATTGAGGGTGCCGCCGGTTGCCGCCATGCCGGGCGTTTTTTCCACCGGCACCGGCTCGCCCGTGAGCATGGACTCGTCGACGTAGGAGTGTCCTTCCGTCACGTGGCCGTCCAGCGGGATGCGTTCGCCCGGCCGCACGCGCAGCAGGTCGCCGGGGCGCACGGCGTCGATGGGCACGTCGACGGCCCGGCCGTCGCGCAGCAGGCTGGCGGTGCGCGGCTGCAGCCCGGCCAGGCGCTGTATGGCGGCCCCGGTGCGGCCCTTGGCGCGGGCCTCGAGCATGCGTCCCAGCAGGATCAGCGTGACGATGACGGCCGCGGCCTCGAAGTACACGTTGCGGGTGCCGGCGGGCAGCCAGCCGGGTGCGAAGGTGGCCACCGTGGAATAGGCCCACGCCGCGCCGGCGCCCAGGGCCACCAGCGAGTTCATCTCCGGAGCCCGGCGCCACAGCGCCGCCAGGCCGGCGGCGAAGAAGCGCCGGCCCGGCCATGCCAGCACCAGCGTGGCGAGCACGAACTGCAGCAGCCAGCTGTTCTGCCGGCCCAGCGTGGCCTCGACGGCATGATGCATGGCCGGGACCAGGTGCGACCCCATCTCCAGCACGAATACGGGCAACGTGAGCGCCAGCGCCACCGCCAGGTCGCGCGCCAGGCCGCGGGCCTGCGCCGCGCGCGCTTGCGCCAGCTGCTGTGCGTGGTCTGCGCGGGGTGCGAGCGGGCGCGCGTCATAGCCGGCCTTCTGCACCGCTGCGGCCAGCGCGCCGGCCTCCACGGCCGAGGGGTCGTAGGCGACCCGGGCACGCTCGGTGGCGAGGTTGACGGAGGCTTCGGCCACGCCGGGCACGGCGGCCAGCGTTTTTTCCACACGACGCACGCAGGAAGCGCAGGTCATGCCTTCGATGGCGAGTTCGAGCCGGTGCAGTGCAGGGGTGGCCATGGAGACCTTCGGGGAGACGGATAGGGAAGTCATGTTGGGATGATCAGCCTTCCCATCATGGCAAGGTCAAGTGCATTCTAGGCTTGACCTTGCCATGATGGGAAGGCCTATCCTGGCAATCTCGCTTTCCAATGACAGAGGAATCCATGAGCATCGAATTCCTGGTGCCCGACATGAGCTGCGGGCATTGCGTAAAGACCATCACCGCTGCCGTCCAGGCCGTCGAGCCGCAGGCGCAGGTGCAGGCCGACCTGGGCACGCACCGCGTGCGCATCGACGGCGCGGCCACGCCGGGACCGCTACGGCAGGCCATCGAGGAGGCCGGCTACACGGCGCAGGACCCGGCCTGAACGGCGCATGGGTCCAAGGAAGTTAAATAAAATCTATCGTGGTTTAAATCATCATATGAGATAGGCTATTGATGCATTAAGAATATTAAATTAGCCACATCAATAGTGCATGTTTATTATCTCCTCCATGGTGATTGTGCATCCCGCCATCGTTTTCACCACTAGGAGATTCTGAATGCTGCAAAACCGCGAAGGCCAACGTGTCCCCAATGTGACTTTTCCCGTCCGTGAGGGCAACGACTGGAAGCAACTGACGACCGACGATGTTTTCAAGAACAAGACCGTCGTCGTGTTCTCGCTGCCGGGCGCCTTCACGCCCACCTGCTCGTCGTCGCACCTGCCGCGCTACAACGAACTGGCGCCGGCTTTCCGCGCCGCTGGCGTGGACGCCATCGTGTGCGTTTCCGTGAACGACACGTTCGTGATGAACGAGTGGGCCAAGGACCAGGAGTCGGAAAACATCATGCTGCTGCCCGATGGCAACGGCGATTTCACCGAAGGCATGGGCATGCTGGTCGACAAGCGCGACCTCGGCTTCGGCAAGCGCAGCTGGCGCTATTCCATGCTGGTGAAGAACGGTGTGGTCGAGAAGATGTTCATCGAGCCCGAGAAGGACGGCGACCCGTTCGAGGTGTCGGATGCCGACACGATGCTGGACTACATCGCTCCGGGCGCCAAGAAGCCTGACCAGGTCGTGGTGTTCTCCAAGCCCGGCTGCCCGTTCTGCGTGGAAGCCAAGGCCCTGCTCGAGGCCCGCGGCTACTCGCCGCTCGAGATCCCGCTGGAGCACAAGGTGCGCGGCCGGGTGATCGGCGCAGTGTCGGGCAAGGGCACTGCCCCGCAGGTGTTCATGAACGGCAAGCTGATCGGCGGCCTCGAGGACCTCAAGGCCTTCCTGGGCTGAGTCCGGCACCCGCTGTACCCGACCGGGCGCCGCTGCGGCGGCGCCCGCGTCTCTGATATCGATTTCCAAGGGATAGAAGCATGAAGACATTGCACACCGACGTTGCGGTCATCGGGGCCGGCACGGCCGGGCTGGCTGCCTACCGCGCCGCCCGGGCCGCCGGCAAGCAGGCCCTGCTGATCGAAGGCGGACCGTACGGCACCACCTGCGCCCGCGTGGGCTGCATGCCCTCCAAGCTGCTGATCGCGGCTGCGGAGGCCGCGCATGCGGCCGCCCACACCGCGCCGTTCGGAGTGCACGTGGACGGCGCCGTGCGGGTGGACGGTGCGCAGGTCATGGATCGGGTGAAGCGCGAGCGCGACCGTTTCGTGGGCTTCGTGCTGCAAGGCGTGGAGAACATCCCGGCCGAGGACAAGGTGCATGGCTATGCGCGCTTCGTGTCGGACACCGTGCTGCGTGTGGACGACCACACGGAGATCCGGGCCTCCTCGGTGGTGATCGCCACCGGCTCCTCGCCCAGCGTGCCGCCGCCTTTCCGGGCGCTCGGCGACCGCATGGTGCTGAACGACGATGTCTTTTCATGGGATACCCTGCCGCGCCGCGTGGCCGTGTTCGGGCCCGGCGTGATCGGCCTGGAGCTGGGCCAGGCGCTTGCCCGCCTCGGCGTGGAGGTGCGCGTCTTCGGCGTGAGCGGCAGCCTGGGCGGCATCACCGATCCGGCGGTGCGCCAGCGCGCCCGCCGCGTGTTCCAGGAAGAGTTCTACCTGGATCCGGACGCCAGGGTGCTCGAGACCAAGCGCGTGGACGACGAGGTCGAGGTGCGCTATGTGGCGCTGGACAACAGCGAGCGCACGGAACGCTTCGACTACGTGCTGGTGGCCACGGGCCGCCGTCCCAACGTGGCGGGCCTGGGCCTGGAGCATACGTCGCTGCAGCGCGATGCCCGCGGCGTGCCGCAATACGACCGCCACACCATGCAGGCGGGGACCGCGCCGATCTTCATCGCGGGCGACGCCAATGCCGATGCGCCGCTGCTGCACGAGGCCGCCGACGAGGGCCGCATCGCCGGCGACAACGCCGCGCGCTATCCGGACGTGCGTGCGGGCCTGCGCCGTGCGCCGCTGGGGGTGGTGTTCTCCGACCCGCAGATCGCGCTGGTGGGCGCGTCGCATGCCAGCCTGGAGCCGGGCCGTTTCGTGACCGGCGAAGTGGACTTCTCCGACCAGGGCCGTTCGCGCGTCATGCTGAAGAACCGCGGCATGCTGCACGTGTATGCCGACGTCGCAAGCGGCCGCTTCCTGGGTGCCGAGATGTTGGGCCCGAGCGCGGAGCACATCGGCCACCTGCTGGCCTGGGCGGTGCAGCAGGAACTCACCGTGGCGCAGATGCTCGACATGCCGTTCTATCACCCGGTGGTGGAGGAGGGCCTGCGCACCGCCCTACGCGACGCGCAGGCCCGGCTGGAGCAGGCCCGCAGCCTGGCACAGCCCAAGGCGGCATAGACGCCCGGGACGGGCGCGTCAGGGCTGCTCGTGCTGCTGCAGGGTGTAGCCGGCCCGCTCGTCCTGCGCCAGCTCGCGCGCCAGGTAGGGCAGGGCCTCCTTCAGCGCCGCGTGCAGGGTCCAGGGCGGGTTCACCAGGAACATGCCGCTGCCGTGCAGTCCGAAGCCGTCCGTGGACGGCTTCTTCACGCTCAGGGTGGCATGCAGCCAGCTCTTGACCTGCAGGTGCTGCAATTGGCGCGCGAGTTCGCCGGCCTCGCGCCGCTGCACCAGCGGATACCAGACCGCATAGGTGCCGGTGGCGAAGCGCTGGATGCCTTCCTTGACGGCGAGCAGGGCGCGGCGGTAGTCGCGCTTGTCTTCGTATGAAGGATCGATCAGCACCAGGCCGCGGCGCGTCGGCGGCGGCAGCAGCGCCTTCAGCCCCTCGAAGCCGTCGGCCGCGTACAGCGTGGTCTGGCGCTGCGCGGCGCGATCGCATTTGTCGAGATTGCGCGCCAGCACGTCGGTCTCGCTGGGATGGAGCTCGAACATCCGCAGGCGGTCGCGGCTGCGCAGCGCCCGCAGCGTGATCCAGGGCGAGCCCGGATAGTTGCGCAACTGTCCGTCGGGATTGTGCTCGCGCACGCGCGCCACGTAGTCGGCCAGCAGCGCAGGCAGGTCGTCGCGCTCCCAGAGCAGCGCAATGCCCTCGGCGTGCTCGGCATTCTTGGAGGACCAGTCGCTCTGCAGGCGGTAGAGCCCGGCGCCGGCATGGGTGTCCACCACCCAATAGGGCGCTTCCTTGCGGTTGAAATAGTCGAGCACGTGGACCAGGATGGCGTGCTTGAGCACGTCGGCATGGTTGCCCGCGTGGAATGCGTGTCGATAACTGAACAAGGCGGTCTCGGAAGTTTGGGGCGGCTCAGCCGGGCCGGACGGCCGCGAGCTCGTCGGTGAAGAGGGCGTCCACGCCCCACTGCCGCAGCAGGCGGGCGCGTTCGGGATGGTTCACCGTCCAGGCGGCCAGGCGGTAGCCTGCGGCGTGCACGGCCGCCACCAGTGCGGGGCTGGCGTCGCGCTCGTCGATGTTCAGGCCCACGCAGCCGTGGTGCGCCAGGCGCGCCTGCCAGTCTTGCGGAACCGAGGCTACCAGCAGGGCGCGGGGCAGGGCCGGGGCGGCTGCCCGGGCCGCCGCCAGGGCTTCCTCGGAAAAGGACGACAGCAGCGGCGGCAGCGCCGCGCTGCGCCAGAACTGCTCGGCCAGGCGGGCCACCGCAGCGCCCGTCTCGGCTTCGCGCCCGGGGCAGGGCTTGATCTCGACATTGCAGGCGATGCCGTTGGCGCGGGCATAGCGGGCGACCGCGGCGAAGGTGGGCACGGGCTCGCCGGCGTACTCGGGACCGTGCCAGCCGCCGGCGTCGAGCTGGGCCAGCTCGGCGTAGGTATGCCGGGCGGCCGGCCCGTGGCCGTCGGTGGTGCGGTCCACGTCGTCGTCGTGCAGCAGCACCGCCACGCCGTCGCGGCTGAGCTTGACGTCGAATTCGAACATGCCGAAACCGGCCTGGCGTCCGACCCGCATGGCCGCCAGCGTATTCTCGGGAGCCAGGCGGCCTCCGCCGCGATGGGCGATGCAGGAAGGGTAGGGCCAGTCGGCCAGCGGGAGTGTCATGGTCTCGTGTCGTGCAGGGACGCCGGGGGATTGCAAGCATACCGCGAAGCCCGGGCGGGCGCCGGCCGCGGGGCTGTCCGCCGGGGCCGGTAATGGTAAACTCCGCCCGCGTACCCGGTACGATCGGGCACCGGAGCAAGGCGAATCGCGTTCGCCTTTTTTTATGCGTTTTCCTGCGGCGCGCGCACTCCGTGCGGCGGCGCGGCAACAGAGGTTCCATGTTCGATTTCATACGCAACCATCGTCGCTGGATGCAGTTCATCCTGCTGCTGCTGATCGTGCCGTCCTTTCTGCTGGTCGGCGTACAGGGCTACGACAGCTTCGTCAACCGCGAGCCGGAACTGGCCGAGGTGGCCGGACAGCAGGTGTCGCGCGCGGAGTTCGATATGGCGCACCGCAACCAGCTCGAGCAGCTGCGCCAGCGCCTGGGCGCCCAGTTCGACGTGGCCCTGTTCGACACGCCGGCCGCCCGGCGCCAGCTGCTCGACCAGCTCATCGACCAGCGCCTGCTGGCGCACGTGGCGGCCGAGAACCGCTTCTCGGTTTCCGACGCCACGCTGCGCAACACCATCGCCGCGATTCCCCAGGTGCAGGACAACGGCCGCTTCTCGCCCGAGCGCTATCGCCAGGTGCTGGCTGCCCAGGGCCTGACGCCCGCCACCTTCGAGGCCGGGCTGCGGCGCGACCTGGCCGTGTCCCGCGTGCTCGAGCCGGTGGGCGCCACGGCCCGGGCGCCGGCCGCCGTGGTGGCCGCCATCGAGCAGGCCCTCACGCAGGAGCGCACCGTGCAGCTGCGCCCGTTCACCGCTGCCGCGTTCCGCGACCAGGTGCAGGTCGGCGACCAGGACGTGCAGGCCTGGTACGACCAGAACAAGCAGCAGCTCGAGATCCCGGAACAGGTCCAGGCCCAGTACCTGGTGCTCGACGAGGCCGCCGCCACGCAGGGCGTGCAGGTCAGCGACGAAGACGTGCAGGGCTATTACGAGCAGAATCCCACCCTGTTCGGCCAGCCCGAGCGCCGGCGGCTCAGCCACATCCTGATCCAGGTGCCGGCCGGCGCCTCCGAAGATGCGCGCAAGCAGGCCCGCCAGCGCGCCGAGGAAATCGCCCGCGAGGCGTCGTCCAGCCCGGCCGCCTTCGAGGAGCTCGCACGCAAGCATTCCGAGGACGCAGGTTCTGCCGCCCAGGGGGGCGACCTCGGCTGGGTGATTCCCCCCTCGCTGGCACAGGCCGCCGGCGCGCTGTCCAAGGACCAGGTCTCCGGCGTGGTGGAGTCCCCGGCCGGCCTGCACGTGCTCAAGGTCACCGATTTCCAGGCGGGCGCCGTCAAGCCGCTGGCCGAGGTCAGGCAGCAGATCGTCGACGAGATCCGCAAGCAGAAGGCTGCCGCCCGCTATGCCGACATGGCCACCCAGCTCACCAGCCTGGTCTACGACCAGCGCGACAGCCTGCAGCCGGCAGCCGATGCGCTGGGCCTGACCCTGCGCAGCGCGTCCGGCATCACGCGCAACGGCCTGCTGCCGTCCGAGCAGGCCGGCGAGGGCGCGGCTGCGGCCGGCGCAGACGCCGAACTGCTGGACAACCCGCGCGTGCGCGAAACGCTGTTTTCGCCCGAGGTGCTGCGGGAGAAGCTCAATTCCGGATTGATCGAGCTGGCTCCGGACACCATGGTGGCCGTGCGCGTGCAGGCGGTGCAGCCGGCCCACGTGCCGCCGCTGGAGCAGGTGCGCGAGCGCATACGCGAGCGCCTCGTGGCCGAGCGTGCCGCCGCAGCCGCCCGGGCCGCAGGCGAAGCGCAGCTCCAGGCGCTGCAGGCCGCTGCGCCGGCCGGCCAGGCGGCCCCGGCCGATCCTTCCGCTGCACCCGATGCCGCCAACGGCTTCGGCGAACCGCTCACCGTGTCGCGCCAGCAGCCCCAGAACCTGCCGCGCCCCTTGCTCGATGCCGTGATGCGCATGGCTCCCGGGGCCGAAGGCCGGCCTGCGTACGCGGGTGTGGCCGTGGGCCAGGACTACGTGCTGGTGCGCCTGGACCGCGTCGCAGCCGGCAAGACCGATCCCGATGCCAGCCAGGATCTCGCCGCCCAGCTGGGCCAGGCCTGGGGCAGCGCCGAACAGGACGCCGTGGTGCAGATGCTGCGCCAGCAATACGAGGTGAAGGTGCTGCCGGCCGCCGAATCGGTGCTGACGGCCGACGACGCCGCCAACGCCGGCTGATCGTCCGGCGTGCCGCCGGGCACGCTCGCGCTCAGGACGCGCCCTCGAGCAGGGGCTCGAGGGCCGGCCACACGTTCTCCAGCAGGGCCTGCTGCGCCTGCTCGTTGGGATGGATGCCATCGGGCTGGAACATGGCGCGGTCGGTGGCGATGCCGTCCATCAGGAAAGGCACCAGCGCGGCTTCCTCGGCCTCGGCCACCGTCGGGAACAGCCGCATGAACCGCTGCGTGTAGTCGCGCCCGTAGTTGGGCGGGATCTGCATGCCCACCACCAGCACCCGGGCGCCCGCCTCGCGCGCCGCCTGGGCCATGGCGCGCAGGTTGCGCTCCGTCATGTCGAGAGACAGGCCGCGCAGCGCGTCGTTCGAGCCGAGTTCCAGTATCACCACGGCAGGCCGGTGCCGCGACAGCAGCGCCGGCAGGCGGGCCAGGCCGCCGCTGGTGGTGTCGCCGCTGATGCTCGCATTGACGACCTGGTAGTTCGGGTATCGTTCAGGCAGCCGGCGCGCCAGCAGGGCCACCCAGCCGCTGCCGCGCTCGATGCCGTATTCGGCCGACAGGCTGTCGCCCACCACCAGGATGACGGGTTTTCCGGAACCCGCAGGGGGCGGGGCGGTCTGAGCGTGGGCGGCGGGCACCAGCCCGGCGGCCAGGGCGGCCAGCGCCGCGGCGAACAACACACGGAAGAAGAGGCGCATGAATAGCATCAACTCGATCGAGGTGGAAGGGCTGTGCAAGCGGGTGGCCGATGCCGGCGGAGAGCTCGCCATACTGGATGGTATCGAATTCACCGTGCAGGCTGGCAGCGCCGTGGCCATCACGGGCAGTTCCGGCTCGGGGAAGTCCACCCTGCTCGGACTGCTGGCCGGCCTGGATGTTCCCTCGTCGGGCCGCGTGCGCCTGGCAGGCCAGGACCTCTTCGCGCTCGACGAGGACGGCCGCGCCCGCCTGCGCGCCCATCATGTGGGTTTCGTGTTTCAGTCGTTCCAGCTGCTGCCCAACCTGACGGCGCTCGAGAACGTGATGCTGCCGCTCGAGCTCGCCGGCCAGCCGGCCCGCGAGCCGGCCCAGGCCATGCTGGAGCGGGTGGGGCTGGGCGCCCGCCTGCATCATTATCCCCGCACCCTGTCGGGCGGCGAGCAGCAGCGGGTGTCCCTGGCGCGCGCCTTCGTGGTGCGGCCGGCCCTGTTGTTCGCGGACGAGCCTACCGGCAGCCTGGACGCCGCCACGGGCGAGAAAGTGATAGACCTGATGTTCGCGCTGCACCGCGAACACGGCACCACGCTGGTCCTGGTGACGCACGATCCCCAGCTGGCGCAGCGTTGCGGCCGCAGGCTGGTGCTGCAGGCAGGGCGCCTGGCAGACTGAACGGCAGCTTCAGGCGGGGCGTGTCCGGCCCCGGTGCCATTCGATCAGGCCGATCCCGATGCCGCTGGCGCAGATCACTGCGATCCCGAGCCAGGTGATGGCGTCGGGGAAATGCCCCCACACCAGCCAGCCCACGGTGGCCGCACTGACGATCTGCAGGTACGTGAAGGGCGCCAGGGTGGACGCGGCGGCGTTGCGGTAGGCGCCGATCTGCAGCAGGTGGCCCAGCGCGCCCCACAGCCCGGTGGACAGCAGCAGCAGCCATTCGGCCAGGCCCAGCTCGCGCAGCACGGGCAATGAGGCGGGCAGGATGAAGGGCAGGGCGAGGGTCAGGCAGGCGCTGCCCACCGCGCCGCTCCAGATCAGCGAGGTATAGGGGTCGTCGCCGGCCACGCGCCGCGTGTAGAGGTATTGCGCGGCGAAGCAGCAGGCCGTGAGCAGCCCGCAGGCCACGCCTACCGGATGCAGGCCGCCACCCGGCCGGATCACGATGAGCACCCCGAGGAACGCGATGCCGGCGGCCACCCAGCGCGACATGCGGGGCGGCTCCTTGAGCACCCAGGGCGCGATGGAAAGCACGATGAGGGGGGCGAGGAAGTTGATGGAGGTGGCTTCGGCCTGCGGCAGATAGCGCAGCGTGGTGAAGAACAGCAGCGTGGCGCAGAACATGGCGCCGCCGCGCAGCAGCTGTTCGCGGGGCCGCCGGGTGCGCACGATGCCCCAGCCGCGATGCGGGACCACCAGCGCCAGCACCAGCACCAGGTGCACCACGTAGCGCACCCACGACAGCATCATGACGGACAGGCCCGTGCCCATGATCCACTTGCCGCTGGCATCCAGACAGGACAGCGTCCACATCGACAATATGAGCAGGCCGATGCCCGCCAGGGGGCGAGAGGGTATCGGCATGGCGGGACGCGGCGCTCCGGCGGCCGCGGCCAGCCCGGGCTGCGCCCGATGCATGGTGTCTCCTTGCGTAGTGGGTGCCGGCGTGATCCGGCACGGCGCACATCATACGCTCATCGCGAGGATGCGCGGCGGCGCGCCCGCATGGGATCCGGGGGGCGCAGGGCGGGTGGCCCGTGGTACGCTGCGCCGGTATCCCCGGGCTGCCGCATGATAGACCTCCGCCACATCGAAACCTTCTTCTGGGTCGCCACCCTCGGCAGCTTCCGGGCTGCCTCGGACAAGCTCAACACGACCCAGCCGGCGATCTCGCAGCGCATCGCGTCGCTGGAGCGCGACCTCGGGGTGCGGCTGTTCGAGCGGGATGCGCGCGGCGTCACGCTTACCGGCAAGGGGCACGAGCTGCTCTCGCATGCCGAGCGCATGCTGCAGATGCGCCAGGACATGATGCAGGCGGCTCGCGAGCAGAACGTCATGAGCGGCACGCTGCGCATGGGGGTGGCGGAAACCATCGTGCAGACCTGGCTGCCCGCGCTCATCGAGCACGTGCACGCCGCGTATCCGGCGCTGGTGCTGCAGATCGAGGTGGACACCACCCATGTGCTGCGGAACCAGCTGCTGGCGCGCCAGATCGACCTGGCGTTCCTGATGGGCCCGATGGAGGAAGCGCGCATCGCCAACCTGCCGCTGTGTTCGTATCCGCTGGCCTGGGTGGCCAGCCCGAGGCTGGATCTCGGGCCCGAGCCGCTCACGCTGGAACGCATCGGCGCATGGCCGGTGATCACCTATCCGTCCAGCAGTTCCCCCTACAAAGTAGTACAGCAGATGCTGGCCCAGGCGGGCGTGGCGGCCCCGCGCATGTATGGCAGCGCCTCGCTGTCGATGGTGGTGCGCATGGCGCTGGATTGCATAGGCGTGGCGGTGATCGCCCCGGTATTCCTGGACAAGGAGCTCGCCAGCGGCACGCTGCGGCTGCTGGCCGTGCAGGCCGACCCGCTGCCTGAACTCTCGTTCACGGCCACCTGGGTGGAAGGGCCCGACAGCCATGCGGCCCGGGTCATTGCGCAGCTGGCGCAGCGGGTGGCCGCGGGGCACGACGCCGGCCTTCAGCCTCCCGATCGCGCCTAGGGCGATTTTGCGTTAACAAGCCCTAGGGATTTCCCGGATCAGGGGACGGGCAAGCGCTTGCGGAACGGTGCGGCGCGCGCCCGGCCCGAAACCCGGAACCGGCTGGAAAGCCGCATGGATGCTGGGTTTCGGCGCCGGACGCCGGAGTGCCGCCTCATACCCTTAAGAAATATTTATATCCCCATATCCGAACATACGATTGGACGCGCCCGCGGCCCTGCTGTGGAATGTGCCGCAATCGAATCCAGATACGGGGAAATGGCGCCAGCGCGCGCCCTGCGGCCAAGCCGGCCCCACCACGGTATTCCAACCAGCGTGCCGCAAGGGCAACGGGGCCCGGCACGCTGCCGACACATCCCGCATGCTAGGAGTTCGCCCATGAAGAAGCCTCTTGCCTTTGCCGCGCTGTCGGCCGCCATGCTCGCCACGGCCGCCCATGCCCAGGACCTCCCCAAGACCCAGCTCAAGGTGGTCGGCGGATTGAGCAACCTGACCGCCTACCAGGACTACGAACAGCCGTTCTGGACCAAGACCATCCCCGAGCTTTCCAAGGGCCAGGTCACGGCGGAAATCAAGGGCTTCAACGAAATGGGCCTGAAGGGCCCCGAACTGCTGCGCCTGATGTCCCAGGGCGTGATCCAGTTCGGCACCGCGACCCTGTCGTACTTCGCCAGCGACAACCCGATCAACGAGGCCATCGACCTGGCCGGACTGGCGCCCGACGTGCAGACCGCCCGCAAGGTCACCGAAGCCTTCGAGCCGGTGTACGCCAAGGTCTACGGCGACGGCGCCAACGTGAAGATCCTGGGCATCTCCACCTATCCGGCCCAGGTGCTGTTCTGCAACGCCGAGATCAAGAGCCTGGCCGACATCAAGGGCAAGAAGGTCCGCACCAGCAGCCGCACGACTGCCGAATTCGTCGAGGCGCTGGGCGGCAGCAGCGTGACCATGGCCTTCGGCGAAGTGGTGCCGGCGTTGCAGAACAAGGTGGTGGACTGCGCCATCACCGGCTCGCTGTCGGGCTACTCGGCCAAGTGGTACGAGGTATCGACCCACCTGTACGCCCTGCCCATCAACTGGAACCAGCAGATCCATGCCGTGAACCAGAAGACCTGGGACAAGCTGGACCCCAAGGTGCGCACCTTCCTCGAAACCAACATCGACAAGCTGGTCAATGACATCTGGGACGCGGCCGCGCGCCAGACCCAGGAAGGCTACGACTGCAACACCGGCAAGGACAGCTGCCCCTTCCCCGTCAAGGGCAAGATGGTGCTGGTCGAGCCCACGGAAGCCGACCGGGCGCTGCTGAAGAAAGTGATGGACGAGGCCGTGCTGCCCAAGTGGGCCGCCCGCTGCTCGGCCCAGTGCGTGACCGACTTCAACGCCACCATCGGCAAGACGCTCGGCCTGGTCGCCAAGAAGTGATTGCCTGAACCGCCCCGCCTGCAGGCGGGATGCACGACGCAAGGCGCGCGCCTGCCGGGCCGCGCCTTGCGGGTTTTATCGATTGCGGTCCTGCCGCAGAGGATGACATGACCCGAACCGAACGCTTCCAGCTGCTGGGGGCCTTGCTGCGCAAGGCCGAACTGCTGTCGCGCATCGCCGTCTGGGTAGGAGGCGCGCTGACCATCGCCAGCGTGCTGCTGATCTCATTCGACGTCCTGGCCCGCAAGTTCCTGGGCTTCAACACCGGCGGAGCCGACGAGCTCTCGAGCTACGCGTTCGCCATCAGCACTTCCTGGGCGCTGGCGTTCGCCACGCTGCAGCGCGCCAACGTGCGCGTGGACGTGGTCTACCAATACCTGCCGGTGCGCCTGTCGGCGCTGCTCGACTGGATCGCGCTGGTCGCGCTGGGCGTGTTCATGGTGTACCTCAGCTGGTATGCCTACGACATGGTGCTGACATCCTGGACGCAGAAATCTGCCGCCAACACGCCGCTGGCCACCCCGCTGTGGATCCCGCAGGGCCTCTGGCTGCTCGGCCTGGTATGGATGTGCATCACCGTGGCGCTGATGCTGCTGCGCGCCTCGCTGGCGCTGGTCACCGGCGACATCGCCCTGGTCAAGGAAATCTGCGGCGTGCGCTCCGCGCAGGAGGAAGCCGAGAAAGAAGCCGCCGCCGGCGAGCGCATGGTCAAGGGAGAAACGGCATGATCGCCACCGCACTCATTCTGCTGCTGGTCCTGATCGGCATTTCCATCCCGGTGGGCGCCGCGCTGGGCGTGCTGGGCCTGATCCTGGACCCGCTGTATTCCATGCTGCCCCTGACGCGCGCCATCGGCGAGATGTCCTGGAGCGCCAACAACGAATTCCTGCTGGTCGCCATTCCGCTGTTCATCATGCTGGGCGAGGTGCTGTTGCGTTCCGGCTTCGCCGAGCGCATGTACGGCGCCATGAGCCTGTGGCTGTCGTGGCTGCCCGGCGGCCTGATGCATGCCAACATCGGCGCTTCCACGCTGTTCTCCGCCACGTCGGGCTCCAGCGTGGCCACTGCCGCGACGGTGGGCACGGTGTCCATCCCGCAGATCAGGAAGTACGGCTACAACGAGCCGCTGTTCCTGGGCAGCTTGGCAGCGGGCGGCACGCTCGGCATCCTGATCCCGCCCTCGATCAACCTGGTGATCTACGGCGTGCTGACCAACTCTTCGGTGCCCAAGCTCTACCTGGCCGGCATCATCCCCGGCTTCGCCATGGCGGCATTGTTCATGCTGACCGTGATCGTCGCCTGCGTGGTCAAGCCGGCCTGGGGCGGCCACAAGATCCGGGCCAGCTGGGGCGAGCGCCTCGCCAGCCTCATTCACCTGGCGCCGCCGCTGGGCATCTTCTTCCTGGTGGTGGGCTCCATCTACGCGGGCCTGGCCACGCCCACGGAAGCCGCCGCGCTGGGCGTGCTGGGCGCGCTGATCCTGGCCGCATGCTTCGGCCGGCTCACGCTGGGCATGCTGCGCGAGGCCGTCGAGGGCACCATGCGCTCCACCGCCATGATCATGCTGATCGTGATTGCCGCGAGCTTCCTGAACTTCGTGATGTCGGCCACCGGCCTGACCGACGCGCTGACGCAATCCATCACCGGCCTGGGCCTGTCTCCGGCGTGGATGCTGCTGATCGTGGTGGTGTTCTACCTGGTGCTGGGCTGCTTCATGGAAACCCTGTCCATGATGATCACCACGATACCCATCGTGGCGCCCATCATGATCGGCCTGGGCTACGACCCGATCTGGCTGGGCATCCTCATCATCATCCTGGTGGAGGCCGCGCTGATCACGCCGCCCGTGGGCCTGAACCTCTTCGTGGTGCAGAGCCTGCGCAAGAGCGGCTCCATGACTGCGGTGATCGTGGGCTCGCTGCCGTTCGTGGTGGCGATGTTCGTGATGATCGCGCTGCTGGCATTCTTCCCGGACCTGGCGCTCTGGCTGCCCCGGGCATTTGGTTGACATGGTTGCGGCGCGGGCGCGCCGCAACCCTACTTGAACGCAGGACCTGAATCATGAAAACCGTATTCCAGATCGAATCCGACGGCGCGCCGCGCACCGTGGAAGTGGACATCCGCAACCTGGTGGTGGCCGGCTGGGCCGGACGCGACCGCAACGCCATCGAACACCACATCGAGGAGCTCGCCGCGCTGGGCGTGCCCCGCCCCAGCAGCGTGCCGCTGTACTACCGCATCGCCTACAACCAGCTCACCCAGGCAGAGCAGGTGCAGGCCGTGGGCAGCGAATCCTCCGGCGAGGCCGAGACCTTCGTGTTCGCCATCGACGGCGAACTCTACGTGAGCATCGCCTCCGACCATACCGACCGCAAGCTGGAGACCTACAGCGTGGCGCTCTCCAAGCAGCTGTGCGTGAAGCCCGTGGCCACGCGCGCCTGGCGCTACGCCGACGTGGCCGACTACTGGGACGAGCTGGTGCTGCGCGCCTACATCGTCGAGAACGGCGAGCAGGTGTTGTACCAGGAAGGCACGCTGGCCTCGCTGCGCACCCCGCTGGACCTCATCGCGGGCTACACCCAGGGCGGCTCCGTGCTGCCCGAGGGCACCGGCATGACCTGCGGCACGGTGGCCGCCATCGGCGGCATCCGGCCATCCACCACCTTCATCATGGAATTGCACGACCCCCGCCGCGGGCGTACGCTTGCGCATCGCTACGAAGTCGAGGTGCTTCCCGAAGTGGCGTGAAGCGCACTGCCGCCGCCTGCGGCCCGCGCGTTTCTCGATCCCCCCAAACCCCAATAGTGTCGGGCACCACGGTGCCTGGCACTGCCGTTACGGAACCGGTATGTCTGCCACGCTGCATGAACAAAGCCAGGCCCTGGTCGAGGGCCGTACGTCCTCCATCGAACTGACCGAGGCCGCGCTGGCGCGCGCCACGGACCCGGCCGGCGAGGGCAGCCGCGTCTACACCAGGTTGTATGCCGACCGGGCGCTGGCCGCTGCGCGGGCCTCCGACACGCTGCGCGCCGCCGGCCTGGCGCGCTCCGCCATCGACGGGCTGCCCATTTCCATCAAGGATCTGTTCGACGTGGCCGGCGAGACCACGCTGGCCGGCTCGGTGGCGCGCCAGGGCGAGCCCGAGGCCACGGCGCATGCCGTGGTGGTGCAACGCCTGATGGCCGCCGGCGCGGTGATCACGGGCCGCACCAACATGACCGAGTTCGCCTATTCGGGCCTGGGCCTCAACCCGCACTACGGCACGCCGCGCAATCCCTGGGATCGCGCCACCGGCCGCATCCCGGGCGGTTCCTCCTCGGGCGCTGCCGTATCGGTGGCCGACGGCATGGCTGCCGCGGCCATCGGCTCGGACACCGGCGGCTCGGTGCGCATTCCGGCAGCCCTGTGCGGCCTGGCCGGCTTCAAGCCCACGGCCCGCCGCGTCTCCATGGAAGGCGTGCTGCCGCTGTCGGTGAACCTGGATTCCATCGGCCCGCTGGCGCCCTCGGTGCGCTGCTGCGCGGCGCTCGACGCGGTGCTCTCGGGCGAAGGCCAGCCCGTGGCGCCCGCCGTGCTGCGCGGCCTGCGCCTGGCCATTCCCACCACGCTGGCGCTCGATGACCTGGATCCGCATGTGGCGGCGTCGTTCTCGGCGGCGGCGGCCCGGCTCTCCGCGGCCGGTGCGCAGGTCGACGAGATCGAGGTTCCCGAGTTCCTGCAGCTGGCCGGCATCAATGCCAAGGGCGGCTTCACGGCGGCCGAGGCCTGGGCCTGGCACCGGGATCTCATCGCGCGCGCCGGCGAGCGCTACGATCCGCGCGTGGTCTCGCGCATCCGCCGCGGCGAGGCCATGTCCGCCGCCGACTGGATCGAGCTGGTGGCGGCCCGCCAGGCCTGGATCGCAGCGGTGGAGCGCCGCATTGCCGGCTACGACGCCCTGATCCTGCCCACGGTGCCGGTGGTGGCGCCCGAGATCGCCCCCCTGGAGGCGTCCGATGCGTTGTACGGCAGCACCAATCTGCTCGTGCTGCGCAACCCCACGCTGATCAATTTCCTCGACGGCTGCGCGCTGTCGGTGCCGTGCCACGAGGCCGGCACCGCGCCCGCGGGCCTGATGATCGCCGGCGCGGCGGGCACCGACCGCCGCATCCTGGCCATCGGCATGGCAGTGGAAGACCTGCTGCGCGCCTGACAGGCAGGGCCGGCGATGCGCCGGCCCATGTTTCTCCCGGAGTTGTTCCCATGAATCCACCCGCATCCGTACAGGCCGCCCGCCAGGCGCGCCTGGAGGCCCGTGCCGGCCGGCTGACCGGCCCGACTGCCAATCTGGCCCCCGGCCACGTGCAGGCCAACCTGGCCATCCTTCCCAGGGAACTGGCCGGCGACTTCCTGCGCTTCTGCCAGCGCAATCCCAAGCCGTGCCCCTTGCTTGCGGTGTCCGAGCCGGGCGATCCCGCGCTGCCCGAACTGGGGCTGGACATCGACATCCGCACCGACCTCCCGCGCTACCGCGTGTGGCGCGACGGAGAACTGGTGGCCGAGCCCACCGACGTGCGCGATCTCTGGCGCGACGACCTGGTGTCGTTCCTGATCGGCTGTTCGTTCTCGTTCGAGGAGGCCATGCTCGACAACGGCCTGCCGGTGCGTCACATCGAGCAGGGCTGCAACGTGCCCATGTATCGCACCAACATCCCGACGCTGGCAGCCGGGCCGTTCGCCGGCCCGCTGGTGGTTTCCATGCGGCCCCTGAAGGCCGCGGACGCCATCCGCGCCATCCAGGTGACCTCGCGCTTTCCGTCCGTGCACGGCGCGCCCGTGCACCTGGGCGACCCGGCCCTGATCGGCATCGCCGACATCGACCGGCCCGACTATGGCGACCCCGTGGAAATCCGCGCAGGCGAGATGCCCGTATTCTGGGCCTGCGGCGTCACCCCGCAATCGGTCGTCTCGGCCACGCGCCCGGAATTCTGCATCACCCATGCCCCCGGCCACATGCTGGTGACCGACCTCATCAACAGCCGCCTCGCCGCGCTGTAGGCTCGCCAGGCAAGCCACCGGCTCGAGGCCGGCGCTGCCGCCGTTTTTCCCTTCCCTCGTCGCATGCAGGCCCTGCAAGTCCGGAGCGGCACGGCGGCACGGCGCCGGCTTTGCCGGCCGCCGAACCGGTGAACGCCTGGCGGGGGCAGTCCGAGGGGGCTGTCTGAGCCCCGCAGGGGCGAGTTTGCCCCCTCGGCCCGTCAGGCTTTCACCGGTGATGGCCGAGGGCGCGTTCAGCGCCCGAGCCAGCCGGCGACCCGGCGCCGTGCCGCCGTGCCGCTCCGGACCTGAAGAACCGCTCGACACTCACCGCATCTGCAACGGCAGCCAGGTCGCGATCCCCGGCACGTAGTAGAGCAGCACCACCGCCAGCACCATGAGGAAGAACATGGGCATCGACGCGCGCGCCACGTAGGGCAGCTCACGCTTGCTCATGCCCGACAGCACGAACAGGTTGAAGCCCACGGGCGGGGTGATCTGCGCCATCTCGACCACGAACACCACGAAGATGCCGAACCAGATCAGGTCGATGCCGGCCGCCTGCACGGTGGGCAGCAGCACGCCCATGGTGAGCACCACGATGGAGATGCCGTCGAGGAAGCAACCCAGGACGATGAAGAACACCATCAGCGCCATGATCAGCCAGAACTGCGACAGGCCCAGTCCGCCGATCCATTCGGCCAGCGCACGCGGCAGGCCGATGTAGCCCATGGCCAGCGTGAGGAACTGCGCGCCGGCCAGGATCAGCGCGATCATGCAGTAGAGCCGCGTTGCGGCCAGCAGCGACTGCACCAGGCCGTTCCAGTTGAGCGAACCCTGCAGCGCCGACAGGATGAGCGCGCCGACCACCCCCACCGCGGCCGCCTCGGTGGCGGTGGCCACGCCGGTGTAGATGGAGCCCAGCACCGCGCCGATCAGCAACAGCACCGGAATCAGGTGGCGGGACTGGTGCAGCTTCTGCTTGAAGCTGAGCTCGGCGTCGGCCCTGGGCACTTCGTCGGGGTTGCGCAGCGCCCACCAGACGATGTACCCCATGAAGAGCAGCGCCAGCAGGATGCCCGGCAGGATCCCGGCGATGAAGAGCCGCGAGATCGACACGTCGGCTGCCACGCCGTAGACGATCATGATGATCGACGGCGGGATCAGCAGGCCCAGCGTGCCTGCGCCCGACAGCGTGCCGAGGATCTTGCTCTCGGGGTAGCCGCGGCGGGTGAGCTCGGGTATGGTCATCTTGCCCACGGTGGCGCAGGTGGCGGCCGAAGAGCCGGACACGGCGGCGAAGATGGCGCAGCCGATCACGTTGGTGTGCAGCAGCCGGCCGGGCAGGCGGTTGAGCCACGGCGCCAGCCCCTTGAACAGGTCTTCGGACAGGCGCGTGCGGAACAGGATCTCGCCCATCCACAGGAACAGGGGCAGGGCGGTGAGGGTCCAGCTCGATGCTGCGCCCCAGATGGTGACGGCCATGGCGTCGCCGGCCGGACGGCTGGAGAAGATCTCCATGCCGATCCAGGCCGTGCCGGCCAGCGTCAGGCCGACCCACACGCCGCAGCCCAGCAGCGCGAAGATCGACACGACCAGCATCGTGATTACGAATAGTTCATTCATGGATTTGCTGCGAAGTAGGGGCGGGCAGGCCGCGTATGCGCCGGACCAGCTCGTCGAGCAGGGCCACGAAGAACAGCACCGTGCCCACGCCCATGGCAAGTTGCGGTATCCACAACGGCGTGGCGTCGTTCGACGTGGACACGTCGTTGTAGAGCCAGGAATCGTGGGCCAGCTTGATGCTGAAGAAGGCGAACGCGGCAGCCAGCACCGTGCCCACGGCCAGGGCGAAGATATCGAGCCGGCGGCTGCCGGCGGCCGGCAGCGAGTTCAGCAGCAGCGTCACGCGGATGTGCTCGCCGTGCTTGAAGGTGCTGGCCAGCGCCAGGAAGCCGGCCGCGGCCATGAAATACCCGGCGTAGGCGTCGGTGCCCGGGATGTTGAGCGCAAGCGGCCGCGACAGGATGGAGGCCAGCACCGCCAGCAGCACACCCACGGTGCACAGGCCGGCGAGCGCGCCGGCCGCGCCATAGAGCGTATCGAGGAAGCGTCGCATCGCGGCCTTACTTGCGGTAGGCGTCGATCAGGGCCTGGCCGTCGGGGCCGGCCTGCTTGAGCCAGTCGTCGAGCATGCGCTTGCCCAGCACGGCCAGGCCTTCCTGCAGTTCCACCGTCGGCGTGACGATCTCCATGCCGTTCTGGGCCAGCAGCTTCTTGTATTCCTCGTTCTTCTCGCGCGAGACCTTCCAGCCGCGCTCCTCCGCCTGGGCGGCTGCCTTCTTCAGCGCTTCCTGGCTGGCGGGATCGAGGGCGTCGAAGGCCCGCTTGTTGACCAGCACGGCGTCCTTGGGCAGCCAGGCCTGCGTGTCGTACCACTTCTTGATGTATTCGTAGGTCTTGGTGTCGTAGCCGGTGGAGCCCGACGACATGTACGAATCGATCACGCCGGTGGCCATGGCCTGGGCCAGTTCGGCCTGCTGCACGGTGATGGGCTGCGCGCCGACCAGCTCGGCGATCTTCGCCGTGACCGGGCTGTAGGCACGCCATTTCAGGCCCTTCATGTCGGAGACCTGCTTGATCTCCTTGTTCGCGAAGATGCCTTGCGGCGGCCATGCCACCGCATACAGCAGCATCATGCCCTGCGAGGCCAGCTTCTTCTCGAGCAGCGGCTTCTGCGCCTGGTACAGCTTGAAGGAGGCGTCATAGCCCGTGGCCAGGAAGGGCAGGCCGTCGACGGCGTAGATCGGATCCTCGTTGGCGAAGTTGGTGAGCAGGATCTCGCCGATCTGGGCCTGGTTGCCCTGCACGGCGCGCTTGATCTCGGGCGCCTTGTACAGCGAGGCATTGTTGTGGATGGTGATCTGCAGCTTGCCGCCGGACAGCGACTCGACGTCCTTGGCGAAGGCGACCAGGTTCTCCACGTGGAAGTTGTTGGCCGGATAGGCCGTGGGCAGGTCCCATTTGGTCTGGGCCTGGGCGGAGGCGCCGCAGGCCAGCAGCAGGCCGCCGGCAAGCAGGGAGAGCTTCTTGATCATGGGATGGTCCTTCTGTGCAGTGATGTGGACGGGACGTGCCCGGCCGGAGGATGAACAGTGCCGCGGATGCCGCAGGCCGCCGCGAAACCGTGAATTCTAAGGTCCTGCAAGTCCCCCAAGCCCTGATGCGGGCCGGCTTAGGGGTAATTCCTAATGCGTGCGCAGGCCCGTGTGGCATTGGCGCGCAAGCCGCGCCTCACGCCGTCTGCGCGGCTGCGCGCAGCTCGGCGGCGTCCAGGTTCCAGAGCAGCTGGAACGTGTGGGCGGCATCGGCCGGGCGTTGCAGTGCGTCGGCCAGCCACGCCAGCGCGGCATGCGCCGCAGCCTCGTGCGTGGCCTCCAGCAGCAGCATGGGCTCGAGCAGCCGGGCGCCGGATTCCTCCGACGGCAGGGGCGTGGAGAGCGCCGGGTCGGGCGTGAGCACGCGCAGGGCCAGGATGCCGTCGCGCGCCAGGGCCTCGTGGGCCAGTTCGGCTGCGCACTGTGCGATGGCGGTGTCGGCCAGCCGCAGCAGGCCCAGCGCCGCGCCTGTGCCGGCCCCGCCCAGCAGCGACACCGCGGCCACGCGCCGGCGGGTGTTGCGCATGCGGGCGAAGTTGTCGAGCGACCATCGGGTCTGGTGCTCGAACGCCTGCCGGTAGGCGGCGCTTTCGAACACGTGCAGGCTGTCGGTGCGGTACAGCGCGAGGTAGGGGCGCGCGCCGCCGCAGGCGCGATAGCGGCGCGACCAGGCGAAGCCTTCGATGGCCGCGCGTTCGGCCATGTGCTCGCGGTCGTACCAGCGATTGAAGTCGGCTTCGTGCGCGGGGTCGATGTCTGTCCAGATCAACAGCTCGCCGGCGGCGTCTCGGTCCTGTCGGATGGGGGCTACCACGGGAATCTCCATTGCTTGGCCCGGGAAGGGCGTCATCGGGGGCAGATTCTGCGCAACGCCGCGGCAGCGCGGCAAGCGGTTAATTCCGGTGCGGCGGATTAAGCAAAACTTTATCGTGGCGGCACCCTGCGCAGGATGCGGCAGGCGCGGCCACGCGCCGCGCCCCGGCCTCGGGAAAACCCCGCCGCTACCAGGCCAGCACGCCGCTGTCCAGGGGCGGCAGCGCGAGTTCCGTCTGCTCGGCGTAGCGGCGGGCCTCGTCCAGCGCCAGCCGCACCACCGCTTCGGCCAGGCCGGCAACCGGGTCCGGCCGCCAGCTGGCCACCAGGCGCAGATCCGGCAATGCGTCGGGCGAGGCGATGCGGCGGTAGCGGCCTTCGGCGATCCCGCCACTCACGGCGGCCAGGGGCAGGGCGGCGATGCCCAGTCCTGCTTCCACGCATTGCGTGGAAGCGGCGATCGACGAGACGAAATGGAAGCGGCCCGGCGGCACGCCGGCGCGATCCAGCACGTCGAGCAGTTGCAGGTGCGGCTGGGAATAACGCGGGAAGGTCACCAGCGGATACTGTGCCAGCTCGGCCGCGCCGGCCTGCGCCGACACCGGCAGGTGCGGCGCGCAGATCCAGCCCATGCGCAATCGTCCCATGTCGCGGTTGCGCACGTCCTCGGCCACCACCGGGTCCGTCTGCAGCGCGACGTCGACGTTGCCGTGCTTGAGCAGGTCCTGCAGACGGCGCGTGGATTCGGCGGTGAGCTCGATGTCGAGTTCGGGGTGCGTGGCATGCAGCCGGCGGATGAAGGACGGGAACCAGGTGTGGACGATGGATTCCACCACGCCGACCCGCACCGCGCCGCGCAGGGCGGCCGGGCCTTTCAGCGCCTGGCGCATGGACTGGTCGGTTTCCAGCATGCGCTGGGCGTAGTCCAGCAGCGTGCGGCCTGCCGGCGTGAGCCGGGTGTCGCGGCTGGCGCGTTCGAACAATTGCTGGCCGAGATCGGCTTCCAGCGCGGCGATGCGGCCCGAGATGGCAGCCTGGGTCAGGTTGAGCTTGCCTGCGGCGGCCTTGAAGCTGCGCAGCCGGGCGGCCCATACAAAGGTTTCCAGGAAGCGGATGTTCACGGCGTTTCCCCTGCGTGAGCCGGGCTAGGGGAAAGTCCCAGGAGCGCCCGGCACAAACTTTATCGGTTTTTTGTTGATGAAATATAGATAAATTATTAGTATTTCGTCCATAGAATTTTGCGAGCACCTCATGAGCACCGATCTCATCGCGTCTTCCGCCCACCTGGCCAGCGCCCGCGCACCGGACCTGTCCGAGGTCGAGTTCGGGCTGATGATCGCCAGCCATGCCTTCAACCGCTGGACCGTGCGCTGCATGGCCGCCGCCGGGCTGCCGGATCTCACCGCCACCGACATCATGGTGCTGCACCATGTTTACCACCGCCAGCGCCCCAAGAAACTGGCCGACATCTGCTTCACGCTCAATGTCGAAGACACGCACATCGTGAACTACGCGCTCAAGAAGCTCGAGCGCCAGGGCATCGTGCGCGGCGAGCGCGGCGGCAAGGAGGTGTTCTACAGCGTCACGCCGGAAGGCGCCAGCTATATCAAGCGCTATACCGAGATCCGCGAGCAGTGCCTGATCGGCGGCCTGGAGGGCGGCACGGCCGGCGGGCTGGAGTTCTCGCGCCAGCTGGCGCAGACGCTGCGCGCCCTGTCGGGGCTGTACGACCAGGCCGCGCGCGCGGCCACCTCGCTCTGAGTTCCTGCTTTCGAACGGCGCGCCGGCCTGGGCCCGGCTGCGCCTGCATGTTCCACGCCCGAGACCTGTTTCCGAGGAAGTTATGAAGTGGCAATTCTGGATTGACCGTGGGGGTACGTTCACCGACATCGTGGCGCGCCGTCCCGACGGCACGACGGCAACGGCCAAGATGCTGTCGGAGAACCCCGAGCAGTACCGCGATGCGGCCGTGGCGGGCATCCGCCGGCTGCTGGGCCTGGCGCCGGGCGTGCCGGTGCCGGCCGAGCAGGTCGAATGCGTGAAGATGGGCACCACCGTGGCCACCAATGCGCTGCTCGAGCGCAAGGGCGAGCGCACGCTGCTCGTGGCCACGCGCGGCTTCCGCGACGCGCTGCGCATTGCCTACCAGAACCGGCCGCGCCTGTTCGACCGCAACGTGGTGCTGCCCGAAATGCTGTACGAATCGGTGATCGAGGCCGACGAACGCCTGGATGCGGCGGGCCAGGTGGTGCGGCCGCTGGACGAGGCCGCGCTGCGCGCCGACCTGCAGCGCGCCTACGACCAGGGGCTGCGCGCCGTGGCCGTGGTGTTCATGCATGCCTGGCTGCAGCCCGCGCACGAGGTCCGCGCCGCCGAGCTGGCGCGCGAGATCGGCTATACCCAGGTTTCGGTGTCGCACGAGGTCAGCCCGCTGATCAAGTACGTGTCGCGCGGCGACACCACCGTGGTGGACGCCTACCTGTCGCCCATACTGAAGCGCTATGTCGACCAGGTGGCCGCCGAGCTGCCGGGCATACGCCTCATGTTCATGCAGTCCAGCGGGGGCCTCACCGACGCCCACCGCTTCCGCGGCAAGGACGCCATCCTGTCGGGCCCGGCAGGCGGCATCGTGGGCATGGTGCGCACCAGCGAACTTGCCGGTTTCGACCGCGTCATCGGCTTCGACATGGGCGGAACGTCCACCGACGTGTCGCACTACGCCGGCGAATTCGAGCGCGAATTCGAGACCCGCGTGGCCGGCGTGCGCATGCGCGCGCCCATGATGAGCATCCATACGGTGGCGGCCGGCGGCGGCTCGATCCTGCACTTCGACGGCGCGCGCCTGCGCGTGGGGCCGGACTCGGCCGGCGCCAATCCGGGCCCGGCCTGCTATCGCCGCGGCGGCCCGCTGGCCGTCACCGACTGCAACGTGCTGCTGGGCAAGATCCAGCCCGATTTCTTCCCGCGCGTGTTCGGCCCGCATGCCGACCAGCCGCTGGATCGGGAGGTGGTGCAACAGCGCTTCGCCGAGATGGCGCGCGAGGTGCGCGAGGCCACCGGCCGCGAGATGACGCCCGAGCAGCTGGCCGAGGGCTTCCTGGAGATCGCCGTGGGCAGCATGGCCGAGGCCATCAAGCGCATCTCGGTGCAGCGCGGGCACGACGTCACTGGCTATGCGCTCACCGTATTCGGCGGGGCGGGCGGCCAGCATGCCTGCCTGGTGGCAGACGCGCTGGGCATGGGCACCGTGTTCGCCCATCCGCTGGGCGGTGTGCTTTCCGCCTACGGCATGGGCCTGGCCGACCAGACCGACATGCGGCAGAAGACGGTGGAGAAAGTGCTGGAGCCGGCGCTCCTGGACGAACTCGTCGCCAGCCTGGACGAACTCGCGGGGCAGGCCGAGGGCGAGCTGCTGCGCCAGCACGTGCCTGCCGCGCAGATCAAGGTGCAGCGCCGCCTGCACATGAAATACCGCGGCACCGACACCGCGCTCGAGGTGCCGTTCGGCACGCTGGAGCAGGTGCGCGCCGATTTCGAGGCGGCCTATCGGCAGCGCTATTCCTTCCTGATGCCGGGCCGCGAACTGGTGGTGGAAACCATCTCGGTGGAGGCCACCGGCGGCGGCGAGCAGGCGGTCGAGGCGCCCGTGGCGCGCACGCGCAGCGGCCCGCTGGCGCCGCGCCGCACCGTGCAGATGTACAGCGGCGGCGCGTGGCGCGACACGCCCCTGTACGTGCGCGAAGACCTGGTCCCGGGCGACGTGATGGCCGGGCCGGCCATCATCTCCGAACCCAACCAGACCACCGTGGTGGAACCCGGCTGGCAGGCCGAAGTCACGTCGCTGGACCACCTCGTGCTCAAGCGCGTGGAGGCACGCCCGCAGCGCCGCGCCATTGGCACCGAGGCCGATCCGGTGATGCTGGAGGTGTTCAACAACCTGTTCATGTCCATCGCCGAGCAGATGGGCTACCGCCTGCAGAACACGGCCTATTCGGTCACCATCAAGGAGCGCCTGGACTTCTCCTGCGCGATCTTCGATGCCGAGGGCAACCTCATCGCCAACGCGCCGCACATGCCGGTGCACCTGGGCTCCATGAGCGAGTCCATCAAGACGGTGATGCGCGAGAACGCCGGCCGCATGAAGCCGGGCGACGCCTACGTGGTCAACGATCCGTACAACGGCGGCACGCACCTGCCCGACCTCACGGTGATCACGCCGGTATTCGACCGCGCGGGCCGCGAGATCCTCTTCTACGTCGGCTCGCGGGGCCATCATTCCGACATCGGCGGCACCACGCCGGGCTCCATGCCGCCGGACTCGCGCACGGTGGACGAGGAAGGGGTGCTCTTCACCAACTTCCAGCTGGTGCGCGACGGCGAGTTCCGCGACGCGGCGGTGCGCGAAGTGCTGGGGTCGGGCAAGTGGCCCGCGCGCAATCCCGACCAGAACATCGCCGACATGCAAGCCCAGATCGCCGCCAACGAGAAGGGCGTGCATGAGCTGCTGCGCATGTGCGACCAGTTCGGGCTGGACGTGGTGCGCGCCTACATGGGCCACGTGCAGGCCAATGCCGAGGAAGCGGTGCGCCGCGTGATCTCGGTGCTGAAGAACGGCACGTACGCGTATCCGCTGGACAACGGCGCGGTCATTCGCGTGGCCGTGCGCGTCGATCCCGTGTCGCGTTCGGCCGAGGTGGATTTCACCGGCACGTCGGCGCAGCTCGACAACAACTTCAACGCGCCCGGCTCGATCTCGGTGGCGGCGGTGCTGTACGTGTTCCGCACCCTGGTCGACGACGAGATTCCGATGAACGCGGGCTGCCTCAAGCCCATCCGCATCATCGTGCCGGAAGGCTCGATGCTGCGGCCGCGCCCGCCGGCCTCGGTGGTCGCCGGCAACGTCGAGACCTCGATGTGCGTGGTGAATGCGCTGTATGGCGCGCTGGGCGTGCTGGCTGCCAGCCAGGGCACCATGAACAACTTCACCTTCGGCAACGCCCGCTATCAATACTACGAGACCATCTCCGGCGGCACGGGCGCGGGGCCGGCGCGCATCGACGCCACCGGGCCCGACGACCCCGGCTTCCCGGGAACCTCGGTGGTGCAGGCGCACATGACCAACTCGCGCCTCACCGACCCAGAGGTGCTGGAGCTGCGTTTCCCGGTGCGGCTCGAGTCGTACGAGATCCGCCATGGTTCGGGCGGCGGCGGCCGCTACCGCGGCGGCGACGGCGGCGTGCGCCGCATCCGGTTCCTCGAAGACATGACGGCCGCCATCCTGTCGAACAACCGCCGCCATGCGCCATTCGGCCTGGCTGGCGGCGAGCCGGGCCGGATGGGCCGCAATTACGTCGAGCGTGCCGACGGGACCGTGGAGGAACTCGGGCCGCAGGACAGCACGCAGTTGAAGCCGGGCGACGTCTTCGTGGTGGAGACGCCGGGAGGCGGCGGCTACGGCCGGGCCTGAGGCGCCGCGCCTGCCGGGCGCCGCGGCGTCCGGCAAGCGTCAAGCGCGCAACCACGCGCTTTCCCGGGATGCGGCGCCGCGGCGCCAGGTCTGCCGCGCGCAGGCCTAGGTGCCAAAGAGGTTGCGCTGGATCTGCTCCAGGTGCGCCTGCAGCAGCGTGTGCGCGAGGGCCGCGTCGCGGTCCTGCAGCGCCCGCACGATGGCGCGATGCTGCACTTCGTACTGGGCGCGGCGTTGCGGCGTCAGCGAGTTTTGCTTGAGGCGGCCCCATTCGCCCTGTTCGCGCACGCGGTTGGCGAGCTCCAGGACCTGCAGGAAGAACGTATTGTGGGTGGCGGCGGCGAAGGCCTGGTGGAGCTCGCCGTCCCAGTGCTCGAATTCCTCGATGCTGCGCGCCGCCTCTGAACGCTCCAGGCAGGCCGTCATGCGGGCGAAGTCTGCCCGGGTGGCGTTGCGGGATATCAGCGCGGGCATCTGCGGCTCGATCAGCAACCGCGCCTGCATCAGTTCGGCCGGGCTGGTATGCAGCCCCGGGCTGGTCGCGGAGGCCGGCGCCAGCGCCCGTGCGCCGGCCGTGACGAAGGTGCCGCTGCCCACGGCCTGCACGATCAGGCCGCGTTCGCGCAGTTGGGCCAGCACGCGCCGCACCGAGCCGCGCGATGCCCCGAAGCGCTGGCTCAGGAGGCGCTCGGGCGGCAGCCGCATGCCCTCGCGCAGCTCTCCGCCTGCCATGGCCTCCATCAGGTAGCGTGCCAGCGCCTTGGCGCCCTCGGCACGCAGCGTGGTCTGCGTCATTGCCATGCCCCATTCCGGTATGGGGAGGCAGGATAGCGATAGGGTACCAATTGGTCAATCAACGGCGTTTACCGGTTGCCGGACCCGCGATAGGGTTCTAGAGTGTGGACACGGATTTTCACCCTCACGACTGCGGACGCCGCCCATGAAGCTTGCCCATATCCTGCTCGATGGCATCAAGATGCCGGCCCTGGTGGACAGCCACGGCATGCGTTGCTGGCCCCTGCCCACCCTGGCGCCGGAGTTCGGCGGAGACATGGTCCAATTGGTTCAGGAATACGAGGCCATCAAGGCGCGCCTGGTGCCGCACGGCGAGGGCCGGCCCCTTTCCGATGCCACTTTGCTGGCCCCCATCGACCAGCCCCGCCGGAACCTCTTCTGCGTGGGCAAGAACTACCACGAGCACGCCGCGGAGTTCAGCAAGTCGGGCTTCGACAGCAGCGCCCAGGCCGGCGAACACGCGCCCCAGGCCCCGGTGGTGTTCACCAAGCCCGCGAGCGCCATCATCGGCCCGGGCGACGGCATCCCCGTGCATCGCGGCGTGACGGCCCAGGTCGACTACGAGGCCGAGCTGGCGGTGGTCATCGGCAAGGGCGGACGCGGTATCCGTCGCGAGCACGCGTTCGAGCATGTGTTCGGCTACACCATCATCAACGATGTCACCGCCCGCGACCTGCAGAAAAACCACCGCCAGTGG
This sequence comes from Bordetella sp. 2513F2, assembly GCF_054642735.1. Lineage (NCBI taxonomy): Bacteria > Pseudomonadati > Pseudomonadota > Betaproteobacteria > Burkholderiales > Alcaligenaceae > Bordetella > Bordetella sp. 2513F2. The sequence continues at coordinate 2,276,677 of NZ_CM137755.1, read as the reverse complement.
TTCCTGGGCAAGTCGCTGGACGGCTTCTGCCCGATGGGGCCCTGGCTGGTCACTGCGGATGAAGTCGACGCGCGCAGCCTCGGCGTGAAGTGCTGGGTCAATGGCGAATTGCGGCAGGACGCCAATACGCGCGACCTGATCTTCGACATCCCCACGCTGATCGAGACGCTGTCGGCTGGCATCACGCTGCAGCCGGGCGATGTGATCGCCACCGGCACGCCGGCCGGCGTGGGCATAGGCTTCGACCCGCCGCGTTTCCTGCGGCCGGGAGACGTGGTGCGCATCGAGATCCAGGGGCTGGGAGTGCTGGAGAATCCCGTCGTGGCCTGACCCAGCCGCGCCTGCACGGTCGGCAGGCAGGCCGCAATGCCCCCATACCAATATCAGAGGAGGGCAGGAGACATGGTTATTCACGCAGGCAAGTGGCTGTGCGGCGCCGTGCTGGCGCTGGCGGCTGGCGGCGCGCACGCGCAGTATCCGCAGCGCCCCGTCACGATGATCGTGCCGTTCCCGCCAGGCGGCGTGGCCGATACCGTGGCCCGGCCGGTGGCCGACGCGCTGTCGCGCGAACTGGGACAGAGCGTGGTGATCGAGAACAAGGCCGGCGCCGGCGGTTCGGTGGGCATCGGCCAGGCGGCGCGCGCGGCGCCCGACGGCTACACCGTATTGATGAGCCTGTCGTCCATCTCGGTGCTGCCCGAGGCCGACAAGATCCTGGGCCGCAAGGCGGCCTTCCAGCTCGACGAGTTCGCGCCGATCGCGCGCATCACCGCGGACCCCACCGTGCTCATCGTGCGCGCCGACTCGCCATGGCGCAGCCTGGACGACTTCCTGGCCGAGGCGCGGCGCCGGCCGGGCGCGCTGAACTACGGCAGCTCCGGCATCTACGGTTCGATGCACGTGCCCATGGAAATGCTGGAGGCGGCTGCGGGCATCACGCTGACGCACGTGCCCTTCACCGGCGCGGGGCCGGCCGTGGCGGCGCTGCTGGGCGGGCAGGTCGACGCCATCGCCAGCGGCCCGTCGAGCGTGGTGCAGCACATCCAGGCCGGCAAACTCCGGGCGCTGGCGCACTGGGGCGATGCGCCGCTGGCGACATTGCCGCAGGTGCCCAGCCTGGGATCGCTGGGCTACGACGCGAAGTTCGTGCAATGGTCCGGGATCTTCGTGCCGGCGCGTACGCCGGCCGACGTGATCGAACGCCTGCGCGCCGCCGTGGGCAAGGCGGCACGCGATCCCAAGGTGCAGCAGGCCATCCTGGCCGCGGGCAGCCCGGTGCAGTACCTGGACGCGCCCGAGTTCACGGCCTACTGGAAAACCGACGCCCAGGCCATGGCGCAGGCGGTGCAGCGCATCGGCAAGGTCGAATAGGGCAGGGCAGCGCCGCAGCGGCTCAGCCCTTCACCCGCACGATCTTCTGCACCTGCGGCACGTGGCGGATGGCGCGGATGACCTGGGCGAGGTGCGTGCGGCTGTCGACCTGCACGGTGAGATGCAGCGATACGGTGGAGATGGCGTCGTCGTGCATGGTCACGTGCACGATGTTGGCGTCGGCCGCCGTGACTTCCGCCGCCAGCCGTCCGAGCACGCCGCGCTCGTTGCGCGTGACGATGTCGAGGCGCGTGGCGAGGTGCTTGGCCGTCTGCGTGTCCCAGGCCACCGGCACCCAGCGTTCCGGTTCGCGCGCCTGGGCGCGCTGGGCCACGGGGCAGTCGGTGGTATGCACCACCAGGCCCTGGCCCAGGCGCATGCCGGCGATGATGGTATCGCCGGGCAGCGGGCCGCAACACGGCGCAAGCTGCACCGCCTGGCCCTCGTTGCCCTGGATCAGGATGGGCGCCGCGCGCGCCGAGGTGATCTCGTCCACGGCGGCGGCGGTGGTGGCGACCAGGGAATTCTCGGGCTCGAAGCGGCGCGCCACCACGGCGGCCAGCCGCTTGCCCAAGCCGATGTCGGCCAGGATCTCGTCGCGCGAGCTGGCGCCGGTGCTGCGCGCCAGCTTGGCCCATTGCGGATCGTCGGCGGGCGGAAGCGGCAGGTGCAGTTCCTGCAGCGCCTGCTGCAGCAGCCGCTCGCCGAAGGCCACGGATTCTTCGTACTTGACGGTGCGCAGGTAGTGGCGGATCTCGGAACGCGCGCGTCCGGTGCGCACGTAGTTGAGCCACTGCGCATTGGGCCGCGAGGCCGGCGAGGTGACGATCTCCACGGTGTCGCCGCTGTTGAGCTCGGTACGCAGCGGGACGAACTCGTTGTTGATCTTGGCCGCCACCGCCTGGTTGCCGATGTCGGTGTGGATGGCGTAGGCGAAGTCCACCGGCGTGGCGCCGCGCGGCAGCGAGATGATCTTGCCGCGCGGGGTGAAGACGTAGACGGCGTCGGGGAACAGGTCGACCTTGACGTGTTCGAGGAATTCGCCCGAGTCGCCGGTCTGGCTCTGGATGTCGAGCAGGGACTGCAGCCACTGGTGAGTGCGCTTCTGCAGGTCGTTCAGGCTGACGTCCGATTCCTTGTAGAGCCAGTGCGACGCCACGCCTTCCTCGGCGATGTGGTGCATGTCGCGCGTGCGGAACTGGAACTCCACCGGCGTGCCGTAGGGGCCGACCAGCGTGGTGTGCAGGGACTGGTAGCCGTTGAGCTTGGGGATGGCGATGTAGTCCTTGAACTTGCCGGGCACGGGCCGGTAGAGCTGGTGCAGCGTGCCCAGCGCCAGATAGCATTCCGGCAGCGTGTGCACGATGACGCGAAAGCCGTAGATGTCGAGCACTTCGGAGAAGGACTTCTTCTGCTCCACCATCTTGCGGTAGATGCCGTAGAGCGTTTTCTCGCGGCCCGTGACTTCGGCTTCTATGCCGGCGGCGGGCAGCGCGGCGCGCACCGCATCCTCGATCTTGCCGATGACTTCGCGCCGGTTGCCGCGCGCGGCCAGCACCGCCTTGTAGAGCACCTGGTAGCGGTTGGGGTACATGGCGGCGAAGCAGAGGTCCTGGAGCTCGCGGAACAGCAGGTTCAGGCCCAACCGGTGCGCGATGGGCGCGTAGATCTCCAGGGTTTCGCGGGCGATGCGGCGCCGCTTCTCGGGGCTGACCGCGTCGAGCGTGCGCATGTTGTGCAGGCGGTCGGCCAGCTTGATGAGGATGACGCGCACGTCGCGCGCCATGGCCAGCAGCATCTTGCGGAAGCTCTCGGCCTGCTGCTCGGCCTTGGTGGCGAAGTCGAGCCGGTCGAGCTTGGACAGGCCGTCGACCAGCTCGGCGACTTCCGGGCCGAAGCGGTCGGCCAGCTCGTGCTTGGCCACCCCCTGGTCCTCGATGACATCGTGCAGCAGGGCGGCCGACAGCGCGTTGGCGTCGAGCTTCCAGCCGGCGCAGATTTCCGTGACGGCGATGGGGTGGGAGATGTAGGGCGCGCCGCTGGCGCGGAACTGGCCGAGATGGGCCTGGTCGGCGAAGCGATAGGCCTCACGTACCCGCTCGACGTCTTTCTGGTCGAGGTAGGTGGCGATGATCTCGGTGAGGGGGGCCAGCGAGGCGACGGGAGAGGCTGCCGGCGGCTCGGCGGGCGCCGGGATCGCGGCCGGGCCGCGGCCTTTGCGCCGGCCCAGCCGCGAACCTGCGCGTAGGGCAGCCAGCAGGCCGGACGATGCGTACTTCAGCCCGGGAAATGCCATGCTGCCGCCTCCCAGGCACCGATCAGGTCGGGACTTTGCGCAGCATTTCCAGGCCGGTCTGGCCGGCGGCGATTTCCCGGAGGGCGGTGACCGTGGGCTTGTCTTTGGTATCGAGGCGCGGGGCATGGCCCTGCGCCAGCTCGCGGGCGCGGTAGGTGGCGGCCAGCGTGAGCTTGAAGCGATTGGGAATCCTGTTCAGACAATCTTCGACGGTGATACGGGCCATGGGGCAATAACCTGGATGCTGACGATTGAGGGGGGAACCGGCGGCAGGCGGCTAGTGCGCCGCCGGAATGCCCAGTTGCGCAAACAATTGGGCATGACGGACCGCCTGGGACGAAAAACGCAGCCGTGCTGCGCTGACGATTTGGGTCAGCTCTGACAAGGCCACGCTAAATTCTTGATTAATAATAACATATTCGCACTCGGGCGCATGGGCGATCTCGCCCCCGGCAGCCAGCAGCCGGCGCGTGATCACGGCGTCGTCGTCCTGGCCGCGGTTGCGCAGCCGGTGGGCCAGCTCTTCGATGGAGGGCGGAAGGATGAACACGCCGATGGCGTCGGGGTAGCGCTGCTTCACCTGCCGGGCGCCCTGCCAGTCGATCTCCAGCAGCACGTCCTGGCCGGCACGGGTGGCCGCATCGATGCGGTCGCGCGGCGTGCCGTAGAAATTGCCGTGCACCTCGGCCCATTCGAGCAGGGCCTGTTCGTCGCGCATCTGCCGGAACGCCTCGGGCGAGACGAAGCGGTATTCGCGGCCATCGACCTCGCCGGGACGGGGCGGGCGGGTGGTGCAGGAAATCGACAGGACGATGGAGGGGTCGTGGTCGAGCAGCGCGCGCACCAGGCTGGACTTGCCGGCGCCGCTGGGGGCCACCACCATGAAGACGTTGCCGGAATGGTCGGAAGACATAAAACGGAAACACGACGGGAGAGAGGCGAAGCATAGCAAATCGGCCGGCCGGCAAGGGCCGGCAGTCACGGCCGCTTGCAATGGCAGGCCGGGATTGGAGTAGCATGCCGCGTACCCCGCACGACGACACGAGGAGGATGCAATGCAGACCAACGACAAGCCCGCCAAGGTTGCGCTGGTGACCGGAGCCGGCAGCGGCATAGGCCGGGCCGTGGCCCTGGAACTGCTGGCCCAGGGATACCGGGTGGTGCTGGCCGGACGCCGGCGCGACATGCTCGAGCAGACCCGGGTCGCGGCCGGCGACGACAGCGCCCGCGCCCTGGTGGTGCCCACCGACGTCTGCAACGAGAACTCGGTGCGCGAGCTCTTCGACGAGACGCAGCGTGCCTACGGCCGCCTGGACGTGTTGTTCAACAACGCGGGGCGGGGTGCGCCTGCCGTCCCCATCGAGGATCTGCCCGTCGAGACCTGGCGCGAAGTCGTGGACGTGAATCTCACCGGCATGTTCCTGTGCGCCCAGGCCGCGATCCGCGTGATGAAGGCACAGACGCCGCAGGGCGGGCGCATCATCAACAACGGCTCCATCTCCGCCCATGCGCCGCGGCCGTACTCGATCGCCTACACGGCCACCAAGCATGCGGTCACGGGCCTGACCAAGTCGATCTCCCTGGATTGCCGCAAGGACAACATCGCCTGCGGCCAGATCGACATCGGCAATGCGGCCACCGAGATGACTGAACGCATGGCTGCGGGCATCCTGCAGGCCGACGGCAGCGTGCGGGTGGAACCGCGCATGGACGTGGCGCACGTGGCCGCCGCGGTGGCGCACATGGCCGCGCTGCCGCTCGATGCCAATGTGCAGTTCATGACCATCATGGCCACGGCCATGCCGTTCGTCGGGCGCGGCTGATCCGGTCCGGGCCGGGGCCGCGGCTCGTCCCGGCCGCGGGTGTCATGGCCGTGCAATGGGGTGGTGCGCTAATACCGGCGCCGGCAGGCAGGCTCAGCCTGCCTGCCCGATCAACCACCTCACACGCACACCCAGGCCATGGACCGCAGACAATTTCTCAAATGGGGCAGCTTTCTCACCGTATCGACCGCCACGGCGGGCCTGGCCGGATGCCATGGCGACGATGACGACGCCGATGGCGGCAACGGCGATGGCGGCAACGGCGGCGGGGATTCCACCCGCTACGCCTTCCCGCAGGGCGTGGCCTCGGGCGATCCGCGCCCGGACAGCGTGATCCTCTGGACCCGCGTGGAAGGCGCCGCCGCCTCGTCGGTGGGCGTCACCGTGCAGCTGGCCGAGGACGAGGCGTTCACCCGGCTGCTGGTCGATGCTTCCGTGACGGCCGAGGCCGACTGGGACTACACCGTGCGGCACAAGGTCGAAGGCCTGGCGGCCGGCACCACGTACTACTACCGCTTCCTGGCGGGCGCCAGCACGAGCCCCGCGGGCCGCACCCGCACCGCGCCGGATCGCAACGCCTCGCCCGCGGAGCTGAAGTTTGCCTTCATTTCCTGTCAGGACTGGAGCGTGAACCATTGGGCAGCGTTCGAGGACCTGGCGGCGCTGGACTTCGATTTCATCGTGCATCTGGGCGACTATGTGTACGAGACCGTGGATGCGGATTTCCAGAGCGGCGCGGCCGAGGCGGCCCACACCGCCCTGTCGCTGCCCGACGGCACGCCGCGCAGCGACGGCGCCCGCTATGCGACGACGCTGGCCGACTACCGGGCCCTGTACAAGCAGTACCGTTCCGACCCGCGCCTGCAGGCCCTGCATGCGCGCTTTCCCATGATCGCCATCTGGGACGACCACGAATTCTCGGACGACTGCTGGCAGGAGCGGCAGACCTACGACCCGGCCGACGACGGCGCGTCGCAGCTCGCGCGCCGGCGCGGGGCAAGCCAGGCGTGGTTCGAGTTCATGCCCGCCGACGTGAGCCTGGACCTGGAAAATCCCTCGTTCCAGAACATCCAGCTGTATCGGGCTTTCCAGTTCGGCGACCTGGCCAGCCTGGTGATGACCGACGAGCGCCTCTACCGGGCCGACCATGTGATCCCGGAGAGCGCGGCGGACAGCGACATCGGCAGCCGCTATTTCGTGCCGGCGGCCATGCTGGCGCAGACCGAAGCCGCGAAAATGGCCGCCGCGGGCGGCGCGCTGACGCCGGTCTCCATGCTGGGCGACGCGCAGCGCGAATGGTGGAAGACCCAGATGCGCGAGAGCGTGGCAACCTGGAAGCTGTGGGGCAACGAGGTGTCGCTGCTGCGCATGCAGTTCGACGGCACGCAGGCCGTGGCCGGGCTGCTGGCCCGGGGCCTGGAGGCCAGCCTGGGTTCGCCGCCGGCGCTCACCCCGGCCATGAGCGCAGCCCTGGCGCTGGACCTCGCGGCCGCGGATCACAGCAGCGGCGTGCCGGTGACGGCGTATCCGAACCTGGCGGCGCTGCTCGAGGCGCAGGCGGGCATTCCGGCGGCCGTGTTCGCCGCCAACATCAAGCCCGCGCTGGATGCGCAGCTGCCGCCTTCGCTGCTCCTCGGCCGCTATGTGCTGAACGCCGACCAGTGGGACGGCTACGATGCCGAACGCAAGCACATGCTGGGGTTCCTGCGCGACGAGGGCATCGCCAACGTGGTGGCGCTCACGGGCGACATACACGCTTTCTTCGCCGGCCCGGTGATGGCCGACTACGATGCCGCCACGCCGCAGCCGGTGATGGTGGACCTGGTGACGGCCGGCGTGTCGAGCAATTCGTTCTTCAGCTATTTCAAGAGCGTCGTGGACACCGACCCGGCGTTCGGCCAGGCCCGCCCGCTGATCTATACCGAGAGCGGCGGCGTGGTCACCAACACGTTCAACGATACGCTGCGGCAGTTCAACGGCGACTGGCTGAAGTACATCGACACCGATGCGCAGGGCTACGCCGTGGTCACCGTGACGCGCGACGCGCTGGTGTGCACGTTCAACAAGCTCAAGCCCCTGCAGGGCGACGCCGCCCCGGCCCTGCCGGCGGCAGCCAGCCAGGTGCAGCTGCGCATCGATGCCGGTACGCCGGCGGTGACGGTCGTGTCCTGAGCCGGCGCAGGCGCGCAGCCTGCCGGGCCGCGCGGCCCGGCGGCGCGCGCACTGCGTCAGTCGGCGGCCCGGGCCACCAGGCGGCCGGCCGGGCCAGGCTCGAGGTAGCGGCGCGCGCCGGCGTAGTGGCGCGACCAGTAGGTGTTGTCGAGGCGGTCGACGCGCACCTTGGCGCCCCGGGTGGGCGCATGCACGAACTGACCCTGCCCGATATAGATTCCGACGTGGGATACGCCGCCCCGGCGGCCACGGGTGCGGAAGAAGACCAGGTCGCCGGGTTCGAGCTGCTTGCGTTCGACGGCCTTGCCGCTGCTGCGCTGCGCACGCGCCGTGCGCGGCAGGGTCACGCCGGCGATCTGGCGGTAGACGAACAGGACGAGCCCGCTGCAATCGAAACCGTCGTCGGGGTCGTCGCCGCCCCAGACGTAGGGGGTGCCGACGGCGTCCAGGCCGGCGCGCACCACCATGTCGCGCAGGGTGGGCACGGTGGGTTCCCCGGCCAGCCGCAGTCCATGCAGGTCCGGACGGGCCTGCGGCGACGGGGTGGCATGGGCGGGGGAGGACAGCATGCCGGCCGCGACGGCGCAGGCGGCCAGCAGGGGAAGACAAAAGCGGGGTGCAGTGATTCGTTTTTTTCGCGTAGGCGGGGTCATGGGCAACAAAGACGGTACAGACGGGGAGATGACGACAGATATGGCGAAAGCCGGCGAAAAAGAGCGAAAGTTCGGCAAGCAGCCGGTAACTTCTGGAAAAGAAGCCCGATCTGGCGCTTTATTATAGTAGAACAATATTTCAGGGCGATTCCGGTGCCCGGGCGCGGCCGCTGGGGCATAATCGAGACAGCACGCCGCGGCCGGCAGTTCCCGGTGGCGGCGGTTCTGCGGGAGCGCCATCGATGAGCAATGCAGTGCCCGGCCTGTCGGCCGTCGACCGGCCAGAGCCGGTGCCTTTCCAGCCATTCCGCGACGCGGCCGCCGCCGTCGACCGGCTGGTGGAAATCTATCTGCGCAACACCGCCTTCCTGCGCCAGGCCTTCCAGGACGTGGTGGCGGGGCGCACGCCAGGAGGCCGCCCGCGCGCCTGCTACCCGGCGGTGCGCATTGCCGTGGCCACCCACGACCTGATCGACTCGCGCCTCTCGTACGGGCATGTGGCCGAACCGGGGCTCTACCAGACCACCATCACGCAGCCGCTGCTGTTCCGCGAATACCTGTGCGAGCAGATCCGGCTGCTGGTCCACAACCATGACCGGCCCGTGGAAGTGGGCGAGTCCGATACGCCGATTCCGCTGCACTTCGCCTTTCCCGAGGGCAGCTACGTGGAAGGCGAGCACATCGAGAACGTAAAGCGCCCGCTGCGCGACCTCTTCGACGTGCCAGACCTGGCGCTCACCGACGATGCCATCGTGAACGGCACCTGGCGCGGCAGTGCGGACGAACCGAGGCCGCTCGCGCCGTTCACGGCCACGCGGATCGATTATTCGCTGCATCGCCTGCAGCACTACACCGCCACCGCCCCGGTCCACTTCCAGAACTTCGTGCTGTTCACGAATTACCAGTTCTACGTGGACGAATTCTGCGCCCGGGCGAGGGCGCTGATGGCTGCGGGAGACACCGAGTACGAGGCTCTGGTCGAGCCCGGCAACCGCATCACGCGCCGCGGCGAGCAGGAGCCGCCTCCCGGCCTGCCGATACGCCTGCCGCAGATGCCGGCCTATCATCTGGTGCGGCCGAATCATTCCGGGATCACGCTGGTCAATATCGGCGTGGGGCCGCCCAACGCCAAGACCATCACCGATCACATCGCCGTGCTGCGTCCCCATGCCTGGCTGATGCTGGGCCACTGCGCGGGGCTGCGCGATTCCCAGCGGCTGGGCGACTACGTGCTGGCCCATGGCTACGTGCGCGACGACCACGTGCTCGACGCCGACCTGCCCACCTGGGTGCCGGTGCCGCCGCTGGCGGAAGTGCAGGTGGCGCTGGAGCAGGCAGTGGAGGAAGTGGCGGGATTGTCGGGGTGGGAGCTCAAGCGCATCATGCGCACCGGCACGGTGGCCACCATAGACAACCGCAACTGGGAGCTGCGCGACCAGGAAGAACTGGTGCGGCGTTTCGCGCAGTCGCGGGCCATTGCGCTGGACATGGAATCGGGCACGATCGCGGCCAACGGCTTCCGGTTCCGCGTGCCCTACGGCACGTTGCTGTGCGTGTCCGACAAGCCGCTGCATGGGGAACTGAAGCTGCCCGGCATGGCGAGCGCGTTCTACCGGAGGCAGGTGAACCAGCATCTGGAAATCGGCATCCGGGCGCTCGAGCGCCTGCGCGAGATGCCGCCTGAACGGCTGCATTCGCGCAAGCTGCGCACGTTCATGGAAACCGCCTTTCAGTAGGATATTGATAGCATTAAAGTAGTGTATTTGTGCTGAATTCTACTTTAATGCTATTTTTATTCGCGTGATTATGGCGCTATAGTAGTGATTGATAAAATTGCATTACTTCAATGCCATGGCTACCCATCGTGAAATCGCTGAACTGCTGCGCCGGCGCATGGCCGGGCAAAAGCTAACGCAGGCCGAACTGCGCGAGGCCGCCGGCATTTCGCAGCGCACGCTCACCAATGTGCTGGGCGGCACGCACGACTTCAAGCTCAGCACGCTGCTCGCGCTGGCCGACCGCCTCGGGCTGGAGCTGGTGCTGGTTCCCAAGGGCGCCCGGGCTTCGCTGGAGCCGGCAGGCTCCGACGCGCCGCCCGCACGCATCCCCACCCGGGTGGATCGCGCCTTGCAGCGCGTGCGCGGGAGCGGGCGATGAACGTCAAGGCGCTCGCCATCCATATCGGCGAAGTGCGGGCCGGCGTCCTGTTCCAATACGCCATGCCGGGGGCGGAGGTGGTGACGCGCTTCGTGGCCGACGCGGCCTATGCGCGCGATGCTGGCGCGCCCGTGCTGTCGGCCTCCTTCCTGGCGGACACGCCCGAGGAGCAGCGCGCATTCTGGGCCGACGTGCGGGCCCAGCCGCTCAATGGACGCCATTCCCCCCAGAACGGCTGGCTGCTGCCGGCATTCTTCCAGAACCTGCTGCCGGAAGGCGTATTCCGCGACCACGTGGCCCGCGTGCGCGGCTGCGATCCCCGCGACCACTTCGAGATGCTGGCGGCCTGCGGCGCAGACCTGCCCGGCAATGTGCATGCGCGGCCGGTGGCGCTCTCGCGCGACGAACTCGCAAACTACGTCACCCAGAACCAGGACGCCCTGGAGATGACCGTGACCGCCGATCCCATGGAGGACGGCGTCTCGCTGTCGGGCGTGCAGCCCAAGGTGGGCGTGGTGCACGAGCGCGGCCGCTATGTGGGCCGCACCAAGGATCGGGACACGCACATCATCGCCAAGCTGCCGGTGGTGGGCCAGCCGCTGCTGCCCGAACTCGAGGCGCTGTCGCTGGGCCTGGCGCGGGCCGCCGGCGTGACGGTGTGCGAAGCGCGCCTGGAGCCCTTGCGCAAGCTGGAGGTCGAGCACGGCTACGACCTGGGCGACGCGGGGCAGGATACGCATTTCCTGGCGGTGGTGCGCTACGACCGGCAGCCGGGGGGACGCGTGCATTGCGAGGATTTCGCCCAGATCCTGGGCGCGATGCCGGAAGAGAAATACGTCGCGGCATCGTACCTGGACGTGGCCGCGGCGATGCTGGCTTTCCCGGGGCTGGGCGAATCGGCCGTGCATGAGCTGCTGCGGCGCATGGCGGTGAACGAGATGCTCGGCAATCCCGACATGCACCTGAAGAACCTGGGCGTGCTGTATCCGGACGGGCGCAATCCGCAGCTGGCGCCCGCCTATGACGTCGTGGGCTACGCGGCCTACCAGCCATGCCGCGGCCATGCGCTGCACATCCTGCCGCCCGAGCTGGCCCCGCGCCGGCCCGCCGCCGCGGCCGGCGGACGCGCCCAGGCCAAGCCGCAGCTGGCGCCGGCCATGCTGCGGGCGTTCTGCGGGCACCTGGGCATCCCCGAGAAACCGGCCGCCAGGGCCGTCGAAAGCTGCGTCAGGGCGGCGTGCGAACGCTGGCCCGCGATGATCTCCGGGGCCACGCTCACCGAGCGTCAGCGCGGCAAGCTGCTGGCCCATTTCGAGGCGCATCCCCTGGTTGCCTCGCTGGGCCGGCGCCAGGCGCGCGCTGCCCGGCCATGACGCGCCGCCCGCCGGCCGCGATGGCCGCGGGCGGATTCAGCCCAGGGTGCCCGCCAGCGCCACCAGCGAGGCGTCGCTGCCGGCGGGGCCGATCAGCGACAGGCCCAGGGGCGCCTGCGCATGCGTGCCGGCCGGCACGTTCACCTGCGGGAAGCCGGACAACCCGGCCAGGCACAGCAGCCGGATGGCATCGTTGCGATAGACGTCGAGCACCGCCTCGGACTCGTCTCGCAGCGGCGCCGGCCCCGGCATGGTGGGCAGCACCAGCACGCCGTCGCTGCCCAGCAGGGCGCCCAACGCCGCACGCCAGCGCTCGCGCACGGCGCAGGCCTCCTGGTATTGGGCCTCGGTGACGCCGCGCGACCAGGCGAAGCGCTCTTTCACGCCCGGCCCCAGGGCCAGGGCATGCGTTTCGATCAGGGCACCGTCGGTCTGCCAGGCTTCCCGGCCCTGGATATGGCGCAGGGCCCAGTACAGGGTGTCGACCGGCACGGCCAGGGCCTGCACGGGCGTGGGCGCACCATGGCACGCGGCCAGGCGCTGCAGCCCGGGGCCGTGCGCGGCGCGCACCGCGGGGTCCAGCATGGCCAGGAGATCCTGGGCCAGCAGCCAGCGGGGGCGCTCGGGCAGCGGCGTCGGATCGGCGCCCAGCAGGACCTCGCCCACCTGCGAGAACACGGCCGGGTCGCGCGCGAAATAGCCGCAGGTATCCAGGCTGGGCGCCAGATCGATGCAGCCCTCCAGGCTGATGCGCCCATGCGTGGGGCGCAGGCCGTACAGGCCGCAGTGGTTGGCGGGCCCCCGCACCGAGCCGCCCGTGTCGGTGCCCAGCGCGAAATCGCACAGGCCATTCGACACCGCGGAGGCCGAGCCGGAGCTGGAACCGCCGGTGATGCGGTCGGGAGCGGCGCCGTTGCGGGGCGCGCCATAATGCGCGTTCTGGCCGTTCAGGGAGAAGGCCAGCTCGTCGGTGTGGGTCTTGCCCACGAAGCGGGCGCCGGCCGCCAGCAGCCGCGCCACCACCGGGGCATGGGCCGTCTTGATGCCCGACATGGCCAGGACGTGCGGATTGCCGCCGCCGGTGGGATAGCCGGCCACATCGAAGAGGTCTTTCACGGCGAAGGTCAGGCCGGCCAGCGGGCCGTCGGGGGCGTTGTCCACCGGCACGGCCGGGTAGGGCATGAAGCAGTGGGCGGGATCCGGGGAGGGCAGCAGCATGATGGTGTCAGGCGTAGACGATGGGGGCGCCGGCCGTCTGGTCGACGCGGATGCAGCGCGCGTCGTGGCCGGGGGCCACGGCGGCGAGGGGCGGAACGGCTGCGCGGCAGGCCGGCAGCGCCAGCTTGCAGCGCTCGGCAAAGGCGCAGCCTGGCGGCAGCGCGGCCAGGTCGGGCGGCGATCCCGCGATGGTTTCCAGCCGCTGGCCTTTGTCGAGCGCGCCGTGTGCGCGGCTCTTGAGCAGGGCCAGGGTGTACGGGTGGCGCGGCGTGCGCAGCAGTTGCGCCATGGTGCCCTGCTCGACGATGCGTCCGCCGTACATGACGGCGACGCGGTCGGCGATTTCGGCTGCCGCGCCGATGTCGTGCGTGACGAACACGATGGAAAGCCCCAGCTCGCGCTGCAGTTCGCGCAGCAGCAGCAGGATCTGGATCTGCACCGTGGCGTCGAGCGCAGTGGTGGGCTCGTCGGCGAGCAGCAGCCTGGGATTGCAGGACAGCGCCAGGGCGATCATGGCGCGCTGGCGCATGCCGCCCGACATTTCATGCGGGTAGGCTTCCAGCCGGCGCGCCGGGCTGGGGATGCGCACGCGCTCGAACAGCGCCAGCGCCCGCGCGCGGGCCTGGGCGGCCGACACGGGCTCATGGCGGCGGATCATCTCGACGATCTGGGCGCCGATGGGATAGACCGGGTCGAGCGCCAGCAGGGGCTCCTGGAACACCATGGACACCACCGGCCCGCGCATGGCCGCCAGCTGGCGCGGCGTCATGGCCAGGACATCGCGGCCGTCGACCCGGATCTCGCCGCGGATCTCGGTGCGGCGCGGCGGATGCAGGCGCATCAGGGTGCGCAGCGTGACGCTCTTGCCGGAACCGGATTCGCCGATGAGCGCCACGGTCTCGCCGCGGCGCACGTCGAGATCGACGCCGCTCAGGGCCTGGACGGTCTTGCCGCCGCCGCGGAAGGTCACGGCGACGTCGCGCACGCGCAGCAGGGGAAGGTCGGATGCAGGCGCGTTCATGCCAGGCCTCCGGATTGCGCATAGCCCGAATCGGGCTGGTGCATCAGGCAATGCACGGCGTGGTCGCCGTGGCGGCGCAGCTCGGGCGCCTGCTCGCGACAGACCGCCCGGGCATGGGCGCATCGGGTGTGGAAGCGGCAGCCGGGCGGCGGGTCGATGGGATTGGGCGGGTCGCCCGACAGCGGCGCCGTCTCGGTGCGCTGGGTCGGGTCCATGGAAGGCATGGACTGGAGCAGGGCGCGTGTATAGGGGTGCAGGGGATCGTCGAACACGCGGGCCACGGGCCCCAGCTCCACCACCTCGCCGAGGTACATCACCATGACGCGGTCCGAAACGTAGCGCACCACGTTGAGGTCGTGGCTGATGAACATGTAGGTGAGCCCGAAGTCGCTCTTGAGGTCCAGCAGCAGGTTCAGCACCTGGGCTTCCACGGACTTGTCCAGGGCCGAGACGGCCTCGTCCAGGATCACCAGGCGCGGCTGCAGCGCCAGGGCGCGGGCGATGTTGACCCGCTGGCGCTGCCCGCCGGAGAGCTCGTGCGGATAGCGGCCCGCGTAGCGGCGCGCCTCCAGCCCGACGCGGTCGAGCAGGCTGCGGGCGGCGGCCACCGCCTGCCTGCGCGGCATGCCGTGGACGGCGGGGCCGAACGCGACCGAGTCCTCGATGGTCATGCGCGGATTCAGCGAGGAATAGCTGTCCTGGAAGACCATCTGCGCCTGGCGGCGGAACTCGCGCAGCGGCAGCCCGCGCGAGCCGACGGTGACGCCGTCGAACACCAGTTCGCCGCGGTCCTGGGCGATGAGCTGCATGACCAGGCGGGCGGTGGTGGACTTGCCGCAGCCCGATTCGCCGACCACGCCGAGCGTCTCGCCCTTGCGCACGTCGAAGTCCACGCCGTCGACCGCGCGCACGGCATTGCCGCCCTTGCGGACCGCCAGCAGGTCTTTCTTGAGGGGAAAGTGCTTCACCAGGCCGCGCGCGCTGAGCAGCGGCTGGGCGGGGCCGCCGAGGTCCGCGTGGTGGGCAGGGCTGGGGAGGGCGCTCATTCTTTCACCTCCATGGCCGAACGCAATCCGTCCGACAACAGGTTGAAGGACATGGACGTGATGAAGATCATCACGCCCGGCAGCGCGGCGATCCAGGGCTGGGTGTAGATGGCGGTGCGCAGGGTGTTGAGCATCAGGCCCCATTCGGGCTCGGGCGGGCGCACGCCCAGGCCCAAGAAAGACAGGCCCGAGGCCAGGATCATGGATACCGAGATGAGGCTGGTGGCGTAGACGAAGATGGGGCCCAGCACGTTGGACAGCACATGCACGCGCACGATGGTGAACGGCGCGGCCCCCGAGGCGCGGGCCGCGTCGACGTAATCGCTGCGCCGCACCTGCGTGGTGACGCTTTCGGCCACGCGGGCGATCTGCGGGATGAAGACGATGGTGAGGGAGATCAGCGCGTTGAGGATGCCGGCGCCCAGCGTGCCCGACAGGGCGATGGCCAGGAGCACCGAGGGAAAGGCATAGAACACGTCGATGGTGCGCATGATGAGCGTGTTGGTCAGCCCGCCCGCATAGCCCGCGAGGATGCCGATGGCGCTGCCCAGCACGAAGGCCGCGATCACCGGCGTGATGCCCATGAAGAGCGACAGGCGGGCGCCCAGCATGAGGCGCGAGAGCAGGTCGCGGCCGAGCTCGTCGGAGCCCAGCGGGTAGCCTTCGGTGCCGATGGGCCTGAGGCGGCGCAGCATCGAGGCCTGGAAGGGATCGGCGGGGGTGATCCAGGGCGCCAGGATGGCCATGAGGACCAGCAGCAGGATCACGGCGCCTGCCGCCAGGGCCACCGGATCCCGGCCGAGGCGGCGCAGCACATTGGACCAGTAGCCGGGCGAGCGCAGGACGGGGGCGGCGATTGCGGGAGAGGCGGCGCAGGTGGCGGGATTCATGGCTTCAGCTCCGTTCGATGCGCGGGTCGAACAGCCCTTGCAGGATGTCCACCAGCAGGTTCAGCACGACGAAGAACAGCGCAAGCACCAGGATGGTTCCCTGCAGCAGCGGCAGGTCGCGCTGGAAGATGGCGCTGTTGAGGAGGAAGCCGGTGCCCGGCCAGGAGAACACCGTCTCGATGAGGATGGAGCCGCCCAGCAGGTAGCCCAGCTGCAGGCCCATGACGGCCAGGGCAGTGGGCGCGCAGTTCTTCACCACGTGCAGGAATACGCCGGTATCGGTGAGGCCGCGGGCGCGCAGCCCCACCACGAACTCCTGCGACAGCGTCTCGGCCACCAGCGCGCGCACGGTGCGCGCGATGATGCCCATGGGGATGACCGACATGGTGACCGCCGGCAGGATCATATGACGCACGTGCGCCCAGTCCGGCGCCCAGCTGGCGGAGCCGCCGGGGCCGGCGCCGGTGGGCGGCAGCCACATCAGCTGGGCAGAGAAGATGATGACCAGCACCATGCCCAGCCAGTAGTGCGGCACGCTGACCCCCACCACGGACAGCAGCGAGGCCGCGCGGTCGACCAGCGAGTTGCGGTAGTAGCCCGCCACGAAGCCGAACAGGCAGCCGAAGAAGAAGCCGATGGCGGTGGCCACACAGGCCAGCATCAGCGTATTGCCCACGGCATTGAAGACCTCCGCCGACACGGGGCGGCCGGTGGCGATGGACGTGCCCAGGTCGCCATGCAGGGCGCGCCACAGCCACGAGAAGAATTGCTCGTACAGCGGCCGGTCGAAGCCGTAGAGCTGCATGAGCTGTTTCTGGAGGTCGGCCGAAGCGTCGGGCGGCAGTATGGACACCAGCGGATCCCCGGGCGCCAGGTAGACCAGCAGGAAGCACAGCAGCGAGACACCAACCATGATGGGGATGGCATACACCACGCGCCGGACGATATATGACAGCATAGGCGGTATGTGCAATGAAGGCGGTGAGAGCAGGCCGCGCCATGGCGGCCTGCGGGGAACGGCTGGTGCGCCTAGGGCTCGATCGACATGGTGGCGATGTCGATGAACCAGCTCTGCGGCTGCACCACGCCCTTGACCTTCGGCGAGATGGCGCGCGGGCCGACGTCGTGGGCGATCCAGACGAAGGGCGCATCGTCGACGATGCGGGCGTGC
This sequence comes from Bordetella sp. 2513F2, assembly GCF_054642735.1. Taxonomy (NCBI): domain Bacteria; kingdom Pseudomonadati; phylum Pseudomonadota; class Betaproteobacteria; order Burkholderiales; family Alcaligenaceae; genus Bordetella; species Bordetella sp. 2513F2. The sequence goes on along the minus strand of NZ_CM137755.1, from coordinate 2,259,486 downwards.
AGCTTGGCGAGCGCGGCGTCGCGTTCCTTGGGCGTGAACGTGGTGCGGGCGTCGGCGATGAGCTTGTCGATCTCGGCGTTGCCGTAGTAACCCCAGTTGTTCGACACGGGCGGGAAGGCCTTGGTGCTGGAGAAGCGCACCATCGCGAAGAAGGGGTCCATGGCCGCGAAGCTGACGTTCGTGGCGTTGGCGCCGTTGGCCGACGGATCCTTGGCGCCCTTGCGCCAGTTGGTGAAGAGCGTGTTCCACTCCACCACGTCGAACTCGACGTCGAAATAGCAGTCCTTCAGGTTCTGCTGCACGTATTCGTTCATGGGCAGCGGCTGCATCTGGCCCGAGCCTGATGCGGAAGTCTGCACCTTGACCTTGATGGGCTTGCTCTTGGAATAGCCGGCCTCGGTCATGAGCTTGCGCGCCGCATCGGGGTCGTACTTGATGTCGAAGGTGGGGTTGCCCCACCAGGGGTGGCCAGGCGGCACCGTGCCCTTGGGTTCGGCCATCATGCCGCCCAGCAGCTCCTTGAGCTCGGCGCGGTTCACGCACAGGTTCGCCGCGTGGCGCACGCGCTTGTCGAGCCAGGGCGAGCCTTCGACGAACGAAAGCTGCCAGGGCCACACGTGCGGCTGCACGTTGTGGTAGATGACGAAGCCGCGGCTCTTGATGGTGTCGAAGGCGTCGGGCGCGGGCGCCTCGATCCAGTCGACCTGGCCGGACATCAGCGCCGCCGTGCGCGAATTCGCTTCGGGCAGCGGCAGCATCACGACGCGGTCGATCTTGGGCTTGCGCTTGGGATCCCAGTATTGCTCGTTCTTCACGACCTCGAGCCGCTCGCGCGGCACGAACTTGCTCATCTTGAACGGGCCCGTGCCCGATGCGTCGGCGGCGAAGGCGGCCCAGGCCTGCTGCGAGCGCTCGGCCTTGTCGGTGACCGACGCCGGGACGGCCTCGAGCTTCTTCTTCCAGTGGGCCGGCGAGGCCATGTAGAGGTTGGTGAGGTTGATCGGCAGGAAGGAGTCGGGCTCGGACGTGGTGAGTTCGACGGTGTAGTCGTCGATCTTGCGGGCCGAGCGCAGGGTGGGCATGCGCGAGGCGGTGACGCCGACCTGGCTGGGATCGAACTGCTCGGCCTCCTTGTTGAGCACCTTGTCCACGTTCCAGACGACGGCATCGGCGTTGAAGTCGGAGCCGTCGTGGAACTTCACGCCCTTGCGCAACTTGAACACCCACTTGGTGTTGTCCTTGGCATCGACCTCCCAGGATTCGGCCAGCCCGGGGATGAGCTCGCTGGGCGCATCGGCCTTGGAGAGATCCCATTGCGTGAGGCCGTCGTACATGGGGATGCCGGTGAAGCGATTGCCCTCGAAGCCTTGGTCGGGCTGCCCGAGCGTGCGGGGGATGTCGCCGGCGGTCATGCCGATGCGCAGCACCGATTCGGCATGGGCGGCGCCGGGCAGCGCCAGCGCCGTCAGGCCCGCGATGGCCAGGGCGGCGGCCAGCGATTTGATGCGTATGCTCCCTTTGTGCATTGTGATTTCTCCAGTGTCGTTCGGCGTAGGCCAGTAAGTGGGGACAACGGATTGGGGACAACGGATGCGCCGCGGCGGGCTTCGGCCTGCCGAGGTTTGGTACACAGGCTTCGTACACAAGCTTCAAGGGAAGCAATATGCGTGCCAGCGATTGCCCCGGGCCGGGGCCCCGGCCGGCATGCATGCACCGCGCAGGTTGCGGGTGCATCGCATGCGGCATGCTCTAGGCTGGTGCATGGCAGCGCCGCTATGGTGCAGGCATACGCCCGCGCGCGATTCCGGTGGTCAATCGGCGGGAATATCGAGCCTGACGCGCACCGGCGCGAAGCCTGCGCGGCGCTTCCAGGTCAGCAGGCCATGCCCGCCGTGCTCGAGCGCGCCGTACCATACCGCGCGCACGCCATGGGCTTGCGGAGAATCGCCGCGCAGCAGCCAGGCGACGATGTGCGCGTGCATGAGCAGCATGACCGCGTCGCCCAGGTGTTCGCGGTGGCCCATGAGATCGAGGTAGTGCACGATGTCGCCGCAGCGCGTGAGCTTCACGTAGGCGACCAGGCGCGTGTCGGTGCGCAGCGTGCCGTTGTGGTGGCCCGGCGCCGGCTGGAATACGCCCCACCAGCATGTCCAGTGGGTGGGGCAGCCCGGCGTCGGAACGGGCTGGGGCGTGTCGGCCTGATGGCCCACGTGCGCCGGCCGCAGCAGCCAGTGCGCCAGCACCGGCCCGCCGCTGCGCACGCGCATGGAGGTCTTGACGGCGTGCACGTCATGCACGTGGTTGGCCAATGCAAATGGTTGCACGCGATAGCCCAGCCGCTCGGCCCGGCGGATCTTCGACAGGGTGCGCGAGGACTGCGCCCGCAGGCGCGCATGGAAGCCGGCGACGTCGCCGCAGGCGGCCAGGTCTAGCATCATCGGGGTGGCGCGGCGGCCGGCGGCCGCGCCGGATTCGCCCTGGCGCTGCATGTCGTAGCGCCCCGCCACGCGGAGCATGCGTCGCAGCGCCTGCGCCGACCCGGGGCCCTGGGCCAGCCCGGGCTGCAGGCGCAGCGCAAGGGTAGGCAGCGGCAGGCCCACCTGTGCGCCGCGCAGGCGGCGATGCTTGCGCAGGCGCACCAGCAAGGGGTCGCCCACCCGGTAGTAGGCGTGCATCAGCAGGTCCAGCAAGGTCATCTGGCGGGCGATGGGGCAGGGGTGTGGGGATTCTAGCAGTGCGCCGCGGCGCGCTCGACGCGCCTGGCGGGCCGCACTACACTGCGCCCGTATCGGCGCGCCACCCGGCGGCGCCAGGGCAGGAGAGGGCCAGGCAGTGCGCAACGTGGGGCGATATCGGCACGCAGGCGGGGCTGCACCATGAGCGGCCCGCCGCCGGCTCCGCACCGGGCCGCGGCGCCCAGCCCCTGGAAGCGCCGCCTGTACTTCGCCGCAGGGATGCTCATGCTGGTGCTGGGCCTGATCGGCGTGGTGCTGCCCGTGATGCCGACCACCATTTTCCTCATCGCGGCGGCGGCCTGCTTCGGGCGCGCCTCGCCGCGCTGGGAGACCTGTCTGCTGCAACATCCGCGCTACGGGCCGGCGCTGCGCGCCTGGCGCTACGAGCGGGCAGTTTCCACGCGGGCCAAGTGCTGGGCCGTGGCCGGCATGATGCTGGGCCTGGCGGTGTTCTGGTATGGCCGGCCGGCGCCATGGCTGGGCGTCCTGGTGACGCTTGCCATGGCCGCATGCGCATTGTGGCTGGTGCGCCGGCCGACGCCGCGCGGCCAGGCCTGACTGCCCTCGTTACACACAGCGCGTTTTCGCCATAAGCCGTAGGCCTCTCGCAGGCCGATTGCCGTAAGCTGGTTGCTTCTGGCGGGCACATGCGCCCGCCCCAGGGCAAGCTGACGCAGGGGGTAGGCATATGGCAACGGGCCGAGTCTTGTGGAAGGGCGCGATCACGTTCGGGCTGGTCCTGATCCCTGTGGGCCTGCATACGGCCAGCCGCGACCAGGGCGTGGACTTCGACTGGCTGGACAGGCGCACCATGGATCGCGTGGGCTACAAGCGCATCAACAAGCGCACCGGGCGCGAGATCTCCGGCGACAACATCGTCAAGGGCGTGGAATACGAAGACGGGCAGTACGTGATCGTCTCGCCCGAGGAGATCGAGGCCGCCTACCCGCGCACCACCCAGACCATCGAGATCCAGCGGTTCGTGGAGGCGGCCGAGATTCCGTTCGTCTACCTGGAGCGCCCCTACTACCTGGAGCCCATCAACAATGGTCACAAAGTGTATGCGCTGCTGCGCGACACCCTGGCGCGCACCGGCAAGATCGCGCTGGCCAAGGTGGTGATCCAGACCAAGCAGCACCTGGCGGCGGTGGTGCCCTCCGGGCCGGCGCTGGTGCTGAACCTGCTGCGCTGGGGCGACGAGGTCAAGTCCTTCGAGGGGCTGGACCTGCCTGCCGCGGGCGCCAAGGGGCCGCGCTTCAGCGAGGCCGAGAAGAAGATGGCCGAGCAGCTGGTGGCTGAAATGACCGGGCCCTGGGAACCTGAGGCATTCAAGGACGAATTCCGCGAAGAGATCATGAAGCTCGTGGAGAAGAAGGCCCGCGCCGGCAAGACCAAGGCGGTGATCGAACCCGCAGAGGAAGCGCCCAGCGTGGGCGGCGACAACATCATCGACCTGACCGAACTGCTCGCGCGCAGTCTCAAGGGCAAGTCCGACAAGCCGGCCCGGGCGCCGCGCGCCCGCAAGACGGCGGCCCGCAAGCGCAGCACTTCGGGCAAGCGGGCCGGCACGCGCAAGGCGGCCTGAGCATGGCGGACGCACTGCAGCGCTACCGCAGCCGGCGTGATTTCGCCGCCACCCCGGAGCCCAAGGGCGGCGGCAAGTCGGCGCAGGGCCGCGCCTTCGTGATCCAGAAGCACTGGGCCAGCCGGCTGCACTACGACCTGCGCCTGGAACTCGACGGCGTGATGAAGAGCTGGGCCGTGCCCAAGGGCCCCAGCTTCGATCCGCACGACAAGCGCATGGCGGTCCAGGTGGAAGACCATCCCGTTTCGTACAACGATTTCGAGGGCACCATACCGCCGGGCCAGTACGGGGCCGGCAAGGTCATCATCTGGGACGAGGGCACGTGGGAGCCCGAGGGCGATGCGCGGCGCGGCTACCGGCAGGGCAAGCTGAAGTTCGCCCTGCATGGCGCCAAGCTGCAGGGCCACTGGACGCTGGTACGCATGAAGGGCCGCGAGAGCGAGAAGCAGCCGCCGTGGCTGCTCATCAAGGAGCGCGACGAGCATGCCCGGCCCGCGGAGGAATTCAGCGTGGTCGACGAAATGCCGGACAGCGTGGTGCCTTTGCGCAAGAAGCGCGCGCGCCGCGGATCGCGCCGCCGCGACGGAGAAGCCGCGCCGGCTGCCGAGGCGCCGCGCGTGCCTGGCGTGGCCGCCCGCCTCCCGGCCACGCTCAAGCCGCAGCTGGCCACGCTGGTGGAGGGCATACCGGCCGATCCGGCTGGCTGGCTGTTCGAGATGAAGCTCGACGGCTACCGGCTGCTGGCCCGGGTGCAGCGGCGTTCGGTGAAGCTCTACACGCGCAACGGCAACGACTGGACCGACCGGCTGCCTCACCTGGCGCGCGCGGTGCGCGAACTGGGCCTGCCGTCGGGCTGGCTGGACGGCGAAATCGTGGTGCTGTCGGATCATGGCGTGCCGAGCTTCCAGGCGCTGCAGAATGCCTTCGAAGCCAGCCGTACCGGCAGCATCCTGTACTACCTGTTCGACGCCCCCTTCCTGGCCGGTCGCGACCTGCGCGCCGAGCCCCTCACGGTGCGGCGCGCGCTGCTCGAGCAGGCGCTGGGCGAAACCCCGCCCGCGCCGCTGCGCCTGAGCGAGGCCTTCGACGTGGCGCCGCGCGATCTGGTGGCCTCGGCCTGCCGCATGGGCCTGGAGGGCGTGATCGGCAAGCGGCGCGATGCGCCCTATGTGTCGCGCCGCTCGGAAAGCTGGATCAAGCTCAAGTGCAGCCAGCGCCAGGAGTTCGTGGTGGTGGGCTATACCGCGCCCAAGGGCCGGCGCCAGGGGCTGGGGGCCTTGCTGCTTGCCGTGCACGACGAGCAGGGCGCGCTGCGCTACGCAGGCAAGGTGGGGTCGGGCTTCGACGAGTCCATGCTGGCGGACCTGGCGCAGCGGCTGGGCAAGCTGCATGCCCCCCGCGCCGACCTGGCTGGCGCGGTGCCGCGCGAGCGCATCCAGTGGGTGGAGCCCAGGCTGGTGGTCGAGGTGTCGTTCGGCGAGTGGACCCGGTCCGGGCATATCCGCCATGCCGTCTTCCGGGGCGTGCGGCGCGACAAGCCGGCCCGGCGCATCACCCGCGAGCAGGCCATCCGTGCGGGCGAGGTCGATGCCGCGGCCGGCGAGGCTGCCCGGCCGGCTCCGCGCAAGTCCGGGGCTGCGGCAGACAAGGCGGCCGGCTCGCTGCGCGTGACCCATCCCGAGCGCGTGGTCGACAGGTCCACCGGCACCACCAAGCTCGACGTCGTGCGCTACTACGCCCTGGTGGCGCCGCTGCTGCTGGCGCACCTGCAGGGCCGGCCCACCTCCCTGGTGCGCGCACCGGCCGGTATCGACGGCCAGCTGTTCTTCCAGAAGCACCTGGAGGGCGCCATGCCGGGCGTCCGCAAGCTCGACCGCAAGCTGGACCCGGGCCATCCTCCGCTCATCGAAGTGCCCACGCCGGCCGCGGTGCTGGCCGCGGCCCAGGCCAACGTGCTGGAATTCCACACCTGGAACGCCACCAAGACCGCGATCGACCGGCCCGACCGCATGACGTTCGACCTGGACCCGGGCAAGGGCGTGGGCTGGAAGGCGGTGCAGCAGGCCACCCTGCTGGTGCGGGCGCTGCTCGAGGAGCTGGGCCTGGCCAGTTTCGCCAAGACCAGCGGTGGCAAGGGCATGCACGTGGTCGTGCCCCTGCGCCGGCACTACGACTGGGACGCCGTCAAGGGCTACTCGCAGGCCATCACCCAGCACCTGGCCCGGACCCTGCCGAAGGTGTTCGTGGCCAAGAGCGGCCCGCGCAATCGCGTGGGGCGCATCTTCGTGGATTATCTGCGCAATGGTTTCGGCGCCACCACGGTGGCTGCCTGGTCGCTGCGCGCGCGTCCCGGGCTGGGGGTATCGGTGCCGGTGCGCTGGGACGAAGTGCCCAAGCTCGAGAGCGCGGCGCAATGGACGCTCGCCAACATCCATACCCGGCTGGACGAGGGCAACGCCCCCTGGGACGACTACCGGCCGCAGGCGCTGGGCGCCGCGATGAAGCGCCTGGGCTACAGGCCGGGGGAGTAGGGCGGGGCCTCAGGCAGCCCCGCGATGGATCACTCGATGTTCTGCGCCTGTTCGCGCATCTGTTCGATCAGCAGCTTGAGATCCATGGCCGCGCGGGTGACTTCCAGGCTGCCCGCCTTGGAGCCCAGGGTGTTGGCCTCGCGGTTCATTTCCTGGAAGAGGAAGTCCAGCCGCTTGCCCGCGCTGCCGCCGCGCTTGCCGCTGCCGCCCTTGCCGGGCGCGGCGTCGTCGCCCAGCAGGTGACGCAGTTCCTCGAGGTGCGAGCGCAGGCGCGACAGTTCCTCGGCCACGTCGATGCGCAGGGCGAAGAGCGTGGCTTCCTGCGCCAGGCGTTCGGAGAGTTCGGGACCGCTGATGTGGGCGAAGCCGCCCGGGAAGGCGTTCTCGACGGTCTCGCGCAGCTTGCTGGCGAGCTTCTCGCGGTGGTCCGCCAGCAGCTGCGGCAGGTGGGCTTCCACGCCGTCGACGATGCGCGCCACGCCGTCGGCGCATTCGCGCATCATGGCGGCCAGGCGCTCGCCTTCGCGGGCCCGCGCCTCGTGCATCTGCGCCAGGGCCTGCCGGGCCGCCTGCATGCAGGCGGCGCCCCAGGCCTGGGGGTCCAGCGCGTCGGCGTTGCGCTGGCCCGGCCAGTTGTAGAGTTCGGCCAGGCGCGGCGGCGCCACGTCCGGGATGATGCGGCGCGCCGACTCGAGCTGCGCGGCCAGGCTGCGCAGCCAGTCCGGGTCCAGCGCGCCGAGCTCGGCGCTGGCGGCCCGCGTGAACGAGGCCCGCACTTCCACCTTGCCGCGCGCGATGTTGGCGCTGAGCAGTTCGCGCAGCGGGGTCTCCACGTGGCGCAGTTCGTCGGGCAGGCGGAAATACAGGTCGAGATAGCGGCTGTTGACGCTGCGCAGCTCGAGGGCGAGCGAGCCCTGTTCGAGGTCGGCGCGCGCGTTGCCGAAGGCGGTCATGCTACGGATCATGGGGTGTCCTGTGTGGCGAAGGCGGGCATGGCCCGCACATGCAGGCAGGATAACCCAAGCCGGCCCGTACAATCGCCCCATCCCCATCGAACCAGGAGTGTCTCCGTGACTTCATCGCCCGCCGCCATTGCCCGCCCGTCCGGCCGCCGTCCCGACGAACTGCGTCCCTTTGCGCTGGAACGCGGCTACACCCGGTATGCAGAGGGCTCGGTGCTGGTGAAGGCAGGCAACACCCACGTGCTGTGCACGGCCAGCGTGCTCGACAAGGTGCCTCCTTTCCTGAAGGGCCGCGGCGAGGGCTGGGTCACGGCGGAGTACGGCATGCTGCCGCGCGCCACGCACACCCGCGGCGACCGCGAGGCCGCGCGCGGCAAGCAGAGCGGCCGCACGCAGGAGATCCAGCGCCTGATCGGCCGCAGCCTGCGCGCCGTGTTCGACCTGAAGCTGCTGGGCGAGCGCACCCTGCACCTCGATTGCGACGTGCTGCAGGCCGACGGCGGGACGCGCTGCGCCAGCATCACCGGCGCCTGGGTGGCCGCTTCCGACGCGGTTGCGCTGCTGATGGAGCGCGGCGACCTGGCCGCCAACCCGATCCGCGACGCGGTGGCGGCGGTGTCCGTCGGGCTGGTCCAGGGGCGTCCCGTGCTGGACCTGGACTACGAAGAGGATGCCGCCTGCCAGGCCGACGTCAACGTGGTGATGACCGGCGGCGGCGCCTTCGTGGAAGTGCAGGGCACCGGCGAGGAAGCCACCTTCACGCGCGCCGAACTCGACGCGATGCTGGGGCTGGCGGAGGGCGGCATCGCGCGCCTGGTGCAGGCGCAGCGCGCCGCCCTGGCGGCGTGAGGCGCAGCGCGGCGCGCCGGGCCGTTCAGGTCCAGCGCACGTGGCACACCTGCACGGGAATGCCGTGCGCCATGCAGTAGGCCAGCCAGCGTCGCTGGTTGTCCTGCAGGCGGTCGCCCGGCCCCTTCACCTCGATGAGTTCGTAGCGCTGTTCCGCCGGCCAGAAGCGGACGAGGTCGGGCAGGCCGCTGCAATTGGCGCGCAGGTCGGCCAGCAGCCGTTCGAACAGGCGGCGCAGATGGGCTGCCGGCATGCATTCCAGCGCCGTTTCCAGCAGTGCGGGCGTGAGCGCTTCCCAGGCCACGAAGGGCGACTGGGTTCCAGCCTTGTCGTGGAAGCGGCGCAGGATGGTGTCGCGATACGCCGGGCCCTCGAGCCTGGCCAGGCAGGCCTGCAGCAGCGGCGCGCGGCGCGCGGCGAAGTCCGGCGCATGGAGGTCCGCCGGACCGCGCTGGAACGGATGGAAGAACGCGCCGGGCAGCGGCGCGTAGATGGCCTCCCAGCACAGCAGGCCGAAGAGCGCGTTGATCAGCGCGTTCTCGACGTAATGCACCGGCGCCTGCGGCGTGGCCAGGTAATTCCGCACGGCGATCTCCACGCGCGTGGCGGAGGCAGGGACGGGCAGCGCCAACTGCGTCACGGGCGGCGCCGGGCAAGCGGGCGCAGGTACTGCCGGACGTCCGGCCGCGCGCCGCAGGCGCGGCAGCATGCGTGCGAGCCGCTGGGCTTCTGCTTCGCTTCCGGGGGCTGCGCACGCCGTCTCGGCCTGTTCCAGCGCCTCGGCGTGGCGGCCCTGGCGCTCAAGCACGCGCAGGCGCCGGTGGCGGGCTTCCGGGTGGCGGCTGAGTGCATGGGCCTGCAGCGCGGTGTCCCAGTCGCGCCGGCGCTCGGCAGCCTGGCCGATGCGCAACAGCAGCTTGTCGCGCCGCTGCTGCAGCCAGGGATGCTCGCCGGCGCAGGCCTGCGCCTGGGCCAGCAGTTCGCCCAGCGGCGCTGCGTCCGCCTCCAGCGCCTCCCTGCAGGCGTGCAATTGCAGGTAGGCGTCCACGTCGGCGCGGCAGCGGAAGGCGCGCGAGGTCGCGTCGAATGCCACGGGCTCGTAGCGGAAGATCCCCAGGTCCGCCAGCACGAACTCCGACCAGTCCTGGCGCAGATTGCCGAAGAACATGAGGCGCAGGCGATCGCAGAGCGCGCCGATGCGCAATTGCCAGACGGCTTCGCCGCAGCCGGGCCGCCACGCGGCGTACGGGCGGGCCTCGGCATGGTGCGGCAGCAGGGCCTGCAGCCATTCGGCCTTGCGCAGCCCGGGCCGCGCGCTTCCGGGAAACAGGGCAGCCAGCTCGGCGCGCGTGTGCAGGGCGAACAGCGCGGCGAGCTCCAGCCTGGGTGCGGCGTCCAGCCAGCCTGCCTGCGCCAGCGGGGCGGCCGCCTGGTGCAGGTCGGGTATCTCGTCGTAGCGCAGCCTCGCCGCGCGGAAATACGGGCCCTTGCGCATCGCCAGCCGCACCAGCAGGGCGCGGGAAGCCAGCGGCAGGCCGGCGAAGCGGCTGAGGAAATCAGCCTCGGACGCGTCCAGCAGGTCGGCGTGATGTGCGGCGATCCAGTCCAGCGCGCGCTGGAAATTGTGCAGGTAGTAGTAGCGGTGAGGCGGCAGCGCGGACGCGGCGAACGACTGTATGGCCATCCAGTGATGATAGCGCGTGCCACGCGCTGCGCCTGACGCCTACATCAGCACCACGTGCCGGATGGTGCGGCCCTGCGCCAGCGCGTCGAAGCCGGCATTGATGTCGTCCAGGGTGCCCGTGGAGGTCAGCAGCCTGTCGACGGGCAGTCGGCCGGCCTGGTACAGGGCCACGTAGCGCGGCACGTCGCGCACGGGGATGCAGCTGCCGATGTAGCTGCCCTTGAGCGTGCGCTCCTCGCCCACCAGCTGCACCGGCGAGAGGGCCAGCGTGTGCCGGGGATGGGCCAGGCCCGCGGTGGTGGTAGTGCCGCCACGGCGCGTGATGTGCCAGGCCAGCTCCAGCGCCTTGACCGCGCCGGCCATCTCCAGCGCATGGTCGACGCCGCCGCCGGTGAGCGCACGCACCTGCTCGGCGACGTCGGCGGCGCCAGCATTCACCGTATGCGTGGCGCCCAGTTGGCGGGCGAAGCGCAGCTTGTCCTCGCTGAGGTCCACGGCCACCACGGGATGCGCGCCGCAGGCGAGCGCGCCGAGCAGCGCGCTCAACCCCACGCCGCCCAGGCCCACCACGGCCACGCTCTGCCCGGGCCGCACGCCCGCCGTGTTGACGGCGGCGCCCACGCCCGTGAGCACGGCGCAGCCGAACAGGGCGGCGACCTGCGGCGGCAGGTCGGCCTCGAGCCTGACGAGGGAATTGCGCGACACCACGGCGTATTGCGAAAACGCCGACACGCCCACGTGATGATGCACGGGCTTGCCGCGCCAGGACAGCCGGCGCGCCCGCGACAGCAGCATGCCTTCGCCGTTGGCGGCGTTGCCCGGCTCGCACAGCGCGGGCCGGCCGGTGGCGCAGGGCAGGCAATGGCCGCAGGAAGGCACGAACACCAGCACCACGCGGTCGCCGGGCGCGAGGTCGTGCACGCCCGGCCCGAGCGCTTCGACCACGCCGGCCGCCTCGTGGCCCAGCACCATGGGCGTGGGCCGCGGCCGCGCGCCGTCGATGACCGACAGGTCGGAATGGCACAGGCCGGCGGCGCGTATGCGCACCAGCACTTCGCCGGGGCCCGGATCGGCGAGGTCCACGGTCTCGATGGCCAGCGGCCGGGTATCCGCGTAGGGCGGCTCGACCGGCGCTTGCTGCAGGATGGCGGCGCGTGTCTTCACGGTGGTGTCTCCTGGGGTTCGGTGGCACGGCCTGGCGCCGGCGCCAGGCCGGATTGCCGCGTCAGATCGTGCGCCCGCCGTCCACGGGCAGCTCCACGCCGGTCAGGAACTCGGCATCCTCCGACGCAAGGAATACCGCCACGCGCGCGATGTCGCGGGGCACGCTGAGCCGGCCCAGCGGGATGGTGGCGATGAAGCGCGCGCGGTTCTCGGGCGTGTCGGGCACGCCCATGAAGTCCTGCAGCATGCCGGTATCGCCCATGACGGGGCAGATGGCATTGACGCGGATGCGGTCGGGCGCGAGCTCCACGGCCAGCGACTTGGACAGCAGGTTGGCGGCGCCCTTGGAGCCGTTGTACCAGGTGAGGCCGGGGCGGGGCCGTATGCCGGCAGTGGATCCCACGTTGATCATGCAGCCGCCGCCTTGCTCGCGCATCAGGGGCACCACGGCCTGCACCATGTGGTAGATGGCCTTCACGTTGACGGCGAAGCAGCGGTCGAAGGTGGCCTCGTCCACGTCCAGCAGCGGCTGGTTGCGATGGGTGTAGCCGGCGTTGTTGACCACGATGTCCACGCTGCCGAAATTCTCCAGCGTGGCGGCGACGGCGGCGTCGATGTCGGCGCGCTGCGTCACGTCGCAGCGCACGGCCAGCGCCACCGAGCCGATTTCGGCGGCGACCCGGTTGGCGCCCTGCTCGTTGATGTCGGCGACCACCACCTGGGCCCCCTCCCTGGCATAGCTGCGGGCGATCTCGGCGCCGAAGCCGCTGGCCGCGCCGGTGATGATGGCGACCTTGTCTTTGAGCTTCATCTCATTCTCCATGAAATTGGACGACAGTCTTGAGCACGCTGACTTCCTCGAGCGCGAGGAAACCCTTCTCGCGGCCGTGGCCGCTCTTCTTCACGCCGCCGAACGGCAGCTCCACGCCGCCGCCGGCGCCGTAGCAGTTGATGAAGACCTGGCCGCAGCGCATGCGCTTGGCCACGCGCGCCTGGCGGCTGCCGTCGCGGGTCCAGACGGCGGCAACCAGGCCGTATTCGGTGGCATTGGCGAGCTGCACGGCATCGGCCTCGTCGTCGAAGGGGATGGCGGAGAGCACGGGCCCGAACACTTCGTCGCAGGCGAGTTCGTGCCTGCGGTCCACCGGCCCGAACAGGGTCGGCGCCACGAAGTACCCGCCCGAGGGCGCGCCGTCGGCGATGCGGCCCTGGGCCAGCATCGGCACGCCGCTGTCGCGGGCCCGGTCCAGGAAGCCGCGCACGCGCCGCTGCTGCGCGGCGTTGATGAGCGGGCCGCAGTCCAGGTCCATCTCCGGCGTGCCGGCCGACAGCCGGGCAAAGCGCTCGGCCACCCGTTCCACGAAGCTGTCGTAGATGCTGCGCTGCACCAGCAGGCGCGAGCCGGCCGAGCAGGTCTGGCCGGCGTTCTGCGTGATGGCCTTGCCGATGACCGGCAGGGCCAGGTCCAGGTCGGCGTCCTCGAACACCAGATGGGGCGACTTGCCGCCCAGCTCAAGCACGCACTTCACATGGTTGCGCGCGGCGGCCTGCTGGACCAGCGTGCCGACTTCGGGCGAGCCGGTGAACGACAGGTAATCGATGCCCGGGTGGGCCGCCAGGGCTGCGCCGGCGGTCTCGCCCAGGCCCGTGACGATGTTGATCACGCCCGGCGGAACGCCGGCCTCGGCGGCGATCTCCGCCAGCACCAGCGAGGACATGCAGGCGTCCTCGGAGGGCTTGAGCACGGTGGCGTTGCCCATGGCCAGCGCCGGCGCGAGCGTGCGGCCGAACATCTGGGCAGGATAGTTCCAGGGCAGGATGTGGCCCGTGACGCCGTAGGGCTCGCGCACCACGCAGACGTTGTAGCCGTTCAGGTAGGGGATCACCTGGCCGTGGACCTTGTCGGCGGCGCCGCCGAAGAACTCGAAATAGCGCGCCACCGCCAGCACGTCGGCGCGCGCCTGGGCCATGGGCTTGCCGGTGTCGCGCGCCTCCAGCGCGGTGAGCGCGTCGGCACGGTCCAGGATGCCCTGGGCCATCTTCTGCATGATGCGGCCGCGCTCGGCGGCGGTCATGCGGCCCCAGGGCCCGTCCAGGGCCGCGCGCGCCGCCGCGACGGCGCGGTCGATGTCGCGGGCGCCGCCGGCGGTGATGGCGTCGAAGGGCTGGCCGGTGGCGGGATCGATCACGTCCAGCGGTTCGCCGGGCTCTGCGGCGTCCACCCAGTTGCCATTGATGTATAGCTTGTGCACGGTAGTCTCCTCGTTGTGTGGATGGGTCGGGCTTGCGGGTTCAGGCAGGCGCGGGGCAGGGCGCCGCGAGCGCGCCGCGCTCGAGCACCAGTGTGGCGGTCTGCACGCCGCGCAGCAATTCCTGGTTGGATTCGGTGATGAGCGTGGCGAGCTGAGGACGGGCTTCGCGCAGCCGGCGCAGCGAGGCGCCGTACTGGGCCGCCAGGACGGGGGCCAGCCCCTGGAAGGGCTCGTCCAGCATGACCAGGCGGGTGCCCACCATCAGGGCCCGGCCCAGCGCCGCCATCTTGCCCTGGCCGCCCGAGAGGGCGGCAGCGGAGCGGGGCAGCATGGGCCTGAGTTCCGGCACGATGTCCATGACCTCGTCCAGCCGCGCGGCGATCGCGCGCGGCGCCATGCCCTGGGCCTCGCACGGGAAGCGCAGGTTCTCTTCCACGGTGAAGTTCGGGAACAGCACGCGGTTTTCCGGGGCATAGCCCATGCCCAGCGCGGGGCGACGATGCGCCGCCAGGCGGCTGATGTCCTGGCCGTCGAGGCTGATGGCGCCCTCGCGCAGCGCGAGCAGCCCCATGACGCTGCGCAGCAGCGTGGTCTTGCCCGCGCCGTTGCGGCCCACCAGGGCGACGATGTCGCCGCTGGCCACGGCCGCGTCGATGCCGCGCAGCACGGCGATGCCCGCGATGCTGACGGAGACGTTCTGCAGTTCCAGCATGGTTCAGCCTCCAATCACGTTGCGCACGACTTCGGGGTCGGCCAGGACGTCCTCCGGCGGGCCGTCGGCGGCAATGCGGCCGGCGATCCATGCCGCCAGGCGCGTGGCGTAGCGCCGCACGATGTCGATGTCGTGTTCCACGAAGATGCTGGTGACCTGGCGCTCGGCCAGGGCCTGCATCAGGGTGTCCATCAGCCCGTGCTTCTCTTCGCTGGACACGCCGCTGGTGGGTTCGTCCATGATGAGCAGCCGGGGTTGCAGCATCAAGGCCATGCCCACGTCCAGCAGCTTGCGCTGCCCTTCGGGCAGGTCCGCTGCCCGATGATGCGCGCGTTCCGCGAGCTTGACCAGTGCCAGCGTGGCCTCCACCCCTTCTGCGTCCACGCTGCGCTCCAGCGGTACGAAGGGGTTCCAGCTGCGGGTGCGCGAGGCGGCCGCGATCAGCAGGCATTCGCGCACGGTGTGTTCGGTGAACAACTGGGGAATCTGGAAGGAGCGGCACAGGCCGCGGCGGGTGATCACCCGCGGCGAGCGGCCCGTGATGTCGCTGCCGTCGAACAGCACGCGTCCGGCAGTGGGCTTGAGATAGCCGGTGCAGATGTTGATGAAAGTGGTCTTGCCGGCGCCGTTCTGGCCCACCACCGCCAGTTGTTCGCCCTGGTCCAGGCTGAAGTCGATGCCGTCGGCGGCCACCACGCCGCCGAAGGACAGCGACAGCCCCTCGGTCTGCAATAGCGGAGTGCGCATCACTGGCCTCCTTTGGAGAGTTGCCCGATGGGCGCGGCGGCCGGGCTGCCTGCCTTGCGCGCGCCGCCGAGCCGCGCCACCAGTCCGTACAGGCCGGCAGGGGCGGCGAAGATGATGAGCAGGAGCACCGCGCCGAGCGCCATCTGCCACGCGCCCTGGATGTAGGCGGCCAGGTACAGCTTGGCGAACTCGAACACGAAGGCCCCCAGGAAAGCGCCCAGCGCGTGCCCGGCGCCGCCGAGGATGGCCACGAACACGATCTCGGCCGAGCGCACCCAGTAGCCCATCTCGGGCGTGACCAGGCCCTGGGTCAGCGCGAAGAGGCTGCCGCCCAGCCCGCAGAGCGCGGCCGAGAGCACATAGCCGAACCAGAAGATCCGCTTGGCCGAGATGCCGAGGTACTCAAGGCGGGTCTCGTTGGTCTTGATGGCGGCCAGCGCCTGGCCTGCGGCCGAGGAGAAATAGCGCTGGACCGCCAGCCCGCACAGCACCGCGGCCGCCACAGCGGTGGCCAGCAGCACCGTTTCGTAGGCGTCCCGGCCCAGTTCCATGCCCGCCACCATGGGCCGCTCCAGCCGCAGGCCGTCGGTGCCGTTGGTGATGCGGCTGAACTTCACGATGATGGAATAGAGCACCATCGAGAAGGCCAGGTTGAGCATGCCGAAGAAGATGCCGCGGTAGCGCACCATGAACAGCCCGACGAGGGCGCCCAGCAGCGCGCCCGCCGCCGTGCCCAGTGGCACAAGCAGCACTGCGTCGAGGTGCCATGCGCGGGCGGCGAAGGTGGCGGCATAGCCGGCGATGCAGGCATACATGGCGCTGCCGAAGGAGACCTGGCCGGCGCGGATCAGCACGATGGCGCCCAGCACGGCCAGGCCGTTGGCCAGGGCCATGATGAACGGCGTCTTCAGCCAGGGCTGGGCCAGCGGCGCCAGCAGCACCAGGGCCGCCAGGGCGAGGACGAGGAATCGCAGCCGCATCACACCCTCCTTGCCTGCACGTCGGCGAACATGCCCTGCGGGCGGACCAGCAGCACCAGCACCATCATGAGGTACGGCGCCAGCACTTCCATCTCCGGATACAGGTACACCGCAAAGGCGCGGGCCAGGCCTATCATGAGCGCGGTGATCGCCGCGCCGCCCAGGTGCCCCAGGCCGGCGGTGGCCACCACGGCAAACGAGAGCACGATCATATCGGCACCTATGCCCGGCACCAGGGACGTGATGGGCGAGGACAGCGCGCCGCCCAGGGCGCCCAGCACCGCGCCCAGCACGAAGGTCACGAGCAGCACACGCGGCGCGTTGACGCCCATGGCGACGGCCACTTCGCGGTTGAAGGTCACCGCCGTGACCTGGCGTCCGGTGCGGGTGCGCGCCAGGAAGTAGCGCAGCGCCAGGTAGGCGCACACGGCCGCCAGCGGCAGCACGAAGAGCTGGTAGCGGGTGTAGACGATGCCCAGCACGTCGGCCGTGCCCAGCTGGTCCACCACCGTGGAAACGAAGACGGGCTGGGTGCCCCAGATCAGCCGCTGCAGGTCTTCGAGGATCATGAAGGCCGCGAAGGTCACGAGCAGCTGCAGGATGGGATCCTTGTCGAGGATGCGCCGCAGCAGGCCGATCTCCAGCGCGCTGCCGAGCAGCGCGCCGACGATGATGGCAGCCAGGAACAGCGCGGGCAGAGCCAGCCACGCCGGCCCCTGGTTCTGCGTGAGATAGAGCCCCAGGGTGGCGGCGACGTAGCCGCCGCACGCGTACAGGCTGCCATGGGCCACGTTCAGGATGCGCATGACGCCGAAGATCAGCGTCAGGCCGAGCGCCACGAGAAAGAGCAGGGCGGCATACGAGATGCCGTCCAGGGTCGCGAGCAGGAACAGATCGAATGTCATGTATTCCCCAGGTCGGTGCGGGCCGGCGGGGCCGCCGCGGCGGCCCCGCCATGCTCAGGGCTTGTAGGAGTAGGTCTTGATCTGGTCGTTCTGGAGCAGGGCAGGGGTCACGCTGCGGATCCAGTCGTGCGTCTTCTGGCCCACCGGCGGCGTGACGATCTCGGCCGGCACGATCATCATGTCGTCCATGACCGGGAAGGGATAGCCGTCCACCTTGCGCGTGGTGCCCAGCAACTGCGCCTCCAGGCCCTGGCCGTCCTCGCGCATGGCGATGGGCCGGCCGTAGGCCTGCACCGTCAGCCCCCGTATGGCTTGGCCAACCTGCTCCACCGAGGGCCATTTGCCGCCGTTGTCGGCCATGGCTTTTTCATACCCGGCCTGTAGGGCCTTGATCGACTGCGCCATGTGGTAGGTGGGGTAGATGGGATAGGCGCCGGTCTTCTCGCGGAAGGCCTTGATGAACGCCTGGTGCGCCGGGTCGCTCTTGGTTTCGGGATGGAGGAAGTAGTGGTCGCCGCGCCCGCCCACGATCACCCCTTCGGGCAGCACCGAGCCCAGGCGCTCGATCGAGCTCTCGGCCAGCGGCAGCACGAAAGTCGAGCGCGAGAACAGGCCGCGCTGGGCCGCCTGGCGCACGAAGGTATCGAGGTCGCCGCCCCACGAGGTAGAGATGATCACGTCGGGCCGCAGGGCCTGCAGCCGGCTGATCTCCGTGGAGAAATCGGAGGCGCCGAATTTCGGGAACATTTCTGCCACGACCTTGGCGTCGGGCTTGAGCACCTTCAGGCCGTCGACCAGGATGTCGCGCGAGTCGCGGCCCCAGGAGTAGTCCTGGTTGACGATGGCCACCGTCTTGAAGTCCGGCTTGGTGCGCAGCAGGTAGACCAGCGTCGCCATCATTTCGGTGGTGGCGTTGCCTGCCGGACGCACCACATACTGGCGCCGGCTCTCTTCGAGCAGTTTCTCCGTGCCGCAGTCCCAGGCCAGGTTCAGCACCTTGAGGTCTTCGGCCACGGGCGCGACGATCAGGCAGTTGCCGCTGGAGATGGTGGCGAGCATCACCTTCACGCCCTGTTCCTGCACCAGGCGCCGGTATTCCGAAAGCAGCCGGTCGCCGCCCACGCCTTCGTCCAGCCAGGTGGGGGCGACCTTGACGCCGCCTATGCCGCCGGCGGCATTGATCTGGTCGATGAGGATCTCGCCGGCCGCCTTGCCCGGCACGCCGAACACGGATGCGGGCCCCGACAGGAAGGTGGCAATGCCAACCTTGAGTTCGGCGGGCTTGTCCTGGGCCGGCGCGGGCAGCGCGCAGGCCAGCGCGAGCGCGCCGGCTGTGCCGGCCAGCCAGCGGGGAAGTCGATGCAGGAACGGATTCTTCATGATGTCTCCTCGTGCTTTTGGGTGTTGCATCGGTGGGGACTGCAGGGGCCTGCGCGGAACCGGGTTGCGCAGCGCCTAGGGTCCCCGGCCTGCCGCGAGCAGCGCAGGCCGGGTCTGGTAATCGGGAACCACGATGATGTCGCCGCCGTCCGCGGGCCGCAGGTAGCGGCCCAGGCCGTCGGGCAGCAGGTCGCCCACGTCGTAGGCCGACAGCACACCACCGTCGACGCCGGAAATCGTGATGCGCAGCCGCGCGGGCTCCAGTCCGTAGGCTTCAGGCGCGTACCGGCCGATCAGCCGGTCGCGGCGCGCCGCGGCGTAGTGCGTCAGGAAGGCGTCCGGGTCCAGCGCCGCGGCGGGCCGGCCCGTGGTTTCCCAGCCGGCTGCGCCGCGCAGATAGCGCAGCGTGCCGGCGGGACCCTCCAGGCGGATTTCGACGGCGTCGGCCGGCTGCCAGGCATGCAGCAGAACAGGCCGGTGTGCCTCGGCATGGCGGTGGCCGGCGTGCATCGCGTCTCCCGCTTCTTCGTGATGGATCAGCTGCCAGGCGGACAGCGCCAGCCCGGCTGCAAGCAGCGCGGCCCAGGCCGGGGTGGCATGGCGGGCGGCCCTCATCTGCGCCTCCACCACAGCAGCAGGCCCGTGGCCAGGGCCAGCAGCGGCAGCAGTACGGCGCTGGTCCAGAACACGGCGCGCATCTGCTGGTTCGACAGTTCCACGCGGGCATCCGCATAGTGGCGCGGCCGGATGGCCAGCAGCGGGTCCTGCTCGGCCAGGACGCTGATGCCGTTGAGGAACAGCGTGCCATCGCCCAGGGTCGCGTAGTGCCGGTTGGTGGCGAAATCGCTGTCGCCCGCCACCAGCAGCATGGGGCGGCGCTGCGCGGGCCCGGTGCGCACGGCCAGCGCCATGAGCGTGTGCACCTGCGGTTCGCCGCCCCGGGTGCGCGCCTGCGGGCTGGTCTGCGCCAATGGCGTCACGCTCACGTCGGCGGGGATGCCCGCAGCTGCCGGCTGCAGGGCGGCCACGCCGGGGAATACGCTCATCGGCACCCCCCGCGTGAGCTTGTGCCGCGGGTAGTCGCTCACGGCGGGCGAACCCGGGTCGCTGCGGTAATGGCGTTGGGGGTCCGCCACCGCGCCGGGCGCACGCTCGATGCCGAACCCGGCCAGCAGCGCGTCCAGGCCGTGCGCGGCGTCGGGTTCCAGCAGCAGCAGCGTCTTGCCGCCGCGCAGCGTCCAATCGTGCAGCGCCTGCGCATCGTCGGCGCCGAAAGGCACGCGAGGCCCCGCCACCACGGCCACGGCGCATCCGTCCAGCGAGGCCCGCAGAGAGCCCGCCTGCACCGCCGCGACTTCGTAGCCCAGGGTTTCCAGGCCCTGCCGCGCCATCGCCAGGCCGTGCTGCTCATGCACTTCCACCCGCGCGACCAGGTTCTCGTCCTCGTTGTGATCCTCCAGGTCGTCCAGCGCGGCCAGGCTGTACGGATCGGCCTCCAGGTGCCCCTGCGTGAAGCACACGCGCTGCGCGTCGGCCTGGCTGATGCGGATCAGCGCATTGGTGAAGTCGGTCTCGGTGCCCCCGTGCACCACTAGCCGCCGCGCCTCCGACTGGAATACCGCCGTGCCGGCGAACTGCACGCCGGCCGCACGCGCCTCGGCCGGCCGCAGGCCGGGATCCACGCCGCGCACCGCGATGCGCGGGTTGGCGCGCGCATATTGCCGCAGCAGGTCCAGCGCGTCGGTCATGCTCTTGTTGCGCGCGTCGTAGAACCAGGTCACGGAAACTCCGCCCGGCACGGCCCGCGCCACCTGCAGGCTGTCCTCGGAAAGGCTGTACACCCGCGTGGCCGTGAGGTCCAGGCGGCCGAGGTGGCGCACGGCCCAGATGTTGGCGGCCAGCAGGACGGCGGCGAGCGCGGCCACGGGCAGCCATACCTCAGCCAGGCGTTTCATCGCAGCCTCCGCGCCTTCAGGTTGGCCACCGCAATCGCCAGCCCCAGGCAGATCAGGCTGGCGAACAGCGCCAGCGCAGGGCCGGGCAGCACGCCGCGGATGAAGTCCACGTGCTGGGCCGACAGCGAGAGATGCCGGAACAGCGGCGAGAGCGCCGGAAGGACGTCCAGCGCGGCGGGATAGTCGATGAACCACAGCAGCACCAGCAGGCCCCAGGTGCCCATGGCGGCCACGATCTGGTTGCTGCAGGCGCTGGAGACGGCCAGCCCGATGGCCAGGAACAGTGCGCCGAACACGAATACGCCGACATAGCCGCCCACGATGGGGCCGTAGTCCGGGCGGCCGTACCAGGCCAGCGGCAGTACTGCGGCGGCCGTGCCCGCCAGCATCAGCAGCAAGATGGTCAGGCCCGCCGCGTACTTGCCCAGCACCGTGGCCAGGTCGCTGACGGGCAGCGTCAGCACCAGCTCCAGCGTTCCCAGCCGCGCTTCTTCGGCAAAGGCGCGCATGCTCACCAGGGGCATCACCAGCATCAGCAGTATGGTCATGTTGTGGAACGAGGTGACCATCTGGCCGGTGCTCACGAAGAACAGGTTGAAGCTGAACAGGTAGCCGGACAGCGCCCAGAACACGGCGACCACGGCGAGCGCGATGGGCGTGCCGAAATCGCTGCGCAGTTCCTTCATATAGGTGGCGCAGACACCGTTCATGGGCGGCCTTCCTGTGCCGCACGCGCGGCATCCGCGGCGCGTACCGCCGCCAGCAGGCGCGCCTCCACGCCGCCGGCGCCGCGCGACAGGTCCAGCACCTGGGCATGCGGCAGCACGGCGCGCAGCGCCGCGTCCAGGCCGTCGCCCATATCGGCCAGCACCAGGTCGCAGGCCGACAGCCCATCCTGCGGCAACGCCTCGCGGCGCGCCTGGCGGATGGCGGGACATGCCTGCAGCGCGCCGTCCAGCGCAGGGCCGGCGCCGGGTTGCAGGCGCAGCACCAGACGCACCCCGGCGGCCTGCGGCGGCGCCAGGGTGGTGTCTTCGATCAGCCGGCCGTCGCGCAGGATGGCGATGCGCGTGCACAGCGCCTCGACCTCCTGCATCAGATGGCTGCTGAACAACACGGCCCGACCCTGGGCGCAGCGGCGTATCAGCTGGCGGACTTCCACGATCTGGAGCGGGTCCAGCCCATTGGTGGCCTCGTCCAGCAACAGCACAGGCGGATCGTTCAGCACGGCCTGCGCCAGGCCGACGCGCTGGCGAAAGCCCTTGGACAGCCGGCCGATGGCCTTGCCGGCCACGCCGCCCAGGCCGAAGTCGGACAGCGCCTGCTGCACCGCCCGGCGCCGTACACGCCAGCCTCCCGCCACCTTGAGGTGCGCGACGTAGTCCAGGTACTGGGTGACGGTGAGCGCGTCGTACAGCGGCACGCGCTCCGGCAGGTAGCCGATGCGCGCACTGCCGCGGCCGGCGGGCGGGGGCTCGCCGCAGACGTGCACGCAGCCCCGTTCGGGCGCGTAGACGCCGGCGATCAGGCGCAGCGTGGTGGTCTTGCCGCTGCCGTTCGGGCCGAGCAGGCCCACGATCTCGCCGGGCCCGATCGCCAGATCCAGCCCGTGCAGGACGGTGTGCCTGCCGAACGACTTGGCCACCCCTTGCAGCGTGACGGTCGGTGCCATGGCGGCCCGTCAGTCGAAGACGCTGGTCTTGGCGTTCGCGGCGTGCTGCGCGGCGTCGTGGCTGTACCAGATCTGGCCCTGCCGCGCGTCGCGTATCTGCTTGAGGCGGTCGATGGCGCGCATCGACGCGTTGGTGTTCCAGGTGATGCCGGGTATCACCCCGGCTTCGTTCTCGGCGGTGTAGATGGCATCCGCGGCCAGCAGTACCGTGCCCGTGTTCTTCAGCGTGACCTGCAGCGACTGGTGGCCCTGGGTATGGCCCTGGGTGTCGAGCAACACCAGCGAGCCGTCGCCGAACAGGTCGAAATCGCCCTCGACCTGGATGAAGTCGTAGTCGCGCGTAGTGTCGAAGTCCTTCAGCACGTAGGCGGCGCGCTGGAACTTCTCGGGCCACCAGGCTGCACGCAGCTCGGCCTTCTGGACCACGTGCCTGGCGTTGGGGAACATCTTGATGTTGCCCGCGTGGTCGAGGTGGAAGTGGGAATAGACCACGTACTTCACGTCTTCGGCGCTGAAGCCGATGGACTTGAGCTGGCGGTCGATGACTTCGTCGCGGCCCTGGATCGAGTTGAACGCGCCGCACAAGCCCTGGCCCCAGTAGTTCGCGCAATTGCCGTCGGCCGTGGCTTGGTTCATGCCCGTGTCGAACAGCACGAGCCCGCGCGGATGCTGAATCACGTAGGCCGGCACGGGGATCTTGATCTTCGTGCCCACGTCCACCATGGCGGTCATGAACCCCTTGTCGAGTTCGATGGCGCCCACCGACAGCTGCCACATCTTGATGTCGGGCGTCGGCGCGGCGCCATGCGCCAGGCCGGAACCCGCAACGACGACAGCGCCCAACAGCATTTTCAGACTGTATTTCATGGTGCGTCTCCTCGAGTGGTGGCCGCACCCGAGGGGTGCGGCTTGCAGCGGCCCGGTGTGCCCCGGACTCGGCAATGCGTGCGTCAGCGGCGCAGCAGCGCGCCGACGCGGTCTAGGCCCTCCAGGCTCCAGACGGTGTCTATCAGCAGGCGTATCTCCTTTTCGGTGGCGGCGCCCGCATAGGTGCCCAGGCGCAGGACCTTGTCTTCGATCTCGGGGCGGCTCAGCGTGTTGCCGGGGTCGCCCTTGGGCTCGTCCACGCGGGCAGGCAGGATGCGGCCGTCGCGCGTGTGCACGGTGACCTTGCCGATCCAGCGGTTCGGATAGGCGCCGTCGACTTCGGCATCGAGCTGCATTGCGACCCTTGCGCGGAAGTCCGCCACGGCGGGGTCGTCCGGCGCGGCGTCGAAGTCGGCCAGCCCGGCGCGGCCGCGCAGCGCGATGAGCGCCAGCACCGTTCCCATGGAGAACTTGGATTGATGCACGGTGCGAGGGTCGGTGACCGGGCCGAGCACGTCGATGGCGCCCTGGTGCACGTGCGCGACGACGCGGTCGATGTCGTCCGGCTGCAGCGCGTGCTGCTGCATGGCCTGCAGCAGTGCGTCCGCCGCCGGATGGGTATGGCGGCAGGAGGCGTGGTACTTGAAGGAGGTCTCGGTGACGGTCCAGCGGCTGCCCAGGCCGTCGAGCAGCCTGGCGGGATCGGCATCGCGCGACATGCCGGCCGCCATGCCCTGTGGGCCTTCCAGGATGCGGCGCGCCCCGGTGAAGCCGTCGCGCGCCAGGTAGGCTGCGGTCAGGCCGTCGGCAGCGGCCTTGGCCGTGTGCAGCTGCTTGGAGTCGGCCGCATCGCGCAGGAACTCCCACAGGCCGGCGGCCTGGGTGCCGGCAGAGCCGATGGCGTGCAGCATGCGTTCGGCATCGAGCTCCAGCAGCCGCCCCACCGCGACCGCAGCGGCGAGGGTGCCGGCCGTGCCCGTGGTATGGAACACCTTGTAGTGCGAGCGCCCCAGGAACTCGCCCACGCGGATGCCGACTTCGTAGCCGGCCACCGCGGCCGTGAGCAGGTCCTTGCCGGAGCGGCCGAGCGCCTGGGCCACCGCCAGGGCAGGGGGGAAGACCACTGCCGCGGGATGGAACACGGCGCCGTTGTGCACGTCGTCCTGTTCCACCACGTGGGCCGAGGCGGCGTTCACCATGGCGGCGAACAGCGGCGAGCTGCCGCGCCGCTCGGTGAGGATCTCGGCCGGGCCGTCGCCCGGGCCCATGGCGGCGGCGTATGCGGCGATTGCACGCACCGGGCGCTGCGTGGCGCCGGCCAGGACGGAGCCCAGGCAGTCGAGCAGCAGGTCTTCGGTGCGGCGCAGCACCGGCGCCGGGATCTCGGCGTGCGACAGCCTGGCGGCGAAATGCGCCAGCGCGGCGCTGGGAGAGGACGGGGAGGCGGCCATGGCGGGATCAGAATGAGCGGGGCAGGCCCAGCACGTGCTCGGCCACGTAGGAGAGGATCAGGTTGGTCGAGATGGGCGCCACCTGGTAGAGGCGGGTTTCCCGGAACTTGCGCTCCACGTCGTACTCGTGCGCGAAGCCGAAACCGCCGTGGAACTGCAGGCAGGCGTTGGCCGCCTCCCAGGAAGCGTCGGCGGCCAGCAGCTTGGCCATGTTGGCCTGGGCGCCGCAGGGCTGGCCCGCGTCGAACAGCCGGCATGCTTCATAGCGCATGAGGCTGGCCGCCTCCACGTTGATGTAGGCGCGGGCGATGGGAAACTGCACGCCCTGGTTCTGCCCGATGGGCCGGCCGAACACGACGCGCTCCTTGGCGTAGGCCGTGATCTTGTCGACGAACCAGTAGCCGTCGCCGATGCACTCGGCGGCGATCAGCGCGCGCTCGGCGTTGAGCCCGTCGAGGATGTAGCGAAAGCCCTTGCCTTCCTCGCCGATGAGATTTTCGGCGGGAATCTCCAGGTTGTCGAAGAACAGCTCGTTGGTCTCGTGGTTGACCATGTTGGCGATGGGCCGCACTTCCATGCCGTGGCCGATGGCCTCGCGCAGGTCCACCAGGAAGATCGACATGCCCTCGGACTTGCGCGCCACCTGGTCCAGGGGCGTGGTGCGCGCCAGCAGGATCATCAGGTCGGAATGCTGGACCCGCGAGATCCACACTTTCTGGCCGTTCACGACGTAGCGGTCGCCCCTGCGCACGGCGGTGGTCTTGATGCGCGTGGTGTCGGTGCCGGTGGTGGGCTCGGTGACGCCCATGGACTGCAGCCGCAGTTCGCCGCTGGCGATGCGCGGCAGGTACTCGCGCTTCTGCGCCTCGGAGCCGTGCCGCAGCAGGGTGCCCATGTTGTACATCTGCCCGTGGCAGGCCCCCGAATTGCCGCCGCTGCGGTTGATCTCCTCCATGATGACGGACGCCTCCGTGAGGCCGAGCCCGGAGCCGCCGTATTCCTGCGGGATCAGGGCGGCCAGCCAGCCGGCCTCGGTGAGGGCGCGCACGAAGGCGTCGGGGTAGCCTTGTTCGGCGTCGACCTGGCGGAAGTACTCTGGCGGAAACTGGGCGCAGAGGTCGCGCACGGCTTCGCGGATGTCGGTAAAGGGCGGGACTGCGGTGTCGGGCATGGCGAGTGTTCTAATGATGGCCGCAACAGGGCGGCTCCCTGCGGCAACTGTGCCGCAGCGCAGGCTGGCTGCCAATTCATCAATCACGAATACGGGGTTTCCCAAACCCGAAGAGGAGGGGATGGCCATGGCCAGTCATTTCGATCTGACCGACCTGCAGCTGATGGCGCACATCGGCGACTGGCGCAGCCTCACGCGCGCGGCCGAGAAGATGCACCTGTCGCTGCCGGCGGCGAGCACGCGGGTCAAGAACCTGGAAGAGCACTTCGGCACCCAGCTGCTGTACCGCTCCAGCCAGGGCGTCACGCTGGCGCCGGCGGGCGAGGCCCTGGTGCGGCACGCCCGCGCGGTCATGCAGCAGATCGAGCAGCTGCGCGGCGACATGCAGGAATACGCCCGCGGCGTGAAGGGGCACGTGCGCGTGCTGGCCAACACCACGGCCATGACCGAGTTCATGCCCGTGGTGCTGGGCCGCTACCTGGCGGAGCATCCCGACGTGCACGTGGAACTGCGCGAACGGCTGAGCTATCTGGTGGTGCGGGCGGTGGCCGAGGGCTCTGCCGACATCGGCATCTCGGCCGCGGGCGGCCCCGACCCCCAGGTGCAGTTCATTCCCTACCGGCGCGACCGCCTGGTGCTGGTGACCTCGCAGGACCACGCCCTGGCCGGCGCGCAGGCCGTGTCGTTCGCCGACACCCTGTCCGACGACTATGTGGGCCTGTCCGAGACCAGCGCCATCCATCCGTTCCTGGTGCAGGCCGCTGCCGCGCTGGGCCGGACCTTCCGCTTCCGTGTCGAGGTCGGCAACTTCGAAGCGGTATGCCGCATGATAGAAAACGGCGTGGGCATCGGCGTGATCCCGGAGTCGGTGGCGCTGCGCTATGCCCGCGCGATGCGCATCGCCATCGTGCCGCTCACCGATCCCTGGGCGCTGCGCCGCCTCCACATCTGTGTGAAGAGCCTCGATGCACTGCCGGCGTTCGGCCGGACCCTGGTGCAGGCCCTGATCGACGACGTACCCGCCGACGAGCGCGCCTGCGAGTGACCGATAGTGTCAAACGGTTGCCAAATTTCATGTCCATAATCCTGCCTACCCGGGCATGTCGCACCGGGCCACGCAGGAACACGCATGCGCGCTAGCTTCAAAGTGGGAACCGCGTTGAATGCAACGCTGGTGGGATTCGTGCTGTGCTTCGCCGCGGCGTGCGGCGCAACGATATGGCTGCTGCAGCAGCATCGCCACACGATCGAGGAGCTGGGGCGGGCCAACATCGAGCGCGCCAGCGACCTCAGCGACCTGAGCAGCCGGCTGTTCCAGGTGCGCGCGGATCTCACCGATGCCAAGACGTACATGGAAGGCGGCATGGAGGCCGAGCGCGACGAGGCGCTGGCGCGCGCCGATGCCTTGCTGCAGGGCGCGCAGGCGAGCCGCGCACGCCTGGCCGGAAACCCGGCCACCGACCCGCAGGGCCAGCCCCTGTATGCCGAAATGATGAAGGCGGCGGAGGCGCTTGAAACCGGCGTGCTGGTGCCCTTGCGCGCCGCGGTGCAGGGCTGGAACGGCATCGAGGCCAATCGCCTGGCCGGGCCCGCACTGGCGCAGGCGGGCAAGCGCTACGTGACCGCCGTCGAAGCCTACCAGAACCAGGTGCGGGCCCAGGGCAGGGCGGCCGTTGCGCAGGCCGCCCGGATGCAGCAGCAGGCGCTGGCTGCCGCCCTGGCGATGCTGGCCGGCGTGGCCCTGCTGGCGCTGCTGGTGCGCCTGGCCTTCCAGCGGCGCGTGTTGCGCCCGCTGAACGAGGCGGGCCGGCATTTCGATCGCATTGCCGACGGCGACCTCACCGGCGCCATCGCCTCGCGCAGCGACAACGAGATCGGCGTGCTGTATGCGGCCATGCGCCGCATGCAGGCAGGCCTGAGCCGGGCGGTGCACGCCGTGCGCCAGGGCGTCGAAGAGATACATGCCGGCTCGGGCGAGATCGCCGCGGCCGGCGCCCATATGTCCGAGCGCGCCGCCCGCCAGGCCGGCGCCCTGCAGGATGCCGCCGCCAACCTCACGCAGCTGGCCGCAACCGTGGCCGCCAACGCCGAGGACGCAGGCCATGCCAGCCGCGAAGCCGAGGCGGCCGCGCAACTGGCGCGGCGGGGCGGGGTGGAGGTGGACGGCGCGGTGCAGACCATGCACGGCATCGCCGACGCGTCGCGCCGCATCGCGGAAATCGTGGCCGTCGTGGACGGCATCGCCTTCCAGACCAACCTGCTGGCGCTCAACGCCGGCGTCGAGGCCGCGCGCGCCGGTACGCATGGCCGCGGCTTCGCGGTGGTGGCCGGCGAGGTCCGCACGCTGGCCCAGCGCAGCGCGCAGGCGGCGCAGCAGATCAAGTCCCTGATCGACGAGGCGGGCGGGCGCGTGGACGCCGGCGCCCGCCAGATCGGCCGGGCCGGCACGACCATGCAGGAGGTGGTGCAGGCGGTCGACCGCATCGCCCAGCTGGTGGCCGGCATTTCCCAGGCCAGCCTGCGCCAGGCCGACGACGTGGTAGCCGTCGAGCGGGCCGTGGCCGACCTGGAGGGCGGCACGCAGGAGAATGCCGCCATGGTGGAACAGACCGCGGCGGGCGCGGGCTCGCTGGCCGAGCAGGCCCATGGGCTGCGCGAAGCCGTGGCCGTGTTCCGCCTGGCGCACGAAGACGGCGCCGCGTCGCCTGCCCGCCTGGGGCTGGCGCACGACGCCACGGGGCAGGGCGCGCCGGGCCGCGCCCTCGTGCCCATGCCTGCAGCGTCCTAGCCGGGCGGCGCCGCCTGCGGCCGGTGCGGCGCCCGGGAGCGGGCTATACAATCGCGCCCATGACTGCCATTTCCGTGCCTTCCACACTGCGCCGGGTCGTGCTGGCCTCCAACAATCCCGGCAAGCTGCGCGAATTCTCCGCGCTGTTCGCCCCGCTGGGCATCGAGCTCATTCCCCAGGGCGAACTCGGCGTCTCCGAGGCCGAAGAACCCCACGCCACGTTCGTCGAGAACGCCCTGGAGAAGGCCCGCCATGCCAGCCGGCATACCGGCCTGCCGGCCCTGGCCGACGATTCCGGCCTGTGCGTGGCCGCCCTGGGCGGCGCGCCCGGCGTCCATTCCGCGCGCTACGCCCAGCGCGACGGCGGCCCTCGCAGCGACGCGGCGAACAACGCGCTGCTGGTGGAGCGGCTGGCCGGCCAGGCCGACCGCCGCGCCTGGTAC
Source organism: Bordetella sp. 2513F2 (assembly GCF_054642735.1). NCBI lineage: Bacteria > Pseudomonadati > Pseudomonadota > Betaproteobacteria > Burkholderiales > Alcaligenaceae > Bordetella > Bordetella sp. 2513F2. The sequence goes on along the minus strand of NZ_CM137755.1, from coordinate 2,230,653 downwards.
GTCGCCGTGCTGGTCCTGCTGCGCAGCGCCGAAGATCCCCAGCCGCTGATCGGCGAGGGCACCTGGCATGGCGAGATCGTCGATGCGCCGCAGGGCGGGCACGGCTTCGGCTACGACCCGCACTTCTACCTGCCCGAGCAGGGCGCTACGGCCGCGGCGCTGCCTCCCGACGAAAAGAACCGTCTCAGCCACCGCGCCCGCGCCCTGGCGCAATTGCTCGGGAAGCTGCGCGCCGCCTGAGCCCCCAGCATGGTCACGATCCCCCTGCATCCCGCCGGCACGCCGGCACGCCCGCGCGTGGCCATGCCCCCGGGCAAGGCCGCGCTCACCAGCCTGCCGCCGCTGTCGGTGTACGTGCACGTGCCGTGGTGCGTGCGCAAATGCCCGTATTGCGATTTCAACTCGCATGCGGCCGACGAGATTCCCGAGGCAGCCTACCTCGACGCGCTGCAGGCCGATCTCGAGCAGGCCGTGCCTTCGGTGTGGGGACGGCAGGTGATGTCGGTGTTCATCGGCGGCGGCACGCCCAGCCTGCTGTCGCCGGCAGGGCTGGACCGCCTGCTGGCCATGCTGCGCGCCTGCCTCAACCTGCTGCCCGACGCCGAGATCACCATGGAGGCCAATCCCGGTACGGCCGAGGCCGGGCGCTTCCGCGATTACGCCGCCAGCGGCGTGACCCGGCTGTCGCTGGGCATCCAGAGCTTCGACGATGCACAGCTGCGCCGGCTCGGCCGCATCCATGACGCCGGCCAGGCGCGCGCCGCCATCGAGATGGCGCAGCGCGCCGTGCCGCGCGTCAACCTAGACCTGATGTTCGCCTTGCCGGGCCAGGATCTCGCGGCCTGCCTGGCCGACCTGCGCCAGGGCCTGGCCTTCGGCACCGAACACATGTCGCTTTATCACCTCACGATGGAGCCCAACACGGTGTTCGCCAAGTATCCGCCCCGGGACCTGCCCGACGACGATGCCAGCGCGGCCATGCAGGACGCGGTGGAGGAGGCCCTGGCGGCCGCGGGGCTGCAGCGCTACGAGGTGTCTGCCTATGCGCGCCCCGGCGCGCGCTGCCGCCACAACCTCAATTACTGGGAGTTCGGCGATTACCTCGGCCTGGGGCCCGGGGCCCACGGCAAGCTGTCCTTCCACGACCGCATCCTGCGCGAAACGCGCGCGCGCCAGCCCGAGTCCTGGATGGCCCGGGCCATGGCGCGCGACGCCAGCCACATCGTCGAGACCCGCGCCCTGGGCCCCGAGGACCTGCCGTTCGAGTTCATGCTCAACGCGCTGCGCCTGAAAGAGGGCGTGCCGACGGCACTGTTCGAGGAACGCACCGGAATGTCGCTTGCCGCGATCGCGCACCAATTGGAAGCAGCCGCCCGGCGCGGGCTGCTCGACGCGGATCCCACCCGCCTGAAGGCCACTGCCCTGGGATGGCGCTTCCTGAACGACCTGCAGGAAATGTTCCTGTCCTGATGTTTGTCCAAAATGGTGCGTTTTTGCACCGTGATTTGCACTAAATTAGTGCGTTGTTTTTCCGTTGTGGGGCCACCCCCGGGGTATCCCGAAGGAATGGACTTGGCACGCATATTGCTTCACTAGCCGTGCCAGTCGGGCGTGCACGCCCTCGACGCTTTTATTAATGGAGATGACATGGCAAGCCCCAAAGACGTTCTGAAACAGATCGCCGACAATGAAGTCAAGTTCGTGGATTTCCGCTTCACCGATACGGCGGGACGCGAGCATCACGTTTCCGTGCCCGCCACCGTCGTGGACGAAGACAAGCTGGAAAGCGGACAGGCCTTCGACGGCTCGTCGATCGCGGGCTGGAAAGGCATCGAAGCCTCCGACATGCTGCTCATCCCCGACCTGGATACCGCCAACCTGGATCCGTTCCGTGAAGAGCCCACGCTGATCCTCACCTGCGACGTGGTCGAACCTTCCGACATGAAGGGCTACGACCGCGATCCGCGCTCGCTGGCCAAGCGCGCCGAAGCCTACCTGAAGTCCTCCGGCCTGGGCGACACCGCCTACTTCGGTCCGGAACCCGAGTTCTTCGTGTTCGACGGCGTCACCTGGAACACCGACATGTCGGGCACCTTCGTCAAGATCAAGTCGGAAGAGGCCACCTGGTCGTCGGCCGTCGAGTTCGAAGGCGGCAACCTGGGCCACCGCCCCGGCATCAAGGGCGGCTACTTCCCCGTGCCCCCGGTCGATTCCTTCTTCGACATGCGAAATGAAATGTGCCTGGTGCTCGAGCAGATGGGCGTGCCCGTCGAAGTGCACCACCACGAAGTGGCCGGCCCCGGCCAGCTCGAGATCGGCACCAAGTTCAACACGCTGGTCAAGCGCGCCGACTGGAACCAGGTCCTGAAGTACGTTGTGCACAACGTGGCCCATGCCTACGGCAAGACGGCCACCTTCATGCCCAAGCCCGTGGTCGGCGACAACGGCTCCGGCATGCACGTGCACCAGTCCATCTGGAAAGACGGCCAGAACCTGTTCGCAGGCAACGGCTACGCCGGCCTGTCCGAGTTCGCGCTGTACTACATCGGCGGCATCATCAAGCACGCCCGCGCGCTCAACGCCATCACCAACCCGGGCACCAACTCGTACAAGCGCCTGGTGCCGCACTTCGAAGCCCCGGTCAAGCTGGCCTACTCGGCCCGCAACCGCTCGGCCTCGATCCGCATCCCCTACGTGGGCAACCCCAAGGGCCGCCGCATCGAGACCCGCTTCCCGGATCCCCTGGCCAATCCGTACCTGGCGTTCTCGGCCCTGATGATGGCCGGCCTGGATGGCGTGCAGAACAAGATCCACCCGGGCGATCCCGCCGACAAGAACCTGTACGACCTGCCGCCGGACGAAGACGCCAAGATCCCGACCGTGTGCGCGTCGCTGGACCAGGCGCTCGAAGCCCTCGACAAGGATCGCGAGTTCCTGACCCGCGGCGGCGTGTTCAGCAACGAGATGATCGATGCCTACATCGCGCTGAAGGAAGCCGACGTGCAGCGTCTGCGCATGACCACGCATCCGGTCGAGTTCGACATGTACTACAGCCTGTGATGCGCGTGGCCTAGGGCGCATCGCGCCCAATAGGGGCGGGCCGGTCGGCCCGCCGACTTTCCCGCCCCGGTGCTTCGAATGATGAATGTAGATGCCTTCGATTTACTCGCCACGTCCGTTTTCCTGCTGAACGAACGCGGCCACATCGAATACGCCAACGCGGCCGCCGAAGACCTGTTCGGCCGCTCCCGCAAGCAATTGCGCGGGCAGTCCGCCGTGTCGCTGTTCGATCATCCCGAAGACCTGCAATCCTCGATCGACGGCGCAGTCGCCGGCAAGTTCGCCGACGTGCGCCAGCTGTCGTCCGTGCGGCGGCACACCGAATCCGTCGAAGTCACCGTCACCACGGTGGCGCTGTCGGGCCAGTCCTGGCCCGTGCTCATCGAAACCCGCGAAATCGAGCAACGCATGCTGGCCGACCGCAACAGCCGGCTGGTCGACGAGATCGAATCGCATCGCGAGCTCCTGCGCAACCTGGCGCACGAGGTCAAGAATCCGCTGGGGGGCCTGCGCGGCGCCGCCCAGCTGCTGGAAGCCGAGCTGCCCAGTGCGGCGCTGGCCGAATACACCCAGGTGATCATTTCCGAGGCCGATCGCCTGCAGGCCCTGGTCGACCGCCTCAGCGGCCCGCAGCGCGTGCCGCTGAACGCCCGGCCGGTCAACATCCACGAGATCTGCGAGCGCGTGTGCGCATTGATCCAGGCCGAGTTCCGCGACAGCGTGGGCCTGGTGCGCGACTACGACGCCTCCGTGCCGGACCTGCACGGCGACGCCGCACGGCTGATGCAGGCCGTGCTCAACGTGGCGCGCAACGCCGCGCAGGAGCTCGCCCTGCAGAAACCCGGCCCCGACGTTCCTCCCGCGCAGATCACGCTGCGCACCCGGGTGGCGCGGCAGGTCATGCTGGCGCACCGGCACCACCGCCTGGCGCTGGTGCTGTCCATCATCGACAACGGCCCGGGCGTGCCCGAGCACATCCGGGAGCGCATCTTCCACCCCCTGGTCACCGCCCGTCCCGGCGGCACCGGCCTGGGCCTGAGCCTGGCCCAGGATTTCGTGCAGCAGCATGGAGGCATCATCGAATTCGAATCCCGCCCGCGTCATACGGAATTCCGCCTGATCCTACCGATGGAGCCCCCCAACTCATGAAACCTGTCTGGATAGTCGACGACGATCAGGCCATACGCTGGGTGCTGGAAAAGGCGCTGGCGCGGTCCGGCATCGCCACCCGCAGCTTCTTCCAGGCGTCCGACGTCCTCGAGGCCATGGGCCGCGAGACGCCCTCGGTGCTGGTGTCCGACATCCGCATGCCCGGCGGCAACGGCCTGGAATTGCTGCGCCAGATCAAGGAGCTCCATCCGGGGCTGCCGGTGATCGTCATGACGGCCTTCGCCGACCTCGACAGCACGGTGTCGGCCTTCCAGGGCGGCGCCTTCGATTATCTGGCCAAGCCCTTCGACGTGAACGAGGCGGTGGCGCTGATCCAGCGGGCGATGGAAGAATCCGAGCCGCAGCCCGACGCGCCGGCCGGGGCCGGCGACGGCCAGCAGACCGGCGAGCGCTGGATGATGACCCAGTCCTCGTCCACGGCCATGCAGGAGGTCTTCCGCGCCATCGGCCGGCTGGCGCAGTCCAAGGTCACGGTGCTGATCACCGGCGAGTCGGGCACTGGCAAGGAACTTGTGGCGCGGGCACTGCACGGCCATGGCGCGCGCGCCAACGGCCCGTTCGTGGCGCTGAATGCCGCCGCCATCCCCCGCGACCTCCTCGAGGCCGAGCTCTTCGGCCACGAACGCGGCGCCTTCACCGGCGCCAACACGCTGCGCCGCGGCCGCTTCGAGGAAGCCCACGGCGGCACGCTGTTCCTCGACGAGATCGGCGACATGCCCATCGAGCTGCAGACGCGCCTGCTGCGCGTGCTGGCCGAGGGCAGCTTCTACCGCGTGGGCGGATCGCAGCCGGTGCGCGTGGACGTGCGCATCGTGGCCGCCACCCACCAGCCGCTCGAGCAGCGCGTCGAGCAGGGCCTGTTCCGCGAAGACCTCTTCCACCGGCTCAACGTCATCCGGCTGCGCCTGCCGCCGCTGCGCGAGCGCGTCGAAGACATTCCCGCGCTGGCCAATCATTTCCTCGCGGCCAGCGCCCGGGCCCTGGGCGTGCCGGTGAAGCGGCTCACGCCCGAAGCCACCGCCGTGCTCACCAAGTTCGATTTCCCCGGCAACGTGCGGCAGCTGGAGAACTTCTGCCACTGGCTAACCGTGATGGCGCCGGGCCAGACCATAGACCGCAACGACCTGCCGCCCGAGATCCGCGCCATGGAGCACCAGCAGCCCGCCATGGCGGCGCCGCGCGCGGCCGGCGCGGAGCCGGCGGCGGGCGGCGGCACGGTGCTGCCCGCCACGTCCGACGGCTCGGCCTACAGCTGGCAGGATGCCTTGCTGCGCGACGCGCAGCACCGGCTGGAGCGGGGCGAACCGGCCGTCATGGCCACGCTCACGCGCCAGTTCGAGAAGATCCTGCTGCAGAGCGCCCTGGATGCCAGCCGCGGCCGGCGCGTCGAGGCGGCTTCCCGCCTGGGCATAGGCCGCAACACCATCACGCGCAAGCTGCGCGAACTCGGCATCGAAGACGAGTGAAGCGCCGGCCGCGCGCCATGCCGCGGCCCGGCCTCCGGCTTCAGGCCAGGCCCAGGAGGCGCTCGCACAGGCGCGGCGAGCGCAGTTTCTCCAGCCACCACTGCAGGGCGGCGCCCGGCGCGCGGTCCTGCCAGGCATAGACCACGTTCTCGTTCAGCGGCACGCTGGTGTCGTCGGTCGGGCACGCCACCAGCAGGCCCTGGGCCAGGTAGGGCGCCGCCAGCGTGAGGGGCAGGTAGCCGCAGCCCAGGCCGCGTATCTGGGCGTCGATCTTGGCCTGCATGCTGGGCATCACGATCATGGGCTGGCGTGACAGCAGGCCGCGCGTGCGGGCCGGGAGCGCACGCGAGGTGTCTCCCACCACCACGGCGCAATGCGCGGCGATATCGTGCGCGGTGAGCGGCCGGCCCAGGGCGGCCAGCGGATGGTGGGGCGCCACGCAGAACCCGAACTGCGCCTGGCCCATGGCCTGCACGCGGAAACGCCCCGCGGGCGCGATGGCGGCATCCGCCCCGATGATGAGGTCGGCGCGGCCCGATACCAGCGCATCCCAGGTGCCGCTGAGCACCTCGCTGGAAAAGCGCAGCGTGGTGCCCGGGCCGGCCACGCGGAACTGTTCGATCAGGTCGTACAGCGGGCCCCAGGGCAGCACCGCGCTGACGGCGATGCGCAGTTCCACTTCCCAGCCGGTCGCCACGCGCTTGACGCGGTAGGCCAGCTCTTCCAGCGACTGCAGCACGTGCCGGCCTTCCTGCAGCAGCGCCTCGCCCGCCGGCGTCAGGCGGGCCCGATGGCCGCTGCGGTCGAACAGCAACACGTCGAGCCGGTCTTCCAGCTTGCGTACGGCATAGGTCACGGCGGACGGCACCTTGCCCAGCTCGCGCGCCGCCCGGGCGAAGCTGCCATGGCGCGCGATGGTGTCCACCATGGCCAGCAGCTCGGGAGTGATGGGGTGCTCGGCCATTCCCGGCCTCCAGGATCGTTCGAATGTTTTGAATGATCTCATCAAACCCTTGCGCTCTCAATGCACGGACCGGCGCGCACAATGGCATCCATGACGTGCAGGACGGCTCCCCGCCTGCATCAACCTTCCACCTAGGAGTACGCCATGATCACCCTGCGTCCCAGTGCCGAGCGCGGCCACGCCAACCACGGCTGGCTCGATACCCACCACACTTTCTCCTTCGCCAACTACTACGATCCCGCCCACATGGGTTTCGGGCCGCTGCGCGTGATCAACGACGACCGCATCGCGGCCGGACGCGGCTTCGGCACGCACGGCCACCGCGACATGGAGATCATCACCTATGTGCTGGAAGGCGCCGTGGCGCACAAGGACAGCATGGGCAGCGGCTCCACCATCCTGCCGGGCAACGTCCAGCGCATGAGCGCCGGCCGGGGCGTGCTGCATTCGGAGTTCAACCCGCAGCCCGACAGGCCGACCCACCTGCTGCAGATCTGGATCGAGCCCGACGTCACCGGCATCACGCCCGAGTACGAGGAGAAGCCGGTGCCGGAGGCCGAGAAGCGCGGGCGCCTGCGCCTGGTGGTCTCGCCCGACGGCGCCGAGGACTCCATGCGCATACACCAGGATGCGCGGCTCTATGTCGGTCTGTTCGACGGCGCGGAGCAGGCCGAGCTGAAGCTGGCCCCCGGGCGCCTCGCGTGGGTGCACCTGGCCCGCGGCACGCTCACCGTCAATGGCCATGCCATGACGGCGGGCGACGGCCTGGCCCTGCAGGACGAGCCCGCCGTCGTGCTGGGGCAGGGCAGCGGCGCCGAAGTGCTGGTCTTCGACATGGCGCCGGGCGCCTGAAGCAGGGCAACGAGGTGTCGGACACCTCGGGGCCATGCCTCGGATGTAAGGTATGAGATGCCCGGGCGCCCGATGCGGCGCCCGGCGCATCGCCGCAGTTTTCACTGGAGAATCCGCATGACGACGCTATCCCCGGCGCCCGGTGGCGCAATCGAGACCCTGGTGGTGCCGCGTACCAGCGACATCGGCAATTTCGAGGTGCGGCGGGCGCTGCCTTCGGCGCAGCGGCGCACGGTGGGACCCTTCGTGTTCCTGGACGAGATGGGCCCTGCGGTGCTGCCGGCCGGCGCGGGCATCGACGTGCGGCCCCACCCGCACATCGGGCTGGCCACCGTGACCTACCTGTTCGACGGTTCGCTGGTGCACCGCGACGGCGCGGGCAATACCCAGACCATACTGCCCGGCGAAGTGAACTGGATGACGGCCGGCCGCGGCATCGTGCATTCGGAACGCTCCTCACCCGAGAGGCGCGCGGTGGCGGAACGGCTGTACGGGCTGCAGATGTGGGTGGCGCTGCCCCAGCAGCATGAGGAAACCGACCCCGGGTTCGTGCATTACGGCACCGAGGCGCAGCCGGTCGTGGAGGGCGAGGGCGTGCGCGCCCAGGTGGTGGCCGGCACCCTGTTCGGCCGGACCTCCGGCGTGCGCACGCTGTCGCCGCTGTTCTACGGCGACATCCAGCTGCAGCCGGGCGCCAGCGTGGTGCTGCCGGCCGAGCACGAAGAGCGCGCCGCCTATCTGGCAGAAGGCCGGGTCAGCGTGGAAGGCGTGGAACACGAGGCAGGGCGGCTGCTGGTGTTCGCCGCAGGCCGGCCGGTCACCCTCACCGCAGCCGGCGGCGCGCCGGCACGCTTTGCGGTGGTGGGCGGGGAGCCGCTGGACGGGCCCCGCTTCGTGTGGTGGAACTTCGTGTCGAGCCGGGCCGACCGCATCGAGCAGGCCAAGCAGGACTGGACGCGCGACAGGTTCGGCCAGACGGTGCCGGGCGACGAGACCGAGTTCATCCCGCTGCCGGCGCCGCGCGCCTGAGCGTCAACGCGCCGGCAGCAGGGTTCGCAGCGACTCCAGCAGCGCCTCGTGGAAGCGCTGCGGATCCTGGATCTGCGGGGAGTGGCCCAGGTCGGCAAAGGTGACGAGGCGCGCCCCGGGGATGGCGCGCGCCGCCGCGGGCCCCAGTTCGGCGTAATTGCCCAGCGTGGCCGCAACCTCGGGCGTTGCCGCATCCTTGCCCGGCGCCGTGTTGTCGCGCTCGCCGATCAGCAGCAGCGTGGGCACCCGGATCTGGCCGAACTCGTGCACCACGGGCTGGGTGTACACCATGTCGTAGGTGAGGGCCTGGCTCCAGGCCACCTGCTCGCGGCCGGCGCCCTGGTACATGCCCGCCGCCATCTGCACCCAGCGGTCGTACTCGGGCTTCCAGGTTCCGGCGTAATAGGTCTGCTGCTGGTAGCGCTTGATGCCGTCGAAGCTGGTCTTGAGCTCGCGCGCATACCATTCGTCGACGCTGCGGTAAGGCACGCCCCTGGCCTTCCAGTCTTCCAGGCCGATGGGGTTCACCATCACCAGCGCATCGGTCTGCTGCGGATACATCAGGGCGTAGCGCGAGGCCAGCATGCCGCCCATCGAGTGTCCCATCACCACGGCGCGTTCGATGCCCAGGCTCTGCAGCAGGGCATGGGTGTTGCGGGCCAGCTGGTGGAAGCTGTACTGGTAGCCTGCCGGCTTGCTGGACTTGCAGAAGCCGATCTGGTCGGGCGCCACCACGCGATAGCCGTGCCGGGCCAGGGCGGCGATGGTGCCTTCCCATGTGGCCCCGCAGAAGTTCTTGCCGTGCAGCAGCACCACGGTGCGCCCGTTGGGCTGGGCGGGCCGCACGTCCATGTAGGCCATCGACAGCGACTGGCCCTGGCTCTGCAGGGCGAACCGGCCTACCGGATAGGGATAGTCGAAACGCTCCAGCATGGGACCGTAGTCGGGCACGGCAGGCTGGGCATGGACAGCGGCGGCGCACAGCAGGGCGGCAGCGGCGGCAAAGGCGTATCGGTATCGGGGCATGCGGTCCTCTCTTGGTTGCAGGGTGGATCGGGCGCGCGGTTGCGCCTTGCATGCGACCGCCGGCCGGCGCCGGCGGTTCCTCGCGGCGCCGGATTCAGCGGCCGCGGGCGTAGGCCTGCTGGCGCTGCTCGGCCAGCGCCTGCGGGCGGATGAAGTCGCGCACGTAGTCGGTGGCGGGATGATGATGCAGATTGTAGGGCGTGTCCCATTGCTCGATGCGCCCGTTGGCCATCACCGCGATGCGGTCTGCAATGGCGAATGCCTCGGCCTGGTTGTGCGTGACCAGGATGGCCGTATGCCCGGTGCGCTGCAGGATCTCCCGCACCTCGAAGGCCAGGCGCTCGCGGGTGTCCACGTCGAGGTTGGAAAAGGGTTCGTCCAGCAGCAGCAGGTCGGGCGAGGGCGCGAGCGCCCGCGCCAGCGCCACGCGCTGCTGCTGCCCGCCGGACATTTCGTGGGGATAGCTGTCCGCCGCGGCGGACAGGCCCACGAGCTCCAGCATCCCGGCCACGCGTGCCGCGCGCTCCGCGCGCGGCAGTCGGCGCAGGCCGAAGGCCACGTTCTCGGCCGCCGTGAGGTGGGGGAACAGTGCGTAATCCTGGAACATCATGCCCACCCGGCGCTTCTCCGGCGCCAGGTGCACGGCGGCGGAGGAGATCTCCACGCCGTCGAGCACGATGCGGCCGGCGCGTACGGGCTCGAATCCGGCGATGGCGCGCAGCACCGTGGTCTTGCCGCAGCCGGACTGCCCCAGTAGGCAGCCTATGTGGCCCGCAGGCAGCCCCAGCGAGAGTTCCTGCACCACGGTCTTCAGGCCCTGCGGCGTGTCGTAGCCCAGGTTGATGCGATCGAGTTCGAGCAGGTCGGCCACGTATGTCAATGTCCTATCTTCAGGTTGGTGCGCGCCAGCAGCACCACGGGCAGCAGGCCCGCGGCCACGATGGCGAGCGCCGCCACGGCGCCTTCCTCGTAGGTGCCGCGCGCGGCCTCGGCATACAGCCAGGTGGCCAGCGTGTCGAAATTCATGGGGCGCAGCAGCAGGGTGGCGGGCAGCTCCTTCATGGCATCGACGAACACCAGCAGGGCCGCGGCCGCCAGTGCCGGGCGCAGCAGCGGCAGGTGCACGCGGCGCAGCGTGCCCGAGGCGGATTCGCCCAGCAGGCGCGACGCCTGTTCCAGCGAGGGCGGGATGCGCGCCAGGCCGGCTTCGATGCCGCCGGCGGAAATCGCCAGGAAACGCAGCGTGTAGGCAATCACCAGCGCGCCCATCGAGCCCATGAGGATGAGCCGGTCGAGCGAGAACAGGTCGGCGGCCAGGTGGTCGATCAGGGTGAAGGGCGTGAGCAGGCCGATGGCCAGCACGGTGCCGGGCACCGCATAGCCCAGGCTGGCCACGCGGGCGCAGGCCCGGCCCGGGTTGAACCGGGCACTTTCGCGCAGCGTGCGCCCGGCCCAGGCCACCACCAGCCCGCACAGCAGCGTGGTCACCGTGGCGGCCGCGGCCAATGCCAGGGTGTTGCCCAACCCCGCCAGCAATTGGTCGGACACGCCGCCCACCAGGTGCAGCCGCTTGGCCGTTTCCGCCACCAGGTACAGCGCCGGTGCCACGAAGCCCAGCAGCACCGGGATCCATCCCAGCGCCACGGCCAGCAGCGCGGCCGCGCCGCGCAGGCGATGCGGCTGCATGGGCCGCATGCGCTGCGTGTTGGCATAGCGCTGGCGCTTGCGGCCGCGGCGCTCCAGCAGGATCAGGCCGACGACGATGAGCAGCATGGTCAGCGCGATCTGCGCCGCGCCGGCCAGGTCGGAGCGGGTGATCCAGGTGGTGTAGACCGAGACGGTGAGCGTCTGCACGCCCAGGAACTCCGAGGCGCCGATGTCGTTCAGGGTCTCGAGCAGGGCCAGGCTGACGCCCACGGCGATGGCCGGGCGGGCCAGGGGCAGCGCCACCCGCAGGAACACGCCTGCGCGTCCGGCGCCCAGCGTGCGCGCCGCTTCCAGCAGGCTGGCGGCCTGGGTCATGAACATGACGCGCGTGCTGAGGTACACGTAGGGATACAGCACGAAGCCCAGCACGAAGATGGCGCCGTAGATCGACCGCAGATCGGGCAGCCTGAACTGGCGCGGGCTGTCGTAGCCCAGCATGGCCCGCAGCGCGGTCTGCACGGGCCCGATGGGATGCAGCAGGTCGAGGTAGGCGAAGGCGATGATGTACGTGGGCACGGCCAGCGGCAGCAACAGGGCCCAGGTCAGCACGCGGCGGGTCGGGAATTCGTAGGCGGCGACCAGCCAGGCGGCGCCCGTGCCCAGCAGGGTCACCAGCACGCCCACGCCCGCGAGCAGCACGACGGTGTTGGCGAGCGCATGCGGCAGCACGTTGGCCGCCAGGTGCGTCCAGTGCGCCAGGTCTGCGTCCAGGGCCCACCAGGCCAGGGCTGCGAGCGGCGACAGCACGGCCAGCGCGATCAGCAGCGCGCCGGCCAGCCATCCCGTGCCGCGCTCGGCCGAGCGGGGACGCAGGGCGCGCGGCAATGTAAGGGTATGCATGCGTCTTGAAAACACCAGGCGGCCTGCCGGCCGCCTTCGGGACTTGTGGGGCGGCGGTGCGCGGGCGTCCGTGGGAACGCCCGCGCATCCGGCTGCCGGCGCGTCAGTTGTCGAAGCCGACCTTGTCGACCAGCTCGCTGGCCTGCTTGCGGTACTTGGCCACCTCGGCAACCGGCAGCGGATCGATGCGCAGCTCGCCGAAGCTGGCCACCACCGGATCCAGCTTCACGCCCTTGCGGATGGGATATTCGTAGTTGGCCTGCGCGTACAGGGTCTGGGCCGGCTCGGAAACCAGGTACTCGAGCAGCTTGACCGCGTTGTCCTTGTGGGGCGCGTGCCGCGCGACGACCGCACCGCTGACGTTGACGTGCGTGCCTCCGCTCTTGTCGTTGGCGAAAGTGGGGCGCACCACCTTGATGGCGTCGCCCCATTTGCGCGCGTCGGTGCCGGGCTCGGCATTCTTCATGTGGCCCACGTAATACGCATTGGCCAGGCCGATGTCGCAGATGCCGCCCAGGATGTCCCGCGCCACGTCGCGGTCGCCGCCGGCAGCCTTGCGGGCCAGGTTGGCCTTGACGCCGCGCAGCCATTTCTCGGTGGCCTCGGCCCCGTCGTGCGCGATCATGGCGGCGACGAGCGCGGTGTTGTAGGGATGCTGGCCCGAGCGGATGCAGACCTTGCCCTTCCACTTCGGATCGGCCAGGTCTTCGTAGTGGAAACTGGAGAGATCCAGGTCCTTCTCGACGTACAGGACACGGTCGCGCAGCGACAGCGCGTACCAGGAGCCGTCGGCGCCGCGCAGGTTCTGCGGGATCACGCTGTTCAGCGCTTCCGACCGGACGGGCTGTGCCACGCCGCCGTCGACGAGGTCGATCAGGTTGCCGATGTCCACGGTCATGAGCACGTCGGCAGGCGACTTGTCTCCTTCGGCCTTCACGCGTTCCAGCAGGCCGTCCTTCACGAACACCGTGTTCACCTTGACGCCGGTATCCTTGGTGAACGCATCGAGCAGCGGCTGGATCAGCTTGGGCTCCCGGGTGGTGTAGAGACTGACCTCGTCGGCCGCGAGGGCCTGGGCGGCCGGCAGCGCGGCAGCGCCGGCGAGGGCCAGGGCGCGCAGGAGCGGCAGGAGGGTGCGCTTGACGGTCATGGGAACTCCGCTAGGAAGGGGCCGGTTCAGGGCGGCCGGTTAACGCAAATGATTATCAACTGAGGCAGCGACAATAACAGGAAGTCCGGGCGCATTCAACTTCCCGACAGCATTCGGTCCGCCGCGCCCGCCGGGGCGGCAACCCCGGGGAAAGGCATAAGGGTATTACCGATTAATGAGATCGGTTATCAAGTGGATGGGGTAGAATCGGGGTTTGTCTCCCTCGTCCGCGCGCGACTTTTCCGCCGCGCGGCCCAGCCGCGGCGACGCCGTCGCACTCCTTCTGAACGACATGGCAGCTTTCAATACCGAGCGCGTGCTCAGCGTGCGCCACTGGAACGACACCCTGTTTTCCTTCACCACCACCCGTGACGCCAGCCTGCGGTTTCACAATGGCCACTTCGTGATGATCGGCCTGGAAGTCGAGGGCAAGCCGCTGCTGCGCGCCTACAGCATCGCCAGCGCCAACTACGAGGAGAACCTCGAGTTCTTCAGCATCAAGGTGCAGGACGGTCCGCTCACCTCGCGCCTGCAGCACCTCAAGGAAGGCGACACCATCCTGGTCAGCCGCAAGCCCGTGGGCACGCTGGTGGTCGACGATCTCAAGCCCGGCAAGAACCTGTTCCTGCTCGGCACCGGCACCGGCCTTGCGCCGTTCATGAGCATCATCAAGGATCCCGAAGTCTATGAGCGCTTCGAGAAGGTGGTGCTGGTGCACGGCGTGCGCTGGGTCAGCGAACTGGCCTACGCCGACTTCATCGAGAAGGAACTGCCGCAGAACGAATTCTTCGGCGACGTGGTGCGCGACAAGCTCGTCTACTATCCCACCGTCACCCGCGAGCCGTTCCGCAACCAGGGGCGCATCACGCACCTGCTGGAAAGCGGCAAGCTGTGCGCAGACGTGGGCCTGCCGCCGCTGAACCCCGAGACCGATCGCGCCATGATCTGCGGCAGCCCGCACATGCTGGCCGACATCCGCGCGCTGCTCGACCAGCGTGGCTTCGTGGTCTCGCCCGGCGTGGGCGAGCCCGGCGACTACGTCTTCGAACGGGCGTTCGTCGAGAAATAGGCGCGGGCCGCCGGCCGCACGAAAAAAGGAGCCAGCCACCCGTCGGGTGCCTGGCGCCTTGCCATTCGGGGCGGGCGCGTGGCAGCGCCTGCCGCCTGTTGGCATCCGCCTATTCGGGCTGAATGCCCGCCTTGCGGATGATCTCGCCCCACTTTTTCGATTCGGCCTGCTGGAAGGCTGCCAGTTCCGCCGGCGTGGAAGTGGCCGGCTCGGTGCCGGTGGACTCGTAGAATTGGCGCGCAGCCTGGCTCTCGGTGGCCTTGACCAGCAGCTGGTTCAGGCGTTCGATCACCGGCTCGGGCGTGCCGGCCGGCGCATAGGCGGCGAACCAATACCCCATTTCATAACCCTTCACGCCCGCCTCGTCGATGGTGGGCACGTCCGGCGCCAGGGGCGAGCGCTTCAGGCCCGTGACGCCCAGCGCGCGCAGCTTGCCCGACTTCACCTGGGGCAGCCCCGTGGCCGCGTCCGTGATCATCATGTCGATCTGCCCGCCCAGCAGGTCGGTCACGGCCAGCGGATTGCTCTTGTAGGGCACGTGCAGGAGCTGCACGCCGGTCATCTGCTGCAGCAGTTCGCCCGCGATGCGGCTGCTGGAGCTGCCGCTGCCGAAGCTCAGCTTGCCGGGCTGCTTGCGCGCCAGCTCCAGGAATTCCGTGACCGTCGTGGCGGAGGATGAGGGATTCACCACCATGATCTGGCCGCCCTTGCCAAGCAGGGCGAGGGGCGCGAAGTCCTTCACGGGATCGTATTGCAGCGTCTTGTACAGATGCTCGTTGGCCGCATGCGTGGTGTTGGTCGTGATCAGCACGGTATACCCGTCGGCGCGCGCGCGCGCCGCCGCCTGGGCCCCGATCATGGCGCTGGCGCCCGAGCGGTTCTCGATGACCACGGCCTGCCCGGTCTGCTCGGTGACGCCCTGGCCGATGGCGCGGCCGATCTGGTCGGTGGCGCTGCCTGCCGCGAAGGGCACGATGAACGTGATGGGCTTGGCGGGGAAATCCTGCGCAGCGGCCGCCAACGGCAGGGCGGCGGCAGCGCACAGCGCGGCCAGTCGGTGCAGGCTGGGAAATGGCATGGTCGAGTCTCCTGTGTGTCGTTATGGGTAGGGGAAAGATCAGCCCGGTATGTCGGGCAGGCGTGCAGCAAGCTGCGCCGGCACCGGAACTTCCAGCGCCAGCAGATGGAAGGACAGGCTCTTGCCATGGGCGTCGAGGTTGAGCGCGTCGTTCACGCCGCCGTCGAGCACGCCTTCGAGCACGAAGTTCATGGCTTGCAGGCCGGGCAGCAGGTAGCGGGTGACGCGCCGCGGACGCCGGTATGCGAACCACTCGGCCACGCGGGCCTCCGTGGCCTCGGCCTGCAGCACGGCATAGCACGCGCTGTCCCAGGCGATCAGGCTGAGGTTGGAGGTGTCGCCCTTGTCGCCGGAGCGGCTGTGGCCCAGGCGGTAGAGCGGCACCATGAGCGTGTCTGCCATCAGTGTTCCTCCAGCAGGGTCCAGCCGGCCGCCACCGCGTCGCGCGGGATGGTGCAGGACACCATGTTCAGCCGCGGGCGCAGCGCCGTGCGCACGCCGCCGCCGCCGGCCGGGCCGCAGCAATAAAGCGCCGTGACCTCGCGCAGCACGCGCTCGGCGACGTGGCGATCCGCATGTTCGGCGGCCACGCGCAGGCGCACGTCGGGGGCCTGCGTGGGGCGGCGTTCGCGCTGCATGGCGCCGCCGTCGTCGGCCAGGATGCTGAGCGCGCCGATGAGGTCGATGCGCAGCCTGAGCGCAGGCCCGATGCGCCGGGCCACGATCTCGCCTGCCAGCCGCGCCCGCGCCTCGGCCTGGACCCCGGCGTACGAGATCTCGGCCTCGGCCAGCCAGCCGCCGCGATAGCACACATTCACCTTCAGCTCGTCCGGCCGCGGATGGCCGGTGATGCCGTGCACCGCCACCCGATCGGGGGCCGGCTCTTCCACCCGGGCCTGGCTGAGGTCGGCTACCACGTCGGGCGTGAGGTAGCGCGCCGGATCGTGCACTTCGTACAGCAATTGTTCCTTGACGGTGCGCGCGTCGACCCTGCCGCCGGTGCCCGGGGGCTTGCCGATGACGAAGCCGCCGTCGGCATCGATCTCGGCAATGGGAAAGCCGGTTTCATGCAACCCTTCGACGTCTTTCAGCCCCGGGACGGCGAAATAGCCGCCCGTGACCTGCGTGCCGCATTCCAGCATGTGGCCCGCCATGGTGGCGCGCCCCAGGCGCGGCCAGTCGTCGGCGCGCCAGCCGTAGTGGGCCAGCACCGGGCCCACGGTGAGCGAGGGGTCGGCCACGCGGCCGGCCACCACGATCTGTGCGCCGGCACGCAGCGCGTCGGCGATCTCGGCCGCGCCCAGGTAGGCATTGGCGCTGACCACGTCCAGCCCGTCGAGCATGGGCCCCAGGCGCTCGCGCAGCAGCGCGCGCTGCTCGGGCGTGTCGAGCTGGTCGCCATGGATCGTGGCGATGCGCGGGGCCGGCAGGCCCTGTTCGGCCGCCAGCGCCGCGATGCGGCGCGCCGCCCCGGGCGGATTGGCAGCGCCGAAGTTGCTGACGATGCGGATGCCGTGGCGCAGGCAGTCGCCCAGCACCGGCCCCACCAGTTCGTCCAGCAGCGGTTCGTAGCCCTGCGCCGGGTCCTGGTTGCGCGCCAGCTGGGCCAGGGCGAGCGTGCGTTCGGCCAGCGTCTCGAATATCAGCGTGCCGCCGCCGCGTTCGGCCAGCGCGCGCACCAGCGGCGGCGCACCATCCGTGCGGTCTCCGGAAAAGCCCGTGGCGCAGCCGACGAGGCAGGGTGGGGGCAGGGCGGGCATGTGTCTCCTGGCGCGCGGCGCCTGATTCTATGTCTGATGCCGGGCACTATAGGCACGGCCGCTTCATACGTAAAATAGAAATATGGGATCAATTAATCCAAGTTCTCTATGAATCTGTCATCGCGCCAACTGCGCGCCTTCGTGGCCCTGGCCGAGGAGAAGCATTTCACCCGCGCCGCGCAACGCTGCCACCTCACGCAGCCCGCCTTCAGCGCCCTGATCCGCACGCTGGAAGACACGGCCGGCGTGCGGCTCTTCGACCGCAACACCCGGCGGGTCGAGCTCACGGCCGAAGGCCGCGTGCTGGAGACCTCCGCCCGGCGCCTGCTGGGTGAATTCGAGCTGGTCATGGACGACCTGCGCGACTATGCCGCGCGCCGCCGCGGGCGGCTGGCCGTGGCGGCGCTGCCGTCGCTGGCCGCCGGCTGGCTGCCGGGCCTGCTGGCGCGCTTCCACACCGAGTACCCGGGCATCGTGCTGCAGCTGCGCGATGCGCTGCTGGACCCCTGCCTGGACATGGTCCAGCGGGGCGAGGTGGATTTCGCCGTGGCGGCCCGCCGCGCCGACATGTCGGGGCTGGACAGCGAGTTCCTGCACGCCGACCGCTTCTACCTGGTCTGCCGCGACGACCATCCCCTGGCCTTGCGCGCCCGGGTGCCGCTGCGCGAGCTGGGCCGCTGGCCCGTCATACAGCTGGCGCGCGGCAGCAGCGTGCGCAAGCATCTGGACGAAGCCCTGGGCGCCGACGCCGTGGCGCCGCTGCTGGAGGTGGAGCACCTGGCCACCGTCACCGGACTGGTCTCCGCAGGGCTGGGCGTGAGCGTGGTGCCGGCCATGACCCTGTTCCATTTCCAGCGGCCCGGGCTGGCCATCAAGCCGCTGCAGGGCCGCGCGCTCACGCGTCCGCTGTACCTGGTGCGGCGCAAGGGCCGGACGCTGTCGGCTGCGGCGCAGGCGTTCTACGATCTGCTGCTGGCGCATCGCGCCAGCCTGGGCTGAACCGCAGCCGCCCCGGCGCACCTTCAATGCGAGGTGTCACGCGGCATTTCGGGCGGTGTCGGAGGCTGTCGGCCAGCACGCAGAGCCTCTATGATCGACGCATCGCGCATCGTGCCGCGATGTGCTTGGACGTTGGGCTATTGGTCGCTACACTCCGATAGTCAGTCATTCACCGTTTTCCTTTCCAAGGACTCCCCATGAGCAAGCAGATCATCCATACCGATGCCGCCCCGGCCGCGGTCGGCCCTTACTCGCAGGCGGTGGCCGCCACGGGCGGCAAGACCGTCTATCTCTCGGGCCAGATCGGCCTGGAGCCCGGAACGGGCGAGCTCGTTTCCGAGAACTTCGATGCGCAGGTGCGCCAGGCCTTCGCCAACATGCAGGCCGTGATCGAGGAGGCTGGCGGCACGCTCGACAACATCGTCAAGCTCACGCTGTTCCTCACCGACCTCAACAAGTTCACGGCGGCCAATGCCATCATGGCCGAGATCATTCCCCAGCCTTTCCCGGCGCGCTCCACCGTCGGCGTGGCCAGCTTGCCCAAGGGCGCACAGTTCGAAGTCGAAGCCGTGCTGGTGCTCTGACGCCCGCAGGCGCGATTCCATCCGTGATGGCGAACTCCGCCGTGGCCCGCAAGCCGCGCACTGCGCCGCCCCGGTCGGCGCAGCCGGCCCTGTCCGACACCGAGCGCAAGCTGCGCAGCCTGGGCCTGGCGGCGCCCGATGATTTCGTGCTGCACCTGCCGCTGCGCTATGAAGACGAAACCCGCATCACGCCCATCGGGCAGCTGCGGCCCGGCCTTGCCGCGCAGGTCGAGGGCGAGATACTGCGCAGCGAGGTGCTGTACCGCCCGCGCCGCCAGCTCACGGCCGTGATGGCCGACGACAGCGGCGAGCTGCAGCTGCGCTGGCTCAATTTCTATCCCAGCCAGCAGAAACAGCTGGCCGCAGGACGGCGCCTGCGGGCCCGCGGCGAGGTGCGCGGCGGCCTGTTCGGGCGCGAGATGGTGCATCCGCGCATGAGCAGCGCCGACGCGCCGCTGCCCACCGCGCTCACGCCGGTCTATCCCAGCACCGACGGCCTGCCGCAGCCCACGCTGCGCAAGGCCGTGGCGCAGGCGCTGGCCCAGGCCAGCCTGGCCGACACGCTGCCCGAGGCGGCGCGCGAGCGCTACGACCTGATGCCCTTCGAGCCCGCCATACGGATGCTGCACGCGCCGCCGCCGGGGGTCTCCGAGCATGAGCTCATCGAGCGCGCGCATCCCGCGTGGCGCCGCATCAAGTTCGACGAACTGCTGGCCCAGCAGCTCTCGCTGGCCGCGGCCCGCGCCGGCCGGCGCAGCAAGCGGGCGCAGGCCCTGCCCATGCCGCGGGAGCCGGGGAACCTGGTCGAGCGGCTCTATGCCGCGCTGCCGTTCGCGCTCACCGCCGCGCAGCGCCGCGTGGTGGAGGAGATCGCGGCCGACATGGGCCAGTCGTATCCCATGCACAGGCTGCTGCAGGGGGACGTGGGCAGCGGCAAGACCGTGGTGGCCGCCGTGGCCGCGGCACAGGCCATGGCCTGCGGCGCCCAGGTGGCCCTGATGGCGCCCACCGAGATCCTGGCCGAGCAGCACTTCCGCAAGCTGGTGAGCTGGCTCGAGCCGCTGGGCGTCTCGGTGGCCTGGCTCAGCGGCAGCCTGCCAGCGCGGGCGCGGCGCGAGGCGGCCGCCGCCGCCGCCGCGGGGGAAGTCCAGCTTGTGGTCGGCACCCAGGCCCTGATCCAGGACCACGTCTCTTTCCAGCGGCTCGGCCTGTCCATCGTCGACGAGCAGCACCGGTTCGGCGTGGGCCAGCGCCTGGCGCTGTCGCGCAAGGGCGAGGCCGCCGACGGCGTCGTCGTGCCGCACCAGCTCAACATGAGCGCCACGCCCATTCCGCGCACGCTCGCCATGACCTTCTTCGCCGACCTGGATGTGTCGGTCATCGACGAACTGCCGCCGGGCCGCACGCCGGTCGTCACCAAGCTGGTCTCCGACGCCCGCCGCGACGAGGTCATCGCCCACATCGCCCAGGCTGCGCGCCAGGGGCGGCAGGCCTATTGGGTCTGCCCGCTGGTGGAGGAGAGCGAGGCGCTGGAGCTGCAGACCGCGGTCGACACGTATGAAACCCTGCGCGTCGCGCTGCACGACCTGCGCATCGGGCTGGTGCACGGACGCCTGCCGCAGGCGGAGAAGGCCGCGGTGATGCAGGCATTCCGCGACGGCGGGATCGACCTGCTGGTGGCCACCACCGTGATCGAGGTCGGGGTCGACGTGCCCAACGCCTCGCTGATGGTGATCGAACATGCGGAACGCTTCGGGCTGGCGCAATTGCACCAGCTGCGCGGCCGGGTAGGGCGGGGCAGCGCCGAATCGGTGTGCGTGCTGCTGTATGCCACGCCGCTGTCGCAAGTGGCGCGCGAGCGCCTGCGCGCCATGTTCGAGACGTCCGACGGCTTCGAGATCGCCCGGCGCGACCTGGCCCAGCGCGGCCCTGGCGAATTCCTCGGCACGCGCCAATCGGGCCTGGCGCTGCTGCGTTTTGCCGACCTCGAAGTCGATGCCGCCATCGCCGAACAGGCGCGCGAGGCGGCCGCATGGCTGCGCGCAGCGCATCCGGCGGCAGTCGAGGCCCATCTGGCCCGCTGGATGCGCGGGCGCGAAGACTTCCTGCGCACATGAACTCCCGTCCGACCTGCTGCGTCCCATCCCTTCCGACCCTCGTCCACCCGCCCCAGCCATGACTCTCACAGAACTCAAATACATCGTTGCGGTCGCGCGCGAACGCCATTTCGGCCGCGCCGCGGAGGCCTGTTTCGTCAGCCAGCCCACGCTCTCGGTGGCCATACGCAAGCTCGAGGACGAGCTCGGCGTCACGCTGTTCGAGCGCGGCGGCAGCGAGGTGGGCGTCACGCCCATCGGCCAGCGCATCGTCGCCCAGGCCCAGAAGGTGCTGGAGGAAAGCGCGAGCATCAAGGAGATCGCGCGGCAGGGCCATGATCCGCTGGCCGGGCCGCTGCGCGTGGGCGTGATCCATACCATCGGGCCCTACCTGCTGCCGCGGCTGGTGCCCACCCAGATCGAGCGCACCCCCCAGATGCCGCTGCTGCTGCAGGAGAACTTCACGGTGCGGCTGGTGGAACTGCTGCGCCAGGGCGAGATCGACTGCGCCATCATGGCCCTGCCGCTGCCGGAGGCGGGACTGGTGATGCAGCCGCTCTACGACGAGCCTTTCGTGGTGGCCGTGCCGCACGACCACCCCTGGGCCGACGCCAAGGCCATCGACGCCGAGGACCTCAAGCAGCAGACCATGCTGCTGCTGGGCAGCGGCCATTGCTTCCGGGACCAGGTGCTGGAGGTCTGTCCGGAACTGTCGCGCTTCTCCGCGGCCAGCGACGGTATCCAGCGCACGTTCGAGGGCTCCTCGCTGGAGACCATACGCCACATGGTGGCGGCCGGCATCGGCGTGACGGTGCTGCCGGTGACCGCCATCCCCGAGAACCCGCCGGAGAAGCCGCTGCTGCGCTACATTCCCTTCGCGCGCCAGACGCCCGAGCGCAGGGTGGTGCTGGCGTGGCGGCGCAGCTTCCCGCGCATGGCGGCCGTGCAGGCGCTGGCCGAGGCCGTGTATGCCTGCGGGCTTCCCGGCGTGAAGATGCTGGACGCCCAAGCCCAGCCGGTCGACGCCTGAAAATGCGTCGCGACGTGCCATAACGTGTCGCATCCCGACCAATGATGTCCATGCCACGGGTCTGCGCGATGCGGGCCACGGCGCCCGTCATGCCCGGCGGCAGGGCCATCTCCAGGGGTACGTGTTGTTTGCCCGCCATATCTACACTGCGCGGCGATGAATTCAGCAGTAACAGGCTGGTTGCATTCCGAAGCGGTCTTCCCCGGGAAACGCACGATTTGGTTGCAGTTTCGGTATCAACTTGTCGTGACCGGAAAATTTCAGAAGTACCGCCGTCTTCCATATTGCTAGGCTAGCGATTAAGTTCCGCGTCAAGACAGCGCGGAACTGCAACTTCGACCAATTTCTGGGACTGACTGCCATGCAACCAAGAAAAACCCTGTTGACGGCCGCCGTGCTCGCAATGATGACCGGCACGGCCGCATATGCTGAAACTTCGGTCACGCTATACGGATTGATCGATCTGGGTCTGACCTACCAGCGCGGCAAGGTCGGCACCGAGGACGCCAACCGTCCGCTGTACGGCGGCGACTATCGCAGCCACATCGGCATGGGCAGCGGTCTCCAGAGCGGTTCGCGCTGGGGTCTGCGCGGCGTCGAAGACCTGGGCGACGGCTGGAATGTGAATTTCGTGCTCGAAAGCGGCTTTGCCGCCAACGACGGCACCCGCGACCAGGATGGCCGCCTGTTCGGCCGCCAGGCCACGATCGGCGTGTCGAACGCGTCCTTCGGCTCGCTGGACCTGGGCCGCCGCACCAACCTCGCGTCCGACTACTTCGGCGACATCGATCCGTTCGGCACCGACTTCAGCACCGCGTCGATGGGCAGCGCCTTCAGCGCCGCGAACACGGTCCGCTACGACAACATGATCATGTACCAGACGCCGAACTTCGGCGGCTTCCAGGCCGGCGTGGGCTACGCGTTCTCGTTCGACACCGTCAACGGCCCGAACAACTTCGAAGACGACGAGAACAACCGCGCCATCACCGCAGGCCTGAAGTACGGCAACGGTCCGCTCACCGTGGCCCTGACCTACGATCACCAGTTCCTGTATCCGAGCCAGCCTCAGCCCAAGCAGCTGATCCTGGGCGGCGCCTACGACTTCGAAGTGGTCAAGCTGGCGCTGGCCTACGGCCGCACCGAAGACGGCGTCATCTGGGGCCAGGACTACGCCCTGGGTGCCGGCACGACCTTCGACTACGGCCTGGCGCCGAACGATCCCCCCTCGCGCGGCGACGGCTACACCGCCGACCGCTTCAGCTGGGACGGCCTGAAGATCAACTCGTACATGGTCGGCCTGAGCGCCCCGATCGGCGGCGCCAGCAAGGCGTATGTGTCGTGGCAGCGCGCCGATCCCAACAAGGGCCTCGAGACGATGGACGTCTACAGCCTGGGCGCAACCTACGATCTGTCCAAGCGCACGAACCTGTATGCCTTCGGTTCCTACGCCGATGCCTACTCGTTCATCGAGGGCAACAAGATGTACACGGTCGGCATGGGTATCCGCCACCGCTTCTGACGCGTCCATTGTGGCTGGCGTCCCGCTTTGAGCAGAGTCCGGGCGCCTATTCCATTTGCCACCCTGGTTTCCAGGGTGGCTTTTTTTCGCCATGCGCGGGCAGCGCCGCCGCCATGCAAGAACGCCGCAGCGTCGATCCCATCGTCTGCCCGGAGTTTGCTGCAAAAACCGCATTGTGCAGTGGTATCCTTAGTTGTGTCCCCGTCCTCACCAGAAGGAGTCTTACATGGCAAAGCCCTCCAAGAACAACGCCGCGCCGCGCATCAACATCGGCATCTCCGAGAAGGATCGCGCGGCCGTGGCAGCCGAGCTGTCGAAACTGCTGGCCGACTCGTACACGCTGTACCTGACGACCCACAATTTCCACTGGAACGTCACCGGCCCGCTTTTCAACACGCTGCACACCATGTTCATGGAGCAGTACACCGAGGAGTGGAACGCGCTCGACAGCATCGCCGAACGCATCCGTGCCCTGGGCCACTACGCGCCCGGCACCTATCGCGAATACGCCAAGCTGAGCAGCATCGAGGAACCCAAGTCGATTCCCGAGGCCCTGGAAATGGTGCGCATCCTGGTGGAAGGCAATGAAGCCGTCGCCCAGACCGCGCGCGCCGCCTTCGACAAGGCCGACGCCGCCAACGACCAGCCCACTGCCGACCTGCTCACGCAGCGCCTGGACATCCACGAAAAGAACGCCTGGATGCTGCGCAGCCTGCTGCAGTAAGCCTTCCGGCAGCCCATGACGGGCCGATGCCTCCCGCCCCGAACGGGGCCGGAGCATCGGCCGGTTTTTTTGATGCCTCCATGACTCCTTCCCCGATGGTCCCGGGCTGCGTCCTGATCACGGGCGCCACCGGCGGCATAGGCCGGGCGCTGGCGCAGGAATATGCCCGCGCAGGCACGGCCACGCTGATCCTGCAGGGCCGCAACGCCGACGTGCTGCAGGCGCTGGCCGGCGATTGCCGGGCGCTGGGCGCGCGCGTGCTCACCCAGGTGCTGGACGTGCGCGACCACCAGGCGCTGATGCAGTGGCTCGGCGAGATGGGCGCCAGCGAAGCGCCCGAGCTGGTGGTGGTGAACGCCGGCGTCAACATCAGTACCGGCCCCGGCCGCCAGGGCGAATCCTGGGACGACATGCTGGGCCTGTACGAGGTCAACATCAGGGCGGCCATGGCCACGGTGCAGGCCAGCCTGCCTGCCATGCGGGCCCGCGGCAGCGGCCAGATCGCGCTGGTGAGCTCGCTGGCGGCGTGGCGCGGCCTGCCCGAGACGCCCAGCTACAGTGCCAGCAAGGCCGCGGTGAAAGCCTATGGCGAAGCCATGCGCGACGCGCTGGCGGGCACCGGCGTGAAGATCAACGTGATCATGCCGGGCTACGTCGAGTCGGCGATGTGCGCCGCCATGCCGGGGCCCAAGCCTTTCCTGTGGCAGGCGCCGCGCGCGGCGCGGGCGATCCGGCTGGGCCTGGCGCGCGATCGCGCACGCATCAGCTTTCCCTTTCCGCTGAACCTGGGGTGCTTCCTGCTGTCGGTGCTGCCGCCGGCGGCCTCGGGCCGCATCCTCAGGTTGCTGGGCTACGGCGGTGCCTGAAGTGTTCTGGCCGGGCCTCGCCTTGTCGTACTTCGGCGGCTGCGCGCTGTCGTGGCTGGTGGAGGCCTTTCTTGCGCCGCGCCCGCAGGCGCCATGGCGCCGCCCGGTCGCGGCGCTGGGCATACATGCCGGCACATGGACGCTGGCCTACGCGCTGGCGCTGGCGCTGTTCCAGCGGCCGTACTTCGCCGTGGCCAACGTGCTGGCCCTGGAAATCGTGCTGGTGGTGGTCAACAACGCCAAGCACCGGGTGCTGAACGAGCCCTTCGTCTATCCCGATTTCGACTATTTCTGGGATGCCGTGCGGCATCCCAGGCTGTACCTGCCGTTCCTCAGCCCCGCACCGGTGGTGATTGGCATCGCGAGCTATGGCGCGGCCCTGTGGCTCGGCTTCACGCTGGAGCCCTCCATCGTGGCGGCGGCGGGGCCGTTCTACCTGGCCGTCGCCGCGCTGGCCGCGGCCGGCCTGGCGCTGGCCTGCGCCGCCGCCCGCCGCAAACCGCAGCTCACGTTCGATGCGGCCGGCGATCTGCGCAGGCTGGGCCTGCTGGCGGCGCTCTGGTGGTACGGCCGCAGCGAACGCGAGCCGGTCGATCACCTCGCCGCGGCCGCGCCCTTCGGCGCAGGCCCCCGGCGCATGCTGCCGACCGCGGCGCGGCGCGACCTGGTCTGCATCCAGAGCGAGTCGTTCTTCGATGCGCGGCGCGCCTATCCCGCGCTGGTGCGGCAGTCGGTGCTGGCGAACTTCGACGCATTGCGCGCCCAGGCCGTGGCGCAGGGGCGCCTGCAGGTCGCGGTATGGGGCGCGAATACGGTGCGCACCGAGTTCGCCTTCCTGTCGGGCCTGGCGGAGGGGCAACTGGGCGTGCACCGCTACAACCCCTATCGCCGGCTGGCAGGGCACGGGATAGCCACGCTGGCCTCCTGGCTCAGGAGCCAGGGGTACCGCACCGTCTGCGTGCATCCCTACCACGGCAGCTTCTACCAGCGCGACCGCGTGCTGCCCCGGCTGGGCTTCGACGAATTCATCGACATCTCGGCTTTCGGCGATGCGCCTTGCTGCGGCCCCTACGTGGGCGACCAGGCCGTGGCGGACTACGTGCGGCAACTGCTCGACGCGCATGCCGATGGCCCGCCGCTGTACGTCCATGTGATCACCATGGAGAACCACGGGCCGCTGCATCTCGAAGACGTTTCCGACGAAGATGCCGCCCGGGTGCTGCAGGCGCCCATGCCGCCGGGCTGCGAGGACCTGGTGGCGTATGCCAGGCACCTGGTCAACGCCGACCGCAGCTTCGCGGCGCTGGCCGATTGCCTGCGGGCCCGCGCGCGGCCCGGCGTGCTATGCATCTATGGCGACCACGTGCCCATCATGGCCGACGTCTACCGGCGCCTGGGGGCGCCCGACGGCGCGACCGACTACCTGGTGTGGCAGTCCGATGCGCCCGGCCATGGCCAGGCCGTCGATGTCCGGGTGGAGGAGCTGGCGCTGCAGCTGGCGCAGCGGCTCTAGACCTGCTTACCCCGATCGCCGTACGCACCGTGTCCGCATCCGGCGACATTGTCGCGGGCAGGACAGAAGCTGCAATGATCCGGGCGTAGCATTGCAGGCATGACGTTTACGTCAACGTAAGGTATAAAACCAGGGCGCGCCCAGAGGCACGCCAACGCCGGTCGGCGGGCCACTCCGCACGCCGGGGCAACGAGGAGACCGCCATGGATCTGGAACTCACGGAGGAGCAGCGCGCCTTCGCGCAGGCCGCGCGCGAGTACGCGCAGGGCGAGCTGGCGCCGAACGCCGCCCATTGGGACGAGGCCGGCATCTTTCCGCGGGAGGCCTTTGCCCGCGCGGGCGAACTGGGCTTCTGCGGACTCTACGCCAGCGAGGCGATAGGCGGGCTGGGGCTGCCCCGCCTGGACGCCACCCTGGTGTTCGAGGAAATGGCGGCGGTCGATCCGTCCACCACGGCCTTTCTCACGATCCACAACATGGCCACCTGGATGGTGGGGCGCTGGGGCACGCCGGAACTGTGCGAGGCCTGGGGCGAGGCGCTGTCCAGCGGACGCAAGCTGGCTTCCTACTGCCTCACCGAGCCCGGGGCGGGCTCCGACGCCGCGTCGCTGGCCACCCGGGCCGAGCGCGACGGCGCAGGCTTTCGCATCTCGGGCGCCAAGGCCTTCATCTCGGGCGGCGGCGACACCGACCTGCTGGTGGTGATGGCCCGCACCGGCGGGCCCGGTCCGGGCGGCATCAGCGCCTTTGCGGTGCCCGCCGACAGCGAGGGCATCTCGTACGGCCGCAAGGAAACCAAGATGGGCTGGAACAGCCAGTCGACCCGGCCCATCACCTTCGAGCGCGTGTACGTGCCGGCCGGGCACATGCTGGGCGAGGAGGGCGAAGGCTTCAAGATCGCCATGAAGGGCCTGGACGGCGGCCGGATCAACATCGCCACCTGCTCGGTGGGCGCGGCACAGGGCGCCCTGGACGCCGCGCGCCGCTACATGGGCGAGCGCCGCCAGTTCAACCGCCGGCTGGCCGAGTTCCAGGCGCTGCAGTTCAAGCTGGCCGACATGGCCACCCACCTGGTTGCCTCGCGCCAGATGGTGCGCCTGGCCGCCTGCAAGCTCGACGGCGATTCCCCGGACGCGTCCACTTATTGCGCCATGGCCAAGCGCTTCGCCACCGACATGGGCTTCCAGGTCTGCCTGGACGCGCAGCAGATCCACGGGGGCTACGGCTACCTGCGGGACTATCCGCTGGAGCGCCTGGTGCGCGATACTCGCGTACATCAGATCCTGGAGGGCACCAACGAGATCATGCGCGTGATCGTGGCCCGCCAACTGCTCGAAAAAGGAGCCGACATCCGATGAATGCCCCCGTGCTGTTCGAAGAGCGCTACACCGACACCGGCATGCGGCTGGGCGTGGCCACGCTCAACGCGCCGCAGGCCCTGAACAGCCTGTCGCTCGAAATGGTCGACCTGCTGCATGCGCGGCTGCGCGCCTGGGCCGACGACAGTGCCGTGGCCATGGTGATCCTGCAGGGCGCCGGCGAGAAAGCCTTCTGCGCCGGCGGCGACCTCCATGGGCTGTACCGCAGCATGCGCGAGCACGCCGGGCAGGGCGCCTGGGCCAATCCG
Source organism: Bordetella sp. 2513F2 (assembly GCF_054642735.1). Classification (NCBI taxonomy): domain Bacteria; kingdom Pseudomonadati; phylum Pseudomonadota; class Betaproteobacteria; order Burkholderiales; family Alcaligenaceae; genus Bordetella; species Bordetella sp. 2513F2. The sequence goes on along the minus strand of NZ_CM137755.1, from coordinate 2,202,524 downwards.
TACGCCCGGCAGTTCTTCGAGCACGAGTATCGTCTCGACTACTTCATCCATACCTATCCCAAGCCGCTGCTGTGCTGGGGCCGCGGCATCGTCATGGGCGGCGGCGTGGGGCTGATGATGGGCGCCAGCCACCGCGTGCTGAGCACCGACGCGCGCGTCGCCATGCCCGAGATCAGCATCGGCCTGTTTCCCGACGTGGGCGCCAGCTGGGCGCTCAACCGCATGCCGGGACGCACCGGCCTGTTCCTCGCGCTCACCGGCGCGCAGCTGGGCGTGTCGGATGCCTTCTATGCCGGCCTGGCCGATTTCCGCCTGGAGGCGGCCGACTGGCCCGCGTTCTGCGAATCGCTGCTGCACCAGCCGTGGGCGGGCGGCCCGGCCGGGCAGCGCGGCGCCGCGGCCCCGCGCTCCATCAACGACGGCCTGCTGCGCCAGGCGCTGCTCAAGTTCGAGCCCGCAGCCCCCCTCGAGCCCGGGCCGCTGCGCCAGCATGCTTTCCTGATCAACGGGATCTGCGGCGAGACGCGGCTCGAGGCGATCCATGAACAGATCGCGGGGCTTGCCGGCCACGCGGATCCCTGGCTGGCGCGCGCGGCCGCCACCCTGCTTGCCGGCTCCCCGGGCTCGGCGCGGCTCTCGTATGCGCTGCAGCAGCAGACCCGGCTGCGCGGCCTGGAAGACGTGTTCCGCATCGAATACATCGCGGCCCTGGCCTGCACGGCCCACGGGGACCTGGCCGAGGGCATCCGCGCGCTGCTGATCGACAAGGACAAGCGGCCGCGCTGGAATCCCGCCACGCTGCAGGAGGCCACGCCCGAATGGGTGCAGCGCTTCTTCGAGCCGCCATGGCCCGAAGGGCAGGCCCATCCGCTGGCCGACCTGGGACACACGTAGAACGTAGAACGCACCCGCACCGCGCACACAATCAACGAGGAGACACACATGGCGCGTATCGCATTCATCGGCCTGGGCAACATGGGCGCCCCGATGGCGCTGAACCTGGTCAAGGCAGGGCACGAGCTGGCCGTGCACGACCTGGTCCCGGCGGCCGTGGCCCGGCTCGCCGAGGCCGGCGCGCAGGCCGCGGATTCGGCCGAGTCCGCGGTGGCCGGCGCCGAGATCGTCATCACCATGCTGCCCGCCGGCAAGCACGTAGAGGGACTGTATCTCGAGGCGGACCTGCTGGGCAGCATCGGGCAGGGCGCCCTCGTCATCGACTGCAGCACCATCGCGCCGGCGTCCACGCGCAAGGTGGCCGCGGCGGCGCAGGCCCGCGGCCTGGCCATGCTGGACGCCCCCGTGTCCGGCGGCACCGGCGGCGCCGCGGCCGGCACGCTGACCTTCATCGTGGGCGGCGAAGCCGCCCACCTCGAGCGCGCGCGGCCGGTGCTGGCCCAGATGGGCAAGAACATCTTCCACGCCGGGGAAGCCGGCGCGGGCCAGGTGGCCAAGATCTGCAACAACATGCTGCTCGGCATCCTCATGGCCGGCACCGCCGAGGCGCTGGCCCTGGGCGCCGCCAACGGCCTGGATCCGCAGGTGCTGTCGGACATCATCGCCAAGAGCTCGGGGCGCAACTGGGCCACCGAACTCTACAACCCCTGGCCCGGCGTGATGCCGCATGCGCCCGCTTCGAACGGCTACGCCGGCGGGTTCGGCACCGACCTCATGCTCAAGGACCTCGGCCTGGCGGCCGAAGCCGCACTGGCCGCCCGCAGCGCCGTGCCCCTGGGCGAACTCGCCCGCAACCTCTACGCCCTGCACAGCCAGGACGGCAACGGCCAGCTCGACTTCTCCAGCATCCTGCGGCTCTACCGCCGCGAGCCATGAGCCCGCAGAGCCGCCTCAAGGGCGAATTCCCCCTTGGGGGGACGGCGCGCAGCGCCAAGGGGGCACCATGACCCCGCCGAGCCGCCTCAAGGGCGAATTCCCCCTCGGGGGGACGGCGCGCAGCGCCAAGGGGGCACCATGACCCCGCCGAGCCGCCTCAAGGGCGAATATCCCCCTCGGGGGGACGGCGCGCAGCGCCAAGGGGGCACCATGAGCCCGCCGAGCCGCCTCAAGGGCGAATATCCCCCTCGGGGGGACGGCGCGCAGCGCCAAGGGGGCACCATGAGCCCGCCGAGCCGCCTCAAGGGCGAATATCCCCCTCGGGGGGACGGCGCGCAGCGCCAAGGGGGCACCATGAGCCCGCCGAGCCGCCTCAAGGGCGAATATCCCCCTCGGGGGGACGGCGCGCAGCGCCAAGGGGGCACCATGACCCCGCCGAGCCGCCTCAAGGGCGAATATCCCCCTCGGGGGGACGGCGCGCAGCGCCAAGGGGGCACCATGACCCCGCCGAGCCGCCTCGAGGGCGAACTTCCCGTCGGGGAAGACGGCGCGCTCGACCGCGTGCGCGCCAGTTTCGCGCGCCAGACGGTGATGGGCCTGATCGGCGCAGCGCTGGGAGAACTCGCGCCCGGGCGCGTGGAGATCCGGTTGCCGTACCGCGCCGATCTCTGCCAGCAGAACGGCTACCTGCACGCCGGCATCGTGACCACCATCGCCGACAGCGCAGGGGGCTATGCCGCGCTCAGCGTCTTCGGGCCGCAGGACGACGTGCTCACGGCGGAGTTCAAGATGAACTTCCTGGCCCCGGCCGCCGGCGAGGCATTCGTGGCCACGGGCCGCGTGCTCAAGGCGGGCGGGCGGCTGGCGGTGTGCCAGGCCGAGGTGCACGCCTGGCGGGACGGCGCAGCCACCTTGTGCGTGGCGGGCATGATGACCCTGGTGCGCATGACGCCGCGCTGACCGGCCATCCGCAGCGCTCGCTATACTCGCGCCACCGGTCCAGTCCCGCCTCATCCCCCACGTTCCACCCCATGCCTGCACGCCAATATCACCGCATCTTCCGTACCGGCTGGCTCCGCGCCGCCGTGCTCGGCGCCAATGACGGCATCGTCTCCACCGCGAGCCTCATCGCAGGCGTGGCGGCGGCCCAGACCAGCCATGGCGCGATCATCACGTCGGGCCTGGCCGGCCTGGCCGCCGGCGCGCTTTCGATGGCGGCGGGGGAATACGTCTCCGTGCGCAGCCAGGCCGATACCGAAGCCGCCGATCTCGCGCTCGAACAGCGCTCGCTGCTGGGCAATTCGGCCCAGGAACTGAAGGAGCTCGCGGGCATCTACGTCAAGCGCGGGCTCACACCGGACCTGGCAGACGAAGTGGCGCGGCAACTGACGCGCCACGATGCGCTGGACGCGCATGCGCGCGACGAGCTCGGCATCTCGATGCACAATCGCGCCCGGCCGCTGCAGGCAGCCCTGGCCTCGGCCGCGTCTTTCGCCGCCGGCGCGGCGCTGCCCCTGGCAGTCTCGGCGGCCGCGCCGCTGCCGCATCTGATCGGCACGGTGGTGGTGGCTTCGGTGCTTTGCCTGGGGCTGCTGGGCGCCATCGCGGCGCGCGCAGGCGGGGCCCGGATGCTGCCGGCCTGCCTGCGCGTGATGGTGCTGGGCGCGCTGGCCATGGGCCTGACCGCCGCCGTGGGCGCGCTCTTCGGCGTGGCGGTGTAGGGGGCAATGCCGTCGGCGCGCTGCGCCCATCCCCCGGGGTGGCGAACGCCCTCCCGGCTGCCCGGCTCAGCGGCTCAGCTCTCGGCCGACAGCGCGTAGGGCAGCGGCAGCACGCCGATGCGCGGGCCATCTGCCGCGCCCAGGCGCAGGTCGCCGTCGGGCAGGGCGGCCAGCGTGGTCTCGAACAGCAGGGCCACGCCCTGGTGGCTGGCCGTGTCGATGACCCGGCCGCAGGGTTCGTCGGGATGGCGGGCATCGTAGATGTCGGTGCCCGGCAGCACCGGCTGCGGGGCAGCCGCCGGCGTATGCAGCTGGCCGTAGGCCATGCGGCGCTTCACGGTGCCCCGGTAGTGGCTGCGCGCCACCACTTCCTGGCCGGGGTAGCAGCCCTTGGTGAAGCTCACGCCGCCGATCAGGTCCAGGTTGACGGTCTGGGGAATGAAGAGGTCCTGGGTGGCACTGGCTATCCAGGGCAGCCCGGCGGCGAGGTCGGCCGCCTGCCAGGCCTGCGCATCGCCGCGGCCCAGGTGCCGCGCGAGGGCGGCCGCGCCGTCGAGTTGCGCGTCGTCGGCGATCCACCACCAGCGGCGGCCGGCATCGCCCGCGGCGGCCGGGGCGGCGATCCAGGTGCCCGTGGGCAGTTCCACACGCTGCCACGGCGTGGCCGGCAGCGCGCCGCCGGCGGCTTCCTGCAGGGCGGCCGCTTGCCCCGGCCCGCACTGCACGCCGGCCACGTTCAGCGCCGCCAGCGACAGCTTGACCTTGGCCCGCAGCACGAACAGGGAGAGCCGCTTCAGCAGGGCCTCGGCCACGTCGGCGCGCACCAGCGCATACAGGCGCGCGTCGGCCGGCGCCTGCGGGGCCGCCAGCCACATGACCAGGGTGGCCAGCAGGCGGCCCTTGGCGGTGCAGTAGCCCGCCAGGCGGGCCTGGTCCGGGGGCAGGCCGGAGACGTCCTGGGTGAGCTGGCCATGCAGGAAGGGCAGGGCATCGTCGCCGGCTGCGGCCAGGACGCGCAGGCCGGACAGGGGAGCGCAGAGGGGCGTTCCTTCGGCGCCGGCCGGAATCGAATCGTAGAAAGCGTGCATCGATACCAGGGATGTTGGGTCGCGGACGCGCTGGAGCGCGCGCGGGTTGCTCGGGATATCCACGCATGATACTCCGGCGTCCGGCGCGTCACCGGGCTATCCATTACACTGCGCCAGTTATGAAGATCCGATTCCGTTTCCTGGTCCTGACGGTGCTCGCGCTCGGGCTGATCGCGGCCGCGGTCGCAGCCGGCCTGGCCTGGCGCTGGGCCCACGAACCGCTGGCATTGCAGGCGCCCCGCGTGGATTTCGTGGTGGAGCCCGGCAGCACGCCGCGCCAGATCGCGCGGACCCTCTCGGAAGCCGGCGTGCCCCTGTGGGACGAGGGCTTCGCGTGGATGGCGCGCGTGAGCAAGCTCGACAAGCACATCAAGGCGGGCGGCTACGAAGTCGCCCGCGGCGACACGCCCTGGCGCCTGCTCGAGCGCCTGGCGCGCGGCGACATGTCGCAGCGGCAGATCACCTTCGTGGAGGGCTGGACCTTCCGCCAGATGCGCGCGGCCCTGGCTGCGCATCCCGACGTCCGCCAGACCCTCGACGGGGTGAGCGACGAAGAACTGATGCGGCGGCTGGGCGCCGACATCGCGCACCCCGAAGGCATGTTCTTCCCGGATACCTACGTATTCACGCCGGGTAGCACGGATTTCGACATCCTGCGCCGCGCCTACCAGGCCGGCCGTCAGGTGCTGGCCGAAAGCTGGGCCGAGCGGGCGCCCGACCTGCCGCTGGCCACGCCCTACGAGGCGCTCATCCTCGCATCCATCATCGAGAAGGAAACCGGCCACGGCGCCGAGCGCGCGCGCATCGCCGGCGTGTTCGCCAACCGCTTGCGCATCGGCATGCTGCTGCAGACCGATCCCAGCGTGATCTACGGAATGGGGCAGGCCTACGATGGCCGCATCCGCAAACGCGACCTGCAGACCGACACGCCCTGGAACACCTACACACGGCCGGGCCTGCCGCCCACGCCCATCGCCGCGCCCGGCCGCGCCGCGCTCATGGCCGCGGTGCGGCCAGAACCGCACAAGTTCCTCTACTTCGTTTCGCGCGGCAACGGCACCAGCGAATTCTCGGCCACCCTGGCCGAGCACAACCGCAACGTGGCGCGCTATGTACTGAGGCAGGATCGATGAGCGCGCGCGGAAGATTCATCACGCTGGAAGGCGTGGACGGTGCCGGCAAGAGCACCCACCTGGAATGGCTGGCCGAACGGATCCGGGCGGCCGGCCACGCAGTGGTCGTCACCCGGGAACCGGGCGGCACGCCGCTGGGCGAGCGACTGCGCGACTTGCTGCTGGCCGAGGCCATGGCGCTCGAGACCGAGACCCTGCTGATGTTCGCCGCGCGCTCCGAGCACGTGCGCACCGTCATCGAGCCGGCCCTGGCGCGGGGCGACTGGGTCGTGTGCGATCGCTTCACCGATGCCACCTATGCCTACCAGGGCGGCGGACGCCAGCTTGGCGCAGCGGCCGTGGCCGCGCTGGAGCAATGGGTGCACCCGGGCCTGCAGCCCGACCGGACCTGGCTCTTCGACGTGCCGCTGGACGTGGCGCGCGCGCGCCTGGCAGCAAGCCGCGACCCCGACCGCTTCGAACGCGAGGCCGCTGCCTTCTTCGAGCGCACGCGCGCGGCCTACCAGGTGCGAGCCCAGGCGCATCCGCAGCGCATCCACGTCATAGACAGCAGCCAGCCGGCGCCGCAGGTACGCCTGCAGCTGGAGGCGGAGGTACAGGCGCTGCTCGACGAGGCGCGCCTGCCATGAGCGGCGCCGGGTTCCTGCCCTGGCAGCGCGAGACGGCGCAGGCCTGGCTCGGCAGCCGGGAACGCTTCGCCCATGCCTGGCTGGTGCACGGCGTGGCCGGAATCGGCAAACTGGAGTTCGCCGCGGCGGCGGCGGCCAGCCTGCTGTGCGAATCGCCCCAAGACAACCTGGCCTGCGGCCAGTGCGCGGCCTGTGCCTGGATTGCCGCCGGCAACCACCCGGACCTGCGGCGCATCCGGCCGGAGGCGGTGGCGCTGGAAGAGGGCGCCGACGCGGCGGCCGAGGGCGGCGAGGAGGCCGAGGCCGCCGGCGGCACCGCTGCCAAGCGCGCGCCATCGCGGGAAATCCGTATCGACCAGATCCGCGCGCTGGAGTCGTGGTTCAACACCGCCACGCACCGTGGCGGCTGGCGCGTGGCGCTGCTGTATCCCGCCCAGGCGCTGAACGCCATCTCCGCCAATGCCCTGCTCAAGGTCCTGGAAGAGCCGCCGGCCCACACCGTATTCCTGCTGGTGGCCGATGCGCCCGACCGGCTGCTGCCCACGCTGGTGTCGCGCTGTCGCCGCCTGCCGCTGGCCGCGCCCGATGCCGCCCGGTCGCTCGGCTGGCTGCGCGAGCAGGGCGTGGCCGATGCCGAGGCATGGCTGGCAGCCGCGGGAGGCGCGCCGCTGGCCGCGCTGCGGCTGGCACAGCAGCACGACCAGCCGTGTCCCGCCTGGCTGGGTCAATTGCTTGCGCCGCTGGCCGCGGGGCGCGCCGCCGACGTGGGTGGCCTGGCCGAGACGCTCGAGAAAGTCCCTGCTGCGCAATGGCTGGACGCCCTCCAGCGCCTGTCCACCGACCTGATGCTGGCCGCCGCGGGCGCGCCGGTACGCTATTTCCCGGCGCTCGCAGGCGAGTCCGGGCGGCTCGCCGCCCGGGCCCGGCCGGCCCGCCTGGCCGACCTGGCGCACTGGCTGGTTGCGCAGCGCGCCGTCGCCGGCCATCCCCTCAACGCCAAGCTCTTCGTGCACGCAGCGCTGCAGCGCGTAGTGCTATCCTGCCTGGAATGAGGCGGCGGCCGGCCTGCTGCCCGCCGCCGCCGATTTCGTCTCGCTCAATCCCATGTACGTCGATTCCCACTGCCACCTGGATTTTCCCGACCTCGCCCAAGACCTGCCCGACATCCTGGACCGCATGCAGGCCAACCAGGTCACGCACGCGCTGGTCGTGAGCGTGAACCTGCCCGACTGGCCAGGGCTGATCGAACTGGTCGAGCCGCATGCCAACCTCTGGGCCTCGGTCGGTGTGCATCCGGATGCCGAAGACACGCCGGAGCCCGAACCCGAGGAGCTGGTCCGCCTGGCGGCCCACCCCAAGGTAGTGGCCATAGGCGAGACCGGCCTGGACTACTACCGCCTGAGCGAGCCGCTGGACTGGCAGCGCGACCGCTTCCGCCGGCACATCCGCGCCGCCCGCGAAGCGCGCCTGCCCCTGATCATCCATACGCGGGCGTCGGCCGAAGACACCGTGCGCATGCTGCGCGAGGAGGGCGCCCAGGACATCGGCGGCGTGATGCACTGCTTCACCGAATCCTGGGAGGTCGCGCGCCAGGCGCTGGACCTCAACTTCCACATCTCGCTTTCGGGCATCGTCACCTTCAAGAGCGCCCAGGTGGTGCAGGAAGTGGCGACCAAGGTGCCGCTGGACCGCCTGCTCATCGAGACCGACTCTCCCTACCTGGCGCCGGTGCCGCATCGCGGCAAGCGCAACGATCCCTCCAAAGTGGTGCACGTGGCCGAGAAAGTGGCCGAGCTGAAAGGCCTGCCGGTAGCCCGTGTTGCTGAAGCATCAACCGAGAATTTCTTCAGTCTTTTCAGCAAGATAGATCGGTAAGTTAAAGTTGTTTTCACTTATAGAAACTTGAAGTGATTTATTAAGAATGTATTCTCAGGTATAGGCCGTAAGCATATGACCTACAAGATTTTTTCCCGCAGAAGATCCCGGGCGGTATGCCTTGCGCTCGCGCTGGGCCTGGGCTCAGCCGGCGCGTCATGGGGGGCAGCCGAAGCGCGGGACTGGTGGGTCTACGTGCACAACGATCAGGTCGACAACGTCCGCGAACTGCTGGCCCGCGGCGCCGACCCCAACGTGCGCTACGGCAACGGCCAGCCCGCCATCATGCGGGCGGTGGTCGAGGGCGCGTGGGAAGTGTTCGACCTGCTGGCCGCAGATCCCCGCACCGACGTCGAGGCCCGCAATCCGGCAGACGAGACCCCGCTCATGTACCTGGCGGTGGCAGGCCAGACGGACCGCGCGCGCAAGCTGATCGCACGTGGCGCCCAGGTGAACCGGCTGGGCTGGACTCCGCTGCACTACGCCGCATCCAAGGGGCAGGTCGACACGGCCCGGCTGCTGCTAGAGCACCGGGCCATGCCCAATGCGCCGTCGCCCAAGGGCACCACGCCGCTGATGATGGCGGCGTACGCGGGCAGCCGCCCCATGCTGGAGCTGCTGCTCGCGGCGGGCGCGGACCCGCTCACCCAGGATGTCGATGGACGGGACGTCGTCGACTGGGCGGAGGCCGGCAAGCACACGCGGCTGGCGGCATCGCTGCGCGACCTGATCGCGCGCGCGCAGGCAGAGCGCCAACAGCAGCGCACCGGCACCCGGGCTGCGCCGCCACAAGAAGCGCCAGCCGCGCCGGCTGCTGCGACGCCCCCGGCGGCCGCTGCGCCGGCAGCGACGGCCGCACCCGAGGAGCCGTCCGGGGTCAAGGGACTCTCGGGCGTGCGCCTGCAGAACTACGACTGAACGCGCCGGCCCATGCCTGTGCGGCCTCGCGTCCCCCAGCCCGCCGCCGGCGGGCTTTTTTGCGCGTGGGGCGAGGGAGAGTGGACGCGGGGCGGCTGCCGGCTCAGAATGGGCTCTGGCCATGCATGGCCGTCCTATAGTGCGTCCCTAATAAACTGATTAAAATTTTAATAGGGACGCAGAATATTTTCGCAGCTACAATGGCGCCAACATCCCTACAGGAGAGTCGCTCCATGTCCCAAGCTCCCGACCACGCCTTGCCGTCGTATCTGGATCCCGAAAATCCCGGCCCCTGGGGCATCTACCTGCAGCAAGTGGATCGCGTCACGCCGTACCTGGGCTCGCTGGCCCGCTGGGTCGAGACGCTCAAGCGGCCCAAGCGCATGCTGGTCGTCGACGTGCCCATCGAGATGGACAACGGCACGATCGCGCATTTCGAGGGCTACCGGGTGCAGCACAACACCTCGCGCGGACCGGGCAAGGGCGGCGTGCGCTTCCATCAAGACGTCACGCTCTCCGAAGTCATGGCGCTGGCTGCGTGGATGTCGATCAAGAATGCCGCGGTGAACCTGCCCTACGGCGGCGCCAAGGGCGGCATCCGCGTCGATCCGCGCAAGCTGTCGCAGGGCGAGCTCGAGCGCATGACGCGCCGCTACACCTCCGAGATCGGCGTGATCATCGGGCCGTCGAAGGACATCCCGGCGCCCGACGTCAACACCAACGCCCAGATCATGGCGTGGATGATGGACACCTACTCCATGAACGAGGGCGCCACCGCCACCGGCGTGGTCACCGGCAAGCCGATCTCGCTGGGCGGCAGCCTGGGCCGGGTGGAAGCCACGGGCCGCGGGGTCTTCGTGGTGGCATGCGAGGCCGCGCGCGACCTGGGCATAGACCTGAACGGCGCCAAGGTCACCGTGCAGGGCTTCGGCAACGTCGGCGGCACGGCGGCGCGCCTGTTCCACGAAGCGGGCGCATCCGTGATCGCGGTGCAGGACCATACCGGCACGGTCTACAACCCGGCCGGACTGGACGTGCACAAGCTGCTGGCGCATGTGTCCTCGCGCGGCGGCGTGGGCGGGTTCAGCGCCGGCGAGGCCATGGATCCGGCCGCGTTCTGGGAGCTCGAAACCGATTTCCTGATTCCAGCCGCGCTGGAAAACCAGATCAATCTGGCCAACGCCAGCAAGGTGCGCGCCAAGGTGGTGGTGGAGGGCGCCAACGGCCCGACCACGCCCGAGGCCGACGACATCCTGCGCGACCAGGGCGTATACGTGGTGCCCGACGTGCTCGCCAACGCCGGCGGCGTCACGGTGAGCTACTTCGAATGGGTGCAGGACTTCTCCAGCTTCTTCTGGAGCGAGGACGAAATCAACCAGCGCCTCGAGCGCCTCATGCGCGAAGCCTACGCCGCAGTGGCGCAGGTATCGCGCGAACAAAAAGTCTCCCTGCGCACCGCCGCCTTCATCGTCGCCTGCACCCGCATCCTCCAGGCCCGCCAAGTGCGCGGCCTGTACCCCTGATCCCCACGGTGTCTGACACCACGTTTCACTGATTACTGAAAGCTGGTGTCAGACACCATGTTTCACTGGCTAGTGAAGGCTGGTGTCTGACACCTCTAGGGGGCGGGCAGGAATTCGGGGCGGAGGATGCCGCGCAGGGCGTCGTAGCCGATGGTGAGTTCGGGTTGGCCGTGGGAGTATGGCGCGATGGCGTAGGCGTCGTATTTCACGACCATGCCGTCGCGGGTGAGGGTGGCGTTGTCGGTTTCCTGGAACGGCCACATGCGGTCGTAGGCGGCGGGGTCGCGGCGCGCGTCTTCGTTGGTGGCCAGCCAGCGCTGGTGCGCATCGCGCAAGGCCTGCACATAGCCGTCGCGCCGGCCCGGGATCAGCAGGTCTTCGAGCGTGAGCTCGCGTCCGGTGCTGCGCTGCCAGTTGAGGTAGTGGGTGGCCGGGATGCCGTGGGCCGCGCCGGTGAGGTACTGCCCGGTGACCAGCTCCACGCCGATCACGTCGCCCACCACGTCCTTGACCTTGGCGTTGAATATCGTCACGTCGCGCGGCTGCGCAGTGGCCCAGAAGTAGGGGATGAATTCCGCCAGCGTCTGGTAGCGGCCGCGCAGGTTGGCGTCCACGCCGGTCATGGCGGCCAGGCTCTGGTCGACACGCTCGGTGAGCGCGGGAATGCCGGGAAACGCGATGCTGTCGATCTCGATGCGCGGGCACTCGCCGCTGCAGCCGGGCTTGCTGCCGGACCAGCGCACGGGCTCGGTGGGCACGGCCGAGGCGGCGGCCTCCTGCCGCGCGTCGGGCGACAGGCTGATGTTGGCGGGCGGACCGCCGGCGCAGGCGGCCAGCAGGGCGGCGGCCGCCGTTGCGAGGACAGCCGCGCGCAGTTGCTGCAGGACGATGGGCATGGATGGACCTCCCTGGAGATTCAAGGCACCAGCGCCGTCCATTCGGGGCTGGAGAATTTCTCGGCGGCCAGGCGCGTGGCCTCGGCAAGCGTGGCCTCGTCGAGCCGGACCGGCTGCACGCTGCACATGCCGGAGAACGTATCGAGCATGCGCGCGATGATGGCCTCGCGCGCCAGGCCGGTCTGGCTGTGCAAGGGATCGACCCGTTTCTTGGCGCTGGTGGTGCCCTTGTCGGAGAGCTTCTCGCGGCCGATGCGCAGCACCTGCACCATTTTCTCGGCGTCGATATCGTAGGACATGGTGACGTGGTGCAGCACCGCCCCGCGCCGGCGCGCCTGCGCGGCGCCGCCGATCTTGCCGGCGTCGGAAGCGATGTCGTTGAGCGGCTGGTACCAGGCGCGGATGCCGAGTTCCTGCAGCGCCTTCAGCACCCAGGCGTCGAGATAGGCGTAGGACTCCTGGAAGCTCATGCCCTGCACCAGCGCCTCGGGCACGCTGAGCGAATACGTGATGGTGTTGCCGGGCTCCACGAACATGGCGCCGCCGCCGCTCACGCGGCGCACCACCGCGATGCCATGCTGCCGCGCCCCTTCGGGGTCCACTTCGTTGCGCAGCGACTGGAAGCGGCCGATGACGACCGCCGGCGCCGACCATTCCCAGATGCGCAGCGTGGGCGGCCGCTGGCCGGCCCCCACCTGGTCGGTGATGACGGCATCCAGCGCCATGTGCAGCGCCGGCGGCTGCGGCGGCTCGTGCAGCAGCGCCCAGGTGTAGTCGTTCCATGCGCTGCGAGTCATGACAGGGCCCTCCGCACCACCACGGCCACCGCCTCGGGCGAGAAGCCGAACAGCTCCGCCTGGGGCGGCAGGGCCGCGGCCACGGCCTGCGCGATCTCGACGTCGGTGGCGTCGCGGGGCAGGCCGCACAGCCCGCGGTTGATGGCCTCCAGCGCCTCGGGCGGTTCCAGGAAGAAGTCGCCGCTGACGCGCACGTCGGCCAGCCGGCCGTCGATGACGTCCAGGTCGACGACGACCAGCTTGCCGCCGGGCACCTTGTATTCTGCGTGCATGCTCATGAATCGGTAGGAGAAAGATCGCGCTTCATGCCGTCGTGGCTGGCGACGAACCCCAGCGAAGCATAGAAGCGATGGGCGCCGGTGCGCCGCTTGTCGGTGGTGAGCTGCACCAGCCCGCAGCCGCGGATGCGGCATTGCTCGAAGGCCCATTCGAAGAAGGCCCGGCCCAGGCCGCTGCCGCGCGCCGCGGCAGCCACCCGCACGCTTTCGATCTGGCCGCGCCACATGCCGCGCCGCGACAGGCCGGGAATGAAGCTCAGCTGCATGCAGCCGACGACCTCGCCCGCACGCTCGGCAACCGCCAGGTACTGGTTGGCGTCGGCGTCGATCGCGCGGAAGGCGTCCAGATAGGCGGGGTCCGGCGTGCTGCCGGCCGCTTCGCGGCCGCTGCCCAGCACGTCGTCGGCCAGCAGCCCGACGATGGCGGACAGGTCGGCCTGCGTGGCACGGCGGAATGTCGTGCTGGCCTGCGGCATGGTTCAGCGGCGCAGCGTGTCGGCCGTCTGGCCGAACAGGATGCGGCGCGATTCCTCGTCGCTCACCGAAGGCGTGGTATTGATCTGCGCCGCCTTCTCGTAGGCCCGCACGGTGGCCGGCCGGGCGCGGATGGCCTCGAACCAGCGCTGCAGGTTCGGGAAGTCGGCGAGGTCCTGGCCCTGGCGCTCGTGCGGCACGATCCAGGGGTAGGCGGCCATGTCGGCGATGGAGTATTCGCTGCCCGCCACGAACTCGCGGTCGGACAGGCGCTTGTCGAGCACGCCGTACAGCCGGTTGGTTTCCTTCACGTAGCGCTCGATGGCGTAGGGAATGCGCTCGGGCGCGTATCCCGAGAAATGGTGGTTCTGGCCGGCCATGGGACCCAGCCCGCCCATCTGCCAGAACAGCCATTGCAGCACTTCGGCGCGGCCGCGCAGGTCCTGGGCGATGAAGCGGCCGGTCTTCTCGGCCAGGTACAGCAGGATGGCGCCGGATTCGAACAGCGACACGGGCTCGCCGCCGTCTGCCGGGGCGCGGTCCACGATGGCCGGGATGCGGTTGTTGGGCGCGATCCGCAGGAAGTCGGGCTGGAACTGCTCGCCCTTGCCGATGTTCACGGGGTGGATGGTATAGGGCAGGCCGGTTTCCTCGAGGAACAAGGTGATCTTGTGGCCGTTCGGCGTAGTCCAGTAGTAGAGGTCTATCATGCGCAATCCCTGGTCTCAGGCGTTCTCGGATGCCGGGGCGTCCCGGAAGGTTTCCATGATAGCGGGTCGGGGCGCGGGCGCAGGGCATGGCCCGGGCGCCAGTGCGGGATTGCGCCGCGCAGGCTGACGCCGGCCACCGCCATGAAGATCAGCGCCATGCCCGCCCATTGGCCAGGCGCCAGCCGCTGCCCGTACACCAGCGCGTCGAGCAGCAGGGCGACGGCGGGATAGATGAAGCTGATCGGCGCCGCCGCGGCGCTCGTCAGTTTCTGCAGCCCCGCGTAGAGCAGGATGTACATCAGGCTGGTGTGCACCAGCCCCAGCAGCACCAGGCAGCCCCATTGCAGCGGGGCCTGGGGCAGCGCGCCGAAATCGGCCAGCGGCAGCAGCATGGCCACGCCCAGCGCGGTCTGCACCAGGGCCAGCACCTGCGGCGGCACGCCCTGCAGCCGCTTCACCAGCAGGGCCGTGACGGCATACAGGCAACCCGCGGCCAGGCCCAGCGCCATGCCTGCCAGCGAGCCTGCATCCGCCCCGCCAGGGATGACGCGCAGCACCAGCAGCACGCCCACGAAGGCCGCCACGGCCCAGGCCAGCTGCCGGCGCGACGGCCGCTCGCCCAGGAACCAGGCGCCCAGGCCCATGAGCACGAAGGGCTGCACGCTGTAGACCGCCGTGGCAAGCGAGATCGAGGCCAGGCGATAGGCCGAGAACAGCAGCACCCAGTTCATGACCAGGGCTGCGCCTGCCAGCAGCGCCAGGATGAGATTGCACCGGGTGAACAGCCCGGGCCGCAGCAGGCCGCGCGCCAGGCAATAGGCCAGCAGGCCGATGGCGCCGAACAGGCAGCGGAAGAACACCACGTTCCAGGGGTTCTGGCCGGAAGCCAGGACGAACACGCCCAGGGTCCCGGAAAGCGTCATGGCGGCGGCCATCTGGGCCGCGCCCACGCCGGCAAGGGATTTCTGCATGATGAGCACTCCGTCGGGGCGCCGACCCGGCCGGCGCCATGCTGGACACCAGTATCCCAGCCAGGCCCAGTCCGATACAGACGATATGATCGGAATATCGCCGCAGAAACCTAAGGATCATCGATGAAAACTGCAGAGAGCCTTTCAAACGAAACCAGCCCGCTCGACGCCATCGACCGGCGCCTCGTCACGCTGCTGGCCAGCCATGCGCGCACCACGGTGGCCGACCTCGCGCGGCAGGTCGGGATGTCTGCGCCGAGCGTGGCCGACCGGCTGCGGCGCCTGGAGGACAGCGGGGTGGTGGAGGGCTATACCGTGCGGGTCAACGCCGCGGCGCTGGGCTACGCGCTGGAGGCGATCGTGCGCATCCGCCCGCTGCCCGGGCAGTTGCGGAAGGTGGAGAAGCTCATCACCGGCATCGAAGCCTTCGTGGAATGCGACAAGGTCACCGGCGACGACTGCTTCCATGCCCGGCTGGTGCTGCGCAACATCGGCGAGCTCGACGCCGTGCTGGAGCGGATCACCGAATATGCGGAAACCAACACGGCCATCGTCAAGGCCAGCCCCCTGCGCAGGCGGCTGCCGCCGCTGCGCTGAATGCCGGGCTGCCTCAGGGCGCGGCGGACGGCGCGGGGCTGGCGCAGGCGGCGGCGATGTCTTCGCGCAGGGCGTCGGGCGCGTCCGTCGGCGCGTAGCGCTCGATCACCCGGCCGTCGCGGCCTATCAGGAACTTGGTGAAGTTCCATTTGATGCCCTCGGTGCCGAGCACCCCGGGCTTCTGCTCCTTGAGCCAGCGGTACAGCGGATGCGCGTCGGGTCCGTTGACGTCCACCTTGGCATACAGCGGAAAGGTCACGCCGTACTGCGTGTCGCAGAATTCGCGGATCTCGGCCTCGTCGCCCGGCTCCTGGCGGCCGAACTGGTTGCAGGGAAATCCCAGCACCGTGAAGCCCTGCTCGCGGTAGTCGCGGTACAGGGCTTCGAGGCCCGAGTACTGCGGCGTGAAGCCGCACTTCGATGCCACGTTCACCACCAGCACCACCTGCCCGGCATAGTCGGACAGGCTGCGTTCGTTGCCGTCGATGTCGCGCGCCGAAAAATCATAGAGCGTCGTCATGCTGTCTCCGGTCCGGAAGCACCGCGCCTGGTCAGGCGGGCGACGATTCCACCAGTGTAGCGCCGCGCCGGCCGTAATAGCGCGTGCCCCACACGGTAATGGCGAGCGCGCCGGCGCCCAGCAGGGCCGACAGCCACGGCAGGTCGGACAGCGGGGCGCCGTGGCGCAGCGCCATGGCGCCCAGCCAGGCGCCCGCGGCGTTGCCCAGGTTGAAGGCGCCCTGGTTGAGGGTGGAGGCCAGATTCGGGGCGTCGGCGGCCTGGTCCACGATCAGGGTCTGCAGCAGCGGCACCACCGCAAAGCCCAGCATGCCCCAAGCGAACAGGACCGCCAGCATGGGCAGGCGCAGCCCGGCCACCTCGGCCAGCAGGGCATACGCCAGCAGCAGGCCGAGGAAAACCCGGCGCAGCGCGCGCTCGAGATTGCCGTCTCCCAGGCGGCCGCCCAGGGTGCTGCCCACGGTGAGCGCCACGCCGAAGAGCAGCAGCACGCCGGTGACGCCGCGCTCGGAAACGCCGGTGACCTGCTGCAGCAGCGGCGCGATATACGTGAAAGTGCAGAAGAGCGCGCCCGAGGCCAGCACGCTGGCCGCCAGCGGCCAGAGCACCGCGGGCTGGCGCAGCACCCGGAACTCGCGCAGCACGTTGCCCGACTGCATGGGAATGGCGCGCGGCAGCCAGGCCGCCAGGGCCAGCACCGCGGCCAGGCCTATGCCGGTCACGGCCCAGAACGTGGCGCGCCAGCCGGCCACCTGGCCGAGGGCCGTGCCCAGGGGCACGCCCAGCACGTTGGCCAGGGTCAGGCCGGTGAACATGAGCGCGATGGCGCGGGCGCGCTGGTGACGCGGCACGAGTTCGGCGGCCACCACGGCCCCTATGCCGAAGAACGCGCCATGGCAGAAGGCCGCGACGATGCGTGCCGCCATCAGCAGCATATAGTCGGGCGCCAGCGCGCACAGGAGGTTGCCCAGCACGAAGGTGCTGGCCAGCCCGATCAGCGTGGCCTTGCGGGGCAGGCGGGACGTGGCCACCGCCATGATGGGCGCGCCCACCACCACGCCCAGGGCATAGCCGGAAATCAGCAGCCCGGCCGTGTCGATGGTGATGTGCAGGTCGGCGGCGACGTTGGGCAGCAGGCCCATGATGACGAACTCACTGGTGCCGATGCCGAACGCGGCGGCGGCCAGGGAGAGCAGGTGCAGAGGCATGGTCGGGAGGGCACGGAAACGTTGTGCCATAAAGGAAGAACAGAAAAGGCAATGCGTACAGCTTGATCGTGCGCGGGGCATGTTGCGCCGCGGCGTGCATTTTAGGGCCGGCGTTGGCGGCTTGCACGGGATAACCGGGTCTGCGACCGGGGTATCGCGCAGCCGCTATCATGGCGTGGGGGCCATGCCCCGGGAGGTTGCGATGAACCCCGTTATCGAACGCCTGCAGGCCATGCTGGACCGCGGGCAAGACAACATGCTGCTGCGTTTCTCGCTGGGCAAGGCCCACGCGGAGGAGGGCGATGCCGCCACGGCCGTGGTGCACCTGCGTGCCGCGCTGGCCCACGACCCCGGCTATTCGGTGGCATGGCAATGGCTGGGCAAGGCACTGCTGGCGCAGGGCGACGAAGCCGGCGCCCGTGAAGCCTGGGCGACCGGGCTGCAGGCCGCGCAATCGCGCGGCGACCAGCAGGTCGTCAAGACGCTGCAGGTGTTCCTGCGCCGACTGGACCGGCCCCGGCCGTGACGGCTGGCAGGGCGGCTTGACGGCCACGGCCGGGGGCCATGTAATCAACGGAGTGCCGGTGTGGATTCCGGCAGCAGCGGAGGTGCCATGAATCATCCTGCGGCGGTACAGTCTGCGGCGCAGGCCCTGAGCGAAATCTGGCTGGGCGCGCACATGGCCCGGGAGGCCCTGGGCTGGGTCGACCTGAGCGGCGCGGAGCCCGTCCTGCCGTCGTCCTTCGCCGTAGGCACCGCAGCACAGGCCAGCATCGCCGCGGCCGCGCTGGCCGCGGCCGAGCTCTGGCACCTGCGCGGGCAGGCGCGCCAGCGGGTGGCCGTGGACATGCTGCATGCCGCGCAGGAGTGCCGCAGTCATTTCAAGATCGACGGCGTCACGCCCCACATCTGGGACAAGATCACCGGCGCCTACCCCTGTGGCGACGGGGGCTGGGTACGCATCCACGCCAACTTTGCGCACCACCGCGACGGGGCGCTGGCGCTGCTGGGCTGCCCCACCGGCCCGGACACCCCGCGCGAGGCGGTGAGCCAGGCGCTGGCCAGCTGGAGCGCCCTGGATTTCGAGGCGGCCGCGGCCGAGGCCGGCCTGGTCGCGGCAGCGATGCGCAGCTTCGACGAATGGGACGCCCACCCGCAGGCAGCCGCCGTGGCGGCGCAGCCGCTGGTCGGCATCGAGTGCATCGGCGACGCGCCGCCCCGGCCATTGCCGCGGCTGGATGACGCGCCGATGCCGCTTTCGGGGCTGCGCGTGCTGGACCTGACCCGCATCATCGCCGGGCCGGTCTGCGGCCGCGCGCTCGCGGCCTATGGCGCCGACGTCATGCTGGTCAATGCGCCGCACCTGCCCAACATCGAGAACATCGCCGACACCAGCCGCGGCAAGCTCTCGACGCACCTGGACCTGCGCACGCCCGAAGGGCGCCAGGCACTCGGCCACCTGCTGGAGCAGGCCCACGTCTTCGTGCAAGGCTATCGGCCGGGCGGACTGCAGGCGCTGGGCTTCGGCCCGGTGGAGGCCGCGGCGCTGCGGCCGGGCATCGTCTACGTATCCCTTTCCGCCTACGGCCATGCCGGGCCCTGGGCAGGGCGGCGCGGTTTCGACTCGCTGGTGCAGACAGCCAGCGGCTTCAACCATGCGGAAGCGCAGGCGGCCGGCCAGGATGCCCCCAAGCCGCTGCCCGTGCAGCTGCTGGACCATGCCTCCGGCTACCTGATGGCGTTCGGCGCGCTGGCTGCGCTGGGGCGGCAGGCCCGGGAGGGCGGCAGCTGGCACGTGCGCGTGTCGCTGGCACGCACCGCAGCATGGATACGCGGACTGGGCAGGGTGCCGGACGGGCTGGCGTGCCCCATGCCGTCGATCGACGACCTGCTCTATACCGAGGCCTCGGGTTTCGGCCAATTGCAGGCCGTGCGCCACGCCGCAAGATTCTCGGCCACGCCCGCCCGCTGGAGCCGCCCGTCCGTGCCGCCCGGCACGGATCCGCCGGTCTGGCCCTTCCATCGAGCGCAGACGCGGTAGACTGCGCCAGATCGAGCCATGTCTTCATCGAGGCCCGCGGGGCCGGGAGTTCCACGCCATGTCAGCCAGCACCACCATCTACCACAACCCGCGTTGCGGCACCTCGCGCACGGTGCTGCAGATGCTGCGCGACGCCGGCATCGAACCCACGGTGATCGAATACCTCAAGACGCCTCCGTCGCGCCAGACGCTGGCGGGGCTGATCCAGCAGTCGGGCCTCACGGTGCGCGAGGCCGTGCGCGCCAAGGAAAGCCTCTACACCGAACTCGGCCTGGACGCGCCGGAGGTCGACGACCAGGCCCTGCTGGACGCCATGGTGGAGAACCCCATCCTGATCAACCGGCCTTTCGTGGTCACCGAGCGCGGCGCGCGCCTGTGCCGGCCGGCCGAGACGGTGCGGGAGATCCTGCCTGCCGCGCGCTCCTGAAAGCGTGCGCGCCGCCGGATCGCGGCAGGCGCCTCAGCGGCCGGCCTTCCAGGCCCGCAGCGCCTCGAGCGTGCGCGTGACGTGGTGCTCGGGATTGGCGTCGCCGTAGGCATAGAGGATGCGGCCTTCGGGCGATATGACGTACGACACGCGCTGCGCGGCATCGGGACGGCGCTGGCTGGCCGCGTCGTAGCTGCGCATGACGGCGCCGTCGGCGTCGGCCGCCACGGGAAACTTGCCGGCGCAATCGGCCGCCGAAAAGCGCTTGAGCGTGTCCATGTCGTCGCCCGACATGCCCACCACCGTGGCGCCCAGGGCCTGGTATTGCGGAATGGCTTCGGCGAAGCTGCGCGCCTCGAGGCTGCAGCCCTGGGTGAAGGCAGCCGGATAGAAATACAGCACCACGGGGCCGCGGGCGCGCGCCTCGGCGAGGTCGAACGTATAGGGTTCGCCCGCCAGCGCGGCCGGCGCACGGAAGTCGGGAGCCGGCGCGCCGACGGGAAGCACGGCGCGCGCCGCGGGCACGGCGGCCCACAGGCAGGCCGCCAGGGCGATGCGTGAGAGCGGGGTCATGGCAATCTCCGTGCGCAGGACAATGGCTACCGTTATAGCCATCGGCGCCGCCGCAGTCCAGGGGCACGCCGCCACCGGCACATTTGCTTACTGCTGCCGGTTGACGGCCGGCGGCGGTTTGGACGAGCCTAAGGGCATGCGGGACGATGCATGCCCATCCCATCAGGAGCGGAACTTGTCCGAGTATCTTGCGCCGAGCCGCCGTCGCGGCATGCCGGCCTTGCGGGCCCTGGCGCTGTGCGCCGCAGCCCTGGCGGCGCCCGCCACGGCCCAGGAAGGCATCCTGCCGGCGCGGCCGGCAACGCCTCCCGAGCGTCCGGTCATGCCTTCGTATACGGCGCCGCCCGGGGCCAACCGGGCGCTGCCGCCCATGCCGCAACCCACGCGGCCGGCCGTGCCGCCCATGCCGCGGCCGCAGCCGCAGCCGGTGACGCCGGCCCCGGCCATGCCCAGGATCTCGCCGCCCGAGCCTGCCGCGCCGCGCGGCGCCGTGCCGCCGGTGCGCCAGCCGGGCACCCGGCCCGGCCCTACCGCGCCGTCGCGGGGCGGGCTGCTGCGATGAACACCGGCCGCAACGCAGCCCGGATGTGGCGAGGGCCGCTTGCGCGGCCCCCGGAGCGACGTGGTGGGGTGGCGTCAGTTCCAGCGGCCACCGGAACCCGCGAGGCTGAAGCGGCCCGCGCCCAGGAAGAACACGGCCAGCGCGCCGAACAGGAACATGCCCTGCAGCTCCAGGGCCCAGCCGCCCGTGTTGTTGCGGCTGGCGATCTCGCCCATGTGGACCAGCAGCGTGGCCACCACCATGTTGCCGGCGATGAGCAGGGCGCCCAGGCGGGCGTAGATGCCCAGGATCACCAGCAGCGGGCCGATGATCTCGCCCACGTACACGAAATAGGCCAGGAAGCCGGGCAGGCCGTGCGAGGACAGCATGCCGGCGATGCCGCCGACGCCCCCGTTGAGCTTGGCCAGGCCATGCAGGAGGATCATGATCCCGAGGCTGAGGCGCAGGATCAGCTTGCCAGTGTCGTCGGATTTCATCGTTGGTGTTCTCGTTGGGATGCGGGGATGAACGCCCGCGCGCTGCGCAGGCTCCTGCCCCGGGCGCGAGTGCCGCGGGGCCGCGCCATTATGGCAAATACCGACGCCCCGGTACAGCCGCCCGCCTGCAAGCCGTACAGCACGTTCCCGCCTGTGCAAGGAGATCGACCATGTCCGCGCCGCGCACCCTGATTCCTCCGTACCTGCTGGACCACCTGGCCAGCCGGCGTGGCCATGCCGCCGCCCGCGCCGCCTACACGCTGCAGCTCGAGCAGCGCCGCGCCCTCGCGGCAACGGCGCCTGCCGCGCCGCTGCCGGACCCCGGGCATACGCCCGGACGCCCGACGCGGCAGGTGCACGACGCCGCCAACGGCACCGACCTGCCCGGCGAGCTGGTGCGCAGCGAAGGGCAGGGGCCGCGGGGCGATCCGGCCGTCGACGAAGCCTATGCGCACCTCGGCGCCGTGCACGCGTATTTCTGGACCGTCCATGGGCGCGACTCCATCGACGGCGCGGGCATGCCGCTGGTGGCCACGGTGCACTACGGAGAAGACTACGAAAACGCCTTCTGGAACGGCGCGCAGATGGTCTTCGGCGATGGCGACGGCGGGATCTTCAACCGTTTCACGGTGGCCGTGGACATCGTGGGCCATGAGCTGGCGCACGGCGTGATAGACCGGGCGGGCGGCCTTCATTACCAGGGCCAGTCGGGCGCGCTGAATGAATCGCTTTGCGACGTGTTCGGCTCGCTCGTGAAGCAGCACGCCGCAGGCCAGCGCGTCGACGAGGCCGACTGGCTGGTGGGCCAGGGCCTGTTCACCGATGCGGTCAATGCCCGCGCGCTGCGCTCGATGGCGCAGCCCGGCACGGCCTACGACGACCCCGCACTGGGGCGCGACCCGCAACCGGCCCACATGCGCGACTTCGTGGTCACCGCGCAGGACAACGGCGGCGTCCACATCAATTCCGGCATACCCAACCGCGCCTTCTATCTGGCAGCCAGCGCGCTGGGCGGCCATGCGTGGGAGCATGCCGGGCGGCTGTGGTACGGCGCGCTCACCGGCGGGCGGCTGCGGCCGGACATGGACTTCGCGGAATTCGCCGGCCTGACGCTGGCGGCCGCCAGCGAGGCCGAATTGCGCGATGCCGCCAGGCGGGCCTGGCAGGAAGTCGGGGTGCTGGCGTGATCACGCTGCCGCCCCTGGACGCCGCATTGCGCGTATGCATCCGTCGCGAGGGCGGCCTGGTGCACCTGCCCACGCGCGCCTTGCCGCGCGAACTCGACCTGCGCAGCTGCCCCGAGCCGCAGCGCCGCGCCGTGTGCGATGCGCTGGCCGAAGCTGCCGGCCGTGCCGGGCCGGGCGGCGGCGCCGACCAGCGTTACTACCATGTCGAGATCCTGTTCGATCCGCAGGCCGGGCCGCAGCAGGTGACCTTCCGGATCCCGGAAACCCGCATGCCCAAGGCCCTGGTGCAGCTCTGGAAGACAGGACATTAGGCCAGCTCGACCGGCTTGTCGCGCCAGTACGCGGCATCCGGCAGCGGGCCCATGGCGGCAGCGGCGTTGTCGCGCATGTGCTCGGGGCGCCGCGTGCCCGGAATCACGCACGTGACCGCCGGATGGCTCAGCACGAATTTCAGCAGCACCTGGGCCCAGGTGCGCGCCCCGATCTCGCCGGCCCAGGCGGGCAGCGGCCGATCGGAAAGACGGCGCAGCAGGCCGCCGCCGCCGAACGGCCGGTTCACCAGCACGGCCACGCCGCGGTCGGCGGCCAGCGGCAGCAGCCGCAGCGCCGCATCGCGGTCGTCGAAGGCGTAGTTGATTTGCAGGAAGTCCAGCCGCTCGGCGCGCAGCACCGCCTCGACGTCATCGTAGGCCGATGACGTGTAGTGCGTGATGCCCGCGTAGCGCACGCGGCCCTCGGCCTGCAGCGCGCGTATCGAGGCCAGCTGCGTGCGCCAGTCGAGCAGATTGTGCACCTGCAGCAGGTCGATGCGGTCGGTGCGCAGGCGGCGCATGGATTCGGCCATCTGCGCCAGCCCCGCCTGCCGTCCGCGGGTCCAGACCTTCGTGGCCAGGAAGGCCTGCGCCCGCGTGCCGCTGTCGGCCAGCAGCCTGCCCGTGATCTCTTCCGCGCGGCCGTACATGGGGGAGGAGTCCAGCACGCTGCCGCCAGCCGCCTGCAGCTCGCGCAGCACCCCCGCCAGGGCCGCGTATTCGGGCCCGTCTGGCGCGACGTCGAAACCGATGTACGTGCCGCAGCCCACCATGGGCAGCGCTTCGCCGCTGGACAGGATGGGACGGGTTCCCATGCGGGGCGCGGCGCGCTGTGCGCTGCCGGCGGCCTGCGCCATCGCGGGCAGGCAGGCCCACGCGGCCGCCGCCGCCCCGGCGCGCAGCAGCCTTGCCCGGCCGGCATCGGCGGGCGCGCCGCCGGACCCGGACGTGGCGGGCGGACGCGGCATCACTTCACCAGCGTGATGGGAACCTCGGCCTGGTGGATCACCTTGCGCGTGACCGAACCCAGCAGCAGGCCGCTCACCGCACCCAGGCCGCGCGTGCCCATGTAGATATGGTCGCATTTCTCCGAGCGCGCGTACTCGACGATTTCTTCGTCGTACTGGCCCAGGCGCTTGGCGAGCAGGTAGCGCACGCCGGCCTGCTCGAGCGGCGGCAGAGCCGAGTCCAGCGCGGCCTTGTGCTCGGACTCGTAGTACGCATCCACGTCTTCCTTGTTGAGGAACATGCGCGCATGGCCCGACACGATGGGTATCTGCACGTTCAGCACATGCAGTTCCGCATCGCCCACCAGCTTGGCCATGCGGATGGCCTCATGCAGCGCCCGCACCGCGCATTCGGATCCATCGACCGGGACGAGTATCTTCAGCATGATCATCTCCTTGAGTGGGGAAGGCGTACCGACAGCATAGGCCAACGGCTTGCGCAGCGCATTGATAGATCGCAAGCACATATGAAATTGCGCAACCTGGCGTGCGGCGTGCGGCGGGTGCGCCTCACGCCGCCGCGCGCTCGATGCGCCGGGCCAGCTCCAGCAGCGCCTGGGCCAGGTCGGGCGCGGCCCGCAGCGGCTCGGCCAGGCCGGACGTGCTGACGTTGAGCACGTGCACCGGTCCGCCGCCCAGCGCCAGGGGTGTGGCCAGCGCCACCACCTCGGGCTGCCAGCTGGCCAGGCACCATCCCTGGCGCCGCACGTCTGCCACGGCCGCGGCGATCTCGCGCCGCAGCCGGCGGCCGGCCGACGGCTTGCGGGCATACATCGGGGCCAGCAGGCGTTCGCGCGCTGCGTCGTCGAGGGTGGCGAGATAGGCCCGTCCCAGCGACGTCAAGGCGATCGGCACGCGCTGGCCGGCGACGACGGTGCGCAGCGAGGCCCGCCGCGCATAGCGCACGGATTCCAGATAGACCATGTCTTCGCCATCGGGCACCGCCAGGCCCACGTTGATGCGCCGCGATTGCGCCAGCGCCTGCATCATGGGCGCGGCAATGCGCAGCACCGGCGAACTGCTGCGCATGGCATGTCCCAGGCTCAGCACCGGCGCTCCCAGCCGGTATGCGCGCAGCGCAGGTTCATGCTGCAGGAACCCGGTCTTCACGAGGGTCTGCGTCAGGCGGCTCACCGTTGCGCGCGACAGGCCGGTGCGTTCGGCAAGTTCGCCATTGCCCAGCAGTTCCGAGCCCGGCCGGAACGCGCGCAGGATGGCGATGCCGCGTTCCAGCGAACGATTCGTGGGCGATGCAGCCCCGCGGCGCGTTGCCGTGCGTTCCATGCCGATGCTCCCGTCATTTCCACCAGATGGAAATGGTAGCGCCGTTCCGGCGGCGCGCCGTCCTAAACTGGCCGTGTCCATGCAAATACAACGAATGCGGCCATGACCGCAGAAGGAGACAATCGTGCATAGCCTGCGCAAACTGCGCCGCGCCGCGATCGCGGCACTGGCAACTATCCCGATGCTGGCCGGCGCCGCGGCTGCTGCCGCCTATCCCGAACGCCCCGTGACGCTGGTGGTGCCGTTCCCGCCGGGCGGCGGCACCGACCTGATAGGGCGCCAGCTGGCAGAAGGCATGGCGCGTTCGCTCGGCCAGCCGGTGGTGGTGGAGAACCGCGGCGGCGCCAGCACCATCATAGGCACCGAGGCCGTGGCGCGCAGCAAGCCGGACGGCTACACGCTGGTGCTGGCCACGTTCGCGCATGCAGTGAACCCGGCCTTGCGGCCTGGCAAGCTGCCGTACGACACGGACCGCGACTTCGCCCCCGTGGCGCTGGTGGGGCGCTCGCCCAATGTGCTGGTGGTCTCGCCCAAGCGGCCATTCCGCAACCTGCAGGAGCTGATCGACTACGCGCGCGCCCACCCCGGCGAGCTCAATTTCGGTTCGTACGGCAACGGCACGTCGGCGCATCTTGCCGGCGAGATGTTCAAGACAATGGCCCAGGTCGATATCACCCATGTGCCGTATCGCGGCTCGGGCCCGGCGCTCAATGACCTGCTGGGCGGACAGATCGACATGATGTTCTCCACCATGGCCAGCGTGGCGCAGCACATCAAGAGCGGGCAGCTGCGAGGGCTGGCCGTGACCACGGCCGAACGCTCGCCGGCGCAGCCCGACCTGCCCACGGTGGCGGAAGCCGGCGTGGCCGGCTATCGCGTGGACAGCTGGTACGGATTGTTCGTGCCCGCCGGCACGCCGCCCGATATCGTCGACCGCCTGAATGCGGCCCTGCGCGAAGCGGTGCAGGCGCCCGCATTCCGCCGCAACGTCGAGCAGGAAGGGCTGGTGGTCGACGCCGGCCCGCCTGCGCAGCTGAGCCGCTACGTGCAGGAGGAAGCGCAGCGCTGGCGCGACCTGATCTCCCGCACCGGCATCCAGGACCAGTGATACCCCACCAGGAAAACAAGATGCGCGAAAAACCCGACACGAATGCAGAAGCTCCCGTGCTGTACGAAGTCCGCGATGGCACGGGGCTCATCACACTGAACCGGCCCGCCGTGCGCAATGCGCTGGACGACGCCACGCGCCAGGTGCTGGTCGACATCCTGGATCGCGCCGGCCGCGACCCGGCGGTGCGCGCCGTGGTGCTGACGGGCGCCGGCAAGGCGTTCTGCGCCGGCGGCGACGTACGTGGCATGCAGGAGCGCATGCAGGCGCCACCGGGAGAAGTCGCCTTCAATGGATGGAGCCGCCAGCAGCGGACGCACCACGCCGTGCTTGCCTTGCACCAGCTGCCCAAGCCCGTCATCGCCGCGGTCAACGGGCCGGCAACCGGCCTGGGGGCCGACCTGGCGTTCTGCTGCGATTTCGTGCTGGCGTCCGACACGGCCACGTTCGCCATGACCTATGTGCTGCGCGGCCTGATACCCGACGGCGGAGGCATGTATTTCCTGCCGCGCCGCGTGGGCCTGCCGCGGGCCAAGGAGCTCATCTACTCCGGCCGCACCGTGGCGGCGCAGGAAGCGCTGGGCCTGGGCATGGCGGATCGGCTTGCGCCGCCCGAAGCGCTGCTCGACACGGCGCTCGACTGGGCCCGCTCGCTTTCCGGCGGCTCGGCTGCCGCGCTCGCCCTGAGCAAGTCCATCCTGGACCGCACGTTCGAGTCCAGCGTGGAACAGATCTTCGCGCTGGGCAGCCAGGCCCAGGCCATCTGCTACAGCACCGACGCGCACCGCGCCAGTGTCGAAGCATTCCTGCAGGCGCGTTCGCGCAAGGGGCAGGCATGAACGATCCCATCGCACAGAACCCCATCGAACGCCTGCTGCGCCCGCGCAGCGTCGCCGTCGTGGGCGCCTCGGCGGACCCGTCCAAGACCGCCGGCCGGCCGGTGGCCTACCTGCAGCGCCATGGTTATGCGGGCGCGATCTACCCCGTGAACCCGCGCGCGGACGAAGTCGGCGGCCTGCGCTGCTATCCGGACATCGCCGCGCTGCCCGAGGCGCCCGACGTGGCGCTGGTGCTGCTCGGGGCCGGCCGCGCCACCGAAGCCGTGGCGCAACTCGCGGAACGCGGCACGGCGGCAGCCATCGTGCTGGCCAGCGGCTACGCCGAGGTGGGCGGCGAGGGCGCGCAGCGCCAGGAAGAACTGAAGCGGGCCGCCGGCGCGATGCGCCTCCTCGGCCCCAACACCATAGGGCTGGTGAATCTGCGCGACCGCATCGTGCTCAGCGCCAGCGGCGCCCTGGAAATGGCCGAGCTGCCGGCCGGCAACATCGCGCTGGTGTCGCAGAGCGGCGGCATCCTGGGGGCCACGCTGTCGCGCGGCGCCGCGGCAGGCATCGGCTTCTCGGCCCTGGTCTCGACCAGCAACGAGGCTGACCTCGAGGTTGCCGACTTCGTGGCGCATTTCGCGCGCGATCCGCACACCGCCGTGATCGCGCTGTACCTGGAAACGCTGCGGCACCCGGAGAACTTCCGGCAGGCCGTCCGGCAGGCCAGCAGCCAGGGCAAGCCCGTGGTCGTCTACAAGGTGGGCCGGTCCGAGGCCGGCGCCCGCGCCGCCGCCTCGCATACCGGCGCGCTGGCCGGCGGCGACGCCATGTACGAGGCCCTGTTCCGGCAGGTGGGCGCCATCCGCGCGCAACGCTACGCAGACCTGCTCGACATCGCCAATGCGCTGGCGGCCCGCCGCCGGCCCGCCGGCCGCCGGGTGGCCATCCTGACGTCCACGGGCGGGGCCGGCACGCTGGTGGCCGACAGCCTGGGCGCGGCCGGCTTCGACGCGCCGCCTCCCGGCCCGGACACCGCGCAGGCCCTGCGCGCGCTGCACGACGATGCGCAGATGGTGCTGGACCGCAACCCGATCGACGTCACGCTGGCCGGCCTGCAGCCCGACCTGCTCGCACGGGCCGTGGCCACGCTGGCCGCGAGCGACGACTACGATGCCGTGGTCACGGTGGTGGGCTCCTCGGCGCTGGGCCGGCCGCGACTGGCGGCGGACGCCATTGCCGCCTGCCTGCCCCATACCGGCAAGCCCCTGCTGGCCTATGTGAGCCCGCACGCGCCGGAAGTGCTGGCCCACCTGAACCGCATTGCCGTGCCTGCCTTGGCCGCGCCGGAGAGCATAGGGACGGTGCTCCACGCCCTGCACCAGGCAGGCAGGGCCCCGGTTGCCGCCCCGCAGCCCATTCCGGGCGACGTACCGGCGCCGCCCGCACAATGGCGCGGCAGCCTCGACGAAGTGCGCGCGCGGGCGCTGTTCGCGAGCTGCGGCATCGCGGGGCCCAGGGAGGCCGTGGTGCATGGGCCGGAAGACGGCGCGCGCTACGCCCGGGAACTCGGCCAGCCGGTCGTCGTCAAGGTCGTGTCGCCCCACATCACGCACAAGACCGAGGCCGGCGGGGTGGCGCTGGACGTGCCGCCCGAGCGCGTGGCGGGAGAGATCCAGGCCATGGACCGGCGTGTGCGCGAGCGCGCCGGCGTGGCGCCCGAGGGCTTCCTGATCCAGGAGCGCGTGCAGGACGGCGTGGAGATCATCCTCGGCCTGCGGCGCGACGCCGCGCTGGGCACCAGCCTGCTGCTGGGCTTCGGCGGCGTGACCGCCGAGCTGTTCCGCGACACCAGCCTGCGGCTGCTGCCGGTGGATCGCGACACAGTGCTGGAAATGCTGCAGGCCTTGCGTGCCTGGCCGCTGCTGGACGGCTATCGCGGCCGGCCGCGCGCCGACGTGCCGGCCCTGGTCGAGGCCGTGCTGCGCTTTGCGCAGCTGGCGCAGGCCCTGGGCGACCGGCTGGTGGAGGCCGAGATCAATCCGCTCTTCGTGCTGGAGGCGGGGCAGGGCGTGCGCGCAGTGGATGCCGTGGCCGTGCTGGCCTGAGCCGGCGCCTGTATCCGCCGGCGCCTGTATCCTGCGCCGCGCCCGGGGTATAGTGGCCTGCAGGCCCGGCCGCGACGCACCGTCCGGCCGGGCAGGACGATCGATT
Organism: Bordetella sp. 2513F2; assembly: GCF_054642735.1. Lineage (NCBI taxonomy): Bacteria > Pseudomonadati > Pseudomonadota > Betaproteobacteria > Burkholderiales > Alcaligenaceae > Bordetella > Bordetella sp. 2513F2. The sequence continues at coordinate 2,173,346 of NZ_CM137755.1, read as the reverse complement.
CCACATCGTGCGGGAGGTGTCATCATGTCCTATCGAACCCTGGCCGCCGGCGTGCTCGGGCTGGCCCTTGCCGGGCCCTTGGCGCCCGTTGCGTCGGCGCACCACGGATGGTCCTGGGCCGACGCGGAGCAGATCCAGCTGCGCGGCACCGTCGCCAAGGTGCAGATCGCGCCGCCCCATCCCTGGCTGGACGTCCAGACCGACGACGGCACGTGGCGCGTGGAGCTGGGCAACCCCACGCAGACCAGCCGCGCCGGCTTCACCGAAGGCTCGGCCAAGCCCGGCGATGCCATCGTGGCCACCGGCAACCGTGCCTCGGACCACGCCGAGAAGCGCATGAAGGCCGTGCAGATCACCGTGGGCGACAAGACCTACGACATCTATCCCGACCGGATCCGGAAATAGCCTCCATGGTGCTGGAATGGCTGGGCGGCCTGCCGCCCGCCGTGCTGCTGCGGCACTCGGGCACCGCCTACCTGCTGGTCAACGCGCTGCACATAGCCTCGCTGGGCGTGCTGCTCGGCGCCATCGTCGCGCTGGATCTGCGCCTGCTCGGCGCGGCCCGCGCCGTGCCGCTGGCCGCCCTGGGCCCGTTTCTTTCGCGGCTGGCCGCCTGCGGCCTGGCCGCGGCGGTGCTGTCGGGCGTCTGGCTGTTCTCGGTGCGGCCCGGCGAATATGCCGGCAATGCGGCGTTCCTGGCGAAGCTGGGGCTGGTGGGGCTGGGCGTGCTGAATGCGCTGTGGCTGCACGCCGGCCGCCACTGGCGCGGCGCGCTGCACGGCGATGGCGTGCCGGCTGCGGCGCGCGCGCATGCCCTGGCATCATTGGCGCTGTGGCCTTGCGCCATCGTGGCGGGGCGCTGGATCGGGTTCCTTTAGCATTCCTGTAGCAGCGACGCCCGCGCAGGGCTCAGGCCGGCGTTGCCGCGAAAGGCGTCACGGCGGCGAATTCCTCGTCGCCCTCGCTGCCGTCGCGCCACATGAAGATCGCGAAATCCGCGGGCTGCCCCAGCACCGTGAGACCGTGATGCCAGGTATCGGCCCTGTAGGTGATGCCCTGGCCGGGCCCGCCCACGAAGGCCTGCGCCCGCGCCGCGTCGGGCCCGCCGTCCGGGGCATGGGGCGCAACCACGATCAGCCAGCGGTCCACGGCCAGCGGCACGAAGCTCTGCGACGAGTACCGGTGCCGCTCGAGCGCCGTCACGCGCAGCGGCAGCGGGGTCGGCTCGCAATGGATGAGCGACAGGCTGGCCCGCGCCTGCTCGCGCAGGTTGGCCAGGGTGTCGTCGAAATAACGCCGCCCTGGCGTGCGCGGGATCTCGAGCACCTCGCCGTACGGCGCAAAAGCGCTGGCTGTCAGGGGCCGGGCCAGTATCGTGGGGAGCATGCGTCTTCTCCGCATCCGTGCGCGCAGCGCCCATGCGCTGCGACCCGCCGGCATTGTAGGCAGAAGCGGGCATGGCCGGCCATCGCAGCCAGACGCCCCGGCATGCCGGCATGCGGGGCCTCCGGTGCTGCGGCCGGTCTTTCAGCCGCTAGCTTTTCAACCTGTTGGCCAGTTCCGTCCCCGCCGCCCAGCGCTTGAGGTTCTCCACGAACAGGCGCCGCACCCTGGGTGCGTTGCCGTCGGAGAAGCCGGCGCTGTGCGGGGTGACGATGACGTTGGGCAGGCCCCAGAGCGGCGAGTCCGGCGGCAGCGGCTCCTGCTGGAACACGTCCAGGTAGGCGCCAGCCAGGCGGCCCGACGCCAGCCGTTCGACCAGGGCGGCTTCGTCGATCACGTGGCCGCGGGCCACGTTGACCAGCATGGCGCGGGCCGGCAGCGCGTCCAGAGCCTGGCGGTCCACCAGGCCTTGCGTGACGGAAGTGAGCGGACAGGCCAGCACCAGCCAGTCGGCATCCGGCAGCAGGCTTGCCAGTTCGCCATAGCTGCCGGTACGCAGCGCGCCTTCCACCGGCGTGGCGGTATGGCGCACCACCGACAGCTTCATGCCCAGCGCGCGCAACAGCGTGCCGATCTGCTGGCCGATGCCGCCCCAGCCCACGATCACGGCATGCTGGCCGGTGAGGTCGCGCGGCAGCAGTTCGTCGAGCAGCGGCTTCCATGTGCGCGCACGCTGCGCCTCGGCCAGCAGCGGCAGGCGGCGCGCGAGCGCCAGCAGGCCGGCCAGCGCCGCGTGGGCCACCACCGCGTCGCTGGCGCCCTGCGAGGTGGTGACGGCCACCCCGCGCGCATGCAGGCTCTGGTAGATCTCGCGGTCGGCGCCGGCCGAATGCACGTGCACCCAGGCCAGGGTGGGCGAATGCCGCATGGCTTCGTAGTACAGCGCCGTCTCGGGCGTGATGGCGAACTTGGTCGAGCGCCCGGTGATGTCGCGCGACACGAAGGCCACGTCGGCGGCCAGCGGCTCGCCGGCCTGCGGATGGCACAGCGTCCAGCGGGGCAGCCCGGGCTCGGCCTCCAGGGCCTGCCGCAGGGCCGGGGCCTCGGCAGGCGAGCACATCACGCGCAGGGGATCATTCAGGGGGTCATTCAGCTTGGGCATCGAATTTCTTCACCAGTACGGCCCACTTCTCGTATTCGGCCTGGATGAACTTGCCGAAGTCCTCCGGGGATCCCCCCACGGGCTCGGCGCCTTCACGGATCATCTGCTCCTTGAGCGCCGGCAGCGCGGCGTTGACTTCGCGGTTCACCGCGTCGACCACGCCGGGCGGCGTGCCCTTGGGCGCGAAGAAGCCGAACCAGGATCCGGCGTCGAACCCCGGGAAGCCGGATTCGGCGATGGTGGGCAGCTCGGGCAGCCCGGCCGAGCGCTGCTGCGTGCTGACCGCCAGCGCGCGCAGCTTGCCGGCGCGGATGTGGCCGATCACCGAGGGGATGGTGGCGAACATGAAGTCCACGCGGCCGGCCAGCAGGTCGTTGACGGCGTCAGCCCCCTTGTACGGAATGTGCGTGGCCTCCACGCCCAGCTGGTCCATCAGCATGTAGCTCGACAGGTGCGAGGAGGTGCCGACGCCGGTGGAGGCGTAGTTGAGCATCTTGCCGCGCTTGACATGCTCGAGGAAGCTCTTGATGTCTTGGGCCGGCGAGGAGGGCGGCACCACCAGCACGTTGGGCACCGTGGCGATCTGCACCATGGGCACCAGGTCGGTGAGCGGGTTGTACGACAGCTTGTTGAGCGAGGGGTTGACCGCGATGGGGCCCACCGAGTTCACGATCAGCGTGTACCCGTCGGGCGCGGCGCGCACCACGTATTCGGTGCCGATGTTGCCGCCGGCGCCGGGCCGGTTCTCCACCACGAAAGGCTGGCCCAGCTTCTGGGCCATGATGTTGGTCATGCTGCGCGTGAGCGAATCGGTGGTGCCGCCGGGCGAAAAGGCCACCACCACCTTGACGGCGCGTTCGGGATAATCGGCCGCGTGCGCGGCGGGAAGGATACAGGCGCTGGCCAGGGCCACGCCGGCGAGCAGGGCTCGGACGGTATGCATGATGTCTCCTTTATGGGTATTGGGTATTTCTGGTGTGTGGCAGGCCCGCGGCCGGCGCGGCAGGCCCGCAGCCGCGCCAGCCACGGGCCGGGTGCAACGCTAGTCGCGGTAGCCCGGGTCCATGCGGTCGAGCTTGCGCAGCAGCGCCGGCCATTCCATGACGCCATAGGGCCGCCGGGTGCCGGGTTGGTAGTTGTTCCAGGTCTCTTCCAGCACTTCGGGCGGCACGGCCTGCAGCCTCGCGCCGGTGGCCATGGCGGCGAGCTGGGCGCGGCACGCCAGTTCCAGCCTGTGCATCCAGTTGAAGGCCTCGCCCACCGTGCGACCCACGGTGAGGACGCCATGGTTGCGCAGGATCAGCGCCTCGCCCTGGCCCAGGTCCTGCACCAGCGATTCCTGTTCCGCGGTGTCGAGCACCACGCCCTGGTAGTCGTGGTAGCCGATCTTGAGAAAGCGCATGGCGGTCTGCGTGAGCGGCAGCAGCCCGCACTCCAGCGAGGACACCGCCATCGAGGCCCAGCTGTGGGTGTGGATCACGCAGTCCACGTCGTGGCGCGCCGCATGCACGGCGCTGTGGATCACGTAGCCGGCCTTGTTGATGCCGTAGTTCAGGTCGCCGAAATCGGGCTTGGCCAGGACGGTGCCGTCGATGTCGACCTTGATCAGGCTGGAGGCGGTGATCTCCTCGTACATCATGCCGTACGGGTTGATCAGGAAGGCGTTGTCCTCGTCCGGCACGCGGGCCGAGATGTGGTTGGCCATCATGTCGGACATGCCGTAGAGGGCCACCAGCCGATAACAGGCGGCGAGGTTCACGCGCGCCGTCCACTCCGCTTCGGAGCAATGCGGCCGCATGGAGGGAATGGCGAGCACGCCAGGGCGGGAAGAGTCCGTCGTCATCACGATCCGAGATGTGGGTTGCCTGGGCACCATGCACAGGCATCATCCGGACGCACTCTATTCCCGGGTACGGCCCGTGGCTAGACGCCTGGATGGCATGGGGGCATCACGAATCCAGAAGGGTTTCGGACGACGCACCGGCCCCTTCGGCCGGCAATCAGGAAACCAGGGTCGCCCCGGGCCAGCCGCCGTGGCGCACCAGGCTGCGCATGACGTCCGTGAGCACCGAGCGCGCCGCCAGCGCGGCCGGCGACAGCTCTTCGTCGCTCAGGCAGGTGACGAGGTTGCGCCGGAACAGGAATGGGTCGTTGATCGGATGCATGTTGAGCAGGCCCGCCTCGACGCGCACCACGGCCGCCCCCGGCTGTATCGTCGCCATGGCGTTGGCCTGCACGATGTCCATCAGCGTGGTCAGGCCGTCGACTTCGATCGCCACCCATGGCTCCAGGCCCGCGCGGTCGAATGCGGCCTCGACCCAGGCGCGCAGGCCGTGCGCCTTGCTGGTCACGGCCAGCGGCACGCCGGCCAGCCCGGAGAGCTCGACGGGTTCGCCGTCGCGCAGCGGCAGCAGGCCGCGGCGCGCCAGCAGGAAGAGCTTCTCGTCCAGCACGGGCAGGGCGCTGCGGCCGCCCTGGGCCGTGCCGTCGTTCTGGAACAGCACGGCCAGGTCCAGGCGCCTGCCGTTGAGCAGGTCGCCCAGGTTGCCCGACAGCCCCTCGACCAGGTGCAGCCGCACGTTGGGATGACGCTCGGCCATGGCGGCATGGAAGGGCCGGGCCAGCAGCGAAGCGGTGGTGGGGGCAAAGCCCACGCTCGCCATGCCGGACAGGCGGGTCTCGCGCGCCGCGGCCACGGCGTGCTCGGCGTGGCGCAGCGTGAGCCGGGCCTGCCGCAGGAAGGCCGTGCCGGCTGCCGTGGGCACCACGCCCGTGGCCGTGCGCGTCAGCAGCCGCGTGGCCAGCTCGCCCTCGAGCCGGCTGATCTGCTGGCTGAGCGCGGAGGCCACCACGCCCAGGTCGCGCGCCGCGCGGCCGATGCTGCCGAGTTCGGCGACGCGCACGAAATAACGGAGCTGGCGCAGTTCCATGCCCGGCCCTAGATCACGCGAAAGCCGTGCGTGCCGTCGCGCCGGAGCTGCTCGACCAGGCCGAACTCCCAGTCCAGGTAGGCCTGCATGGCCTCGCGCGGGGCGTCGGTGCCCTCGTAGGGCCGGCGGTAGCGGTCGATGCGCGGCGACGCCAGATGCGTTTCGCCCTGCTCGACGGGCAGGCCCGCCGCAAGCCACGCGGCCGTGCCGCCTTCGAGCACGTACACGGGCACGTCGGTGAGGGCGGCGGCATCCTGCGCGGCAAAACGGGCCAGCAGCGACGATCCGCAGGTGAACACGTAGCGGGCCGGCCGGGGCAGGCGCCCGAGCAGCGTGGGCAGCTGCGCCCGCACGGCGAACCAGGCGCCGGGGACGTGCGCCTTCACGTAGTTGGCGCTGGCGGTGACGTCCAGCACCAGCGTGGGCGTCTCGCGCGATTCCAGCCAGTGCGCCAGGGTGGCCGGATCCACGGTGGCCGCATCGGGCGGCGCGGGCATCGCGCGCTGCCAGGGGGCGGACGTGTAATGGGCCGGCGCGGGAGGCGGGCTCACCATGTAGACGTCCCACCCCATCTGCGCCAGCCAGGAACCCGTCATGGCGGCGCGCACGCCGTCGTCGTCGGCCAGGACCAGCCGGGCTCCGCGCACCGGCGCATGGTGGTCGGTTTCCTGCACCAGCTGCCCGCCCTGCGCAGGCGCGAAATCCGGCAGGTGCCCGGCGGCGTACTCGTCGGGCGTGCGGACGTCGAAGCGGTACAGCGTGCGCCCCGGCTGCTGCAGCCCGGGCACGTCTTCGAGGCGGACGCGCCTGACGCCCGCCAGATCGGCCACCCGCTGCGCGTCGGCGCGGGCCGCCTCGAGCACGCCCGGGCTCACCGGCGGGTGGCGGCGCGTGGCGGCGTGGTCCAGCGCCTGGCCCGCCAGCACCCAGCCTATGGTGCCGTTGCGCAGCGCCGCCACCGGATTGGGAATGCCGGCGTTCACCAGCGACTGCGTGCCGATGATGCTGCGGGTGCGGCCCGCGCAGTTCACGATCACCCGCGTGGACGGGTCCGGCGCCAGCTCGCGCACGCGCAGCACCAGCTCCGCGCCGGGCACGCTGGTGGCCGTGGGAATGCTCATGGTGTGGTATTCGTCGTAGCGCCGCACGTCCAGCACGACCACGTCGTCGCCGGCATCGAGGAGCTGCCTGACTTCCTGCGCGCTGAGGGATGGCGTGTGGCGCTGCGCCTCCACCCATTCGCCGAAGGCCTTGCTGGGCACGTTGACGTCGCGGAACAGTTCGCCGCCCGCCTCGCGCCAGCCTGCCAGGCCGTGCTCCAGGGCGCGCACGTCGGTATAGCCCAGCGCCTGCAGCACCCGGATGGCCCGGGGCGCGAGGTCGCCGCGGTCGTCATGGCCATAGACCACGATGCGGGTGTCGCGCCGGGGGATGCGTTCCCAGGCGTCCAGCTCCAGCCGAGACAGCGGGAAATTGGCGGCCCAGAGCGGATGCTCCTGGGCATAGGGATCCTCCTCGCGCACGTCGATCAGGGCGATTTCCTCGCCCGCCAGCAATGCGGCGCGTACGTCGCGGCAGGTGGAAACGGTTTCGGCTCGGGGTGATGGCATGGTCAGTTCTGCTCTCTGGAGAGATCCCAGATATTGGGAAGCGTGGTGTTGGCGTAACCGGAAACAAAGGGCTTGCGCGTGCCGCCGGCCTCGTAGATCCACCGCCGCACCGCGCCGATGTTGGCGCCGTAGACATGGATGCTGATGGACACGCGGTCGTCATGGGCATTGCGCACGCGATGGATGTCGCCCACGCCGGGCGACACGGCTTCCACCTGCCCGGGCTCCAGCCGCAACGCCGCACCGGCCTCCTCGGGAGCCTGGCCCTCGCGCCAGCGGTAGGGCTGCGAATACTCGGCGCCGCGCAGCATGCCGATCAAACCCCAGACAGTATGGTCATGCACGGGCGTGCTCTGGCCCGGCCCCCAGACGAAGCTGACCACGCAGAACCGCTGCGCGGAGTCGGCATGCAGCAGGTACTGGCGGTAGTGCCGCGGGTCGGGGAGGGCGTATTCGTCGGGCAGCCAGTCGTCGCGCGAGACCAGGTCGCGCAGCAATTCCCCGCCGTGCCGCAGGATTCCCGCCTCGTCGGGACGCCGGTCCAGCAGTCCGGCAAACGCCGTGACGAAGCCGCGCAGCGGCGCATGGGAACGAAACGGGGTGGCGTCCATCCGGAGACCTCATCGCGGGTTGATTTGCCCCGATCGTAATACCAAGTGGGCCGGCCGGCCGAATGGCAGCCTGCCATGGCGCCGATGGGCCGCGCATGCCGGGGCATGCGCGGCCCATCGGCATGCCGCGTCAACCCGCCAGTTCGTTGCGCACGCGCAGCGCCACGTCGGCCGGAACCCATTTGTTCCAGACCTCGGGATACTTCTTCAGGAAGTACATGGCCGCCTCATCGATTTCGAGGCGCTCGCGTTCCATCTGGCCCAGTGCTTCGGTGACGGCCGCTTCGGGCACATTCACTTTCGAAAGGAATTCGGCAAGCCGGGGCGCGCGCGCCACGAACGCGGTGTTGACCGCGGTGACCACCGGGTACGCAGCCAGCCCCGTGGGCTGCGGATCCTGGCACTTCGGATCGGTGATGCAGGCCAGCGCCCGCTGGTTCACCGGCGGCAGTTCCAGCTTCACGAGGTCCAGCGACCCGATCAGCGAGGTGGGCGTCCAGTAATAGAAGACAATGTCTTTCTTGCGCTTGTACGCCGAGACGATGGCAGCGCGCTGCGCGGCGGCGTTGCCCGGCGAGTACACCAGGTATTCGTCCTGCAGGCCGAAGGCCTTCAGCAGGTTGGCGTTGATGGTGCCGCACGTCCAGCCTACCGCGCAGCCATAGATGCGGCCTTTCTGCGGATCCTCGTCGTCGACGAACGCGTCATGCAGGCCCTTCAGGTCCGCCACGCGGCGCAGCTGCGGGAACCTGTCGGCGGTGTAGCGCGGCACGTACCAGCCGTCGGTGCCGGTGAACACCGTGCCCAGTGCCTGCACCTTGCCGGCCGCCAGCGCTTCGTCCCAGGCCTGCTGCATCTGGGAGATCCAGACCTCGGTGTTCACATCGACGTCGCCGCGCTGCAGCGCGGCGAACATCGGCAGCGTGTCGCCCTGTTCGACGGAGGTCTTGCAGCCGTAGCCGTGCTCCACGATGTAGCGCTGCACCTCCACGAGCATGAGGTTCGACTCCCAGTTCATGCCACCGAATTTCATGGGCCGGTCCAGCTCGCAGGCAGGGGATTGCGCGTGGGCATTGACGCCCGAGGCGGTGCCCAGGATCAGGCTGGCGGCGGCGAGGATTCGGTTCAAGCGCATGCAATGGGTCATCGATCGATGGGTCCTTTCCGTGAAGAAAAGGGCTGATGATAACAAGGGCCTTGCGGCACATCCGCCCGCGTGGTGGGCCACCTGGGCGGCGGCATACAGGTGACCACGGCTGAAGGGGTGGACTTCCGCCTGCAATACGACGGCGAGTTCTCGTCGGACACGCGCAGCCATGCCGGGTCGCTGAAAGTGAACTGGCGCTTCTAGTGAGCTGGCGCTTCTCGTTCAGGCAGCGCTGCCGCACCGTACTGCGCCGGACGGAAGCCGGGGCTGCCGCCCCGGGCTCCGTTCGCTGCGGGCCGCTACGACCTCGGCAGCGCCAGGCCGCCGGGCCACCTGGCCCGCACCTTGAGCAGGGCGAACAGCGCATCCATCATGGGCGTACGCACGTCCACGAGACGGGCGATGTCCTGCACGGCAAGCAGTTGCGCATCCATCTCCATGGGGCGGCCGGCCAGCAGATCCTGCAGCATCGACGGCTTGTGCGCATAGGCCTTGCCCTGGGCCAGCAGGGCCTCGATATCCGGCTGCAGCACCACGCCCAGCCGCGCGGCGACGGCCACGCATTCCCCGGCGAGCTGCCGGTAGAGCTGCACCAGGTCCGGGTCTTCGGCAATGTCCCGGGACGTGGCCAGCGCCAGGCAGGCCATGGGAGACGTCACGACATTGAGCAGCAGCTTGTCCCACACCGCGGCGCGGATGTCCGGCGTGGGCGTGACCTCGCCATAGGGCGGGCCCAGGGCCTCGCACAGCGCCGTCAGCCTGGGCGTGATCCGGCCCGAGAGCTCTCCCAGCACCAGGCTGTTGCGCAGGCTGCGCGCCTGGACGACGCCGGGCGCGACCACCTCGTTCGGCGAACGCACCACCGCGCCCATGGCGCGCTGCAGGCCGACGCCGTCGGCCAGCAGGCCGCCCGGATCCAGCCGGTCGATGCGGCGCCCCTCGAAAGGGCCGCCGGCCTGGTGGAAATACCACCAGGGCACGCCATTGACCACGTAGACCACAGGCGTATCGGGGCCCAGCAGCCGCGCCAGGCCCGGCGCGGCCGCAGGCAGCGAATGCGCCTTCATGGCCGTGATCACCACGTCCTGCGGCCCCAGGTCGGCGGGATCGTCGGAGGCCCGCACCGCCACGGTGTAGGTCTCGTCCGGCAAGCGCAGTGTCAGGCCATCGCGCCGCATCGCCTCGAGGTGCGCGCCGCGCGCGACCACCGATACGTCGAGCCCGCCGCGCGCCAGCTTGGCGGCCAGGTGGCCGCCGACTGCCCCCGCGCCATAGATGCATACTTTCATGATCGGGCCTGTCAGTCCGATCCCAGGCCGATCTGCTTGGCGATGCCTTTCCAGCGCGCGACATCGCGCTCGATCAGCGCGTCCACCTCGTCCGGCGTCGACGGCCAGGGCGTGAGCGCCTGCGCCTCGAAGGCCGTGAGCGTGGCCGGCGCACGCAGGTAGGCATTGATCGCGCCATTCAGTTTTTCCACCGTCGCGCGCGGCGTGTTCTTCGGCGCCAGCACCGCATACCAGAGGTCGATCTGGTATCCCGGGAGGCCCGATTCCGCCACGGTGGGCAGGTCCGGCATGGCGCTCCAGCGCTGCGTGCCGGCGACGCCGAACGCCTTCAGCTGGCCCGACCTGATATAGGGCAGCACCGAGTTCGCCGGCCCGATCAGCACCTGCACCCGGTTGGCCAGCAGCTCGGGCATCATCTGGCTGGCGCCCTTGAAGGGCACGTGCACCATCTCCACGCCCGCCGTGGCATTGAACAGCTCGCCCGCCATGTGCTGCACCGTGCTCGGCCCGGAACTCGCGAAATTGAGCGTGCCGGGCTGGGCCTTGGCCAGCTTGATGAGCTCGGCCGTGGTTTCGACCTCGAGCTGCGGGTTCACCACCAGCAGCATGGGCATGCTGGCCACCATGGCCACGCCGGCCAGGTCGCGGGCCAGGCTGAACGGCGGCTTGGCCGTGGTGGCGTCGACGATGGTGGCCGTGTTGGCAGCCATGAGCAGCGTGTAGCCGTCGGCGTCGGCCTTCGCCACCACGTCGGAGCCGATCAGGCCGCCTGCGCCGGCCTTGTTCTCCACCACGAAGCTCTGGCCCAGGCTCTCCTGCAACACGCGCCCCATGTCGCGGGCCAGGAAGTCGTTGCCGCCGCCGGGAAGAAAGGGCACGACGATACGGACCTGCCGGGCAGGGTAGGAGCCCGCATCCGCGGCATGGGCCGGCACAGCCCCAGCATGGTCGTCGCCAGCAGGGCGAGCGCGGCATTCTTGATGAAGCGAGTCATGATTCCCCTTGGTTTTCTCTGGTTTGAATCGGTGCGCGCGACGGCGCCGCGGCGCCCGTCGTGCGGGTGCTATTCGGCGAATGCCGGATCGAGCTTGTAGGCCAGCCGCAGGCACGCGGCCCAGTCCTTCGCGCCTGCCTGCTCGGGATCGTCGAAGGTGACCTGCGTGACGCCGTAGGCCGCGATCTCGTCCGGAATGAGCGTGACCTCGGCCCCGCCCGCCAGCGCGGCGATCTGCCCGCGGCAGGCCATCTCCAGGTACTGGTGCTCCACCATGGCCTCAGCCAGCGTGCGGCCGCACACCAGCGCGCCGTGGTTGCGGAGCAGGGCGACGCGGTGCCCGCCCAGGCTCTCGATCAGCGGGGCGCGCTGCGACATGTTGAATTCGAAGCCGCCGAACGTGTGATAGGCCAGGCGCTTGTAGAACTTGACCGCATGCTGGTTGACCATCAGCAAGCCATGCTTCTGCGCCGACACCCCCATGTTGGCGGTGGTATGGGTATGGAACACCGCGTTGATGTCCGGCCGCGCCTGCAGGATGCCTGCGTGTATCACCAGGCTGCCGCCCTTGAGCGGCGGGCCGTCGTGGCGCGGCGTGCCGTCCAGCCCGTACTTGCGCAGCGACGAGGCCGTCACTTCCTCGAACATCTCGGTGGACTGCTTCACCAGCAGCGCATCCGGCTCGTCTGGCACCCGCACCGACAAGTGGTTGTAGGTGAGATCGCTCACGCCCAGGTGGGCCAGGACGCGGTAGCACGCCGCGAGTTCGATCCGCGCATGACGTTCTGCGTTGCTGATTGAGGCCATGAAATCCTTGCCGTCTTGAAGGGCGGTATTTAAATAGATACCAGTACCGATTTTGGTACATAGCACTGGACGAAAGTAGCTGGGGAATACCCGGCCAGGTCTCTTGCGTGCCGGCGTCCTAAATACGCATAATGTATATTATGTAAAGTATCAAATGGGCCGGGACGGCACAGCCGCCCTAGTCGGCCGGCAGCAAAGTCCATGCGGCTCTACGTCGGCTCGTGCTCTTCATGCCTGCCGCAACTCGTCCACCGCGATCATCCTCGCCCCGCATGCCCGCACGAGCTCCGGATCATGGCTGGCGAACAGCACCACACGATCCCTGGACCAGGTCCGGAACAGCTCCGCCAGTACGCTGCGGGCCTGGGCGTCGAGGCCATCGCCGGGCCCGTCGGCGACGACGACGGCGGGCGCGCCCAAGGCCGCTGCCGCCACGAACACCTTCCTGCGCGTGCCGGTCGACATCTGTTCGAAGCGCTTGTCCAGATGAGGCGCCAGCCCCAGCCGGTGCGCCAGGTCCAGCACCGTGTCGTCGACTGCAGCCTTCCGGGCCGCTGCCGCCTGCTCGAGCCATCCGCGGCCGGTCTGCGCGGGCTGCGCCATGCAATCGGCGGGCACATGGGCCAGCCGGGCTCTGGCCTGCCCGGGCGCGTTGCGCAGCGAATGGCCGGCTATCCACACGTCTCCCTCATCCGGGGCGACGATGCCGGCAATGATGTCCAGCAAGGTGGACTTGCCGCTGCTGTGTTCTTCACACAGCGCCACGCATCCGGGTTCGAAGGCATGGTCCAGCCCTTCGAAGACGATATGGTTGCCGTAGCGCTTGCCCAGGTTCTCGATGCGCAGCATGAGCGGATTCCTTCCGTGTCCGTGATCCAGCCTGCTTTTACCTTTTACTACATGCAGGCCACCGGCTATCCTCGCTGGACAGGCCCGCAAACGCCAAAGATCACTCGAAGGAGGAAGCCGATGCCCCGCTGGACCTATTACACCGCCCCTGGCACGTGCGCGCTGGCGACGCACATCGCGCTGTGCGAAGCCGACGCCGATTTCGATCTGGTGAAGCTGGATTTCAGCATCGGCCAGCAGCAGAGCCCGGAGTACCTGGCCATCAATCCCAAGGGTCGCGTGCCGGCGCTGAAGACCGAGCGCGGCGTGCTCACCGAAACACCTGCCCTGCTCGCCTTCGTGGCCCAGGCCTTTCCGGCCGCGCGGCTTGCGCCATTGGACGATCCTTACGCTTTCGCCCGTATGCAGGAACTGGCCAGCTACCTGGCCTCCACGGTGTGGAATCGCAGATCGCCGGACCCTGGGTGGCGGGCGAACGCTACAGCGTGGTCGACGGCTATCTGTACACCGTGGGCAGCTGGCTGGAAGGCGACGAAGTGGACATGGCGCGGTTTCCCAGGCTCGCGGCCTACCTGGAACGGGTGGCGGCCCGCCCGGCAGTGCAGCAGGCGCTGGCGCAGGCGAGCGCCTGACCTTCCCTGCCCGCAGGCGCTTCACGCCATGCGGGCGGGAAGGCTCAATTCGTCTCCAGCAGCCGGTTGATCTTCAGCGCCACCAGGGTGCACACGGCACCCGATATCAGGTAGAGGCTGGTGGCCACCAGCCCGAACTTCACCGACAGGCCCAGCGCCACCAGGGGTGCGAAGGCCGCGCCGAACAGCCAGGCCATGTCGGCGGTGAGCGCCGCGCCGGTGTAGCGGAAATACATCGAGAAGTTGGACGTGACCGTGCCGGATGCCTGCCCATAGGACAGGCCCAGCAGCACGAATCCGCACAGGATGAAGAGATTCTCGCCGGTGGCACCGCCTTCGAGCAGCCAGGGCACGGTGAGCGCGAACAGGCCGATCAGCAGCGCCAGCGCGCCCAGCGTGTTGCGCCGGCCGAAGCGGTCGGCCAGCCAGCCCGATGCGATGTTGCCCACCATGCTGAGGGCCGCGCCGAGTATCTGCACCGCGAGCACGCTGGCCAGCGGCCGTTCGCCGTTCAGGCCTATCCAGGAAAGCGGGAAGACGGTGACGAGGTGGAACAGGGCATAGCTGGCCAGTGCGGCGAATGCGCCGATGAAGACGTTGTAGGCCTGCTTGTCTATCACTTCCGAGACGGGGATGGGCGCGAGCTCGCGCTCTTCGAGCAGCCGCGTGTATTCCTCGGTGACGACCAGGCGCAGCCGCGCGAACAGGGCCACCACGTTGATGGCGAAGGCCACGAAGAACGGATAGCGCCAGCCCCACTCGACCAGGTCGGAATGGCTGAGATTGCTGAGCAGGTACAGGAAGATCGCGCCGGCCAGCATGAACCCGGTGGGCGCGCCCAGCTGCCCGAGCATGGCGTACCAGCCGCGCCGGTCGGCCGGCGCGTTCAGCGCCAGCAGCGAGGGCAATCCGTCCCAGGAACCGCCCAGTGCGATGCCCTGCAGGCAGCGGAACACGGCCAGCAGCACGATGGCCGTGGCGCCCAGCGTGTCGTAGCTGGGCAGGAAGGCCATGCCGGCCGTGGCGGTGCCCAGCATGAAGAGCGCCAGGGTGAGCTTGATGCTCCTGCCCCACCGGTGCTGCACGGCCATGAAGATGGCGGTGCCGAACGGCCTGCAGACGAACGCGAACGAGAAGATCACGAAAGACCACAGCGTGCCGTGCAGCGGCGATTCGAACGGGAAGAAGACCTGTGGGAAAACGGCAACACAGGCGATGCCGAAGACGAAGAAATCGAAGTATTCGGACGTGCGCCCGATGACCACGCCCACCGCGATCTCGCCGGGGGCGACGTTGGAATGGCCGGACGCCTGTGGGGTTCCCGGATACTGCGTAGCGGTGGTGGACATACGTTGGCGCGCTCCGTTTGACGTGGAAAACAGCCTGCCCCGATGAGCGCCCACACGAACTCTGTGCGCCCTGCTACCGAACTCCCGCGTATTTTGCTCTAGATTTTTCACATCCTCCAGAGTAGGGTTGCAACTATCCTGGATCGGGACACCAACCGCGGAGGGGCTGCATGGCGATGCCGTTCTTCAGAAAGTTGAGATGTATGCTGCTGTTTCCCGCCCTGGCCGCGCTGGGGGGCTGCAGCAAGGCGGTACTGCTCTCCCCGTCGGGCGACGTGGCATGGCAGCTGCGGGACATCATCCTGATATCCACTGCCCTGATGCTGCTGATCATCGTGCCGGTGATCGCCGCCACGCTGTGGTTCGCGTGGCGCTATCGCGAAAGCAATGCCGACGCCCCCTACTCTCCCGACTGGGACCACTCCACCATCCTGGAGCTGGTCATCTGGGCGGCGCCGCTGCTGATCATCATCGCGCTCAGCGCCCTCACCTGGGTCAGCACCCACAAGCTCGATCCCTACCGCCCGCTCGAGCGCCTGGACGCACAGCGCCCCATACCGCCCGACACCCGGCCGCTCGAGGTGCAGGTGGTGGCGCTGGACTGGAAATGGCTGTTCCTGTATCCCGAGCAGGGCATCGCCGCGGTGAACGAACTCGCCGCCCCGGTCGACCGCCCCATCGAGTTCAAGATCACGTCGGCGGCGGTGATGAACTCCTTCTTCATCCCTGCGCTGGCCGGGCAGATCTACGCCATGCCCGGCATGCAGACGCGCCTGCATGCGGTCATCAACCAGCCGGGCGTCTACGACGGCTTCTCCGCCAACTACAGCGGCGAGGGCTTCTCGCAGATGCGATTCAAGTTCCACGGGCTGGCGCAGGCCGAGTTCGAACAGTGGGTGCAGGCGGGCAAGACCGAGGGCAAGGCGCTGGACCGCGCAGCCTACCAGCAGCTGGCGCAACCCAGCGTGGCCGCGCCGGTGCAGCGCTACGGCACGGTGGATCCGGAGCTGTTCCAGGCCATCCTCGACCGCTGCGTGGAGCCCGGCGGCGCTTGCGCGCCGGCCCTCGCCGACGCCATCTGCCGGGCGCCGCGGCAGGCCGCGCTGGAGGCGCCGCCAGATGCCCCGACCACACCCGCCGCCATGTAGGCCGCGCCCGCCCTGATTCCACGTTCGACGAAAGCCCCTCGCAGGAACGCCAAATGCCCGACCATCCAGCCGCTGAAAGCCTCTTGTTCGGACGCCTGACCTGGGACGCCATCCCCTTCCACGAGCCCATCCTGCTGGTCACCTTCGCCGTGGTGGCCCTGGGCGCCGCCGCCCTGCTGGGCGCCATCACCTACTACCGGCTGTGGGGCTATCTGTGGCGCGAGTGGTTCACCAGCATCGACCACAAGAAGATAGGCATCATGTACGTGGTGCTGGGCCTGGTGATGCTGCTGCGCGGCTTCGCCGACGCGCTCATGATGCGGGCGCAGCAGGCCATCGCCTTCGGCGACAACCTCGGCTACCTGCCGCCGCACCACTACGACCAGATCTTCACCGCGCACGGCGTGATCATGATCTTCTTCGTGGCCATGCCGCTGGTCACGGGCCTGATGAACTACGTGGTGCCGCTGCAGATCGGCGCACGCGACGTGGCGTTCCCGTTCCTCAACAACTTCAGCTTCTGGATGACCACGGCCGGCGCGGTGCTGGTGATGATGTCGCTGTTCGTGGGCGAGTTCGCCCGCACCGGCTGGCTGGCCTACCCGCCGCTGTCCGGCATCCTGCACAGTCCCGACGTGGGGGTGGACTACTACATCTGGGCGCTGCAGATAGCGGGCGTGGGCACCCTGCTGTCGGGCGTCAACCTGCTGGTCACGATCGTGAAGATGCGCGCCCCGGGCATGCAGATGATGCGCATGCCGATCTTCACCTGGACCTCGCTGTGCACCAATGTGCTGATCGTCGCGGCCTTTCCGGTGCTCACCGCCGTGCTGGCGCTGCTGGCGATGGACCGCTACGTCGGCACGAATTTCTTCACGGCCGACGGCGGCGGCAACGCCATGATGTACGTGAACCTGATATGGATATGGGGCCATCCCGAGGTCTACATCCTGATCCTGCCGGCCTTCGGCATCTTCTCGGAGGTGGTGGCCACCTACTGCCGCAAGCGCCTGTTCGGCTATGCCTCGATGGTGTACGCCACGGTGGTCATCACGGTGCTGTCGTACCTGGTGTGGCTGCACCACTTCTTCACCATGGGCTCGGGTGCCAGCGTCAATTCGTTCTTCGGCATCACCACGATGATCATCTCCATCCCGACCGGCGCCAAGGTGTTCAACTGGCTGTTCACGATGTACCGCGGCCGGATCCGCTTCGACGTGCCCATGCTCTGGACGGTCGGCTTCATGGTGACCTTCGTGATCGGCGGCATGACCGGGGTGCTGCTGGCCGTGCCGCCGGCCGACTTCGCCCTGCACAACAGCCTGTTCCTGATCGCGCACTTCCACAACGTGATCATCGGCGGGGTGCTGTTCGGCCTGATGGCCGGCATCACCTACTGGTTCCCCAAGGCGTTCGGCTATCGCCTCGATCCCTACTGGGGCAAGTGGTCGTTCTGGCTGTGGCTGGTGGGCTTCTACGTGGCCTTCATGCCGCTCTACGTACTGGGGCTATTGGGCGTGACGCGCCGCATGAACCATTTCGACGATCCGTCGCTCCAGATCTGGTTCCAGCTGGCGGCCGCGGGCGCCCTGCTGATCGCCGGCGGCATTGCCTGCTTCCTGATCCAGCTGGTGGTGAGCTTCCGCAAGCGGGAGTCCCTGCGCGACCTCACCGGCGACCCCTGGGACGGCCGCACGCTGGAATGGTCCACGTCCTCGCCGCCGCCGGCCTACAACTTCGCATTCACGCCCGTGATCCACGACCGCGACGCCTGGTGGCAGATGAAGCGCCAGGGCTACACGCGTCCGCTCGAGGGCTTCATTCCCATCCACATGCCGGCCAACACCTGGGCCGGGATCGTGCTGGCAGGCATCTCGCTGGTGCTGGGCTTCGCGCTGATCTGGCACATGTGGCCGCTCGCCATCCTCTCCTTCGTGGCGCTGGTGGGCGTCGCCATCGCCCACACCTTCAACTACGACCGCGACTACTACGTGCCGGCCGAAGAGGTCGCCCGTTGCGAAGCCGATCGTACCCAACTGCTGGCCAGCCATGTCTGAACTCACTGCATCCGCCCCGAACGGCGACGCGGGTCGCCAGTTCTACCTGACCACCGAGCACCATGTGAAGAACGGCACCCTGCTGGGCTTCTGGGTGTACCTGATGAGCGACTGCCTCATCTTCGCCTGCCTGTTCGCCGCCTACGGCGTGCTGGGGCGCAACTACGCCGGCGGCCCTACCGGCGCCGACCTGTTCGACCTCCCGCTGGTGGCGATCAACACCTCGCTGCTGCTGTTCTCCTCCATCACCTACGGCTTCGCGCTGCTGCAGGGCCGCAAGGGCCGGGTCGGATCGCTGCTGGGCTGGCTGGCCGTCACCGGGCTGCTGGGCGCGGGCTTCCTGGGCCTGGAACTGTACGAGTTCGCGCACCTGATCCACCAGGGCGCGGGGCCGCAGCGCAGCGCGTTCCTGTCGTCGTTCTTCACGCTGGTCGGCACGCACGGGTTGCACGTGGCCTTCGGCATCGTCTGGCTGGTGGTGCTGATGGTGCAGATCGGCAGGCACGGCCTGACCATCCCCAACAAGCGCCGCCTGATGTGCCTCTCCATGTTCTGGCACTTCCTCGACGTGATCTGGATCGGCGTGTTCACCGTGGTCTACCTGATGGGAGTGCTGCCATGAACGTGACGCATACGCCGCCGCTCAACGGCCGGGACCACGGCCACCATAGCGACCTACACCGCGACCCACATCGCGACCCCCATCACGCCCCCCATCACGACGAAGAAGATCCGCTTGCCCATGCCTCGCTGCACGGCTACCTGCTGGGCTTCGTGCTGGCCGCCATCCTCACCGCCATTCCGTTCTTCATCGTGATGGGCGGGGTGTTCTCCAGCTCGCGCGTGGCCAGTCTGGTGCTGCTGGCGCTGGCCGCGATGCAGATGGTGGTACACGTGGTGTACTTCCTGCACATGGATTTCCGCTCGGAAGGCGGGTGGAACATGCTGTCCATCCTGTTCACGCTGGTGCTGGTGATCATCACCCTGAGCGGCTCGATCTGGATCATGTACCATCTCGACCACAACATGATGCCCATGTTGCCGAACGACATGCGAAACAGGCCTTGAACGCTTCAACCCCTACGCAAACTACCGCATCCCGGCCGCGCAGCACGGCCAAGCTCGTCTTCCTGGCCCTGGTGGCCATCGTCCTGTTCGCCGGCTTCTGCGCGCTGGGCATGTGGCAGATGGAGCGCCGCGCGTGGAAGCTGGAACTGATCTCGCAGGTCCAGGAGCGCGTGCACCTGCCGCCCGCGCCCGCTCCCGGGGTGGCCCAATGGCCGGCGCTCAGCCGGACCGCAGACGAATACCGCCACGTGCGCGCCACGGGCACGTACCGCTACGACCGGCAGACCCTGGTGCAGGCCAGCACCGACTATGGCAGCGGCTACTGGGTCATGACCCCGCTGCAGCTGCGCGACGGCGGCATCGTGCTGGTCAATCGCGGGTTCGTGCTGCCGGCCTGGCGCAAGCAGCAGGACCAGGGCGGCCCGGCGGGCGAAACCGAAGTGGCCGGCCTGCTGCGCATGTCCGAGCCCGACCTCCCCATCCTGCGGCACAACCAGCCCAGCCAGGATCTCTGGTATTCGCGCGACACGCAGGCCATCGCCGCCGCGCGCGGGCTGGATACGGTGGCGCCGTATTTCATCGACGCCGGGAAGACGGCAGGACCGGCGCCGGACCCGGCCGTCGCGCCGGTGCCCGGCCTGACGGTGCTGGACTTCCACAACAACCATCTGTCCTACGCCATCACCTGGTTCGCGATGGCGGCGATGGTGATCGTGGGCGTGGTCATCGTGGTGCGCACCGGGCGGCGGGCCCGCCAGTAGCGCCCGGGCTCACATGGCGCGCTGGTTCACGCGCCGGGCCAGCTGCGCGGCGTCTTCCTTGCGTTCGCTGTAGCGATCGACCAGGTAGTCGCCGATGTCGCGCGTGAGCAGCGTGAATTTCACCAGCTCTTCCATCACATCGACCACCCGGTCGTAGTAGCTGGACGGCTTCATGCGCCCCGCCTCGTCGAATTCCAGGTAGGCCTTGGGCACCGACGACTGGTTGGGTATCGTCAGCATGCGCATCCACCTGCCCAGCACGCGCATCTGGTTGACCGCATTGAACGACTGCGAGCCGCCCGAGACCTCCATGACCGCGAGCGTCTTGCCCTGGGTGGGCCGGATGGCGCCCATCGACAGGGGTATCCAGTCGATCTGCGCCTTCATGATGCCGGTCATGGCGCCATGGCGCTCGGGCGAGGTCCAGACCATGCCTTCGGACCACTGCACCAGTTCCCGCAGTTCCTGCACTTTGGGATGGCTGTCCGGCGCGTCGTCGGGCAGCGGCAGGCCGGAGGGATCGAAGATGCGCGCCTCGCCCCCCAACGCCTCGAGCAGGCGTGCGGCTTCCAGCGTGAGCAGCCGGCTGTAGGAGCGCTCGCGCACCGAGCCGTAGAGCAGCAGGAACCGCGGGGCGTGCGTGGCCCGCCGCCCGGGCCAGAGCCGTTGCGGCGCGATCGGCGCAAAGCATGCCGGTTCGAGGTTGGGCAACTGGATCGCGTCAGGCACGGCGCCCGCCCTCCGTTGCCACGACCTGCCCGTCTTCCTTGATGAAGGGGCCCTGCTGCGGGTTGGGCAGGATGTCGAGCACGACTTCCGAGGGCCGGCACAGGCGCGTGCCCAGCGGGGTGACCACGATGGGCCGGTTCATGAGGATGGGGTGCTGCGCGATGAAATCCAGCAGCTGCGCGTCGGTCCATTTCGGGTCGGCCAGGCCCAGTTCTTCGTAGGGCGTGCCCTTGACGCGCAACACCTCGCGCACGGTCAGGCCGGCGTCGGCAAGCAGCCTGACCAGCGTTTCGCGCGAGGGCGGCGTCTTGAGGTATTCGATGACGGCCGGCTCTTCCCCGCTGTTGCGGATCATGGCCAGCGTGTTGCGGGAGGTGCCGCACGCGGGGTTGTGATAGATGGTGATGTCGCTCATGGCAATGCCCTGCTTCAGGAAGGATCAGGCGCGCTGGTACCAGCCGCGCGTGCGATTGACGATGTGCACCACGAGCAGCATGACGGGCACTTCGATCAGCACGCCCACCACCGTGGCCAGCGCCGCCCCGGACTGGAAACCGAACAGGCTGATGGCGGCCGCCACGGCCAGCTCGAAGAAGTTGCTCGCCCCGATCAGCGCCGAGGGGCAGGCCACGCTGTGCTGCTCCCCTGCCCTGCGGTTGAGCCAGTAGGCCAGCGCGGAATTGAAGAAGACCTGGATCAGGATGGGCACCGCCAGCATGGCGATCACCAGCGGCTGCTGCAGGATGGCCTGCCCCTGGAAGGCGAAGAGCAGCACCAGCGTCAGCAGCAGCGCCACGATCGACAGCGGCCCGAGCCGCGCCAGCGCGGTGTCGAACGCGGCCTGGCCGCGGCGCAGCAGCGCCCGGCGCCAGGCCTGCGCCAGGATCACGGGGATGACGATGTACAGCACCACCGAAGTGAGCAGCGTATCCCAGGGCACGGTGATGGACGACAGGCCCAGCAGCAGCCCGACGATGGGCGCAAACGCAAACACCATGATGGTGTCGTTCAGCGCCACCTGCGACAGCGTGAACAGCGGATCGCCGCCGGTGAGCCGGCTCCATACGAACACCATGGCCGTGCACGGCGCGGCGGCCAGCAGGATGAGGCCGGCGACGTAGCTGTCGAGCTGCTCGGCCGGCAGCCAGGGCGCGAACACCTGCCGGATGAACAGCCAGCCCAGGAAGGCCATCGAGAATGGCTTCACCGCCCAGTTCACGAAAAGCGTGACGCCGATGCCGCGCCAGTGCCTGCGCACCTGTCCCATTGCCGCGAAGTCCACCTTCATGAGCATGGGGATGATCATGAGCCAGATGAGCAGCCCCACCGGCAGGTTCACCCGGGCGATCTCCAGGCGCCCCACGATCTCGAAGGCCGCGGGCGCCGCCTGGCCCAGCAGCACGCCGACGACGATGCACAGGAAGACCCAGAGCGTCAGGTAGCGCTCGAACACGTTCATGGGCGCGGGCGGCGTCCCGGTCATGGCGGCTTGCATGGTCTTCGCCTCCTACGCCTTGCCGATGCCGTGCAGTTCGTGCTGCAGGCACATGGCGTCCAGCCGCGCCATCGGCAGGGACAGGAAAAGCTCGATGCGGCGCTTGAGCACCACGGCCGCGTCCTGGAACGCCTTGGCCTTTGCCTCGTCGCTGCCTTCGACGGCGGCCGGGTCCGGCACGCCCCAATGCGCCGACATGGGCTTGCCCGGCCATACCGGGCAGACTTCGCCGGCGGCGTTGTCGCAGACCGTGAAGATGAAGTCGAACTGCGGCGCGTCGGGCCGCACGAACTCGTCCCAGCTCTTGCTGCGGAAGCCCTCGGTGGGCAGCTTGAGCCGCTCCAGGGTGGCCAGCGCCAGCGGGTGCACCTCGCCCTTGGGCTGGCTGCCAGCGGAATGGGCGCGGAAGCGCCCCTGCCCCAGGCCGTTGAGCAGCCCTTCGGCCAGGATGGACCGGGCGGAATTGCCCGTGCAGATGAACAGCACTTCGTAGACCTTCTCCGACATGGACAACCTCCGCAACGGGATCAATGGGACGACCCGGCCGCCGGCGCACACCGGGCGGCCTCGATGGACAAGTTGATTTCGCAGGCGCCGCCTTCGCAGCAGTTCTCGGTGAGATAGGCCAGGAGGCCGCTCATGGCGGGGAAATCGGCGCGATAGATCAGGTTGCGGCCCTGCTGCTCGACCGTGACCAGGCCGGCATGGGCCAGTTCCTTCAGGTGGAAGGACAAGGCGTTGCGCGCCATGCCCAGGTGTTCGGCCAGGGCGCTGGGCGTGAGCCCCTGCGGGCCGGCCACCACCAGGGCGCGGAAGGCGCGCAGGCGCTGGGCATGCCCCAGGGCGGCAAGGGAGGCGACGGCGCGGTCTTCGGTCATGGCCATGGGGCTAATGATTCAATAATTCAACGTTTATTGAACTATAGCGCCCGACCTGCCCCGATGCAAGCGGGCACGCCGCAATGTCCTTGCGGCGTGCGCCGGACGAGGGCTCGCCGGATTTCGGTGGAGGCCGGGGGCCTCAGTGGCCGCCCGCGGCCTCGCGGGCATCGGCGCCGGGGCGCGGTTGCGCCCGCACCTGGCCGATGCGCAGGCCGTCGCGCTGCACGACCTCGAACATCCAGTCGCCCCAATGGATCGTTTCCCCGACTTCGGGCAGGCGGCCGCAAGCCCGCAGCAATGCGCCGGCCAGCGTGGCATCGGGCAGCGGCTGGGCCAGCCCGGCATCGGGCAGGAACAGCCGCGCTTCCTCGATCGGCATGCCGGCGTCCAGCAGCCAGGTCCCGTCGTCGAGGCGGGTCGCCGGCGGCGCTTCGGCGTGTTCGGGCAGGTCTCCGCCCACGGCCGTCAGCACGTCCAGCGGCGTGACCAGGCCTTCGCAGCTGCCATGTTCATCCACCACGATGAGCATGTGCTCGCGCGACTGCCGCAACACGTCCAGCACCTTGAACACCGGCGTGGTCTCGATGATGTAGTGGGGCTTGCGCGCCAGCTCCACCAGGTCCAGGGGGCCCGGCACCTGCAGCCTTCCCAGCACGTCCTTGAAATGCAGCACGCCGATGACATTGGCCGGATCGCCCTGGCACAGCGGCAGCCGTGCATGGCCGGACGAGAATTTCTCCACCACGGCATCGGGCGTGTCCCTGAGGTCCAGCCATACCATCTCGCCCCTCGGCACCATGATCGAGCGCACGTCGCGCGCGCCGATGGCCAGGACCCGCTCGATCAGGCTGCTTTCTTCGGGAGTGACGGCCGGCTCCTCGCCGACGCCGTCGACCAGGGCGGTGACGTCGTCCATCGTGTTCCGGTCGCCGTCCGCCCTGCTGCCGCGCAGCAGCCGCAGCACCGCCTGCGCGGTGCGCTGGCGTCCCGTCAGGCCATGGCTGCGGCGGCTGCGGTTGCGCCGGGCCAGCTGGTTGCATGCCTCGACCAGGATGGAGAAGCCGATGGCGGCATACAGATAGCCCTTGGGCACGTGGAAACCCAGGCCTTCCGCCACCAGGCTGAAGCCGATCATCAGCAACAGCCCCAGGCACAGGATGACGACGGTCGGATGGCGGTTGACGAAGGCCATCAGCGGCCGGCTGGCCAGCATCATCACGGCCATGGCAACCACCACGGCGATCATCATGATGCTGAGCTCCTGCACCATGCCTACCGCCGTGATGACGGAATCGAGGGAAAACACCGCGTCCAGCACCACGATCTGCAGGATGACCTGCCAGAACACGGCGTGCTGGACTTTCTGCGATCCGCCATGGGCCCTGCCCTCGACGCGCTCGTGCAGTTCCATCGTGCCCTTGAACAGCAGGAACACCCCGCCGAAGATCAGGATCAGGTCGCGCCCGGATATCTCGGCGCCGAACACCGTGAAGAGCGGCGCAGTCAGCGTGACCACCCAGGCAATGCTGGCCAGCAGGCCCAGGCGCATCAGCATCGCCAGGGTCAGGCCGATGACCCGCGCCCGGTTGCGCTGGGCCGGCGGCAGCTTGTCGGCCAGGATGGCGATGAACACCAGGTTGTCGATGCCCAGGACAATTTCAAGAACGATCAGCGTCGCCAGACCCAGCCAGGCGGTGGGGTCGGCCATCCAGTCAAAAATCATGAGGGAATCCGGAAGAAAGCAATGGAGCGCGCCACGACGCAGCGGGGCCGTGGCAGCAAGGCATGAGGGGGACGAACCGGCAGGCGCGGGTGGCAAGGCGCCCGGGCAGGCTGGAGAAACCGCCTGGGAGACGTGATTCCGGAGAGGGAGCGCCACGGGTCTGGAACGCGTGGCGCGGTGGTACTGGGAGGCTCGCTGGTCATGGAAGAGGATGAACCCGCGGTGGACGATGACGCCGGCACCCGGGGCGCACCCAAAGCTTACGGAAAGCTGAATATTACCGCAGGAGCGCGGTTGTGGCATATCGTGTGTCCATGAGCGCATCGCCCTCCCCCAGCGACATCCCCGCCCGCCTGGACCGGCTGCCCTGGTCGGCCTGGCACTGGCGCGTGGTGATTGCGCTGGGCGTGGCCTGGGTGCTGGACGGGCTGGAGGTGACGCTGGCCGGCTCGCTGGGCGCCATCCTCACCCACGCCGACACCCTGGCCCTCAGCCCCGCCGAAGTGGGCGCTGCCGGTTCGCTGTATGTGGCGGGCGCCGTCGCCGGGGCCCTGGTGTTCGGCCGGCTGGCCGACCGGCTGGGCCGCAAGCGCCTGTTCCTGGCCACGCTGGGCCTGTACATGGCGGCCACGCTGGCGACGGCCTTCGCGCCCGGCTACACCTTCTACGCCGTCTGCCGCTGCCTCACGGGCGTAGGCATCGGCGGGGAATACGCCGCCATCAACTCCGCCATCGACGAGCTGATTCCGGCGCGGGTGCGCGGCCGCGTGAACCTCGCCATCAACGGCTGCTTCTGGATCGGCGCCGCGCTGGGCGCGGGGCTGAGCCTGCCGCTGCTGGATGCGCGCCTGATCGATCCGGACCTGGGCTGGCGGCTGGCCTTCGGGCTGGGCGCCCTGCTGGCGGTGGCCATCCTGCTGGTGCGCCGCGACGTGCCGGAAAGCCCGCGCTGGCTGCTCTCCCATGGCCGCGCAGCCGAGGCGATGGCCATCGTGCAGGCCATCGAGGCGCAGGTGCAGGCCCGCCACGGCGCCCTCCCGGCAGTGGCGGGCGCCACGCCCGCCTATCGCGCGGCGCGCACGCCCACGCTGCGCGAGGCGGCGCGTGTGCTGCTGCGACGCTACCCGTCGCGCTCGGGGGTCTGCCTGGCCCTGATGCTCGCCCAGGCCTTCTTCTACAACGCGATCTTCTTCACCTACGCCCTGGTGCTCACGCGCTTCTACGATGTGCCTGCCGGCAGCGTGGGCTGGTACGTGCTGCCGTTCGCGCTGGGCAATGTGCTGGGGCCGCTGGTGCTGGGTCCCTTGTTCGACCGGGTGGGACGGCGCCGGATGATAGGGCTCACCTACCTGCTGTCGGGCCTCGGGCTCGGGCTTACCGCCTGGGCTTTCCAGGCAGGCTGGCTGGATGCCCGCACGCAGGCATGGTGCTGGACGGCCGTATTCTTCGTGGCCTCGGCCGCCGCCAGTTCCGCCTACCTCACCGCGAGCGAGGTGTTCCCGCTGGAAATGCGCGGCCTGGCGATCTCCCTGTTCTATGCGGCCGGCACCGGCGTGGGCGGCTTCGCGGGCCCGGCCCTGTTCGGCTGGCTGGTCGGCAGCGGACAGCGCGGCGCGCTGACCCTGGGCTACGCGCTGGCCGCGGTGCTGATGGCGGCGGCAGGCCTGCTGGCATGGCGGCTGGCGGTGGATGCCGAACGCAAGCCGCTGGAAGCCGTGGCGCCCCCGCTGAACTCAGAGCGATGAGGCCGCCCTGGCGGCCTGGTCGTAGATGCCCGACAGGAAGCGCAGCCGGCTGGCAATGCGCGACAGCTCCTCGGCATCGTCCAGTTCGCGGTCTACGCTGTGCAGCAGGCACTCCTGCCGTATGTCGCGGAAACGGCCCAGCAGCGCCGCGCCCTCTTCCGACACGGTGTAGAACACCTCCTTGCCGCTGCGGCTGCCCTGGACCAGGCCCTGCGCCGCGAGTTTCTTCAGCGCGTAGTTCACCACGTGCGTGTCTTCGTAGTTCAGCGTGAAGCAGATGTCGACCAGGCGCTTGCCGCGCGAACGGTGATGCACGTGATGCAGCACCAGGACGTCGGTGGGCCCCAGATCCGGCGCCCCGGCCGCCGCCATGCAGCGCGTGACCCAGCGCTGGAACGCATTGTTGGCCACGATCACCCCGAACTCCAGCTCCGACAATCCGGGATGCGCGCCTTCGGCCAGGTGCGCCGCCGACATGATGCGCAATGCCGTCTTGGCCGGTTTGCCGCCCCCCGCCGGACGGGGCCGCGCCGTGCTGCTAGTTTTGGCCATCTTCGGTGTCCTGGTGCAGGCGTTCCTTGGCCGGGGCGATGGCCGTGATCAGGTCGCGCAGCCGGGGCTTGTTGCCCAGGGGCTGCACCACATGACGGCAGCCGGGCTGCGGGCGCGCCACACAGGCATAGACCACCTTGCCGTCGAGCTCCATCATGCATTCCTTGCAGGCATTGGCGTTGATGCAGGAATACCGGAACGCCAGGCTGTCGTCCTGATGCTCGCGTATCCAGCGCAGCGCGTCCAGCAGCGAAACTGCCTGGTCCGCCGGAACTTCGTGCTCGGTATGGTGGACGGGCCCTGCTCCGACGCCCCGCTGCACCGAGAGCGTCACCGTGGCTGCATCGCCTGCCGTGGTTACTTGGTTCATGCCCGGGCTCCTGCCATTTCCTGTTCCGCGTCCGCAGTCTGGACCGCCTGTTGCTCCAGCTGCCAGCCGCCCGCGGTCCATCGGGCCGTCTGGTTCAGGCGCCATGCCGGATCCATGCCGGGGAAGTCCTCGCGCTGGTGCGCTCCCCGACTCTCTTCGCGCGCCAGCGCGCAGGCCACCACGGCCTGCGCCACCAGCAGCATGTTGCGCAGGTCCAGTCCGTCGATGCGCCGGGTGTCGTGCGCGGCTGCCGTGCCGGGCAGCACCGTGCCCAGCTCCTGCTGCAGGCAGGCGAGCTCGGCGCGCGCATGCAGCAGGCCCGCGCGGGTGCGGAACGGCCCCGCATCGGCCTGCATGGTTTCCTGCAGCCGGCGCAGCAGGGACGCGGTATTCGGCGGGGAGGCCCGCGTGTCGTCTGCCTGCAGTTCGGCGATGCGCGAGCCGGCCGATTGCCGCAGCGCCGCGCTGCCGGGCCGGCCCGCGTCGCCGTCCGACGCCAGGGCCCGCGCCGCCTCCCGGCCGGCGCGCAGGCCGAAGGCCACGGCCTCGGTGATGGCGTTGCCCGACAGGCGGTTGGCGCCGTTGGCGCCGCCCACCGCTTCGCCGGCGGCATAGAGCCGCGGCACATCGGACTGCATGTCCGTGCCCACGCGCACGCCTCCCATGTGGTAATGCGCGATCGGCGCCACCTCCACCATGTCGCGCGCGAGATCGATGCCGTTGGCGGCCAGCGTGTCGATGATGGGGCCGAACGCCTCGCGCAGCGTGGCGGCGGGAACGTGGCGGAAGCTCAGGTAGGCGCCGCCTGCCGGGCTGCCCCTGCCCGCCGCCACCTCCTTGGTGATCGCGTACGTGGCGGCGTCGCGCGTGACCACGTAGCGGCCGGTGTCCTGCGAGGCGTGGTCGTAGTTGCCCATGAACGGCTCGCCCAGGCCGTTGAGCAGTTCTCCGCCCAGCTTGTAGCGGAAGGGATCCCACATGATGGGATCCAGCCCGACCAGGCGCGGGGCCAGGTGGCCGATGGGAAAGAACTGCACGAATTCCATGTCGACCAGGCGCGCGCCCGCCCGCGCGGCCAGCGCGTAGCCGTCGCCTCCCATGTTCAGCGAGGCGCTGCTGCGCCGATACAGCCGCGTGAGGCCGCCGGTGGCGATGATCACCGCGCCGGCGCGTATCACCACGGGCCTGCCGGTGTCCAGGTGCAAGGCCAGCGCGCCCGCGGCCCGGCCCTCGTGCAGCAGGATGTCGACCACATAGAGATCGCCGGCGCGCCGGATCGCGTCGTGCCGCGCCACTTGCGTGCGCAGCGTCTTGGCCACCGCCGGGCCCGTGTTCAGGTAATCCACGTACACGCAGCGCGGGCGGTCGTGCCCGGGCGCATGCACCTGGCGCAGCCGGCCGGCATCGGCCGCCCAGCCGACCTTCCAGCGCTGCAGCAGGCGGATCGCGTCCACGCCCTCCTCGCACAGCAGCCGGGCCAGCGGTTCGCTGCACAGCCCCCGGCCGGCGCGCAGCGTGTCTTCGTAGTGGTGGCGCCAGTGGTCGTCGGTCTGTTCGCCCAGGGCCGCCGCCACCGTCATCTGCGCCATGACGGTGGCTCCGCCGCGGCTGATCAGGCTGCGGTCGGCCAGCAGCACCCGCCGCCCCGCCTGGGCCGCGGCAACGGCCGCGCTCATGCCGGCCGCGCCGGCTCCCACGACCAGCACGTCGGTATCGATATCAAGCTCGTCCATGATGCTCCAGCGGTAGGGGTGCAGCCACGGCATACGGCGCCCCCGGACAAAGATAAAACGCTAGCGTTTTATCAGCGAAATACCAATATGGGCTTACCCCTAGCTGGCTTGGCACCCCCAACACTCTGGTGTGTGGCCCGAGGGATTTCTCTTATTTTTTTCTATATATAGAAAAAATATCATCAAGCCCGAACACGCTCATTCATGCCGCCCGGAGATACGCATGCCCTTCTCGCCCTCCCGATTCCTTGCCC
Source organism: Bordetella sp. 2513F2 (assembly GCF_054642735.1). Taxonomy (NCBI): domain Bacteria; kingdom Pseudomonadati; phylum Pseudomonadota; class Betaproteobacteria; order Burkholderiales; family Alcaligenaceae; genus Bordetella; species Bordetella sp. 2513F2. The sequence goes on along the minus strand of NZ_CM137755.1, from coordinate 2,144,067 downwards.
ACATGGCGCGCCGTGCGGCTGCCGTGGCTGCCAGCGCCATGCTGAGCCTGGGCGCTGCAGCCCACGCCGCCTATCCCGAACGCCCCGTAACGCTGGTCGTGCCCTTCCCCGCAGGCGGCAACTCCGATATCGTGGCGCGGCTCATCGCCGAACACATGGGCCAGGCGCTGGGCCAGTCCGTGATCGTGGAAAACCGGCCGGGAGCCGGCGGCCTGATCGGCAACCAGGCCGTGGCGCGCGCCCGCCCCGACGGCCACACGTTGCTGCTCGGCGGCATGTCCACGCAGATCCTGCTGGCCGGCACCGCGCCGCAGCTGCCATACGACCCGGTCGGGGCGTTCTCCGCCGTGGCGCTGATCTCCAAGGTTCCGCTGGTGCTGGTGGTGCCTGCCAGCTCCCCGGCCCAGGACCTGAAATCCTTCGTCGCCCAGCTCAAGGCCAGTCCCGGCGCCTACAACTTCAGTTCGGCCGGCGCCGGCACCTCGGGGCACGTCACGGCGCAGTACTTCGCCGACGCGGTGGGCGCGAAGGTCGTGCACGTGCCCTACCGGGGCAGTGCTCCGGCCCTGGTGGACCTGGTGGAAGGCCGCAATGCCTACCTGGTCGACACGCCGCCCGTGGTGAAGGAACTCATCAAGAGCGGCAAGATCCGCGCGCTGGCCTCTTTCACGGAAACGCGCCTCGCGGAACTGCCCGATGTGCCCACGATCGCCGAGGCCGGGCTGGGCGATGTGGTGCAGCAACGCATGCAGCCGTGGCAGGCCATCTTCGCGCCCGCGGGCACGCCGCCCGACGTCGAAGCCGCCATCCATGCCGCGATCGGCCAGGCGCTGGCCAAGCCGGCGCTGCAGGAGCGCCTGGCACAGCTCGGCCTGATCCCCATGCCGGGCTCGCTGGCCGATGCCAAGCAATTGTTCAAGGTAGACTACGCACAGTGGATGCCCATCCTGAACGACATGGGTCTCAAGACGGCGCAATGACGGCCCGGGCCTCCCATTGCCACGCCGGCTCCATGGCCCCGGTGCTTTAGCCCAAGTGGAACCAGACGACACCCGATTCGTGGGCCGGGCCATCCGGCGCATACGAAAGCAGAAGAAGATATCGCTGCAGACGCTGGCGGCGCAGTCCGGCGTGGCCACGGGCATGCTCAGCCAGATCGAGCGCGACCTGGGCAATCCGTCGCTGCGCACGCTGGCGCGGATACGCCAGGCGCTGGACGTTCCGCTCAGCGCCCTGTTCGAATCCGTGGATGAGGTCCGGGCCTCCGGCACGGCTGACGACCCGCTCGCCATCCATGTGCGGCGTGCAGGCCAGCGCAAGGCCATGCCGTTCGGCACGCCGCTCATGACCAAGGAAATGCTCTCGCCTGCCGCCGGGCAGCGGCTGCAGTTCATGGTGCTGGACATCCAGCCGGGCGGCACGTCCGGCGAACCGGCGCTGAGCTACCCGGCCGAAAAGGGCGGGACGGTGCTGCGGGGCGCCTTCGAGCTCGAGCTGGACGGCCGCACCCTGGTGCTGCGCCAGGGCGACAGCTTCCAGTTCAATGGCGCCACCCCCCACATATTCCGCAACCCGTTCGACGAGCCGGTCAGCGTGCTGTGGATCATCGCCCACGAGCCCTCGGCACATCTGCACTTCTAGGGAGTTCTGGCCGCGCAACCGCGCCGCTCGCGCTACCAGTGCGAGGCCGGCGCCGGCAGGTCGAGCGCATGCCGCAGCGCCGCGCACATCATCTGGAACTCCTGTTCGGCCACGGCGCTGTAGCGCCGCGCCCGCAGGAAGCCGTGGATCATGCCCTTGCCGATGCGCACCTGGGCTTCGCCGCCTGCCTGCCGCAGTTTCTCGGCATAGCGCGTGCCGTCGTCCAATAGCGGATCATGATCGGCCAGCAGCAGGTAGGCGGGCGGCAGGCCCCGGTGGCTGGCGGCGCGCATGGGCAACGCATAGCCGTCCTGCGTGTCCAGCTGCCCCGAAAGGAAAGCATCCAGGGCGAAGGCCATGGCGTCCCGCGTGAGGAAGGCGTCTTCGGTGTTGTGCAGATAGCTGGGCGTGTCGAGGTCTGCGTCCAGGGTGGGATAGATGAGCGCCTGCATGCGAAGCCGCGGCCCGCCCCTATCTCGCGCCAGGAGCGCGCAGGCCGCGGCCAAGTTGCCGCCCGCGCTGTCGCCCGCGACGGCGATGCGGGCGGGATCCACCTCGAGCACCTCCGCCTCGCGCACGGCCCAGCACAGTGCCTCGTAGGCATCATCGGTGGCGGCGGGATAGGGATTTTCCGGCGCGCGCCGGTAGTGCACGCTGAACACCTGCGCACCCGTGTTGCAGGCCAGGCTTGCCGTGATGAAGTCATGCCCTTGCGGACTGCCCGCGACGAAGCTGCCGCCGTGCAGGTACACGATGGTGGGGAGCGGCCCGTCGGCCGCGGGCCGGTAGACCCGCACGGGAATTTCCCGGCCCGGCAGCACGATGTAGGTGTCGCTTGCCGACAGCGTCGGGGGATAGGCTTCCCGCACCAGGGCTGCATACCGGTCGGCGCGCAGGCGCCGCTGCCCCACCGTCAGCGCCTTCAGCCCGGCGGCGTCTCCCATGCTGCGCCGCGCGTGTTCTACGTAAGCCTGTATGCCGGGATCGTGTGCCATCGGGTATCGCTACGGAAGTGGGGTTGGGGGACTATACAAATTTTTCTATAGGATGAAAATATTGACGATATTTCCGATAAAAAGAAATACGTAGCCTCCATTACTGCCATTACTGTGTTCCGCCGGCCGCCACCTCGTTGCGGCATGCCGGGGCGCCTCCGTGTCATGCCGCATAAATAATTTGTATCTACCATGCGCGCTCCTCCACCACGGACTCCCCACGATGCACTACGCTCGCGCCTTCCACAAGGCCATCCCCGCGCACGCCCTGCGCGCCACCACGCTTGCCGTCCTGCTGGCCCTGAGCGCCTGCGGCGGCGACGACGGTGACGACGACGCACAGCAGCCGCCCGCCGACGACGCCGCCTACGTCGTCCCGGCTGCGCCGGCCGGACTGGGCTACGCCGACAGCGCACCGGTTCCGGACGCGCCCGCCTTCGTCGACTTCGCCTACACCAACCAGCGCGGCGACGCCCGCTACGCGACGGTAGACACCAATGCAGGCGTGCGCGTGTTGTCGGGCTTTCTCGACGTCTGGGAACCCAGCACCCTGCTGGTCGATGCCGGCGTCACTGCAGACGCCGTGGACGGCTACCCTGCCGTCGAAGCCTCCGACTGGACCGGCATCCCGGGCGATGCCACCGACGGCACCGTGAAGAACCTGGCCGTGCACCAGGAGAACATCGACTACGCCGTGCGCGTGACGACGGCCCGCACGCCCGAGCAGGAGCTGGCTGCCTACCTGGACGACCGCCGCGGCAAGAACTACAGCGTGACCGACGGCATGGGCCCGCTCACCGAGGCCTGGCGTGCCGCCGCGCAGCAGTTCACCACCATCACCGACATCGCGCCCGACGCCACGACCGTCAAGTATGACGACGCCGGCAACAATACCGGCGTGGCCGGGTCGGCCAATCCCGAGTTCGGCGACGTGATCGCGTTCGTGCAGCGCATGGGCGAGAATGCCTCCACCGAGCCGGGCAAACGCTTCTACAAATACGCGCGCCCGTGGCGCTGGAGCAGCAGCGTGATCGTGGTTCCGGCGCTGGAGCCGGCCAAGAGCACCACGCCCGCAACCGATGGCGGCTACCCCAGCGGCCACACCGCCGAGGCGGTGCGCAACGCCATCGCCATGGCCTACCTGGTGCCCGAGCGCTACCAGGAGATGCTGGCGCGCGGCCTGGAGCTCGGCGAGAACCGCATCCTCGCCGGCATGCATTCGCCGCTGGACGTGATCGGCGGCCGCATCCTCGGGCAGGCTTCGGCCGTGGGCAACATCTATGCGGCATCTGAAGGCGAACGCGCCACCGCCTACGCCCAGGCGCACCAGACGCTGATGGCCGCCGTCGGCACCAGCACGCCCGAAGCGTTCTACGCCTATGCGCATTCGCAGGATGTCTCGCAGGACCGCCTGGCCGATCACGACACCAACAAGTCCGAATATCGCCGCCGGCTGACCTTCGACTTCACGCCGATTGGCGACACGGGCCGGCCCGCCGTGGTGCCCAAGGGCGCCGAAGTGGTGCTGGAGACCCGGCTGCCCTACCTCACCGCGGAGCAGCGCCGCGTGGTGCTCAAGACCACGGCCCTGCCTTCGGGCTATCCGGCGCTGGATGACGCGGAAGGCTACGGCCGCCTGAACCTCTTCGCCGCGGCCGACGGCTACGGCGCCTTCGACGGCGACGTGGTGGTCAGCATGGATGCCAGCAAGGGCGGCTTCAACGCCCTGGACGTGTGGCGCAACGACATCACCGGCGCCGGCAAGCTGACCAAGGATGGCACGGGCACGCTGGCCTTGGCCGGGGCCAACCAGTACAGCGGCGGCACCGAGATCGTGGCCGGCACGCTGCGCGCCGACGCGGCGTCGGCGCTGGGCGCCGGGGCGGTCTACGTGGGCGGCGGCACGCTGTCCGTGCAGGCAGCCGAGGCTGTGCAGGTGCATTCCACCTATACGCAGACCGCCTCCGGCACGCTGCAGGCACGCCTGGGCACGGGCTCGGCGGGCCGGGTCGCCGTCGACGGCCCCGCCGCGCTGGCCGGCCAGCTGGTGGTGGCGTTCCAGGAAGGCTACGCGCCCCGTGCAGGCGAGACCCTGACGGTGCTGAACGCCAGCGCCGTGCACGGCCGGTTCGACGGCGTGACCGTCGCGGGCTTCAAGGCCACCGTGCTGTATGGCGCGGATACCGTGCAGGTACGGCTCGACGAAGCGGCGTGATGCCGCGGCGGGGCGGCCGGCGCGGCCAGCCCCGCTCCGCCTCCGACCGGCGGCCTGTGCCTGCACGGGCCGCCGGGATCGTCAAGGCGTGGACGGCGCCTCTCCGGCTTCCATGGCCGGCGCATTTGCGGTGCGGCGCCGCGCGACCCACCGGCGCGCCAGCAGGATCGCCGGCCGGTCCACGGTCCGCGCAAAAACGATGGCCACCACGGTGGTTGCAAAACCATAGACCAGCGCGGTCAGCGCGGCGGCGGGCAGGTACCCCGCCTGGGGCTGCAGCATGACGAACGTCGCTGCGCCCAGGGTGAAAAGAATGGGAAAGTGGACCAGGTACAGGCTGAACGAAATGCCGCCCAGCCATGCCGGCACGGGCTGCGCCAGCATGCGCCGGACCGCGGGCACCAGCAATACCCCCAAGAAAACAAGGATGGCGGCGACTTGTGCGCCGAGCACGGCGCCCGAGGGGACGTGTCCCGGCAGGGCCCAGCCCACGGCCGCCACGAGGTGGCGGACCGGGCCCGTCTCGCCGCCCGCCGATACGGCGACCGCGCCAGCCAGGCACGCATATCCGATGCCCGCCGGCAACCATCCCTTGCTCTCCAGCAAGCGCCGCCGGTGCAGGTAGAGTGCGAACCCCAGGCAGAACAGCGTATAGGCGCTGGTGCCCGTGATGACCAGCAGGCACGCGTAGGCGGACCAGAAGGCCGCCCGGGGCATGACGCGGTAGCCCGCCACCAGCATGAGGGTAAGCAGGGATCCCCAGAATTCGATGTGCAGCGTCCACAGCGCCGGTATGGTCGAGTGCGGCACCGGGGCCAGCTTCGACGAGACGAACGGCAGACTGCCGAAGAGCGACGTGCCCTGGTATCCCAGCAGCATGGAGCTCAGGAGCAGCTCGCGGGCGATGTCGGCGGCAGCCAGGGGATTCTGGTAGAGGCCCGCAGCCCATCCCGACCCCGCCAGCGCCGCCGCGGCCGTCCTGGCTTCGGGCAGCAGGCCCAGCCACGCCAGCGCCAGCAGCACGGCGGCGGCAACCGGCAGATACAGCCGGACGAAGCGCTTGAGCGCCTGCCTGCCGTATGCCGGCGCAGCGTGCAGGAAGCCGGAGGCCAGCACGAAGCCGCTCATGAGGAAGAACAGGTACACCGCGGTGTAGCCGTCGATCAGGAAGAACAGCGGCGTATGGGCCAGCGCGGCTTCCCATGGCTGCCCGCCATGGCCCGCCACGCGCGCAAAAGCCGGGAAGAAGAAGGCGAAATAATGCAGCAGGACGACCTGCACGGCAGCAAGCCCGCGCAGCCCCTCCATGAAGACGAAGCGCTCGCGGGCGCTGGGCTGGGCCAGGGGATTGCAGGACATGACGAATACCACATTATTTTTCTGAATGTATCATAATATGATATCCCGCCTATGCCGTCTCGCCTGCGCTAGATCAGAATTTTCTCCGGGTGGAAGTCCAGCATTTGCCGCACGGTGTGCCCGTGCCGTCCAAACTCGCGCAAAAGCGGGGCAATCGGGGCTTACTCGGGCAAATGGACGCCGCCGGAAAACGGTTAAATCCCTGAATCTCAGACCAATCTCATAAGACCAGTCCTAGAAGCGCGACCTATCGGCTCGAATCCTGTTTCGGCACATGCAGATCCACACCAACGTCTCGGCACTGACCACGCAGCGCCACCTGGCCGCAAGCCAGGGGCGGCTCACGGCCGCCATCGAGCGGCTGGGCTCGGGCCTGCGTATCAACCATGCCGCCGATGATGCGGCGGGGTCGGCCGTTGCCAACCGCATGGAGTCGCAGATCCGGGGCAAGAGCGTGGCCGAGCGCAACGCGCAGGACGCGCTCAGCCTGCTCGAGACGCTGGACACCGGCCTGGAAGCCGTCAACGAGCACGTGCAGCGGGTGCGGGAACTGGCCGTGCAGCGCGGCAACGGCACGTATTCCCAGACCGACCTGGAAGCCATCGACACGGAGATCGCCCAGCGCCTGGACGAGATCGACCGGCTGGCGGCCAGCCTGAGCTTCAACGGCGTTCCGCTGATGAGCACGTCCTCCACGCTGTCCATCCAGACGGGAGAGTCCGACGGCGATACGGTGGCGATCATGCTGCGCGAGCTGGATTCCAAGTCGCTGGGCTTGCGCGAGACGCCGCCGCCGCTGGGGCCGGCGCTGCAAGAGATCAGGGTCAATACGTCGGTGGGCGGCTTTCCCCCGGGCACCTACGACATCGGCAACCCCATCGTCACCCTTCCGGACGGCGGGCGGCTGTACGGCAAGGAGGAAGTGGCGGCGTACTTCGGCATCTCGACCAGCGAGATCGAGGTCCGCCAGGTCTACACCGCCCAGGGCCAGCCGCTGGGCGACAGCATCGCCATCCGTATCGGCGACGACTGGTATCACAAGTCCGCCAATGCCTTCCAGCCCCGCGCCGACGGCACCGCCGATTACCAGATCAGCCTGAGCGGCAGCTTCAGCGCCACCGTCGTCGACCAGGCCACGGGCACCAGCACCGCCGTGACCCTCAACCAGCCCAAGGTGGGCTGGACCAAGGAAGGGGTGTACACGCCCTACGTGGAATGGAACGGCTATTACTTCCCGCGCTCGCTGGTGAGCCAGGGCAGGCCGCTGGTCGTGAACGGCCCGGGTGCGAACAACATCGAGCTCATGGAGCCCAACTATCTCGAGGCCTCCGACGGGGCCATGATAGACCTGGACAGCTACCGGGCCTACGTGGGCGCGATGATGAACCGGTTCGAGTCCGTGGTGAACGGGCTCGCCGACAACCGGGTGGACCTGGAGGCCGCGCGCTCGCGCATCCGCGATGCCGACTATGCGGTGGAAATCTCCAGCCTGAGCCGCGCACGGATCCTGCAGCAGGCCGGCCAGGCCCTGCTGGCCCAGGCCAACACCACCCCCGAACTCGTGCTCACCCTGCTGCGCCAGGCTGCGTAGCGGATTCCGCGCCGCGGTAGGCTCGCCGGGCAGATCTCCTTCCCGCGCCCGACAATCCGCTGTTTGCCGGCGCCTCCATGTCGTTTATGTTTATGCTAGGACCGGCCGCAGCCTCTTCCCAAGGCGGGCTGAAGGCGGCGGCCGCCCGACGGACGCGCCGTCCACGACATAACGACCAAGGAGACTCCATGCACGCCGTAACCCGTTTCGTCCTTTCCGCCGCCTGCGCCCTGGGCGCCGTCGCCGGGGCCCATGCCGCCGAGGCCTGGCCCGCGGGCAAGCCCATCACCTACGTCGTACCGTTTGCCCCCGGCGGCGCCACCGACATCATCGGCCGGCTGGTCGCCAGCAAGCTGGGGCCTGCGCTGGGCACCACGGTGGTGGTGGAGAACCGGCCGGGCGCCGGCGGCAACATCGGCTCGGACTACGTGGCCAAGGCCAGGCCCGACGGCTACACCCTGGTGGGCGGGACCATCAGTTCGCATTCCATCAACGGCAGCCTCTACAAGGACATGCCGTACGACATGGTCAAGGACTTCAAGCCGGTCGCGCTCACCGGCAAGCTGGGCAACGTGCTGCTGGTGAACGAGAGCAGTCCGCTGCGCAGCGTCGAGGACGTGCTGGCCGCGGCCAAGGCCAAGCCGGGCGAGCTCAGCTACGGCTCCTCGGGCAACGGCACTTCCCAGAACCTGTCGGGCGAGCTGTTCAAGGTGACGGCAGGCGTGGACATCATGCACGTGCCCTTCAAGGGCAGCGCGCCCGTGCTGCAGGCCCTGCTCGGCAACCAGCTGTCCATGGCCTTCGACAACATCCCCCCCGCCCTGCCGCTGATCCAGTCCGGCAAGCTGCGCGCGCTGGCCGTCACCTCGGCCAGGCGCGACCCGAACCTGCCGGACGTGCCCACCCTGCAGGAGCTCGGCCTCAAGGACTACGAGGTCGTCTCGTGGCAGGCGGTGTTCGCGCCGGCCGGCACGCCGCAGCCCATCGTGGACCGCCTGAGCGCCGAGATCCTCAAGATCCTGAAGGAGCCTGACGTGAAGAAGAAATTCGACGAGATGGCCATCGACTCCAGTGGCATGGACGCGCAGCAGCTGGCCGCCTTCCAGAAGGCCGAAGTGGAGAAGTGGCGCAAGCTGATCCAGGCGGCCGGCATCCAGGTGCAGTAGCGCCGGGGCGGTCACGGCGTCTCTTTCCTGCCGGGCATGCCGTTTGCGGCGCCGTGCCGGCAGGAAAAGGAGGCAAGCCCGATGAAGCAGGCACCCGATAATGGCCTATCCCCCGTGCTGGCCGAACTGGCGGATCAGGTGGCGCGCGGCCAGGTCATGCTGTTCGTGGGCGCCGGCGCCTCGATGCAACTGGGCCTGCCGTCTTCCCGCGACGCGCTGGTCGAGAAATTCGCCGCCGACCTGGGGTACGAGCCGGACGACCTCCGGCAGCTGGGCGACTTCCATGCGCTGGCGGAGTACTACCGCATCCGGAAAGGAGGCCTGGACGGCCTGCGCGACTGGATGGAGACCCACTGGCATCCCGGCGACGTGGACATCGGCCGCTCGCGCGTACACAGGCTGATCTGCGAGCTGGATTTCCCGCTGGTCTACACCACCAACTACGATCGCTGGATCGAGCGCGCCTACGAGCACCATGGCCGGCCCTATGTGCGGATAGGCTCCGTGTCCGACCTGCCCGGCGTCGACGCCGGCCTGTGCCAGATCGTGAAGTTCCACGGCGATCTCGCCGATGCGGGCTCCATCATCCTGGACGAAAGCACCTACTTCGAACGCCTCGAATTCGAGACGCCGCTGGACATCAAGTTCCGCGCCGACGTGCTGGGCCGCGGCGTGCTGTTCATCGGCTATGCCCTGTCCGACGTCAACCTGCGGTTCCTCTTCCACAAGCTGGCCCGCATCTGGCGCCACAGCGGCCACGAGGCGCGCAGGCCGCAGTCGTACATCTTCTCCCCATGGCGCAATCCGGTGCAGGAGGCCATCCTCGATCAATGGGGAATCCGCATGATCACGCTGGAGCGCGACGACCCAGCGGATGCCCTGGGCGATTTCCTGGAAGGCCTGCTGCAGCACCGGCGCGGGCAAGGCTAGGGCTGCAGGCCGGCGGCAGGCTCGCGGCGCAGGATCTTCAGCACCGCCGCCGCGCTCAGGATGTCGGTGTCGCCGGCGCGGATCTCGCCGCGCATGAACACCAGGCCGGACGTCGCGCGCAGTATCGTGCCGCGGGCCTCGAGGAACTGGCCGACCTGCGCCCCGGCCAGGAAATGCGTATCCAGCTGCACCGTGACGCACGGCAGGCGGCCCTGCGCTTCCCATGCGATGGCGCTCAGGGCGTGGTCGATCAGGGTGGCGAGCAGGCCGCCGTGCACCATGCCGGCCGGATTGGCATGGGCCGGCGTCGCCAGCAGGCCATAGGCCCATGCATCCGCCTCCTTGCGCGTCCAGAGAGGGCCGACCAGGCCGGCGAACCCCGGTAGCGTGCGGGCGCGCCAGCCGGCGGCCTGCAGCGTTTCCATCGTGGGTCGTGCGTCCATGGCGCTCAGCTCCTTGCCGCCAGCAATTGCGAAAGCTCGCCCGCCTCGGCCTGCATCTCCTTCGCCAGCGCCTGCCCGCGCGCCCCGTTCAACTGGTTCGACAGCGCTGCGGCCACGAGCGAATGCGTGAGCCTGCCATGCCGGTCGAACACGGGCACGGCGATGAGCGCCACGCCGTCGATGTAGTTGCCGCGGTCGATGCTGTAGCCCTTGCGGCGCACGTTCTCGACCTCCTTGCGCCACGCATCCAGGTCCGGCGGCTGGTCCCAGCGCAGGGCCTTGAAACGGCGCTCTATCTCGCTGTCGGGCAGCACGCCGAAAGCCGCCACCAGCCGGCCGGTGGCGCTGATCAGGGCCGGGAAGCGGCTGCCCACGTCGACATGCAGGCGAAACGGCGCGCTGGAGCGCGACAGCGCCAGCACCACCATGTGGTCCATGCCGGTGACCTCGACGCCGATTGCGGTCACGTTCCAGCTGCCCGACAGGCGATCCAGCACGGGCTGGACCAGGGTGGGAAACGGGCTGCTCTCGATGACGCTGCGGGCCAGCGCCAGCATGCCCACGCCCAGGCTGTAGCGCTTGTTGACCGGATCCACGCGCACCAGCCCCTCGTCTGCCAGTACCCGCAGGATGTGCAGGCAGGTGCTGGTGACCAGGCCCAGTTCGTCGGCCACCGCCTTGAGGGTCAAGGGCGTGGTGCTGCGGCCCAGCAGGCGCAGGATGGCGATGGCCCGCGTTACGGCGGGCACCGCCCGCAGCCGGGGGCCTGCTGCGGCGGGTTCGCGGGGATCCGGTACTGACATGGCGATTCTCCTTCGGTGCAGCGGCAAGCATACGACGATGGACCGCTCGACGGCGTCGGCTGCGTAGCTCTCTTTAGATAGTTGTATATATACAATTAATAGAGCATATTGACAATTTTCGACGACGCGCGCAAAGTGACCGCAACCGGACAAGACGACAAAGGCGGGCCATGACGAAGCTGACCGAATACCTTTCCTACGCCGACGCCCAGGCGCACTGCGCACCCGAAAAGCTCTGGGAACTGTTCGACGGAAATGCGCAGCACATGAACATCGCCCATGAATGCATGGACCGTCATGCCGCAGGCGGGCGCAGCGCCGTCATCCTGGTCCGCGCCGACGGCAGCGACCTCGAACTGGGATTTCGCGACATCGCGCAGGCCTCCTCCCGGTTCGCGCACTATCTGGCCTCGCGCGGAATCCAGCCCGGCGACCGCGTGGCGATCATGCTCGAGCCTTCGCGCGCTTTCTACGTGGCCATGTTCGGCATCATGAAGCTGGGCGCGATCGCCGTGCCGCTCTTCACCCTGTTCGGGCCCGACGGCGTGCGCCTGCGGGTCCAGGACTGCAAGCCCCGCATGCTGGTCACCACGGCCGAAAAGGCCGCGCTGGCAGCCGGCATGGAATGGCTGGAAGCGGTGGTGGCCGACGACGCATTCCTGGAAAGCCTGGAAACATTCCCCGGCACGTTCGCGCCGCAGACCCGCGCCGACGACCTGGCCATATACCAGTACACCTCGGGCACCACGCGCGAGCTTCCCGATGCGGTGAAGCACACGCACCGTGCCCTGGTCACGCTGATGCTGGCCGCCCTGTACGGCACCGGCATACGCCCCGCCGACCGCTTCATGTGCCCTTCCTCGCCGGCCTGGGGACACGGGCTGTGGCACGGCACGCTGGCCCCGCTGGCCCTGGGCGTGACCATAGGCGCCTACGCCGGCAGGTTCGATGCCGAGCGCCTGTTGCGCGCCCTGCAGGAACACCGTTTCACCAATCTTTCCGCTGCCGCCACGCACTACCGGATGATGCGCAATTCGGGCGCGGCGGGGCGCTACCGCTATTTCCTCGAGAAGCTCAGCTTCACCGGCGAACCGATCGACAGCGAAACCGCCGCCTTCGTGGAGTCCACCTTCGGGCACCCCGCATGCAGCATGTACGGCACCACCGAGGTGGGCGTGTGCCTGGTGAACTATCCGGGCGCGCCGGACTTCGTCGTCAAGCGCGGCTCGCTGGGCAAGCCCGTGCCCGGCCTGCGCGTGGAGGTCCAGGATGCCGCGGGCGCGCCCTGCCCGCCCGGCGTCACCGGCGAGCTGAAGCTGTGGCGGCGCGGCGCCTGGATCTCCACCAAGGATCTCGGGCGCGTCGACGAGGACGGCTACTTCTGGCATGCCGGCCGCGCCGACGACGTGATCATCTCTGCGGGCTGGACCATGAGCGCCGTCGAAATCGAAGACGCCATCCTCAAGCATCCCGACGTGGCCGAGGCGGCCGCCATCGGCGTGCCGGACGCGCTGCGCGGCCAGGTCGTGAAGGCCTTCGTGGTGGCGCGCCGCGCGGGCGACGAGGCCTTCGCGCGCGAAATCCAGGAGGCCGTGCGCACACGCCTCAGCCAGCACGAATACCCCAGGCAGGTGGCCTTCGTGGCCGAGCTGCCCAAGACCCCCGCAGGGAAGATCCACCGCAAGAAACTGCGCGAGCAGGAGCTTGCCAACCATGCCGCGGCGCCTGCCGCCTACTGACAACCGGAGCAGGAGACATCATGCTGACCCAGGCCAAATCCGAACGCAGCTTTCCCAAGATCACCGAGCAGGGGCTGGACGAGCTGCGCGCACGCATCGGCGTGAAGATCGGCGCCACCGCCGAACCCTGGTGCTACGAAGCCACGCGCGACAACATCCGCCACTATGCCCATGGCATCGGCGACGACAATCCGCTGTGGTGCGATCCCGAATATGCGGCCCGCACGCGCCATGGCGGCATCCTCGCGCTGCCCAGCTTCCTGTTCGCCACCAGCCGGATCGTGTCGGGCTACGTGGGCGGCCTGCCGGGCGTGCACGCCATGTGGTCGGGCGCCGACTGGAGCTGGCATCTTCCCGTCCGCCGCAACGACACCATTTCCACGGAAGCCTATCTGAAGGACCTGGTGGAGCACGAGACCCGCTTCGCCGGCCGCGCCGTGCAGCAGATCTACCACGTCGACTTCTACAACCAGGAGGGAGACAAGGTCGCCGAGGCCGACAGCTGGTGCTTCCGCACCGAACGCGACCACGCGCGCGAGCACGGCAGCAAATACAGGGAGGTACGCGCCCGCGAACCGCGCCGCTATACGCCCGAGGAACTCCGCGAGGCCTACAAGCTCTACGCCATGGAGGAAGTGCGCGGCGCCACGCCGCGCTACTGGGAAGACGTGGCCGAGGGCGAACCGTTGCCCGTCCTGTTCAAGGGCCCGATGACGGTCACCGGCTTCATCGCGTACGCGCAGGGCTGGGGCGGCCTCTATATCCGCGCCAACAAGCTTGCCTGGCAGCTGATCGACGCCCACCCCGGCGTGGGCATCACCAACCGCTTCGGCATCCCGGACGTGCCGGAGCGCGTGCACTGGGAGGAGGAGTTCGCACTGGAAGTCGGCGCGCCGGGCGCCTACGACTACGGCCCGGAACGCAACTCCTGGCTGACGCATCATCTCACCAACTGGATGGGGGACGACGGTTTCCTGCGCAAGTCCCACTGCAAGATCCGGCGCCACAATCCGGAGGGCGACATGCTCTTCATCAAGGGCCGCGTCAGGCGCAAGTATGTGGAAGACGGCCGGCACCTGGTCGAGATCGAACAGGAAGCACGCAACCAGGACGACGAGCTGTCGGTGCTGGGCACGGGCGTCGTCGAGCTGCCCAGCCGCGGCTGAACCCCGATCGCGGAACCGGATGCGCCAGGGCCATGCATCCGGACAGCCACGACGGCAGCCGCAGCGGCCCGCAACGAGGTCCACGATGTCCGACTCACGAGAGCCCTCATTTCCCGCCGCCGCGCCCGCGGCGGGCGCAGGTGCGCTGGCCGGCGTGCGGGTGATAGATCTCTCCCGGGTGCTGGCCGGGCCGCTGTGCACGCAGATGCTGGCCGATCACGGCGCCGACGTGATCAAGGTGGAACCGCCGGGCGGCGACGAGACCCGTTCGCTGGGTCCGCCCTTCACCGATGAGGGCGACGCGGCCTACTTCACTGCCCTCAACCGGGGCAAGCGTGCCATCGCGCTCGACCTCTCCTGCCCTGAAGGGCAGGAGACGCTGATGCAGCTGCTGTCCGGGGCCGACGTGCTGGTGGAGAATTTCCTGCCGGGCACGATGGCGCGCTGGGGCCTGGATTACGAGTCCGTGCTGCGCCCGCGCCTGCCCGGGCTGGTGTATTGCGCCATTTCCGGTTTCGGCGACGACGGCCCGCTGGGCGGGCTGCCCGGCTACGATGCCGTCCTGCAGGCGATGTGCGGCCTCATGAGCGTGAATGGCGAACCCGGATCCGGACCGACGCGCATCGGCATTCCCATCGTCGACCACCTGACCGGCTATACCGCGCTCACCGGGATCCTGCTGGCCCTCGTGGAGCGGGCCCGCACCGGCCTGGGCCAGCGCGTGGACGCCACGCTCTTCGACACCGCGCTCAGCCTGCTGGTGCCCCACGCGGCCAACTGGATGCATTCCGGGCAGGTTCCGCAGCTGCTGGGCAGCGCCCATCCCAACATCGCGCCGTACGACAAGTTCGCCTGCCGGGACGGACAGATCTTCCTCGGCATCCTCAACGACCGTCAGTTCCGCAAGTTCTGCCTGCACGTGGGGCTGGCCACGCTGCCGGACGACGAGCGCTACGCCACCAATGCGATGCGCCTGCGGCATCGCGCCAGCCTGCGGACGGAGATCGAGAGCGCGCTGGCGCTGCGGCCGCGTGCGCAACTGTGCCAGGAATTGATGCAGCTCGGCGTGCCCGCCGGGCCGGTGCATACCGTGCCCGAGGCCTTTGCCCAGCCGCACGCCGCCCACCGCGGCATGCAGATCGAGCGCCCGGGCTATCGCGGCATAGGCATGCCCACGAAGCTGTCACGCACACCGGGCGGGCCCGCAGGCAACCCGCCGCGCTATGCCCAGCATA
This sequence comes from Bordetella sp. 2513F2, assembly GCF_054642735.1. NCBI lineage: Bacteria > Pseudomonadati > Pseudomonadota > Betaproteobacteria > Burkholderiales > Alcaligenaceae > Bordetella > Bordetella sp. 2513F2. Next base: position 2,128,784 of record NZ_CM137755.1, on the reverse strand, counting down.
CCGGGCAGGTACTGGGCGAGTCGGGGCTGGATGCCGGACGGATCGCCGCACTGGCCGCACGCGGGGTGCTGCCGAAGAAATCAGGCCCGTGACACGCCATCGCGTCCCACGAGGCATCAGACAACGACACAACAACAGCCACCACCAAAGGAGACTTCCATGAAACGAGCCCGCCTGCTTTGCGCCCTGCTGCTGACGCTGTGCCTGGGCCATGCCGTCGCCACCGCTGCCGACGCCTATCCCTCCCGGCCGCTGCGGATCATCGTGCCCTACCAGCCCGGCCAGGGCACTGACGTGGCCACCCGGTTCCTGTCGGAATACCTGGCCAGGGAACTGCACCAGAGCATCATCGTGGAGAACCGGCCAGGGGCCGGCGGGAACATCGGCGCCTCCGAGGCCGCCCGCGCGGCGCCCGACGGCTATACCCTGCTCATGGGCACCAACGGCACGCATGTATTGAATCCGTTTCTCTACAGCACGCTGCCCTTCGATGCCGATCGCGATTTCGAGGCCGTAATGCTGGTCAGCGCATTCCCCATGGTGCTGCTGGTTCCGCCCGCCTCGCCCTACGAGAGCCTCCAGGACCTGCTGGAAGCGTCGCGCGCGCGCCCCGACAGCGTGAACGTCGGGCTGCCCAGCACCACGGCCCGGCTGGTGCTGGAGCTCTTGCAGCAGCAGACCGGCACGCGCATTGCCGGGATCCCCTACAAAGGCTCCAGCACGTCGATGACCGACCTGATCGGCGGGCGGGTCGCGCTTGCGATCGACACGGTCAGCGCATCGCGCGCCTTCATCGACAGCGGCAAGCTGAAGGCCCTGGGCGTCACGTCGATCAAGCCGTCGGCGCTGCTGCCTGGCGTACCGACGGTGGCCAGCCAGGGCTTGGCGCAGTTCCAGGTCATTGCCTGGAACGGCATGTACGTGCCGCGAGGCACGCCACCGGAAATCGTGCAGAAGCTGAACGCGGCGCTGGCCGGCGTGCTGCGCCAGCCGGAAGTGCGCCGCCGCCTGCTGGAGCTGGGCCACGAACCGGCCGGCGGCACTCCCGGGGAGCTGGACGAATTCGCCCGCAGCGAGCGCAGCAAGTGGGGGCCGCTGATCCGCGCGGCGGGCCTGAAGGCCGACTGAGCTGCCGTCCGGCCATCATGCCACCACCGACTGCGCCAGCGCCACGAAGCGCCGGGCCAGCTCCGACGCCGGATCGTTCCGGTGCACCAGGAACAACCGCGTGTCGGCGCAGCCCGGTTCGAGCGGCAGGTAGCGCACGCCGTCGGTCTGCAGCCTGGCATAGGCGGCAGGCAGCAAGGTGATGCCCGCGCCGGCGGCGACGAAGCCCACGATGGTGCTGCCTTCGCGGGCTTCCTGCGCCACGTGGGGCACCATGCCCGCGGCGTTGTAGAGCTGGATGATCTGGTCGTGCAGCCCGCAGCTGATGTCGCGCGGGAAGAGTATCAGCCGCTCCCCGGCCAGCGCGCGCAGGGGCACCGGCCCGCCGTGCCGCGCCAGCGGGTGGTCGGCAGGCACCACCACGCGCAGCACGTCCTTCCAGAAGGGCGTGAATCCCAGATGCGCCGGCGGCTGGAATTGCGGCGCCGGGCGCAGCATGCCCACGTCGATGCGGCGCTCGTCCAGGGCCTGCAGTTGTTGCCCGGTGGACAGGTGGGCGATCTCCAGGCGGGCCAGGGGCTGGCGCTGCCGGAAGGTCTTGATGAGGCGGGCGAAGCCGGGCACCAGCGGCACGGAGCCGGTGAAGGCCACGCGCAGCACGCCTGCCTCGCCCTGGCCCGCAAGCTGGGTGAGCGCCACGGCGCTGGCCAGCTGCGCCAGGGTGAGCCGGGCCTGCTCGAGCAATACCGCACCGGCCTCGGTGAGGACGATGCTGCGGCGGCTGCGGTCGAACAGCAGCGTGCCCAGCGCGTCCTCGAGCGCGCGGATCTGCATGCTCAGGGGCGGCTGGCTGATGTTGAGCCGGCGCGCGGCCTCGGTGAAGCTGCCGGCTTCGGCCACGGCGACGAAGTAACGCAGTTGGCGCAGGTCCATGTATTCGTTTCCGATATGGAATACCGCTGGAAATATATATTTGACCGGTGTCGTCCCAGTCTAGCACCATAGATGCGCGTCCCGGCCCGCGTCCAGCGCGGCACGCCGGGCGCGCAAGACCATAAATAACGACATGAGGAGACGACACCATGGGCATCCCCCCTATCCTGCCGGCAAGGCGCTTCCTGCACGCAGGCGCCATCCTGCTGTGCGGCCTGGCGTTCGCCGCTTCGGCGGCGCATGCGCAGCCCTTCCCCGCCAAGCCGGTCCGCATCGTGGTGCCGTTCGCCGCCGGCGGAGCCGTCGACAGCGTGGCGCGCATCGTCGGCGATCCGCTGGCGGCGCGGCTGGGCCAGACCGTCATCGTGGAGAACAAGCCCGGCAATCATGCCAACATCGGCGCGCACGACGTGGTGCGCGCCCCCGCCGACGGCTACACCATGCTGCTGGGCGCCAACGGCCTGGCCACCAATCCTTGGTTGGATCCGCACCTCCCGTTCAAGCCGCTCGAAGACCTGGCCCCGGTGGCGCGCGTGGGCTATGCGCCGCTGGTGCTGGTGGTGGCGGCGCAGTCGCCCTACCGCACGCTGGCCGACCTGGTGCAGGCCGCCCGCGACAAGGGCGGCAAGATGAACTACGGATCGTCGGGCGTGGGCGGATCGGGCCACCTGGCCGCCGAGATGTTCAAGCGCGCCGCGGGCATCGAGGCCATGCACATCGGCTACAAGGGCGGCGCCCCCGCACTCACCGACCTGATAGGCGGACGCCTGGATTTCATGATGATCAATCCGCTGGAGGCGGCGCCGCATGTGGCGGCCGGCAACCTGCGCGCCCTGGCGGTGGCCACGGGCCGGCGCATCGATACCCTGCCCGAGGTGCCCACGTTCGCCGAGGCAGGCCTGCCGGACTTCGAGGCCACGGTATGGTGGGGATTCCTGGTGCCCGCGCGCACGCCGGCGCCCGTGGTGGCGAGGCTGGAGCGCGACATCATCGCCGTGCTGGGCGATCCGGCGGTGCAGAAGCGGCTGGCCCAGGTGGGCGCCATCGTGGACCCGCAGCCCGCCGCGGCCTTCGGCGCATTCCTGAAAGACGAGACCCGGCGCTGGGGAGACGTGATCCAGCGCGCCGGCATCAAGGGCGAATAGCGAGGACGCAAGGCATGATTATCGATTGTCACGGTCACTTCACCACGGCGCCACCGGCGCTGGAACAATGGCGGCAGCGCCAGATCGCCGCCGTGGCCGACGGCACGCCGCTGCCGCGCGCCGCCGAGCTGCGCATCGCCGACGACGCGCTGCGCGCGGCCATCGAGGGCAACCAGCTGCGGCAGATGCGCGAACGCGGCCACGACGTCACGCTCTTCAGCCCGCGCGCGATCTTCATGGCGCACCACATCGGCGATTTCCAGGTGTCCTCGACCTGGGCCGCCATCTGCAACGAGATGTGCCATCGCGTCTCGCTGCTCTTTCCCGAGCATTTCGTGCCGGTGGCCATGCTGCCGCAGAGCCCGGGCGTGGACACGGCCACCTGCATCCCGGAGCTGGAGCGCTGCGTGGTGGAGTACGGCTGCGTGGCCGTGAACCTCAATCCCGATCCGTCGGGCGGCCACTGGACCAGCCCGCCGCTGAGCGACCGCTACTGGTATCCGCTGTACGAGAAGCTGGTGGAATACGACGTGCCCGCGATGATCCACGTCAGCCAGAGCTGCAACGCCTGCTTCCACACCACGGGCGCGCACTACCTGAACGGCGACACCACGGCGTTCATGCAGTGCCTGGAGTCCGACCTGTTCCACGACTTCCCGGGCCTGCGCTTCGTCATTCCGCATGGCGGCGGCGCCGTGCCGTACCACTGGGGACGGTTCCGCGGACTGGCGCAGGCCCTGCAGAAGCCGCTGCTGCAGGAGCACCTGCTGGGCAACATCTACTTCGATACCTGCGTGTATCACCAGCCCGGCATCGACCTGCTGGCCAAGGTGATTCCCGTGGACAACATCCTGTTCGCCAGCGAGATGATAGGCGCGGTGCGCGGAATCGACCCCGAAACGGGCCGCCACTTCGACGACACGCGGCGCTACATCGAAGCCGCGTCGCTGTCGGAAGAGGATCGACGCAAGATCTTCGAAGGCAATGCCCGGCGCGTGTACCCGCGGCTGGACGCCCGGCTCAGGGCGCAGGGGCGCTGAGCCCGGGCTGGCGCTACGGCGCCGGGCTTTGCACCGCCCGGGTGGCGTCGTCCACCGGGCCCGCCTGCGCGCTCTCCGCGCTCTGCCACTCGGTGCGCACGCGCGGCAGGCAGTCGGGATAATGATGCTGCACGAAGGCCACCAGCCCTTCGCGCACCTTGCAGCGCAGGTCCCAGGCCTGGCCGGAATCGCGCGCGCTGACCAGGGCGCGCAGCTGCATCGCCCGCTCGCTGGTATCGGTGACCTGCAGCACGCACACGCGGCCGTCCCATTCCGGTGCCTCGCGGCACAGGCGCTCCAGCTCCGCGCGCAGCGGCGCCATCGGCAGGCGGTAGTCCACCCACAGGAACACCGAGCCGATCAGCTGCGCGGAACGCCGGGTCCAGTTCTGGAACGGGTTCTCGATGAACCACTGCAGCGGCACCACCAGGCGGCGTTCGTCCCAGATGCGCACCACCACGTAGGAGCCGGTGATCTCCTCCACCCTGCCCCATTCGCCCTGGACGATGAGCACGTCGTCGAGCCGGATGGGCTGGGTCAGGGCGATCTGCAGCCCGGCGATGAGATTGCCCAGCACCGGCCGCGCCGCAAAACCGGCCACCAGGCCCATGAGCCCGGCCGAGGCCATGAGGCTCGCGCCGATCTGCCGCACCGCCGGGAAGGTCATGAGCATGGCCGAGAGGCCCACCAGCACCACGATGAGGTTCACGCACCGCACCAGCACGCGCGTCTGGGTGTGCACCCGCCGCGCGCTGAGGTTGTCGGCCAGGTCGGCCGGATGCAGCGCCAGTATGCCCTCGCCCGCCCCCGTGCAGCAGCGGGCCACCAGCCAGGTGGCCACGCCGATCAGCACCAGGCGCGTGAGGGCCTGGATGGTGGAAAAACCGGGCAGCGCCACCGGGGCCGCGGCCCAGGCGACGTGCAGGCCGATGGCCAGCAGCACCCAGCGGCTGGGCACATAGGCGTAGCGCAGCACGGTGCCGATCAGCACGCTGCGCCGCGTGAGCCGGCCCAGCACGATCGCGCCGACCCGGTGCACGGCCAGCGCCACCACCACCGCAAACAGCACGGCCGCGGCCATGCCCAGCCAGGGATGGCGCGCGGCGACATCGAAGATCACGGACAGTTCCATGCAGGCTCCAGAAGTCGCCCACAACCTTATCACAGGGGATCGGGCCCGCCGCGCGGCATCCCGCCGGACCACGGGCCGGCATCAGCTATCATGACGGCCTTCATGACCGGCCTTCATGGCGGCCGTGGATGCCGGCATCGGTCCGCGCGGCAGCGTCCCCAGGCGGCGATGCGCCGGGCGCACGGTGCGCATTGCGGCCATACGCGGAGCACTCCCTTGAGCGACATCTTCCATTTCCGCCGCGGCACGGCGCCGCTGCTCATTTCCATTCCCCACCTGGGCACCGAGATCCCGCCCGAACAGCGCGACCAGATGACGCAGACAGGCCTGCGCTCCGGCGACGCCGACTGGCACCTGGACAGGCTGTATGCCTTTGCCGACGCGCTGGGCGCATCGGTGCTGAAGGCGCGCTATTCGCGCTACGTGGTCGACCTGAACCGTCCGCCCAACGACGAGCATCTGTATCCCGGCCAGACCAAGACCGGGCTGTGCCCCACCCACAGCTTCCGCGGCGAGCCGCTGTACCACGACGAATCGGTGCTGACCGACGCCGAGCGCGCACGCCGGCTGCAGACCTACTGGCAGCCCTACCACGACCAGCTGGCGGCAGAACTCGCCCGCCTCAAGGCCGAGCATGGCGTCGTGCTGCTATGGGAAGCCCATTCCATTGCCAGCGTGCTGCCCCGGCTGTTCGACGGCAAGCTGCCCGACCTGAACGTGGGCACCTCGGCCGGCAGCAGCTGCGCGGCCGAGGCGCAGGCCGCGGTGCAGGCCAGCCTGCAGGCGCAGTCCGGCTACACCTGGGCGGTGAACGGCCGCTTCAAGGGCGGCTACATCACCCGCCAGTACGGCGCGCCCGCGCAGGGCATCCACGCCATCCAGCTCGAAATGTGCCAGTCGACCTACATGAACGAGGACTACCCCTACGAGTACCGCCCCGCGACGGCCGCCGGCGTGATTCCGGTGGTGGAGTCCATGGTGCGGGCCGCGTTCGATGAGGTGCTGAAGCAGCGCTGAGCACGGCCCGCGCCGACGGACCGCGCTGCGGCGCGGCGGGCAAAGGCGTATCATCATTCGCCATCTGCCAATCAAGAACAAAGCGAGGGGCGTGGTGACTGAACGTCGTATGGGGTCGTGGTACTTCGGCTGGAACATCGTTGCGGCGGCCACGCTGCTCACCATGCTGACGGTCGGCATGCGGCTGGGCATCGGGCCTTTCTTCCTGCCCATGTCCCAGGACACCGGCCTGAGCCGCAGCACGCTGTCGGCCATCATCGCGGTCGGCATGCTGTGCTACGGCCTGGCGATGCCGCTGGCCGGGCACCTGGTGAACACCCACGGCACGCGTTTCGTGCTGCTGCTGGGCACGGCCATCGTGGCCGGCTCCGCCGTCTGGACGGTGCTGGCCCAGGGCCCCGTGGCTTTCCTGCTGGCCTTCGGCGTGGCGTTCTCGGTGGGGCTGGGCTTCACCAGCCCGGTGGCGCTCACGCCGCTCCTCAGCCGCTGGTTCGTGCGCCGCCGCGGCATGGCGCTGTTCTTCCTGTCCACGGGCTCGATGGCCGGCATCGCCCTGATGACGCCGGCCGCCACGCTGGCGATCGAATCGCTGGGCTGGCGCGCCACCCTGCTGCTCTTTGCCGGCCTCTTCGTGCTGCTGACCGTGCCGGTCGCCTTGCTTGTGATCCGCGAACAGGCGCCGCCCGGGGCGGACGAACCCGCCCGGCCGTCCTCCCCTGCAGCCCCGGCGGCCGCGGCGGCGCCCGCACCCGAGCGCCGCCCGCCCACCGTATCCGACGCCCTGCATTCCCGGCCGTTCTGGCAGATCGTGCTGGGCCTGTTCGCCTGCGGCTACAGCATGAACCTGCTGGGCACCCATGGCGTGCCCATGCTCATGGACCACGGTTTCGACCCCATGACCAGTTCGCTGGGCATCGGTCTCATCGGCCTGGTGGCCATCTTCAGCACCCTGGTGCTGGGCCGCCTGTCCGACACGGTGCAGCGCCGCAACATGCTGGCGCTCATCTATCTGGTGCGGGGCCTGGGCTTCTTCGCGCTGGTGGTGGTGGGCGCCCACTGGGAGCTGTATGCGGCGGCCACCATCGGCGGCATCGCCTGGGCCGGCAGCATCGCATTGTCTTCGGCCATCCTCGCCGACGTATACGGCGTGCGGCTGGTGGGCATCCTCTACGGCCTGGCCTACGTGGGGCACCAGGTGGGCGGCATGCTCAGTTCGTGGCTGGGCGGCTGGGCCTACGAGCGCTTCGGCACCCACTGGGTGGCCTTCGGCTCCTGCGGCGCCCTGCTGCTGGCGGCGGCCGCGATTTCGCTGCGCCTGCCGCGGCGCGGCGCCAGTTTTACGGCGCCGGCCGCGGCGCGCGGCTAGGGCCTGTCAACGCGGGCGCGCTGCTTGCTGCACTGCCGGCGACGCAACTCCAGGAGCCCCTCCCCATGGGCAAGACGGCAGGCGGGCTGATACGCATCGGCATCTCGGGCTGGCGCTATGCGCCCTGGCGCGGCGTGTTCTATCCGGAAGACCTGCCCCAGGCGCAGGAGCTCGCCTACGCCTCGCACCAGGTGCCCACCATCGAGATCAACGGCACCTTCTATTCCCTGCAGCGGCCCGAACGCTTTGCGCGATGGCGCGACAGCACCCCCCGCAACTTCGTGTTCAGCGTCAAGGGCAGCCGCTACATCACTCACGTGCGCAGGCTGCGCGACATCGAGCAGCCGCTGGCCAACTTCCTTGCCTCCGGGGTGCTGGAGCTGGGCGACAAGCTGGGGCCGTTCCTGTGGCAGTTCCCGCCGTCCATGGCCTACGACCCTGAACGCTTCGAGCGCTTCCTGGAACTGCTGCCCCGCGATACCGACGCAGCCAGCAGGCTGGCGCGCCGCCATGACGAGCGCGTGGGCGACGCGGCCGTGAAGGCCGCGGCGCCCGCCAGGCTGCGCCACGCGGTGGAGATCCGCCACCCGAGTTTCGCGACACCCGGATTCGTTGCGCTGCTGCGGCATCATGGGGTGGCGCTGGTGACGGCCGATACGGCCGGGAAATGGCCGCTGCTGGAAGACGCCACGGCGGACTTCGCCTATCTGCGCCTGCACGGCGACAAGGAGCTCTATGCCAGCGGCTACGGGGAGGCGGCGCTGCGCGACTGGGCCCGCCGCATCCGCGCCTGGGCGCGGGGCGCCGAACCGCGCGGCGCGCGCCGGGCAGCGCCGGCCGCACCGCGCCGCGGACCGCGCGACATCTATTGCTATTTCGACAACGACGTGAAGGTGCGTGCGCCCGAGGACGCGCGCACGCTGGCGCGGCTGCTGGGCCTGCCGCTCGCGCCGGTGGCGCCCGCGGACGCCTGAGCCGGCCGGCGGCTACGCGGCGGGCACGCCGCTGCGCGGGATCGTGAAGCGGAATTTGGTGCCCTGTTCGGGATCCGAGCGGGCGCAGACCCGGCCCCCATGCGCCTCGACGAAGCTCTTCACGATGTAGAGCCCCAGCCCCAACCCCTGGCCCTGCCCGCCCGGCCGCTCGTGCGGACCGCAGCTGAAGGGCTCGAACAGCCTGTCCAGCAGGCCCGGCGCAATGGTGCCGCGGTTGGACACGCTGACGCTGATGGCATCGGCCTGCTTGCCGTCGACCAACAGGCGCACCGGCGACGCGGCGTCGCCGTGCTGCAGCGCATTGCCCAGCAGGTTGGACACCACCTGCGCCAGGCGGTCGGGATCGGCCTGGCCCTGCGCATCGCCCTGCACCTCCAGCTGCACGCAGCCGGGACGGTTCACCGCGAGCTCGTCCGCAACGCTGCGGCAGACGTCGGCATAGTGCGTGGGCTGCAGCCGCAGCGCCAGCCCGTTGGAACGGATGCGCGCCACGTCCAGCAGCTGCTCCACCATCTTGCTCATGCGCAGCGCGCTCTGCTCGATGCGCTGGGCGGTGGTGGCCACCCGTGGATCGTCGGAAGTGCGCTGCAGCAGCTTGGAGCCCGTGACCACGGCCGACAGCGGATTGCGCAGGTCGTGGCCCAGCACCGCGGTGAACAGCTCGTTCAGATACAGGGCCTGCCGCAATTCGTCGAGCTGGCTGGCCAACCGCGCGCGCTGGGTGTAGAGCTCCACGAAGACGTTGACCTTGCTGCACAGCACCCGCGGGTCGATGGGCTTGTGCAGGAAATCCACGGCGCCTGCGTCGTAGCCGCGGAAATCATGGTCGTGGTCGCGCGGATGGGCAGTCAGGAAGATCAGGGGGATGTCGCGCGTACGCTCGCTGCCGCGGATCAGTTCGGCCAGTTCGAATCCGTCCATGTTCGGCATCTGCACGTCGACCAGCGCCAGCGCCACGGGCTCGGCCAGCAGCACCTCCAGCGCCTGCGTGCCCGAAGCCGCCTTGAGCACCCGCAGCCCGGGCCGGGCCAGCACGGCCTCCACGGCAACCAGGTTCTGTTCCACGTCGTCGACCACGAGTACGTTGATGTCGGTAGGCACGGTCAGGGCTCCATTCCCGGGGTTGCGAGCCTGGCCAGCGCGAGCGCCATGTCGCGCAGGCTGTAGATGCGGTCGGCGCCGGCTCGGGCTAGCGCTTCCCTGGGCATGAACGGCGCCCTGGCCTCGTCGGGGTCCTGCACCCAGGCCAGGCCGCCCTGGCCGCGCACCGCCAGCAGCCCCTCGGCGCCATCGGCGCTGCTGCCGGTGAGCACCACCCCCAGCAGGCGCCCGGCGTAGGCGTAGGCGGCCGACTCGAACAGCGGATCGACGGCGGGACGCGAGAAATGCACCGGCGGCTGCGCGGAGAGCGAAAACGTGCGATCGGGCTCCACCTGCAAGTGATAGTCGGGCGGCGCGAAATACACGCAGCCGGCAGCGATGGGCTCCTTGTCCTCGGCCTCCTTCACGGCCAGGGCGCAGCGTTCCTGATAGAGGCTCGCCAGCAGGCTGGGCCGGCCCGGCGGCAGGTGCAGCACCACGGCGACGGCTGCCGGGAACCCGGCCGGCAGGCCGGCCAGCAGCGCGCCCAGCGCCTCGATGCCGCCCGCCGAGGCGCCGATGGCGACCAGTTCCACGCGCCGCGGCGCGCCCGGGTCGGAAAGCAGGGATAGGGAGTCAGACACGCTGGTAGATGTTCTCCGTGGCCACGAATTCCTCGAAACGATCCGCATGCGTGGTGAAGCGCAGGCTTTCCCGGCTGCCCAGCCCGAGGAAGCCGCGGTGCACCAGCGCCTCGACGAACAGGCCGGTGGCGCGGTCCTGCAGGGCGCGGTTGAAGTAGATCAGCACATTGCGGCACGACACCAGGTGCACCTCCGAGAATACGCTGTCGGTGGCAAGGCTGTGGTCGGCGCACACCATGTGGCGCCCCAGCGCCGGATCCAGCCGCAGGTATTCCGCGTCCTGCGTGTAATAGTCCGACAGGTCGCCCGCCCCGCCGGCCAGGGTGTAGTTGCGCCGGAAGGTGCGCAGCCGGCCCACGGCATAGATGCCCGCCTGCGCGGTCCTGAGGGCCTCCGCGTTGATGTCGGTGGCGTAGATCAGGCTGCGCTCGAGCAGTCCTTCCTCGTGCAGCAGGATGGCCAGCGACCACGCTTCCTCGCCGCTGCTGCAGCCGGCCACCCACACCTTGATCGACGGATAGGTGCGCAGCACCGGCACGACGTGCCGGCGCAGGGCCAGGAAATAGGCCGGGTCGCGGAACATGTCGCTCACCTGGACGGTGAAGAACTGCAGCATGCCGGCGAAGGTCTCGGGCTGGTGCAGCACGCGTTCCTGCAGCTGCGACACGGTGCTGCAGCCGAAATGCTCCATGGCGCTGTGCACCCGGCGCCGCATCGACGCCACCGCATAGTCGCGGAAGTCGTGCTGGTAGCGCTGGTACACCGCTTCCAGCAGCAGCCGGATCTCGATGTCGATCAGGGGCGGATGGGCCATGGCGGCTTACTTGGGCAGCCAGACGCGGCACAGCGACACCAGCTTGTCCACGTCGATGGGTTTGGCGATGTAGTCGTTGGCGCCCGCCTCCAGGCAGCTGCGCCGGTCGTCGGCCATGGCCTTGGCGGTCAGGGCGATGATGGGCAGGTCCGCCATGCCGGGCTGCCGGCGGATCTCCCGCATGGCAGCCAGGCCGTCCATCTCGGGCATCATGAGATCCATCAGCACCAGGTCCACGTCCGGGTCGGCGGCCAGCCGGTCCAGCGCCTCGCGGCCGTTGCGCGTGACGATCAGCCGTGCGCCCAGCGGCTCGAAGACGCTGGACAGCGCAAACACGTTGCGCACGTCGTCCTCGGCCAGGAGGATGCGCCTGCCCTCGAACACGGCGTCCCGCGCGCGGGCCTGGCGCAGCAGCAGCTGCTGATCGGCCGGCAGGCGGGCCTCGATGCGGTGCAGGAACAGCGACACCTCGTCGAGCAGCCGTTCCGGAGACCGCGCGCCCTTGATGATGATGGAGTGCGAATAGCGGCGCAGGCGCTGTTCCTCGTCGCGCGTGAGGGCACGCCCCGTGTAGACGATGACGGGCGGGAAGGCATACTTGCCGCCCTGCGCCATCTGCTCGAGCAGGTCGTAGCCGGAGGCGTCGGGCAGGCTCACGTCCATGACCATGCAGTCGAACGTGCCCCGGGACAGGTGCTCCAGCGCCTCGGCCACGGTGCCGACCTCGACGATCTCCACGTCATCGCCCTTCAGCAGCAGGCCGATGTTCTCGCGCAGCGCCGCGTCGTCTTCCACCACCAGGACGCGGCGCACCCGCTCCTGCAGCGTCTCCTGGACGCGATGGAAAGCCTGCACCAGTTCGTCGCGGCGCACCGGCTTGAGCGCATAGCCCACCGCGCCGAGCTCGAGCGCGGTCTGTACATGCTCGTGGGCCGACACCACGTGCACGGGAATGTGGCGGATCGCGGGATCGCGCTTGATGCGCTCCAGCACGCTCAGGCCCGACTGGTCGGGCAGGCTGACATCGAGCAGGATGCCGTCGGGCCGGTGCGCGCGCGCCAGTTCCAGCCCCTCCAGGGCGGTGGCGGCATGCAGGCAGTCGAAGCCCTGCTCGTGCGCCACGTCGTAGAGCACCGCCGCGAAGCGCGCATCGTCTTCCACGATGAGGACCAGGCGCGGACGCGAACGACGGTCGCGGTCGTCGTCGATATGCGGCTGCGCCGGGCGCGGGGCCGGGGCCGTTTCCGCTGCGCCGCCGGACCTGGCTGCGAAGGCGGGCTGCGGCACGGGCGCCACCGCCGGCGGTTCGCCGCCGGCGTCCCGCGGCGGGCTTTCCTCGCGCTCGTACGTGCCGGCCTGCAGGTTGGTGCTGACCTCGAGCGTGAACGTGCTGCCCGCGCCGGGCCGGCTCTGCAGGCGGATCTCGCCGTCCAGGATGCGCGCCAGTTCGCGCGAGATCGACAGGCCCAGGCCGGTGCCGCCGTACTTGCGGCTGGTCGAGCCGTCGCCCTGCCTGAAGGCCTCGAACACCGTTTCATGCTGCTCGGGCGGGATGCCCACGCCGGTATCGCGGACGTCGAAGGCGATGCGATCGCCGGCCGCGCCGCGCACGGCCAGCGTGACGCTGCCCTGCTCGGTGAACTTCAGTGCATTGGACAGGAGGTTCTTCAGCACCTGCTGCAGGCGGTTGGCGTCGGTCACGAAGGCCGCCGGGGCCTCTTCGTCGACCTCGAAGGCCAGCGCCAGGCCGCGTTCGGCTGCCACCGGCTCGAACATGGCGCGCAGCGGACGCAGCACGCTGGCCACCGACACCAGCTCCGGGCTCACGTCGATCCGCCCCGCCTCGATCTTGGAGAGATCGAGGATGTCATTGATCAGCGCCAGCAGGTCGCTGTTCGATGCGTGGATGGTGCGGGCATAGCGGCGCACCTCGTCGGGGCCGAGCTTGCCGGGTTCGGCGTCCGACAGGATCTGCGCCAGGATCAGCGAGCTGTTCAACGGCGTGCGCAGTTCGTGCGACATGTTCGCCAGGAACTCCGACTTGTGGCGGTTGGCGCGCTCGAGTTCGGCAGCATTGGCCTCCAGCGTGCGCTGCGCCCGCAGCAGCGCCTGCTTCTGCCGTTCGAGCCGCTGCGTCTGCTCCTCGAGGCGCACGTTGCTCTGCTCGAGCTCGGCCTGCTGCAGCTCCAGCCGCGCCTGCGATTCGCGCAGCACCCTGCCCTGCTCTTCCAGTTCCTCGTTGGAGACTCTCAGTTCTTCCTGCTGCGCCTGCAGCTCCTCGCCCTGGCGCTGCGTTTCCTCCAGGGCCTCCTTGAGATGCTGGCGGTACAGCGCGCCGCGCAACGACAGGCCCAGCGTCTCGGACAGGGCCGCCATCAGCTCGGCCGCGCGCTCCAGGTCGGCCTGCAGGCTGGCGAACCCCAGTTCCACCACGCCGAGCGTGCGTCCTTCGGCGGACACGGGCGCGAGCAGCAGCCGGCGCGGCGCCGCGCTGCCGGTGCCCGTCGTGATGCGCACGTGGTCGGGAGGAACGTCCCGCACCAGCACGGGCACGCCGTCGCGCGCCACTTCGCGCGCCAGGCCCAGGCCCGTGTCGGCCGCGGGCGGCTCGTAGGCGTAGCCGGCCGCGTAGGCCAGCTTGCCGCGCTCGAGCAGGTACAGCACGCCCACCTGCGCATCCAGGTAGCCCGCCACGCTGCGCAGCATGGCATGCCCCACCTCGGCCACGTCCAGCTCCCCCAGCATGTTGGCCGCCACCTCGGCCTCGCCGCGCTGCAGCCACAGCAGACGTTCCGTGCGCGCGCGCTCTTGGATGACCAGGCGCACCAGCCAGGCCGCCGCCACCTGCGACGCCACGCCGATGAGGCTGTTCAGCACCAGTATCTGGGTGGGCGTGCCCGGCCGGGCGAACAGGCCCGACAGCAGCAGGATTCCCTGCACCGTGGCGACGGCCACCGGCAGGTTGGCGTTGCGCTGGCGCAGGCACAGCAGCAGCGGCACCAGGTAGAGCACCCAGGTGGCCAGTCCGGCATCGGTCGCCAGGTCGAGGACGAAGATGCCGATCGTCAGGCCCCAGGCTGCAGTGACGAATGTATCGTTCTTCGACAATATCGGCATGGGCAGTGGCTGTTCCGGAGCGCGCGTGCGCATGCGATACGGGCACGCAGGCACGGGCATGGGCTGCGGCGGGACGCCGCGCATATCGACGTGGCGATGTTACCGTAGGCGCAACGCCCGTGCAGCACGCAGGGCGGGGCCGCAAGGCCAGGTAAGAAGTGCCCGGCCGCGCGCCTTTTTACCTTTGCCCGGCGGCGCCGGCGCCGCGCCGGGCCAGGCACGCGGCTTGCTCACCGCCGCACAGCCACACCGCGGAGCACTGCATGCCAGAACAATACCCGAACCCCCTGCGGCTGAAGATCCTGACCGTGAACACGCACAAGGGGTTTACGTCATTCAACCGCCGCTTCATCCTGCACGAGCTGCGCGACGCCATCCGGCAGGTGGAAGCCGACATCGTATTCCTGCAGGAAGTCACGGGGGAGCACCAGCGCCATGCGCGGCGGTTCGCCGAATGGCCCGGCACCTCGCACTACGAATTCCTGGCCGACACCATCTGGTCGGCCTATGCATACGGCCGCAACGCCGTCTATCCGCACGGCCACCATGGCAATGCGGTGCTGTCCAAGTTCCCCATAGCATCCTACGAGAACCACGACATCAGCGTCGGCCGCCACGAGGCGCGGGGGCTGCTGCACTGCGTGATACGCCCCGACGGCATGCAGCGCGACCTGCACCTCCTGTGCGTGCACCTGGGCCTGCGCGAACGCCATCGCCAGGAGCAGCTGCGGCGCCTGTGCGCGTTCCTGGACCAGCGGATCCCCGAAGGAGACCCGGTGGTCCTGGCGGGCGACTTCAACGACTGGCGCCTGCGCGCCGACCGCATCCTGCGGGGCTGCGGCGCGGAGGAAGTGCACAGCGCCAGCGCCGGCCGCCCGGCCCGCACCTTTCCGGCGCACTGGCCCATACTGCGGCTCGACCGCATCTACGTGAAGAACCTGGCCCACTGGCTGCCCGTCCCCCTCGCCCCCCGCCCATGGTCGCGCCTGTCCGACCACGTCCCCATCGCCGCGGAGGTGCAGCCATGAACCTCGGATTCCCCATCGGGACGGCGCGCAGCGCCAAGGGGGCACCACCATGATCTCGAATTGGCGCACGGGCCTCTCGTTCACGCTGCTGGAGAACGGGGAAGCCTACTTCCCCCGCGTGCTGGAGGTGATCGGGCAGGCGCGCAGCGAGATCCTGGTCGAGACTTTCATCCTGTTCGAGGACGAGATCGGCTTTGCGCTGCGCGAGGCGCTGATGGCGGCGGCACGGCGCGGCGTGTCGGTGGACCTCACCGTGGACGGCTACGGCAGCGACACGCTGTCGGAGGACTTCCTGGCCGGGCTGGTGCAGAGCGGGGCGCGGGTGCACATCTTCGATCCCAAGCCCCGTCTGATGGGCGTGCGGACGAACCTCTTTCGCCGCATGCACCGCAAGATCGTGGCGGTGGACGGCAGCACGGCCTTCGTCGGCGGCATCAATTTCTCGGTGGACCACCTGCTGAGCCATGGCCCCACGGCCAAGCAGGACTATGCGGTGGAAGTGCGCGGCGCCCTGGCGGCCGATATCGCCCGGTACGCCCGCGACGCCCTGCCCTCGCCGCGGCGCAGCCGCGAACCGCGCCGGCGGCCGCGCCCGGCGGCGGCGCCGGCAGGACACGGCACCGCCAGGCTGGTGGTGCGCGACAACGACCGGCACCGCAACGACATCGAGCAGGAATACCGTGCGGCCGTGCGCGCCGCGCGCCATGACGTGCTGATCGCCAATGCCTATTTCTTTCCCGGCTACACGCTGCTGCGCGAACTGCGCGACGCCGCCCGGCGCGGCGTGCGGGTGCGGCTGATCCTGCAGGGCGAACCCGACATGCCGGTGGCCAAGCTGGCGGCCGGCATGCTGTACGACTACCTGATGGACGCCGGGGTCGAGATCCACGAGTACTGCGCGCGGCCGCTGCACGGCAAGGTAGCCTGCGTGGACGGGCACTGGGCCACGGTGGGCTCGAGCAACCTGGACCCGTTCAGCCTAGCCCTGAACCTGGAGGCCAACGTGGTCATCCACGATCCCGAATTCAACACCACGCTGCGCGCCAGCCTCGACCGGCTGATCCGCGAGCATTGCAGGATGGCCCAGCCCTCCAGGCCGCCGGCGCGCAGCCTGCGGCGCCTGTGGGTGGGCGTGGTGGTGTTCCACTTCCTGCGCCGCTTCCCCGCCTGGGCGGGCAGCCTGCCGGCCCACAAGCCGCGGCTGCGCTCGCTCGACGGACACGCCTGCGCCAGCATAGGCCCGGACGGGACGGCCTCATGATGAGCCACGCCGGCACACGCCTGGACCAGGCAGGCCATCCCGCGCGCGCCGGCGGACGGCGCCGCTGGGCGCGCGCGGGCAGGATACTGGCGTGGGTGACGGTCCTCGCCACCATCGCCTTGCTCGTGAAGCTGGGCAGCTCGGTGGACTGGAGCGCGGTGGCGCAGGCGGTGCGCGACATCCCGGTGCCTGTCCTGCTCCTGGCCGTGGCGCTGGTGCCGGTGGGATACCTGCTGTATGCCGGCTTCGACGTGCTGGCCTGCCGCTACGTGGGCCAGCGGCTGGCCGTGGGCCGCGTGCTGGGCGTGGCAGTGATCAGCTATGCGCTGAATCTCAGCCTGGGCACGCTGATCGGCGGGCTGGCCATACGGCTGCGGCTGTATGGCGCGCTCGGCCTGCGCCGCTCCACCATACTGCGCCTGACCGGCTTCAGCGTGGCCGCGAACTGGATCGGCTATTGCTGGCTGGCCGGCGCGATCCTGGTGGCCGGCGTCACGCCCGTGCCGGCGAGCTGGGAGGTGGGCCATTACGCGCTGCGGCTCGTGGGCGCCGGCATGCTGCTGCTGGGCGCGGCCTATGTGGCGCTGTGTGCGCTCTCGCGCAAGCGCGCCTGGGTGGTGCGCGGCCATCGCATCGCGCTCCCCACCGGCCGCATGGCGGTGGCCCAGACGCTGCTGTCGGCTGCGTCCTGGTCGACCATGGGCGCGGTCATGTATGTGCTGCTGCAGGGCGCCGTGCCCTACCCGGCCGTCCTCGGCGTGCTGCTGTGCACCAGCATCGCCGCGCTCATCGTGCGCATCCCCGGCGGCCTGGGCACCACGGAGGCCATCTTCGTGGGCGCCCTGTCGGGCGACGTGCCCGCAGCCCGCGTGCTCGGCGCGGCACTGGTCTACCGCCTGATGTACGCGCTGATCCCGATGTGCATCTGCGGCATCATTTACCTGGGCCTGGAAGCGCGGCGCCGCGCGCACAAGGCCGCAGAACGGAGGCAGGCATGACGACGACCCCCGCCCCCCGACCGGCCGCGGTGGCGGCCTATCCGCGCCACGCCGGCGCCAGCGAACATGAATGTGCCAGCCAGGAAGTGCTGGCCGCACGCATTGCCCGCCTGCTGGGCGTGGCGCATGCGGACTACGATGCCGCGGCGTTTTCCGGACTGCGGGTCTATTACGTGCCGACGCGTACCCTGGTGGGACGCGACACCGCGGCTGCGCTGGGCATCGGCGGCGAGGACGACCTCTACGGCGGCGTGGTGCCGTACGCGTTCGTGGCCACCAAATGCGTGTCGCATCCCCTGCCCCGCCCCGATGCCGCAGCGCCCGAGGGATGGGCGCGCGCGCTCGGCGCCGCGCTGGAGGAAGCGGAATGCGTGCTGCCCGGATACACCGCCTTCTCGCTCCCGGACGCCGCCGAGGCGGCCCGCCGGCTGCTGCGCGGCGGACCGGTACGCCTGAAGGCGCCGCAAGCCAACGCCGGCCGCGGCCAGCGCGTCGTGCGCACGGCGGAAGAGCTGGACGCGGCCCTGGCCGCCCATGCCGCAGACACCGTGCAGCGCGACGGGCTGGTGGTGGAAGCCGACCTGGCCGACGTGTCGACCTACAGCGTGGGCACGCTGCGGGTGGGCAGCCTGCGGGCCGCCTACGTGGGCACGCAGGGCACGACGCACGACAACCAGGGCGGCACGGTGTACGGCGGCTCGGTGCTGCGCGTGGCGCGCGGCGGCTTCGACGCGCTGCTGCGTGGCGAGCTTGCGCCTGCGGAGCGCCAGGCCATCGCACTGGCGCGACGCTACGACGACCTGATCCAACAACACTATCCTGACCTGCTGGCCTCGCGCCGCAACTACGACGTGGCCCAGGGCCGTGATGCGGGCGACGCGATGCGCATGGGCGTGCTGGAACAGTCGTGGCGGGCCGGCGGCGCCAGCGTGGCCGAGATCGCCGCGCTGGAGGCCTTCCAGGCGGATCCGCGCCTGCAGACCGTCACGGTGGAGTCGGCCGAGCGCTATGGGGTCGGCCAGCCGCGTCCGCCCGCGAATGCGCTGGTATTCCACGGACACGACAGTGCCGTGGGCTTCATCTCCAAATCCGCAAGGGTGATCGCCTATGGCGGCGCAGAGTGAAAGCATCCATCTCACCGTGGGCGGACAGCGGCTCGAAGCCACGTTGCTGGCGCCCAGCGCCAAGATGCCGGGCGTGCTGTTCGTGCATGGCTGGGGCGGGAGCCAGCGTTTCGACCTGAAGCGCGCCCGCCGCATCGCGGGCCTGGGCTGTGTATGCCTCACGTTCGACCTGCGCGGCCACGCCGCCACGCAGGCCCAGCAGGACCGCGTCACGCCGGAGGACAACCTGCAGGACGTGCTGCAGGCCTACGAGCGGCTGGTGGCCCACCCCGACGTGGACAGGTCGGCAGTGGCCGTCGTCGGCAGCAGCTACGGGGGCTACCTGGCCAGCATCCTGACTTCCATGCGCCCCGTCAAATGGCTGGCACTGCACGTGCCGGCGCTGTACCAGGACGATACCTGGGGCCTGCCCAAGGCCGGCTTCGACCGCACGCGGCTCACGGCCTACCGGCAGGGGCCGGTGCTGCCCTCGGACAACCGGGCCCTGAGCGCCTGCGAGGCGTTCCGCGGCGACGTGCTGCTGGTGGAGGCGGAGCACGACGACTACATCCCGCACGCCACCATCATGAGCTACCGGAACGCCTTCATGGCTGCCCATTCGATGAGCCATCGCATCATCGACGGCGCCGACCATGCGCTGAGCGACAAGACGGCGCAGCAGGCCTACACCGACATCCTGGGCAACTGGATATCGGAGATGGTCATCGGTGCGCGCGTGGGCGGCTGAGCCGCCGGGGCCCGGCGTCCCGACCGGCGCTCATCCCTGGGCGGCGGTCCCGTGCGCGGCAGCGGATTCCCGTCCGGCGCCCTGCCCCGCAGGGTGCTGGCTGCGTACCGCGCGCCAACGGGCCAGCACCTCCGGCGCGAGGACCCGGCGCCGCGCCATGACCCTGGGCAGGCCGGACAGCACCGCGCCTGCGACCCGCCATCGCGCCGTGCCCTTCGGCAGCTGCCGCAGCGCCGTCCACGTCTCGCGCCACGCCAGGCCCAGGGGCAGCCGCAGCCAGGCCAGCCACACGGCATTGCGCGCCAGCAGCCTGCGCCGCCCGGACGCGTCGCGCACCCGCGAAGGCCAGTGCCGGGTCTCGACGTCGGGCGCATAAGCGAGCTGCCACCCTGCCTGCAGCAGGTCCAGCGCCACCAGGCTTTCCTCGCCGCCGATGAAGAAGGGGCGCCAGTAGCCGCCCACCTCCAGGAAAGCGGCGCGGCGCACGACGCAGGCGCCCGCCATGTAGCCAACCAGGCCGGGGCCCACGCCCGCGATGCCGGGCAAGGGGCTGGCCGCCATCACGGCGCAGGCAGGGTCGGGACGCCCTTCGTCGCCCACGCGGATCCGCGCGCTCAGCAAGGCGAGGCGCGGATGGGCATCCAGGATATCGGCCGCGCGGTCCAGCGCCCCGGGCTCCCAGCAGGTGTCGTCGTCGCAGAATGCCACATACGGGGTGCGCGCGGCCTGGCAGCCCAGGTTGCGGCCGGCCGCGCCCTGGTTGCGCGGCGCGCGCAACACCGTGATGCCGGGAAAAGCTGCCTCCAGCGCCTCGGCGGTGCCGTCGCGGCTGGCGTTGTCGACCACGATGACCGGCGCACCGGGACACTGTGCCGACAGGCGCTGCACGGTACGCAGGACTTCCCTGCGCCGGCTGTAGGTGAGCACGACGACGCTGACCCGTGCGTCGCAAGGTATCGGCATGCTCATGCCACCCCCTTGGCGCTGCGCGCCGTCCCCCCGAGGGGGAATTCGCCCTTGAAGCGGTTCTGCGGGCTCATGGCGCCCCCTTGGCGCTGCGCGCCGTCCCCCCGAGGGGGAATTCGCCCTTGAAGCGGTTCTGCGGGCTCATGCCACCTCCTGCAGGCACGACACCCATTCCAGCCGCCAATAGCGCTCGGCGCGGGCCGGGTCGCCCTCGCCCGGCGCCAGCCCCAGCGCCCGCAGCTGGCTGGCATAAGCAGCCACCGCCCGCGCCTTGATCGGCGGCGGCGTCTCGGGCTGGCCCAGGTCGGCGGGCGTGGCGCGCACGCCGCGCCGCCGCAGTTCGGCCAGGCGCCGCTGCACCAGCCCGGGCTTGCAGCGGTAGAGCGCCTCTTCGTACGCGTACCACTCGCACTCCAGCAGCGGACCGATGGTGGCCACGGCGTCGGAAACGCGCGCGTGGTCCTGGTGGAACAGCCCCAGCGGCGTCAGGACCCGCTGCGGCTGCAGCAGGTCCAGGGCCCCCGCCAGCATTCCGGGCAGGCGGTCGGGCCCGTCCGGATCCGCGTATTGCTGGTCCAGCAATCCCAGGCGCAGCGCCTTGGCGCCCAGCAGCGCGAGCGCCAGCGTGTCTTCGCGCTCGCGCGCCAGCATGGCCTGGTCGGCCCGCTCGAACCCGCAGCGCCGGTCCCAGTCGGGCAACGGCGTGCCGGGATGCGGCACGCCGGAGAACACGGTAAGCACGGTGGAACCGGGATGGGAAGACAGCAGAGCGCCACAGCTGAGCACTGCATCGTCGAAGTGGGGCGAGATGATCACCCACGGTTCAGCCTGCGTCATGAATCTACGACTTCGAATGTGGCGATACGGGCGTACAGCAAGCGCCATGCCGGGCACACGATTTGCGGACCGCGGGATGTTGCCGGCGGTGCCGGTGTGGCTATGGAGTATTGCCATGAATCCATTTCTCGAATCCGAACTGAATGCCGCGGGGGCCGACCAGGGCCGCCCGCGCGTGGGGCCCAGCGACAGCTCCGACGGCCCGAGCGACCGGCCGCAGCGCGATGCGGACACCGACAGCGATGCGCAAAGCACGGGCGAGCGCCCCGCCGTCAATCCGCGCGACCGCGCGTCGGGCCAGGACGTGGCTCCCGATGAGGCCGTGGATGCAGACGAGGCCGGCCTGGCCCGCACGCCGCCCGACCCCGCGCGCAACGGCGGCGACGCGGGCTGAAGCCCCTTGCAGCAAGCAGGTAAGAATGACAATGGTTGCCGGGATCGGCACGGCCGCAGGACCCGGCCGCTTGCGAGAAGGAGTACGGCATGACACTGCTACCTGACTGGTCGGGCATGTTCGCCCTGACCCTCTCCCCCATCGAGATCGTCCTGCGGGGCACCGCGGTCTACTGGTTCATCTTCGTGCTGCTGCGGGTGGCGGGCCGGCGCGACATCGGCTCCATGGGGGTGGCCGACATGCTGGTGCTGGTGCTGATTGCCGATGCGGCACAGAACGCCATGGCGGGAGAGTCCAGCTCCATCTCGGATGGCCTGGTGCTGGTCGCGACCATCGTGGGCTGGACGTTCCTGATCGACCGCCTCAGCTACATGTTCCCCAGGCTGGGCAACATGCTCACGCCGCAGCGCGTATGCCTGGTGAAGGATGGCAGGATCCAGCTGCGCAACCTGCGGCGCGAGTACATCACCACCGACGAGCTGCTGGCCGAACTGCGCCTGAAGGGCGTGTCCGACCTGTCTACCGTGCGCATGGCCTATATGGAATCCACGGGCGAGATCAGCGTCCTGCGCAAGTCCTGAGCGCCGCCCTTCCGCCCGAAGCGTTCCGCGAAATAGGCTACGGTGCGCGGTAGGCCTTCCGCGGCGTCCACGCGCGGCTCCCAGCCCAGCAGGCGCCGCGCCAGCGCGATGTCGGGGCGCCTGCGCGTGGGATCCTCTCCGGGCAGGGGCCGGAACACGATGCGCGGCGGCTGCCCCACGGCCTCGGCCACGCGTTCGGCGATCTCCAGCATGGTCATCTCCTGCGGATTGCCCAGGTTCACCGGGCCCGCGTGCTCGTGCGGGCTCTCCATCAGCCGCACCAGCCCCTCGATGAGATCATCCACATAACAGAACGACCGCGTCTGCCGGCCATCGCCGTAGACCGTGAGCGGCTCGCCGCGCAATGCCTGGACGATGAAGTTCGACACCACCCGCCCGTCGTTGGGCGCCATGTGGGGGCCGTAGGTGTTGAAGATGCGCGCGATCCGCACCGACACGCCGGCCCGGTCGTACAGCGAGAACAGCGTCTCGGCGCAGCGCTTGCCTTCGTCATAGCAGGCGCGCGGCCCCACCGGATTGACGTTGCCGCGGTACTGCTCGCGCTGCGGATGTTCCAGCGGATCGCCGTAGACCTCGCTGGTGGAGGCCTGCAGCACGCGGGCGCGGCAGCGCTGGGCCAGCTCCAGCACCCGCAGCGCGCCCAGCACACAGGTGCGTGTGGTGCCGATGGCGTCGGCCTGGTAATGCACCGGCGAGGCCGGGCAGGCCAGGTTGTAGATGCGGTCGACGCGCGTATCCAGCGGCTCGGTGACGTCCTGGCGCAGCAGCGTGAACCGGGGATGGCCCTGCAGCGGGGCCACGTTGCGCAGGTCGCCCGTCTGCAGGTTGTCCAGGCACAGCACGGTGTCGCCCTGCGCCAGCAGCCTGGCGCACAGGTGCGAGCCGAGGAAGCCGGCGCCGCCGGTCACCAGCACGCGCCGGCCTTGGGTTTCGGTGTTCGCATTCATCGTTGGACTCCCAGAGTGCGGAACAGGTCCAGCCAGTCGGACACGAAGCGGTCCATGGCGAAGCGCCGGCGCGCCATTTCCCGCCCGGCGGCGCCCACCCGCGCCGCCTCGTCCGGTTGCTCGCACAGGTGCAGGGCCGCTTCGCGCAGCCTGTCGACCCGCGTGTCGACGTAGCCGTCGAGCCCGTCGGTGATGACGCAGGGCAGCTCTCCCGCGGCATAGCCCACGACGGGCACGCCGCAGAGCATGGCCTCGATCAGCGACAGCCCCAGGCTGGTGTAGCGTATCGGGCTGAAGTAGAAGCGGTAGCGCGCCATGAAGGCCGCAACCTCCATGTTGGGCACTTCGCCCAGCCCCCCGCTGCGCTCCGAATCCATGCCGATCAGGTCCAGCGGCACGCTGCGCGCCATCTCGGCATAAAGGTCTGCTCCCATGCGCCGGCCGCGCCGCTCCAGGTGGTTGATCACGACGATGCCGCGGGCCAGCTCGCCGCTGTACGCCACGCCCTGAGGCACCGGCACGCCATGCTCGATGAGGCGCGCCGGCACGCCGGAGCGGTCCCACATCTCGGCGTTGTAGCCCGTCACGTGGACCAGCACGCCGCGCGGATGGTGGAACGGATGCACCGTGTCGGTGGGATGCGGCAGCGGCGGATTGTGCTCCAGGAAGGCGCAGGGCAGCGCGCGCTGCGCGTCCGTGAGCAGCGCGTCGGCGTCCTCGAGGTTCTGCGCCGACTGGTACAGCACGCAGTCGAACTGTGTGTCGCGCACGCGCTCCGCCGGGATCTCGCGTATGTTGGCCGGCCAGGGTATGCGCGTGCCCAGCGGCGCATAGCCCGGCCGCGGCGGATCCGTTACCGGCACCAGGAATTCGTGCCGGACGTGCGACAGCGAATACAGGTAATTGCCGTGCACGTGCCACGTGAGGATCCTCAATCGGTGCGTCTCGGCGCTCATGCCACCTCCTCCAGTCGTTCGCGTATCGTCGCCAGCACCCGCTGCGCCGGCACGTCCAGCGCGCAGCGGTGGCCCACCGGACAGACGTCATGGCTGCACGGCCGGCACGGCGCGTCGGCCCACAGCACGGTGTGGCGCCGGGCATCCAGGGGGGCCCAGCGCCGCACGTCGCTGCCCGAGGCCACCACCACGCTGGGCGCGCCCACGGCCGCACAGACGTGCGAGATGCCGGTATCGTTGCAGACCGCCAGCCGGCAACGCGACAGCAGCGCAGCCAGGCTGCCCAGCGTCGTGCGCCCGCCCAGGTCGGTGGCGCCGGCCGCGCCGCCCTCCAGCACCTGGCGCCGGATGGGCGCCTCGTCGGACGTGCCCGTCAGCGCCACCTGCCAGCCGTCGCGCAGCAGGCTGGCGGCCACCGCCCCGAACCGCTCGGCGGGCCAGCGTCGCGACGCCAGCCGCGCCCCGGGGTGCACCACGATCGTACGAGCGGGCTCCAGCCCGGCAGCCAGGAACAGCTGGCTGGCGGCCTCGTGGTCGGCGGCCTGCAGCGGCAGCTCCAGCTGCGTGCCGGCATCGCCGATGCCGAGATGGCGCAGCAGCGCCAGATAGCGCAACGGCTCGGGCAGATCGTCCGGCCAGGGCAGGAATCGTCCCGCCTGCGCCATGGCGGGGTCCGGCACGAATCCGGCCCAGCGGCGCGCGCCCAGCTCCCGCACCACCGCGTTGGACTGGGCGCCGCTGCCGTGCATCTGCAAGGCCAGGTCGAAGCGGCGGGCACGGGCCTGCGCGTAGAACGCGGGCAGCGCGGCCTCGTCGGGCGGCTGTTCCGGAAATGCGGAAAGCCCCGGAAAAGACATCCAGTCATCGATATAGCGCGCGTAGCGCCGCCTGAATTCCCCGCCGTCGCCCAGCCCGATCAGGGTGACATGGGCATGCGGCCATGCACGGCGCAGGGCCCGCAGCGCCGGGACGGCGCACAGCATGTCGCCCAGCTGCAGCGCGCGGAACACCGCCACGCGGCGCGGTGCATCGGCAGGCCACGGCATCATGGGAACCTCCAGCCATAGCGGAACAGGCCCACCATGCGCCAGCCCACCGAGAGCACCGGGATCGCCGCCGAGGTGAGCGCCAGCTCGAGCACGTGGGCCGGCGCGCGGGACAGTCCGCGCAGCCGCTTGCCGAAGAACCAGGCCGTGAGCCCCAGCCAGCCCAGGGCGCACACTGCGGCCACCCGCCACGCGCCCGCCAGCGCCGCGGCCAGCGCGGCAAGCAGCAAAGCGCTGGCGGAAAGATAGAACCAGGGCGGATGCCGGCGCACGCGGGCGCGATAGAGCTGCGGATGCTTGGCATAGAGCAGCGTGTCGTACATGACTTTGCGCTGCATGCGCAGGCTCACGCCGAAAGGCGCGGGCCGGATCGGATGGCAGACGCGCGCGGCCGGCGCGGATTCCACCCGCATGCCGCGCTCCAGCAGCGTGAAGTGCAGGTCGGAATCCTCGCGCCAGGCGATCTCGAAGCGCTCGTCGAAACCGCCCACCGCCTGCAGCGCCGCCCGCCGCACGAAGCAGTTCGCCGTCGCGAATTCCGCGCGCGCAAGGCCGCTCGCGTCGCGTTCGTAATCGGTGGGCCGCTCGGGCAGCGGCATGTCGATGCCGCCGGCCACCGCGTCCACGTCGGGCCCCATGGCAAGCAGGCCCTGGGCCAGCCAGTCCGGCGCCGGCAGCGTGTCGTCATCGGTGAATGCGATGATGCTGCCGCGCGCGGCGCGCCAGCCGGCGTTGCGCGCCGCCGCCGGGCCCTGCGTGTCGGCAATGGGCAGGTAGCGCACCGCCGGCCCCTCCGGGCCCGCCGCCTCCGCGAACGAGGCAACCGTGTTCCGGGTGGCCGCGCCGGGCTCGTCGTCGCAGACCAGCACTTCGTAGGCCGACGCCGGGAAATCCTGCGCCATGAGCGCCTCCAGGCAGCGCGCCAGCAGCGCGGGACGGCGGTAGGTCGGCACCACCACCGACATCAGGATGGCCTGCCCGCCCATGCTCATTGCGGCTTCTCCACCAGGTAGCTGCCGATCACCAGCGCATCCAGGGGCGACGTCCAGAAGCATTCCAGCGCGTCGCGCGGCGTGCATACCACCGGTTCGCCGCGGGTGTTGAACGAGGTGTTCACCAGCACCGGCACGCCGGTCAGCAGCTCGAAGGCAGCGAGCGTGTCGTAGTAGCGCGGATTCTGCTCCCGCCTGACCGTCTGCACGCGCGCCGTGCCGTCGACGTGGCGCACGGCCGGTATGCGCGCGGCGCGCTCCGGCAGCACGTCGTACACGAACAGCATGTAAGGCGCCCTGATGCCGGGCTTGCCGCGCGCGTCGAACCACTCATGGGCCCGCTCTTCCATCACGACCGGCGCCACCGGCCGGAAGTCCTCGCGGTCTTTCAGGCCGTTGAGGCGCTGCTGCATGGCGGCATCCAGCGGCGAAGCGAGGATGGAGCGCGCGCCCAGCGCGCGCGGCCCGAATTCCATGCGCCCCTGGAACCAGCCCAGGATCTTGTCCTGTGCCAGCAGGCTGGCGGCCGCGGCGGCCACGTCGTCGAGGCGCCGGTACGGCACCCGCGACATCTTGAGGAAAGTCTCGATCTCGTCATCGTCGTAGGACGGGCCCAGGTAGGCGTGCTCCATGCGCCAGGCGCGGCCGCCCTGCCGTCTGGCATCGTCCACATAGAGCGCGGCGCCCAGCGCGGTGCCGGCATCGCCGGCGGCCGGCTGCACCCATACGTCGTCGTAGGGGCCGTCCTTGGCCAGCCGGGCATTCATCACGCAGTTCAGCGCCACCCCGCCCGCCATGCAGAGGTGCCGCGCACCCGTCTGCCGGTGCAGCCAGTCGGCCATGTGCAGCACGGTTTCCTCCAGCACGTACTGCAGCGAACGGGCGATGTCCTGGTGGCGCGGCTCGAACGGCGCGCCGCGCGAGCGCGCCGGCCCGAAGCGCTCCACCAGGCGTGCCGGCGCCAGCGCATAGCCGCCCTCCTCGTCCAGCCGCACGATCTCGCGGAAGGCATCGCGATGCCGCGGCTCGCCATACGAAGCCAACGCCATCACCTTGTATTCGTCGGACGAGCGCAGAAAGCCCAGGTACGCCGTCACGTCTTCGTAGAGCAGCCCGAGGGAGTGCGGCAGGCAGACCTGCTTGATGCGCGTGTAGCGGCCGTCGCGATAATGGCCGTAGCTGGTGGTGGCCGCTTCCCCGCGGCCGTCCAGCGTGAGCACGGCGCAATCATCGTAGGGGCTCGCGAGGTAGGCGCTGGCCTCGTGCGCCAGGTGATGCTCCACGTAGGTCCAGCGCTCCTGGATCTGCGCCAGGTCCACGGCGGCGAAACGCGCCGACAGGTGGTGCGGCGCGCCGTCGCGCAGCTGCCTCGGCGCATTGATGATGTACGACAGGAACAGCGCATCCCAGGGCGTGCCCTGGCCCTCGGCCTGCCCGGCGCGCGACGGCTCCAGCGGCAGCGAGATGCTGTCCCCTTGCACGCCCGGCACCTGCAGACGCGAAGGATCGAAGGCGTAGGCGATGTGGTCCACGTCGCCCAGGCCGATGCCGGCCTCGCGCAGGCAGTAGTCGATGGCGTGGTGGGGCAGCTGCCAGGCCGTGAACGGCACGGGCCGCTTGCCGTGCTTGATGCGCGTGAAGCGCTCCTCTTCTGCGGCAGCCAGCACGACGCCGTCGCGGACCAGCGCTGCCGAACAATCGTGGAACGCCGCGTTGATGCCCAAGGTATACATGTCTGTCTCCCTCGCTATGTGAAATGGCCCATGCGGGCTGCCGCGATGCGCCGCCTATGCGGCGGCGCGCAGTCCGTGACGCCCGCGCGCCTGCGCCAGCAGTTCGCGGGCGGCCTGCACCACCGCCTCCGGCGGCACCTCGGCCAGGCAGGCGTGATGCCCTTCCGGACAGCTGCTGCGATAGCAGTTGCGGCACGGCACATCGTGGTAGAGCAGGCGATGCGGCGTCTGCCAGGGCGCATGCTGGGGATTGGTGAGCGCGTACAGGTCCGCCACCGGCACGCCCAGCGCGGCGCCGATGTGCGCCGGCCCGCTGTTGTTGCATACCAGCACCGCCGCGCCTTCGATCGCCGCGCCCAGTTCGCCCAGCCCCAGCTGCCCGGAGAGGTCGACCAGCCCGGGCATGCGCGCGCGGCGCGCGGCCAGCTCCGGGCCCAGGTCGTCGTCCTCGGGCCGGCCCAGCAGCAGCACGCGCAGGCCCTCCCCGTGCAAGGCTTCGATGGCCTGGGCCAGCAGCGGCCCCGGGTAGCGCCGCGACGCCGCCGTGGCGCCGCCGTGCACCGCGATCCATGCTTCGTTCTCTGCCACGCCATAGGTGCGCAGGCGGGCGCGCAAGGCACGCCGGCCGGCTTCCGGCACGCGGAACGACAACCGTGTGTCCTCGGCCTGCGCGCCCACGGCAGCCACCAGATCCAGCTGGCGCTGCACCTCGTGGCGCGAGCCTTCGGTGCTGTCCGTTTCGCGCTGCCAGTCGCTGATCAGCCGATAGGGGTTCTCGCGGCAATGCGCGAGCACCCGCGGCACGCCCGCCAGGTGGCAGAGCAGCGCCGCCGGCAGCGGGCTCTGGCTATACACCGTGAAGATCACCGCCGCGTCCGGGCGGAACTCGCGTATGCGGTCCAGCGCCTCCAGGTCGGCATGATTGCCCGTGGCGCCATTGCGCACCCAGGCGCAGTCGTAGCGCAGCACGGTGTCGATTTCCGGGATGTAAGGCGCCACCGCCGCGCCGGCGGACGACGTCAGCAGGGCTATGGTGCGCTGCGGCCCGCTCTGCTTCAACGCGCGGATCGCCGGCGTGGACATCAGCAGGTCGCCCATCCCGTCGAGCCGGACGCAGAGTATGCGCCGCGCATCCCGCCAGGCGGCGTGTTCGCTCTTGAAAAAGCTCATGGCGCCCCCTTGGCGCTACGCGCCGTCCCCCCGAGGGGGAATTCGCCCTTGAAGCGGTTCTGCGGGCTCATGGCGCCCCCTTGGCGCTGCGCGCCGTCCCCCCGAGGGGGAATTCGCCCTTGAAGCGGTTCTGCGGGCTCATGGCGCCCCCTTGGCGCTGCGCGCCGTCCCCCCGAGGGGGAATTCGCCCTTGAAGCGGTTCTGCGGGCTCATGCTGCCTCCGGCAATGAGCCCCGGAGGGCGGGGACGATGAGGCGGGCGGCGGCGGCGAGGTCGGGGACGCGCAGGGTGGGATGGCGCATGGGGCCGGGCCGCCATACGGTTTCGTTGCCCACGTCGAGCAGCACGCTGCGGCAGCCGGCGCGGTTGCCGGCCTCGACGTCGTCGAGGATGTCGCCCACCATCCAGGACCGCGCCAGGTCCACGCCGTGGTCCGCCGCGGCCCGCTGCAGCAGGCCGGGCGCGGGCTTGCGGCAGGCGCAGCCGTCTCCGCCGGGCGCATGGGGGCAGTAGTAGAAGTCGGCGAGCCGGGCGCCGGCGGCGCGGAACATCGCGGCCAGGCGCAGCTTCACCGCCTGCAGCGCCGTCTCGCGAAACCGGCCCAGCGCCACGCCCGGCTGGTTGCTGACGACGATCAGCGGCACGCCGGCGGCGCCGAGCCGGCACAGGCCGGCATAGGCGCCGGGCGCGAAATGCATGCGTGCCGGGTCCACGTTGTAGGGTTCGTCGACCAGCAGGGTGCCGTCCTTGTCCAGGAATACCGCGGGCCTCAGGGCCATGACGTCTCCCGCATCGGCAGCACCATCACTTCGGGCACCACGGTCTCCGCCGGCTGCGTGAGCACGAAACGCACCGCGCGCGCCACGTTGGCCGGATCCTGCAGGCAGCCGGTGTCGATGTCGGGGAAGCGGTCCAGCAGGAACGGCGTGCGCATGCCCCCTGCCAGCACGGCGCAGACCTTCAGCCCGGCCGCGCGCAGCTCGGCATGCAGCGCATTCGACAGCCCGAGCAGGCCCCACTTGCTTGCATGGTAGGCGCTGGCGTTGGGCCAGGCCCGCCGCGCCGCGGTGGATGCGATGTTCACGATGTAGCCGCCGGGCGAGAGTTCCTGCTTGGCCAGCTTCGCCATCAGGAACGGCCCGGTCAGGTTGGTGCGCAGCACGCGCTCCCAATCCTCCACCGACAGCTCGTCGATCGAGGCAGTCACGTCCACGCCGGCGTTGTTGACCACCGCGTCGAGCTTGCCGAAATGCTGGCGCGTGGCCTCCAGCGCTGCGCGGATGTCGTCGGCGGAACCGACGTCCATGGGCACCGCCATGGCGTCGGCACCCTGGGACTTGAGCGACTGCGCCACGTCCCGGGCCCGGTCGGCCTTCAGGTCCGCGACCACCACGCCGGCGCCCTCGCCGGCCAGCATCTCGCAGATGGCCGTGCCCAGGCCGCTGGCGCCTCCGGTGACCAGCACCACGCGGCCTGACAGCGTTTCCATCATGTTCTGCTGCATATCGGAACTCCCTCGGTTGGCAATGTCAGTTGGCAATGGCGTAGACGGGGTGGGCCACGGCGCCGCCGCGCGCCACGCGGCCATAGGCATCGAGCAGGGCCTGCCCCACCTTCTCCCAGGTATAGAGGCGGTGCACGCGGCGCCTGCCCGCTTCGCCCATGCGCCGGCCCAGTTCCGGATCGCGCGCCAGGGCCGCCAGGCGGCCGGCCAGGGCATTGGGATCGCGCGGCGGCACCAGGAAACCCGTCTGGCCATGCACCACCGTGCTGCGTATGCCGCCGGTATCCGCGCCCACCACGGGCCGTCCGCAGGCCATGGCCTCCACCGGCGTGATGCCGAACGGCTCGTACCACGGCGTGGTCACGAACACGTCGCTCGCGGCGTAGTACGGGCTCAGTTCGTTGCGGTCGCGGCGCCCGGTGAAGGTCACGTGCTCGAACACGCCTTCTTCGCGCGCGATGGCGCGCAGGCGCGCCAGCTCCGGCGTGCGCCGCTCGCAGGGTTCGGTGGCGTTGCCGCCCACCACGCACAGCCTGGCCGCGATGCCGTGGTGCTGGCGCAGCCGGGCCAGCGCGCGGATCACGTTGTCCACGCCCTTGCGCGGCACGAGCCGGCCAAGCTGGAGGATATGGAACACGTCGTCGGGCCAGCCCAGCGCTTCGCGCGCCCGGCCGCGATCGACCGGCGCCAGTTCGGCGGGATCGAAGCCGCACGGCACGATGGCGATGCGGCCCGGGTCGGCGCCGTACAGCTCCAGCAGGTCCTGCCTGTCCTGCGGGCATTCGGCCACGATCAGGTCGGCGTGCCTGACCACCTCGTCCTCGATGGCGAAGCGTTCGTCGGGAAATCCGTCGTCCTCGCGCTGGTGCAGGCGGCGCACCCGCCCCAGCGCATGGAACGTCACCACCAGCGGCACGCCGTGCCGCCGCGATGCCGGCAGCGCAGCGAGCGCCGACATGAAGAAATTGGCGTGGATCACGTCGTAGGGCCGGGCCATGCCGGCCATGCGGCGCGACAGGTACCAGCCGAAGGCCTCCATGTGCGACAGCAGCTGTTCCTTGGGCAGGTAACGCGCCGGTCCCGCCGGCACGTGGATCACGTTCACGCCCGGCGCCCACGGCACCGTGGAAGGCTGGGCCGGGTCGTCCCGGCGGGTATAGACGTCGACCTCGCAGCCGGCCGCTGCCAGCTGGCGGGCCACGTTGGCCACATAGACGTTCTGCCCTCCGCTGTCGATACTGCCTGGCTGCGCCAGCGGGGAAGCATGCTCGCTCACGATCGCGATGCGTTTCATGATTGGCTCCATCGGTAAGAAGACGAAGACCCTCACGGCGGGCAGCCCGCGCCGCCAGGGCCGGATCACGCCCTATGGCGCAAGAGCCGTGCCCACCGGACCGCGTCCGGCCTGCAGCGGTATATCGAAGCACTTCTTACACGGCGGCGTAAGAACGACGCAGAAGCGGCTCTCGGCTTGTCAAGCGTCGCGTTGCGCCGGCGCATCGTCGCCCGGGGGGCGCTCCGGCAACGCCAGGGCGTGCACCGTGCCGACGAGTTCGCGCGTGTCGGCAGGCTTGGCCAGGTGCACCTGGAAGCCCGCCAGCAGCGCGCGCAGCCGTTCCGAGCCCGAGGCATGTCCCGACAGCGCGATCGCCGGCATGCGCCGCGCCAGGGGCACGCCGCGCTCGGCTTCGAGGGCCCGGATCTGGCGCATCAGTTCGAAGCCGTCGGTGTCGCCTCCCAGGGACAGGTCGCACACCATGGCCCGCGGCCACTGGCCCGGCTCCCGCGCATGCAGTGCCTGCAGCGCGCCTGCCGCGTCGGCATACGACATCGGCGAAGCGCCATGCTCGGCCAGCACGGCGGCGATCATTTCCCTTGCCTCTTCCTGGTCGTCCACCACCAGCACCGCGGCGCCGCGCAGGTCCAGCTCGCCGCGGTTGTCCTCGGGCCGGCGCACGTCGTCGAGCGCGCGCAGCGGGAAATCCAGCTGGTAGCTGCATTCGCCGCCGGGCTCGCGCAGTTCCGTGGCGGTGCCGCCCACGCGCTGCGCGCGCACCGCAACCTCGTCCGGCGAGAGCGCCGCCGCCTCTCGCAGGCTCTCGGGGATCTCGTCGAGATAGGCATGCGCCACGGCGGCTGCCCCCTCGGCGCGCCCGTCGGTGACCACCAGCCGCGCCATCGCATCGTGGCGCTGCAGCCTGAGCGCGATGCGGCCCGGGCCCGGCGTGACCGCAACGGCATGCGCGCACAGGTCCCAGAGCAGCTGCTGCAGCAGGCTCGGATCGCCGGTGATGCGCGCGGCCTCCGGATCGATGGCGGCATACACGCTCACGCCCTTGGCCTCGCTGGGTCCGCGCAGCGCGTCCAGCACGCCCGCCAGCAGCGTGGCCAGGTTCACGGGCTGGCGGCTGGGCGCGCCGACGGCGTCCTCCAGCGCATTCTGCTGGCGCTGCAGGGCCCACATCTGCGCGTACATGCCGCCGGCCTCCAGCAGCGAGGCGTGGGTGCCGGACTCCACGATGCGGCCATGGTCCAGCACCAGGATCTGGTCGGCGTCGATGATGGTGGAAAGGCGGTGGGCGATGATCAGCGTGCTGCGGTTCTGCGCGATGCGGTCGAGCTCTCCCTGGATGGCGCGCTCGGTGCGCGTGTCCAGCGCCGACGTGGCCTCGTCGAACACCATGATGGGCGGGTTCTTCAGCAGCGCCCGCGCGATGGCGATGCGCTGGCGCTCTCCGCCTGAGAGCTTCACGCCGCGCTCGCCCACCGGCGTGTCGTAACCGGCCGGCAGGGCCGCGATGAAATCGTGCACCCGCGCGCCCTGCGCGGCCTCGCGCACGGCGTCGAGGTCGGCGTCGGGCTGGCCGTAGGCAATGTTGTAGGCAATGCTGTCGTTGAAGAGCTGCGTGTCCTGCGGCACGATGCCCAGCGCGCGCCGCAGGCTGGCCCGGTTCACGCTGCGCAGGTCCTGCCCGTCGATCAGCACCCGGCCGGCGGTGGGATCGTAGAAGCGGAACAGCAGGCGTCCCACCGTGGATTTTCCCGAGCCGCTGCCGCCGACGATGGCCACGGTGGCGCCCGCGGGCACGGTGAAGCTCACGTCCCAGAGCACGTTGCGCGCAGGGTCATAGCCGAAGCTGACGTTCTCGAAGCGTATCTCCCCGCCCCGCACCTGCAGGTCCGGCAGCCCCGGCTCGCTGCCTGCCTCGGGCGGCTGCAGCAGCAGTTCACACACCCGCTCCGCATTGATCAGCGCATCCTTGGCCTGGCGGAAGATCAGCCCCAGCGTGTTCAGCGGCAGGCATATCTGGATCATGTAGGCGTTGATCAGCACCAGGTCGCCCACGGTGAGTTCGCGCTGGGCCACCTGCTGGCCCGCCAGCAGCATCACCAGCGCCACCCCGCCCGCGATGATGGCGCTCTGGCCGATGTGCAGCCGCGACAGCGAGCGCTGGTTGAGCACGCCCACGTCTATCCATTCCTCCAGTACGCTGCCCACGCGCCGGGCCTCCATCGACTCGTTGGCATGCACCTTGACGGCTTCGTAGTTGAGCAGGCTGTCGACGATGCGTCCGCCTGCACGCGAATCGAGGTCGTTCAGCTCGCGCTGCAGGATGGCGCGGCGCTCCGTGAGGACGTAGGTATAGGTGAAATACGCGGCGAAGGTCACGCCGACGATGAGCGCGTATCCCTGGCTGTAGCCCAGCACCAGGATGACGACCACCGACACGATCTCGACCAGGGTCGGCAGCAGCGTGAAGAGCGCGGGGCCGATGAGGTAGCCCACGCCGACAGTGCCGCGCTCGATGTCGCGCGCGAGCGCGCCGGTCTGCCGTGAACCATGGAAGCGTGCGCCCAGCCGCTGGATGTGGTCGAACACGCGCAGCGTGAAGTCCGCCACGGTGGTCTGCGCGACCCGCACGAAGACCAGGTCGCGCAGCTCGGTGAACAGGCCGCCGGCAAAGCGCAGCGCCGCATAGCCCAGCAGCAGGAACACCGGCACGGCAGCCGCGCCGGCGGGCGTGCCCAGCACATCGACGATGCGCTTGAGCGCCGCCGGCACTGCCACCATGAGCAGCTTGGCCACCACGAGCAGCAGCATGGCCGCCGCCGCCCTGCCGCGGTTGCGCCAGAGCGCCGCCCCCAGCGTGCGCATGACCTCGCGGCGCGCGCCCCCACGGGCAGCTGTGCCAGGCATGGCCTTGCGTCACCCCGCCCCGCCGGGGCGCAAGCGGTAATCCTTCAGCACCGCCTTGAAGGCGCACGCCACCATGCCGGCAAAGGCCTCGTCGTACCAGGGCTGCACTCCGCTCACGCCCACCACCAGACCGTCCCGGCACACGCTGCCCCACAGCCCAGCATCGCCGGGCTGCAGCAGATGGGCATGCGTGCTGCAGACGGCATGGCCGTCCAGGCCCGTGCGCCAGCTGAGTTCTGCCTTGTCGCGCGCGTAGGCGGCATAGTCGGCGTCCCAGGCCGCGCGGTCGCCCACGCTGGCTTCGTACAGCACCGCCTCCTCGAATCGGCAGCCGCCCGGCCTGGCCAGGGGATCCATCACCACCACGTGCAGGAACCCGCTTTCGCCGATCCGGGTATCCCGCATGGCCGCCTCGAGCATGGGCATGACCAGCTCCACGGCCCGTGCCGCCGCGCCCCGGTAGTAGGCCCGGGCTTCCCCGGCGTCGCGCATCGCCGTCTCGTCGCGCATCGTCATCCGCTTCCTCCGTCGTGCTGGAACGGGTCGCAGCGCCGCAACCGGCGTGCCCACGAAGACGGGACGGGCCCTGCCCAATTCTGCAGCGGATCGCATCCAAAATTACAAACGCATGCAGCAACGGCGCAGCGTGCAGCGGTCTGGTGATGTCGCGTCACAAATGGCAACAAACCGGGTTTTCGCATGCCCGATGCTGCATCGCGCCATCGGTGCGCCGGACCGGTGCAGCGCAGCGCCTTGTGCGGCCGCTTTCCGGCTGCCTTCTCCCCCGCGCCGCACGCATCGGCGCGTGGTGGCAAGGCTGGCCGTCCATACAGCATTGAAACGTCCATATCGCCTTTCGCATCGGCGAGAAACAGATGCCGCCCCATCCCGCACCAGGCAGTGCATTCATTACGCAGGCGGATACGGTATGCCGGCCTGGCCGGCCGCGTCGGCGCGGCCGTGCTGCCCGGGCACGGCGCTTGCGGGAGGGGGACGACCTTCCCGCCTTTCTCGCCAGATCAAGGCCCCCACACGAGAGGACAGAACTCATGGTGACCGTACATACGCTGATGGTGGTATCCGAAGCCTACCCGCTGGCCAAATCCGGGGGCCTGGGCGACGCCGTGACCGGCATGGCCACGGCGCTGCGCCGCAGCGGGACCGGGGTGGACGTGCTGCTGCCCGCCTATCGCGGCCTGCTCGAACGCCTGGTCGAGCCCAGGCTGGTGGCGCGGCTCTCCGGCCTGCCCGGCGGCGAATCGCTGCTGTATCGCGGCACCTGCCCCGAGACCGGACTGGACATCCTGGCGCTGAGCAACGACACGCTCTACGACCGGCCGGGCCTGTATGTGGACGACGAGGGGCAGGACTATCCCGACAACGCCTGGCGCTATGCCGCGCTGGCCCATGCCGCCGTGCGCATCTGCCTGGGGCTGCCTGGCGAACGCAGGCCCGACGTGGTGCACGCGCACGACTGGCATGCAGGGCTGGTGCCGCTGCTGGTGCGTGCGGTGGGCCTGCGCTATGTGAAGACGGTCTACACCATCCACAACCTGGCCTTCCAGGGGCAATTCCCCCTCGGACTGGCCCGCGAGCTGGGCGTGCCGGCCGATTATTGCGGGCCGGACGGCGTTGCCAGCGGCGACCGTCTCAGCTTCATGAAGGCGGGCATACTCCACGCGGACCGCATCACCACCGTCAGCGAAACCTACGCGCGCGAGATCCTCACGCCGCGCTTCGGCTGCGGCCTGGACGCCCTGCTGCGCAGCCGGGAAGCCGACCTGCACGCGGTTCCCAACGGCATCGACGACACGCTGTGGAACCCGGAGCACGACCCCGCCCTGGGCCGGCATCGCTACAGCGCCGCCAACCTGCGCAACAAGCGCCGCTGCAAGACGGCCCTGCGCCGCGACTTCGGCCTGGCGGATGCGCTCGACGGCCCGGTGCTCGCCATGGGCAGCCGCCTCACGGAACAGAAGATGGCCGACGTGGCCGTGGCCGCGCTGCCGGAAGTCCTGCAGGCGCATCCGGACCTGCAGGTGGTGGTGCTGGGCCGCGGGGATCCGAGGCTGGAACGCGCGCTGCGCGAGGTGGCGCGCAATTTTCCCGGACGCTGCGCGGTGCGCATCGGCTACGACGAAGCCACGGCGCACCGCCTGCATGCCGGCTCGGACATGCTGCTGCACGGCAGCCGCTTCGAGCCTTTCGGGCTTACGCCGCTGTATGCCATGCGCTACGGCTCCGTCCCGGTCGGCTCGCGGGTCGGCGGCATGGCCGACACGATCCGCGACCCCGGCGACGTGGCCGGCATCGATACCGCCAACGGCATCCTGTTCGACGGCGACAGCCCGCAGGCCATGATCGACGCCATTGCGCGCGCGGTGGCGCTGTTCCGCACGCCGCAGCGCTGGCGGACGCTGCAGCGCAACGGCATGACGGGCGATTTCAGCTGGCGTACGTCCGTGCGGCACTACCAGGAACTGTACGAGAGCCTGGCCTCGTGGCCGTCGGCCGAGCGCGTGCCGGCCACCCGCGTGCGCCCGGCTTCGCGTCCGGCAGCGGACCTGCAGCCTGCGGCCCTGCACGCCACGGCATGACGGGGGCCGCGGTGAGCCGCCCCGACCATGGCGACGCCCGCAAGGGCGCCACGTCCCTGCAGATCTGCCACGCCCGCCCCTCGGACCTGGGGGCCGGCGCGTGGCGCGAACTGTGCCGGCGCGCCGGGGCAGCCGGCTTCGGCACGTTGATGACCCCGCCATTGTGGCGCCTGTCGGCCGGCGCGCCCGTCGACGCGCCCGCCGATGCGGACATGTGCGACCCGGCTTATGCGGCCGCGGGGCGCCCCGTGACCGACGCGCTGCGCGACATGGCGGACGAGGCCGCGCGCCATGGACTGCTGCTCGGCATGGACCTGCAGCTCGAGCGCATTGCCGCCGATGCGGTGGAAGGCACCCGCATTCCCGGCGCCTATCGCGACGAGCCCGATCCGCCGGCCCGCGACCCGCGGCGTGCCGTGGCCGACTGGTACACGCTGCGCTTGCGCGGCGACTCCCTGCCGCCCGCGTTCTTCCAGGCGTGGCAGGAACGCCTGGGGAACTGGCTGCGCAGCGGCCTGCGGGTGGTGCGCTGCATGGCGCCCCAGGCGCTGGCCTCCGCGGACTGGCAGCGGCTGCTGGAGCCACTGCGCGCCGAATTCCCCGACGCATGCTTCCTGGCCGACACGCCGGGACTCGGCCCCGCGCAGCTGCAGGCGCTGCAGCCCGCCGGGTTCGACGCCGTTTTTTCATCGGTGCCCTGGTGGGACTTCCGCGCCGAATGGCTGGCCGAAGAGTACGGGCGCCTGCGCGCCGTGGCCCCTGCCGTGCTCGCCATGCCCGACACCCCCGTCCGCCCCGGGCCGCAAGGCCGCTACGGCCGCGCGGTCTGGACCGCCGCGTTGTGCGGCGATGGCCTGCTGGCCGCCCCGCGCGACGAGACGCAATGGGAGCTGGCGGGGGCAGCCGTGCGCTGGCAGGCTGCCAATCCCTGCTTCGGCGCGCCGCAGGTCATCGCCGGCGATGCCGGCTTCTGCACCGTGCTTGCGCGCGCCGCGGCCGCCGCTTCCGAGGCCGGGTCGACCTTCCATGTGCTGCTGGTGAACCCGGCGGACACGGCTGTCGCGCGCACCGACTGGGCCGCCACGCATGCGCTCATGCCGCCCGACCCCGGCAAGGGCGCGGTGCAGTTGCGCCATCCCCTGCCCCCGGCGGGCTTTCGCCTGTTTTCATCCGGCCCGCCCGGATCGCGCGCCTGGGTTTCGGCCCCGGCGCCACGGGCCGACGTGCGGCAATCCTCGCGCATCGCCGTCGAGCGCGTGACGCCCGTGCTCGAGTGCGGCCGGCTGGCGCCCAAGGCCGCCGTGGGCGAGCACGTCACCGTGCGCGCCGACATCTTCATGGACGGCCACGACTTGCTGGCCGCGCAGCTGCAATGGCGCGCTGCCGACGCGTCGGCCTGGGAAAGCGTGCCCATGCGCTTCCTGGGCAACGACCGCTGGGAAGCCGGTTTCGTGCCGGCTCGCGTGGGCCCCCACCTGTTCCGACTGCAGGCCTGGCTGGACGACTGGGAAAGCTACCGCGAGGCGCTGCGCAAGAAGCATGCTGCCGGGCAGCCGGTGGAGCTGGACGTGCAGGAGGGGCTGCAACGGCTCCGGGCCGCCCTGGCCGCCAGGCGCGAAGACGATGAGCCGGCGCGGCACAGGGTCGAGGCGCTGTTGCGGCGCTTCGAAGACACGTCCCCCCCGGCCGGCGAGGCCGTGCGAGAACTGCTGGACGACCGGCTCGCCGAGGCCGTGGCGCTGCTGGCCGACCGGCCGCATCTCTACACCACGCCGGACCCCTACCCGTTGTGGGTCGACCGCCGCGCCGCCGCCTTCGCCAGCTGGTACGAGCTGTTCCCGCGTTCGCAGTCGCCTGAGCCCGGACGCCATGGCACCTTCCGCGACGTCGAGGCCCGGCTGGCGG
The DNA here is from genome assembly GCF_054642735.1 of Bordetella sp. 2513F2. NCBI lineage: Bacteria > Pseudomonadati > Pseudomonadota > Betaproteobacteria > Burkholderiales > Alcaligenaceae > Bordetella > Bordetella sp. 2513F2. Next base: position 2,089,409 of record NZ_CM137755.1, on the reverse strand, counting down.
ACGTGCGGGCGATGGGCTTCGACGTGCTTTACTTTCCGCCCATCCACCCGATAGGCCGCACGCACCGCAAGGGCCCCAACAACAGCCTGCACGCGGGGCCCGACGACCCGGGCAGCCCGTATGCCATCGGCAGCCCGGAAGGCGGCCACGACGCGATCCATCCCGAGCTGGGCACGCTGGAAGACTTCCTGCGCCTGGTGCGGGAGGCCGCTGCGCAGGGGCTGGAGATCGCGCTGGACTTCGCCATCCAGTGCTCTCCCGACCACCCCTGGCTGCGCGAGCGGCCGGAATGGTTCACGCGCCGCGCCGACGGCAGCATCCGCTACGCCGAGAACCCGCCCAAGAAGTACGAGGACATCGTCAACGTGAGCTTCTACGCGGCCAATGCGCGGCGCCACCGCAACCTGCCCCTGTGGCGCGCATTGCGCGACATCGTGCTGTTCTGGATCGAACAGGGCGTGCGCATCTTCCGGGTGGACAACCCCCACACCAAGCCGCTGCCTTTCTGGCAGTGGCTGATCGCCGACGTGCGCGCCCGCCACCCCGACGCGATCTTCCTGTCGGAGGCCTTCACCCGCCCCGCGATGATGTACAGGCTGGCCAAGATCGGCTTCACGCAGTCCTACACCTACTTCACCTGGCGCAACGAGAAACACGAGATCGCCGCCTACCTGGAGGAGCTGTCGGGCGAACCCGTGGCGAGCTTCTTCCGGCCGAATTTCTTCGTCAATACGCCCGACATCAACCCCTACTACCTGCAGACCGGCGGACGCGCCGCCTTCCTGGCGCGCGCCGCCCTGGCCGCGCTGGGCTCGGGATTGTGGGGCATGTACAGCGGGTTCGAGCTGTGCGAGGGCGCGCCGGTGCCGGGCAAGGAGGAATACCTGGATTCGGAGAAATACCAGCTGCGCACGCGCGACTGGAACGCCCCGGGCCACATCAAGGACCACATCGCGCGCCTGAACGCCATGCGGCGGGCCCAGCCTGCGCTGTGGTCGGTGCGGGGCTACCGCAGCGTGCACAACGCCAATCCCCACGTGCTGAGCTTCCTCAAGAGCGCGCCGGGAGGCGGCAGCAGCGTGCTGGTGGCCATCAACCTGGACCCGCACCACGCGCAGCATGCCGTGCTGGAGCTGCCGGGCGACGTGCCTGCCGCCACGCTGGACCTGGTCGACGGCGGCCGCCACGACTGGCCGGGCCACCGGCTGCCCGTCCACCTGTCGCTGGACCAGCCCTACCGGGTATGGCGCCTGCAGCAGCCGGACAGACCGCAGGAGACGAACGCATGACTGCAGCCACCCGCACCGCGGCCGACTCCGCCCAGGACCTCTGGTACAAGGACGCGGTCATCTACCAGCTCCACATCAAGTCGTTCTATGACGCCGACGGCAACGGCGTGGGCGATTTCCAGGGCCTCATCGAGAAGCTGGACTACATCGCCGAACTCGGCGTGACGGTGGTGTGGCTGCTGCCGTTCTATCCCTCGCCGCGCCGCGACGACGGCTACGACATCGCCGAATACCGCGGCGTGCATCCCGACTACGGCAACCTGTCGGACGCGCGCCGCTTCATCCGCGCGGCCCACGCCCGCGGCCTCAAGGTGATCACCGAACTGGTGGTGAACCACACGTCCGATCAGCATCCCTGGTTCCAGCGCGCCCGCAACGCGCGCCCCGGCTCGGCGGCGCGGCGCTACTACGTGTGGTCGGACGACGACAAGGCCTACGCCGGCACGCGCATCATCTTCTGCGACACCGAGAAATCCAACTGGACCTGGGATCCCGTGGCGCAGGCCTATTACTGGCACCGGTTCTACGCGCACCAGCCCGACCTGAACTACGACAACCCGCAGGTGCTCAGGGAGGTCCTGGGCGCGATGCGCTACTGGCTGGACATGGGCGTGGACGGCCTGCGCCTGGATGCCGTGCCCTACCTGGTGGAGCGCGAAGGCACCAACAACGAGAACCTGCCCGAGACGCACGACGTGCTCAAGCGCATCCGCGCCGTCATCGACTCGGAATACCCCGGGCGCATGCTGCTGGCCGAGGCCAACCAGTGGCCGGAGGACGCCAAGGAGTACTTCGGCGACGGCGACGAATGCCACATGGCCTTCCACTTCCCGCTGATGCCGCGCATGTACATGGCCATCGCCCAGGAAGACCGCTTTCCCATCACCGACATCATCCGCCAGACGCCGGACATCCCGTCCAACTGCCAGTGGGCCATCTTCCTGCGCAACCACGACGAACTCACGCTGGAGATGGTGACCAGCGAAGAGCGCGACTATCTCTGGAACATCTATGCCGCCGACCCGCGCGCCCGCATCAACCTCGGCATACGCCGCCGCCTGGCCCCGCTGCTGGAGCGCGACAGGCGGCGGGTCGAGCTCATGAACAGCCTGCTGCTGTCCATGCCCGGCACGCCGGTGCTCTACTACGGCGACGAGATCGGCATGGGAGACAACCTCTACCTGGGCGACCGCGACGGCGTGCGCACGCCCATGCAGTGGTCTTCCGACCGCAACGGCGGCTTCTCGCGCGCCGACCCGGAGCGGCTGACCCTGCCGCTGCTGATGGGGCCGCTGTACGGCTACGAGAGCGTCAACGTCGAGGCGCAGCAGCGCGATCCGCACTCGCTGCTCAACTGGACGCGCCGCATGCTGGCCACGCGGCGCCAGACGCAGGCATTCGGGCGCGGCACGCTGCGCTTCCTCTATCCCGGCAACCGCAAGATCCTGGCCTACCTGCGCGAATGGGAGGGCTGCGCCATCCTCTGCGTGGCCAACCTGTCCAGCGCGGCGCAGCCGCTGGAGCTGCGCCTGCAGGAATTCGTGGGCCGCACGCCGCTGGAGATGCTGGGCGGCACGCCCTTCCCGGTGATCACCGAGGGGCCCTACCCGCTGTCCCTGCCGCCCTACGGCTTCTACTGGATGGACCTGCGCGAGGACGTCTCGCCGCCTGCCTGGCAGACCCTGCCGCCCGAGCATGCCCCGGCGGAGTTTCCTACCCTGGTGTTGCGCGGCAAGGGCCTGGGCTTCACCGATCCCTCGCGGCGCACCCTGGAGCAGGAAGTGCTGCCGGCCTATCTGGCGCGCCAGCGCTGGGCCGGGCAGCAGGCTGCCGGCGCGGCCCGGCTGGCCCGGGTCCAGTCCCTGGGAGCCGAAGCCGGGGACATGTGGCTGGCCGAGGTCGAGCTCGAAGGCGCGCCGCGCCGCTATACCCTGCCGCTGGCCGTGGCGTGGCTGGAGGCGCCGCGCCATCCGCTGGCCAAGGTGCGGCGCGTGGCACAGATGGGCACGCTGTGCGACGCCATGTACGAACCGGCGTTCGTGCGGCGCCTGGTGGCGCTGCTGCGCGCCGGCGCCGAACTGCCCGCCGAGGGCGCCGACGGCGCGACGCTCGAATTCCTGCCCGAGCCGGGCCTGGCGGAGCTGGAACTGGACGATGAGCCTGAGCTCTCATGGGTCACCGCGGAGCAGTCCAACAGCTCGGTGGTCGTAGGCGGACAAGGCGTCCTCAAGCTGCTGCGCACCGTGCCGCCGGCGGGCAGCCCCGAGGCAGCCATGTGCCGCCACCTCACCCGCTGCGGCTACGCCAACACCCCCGCCCTGCTGGGCGAAGTGCGGCGCGTCGAACCCGGGCAGCCGCCGCGCACGGTGGCGCTGATGCATCGCTACCTGATCAACGAAGGCGACGCCTGGCGCTGGAGCCTGGACTTCCTCAAGCGCGCGCTGGACAACGCCACGCTGGCAGGCACGGCGCCGGAGGAGTTCGAGCAGACCCTCGCGGGCTATGCGGCCATGGCGGGCACCATCGGCAAGCGCCTGGGCGAGCTGCATGCAGTGCTGGCACGCCCGGATGCGCCGGAAGCGTTCCAGCCCGTGACGGCCACCGAAGACGACGCCATGCAGGCCGCCGACGAAGCGCTGGAAGAGTACGACCGCGCGCTGGAAGCGCTGCGGGACCACGTGGCGGATCTGGAGACCCCATCGCGCGCCTGCGTGCAGTGGCTGCACGAGCACCGTGACCGGGTCGCCGCCACGCTGCAGAAGCTGGCGCGCGGACTGGCCGGCCTGCCGCTGATGCGCGTGCACGGCGACTTCCACCTGGGACAGGTGCTCGTGGCGCATGCCGACGCCTACCTCATCGACTTCGAAGGCGAGCCGGCTTCCGGGTCGGACGTGCTGCAGCCCCGCGCCTGCGCCTACCAGGACGTGGCGGGCATGCTGCGCTCGTTCGATTACCTTGCCGCCACGCTGGCGCGCGCCGACCCGCTGGGCGGCGCGCCCACGGATTTCGCGGCGGGCGCATCGGATCCCGAGGGCCGCGCCGGCAACACCAGCCACGAACATCGCGAAGCGCTGCTGCAGACTTTCCGGCGCGTGGCGGCCCAGGCCTTCCTGGCGGGCTACCGCGACGCCGCCGGACTGCCGGAAACGGACCCGCAGCGCGAGCGCGACCTGCTGCGCCTGGCGGAGCTGCGCAAGGCTGCCTACGAGGTCCGCTACGAAGCCGGCCACCGCCCCACCTGGATTTCCATTCCCTTGTGCGCCCTGGCCGAAATCGCCCGCTGCGCCGTGCTCGAAGCCGCGATCGAGGAGGACGGCCAATGAAGAACATGAACGCCGGATCCGAAGTGCTTGCCGAATCCGATGCCCGCATCGGCGACCTGTCCGCCGCCGAGCGCGAGGCTTTGCGCGCCGGCACGCACGCCGACCCCTTCGGGGTGCTGGGGGTGCACCGGGTGGATGGCGAAACCGTGCTGCGGGTCTATGCTCCCGACGCCCTGTCGGTATCGGCCTTGCTGCCCGACGGCAGCGAACTGGCGCTCGAGCCGTGCGGGGACGGCCTGTACATCGCGCAGGCCCCGGGGCTTGCGCCCGGCGACCCGCAGGCGTACCTGCTGCGGGTACGGCGCGACGGAAGCGAGACACTGTCGGCGGATCCCTATGCCTTCGGACCGCTGCTGGACGATGCCAGCCTGTGGAGCCTGGCCGAGGGGTCCCCGGCCCGGCTGGCCGATGACCTGGGCGCGCATCCCATGGAGCGCTGCGGCGTCGCCGGGGTGCGCTTCAGCGTCTGGGCGCCCAATGCGCGGCGCGTGGCCGTGGTGGGCGACTTCAACGACTGGGATGCGCGCCGGCATGGCATGCGGCTGCGCCACCAGGCCGGCGTGTGGGAGATCTTCATGCCGGAGGTGCCGCCCGGCGCGCGCTACAAGTACGCCATCACGGCCGCCGACGGCGGGCTGGTCTTCAAGGCCGATCCGCTGGCCCGGGCCACCGAGCTGCCGCCGGCCACCGCGTCCGTGGTGCCCGACGCCACGCCTTTTGCGTGGCACGACGCGGCATGGATGCAGGAGCGCGCCGCCCGCCAGGCGCCCGATGCGCCGCTCTCCATCTACGAAGTGCACATCGGCTCCTGGCTGGACGAGCCGGGCGGCGAAAGCCTGTGGAACCGGCTGGCGGCCAAGCTCCCGGGCTACGCGCGGTCCATGGGCTTCACCCACGTGGAGCTGCTGCCCGTGATGGAGCATCCTTTCGGCGGCTCCTGGGGATACCAGCCGCTGGGGCTCTACGCGCCGTCGGCGCGCTACGGCAGCCCGGCCGACTTCGCCCGCTTCGTCGACCGCTGCCACGCCGCGGGCCTGGGCGTGATCCTGGACTGGGTGCCGGGCCACTTCCCCGACGATCCCCATGGCCTGGCGCGCTTCGACGGCACCGCGCTGTACGAGCATGCCGATCCGCGCGAGGGCTTCCATCCCGACTGGCACACCCTGGTCTACAACTACGGCCGCAACGAAGTGCGCGCCTTCCTCATCGCCAGCGCGCTGCACTGGCTGCGCCACTACCACGTGGACGGCCTGCGCGTGGACGCGGTGGCGTCCATGCTGTATCGCGACTACAGCCGGGCCCACGGCGAATGGGTGCCCAACCAGTACGGCGGCCGCGAGAACCTCGAGGCGGTGGCCTTCCTGCGCGAACTCAACCAGACCGTGGCCCGCGAATGCCCGGGCGCGGTCACCATCGCGGAAGAGTCCACTGCCTGGCCCGGCGTGACCGCGCCGGTGGCGGACGGCGGCCTGGGCTTCCACTACAAATGGAACATGGGCTGGATGCACGACACGCTGCAGTACATGGAGCGCGACCCCATCCATCGCAGGCATCACCACCACGACCTGACCTTCGGCATGGTCTACGCCTATTCCGAGCGCTTCATCCTGCCGCTCTCGCACGACGAGGTGGTGCACGGCAAGGGTTCGCTGCTGGGCAAGATGCCGGGCGACACCGCCACGCGCCTGGCCAACCTGCGCGCCTACTACGGCTACATGTGGGCGCATCCCGGCAAGAAACTGCTGTTCATGGGCGGCGAACTGGCCCAGCCCCATGAGTGGCACCACGACGGCCACCTGGACTGGAACCTGCTGGACGACCGCGGACATCGCGGCGTGCAGCGCGTGGTGGCCGATCTCAACCGGCTGTACGCCGAGCTGCCCGAACTGCACCGCCGCGACGCGGATCCGGCCGGCTTTGCCTGGCTGGTGGGCGACGACAGCAGCAACAGCGTGCTGGCCTTCGTCCGCACCGACGGCGCGGGCCAGGTGCTGGCCGTGTGCAATTTCACGCCCGTGGCCCGGCACGGCTACCGCGTCGGCGTGCCGCGCCCGGGCACCTGGGTCGAGCGCTTCAACAGCGATGCGGATTGCTACGACGGCTCGGGCCAGGGCAACGGCGGCGCAGCGCACACCGAAGCGGTCCCCGCCCATGGCCAGGCGCAATCGCTGGTCCTGACCCTGCCCCCTCTGTCCACCCTGCTGCTGCGGCACGGAGCCTGAATCCATGGCCCGCTCCCCCCGACTGACGGCCGGCCGGCCTTACCCCCTGGGCGCCACCAGCGACGGCCTGGGCGTGAACTTCGCGGTGTTCTCGGCGCATGCCACGCGCATGCAGCTCTGCCTGTTCGACGCCAATGGCCGCAAGGAACTCGCACGGCTCGACTTTCCCGAATGCACCGACGAGGTCTGGCACGGCTACCTGCCGGGCGGCCGGCCCGGACAGGTGTATGGGCTGCGCGCCCATGGCCCCTACGACCCCGTCAACGGCCATCGCTTCAATCCGCACAAGCTCCTGCTCGACCCCTATGCGCGCCAGCTGCGCGGCCAGCTGAGGTGGAACGACGCGCTCTTCGGCTACCGCATGGGCCACGCCAGGACCGATCTCTCGATGGACCGGCGCGACAGCGCCGCGGGCATGCCCAAGGCCGTGGTGACCGACGAGGGTTTCAACTGGGGATCCGCCCAGGCGCCGTCCACGCCCTGGGACCGCACGTTCATCTACGAGGTGCACGTGCGCGGCGCCTCCATGCAGCGCGACGACCTCGATCCGCCGGCGCGCGGCACGGTCGAGGCATTGTCGGATCCCTGGTTCGTGGAGCACCTGCAGCGCCTGGGCGTGACCGCGGTGGAGCTGCTGCCCGTGCATGCCTTCCTGCAGGACCGCTTCCTGCTCGAGCGCGGGCTGCGCAACTACTGGGGCTACAGCACGCTGGCCTATTTCGCGCCCGAGCCGGCCTACGCGCCGGGCGGCGGCGACGACCTGCGCCGGGCCGTCCGGCTGCTGCATGCCGCCGGCATCGAGGTGATCCTGGACGTGGTCTACAACCACACCTGCGAAGGCAACGAGCTCGGCCCCACCCTGTCGTGGCGCGGGCTGGACAACGCCAGCTACTACCGCCTGATGCCGGGCGAGGAACGCTACTACATCAACGACACTGGCTGCGGCAACACCGTGAACCTCTCGCATCCGCGCGTGCTGCAGATGGTGATGGACTCGCTGCGGCACTGGGCGCAGTGGTATCAGGTGGACGGCTTCCGCTTCGACCTGGGAACCACGCTGGGGCGCGAGGGCACGGGATTCGATCCCGGCTCGGGCTTCTTCGACGCCATCCTGCAGGATCCCGTGCTCTCGCGGCTCAAGCTGATTTCCGAACCCTGGGACATCGGCCCCGACGGCTACCAGCTCGGCTGCCACCCGCCGGGCTTCGCCGAGTGGAACGACCGCTTCCGCGACGGCGTGCGGCGCTACTGGCGGGGCGACGAGGCCATGCGCGGCGAGCTGGCCTCGCGCCTGACCGCGTCGGCCGACCTGTTCGACCGCCGCCACCGCCGGCCCTGGGCCAGCATCAACTTCCTGGCCTCGCACGACGGCTTCACCCTGGCCGACCTGGTGTCGTACGAGTCCCGGCACAACGAGGCCAATGGCGAAGACGGCAACGACGGACATTCCGAGAACTTCAGCCGCAACTGGGGCATCGAAGGCCCCACCGACGATCCCGCGATACGGGCCCGGCGCGCGGCCATCCAGCGCGCCATGCTGGCCTGCCTGCTGGTGGCGGACGGCACGCCCATGCTGCTGGCCGGCGATGAATTCGGCAACAGCCAGGACGGCAACAACAACGCCTATTGCCAGGACAATCCCACGTCGTGGCTAGACTGGAACCAGGCGCGCAGCCCCGAAGGCCGCGCGCTCATCGAATTCACCGCCCGGCTGTCGGCGCTGCGCCGCGCCCATCCCAGCCTGCGCGCGCCCCGCTACGGCCTGACCGCACCGGTGGCAGGCCGCATTCCGCCGGCATCGTGGTTCGATGCCGACGGCCAGCCCATGGCCCAGCACGAATGGAGCGTGCCGCACACCCGCGCCCTGGTCCTGCGCCGCGCCGCGGGCGACGCCAGGCGCGGCGAAGCCTCGCTGCTGCTGCTCAACGGCAGCGAGGCCGAGGTCGCGTTCATCCTGCCCGGGCCCGCGCTGCCCTGGCGGCTGGAAATCGACACGCGCGAGCCCCGCACCGAACCGCGCGACTGGACCGAGGCACAGTACGTGCTGACCCCGCATACCCTGGCCCTCTTGCTGGCCGACGTCGCCTCCGGAGACTCCCCATGACTTCTGCCGCTCATGGCCAACGCGTCGGCGCCTGGGCGCTGCCCGATGGCCGCACGCGCTTTCGCATCTGGGCGCCCTCGGCCCCGCCCGGCTTCGCCCTCGAAGTGCAGGGACACGAGCCCATCCCGCTGCAGCCGCGGGACGACGGCTACGCCGAAGCCACCGTGCCCTGCCCGCCCGGCACGCGCTACCACTACCGGCTGGACGAGAACCTGACCGTGCCCGACCCCGCCTCGCGCCTGCAGGACGGCGACGTGCACGACGACAGCATCGTGGTGGCCTCCGGCGGCTATCCCTGGCGCAACCCCGACTGGCTCGGGCGGCCGTGGGAGGAATCGGTGATCTACGAGGCCCATCCGGGCCTGGCCGGCGGCTTTGCGGGGCTGGCGCAGCGCCTGCCCGCGCTCGCCGAGCTCGGCGTCACCACCCTGGAGCTCATGCCCATCGCCGACTTCCCGGGCCCGCGCAACTGGGGCTACGACGGCGTGCTGCCCTATGCGCCCGACCGCGCCTACGGCACGCCGGACGAGCTCAAGCATCTCATCGACACGGCGCACGGCCTGCGCATGAACGTGATGCTGGACGTGGTCTACAACCATTTCGGCCCTGACGGCAACTACCTGCCCCGCTATGCGGCGCCGTTCTTCCGCTCCGACGTGTGCACGCCCTGGGGCGCGGCCATCGACTTCCGCCAGCCGGCGGTGCGGCGCTACTTCCAGGACAACGCCCTGTACTGGCTCACCGAGTACCGCTTCGACGGCCTGCGGCTGGACGCGGTGCACGCCATCGAGGACCACGGCTGGCTGCGCGAGCTGGCGCACAACATCCGCAAGAGCATTCCGCCGCCGCGCCACATCCACCTGGTGCTGGAGAACGACAACAATGATGCCGGGCTGCTGCAGGCGGGCTACGACGCCCAGTGGAACGACGACGTGCACCACGTCTACCACCACCTGCTCACCGGCGAACGGCAGGGCTATTACCGCGACTACGTCGACGCGCCCGCCGCCAGCCTGGCGCGGGCCCTCTCCGGCGGCTTCATCTACCAGGGCGAACACTCCGCGCACCGCGACCGGCCGCGCGGGCAGGACAGCACCGGCCTGCCGCCCACGGCCTTCGTGAACTTCCTGCAGAACCACGACCAGACCGGCAACCGCGGCCGCGGCGAGCGCCTGCTGGGCCTGGACAGCGTCGACCCCCAGGCGCTGCGCGCCGCGGTGGCGGCGCTGCTGCTCGCGCCCCAGGTCCCGCTGCTTTTCATGGGCGAGGAACTGGGCGCCCGCGCGCCCTTCCTGTACTTCACCAGCCATCCGGATCCCGAGCTGGCCCGTGCCGTGCGCGAAGGACGCCGCTCGGAGTTCCCGGAAATCACCGAGTCGCCCGGCGAACCGCCCATCCCGGATCCGAACGATCCGGCCACCTACGCCGCCAGCGACCCCTGGAGCGCGCCGCCGGATGCGCAATGGTGGCCCTACTACCAGGAACTGCTGCAGGTCCGGGAGCACCTCGTGGTGCCGCGCCTGCGCGGCGCCCAGTCGGCCGGCGCCGCCGCGCTGGGCCGCTGCGCGCTGCGCGCCTGCTGGCGCATGGGCGATGGCGCGCGGCTGTCGCTGCATCTCAACCTCGACCCCCAGGCGGCCCAGCCCGTGCCTGCCGAGCAGCGGCCGGCCGCGCATGCCACCCTGGTCTTCGAAAGCGTGCCGGGCGCGGCCCTGCGCCTGGCGCAGGGCGAGCTGCCTGCGGCCACCGCCATCTGCACCATCGAGGACGGCGATGGCTGAAGCCGCGGCATCCGATCCGCTGGAGCGGCTGGCCGGGCTCGCCGGCATCCAGGTGCACTGGACCGACGCCGCCGGGCGTGCACAGCGCGTGGCCGCGGACACGCTGCGTGCCGTACTGGAGGCCCTGGATCTCCCCGCCGGCACGCCGGCACAGCTGAACGACAGCCTCGCGCGGCTGCAGGCCGAACAGGCCCGGGCCCGTGCCGAAGGCCTGTGCGTGACGGACCCGGGCGCGGCCGTCGCCCTGCCGGCCGACGCGCCGCTTGCCTACGAGATCCGCTGCGAGGACGGCAGCGTGCAGGCCGGCTCGCTGCAGCGCGAGGGCGGACACTGGGTCGCGCGCGCGCCGCAGGCGCCCGGCTACCACGTGCTGGAAGCGGCGGGCCGCGAGCTGCCGCTTGCCGTGTGTCCCGCCGCCTGCCCCGGCGTGGAGGAACTGATCCCAGGCAGCGCCGCGCGCGCCTGGGGCGTGGCGGCCCAGGTGGGCAGCCTGCGCCACGCCCCGGACGAGCCGCTGCGCGGCGGCTACGGCGACTTCGCGGCGCTGCAGGCATTGGCCGAAACCCTCGCGGGGCTGGGCGCGGACGCGCTGGCCATGAGCCCGGTGCATGCCATGTTCAGCGCCGACCTGCAGCGCTACAGCCCCTACTCGCCGTCGAGCCGGCTGTTCCTCAATGTGCTGTATGCGGCGCCCCAGCACGTGCTGGGGCTGGACGCCGTGCGCGCGGCGCTGCACGCACAGGGCGCCGACGTGACGGCGCTGGAAGCCGCGCCGCTGGTCGACTGGCCGTGTGTGGCGGCGCTGCGCCTGGACCTGCTGCGCAGGCTGCACGCGGACTGGCCGAATGCGCCCGGCGCGCTGCAGCAGCGCTACACGGCGTTCGTGGCCGAAGGCGGCGTGGCGCTGCAGGCGCACGCCGGGTTCGAGGCCCGTGCCGCCGGCAAGCCCGGCGACCCCCGCGAGATCGACTTCCACTGCTATGCCCAGTGGCTGGCGGCCGAAAGCCTGGACCACGTGCAGCAGGCCGCGCGGCGCGCCGGCATGGGCATAGGCCTGGTGGCCGACCTCGCGGTGGGCTCCGATCCGGAGGGCAGCCAGGTGCAGGCCGATCCCGCGGCCTATCTCTCCGGCATGACGCTGGGCGCCCCGCCGGACCTCTACAACGCGGCCGGCCAATCCTGGGGCATCACCGCCTTCGCCCCGCACCGCCTGCGCGCCACCGGCTACCGCGGCTTCCTCCAGACCTTGCGGGCCGCCCTGCGCCATGCCGGCGGCGTGCGCATCGACCACATCCTCGGGCTGTCGCGGCTGTGGGCCATCCCGCGCGGCGCCGCCGCCACCGAAGGCGCCTACCTGCGCTGCCCGCTCGATGACCTGCTGCGCCTGACCGCGCTCGAGGCGCGGCGCCATCACGCGATCATCGTGGGCGAGAACCTGGGCACCGTGCCGCCCGGACTGAACCAGGAACTGGCCCGGCGCGGCGTGCTGGGCACCGAAGTGCTCTGGTTCCAGCGCGACGCCGACGCCACGGGCGCGCCCTTCCTGCCGCCTTCCGCCTGGTCGCCGCAGGCGCTGGCCATGCCCAGCACGCACGACCTGCCCACGCTGCGCGGCTGGTGGAGGGGCCGCGACCTGACCTGGGGCTTGCGGCTGGGCACGCTTGCCGACACCGAGGCGCCCGCCGCGCAACGTGCCCGCGATGCCGACCGCACGGCGCTGTGGCAGGCGCTGGTCCGGGCCGGGCTGGCCGAACCCGGGCCGGCCCCTGCCGAATCGCCCACTGCCGCCCTGCTCGGCTATGTGGCGAGCACTCCCGCTCCCCTCATGCTGGCGCCGCTGGAGGACATCTACGACATGGAAGAACAGCCCAACATCCCCGGCACCCTGGACATTCATCCCAACTGGCGCCGCCGCCTGCCCGCCGCGGCGCGGGCCCTGCCGCAGCACGATGCAGCCGCCTCCGCGGTCGACGCGATACGGCGCGCGAGGAGGCGCCCATGACGCTGCCGCGCGCCACCGTCCGCCTGCAGCTGCACGCGGGCTTCACGCTCGCCGACGCGCTCGAGCAGGTCGACTACTACGCCGAGCTGGGCGTGAGCCACTACTACCTCTCGCCCGTCACCTGCGCGCGGCCCGGCTCCACCCACGGCTACGACGTCGTCGATCATGCCCGCGTGAACCCCGAGCTGGGCGGCGAACCGGCGCTGCACACGCTCGCCGAGGCGCTGCATGCGCGCGGCATGGGCCTGATCGTGGACATCGTCCCCAACCACATGGCCGTGCACTGGGACAACGCGTGGTGGCGCGACGTGCTCACCCACGGCCCGCGCAGCGCGCATGCCCGATGGTTCGACATAGACTGGCAGGATCCCGACCCCTGGCTGCGCGGCCGGGTGCTGGCGCCCACGCTGGGCCGCCCCTATGACGAGGCGCTTGCCGGCGGCGACATCCGCCTGGCCTACGATGACGAACAGCAGGCCTTCCATATCGAAGCCGGCGGCCGCTATCCCCTGGCGCCCGGCACGCTGCGCGCGGTGTCTGGCGAGCCGCAGGCCACGCTGCGCGCGCACGATCCGGCCACCCCGGAAGGCCTGGCCTGCCTGGAAGCGCTGCTGGCGCTGCAGCACTACCGGCTGGCATGGTGGCCCAGCGCCGCGGAACAGATCAACTGGCGCCGCTTCTTCGAGATCGGCGAGCTGGTGGGCGTGCGCGTGGACCTGCCCGACGTCTTCGAGGCGGTCCACGCCCTGGTGCTGCGCCTGTATGCAGAGGGCGTGATCGACGGCGTGCGCGTCGACCACGTCGACGGCCTGGCCGAGCCCGGCCCCTACTGCCGCCGGCTGCGCGCGGCCCTGCGCCGCGCCGCGGCCGGCGCCGGCAGGAAGGCCGCCGAGCCGTACATCGTGGTGGAAAAGATCCTGCACGAAGACGAGACCCTGCCGGCCAGCTGGCAGGTCGACGGCAGCACCGGCTACGACTTCATGGATGACGCATCCGCGGTGCTGCACGCCGCCGAAGGCGAAGCCGCGCTCGTCCGCGCCTGGCAGCGCCTCGGCGGCGATGCGCGCCCCGTGGCCGAGCAGCTCGAGGCCGCCCGCCACCTGATGCTGACGCGCCACTTCATGGCCGAGACGCGTGCGCTGGTGCGCGTGCTGGGCCGGCTGGCGCGGCTGGAGCCCGGTTCGCGCGATCGCGGGCCGGTGGCGGTGGAGCGCGCACTGCTGCCGTGGCTGATGGCGTTCCCGGTGTATCGCACCTACGGCGAAGACCGGCAGGCCGACCTGGCGGTGTGCCGCGAAGCGGCGCAGCGCGCCCGCCGCATCGCGCTGCAATGCCCGGACTCCGCCGACGACGGCGGCAGGCTGCTCGGGCAACTGCTGCAATGGCTCACCGAAGACCCCGGCCTGGGCGCGTCGCCCGAGGCCGTGCGCCTGCGGCGCCAGGCCCAGCGCCGGCTGCGCCACCTCACGCCGCCGCTGGCGGCCAAGGCACTGGAAGACACGCTGTTCTACCGCTACGGCGTGCTGCTGTCGCGCAACGAAGTCGGGGCCTCGCCCGAGGTCTTCGCGCTGTCGGCCCCGCGCTTCCACGAACGCGTGGCGCGCCGCGCGCAGCACCATCCCGGCGCCATGCTGGCCACCGCCACCCACGACCACAAGCGCGGCGAAGACGTGCGTGCGCGCCTGGCCGTGCTGAGCGAGCAGCCCGACGCCTGGGTGCGGGAGGCCGACGCCATCATCGCCGCACTGGGACAGGCGGGACATGCGCCCGATGTGCATCCCGGCGACCTCTACCTGATGCTCCAGACCGTGGTCGGCGCATGGCCGCCGGATCTCGAACCCGGGAACACGGCCGGTGTGCAGGCCTATCGCGAGCGGGTGGCCGAGTGGCAGGTCAAGGCGCTGCGCGAAGCCAAGCTGCGCAGCAGCTGGTTCGCGCCCGACGAGGCGTACGAGCAGGCCTGCCTGCAGGCGCTGCAGCGCCTGTGCGACACGCCGGAACTCCGCGCAGCCGTGGCGCGCTGGGCGCAGCGCCTGTGCCTGCCGGGCATGGTCAACGGGCTGGCGCAGGTCGTGCTGCGCCTGAGCGCCCCCGGCGTGCCGGACCTGTACCAGGGAACCGAGCGCTGGGATTTCAGCCTGGTGGACCCGGACAACCGGCGTGCGGTGGATTACGCGCTGCGCCGCCGGGCGCTGGCCGAGACGCCGGAATTCCCCGCGCTGCAGCCGGATCTCCCGCAGGCGTGGTACGACGGCACCGTGAAACAGGCCCTGCTGCGCACCCTGCTGACGCTGCGCGCGCAGCGGCCGGGGCTGATGCAGCACGGCAGCTACCACCCCCTGCCGGCGTACGGCGCGCGTGCGGCCCATGTGCTGGCCTATGCGCGGCGCCACGCGGACGGGCTGGTGGCGGTGGTGGTGCCGCGCGCCTGCAGCATGCAGGTGGCGCCGCGCTTGCACGGCGACCCGGCCGCCGACGCCGCAGCGTGGTGGCAGGATACGCACGTGATCCTGGCCGGGCCGGACGACGCGCCGCCGGCGCACGGCGCCTTGCGGGACATCCTCACCGGCCAGGCATGGCAGCCGGACGCCGCCGGCGCCCTGCCGCTGGCCGGCCTGCTGCAGCGCTGGCCCGTGGCGGTGCTGGCCTCAGGTTGAGCGCGCGGCCCCGTCGTCGGACTCCAGCATGGCCCGCACCCGCGCGGCCACCACGTCGGGCGAGAACGGCTTGACGATCAGGTCCATGCCGGGCGCCTGGAAGCCTTCGCCCTGCACGGCCTCGACCGCATAGCCCGTCATGAAGAGCACGCGCATGGCGGGGTGCACCGCCCGCAGCGCCTCGGCCAGCTGCCTGCCGTTCATGCCCGGCAGGCCCATGTCGGTGAGCAGCAGGTCCAGGCGCGGCAGCTTGGCCGCCAGCGCATAGGCCGCTTCGCCGTCGCCCGCGATGAGCACCGACAGCCCGAGTTCGTCCAGGCTCTGGTGCACCATGCTGCGCACGTTGGGGTCGTCTTCCACCAGCAGGATGGTGGCGTCCACCGCAGCACGCGCAGCAGGCGATTCCGGCGCGCCCTGCGCGCCTTCGGCCGGCGCCTCCTTGCCCACGTAGCGCGGCAGGTAGATGCGCACCGCCGTGCCGGCGCCCACGCCGCTCTCGATGGCGGCGAAGCCGCCGGCCTGCTTGGCGAAACCGTAGATCATCGACAGGCCCAGCCCGGTGCCCTCGCCCAGCGGCTTGGTGGTGAAGAAAGGCTCGAAGGCCTGCGCCAGCACGTCCGGCGGCATGCCGCAGCCGTTGTCCGACACGCAGATCTCCACGTAGTCGCCCGGAGAGAGGTCCGGATAGGCCTGCAGGAACGTGGCGTCCAGGCTGCGATTGATGCTCTCGATCACCACCCGCCCGCCGTCCGACAATGCATCGCGCGCGTTGATCACCAGGTTCAGCAGCGCATTCTCGAACTGGTTGACGTCGCAGTGCACCAGCCAGGCGTCTTCGGGTATGCGCAACGCCAGCGCGACGCGCTCGCCCACGTAGCGCTGCAGCAGCTCCTCCATCGAATGCACCACCTGGCGCAGCTGCAGCGGCTTGGGGTGGATGGGCTGGCGCCGCGAGAAGGCCAGCAGCCGCTGCGTCAGCCGCGCGGCGCGGTTCGACGCGTCCACCGCGGTCTGCAGGAAATGCAGCGCCTCTTCGGTGCGCCCTCCCTGCAGGCGGCGCCTGAGCAGGTACAGCGCGCCCGTCAGGGCCTGCAGCATGTTGTTGAAGTCGTGCGCAATGCCCCCCGTCAGGCGGCCCACGGCCTCCATCTTGTGGGCCTGGCGCAGCGCATCCTCGCTGTGCCGCAGCGCCTCGGCCTGGGCCTTGAATTCCGTGTCGTCGCGGCCCGCGAGGTAAAGACTGCCCTGCGCCCACGACAGCTTCCACGTGATCCAGCGATAGCTGCCGCTGCGGTGCCGCAGCCGGCTTTCCAGGTGGCGCACCGCCGGCGTCGCGCCCGCGCCGGCCGAGAACGCCTGCAAGGTGCCTTCGTAGTCGTCGGGATGCACCAGCGACGACAAAGACATGGCCAGGAACTGCTCGGCGGTCCAGCCCAGGATGGCATGCACGGCCGGATTCACGCTCGCGAACCGGCCCTGCGCGTCCACCACCGCCAGCAGCTCCGGCGAGAGGCGCCAGATGCGGTCGCGCTCGGCAATGGCATGCTCCACGCGCTGCTCCAGCACGCGCGCATACTGGCAGCGCTCGACCGCGTCGCACATGCGCTCGCCGACCTCCTCGAGGAAGGCGATGTCGGCGCCGCGCAGGCGGCTCTGCGGCGAGGGGCGCGCGTACAGCACGCCGTCCCGGCGGCCCCACTGGCGCAGCGACGACAGGATGGCCGAGGGCCGGGCCGCCCCCTCGCCGTCGGCGAGAAACGGCGCCAGGTTGACGGTGCCCGCCTGCGCCGCGGCGGTGAAGAAGGCGTCATCCGGCAGGCCGTCGTGCCAGGCCCCTTCGGGCCAGCTGGCGCAGACTTCGATCTGGCGGGATTTGCCGTCCACCTGCAGCACGGCGCAGGCTTCCAGCCCCAGGTAGCGGCCCAGCGATTCGCAGGTGGCGTCCTCGACCTCGCGCTGCCTGCCGCAGCGACGCAGGCGGTCGGAGAGCGCCAGCAGGAACGCCTTGCGCTGCTGCCCCTCCCAGACCTCCGCTTCCGCCATCTTGCGCGGCGTGACGTCCAGCAGCAGGCCCACCACCTGGTCCGCGCCTTCCTTGCTGGCATGCACCTCGTACCAGGCCGCCGCGTCGCCGCGCTGCGTCTGGATCTCGAACTGCGCGGCTTCGCCGGTTTCCGCCACCCGCGCGAATGCCTCCACCCAGGCCTGGGCCTGATGGGGCGCCATGGCCGCCAGCGTGTCCAGCAGCCCGTCGCCCGGCGCTGCGGCGCTCTGGCGCTGGAAAGCCCGGTTCGCCTCCAGCAGGCGGAAATCGAGGATGCGGCCGTTCTCGCCGCGCACGGCGCCCGCAAGGAAGAAGCCCTCATGCATGCGATCGAACAGGCCGTGCCAGCGGTCGCTGCTGCGCCGCAGCGCCTGTTCGGCCATGTGCCGCTCGATGGCCAGCGCAGCGGTGCGGGTCATCATGGCAATGGCATCGAGGTCGCGCGAGGTGGGCATGCGCGGCTGCGGATAGTATTTGCAGAACACGCCCAGGAGCCGGCCGTCCGCCCCGACGATGGGCACCGACCAGCATGCGCGCAGGCCATGCGCCAGCGCCGCCTGGCGCCATGGGATCCAGGCCGGATGCGTGGCGATGTCTGCGGCGTAGACGGCCTGCCTGTTGCCGGCGGCGTCCGGCCAATCCGAGGCCCGCCCCATGGGTACGCAGGCCATGACGGCGGCATAGGCCGGCGGCAGGCTGGGCGCGGCAGCCAGGCGCAGCGCAGCGCCGCTCTCGTCGACCAGCAGGATGGCCGCGCGCAGGCCATGGCCCGAATGCGCCTCGATGGTGTGCAGCGCCTCGTGCAGCACCTCGGCCAGCGGTTCGCCGGCGGCGATGCGCTGCAGGATGACGCGCTCGTCTTCCAGGCGCGCGTAGTCGTCGTTCCAGGGGGTGCAGGCGCCGTCGTCGTCGGTCATCGATGTCCTCAGCGTGGTGGCCCGGCCACCAGTGGCGGGCCGGTGTGCAGCGGCGGATGACGCACGATTTCCAGTTCCCACTTGCCGCGCCGCCGCCGCGCGACCCAGATTTCGTCGTAGCGCGACCCGGGCCACCGCTTGGGCGCCTGCGCAATGCCCAATGCCCGCGCCAGGCGCGGAATGTCGCGATGCCGCCAGCACACCAGCACCGATCCCGGCAGGCGGCGCAGCACGTTCGCCAGGTCGCGCGCGGCCCGGCTGCCGGCAGGCTCGCGGCGCACCGGCAATCCCAGGGCGCGGGCCAGCGGCGTCACGGTGTCCACCGAGCGCGTGCTGGGACGGCGCGCGGTGGGCGCGGCAGCGAAGATGGCCTGCGGCCGCGCTCCGGCGCGCGGCCAGCCGTCCTGGAACCAGCGCGCCAGCGCATGGGCGCGCAGCCATCCCGCTTCGCTCAGGCCGTGCCGGGTGGGAAGCCCGATCTCGGTACGCCCCGGCACGCCATGTCGCGAACGCGGCTTCTCGGCGTGGCGCATGATCATCACGGTCGCCGCCATGCCCCTCCTTTATCCGGTGTCCGGCTGGATTTTTCCCCAGGTGCGCAAGCGCCGTGCCCGGGCCGCCGCAGGGACGTCGCGGCCGGATGCCGGAAGCCGGCAGGACCGCATGCTGCCCGCACAACGTTACAAGGGTCTGCATTCCGCATCAACTCGGCAGCGTCCACGTCGATAGAATGGGCTGGCGGGCGCATGCCCCGGCGGGCCTCGACAGGCCCCGGACCCTCCACAATCAGGAACCGGGAATCTCGATGGTATGGATCAAAGCCGTGCACCTGTGCGCGCTGGCCCTCTGGTGCGCCGCCCTCGTCTATCTGCCGGCGGTCTTCCACGACGTGGGCCGTGCGCAGCCCGCCCATCAACTGCCGCGCCTGCATGTCATGGCACGGCTGGCTTTCGTCTATGTGGCCTCGCCTGCTGCCGTGCTGGCCATCGTGAGCGGCACGGCGCTGGCGTATGCCGCCGCGCCTGCCGGTTTCTGGCTGCACGCAAAGCTGACTGTCGTGGCGGCGCTGGTGCTGTTCCACCTGTACTGCGGCCGGGTCGTCACGGCCCTGGACGACCAGCCCCGCCTGCGGCGCGTGGTGGCTCCGCCGGCCCTGGCGCTGCTGCCGGCGGCGCTGGCGGGCGCGGTGCTCTGGCTGGTGCTGGCCAAGCCGTTCTGAGCCGCGCCGCTCAGTCGGCAGGATCCGGGGCGTCCTCCGGCTTGTCGTGGATGCCGACGTGGTGCTCGAACACCAGCTTGCCGCCCAGCCACCCCGCCAGCGCCACCAGCCCCGCGCCCAGCGCGGAGAGATACAGCCCGCCGGGCACGATCGCTGCTATAGGGTCGTCCATGCGTCCGAACCAGTTGATCGCCTCCACCGACAGCAGCATCGTCGCCGCCGCGAAATGGGTCCACCCCGCGGGCCGCCTGCGGATGTTGCGCACCAGCAGCAGCTCCACCGTGCCCGACAGCGCCGCCAGCGCCCCCATCACGGTGCCGCTGCCCAGCAGCCACAACGCGGCCCGCGCCCAGAAATGATCGGCGGTGAGCACAAAGGCCAGGTCCGCGGCGAGCGCGCCCATGTAGAACGCGATCGGGAAGGTCACCAGCATGGGATGCAGCGGATGCCGCGCCACGGCGACTTCGGTGTGCGTGCCCACGGGCAACGGTTTGGTGAATTGTTTCATCGACGGAGAAGAAAGTACGCATGAACACGCTGTGGTCCGCCCCGGCCCCCCTGTCTGCCCTGGACGCCGCCGGCCCGGCGGCCGCGGCGATCGCGCGCGTGTGGTGGTGGATGACGGGCGCGGGCGGCATGGTGCTGCTGGGTGTCTGTCTGCTGGCTGCGGCCGCCTTCCTGCGCCGCCGGAGCAAGCCGGATGCCCGGCGGGCCGCACGGCTGGCATTGGCGGCCGGCATCGCGCTGCCGCTGGCGGCCGCCGCGGCGCTGCTGGCCTGGGGTCTGCCTGCCGGCCAGGCCATGCGCGCGCACGTCGCCGACGCCTACCGCGTCGAAGTGTGGGCGCACCAGTGGTGGTGGGAGGTGCGCTACCCCGATGCGCCGGGCGGGCCGGTGTACAGCGCCAATGAGCTGCACATCCCGGCAGGCCGGCCCGTCGCGGTGACGCTGCGCTCGGACGACGTGATCCACAGCTTCTGGGCGCCGCGGCTGGGCGGCAAGCTCGACGCCATACCCGGCCGCGTCAACACCGTGCGGCTGCAGGCCGACCGGCCCGGCGTCTACGCCGGCACCTGCGCCGAATTCTGCGGCGCCCAGCACGCCCGCATGGGACTGCGCATCGAGGCGCATCCGCCGCAGGCGCTGCAGGCGCGGCTGGCCGCCGCGGCGAGCCCGCATGCGGCCGCGGCCCGGCTGCAGGCCGGCCCCTATGCGCGCCACTGCCTGGGCTGCCACAGCCTGGACCCGCGGGTGCGCGGCCGCGACGGCCCGAACCTGGCCGACCTGCCGTTGCGCCTGACCCTGGGCGCCGGCACGCTGGACAATACGCCCGAAGGCCTGCGCCGCTGGCTGCGCGACCATCGCCAACTCAAGCCCGGCAGCCGCATGCCGCCCGTCGCGCTCGCGCCCGCCGAGCTGGAGGCGCTGGCCGAGGCGCTGGAGGCCAGGCCATGACCCCCATCGCCCGCCATGGCCGCCTGCAGCGCGAGTGGGCCGACCCGCCCGGCTGGCGCGGCAGCCTGAGCGCCGTGAACCATACCCTCATCGGCAAGCGCTTCATGCTGACGGCGCTGGCGTTCTTCGTGGTCGGCGGCATCCTGGCCATGCTGGTGCGCGCCCAGCTTGCCGTGCCGGGCAACCCTTTCCTGGACAGCACCCGCTACAACCAGCTCTTCACCATGCATGGCACGGTGATGATGTTCCTCTTCGCCATCCCCATGCTGGAAGGCTTCGCGCTCTACCTGCTGCCCAAGATGCTGGGCACGCGCGACCTGGCCTACCCGCGGCTCGGCGCCTATGCCTACTGGTGCTACCTGTTCGGCGGGCTGCTGCTGCTCGGCGGCCTGGCCCTCGGCGTGGCGCCCCAGGCCGGCTGGTTCATGTATACCCCGCTCTCCGGCACGCGCTACAGCCCGGGGCTGGACGCCGATCTCTGGCTGATCGGCGTGACCTTCGCCGAAATCTCTGCCATCTGCGCAGGCGTGGAGCTCATCACCAGCATCCTGCTGCTGCGCGCGCCGGGCATGAGCCTGGACCGCATGCCCCTGTTCGCCTGGTACATGCTGGCCACCGCCGGCATGATCCTGGTGGGCTTCCCGCCGCTCATCCTGGGATCGATACTGCTGGAGCTCGAACGCGCGCTGGACTGGCCCTTCTTCGACCCGTCGCGCGGCGGCGATCCCCTGCTCTGGCAACACCTGTTCTGGATGTTCGGCCACCCCGAGGTGTATGTCATCTTCCTGCCGGCCGCCGGCATGGTGTCGACCATGCTGCCGGCCCTGGCCGGACACCGCCTGGTCGGCCATGCGGCCGTGGCGGCCAGCGTGGTGCTGCTGGCGGCGCTGAGCTTCGGGCTGTGGGTGCACCACATGTTCACCGTGGGCATTCCCCACCTGGCGCAATCCTTTTTCTCCATCGCCAGCATGCTGGTTGCCGTGCCCACGGGCATACAGGTGTTCGCCTGGCTGGCCACGCTGTGGTGCGGCAGGCCGCGGCTGCATCTGCCCATGCTGTACCTGGCCGGCTTCCTGTTCGTGTTCGTGTGCGGCGGCCTCACCGGCGTCATGCTGGCGCTGGTGCCGTTCAACTGGCAGGCGCACGATACGCATTTCGTGGTGGCGCACCTGCACTACGTGCTGGTGGGCGGGCTGGTCTTCCCGCTGATGGCCGCCACCTACTACTGGATGCCGCACGTCACCGGCCGCATGCCGTCCGATCGCGCCGGCCGCTGGGCCTTCTGGCTGATCTTCGGCGGCTTCAACGCGGCCTTCCTGCCCATGCATCTCACCGGCCTGCTCGGCATGCCGCGGCGCATCTATACCTATCCGACCGGGCTGGGCTGGGACGGCCTGAACCTGCTCACCTCCATTGCCGCCTTCGTGCTGGCCATAGGCCTGGCGCTGTTCCTGCTCGACGTCCTGGTCAACGCACGGCTGGGCGTGCGCGCGCCGCGCAACCCCTGGGGCGCCGGGACGCTGGAATGGGCGACCGCCACCCCGGTTGCGTCCTACAACTTCGCCAGCCTGCCCGAGGTGGAAGAGGCCTACCCCCTGTGGCACCGGCCCGGACTGGGCGCCCGCGCGGCCGGCGGCGACGGCTGGCTGGATCGCCACATCCCGGGCGTGCGCGAGCTGCTCGCGGTCGACCCCATCAGCGGCGCGCCGCGCGCCGTGCTGCGCATCCCCGGCCCCAGCCCGCTGCCGCTGGCGGCGGCGCTGGCCACCGCCGCGGTCTTCCTGTCCGTCCTGGCCAAACAGTACCTGCTGGCAGGCTGCGCCCTTGCGGCCATGACGGCCGTATTCCTGGCCTGGGCCTGGCGCGGGCGCCGCCTGCAGGCCCCCCCGCCAGTGGCGGGGCTGCACACCGGCGGCGGCGCGCCCGCACCGGGCCTGTGGGGCACCGGGCTGGCGCTGGTGGCCGACGCCACCTGCTATGGCGCATTGCTGTTCGGCTACGCCTTCCTGTGGCGGGCCGCCCCCGCATGGCCGCCGCCGGCGGGCCTGGCGACCGGCGGCGTGGCGCCATGGCTGGTGCTTGCGGCCCTGGCCGCGGGCACACTGGCATCCTCCTCGCGGGCCGGCCTGCGCGGCGCCCTGCCGGCAGCCGGCGCGGCGATCGTCGCCGTGGCGGCGCTGGCCTGGCTGCAGCACGACGCCCTGCCCGATGGCCGGCAGCATGCCTACGCCGCGGTCGCGCGGGCCCTGCTTGCCTACGTGCTGCTCCATGCCGCCGTGGCAGGGCTGTTGTCGGGCTTCGTAGCCTGGACGGCCAAGCGCGGCAGCGCCCCGCTGCCGCCGGGCGACGTGGCGGCACGCGTGATGCGGCTGTGGTGGCGCTATACCGCCGTGACCGGCGCAGCGACGCTCGCCGCCCTGTACGGCCCGGCGCTCGCGGGAGCCTGGCAATGAGGCGCGCCGTTGCCCGCCTGGCAACGGCGCTGCTCGCCGGCGTGGGCATATGGATCGCGGCGTTCGCGCTGCTCTACATGGGGCAGTCGCTCGGCTGCGCCGCGACGTCCGGCGGCCGCGGCCTCTCCTGGGCCCTGGCGGTGCTCTGGCTGGCGCATGCCGTGGCCCTGGCCGCCCTGGCCCGCGCCTCCTGGCGGCGCGAGCGCAGGCGGCGCGCGTCGGCGCCGCCGTCTGCCCACGGCCGCCGCTTCCTCGACCAGGTGGCGGTCCATCTGGACCTGATGGCCCTGGGCGCCCTGCTGGCCCTGGGCCCCGCCGTCATATGGCTTGCACCCTGCCTCTGAGCAGGCGCATGCGATACAGGCCCGACCCTTTGCGACCCTGGCCGCCGCCATTGCGGCGCACGGGGGGATCCTCGGGCGGCGGGAGGTCAATGTCCGGTTCGTCGGTGTCGGGATCCACGGGCAGGTCGCCGGGCGGGGACTCCGGCGGCACGGGATCGGGCTTGGGCGGAACGTGGAAATTCGCTTGTCGGGGCATGGAACGACCTCTCTCGGACTTCCCCCGGACGGCACCGTCCGCGGGATGGGTGCAGGCTGCAAGCAATCGCCGTTCCCATGGCGGCGGGCCGGGTCCGCGGCTTGCTGCAGGAGCCGCGCATCGCGCACCTGCCATGGGCCCGGGCCGGCGCCCGGGAGTTTCTACCGCGGCGTGCAAGATGTGCGCAGTGCCACACCATCGCATCCACACCTCGGGGACATGCCATGCAAGAGACCGACACCACCTCCAACACTCCCAACCCCTCCGGCCGCTCGCGCCAGGAATGGCTGGACGAACTGGACGCCATCATCAACGACACCACCACGGCCGATCTTGAGACCTTGCGTGCGCGCCTGCAGGCGCAGATCGGCAAGACGCGCGCCGCCTTCGATGCCCTGGCCGGCAGCTCCGGCGACCTGGCGCACGAGGCCGTGGCGTGCGCCGAGACCTATGTCCAGCAGCGTCCCTGGCAGGCCCTGGGCGTGGCGGCCGGGATCGGCGTGCTGCTCGGCCTGGCGCTCAATCGCCACTGAGCGGCGGGCATGCACCTTGCTGCCTCCGGGTCGACCGGAAAACAGGGATTCCGGAATTGCAATGGAGGCAAGCCATGACATCCAGCCACGGTAAGGACGCCCAGCGCACCGCCGAGCAACAGCGTGAAATCCAGCACGAACAGGACGCCAAGGACGCCGGCAAGCAGGCGCCCCCCAAACAAGGCGGGGCGCCCGACACCGGCGGGGGCGACCACCCCGTTCCGCCCCTGCCGAAGCAGCATCTGGAGAAGCCCGGCCAGGAAGCCGACATGACGCTGCCGCCGCAGTACCTGGCGTCGCAATACCGCGGCAGCGGCAAGCTGCAGGACAAGGTGGCCCTCATCACCGGCGGCGACTCGGGGATCGGACGCGCCGTGGCCATCCTCTACGCGCGCGAGGGCGCGGACGTGGCCGTGGTCTATCTCTCCGAGCATGAGGACGCGCAGGAGACCCGCAGCCGGGTGCAGGCCGAAGGGCGGCGCTGCCTGCTCATTCCCGGCAATGTGCAGGACCCTGCGTTCTGCCGCGACGCCGTCGCGCGCACGATCGAGGAATACGGCAAGCTCGACATACTGGTGAACAACGCGGCATTCCAGGAACATGCCGACTCGCTGCTGGACATCACCGACGAACGCCTGGACCAGACCTTCCGGACCAACATCTACGGTTACTTCCAGATGGCGCGCGCGGCCCTGCCGCACCTGGCCGAAGGCGCGTGCATCATCAACACGGGCTCGGTCACGGGCCTCGAGGGCAGCAGCAAGCTCATCGACTACTCCAGCACCAAGGGAGCGATCCACGCATTCACCTGGTCGCTGGCCGGCAACCTGGCGCCGCAAGGCATACGCGTGAACGCCGTGGCGCCCGGTCCGGTCTGGACCCCGCTGAATCCCGCGGACAAGCCCGCCGAGCAGGTCGCGAACTTCGGCAAGAACACGGTGTTCGGCCGGCCGGCCCAGCCCGAGGAGCTTTCCCCGGCCTACGTCTTCCTGGCCAGCCCGGCCTGCGCCAGCTACATCACCGGCCTGGTCCTGCCGGTGACCGGCACGCCCGGTTTCTGACCCCGCGCACACGAACGGACGGGCCGGCGCAAGGCCGGCCCGTCCGCGGTCCGGTCCATGCGTTCAGGAGCGGTTGTCCACCGGCGGCGCGTCGGGGGTCTGGTTGCCCGGATCCTGCACGTCCTCGGCCGGCACGCCCGGCGGTACATTGGGCGCCTTGGCCGGCAGGCTGTTGGGATCCACCGGGCGGTTGATCAGGGAACGTTCGGTTTCCTTCTCCCGGTTCGCCTCGGTCTCGGTGCCGGGCTGGCGGGAGTCGGGGCCTCGCTCCTCATGGGGCTGGCGCGTGGGGGCGCTATTCGGCCCCGGGTCCGGGCTTTTGCTTCTTCCTGTCATGGGGTTCCTCCTGGCCCTCGGCCGGCGCCGAGCGGCCGGTCTGCTTGCCATTGCTTTCGCCCGGCGTCTGGGCGCCGGGATACCGGCCGCCCTGCTCGTACTCGGGTCCGTGCGGATTGGGCTTGCCGCCCTTGCCGGGGTTGGGGCGTTCGCCATACGGCCGCCCCATGGGCGGCTCCTCGGCGCCCCAGCGCCCGCTCTTGCGCGGATACTCGTCGGGACCGGTATCGGGTTTGTCGTCTTGACGTGGCATGGCAGCCTCCGTTTGGGGTACTGCGGGGGCACTGCGGGGTACTGCGGCGCGGCTCAGCGATGCCGTCCGGAAATCAGGCACGCTCCCACCACCACGCCCAGCAGCAGTCCCGCGCCCAGCATCTTCCAGCCATGCTCGTGCACATAGCCGTCGGCCGAGCGGGCCACGTGCTCCCAGCGCCCGGGCAATTGGCGGGCCTGGTCCACATGGTGCTTCAGCCGGTCGCGCGCGCGCTCCATCTCGGCTCCGCCATAGGAGGCCGTGGCGCGCAGCAGATCCTCGGCGCCCGCGACCAGATCATGTACGCCGTGGGTGGCGCGCTTGCGCGCCCCATCCATGCGACCGGATTCGGAAGAAAAAAACATGACGCCTCCTTTCGTTTGATGCCAGGAATGAATGCGGGCCGGCGGCCCCGGCCTGTTTGCCGCAAGCGCCGTGCCCGGCGCAATGCCTCAGCCGGCCCACCACTGCCGCAGCGTGCCGCGCAGCGCCGGGCCGCCGGCCGCGCCTTCCTTGCGCAGCGCCTGCAGATAGGCCTTGACCTGCTTGAGGGGCAGGTGCGGCGGCACGGGCGGCACCTCGGGATCGCTCATGACTTCCAGCACCACGGGGCGGTCGGCCTGCAGGGCCGCGTCCCAGGCTGCCGCGACTTGTTTCGGATCGTCCACGCGCAGCCCCTGCAGGCCCAGCAGTTCGCCATAGGCGGCATACGGAAACGCCGGCACGCGCTGGGACGCCTCGTAGCGCGGGCTCGCCGCCATGGCGCGCTGTTCCCAGGTGACCTGGTTCAGGTCGCCGTTGTTCAGCACCATGACCACCAGCCGGGGATCGCGCCACTGCCGCCAGCGGTCGGCAATGGTGATGAGCTCGTTCAGGCCGTTCATCTGCATGGCGCCGTCGCCCACCAGGGCGATCACCGGACGGTCGGGATGGGCCAGCTTGGCTGCCAGCGCATACGGGACCCCGCTGCCCATGGAGGCCAGCCCGCCCGACAGCGACGCCATCATGCCGCGCCGCAGCTTCAGGTCGCGCGCATACCAGTTCGCCGCGGAACCCGAATCGCAGGTCACGATGCAGCGCTCCGGCAGGCGCGACGACAGCTCCCAGAACGGCAACTGCGGATTCACCGGGCTGGCCGGCACCCGGGCGCGCTCCTCCACGGTCTTCCACCAGTCGGCCACCCAGCCTTCCACCTTGTTCTGCCATGCGGCGCGGGGCTTCTCGTGCAGCAGCGGCAGCAGCGCCGCCAGCGTGTCGCGGCTGTCGCCCACCAGCCCCACTTCCACCGGATAGCGCAGGTTCAGGTTGCGGCCGTCCAGGTCTATCTGCACCGCCCTGGCCTGGCCTTCGGGCGGCAGGAATTCGCCGTACGGGAACGCGGTGCCCACCATCAGCAGCGTGTCGCAGCCGTTCATCAGGTTCCAGCTCGCGCGCGTGCCCAGCAGGCCGATGGCGCCCGTCACGTAGGGCAGTTCGTCGGGCAGCACGGCCTTGCCGAGCAGCGCCTTGGCCACGCCTGCGCCCAGCCGCTCGGCCACCTGCTGCACCATGTCGCCCGCCGCCAGCGCACCCGCGCCCACCAGCATGGCCACGCGTTCGCCGCCGTTGAGGATGGCGGCCGCGTTCTCCAGCGCCTGGCGCGACGGCACCGAGGCATGGGACGTCACCCCGATGCCCGTGTGCACCGTACCGTGCTCGCGCGGCGGCGTCTCCACCGCGGGCATCTCCTGCAGGTCGTTGGGCAGGATCACGCAGGTCACGGCCCGCCGCTCCAGGGCGATGCGCACGGCGCGGTCGATGAGGTGGCGTACCTGGCTGGGCGTGCTGGCCTGCTGCACGTAGTCGTGCGCCACGTCCTTGAACAGCGACACCAGGTCGACTTCCTGCTGGTAGTCGCCGCCCAGGGCGCCGCGCGATTGCTGGCCCACGATGGCGACCACCGGCTGGTGGTCCAGGCGCGCATCATAGAGGCCGTTGAGCAGGTGGATCGCGCCCGGGCCCGACGTGGCCACGCACACGCCCACCTGGCCGGTGAACTTGGCGTGCCCGCAGGCCATGAAGGCCGCCATTTCCTCATGGCGCACCTGCACGAACTCCACCGCGCCCTCGGCGCGGTCCAGCGCCACCATCAGGCCATTGATGCCGTCGCCGGGATACCCATAGATGCGCCCGATACCCCACTGGCGCAGGCGCTGCACGATGAAATCGGATACGGTGGCTTGCATGCGTCCTCCTGTCGGCGCGTCCCGTCGGGACGTTCGCAAGGAGGCAGCAACCGCCGTACCCGGATGCAGCGGGGCGGTCCCCGGCCTGCGGCCCTCAGCCGCCTACCGTCTCGCCTCCCGAGGACTTGCGCGCGAGGGAGTCGGCGTGCCCCGCGAGGTCGTACTCCTCCAGCCTGTTGTAGAGCGTCTTGGCGCTGATGCCCAGCACCTCGGCGGCAGTCTTCTTGATGCCGCCGCAGCGCTCCAGCGTGGCCAGGATCAGCCGGCGGTCGGCCTCGGCCAGCGTCACGCCCACCGGCACCACGATCTTGCCGGCCTCGTCTTCGTCGGGGCCCGGCGCCACCTGGGGCACCAGGGTATCGGCCTGGAGCTCGTCGCCGTCTGCCATGATGTAGGCCCGGCGCACGAAGTTCTTGAGCTCGCGCACGTTGCCCGGCCAGCGATAGCGCTGGATGGCCTCGCACGCGGCCTGCGAAAACCGCTTGCTCGTGCCCGCGTCGGCGTTCTGCTCGTCCAGGAACCGGTTTGCCAGGAACATCACGTCCTCGCCGCGCTCGCGCAGCGGCGGCAGCTCGATGGGGAACACGCTGAGACGGTAATAGAGGTCCTGCCGCAGGCGCCCCTCGGCCACGGCCTGGTCGGGGTCGCGGTTGGTGGCCGCGATCACCCGCACGTCGCAGGCGATGTCGCGGTTGGTGCCCACCCGCATGAATTGCCCGGTTTCGAGCACGCGCAGCAGCTTGACCTGCAGGTCCAGCGGCATCTCGGTGATTTCGTCGAGGAACAGCGTGCCCTTGTCGGCCCGCTCGAAATAGCCCTTGTGCTGGCGCTCCGCGCCCGTGAAGCTGCCGCGCTCATGGCCGAACAGCTCGCTTTCGATCAGGTTGGGAGAAATCGCGCCGCAGTTCACCGCCACGAAGGCCTCGCGGCGCCGCCGGCTCAGCGCATGCAGGGCCTGGGCGGCCAGTTCCTTGCCGGTTCCGCTCTCGCCCACCAGCAGCGTGGTGATTTCGGTGGGGGCCACGCGGCGGATCTGCTGATAGAGCTGCTGCATGGGCTCGGAGTGGCCAAGCAGCTTGCAAAGCCGGCCATCTTCCTGCACCGGCGCCCCGCCGAGGTCCGAATCGGCGGCCTGGCGGGCCACGCGGTCCAGAATTTGCTGGAGTCGTTCCATGCAGACGGGCTTGACGAGGTAATCGGTGGCCCCGCAGCGCAAGGCTTCCACGGCGCTGTCCATGCTGCCGTAGCCCGTGATGACCACGATGGGCACGCTGGCGCCCGAGACGCGTTCGAAGATCTCCATGCCGCTGGCCCCGGGCAGGCGCACGTCGGTGAGGACGAGGTCGGGCAGGCGGCGTTCGAACTGGATGTACGCATCCTTGAGGGACGCCGCTGCGGCGACCGAGTAGCCGCTGTCGCGCGCCACCTCGGAGAGGATCTCGCGTACCGCGTCGTCGTCGTCAACGATCAGCAGATGAGGCATGTCTACTCCGTGATGCTGGTGTTGGATTTGAGCGGAACAATAGCGGGAAAACTCGGCGGCGCCGGGCTGCCCCGGGGCCGCGGCACGGCGCGATGGCGATGCCGGCCCGTGTAGAAACTGCCATGCGGAAAGCGTACATCGGCCGATTCGGCCATGGGGTAAACATTCGATACGAGGAAATAATGTTTTCGAATCATTGCATCTCGTCGCAAAATCATTGAGGCCTATGCCTAACATGGGCTCCGTGCGGATACCAGAGGGAAACCTTCATGCCTAACCCCGTGCAGGCGCAGGACCAGGCTCCGGCCTCGCCCGACCGCGCCCAGTCTCCCCAGTTGGGCTGCAGTGCCGCGATGCGGCAGCTGCAGTCCATGATCGAACGCGTCGCGACCACCGACGCCAGCATCTTCGTGGTCGGCGAAAGCGGAACCGGCAAGGACATGATCGCCCAGGCCGTGCACCGCCTGAGCACGCGCCGCGACGGCCCGTACATCGCGCTGAACTGCGGTGCGGTGAGTTCCAGCCTGGCGCACGCCGAACTGTTCGGCCACGAAAAGGGCAGCTTCACCGGCGCACTGGCGCGCACGCCCGGCTACTTCGAGCACGCCAGCGGCGGCACGCTGTTCCTCGACGAAGTCACCGAGATGCCGCTGGACATGCAGGCGCATTTCCTGCGCGTGCTGGAAACCGGCACCTATCGCCGCGTGGGCGGCACCGACCTGCTGCGCACCAACGTGCGCATCATCTCGGCCACCAACCACGACCCCTTGCGCGCGGTGGCCGAAGGCCGGCTGCGCGAAGACCTGCTGCACCGCCTGCTCGTCATCCCGCTGCGCGTGCCGCCCCTGCGCGAGCGGCCGGAAGACATCCCCTTCCTCGCCCAGCGCTTCCTCGAGGCGCTCAACCAGCAGTACGGCACGCGCAAGCAGTTCGGCAGGCGCATGCTCGACACGCTGGCCGCCTACGACTGGCCGGGCAACGTGCGTGAGCTGCGCAACGTGATACAGCGCGCCTACCTCATGTGTGACGAGGTGCTGCAGTACGACCCCATCGGCCCGCGCAAGAGCCGTCCGGCCGACCGGCGCGCCGACGCCCTGGCCTTTGCCATCGGCACGCCGCTCTCCGAGGCTCAGCGCGAACTGATCTCGGCCACCCTGGAGTACCACGGCGGCGACAAGCGCCGCGCCGCCGAAACGCTGGGCATCAGCCTGAAGACGCTGTACAACCGGCTCAATGCCTACGGCATGGACGCGCCCCTGGGCACCTGAGCAAACCGAGCACCTGAGAAAAAAATACCGGCGCAGGTAAATCTGCGCCGCCCCAGGCACGCAACTTGCGCACCCTCCCCCGGGAAAGCGCCATGGCATGGATCTTGCATTTGTGTCGGAACGTGGGGCCGTGTCGGCCCCGACCCCACACGATGAACGGAGGTCCGCCTTGGCACACGCAGCACAAGAACTCCGCATGCGCCAGCAAACCCTGCTGGCGCCGCGGCTGCAGCAATCGATCCGGCTGCTGCAGATGTCGGCCCTGGAATTCACCACCGCCGTCCAGCACGCCCTTGCGAACAACCCATTCCTCGAGGATGGCGACGAAGCCGAGCGCCCGGCTGCCGATGGCGGCGACGTCGCTTCCTCCGCCGAGCCCGTCGCCGCGTCCCAGCCGGCCGAAGCCGCCGAGTCGCCCGCCGCCGCGGCAGAGCCGCAGGCGCCTGCCGACACCCCCATGTCCGACGGCCCCGGCTATTCCGGCGACTACCCCACCAGCAACCGCGTGGAAGGCACGCCCGCCGATCCCGGCGTCTGGGTGGCGGCTCCCACCTCGCTGCGCCAGCGCCTGTCTGCCGAACTGGGCAGCTATCCGCTCAGCCTGCGCGACCGCATGATGGTGGAATACATCGTCGACGCGCTCGACGACGACGGCTATCTTTCGGCAGACCTGGCCGGCCTGGCCGAGAGCTCGGCCTTCGATCCCCCGCCCGAGCCGGAAGAATGGGAAGCGGCGCTGAAACTAGTGCAGCAACTCGACGTGCCCGGATTGGCCGCGCGCAGCCTGTCCGAATGCCTGTGCCTGCAGCTCGCCGCGCGCGACGACCTCGATCCCCCGGTGCGCGAACTGGCGATCGAAATCGTGCGGCATCACCTCGAACGGCTGGCCCGCAATGATCTGCCCGGCCTGCAGCGCGCCCTGGATTGCGACATGGAGCGGCTTCACCATGCCTGCGAAGCGATCCGCAGCCTCGATCCCAAGCCGGGCCGGCGCTATGCGTCCGAGGCACCCAACTACGTGGTGCCGGACGTCATCGTGAACAAGGTCAATGGCCGGTGGGTGGTGACGGCGAACCGCCAGGCCATGCCCCAGGCGCGGCTGCATCGCACCTATGCGGAACTGTTCCAGCGCGCGCGCATGGACCATCGCTGTCCCATGGCCCAGGAGCTGCAGGAAGCGCGCTGGCTGGTGCGCAACGTCGAGCAGCGGTACGTCACCATACGGCGCGTGGCGGAATCCATCGTGAGACGCCAGCAGACGTTCTTCGAATTCGGCGAGGTCGCCCTGCGGCCGCTGATGCTGCGCGACGTGGCCGACGAACTCGAGATGCACGAATCCACGGTATCCCGCGCCACCGCCAACAAATACATGAGCACCCCGCGCGGCGTCTTCGAATTCCGGCATTTCTTCTCGCGCGAACTGGGCACCGACGCCGGCGGCTCCTGCTCGGCCGCCGCGGTGCGCGCGCTGATCAAGGAATACATCGAAGACGAAGACCCGCGCATGCCGCTTTCCGACGTCGTGCTTGCACAGCGCCTGGCCAGCAACGGCGTGATGGTGGCCCGCCGCACGGTGTCCAAGTACCGCATCCAGATGCGCCTGCCGTCGGCGGAAGTGCGCCGCCAGTACTGAGCCCGGGCGCCCGGCGGCACGGATGCCAAAAGCGAGGCCCGGCGCTGCAGCAGCGCCGGGCCTCGGCCGTTACGTGCCGGCGCCGGTGTTACTTCGAACCGCCGGTATTGGGATAGCCCGGAGGCGGCGAGCTGCCGCTGGCCGGAGTCTGGCCCATATTGTCATTGATACCCCGCTGCGGCCGGCCGTCCATGGTGCTGCCGCGCTCGCCCGGCGTGCCGTCGAGCTGCGGCGGCGTGGTCGGGGTGCTGGGGGTGCTGGTGGGCGCAGGCGGAGCCTGGCCCGGGGCCAGCGGCTGGTTCGGCGGCGTGGCCGTGCTGTCGTTGGGCGTGGTCGACGGCGAGGTCGGCGTGGACGGCGACTGCATCGGCTGGGTGGTCGAACTCTGCGCGTAGGCCAGTCCGCCCCAGGCCGAACCCGCCGCCACGGCCGTGACGGCTATGCCGTTGAGGATATTGCGTATCGTCATGTCGAGTACTCCTCTGCTGTAGGGACTCCTTGCTCTGCAAACCGCATGCCCGCGGCCGCTTGCTTCCGCCAGGCCGGGCCGGCCGTCGGAACAGCGGCCCGATTTACTGTCCTTTGCAGAAAACTCACGTGGCAGGCGGGCACATCTGTGGCGCTACGCGCCGTCGTCGGCAAAATCGCCCGCCCCGATCTTGATGGGTCCGTCGGACGGCACCCATTGCGTGCGCTTGGCCAGCGCCTCCAGCTGGGGCTGCGCACGCTCGAACGCATGCAGCAACTCGGCGCCGGTGCCGTCGGCCGCGCCGAAGAAGCGCCGCAGCGCATCCCCCGAAATTTCGAACTGGCGCCGGACGCCGTTCGTCTCGAGTTCGAATACCACATCGTCACCCTGCACCTGCGCGCCCGTGCGCGCCGCGAAATTTCCCATCTCAAGCGCCTCCTGTGGTGTAGGACGGAACCCGCGGGTCGCCGCAAGCGCCGTGCCGCCACGGCCCGCGGGCATGGCAGTTGCGACCGCTTCCGCACAGCAATCCATATCGCATCCGATGGAGGCAGCCATGCTCAAGGACCAACCCGATCCCAACCGGGCCGCGCCACGGCCCGGCCGGCGCGCCGACCACGAGGCCGCAGGCCCCGACATGGACCACCCGCCGCGCGCACGGGCCCACGACAAGCCGTCGTTCGACCAGGCCACCCAGGCGGCGGATCGCGCCGCGCGTTCCGCGGCCCCGCCCGACACCGTGAACCCCACGCCGCCCGACACGGGCCGGGAGAACGAACGCCCCACACTGCGCCGCGCCCGCGACGCAGGCTCGCGCTGACCGCCGGCACGCGTGCCGAGAGGACAGGCGCATGAATCTCTGTACTCCCGCCAGGCCGGTCTTCGCGGCGCCCTATCCGCCGCGCTTCGACCGGTCCGGCATTCTGCTGGGCTTCGCGTTCGGCGGCTTCTTCGACGGCATCCTGCTGCACCAGGTGCTGCAATGGCACCACCTGCTGTCGGGCCTGTCCGGGCCCGACTGGGCCGACCTGCGCGTGCAGGTGGTGGCCGACGGCCTGTTCCACGCCCTGATGTACGTGCTGGCCGTCGTGGGCTTGTGGCAGCTGTTCGGCGCGCGCGCCGAATTCGCACGGCCCACGGCGCGACGCCGGCTGATGGGCAGTTTCTGGATGGGATTCGGCGCCTGGCACGTAGCCGATGCGCTGCTCTCCCACTGGCTGCTGGGCATCCATCGCATCCGGATGGACACCACCATGCCGCTGGCCTGGGACCTGGGCTGGCTGCTCCTCTTCGGCGTGGTGCCATACTGGATCGGACGCCGCATGCGGCGCACGACGCAGGGGCCGAGCGATGCCGGCAACGGCAGCGGCGGCGGCCACGGCAGTGTCGGAACGGCCCTGCTTGCCGTGGTCGCGGTCACCGCAGCGGGCGCGCTGCACGCCGTGCCATTGCGTGCCCAGCCCGGCCCCACCGTCACCGTCGTGCTGCGTCCCGGCGTCTCTGCCGCCGATTGGTTCGCCGCGCTCGACCAGCTCGACGCGCGCGTGCTCTGGAGCGATCCCACCGGCGCCGTCTGGGTGCTGCGCCCCGCGCAAGCCGACGACGGCGGCGCGCTGCGCTACTACCGCCACGGCGCCCTGTACGTCAGCGGCACCCTGGCGCCGGCCGGCTGCGCGGCGTATCTGCGGCTTTGACGGGCGCCGCGCGGACAACTTCCTCTTTACCGCAGCGCCTGGTGCCGCTCCAGCGTCACGGTGAATCGCCGCTCACCTGGGAGACGTTTGTGCATTCGCACAAAGGCGCATCAATTCGCCGACGTCGCCATTTGCCCCAAAAGACGTCAACATCGACAGCACCTCTCGCACCCTTTCCTCACCCAATACGGGCTGCGCGATGACGCGGAATTTTCCGAATACTTTCTGCGATTGCGTGGTCTTGTCTTCAATGGGCGAGCCGCAATCGTGGGTCAAGCTCACACTACTGCCTTCGCCGTATGTAACCGTCACCGTAGACTCGCTCAAACTCCCGCTTGGAACCAGCCTGACATTCACCTTGGCGAGCATGGCTGCAATGCTCGGGTCGGTCACTTGCTCCCAGACCTCCAGGCTGCCGGTGTCGGCACCGAGCATGGCGAACGCTGCTGCCGCCCTCAGGCTGAACTTGGCTTCCAATGCCGTTGCTGGCTCCTGGATGTTGCAGATGGAACACCCTTCCCCCGCCACCACGTCGATCCGCGACACCCGTGTCGGATCGATGCCATGCCTATCCCGCAATGCGGCGACCGCCTCGATGGTGGAATGCGTGCTGTAGCATGCCGCGTGGAACTTGAACAGGTTGTTCAGGATATGAAATCCGTCCTTCGGAGCAGACAGGGCGCTCTCCACATGAAAATCCGCGCCATGCACGGCAGCATATCCCTGATTGCACTCCAGGATATCGGGGCGGCTCAGGAATCCGTTCTCGGCCAGCAACGCAGCCCTCAATCCTGCTTGAGACGCCAGGCCGGCATGCAAAGGCTTGGCCATGCTGCCGAACATTGCCTTGAGCCCCGCAGCCTGCGTGGCCGCAATGCCCACGGCATGGCAAGCCTGCAGCGGCTCCAGTTTCAACAGGTGCGCGCAAGCCACAGCGGCACCCAGGCAACCGATGGTCGCGGTGGCATGAAAGCCGCCCGCGTAATGTGCCGGTTCCACCAATACACCGACGCTGCAGGCAAACTCATAGCCGGCTACGAAGGCAGCAACGAGGTCAGCCAACTTGGTGCCGCGATGCTCGGCCAGGGCGACCAGCCCTGGCAGGATGGCAACAGACATGTGCCCCGGCACCGAAAGATTGACGTCGTCGTAGTCCAGCGCATGGGACACGGTACCGTTGACCAATGCGGCCTGCACCATCGTGCCCCGCCACGCCTGCCCCAGCAGGGTGGCCTGGGCGTTGCCGCCTTCGGCGCGCGCCGTTTTCGCAACAATATCGGCGGCAGGTTCTCCTGTCGCGGCAAAGGCGCACCCCAACCAGTCCACCAGGCAATCCCGCGCGACGATGCGCACATCCTGGGGCAGGGTGTCATGGCGGATGTCCAATGCCCTCGTCACCAGCAGGCGGGTCAGGGACACCGCTGCGGTCCCGCTACCGTTCCGCACATTGTCCATTTGGCGTCATTCCTGCAGGTTGATGCCGGCATCCTTCAGTCTCACCCCAAGCTTCGCGATATCGGTCTTCAACATGTCCGCCACTTCGGTAGGCGTCATATACGTGACCACGTTGCCTTGGGCAGCCTGTTGCGCCTGATAGGCGGTATCGCTCGCCATCGCCTTCAGCGCGCCATTCAATTTTTCGACGACATTGCCCGGCGTTCCGCCGGGGGCGAACAGTGCATACCAGATCGGGAACACCATGTCGGGATAGCCCTGTTCGGCCAAGGTCGGCACATTGGGCAGGAACGGAAGCCGCTTGGCAGACGTGGAGCTCAATGCAACCAGCGTGCCGTTGTCGATGGCGCCCTTCACCGCGTCCGTATATCCGGGCCCGGATATCGAAACCACGCCAGCCATCGTGTCTGCCATCGCCGGCGCCGCGCCCTTGTACGGCACATGCAGCAGCTTGATTCCGGCACGGTGGGCGAACAAGGCAATAGGCAAGTGCGTGGTGCCGCCCACGCCGGCCGAGCCGAAACTCAGGCTGTCGGGCTTGTTCTTCGCAGCTTCGACCAACTCGGCAATGCTCTTGATACCCAGGTTCTTGTTGGCAACGATCACATGGGCCGACTCAGCGACGCTTCCCACCGCCGCGAAGCCGTTGGGGTCGAAAGGCAGGGGATTCTTGGACGAACGCGTGTGGGGAAAAATGGCCATCGAATTGACGGCAAACAGCAAGGTGTAGCCGTCGGGCTTGGCCCGGTTGACATACTCCGTGCCTATCACTCCCCCTGCCCCCGGCATCGACATGACGACGATATTCTGCCCGATGCGCTGCGACAGCTCCTGCGCCATGACCCGCGCCGCAACATCAGTCGGGCCACCCACTGAATAGGGAACGATGAGTTGTATGGGTCGGTCCGGATACTCCGCGCGCGCCTGCGAGGATAAGGAAATGGCAATGCA
The DNA here is from genome assembly GCF_054642735.1 of Bordetella sp. 2513F2. Taxonomy (NCBI): domain Bacteria; kingdom Pseudomonadati; phylum Pseudomonadota; class Betaproteobacteria; order Burkholderiales; family Alcaligenaceae; genus Bordetella; species Bordetella sp. 2513F2. The sequence continues at coordinate 2,052,042 of NZ_CM137755.1, read as the reverse complement.
CGCCAATGCAGTGCCGAGGCATGATACGGCCCGGCGGGTGAGTTTCTGATTCACCATTCTTTGTCTCCATTTTTTAATTGAATTGTGTAATGCGCGGTTATCTCGCGCTGGCAGCGGCGTGCTCTCCTGCACGCCGCCCGAACACCGCACCGCGGAGCACGGAAGTCGCGCCTGGGTAGCGGCCGTAATACAGGCCCATCGTTTCCCCGGCGGCGTACAGGCCGGGCAATATGCACCCTTCGTTCTTGATCACCTGGGCGTGGGAATTCACCTTCAGCCCGCCGAGCGTGAACGTGTTCGCCGAGATGATGGGATAGACATGGAAAGGCGGTGTGTCGAGCGGCACCGCGTAATTCGACTTGCGCGGCGTCAACCCCGTGGTAGCGAGCCCGTCGAGGGTATGAGGATTGAAGCTGCCTTCCCCGCAGGCACGGTTGTATTCGTCGATGGTGCGCTGCGCGGCGTCGCCGTCGAAACCCAGTTTCTTCCCCAACATCCGGATATCCTGCATGGTTTCAGGCGGCTGGTCGCTGCGGATGCAACGCTTCCAGTTGGGGATGCGATTTATCTTGTCGTCCAATATGCAATAGGCAATACCCTTTTTCTGTTCCGCAATCAGGCGGATTGTTTCCTCATAGTGGGCATCGATGGTCCCTGGGGCTTCATCGATGAAACGCTTTCCATCGCGATTGATCAGGACGCCGTAGGGGTACGCCATGACAAGCGCCTCCGGTGCGCTGGAACGCGGGTCTATCGGCTGGCCATGGTATTCGGCGTAGTCGCCTGAAGGCGCGGCACCGAGCCGCAAGGCCATCTTGATGCCTTCGCCCTTGTTGTAGTAGCCCCCGGGCGCGACGGGGCGCAGATACCGTCCCTTGGCTCCGATGTATCGGACCACCATCTCGGGATTACCCTGAAAACCGCCACAGGCCAGAATGACGGCACTGCACTCGAAGCGATGCGGCGTATTCGATGGGTCCGTGGCCTTGACGCCGCATACCTTTCCGCTGTCCGACTGGATCAGCTCATGAGCCGTCATTTCATAGAAGAAGCGCACGCCGACATCCTCTGCGCACTGGGTCATGGTTTCCACCAACTGCAACCCTCCCCCGTTCACCGCGATGCGCGGCGACGGCCGCGGCGTAAGGCCGTAGAAGCCGGCTTCGCCGAAAGTGATGCCGTGCTTTTTCAGCCACGCGATGACGTCCGGCACTGACTCGGTGAAGGTGGAAATCAGCTCCGGGTCCGTGAACGGAAGCGCTCGCACCACGGGCGACCAGTTTTCATAGTCCCGTACGGTCGATTCAGTGAAATCGGGCTGGATGTAGTAGCCGCTGTTGTCGATCAGCAGCGATTCGAAGTCATGTGCAAGCTCCGTCTCGCTCTTCATGCGCAGATAGGCTTCGGTATACCGGGTATTTCCGCCCCGCTCTTCATAGCTGGCTCTTTCCAGCAGTGCAACCTTGGCGCCGGCCTCCGCGGCCGCAACCGCCGCGCTCAACCCCGCCACACCGCAGCCCACCACCACCACATCGAAGCGGGATTCTTCTTGCGCAACCATAAGCGTTTCCCTTCGCATAAGAACAAGGATGAGCGCTTAGTGTTGGGGATTTCGACACATGCCTCAATCGACATTTTCGCCGGCTTGCATGAGTTGGAGTTATGCGAGACGTGCATAGATATCGTGCGGGAGTTCGCCGGTTCGCTGTGTATAGTCAGCGCATGGAACGCACATAGCAGAACAGGAGACATCGATGCATCATGAGTTTCTCGAGCTGGGCGCCTCGGTTTCCCAAGCGGATATCAGCCAGGAAGAATCCGCTGCACGAACCGCAATCGACCAAGGCATCCGGGCTTCCCTGCTGTGTACGCTATTCGGGATCGAACGGGAAAACTGGGTCTGGCCATTCCGGGTGCACAGCGCTACGACCGGCACCACGGCGAACCCAGGCGAGGCACTCGTGCCGTCCATGACTGCTGGCCGGATCGCAGAGATGCTGGCCCGGCTGCTGGAACCGCTGGATCGCATCGGCCATCTTGGCACCTTGGCCGGCGCATCGGACCTGGACCCGATGGACCCAGGCCCTTCGCACACCGTGCTGCCTGCCACCCTGGCCGCCTGCGTGGCCCACAACCTGCTTTCTGCGGACGGAGGCGCCCGCGCGACCGACGATCAACAGATAGGTTCGGCCGTATTCGCGGGGGTCGAAGCGGCGTGGCGATGCCGCGCCGCCATTACCGGCGCGCGACCTGGCGTGGGCTTTCACAGCCCCGGGGTATTCGGCACGCTGGCAGCTGCCGCCAGCGCAGCACGTATGTTGCGCCTCCCTCCGCATGCCTGCACGAATGCACTGGCCATCGCATTGACCCGCGCATCGGGCCTGGCCATGAACAGTGCTGCGTCGATGATAGGCATGACGCATTTCGGGTGGGGCGCGCTGCATGGACTGGAAGCAGCGCTGTTGGCGTCTCAGGGGTGGAAGGCTTCCCGGGACTTCCAGCGTGGGCTCGGCACACTGTTCGGGCAGGACCACGTGGATGCCAGCCGTCTGACGATCGACGGCCCCAGGGCTGCCGAAGCCTTGGTATTCAAGCGCTATCCGTGCAACATCTACCTCAACCTGCTCGTGGCAATCCTGGAAGACGTCATCGATGGCGGGCCGGTCGATCGCATCGAAGTCTCGATGCCCTGGGTGCCGCATCTCGACTGCCCTGCCCCCGGAGATCTGCGACAGGCGCGCAACAGCGCACAAGCAGTCGCTGCCATCGCGGGATCCGGCGACATTTCCTATGCCGCGTTCTCCGGACCACCCGGGCCTTGGATACCCGCTCCCGCCGTGGGCCGCCTGCTGCCCCATATCGAATTGAAGATGGACCAGGACGCACCGACCGGACTCAAAAATGCTGTCGTTGCCGCGCGCGTATGGCGCCATGGCTCGCTGATCCTGGAATCCACGAGATCGATGCAAGACCTGCGCGGCTGGGGCATCGAGCACGCGCGCAGGCTGATGGGGCCTGAAGACCCTCATGGTGGCGTGGCGGCGCTTTACGAAGGATCCTACATCTCCGGCTTCGGGCACGTGCGGCGCCGCCTGGACAGCGTTGCGCCCTGACGCCTGACGGGCATCCGCGCATGCCGCGCAGATGCCCTATCCAGCCTCATGATGCGACAACAGCACCGGCCTGCCGCCTACGCCGTCACAGCCTGCCTGGCAGCCGCATCGATCTCCTCCAGCAGCCACTTGCGGAACAGTTCCAGCGCCGGGTCACCGCAATGCCTCGGTGAGCTCAGCAGGTAGTATGTCCGCTCAGAAGGCACCTCATGCGGGAATATCCGCCGGAGAGATCCGTTGGCCAGCTCTTCCTGCACCAGGAAGCTCTGGGCAAGGGCTACGCCCAGCCCCTGCTCTGCCGCACGGTAAGCCATGGCGGAGGACTCGAACTTCATGCCGCCTTCCAGCCTTACGTCATCCGCACCGACTGCCCGCAACCATACGCCCCAGTCCTCCGGACGGGCCAGGGAATGCAGGAGCGTGGCATTCTTCAGATCGGCGGGGACGCGCAGCGGCCATGCCGTCGCCATCGATGGCGCGCCGACCGCTATCAGGCGATAGTCGAAAAGCCGGTCGCTGCGTATGTTGTCTTCCACGCGCCCGGCCACGGCGCGTATCGATGCGTGGATATCGCTGTGCTCGAAGTCCAGCGGCGCCACCGAGGCAGTCAACCGGACTTCGACCTCCGGATTGATCTCCTGGAAGCGCCCCAGCCGGGGAATCAGCCAATACATGGCGAAGGTCGAAAAGGCCTGCAGATTGAGCACATTCTGGCGGCCGGAGAACTTCAGGCGGCGCGTTGCCAGATCGATGCGCGCAAAGGCATCGACCACATCCCGCATATAGGCTTCGCCATCAGGCGTCAGAGTGACAGACCGATGATTGCGGTAGAACAGCGGAATGCCAAACAGCTCTTCCAGGTTCCGCACGTGCCTGCTGATCGCAGACTGCGTCAGGAAAAGTTCCTGCGCAGCCTTGGTGAAACTGCGATTGCGCGCCGCCGATTCGAAGGCCCTCAGGGCGGTCAGCGGAGGAAGGCGCGACATGGAGGGATGTTCCATGAAGACGGGTCTCCCATGAGTCAGAGTCATGCAGCGTAGCACAAGAAGTCGTTTGAGCTAATCCTCTCCGGCTCACAGAATGCAAGGATACGCACCCGGAGACAGCAATGAAACGCTACCAGCTCTTCATCAACAACGAATGGCGGGATCCTCAATCGAAATCCTGGTTCGAAACCCACGACCCCTTCTCTGGAGAAGCCTGGGCGAAGATTCCACGTTGCAACGGAGCTGACGTCGATATGGCTGTAGCCGCTGCAGCACACGCCTTCGAAGGCCCCTGGTCGAGAATGACGGCCAGCGAACGCGGCATGCTGCTCCACAAGCTGGGCTCGCTGATCGAGCGCGACGCCGAGCACCTGGCAGCAATCGAATGCCGCGACAACGGCAAGCTCAGGCGGGACGTCCTGGGCCAGATGAAGTACATGGCCAAGTACTATTACTACTACGGCGGCCTGGCAGACAAGATACAGGGAGCTGTCGTGCCGATCGATCGCCCAGGGGTCTATAACTTCATTCGCTACGAACCTATGGGTGTGGTGGCCTGCATCACACCCTGGAATTCGTCCCTGCCATTGACGACCTGGAAAATGGCGCCGGCGCTGTGTGCCGGCAATACCGTCGTCTGCAAGCCGTCCGAATACACCTCCGCGTCCTTGTTCGAACTGGCCAGGCTGTTTGAGGAAGCCGGCTTTCCCCCTGGCGTTTTCAACATCGTCACCGGTTTTGGCGCTGAGGTGGGCGATCCCCTCGTTCGTCACCCGGACGTGCAACGCATTGCCTTTACCGGCGGCGATGAGGCCGGCCGCAGGATCTATGCCACGGCGGCACAGAACTTGAAGCGCGTTTCATTGGAACTGGGCGGAAAATCACCCAACATAGTCTTCGACGACGCCAATCTGGACGAAGCGGTAAAGGGCGCCATCGCTGGCATATTCGCTGCCACAGGCCAGACTTGCGTAGCCGGTTCACGCCTGCTGCTGCAGGAATCCATCCATGATGCTTTCGTCGAACGACTGACGCAGATCACCCGGTCCGCCAAAATCGGCGACCCGGCCGACCCAGGCAGCGAAATCGGGCCGATTACGACCAGGCCGCAGTTTGAGAAGATCCTGGGATACATAGACATAGCCCGGAAGGAAGGCGCACGCTGCGTTGCAGGCGGGCAGTCGTTGTCCGGTCCCGGTTATGGCGCGGGCTACTTTATCGAGCCGACCATCTTCGTAGACGTGACCAACGATATGCGCATCGCCCAGGAAGAGGTCTTCGGGCCCGTGCTCTCCGTGCTGAAGTTCAAGGATGAAGAAGACGCCATCCGCATTGGCAACGACATCAGATTCGGCCTGGCAGCCGGCGTGTGGACGACGAGCCTGCATCGGGCGATGCTGATGTCCGAGCGGCTCAAGGCCGGCACGGTGTGGATCAACAACTACCGCTCCAGCAGCTTCACGACGCCGTTCGGCGGCGTGAAGGACAGCGGCATCGGCCGGGAGGGCGGCATTGATTCGGTTAAGGAATTCATGGAGCCGAAGAGCGTCTGGATTTCATCCGACCTGAAAATGCCTCAACTCTTCGCCGGCAAGTGATCCGCGGCCAACGACACTGGAGGGAAAATTGTTCGCCACGGAGATATTCGCCGATCATGCTGCGGCATTTCGCACTGCCGCGATTCCAGCCGATGTGCTGCATCACGCCAAACGCGCTGTCATAGACTGGTATGCCTCGGTATTCCCCGGCCTGGCATGTCCGGTCGTCGGCAAGTTGGAAGCGGCGATGGCCGCAGACCTCGACCGCGGCGACGCAAGGCTGGTCGGCGGACGCCGCGCCACCTTGCGCACCGCGGCCCTGATCAACGGAACGGCAGCCCACGCGGCAGAAGTGGACGACAGCTTCCGCGATGCCATGTATCACCCCGGCGCGGCCACCATTGCCGCCGCATTGGCGGCCAGCCATTGCGTACGCAGCGACGGTCTGGCGTTCCTGCGGGGTGTGGTATTGGGATACGAAGTGTCCACGCGTATCGGCGTCGTGTTGGGGCGGGCGCACTATCGCTATTGGCACAATACCGGCACAGTGGGTACTTTCGGTGCAGCAGCTGCCGCAGGTGCCATCCTTGGCCTGGATCGCGACGCCTACGCCCATGCCCTGGCCACGGCGGCGACGTTCACGGCGGGATTGCAGCAGGCCTTCCGCCTGGATTCCATGTCTAAGCCGCTGCACGCCGGCAGGGCCGCAGAAGCGGGCGTGCTTTCTGCGTTGCTCGCCAGCCAGGGCGTAACGGGATCCCTGGATGTGCTGGACGGGGAAGCCGGCCTGGGCCGCGCCATGAGCGAGGACGCCGACTGGACGGACATAGGCGCTACGCTGGGCAAGGATTTCCACATCAAGCGGCTTACCTTCAAGAACCATATCGGCTGCGGACATACCTTTGCTGCCATCGATGGCGCACTCGCGCTACGTGAAGGCCACGGGATATCTCCGGAAGATATCGCTGCAATACGCGTCGCCACATACAAGCCGGCGCTGGACATCGCATGCTATCCGAATCCCCGCACTTCCAACGAAGCCCGCTTCAGCTTTCCGTATGTGGTCGCCACGGCGATGGTCCATGGCAGCGTCAGGCTGGCAGCCTATGATGCGTGTCGCGTGCACGATCCCCGCGTCCGCGCATTGATGGACCGCATCACCGTCGTGGTCGATCCGGAAATCGATGCGGCTTTCCCCGGCCAGCGCGCTTCCCGCATTGAAGTCACCCTGAAAGACGGCCGGCGCCTCGAACATCACCAGGCTAACCGCAAAGGCGATCCCGAAGAGCCATTGACCGATGCCGAGCTGGATGGAAAGTTCCTGGAGCTTTCGTCGCCCGTCATCGGCGCGGAATCCGCGCAGGCCCTGCTGCAGCGCTTGCACGCGCTGGAAGGCGCAACGATACTGGACTGGTAGCCTGTACCAACCGCCTGGAAGGGCACATGGAACCCGCACCGGCAAACACCCCCCTCCTCTTCACGCCCCTGGCCCTGCGTTCGGTGAGGCTGAGGAACCGCATCGTCGCGTCGCCCATGTGCCAGTATCACTCCGTGGACGGCGCGCCGGGCCTCTGGCAAGCCGTCAACTTCGGCAAATTCGCCATTGGCGGGGCGGCGGTGGTGTTCGGGGAGGAAACCGCGATCGAGCCCGAAGGCAGAAAAACCTACCAGTGTGCGGGCTTGTGGAACGATGATCACGTCGCCGCCTATCGCCGGATCAACGAATTCATCCTGGAACAAGGTGCGGTTCCGGCAATACAGCTGGGCCACTCGGGCGGCAAGGGGTCTTGCCACGGCGCACAACAGGATTGGGCGCCATTGACCGGCACCGATGCCGGCATGCCGCCTTGGACCTGCATGGTGCCCAGTCTGCGCACACCACCGCCGTCCTGGCCCAAAATACGCGAAATGAGCGTGGCGGATATACGGCAACACATCCAACGCTGGAAAGAAGCCACGGATCGCGCAGTGCAGGCGGGCTACCAGATACTCGAGATCCACGGCGCGCATGGCTACCTCATTCACCAGTTTCTGTCACCGCTCACCAATCGCAGGCAGGACAGCTACGGCGGATCGCGCGAAAACCGCATGCGCTTCGCGTTGGAAATAACGGAAACAGTGCGCGCCGCGTGGCCCGGTCACCTGCCCCTGTTCTTCCGTGTATCGGCGGTCGACGGCCCCGGCGGCATCTGGAGCATCGAGGACACCGTTGCTCTGGCTGCCGCCCTGAAGGAACGCGGCGTGGACGTAATCGACTGCTCGTCGGGAGGCCTGTCCGGCAATACCTCCATGCCCGTGGTGCGCCGCGTGCCGGGATACCAGGTTCCCTTCGCCGAGGCAGTGCGCCGCCAGACCGGATGCGCCACCATGGCGGTAGGCCTGATCACGGAAGGCGGGCAGGCCGAGGCCATCCTGCAGGCCGGGCAGGCAGACTTGATTGCACTGGCACGCGAACTGATCTGGAATCCAAATTGGCCCGTGCACACCGCCGTGCACATGATGGGGCATGAGGCTTACCACCTTCTACCGCCTGAGCAGTCCGTACGCCTGATCCGCCGCCAGACGATTGCGGCCCTGCCCTTCAACAGGACCGGTGCGCCGGCATCACCTGGGGACGAAGCGTTCAGCGAACGCATCTGAGGCCGCAGCCACTCTCCTCGCTCTGTGGAATGCAATCCTGTAGCCCGCGGCGCCGGGCTCGGCGCTACGCCAGGACGTACTGAGGATCATCCATCCGACCACGCTGGAAGACCTCCTCAGGGTCTACCCTGAGGCCGTTATTTTTGCTTTGATATTTGTTAAACGATCATTTAATATTTTTTCGCGCGGGCTCGTCCCTGCGCAGCGCTCAACAAGATTCTTGAACGGCCTGTCCGCCTGCATCGGCACGGCGGCCGGGGTCTGCCGGCAAGGGTGAAATACGGCAACAGAACGGAGGTCTCATGCGTATCCGAGGTATTGAAAAGGTGGCGCTGGCGGCACTGCTGTGCACGTCGGGCGCCTGGGCCGACACCATCAAGATCGGCGTCATCCAGCCCCTCACGGGCTCCGTCGCCTACAACGGCGTCGCGGATGTCAATGGCGCCAAGCTGGCCGTGCAGGAACGCAACCGCAAGGGCGGCGTGCTGGGCAAGCAGGTCGAGCTCATCATCGAAGACGGCCAATGCCAGCCCGCCAAATCGGTGAACGCGGCCGAAAAGCTCATCCAGAAAGATCAGGTGCCGGTGATCTCCGGCGCCTTCTGCAGCTCGGCCACCGCGGCCATCATGCCTGTGGCGCAGAAATACAAGGTCCCCCTGCTCTCCGGCGTGTCGTCCATGGCCGACCTCACCGAGCGCGGCAATACCTGGTTCTTCCGCTCCGCCGAAACGGACGCCCTGATGGCGCACGCGTTCGCCAAGATCCTGGTCGACAACCTCAAGCTCAAGACCATCGCCTACATCGGCGTGAACGATGACTGGGGCCGCGGCGGCGTCGACGAATTCTCCAAGCAGATCGAGCAGCTGGGCGGCAAGACCGTGCTGAAGGAATACTTCGACCACGGCACCACCGATTTCTACACCCTGCTCACCCGCGTGCGGGCGGCCAGGCCCGACGGCATCTTCGTGGCCGCCGAAACGCAGGATGGCTCCATCATCGTCAAGCAGATGAAGGAGCTGGGCCTCACCAGCCAGATCTTCGGCGTGGGCAGCTGGGCCACGGCCGACTTCGTCAAGCTCACGGGCGAGGCCGCCGAAGGCATACATGCCGCGGTGCCGTATGCCGCCACGCTCGACACGCCGGCCAACAAGGCCTTCGTGCAGGCATACCAGGCTGCCTACAAGGAAGCGCCGGGCAAGTATTCCGCCGCCGGCTACAACGCGCTGAACATCATCATGGACGGCATCGAGCGCGCGGGCGAAGCCACGCCGGCCAAGATACGCGATGCGCTGGAGCACACCGACTACCAGGGTCCCAACGGCCGCTTCACCTTCGATGCGAAGCACCAGGCATACGGCTTCTCGGCAGTGCTGGTGCAACTGAAGAACGGCGTCCCGACCATCGTGTCGCAGACCTCCGTCAGCGCCGACTGACCCCACCCGGCAGGGGCGCGCCGGCCCCTGCCGACAGGAGAACCTCGTGTTCGATCTATTGATACAGTTCCTGGTCAACGGGCTGGTCAACGGTACGTTCTATGCCTTGTCCGCCCTGGGGCTCACCCTGGTGTTCGGGCTGATGCGCCTGGTCAACTTCGCGCATGGCGAGTTCTACATGATGGGCGGGCTGCTGGGCTGGGCCGTCACCAGCGGCCTGGGCCTGGACTTCTACACCGGCCTGCTGGCGGTCATCGTCATCATGGCGGCCTTCGGCTGGATGGTCGACCGCCTGTTCATCGAACGCGTGCGGGGCAAGGGCGAAGAGCCCGGCATCCTGCTCACCATCGGGCTGTCCATCTTCCTCACCAACACCGCCCTGCTGGTGGTGGGCAGCGCGCCGCAGAAGGTGCCGGCGCCCGTCGCCAGCGCACCCCTGCTGCTCGGCCCCGTGGTCATCACCCAGGTGCGGCTCTTCGCGGTGGCGGTGTGCGCGGTGGCCATCGTGGCCGCCCACATGCTGATCCGCCACACCCGGCTGGGCAAGGCCATGCGCGCCACCTTCCAGGACCCCATGGCGGCCCGGCTGGCCGGCATCAATACCGGCCGCATCTACGCCGCCACCTTCGCGCTGGGCACGGTGCTGGCCGGCACCGCCGGCATGCTGCTGGGCTCCATCTACGTGGCGCAGGCCGGCATCGGCGGCCTGGTGAGCCTGAAGGCTTTCGTGGTGGTCATCCTCGGGGGCATGGGCAATTTCGCGGGCGCCATCCTCGGCGGCCTGATCCTCGGCGTGGCCGAGGCGCTGTGGGGCGGCTACGTCTCCACCGGCACGGTCGACATGGTGGGCTTCGCCCTGGTCATCCTGATCCTGTTCTTCCGGCCTTACGGCCTGTTCTCCACCCGGGCGGAGCGTGCCTGATGAAATCCGAACGCCTGTTCCTCTGCGCCTTCCTGCTGGTGGCCCTCGCGCTGGCCGGCCTGCTGCGCAACGACTACCTGCTGCACATCCTGGTGCTGGTGCTGCTCTACACGGTGCTCGCCACCAGCCTGAACCTGCTGGTGGGCTATGTGGGCGAGTTTCCACTGGGCCACGTGGCCTTCTTCGGCATCGGCGCCTATGCCATGGCGCTGGCCTCCACCCGGCTGGGGCTGCCGGCCGGCCTGCTGATCCCGCTGGCCGGCGTGGTGGCCGCGCTGTTCGGGCTGCTCATCGGCGCCATCACACTCAGGCTCAACGGCCCGTTCTTCGTGATCGTCACGCTGGCCTTCGCGGAAGTGCTGCGCCTGCTGGCCAACAACTGGGTGGGCTTCACCAACGGCCCCATGGGCATTTCCGGCGTGCCGCATCCCGCCTTCCTCGACGCCCTGCCCTGGCTCGACGGCAAGCGCGGCATGGCCTTCCTGGGGCTGGCCGTGGCGGGCGTGGCGCTGTTCGTGGCGTACCGCCTGGTGCACAGCAACGCCGGCCGCGCTGCGGTCACCCTGCGCGAGAACCGCTACGTGGCGCTGTCGGTGGGCATCGATCCGCTGCGCTACGCGCTGTTCGTCTTCGTGGTCGCGGCCTTCCTCGCCGGCATGGCCGGCGCGTACTACGCCAGCTACATCTCCTATGTGGGTCCGGAAGTCTTCGGTTTCCCGTTCACCGTATCCATGATCATCATGGTGCTGCTCGGCGGCAAGGGCACCCTGCCGGGGCCGATCATCGGCGCAGTCATTGTCACGCTGCTCGAGGAGTACCTGCGCGAGTTCAAGGAGCTGCGGCTGTCGCTGTTCGGCCTGATCGTGATGGCCGTGGTGCTGTTCTCGCCGGACGGCGTCATGGGCTATGTGCGCGCCCGCCTGCCGCGCGGGGCCCGCCTGGAGAATCGCCATGCTTGAAGTACGCGGCCTCAGCAAATCGTTCGGCGGCATACACGCCGTGCGCGACATCAGCTTCGACGTCCCACGCGGGCAGGTCGTCAGCCTCATCGGCCCCAACGGCGCCGGCAAGACCACCTGCTTCAACCTGGTCACCGGCTTCTACGCGCCCTCGGCAGGCAGCGTGCGCCTGGACGGCCGCGAAGTCACCGGCACCCGGCCGCATCGCATGGCGGGCATGGGCGTGGTCCGCACGTTCCAGAAGACCAACGTGCTCAAGAATCTCAGCGTGCGCGACAACATCGTTGCGGCGCAGTACCTGCGGGCGCGCACCCCGCTGTGGCGCAGCTTCTGGCCTGGCGAGGCCGATCGCCGCGCCGAGCGCGACATCGCCAGCCGCGCTGCGGAAATCGTCGAACTGGTGGGCCTGGGCGCGCGCGCCGACACGCCCGCCAATGCCCTCTCCTGCGGCGAACTGCGCCTGCTGGAAGTGGGCGTGGCGCTGGGCGCGGGCCCGCGCCTGCTCATGCTGGACGAACCCGCCGCCGGGCTCAACAGCCACGAAGCCCGCGTACTGGCCGAGCTCATCCGCACCCTGCCTGGCCGCTGGACGGAGGCCATCCTGCTGGTGGAGCACAACATGAACCTGGTCATGCACGTCTCGGACCACATCGTCGTGATGAACTTCGGCAAGAAGCTCGCGGCCGGCACGCCTGCGGAAATCCAGCGCGATCCGGCCGTGCTCGAAGCCTACATCGGCAAGGCAGCCTGACATGGACACCCCCACTCCCCTGCTCCAGGTATCCGGCGTGCATGCCGGATACGGCAATCTCAAGGCGCTGCACGGCGTCTCCCTGCAGGTCATGCCCGGCGAAGTCGTCGCGCTCATCGGCGCCAACGGCGCGGGCAAGTCCACCATCCTGCGCACCCTGTCCGGCCTGATCGCGCCGTCGGCGGGCACCGTGCACTGGGAGGGCCGCGCCATCGGCGGGCTGCAGGCCCCCGACATCCTGCGCCTGGGCCTGGCCCATTGCCCGGAAGAGCGCCACGTGTGGCCCGAAATGACGGTGCGCGAAAACCTCGAGCTCGGCGCCTACCTGGTGCGCTCGCGCAGCGAGATCGAGAGGCGGCTGGAGCTGGCGTTCGAGCGCTTCGGCCGCCTGCGCGAACGCGCCGACCAGCTGGCCGGCACGCTCAGCGGCGGCGAACAGCAGATGCTGGCCATCGCGCGCGCCCTCATGTCCGAGCCGCGCATGCTGATGCTCGACGAGCCCAGCCTGGGCCTGAGCCCCAAGATGGCGCAGGACGTATTCCAGGTCGTGCGCGACATCAACGCGCACGGCGTCACCGTGCTGGTGGTGGAACAGAACGTGCACAACGCGCTCTCGGTGGCCACGCGCGCCTACGTCATCGAGACCGGGCGCGTGGCGGCCGAACGCGAGTCCGGCGCGCTGCTGGACGACCCCGAACTGCTCAACGCCTACCTGGGCGCATGAACGCCCGCGCGGCACACAGGAGGACACGACCATGAAAACCTACCGCATCGGCCAGATTGTGCCGAGTTCGAACACCACGATGGAGACGGAGATTCCGGCGATGCTGCTGGCGCGCCAGCAGATCCGTCCGGAGCGCTTCACGTTTCACTCCAGCCGCATGCGCATGAAGAAGGTGGTCAAGGAGGAGCTGGCGGCGATGGACGCGGAGTCCGACCGCTGCGCGCTGGAGCTGAGCGACGCGCGCGTGGACGTGCTGGGCTACGCCTGCCTGGTGGCCATCATGGCCATGGGCCGGGGCTATCACCGCGTCTCGCAGCAGCGGCTCACCGGCCACACGGCGGCCAACGGCGCGAGCGCGCCGGTGATCACCAGCGCCGGGGCGCTGGTCGATGCGCTGAAGATCATGGGCGCGCGCAAGATCGCCGTGGTCGCGCCCTACATGAAGCCGCTGACCGAACTGGTGGTCGACTACATCGGCAGCGAGGGCTACGAGGTGCTGGACTACCGCGCGCTGGAGATCCCGGACAACCTGGAGGTCGGCCGGCACGACCCGGCGCGGCTGCCGGAGATCGTGGCGGGGCTGAACTACCGCGATGCCGACGTCATCGTGCTGTCGGCCTGCGTGCAGATGCCTTCGCTGGGGGCCATCGCCAAGGTCGAGGCGCTCACGGGCAAGCCGGTGGTCACCGCGGCGGTGGCCACCACCTATGCCATGCTCAAGGCGCTGGAGCTCGAGCCGGTGGTGCCGGGCGCGGGCGCGCTGCTCTCGGGCGCGTACTGACGGGAGGGCCGCCACATGAGCACCATGAACAGCCCGGCCACGCAGGCCGCCAGCACCTATCTCTACGGCGGCCACGTGCACGCCAACGGCATCCGCCAGCACTACCTGCGCTACGGCGGCGAGCGCCCCGGGCGCGACCCGGTGATCATCGTGCCGGGCATCACCAGCCCGGCGGCCACCTGGGGCTTCGTGGGCGAGGTCTTCGGCCGCACCTTCGACACCTACATCCTGGACGTGCGCGGACGCGGCCTGTCGCAGGCCGACGCCTCGCTGGACTACAGCCTGGACGCGCAGGCCGCCGACCTGCTGGCCTTCGCCCAGGCCCTGGGCCTGGCGCGCTACAGCGTGGTGGGCCACTCCATGGGCGGGCGCATCGGCATCCGCGCCGCGCGCACCCGGCCCGCGGGCCTGGCGCGGCTGGTCATGGTCGATCCGCCGGTCTCCGGCCCCGGGCGCCGCCCGTATCCGGCCAAGCTCGGCTGGTACGTGGGCTCGATGGCCCAGGCCCGCGCGGGCATGAGCGCCGAGGACATGCTGGCCTACTGCCCGACCTGGACCGAGGCCCAGCGCCAGCTGCGCGCCCAATGGCTGCACACCTGCGACGAGCGCGCCATCCTCGCGAGCTTCGACGGCTTCGCCACCGACGACATCCACGCCGACCTGCCGCACGTGCAGGCCCCGCGGCTGCTGCTCACCGCCGAGCGCGGCGACGTCGTGCGCGACGAGGACGTCGCCGAGATCCAGCGCCTGGCCCCCGGCACCGCCCACGTGCGCGTGCCCGACGCCGGCCACATGATCCCCTGGGACAACGAGCCCGGCTTCTACGCCGCCCTGGGCGACTTCCTGGGCGCCCCCCTGCTGGTGTCAGACACCGGTGTACAGAAATTTCTGTAAAGACTGAACGCTGGTGTCAGACACCAGTTGTGGGAGACCTGTCATGCCCGTGAGCGACTTCGAGATGATCCGCGCCTGGAACCAGGTGCTCACGCTGTCCCGGCTGGAGCCGGGGCAGACCGTCACCATACTCACCAGCGCGGCGACGCATCCGCAGACGCTGGCCACGGCGCTGATTGCGGCGCAGTCCAAGGGGGCCATCGTCAACCGGCTGGACCTGCCGCCGGTCAACGGCGAGAAGGCGCTCAGCCGCGACGCGCTGGCCTACCTGGGGACCACGCCGCTGACGGGCAACGCCGCGGCCATCGCCATGCTCAAGGCCAGCGACCTGGTGCTGGACCTGATGACGCTGCTGTTCTCGCCCGAGCAGCACGAGATCCTGCAGGGCGGCACGAAGATCCTGCTGGCGGTGGAGCCGCCGGAGGTGCTGGCGCGGCTGGTGCCCACCGAGGGCGACCGCGAGCGGGTCAAGGCCGCGGCCGCGCGTCTGGCCGGCGCGCGCGAGATGACGGTGCGCTCGGCCGCGGGCACGGACCTGCGCTGCGCGCTGGGGGAGTTTGCGGCGATCAGCGAGTACGGCTTCGTCGACGAGCCCGGGCGCTGGGACCACTGGCCCAGCGGCTTTGCGCTGACCTGGCCCAACGAGGGCGGCAGCCACGGCACCATCGTGATCGATGCGGGCGACATCCTGCTGCCGCAGAAGTCGTACACCACGGGGCGGATCGTGCTCACGGTGCAGGCGGGCTACGCCACGCGCATCGAGGGCGGGGTGGACGCCGAGCTGCTCAGCCAGTACATGGCCTCGTTCAACGATCCGGAGGCCTACGCGATCTCGCACATCGGCTGGGGGCTGCAGCCGCGGGCGCACTGGTCCACGCTGGGGCTGTACGACCGCGAGGCCACCATCGGCATGGATGCGCGCGCCTACGAGGGCAATTTCCTGTTCTCGCTGGGGCCGAACAACGAGGCCGGGGGCAGCCGCACCACGGCCTGCCACATCGACATCCCGCTGCGCGGCTGCACGGTGGCCCTCGACGGGGTGGAGGTGGTGCGCGCGGGCAAGGTGCTCGATGCGCACGGACAGGCCGGCGCAGCCCGGCAGGTGCCAGGCACCTGAGACACCCACCTGCGCAAACCGACTTTCAACGCAGCAACAGGAACACACACTCATGGACGCGGAACTCGCCACCTACCAGCGCCAGGGCTTTGGCGCGGACCTGGCGCCACAGGCCCCCTACGGGCTGCTGATCGTGGACTTCGTCAACGGCTTTGCCGATCCCGCGCAGTTCGGCGGGGGCAACATCGCCCAGGCCATCGCGCAGACGGTGGGGCTGCTCGCGCATGCGCGCGCCCAGGGCTGGGCGGTGGCGCACAGCCGCATCGTCTATGCCGATGACGACGCCGACGGCAACATCTTCAGCCTGAAGGTGCCGGGCATGCTCACGCTCAAGGAGCACAGCCCGGCCAGCGCCATCGTGGCCGAGCTCGCGCCGGCGCCGGGCGAGTACGTGGTGCGCAAGAGCACGCCCTCGGCCTTCTACGGCACCATGCTCGCGCCCTGGCTGGCCCAGCGCGGCGTGTGCACGCTGCTGGTGGCCGGCTGCACCACCAGCGGCTGCGTGCGCGCCAGCGTGGTCGACGCCATGTCGGCCGGTTTCCGGCCGCTGGTGCTGTCGGACTGCGTGGGCGACCGCGCCCTCGGGCCCCACCAGGCCAACCTCTTCGACATGCAGCAGAAGTACGCCGCCGTCATGCCCCGCGACGCCGCCATCGCGGCCTGCACCGGCTGAGCACAGGAAACCGGCAAACCGCGGCGGCCCGACCCGCTGGCATGCCACCCAGAAATTAATTGTTCGACCAAATAATGAAACACGGGGCGCCCGCCGGGCGCGTCCCCTCCAGGAGAGAAACATCATGGCAAGAAAACTGCGAGTCGGCGTGATCGGCGGCGGCATTGGCGGCGTGGCGCTGGCCAATGCACTGCAGCGCCAGGGGCTGGAAGTGCGCCTGTTCGAGCGGGCAGCCGCGTTCGGCGAAGTCGGCGCGGGCATCCAGATGACCCCGAACGCCGTCAAGGTATTGACCGCGCTGGGCCTGGCCGAAGACCTGGACCGCATCGGCTTCCTGCCGCAGGCCCTGGTGGGCCGCAACTGGAAGACGGCGCGCGAACAGTTCCGCACGCCGCTCATCGATGAATGCCCGCGGCTGTACGGCGCGCCGTTCTACCACGTGCACCGGGCGGACCTGCACAACATTCTGGCCAATCGCATCGATCCGTCCAACGTGCGGCTGGCCACCGCCTGCACCGGCGTGAGCCATACCGGCCATGGCGCCGTGGCGCGCTTCGCCGACGGTACCGAATTCGAAGCCGACGTCATCGTCGGCGCGGACGGCGTGCGTTCGGTGGTGCGCCAGACGCTGTTCGGCGACGAGGCGCCGCGCTTCACCGGCAACATGTGCTATCGGGCCGTGGTGCCGTTCGACCGCATGCCCGACTTCGTCAGCCCGGACTCGTCGTTCTGGCTCGGCCCGCACGGCCACGTGGTCACCTACTACGTGCGCCGCGGCGCGGCCGTCAACATCGTGGCAGTGAACGAGACCGCCGAATGGGTCGAGGAATCCTGGAACGCGCCGAGCAGCCGCGAGGAACTGCTGGCGGCCTTTCCCGGCTGGCACCGCAACCTGGTGCAGCTCTTCGAGCGTGCCGACACCGTATTCAAGTGGGGCTTGTTCGACCGCGATCCCATGCAGACCTGGCACCAGGGCCATGTCACGCTGCTGGGCGATGCCTGCCATCCCATGCTGCCGTTTCTCTCGCAGGGCGCCGCCATGGCCATCGAGGACGGCTATGTGCTGGCCAGCGCCCTGGCCGCGCACGGCAGCGACGTGCCGCAGGCCCTGCGCGCGTACGAGGCCGAACGCCTGCCGCGCACCCGCCGCGTGCAGCTCGAGTCGCGCGAGCGCGGCCGCACCTATCACCTGCCCTCGCGCTGGGACCAGTTCAAGCGCGACGTCGGCTTCTGGTGGCGCGGCCTGTTCAATCCCCATGCCGGCGGCATACGGGCCAACTGGGTCTACGAATACGATGCCGAGGCATTCGATCCGCGGCAGCCTGCTCCCGTCCAACGGGCCGCCTGAGTTATGGGACAATGCCGCGTCTCAAGGTCGAGCAACCCGGGAGAAGCATGACGAAGCGCGTCGCGTCCCCCACGTCCCAGCCGGGGCGCCCCCGTGCGGCGAAAGCCTCGGCGCACGGCCGTCCGGGCCGCCCCGAAGGCGTGGCCAACAAGAACCTGCGGGAAAAGATCCTGGATGCCGCCGAGGCCACGTTCGCCGACCTCGGGTATGCCGGCACCACGCTGCGCGAAGTGGCGAGCAAGGTCAAGGTCACCCAGGCCCTCATCAGCTATTACTTCGGTTCCAAGTACGGCATGTTCGAGGCCGTGTTCCTGCGCCGCGGCCGCAAGATATCCGACGAGCGCATGGCGCGGCTCGAGGCGCTCATGCAGTCTCCCACCCGCCCGCGCGTGCGCGACATCGTCCAGGCCTTCTTCGCCCCCACGCTGGCGCTGCGCGCCACGGCCAGGGGCCGGGCCTTCATCCGCCTGCAGGCCCGGCTGCACACCGAACCCGCCGAGATTTCCTACAAGCTGCGCAACGAAGCCTACGACAAGTCCACGCGCGCCTACGTCGACGCCATCTGCACCGTCCGCCCGGATCTCCCGCGCAAGGACGTGTACTGGCGCGTCACGCTGATGGTGGGAGCCTATCTCTATGCGTTCTCCGACACGCACCGGCTCGAAGAGCTGGCGCCGGGAATCTGCCACCCGGAGAACGCCAGCGAGGTCATGGAACAGATCACGGCGTTCGTCGAGGGCGGCATGACGGCGCCGCCCGCATCGGCCTGACGCCGCGGCACTGGCGCCTGCCTCACACGATGAAAAAAACGCCTCCCGAAGGAGGCGTTCTTCGCGACTGCGCCGGCTGGCATCAGGCGGTCTTGCGTTCGGCCTGCGCGTCGGCGGCAGGCTTGCGGCGGGCGGCCAGCAGGCGGCCCAGC
Organism: Bordetella sp. 2513F2; assembly: GCF_054642735.1. Lineage (NCBI taxonomy): Bacteria > Pseudomonadati > Pseudomonadota > Betaproteobacteria > Burkholderiales > Alcaligenaceae > Bordetella > Bordetella sp. 2513F2. Next base: position 2,033,241 of record NZ_CM137755.1, on the reverse strand, counting down.
ACCACCACCAGCAGCGCGCCCGCGACCTCGGCGGCCAGCTTCGCCGTGCCGGAGACCTCGCCGAACTTCTCGACGACGACCACGTCGGTAACCAGCATGCCGCCGGCGATCCAGCCCAGCAGGGCCGCGCCGAAGGTCACGACCACCGGGTAGCGGTCGATCAGCTTGAGCACCAGCGTGCTGCCCCAGATGATGATGGGCACGCTGATCACCAGGCCGAAGATCACCAGGCCGATCTGGTGGTCGGGATGCGCGCCCTGCGCCGCGCCCGCGATGGCGATGACGTTGTCGAGGCTCATCACGAAATCGGCCACGATGATGGTCTTGACCGCCGACCACACCGAGCCGCCACCGTCGATCTTGTCATGGCCGCCCTCTTCGGGAATGAGCAGTTTCACGCCCACCCACAGCAGCAGCAAGGCGCCGACCACTTTCAGGTAGGGAATGGTGAGCAGCGTCAGCGCGAAGGCGATCAGCACCACGCGCAGGCCGATGGCCCCGGCGGTGCCCCACAGGATGCCCTGCATTCGCTGCTTGGGCGGCAGATTGCGGCATGCCAGCGCGATCACCACGGCGTTGTCCCCGCCGAGCAGGATGTCGATCAGGATGATCTGGAACACCGCGGCCCAGCTCAACGTCTGGAGAAACTCGAACACGTATTACCTCCGGTTAAGGTTCGATGGTCGGGAAAATGCCGCCGGCCGCCCCTGCGGCAGGCCGGCGCATCAGGATCAGATTTCGTCGAAGCCGCCGAGGTCCTCGAAGCCGGAATCGGCCGCGCCGGCGTCCGTGGCGCCGGGATCCTCGGGAGTCGGCTCGGGCTGCGCCTCGGGCTGGGCCGGTTCGGCAGCCTGCGCGTCGCTCGCGAACAGGCCGCCCAGCAGGTTGCCCAGCATCAGCCCGCCGGCCACGCCCATGGCGGTCTGCATGGCGCCGGCCAGGAAGCCGCCCGCGCCGCCGCGTGCGCTGCGCCCGAAACCGGCGTCGGCCGACAGGCTGCTGGCCGCGGCCGGCGCGCCCTGCCGGCCGCCGGACCCGCCCAGCCCTGCTGGGCGGCCGAAGCCCTCGGCCAGCGTGCCCGGCTTGCCTGCCTGAGCCGGTTGGCCGCCCGGCGCCGCGCCGGCGCGCGATTCCAGCTCGGCGATGCGGCGCTGCGCGGCCTGCAGCGCCTGCTCCTGCACCACCACGGTCTGGGCCAGGTAGTAGGCCGCCCCGGGCTGGGCCTGCATGCGTTCGCGGATATAGGATTCGGCTTCGCCGTCGCGCGGGGCACCCTGGCTCTCGAGCGACTGCAACCGGGTGAAGACGCCTTCGATGGCGTCGCGATCCTGTTGGTTCATGACGTGGACTCCTTCATAGGTTTACCCCCCGGGCGTGGCGCCTTCGCCGGGCGCGCTCCGCCTCCGCGCCGGCAGTTTAACCTGATTCTGACAACAAGCTGAATGTTGCTGAATCGCAATCCGGACGCCAGCACAGGATCGCCTCGGCAATCGCCCGATATGGCGGCCAGGCGCCCGCAACTCCGGCGTTTGGCGGGCAGTCCGGCAGGCTAGAATCGAGCGGTTTGATCCGGCACTTATTTCCATCATGGCATCTTCGTCCGATCCCCCGCGCACGCTGTTCGTCTACACCGAGGAGCAGCGCGGCAACCAGCTCGTCGAATCCGTGCTCGTCGGCATGATCTCGGACATCGCGGGGGCCGAGAAGCTGGTGGTGGTGAAGGATCCGCACAGCGGCATCCAGTTCGTCTACCGCGTGCTGCATGAGATCAGCAATCTGGATGCCGCCGCCATCACCGAACTGGACCCCGCCGAGTTCGACGGGCGCCGCACCACGCAGATCAACGGCATGAACTACCGGCTCGGCACGCCCGACAGCGCCCTCAGGCTGCTGCGCGGCAAAACCCACTGGGTGCAGGACAAGGGCTGCGTGCTGTCGGTGCTGCTGCAGAACGCGGCGGCGCGGCGCAGCACGCTGGTCAGCCGCAGCATCGCCCGGGAACGGCTGACGCGCGTGCCGCCGGGCGTGCCGGTGGAATACCTGGCCGACCGCACCGCTGCGCAAGCCGAATCCGCCCCTGACACCACCACCCCGGCCTAGGACCGCTCAGGCTACACTTCCAGGTCGGGCGCCGCACGCGTGCGCCGCAGCCAACCATGTCCATGTCCATCAAAGACACGCTTTTCCTGGCCAGCCAGTATGCCGCCCCGCACCACCTCGTGTCGCGCCTGGCGGGCCGCCTGGCCGACAGCCGTTCCCCCGCGCTCAAGAACCGCCTGATACAGGCCTTCGTGCAGCGCTACCAGGTCGACATGAGCCAGGCCCTGGTCGAGGATCCGCTGGCCTACGAAAGCTTCAATGCCTTCTTCACCCGCGCGCTCAAGGCCGACGCGCGCCCGCTGGCGGCTGAGCCCGGTGCGGTGCTGTGTCCGGCCGACGGGTGCGTCAGCCAGATCGGCGCCATCGAGCACGGCCGCATCTTCCAGGCCAAGGGCCACAGCTACAGCCTTGCCGACCTGCTCGGCGGCGATGCGCAGCGCGCCGCGCCCTTCATGGGGGGCTCCTTCGCCACCGTATACCTGTCGCCGCGCGATTACCACCGCGTGCACATGCCGGTGGCCGGCACGCTCACGGAGATGGTGCACGTGCCCGGGCGGCTGTTCTCGGTGAACCTGCTCACGGCCAATCACGTGCCGGGCCTGTTCGCGCGCAACGAGCGCGTGGTGTGCATGTTCGACACCGAATATGGCCCGATGGCGCTGGTGCTGGTGGGCGCGATGATCGTGGCCTCGATCGAGACGGTCTGGGCCGGGCTGGTGGCCCCCACCCGGCCGCAGGTGCGCGTCACGCGCTACGGCCCCTCCACCGTGGGGCCCATCAGCCTGGACAAGGGCGCCGAGATGGGCCGCTTCCTGCTGGGCTCCACCGTGATCGTGCTGTTCGGTCCCGGCCGCGTGCGCTGGACCAGCAGCTCGCCGGGGCCGTTCCCGGTGCGCATGGGCGAGCTGCTGGGGCTGCCCGCCCAGGCTGCCGCGCCTGCCGTGCCGCAGCCCTGAGTCCCGCGGCTACCACGGGAAATCGATCAGCTCGCCGTACAGGCGGCGCAGCGTGGCCTTCACCTCGCCGGACTCCTGGTAGATGCGGATGAATTCGCGCAGGCGCGGATCGTCGGCGCGGTCCGGCCGCGCCACCCAGCGTATGGCGTAGCGGCGCACCACGGCCGGATCCGTGTTGTCGAACGCCAGCCCGTCGCGCTCATCGATACCGGCGTGCTTGGCAAAGGTGGTGTAGGTGACGGAGGCCGTCACGTCGTCGAACGTGCGCGCCGACTGCGAGCCTTCCAGCTGCACCAGCTTCAACTTGCGCGGGTTCGCCGTCACGTCCTGCAGCGTGGCCTCGTGCCCCACGCCCTCGCGCAGGCCCAGCAGGCCGATGGAGGCCAGCAGCTGCAGGGCCCGCCCGGTGTTCACCGGATCGTTGGGTATGGCGATGGTGGCGCCCTCGGGCACCGGGTCGCCGCGCTTGAGTTTCTTCGAGAACAGGCCGATCGTGGTCGAATAGCCGTAGGCGATCGGCATGAGCTGCGTGCCGCGGCTCTGGTTGAAGCGCTGCAGGAAGGGTTCATGCTGGAAGAAGTTGGCGTCCACCGAGCCGTCGGCCACGGCGATGTTGGGCATGACCCAGTCGCTGAACTCCACCAGCTCCACGTCCAGGCCCTGCCTGCGGGCCTGCTCGATGGCCAGTTCCGTGGCCTCGTTGGCCACGCTGGCGATCACGGCGATGCGCAGGGGCGGCTGGCTGGCATGGGTGGCGGTGCCGGCCAGCAACGAGGCGGCCAGGCCGAGGCACTGCAGGAGAACGATGAAACGCGGCATGGAGACGATTCCGGTGGAAAACGCAGGGCTCCGGGCGACGCGCTGCGTCGCCGGCACAGGCGCCATTGTGCCCCAGGGCGGCCCGCGTGCCGGCAAAGACCGCGCCGCCAGCCGGGGCGCGCGGCTTGGCCTATCATTGGCGTCTTTCCGCCGCACACCGAGGACCCCGCCATGACCGACCGCCAGCTCACCGTGCTCGCCGCCCTCAACATGCTCGTCGCCGTCGGCGCCGGCGCCTTCGGGGCCCACGGCCTGAAGCGCATGATCACGGCGGAGATGCTGTCCGTCTGGCAGACCGGCGTGCTCTACCACCTGGTGCATGGGCTGGGCCTCTTCGTGGTGGCGCTGCTGGGCGCGCGCTGGGGCTCGCCGCTGCTGTCGGCCGCGGGCGCCGTCATGTTCGCCGGCATCGTGCTGTTCTGCGGCAGCCTGTATCTGCTCGCGCTCACCGGCACGCGCATCCTCGGCGCGGTCACGCCGCTGGGCGGCGTCGCCTTCCTGGCCGCCTGGGCCATGATCGCCTGGGCCGCCTACCGCGCAGCATGACGCCCTCCGGCAGCACCTCTTCCGGCTCCACGCCGCTGGCGGGCATCGCCTGCGTGTCGGCCGGCATCCTGTTCCTCACCCTCAGCGATGCATTGGCCAAGTGGGTCGGCCAGCACTACAGCGCGATACAGGTGCTGTTCCTGCGCGCCGCCATCGCCCTGCCCGTGGTGTTCGTGGTGGTCACCCTGCTGGGCGGCCGCCGCGCGCTGCGCACGCGCCACCCCGGGCTGCACCTGCTGCGCGGCGCCATCAACATCGTCTCGGCTTCCTGCTTCTACCTGGGCCTGCAGGCGCTGCCGCTGGCCGAAGCCACCGCCATCGCCTTCGCCGCGCCGCTGTTCGTCACCGCGCTGTCGGTGCTGGTGCTGAAGGAGCGCGTGGACGGCGCGCGCTGGCTCGCCGTGGGCGCGGGCTTCGCCGGCGTGCTGGTGATCGTGCGCCCCGGCGCGGCCAGCTTCCAGGCGGCCGCCCTCTACCCGCTGGCCACGGCGGTGCTGTATGCCGTGATGATGCTCACCGCGCGCGCCATCGGCCGGGCCGAGAGCATGCTCACCACCATGTTCTACATCGTGGCCGGCCAGCTGGTCTGCAGCGCGGTGGCCGTGCCCGCGTTCTGGACGCCGCCGCAGTGGTCGGACCTGCCTTATTTCGCGGGCATCGCGCTCTTCAGCACGCTGGGGCTCACGCTGATCACCCAGGGCTTTCGCATCGGGCCGGCCTCGGTGGTGGCCCCGTTCGACTACACCGGGCTGCTGTGGGCCTCGCTGCTGGGCTGGCTGGTGTGGCGCGAGGCGCCGGACCTGCACGACTGCCTCGGCGCGGTGTTCATCGCCGGCAGCGGCCTGTATATCGCGTGGCGCGAATCGCGGCCCGCGACGAAACGCCGCCCCCGGCGCTGAACCCGCGGCCTACGCCGGCGGCGCATCGAAGTGCCGCGCCAGCACGGCCGCCACGCGGGGATCCCGCGCCGCCGCCGCGGCCGCGGCCACCAGCCGCGGGCAGGATTCGGCAAACCAGGCGGCGCCGGGCCGCCAGCGCGTCATCACGGCCGCATACAGGTCCAGCGCGCTGAAGCGGCTGCCCAGCACGTAGGGCGCGCCGACCTGCGCCTCGAACTCGCGCCACAGCGCCGCGCGCCGGGCCAGCACGCGATCGCCCAGGCATTGCGCCGCTTCGCCCTCCAGCGTCCAGTCGGACGGCTGGTCGGCATAGGTGAAGGTGGGGTAGATGGCAGCCACCAGGCGCACCAGCAGGTTCAGGAAGCGCGGGCGCTCCGGATCGTCGCGCATCGGCGCCAGCCCGCTCTGCGGCGCCACGTCGTGCAGGTGCAGCAGCATGGCCGCGCTCTCGGTGAGCACCGTGCCGTCGGGCAGCACCAGCGTCGGCACCTGCCCGGTGACGTTCAGCGCCAGCAGGCGATCGCGCCCCTCGCCCGGCTGGCGGTACGGGAGGTCCGTGAGCGTGTAGGGCCGGCCGGTGAGCATCAGGGCCATCTCGACGATGGCCGATCCGCAGCCCCGCGATCCGATCAATTCATAAGCGGCTTGCTGCATGGCAGTCTCCTCCGGCTCCTGGCCGGCTGTTGCGACACGAGGCCGCGTTCATGTGCCGGCGAGGCGGCGCTCAGCTGCCGGGCGTCACGCGCAGCAGCGCGCCCTCGCCGGAATCCGTGAGGATGTAGAGCTGGCCGTCGGGCGATTGCCGCACGTCGCGGATGCGCGCGCCCAGGTCGCCCAACAGGCGTTCCTCGGCCACCACTTTCGCGCCGTCGAGCTGCAGCCGGATCAGTTGCTGGCTCGCCAGGGCCCCGATGAACAGCGACCCGCGCCATTGCGGATGGCGGTCGGCCTGGTAGAACGCCATGCCGCTCACGGCGGGCGACCGCTTCCACCAATACACCGGCTCCTCCCCGCCTTCCAGGGTCTCGCCGCGCGCCTCGGGTATGGGCAGGCCGGAATAGTTCACGCCATGCGTGGCCAGCGGCCAGCCGTAGTTGCCGCCGCGCCGCACGATGTTCACTTCATCGCCGCCGCGCGCGCCGTGCTCGTGCTCCCACAGCTGGCCGTCGGCCGGGTTCACCGCCATGCCCTGGGCATTGCGGTGACCGTACGACCAGATCTCGGGCCGCGCGCCCGCCTTGCCCACGAAAGGATTGTCGCGCGGCACCGAACCGTCGGGATTCAGGCGCACGATCTTGCCCTGCAGCTTGTCGAGATCCTGCGCCGTGGGGCGGCGGTTGTTCTCGCCCAGCGTGGCATACAGGTAGCCCTCGTGGAACACCAGGCGCGAACCGTAGTGCTGCCCGCTGGAGAGCTTGGGTTCCTGGCGGAACAGCACCTGGAAATCTTCGAGCCGCGACGCATCGTCCGACAGCCGCCCGCGCCCGATGGCCGTGCCGCTGGACGAGCGCTCGCGCTCGGCATACGAGAGATACACCAGGCGATCCCTGGCGAAGTCCGGCGAGAGGGCCACGTCGAGCAGCCCGCCCTGCCCCTCGGCCGCCACTTCCGGCACGCCGCCCAACGGCTCGGACAGGCGGCCCTGCGCATCCAGGCGCCGCAGGCGGCCCGGCCTTTCGGTGATCAGCATGGAGCCGTCGGGCAGGAAGGCCAGGCCCCAGGGGTGCTCCAGCCCGCCCACCACCTCGGTGGCGCGCGCCTGCCCGGTGGAAGGCGTGAGCTGCCCATGCGCCAGCGGCGCGGCCAGGGCCAGGACAAAGGCAAGCAGCCGCGGCGCAACGCCGCGCATGAGCGAACCGGAACCCGACATCGATGAACTCCCCGCGACACGTTGATGCATGGCGTGAAAGCCCCAGCCCGGCGCAGGCCGGCGTACCATATCGGCCGGGACGCCCGTGCCGTCCCGCAACCGCTGGAGGCCATCCTCGATGAAACTGTACTACATGCCTGGCGCATGCTCGCTCGCCGCCCACATCGTGCTCGAATGGATCGGGCAGCCCTACGAAACCCAGAAGCTCTCGCGCGAAGAGCTCAAGCAGCCGGCCTTCCTGGCGATCAACCCGCTGGGCGCCGTGCCGGCCCTCGACGACGGCGGCTGGACCATCACGCAGAACGCCGCCATCCTCGAATACCTGGCCGAGCAGGCCCCGGGCAAGCAGCTCCTGGGCGACGGCACCGCCCGCTCGCGCGCGGAAGTCCGCCGCTGGCTGGGCTTCGTCAATGCCGAGGTGCACAAGACCTTCTCGCTTCTGTTCGGCGCGCCGCGCTACGTGGAAGACGAAGCAGCCCAGCAGGCGCTGCGCGCCTCCGCCGCGAAGATGCTGCGCGGCTACTACGCCCTGGCCGACGCCCATTTCGCGGGCCGCGACTACATCGCGGGCGCCCTGCCCTCCGTGGCCGACGCCTACCTGTACGTCACCCTGCGCTGGGCCCATGCCAAGGAGATCGACCTCCAGGGCCTGGACAACCTGGCGCGCTTCTACGACCGCATGCGCGCGGACCCCGCCGTGCTGCGCGCGCTCGAGGCCGAAGGGCTGGCCCCCTGAACCGGCGCCGCCGCTGCCGGGCGCCGCGGATGCCCGGCAGCGGCGGCCCGCACGGCGCTTAACCGCGGATTATAGGAAGGCCACATTTTTCGATAAGGCATGCGCAGGCCTCGATGCTAACCTCCCCTGCACCACAAGACATCAAGGGGAACACCATGCATCGCAGACACGTACTCGGCCTCGCAGCCGCCATGCTGGGCACGGCGCTGGCCATGCCGGCCCTGGCCCAGTCCGGCTGGCCGGCCAGGCCCATCACGTTCGTCGTTCCTTCCGCCGCCGGCGGTTCGCCCGACGTGCTGTCGCGGCTCGTCACCGCGCAGCTCGCGAAGGAACTGGGCGTTTCGGTCGTGGTCGAGAACCGGCCCGGGGCCGCGGGCAACATCGGCATCACCGCCATCCAGCGCGCCCAGCCCGACGGCCATACCGTGGGCTACGGCAACATCAACACCCTGGCGGTGAACCGTTCGCTGTTCAAGTCCCTGCCCTACGACATGGACCGCGACCTGGAACCGGTGGCGCCGCTGTTCAACCTGTACAACGTGCTGATCGTGCCGGCCGGCTCGCCCGACCGCAGCATGCAGGACCTGATCGAGCGCGCCCGCAGGAACCCCGGCAAGCTGTCGTACGGCGCTTCCGGCATCGGCACCACCGGCCACATGGGCGGCGAGCTGTTCAAGACGATGGCCAAGGTCGACATCCCGTTCATCCCCTACAACGGCGGCCCCGCCGCCATCCAGGACCTCCTCGGCGGCCGGCTGGACTTCGTCTTCTCCAATTCGTCGGAGGCGGTGCCGCTCATCAAGGCCGGCAAGGTGCGCCCGCTCGGCGTCAGCAGCCTGAAGCGGCTCGACATCCTGCCCGACGTGCCCACGCTCGACGAGCTGGGCCTGAAAGGCTACGAAACCATAGCGTGGGGCGGCGTGGTGGCGCCCAAGGGCGTGCCGCCCGCCACGGTGGAGCAGCTCAATGCCGCCGTGCAGAAGGCGTTGCAGGATCCCAAGGTGCGCGAGGGCCTGGCTGCGCTGGGCGCCGAGCCCTCGGTGGGCTCCGCCGCCGACTTCAAGGCCCTGATCGACAGCGAAACCCTCAAATGGCGCAACATCATCGAGACGGCGCGCATCGAGAAACTGGACTGAACCCGCGTCCCGAGGCATCCATGCAGGCAGACTTCGTCATCACCGACGCCCTGGTCATCGACGGCTCCGGGGCCCCGCCGTTCCGCGCCAACGTCGCAATATCGGGAGACCGCATCGCCGCGGTCGGCCCCGAGGCCGCCCCTGCGGGCGTGCCGGCGATACCCGCCGCAGGGCGCGTGGTGGCCCCGGGCTTCATCGATTCGCACACGCACGACGACGGCTACCTGCTGGCCCATGGCGACATGACGCCCAAGGTCTCGCAGGGCGTCACCACCGTCGTCACCGGCAACTGCGGCATCAGCCTCGCGCCGCTGGTGGGCAAGGCCCCGCCGCAGCCGCTGGACCTGCTCGGGCCGGCCGAGCTCTTCCGCTACGACTCCTTCGCGGCCTGGCTGGACGCACTGCGCCGGCAGCCCGCGGCGGTCAACGTGGTTCCGCTCGTGGGCCATACCACGCTGCGCGTGGCCACCATGGCGGACACCTCCCGGCCCGCCACGCCGGACGAGCGCGCGGCGATGCGCGCGCACCTGCAGCAGGCCCTGGACGCCGGGGCATTCGGCGTCTCCACCGGCACCTTCTATCCGCCGGCCGCGGCGGCCCCCACCGACGAGATCATCGACGTCTGCCAGCCCCTGGCAGGCCGTGGCGGCATCTATGCCACGCATCTGCGCGACGAAGGCGACCACATCGTCCCGGCCATGGAAGAGGCGCTGGAGATCGGCCGCGCGCTGGACTGCCGCGTGGTGTTCTCGCACCACAAGCTGGCCGGCGAGCGCAACCACGGGCGCTCGCGCGAAACGCTCGACATGATCTCGCGCGCCGCCCTCAGCCAGCCCGTCTGCCTGGACTGCCATCCCTACCCGGCCACCTCCACCATGCTGCGGCTGGATCGCGTGCGCCTGGCCCGCCGCACCATGGTGACGTGGTCGAAGAGCCATCCGGCGGCCCAGGGCCGCGACTTCTCCGACCTGATGCAGGAGTTCGGCCTGGACGACGTCCAGACCCTCGAGCGGCTCTCGCCCGCGGGCGCCATCTACTTCCTGATGTCGCAGGACGACGTCGACCGCATCATGCGCCACCCGCTCGCCATGGTGGGGTCCGACGGGCTGCCCTTCGACCCTCATCCCCATCCGCGCCAATGGGGCACCTTCACGCGCGTGCTGCGCGAGATGGTGCGGGAGCAGCGGCAGCTCACGCTCGAGCAGGCCATCCACAAGATGACCGGCCTGGCCGCCCGCCAGTACGGCCTGCCCGAGCGCGGCCTGGTACGCGCCGGCCACTACGCCGACCTCGTCCTCATGGATTTCGAGCACCTCACCGACACCGCCACGTTCGCCGAGCCGATCCAGGCAAGCCGGGGCATCGACGCGGTATGGGTCAATGGCCAGCGCGTGTGGGACGGCGCCGCGGCGGGCACGCAGCGCCCGGGCAGGGTCCTGGCGCCACAGGCACGGGCGTCAGGCACCGGGGGCGCCTGACGCCCGTGCGGGCTCAGCCGCCCAGGTAGGCCTTGCGGACCTGGTCGTTGACGAGCAGGTTGGCGCCGGTGTCCTGCAGCACCACCCTGCCGTTCTCGAGCACGTAGCCGCGGTCGGCCACCTGCAGCGCCTTGTTGGCGTTCTGCTCCACCAGGAACACCGTGACGCCCTGCTCGCGGATGGTGCGGATGATGTCGAAGATCTGCGCGATGATCAGCGGCGCCAGGCCCAGCGTGGGCTCGTCGAGCAGCAGCAGGCGCGGCCGCGTCATGAGGGCGCGCCCGATGGCCAGCATCTGCTGCTCGCCGCCCGACATGGTGCCGGCACGCTGGCCGGCGCGCTCGCGCAGGCGCGGGAACAGGCCATACACGTGCTCCAGGCCCGCCTCGACCTCCTGCCGGGCCAGGAAGAACCCGCCCATCATAAGGTTCTCGGCCACGGTGAGGTCCTTGAACACGCGGCGCCCCTCCGGGGAGATGGCGATGCCGCTGCGTATGATGTGGTGGGTGTCCTTGCGGGTGATGTCCTCGCCCTCGAAGGTGATGCGGCCCTCGCGGGCGCGGGGGTTGCCGCACACCGTCATGAGCAGCGTGGTCTTGCCGGCGCCGTTGGCGCCGATCAGGGTGACGATCTCGCCCTGGTTGACCTCCACCGACACGCCGTTGAGCGCCTGGATGGCGCCGTAGTAGGTATGGATGTTTTCCAGCTTCAGCATCATTCCTCTCCCAGGTACGCCTTGATGACGCGTTCGTCGTTGCGTACCTGCTCGGGGGTGCCGGTGGTGATGGGCTTGCCGTGCTCCATCACGAGGATACGGTCGGAGATACCCATGATCAGGCTCATGTCGTGCTCGATGAGCAGCACCGCCACGCCGAACTCGCGGCGCAGCTGGTCGATCAGCGATTGCAGATCGCGCTTCTCCTGGGGGTTGAGGCCCGCGGCGGGCTCGTCCAGCATCAGCAGGCGCGGCTTGGTGATCATGCAGCGCGCGATCTCGAGCCGGCGCTGGTGGCCGTAGGCCAGGTTGCCGGCCTCGCGGTTGGCATACTGGCGCAGGCCCATGAAGTCCAGCCACTGCGCGGCGCGCGTAAGCGCCTCGGCCTCGGCCTGCCGGTACGACTTCAGCTTGAGCAGCCCGGGCAGCAGGCGCGACTCGACCTGCGTGTGCTGCGCCACCAGCAGGTTCTCGAGCACGGTGAGCTGCTTGAAGAGGCGCACGTTCTGGAAGGTGCGCACCAGCCCGTGCCGCGCCACCTTGTGGCTGGGCAGCCCGGTGATGGGCTTGCCGTCCATCACGATCTCGCCGGCCGTGGGCTTGTAGAAGCCGCCCACGCAGTTGAATACCGTGGTCTTGCCGGCGCCGTTGGGGCCGATGATGGCGAAGACCTCGTCGCGCCTGACCTCGAAGGCCACGCTGTCGACGGCCAGCAGGCCGCCGAAGCGCATGGTGAGGCCGGATACTTTCAGCAGGGTCTCGCTCATTGGCCCAACTCCACGTGCGGGCGCTTCATGGGCAGCAGGCCCTGGGGCCGCCACATCATCATCAACACCATGACCAGGCCGAAGATCAGCATGCGGTATTCGGCGAACTCGCGCGCCACCTCGGGCAGCACGGTGAGCAGGATGGCCGCGAGGATCACCCCCACCTGCGAGCCCATGCCGCCCAGCACCACGATGGCGAGGATCAGGGCCGACTCGATGAAGGTGAAGGACTCGGGGTTGACCATGCCCTGGCGCGCGGCGAAGAAGGCGCCGCCGAAGCCGGCGAACATGGCGCCCAGCGTGAAGGCCGACAGCTTGATGCGCGTGGGGTTGAGCCCCAGCGAACGGCAGGCGATCTCGTCTTCGCGCAGCGCTTCCCAGGCGCGGCCCACCGGCATGCGGATCAGCCGGGTGGAAACCAGCAGCGTCACCAGCGCCAGCACCAGCGCCATGAGATACAGGTACACCACCATGTGCTGGTTGTTGAACGTGAGCCCCATGATGTCGTGGAAGGTGCGTCCGCCCTCCTCGCTGGCGCGGCGCGCCATTTCCATGCCCAGCACCGTGGGCTTGGGGATGCCCGAGATGCCGTCGGGGCCGCCGGTGAGCGTGTTCAGGTTGATCAGCAGCAGGCGGATGATCTCGCCGAACCCCAGCGTGACGATGGCGAGGTAGTCGCCGCGCAGGCGCAGCACCGGAAAGCCCAGCACGAAACCGAACAGCGCGGCCATGGCGCCGGAGAACGGCAGCGCCTCCCAGAAGCTCCAGCCGCCCCAGTGGTAGAGCAGCGCATAGGTATAGGCGCCCACGGCGTAGAAGCCCACGAAGCCCAGGTCGAGCAGGCCCGCGAAGCCCACCACGATGTTCAGGCCCAGGCCCAGCATCACGTAGATCAGCACCAGCGTGGCGATGTCGACCGAGCTGCGCCCGGCGAAGAACGGCCAGGCCACGGCCGCCAGCACCACCAGCGCCACCAGCCACTTGCGGCCGCGCGTGGGGGCCGCCGGCAGCGTGGGCAGGCCGGTTTTCAGCGCCAGGAACGGCTTGGCGATCCAGGGGCGCAGCAGCTGGAACACGAACACCGCCGCGCAGGCGATGGCGACGAGGTCCCAGCGGGGCTCGAGCAGGGTTTGCGCGCCTTGGCGTTCGAGATGCAGGCCGAACACGGGCGCGACGATGATGGCGGTGAGCACGGCCGCCACCGCTGCATTGCGTAGCGAGTTGTTGGCCATCAGACTTTTTCCACTTCAGGTTTGCCGAGCAGCCCGGTGGGCCGAAACAGCAGGATCAGCACCAGCAGGCCGAACGCCACGATGTCCTTGTACTGCGAGGAGATGTAGGCTGCGGCGAACGTCTCGGCCAGGCCCAGCAGCACGCCGCCCAGCATGGCGCCGGGGATGCTGCCGATGCCGCCCAGCACGGCCGCGGTGAAGGCCTTGATGCCGGCGATGAAGCCGATGAACGGATTGAGCTTGCCGATGGTGATGGCGATGAGCACCCCGCCCACCGCGGCCAGCATGGCGCCCAGCACGAAGGTGAAGGAGATCACCCGGTTCGTGTCGATGCCCAGCAGGTTGGCCATGTGCATGTCCTGCGAGCAGGCGCGCGAGGCGCGGCCCATGCGCGAATACTTGATGAACAGCGTGAGCGCGATCATCAGGGCCACCGTGACGGCGATGATGACGATGCGCGAATACGGCACCACCACGTCGAAGTCGCCGCCCATGTGGAACTGCACCGTGCCCGGGAGGATGGCCGGCACCGCCATGTCGCGGGCGCCCTGGCCCAGGGCCATCCAGTTCTGCAGGAAGATCGACATGCCGATGGCGGAGATCAGCGCCACCAGGCGGGGGCTGCTGCGCACCGGCCGGTAGGCCACGCGCTCCACGCTGAAGCCGTATATGCCGGTGACCACGATGGCCACCACCAGCATCGCCGCCACCAGGAAAGGCAGGGGCAGGCCGCTGTCGGTGCCGAAGGCCGTGAGAGTGACCAGGCCGACGTAGGCGCCGATCATGTAGATTTCGCCGTGGGCGAAGTTGATCATGCCGATGATGCCGTAGACCATCGTGTAGCCGATGGCGATCAGGGCATAGATCGCACCCAGCGACAGCCCGTTGAAGAGCTGCTGGGTGAGTTGGGGTATGAGGTCTGACATAAGGGAAATGCTCCAAACGGATCCGGCCCCGGTCGCGAAGACCCGGAGCCGGAGACCTGGGCGTAAGCCGGGCGGCCAGCCGTGCCCGGCCGGCCACCACCAAGACGTTTACAGCTGGGTCTTGTTACCGTTCTTGTCCCACTTGTAGACCGCGAACTCGAAGTCCTTGAGGTCGCCCTTGGCATCGTACTCGACTTTGCCGATGGCGGTGTTGAAGCTCTTGGAGTGCAGGTAGTCGGCCACCTTGGCCGGATCCTCGCCCACGGCGTTGATGCCTTCGGCGATCAGCTGCACGGCGGCATAGGCCGGCATCTGGAACGCACCGTCGGGATTGCGCTTGGCGTCGGCGAAGGCCTTGACCACGCCCTCGTTGCCGGGCAGCTTGGTGAAGTCGGCCGGCAGCGTGACGAGCAGGCCGTCGATGGCCGGGCCGGCGATGGCGACCAGATCCTGGTTGGCCACGCCCTCGGGGCCCATGTACTGCACGTTCAGGCCCTGCTCGCGCGACTGGCGCAGCAGCAGGCCCAGCTCGGGGTGGTAGCCGCCGAAATAGACCAGGTCCACGCCGGCGCTCTTGAGCTTGGTGATCACCGCGGAGTAGTCGCTGTCGCCGACGTTGATGCCCTCGAACAGCACGACGTTGACCTTGTTCTTCTCCAGCGTGTCCTTGACCTGCGTGGCCACGCCCGAGCCGTAGGTCTGCTTGTCGTGCAGCACGGCCACCTTGCTGGGCTTGAGGGTGTTGGCGATGTAGCGGGCGGCGAACGGACCCTGCTGGTCGTCGCGGCCGATGGTGCGGAAGAAGAAGTGCGGCTTGGTGGTGTCGGTGACCAGCGGCGAGGTGGCGCCCGGGGTGATGGCCACGATGCCTTCCTGCTCGTACACGTTGACGGCCGGCACGGTGACGCCGGAGCAGGCGTGCGCCACGGCGAACTTGGCGCCCGCATTGACCACGCGGTTGGCGGCCGGAACCGCCTGCTTGGGCTCGCAGCCGTCGTCGATGAGGATGGGCTCGAGCTTCTTGCCCTTGACCCCGCCCTTGGCGTTGATGGTTTCGATGGCGGTGAGCGCGCCGGCCTGGATCTGGTCGCCGTACTGGGTGTTGGGGCCCGTCATGGGTTGGGGGATGCCGATCTTGATGGTGTCGGCGGCGTGGGCGGCGCCCGCCAGGGCCAGTGCGCCGAGCGCCAGGGCCAGCGGGGTAAAGCGTTGCGCGATCTTCATGCGGACTTCTCCAGCGATAGGTTCGACGGCTTTGCGCGTTCCGTAGCCGCCGCGGGTTGCGACAGCGCCCGGGGCGGGCATTGCCGGCTTCTTGGGCCAAACAGCTAATAGAGCGAAGTGCGCGGTATTCTCGGGGCAAGGCCCCACCCTGTCACTGGGTGGAATCCCCAATATTTTGAAAGCTTTTTGAAACCTGCGACGCAGCCGGGGCGTTCAGCGCGGCTGCGCCACCTCCTGGGGACGGGCCAGATTCCACATCAGCGCCCGGAACGGCACCAGCATCGTCACGTTGACGGCCAGCTTGACGGCCAGGTCGCCCAGCAGCCAGGTGAACCACGGCAGGCCCGTGCCGACGAAGGCCACGCCGAAGAACAGCCAGGTATCCAGCGTGGCGCCGGCCGTGCCCGACAGCAGCGGCGCGCGCCACCACGGCCCGTCGCGCAGGCGGTCGAAGACGCGGATGTCGAGCAGCTGCGCGCCCAGGTAGGCCAGGCCCGAGGCCAGCGCGATGCGCGGCGAGGCCACCCATACCGATACGGCCAGCGCCAGGGCGAAGCCGCACCAGGCCACGCGGCGGGCCGCCTGCGGGCCGAACCGCCGGTTCAGCACGTCGGTGACGAGGAAAGCCAGCGGGTACGAGAGCCCGCCCCAGGTGAGCCAGTCGTTCAGCGGCACCTGGACCAGGATGTTGGAACCCACCACCACCGCGCCCATGCACAGCACGGCCAGCGCGTACTGGCGCAGCGTCATGGGCGGGTAGCGATGCACGGCGGAAGTCATGCGCCGAACTCCTGCGCCAGTTCGCGCGAACGGCGCGCAGCGGCCTCCATGGCGCGGCGCACGATGTCCTGGAAGCCGGCCTGGCCGAACACGTCCAGCGCGGCGGCCGTGGTGCCGCCCTTGGAGGTGACGCGCTCGCGCAGCACCGCGGGCGGATCGTCGGACTGGGCCGCCAGCCGCGTGGCGCCGGCGAACGTGCCCAGCGCCAGCTGGCGCGCCTGGGCTTCGTCCAGCCCCACCGCCAGGCCGCCGGCGATCATGGCCTCGAGGAACAGGAACACATAGGCCGGGCCGCTGCCCGACAGCGCGGTCACCGCGTCCAGGGCGGCGTCGTCGGCCACCCAGACCACCTCGCCCACCGAGCGCAGCAGCTGTTCCGCCAGGGCGCGGTCGTCGGCCGTGACGGCCGGCAGCGCCGCCAGGCCCGTCACGCCGGCGCCCACCAGGGCCGGGGTGTTCGGCATGCAGCGCACCAGGCGCTGCCACGGCGCGCCCGGCTCGCCCAGCCAGCCGGCCAGCGTATCGGCGCGCAGGCCGGCGGCCACGCTGATCACCAGCGTGCCGGACTGCAGCCATTGCCGCGTGGCGGCCACCGCGTCGCGCATCTGCTGCGGCTTGACCGCGTAGATCCAGACCCGGCAGCCTGCCAGCGTGGCATCGCCCGCCCCGGCCACCGACATGCCGCGGGCGCGCCAGGCCTCGTGCGCGGCCGGGTTGACGTCGATGACGTGGATGCGGTCGGCCGGGCACACTTTGCCGGCCAGCCCGGAAGCCAGCGCCGCGGCCATGTTGCCGCCGCCGATGAAGGCGATAGAGAGCGAATTTTCCATAGCCGGGCATTGTAAACCGCCCCACCCGGGCAGCCCGTGCGCGGAAATCAGGGCCGGTCTTATTTGACACGCGCTCCAGCCGGTGCAAAAGTCACGACTTTGTCACAAACAATTCATAAGGTTCACGCTTTCGCGCCCCGTACCCGGAGCGCGGTCGCACCCAACGGAGGAACACCCCTATGCGCACCCCACGTCTGGCGCTGACCACCGCCGCCGTCCTGGCCGGCCTGGTCGCCATCCCGGCGCACGCCGCCACCGAAATCCAGTTCTGGCACTCCATGGAAGGCGCCCTGGGCGACCGCGTGAACGGCCTCGTCGAGGAGTTCAACAAGACGAACGCCGACTACCAGGTCAAGGCGGTCTACAAGGGCAACTACGGCGAATCCATGAACGCCGGCATCGCCGCGTTCCGCGCCGGCAACGCCCCCGACATCCTGCAGGTGTTCGAGGTCGGCACGGCCACCATGATGTACGCCAAGGGCGCGGTGAAGCCCGTGCAGCAGATGTCCGAAGAAGCCGGCGATCCGATCGATCCCAAGGAATTCATCGGCGCCGTGGCGGGCTACTACTCCTCGCCCGAGGGCAAGCTGGTTTCCATGCCCTTCAACAGCTCCACGGTGGTGTTCTACTACAACAAGGACGCCTTCAAGAAGGCCGGCCTGGACCCCGAGCAGCCCCCCAAGACCTGGGCCGAGCTGGCCGCCGCCGGCCAGAAGCTGAAGGCCGCCGGCCAGGAATGCGGCTACACCACCTCGTGGCCGTCGTGGGTGCAGCTTGAAACCTTCTCGGCCTGGCACAACGTGCCGTACGCCACCAAGGACAACGGCTTCGGCGGCCTCGACGCCCGCCTGGCCGTCAACACCGACCTGCACGTGCGCCACCTCGACAACCTGGCCAAGCTGGGCAAGGAAGGCATCTTCATGTACGGCGGCCGCGGCGACGAGCCCAACTCGCTCTTCATCAGTGGCAAGTGCGCGATGATCACCGGCTCCAGCGGCCTGCGCGCCAACATCGCCAAGAACGCCAAGTTCGAGTTCGGCACCTCCACCGTGCCCTACTACGACGATGTGCAGGGCGCCCCGCAGAACACCATCATCGGTGGCGCGTCGCTGTGGGTCTTCGCCAACAAGAAGCCCGAGGTCTACAAGGGCGTGACCAAGTTCTTCAAGTTCCTGGCCAGCCCCGAGATCGCCGCCCGCTGGCACCAGCAGACCGGCTACGTGCCCGTCACCAAGGCCGCCTACGAGCTCACCCAGAAGGAAGGCTTCTACGAGAAGAACCCCGGCACCGACGTGGGCGTGAAGCAGCTCAACGTCGAGACCACCGCGCAGTCGCGCGGCGTGCGCCTGGGCTACCTGCCGCAGATCCGCGAGATCGAGGATGCCGAGATCGAGCGCATCGTGTCGGGCAAGACCAGCGCCAAGGACGGCCTGGATGCCATCGTCAAGCGCGGCAACGAGCTGCTCGGCAAGTTCGAAAGCAGCGTAAAGTAAGCTGACGTCGTCGGCCGCAGCGGTGCGCTGCGGTCATCCATCGTGGCGGCGGTCCCCCGGGGCCGCCGCCTTGCTCATTCTTCCAAGGCCCGCCGCCCATGGAAAAACGTGTCGTATTCGGCCACAAGACGCTGCCCTACCTGCTGCTGGCGCCGCAGCTGGTGATCACGGTGGTCTTCTTCTTCCTGCCCGCCGGCCAGGCCATGTGGCAATCGATGCGGCTGGAGGATCCCTTCGGGCTGTCCTCGCAGTTCGTGGGGCTGGCCAACTTCGCCGACCTGTTCTCCCAGGACAGCTATCTCGAATCGTTCCGCGTCACCGCCGTGTTCTCGGCCCTGGTGGCGTTCGTGGGCCTGGCCGTGTCGCTGCTGCTGGCCGTGATGGCCGACCGCGTGATCCGCGGCGCCGGCCTCTACAAGACCTTGCTCATCTGGCCCTACGCCGTGGCGCCCGCCGTGGTGGGCGTGCTGTGGCTGTTCCTGTTCTCGCCCTCGGTGGGCATCCTGGCCGTCGCGCTCAACGGCATGGGAGTGCCCTGGAACCCGCGCCTCAACGGCAACCAGGCGCTCGTGCTGGTGCTGGTCGCGGCCGTGTGGAAGCAGATCTCGTACAACTTCCTGTTCTTCCTGGCCGGGCTGCAATCCATCCCGCGCTCGCTGATCGAGGCCGCCGCCATCGACGGCGCCTCGCCCGCGCGCCGCTTCTGGACCATCGTGTTCCCGCTGCTGTCGCCCACCACCTTCTTCCTGCTGGTGGTCAACGTGATCTACGCCTTCTTCGACACCTTCGCGGTGGTGGACACCACCACGCAGGGGGGCCCGGGCACCGCCACGTCCATCCTGGTCTACAAGGTCTACAGCGATGGCTTCCGCGGCCTGGACCTCGGCTCCTCGGCAGCCCAATCCGTGGTGCTGATGGTCATCGTCGTCGCCCTGACGGTGATCCAGTTCCGCTACATCGACCGCAAGGTCCAGTACTGATCACCAAGGCATCCACATGGTAGAACGCCGCCCCTGGCTGGACATCCTGGCCCACGTCATCCTGCTGTGCGGGGTGGCGGTGGTCGCCTTCCCCATCTACGTCACGTTCGTGGCCTCCACCCAGACCGCGCAGGAGGTGGCGTCCGCCCCCATGTCGCTGGTGCCCGGCGGCCACTTCGTCGAGAACTACATGCGCGCCCTGTTCCTGGGCTCCGGCGGCGGCTCGTCCGGCACGCCGGTGGGCCGCATGATGTACGTGAGCCTCGTCATGGCCCTGGCGATCTCGCTGGGCAAGATCGCCATCTCCCTGCTGTCGGCCTTCGCCGTGGTGTACTTCCGCTTCCCGGGGCGCATGTTCTTCTTCTGGATGATCTTCGTCACGCTGATGCTGCCCGTCGAGGTGCGCATCGCGCCCACCTACAAGGTCGTGTCGGACCTGGGCATGCTCAACAGCTACGCCGGCCTCACCCTGCCCCTGATCGCCTCGGCCACCGCCACTTTCCTGTTCCGCCAGTTCTTCCTCACGGTGCCCGACGAGCTGGTGGAAGCCGCCCGCATCGACGGCGCGGGCCCGCTGCGCTTCTTCCGCGACGTGCTGCTGCCGCTGTCGCGCACCAGCATCGCGGCCCTGTTCGTGATCCAGTTCATCTACGGCTGGAACCAGTACCTCTGGCCGCTGCTGATCACCACCCAGGAAGACATGTACCCCGTGGTGATCGGCATCAAGCGCATGATCAGCGGCGGCGACAGCGTCACCGAGTGGAACATCACCATGGCCACCGCCATCCTGGCCATGCTGCCGCCCGCCCTGGTGGTCATCCTGATGCAGAAATGGTTCGTCAAGGGCCTGGTCGACACCGAGAAATAATCATGGCTACCCTCAGCTTCAAGAACGTCAAGAAGACCTACGCCGGCAACGTCCCGGTGATCCATGGCATCGACATGGAAGTGGCCGACGGCGAATTCATCGTCATCGTGGGCCCCTCGGGCTGCGGCAAGTCCACGCTGATGCGCATGGTGGCCGGGCTGGAAACGGTCACGGCCGGCGAGATCGAGATCGACGGCAAGGTCGTCAACCACCTCGAGCCCGCCGAGCGCGACATCGCCATGGTGTTCCAGAACTACGCGCTCTATCCCCACATGAGCGTGTTCGACAACATGGCCTACGGCCTGAAGATCCGCAAGTTTTCCAAGGACGAGATCCGCAAGCGCGTCGAGGCGGCGGCGCAGATCCTCGAACTGGGCAAGCTGCTCGACCGCCGTCCCCGCCAGCTTTCCGGCGGCCAGCGCCAGCGCGTGGCCATGGGCCGGGCCATCGTGCGCGAACCCAAGGTGTTCCTGTTCGACGAGCCGCTGTCCAACCTCGACGCCAAGCTGCGCGTGGCCATGCGGCTGGAGATCCTCAAGCTGCATCGGCGCCTGGGCACCACCAGCCTGTACGTCACGCACGACCAGGTCGAGGCCATGACGCTGGCGCACCGCATGGTCGTGATGTACCAGGGCGTGCCCGAGCAGATCGGCACGCCCACCGAAGTCTTCGAGAAGCCCGCCTCCACGTTCGTGGCCGGCTTCATCGGCTCGCCGCCGATGAACCTGCTCACCGTGAACGTGGCGGGCGACGGCATCGTACAGACCGAGCACGGCATCCCGCTGGACATCTCCCCCACGCAGGTGCCGCCCCCGGTGCGCGGCCGCAAGATCGTCATGGGCATGCGCCCCGAGCACATGCTGCTCAACACCCGCGGCGTCTCGGCCGAAGTCGAGATGATCGAGACGCTGGGCTCCGAACAGCTCGTGCACTGCCGCTGCGGCGACGCCATGCTCGTCGTGCGCTGCTCCACCCGCCAGCTGCACGAAACCCCCGCCCGCGTCGGCGAACGCATCGACATCGGCCCCGACGGCCGCCATCCCCTCCACTGGTTCGACGCCACCACCACCCGCCGCATCGAAGGCCTGTAGGTGTCAGACACCTTCTGTACGTACCGGCGCGTCAGCTGGTACGTACAGTTGGTGTCAGACACCAGCTTTCAGTATTTCCCGGCACCTGGTGTCAGACACCAGCTTTCAGTATTTCCCGGCACCTGGTGTCAGACACCAGCTTTCAGTATTTCCTGACACCTGGTGTCAGACACCTACCCTCCTGCACTGCTATTTGAAGGCGCTCTTGCTGCCGTCCTTGTGCCAGTTGAAGACCTCGAAGCGGAATTCGTTGAGGTCGCCCTGCTTGTTCCAGGAGGCCTTGCCGATGGGGGTGTCGAAGGTGTTGGCGTGCAGGTATTCCGCGACCTTGGTGGGGTCGCTGCTGCCGGCGCCCTTGATGGCGTCGGCGATGACCTGGGTGGCGGAATAGGCGGTGAGCTGGAAGGCGCCGCCGGGGTTGCGCTTCTTGTCCTTGAAGGCCTTGACGATGTCGGCGTTGGCGGGGTTCTGGGTGAAGTCGGCGGGCAGCGTCACGAGCATGCCTTCGACGGCGTCGCCGGCAATCGCATTGATGTCGGGGTTGCCCACGCCCTCCGGCCCCATGAAGCGCGCCTTCAGGCCCTGCTCGGCCGCCTGGCGCAGCAGCAGGCCCATCTCGGGGTGGTAGCCGCCGTAGTACACGAAGTCCACGCCCGAGCTCTTGAGCTTGGTGATCATGGCCGAGTAATCGCTGTCGCCCGCGTTGATGCCTTCGAACACGGCCACCTCGACGCCGCCCTTGGCAAGCGTGTCGCGCACCGCCGTGGCAATGCCCTGGCCGTACGACTGCTTGTCGTGCAGCACGGCCACCTTCTTCGGCTTGATCCGGTCGAGGATGAACTCGGCCGCGGCCGGGCCCTGCTGGTCGTCGCGGCCGATGGTGCGGAAGATGAACTCGTAGTTCTTGCCGTCGGTGACGGCCGGCGAGGTCGCCGACGGCGTGACCATGACCACGCCCTCGTTGTTGTAGATGTCGGTGGCAGCGATGGTGGCGCCGGAGCACACGGGCCCGACCACGAAGCCGATCTCGTCGTTCACGACCCGGTTGGCCGCCACCGGCCCCTGCTTGGGCTCGCAGCCGTCGTCCACCAGCACGGCCTCGAGCTCCTGGCCGTCGACGCCGCCCGCGGCGTTGATGCGCTCGATGGCGGTTTCCACGCCTTCCCGCACCATGTCGCCATATTGCGTGAGCGGACCGGTGGTGGGGCCGACGACGGCGATCTTGATGGTCTGGGCCTGCGCCCCGGCCGCGCAGGCCAGCCCGGCGGCCAGCCCCAGTGCCGCGATCATGGGCGTCAGGCGGAAAAATGGCTTGTTCATGGACGTACTCCTTGTGGCTTGTGGTTGATCCGGGCAGCCACGGCCTCCCCGCCGCCCTGCCCCGCACGGGGCAAGCATACATCGGGATAGCCGCCCGGCCATGGGCCGGCTTATATGCGCCGCCGCATATGCAATGGACGATTTATTCGTTTGTGTTGTTAGGCCGGCGCGGCAAGATGCACGTCCATGAGATTCCAGCCCATCCTCGTTCCCGGGTGGCAAGACCTCGGCCCCGGGCACTGGCAAGCGCACTGGCTGCACAGCCTGCCCCACGCCCGCCGCCTTCCCCCGCCGGCCGGCCCCGCTCCCGACCCCGCACGCTGGCAGGCCGACCTGGCCACCTGCGTGGACAGCGCCCGCTGGCCGGTGCTGCTCATCGCCCACGACGTGGGCTGCCTGGTGGTGGCCGGCCTGCCGGTGCCGTTGTGCGGCCGGGTGGCGGGCGCGCTGCTGGTGGCGCCCACCGACGTGGAGCATCCCGCCACGCCGCCGTTGCTGCGCGGCTTCGCCCCCATCGCGCGCCGTCCGCTGTCTTTCCAGAGCGTGCTGGTGGCCGGCGATGCCGACCCCCGCTGCTCCGCCGAACGCGCCCGCCAGCTGGCCGCAGACTGGGGCAGCCGCCTGGTGCTGGCGCCGCAGGCCGCGCATTTCGACGACTGCGAGGGCGATTCGTGGCCGCAGGGCTTGAAATTGCTGGCTGCGCTGCGTCGCCGCGCGGCCTGGCGCATCACGCCGCCCCAGCCCCGGGTACCCCCGGTACCCTGCCCGAATGTGGTTTCCTGACGGCGTGTCCCCGATTCATGTGTAAGAGAACCTAACAGGGTTTTTGCCCAAAAGCCCTGCCGGCTATGTAGATATACGGTTTTCCGGACGCAAGGAAAGTAGCAAATACTGTCAAACCGGCCGGCCGGCCCTGGTCTTGCGGTGCGCCAATTCTCCTAAAATGCCTCGCGGGCCATTCCTCCATGCATAGCAATGGCCCCTCGTATCATCAAGACCAAGAAGGCCAACTTTGACCCAAAACCCGCTCGCAGCCTGCCGGCCCGCACGCCGGCCCCCAGACCGTCTCGACTGACCTGCGCCCCGTTGGGCCCGGCAGCGACCGTGGTCCATCGACGGCAGAAAGCCTCGTTATCCACCCGAAGCCGCAACCGGCCGATACCCTCCAGGCCCAAGGAATCATCGAGATGGCAAAACGCGTCGCGATCGTCGGAATGTCGTTTCGTTTTCCCAGTACCGACGCCCGCTCGTACTGGAACGACTTGCTCACGGGCAAGGATCTCGTCACCGAAGTCGCCCCCGATCGCTGGTCCACGGATGCCTACCTGCATCCCAGCAAGGACCACCCCGGCACCGCCTACACCTTCGCGGCGGGGTCCGTGGGCGACATCTCCGGCTTCGACGCCGACTTCTTCGGCATCTCGCCGCGCGAGGCCGCCCTCATGGATCCGCAGCAGCGCATGCTGCTGGAACTGGCCTGGGAGGCCATAGAAAGCGCAGGCATCAAGCCTTCCTCGCTGCGCGGCAGCAACTGCGGCGTCTACGTCGGCATCGCGAGCGCCGACTACGCCTACCGCCTCTCCGACGACTTCAACGCGGTGGAGGCCTCGTTCGCCACCGGCAACACCTCCAGCGTGGCCGCCAACCGGCTGTCGTACGTCTTCGACCTGCACGGCCCCAGCATGGCGCTGGACACCGCCTGCTCCTCCGCGCTGGTGGCCTTCCACCAGGCCTGCCGCGCCATCATCAGCGGCGAGATCCCCCAGGCGCTGGCCGGCGGCATCAGCCTGCACGCCCACCCCTACGGCTTCATCACCTTCTCCAAGGCCACGATGCTGTCGCCGCACGGCCGCTGCCAGGTGTTCGACGCCGCCGGCGACGGCTACGTGCGCTCCGAGGGCGGCGGCCTGTTCCTGCTGAAGGACTACGACCAGGCCCTGGCCGACGGCGACCCCATCCTGGCCGTGGTGGCCGGCTCCGCGGTGAACACCGACGGCCGCAAATCGGGCCTCACGGTGCCCAACGTGGACGCCCAGGTGGCGCTGATGCGCCAGGCCTATGCCGAGGCCGGCATCTCGCCCGCCGAGATCGACTACCTCGAAGCGCACGGCACCGGCACGTCGGTGGGCGACCCGATCGAGGCGCGCGCCATCGGCCTGGCGCTGGGCCAGCCGCGCGGCCCCGGCGCGCCGCTGCCCATCGGCTCGGTCAAGAGCAACATGGGTCACCTGGAAACCGCGTCGGGCGTGGCCGGGCTGGTCAAGGCCATCATGGCGCTGCGCCACCGCACCGTGCCGGCCACCATCGGCATCCGCAAGCTCAATCCCAACATCGACTTCGAGGACTGGAACATCGAGGTCGTGCGCCAGCCGCGGCCGCTGCGCCCCACGGGCACGCTCACCGTGGGGGTGAATTCGTTCGGCTTCGGCGGCGCCAACGCGCACGTCATCCTGCGCACCCCGCCCGCCCCCAGTGCCGGCGTGCCCGACAACCTGGCCAGCACCACGCCGCTGCCGGTGGTCGTCACCGGCCGCACCGCCGCCGCGCTGCGCGACGCCGCGCGCGACCTCGCCCGCTTCCTGCGCGAGCAGCCGCCGCGCGCGCTCTACGACGTGGCCTACCAGGCCGCGATGCGGCGCGAATGGCACCCCGAACGCGCCGTGGTCTACGGCGCCGACGCCGCGTCCATCGCCGAGGCGCTGCAGGAGTGGGCCGACCAATCCGTGCCCAAGTACCGCGTTGCCACCGCCACCCGGGTGCCGGATGCGCAGGGGCCGGTGCTGGTGTATTCGGGCAACGGCTCGCAATGGCCGGGCATGGGCCGGCAGCTCATGGGCGACGCGGTCTTCGCCGAAGCCGTGCACGAGATCGACAGCGCTTTCATGCCGCTGGCCGGCTTCAAGCTGGCCGACACCCTGCTGGGCGACGAGGCCGGCATCTACGCGCGCACCGAGATCGCCCAGCCCGCGCTGTTCGCGGTGCAGGTGGGCATCACGCGCATGCTGGCCCAGCGCGGAATCCGCCCCGCCGCCGTGGTGGGGCACAGCGTGGGCGAAGTGGCCGCGGCCTGGGCCTGCGGCGCGCTGCGCCTGGCCGACGCCGTGGCCGTGATCTTCCATCGCAGCCGCCTGCAGGGCACCACCCGCGGCCAGGGCCGCATGGCCGCGCTCGGCGTGGACGGCGCCAGCGCCGCCGCGCTGCTGGCCGAACTGGGCCTGGAATCGCGCCTGTGCGTGGCGGGCTACAACAGCGTGCGCGGCTCCACCCTGGCAGGCGATCCCGCCGCGC
Organism: Bordetella sp. 2513F2; assembly: GCF_054642735.1. Taxonomy (NCBI): domain Bacteria; kingdom Pseudomonadati; phylum Pseudomonadota; class Betaproteobacteria; order Burkholderiales; family Alcaligenaceae; genus Bordetella; species Bordetella sp. 2513F2. Next base: position 2,007,187 of record NZ_CM137755.1, on the reverse strand, counting down.
TGGCAGAGGCCGGCAAGGTGCTGGCCGAGCGCAAGGTGTTCTTCCGCGAGCTGGATCTGGACTACGCCTTCCACAGCCCGGCCATGGATCCCATCGAGGCGCCGCTGCTGCAGTCGCTGGCAGGCCTGCAGCCGCGCAGCGCCGACATCCCGTTCTATTCCGCCGTCACCGGCGCCGCGCTCGACGGCACGGCGCTCGACGCCTCGTACTGGTGGCGCAACATCCGGCTGCCCGTGCGCTTCGAGCAGGCGCTCGAGGCCCTGGTGGCCGACGGCCACAACGTGTATGCCGAAGTCGGCCCGCATCCCATCCTGCGCGGCTACGTGAACGACGCCCTCAAGCAGGCCGACAAGCCGGGCATGGTGGCCACCACCGCCACCCGGGGCAACGACGAACCCGCCAGGGTGCGCGATGCCGCCGGACAGCTGCTACTGAGCGGCGCCGAGGTCGACTGGAAGTTCCTGTTTCCCTGGGCCGGGCGCCACGTCGCGCTGCCGGCCTATCCGTGGCAGCGCGAGCGCCACTGGCATCCGGTCACGGCCGAATCGCAGGGCCTGCTCGAGCGGCGTCGCGTGCATCCGCTGCTGGGGTATCCGCTGCGCCAGCACGAGGCCACCTGGGAAAACCAGGTCGACACGCACCTGCAGCCCTGGGTTGCCGACCACGTCGTGGGCGACGCCATCGTGTTCCCCGGCGCGGGCTTCGTCGAGATCGCCCTGGCGGCCTCGCAGCAGCTGCAGCCCGGCGAGTGCGCCGAGTTCGAAGAGCTCGAGGTGCGCACGCCGCTGCTGGCCGGCCCCGCGCCCAGCAAGCTGATCCGCATCTCGGTGGATCCGGCCGACGGCCGCTGCGCCATCAAGAGCAAGGAAGTCGGCAGCACCGATCCCTGGACCCCGCATGCCGTCGGCCGCCTGCTGTCCGAACCGGGCCCGCGCCTGCTCGGCGAGCCCGCCCCCGAGCTGCCGCAGCGCGAGCCCGACTTCAACGGCGAAGCGCACCTGGCGCTGACCAATTCGGTGGGCCTGGCCTACGGCCCCGCCTTCCAGACGGTGGCGCACGGCTGGATGGAATCGCCCACCTCGGTGCTTGCCGTGCTGCAGCCGCAGGACTGCGCCACCGATCCGGCCGGCGCCATGCTGCTGCACCCCACGCTACTCGACGCCGCCTTCCAGCTGGTGGTGCACATGCTGAAGGACGATCCGGCCATGGGCCTGGGCATCGCCTTCGTGCCCACGCGCATCGGCCGGCTGGCCTGGCGCAGCGGCCTGGGCCTGCCCCACACCGTGCGCGCGCGCCTGCTGCGCCGGGCGCCGCATTCGCTCACCGCCGAGTTCGCCCTGTTCGACGCCGAAGGCCGGCAGGTCGTGGCCGTGCGCGAAGCGCGCTTCCGCGGGGTGCGTCTGTCCAAGGCGGCAACCGATCACCTCGATTTCCTCGACTACGTCGGCGTGCCGGCGCCGCATCCACATGCCGCGGCCAGCGTGCCGGTCGAGCTCAAGGCCCCGGCCGTGCGCGCGGCCCTGGAACGCGTGGCCGCCGAAGCCGCGCGCGTAGGGCTGCTGAGCCGCTACACCGATGAAGTCGACCCGCTGCTCGAAAGCCTGTGCGACCGCTATGCCCTGCGCGCGCTGAGCGCCCTGGCGCAGGACGGCCACCTCGCGCACAGCGCAGTGCAGACCTGCCGCGAGACCCTGCCTGAAACCGCCGCCCTGCTGGACCTGCTGATCGCCCGCGCCGAGCGTGCCGGCGACCTCGCCCCCGAAGCCGAAGGCTGGCGTCTGGCCGCCCCCGCCGAAGACGAGCCCGACGTGGCCGACATCTGGAACAGCCTGCTGCGCGAGTATCCGGACGACTTCGCCATCGTCCATGCCGTAGGCCGCACCGGCCTGCACCTGCACGACATGCTCCTCGGCGGCAAGACCTTTGCCGAAGTGTGCCCGCGCGACGCCACGCCGGCTGCGCTGGCGCGCCAGGCCATGGGCGAGGAAGCGGCGCAGCGGCTGGCCGACGCGCTGCGCGACCAGCTGCAGCAGGCCCTGCGCATGCGGGCTCCCGGCCAGCGCCTGGCCGTGCTCGAGATCGGCGCCGACGCGCCGCTGTTCGCCCCCGAGTTCTGCGCCGCGCTAGATTTCGACGTCTGCGACTACGCCTATGCCAGCACGCAGGCCGACGCGCTCGAGGCAGCGCAGCGCCTGGTGGAGCAGTATCCCGACATGCAGGTCGCGGAAATCGGCGCCGAACCGGCCGCCGCACCCGCGCGCGCCGACCTAGTGGTGCTGCATGCAGACTTCCCCACGCCGCAGGCGGCCCAGCTGGCGCTGCACCATGCCCGCGCGGCGCTCAAGCCCGGCGGCACGCTGCTGCTGCGCGGCACGCACCCCGCGGCCTGGATGGACTTCGTCTTCGGCGGGCAAAGCGCCTGGTGGCAGGACGACGCCGCCCAGGGCCGCCTGTCGTGCCAATATCCGGCCGCAGCCTGGCAGGCGCTGCTCGCGCAGCAAGGCCTGGATTGCGGCGAACCGTTGAATCTCGCGGCCGGCGGGCAAGCCTCCGGACCTTACCTGCTGGCGGCAACCGCACCCGAAGCCACGGAAACCGCGGAAGCCGCCAAGGCCCCCGCCACGCCGGCTTCCGCCCCGGGCGGCTGGCTGCTGCTGGCCGATGCCGCAGGACCGGGGCGTGCGCTGGCCGACGCCCTCGCCCAGGCGCTGGGCGCAGACCGCGCCCTGGTGCGCGACGACGCCACGCCCGACACCCTGGACGCCCTCCTGGCGCACGCCTCGCAAACCCTGGGCACGCTGCACGGCATCGTGCACCTGCAAGGCCTGGCGCAGGGCGCCGAAAGCGCCGGAAGCGCCGAAAGCGCCGAGCCGCAGGACCTGCTTGCCATCCAGGTGGCGCGCTGCGCCCTGGCTGCGGGCCTGGCCCAGGCCTGCGAACGTGCCGGCCTGAAGCCCATGCTGTGGCTGTGCACCGCAGGCGCCGCCCAGCACCTGCCCGACACCCCCGCTGCCGTGCCCGCCGGCGCCTGCGCGCTCAACGACGCGGCGCTGTGGAACTATGGCCGCACCTTGATGAACGAAGCCGCGGGCTTCGGCGTGCGCCTGCTCGACCTGCCGCTGCAGGCGCCGGCCCCGCTGGACGCCCTGGTGCGCGAGCTGCAGGCGCCCGATGCCGAACAGGAAATCGTGCTCGGGGCCGGCGGCGAACGCTACGCGCCCCGCCTGCGCACGCAGCCCCACCCGGGCACGGCCGCCGCCTCGGCCAGCGCGGACGACACGCCGCGCGTGGCGCAGCTGGGCTTCGACTTCCCCGGCCAGCTGCGCAACCTGCGCTGGCAGAGCCGGCCATGTCCCGCGCTGGCCCCCGGCCAGGTCCAGGTGCGCGTGCACGCCACGGGCCTGAATTTCCGCGACGTGATGTATGCGCTGGGCCTGCTGTCGGACGAAGCCATCGAGAACGGCTTCGCCGGCCCCACGCTGGGCATGGAATTCGCCGGCACGATAGAGCGCGTGGGCGCCGACGTGGAAGGCCTGCAGCCGGGCGACGCGGTGGTGGGCTTCGGGCCGGCCAGCTTCGCTGACCGGGTGCTCACCCAGTCCGGCGCCGTCTCGGCCATTCCGCCGGGCATGTCCTTCGAGGCCGCCGCCACCATTCCCAGCACCTTCTTCACCGTGTACTACGCGCTGCACCATCTGGCGCGGCTGGAGCCGGGCGAACACGTGCTGATCCATGGCGCCGCCGGCGGCGTGGGCATCGCGGCCATCCAGTACGCCCAATGGCGCGGCGCGGAAATCCACGCCACCGCGGGCTCCGACGAGAAGCGCGATTTCCTGCGCCTCATGGGCGTCACCCGCATCTACGACTCGCGCTCGCTGTCGTACGCCGACGAGATCCTGGCCTCCACGGGCGGGCGCGGCGTCGACGTGGTGCTGAATTCGCTGGCCGGCGAGGCCATCAACCGCAACCTGCGCGTGCTCAAGCCCTTCGGCCGCTTCCTCGAACTGGGCAAGCGCGACTTCTACGAGAACACGCGCATCGGCCTGCGCCCCTTCCGCAACAACATCAGCTACTTCGGCATCGACGCCGACCAGCTGATGAGCGAGCGTCCCGACCTCACCCGGCGCCTGTTCGCCGAAGTGATGGACCTCTTCCGCGAAGGCGCGCTGCGTCCGCTGCCCTACCAGGCCTTCGATGCCAATGAAGTGGTCGACGCCTTCCGCTACATGCAGCAGGCGCGCCAGATCGGCAAGATCGTGGTCACCTACCGCAATGGCGTGCGCACCGCGCACCCTGCGGCCCGCCCCGCCGGCGCGCTGCAGCTGCCCGAAGCGGCCAGCTACCTGGTCACCGGCGGGCTGTCGGGCTTCGGCCTGCGCACCGCCGAATGGCTGGCCGACAAGGGCGCGCGCCACCTGGTGCTGCTCAGCCGCAGCGGCCCGGCCACCGACGCCGCGCAGGAGGCCCTCGCCCGGCTGCAGGCGCGCGGCGTGGCCGTGCACGCGGCGGCCTGCGACGTCACCGACCGCGCGGCGCTGGGCCAGGTGCTGGAGCACGTGGCCGCCTACATGCCGCCGCTGCGCGGCATCGTGCACGCCGCCATGGTGATCGACGACGGCCTGATCCGCGGCGCCGATGCGGCGCAGATCGAGCGCGTGCTGGCGCCCAAGGTGCTGGGCGCGATGCACCTTGACGTGCTCACTCAGGGCATGCCGCTGGACTTCTTCGTGGCGTACTCCTCCGGCACCACGCTGTTCGGCAATCCCGGCCAGGCCAATTACGTGGCCGCCAACGGCTGGCTCGAGGCCTGGGCGCGCCAGCGCCGCGCGCAGGGCCTGCCGGCCACCTGCGTGCGCTGGGGCGCCATCGACGACGTCGGCTACCTGGCGCGCAACAAGAAGATCAAGGACGCCCTGCAAAGCCGCATGGGCGGCGCGGCCCTGCCCGCCGGCGCGGCCCTGGACGTGCTCGAGCAGATGCTGCTGTCCGACGCCTCCGACCTCGGCGTGCTGGAGCTCGACTGGCGCGCGCTGGCCCGCTTCCTGCCCACCGCCGACACGCCCAAGTTCTCGTGGGTGGCGCGCCGCGCCGGCAGCAGCGAGCATGACGACGCCGGCGGGGCCGACATCGCCCACCTGCTGGCCACGCTGGACGACGCGGCGCTGCTGCCGATGATCGCAGACATGCTCAAGCACGAAGTGGGCGAGATCCTGCGCGTGCCGGCCGAGAAGATCGATCCCGAGCGTTCGATTTACGATATGGGCCTGGACTCGCTCATGGGCGTGGAGCTGATCGTGGCGCTGGAGAACCGCTTCGGCATCAAGCTGCCGGTGATGGCGCTGAACGAAAGCCCCACCATCGCCAGGCTCTCCGCGAAACTGCTCGAGCTGTTGCGGGGCGACGAAGGCAGCCACGCCGACCCGGTGGCTGCCCAGGTGGCCCAGGTGGTGGCGCAGCACGCCGATGAGGTGTCCAGCGACGCCGTGGCGCGCTTCACCGACGAGATCAAGTCCGGCGACGCCGCGTCCAGACAACGCATGATTCAGTGAGCACTTTGTGACGCAACCCAAGAAGGGCCTGCCCGGCCTCACGGCAGGCCTGAAGGACAAGCTCATCCAGCAGGCGCTGGAGCGCAAGCTGCGCCAGGCCGGCCAGGAGCCGTCCCGCACCGCACCGCCCGACGCCACCGCCCCGCGCGGCGCCGTGCCGGATGAATTCACGCGGTTCGACCAGCATCCCGGCTATCGCCAGCTGCGCATCATGAACGACGGCGCGGCCCGCCTGGGCGTGAAGAGCCCGTTCTTCAAGCTCCACGACGGCACCGCCGGCGCCGAAACCCGCATCGGCGGCAAGACCTACGTCAACTACGCCAGCTACAACTACCTGGGCATGTCGGGCGATCCGTACGTGGCCCAGGCCGCCAAGGACGCCATAGACCGCTACGGCACCTCGGTGTCGGCCAGCCGCCTGGTCTCGGGCGAGCGGCCCATACACCGCGAACTGGAACGCGCCCTGGCGGACCTGTGCGGCGTGGACGACGCCGTCACCTTCGTCAGCGGCCATGCCGCCAACGTCACCACCATCGGCTACCTGTTCGGCCCGCGCGACCTCGTGGTGCACGACGAACTCATCCACAACAGCGTGCTGCAGGGCATCCAGCTCTCGGGCGCCAGGCGCCTGCACTTCCCGCACAACGATGCCGACGCGCTGGACCAGTTGCTGGCCACCCAGCGCCACCAGTTCGAGCGCGTGCTGGTGGTGCTGGAAGGCATCTACAGCATGGACGGCGACTACCCCGACCTGCCCCGCTTCGTGGAGATCAAGCGGCGCCACCGCGCCTTCCTGATGATCGACGAAGCGCACTCGCTGGGCGTCATGGGCGCGCGCGGCCACGGCATCCGCGAGCACTTCGGCCTCTCCGGCAATGACGTCGACATCTGGATGGGCACGCTGAGCAAGACGCTGGCCGGCTGCGGCGGCTACATCGCCGGCGAAACGGCCCTGGTGGAGCACCTGAAATTCCTGGCGCCCGGCTTCCTCTACAGCGTGGGCATGCCCCCGCCCGTGGCCGCCGCCGCCCTGGCCTCGCTGCGCCGCATGGACCAGCTGCCCGAGCGCGTGGCCGTGCTGCAGGCCCGCGGCCGCTATTTCCTGGAACAGGCCCAGGCGGCCGGCATCGACACCGGCACCAGCGCCGGCCTGGCCGTGGTGCCTGCCATCACCGGCAGCTCGCTGCGCGCCGCCCGGCTGTCGGAGGCGCTGTTCAGCCAGGGCATCAACGTGCAGCCCATCCTGTATCCCGCCGTGCCCGAGAAATCCGCCCGCCTGCGATTCTTCGTCTCGTGCCAGCACACCGAGGAACAGATCGCCCGCACCATCGAGTGCCTGGTCAAGGCCAGCAAGTCGGTGTGAAGCAGCGGCCTGGCGCGCCGGGGGTCGGGCACAAAGGTGTCTGACACCGTCTCCGTCCCCTTATAGCGACTGCGCCTTACGCCACGCTCGCCTGCGGCACTTCCAGGCTGGCCAGCACGCCCGCCACCAGCTTGCCGATGTGCTGGCGCAGTTCGGGGATGGCGGTGGCCTCCCAGTACCTGGCCTTGAGCAGCGGGCCCACGTACGACACGCAGGGCACGCTGGCGCCGTCCGGCCCCACCAGGCGGTAGGCCGCGTCCACCCGCAGGCCCATGGCGTCGCACGATGCCAGTCCGGCCTCCATCATCTGGGCGTACAGGCGGTCGCGGTACACGGCGCCGGTGGCGCCGGTGCAGTTGACCAGATAATCCGCCTGCACCGATTCGCGCTGGCCGCTGTGGCGATGGCGGATGTCGATGCGCAGGCGACCGGCTTCGCGCCGCACCTGCTCCAGGCGGGCAGCGTGCACCTCCAGGCGCCAGGCCATCTGCAGGTTCTCCAGCAATTCCGCGGTCTGGGGCGGACAGCGATGGCGGTGCGCATCCCAGTAGGGCGCCACATGCTCCACGAAACGCGCCTGCTCGCGCGCAGACCAGGAAGTCCAGACCTCGGGCGCCAGGGCGCGCAGCACATCCATCATGGAACGCCAGTCGCCGCCCTGCCCCATGTGCTCCCGGGCCAGCCGCCGTATGGAGCGCAGGCTGGCGCCGACGCTGTCGCAGACGCAGGCCCGCAGCGCCTCGCGCAATGCGTCGTCGGCAGGCACGGCGGGCGCGTGCGGCCGAGGCAGCAGGCCGCGCCGGGACACCATGCGGAAGCGCGCCCCGGGCACGTGCCGCTGCAGCGACACCACCACGTCCAGCGCCGTGAGGCCCGTGCCCAGCACGAAGAACGTGCTGCCGGGCCGGGCATCGTGCAGGCTCTGCACCGCCCAGGGGTCGTGCAGATAATGCGTGCCCAGTGCCTGGAGGTCCGGATTGCCCAGGGGCTCGGCCGACACCGGCCCCGTGGCAAGCACCACGTGATCGGCCGCAATCGTCGTGCCGCTGGCCAGGCGCACCTGCACGCCGCCCTCCGGCAGGCGCTCCAGCGCCACCACCTTGCCCTCGCGGCGGCGCAGGCGATGCCGCGAGGCCGCCACGGTGCGCTCGAACAGGCTTTCCAGATAGGCGCCATACAGGCTGCGCGGCGCGAAACCGCTTTCGGCCTGGTGGCAGCCCAGTGCCTGGCAGAATGCCGCGAACTCGTCGGGCCTGCCGTCCACCGCACTGAGCTGCGGGGCCCGGGCATTGAGCAGCCACCCTTCGTCATTGGCCTGATAGGCCACGCCCCGCGCGAACCGGCGAGGCTCGTCGATCAGGGTAATAGACAGATCCAGCCCCGCCAGGTCCGAACTCGCCAGCCGGATGGCGGTGGTGGTGCCGCAATACCCCGCACCAACGATAACGATACGCGCCGTCATGTGATCTCTCCCAAGTTGTCCGGTACGGTCTGCGCGTTGCAGCAAACCGTGCGGCATAAGTTAAGTTTCCAGGGAGATCAGGTCCAATACTTTTACAAGCTGGTGCAAATAAATATTATTTAATAGTTAATGGCTAGAACAACACCTTATCGTTATGCCCGCAAACAATAAAAAGGCACGACATGTGCACAAAAAACCTGTGTCAGGCCCTCTTGAAAATTGCTGAGGGCTAAAAAACTGATACAGGACACCGGGTGAGCTCTACTTCTGGCCGCTTTGCGGGGGTACCGGTTTTGTGGACCAGGAACCAGGAGCCAGGAGCCACATAGGGGCATCGCGGTAGAAAGCCGGGGCGTACGGAATGAGCGGATTGCGAATCTGGAGCAGCGCCATCCGCGAAGCGGAGCCTTGAGCAGTCCCGCTCGGGCGCACTCGGCCTGCCCTCGGTATCGGTGAGTACGCGGCAAGCGGCTTCAAGATGCTGTGAGCTGAAGAGGGGAATCCGCGTCGCCACCGCCTGTTCCCACTGTCAGGCATCAGATGATGGCCTGCAATCCCTTGTCGGCAATGACATTGAGCAACTTGAGTGCAGGTCCCGTGGGATGGGTCTCGCCTTGCTCCCACTTTCGCACGGTCGAAGCGGTGGTGTGCAGGTGAAGCGCGAACACCGGCTGACTGAATTTCAGCCCTTCGCGCAGTCGTTTGATGTCGGCGGCGCTGAATTCCCGCACTGGAGGCGGGCAAATCGCGTCGAACTCGCGCATCGTCACCTTGCTGATCGCTCCCGCTTCATGAAGCGCAGCCAGGTCGCCCCGCAGGGATTCAATGATCTTGCTCACAATGCACCTCCAATAACACACCGGACTGCAACGCCATCGACAGGGCTTCTGCGGACAGCTCCATGAACACCTTGCCGGCGAATTGCAGTGCCTTCTTCTCGTCCTGCGTGACGTTCGCCTTATCGCTCTTGGAGAACCCATGCAGGAACACATAGCGGCTGCCTATCCTGGCTGACAGCAGCGTGCGGTAGCCGCCGCTCTTGCCGCCGGCGGGGCGAGCTACCCGCTTCTTGTAGAGAGCCTTGCCCAATATGACATGAGTCTGGAGCGGGCGGTCTGATTCCAACATGAGATGAGTCTAAAGCGGAGTTGGGCGGGACATCGATCATCAAGGGATGATGTTGACCCTGCAAGATGACCGGCTCACCAGCCTAGAGAGCCTGGAGACGTTTGTCGCCGGTACTGCCGGCCTGGCGCCCCAGAGTTTCGGGCAGCGAGGCGGTATCTGACACCACCCCACCCCTCACACATCAAAACGGAAAGAACACCGGCACCAGCATCAACACGCATGCCGAGTAGGCCAGGCTCACTGGCAGGCCCGCCTTGAGGAAGTCGCCTATCCCGTAGCGGCCCGGCGAATAGACCATCAAGTGGGTCTGGTAGCCGAACGGCATCAGGAAGCCCGCGCTGGCGCCGTAGGCCACGGCCATCACGAAAGGCGTCGGGTCCACCCCGAAAGCCTGCGCCGTGGACAACCCGATGGGAAACGCCAGCGCGGCGGCCGCGTTGTTGGTCACCAGTTCGGTCAGCACCAGCGTCATCAGGTAGATCCCCACGAAGGCCCCGAGCACGCCATGATCCTGGAACAGGAAGCGCATGCCGCTGGCGATCAGTTCCGCGGCGCCCGAGCTTTCCAGCACGGTGGCCATGGCCAGCGCCGAACCGATGATCATGACCAGGCCGAACGGGAAGCGCCGCCGCAGCTCGCCCAGCGTCAGGGCGCGCGCCAGCAGCAATGCGGCCAGCAGCAGCATCATGCCCGGCAGCAGCGGCAGCACCTCCAGCGTAGCCAGCAGCACGACCAGCGCGAAGCCACCCACGGCCAGCCAGTTCTGCTTGCGCCCCAGCCGCGGCTGCCAGCCGTCGCCATTGAGGATGTGGAAGTTGCGGTCCAGGTTGCGGTGCTGGCGGAAGTCCTGCCCCACGGCCAGCAGCAGGCTGTCGCCCACGCGCAGCGGAATGCGCCCCAGCTGGCCCGTCAGGCGGCGCTCGCCGCGCCGGATGGCCACCACGCCGGCATCGAACATGGTGCGGAAGTCCACCTCGCGCAGCGTGCGGTTGGCCAGCTCCGACTCGTTCGAGATCACCACCTCCACCAGGTTGGACGCCAGCAGCGACGAGGCCTGCGCGCCGAACACATGCAGCCCTTCGAACTGCTGGATGACCTGCAGTTTCTCCACCTCGCCCGAAAAGATCAGCAGGTCGCCCGCCTCCACCGCCATGTCGGGCGTCACGGGCGAGATCAGCCGCCCCGCCCGCACGATCTCCACCAGGAACAGGCCATCGAGGTTGCGCAGCCCGTTCTGCTCGATGCTGCGGCCGGCCAGCGGCGAATCGGGCAGCACCTGCGCCTCCAGGAAGTAGGCCTGCACACTGTCGCGGCTGTCGGCCTCGTGCGCCGGCAGCAGGCGCGCCGAGAACAGGATCACCGCCAGGCAGACCAGCGCCAGCGGGATGCCCACGTAGCTGAACTGGAACATGGTGAGGGCCGGCAATCCGGCGTTCACCGCAAACGAATTCACCACCAGGTTGGTGCTGGTGCCCACCAGCGTGGTCACGCCGCCCACGATGGAGGCATACGACAGGGGAATCAGCAGCTTCGACGCGGGCACGTGGCGCTGCTTGGTGATCATGCCCAGGAACGCGCCGACCACGGCAGTGTTGTTCACGAACGCCGACGCCACGGAAGACACCGCCGCCAGCCGCAGCACGGCGCCCGATGTCGAGCCCTTGTTCACCAGCATGCGCGATAGCCTGGGCAGGATGGGCGAGCGCTCCAGCGCCAGCGACACCAGCAACAGCACCACCAGCGTTGCCAGGGCGGAATTGGTGAAGCCGGCCAGATAGGCCTTTTCGTCGAGCAGGCCCGCCATGAAATAGGCCGCGCCCCACACCGTGAACAGAATCGCGGGCGGAATACGCCCATGCACCAGCAAACCCAGCAACACGCCCACGGAAGCCAGCACCAGCCAAGCCGTCATGTTTTCCTCGGCAATACAGATCGAACCGGATGGGGCCGCAGCCCCTCTTTTGTGAGCGGGATTTACAGGCCGGGGCCCGCCGCCACGAAATGCGGATTCTCGAAACCGGGCTTGCCGTAACGCATCGGCGCGCCGTCCACGGTGCGCACGGTGCCGCCGGCCGCCGCCAGCACGGCGTGCCCCGCGGCGATGTCCCATTCCATGGTGCGGCCCAGGCGCGGATAGAGGTCCGCCTCGCCGCCGGCCACCAGGCAGAACTTCAGCGACGAACCGGCATTGCACACGCCGGCCACCTTGCGGCCGTCCAGGAAGGCCGCCAGGGCATCCGCATCGCCATGGGAGCGGCTGGCCACCACCGTGATGCCTTCCGCCGGAGGCTGGCGGCAGGCCAGGGGCCGGCGGCCCTGGGCATCCTCCACGTAGGCGCCCGCGCCCGCCGCGCCCAGGTAGAGCCGACCCAGGGCGGGCGCCAGCACCAGGCCCAGCACGGGCACGCCCTCCTCCACCAGCGCCACGTTCACCGTGAATTCGCCATTGCGGCTGATGAATTCCTTGGTGCCGTCCAGCGGGTCCACCAGCCAGAACCTGTCGGCCACTTCGGGCATGTCGCCGGCGGCCACCGCCTCTTCCGCCACCACCGGCACCTCGGGCAGCAGTTCGCGCAGCGCCGGCACGATCAGCGCCTCGGCGCGCTGGTCCGCCTCGGTAACCGGGGAATCGTCCGCCTTGTTCCGGGCCTCGAAGTCCGTGTCGTATACCTGCATCACCACGTCGCCGGCAGCCCGCACGACGGGGACCAGGTGGTCGAGCAATTCCATGAGGTTGGACGAAGACATCGAGGGCAGCTCCCTATAAGGACATAAAAACGGACATAAAAAAGCGGCGCGAACCGTACGCCAGGCTGCGCTACATATAAATCGGCGTTGAGCTTATAGCCAATACTTTTACGATTTGTGCAAATTGAAAAATGTTTAATAGAAGAAAAGCTGACGGCTTTCCCCTACACTAAGCCGCAACTTCCCTGATCCTTCTGCCTTGGCTACTCCCGCACGCTCCATCCCCGTCCTCAACCAGCATCGCCGCGAAGCGGTGCGCATGCGGCTGGACGGCGCCACCCTGGCGGACACCAGCCGCGCCACGGGCCTGAGCGTGCCGACCATCATCGCGGCCTACAAGGCCTACATGCAGGGCGGCTGGGACGCCGTGGACACCGGCCGGCGCGGCCGCCCGGCCCGCGGACAGGAGAACCTGCAGCCCGATGCCGAAGCCGCCCTGCGCACCACGCTACTGTCGCGCACGCCGGATGCCGAAGGCGTGCCCAACGACCACGTCTGGCACCTGGGCGCCGTGGCGGCCTGGCTGCAGGCCCGCCATGGCGCCGACATCGCGGCGCGCAACATCTCCCGGCTGCTCCATCGCTGGGGCATCCACGCGCGTTCCCTGCTGGACCTGGCCCGCGAGTCGGGCAGCGCGGCGCTGGCGCAATGGCTGGCCGACGACTACCGCAAGCTGCAGGCGCGCACCCGGCGCAGCGGCGGGCAGATCCTGTGGCTGGGCGAAAGCCCGGTGGCCAACAGCGGCCACCACCTGCTGTATGCCCACACCCCGCGCGGCCACATGTATTGGCTGGCCATGCCGCGGCAACCCACCGCCGACGACTGGCAGGCATTCGTCCACGGGCTGTGCCTCACCCTGCCAGGCAAGCTGCACCTGGTGTTCGCCAACCCTTTCCTGTTCCGCCCGGGCGTGCTCGGCGCGTGGCTGGCCGAGCGATCCGACCGGATCGAGCCGGCATGCCTGCCCGCCGAAACGCCTCCCGCCGCCTTGCCCTTCCGGCGAGACGCCCCGTCAACCGAGATTGCCCACCCGGACTCCAACAAGAGGCCTGACATGCTCCTTACCCATCTACAGCGGCTGGAAGCCGAAAGCATCCACATCATGCGGGAGGTCGTCGCCGAAGCCGAAAATCCCGTCATGCTGTACTCCATCGGCAAAGACAGCGCGGTCATGCTGCACCTGGCGATGAAGGCGTTCTATCCCGCCGTGCCGCCCTTCCCCCTGCTGCACGTGGATACGCGCTGGAAGTTCCGCGACATGTACGCGTTCCGCGACAGGATGGCCAAGGAACTGGGGATGAAGCTGCTGGTGCACATCAACCCCGAAGGCGTGGCGAAAGACATCAACCCCTTCACGCACGGTTCGGCCATCCACACCGACGTGATGAAAACCGAAGGCCTGAAGCAGGCGCTGAACAAGTACGGCTTCGATGCCGCCTTCGGCGGCGCCCGGCGCGACGAAGAAAAATCGCGCGCCAAGGAGCGCGTGTTCTCGTTCCGCACCGCCCAGCACCAGTGGGATCCGAAGAACCAGCGGCCCGAACTCTGGCGGCTCTACAACGCCCGCAAGCAGAAAGGCGAGTCGATCCGCGTCTTCCCGCTGTCGAACTGGACCGAGCTGGACATCTGGCAATACATCTACCTGGAGAACATTCCCATCGTGCCGCTGTACTACTCGGCGCTGCGCCCCGTGGTGGAGCGCGACGGCACGCTGATCATGGTGGACGACGACCGCATGCCGCTCAAGCCGGGCGAAGTGCCCATGATGAAGAAAGTGCGCTTCCGCACCCTGGGCTGCTATCCGCTTACCGGCGCGGTGGAGTCCGAGGCCGACACCCTGCCGGCCATCATCCAGGAAATGCTGCTCACCCGCACGTCCGAACGCCAAGGCCGGGTCATCGACCATGACTCCGCCGCTTCCATGGAAAAGAAAAAGCAAGAGGGGTACTTCTGATGGCACACGTTTCCGACCTCATCGCCACCGACATCGCCCAATACCTGCAGTCGCACGAGAAGAAGAGCCTCCTGCGCTTCATCACCTGCGGCAGCGTGGACGACGGCAAGAGCACCCTGATCGGCCGGCTGCTGTTCGAATCGAAGATGCTGTTCGAAGACCAGCTCGCCGCCGTGGAAGCCGACTCCAAGAAATGGGGCACCCAGGGCGATTCCATCGACTTCGCCCTGCTGGTCGACGGCCTGGCCGCCGAGCGCGAGCAAGGCATCACCATCGACGTGGCCTATCGCTTCTTCTCCACCGACAAGCGCAAGTTCATCGTGGCCGACACCCCGGGCCACGAACAGTACACCCGCAACATGATCACCGGCGCCTCCACCGCCGACGCGGCCGTGCTGATGGTGGACGCGCGCAAGGGCGTGCTGACGCAGACGCGCCGCCACTCCTACCTGGTGTCGCTGATCGGCATCCAGCACATCGTGGTGGCCATCAACAAGATGGACCTGGTGGATTACTCCCAGGCCACCTACGACAAGATCGTGGCCGACTACTCCGCCTTCGCCGAGCGCATCGGGCTGAAGAACGTCACGTTCATCCCGATGTCCGCCTTCAAGGGCGACAACATCATCGCGCCCAGCAACAACATGCCCTGGTACCACGGCACCACGCTGATGGGCTACCTGGAAACCACCGAAATCAACGAAAGCCGCATGCAGAGCCAGCCGTTCCGCATGCCGGTGCAATGGGTGAACCGCCCCAACCTGGACTTCCGCGGCTTCGCCGGCGTCATCGCCAGCGGCACCATCAAGCCGGGCGACCCCATCCGCGTGCAGCCCTCCGGCAAGGAAAGCACCGTGGCGCGCATCGTGGCCTACGGCGGCGACCTGCCCATGGCCGTGGCGGGGCAATCCATCACCCTCACGCTCAAGGACGAGATCGACATCTCGCGCGGCGACGTGATCTCCGGCAAGGACACCCCGGCCGCGGTGGCAGACCAGTTCGAAACCACGCTGATCTGGATGCACGACGAGCCCCTGCTGCCCGGTCGCCCCTACTGGATGAAGATCGGCAGCCGCACGGTATCGGCCAGCGTTACCAGCATCAAGCACAAGGTCAACGTCAACACGCTCGAGCACGTGGCCACCCGCACGCTGGAGCTCAACGAGATCGGCGTGTGCAACCTCAGCCTGGATCGCCCCATTGCCTTCGACCCGTATGAAGAAAACCCGGACACCGGCGGCTTCATCCTGATCGACCGGCACACCAACAACACCGTGGGCGCCGGCCTGCTGCACTTCGCCCTGCGCCGCAGCCAGAACATCCACATGCAGCACGTGGACGTGAACAAGGCCGCACGCAGCGAACTCAAGCAGCAGAAAGCCTGCCTGCTGTGGTTCACCGGCCTCTCGGGCGCCGGCAAATCCACCATCGCCAACCTGGTCGAGCGCAAGCTGCACGCCGAGGGCCGCCACACCTACCTGCTGGACGGCGACAACGTGCGGCACGGCCTGAACAAAGACCTGGGCTTCACCGACGTGGACCGCGTGGAGAACATCCGCCGCGTGGCCGAGGTGAGCAAGCTGATGGTGGATGCCGGCCTGATCGTGATCACCTCCTTCATCTCGCCGTTCCGCTCCGAGCGCGAGCTGGCCCGCGGCCTGGTGGAAGAAGGCGAGTTCCTGGAGATCTACGTCAACACCCCGCTGGCCGTGGCCGAAAGCCGCGACACCAAGGGCCTGTACAAGAAGGCGCGCGCCGGCAAGCTGAAGAACTTCACGGGCATCGATTCGCCTTATGAAGTGCCGGAGAACCCGGAGTTCGTGGTGGATACCGCCAAGCTCTCGCCGGAAGAAGCCGCGGACGAGATCGTTGCCATGCTCAAGTCCCGCGGGATCTGCTGACGCGGCGTTGCACTCTCTTGCTAGTCAGTTGCGGGTATCAGACACTTTATGTGCCTGATACCCGTGATAATCCCATTTTCGTCACAATAGGCCGCAGCGCACACAGCGAACCTGGCTTCTGTTCACGCCACTGCATTCACGCGGCCAGAACAATATCAACATGCCTCTAGCGAATTCCCTGTTCTTCGTGCACATCCCCAAGACCGCCGGCACCAGCCTGCGGCTGGCGCTGGAAGATGCGCTGGGGAAAGAACACATCTGCTACGACTATGGGCCCGAAAGCCCGGTCACCGATCCGGACGTCAAGAAAGTCGGGTATCCCACCGCCGACCTGTTCCGGCTCGAACGGCTGCTGGCTCGCAAGCAATGCAAGCTGCTGGCAGGGCATGTGAACGCGTTGCAGTACATGCCCATGATGTACGTCACGCAAACGTTCACCTTCATACGCAACCCGGTCAATCAGCTGCTTTCGCACTACGAACACCACGTCCGGCACTACGGCTACCAGGAGCCTCTAGAAGTCTTCATCAGAAAGCCCATAGCGCGGCATCGGTTTGCCTCACACATGCTGAAAGGCGTCCCTCTGGAAGCCCTGGGATTCGTCGGCGTTACCGAGCAATACGAGGCCAGCATCGCGCTATTGGCGCGCCAGTACGAGCTCGAAATACCTGTGCGCTATGACAACCGGAATCCTGCCTTGGCCGATACTGCAACATATGCAGTGCCCGAGTCGCTTCAAGTCGAAATCGAAGAGATATTGAAGCCGGAATACGAACTATGGCACCGGGCCCAGGCTCTCCTAAAAGCCCGCGGAAAGGCGATAGAAGAGGGGTATCGATATACTCATGGCGCCATTCATAGCATGACAGCTCATAGTATCTCTGGCTTCGCTTTCTCTCCAGGATCAAGCATCCCGGTTCGAGTTAGTGTTGAAGTAAATGGTCAATCCCTGAGTCGGACGGTGTTTGCAACCGCTCACCGCCCGTCATTAGGCAATCTGCATGTCCCACGTAATGCATGCGTAGGGTTCGATATACGGCTTCCTCGTCCGCTCAAGTCCGGAGATATAGTCAGGTGCTCGGCAATCGAGACAGGGCAAGTGCTAGATGAAAGATGCGTGTTATCGCCCGCCTCACACAGCAAAGCCACAGATCCACGCGCCATATAGGTTTCTAATTGAGCAAGCTATTCTTCATACATATACCAAAAACAGCCGGAAGTTCCGTCAATACCTTAATGACGGAATGGTTCGGAAAAAAGAAAAGCTTGGTACATCTAGAAAGCCATCCCGGGTGGCGCGCGCGTACCTTAGCAATCGAAGAATACGACTTTCTTAGCGGCCATATACTCTGGCCTGCGCAAAAGAATCGGCTCAGTGCCGGGTGGAAAACCGTTGCTTTTTTTCGGAGACCCGACGCCCAGTTAGCCTCGCACATCGCCTGGGTTCGTCGGCTAGCAGAGCCTGACGAAGAAACGCGGTTAAATCGTCAACCTCCCCAAATACGACGAATCGTAGAGCAACTGGCGCTTCGAAATTTAGCCGATCCAGACCATCTGATGAGCTTGGTTACATGGTTGAATGCACAGAAAGCATTCCTATTTCACAATACCCAGACCCAATACATATCTGGCTCAGCATCACCAAATCCTGCGGCGCTACGAACAGCGCTTAACAACATGGCGAGAATATCGTACGTCGGAATAACAGAACGATTAGACGAAGCCATGTGCATGCTTGCCGATCAGCTTGGCAAGCCCTTACGTACTAATAGAGCGCCCATGGAAAACACCCATTCCCAGAACTTTGGACTTGACATATCAAATCCGGCAACGCGGTCCGCGTTGGATCCACTAATTCACTATGACTGGCTCCTCTATGATCGCGCCAGGGAACTCTTTATATCCCGTCTTCATGAATGGCTTGCAAAATTAGAACTGAAATCTCCTCCCGCATATTCAACGGTCGAACTGCGAAGCGTCGCCAGCCAGTTAACCGGACCTAGGCAACGGACTCTGCATGACCACCCATAAGGCGAATGTCGATTATCGCCTATGGCGGCGCGCTAGACCATTCACCTTAGTCAGACCGCAAGATTCTCATGTATTCGCATCCAGGCTATGGAATCGCCACCCAATCTACTCCGAGCACATGATTCCATCCCAATGTGGCACGCTGCCACAACATCGGGGTAGACGCTGATTCATTGACTTGATATACAACATGGCCTCGAATGTAAAAACCAGACGAAGGCATGGTACTACTGTAATACAAGGTTTCTTGGACCTCACCAAAAGACGAACTAGAAATATCAGAATCATAATAAATCGGCTTGTTCGGCTTTATTGGAGGAAACTGGCCCAAACCACATTTCTGTCCGGAGATTCCGCGGTAATCCTCCCGCAAAAGCGTTGAGGTCAGAAGTAGAATTTTCTCGTTGAGGAGTTCTACAGCATGAAGAAGTCACGATTCACGGACAGCCAGATCATCGAAGCCATCAAACGGGTGGAAGCTGGCCTTGCGGTACCCGAACTGTGCCGGGAGCTGGGCATCAGCTCGGCGACGTTCTACAAGTGGCGATCGAAGTACGGCGGCATGGACGTGTCGCTGATGGCGCGGATGAAGGAGCTGGAAGCCGAGAACGCGCGCCTGCGCAAGATGTACGTCGAGGAGAAGCTCAAGGCCGAGATCGTGACGGAGGCGCTCGAAAAAAAGTGGTGAGGCCATCTCGCCGCCGCGAGATGGCCCGACGTGCCGTGGAAGATCACGGCGTATCGATCCGGATGGCTTGCGAGGCGTTCAGCATTAGCCAGACCTGCTATCGGTACGTCGCCAAGATCGACGCCGAGAACGAGGAGATCGCAAACTGGCTGCTTCGCCTGACGGACAACCACCGCAACTGGGGCTTTGGGTTGTGCTTTCTGTACCTGCGTAATGTCCGCGGCTTCCGGTGGAACCACAAGCGTGTGTACCGGATCTACCGCGAGCTCGAATTGAACTTGCGGATCAAACCGCGCAAACGGCTGGTTCGGCAGGCGCCCGAGTCGTTGACGGTACCGTCCCAGGTCAACCAGGTGTGGTCGATGGACTTCATGCACGACCAACTTGCCGACGGACGTAGCATCCGAGTGCTGAACGTGATCGACGACTTTAACCGCGAGGCGCTGGGCATCGAGGTCGACTTCTCGTTGCCTTCAGAGCGTGTGATTCGCACGCTCAAGCAGATCATTGGCTGGCGAGGAAAACCCTCGGCGATTCGTTGCGACAACGGTCCGGAGTACCTGAGTGCGGCCATTGTGCAGTGGGCAGGCACATGGGGCATCAAGCTCGAATATATTCAACCGGGCCTGTATTGACCCAGTGAAATCCTGCTCACGTCATAATCGAGGAAACGACGTTGAGCACGAAGATGGAAGAAGACATCAAACGCTGGACGGCCAAGCGCAAGAGTGCGCTGGTGCTGGACATCATTCAGGGCAAGACCACCGTGGCTGAGGCAAGCCGTCAGTACGACCTATCACCGTCGGAGGTCGAACAGTGGATCGATGACGGCAAGCGGGGCATGGAGAACGCCCTGCGCGCGAATCCGCAGGACGTGCGCGAACAGTACGAACGCCAGCTCAAGGACCTGCAAGAGGCCTATGGCGAGGCGATGCTGGAGCTGCGCGCCAGAAAAAAATTGCAGTCCCTGCTGGGCGAGGACGAGAAGTGATCGAGACGATCCGCCAGGGACTGCAAGCCGACGGTATCACCGTCTCGATCGCCAAGTTGTGCCGCTGGTTCGGTGGGTAATCCCCCCATTTTTAGCGTTTGCCAGAAGTAGGAACGCTATGCGGCCATGGCGAGCCGCTGTTTCGGGGTAAATCCGCCCAGTGCCATGTTCGGGCGCTCGTGATTGTAGGACCACATCCACTGCGTGGCGACACGCTGAACGTGATCCAGATCGTCCCAATGATATTGGGACAGCCATTCGTAGCGAACGGTCCGGTTGAATCGCTCGACGTAGGCGTTCTGCTGGGGTCGGCCCGGTTGAATATATTCGAGCTTGATGCCCCATGTGCCTGCCCACTGCACAATGGCCGCACTCAGGTACTCCGGACCGTTGTCGCAACGAATCGCCGAGGGTTTTCCTCGCCAGCCAATGATCTGCTTGAGCGTGCGAATCACACGCTCTGAAGGCAACGAGAAGTCGACCTCGATGCCCAGCGCCTCGCGGTTAAAGTCGTCGATCACGTTCAGCACTCGGATGCTACGTCCGTCGGCAAGTTGGTCGTGCATGAAGTCCATCGACCACACCTGGTTGACCTGGGTAGGTACCGTCAACGGCTCGGGCGCCTGCCGAACCAGCCGTTTGCGCGGTTTGATCCGCAAGTTCAACTCGAGCTCGCGGTAGATCCGGTACACGCGCTTGTGGTTCCACCGCAAGCCGCGGACATTACGCAGGTACAGAAAGCACAACCCAAAGCCCCAATTGCGGTGGTTGTCCGTCAGGCGAAGCAGCCAGTTTGCGATCTCCTCGTTCTCGGCGTCGGTCTTGGCGATGTACCGATAGCAGGTCTGGCTAATGCTGAACGCCTCGCAAGCCATCCGGATTGATACGCCGTGATCTTGCACGGCACGTCGGGCCATCTCGCGGCGGCGAGATGGCCTCACCACTTTTTTTCGAGCGCCTCCGTCACGATCTCGGCCTTGAGCTTCTCCTCGACGTACATCTTGCGCAGGCGCGCGTTCTCGGCTTCCAGCTCCTTCATCCGTGCCATCAGCGACACGTCCATGCCACCGTACTTCGATCGCCACTTGTAGAACGTCGCCGAGCTGATGCCCAGCTCCCGGCACAGTTCGGGTACCGCAAGGCCGGCTTCCACCCGTTTGATGGCTTCGATGATCTGGCTGTCCGTGAATCGTGACTTCTTCATGCTGTAGAACTCCTCAACGAGAAAATTCTACTTCTGACCTCAACGCTTTTGCGGGGGGATTACCAATACACCAGCGGATATTAATCGAACTATCCGCAACTATACGAAGCCAACGCCCGGTCGTTATTCCCGGGGGAGCTATGACAGTGCCCCCGTTATCGGTGGCACTGTAGTTGCTCTCCCAAAAAAAACGCCCTCCCCCACCGTCTCCTGGGCCATAATATCCGAGGACCTCCGCTATGCTATCGTCGCTAGATGGATCGGCAGGTACTGGTTCAGAACGTAAGGCGGCAATGCTATCTACGATGCGCATTTTTACATCCGCACAAAGCTAAGCGCTCTATCACTTAGTGCGATTGCCAGATTTCTGTAGCCACTCCTATCTCGCAACGCTGACGACTCTCTCTATTCCAACAACTAACTCTATTCATATGGTAATCCCCCCATTTTTAGCGTTTGCCAGAAGTAGGAACGCTATGCGGCCATGGCGAGCCGCTGTTTCGGGGTAAATCCGCCCAGTGCCATGTTCGGGCGCTCGTGATTGTAGGACCACATCCACTGCGTGGCGACACGCTGAACGTGATCCAGATCGTCCCAATGATATTGGGACAGCCATTCGTAGCGAACGGTCCGGTTGAATCGCTCGACGTAGGCGTTCTGCTGGGGTCGGCCCGGTTGAATATATTCGAGCTTGATGCCCCATGTGCCTGCCCACTGCACAATGGCCGCACTCAGGTACTCCGGACCGTTGTCGCAACGAATCGCCGAGGGTTTTCCTCGCCAGCCAATGATCTGCTTGAGCGTGCGAATCACACGCTCTGAAGGCAACGAGAAGTCGACCTCGATGCCCAGCGCCTCGCGGTTAAAGTCGTCGATCACGTTCAGCACTCGGATGCTACGTCCGTCGGCAAGTTGGTCGTGCATGAAGTCCATCGACCACACCTGGTTGACCTGGGTAGGTACCGTCAACGGCTCGGGCGCCTGCCGAACCAGCCGTTTGCGCGGTTTGATCCGCAAGTTCAACTCGAGCTCGCGGTAGATCCGGTACACGCGCTTGTGGTTCCACCGCAAGCCGCGGACATTACGCAGGTACAGAAAGCACAACCCAAAGCCCCAATTGCGGTGGTTGTCCGTCAGGCGAAGCAGCCAGTTTGCGATCTCCTCGTTCTCGGCGTCGGTCTTGGCGATGTACCGATAGCAGGTCTGGCTAATGCTGAACGCCTCGCAAGCCATCCGGATTGATACGCCGTGATCTTGCACGGCACGTCGGGCCATCTCGCGGCGGCGAGATGGCCTCACCACTTTTTTTCGAGCGCCTCCGTCACGATCTCGGCCTTGAGCTTCTCCTCGACGTACATCTTGCGCAGGCGCGCGTTCTCGGCTTCCAGCTCCTTCATCCGTGCCATCAGCGACACGTCCATGCCACCGTACTTCGATCGCCACTTGTAGAACGTCGCCGAGCTGATGCCCAGCTCCCGGCACAGTTCGGGTACCGCAAGGCCGGCTTCCACCCGTTTGATGGCTTCGATGATCTGGCTGTCCGTGAATCGTGACTTCTTCATGCTGTAGAACTCCTCAACGAGAAAATTCTACTTCTGACCTCAACGCTTTTGCGGGGGGATTACCATATGCCTTCAGCCCATTTGATAGTACGCGCCAATAGCCATACATAATAGCCAAACACCGGCTTGCGCCGGTGTTTGTAGTTGGTAGCTTATAAGACAGCCGTATCACTAAAAGGTAGCATGAGCAAAACCCGGCTAATAGTACCCGTGAGCTACACAGCCTTCTGCTTAGCGGGTTGAAAAACGACACGCCTTATCGGCGCGTCATTAGCCTTAGACTTCACTTGCCGCGCAGTAAAGCTTCCCAGCCCGGGGACCCTAACCGCACCTTCCGAGACGCCCTCGATCTCTCCAGCAAGCTGTTCCAAAGCTTGACGGACTATACTGATAATTCGCCTATCGTTCATTTTCCCAAGCAGTGCTGGGTTTTCCTGTCGAAGCCGCTCAATCATGATCGAAGGGCTGATAACTTGAGCCGCGGGAGCCCTGGTCGTATTCGTAGATTCCATAATTACCATCCTAAAAATATGCGTTAATCACAACTACACGTCATACGTACTAGCTAATACCACCCTCTATCCGTACGGACGAACCTGACAGCTAAAATTCTTGTACGCCGATATACCTCATCAATCCCACCATGCGGCTACCAGTCAAAGTCACGCATAGCCCTGACATGACCTTACCTATTTACTCCTGATACCGCTACGCCCTTACAACGCATCGAGCAGGTCAGGTTCATAGTGTGACACAGTAAATATGTTAGCTGTATTACTTCGGCGCATGACCACTTGGAATCAACCGCAACATAAAATTAGAAATCATTCCAAATACTTCATCATAGCGTCACGATAACGGAATTCACTCTCTCCTGTCTTGTTACCTAAAGCTAGACGAACATATTCCCGCTCACTCGGACTGAGACTAACAAGCTTCCGAGCAATGGAAGACTCCTCCATCGTGTTTATTACCAGGGGCGGCATTGTGAGGAATCGTTCGTTCGTTTGGACAATGACGACATCCGGCCGCTCCCACTCAACAATCTCCAGAATTGGCGACGCCGGGCTGTAAACCCTTACCATACGCCTAAAAATCTGTCCAAAAATATAATTCAAATTTCCCGAAAAGGAATCACCAAACAGGACAAGCTTTTTATCGGTACTAGAATTATTGTTCTCAAATACCGATAGGCTTCCGGAATTAGAGACAAAATTATAGAATACTCGCTCTACGGGTTCCTTTAAATCCTTGCTCAACGCGAGCATTTCACTCTGCCTTTTTGGACGCGCCTTCTCGCCAAGGTCTCCCGTCGCTTTGACTTTTTCGAAGCAAAGTTCCACCTTGCTAAACTCGCCCAGCCCCAGTTCTTTTAAGCATTTTTGAGCCGCAATATATGCGCCAAAGTCACTCCAGTGAGTATCGGTCTTATAGTATGCCCCATCTTCACGAAGGGCATCCAATGGGAAGCAGCTTCTAATCTGGCCAAATGATTTTAATGAAAATATCTGCTCCCGGATGGTCATTGACCCGCGTTGGTGGGGATAGAACTCGGGCTTAACACTTTCTTTTGACGGAGCGAGGAGAAATATGTAGGGAATATCCGAGGAGAGAGATGAGAGCGTGGCAAAATAATCATCCCAACAGGCCAGCTTTTCCTTATCAAGCAGTAGTCTACCTAGAAATTGATCAACACTACTGTTGCTATCATTTGCCAAAAAAAGCCACCCGTCTCTTCCCTCAATAATTTGCTGCACGCGGCTAATTGCCAGCATGCACAGCCACTTGATGGCATCCCCTTGACGCACGCCTATCGAATCCGAGTCCTGCACATTATTTAATATAAATTTGTAGACGTAGCCATTCTCCCTGTCCCTTTCAATGGAACAGTCAACGCTCGAAATTTTGCCACCCCTACGTCGCACAACAAAGGATTCGGCAGGGAAAAGCTCGGAAGAATAAATCTGGAAGGATAGCTTTTCCAGTTCTACAACTCGCTTCTGTACCTTCTTGTCATGCAGAAAGAATCGACTGTCAGGCTCACCGATAATCTTTATATAAACTTGAACTAAAACCGCCTCTTCTATTTTTATTAATTCGGCCAGCTCGGAATATAGGTCGCCATCACCAAACTGTATTTGCATTTGGCGTAACAGATCTTCGGCGTCAGAGAATCTACGCTCTTTTACAAGGACTCTTATTAGGCGCTCGTATACGGCTTTCGACTGTGGGAACCTCTCCTTTATCTGAAGTAGACGCTCTACTGCGAGCTCTCCCTTCTGCTGGTCAGCGGCTATCAGCGCAGCTTCAATTTGGAGTGAGACATCGCTGGAAAATAGGCGAATAGCTTCCTGGATGTGCTTATCGGCCAACTCCCAATTCTTCAGACGACGCAGTACTCGGACATACCAGATGTGGACCCGAGCATCCGTGGAACCGAATACACTCAAGCTACTTTCTAGTAGCTTCTTAGCGTGGAGTGGCTGGCCTGCCTGCAGGCACTGATGGACTTCTTCCAACCACGCTGGGCGAACAGGGCGTTCCGCATTCACTGGGGTCATAAGAATTACCTTATTGAACGGCAAGCGATCATTCCTTGAAGTTGCATCACCATCTGCAGTACGCACATCTCATCGACGTAATCGACTTGCTAGTTCTATCCCTCTCCGATCCAGCGATAGAATGAACGGTCAGCAAGAAAGGAAGCTAATATAAGTAACTTTTATCGAGGAGATTCTGCAGCACCGGTTAAAGCCATCTGCCTCAGCCGGTTTATTTCCGAATTGTAGTATCCAACCAGCCTAGCAAATGGCTCAGCGAAACAACATTCTTGTTCCAATATATGCAAATTACCCTTCTCCGGATAACGGGACCAGTCCGGCTCCAATTCGCCGTCTAGAAGATCGCTTCTCCTTGAGATCAAGGATGCGTTGCTCTCTTCGAACCTTTTCTGGATAGCACGCGCCGTCGCAATATCCAATGTCAGCTTTTGCTGCGTGGGCAATCGGTTTAACACGCCGATGTCGATTCGTTGACTGGAGCCGCTATCTACAAGGGCATTCACCATAGCCATAACCCGCACGTCCATTGCTTCATTTGCGCGTTTTGGCACGGGCATGCCTTCAAGGTCCCATTGGACGTACTTGCCCAGAGCACCAATGAAGTCAGGAGAGGATTTAAACGGAATGCACCTTACGCTAGCTTTCCCAAATACCGTTTCCCACAACGAGACCAACATATCGTAGTTATAGTAGGGTTTATCGGCCATCACACCATCAAAAAAGGCTTGCCGTACGGGATCCCCGACGCGGGCTTGGGTGGAGGCGAGCGATACTACGACATCCACTTGTGGACGGAGATGTACATATACATCTATGGTTTCATACAAGGGGCTCAATATCTCCTTGATTTTGTACACCTGCTCTACGGTTTTCAGTCGAGAATGAAAGTGCTCACTCGATATAATGCACGTATGGCAATCAGAAGCCTCTGCCACCTGCTCTATAAGCTGTGATTCAACCGCATCATAAAAGCAGTTCATTTCTTTCTGCGATTTAAATCCCAGGCGTCGTATCCCTTTGTCCGCACCCTTAATGGGAAGTGCGCACATCGCTAAAAAACGATGATTTACTCCCCCTCCGTCGAACTGCGGATAAAGAACACCTTGGCGACGTAGCAGAGCACGATTGGCGTGGCAAAATTTCTGAAAGGTAGTAGTACCAGTTTTTTCAGTACCGATATGGAGAATCAGCCGCATATTTTTCCCGTATAAACCAGACATACCAAATAGGCAAATCTGTTGCTTGATATATATTTCTAGTAATCCAGAGAAATTTATAACTTGGAATCCAAAACTGGAGCCGCCAGGGGAACCCCTGCCAGTAAAAAATCACACATTAGTTAGACAAACAAAAGACATCAAACGCTAGAGTGGATTCAAAAAAACTTTTATCGATCCCAGTTCTCACCTCATCCTTGACCACCCCTTAACTAACGTGAAAGTGCGGTCACCAAGTCTTCAGATGAGAAGATTCCGCGCCAGTGACTCAGAAATCGTGCAGCCAAGTCCTGGAATGCAATATTGGAATCAACATGCGTTAATACTTGCATCAAAATTCTTGGCAAGTCTTCTGCTTTCGTCCGTCTACGAATGACTTCATTAAGCGACTTTCTTGCAGTCAAGGCATCAAGAGGTAATTCCAATAGTGCCAAAAGTCTACGCCACTCATCGTCGTGCTCCGGAAATCGGGTCCGCAGCGTTGCAATACGGTGGCGTGCTTGGTCATAGTGGTTCAGCTCTGTCATCAACTGCATCCATAGAATTACTAGGGCGGGATGACCAGAAACCACAATATGTTCGTCCAACAGGGAGAGTGCCTCATCGATGCGAGCTAACTCAACCAATAGCTTAGCCAAAGTAATTACAAAAAAAGTATTCTTCTTGTTTCGGCGTATTGACTCACGATAATGATATTCAGCTTTCGAGAAATTTTGCGTTCGCTCGTATAGCTGACCGAAATATAACCAAAGGGATGCTGGAGCACGTCCGGTGGATGCAGACCGCATAAAAGCCTGTTCCGCCTGTTCTAGTGAGCCCTCCTTCAGGGCCCTTACTCCGTACTCCTGCCATAACATAGGGTCTTCAGGTGCATGGGTCTCCAGCCAGGAAAACAATTCACCCAAGAGATTCGGCGTTAAAGTAGCGTTTCTCCGCAATAGAATCCGGACGCTCTCGACTTTCCGAGTCTCACCTATGTGCGTATAGTCCTCTTCGGGCTCCGCACTCGAGGAAGCAGAAGACCCCACAGCCAAACGCGAAATTTTTTCTATGGTGGACTGAAGCAAGGGGTCAGGCTTGCTGTCTATCCAATTTGGCAACAAGAATGTCGAGTCTGATTTTAGATTGAGCTTCTGACATCCCATCTCCAGTAACTGCGCCCAAATATCACCCATTTGACTCCGTAGAGTGGGAGTCACTAGATCTGAAATTACTGTTTCGAGCTTGTCTGTTAGCAGATTCGGCTTCACCACTCCAGTGGACTGCTTTAACCCCACTCTCCAATTGAGATTCATCCATTCAATAAGGTCAAAGCCGTTAACCAGCACAGGCTGAGGCAATATCAGAACGCGATCTTCGTTCTGCTTTGCAAACTCCAAAATGCGGCGACTATAGGCGACCCACATCCGAGCAGCCAATCCAGGTCTAAGCCAAAATGACAAATGCTCATCACGTGAATCTTGGCCGGCAGAAATACCCTGTTCAACGAGAACCCTACTGTGTCGATTCAACAACGACTGAATCGAGCCAGCCCAATGACGTACTACCAGGAGAAAGCGGCCTCGAGGGCCGAGCACGCAATTCCATGCCGCAAGGAAAAGCGAAATACGTGGATCTTTAACCCCCCATCCTGTCTGACCGTGGGTACCATCTCGCCTATCTACATAACCTTGTATCGCACGTAAAGACGTCTCAGGACGGGGCAGCGTAGTTTCATCATGGAACCGCCAATCGCTACCCACTTTGGCGAGTAAATTGTCATTAATGGCTACGACATCGATGTCTTCAAAGTGTCCATCTGGGTTTGACAAATGAGGAGAAACCAGTCGACGCCCCATGTTCATGCCGCCAGCATGCATCAACTGCGCAGTAAGCGAAGTCGCACTCCGATGAAAACCAGTACATACGACTACCGCTCCCTGATCTGTGCGCGTGGATGCATTTACCTTTCTAGACATGGATTCGTCAGTCCTATTAAGAATCAGCCAGCCCGGCTATTACAATCCGGCCAGCTGCTTCATAGCTGGAGACATACCTACGCCATTGCGCGTCAAAAAATCGCCGAATTTTTTAGCCAATTCCAGACGATTACGATCATATTCTTCATAGTCCCAATCCATCAAAATACGATTGAGTTGTTCCTTCTTTATGCCATTCTTATATTCTCGAGCAGATGCGTGGGGAATTTTCATCCGCCGGCAAAGCTCTTCAGTCCGCGAATCAATAAATAGGCAGATGGCTGGCACGCCAGCCTGTAGGGCCGACTGAACGCCATGAATGCGTGTCCCTACGACCAGATCGCTTTGTCGATGGCTACGCATCCATTGGGATATGTCACTATAGACTTTGAACGTATTACGGACAGCCCGGCGAAAGTCAGGCTCGTTGAAACCATAATCTCGATACGCCGGATAGACTTTCGTCCATGCGTCGTCGAATTCTTCATCCGAATAGTTTGCTACCAGTTGGACCATGGACAGTGGGTGTTGAACAACATAGTCCCCACTAGTTTCCATAGCCAAAGCCAGCAAGGAGGCTTCTAACTTCCGATGATCTTGTTCAAACGGATTTCCGGCAGCTACCGTTATTTTCTCCAACGGCTTTTCTCTAATGACTCGCCCTATCAACCGACCAAGATCTCTTTGAGGATTAATAAAATTTGTCTGGCAGCCTATGGAAACAACACGATCACCAAAACCTAGCTCTCGCATTATTTCTAGCGTATACTCGCCACGAACGGTGATATTAGGCCCGTTTGACGGCGCCCGAGCTGCCAATTCGCGAAGCCAGGAAATTGTTCCCTCAGGGATGAAGCTGAGGTCATTGGTCATATTTTTAACTTGAGCTCCGAGCCCTAGTGCAATTACTGGTATATCCAACCCACTAAGAGGCCAACCGTTAACCGAAAGATCGGTGTGCTTCCCCAAATGATTAGCCATAGAAAGCACAACACCAAACCCTGGACGATTAAACCTCTTTGCTATAGTTTCCGCCCCGTGAGGGCCCGCTTTGAACTGAATCGCGCACTGAGTCGCGAAATAGTAAAGTAGATTTCCGGTGTTCCCGGTGTAAAGACGGTGAAACTCCTGAATATTACGAGGAACTATTTTTTGACCGCCACCGGGCCCGGTATAAATCCAAGTTACTTCTTGAGCCATCTCAGCCTCTCCAGCGTTTCGAATGACATGCCAACTGATAAGATTGATTACGCATTCTTCTTGAGAGGCTGATGTGGTGCCTCGACGTTTTGTTTAGCCATAGCATCGACGGCATGCTCAAGTTTCTCCAGACGTATTGCTTGAGAAATGATAAGACGCGAAAGGATGTACAGCAGTTTTTCTTGATCTACTTTGGAGGTATTTACCGGAAGGGGGTTTTCACTCAGAGGTGGTTGACCATGTTCCTTCAAAATTTTATTCAATGCATCCCGGTCATCCGCGCATGCCGTGCGCACATAATCTAAGTCGTCCTCTGTAGGCATGAGCCCTTTTAGGAAGCCATCGGGATTGCCATCTTGCAGTGCCCCTCTACCGAGTACGCGATCAAATACCGCCGGGAGAACAGGAGGACGGTAGTTGTTATTCAGTAGAGCCCGGAGAAATATCTCGACGCCTTCCATTCTTTCATTAAGGCGTTGCGCAGAAAGATCCAGCTTTTCGATTCCGCAGATTTTCTTGAAGTCCTCCACGGAGTCCTTGACCACGTCCAGATTCCGCACGACCAGTTTTGCCTCGTCGAGCCGCGTGAAAGTCTTCAGCCGGTCCGCAAACTTCGGGATGCCGGTGGCCACCCATTCCCGGAAAGACCGAACAGGCCCTGCGTACGTTTTGTGCTTCAGCCCCCACTGCATATAGGCAGATTGGGCCCAGCCATCATGGCGGCGCACATAGACCACTACAACCACCTCGAGCGAGTCCTTTAGTTGAGACAAGGCCTCGAGTACCTGCGTGCTGCGGTCGAAGAAAGATTCGTTGCTCCATATCAGCGTATCGATCTTGCGTGACCGGGCCTCGGCAATGACGGAGCGCATCACGGACACAACCTGGTCCACGGCCATCTGATGATCCAGCGCATGGAAATCTTGGTTGACAGTAGTTGGCCGCTGCCACGAATAATAGTGGTTGGCGTTCTCCAGCATCATCCCCAGATACCAAACGCCATTCTTCTTGAGCACTTCCTGCCCGGATTTCAGCATCTCCTGAATGGAAGTAGTTCCAGTCTTGCCGGCCCCGACGTGCAAAAACAGTTTTACCTTTTTCCTAGCTTCCATTGCATGCTCGATAAAAGTATGTGTTGAGATATGCGATTTGTTTGAATTTCAGCTGCCGCATTTCAGAAAAGGCTCAGGTGCGCTTCTGCGCATTCTCTATAGTTCAACGGGCGCTTGATGTTGCTTTTGCAGGTTTCCCAGAGGATGGGGTCCGTGGCCTTGAGCAGCTTGGCGCCCCAGTCCATCACGTTGCCGGTGCTCACGTGCAGGCCGGTTACGCCATCCTGGATCTTTTCGGCCATGCCGCCGATATCCGAGCACAGCAGCGGGCGTCCGCATACATAGGCTTCCTGGATCACCATGGGCGAGTTCTCCCACCAGATGGAAGGCACCAGCACCCAGTCCACATTGGCCATGCGCGAGCGCATTTCATGCGGCTGGTACGGCCCCACCCAGCGCAGCACGCCTTGCTGTTCCAGCGGCTCGCGTATGCGCATGATCTTTTCCTTGTACTCGGCCGGCTGGTGGTCGAGGTTGGCGCCGTGGATCTCCAGTACGATCTTCTTGCGGTCGGCCTTGGGCAGCTGCGTCAAGGCTTCCAGCACCACGTCGATGCCCTTGTAGGGGTTCACCTGCCCGAAATACGCGAAACGATTGCGCGGCTCGCCTTCGGCCGCGGCGCGCGGGGGCAGCGGCGGTTCGTCGGCCTGGCCGTTCTCGATCACGACGATCTGGTCGGGGCGCAGGCCCCAATCGATGTAGCGCTGGCGCAGGAACTCGCTGGGCGCGACGAAGCCGTCGATCAGCTTGAAGTAGCTCTGGAAGTAGTGCTTGCGCAGCCAGAAATCCTCGGCCGTCTTGTGCGGGAAGCACATCCTGCACTCGTCGAAGGATTCACGGCTGCAGAGCTTCAGCGACCCCGCCTTCACCATCTGGCCATTGTTCTGGCAGATCGCCATGTACTCGTGCAGGGTCATGAAGATGCGGATGTTGGGGTCCACCTGCTTGATGATGCGCAGATGTTCCAGCCCCATGTGCGCATAGTGGTGGCTGTGGACGATGGTGGGCTTCAGCGCGCGGATGAGGTCGGCAAACCAGGTCGTCAACGACTCCTGGTTCACGGCCTTCATCCTGTCCCAGTCATGGATGGCCTGTTCCCACAGGTATTCGTTGGCACGCCGCATGCTGATGGCGCCCGAGGGCCCGCGCCCGCGATCGGCGCGGCCCAGGTACCAGGCCTCTTCCACCTGTGGCAGCTCTCGATAGGCCTTGTACAGGTTGTAGGCCGCGATCTCCCCTCCTCCCAGGCTGAAGTCCGGGTGGCCGTGCGCCGTAACCAGGATACGCTCGCGGCGCGGATCGACCAGCGTTCGCTCCATGCGCTCTTTGCGCGCAGCAAACAGGTTCATGCGACGCTCCTTTGGAGGTCTTTCGAAGAGGGCTCGAACGGGGTTTCGATAAGCTTTTTCCATCGTTCCTGATGACGTACCGCGTTGTAGATCACCACCTTGGTGCGGAAATCGCTCTCGCCGAGCAGCTTGAACGACTGGCGCTCCAGGTGAGTCAGTTCCACCGAAGGCAGATAGGCAATCTTGAAGCCGGCATTGCGCAGCTTCAGGCACAGGTCGGAGTCTTCGAAGTCGCCGATGAGGTAGCCGGTGTCCCAGCCGCCCAGGCTGTCGAAGTCTTCACGCCGGAGGGCCATGCATGCCCCGGTGATGGCAGGCAGTATCGACAATTCGGGATGGGGATCCAGCGACGGATCGAGGCCCATGTAGGGATGGTGGTTCACCCAGATGCCGAGTTCGTCGCGGCGCCGGAACTCCATGCCGGCATGCTGCAGCGAGCCATCCGCAAAAAGCAGGCGCGGGCCCACCGCGCCGATGTCCGGCCGGGTTTCCAGCACATGCAGCAGCGGCTGGATCCAGCCCGGGCCCCGCGGGAACGCATCGCTGTTCAGGAACAGCAGGTACTTGCCCGAAGCCACGCTGGCGCCCAGGTTGTTGGCGCCGGAGAAGCCCCGGTTCACGCTGCCCCAGATCCAGCTCATGGGCACCTGGTAGATGCGGTGCAGCGCCTCGGCCTCCTGCAGGAACCGCTCGGCGATCTGCGGATCGTCCACCACATAGATCAGTTCGGCGTTCTCCAGGAACCAGGGGTCCGCGGCAAATTCGATGAGCTGGTGCTCCACGAAATCGGTGCGGCCATACAGCGGAACGATGACGCTGACCTTGGGCATCGCCAGGGACCGCCCGAGGAACTTGTGCCGCACGGGCAGGTCGGCCCAGGCCTCCTGGCGGTAGGCGATCAGGCGCTCGAGCACGCCCTTGTCCACCAGCGACGCCCGCCGCGCGGCTTCGCTGATGGGCGTGGCGATGCCGAACAGCCAGTGCGCCGCGGCCACCGGCGAGGCCGGCAAGGCGCTGAGTACGGTTTCTGCCAGGATGTGCACACCGAGCTCGGAAACGGTTTTCAGGTAGACGCGCTGCCCGGTCTTGCCGCCCTTGATCCGCACGATGAACCCGGAATCGCGATTGGCCTGGCCGAATTCCTTGTCGACCACGTCGTGTACGTCTTGCCGGAAACGCCGATAGGCGTTCTTCAGGGAGAAAATACTGCCGGACTGGTCTTCCAGCCATACGGGAGTACCCGGCGTATGCACCTCCCAGCCCACGACCACGCTGTCGCCGCTGATGTCGGATGCGGCCCCGGCTTCGAGGTAACCCTTGGCGCTCTTGCTGGGGGCACCGGCCAGGGGCACCTTGCGGATCAGCTCTCGCCAGCTCTTGGTGAAGGGGCGGCTCGCCACGGCCACCATGCCGCTTGCGGCCTTGAACAGGTCGGAGGCGTGCGCTTCCGTATCGGCTTCATCGGTGAACTTCAACGGATGCACCGACACGATCTCGCCGTTGGCCGACTTCCAACACAGCTCGATGGTTTCCTTGCCTTCGTGCCGGGCGGCCAGCACGAAGCCCAGGCCCTCGCCATCCGGCAGGCTGAGATGCTCGGCCACGTCGACGCGGCGCGTTGCCATCTTGTAGAACGGGATCACGCGGCGGTCTACGCGCAGCGCGAAATCGTGCCGCCCCGTGGTCCAGCCCGCAACGATGATCAGGCCCTGGCTGCGTACCGCCGCGTCCACTTTCAGCTGGATGGCGTTGCCGACTTCCTCGTCGAAGATGCTGATGGGCTGGATCTGGACGGTAGACTCGACCTCGCCTGGGGGCCCCTGGGTGGCCACGCCCTTGGCTTCGGGCTCGGCACCTTTGCTCTTGCTAGGTGAAATTAACATCACATGCCTCGATAGACTGGTCAATGGATTCAATATTCGGAATTGCCGCTAAGCCTGCTGCTGCCCCATGACACCGGGCGCTGTCTCCTCGCCGGCTCAAGCTTGTGTCACTGCTTGATGCTTGCATTCCCAGGCCCAGGCGTGCCACACGATTTCCTCGAGGCTGGAATACCTGGGCTCCCAGCCCAGCTGCGTACGCGCCGCGGTGGCATCGGCCACCAGCGTTGCCGGATCGCCGGCGCGGCGCTCGCCGTACTGCACGGGAATCTGCAGCCCCGTAACCTTGCCGGCCACCTCGATGACCTGGTTCACGGAAAAGCCGTTGCCGTTGCCCAGGTTGTAACGTGCGCTGCCCTCGCCGCCCAGCAGCTTGTCCAGCGCCAGCAGGTGTGCCTGGCACAGGTCATGCACGTGTATGTAGTCGCGGATGCAGGTGCCGTCGGGCGTGGGATAGTCGTTGCCGAACACCGTGATGTGCGGCAGCTTGCCCGAAGCCGCCCGCAGCACCAGCGGGATCAGGTGCGTTTCGGGTTCGTGGCGTTCGCCCAGCATGCCCTCTGGATCGGCGCCAGCGGCATTGAAATAGCGCAGGCAGATGGACTTCAGGCCGTAGGCCGCGTCGTAGTCCTGCAGCATCTCTTCCACGAACAGCTTGGTGCGGCCATACGGATTGATCGGCGCCTTG
Source organism: Bordetella sp. 2513F2 (assembly GCF_054642735.1). Classification (NCBI taxonomy): domain Bacteria; kingdom Pseudomonadati; phylum Pseudomonadota; class Betaproteobacteria; order Burkholderiales; family Alcaligenaceae; genus Bordetella; species Bordetella sp. 2513F2. The sequence continues at coordinate 1,972,641 of NZ_CM137755.1, read as the reverse complement.
GGATGAGACTCGTCAATAAAGGGCTTGACCGGATTGCCGAAGATGGCCGCGGTGGAAGAGAAAATGAAGCGCATCACGCCGTTGTTGCGCATCGCGTCCAACAAGGTATGCGTGGCGTTGAAATTGTTCTGGTAGTACTTGCCGGGATCGCTGGTGGATTCGCCAACCTGGATGAAGCTGGCGAAATGCATGGCAGCCGCGGGGCGCACATCCTTGATGACCTGGTCGATGAAGGCGGCATCGCCAAAACTGCCGATGCGAAGCTCGGCATCCTGCACGGCATCGGCGTGGCCGCTGCTGAGGTCGTCCACGACGACCGGCGTATGGCCGGCCTCGCGCAGCATCTTTACCATGTGCGAGCCGATGTAGCCTGCACCGCCCAATACAAGAATGGGCTGACCTCCGGTGTTTGTTCGATCCCTCATTGCGTCCATATCCCTAAGTTGATGAAGATTCTTCAAGCCGCCGCGACGAGGCCATGCCCGGCCCCGCTGCCCGGCACCTGCTGGTAGGCCTTGATACCCTCGTCGATATCCTCGAAGCTCGTGACTTGCCCGTTCTCCAGCAAGAGCACCATGTCGCACATCTTGCGCACCTGTCCCATGCCGTGCGTAACCAGAATTACGTTGGCCTTTCCTACCTTGTCCTGGAATGCTGCAGTTGCCTTGTCGCGGAAGTGGGCATCCCCCACTGAAATGGCCTCGTCGATCAGGTAGTAATCGAAATCAAATGCCAGGCTAAGGCCGAATGCCACGCGGGCACGCATGCCGGACGAGTATGTTTTTACTGGTTCGTCAAAAGCGGAACCGATCTCGGCAAATTCCTGCACGCTGCGAACGCACTCGCGCATGGCTTCGCCACTGACCCCTTGGACCCGACACACGAACTTGACGTTCTGCCGGCCGGTCAGCGACCCCTGAAAACCGCCTGACAGCCCTACCGGCCAGGAGATCTTCTTGTCGGTGATGATCTTCCCGCTGTCGGGCATATCCAGCCCGCAAAGCAGGCGCATCAAGGTGGACTTGCCCGCACCGTTACGTCCGATCAACGCAATATTGCGCCCCGGCGGCACGGTGAATGAAAGGTCGCGAAAAACATACTTGCGGCCCTTGATGGTGAGATACGACTTGGTGATATTGCGTAGTTCGATCATAGTGCCAGCATCTCCTGTCGTCGCATCCGATACAGAGCCATCGCAAGAAATAGCAATACCAGCGCAACCTTCATTGCGTAGAACAAATCGATCCCATGAACAATCGGATAATGCTCGAATACCGACGACCGCAACACATCGATGATATGCAGGTAAGGATTCCACATTACCCATTCCAAATACTGGGTGGGAATCGCCCATATGGGGAAGATCACGCAAGACATAAGATAAAGGAAAAAGAACGACAAACGTATGAAAGTTTTTGCCCCAGGAAAAAACTGGGTATAAATGCAGAAAATTATTCCCAGCGCAAACGACAAGGCTACGCCCGTTGCAAGCGCCACGAACCATCGCAGCGGATCCGCCATTGAAATGTCATACCCGAACCAGAAACCCATGCCCAAGATCACGACTGTATAAACGCAAGCAGACAGGGAGAATTCCACGATGGTGCGAGCCACCAAAGTATCCATCGGCTTTATTTGCTGATAGGCAAACAACGCCTGATTTGCACTTATGCCGTCCATTAGGCGCAGCGCGATATTCCTCATCAAAAAGAATGGAATCAACCCGGTCGCCAGATAAACCGGGAAATCCATGCCAGGAACTTCCCGGTCGCGAATTACGCCAAAAATCACCATGATCAGGAGAACGTGGGCAATGGGCTCGAAAAGCATCCAGAATGCCCCCATGCGGCGCGCCCCGAAACGGGTCAACATTTCCCGTAGCACCAGTGCAAAAACCACCGCCCGGGTAATCTTCAAAGGGCTTCGCTCTTCCATCGTCACTTCTCTTTGATCAGCGCATGCAAAGGGAATAATCTTCCCGTTGCAAACTCAAATTCGGGTTGTAATGAGGATCGTTCAGCAGCAGCTTTCCCCAGCGTTCCTGCATGGCACGGCACTCTGCCTGGAACCGAGCCTGCTTCTCCGGCGTGTCGTTCGTGCCGCGGGTCTTCGACTCATGGTGGTACAGCTCCGCGTATGGCGTCCATACATTGCGATACCCTGCCTTCATGACGCGCAGACAAAAATCAACGTCGTTAAATGCCACTTTGAGGCCTTCCTCGTCCAGACCGCCGACTTCGTCGTAAACTTCACGCCGAACAAGCAGTACCGCACCAGTAACGGCGCTCACGTTGTGTGCAATCTGCAGGCGGCTGAAGTATCCCGGCGCTTCTTTCGGAAAGTACTTGTGGGCATGGCCCGCCACACCACCTATGCCAAGAATCACGCCTCCATGTTGCAGCGTGCCATCCGGGTAATACAGCTTTGCCCCGACGCAACCTATTTCGGGCCGCATAACCTGGGCCACCATTTCGGTAAGCCAATCGGGACTGATCACTTCGATGTCGTTGTTGATCAGGCCGATCACGGCCCCGCGCGCCCTCTTCTCCGCAAAATTATTGATTGCGGAATAGTTGAACGCATGGTTGTAGCGCAGCACACGGACGGTTGCCTTGCGCTGGTATTCGATTTCCTGCAAATAGCGCAATGTTTGCGGGCACTGCGACTGATTGTCGACGATCAGGATTTCGTATTCTGGATAGGTCGTGCGTGCCAGGATGGAATCGATACACGTACGCAATACTTCGTACCCATCCCGCGTTGGAACTATCAAGCTCACGAGCGGCAGGGGCTGCGGCAATGGCCAGTGTTGCCGGTACAAGCCCGGCGCCACACTGCTCACGACCGCTCCCGGGCAATTGTGATCCAGGTAGTCTTGCAATGCCTTCTGCGCCGCCGTGTGGGCATAGCTTTTCTGCCCATGGTTCAACGCTGTTGATCCCTCCACAATGCGCCAGTGATAGAGAACTTCCGGAACATGCACGATATCGGCTGTATTGCGGACGTTGGCCATGCACCGCAAGACCAGATCGTAGTCCTGGCTGCCGTCGTATCCAGCTCGGAACCCTCCCACAGCCTGCACCAGTTCCCGCCTATAAACGCCCAGATGCGAAAAATAATTCTGCGATAGAAGCAGATCGGGCGAGAATCCGGGCTTGAAATAGGGATCGCAGCGTTCGCCCTCCTGATTCAGCTTGTCTTCGTCTGAGTAAATGAGTTGTACGGTAGGACGATTTCTTATCGCTTCGGCAACGGCTTGCAGAGCATGCACGGCCAGCTCGTCGTCATGATCCAGCAAAGCAATGAAGTCGCCATGCGCCAACGCCAACGCAGTATTGCTTGCCTTGGCGATACCACCGTTCTGACTGCGGAATGCGACCTTGATGCGTGTATCACGCTCCAGGCACGTCCGTAGGAAATCAACGGTGGCCGCATCAGAGGACGCATCGTCGGCTATGCACAACTCCCATTTCGGGTATGTCTGGCGTAGCACCGATTCGACGCAGGCCTGCAGATACTCTAGCGGTGTGTTGTAGACGGGCACCAACACCGAGATTAGCGGCCAGCTGGTGTCTTCTTCACGTTTCGACTCAAGCCCATAGGGAGCAGACCTGATGTACTCCTGTACCCGCGGCTGCTCAACACTGGAGATCCAGTCATGGTATGGAACGAGTACCGACTGGCTTATTTCGAACAACCGGCGGTAGTCTTCCCACAGGGCCTCCAGCGTAGCTGGCAGTTCGGCCCCATTCTCTATGCCGTCCCCTTCCCTCGATTTATATCGTGGATGTACATTCAGCAGCTTCCGCTGCATCCGCTTGCGCGCCGTACTCCTGAAAACGCGCTTGAGCTTGAAGTGCTCGATATCGAACGGTCCGCTGCTGGTAAGCGGATCGAAGCGCACGCGCGCCGGCTTTGGCAAAAACAGCAAGCGATAGCCCGGTCGACCCGACTTCAAGGGCAACGAAAACGCTTCCCGCTCATTCTCGCCATGGCCAGTGTCCAGGTAGATCGTTGCCACAGCCCGGGCAGCAGGAAGCCTCAACCGGACGGCAAGCCAATACCAACCCGGCGGTATTCTTCCGGGTAAACGAAACTGGGGGTCTTCGCCCAGTGACACGAAACCCGGCTCTGCTAGATTGGCGGCCACCTGTGCCGCGGGGCGCAACATCCCCCCCGTCCAGACACGCCGCCAGCCGGCCCAGGCCTCTTGCAGCCTCAGCCATGCTCTGTCAAAGGAACGCATCCGTACGCTCCTACAAGCCGCGGTCCAGCGTGCGCCCCAGCACAAGCACTTGCACGATAGGCGAAATGATCTTCTGAGCCTCGTAGATCGCGGCATTGGTCACGTATACAGCATCCTCGGGTTGCACCAGGAACTGCCGCGCAAGGAACATCGCCGTAGGATCGCGCATGTCCAACTGGAACACCTGTGCTGCCGGCTCCCCGGGTTTCGCCGCCTCGTTCAAGCGGAAGACGAACACCCCGCGTGGGTCAGCACTCCGCTCATTCAATCCGCCCACAGTGCCCAGTACCTCGAGCAAACTGGGTGATTGCGACGGCAAGTCATGCAGTCCGGGGGCATTGACCGCACCCATAGCCACAAAGCGCTTACGTGCACGTTCCAGCACGATTTCCGAATGCGGCGGCACCGGCATATTGCGTCCCGCCAACAGATCTTCGTAGCTGAACTGCTGCACCGCTTTCCCGGTGCGCATTACTACGGTAACCAGATGCGGCTCCAACGTGGGGCCACCGGCCTGATTGATAGCATCAAGAAGCGTCAAAGGCCCTTGCAGCGCAGAAAATCGTCCCGGTGCCTTAACGGCACCGGCCACCAGCACCGAACCTGACATATCACCGACAAGCGCCACATGTACCTGAGGATCCGCTGCAACCCCAGCCAGCCGCTTGCGGATGTTGGCCTCGACCTGGGACAACGTAAGCCCTGAAACCTTGATCTCGTTTACGTAGGGAAGCGATATCTTTCCTGAGCCGCTCACCCTGACTGAATCGAAAACCGTTCCCCCGGCCGACAACGGGGCAAACAGCGCACCCTCGACCGCACTATCCGATATCACGATACGCATGACATCGCCCGGCACCAGGCGAACACTCGGGACCGGCATGTCGGATACCGAACTCTTCAGCACAGGCGCCGGTGGCCGCATGTAAGGTGCAATGGTCTGGGGCCCCAACTGGATCAGCGTATAGGGCGGCGTATCACCTTCGGCCATCGAGGTAATGGAGCCCTTGTACGGGCCGGCACCCGAGAAAGTGCTGCCACACCCCGCCAGCGCAGCTGCTATGGCCAACACAGCACCGGCTCGGCTCAAACGGCGCGTGCGCGCGCCCAACTCAAGTTGTGGACTGAACATGAAACGGCCACGCGGGTCAACAGAGATAGCAGGCATGATTTTTCTAATTCGGAAAGGTCAATCGCGATGGTCTTCGATGGTGGCAATGACGAAACGCGCCACGCCGTACAGCAACAGAAGCCCAATGAAAAGAGTAAACAGGTTGTAGAGCCGTTCCGGATAAATGGCCGACTGTGCCAGATTGGGGCTCACAACCGTTACCAGACTGCGAATCTTCTTACTGATCTCGATGCGTGCGTTCTCGACAGCAACGATGCTGGCCTTGTAAGCCTCTTCGGCAATGCCTACATCGATGATGAGATCGCGATAGCGCGCTGCCACTACATTCAGCTTGTCTCCTTGCCCGTTGGACAGCAGAGTCTGCTTCTCTGCAGCTAGCTGCTGCTCCAACGCGCCGATGCGCGCGCGTTGTTGACGTACCTGAGGCGTGTTGGGGCTGAGCGCCGCCAGCAAGCCTTTGAGGTTGGCCCGCTGAGTCGTCAGCTCGGCTTCGAGCGTGGCTATGATCTCTGCACGTGACTGTGCTGCTGCCTGGGCGTCCAGATGCTCGCTTTTGTTCTGGAACTCGAGCATGACCTGCTTTTCGTCTTCGTACTTCTTGCGGGCCAATTGAAGCTCGTTTTCCGCGAACTTGAGTTGATCACGCGCCATCCTATGAGAAATCTCATTGACGAAAGCTTCGCTCTTCGTGAGGATGACTTGTAACACCCGCTGTGCGAATTCAGGATCGAAAGCCTGCACCTCTACATTCAGCAAGCCCGTCGTTTCATCGAAGTACACCTGCACCACTCGGTTGTAGTACTTGAGCATGTCCTCCCGATTAACGCCGCTCTCGAGCCAGTACAGCGGGTCGCGCCATTGGCTGGCATAGTGCTCATGCCAGTTGAGCTCCTTCTCCAGCACATTGAGCATATCCATCGATATGATGTACTCGCGCAAGTAAAGCGTTTCCTCGCGCGAGGTAGGATTAAGGCTTCCCATAAGAAGCGCGAGGCTCGGGATATCGAGCATCTGCGAGTCCTGCCCAGGCTGGCGCACCACTATCTGGGCTGTGCTTACATAGCGATCCATAGCAAAAATGGCGTAATAAATAATCGCCAACACCATGGGGATCACAACCACCCAAGTGAAAAGGATTTTCTTTTTAAATAGATTGAGCGATGTCATGGTCCCGAATCAACAAAAGTTGAGCTGCGCAGGCGGGATATCTCCCTGCGCAGCTTGAAAAGCTGCCCGATAACGCCAGCAACCATTTATGTAGGAATTGTCAGCCGAAAGACGACTGAGCAGGTAAGAGAAAAGACACGTTTCGGTATCAGAGCATCCATCAGGCGAGCGGCTTAATCAAACTGACCGGCTTGGGACTGCCATCGCCAAACACCCCTCGAATCTTGTCCTCACTCAGTCCATATACATCGCGAAACACCCCTCCCAATACCGCCCGGTAATCATTAAGGACCGGAATGTCGCGCTCTTGATTCAAATCCGAAACTTTACTCAAACCAGCCTGCTCACCTAACAGGAATCTATTTCCAGGCACGTTTCCACCGAGCAACCAATAAGCAGTTCCGTAACCGTGATCAGTCCCCTTGCCGCCATTTTCCTTCATCGTTCGCCCGAACTCAGACACAACAACGACAACCGTTCGCTGCCAATCAGGTCCCATATTTTTGGCGTAGGTAGCCAAACCTGTACTCAAGCTCTGCAAACGGGATGCAAGGGTACCTGTCGCTCCACCCTGCGATACATGAGTATCCCATCCCCCCACGTCAATAAAGGCGAGGTTGAACTTCTCACGCATCAACGAGGCAACTCTACCGATTTCCTGCTCAAAACCCTTGGCACTATTAGCACCGCGATCGGCCTCAAGCTTCTCCTCATCGAACACCTCTGTCACTTCCCGCTGAAGGTCTAGCCCCTCACGCAGGGCGGCTTCTAGAGGATGCCCGCTATAGGTCTTAAGCAACTCTTCGCGCAGAGCTTTATTGTTGCCAAGACTCGGTCGCCTATCCAAACCCACATTAGCGATATCATCCTTGCCTTTAAATGTACTGGGCAGAGTGTCAGTGAAAGCCACCGCTTCGACACCACCTACGGCATGCGCCAAGCGATACAGCATGCCTTCTTTTGGAAGACGCTCACCCGCCTCAAGCTCGGCAGCCCCCATCTCTAGCCACTCTTGAGCCTCAAAATGGCTGCGCGATACACCCGGAATACCAACGAATGGGACAAAAGCGACCTGTTTCTGCTTCAACAGAGGTTCCAAGCCCTTGGCCACCTCAGGGTGCAGTCCCCAATCGGCGTTAAGCTCATAGGCTCCCTGATCTTTACCCTTACTCTCCCCGGGACGTGGGATCGCAATGGTGGGACGGCTCTCGTAATACAAATCACTCGAGATGGGGACCAGCGTATTAGCCGAATCGTATGCGCCTCTGAGAAATACGAATAGCAGTTTGGAGTCGGTGCCGGGAGCAGCATATAGCCGAGTCGTCAACGTGCTCCCTAGCAACGCTGCACTGGCATGGAGAAAAGTACGTCGATCCATCATGTCCCTTCTCATCGATACATGAAACTTGGTCCTGCCAGTTGCATGAACAACTGCTTCTGACGCGGCGAAGCACTGTCTTTCGTAGACTGTGCCTTCGACTCCTCGGAAGTACGCATATTGCCCTCAGTCTGCATGCTGACTTTTTGGCCAGCAGCCTTTGCTTGACCCGGTGCTGTGCCGCCACCGCCCCTTATGCCGGCGACGTTTTCCGCAATGGCCATACGATTAGCCAGTTGCCCTGTACTTATCCAGCTTTCTCCCTCGAGCGGATAGCCATCAGGCGTGAGCCGCCCATACAACGGCTGGCCCATCTGCGAAAGCGCCTGCCGCACTACTTTCACCACCCGGTCTGGATTTTTAATACCAGCCGCTTGTACAGATGAAATCGCGTATTGCATGGGAGATTTGAACTGTTTGCCGGCAGCTTCCGCGAACGTATCCGACTCGACAATGGACTTTACAGTCGCCTTAATATCCCCTTTTGTTTCCGCGAACGTTTTGGCCGCCTGCTCTACCACAGCGTCGGGCGGATTATCAGACACCAGGTAAATCGCCAATCGGCGCGCAACATGCTTAGCAGTGGAAGGATGGGTAGCAAGGATATCCAACACTTGGTCCACTTCCGCCCAACCCTGGCCTTTAATGGTTTTCCCCAGGAATTTCTTATCCGAAAAATCATGATGCCTGGGATCAAATACAAACGCACCTTCTTGAATCAACTGGCCCTGCAGCTTTTTTGGCATTTTAGGAGCCGTCTTGTTCGACATAACCCGAACGCCCGTCAGAATCCGAGCTAACGCCTGAACGTCTTCCTGGCTATAGCCACCATCTACACCGAGAGTGTGCAATTCCATTAGTTCACGTGCGTAGTTTTCGTTCGGCTTTTCCTTGGTACTAACGTTGTTGTCCAAGTATATAAGCATAGCTGGGTGCTTTAACGATGCCTCCAGTATGTCGCGAAAATTGCCGAGCGCGTTCTTACGCAATGTGTCTTCGTAATCGGCTAGCGCATAACCGACGCTTCCTTTAGACATGAACACATTGAAATGATTGAACCAGAACCAAGTCAACTGCTCCCGCAGTTGCCACGGAGAAAATGTTGCCCGCAAAACCGAACGCTCACTAGCTTCCTTGCGATATTGCTGGAGCTCTTTTGCTCGAGTTGTCCGTAATTTGGCAGCTTCTGGAGGGGATACATCTTTCATTTTTTGAACGAGCTCCCTCGCGCGAACCAAGCTATCAAGCGGGGGTTCAGTAGTTCGCTCAAGCTTCTCCACATAAGCCGCAACTGGCGCAGGCAAATCGTCCGACTCAGGCGGATTCAACTGCTTCTCGAGGTAGGCTTCGCGGCCCTGTTGCTTTACCTCCTGTAACGCTTCCGGCGTTGCGCTGTACGCAACGCGGCCCAGCCACGCCTCGTCGCTTACCGTGGCGGCCGTGCTGGTGGCAAGAAACCCTGCCAATAGCCAAGCAGGGAGCGATAGGTAAAAACGTCGCAGCATTGTCATAGGTACTCACGCTCGAAGTTCGATCCGGAAAGGGTACCAACCTGATCCTGACGACAACGTCACAAGGTTGGACTCTTTTATTGCTGAACGTTGCGATGCCGCGCCGCCTGGAGGCGGGCGGAATCAGGCTCGCCGACCTGCCGCATCAGCGCCTCCAGCGGGGAGTATTCCGCCACCAGCCGGCTCACGGCCTGCTCCGCGCCCATGCGTATGCCGGCGCCCGTGTAGAAGCCGCCATTGACCTGCGTGGTGTGAATCACTGTGTTGCGAAACCGGCCGAACAGCCGCATGTCGGGCGGCTCGGCGTCGCGCCAGAAGGCGTCCAGCGAACCCTGGAAGGTGAGCCCGGGCAAGCCGTAGAAGGCGTTGCCCAGCGCAATCGTGGGCCGCGCGTGCACCAGCGCGGATCCGCCCACGGTGCTGTTCACGATGACCACCCCGGATGCATGGCTGAGCAGCGTGGGCAGGTGGCCGCTTTCGAAGAAGATCACGCGATCCTGGATGCCCAGCTCGCGGGCCAGCGCCAGCACCAGGCCTTCGTGGTCGTCGAGCCCGGGGTCCAGGGGGTGGTTCTTGATGACGAGCAAGGCGTCATCGGGCGCGTGTTGGGCGAACGACGGCATCACGCGTCGTATCACGCCCGCCATGTCGCCGAACTCGGAATGCTGGCGGATCTGTACGTCACTGTTGAGCTGCAGCGCAAGCAGGTAGAAGCGGCTGTCTTGCCGCACCAGCCGGTTGATCTGCTGGGCTTCGCGGCGCTTGCGGTTGCGCAGCTTGACGGCGCGCTTCACATACCCGGCGTACTCGGCCCATGCCGAGTGTGGGGCATGATGCTGGTAGGTGGGATAGGCCCAGCGGTTGCGCAGGCCGTGGGCGTGGTAGAGCACGTCGTGCCACGCGCGTGCCGCGAATGAAGACCTGAAGGCCTGGCCGTTGCCATAGCGCGGCACCAGCTTGCCGGCTTCCCGGTACCAGTCGGGATCGCGCGGCAGCAGCGAGTTGGCGTTGACGCCATCGCGCTCCAGGGTAAGCCAGTAGGGGCGGAAGTAGCCTTCCTCGAACACGTGCACGCGCCGGCCCTGCTCCCGCGCCACCTCGATGGCCACGCGGTGCACGGGGCGGCTGTCGCCGAACAGCACCACGTCGGTGACGCCGTGCTCGCCGTAGAGCTCTTCGTAGAAGGGCCGCAGGCGGGTGCAGTCGCCCTGGTAGGCCACGTACTCGGACTTGCGCGACCAGAACGCCTCGTCACCCGCATTGAAATTGACTTTGCAAAGGCTGGCCCCCGCCTCGCGCAGGTGCGCCCCGAGGCGATCGAAAAACGGCGAACAGACACCCTGCAGGAACGCAAACGACCTGGCGTGTACTGGCACCTTGGCCACCGACTTCTTCAGGGGCAGTGGGCGGCTGACTACGCTAGGCACGCTGCGCAACATATTATGGTGTTGTCGATACGAGGATTTTTCCGCTGGCATCCGCGAGTACGGCCACAGCTCCGAGAAGCGCTGGATAATATATCACCCCGTCTGATAAGAATATGAGCCACGCTGCGCTGCAACGTCAGTTTAGGGTGCGGACTGTATCGGCTTGACCTGCTTTTTATTACGATACGATTTTAAATGTAAGAATATCCTCACCCGCAGTTGCCGCTGCTCTGTGGAGTTCGCAGTATTTGCATATATGCGCACGGCGGCATACCCGTAGCGGCTCGTAACAAATACTCATCGGGATTCACCGGGGATGTTGCTGCAGCACAGCATACTCATGCAGCCGGGCCGTAAATTGCGGCACGGCATTTGATTTTGTGGTCACACAAGGAGCAGAAATATTGGAAACCGGCTATTCCTCCCCGGCCCCGCTGGGTGACATGCCTGAATGGGCCGGATTTATCGAGGCGGCCAGGCGTGCGCCCATCGCCGGCACGGCGCTTCGCATCCTCCCGGCCGCAGGCCTGCACCTCGACCTCAGCGCCCAGGCCAACAGCCCGCAACTGCTGGAGGCTGGCCAGGCGCTGCTGCAAGCCCGCAACCTGGCCGCGGCCCGCGCTGCCCTGTTCGAGGGCGGTTGCGTGAACCCCACCGAAGGCCGGGCGGCCTGGCACACCATGCTGCGCGCCCGCTCGCCCATCCCCCAGGTGGCACACGAACGGGCCCGGATGCTGGCCTTCGTGCGCGATGCCGACGCCGCCGGACGCTGGCGCAACGTATTGCACATCGGCATCGGCGGCAGCGACTGGGGCAACCGCCTCATGTCGGCCGCCTTCGGCTACGGCAGCACGGCCCGCGAGGTGCGCTTCGTTTCCAATATCGACGGCCATGCTTTCGCCCAGGGCATCGCCGGGCTGGACCCGGCCGACACGCTGGTCACGGTGACGTCCAAGTCGTTCACCACCACGGAAACCCAGGAGAACGCGCGCCGCGCGCTGGAATGGCTGGCTTCGGCGGGCATCGAGCGGCCCACCGAACGCATGGTGGCCATCACCAGCCGTCCCGATGCCGCGCGCGAGTTCGGCATTCCCGATTCGCAGATCTTCCCGATCTGGGACTGGGTGGGCGGGCGCTTCTCGCTGTGGTCGTCCGTGTGCATGGGCACCGCCCTGGCGGTGGGCACGCAGGTGGTCGAAGACATGCTGGCCGGCGCCGCCGCGATGGACGAGCACTTCCTGCAGGCCCCCATCGCCGAGAATGCGCCGGTGCAGATGGCCCTGGCCGGCATCGTCAACCGCAATGCGCTGGGGTATGCCACCCACAATGTGGCGGTGTACGACTCCCGCCTGCCCTGCCTCGTGCCGTATATCCAGCAGCTGGAAATGGAATCGCTGGGCAAGTCCACCGACGTGGCCGGCCGGCCGGTGGGCGTGGCCACGGGGCCGGTGGTCTGGGGCATGCCGGGCACCGATGCCCAGCACACGTTCTTCCAATGGCTGCACCAGGGCACCGACGGCGCCCCGGTGGACTTCATCGTCTGCAAGCAGGCCGACCACCCCTGGGACGACCACCACCAGCAACTGCTGGCGCACTGCCTGGCGCAGCGCGAGGCGCTGCTACGCGGCAAGCCCTACGAAGACGCCCTGGCCGAAACGCGCGACGACGACGCCGGGCGCCGCCAGTGGCTGGCCCGCCACAAGGTGCACCCGGGCGGGCGGCCGTCCAGCCTGATCGTGCTGCCGCGCCTCACGCCTGCCGCGCTGGGCGCGCTGATCGCGCTGTACGAGCACAAGGTGTTCGTGCAGGCGCTGGTGTGGGGCATCAACCCCTTCGATCAATGGGGCGTGGAGTTCGGCAAGAAGCTGGCCCACGGCATCCGTGCCGGCGATGCCGCGGCCGGCGCGCGGCGCGACCCCTCCACCGCGCACTGGATCCGGGAGTTTGCCGGCAAGGCCTGATGAAACGCGCCGCCGCGCAGGCGGCCCGGCTCAAGGCTTGCGCGTAAGGCGCGCCAGCCACCGGCGCCAGCGCGGCGTGCGCCGGCCCATGCCGGCCGCGCGCCACGCCACCAGCTCGCGCAAGGCGTTTTCCGGCGTGGTGTAGCGGCGGGTGACGCGGCTCACGTAGGTGGGATACAGGATCAGCGTGCCGGCCACCAGCTCGTCCAGCGCAAGCGTGCGATGGCGCCGGGCCTGCACGGCGGGCGTGAGCGCCATGTCGCGCGTGAGGCCCCAGCCGGCATAGAACGGCTGGCCGTAGGTCACCACGGGCACGCCGCGCATCAGGGCCTCGAACCCCGCCAGCGAGGTCAGCACGTGCACGGCGTCCACCTGCCCGAGCAGCTGGTCGAACGCCGCCTCTTCGATGATCTCGTCGCACCAGTTGGCGGCCTCGCCCTCGCCTTCGCCCGACAGGCGCAGTCCGGCCATCACGTCGGGATGGGGCTTGTAGAGCACGTAGGCGTCGGGCTCGGCCAGCCGCACGGCTTTCAGCAGGTCGATGTTGCGCGCCACGCCCGAGGCGCCGTAGCGGATCGAGGCGTCGGTCTCGACCTGGCCGGGCACCAGCACCACGCGCCGGCCGTCGGCGGGCCGCTGCCAGGCCTCGCCCGCCAGGTTGTATTTGGTGATGCCGGCCTCGAGGATGGCCCGGCGCAGCGCCGCGGCCCGCTGCACCAGCTCCGCATTGAACGCGGCCTCGGCCAGCAGCCGCTCCAGCTTCGAGGGCGCCGTGGCGTCGTAGTAGATGCCCACGTCGTCCTGCACCCAGGACAGCGGCCGGATCAGGTCCGCGCCCAGCCCCACCGAACGCAGGAAGCCGTCTTCCAGGCGCACCACGCGGGCCTTGCCCGGGCTGGCGGCCGCCAGCAGGTGGTCGTGCTTGCGGCCCCACACCGCCAGCGTGGCCGCCGGCTCCTTGGCCGGAGGCCGGCGCGCGAAATGCACGCGGCTGCCGTCGAAGAACTCGCGCACGAAGGGCTTCTTCCAGTTCGAGAAGCCGATGGCCGTGAGGCCCGGCGCAAAGCGCTGGCGCATGCGGCGCTGCAGGGCCAGCCAGGCCAGCACGGTTTCCACTTCGCAGCGCGCCCCGGTTTCGGGATCCACGTAGCGGCTGTAGCGTACCAGCGCGGCATGCACCAGCTGCTCCAGCGTGACGGGCGCGCGGCGCTCGGGCGCCGCCTGCTCGTCGTGCGTGAGGCCCCAGCCGCCGTAGAACGGCATGCCGAACAGCCTCACGGGCCGCCCCCACAGCAGGGCCTCGAAGCCCACTTGCGACGTCACGGCATACACCGCTGCGGCGCGCTCCAGCAGGCCGGCCGGATGCACGTCGTAGTCCAGCACCTGCACCCGCGGCATCGCGCGCACGCGGCGCAGGTCGAAATGGCCCTTCTTGCGGCCCGAGACCACGTCCGGATGCACCTTGAGCAATAGGGTGTGGTCGGGATGCTCGTGCAGCGCGGCGGCCAGCATGCGCTCGAAACTGGCCGGATCGGCCCGCCCGCAGGTGATCGAGGCGTCGCCCAGCGTCTGGTCCACCACCAGCACATACGTGGCGGGGAGCCCGCCGGCGTCGTCGCGCGCATGGTTGTATTTGGAGACGCGCCCTGCCCGCCATGCCGCCATCAGCGCCCTGGCGCGATCCCGCTCGGCATCCTGCAGCGGCTCGCGGATCAGCGACTCCAGCCGCGACGGCCGGTCTGCGTCGAGATACAGCCCGCTGTCGTCCAGGATCACCGCCAGCGGCGGATCCTGCTGGCCCAGGCCCACCGAGCGCAGGAAGCCGTCTTCGATATGCATCACGCGCAGCCCGTGCTGGGCCGCGTAGCGCGCCGCGCGCACGGCGCTGGGGCGCTGGCCCCAGGCCAGCACGCAGTCGCCGGGCGCCGGCCGCGCCGGCGGCTTGAAGACGAGTTCGTAGTCGTCGAGCAGCGCCGGCAGCGCCGCGATGCGACGCATACCGGCGGAAGAGACGATCAGGCGTGGGCGCGTCATGCTGGCGCAGTATAAGCGCTGCCCGCAGCAGGCCGCGGGCGCGCGCCGGGTGCCGCGCTCAATCGAACAGGTCGGCTTCGGCCAGGGTGCCGGCCTGCTGGTCCTTGTCCGACAGGATGGGAGTCACGTCCGAGGGCCAGTCTATGGCCAGCTGGGGATCGGACCAGATGATGCTGCGCTCGGCGTCCTTGGCCCAGTAGTCGGTGGTCTTGTAGAGGAAGTCGGCGGTTTCCGAGAGCACCATGAACGCGTGCGCGAAGCCCTCGGGAATCCAGAACTGCCGCTTGTTCTCGGCGCTGAGGTGCACGCCCACCCATTTGCCGAAGGTGGGCGAGCTGCGGCGGATGTCGACCGCCACGTCGTAGACCTCGCCCACCACCACGCGCACCAGCTTGCCCTGCGCATGCGGCGGCATCTGGTAGTGCAGCCCGCGCAGCACGCCGCGCGCGGAGCGCGAATGGTTGTCCTGCACGAAGTCCACCTTGCGTCCGATGGCGTCTTCGAACTTGCGCTGGTTGAAGCTCTCGAAGAAGAAGCCGCGCGCGTCGCCGAAGACGCTGGGCTCGAAGATCTTCACGTCGGGAATGGCCGTATCCAGTACCTGCATGCTCTATACCTCCGCCAGCACGCTCAACAGGTACTGGCCATATCCGTTTTTCTTGAGGGGGTCGGCCAGCTTGGCCAGTTGGGCGGCATCGATGTAGCCCAGGCGATACGCGATCTCCTCGGGGCAGGCCACCTTCAGGCCCTGGCGGGCCTCGATGGTGGCGATGAACTGCCCGGCTTCCAGCATGGAATCGTGGGTGCCCGTATCCAGCCAGGCGTAGCCCCGGCCCATCGTCACCACGTCCAGCTGCCGGCGCTCGAGGTAGGTGAGATTCACGTCGGTGATCTCGAGCTCGCCGCGCGGCGAGGGCTTGATGGACTTGGCGATGTCCACCACCTGGTCGTCGTAGAAGTACAGGCCTGTGACCGCATAGCTCGACCGCGGACACTTGGGCTTTTCCTGCAGGCTCAACGCGTTGCCCTTCTCGTCGAACTCCACCACGCCATAGCGTTCCGGATCCTTCACGTGGTAGGCGAACACGGTGGCGCCGCTCTGGCGCGCAGCCGCGTCTTCCAGCAGCTTGGCGAAATCATGGCCGTGGAAGATGTTGTCGCCCAGCACCAGGGCGGCCGGCGCGCCGTCGAGGAACTGCTCGCCGATCAGGAAGGCCTGGGCCAGGCCGTCGGGGCTGGGCTGCACGGCATACTGCAGGTTGATGCCCCAGCGGCTGCCGTCGCCCAGCAGCTGCTCGAAGCGCGGCGTGTCCTGGGGGGTGGAGATGATCAGGACGTCCTGGATGCCCGCCAGCATGAGGGCGCTGAGCGGGTAGTAGATCATGGGCTTGTCGTAGACGGGCAGCAGCTGCTTCGACACGGCCAGCGTGGCGGGATACAGGCGCGTGCCCGACCCTCCGGCCAATATGATGCCCTTGCGCTTTTTCATGCGTGCTTCCTCAGTTCTGGATGGGTTCCGTGATCAACTGCATGGCCTGTCGCACTCCGGCCTGCCAGTCGGGCAGGGCCAGGCCGAACGTGGCCCGCAGCTTGCCGGTGTCCAGCCGCGAGTTGGCCGGCCGGGGCGCCGGCAGCGGATACTCCGAGGTCGCGATGGGCCGGATGTTTTCCGGGGTGGCCTTGATGGCGATGCCGGCCTGCGCAGCGAGGCTGGCCACCAGGCAGGCGTATTGATGCCACGTGGCCTCGCCGCCCGCCGCCAAGTGGTAGGTGCCGTACGGGAAATCGGCCTGGCCGCCGGCCGTGGCCTGCGCATGGCGCGCCACCAGATGGGCCGTGACATCGGCAATCAGCGCGGCGCCGGTGGGCGCGCCGGACTGGTCGGCCACGATGCCCAGGCTGTCGCGCTGGCGCACCAGCCGCAGGATGGTCTTGAGGAAATTCGCGCCGTGCGCGCCGAACACCCAGCTGGTGCGCAGGATCAGGTGCCGGGCGTAGGCCGCGCGTATGGCCTCTTCGCCGGCCAGCTTGGTGCGGCCGTAGGCGCTTTGCGGGCCGGTGGGGTCGTCTTCGACGTAGGGGGCGGGCTTGGCGCCGTCGTACACATAATCCGTGGAATAGTGCACCAGCAGCGCGCCGAGTTCCGCCGCTTCCTGGGCCAGCACCCCCGGCCCTTCGCCGTTGACGCGCATGGCCAGGTCGGTTTCCGTCTCGGCCTTGTCCACCGCCGTGTAGGCGGCGGCGTTCAGGATGACGTCGGGGCGCTCGGCGCGCACGCAGGCGCGGATGCTGCCGGGGTCGGCCAGGTCGCAGCGGCTGCGGTCTGCGGCCACCACCTCGCCCACCACGGCCATGCTGCGCTGCAGTTCGAAGCCCAGCTGGCCGTTCTTGCCGGTGATGAGTATCTTCATGCCGCGTCGCCTCAGGTGCCGTACTGCTTGCTGACCCAGTCGCGATAGCTGCCGCTGGTCACGCCGCGCACCCATTCGGGATTGGCCAGGTACCACTCCACCGTCTTGCGTATGCCCGATTCGAAGGTCTCGGCCGGCTTCCAGCCCAGCTCGCGCTCGAGCTTGCGGGCATCGATGGCGTAGCGCCTGTCGTGGCCCGGGCGGTCGGTGACGTAGGTGATCTGCTCGGCATACGAGCGTCCGTCGGCGCGCGGCCGCAGCTCGTCGAGCAGCGCGCACAGCGTCTGCACCACTTCCAGGTTGGCCTTCTCGTTCCAGCCGCCGACGTTGTACGTTTCGCCCAGCTTGCCGGCCTCGAGCACGCGGCGGATGGCGCTGCAGTGGTCTTTCACGTAGAGCCAGTCGCGCACCTGCTGGCCGTCGCCGTAGATCGGCAGCGGCTTGCCATCCAGCGCATTGAGGATCACCAGCGGGATCAGCTTCTCGGGGAAATGGTAGGGGCCGTAGTTGTTGGAGCAATTGGTGGTGAGCACCGGCAGACCGTAGGTATGATGCCAGGCTCTCACCAGGTGATCGGACGCGGCCTTGGAAGCCGAATACGGGCTGTTGGGCTCGTAGCGGTTCGACTCGGAAAACGGCGGGTCGTCCTTGGAGAGCGTGCCGTAGACTTCGTCGGTGGAAACGTGCAGGAAGCGGAAATCCTGCTGCTGTGCGGCAGGCAGCGAGCCATAATACTCGCGCGCCGATTCCAGCAGGTTGAAAACCCCCAGCACGTTGGTGTGGATGAAATCCGCGGGGCCATGGATGGAGCGGTCTACGTGGGATTCGGCCGCGAAATTCACGATGGCGCGCGGCTTGTGCTCGGCCAGCAACCGCCCTACCAGGTCTCTGTCGCCGATGTCGCCCTGCACGAATACGTGCCGGGGATCGTTTTTCAGGGACGACAGCGTATCGGGATTTCCCGCATACGTGAGTTTATCGAGATTGACGATTTTCTCGTCCGACTGGGTAAACCAGTCGAGAACGAAATTGCCCCCGATGAATCCCGCACCGCCAGTAACGATTAGTGTCATTCGCTTTATATTGATTCAGTGGTTGCCGATTATTACGGGAATGGCCCGGGGCCTTTCCGCACTGCGGCATACTCTACATTATCAATATTGAATTTGCACGCAGCCCGCCGCCTTCGACATCATGCCCCCGTTATTTATGAAACTGACCCGCTTCTGGAGCGCCCGCGCGGCGCAAAAGGAATGGCCGCGGCCCGAAGTACGGCGCTGGATTATTTTGCAACAAAACAATAATCCCTCTACTGATTATTACGTGCGCCCTTATCTCGAGCGCGACGGCGTGCAGGTGCAATATCGGGATATCGAACGCGACGCGCCCCGGATCCAGGACCTGGAATCCGGCACGGGGGTGGTGATCGTGCGCTACCTGAACGCCGCCTGGGCCAAGGCGCTGCGGGCGCACCGCGCCCGGCTCAGCGAAGTGGTGTACTTCATGGACGACGACCTGCTGCAGCCCGAGCGCTGGGTGGGGCTGCCCAGGGCCTACATCAAGAAGCTCAATGCGTATTGCCGCCCCTACCTGGCCGATATCCGCCAGCTGGCGTCGTCCTACTGGGTGTCAACCGCCACGCTGCAAAACCGCTACCGCCAGCTCGGCGATGTGCAGGTGGTTGCGCCGCAGCCGATGGCTGCCGACTGGCAGCGCCCTCGGCCGGCCACGGGCCGCACAGGCCCGGTGTGGCTCTTCTACCATGGCACGGCTGCCCACCACACGGAAATCGAATGGCTGCGCCCCGTGGTCGCCCAGGTGCTGCAGCGCTGCGAGCGCGTGCACTTCGAGATCATGGGCAACCACGACGTCAACCAGCGCTATCGCGACCTGCCCCGCACGCGCATCCTGCATCCGATGTCCTGGGGCAATTACCAGAGCCATTGCCGGGCCTTCGACGCCGACATCGGCCTGGCGCCGCTGCTGCCCTCGCCCTTCAATGCCGGACGCTCCCATACCAAGGCCTACGACATCGCCCGCTGCGGCGCGGCCGGCGTGTATTCGGCCGGCGGGCCCTACGATGCGGTGATCTCCCATGCGGAGAACGGCCTGCTGCTGTCGAACGATCCGCAGCTGTGGGCCGACACCCTGTGCCGGCTGGCGCAAGACGCCACGGAACGCGACCGCCTCAGGCTGGCCGCCGCTGCGGTGCTGCGGCGTAGCGAATAAAGCCGGCGGGGCCGGGCGTCAGAGCAGGCCGGGCGGGCGATTGCGCCCCTGTGCCGCGGCCCGGGCGCGCCGGTGTTCGGCGCGCCGGCGCCGCGATTCCTTGGGATCGAATCGCAGCGGGCGATACACTTCGACACGGTCGCCGTCGGCCAGCGCCTGGCCGGCCGGGCACAGCCGCCCATATATGCCCACGCCATGCGCGTAGGGATCCAGGCCCGGAAAGGCCTGGGCCAGGCCGCTTGCCTCCAGGGCCTGCGCCAGCGTGGCGCCTGCGGGCAGGCTCAGGGAACGCAGCCAGGGGCCTTCGGGCGCGGCATACGCCACTTCCACCCGCAGCATGCCGGGCACGTCATTCTCCATACTTGGCCTGCGCCCGCTTGGTGAAAGAGTCGATGAAGCTGGTGGCGATGCGGTTGAACACCGGGCCCACCACCATTTCGAGGGCACGGTTCGAGAACGCGTAGTCCATCGTGAACAGCACCTTGCATGCGTCTTCGGCCAGGGGCTGGAATTCCCAGTGCCCCACCAGCTTGGAGAAGGGGCCGTCGACCAGTTCGAGCTCGATGCGGTTGGGATAGTCGTGGGTGTTGCGCGTGGTAAAACGCTGCTTGATGCCGGCGAAACTGATCTGGATGGACGCCTGCATGCCGCGCTCGTCGCGCGACTGCACCTCCGCCCCCCCGCACCAGGGCATGAACTCCGGGTATTTCTCCACGTCGGCCACCAGGTCGAACATCTGGCCTGCCGAGTACGGCACGAGGACGGATCGTTGGACTGTATGCATCGCCTATCGCTAGTCGCTAGTAGAATGGAAAGATTTTACCGGCACGCCATCGGTACACCCCTAATCCCCCAGATATGAGCATCATCGACAATCGCAAGGCCTCGCATGAGTATTTCATCGAAGACCGCTACGAGGCCGGCATTTCCCTGCAGGGCTGGGAGGTCAAGGCCATACGCGCCGGCCGGGTGCAGCTGAAGGAAAGCTACGTCATCGTACGCGAGGGCGAACTCTACCTGCTCGGCATGCACGTCAGCCCCCTGCCCACGGCGTCCACCCACATCCACCCCGACGCCATGCGCACGCGCAAGCTGCTGCTCAAGGCCGAGGAAATCAGCAAGCTCATCGGCAAGGTGGAGCAGCGCGGCTACACGCTGGTGCCCCTGAACCTGCACTACAAGAACGGCCGGATCAAGCTGGATTTCGCACTGGGCCGCGGCAAGAAGCTCTTCGACAAGCGCGACACGGCCCGCGAGAAAGACTGGCAGCGCGAGAAAGAGCGCGTGATGAAGCACGACACCCGCCAGAACCGCCGCGACTGACTGCGGCGGGCTCGCGACGCGGCGGGCGCGGGGCGGCGGCGTCAGGCGCCGCGGTTGGCCTTGACCACGCTCATGGCCGAGGCGATCAGCCCGCCCACGTCGGCCAGGTTGGAGGGCAGGATCAGCGTATTGCCTTCCTTGGCCACCTTGGCGAACGCCTCCACATACTGCTCGGCCACCCGCAGGTTCACCGCCTCCATGCCGCCCGGCTGGCGCACGGCCTCGCCCACCTGGGTGATGGCGCGCGCGGTGGCTTCCGCAATCGCCAGCACCGCCGCGGCCTCGCCCTGGGCCTGGTTGATCTGCGCCTGCTTCTCGCCCTCGGAGCGCGCAATGAACGCCTCGCGCTCACCGGTGGCGATGTTGATCTGCTCCTGGCGCCGGCCTTCGGACGCGGCGATCAGCGCGCGCTTCTCGCGCTCGGCGGTGATCTGCGCCTGCATGGCGCGCAGGATCTCGTTGGGCGGGGTGAGGTCCTTGATCTCGTAGCGCAGCACCTTCACGCCCCAGTTCAGCGCCGCCTCGTCGAGCGAGGCCACGATCGTGCTGTTGATGAACTCGCGTTCTTCGAAGGTGCGGTCCAGCTCCATCTTGCCGATCACCGAGCGCAGCGTGGTCTGCGACAGCTGCGTGATGGCCGAGATGTAGTTCGACGAGCCGTACGACGCGCGCATCGGATCGGTGACCTGGAAATACAGCACGCCGTCGACCTGCAGCTGGGTGTTGTCGCGCGTGATGCAGATCTGGCTGGGCACGTCCAGCGGGATTTCCTTCAGGGAATGCTTGTACGACACGCGCTCGATGAACGGGATGACGAAACCCGCGCCCGGCGACAGCACGCGGTCGAACTTGCCCAGGCGCTCCACCACCCAGGCATGCTGCTGGGGCACGATGGCGATGGCCTTGATGATGATCAGCAGCGCCAGTACCACCAGCACGATCAGGACCACGTTGGAAGTGTCGAACATCATGGGGAACCTCTTCTCAGGAAACGGGGAGCGGGACCGGGGTTGGCCGGCCTCAGTGGGCGTGATGGGTATCCGGCGCCGGGGCGTTCATGGAGGCCAGCGGCACCACCACGAGGCGCGAACCGCGGATCTCCGCGATGCGATGCGGCCCCGCGACGCGCGGCTGGCCTGGCGAGAGCTCGGCCTGCCAGTGGGCGCCGCGATACCAGACGCGCGCCGTGCCGGCCTCGGACCAGGCCTCGACCTCCACCTGCTGGCCGATGTCGAGGTTCACATCGGCGTTGCGGCGCGCGTCGATCTCGCGCTTCTTCAGCACGCCCGTGCGGCGCAGCACCAGCAGGCCGGCCAGCGCCACCACCGCGCAGATCACCAGTTGCCAGGGCAGCCCCGCATGCAGCGCCGCCCCGATGCCGCCGGCGGCCAGCCCCAGCGCCACCAGCAGCAGATAGAACGTGCCGGTGAGCACCTCGCCGATCAGCGCCAAGGCCGCCAGGCCGAACCAGATCCACATGCTTTTGCCCCCGCCGTTCTCGATATACTTCCCGGATTGTACGGTCTTCGCACCCTGCCGCGTGGCAGCGTGCCTTTCTGTTCACGCCCAGATGCCCTCCGATCCCGCTGATACCCGCCCGGTGCTCATCCTGCATACCGGCGATCCCGACGACGCCCTCGCGGCCAACCATGGCTCATATGCGCAGATGCTGCAGCATGCGGCGGGCCTGCCCGACGCCGATACCGCCATCGTCGCCGTCTGGCGCGGCGAGCGGCCGCAGGCGCCCGGTGCCTATCGGGCCGCCCTGATCACCGGCTCGCCGGCCATGGTCACCGATCGCGCCCCCTGGAGCGAAGACACGGCGCAATGGCTGCGCGCGGCCGTCGCCGGCGGGCTGCCCGTGTTCGGCATCTGCTACGGCCACCAGTTGCTCGCCCATGCGCTGGGCGGCGAAGTCGGCAACAACCCCGCGGGGCGCGAAGTGGGCACGCAGGAAATCTCGCTGACGCCGGCCGGACGCGCCGACGCCCTCCTGCAGCACATGCCGGCTGTCTTCCCCGCGCAGACGATCCACTTGCAGACCGTGCTGGCCCTGCCCCCGGGTGCGCGCGTGCTGGCCCGATCCAGCAAAGACCCCCACCAGATGGTCGCCTGGACGCCCACCTGTTACAGCACCCAGTTTCACCCCGAGTTCACCCCCGCCTTCATCCGCGACTTGCTGGGGCTGTATGCCGAACCCTTGGCGCGCGAAGCCATCGACGCCGCCGCGTTGCAGCAGACGGCCCGCGCCACGCCGCAGGCCGCCACGCTGGTGCGCCGCTTCCTGCAGGACTGCGCGGCGGCCTGAACGCGGCGGCGGGCCCTAGCCCGGCGTGCAGCCGTCCAGGCACGGCGCCATGAGGTCCGCCAGCCAGCCGCTGAAGGCCTGCACGCGGCGCGCGAGGTGCCGCCGGTGCGGATACACGATCTGCACCGGCATCGCGGGGGCCGGCCAGTCGTGCAACACCTCGACCAGTTCGCCCGCCTGCAGGTGGTTGCGCACGTCGAACGCGGGAATCTGGATCAGTCCCGCCCCCGCCAGGCAGCAGGCGATATAGACCTCGGCGTTGTTGGCCGACACCCGTGCCCGCATGGCCAGGATCCGCGCCTGGCCGTTATCGTCCCATTGCCAGGGCGCGACCCGGCCGCTGCCCGACGACGCGTAATTCACCGCCAGGTGCCGCGGCAGATCGGCGGGGCTGCGCGGTACGCCGTTCCGCGCCAGGTAGCTCGGGCTGGCGCAGTTGATCAGCCGCAACATGCCCAGCGGCCGGACCACCAGGCTGCTGGACGACATCTCGCCCACGCGCAGGGCGCAGTCGATGCCTTCGTGCACGAGGTCGACGGCACGGTCGCTGGAGCCCAGGTCCAGTTCGATGTCCGGATGGCGCTCGAAAAAGGACGGCAAGGCCGGCGCCACCAGGCGCCGGGCGATGCGGCTGGGCAAGTCCACGCGCAGGCGGCCCTGCAAGGCCTGGGCGGGCGGACGGAATTGCTGCTCCAGGTCCTCGGCATCGGCGACCAGCGCGATGGCGCGCTCCAGCAGGGCTTCGCCATCCTGGGTCAGGCGCACACGCCGGGTGGTGCGATTGAACAGCCGGGTGCCCAGCCGGGTTTCCAGTTGCTGGATCGCCAGCGAGACCGTGGGCCGCGGCAGTCCCAGCTGGTGCGCGGCCAGGGTGAAGCCGCCGCTGTGTGCGACGCGGATGAAAATGCGGAACTGCTCTATCCGGTCCATGGCGCCTGATTGGTAATGGATCCTGGACAGTTTAGACAAGGATTACGGATTTATGCGCTGAATTACTTCTAATAGAGTCATAAACCCCTCCCCTCACATTGGAGTGTTACTCATGTCACCGCATAGCATCCAAGGCAAGGTCGCGCTGATCGCCGGCGGCGCGAAGAATCTCGGCGGCCTGATCGCACGCGACCTGGCCGCGCATGGCGCCAAGGCCATCGCCATCCACTACAACAGCGCCGCCAGTCAATCCGATGCGGAAGAAACCCTGGCGGCCATCCGGCAGGCCGGCGTCCAGGCCGTCGCGCTGCAGGCCGACCTGACGACGGCCGCAGCCATGGAGCAGTTCTTCGCCGATGCCGTGGCCGCCGTCGGCCGGCCCGATATCGCCATCAATACCGTGGGCAAGGTGCTGAAGAAGCCGATCGTGGAAATCAGTGAGGCCGAGTACGACGAGATGGCCGCGGTCAACAGCAAGTCGGCCTTTTTCTTTCTGAAAGAAGCCGGCAGGCACGTCAACGACAACGGCAAGATCTGCACCCTGGTGACCTCGCTGTTGGGCGCCTTCACGCCCTTCTACGCGGCCTACGCGGGCGCCAAGGCGCCGGTGGAGCACTACACCCGCGCGGCAGCCAAGGAATTCGGCGCGCGCGGCATCTCGGTGACTGCCGTAGGCCCCGGCCCGATGGATACGCCTTTTTTCTATCCGGCCGAAGGCGCCGACGCCGTGGCATACCACAAGACGGCCGCCGCGCTGTCGCCGTTCTCCAGGACCGGCCTGACCCACATCGAGGACGTGGTGCCTTTCATTCGCCACCTGGTCAGCGATGGCTGGTGGATCACCGGGCAGACCATCCTGATCAACGGCGGGTACACGACGAAGTAAACCGTGCGTGCGCCGGGGCCGTGCAGGCCCCGGCGCACGCACCGCGCCTTACTTGCCCGCCAGCTTCTGCCAGGTGTCGACGACGGTGTCGGGGTTGAGGGACATCGAGAGGATGCCTTCGTCTTTCAGCCACTGGGCGAAGTCGGGGTGGTCGCTGGGGCCCTGGCCGCAGATGCCGACGTACTTGCCTGCCTTCAGGCACGCCTGGATGGCCCGCTGCAGCATGAACTTGACGGCCTCGTCGCGTTCGTCGAAGTCGGCGGCGAGCAGTTCCATGCCGGAATCGCGGTCCAGGCCCAGGGTGAGCTGGGTCATGTCGTTCGAGCCGATCGAGAAGCCGTCGAAGTACTCCAGGAACTGCTCGGCCAGGATGGCGTTGGACGGAACTTCGCACATCATGATGAGGCGCAGGCCGTTCTCGCCGCGCTTCAGGCCGTGGGTGGCCAGGAGAT
Organism: Bordetella sp. 2513F2; assembly: GCF_054642735.1. Lineage (NCBI taxonomy): Bacteria > Pseudomonadati > Pseudomonadota > Betaproteobacteria > Burkholderiales > Alcaligenaceae > Bordetella > Bordetella sp. 2513F2. Next base: position 1,947,246 of record NZ_CM137755.1, on the reverse strand, counting down.
CGACCACGCGTTCGGCCTGGCCCAGGGTGCGCACGAACGGCACCATGATCTCAACGTTGGTGAGGCCCATTTCGTCGCGCACTTTCCTGAGCGCCTCGCATTCCATGCGGAAGCACTCGGCGAAATCGTCGGCCACGTAGCGCGACGCGCCGCGGAAGCCCAGCATGGGGTTCTCTTCCTCGGGCTCGTAGCGCGAGCCGCCCACCAGCTTGCGGTATTCGTTGGACTTGAAGTCGGACAGGCGCACGATGACCGACTTGGGCCAGAATGCGGCGCCGATGGTGGCGATGCCTTCGGCCAGCTTCTCGACGAAGAAGGCGCGCGGGCTGGCATGGCCGCGGGCGGCCGATTCCACCGCCTTCTTGAGCTCGCCGTCCACGTTGGGATAGTCGAGCACGGCCTTGGGGTGGATGCCGATGTTGTTGTTGATGATGAATTCCAGGCGGGCCAGGCCCACGCCCTCGTTCGGGATCTGGGCGAAGTCGAACGCCAGCTGGGGGTTGCCCACGTTCATCATGATCTTGACGTCGATGGGCGGCATCTCGCCGCGGCGCACTTCCTCGACCTCGGTCTCGATCAGGCCGTCGTAGATGCGGCCCTCGTCGCCCTCGGCGCACGACACGGTGACCGACTGGCCCTCCTTGAGCACGCTGGTGGCCTCGCCGCAGCCCACCACGGCCGGGATGCCCAGCTCGCGGGCGATGATGGCCGCATGGCAGGTACGGCCGCCACGGTTGGTGACGATGGCCGAGGCGCGCTTCATCACCGGTTCCCAGTTGGGATCGGTCATGTCGGTGACCAGCACGTCGCCGGCCTGCACCTTGTCCATTTCGGACACGTCGGCCACGATGCGCACGGGGCCCGAGCCGATCTTCTGGCCGATCGCGCGGCCGGTGATCAGCACCTGGCCGGTGGCCTTGAGGCGGTAGCGCTGCTGCACGTCGGCGCCGGTCTGCTGCGACTTCACGGTTTCCGGGCGGGCCTGCAGGATGTAGATCTTGCCGTCCACGCCGTCGCGGCCCCATTCGATGTCCATGGGGCGGCCGTAGTGCTTCTCGATGATGACGGCATAGCGGGCCAGCTCGATCACCTCGTCGTCGGTGAGCGAATAGCGGTTGCGCTCGGACACCGGCACGTCCACCGTGCGCACGGCCGACTCGCCCGGCTTGCGCTCGGGGTTGAACTCCATCTTGATCAGCTTGGAGCCGATGCGGCGCGTGACGATGGGATAGTTGCCCTTCTCGAGCGCGGGCTTGAACACGTAGAACTCGTCCGGGTTCACGGCGCCCTGCACCACGGTCTCGCCCAGGCCGTACGAAGACGTGATGAAGACCACGTCCTTGAAGCCCGATTCGGTGTCGATGGTGAACATCACGCCGGCGCTGCCCTTGTCGGAGCGCACCATGCGCTGCACGCCGGCCGACAGGGCGACCTCGGCGTGGGCGTAGCCCTTGTGCACGCGATACGAGATGGCGCGGTCGTTGTACAGCGAGGCGAAGACGTGGCGGATCTTGTCGAGCACGTCGTCGATGCCGACGACGTTGAGGAAGGTTTCCTGCTGGCCGGCGAAGGAGGCGTCGGGCAGGTCTTCGGCGGTGGCGGAGGAGCGCACGGCGAACGAACCCTTGCCGTCGGCGTCGAGCTTGGCGAAGGCCTCGCGGATGGCCTGTTCGAACTCGGGCGAGAACGGGGCCTCGACGATCCACTGGCGGATCTCGGCGCCGGCCGCGGCCAGTTCGCGCACGTCTTCGGGATTCAGCGACGACAGCCGCTCGGCGATGCGCGCATCCAGGCCGGAAGCCTTGAGGAAATCGCGGAACGCCTGGGCGGTGGTGGCAAAGCCGCCCGGCACGCGCACGCCCGCGCCGGACAGCTGGCTGATCATTTCACCGAGTGATGCGTTCTTGCCTCCTACCGAGTCCACGTCCGCCATGCGGAGCTGCTCGAACGAAATGACATACGACATGGAAGTCACCTTTTACAATGGAAAGAAAGCGAGTTTGGTCAGGGCACGCAGCCTGCGCTGACCAAACTGGCCTTGGATCGCCCTTGGGGTGACTTATTGGGGGCTGATTGTACCCGGTAGGGTCCCTCCGCCTCTCAGCCCGCCTGGAATTTTTACACATGCCCGACACTTCGCCCCTACGCACTGTATATATTGTTTCAGACAGTACCGGCATCACGGCCGAGACCTTCAGCCACTCGGTGCTCGCGCAGTTCGAGCAGGTGCAGTTCCGCCCCGTGCGGGTGCCGTTCATCGACACCGTGGCCAAGGCCGAGGAAGTGGCGGCCCGGATCAACCGTAATGCCGAGGAAACCGGCATGCAGCCCATCATATTCAGCACGCTGGTCGACCCGGAAATCCAGGCCCGCGTACGCCAGGCCAACGGCATCTTCCTGGACCTCTTCGGCACCTTCGTCAGCCACATCGAACAGACGCTGGGCCTGAAGTCCAGCCATTCCATCGGGCGCTCGCACATGGCGGCCGATTCGGAACAGTACCGCAACCGCATCGACGCCATCAATTTCAGCCTGGCCCACGACGACGGCCAGTTCATCAACCAGCTGGACCAGGCCGACGTGATCCTGGTGGGCGTGTCGCGCTGCGGCAAGACCCCGACCAGCCTGTACCTGGCCATGCAGTACGCGGTGAAGGCCGCCAACTTCCCGCTCACGCCCGACGATTTCGAGCGCGGCACCCTGCCCAAGACCATCGTGCAGCACCGCCACAAGCTGTTCGGCCTGACGATCCAGCCCGAGCGCCTGGCCGAGGTGCGCAACGAACGCCGCCCCAACAGCGTCTATGCCAGGCTGGAACAGTGCCGCTACGAGGTGGCGGAGGCCGAGCGCATGATGCGCCGCGAAGGCATACCGTGGCTGTCGACCACCACCAAGTCCATCGAGGAAATCGCCACCACGGTGCTGCAGGAAGTGGGGCTGGAGCGCTGAGACGGCGCCCCCCGGGCGGCCCGTCAGGCCGAGCCGTACGGCATGACGACCCCGGCGTGGCGGGCCACCTCGCCCCAGCGCGCCAGTTCCGCCTGGTTGAAGGCCGTGAATTCGGCGGCATTGCGCAGCTTGGGCTCGAAGCCGGCGGCCACGAACTTGGCCCGGTATTCCGGCGTGTCGAAGCCCTTGATCAGCGTGTCGGACAGCAGCTGCACGACTTCCGGCGGCAGGCCCGTGGGGCCGTACAGGCCCAGCCAGCTGGTGACGTCGAAGTCCTGCATGCCCTGCTCCTGCATGGTGGGCACATCGGGCAGCTGCCGGGCGCGGTAGGCGCTGGTCACGGCCAGCGCCTTGAGCCGGCCGGACTGGATGATGGGAAGGCTGGGCGGCAGGTTCATGAAGAGCAGGTCCAGGTCGCCCATGGCGGCGCCGGCCAGTGCGTCGCTGGCCGCCTTGTAGGGCACGTGCTGCACTTTCAACCCGGTGCGCAGGCCGAAGAGCTCGCTGGTGAGATGCGACGAGCTGCCCACTCCGTTGCTGCCATAGAGCAGCGGCTTGCCGCTCTTTTTCTGGTGCTCGATGAAGGCCTGCAGCGAGTCGGCCGGATGCGAGCCGCTCACCACCAGCACATTGAGGAATTCGGCGGCCTGCATGATGGGCATGATGCGCTTGGGTATGTCGAGCGGCATGCCGGTGCGGGTTACCGCCGGGATCACGTTGTGGCCCAGGCCGCCGAGCTGCAGCACATGGCCGTCGGGGGCTGCCGCCGCCACGGCCTGCATGCAGATGACGCCGCCCGCCCCGGCGCGGTTCTCCACCACCACGCTCTGCTTGAGGGTATCCTGCAGGACCTGCGCCGCCATCCGGGCCGCCAGGTCGGTGGCGCTGCCCGGCGTGGAGCCCACCATCATGGTGATCTGCCGCGAGGGATAGGCGCCGGCGGCGCGGGCCGGCTGCAATGCGGGCATGGCGATGGCGCCGGCCCCGGCGCCCAGCAGCTTCAATACGGTACGGCGTTTCATTGTTTTCCCCTGAAGTGAGACCGCCTTTCGGCGGAAACCGGCGATATCGGCCCGCCGGCTGGTCAGCCCCGCCCGAAATCCAGCGAAATGCCCGCGCGGCGGGCGATCTCGCTCCACAGCGCGAATTCCTTGCGGTTCAATTCGGCAAACTGGGCGGCGTTGCCGGGCCGGGGCTCGAAGCCCGCCGCCTCGAGCCGCGCCCGGTTCTCCGGCGTGGCCAGGCCCTGGGCAATGACGTCGCCCAGTTCCCGGACCAGGGCCGGGTCCATGCCCGCCGGGCCATACGCGCCCAGCCAGCTCGTCACGCTGAAGTCCTGCACGCCCTGCTCCTGCATGGTGGGCACGTCGGGCAGGCGCCTGGTGCGATAAGGGCTGGTCACGGCCAGGGCGCGCACCTTGCCGGCCTGCATCATGGGCAGGACGCTGGGCAGGTTGTTGAAACAGAAGTCCAGGTTGCCGTTGACGAGGTCCACCATGATCTCGTTGCTGCCCTTGTAGGGCACGTGCATGAACTTCAGGCCCTGGGTCTGGGCGAAGAATTCGCTGGTGAGGTGCACCGACGTGCCGATGCCGTTGGAGCCATAGGAATACGCCTCCGCGGGCGCCGCCTTGGCCGCCTTCACCAGGGCCTGCACGGAATCATGGGGGGCATCCTGGCGCACCACCAGCACGTTGACGAACTCGGCTGCCTGCGCGATGGGCGCGAAGGCCCGCACCACGTCGAGCGGCATGCCCTTGGTGACCGCGGGCGGGATCACATTGCTGCCCAGGCCGCCCGTGACCAGGGTGTAGCCGTCGGGCGGCGTGGCGGCAACCGCCTGCAGCCCGATCATCCCGTTGGCGCCGGGCCGGTTCTCCACCACCACGCTCTGGCCGTATCGGGCTGCCAGCACTTCGCCCATCATGCGCCCGGCGATGTCGGTGACGCCGCCCGGCGGATACGGCACCACCATCTTGATGGGCCGCAGCCCATACGCCGCACGCTGCGCATGCGACACGCCCGGCAGGCTCCAGGACAGCGCGGCGACCGCCCCCAGCGATTTCAATACGGTACGTCGTTCCATGTTTTCCCCGGCTCGATGTGCTTATCGTGAGCGCCGGCCCGCATGCCGATGCGGGCCGGCGCCGTTTCTTGTGACGGCCGCGGCGCTCAGTACGTGGGCGTGAGCGCCTGCCAATCCAGGCCGGCCATGAACTGCGCCCAGCGCCGGTAGTAGGCCCGGGCGTTCTCTTCGGTGAATTCGTTGCTCACGACGGCCCCGCGCAGCTCGGGCACCGGCTGCGCATGCCCCAGCCCCATCTGGTAGTTGTAGAACATGCCCTGCGCCACGGCGCCCGTGCTGGCCTCGGTGGCGCAGGTCCAGTTCTCCATGTCGTCGGATTCGGTCATGCCGCCCGGGCCGGAGTAGCGCAGGAAATAATGGCGCGATGCCTCCTTGACCTCTTCCGGGGCGTCGGCGTCGACCAGGTACATGCGCCACATCTCCATCTCGGTGGCGCTGACGGGGTGATACACCGTGATCGTGCGCGGCTGCCAGCCGTGGAACGACATGTTCGGGAATATCGTGCCCACGCGGTGCTTGACGCGCATGCTGTCGCCCAGGTTCTGCACGCGCTTTTCATGGACTTCCCGGTAGTACCGCTCGATCTCGGGGTACTGCTGGTACATGGGCGAGTATTCCGGCTCGGCGAAGTGCGGCAGGTTGCCCAGCAGGCCATGGCCGAGGTCCTTGAACGCGATGGCCACGCGCCCCTTCATGGCATCGCGCCGGCCCTTGCCGCCGCTGGGCCCGATGCCCACGATGTCCACCGAACGGTGGCTGATGTCGTGGTAGAGATCGCCGATGAAGTTCTCGGCCGGCATTTTCCAATTGCAGGGCACGCGCCATTTCTGCACCCCGCCGATGACCTCCGAGCCGCCCGGGCGGCCATCGCGATGGTCGAGCGCGGAGTCGAGGTAGTACTTCATGTCGCCCAGGTAATCGAGGAACGGCACGGCGTTTTCGTCCCAGGTAGCCCAGATGGTGCCCTTGTAGTTGCAGACCTGGGCCACCGACTTCAGGCCCCACTGCTTCTTGTCGAGCTCCGATTTGTAGTGCGTGGCGTACCCCGGCACGCCGACCAGTTCGCCGGGGCGCTCGACCAGGTTGCCGTCGGTGGAGAAGCTCCAGCCGTGGTACGGACAGGTGAAGGTGCGGTTGTTGCCGTGGTCGTAGCGGCACAGCTTCATGCCGCGGTGCGTGCAGCTGTTGAGCAGCACCTGGATCTGGCCTTGCCTGTCGCGCGTGAGGATCACCGAGTCGGTGCCCATGCGCGACAGGAAGTAGTCGTCCGGGTTGGGCACCAGGCTCTCGTGCCCCACGAACAGCCATGCACGCGAGAAGATCCGCTTGATCTCCGCCTGGAAGATCTCCTCGTCGGCAAACAGCGCGCGGCTCACCAGCCCTTCGTCGGCACGCACCAGTTCGTCTATCGGCTTCATGCATTCCCCCTACGTTGCGGCGATGGGCAGGCCACGCGCGCCATCCTGGATAATCATATTTATTAATCCTACGACCTGATCAATCTTGAAACAAGAGACCATATCGTAGGTAGATACCCTGATTTAATGCATGTTGGCGCCGTTTCCTATTTATCGTATAAACACATAAACCGAATGGAAACCCAGCCATGGCCCTGCTCAAGAGACAACGCGACCTCGCCGCGCGCCCGGAGCCCAACCTCACCGATCGCGTTGCCGAGATGCTGGTGCGCGAGATCACCAGCGGCCAGTACAAGCCCGGGGAGATCCTGCCGCCCGAGCAGGTCATCGCCGAGCGGCTCGGCGTCTCGCGCACCGTATTGCGCGAGGCGGTCTCGCGCCTCAAGGCAGACGGCCTGGTGGCCAGCAAGCAGGGCCGCGGGCTCACCATCACCGCCACCGAACGGCCCTTCGTGCTGCGCATGCAGGGCGCCTCCCACGACGACATCGAGCAGATCCTGCGCATCGTGGAACTGCGCCGCGGCTTCGAGATCGAGGCCGCATCGCTGGCCGCCATGCGGCGCACGCCGAACGACCTCGCCGCCATGCGGGCGGCGCTCCATGGCATGGCCCAGGCCATCGAATCCGACGACATCGTGGCCGGCGTGGAGGCCGACCTGTACTTCCACCGCGCCATCGCCGAAGCCACGCACAACAGCTACTACACCGATTTCTTCAATTTCCTCAGCGGCCTGCTCGACCGCAACCTGCGCGTATCGCGCACCCGCTCGGCGCGCGCCCGGCGCGGCACCAGCGCCCAGCGCGAGCACGAAACGCTGTACCAGGCCATCGCCGACGGCAACGCCGAACTCGCGCGCAGCCATGCGCGCGCGCACATCGAGAACACCGAGGCGCGCCTGCGCATCCACAACCAGCTGCTTTCCCAGGCGGAGTCGACCGAACCCGACACCATTTCCTAGCGCGCCGCCCGACGGCCACGCCAAGACGCCTAGAACAAGTCCAGGGGGAATCCTATGCATACGCTGCTGCGCGACACGGAGCAGACCGACGTGCTCATCATCGGCGCCAGCCACGCCGGCGTGGAATGCGCCACGGCGCTGCGCGCCGCCGGCCATGCCGGCCGCGTGCTGCTGCTCGACGGCGAAGCGCACACGCCCTACCAGCGTCCGCCGCTCTCGAAGGCCATGCTGGCCGGCGCCACCGACGCCGAGCGCCTGGCGCTGCTCTCCGCCGACGCCTGTGCCCGGCAGCAGATCGAATACGCCGGCGGACACGAGGTGCAGCATCTCGACGCGGCCGCGCGCATCGTTCGCACGCAGGCGGGCACGCAGATACGGTTCGAGCGCTGCGTCATCGCCACCGGCGCTCGGGCCAGGACGCTGCCCGGGCTGCAGGGACCCGACGTGTTCCTCATCCGCAACCTCGCGGATGCGCTGGCCCTGCGCGAACGCCTTGCGCAGGCCCCCAGGCTGCTGGTGGTGGGCGGCGGCTACCTGGGCCTGGAGGCGGCCTCCACCGCCGCCAAGCTGGGCGCGCACGTAACGGTGATCGAGCAGTCCGCCAGCCTGATGGCGGGCAAGGTCTCGCCGGAATCGTCGGCCCGCCTGGAGGCGCTGCATGCCCAGGCCGGGATCCGGATCCTGCGCAGCACGGCCGTGGCCGGCTGGGAGCACGCCGGCGGCCAGTGGCATGTCCGGCTGGCCGACGGCGGCAGCATGACGGCCGATGCGCTGCTCGTGAGCGTGGGCGCCGTGCCCAACGTGGAACTGGCCGAGCAGGCCGGCCTGCGCTGCGCCAACGGCATCCAGGTCGACGCCGCCTGTCGCAGCTCCGCCCCGGGCATCTATGCCATCGGCGACTGCGCCAGCCGCGCCCGGCCCGAATCCGGGCAATGGTGCCGGATCGAAAGCGTGCAGAACGCGCTGGAACAGGCGCGCATCGCCGCCGCCGACATCGCCGGCGCACAGCTGCCTGCGCCGCGCGTGCCCACCTTCTGGTCGGAACAGCAGGGGCGCAGGCTGCAGATGGCTGGCCTGCTCGATCCCGCCCTGCCCGTGGACGACGTCGCCACCGACACCGCCAAGGGCTGGCTGGTGGAGCGCTACCAGGCCGGCCGGCTGGCCGTGGTCGAGTCCGTGGACAGCCCCGTGGAATTCATGCGCGCCACCAAGCGTATCGGCGCGCCGCGCGATGTACCCAGTGAAAGTCTTGCAACCTGAAGGAGCGGTACCGACATGCCCCAAGTGATTTTCGAGCTTCCCGACGGCACCGAACAGAGCCTCGACGTTCCGGTCGGCTGGTCGCTCATGGAAGCGGCGCGCCGCGACGGCATAGAAGGCATCGTCGCCGAATGCGGCGGCGGCGCCATCTGCGGCACCTGCCACGTGCAGGTAGAGCCGGAATGCTACGCCCGCCTGCCCGCCCCCGACTTCACCGAGGCCGCGCTGCTGGAGATCGTCCCGCAATCGTGCGAGACGAGCCGGCTGTCCTGCCAGGTCATCGTCACCGAAGAGCTGGCCGGCATGCGCGTGCGCATCCCCGACGAGCAGCTGAGCATGTAGTCCGCGCCACATACCAAGGAGCCACCCCATGTCCGACTTCAAGACCGTGAACCTGACCTCCCTGACGCCGGGCATGCGCATCCGCACCGCCGACGGCGCCATTGCCGAGATCGTCGAAAACCCCCAGGACGGCACCTGGCTGATCTGCCGCTATATCGAACACCCCGCCTCGCCCGAACTCGTCGATGGCAAGGAACAACCGATCTTCGCCACCGACATCGAAAGCGTCGTCTGACGCATACCGCGATTCCCGTTCCGGATTTTTCTTCAAAGGAGTTTCATTCATGTCCAAGCCCCTAGTCGTCGTCTCCGCACCGCTGCCCGAGGATCTGCGCGCGCTGGTCGCGGCCGATTGCGAGATCGTCGACGTGCCGACAGGCCAGCCCATCGTGGACGCCATCGGCGCCGAGCGGGCAAGCCAGGTGCAAGGCATCCTGTGCACCGTGCGCACCCGGATCGACGAAGCCCTGCTGTCGGCCATGCCGGCGGTGCGGGTCGTGTCGAACTTCGCCGTGGGCTTCGACAACGTCGACGTGCCCGCCGCCACCGCGCACCGCGTCCTGGTGTGCAACACGCCCAAGGTGCTCGACGGCGCCGTGGCCGACCTCACCATCGGCCTGATCCTGTGCGTGGCGCGCAACCTGGTGGCCGGCGACGCGTTCGTGCGCAGCGGCGCCTGGACCAAGGGCGCCTTCCCGCTGGCCCGCGACATCCGCGGCAAGACGCTCGGCCTGCTGGGCATGGGCCGCATCGGCCAGGTGGTGGCGCGCACGGCGCAGGCCTTCGACATGAACGTCATCTACCACAACCGCAACCGTGACCAGGCGGCGGAGTCCGAAGGGCTGGCGCAATACCGCGAGCGCGACCAGCTGTTCGCCGAATCCGACTTCCTCAGCGTGCACATCCCGCTCAGCGCGGAAACCCGCCACGGCATCGGCGCGCGCGAGTTCGGCCTGATGAAGCCCACGGCCTATCTCATCAACACGGCGCGCGGCGCGGTGATCGACGAGGCCGCCCTGGTCGAGGCGCTGAAGTCGGGCCAGATTGCCGGCGCGGGCCTGGACGTGATGGAAACCGAACCCCTGCCGCCGTCCAGCCCGCTGTGCGCCCTGCCCAACGTGGTGCTGCAGGCCCACATCGGCAGCGCCACGGTCGAGACCCGCCGGGCCATGATAGACCTGGCGGCCCGCAACATGATGGACGCCCTTTCGGGCAGGCAGCCCGTGGCCATGGTGAACCCCGATGTCTGGGGCAGCCGGCAGGCCTGAACCCGGGCGCCATCCATTCAACCCTTACCCCGGGTGACCCCCATGAGACCCATAGACGAACTGGTGAAGGCGGAAGGCAGCCTGGTGAACCGCGCGCTGTTTGCCGACGAGGAAATCTTCCAGGCGGAGATCAAGCGGATCTTTTCGCGTGCATGGCTGTTCGTGGGGCACGAGAGCCTGGTGCCCAACCCGGACGACTACTTCCTGTCGCGCATGGGCACCGACTCGGTGATCCTCACGCGCGACAGGCAAGGCCAGATCCAGGTGCTGCTCAACAGCTGCACGCACCGCGGCATGAAGCTGTGCCGCTACGACCACGGCAACAACCGCACCTTCACCTGTCCGTACCACGGCTGGAGCTTCTCCACCGACGGCAACCTGGTCGAGCGCCCCGGCGAACTGGTCGGCGTGCCGGGGTACGCCACGCACTACAAATCGGAGCTCGACAAGAAGCAGTGGGGCCTGAAATCGGTGGCCCAGGTCTGCAACTACAAAGGCGCCATCTGGGCCACCTGGGACGAGAACGCGATCCCGTTCCTCGATTACCTGGGCGACATGAAGTACTACCTGGACTGCGCCCTCGACCATCGCGACGGCAGCCCCGGCGGCTCCGTCGTCATCGGCGGGGTGCAGAAATGGCGCGTGCCCTGCAACTGGAAGTTCGCGCCCGAGAATTTCATCGGCGATCGCCACCACGACATCAGCCACCGTTCGGTGGACCTCGTGGGCATCGGGCCCAGCGGCGGCAAGGGACGCCGCGACTTCACCGAGAACCGCGTCTGCGTGGCCTTCCCCGACTACGGGCACGGCACGATCGGCCGCCTGCCCGCCTACGACGAGCCGCCCTACCGCAGCCAGTTCTCCGAACACCCCGCCGCGGAGCAGTACTTCCGCGAGGTCTACGACAAGCGCGTGCGCAATCTCGGCGACAGCCAGCGCGTCACGCCGCATGCCGTGGGCACGATCTTTCCCAACATGTCGTTCCACGCCCACCAGCCGCGCTCGCTGGCTGTGTTCCAGCCCATCAGCGCCACCGAGATGGAGATGTGGCGCATGTACCTCATCGACGCCGACGCGCCCGAGGAGGTCAAGGAAGCCGCGCGCCACTATTACCTGCGCTACTCCGGCCCGGGCGGCCTGACGGAATCCGACGACATGGAGAACTGGTCGGAGGCCACCGACGCCTGCAAGGGCGCGATCTCGCAGCAGATGTATTTCAACTACCAGATGGGTATGGGCCACGCCACGCCGGTGGAGAACCTGCGCGGCGGCCATACCAGCGACTACACCGAAGAGAACGCCCGCGGCTTCTACCGGCGCTGGGCGCAATTCATGACGGCCCCCGACTGGGAGGCCCTGACCCCGATGCCCCGAACCTTGGAGCCCACAGCATGAGCGACACCGCCACCGCCCCGACCGATACGCCCTACGCGCCCGCCACGCGCGAGCTGTGGTGGGAGATCCAGGACTTCCTCTACGCCGAGGCCGACCTGCTCGACACGCGCAAGTTCAACGACTGGCTGGCCCTGCTGCATCCCGAGGTCGAATACCGCATGCCGCTGGCGCGCAACGTGCGCCGCGACCAGATGGACCGCGAATTCACCCGCCCCGGCGAAACCGCCTGGTTCGACGAAGGCCTGCAGACGCTGAGCCAGCGGGTGGCGCAGATCAATACCGGCATCCACTGGGCCGAGGAGCCGGCATCGCGCATCTCGCACCTGGTCACCAACGTGCGCGTCTTCGTGCCGGCCGACGCGCAGCCAGCCGGTGCGCAATCGCCAGACCGCGTCCGCGCCACCAGCCGGTTCATCGTGTACCAGAACCGCCTGCAGACCGAGACCGCGCTGTTCGTGGGCCGCCGCGAGGACGAGCTCTGGCGCGTGGAGGGCCAGTGGAAGATCCGGCGCAGGACGATCTACCTCAACCAGAACGTGCTCGGGGCCAAGGCGCTCACCACGTTCTTCTGACCATCCCGGCGGCCGGGCCGTATCGCAGGCTGCGTTGCAGTGAAACTGCCGTATCCCTCAGGAGTTGCAAATGCATCGTCGCTGTGTACTCAAGACCCTGGCCGCCCTGCCCGTGCTCGGCGCCGCGCCGCTGCTGCGCGCGCAGCCGCAAGCCTATCCGGCCCGGCCGGTGAAGATCGTCGTGCCCTTCCCCGCCGGCAATGCCGTGGACCTGGTGGCCCGGCTGGCCGGCGAAGCGCTGAGCGAACGCTACAAGCAGAGCTTCGTGGTCGACAACCGGCCCGGCGCCAAGGGCATCATCGGCATCCGCCATGCCAGCGAGCAGCCCGCCGACGGCTACACCCTGGTCGGAGGCGGCCTGGGCAACGTGCTGCCCATCGCCACCCTGCGCAACCTGCCCATCGACATCGCCCAGGTCCTCGTGCCCATCGCCCAGGTGGCGGAATTCGCCAACGTATTCATCGTGCGCGCCGACTCCGCCTTCGCGTCGATCGCCGACGTCGTGGCCTACATGGGCAGGAACCCGCCCGGCCATCTCACCGTCGGCGCCGGCGACGTGGGCAGCTCGGCGCACATGGCGGCCATGCTGTTCGCCGACCGCACCCGCTCGCAGGTCACCAGCGTGCCCTACCGCGGGCAGAACGAGATCGTGGTCCACCTGGTGGGCGGGCAGCTGGACGTGGGCATCAGCAGCGTGCCGGCCAGCCTGGCCATGCTGCGCAGCGGCCGCGTGCGCGCCCTGGCCGTGACCAGCAGGCAGCGCTCCGCCCTGCTGCCCGAGGTGCCCACGATGGAAGAATCGGGCGTACCCGACTACAACGTGAGCAGCTGGCTGGGGTTGTACGGCACCCACGGCACGCCGCAGGCCATACTCGACCAGCTGGGCCGCGACCTGCCCGCCGCGCTCGCCACCGACGCGAATCGCGCCAAGCTCGTCTCGGCCGGACTGGATCCCAGCATACTCGGGCCCGAGGCGTTCGCGGCGGTGAACCGAGCCGAGATCGAGCGCTGGTCGCAGTTCGCCCGGCAGATCGGCGCAGTGAGCGACTACAGTTGAAGCAACTGTGGCTGAAGCACTGCAGCTGAAGCGACTGCGGCTGAAGCAACTGCGGCCCGCCCGGCCGGGCCCGAAGACGCGCGGGGCACGCGGGCAAACTTACGGGCCGGGCACTAGGGCCGGTCTTCCGGCGGGTGCTGGCGCCGCTGCTCGAACAGGCAGATGGCCGCAGCCGCCCCGACGTTCAGCGACTCCACCGCGGCGGCGTCGTGCGGTATGTGCACGCGCAGGTCCGCGGCCGCCAGCAGCGCCGGATGCACGCCCTGGCCCTCATGCCCGAATATCCAGGCGCAGCGCGCCGGCAGCGCCTGCCGGAACAGGCTGGCCCCTTCCAGCGCAGTGGCCACCAGCGGCACGTCCAGGCGCGGCAGCAGGGCCGCGAGGTCCTGGTGTTCGTGGATGTCCAGCGCGAAATGCGCGCCCTGCCCGCTGCGCACCACCTTGGGAGACCAGGCCGCCGCCGTGCCGGCCGAGAGGAACACGCGGCGGATGCCGGCGGCTGCGCAGGTGCGCAGCAGCGTGCCCACGTTGCCCGGATCCTGGATGCGGTCGAAGAGCGCGCAGTTCTCGGCGATGCGGCCGGGCGCCTCGGGTTGCGGGGCACGCACCACGAACAGCACGCCTTGGCCATGCTCCACGCCGGCCAGGTCGCGCACCAGCCGCGGCTCCAGGGCCAGGCACAGGCGCTCGGGCAGCCTTTCGGCCAGGCTGCGCAGCGCCGGGCGGTCGAGCCGCTCGGCATCGAAGATGGCCTGCTCGGGCTCGCCGTGATGGGCCAGCCAGGCCTCGCACAGATGGACGCCGTCGAGCAGCACCTGCCCGCCGCGGTGCCCGCCGCCCGCGGCCAGGCGGTGCAGCGCCTTGACCGCGGGATTGTCGCGCGACGTGATGTGCTTCACTGACCGAAGTCCCGGATGGGCGCGAAGCTGCGGCGATGCGCCGGACACGGCCCGTGCAGGCGCAGCGACTCGAGGTGCTGCGGCGTGCCGTAGCCCTTGTGGCGGTCGAAGCCGTACTGGGGATAGGCCGCATGCAGTTGCAGCAGGTCGGCGTCGCGCGCCGTCTTGGCCAGGATGGAGGCGGCGGAGATGGCCGGCTCGGTGGCGTCGCCCTTGATCACGGTGCGCACCGCGCAGCCGCCCAGCCGCGGCGCCTGGTTGCCGTCAATCAGCGCCAGCTCGGGCCGCATGGCCAGGCCCTGCACCGCCCGCTGCATGGCCAGCAGCGTGGCGCGCAGGATGTTGAGCGTGTCGATCTCCTGCACGGTGGCGTAGGCCACCGCCCAGGCCAGCGCCCGCTCCTTGACGAGCGCGGCGAGCTCGTCGCGCCGGGCCTCCGGCAGGATCTTGGAGTCCGCCAGCCCGGCTATGGGCCGCGCCGGATCCAGGATGACCGCCGCCGCATACACCGAACCGGCCAGCGGGCCGCGGCCGGCCTCGTCGACGCCGGCAATGATGGACGGCAGCGGAGCCAGCCCGCCGAAGAGGTCAGGCTGCCCCATGCGCAACCTCGAGAATGGCATTGGCGGCAAGCGCGGGCGTGTCGCGCAGCAGTTCCTGGTGCAGGGCCGTGAAGCGCGCCTCGATGCGCGCCGCCTGCGCGTCGTCGGTGAGCGCGGCCCAGGTGGCCTGCTCGAGCCCGGCGGGGGTGGCGTCGTCCTGCAGCAGTTCGGGGACGGCGAAATCGCGCAGCAGCACGTTGGGCAGCCCCACCCAGGGCAGGTAGGGCCGCTGCTGGCCCGATTTCCAGGCCATGATGCGCCGCATCCAGGGCGACAGCACGTAGGAGATGACCATGGGCCGCTTGTACAGCGCCGTCTCCAGCGTGGCTGTGCCGCTGGCCACCAGGACGGCGTTGGCCGCCTCCATGGCGCGCCAGGCCACGGGCGTGCCGTCGTCGCCCTCCCCGGCCATGATGCAGCGCAGGCCGGGCACGGGGTACTGCGCCAGCACCGCCTCGAACTCGGCGCGCCGCTGCGCATTGACCATGGGAACGATGCATTGCAGCGCCGGATCGCGCCGCACCAGGCCCTGGGCCGCCTGCAGGAAGCGCGGCGCCATCAGCCGGATCTCGGAGGCCCGGCTGCCGGGCAGGATGGCCAGCACGCGCGCCGTGGCATCGAGGCCCAGCGTGGCGCGGGCAGCCGCGCGGTCGGGCACCATGGGAATCGCCCCGGCCAGCGGGTGGCCCACATAGGTGACGGGCACGCCTTCCTTGCGGTAGATCTCTTCCTCGAACGGGAACAGCACCAGCATGTGCGACACCGCCTCGCGGATCTTGTGGATGCGGTCGTAGCGCCAGGCCCAGATCGAGGGCCCGACGAAGTGCACCGTGGGCGTGCCGGCGGCGCGCAGGCGCTGCTCCAGCCTCAGGTTGAAGTCCGGCGCGTCGATGCCCACGAATACTGCCGGCGGCTCGGCCAGCCAGCGGCGCTGCACGTCGCGATAGGTGGCCAGCAGGCCGGGCAGGCGCTTGAGGGCGTCCACATAGCCGAAGACCGACAGCGCGTGCATGGGATGCCAGGCATCCAGGCCCTGGGCGGCCATCTGCGGCCCGCCGATCCCTTCGCAGGCGACTGCCGGCTCGCGCTGCCGCAGCCCGGCAATGATGCGACCGGCCAGCAGATCCCCGGAGGGCTCGCCGGCGACCATGCCGATGCGCGTGTTCATGGCCGGATGATGCCGCGCGTGGAAGCGTCCAGGAAATCGAGCAGCAGCTGCAGGTGCGGCGCGGAATCGGCGTCGGCCTGCTGGCGGGCCCGCAGCTCCGCCCGGGCCTCGTCCAGCGAGAGGCCGCGGCGATAGATGGATTTGTAGGCGTCGCGCAGCGCCGAGATCACGCCCGGCTTGAAGCCGCGCCGCTTCAGGCCCTCGACGTTGATCCCCACCGGGCGGCACGGGTTTCCCGCGCCCAGCACGAACGGCGGGGTGTCCTGCATGAGCGAGCTGTTGCCGCCCGTCATGCTGTGCGCGCCGATCTTGCAGAACTGGTGCACGCCGGTGAGGCCGCCGATGATCGCCCAGTCGCCGACATGCACGTGGCCGCCGAGCTGCACCGAGTTGGCCAGGATGGTGTTGTTGCCCACGTGGCAATCGTGCGCGATGTGCACGTACGCCATGATCCAGTTGTCGTTGCCCAGCGTGGTGACCCCGCCGTCCTGCACGGTGCCCGTATTGAAGGTGGTGAACTCGCGCACCGTGTTGCGGTCGCCGATCACGAGCTGGGTGGGCTCGCCCGCGTACTTCTTGTCCTGCGGCATGCCGCCGATGGAGCAGAAGCGGTAGAAGCGGTTGTCGCGGCCGATGCGGGTCACGCCGTCGATCACGCAGTGCGGGCCGATCTCCGTGCCCGCGCCGATGGTGACGCCGGGCCCGATCACGCAGTACGGCCCGATGCGCGCCGTGGGATCGATCCTGGCCGCGGGATCGACCAGGGCGGTAGGATGGATGTTGGCTGACATTTATTCTTCCAGGCTGCGGATGGCACACATGAGCTTGGCTTCGGCCACGAGCTGGCCGTCGACCAGCGCGCGCCCCTGGTACTTGCAGATGGTGCGGCTCAGGCGCTCGGCCTCCACTTCCAGGCGCAGCTGGTCGCCCGGCACCACGGGCCGGCGGAAACGCGCGGCATCGATGCCCACCAGGTAATAGGCCGTCTTGGCGCCGTCGCACTTCAGCCCGCCGTTCTCGTCGGTGAACGAGAACAGGGCCGAGGCCTGGGCCATGGCCTCGACGATCAGCACGCCCGGCATGACCGGATGATGCGGGAAATGGCCTTCGAAGAACGGTTCATTGATCGACACGTTCTTGATCGCGACGATGGACTTGCCCGGCACCATCTCCAGCACCCGGTCGATGAGCAGCATCGGATAGCGATGCGGCAGCCGGTCCATAATCCCCTTGATGTCGAGTTCCATGAGTTTCGCGTTCCTGCAATGTCGATAATGGAAGCGGGCGCAAAAGCGCCCGCCTGCTTAAAACGGGCAACCGTAGTGTTTATGCCTGGTCTTTTTCCAGCGCCCGCACGCGGCGGCGCAGCTGGGCCAGCTGCTGTATCACGGCTGCATTGCGCTGCCATTCGCCGTGCTCGGCATAAGGATACACGCCAGTATATTGACCCGGCTTGCCGATGTTGGAAGTGACGGCCGTCCCCCCGGAGATATGGACGTCGTCGGCCAGCGTGAGGTGGCCCGACAGCATGGAGGCCCCGCCTATGGTGCAGCGCTCGCCGATCACGGTGGAGCCGGCCACGCCCACGCAGGCGGCCATGGCCGTATGCGCGCCGATGCGTACGTTGTGCGCCACCATGATCTGGTTGTCGAGCTTGACGCCGTCGCCCAGCGTGGTGTCGTCGAGCGCGCCGCGGTCTATGGTGGTATTGGCCCCGATTTCCACGTCGTCGCCGACCCGCACGCCGCCCAGTTGCGAGATCTTGCCCCAGGCGCCCTTGCCCAGCGTGGGGTCCGGCGCGAAACCGAAGCCGTCGGCGCCCAGCACGGCACCGCTGTGGATGATGGCGCGCGCGCCCACGTGCACGCCGTGGTAGAGCGTGACGCGCGCATGGAGCCGGCAATGGGGCCCCAGGCTGCTGCCGCGGCCGATGATGCAGCCGGGGCCCAGCACCGTGCCGCGCCCGATGCGCACGCCGGACTCCACCACGCAATGCGGCCCTACATGGACGTCGGGCTCGAGCTCGGCGTCATCGGCCACCACGGCGCTGGGATGCACGCCGGGCGGCAGCGCAGGCCGGGCCGCAGCCTCGAACCACTGTGCCAGGCGGGCATACAGCAGGTAGGGATGGGCGCAGACCACCCGCACGAACCGTGGCGGCTCGGGCATGGCCTGCAGGGCCTCGGCCGCCTCGGGCGGCACGATGACGGCGCCGGCCTGGGTGGCGGAGAGCTGCGCCTGGTAGCGCCGGTTGGAAAGGAAACTGATTTCCTGCCCGCCGGCGGAGGTCAGCGTGCCGATGCCGCAGATCCGGGGCAGAGCGGCCGCGTCGGCCTCGATGCGGCAGTCCAGCCCTTGGGTATTGACGCTGGCCAACAGGACATCGAGCGTCGGCGCATGGTCGAGGTCCAGCAGAACCGGCATGACGCGGAAATCAGCGACCCAGGCTCTGGATCACCTTGTCGGTGATGTCGACGCGCGGATTGACCGTGACGGCGTCCTGGACGATCAGGTCGTAGTTCTCCTGCTCGGCGATGCGCTTGATGGCGTCGTTGGCCTTGGTGACGATGGAAGAGAACTCTTCGTTGCGGCGGCGGTTGAAGTCTTCCTGGAATTCGCGGCGCTTGCGCTGCAGGTCCATGTCGAGGTTGGAGAGCTCGCGCTGACGCTTGACGCGCTCGGAATCCGACAGCACGGGCGCGTCCTTGTCGAACTTCTCGGCCTGGGCGCGCAGGTTGGAGCTCAGGCGCTGGAGTTCGTCGTCGCGGCGCTTGAACTCGGATTCGATCTTGCTCTGCGCCGCCTTGGCGGGCGCCGACTCACGCAGGATGCGCTCCGTGTTCACGAAGCCGATCTTGGTGCCCTGGGCCTGCGCCTGGGCCAAACCGACGGCCGCGGGCCCGAATGCCAGCGCTCCCACCAAAGCCAGCGCGGTACCCAGCTTGCCGGCCCGACGTTTGAGCTGCGCGCAGCCCGAGGTGTTGAGTGCAAAATCAGCCATCATGAAAATCTCACCTTCCGAGGAGGTAAAGCAAAGACGTTATTGTGCCACTAAACGGAAAGCGAGCCGACCTGCACCCGCTTACCCTTGTTTTCATGCGTAACGTTAGAAACCGGTACCGATCTGGAACTGGAACGACTGCTTGTCGTCGCCGGGCTTGGCGTTGAGCGGCCGGGCATACGAGAGCTGCAGCGGGCCCAGGGGCGATTGCCACGACAGGCCCACGCCCGCCGAGTAGCGCCAGCCGCACGGATCCTCGATCTCGCTGCCGGCTTCGCCGGCCGAGCACGACATGCCGCTGCCCGCCGACACCTGGCCGGCATCGGCGAACAGGAACCAGCGCAGCGTGCGGTCGCGCGAGGCGCCGGGGAACGGCAGATACAGCTGCACGTTGCCGATGATGCGGCGCGAACCGCCGAGGTAGTCGCCGGTGAGCGTGTCGCGCGGGCCGAGCGAGGCGCCGTCGTAGCCGCGCACCGTGCCGATGCCGCCGGCGTACACGTTCTTGATGACGGGGTAGTCGTTGCCGCCGTAGCTGCGGCCGTAGTCGACCATGCCGTTGAAGGCCAGCGTGTAGGCGCGGCCCAGCGGCACGTAGTACTGCTGCTGCGCCGTCAGCATGTAGTACTTGAGGTCCATCGTGGAGAAGTCGCCCTTGAGTCGGGTATACGACCCCTTGGTGGGCGCCAGGGCGCTGTCGCGGGTGTCCTTGGACCAGCCGGCCGTGAAGATCACCGCGTTGGTGGCGTCGCCGTACTGGTCGACGAAGTCGCGATAGGCCTGCGGCGAGTCGTCGTACAGATCGATCTGGTTGCGCTCGATGTTGGCGCCCAGGAAGATGCGGTCGTACTCGGAGATGGGCACCCCGAAGTTCAGGCCCAGGCCCATGGCCTTCACGCGGTAGTCGCCGTCGTTGTTGTTCCAGGGCTCGGTGACCCGGTAGTACACCGAGGTGGTGCGGCTGATGCCGTCCTTGGTGAAGTACGGATCGGTGTGCGAGAGCACCGCGGCACGGTTGGTGCTGCTGGTGTTGACCTGGAACGTGAGGTTGGTGCCGCTGCCGAAGACGTTGTCTTCGCTGATGCCGGCCGACAGGATGGCCTTCTCGGACGAGCCGTAGCCCACGCCCAGATTGATCATGCCGGTGGGCTTTTCCTTCACGTCGACGTTCACGTCGACCTGGTCGGGCGAACCCGGCACCGGCTCGGTGCTGACGTTGACCTCGTTGAAGTAGCCCAGGCGGTCGATGCGGTCGCGCGAGACGCGGATGTCGCCGGCGTCGTACCAGGCGGCCTCCTGCTGGCGCATCTCGCGGCGGATGACCTCGTCGCGGGTGCGGGTGTTGCCGCCCATCTGGATGCGGCGCACGTACACGCGGCGGCTCGGGTCGACGTAGAACGTGACGTCGGCCTCGTGCTTCTCGCGATCCAGCTGCGGGTTCGGGTTGACGTTGGCGAAGGCGTAGCCCAGTTCGCCGAGGTAGTCGGTGATGGCCTTGGCCGAATCGTTGGCCTTGGCGGCCGAGAACACTTCGCCGGGCTTCACCTGCACCAGGTTGTTGATCTCGGTGTCCAGGCCCATCAGGTTGCCGGCCAGCTTCACGTCGCGCACCTTGTAGGGCTCGCCCTCGTGCAGCGTGAGCGTGATGTGGATGTCTTTCCGGTCGGGCGAGATCGTGACCTGCGGCGGCTCGATGGAGAACTCGAGATAGCCCTGGTCGAGGTAGAACGAGCGCAGGCGCTCGATGTCGCCCTCGAGCTTCTCGCGCGAGTATTTGTCGGTGTTGGTGTACCAGGTGAGCCAGCCCGGCGTGGTGAGGTCGAGCTGGTCGAGCAGTTCGCCCTCGGAGAACGCCTTGTTGCCCACGATGCGGATCTCGCGGATCTTGGCGACGTCGCCCTCGAACACGTCGAAGTTCACGCCCACGCGGTTGCGCGGCAGCGGCGTGATGGTGGA
Source organism: Bordetella sp. 2513F2 (assembly GCF_054642735.1). NCBI lineage: Bacteria > Pseudomonadati > Pseudomonadota > Betaproteobacteria > Burkholderiales > Alcaligenaceae > Bordetella > Bordetella sp. 2513F2. Next base: position 1,926,314 of record NZ_CM137755.1, on the reverse strand, counting down.
CGTGACCTCGACGCCGTACTTGCCCTTGCCCAGGTATTGTTCCTTGAGCTCGTATTCGGCGCGCTCGAGCATGGACTGGTCGAAGATGCGGCCCTCGCCGAAGCCCACCTGGTTGAGCGAGGTGATGATGGCCTTGGAGTCGAACTCGCGCATCCCGCTGAAATTGATGGATGCGATGGTGGGACGCTCCTGCACGGCCACGACCACGACGTTGTTGTCGGTCTGGATCTGGACGTCGCTGAAGAAGCCGGTGCCGTACAGGCGGCGCACCGCCTCGGTGGCGGCTTCTTCGGTGAACTGCTCGCCCACCTTGACGGGCAGGTAGCCGAACACGGTGCCCGGATCGATGCGCTGGATGCCCTCGACGCGGATGTCGCGAACCACGAAGGGCTCGAACGCATGGGCCAGCGCCGGCACAAGGAGCGCCGCAATCAGACCCGGCAGTACGCCCCTCTTTAGCTGAAACATCCGGCGAAAAGACATCCTTGCGTATCCTCGGTGGTGCAAATGGCGGGGGATTTTATTCGATCCGTGCCTAGGTGAACAGGCGCGCAAAATCGTTGAAAAGGGCCAGGCCCATGAGGCAGGCCAGCAGACCGATTCCGGCGCGCTGCCCGACCTCCATCCAGCGTTCGGGGACCGGGCGGCCGCGCACGATTTCGAGCAGATAGTACAGCAGATGGCCGCCGTCCAGCATCGGAATGGGCAACAGGTTGAGTACGCCCAGGCTGATGCTGATGAGCGCCAGGAAGCCCACGTACGCCTCCAGCCCGATGCGGGCAGTCTGGCCGGCGTAGTCGGCGATCGTGACCGGGCCGCTGATGTTCCGCAGGGAAACGTCGCCCACGACCATGCGCGCCATCATGCGCAGCGACAGCCAGGCGGTGTCCCAGGTGCGGGCGGCGCCGCGCTGCAGGCTTTCCAATAATCCGTAACGCACCGTGACCATCGGCACGTCGCCGCCCAGCTGCACGCCGATGCGCCCTATCGTGCGGCCGTCGACGGTCTCGGCCCGCGGCACCACGGTGAGTTCGACGGGCACGCCGTTGCGCTGCACGGTGAGCGCCAGCGGCTGGCCGGCGTGCTGCTGCACCCGCTCGACGAAGGCGCCCGCGTCGAGCGGATCGGCCCCGTCCACCGAGACGATGTGGTCGCCCGCCAGCAGGCCGGCGGCCTCGCCCGGGGTGCCGGGCATCACTTCGCGCACCACGGGCTTGGGCCGGGCCAGGGCCAGGCCGGTCTCGGCCAGGGGATCGCCGCGCGAGGGATCCATGCGGCGGGCATCGCCCACGGCCAGGGTGCGGATGCGCGGGCCGCCGTCGGCGGGCTGCACCTCGATGGCGGCCTGTCCGCCCGAAGCCAGCACGTCCAGCAGGTGCCAGCGCGCATCGTTCCAGGATTCGACTTCCTTGCCCTGCACCGCCAGGATGCGGTCGCCCGCCTGGAAGCCGGCCTGGGCGGCCGGCGTGCCGGCGGCGGGCTGCCCCAGGATGGGCGCGGGCACGTCGGTGCCGGCCAGGTTCAGGCCGGCATACAGCAGGATGGCGAGCAGCAGGTTGGCCACCGGCCCGGCCGCCACGATGGCGAACCGCCGGCCCACGGACTGGCGGTTGAAGGCGCGCGCGGCCTCGGCCGCCGACGCCCCGGCGGGCGGATCGTCCTGCATCTTGACGTAGCCGCCCAGCGGCAGCGCCGAGACGGCCCATTCGGTGCCGTGGCGGTCCTGGCGGCGCAGCACCACCTTGCCGAAGCCCACGGAGAAGCGCAGCACGCGTACCCCGCACAGGCGCGCCACGCCATAATGGCCCAGCTCATGGATGGTGATCAGGATGCCCAGCGCGACGACGAAGGCCAACAGCGTGAAGAACATATCGGGGAAATTCCGGAACTGCGGTGAAACGGCCGGGTGCCAGGGGCCCGGGATGCGGCCCCGGGCTGCCCCGACGGGCCCCGGGTGCGTACCGGGGGCGCCGGGATCCCGGGAGTACCTGGAACGCCGGAGGCGCCCCGGGAGCGTCCCGCGCCGGGGTCAGGCCAGACCGAGGTTGCCTGCGTAGGCCCGGACGTCGGCGTCGAGCGCGAGCACCTCGCCGAGCGAGTCGAGCGTAACAGATGATCGCCCCGCCTGCCACTCAAGCGAGGCTTCCAGCACGCGGGCGATCCAGGTGTAGGGCAGCCGCCCCTCCAGGAAGGCCTGCACCGCCACCTCGTTGGCCGCGTTCAGGGTCACGCAGGCGGGCTGGCCGGCGCGCAAGGCCTCGAAGGCCAGGCGCAGACAGGGAAAGCGCTCGAAGTCGGGGGCTTCGAAATCGAGCCGGCCCATGCGCGCCAGGTCCAGCAGCCCTACCCCGCTGGCCAGCCTCTCGGGAAAACCGAGGCCATAGGCGATGGGCGTGCGCATGTCGGGCTGGCCGAGCTGGGCGAGCACCGAGCCGTCGTCGTACTCGACCATGGAATGCACCACGCTCTGCGGATGCACCAGCACCTCGATGCGGTCGGCCGGCATGGCGAACAGCCAGTGGGCCTCGATGACCTCCAGCCCCTTGTTCAGCATGGTGGCCGAATCCACGGAGATCTTGCGGCCCATGCTCCAGTTCGGGTGGGCACAGGCCTGCTCGGGCGTGACGTCGTCGAGGTCGCGCGGGTCGGCCTGCCGGAACGGGCCGCCCGAGGCGGTGAGCAGCAGCCGGCGCACGCCGGCTGCGGGCCGGGCGCATGCCCCGGCCCGGCCGTCATGCGGCAGGCACTGGAAAATCGCGTTGTGCTCGCTGTCGATGGGCAGCAGCTCGGCGCCGCTTGCACGCACCGCCTGCATGAAGACCTGGCCGGCGGCCACGAGGGCTTCCTTGTTGGCCAGCAGGATGCGCTTGCCGGCCTGGGCGGCGGCCAGCGCGGCCGGCAGGCCCGCGGCGCCCACGATGGCGGCCATGACGGTGTCGCAGGCAGGATCGGCCGCGGTGGCCGCCAGGGCGTCGGGCCCCACCCGCACTTCGGGCATGGGCCCGCGGCCGGTCCAGCAGGCGAGGAAGCGCTGGCGCGCGGCGTCGTCGGGCACCACCACCACCGCGGCGCCGGAGGCGGCGGCCTGTTCCGCCAGCCGCTCGATGCGGCTGTGCGCCGACAGGGCATGCACGGAAAGACGGTCGGGGTGGCGCGAGATCACGTCCAGCGTGCTCTCGCCGATGGAACCGGTCGAGCCGAGCACGACCACGCGTTGCATTGCAGTCAAAACAGGACTCCGGACATGAGGAACGCCACCGGCGCCACCGGCACGATGGCGTCGATGCGGTCATAGACGCCGCCGTGGCCGGGCAGCAGCGCGCTGGAGTCCTTGCGACCCGCGCGCCGCTTCAGCAGGGATTCGAACAGGTCGCCCACGATGGACAGCACGCCCAGCAGCATGGCCAGCGGCACTGCGCCCCAGAGCGACCAGCGCTGGGCCAGCATGTGGCCGTAGGTGCCCTCCCATTGCGCGCTCAGGGCGATCCACAGCGCCGCGCCCAGCACGCCGGCAGCGGCGCCTTCGATGGTCTTGCCGGGGCTCACGCGCGGCGCGAGCTTGTGGCGGCCGATCGCCCGGCCGACGAAATACGCGGCGATGTCGGCCACCCACACCAGCGCCAGCAGCGACACCACGTAAAGGCCGCCGTGCTCCAGGAACATGCGTGCCAGCACGGCCCACGCCGTGAAGATGGCGGGCACCGCGAACAGCGTCCAGGCGGGGCTGCCCGCCGGCGCGTCGGCCCGGCCGCGCACCACCGCAGTCGTGGCCGCGAGCAGCCACACCAGGGCCACCAGCGGCGCAAGCACCTGCCCGACCGCCGCGTGCAGCATCCCGCCCGCCCCGACTGCCCAGGCGGCCGCCAGCGCGATCATCGCCCCGAAGGCGCCCACCGCCACGGCGGCCGGCGTGGCCGGCGGCAGGCAGGGCGGGAGGGTGAGGCGCAGCCATTCCCAGGCCGCGCAGGCCGCGGCCAGCGCCAGCAGCGCCAGGAACCACAGGGGCTGCCCGGTGGCCAGCGTGGCGGCCACGATGGCCAGGAGTATGACGGCGGTGATGATGCGCTGGCCCAGCATGGGAGTCTCCTGTTGCTAGCGCGGCGCGTTCTCGCGCAGCTGGGCGCTGGTGCGTCCGAAGCGACGCTCTCGGGTGCGATACCACTCGAAGGCGGCTTCCAGCGCCTGCGCGTCGAAGTCCGGCCAGTATTGCTCGGTGAAATACAGCTCAGTGTAGGCCAGCTGCCATATCAGGAAATTGGAGACGCGCTGCTCGCCGCCCGTGCGGATGAAGAGGTCGGGCTCGGGCGCCCAGGCCATCGACAGGTGCGACGACAGCAGGGCTTCGTCGATGCGGTCGGGATCGGCGGCCAGCTCCGGATGGGCGCGCAGCATGGCGCGCGTGGCCTGCAGCACGTCCCAGCGGCCGCCGTAGTTGGCCGCGATGGTGAGGAACATGCGTTCGTTGCCGGCCGTGCGCGCCTGCGCAGCCTCGATGAGCTCGCGCAGGCGGGGCTCGAAAGCCGCGAGGTCGCCCACCACGCGCAGCGACACGCCCTGCTCGTCGAGCTTGTCCACCTCGCGCTCCAGCGCCTGCACGAACAGCCGCATCAGCAGCGAGACCTCTTCCGTGGGGCGGCGCCAGTTCTCGGAGCTGAAGGCGAACAGGGTCAGGTAGCGCACCCCGCGGCGGCCGCAGGCCTCGACCACGCGGCGCACGGCCTGCACGCCCTTGGCGTGCCCGGCCGTGCGCGGCAGGTGCCGCTGCGTGGCCCAGCGGCCGTTGCCATCCATGATGATGGCGACATGCTGCGGAACGGCGTGCGTCTGCGGCACTGCCAGGGTGGAGCTGATGACCATGAGGCAGGGCTCAGACCTTCATGATCTCGGCTTCTTTCTGGACGACCAGCTTGTCGATGTCGGCCACGTAGCGGTCGGTGAGCTTCTGGATGTCGTCCTGGGCCCGGCGCTCGTCGTCTTCGGAGATCGTCTTGTCCTTGACCAGCTTCTTGAGCCCTTCGTTGGCCTCGCGGCGCAGGTTGCGCACCGCCACCTTGGCATCCTCGCCCTCGGACTTGACCACCTTGGTGAGGTCGCGGCGGCGCTCTTCGGTGAGCGGCGGCATCGGCACGCGGATGGTCTCGCCCAGCGACACCGGATTGAGCCCCAGGTCGGATTCGCGGATGGCCTTCTCGATGGGGCCGGCCATGGATTTCTCGTAGGGCTGCACGCTGATGGTGCGCGCATCGACCAGGCTGACGTTGGCCACCTGGCTGATGGGCACGGGAGAGCCGTAGTACTCGACCTGGACGTGGTCGAGAATGCCGGTGTGGGCCCGGCCCGTGCGGATCTTCGCCAGGTCGGCCTTGAGCGTTTCAAGCGACTTGGCCATCCTGGTTTCAGCGGATTTACGGATATCTGCGACGCTCATGGGGTCTTCCTTTTACTTAAACGTGTACCAGCGTGCCTTCGTCCTCGCCCCCGATGACGCGCTTGAGCGCCCCGGACTTGTTGATCGAAAACACCTTGATGGGCAGCTTCTGGTCGCGGCACAGGGCGAAGGCCGTGGCATCCATGACCTCCAGCCGCCGCACGATGGCCTCGTCGAAGCTGATGCGCGTGTAGCGCGTGGCCGTCGGGTCCTTGTTGGGATCGGCGCTGTAGATGCCGTCGACCTTGGTGGCCTTGAGCACGACTTCCGCGCCGATCTCGGCGCCGCGCAGGGCGGCCGCCGTATCGGTGGTGAAGAACGGGTTGCCCGTGCCGGCGGCGAAGATCACCACCTTGCCTTCCTCGAGGTAGCGCAATGCCTTGGGGCGGATGTAGGGCTCCACCACCTGCTCGATCGTGAGCGCGGACTGCACCCGGGTGTCGACGCCGCGGTGCTTGAGGGCGTCCTGCAGCGCCAGGGCGTTCATGATGGTGGCCATCATGCCCATGTAGTCGGCCGTGGCGCGATCCATGCCCTGCGCCCCCGGGGCGACGCCGCGGAAGATGTTGCCGCCGCCGATGACGATGGCGAGTTCCACGCCGAGGGCGGCCACCTCGGCGATCTCATCCGTCATCCGCACGATGGTGCTGCGGTTGATGCCGAATGCATCATCGCCCATCAGCGCCTCGCCGGAAAGTTTGAGTAGAACCCGTTTATATGATCTGCTGCTCATAGGCGATATCCCGAGGACCAGTCCGACGAAAGAGTGTATGACAAGAATCGGGCCGGAGCCGCGCCATCACCTGGCTCGGCTCCGGCCCAGGGTACTGCTGGAATCAGGCCTGGCCGGCGGCAGCGGCGGCGACTTCGGCGGCGAAGTCGGTCACCTTCTTCTCGATGCCCTCGCCCACCACGAACAGCACGAACTGGCTGATCGAGGCGCCCTTTTCCTTGAGCATCTGCTCGACGGTCTGCTTGTCGTTCTTGACGAAGGGCTGCGACAGCAGCGTGACTTCCTTCAGGAACTTCTGCACCGAGCCCTCGACCATCTTGGCGACGATCTCGGCCGGCTTGCCCGATTCGGCAGCCTTCTGCTCGGCCACCGAGCGCTCGGTGGCGATGTCCTCGGCCGGCACGCCATCGGCATTCAGGGCCTTGGGCTTGGTGGCCGCGATGTGCATGGCCAGGTCCTTGCCCACTTCCTCGGCGCCGGCGTACTCGACCAGCACGCCGATGCGGCCGCCGTGCACGTAGCTGGCCAGCGCGTTCGGAGTCTCGATGCGGCGGAAACGGCGGATGCTCATGTTCTCGCCGATCTTGCCGACCAGGGCGGCACGGGTCGTCTCGACCGTGCCTTCGCCGTAGGGCAGCGCCGACAGGGCTTCGACGGTGGCCGGATTCTGCTCGGCGACCAGCTTGGCCAGGCCGTTGACGAAGGCGACGAAGTCGTCGTTCTTGGCCACGAAGTCGGTTTCGCAGTTGACTTCGATGACGGCGCCCAGCTTGGCGCCTTCGGCGATGTACAGACCGATCAGGCCTTCGGCGGTGACGCGGGCGGCAGCCTTGCTGGCCTTGTTGCCCAGTTTCACGCGCAGGATTTCCTCGGCGCGGGCCAGATCGCCTTCAGCCTCGGTGAGCGCCTTCTTGCACTCCATCATCGGGGCGTCGGTCTTCTCGCGCAGTTCCTTGACCAGGGCGGCGGTAATTTCAGCCATGATTGCTCCAGATTTCGCTAAGACATGCCCCGGCAGGCCGGGGCACATGGTGTATGGACGTTTCGGGACGCGGACACCCTCCCGCGGGCGGGAGGATACACGGGGCATGTGTCAGCCCGCGGCACACCGGCGCGGCCGGCGCGGCGGCGCAACGCAGCACGTCGCGTGCCGCTGCGCCATGCCGCGGGCGCAGCCGGACTCAGGCCTGGCTGTCCTGCACCTCGACGAACTCTTCCTGGCCTTCGCCGAGTTCCTCGACCAGGCCATTCAGGTTCTGCTCGCGACCGGCCAGGACGGCGTCGGCGATGCCCTTGGCATACAGCGCGATGGCCTTGGCCGAGTCGTCGTTGCCGGGGATCACGTAGTCGATGCCTTCGGGCGAGTGGTTGGTATCCACCACGGCCACGACCGGGATGCCGAGCGTCTTGGCTTCGGCAACGGCGATCTTGTGATAGCCGACGTCGATGACGAACAGGGCGTCGGGCAGGCCGTTCATGTCCTTGATGCCGCCGATCGACTTGTTCAGCTTGTCCAGCTCGCGCTGGAACAGCAGGCCTTCCTTCTTGATCATGCGCTCGGCGCCGCCCTCGGCGACGACGGCTTCCATGTCCTTGAGGCGCTTGATCGAGGTCTTGACCGTCTTGAAGTTGGTCAGCATGCCGCCGAGCCAGCGGGCGTCGACGTAGGGCATGCCGCAGCGGGCGGCTTCGGCCGCAACCAGCTCACGGGCAGCGCGCTTGGTGCCCACGAACAGGATGTTGCCGCCACGGGCGGCCAGCTGCTTGACGAACTTGACGGCCTCTTCGTACTTCTCGACCGTCTTTTCGAGGTTGACGATGTGGATCTTGTTGCGATGGCCGAAGATGTAGGGGGCCATCTTCGGGTTCCAGTAACGGGTCTGGTGGCCGAAGTGGACGCCGGCTTCCAGCATTTCACGCATGAGTGACATAACTTGCTCCAAGGGTTGGTTCTTGCGCCATGCCTGCATCGGACCTCGTCCGACACCCTGGGTGGCATGACACGCGATTTCCTTCTTTCGAAGGGGTAGTTTCCTTCTTTCGAAGGTGTCGTTTCCACCGATCCGGCGCCCCGTTCGCTGCGCGACGGACCCAGACGAAAACACCAGACGGTGAAGCTTCAATGACGGATCTCGTTGGCGGCGGCATCCGGCCCGGCCCGCATCAGGACCGGCGGCAGTTCGGCGCCGGGGCCATCCCCCACGCGAACTTAATGCCGATCCCCCACGACCCAGCCTGCACTGCCGCTCGGAAATCCGATATATCCCGGCGCCTCGCCGATACGCCACTGGTGATAACCTAGCGGTTTGTCGCAAGGGATTTCGCGAGAAAGCCTATAATTCTACTATTTTTCGACGGGCCTGCTCAAGCCGGGCCGTCCAGAACCTAAGTCTACCTCCATGGGCATCATCACCGATCCGGCCGATATCGCCGGCATGCGCGCAGCCTGCCAGGCGGCCGCCAAGATCCTCGACTTCGTCACGCCGTACATCAAACCCGGCGTCACCACCGGCGAACTCGACCGCCTCTGCCTCGAGTACCTCACCGACGAGCTCAAGGTGAAGTCCGCCACGGTGGGCTATGCGCCGCCCGGCTACCCGCCCTTCCCCGGCGCCATCTGCACCTCGGTGAACCACCAGGTGTGCCACGGCATTCCCGGCGACAAGGTCCTGAAGAACGGCGACGCGCTCAATATCGACGTCACCATCATCAAGGACGGCTGGTTCGGCGACACCAGCCGGATGTACCACGTGGGCGAGCCCTCCATCCTCTCGCGCCGCCTCACCGACATCACCTTCGAATGCATGTGGAAAGGCATCCAGCAGGTGCGCCCCGGCGCCACGCTGGGCGACATCGGCAGCGTCATCCAGAAACACGCCGAGGCGCAGGGCTTCTCGGTGGTGCGCGAATACTGCGGCCACGGCATCGGCCGCAGCTTCCACGAAGACCCGCAGGTCCTGCACTACGGCCGGCCCGGCACCGGCATCAAGCTCGTGCCCGGCATGGTGTTCACCATCGAGCCCATGATCAACGCCGGCCGCCGCGAGATCCGCCAGCTGGCCGACGGCTGGACCGTCGTCACGCGCGATCACAGCCTGTCGGCGCAATGGGAACACACGGTCCGCGTCACCGACACCGGCTATGAAGTGCTCAGCGTCTCGCCGGGCGTCCAGGCTCCGCCCGCCTTCATCACCGAGCCGCTGTCCATTCCCGCAGCCTGACCTGCTGCCTGCGAACCGGCCATTCCCGCCCGCATGACCCCCGTCGACCTGTCCTCCCTCAAGACGCGCATGCAGGCCGCCCGGGCAGCCGCGATCGCGCAGTTCCGCGAACACCAGCGGCCCGACACCCTGCTGGGCGAGCTGCGCCGCATCGTCGACCAGGCATTGCGCGACCTGATCAAGCTGTCCCCCCTGCCCGCGGGCGCCGCGCTGGCTGCCGTGGGCGGTTACGGCCGAGGCGAGCTCTATCCGCACTCCGACGTGGACCTGCTGATCCTGCTGCCCGAGCCGCCCGGCCCGGACGAGGAATCGGCCATCCAGCGGCTGGTGGCGGCACTCTGGGACCTCGGCCTGGAGCCGGGCCACAGCGTGCGCACCATCGCACAGTGCGAGGAAGAGGCCGAGGCCGACATCACCGTGGAAACCGCCCTGCTGGAATCGCGCTGGCTGGCCGGCAGCCGCACGCTGATGAAGCGCTTCGAGGCGGCCATGCATGCCCGGCTCGACGCCCCCGCCTTCTTCCTGGCCAAGCGCGTCGAGATGCAGCAGCGCCATGCCCGCCACCAGGACACGCCCTATGCGCTGGAACCCAACTGCAAGGAATCGCCGGGGGGGCTGCGCGACCTGCAGGTGATCCTCTGGATGGCGCGCGCCGCGGGCTTCGGGCACACCTGGAAGGAGGTGGCCCAGGCCGGCCTGCTCACCTCGTCCGAGGCGCGCGACCTGCGCCGCGCCGAGCAAGCCTTCAAGCGCCTGCGCATCGAGCTGCACCTGCTCACAGGCCGGCGCGAAGACCGCGTGCTGTTCGACCTGCAGCCCGGCCTGGCGGAGGTATACGGGATCGCCGCCACGGCCACGCGGCGCGCCAGCGAACTGCTGATGCAGCGCTACTACTGGGCGGCCCGGCTGGTTTCCCAGCTCAATGCGATCCTGGTGCAGAACATCGAGGAGCGCCTCTTTCCCCGGCCCGACGACGACGCGCGCCAGATCGACGACGACTTCCGCAACCTGCACGACCGCCTGGACATCCTCCGCGACGACTGTTTCGAGCGCAATCCCACGCTGCTGCTGCGCGCCTTCCTGGCCATGCAGCAGCATCCCGAACTCCACGGCATGTCGGCGCGCACGCTGCGCGCGATCTGGCATTCGCGCCATCGCATCGACGCGCAGTTCCGCAGCAACCCCGTCAATCGCAAGCTGTTCCTGCAGATCCTGCAGCAGCCGCGCGGCATCGTCCATGAGCTGCGGCGCATGACCATGCTGAACGTGCTGCCCCGCTACCTGCCGGTTTTCCGCCGCATCGTCGGGCAGATGCAGCACGACCTGTTCCACGTCTATACGGTGGACCAGCACACGCTGGCGGTGGTGCGCAACCTGCGCCGCTTCACCATGCCCGAGCACGCCCAGGAGTATCCGCTGGCCAGCCAGCTGATCGCCGGCCTGGACCGCCACTGGCTGCTGTACGTGGCCGCGCTCTACCACGACATCGCCAAGGGCCGCGGCGGCGACCATTCCGAGCTGGGCGCCCGCGAGGTGCGGCGCTTCGCCCACGATCACGGCCTGGACCCTGACGACGCCGAGCTCGTCGAGTTCCTGGTGCGCCATCACCTGCTGATGTCCACGGTCGCCCAGAAGCGCGACCTCTCCGACCCGGGCGTCATCCGGGACTTCGCCGCGCGCGTCCGCGACGAACGCCACCTCACCGCCCTTTACCTGCTCACGGTGGCCGACATCCGCGGCACCAGCCCGAAGGTGTGGAACGCCTGGAAAGGCAAGCTGCTGGAAGACCTCTACCGGCTCACGCTGGCCGCCCTGGGCGGCTCGCATCCGGATGCGCACACCGTGCTCACCCAGCGCAGGGAGGAGGCCGCGCGCCTGACGCGGCTGGCGGGCCTGCGCGACGACGCCCGCGAAGCGTTCTGGAAAGAGCTCGACATCGCCTATTTCCTGCGCCACGACGCCTCCGAGATCGCCTGGCACACCCGCCACCTGTACCACCAGGTGGCGCCAGACCGCCCGGTGGTGCGCGCCCGCCCCACCGAAGAGGGCGGCGGCCTGCAGATCATGGTCTACACGCGCGACGTGCCCGACCTCTTCATGAGCACCTGCGCCTATTTCGACGCCCAGTCGCTGAGCGTGCAGGACGCCCGCGTGCACACCACGCGGCACGGCTGGGCGCTGGACAGCTACATCGTGCTGCCGCCCGAGGGCCAGCACGACCTGCGCGCCCTGGCCACGCTGGTCGAGCACGAGCTCGCGGAGCGGCTGCGGCTGCCCGCCTCGGAGGCGCGCGAAGCCGCCCGCGCAACCCGCCATGGGCGCAGCCGGCAGTCGCGCATCTCGCGCGTGTTCCCGGTGATGCCCCAGGCCGAGCTGCAGCCCGACGAGCGCAGCCAGTCCTGGCGCCTGTCGGTCACGGCCACCGACCGGCCCGGCCTGCTGCACGCCATCGCCCGGGTGTTCGCCGAGCATGGCGTCAGCCTCATCATGGCCAAGATCATGACGCTGGGCGACCGCGTCGAAGACGTATTCATCATTTCCGGATCGGCGCTGGAGCGCCCGCGCTCGCAGATGCAGTTCGAGCGCGGCGTGCTGGAGGCGCTGGCCGGCGACGCGGCGGGCCTGCAGGCCGCCTGACATCACGCCAGACCGTACCAATCATGTCCCGAACCTGCCGCAAGCGCCTGCTCCTGCTCATCGCCGTCCTGTGCTTCGGCGCAGTGACGGTGGCGATGATCTCCCAGCATCTCTACGACATGCCGCCCTGCGCGTGGTGCGTGTTCCAGCGCCTGATCTATCTGGCGCTCGGCGTGGCGGCCCTGCTGGGCGCCCTGGCTCCTCCGCCGGCGTCGCGCGTCGCCGCCGGCGGCGCGGCGCTGCTCGGCCTGGGCGGCGCGATGGCCGCCTGGTACCAGTACACCGTGGCCTCGCAGATGCTCTCCTGCGACCTGACCTTCGCCGACCGCTTCATGAGCGCAAGCGGGCTGGACGCCGCCCTGCCCTGGCTGTTCGGCATCTATGCCACCTGCATGGACGCCGCGGTCGAGGTGTTCGGGCTCGAGTATGCGCTATGGAGCCTGCTGCTCTTCGCCGTGCTGGCGCTGCTGGCCGCCTGGGCGGCGCTGCGCCCGACCCGGCCGGCCTGAAGACGCACGCGAAAAAAAGCCGGACACGGGTGTCCGGCTCGTTGCGTCCCGCCGCCAGCGGGGCCGTCAGACGTCGTTGGCGGCGTAGCCCATGTTGAACTGCAGGCCGCCGGCGCCTGCTTCCTGGCTGTCGTCGCCGCGCGACTGGCCCAGGCGCGCCAGGTACTCCGGGGTGATGTCGCCCGTGATGTAGTCGCCATCGAAGCAGGAGGCCTCGAAACGGGTGAGCGCGGGATTGATGTCGCGCACCGACTGCTGCATGTCGTTCAGGTCCTGGTAGATCAGGGCATCGGCGCCTATGGTGCGGGCGATCTCTTCGTCGCTGCGGCCGGTGGCGATGAGCTCCTTCTGCGTGGGCATGTCGATGCCGTACACATTGGGATAGCGCACCGGGGGCGCGGCGGAGGCGAAATACACCTTGTTGGCGCCGGCTGCCCGCGCCATCTCGACGATCTCGCGGCTGGTGGTGCCGCGCACGATCGAATCGTCGACCAGCAGCACGTTCTTGCCCTTGAACTCCACGCCGATGGCATTGAGCTTCTGGCGCACCGATTTCTTGCGCACGGCCTGGCCGGGCATGATGAAGGTGCGGCCCACATAGCGGTTCTTGATCAGGCCCTCGCGATAATCGAGGTTCAGTCGCGAGGCCAGCTGCATGGCCGCCGGGCGCGAGGAATCGGGAATCGGCATCACCACGTCGATGTCGCCCAGGCGCATGCTGCGGGCAACCTTGTCGGCCAGGTATTCGCCCATGCGCAGGCGGGCGCCGTACACCGACACGCCGTCGATCAGCGAATCCGGCCTTGCGAAGTACACGTATTCGAAGATGCAGGGCACCAGCTGGGCATTCTCGGCGCACTGGCGGCTGACCAGCCTGCCGTCCAGGTCCACGAATACCGCCTCCCCCGGCGCGACGTCGCGCACGAAGGCAAAGCCGCTGCCCTCCAGGGCCACCGACTCGGAGGCCACCATCCACTCGACGCCTTCGTCGGTTTCCTGGCGGCCGATGCACAGCGGCCGGATGCCGTAGGGATCGCGGAAGGCCAGCAGGCCGTAGCCCGAGATCTGCGCCACCACGGCGTAGGCCCCGCGCACGCGCTTGTGCACCGCGGCCACCGCACGGAAGATCGCGTCGTCATCCAGCGACACGCCGTTGGCGGCCGACTGCAGCTCGTGGGCCAGCACGTTGAGCAGCACTTCGGAATCGGAATTGGTATTGATGTGGCGCCGGTCGACGCGGTAGAGCGATTCGCGCAGCTCGCGCCAGTTGGTGAGGTTGCCGTTGTGCGCGAACATGATGCCGAACGGCGCATTCACGTAGAACGGCTGGGCTTCCTCCTCGCTGGCGCTGGAACCGGCGGTGGGATAACGCACCTGGCCGATGCCGCTGCTGCCCGGCAGCGCGCGCATGTTGCGGGTGCGGAACACGTCGCGCACGAGGCCATGCGCCTTGAACATGTTGAACTGGTTGCCCTGCGACGTGGCGATGCCCGCCGCATCCTGACCGCGGTGCTGCAGCAGCAGCAGGCTGTCATAGAGGAGCTGGTTTACCGGCCCGCGTCCGATGACGCCAACGATTCCGCACATGGTGATTCCCTGTAGAAATGAGTCGAATCAATACGGCAGCCATTCCGCCAGCGACGGCGGCAGCCACGTCTTGATGTGTTTTACCGCCCCGACGGCCGAAGGCGAGAACATCGCGTCGCGCCACCAGGGCTCCTGGGGCAGCGGCGTGTATCCCGCGAGCGCCACCAGGATGAGGATGATCAGCAGGCCGCGTGCCAGCCCGAACAGGCCGCCCAGGCCGTGGTCGGCCGGCCCCAGCCCGGTGGTGCGTATCAGCGCGGACAGCGTCATGTTGACCAGCCCCACGCCCAGCAGCACCACGATGAATACCGCCGCGTACGACACGCCCATGCGGAGCAGGGCGGTCTCGATGTAGGGCTGCAGCCAGCCATGCACCGTGGGCCCCCACCAGATCGCCGCCACGAAGGCCAGCAGGTAGGCAACCAGCGACAGCAGCTCCTTGAGCAGCCCGCGCACCAGCCCCAGCACGCCGGAGACGGCGAGGATCGCCAGCGCGACGAAATCGAAGCCGGTCACTGTGCCGCGATGAAGCCGTTGTCATAACCCAGCGTGCGCAGCCGAGCCTGGGCCGCCTGCGCCGCCTCGCGCGAAGGGAACGGGCCCACGCGCAGGCGGTACTGCTGCTTGCCGTTGACGCTGGCCTGCTCGACGAACGCATTGGTGATGCCGGCCTGGTGCAGCTTGCTGCGCCGGCCCTGGGCATCGGATTGGGACGAATACGACGCGACCTGCAGCACGTAGTTGCCGGCGGTCTGCGGCTTGGCGGGCGCCGGCGCGGGCGGGGTACGCCCTTCCAGCAGCGCCAGCGCGCGCGAACCGTCGTCGCTGCGCTGCTGGGGCGCGGCCGGCTTGGGTTCGGGCTTGGGCTGCGGCGCCGGTTCAGGCTTGGGCGGCACGGGCGGCACCGGGGGCGCCGGCTCGGGCTCGATCGTGGGCGCGTCCGGAGGCGGGGCGTCGGGAGCACCCGCGGGTGGTTCGGGCGTGCCGGCCGGCGCCTGCGGCGCCGGAGCGGGTTCGGGCGTGACGCTGGCCACCTGCGGCGGCGACACCTGCGGCTGGTAGGGCGTGTCGCGGCCCGGGATGCGGATGGGGATGTCGTCGGCCACGGGCACGGGCTCGGAATCCAGGATCATGGGCAGCACGATGACGGCCGCCAAAACCAAGGCCACGGCGCCGGCCAGGCGCCGTCGGGCCTTGGCCCGCAATTCCGCCGCCTGGGCCTCGCTGGATACGGAAGGACGCGGACGAGACGAGCCGCCCGAAGCGGCAGGATCCTTGCGTGTGAACAATCCCATGGAACTCGATTCCTAGCGGCCGGGTGGGCTGCCCCGCCTCAGTCTGCGACCCGCTCGGCCTCAGCCCTTGCGGCCGAGAGCCTGCAACACGGCCGCTACGGTGAGAAAAGACCCGAACACCACGATTCTATCACCCTCGCCTGCCCGCTCCCGGGCCGCGGCAAAGGCGGCGGCCGGGTCTGCGCAGGCCTGCACGCCAGGCGCCTCGCCGCCTGCCGGCGCGGCCGGCAGCGCGCCCTGCACGGCCTGCGCCATCTCGTGCGGCGAGCGCCCCCGCGGGCCCGGCAGGCCGGCGCAGAACCAGTGGTCGATACGGCCGGCGAGCTTGCCCACCACCGCCGCCACATCCTTGTCGGACAACATGCCGAACACGGCATACGTGTAGGGATGGAATCCCATGTTGTCGAGATTCTGGGCAAGCACGGCCGCGGCATGCGGATTGTGCGCCACGTCGAGGATCACCAGCGGCTGCCCCGGCAGGATCTGGAAACGGCCCGGCAGCGAAGCCTGCAGCAGGCCCACGCGCACCGCCTGCTGCGGCACCGGCAGGCGGTTCCGGACGGATTCCAGCGCAGCCAGCGCCGCGGAGGCGTTGAGCAGCTGGTTGGCGCCGCGCAATGCCGGATAGGCCAGCGCCGGCCGGCGCTGGCTGCGCCCGCCATAGGCCCATTGCTGGCGATCGCCGGAATAATTGAAGTCGCGGCCGAACAGCCAGAGGTCGGCGCCGATGGACTGCGCGTGGTCGAGCAGCGATTGCGGCGGGACCGGATCGCTGCAGATGGCCGGCGTGCCGGGGCGGAAGATGTGCGCCTTCTCGTAGCCGATCTGTTCGCGCGTGTCCCCGAGGTAATCCATGTGGTCCAGGTCCACGCTGGTGACGATGGCGCAATCGGCGTCGACGATGTTGACCGCATCGAGCCGGCCGCCCAGCCCGACTTCCAGCACCACGGCATCCAGCGCCGACTCGGAGAACAGCCTGAGGATGGCCAGCGTGGTGAACTCGAAATACGTCAGGGAGACGTCGCCGCGCGCCGCTTCCACCGCGGCGAACTGCGCCGCCAGCGCGGCATCGGAGGCGATCTCGCCATTGACGCGCGCGCGCTCGTTGAAGTCGATGAGGTGCGGCGAGGTGTACAGCCCCACCTTGTAGCCCGCGGCCAGCAGGATGGCCTCCAGCATTGCGCAGGTGGAACCCTTGCCGTTGGTGCCGCCCACCACGAACTTGATGGCGTCGAGGCGCAGGGCCAGGCGATCCGCCACCTGCCTGACCCGATCCAGGCCGAGGTCTATGGGCTTGGCGTGGATGGACTCGAGATATTCCAGCCACTGCGGCAACGGGGTGGCGGCATCGAGACGGGGGGCAGGCATGCAGATACGGAAAGAAGACAGGAGGGCGCAGTGTAGCAGCCAGGCCGGCGCCGGCCGGCGAAGCCACCACAGG
Organism: Bordetella sp. 2513F2; assembly: GCF_054642735.1. NCBI lineage: Bacteria > Pseudomonadati > Pseudomonadota > Betaproteobacteria > Burkholderiales > Alcaligenaceae > Bordetella > Bordetella sp. 2513F2. The sequence goes on along the minus strand of NZ_CM137755.1, from coordinate 1,909,463 downwards.
GCTCGCGGGAAATTCCCGTTGCCAAAATTTTTCCTGCCTGTGAAAATAATTTCACATATAGAAAATAAGGAGACCCACATGACCGACGCGCCCCGCTGGCTGGTTCGTGAGGCGGCAGTGCCCGGCTACCACCCCGCCAACCACACGGGCACGCTCAACCGTCGCCTGATCGGCGCCGATACCGTGGGCGCCCGCCACGTCGAAGTGCTGCTGGGGGTGATCGAAAAGGGCCAGGGCGCCCTGCCCCATGCGCATCCCGGCATCGAGCAGGTCTGCTATCTGCTGGCGGGCACCGCCCGCGCCCAGGTGGCGGACGAAGTCGCCGACATGCAGCCCGGCGACTGCTGCTATTTCCCGCCCGACGTGCCCCATGTCTTCACGGTCACCAGCGCAGAGCCCGCACGGCTGCTGGTCATCTACTCGCCCCCGTACGAAGAGTCGCCCGACCGCGTCATCCACGATTTCCCGGCAGGCGCCTGAGCCTTCCGCCTGCCATCCGAACAGGCGGACGCCAGACGCCGCCGCATCCCACATAGACGGAGACACCACCATGTTCCTGCACATCCTGCGCGCCCTCGCCATGGCCGGCGCCGCACTGGCCACGGCCGCCGCGTGCGCGGCCGGCTATCCCGACAAGCCCGTCAGCCTGGTCGTGCCGTTCCCGGCGGGCTCGGGCACCGACGCAGTCGGCCGCATCTTCGCGGCCGAGCTGGGCAAGATCCTGGGCCAGCAAGTGGTCGTGGAGAACAAGCCCGGCGCCAACGCCACCATCGCGGCCGCCTACGTGGCGCGGGCCAAGCCGGACGGCTATACCTTGTTCGTCACCACCAACACCTCGCACTCGGCCGCCCCCTGGCTGATGAAGAACGTGCCGTACGACCCGGTGCAGGACTTCACGCCCATCGCGCGCGGCGGCAACCTGCCGTTCATCCTGGTGGTCAATCCCGCGCGGCCCTACCGGACCGTGCAGGAGCTGATCGACCACGCGCGCCGGAACCCGGGCCGCGTGACCTACGCCAGCGGCAACAGCACCGGCATCGTGGCGGGCGCCACGCTCGCGCACCGGGCCGGCGTGGAGCTGCTGCACGTGCCCTACAAGGGCACGCCCCAGGCCCTCACCGACTTGGTCGGGGGCCAGGTGGACTTCATGTTCACCGACCTCGCATCCGGCCTGCCCTTCGTGCAATCGGGGCAGCTGCGCGCGCTTGCGGTATCCACCGCAGAACGCAGCAGCATCGTGCCCGACCTGCCCTCGATGCGCGAGGCGGGCGTGGCCGACTTCGACCTGAACTCCTGGAACGGCTATTTCGGCCCCGCGGGACTGCCGCCCGAGATCGTGGCCCGGCTCAATGCCGCCATCAACCAGATCGTTGCGGACCCGGAGGTGCGCAAGCGCCTCGCCGCGCTGGGCTTTGACGCATTCAGCGGCACGCCGGAAAGCTTCGCCCGCTTCGTCGGCGAGCAGCGCGAACTATGGGGAAAACTGATCAAGGACGCGGGAATCCAGCCACAATGAATCCTTCCGACGAGAACGCCGGGCCGCTCGCCGGCGTGCGCATCCTCGACCTCAGCTCGGTCGTCATGGGCCCGTACGCCACGCAGGTGCTGGGCGACCTGGGCGCGGACGTCATCAAGGTCGAGCCGTTCGCCGGCGACAACATGCGCGCGGTGGGCCCGATGCGCAATGCCGGCATGGGCCATCTCTACCTGCACCTGAACCGCAACAAGCGGTCCATCGTGCTCGACCTGAAGACGCCGGGCGGGCGCGAGGCCTGCCTGCGGCTCGCCGAAGGCTGCGACGCGCTGCTCTACAACATCCGCCCGCAGGCCATGGCGCGCCTGGGCCTGTCGTACGAGGCGGTGGCGGCGCGCAACCCGCGCCTGGTGTATGTGGGGGCCTATGGATTCGGCGAAGCCGGTCCCTACGCCGGCCGGCCTGCATACGACGACCTGATCCAGGGGCAGACCGGCATTGCCGCGCTGTACGGCCGGCAGAGCGGCGACGTGCCGCGCTATGCGCCGCTGACGCTGGCCGACCGCGCAGTGGGCCTGCACGTGGCCGTGGCGCTGGTGTCGGCGGTGCTGCACGCGCGCGCCCATGGCCGCGGACAACAGGTGGAGATCCCCATGTTCGAGGGCATGGCGCACATGGTGCTGGGAGACCACCTCGGCGGAGCCAGCTTCGATCCGCCGCTGGGCCCCACGGGCTATGCCCGCCTGCTCGCGGCCCACCGGCGGCCCTACGCCACGTCTGACGGTTTCCTGTGCCTGCTGATCTACAACGACAAGCACTGGCGCAATTTCTTTGCCCTGATAGGCCGGGCCGACCTGGAGCAGGACCCGCGCTTCTGCAGCCATGGCGCGCGCGCCCGGCACATCGACGAGGCCTATGCCTTCGTGGCCGAGGTCATGCGCACCCGCACCAGCGCCGCCTGGCTGGCCGACCTGGCGCAGGCCGACATCCCGGCGGCCCGCCTGTATTCCGTGGACGACCTGCTCGAGGACGAGCACCTGCAGGCCTCCGGCTTCGTCCGTACCGTGGATCATCCGACGGAAGGACGCCTGCGCACGCCGGCCCCGCTGGGCCGCTATGCCGGCACGCCCACGGCAATCCGCCGGCCGGCCCCGCGCCTGGGCGAGCACAGCCGGGAAATCCTGCGCGAAGCGGGCTGCACCGACGCCGAGATCGATGCCCTGATCGCTGCGCGCGCCACCCAGGAAGGAGCACCCTGATGGATTTTGAATTCTCGTCCGACCAGCTGGCCCTGCGCGACGCCGTCGCCCGCGTGTGCGCACGCTATCCCGACGACTACTGGCTGGAGCGCGATCGCGACGGCGGCTTCCCGCACGACTTCCACGCCGACCTGGCGCGCGACGGCTGGCTGGGCATCGCCATGCCGCAGGCATTCGGCGGCGCCGGCCTGGGCATGACCGAGGCAGCCCTGATGATGCAGACCATCGCCGCCTCGGGAGCCGGTTTCGCCGGCGCCTCCGCGGTGCACATGAACATCTTCGGGCTCAATCCCGTGGTGGTGTTCGGCACCGACGAGCAGCGCCGCCGCTGGCTGGAGCCGCTCATCGCGGGCCGCGAGAAGGCCTGCTTCGCCGTCACCGAACCCGACGCGGGGCTGGACACGACCAAGCTCTCCACCCGTGCCGAGCGGCATGGCGACGAATACGTGGTCCATGGCCGCAAGATCTGGATCTCCACCGCCCAGGTGGCCGACAAGATGCTGCTGCTGGCCCGCACCACGCCCCTGGCCGAGGTGGCCAAGCCCACCCAGGGGCTGTCGCTGTTCTACACCGAGCTCGACCGCGGGCGCGTCGAAGTGCGGGAGATCGAGAAGATGGGCCGCAAGGCGGTCGACTCCAACATGCTGTTCATCGACGGGCTGCGCATCCCCGCGGCGGACCGCATCGGCGAGGAGGGCCGCGGCTTCGAATACATCCTCCATGGCCTCAACCCGGAACGCATCCTGATCGCCGCGGAAGCCGTGGGCATGGGCCGCGCGGCGCTGGACCGCGCCGTGCAGTACGCCGGCGAGCGCGTGGTCTTCGGCCGCCCCATCGGGCAGAACCAGGGCATCCAGCATCCGCTGGCGCAGGCCTGGATGCAGCTCGAGGCCGCCAATCTGATGGTGTTCAAGGCCGCCAGCCTGTACGATGCCGGCCTGCCTTGCGGCCCCTACGCCAACACGGCCAAGTACCTGGCCGCCGAAGCCGGCCACAATGCCTGCCAGACGGCCGTGCTCACACTGGGCGGCATGGGCTACGCCAAGGAGTACCACGTGGAGCGGCTGCTGCGCGAAAGCTACATCCCGCGCATCGCGCCGGTGAGCCCCCAGCTCATCATGTGCTTCATCGCCGAGAAGGTGCTGGGCCTGCCGAAGTCGTACTGAGTCTCGTATTGCGCCCCGGCCCGGCTCAGCCGCGCTGCTCCAGCGCCGTGCACGCCGCACGCAGGATGCGGGCGTATTCCTGTTGCCGGGGCTCGATGCGGTACAGCGGCCCCCCGACCGAGATGGCGTAGGTCTCGCCGGACAGGCTCACCGGCCAGGCGATGGCGCAGACGTCCGGAATCGATTCGCCCAGGTTGCGGAACCAGCCGCGCTGGCGCGCCGCCTCCAGGTCGGCCTCCACGGCCTCGGGCGTGGCCAGCGTGCGTTCGTTGTAGCGCGCGAGAGGCCGGCTGGCCAGCAGCGCGGCGCGGGCCCCGGCGTCCATTGCGGAGATCAGCGCCTTGCCCAGCGAATTGGCGTGCACGTCGCGGAATTCGCCCGCCACCGGGGCATAGCGGATGGTATGCGGCGAATCCAGCACATCCAGGTAGACCACCCGCCCTTCCGCATCGAGCTTCGCGAACACCACGGTTTCCCGGGTGGCGTCGCGCAATTCCAGGAGGCTGGGGTAGACCCGGTCCAGCACCGGATCGGCACGGGCGATGCGCTGCGCCATGGCCAGCAGCCGGCCGGTGGGGTAGTAGCCCTGGCGCCGGCCGGTTTCGTACAGATAGCCCTGGTCGGACAGCGTACGGATCAGCGCCAGGCAGCTCGAGACCGGCACGCCCAGCAGCCGGGCCAGCTCCGACAGGGCCAGAGCCCGCCGCTCGCGGGCAAAGGTTTCGATGATGTCGATGACTCGGAGTGCCGTCTTGACGCTCATGGCCTGGGAAAGTGGAGGATCGGGCCGCCGGATGATGCCTAAAGTTCCAACCCGCGGTGCCGTTATGGTAGCCGAGCATTGGTAAAACCCGCCGCGTCGTCAAGGACGCCACGTTGGAGCGAACATGGCTGTGACTCCCCTATCCTCCGCTGCTGCCGCCGGCCTGCCGGTTGCGCCCCAGGTGCCGGCGTCTCCGGCAGAGCCCGCCGTCGCCGTGACCCCCGCCGCAGCGGGCACGGACAGCGGCAGCGCCGGCGACGCCCTGGCCGATCCGAACGCCTACGCCCGCCTGCCGCTGGAGAAGGCGCTCGACGACATCAACAGCCAGATGAAGGCATGGTCGACCCAGCTGCAGTTCGAGGTCGACCCGGACGTCAACCGCGTCATCATCTCCGTACTCGACTCGCAGACCGGCGAGGTGCTGCGCACCATCCCTTCGGACACCGTCATACGGCTGGCCAAGATGATCGTGAAGCTGCAGGGCAACGCCGTGCACACGGCCGTCTGACCGCCCCGGCGCACATATCCGTTACGTCCCAATCCGCCCAACTCACGCACCATTTCAGTGCATGCGAATGGAAACGCACGAACTAGCCCGCCCTTGTGCCCTTGCCCGGCGTATCAGGCGTTCCAGTCGCTGTCAGAATCACACTACTAGGAAGGAGTATCCCTATGGCCGGCGTTAGCGCTATCGGTGTCGGATCGAATCTGGACCTCGCCTCCCTGCTGGACGACCTCCAGGCGGCCGAGCAAACCAAGCTCACGCAGATCAGCACTCAGCAGGCGAGCTACAAAGCCCGCATTTCCGCCTACAGCCAGATCCAGAGCGCACTCGAGGCCGTGCAGACGGCTGCCGCGGCGCTGGGCAAGGCGGAAACCATCTCGGCGGTCAAGGGAACCGTAACCGGCGAGGCCGTCACGGTCACCACCGAGGCCGGCGCCATCCCGGGCTCCTACCAGATCTCGGTCGAGCAGCTGGCCACCGCGCAGCGCCTGCAGTCCGCAGCCTTCACCGACCGCGCCGCGCAGATCGGCAGCGGCGGCACCATCGAGATCACGCTGGCCGACGGCAGCACCAAGACCATCGAACTGGGCGGCGACACCTCGCTCGACGGCGTGGTCAAGGCGATCAACGGCACGGACGACGCCGGCGTGCACGCCACCGTGGTCAGCGACGGCAGCGGCAATTCCTACCTCATGCTCACCAGCAAGTCGGAAGGCGAGCAGGCGGCCGTCCAGGGCATCACGGTAACGGGCAATGATGAACTCGGCGCCGTGCTGTCGTACGACGCCGCCAGCGGCGGCACCTTCACGGTGCAGCAGCCTGCCCAGGACGCCAAGCTCACGGTGAACGGCATCGAAGTCACCAGCGCCTCCAACGTGGTATCCGGGGTGATCGACAACGTCACGCTCACGCTGAGCGCGGTCACGCCCGCCGATGGCACGCCGTCCACGGTCACCGTCAGCCGCGACCCGAGCGCCGCCTCCAAGGCCGTCCAGAGCTTCGTCACGGCCTACAACGCGCTGCAGACCACCATCGGCAATCTCACGGCCTTCGACGTCGAGAAAGAAACCCAGAGCGCGCTCACCGGCGACAGCACGACGCGCAGCATCCAGAACTCCCTCGCCGGCGCGCTGCGCATCACCACCTCGGAAGGTTCGCTGCGCACGCTGAGCCAGCTCGGCATCACCACGAATCCGACCAACGGCCAGCTGCAGCTGGACCAGACCGCGCTGGACGAAGCCCTGGCCGAGAATCCGGCCGATGTGGTGCGCCTGCTGGCTGGCACCGGCGGACTGGCGGAATCGATGCAGGCCGCCACCTCCGCCGCGCTGGGCGACAACGGCACCATCAAGGCGCGCACCGACGGCCTGCAGCTCACCGTGGATTCCCTCGAGGCGCGCTACGAGCGCACCGAGGCCTCGATCGAGGCCACCATGGAGATCTACCGCCAGCAGTTCACCCAGCTGGACGTACTGGTCGCGCAGATGACCCAGACCAGCGAATACCTGACCCAGCAGTTCGCGAACCTCTCCTCGTCGAACAACAAGTAAGACGCATGTAATATGACTTATGCCTCGCGCCGTCCCACCGGGTCCTACTCGGTTCGATCCTATGCCGACATCGGCCTGGAAACCCAGGTCCTCAGTGCGACGCCCGAGCGCTTGATCACCCTGCTGTTCAACGGCGCGCGCGCCGCCATCGCCCAGGCCCGGCTGCACATGGAGGCCGGCCGGGTGGCCGAGCGCGGCGCGGCGATCTCCAAGGCCATACGCATCGTCGACGAAGGCCTCAAGACCGGGCTGGACCCCCAGGCAGGCGGCGAACTCGCCGCCAACCTGGCGGGCCTGTACGACTACATCATCCGGGCATTGCTTACCGCGAACCTCAAGGTCCAGCCAGAACAACTGGACCTCGCCGACCGGCTCCTCGCCGACCTGGCGGACGCCTGGCGACAATCCGTCGACCCCCAGCCCACTGCCGGCACCGCCTGAACAGGCGCTGCCCCGCTGTCCCGCAGCCCTGCCCGCAAGTTCCGCGAGAACCCAACGATGCCCGTCATGCAGCACGCCCCCGTCCTGGGTCTGTACCAGGCCCTCGTCGATATCACCGGAGCGATGCTGGCAGCCGCCCAGGAGGAAGACTGGGACGCGGTCGCGCGGCTCGGCCGCCGCTATTGCGACGAAGTCGAGCGGCTGCGGGAACTCGAATCCGCCGCGCCGATGGACGAGGCCGGCCGCGCCCGCAAACACGCCCTGCTGGTGCGCATCCTGGAAAACGATGCAGCGGTGCGCGATCTGGCGATGCCGCAGCTGATGCGCCTGGGCGACCTGCTGGGCCGCATGAAGCGGCAGCAGCAGCTGCTGGCCGCCTATGGCAGAGGGCCCGGCGGATGAGCATCGGGCCGCCCGCGCTCGGCAACGTCCTGGTCCAGCGCCTGGATGCGGTGCTGGGCACCACCATGGCGTCGCATCCTACGCTCGTCAGCGGCGCCCGCCCCGATGCGGTGTCCCAGCCCGGCGAAGCGGCGCCGCCGGCCCGCCCGGAAAGCGCCACCCGCGAGCCGCGCCAGGCCGTGGACCCGGCGCAGGGGCGCGCCGGCGGACAGCGCTCGGTGGCCGACGCAAAGACGGCCGCTGCGCTGGCCCTGGCTGCGCGCGGCCTGGTCACCAGCGATGCCAGCACCGCGTCCGCGCCCACCACCCTGGGCCAGACGGCCCGCACCATCCTCGCCCTGCTCGCCCGGTATCCCGACCCTGCGCCGCCCGTGACCGGCCGGCAACCGCTCTGGCAGCCGCCCGCCCCACCGGCCGCCGGCGCACAACCGGGCGCACGACAACCCGGCACACAGCCGGCTGCACCCCCGGCTGCCGCGCCCGCCGCGCCGGACAGCGCCCGCGCCGGCGCATCCGGCAGGCCGGCCCCAGCCGTGGCTTCCCCCGCCGACGATGCGGCGCCGGCCGCAGCCGCGCGGGCTTCCGGCAACGCGCCGCCGCCCGCCCTGCTTGCCCAGGCATTGCGCCTGGCACTCCAGCACAGCGGACTCTTCTACGAATCGCACCTGAGCCAGCTTGCCTTCGGCCGCCTGACGCCCGACCAGCTCGCCGCCGAACCGCAGGCCCGGCTGGGGGCCCTTCCGGACGCACAGGCCCAGAATGCCTCCGCCCCGGGCGGAGCGAGCCCGCGCCCCCTCCCGGCCGGCGAGGACGCCGGCGCCCCCTCCGGCCCTGCCGGGCCTGCCCCGGGCGGGACGAGCAGCGGCGGCAGCCCGCTCTCGGGCATCCACCCCGACGCAACCTTGCTGGTGCGCCAGCAGCTCGACGCACTCGCCAACCAGGCACTGGCCTGGCAAGGCCAGCCCTGGCCGGGCGCCGAAATGGAATGGGAGGTGCGGCGCGATCCTGCGCTCGACACGCCCGACGCCCCGGAGCACTGGGCCACGCGCATCCGGCTGGAGCTGCCACGCCTGGGGCTGGTCGAGGCGCGCCTCACGCTGGCCGGCAACCAATTGGTCATGCAGGTGCTCGCGCCGCTCAGCGCCGCCGAACTGGGCCGGCACGCCGACGCGCTGCGCCAGGGCATGCTCACGGCCGGCCTCACGCTCAGCCAGCTCGACGTGGCGGCGGTGCCGCCAAGCCCGCCGCAGGAATGGGAGCCCGCATGAGCGGAACGGCCAACCCCGCCGATCCTGCCGGCGCTGGCGAATCCGCCGGCCGCAGCGCCGCCGTCGCCCTCGCGTACGACGAGCACGACAGCGCGCCCAGGGTGGTTGCCAAGGGATACGGCAAGCTGGCCGACACCATCGTGCGCACGGCCCGGGAACATGGCCTGTACGTGCACGAATCCTCCGAACTGGTCGGCCTGCTGATGCAGGTGGACCTGGACGCGCACATCCCCCCGCAGCTGTACGCGGCGGTCGCCGAGCTGCTGGCCTGGCTCTATCGCCTGGAGGCGCAGGATCCGGCCGATCCCCGCAGCAGCGTGCTGCGCGGCCCCGCGCGAGACGATGAAGGAGCAGGCACACGGTGACGGGCAACGACGGGTCGCACCCCCGCGCGCCGCGCGACCGCGCGCTGCTGCGGGACGTGCTCGCGCAACTGGCGCACCGGGGGAGCATGGTCTGGGTGCGCGACCGGGCATCCCGCCAGTGGCAGGTGCGCGTACTCGGGCTGGAATACCAGAGCCGGATGCTTTTCTGGCGCCCGGACGGGCCGCTGTACGCGCGAGCCCGCGAGGCCATGGCGGCCACGGCAGGCGCGGAGCCGCTGGCCTGGAACGGCATCACGCACGGCGGGGCCTGGGTGCGGTTCGACGCCATCCTGCAGCACAGCGTGAGTTTCCCGGACGGCAGCGTCCTGATGATCTCGCCCTTCCCCACGGAGATCCTGGGCGACACCGGCTATTGAAGCCCGCCCCGCGCCAACTCCATGCCCGTCGGATCAGACCGACATGGAGGAGATTTCCTTGTAGGCCGCCACCAGGCGGTTGCGCACCTGCACCGCGGTCTGGAAGCCCAGGCTGGCCTTCTGCAGGTCGATCATCACGTCGTTGAGGGAGATGCCGGGCGTGCCGAGCTCGTAGGCCTTGGCCTGGTCGGAGGCCGCGGTCTGGGCTGCCGAGACCCGGCGGATCGAGCGCTGCAGTTCGGCGGCGAAACCGTCCGGACGCGGCGAGAGCTCGGCCGGGTCGACCGCGCCGTTCTGTGCCGCGCTCACGACTGCGCGCATCTGCTGGAGCATGCTTTCGATGCCGGAAAGACCGGATACCGCCATGGGATTCCTCGAACGTCGAATCGATGAAATGGCCGCCATGGTAGCGCCCGCAACGGATCCGCATAAGGCCCAAAAGCCGCCAAAACTCCCGCCATTTCCGGCCGACGCCGGGTGCGCGACGCGCCCCGCGCAGATGGCGTTCGTATAGGGGACAAATAACGCGGAAAAGTCCGTCGTTTTCCGCGATTGGGATTGCGGACCCCGCCGCCATAATCCACGCTCCCCGACCTAAAGCACGTTGCATGCGTAACCTGCCTTCCTCTCCCATGCCGTCCGATACTCTGCACCGCGAAGCCTGCGGGAGCCGCCGATGAATCAACAGGCTGCCCTCGGTACGTCGATACTGGCCAAGTATCCCGCGCTCGAGAAACTGCGGGCGCTGCCCAAACCCCTGCTGATCGGCGCCGCCGCCGCACTGGTGGCGATCATCGCCGCGGTGGCGATGTGGAGCCGCGAGCCGGACTACAAGGTGCTGTTCTCCAATCTGGACGACCGCGACGGGGGCGCCATCGTGGCGGCGCTGGGCCAGATGAACGTGCCCTATCGCTTCAGCGACAACGGCGCGGCGCTGCTGGTGCCTTCCGACAAGGTCTACGACACCCGCATGCAGCTGGCCAGCCAGGGCCTGCCGCGCGGCGGCTCGGTAGGTTTCGAGCTGCTGGACAACACCCGCTTCGGTGCCAGCCAGTTCTCCGAGCAGATCAACTACCAGCGCGGCCTGGAAGGCGAGCTGGCGCGCTCCATCGAGGCCATGAACACCGTGCAGCGCGCGCGCGTGCACCTGGCCATCCCGCGCCAGTCGCTCTTCGTGCGCGAGCGCCAGGCGCCCACCGCCTCGGTGCTGCTCAATCTGTATCCCGGACGCAGCCTGAGCAGCGCGCAGGTCGCCGCGATCTCGTGGCTGGTGGCCTCCAGCGTCCCGGAGCTCAATGCCGACAACGTCTCCATCGTCGACCAGAACGGCCGCCTGCTGTCGGCGCCGCTGGGCGAAGGCCGCGGCATGGACGCCGACCAGCTGCGCTATGTCCGCGAGGTCGAGCAGCGCACGGTGGAACGCATCCTCACCATCCTGAACCCGCTGGTCGGCCCCGGCAACGTGCATGCCCAGGCCAGCGCCGAACTGGACTTCGCGCAGCGCGAGGAAACCGCCGAGATCTACCGACCCAACCAGGACCCCAGCCAGGCTGCCGTACGCAGCAAGCAGACCAGCGACTCCACGCAGACCGGCATCAACCCTGCACAGGGCGTGCCCGGCGCATTGAGCAACCAGCCGCCCGCGGCGGCCCAGGCGCCGCTGGTCAATCCGCCCCAGACCGCACAGGGGAATGCCGCCGCGCAAGGGGCGCAAGGCGGCCAGCCCGGCCAGGCCAATGGCGCAACGACGCAGCAGGTGCCGCCGGTGCCCACCCAGTCTCGCCAGGACGCCACGATCAACTACGAGGTCGACCGCACCATCAGCCATACCAAGCAGCCGGTGGGCTCGGTCAAGCGGCTGTCGGTCGCCGTGGTGGTGAACTACCTGCCCAACAAGGATGGCGAGCCGCAGCCCCTGCCGCCCGAGGAACTCAACAAGCTGACCGACCTGGTGCGCGAGGCCATGGGCTACTCCGAGGCGCGGGGCGATTCGGTGAACGTGGTCAACAGCCAGTTCAACGATGCGGAACCCGAACTGCCGGTGTGGCGCGACCCCGGAATGGTCGAGCTGGCCAAGACCGTGCTGGGCTGGCTGCTGCTCGCGGTGGTGCTGCTGTGGCTGTACCGCAAGATCCGCCCGGTGGTGTCGAACTACTTCTTCCCGCAGGCCGATCCCGAGGTCGAGGCCCTGCAGCGCCAGCAGGCCGAGCGCGAGGCGCAGGAGGCCGCCCGCGCCCGCGAAGTCGACCGCTACCAAGACAACCTGGACCGCGCGCGCGAGATGGCCAGCAAGGATCCGCGCGCCGTCGCGATGGTGCTGCGCGCCTGGATGAACAAAGATGAAAAGTGAAGGCAAAGCCATAGACGGCATCACCCGTAGCGCCGTCCTGCTCATGTCGCTGGGCGAGGACGCCGCCGCGGAAGTGTTCCGCTACCTCACCCCGCGCGAAGTCCAGCAGGTGGGCGCCGCCATGGCCACCCTCAAGCAGGTCACCCGCGGCGACGTCGCCGGCGTGCTGGAAGAGTTCCGCCAGGAAGCCGACCAGTTCATGGCCGTGACCCTGGGCTCCGACGACTACATCCGTTCGGTGCTCACCAAGGCCCTGGGCAGCGACCGCGCGGCCAGCCTGATCGAGGACATCCTCGAGGCCAGCGAAGGCGGCAGCGGCATCGACGCCCTCAACTGGCTCGACCCCACCACGGTGGCCGAGCTCATCGGCAACGAGCATCCGCAGATCATCGCCACCATCCTGGTCCACCTGGAGCGCGACCGCGCCGCGAGCGTGCTCACGCTGCTCACCGAGCGCCTGCGCAACGACGTGATGCTGCGCATCGCCACGTTCGGCGGCGTGCAGCCGGCGGCTCTGTCGGAACTCACCGACGTGCTGAACTCGCTGCTGTCCGGCCAGGGCGCCAAGCGCAGCAAGATGGGCGGCGTGCGCACGGCGGCCGAGATCCTCAACATGATGAACTCGGCCCAGGAAGAGGCGGTGGTCAACAGCCTGCGCGAGCGCGACGCCGACCTGGCCCAGAAGATCGTGGACGAGATGTTCGTGTTCGAGAACCTGCTCGACGTCGAGGACCGCGGCATCCAGCTCATCCTCAAGGAAATCGACAACGACATGCTCATGATTGCGCTCAAGGGCGCGCCCGAGGACCTGCGCAACAAGTTCCTGCGCAACATGTCCAGCCGTGCGGCGGAAATGCTGCGCGAGGACCTGGAGGCCCAGGGCCCGGTGCGCATGTCCAAGGTCGAGGCGGAGCAGAAGAAGATCCTGCAGATCGCGCGCCGCCTGGCCGAGAGCGGACAGATCGTCCTGGGCACCCAGGGGGACGACGCCTATGTCTGAGCGGCATCCCGTCGAGCCGCTGCCCCTGTCGCGCCACGCCGCCTGGCGCCGCTGGCAGATGGCGTCGTTCGACGAGCCGCAGGCGGAGGCGCCGGCCGAGCTGCCGGAGCCGGAGCCCGATCCGGGTCCCGACCCGCAGGTGCTGCTGCAGCAGGCCCTGGAAGAAGCCCGTGCGCGCGGCAGGGACGAAGGCTACGCGGCAGGCCATGCGCAAGGCCTGGCGGCAGGCCGCGAAGCCGGCCATGCGGAGGGCCTGGCTGCCGGACGCGAAGCCGGCTATGCCGAAGGCCTGGCGCAGGCGCGGGCGCAAGGCAGGGAAGAAGCCGAACGCCTGCACGCGCTGATGCAGCAATGCGCGGCTACGCTGCGCAGCATCGAGGAAGAGATCGGCCAGGGCCTGATCACGCTGGCGCTCGACGTGGCCGGCCAGGTGCTGCGCACGCGGCTGGCCGCGCATCCGCCGGCCATGCTGGACGCGGTGCGCGAGGCCTTGCGCGTCAATCCGTCGCCCCAGGGCGTGATGCGGCTGTGGGTCCATCCCGAAGACCAGGAGCTCGTCAGGCTGCACCTCGCCGACGAACTGCGGCAGGGCGACTGGCGCGTCCTGGCCGACGAGTCCATCACCCGCGGCGGCTGCCGCGTCGAGACGCCCTACGGCGACGTCGACGCCACGTTGCAGACCCGCTGGCGGCGCGTCGCCGCCTCGCTGGGCCGCGACCTCGACTGGGACGCCCAGCCGTGAACGCACGCACGGCCATGCCGCTGTCGCCGGCGCCGGCGCCGGACGCCGAGCCGGTGCCGCTGACCGAACGCTGGAAGACCCAGTTGCAGATCGGCGGGATCCGCAGCAGCGCCACCGACCCGTTCGGCGTGGGCGGACGCATCGTGCGCGCCACCGGGCTGGTGCTGCATGCAACCGGCCTGCGCCTGCCGGTGGGCGCGGCCTGCCGCATCGAACTCGCGCGCGGCCACGATCACTGGGCCGATGCCGAGGTGGTGGGGTTCGACGGCAACATGCTGTACCTCATGCCGCAATCCGATATTTCGGGCCTGCCGCCCGGCGCCCGCGTGGTGCCGGGCGAGCCGGCTGTCCAGCGGCCCGTGCCGCTGCCCCGCAAGGCCGAGCTCAATGGCAATGCCAAGCCGCAGCTGGGCCGGCACCTGCCGGTAGGCGATGCGCTGCTGGGCCGCGTCGTCGACGGCGCCGGCCGCCCGCTGGACGGACTGGGGCCGCTGGCCGGCGCCGAACAGGCGCCGCTGAGCGCCCTGCCGATCAATCCGCTGTCGCGCGCGCCCATCGACACCGTGCTGGACGTGGGCGTGCGCGCCATCAACGGCATGCTCACGGTGGGCCGCGGCCAGCGCATGGGCCTGTTCGCCGGCTCAGGGGTGGGCAAGAGCGTGCTGCTCGGCATGATGGCGCGCTATACCCGCGCCGACGTCATCGTGGTGGGGCTCATCGGCGAGCGCGGCCGCGAAGTGAAGGAATTCATCGAGCACAACCTCGGCGCCGAGGGGCTTGCCCGCTCGGTGGTGGTGGCGGCGCCGGCCGATGTCTCGCCATTGCTGCGGCTGCAGGGCGCCAGCTATGCCACGCGGCTTGCCGAATACTTCCGCGACCAGGGCCGCGACGTGCTGCTCATCATGGACTCGCTGACGCGCTATGCCATGGCGCAGCGCGAGATCGCCCTGGCCATCGGCGAACCCCCGGCCACCAAGGGCTATCCGCCCTCCGTGTTCGCCCGCCTGCCGGCGCTGGTGGAGCGCACCGGCATGGGCGCGCCCGGCCCGGATGGCAAGGCGGGCTCCATCACCGCCTTCTATACCGTGCTGGCCGAAGGCGACGACCAGCAGGATCCCATCGCGGACGCGGCGCGCGCCATCCTCGACGGCCACGTGGTGCTCTCGCGCCACCTGGCCGAGGCCGGGCACTATCCCGCCATCGATATCGAGGCATCGATCTCCCGCGCCATGACGTCCCTCATCTCCCCGGAACAATTCGGGCTGGTGCGGCGCTTCAAGCAGGCATTCTCGCGCTACCAGCGCAACCGCGACCTGATCGCGGTAGGCGCCTACGCCGCCGGCCACGACCCCCAGCTCGACGAGGCCATCGCCCGGTATCCGCGCCTGGAAGCCTACCTGCAGCAGGACATCGGCATCAATGTCTCCTATGAGGAAGCCGTCGCGCAACTGCGCGGCGCGATCGACGTGAGGGAATTCCATGCCTAGCCAACTTCCGCTCGACACCCTGATCGGCCTGGCCCAGGAAAGAACCGACCAGACGGCCCGCGTGCTCGGGCGCCTGCAGGCCGAACGCCACCATGCCCAGCAACAGCTCGCCATGCTCGAAAGCTATCGCCAGGACTACCTGGCGCGCATGCAGCAGGCCATGCGGGCCGGCATGTCGGCTGCCGACTGCCACAATTTCCAGCGCTTCATCGCCACGCTGGACGAGGCCATAGGGCAGCAGACCACGGCCCTGCACCAGGCCGACGACCACCTGGCGCGCGGCCGGCAGCAATGGCAGCAGGAAAAGCGCAGGCTGAATTCATTCGACGCCCTGGCACAGCGCCAGGTGCGCGCTCAGCAGGTGGCTGCGGGCCGCCGCGAGCAGCGCCTGGCCGACGAGCACGGCGCGCGGCTGGCCCGCCGCACGCAGCACCCCTATTGAGCGATCACAGGACCCCGCCATGACCACTCCCGCCACCCTCCTCGCCCCGCTGCCTGCCGCGCCGTCGGCTGCCCCGGCTTCCGCGCCGCGCGAACCGGCGCAGGCCGATGCGCGGCAAGGATCGAGTTTTTCCGAGGTGCTGGCCAGCCAGTCCCCGCCTGCCGAGTCCGCGCCGGCGCAGGCCGGTGGCAAGCCGTCGCGCCGCCCCGGCCCGCAGGACGAGGCCGCGCCGCAGGATGCCGCCGCCGCCGCACAGGCCGCCGGCGTGGACGCTGCCATCCATGCGGCTGCCGCCGGCACGGCGGCGCAGCCTCAGGCCGCGGCCGGCTTGCCGCAGCAGGCGCTGGAGATCGCCACGCAGGCTGCTGCGGTACAGGCGCAATCCCTGCGTACCGCGGATGGCGATACGGCAGCGGCGGCGGCCGTCGCAGCGTCACCGCTGCCTGCCGGCGCAGGCCAGGCCGCCGCCCCGACGCCAGCCGGCGCCGCGCTGGAAGGCGCCGTCGTCGCTGCGCAGGCCGCAGCATCGCGGGACCCGGCAAACGCCACTGCGGCGCAGCCGCTGCCGGCGGTGCCCGCGCCTGCCGCAGCCGTTGCACAGGCGCCTCGCACACCGGACACCGGATCCTCGGCGCGCATGCCCGAGCCCATGGCCGCGCGCGCCGCGCGCCCCGCCATGGCAGCGACCGACGCAACGCCGCCGTCGACGCCGGCGGCATCGGCGGAACCGGCCGCGGCGTCGCCCGCCCCGGCCCAGGCCGAGCCTGCCGCACGGCCCGAACTCAACCTGTGGGCTGCCGCGGCGCAGCGCGCATGGACGCCGGCCGCCGGCACGGCCACTCACGGCGCGTCCGCCACGGGCGGCCTCACCATCGCCGCTGCGGCACAGTCGGCCGACATTGCCAGCCCCGTGGGATCCACGCACTGGGGCAGCGAGCTGGGCCGGCAGGTCGTCTTGCTGAGCCACGACGCGCAGCGCGGCCAGCATACCGCCGAGCTGCGCCTGGATCCGCCCGACCTCGGCCCGCTGCGCGTGACGCTGAGCGTGACCGACGGCGTGGCCACGGCCTCGTTCGTCTCGGCGCACGCGGCCGTACGCCAGGCGCTGGAATCGGCGCTGCCGCAGCTGCACCAGGCGCTGGCCCAGGCCGGCCTGTCGCTGGGGCAGAGCAGCGTGCACGACCAGAGCGCCGGCGCGCAATCCGGGCAGCAATCCGCGCAGGGCAATGCCGGCCAGGGCGGCGGGCAATCCGGCAACGGGCAGCAAGGCGCCGCGCACACGATCGTGGCCGGCACCTCTGCGCCGGTGCCGCGCGACCTCAACGCCCTGGTCGACACCTACGCCTAGGACGCACGGCGGGCACCGCGCACGCAATAGCCTGAGCTACCCGCCTTTCGTCCTGTTTTTCGCGTACGTGGCCCAGGCCTCTTTTTGGCAGAATGCCCGCACCCCCTGGATATCGCTTGCGGATTCAGCCGTACAACCAGCAACTCAGACCAGATGGCGACAATCAAGAACTCCCCCCTCCCGGGCAAGCTTCCCTCGTCCCGCGGCATCGCGGTCCAGCGGACGTTCCGTCCCCTGCTCGGCCTGCTGCTGCTCACGATCGTCGCCGCCGCCAGCGTCGCAGGCACCTGGTTCTTCATGAACTGGAAGCAGAGCCGCGACACCAATCCCGTGCAGCTCGGCGTGGGCCAGCCATCGAGGCAGCCGGTCACGGCATCGTTCACCGAGGCGCCCGCCGCGCCGGCAGCCGTGCCCTCGCCCATCTTCATCGCACTGGAACCCTTCACCGTCACCGTCGAGGGCGCGCAATCCGAGCGCGTGCTGCACGCCGGCATCACGCTGCGCGTGGGCGAGGAGCAATCGCGCATTCGCATCGAGAAATACATGCCCGAAGTGCGCAGCCGCATCCTCATGCTGCTGTCTGCCCAGACGCCCGAGTCGCTGCGTACCGCCGAAGGCCGCAACGCCATCGCCGAAGCCGTCGCGCGGGAGGTCAACAAGCCGTTCTCGCCCCTGCCCGACGGCCAGTACGTCACTGACGTGCTCTTCACGGAATTCGTGGTGCAATAAGCATGGCCTATGAGGCGTTTCTTTCACAGGACGAGGTCGATGCGCTGCTCGCCGGGGTCAACGGCGAGAGCGACGAGGCGGGCAAGGCCAGCGAGGACACCGCCGGGCCGCGAACCTACGACCTGAGCTCCCCCGACCGCGTCGTGCGCCGGCGCATGCAGACGCTGGAGCTCATCAACGAGCGCTTCGCCCGCAACATGCGCAGCGTGCTGTTCAATTTCATGCGGCGCAGCGCCGACATCACCGTAGGCTCCATCCGCATCCAGAAGTACTCGGAATTCGAGCGCAACCTGCCGGTCCCGAGCAACCTCAACATGGTGCAGATGAAGCCGCTGCGCGGCACTGCCCTGTTCAGCTACGACCCGAACCTGGTCTTCCTGGTCATCGACAGCCTGTTCGGCGGAGATGGCCGCTACCACACCCGGGTCGAAGGCCGCGACTTCACCACCACCGAGCAGCGCATCATCCGGCGCCTGCTCAATCTCACGCTGGAGAGCTACGGCCGCTCCTGGGACCCGGTCTATCCGATCGAGTTCGAGTACGTGCGTTCCGAGATGCACACCAAGTTCGCCAGCGTCACCGGCAGCAACGAGATCGTGGTGGTCACGCCCTTCCACATCGAGTTCGGCGCCACGGGCGGCGAGCTCAACATCTGCCTGCCCTATTCCATGATCGAGCCGGTGCGCGACCTGCTCACCCGCCCGCTGCAGGATACCGCCCTCGAGGAGGTCGACCAGCGCTGGACCCAGCAGCTGTCGCGCCAGGTGCGCAGCGCAGACGTGGAGCTGGTGGCGGAATTCGCCCAGGTGCGCTCCACCGTGGGGCAGCTGCTGCGCATGCGGGTCGGCGACATTCTCCCGCTCGAGGTCCCCGACACCGTCGTCGCCCAAGTCAACGGCGTGCCGCTCATGGAGTGCGGCTACGGCGTATTCAACGGCCAGTACGCGCTGCGCGTGCAAAACATGATCCAACCCGATTCCGATTCCAACGAGGCCCCCGACCATGACTGACACGAACGAGCGGCCTGACCAGACCGGCGCCAGCGCACCCGCTTCGGCGGCCGACGACTGGGCCGATGCGCTCGCCGAACAATCCCGCACCGTGCCGCCGACCCAGGCCGACGGCCTGAAGGCGCAGGATCCCTGGGCCGACGCCATGGCCGAGCAGGCCGCGGCGCCCGCCGCAGCCGGTGGATCGACCGCGCCTGCCGCCGCCACGCCGCCGCCTGCGGCCAAGGCCGCCGGCCAATCCGTGTTCAAGCCGCTGAGCAACAAGGAAGGCGTTGCGGGCACCGACATCGACCTGATCATGGACGTGCCGGTCCAGCTCACCGTCGAACTGGGCCGCACGCGCCTGACCATCAAGAACCTGCTGCAGCTCGGCCAGGGCTCGGTGGTCGAACTCGACGGCCTGGCCGGCGAGCCGATGGACATCTTCGTCAACGGCTACCTCATCGCCCAGGGCGAGGTGGTCGTCGTCGAAGACAAATACGGCATCCGCCTCACCGACATCATCACGCCGTCGGAACGGATCAACCGCCTGAACAACCGCCGCTGAAACCATGACCGAAGCTGCCGTCCTGCGCGTCGTGGCCGGCCTGGTGCTGGTGGTCGCCGCCATCCTGATGGCGGCGTGGCTGGCCAGGCGGTCCGGCCTGATGCAGCGCCAGGACGGCAGCGTGCTGCGCATGGTGGGCAGCCTCGCGCTCGGGCCCCGGCAGCGCATCGCGGTGATACAGGTGCAGGATACCTGGCTGGTGGTCGGCCTCACGCCGGGCGGCATGACGGCCCTGCATACGCTGCCGGCCGGCACCGTGCCCGCCCCGGATGCCGGCACCCCGCTCCCCGCCTTCGCCGCCACGCTTGCCCAGCGCCTGGGCAAGGCCGTCCGGCGCCCGTGATCCCACTGAAACGCCGCGACATGCATCATTCCCAGCGCCGCGCACCGGCCTTCCTGTCCCGGCGCGGCTGGCCCTGCGCCCTGTTCGCCGCCCTGGCGCTGTTCTGCCTCTGGCCCGGCAGCACGCTGGCCCAGGCCACGCTGCCTGCCCTCACCGCAACGCCGGGTCCCGGCGGTTCGGAAACGTATTCGCTCAGCATGCAGACGCTGCTGCTGATGACCTCGCTGTCGTTCCTGCCGGCTGCGCTGCTGATGATGACGGGCTTCACCCGCATCATCATCGTGCTGGGCCTGCTGCGCAGCGCCCTCGGCACCGCGATGTCGCCGCCCAACCATGTGCTGATCGGACTGGCGCTGTTCCTCACTTTCTACACCATGTCGCCGGTGTTCGACCGCATCTATGCCGAGGCCTACCAGCCGCTGAGCGCCGGCGACATCAGCTTCGAGACGGCCATCGAGCGGGCGGCCGGGCCGCTGCACACCTTCATGCTGAACCAGACGCGCGAAACCGACCTGGCGCTGTTCGCCGACATGGCCAACCAGCCGGCCATGGAAGACCCCTCGCAGGTGCCCATGCGCATCCTGGTGCCGGCCTTCATCACCAGCGAGCTCAAGACGGCCTTCCAGATCGGCTTCACCATCTTCATTCCCTTCCTGATCATCGACATGGTCGTGGCCAGCACGCTGATGGCGCTGGGCATGATGATGGTCCCGCCGGTCACGGTGGCGCTGCCGTTCAAGCTGATGCTGTTCGTGCTGGCCGATGGCTGGAACCTGCTCATCGGCTCGCTGGCCCAGAGCTTCTACCAATAGCCGGGAACACGCCATGACCGCAGACACCGTCATGACCATGACCTACCAGGCCATGAAGATCACGCTGGCCATGGCCGGCCCGCTGCTGGTGGTAACGCTGATCGTGGGCCTGGTGATCAGCATCTTCCAGGCCGCCACCCAGATCAACGAGATGACGCTGTCGTTCATCCCCAAGCTGCTGGCCATGTGCGGCCTGCTGGTGCTGCTCGGTCCCTGGCTCATCGGCCTGATGACCGACTACATCCGCCAGCTGATCGGCCAGATCCCCATGCTGGTGTCCTGAGCCCCGGCTCGCGTCATGGTCTCCTTCACCCTGGAGCAGCTCAACGGCTGGATCGGCCAGTTTCTCTGGCCCTTCGTGCGCATCCTGGCGCTGATAGGCAGTTCGCCGCTCTTCTCCGAATCCAATGTGCCCGCGCTGGTGAAGGTGGGGCTGGCCTTCATGCTCACCGTGGCGGTATCCCCTGCGCTGGGGCCCATGCCGGCAGTGGCGCCCGGATCGTACGAGGGCCTGTGGCTGGTGCTGCAGCAGATACTGATAGGCGTGGCGTTGGGCCTGGCCATGCGGGTGGTGTTCGCCGCCGTGCAGACCGCGGGCGAATTCGTGGGGCTGCAGATGGGCCTTTCGTTCGCCTCGTTCTTCGATCCCGCCACGGGGGCCAACACCGCGGTGCTGTCGCGCTTCTTCAACGTCGTGGCCATGCTGGTGTTCATGGCGCTGGACGGCCATCTGCTCATGCTGGCCGCGCTGATGCGCAGCTTCGAGACGCTGCCCGTGGCGCTGGGCGCCCTGGACCGCAACGGCTGGGGCATCCTGGCCGAATGGGGCCAGGCCATCTTCGTGTCCGGCCTGATGCTGGCGCTGCCGCTGATCTGCGCGCTGCTCACCATGAGCCTGGCCATGGGCATCCTGAACCGCGCCGCGCCGCAGCTCACCGTGTTCGCCGTGGGCTTTCCCCTGAGCCTGATCGTGGGCCTGGTGCTGCTTGCCGTGGTCCTGCCCCATGCCGGCCCGTTCTTCGAGGACCTGTTCCAGCAAGGCCTGCAGACTATGAGCGAAGTGGCCGACGGACTGGCCGGCCGCTGAGCGCTGAAGCGCGGGCAGTGCGCGCGGCCCCGGCCGGCGGCCCGCGCTGAAAGGCCTAGGCCGAACCCCCCAGGCGGAATACGCGGATGGTCTCCCGCAGGCTCGAGGACTGGCCGTCCAGCTGCGTCACCGCGGCGCCCAGCTGCTGCACGAGCTGGGCATTCTCCTGTGTTCCGCCGTCCAGCTGCGACACGGTCTGCTCGATCTGCTCGATGCCCGCCGCCTGCTGCTGGGAAGCCACGGATATCTCGCTGATGATGTCGGCCACGCGCTGCACCGCATTGACGATGTCCTGCATGGTGGCGCCCGCGCGCTCGGCCTGGTCCGAACCCTCCATGACGCGGCTCACCGACTCCTCGATCAGGTCCTTGATCTCGCGCGCGGCCTGCGCGCTCTTCTGGGCCAGGCTGCGCACCTCGGAGGCCACCACGGCGAAGCCCTTGCCTGACTCGCCGGCGCGCGCCGCCTCCACCGCCGCATTCAGGGCCAGGATGTTGGTCTGGAAGGCAATGCCCTCGATGATGGTGACGATCTCGGCGATCTTCTGCGAGCTGGCCGACATGCCGTGCATGGTATTCACCACCTCGCCCACGGCGGCGCCGCCCCGCCGCGCCACGTCCATGCTGTCGCTGGCCAGCAGGCTGGCCTGCCTGGAATGGTCGGCGTTCTGGCGCACCGTGGAAGTCAGCTCCTCCATGCTGGCGGCCGTGCTCTGCAGCGCGGAGCTCTGGTCCAGCGTGCGCAGGGACAGCGCCTCGTTGTCGCGCGAGATGCCCGCGACGGCCCGGCCGGTGCCTTCGATGCCGCGATGCACCTCCCGGGCGATGCCGATCAGGCTCTTGCGCATCACGTCGAGCGAGAACGCCAGTTCGCCCGCTTCGTCGCCGGAGTCCGCATGCAGCTGGGTGGTCAGGTTGCCTGCGGCGACCTGGCGCGCCATGTCGGCGGCCGACTCCATCGTGCGCACCACGGAACGGTTCAGCCTGCGCTGGGCCACACCGACCAGCAGCATCGCCGCCGCGACGCCGCCCACGCCGCCGCCGGCCTGCAGCGTGGACCACTGCGGCCACCATGCGGCCAGGGCGGCCGCGCCGGCGGCGCCCGTCAATGCTACCGAGAGAGTGGTGCAGCGCCACATGCGCGCCCGCATGCCGCCGCGCAGGGGATACGCCGCGAGTTCCAGCAGCCGACGCCAGCCGGCGCGCGCCGGCTTGCCGCGGCGGATGGTCCAGCCGGCCGCGCGGCCTTCCCGCAGCCGCGCATAGAAGGCTTCGGCGGCCTCGACCTGCTCGTCGCTGGGCTTGACCCGCACCGAGGAGTAGGCCGCCACT
Source organism: Bordetella sp. 2513F2 (assembly GCF_054642735.1). Lineage (NCBI taxonomy): Bacteria > Pseudomonadati > Pseudomonadota > Betaproteobacteria > Burkholderiales > Alcaligenaceae > Bordetella > Bordetella sp. 2513F2. Next base: position 1,886,665 of record NZ_CM137755.1, on the reverse strand, counting down.
TCGCCGTTCTCGAAGATCGGCGTGGCATTGGCCAGCACCCAGTAATAGCCGCCGTCCTTGCGGCGGTTCTTCACCAGCCCGAGCCAGGACTCGCCCGCGCGCAAGGTGCGCCACAGGTCTTCGAAAGCCTCCGACGGCATGTCGGGATGGCGCACGAGGTTGTGGGGCTGGCCAAGCAGCTCCTCGCGCGTGTAGCCGCTCACGGCCACGAAGGCCGGATTGGCGTAGACGATGCGTCCCTTGGTATCGGTACGGGAGATCAGGTATTGATCGTCCCGCAGGCGTGTCTCCACGTCGGTGACCGGAAGATTGACCCGCACGGCTTGCTCCTCTGTTCTGCTGTTTCCAGGTAATGCCCGAAGCACCCGCCCGGCATCGATGGCCAGGGGGAAAAAACATGGCCGGCAGGGTACCGGGTACCCTGCCGGCCATCCATGTTGCTGCCCGTCGTGACGCCGGTCCTTATGCCTGCTGGCCGACCAGCGGCGTGGCGCTGCGATGCGACAGGGCCTGCGCCGGCACCTCGATGACTTCGCCGGCGTTGATCTTGAACACCGACACCGCCTCGGCCAGCCGCTGCGCCTGCTCCTGCAGCGAACCCGCCGCCGCCGCAGCCTCTTCCACCAGCGCCGCGTTCTGCTGCGTCACCTCGTCCATCTGCGACACCGCACGATTGACCTGGTCGATCCCGCTGGACTGCTCCTCCGACGCCGCCGAGATCTCGCCCATGATGTCCGTCACGCGCTTGACCGACGCCACGATCTCCTGCATCGTCGCCCCGGCGCGCTCCACCTGCTGCGAGCCCGTGCCCACCTTCGACACCGAGTCCTCGATCAGCTGCTTGATCTCCTTGGCCGCCTGCGCGCTGCGCTGCGCCAGCGAACGCACCTCGCCCGCCACCACCGCAAATCCCTTGCCCTGCTCGCCCGCGCGCGCCGCTTCCACCGCCGCGTTCAGCGCCAGGATGTTCGTCTGGAACGCGATCCCGTCGATCACCGACACGATCTCCGAGATCTTGCGCGAACTCGCCGAGATCCCCTCCATCGTGCTCACCACCTCCGACACCGCCGCGCCGCCGCGCTCGGCCACGTCCGACGCGCTCGCCGCCAGCTGGTTCGCCTGCCGCGCGTTGTCCGCATTCTGCTTCACCGTCGAGGCCAGCTCCTCCATCGACGCCGCCGTCTCCTCCAGCGACGCCGCCTGCTGCTCCGTGCGGCTGCTCAGGTCCGTGTTGCCCGCCGAAATCTCCCGCGCACCCACGTTGATCTCTTCCACCCCACGGCGAACCGTGCTCACCGTGCGCGTCAGGCTCTCCTGCATCCGCTTCAGCGACGCAAACAACTGACCGATCTCGTTGCTGTTGCGCACCTCCACCCGCGCCGTCAGGTCGCCGCCCGCTATCCGGTCAAAGTGCTGACCCGCCTCGACGAGCGGGCGCACCACCAGGCGGCCGAACAGGATCCGCGCCACTACCATGAGGATCAGCGACAGCACGATGGCCGCCGCCACCGCCACCAGGGCGCGATCGAAGTTGGTGCGCGCCACCTCCAGCGTGGCGGCCTCCCTCTCGGCGATGTATTTGCTGAAATCGGCCAGCGCCGCGATGAATGCGGCGCTGCGGGGCGTGCCGTATTCGTTGTTGACCATGTAGAAGGTGGAGTAGTCTTCGCTGCGCAGCGCTTCCACCATGGTGTCCACGCCGTCGTCGATGTACGAGCGGTAGCGCCGCACCAGGTTCATGGAGAGCTGCCGGCCAGCGTCGTCCTCCAGCATGTTGCCCTGGAAGTCGGAGAAGCTCTTGCGCACGCCCTCGAGCAGGGTGGTGGCTTCGGCCAGCGTGTCCTTGGCGGCCTGCGCCGAATTCTCGCCGCTGCCCCAGCCGGACTCCTGCAGATGGCGGGCCGCCACCATGAGGGCCACGCGGGCCCGCAGCATGTCGCTGTTGATGATCTCCACCTGCTTGGCGCGCGCAGTCAACTCCGAGATCTGCTGCACCGACTTGTAGTTCTGGTCCAGGAAGTAGGCGGCCATCGCACCGATCCCGGCTATCAGCAGGGCAAACACGCCCATCAGCAGCAATATCAGCGTGCCCACCCGCGCGTCGCGCAGCTTGCGCTTCTGCCTGGGCCTGGATTCGCGCTTGCGCCGCTTTGCCTGGGCCTTGGTCGTTTCACCCGATTCGAAATTGGTATCCATAACTCCCCCATGCATTCAAGGATTGGTCTACGAGCAGCGTCTAGCGCGCTGGCGCGGGCGGGACGGCGATGGGCAGCGCCTGTACCGGTTCTGTGGCGTACGCCGCACCGGCCGACGGCGTCGGCGCGGGCCCGAGCAACTTGCGGCGGGCCCAGGGCTCCAGCAGGATGTTGGAGCTGTCCACCAGCCGCACCAGCCGTCCGTCGGGTCCGAATTGCAGCAAGGCCTGCTTGCGGCTGTACAGCCCGTCGGGAACGAACGTGATATTGAAATGCCAGAGCGCCAGCGTGGTGCCGTCGCTCTGGGGATAGACCCGGTCGGGCGGCGCGGCCAGGGTCTGGGCCGCTTCGGCCATGGTGGTCTGCCCGGGCGTGAGCCGCGACAGGCCGTCAGGATCGAAGTTGTGCCCGGTCGCGGCGCAGCCGCCCAGCAGGAGCAGCGCCGCCGTTGCCAGGCCTGCAAGACGCCGCTTCACGTTCCGCTCCCTGTGGCCGTTGCCATCAGAAAGACTCCCAGTCGTCCGCCGCCGCCGGCTTGCGGCGGGTGGCCGCAGCCGCAGCCGACGCCGGGGCCGGCGCGGGCGCGGCCGGGCCGGCCCCGGCTGCGGCGCTGCGGCGAGCCGGGCGCTGGGCGGTGGCCCCCTCGGCGCGTGCCGCCGGACGGCCGGACGGCAGGCGCGCGGGCGCAGCAGGCGACGAGGCCTGCTGCGGCGCGGGTTGGGCGGGCTCCGCCGCAGCCTGCGCCGGCGCCGCCTGCTGGCCGACCAGCGGCGTGGCGCTGCGATGCGACAGGGCCTGCGCCGGCACCTCGATGACTTCGCCGGCGTTGATCTTGAACACCGACACCGCCTCGGCCAGGCGCTGCGCCTGCTCCTGCAGCGAACCCGCCGCCGCAGCCGCCTCTTCCACCAGCGCCGCGTTCTGCTGCGTCACCTCGTCCATCTGCGACACCGCACGATTGACCTGGTCGATCCCGCTGGACTGCTCCTCCGACGCCGCCGAGATCTCGCCCATGATGTCCGTCACGCGCTTGACCGACGCCACGATCTCCTGCATCGTCGCCCCGGCGCGCTCCACCTGCTGCGAACCCGTGCCCACCTTCGACACCGAGTCCTCGATCAGCTGCTTGATCTCCTTGGCCGCCTGCGCGCTGCGCTGCGCCAGCGAACGCACCTCGCCCGCCACCACCGCAAATCCCTTGCCCTGCTCGCCCGCGCGCGCCGCTTCCACCGCCGCGTTCAGCGCCAGAATGTTCGTCTGGAACGCAATCCCGTCGATCACCGACACGATCTCCGAGATCTTGCGCGAACTCGCCGAGATCCCCTCCATCGTGCTCACCACCTCCGACACCGCCGCGCCGCCGCGCTCGGCCACGTCCGACGCGCTCGCCGCCAGCTGGTTCGCCTGCCGCGCGTTGTCCGCATTCTGCTTCACCGTCGAGGCCAGCTCCTCCATCGACGCCGCCGTCTCCTCCAGCGACGCCGCCTGCTGCTCCGTGCGGCTGCTCAGGTCCGTGTTGCCCGCCGAAATCTCCCGCGCACCCACGTTGATCTCTTCAACCCCACGGCGAACCGCGCTCACCGTGCGCGTCAGGCTCTCCTGCATCCGCTTCAGCGACGCAAACAACTGACCGATCTCGTTGCTGTTGCGCACCTCCACGCGTGCCGTCAGGTCGCCGCCCGCTATCCGGTCAAAGTGCTGCCCCGCCTCGCGCAGCGGACGCAGCACGCTGCGCCCGATGAACAGCGCGCAGCCCACGCACAGCAGCACGGCCAGGCACAGCAGCGCCACCGACACGCCGCGCGAAATCCCGTAGTCGCCGCGCGCCTGCACCACCAGCGCGTCGGTGGCCGTGTCGATATAGCCCAGGTAGGCGTCCATGGCCTGGTCGAATGCGCCGTTCAGGCGCTGCATCTCTGCATTGAGCTCGACGAACTGGCGGATGTCCTGGTTGCGCAGGGCGCCGGCCTGGCGGTCGGCGGTGCGTGCGTAGTTGCCGAAGGCGCTTTCCACCTGGCGGCTGAGCTCCGCGCCCTGCCCGGACTGCGCCGCCTGCCTGTACAGGTCGAACTGACGTTTGGCATGCCCGAGGCGCTCGACGGCCTGGTCCAACGCCGCCGTCGATTCGCGCATCCGGCCGTCCTGCAGCTCCAGCATGGACTGCGTGAGATTCAGCCGCGCGCGCAGCATGCTCACGTACGAGGCATAGGCCGGCGTGACCAGGTTGCTGTAGGCGCCGTTGACGTCCTCCAGCTTCTGGTTGCTCGACGAGGTGGCGAACCAGCCCGCGCCCGTGGCGGCGAGCATGGCAAAGAAGAAAAGCCCGAGTACGAGGCCGATGCAGGTCCGTACCTTCAGATTGGAGAACATGTTTTCTGTGTGGTCTGCTAGAAATGAATCCCGTCCGGGGATGCGGACGGCGGGTCAGCCCCGGCTGAAGAGGCTGGTTCCCGTGATGCGCGTGAACGACAGCGAGGCCGCCTCCAGCGCCACCTGGCGCAGGATCAGCTGCGAGGTCACCTCGTAGACGTTCACGTCCTCGAGGTCGGACAGCTGCTTGGTATACGACAGGCCCTTCTGCGTGCCCGTGGCGTCCAGCGCCTCGAGTTCGTTCATGCGCGCGCCCACGGAAGCCCGCACCGTAAGCACGTTGTCCAGGCCCAGCGTCAGCTTCTTGTTGGCCGAAGCCAGTTCATTGACGAGCGCAGCCTGCGCCACGGGGTCGTCGGTCGACGGCTGCTTCAGCGTATCGATCAGGCTGTCGAGGGTGGCGAACATGTCCATGTTGTCGTCATTCGGCGTTGCCACCGCGAACGAATCGCCCGCCGCCGGCTCGCCGGAGATCACCACGCTCACGCCGTACATCTCGATGGTGGCGCCGCTTTCGTACGCTGCCGTGAGGGGCGGCATGGCGGGATCGGCCGGAACCACCGTCACGGTGTACTGCAGCTCGCCGCTGACGGGGTCTGCGGCAAAGTCGATCTGGAAATCGCGGCCCACGGCGTTGCCGGCCTCGGGCACGTCGTAGGAGACCTGGCTGTACACCGCCGTGCCGGTGTTGCCCGGCGCGGCCTCGGCAATGTAGGTGAGCGTGCCTGCCGCGGCCTTGCCGAAGATGTCGGTGCCGACGTCGGCGCTGGCCATCTGGCGCGTCTGGTCGACCTGGATCATGCGCTGGCCGGCGTCTCCGGCATAGCTCACGGTGCCCGTGGCCGGATCCTCGACATAGGGCGCGGTGAAGCCGGCGTAGCCGGAGAACAGGTACTGGCCATTGCCGTCGGTGGAATTGGCCAGACCCAGCAACTGGTCGCGCGCGCCCTGCAGGGACGTGGCCAGCGACTGGCGGTCGGCGTCGCTCATCGTGCCGTTGCCCGCCTGCACCACCCGCTGCAGCAGGTCCTGCAGGGTGGTCGTGACCGAAGCCAGCGTGTTTTCCTCCGCGCCCAGCGACTGCAGGGCCGTCTTGCGGTTCGACCCATAGGTGTCGTTCATGCTCTGCGTCTGCGACACGTTCACCGCCAGCGAGGCCGCCAGCGGATCGTCGGCCGGCGTGAGTATGCGTTTGCCGCTGGCCAGCTGCTCCTGCAGGCGCGACAGCGTCGACTCCTGGTTCAGGATGCCGTTCAGGCCGTTCTGGTAGATCAGCGAGGTGCTAAGGCGCATGGTGGAACTCCGGGTCTAGGCTTCTGGAAGTGGCGCTCAGGTACGCAGGCCGAGCAGCGTGTCGAAGACTGTGCTGGCGACGTCGAGGATCTTGGCGCTGGCCTGGTACTGCTCCTGGTAGAGCGTCAGGCTCACGTACTCTTCGTTGAGGTTCACGCCCGACACCGACTGCTGCGCCGTGAGGTGCTGGGTGATCAGCGTGTTCTGCGCCGTGACCGCCGTCTCGAGCTGCTGCGTCTGCACGCCTACCGTGTTGACCAGCTGCGAGAAGGCCTCGTTCAGGCTCATGGAGCCGTTGCCCAGCACCTTGGCCGTCTGCAGCGCGGCCAGGGCCAGGCCGTTGTTGCCGTTGCTGGTGCCGCCGTCCTGGTCGGCCAGCGCCAGCTTGGTGGGGTCGCTGATCAGCATTTCCAGGTCGCGGGCCGCATCGCGGGTGGCTTGCAGCGTCCAGCTGTCGCCGGCAGCGGCCACGCCGCCCGGCGAGAGCGTCAGGCCATCGAAGCTGATGGTGCCGTCGGCCGCGGGGGCCAGCGTATAGACGGTGTTGTCGGACAGGCGCGTCACCTGGTAGCTGGCGCCGTCGAACTCGATTTCATAGGCGCTGGCCTGGATGGCGTTGGCATCGACGTACTCGGCCTGCAGCGAGCCGTTGCCCGCGTTGCCGGTGTTCGGGATGGCCGCGGGCGCCGCCAGGCCGAACAGCGCGCCGCCCGGATCGCCGTTGAGATCCAGGCCCTGCTCGTGCTGGGCGTTCAGCGTCATGGCCAGGCCGATGGCGAACTGCCCGAGCTGGTCCTGTATGGCGTCCAGCGAATCGGTGCGGAACGCCAGCAGGCCGCCGAGCTTGCCGCCGGTGATCTCGCTGTCGGACAGCTCCACCGAGATGACGTTGCCCGAGCCCGCCGGCAGGGTGTAGGCCACCACCGTGCGGCCCACGTCGCTGGCCGAGCTCACGGCTTCGAGCGGATACACCGTGGTTCCGGACAGCAGCGTCTGCCCGCCCTGCAGCGTGATGTTCACGCTGTCGCCCTGCTCGTAGTAGCGGATGCCCACCAGCTGGTTGAGCTCGGAAACTGCCTGGTCGCGCTGGTCGAGGAGGTCGTTGGGCTCCTGGCCGGTCTTGCCCTTGGCCACCACGATCTGCTGGTTCAGCTCGTTGATGCGCTCGAGGTAGCTGTTGACCTGCTGCACCGTGGTGGAAACCTGCGTATTGAGCGCCTCGCGCTGGTTCTGGAGCTCCTGGTAGGCCGAGTTGATCTGGGTGACCAGGCTCTCGGAAGTGCCGATCAGGTCCTGGCGCACGGCGGGATCGGACGGCGAGCTGGCTGCCGAGTTGAGGCTGCTGAAGAAGCCGGCCAGCGCCGGCGTGATGCCCACGGTGCGGTCGCCGAACAGGTTGTTGACCTGCGACAGCTGGTTGTACTGCTCGCCGAGCTGCGCGCCCGAGCCCTGCGAACCCACCAGCTGCCGATACAGGAAGCTGTCGTACTGGCGCGCCACGGTGTCGACCTGCACGCCCCGGCCGAAGAAGCCACTGCCCGTTGCCGTGGCCCCCGCCGTCGAGGTGATGACCCGCTGCCGGCTGTAGCCGGCGGTGGTGGCATTGGTGATGTTGTGGCTGGTGGTTTCCAGGCCCGCCTGGGCGGCGTTCAAGCCCGTCTTCGCCAAGTTGTACAGATTCATGCTGTGCCCCGTGATAGACCGCTGACGGTCACGAATGCCCGGTTAACGGCAGGCTTGTTCGCAAATTTAGCGACGTCCCGCAAAATCCAGCGCCCCGATGGATGCCTGCAGCTGGCTCATGACCTGGATCAGCTTGTCGGCATAGCGCGGGTCCGTGGCGTAGCCGGCCTGCTGGATGCGCCGCGCCGCCTCGACCTCGTTGCGGGCCTGCACCACCCGTTCGTAGCGCGGGCTGTCGCCGATCAGCCTGGCGTAGTCGGCAAAGGCCTCCCGATAGGAGCCATAGGAGCGGAACGGCTGGACCATCTTCCGGGCCACGCCGTCCACGTACTCCGTGGTGGTGACCTCCACCACGTCGCCCTTCCAGCCGGCGCCGGCCTTGATGCCGAACACGTTGTGGCTGGTACGGCCGTCGGGATGCAGGATCTCGCGCCGGCCCCAGCCGGACTCCAGCGCGGCCTGGCCGAGGATCAGGCGCGCCGGCACGCCGCTTTCGCGGGCGGCGTGGTTGGCGGCCCCCGCCATGCGCGAGACGAAATCGACCACGTGCGGCGGCACGCCCTCTGCCGCAGCCGCGGCACGTTCGCGGGCCTGGTTGCTGCGCAGCATGTCCAGCAGCGCCGAGACCTCGCGCTCCTGCGTCTTGCCCGCGCCCGGGGCGGAAGGCAGGCCGGCCAGCGGGATAGGCGGCACGTCGTCGGCCAGCGCATCACCAGCGGGCTGGACCGCGGCGGCAGGCTGCCCCTGCCGCATCTGTGCCAGCAGTGCCTGCGCCAGGCCGATGCCGGGATCGGCCAGCTGCAGCGCGAGTTGCTCGTCGCCCATGGACTGCAGCATCTCGGTCTGCTGGCTGTCGAGCAGGCCGCTCCTGGGCGTGGCTTCGCGCATGCGCTTGAGCATCATCTGCAGGAACAGCGCCTCGAACTGGCGCGCCACCTGCTTCTGCTCGGCCAGACCTTCGGGCTGGCTGCCTGCGGCCCGCTTGAGATCGGCCAGGCGGCCCAGGTCGAAGACCGATTCCTGGCTGCCCGGACGCGGCGTATAACGGACCAATGCCACTAGATGATCTCCAGGTCTGCGCGCAGCGCGCCGGCGGCCTTCATGGCCTGGAGTATGGCCAGCAGGTCCTGCGGCGTGGCGCCCAGGGCATTGAGCGCGTTGACCACGTCCGCAAGATTGGCGCTGGTGTCCACGCGGCGTATCGCGCCGCCTTCCTGGCGCACTTCGATCTGGGTATTGGGCGCCACCACCGTCTGCCCCTGCGTGAACGGCGTGTCGGGCTGGTAGACCTGGTTCTGCTGGTTGATGATGACCGACAGGTTGCCGTGGGAGACGGCCGCCTCTTCGATCATCACGGTGCGGTTCATCACCACCGAGCCGGTGCGGGCGTTGATGATGACCTTGGCCGACGCCGGCGCGCGCGTGACGTTGAGATTCTCGAGGCGCGACAGGAACGCCGGCATGGCGGCCGGATCCTGCGGGCCGCGTACCTGCACCACGCGGCCGTCGAGGGCCGTGGCGGTACCGGGGCCGAAGCTGCGGTTGATGGCGGCCACCGCATTCTGGGTCGTGCCGAAATCGGTGTCGTTCATCTCCAGGTGCACGATGCCGCCGTCGTTGTAGGTGGTGGGCACGCTGCGCTCGACGATGGCGCCGTTGTTGATCCGGCCGCCGTTGAGCTGGTTGATCTGCACGCTCGACCCGCCCGCCTGGGCTCCCGCCCCGCCCACCAGGATGTTCCCCTGGGCGATGGCATACACCTGGTTGTCGGCGCCCTTGAGCGGCGTCATCAGGAGCGTGCCGCCGCGCAGGCTCTTGGCGTTGCCCATGGACGACACCACCACGTCCACGGTCTGGCCGGGCCGGGCGAACGGCGGCAGCGTGGCGGTGACCATGACTGCCGCCACGTTCTTGAGCTGCATGTTGCTGCCCTGGGGAACCGTGATGCCCAGCTGCGACAGCATGTTGGTCAGGCTCTGCTGGGTGAACGGGGTCTGGCGCACCTGGTCGCCGCTGCCGTCCAGGCCCACCACCAGGCCGTAACCGATCAGCTGGTTGGCGCGCACCCCTTGCAGGGAAGACAGGTCCTTCAGGCGCTCGGCTTCGGCCGGCGCCGCCATCGCCAGGCACAGGGCCAGGCCCATGGCCGCGCGCCAGCTCCATGCGGCCAGCCGCCGGGCGGACGGACGGAACAGGATGGGAAACAGGCTTGCGGGCGTAATCGACAGTCGCATGATCAGAACGGCGAGGCCAGCAGGAAGAAGCGTTGCAGCCAGCCCATGGTCTGGACCTCGTCCATGGTTCCCTTGCTGCGGTATTCGATGCGGGCGTCCGCCACGCGCGTGGACGACACCGAGTTGCTGCCTGTGATGGAGCGCGGATCGACCACGCCGGAAAAGCGCACGTACTCGCTGCCGCGGTTGATGGCGATCTGCTTCTCCCCGGCCACCTGCAGGTTGCCGTTGGGCAGCACGCCGATCACCGTGGTCGTGATGGTGCCGCTGAAGGTATTGTTGGCCATGCTGTTGCCCGTGCCGTTCATGGTGTTCTCGCCCGAGGCGTCGGTGTCGAGGCCGCCGCTGTTGATCGAGCTGCCCATGAAGCGCGGCGCGGCGGCGATGCCCAGCGATACGCCGCCCTGGCGGCTGGTGTTGATTGCCACGTTCTTGGCCGCGTTGGTGCGCTCCTCGAGCACGATGGTCACCACGTCGCCGACGTTGCGCGGGCGCCGGTCCTCGAACAAGGGGTAGTTGCCGTATACCGTGGGCTGGAAGATCGAGCCGCTGGGGCTCGCCATGGGCATGGGCGGCGCCGGCGGCACCGCCGTCGTCGGCCCCAGCACCACCGGCTCGGGCGGAATCATGGCGCAGCCGGCCGCAAGGAGCAGCAGGCCCGCACCGGCGAGCAATCGCAGCATCGGCAAGGTCATTACAGTTGGGTGAGGCGGGCCAGCATCTCGTCGGAAGTCTGCACTGCCTTGCTGTTCATCTCATAGGCGCGCTGGGTGGTGATCATGTTCACCAGCTCCTCGGCCACGTTCACGTTGGACGTCTCCGTGTACTGCTGCATGATCTCGCCGGCGCCGTCCACCCCGGCCTCCAGGATGTTCGCCGGGCCGGAGGAATCCGTCTCGAGGTACAGGTTCTCGCCGATGCTCTGCAGGCCCACGGGGTTGATGAACGTGGCGATCTGCAGCTGGCCGATTTCCACGTTGACGCCCGCCGCACCCGGCTGCGTCACCGTGACCGTGCCGTCCTTGCCGATCGTGAGGCTCAGAGCGTTGTCCGGCACGTTGATGGGCGGCTGGATCACATAGCCGCCGGCCGTCGTGAGCTGGCCGTTCTGGTCCACCTGCAGCGTGCCGTCCCGCGTGTACGCCTGGGTGCCGTCGGGCAGCTCGACCTGCAGGAAGCCGCGCCCGTTGATGGCGATGTCCATCTCGCTGCCGGTGTTGTTCATGTTGCCCTGCGTGAAGACGCGCTCGGTGGCGGCCACGCGCACGCCGGTGCCCAGCTGCAGCCCCGAGGGCAGCTGGTTGGCGTCGCCCACCTGGGCGCCAGGCTGGCGCAGCGTCTGGTACATCAGGTCCTGGAACACCGCGCGGCCGCGCTTGAAGCCCGTGGTCTGCACGTTGGCCAGGTTGTTCGAGATGACGTCCATGGAGGTCTGTTGACCCTCCAGGCCCGTCTTGGAAATCCACAGTGAACGCATCATGGCGAAGACTCCTGGCGCGGCCCCGCGGGCCGCGCATCAAAACCGTTGAAAATCAGCCGCTAACCGACAGCAGCTCGTTGGCACGCTGCGCGTTGCCGTCGGCCTCGCTGATCACCTGCATCTGCATCTCGAAGCGGCGCGCGTTCTCGATCATGCCCACCATGGCCGCCATGGGACTGGCATTGCTGCCTTCCAGCGCACCGGACACCACGCGCAGCGTCGGGTCCGCGGGCAGCGGCAGCGCCGGCTGGCCATTGACCGGCGGCATGCGGAACACCCCGTCGTCGCCGTGCACCAGCGCCTGCTCGGGCGCATCGACCAGCTTGATGCGGCCCAGGTTCAGCACGTTGTTGGGCGGGTCGCCCGCGCCGATGGCCGTTACCGTGCCGTCGGACCCGATGCTCAGCGAGGCCTGCTCAGGCACTTCGATGACGGCATTCTGGTCGGACAGCACCGGCTGGCCCAGCGCAGTCTGCAGCAGGCCGTTCAGGCCCACCTGCAGGTCTCCCGCGCGGGTATAGCCTTCGCCCTGCGGAGTCTGCACCGCCAGCCAGCCCCGCCCCGCCAGCGCCACGTCGAGATCGCGGCCCGTGGTGTTGACGGTGCCCATGGCGAAGTTGTGGCCCGGCGTGGCGGCCACCGTGGAGACGCGCGTGGGCAGCGAGGTGCCGTCGTTCACCGGCACCGACCGGTACAGCGCCAGCTGCGCGCGAAAGCCCGGCGTGCTGACGTTCGCCATGTTGTTGCTGAGCACCGCCTGCTGCTCGCCGATGCGGGCGGCGCCGTTCATGGCCGTGTAGATGATGCGATCCATCGCCTATTCCATCAATGCGTTCTGGCTGCGAAAGGCAAGCCGGGTCAGCTCATGTTCATCAGGACCTGCATGATCTCGTTCTGCGTCTTGATGGTCTGGGCGTTGGCCTGGTACGTGCGCTGGGCGATGATCATGTTCACCAGCTCCTTGCTCATGTCGACGTTGGACTGCTCCAGCGCCTGCCCCACCAGCGTGGCCAGGCCGTTCGTGCCGGGCTGGCCCAGGCGGGCCTGGCCCGATTCGGCCGTCTCGACCCAGGCGTTGTTGCCCACAGGCTGCAGCCCCTGCACGTTGTTGAAGTCGGCCAGCACCACCGTGCCGATCACCTGCGTCTCGCCGTTGGTGTAGGAAGCCAGCAGGCTGCCGTCCGCGCCGATGCTGATGCCCGAGAATTCGCCGCTGGTGTAGCCGTCGGGCGTCATCACCGGATTGAAGGAGCTGCCATACTGGGTGACCTGGGAGTAGTCGACCGTCATGGCCAGGTCTTCCGCGGGCGAGTTCACGCCGCCCGGGTTGGCGAAGGCCAGGTCTACCTGGGCCGGCGTATTCGTGATCTGCCCCGCCGAATTGAAAGTGAGCTGCGCGCTGGCCGGCGTCATGGCCTGGCCGTCCAGCATGTAGTACACGTCGTACACGCTGTGGTCGCCGGTCGCCTCGCGCTTGGCGAAGTACTGCGTCAACTGGTGCGCATTGCCCAGCGAGTCGTACACCGTGGTGGGCACCGAGTTGGTATACGTGGTGCTGTCAGCGGGATCGAACGGCAGCGTGGCGGGATCGATCGGGTCGGCGTTGGCGTTCAGGTTGCTCTGCAGCGTCGCGGCGGTCGTGGCCTGCGGCGCGATGTTGCCCTGGGGCAGCGTGAGCGGCACGGGGTCTTCGCCGACGCCGCCGGCGGGGTAGCCGGTGAGGCGCAGGCCCTGCATGTTGGTGATGTAGAAGTCCTTGTCGACCATGAACTCGCCGTTGCGCGAGTAGTACAGGCTGCCGCTCGAGTCCACCAGCCGGAAGAAGCCGTTCTGGCCGTCGATGGCCATGTCGTACTCGCCGCCCGTGGAGGATACGGTGCCGACGGTGAAGCGCTGATTGACGGCGCTGACCTGCACGCCCAGGCCCACGCGCGAGGAAGCGTACACGTCGGCAAAGGACGCCGAGCCGGTCTTGTAGCCCACCGTGCCCGAGTTGGCGATGTTGTTGCCGATGACGTCCAGGTTCTGCGATGCGGCGTTGAGGCCGCTGAGTCCTTGTCCGAAGCCCATGTTCTACTCTCGCTCTGCAAAAAGTTCGTTGGAATCGATGCCCGCCGGATGGCAGGCTCAGGTGCCGATGACCTTGCGCACGTCCAGCATGCTGGCCTGGCCCGCCAGCCCCAGGTCCAGGCGCAGGCCTTCCGTGGAGTACGCCACGCTGTTGACCACGCCGTACGTGAGGGCTTCCGCGCCCACCTGCTTGCCGTCGGCATCGACGGCGCTGACGCTCACCGTGTAGCTGCCGTCGGCCGCATCGGCGCCGCTGTCCGTCTTGCCGTCCCATTCGAAGGTCAGCACACCGGTTTCCTGGTTGCTGAGCTCCACCGTGCGCACGGCGGCGCCGGAGGCGTCGAGGATCTTCACCGTCACCTTGGCCGCGTCGCCCTGCAGGTCGACGCCGAAGGGCGTGGCCTCGCGCACCGTGCCGTCTTCCGGATTGGTGCCCAGGGCGATCTTGGCACCCGGCACCAGCACGCCCTTGCCTATCAGCGAAATGGCATTCATCGACTGCGACACGTCGATCTGTCCGCTGATGGCCAGCATCACGTTGCTCAGGTTGGTGATACCCTCCACCGTGGAGATCTGCGCCATCTGCGAAGTCAGTTCGGCGTTGTCCATGGGATTGAGCGGATCCTGGTTCTGCAGCTGCGTGACGAGCAGCGTGAGGAACTGGTCCTGGATGCTCTGGGCCGCGCTGGAGCTGGCGGTGGACGCCTGGGCCAACGCAACGTCGGTGGCGGTGGAGCTGGATGTGATGGTGGTCATGGTTGTGCGCCGGTTGGGGATCGATGGCTCAGGACTGGCCCAGCGTGAGCGTCTTGAGCATCAGCTGCTTGGCCGTGTTGAGCACTTCGACGTTGGCCTGGTAGGAGCGCGACGCGGCGATCATGTTCACCGTTTCGGCCACCGGATCGACGTTGGGCATGTAGATGTAGCCCTGCTCGTCGGCGAGCGGATGGTTGGGGTCGTAGACCTGCTTGAGCGGCGAGGGGTCCTGCACCACCCCGGCGACGCGCACGCCGCCGATTTCCTGGCCCAGCGCCTGGCCCGCCGGCGGGTTCACCTGGAACACCACCTGGCGCGCGCGATAGGGCTGACCATCGGGGCCGACCACGCTCTCGGCGTTGGCCATGTTGCTGGCCGACACGTTCATGCGCTGCGACTGCGCGCTGAGCGCCGAACCGGCGATATCGAAGATGCTCAACAAAGACATGGCAGACTGCTCCCTATCATTCCTGGATGGCGGCCATCATGGTGCGGATGCGGCCCGACAACACCTGCAGGCTGCTCTGGTAGTGCAGCGTGTTGTCGAGGAACTGCACGCGCTCGGCATCCATGTCGACCGTGTTGCCGTCCAGGCTGGCCTGGTACGGCATGCGATACATCAGCTCGGCGTCGGGATTTCCCTGGGCCTGGGCGGGTATGTGCCGCGCGGAGGTCAGGGTGAGATGGGTATCGGGCAGGCGCATGGGCTGGTCGAGCGCGCCTTCCATGGCGGCCTTGAAATCGAAGTCGCGCGCTTTGTAGTTCGGGGTGTCGGCATTGGCGATGTTCGACGACAGCACCTCCTGGCGCTGCGCCCGCAGGCCGATGGCCTGCTGGAAAAATCGGAAGTCCTCACTGAGCCGGTCTAGCATGCGGTCGCGCCTCGTATCGGATATTGCTTGGCGAACGCCCGGCGCGATGCCGGGCTTTTCAGACATGCGGCATCATAGGTTTGCGGCGCGCGCCACAATCATCCAAATAACCCGCGATTTCGCAGTCAATTCCGTTATTGCCGCCCATACCCCGCTTCTACAATCGCTGGCATGAAAGCGCATCTGATCCCGATCGCCCGCGCGGCATGCGCCCTGGCGCTGGCCTGCATGGGGGCATCCGCCGCGGCAGCCGGCGCCGCGCCCGCCCAGGATCCCGGGCAACTGGCCCGCAGCGTGGTCCTGTATCTGGAGTCGCGGCTGGCCGACATTCCGGGCAAGGCCACCATCACCGTCGACCCGGTCCGCACCGAACGGCTGCCCGCCTGCGAGGCGCTCGAGCCGTTCCTGCCTTCGGCGCTGCGGCTGCGGGCGCGGATGTCGGTGGGCGTGCGGTGCACCGCGCCGCAGGCCTGGACCACCTACGTGCAAGCGAGCCTGAGCATTGCGGGCGAGTACTACGTGGCGGCGCGCCGCATCGCGCCCGGCCGCGTCATCGAAGCTGCCGACCTCGAAGCGCGTGCCGCAGACCTGGTGGCCCTGCCGCCGGGGGTCATCACCGATCCGGCCCAGGCCGTCGGCATGCGGGCGGCCTACCGCATCGCTGCCGGCCAGCCCCTCAAAGGCTCTGCCCTGCGCAGCGCGCAATCGGTGGAGCGTGGGCAGAACGTGCGCATCGTGGCCAACGGCAAAGGGTTCGTCGTCACGGGGGAAGGCGAGGTGCTGGCCGACGCAGCCCCGGGCGCGCGCGTGCAGGTGCGCACCGCCTCCGGCCAGATCGTCAGCGGCATCGTGCAGAACGCGGGGCTGGTGGAAATCCCCCTCTAGAAATGTTACATATTCGCCGCACGCATCCGGATGGGGCCCTAAAGTTATCGGCCGCCCGACCGTTACCAGCACATAACGACAGTGGGTCCGCCTCGGCGGCCTCTCCCACCGCTCCGCGGAGATCATTTTGAAGATCAGCACGACTTCCAGCCCGATTGCAGCCCAAGGCGTCAACCTGCGAGCCGACAATACGGTGGCGCAGGCCTACGCCGGCGGCACCGGAGGCCAGCCCGGCAGCAGCGCCCAGGTGGCCCTCAGTTCCGCCTCGCGCCAGCTGCTGGCGCTGCAGGAAGGCGGCAGCGACGTGGACCTCGCCCGCATCCAGGCCATCCGCGCCGCCATCGCCTCGGGCGAGCTCAAGATCGATGCCAGCCGCATCGCCGACAGCCTGATCGCCAGCGCCCAGGAACTCCTCAAGTAAGCCTTCGCGCGCCCTGCCCCGACATGATTGCCTCCCTGCAAGACTGCATCGAACACGAGACCGCCCTGGTCCGCGATTTCATCGCCGCCACCGAAGCCGAAGCGGCGGCCCTTGCCGACCGCAAGGCCCATGCGTCGCTGCAGCAAGCCGCAAGCCGCAAGGAGGCCCTGGCCAGCCAGCTCGCCGAGCTGGGCGCTCGGCGCGACGAATTGCTCGCCGAAATGGGCCTGCCGCCCGGCTACGCCGGCACGGACCAGGCTGCCTCCCTGCACCCGCAGCTCGCGCCGGCCTGGCACACGCTGCGCCAGCTGGCCGACACCGCGCGCCAGCAGAATGCGCGCAATGGCGCGCTGATCGCCGTGCACCTGCGCCACACGGGAGAATCGCTGCAGGCCCTGAGACAGATCACCCAGGCCGGCGCCGCGGCCACCTACGACGCACGCGGCCGCGGACCGCGCCCCACGGGCAGCCGGCGCAGCATCATCGCGGCCTGAGGGCCTGCACACCGGCCGCGTCAGCCGCCGGCCGACATCTCCAGCATCGCGAAGCACCGCAGCATGGCCGCGGGCAGGCGGGCCCCGTTCAGCCGCCCTTCGGCCAGCGCCGCCAGCAGCGTCCGCACCGCTTCCGGTGCCCGCGCCAGCTGCCAGCATGCCGCCCCCCACTGCGCTGCCAGCTGCGCCTGGCGGGCCAGCGCGTGGGTGTCCGCAGCCTGCGGCAGCGCCGGCCAGGCCGACTGCATATAGCGGAACGCCGGCTTCGCCTGCTCATGCTGGACCAGCCAGCGCGCCACGGCCGGGGCGTCGGCCTGCCCCGCCCTGACGTTCGTGAGGCCGTAGAGTTGCCGCACGATGGCACCGTCTGCCGGGTCGACCAGGCGGGCGCACACCATGCGCAGCGGCTGGTCCTGCTTGCCCCGCATCGCCAGGGCCACTTCCGTGCCGCTGGCCCAGAGATCCAGGAGGCGGCCTGCGCCGACGGACCCATGCAGGCGCACCTGGCCCGCCGGCAGATAGCCCAGTCCGCGTGAGACCGCGGCCAGCGTAGTGCCGCAGCCTTCCTGCATGACGCGCAGGGCGCCCGGCCCGCGCGCCAGCCAGGCAGCCGCGCCGGCGTTCATGGCCTGCCACAATGCGGTGGAACCCATGTCGAAAAGGTGCAGCAGCGGCACGCCGTCGAGTGCACGGCCCAGCGCCTGCACCCGATGCAACAGCGCATCCACCGCATTGCCGGTCATGGGCTCGGCCGGCGCGTGGGCGCACAGCCCGCCATGCTGCAGCTTCAGTTGCGCCACGGGGGCACACAACGCGGCGCCGCGGTCGGTCATGAGCAGGGAAGACAACAGCGTGCCGGCCGGCAGGCCGGCACCGTCCAGCGTCGCCTTGCCGTGAACCACGAGCAGATGGCGGTCGCAGGCCTGGGCGTACTGCCGGCGCGCCATCGCCAGGGCCTCGTCGCGCAACGTTCCGGCGCCGGGCGCAGCCGACTCGCCTGCCCCAGCGCCGCCACTCGCGCGCCAGTTGGCCCGTGCCTGGGCACAGGCGGGGTCCGCCTCGAGCCAGTCGATGGCAGCGTCCAGGTCCGACACCGCGCCGGCGCCATTGCGCAAGGCCGCGGCCAGCAGGCGGCGCCGGCGGGCGGGATCGGCGCTTTCCGGGGCTACGCCGGCCTCGCGGCACAATGCCGCCAGGTCCGCCTCGCTGGGCGCATAGAGCGCCTTGCCCCTGCCGGCTGCCTGGAGGGCGCGATCGACCAGCACCTGCGGATCGGCGAGATCCATGTGCTCGGGCACTTTCTGGCCCATCGAGACGTAATGAATGGGAAGCCGGTGGCGGATCGCCGTGTCCAGCGCCGGCGCGAGGCGCGTCGTCTCGTCCAGCTTGGTGATGATGCAGCCCACCACGTCCTGTTCGGCGCCATGGCGGTAGGCATGCGCCACCTCGTCGAGCGTGTCGCCCTGGCTGGCCGCGTTGAGCACCAGCAGCCGCCGCACGGGCCGGCCCGCGGCGTGCAGCAGCGCGGCCTGCTCGGCCACATTGCGGTCGCGCTGGCTGATGCCGGTGGTGTCGATGAGTATGATGCGCCGGCTGCCCAGCTGCTCCAGCGCCTGGCGCAGGCTAGCCGCATCGCGCACGGACAGGGCAGGTACGCCCATCAGGCGGCCGTAGATCTGCAGCTGCTCGGCCGCGCCGATGCGGAACATGTCGGTGGTCAGCATCGCCACGTGCTCGCGGCCTTCGCGCGCGATGCAGCGGGCGGCGAGCTTGGCGAGCGTGGTGGTCTTGCCCACGCCGGTGGGCCCGACCAGCGCATACACGCCGCCATCGCCCAGGAACGCATTCTCGTCGCGCAGCACGGGCAGGTGCGTGACCAGTTCGTTGCGGGCCCAGGCCAGGGCCGCCGCGCGGTCCATGTCCCTGGGCAGGCGCTCCACCAGCGCGCGCACCAGCGGCATGCTGAAACCGGCTTCCAGCAGGCCCCGGAACAGCCCCATGGCCGCCGGCTCGCGGCCGGGGCCCTGCGCGCCGTCCCACAGCAGCCCGTCCATACCGCTTTCCAGCGCGCCACGCAGGGCGTCGATGGCGGCCTGCACGGCCACCGCGCCTCCGGGCGGCGCGCCGCCCGACCAGGCCGCCGGCATGGGCGCATCCGGCGAGCGCGGCGGGGCCGGAACCGCCGCCGCGGGCTGCGGCGCGCGAGCCGGGGCGGGTGCCCCGGATGGCGCGGGCGCAGCGGCAACGGCGGCAGGATGCACGGCTGGCGCCGCCGGCGCGTCCGTCGGCAGTTGCACGCCGGACGGGCCATCGGCGTCGGACAACGACGGATCCAATCCGGCGATCACCTCGATGCCGTCGGCAACCGTGCGATTGGATACGATGAGCGCATCGGGGCCGAGCGCCGCGCGCACCTGGCGCAGCACCTCGCGGGTCGTGGCGCCGACGAAGCGGTTCAGCTTCATTCCCCGTTACCTCCGACCAGCGCGGTCACGCGCAACACGCGCTCGTCCGGAATCTCGGCATTGGACAGCACGCCCAGCTGCGGCAGATGGTGCCGCAGGAAGCGCGACAGCGGCGCGCGCAGTGCCGGCGAAACCACCAGCACCGGCGCATTCCCCTGGGATTCCTGGCGCGACACCGCAGCCTGCGTCTCGCGCAGCAATGTCTCGGCCAGGCCGGGCTCCAGGCCGCCGCTGGTAGCCATGGCCTGGCTCAGCACCCGTTCCAGCTTGACGTCCAGGCCGATCACGCGCAGCTCGCCTTCGGTGGAGAACCACTGCTGCGTGATGGCCCGGCCCAGCGACCTGCGGGCCAGCGCCACCAGTTCGCCGACGTCGGGCTGTCCGCCTGCGTTCGCGGCCGCCAGGCGCGGGGCATGCTCGGCCACCGTGTCGATGATCGTGCGCATGTCGCGGATGGGCACTTCCTCGGCCAGCAGTCCCTGCAGCACTTTCTGCAGCGTCGTGAGGGACAGCGTCTTGGGCACCAGGTCCTCGACCAGCTTCGGGGCCTCGCGCCCCACGCGGTCGAGCAGCTGCTGCACTTCCTGGCGGCCCAGCAGGCCGGCGCCGTAGCGATGCATGAGGTGGTTGAGATGCGTGGCCACCACGGTGCTGGCATCCACCACCGTGTACCCGGCCACCTGGGCCTGGTCGCGCTGCGCATTGTCGATCCACAGCGCCGGCAGGCCGAACGCGGGATCGGTGGTCGCCACGCCCTTGATGGTGGCCGTGGCGCCGCCCGGGTCGATCGCCAGCCACTGGCCGGGCATCGCCACGCCCCGGCCCACCTCCACGCCGGACAGCAGGATGCGGTAGTCGTTCGGCTTGAGTTCCAGATTGTCGCGTATGTGCACCACCGGCGGCAGGAAGCCCACGTCCTGGGCGAACTTCTTGCGCAGGCTGCGGATGCGGTGCAGCAGCTCGCCGTTCTGGCCGTGGTCGACCAGCGGGATCAATCGGTAGCCGACCTCCAGCCCCAGCTGGTCGACCATGGAGACGTCGTCCCAGCTCGCTTCCGCTGCCGCGGCCTGCGCCTGGGCCTGGGCCTGCGACGGTTCCTGAGTCCTGGCGCTCTCGCGCGCCATCAGGCGCTTGCGCACCACGTGGCCGCTGCCCGCCAGCAGGCCCGCCAGGGTGAGGAAGGCCACGTGCGGCATGTTGGGGATCAGCCCCATGATGCCCACGATGGCCGCCGTGAGGAACATCACGTTGGGGTTGGAGAACAGCTGCGCCAGCATCTGCTGGCCCACGTCCTGGTCGGTGGAGACGCGCGACACCACCACGCCGGCCGCGGTGGAGATCACCAGTGCGGGAATCTGCGCCACCAGGCCGTCGCCGATGGTGAGCAGCGTGTACACGCGGGCGGACTCGCCGATGGAGAGGTCGTGCTGGGCCATGCCCACGATGAGGCCGCCGACGACGTTGATCGCCATGATGAGCAGGCCGGCGATGGCGTCGCCGCGCACGAACTTGCTCGCGCCGTCCATGGAGCCGAAGAAGTCGGCTTCCTGCGAGACCTCGGCGCGCCGCTTGCGTGCCTCATCCTCGCCGATCAGGCCGGCGTTCAGGTCGGCATCGATCGCCATCTGCTTGCCCGGCATGGCGTCGAGGGTGAAGCGCGCGCCCACCTCGGCAATGCGGCCGGCGCCCTTGGTGATGACGATGAAGTTGATGATGGTGAGAATCACGAACAGCACGATGCCGACCGCGAAATTGCCGCCCACCAGGAAGTGTCCGAAGGCCTCGATCACCTTGCCTGCGGCGTCCGGCCCCTGGTGCCCGTTGAGCAGCACCACGCGCGTGGACGCCACGTTCAGCGACAGCCGCAGCAGCGTGGCAAACAGCAGCACCGTCGGGAAAGCCGCGAAATCCAGCGGCTTGCGGGTGAACATGGCCACCAGCAGGATCATCACCGACAGCGCGATGTTGAAGGTGAACAGCAGGTCCAGCAGGAAGGTGGGCAGCGGCAGCACCATCATCCCGAGCACCAGCACGATCAGGACGGGACCGGCCAGCAGGCGGGCGTTGGCGGCGCCGTTGGCTTTCAGCGAGGCGAGCAGAGCGCTCATCGTTTGTCAGACTCCTTGAGCGGCGGTGGCGGACTGGGGATCCAGTTCCGCCGGGACGGGCAGCGCAGCCGGCGGCGCCGGCTCGGCGCCCCAGCCGGCACGCCAGCTGCGCAGCTGGAAGACCCAGGCCAGCACCTCGGCCACCGCGGTATACAGCGCGGCCGGAATCTCCTGGCCCAGTTCCACATGTTCGTGCAGGGCGCGCGCCAGCGGCGGCGCCTCCAGCGTGGGCACCCGGTGCTCCGCGGCGATCTCGCGGATGCGCGCCGCCACCAGGCCGGTGCCCTTGGCCACCACCTTGGGCGCGCCGAACTCGCCTTCCGCATAGCGCAGCGCCACGGCATAGTGGGTGGGATTGGTGACGACCACGTCGGCGCGCGGCACCTCGGCCATCATGCGGCGGCGCGCCATGGCGCGCTGCTGCTGGCGTATGCGCGCCTTGATGTGCGGGTCGCCCTCGCTTTCCTTGTGCTCCTGGCGCAGGTCTTCCTTGGTCATGCGCAGCTTCTTCAGGTGGTGCCAGATCTGCCAGGGCACATCCAGCAGCACGACCACGGACAGCGCCGCCACGATCAGGGCCGCGCAGAGCGCCACCAGCGACATGGCCTTGATGAGCGCCGCATGCGGCGCGGCGTGCAGCAGCGCCAGCATGTCGTCGTGGTAGTGCCACAGGGCCCAGCCCCCCACCCCGCCGATCAGCACCGCCTTGGCGACGGCCTTGAGCAGTTCGATGACGGTCTGGGCGGAAAACAGGCGCTTCAGGCCTGCCCAGGGATTCAGCTTGGATAGATTCGGCTCCAGCGGCTTGGACGAGAATACGATGCCGCCCAGCAGCACGCTGCCCAGCACGGCCACCACCACCAGCAGGCCGAAGATCGGCAGCAGGAGCAGCAGCGCCTCATAGACCGAGCGCGCCGACAGCGACAGCATCACCTGGATATCGCGCGCGACGCGCGCATCGAAACCCAGGCCTGCGCGCAATACGCCGGTGAGGCTGCGGTACAGCGATCCGCCGCTCAGCCACAGGCCAGCCACCCCGGCCGCCAGCAGCAGGAACGTGCCGAGCTCGCGCGAACGCGCGATCTGCCCTTCCTCGCGCGCCTTTTCCAGGCGCCTCGGAGAGGCTGCTTCGGTTTTTTCGAGGTCGCTTTCTTCGGCCATGCTCAGCGTGTCGTCTGCGGCCGCATCCAGGGGGATGCAGGCCGCCCGCCGAGATTCTAGGGGGGCGGCCTGCCGGGCGATCAGCCAAGAAGCAGGGAGAAAGCGCGGTTATTCGCCTTGCGCGGGCCAGCCCCGCGCCCCGGGGGCGAAATATTGTCCCGGCATGCGGCTGCGCCTCGGCGGCGCATGGCCCCGGCGCGGCAGCAGGGTCAGAAGCCCAGGCTGGCCAGCAGGTCGTCGACCTGGTCCTGGCTGGTGACCACGTCGGCCTTGCCTTCGGGATTCACCTGCGGACCATTGAGCAGGCTGTTCGCCTCGTCGCGCTTTTCCTGGGGCACGCTGTCGAGCAGCACCTGCAGCAGCTCGCGTTCGATGGCGCCGACCACGTCCATCATGCGCATGATGACCTGGCCCGTGAGGTCCTGGAAGTCCTGGGCCATGATGATCTCCATCAGGTGCGACTGGGTCTGCTGCGTCTGTGCCGGCACCGCGGCCAGGAAGGCGCGCGTGTCCTTGACCAGTTCGCGCGCCTGGGGCAGCTCCAGCGGCTGGTCGAACCACTCCTGCCAGCGCGTGTCCAGGCCGCGCGCCACGCGCGCAATGTCTTCCTGGATCGGGCCCGCGGCTTCGGTGGCATTGAGCACGCGCGTCGCCGCCTGCTCGGTCATCTGGGCCACGTAGCGCAGGCGGTCGCGCGCATCGGGAATGGCCTGGGCGGCGTCCTTGATGGCCTGGTCCAGGCCCAGCTCGCGCATGCTGTCGCGCAGCATGCGCGTCAGCGAGGCGATGCGGTGGATCAGGTCGCCCGCGTCCGGCTTGTCGGCGTTATCCGTTGGGTTCATGCGCCACCTCAGCCGGCGAGTTTCTCGAAGATCTTGTTCAACTTGTCTTCCAGCGTCGCCGCGGTGAACGGCTTGACCACATAGCCGTTGGCGCCGGCCTGGGCCGCCGCGACGATGTTCTCCTTCTTGGCCTCGGCCGTCACCATCAGCACCGGCAGGCTCTTCAGGTTGGGATCCAGGCGGATCTGCTTGAGCATCTCCAGGCCGTCCAGGTTGGGCATGTTCCAGTCCGAGACCACGAACTGGAAACCACCCGTGCGCAGCTTCTCCAGCGCCATGGCGCCGTCCTCGGCTTCGTCCACGTTCTCGAAGCCCAGTTCCTTCAGCAGGTTGCGCACGATGCGCCGCATGGTGGGGAAATCGTCCACCACCAGAATCTTCAATCCCTTGTCTACCATTTCAACTCCAAGAAATTAGATGCCAAGCGGCGCGCTCCGCGCCGCGATCCTTCAAACTCGATGACCGCGATCGCCCAGGCTGCCCAGGATGCGCTCGCTCATGTGCCCCAGTGCCGCCACCTCGGCCGCCGCGCCCAGGGCGATCGCCTCGCGCGGCATTCCGAACACCACGCAGCTGGCCTCGTCCTGGGCCAGCGTGTGGGCGCCGGCACGCCGCATCGCCAGCAGCCCGGCTGCGCCGTCCTTGCCCATGCCGGTCAGGATGACGCCGATGGCGTTGCGGCCGGCCGCCTCGGCCGCAGAGTGGAACAGCACGTCCACCGACGGGCGATGGCGGTTGACCGGGTCGCCGGGATGCAGCTCCACCACGTAATTGGCGCCGCTGCGGCCCAGCCGCATGTGGAACTCGCCGCCCGGGGCCAGGTATACGTGGCCGGGCAGCACGCGCTCGCCATGGACGGCCTCGCGCACCGTCACCGCGCACATGGCGTCCAGCCGCTGCGCGAAGGAACGGGTGAATCCGGCCGGCATGTGTTGCGTGATGAGGATGGCCGGGCTGTCGGGAGGCAGGGGCTGCAGCACCTCGCGTATGGCCTCGGTGCCGCCGGTGGAGGCGCCGATGATCACCAGCTTCTCGGAGCTGGCGTAGGGCCGGTGCAGGCGCTGCACCGGCGGCGGGGCGGCGCCGGCGTCGGGCTTGCGCAGCCGGGCGCGCGAGGCCGCGCGTATCTTCTCTGCAATGGCCTCGCTGTACTCCAGCAGGCCGTCGCGGATGCCCAGCTTGGGCTTGGTGACGAAGTCCACCGCACCGAGCTCCAGGGCGCGCATGGTGGTTTCCCCCCCGCGCTCGGTGAGCGAAGACACCATCAGCACCGGCATCGGCCGCAGGCGCATCAGCTTCTCGAGAAACTCCAGGCCGTCCATGCGCGGCATCTCGACGTCCAGCGTCAGCACGTCGGGATTGTGCTGCTTGATGAGCTCGCGGGCCACCAGCGGATCGGGCGCGGTGGCCACGACCTCCATGTCGGGATGGCCGTTGATGATCTCCGTCATCAGCCCCCGCACCAGCGCGGAATCGTCCACGCACAAGACTCGGATTTTCTTCATGCTGCCATCCCTACGCTACGCCTGGGCGACACAGTGGTAGACCGTCTGGCCGCGCAGGCGGAAGTCCCGGCTGATATAGGTGAAATTCTCGGAATGCCCCGCAAACAGCAATCCGCCGGGCTTGAGCAGCGGCACGAAGCGCTGCAGGATCCTGGCCTGGGTCGGCTTGTCGAAATAAATCATCACGTTGCGGCAGAAGATCGCATCGAACCGCTCATGCAGCGGCCAGGTCGGCGCCAGCAGGTTCAGGACTTCGAAACGCACCATTTCCTGGATCTCCGGGCGGACCTTCACCTGCCCCTCGTTGCTGCCGCGGCCCCGCAGAAAACTGCGGCGCAGGCGCTCCTCGCCCAGCTTGGCCACGCGTTCGTAGGGGTAGACACCGGCCCTGGCCCGGCTGAGGCACTGCGTGTCGATGTCGGTGGCGAGCACCTGGCAGGAACCGGCGCGCGCGCCCAGCGCCTCGGCCAGCGTGATGGCGATCGAATACGGTTCCTCGCCCGTGGAAGCGGCGCAGCACCATACCGACAGCGGCGCGCCGCGACCTCGCGCGAAATCGGCCAGGATGGGAAAGTGATGCGCCTCGCGGAAGAAGGCCGTGAGATTGGTCGTGAGGGCATTGACGAAATGTTCCCATTCGGCGGAACCCGCGTCGCGCTCCAGGCCGTCGAGATAAGCGGCAAAGCCCTGCTGGCCCAGCACGCGCAGCCGGCGGGCGAGACGGCTGTACACCATCTCGCGCTTGTGGTCGCCCAGCGAGATGCCGGCGCGCGCATAGATCATCTTCCGTACCCGCGTGAAATCCGCGTCCCGGAACTCGAACTGGCGCTCGGCCGGGAATGCCGGCGGCTTGTCCACGATGGCCATGCGGATCCTAGGGGTTGTACACGTCAGGTCTGTACACGTCAGCCGCCGGCGAGCGCCAGCGGACCACCCGGCGGCCCGTCATCGGACGCGGCAGGGCTGCCACCCTCGCGGCCGACCTGGGGTGCATGGCCGGCCAGCCTGGCCGCCGGCACCTCGATGACTTCGCCGGCGTTGATCTTGAACACCGACACCGCCTCGGCCAGCCGCTGCGCCTGCTCCTGCAGCGAACCCGCCGCCGCAGCCGCCTCTTCCACCAGCGCCGCGTTCTGCTGCGTCACCTCGTCCATCTGCGACACCGCACGATTGACCTGGTCGATCCCGCTGGACTGCTCCTCCGACGCCGCCGAGATCTCGCCCATGATGTCCGTCACGCGCTTGACCGACGCCACGATCTCCTGCATCGTCGCCCCGGCGCGCTCCACCTGCTGCGACCCCGTGCCCACCTTCGACACCGAGTCCTCGATCAGCTGCTTGATCTCCTTGGCCGCCTGCGCGCTGCGCTGCGCCAGCGAACGCACCTCGCCCGCCACCACCGCAAATCCCTTGCCCTGCTCGCCCGCGCGCGCCGCTTCCACTGCCGCATTCAGCGCCAGGATGTTCGTCTGGAACGCGATCCCGTCGATCACCGACACGATCTCCGAGATCTTGCGCGAACTCGCCGAGATCCCCTCCATCGTGCTCACCACCTCCGACACCGCCGAACCACCGCGCTCGGCCACGTCCGACGCGCTCGCCGCCAGCTGGTTCGCCTGCCGCGCGTTGTCCGCATTCTGCTTCACCGTCGAGGCCAGCTCCTCCATCGACGCCGCCGTCTCCTCCAGCGACGCCGCCTGCTGCTCCGTGCGGCTGCTCAGGTCCGTGTTGCCCGCCGAAATCTCACGCGCACCCACGTTGATCTCTTCCACCCCACGGCGAACCGTGCTCACCGTGCGCGTCAGGCTCTCCTGCATCCGCTTCAGCGACGCAAACAACTGACCGATCTCGTTGCTGTTGCGCACCTCCACCCGCGCCGTCAGGTCACCCCCCGCTATCCGGTCAAAGTGCTGGCCCGCCTCGCGCAGCGGACGCAGCACGCGGCCGCGCAGGAAGAAGTAGGTAGCCAGCACCAGCAGCGCAGCGATCAGCGTGCCCGCCGCCACGGCGCCCAATACCATGCGATAGCGCTGCTCGGCCAGCGCGTAGGCATCGTTCATCTGGCCGGCACGCCAGAAATCCACCGCTTCCACGGCACGCAGGAAGCGCCCCTCCAGGGCGTCCTGCACTTCTTCGACCTGCGTCTGGTAGCCCGGCAGGTCGCCGCGCCTCAGCGCCTCGACCAGCGGCGCAACGCCCTGCTGCGCCAGCACGCGGTAGGCCTCCTCGAACTCGCCCAGCGCCTCCTGCGCTGCCGCCGGTTTCTCCAGCGTGCGGTAATAATCGAACTCGGTCTGCCCGCGGTTCAGTGCGGCCTCGGCACGCTGCAACAGCGCCGCCGCCTGGCCGCTCAGCCCGGACTGCAGCTGGACGGGCTGGCCGATGCTCGCCACCACGTAGGCGTAGTGCGTCGAGGCGGCGCGGCTCAATGTATTGACCGCTTCCTTGTAGCTGCTGGTGACGCGGGACATGGCATCTGCGACGTCCTGCGCCTGCTTGATGCCGACCAGCGTGGCGTTGCTGGTGCGCAGCGACGCCACGCCCAGCACGGCGCCGACGACCAGCATGAAAGAGAAGAATCCCAGCACGGCCAGCAGGCTGGTGCGTACGGACAGATTGGCCAGGAATTTGCGCATGAAGCAGGATCTCCGACTACGACGATCTGGGCTGCGGCGCAGGCCGGGCGGCGCGGCGTCCGCCAGGCCGGCGGCGGTTCTTCAGGAAGCGGCCTTCTCCACCAGCGCCATCTCGTCGCTGGTCATCAGCTTCTCGATATCCACCAGGATGAGCATGCGGTCGTCCACCGTGCCCAGTCCGGTCAGGTATTCCGTGGAAAGCGTGGCGCCGAACTCCGGCGCCGGCCGCACCTGCGCGGCATTGAGCATCAGCACGTCGGAAACCCCGTCGACCACGATGCCCACCACGCGCCGATCGAGGTTCAGGATGATCACCACCGTCTGCTCGTTGTATTCGACGCTGCCCAGGTTGAACTTGATGCGCAGGTCCACGATGGGCACGATGATGCCGCGCAGGTTGGTCACGCCCTTGATGAAGGGCGGGACGTTCGCGATGCGGGTCACGACGTCCGCGTCGTAGCCGCGGATCTCCTGCACCTTGAGTATGTCGATGCCGTATTCCTCTTCTCCCAGCGTGAAGACCAGGAACTCGCTGCCGCCGTCTTCCACGCGGGAAGCCTGCGGTTGGGGTTTGGCTGCCATGTTCGTATGCTCCAATCAAATGAGGGCGGCTTCGGGCTGGGCCCATTTCTCGCGGTTGGCCCGGGCCAGCGCGAAGACGTCGACGATGAGGGCCACGCTGCCGTCGCCGAGGATGGTCGCGGCGGAAATCCCCGGCACCTTGCGGTAGTTGGACTCGAGGTTCTTCACCACCACCTGGTGCTGTCCCACGAGGTGGTCGACGAGCAGCGCGAAACGCCGCTCCTCGGCCTGCATGATCACGGCGATGGCCTGGGTGGGATCGGCCTGGGCGTCCGCCACCGAGAACACCCTGTGCATCTCGACCAGCGGCAGGTATTCCCCCCGCACGTGCATCACGCGCTCGTTGCCCGCCACCGTGTAGATCTGCTCTTCGGTGGGCTGCAGCGACTCGGTCACGTGGTTCAGCGGCAGGATGAAGGTCTCTTCGCCCACGCGCACCGACATGCCGTCGAGGATGGCCAGCGTGAGCGGAAGAATGATGCGGGTGGTGGTGCCCTGCCCCGGCACGCTGGACAGCTGCACGTGGCCGCCCATGTCCTGGATGTTGCGGCGCACGACGTCCATGCCCACGCCCCGCCCGGAAATGTCGGTGATCTGCTCGGCCGTGGAGAAGCCCGGCGCGAAGATGAGCTGCCACACTTCGTCGTCGGACATGCTGTCGCTAACCGGCAGGCCCTGCGCCAGGGCCTTCTTCAGGATCCGCTCGCGGTTCAGGCCGCCGCCGTCGTCGCTCACCTCGATCACGATGTTGCCGCCGTTGTGCTGCGCCGACAGCACCAGTTGCCCGACCGGATCCTTGCCCGCCGCGATGCGCTTCTCGGGGGTCTCGATGCCATGATCCAGGCTGTTGCGCACCAGGTGCGTGAGCGGGTCGATGATGCGCTCGATCAGGCTCTTGTCGAGCTCGGTGGCGCGGCCATAGGTCTGCAGCTCGATCTGCTTGCCCATCTTGCCGGCGAGGTCGCGCACCAGGCGGGGGAAGCGGCTGAACACGTAGTCCATCGGCATCATGCGGATGGACATCACCGCCTCCTGCAGGTCGCGCGCGTTGCGCTCGAGCTGCTCCATGCCGTTGAGCAGGCGGTCGTGCAGCACCGGATCCAGCGTGGAAGCGGTCTGTGCCAGCATGGCCTGGGTGATGACCAGTTCGCCCACCAGGTTGATGATCTGGTCGACCTTCTCGACGCCGACGCGGATGGAGGTGGATTCCTTGTCGGCCTGGGGCGCCGCCGCCGGGCGGGCCGGACGCGGCGCACCGCCGGCCGGCGGCCGCGGTGCCGGCGCCTCGGCGACGGGCGTGGGCGCCGCACTGGCGGCTGGCGCGGGGGCCGGCTGCTGCGGCGCATCGGCCTTCGGCGCGGGTGGCGCCTCGCGCGAGATCGCGAGCTGGTCGGCATTGACGATGAAGCAGCACACTGCCTCGATATCGTCGGCACTGCAGTTCGTGTCGACCCACACGGTGAACTGTCCGTCCTGGCGCTCGGATGCATGCACCTTGCCCAGGTTGCCCATTTCCTCGAGGATGGCCTGGGCGTCCTTGTCGGAGACGCCGCGCAGGCGCACGCACGTGACGGCGCCCTCGACAGCCGGCGCGGGTGCCGGCGCGGACGGCGTGGGCGCCGGGGCCTGCTGCGCCGCTGCAGGCGGCGGCACGGCCGGCGCCGCGGCGGCCGGCTGGACACGGCCCTGGGGCGCGCTGCCGGCGTCTTCGAGCGCCAATTCCCTCAGTATGGCGCAGATCCGTTCGTACACGGCTTCGTCGGGTTCTTCCGATGCCCGGTAGGCATCCAGCTGGCTCTTGAGCACGTCCTTCGTTTCCAGAAAAGAGTCCACCATGTCGACACGCAGCGCCATCTCTCCACGACGGATGGCGTCCAGCAGGTTTTCCAGCAGGTGAGTCGTCTCGGCCAGCTTCTGGAAGCAGCCGAACGTGGCTGCGCCGCCCTTGATCGAATGGGCCGCGCGGAAAATGGCGTTGAGCTGTTCGATATCGGGCGCATCGACATTCAGCTGGAGCAGCCGCTGCTCCATCTCGGCCAGCAGTTCATCGGCCTCGTCGAAGAATGTCTCGTAGAACTGACTCAGGTCCAGACCAGAACTCATGGGAAATATGCCTTTGAGTGAAAGCCCGCGTCAGGCGCGCGCCGCTTCGTCCAGGAGCTCGGCCGCCAGCTCGACCAGCGCATCCGGATCCACCGGCTTGTTCAGCCAGCCGCTGGCGCCCAGGCCGCGTGCCGCCGATTTGCTCAGCGCGTCTTCCTCGGTGGTAAGGACCAGCACCGGCACGGCCGCGTAGCGGGGATCCTCGCGCAGGCCCTGGATGAGCCCCAGCCCGCCCAGCACCGGCATGTTCCAGTCGGTGACCACCAGATCGACGGCATGCTCGCGCGACAGCGCCAGCGCATCCCGTCCGTTGGCGGCGGCCAGCACCTGCCAGCCGGCGCCCGACAAGGCCGCCTGGACGATCATTCTCATGGTTGCCGAGTCGTCCGCTACCAGAATCGTGGTTGCCATGAATGTTCCTATCGTGTTGCCGCGGATGCCGCGGCACCCTGGGGTGCAGCCAGCTCCTGCCCGACCTGGGCCGCGTCGCGCGCGGTCAGGTCGGCCGCCGCGGCATTCTCCATCTCGATGCGTCGCTGCGTGGCCTCGTTGAGCACGACCAGGCTGATGCGGCGGTTAACGGCAGCATAGGGGTCATCCTTAACCAGGCTCATGCTGGATGCCAGTCCCTGGATGCGGATCACCTTGCCCTCGCTCATGCCGCCGGCCACGAGTTCCTGGCGCGACGAGTTGGCGCGGTCGGCGGAAAGCTCCCAGTTGCTGTAGGCCCGCTCTCCCAATGCGTACTGGGTGGCATCGGTATGGCCGGCAATGCTGATCTTGTTGGGCAGCTCGTTCAGCACCGGACCGAGCTCGCGCAGGATGTCGCGCATGTAGGGCTGCACCTGGGCACTGCCTGTGGCGAACATCGGCCGGTTCTGACTGTCGACGATCTGCACCCGCAACCCTTCCGTCGTGATGTCGATGAGCAGCTGCGGGCGGAACTTCTGCAGCACCGGGCTGTTCTCGATCACGGACTCCAGCCGGGTGCGCAGCTGCTCCAGGCGGCGGCGGTCGCGGCGATCGGCCTCGGACGGCGTGGGCTGAGCCTGCACTCGCTCGCCCTGGGCGCGCCGCACGTCGCCCTCGTCGCGCAAGGGATCGCGCCCGCCGCCCGGGATGGCGCTGGTCTCGGCGGAGCTGCTGGGGCCGCCCGTAAGCGCCACGCGCAGCGGCATGCGGAAGTACTCGGCGATGCCCTTGAGTTCTTCGCGCGGGACGACGCTGATGAGCCACATCACCAGGAAGAACGCCATCATGGCAGTGATGAAGTCGGCGTAGGCGATCTTCCAGCTGCCGCCGTGATGCGCCGCCTTGCGGCCGCGCTTGCGGCGCACGACGACGCGATAGTTGTTTACGGGACTCATGCCGAGGCTCCGTCAGGCG
The DNA here is from genome assembly GCF_054642735.1 of Bordetella sp. 2513F2. Classification (NCBI taxonomy): domain Bacteria; kingdom Pseudomonadati; phylum Pseudomonadota; class Betaproteobacteria; order Burkholderiales; family Alcaligenaceae; genus Bordetella; species Bordetella sp. 2513F2. Next base: position 1,855,124 of record NZ_CM137755.1, on the reverse strand, counting down.
CGGCCGGGCGAGGCCGACTTGGCCTGGCGCACATGCTCCTCGAGCTCGCCGAAGGTCGGGCGCACGGCAGAGAACAGCACCTTGCGGCCGAATTCCACCGCCAGCTGCGGGGGATATCCGTTCATGCTGGCCAGCAGCGTGACCTTGATGCACTCCAGCACCTTCACCGATTCGGCCGTGCGGCGCTCGACGCGCGAGGCCAGCGGCGCAACGAACCCGTAGGCCAGCAGGATGCCCAGGAACGTGCCCACCATGGCCTTGGAGATCAGGTCGCCCAGCACGGCCGGAGGCTGATCCACGGATGCCAGCGCCTTGATCACGCCCAGCACCGCGGCCACGATGCCGAATGCGGGAAGCGCGTCGGCCACCTGCTGCAGCGCATGAGCCGGCACCTCGCGCTCGTGGCGATAGGTTTCGATCTCCTCGTCCATCAGCGTCTCGATCTCGAACGAGCTCATGTTGCCGCTGATCATGATGCGCAGGTAGTCGGTGATGAACTCCATCAGCTTGGGATCGGCCATGATGCGCGGATATTCGGCGAACAGCGGGCTGGAGGCGGGATCCTCGATGTGCGATTCGATCGCCATCAGGCCCTCGCGGCGGGCCTTGTTCAGCAGCACGTACAGCAGGGCCATCAGCTCCATGTAGAGCACCTTGCTGTAGGGCGCGCTCTTGAGCGCCTGGGGAAGCGCCTGCCCGACCAGGCCCAGCGACTTGCGGCTATTGCCTGCCAGGAACGCCCCGAACGCGGCACCCACGATCAGCGTGAACTCGAAAGGCTGATAGAGCGCCCCGAGATGCCCACCCAACAGGACGAAGCTCCCGACCACTGCGACGCATACGATCGCATAACCGATAAGAATCAACACAACGGGCCTCTGCCAACGTAGTCCATGGAAACCGATGACAATGATCTCCCGCACCCCGTCACCCGAAAACGCGGGTTACCGGGGTTTTTCGGGGGCTTTTGACCAGTTCGGCCCTGTTTTTCCGGCTCAGGAGCGGGCCGGCGCGGCGTCGCCGCGGACGCGGGCGACCCGCGCCTGCGCCACCTTCGCCTTCGCGGCGCGGGTCTTGCCTGCCCGGGGCGGCGGGCGGCAGATCGCGCACACGAAATCCGACTGCGGATCGTGGGCGTGCGCGATGAAATGGCCACCGCATTGCCTGCACGGCGACAACTGCAGCATGCCGCTGTCGAAGAAGCGCACCAGCATCCAGGCGCGCGTGAAGCTGAGCACCGGCTCGGCCGCCTCGCCTTCGTCGCCGGCCACATGCTCGAGATACAGGCGGTAGGCGTCGATGATGGCGCGGATGCCGCGGCTGGACGTGCGCGAGCTCAGGAAGCCGTACACGTTGTAGAACAGCGACGAGTGGATGTTGGGCAGCCAGGTCATGAACCAATCCACCGAGAAGGGCAGCATGCCCTTCGGCGGCGAACAGCCCCGGATCTCGCGGTACAGCCTGGCGAGCCGGTCGTGGCTGATGTTGGTTTCAGCCTCGAGAACCTGCAGGCGGGCGCCCAGCGTGATCATGGCGCTGGCCAGCAGGATCTCGTCCGCCTCCTGCGAGACGCTCTTCGGTGGCATGGCGGATCCGCCTCAGGCCAGTTCTTCGACTGACTGCCTGGACAGCAGGATCGTCGCATGGGCCTGCTGCAGGGCGCCGCCCAGGACATCCTGGGTGAGCGCGGACAGCAGCCCGTAGTCGTCGAAGCGGAAGCGGCACAGCAGCAAGCTTGAGCTCGCCAGCTTCACGAGCTGGGCCGGAGACAGGCGCAGCAGGATGTCGGCGACCTCGCTGCTGAAACCGAGACGGAACATCGACGTGGCAAGATCGTCCCGCAACATGCGCTGGGCCAGAAGCAGGTACGAAAGATTGACCTCACGTATATCGGCAAGCAAAGAATTATCCGCAGGCTTCACACTTCACTCCTGAAACTCGAACAAGTGGGGCAAGAACGCCGGGCTGCACCGTGATGGCGCAGCGGCCAGCCCTGTCGCGACCGTTGCAAGCATGTAACAAATGTGCTTGATGTATCAACAATCTAACACATCAAGCAACATTATCTATGACAAATGTGACAGTACGTATTTTTTACCGCGGTTTTTGGCACTAAAGATACATTGTGGAACGCGGATTACGCCATATTTCAGGCAAATTCGTAAATAAGCGAGTAAAAACTTTTCTACTTGCTGAAATGAATCGTGGCGTTTTGTCGACAATCCCTGCACCGGAATCACCCGGCTGGCCGCCGTCCGGCCCCGCGCTCCCGGCCCTGCCGCGTCCGTTTCCTGCCGACGACACCGAATGCCCGACGCCGAAGAAAGCCTGGTCCAGTACGCCCCGCTCGTGCGCAAGCTCGCGTTGCAGATGCTTGCCCGGCTGCCTGCCAGCGTCCAGCTGGACGACCTGATACAAGCCGGCATGATCGGCCTGCTCGATGCCCTGCGCCGCTACCACGAGTGCGCAGAGGCCCAGTTCGAAACCTACGCCACCACCCGCATCCGCGGCGCGATGCTCGATGAGCTGCGCGCCCAGGACTGGCTGCCGCGCAGCGTGCGCAGCAAGAGCCGGCGCATCGAGACGGCCATGCAGCGCCAGGAACAGGCCCTGATGCGCGCGCCCAGCGAGCGCGAAGTCGCAGAAGAGCTGGGCGTGTCGCTGGACGAATACCAGCACATGCTGTCCGATGCCCAGGGCATGCAGATCCTCCACTACGAAGACTTCGGCCGCGACGGCGAGGAAGGCGGCTGGCACGACGTGCCCGCCCACGAACAGTCCACCCCGCTGGACGCGCTGCTTGCCGGCGACCTCAAGCGGACGCTGGTGCAGGCCATCGAGGCGCTGCCCGAACGCGAGAAGCTCCTGATGTCGCTGTGCTACGAGCACGGCCTCAATCTCAAGGAGATCGGCGCCGTGCTCAATGTCACGGAGGCGCGCGTGTGCCAGCTGCGCACCCAGGCCATCGCCCGCATCCGCGCGCGCATGAAAGCGAGCGCCTGGCAGGAACTGCCTGCCGAGTCGCACCTGGCCCACGTGTTCTGACGAACCCGCGGAAAGTCGTTCGCAAAACCCTTAAGTTCCCAGGATCGAGGACGTAACCCAGGCAGCGAGGCAGCACCGCCTCGCAACGCAGGGCGGCCCCGCTGCCCGGTTTGAAGAAGCCTTTCTCTCTTGGGAGCTATACATGGCTGCTGTTATCAACACCAACTACTTGTCGCTGGTTGCCCAGAACAACCTGACCAAGTCCCAATCCTCCCTGGGCACGGCTATCGAGCGCCTGTCCTCCGGCCTGCGCATCAACAGCGCCAAGGACGACGCCGCCGGTCTGGCCATCGCCAACCGCTTCACGTCCAACGTGCGTGGCCTGACCCAGGCTGGCCGCAACGCCAACGACGGCATCTCGATCGCCCAGACGACCGAAGGCGCCACCGCCGAAATCACCACCCACCTGCAGCGCATCCGCGAACTGTCGGTGCAGGCCGCCAACGGCACGTACTCCTCGACCGACCTGGCCTCCATGCAGGACGAAGTCGAACAGCGCCTGGCCGACATCGACCGCATCAGCCAGCAGACCGACTTCAACGGCGTGAAGGTGCTGTCGGCCGACCGCACGCTGACGCTGCAAGTCGGCGCCCGCGACGGCGAGACCATCACCATCGACCTGAAGGAAATCAGCTCCAGCACGCTGGACCTGGCCTCGTTCAGCATCGCCGGCCCGACCGGCGACGCCACCGACTACACGGGCGGCACCGCTGCTGGCGCCGTCACGCTGAAGTCGACCAACGGCAGCGGTGATCCCGCTGCCGTGAGCTCTGCCGCCGTCACCCTGAAGGATGTCAGCGATGGTGGCACCCGGGCTGGCGCAACGGGTGGCACTCTGGACCTCGTCCAAGACGAGCGCGGCAACTGGTATGTCAAGGACAGCTCCAGCGCTTCCAACGTCGTTTACTACGCAGCCAGCGTGACTGTCAAAGCTGGTACGGGTACCGCGGCGGCTGATATGAATCCGACGGCAACGGTTACCTACGACTCGACCAAGGTGCTCGGAACTGCCAGCGAAGACCCCATGGCTTCGCTCGACACCGCCCTGAACACGGTGGACACCCTGCGCAGCAACCTCGGTGCCGTGCAGAACCGCCTGGAGTCAACGGTCTCGAACCTGAACAACATCGTCAACAACCTCTCGGCCTCGCGCTCGCGCATCGAAGATGCCGACTACGCGGTCGAAGTGTCGAACATGACGCGCGCCCAGATCCTGCAACAGGCTGGCACCTCGGTTCTGGCCCAGGCCAACCAGGTTCCGCAGACGGTCCTGTCGCTGCTGCAGTAATCCCGGAGCAGGCCGGGCGGCCCGCCGCCCGGCTGCATTCCCTCTCATGCCGATCACCGGCCCTCGCGGGCCGCGCCCAGCCCCTCCCCGGAGGGGCTGTTTTCTTGGCTGCGGAAAATAGGCGGTTTTTTGCTCGCACTCCGGCACATTGCCCGCGCGCGTGCGCGGGTAGGCTGTATGTCTGCCCTTCGTGTGTAGATCGCCATGCCCAGAACCGTCCGCTCCCCGCGCAAGCCCCCCGTTTCCGCCAAGGTCCTCACCATCATGGGCCTGTCCCAGGCGCAGGCCGAGGCCCGCACGCGGCAGCATCCCGAGGATCCGCTGGGCTGGAAGAGCCTGGGCGCCCATTGCCTGGAAGCCGGACGGCTGGCAGAGGCCCGCTTGGCGCTCGAGCGCGTTATGGAACTCGCTCCGCGCGATGCGGAAGGGCTGCGCGTGATGGCCGACCTGCTTCTCAAGGAAGGCCGCATCGAGGACGCTCGACGGCAGCTCGACATGGCACTCGGCATAGAGCCTGGACATCTGCTGGGCCGTATCAAGCTGGCCGAGATCCTGCATCGACTGGGCTGCAACGAAGAAGCCCTGCAATGCCTGGAGGTGGCCGGAAGACCTCCTGCAGCCCACCTGGCAGCGTGGCTGGCGTGGCATGGCGTCATCCTGCTGGCCATGCAGCGCTACGACGAGGCGCGCAGGGATTTCGAAGCCCTGCTCGATATCCAGCCCAAGGAATACTCCGCCTGGAACAACCTGGGCAACATTCACCGCGACACCGGCAACCTCGACGAGGCCGAGCGCTGCTACGCCAAGGCAGCCTCGCTCACGAAGGTCGATCCCCTTCCGAAGTCGAACCGGCTTACCGCCATGCATTACCAGCCCGAGGCCACGATCGAGGACATTCTGCAGGCATGCAAAGACTGGGGGAGCATGTTCGCCCCTGCCGTGCGGCCTGAACGGCCTATTCCCGCGGATAGGTCTCCGTCCAAGGTATTGCGGATCGGCATGTTTTCCGACGGTTTTCGCCAGCACCCCGTCGGGACCATGACAGTGTCCGCGCTGGAACGCCTGCCCGGACTCGGCTTCGAGATCTATGCATACACCACGAACAATTCCGTTGACGCCATTACCCGCCGGATCATGGCGCTGGTCAGCAAGTGGACGCCGATCTACCACCTGAAGGACGAGCAGTTCGCCGCCTGCATCCGCGACGACCAGATCGACATCCTGATAGACCTCAGCGGCCACAACGCCGGCTCGCGCATGCGCACGATGGCGCTCGAGCCCGCGCCGGTGCTGGTGAAGTGGGTGGGGGGCCTGATCAACACCACCGGGGTCGAGGCCATCGACTACCTGATCACCGACAAGATCGAATCGCCGGCCGGCAGCGACCACCTGTACACGGAGAAGCTGATCCGCATGCCGGACGACTACATCTGCTTCGTGCCGCCGCCCAAGCCGCCCGAGGTGGCGCCGCTGCCCGCATTGAAGAACGGCTACATCACGTTCGGCTGCTTCAACAACCCCACCAAGATCAACGAAACGCTGCTGGCCCGCTGGGCCGAGCTGCTGCATGCGGTGCCGCAATCGCGCCTCTTCCTCAAGGGCGCTGCCTACAGCACCCCGGTGCTGCGCCAGCGGGTGCTGGACACGCTGGCTGCCCACGGCATCGATAGCGGGCGCGTACGGATAGAAGGCCGCTCGCCCCATCTCGAGCTGCTGGCGCGCTACAACGAAGTGGACATCGGCCTGGATCCCTGGCCCTACTCCGGCGGGCTGACCACCTGCGAGGCCCTGCTCATGGGCGTACCCGTGATCACGCTGCCCGGGCCCACGTTCGCCGGCCGCCACTCGGCCACGCATCTGGTGAATGCCGGCATGCCGGAGCTCGTGGCGGACGACTGGAACCAATACCGGGCGCGCGCGGTGGAACTGGCCTCCGACCTGCAGAGCCTCGCCACGATCCGGGCCCATCTGCGCGACATCCTGCTGGCTTCGCCGGTATGCGACAGCGCGCGCTTCGGGCGCAACCTGGCCAATGCGCTGCGCGCCATCTGGCAGCGGTACTGCGAAGGCAAGGCGCCGGCGGCGCTGGCGCTGGGCGCCGACGGCGAGGCCTGGTTCGAGGACGAAGCCCAGCCCCTGGTGCTGCAGCACCCCCAGCCCAGCGCCGAGGAGGCCGGGTTCCAATGGAGCTTCCAGGGCAGGATCATCGCCGTATCCAGCGGCAGCCGCCCATTCGCCGACGCCGCCGTGGCGCGCATGCTGGAACGCCAGGCCCTGGAGCTGGTGGTGTTCGACGCGGCCAGCCAGGCCCTGCAGGAACCCCTCGCGCGCCGGCAAGGGGTGCACTACTACGCTGGCACCGCGCTGGGCGACGGCCGTCCGGGCACGCTGTACGCCTGCCTGGACGCCAGCCTCAGCGGGCCGCTCAGGCCGCTGCAGGCCGGCGAGTCGCCGATTCCCCATGGGCGCGAGACGCAGGTCCTGGCCCAGTTGCCGCTGGATACCGTCGCGCTGGACAACATAGAGGGTCTGCCCGGTATCGACTGGCTCATGCTGGACGACATGAGCGACAGCGCCGCCATCCTGGCGCATGGCCGGAACGCGCTGGCGCAAGGCCTGCTGATCGAGGCCCGCGTCAGCTTCCAGCCCACGCATGAACGGCAGCCGGATCTGGCCGAACTGCAGGATTGGGCAAACGGCCACGGCTACGCCTTCTACCGCCTGCATGAATCCAAATCTGGCCGCGAGGCCGCGAGCGGGCTTGCGCTGACGCCGACCGCCACGCCGGGCACCAGCGCCCTGTTCCTGCCCAGCCGTGAGCGGCTCGAAGCGCTGGACCCCAACCGCAGGATGAAGCTTGCCTTCATCCTGCACGCGGTCTACGGCCTCGAGGATGCAGCGTACCGGATCATGGCGCCGCTGCCCGGGTCCGAGCGCTACCTGGAGGATGCGCTGCTGCGCAAGTCTGCCGGCCGGGACATCCGCATCCCGCTGCAGAACGTCAGGTCGCAGAACGACGCCGGCGCCGTCGTGCGCCTGACGCAGGAGTTCGGCCGCTGGGATGCGGCCGCGCTGCAGGTCGTCGCGAACCGATGCCGCCAGGCCCTGCTGCGAGACGAGGCCAACAATACGGCGCATTTCATCCTGGTGCATGCCCTGTTGGCCCAGGGCGCGCTCGAGGACGTGCAGGATTCTGCCGTGCTTGCGGAGTTGAGCCAGCGGCTGGCTGCCGCCGGCTGGGCACACAAGGGTGCGCTGTATGCCGACTGGATATCGGACGTGCGCCAATTGCGCAACAGGCCGCACGCCAGGGTGAGCGCCATCCTGATCGCCAACCGCTTCAAGCCCGAGATCGTGGCCAACATCGAAGCGCTGCGCGAGCAGCAGCAGGACGGCATCGAGATCGTATTCGTCAACAACGGGATACCGGCAGCGGACTGCGCCGTGCTGCCCCCGATGGTGGACGTGTGGATAGAGCTGAATCGAAATTCGGGGGACTGCCTGGCACGGAATCTCGGCGCGATCCACGCAACGGCCCCCATCCTGCTGTTCATCGACGACGACGGCCTGCCGGAAGCCGGCTTCGTCGAGGCCCACTTGGCCGTCCATGCGAGCCACGATCCCGTGTCATTGCGTGGCGCGTGCCGGCCGAGGTCCGCGGGTTCCGAGATCCCCGAACACTATCACCTGGGTGACACCGTCTGCAGCGCACCGCCATTGCTGGAAGGCAATGTATCTTTCCCGAGGAAGGAATTCCTCGCCGTGGGCGGCTGGGCCGACTACATTCTGTTTGGCCACGGCGGTGTCGACATTTCGCATCGACTGCTCCGCGACGGCTTCGGCCCCGAGCGGCAGCTGTACACGCCGGCCGCGGTGCTGCAGCATGACTATTTGCGCGGAAATGCCCACGCCGCCGAAAAATTTGCCAAGCTGCGCGCCTCCTGGCTGTTGATCGAGACGCTGGGCCATACTCGGCCTCCTGTACCAGCCATCCGTCCACAGCCGGCCGCAGCAGCAACCCTGGCCCTGACCTCGGCCCCTCTGGTCATCCGGGACACCCCCGCCATGGAGCCCGAGGGTGTGGAGCTGCTGCGCCAACGCCTGGCGGAAAGCCGCCATTACATGGAGTACGGCTCGGGCGGCAGCACCATCATGGCCGGCACGGCCGGGATCCGCAGCATCATCAGCGTGGATTCGGACCAGGCCTTCCTGCAGGCGGTCGTCGAGGCATTCGCGGAGCGGGTGGGACAGGGCGTGACCCTCAGGCCGCTGTACGCCGACATCGGTCCGATGGAGGCCGGAGGCAAGCCCACCGACACCAGCAAGTCGGTGCAATGGCCGCAATACTGCACCCTGCCCTGGGACTGCGTGCACGCCTCCAACCTGCCGAACCCGGACCTGGTCCTGATCGACGGCCGCTTCCGCCGCGCCTGCTTCCTCATCAGCCTGCTGCTGGCCGAACCGGGCTGCGTCATCCTCTGGGACGACTATGTGCAGCGGCCCTACTACCACGACGTCGAGGCCTTCCTCAAGCCGCACCGGCTGGTGGGCCGCATGGCGGAGTTCATCGTGCCGCAACGCCGCTATACGGCCGGCATCGTGATGAGACTCGTGCAGGCCGCCACCGACCCGCGCTGAGCGCGGGCCCCACCCACCGATTGTCGACAAACGGTGTCAGGCACGCATTGCCCGACGCCGGGACAGCCCCTGGCCGGTAACTTCCTGCCACACTCGGCTTGCGTCGGACGCCGGCTTTTCTTATACATGTCATCTATTGCTCGCACGATCTAGTAATTTCCCATTGAGGAGCCCGCTTCCCCATGGCGCGCCGATACGCAGACCTGTTTGCATGGAAGGAGGCGGATCCCGGGATTCCTGCTGCCGCGCATGGACTTCCCGGGCGGCTGGTCGTAAGCCTGACCTCGTATCGCAAGCGCTTCCGCATCCTCCCGCGTACGCTGGCCTGCCTTCTGAACCAGTCGGTGCAGCCCGATCGCATCATTCTGTGGATTGCGCAGGAAGAGCGCGCGCTGCTGCCCGAGTCGGTGCGCAGCCTGGAAGGCCAGGGGCTGGAGATCCGCTATTGCGCGGACATCAAGTCGTACAAGAAGATCATTCCCACGCTCGAGGAAGAGCCGTCCGCCTTCATCGTGACCGCCGACGACGACGTGCGCTACCCCAGCCACTGGCTGGCGGGCCTGATCGCCGCCTGGCCCGGCGACTACCGCACGGCGGTGGCGTGGCGCGCGCACCGGATAGCGCTGGATCCCGCCACCGGCCGGCCCCTGCCCTATTTCAAGTGGCGCTGGAGCTATCGCTCGTCCACTGCGTCTTCCACGCTGATCTTTCCCACCGGCGTGGGCGGCGTGCTGTATCCGCCCGGGATTTTCCATGCCGACGTGACGAACCGGGCGCTCTTCGAGTCGCTCTGTCCCAATGCGGACGACGTGTGGCTGTACTGGATGTGGCGCCGCAACGGCGGGCGCGCCAGGGTGGTGGGCGAGCGGCTGGCGTTGCGGCAGTGGCCCGGCAGCCAGTACGCCAGCCTCTGGCACAAGAACCTGTTCCTGGGCAACAACGACCAGTGCATCAAGAACATGGTCGGCCACTACGGCCTGTTCGGCAGGTCTGCCCGGCGCGTGCGCGCCGCCGCCCTCTCGCAGGCCGATTCGGTGGGCTGAAGCCGGCCGGCGCCGGACACGTGCGGTGTCCGGCGCCGGGCCGCGGGCCTACTTCTTCCGCGTCGGCGGCAGGTCGGTGCACACGCCTTCCGCCACTTCGGCCGCCATCCCCACCGATTCTCCCAGCGTGGGATGCGGGTGGATGGTCTTGCCGATGTCGACCATGTCGGCGCCCATCTCGATGGCCAGCGCGATCTCGCTGATGAGGTCGCCCGCGTGGGTGCCGACGATGCCGCCGCCCACGATGCGATGGGTTTCGGCGTCGAACAGCAGCTTGGTGAAGCCCTCGTCGCGGCCGTTGGCGATGGCGCGGCCGGAGGCCGCCCACGGGAACAGGCCCTTCTCGACCTTGATGCCCTGCTTCTTCGCCTCGTCCTCGGTGAGCCCCACCCAGGCCACCTCGGGGTCGGTGTAGGCCACGGACGGAATCACGCGCGCGTCGAAGAAGGACTTCTGGCCGGCGGCCGCCTCGGCCGCCACGTGGCCCTCGTGCACGGCCTTGTGGGCCAGCATGGGCTGGCCGACGATGTCGCCGATGGCGAAAATGTGCGGCACGTTGGTGCGCATCTGCTTGTCGACCTCGATGAAGCCGCGCTCGGTGACGGCGATGCCGGCGCGCTCGGCGCCGATCTTCTTGCCGTTGGGGCTGCGGCCCACGGCCTGCAGCACCAGGTCGTAGCGCTGCGGCTCTTTCGGCGCACCCTCGCCTTCGAAGCTGACGTAGATGCCGTCAGGCTTGGCTTCGGCGCCCACCGTCTTGGTCTTCAACATGATGTTGTCGAAGCGCGGGGCGTTCATCTTCTGCCACACCTTCACCAGGTCGCGGTCGGCGCCCTGCATCAGGCCGTCGAGCATTTCGACCACGTCCAGGCGCGCGCCCAGCGTGGAATACACCGTGCCCATTTCGAGGCCGATGATGCCGCCGCCGATGATCAGCATCTTCTTCGGGATGGCGCGCAGCTGCAGCGCGCCGGTCGAGTCGACGATGCGGTCGTCCTGGGGCAGGAACGGCAGCTTCACCGACTGGCTGCCGGCCGCGATGATGGCGTTCTTGAAGCGGATGGTCTGCGCCTTTCCGTCCGCATCCTTCACCGCCAGGTGATGGGGATCGGCGAACTCGCCCACGCCCGTGACCACGGTCACCTTGCGGGCCTTGGCCATGCCGGCCAGGCCGCCGGTGAGCTTGCCCACCACGCTGTCCTTGTAGGCGCGCAGCTTGTCCAGGTCGATCTTCGGTTCGCCGAAGCTGATGCCGTGGGCGGCCAGCGCACGCGCCTCGTCGATGATGGCGGCGTTGTGCAGCAGCGCCTTGGACGGAATGCAGCCCACGTTCAGGCACACGCCGCCCAGCGTGGCGTAGCGCTCGACCAGCACGGTCTTCAGGCCCAGGTCGGCGGCGCGGAAGGCCGCGGAATAGCCGCCGGGCCCGGCGCCCAGCACCAGCACGTCGCATTCGAGATCGGCCTGCCCCTCGTAGCGGGCGGCCGCCGGCGCAGGGGCGGAAGGCTTGGACGGCTGCGCCGGCGCGGAGTCGGCCTTTTTATCGGCCTCGCCCTTGGGCGCCTGAGCCTTTGCATCGGCCTTCGCATCCGACTTGGCCGATTCGGCGGGCCTGGCATCGCCGGCGTCCTCGCCCGCGGCCTCGACCTCGACGATGACGCTGCCCTCGCCGACCTTGTCGCCCACCTTCACCTTCACCGACTTCACCACCCCGCCCTGCGAGGCCGGGATTTCCATCGATGCCTTGTCCGACTCGACCGTGATCAGGCTTTGCTCGGCCTTGATCTCGTCGCCCTCGGACACCAGCACCTCGATGACTTCCACTTCCTTGAAGTCGCCGATGTCGGGAACCTTGATTTGCGTGAGATTCGCCATGGGGCCCCCTTAGAGCGCGATGCGCCGGAAATCGGCCAGCAGCTGGCCGAGATAGGCGTTGAAGCGGGCCGCGGCGGCGCCGTCGATGACGCGGTGGTCGTACGACAGCGACAGCGGCAGCGTCAGGCGCGGCACGAACTGCTTGCCGTCCCAGACAGGCTTGTGGAAGCTGCGCGAGACGCCGAGGATCGCCACCTCGGGCGCGTTGATGATGGGGGTGAAGTGCGTGCCGCCGATGCCGCCCAGCGAGGAGATCGAGAAGCAGCCGCCCTGCATGTCGGCGGGCGAGACCTTGCCGTCGCGCGCCTTCCTGGCCAGTTCGGACGTCTCTTGCGCCAGCTGCAGAATGCCTTTCTTGTCGGCGTCGCGCACCACGGGCACCACCAGCCCGTTGGGCGTGTCGGCGGCGAAGCCGATGTGGTAGTACTGCTTCAGCACCAGGTTGTCGCCGTCGAGCGAGGCGTTGAACTCAGGGAACTTCTTCAGCGCCGCCACCACGGCCTTGATCAGGAAGGCCAGCATCGTGACCTTGATGCCGGCTTTCTCGTTCTCCTTGTTGAGCTGCACCCGCAGGGCTTCCAGCTCGGTGATGTCGGCCTCGTCGTTGTTGGTGACGTGGGGGATCATCACCCAGTTGCGATGCAGGTTGGCGCCGGAGATCTTCTTGATGCGCGACAGCGGCCTGGCCTCGACCGGACCGAACTTGGCGAAATCGACCTTGGGCCAGGGCAGCAGGCCCAGCGCGGCGCCGTCGGCCGAGCCGCCCGGCTGCGTGGGCGCGGCGCCCGAAGCCAGCGCGCTCTTCACGAAGGCGCGCACGTCGTCCACGGTGATCCGCCCCTTGGGGCCGGATCCCTGCACGCGGCTGAGGTTCACGCCCAGCTCGCGCGCGAACTTGCGCACCGACGGCGAGGCATGGGGAAACTGGCCGGGCTTGAGGCCCGCATCTTCCAGCGCAGCGGCCGGCGCAGGCTTGCCGCTGCCCTGGGGCGCGCTGTCGGCGGCCGGCTGCGGCGGCGCGCCGGCGGCCGGTTTGGCCTCTTCGGCCGGCCTGGCTTCCTGTGCCGGCCTGTCGGCCGCGGCTGCCCTGGCGCCGCCACCCTGCACTTGCGCGATGACGGTGCCCATCGAGACCTTGTCGCCCACCTTGACCTTCACCGACTTGACCACGCCGCCTGCCGACGACGGGATCTCCATCGAGGCCTTGTCCGACTCCACCGTGATCAGGCTCTGCTCGGCCTTGATCTCGTCGCCCTCGGACACCAGCACCTCGATGACTTCCACTTCCTTGAAGTCGCCGATGTCGGGAACCTTGACGTCGGTGACGGCGCCGTCGCCGCCGGCCTCGGCCGCAGGTTGCGCCTGGGCGGACTCAGCCGGCTTCTGCGGCTTTTCCGCCTTTTCGGGCTGCTCCGATCCGCCCGACTGCGCCGGCTCGGCCGCCTCCGCGTCGGACTCGACCTCGACGATGACCGTGCCCATCGAGACCTTGTCGCCGACCTTGACCTTCACCGACTTGACCACGCCGCCCGCCGACGACGGAATCTCCATCGAGGCCTTGTCCGACTCCACCGTGATCAGGCTCTGCTCGGCCTTGACCGTGTCGCCTTCGGACACCAGCACCTCGATGACTTCCACTTCCTTGAAGTCGCCGATGTCGGGAACCTTGATTTCCTGTTTGGACATGTTTCTCACCCTCAGGCGTAGTGGGGGTTGGCTTTGTTGGGGTTGATGCCGTATTTCTTGATGGCCTCGGCGACCTTGGCGGCCGGCACCTTGCCCTCATCGGCCAGCGCGCGCAGCGCCGCCAGGGTGACGAAACGGCGGTCGACCTCGAAGTGCTCGCGCAGCTTGCTGCGGAAATCCGAGCGGCCGAAGCCGTCGGTGCCCAGCACGCGGTATTCGCGGCCCTTGGGAATGAACGGCCGGATCTGGTCGGCGAACAGCTTCATGTAGTCGGTGGACGCCACGATGGGGCCCTCCGTGCCTTCCAGCTGCTGCGTGACGTATGGCACCTGCGGCTGCTTCTCCTGCGGATGCAGCAGGTTGTGGCGGTCGGCGTCCAGGCCGTTGCGGCGCAGCTCGGTGAAGCTGGTGACGCTCCAGACGTCGGAGGCCACGCCCCAGTCGGCTTCGAGCATGTCCTGGGCCGCCAGGACCTCGCGCAGGATGGTGCCGGAGCCCATCAGCTGCACGCGGGCCTTGCCCTTGCCCACCGACTTCAGCTTGTACATGCCCTTGATGATGCCTTCCTCGTCGCCGGGATTCAGGCCCGGCTGCGGGTAGTTCTCGTTCATCACCGTCAGGTAGTAATAGACGTTCTCCTGGTTCTCGACCATGCGCTTGAGGCCGTGCTGGACGATGACGGCCAGTTCGTGCGCGAAGGTCGGGTCGTACGACACGCAGTTCGGGATGGTGGACGCGAGGATGTGGCTGTGGCCGTCCTCGTGCTGCAGGCCCTCTCCGTTGAGCGTGGTGCGCCCGGCCGTGCCGCCCAGCAGGAAGCCGCGCGCCTGCATGTCGCCGGCGGCCCATGCCAGATCGCCGATGCGCTGGAACCCGAACATCGAGTAGTAGATGAAGAACGGGATCATGATGCGGTTGTTCGTGGAGTACGACGTGGCCGCCGCGATCCACGAGCTCATCGCGCCCGCTTCGTTGATGCCTTCCTGCAGCAGCTGGCCGTCGGCCGCCTCCTTGTAGTACATGACCTGGTCCTTGTCGACCGGGACGTACTTCTGGCCTTCCGGGGCATAGATGCCGATCTGGCGGAACAGGCCTTCCATGCCGAAGGTGCGCGATTCGTCTGCCAGGATGGGCACCACGCGCGGGCCCAGCTGCTTGTCGCGCAGGACCTGGTTGAGGATGCGCACGAAGGCCTGGGTGGTGGAGATCTCGCGGCCCTCGGACGTGGGCTCGAGCACCGCCTTGAAGGCCTCCAGGCCCGGCACCTTGAGCTGCTCGTCGGCCTTCTCGCGGCGCTTGGGCAGGTAGCCGCCCAGGGCCTTGCGGCGCTCGTGCAGGTACTTCATCTCGGGCGAATCCTCGGCCGGCTTGAAGTACGGCAGCTTCTCGAGCTGGTCGTCGGGGATGGGAATGGCGAAGCGGTCGCGGAACTCGCGGATCGATTCCAGTTCCAGCTTCTTCTGCTGGTGAGTGGGGTTCTTGGCCTGGCCCACCTGGCCCATGCCGTAGCCCTTGATGGTCTTGGCCAGGATGACGGTGGGCTGGCCCTTGTGCCGGTAGGCGGCGTCGAAGGCGGCATAGACCTTGTGCGGATCGTGGCCGCCGCGGTTCAGCCGCCAGACGTCTTCGTCGCTCATGCGCGAGACCATCTCGAGCAGCTTGGGATGCTTGCCGAAGAAGTGTTCGCGCACGAACTTGCCGTCATTGGCCTTGTACGCCTGGTACTCGCCGTCGACGGTTTCTTCCATGATGCGCCGCAGGATGCCTTCCTTGTCGTGCGCCAGCAGCGGATCCCAGTAGCCGCCCCAGATCAGCTTGATGACGTTCCAGCCCGAGCCGCGGAAGTCGCCCTCGAGCTCCTGGATGATCTTGCCGTTGCCGCGCACCGGGCCGTCGAGGCGCTGCAGGTTGCAGTTGATCACGAAGATCAGGTTGTCGAGCTTCTCGCGGGCCGCCAGGGCGATGGCGCCCAGCGACTCGGGCTCGTCCATCTCGCCGTCGCCGCAGAACACCCAGACCTTGCGCTTGCTGGTGTCGGCGATGCCGCGGGCGTGCAGGTACTTGAGGAAGCGCGCCTGGTAGATGGCCATCAGCGGGCCCAGGCCCATGGAGACGGTGGGGAACTGCCAGAAATCCGGCATCAGCTTGGGATGCGGATACGAGGACAGGCCCTTGCCGTCGACTTCCTGGCGGAAATTGTCGAGCTGCTCTTCGGTGAGGCGGCCCTCGAGGTAGGCGCGGCCGTAGACGCCGGGCGACGAGTGGCCCTGGAAGTAGACCAGGTCGCCGCCGTGGTCTTCGGTCTCGGCGTGCCAGAAATGGTTCTGGCCGCAGCCGATCATGGTGGCCAGCGAGGCGAACGAGGCGATGTGGCCGCCCAGGTCGCCGCCATCGGGCGGGTTATGCTTGTTGGCCTTGACCACCATCGCCATGGCGTTCCAGCGCACGTATGAGCGGATGCGGGCCTCGAGCTCGAGGTTGCCGGGGTGTGCCGGCTGCAGCCCGGGCGGGATGGTGTTGACGTACGCCGTGTTGGGCGAGAACGGGATGTGCGCGCCGGAACGGCGGGCCAGGTCGATCAGGCGCTCGAGCAGGTAGTGCGCACGCTCCGGCCCCTCACGGTCGAGCACCGCGGCCAGCGCTTCCAGCCATTCCTGGGTCTCGATGGTGTCTTCGTCATTGGCAGCCACGAGGGCGCCAGCCTGGGCAAGAGAGGACATCGTGTGTCTCCTGTTGGGGGTTCGTGAGCGCGCCCGCGGGTAGCGCGGACGGCGAGGTGCAGGCCGAGCCGGCGGGCCGTGCGCACACGACCGCGGTCTTGTGCGGGCTGCCAGAAGCGGCATTCTAAGAAACAAATTTAACCTGCCGCAAGGAAAATTTCATGTTGCGGTACGGCATTTCATGATACGGAATATCCTGGCACGCCCGCCCTGGCTCCGTCCGATTCTGGCGCCGCGACGGCATGCCTGACACCTTACGGCAATTGCCCCCTGGCACGGGCGATACAAAGTGGCACTAAAATGCCGGATTCACCGGCACCGCCCACATGTCCAGCGTCAAGTCCACCATCCCCACGTCGTTCCGCGACCATGCCCGCCAGCACCGGCGCGGGCTGTACTGGCTGACGCCGGCGCTCGTGCTCGTGCTCTATATATGTGTGATGGGCGCATTCTTCTGGCTGCAGCGCATCCACGACGACAGCGTGATGTTCGTCACGATAGACCAGGAGCTGCGCCAGCAGCGGCTGATCTGGGTGGTGCTGGCGCTGTCGTGCGTGATCGTGATCAGCCTGCTCATGCTGTGGCGCTATACGCGCTTCCGCTCCGAGGCCGAGGCCGCGCTGATCGCCGAGACGGGCTTCCGGCGCGCCATGGAAAACTCCATGTCCACGGGCATGCGCGTGCTCGACATGGAAGGGCGCATCGCCTATGTGAATCCGGCCTTCTGCCGCATGATAGGCTGGAACGAGGCCGACCTGATCGGCCGCAGCCCGCCCTTCCCCTACTGGGTGCCCGGCCGGCATGAGCAGCACCAGCACACGCTCGACGTCCTGATGTCGGGCAAGACGCCCTCCAGCGGGCTGGAGATCGAGGCGCAGCGCCGCGACGGCTCGCGCTTCACCGCGCGCATGTACGTCTCGCCGCTGCTGGACCCCAACGGCAACCAGATCGGCTGGATGACCTCCATGACGGACATCACCGAGCCCAAGCGCATCCGCGAGGCGCTCACGGCGGCGCACGAGCGCTTCATGACGGTGCTGGAGGGCCTGGACGACGCCATCTCGGTCACGGCCGACACGCACGACGGGCTGGAGCTGCTGTTCGCCAACCGCACCTACCGCAGGGTGTTCGGCGCCCAGACCGGCGGCCACGACGAGCTGCTGGCCGGCCGGCGGGGCCGCTTCACCGACGAGTCGGTGGAGGTGTTCGCCCCTTCGGTGCAGCGCTGGTTCGAGGTGCACCACCGCATGCTGGCCTGGACCGACGGCCGGCGCGTGCGCATGCAGGTGGCGCGCGACATCACCGAGCGCCGCAACCACGAGGAGGCCTCGCGCCTGCAGCAGGAGAAGATCCAGCTCACCAGCCGCCTCACCACGATGGGCGAGATGGCGTCGTCGCTCGCGCATGAGCTCAACCAGCCGCTCACCGCCATCGCTAACTACAGCATGGGCGCCGTGGCCCTGGTCAAGGCCGGCCACACCAGCCCCAACATGCTGCTGCCGGCGCTCGAGAAGGCCGCGGCGCAGGCCGAGCGCGCCGGCAAGATCATCAGCCGCATCCGCGAATTCGTGAAGCGCAGCGAGCCGCGCCGCCAGCGCGTGGCGATCCGCCGCATCGTCGACAATGCCATCGGCTTCGCCGAGATCGATGCGCGCAAGCGCCGCATCCGCATCGACAGCTTCGTGCCGTCCAACGCGCCCGACGTGCTGGCCGACCCCATCCTGATCGAGCAGGTGCTGCTGAACCTGCTCAAGAATGGCCTGGAGGCCATGGAGCACAGCGAATCCGACGAGCTCAAGGTGGCCGTCATCCTGCACGAACAGCACATCGAAGTGGCCGTGGTCGACCGGGGCCACGGCCTGGCCGAGCCCGAGCGCCTGTTCGAACCCTTCTTCAGCACCAAGTCCCAGGGGCTGGGCATGGGACTGAACATCTGCCGTACCATCATCGAATCGCACCATGGCCGCCTGTGGGCGGATCCCAACCCGGCCGGCGGTACGATTTTCCGGTTTACCCTGCCCTGCGCAGCGCCACAAACGCAACCGCAGCCTGATCAGTCCGAGGAGTTGCACGCATGAACACCCCCCACCTGTCGAGCACGGTATTCATAGTCGACGACGACGAGGCCGTCCGCGATTCGCTGCGCTGGCTGCTCGAGGCCAACGGCTACCGCGTCCGCGCCTACGCCAGCGCCGAGACCTTCCTCGACGAGTACGACCCCAACCAGGTGGGCGTGCTGATCGCCGACGTGCGCATGCCCGGCATGAGCGGCCTGGAGCTGCAGGAGCAGCTGATCGCCCGCCAGGCGCCGCTGCCCATCGTCTTCATCACCGGCCACGGCGACGTGCCCATGGCGGTGTCCACCATGAAGAAGGGCGCGATCGATTTCCTCGAGAAGCCCTTCAATGAATCCGACCTGCGCGAGATCGTGGCGCGCATGCTGGAACAGGCCGTGCAGCGCGTGAGCAAGTTCCAGGCCCAGAAAGACCACGAAGCCATGCTGGCGCGGCTCACCGCGCGCGAGCAGCAGGTGCTCGAGCGCATCGTGGCCGGCCGGCTCAACAAGCAGATCGCCGACGACCTCGGCATCAGCATCAAGACTGTCGAGGCGCACCGCGCCAACATCATGGAAAAACTCGAAGTGACCACTGTTGCCGACCTGATGAAAGTTGCCCTGGCCAAGCCCGAGACCCAGGCATGAGCGCAGAGCCGATGACCGCCCGCATCATCGACGGCACGGCGCTGTCGCAACGCATCCGCGAAGAAGTCGCCCAGCGCGTGCAGGCCCTGGCCGCCCGCGGCATCCGCCCCGGCCTCGCCGTGGTGCTGGTGGGCGAAGACCCCGCCTCCCAGGTCTATGTGCGCAACAAGGTCGCCGCCTGCGAAAAGGCCGGCCTGCACTCGGTCAAGGAGCAATACCCGGCCGACATGACCGAGGCCGAGCTGCTGGCGCGCGTCGACGCGCTGAACCGCGACCCGTCCATCCACGGCATCCTGGTGCAGCTGCCGCTGCCCCCGCACATGGACTCGCACAAGGTGATCGAGGCCATCTCCCCCGAGAAGGACGTGGACGGCTTTCACGTCAGCAATGCCGGCCTGCTCATGACCGGCCAGCCGCTGTTCCGCCCCTGCACCCCCTACGGCGTGATGAAGATGCTCGAATCCGAGCAGGTGCCGCTGCGCGGCGCCGAGGCCGTGGTCGTGGGAGCCAGCAACATCGTGGGCAAGCCCATGGCGATGCTGCTGCTGCAGGCCGGCGCCACCGTCACGCTGTGCAACTCCAAGACGCGCGACCTCGGCGCCCAGACGCGCCGCGCCGACGTGCTGGTGGTGGCCACCGGCAAGCCGGGCATGATCACCGGCGACATGATCAAGCCTGGCGCCGTGGTCATCGACGTGGGCATCAACCGCGGCGCGGACGGCAAGCTGTGCGGCGACGTGGATTTCGCCTCCGCACGCGAGGTGGCCGGCGCCATCACGCCGGTGCCGGGCGGGGTGGGCCCCATGACCATCGCCATGCTGCTGGTCAACACCGTCGAGGCGGCCGAGCGCCGCGCCTGAACGACAGCGGTGGCGCCAGGCGCTCCGGCGCCCGGCACCGCGGCCGCCTGCCCCGTTGCCGGGCGCGGCCGGGGCTTGCATCCCTCCCGATCGCCCCCAACTAGTTGAAACACGGCCCCGCGCGTGCGGGCCTTTCCCGGTCTTTCCCCGATACCACGATGACTCCCAATCCCCTGCTCGCCCCCGCCTCCGAACTGGTCGACTACGCCCGTGTGCTGCCCGAGCACATCGTCCCGGCGGTGGAGGCGCTGCTGGAAGAGGCCAGGCAGGCGGTGGAGCACGCCGCCTCGCCCGACCTGCCGCCCACCTGGGAAGCGGTGGTCGAACCGCTGGACGGGGCCACCGAGCGCCTGTGGCGGGCGTGGTCGGTGGCCGGCCACCTGAATGCGGTGGTCAACACGCCGGCGCTGCGCGAGGCCTACAACGAGGCCCTGCCCAAGGTCACGGAGTTCTCCACCTGGGTCGGCCTGCACGAAGGCCTGTACCGCCAGTACCAGCGGCTGCGCCAGGCGCCCGGGTTCGACGTCTGGCCGGCGGTGCGCCGGCGCATCGTGGAACTGGCGCTGCGCGACTTCCGCCTCAGCGGCGTGGAGCTCCAGGGCGAGGCGCGGGACCGCTATGCGGCCATTTCCGACCGCGAGGCGCAGGTGTCGCAGAAGTTCTCCGAGAACGTGCTCGACGCGATCGACGCCTGGTCGCTCTACGTGGACGACGCGGCGCGGCTCGACGGCCTGCCCGCCGACGTGCTGGCGGCCGCGCGCGACGCCGCCGAGGCCGACGGCAAGCCGGGCTTCAAGCTCACCCTGAAGATGCCCTGCTACCTGCCGGTGATGCAGTACGTGCGCGACCGCGAGCTGCGCGCCACGCTGTACCGCGCCTACGCCACGGTAGCCTCGGAACAGGGCGCGCCCGAGTTCGACAACTCCGCGCTCATCGAGGAGTTGCTGGCGCTGCGCGCCGAGGAAGCCGGCCTGCTGGGCTACGCCAGCTTCGCCGAGCTGCGCCTGCAGACCCGCATGGCCACCAGCGCCGCGCAGGTCACCGACTTCCTGCGCGACCTGGCCCGCCGTGCCAGGCCGTACGCCGAGCGCGACCTGGCGGCGCTGCGCGAATTCGCCGCCAGCGAACTCGGGCTGGCAGACCTGCAGCCCTGGGACGTGACGTACGCCGCCGAGCGCCTGCGCGAGTCGCGCTACGCGTATTCCGAAGACGAGATCAAGCAATACTTCACCGAGCCCACCGTGCTCCAGGGCCTGTATTCGGTCATCGAGAAGCTGTTCGACGTGCGCCTGCGCGAAGAGCCGGTTTCCGCCTGGCACGCCGACGTGCGCGGCGTGCGCGTCGAGACGCCGGCGGGCGGGCTGGTGGGCCACCTCTACCTGGACCTGTACGCGCGCGCCGGCAAGCAGAGCGGCGCCTGGGTCGACAGCGAGCGCACCCGCCGCGTGGCCGGCGGCCGGCTGCAGACGCCGGTGGCCTACCTCACGTGCAATTTCTCGCGGCCGGGCGACGGCAAGCCCGCCCTGCTCACCCACGACGACGTCATCACCCTGTTCCACGAGACCGGCCACGCCCTGCACGCGCTGCTGTCGGAAGTGGACGAGCCGGCCGCGGCCGCCTTTGCCAGCGTGGAGTGGGACGCCATCGAGCTGCCTTCGCAGTTCATGGAGAACTTCTGCTGGGAATGGACGGTGGTGCAGCAGCTTTCCGCCCACGTCGAGACCGGCGAGCCCTTGCCGCGCGCCCTCTACGACAAGCTGGTGGCCGCGCGCAATTTCCAGAGCGGCATGCAGACGGTGCGGCAGATCGAGTTCGCGCTGTTCGACATGCTGCTGCACTCGGGCTCCCGGGGCTTGCCCATCGGCGAAGTGCTGGCGGTGCTGCAGCAGGTGCGCGAGGAGGTGGCGGTGCTGTTCCCGCCGGCCTGGCACCGGTTTCCGCACAGTTTCTCGCACCTGTTCGCCGGCGGCTACGGCGCGGGATACTACAGCTACAAGTGGGCCGAGGTGCTGTCCGCCGATGCCTACGCGGCCTTCGAGGAAGCCGCCGCCCGGTCCGGCGCCGACGCCGGCACGCTGGACCCGGACACCGGCCGGCGCTTCCGCCGGGAGATCCTGGCCGTGGGCGGAGCCCGCCCCGCGGCCGACTCGTTCCGCGCCTTCCGCGGACGCGAGCCCAGCATCGACGCGCTGCTGCGGCACAGCGGCATGGCCGAGCCGGCCTGATCGCAGGGCCCGGAAGCGGGCACGCCCGGCCTCTTGAAATCCGCGCCGGGCGCCCATATTCCTTGTGCGGCCGGACGGCCCGCAACCCGCCGTCCCTCTCCGCTTTGTTCATTGCTCAGGAACTCGACCGATGAAGATTGCGCAGATCGCACCCCTGTACGAAGCCGTCCCGCCGCGCCTGTATGGCGGCACGGAACGCGTCGTGGCCCACCTGACCGACGCACTGGTGGCCCTGGGCCACGACGTCACCCTGTTTGCCTCCGGCGATACGTGCACCCGCGGCCGGCTCGTGCCGGTGCGCGACCAGGCGCTACGGCTGGATCCCGCTCCCCTCAAGTCCGATGTGGCCAGCCACCTGGCCATGCTCTACGAGGTGCGCGCGCGGGCCGCCGAATTCGACGTGCTGCATTTCCACGTGGATCTGCTGCATTTCCCGCTGTTCGAGGAGATGGCCGGGCGCACGCTCACCACCTTGCACGGACGGCTGGACCTGAAGGACCTCCCCGAGGCCTACCGCCGCTGGCCCGATTACCCGCTGGTGTCCATCTCGGAATCCCAGCGCGAGCCGCTGCCGTCCGCCAACTGGATCGGCACCGTGCACCACGGCATGGACCCGGCCCCCTACCGCCCGCCGGCCCGGCCGCGCGGCGACTACCTCGCCTTCCTGGGCCGCATCTCTCCCGAGAAGCGGCCCGACCGCGCCATCATGATCGCGCGCCAGGCGGGCATGCCGCTGAAGATCGCGGCCAAGGTGGATGCGGCCGACCAGGCCTATTTCCGCCAGGCCATCGAACCCCTGCTGGACGACCCGCTGGTGGAATTCATCGGCGAGATCGGCGACCACCAGAAATCCGAATTCCTGGGCAATGCCCGGGCCCTGCTGTTCCCGATCGATTGGCCCGAGCCCTTCGGCCTGGTGATGATCGAGGCCATGGCCTGCGGCACGCCCGTCATTGCCTGGCGCCAGGGCTCGGTGCCCGAAGTGCTCGAGGAAGGCGTCACGGGCTTCATCGTCGACGACATCGAGCAGGCGGCGGCAGCCGTGGAACGCGCCGGCTGGCTGGATCGCCGCCGCGTGCGCTCGGTGTTCGAACGCCGCTTCACCGCGACTGCGATGGCCGGGCGCTACCTGCGGCTCTACCGGCAGCTGCAGGGCGAATCCTCCAACGAGGCGCTCTTCGCGCAGAGCGCGTGACCACGGGGGTGGCCATGGCATCCGAAGCGATGACCAGCGCAGCCCAGCCCGCCGGGGCCGCGCCCCGCGCCGGCGCCCTGTTCGTGCTGAAGGAAGGCGACACGTTCCTGGTGGCCGACGCCTACGGGGACGTGAACGGCGGCGGCGACGGGCTGTTCCACAACGACACCCGGCTGCTCTCCCGACTGCACCTTCGGCTGGCGGAGCGGCGGCCCGCCCTGCTGTCGAGCGGCGTGAGCCAGGACAACCTCTACTTCACGGCGCACCTCACCAACCAGCCGCTGCCGGCGCTGGGCGCCCCCGCGGCCACGCCGGAAGGCGTGGTGCACATCGAGCGCAAGCGTTTCCTGTGGCAGGGCCGGATCTACGAGCGCATCCAGCTCGCCAACTACAGCGATGCGCCGACGCACGCGCCGCTGGCCGTGCATTTCGCCGCCGATTTCCACGACATGTTCGAGGTGCGCGGGCAGCAGCGCGCGCAGCGCGGCACTCAGACCCCGCCCGAAGTGGACCCCCGGGGCGTGACGCTGCGCTACCGCGGACTGGACGGGCTGGCCCGGCAGGTGTCGGTGGACTTCTCCGAGCCGCCGGCCCGGCTGGACGCCGGGCTTGCGGTATTCGACGTTGCGCTGCCCGGACGCGCCGCGTGGCTGCTGTATGTGGAGATAGGCACGACGCGCGCCCAGCCTTCGCGCCAGCGCTACCGCCAGGCCGCGGCGGCGGCCTGGCGCAGCCTGCGGCAACGCAGGCGCCGCGGCGCGCGGCTGGTCGCGCCGGGCCGGCTGTTCCAGTCCTGGCTGGACAAATCCCGTGCCGACCTGGCCCTGTTGACCACGGAGCTGCCGACGGGCCTCTATCCGTATGCAGGCATCCCGTGGTTTTCCACGCCCTTCGGCCGGGATGCCATCATCACCGCTCTGCAGACGCTGTGGCTGGATCCGGAGCTCGCGCGCGGCGTGCTGGCCTTCCTGGCGCACAGCCAGGCGCGGGAAACCTCGCCATTCCGCGATGCCCAGCCGGGCAAGATCATGCACGAGACCCGCAAGGGCGAAATGGCTGCCGCCAACGAGCTGCCGTTCGGCCAGTATTACGGCGGGGTGGACACCACGCCGCTGTTCATCATGCTGGCCGGCGCCTATGCCCGGCGCACCGCCGACCGGACATTCGCCGAGACCCTGTGGCCGGCCCTGAAGGCCGCCGTGCAGTGGATCGAGGCCAATGCCTCGGCGCATCCCCATGGTCTGCTGACCTACGCCCGTGCCGAGGCCAGCGGGCTGGCGAACCAGGGCTGGAAAGACAGCCACGATTCGGTGTTCCACGCAGACGGCAGCGCGGCCGAGGGGCCCATCGCGCTCGTGGAAGTGCAGGGTTATGCCTACCGCGCCTACGAAGACATGGCGGCGCTGGCCGACTGGCTGGGCGAGCCCGACGCCGGGCGCCACTGGCGAGGCCTGGCAGACCAGTTGCGCGAAGCCGTCGAGCGCAACTTCTGGCTGCCCGACCTGCAGTACTACGCGCTGGCCCTCGACGGCGCAGGCCAGCCCTGCCGCGTGCGCGCCTCCAATCCCGGACACCTGCTCTACGCGGGCCTGCCCCGGCGAGAGCGGGCGGCGGCCGTGACGCGGCAACTGATGTCGCGCGCGCTCAACAGCGGCTGGGGGCTGCGGACGCTGGCGGTGGAGGCCGCCCGGTTCAACCCCATGTCGTATCACAACGGCTCGGTATGGCCCCACGACATGGCGCTGTGCGCCGCAGGCATGGCGCGCTACGGCGAGCGCGAGGCCGTGGTGCGTCTGCTGGCCCAGCTGTTCGAGGCAGCCGCGCATTTCGGCATGCGTCTGCCGGAGCTGTTCTGCGGCTTCGAGCGCGTGCCCGGCGAGGCGCCCACGGCCTATCCCGTGGCATGCCTGCCACAGGCCTGGGCCTCGGGCGCCGTATTCATGCTGCTGCAGGCCTGCCTGGGCGTGGAAGTGGACGGCCAGCGCCGGCGGGTGACGATCGCCCACCCCTGGCTGCCCACCGGCATCGACCGGCTGCAGCTGCGCCGGCTGCAAGTGGGATCGCACTACCTGGACCTGGTCTTCCAGCGGCAGGGGGCGCGCGTATCCGCCTTCGTGGAGGATCGCGGGCCGGCCAGCCACGACGTCCAGGTGGAGGTTCGGCTGTAGCGGGGCCGGCGCGCTAGAATCGCGGCATGCGACGCCTCCTCTCCTGCCTCGCCCTGCTGCTGGGCCTCGCCACCGCCGGCTGCGGCGATCGCACGGCCGACTGGCAGCTCTACGACGTGAGCGGCCACCTGCCCGATCTCGCTTTCGAGCTCACGGGCGCCGGCGGCAGAACGGTCACCGCGCAAGACCTCCGGGGCAAGACCGTGCTGCTGTTCTTCGGCTATGCGAGCTGCCCGGACGTCTGCCCCACCACCATGGCCCAGCTCACCGGCGTGCTCCAGGAGCTGGGCACCGACGCCCGGGACGTGCGCATCGTCTTCATCAGCGTGGATCCCCACCGCGACACGCCCGAGACCTTGCAGGCGTACGTGGACGCGTTCAATGCCAACGCCACCGGCCTCACGGGCACCGGGAAGCAGATCGCCAGCCTGGCGCGACGCTACCGCGTGGCCTATCAGATCGAGCCGCCCCGCCCCGGCGCCGACCCCGACAACTACGAAGTGACCCACAGCCGCGGCGTGTACATCTTCGATGCCGCCGGCAAGGCCCGGCTGCTCGCGGCCGACACCGACGGCGTGGCAGCCATCGTGCACGACCTGCGGCAGATGCTGGCGCTCAAGTGACCGGCCACGTGGAGGGGTTCGGGCCCGGACCGCAGGGTTTGCAGCGCGCCACTGTTGCTTTCCCGACACGTTGCCGTCCGGTCCGCGGCGCGGAAATCGCGGCGCCACGGCCGGCGCCCGCATGTTGTTCCTGTCCGGTACGTGTGGTTACAACGCGCCCGCAAAGGCGGCCGGTATGATTTCCGGACGGGTTCCGCAGTTTCCCACCAAGGAGAGTACGCGCATGAGCATCATCATCATGATCATCGTCGGGTTTGTCGTGGGCCTGATCGCCCGGGCCATCATGCCGGGGGACCAGAATCTGGGCATCATAATGACGACCATCCTGGGCATCGTCGGCGCCGTGGTGGCGGGATTCCTGGGGCAGGCGCTGGGCTGGTACGCGCCTGGCGAGCCGGCTGGCTGGATCGGCTCGGTGGTAGGCGCCATCATCGTGCTGTTCGTGGTGGGCTTCATCACCAAAAGGCGCGCCTGACGCCTCGATGCAGGCTCGATAAACAAAGCCCGCAGGCTGCGCAAGCCGGCGGGCTTTGTTTTTTGCCGGGCCCCGGCATGAGCCCGCCGCCTGGCCTCAGCCCGGCGCCCCAACCTGCGCCGCCGGCGCGGGCGCAACGGTGCGCTCGGTCCAGCCGCCGCCCAGGGCCTTGTACAGGCCGATGAGGTTGGACAGGCGCGTCAGGCGCGTGTTCACCAGCGACTGCTGCGCGCTGTACAGCGAGCGCTGCGAATCCAGCACGCTGAGGTAGTCGTCCACCCCTTCCTTGAAGCGCTGTTCCGACAGGTTGTAGGCCCGCTGGCTGGCCTGCACCAGCTGGCGTTCGGAACGGATCTGCTCGTCCAGCGTGCGCTTGCCCGCCAGCCCATCGGCTACCTCGCGGAAACCCGTCTGGATGGCCTTCTCGTAGTTGGCGATCTCGATGCGTTTCTGCACCTGGGCCAGGTCCAGGTTGGCGCGCAGCGATCCGCCGGCGAAGATGGGCAGCGTGATCTGGGGCGCGAAGCTCCAGGCCCCGGAGCCGCCCTCGAAGAGGCCCCCCAGGCTGGCGCTGGCCGTGCCGGCGCTGCCCGTGAGGCTGATGGTGGGGAAGAATGCCGCACGCGCCGCGCCGATGTTGGCGTTGGCGCCGCGCAGCGTATGCTCGGCGGCGCGGATGTCCGGCCGGCGCACCAGCAGGTCGGAAGGCAGGCCTGCCGGCAGGTCTTCCGAGACGATGCCGTCGGGCAGGCCCTGCGCCTGCTCGATCTCGGCCGACAGGTCGGCCGGCAACGGCTGGCCCAGCAACAGCACCAGGGCATTGCGGTCCTGCGCCGCCAGGCGCGTATAGGTGGCGAAATTGCTCTCGGCCGTACGCAGCGCGATCTCGGCCTGGCTGAGGTCGAGGTCGGTGGAGACGCCCGCGTCGAAGCGCTGTTTGGTGAGGTCGTACGACGCCTTCTGGGCGGCCAGGGTGTCGCCCGTGATCCGCAGCAGTTCCTGGTCGGCCCGCAGCGTGAGGTACGCATTGGCAACCTCGGCGATCAGGCTGAGGTGCGTGGCGATGCGGGTCTCGTCGAGCGACAGGTAGTTCTCGAGGGCCTGCTGGCTCAGGCTGCGGATGCGGCCGAAGAGGTCGAGCTCCCAGGCCGAGGTGGCGATGCCGACCTGGTAGCTGCGGCTGATCATGGACTGGCCGCTCTGGCTGAGATCGGCCGGCAGGCGCTGCACCGAGGCCTCGCCCGCCCCGCCGATGGTGGGCAGGATCTCGGCCCGCTGTATGCGGTACTGCGCGCGCGCCGCCTCCACATTGAGCGCCGCGACGCGCAGGTCGCGGTTGTTGGCCAGCGCCATCTCGATCAGGCGGTGCAGCAGCGGATCGTGGAAGAAATCGCGCCAGCCGATGTCGGCCGCGGCGGGCTGGCCCGCCGCCAGCGGCGTGGGTTGCCCATAGGCCGGACCGGTGGGATAGGCCGCGTCGACCGGCGCATCCGGGCGCTCGTAGCGCGGCGCCAGGGTGCAGCCGGCCAGCAGGGCCGACAAGGCGAGTACGGACAGTTTGTTCATGGAAAACGGAATCACGGCTGGTCCCTCAGCTTGGCGTCGAGGGCCTCTTCTTCGGCACGCCGCTCGCTGAGGCGCTTGACCCTGAAGAGACGCAGCATGAGCACGAAGAACGTTGGCACAAAGAAGATGACGAGCAGCGTACCGGTGACCACGCCACCGATGACGCCGGTACCGACGGCATTCTGGCCGCCCGAGCCGGCGCCGGTGGAGATGGCCAGCGGCACCACGCCCAGCGAGAATGCCAGCGAGGTCATGATGATGGGACGCAGGCGCTGGCGCGCGGCATGCACGGCCGCCTCGACGAGGCTGGCCCCGGACTCGTAGTGCTCCTTGGCGAACTCCACGATGAGGATGCCGTTCTTCGCGGTGAGGCCCACGGTGGTGAGCAGCGCCACCTGGAAGTACACGTCGTTGGAGAAGCCTCGCAGCAGCATCGCGATCACCGCGCCGATGACTCCCAGCGGCACCGCCAGCAGCACGGAAGTGGGAATGCTCCAGCTTTCGTACAGGGCGGCCAGGCACAGAAACACCACGATGATGGAGATGGCGTACAGCGCTGGCGCCTGCGAGCCCGAGGACTGCTCTTCGTATGACAGGCCCGTCCATTCGAAGCCCACGCCTGTGGGCAGCTGGGCGACCAGGCGCTCCATCTCCGCCATGGCGTCGCCCGAACTGTAGCCCGGCGCGGCCTGGCCCAGGACCTGGTACGACTGGGTGCCGTTATAGCGGGTGAGCATCTGCGGACCGTAGGTCCACTCGGCCGTGGCGAAGGCCGAGAACGGCACCATGTCGCCCGCGGCATTGCGCACATACCACTTGTTGAGGTCTTCCGGCACCATGCGCGACATCGGCTGGCCCTGGATGTACACGCGCTTCACGCGGCCGCGGTCGATGAAGTCGTTCACGTACGACGAGCCCCAGGCCGCCGACAGCGTGGTGTGGATCTCGGCGATGGACACACCCAGCGCACTGGCTTTCTCGCGATCGATCTCCAGCTTGTACTGCGGCGCGTCTTCGGTGCTGTTCGGACGCACCCCCGCCAGCACCGGGCTTTGGGCGGCCATGCCCAGCAGCTGGTTGCGCGCCTGCAGCAGGGTCTCCCGGCCCACGCCGCCGCGGTCGACCAGCATCATGTCGAAACCGGTGGCGTTGCCGAGCTCGATCACGGCCGGCGGCGCGAAAGCCATGACGGTGGCATCGCGGAAGATGGGATCCGTGGCGAACTTGGCGTTGGCGCGCGCCGCCAGCGCGTCGACGCGGAGCTCGGCCCCCTTGCGCAGGTCCCAGTCGCGCAGCTTGACGAAGACCAGGCCCGCGTTCTGGCCCCGGCCGCCGAAGCTGAAGCCATTGACGGCGAAGGTGGACTCGACCGTCTCCTTTTCCTCGTTGCGGAAGTATTCGGCCGCCGCATTGATGACCTTCTGCGTGCGCTCGGCCGTCGCGCCCACCGGCGCCTGCACCTGGACGAAAAGCACGCCCTGGTCTTCGTTGGGCAGGAAGGACGACGGCAGCAGGGTGAACAGCCAGGCCATGCCCGCCACCAGCAGCACGTAGATCAGCATCATCCGCTTGCCGCGGTTGAGCGAGCGGGCCACCGTGTTGGAATACCCGTGGCTGGCCCGCTCGAAGTTGCGGTTGAACCAGCCGAAGAAGCCCTTGCGCGTGCCGTGGTGCCCCTTGGGGATGGGCTTGAGGATGGTGGCGCACAAGGCGGGGGTGAACACGATGGCCACCAGCACCGAGAACGCCATGGAGGCCACGATGGTGATGGAGAACTGGCGATAGATCACCCCCGTGGACCCGCCGAAGAACGCCATGGGCACGAACACGGCCGACAGCACCAGGGCGATGCCGACCAGCGCCCCCGTGATCTGGTCCATGGACTTGCGCGTGGCCTGCTTGGGCGAAAGGCCCTCCTCCTGCATGATCCGCTCGACGTTCTCGACCACCACGATGGCGTCGTCCACCAGCAGGCCGATGGCCAGCACCATGCCGAACATGGTGAGCATGTTGATGGAGAAACCGGCCGCGGCCAGCACGCCGAAGGTGGCCAGCAGCACGACCGGCACCGCCAGCGTGGGGATCAGCGTGGCGCGGAAGTTCTGCAGGAACAGATACATCACCAGGAACACCAGGACGATGGCCTCGAACAAGGTGTGGATCACCGTCTCGATGGAAATCGACACGAACGGCGTGGTGTCGTACGGATACACCACTTCCATGCCCGGCGGGAAGTATTGCTTCAGGTTGTCCAGCGTGGCGCGGACGGCCTCGGCGGTGTCCAGCGCATTGGCCCCGGAGGCCAGGCGGATGGCCAGGCCCGTGGCGGGCCGGCCGTTGTACTGGCTGTCGATGGCGAAGCTCTGGGCGCCGAGCTCGATGGTGGCGACGTCCCTGAGCAGCACGCGCGAGCCGTCGGCGTTGACCTTGAGCAGGATCTTGCCGAACTCCTCCGGCGTCTGCAGGCGCGTGGGGCCGATGATGGTGGCGTTGAGTTCGTTGCCCCTGGCGGCCGGCAGCCCGCCCAGCTCGCCCACGGAGAGCTGCACGTTCTGTGCCTCGATGGCCGCGCTGACATCGCTGGGCACCAGGCCGTAGTTGACCAGCTTGTCCGGGTCCATCCAGATGCGCATGGCGTACTGCGAGCCGAACAGCTGGAAGTCGCCCACGCCCTGCGTGCGGCTGACCGGATCCTGCACGTAGGTGGCCACGTAGTCGGCCAGGTCGGCCTTGTTCATGGACCCGTCGGTGGACACGAAGCCCGCCACCAGCATGAAGTTGTCGGTGCCCTTGGTCACGCGGATGCCCTGCTGCTGCACTTCCAGCGGCAGCAGCGGCTGGGCCAGGGACAGCTTGTTCTGCACCTGCACCTGGGCCGTGTCGGGGTTGGTGCCCTGGCGGAACGTGAGCCTGATCTGCATGCTGCCGTCGGAGGTGGCCTGCGACGACATGTACATCAGGTTGTCGATGCCGTTCATCTGCTGTTCGATGACCTGCACCACGGTGTCCTGCACGGTCTGCGCCGACGCGCCCGGATACGTGACCGAGACGCGGACGGCGGGTGGCGCGATATTGGGGTATTGCGCCACCGGCAGGCTGAGGATGGACAGGGCTCCGGCCATCATCAGCACGATGGCGATGACCCAGGCGAAGACCGGCCTGTCGATGAAAAACTTGGCCATGCGCTAGGCTCCCTTACTTCGTTTGCGCGGCGGGCTGGGCCGGGGCGGCGCCCGCGGCGGGCGCCGGCTGCCATTCGGTGGCTTCGACCTCGACGCCCGGCCGCACCTTCTGCAGCCCCTCGACGATGACGCGGTCGCCAGCCTTCAGGCCGCCGGTGACCAGCCAGTGGTCGCCCACGGTGCGATCGGCCTGGAGGACGCGCAGCTCGACCTTGTTCTCGGCATCGAGCACCATCGCGGTGGGTTCGCCGCGCTGGCTGCGCGTGACGCCGCGTTGCGGCACCAGCAACCCTTCGGGCGCCACGCCTTCGGCCAGCCGGGCGCGCACGAACATGCCGGGCAGCAGAGTGTGGTCGGGGTTGGGGAACAGCGCGCGGATGATCACGGAGCCCGTGCTTTCGTCGACCGTGACCTCGGAGAACTCGAGTTTGCCCTTGTGTTCGTAGGGCGTGCCGTCTTCCAGCGTGAGCGTGACTTCGGCCGCCTGGCCGTCGCCGCTGCGCTTGAGCCGGCCGCTGGCCAGGTCCTTCTTCAGGCGCAGCAGCTGCGTGCTGGACTGGGTGACGTCGACGTAGACGGGATCGATCTGCTGGATGGTGGCCAGGGCGTTGGCCTGGTTGGCTGCGACCAGAGCCCCTTCGGTGACGGCGGAGCGGCCGATGATGCCGTCGATGGGCGACAGCACCTTGGTATACGTGAGATTGATGCGCGCGGTGTCGAGCGCGGCCTTGGCCGAGAGCACGTCGGCCTGGGCCTGGTCGCGGGCGGCCACGGCGTCGTCATAGGTCTGGCGGCTGATGGCGCGGGTGGAGACCAGCGGCTTGTAGCGCTCGGCCAGCGCGCGGGCGCTGCGCAGCTGCGCTTCGGCGCGCGCCAGTGCGGCCTTGCTGCTCTCGACCTGCGCCTGGTAGAGCGCCGGATCGATCTGGTAGAGCTGGTCGCCGGCCTTGACCTCGCCGCCCTCGGTGAAGAGCCGCTTCTGGATGATGCCGTTGACCTGGGGCCGCACCTCGGCGCTGCGGGTGGCGGCCGTGCGGCCGGGCAGTTCGGTGGTGAGCGTCACAGGCTGCGTCTTGAGCGTGACCACGCCGACCTGGGGCTTGCCCGCAGCAGCCGGGGCCGCCCCTTTTTGGTCGCCGCAAGCCGCCAGTCCGAGCACGATCGCCGAGAAAAAGAGCGCAGCACCGCCGCGCAGGACCGGATGATGATTCTTCATTGCTTGCTTTCCCGTTTCGTTCATCTTGCGCGCCCGCCGGGCGGCTGCGCACACGCCGCGGCCGGTGTTCCGGCCCCGTGCTGCAATGCAAAAAACCGACATTCTGCGTTATCCCGTTCCAGATACAAAGTATTCGGTTACGAAAACATAGTTCCATTTATGGGACAATCCACCATCCCTTTTCCTGCAGTCATCCGCATGAGCCGACTCCAAGGCATGGAACTGTTCGTCGAGGTGGCCAAGACCCGGAATTTCAGCCGGGCGGCCGAGCACCTCGGCATCCCGAAATCCACGCTCTCGCGCCAGGTGGCCGAACTGGAACGCAGCGTGGGCCTGCGGCTGCTCAGCCGCACCACCCGCAGGGTGGAGCTCACCGAGGCCGGGCAGCTCTATTTCGAGCGCTGTCAGCGCATCGTAGCCGAGGCGCTGGTGGCCCAGGAAGAACTGCAGAACCTGGTCGATACCCCGCGGGGCCCGCTGCGCGTGAACATGCCTGCGGATTTCGGCACCGATTTCCTGGCCGACGCCTTCATGGACTTCTCGCGCCGCTATCCCGAGGTGACCTTCTATCTGGACCTGGCCGCGCCGGAGCATGCGGGGCGCGTGTTCCAGTCGTGCGACATCGCGATCCAGATCGGCGACCTGCCCGACTCCACGCGCATCGCACGCCTGCTGGGCAGGATACACGGCTATCTTTACGCTTCGCCGGAATACCTGGCCCGCCATGGGGAGCCGCGGCATCCCGAGGACCTCGCCCGGCACGAATGCCTGGAATTCCGCGCCTACAGCGGCCGCGTGACGCGCTGGCCGCTGCGCCGCGGCGACGAGCACGTGGAGATCACGCCAGGCCAGCGCTTCTCGGTGAACAGCGTGGCCATGCTGCGCAGCCTGGCCATGCTGGGCGCCGGCGTGGCGGTGCTTGCGCCCACGAGCGACGTCGGCCCGGACCGCATCTCGACCCGCCTGCGGCGCGTGCTGCCGGAGTGGCACGCAGGCCCCTTCCCGGTATACGCCGTTACCGAAACCCGGCTGCTGCCGGCCAAGACGCGTATTTTTGCGGAATTCCTGATGGAGCATCTGAGTCGTGGCGAACTGGGCGTGCAGCATAGCGCGCTCGGCCTGCCCGAACCCGTGCCGGGAAACCCATTGAAATGAGTCCGGCGGCCGGCCCGATTCAGAACGACTCGTCGTCGCGCAGGTAGCGCCATTGCCCCGGGGGCAGGTCGCCCAGGGCCACCTTGCCGATGCGCACGCGCTTGAGCCCGACCACGCGCAGGCCCACGAGCTCGCACATGCGGCGGATCTGCCGCTTGCGCCCTTCGCGCAGCACGAAGCGCAGTTGATCATCGTTCTGCCAGCGCACCTGCGCCGGCTTCAGCGCCTTGCCGTCCAGCGAAAGCCCGTGGTTGAGCAGCGCCAGCCCGTTCTCCGACAGCCGCCCCTGCACCCGCACCAGGTATTCCTTGTCGACGGCAGAATCCTCGCCGATCAGGCGCCGCGCCACGCGCCCGTCCTGGGTGAGGACCAGCAGGCCCTGCGAATCGATGTCGAGCCGGCCGGCCACCGCCAGCCCGCGCAGATGCGACCGCTCGAAACGCTGCGGGGCGCGGTCGCCGGCGTAGCGCGAGGCGGCCTGCACCAGGGCCACCGCCGGGGTGTAGCCCTTCTCGGCCTGGCCCGACACGTAGCCCACCGGCTTGTTGAGCAGGATGGTGACCTGCGCCGTCTGGCGCGCCTGCGCAGCCCGCTCCAGGGTGATGGCCTGGCTGGGATAGGCGCGCGCGCCGAGCTCCGACACCACCTCGCCGTCGACCCGGACCCAGCCGCGCTCGATATAGGCGTCGGCCTCGCGCCGCGAACAGAGCCCGCGCTCGGACATCAGCTTGGAGATGCGTACTTTTTCCATGGCGCGGTATTGTAGGCCCTGCGGCGCGGACGCCCCGGGCGCCGCCCTCCGACCTTGGCATAATACCGGCCCATGATCCTTTCCAGCCCCGTCAGCCCCAGCGGCTGGGCCGCCCGCGCGCCCGCCTCCCTCCCACTCCTCCATCGGGCCTGGCTGTTCCGCCCGGGCGCCCTCACGGCCGGCCTGCGCGGCCTGGGCCAGGTGCGGCTGCGCGTGCTGGCCGAGTACCCCAGCGGCGCGCCCGAGGACGAAGCCAGGCCCATGGGGCTGCCCGCACGCCACCCGGTATGGGTTCGGGAAGTGCTCATGTCGGTGGACGGCGTGGACAGCGTGGCGGCGCGCAGCCTGACCCCGCTGGCCGCATCGCATGGCGTATGGCAGGGCATGCGGCGCCTGATGACCCGGCCGCTGGCCGACATGCTGTATCACGACCGCAGCGTCAGGCGCTCGCCATTTGCCGTCCTGCGCCTGGCTCCGCCGGTGCCCTTTCATCGCATGGTGAGCCGGCTGCCCGGCCAGACCCCGGCCAGCGCGACCGGCGCCTGGGCGCGGCGTTCCGTGTTCTGGCGCCACGGCCAGCCGCTGCTGGTCGCCGAATGCTTCCTGCCCGACTTCTGGCACAAGGTGGTCGCCGACCGCCCCAACCCGCCCCTGGTGCCCCACCGCCGCTCGAACGACCGCCCCGCGTCCTAGGTCGGCGAAGGCGGGATGTCAGCCCGCGGACGCCTCACGCCAGACCTCGGGTTCCAGCGTCGCTTCACCCTTTGCGGCCGAGACATAAACCGCCTGGTCGGCAATATTCACGTTGAGCTGCATGCCGCGCTCGGCCAGTTCTGCCAGCGCCGACGTCTGCCCGGCCGGCAGGTTGACGACGCGCAGATTGCGCGCCCGCTCCACCTTGTGGCGCACGCCCCCCCACCAGACCTGCGATGCGTGGCCGCCATAGCAATAGATGACCACCTGTTCGGCGCGGCCGCAGGCGCGCAGGATGCGGCGCTCGTCGGGCTGCCCGACCTCGATCCACAGTTCGATCGCGCCCGTGAGGTCCTGGCGCCAGATGTCGGGCTCGTCGGTGTCGCTCAGGCCCTTGGTGAAGGCCAGCCCTTCCGAGGCGTGCAGGGCGAAGGCCGCCAGCCGCACCATCATGCGCTCCTCCGTCTCCGACGGGTGGCGCGCCACGGTCAGGCCATGGCTGCCATAGTAGTGCCTGTCGGTATCGGCCACGTTGAGATCGGCCTTGTAGATGGTTGCGCGCAACGCCATAGCGGAACTTCCGGTATCCAACAAAGGCGGCACTATAACCTGCCATGCCCGCAGTATGATGGCGGCAATCCGCCACAGGCCCCCCGCCAACCGCAGCGCCGATTCCGCCGCACATGACACCTGCCGCCGCCCTCCTCGCCTTCTGTGTCGCCGCCCTCGTCATCACGCTCACGCCCGGCCTGGACACCGCCCTGGTGCTGCGCACCGCCGCCAACGAGGGGCCGCGCCGCGCCCTGATGGCAGGGCTCGGCATCTGCGCCGGCTGCCTGGGCTGGGGCCTGGCGGCCGCGTGGGGCCTGGGCTCGCTGCTGCAGGCGTCGCAGCTCGCCTACGACGTGCTGCGTGCCGCGGGAGCCGCGTACCTGCTCTATCTCGGCACCATGCTGCTGTGGCGCAGCCGCCGCACCGCGCCGGCCGCGCCGTCGCCGGCGGCCATGGCCGCGGCCGCCCACGCTGGCGCCGCCTCCACGCCGCTGGCCTGGTTCGGGCGCGGCTGCCTTACCAACCTGCTGAATCCCAAGGTCGGCGTGTTCTACATCACATTCCTGCCGCAGTTCATCCCGCAGGGCGTGGACGTGCTCGCCTTCAGCATCCTGCTGGCGGGCCTGCACGCCGCGATGGGCATCGCCTGGTTCGCGCTGCTCGTGGCCGCCACGCGCCCGCTGGCCCGCTGGCTGGCCCGCCCCGCGGTGGCGCGCGGCCTGGATCGCGCCACCGGCGCCGTGTTCCTCGCCTTCGGCCTGCGCCTGGCGCTCGAGAAACGCTGAATGCGGCGGGTCTATGCAGGCAGCTGCCACTGCGGCTCCGTGCGCTTCGAAGTGGAGGCGGACATCGACCACGTACGCTCCTGCGACTGCTCCGTCTGCCGCCGCCGAAGCGCGCTGATCCACCGGGTGCCCGCCGAAGCCCTGCGCCTGCTCAGGCCCTGGAACGATCTGAGCGAATACCGCTGGGGTTCCGGCACGGCAGTCGACTACTTCTGCCGGCGGTGCGGCGTACTGCCTTTCCGGCGGCCCAGCCTACCGACCATTGCCGAGCGCGCCCGAGGAGTCGAACCTTTCACGGGCTGGGCCGTGAACACCCGATGCCTCGATGATTTCGACCCGTCGGCCGTGCCGGTCTTGCTGATACACGGCAGCCGCCTGGTTAGCGACGACTGAACGCGTCACCCCGGCGACGGGACCGCGCGCAAGACTCAGGGGCGGAAAAGGCCGCCCTGCCGCAAACACCGGAACGCTCAGTACACGCCCACCGTGTGGCGTGCCACGTAGTGTCCCTCGCCCACCTGCACCAGCGGCTCGACCACGGGTTCGTCGCCCACGCGGCGCACCGGGCTGGGGATCTCGTCGACCAGCAGCGAACGCTCGCGATGGCGGCGCTGCGGATCGGCGATGGGCACGGCCGCCATCAGCTTGCGGGTGTAGGGATGCTGCGGATTCTCGAAAATCGCCTGGCGCGGGCCGATCTCCACGATCTGGCCCAGGTACATCACGGCCACGCGGTGGCTGATGCGTTCCACCACCGCCATGTCGTGCGAGATGAAGAGATAGGCCACGCCCAGTTCGCGCTGCAGGTCCAGCAGCAGATTGACGATCTGGGCCTGGATGGAGACGTCCAGCGCCGACACGGACTCGTCGGCCACCACCACCTTGGGATTGAGAGCCAGGGCCCGCGCGATGCTGATGCGCTGGCGCTGGCCGCCCGAGAACTCGTGCGGATAGCGGTCCACCATCTCGGGCAGCAGGCCGCATTTGTCCATCAGCCAGCGCACCCTTTCCCGGGCCTGCCTGCCGCGCGCCACGCCGTGGATCAGCAGCGGCTCCATGATGGAGTCGCCCACCGTCATGCGCGGGTCCAGCGAGGCGAAGGGATCCTGGAAAATGAACTGGATGTGCCGCCGCAGCGACTGCATGGCCGAACCGCGCAGCGAACCGATGTCGCGCCCGTCGAACTCGATGCTGCCGCCCTGGCTCTTGACGAGCTGCAGCAGCGAACGGCCGGTGGTGGTCTTGCCGCAACCCGACTCGCCCACCAGGGAGAGCGTCTCGCCGGGATAGAGATCGAAGCTGACCTTCTCGACCGCGTGCACGCGCTTCTGCACGCGCCCGAACAGGCCGCTGGCCACGTCGAAGCGCGTGACCAGGTCGCGCACGCGCAGCACCGGTCCATGCTCGCGGCGCACGGTGTCGACGGGCGCGGCCTCGGGAACCTCGTCCGCGCCATCCACGCGCAGCAACGGAAACGGCGCCGGATGCACCGTGCCCTGCATGGCGCCCAGGCGCGGCACGGCCGACAGCAGCGCGCGCGTGTAGCCATGGCGCGGCTCGGCGAACACCTGGTCGGTGCCGCCCTCCTCGACCTTGTCGCCGCGGTACATCACCAGCACCCGGTCGGCCACCTCGGCCACCACGCCCATGTCGTGCGTGATGAAGATCACGCCCATGTCCATCTCTTCCTGCAGCTGGCGTATGAGCTGCAGGATCTGCGCCTGGATGGTCACGTCGAGCGCGGTGGTGGGCTCGTCGGCGATCAGCAGCTGCGGCTTGCAGGACAGCGCCATGGCGATCATCACGCGCTGGCGCATGCCGCCCGAAAGCTGGTGCGGATAGCGATCCAGGATGGCGCGCGCCTCCGGGATCCGCACCCGCTCGAGCATGCGCAGCGCCTCGGCGCGCGCTGCCGCGGCATCGAGGTCCTGGTGCAGCTGCAGCGCCTCGGCGATCTGGGCCCCGGCGGTGAAGCTGGGGTTCAGCGAGGTCATGGGCTCCTGGAAGATCATGGCGATGTCGGCGCCGCGCACGCGCTGCAGGGTGTGTTCGGGCGCGCGGGCGAGGTCCAGCACCTCGCCGCTGCGCCGGCGCAGCAGCATGCTGCCCGCGGTGATGTGCCCGCCGCCGTATTCCACCAGGCGCATCAGCGACAGCGAGGTCACGGACTTGCCGGAACCCGATTCGCCCACGATGGCGAGCGTCTCGCCGCGGTCGACATGAAAGGAGACGTCGCGCACCGCCTCGACGACGCGCGCGGGGGTGTTGAAGCGTACCGTCAGGCCTTCGACCTGCGCCACGCGCTTGGAATCCATGCTTGCCATAGTGTGAACAGACCCTACTACTTCTCTTGACGCGGATCGAGCGCGTCGCGCAGCCCGTCACCGAGCAGGTTGAATCCCAGCACCACGAGGAAGATGGCCGAGCCGGGGAAGATGGACATCCAGGGCGCCTGGGTCATGAAGTTCTTGGCCGTGTTGAGCATGGAGCCCCACGAGGGGTTGGGCGGCTGCAGCCCCAGGCCCAGGAACGAGAGGCTGGCCTCGGCGATGATGGCCGTGGCGATGGTGATGGTGGCCTGCACGATCAGCGGCGGCATCACGTTGGGGAACACATGGCGCGCGATGATGCGCAGGTCGGACGCGCCCAGCGCGCGGGCGCTCTGCACGTAGTCTTCGTTCTTCACGGCCAGCACCTGCCCGCGCGTGAGCCGGATGAACTTGGGCGCGGCCGACACGCCGATGGCGATCATGGCGTTGGTGAGGCTGGGGCCCAGGAAGGCCGCCAGCGCAATGGCCAGGATCAGGAAGGGAATGGCCAGCAGGGCCTCGGTGGCGCGCGAGATGACGCTGTCGGTCCAGCCGCCGAAATAGCCGGCCGCCAGCCCGAAGGGCACGCCCACCACCAGGGCGATCACCACCGACACCAGGCCTGCCATGAGCGAGGCCTGCGCCCCGTACAGCAGCCGGCTGTAGATGTCGCGCCCCAGCTCGTCGGTGCCCAGCCAGAAGGCCGCGGACGGCGCCTTGCGTATGGTCATGAAGCTGGTCTGGAAAGGATCGTGGGTGGCCAGCAAGGGCGCCAGGATGGCCAGGATCACGAACACCAGGACGATGCCCGCGCCCAGCAGGGCCGTGCGGTTGCGCCGGAACTTGTTCCAGGCGCGGTTGCCGCTGCGGGGCGGAACGGCGGCGACCGCGGCAGTCTGTATCGTCGTCATGCGTGCCTCAGGCGGGGATTGACCAGGATGTAGAGCACGTCGGCCAGCAGGTTCATGACGATGAAGCCCACGGCCACGCACAGCACCACGCCTTGCACCACGGCGTAGTCGCGGTTGAACACGGCGTCGACGATCAGCTTGCCGAAGCCCGGGATGGTGAATACCTGCTCGGTAAGCACGGCGCCGGCCAGCAGTTCGCCGAAGAGCAGCGTGACCAGCGTCACGATGGGCATCAGCGCGTTGCGCAGCGCATGCCGCAGCACCACCTGGCGCGGCGACACGCCCTTGGCGCGCGCCGTGCGCACGTAGTCGGCGCTCAGGGCCTCGAGCATGGCCGAACGCGTGTGCCGCATCAGGTAGGCGGCGATGGCGGTGGACAGCACCAGCGAGGGCATGAGCAGGGTCTTGATCGACAGCCAGAGGTCCTGCGAGGGCGGCACGTAGCCCGAGGCCGGCAGCAGCTGCCACTGCACCGACACCACCATGATGAGGATGATGCCCAGCCAGAAATTGGGAATCGACATGCCGGACAGGGCGGCCACGTTGGCGCCCATCTCCACGGCGGTGCCCTTGCGCACGGCCGCGATGATGCCCATGGGAATGCCCAGGAGCACGGCGAAGAACATCGCCATCAGGGCGAGCTGCAGCGTCACGGGCAGCTTCTGGCCGATCAGGTCGAGCACCGGCACGTCGGTACGCAGCGACTTGCCCAGGTCGCCCTGCAGCACCTGGGTCAGCCAGGCGCCGTACTGCACGGGCAGCGGGTCGTTGAGGCGGTACTTCTCGCGCAGGTAGTCGAGCACGGCCGGATCGCGCTCTTCGCCTGCCAGGGTCAGCACCGGGTCGCCGGGCAGGATCTTCTGCAGCGAGAAAACGATCATCGACACCAGGATCAGCGTCGGGATCGCCACGAAGACGCGGCGCAATATGAGTTTCAGCATGGGATAACCGGAAAAACGGACAAGCGCGCCGGCGCCGACTGCCGCGGATGCGGCCCGGACGGCGCCGGCGTCGCCCAGGGCCTGTTCACACTATTTTGCCGCCAGCGTGACGCCCTTCAACCGGATCATACCGTCGGGATAGGGCTTGAAGCCCTGCACGCTTTTCTGCAGCGCGAACGGCCACGGCTGGTAGTAGAGGTAGAAATTCTGCTTGTCGGCCTGCCGCAGCCCCTCGGCCCGCTCGTACAGGGCCTTGCGCCGGGCCTGGTCGGTGACCGTGCGCGCCTCGTTGAGCAGCTTGTCCACGTCGGGATTGCAGTAGCGCCCGTCGTTCTGCGCGCCCTTGCACGTGACGAACTGGTGCAGGTTCCCGTCGGGGTCCACGCGGCCGGACCAGCCGCGCATCATCACCTGGAAGTTGCCGCGCTGGGCCTCGCTGAGCAAGGCCGCGTACTCGGTGGGCCGCAGGCTGAGCTGGAAGCCGGCCTCCGCCGACATGGCCTGGATCATCTCGGCAATGGCCGAGGTGGTGGTGTTGTTGCCGAAGGCGAACTCGGCCTGCACCGTTTCCACGCCGGCCTCCTTCAGCAGCGCGCGGGCCTTTTCCACATCGCGCGCGGGCGCCGGGTACTTGCTGCTGTGGTAGGGGCTGGCCGGGGGGAACGGCTGGCTGGCCGGCTCGAAGATGCCCGCGCCCACCACTTCATTGATGATGTTGCGGTCGACCGACAGCTCGAAGGCCTT
This sequence comes from Bordetella sp. 2513F2, assembly GCF_054642735.1. NCBI lineage: Bacteria > Pseudomonadati > Pseudomonadota > Betaproteobacteria > Burkholderiales > Alcaligenaceae > Bordetella > Bordetella sp. 2513F2. Next base: position 1,813,777 of record NZ_CM137755.1, on the reverse strand, counting down.
GCGCACGCGCGCGTCCTTGAACGGGCTGCTTTCGGCCCGCGGACCGTTGTTGAAGTTGAAGAACACTTCCTGGTAGCCCAGGCCCGACACCGTGGCCAGCACCAGGTTGGAATCGCCCTTCACCTGGCCCACGTCGGACGGGTTCAGGCGCTCGAGGATGTGCAGCCCGCCCGCGCGCAGGTTGGACAGGCGCACGGTGGTATCGGGAATGGGCAGGAACACCAGGCGCGAGAAGTGGTATTGCCCGGCATCGTAGTACTGGTCGAACTTCTCCAGCACGATGCGGTCGTTCTGCACCCGCTGCACGAACTTGTAGGGCCCCGAGCATACCGGCTGCTTGCCCACCGTGGAGGAATCGGCCGGATCGAAGGTCTTGGGCGAGAGCATCATGCCGGAGCGGTCCGACAGGTTGGCCAGCAGCGTGGCGTCGGGCTGCTTCAGCTTGAGCACCAGGGTGGCCGCGTCGGGCGCCTCGATGCCGGCCACCGAGGCGAGCTCGCCCTTGCGCATGCTGTCCTGCAGCGTCATGGCGCGCTCCAGGTTGGCCTTGGCCGCGGCCGCGTCGAAGCGGGTGCCGTCGTGGAACACCGCGTCGGTGCGCAGCTTGAAGGTGAGCGTCCGGTTGTCGTCGCTCCACGTCCAGGACTGCGCCAGCTGCGGCACGAACTCCAGCTTCTCGTCGATGTCGACCAGCTTGTCGCACAGCGACGTGAACACGATGCGGCCGACGTACGTACGTGCGCGGTGCGGATCCAGCACATCGGGATCTTCCTGCAGCCCGATGCGCAATTCCTGCGCGGCGGCGGCGCCGCCGGCCACCGCCAGCAGCATGCCGCCCGCCAGCATGCCCAAGCGCTTCAGTTTCTTCATTTGGTTATTCCCCTAGCTCTGCGATATGCGGACAGGCCTCAGAAGCCCACCGCCTGACCATCACGGCGCGGATCGCTCGCCGCGACGTAACCCAGTTCGTTGTCGCCGGCCGACATGCGCCAGATGAACTGCCCGGCGCCGAAGTCCATGTAAGGATCGTCCACCGACTTGAGCGCGTGGCCGCGCTGCTTGAGGCCTTCCACGGTATCGCGGCTCATGGACGACTCGACGTCCAGCGTGAAGTCGCGGTTCACCTTCCAGCGCGGCGCGTCGCAGGCGGCCTGCGGTTGTTGATCGTAGTCGATCATGCGGATCGCTGTCTGCAGGTGGCCCTGCGGCTGCATGTCGCCGCCCATCACGCCGAAGCTCATCACCGGGCGGCCGCCCTGGGTGAGGAAGCCCGGGATGATGGTGTGGAAGGGGCGCTTGCCGCCCGCCACCACGTTGGCGGAGGCCGGGTCCATGGAGAAGCCCACGCCGCGGTTCTGCAGGCTGATGCCCGTGCCGGGCACCACCACGCCGGAGCCGAAACCCATGTAGTTCGACTGGATGAACGAGATCATCATGCCGTTCTCGTCGGCGGCGGTGAGATAGATGGTGCCGCCGGCATGCGGGCGGCCGGCCTGGAAATGCGTGGCGCGGTCGAGGTCGATGAGCCTGGCGCGGCTGTCGAGGTACGCGTCGTCCAGCATCTGCTCCGGCGTGACGTCCATGGAGCGCGGATCACCCACGTAGCGGTACAGGTCTGCGAAGGCCAGCTTCATGGCCTCGATCTGCACGTGCTGCGACTGCACCGAGTCCACCGGCATGTTGCGCAGGTCGAAGCGCTCGCAGATGCCCAGCGCGATCAGCGCGGCGATGCCCTGCCCGTTGGGCGGGATCTCGTGCAGCGCGTAGCCGTGGTACGACTTGGAAATCGGCTTGACCCACTCGGGCCGGTAATTGCGCAGGTCGTCCAGCGTCATGGCGCCGCCGCCTTCCTTGCTGAAGGCGGCGATGCGCTCGGCCAGCTCGCCTTCGTAGAAGTCTCGGCCGCCGCTGGCAGCGATGCGGCGCAGCGCATGGGCCGCGTCGGGAAAGCGGAAGTGCTCGCCCACCCGCGGCGCGCGGCCCTGGGGCATGAAGGCCTGGGCATAGCCCGGCTGGCCGGCCAGCTCGGCGGCGGCGGCTTCCCACTTGTGCGCCACCACCGGCGGCACGGCATAACCGCGCTCGGCGATCTCGATGGCGGGCTCGAACAGCTGCTCGAACGGCAGCTTGCCCAGCTTGCCGTGCAGGGCGGCCCAGCCGGCCACCACGCCCGGCACGGTGACGGCATCCCAGCCGCGCTTGGGCCGCTGTGCCAGCCCGTCAGTGCCCGTGCCGTACTTGCGCTTGAAATACTCCACGTTCCATGCCGCGGGCGCCACGCCCGAGGAATTGAGGCCGTGCAGTTCCTGGCCGTCCCAGACGATGGCGAAGCAGTCGCCGCCCAGGCCGCAGGACACGGGCTCGACCAGCACGATGGTGGCTGCCGCGGCGATCGCGGCATCGACCGCGTTGCCGCCCTTGAGCAGCATGCGCAGGCCGGCCTGGGCCGCCAGCGGGTGGGAGGTCGACACCACGTTGCGCGCGAACAGCGGGATGCGGTGCGAAGGATAGGGGTTGGCCCAGTTGAAGTTCTTCATGCGGCGACTCGATAGGGAGGGAAGCTCGCGACGTTACTCCCGTGATCTAATTAGATCAATTTGATTTTTTATTCCGTCATTAAAAGTTTTTTTATGAGCACCCTACGCTTCCTGCGCACCTTCCTGGCGGTGGCGCACCACGGCTCGTTTTCCGAGGCTGCGGAGCAGGTGGCGCTGACCCAGGCCGCGGTGAGCTTCCAGATGCGCGCCCTGGAAGCCGAACTGGGACGGGAACTCTTCGACCGTTCCGGAAGGCTGGCCCTGCTGAACGCCGCGGGCCGCGAACTGGTGCCGGAAGCCAAGCAACTGCTGGACATGTACGACAGGCTGCGCCAGCCGCGCAGCGCGCCCGACGAACTGGCGGGGTCGGTCACCGTGGGAGCCATCGTGTCGTGCATGGGCTCGCTCTCCAAGGTGGTGTCGCACCTCAAGCGCCGCCACCCGGCCCTGGACGTGCGTGTGCTGTCGGGCAAGGCCAGCGAACTGGCCAGCCGGGTCGAGGCCGGCGAGCTCGACGCGGCCTTCGTGGTGGAGGCCGGACGCAAGATGGCCAGCACCCGCTGGACGCCCCTCTATGAAGAGCCCCTCGTGGTGCTGGCGCCGCCCTCGGCGCAGGGAGACGATCCGCGCGCCCTGCTCGCCGCCCATCCCTTCCTGCGCTTCGACCGCACCCAGCGCACCGGACGGCAGATCGACCGGGTGCTGCGCCGGCTGGGCGTGTCGGTGCAGGAGTTCCTGGAACTGAACGCGATCGAGACGCTGGTGGAGCTGGTGCGCCAGGAAGTGGGCGTGACCCTGTTGCCCCTGTTGCAGGGCTCCAACTGGCCCCAGGCGCCGGACCTGCGCGTGCTGAGGCTGCCGGGCGACATCGGCCCCATCGCCCGTGCCGTGGGCATGCTGGAGCGGCGCGAACATGCCCGCCAGGGCATCACGACGGCGATCTGCGCAGCCTATCTCGAGGCCATCCGCGGGCGCGAAGCGCCACATCCCTGACGCAGGGGCCGGCTCAATCCCGGCCCCGGCAGGGCCGTCTCAGGCGTCGGACAGCGCCATGGCCAGCCAGTCCACGAAGGCCTGGGCCTCCTGCGGCCAGGGCCTGTCTCCCGCCGGCACGGCCATCAGCCCGCCGGGGAACGGCGTGAAGCCATAGGGCGCCACCAGCGCTCCTTCCGCCAGTTCCCGGCGCACCAGCCGGCGCTCCACCAGCGCCACGCCCAGGCCCGACAACGCGGCCTCGATGCACAGATGGGTATGCGGGAATGAGCGCTCGCCCGCCCAGGCCGGCGTCCTGCCGGCCAGCGCCTGCCACTGGTCCCATGCCGTGGAGGTGTAGTCGTGGCTGATGCGCGTGGCGCGGCGCAGGCCGTGGCCGGGCGCGCACACCGGCCCGAACGCGACGCCGGCCAGCCGCCGTGCACGGGCGCGGTCGGCCTGCGGATACGAGGCCAGGTCCCAGGCGATGACCAGGTCCGCGTCTTCGCCGCGCATGTCGCGCGCGGAGGTCATGGACAACCTGATGCGGACGTCGGGATGGCGGCGATAGAAGTCCGGCAGCTGGGGCACCAGCCAGCGCATGGCGAACGTGGCGCTGCAGGCCACGTGCAGGCCCGGATTGCGCGCCTGCTGCAATACGCGGCGGTAGCCCTGCTCCAGCTGGTCGAACAGCGGCCGGGCCATGTCGTACAGCGCGCGGCCGGCGGCGGTAAGCGCCAGGCCGGTGCCCTCCTTCTCGAACAGGGGCACGCCCGCATGCTCCTGCATCAGGCGCAGCTGGCGGCTCAGCGCGCCATGCGTGCGATGCATTTCCTGGGCCGCGCGCGTCACCGATCCGGTGCGTGCGATGGCTTCGAAGGCCCTCAGTGCCCCCAGGGGCGGCAGGTTGCGCATGATCTGTATCGTTAAAAAAACTGCCGGATACTGCAGAATAAATCGATATACGGGATCCGCCCGCCGCGCCTAAGATCGGCTGCAACCTGCACTTTTCCCGGATACGACGACATGCACCCATCACAGTGGACTGCCCTGGATTCCTACTTCAATGAAACCCTGGGCCTGAGCGACCCGATTCTCGACGCCGCGCTGGCACGCGCTGCGGCAGCCGGCCTTCCCGCCCATGAAGTGGCGCCGAACCAGGGGCGCATGCTTCAGATTTTTGCACAAATGACGCGCGCCCGCCGCATACTGGAGATCGGCACGCTGGGCGGCTACAGCGCCATCTGCATGGCGCGCGCCCTGCCGTCCGACGGCAGGCTGATTTCCCTGGAACGCGATCCCGCGCACGCGCAGGTGGCGCGCCAGAATGTCGAGCTGGCCGGCCTGTCCGGCATCGTGCGCATCATGACGGGAGACGCCCACGCCAGCCTGGACCAGCTGCGCCGCGACGCGCTCGAGCCCTTCGACCTGATCTTCATCGATGCCGACAAGCAGCACAATCCCGCCTACCTGGAGGCGGCCCTGGCGCTGTCGCGCGACGGCACGGTGATCGTGGCCGACAACATCGCCCGCGCCGGCAGGCTGCAGGATGCCGGCAGCCAGGACGATCCGGACGTACGGGGCGTGCAGGCCTTCCTGCAGCAGCTGGGCCAGGACCTGCGCCTGAACTCCACCGCCATCCAGACCGTGGGCGCCAAGGGCTGGGACGGCTATTCGCTGTCGATCGTGCGGCGCTGACGGCCATCAACACAGCGCATGAAGAAAAGAAGCCGGCGAACGCCGGCTTCCGGAACACGGGCGGGGCCGCGGCCCCGCCCATCTCAGGCCGTGGATCAGGCCTTCTCGAGCTGCACGCCCGTCAGGTAGCCCACCGATGCGCCGAAGCCGTCCTTGTAGTTGGCCTCGATCAGCGGCTTGAGCGTGTCCGCCAGCGCCGCCGGCACCGAGCCGATCAGTTCGCCCGGGTGCTGGAAGTTGCTCATGATGTACGTCCAGCCGTTGATCTCGTCGACGGCGTGCAGGCCGGTGGACTCCGCGCCGGCCGGCGTGGACAGCAGGCGCGACAGCTCCTTGGTGTCCACGTTGTAGGCCCACATGAAGTTGGTCACGTGATTGCCGCTGTCCTCGCCGATGAAGAGCGTGCGCAGCTTTTCCGAGAACTTCAGGTTGTCGGGGCTGGCGATGCGGTCGGGGTTGGCGGTATTGCCCAGCGCGTCGGCCGTGATGTCCTCGCCCACCAGCAGGGTCGAGTACTCATGGGGCACCCACTCGCTGTTGATCGCATCGCCGTCGGCGTCCAGCTGGCCGCCGGCCAGCTTGTGGGCCAGGATGCCGCCTGCGGTGATCTTCTTGTCGAGCGCGACGCCGCCGTTGGGATCCCAGGCCGCCTCGCCCTTGATCATCGAGGCCTGGATGTTGGCCAGCGCGGAGTAGGCGATCTTGTCCTTGATGTTGACCGTCGTGCCTTCGTTCTTGGTGAGCGCCATGCTGCCGCCGACGTAGCCGGCGTAGCGGTGGGTTTCGAGGAAGGCGGCCGCCTTCTCCATGCCGTCCTTGATGCGGATCCACTCGGCCTTGCCGTTGTAGTAGATCTTGGTATAGGAATCGTCGGCCGGATCGGTGGTGACCTTCTCCATGATGTCGTCGAAGGTGAGGGTGTCGGCCAGGGCGCGGATCTCGTCGCTCGTGGCGTGGCCCAGCTTGATCCACGACAGCGTGCCCGCGCCGGCGTCCACGCCGCTGGTCTGCGCGAAGCGCGCCACGTACAGCGTGCCCGAGGACAGGTCGGCTTCGTTGTCGGCCACGAACATGAACAGGCCGCCGCTGGTGGCGTCGTCGCCCATCAGCGCGGTGCGGCGGTCCGGCATCACCTGGATCAGCTCGTGCGAGATGCGGCCCAGGCAGTAGTGCTTCTTGATCGTGCCGGTGCCGTCGGGATTGACGGTGACTTCCGGCAGATGGCCGTAGTGATAGGGCTTGGCGGCGTCGGCCGTGCCGTACAGGTTGGTGCTGAAACCGGCGAACTGCGTGTTCGACGCGATCGAGGAGGCGTCGGGCTCGTATTCCTCGCTCGAGAGGTGCGTGTTCCAGGGCGACAGGCTCGCGCCGCAGGTGATCCACAGGCCGTTGGCGGAGGACGTGTCGACGTTATGGTACTTGACCACCTTCAGCTCGCCGGTGGCGGGATCCTGGTCCAGCGTCAGCACGGCGATCGGCGAGGGCAGGCGGCCGTACATGTCGGAGTCGTCCAGGCTGCGCGAGGTGTATTCGAACTGCACCACGGCAAACACGGTATTGCCCGTGACGCCGGCCACCGCCGGGTTTTCCAGCGTGATCAGCGAAGAGCCGTCGGGGCAGTCCGAGAAGAACTGGCGCGGCGTGCTGCCGGTGGTGTCCATGATCGGCTGGTTGTGGATGTCGTAGTAGCCGCCGGCCACGATCGTGCCGCCGTCGCCATCGGGAACCAGGTCGCCCGTCATGAAGAAGGGCTCGTAGCCCAGCTGGAAAGTCTGCACGGTACCGTCGCTGTACGTCACTTCCAGCGCCGACTTCACCGTGGTCGTGGCCATCGCAGCCGGGTCGTCCGCGCCGGGCGCATCCATGGGCACGAAGCGCGCCGACTGGAAGGTCGCGCCGGGCGCCGGCGTGCCGCCGCCATCGCCGCCACCGCCGACCTCCTCGTCGTCATCGTCGTCGGAATTACAGCCCGCGAGCAGTACAGCGCTGGCGCCGCCGGCCAGGGGCAGCATGGGCGCGCCGCCGAGCAGCTTGAGGATGCGTCGGCGTTGGAGTTGGATGGGATCTTGCATGTCGGCCTATCTCCGGAAACTGAAAAGGGGTGACGAAATGCAGGCAGGGGGCCCGCAGCACCGGCATCCTATAAACGCCCCATTACAAAATTGGGAATGAAATAAAAAATTCATCATTCAGCTTCCTGAAAGTCTTATTCCTGTCATGATGCAGCGCTACGTTCGGGGCCTCTTCGAATGCTCCGGATCATCGTGCTCACTGCCCTGCCCCTGCCCCGCCTCAACCTGCCCGCCATGGCGCGCCTGGCCGCGCTGCTCGCCGCTGCCGCGGCCGTGGGCGTATGGGGCGCGCTGCTCGGCGCGCCCCAACCGGGCCAGCTGCCGCCCGCCCTCTCGGTGGCCCCCTCCCGCCAGGCCGACGTGTCGCCCGTGGCCCTCTGGTTCGGGCGCGACGGCGTACTCCAGACCGAGGTCGCCGTGGTGGGCCTGATTGCCGGCGGCGACAGCGGCGCGGCGCTGCTGAGCGTCAATGGCGGCCCGCCGGTGGGCGTGCGCACGGGCCAGGAAGTGGCGCCGCAGATCACGCTGGTCTCGGTGGATGCCGCGGGCGTCATGCTCGACATGGGCGGCACGCGCACGCGGCTTGCGGCGCCGCCGCTGGGCGCGCCGCCCGACGGCATCCGGGTGCAGCCCTGAGCGGCTGGCGACGCAAACCTGTCATATAAATGCCGCACAATTTCGGGCTTGACCGAAAATTGGAGGACACCGTGCGCCGCACTTCCCGAATTGCCCGCCGTCAGCAGGGCTTCACGCTGATCGAGATCATGGTGGTGATCGTGATCATGGGCATTCTTGCTGCGCTGGTCGTGCCGCGCGTACTCGACCGGCCCGACCAGGCGCGCCAGGTGGCGGCGCGCCAGGACATCGCCGGGCTGATGCAGGCCCTCAAGCTCTACCGCCTGGACAACGGCCGGTATCCCAGCACTTCGCAGGGGCTGCGCGCGCTGGTCGAGCGCCCGCAGGACGCGCGCGGCTGGCGCCCGTACCTCGAGCGCCTGCCCAACGATCCCTGGGGCCATCCCTACCAGTACCTCAACCCCGGCGTGAAAGGCGAAATCGACGTGTTCTCGTTCGGCGCCGACAACAAGCCCGGCGGGGAGGAAGGCGATGCGGACATCGGCTCCTGGGAGCTCTGAGCGCGGCTTCACCCTCGTCGAGATCCTGGTGGTGCTGGTGATCGTCGGCATCGGCGTGGCCATGGTCAGCGTCTCGGCGTTTCCTTCCGCAGACGGGCGGCTGCGTGCCGACGCCGAACAATTGCTCGATGCCTTTGCGGTGGCGCAAAGCGAGGCCCGCAGCGACGGCCGCCCCATCCGCTGGCAGGCCGACGAGCAAGGCTGGCGCTTCGAGCGCCGCGGACGCACCGACCGCCTGTCCGCCCAGGACGACGCCCCGCTGCGCCCGGACCGATTCGAGCACGACGCGCTGCTGCATGGCCGCGCGTGGCAGTCGCCGCCCGTGACCCTGCAGGCCGATCCGGGCCTACCGCTGGTCTTCGACAACGAGTGGATCGCCGCGCCGTTGGTGCTGCAGCTGCAGGCCCAGGGCGACAGCCTCACCATCGTCCGCGACGCCGCCGGCCGCTATGCCATCGAACAGTAGAAAAAACGCCCTGCGGCGAAACCCGGCCGGGCGGTCGGCCCGCCAGAAGGGCTTCACGCTGATCGAGGTGCTGGTGGCGCTGGCCATCATCGGCGTGGCCATGGCGGCGGCGCTGCGCGCCATGGGCGTGATGATCGACAACAACCGCGCCCTGCACGACAAGACCCTGGCGATGCTGGCGGCTGAGAACATGCTGGCGCAGCTGCGGCTGGAACAGACGCTGCCGCGCGCGGGCACCCGCAGCGAACCCTGCGCGCAGGGCGGAGAAGCCATGGTCTGTGAAATCGAATTCACCAACTCGCTGAATCGCCGCTTCCGGCAGGTCACGGTGCGGGTCCACGAGCAGGGCAGGGACGGGGCCACGCTGGGCATGCTCAGCGGCCTGCTGTCGAATCTGCAATGACGCGACGCATCGCCGGCCTGCGCGCGCAGCGCGGCTTCACGCTCATCGAGGTGCTGGTCGCCGTGGCGCTCATGGCGCTGGTCAGCCTGATGGCATGGCGCGGCCTGGCGCAGGTCGCCACCACGCGCGAAGCGATCGGCCGCAATGCCGAGGACAACGACATGGTGATACGCACGCTGGGGCAGATGGACCGCGACCTCGCCGAAACCTATCTCGGCAGCGGCACGAGCGTGAGGACCATGCTGCCCGCCGGCGTGACGGTGCCCCCGGGCTCGGGCGCGCCGCAGCTGCGCATCGTGCGCGCCGCGCCGGGCCTGCCCGGATGGTGGCAGCAGGTGGTATGGCAGCTGCGTCCCGACGGACTCTGGCGCTATGCCGGCGCGCCGGGAGACCGCTACCCGCTGCCCGAGCCGCAATCGGGCGCCCTGGTGCTGCCCGACGTGACCGCCATGCAGGTGCGCGCCTGGGTGCCCGGACGCGGCTGGGCTGCCCTGCCCGCCGCCCTGCCCGCCCCCGCAACCGGCCTGGACGTGAGCCTGCAGCGCCGCGTGGGCAGCGTCACCCGGCCGTACAACCGCATCGTGGTGCTGCCATGAGGACGCAGCGCGCGCGCAGGCGGCAGCGCGGCGTGGCCGTGCTGGCCGCGCTGCTCATCGTGGCCGTGGTGGCTGCGCTGAGCACCAGCCTGTTCCAGCGCCAGGCGGCCGCCGTGCGCCAGACGGCCAACGCGCAGGACCGCGTCCAGGCGCGCTGGCTGCTGGTGGGGGGGCTGGACTGGGCGCGGCTCATGCTGCGCGACCATGCGCGCCGCGAGTCCACCACCCGCAACGACCAGCTCTGGGCCACACCCCTGCCCGACACCCGCATCGAACGCGCCGGAGATGCCCGTGTGGCGGTGTTCTCCGGCACCATCCAGGACGAGCAGGGCAAGTACAACCTGTACAACGTCGCCACCCTGGGCGTGGTCCAGCCGGCGCAGCTGGAAACGCTGCGCCGGCTGCTGGCCAACCTGGACCTGCCCGATACGCTGGCCGTGCCGCTGGCCGAGCGCGTGGCAGCCGCGCAGCCGCGCAGGCCCGCTGAACAGGAGGAGGCCGAGACGGCGCAGCCCTCGGCGCAGGCGCCGCTGCCGCGCGGCATCGACGAGCTGGCCGCGCTGGCCGGGGCCGACGCGGCCAGCCGCGCCAGCCTGCGCCGCGCCATGACGCTGCTGCCCACCTCGACCAGCATCAACGTCAATACCGCGCCGCCCGAAGTGCTGGCGGCCCTGGTGCCCGAGCTGTCGCTGTCGCAGGCGCGCAGCCTGGCCGGCGAGCGCGACCGCGGCCGCTGGTTCGTGAACAGCGGCGACTTTGCCAACCGCCTCGCCGGCATGGCCCGGGACATCGCGGCGCCCACCGTCGTCACGGCCAGCAGCTGGTTCATGGCCACCGGCACCGTCGTCTACGAGAACGCACGCATCACCATGCAAGCCCTGATCCGCAACAGCGCCAACACCGAACCGGAAACCATCTGGTTGCGGGAGGTACCATGAAGAACATACTGCGCATCGCCCTTCCCCGGCTGGAGGACCTGAACGCCGCCGTCCTGCTGGAGCATGCCTGGTTCGACCGCAAGGGCGAGCCGGCCCGCCAGGGCGCCCTCACGGCGGCTGCCCTGGCGGGCGCCTGGCCCGGGGTGGGCGTGTATGCGGTGCTGCATCCGGACGATGCCATCGTCGCCCGCGTCAACGTGCCGGCCGTGGCGCCGGCACGCTTCCCCGCGGCCGTGCGCGGTGCGCTCGAGGCGCTGGTGCTGAGCGACCTGGACGCCCTGGCGATCGGTCATGGAAAGCGCGAGCCCGACGGCACCGTGACGGTGGCCTGGGCCGACCGCGCTGCGTTGCACCGCGCCTGCCGCCTGTTGTCGGACGCCGGCCTGAAGCTGCGCGCCGTGGTGCCGGCGCAGGCACTGCAGCAGGACGCCGACGCACCGCCGCAGGAACGCGACGCTGCGCGGTGGCATGCGCCGCTGCCCGGCTGGACGCTGGAACTGCCCCGCCTGGCCCCCACCCACGTCTCCCCCTGGCGCCCGGCGCTGCGCTGGTCGGCCATCGCCGCCCTGCTCTGGATCGCCGGCCTGAATCTCTATGCGGGCCAGCTGCGCGGCGAGGCCGAAGCCTTGCGCGCACGCATGCAGGCGGACGTGCGCGACGCCTTCCCGGACATCCCCGTGGTGCTGGACCCCATGCGCCAGGCCCAGCAAGGCTACGAGGCCCTGCTGGCACAGCGCGGCGGCACGTCGGGCGGCGACTTCTTCCTGCTGGCGCGTGCCGCGGCCCAGGTGCTGCCCTTCGCCGCCGATGCCGTGGAGACGCTGCACTACCGCGACCAGACCCTGACCCTGCAACTGGCCGGCGCCGAAGACGAAGACGCCCGCCTGGCCGACGCCCCCGCCATCGCACAGCGCGCCGCGGCCCTGGGCGTGCGCGTCGAACGCGACGAGCAGGCCGACGGCCAGTGGCGCATCGTTCCTGTCCAACCATGATCAAATCCCTCACCCTGCCCCCCGCCCTGCGCAAGCGCACGGCGCAGGCCGCCGAATCGCTGCAGCGGCTGCGCGCCGCCCACCAGCGGCTCGCCCCGCGCGAGCGCCGGCTGGTCACCGCGGCCGCCGTACTGGGCGGCGGCGCATTGCTGTTCCTGCTGGCCATCGAACCGGCCTGGAAGTCGATGCGCGCGCTGCAGGCCGAATTGCCTGCCCTGCGCGTGCAGGCCGCCACGGTGGCGGACCTGGCCAGCCGCGCGCGGGCCCTGCAGCGCGGCGCATCGGCCGGCCCCGCCGCGCTGCCTGCCGATGCCGAAGTCGAGGCCAGCCTGCAACAGACCGGCATGGCCGCGGACCAATGGGCGATCGAGCGGCGCGATGCCGGAAGCCTCACGCTGCGCTTCGACGCCGCCTCGGCAGCCTCCGCGCTGGGATGGCTGGACAGCGCCCCGCGCGACTGGCGGCTCACGCTGAGCGAACTGGCGCTGGTGCGCCCGCGCGATGCCGACGACCGGCGCCTGCCCGGCCGCCTCAGCGGCACCGCGGTGCTGAGCACGCAGCCCAAGGCGAAGGAGTAAGGCATGACCCGTCTTGCGCGTCTCGCGGCCGTGCTGCTGGCCTGCTTCGTCGCCGCAGCCGCGGCGCTGGCCGTGCTGCCCGCACGCTGGCTGCTGCGCCTGCAGCCCGACAATGCACTGCTGACGCTGGTCGATGCCGACGGCACGCTGTGGAATGGCCGGGGCTGGCTTGCGCTGGGCGCGCCGGGCCAGCGCCGCATGCTCACCGAACCGCTGTCGTGGCAATGGCGCGGCGGCGGGCTGGAAGTTCGCCATGCATGGATGCGCGCGCCGGTGAAGATCACGCCGGGATGGCGCGGGGCGGCGGTGTCGGCGGGGCAGGCGCAGTTGCCCGCCGGCGCCCTCTACGGCCTGGGCACGCCCTGGAACACCATCGCCCCCGGCGGGCAGCTGGCCCTGCAATGGCAGCGCTACGATCCCGCGGCAGCCGCCACCGGCACGGTGGCCGAGGCCACCTGGCGCGAGGCCAGCTCGGCCATCTCGCCCGTGGCGCCGCTGGGCGATTACCGGCTGCGCCTCACGCGTGCCGACGACGGCCTGCACCTGTCGCTCGAGACCCTGCGGGGCGCGTTGCGCCTTGCCGGCGAAGGCGCCATGCGCAATGGCCATTTCCGGTTCCAGGGCGAGGCAGCCGCATCGGACCAGGCCAGCGATGCCCAGCGCGCCGGCCTGCAGGGCCTGCTGTATGCGCTGGGTCCGTCACGCGACGGCGTGCACCGGTACGGCGTGAAGGACTGAAGCCCGGGCCGGCTCCTGCGCCGGCCCGGCCGGCGTCAGCGCATGCCCAGGGCCGGGTCGCTCACCGACGGACGGCCGGTCTCGACGCGGCCGCAGAAGCGGCGCACGTAGCTCTCGTCGCCCTCCACCCTCACCGTGAAGTCGTACCAGCAGCCGCTGTCCCGCAGCGACCAGGACAGCGCCTCCCGGCGGTGCACCCCCACGGTGACGGTGCGGGCCTGGTCCGCGCCGAAATACGCGTTGGGCGTGACCACGAAGGTGCACGGCACGTTGCCCGTGTTCGACAGGATCAGCTGGACGTCGCCGTTGTCGCTGTCGTAGTCCACGCGGATCTCCGGCCGCGCCACGCGGTGCGCGTCCAGCACGCCGAGGTCGCCCTGGAAATGCCGATGAAAGCCGTTGGGGCCGAGCACCCACAGGTCATAGCGGCCGCGATCGTCGGCCGTGCTCCAGCGCCCCTCCAGCCGCATGCCGGCCTCGACCGTGTAGCGGCGCGGCCGGCGCTCCAGGTGCAGCCGGTCGTACACGTGGAATACTGCGCCCTGCCCGCCGGTGTTCGAGAAGACCAGCGTCATGTCCTGCCGGTCGTGCCGGCCCTGGTACTTGACGTCGGCCTGGCCATGGACGTGCAGCACGTAGGGCAGCGGCCGCGAGGGGCGCACGCCCGGCTCCTGAACAGGCAGCTGCTGCATGCTTTCGTCGGGCGGAGGCACCTGCGGCAGCTGTTCCTGCGCGGCACGCTCCAGGTCCGCCTCGACCTTGCTCAACAGGTCCAGGTCCGGCAACGTATCGTGATTGGGCGTGGCGAAATTGAAGGCGGAGGTCAGGTCGCCCAGCACCGCACGGCGCCAGGGGCTGATGTTTTCCTCGATCACGCCGAAGCGCGCTTCCACGAAGCGCAGCACCGAAGTGTGGTCGAATGCCTGCGAGTTGACCCAGCCGCCGCGGCTCCACGGCGAGATCACATACATGGGCACCCGCGGCCCGGGGCCGTAGACCTCGTTGTCCGCCGGATCGGTGGTGGACGCCACCGTGTGCCGCTCGGCCAAGGTGTCCACGGTGGAGGCGCCGAGCTCCCGGCCCTCGGCGTCGAGCGACGGCGCGGCGGGCGGCGGCAGGTGGTCGAAGAAGCCGTCGTTCTCGTCGAAGGTCACGAACAGCACGGTCTTGCTCCATACCTCGGGGTGCGCCGTCAGCGCATCCAGGACCTTCTGCGTATACCAGGCGCCCTGGATGGGGCTCGACGGACCCGGATGCTCGGAATAGGTATCGGTGGCGACGATCCAGGAGACCTGCGGCAGCCGGCCGTTGGCCACGTCGGCCTCGAAATCCGCCAGCATCTGCTCGGTGGCGTTCACGTCGCCGGCGTTGGGCATGGTGTTGCCCACGCCCTTGTACAAGGGATTGCGGGCCTCGATCTCCTGCGTCCAGGGCAGATACGGCGCGCCATCCGGGCCGTTGCCCTCCGCCTCGTGGGCGGCACGGTACTGGCGAAAGCCCACCAGCGGATTGTCGCCGTAGTTGTCGGGCAGGTTCTGGTATACCTTCCAGCCCACGCCGGCCTCCTGCAGGCGTTCCGGGTAGGTCTTCCACGTCCAGCCCTCGCTCGACGGGCCGAAGCCGTCGTGGCCGGCGTTGCGCGTGGACGGCCCGTTGCCCGCGCCCGAGGGGTCGTTGGTGCCGGTCCAGAGGAACAGCCGATTGGTATTGGTGCCGCCGTGCGTGGAACAGTGGTAGGCGTCGCAGAGCGTGAAGGCATCGGCCAGCGCGAACTGGAATTCCAGTTCGGCCTGCCTGTAGTAGCCCATGGAATGATCCTGCTTGTAGAGCGGCCATTTGTCCATGCGCCCGCCGTCCCAGGCGAAATGCGCGTCGGGATAGTCATGCGGGGTGCCGTCGACGCGCTGCGCATTGCCCGCCCTGCTGTCCAGGTGATAGGGCATGACCACGCGCGCCCCGTTCCACTGCTCCCAGACGCTGCGGCCCTCGGGCAGGGGAATCGTGATGCGGTCGCCAAAGCCGCGCACGCCCTTGAGCGTACCGAAGTAATGGTCGAACGAGCGGTTCTCCTGCATCAGGATGACGATGTGCTCGACGTCCTCGATGGTGCCCTTGCGGTTGTGGGCGGGGATCGCCAGCGCCCGGCGTATGCTGGGCGGGAACATCGACAACGCTGCCACGCCCGAAGCCGCCGCGGCGGAGCCCCGCAGGAAGCGGCGCTTGCCCGCGTCCACGACCACATGAAACCCGCTTTCTTTCTTCGACATCTCGCTAGCCCTATGAAGGTTGATGAGAAAAGAATGAAGGTGTGGCGTGCCGGGACGGCAGCACCGCAGGCATGCTGCGGCCGGCCCATGAAGCCTGCGTGAAACCGCCTTGATGAATCGATTACCGGTGTCATGATGCGTGCGGGCGCACCCGCGCCGCATGCACGCACCACTGTCATGTGCCGCTGTCATGTGCCGCCGGCAAGGTCGGCCGGCGGCAGGGCCTAGGCCTCGCGGGTGACGCGCAGGATCTCCTCGGGCGAGGTCGCGCCCTCGTCCACCCAGCGCTGGCCGTCCTCGCGCATGCTGCGCATGCCGGAGGCCACGGCCGCGCGGCGCAGCACCTGCTCGTCGCGCCCTTCGTGGATCAGCGTGCGCACCTGGTCGTCGACCACGAAGAGCTCATGGATGCCCGAGCGGCCCGAGTAGCCGGTATGCCCGCAGGCCGGACAGCCCACGGGACGATACACCTGTCGGCCATCGGGCAGCATTTCGGGCTTGCGGCACTCCCGGCACAGCTGGCGCACCAGGCGCTGGGCCAGCACGCCCAGCAGGGAAGACGCCAGCAGGAAAGGCTCCACGCCCATGTCGGTGAGGCGCGTGACGGCGGACACGGAATCGTTGGTATGCAGCGTGGCCAGCACCAGGTGGCCCGTGAGCGAGGCCTGCACCGCGATCTGGGCCGTTTCGAGGTCCCGGATCTCGCCGATCATGATCACGTCGGGATCCTGGCGCAGGATGGCGCGCAGGGCCGTGGCGAAGCTCATGTCGATCTTCGGGTTGACCTGCGTCTGGCCTATGCCGGGAAGATCGTACTCGATCGGGTCTTCCACCGTGAGGATGTTGGTGGTGCTGGCGTCCAGCCGCGCCAGCGCCGCATACAGCGTCGTCGTCTTGCCGCTGCCGGTGGGGCCGGTGACGAGCACGATGCCGTGCGGCTGGCGGATCAGCGTGTCCAGGCGGGTCAGCACGGCCGGGCTCATGCCCAGCTTCTCGAGCTGCAGGCGGCCGGCCTGCTTGTCCAGCAGGCGCAGCACGGCCCGCTCGCCGTGGCCCGTAGGCAGGGTCGAGACGCGCACGTCGATGGGGCGCCCGCCCACCCGCAACGCGATGCGCCCGTCCTGCGGCAGGCGCTTCTCGGCGATGTCGAGATGGGCCATGATCTTGATGCGGGAGATCAGCGCCGCATGCAGCGCCTTGCGCGGCGACACCACGTCGCGCAGCGTGCCGTCCACGCGGTAGCGCACCACCGAATGCGTCTCGAAGGGCTCGATGTGGATGTCGCTCGCGCCGTCGCGCGCCGCCTGGGCGAACAGCGCGTTGATCATGCGGATCACGGGTGCGTCGTCCTGCGCATCCAGCAGGTCGGTCACCTCGGGGATGTCCTGCATCAGGCGGTCGAGGTCGATCTCGCTTTCGGCCACGCCCATCACCGAGGCCGCATCGCCGGTATCGCTGTAGGCGGCGGTGAGCAGGGTTTCCAGCGCCGCGTCGTCGATCTCCACCACCGGCACGTCCCCGTGGCAGCGCAGCACTTCGCGTATGGCCCAGGCCGGCGTGCGCGCGCTGACCGACAATTGCGGCGCGCCGCCGCGCAGCGACAGCACGGCGCGGTGCGCGCGCGCCCAGGCATACGGCAGGGGATGCGGATTCATGGCGCGCCTACGGCTGGGTCACCAGTTCGCCGCGAAATCCCAGCTCGCGCAGCAGCTGCAGGGTCGTGTCGACGGTGGTGGCATCGCGCGCCACATCCGCGCGCACCAGGTATCCCTGATTGCCCGGACCGGGCATCACGTACGCGCTCAGGCCGCTGAGCCTGACCCTTTGCACGATCTGCTCGGCCTGCGCCGAGGTCTCGACATTGGCCAGCTGCAGCGTGGTGACATTGCGGCTCGTGTCGGGATACAGCGCTGCGATGTCCGTCGCGATGCTGGCTCCGCGCGGCAGGTTCACGCGGATGGACCTGGCATCGGCCTGGTCGGCGGCCTGCGGCATCTGGCGTACCGCGAACGTCTCCGTGGTGCGAGGAGGATCGCGCCGCATCGTCTCGGCGAGATGCTCGGGCCGCATATCGTATGGCGTGCCGGCGCGGCTGGCGGTCTGCACGCCCGCCGGCGGCAGCAGCGGCGCATCCATGTCCGGCAGCAGCCAGTGCTCGTTGGGCCGGGCCTGGCTCTGCTGGCGCCGCATGTAGTCATAGCGGTCCAGCGTCAGGCTGGCGCCCTGCTCTCCATTGCGCACCACGTAGGGACGCAGGAACACCATCAGGTTGGTCTTGGTGCGGCTGCGCGCATCGTAGCGGAACAGCGCCCCCAGGATGGGAATCTTGCTCAGCCCCGGAACGCCGTCGTTGCTGGTCGTGACGGCATCCTGCAGCAGGCCGCCCAGCACGATGATCTGGCCGTCGTCGACCAGCACGCTGGTATCGATGGCGCGCTTGTTGGTCGTGACGCCCAGCGTGGACGTGGCCGTGCTCTGGTCGACGCTGCTGACTTCCTGGTAGATGTCCAGCTTGACGGCCCCGCCTTCGGATATCTGAGGCCGGATGTTCAGTTTCAGGCCCACGTCCTCGCGCTCGATCGTCTGGAACGGATTGGTGCTGCTGTCTCCGGACGTGGTGTACTGGCCCGTGATGAACGGCACGGTCTGGCCGACCATGATGCTGGCCTGCTCGTTGTCCAGCGTCAGGAGGTTGGGCGTGGACAGGATGTTGGCCTGCCCGGTGGCCTGGAGGGCGCGCGCCAGCACGCCCAGGTTGATGATCTCGTTGCCCAGCACGTCCACCGTGCCCTTGACCACGCCCAGCGACAGGCCGCTGCCCAGCGCGTCCAGGGTCGTCGCCCCGTTGACGCTGATGCCGCTGCCGCCCAGGTTGGTGCCGCCGATGAAGCCGGTGCTGCCGTTGCTGAGGTTGCTGCTGCCGGTCATCCACTGGATGCCGAATTCGGAGGATACGTTCTCGCTGACTTCGACGATCAGGCTCTCCACCAGCACCTGGGCGCGGCGCTGGTCGAGCTGGTCGATGACCTCGCGCAGGCTGCGGTACAGGGGCTCGGGCGCCGAGATGATGAGCGAGTTGGTCGACGGGTCGGCCTGCACCACCGCTCCGTTGCCCGAATAGGACACCGGCTCCAGGCTGGTGGCCTCTCGCTGGATCTGCTCGGTCGTGCCCAGCCCCATGGACGAGGAGCCGCTGTAGCTGGCGGTCTGCGTCGCCGGCGCCGACTGGCTGCGGTTCGTCGTGGTGGCGGTGGCTGCGCCGCCCCCGGCCGCGCCGGTGGTCGAGCCCGTTCCCGTGCTGCCGGAAGGACTGTACTGCCCCTGGCCCGCGAGCAGGCCGCCCAGGATCTGCGCCATGCGCGTGGCCAGCGCATTGCGCAGATAGACCACATGCAGATTGCCGGCCCCGCGCGACTGGCTGTCGAGTTTGGCGATGAGCTGGCGCGCCAGCTGGGTGCGCGCCGGGCTGCCCGAGCGGATCACGACCGAATTGCTGCGCGGATCGGCCACCAGCGCGATGCGCTGGCCGGAATCGTTGCCCTGCTGGCCGTCCATGAGCTGGGTGGCCAGCGCGGCGATGTCGGCCGCAATGCCATTCTGCACGGGCACCACGTCGGTATCCATCGACGTGGGCACGTCGACCCTGGCGATCACCTGCGCGATGCGCTCGAGGTTGTCGGCATAGTCCGTGATGACCAGCGTGTTGTTGCCCGGGTAGGCATTGATGGGGTTGTTGGGGGCCACCATCGGCCGCAGCACCGGCACGAGGTTGGCCGCGTTCTCGTACTTCAGCGGAAATACGCGCGTGATGATCTCGCTGCCGCGGCCGGCGAACTGTTCCACCGGCACGGGCGCGGCCGGCCTTGCGCCGCCCACCACCGGGCTGCCCTGCAGTTTGCCGTCGGCCTCGGGCACCACCCGCGTCACGCCGTCGACCTCGACGATGGCGTAGCCCTGCATGCGCAATGCACCGGTCAGCATGGAGAGCGCCTGGTTGCGATCCACCGGGCGTTCCGACACCAGCGTGATCTTGCCCTTGACCCGCGGGTCGACCAGGAAGTTGCGCTGCGTGAACAGCGACAGCGCACGCAGCACCGCGGGGATGTCGGTGTCGACGAAATTGAGGCTGACTCGGTTGTCGACCTGTTGCGCGTGCGCGGCTTGGGGCGGCCACGCACAGGCAGTCGCGGCGAGCACCGCGGCCAGGCTGAACGACAGGAGTTGACGCATGGGATCTTTACCAGGTGGCGAGGAAAACCCGGCGAGTATACGGGTGCTACGTGAAACACTACGGTCATAATTCAACGGCATGGTGGCAGGCCGTACAGCCCCGGATCCACGCGCTTTTCCATGCCCTCCTACCGTTATGAAGCCAGCGATGCGCTGGGCCGCATCGTGCGCGGCACGCTCGACGCCGAGACCGAGCGCGGCGCGCGCAACCAGCTGCGCCAGCGCGGCCTGCTGCCGCTGTCGACCGCGCCGGCCGCGGCGCGCAGCGGCTCGCTGGGCGCCGCGCTGCGCCCGCGCCTGTCGGACGCCGACCTGGCCTGGATGACGCGCCAGCTGTCCAGCCTGCTCGCGGCGAGCCTGCCGCTGGACGCGGCGCTCAGCGCCACCCTGGAGCAGGCCGAGAACCGCCACATGGCCAACCTGCTCACGGAGGTGCGCTCCGACGTGCGCGCCGGCCATCGCCTCTCCGATGCGCTGGCCTCGCGCCCGCGCGATTTCCCCGAGATCTACCGCGCGCTCGTGGGCGCAGGCGAGGCCTCGGGCGACCTTTCCCAGGTGATGGAGAAGCTGGCGGGCTACATCGAATCGCGCAACGCCTTGCGCAGCAAGGTGCTCACCGCCTTCATCTACCCCGCCGTGGTCGCCACCGTGTCGGTGGGGATCGTGCTCTTCATGCTGGGCTACGTGGTGCCTCAGGTCGTCTCGGCCTTCGACCATGCCAAGCAGCAGCTGCCGCTGCTGACGCGGCTGATGCTGGCGGCCAGCGATGCGGTGCGCGACTGGGGCTGGGCGGGCGCCCTGGTCCTGGGCACGGCCTTCGGGCTGTGGCGCTATGCGCTGCGGGCGCCGGCCGCGCGGCTGGCCTGGCACACGCGCGTGCTGCGCCTGCCGCTGGTCGGCCGCTTCGTGCTGGGCGTGGAATCCGCCCGCTTCGCGTCCACGCTGGCCATCCTCACAGGCAGCGGCGTGGCGCTGCTGACGGCCCTGGATGCCGCGCGCCGCACGCTGGGCAACGAACGCCTGCGCCTGGCCGTGGACGAGGCCACGCAGCGGGTGCGCGAAGGCGCGCCGCTGTCGTCTTCGCTCGCGGCGCAGCGCTGCTTTCCGCCGCTGCTGATACACCTCATGGCCAGCGGCGAGAAGACCGGCCAGCTGCCCGAACTGCTGACCCGCGGCGCGGCCACGCTGTCGCAGGACCTCGAGCGCCGCGCCATGGCCATGACGGCGCTGCTCGAACCGCTGCTCATCCTGGTGATGGGCGGCCTGGTCCTGCTGATCGTGCTGGCCGTGATGATGCCCATCCTGGAGATGAACCAGCTAGTGCGCTGAAGCCGCGGCGGAATTGAAATGAAACGGCCGGCCCCTGGGGGCCGGCCGTGAACCTGCGGCAATGACGGCAGTGCGGGCTACAGGGCCTCGTCGTCGCTCTCGCCGGTGCGGATGCGGATGGCCTGCTCCACCGGGCTGACGAAGATCTTGCCGTCGCCGATCTTGCCGGTGCGCGCGGCCTTGAGGATGGCCTCGATGGCGGGCTCCACCATGCTGTCGGACAGCACCACCTCGACACGGATCTTGGGCAGGAAATCCACGACGTACTCGGCGCCGCGGTACAGCTCGGTGTGGCCCTTCTGGCGGCCGAAGCCCTTGACCTCGGCGACCGTGAGGCCGCTGACGCCCACCTCGGCCAGCGCCTCGCGCACCTCGTCGAGCTTGAACGGTTTGATGATGGCGGTGACTTGTTTCACGTACGTATCCCTGGTTATTTGTGGTGACGATCGGTGTGCAGCGTCTCGCGGAACCCGTTGGTGACAGGATAGCGCCAATCCCGGCCGAATGCGCGCGGCGTGATGCGCGGCCCCGGTGGCGCCTGGCGACGCTTGTATTCGTTGATGCGGATCAGCCGCACCACCTGCTCCACGGCGTCGGGCGGGTATCCGGCGGCCACGATGTCGGCGGCCGATGCGTTGCGTTCCATGTAGAGCGCCATGATGCCGTCGAGCACGTCGTAGGGCGGCAGGCTGTCCTGGTCGGTCTGGTCGGGCCGCAGTTCCGCCGAGGGCGGACGCGTGATGATGCGATCCGGGATGACCTCGCCGCGGGTATTGCGCCAGCGCGCCAGACGGTACACCAGGGTCTTGGGGACGTCCTTGATGACGGCGAAACCGCCGGCCATGTCGCCGTACAGGGTGCAATAGCCGGTGGTCATTTCCGACTTGTTGCCCGTGGTGAGCACCAGCCTGCCCGTCTTGTTGGACAGCGCCATCAGCAGCGTGCCGCGCACCCGGGCCTGGATGTTCTCCTCGGTGGCATCGAGCGGCAGGCCGGCGAACTGCTGCGCCAGCATCCCGTCGAATGCGCCGACCGCGGGCGCGATGGGGATCACGTCGTACTGCACGCCCAGGCGCCGCGCCATGTCGGCCGCGTCGGTCTGGGAGATGTCGGCCGTGTAGCGCGACGGCATCATCACGGCCCGCACGTTCTCCGCCCCCAGCGCGTCGACCGCGACGGCCAGCACCACGGCTGAATCGATGCCGCCGGACAGGCCGATGATGGCGCCCGGGAAGCCGTTCTTGCCGAGGTAGTCGCGCACCCCAACCACCAGCGCATTCCAGACCTGCTCTTCAGGGCCCAGCGGCGCCACGTCGGCCTGTGCCGACGCGGGGCGCACCGCGCCGTCGGCCGAGACCTCGACCAGGGCCACATGCTCGGCGAACTCGGGCAGCCGCGCCACCGCCGCGCCGTGGGCATCGAGCACGAAGGAGGCGCCGTCGAACACCAGCTCGTCCTGGCCGCCCACCATGTTGGCATAGACCACGGCGCAGCCGGTTTCCCGCACGCAGCGCGCCACGACTTCGCGGCGCTCGTCCTGCTTGCCGGTGTTGTAGGGCGAGGCGTTGGGCACCAGCAGGACCCGGGCGCCGGCCTGCGCGGCAGCGCGCGGGGCGCGGTCGAACCAGACGTCCTCGCAGATGGTCACGCCGAACGGCACGCCCTTGACCTCGAACACGCAGGGCGCGCCGTCGGCGGTGAAGTAGCGCTGCTCGTCGAACACGGAATAGTTGGGCAGTTCGAGCTTGGCGTAGCGGCCCGCCACGCGGCCCTCGCACAGCACGATGGCGGCGTTGTAGAGGCGCCCCTGGCGCGACTCGACATAGCCCACCACCACGTGCAGCCCGGCCAGGCCCGCCAGCTGCTCGCGCAGGGTGTCCAGCACATGCAGCTGCCGCTCGACGAAGAAGGGGCGCAGCAGCAGGTCTTCGGGGGGATAGCCGGTGAGCACCAGCTCGGGCGCGACCAGGACGTCGGCCCCTTTCTCGTGGGCCGCGCGGGCCGCGCGCAGCACACGTTCGGCGTTGCCGGCGAGGTCGCCGACCACGGCGTTGATTTGCGCAATTGCTACCCGGGCGCTCATGCGGATATCCAGATTGGGGGAGTGGACAAGCAAAAATTATCGCATGTCCCGCTCCTGGCCGGCCCGTATAATCCGCCCATCATGGCAAAGAACACCCACTCCAATCAAGACCAGTTCGCCAACAAGGCGCAAGCCTGGTCCGCCCGGTTCTCCGAGCCGGTTTCCGATCTCGTCAAGCGCTACACCGCGTCGGTGGACTTCGACCAGCGCCTGGCGCGCCACGACATCCGCGGCTCGCTGGCCCATGCGGAAATGCTGGCGGCGCAGGGCATCATCTCCGCCCAGGACCTCGCCGACATCCAGCGCGGCATGCGGCAGATCCTGTCCGAGATCGACGCCGGCAGCTTCCAGTGGCTGCTCGACCTCGAAGACGTGCACCTGAACATCGAGAAGCGCCTGGTCGAGCTCGTGGGAGACGCCGGCAAGCGGCTGCACACCGGCCGTTCGCGCAACGACCAGGTGGCCACCGACATCCGCCTGTGGCTGCGCGACGAGATCGACCATCTGGTGGGCCTGCTGCGCCAGCTGCGCCACGCCCTGGCCACGGTGGCACTGGAGAATGCCGGCACCATCATGCCCGGATTCACGCACCTGCAGGTGGCCCAGCCCGTCACGTTCGGCCACCATCTGCTGGCCTACGCCGAGATGTTCGGCCGCGACGCCGAGCGCCTGGCCGACTGCCGCAAGCGCGTCAACCGCCTGCCCCTGGGCGCCGCCGCCCTGGCCGGCACCTCGTTCCCGATCGACCGCGAGCGCGTGGCCCGCACCCTGGAATTCGACGGCGTGTGCCGCAACTCGCTCGATGCCGTCTCCGACCGCGACTTCGCCATCGAGTTCTGCGCCGCCGCCGCGCTCATCATGACCCACGTCTCGCGGCTGTCCGAAGAGCTGGTGCTGTGGATGAGCCCGCGCGTGGGCTTCATCGACCTGGCCGACCGCTTCTGCACCGGCAGTTCCATCATGCCGCAGAAGAAGAACCCCGACGTGCCCGAACTGGCCCGCGGCAAGGCCGGCCGCGTCAACGGCCACCTGGTCGCCCTGCTCACCCTCATGAAGGGCCAGCCCCTGGCCTACAACAAGGATAACCAGGAAGACAAGGAAGGCCTGTTCGACACGGTCGACACCCTGCGCGACACGCTCACGATCTTCGCCGACATGGCCGCCGGCATCAAGGTCAAGCCCGAGAACATGCGCGCTGCTGCGCTGCAGGGCTACGCCACCGCCACCGACCTCGCCGACTACCTGGTCAAGCAGGGCCTGCCTTTCCGCGACGCCCACGAAGTCGTGGCCCACGCCGTGCGCGACTGCGAACAGCGCGGCTGCGACCTCGCCGACCTCAGCCTGGCCGAGCTGCAGGCATACCATCCCGCCATCGCCGAAGACATCCACCAGGTGCTCACGCTAGAAGGCTCCGTCGCCGCCCGCAACCACATCGGCGGCACCGCCCCCGACCGCGTGCGCGAAGAAGCCCGGCGCGTGCTCGACGAAACCCGCTGAGCCTCGCTCGCATGCAACAAACGCCGGCCCCGAGCCGGCGTTTTTTATCCCTGCACCCGCCGCACTCGAGTCTTATACAAGACGGTGTCAGACACCAGCCTTTAGCGTTTGGTGAAAGCTGGTGTCTGACACCAACTTATATAAGAGTGGCGGGAGGGGTCAGGCGCCGGTCCACTCGGTGACGAATTCGCGGTAGTCGGGGCGCGTGGCTTCGGGCATGGCGCAGGCGGGCGTGCCGACGGCCAGGAAGCCGAGGAAGCGGTAGTCGAGCGGGTCCAGGCCGAGCGCCTGCTGCACCTCCTCCAGGTAGGTGCCCAGGCCGGTGCTCCAGAATGCGGCATAACCCAGCATGTGCACGGCGTTGAGAATGTTCATGACCGATGCCCCCGTGGCCAGCAGTTGTTCCTGCTCGGGCACCTTGGGATTGTCGTGGTCGATCTTGTGCGCCAGGCCGATCAGCAGCGGCACGCCGGCCAGCCATTCGCGCACGGACTTTTCCTTTTCAGGCGTCATGCGTTTGTCGCCGCTGCGCTTGACCGCGTCCAGCGCCAGGTCGGCCAGCCGGCCGATGGCCTCGCCCCGGATCAGCACGTAGCGCCACGGACGCAAGGCGCCATGGTCGGGCGCGCTCATGGCGGCCTGCAGGATCTGGTCGAGCTCTTCGGGACGGGGGGCCGGCGCGCGCAGGAACTTCATGGAGCGGCGGGTATGCAGGGCATGCAGCGGTAGCGAGATATCGGTCATGTTGCGTGGGCTTCGATGAGAAACGTTCTCATCATACGCCACCCGGTCAACCCAGGTGGGTATGACGCTCCGGCCGTTCCTGCACGTCCATTTCGGTGAGGCCGTGCAGGATGCCGCAATCGTCGGTGTCGGGCCGTGCCGACAGGCAGCGCTGCCGCAGCTCGCACAGCTGCGCCTTGAGCTGCTGCAGTTCGGCGATTCGCATGTCGACGTGCTGGATGTGCTCGTCGAACAGCGCGTTGATGGGACCGCAACCGGCCTCGTGATGATCGGACAGGGCCAGAATGGTGCGGATCTCCTCCTGCGTCATGTCCAGCGCCCGGCAGTTGCGGATCAGCCGCAGGCGCTCCAGGTGGGCAGGGCCGTAGCTGCGGTAATTGTTCAGGCCGCGCTCGGGGGCCGGCAGCAGCCCCTCCTTCTCGTAGTAGCGCACCGTTTCGACGGTGGTTCCGGCCGCCTTGGCCAGGGCTCCGATCTTCATGGCGACACCTCCAGACGTGGGTCGTTGACCCTATAGTAACTCTAGGGTGTGCAATAGGTCATCGTTCACGGACTGGCCCCCCTGCCATGTCATCCACGCCCCATCACGAACCCGCCTGCTGCGCCCATGGCCACGCCCATCGCCATGATGCCCCTGTCCAGGCCCCGCCCCCGTCGCGCGCCCCGTCCGGCGCGCTGCGGCCCGGCCCCGGCGAAGTGATGTCGCGGCTGCGCATCGGCCAGATGGACTGCCCCACCGAGGAACGACTGATCCGCGGCAAGCTGGACGCCATGGACGCGGTGCGGGCGCTGGACTTCAACCTGATGCAGCGGGTGCTTACCGTGGTGCACGCCGAAGGCGCGCTGCCCGCGGTGCAGGCGGCCATCCGCACGCTGGGCATGACGCCCGAGCCCATGGACGCCGCCGCGCCCGCCCCCGAGGCGCGCCTGGGCGCGGCCCGTGGCTGGCGCCTGCTGGCGCTGGGCGGCGTGCTGGCCGTGGCCGCGGAGATCGCGCACTTCGCGTCCCTGCCCGCCTGGGCCGCGGCCGTGCCGGCCCTGCTCTCCATCCTGGCCTGCGGGCTGGGCACGTACCGCAAGGGCTGGATCGCGGTGCGCAACGGCAACCTCAACATCAACGCCCTGATGAGCATCGCCGTCACCGGCGCCGTCCTCATTGGCCAATGGCCGGAGGCAGCCATGGTGATGTTCCTCTTCAACGTGGCCGAATTGATCGAGGCGCGCGCGCTGGACCGTGCGCGCAATGCCGTGCGCGGCCTGCTGGACCTCGCCCCGCCCACCGCCACCGTGCGCCGGCCCGACGGCCAGTGGGTCGAGGCGCCGGCGGCCAGCCTGCAGCCCGGCGACCTGGTGCGTGTGCGGCCGGGCGAGCGCATCGCCGCCGACGGGGTCGTGGCCCAGGGCCGCTCCGCCGTGGACCAGTCGCCCATCACCGGCGAGAGCCTGCCGGTGGACAAGGGACCGGGAGAGCCGGTCTACGCCGGGACGGTCAACGCCGAGGGCAGCCTCGAATACCGCGTCACCGCGGCCGCCGGCGACACCACGCTGGACCGCATCATCCACGCGGTGGAGCAGGCCCAGGGCGCGCGCGCGCCCACGCAGCGCTTCATCGACCGCTTCTCGCGCTACTACACCCCCGCCGTGGTGGGCCTGGCCGTGCTGGTGGCGCTGGCGCCGCCGCTGCTGCTCGGCCAGGCATGGCTGGACGCGGCATACCGCGCCCTGGCCCTGCTCATCATCGCCTGCCCGTGCGCCCTGGTCATCTCCACCCCCGTGAGCGTGGTCAGCGGCCTCACCGCGGCCGCGCGCCGCGGCATCCTGATCAAGGGCGGCGTCTACCTGGAGGAAGGCCGCAGGCTGGCCTGGCTGGCGCTGGACAAGACCGGCACGCTCACCCAGGGCCGGCCCGTGGTCACCGACCTCCTCCGCCTGGACGCCCGAAGCGGCGACAGCCTGCAGATCGGGGCCAGTCTTGCGGCGCGCTCCGACCATCCCGTATCGCATGCCCTGGCGCAATCACCCGACGCGCGCGGCCTGGAACGCCTGGCCGTCCACGAATTCTCCGCCCTGCCCGGGCGCGGCGTGCGCGGGCGGATCGGCGGCAACCTCTACCACCTCGGCAACCGCCGCCTGATGACGGAGCTGGGCCTGGCCGACGCCGCCTTCACGCAGCGCGTCGATGCGCTGGAAGCCGAAGGCAAGACCGCCGTCGCGCTTGCCGATGAACACGGCGTGCTGCTGCTGGTGGCGGTGGCCGACACCCTGCGGCCCGGCAGCGTCGAAGCGGTGGCCGAGCTGCATGCGCTGGGCGTGCGCACGCTGATGCTCACCGGCGACAATGCGCGCGCCGCGCAGGCCGTGGCGCAGGCCGCCGGCATCGACGAGGCCCGCGGCGACCTCCTGCCCGAGGACAAGCTGCGCGCCATCGAAGCCAGGCTCGGGCCCGCGGCCCGCGTGGGCATGGTGGGCGACGGCATCAACGACGCGCCCGCCCTGGCGCGTGCCGACATCGGCTTCGCGATGGGCGCGGCCGGCACCGGCACCGCCATCGAAACCGCCGACGTCGCACTGATGGACGACGACCTGCGCAAGATCGGCATCTTCGTGCGCCTGTCGCGCGCCACGCACCGCGTGCTGGTGCAGAACATCGCGCTCGCGCTGGGCATCAAGGCCGTGTTCCTGGTGCTGGCCGTCACGGGCCAGGCCAGCCTGTGGATGGCCGTGTTCGCCGACGTGGGCGCAGCCCTGCTGGTGGTGGCCAACGGCCTGCGCCTGCTGCGCGCGGGCTGAGACCCACGCCGTTCCATGCTGCGCTGCGCCATCGGCGGCGCGGCGCGTCTCATGACTTTTTGTTATTTCGGAACCACGGGAACATCCTTGTGAAACAATAGACACGTTGCTAGAGTGCTCGTCCCCTTCGACCCCTCGTCCATGTGGAGCCCGCGATGAAACCGCTCTTGCGCGCCTTGCTCTCCCTTGCCGTGGCGCCCCTGCTGGCCCTCGGCACCGCCCATGCCCAGTCCGACGACCTGGCCCGCATCAAGCAGGCCGGCGTGTTCAAGATCGGCACCGAAGGCACCTATGCCCCCTTCACCTACCACGACGCCTCCGGCCTCACCGGCTTCGACGTGGAGATCGGCCGCGCGATCGCCGAGCACATGGGCGTGAAGGCCGAATTCGTGGAAGGCAAGTGGGACGGCCTCATCGCCGGCCTGGACGTGCGCCGCTACGACGCCGTCATCAACCAGGTTGGCATCACCGAGGCGCGCCGCGCCAAGTACGACTTCTCCGAGCCCTACATCTCCTCCGCGGCCGTGCTCATCGTGCGCAACGACAACCAGGAGATCCGCGGCTTCGACGACATCAAGGGCAAGCGCTCGGCCAACACCCTCACCAGCAACTTCGGCAAGCTGGCCCAGCAATACGGCGCCAACGTGGTGCCGGTGCAGGGCTTCAACGAATCCATAGACCTGCTGCTGTCGCGCCGCGTGGACGCCACCATCAACGACGAGCTGTCGTTCCTGGACTTCAAGAAGCACAAGCCCGACGCGCCCGTGCGCATCGCCGCGCGCGACACCGCCAAGGAATTCACGCAATCGGGCGTGCTGATCCGCAAGAACAACCCCGAGCTGCGCGAGGCCATCAACCAGGCCCTGGCCGCCATCAAGGCCGACGGCACCTACAAGCGCATTTCCGAGAAGTACTTCGGCACCGACCTGTCGGCGCGCTGAGCCGCCCGGAGCCGCGCCGCCGATGCCCGAGGAAACCGCTACCGCCCTGCCCGCCTGGCTGCAGCTGATGGCCGACTCGTTCTGGCCATTGCTGCATGCCGGCCTGGTCTTCACCGTTCCCCTCACGCTCCTGTCCTTCGCCGCCGGCCTGGTGCTGGCTTTCGTGGTGGCCCTGATCCGGCTCTTCGGGCCGCGGCCGCTGGTCGCGCTGGTGCGCTTCTATGTGTGGCTGATCCGCGGTACCCCGCTGCTGGTGCAGCTCTTCGTGATCTTCTACGGCCTGCCCAGCGCCGGCATCGTGCTCGACCCGCTGCCGGCCGCGCTGATCGGGTTCACCCTGAACGTGGGCGCCTACAACTCCGAAGTGATCCGCGCCGCCATCGAGTCCATTCCCAAGGGCCAATGGGAAGCCGCTTATTCCCTCAGCATGACGCGCGGCCAGGCCATGCGCCGCACCGTTCTGCCGCAGGCCGCGCGCGTGGCCGTGCCGCCGCTGGCCAACTCCTTCATCTCGCTGGTCAAGGACACCTCGCTGGCCGCGGTGATCACCGTGCCCGAGATCTTCCAGGCCGCCCAGCGCATCGCGGCCGTCACCTACGAGCCGCTGGTGCTGTACCTCGAAGCCGCGCTGATCTACCTGATCTTCAGTTCGGTGCTGTCGGCCGTGCAGGGCCGGCTCGAGAAACGCTACGGCCAGCATGCCGTATTCGCCGGGAAACTGCGATGATCCGCCTGCGCAACGTCTCCAAATCCTTCGACGGCCACCCGGTGCTGCGCGGGATCGATCTCGACGTGGCCGAAGGCGGCGTCACCGCCCTCATCGGCCCTTCGGGCAGCGGCAAGAGCACGCTGCTGCGCTGCGTCAACCTGCTGGAAGTGCCCGAAACCGGAACGCTCGACCTGGGCGAGGAGCACATGCGCTTCAAGCCCGGCCGGCGCCCCGCCGTCGAGGCGCTGCTGCGCGTGCGGCGCCAGACCGGCATGGTGTTCCAGAACTTCCAGCTGTTCCCCCACCGCAGCGCCATCGAGAACGTCATGGAAGGGCTCGTGACGGTGCAACGCTGGCCCCGGGCGCGCGCCCGCGACCGCGCCATGGAGCTGCTGGAGAAGGTGGGCATGGCCGCCAAGGCCGACGCCTGGCCCGCCACCCTGTCGGGCGGCCAGCAGCAGCGCGTGGCCATCGCGCGTGCGCTCGCGCCTTCGCCGCGCGTGCTGCTGTGCGACGAGCCCACGTCCGCGCTGGATCCCAGCCTGGCCGAGGAAGTCGTGGACGTACTGCGCCGCCTCGCGGCCGAGGGCATGACCATGATCATGGCCACGCACGACCTGCGCCTGGCGGCCGCCATCGCGCGGCAGGTCGTGTTCCTGCACGACGGCGAAATCATCGAGGCGGGCCCGCCGCGCCGCGTGTTCACCCACCCCGGCGACGACCGCACCGCCGACTTCGTGGCCACGCTGGCGCGCAGCGCCCTGCCCGAGGACTGGACCGCCTGAAGCGCTGCCGCGGCGCTTCAGCCCGCCTTCTTGTGGCCGTCGATGTGGCCGAGGTCCCGGCCCGGGTCGAGGCGGTCGCGCACGCGCTGCTTGAGCGCCTTGGCATCCGGAAAGCCCCCGTCCACCGTGCGGTCCCAGATGATCTCGCCATCGTAGTGCACCCGGAACACGCCGCCCGTGCCCGGCGCCAGCGCCACCTCGGCGAGGTCGGTGGAAAACGTGGACAGCAGCTCCTGCGCCATCCAGGCCGCGCGCAGCAGCCACTGGCACAGCGTGCAGTATTCGATGACGATGCGGGGACGGGCCGTGGGCGTGTTCATGGCGAGCTCCTTTGGGCGGGAGGGATAGCTTACGACGTCGAAGGCCTTCATGGCAGGCGCAGCCGGCACAACTCAGGCCGGCATGCGCAATCCGGGCCGGAGCTTGTGATATGGCAAGCCGCGCAGGCGGGCACGGACCAGCCCCGGACTGGCCACCACCAGGATCTCCTTTGCCAGCGCCTGGAAATCTGCGCGGAAATGCACCGAGCTTTTGAGCGCGAGGATCCCCACCTCTGCCGGCTCGATGCCGACGTGGCGCAGGATGGATTGGTCGGCCGCCTGCATCTTGCCCGTGGTCACGATGACGCGCACGCCGCCCAATCGCAACAATGCGGTGGGCCCCAGGTCGATGGGCGAACCGCCCCACATGGGCCCCGTGCCAGTGAAGCGGCCGTCGGTCAGGCGCTCCACTTCGTACAGGCCGGTACAAGGCACGCCTGGATGACCCGTTGCGTCGGGCGTGCGCCCACCGAGAGCCAGGTGCACGGATGCACTCGCCCCTGCTGCGTACGCGCGCCGCACCGCCTCGCCGTCGCGGATCATCGCAACAACCGCATTCTGAGCCCCCGCCGCCACGAGGGCTCGCAAAAGGCCCGTCGTGTCGGAAGCGCCGCCGCCGCCCGGATTGTCCTGGGTATCGGCCAGGACAATGGGGCCATGCCCGGCCGCCGCACGTGGCATGACATGCGCCACCGCCTCGGCATCATCCCAGATGCGCTGCTGGAATGCCGTTTCCTGTTCGGCAACGCACTGGCTGTAGCGCTGCACCGCAGCCTCGACCTGCGAGCTCGTCTCGCCATAGGCCAGCACGGCCTGGCCGCAATCCGGCACATCGGCCAGGGGAAATCCGCCGGTCCAGCTCAGGGATGCCAGCCCGAGCTCGCGCTCCAGCGCTTCCAGCTTCGCGTACAGGCCTGCGGCAGGCTCGGCCAAAGTGCATTGGCTGCTGAGCGGCACCAGGAAGTCCAGAGGCCGCCAGGCCACAGCCAGCGGCACCCCGCGCACCAACCGCGCATGCAGCAGCCTGGCCGCCCGCGCCCCGGTCTGCACCATGTCGATATGGGGATAGGTCCGGTAGCCGACCAAGCCGTCGGCCAGCGTCACCATGGCAGCAGACACGTTGGCATGCAGGTCCAGGCTGGCGACGATCGGCAGCTCCGGCCCCAGGCGCGCGCGCAACCGGCGCAGGAACTCCCCTTCCGCGTCGTCGAACGTAGTGGTCGCCATGGCGCCGTGCAGGTCCAAGTACACGCCATCGAGCGGACCGGCGCTTTCCAGCGCGCGCAGAAACCGCTCGCAAATCGCGTCGAAGGCGCTGTCCTCGACCCTGCCCGATGGCGTGGCTGCTGCCCACACCAGCGGCACTAGCTCGTATCCTAGACCCTTGAGCTCCGCGGCTGCGCCTGCGACCGGCAGATTCATGGCGGCGGTGGTCTGCAGCAGGTTCGCGCCCTCCAGCAGCCCGGGCCAGCCCGAACCATCCAGGAAGTCGGCCAGGGTGGCGGACTGCGACGAAAAGGTATTGGTCTCGTGCTGGAATCCGCCGATGGCAATGCGTCGCATTGGCTTCAGGCCTCGAACAGCCGGCGCGGCGCTCGAGTAAGCCGCTCGATGCCGGTCTCGGTGGTCAGTATCGTCTCGCTGAACGCCACGCCGGCGGCGGAGACGTACATGTGGAAGACCATGCCCGGTTCGAGCACCCAGTTGGAATCGGGCAGGAATACCCGCGAGAAATCGCTGGTGTGCGGCGTGGAAAGCGGAAAATGTCCAACCGTATAGCCGGTGATGTTCAGATAATCTTTGCGCAGTCCCGCCTGCAGAATGCCTTCGCGGGCGATGGCGTCGACCTCGCGAGCCGGCCGGCCCGGCACCATCGCGGCGAACTGGCGATCCTGGATGGCGATCAACTGCTCGGCCAGCGCGGCCCGTTCGCCGGCCGCACCGATCACCACGGGGCGCATCAGGCGGGCGCTGTAGCCGTTCACCAGCGGAAGGAGCTCCAAGTGCATCACGTCGCCGCGGCGCAGCGGTTCGGCGTGCAGGTTGCCATGCAGGAAGCTGTCGCCCACGCCAGCGGTGATGATGCCCGCCCGGCTGGTGTCGGCCCCCTGCTCCATGAAGACCTGGTGCACGATCGCGGCGGCATCTCGCTCGCTGCGGCCTTCGCCGGCATGCTCCACCACGGCCTGCAGCGCCAGGTCGGCGATCCGCCCCGCCTCACGGAGATAAGTGATCTCCTGCGGCGACTTGCGCATGCGCACCTGCTCCAGCACACCCGAGAAGTCGACGAAGCGGGACTGGGGCAAGGCAGCCGTGAGCTGCCGATACCGACGCAGCGGCATGCAGTAGGAATCTTCGTCCATGCCCAGCCGCAACCCATCCCAGCCGCGCTGGGCCAGGGTGCGCGCCAGCACGCCGACCGGATCCTCCCAGTCGGAGAACGCCACGGCGTCCTGCACCCAGGAACTTTCCAGGAATGGGCCCAGGTCTACTGCGCGCAATACCATCACCGGCTCCCCCTCCAGGGGCAGCAGGCAGGCGCGATACATATTCTCGGAAATGCTGAAGCCGGTGAGGTAGGCCAGGAATTCGGTCTGGTCGACCAGCAATACATCCACGCCACGCGTGCGCATATGGGTGCGCACCGCCTCGACCCGGGCGTCGTACTCGTCCTGGGTGAACAGCAACTTCTTGGTCTGGCTCATAGAGATCCTAGAAAATTTTCAAGAGCGCGCGCCGCGGCTTGCCAGCAGATTGGCGGCCAGCAGCGCGAGTACGGAAACCACGACAAGCAGCGCGCTGACTGCGGCGATGGTGGGATCGAGCTGGAACAGCACGGAATTCCAGATGCGCACGGGCAAGGTCTGCGCCGTGCTGCCTGCCATGAACATGGCGATCAGCAGCTCGTCGAAGGAACTGAGAAAGGCGAAGATGCAGGCCGAGGCGATCCCCGGTGCGATCAACGGCAGGGTGATGCGCCGGAACGCCGTATAGCGGTTCGCCCCGAGGCTCAGCGCGGCATTCTCCAGCCGGCTGTCCACGCCCTGCAGCGTGGCCGAGAGGATGATGATGGCGATGGGCAGCGCGATCACGGCGTGGCCGATGATGATGGCGGCCGTGCTGCCGAACATGGCGCCCCGGTCGGCGAAGAAGAAGAACATCGCGATGGCGGAGATAATATTGGGCACGATCATCGGCAGCAGGATCAGCGCGTAGACCAGCTGCTTGAAGCGGAATCGCGCGCGCACCAGCGCAAGCGCGGCCAGCACGCTGAGAACCACGGCCAGGATCGTGGCGCCCACCGCGATCTGGAAGCTCAGCCATATCGAGGCGCGCCAGTCTGCATTGCCCAGCACTTCCTCGACCCAGCGCAGCGACAGCCCTTGCGGCGGGAAGCTCAGATAATCAGAAGGACTGAGCGCCAGCGGGAAGATGATGAGGATGGGCAATGCCAGGAACAGCAATACGGCGATCGCTGCGGCGCTGGTGGCCCATCCGACCTTGTGTGGATTCATAGCTTGGCCTCGAAGAGTCGGTTCAGGCCCACGACCCGTTCATACACGAGGAACAGCACCAGCGTGCACGCCAGCAGGATGGTCGATAGCGCCGAGGCGAAACCCCAGTCGAAATAGGTTTCCACCTGGCTTTCGATGATCATGGAGATCATGCTGTCTTCCTGGCTGCCCATGAGCGCCGGCGTGATGAAGAAACCGATGGAAAGAATGAACACCAGCAGGCTGCCCGCCGCCACGCCAGGCAGCGACAACGGCACGAAAATGCGCCAGAACGCGCGCCGGCGCGAAGCGCCCAGACTTTCCGCCGCCCGCAGCAGGCCGGTATCCACCCCACGCATCACGCTATAGAGCGCCAGCACCATGTAGGGCAGCAGGATGTAAGTCATGCCCACCAGCACCCCGAAGCGCGTATACATCAGCGTGAGCGGCTCTCCTATGAGGCCGGCCGCCAGCAGGAGCTGGTTGACGACG
The DNA here is from genome assembly GCF_054642735.1 of Bordetella sp. 2513F2. NCBI lineage: Bacteria > Pseudomonadati > Pseudomonadota > Betaproteobacteria > Burkholderiales > Alcaligenaceae > Bordetella > Bordetella sp. 2513F2. The sequence goes on along the minus strand of NZ_CM137755.1, from coordinate 1,778,970 downwards.
CCTTCGGTGCCGAGCAGCACCATCCACGCGTAGGTGCGGACCAGGACGCTGGTGAAATATGGCACCACCACCAGGATCATTAGCAGTCCCGCCGTGCGCGGACGAATCTGCGACAGGAAATATGCCAGCGGATAGCCGAGCGCCAAGGCCGCCACGGTGACGGAGAGGGAAATCTCAAAAGTGATCCACAGCACCTGCAGGTAGGTGGGCTCCTGCCACAAGCGGGCATAGTGTTTCCAGGTGAAGTCGGGATCGTAGACGCTGCGTGCCAGCATCCCGCCTAGCGGATACAGGAAGAACACGGCCAGCAGCAGTAACGCCGGCGCCAGCAGGATCCAGGGAGCCATGCGCGGCGATCGGAGTACGGCCGGCATCACCCCTCCTCCCGTGCATCCACCAGCCAGACGCTGCCCGCGTCCCATTGCACCGTCACAGGCGTACCCGCCGCAGGGACGCGATCATGGCCGTCGCAGGCCGCCTGCGTACGCAGCACGGTGCCGTCGCGCAGTTGCACCCCCAGCTTCACCGTGTGGCCCAGATAGAGCGTATCCACGACTTCGCCAGGCAGGCAGCGCCCCGTCGCGAGATCTGCGGCGTCTCCCTGGTGCACACGCACGCGCTCCGGACGCAGCACGCCGTACACGCGGCTGCCGATCCCGCCGGAGACACTGCCGCGCGCCCGGATGGCCTCGCCGCCGGCCAACCTGACGACGTAGTCCTGCCCGTCGCGCGCCTCGATGCTGCCAGCCAGGAAATTCGACTGGCCGATGAACTCCGCCACCCAACGGCTCGCCGGTTGCTCGTAGATCGCCTGCGCGGAGGCAATCTGCGCAATGCGGCCATCCTGCATCACCGCCACGCGGTCCGACATGGTCAACGCCTCTTCCTGGTCATGCGTGACGAAGACAATCGTCGCACCCAGCGAGGCGTGCAGGCGCTTGATCTCCACCTGCATGTGCTCGCGCAGGTTCTTGTCCAGGGCGCCGAGGGGTTCGTCCATCAACAGCGCTTGGGGCGCAAACACGATGGCCCGGGCCAGCGCGATGCGCTGCTGCTGTCCACCCGACAGCTCCCTGGGGTAGCGCCCGCCCTTGTCCGGCAACTGCACCATGTCGAGGGCGCGGCGCACTTCCTGTTCGATGCGCGAACGCCCCATGCCGCGCATCTCCAGCGGGAACGCCAGGTTCTGCGCAACCGTGAGATGTGGGAACAGGGCATAGTTCTGGAACACCACGCCCAGGTCCCGCTTGCCCGGCGGCAGCGCGGTGACGTCCCGGCCACCGATGGTGATGCGGCCGGAACTGGGCGCCGTGAACCCCGCCAGCATCATCAGCGTGGTGGTCTTACCCGATCCGCTGGCTCCCAGCAGCGTCACGAATTCGCCCGCCCCGATGGCCAGGTCGAGTTCGCAGACCGCGGCAGATACCCCATAGAACTTGCTGATTCCCTCCAGCTTCAGTTCGGCTCCCCGGCGCGCCGGCATTGCAGCTGCACCCGCCATCAGGACCTCCGCAGCACCCAGGCCTGCCAGCGTTGGCCTATCGTGGGAAGGTTGTCGGACCACCAGTGTGCGTCCTGCTCGAAAGACATGGAAAAATGCTCGGGCGAGCTTGGCAGCTTGGCCAGGTCTTCGGGGCGCACGTGCTCGAAGGCCTTGGTGTTCGTGGGGCCGTACGCGATGTACTTCGTAAGTTCGCCCTGCACCTGCGGCTGCAGCGCGAAATCGATGAAGCGCTGCGCGTTGGCTCTGTTGGGAGCGTTCTTCACGACGCCCCAGTACTGCACCTGCTGCTTGGCCTGGTTCCACTCGATCGCCAGGGGCGCTCCCTTGTCGATCAGCGCCTGCGCTCGACCGTTCCAGATGCCGCCCAGCACGGCCTCCTTGCGCTCAAGCAACTGCGCCGATACGGCGCCGGTGTCCCACCACTTGACCACGCTGCCCTTGATGCGGTCCAGGGACCGGAATGCCCGGTCGAGATCGACGGGATAAAGCTGATCCTTGTTCGCGCCGTCGGCCAGCAAGGCGAACTCCAGTTCCGCCGCACCCGACTTCTGGTCGGCCAAGGTTCGGGCTCCCGGGAAACGCGCCACGTCCCAGAACTCCGCCCACGAACGCGGCTGTGTTCCGGGCTGAAACACCTCGGTGTTGTACGCCAGCACCGTGGCGAAGTACAGATTGCCCACCATGGTCGGATGACGCACCGTGGACTGGATGTCGGCTGGATTGCTGTACTTCATGCCGTCGTAGTCGATGCGCTCCAGCGCACCAATCTTGTCCAGCGCGATCTGCGCCACGTCCAGCAGGTCCACTACGTCGACCTGTACCCGCCGAGCCTCCACCATGGCGCGGATCTGGGCCGCCGTGGCCGGCTGCACCACCACCTTGATGCCGGTCTCGGCCGTGAAGGGCTTGTACAGCGCCACGTCCATGGCGTCCTGATAGGCGCCGCCCAGACCGCGGACCACCACCTGGCCCGCCTCTCGTCCGTACGCCAGCGGCATGCCCAGGCTGGCGCCGCCCAGGGCAGCCCCCGCCAGGGCGGAACGTTTCAGAAAGGCGCGGCGACCGGCACGCACAGGTAACGACTTCGACTGCATGTGACTTCTCCCTTGACTGTAGTGGTTGCGTCAGGCCCGCTTGCCTGACGCGCGTTTCGAACGGGACTGCATGCCCGCCCGCAGATGCTGCTCGAGCGATGGATCGCTCTCGCTGTTGCCCGGGCTGTGCCAGTGGCCCAACCGCTTCCAGGCCTCGTCGGACTGGCGCAGGCGCTGTACCACCCGCTCGGCATCGCGCACCATGATCAGCGCGGTGATCCAGTTGGCGAGCGCCAGCGTGCCCGCCTGGGACCACCAGGCGAACGACGTCATGCCGCGCGCCGCGTACAGCGTATGGACAGCCAGCCTGGCCAGTGGCGAGGTCGGACGATCCGTTATCGCCACCACCTGCGCCCCCGCCTCCTTTGCGTGCTGCAGGATGTCCACGGTGTAGGGCAAGTAGCGGACATAGCCGATGCCGATGAACACGTCGCCCTTGCCGACGGTGCGCAGGCGCTCGGCCAGGTCGCCGTGCTCGACGTTGAACACCTGGACCTTATCCAGCACCTGGTTCAAGTGCATGGCCAGATAAGCCGCCAGGGGGTACGAAGTACCATGCCCCGTCACCCAGATGCGGCGGGCGCCGATCAGCAGGTCGGCTACCGACTCGGCCGTCTCGTCGGCGTTGAGCCGCGCCGTCTCGGCAACCAGGGCGGCGTCGCTTTCGTATACCTGCGCCTTCAGCTCCGTCAGCGTGGAGGGCGGCTCCTGCCGCATGCCCAATGCGCCGGCGCGCTCGAGCAGGCCGCCGCGCAACGCCTCGCGCAAATCGGCATAGCCGCCATATCCCACTGCCCGCGCGAACCGCACCACCGCGGCATCGCTCTGCCCGGCAGCCTCCGCCAATTGCTTGGCGGTCATGAATGCCACCTGCTCGGCGTGGCCGAGGATGTATCGGGCCAGCTCCTGCTGCGCCCGCGTCAGGGTATCGAGGTGCTCGGTGATCCGTTGGGCTAGCGTCATGGAAGATCTGCTTTGTTGTATTCACTACTATTTAATGAAAAATTGTAGTGATCACGACAATTCAGCGCAAGCCCCATTTCTGCGAGAATGCAGGTCGCCCGCTCGGCGAACTACAGCCGGCGTGGCCGCCACGACCACGAGAAAGAAGATCGCACTTGTGAAACTCGCCACCTGGAACGTCAACTCCCTCAATGTCCGCCTGCCGCAGGTCCTGGACTGGCTCGCCGCCAATCCCGTGGATGCGCTGTGCATCCAGGAGCTCAAGCTGGCCGACGACAAATTCCCGCTGCAGGCCTTCACCGACATCGGCTACCACGCCGCCTGGGCCGGGCAGAAGACGTACAACGGCGTGGCCATCATCTCGCGCGAACCAGGCTTCGGCCTGGTGCGCAACATCCCCCTCTACGAAGACCTGCAGCAGCGCGTGATCGCGCTCACCCTGCCCAGCCCCGCCGGCGACGTGCGGGTCATCTGCGCCTACTGCCCCAACGGCCAGGCAGTGGGCTCCGACAAGTACGCCTACAAGCTGGCGTGGTATGCCGAGCTCACGCGCTGGATCAAGGAAGAGATGACCATCTACCCGCGGCTCGCGCTGCTGGGCGACTACAACATCGCGCCCACCGACGCCGACGTGCACAACCCCGAGAAATGGGAAGGCCAGGTGCTCGTGTCCGAACCCGAACGCGCCGTATTCCGCACCCTGCTTTCGCTCGGGCTGGTGGACTCCTTCCGCCTGTTCGAGCAACCCGAGAAGTCGTTCAGCTGGTGGGACTACCGCCAGTTCGCCTTCCGGCGCAACGCCGGGCTGCGCATCGACCACATCCTGCTGACCCAGCCCCTGGCCGACGCCTGCCAGGCCTGCGTCATCGACAAGGCCCCGCGTGGCAATCCCCAGCCGTCCGACCACGCCCCGGTGGTGGCCACCCTGGCGCTGGGCTGAGCCGGCACCCACCCGCAGCCGTTTACACAAATGCGGCAAATCAGGTATAGTTTCGGTCTTCACTGATTGGGGCGGTAGCTCAGCTGGGAGAGCGTCGCGTTCGCAATGCGAAGGTCGGGAGTTCGATCCTCCTCCGCTCCACCAAAAATTCCAGATCAAAGCCTTGGACACACAATGTGTTCCAAGGCTTTTTGTTTTTGCGGGACGTTCGGCCATAGCGCAAGGCGTCATGCATCAGGTACCCAGAAGCGATTCGGCAGCCGCTTCCTGGCGCGGGCCAACGCGGACACCGGCGAGCCCGCGCTCATCAAGGCAGGCCTCGCAGACCTGTGGTTCGTGACGCTTCATCCGTTCGACGACGGCGACGGCCGCATCACCGGGCCCGTGGACAACCTATTCTCGCGCGCGCCGATTGGCGCCCGCACCGCTGCGGATCGGAAGCAGATGATGCACCTCGCAGCGGAATTCGTTGGGCCAGCCTTTCACCCGCCGCCCCGCCCCTATCTATCCCCGACCCGCAGCACCGAGTCAAACCCCTCCTCATGATGGAAGCGCTCCACCGCGGCCACGGCTTCGGAGACGCCCAACACGTCGGCGCCCATGGCTTCGATCCGCAGACGGGGCTGTTCCCCGCCGGCGCCGGCCGCTGAACCCGGGCCCGCTGCGTAGGCGTAATGGATGTCCACCGCGACGTCCGGCTTGCGGCGCACGCCCGGGAACGCCACGGCGTAGGCGAAGCGATAATGGCGCTCGGCGGGCGCTGCGGCCTGGCCGGGCCCGATGCCCAGGAACCGGACCTGCAGGTCGTCGTAGTCCTTGGTCCGGTGGGGTTGCTGGCGCAGGGGGAACTCGCGTTGCAGCGCGTCGATTGCTGCCGCGGCGTCCGGCAGGGCTGGGGACGGGATCATGAGGTCTGCTCCGGCGGGTGTCACGGTACGGCGGGTCTGCCAGTATGTCGGAAAGACGGGCCGCGGAAAGGCAGGAGCACCCGGCCAAACTCCCCCATGATCGCGGGCTCGGCCGGGTACGGATCTTGCGGCTCCTCCTCGTTCCACTCCCATGCAAGCCGCCATGACGCAAAGCGAAAAAGAGAAGATGCTGGCCGGGGCGCTCTACCATCCCGGCGACCCCACGATCCAGGCCGACCAGGAAGCCGCGCGGCAGTGGCTGGCGCGCTACAACGCGCGACCCGACATGCCGCTGCCGGAACGCCACCGGCTGCTAGCCGAACGGCTTGCCGCAGTGGGCGACGGCACGGTGGTGCGTCCGCCCTTTCATTGCGACTACGGCTACAACATCCGGCTGGATGCCGGCGTGTTCCTGAACTTCAATTGCGTGATCCTGGACGTGGTGGAGGTATGCATCGGGGATCTCACGCAGATCGGCCCCGGCGTGCAGATCCTGGCGGCCGATCATCCGCGCGATCCGGCGCAGCGGGCGGCAGGCCTGGAATTCGGCCGGCCGGTGCGCATCGGGCGCAATGTGTGGATCGGCGCGGGTGCCATCATCCTGCCCGGGGTGACGATAGGCGACGACGCGCTGATCGGCGCGGGCAGCGTCGTCACGCGTGACGTGCCGGCCGGCGCCACGGCCTACGGCAATCCGGCCCGGCCGAGGCCGGGCGCGCCGGGCTGAGGTGCGCCCGTGTCAGGGCGCCATGTCAGGGCGCCGTCACGGCGCCCTCCTTGCCCGCTGGCGGATAGGCGGCCGTTGCACCGTCCTGGCCGGATTCCCGCAGCAGGCTGGCGCGATAAGCGGCGCATCCCACGCCCAGCAGCAGCACGCAGAGCAAGGCCGTGCAGCCCAGCAGTACCGACATGGAGTCGCCCACGGCCGCCGGGCTCTTGAAGACGCGGTCGGTCAGCAAGGCCACCAGGGTCGTGCCCAGGCCCAGGCCGATGAGGTTGGAGATGAGCAGGAAGATCGACGCGATCTGTGCCCGCAGCTGGTTGGGCGGCAGGATCTGCATGGCTGCGGTGGAAGTGGGCATGGGGAACGAGGCGAAGAACATGGCGGGCACCAGCAGCGCCACCGACAGGGCCAGGCTGTCGGTCTGGGTGAAGGCCAGGGCCGGCAGCGCCATGGCGGCCGCGCCGATGACGGAGGCGCGCATGGGTGCGTCCTGGTGCCCGCGCCGCGCCAGCCAGTCCATCAGCCAGCCACCGAAATACACGCCCGCCGTATTGGTGAGCAGCACCACGATGCCCAGCATGTAGCCCGCCTGGGTGGGCGTCATGCCGAACTTGCGCATGTAGAAGGCCGGGGCCCAGCCCAGCAGGCAGAACAGGGCCATGGCGTAGAAGGAGAAGCCGAGGTAGTGGCAGCAGAAGGTGGCGCGATGCCTGCCCAGGAAGCGCAGCGTGGCGCCGAAGCCGGCCTTGGCGGCGGCACCGTCGGCGCCCTGGGTCAGCCCGCGCCGCTGCGGATCCCGCACGGTGAGCAGGATCAGCAGCGCCACCAGCACGCCGGGCAGGCCCACGATGACGAAGGTGAGCTGCCATGGCCTCATGGTGCCCCAGGGCAGCGCCACGCTGTCCACGGATTTCAGCAGGTCGATGACGTAGCCGCCGATGAGGAAGGCCAGGCCGCCGCCGACGAAGGCGCCCACGGAATACACGCCGACGGCGCGGCCGAGCTTGTCGCGCGGAAACATGTCGCTGAGCATGGAATAGACCGCGGGCGAGAGCGCCGCCTCGCCCACGCCCACGCCGATGCGCGCCAGGAACATGTGCGCGAAGCTGCGCGACAGGCTGCAGGCGGCGGTGGCCAGGCTCCAGAAGGCCACGCCGATGGCGATGATGCGCGGCCGGGAATGGCGGTCGGCCAGCACGGCGATGGGTATGCCCATGAAGGCGTAGAAGAGCGAGAAGGCCAGCCCGTGGAGCAGGCTGAACTGAGTATCGCTGAGCTGCAGGTCGCGCTTGATCGGTTCGATCATCAGCGCGAGTATCTGCCGATCGACGAACGAAAATATGTACGCTAGCATGCAGATCAACACGACGTACCACTCGTAGGCGTAGCTTCTGCCCGTCGCGTTCCCGCGCATATCGGCAACCATGGTTTCCCCTTATATGAGTCGATCCATGCAGCGCGCTCCGGTGGTGCGTGCCGCGGATTCATGCTGGATTTGCCCCGTTTTAGGCCCTCGGGCGCGGCCGCTCTATACGCCGCGCGCAACCCTTGTACGCCTTGCGCAGAAAACATGTACGCGAACCGCTACCCGCTAAGCCGCCATTGCCTGCTGGATTCCGGCAACGCCTCCGAGGTAAAGGACCAGGTCAGCCAGCACCTGTGGTCGCACCGCATGAGCGTGCGCCCCGGGGCCGACCTGCACTCGCGCATGTACGGCGTGCGCTTCGGCAGCGTGGCGCTCTACGACCTCCACTATGGCGCCGAAGTCGAGATCGATGCCGGCGACATCAGCAGCTACTACCTGTTCCGGGCCACGCTGCACGGCACAGGCGAAGTGCAGCTGGGCAGGCAGCGGGCCGCAATGCGCGCCGGCAGCCTGACGGTGTCCTCGCCTTCCGAGCGCAGCGCCCTGCGCTTCGGCAAGGATTGCCGCAACCTCATCCTGCGCGTCGAACGCCAGCCGCTGGAACGCCAGTTGCAGCAGTTGCTGCAGCGTCCGCTGCGCCAGCCCCTGGTCTTCGAGGTGGAGGCCGGCAACCATGCGCCCGGCGCCGAGGCGCTGCGCGAAACCCTGCGCTACCTGTGCCGGCTCTATCAATTTGCGCCCGACGGGGCGGGCCGCACGCTGTCGGCCGGCTTCGACGACTACCTGCTCTCGCTGCTGCTCATGCAGCTGCCGCACAATTACAGCCAAGCGCTGCAGGGCGACGCGCGCCAGCCCCTGCCCGCGCACGTGCGCAAGGCGCGCGACTACATCGACGCCCATGCCGACGAAGCGATCCCGCTGGCCGGACTGGCCGCCCACTGCGGGGTGTCGGTGCGCACGCTGCAGAACGGCTTCCTGCGCTTCCTGGGCCAGAATCCCAGCGACTACATGCGCAGCCAGCGCCTGGAACGCGTGCACGCCGCCCTGCAACGCGCCGGCGCCGAAGGGGGAAGCGTCACGGAGGTGCTGCTGCGGCATGGCGTCACCAGCTTCGGGCATTTCGCCACGCACTACCGCAAGCGCTACGGCTGCCTGCCGTCCGACACGCTGCACAAGCATCGCGGCTAGCCGCCGTCGGCAGCGCATCTGCGCTCTGCCAGGGCTGCCGGCGCCCGGCCGCACGCGCCGCGTTGCAGTTTCCGAATTGCGCTTGCGCTTTCCGGGGAGCCTGCCGAGCGGCGCGTCGCTAGCATGGCCGGCAATGCAACAGCAACGGAACGTCGATCATGCGCATCAGTGTCATCGGGGGCGGCCACGGCTGCTATGCGGCAGCAGCCGATCTGGTCGAGAAAGGGCATGCGGTCACGTTGTGGCGCCGCGACGGCGGGGCGCTCGAAGCGTTGCGCCGTGAAGGCGCCCTGGCCGTCACCGACTACCGCGGCACGCGCCGCATCGCGCTGGCCGACGAGCCGGGCGCGCTGCGGCTGCAGCCCGAGCTGGCGCGCGCCGTGCAGGATGCCGAGCTCCTCGTCATTCCGCTGCCCGCCACCACGCACGACGCCCTGGCGGCCGATCTGGCGCCGCTGCTGCGCGACGGCCAGGTGGTGTTCCTGCCTCCCGGCACCTTCGGCAGCTATGTCTTCGCGAAGGCAATGCGCGACGCGGGCAATCCCGCCGAGGTGGCCTGGGCCGAGACCGGAACACTGCCCTACCTGGCGCGCAAGCATGGCGAACGCGTGGTGATCAGCGGCTACGCCACCCGCCTGCCCACCGGCGTGTTCCCTGCCCGCCTCGCGGGCCCGGCGCTGGAGCGGTTGCGCCTGGCCTATCCCAGCATCGAGCCTATCGAGGACGGTCTGTCAGGCGCGCTGATGAACGCGGGCCCCGTCATCCATCCCCCGCTCATCCTGATGAACGCGGGTCCGCTCGAGCACTTCGAGGCCTGGGACATCCACAACGAAGGCACCCAGCCCGGCATACGCCGCGTGACGGACGCGCTGGACGCGGAGCGCATCGCCCTGCGCACGGCGCTGGGCTACGCCCCACCGCATTTCCCGCTGGCGGATCACTACGCCAAGGAAGGCGACGAGTGGATGTACGGCCGCGGGGCGCACGGCCGGCTCACCGACAGCGGCGACTGGCGCGAACGCATCGACCTGCACGCGCACCGCTACATGATGGAAGACACGCGCCTGGGCCTGTCGCTGCTGGTTTCGCTGGGGCGCTGGGCCGGTGTGCCCACGCCGGTTGCCCAGGGCCTGCTGAGCATCGCGTCGGCGCTCACCGGCCGCGACCTGTACCGCGAGGGCCGCACGCTGGAAAACCTGGGCCTGGCCCACCTCTCGCGCGAGCAGATGCGTGAACTGCTCGTGCAGGGCGTATCGGCATGAACGACACGGACAGCCTGAATGCGCCGGTCGGCATCGTGGGCGCCGGCCGCATGGGCATCGGCATCGCGATGTCGTACGCCCACGCCGGCATGGCGGTGGCGCTGGTCGACGCCAAACCGCGCGACGCAGCCGAGCGCGCGCGCTATTTCGACGGGGTGCGCGCGGCGCTGCAGCAGGAGTTCCACACCCTGGTGCGCCTCGGTCTGCTGCAGGAGGCACAGGCGCGCACGGCCCTGGCGCGCGTATCGCTGTGCGGCCAGGCCGATGGCGCGGCCGCGCTGGCGCACGCGCGGGCAGTGTTCGAGGCAGTGCCGGAACGGCTCGACGCCAAGCGCGAGGCGCTGGCCTGGATAGGCCGGCATTGCACGTCCGACTGCCCGGTGGCGTCGACCACGTCCACCTTCCTGGTCACGGAGCTTGCCGGCCTGGTGCCGCATCCGGGGCGCTTTCTCAACGCGCACTGGCTCAACCCGGCGCACCTGATCCCGCTGGTGGAGATCATGGCCGACGCGACGACCTCGCCGCAGGCCCTGGCCGCCATGGAAACGCTGCTGCGCCAGGCCGGCAAGGTGCCGGTGCGCTGCGCGCCGGCGGCGGGCTACATCGTGCCGCGCATCCAGGCCCTGGCCATGAACGAGGCCGCGCGCATGGTGGAGGAAGGCGTGGCCACCGCCGAGGACATCGACACCGCCATACGCCTGGGATTCGGCCTGCGCTTCTCCGTGCTGGGCCTGCTGGAGTTCATAGATTGGGGCGGCGGCGACATCCTCTACTATGCCTCGCGCTACCTGAGCCAGACCCTGGGCCAGCGCTTCGAGGCGCCGCAAGTGATTTCGCGCAACATGGAACAGGGCCGCAACGGCCTGCGCGACGGCCAGGGCTTCTATGCGTACGCCGGCACCGACGTGGAGGCGTATCGCATGCAGCGGCTCGACGAGCTGTGCCAGCGGCTGCGCCTCCTCGGCCTGCTGCCGCGCTTCGACGCCGCCATCACGCCTCAGCCGGCCACGTCGCCCGGTACAGCGCCGGCAGCGCCTGCCCCGCCGCAGCGGCCAGGTTGAAGCGGACGACGCCGTCGAGCGCGGTGGGATTGGGATTCACCTGGACCACGTCGGCGCCGCGGCGCGCCGCCTGTACCGACAGGCCGGCCGCCGGCTGCACCAGGGCCGACGTGCCCACGCTGAACAGCAGGTCGCAGCCGGTGCAGGCCTGCACCGCGCTGCGCCACGGCGCCTCGGGCAGCATCTCGCCGAACCAGACCACACCCGGACGCACGGGCCCGCCGCAATGCACGCAACGCGGCGGCGCCAGCCGCCGGCCGCCCTCCGGTTCCTGCGGCATGGCCGCGGAAAACGCGTGCGGTGCGCGGCATGACTGGCAGTACGGGCTGTCGAGCTGGCCATGCAGATGCAGCACGTCGCGGCTGCCGGCGCGTTCGTGCAGGTCGTCGACGTTCTGCGTGACCACGGTGACGCGCGGCAGCCGCGCGGCCATGGCCGCGATGGCGCGGTGCGCGCCGTTGGGCCGGGCCTGCAGCACGCGCATGCGCCGCCACTCGTACCAGCCCCAGACGAGTTCCGGATCCCTGGCATAGGCTTCGGCCGTGGCCAGGTCGGCCGGATCGTAGCGCGCCCACAGCCCCGTCATGGGGTCTCGGAAGGTGGGAATGCCGCTTTCGGCGGACACGCCGGCGCCGGTGAGGAACACCACGTGGTCGGCGCTGCGCAGGCGCTCGATGAGTTCGTGCGGGATGTTCGAGGTCATGGCAGCAGCGTAATACAGACGGCGACGGCCGGCGTGTCAGGGTGCAGCATGGCGATGCACCGGCCTGCCTGCGCACGCCCCACGCCGGTGCACGAAGCCCCGGTCCGGCACCCGGCAGGCGCAGCGCAGGCGCCTGCCACCCGGTTACAACCTGGCACGTTTATTGCATGTTGCACGCTGCTCAATCGCGCCGAAGCCTATGCAGGTCCCTCGGCACACCCCTCGTCACTTGAAGGATTCCGCATGCGTGCTCTTCCCTTTGCTGCTTCCCTCCGCCACGCCGCCCGCGCCCTCGGCGCCCTAGTCCTGGGCCTGGGCATGGCGGGCCCCTCGCATGCCGCCTACCCCGAGCGGCCCATCAGCGTGATCATCTCGTTCCCGCCGGCCGGCGCCACCGACGTGCTGGCGCGCGCCATAGGCCAGAAGCTGTCCGACGAACTCAAGCAGCCCGTGGTGGTGGAAAACCGGCCGGGCGCCGGCGGGGCCATCGGCCTCACGGCCGCGGCCAAGGCGCCGGCCGACGGCTATACGTTGTACCTCGCGGCAACTACCAACCAGGCCATCGCCGCCGCCATCTACAAGAAGCAGCAGGCCAGCCTCATCGACGACTTCGTGCCGATCGCGGGCGTAGGCATGGTGCCGCACATCCTGGTGGTGCCTGCGTCGCTGCCGGTCGACAACGTGCAGCAGCTGGTGTCCTACCTCAAGGCTACGCCCGGCAAGTACAACTACGCCTCGCAGGGCAGCGGCACGCTGTCCCACCTCGAATCCGCGCTGTTCGCGATCAAGGCGGGCCTGGATGTCACGCACATCCCGTACAAGGGCAGCTCGCTCGCCCTGCCCGAGCTGGCCAGCGGCTCGTCGAGCTTCATGTTCGACAGCATCCCGGGTTCGATGCCCCTGATCCAGGCAAAGAAACTCAAGGTGCTGGCCGTGGCTTCCGGCACGCGGGCCTCCGTCCTGGCCGACGTGCCCACCTTGCGGGAATCGGGCATACAGGGCATGCAGGCCGACAACATCTTCGGCTTCTCGGCGCCCAAGGGCACGCCGCAGGAGGCCATCGACACGGTGTCGAAAGCGCTGCAGAAGGTGTTGGCCGACCCGGGGCTCAAGTCCACCCTGGCGGCACAGGGCGCCGAGCTCGCGTACACCCCCGCGGAGGCCTACGGCCAGTCCATCGTCGCCGAGCACAAGACCTGGGCCGACGTGGTCGCGCAGGCCAAGGTGCAGGTGGAATGAAGCCGGCGCATGGCCCGCGCGCTGGCTGCGGGCCATGCCGACGCAAGTGGCCTGGGAGCCCACCTTCCGGGAAACAAAAAGAAACAATCTGAATTGAACTTCCGCATCGGCTTACGCGTCAACAGACACTGCGACGCGTGACAGCCGGGGTGTCGCAGAACGCAGCACAGACTGCGCATCAGCACGTGCTTTCCGCGTCCAGTTTTGTTCTTGAACGCGAACCCGCCGGATGGCGCAGGCCACGCCTGCCCGCCGGCCGGGTTCTTCAGCAACAGACCTGCCATGCGAAAACAATTACACCTGATCCTGGCCGCCACGGCCTTCCTGCTTGCCTTGGGCTGTACCGCGCTGCGCGCCCAGCCCGCATCCGACCACAAGGGCCTCTACCTGCTGACCGACTACCCCGCGGTCACGCTCCAGCCCGGCACCACTTCCTCGATCTCGCTCATGCTGCGCAACTACGGCTTGCCGCCGGCACGCCTGGCGCTGCGCGTCGAAGACGTGCCGGCGGGCTGGAAGGCCACGGTGCTGGGCGGAGGCCAGCCCGTCGCGGCGGCCATGCCCGCCACCGACGACAGCGTTTCGCTGCAATTGCGGCTGGAAGTCCCGGCCGGCGCGGCCGCCCAGGCGCATACGCTGCGCCTGGTGGCCGAGGGCGAGGGACACCAGGTCTCGCTGCCGGTGCAGGTGAACCTGGCCGAGGCGCTGCCCGCCAAGCTCACGCTGGAACCCAGCCTGCCCGCGCTCAAGGGCGGCGCGAACGCCGCGTTCGACTATTCCCTCACGGTGAAGAACGACAGCGGCCGCGACCTCACCGTGAGCTTCGACGCCACGACGCCGCAGTATTTCCGCCCGTCGTTCACCGAAGGCTACGGCAGCCAGCAGATCAGCTCGGTGCCCATCAAGGCGGGGCAGACCAAGGACATCAAGCTCAGCGTGCGCCCGCCGTCGGACGCGCAGCCCGGCGACTACCCGATCCGGGTCACCGCCGCCGCGGAAGGCCTGCAGGCCAGCGCCGACCTGAAGATGCAGATCGTGGGCCAGCCGGAACTGCGCATCAGCGGCCGCGACGGCCTCATGAGCGCGCGCGCCGAAGCCGACCGCACCACCACGATGCCGGTGGTGGTCACCAACACGGGCGGCGCCGCGGCCGAGAACGTCGAGTTCTCGAGCAACGCGCCCTCCGGCTGGCGCGTGGAATTCGAGCCCAAGTCCGTCGCCCGCATCGCGCCCGGCGAACAGGCGGAAGTGCAGGCCCGGCTGACCCCGTCGTCGCGCTCGCTGGCCGGCGACTACATGGCGGGCATCACCGCCCGCGCGGCCGGCAACTCGGCCTCGGGAGATTTCCGCATCACCGTCGCCACCTCCAGCACCTGGGGGATCATCGGCGTGGCCGTGATCGCCATCGCGGTGCTGATCCTGGTGGGCGCCGTCGCGAGGTTCGGACGGCGATGAGCGACGCAGTCATCGAAGCCCGGGGGCTGAGCAAGCGCTATGGCGCCACGGCCGCCGTGGACGGCATCGACTTCACGGTGGGCGCGGGCGAGATCTTCGGCCTGCTCGGCCCGAACGGCGCGGGCAAGACCACCACCATCCTGATGCTGCTGGGCCTGACGGACGCCACCGGCGGCAGCGTGCGCGTGCTGGGCATGGATCCCCAGCGCGAGCCGCTGGCCGTGAAGCGCAGCCTGGGTTACCTGCCCGACGCCGTGGGCTTCTACGACCACCTCAGCGCGCGCGCCAACCTGGCCTACACGGCACGCCTGCTGGGGCTGGACGAAGCCGAGCGGCACGCGCGCATCGAGGCCGCGCTCGCCCGGATGCGGCTGTCGGACGTGGCCGACCGTCGCGTGGCGACCTACTCGCGCGGCATGCGCCAGCGGCTGGGCCTGGCCGAGATCGTGGTCAAGCAGGCGCGCGTGGCCATCCTCGATGAGCCCACGTCGGGGCTGGATCCGCAATCCACCGAGGAATTCCTGGAGCTGATCCGGTCCCTCAAGCGCGACGGCGTGACGGTGCTGCTGTCCTCGCACCTGCTGGACCACATGCAGCGCATCTGCGACCGGGTGGCGCTGTTCCGCGCGGGCCGCATCGCCCTCATGGGCAGCGTGCCGGAACTGGCGCGGCAGGTGCTGGGCGGCGGCTACGCGGTCGAGGTGCAGGCCACCGGCGACGGGCTGGCCGAGCACCTGCAGCGCGTGCCGGGAGTGCGCTCGGTGAGCCAGGAAGCGCCCGGCCGCTACCGCCTGCTGGCCCAGGGCGACGTGCGCGCCGACGCTGCCCGAGCCGTGGTGCAGGCGGGCGGCGCGCTGACGCGCCTGTCGGTGGAGCAGCCCAGCCTGGACGCCATCTACAACCGCTTCTTCGCCGCCGCCGCGGCAGCATCCGAGGAGCCCGCACATGAGACAGCGTGAAGGTTCACCCTGGACCGGAGTCGGAACGGTCGCCCTCAAGGAACTCTCCGACCATATGGCGAGCGCCCGCATGCGGGTGCTGGAGTGGCTGATCGTGCTGACCGCGGCGGCTGCGCTGTATGGCGCATTCCGCGACATCCGCAGCAACACGGCCGAGGATCCGTTCGTGTTCCTGCGGCTCTTCACCCTGGCACAGCCGCCCATGCCGTCGTTCGCCGCGATACTGGGCTTCCTGATCCCCCTGGTCGCCATCGGCCTGGGCTTCGACGCGGTCAACGGCGAATACAGCCGCCGCACCATGAGCCGCATCCTGTCGCAGCCCATCTACCGCGACGCGCTGCTGCTGGGCAAGTTCCTCGCCGGCCTGGGCACGCTGGCGATCTGCCTGCTGTGCCTGTGGCTGCTGGTGATGGGCAGCGGCCTGGTCCTGCTGGGCGTGCCGCCGAGCGCGGAGGAGCTGGCCCGCTCGCTGCTCTTCCTGCTGGCCGCCCTGATGTACGCGGGCGTCTGGCTGGCGCTGTCCATGCTGTTCTCGGTGCTGTTCCGCTCGGCGGCCACCTCGGCGCTGGTCGCGCTGGGACTGTGGCTATTCATGGCGCTGCTGTGGCCCCTGCTCGCCGGCGCGCTGGCCCAGGCCATCGCGCCGCCCGACGTGCTGTCGCAGCTCACCGGGCAGCCCAGCCTGGCCACCATGGAATGGACGCAGGGGCTGCAGCGCCTGTCGCCCAACCAGCTCTTCAGCGAGGCCATGGTCACGGTGCTGAGCCCGGGCACCCGCACGCTGGGCCCGGTGTTCCTGGATCAGCTCGAAGGCGCCGTGATGGGCGCTCCGCTGGCCCTGGGGCAGAGCCTGCAGATCGTCTGGCCGCAGGCCGTGAGCCTGCTTGCCGGCACGCTGCTGGTCTATGCGGCGGCCTACGTTGCCTTCCAGCGCCAGGAAGTGCGCGCCTGAAATGCCGGGGGCCGGCAGCGACCCGCCCCCAGCGTAACGTCTGGCCACAACCACTGCAATCGGATGACAGGCCTGCGAACGAGGCTGTCCGCCCCCTGAAACCAGCGGCCCGGCGATTCACGCCCTGGTCATGTGGCTTGCCCATACTGCGGCGAGTCGATCCACCAAGGGGATTCCACATGACCTACGCCATCGAAGTGCAAGGCTTGAGCAAGACGTTCAAGCCGGGCAGCAAGGCGCTGGACGATGTCCAGCTGCGCGTCGCGCCGGGCGAGATGGTTGCCCTGCTGGGCGCCTCGGGCTCCGGCAAATCCACGCTGCTGCGCCATCTGGCCGGCTTCACCGCCGCCGACAAGGGCTCGGGCCCGATCCACATGAACGGCGAGCTGATCCAGCGCGACGGCCGCCTGAGCCGCCACGTGCGCCGCTCGCGCGCAGGCATCGGCTTCGTGTTCCAGCAGTTCAACCTGGTGGGCCGCCTGCCCGTCATCACCAACGTGCTTACCGGCCTGCTGCCGCGCGTGCCCATGTGGCGCAGCCTGCTGCGCATTTTCCGGCGCGACGAAGTGGCCCTGGGCATGGACGCGCTTTCCCAGGTTGGTATAGACGATTATGCCTTTCAGCGCGCCTCCACGCTCTCCGGCGGGCAGCAGCAGCGCGCGGCGATCGCCCGCACGCTGGTGCAGAACGCCCGCGTGATCCTGGCCGACGAACCCATCGCCTCGCTGGATCCGGAGTCCTCGCGCCGCGTGATGGACACGCTGGCCGAGATCAACCGGCGCCGCAAGGTGGCGGTGGTGGTGTCGCTGCACCAGGTGGACGTGGCGCTGCGCTACTGCCCGCGCGTGGTGGCCCTGCGCAACGGCAAGGTGGTGTACGACGGCCCGTCGTCCGAGCTCACCCCGGCCATGCAGCAGGCGCTGTACGGCGCGCAGCTCTCCGAACTGCACGATGCCCCCGCCGTGGTGCCGGCGCCCGCGCCGGCGCCCCGCCCTGTTTTGAGCGGCGCCCTGGAAGCGGCCGCCATCTCCTGAATCCAGCCTTTCCTGCCCGCCCATCACGGAGCCATCCCATGTTCGCCAAGACCCTTTCCGCCCTGCTCGCCACCGCCGCGCTCGCCACCGCGCCCGCTCTGGCGCAGGATGCCAAGACCCTGAACTTCGGCATCATCTCCACCGAGTCCTCCAGCAACCTGAAGTCCGGCTGGGATCCCGTCATCAGCGACCTCAGCAAGGCGATCGGCATGCCGGTCAAGCCCTTCTTCGCCTCCGACTACGCCGGCATCATCGAGGGCATGCGCTTCAACAAGGTGCAGCTCGCCTGGTACGGCAACAAGTCGGCCATGGAAGCGGTGGACCGCGCCGGCGGCGAGGTGTTCGCCTCGGTGATCGACAAGGACGGCAACCCCGGTTACTGGTCGCTGCTGCTGGTGCAGAAGGACGGCCCGCTCAAGAGCGTGGAAGACGTGATCAAGAACGGCAAGTCGCTGAGCTTCGGCGCGGGCGACCCCAACTCCACCTCCGGCACCGCGGTGCCGGGCTACTACCTGTGGCTGGCCAACAAGGTCGACCCCAAGACGCTCTTCAAGACCGTGCGCATCGCCAACCACGAGACCAACCTGCTGTCGGTGATCAACAAGCAGGTGGACGTGGCCATCGCCAACACCGAAGCGGTGGAGCGCTACCGGGTCAACACCGGCCGCGATGCCCATGACGCCGTGCGCGTGGTGTGGAAGTCGCCCCTGATCCCCGCCGACCCGATGGTGTACCGGACCGACCTCCCGGCCGAGCTGAAGCAGAAGATCCGCGACTTCTTCGTCAACTACGGCAAGGGCTCGCAGCAGGAGCTGGAGAACCTCAAGCGCCTCACCTACAAGGGCTTCCGCGCCGCCGACAACAACCAGCTCATCCCCATCCGCCAGATCGACCTGGCCAGCAAGAAGGCGCGCATCGAGGGCGACACCACGCTGTCGGCCGAAGAGAAGCAGAAGCGCATCGCCGAGATCGACGCGCAGCTCGACGTGCTGAACAAGCAGGCCGAGAAGGTCGCGGCGGCCCAGTGATCGCTGCTGTTCCCGGGTGTCCGCCCTGGAGGCGGACACCCTCTTTCCACCGGGCTGCAGGCCCGAGGCCCATGCCATGAACCACACGCTCTCCACCCCTCTTCCGACCTCGGCGCGCCTGCGCACGCCGGTATCCACGCTGCTGGCCTGGGCCGCGATCTTCGTGGTGCTGGGCCTGTCGTGGCGCGGGGCCGACATGCGCCCGCTGGACCTGCTCAGCGACAGCGGCAACATGGGCCAGTTCGCCGCCGACTTCTTCCCGCCCGACTTCCGGGACTGGCGCAACTACCTGGCGGAGATGCTGATCACGGTGCAGATCGCCGTCTGGGGCACGTTCCTCGCCATCGTGGTGGCGGTGCCCGCCGGCCTGATGTGCTCGTCCAACATCGTGCCGGCGTGGGTATACCAGCCGATGCGCCGGCTCATGGACGCGTGCCGCGCCATCAACGAGATGGTGTTCGCCATGTTGTTCATCGTGGCCGTGGGACTGGGCCCCTTCGCCGGCGTGCTGGCCCTGTGGATCCACACCACCGGGGTGCTGGCCAAGCTGTTCGCCGAGGCGGTCGAGGCCATCGACCCGCGTCCGGTCGAGGGCGTGCGCGCCACGGGAGCCAACGCGCTCGAAGAGATCGTCTACGGCGTCATTCCGCAGGTCATGCCCCTGTGGATCTCGTTCTCGCTGTACCGGTTCGAATCCAACGTGCGCTCGGCCTCCGTGGTGGGCATCGTGGGCGCGGGCGGCATCGGCATGCTGCTGTGGGAGATCATCCGCAGCTTCCGCTACGCCGAGACCTGCGCCATCATGATCATCATCATCGTCTTCGTGGTGGCCACCGACATGCTGTCGTCGCGCATCCGCAAGGCCTTCATCTGACATCGCACGCCATGTCGACGCCCGCCCTCACGCCGGCCCGCATCGCCGCCCTCTTCGAAGGCTACGGCAGCGCCTATTACGGCGACGAGGCCGTCACCCAGACGCAGCACGCCCTGCAGTGCGCCCGGCTGGCCGAACAGGCCGGCGAGGCGCCCGAACTCGTGGCCGCGGCGCTGCTGCACGACCTGGGGCACCTGCTGCAGGCCGAGAGCCGCAACCTCGACATGCGCCACCAGGACGTGGCGGCGCGGTCGCTGGCCCCGCTGCTGGGCCCTGCCGTCACCGAGCCCATACGCCTGCACGTGGCGGCCAAGCGCTATCTCTGCGCCGCGGACCCCTCCTACCACGCCACCCTGTCGCCCGCCTCGCAGGCCAGCCTGGTGCTGCAGGGCGGCCCCTACGACGAGGCCGGCCGGCGCGAATTCGCCGCCCACGCGCACGCCGAAGCCGCGCTGCGGCTGCGCCGCTACGACGACGTGGCCAAGGACGCGGATGCGGTCACTCCGCCGCTGGCGCACTACATGGCGCTGGTGGAGGGGCTGGCGCGCGGCTGACGCCGCGCGCAGCCATCCCTGCCGGCCTGCTCCCGGCCGCTGCGCAGGCCTGCCGAGCGTGTTCCCCGCTACTCGGTTATAGATACGGAGGGCGCCCGGTGGCGCAGCGGAGCAGGACGTGCATTTCTCATTGGTCGACATCGATTATTTCCTTGCCGTCGTGCGGCATGGCCATTTCGGCCGGGCCGCGGCAGAGTGCGGCGTCACGCAGCCGGCCATCACCAAGGCGCTGCGCCGCCTCGAGGACGCCACCGGCGTGACGCTGTTCGAGCGGGGCGCGCACGGAGCCCGGCTCACCGGCGACGGCCGCGTCTTCCACGAACACGCCCGCCGGCTCAGCCTGCACCATGATGAGCTGGTCAAGGTTTCCACCGACCTGCGCGCCCACCACAGCGGTCTGCTGCGCGTGGGGCTCACCAACCCGGCCGGCGACAGCGACTCCGTCCGTGTCCTGGCCGAGATGGTCCGGCGGCGGCCCGGACTGCGCATCCGGCTCGTCATTGGCAAGTCCGACGCGCTGAACGCCGCGGTGGAAGCGGCCGACCTGGACGTGGCGGTCGTCCCTTGTCCGCCCGGCACGACTTTCAGTTGCGAGCAGGTGGACCTGAGCCAGGACACCATGCTGGTCGCGGCGCGCCTTGGCCATCCCCTCTTCAAGGAGGCGGAGCCGACACTGGCATCGACGCTGCCCTACTCCTGGGTGATGCCCAGCCGCGACAGCGCCGCCCGCAAGGCCGTCATTCGCATGCACGAGGCAGCGGGCCTGCCCGAACCCTCCGTGGCGGTAGAGGCGGAGTACATATCCGAGGCCGCGCTGGGCATCGTAGCCAACTCCGACGTGCTGGCGCTGGCGCCGTCGATCAGCCTGCGCGCCTGGAGCGGGCGCATCGGCCCGGTGCCGGTGCGCGAACTGGCGCTCACACGACGCCTGCTCCTGCTGACCCGCCGCGATGCCCACCACTCGGCGCTGATGCAGGAGTTCCGCGATCTCATGCAGCAGGCCAGCCAGGCTCGCCACTGAATTTGCGCGCCTGCCCCGGCGTTCCGTGTTTACCCTGAATATTCCCATTGGATATGGTTTTTCGTACCAACAGGAATGCCGGCGCGTGCGCATGCCTCCTATAGTCAGGCCATTACCGGCTTGGAAAACTGGCGTGGTAACACCGAACATCGTATTGATCGTGGCCGACAACCTCGGCTGGGGGGAACTGGGCTGCTACGGCGGCGGCGCGCTGCGCGGCGCACCGACGCCCCGCATCGACGCGCTGGCGCGCGAGGGCCTGCTGCTGCAGAACTTCAACGTGGAAAGCGACTGCGTGCCGACGCGCTCGGCGCTGATGACGGGGCGCCACCCCATACGCACGGGCAGCCTGCAATCCGTGCCGCCGGGCCTGCCGCAGGGCCTGACCCGCTGGGAGATCACCCTGGCGCAGCTGCTGCGCGGCCAGGGCTATGCCACCGCCCATTTCGGCAAATGGCATCTCGGCGACATCGAAGGCCGCTATCCGTCCGACCGGGGCTTCGATCAGTGGTACGGCATCCCGCGCACCACCGACGAAAGCCAGTTCACCTCCACGCTGGGCTTCGATGCCTCGGTGGCGGATATTCCGTACATCATGGAAGGCAAGGCCGGCGAGCCCTCGCGCAACGTCGCGGTATACGACCTGGATTCCCGCCGCGGCATCGACGCGGAACTCGTGGCGCGTTCGCGCCGTTTCATGACGGAAAGCCACGCCCGGAAACAGCCCTTCTTCCTGTACCTGCCCCTGGTGCACCTGCATTTTCCCACCTTGCCACATCCGGACTTCGCGGGCCGTACCGGCGCGGGCGACTTCGCCGACTCGATGGCCGAGATGGACTACCGGGTGGGCCAGATCATCGACGCGGTGGAGGAGCTCGGCGCGGCACAGGACACCCTGCTGATCTTCTGCAGCGACAACGGTCCGGAATTCCGCGCCCCCTATCGCGGCACGGCCGGCCCCTGGCGCGGCACCTACCACACGGCGATGGAAGGCAGCTTGCGCGTGCCTTTCATCGCGCGGTGGCCAGGCAGGATCCAGCCCGGCCGCATCAGCAACGAGATCGTGCACGTCACCGACCTTTACGCCACGCTGGCCAGCGTAGCAGGAGCCGCCATCCCGACCGACCGGCCGATCGACGGCGTGGACCAGTTGCCATTCCTGCTCAACGATGCGCCCGACGCCAAGTCGGCCCGCGAAGGTTTCCTGTTCTACATCAAGCAGGAACTGCGCGCCGCCAAGTGGCGCGACTGGAAACTGCACTTCTACTGGGAGCCGGAAGTCAACGAGGGCAAGGGCAAGCTCGAGTCGCCCTATTTGTTCAACCTCACCCGCGACCCCAAGGAAGAGACCGACGTGCTGGTCTACAACACCTGGGTCCTGGGACCCATCCTGAAGATGGTCCGTGCCTTTAACGAGAGCGTGAAGGCCCATCCCAACGTGCCGCCAGGCAAGGAAGATTGAAGCGGCAACTCGACACCACCGCAGCACATACATGACGAGGGGAATCCGATGACCGAGACCATGCGGCGCCACGTGCTCCGTTCCATGCTCTGCGCCGCGGCGCTCAGCACCGGCATAAGCGCTGCCCACGCCCAGGACGAGGCGCCCTGGCCCAGCCGACCCATCACCTGGCTGGTGGGCTGGTCGCCCGGCGGCAGCGTCGACAGCGTCACGCGGGTCCTGGCCAAGCACCTGGGCGAACGCCTGGGACAGTCCGTGGTGGTGGAGAACCGTCCCGGCGCCTCCGGCGCCATTGCGCAGGCGCGTGCCGCCAGCGCCGCGCCCGACGGCTATACGCTGATCACCGTTCCCGGCCCGGTAGTGACCAGCAAGCCCATGCCCGCCGTCGGGGCTGAACTCACCGGGGTAAGCGAACTGGGGCGCGGCCCGATGGTCCTGGTCGGCACCCTCGCCAGGGACACGCCGCCCGACGTGCAGTCGCTGTTCCAGGCCATGAAACAGGCGCCGGACCGCTACGAATATGCCTCTTCCGGCAACGGCACCAGCCAGCACCTCACGGGCGAGCTCATCAAGCAACTCGCAGGCGTGAGCCCGGCGCACATTCCATACAAGGGCGGATCCCAGGCCGTCATGGACGTGATATCCGGGCAGGTCGCCCTGGGCGTGCTGGGCATCACCTCCGTGCTGCCGCACCTGCAGTCCGGCAAGTTGCGCGCCTATGCAGTAACGACGGAACAGCGCGCCGCTTCCCTGCCGGACACGCCCACGCTGGGCGAAACCGTGCTGCCGGGCTTCCAGGCCAGCCAGTGGTTCGTGGTGGCAGCGCCGCGGGGCGTCCCGGCGGACAGGCTGATGCGCCTGAATGCCCTGCTCGGCGAGATCCTGCTGCTGCCCGACGTCAAGACCGCATTCGAGACAGCGGGCGTGGAACCCAGCCACGCTACGCCGGAGGCCACCACCCGTTTCGTCACACAGGAACAGGCGCGCTGGCTTGAACTGGCCACACGCAATAAGCTGCCACTGAACTGAAGCGCGTGCCACGCAAGCCTCGCGCCGCAGCCGTTGCAGCGTTCAGCCGACGCTGTCCGCCCTGCACAGCAGGCCGCGCGCCAGTTCCAGCAGGGCCCGGGCGGCGCGCTCGGGCTCGGCATTGTTCTCGATGCGATGCAGCCGGCCCGGAGCGCCGGCATCGTCCAGAGGCAGCACCGCCGCGGCCAGCCGCTGCGCGATCTGCTCCGCGCTTTCGCGGCCGCGGCGCGCCAGCCGCGACGCCAGCACGGCCGGATCCACCACGATTTCCACCGCCGTCATGGCCGGGTACCGGGCTCTCGCCTGCGCGAGATGGCGGCGCGAGCCATTGACCACCACCACGGCGCCTGCTGCCATGTGCCGGTCGATCTCCACGCCGATGCCATAGTGCAGGCCGTGGCTGCGCCAATGCAGGGCGAAGCCGCCGGCCGCGGCGATGCGCGCGAAGTCTGCCTCGGAAACATGCACGCTGGCTTCGTCCGGCCCGGCGGGCCGGGTGATGCAGCGCTGCGCCACCCTGACGGGCTCGTCGTGCAGCCAGGACTGCAGCAGGCGCAGCAACGTATCCTTGCCGCTGCCGGACGCGCCCATCAGGTAGACGAGCCTGGCGCCGGCCTGCGTGGCCGGGTCCTGTGCGGCCGATACGGGGCCGCTCATGCAGGCTCGCCCGCATCGAGATACGGGGCGCCCACCGCATCGACGATGGATCCGTCGAAACCGTAGTGGCGCGCCACCACGAAAGGCGCGTCGGGCCCGGGCTGCACGTAGACGCTGATCTCGCGCACCGGCATGGGCTCGCGCTGCAGCGGCGCCGTCAGGGCCTGCAGGCGCGCGGCCGCGTCCTGCATGGCGGCCGCGTCGAGCCGGCCGGTAAGCGTGATATGGAACACGAACTGCTCGAACACATAGGGGTAGCCCCAGCGCAGCAGCATGGCTTCATGCTCCGGCGCGAGCGGGGTCTTGCGCCGCCGCGCCAGCTCTTCTTCGGTGGGTGGGGCGCGCCAGTCGTCCAGCGCACGCACCGCCTCGGCCGCCAGGGCCTGCATGGGCGCCTGGCTGGCGGCATCGCCGTCCAGGCGCCACGCCAGGAAGCCGCGCAGCGCCTGGCATTGCAGCCGCACGTCGAACGGCGCGAGGCGGCAGGCCAATGCGCGCACGGCCTGGTCCAGGCCGTGCGGCGTGGTGCCGGCGCGCAGCCGGAACGGCGGCTTCAGCGTGGCATGCAGGCCATAGAAGCGCGGCGCCTGCGTCCAGGCCTCATGGCGCGGATCGGCATCCTCCGGAAACGGCAGGGTCGCGCCTGTTTCGGCGCAGCGGCCCAGCCAGCGAGCCCCGGCGCTGCGCCAGGGCTCGGGCGGCGCCAGATAGAGCGCATAGCGGTACGCGTGCGGCATGGGTTCAGCCCGCCATCGCCGCGGCGGGCGCGTCCATCGTCTCGAATGCGCGGCTGGCATGGCACAGGCGGCCGCCCACGATCGCGGCGCAGACCCGGGCCAGGCCGGGCTGGCTGTCGTCGACCAGGATCAGGTCGGCGGCCATGCCAGGGGCCAGTTCGCCCCGGTCGGTCAGGCCGGCGGCGCGCGCCGGATTGCGCGACACCAGGTTCCAGGCAGCCGGCAGCGGCAGCACGCCGTCGTGCACCAGGCGCATGGCCGCGGCCAGCGGCGCGGGATAGTAGTAGTCGGAAGTGAGCACGTCGCACAAGCCGGCGCGGATCATCTCGGTGGCGTTGGGCGCGTGGGTGTGGCTGCGGCCGCGTACGACGTTGGGCGCGCCGAACACGATGGCATCGCCCAGTTCGCGCGCAACTTCTGCGGCCTCGCGCACCAGCGGGAATTCGGCTACGCGGCATTGCAGCTGGTGGTAGTAGCGCCGCGTGGAGGCGTCGGGATCGTCATGGGAGGCAATCTGCAGGCCGGCTTCGCGCGCGGTGGCGGTCAGCGCGCGCATGGCTTCTGCCACGCCGCCCGCCGCCTGCATGGCCTGGCGGATGCGCGCCTGGAACGTGTCGAGATCGCATTCGGCGCGCTCGGCGTACTGCAGCAGCTTGCGGTCGTCCCCGAGGCGCTTGACCATGCTGGGGAGGTGATCGTTGAGGGCCAGGAAGCGCACCAGCCCTTCGCGGATCCAGGATTGCGCGACCTCCACGCCATCGACGTTGTGGGTCTCGAAACGCAGGTGCACGTAATGGTGGGCGCCCAGCTCCGGCCGCATGCGCGCCAGCGTGTCGAACATGCGCCGCGCATACGACTCGCCGCGCAGCCCGCCTTCCCACGACAGGGTGACGCCATGGAACTCGGTGGTGATGCCGTTGGCAAGCAGTTGGCGGTCGACGTCGAGCAGCGCGCCTTCATACGGGAAGGTGACCCCGGGACGCGGCATCACGGCGCGCTCGAAGGCATCGCCGTGCAGGTCCACGATGCCGGGCAGCACCAGCAGGCCGGCCGCGTCGAGGCAGCCCGCGGCGGCAGGCGCGGCGGCCGCGATGCGCCCGTCCTGGAACGCCAGGGTGGCCGGCTGCAGGCCATCGGGAGTGAGTACGCGGGCGCCGGAAATGCCGGCCAGGGGTGCACGGGAGAGATTCGCGGATTGCATCGGCGGGTCCTGGATGGGTGAGGCTCAATGCTAGAGCGGCTTCATGACGGACAGATGTCTAGATGAATTTTGCCACGCCGGCCAGCCGGCGCGGCACGGCCTCAGGCCTCCTCGTCCGACACCACGAGCTGCACCCAGTCGCCGCCGAAGCGCGTGATGCTGTACTGCAGCGGCGCCTGGTCCTGGTCGACGTTGAGGGCTTCCACCTGCAGCACGGGGCGGGTCTTGGGCTGCCCCAGCAGCCGGGCGATCTCGGGATCGGGCAGCGCCGCGGTGATGCGCGACCACTTGCGGGTGTAGTCGGCGATGCCGTAGGCCGCGTAGGCCTTGGACACCGAGCGCAGCGCATCGAGCTTCTCGGGCAGGTCGGGAAAGCGCCGCGGATCGAAATAGTGCTCGGCCACGTTGAGCGTGCGCTCGCCGGACTTGCCGCGCGCCTGCACGCGCAGCACCTGCGCGCTGCGCGCGAGGCCCAGATGCCCCGCCGCCTCGGCATGGCGCAGCAGCTGCTTGCCCAGCAGTTCCAGGTGCGCCGGCAGGCCGTGGCGGCGCAGGTTCTCGGAGAAACGGGTGCGCTTGCCGATGGCGTAATCGATGGCATGTTCCTGCACGAACGTGCCGCGGCCCTGCTCGATGCGCACCAGGCCGCTCTGCTCGAGTTCGCTCATGGCGCGCCGGATGGTATGGCGGTTGACGCCGTAGCGGGCCGCCAGCTCGGGCTCGGGCGGCAGTTGCTCGCCTGGCGCGTATAGCTTCTTGCGGATGTCCGAAGCCAGCAGCTCGCCGATCTGCCGCCACACCGCAACCCCTGAACCTCGTTCGACCATGTTCTTTCACGTCCGTGTCGCAGCCGCCATTGTGCCATCGGGGCGTGCGCCGCGGCAGCCTGCGCGGGTGTCATCATAAATTCATGCGGGCGCGCTTGAATCGGATCCGGCATGCAAGCATACTAGCACCCAATACGTATAGACGTTTAGAGGAAAAATGGTCGACATCCCCTCCCCCAACCCGGACGCCGGTGCGCGCCGCGCCTGGATGCGCGTCCTGGCGCTGGCCGACCCTGCCGAACTCGACCGCGCCTATGCCGCGCTGGGCGAACTGCCTGCGCGGCAATGGCTGCGCAAGCCGGAAACCGGCATGGCCATGGTGCGCGCGCGCAGCGGCGGCACCGGCTCCCAGTTCAACCTCGGCGAGATCACCGTCACGCGCTGCGCCGTGACGCTCGACGGCGTGATGGGCGTGGCCTACGTCCGCGGCCGCGCGGCCCGCCACGCCGAACAGGCCGCCGTGGCCGACGCATTGCTGCAGCTGCCGCGCTGGCACGAGCGCGTGCAGGCCGGGCTGGTGGAACCGCTGGCCCAGGCCATTGCCGCCCGCCGCGAGGCCCGGGCGCGCCAGGCGGCGCAAACCAAGGTGGACTTTTTCACGCTGGTCCGAGGAGAAGACTGAATGCAAGCGCAAACCCTCCCGGCCCCGGGCGCCGTCCTGCTGCCGGGCTTCGACGATCCGGTGGCCGAGGCGCAGGCCGTGTTCCGCGCCACCCTGCATGCCATGTCCCATCCCGGCCGCGTGGTCGCGGTAGACGTGCGCAGTGGCGTGCCCCGCGGCCTCTCGCCCGCGATGACGGCGGTATTGCTCACGCTGGCCGACGGCGACGCGCCGCTGTGGCTGCCTTCCGGCGTGGCCGCCGATGTGGCCCGGTTCCTGCGCTTCCACACAGGCTGCCAGGTCGTCGAGCAACCCGACCAGGCGGCCTTCGCCGCGGTGCCCGCGGGTTTCGATTTCCCCGGCCTGCACGCCTGCCATGCGGGCGAGCCCGCCTACCCCGACCGCTCCGGCACGCTGGTCCTGGAGGTCGCCTCGCTGGACCAGGGCGTGCCCCTGCGGCTCACCGGCCCCGGTATCCGGGATGCGCACACGTTGCGCGTGGCCGGCCTGCCGGACGGCTTCCTCGCCCAGTGGCAGGCCAACCACCGGCGCTTTCCGTTGGGCGTCGATGTCCTGCTCACGTCCGGCACCCTGCTGTGCGGCCTGCCGCGAACCTGCCACATGGAGGCCTGAGACATGTATGTAGCCGTCAAGGGAGGCGAACGCGCCATCCTGAATTCGTATCGCGTGCTGGCCCAATATCGCCGTGGCGACCCGGCCGTACCGCAAATCACCCTGGCGCAGATCCGCGAGCAGATGCCGCTGGCCGTCTCGCGCGTGATGGCCGAAGGGGCGCTCTACGACCCGCACCTGGCCGCGCTGGCCCTCAAGCAGGCGGCCGGCGACGTGGTCGAGGCCGTGTTCCTGCTGCGCGCCTACCGCACCACGCTGTCGCGCCTGGGCTACACCGAGCCGGTGGACACCGCCCGCATGCAGCTGCAGCGCCGCATCTCCTCCACCTTCAAGGACCTGCCCGGCGGGCAGATGCTGGGCCCGACCTACGACTACACCCAGCGCCTGCTCGACTTCAGCCTGGAAGACGAAGCCGGCGCCGCGCAGCAGGCGCACGACGGCGCGCCCGGCAGCGATGCCGCCGATGCCGTCGATGCCGCGTCCCCGGACGAAGCCATGCCGCGCGTCACCGACCTGCTGCAGCACGACGCGCTGCTCGATAGCGACGAGCCGCCGCCCGGCGACCCGGCGCCCTACGACCTGACGCGCCAGCCGCTGTCGTTCCCGGCCTCGCGGCCGGCCCGCCTGCAGAACCTGGCCCGCGCAGACGAAGGGTTCCTGCTTTCCATGGGCTACTCCACCCAGCGCGGCTACGGCAACACTCACCCGTTCGCCGCCGAGATCCGCTACGGAACGCTGGAGGTCGAGATGGTGGTCGAAGAACTGGAGGCCCCGGTAGTCATCGGCGAGATCGAGCTCACCGAATGCCAGATGGTCAGCCAGTTCGCCGGCACCGCCCGGGAAGGGCCGAAGTTCACCCGGGGCTACGGCCTGGTGTTCGGCTACGGCGAGCGCAAGGCCATGTCCATGGCGCTGGTCGACCGCGCGCTGCGCGCCGCCGAGCTGGGCGAGGCAGCCGACTCGCCGGCCAACGACCACGAGTTCGTGCTCTACCACAGCGACAACGTCGAGGCCTCGGGCTTCGTGCAGCATCTGAAGCTGCCGCACTACGTCGATTTCCAGGCCAACCTGGAACTGCTGCGGCGCATGCGTGCGGCGCATCCCCAGGCTGCCGAGGCGCCCGCAACGCCCGCCGCCGACCGCAAGGAGGCCCTCGCGCCATGACCCCATCCCAGCATCCTGCCCGCGACACGCACTACAACTTCGGCTACCTCGACGAATCCACCAAGCGCATGCTGCGCCGGGCCCTGCTCAAGGCCGTGGCCCTCCCGGGGTACCAGGTGCCCTTCGGCAGCCGCGAAATGCCGCTGCCCTACGGCTGGGGCACGGGGGGCATCCAGGTCACGGCATCGATCATCGGCCAGGACGACGTGCTCAAGGTGATCGACCAGGGCTCCGACGACACCACCAACGCGATCAACATCCGGCGCTTCTTCGGCCGCGTCACCGGCGTGCGCACCACCGAGTCCACGCGGGAGGCCAGCATCATCCAGACGCGGCACCGCATCCCGGAGACGCCGCTGCGCGAAGGCCAGATCATGGTGTTCCAGGTGCCCATCTCCGAACCGCTGCGCTGGCTCGAGCCCAGCGAATCGGAAACGCGCACCATGCATGCGCTGGCCGAGTATGGCGCCATGCATGTGAAGCTGTACGAAGACATCGCGCGCCACGGGCACATCGCCACCACCTACGACTACCCGGTCATCGTCAACGGCCGCTACATGATGCGCCCCTCGCCCATTCCCAAGTTCGACAACCCCAAGCTCGATGCCAGCCCCGCCCTGATGCTGTTCGGCGCCGGCCGCGAAAAGCGCGTATACGCCGTGCCGCCCTACACCCGCGTGGCGAGCCTCGATTTCGAAGACCACCCATTCGAGGTGCAGCGCTGGTCCGAGTGCTGCGATCTCTGCGGTTCCAACGAAAGTTTCCTCGACGAGATCATCCTCGACGATCGCGGCACGCGCCGCTATGTCTGTTCCGACACCGAGTACTGCTCGGGCCGCCAGGCGGAGCAGGCCCGTGCCGGCTCAGGAGCGCAGGCATGACGCGCCCCCTGCTTTCGGTACGCAGCCTCACCCGCACCTGGGACGGCATCCACGGCTGCCGCGACGTCAGCTTCGACCTGCACCCCGGTGAAGTCCTGTGCGTGGTCGGCGAATCCGGCTCGGGCAAGAGCACCCTGCTGCAGGCGCTGTCGTGGCAGGCGGAACCCGAATCGGGCAGCGTCTGGTACGACGTGGAGCGCGCCGGCCTGGTGGACCTCGCCACGCTGAGCAGCGCCGAACGGCGCCTGCTGGCCCGCACCGACTGGGGCTTCGTGCGCCAGCATGCGCGCGACGGCCTGCGCATGCAGGTCAGCGCCGGGGCCAACATCGCCGAGCGGCTCATGGCCGTCGGCCAGCGCCACTACGGCGCGCTGCGGGACGCCGCCTCGGGCTGGCTGTCGCGCATGGAGATCGACACCGCGCGCCTGGACGACGCCCCGGCCGCGTTCTCCGGCGGCATGCAGCAGCGCCTGCAGATCGCCCGCAACCTGGTCACGCATCCGCGCCTGGTGCTGATGGACGAGCCCACCGCGTCGCTCGACGTCTCCGTGCAGGCGCGCCTGCTGGACCTGCTGCGCCAGCTCGTCACCGACCTGCGGCTGGCCGCGATCATCGTCACCCACGACCTGGCCGTGGCCCGGCTGCTCGCCCAGCGCACGCTGGTCATGCGCGGCGGCACCGTCGTCGAGAGCGGCCTGACCGACCAGATCCTCGACGATCCGCAGCATCCCTACACCCAGCTGCTGGTCTCATCCATTCTTCAGAGCTGAACAATGAGCACACCGGACCCCATGATAGAAGTGCGCGGGCTGAGCAAGCACTTCACGCTGCACAACCAGGGCGGCATCCACCTGCCGGTGCTGCGCGCCGTCAGCTTCCAGGCCGCCGCCGGAGACTGCCTGGTGCTGGCCGGCCCCTCGGGCGCAGGCAAGAGCACGCTGCTGCGCTGCCTCTATGGCAACTACCTGGCCAGCGCTGGCAGCATCCGCGTCCGCGGCAGCGATGGCGGCTGGACCGACCTCACGCAGGCCAGCGAGCAGCAGGTGCTGGCGCTGCGCCGCCACACCATTGCCTATGTGAGCCAGTTCCTGCGCACCATCCCGCGCGTGTCCACGCTGGACGTGGTGGCGGATCCGCTGCGCCAGGCCGGCGTGCCGGCCGCCGAGGCGCGCGAGCGCGCCGGCGCCATGCTGGCGCGGCTCAACGTACCCGAACGCCTGTGGCCGCTGGCGCCCGCCACCTTCTCCGGAGGCGAGCAGCAGCGCGTCAACATCGCGCGCGGTTTCATCGGCGGCCATCCCATACTGCTGCTGGACGAGCCCACCGCCTCGCTCGATGCCAGCAACCGCGCCGTGGTGGTCGGGCTGATCCAGGAGGCGCGCGCCGCCGGCCGCTGCCTGGTGGGCATCTTCCACGACGAAGCCGTGCGCGATGCCGTCGCCACCCGCCTCCTGCCGCTGCACGCAGCCCTGCCCGAACCGGCCGCCCTGATGGAATGACGCCCATGCCTGCCACCTACATCACCCACGCCCGCATCGTCCTGCCCGACTGTGTGCTCGAAGACGCCGCCCTGCTGATGGAGGACGGCCGCATCGCCGCCATCGACCCCGGCGGCATGCCGCACAATGCCCATGTCGTCGATCTGTCGGGCCAGACGCTGCTTCCGGGCCTGATCGACCTGCACTGCGACGCCATCGAGAAAGAGGCCGAACCGCGAGCCCGCGTGCAGTTCCCGCTGGACTTCGCCGTGGCCCAGGTCGACCGGCGCAACGCCTCGGCCGGCATCACCACCCCGTACCACGCGCTGTCCTTCGCCAACAACGAATGGGGCGTGCGCAACAACCTCACCGCCGCACAGGTGGTGCGCATGGTGCGCGCCTTCCGCGGCCAGGGGCTGGTCGACAACCGCGTGCATTGCCGCTACGAAATCACCGACCCGCACGCGCTCGAGGTCCTGCGCGAACTGCTGGACGAAGGCGCGGTGGACCTGCTGTCGGTCATGGATCATTCTCCGGGGCAGGGCCAGTTCAAGACGCTGGAAGCCTACCTGCAGTACATGATGGGCAACCACGGCATGGACCGCGCCCAGGCCGAGGCCGCGGCGCTGGCCAAGCAGCGCGCCAGCCACGACGCCGCCGGCCGGGTGGAGCAATTGCTCGCCCACGCGCAGAAGGCCGGCGTGCCCACCGCCAGCCACGACGACGACACCGTGCAGCGCGTGGCCACCATGCGCAACCTGGGCGTCACCCTCAGCGAGTTCCCCATCACCCTGGACACGGCCAAGGCGGCCGTGTCGTGCGGACTGACGACCATACTCGGCGCGCCCAATGTGCTGCGCGGCGGCAGCCAGAGCGGCTCGATGCGCGCCATCGACGCCATACGCGCCGGCGTCGCCACCTGCCTGTGCTCGGACTACCAGCCCTCCACGTTGATCGCGGCGGTATATGCGGTGGTCGAGCAAAGCGAATTGTCGCTGTCGCAGGCGGCGGCGCTGGTCACGGCCAATCCCGCCCACGCCTGCGCCCTGACGGACCGCGGCCGCATCGCCCCCGGCCTGCGCGCCGACCTCATCGCCGTCACCCAGGTCGGCCAGCTCCCGCTGGTCACCCACACCTGGTCTGCCGGCAGGCTGGTGTTCTCCGCCCAATACCCCGTCACCGCCCAAGCCGCCTGAACCCGAAGTCGGTGTCAGACACCAGCTTTCACTCCCGACTGAAACTCGGTGTCTGACACCAGCGTTCACTCCCGACTGAAACCTGGTGTCTGACACCCATGTTCGGCGGTGGCAGCCGGGATTGTTCCGTATTGGCGCACTGCGGCAAATGTGCCACACTCCGGCGATTCCGCTCTGGGTCGCAGGCTGTCCCGGCCTGCACGTCACTCCCGATACTGCCATGTACCGCCCTGTCGAAGCGTCGCTGCCGTTCCGCTCCCCCGGCCCTGCGCCGGCGGCTGCGGGGCACGATGGGTGGCGGGCGCAGTTGCGGCTGGGGTTTGCGCGGCGCGATGCCCGCACTGTTCTGGTGCACCGCCAGCACCACGGTCCGCTCACGGTGCAGAAGCCGCTCTACCCCGAGGGCCCGGGCGTCTGCCATGCGGTCATCGTGCATCCCCCGGGCGGCCTGGCCGCCGGCGATGCGCTGGACATCGACGTGCAGGTGCAGGCCGGCGCGCATGCGCTGCTCACCACGCCCGGCGCCACCAAGTGGTACAAGGGCGCGGCGCACAGGCCGGCCTCGCAGCGCATCGCCATTGCGCTGGACGAGGGCGCGCGTCTCGACTGGCTCCCCCAGGACAACATCTATTTCGACGACAGCCATGCCCTGCAGCAGCTCACGCTGCACCTGGCATCCGGGGCCACCGCCATGGGCTGGGATGCCGCCTTGCTGGGCCGGCGCGCCGGCGGCGAACAATGGCTGCGGGCCTGCCTGCGCAGCCTCACCCGGCTGGTGGGGCCCGACGGCCGCCCGCTGTGGGAAGAACGCCAGGTGCTGCGCAGCGGCGATCCCCTCCTGCATGCGCCGCAGGGGCTGGACGGCCGGCCGGCCTACGGCACGTTCTGGTGCGTGGGCGAGGCCTGTACGCCGGAGCTGGCCCAATCGCTGGCGCCCGCGCTGCCCGGCGACGACTCCCTGCGCGCCGGAGCCACTGCGCTGCCCGGCGGCGTGCTGCTGATACGAGGCGTGGCGCGCCAGCCCGAGGCGCTGCGCGCGCTGTTCGCCCGTCTCTGGCTGCAGCTGCGGCCACTGGTCCACGGCGTGGCAGGGCGCCCGCTGCGGCTATGGTCCACCTGAGCCCTGCCGCCACGTGACGCCCCCGATTCTCCCTATGGTCTACCCATGAAACTGACACCCCGCGAAAAAGACAAGCTCCTGATCTTCACCGCCGCCCTGCTGGCCGAGCGCCGCCGCGCGCGGGGCCTCAAGCTCAACCACCCCGAAGCCGTGGCATACATCAGCGCCGCGCTGATGGAAGGCGCGCGCGACGGCCGCAGCGTGGCCGAGCTGATGGACTACGGCACCACCCTGCTCACCCGCGACGACGTCATGGAAGGCGTGCCTGAAATGATCCCCGACGTGCAGGTCGAGGCCACCTTTCCCGACGGTACCAAGCTGGTCACCGTCCACAATCCCATCGTCTGATGTTGACTACACAAGGAACCCGCATGCGCTATTCCGTCTTCGCGCGCCGCGCCGCCGTGGCCACGCTGCTTGCCCTCCCGGCCCTCGCACTCGCCCACCCGGGGCACGACCACGTGGCCGCGGCCGGCGCCACCGGCGCCAGCCTGGCCGCCGGCTTCCTGCATCCCCTCACCGGCCTGGACCATCTCTGCGCCATGGTCGTGCTCGGGGTCTGGAGCGCCATGACGGCGCGCCGCGTGTGGCTGGCCCCGCTGACGTTCGCGCTGCTGCTGCTGGCCGGCGCGCTTCTGGGCCGCGCAGGCCTGGCGCTGCCTGCCGTGGAGCCCATGATCGCGGTATCGCTGCTGGTGCTGGGGCTGCTCACGGCGGCGCGCGCCCGGCTGCCCGAATCGGCCGGCGCAGCGGTGGCCGGCCTCTTCGCCCTGTTCCACGGCCATGCCCATGGCGCCGAATTGCCCGGTGGCGCAGTGGCCTGGGCCTACATCGGCGGCTTCATGGCAGCCACCATCGCCCTCCATTGCGCCGGCATCGCCGGCGGGCTGGGACTGCGCCGGATGCATGCGTGGGCCGCGCGCGTGCTGGGCGGCGGCGTGGCGCTGTACGGCGCCGTGCTGCTGGCGGGCTGAGGAGGCGGCCATGATACCCGGCGAACTGCTGCCCCTGGACGGCGAGATCGAACTCAATGCGGGTCGTGCCACGATGACCGTGAGCGTGTCCAATACCGGCGACCGGCCCGTGCAGGTCGGATCGCACTATCACTTTGCCGAGGTCAACGACGCGCTGCAGTTCGACCGCGCCGCCGCGCGGGGCCATCGCCTGAACATCACCGCCGGCACCGCAGTGCGCTTCGAGCCCGGCCAGACGCGCACGGTGGAATTGGTCGAGTTGGCCGGCGCACGAACCGTCTACGGTTTCGCCGGCAACGTCATGGGGAAGCTATGAGCCTGAAGATCCCGCGCCGCGCGTATGCGGAAATGTTCGGCCCCACCACGGGCGACCGCGTCCGGCTGGCCGACACCGAATTGCTGATCGCCGTGGAACGCGACTACACCGTCTACGGCGAGGAAGTGAAGTTCGGCGGCGGCAAGGTCATCCGGGACGGCATGGGCCAGTCGCAGCGCCGCGCCGCCGAGGTGGTCGACACCGTGATCACCAATGCGCTGATCCTGGACCACTGGGGCATCGTCAAGGCCGACATCGGCATCAAGAACGGCCGCATCCAGCGCATCGGCAAGGCAGGCAATCCCGACATACAGCCTGGCGTCGACATCGTCATCGGCGCGGCCACCGAAGTGATCGCCGGCGAAGGCCGCATCATCACCGCGGGCGGCATCGACGCACACGTCCATTTCATCTGCCCGCAGCAGATCGACGAGGCCCTGTCGGCGGGCATCACCACGCTGATCGGCGGCGGCACCGGCCCGGCCACGGGCACCAACGCCACCACGTGCACGCCGGGCCCCTGGCACATCGAGCGCATGCTGGCTGCAGTGGACGGCTGGCCCATCAACATCGGCCTGCTGGGCAAGGGCAACGCCAGCCAGCCCGAGCCCCTGATGGAGCAGGTGGAGGCCGGCGCCATCGGCCTGAAGCTGCACGAAGACTGGGGCACCACGCCCGCGGCCATCGACTGCTGCCTGGACGTGGCCGAGCGCACCGACACGCAGGTGGCCATCCACACCGACACGCTGAACGAAGGCGGCTTCGTCGAGGCCACCATCGCGGCCATCGCCGGACGCACCATCCACACCTACCATACCGAAGGCGCGGGCGGCGGCCACGCGCCCGACATCCTCAAGGTGGCCGGGCATGCCAACGTGCTGCCTTCCTCCACCAATCCCACCCGGCCCTACACCGTGAACACCGTCGACGAGCATCTCGACATGCTCATGGTGTGCCACCACCTCGACGCCTCCATCGCCGAGGACGTGGCCTTCGCCGAATCGCGCATCCGCCGCGAGACCATCGCGGCCGAGGACATCCTGCACGACCTGGGCGCGCTGTCGATGATCTCCAGCGACTCGCAGGCCATGGGCCGCGTGGGCGAGACCATCCTGCGCACCTGGCAGACCGCCCACAAGATGAAGGTGCAGCGCGGCGCCCTGCCGGGCGACGAACTGGCCGACAACCTGCGCGCACGTCGCTACGTGGCCAAGTACACCATCAACCCGGCCATCACCCATGGCATCGCCCACGAAGTGGGTTCGGTGGAGCCCGGCAAGTGGGCCGACCTGGTCCTGTGGGATCCGGCGTTCTTCGGCGTCAAGCCCGAGATGGTGCTCAAGGGCGGGCAGATCGTGTCGGCCCTGATGGGCGACCCCAACGCGTCCATCCCCACGCCGCAGCCGGTGCACTATCGCGAGATGTTCGGCGCGCGTGCCGGGGCGCTGGCCCGCAATTCGCTCACCTTCGTGTCGCAGGCCGCCTACGACGCAGGCGTGGCCGAGCGCTACGGCCTGGCCCGGCGCGTGGTGCCGGTGCATGGGGTGCGCAAGGTCACCAAGGCCGACATGGTGCACAACGACTGGCTGCCGCACATCGAGGTCGATCCCGAGACCTACCAGGTGGTGGCCGACGGCCAACTGCTGATGTGCGAGCCGGCCCAGGTGCTGCCCATGGCGCAACGTTATTTTCTTTTCTGATCCATGCTACGCATCGAAAAAATCCTCGGCCACACCCTGGCCCCCGCGCTGCGGCGCCGCGCCGTGCCGCTCACCCTGCCCTACGACCAGCGCTGCCGCAGCCGCCTGGCCGTGACGCTGGACGACGGCCGCGAGGCCGGGCTGTTCCTGCCGCGCGGCAGCATCCTGCGGCACGGCGCCATGCTGGTGGCCACCGACGGCACGCTGGTGCAGGTGCTGGCCGCAGCCCAGCCCGTGCTGCGCGTCACCAGCCCCGATCCGCTGGTGCTGCTGCGCGCCGCCTACCACCTGGGCAACCGCCACACGCCGGTACAGGTGCAGGCCGACGCCCTGCAGCTGGAACACGATCCGGTGCTGCGCGACATGCTGCTGCGCCTGGGCGCGCAAGTGACGGAACTGCAAGCCCCCTTCGATCCCGAGGCCGGCGCCTACGGTGGCGGCCATCGCCACGGCCACGACGACACGTTCGAGGAAGACCACGCGCTGGCGCAGCAGGCCTATGCGCATCGCCATGGCCACGATCACGCCCATGAGCACGCCCACGATCATGCGCATGACCACGGGCATGGGCACGACCACGGCGGCCACGATCATGCGCACGGACACGACCACGATCATGGCCACGACCATGGTCACGGACACGGCCACGATCATGGCCACGGCCATGGACACAGGCACTGAGCACGTGGCCGGCGATCCCGCCGTCCTGGCCGGCCTGCTGCAACTGGCGTCCCCGGCCCTGCCGATCGGCGCATTCAGCTATTCGCAGGGTCTGGAGGCGGCCATCGACGCAGGCGTGGTGCACGACCCCGACAGCGCGTACGACTGGATCGCGGCCGGCCTCGATCTCCTGGCGGGCGGCGAGGCGGTATTGCTGCGCTGCCAGTATCGCGCCTGGCAGGCCCCGGACGACGAGGCGCTCGCGCGCCGCAACGACGCGCTGCTGGCCTTGCGCGAATCCGCCGAGTTGCGCCTGGAGACCGAACAGATGGGAAGCTCGCTGGCGCGCCTGGCGCGCGAGCTGGAATGGGGCGATGCGGCAATGCGGGCCCGGCTGGCCGCCCTGCAGCCTGTGGCGCTGGCCACCGCCTATGCCTATGCGGCCCGGGCCCTCGGCATACCCGAGGCGGCCTGCCTCACCGCCTGGCTCTATGGCTGGATGGAGAACCAGGTCGCGGCCGCCCTCAAGGCCGTGCCGCTGGGCCAGGTGGCCGGGCAGCGCATCCTGCACCGCCTGCGCGAGCCGCTGGCGCGGGCCACGCGCCACGCGCTGTCCTGCCCCGAGGCCGACGTCAGCACCTTCGCCCCCCTGCTCGGCATCCACTCGTCCCGTCACGAAACCCAATACTCCCGGCTGTTCCGCTCGTAGCGGCAGCTCCTGCAACGAGGAAACCATGCAGAACCGCACCAAGAAGAATCCCCCCTTGCGCGTCGGCATCGGCGGCCCGGTGGGCTCGGGCAAGACCACGCTGCTCGAAATGCTGTGCAAGGCCATGCGCGAACGCTACGACCTGGTCGTCATCACCAACGACATCTACACCAAGGAAGACCAGCGCCTGCTCACGGTTGCCGGCGCGCTTCCGCCCGAACGCATCATGGGCGTGGAGACCGGCGGGTGCCCGCATACGGCGATCCGCGAGGATGCGTCCATCAACCTCGACGCCGTGGACCGCATGCTGCAGCGCTTTCCCGAAGCCGACGTGGTGTTCATCGAGTCCGGCGGCGACAACCTGGCCGCCACCTTCAGCCCCGAGCTGTCGGACCTGACGCTGTACGTGATCGACGTGGCCGGCGGCGAGAAGATACCGCGCAAGGGCGGCCCGGGCATCACGAAATCAGACCTGCTGATCATCAACAAGACCGACCTCGCGCCGCTGGTGGGCGCCTCGCTGCCCATCATGGAAGAGGACACGCGGCGCATGCGCGGCGAGCGGCCCTACGTGATGAGCGACATGAAGTCCGGCGCCGGGCTGGACCAGGTGGTGGCGTTCATCGAGCGGCGCGGCCTGCTGTCCGCATGAATCGGCGCCCTGGCGCAGGCGGCCGCGTGCGCCGCCGCAGCGCCATTGCCGTCAGCCTGCGGCGCTGCGGTAGTCCGTCTGGGTGAAGCGCGGCGCGTCGCCGGCAACGGCCTGCACCGGGACGAAGGCGGGGCCGGCCGCCACGCCGAACAACGAAAGTTCCGCCTCGGCCAGGGCACGGAGAAATTGCTGCATGGCATGCTCCTTGTTCTGGAAACAGATGCGTGCACCCGCGGGGTGCGCACGACGGATCCATACTGCGCGCAGGGCGGGCCCGCCGTCCATTCGTTTTCGTGCATCCCGACGATTGAGCCCGTGCATCGCACATACCCCCGTGCATCGCACATACCATGAAGCCCTTCCGCGCCAGCGGGATAATCCGGATGGTGGGCTCGGGCGGCTGCCGCCACTATTTGGTGCCGCCACCGTGCGCGGGCATGTGGCGCGCCCTCTCTCCTCCCGCCTCCGGAGTCATTCCATGCTTCCGTTTCGCCGCCGCCTGCTGCAGGCCCTGGGCGCCCTGCCCCTGGCCGCCCGGCCTGCCTGGGCCCAGGACAAGTTCCCGAACCGTCCCATCCGCCTGCTGGTCGGCTTCGCGCCCGGCGGCCTCACCGACATCGCCGCGCGGGCCCTGGCCGAGCGCATGAGCAAGGTGCTGGGCAGCAACGTGGTGGTGGAAAACCGCCCCGGCGGCCAGACCATCATCGCCACGACGGCAGTCGCGCGCGCCGAGCCCGATGGCTACACCCTGGCCTTCGCCGGCACCAACGGCATGATCCTGAACCCGCTGCTCTACAACAACCTGCCCTACCAGCAGTCCGACTTCAAGCAGCTGGGTTCCATGGGGAGATCGCCCATGGTGCTGTGCGTGCATCCCGGCCTGGGCGTGAAGACGCTGCAGGAGTTCATCGACATGGCCAAGCAGAAGCCCGGCCAGCTCACCTGTGCCCACGCCGGCCGCGGCGTGATCAACCACCTGGCGCTATTGCATTTCCAGGCCCGCACGGGCACGGAATTCCAGGACGTGCCCTACAAGGGCAGCGGCCCGGCGCTGCTGGACCTCATGGCGGGCACCGTGCAGTCCACCTTCGACTTCCCCACGTCGTCCCTGGCCAACATCAAGGCCGGCAAGTACCTGGCACTGGCCGTCACGGCCGACAAGCGCCTCAGCAGCCTGCCCGACGTGCCGACCATGCGCGAAGCCGGCGTGGCCGGCGTCGAACTCTACACGCGCATGATGATCTCCGGCCCCGCGGCCATGCCGCCCGACGTGGTGGCCACACTCGAAGACGCGGTGCGCCGCGGCACGCAGGATGCCGGCCTGATCCAGCAGTTCGCCGAGCAGGGCGTGATGATCGAGTTCACGCCGTCCGCCGAACTGGAAAAGGTCATCGCGGAGGAATCGGCCTTGTGGCAGCAGGTGATCGAATCCAACGGCGTGGCCAAGACGGACCTCAAGGCCTGAGGCGGGAGCGCACATGCAACCCGGCATCATCGTCACGCCGCCCGAAGCCCTGGTCGACGTCGAGCGCGCCATCTGCATCGAGGGCTTCCCGCCCTATGCCCTGGTCACCGTCACGGCCCGCGCCACGCTGTGCGGCGCATCCTGGGGATCCTCCTCGGTGTTCCTGGCCGGCCACGACGGCAGGCTGGACCTGCGCCGCGACGCACCGGTGGCCGGTTCCTATGCCGAGCCCTCGGCCATGGGCGTGGTGTGGTCCATGGTCTGCCAGGAAA
This sequence comes from Bordetella sp. 2513F2, assembly GCF_054642735.1. Taxonomy (NCBI): domain Bacteria; kingdom Pseudomonadati; phylum Pseudomonadota; class Betaproteobacteria; order Burkholderiales; family Alcaligenaceae; genus Bordetella; species Bordetella sp. 2513F2. The sequence continues at coordinate 1,738,407 of NZ_CM137755.1, read as the reverse complement.
TGGACAAGGTGGTGTATCCGCCCGACCGCACCGACGACGTGGTCGTGCGCCTGCATGCCACCGACGGGCGGCACCAGGCCGAGGCCCTGCTGGTGCAGCGCTTTCTCGCCGAAGGCGTGGTGCACGAACCCGTCCGCGTGCATGCCGAGGGCATGTTGGTGTCGGGCGAGCTCTATACCCCGGCCGGTCCCGGGCCGCATCCGGTGGTGGTCTACATGAACGGCTCCTCGGGCGGCGTGAACGCGCCGCGCGCCGCGCTGTTCGCCGCCCGCGGCTACCAGTGCCTGGCGCTGGGGCTGTTCAACTACGAAGGCCGGCCGAAGTACCTCAACGACATGCCCCTCGAGTACTTCGGCGCGGCGCTGCGCTGGGTGCGCGACACGCTGGCCCCGCGCGACGGCTTCGTGGCGCTGTCGGGCATCAGCCGAGGCGGCGAGGCATCGCTGCTGGTGGCGTCCACCTATCCCGAACTCGTCAGCGCCGTGGTGGCCTACGTGCCGTCGCCGGTCATGCACGGGGTGGTCAGCGCCGGCGCGCCGGGCACAGGCCGCGACGCCCAGGTCTGGACGCTTCAGGGCAAGCCGCTGCCGCACCTGTGGCAGGACAACGCCCACGCCGACTGGAATGCGGCCTACGCCAGCGAGCCGCCGTATCGCCAGAGCCGCGCCTTCCTGTCGGCCACGCGCGACGCCGCCGCCTTCGCACGCGCCCGCATCCCGGTGGAACGCTATCCCGGGCCCATGATGCTCGTGAGCGCTTCCGACGACGGCTTCTGGCCCAGCACGGCCTACGCCGAGATGGTGGTGCGGCAGCGCGAGGCGGCCGGATGCGCCGGCGCCACGCTGCACCATGTGTGCCCGGGCGCCGGCCATCATGTGCACTATCCCTACCTGCCGGCCACCCTGATCAGCAAGCGCCACGCGATGTCCGGCCTGCCGCTGGACGCCGGCGGCACGGCCCCGGCCAATGCCGCGGCCAACGAGGGCTCGTACCGCGCCGTGCTGGACTTCCTGGCGCGCGCCAGCGCCGCCAAGGCCGTGGCGCCGTCCATGACGGCATAGCGGCCGGCGGATCGGCCAGCCGCCCTCCGTTCTCATCTGGTTTCATTTCGACAGATCGGCACATCAATAGTCCGGAACGGATTCATTACAGTTCAGCCGCCGCGCCCGCGGGCACGGCGGCTCCGGCCGGCTGCCCGCCGGACCGGCGCGACGACACCAATAAGCAGATTTCAGGAAAGAGGAACTCATGAGGAAATTCACCTTTGCCGCGGCAGCCCTGACAGCCGCGCTGGGCATGGCCGGCTGCAGCAACATGGGCAGCATGGATCCCAACGGCCTGATGTCGGCCGGCAGCACCATGGCCAAGGCCGTCAGCCTGTCGGACGCCGATCTCATCCAGCTGTCCGACGCGGCATGCAAGGAAAGCGATGCCGGTTCCCGCGTGGCGCCGGCCGGCAGCAAGTACGCCAAGCGGCTGACCAAGATCATGCGCGGCTTCGGCAACATGACGCTGAACGGGCAGAAGGTGAACTACAAGGTCTATCTCACCGACGAAGTGAACGCCTGGGCCATGGGCAACGGCTGCGTGCGCGTCTACAGCGGCCTGATGGACATGATGAACGACGACGAACTGCGCGGCGTGATCGGCCATGAGATGGGCCACGTGGCGCTGGGCCACAGCAAGAAGGCCATGCAGACCGCCTACGCCGTGAGCGCCGCGCGCTCGGCCGCCGCCTCGGCCGGCAACAGCGTGGTGGCCTCGCTGAGCGCGTCGCAGCTGGGCGACCTCACCGAGAAGTTCATCAACGCGCAGTTCTCGCAATCGCAAGAATACGCGGCCGACGATTACTCGTTCGAACTGCTGACGCAGAAGAAGATGAACCGCCAGGGCCTGGCCACCGCCTTCGAGAAGCTCGCCAAGCTCGATGGCGGCGAAAGCAGCATGCTGAGCTCGCACCCGTCCTCGCCGGACCGCGCCGCCCGCGTGCGCGCCCGCCTGAAGAACGGCAAGTGAGGCGCCGGCGTCCGGCCTAGGAAGTAGCCGGAAGCGCCTGGCCGCCGGCTGCCCCGCACAGCCGTGCCAGCGCCGCCGGGTCGGGGTCCACGCCCAGGCCGGGCGCCTCGCCCAGCCGCACGCGCCCCTCGCGGGGCTGGTGCAGGCCGGGGCTGAGCGCGCTGCGCAGCGGATTGTCGTTGGCGTCCACCTCGAGCCAGCCATTGTCTCCCGGCACACTGGCTGCCGCCAGCAGGTGGGCCGAAGCCAGCAACCCCACCCCGCCACCCAGGAAATGCGGGCAATAGCGCAGCCCGGCGCGGCGCACGGCCTGCACCACCGGCAGGCAACCGGATATCCCGCCCCACTTGGCCAGGTCCGGCTGCACCACCTCGAACTGGCGCGCCGCAATCGCGGCCTCGAAGGCGGCATGCCCGGCCAGGTTTTCGCCGCCGGCCAGGGGCATGGGCGCCGCCGCGGCGAGTTCGGCCCATTCGGCGGCCGGCCGGTCGGCACGCAGCGGCTCCTCGAGCCAGCCCAGGTCGAACCCGGCCATCAGCCCCGCCATGCGGCGGGCCTCGGGCAAGTCCCAGCCCTGGTTGGCGTCGACCATCAGCGGCAATCGGCCGAGCAGGCCGCGCAGGCTGCGCAGGTTGGCCAGGTCGGTATCCTCGCCGAACCCCACCTTGAGCTTGAACGCACGGTAGCCCTCGTCCAGCTTGCGCGCCACCAGCTCCGCGCAGCCCTGCGGATTGATGCCGCTGGCGTACACGCCGATCTCGTCGGACGTGCCGCCGAGGAGCCGCCACAGTGGCTGGCCGGCACGGCGGGCCGCCAGGTCCCAGAGGGCGGTGTCGATGCCTGCGATGGCCTGGGCCAAGGGCCCCGGCTCGCCGGCCTGGATGGCCAGCACGGCAGTCTGCCGGGTGAGCTCGGTGAAAGCGGCCGGTGCATCGGCATATCGCCGGCCGACCAGCAGCGGCGCCAGCACCGTCTCGATGAGCCGGGCGCGGTGCTCCGCGCCGCAGGACGGAAAATTGCACCACACCTCGCCCCAGCCCCAGGCCCCGTCTTGATCCTCGATGCGCACGAACACCGCGGGACGATCGTGCATGGTGCCGAAGGAGGTGCGCACCGGCGTGCGCACGGGATAGCGGAACGCGTATACGTCGACCCGGGCGGGTGCGAGGACTGCGGCATCGGGGCTCATGAGGAGTCTCAGGGGATGAGGTTCATTTCCAGGTGGATGAAATCGCCGCGGTAGGCGACTTCGCTGAGGTAGATCACGCGGCCCGCGCCATCGTGGAACAGGCGGCGCACCTCCGCGATGGGGGTGTTGACAGGCACCTGCAGGTGCCCCGCCACCTCGACGTCGGCCGTGCCTATGGTGAGCACCTGGTGGGCACGCGCGATGGGCGCGTCGGGCAACGCCACCAGCAGCGGGATCACGGTCTCGTTGCGAAAACGTTCGGGGTCGCGGCGGAAGATGGCTTCGTCCAGGTAGATGTCGATGACGCAATACGGGCGGCCGTCGCGCTCGTGCACACGGCGCATGTACACATAGCGCTCCGCCGCGATGCCGTCGCGCCCGGACAGCGGCGGGTTGGTGATGCCCTCGTCGATGTTGACGATCTTGGGACGGGTGTCGCGGTAGACCTTGGCCAGTTCGGCCAGGGTGCTCTGCACCTGCAGCCAGCGATCGTTGGGCGGCATGCCGGTAACGAAAGTGCCCCGGCCCTGCTGGGGCGAGACCAGGCCTTCGCGGGTGAGCACGTCGATGGCCTGGCGCACGGTGACGCGCGCCACGCCGAACGCGGCCACCAGGTCCTCGAGGGAAGGCAGCTTCTGGCCCTGACCCCATTGCCCGCGCGCGATGCGCTGGCGCATCAGGTCGGCGAGCTGGAGATAGCGGGGGATGGGACTGTCGTGGAAATTGACCGGCATGCGGATAGCTTATTTCTCGGATTTATTTGCCAAACGTATGGTCCATGGTACGATCGGTAGACAATAAGTGCAAGGCGATAAACGCCTGCCATGGAGGAAGACATCTTGAAGCGCCACTCCGCCCCCGCGCGTGCCTTGCTGATCCTCGCCCCCTGGCTGCTGCTGGTGCTGGTCTGGTATGGCATCCGCTACAGCGGGCTGGTCAATCCGGCCCTGGTGCCCACACCCCTGGAAGTGGCGCGCAAGTTCTGGGAACTGCTGCAGCAGCGCCTCGGCCACGACATCTACATCTCCACCCAGCGCGTCTTCATCGGGGTATGCCTGGGCACGCTGTGCGCCGTGCCCGTGGGCTTCGTGCTGGGCTGGTACAAGGGCGTGCGCGCCTTCATCGACCCGGTCATCAATTTCTTCCGCGCCCTGCCCCCCATCGCGCTCATTCCCCTGGTCATCGTGTACTTCGGCATCGGCGAATCCGCCAAGATCGCCATCCTGTTCTATGCCGCGTTCTTCGCCGGCGTGATCGTGATGTACGAAGGCATCTCGCAGATCAACCCGATCTTCGTGCGCGTCTCGCGCACGCTGGGCGCCACCGACGGAGAGATCTTCCGCAAGGTGATCCTGCCGCTCACCGTGCCGCACATGCTCACGGCCCTGCGGGTGGCGCTGGGCGTGGCCTGGGCCACGCTGGTGGCCTCCGAGCTGATCGCCGCGCAGCAGGGCCTCGGCGCCCTCATCCAGGACGCGTCGTCGTTCTTCCAGCTGGACGTGATCTACGTGGGCATCATCTGCATCGGCTTCATCGCGCTCGCCATGGACCTGGCGCTGCGCGCGGCGGCCCGGCGGCTGGTGTCCTGGCAGGACCGCATCGCGTAGCCGCCCGGCACCGTCCCAGACCACAGGAGACCCCATGACCGCGACCGCCGTCCCGCGCATCCGCTTCGAAGGTGTATGCGTCGACTATCCCACGGCCGACGGCCCCATGCGCGTGCTCGACGGCATCGACTACGAGATCCGCGACGGCGAATTCGTCTCGGTCATCGGCCCGTCCGGCTGCGGCAAGACCACCATGATGGGACTGGTGGGCGGCTTCGTGCAGCCCACCGCGGGCCGGGTGCTGCTCGATGGCAAGCCGGTGCAGGGCCCGGGGCCGGACCGCGGCGTGATCTTCCAGGAATACGGCGTCTTCCCCTGGCTCACCGTGGAGGAGAACATCGGCTTCGGCCTGACGCTGCGCAGCAACCGCGTGCCTGCGGCCGAACGCAAGGAAATCTGCCGCCGCTACATGCAGCTGATGGGGCTGCAGGACTTCGCTCACCATCATCCCAAGCACCTGTCGGGCGGCATGCGCCAGCGCCTGGCGCTGGCGCGCGCCTACGCGGTGCGCCCGCAATTCCTCTTGATGGACGAGCCCTTCGGCGCCCTAGACGCCCAGACGCGCTCGGCCATGCAGGACCTGCTGCTGCAGGTGCAGATGACCGAAGGCAAGACCGTCATGCTGATCACGCACTCGGTGGAGGAAGCCATCTACCTGTCGTCGCGCATCGTGGTGGTCACGGCGCGACCGGCGCGCATACGCACCGTCATCGACGTGCCCTTCGGTTATCCGCGCGCCGAGAACCTGCACGAGGACCCGCGTTTCGGCGAACTGCGTTCGCACATCCGCGGCCTGGTGATGGAAGAGTACGCAAGACAATCCCGGCAGGCCGTGCGCCTGTCCGGCTGAGGCCCTACACGGGCCATGACGCTTTTCCGACCCGGCGCAGCCGCCGTCCGCACCACACTCCCGAGAGGAGGAGACATCCATGAATCCGCACCGCAGAACCATGTTGAAGACCGGCGCCCTGGCCGCCGCCCTCGCGGGCATCGGCGCCCCGGCGCTGGCCCAGCCGCGCGCCACGGTGCGCGTGGGCTACCTGCACACGCCCGCCGTCGACGGCCAGATCTGGACCGGCATGGACCGCGGCTTCTATGCCGCCCAGGGCCTGGACATCAAGCCCACCCAGTTCACGACCGGCCTCGAGCTGTTCCAGGCCATGATAGGCGGCAGCCTGGACGTCCTGTCCACCGGCGCCGTGCTGTCGAACTTTCCCGCGCGCGGCCAGGGCCGGGTGTTCCTCATCAACAACGTGGAATACGCCACCGCGCAGCTCTGGGTACGCGCGGATGCGGGAGTGCAGTCGCTGGCCGACCTCAAGGGCAAGAAGATCTCCACCACCACCGGCACCACGGCGCACGTGTTCCTCGACCGCGCGCTGCGCAGCGCCAGCCTGGAGCCCGGCAAGGACGTGCAGATCGTCAACCAGCGCATGTCCGAGGCCGTCACTGCCTTCATCTCGGGCGCCGTCCCGGCCGTGGCGCTGTGGGTGCCGTTCGACGTCACGCTGCGCCAGCGCGTGCCCGACGCCCGCAAGCTGCTGGACGCCTCGGCGTTCTATCCGGAAGCGGCAATCGTGGGCGGCTGGGCCGCACGCAACGACTATTACACGAGCCAGCCCGAGGTGATCCGCGGGCTGATCCGGGCCTGGCGGGAGAGCAACGATTATCTGCTGGCCAACACCGACGCGGCCCTGGAAGTGTTGCAGCGGCAGCAGTACCAGCAGGTGCCGCTGGCCGACCTCAAGGAACAGTTCAAGGCGTCGAAGTACTTCACCGCAGCGGAGTGGCGCACGCGCTATGCCGACGGCACGGTCACCAAATGGCTGCAGCAGGTCACCGACTTCTTCGTGCAGACGGCCAACATCGCCTCGCCCGTGCCCGCAAGCCAGTACTTCGATCCCAAGCCCTACCTGGACACCGTCGCCGCCTGAGCCCGCATGTCCTCCCCGACCTCGTACGACTACGTCATCGTGGGCGCCGGCTCGGCCGGCTGCCTGCTCGCCAATCGCCTCAGCGCCGACCCGGCGTGCCGCGTGCTGCTGCTCGAGGCAGGCGGCGCAGACCGCAACTTCTGGCTGCGGCTGCCGGTGGGTTATTTCCGTTCGATCTACGACCCCCGGTTCTCCTGGCAGTTCGCCGTGGAACCCCAGCCCGAGACCGGCAACCGCAGCATCATCTGGCCGCGCGGCCGGGTGCTGGGCGGCTCCAGCTCGATCAACGGGCTGATCTACATACGCGGCCAGCACGCCGACTTCGACGGCTGGGCCCGGCTCGGCGCCGAAGGCTGGGACTACCGCTCGGTGCTGCCCTATTTCCGCAGATCGGAATGCTACAGCGGCGGCGCCGACGCCTATCACGGCGACCAGGGCGAGCTGTGCGTGTCGGACCTGCGCAACGACCACCTGCTGTGCAATGCCTGGGTCCAGGCGGGCCTGCAGATGGGCTTTCCGGCCAATCCGGACTTCAACGGCGCCCAGGACTGGGGGCTGGGCTGCTACCAGCTCACGCTCAAGGGCCGCTGGCGCTGCAGCGCGGCCACCGCTTTCCTGCATCCCGTGCGCCGGCGGCCCAACCTCACCGTGGTCACCGGCGCACGCGTGACGCGGCTGCTCATCGAAAACGGCGTGTGTCGCGGCGTGGAATGGGTGCCCGAAGCGGATCATGTCGCGGTGCGCATCGCGCATGCCGGGGCCGAAACCATCCTGGCGGCCGGGGCGCTGCAGTCGCCGCAGCTGCTGCAGCTCTCCGGCGTGGGTCCGGCAGCGCTGCTGCGGCGCCACGGCATCGCGGTGCAGGTGGACGCGCCGGAGGTGGGACGCAACCTGCAGGACCACTACCAGGCGCGCGTCATCGTGAAACTCAAGCGCAGGCTGTCGCTCAACGACGACGTGCGCAATCCCCTGCAGCTGCTGCGCATGGGCTCGCGCTGGCTGCTCTCGCAGGACGGCCCGCTCACCGTGGGCGCCGGCCAGGTGGGCGGCATGGTGCACACCGAACATGCGCGCGACGGCCGCGCCGACATCCTCTTCAACGTGATGCCGCTGTCGGTCGACAAGCCGGGAGACCCGCTCCACACCTTCTCCGGCTTCTCGGCCTCGGCCACGCAATGCCGGCCGGAATCGCGCGGCACGGTGGAACTGCGTTCGGCCGACCCGTTCGATGCGCCGCGCATCGTTTCCAACTACCTCACCGAACCGCATGACATCAAAGTGCTGGTGGCCGGCCTGAAGCAGCTGCGCGAGATCTACCGGCAGCCCGCGTTCCGCGAACATCTGCACAGCGAGGAATACATGCCGGGCGCCGCCGTGCGCAGCGATGCCGAGCTGGAAGCCTTCGCACGGCAGCGCGGCGGCACGGTATTCCATGCCAGCGGATCGTGCCGCATGGGCGGCGACGAGCGCTCGGTGGTCGATCCGCAGCTGCGCGTGCGCGGCGTGGAGAAACTGCGCCTGATCGACGCGTCCGTGATGCCCACCATGGTGTCGACCAACACCAACGCAGCCACCATCATGATTGCCGAGAAAGGCGCCGACCTGGTGCTGGGGCGGCCGGCGCCGCAGGCCTGAGGGCCGCTTCTATTCCGCCTTGATCCCCGCCTCGCGGACCACCTCGGCCCAGTTGCGGCGCTCGGTGCGAATGCGCGCCGCCGCGTCCGCCGGCGTGGTCCAGGTGGCCACGGCGCCCTGGTTCAACAGCGCCTGCTTCACCTCCGGGCGGGCCAGGATGCGCTGCAAGGCGCCATTGAGCCGGTCGATCACCGGCGCAGGCGTGCCCGCAGGCGCCACGATGCCGAACATGGAACTCACCTCGAAGTCCGGCAGGCCGGCCTCTGCCGCGGTGGGCACATCGGGGAGCGCCGCAGCCCGCTCGCCGGCGGTCACGGCCAGGGCGCGCAGCTTGCCGGCCTTGATGTTGGCCTGGGCCGCAGGCACGGTCTCTATCATGCCCAGCACCTGGCCGCCCATGAGATCAGTCATGGCGGGCCCGCTGCCCTTGTAGGGCACATGCAGGACCTCCACCCCGGCCACGTGCTTGAAGCGTTCGGCCGCGAGATGCTGGGGCGAGCCGTTGCCCGCCGAAGCCATGGTGATGTGGCCCGGCCTGGACTTGGCCAGGGCGATGAACTCCTGCAGCGTGCGGGCCTGCACCGACGGGTGCACCACGAACACCAGCGGCACGGTGCCCACGATGGACACCGGGGCGAAGCTGCGCTCGATGTCGTAGGAGACCCGGCCTTCGTACAGCACGGCATTGATGGCGTGGCTGGTCAGCGCGCCCATCAGCAGCGTGTAGCCGTCGGGCTGCGCCTTGGCGACCTGGTCGGCGCCGATGTTGCCCGCCGCCCCAGCGCGATTCTCCACCACCACGGCCTGGCCCAGCTCCGCGCCCAGCTGCTCGGCCAGCACGCGGCCGATCACGTCGGTGGCCCCGCCCGGCGGATACGGCACGACCAGGCGGACGGGCCGCTCCGGATAGCCGGCCTGCGCGGCCTGGGCCGCGGGGATGGCGATGCTGGCCGCCAGGGCCAGCAGGAAGGTCACCATGGCGCGCCGCACAGGATGCAACACGCCGGGGGTACGATGGTCGGGCATGGACTGTCTCCTCGTGCCGGGCGATTCAGGGGTGCGTCGATGCCCGGCTTTATGTGGAGATGCAGTGTAGGCCTCCGGTCTTGATTGAAGAATCCGCATTTTTCTATCGACTGATCCTTTTATCAAGATCAATTGCGATGGATGCGAATTCCTTGTCGCGATGTTCAAGCGGTGAGATATGATGCTGGGCACCAGATTGTCAATAATATTATTGGAATCCATATGAGCCAGAAAAAGCCGCCCGCGCAGGGGCTCTCCAAGGGTCTGACCAACTATGGCGACACGGGCTTCTCGCTGTTCCTGCGCAAGGCCTTCATCAAGGGCGCCGGCTACACCGACGAGGCCCTGTCGCGCCCCGTGATCGGCATCGTGAACACCGGCAGCAGCTACAACCCCTGCCACGGCAACGCGCCGCAGCTCATCGAGGCGGTCAAGCGCGGCGTCATGCTGGCCGGCGGCCTGCCCATGGACTTCCCCACCATCTCGGTGCACGAGAGCTTCTCGCAACCCACCAGCATGTACCTGCGCAACCTCATGTCCATGGACACCGAGGAAATGATCCGCGCCCAGCCCATGGATGCCGTGGTGCTGATCGGCGGCTGCGACAAGACGGTGCCTGCGCAGCTGATGGGCGCCGCCTCGGCCGGCGTGCCGGCCATCCAGCTGGTCACCGGCTCCATGCTCACCGGCGCGCACCGCGGCGAACGCGTCGGCGCGTGCACCGATTGCCGGCGCTACTGGGGCCGCTACCGCGCCGAGGAGATCGACGACGCCGAGATCGCCGACGTCAACAACCAGCTGGTGGCCAGCGTGGGCACGTGCTCGGTGATGGGCACGGCCAGCACCATGGCCTGCCTGGCCGAAGCCATGGGCATGATGGTGCCGGGCGGGGCCTCGGCGCCCGCCGTCACGGCCGACCGCGTGCGGGTGGCCGAACGCACCGGCGCCCTGGCCGTGGAGATGGCGCACGCGCACCGCACCCCCGAGCAGATCCTCACCGGCAAGGCCATCGAGAACGCCCTGCGCGTGCTGCTGGCGATCGGCGGCTCCACCAACGGCATCGTGCACCTGACCGCCATCGCGGGACGGCTGGGCATCGACATCGACCTGGCCGGCCTGGACCGCCTCAGCCGCGAGACCCCCGTGCTGGTGGACCTCAAGCCCTCCGGCCAGCACTACATGGAAGACTTCCACAAGGCAGGCGGCGTGCCGGCGCTGCTGCGCGAACTGCGGCCCCTGCTGCACCTGGACTCCCTCACGGTATCCGGCCGCACACTGGGCGAGGAGCTCGACGCCGCCCCGCCGCCTTTCAGGCAGGACGTGATCCGCCCCTTCGACGCGCCGATCTACCCGGTGGGCGGCCTGGCCGTACTGCGCGGCAACCTGGCGCCGGGCGGAGCCATCATCAAGCAATCCGCGGCGCATCCCGAACTGATGGAGCACGAGGGGCGCGCGGTCGTGTTCGAAGACGCCGAAGACATGGCGCGCCGCATCGACGCGGAAGACCTCGACGTGCGGCCCGACGACGTCCTGGTGCTCAAGCGCATCGGCCCCACCGGCGCGCCGGGCATGCCCGAGGCGGGCTACATGCCCATCCCGCGCAAGCTGGCGCGCGCAGGCGTCAAGGACATGGTGCGCATCTCCGATGGCCGCATGAGCGGCACCGCTGCCGGCACCATCGTGCTGCACGTCACGCCCGAGGCGGCGGTCGGCGGCCCCCTGGCGCACGTGCGCAACGGCGACCGCATCCGCCTCTCGGTGCAGCGACGCGAGATCGCCCTGCTGATCAGCGACGAAGAGCTGGCGCACCGCGCGGCAGAGCACCGGGTCGAGCGCCCGAGCGCGCCGCGCGGCTACCGCAAGCTGTTCCTGGAAACCGTCACCCAGGCCGACCGCGGCGTGGACTTCGATTTCCTGCGCGCGCCCCAGACCAACGAGATCGTGCCGCGCGAACGCTGACGCGCGCGCCGGTTCAGCGCTGGAACTGCGCCAGCAGGTGCTGGCGCAGTATGCTGGTGAGGAAGGTCCGGCTTTCGTTCTCGAACAGGCCCACGGTGCGCCGCGCCCGCGGGTCGTCGAAATGCACCACGTGGAGCTGCGGGTCGCGGCTCCAGTCCAGCCCGGTCGGTATCGGCAGTATCGTCACGCCCAGATCGTCCTTGACCAGGTCCGCGATGGTGCGCATGGTGTTCATCTCCAGGAACTCGTTCGGCCGCAGGTGCCTGGGCGGAAGAGGCGCATGCGCAATACTGCGCCGGCGGCTACATCAACTTCACGCTGCACACGCGCGGCGACATCGGCTCGGGGCGCCTGCCGCAGATGCGGCGGGTTGCCGATTTCCTGGGCGGCCTGCAGCGCCGGGCCGGCGTGCAGTTCTACCGCGCTGCGGAGCTGGCGCAGCAATGGGCAGCGGCGCACACGGCGCGCGAACCCTACCCGCATGCCCCAGCCCCGCAGATCTGACGCGCCGCGGCTTCCTGCAGCGGCTGCGCTCAGGCCAGGCTGTCGCGCAGCATGTCCACCAGCGCGGCCGCGGCCGGCGAGAGGCTGCGGCCGCGCGAGGTGACCAGGCCGATGGAACGCTCCACCCTGGGCACGCCCAGCGTACGTTCGGCGAGCCCGGAATACGTCACCGCGCGGGCGGCGATCTCGGGCAGCGCCGCCACGCCGAACCCGCATTCCACCATGGCCACGATGGTGGTCAGGTGTTCCGCCTCGAAGGCCGGCTGGAAGCGGATGCGGTTCTGCAGGAAAGCCCACTCGGTGTACTGGCGCACGCTGCTCGGATGCACCATGGAAACGTGCGGCAGGTCCGCCGTGTCGGCCCAGCGCACCGGACCGCGGCCGCGCGCCAGCGCATGGCGGGCCGGCACCAGCAGGATGAAGCTGTCCGACAGCAGCGGCACATAGTGCAGGTCGGCCTGCTGCGGGTCCGCGGCAGTCAGCGCGAAGTCCACCGCGCCCGTGCGCACCAGGTCGAACGCCGGCCCCGACAGCGTGTCGTGCACCTTGAGGGCCACGCCCGGGTGGGCACGGCGGTAGGCCATGAGCACGCGCGGCAGCATGCGCGCCGCCAGCGAAGGCAGCGCCGCCACGGCCACCTGGCCCTGCTCGGCGCTGGCAATGCCGCCGACCGCATCGATCGCCTCGCGGAATGCCACCTGCAGGCTCGCCGCCTGCTGCAGGAAGACCTCTCCTGCCGCCGTGAGGCGCACCGAGCGCGTGGTGCGGTCGAACAGCCGCACGCCCAGGGCCTCCTCGATGCGCAGCACCTGGGTCGACAGCGCAGACTGCGACAGGTGCAGCTGGGCGGCGGCCTGGCGGAAATTGAGCGTGCGGCCGAGCACCAGCACGGTCTCGATGTCGCGCATGGAGAGATTGATTTTCATGGCATTGATCTGTTTTTGGAATAATTCTATTCAAAAAATCTGATTCATCAATCAAACCGGCTTGCCTACACTCCCCGCATCCCTACCCGAGGAGAATTTCCCGCATGTCTTCCCGCATGTCTGCAACATCGAGCGCGCTGCTGTCCCGGCCCGGCGCCGCGCATGCCGTGATCGTGGGCGGAGGCACCATGGGCGCCGACGTCGCCGTGGTGCTCGCGCGCGCGCAATGTCGCGCCACGGTGGTGGAGCCCGACGCCGGCCGCGCCGCCACGCTGCCCGGGCGGGCAGCCGCCAATTTGCGCGCGGCGGGCCAGGAGCCCAATGCGGGCCCCATCCGCGTCGTGGCCGGGCTGGCGGAAGTCGACTGGCACGACGTCGGCCTGGTCATCGAATGCATACCCGAGCGCCTGCCGCTGAAGCAGGCGTTGTTCGCCGAGCTGGTGCGGCAGGCGCCGCCGCAGGCCGTCCTGGCCAGCAACAGCTCCAGCTTCCCGATCACGGCGATCGGCCAGGGGCTGGAAAGCCGCGGGCGCATGCTGGGCCTGCACTTCTTCATGCCGGCCCACCTGGTGCCGCTGGTGGAGGTGGTCATGGGCGAATCCAGCGACGAAGCCTGCGCGGACACGCTCGTCGCCTTCATGCGCCGCTGCGGCATGGTGCCGGTGAAAGTGCGCCAGGACCTGCCCGGCTTCCTCGCCAATCGCCTGCAGCATGCACTGTCGCGCGAAGCCTTCGACCTCATCGACCGCGGCATCGCCAGCCCCGAGGACGTCGACGCGGCGGTGCGCTTCGGCTTCGGCTTCCGGTTCCTGGCGGCCGGCCCGGTGATGCAGCGCGACCATGCCGGCATCGACGTGCACGCCGCCGCGGGCGCCACCATGTATCCCACTTTCTGCAACGCCGACCGGCCGGCGCGCTGCCTCACGGAGCGGGCGCACGACGGCCGGCACGGCATGAAGACCGGCGAAGGCTTCTACCGCTGGACGCCGGAGCGCATCCAGGCCGAGCGCGAGCGCTACGACCGCCTGCTGCGCGCAGGCCTGGACCTGCTGTCGGACGAACTGCCGGAGATCCAGCCATGAACACGCCCGTATCCGGGGCCACCCTGGCCGACTCGCCCGTCATCGTGACGGTCGCGCCCAACGGCGCCTACAAGACGCATGCCGACCACCCCGCCGTGCCGCTCACCGCGCAGGCGCTGGCCGCGGAAGCGCGCGCCTGCCTCGATGCAGGCGCGGCGATGATGCACATGCATGTGCGCAAGCCCGACGGCAGCCACCTGCTGGACGCGCAGGCCTACCGCGACGCCCTGGCCGCAGTGCGCGGCGCCGTGGGCGATGCGCTGCTGGTGCAGGTCACCAGCGAGGCCGCCGGCGTGTACCGCGCGCCCCAGCAGATCGCCATGGTGCGCGAACTGCGGCCCGAGGCCGTGTCCATCGGGCTGCGCGAGATCGCCGTGCCCGAGGTTCCCGAGACGGAGCTCGCCGCGTTCCTCGCCTGGCTCGCGGCCGAGCGGATCATGACGCAGATCATCCTGTACGACGAAGCCGACGTGCGGCGCTGGCTGGACCTGCGCGCCCGCGGCCTGGTGCCGCCCGGCGCATGGTCGGTGCTGTTCGTGCTGGGCCGCTATCGCGCCGGCCAGACCTCCTCCGCCCATGACCTGCTGCCGTTTCTTGCGGCCTACGACCACGCGCTGCCCTGGGCAGTATGCGCCTTCGGTCCCCAGGAGAACGCGTGCGTCACCACTGCCGCAGCCTTCGGCGGGCATATGCGGGTGGGCTTCGAGAACAACCTGCGGCTGCGCGACGGCAGCTTGGCGCCGGACAACGCGGCGCTGGTGCGCCAGGCCGTGGAAGGCGGCACGGTGCTGGGCCGGCCCATCGCCACGGCGCAGGACGCCCGGCGCATCTACGGCGCCATCGGCTGAACGGGTTCCGCGTCGGCGCAGGGCAGCGCCCAGGCGCCGTCCGGCCGCAATGCCGCGCCCCAGGCCGCCAGCTTGGCCGCATACGGCATGGCGGCATGGGCCGGGCTGGTGGAAGGCAGGGCCAGGTATTCCAGTTCGGGCAGGCCGGGCCTGCCCATGACGTGGCGGCGATACAGCTGCGCAGCCTTGCCGCCATTGAAGCAGACGCGCCGGATGCGCGGGTGCGCGGCCAGGAAGCCGGCGAAATCATTGGGCATGGCCGAGCGGATGTGCGCATCGAGGCTGCCCGGGCGCTCGCATGCGACGAGCACGTCCCAGAGCGCCACCCCGGCCCGCTGCAGGGCGGCGAGCCGGTCGGCATAGCCGAGATCCGGGTCGAATCCCAGCACCTGCGCGGCAATCGGCCAGAAGGCGTTGCGCGGATGCGCGTAGTACTGCCCGCGGCGCAGCGACGCCACGCCGGGCATGGTGCCCAGCACCAGCACGCGGGCATGCGCGTCGGCCACGGGCGGGAATCCCCGCACGCCGTCCGCCGATGCGCAGGGAGCCTGGCGTGTGCTTGCGTCCATCACGGGAGCATACCGCGGGCCGCCTAGGCTGGCGTGCGGCGCCATACCGTGGCAAGCCAGGGCTGCTGCTCCCTGGGCAGGCCCGCAGGGCGGTAGTAATGCTCCAGTTCCTCGAATCCCGCGGCCAGCACCGTGGCGCGCCAGCGGTCGAAGTCGTGGTAGACGCCATAGCGGCCGTGGCTCCACCCTTCCTGGTTCAGGCCGCGCGGATTGGAGCAGAACAGCACGCCGCGCGGCCGCAGCGCGGCGCGCAGCTCGCCCAGTACCCGGGGCAGCTCCTGCGCAGGCACATGGAACAGCGAGGCATTGGCATAGATGCCGTCGAACGCGGCCTGTGGCAGGTCGAGTTGCAGGAAATCCTGCAGCCATACCTCGCAGCCGCTGGCCGATCGCGCCATGTCCACGAACCGCGCCGAGCCGTCCAGCCCCACGGGCGTGTGCCCCAGCGCCGCGAAAGCGCGCAGGTCCCGGCCGGGACCGCAGCCGAAATCCAGGATGCGGTACGGCGGATCGGCCTCGATGTGCCGCAGCAGGGCCGCGATGTTCTGGCTCACGTCGTGATCGCGCGTGCCCGCCGCGAAGGCCTGCGCATGCTCGTCATAGTGCGCCACGGTAAGCGCGGTGATGCGGCGCAGGGTGTCCGGATCCTGGGTCATGGCGTTGCACCGGCCTTCCGAACGGAAGGCCGGCCCTCAGAAGAAGAATGCCCGCGCGTGCGGCGCGGGCCATTGCCCGGCGCGCCGTCAGGCGGCCAGGCGTTCCTCTATCTTCGCCTTGGTCGCCGGCAGGTCTTCGGGCAGGCGCTCGGCCAGCTGGCCGAACAGTTCTTCGTGCAGCGCCAGCTCGCTGCGCCATGCAGCGGCATCCACCGAGATGACCTGTTCGAACTTTTCCGGGCTGAAGTCCAGGCCGGTCCAGTCGATGTCCTGGTAGCTCGGCGACACGCCGAAAGGCTGCTCCACGCCGCCGGCAGCGCCGTCGAGGCGGCCGAGCATCCACTTGAGCACGCGCATGTTCTCGCCGAAGCCCGGCCAGACGAACTTGCCGTCGGGCCCCTTGCGGAACCAGTTCACGCAATAGATGCGCGGCAGCGCGGCGCCTGCGCTTTCGAGCCGCTTGCCCAGCGCGAGCCAGTGGTTGAAGTAGTCGCTCATGTTGTAGCCGCAGAACGGCAGCATGGCGAAGGGATCGCGGCGGACCACGCCCTGCTGGCCCGCGGCGGCGGCGGTGGTCTCGGAGCCCATGGTGGCCGCCATGTACACCCCCTCGCTCCAGTTGCGCGCCTCGGTCACCAGCGGCACCGTGTTGGAGCGCCGGCCGCCGAAGATGAAGGCGTCGATGGCCACGCCGGCCGGGTTCTCCCATTCGGCATCGATCGAGGGGCACTGGGCTGCCGGCGCCGTGAAGCGCGCGTTCGGATGGGCCGCCTTGCGGCCCGTCTCGCGGCCGATCTCCGGCGTCCAGTCGCGGCCCTGCCAGTCGATCAGGTGCGCGGGCGGCTCGTCGGTCATGCCTTCCCACCAGACGTCGCCGTCGTCGGTGAGCGCCACGTTGGTGAAGATCACGTTGGCGCGCAGGGTCGCCATGGCGTTGGGGTTGGTCTTCTCGCCGGTGCCCGGCGCCACGCCGAAATAGCCGGCCTCCGGGTTGATGGCATACAGGCGGCCGTCGGCGCCGGGCTTGATCCAGGCGATGTCGTCGCCGATGGTGCTGACCTTCCAGCCGTCCATGCCCTCGGGCGGGATCAGCATGGCGAAGTTGGTCTTGCCGCAGGCCGAAGGGAAGGCCGCCGCCACGTGGTACTTGCGTCCCCGGGGGGAAGTGACGCCCAGGATCAGCATGTGCTCGGCCAGCCAGCCCTCGTCGCGGCCCATGGTGGAGGCGATGCGCAGCGCGAAGCACTTCTTGCCCAGCAGCGCATTGCCGCCGTAGCCCGAGCCGTAGCTCCAGATCTCCCGGGTTTCGGGGAAATGCACGATGTACTTGGTGTCGTTGCACGGCCAGGGCACGTCGGCCTCGCCCGGCGCCAGCGGCTTGCCCACGCTGTGCACGCAGGGCACGAAATGGCCGTCCGCGCCGAGCACGTCGTAGACCGCCTTGCCCATGCGCGTCATGATGCGCATGTTCGCCACCACATACGGACTGTCGGACAGCTCCACGCCTATGTGGGCGATGGGCGAACCCAGCGGCCCCATGGAAAACGGGATCACGTACAGGGTGCGGCCGCGCATGCAGCCGTCGAACAGTCCGTCGAGGGTGGCGCGCATCTGCGCCGGCGCCACCCAGTTGTTGGTCGGGCCGGCGTCTTCCTGGCGCTCGGAGCAGATGAAGGTGCGATCCTCGACCCGCGCGACGTCGGAAGGATCGGAGCAGGCGAGGTAGGAATTCGGCCGCTTCTCCGGATTGAGGCGGCGCAGCGTGCCGGCTTCGACCATCTGCGCGCACAGCCGGTCGTACTCCTCCTGCGAGCCGTCGCACCACACCACTTCGTCGGGCTGGGCCAGGGCGGCGATGCGCGACACCCAGTCGACCAGCTTCCGGTGCCTGACATAGGACGGGACGTTCAGTTTGAGCGTTGCAACAGCTGACGATGACATCGTTCTTCTCTCCTCGGTCGGGTTGGACGGGGCCGGGGGCGCGAGGCTGGCGCCCGGCATGGAGGCCATCATACTTGCGCAGCGCAATGCGTCCCGGATGAGGATGCAAGAAAAAGAAACTTGGGCCAGATCCGGGTTTACCCTAGGCATGGCGTAAGATTGCGTCCCTGATCTGGAGACACCATGCCCGGCCTCACCCCAGCCTGCAGACGCGAACTGGCGGCCACGTTCGCACTGAGCGTGCCCCTGGTGCTGACCAATCTTGCGCAGATCGCCATGACGGCGACGGACGTGATGTTCATCGGCCGCCTCGGCGCACGGCCGCTGGCGGCCAGCACCCTGGGCGCCAATCTCTATGCCGCCGTCCTGTTCTTCGCCCTGGGGCTGGTGAGCGCGACGGCGCCGATGGCGGCGCGCGCGCTGGGCCGGCGGCGCAACGCGGTGCGCGACGTGCGCCGCACCGTGCGCCAGGGCCTGTGGAGCGCCGTACTGGTGTCCGTGCCCGGCTGCCTGCTGCTGTGGCACGGCGAGGCCCTGCTGCGCGCCATGGACCAGCCGGCCGGACTGGCGCGCGATGCCGGCGCCTACCTGCGCGCGCTGATGTGGGGCATGCCCGCCTTCCTGGGCTACCTGGTGCTGCGCGGCTTCGTGGCGGCGCTGCAGCGTCCGCGCCCGGCCCTGGTGGCCGCGCTCGCGGCCATCGGGCTGAACGTGCTGGCCAATTGGGTCCTGATATACGGACACTGGGGCTTCCCCGCCATGGGCCTGGTGGGCGCCGGCATCGCCAGCGCATTCGCCACGGCGGCCCTGTTCGTGGCTATGGCAGTCATCGTGTGCGCCGACAGGCAGTTCCGCCGCTACCGCGTGTTCGGCCGCTGGTGGCAGCCCGACCGGGAGCGGCTGGCCGCGTTCTGGCGGCTGGGGCTGCCCATCGCCGTGACCACGGCGTTCGAAGTCACCATCTTCAATGCCGCGGCCTTCCTCATGGGCTGGCTGGGCGAAGCCGAGCTGGCGGCCCATGCGGTGGCCATCCAGATCGCGAGCATCACGTTCATGGTGCCCTACGGCATCGCGCAGGCCGCCACGGTGCGCGTCGGCCACGCCTATGGCGCCGGGCGCGCCGACGACGTCTCGCGCGCCGGCTGGACCGCCTTCTGGATGGGCACCGGCGTCATGGCGCTCGCGGCACTGGCAATGGTGGCGATGCCCCATGCCCTGGTTTCCCTCTTCATCGACCTGCAGGATCCCGCCAACGCGCGCGTGGTGCCCCTGGCCGTCTCCTTCCTGGCGGTTGCGGCGCTGTTCCAGATCGTCGACGGCGCCCAGGTGCTGGGCGCCGGCATGCTGCGCGGCCTGCACGACACGCGCGTGCCGATGTTCTATGCGGCGCTCGGCTACTGGGGCATCGGCCTGCCTGCCAGCGCGGGCCTGGCCTTCGGCCTGGGCTGGGGCGGCGTGGGCGTCTGGAGCGGGCTGGCGGCGGGCCTGGGCGTGGTGGCCGTGCTGATGATGCAGCGCTGGATGCGCCGCGACACGCTGGGCCTGGTCAGAACCGCCACACATCCGGCCGGGCAGGCTGCCCCCCTGTGACATAATCGGCGGCGCTTCATCGAGGAACGCCATGCCCCACCTGCCGCCGATCGACGCCGAACGCCTCTGGGCGCGCGTCGAAGCCCTGTCCCGCCATACGCTGCCCGAAGCGCCCTGGACGCGCCGGGCCTTCACGCCGCTGTTCGATGCGGCGCGCCAATGGCTGCGCCACGCCTGCGCCGAGGCCGGCCTGGCCGTGGCCCAGGATGCCGGCGGCAACCTCATCGGCCGCCGCGACGGCACCGATCCGGGCCTCAAGCCCATCGTCACCGGCTCGCACTGCGACACCGTCGTGGGCGGCGGACGCTTCGACGGCATCATCGGCGTGCTGGCCGGCATCGAGGTCGCCCATACCCTGCACGAGCAGGGCATCGCGCTGCGCCACCCGTTCGAGGTCATCGATTTCCTGTCCGAGGAGCCCAGCGACTACGGCATCTCCTGCGTGGGCAGCCGCGCCATTGCCGGCCGGCTCGATGCCGGCATGCTGGCAGCCCAGAACGCCCACGGCGAGACGCTGGCGCAGGCGCTGCGGCGCGTCGGCGGCGACCCCGATGCGCTGGGCGCGCCGCTGCGCTCGCCGGGCGACACCGCCGCGTTCGTGGAGCTGCACATCGAGCAGGGCCCCGTGCTGGAGTCCCGCGGCCTGCCCATCGGCGTGGTCACCAACATCGTGGGCATCCGGCGCGTGCGCATCACCGTGGACGGCCAGCCCGACCATGCCGGCACCACGCCCATGGACATCCGCCGCGACGCGCTGGTGGGCGCCACCCGCATCATCGAGGCCGCGCACCGCCGCGCCAGCCAGCTCAGCGGCCGTCCGCACTACGTGGTGGCCACCGTGGGCCGCATCGCCATGACGCCCAATGTGCCCAACGCCGTACCGGGCCACGTGGAACTGGTGCTGGAAGTCCGCAGCGACAGCCAGGACGTGCTCGACACCTTCCCCGAAGCCCTGATGCACGAAGTGGCGCCCGGCCTGCCCGCGCTGCGGCTGGAGGCCGCCATGTCGGACCTCAGCCGCGCCGCCCCCACCGACTGCACGCCGCGGGTCATGGACGCGATCCAGGCCGCCTCCGACCGCCTGGGCTATGCCAGCATGCGCCTGCCCAGCGGCGCCGGCCACGACGCGGTGCAGATGGCCGCCACCGGCCCCATCGGCATGATCTTCGTGCCCTGCCTCGGCGGCCGCAGCCATTGCCCCGAAGAATGGATCACGCCGCAACAGCTGCTGGACGGCACGCGCGTGCTGTACGAGACCGTCCTGGAACTCGACGCCGTGCTGGCGCGCAAAGGCTGACGCGCATGGACCAGGTCGAACTCGACGACGGCACCGCCGACCGCTATCTGCTCGATGCCCCGGGCCTGTCGCTGGTGGTGTTCCACAGCCGCACCTGCGGCACCTGCCGCATCGCGCGCGAGCAGCTGCCGCAGCTCGACCTGCCCGTCGAGCGCCTGTGCTGGGTCGACGCCGGCGAGAACGGCGGCCTGGTGGAGCGCTACGAGGTCTTCCACCTGCCCGCGCTCTTCGTGGTGCGCGACGGCGCCTACTACGGTCCGGTCAGCGCGCAACTGGCCGAATGGGACCTGCGCCAGCAGATTTCCCTGGCGCTGGACGGCTATCCGGCCGAACTCCCTTGAACCGCAAGGCTCAGCGCCCGTCGGCCCCGGGCGCGCACTCGGCCAGGCGCCGGCGCTGGCGGCCCTGCCCGTCGAAATTGGCGGGCGCGAGCCAGGCCTCGAACGCCGCACGCCGCCCGGGCCATTCCGAATCGATGACGGAATACCACGCGGTATCGCGCGTGCGCCCCTTGTACACCACCGCCTGCCGGAAGATGCCCTCGAACCGGAACCCCAGGCGCTGAGCCGCGGCGCGGCTGGGCGCATTCAGGCTGTCGCACTTCCATTCGTAGCGGCGATAGCCCAGCTCGTCGAAGACGCGGCGCATCAACAGGTATTGGGCCTCGGTCGACAGCGGCGAGCGCTGCAGGCGGGGCGAGAAGGCCACGTGCCCCACCTCGATCACGCCATTGCCCGGATCGATGCGCATCAATGCCAGCGTACCCACCGCGACCCCGCTGCGCAGGTCGATCACCGCGTGATGCAGCGGATCCGTGCTGGCGCTGGCGCGCGCCAGGTAGTCGTCGAACGCGCCGCGGCCGGCATGCGGCCCGGCCGAGAGATAGGTCCACAGCGCGCCGTCCGGCGCGCCGCCATAGGCCTCCCAGAGCGCATCGCCATGGCGCGCCGCGTCCAGCGGCTCCAGGCGGCAATATCGGCCCGATACCGGCGTGCGGGGCGGCAGCGCGCGCGGCGTCCAGCCGGGCAGCGGCTCGCCCACGGGCTGGCCGTACTCGTTCATGACGGGAGACATGCAGGAGCTCCGGGAAAAAAAGCAGCCGTAGTTCTACCATGCCGGGCCGCCCGCGGGTTCAGCGCCGGCCCCGCCTGCGGCGGCGCCACCACAGCCCGCCATACACCGCCAGGTTGAAAACCAGCACCGCCACGCCCAGCGCGGCCTGCGCGCCGCGCGTGAGGCCGCGCGGATAGATCAGCGCCTGCAGGTAATGCTCGATGAACCCGCCCGGATAGCCCGCCTCCCCGGCCAGGCGGCGCCAATGGTTCTCCAGCAGCGTGAGCGGGCAGATGCCGCCGAACAGCATGATGCTGCCGCCCCACAGCACCGCCGGCACGTGCAGCCAGGCCAGCCTGGGGCGCAGCCACACCAGCACGCCGCCGACCGCCACGAACAGGATGAAGGCGGCATGCAGCGACAGCGTCAGGTCGGCCAGCAGGCGGTAGATGCCCATGGATATGCGTGCGGCCGCCTCAGCCGCCGATCAGGCCGCCCAGCAGCAAGATGGCCAGCACCAGCCAGAACAGGCCGGCGACGATGGCGCGCCCCATGAAGGCGCGCAGCGCGGCCCAGAGCAGCAGCAGCCCCAGAACCAGGAGGCCGAAGTTGAACACCGAAGGGCTCATGCCCAGCGCAGCGGCCATGCCCGAAAAGAAATCCCCCAGGGCTGAACCCAGCCCGCCGAACACGGCCTGCAGGGCGCCCACGATGGCACGGATCACTTCCCCGAGCATGGCGCCCAGGGACCCGAAGAAACTCGATTCTGTCTGCATGCGACTCCATTGCGGCATCCGATGGGCCCGCGCCTCGCCGCGGGCCCCGAGCGCAGTTATATCCCAAATACGGCCCGGGCCGCCGGCGCCCGCTCCGCGCGCTGGCGGATTTGGAGGTTTAATACGGGCTCCGTCACAGCTTGCAATACAGGCGCCGCTCCCGGCGCCAGAGGACCCGCATGGATTTCGATTTCGATCTTTACGTGATAGGCGCCGGCTCGGGCGGCGTGCGCGCCTCGCGCTTCGCGGCCGGCTTCGGCGCGCGCGTGGCCGTGGCCGAGAGCCGCTACCTGGGCGGCACCTGCGTGAACGTGGGCTGCGTGCCCAAGAAACTGCTGGTGTACGGCGCCCATTACGCCGAGGATTTCGCCCATGCCTCCGGCTTCGGCTGGACGACCGGCGAACCCGTGTTCGACTGGCCTACCCTCATCGCCAACAAGAACCGGGAGATCGAGCGGCTCAACGGCATCTACCGCAACCTGCTGGTCAACAGCGGCGTCACCCTGCACGAAGGCCACGCCCGCATCGTCGACCCGCATACCGTGGAAGTCAATGGCCGGCGCCATACCGCCGCCCATATCCTGGTGGCCACGGGCAGCTGGCCCATGGTGCCGGACCTGCCCGGCCGCGAGCACGCCATCACGTCCAACGAAGCCTTCTACCTCGAGCGCCTGCCGCGCCGCGTGGTGGTGGTCGGCGGCGGCTACATTGCCGTGGAGTTCGCCTCCATCTTCCATGGCATGGGCGCCGAAGTCACCCAGCTCTACCGCGGCGAGCTGTTCCTGCGCGGCTTCGACGGCAGCGTGCGCCAACACCTGCGCGACGAGCTGGTCAGGAAGGGCCTGGACCTGCGCTTCAACGCCGAAGCAGCCCGCATCGACCGCCAGGCCGACGGCACCTTGCGCGTCACGCTCAAGAGCGGCGAACAGATCGACACCGATTGCGTGTTCTACGCCACCGGCCGGCGCGCCATGACGGACGGCCTGGGGCTGGAAAACACCGGCGTCACCTTCGACGAGGAGGGCTTCATCGTGGTCGATGACGAGTACCGCACCGCCGAACCCTCCATCCTGGCACTCGGCGACGTGATCAACCGCATCCCCCTCACCCCCGTGGCGCTGGCCGAAGGCATGGCCATCGCGCGCCGGCTGTTCCGCCCCGAGGAATACCGCAAGGTGGACTATGACCTGGTGCCCACGGCGGTGTTCAGCCTGCCCAACATCGGCACGGTGGGCCTGACCACCGAGGCCGCGCGCGAAGCCGGCTACGACGTGAAGCTGTACGAGAGCCGCTTCCGCCCCATGAAGCTCACGCTCACGGACGACCAGGAGCGCAGCCTGATGAAGCTGGTGGTCGACGCCGCCACCGACCGCGTGCTGGGCTGCCACATGGTGGGGCCGGACGCGGGCGAGATCGTCCAGGGCCTGGCCGTGGCCCTGAAGGCCGGCGCCACCAAGCGGATCTTCGACGAGACCATCGGTATCCATCCCACGGCGGCCGAGGAGTTCGTCACCATGCGTACGCCAGTACAGTAGGTTGCTGGTATTTGGCGGGTGCTGTGCCGTGTCGGGGTTCTTTACCCGCCAGCGCGGGGCAGGCCCCGGCCCGGCCACGGCGCTCGGCTCGGGCGCGCCAGAAGGCGCCCTCGGCCTTCGGCTTCCCTCCCGCCTGACTGGCCGGGCCGGGGCCTGCCCCACGCTGGCTGCGTCAAATCTCATGCGGTGCAAACACCCGCATATGCCGGAGCGGCGGCATGGAAGGTCTCCCGTCGTGCATACGCCGGTGCAATAGGTGCGGCTGCCGGTGGTTTTGCTGCGTTTGTGTTCTTCATCCGCCAGCGCGGGGCGGGCCTTAGCCCGGCCACGGCGCTCGGCTCGGGCGCGCCAGAAGGCGCCCTCGGCCTTCGGCTTCCCTCCCGCCTGACTGGCCGAGCCGAGGCCAGCCCCACGCTGGCTGCGTCAAATCTCATGCGGTGCAAACACCCGCATATGCCGGAGCGGGGGCGTGGAAGGTCTTCCGTCGTGCATACGCCGGTGCAATAGGTGATAGGTGCGGCTGCCGGTGGTTTTGCTGCGTTTGTGTTCTTCATCCGCCAGCGCGGGGCGGGCCTCGGCCCGGCCACGGCGCTCGGCTCGGGCGCGCCAGAAGGCGCCCTCGGCCTTCGGCTTCCCTCCCGCCTGACTGGCCGAGCCGAGGCCTGCCCCACGCTGGCTGCGTCAGATCTCATGCGGTGCACACACCTGCATATGCCGGAGCGGCGGCATGGAAGATGTCCTGTAGTCGACGCATGAAGACGCTGCGAGCCGCGGTGCGCGGGCGGGCGCTGCGGCGGCCTTAGGCGGCGGGGCAGCCCCCGCAGGGGGCCGAGGGCGCCTGATGGCGCGCCCGAGCCCGACGCTTCGGCCGGCGCAGCGCCCGCCCGCGTGCCGTGGCGTCCACCTTCATTTACCCGTCAGCGAAAGAACAGGCCCCGGCCCCACGCTGCCTGCGTCAAGTTCTCATGAGGCGCAAACGCCTGCATATGCCGGAGCGGCGGCATGGAAGATGTCCTGTAGTCGACGCATGAAGACGCTGCGAGCCGCGGTGCGCGGGCGGGCGCTGCGGCGGCCTTAGGCGGCGGGGCAGCCCCCGCAGGGGGCCGAGGGCGCCTGCTGGCGCGCCCGAGCCCGACGCCTTGGCCGGCGCAGCGCCCGCCCGCGCACCGCGGCGCCCACCTTCTCTACCCGGCGCTGAGCCCGGCCGCGAGGCGGCCCACCCTGGCGATGCGATAATCGCCCTTTTGCATCCTTCGCGCGCCAGAGCCCCCGTGACCCGCATCGACGACCCCTCCCATGACCATGAAGTCGGCCAGGCCGACGCCCCGCAGGACGCCACCCACATCGACAGCGTACGCATCGGGGCAGTGCGGCCGCTGATCTCCCCGGCGCTGCTGCTCGACGAGCTGCCCATGCCCGCCCCGCTGCAGCGCCAGGTGGAACAGGGGCGCCGCGACATCGCCGACGTGCTGCACGGCCGCAGCGACCGCCTCGTCGCCGTGGTCGGCCCCTGCTCCATCCACGATCACGGCCAGGCCATGGAATATGCGCGTCGCCTCGCGGCCGCCGCCGCCGAACTGCGCGAGGATCTGCTGGTGGTGATGCGCGTGTATTTCGAGAAGCCCCGCACCACGGTGGGCTGGAAGGGCTACATCAACGATCCCCGCCTGGACGGCAGCTTCCGCATCAACGAGGGGCTGCGGCGCGCGCGCGAGCTGCTGCTCGACATCGGCGGGCTGGGCCTGCCCGTCGGCACCGAGTACCTGGACCTGCTCAGCCCGCAGTACATCGCCGACCTCGTTGCCTGGGGCGCCATCGGCGCCCGCACCACCGAAAGCCCCAGCCACCGTCAGCTGGCCTCGGGCCTGAGCTGTCCGCTGGGCTTCAAGAACGGCACCGACGGCGGCATCCAGGTGGCGGCCGACGCGATCGTGGCGGCGCGCGCCAGCCATGCCTTCATGGGCATGACCAAGATGGGCATGGCGGCCATCTTCGAAACGCGCGGCAACGACGACACGCACGTCATCCTGCGCGGCGGCAAGCGCGGCACCAACTACGACCGCGCCAGCATCGACGCGTGCTGCGAGGTGCTGGGCAAGGCGGGGCTGCGGCAGCAGGTCATGGTGGATTGTTCGCATGCCAATTCCAACAAGTCGCACGAACGCCAGGTCGAGGTGGCGCGCGATCTCGCCGGGCAGATCGCCGGCGGAGACCGCCGCATCATCGGCGTCATGATCGAGAGCCACCTGGAAGCCGGCCGCCAGGACCTCCAGCCCGGTGTGCCGCTGCGCCCGGGCGTGTCCATCACCGACGCCTGCCTGGGCTGGGCCCAGACCGAGCCGCTGCTGCACGAGCTGGCCGAGGCCGTGCGCGCGCGCCGTCGTTTACTATGATGTTCATCCCACCCTTGTCTGTATGAAGGAGTGCCCATGAACTGGAAACTGATTCCCGCCGTGCTCGTCGCCGGACTCACCGCCTGCGCGGCCGACCCCCAGGGCCCTGCCCGCAGCGCGGACACGCAGGCCCCGCAAAGCCCCTCCCAGGCGTCCGCCGACACCGGCGCGGGAACCGACTGCGACGCGCAGTCGATCCAGAACATGGTGGGGCAATCCTATTCCGAACGCACTGCCGAAGACGCGCGCCAGCGATCCGGCTCGGCATCCTTGCGGGTATTGCGCCCTGGCGAGGTCATGACCATGGAATACGATCCGCGCCGCCTCAACGTCATCCTGGATGCCGGCGGCGCCATCGAGGCCCTGCGCTGCGGCTGAACTGCTCCGGCAAGCCTGGCTTCCACCCGGCTTCGACACGATCAGGCAAGAATCGCACAGTAATCGGCATTGCCGCCGCATGGCGGTGTTTCCTATCCTAGGCGCACCTGGCGCGGGTCACGATCCCGCGGCCGCGCCCTGAAGGAGACGCCACCATGATCACCCTCGATATCAACGGCCAGACCAAGGCCCTCGACGTACCCGGCGAGATGCCCTTGCTGTGGGCGCTGCGCGACGCGGCGGACCTCACCGGCACCAAGTACGGCTGCGGCATGGCGCTGTGCGGCGCCTGTACGGTGCATGTCGAGGGCAACCCGGTCCGCTCCTGCGTGACGCCGGCCGAAGCCGTGGCCGGCCAGAAGGTCGTCACGATCGAAGGCATAGGGGCCGACCGGATCGGGCAAGCCGTGCAACACGCCTGGCGCGAAGGCAACGTGGCGCAATGCGGCTATTGCCAGTCCGGGCAGATCATGGCCGCCGTGGCCCTGCTGCGCCAGACGCCCCGCCCCACCGACCGCGACATCGACGACGCCATGAGCGGCAACATCTGCCGCTGCGCCACCTACGTGCGCATCCGCGCAGCCATCCACGCCGCTGCCGCGGCCCTGGCCTGAGGAGACATCCATGGACACGCCCCACATGCTGCGCGGAACCGCCGCGCCCATACACAACCTCAGCCGGCGCCGCTTCGTGCAGGGCGCGGGCGGGCTGCTGCTGGGCCTGGCGCTGCCGCCGCTGGCGCATCCCGCCGCGCCGGCCGGCGAGCCCGCCGCGCAGGCGTTCGCGCCCAATGCCTTCGTGCGCATCGGCACGGACGACAGCGTCACGGTGATCGCCAAGCATCTCGAGATGGGCCAGGGTTCCTACACGGGCCTGGCCACGCTGCTGGCCGAGGAGCTGGATGCGGCCTGGGACCAGGTCCGCGTCGAAGGCGCGCCGGCCGATGCCGAACGCTACCAGACTGCCGCCCTGGGCGGCGTGCAGGGCACGGGCGGCAGCTCGGCCATGGCCGACTCCTACCTGCCCATGCGGCGCGCCGGCGCCACGGCGCGCGCCATGCTGGTGGCCGCGGCGGCCGCGCAATGGCAGGTGCCGGCCGCAGACATCACGGTGCGCGACGGCGTGGTGCGGCACGCCGCCAGCGGGCGCGAGGCCCGCTTCGGACAGCTTGCCGCTGCCGCGGCCGCGCTGCCGGTTCCCGCCGACGCGCCGCTCAAGCCGGCCGCCGGATATCGCCTGATCGGACGCGACAGGCTCGTGCGCACCGACAGCGCGGCCAAGACCGACGGCAGCGCGGTATTCACCCAGGATTTCAGGCTGCCCGGCATGCTGGTGGCCGTGGCGGCCAGGCCGCCGCGCTTCGGCGCCACCGTGGCGGGCTTCGATCCGGCGCCCGCCCTGGCCGTGCCCGGCGTGCGCGCCGTGGTGCAGTACCCGGCCACCGGGATGGGCGGCGGCGGCGTGGCGGTGCTGGCCAGCAACACCTGGAGCGCCTGGCGCGGCCGCGACGCCCTGGCCGTGCAGTGGGACGAGTCCAAGGCGTACCGCGTCGGCACCGACGCCCTGCTGGCGCAATACCGGGAGGCCGCCGGCCGGCCCGGCACGGTGGCGGCACGCAGGGGCGACGCGGAGGGCGTGCTGGCGCAGGCCGGCCGCGTCATCGAGGCCGAGTACCTCTATCCCTACCTGGCCCACGCCGCCATGGAGCCGCTGAACTGCGTGGTGCGGCTGTCCGACGAGCGCTGCGACATCTGGAACGGCGAGCAATTCCAGACGCCGGACCAGGCCGCGGTGGCCAGGCTGCTGGGCCTGCCGCCCGAGCGCGTCGCCCTGACCCAGCTGTATGCCGGCGGCAGTTTCGGGCGGCGCGCCAATCCCCATGCCGACTACGTGCTCGAAGCCGTGGCCATCGCACGCGCCGCGCGCGAACAGGGCACGGACGCCCCCGTCAAACTGGTCTACACGCGCGAGGACGACATGCGGGCCGGCTACTACCGCCCGTACAACCTGCACCGTGCCCGCCTCGCCCTCGACGAGCGCGGGGATCCCGGCGCCTGCCACGTGCGGCTGGTGGGGCAGTCCATCCTGGGCGGCTCGCCCTTCTCGGGCTGGGTGCGCGAGGGGGTGGACCCCACGTCGGTGGAAGGCCTGGCCGACCTGCGCTATGCGGTGCCCAACCTCCAGGTCGAGCTGCACTCGCCCCAGGACGTGCGCGTGCCGGTGCAGTGGTATCGCTCCGTGGGCCACACCCACACGGCCTACACGGCCGAGACGCTGATCGACGAAGCCGCCGCGGCGGCCGGCGCCGATCCGGTGGCCTATCGCAGCCGCCTGCTGGCGGCGCATCCGCGCCACCGCCGCGTACTGGAACTCGCGGCCGAGCGCGCCGGCTGGTCGCGGCCGCTGGCCCCCGGGGCCGACGGCACGCGGCGCGGGCGCGGCGTCGCCGTGCACGAGTCATTCAACACCATCGTGGCGCAGGTGGCCGAAGTCGCCGTCTCCGCAGACGGTGCCCTCAGGGTGGAACGCGTCGTCTGCGCCGTGGATTGCGGCATCGCCATCAATCCCGACGTCGTCCGCGCCCAGATGGAGGGCGGCATCGGCTTCGGCCTTGCCGCGGCCCTGCACGGTGCGATTACACTGGCGGACGGTGCCGTGCAGCAGAGCAATTTCCACGACTACCCGGTGCTGCGCATGAACGAGATGCCGGCAGTCGAGGTCCACATCGTGCCATCGGAAGCGCCGCCCACGGGCGTGGGCGAACCCGGCGTGCCGCCGATCGCCCCGGCCGTCGCCAACGCGGTATATGCTGCGGTCGGCCGCCGGCTGCGCACCCTGCCCTTCGGCACCCGTCTCGAGACCGCCTGAACCGGAGTCCTCCCCATGCATGCCGCCGATCTCTCCGTCCTGCTAGCCTGCCGCAACTGGATGAGCCAGAACCGCCAGGCCGCCCTGCTCACCGTGGTGCGCACCTGGGGTTCGTCGCCGCGCCCGCCGGGCGCGATGATGGCGATCCGCGACGACGGCGTGGTGAGCGGCTCGGTGTCGGGCGGCTGCATCGAGGACGACCTGATCGACCAGGTACGGCGCGCGGGCATCGCGGCGCTGTGCCCCGACGGCAAGCCGCGCGTCGTCACCTACGGCGTGCGCGGCGAAGACGCGCGCCGTTTCGGCCTGCCCTGCGGCGGCACGCTGCAGCTGGTGATCGAGCCCCTGGCGGCGCACAGCGCGGTGGACGGGCTGGTCGACATGCTGCAGGCGCGGCGCCCCGTGCTGCGCGAGCTCGACATGGCCACCGGCCGGGTCGCGCTGCATGCCGCGCCCGCCGACGCGCCGCCGCAGCTCGACGAGGCGCGGCTGGCCTGCGTGCTGGGGCCGCGCCACCGGCTGCTGGTGATCGGCGCCGGGCAGCTGTCGCGCTATCTGTGCGAGATCGCCGTGGGACTGGACTTCGACATCACCGTGTGCGATCCGCGCGAGGAGTACCGCGAGGAGTGGAACGTGCCCGGCGTGCATGTCACGCACGACATGCCCGACGATGTGCTGCTGGCCATGCAGCCCGACGCGCGCACCGCCATCGTGGCCCTCACGCACGATCCCAAGCTCGACGACATGGCCCTCATCCACGCGCTGCAGTCGTCCGCCTTCTACGTGGGCGCGCTGGGTTCGCGGGCCAACAACGCCAGCCGCGTGCAGCGCCTGCGCGAGCACTTCGGCCTCGAAGACGCCCAGCTCTCGCGCCTGCGCGGCCCCGCCGGCCTGTACATCGGCAGCCGCACGCCCGCCGAGATCGCCCTGTCCATACTGGCCGAAGTCGTGGCGTGCAAGAACGGCGTGCGCTTGCCCGAGGAAGTGGCCGTGGGCGTGGCCAAGGCCGTGGCTCCGCAAGCGGCCCCCGCCTGAGTTCCGCCCTCCCATGAGCGCCGATCCGTCCACCCTGACGCCGCCGGCGCTGGCGGCGCTGGCGGCGCTGCAGCCGGAACAGGCAGCCCTTGCGGCGCTGCTTTCCCGCCACGCCCCGCAAGACGGGCTGCACACCACGGCCGTGCCGGGCATGCAGTTCTATCGCTGGAGCAAGCCCACCGAGACGTTCTTCTCGGTGTACCGGCCGTCGCTGGCCATCCTGGCCCAGGGCGCCAAGCGCGTCGAGCTGGGCGACGAGGTCTACCAGTACAACACCGCCGACTACCTGCTCACCTCGGTGGACCTGCCCGTCGCCTCGCGCGTGACCCTGGCGAGCAGCGGCACGCCGTACCTGTGCTTCTCGCTGGACCTGGACACGCGGCGCATCGCCGAGCTCATCAGCCAGCTGGGCCCGCCTCGCGCCGAAGCCCCGCTGGCCGACAGGCGCGGCCTGGCCACCGCGCGCCTGGAACGCGGCCTGCTGCAGGCGGTGCTGCGCCTGGCCGAGCTGCTCGACACGCCGGCCGACATCCCCATTCTCGCCCCGCTGATCGAACGCGAGATCCACTACCGCCTGCTCACCGGTCCGCTCGGGCCGCGGCTGCGCCACATCGTGCTGCAGGGCGGCCCCAGCCACCAGATCTCGCGCGCCATCGAGTGGCTCAAGCAGCACTATGCCCAGCCGCTGCGCATCGATCACCTGGCGCAGCTGGTCAACATGAGCCCGTCTTCGCTGCACCATCATTTCAAGTCGGTCACGGCCATGAGCCCGCTGCAGTACCAGAAGCAGCTGCGGCTGCACGAAGCGCGCCGCCTGATGCTGGCCGAGATGCTCGACGCCGGCGCGGCCGCGCACCGCGTAGGCTACGAAAGCGCCTCGCAGTTCAGCCGCGAATACAGCCGGCTGTACGGCGCCCCGCCGCTGCGCGACGTGTCGCGCCTGCGGCGCGCGGGATACTGAACCCCACGCGCCTGCCTAGCCGCGTTCGGCGCGGGCCTGCGCCAGCGCCACGGTGAGCTGGGCCACCTTCTTCTTCAGTGCATCGCGTTCCTGCGTGAGTTCGGCCACGCGCCGCGCCAGGCGTTCCAGTTCCGCGGGATAGTCGGCCGCATCGGCGACTTCCGGCACCTGTACTTCCACGTGCGGCGCGGGACGCGCGGCGAGGCGTGCGGCACGGGCTTCGCGCGCCGCCTCGCGCAGCGCCGGAACCCCGCCATCCACCGCACGCACCTGGCGTTCCGGCGGCAGGGCCGCCACGGCGGCGGCCGCATGGATGGACAGCCCGCCCGCCTGCACGGCACGCTGCACCTCGGGCACAGCCTGCTGGCGGATCTTCTCGATGCGGCCCAGCGCCACCGGGCTGAGCCGCGCCTCGCGGGCCAGTTCCTGCCGGGAGGGAAGCGGCACCGGGGTCTCCTGCCCGGCCGCCGCATCCGCCCGCGCCTGCAGGATTTCCTTCTTGCGCAGGGCCAGCACGCCGCGCTGGTAGTCCGACACGCTGCGGCGCCCCAGGTGGTTCTCGATCATCCACAGCCGCACGTCGTCCATGTCGCGGAATCCCGCGTGCGCGATCGTGCGATAGGGAATGCCATGCTTGCGGCAGATCTCGTAGCGATTGTGGCCATCCACGAGCAGGTCGCCCCATACCACCAGCGCGTCGCGGCAACCCTCGGCCAGCAGGCTGCGCTCCAGGGCCGCGTATTCATCGGGCGTGAGCGGATCGATGTAGCCGCGCAGATCCGGGTCGATGCGTAGCGTCATGGCTGCGACAGCGCGGCCTGCACGCGGCGCAGGCGCTCGATGGGATCGTCCAGGGCCAGCAGCTCGGCCTTCTCGGCCTGCGGCAACGGCAGCAGCTCGCACCAGCGGTCGGCCACCCAGCCGCTTTCGTCCAGACGGAACGGCGGCGCCACGGGCATGGCCTGCGCAGGCAGGCCCTCGCGCTGCATCCCCGCAATGAGCTGCCCGAGCGCATCGGCGGCGGGCTGCAATTCGGGCGGCACGGGCTGCACCACGGGCGCCGCCAGCGGCTCGGCCATGCCCATCCAGAGACCATACTTCGCCGGGCGGCTGGCATACAGGCGAAAACGCGTGGTGCCCACGCACGACAGCGTGAGCAGCGCCGGCATGGGGGCCTCCCAGTGCTGGATGCGGGCGCAGGTGCCCACGGCGGCGAGTTCCGGCACGCCCTCGGGCGTGCGCACCTCGCTGCCGGACAGCAGGCCCACGACGCCGAACTCCGAGCCCTCGGCGATGCAGCGGCGGATCATGTCGAGATAGCGCACCTCGAAGACGCGCAGGTGGACCACGCCGTCCGGAAACAGCGCATTGCTCAGCGGGAACAGGGGTATTTCTTGCATACCCCATGATGACACGAAAGCGCCGCACCGGCAGCGCATCATGACAGCAGGCGCCGGCCGGTTTACAGTGTGCGCCCCTGCCATCGTCCCGTATCGCCGCATGCCGCTGTCCGACTCCCCCCGCGCACGCTGGCTGGCCCTGGCCGTGGTGTGCCTGGGCGTGCTGATGATCGTGCTCGACACCACCATCGTCAACGTGGCCCTGCCCTCGATCCAGTCAGACCTGGGTTTCACCGAGGCCTCGCTGGTGTGGGTGGTCAATGCCTACATGCTGACTTTCGGCGGCCTGCTGCTGCTCGGCGGGCGCCTGGGCGACCTGCTGGGCCACCGGCCCGTATTCCTGGCCGGACTGCTGGTGTTCACCCTGGCATCGGCCGCCTGCGGGCTGGCCGGCCAGCCCGCCACGCTGGTGGCCGCGCGCGCAGTGCAGGGCCTGGGCGGCGCGGTGGTGTCCGCCGTCTCGCTCTCGCTGCTCACCACCCTCTTCACCCAGCCCGGGGAGCGCGCCAAGGCCATGGGCGTCTACGGCTTCGTGTGCGCCGGGGGCGGCAGCATCGGGGTGCTGCTGGGCGGGTTGCTGACCAGCCGGCTGAGCTGGCACTGGATCTTCCTGGTCAATGTGCCGATCGGCATGCTGGTGTATGCGCTATGCCTGCGGCTGTTGCCGTCCGCCGCCAGGCGGGCCGGGCCACTGCGCCTGGACCTGGCCGGCGCGGCCAGCATCACGCTGGCCCTCATGCTGGCGGTCTATGCCGTGGTCGAGGGCAACGCCGCCGGCTGGGCCTCCGCACGCACGCTGGGGCTGCTCGCCGCCGCCGGCGTGCTGCTGGCAGCATTCCTCCTTCTCGAGTCGCGCGCCGCCGAGCCGCTCGTGCCGCTCGCGCTTTTCCGCCTGCGCAACCTGGCCATCATCAACGGCATATGCGTGCTCTGGGCGGCCGCCATGTTCGCCTGGTTCTTCCTCTCGGCCCTGACCATGCAGCGCGTGCTGGGCTACGACGCCATGCAGGTGGGGCTGGCGTTCCTGCCGGCCAACCTCGTCATGGCGGCGTGTTCGCTGGGCATTTCGGCGCGGCTGGTGATGCGGCTGGGCGTACGCCTGCCCCTCGTGGCCGGACTGGGATGCGGCACGCTGGGGCTGGCCCTGTTCGCCCTGGCCGATCCGCAGGGCAGCTATGCGCTGCACGTGCTGCCGGGCATGCTGCTGCTGGGCCTGGGCGCCGGCATCGCCTTCAACCCCATCCTGCTCATCGCCATGGGCGAGGTGCCGCAACACCAGGCGGGCCTGGCATCGGGGCTGGTCAACACGGCGTTCATGATGGGCGGCGCACTGGGGCTGGCCGTGCTGGCCAGCGTGGCGGCGGCGCACAGCCTGGCTTCTCACGCATCCGGCGAGGCCCTCGCCCTGGCCCTGCACGGCGGTTATCGCATTGCCTTCGCACTGGGCGCGGCCTGCGCTGCGCTGGCCGCCCTGGCCGCGGCGCTGCTGCGCCTGGACGGCAGGCCGGCCAGCGGCGCGGCCGGGCCCGGGGTTTGAATCGCCCGGGGCTGGCTTTACCATGCACGGGGATGCCGCCCCGGATCCTTCCCCCACACCGGAGAGAAACGATGAAATACCGCGGAAGCTGCCACTGCCAGGCCGTCCAGTTCGAGGTGGAAGGCACGGTCGACGGCGCATTGTCGTGCAATTGCTCCATCTGCCGCCGCAAGGGGGCGCTGCTGTGGTTCGTGCCCCGCACCGCCCTGTCGGTGCAGGCGGCCGACGACGCGCTGGCCACCTACACATTCAACCGGCACGTGATCCAGCACCGGTTCTGCAGGACCTGCGGCATCCACCCCTTCGGGGAAGGTCAGGCGCCCGACGGCACCGCCATGGCCGCCATCAACCTGCGCTGCCTCGAGGACGTGGACCTGGCCAGCGTGCCCGTACGCGAATTCGACGGCCGCTCGGCCTAGGATGGCGGGCCGGCCCCGAGGCCGCCGCCAGGCTCACCGGCCGTCGAGCATGCCCTTGATCTTCTTGTCGGTGTTGTACTGGCTCAGGGCATAGACTGCCCACAGGGCGGCAGGAATCCAGCCGATCAGGGTGATCTGCAGGATCAGGCAGATGATCCCCGCAATGGGGCGGCCGATTGTGAAAAACACCATGAAAGGCAGGAAGATCGCGAGTAGCAGTCGCATGACGGACAGAGGCTCCGGATTGAAGGACATTCCATCATAACGTGGCGCTCAGCCGGGCATCACCGCAGTCTCCGGCGCACCTGCAACTTGACACATTTTGTGGGGCGGGGCCATGGCCGGCCGGAGTAAAGTGGCAGGTACAGGCGGGCTGCGCCCGCCCCTGGAGTCACGCATGAAACCGCTCATCCTGCGGCGCATCGCCGCCACCGCGCTGGCCGGCGCGGCCCTTGCCACCACCCTGGTCGCCCCCGCCCAGGCCGGACGCGGCTGGGGCCATCATGGCCACGGATATCACCACCATCATGGCCACTACCACGGCGGCACCGACTGGTGGGGAATCGGCGCCTTGGCCCTCGTGGGCGCCGGCCTGTACCTGGCCGCCACCGCCGAGCCCGACTATCCGGAAGTGCCCTATTCCCCGCCGCCTCCGTATTACTCCGGGAACGACTACGGCCAGTACGCCCCGTCGTACGGCGCCGACCCCAACGCGCCCACCGGCTATCCCGTGGACCCCGGCTACGCGGCGCCGCCCGCGCCGGTAGACGGGCCTGCGGCCAGCTCCGCCCCGCTGAACGCCTCGGCAGCGACGCCGGCCGAAACCGACTGCCACCGGGCGGCCGTGAATTACAGCGGCTACGATCCGGCCATGCACACGCGCTGGACCACGCAGGTGTCGGTGAATTCCTACCAGCGCGCCCTGCAGGACTGCCTGGCGGGGCGCCGCGGCTGATCGGGGAAACCGGTCCCTGGAACCACCGCAGGTCAGGCAGGTATGGCCAGCCTGGTCAAGGGCACATGCTGCTGGCAACCATATACGTCGCGGTCCGTCAGGTCGCCCGAACTGACCGGCCGGCGTATGGTTATCTTGAAGGCCCGCGCCGCATCAAAAGGAGTACACACGAGGACGTCCCCGAGCGGTATCGAGAATGCCCTGGCCACACTGTCCGCATTGATCGCCCCCGTGCGCTTCACGTGCTGATACGGCGGCTCAGCATCGAACATCACATCGAAGGTCAGCTCGAATGGCCCGGAGTTCTTGCTGCGGATTACCTTTGCGTAGGCAGTCAGCGGTTGGGTTGCGTTCGTCATGCTTCAGTTCCTGATCGTCTCATAGTGAATGGGGAAGCATTCGCATGGATCACCCACCGGCATCAGGTGATAGACGGAAAATCGGTACGCAGGCCCCACCGGTATGCCGAAGGGTGAGAACGGATAAGCCATGTTGCCCGCTGTGGTCAATATGCCCGGGTAATCGGCGTGCTGCAGCACACCGCGAGTGAACATGGCGACCGCGGTAGCCGTATCCTGGTCGGGCGCCACCGCATCGATCACCAGGCCCACCTCCTTCGGGGCCTGATGAAGGTCGGGCTCGAGCGCCCCCATCACACCATCCCTCCCATACGTTCTCAGCATCAGGCTTATGCCGTTTCCGGCGAGGTCGAACCGTTCTTCGGCGCGCTCGCGCACGTGCGCGTATACATGATCCAGCTCCCGGATCATCACGGCGTCGCGGATGCCGACCACGACGATGCTGCGATAGCCCACCTGCTCCGCTCCCTCGAGCTTCACTCGATACTGCGCGTCGGGCAGGTATTCGCTGCCCGTGACGCGGACGGTCCGTGCGTCCATCTGCTCGAACCGCGCCTTGCTGAGATCGTTCACGCCGCCCGGGCCGGCCTGCATGAACGGATCGCTGCGCTCATACAAGGAATGGCCCGCCACCGAAACCGTAGTGCAGCGGCTATTGGCGTTGCCGGGCTCCACCTCGAAATGGTCTTCGCGGATGCGCCCTATCATGGGCTCGCCCAGGTCATACGGCACGGCGGACAAGCCTGCGCATTCGAGTATCTTGCCGCAATGCAGGGCAAGACCGACCGGAAATCCCTTCAGCGCCGGCAGCGCGGCGAACACCGCGTCGTCGCATGCGCGCCCCGCGATGATCACCTCGGCCCCCGCATCCAGGGCCCGCATGAAAGGCTCCATGCCCATTTGGGCCACGATGGGGCCAGCGGCATCGATCGTCTGGCAGTCGAGCGCATGCGGTGGTCCCAGCGGGGCCAGAGGGCCTGCCTCGAGCTTGCCCTTGAGATATCCTTTGTCTATTTCCGCCGAGATCACCGCCAGCTTGAACGAGAGCTTCTGCTCGGCAGCCACGCTGCGTACCAGGTCGACCATCAACGCCAGCGTTACGTTGGAACCGTTGGTGATGGCCGAGCCGATCAGCAAAGGGATGCGCGCGCTGCGTGCAGCCGTCAGCATGATAGCCAGATCGCGGCGATATGCAGAGAGAGGCAGGAACGGCTTGTCGGCACCATGGTAATACGGCCCCATGTCGGTGGACCCCGCATCCTGGCCTATGAAATCCGGCCGGGCGTCCATCGCCCGCTTGAACGACGCGATGTTGTACCCGCTGCCCATGGAGCCGGACGGCGCCACGCCTATGATCTGCTTCATCGGAATTCCTGCATAAAAGGGCTGAAACCGCCCACGACTCCGTGGGCCTCGATACCGTGCTACTTGACGGCAAGGTTGACGGAGCGGGCGAGTTCCGCCCAGCGGCGGGCATCCTGCGCCATCATCGTTTGGAAGGCCTCCACCGTTCCGCCCTTGATCTCCATGTTGTTGCTGGTCATCAATTGGCGAAACTCGGGAGTCTCCAGCACCTGATCGACCACGCCGGCGAGACGCTGCACTCGTTCGGGCGGCGTGCCTCGTGGCGCCATCAGGCCGATCCATACCGATGCTTCCACGCCGGGATAGCCCAGCTCCGCGAACGTGGGCACGTCGGGCAGGGCCGGCAGACGCTGCGGGGCGGCCACGGCCAGCGGGCGCACCATTCCCGACTCGGTAAGCGGTTTGGCCGATCCGACAAAAGTGAACAGCAGCGGAACCTGCCCCCCGGCCAGGTCCTGCAGCGCCGGGGCGGCGCCACGATAGGGAATATGCACAAAGTTGCTGCCTAGTTTGCGCGCCAGCAATTCCATGGCCAGATGGGAAATGCTTCCCGTGCCCGTGGAGGCGAACTCCAAGCCGTTGCCGTCTTGTGCGGCGCTGACCACGTCGGCGAAGTTGCGGTACGGCGACTTGGCGCTGGCATACATCACGGCCGTCTGGTCAACCAAGTGCACGATGGGCACCAGATCCTTCATGGGATCGTAGGCCATATCCTTGTAGATGAGCGGCGCTATCGTCACCTGCCCGTTGCTGGCCAGCAGCAACGTCGTGCCGTCGGGCTGCGACTTCACCACTTTGGCCGCGCCGATCAGCCCGCCGGCGCCGCCGACATTCTCTAGAATCAGCGGTTGTCCCGTGGCCTTTTCGAATGCACTGGTGAGTGGCCGTCCCACCGTGTCCAGCGAACCGCCTGCGGGATACGGAACGACCATGGTCACAGGTCTGTCCGGAAAGCTTGCCTTCTGGGCCAGTACGGGCAGGCCGGGACTGATGCCCAGCAGCGCAACGGCCAATTGCACGCAGAAAAATGCAGACTTCATGTAAGGGCCCCTTGTATTGGCATGGATGCTTGTTGCTCCACATCGCGCCGCATGCGTCGACGGCTGGGGCCATTCTAGGTAGGGGCTTCGCGCATGTCGTATTCCGATATGGAAAATCCGCATAACCTCCCATTAAGAGCCGCGCCAGTATTGGGCTAGCAAGCGGATACGGCCGCTTGACCGACGCCGCCCGCCATGGCCAAGTTAACTGGCGGCGACGAGCAATGGATGCCGCAGCGACTGCAGATGGTCGACGAATGCCTGCACCACAGTGGGCAAAGGCTGGTGGCGCAGGTAGCCCACACGCACCTGCAGATCGATGCTCGGCGAAAGGTCTCTCATCGCCAGTTCCGGCCATGCCTGGCTGAGTCGGGCTTGCTCGTCCACCAGGGCGATGCCCATGCCCTGCTGAACCATCGCGCAGGCGGTCTGGGTCTGTTTCACCTCAGCCACCCAGCGTGGTGCCAGGTGTGCGCCGTCGTATAGCCGCCCGATGGCATGCGACAACGGGGTGCCTGCGCTGTAGCCGATGACGCGCTCGTCCCTCAGGTCTGTGACCCGCACGCGTTTCAGGCGCGCCAACCGATGGCGAGGCGGCAGCACCGCCACCACGCGATTGCGGAACAGCTTGTGCACCTGCAGGTGCGGATGCTGCAGCGGCACAATAGCCACCGCCACGTCGGCCCGTTGCGTCAACACCGCATCGATCAGGGGGTCCGCAAGCATGCTCTCCACGGTCACCTGGACATCGGGCCAGTCGCGGACGAACGAGGCGACAGCCATGGGAATCAAGGCATAGGCCAGGCTCGGACTGCATGCGATGCGCAGCGTCCCACCCTGCTCGTGCGCCATGTCGCCGACCAAGCCGTTGATGCGCTGCACGCCCTGGTAGAGCATCTCCACCTCGGCGTATAGGCGATGCGCCTGCGGTGTGGGATGCAGGCGCCCGCGTAGCCGCTGAAACAAGCTGAATCCCAGGCGCTGCTCGGTATAGGCGATCAGCCGGCTCACCGCGGGCTGGGAGACATGCAGCATCTGGGCCGCACCGCTGACGGAGCCGGCAAGCATGACGGCGCGGAATACTTCTATCTGGCGCAGGTTCATTCGGGCCTCTGTAGCAATCGCGGGGCCGCCAGTTCATCATGTCCAAGCCTCAGCGGCTATAGGCGATTGCACGGCACCCGACCGGCGTGGCCGGGAAATCCAGCACGAATTCCTGTACACAATTTTTGTGCATTGCGATTAAATAGCCGGGAATCCACTCCCGAGCCCTACGATGCCCTTCGATGCCACCGCCCCGCTTTCCTATGGCCCGCGCCTGATGGAATGGGCACACAGCCTGTCGCGCTGGTCCGACGCGGAAGGCCAGCTGACCTGCACCTACCTCACCCCCGCGCATCGCGCCACCGCCGAACAGCTGGCGGCCTGGATGCGCGAAGCGGGGTTCGACAGCGTGCGCCACGACGCCGTGGGCAACGTGGTGGGCCGCTATGATGCCGACCCTGCCGTTGCCGACCCGTACCTGGTGGCCACCGGCAGCCACTACGACACCGTGCGCAACGGCGGCCGCTACGACGGCCGGCTGGGCATCCTGTTGCCGATCGCGGTGGTGGCGGGACTGCGGCGGCGCGGCGCGCGGCTGCCCTACCACCTCGAAGTGATCGGCTTCGCCGAGGAGGAAGGCGTGCGCTACGGCAGCACCTTCCTCGGCTCCTCGGCCTACATCGGCCAGTTCGACATGACGCAGCTGGAGCGCCGCGATGCCGACGGAATCTCCATGCGCGAGGCCATGCTCGCGGCGGGCCTC
This sequence comes from Bordetella sp. 2513F2, assembly GCF_054642735.1. Lineage (NCBI taxonomy): Bacteria > Pseudomonadati > Pseudomonadota > Betaproteobacteria > Burkholderiales > Alcaligenaceae > Bordetella > Bordetella sp. 2513F2. The sequence continues at coordinate 1,697,747 of NZ_CM137755.1, read as the reverse complement.
GATCCCGCGGGCATCGCCTCGGCAGCGGCCGATCCCCGGCGCTTGCGCCACTTCTTCGAGGTCCACATCGAGCAGGGGCCCGTGCTGCTGGACGCCGGCCTGGCGCTAGGCGTGGTGAGTTCGATCGCGGGCTGCGTGCGGCGCCGCCTCACGCTCACCGGCATGGCCGGCCATGCCGGCACCACGCCCATGAGCCTGCGCCGCGACGCCGCGTGCGCCGCGGCCGAGATCGTGCTCTACGTGGAGGCGCGCTGCCGCGCGGCGGAAGGCCTGGTCGGCACCGTGGGCGTGCTGGAGGTGCCCGCCGGCTCCATCAACGTGATTCCCGGCGCGTGCCGCCTGAGCCTGGATGTGCGCGCGCCGGACGATGCCACGCGCGACGCCGCGCTGGCCGACATCGCGCACGAGATCGACGCCATCTGCGGCCGGCGCGGCATCGCCTGCGAAACCGAAGAGATCCTGCGCGTCGCCGCCTCGCCCTGCGCGCCCGCCCACCGGGCGCTCTGGCGTGAAGTGCTGGCAGCCCAGGGGCACACCGTGCGCGAGCTGCCCTCCGGCGCCGGCCACGACGCCATGCTGGTCGGCCGCGCCGTGCCCATGAGCATGCTGTTCGTGCGCTGCGGCAATGGCGGGATCAGCCACAACCCGCTGGAGACCATGACGGCCGAGGATGCTGAACTGGCCGGCCGCGCCGTGGAGGGATTCCTGCACGGCCTGGCGCGCATCGACGCGGAGGGCGGCCAGTGATCCCACCCGGCTATCCGCGCGACCTCGTCGGCTACGGCCGCCGTCCGCCGAACCCGGACTGGCCCGGCGGCGCCCGCATCGCGGTGCAGTTCGTGCTGAACTACGAAGAAGGCGCGGAAAACTGCGTACTGCACGGCGACCCGGCATCCGAACGGTTCCTGTCGGAGATCGTGGGCGCGGAGGCCTACCCGGCGCGCCACATGAGCATGGAATCCATCTACGAATACGGCTCGCGTGCGGGCGTATGGCGCATCCTGCGCGAGTTCGAGCGCCGCGGCCTGCCGCTCACGGTGTTCGGCGTGGCCATGGCCCTGGAGCGCAACCCGGAGGTCACCGCCGCGTTCCTGGAGGCCGGCCACGAGATCGCCAGCCACGGCCTGCGCTGGATCCACTACCAGGACGTGCCCGAAGACGTGGAGCGCGAGCACATGCGCCAGGCCACGGAAAGCATACGGCGCCTCACCGGCGGAGCCTGGCCGCTGGGCTGGTACACCGGCCGCGACAGCCCCAACACGCGCCGCCTGCTTGCCGAACTGGGCGGCTACGAATACGACAGCGACTACTACGGCGACGACCTGCCCTTCTGGATGCCGCCGGAGATCGCGGGCACCGCCGAGCCGCGGCTCATCGTGCCGTACACCCTCGACGCCAACGACATGCGCTTCGCCACGCCGCAAGGCTTCAACACGGCGCAGCACTTCTTCGAGTACCTGCGCGACAGCTTCGACGTGCTGTATGCCGAAGGGGCCGACACGCCGCGCATGATGTCGGTGGGCATGCATTGCCGGCTCCTCGGCCGTCCTGGCCGCCTGGCCGGCCTGCAGCGCTTCCTCGATCACATCGGCAGGCACGAGCACGTATGGGTGGCGCGCCGCATCGACATCGCGCGCCACTGGCGCAGCCGGCATCCCGCTCCGGCGACTTCGGTGTCAGACACCTAAGGAGTCGACAGCAGTTCGTCCAGCGTGAGCGCCACCACGCGGGTGGCCTTGTAGAGGTCGTTCAGGCGCAGGTTCTCGTCGGAGTTGTGCCCGCGGGCTTCCATCAGGGTGCGCGGGCCGGCGCCGTACAGCACGGTGGGCACCCCATGACGCGTGTAATGCCGCGCATCGGTGTAGAGCGGCACGCCGTGCACGGGAATCTCCACGCCGAATACGCGCTCGGCATGGGCCTTGAGCGGCCCGATCAGGCGCTCCACGCCCGGCAGCTCGGCCAGCGGCTCGGCCTGCATGATGCGCCGCACGTCCACTTCGATGCCCGGCATGCCCGCGGCCGCCTGCAGGATGATGTCGCGCAGCTCGCCCTCGGCATCGAAGCCGCTTTCCTCGGGGATCATGCGGCGATCGATGCGAAAGCGCACCAGGTCGGGCACGACGTTGGTGTTGATGCCGCCCTGGATCAGCCCCACGGTGAGGGCCGGGCTGTCGATGCCGGGCGTGGCCGAATGCCTCTGCGCCAGCCTGGCGCGATGGCGGTACAGCGCCTGCAATATGTGCGTGCTGGCCTCGAGCGCATCGGCGCCGGTGTGCGGCATGGCGGCGTGGGCCTGCTTGCCGCGCACGATGACTTCCACGTGCAGGCAGCCGTTGTGCGCCGACACGATGCCGTACGAGAACCCGGCCGACAGCGCCAGGTCGGGCTTGCTCAAGCCGCTCTCGAGCAGGAGCGCCGGGCCGATGCCGCCGCCGGCTTCCTCGTCGTAGGTGAAGTGCAGTTCGACGGTGCCGCGATAGGCCGCCACGCCCTGCGCCTGCGCCGCGCGCAGCGCCAGCAGCGCCCAGGTATAGGTGGCGAAGTCCGATTTGGACACGGCCACGCCCCGGCCCAGCATCACCGGCCCGTACTGCGGGTCGTCGACGATCTCGCCGCCATACGGGTCGTATCGCCAGCCCTCCCCGGGCGGCACCACGTCGCCGTGCGCATTGAGGGCCACCACGGGGCCCGGGCCGAATACATGGCGCACGATGAGATTGGTGGCCGAGACCATGCCGTTCGCCCGCGCCTGGTCGGCGGGGACCTCCACCGCCTGCACCGGCAGCCCCAGCGCCTCCAGCAGCGCCCGGGCGCGCGCCGCGTGCGGCGCGCAGTCGCCGGGTGGATTGTCGGACGGCACGCGCACCAGTTCCCGCAGGAAACCGGCCTGGTCGGCGCGCTGGGCATCCAGGAATTGCGTGATGAGGGTGGCGGACGGGACAGACATCGGGGCTCCGGAAACGGCACGTGCCGCAGGGGCGCGGCAGCCTCGCCAATTTAAGGTATGTAAATTTTGTATGCAATAAATGTTTGGGTGGCGCCTGGGCGAGTTTGATAGACTGGCCGCCGTTTCTCACCGCCGCGCCGCCGCGCCATGACCAAAGCCGCTTCTTCCGATCCCAGTGCCGCCGCCATCGCCAAGGAAATCGCGGCCGCCATCGTTGCGCACCGGCTGCCGCCCGGCACACGGCTGCGCGAGGAAGCGCTGGCTCGCGCCTACAGCGTGAGCCGCACCAAGATCCGCGCCGCCCTGCTGATGCTGTCGAAAGACAAGCTCATCCACACGGTGCCCGACAAGGGCGCCTTCGTCAGCAAGCCCGACGCCAACGAGGCGCGCGAGGTCTATGCGGTGCGCCGCATCCTCGAGGCGGCCCTAGCCCGCGAATTCGTGGCGCGCGCCAAGGCGGCCGACTACAGGCGCCTGGAACAGCACCTGGCGCGCGAGCGCCGGGCCATCGCCGACGGCGACGTGCAGGGCCGCAATCACCTGCTGTCCGAATTCCACCTGCTGCTGGCCGAGACGGTCGGCAATTCGGTGCTCACCGACATGCTGCGCGAGCTGCTGGCGCGCAGCGCCGTCATCACCGTGCTGTACCAGAGCTCGCACGACGCCAGCTGCTCGTCCAACGAGCATCAGGCCTTTCTCGAGGCCGCCCGCGCCGGCGATGTCGAACGCGCCTGCGCCCTCATGGACGCGCACCTCGAGCACGTGCAGACCGCCCTGGACTTCACCGGACCCGCCGAACCCGGCAGCGACCTGGTGGCAGCGCTGCTGAGCTGACGCAAGACAGCCTCAGTACGTCTCCAGGTGCAGCCTGCCGTGCTCGCACAGGGCGCGATGCAGCTCGGCCCAGCGCTGTCCGGCCTCTTCGGCAATGTCCTGCAGCGCCCGCAGCACCCCCGCCTCCATGCCCTTCAGCCCGCACACGTAAAGGTAGGTGTCGGGATCGGCCAGCAGACCGGCCAGGTCGGCGGCGCGTTCGCGCATGGCATCCTGCACGTAGCGCTTGGGCAGCCCGGGCTCGCGCGACAACGCCAGGTTGATGTCGATGAAATCCTTGGGCAGCTTCATCAGGGGCCCGAAGTACGGCAGCTCGCGGCGGGTGCGGGCGCCGAAGAACAGCATCAGCCGCCCGAACGTGTCCTGGTCCATGCGGCGCCGGCAGTACTCGGTCATGGCGCGCATGGGTGCGGAGCCGGTCCCGGTGCAGATCATCACCAGGTTGGCGCGGGAATGGTTGGGCATCAGGAATGAATTGCCGAACGGCCCGATCACGCGCACCTGCGCGCCCTTGGGCAGGTCGCACAGATAGTTGGAGCAGACCCCGCGCAAAGGCTGTCCGTCGTGCGTCTCGGTCACGCGCTTCACCGTGAGCGACAGGTTGTTGTAGCCCGGGCGCTCGCCGTCGCGCGGGCTGGCCAGCGAATACTGGCGCGCATGATGCGGCCGGCCGCCGGCGTCCGTGCCGGGCGGCAGGATGCCGATGGACTGGCCTTCCAGCACAGGAAACGGCACCTTGCCGAAATCCAGCACGATGTGGTGCACGTCGCTGGCGGTGTCGGCATCGGTGACGCGGTAATTGCCCACCACGGTGGCCGTCACGGGCGACTTGTGCGTGTAGAGGTTGACGTACGGGTGGGCCGCCGACCACGGCGGCACCACTGCGCCAGAAGCCTGGATGACGGAAGTGCCGGCCTGCGCCGGCAAGGTGCCGGCATCGGCCGACGCGGCGACTGCGGCGTCGGCCGGCGGCCGGTCGGCAGGCAGCTCGTCCCAGCCGAACTGGTCTTCCAGCGTATAGGCCTGCTCGCGCGGCACCAGCCGCCAGTTGTCGATCGAGCCCGTGGGGCACGGCGGCACGCAGGCCATGCAGGCATTGCAGATGTTCGGGTCCACGACATAGTTGCGGCCGTCGTGGGAGATGGCATCGATCGGGCAGGTCTCTTCGCAGGTATTGCAACGGATGCAGATTTCCGGATCGATGAGATGCTGCTTGAGCAGATCGGCGGACAGGGGCGCGTTCATGATGGACTCACTGCGAGGGCGCGCTGCGGCAGATGCCGGGGCGGGCGCGGCGCCGCGTTCCGCAGCCGCCACCCGCCCCGGCGCGCAGCTCAGTTGAAGCGCACATATTCGAAATTCACGGGCTGGCGGTTCACGCCCATGACCGGCGGGGCGATCCAGTTGGCAAACTTGCCCGGCTCGGTGACGCGCCCCATCAGCGATGCGACGAAGGCGCGGTCGGACTCGGAAGGCAGCCACCGGTCGACGTTGGCCTTCCATTGGGCCTCGCTCAGCACCTCGCCCTCAGGGGAGATGTGCAGCCCTGCCAGGGTGCCGATCTGCCGGTTGAAGGCCTTGTGCGGCACGGTGAGGCGCTGCGGGATCCCGGCCTTCTCGATGACCTTGTTCCAGCGGCTCACGCCCGCCACCGAGTCGCGGATGAAGTCGTCGCGCAGCACCTCGTTGAGTGCATTGAGCATGGGCACTTCCTCTTCCCCCAGCCTACCGTCCTTCACGCTCAGCACGCGGTACGTGTCGTTCTTGAGCTGGTGGTCGTCGGTGCGCTTGCCCTCCTCGTAGCGGCCCTTGAGCCCGGCGCTGTAGAACGTGGCGGCGTTGGAAGACTGGTCGGCGCCGAACAGGTCGATGGTGACGCTGTAGTGGAAATTCAGGTAGCGCTGGATGGTGGGCAGGTCGATCACGCCCGCAGCGCGCAGCGTGGCGGGGTCGTCGGTCTTGAGCTGGTTCATCACCTCGCAGGTGCGCTGGATCACGCGCGACACGCCGGATTCGCCCACGAACATGTGGTGCGCCTCCTCCGTCAGCATGAACTTCGTGGTGCGCGCCAGCGGATCGAAGCCCGACTCCGCCAGGGCGCACAGCTGGAACTTGCCGTCGCGGTCGGTGAAATAGGTGAACATGTAGAACGCCAGCCAGTCCGGCGTCTTCTCGTTGAACGCCCCCAGGATGCGCGGATTGTCGGCATCGCCCGACGTGCGCTGCAGCAGCGCATCGGCCTCTTCGCGGCCGTCGCGGCCGAAGTAGCGGTGCAGCAGGTACACCATGGCCCACAGGTGACGCCCCTCTTCCACGTTGATCTGGAAGAGGTTGCGCAGGTCGTACTGCGAGGGCGCCGTCAGCCCCAGGTGGCGCTGCTGTTCGATCGACGCGGGCTCGGTATCACCCTGCGTGACGATGATGCGGCGCAGGTTGGCGCGATGCTCGCCCGGCACCTCCTGCCAGACGTCGCGCCCCATGTTCTCGCCGAAATGGATCTTGCGCTGGCCGTCCTGCGGCGCGAGGAAAATGCCCCAGCGGTAGTCGGGCATCTTCACGTAGTCGAAGTGCGCCCAGCCGTCCGGCGCCACGCTCACGGCGGTGCGCAGATACACATCGAATTGCTGCGCGCCGTCGGGGCCCATGTCCTGCCACCATTGCAGGTAATTGGGCTGCCAGTGTTCCAGCGCGCGCTGCAGGGTGCGGTCTCCGGACAGATTGACGTTATTGGGAATCTTCTCGCTGTAGTTGATGCCGGACATGTCTCTCTCCTTGGTCGTGCGCCGGCGCCGCCGGCGGCATGATGATCGTGCGGCGCGCCGCGACGGCGCGGGGGCGGGTGCCCGCGTCAGACGCGGTTCCAGTCGAACGCGGCCTGCTCGCCCTTGCCGTAAACCTTGAGCGCGCCCTTCTCGCCGGCGGCATTGGGGCGGTTGAAGATCCAGTTCTGCCAGGCCGTCAGGCGGCCGAAGATGCGGGCGTGCATGGTTTCCTGGGGACCGAAGCGCAGATTGGCCTCCAGGCCGGTGAGCGCGTCGGGCGACAGCGCGCGGCGCTCCTCCAGCGCCAGGCGCAATTCGTCTTCCCAGTCGATGTCGTCCAGCGCGTAGGTGACCAGCCCCAGCGCCTGTGCGTCGCCCGGCGTCAGCATGCGCCCCGCTTGCGCGCGCACGGCTTCCATGGGGCCGGCCTCGTCGTAGAAGCGGCGCTGCAACCGGGTAAGGCCATTGACCATCGGATAAGCGCCGAAATTGCGTGCGTTGACGGCAATGGCCGCGGGCGCGTCGGCGTCGGGCGCGTCCAGCATGTAGCTGCGGTCGGCGGCCAGCGCGAGTTCGAGCAGCGTGCCCACGAAGCACGACCCCGGCTCGACGACCGCAAAGACCGAACGCGAGGTGACGTCCAGGCGAGCCAGCGTGCGCCGCAGCATGCCGGCTGTCTCGCGCACGAACCAGTGACCGGCGTGGGCCTGCAATGCTTCGTCGGCCGCCAGCACCGCCGCCGCATCGCCCTCGGTGCGCAGCAACCAGGTGCCGATCTCCAGTTCATTGATGCGCATCGACAGTATGGCGTCGTCCAGTTCGCGCGCCATCTGCAGCGGCCACCAGGACGCGCCTGCCTCGAGAATCGCGTCGATCTGCGTGGGCACGCCGCCCTCGGGCGCGCGTAGGGTCCAGGTGGCCAGCCGCTTCTCGCGATCGATGCGCACGTCCACGTAGCGATAGGCCAGGCCGTCGGCCGTGGCGCTGCGCTCGAGCGGCGTCAGCGCCACGCCGCGCGCGTCGGCCGGACGGTCGCTGGCCTCGGCCAGCGCCAGCGCGCGCGCACGCACGGCCGCCTCGAACTGCGCGGGCTTGACCACGTCGTCGACCAGCCGCCAATCCTTGGCGCGCTGGCCGCGTACGCCTTCCACCAGCGTGCAGAATATGTCGGCGTGGTCGTGCCGCACCTTGCGCTTGTCGGTCAGCCGGGTCAGTCCGCCGGTGCCCGGCAGCACGCCCAGCAGCGGCACCTCGGGCAACGCCACGGCCGACGAGCGGTCGTCCACCAGCAGGATCTCGTCGCAGGCCAACGCCAGCTCGTAGCCGCCGCCGGCGCAGGCGCCATTGAGGGCGGCCAGGAATTTCAGCCCGCCGTGCCGGCTGGAATCCTCCATGCCGTTGCGGGTCTCGTTGGTGAACTTGCAGAAGTTCACCTTCCAGGCATGCGAGGACAGCCCCAGCATGAAGATGTTGGCGCCGGAACAGAAAACCCGCTCTTTCATGCTGGTGAGCACCACGGTGCGCACTTCCGGATGTTCGAAGCGTATGCGCTGCAGGGCGTCATGCAGTTCGATGTCCACGCCCAGGTCGTACGAATTGAGCTTGAGCTTGTAGCCCGGGCGCAGCCCGCCGTCCTCTGCGACATCCATGGCCAGCGTGGCCACCGGCCCGTCAAACTGCAGCCGCCAATGGCGGTATTGCTCGGGCGTGGTGCGGAAGTCCACCGGCGCAGCCGCGCCGTTCACGATGCCATCCATAGTCGTCTCCTCGTTCTGCCAACCAGCAAGATACTGCATTAGATGCATTAAAGTGCAGAATACGGAGAAAAAAAAGCCCCGTCAAGCGGGGCATGCAAAAAAGTGCAGGTTTCAGCGCGGCAGGCCGCCCACCTTGCGGACCTGGGTGCGCAGCCCGGCGAAACATTCCTGCAGCTCCAAGCCGCTGGTGTCCCAGGTGAGATCCGCCTTGGCATAGAAAGCCTCGCGGCCGGCCAGGATGCGCTTGAGGTCCGCCATGGCCTCGCTGTTGCCCGACATCGGGCGGAAGTCGCCCTGGGCCATCACGCGACCCATGTGGTCTTCCGGCGTAGCCCGCAACCAGATGGTGTAGCAGTGGGCCAGCAGCAGATTCAGCGTGGCGGGCTCCGACACCAGCCCGCCCGGCGTGGCCAGCACCATCTCCGGATAGATCTGCACCGCCTCCTCCAGCGCCCGGCGCTCGTAGCGGCGGTACGCGTTGGGCCCGTACAGATTGTGGATTTCCAGGATGCCGCAGCCGGCCACGCGTTCGATCTCGCGGTTGAGCTCCACGAACGGGTAGCCCAGGTCGTCGGCCAGCATCTGCCCCAGCGTGGACTTGCCCGCGCCGCGCAGGCCGATCAGCGCGATGCGCTGGAAACGGTTCGGGCGCGGACTGCCGGCGCCGAACAGCTGGGCCAGCGCCTCGCGGGCACGCTGCAGTTCGGATTCGGCGCGGCCGCTCAGCAGCTCGCGGATCAGCAGCCATTCCGGGGACTCCGTGGTGACGTCGCCCACCAGCTCGGCCAGCGAGCAGTTGAAGGCCCGGGCGATCTGCAGCAGCACGAGGATGGACGCATTGCCGGCCCCGTGCTCCAGGTTGGCCAGGTGGCGCTCCGACACCCCGGTAGCCTGCGCCAGGCTCTTGCGGGTCATGCCGCGTATCGCGCGCAGCCGCCGCACGCGCTCGCCCAGGGCGACCAGGAACGCCTCGCGCCGCGGCTCGGACTCGGCGGTATCGAGCGCTTGAATCATGACCTTATTGCTCCGCAAAAACCCTAGGTTCGATAATGCTATGCACTATAGTGCTTGACTGACTGAGTTCAAAGCACTATTTTTCCACAAACTCCAAACGAAATCCTGGCGAAGCAATGCACTCCACTGCATGCCGCGCCGGCCACAGTGTAAAGGAGACAGCTGTGACCACGCCCGCATCGTTCCACGAGCTCGTCCGCAGCGTCGTCGACCAGATCGGCGACGCGCCGCTGGACGCCGCGCTGCAGGCTCGCCTCAACCGCGACGCCGGCCCGGACAGCGGGCTCTACCAGAGGCTGTTCGAGGCCTGCAGGCAGGGCGTGGCCGAAGGCTGGATGTGCAGCCGAGAGCGCGACGGCATCCGTTACGGGCGCGTCATCAAGCCTGCGCCGGACCTGGGCGGCTTTTCCGTGGATGTCGTCGACATGCGCGACGTGGCCGGCCCCCGCCACACCCACCCCCATGGCGAGATCGACCTGATCATGCCGATCGCCGAAGCCGCCCGCTTCGACGGCCACGGCGCCGGGTGGCTGGTGTACGGGCCAGGCAGCGCCCACCGCCCCACCGTCGCAGGCGGGCAGGCGCTGGTGTTGTACCTGTTGCCCCAGGGCGCGATCGACTTCGGCTGAGTCCCCGGCCGGCCCCGCTTCCGGACTGCAGATCCGGCCTGCCCGACACCCGGGCCAGGAACGACATCAGGAGACATGCATGAACCACTGCCCCACCGAGCTGAACTTCGCCAGCCACCTGGCCGCGCTCAACGCCGCACGCGCCGCCAAGATCGCCTACATAGACGATACCCGCCGCGTCGGCTACGGCGAACTGGCCGAGCGCATCGCCCGCTTCGCCGGGCTGCTGCGCAGCCTGGGCCTGCGCCGCGAGGAACGGGTGCTGCTGCTGATGCACGACACCGCCGACTGGCCGGTGGTTTTCCTGGGCTCGCTGCACGCCGGCGTCGTCCCGGTGGCCGTGAACACCTTGCTGACGGCGGACGACTACGCCTACATCCTGCAGCACAGCCGCGCGCGAGCGGCATTCGTGTCCGGCGCCCTGCTGCCGGTGCTGCAGGCGGCGCTGGCGCAGGGCAGCGAAGTCGAGCGCGTGGTGGTGGCCGACCCGCCCGCCGACCTGCCCGCCGGCATGCAGGCGCTGGAACCGCTGCTGCAGTCTGCCGACCGCGTGCCGGCGGTGCGCACGCTCGCCGACGAGATCGCCTTCTGGCTGTACTCCTCGGGGTCCACCGGCCGCCCCAAGGGCGTGGTGCACACCCACGGCAACCTCTGGCATACGGCCGAACTCTACGCCAAGCCGGTGCTGGGCATACGCGAGGACGACGTCGTGTTCTCGGCGGCCAAGCTGTTCTTTGCGTACGGGCTGGGCAACGGCCTGACCTTTCCGCTGTCGGTGGGCGCCACCACCGTGCTGATGGCCGAGCGGCCCACACCGCAGGCGGTGTTCCGCCGCCTGGTGGCGCACCGGCCCACGGTGTTCTACGGCGTGCCCACGCTGTATGCCAGCATGCTGGCTTCGCCCGAGCTGCCGCCGCGCGAGCAGGTGGCGCTGCGGGTCTGTACCTCGGCGGGCGAAGCGCTGCCCGGCGACATCGGCGCGCGCTTCACGCAGCACTTCGGCTGCGAGATCCTCGACGGCCTGGGCTCCACCGAGATGCTGCACATCTTCATCTCCAACCGCAGTGGCGCATTGCGCTATGGCACCACCGGCCAGCCGGTGCCCGGCTACGAAGTGGAGCTGCGCGACGAGAACGGACGACCCGTGCCGCCAGGCACCATCGGCGACCTCTACATCAAGGGGCCGAGCGCGGCGCTGATGTACTGGAACAACCGCGACAAGACCCGCCAATGCTTCCTGGGCGACTGGCTCAAGAGCGGCGACAAATACGTGTGCGATGCCGACGGCTACTACACCTACGCAGGCCGCAGCGACGACATGATCAAGGTGAGCGGCCAGTACGTCTCGCCCATCGAGGTGGAGAACGTACTGATCCAGCACGAGGCGGTGCTGGAGGCGGCCGTGGTCGGCGTGCCCGACCACGACGGGCTGGTCAAGACCAAGGCCTACGTGGTGCTGCGCCCGGGCTACGCGCCCGACGCCGATACCGGCGCGGCGCTACAGCAGTATGTAAAGCAGCACCTGGCGCCCTTCAAGTATCCGCGCCAGATCAACTTCACCGAGGAGCTTCCCAAGACGGCCACCGGCAAGATACAGCGGTTCCGCCTGCGCCAGCTGGAAGAGAGCCTGCCGTGACGCTCGCCCCAGCCTCCCTGGCCGTCCCGGCCTCATTCGCCACGATCCGCCGCGGCGCCGGCGCGATCCGGCTCGAATACCGCTGGATCGCGCCCGAACGCAGCGATGCTCCCTTGCTGGTGTTCCTGCACGAGGGCCTGGGGTCGGCCGCGATGTGGAAGGACTGGCCCGACCAGGCCTGTGCCGCGGCGGGCTGCCGCGGACTGGTGTATTCGCGCCAGGGCTACGGAAGGTCCACGCCGCGCCCGCCGCAGGAACGCTGGCCGATAGGCTTCATGCACGACCAGGCGCGCGACGCCCTGCCCGCCCTGCTGGAGGCGCTGGATGTCGATCCGGCGCGCGAGCGCGTGCTGCTGTACGGCCACAGCGACGGCGGCTCCATCGCCCTGCTCTACGCGGCCATGCATCCGCAGGCCGTGCACGGCATCGTCGTGGCCGCGCCCCACATCTTCGTGGAAGACATCACCGTTGCGCATATCCGCGCCGCGCGCCAGGCCTACCTGGATACCGATCTGCCGCACAAGCTGGCGCGCTATCACGACGACGTGGATTCGGCATTCTGGGGCTGGAACGACATCTGGCTGGACCCGGCCTTCCGCACCTGGAACATCGAGCCCTGGCTGCCGGCCATCCGCTGCCCGGTTCTGGCTCTGCAGGGCACCGAGGACGAATACGGCACGTTGGCGCAGATCCGCGGCATCGCCCGCGCGGTGCCGCAGGCGCGCCTGCTGGAGATTCCCGGCTGCGGCCATTCGCCCCACAGGGACAAGCCCGGGGTCGTCATGCAAGCCCTCACCGACTTCATCCGCGAGCTGGATCCACCCGGCTGAGGCCATTGCGCCCGCCATCATAAGAAGCAAAGGAGACAACCATGCAACGAGCCTCTATCCGCGGCGGCGCCGCCGCCCTCCTGCTGTGCGCAGCGCCGGCGGCCTGGGCGGCCGAGCCGATCAAAGTGGGCTTCATGCTGCCCTACAGCGGCACCTATGCCGCGCTGGGCCAGGCCATCGAGAACGGCTTCCGCCTGTACGTGTCGGAACAAGGCGGAAAGCTGGGCGGGCGCGAGATCCAGTTCTTCAAGGTGGACGACGAATCCAACCCCGCCAAGGCGCCGGAGAACGCCAACCGCCTGATCAAGCGCGACGCGGTCGACGTGGTCATCGGCACGGTGCACTCCGGCGTGGCCATGGCCCTGGCCAAGGCCGCCAAGGACAGCGACACCACGCTGATCGTGGCCAACGCAGGGGCCGGCGCCATTACCGGCCCGCTGTGCAGCCCAGGCATCTTCCGCACGTCGTTCACCAACTGGCAGCCGGCCTATGCCATGGGCCCGGTGGCCGCGAAGAAGGGCCACAAGACCGCCATCACCGTCACCTGGAAATACGCCGCGGGCGAAGAAGCCGCCACGGGTTTCCGGGAAGGCTTCGAGCAGGCCGGCGGCAAGGTGGTGAAGGAACTCACCGTGCCCTTTCCCAATGTGGAGTTCCAGTCCATGCTGACCGAGATCGCCGCAGCCAGGCCCGACATGGTGTTCGCCTTCTTCGCCGGCGGCGGCGCGGTGAAATTCGTGCAGGACTACCACGCGGCCGGGCTGGGCAAGACCATTCCGCTGTACGGGTCGGGTTTCCTCACCGACGGCACGCTCAAGGCCCAGGGCGATGCCGCGCAGGGCCTGCTGACCACGCTGCACTACGCCGACGGCCTGGACAACCCGCGTGACCGGGCGTTCCGCGCCGCCTACGGCAAGGCCTACGACATGGTGCCCGACGTGTACGCGGTGCAGGGCTACGACGCGGCGCAGCTGATGCAGGCGGGCCTGGCGGCGGTGGACGGCGACGCCGGCAAGAAGGAGGCGTTCCGCAAGGCCATGCGCAGCGCCACCATCGACAGCCCGCGCGGCCCGTTCACGCTGGCACCGTCGGGCAACCCGGTGCAGGACATCTACCTGCGCGAAGTGCGCGGGCTGGAGAACGTGTCGCTGGGCGTGGCCGTGAGCAAGCTGGCCGACCCCGCGCGCGGCTGCAAGCTCTGACAACCCCATACCGACGGAGCCGGCATGGACGCCACCGTATTCCTGATCCAGTGCCTCAACGCCTTCCAGTACGGCCTGCTGCTGTTCCTGGTGGCGAGCGGGCTGACGCTGATCTTCGGCATCATGGGCGTCATCAACCTGGCCCACGGCAGCTTCTACATGATCGGCGCCTACATGGCCTTCGCGCTGGGGCCCTGGGTCGAACGCGAGCTGGGCGGCGGCTTCCTGCTCACGCTGGCGGTGTGCGTGACGGCCGCCGCCCTGCTGGGCTACGTGCTGGAGCTGGCGTTCTTCAGCTACCTGTATCGGCGCGATCATCTGCAGCAGGTGCTCATGACCTACGGGCTGATCCTGGTGTTCGAGGAATTGCGCAGCCTGCTGGTGGGCAATGACGTGCACGGCGTGTCCGTGCCGGCCTGGCTGCAGGGTAGCGTGTCGCTGGGCGACGTGATGACCTATCCCGTGTACCGTCTGTTCATCTCGGGGGTGGGCCTGGCGGTGGGCCTGCTGCTGTACGGCGTGCTCACGCGCACCCGGCTCGGCATGATGGTGCGCGCGGGCGCCAGCAATCGCGAAATGGCGGGTGCCCTGGGCATAGATATCAACCGCCTCTATCGCCTGGTGTTCGCTGCCGGCGTGGCGCTGGCCGCCCTGGCCGGGGCCATCGCCGCACCGGTATCCTCGGTGTATCCGGGCATGGGCCACGGCGTGCTCATCGTCTGCTTCGTGGTGGTGGTGATAGGCGGCATCGGTTCGATCCGCGGCGCCTTCCTGGCCGCCATGCTGGTCGGCATGGTGGACACCTTCGGCCAGAGCCTGTTCCCGTCCATCGCCGGCATGCTGGTCTACATGCTGATGGCGGCCATTCTGATCTGCAAGCCCGAAGGGCTGTTCAAGCAAGGATGAGCGCCATGCCCCGCCCCGCCGCCTTCCTGCCTGCCGTCGTGCTGCTCGGCCTGGCGCTGCTGCCGGCCTGGGTCGGCGACTACTACGTCGGCCTGGCCCTGAAGATCATGATCTACGCAGTGTTCGCCCTCAGCCTGCAGCTGCTGGTGGGCGGCGCCGGCCTGGTCAGCCTGGGCCACGCCGCCTACTTCGGCATCGGCGCCTACGCCGCGGCGCTGCTCACGCCCGACAGCGGCCCCGCATCGCTGTGGTGGCTGCTGCCCGCCGCGCTGGGCGCCGCCGCCCTGTACGCGCTGGCGACCGGCGCGCTGGCGCTGCGGACCCGCGGCGTGTACTTCATCATGGTCACGCTGGCCTTCTCGCAGATGGCCTACTACGTGTTCCACGACACCGACTTCGGCGGCGGATCCGACGGCGTCTACCTGTACTTCCGGCCCGAGGCGGCGCTGGGCGGCTGGCCGGGCCCGGACCTGGGCTCGGAGGGCGTCTTCTACGGCTTCGTGCTGGCCTGTCTGGCACTGGTGTGGCTGTTCCTCGCCATGCTGTACCGCTCGCCGTTCGGCGCGGCATTGGCGGGGATCCGCATCAACGAGCAGCGCATGCGTGCCGCCGGCTACGCCACCTACCCATACAAGCTGGTGGCCTACGTGCTGGGCGGCACGCTGGCCGGCCTGGCGGGTTTTCTCTACGCCCTGAAGGACGGCTTCGTCACGCCGGAGCTGCTGGCCTGGGAACAGTCCGGCCTGGTGCTGCTGATGGTGATCCTCGGCGGCATGGCGCGCCTGGGCGGGGCCGTGGCGGGCGCGGCCGCGCTGGTCCTGCTGCAGGAACTGTTCCAGGCCGAACAGATTTTCGGTAGCTACGCCCAGCACTGGCACCTGCCGCTGGGGCTGTCCGTCATCGTGCTGGTGGCCCTGCTGCCCGACGGCCTCACCGGCCTGTCATGGCGCCGGCGTGTCCCGCCGCCGCAGCCCGCGGAAACCGGCGCCGCCGCGCCGGTCCACGGCGCGCCTGCCCTGCCCGCCAACGGAGGTCAACATGGGTGAACCCCTGCTGCAGGCGCACGGCATCGTGCGCCGCTTCGGCGGTCTGGTGGCCGTCAGCGACATATCGCTGGACCTGCGTCGCGGCGAGATACATGCCGTGATCGGCACCAACGGCGCCGGCAAGTCGACCCTGATCAACATTCTTTCCGGCGAGCTCGCTCCCACGGGCGGCACGGTGATGCTGGACGGCCGCGACGTGACCGAATGGCGGCAGCCGCGCCGCGCCCGCGCCGGGCTGGGGCGCACCTATCAGCGCTCCACCCTGTTTCCCGAGCTCAGCGTGCACGAGAATTGCCGGCTTGCCGCCCAGGCCGCGCGGCAGCGCTTCTGGCAATGGTGGCGCGACGCGCGGAACTGCCCGCACTGCGGGCCGGCTGCCGAACGCGCACTCGAGTCCACCGGGCTTGCCGCCGACGCGTCGCGCAAGGCCGGCGAACTGCCGCACGGCCGCAAGCGGCAGCTGGAGATCGCCATGTGCCTGGCCGGCGCGCCGCAGGTGCTCCTGCTGGACGAGCCGCTGGCCGGCATGGGCCCCGAGGAAACCGACCGCGTGCTGGCATTGCTGGAGTCGCTGCGGCACGACCACGCCATCCTGCTGGTCGAACACGACATGGACGCGGTGTTCCGCGTGGCTGACCGCATCACCGTGATGGTCAACGGCAGTACCATCGCCCACGGCACCCCGCAGGAGATCCGCACCAACGCGGAGGTGCAGACCGCCTACCTGGGAGCCGAAGCATGACGCCGCTGATCGAGGCGCGCGGCCTGCACGCCTACTACGGCGCCAGCCACGTGCTGCGCGGCGTGGACCTGCGGGTGCTGCCGGGCGAATCCATCGGCCTGGTGGGCCGCAACGGCATGGGCAAGACCACGCTGATCCGCACGCTGCTGGGCCTGCTGAAGCCTGCCCGCGGCAGCGTGCAGGTGCGCGGGCGCGACTGCACCCGCGCGGCGCCGCACGCCATCGCGCGCCTGGGCGTGGCCTACGTGCCCGAGGGCCGCGGCATCTTCCCCAATCTCAGTGTGCGCGAAAACCTGCTGGTCGCCGCGCGGTCCGGCCGTGGCGCGCGCCCGGACTGGACCTGCGAGCGCGTGCTGGATACCTTCCCGCGGCTGCGCGAGCGGCTTTCGCATGGCGGCCAGCAACTGTCCGGCGGCGAGCAGCAGATGCTCGCCATAGGCCGCGCGCTAATGACGAATCCCGAACTGCTGGTATTGGACGAGGCCACCGAGGGGCTGGCGCCGCGCATCGTGGCAGAGATCTGGCAGATCATCGGCCTGATCCGCGCCACCGGCATGTCCACCCTCATCGTGGACCGCAACTTCCGGGCCGTGCTGGCCCATACGGACCGTTGCCTCGTCATGGAGAAAGGCTGCCTGGTTCGGGAGGGGGACAGCGCCGGCCTCGCGTGCCAGCCGGAACTGCTGGCACGCCACCTGGGGGTATGAGCCGGTCCGCGCACCGGCTGGCGACGCGCGCCGCAAGTTCAGCTTTCGGCGTCGGTGGTCCGCGTACGCCGGGTGCGGGCGGCCGTCTTGCGCGGCGCGCGCCGCGGCTTGGCAGGCGCGGCTTCGGGCTGCGCCTCGGCAGCCGGGGCAGGCTCCGGCTCGGGTGCCGCCGTGGCTGGCGTGTCTTCGGGCATCGGCGCGGGCGTGGCTGCCGCCGGCTCGGCGCTTTCCGCCTTGCGGGTGCGGCTGCGGCGACGCGCCGGCGCAGGAGGCGGCGCCGGCTCCGGTGCCGCCTCCGCAGCGGACTCCAGGCCCAGTTCGGGTTCCGGCGATTCCGCGGACATGTCCTGCGGCTCCTGCGCCTCGGGCAGAACAGAGGACGCCGTCTTGCGTCCGCCGCGCCGGCCGCGTCCCTCCTGAGGCCTGGCCACCGGCTCCGCCGCCGGCTGGCCGGGCGTGCTGCGGTACACGTACGCGCCTGACTTCTCGTCGCGCCCGAACTCCAGCAGGCCCCGCGCCTGCGCCTCTTCCAGCAGGTTGCCGAAGGTCTTGAAGCCGTAGTAGGACTCGGAAAAATCCGGGCGGCGGCGCTTCAGCG
The DNA here is from genome assembly GCF_054642735.1 of Bordetella sp. 2513F2. Taxonomy (NCBI): domain Bacteria; kingdom Pseudomonadati; phylum Pseudomonadota; class Betaproteobacteria; order Burkholderiales; family Alcaligenaceae; genus Bordetella; species Bordetella sp. 2513F2. The sequence continues at coordinate 1,680,137 of NZ_CM137755.1, read as the reverse complement.
CTTCCTTGAGCACCGAAGCCCAGATCTTGCCGCCATCGCCGCGGTCGGAGATCAGCGCCTCGAACGTCTCGGCGACCATGTGGATGGCGCGGTCGCGCCTGGCGTCGATCTCTTCCTTGCGCCGCTTCTCCTCGGCAGGGGTGCGCCGCGGCTGCTGCGCGGGCGGCGCCGAGCGCGACTCGGTGCGCTGGCGGTCGCGCACGAGGTCGTCGTAGAAGATGAACTCGTCGCAGTTGGCGATGAGCAGGTCCGAGGTGGACTGCTTCACGCCCACGCCGATCACCTGCTTGGCGTTCTCGCGCAGCTTGGACACCAGCGGCGAAAAATCGGAATCGCCGCTGATGATGACGAAGGTGTCGACGTGCGACTTCGTATAGCAGAAGTCCAGCGCATCCACCACCAGGCGGATGTCGGCCGAGTTCTTGCCCGACTGGCGCACGTGCGGGATTTCTATCAGCTCGAAATTGGCCTCGTGCATGGCGGCCTTGAAGTCCTTGTAGCGATCCCAGTCGCAATAGGCCTTCTTGACCACGATGCTGCCCTTGAGCAGCAGGCGTTCCAGCACCAGCCGGATGTCGAACTTCTGGTATTTGGCGTCGCGCACGCCCAGTGCGACGTTTTCGAAGTCGCAATAGATGGCCATGCTGACGCTGTCTTGATTGAGGCTCATGAGGCGGAATCTCCGGAATATGGCCGCCATGATCGCACGACCGGCCGCAGGCGAGGTACCCCGGGTGGCGGGCTACGCCCGATAACCCGGGGTTTTCCGCCGTTTTCCGGCAGATTGCGCCGGCAGCCCGCTGACTAGAATCTGCGGGTCCGACCGTCCTGCGGCCGCGCAGGCTCCCCGCCCGCGGCGCTACACCGGCTGCCCTCCATGAATCCTTCCACCCTCATCGGCCTCGCCGTCGGCGTCCTCACCCTGGTCCTGGTGGCCGCCTCGTCGCGCGTCGACGCCCTGGCCTACGTCAACCTGCCCGGCCTGGCCATCGTGATCGGCGGCACCTGCGCCGCCCTCTTCATCAGCTACCCGCTGCGCGAGATCCGCCGCGTGTTCCGCCTGGTGCGCACGGTATTCCGCAACGACCAGCCCGACAGCCAGCGCGACATCGACGAGCTCGTCGCCATGGCCCAGCTGTGGATGAACGACGACGTGCACAAGGTGGAGGAAGCCCTGCGCAAGGTGGCCAACCCCTTCCTGCGCACCGGCGTGCAGCTCGTCATCGACCACACTCCCGAAGACCAGATCATCGAGCTGCTGCAATGGCGCATCGCCCGGATGCGCGCGCGCGAACAGGCCGAGGCGCAGATGTTCCGCGTCATGGCCAGCCTCGCGCCGGCCTTCGGCATGCTGGGCACGCTCGTGGGCCTGATCAACCTCATGACCGTGCTGGGCAACGGCGACATGCAGGTCATCGGCCAGCACCTGGCCGTGGCCCTCATGACCACCTTCTACGGCCTGCTGCTGGCCAACCTGGTGTGCAAGCCCATTGCCGTCAAGCTCGAGCGCCGCACCGAACAGCGCATCGTGCTGCTCAACATGGTGCTGCAGGGCATCGCCATGATGTGCGAGAAGCGCGGCCCCGCCATGCTGCGCGAGACGCTCAACTCCTTCATGCTGCACGTCGAAGACGAGGTGCACGACGGCGGCCTCGAGCCTGCCGCCAAGCCGGCTACGCAGAACGGTGCCCAGACCGCCGGCAAGCCTGACCGCGCCGCCGCGGGTGTCGACCCCGTCCGCGCCACCCTGGCCGGTTCCGTCTTCAAGCCCGCCGCCGCCCGCCAATGAGCGCCACCGCCACAACGCTGGCCGACCTAGTCGCGCAGCGCCGTGAACAGGCGCAGCGCAGGCGCTCTCCTCGTCGCCAGCTGCAGCAGGCGGGCCGCTTCGCGCGCTGGCACATGCCCGAGGGCGTCGAGCGCGAGCCCGACAGCTGGCTGCTCACCTACCTCGACATGCTGACCCTGCTTCTGGCGCTGCTCGTCGTGCTGCTGGGGCTGTCGCGCATGGGCTGGCCCATGGGCGGCGATGCAGCGCCCGTCCTGGTGGGTTCCGTGGCCGGCCGGGGCCTGCCCGCCTACGAGGGCCCCTACGCCAGCTTCGACGCGCCGCACATCCCCGCCGAATGGGCGCGCCTGGCGCTGCCCGGCGAGCTGCCTCCGGCCCATCCCGCCGACGTGGGCCCGCTGCCGCGTGCCCAGACCCTGGCCCTGGCAGCCGCTGCCCGGGCAGCGGAAGGTGCGCCGGCCGACGCGCCCATGGTGCCGCTCATCCAGCCGCCGTCCGCCGAGGAACTCGGCCTGGCCGACCTGGGCGACGCCGTGGACGTGGTCATCAACGAACAGTCCATCAGCTTCCGCATCAGCAACGAACTGCTCTTTCCTTCCGGCCAGGCCACCCTCAGCCCCGCCGGCCTGGACGTGGTCCAGCGCCTGGCCAAGGTGGTGGGCCGCAGCACGCACCCGCTGTCCGTCGAAGGCCACAGCGACCCGGTTCCCATCCAGACCCGCCAGTTCCCCTCGAACTGGGAGCTCTCCACCAGCCGCGCCACCAGCGTGCTGCGGCAGCTGGTGCGCGACGGCGTGGACGCAGGCCGCCTGCGCGCCGTGGGCTATGCCGACACCCGGCCCATCGCCTCGAACGATACGGCCGAAGGCCGCGCGGCCAACCGGCGGGTGGAGCTGATCATGGAGATTTCCCCGCAGGCCGGGGAGAACCGTCGAAAAGACCCGGCGGCTTGAGCCGAAGCGGGAAATCGGGAAGCAGGATCGCGCCGGCCGTTGCGCCGTTGCGGCGTCAGCCCGCGGCCTTGCGCTGGCGGAACGTGGCGACCTTGTGACGGTTCCCGCACAGTCCCATGCTGCACCACCGGCGCCGGCGTGACTTCGATCTGTCCATGAACCACAGCGTGCAGGCAGGATTCTCGCAACGCTTGACAAGCTCGAGCCCCTCTCCGGCCAGCAGGCGTGCCGCCGCCTCCACGACCGGCGCCAGCAGCGCAGCGGCCTCTTCGCCGCCATAGACGCGCTGCAGCGCGGGACGCCCCGCCGCCATGTGTGCCGCCAGCACGGATGGCGAGCGCGACAACAGACCGTTCAGCACAGCCAGGTCGAAACTGCCCGTCTCCGTGCGCGCCTCGAGCAGGCCGCGCAACTGTTCGCGCAGCACGCGTGCCGCCGCCAGCAGCCCCCGGGGAGGCCGCTCCGGCAACGCCACCGCCGGATCGATCGTCCGGCGCAGCCACGCCAGGACATCGCGGTCCGTCTCCCAGCGCTCCACAGGATTCCCGTCGACCGTCATGACCGTATTGATCAGGTCGAGCGCCGGGTGGTCTCCGTGCAAGTCGATCGTGGCGCCCGCCGATTCCTCGCTCATCTCCGCCTCGCGTAACCGTTAAAAATCATGTTGACAGGTTATCAGGTTCCGCTACACTTTGCCTGAGTAACCTATAAAACTAAGTTTATATGGTTTCACGTCCATCGCCTCTTTACCCTCCTTCCCACCGTAGCCAGGAATACGCCATGCCCGCCGCCACCCCCGCTCCCCGCGCCGCCTACCGCACCGTCTCCGCCGACGGAATCGACGTCTTCTACCGGGAAGCCGGCCCGCAGGACGCTCCCGTCCTGCTGCTGCTGCACGGCTTCGCCGCCTCGTCGCACATGTTCCGCGACCTCATCCCGCTGCTGGCCACCCGATACCGCCTCATTGCACCGGACCTGCCGGGCTTCGGCTTCACCGTCGTGCCGGCCGAACGCAACTACGCATACACCTTCGACAACCTCGCCTCGACCATGGCGGCGTTCGTCGAGGCCCTGGGCCTGGAGAAGTACGCCCTCTACGTGTTCGACTACGGTGCGCCGGCCGGCCTGCGCCTGGCTGCCGCCCACCCGGAACGGGTGACCGCCCTGGTGTCGCAGAACGGAAACGCCTACCTGGAAGGCCTGGGCGACGCATGGGCGCCCATCCGGCAATACTGGGCGCAGCCGACCGCCGGGAACCGCGACCAGGTCCGCGCCTTCCTGAACCTGGAAGGGATCAAGTGGCAGTACCTGCACGGCGTGGACGATCCGTCCAGGATCGCCCCCGAGGCCTATCACCTGGCCGCCGCCCTGCTCGAGCAGCCGGGCAATCGGGAAATCCAGCTGGACCTCTTCCTCGACTATGCGTCGAACCTGGAGAAGTACCCCGTCTTCCAGCAGTTCTTCCGGACGGCGCAGGTGCCCACGCTGGTGATCTGGGGCAGGAACGATCCGTTCTTCATCCCGCCCGGGGCGCAGGCGTTCCTGCGGGATAATCCACGCGCGCGCGTCCGGTTGCTGGACACCGGCCACTTCGCGCTGGAGACCCATGTGGACGTGATCGCGGCCGAGATCCACGAACTGCTGTCAGCCGTGGACCAGGCCGGCAGGCCCGGCGCAAAAAAAGACCCGGCATAGTGAGCCGGCCCCGGAGGCCGGATTTCGTCCAGCTTCGGGGGCCGGCTCACCGGGTCTGCAGGTCTGTGGGTCTGCGGGCCTGTCCGGGGCCGTCTACGTCAACCGATCGTCATCAGGCTGGCGTTGCCGCCTGCCGCCGCCGTGTTCACGCTGATGGCGCACTCGTTCAGCAGGCGATCCGACACATAGGCCGCGCCTGCGGCCACGGCGTCGGACGTCAGGCCCTGCACCGACACGATGGGGCCCGGCCGGGCCGCCACGCGGCGGTTCAGTTCGCGCAGCGCATCGCCGTCGCCCTCGAACATCACGGCGCCGTACGAGGCCGTGTCGATCTCGGCGTCAGGCACGAGCGTGACGCGCTGGCGGGCCTGCGCATCCAGTGCGCCGTGCCAGGCGCGCGTCGCGGCGTTGTCCACCAGCATCAGGACATTGCCGGTGAGCTGCGCGGCGGCCCACTGGGCCTGCGCGCCGGCCGCCGTGGCGGCCACGCCCAGGACGGCCCCGCGCGGCTGCAGCCGGTAGGTATTGGACTCGCCGGTGGGCCCGGGCAGCGCCAGCACCAGCGGCTCGCCGCGCATGCCGTCGGCCCACGCCGGCAGACTGGCCGGGCGCACCGCCAGCAGACGGTACAGATAGAGCGGCCCGCCCGCCTTGGGGCCGGTGCCCGAGAGCCCTTCCCCGCCGAACGGCTGCACGCCCACCACCGCGCCCACGATGTTGCGGTTCACGTACATGTTGCCGGCATGCACGCGCGAGGTGACATGGGCGATGGTCTCATCGATGCGCGTGTGCACCCCGAACGTGAGCCCGTAGCCCGTGGCGTTGATCTGGTCGATCATGCTGTCGAGCTCGTCGCGCGCATAGCGCAGCACGTGCAGCACGGGGCCGAACACTTCGCGGGTCAGCTCGCTGAGGCTGGATATCTCGATCAGCGTGGGCGGCACGAAAGTGCCGTAGCGGCAGTTCGGGTCCATCTCGACCTGGTCGACGCGATGCCCTGCCTTGCGCATGGCCTCGATGTGCCGCAGGATGCCGTCGCGCGCTTCCGCGTCGATGACCGGCCCGACGTCGGTGGACAGCATGTCGGGGTTGCCCACGCGCAGTTCGCGCATGGCTCCGCGCACCATGGCAAGTACGTGATCTGCACTGTCTTCCTGCAGGCACAGCACGCGCAGCGCCGAACAGCGCTGCCCGGCCGAATCGTAGGCCGAGCTCAGCACATCGAACACCACCTGCTCGGCCAGCGCGGAAGAATCGACGATCATGGCGTTCTGTCCGCCGGTTTCCGCGATCAGCGGGATCGTGTGGCCGTTGTCGTCCAGCCTGTCGGCCAGGGCACGGGCGATGATGCGGGCCACGTCGGTCGAACCGGTGAACATCACGCCGTGCACGCCGGCGCTGGCAACCAGCGCGGCGCCCACGGTCTCGCCGCGGCCCGGCACCATCTGCACGGCGCCCGGCGGCACGCCCGCCTCGCGCAGGATCTGCACGGCCTGCGCGGCGATCAGGGAAGTCTGCTCGGCCGGCTTGGCAATGACGGTGTTGCCCGCCGCCAGCGCAGCCGCGACCTGCCCCGTGAAGATGGCCAGCGGGAAATTCCAGGGGCTGATGCACAGCACCGTGCCCAGGGGACGATGCGTGTCGTTGCTGAACTCGCGCTCGACCTGGTCGGCGTAGTAGCGCAGGAAATCCACGGCCTCGCGCACTTCCGCGATGGCATTGGGCAGCGACTTGCCGGCCTCGCGCACGATCAGGCCCAGCAGGCCCTGCATGCGCTCCTCCAGCAGCTGCGCCGCGCGGCGCAGGCAGCGTGCGCGGTCCTCCACCGGCGTGGATTGCCAGATCGGCGCCGCATTGGCGGCATGACGCAGCGCGGCCGCCACGTCGTCGTCGCCGGCCTCCAGCACGCGGCCCACCACGTCGCGATGATCGGCCGGGTTGCGCACGTCGACGGCGCGCGCCTCGTCCCAGGCCGCGTCCTCGCCCAGCATGGGGCCCGCGCGCCAGGGCGTGGCCGCGCTCGCCAGCAGCGCCGCGGCGAGCGAGCTCAGGCGATGCTCATTGGTGAGGTCCAGGCCCGCCGAATTGAGGCGCGCGCCGGCGTCGGCGCGGCCATAGAGTTCGCGCGGCGACGGGATCTTCTCGTGCGGCGCGCCCAGCGGCACGATGCGGGAGGCGGCCTCGACCGGGTCGGCGATCAGTTGCTCCACCGGCACGCTCTCGTCGCCTATCAGATTGACGAACGAGGTGTTGGCGCCGTTCTCCAGCAGGCGCCGCACCAGGTAGGCCAGCAGCGTCTCGTGCGTGCCGACCGGCGCATAGATGCGGCAGGGACGGTTCAGCTTGCCCTGCGCCAGCGGCCCCACCACTTCCTCGTACAACGGCTCGCCCATGCCGTGCAGGCACTGGAATTCGTACTGGCCGGGGTAATAGTTCTGGCCGGCCAGGTGATAGATGGCCGACAGCGTGTAGGCGTTGTGGGTGGCGAACTGCGGATACACCGCCTCGGGCGCGTCCAGCAGCCTGCGTGCGCAGGCCAGGTAGGACACGTCGGTGTAGATCTTGCGGGTATAGACCGGATAATCTTCCAGCCCCTCGACCTGGGCACGCTTGATCTCGGTGTCCCAGTATGCGCCCTTCACCAGGCGCACCATGATGCGATGGCGGCTGCGGCGCGCCAGGTCGATCACGTAGTCGATGACGAAGGGCGCGCGCTTCTGGTAGGCCTGGATCACGAAGCCGATGCCGTTCCAGCCCTCGAGTTCGGGCGTATGGCACAGCGCCTCGAGCAGGTCCAGCGAGATCTCCAGGCGATCGGCCTCTTCCGCATCGATGTTCAGGCCGATGTCGTAGCTGCGCGCCAGGATCGCCAGCGTCCGCACCCGCGGCAGCAGCTCGTTCATGACGCGGTCGCGCTGGGCGCGGCTGTAGCGCGGATGCAGGGCCGACAGCTTGATCGAGATGCCCGGGCCTTCGTAGATGCCGCGGCCGGCGGCGGCCTTGCCGATCGCGTGGATGGCCTGCTCGTACGAGGCGTAGTAGCGCTGCGCGTCTTCGGCCGTGGTGGCGGCCTCGCCCAGCATGTCGTAGGAATAGCGGAAGCCCTTGGCCTCCATCTTGCGGTTGTTGGCCAGCGCCTCCGAAATGGTCTGCCCCGAGACGAACTGCTCGCCCATCATCCGCATGGCCAGGTTCACGCCCTTGCGCACCAGCGGCTCGCCGCCCTTGCCGATGAGCCGCGTGAGCGCCTTGGACAGCGACTGCTCGCTGTTCACCGCCACCAGCTTGCCGGTGAGCATCAGCCCCCAGGTGGCCGCGTTGACGAACAGCGACTGCTTGCCACCCAGGTGCGAGCGCCAGTCGCCGCGCGCGACCTTGTCGCGGATCAGCGCATCGCGCGTGGCCCGGTCGGGAATGCGCAGCAGCGCCTCGGCCAGGCACATCAGGGCCACGCCTTCCTGGCTGGAGAGCGAGAACTCCTGGATCAGGCCCTCGACCCCGCCGCCCTTGCGCTTGCCGCGCAGGGTCTGCACCAGGCCCTTGGCCAGGGCGTGGATCTTCTCCAGCTGGGGCATGCGCGCCTGCCCCAGCAGCAGGGGCACGCACTCGGGTTCGGGCCGGCGGTAGGCCGCCGTGATGGCGGCGCGCAGCACCGACTGCGGCTGCACGTCCTGGCCGAACTCGAAGAACGGCGGCGTCGGGGCCGGGGCAGGCCCGGCCTCGCCCTCTTCGCCCTCGGCCTCGTCCTGGCCCAGATGGGCCATCTCGGCCGGCAGCTGCCCGCGCTCTATCCTCTCGAGATACGACAGCAACGCCTGCTTGTGCAGCCAGTGCGGCGTGCAGTTGAGTTTTTCGGCGGCCGTTTTCAGGCGCTGCCGCAAGGCTTCGTCGACCTTGACGCCCAGGGTGGTGGTGACCATGACGGATGGACCCGATACAAGAATGGGAAGGGCCGGGCAGGACGCCCGGAGTTAACCAGAATTCTAGATCGGTTTTACCACAACCGGAATGATGGTTAACCTTTAAGGGTTTACCCTTTAAATTGAGTACAACCCAGAAGTTGCACTCCCGCCTCTGCAGCCCGGGCTTCCGTTCCATTTGCCGCCACGGCAGAGGCGATGGTCCGGCCCAGCTGGCGCACCGCCTGCTGTTGTGCTTCCACCACACTGGCCACGGTCGGGGCGGCAGCGGCCGTTTCCACGCGCGTGCGGCACAGCAGGCCGCCCCGTTCCGCCCTTTCGCCCCCCACCGGGCGTACGCGCCATGTGGCATCGAGCACGATGGGGCCCGCTAGGGTGGCATCGAAGCGCTGCACGTCTGCCTGCACCCGCCAGACCTGGGTACCGGGCGGAGGTTGCACCACCTGGACATCGGGTACGCCCAGCTCGCGCGTCAGCACGTCGGACAGCGCGCTGCGGAATTCGTCTGACAGCGCCGCGCTCCAGCGATCGGAATAGTAGGGCACGAGCTGCCCGGCCCCATCGCGCAGCATGAGCTGGGGCTGGTCCACCTGGCCAGGCACCGACACGGGCACCACGTCGATCATGTAGCTGCGGCCGGCGGCCGGCGGCGCCTCGGCCGACACGGGCGCCACCAGGGTGTAGTAGCGCGCGGGCGGCGAACCGGCGCAACCGGCCAGGGCCGCCGCCAGGGCGCAGGACAGGACGAATACACGCATGCGGGGCTCCATTTATCTTGCTCCATCGGCCGGCGGAACGCCGGGAATCGGATCCGCGCCGCGTCCGCGCAGCAGCGCTTCGGGATTGGCCTGCAGGAAATCCGTCAGCGCGCGCAACGACCGTGCCGCACGGGTGAGCTCCTGCATGGCGCGCTGGGCATTGACCGGCAACGAGGAATCCGAGGCCAGCATGTCGTCCACCTGCTTCAGCGATTCGCGCGCCTGCTTCAGGACCGACCGCGCCTCCGGCGCCAGCTGCTTGTCGATCTGGTTCATCAGGCGCGACATGGTCTTGAGCGTATCGCGCAGGTCGGTGCCGATCTGGTCGAACGGAATCTTCTCCAGCTTGGAGACGATGCTGCTGAGCTGCTCCTGCAACTGGTCGAGCTGGCCGGGCACGGTGGGAATGTCGGCGGGTTGCCCCGGCTCGCCGGGTTCGAAGGTGACCGGCGGCGCGTGCGGGAACGTGTCGAGCACGACATACAGCTGGCCCGTGAGCAGGTTGGCCGTGCGCAGCTGGGCGCGCAGACCATGCCTGATCATGGCGCCGAGCAGCTTGGTGCCGGCCGCATCGCCGTCTGCCTCATAGCGCTCGCGCAGGACATGGTAGACGCGCCCCAGCCGCTCCGGATACAGCGTGGCATCGACGACCGCATAGAAGCGCTTCTTCTCGTTGTCGAAGTCCATGTTGATGGCGGTGACGTTGCCCATCGTGATGCCCTGGAAGTCGACGCCGGCGCCCACCGCCAGGCCGCGTATGGACTGGTCGAAACGCATCCGGATGGGGAACGGTTCGCCCGTGGGGTCGGCCTTGGCCGCGCTTTCGCTGTCGTACAGCTGGAATTGCGCGCCCGGCTCGACGGGCTGGGGTTCGCTTTGCGACGCCGAAACCGACTCGAACGCCACGCCTCCCAGCGCCACGGATATCAACGACTGCGTGCGCAGCTTGAGGCCGTCGGGATTCACCGAGACATCCACCCCGCTGGCATTCCAGAAGCGCGAATGCCGGGTGACGAAGCGGTCGTTCGGCGCGTCGACGAAGATCTCGATATTGACCGATTCCCCGCTTTCGTCCAGCGCATAGCCGATGACGCGGCCCACGCTGATGCGACGGAAATACACGGGGGAACCAATGTCCAGCGAACCGAGGTTGTCGGCCTTGAGCACGAAGCGGCTGCCCTCGCGGTCGTGCGTGACCGCGGGCGGCGTCTCGAGCCCGACGAAATCCAGCTTGGTGGCCCGTTCGGCCTGCTTGTCGTCTTCGGCCGCGTCCATGCCGATATAGGCGCCGGACAGCAGGGTGCCCAGGCCGGACACGCCGGTGAAGCCCACACGCGGGCGCACCACCCAGAAATTCGTGCCCTCGCGCGCCAGGTCCGCCACTTCGCGCGACAGCTCGGCCTTGACCAGGACCTTGCTGCGGTCGTCGTTGAAATGGACGCCCGTGACCACGCCGACGTTCACGTCCCGGTAGCGCAGCTGGGTCTTGCCCACTTCCAGCCCTTCGGCGGTGTTGAACTCGATGGTGATCTCCGGCCCGGTCTGCAGCCACGTGCGCAGCACCAGCGACGCGCTGGCCAGCGCCGCGATGAGCGGCACCAGCCAGATCCATGAAATGCGGCGCTGCCGCGTGCGGGCGACCTCCGGAACGCCGATGGGCGCTGGCTCATCGTTGCGGGACGGGGTGGGATCGTCGGCCATGTATTGAGGCTCCTTGTGCCGGCGGCATCAAATCGTACGGTTGGGGGCGGGTGTTGCCGCGGCCCGTTCCAGGTCCCAGCTGCGCCGGGGGTCGAAGCTCATGGCTGCCAGCATGGTGAGGATCACCACCATCCCGAAGGCCGCCGCGCCTGCGCCCGCGCTGATCGACATGAAGCCCTGGAAGTCGGCGAGCGCAGCCAGCAGGATGACGACGAAGACATCCAGCATGGACCACTGCCCGATGAATTCGACCATCTCGTACAGCCGCGTGGACTGCCGCTGCCCCGACGTGCTGCGCCACTGCACCCTGAGCGCGAGCAGCGCCAGGGCCAGCAGCTTGGTCAGCGGCACCACCACGCTGGCCACGAAGACGATGAGGGCGATGTCCCAGGACCCGCCCTCCCACAGCTCCACCACGCCGCCCAGGATGGTGTGGTCGGTTTCCCCCAGCAGCGTGGAGATGCGCATGACCGGCAGCACGTTGGCGGGAACGTAGAGGATGGCGGCGGCAACCAGCAGCGCCCAGGTCCGCGTCAGGTGATCGGGCTTGCGCACGTGCAGAACGGCGTGGCAGCGCCGGCAATGATGGCGGGCGGCGGGGTCGGCGCCCAGCGTCACGGCCTGCACCTGGCCGCAGGCGTGGCATCCGGCCAGCACCTGCCCCGCTTGCGGGCGGGCGGGCAGGTGCACCGCGACGACGCCGGCGTCTTCGGCGTAGCGCCACAAGGTCTGGGGCGTGAGCCGCCCCAGCATGGTCAGCAGCACCGTCAGCACGGCGAAGCCGGCCAGGCCGATCTCGGGCTGCACGGCAGCCATGCCCGCGAGCTTCACCACCGACACCAGCACGCCCAGCAGGAACACCGGCACCATGCTCCACGGACGCGCCCAGCCCAGGATGCGGATGGCCATGCCCATGCCGGCGGGCACACGGCCCGCCGACAGCGGGCCCAGCACCCACAGCAGCACGAGCAGCTGCAACAGCGGCAGGCCGAAGCCTGCCATGCCGGTCATGAAGGCTACCGCGCCATGGCCCTGATCCCAGGTGATGCGCACCGCATCGAGCAGCGACGCGCGCTGCACCATGCCCTGCACGTTGAGGCTGGCCACCGGATAGGCATTGGCCAGCGCAAACACGATGAGGGCCGAGACAGCAAGCGCGAGCCAGCCCTGCAGGCCCAGGCCCGAATAGCGCCAGAGTACGGTGCCGCAGCGGCTGCAGGTGGCTGTCTCGCCGGGCCCGAGCACGTGCCGGCGATATACGCTGGCGCAGTGCTCGCAGGCAATCAGCGGTTCGCGATCCAAGACTACTCGGCCAGCGCGACTTCCTGCCGGGCCGATGGACCACGCGCGTCGGGATCGTCGAAACGCAGCACGACCTTGTCGTTCTCGTCGACGTCCACCGTGACGTTGCCGCCATCGACCAGCTTGCCGAACAGCAGCTCGTCAGCCAGCGCCCGCCGGATGGTGTCCTGGATGAGCCGCTGCATCGGACGCGCGCCCATGACGGGATCGAAGCCCGCCTTGGCCAGGTGCTCGCGCAGCTTCTCCGTGAACACCGCCGCAACCCGACGCTCGTGCAGCTGGTCTTCGAGCTGCATGAGGAACTTGTCGACCACGCGCAGGATGATGTCGCGCGAGAGCGCGCCGAACGGGATGATGGCATCCAGGCGGTTGCGGAACTCGGGCGTGAACATGCGCCGGATCTCGGCCATTTCGTCGCCGGCGACCCGGCTGTTGGCAAAGCCGATGGAGGGCCGGTTCAGGGTTTCGGCGCCCGCGTTGGTCGTCATGATGATGATGACGTTGCGGAAATCGGCCTTGCGCCCGTTGTTGTCGGTGAGCGTGCCGTGGTCCATGACCTGCAGCAGGATGTTGTAGATGTCGGGGTGGGCCTTCTCGATCTCGTCGAGCAGCAGCACGCAGTGCGGCTGCTTGGTGATGGCCTCGGTGAGCAGCCCGCCCTGGTCGAACCCCACGTATCCCGGCGGCGCGCCGATGAGGCGCGACACGGCATGGCGCTCCATGTATTCCGACATGTCGAAGCGCAGCAGTTCCACGCCCAGCGTGAAGGCGAGCTGGCGCGCGACTTCGGTCTTGCCCACGCCGGTGGGCCCGGAGAACAGGAACGAGCCGATCGGCTTGTCGGGCTTGCCGAGGCCGGACCGCGCCATCTTGATGGCGGCGGCCAGCGCCTCGATGGCCTGCTCCTGCCCGAACACCACGGTCTTGAGGTCGCGCTCGAGCGTGGCCAGCTTGCTGCGGTCGTCGTTGGACACCGATTGCGGCGGGATGCGCGCGATCTTGGAGACGATGGACTCGATCTCGGGCTTGCCGATGACCTTCTTCTGCTTGGAACGCGGCAGCAGGCGCTGCGCCGCGCCGGCCTCGTCGATGACGTCGATGGCCTTGTCGGGCAGGTGGCGGTCGTTGATGTAGCGGGCCGAGAGCTCGGCCGCCGCACTGAGCGCCGCAGCCGAATAGCGCACGTTGTGGTGCTCTTCGAAGCGGCTCTTGAGGCCGCGCAGGATCTGGACGGTCTGCTGGACGCTGGGCTCGGGCACGTCGATCTTCTGGAAGCGACGCGACAGCGCGTGGTCTTTCTCGAAGACCCCGCGGTATTCGTTGTAGGTGGTGGCGCCGATGCACTTGAGCTGCCCCGACGACAGCGCCGGCTTGAGCAGGTTGGACGCATCGAGCGTGCCGCCCGACGCCGAGCCGGCGCCGATCAGGGTGTGGATCTCGTCGATGAACAGGATGGCGTCGGGATTGCCGCGCACCTGCTTGAGCACGCCTTTCAGGCGCTGCTCGAAGTCGCCCCGATACTTGGTTCCGGCCAGCAGCGCGCCCATGTCGAGCGCATAGACCTGCGCCGAGTGCAGCACCTCGGGCACCTCGCCGCGCGTGATGCGCCAGGCCAGGCCCTCGGCGATGGCGGTCTTGCCGACGCCGGCCTCGCCCACCAGGAGCGGGTTGTTCTTGCGGCGGCGGCACAGCACCTGGATGACGCGCTCGACCTCGTGCTCGCGGCCGATCAGCGGATCGATGCGGCCGGCCAGCGCAGCCGCGTTCAGGTCGGTGGCGTACTGGTCGAGGGGAGACTGGCGGGATTCGGCCTGTTCCTCGCCGTTGGGCTGCTGCTCTTTCTGCACGGCGGAGGATTCCTCCTGGGGCTGCTTGGTGATGCCATGGGACAGGAAATTGACCACGTCCAGCCGCGTGATGCCCTGCTGCTGCAGGTAGTAGACGGCGTGGGAGTCCTTCTCGCCGAAGATGGCCACCAGCACGTTGGCGCCGGTGACCGGCTTCTTGCCGGTTCCGCCCGCCGAGACATGCATGATGGCGCGCTGGATCACCCGCTGGAAGCCCAGCGTGGGCTGGGTATCGACCTCGGCGCCGCTCGGGATCACTGGCGTGTTCTCGGTTACGAACTGGCGCAGGTTACGGCGCAAGTCATCCAGATTGGCCGCGCAGGCACGCAGAACTTCGACCGCCGATGCGTTGTCCAGCAGCGACAGCAGGAGGTGCTCTACGGTAATGAATTCATGCCGGGCCGAGCGGGCCTCGACAAACGCCATATGCAGGCTGACTTCAAGCTCTTGGGAAATCACGCTTCCTCCGTAACGCATCGAAGCGGTCAAGTACACGATTCATATTCTATGCCGATCATGGCGTAACGCCAGCGATTTCAAACGCAACATCGGCATACCGTCCCTGGCCGTCCATCATGGTCAGGGTACAACGTCCGTCGCCCCATGGCGACGGCTTGCGCAGGGACCATTCGGACCCTGCGGCCAGGCAAGGAAAGCGGGAAACAGGTGCCGGTTTCCGGCGGGGCGTGCTGCGCGTCCGGCAGCCTGCACATGAGGCAGCGCCACGCCGGCCGGACAACAAGATGTAGTTACCCAGATAGTGCCGTTTCCGTGCAAATCAAGCCCGGGCGGCGCAGCCCCGGATTCTTTCGGCACGTACCGCTTTCCTCCAGCATAACCGATGCGAAACGGCCCTGCCGGCAGGGGCCGGCCGACCTTCCGCGGGCCAGCCGGAACGGCATTCAGGACGATGCAAGGCGCCGTGCGATGCCGCTGCGGCAGCGCCTAGACGGGCTCCATCACGCATTGCAGCGGATGCTGGCGCGCGCGGGCATACTGCGACACCTGCGCAATGCGGGTCGCGGCGATGTCGCGGGGATAGACGCCGCAGATGCCGCGCCCTTCGTGGTGCACCTGCAGCATGATGCGGGTGGCCTCTTCGTGGCTCTTGCCGAAGAACTTCTGCAGGACCTTCACCACGAACTCCATCGGGGTGTAGTCGTCATTCAGCAGCACGACCTGGTACATGGGAGGAGGCGCCGTCCGGGCGGGCGCCTTCTCGACCACCTGGTCGCGCTGGGTGTCCAAGGTTGAACTCATAGGGCGGGGACTCTAGAACCTGTTCACACGAAAAACGCCCGGCGCCGCCGCTGCCGGAAGCGCGCGGGCCGCTGCGCGCCGCATGGCGCGATTGCGGCGGGCTTGCACAACGACGCATGCTACCCGATTCCGGGCCAGCCGCAGAGGTGCGCCGCCCCCCCGCCGGCGTGGTTTCCGGCCGGCACGGATTACGCACACTTACACGCAGACATGCGGAGTTTCCATACTTGACGCCTCAAAGAAATCCAGAGCATTATCCCGGCATTCGGGAGGCTGCAACTCGCTGCTGGCCACTCCGGACGCCGGCAAGGGCTGGGCCATGCGCTGCGCCCTTCTGTCAACATACGATATCAATGAGGCAGTCCGCATGTCTGATATGACCGCAACCGCTGTCCAAGGGGACAATCCCAAGTCGACTGGCACCGTCAAGTGGTTCAACGATGCGAAGGGTTTCGGGTTCATCACGCCGGATGACGGCGGCGAGGATCTGTTCGCCCATTTCTCGTCCATCCAGATGAACGGCTTCAAGACGCTCAAGGAAGGCCAGAAGGTCTCGTTCGAGATCATCCAGGGCCCCAAGGGCAAGCAGGCGCTGAACATCACCTCGGCCTGAGCCAGGCACGCTTGCCGGCCACGGCAGTAGCAATCACCATTCCGATGGCGCGGCGCGGCCCCAGGCCTGCGCTGCAACGGTATCATCCCAGGCGGGGGCCATGCCCCCGCCTTTTCATTGTCCGCCGTACTCCCGCCCCATGTCGACACCCTTCCTCTACCGCGCCCGCGCCCTGCTCCGGGCCGTTGCCGCCGCCCTCCTGGCCACGGCCTGCAGCCTGCCCGCCGCCGTGGCGCAGGTCCCGGTCCGGCAGGCCCAGCCGCCCCTGCCCCAGACCCGCCTGGCGGCCGGCATACACGTGATCAACGCCGAAGTCGCGGCAACCGAGGACACGCGCCGCATGGGCCTCATGTACCGTACCGAGCTGCCGGGCAACGCCGGCATGCTGTTCGTCTTC
The DNA here is from genome assembly GCF_054642735.1 of Bordetella sp. 2513F2. Taxonomy (NCBI): domain Bacteria; kingdom Pseudomonadati; phylum Pseudomonadota; class Betaproteobacteria; order Burkholderiales; family Alcaligenaceae; genus Bordetella; species Bordetella sp. 2513F2. The sequence goes on along the minus strand of NZ_CM137755.1, from coordinate 1,663,902 downwards.
GAAGCGCCCGACGTGCAGTGCTTCTGGATGCGCAATACCCTGCTGCCGCTGTCCATCGCCTTCATCGCCGATGACGGCACCATCGTCAATATCGAAGACATGGCCCCCCAGACCGACGACGCGCACTGCGCCCGCAAGCCGGTGCGCTATGCACTGGAGATGTCGCAGGGCTGGTTCGCGGAACATGGCGTGCGGGTGGACAGCCGCATCGACGGGCTGCCCTGACGCGGCCCAATCCGGGCCGCCAGGCGCAAACGGAGCCCGAGGGCTCCGTTTTTCCTGCAGCAGGCGTCAGACGCGCTCGAGCACCACGGCGATGCCCTGGCCCACGCCGATGCACATGGTGCACAGGGCGTAGCGGCCACCGGTACGGTGCAACTGATTGATCGCCGTCGTGGCGAGGCGGGCGCCGCTGGCCCCCAGCGGGTGGCCCAGCGCGATCGCGCCGCCGTTCGGATTGACGCGCGGGTCGTCGTCGGCGACGCCCAGCTGGCGCAGCACCGCCAGGCCCTGCGCCGCGAATGCCTCGTTGAGCTCGATGACGTCCATCTGCTCCAGCGTGAGGCCGGTCAGCGCCAGGACCTTGCGGGTGGCAGGCGCCGGGCCGATGCCCATGATGCGGGGCGGCACGCCGGCCACGGCCATGCCGACCACGCGCGCGCGCGGCGTGAGGCCATGGCGCGCCGCGCCCTTTTCGTCGGCCAGCAGCAGCGCGGCCGCGCCATCGTTCACGCCCGAGGCATTGCCCGCCGTGACGGTGCCGCCCTCGCGCACCACGCCCTTGAGCCTGGCCAGCGATTCCAGGCTGGTCTGGCGCGGATGCTCGTCCTTGTCGACGATGACCGGATCCCCCTTCTTCTGGGCGATCGACACCGGCGTGATCTCGGCGTCGAAGAAACCCGCTTCCTGCGCCCGCGCCGTCTTTTCCTGGCTGGCCAGCGCGAACCTGTCCTGGTCTTCGCGATTGATCTGGAAATCGTCGGCCACGTTCTCGGCAGTTTCGGGCATGGAATCCACGCCGTACTGGGCCTTCATCAGCTTGTTGACGAAACGCCAGCCGATGGTGGTGTCGTAGATGGCGGCATTGCGCGAATAGGCGCTGTCCGCCTTGCCCATGACGAACGGCGCCCGGCTCATGCTCTCGACGCCGCCGGCCAGCATCAGGGAAGCTTCGCCGGCGCGGATGGCGCGCGCCGCGGTGCCGATCGCGTCCAGGCCGGATCCGCACAGCCGGTTGAGCGTGGCACCGGGCACGTCCACCGGCAGGCCGGCCAGCAGCGTGGCCATGCGGGCCACGTTGCGGTTGTCTTCGCCGGCCTGGTTGGCGCACCCGAACAGTGCATCGTCGAGCTCGTCCCAGTGCACGCCGGCGTTGCGGGCCATCAGCGCCTTGATGGGGATGGCGGCCAGGTCGTCGGTGCGCACGGAGGCCAGCGCACCGCCATAGCGGCCGAAGGGAGTACGGATTGCGTCGCAAATGAAGGCTTGCACAGTCGTCATGGATGGCTCGTCGGTTAGCAAAGCGGAATCGGTGGACCATCTTAGCGCCGGGCTGCGGGCGCCAAAATGGTGCATCTCCCGGATGTCCAGGTAGCGGACACCCTGCTGGCGCATCGTACGCCCCGTGGTCTCGCGGCGTCTCAGCCGGGGCGCCGCTCCACCCGGCCCGCGTCCACCAGCGCCTGGCGTCGGAAACGGCCGGCCGCCGCATGATAGAAGGGCCGGGGGCAGAACTGGCGCGACACCACCGAGGCGCACAGCGCGCCCGCCAGCAGCCAGAACAGCATGGGCTGGCTGCCCGTCATTTCCATGACGACCACACTGGCCGTGAGCGGTGCCTGGGTAGCCGCCGCCAGGAACGCCGCCATGGAGACCAGCACCAGCACCCGCTGGTCCACCCCGCCTCCCGTCCAGGCCCAGATCTGCTGGCCGATGCCTGCGCCCGTGGTCAGGGCCGGCGTGAAGATGCCGCCGGGGATGCCAGCCCAGTACGACATCACGGTGGCGCCCAGTTTGGCCAGGCCGAACTCGCCCACGGGCGCCGGCTGGCCGGCCAGCATGCCGGCAGCCGCCTCGTAGCCCGTGCCGTAGACCGCGCCGGCCGTCAGCGTGCCCAGCAGCGCCAGCGCCACGCCCAGCCCGAAGGCCGACGCCAGGGGGTGGCGCCGGACGGCGTCGCGCCAGGCGAGCGGCGCAACGCCGGCCAGGCCCTTGCCGAGCAGGCGCGCGAAGACCCCGCCCAGGATGCCGTTGACCACCCCGCACAGCAGCACCCAGGGCAGCATGTGCCTGGCGAGGGCCTTTCCCGCGAATTCACCGAAGTATGGGTTGTTGCCTGCCACCGCCACCACCAGGAAGCCGGCGGCCAGCACTCCGATCAGCACCAGGCGCTGCCAGCGCAGCACCGTGCCACGGCCCAGTTCCTCGATCGCGAAGATCACGCCGGCCAGCGGCGCGTTGAATGCCGCAGCCAGGCCGCCGGCTGCGCCGGCCGCGATGAACTCCGGGGCATGGAAGCCGCGCAGCGGCACGCCCAGCCGCCGGCACAGCTGCCCCCACGCCAGCATCACGGCGGCCCCGACCTGCACCGACGGACCTTCCCGGCCCACCGACGCTCCCGCCAGCATGCCGAGGAACGTAAGGGGGATCTTCCACAACGCCTGAACCAGCGACACCAGCGAGGCCTGCGCCTGCCCCGGGGGCAGGGAAAGGGCCCCGATCACCTGCGGAATGCCGCTGCCCACGGCATTGGGAGCGAAGCGCAGCGTAGCCCAGCGCAGGCCCGCCAGGCCGAAGGGCAATACGATGAATGCGAGCCAGCCGTGGGAGGACGTCCATTCGCGGTTCCACTCGAGCGCCGCGTCCGCCATCCAGGCAAAGCCGAGCGAAACCAGGGCCACCAGCGCAGACCCGCCCAGCAGGAGCCCGAATTGCAGGCTCTTGCGCGACAACCGGCCCATCTGGCGCAGCTTGCGGCGCAGGAGACGGCGAACGGCGTACGCGGGGCGGCCGGGCCGCTCTGGGGTCGGGATGTCTGGCATGGCGAGCAAGACGAGGACGGATGGCGAAACGAACGCGCTACCTTACCACCGCCCCGGCAGGCGCCAAAGCAAGGAAAGGCCGCAGATGCCGTCCGGCGCGCCGTGGCGGGGGAAGCGGCCCGCAAAAAAATACGGCCCGGCAGGAACCGGGCCGTGTCGCGTCTGATGCGCCGCGGGCGATCAGGCAAAATCGATCAGGCGAAATCGATCAGGCAAAATTCTTGGCGGCGAATTCCCAGTTCACCAGCGCCCAGAAGTTCTCCAGGTACTTGGGACGGGCATTGCGGTAATCGATGTAGTAGGCGTGCTCCCAGACATCACAGGTGAGCAGCGGCTTGTCGGCCGTGGTGAGCGGCGTGGCGGCATTGCTGGTGTTGACGATGTCGAGCGAGCCGTCGGCCTTCTTCACCAGCCAGGTCCAGCCGGAGCCGAAGTTGCCGGCGGCGGACTTGTTGAAGGCTTCCTTGAAGGCGTCGAAACCGCCCCACTTCGCCTTGATGGCATCGGCCAGCGCGCCGGTGGGCTCGCCGCCGCCATTGGGCGACAGGCTGTTCCAGTAGAACGTGTGGTTCCAGACCTGGGCGGCGTTGTTGAACACGCCACCGGAAGATTTCTTGATGATGTCCTCGAGCGACGCGTTCTCGAACTCGGTGCCCGGGATCATGTTGTTGAGGTTGGTGACGTACGTCTGGTGGTGCTTGCCGTAGTGGTACTCCAGCGTCTCCTTGGAGATGTGCGGAGCCAGGGCGTCCATTTCATAAGGCAGGGGGGGGAGAGTATGAGCCATGTGCGCTTCCTTCTTCGTTGAGTGCAATGAGTACACGATCAAGCGGGACCAATTGTATCGGCAGTTCGGGAGGCGTTCGACCTAACCCGTGTGCCACGCAAGGTTAAATCTCCCGCGACTGCGCGAGCCGTCACGCCTTGCCCCGCGCAGGCGGGGCTGGCAGCACCTCGGCCTGCGCCTCGCCCTGCGCGAAGCGCAGCTGCAGCCGATCGCCCGCGACAAGGCGGTCTGCATCGCGCACGATGCCGCCCCCGGCGTCGCGCACGATGGCATAGCCGCGTTCGAGCGTATGCTGGGGATCGAAGGCGCGCAGCTGCGCCGCCAGCGCGGCCACGTGCGCGCGTCGCTCGTCCAGGGAGGCAGACTGGGCTCGCGACAGCTGCCGGGCCTGCGCCTGCAGACGCTCGCGGGCCCGCGCGGTGTCCGGCGCCCGATGCGCCAGCCGCTGGGCCAGCAGGGCAACGCGTCCGGCCCGGCGCGCCTCGGGCGCCCGCCACGCATTGCCCAGTCGATGGGCCAGCGCAGTCAGGCGGTCGCGCTGGTGCGCCAGGCGCTGGGCAGGGGAAACCAGCAGGCCGGAGGCGCGATCCAGCCGCTGCGCGGCCTGGTCCAGCGCACGCTGCTGGGCGCGCACCAGGGTGTGCGCGGCCTGCCGCAGCGCATGCCACAGCTCGGCGCGCGGCACGCAGGCGAGTTCGGCTGCCGCCGTGGGCGTGGGCGCCCGCACGTCGGCCACGAAGTCGACGATGGTGAAGTCGGTTTCATGGCCCACGCCGCTGATCACCGGGATGCGGCTGGCGGCAACCTGGCGCGCCAGCGCTTCGTCGTTGAAGCTCCAGAGGTCCTCGATGCTGCCGCCGCCACGCACCAGCAGCAGCGTGTCGACCTCGGAACGCCGGTTCGCCGCCTCCACCTGGGCAGCCAGCCGCGGCGCGGCGTCGGCGCCCTGTACCGGCGCGGGATAGACGATCACCGGCACCTGGGGGGCCCGGCGCGCCAGCGCCGACAGCACATCGCGCAGCGCCGCCGCCTGCAGCGACGTGACCACCCCGATGGCGCGCGGCAGGCGCGCGGGCTGGCGCTTGCGCCCGGCATCGAACAGCCCCTCTTCCGCGAGGCGCGTCTTCAGGCGCAGGAAGGCTTCGTAGAGGCTGCCCAGGCCGGCCCTGCGCATGCCGTCGGCCTGCAGCTGGTAGTCGCCCCGGGCCTCGTACAGCGAGACCCGGGCGCGGACTTCGACCTGGTCACCCGGCCGGGGCACGAAGCCCACTTGCGCCGCCCGGCTGCGGAACATCACGGCGCGCACGGAGGCCCGGCTGTCCTTGAGGGTGAAGTACCAGTGGCCGGACGCAGCCTGGGTGAAATTGGACACTTCGCCCCGCACCCACAACATCGGAATGTTGCACTCCAGCAATTGGCCCACGGCTTGATTCAGCTGGGCAACTGTGAGGATTTCCCGCGTAAATGCGTCGTTTGTGACTGAGAGTCCAAGTGTCATGAGGCTTTCCGACGCGATATATGTCCACAGGGCTGGCGAGGCGGGGCTGCATGATACCGCAGCCTGCCCGTTTTCCGGCAGCACCCCGCAGGGCCAGTAAAATCGTAGCAACCCGATGATTATTAAAGAAAAAAACCCAGCTCAACAGGTGCCCACCCCGGCCCGATCCAGCCGAAAGCCAATGTAGAAAGGCGTTCCCGCCGACTTCTACACAGAATTATCCACAGAAACTGTGGATAGCTTTGGCAGCCCGGCTTGCCACCCTCCCCTCGCGGCCGTTACAGTTCCGGCCTGTGCCGAACGCGGACATCTCCGCCCCGGCCCGCGCTTCCGGAGTCCTGTTTTGTTAGCCATCATCCAAGCCGCAGGCTGGCCCATCTGGTTCCTGCTGGCACTCTCGCTGGTGGGCCTGGCGCTCATCGCCGAACGCCTGCTGTCGCTGCGCCGTGGCCTTGTGCTGCCGCGCGGCCTCACCGAGCAGGTGGGCGAGATGTTGCGCAATCGCCAGGATACGCCCGAAGCCCTGGCCCGCCTGGAACGCAATTCGCCGCTGGGCCGCGTCCTCGCCGAAGTCCTGCGCCAGCGGCACCTGCCCCCGGCCGAGCTGCGCGCCGCCGTGGAAGACGCCGGCCGTGCCGTCGCGCACGATCTCAACCGCTATGTCCCCGCGATCGGCACGATCGCGATGGTGGCGCCGCTGATGGGTCTGTTCGGCACGGTGGTGGGCATGATCGAGATCTTCGGCGCCTATACCCCGGGCAACACCGATCCCGCGCAGCTGGCGCACGGCATCTCGGTGGCGCTCTACAACACCGGCTTCGGCATCCTGATCGCCATCCCGGCCATGATCGCGCACCGCTGGCTGCGCTCGCGGGTGGACGGCTACCTGCACGTCATGGAACAGGCCGCAGCGCGGCTGGCGCGGCTGGTCTCCCCGCCGGGCCGCCACGGAGACCGCCCATGAACTTCCGGGGCAGGCATGCCGGCGGCGACGAGCTGGACATCAACCTGGTGCCGCTCATCGACGTGCTGCTGGTGATGCTGATCTTCCTGGCTGCCTCGACCACTTTCGCACGCTACACGCAGCTCGAAATCGCGCTGCCGCAGGCGGCCGCCGACCAGGAGATGCCGGCCGCGCTGGAAATCGCGGTCAGCCAGGACGGCCGCTATGCCCTCAACGGGGTGCTGGTCGAAACCGCCGGGCCGGCCGGGGCCCAGGCGCTGGCCCAGGCGCTGGGCCAGGCCGCGGCCGGGCTGACGCAGCCGGTGCTGGTCATCCATGCCGACGCCCAGGCCACGCACCAGGCCGTGGTGAACGTCATGGAGGCGGCGCGCCTGGCCGGCATCGCGCGGGTCAACTTCGCGGCCCGCTCCGCCCCGTGAACCTGCCTCCCGCCCTCTTGCGCCTGGTCGAACGCCAGTGGCGCCGCGGGGGCTGGCTTGCCAGCCTGCTCGCTCCCCTGTCCGCCGTCACGGCGCTCGCCGTGCGGCGCAAGCGCGCCCGCTACGCCAGCGGCCGGCGCCGGGCCTATCGCCCGGCAGTGCCCGTCGTGGTCATCGGCAACATCTACGTGGGCGGCACCGGCAAGACACCCGTCGTCATCGCCACGGTGCAGGCCCTGCGCCAGCGCGGCTGGAATCCCGGTGTGGTCAGCCGGGGCTATGGCGTGCGCCTGGATGCCGGCCCCCGGGTCGGCCGCGGCGCGCTGGATCCGGCCGAGTACGGCGACGAGCCAGCGCTCATCGCCCGCGCGAGCGGCGCGCCCATCGGCGTGCACCCGCACCGCGCGCAGGCCGCCCGGGCGCTGCTGCAGGCGCATCCCGACGTCGACGTGCTGGTATCGGACGACGGCCTGCAGCACCTGGCGCTGGCGCGTGACCTGGAAATCGTGGTGCAGGACGAGCGCGGCGTAGGCAACGGCCGCCTGCTGCCCGCGGGTCCGCTGCGCGAGCCGCCGGAGCGGCTCGCGGAAGCGGACCTGGTCATCACCCGGCTCGCCTCGCCCCCGCGCAGCGCGGCCGCCGTGCCCGACGCCGCGCCGACCGCTACGCGCCACATACAGATGTGGCTGCAACCGGCCGCGGTGCGCCGCCTGGTGGACGGCGAGGAGCGCCGGCTGGCGGATTTCTCCGGCCCGCTGGCGGGTCGCGTGGCGGCGGCGGCCGGCATCGGCCAGCCGGCGCGCTTCTTCGAAACGCTGCGACAGGCCGGCATCGAGTTGCGCCAGACCCTGGCGCTGCCCGACCACCACGCCTATGCCGGATCGCCGTTTGCCGGACTCGACGCGGATCACATCCTGATCACCGCCAAGGACGCGGTCAAATGCGCCCGCCTGGGCGACGCCCGCCTATGGTCCGTGGAGGTGTCGGCGTGCTTCTCCGACCCCGGCTACGGCGATTGGGTGTCGCAGCGGCTGCGCGAGGCAGCCGACAGGCTCGCGGCACACTGAACTGCGCTCCAACCGGCCCGGCGCAGCGCGATGCCGGCCCATGCAAATCGTCACGCATCAGTTGCCGCACAACGGCCGGCGCCCGCGGTTTGTGCTTTAGAATCGCGCCATGGAATCCCGCTTGCTCGACATTCTCGTGTGCCCCCTGTGCAAGGGGCGGCTCGAACACGACCGGCCGCACGCCGAACTCATCTGCCGCGCCGACCGGCTGGCCTTTCCCGTCCGGGACGGCATCCCCGTGATGCTGGAGTCGGAGGCCCGCCCACTCGACGCCGCGCCCGCCGGCACCACGGCGTAAGGGCCGGGCGTGGGCTTCATCGTCCTGATCCCGGCGCGCGCCGCTTCCACGCGCCTGCCCGGCAAGCCGCTGGCCGACATCGCCGGCAAGCCCATGGTGGTGCGCGTGGCGGAACGGGTCGCGCAGTCTGCGGCGGCAAGCTGCCATATCGCAACCGACGACGCCCGCGTCGTGGAGGCCGCGCAGGCGCATGGCCACGCCGCCCTGCTCACCCGTGCCGACCATCCCACCGGCACCGACCGCCTGGCCGAGGCCGTGGACCTGCTGGGCCTGCCCGACGACGCCATCGTGGTCAACGTGCAGGGCGACGAACCGCTCATCGAGCCCGAGCTGATCGATGCCGTGGCCGCCCGCCTGCGCGATACGCCTGCGGCAGACATCGCGACCTGCGCCTGCCCGCTCTCCGACGCGCAGGCGCTGTTCAATCCCAACGTGGTCAAGGTGGTGTGCGCCGCCGACGGACGTGCGCTGTATTTCTCGCGTGCACCGATTCCCTGGGCGCGCGACGCGCTGGCAGGCGGGGGGCGCGTGGTGGCGCCCGGGCTGCCGGCCCTGCATCACATCGGCCTGTATGCCTACCGCGCCGCTTTCCTGCGGCGCTATCCCACCCTGCCCCAGGGCCTGCTCGAGCGCTACGAGTCGCTGGAACAGCTGCGTGCGCTCGAGCACGGCCACGCCATCGTGGTGCATCGCGCCGAGCTGCCGCCGGCCGCCGGCGTGGACACGCCGGAAGACCTCGCCCGCGTGCGGGCCTGGTACGCAAATCGGTTATAAGGGTTATTTCGCATCTCGCGGTCCGGTATCGGGTGCTGCGTTGCGGCATAATCGGCCCCGACCACACAAAAACGAAACCTCATCAGGAGCACTCATGCGTCTCATCCTGCTCGGACCGCCGGGCGCCGGCAAAGGCACCCAGGCAGCCTTTCTGACCCAGCACTATGGCATCCCGCAGATCTCCACCGGCGACATGCTGCGCGCCGCCGTGAAGGCAGGCACCCCGCTGGGCATCGAAGCCAAGAAGGTCATGGACGCCGGCGGACTCGTGTCCGACGAGATCATCATAGGCCTGGTGCGCGACCGCCTCGCCCAGCCCGATTGCGCCAATGGCTATCTGTTCGACGGCTTCCCCCGCACCATCCCGCAGGCCGACGCGCTCAAGCACGCGAACGTGAAGCTCGATTATGTCGTCGAGATCGAAGTCCCCGACTCCGACATCATCGAACGCATGAGCGGCCGCCGCGTGCATCCCGCCAGCGGACGCAGCTATCACGTGCGATTCAATCCCCCCAAGGTCGAGGGCAAGGACGACGTCACCGGCGAACCCCTGGTGCAACGCGACGACGACCGCGAGGAAACCGTGCGCAATCGCCTGGCGGTCTATCAGCAGCAGACCCGCCCCCTGGTCGACTACTACGCCAACTGGGCACGCGACGACGCCGCCAACGCGCCGAAATATCGCAAGATCTCCGGCGTCGGCACGGTCGACGAAATCAAGGTTCGCCTGGAACAGGCGCTGCAGAGCTGAACGCCGGCCGGCCTGCGGGCCGGCCCGCCTTCCCTGTCTTTCCTTCAGATCGCCAGACAAGAGAGTCGAAATGGAAATCGCCAATAAGGTATTCATCGTCACCGGCGGCGCCTCCGGCCTGGGCGCCGGCACGGTGCGCATGCTGGTCGAGCACGGCGCCAAGGTCGTCATCGCCGACCTGCAGGACGAGCCCGGTCAGGCCCTGGCCACGGAGCTCGGCCAGCGCTACGTGCACTGCGACGTCACCCAGGAGGCCGACGGCCAGCGCGTCGTGGCCGAAGCCGGCCAGCTCGGCGCGCTGTTCGGCCTGGTGAACTGCGCCGGCGTCGCCCCGGCCGCCAAGATCGTCGGCAAGAACGGCCCGCACCCGCTCGAACTGTTCCAGAAGGTCGTCTCGATCAACCTGATCGGCAGCTTCAACATGATGCGCCTCGCGGCCGAGGCCATGAGCGCCAACACGCCCGAGCCCACCGGCGAACGCGGCGTGCTGATCAATACGGCTTCGGTGGCAGCATTCGATGGCCAGATCGGCCAGGCGGCCTATTCCGCGTCCAAGGCGGGCGTGGTCGGCATGACCCTGCCCATCGCCCGCGACCTCGCGCGTACGGGCATCCGTTGCATGACCATCGCCCCCGGCATCTTCGGCACGCCCATGATCTTCGGCATGCCCCAGGAAGTGCAGGACTCCCTGGCCGCCAGCATTCCGTTCCCGGCGCGGCTGGGCCGCCCCGAAGACTACGCCAAGCTGGTCCACAGCATCATCACCAACGACATGCTCAACGGCGAAACGATCCGCCTCGACGGCGCGATCCGCATGCCGCCGAAGTAAGGCGCCACCGCTGCGGGCGCCGTCCCCCTGGCGGCGCCCAGTTCCCCACGCCCCATGCCACTGCTACGCTCGGCCGCCACTGTCAGCGGCTTCACGCTGTTATCGCGCATCAGCGGCCTGGTGCGCGACATCCTGATCGCGCGCGCCTTCGGCGCCGGCCCCCTGACCGACGCGTTCTGGGTGGCCTTCCGCATCCCCAACCTGTTGCGCCGCCTGTTCGCGGAGGGCGCCTTTTCCCAGGCCTTCGTGCCCATCCTCGGCGCGGCGCGCACCGAGCACGGCGACGCCGCAGTGCGCGGGCTGCTCGACCGCGTCGCGCTGCTGCTCACGATGGCGCTGATGCTGCTGACCGTCGTCGGCATCCTGGCCGCGCCCTGGGTCGTGTCCGCCATGGCCAGCGGCCTGCGCGCCGACGGCGAGACCTTCGAGGCCGCAGTCTGGATGACCCGGGTGATGTTCCCCTACATCCTGTGCATGTCGCTGATCGCATTCGCCTCCGGGGTGCTCAATACCTGGCGGCGCTTCGCCGTACCGGCGTTCACGCCCGTTCTGCTCAACCTCAGCATGATCGGCGCCTGTCTCTGGCTGGCGCCCCGGATGGAAGTTCCCGTCTACGCCCTGGCGCTGGGCGTAATGCTGGGCGGCCTCGCGCAGCTCGCGGTGCAATGGGCGGCCCTGATGCGGCTGGGCCTGGCACCGCGCCTGTCGTCGGGGCCCCGCGCGGCCTGGCGCGACCCCACCGTGAAGCGCATCATCAGGCAGATGGGGCCCGCCACCCTGGGCGTATCCGTGGCCCAGGTTTCCCTGCTCATCAATACCAACATCGCCACCTGGCTGCAGCCCGGCAGCGTGACCTGGCTGTCGTTCGCCGACCGCCTCATGGAATTTCCCACCGCGCTGCTGGGCGTGGCCCTGGGCACCGTCCTGCTGCCCAGCCTGTCCGCGGCCCACGCCCGCCAGGACACGGACGGCTACAGCAGCCTGCTCGACTGGGGCCTGCGGCTCACGCTGCTGCTGGGGCTGCCTGCGGCGGTAGGCATGGCGCTGCTGTCCGACGGCCTCGTCGCCACGCTGTTCCACTACGGCGCATTCGATGCCCAGGACGTGCAGCAGACCCGCATGGCGGTCGTCGCCTACTCGGTCGGACTGATCGGCCTGCTGGCCGTGAAGATCCTCGCGCCCGGCTACTACGCCCGGCAGGACATCCGCACTCCCGTACGCATCGCCGTGATGGTGCTGGTGCTCACCCAGCTGCTCAATGCCGCATTGGTCCCGGTACTGGCGCATGCCGGCCTGGCGCTGGCCATCGGGCTGGGGGCCTGCGTCAACGCACTGCTGCTGCTGGCGGGCCTGCGGCGCCGTGGCGTCTACCGGCCGGCCCCCGGCTGGACTCAGTTCATGCTCAGGCTGGCGCCCGCGCTGGCGGCGCTGGCCGGCGTGCTGTACTGGACCAGCCGGCACATCGACTGGCTCGCGCTGCAGTCCCATCCCGGCCACCGGGCGCTCTGGCTGGCCGGCGTGCTTGCCGCGTGCGGGCTCGCCTACTTCGCCGCCCTGGCACTGGCCGGTTTCCGCCCTGCCGACTTCACGCGCCGTCCGCGTTCCTGAGTCGCCACGACCTAGGGTAATCCCTTGTAGGCGGCGCACAAAATGCGTCGACACCTGTTCCGAATTGGGGTAAATTTTCGTAAGAATAATTAATTAACATCCTGCAACCTGCTACTACCGTCGTGGCAGCTTTCGTCCTCATGCCTGCGGGCCCAGCGTGGAAAAAGACTTCGATCCAGCCCTCGCGTCGCCGCTGTCGGACCAGGTCGTCAACTGGCTCCTGCTCCTGCGCTCGGGCCGCGCGACCCCGCATGACTACGCAGACTTCATAGCCTGGCGCGGCGCCGATCCGCGCCACGAGAACGCCTGGCAGCAGCTCACCGGCAGCCTGGGCTCGCCCAGCGCGGGCCGCCTGAGCGACGCCTATCCCCTCGCTCCCGTACCCCGGATAGAAGGCTCCGCCGCTGCGGCGCGCCGCGCGGCCAGCGCCCCGGCCCGCCGGCGGTTCATGGGCGGCGTCGCGGCGCTCGCCACGGGTGTGCTGGCCGGTGGCGGCTATCTCGCCACGACCGCCCTGCCGCTGGGCGCCCCTTCCGCCGACGCCGCCACGCAGACCGGCGAACGCCGTCGCTACACGCTCGCCGATGGCAGCCGGCTGCTGCTAAACGCACGCAGCCGGGTCAATTTCGAATTCACCTCCACCTACCGCCTGATACACCTGCTGGCCGGCGCCGTCTCGGTGGAAGTGGCCGGCGACGCCGCCCGCCCCTTCCTGGTCCGCACGGCCGAGGGCGTGGTCCGCAGCAACAACGACGCCCGCTACATGGTGCGCCAGCAGATGCACCGCACGCTGGTCGTGGTGCACTCCGGAGAAGTCGGCATCGAGACGCACACCGGCGCGCGCGCCAGCGCGGCCGGCAGCACCGGCCTGCGCTTCGACTCCGCGCGGGTCGGCCCGGCCCGCAGCGATCTCATCGCCGACGCCGCCTGGGAACACGGATGGATCGAGGCACACGGCCGGCCCCTGGCCGAGGTGGTGGCCTCGCTGCGCCCTTATCATCCCGGCACGTTGCGCGTCAGCATGGCCGCCGGCGGCCTGCCCGTCTACGGGCGCTACCCGCTCGACGACCCGGCCGAGGTCCTGGATACACTCGAGCGCGCCATGCCCATCCAGGTGCACCGCTTCACCCCCTGGTTCGTTTCCATCGGAGTCGCCCAGGCCTGAGGGCCTATGGCGCATATCGGCCGTTTGCCTTGCAATCCCCGGCAAAGCTGCTACAATATCCGACTTTGCCGAATTCACACTCCATTTAAAGCAATATGGCCAACACCGCTCAAGCCCGCAAGCGCGCCCGTCAATCCGTGGAGCGCAACAAGCACAATTCCAGCCTGCGCTCGATGCTGCGTACCGCCATCAAGCGCGTGCGCCAATCCATCGCTGCCGGCGACAAGGCCGCGGCTGGTGAAACGCTGCGCAAAGCCACCAGCGTCATCGATCGCGTGGCCGACAAGAACATCATCCACAAGAACAAGGCTGCTCGCCACAAGAGCCGCCTGGCCGCTGCCGTCAAGGCACTGGCCTGACTCGTGGCCGCCGCCCTTCCCGGGCGGCACTGAATTACGGCAAACAGAAGGATGCCCTTGGGCATCCTTTTCGTTTTGGGCTGCGGCTGCGCTGCGGTCAGAAAGGAAACGTCGGGAAGGAAACGTCAGGAAGGACACGTCAGGAAGGAAACGCCTCGCGCAGCGCGAAGACGGCCTGCTTGTACACGCCCAGGTCGGTGCCTACGGCCACGAAGTGCATGCCCATGTCGAGATAGCGCTGCGCATCGGCCGCGACGGGCGCGAGGATGCCCACGGCCTTGCCCTGGGCGCTGATGCGGGCATGCAGGTGCCGGATGGCCTCCTGCACTTCGGGGTGGCCGGGATTGCCCAGGTGGCCCAGCCCGGCCGCGAGGTCGGAAGGGCCGATGAACACGCCGTCCACCCCGTCCACCGCCGCGATCGCGTCCACCGCCTCGATACCCGGACGGCTCTCGATCTGCAGCAGCACGCAGAGGTTGTCGTTGATGGTGGCGAGGTAGTCGGGCACGGTCCCGTAGCGGTTGCTGCGCTGCATGCCTGCCACGCCCCGGATGCCCTGGGGCGGGTAGCGGGTGGCCGCCACCGCCCGCCTCGCGTCGTCTTCCGACTCGATGAAGGGAATCAGCAGGTTGTAGAAACCGATATCCAGCATCCGCTTGATCTCCACCGGATCATTCCAGCTCGGGCGGCCCACGGCCGCGCTGGCGCTGCCCTGCAGGGCCTGCAATTGCTGCAGGAGGAGCGGCACCTCGTTGGGCGAGTGCTCGCCATCGAGCAACAGCCAGTCGAAGCCTGCCAGCCCCGCCATCTCGGCCGTGATGTGGCTGGTCATGCACATCCAGAAGCCGATCTGCCTTTGGCGGGCCAGGATGCGCTGGCGGAATCTGTTGGGTAGGGGTGAATTCATGCGTGCTCCGTCGTGTGGGGGTGATGTCGGTGCGTCAGTGGATTTCCGGCTCGCCTGCGTCGGCCTGCCTGCTGCGCGTCTGCAGGAAATCGAAATCGCATCCCGTGTCGGCCTGCCCGATGTGCTTCAGGTAGAGCACGCCGAAGCCGCGCTCGAACTTGGGCGCGGGCGGCTGCCAGGCGGCTTTGCGGGCCGCCATTTCCTCGTCGGAGATCAGCACATCGAGGCGGCGCGCCGGGACGTCCAGGGCGATCAGGTCGCCCGTGCGCACCAGGGCCAGCGGCCCGCCCACGTAGGCCTCGGGCGCCACATGCAGCACACAGGCGCCATAGCTGGTGCCGCTCATGCGGGCATCGGAAATGCGGACCATGTCGCGCACGCCCTGCCTGAGCAGCTTCTGCGGGATGGGCAACTGGCCCCACTCCGGCATGCCGGGCGCGCCCTGCGGGCCGGCATTCTGCAGCACGATCACGCTGTCGGCGTCGACGTCCAGGCCGGGATCGTCGATGCGCTCGGCCATGTCGTTGTAATCGGTGAACACCACGGCCCGGCCCGTATGCACCTGCAGCCGGGACTCCATCGCGGGCGGCTTGATCACGGCGCCGTCGGGGGCCAGATTGCCGCGCAGCACCGCCAGGCCATCGCGCTCCACCAGCGCCGTGCTGCGCGAGCGGATCACGTCGTCATTGAACACCCTCGCCCCGGCGATGTTCTCGCCCAGCGTGCGGCCATCCACCGTGCGCTGCGAGGTGTCGAGCAGATCGCCCAGCTGCGCCAGCAGCGCGCGCAGGCCGCCGGCGTAGTAGAAGTCTTCCATCAGGTACTTGCCCGCGGGCCGCAGGTTGGCCAGCACCGGCGTGCTGCGCGCCAGGTGGTCGAAGCGATCCAGGTCCAGGCCGAAGCCGGCGCGCCGGGCCATGGCCACCAGGTGCACCACCGCGTTGGTCGAGCCCGACAGCGCCAGCACCGTGCGCACGGCATTGTCGAACGAGGCGGAGGTCAGCAGGTCCGAGGGTTTGAGGTCCTCCCAGACCATGTCGACGATGCGCTTGCCCGATAGGCTTGCCATCTGCGCATGGCGCGAGTCGGGCGCGGGAATCGACGAATAGCCCGACAGGCACAGGCCCAGCGCTTCCACGGCCGCCGTCATGGTCGAGGCCGTGCCCATGGTCATGCAGTGGCCCGGGGAGCGCGCGATGCCGTCTTCCACCCCCTGCCAGTCTTCCTCGGTGATGTTGCCGGCGCGCAGTTCGGCCCAGTATTTCCAGGTGTCGGAGCCCGAGCCCAGCGTGTTGCCATTCCAGTTGCCGCGCAGCATGGGCCCGGCCGGCACGAACAGCGTGGGAAGGTCCATCGACAGCGCCCCCATGATCAGCGCCGGCGTGGTCTTGTCGCAGCCACCCATGAGCACGCAGCCGTCGGCCGGGTACGAGCGCAGAAGCTCCTCGGTTTCCATGGCCAGCAGGTTGCGGTAGAGCATGGTGGTGGGCTTCTGGAACGGCTCGGACAGGCTCATGGCCGGCATTTCCACCGGGAAGCCGCCTGCCTGCCAGATGCCGCGCTTCACCTCTTCCACGCGCTGCTTGAAGTGGCTGTGGCAGGGATTGATGTCGCTCCAGGTGTTGATGATGGCGATCACCGGCTTGCCCGCATAGTCGGAGCGGTGGTAGCCCATCTGCGCCGTGCGCGACCGGTGCCCGAAGGACCGCAGGTCTTTCACGCCATACCAGCGGTGGCTGCGCAGCTCCTCGGGGCGCTTGCGTCGGGGGGAATCGCTCATGTCTCGGTCTCCTTGTTCTCGTCGGTATTGGCACGCCTGCAGACGGCCGGCTCGCAGCCAGGCCTCAGCGCCCGCCGGCGTCCAGCAGATAGGGAACGCCGCAGCGCTCGCACAAGGCGCGCAGGCGCCCGGCCAGTGCCGCAGGGATGGGCACGCCCGCCTCCAGGCGGCGCGCGCGCTCGGCCATCTCGGGATCCCCCGGCACCAGCACAGGCTGCGCGGGATCGGCCGGGGGCGTGGCATGCATGGTATCGATGAGCTCGTCCATGTCCGCGCCGAAACCGCCGCCCTCCCGGAAGGCCGCAGGGTCCAGCGCCAGGAAGAAGTGGCCGATGTCGTCGGGATCCCCAGGCCCGCGGCGTGCCGCATGGCGCGCCGCCAGCGCGCTGCCGCCCAGCGTGCCGCCCAGTATCTGAGCCATCAGCGCCAGGCCATAGCCCTTGTGGCTGCTCATGGCGGGCGTGCCGCCCAAAGGCGTGAGGCCGCCTTCGGCATGATGGAAGATGTACTTCATGGCCTGGGCGGGGTCGGTCAGGGGCGCGCCGGCGCCGTCCACGGCCCAGCCCGCGGGCAGCGTACGGCCATGGAAGTCGTAGACCTTCACCTTGTTGGCGGCCACCGTGGTGGTGGCCATGTCGAGGACCAGCGGCGGATGCCGCGACGCGGGCGCGCCGAAGGCGATGGGATTGGTGCCCAGCACCGGCATGGCGCCGTGCGTGGGCACCATGATGAGCGTGGTGGCGCTGCTGGTGACCAGGGCCACCAGGCCGCGCTCCACGGCCAGCCGCGCGTACACGCCTGCCGCCCCGAAATGATGGGAGTTGCGCACCGCGACGGCGCCGACGCCATGCGCCAGCGCCTTGTCGATGGCCATGCGCATGGCCTGGGCCGACACCGGATGCCCCAGGCCACCCATGCCGTCGAGCAGCGCGCTGGCTCCCGCGTCGCGCACCACCCGGGGCTGCGCATCGATGCGCAGCGTGCCCGCGCGCAGCTTGTCTTCGTAGCTGGGCAGCATGGAAATGCCATGGGAATCCACGCCCAGCAGATCGGTTTCGGCCATCAGGCCGGCCGCCACGCCCGCCGGATCGGCGTCCATGCCCCACGCGCGCAGCACGCGCTCGATCTGTTCGCGCACCCGTTCTATGCGTACGCCGGCCGTGCCGGCTCCTGCCGCTTCCACTTCACTGTCTCCCCGGGGCCGTGCCGCCCCGCGTCATTGTTGTCGTACCCCGCGCCGCGGCCGGCACGGCCGCCGCGGCGCGCACCCGGCCGGGCGCGCTAATCCCGCTCCCTGTCGACCAGCCTGTGCCTGGCCTGGCCCAGGTGGAACTGCATCGCCACACGGGCCCGCTCGGCGTCCTGCTCGCGTATCGCCGCCAGAATGGCGCCATGCTCGTCGGCCACGCGCTGGGCGCGCTGGCGCGAGCCCGTGCGCGTGAGGCTGAGGGTCAGGCGCATGAAGCCGCTGATGGACTCGTGGATGCTTTCCAGCACGCCCGGAAAGAAATCATTGCCGCTGGCATCGGCGATGCTGGCATGGAACGCAAGGTCGGCCTCGGGCGATACCCTGCCGTCCTCGAGCTCGCGCACGAACGCGGCATGGGCGTCGGCGATGCGCTGCAGGTCGTCGTCGGTGCGCCGCAGCGCCGCCAGGCGCGCGGCCTCGGCCTCGAGCGCCAGGCGGACCTCCTGCGCACGCAGATAGGCGCCGACGTTGTGTACGTCGCCGAAAGCCTTGAGCCGGGGTGCCGGCTGATGGCTCACGAAGGTGCCCAGCCCCTGGTGAGCGGTGACCAGGCCATCGGCGCGCAGCCGCAGCAGCGCCTCGCGCACCACCGGCCGCGACACGCCGAAACGGTCGCAGATCTCGTGCTCGGAAGGCAGCTTGTCGCCCACGTTGAGCGCCCCGGAGGCGATCTGCTCGAAGATCTGCCCATACAGCTGGTCGGCCAGCCGCACCCGCTGCCCACGCTCCAGCTGCAGCGAAACGCCGCCTGCGGCGGCGGGCGCGGATGCGGGTGCTTGCTTGCGGACCACTCGGACTCCCGTGTGCAATGAGCCCTACATGGTAATGGCGTTCGCGCCGCGGCGCAGCCGTCGGCGGGCGAGGCCCGCCGCAGCGCCCCTCACCGGGCTCTTCATGCCGCCGCCGTCATGGCCGCGTCGGCCGCATACAGCGCGCGGGCCACCGGCGCGACGCGCTGGCGCTGGGCTTCGTCGAGCCCGGTGAGCAGCGGCAGCATGGGCCCCATGTCGGCCACGCCTGCAAGCGTGACGGCATCGTGCAGCACCCGGATCGGGCTGATGTCGTCCCGGCAATCTTCCAGCGGCAGGTAGGCCTGGCGCACCTGCTCGGCTTCGTCGAAACGGCCTTCGTGCAGCAGGCGCAGCAGGCGCATGGACCCGCGCGGCGCCACGCACACCGAACCCGAGGTGAAACTCTGCAGGCCGAACTGGCGGAAGTGCACGATGGCCGGCCGCTCGCCGATGCCGCTGACGATCCAGCGCGATTCGACCGCCTCCCGCAGCGCCGCCAGGTAGGGATCCCGGGCGGGATCCTCTCGGACCACGGCGTACTTCAGCGCGGCGATGCGGCCTTCCTCGATGAGGCGAGCCACGGTGGCGGGCGCCAGGTAGTCCGCGCTTTTGATATACACCACCGCCGGCCGGTCCAGCGCATCGCTGAAGCGGCGGATGCCGTCGGCCAGGCCCGCGTCGGTGTAGGGGAACGACATGGGCAGCAGCATCGCCGTGGGAAAGGCGCGCGAGCGCAGGATGGCAGCCTGGTCCATCAGCTTGCCGTAGTCCGGCCCGGCCGACGGCAGTACCCAGGTATCGCTGCCGGCCGCCTCGGCCAGGAAGTCGACGAGCCGCGCGTACTCGCTCACGCCCACGTTGTAGAAGTTGGCATTGCCGCCATACATCACGCTGCGCACGCCGCCCGCCTCGAGATGGCGCAGCAGCGCCTGGTTGGCGGCGGCGTTGAGGCTGAGATCGGCATTGCGCGCCAGGGGCGGCACGGCAATCACGGACCGTTGCAGGTCGGCAGCGGTGACCGGGGTGGTTTTCATCGGCGTCTCCTCGGGATGCGTCGGTATAGGTGGTGTCGTGCATGCCGGCCGCACGGACCGGGCATATCGGGCGAAACGTATACGGGCGAAACGTATACTTGATTGACAAGTTAGAAGCCTATACCTATATTGTCTTACAAGCAAGGCCAGAGGGTTCCGTCGCGACGCGCGGCCGGCGGCGCCCGTCCCAACTACAAGCACGCGCATCCAGGAGACACCGTGAACCGATTGCTCTGCGTACTCGCCCTTGCCGGGGCCTCCCTCGTCGGCAGCCAGTCCGTCCTCGCCGCCGACGACTATCCCAGCAAACCCGTCACCGTCATCGTGCCTTTCGTGCCCGGCGGCTCGTCCGACATCACCGCGCGTTCGGTCACGCCGGGGTTGTCCCAGATCCTGGGCCAGACCTTCGTGGTGGAGAACAAGCCCGGGGCCAACAGCGCCATCGGCGCGCAGGCGCTGGCGCGGTCGGAGCCCGACGGCTACACGATGATGGTGGGCTCGATCGGCACCTTCGCCATCAATGAAGGGCTGTACAAGAACCTGTCATACAACCCCAGCAAAGACTTCACCTACCTCACCCAGGCGGTGCGCAACCCCAACGTGCTGGTGGCGCCGCCCTCCTTCCCGGCCAACAGCGTCGCCGAGCTGGTGGAGTACGCCAAGAAGAACCCCGGCAAGGTCTCGTATGCGTCGTCCGGCACCGGATCGTCCGACCATCTCTCGGCCGTGCTGTTCCGCCAGCGCACCGGCACGACGGGCGTCGACGTGCCCTACCGCGGCGGGGGCGCCGCGATCGCCGACCTGATCGGCGGACAGGTCAACGTGTCGTTCCAGAACCTGGGCGCGGTGCAGACCCACGTGAAGGCCGGCAAGCTCAAGGCCCTGGCCGTCACGGGCGAGAAGCGCGCCACCGACCTGCCCGACGTGCCCACCCTGGCCGAAGCCGGCATTCCCGACATGGTGGTCTATTCCTGGCAAGGCTTCGCCGTGCCCAAGGGCACGCCGGAGCCCGCCGTGCAGAAGCTGTCCGATGCCCTGCGCAAGACGCTGCGCGATCCCAAGGTCACCCAGACGCTGCAGGGCCTGGGCTTCGAGGTCGTGGCCAACACGCCGCAGGAATTCGCGGCGTTCCAGCAGGACGAAGTCAGGCGCTGGAAGGACGTCATCCAGAAGAGCGGCATCGAGCTGCAATAAGCGCCCGGCGCGGCCGGCGGCGGCCCTCCGGGTGCCGCCGGCCGCGGTATTCAAGTAGGATTCTGGCTTTCCCACCCGCAATCGCAGATCCCATGAGCAAGCACCGCATCCTGCAGGTCGGTTCGCTGGGCGGTTCGCCCTCGGCCAACGCCCGCCTGGCAGACGCCTACGACGTCTTCGAACTCTGGAAACACGCCGACCGCGCGCAGGCGCTGGCCGAGCACGGCAAGGGCATCACGGCCCTGGTCACCTCCGCCAGCATGGGCGCCCGGGCCGACCTCATTGCCGCCCTGCCCGATCTCAAGGCCATATGCAGCTGGGGCGTGGGCTACGAAACCATAGACGTGGACGCGGCACGCGCCCGCGGCATCCAGGTCAGCAACACGCCCGACGTACTCACCGACTGCGTGGCCGACCTGGCCTGGGGCCTGCTGCTGGCCGCGGCGCGCCGCATCGGACAGGGCGAGCGCTTCGTGCGAGCCGGCCTGTGGGGCCAGGCGCCGGGCAACATCCCGCTGGGCCTGCGCGTCAGCGGCAAGAAGCTGGGCATCGTGGGCCTGGGCCGCATCGGCGAGGCCATCGCCCGGCGCGGCGCCGGCTTCGACATGCAGGTGCGCTACCACAACCGCCGCCGGCGCGACGACGTCCCCTACGACTACGCCGACACGCTGGTGGAACTGGCCGGATGGGCCGACTTCCTGATCGTGGCCACCGTGGGCGGCGCGGGCACCCGCCACCTGGTCGGCCGCGAGGTCCTGGAAGCGCTGGGCCCCAAGGGCATCGTGGTCAACATCGCGCGCGGCCCCGTCATCGACGAGGCCGCCATGGTCGAGCTGCTGGAATCCGGCAAGCTGGGCTTCGCCGCCCTGGACGTCTTCGAGCACGAGCCGAAGGTGCCCGATTTCCTCAAGACGTCCGACCAGGCCGTGGTGCTGCCGCACATCGGCAGCGCCAGCTACGAGACGCGGCTTGCCATGGAAGACCTGATGCTGGACAACCTGCGCGCCTATTTCGATACCGGCAAGGTGATCACGCCGGTAGCCTGACCGGCCCCGCCCGACCCGGGCGCCCTGGCGCGCCTGGCTGCGGACGCCCCGAAGCGGGTGTCGGGGGAGCCGCAGCCCCGCGCCGGCCTACGCCTCGCGCTCCTCGGTCTTGAGATTGTTGTCGCGGGCGAAATCCACCACGAACTTGTAGGCCAGCGGCTCGAGTTCGCGCAGGCGCTCGTCCACCACCACGCAGCGCACGCCATCTATTACCACCGGCAGCACGTACGGCGAATAGGTGAGGTGATTGCCCACGCTGCCCGGGGGACGGAACTGCGCCATCACGCCGGCAAGCCGCTCGGCCCAGTCGCTGGGGCGGAAGCGGGCACCGGTCTCGGTGACGCCGTGGATTACGAATTGTCTGACGCGAGTTGACATGGGTTCTTCACTGCGGGCAGCCTGAGCGCCGGAGCCGCGCATCAAATGCGGCCTGCGCCGCGAATTGTATATGATTGATCCTTTGGCCCCGGCCCCCGGCGGTACACCGAGCATGCCGGGCCCCCGCTTTGCGGGCCCGCGCCCAGAACACCGAAACATCATGACTCAGACCACGACCCAGACCGGCCCCCTGCGCCATTTCCTGCAGTTCAAAGACCTTTCCCCGGCCGAGATCGCCTACGTGCTCGACCGCGCCCGCCTGATCAAGGACAAGTTCAAGCGCTACGAACCGCACATGCCGCTGCACGACCGCACGCTGGCCATGGTGTTCGAGAAGGCCAGCACGCGCACCCGGGTGTCGTTCGAGGCCGGCATGTACCAGATGGGCGGCTCCGTCATCAACCTGACGTCCAACGACTCCCAGCTCGGCCGCTCGGAACCCATCGAGGATACGGCGCGCGTGATCTCGCGCATGGTCGACATCGTCATGATCCGCACCTTCGAGCAGACCCGCATCGAGCGGTTCGCTTCCCACTCCCGGGTGCCGGTGATCAACGGCCTCACCAACGAGTACCACCCCTGCCAGATCCTGGCCGACATCTTCACCTACATCGAACATCGCGGGCCCATCGCCGGCAAGATCGTGGCCTGGGTGGGCGACGCCAACAACATGTCGTATACCTGGCTGCAGGCCGCCGAGATGCTGGGCTTCACCCTGCACGTGTCCACCCCTTCGGGCTACGAGCTGGAACCGGCCCGCATCGGCGAGCCGGCCGCCTCGGTGCTGCGTCAATTCCGGGATCCCATGGACGCCTGCCGCGGGGCGCATCTCGTCACCACCGACGTCTGGACCAGCATGGGCTACGAGGCCGAGAACGAAGAGCGGCGCGCCGCCTTCGCCGACTGGTGCGTCGACGCCGAGATGATGGCGGTGGCCGACCCCCAGGCCATCTTCATGCATTGCCTGCCCGCCCACCGCGGCGAGGAAGTCACGGGCGAGGTCATCGACGGGCCGCAGAGCGTGGTCTGGGACGAGGCCGAGAACCGCATGCATGTGCAGAAGGCCCTGATGGAGTTCCTGCTGCTGGGCCAGCTGCCCGCGTAGGCTGCCGCCCGCCTGCCGTGCCGGGCCGCCGGGCGGCGCGGCATGGCAAAAGCGCTAAAATAGCCCGCTCGATTCCTCCCGGCGGCCCTCGCGCCGCCCTCGTCCCGTTGGCGCCCACTTCCTACCCATGACCACGATCCTCCCCAGCCTTCCCACCGGCCAGAAGGTCGGCATCGCCTTCTCCGGCGGCCTGGACACCAGCGCCGCGCTGCTCTGGATGCGCGAGAAGGGGGCCATCCCCTACGCCTACACTGCCAACCTGGGCCAGCCCGACGAGCCGGACTACGACGCCATCCCGCGCCGCGCCATGGAATACGGCGCCGAGAACGCCCGGCTGATCGACTGCCGCGCCCAGCTGGTGGCCGAAGGCATCGCCGCGCTGCAGGCCGGCGCCTTCCACATTTCCACGGCAGGCATCACCTACTTCAACACCACGCCCATCGGCCGCGCCGTCACCGGCACCATGCTGGTGGCCGCCATGAAGGAAGACGGCGTCAACATCTGGGGCGACGGCAGCACCTTCAAGGGCAACGACATCGAGCGCTTCTATCGCTACGGGCTGCTCACCAATCCCGAGCTGAAGATCTACAAGCCCTGGCTCGACCAGCGCTTCATCGACGAGCTGGGCGGCCGCGCCGAGATGTCGGAGTACATGAAGAAGGCAGGCTTCGACTACAAGATGTCGGCCGAGAAGGCCTACTCCACCGACTCCAACATGCTGGGCGCCACGCACGAGGCCAAGGATCTGGAGCAGCTGGCTTCCGGCATCCGCATCGTCAAGCCCATCATGGGCGTGGCCTTCTGGCGCGACGACGTGGACGTCAAGGCCGAAGAGGTCACCGTGCGCTTCGAGGAAGGCCGGCCGGTGGCGCTGAACGGCGTGGAGTTCTCCGATCCCGTGGCCCTCATGGCCGAAGCCAACGCCATCGGCGGGCGCCACGGCCTGGGCATGAGCGACCAGATCGAGAACCGCATCATCGAGGCCAAGAGTCGCGGCATCTACGAAGCCCCGGGCATGGCCCTGCTGCACATCGCCTATGAGCGCCTGGTCACGGGCATCCACAACGAGGACACCATCGAGCAGTACCGCATCAACGGCCTGAAGCTCGGCCGCCTGCTGTACCAGGGCCGCTGGTTCGATCCGCAAGCCATCATGCTGCGCGAAACCGCCCAGCGCTGGGTGGCGCGCGCCATCACCGGCGAAGTCACCGTCGAGCTGCGCCGCGGCAACGACTACTCGCTGCTGAATACCGAATCGCCCAACCTCACCTACGCGCCCGAGCGCCTGTCCATGGAGAAGGTCGAGAACGCGCCCTTCACGCCGGCAGACCGCATCGGCCAGCTCACCATGCGCAATCTCGACATCGTCGACACGCGCGAGAAGCTGTTCACGTACGTCAAGGCGGGCCTGCTGGCCGCGTCGTCGGGCGAGGCGCTGCCCCAGATCAAGGACGACGGCAGCAAGAAGTAAGGCTGCCACCCTGCCCCGCACAGGCCCGGAGCGCCCCGTCACCGACGGGGCGTTCTGCTTTGCGCGCCGGCCGGCCGTGCCCCGCGCTCCGGGCGGACCGCTACACTTCTACCTGCATCCCCATCTCAACCACGCGGTTGGGCGGGATCTTGAAGAACCGGGTGCTGCGCGTGCCGTTGCGCGCCATGAAGCTGAACAAGGCACGCCGCCATGCCGACATGGCCGGATGCTTCCCCGCCACCACCGTCTGGCGCGAAAGATAGAACGAGGTGCGCATCGGATCGAGGTCCAGCTCGGGATGGTCGTGCGCCACCAGGCGCAGGGCCGCGGGGATGTCCGGATCCTCCTTGAAGCCGTACTGCACCGTCACCTGCCAGCTCGATGCACTGACCGGCGTGAGCGTGTAACGATCCTCGGGGTCCAGGTGGGGCACGTCGGCCACGTGCACGGTGAGGAAGATGACCTGCTCATGCAGCACCTTGTTGTGCTTGAGGTTGTGCAGCAGGGCGGGCGGCACGTAGCCTGAATTCATCGTCATGAAGATGGCGGTGCCGTATACCCGCGCAGGCGGATATTCCTCCAGCTGCGTCATGAAGGGCTGCACCGGCTGCCGGTCGCGCGCCTGCAAGTCAGCCAGCAGCGTACGGCCTCGGCGCCAGGTCATCATGAGCACGAAGACCACGATGCCCACCAGCAGCGGCATCCAGCCGCCCTCGTGGATCTTGAAGACGTTGGCGCCGAACAGCAGTATGTCGACCACCAGCAGCAGGCCCAGGCACGCCATCCAGGCCAGGCGGCGCGCGCCGCGCGTGCCGCGCGGCAGCACGGCGAAAGCCAGCACCGAAGTGGTGAGCATGGTGCCGGTGACGGCGAAGCCATAGGCGGCGGCCAGGTTCTCGGAATTGCGGAACAGCAGCACCAGCACGATCACGGCACAAAGCAGCAGCGCATTGACCTGCGGCAGGTAGATCTGGCCTTTCTCGAGTTCGGACGTATGCAGGATCTGCATGCGCGGCCAGAAGCCCAGCTGCACGGCTTGCCGCGTGACCGAATACGCGCCGGAGATCACGGCCTGCGACGCCACCACCGTGGCCACGGTGGCCAGCGCCACCAGCGGCGCCACGCCCCATTCGGGCGCCATGAGAAAGAACGGATTGCGCAAGGCCGAGGGATCGCGCAGCAGCAGCGCCCCCTGGCCGAAATAGCACAGCGTGAGCGCGGGCAGCACCATGAAGAACCAGGCGCGCCGGATGGCGGGCCGGCCGAAGTGTCCCATGTCGGCATACAGCGCCTCGGCGCCGGTGAGCGCCAGCACGACTGCGCCCAGCAACAGAAAGCTCATCGTGGGGTATGCGTACACGAAGCGCGCGGCCATCATGGGATTGAGCGCGGCCAGCACGGCCGGCATCTGCCAGATCTGCCACAGCCCGAGCAGCGCCAGGGTCAGGAACCACAGGGCCATGACCGGCCCGAACAGCTTGCCCACCGTACCGGTGCCGCGCGACTGGATGGAAAACAGCAGGATCAGCACCACCAGCGCAAGCGGCACGATCCAGTGGTCCAGCCGATGCGAGACCACGCCCACGCCCTCGATGGCGGACAGCACCGAGATTGCCGGGGTGATCATGCTGTCGCCATAGAACAGCGCCGCGCCGAAGATGCCGAGGACCACCAGCAGCGTGCGCAACCGCCCGGTGCGGCTGCGCACGGCAAGCTCCAGCAGCGCCAGCGTGCCGCCCTCGCCCCGGTTGTCGGCGCGCAGGATCAGGGTCACGTATTTGTACGAAACCACCACCATGAGCAGCCAGAAGAGAATGGACAGCACCCCGAGCACGTGTTCGGGATGCAGGTCGGCGAAGGAGCTCAGGCAGGCCCTCAGCGTATAGAGCGGGCTGGTGCCGATGTCGCCGTACACCACGCCCAGCGCGCCCAGCACCAGGGCAGCGCGGGACGAGGCGGCGCCTGCGGGGCTGTGCGCGGACATAGCCGGGGCATTCATGCGTGACGTTCGTGGCGGGTGAGCTGGGCCCCCTTGCGCGGGCCCGGGAAGACGACCGAAAGACGGGTGCCCTGCAACGCAGGCAGGCTGACGAGCTTCCACCAGGCGCCATGCGCGTTGGCGATCTCGCGCACGATGGCCAAGCCCAGGCCCGAGCCGCCCACGGCAGCATCGGGCGCGCGGTAGAAGGCCTCGAACACCCTGCCCTGCTCTTCGGGCGGAATGCCCGGCCCGTCGTCCTCAACGATGAGGGCCGGCGGGTTGGCGCCCACCGTGAGGGCAATGTGGCCCTTCGGACGGCCGTAGCGCAGTGCATTGTCGATGAGATTGCCCAGCAGTTCGTCGAGCAGCAGCGGATCGCCGTCTATCCATACCGGATGCTCGGGTGCCGCCAGGTCGATGTCGACCTGGGCTGCCCGTGCCCGCGGAATCCATTCGGCGCCGCTGGCGCGCACCCATTCGCACAGGTCCAGACGCTGGAAGCGGTCTTGCGGGCGGGCGTCGGGATCGGCACGCGCCAGCACGAGCAGCTGCTGGCCCAGCCGGATCATGCGGTCGCTGACCGCCTTGATGCGCTCGGCCCGCACGCGCACGTCGTCGGGCAGCGGACGCGCCAGCATCAGTTCGGACTCCAGCCGCAGCCCGCTGAGCGGCGTGCGCAGCTGATGCGCGGCATGGCCGATGAAACGGCGCTGGGCCGCCAGCGAGGCATCGAGGCGCGCCAGCAGGTCGTTGATGTGGGTGACCAGCGGCGCGATCTCGGCCGGCAGGTTGGCCACCGCCATGGGCTGCATGTCGTCGATGGAACGCTGGCCGATCTCGTCCGCCAGATGATTCACCGAACGCAGGCCCGAGCGCACACCCTGGACGATCACGCCGGCAAACAGCGCGATCAGCAACACCTGCCCCACCACCACGAGCCAGAAGAAGTCCTCGAGCATCCACAGGGACATCTCGATCTTGTGGGTGATGACCCAGGTGGCGGCGAGATCCAGCAGGACCAGCACCAGGATGGGCGGCATGAGGCGCACCACCAGGTGGCGCGCCAGGGACCCCCGGGGCAGCCAGCTGGAACCGGAAGGCGCGGCTGGCGGTATCTGTCTGGGGGTGTCCGGCATGGGGAGGAGGCGCGGTACGGGCCGCTGCGCGTGTCAGGCGCCTTCGACGTCGAGGAGATAGCCGAAGCCGCGCACGGTCTGGATGCTGGCGCCGGTGCCTTCCAGCCGCTTGCGCAGGCGATACACGTATACCTCGACGGCGTTCTCGCTGAAGTCGGCATCCCAGGCCGACAGCGAGTTGACGATCTGGCGCTTGGTGACGACGCGGCCTGCCCGCGCCATCAGCATCTCCAGCACGGAGAGCTCGCGCACGGAGAGCGCCAGGCGCTGGCCGTGGACGCGCACCTCGCGGCCCACCGTGTCGAACACCAGCGGCCCGGCCTCGATGGTGGGCTGGACCTGGCCGGTGCGCCGGCGGCCCAGGGCGCGCACGCGGGCGGCGAGTTCGGGAAGATCGAAGGGCTTGGTGACGTAGTCGTCGGCGCCGGCATCCAGGCCGGCGACGCGGTCGTCCAGGCCATCACGCGCCGTGAGGATCAGCACGGGAACCTGGTTGCCGTCCTGGCGCAGATCGCGCAGCACGTCGAGGCCGCCACGTCCGGGCAGGTTGAGGTCGAGCAGGACGAGGTCGTAGGCCTGGCCGGCCACGGCCCCCCTTACCTTGTCACCTTCGGTGAGCCAGTCGACCGCGTATCCCTGGTCGGAAAGGAACTCCTGGAGCGCGTGGCCCAGGGTGGTGTCGTCTTCGATGACTAGAACTCGCATCGCGAGATTCTAGCGCGAACCCGGGTCGTGTGGCGCAGCCTTTTGTGCCGGTCAGGGCGCAGCCGGCGCGGCGGACGGTGCCGGCGTCGGGGCGGCCGGCGACTGGGCCGCGGCCGCCCCGGGCGTGGTGACGAAGCCGATGCGCGTCATGCCGGAGCGCCGGGCCGAGGCCATCACCTGTGCCAGCGTCTCGTAGCGGGTGTTCTGGTCGGCCCGGATGCGGATCTCGGGCTGGGGTTTCTCGCCCGCGACCCCCTGGAAGCGTGCGGGGAGATCGTCGATGCGCACCGGCTGCTCGTTCCAGAACAGCGCGCCGTTGGCGTCGATGGCCAGGTCGATGGTCTTGGGATCTTCCTGGATCTGCTCCGCGCTCACCTGCGGGATGTTGATGCGGATCGAGTGCGCCAGCAGCGGCGCGGTGATGATGAAGATCACGAGCAGCACCAGCATGACGTCGATCAGCGGCACCATGTTGATCTCGGAGACGGTATGACCGCCCGCCCCCTTGTTGTCGAAGCTGCCGAAAGCCATCATTCACTCCCGCGCGTGGGGGCGCCGCTGCCGTGGCGGCGCAGGGCCCGCACCTTGCCGTCGGACACGGCCACCTGCTGCCCCGTGATGAGGAACGCGAACAGGTCGTGCGCAAAGGCGTCCAGGCGCGACAGGAACACGCGATTGTTGCGCACGAACGTGTTGTAGGCCAGCACCGCCGGAATGGCCACGGCCAGGCCCAGGCCGGTCATGATGAGCGCCTCGCCCACCGGGCCGGCGATACGGTTGATCGTGACGCCGTCGGCCATGCCGATGCCCACCAGCGCATGATAGACGCCCCACACCGTGCCGAACAGGCCGACGAACGGCGCGGTCGATCCCACGGAAGCCAGCACCGTGAGGCCGTTCTCGAGCTTGGCGGTTTCCTCGTCTATGACCTTGCGCATGGTGCGCGTGACGAATTCGCCGTTGGTGCCGACTTCCTCGAGCTTGGTGGCGCCGAACTTGGCGTGGTGGCTTTGCGCGTGGATGGCATGGCTGGCCAGGTGGGAGAATGGATCGCGGGCGCCATGCGTGGCGATCTCGTTCTCGACCTGTTCCAGCGAACTGGCGTTCCAGAACTTGTTGAGGAAGTCTTCCGAGCGACGGCGCATGCGCATGCTGCTGAAAGCCTTGACCACGATGAGGTACCACGTGACCAGGGACATCAGGATCAGGATGACGAACAGCGACTTGCCCACGAAGTCGCTCTGGGCGATGAAGTGCATGAAGCCCATGTCGGGCGCGGGCAGCTGCGCCGCGGCTGCGCCCAGTGCGTCAGCGGCCTGCTGGGCGGCAGGCGCTGCGGACGGCGCCGCGGGTGCGGCCGCGGTTGCCGGCGGCGCGGCGGGCGTGGCCGCCTGCGCCACGAGTACGGCGTTGTGAAGGGCGTCGGACATCTCAGTTCCTCATCTTGAAATCGAAAGGCAGTTTGGCGCGGGCCGGATAGGCAACGCCGTTACGCATGAGCGGCTTGAACCGGGCCTTGCGGGCAGCGGCCAGCGCCGCCTCGTCTAGGCGGGAATGTCCTGAGGACTGGTCGATGGTGGCGCTTTGCACCTCGCCCCCGGTACCGATCAGGACCATCACCACCACGCGACCCTCCTCGCGCAGACGGCGCGACATCATGGGATACGTCGGCACGGGCCGGGCGCCGGCATACTCGACGTTGGACACCATCACCGGCTGGTCGGGCGGCGGCGCCTGCCGCGGTGCCTGGTTCACCTGGCTGCCTTCCGGCGTACCGGCAGGCGGCTTGGCGGCCGGGGGCGGCGCGGGCTCCGGCGTCGGGCGCGGCCTGGGCTTGGGTTCCGGTTTTGGCTTCGGCTTGGGTTCAGGCTTGGGCTTGGGCTTGGGTTCCGGTTTAGGTTCGGGCTTGGGTTCCGGTTTGGGCTTGACCGGCTCCGGCGGCGCCTCGACCACGGGCTCGGGCTCCGGCTCGGGCTCCACCACCGGCTCCGGTTCAGGCGGCGGTTCGGGCTCCACCACGGGCTCGGGCGGCGGCTCTTCCACCGGCGGCTCCGGCGTTGGTTCGGGTGCGGGTTCCGGGACGGGCTCCGGCGTAGGCTCGGCTTGCGCAACCTCGGGCACGGGCGCCTCGATCACGCTCACCATCACCGCCTCGGGCTCCATCAGTTCGGGACGGGGGCTTTGATTGAGGAAAATCGCGCCAAGCACTGCAGCATGCGCTGCAAGCACGAAAATACCGGCACCAGTTCGCAGTGCGAACGACGGCTGCGACGTAGAAGGAACTGACCTACCGTATTCGGGGCTAGGCATGAATCGCCGTGGGCTCTGGAAATCGGGCCGGCGAGCCAGGGCTTGCAACCCGTGCCGCCAGCGGCTTCAAACCCGACACATTATATTAAATGCGAATGATTCGCAAGTTCCCTCGCACCTGGAGAGCTGCCCCGGAACCGGGCAGCACCCGCATGCGCGCAGGTTACCCATGCAGCATGACAGCCGGGAAACGGCAGCACACGGCAGCGAGGAGAGGAAAACGGAATGTGGCGCGAGACGGCCAGGAGGAGGAGCGAAGCCCGCGTGCCGTACTGGCGAAGCAGCGCGGCGAGAATCGCCGCAATCGGCACGGCATGCGTGGGCTTTGGTGGGTGCTGAGGGGTTCGAACCCCCGACCTACGCCTTGTAAGGGCGCCGCTCTACCAGCTGAGCTAAGCACCCCCTGTGGTGCCAGTGGGGCAACTCAAAGCAATACGCGGACCGCAGTATAGCGGACCGCGTATCGCCGAGCAAATGCCGTCGAGCAAATGCAGCCACGCCCGTGCGGCGGGCCAGACTGCGGGGCTCAGTTGACGGCGTCTTTCAGCGCCTTGCCAGGACGGAACTTGGGCACCTTGGCCTTCTTGATCTTGATGCTTTCGCCCGTGCGCGGATTGCGGCCGGTGCGCGCGGCACGGGCAGAAACGGCAAAGGTTCCGAAGCCGACCAGCGTAACCGTACCGCCCTTCTTGAGAGTGGTCTTGACGGCACCGATCAGCGCATCCAGCGAACGGCCGGCGGCGGCCTTCGAGATGTCGGCCTTGCTGGCGATGTGATCGATGAGTTCGGTTTTATTCATTCAGGTTTACCCCTCACAAATTGGGTTGTGCCGACGCCCACGAGTCGGTGCCACGTGGCACGGCGTCGCGAAACAGTGAACTGACGAGTGCAAGCAGATTCTTGTGCTGCAGGAAAGCACAGCGTATTAACTGCTACGTCGCAGCAGCCTCGGCGTAAGACCTAGAGAGGCTGCTGCGACGTAGAGCCGTATTAGGCATCGCCGGCCGCACGGCTGTCAAGCATAAACCGCTTTACAACCCGCATGGTTGCTGGGTTTCACGCGTGCGGCCCCGCTGCGCCCGGGCGGCGGGCGGCCTCATCGCCCAGGCACGCTCCGCCACCCGAAACCGGGCCGGAGCGCGACGCTATACGTCGGCCCAGCGACGCAACAGGTTGTGATAGACGCCGGTGAGCTGCACCAGGGACGGATGCCCGGCAGCGTCCTGGTGCAGGCGCTGGATGGCGACGTCGAGCTCCAGCAGCAGGCTGCGCTGGCTGTCTTCGCGCACCAGGCTCTGCAGCCAGAAGAAGGCGCTGACGCGCGCGCCCCGCGTCACGGGCGCCACACGATGCAGGCTGGTGCCGGGGTACAGCACCATGTGGCCTGCCGGCAGCTTGACCGGGCGCGGGCCGTAGGTATCGTCGATGATCAGTTCGCCGCCGTCGTAGCTGTCGGGGTCGGAAAAGAACAGCGTGGCCGACAGGTCGGTGCGCACACGTTCGTTCGAGCCCGGCACGGCCCGCACTGCGTTGTCGACGTGATAGCCGAAGGACTCGCCGCCCTCGTAGCGGTTGAACAGCGGCGGGAATATCTTGCGCGGCAATGCGGCCGCCATGAACAGATTGTTGCCCGCCAGGCGCTGCAGGATCAATGCGCCCAGCTCCTGGGCCAGCGGGTGCTGCTCGGGCAGCTGGCGATTGTGTTTCACTTGCGCGGACTGGTGGCCCGCAGTGGCCCGCCCATCCACCCACTCGGCCGCGTCCAGGCGCTCACGGATCTCGCGGGCCTCCGGCGGCGTGAAAACCTCGGCAACCTCGATCAGCATGTCCGCCTCCGGTTCATTGCGCCATGCAGCCCTGCAGCGCCTGATCGAAATCGCGGATCAGGTCGGCTTCGTCTTCGATGCCCACGGACACCCGGATCAGGCTGTCGGCGATACCCATCTCCGCCCGGCGTTGCGGGCCCATTTCGTAGTAGATCGTATGGGCGGCCGGCAAGGCGAGACTGCGCGTGTCGCCCAGATGCGTGGCCATGAGCACCACGCGCAGGCGATTCAGGAAATCGAAGCAGTCGATGCCGCTGGCGAGCTCCACCGCAAGCAAGCCGCCGAAGCGCCCGCCGAAAAGCGCGGCGGCGCGCTCATGCTGGGGATGGCTTGCCAGGCCTGGGTAGCTCACACGCGCTACGCCGGGATGGGACTCCAGGAAACGGGCCAGCGCCAGCGCATTGCTGCAGTGGCGCTCCATGCGCAGTGCCAGCGTTTCGGCGCCGACCGCGATGCGGTGCGCCGGTTCGGCGGCGAGCGTGCCGCCCATGTCGCGCAGGCCCTTCTTCTTGATCTGCGTCAGGCCCCAGCCCGTGGGCGGCCCCTTGCGGTACGCGTCGTGGATGTTCGGATAGGCGCTCCAGTCGTACAGCCCGGTATCGGTGATCGCGCCGCCCAGCGCATGACCGTGGCCGGCGATGTACTTGGACAGCGAATTCATCACCAGCGACGCGCCCACCGTGCGCCCCTGGAACAGCCAGGGCGAGGTCAACGTGTTGTCGATCATGTACACCAGCCCACGTTCGCGGCACACGTCGCCCATTCCGGCCAGGTCCGCCACCTGCGTGCCGGGATTGGCGATGGTCTCGGTGAACACCATGCGCGTGTTGGGCCGCAGAGCGGCACGCACGTTGGCCGCGTCCGTGGCATCGACCGTACTGATCTCCACGCCCAGGTCCGCCAGCGTGCCGAGCAGGCTGTTGGTATTGCCGAAGATGTACTGGCTGGAAACCAGGTGGTCGCCGCGGCGCAGCAGCGTGCCGAACACCGCCGTCAGCGCCGCCATGCCGGTAGCGAAACTGACCGTGCCCTTGCCGCCTTCCATCGTGCTGATGCGCGCCTCCAGCGCCGTGGTGGTCGGCGTACCCTGGCGCGCATAGGTGAAGCCCGGCTTGCCCTGGAACACCGCCGCCAGTTCCCTGGCATCCTCGTAGACGAATTCGGAGGACGGATGCATGGGCTTGTGCACGGCCCCGTGCTCGACGGACTGCTGGCGGTCGGAATGGATGATGGCGGTGGTGAAGCCGGTCGTGTGCATGATGGATCGCTGTACGGGAACGCTACGGAAGAGAGGATGCGCCGCAGTTTACGCCTGGCGCTGGCGTACGGTTTCGTAGAGGCAGACGGCGCTCGCCACGCTGACGTTGAGGCTTTCCACCGATCCCAGCATGGGGATGTGCACCAGCTGGTCGCAGGTTTCGCGGGTCAGGCGCCGCATGCCCTCGCCCTCGGCTCCCATGACCCATGCCATGGGCTGGCGCGCGTCGATGGCATGCACGGGCTCGGCAGCCTGGTCGTCCGTGCCCACCAGCCACACGCCGCGATCCTTCATGCCGCGCAGTGCGCGCGCCAGGTTGGTCACCATGATGTACGGCACGGTATCGGCCGCGCCGCAGGCAACGCGCTGCACCGTGCTGTTCAGGCCCACCGCCCGGTCGCGCGGGGCGACCACCGCATGCACCCCGGCGGCGTCCGCCGTGCGCAGGCAGGCGCCCAGGTTGTGCGGATCCGTGACGCCGTCGAGCACCAGCAGCAGCACCGGCCCCGGGACGGTATCCAGGACCTCGTCGAGGTCCTGCGCCAGCTTGCGTTCCTCGGCCAGCGCCACCACACCCTGATGGCGCGTACCGCGCGCCAGGCCGTCCAGCCTGTCCGTGGGCACCGGATGGACCCGGCAGCCGGCGCGCCCGGCCTGCTCGATGAAACTCTGCATGCGCTTGTCGCGGCGCGAGGCCTCGACGTAGATCTCCCGGATCGAATCGGGCGCGTGGCGCAGGCGTGCGACCACCGCGTGAAAGCCCGCCAGGACTTGGGCCGAAGCCATAATAGGAAAACCCTCTAGGTGAGACTGGCCGGGCCGCGCCGGGCCCGGCGCGGCCGCCTCGCGGCCGCGGATCCCCGCAATGTTACTGCGGCGCGCGCCAGCGTGGCGACGCGCCGCCGCAGGCGAATGGCTAGCGGGCCGGATTCTTGGACGCGCGCTTGGCCGACTTGGCGGCCCTGGGCGGCTTGGACGCCTTCTTCGCCTCGGCGCGGCGCTGGCGGGCAGTGCCCTTCAGCTCGGCCGGCTTGGGCGCCGCCGCGCGCTTGACGCGGCGCGGCTCGTCGGGATTGCGCGCAGCGGCCTTGCGCAGCGCATCGAAGCTGGTGCCGCGCACCAGGCGGAATTCGATGCGGCGCGCCTCGAGGTCCA
Source organism: Bordetella sp. 2513F2 (assembly GCF_054642735.1). Lineage (NCBI taxonomy): Bacteria > Pseudomonadati > Pseudomonadota > Betaproteobacteria > Burkholderiales > Alcaligenaceae > Bordetella > Bordetella sp. 2513F2. Next base: position 1,629,016 of record NZ_CM137755.1, on the reverse strand, counting down.
CGCGCGCCACCTGCACCTGCACCTTGTCGGTGAGGCGGTAGCGCATGCCGGTGCGCTCGCCGCGCAGCTCGTGCAGGGCGTCGTTGAACTGGAAGTACTCGCCTCCGAGCTCGGACACATGGACCAGCCCCTCGACATGCAGCGTATCGAGCGTGACGAAGATGCCGAAGCTGGCCACCCCGGTGACGGTGCCGCTGAAGTCTTCGCCCACGCGCTCCTTGACGAACCAGCACTTGAGCCAGGCCTCGACGTCGCGCGAGGCCTCGTCGGCACGGCGCTCGCTGGCCGAGAGCAGCAGGCCCAGCTTCTCCCAGATGGCATGCTCGTGTTCGCGCGCCGTGCCGCCCGCCACCACGGGCATGTCCTCGAGCCGGGGCACGTAGCGCTGACCCGACAGCAGCGCCTTGATCACGCGATGCGTGAGCAGGTCGGGATAGCGGCGGATCGGCGAAGTGAAGTGGGTGTAGCCGGGATAGGCCAGACCGAAGTGGCCCATGTTGTCGGGGCTGTATACGGCCTGCTGCATCGAACGCAGGCACATGGTCTGCAGCAGCGGAAAGTCGGGCCGGCCGCGGACCGAGTCGAGGAATTCGCCGTAGTCGGAGGCCGTGGGGCTGTCGCCGCCGCCCAGGGACAGCCCCATGGTGCGCAGGAATTCGCGCAGCGACTGCAGGCGGTCGGGCGTGGGCCCTTCGTGGATGCGGTAGAGGCCGGGATGCTTGCTGCGCGCCATGAAGTCGGCAGCGCAGGTGTTGGCCGCCAGCATGCACTCTTCGATGAGCTTGTGCGCATCGTTGCGCACTGCCGGCACGATCTGCTCGATGCGCCCCAGCTGGTTGCAGACGATCTTGGTCTCGATGGTCTCGAAATCGATGGCGCCGCGCTTGCGCCGCGTCTGGGACAGCAGCTGGTAGAGCTCATGGAGGTGCTGCACGTGCGGCATGACGCTGCCCAGGGCCTGTGCGGCCGGTCCGGTCGGCTGCTGCAGGGCCTCCCAGATGGCGGTGTAGGTGGTGCGCGCATGCGAGTGCATCACCGCTTCGTAGAACTGGTAGGCCGTCACCGTACCGGCCTTGGCGCCCGAGGCCGGGATCACCATGTCGCATACCAGCACCAGCCGGTCGACATTTGGGTTGAGCGAGCACAGGCCGTTGGACAGCGACTCCGGCAGCATGGGGATGACGCGGCGCGGGAAATACACGCTGGTGCCGCGTTCGAAGGCGTCCTCGTCGAGCGGATCGCCGGGGCGCACGTAGTGGCTCACGTCGGCAATGGCCACCAGCAGGCGCCAGGCCGGCCGCTTGCGCTGGCCGCTGCCCAGGTCCACCGGCTCGCAGTACACGGCGTCGTCGAAGTCGCGCGCATCCTCGCCGTCGATGGTGATCAGCGGCACGTCGCGCAGGTCGATGCGGCCCTTGAGGTCGCTGCGGCGCACGGCGTCGGGGATCCGGGCGGCCTGCTTGCGCGCCGGCTCCGAGAAATCGACCGGCACGTCGAACTTGCGCACCGCGATCTCGATTTCCATGCCCGGGTCGTCGATCTCGCCCAGCACCTCATAGACGCGGCCCAGCGGCTGCGTATGGCGCGTGGGCTGCTCGATGATCTCCACCGACACTACCTGTCCGTGCTGGGCGCCATTGGTGTCGCCCGGCGGGATCAGGATGTCGTGCTTGATGCGCTGGTCTTCGGGCACCACGATGGACAGGCCATGCTCGTGCAGGAACCGGCCCACCAGCTTGTTGGTGCGCCGCTCGATCACCTCGACGATGATGCCTTCGGGCTTGCCGCGGTACTCGCCCGAAGGCTTGGCCAGCACGCGGTCGCCGTGCAGCACCTTGAGCATCTCGCGGGGCGCCAGGAACAGGTCGGGACCGCCGTCGTCGCGCAACAGGAAGCCGAAGCCGTCACGGTGGCCCTGCACCTTGCCGGCGACGAAGTCGAGTTTGGTGGCGAGCAGCAGCACGCCCTTGCGGTTGGGCATGAGCTGCCCGTCGCGCTCCATGGCCGCGAGGCGGCGGTCGAAGCCCACGCGGGTGCTCTCGCGCTCGACGCCCATGCGCTGGGCCAGCTCGTCGGGCGACAGCGGCGCGGCAGCCGAGCGCAGGGCATTCAGGATGGCTTCCCGCGACGGCACGTCCGGGTCGAAGTCGGGAGGCGCATCGGGCAAGACCGAAGTCGATCTGTTGTTGTTATTGGAGGTGTCGTTATTCGATCGTTTTGCCAAAGCTAGAAATCCTGTCTATAATGCGCAGCTTCTGTGGACTGCCCAAAGCTAGACACTGTATCCGAAATATTGAATGTTTTTCATGAATTCTTCGAGAATTCATGGTTTTTGAAGAATCCTTCGAGAAGACTTTTCAAGAACGCTTCAAGAAGAGCACTTCAAGAACGCTTCAATAACACTTCAATAGAACGGAAGTCAGCCGGCAACCCCCTGGCAAAGCATGCGCGTAGCGGCGAAAAATAAGCAGCTAGCGTAGCACAAGCCAGAGGGCTCCGCTAATACAGTGCCCAGGTGGCGGAATTGGTAGACGCGCATGGTTCAGGTCCATGTGCCGCAAGGTGTGGAGGTTCGAGTCCTCTCCTGGGCACCACGGAATACGCGAAGGATACGGATTGCAATGCAGCCTTGTGCAACGCCGGTATCCTCGGGCAACCCCCGCAGCCGCAAGGCTTGCGGGGGTTTTGCTTTCCAGGCCTGCCGTGCACGGCGGGCAGCCGCGTCTCAGCCCGGCTTGGTGCGTGTGCCCTGCCGCAGCACGTGGTGCCGGCGATAACGCTCCGGCCCCATGGCATCGATCTGCGCCTGCACCATGGCGTCGAGCGGCTGCAGCATGGCCCCGAACGATGCCGGCGCCTCGATCAGATCCAGCGCATGCGCGATGGCTTCCAACGTCGACAGCGCGCCGGCCTCGTCCGCATGGCGTATGCGGTAGCGGGCGGGCAGTCCCGGCGGCAGCATCACCCGCGGCAGCGCGGCCAGGGCCGGACTGCGATGCAGCAGGCCGCGCGCCTTGCGCCAGGACGCGTCGGGCACGACCAGCACGCCCCCCTCCATGCCGGGGGCGCCGGGCTCCAGCACCCGCGCCTGCGGGCCGGGAAAGAGCAGCCAGGATGGCAGGCCGGGCACCTCCCAATCGGAAGGCCCGAATGCCGTGCCCTGCCGCAGCGAGGCAGCCTGCAGCGCCAGCGCGGCGAGCCGGGCCGTGTTCAGCGGATGCCGCGCCTCGTCGGGATGCTGCAGGATCACCACCCGGGTGCGACTGGGCAGACGCGGGATGGTGGCGCACAGGCAATGCGTGGCGGGGCGCGCGCAGCGCGGACAGCGGATCCGGGACATGCGCACATTATCGTTCGACTTGCGCGCCGCCGAAAAACTGTGCATAATGCGCGGCTCTGATGTTCGACGGCGGCAACGCCCGAAAACACAGTGCCCAGGTGGCGGAATTGGTAGACGCGCATGGTTCAGGTCCATGTGCCGCAAGGTGTGGAGGTTCGAGTCCTCTCCTGGGCACCACCCGTATCGATCACAGGCGGTCCGGCCGTAAAAGGTCCGGCAGGCCCGCGGTGAAACAGGCAAGCAGCAAGAAAGCCCGATCGCTTGAGCGTCGGGTTTTTTTTCGTCCCGGCAGCGGGCCAAGCCAGGAGGCCAGGTCGAGCCTATGCTCCTCTTTCGTTCGTACCGGACCTAGAATGGCGCCTTCGCGCCCGCCGCCCCCGCCGCCATGAATGCCGTATTCAATGCCGCCCTGCCGGTCTTCGCGCTCATCCTGACCGGCTGGATCGCTGCGCGCAGCCGCGTGCTCGGCGCTTCGGCCACGGAAGCGCTCAACCGCTACGTGGTGTACCTGTCGCTGCCGGTGCTGTTGTTCCGCGCCATGGCCACCACCCGCCCGGACCAGCTCGTCGACGCGGGCTTCGTCGGCGCATTCTCGGGCGGCGCCGCGGCGGCATTCGCCGCGGCATGGTGGGCCGGCACCCGGCATGGGGCAGATCGCGGCATTCGCATCCTGGACGGGCTGACAGCATCCTATGCCAACGCCGGCTACATGGGCCTGCCCCTGTGCCTGGCGCTGCTCGGGCCGGGCAGCCTCCCGCCCGCCATCGTCGCCATGCTGCTCACCGCCTGCGCCCTGTTCGGCATCACCATCGCCATGATGGAATTCGAGACGCACAAGAGCCGGCATCCCCTGCGCACGCTGGGCAAGGTGGCCTGGGCGCTCGCGCGCAATCCGCTTCTGGCGTCCCCGGTGCTGGGCCTGGCCTGGGCATGCACCGGCGTGCCGCTGCCTTCGGGAATCGACCGCTACACCGAACTGCTGGGCGCCTCGGCCAGCCCCTGCGCGCTCGTCACCATCGGCCTGTTCCTCGCCCAGACGCGCACCGGCGGGCAGACGGCGGCAGTGGTCCGGCTGGTGGCCGCCAAGCTGCTGCTGCAGCCTGCCGCCACGGCGCTGCTGGCCTTCCAGGTGTTCTCGATGCCGCCGGTATGGGCATGGAGCGCCGTGCTGATGAGCGCCCTGCCGATAGGCACGGGGCCTTTCATGCTGGCTCAGCTCTATGGCCGCGATGCCGGCCTGGCGGCCCGGGCCATCCTCTGGTCCACCGTGGGGTCCGTCGTCACGGTGAGCCTGCTCGTCGCATGGATCGGCCGGCATCCCGTGCCCTGACACCCGCTGTTCTGAGATCCGCTGTCCCGACATCATGCTGCCCGCCGTCGCCATCTTCGCGCTGACCCTGTTCCTCGTCATCGCCCAGCCCAGAGGCCTGGGCATAGGCTGGAGCGCCTCGCTGGGCGCCGCCCTGGCGCTGCTCACCGGCGTGGTCAGCCCTGCGGACATCGTCGTCGTATGGGGCATCGTATGGAATGCCACCGCCACCTTCATCGCCATCATCATCACCAGCGTGATCCTGGACCACGCCGGATTCTTCCGCTGGTGCGCGCTGCATGTGGCGCGCTGGGGCGCAGGACGCGGACCGCGGCTGTTCGTGCTCGTGATACTGCTGGGAGCGGTCGTGACCGCGCTGTTCGCCAACGACGGGGCAGCGCTGATCCTCACGCCCATCGTCATGGAAATGCTGCTGGCGCTGGGCTTCGGGCCCGCGGCCACGCTGGCCTTCGTGATGGCGGCGGGATTCATCGCGGACACCGGCAGCCTGCCGCTCATCATCTCCAATCTGGTGAACATCGTGTCGGCCGACTTCTTCGGCATCGGCTTCGGCGCCTACGCCGCCGTGATGGCGCCGGTGAACCTGGCGGCTGTGGCCGCCACGCTGGCGGTGCTGTGGCTGCGCTTCGGCCGCGACGTGGAGCCCCGTTACCCGGCTGCGCTGCTGCCCGAGCCGGCCAGCGCCGTGCGGGACCCGGTTACCTTCCGCGCCGGCTGGGTGGCGCTGGCGCTGCTGCTGGCAGGCTTCCTGGTGCTGGAACCGCTGGGCATCCCGATCAGCGCGGTGGCCGCCGCCGGAGCACTGGGCCTGGCGCTGGTCGCCGGCCGCCAGCACATCGTCGGCACGCGCCGCATCATGCGCGAGGCGCCCTGGCACATCGTGGTGTTCTCCCTGGGCATGTACCTGGTGGTCTACGGGCTGCGCAATGCCGGGCTCACCACTTACCTCACCGACTTCCTGCAGCGCTGCGCCGACCACGGCGTGTGGGCCGCCGCGCTGGGCACGGGGCTGGCCACGGCGCTGCTCTCGTCCCTCATGAACAACCTCCCCACCGTGCTGGTGGGCGCCCTGTCCATCGCCGATACGCAGACCAGCGGCGTGGTGCGCGAAGCGATGATCTACGCCAACGTGATCGGCAGCGACCTCGGCCCGAAGATCACCCCCATAGGCAGCCTGGCCACCCTGCTGTGGCTGCATGTGCTGGCGCGCAAGGGCCTGGTCATCACCTGGAGTTACTATTTCCGGATCGGCATCGTTCTGACGGTGCCCGTACTGCTGGTAACGCTGGCAGCCCTGGCGGCCTGGCTGCAATGGCTGCACGGCTGACCACAACTGCTTCGTCACACCAGGCCTCACACCATGACCCAGAACACCGGCATCCTGCCCACCCCTGCTTCCCTGCCCCCCGTGCGCATCAATCCCCGGCCGCTCGGGTTCGCGCTGCTGGCGCTGCTGGCCGGCACGCTGTACCTGCTGCAGACCGTGGGCTGGCGCCAGAGCGCCCTGTGGATCGTGGGCGCCCTGCTGGGGGTGGCGCTCTATCACGCCTCGTTCGGCTTCACCCAGGCCTGGCGCGTGTTCGTGTCCGACCGCCGCGGCGCCGGGCTGCGCGCGCAGATGGCCCTGCTGGCCATAGGCGTGCTGCTGTTCTTCCCGTTCCTCGCCCAGGGCATGCTCTTCGGCCAGCCGGTCAGCGGCTTCGTCTCGCCGCCCGGCGTATCCGTGCTGCTCGGCGCGTTCCTCTTCGGCATGGGCATGCAGCTGGGCGGCGGCTGCGCCTCCGGCACGCTGTTCGCAGTGGGCGGCGGCAACACCCGCATGGTCGTGACCCTGCTCTTCTTCATCGTGGGCTCGGTGCTGGCCACCGCCAACTTCGGCTGGTGGTCGCAGCTGCCGGCCCTGCCCCCCACCTCTCTGGTGCAGACCTGGGGCGTGGGCGCGGCGCTGGCGGCCAACCTGGCCGTGTTCGCGGCCATTGCCGCCCTGACGCTCTGGCTGGAGCGGCGGCGCCACGGCCGGCTGGTCTCTTCGGCCCTCACCACCTCGTCGCCCGCCTCGCTGCTGCGCGGCCCCTGGCCCATGATCTGGGGCGCCGTGGCGCTGGTCGTCCTCAACTTCGCCACGCTGGCGCTGGCGGGCCGGCCCTGGGGCATCACGTCGGCCTTCGCACTGTGGGGCGCGAAGGCGCTCGATGCCGTTGGCGTGGACGTGGCGTCGTGGACCTACTGGGCCAAGCAGCAGGCCGCGCTGGCGGCCCCGGTGCGCGCCGACATCACCAGCGTGATGGACATCGGGCTGATGCTGGGCGCGCTCGCGGCGGCAGCCGCCTCGGGCAAGTTCGCTCCCGTATGGAAGGTGCCCGGGCGCATGCTGGTGGGCGCAGTGATCGGCGGACTGCTGCTGGGCTACGGTTCGCGCCTGGCCTATGGCTGCAACATCGGCGCCTATTTCAGCGGGATACTCTCGGGCAGCCTGCACGCCTGGCTGTGGCTGCCCGCCGCGTTCCTGGGCAGCGCCCTGGGCGTGCGCCTGCGGCCCTGGTTCGGACTGGCCGTGGAGAAGACGCCGGCCGGCAGCTGCTAGCCGGCATCGCAGGCGGCGGCGCCGTCGCCCGCAACCGCCTTCTGGTATGGTGGGCGCCATCCTCTACCCGCCAGGAGACGGAAATGAGCTGGATTGCCGGCCGCTACACGGCCTTCGTGCTGGTCCTGACCGGCGCCGTCGTCACCACCCTGCTGGCCGCGTCAGGTTCCGCAGGGTGGGCCTGGGCCGCCGTGCCGCTGCTCATGTTGGCCGCGCTGGGCGCATACGACCTGATCCAGACGCGCCACGCGATCCGCCGCAACTACCCGGTGCTGGGCAACCTGCGCTTCCTGTTCGAGTTCATCCGCCCCGAGATCCGTCAGTACTTCCTGGAAGACGACACCCAGGCCGCGCCTTTCTCGCGCGCGCAGCGCTCCATCGTCTACCAGCGCGCCAAGCAGGAGATCGACAAGCGCCCGTTCGGTACCCAGCAGGACGTCTACGGCGACCGCTACGAGTGGATCAATCATTCGATGACGCCCTCGCACGTGGCGGATGCCGATTTCCGCGTCACCGTGGGCGGCCCCGACTGCCGCCAGCCCTATGCAATGTCGGTGCTGAACATTTCCGCCATGAGCTTCGGGGCCCTGTCGGCCAACGCCGTCCTCGCGCTGAACGAAGGCGCCCGCCTCGACAGGTTCGCACACGACACCGGTGAAGGCGGCATCAGCCGCTACCATCGGCAGCCCGGCGGCGACCTGATCTGGAACATCGGATCGGGCTATTTCGGCTGCCGCGACGAACATGGCGCCTTCTCCGAAGAAGCTTTCGTGCGCAACGCCTGCACCCCGGCCGTGAAGATGATCGAGATCAAGCTGTCGCAAGGCGCAAAGCCGGGCCATGGCGGCATCCTGCCCGGCAACAAGGTCACCGCCGAGATCGCCGAGGCGCGCGGCGTCCCGGCCGGCCGGGACTGCAACTCCCCGCCCATGCACAGCGCGTTCGATTCGCCCATCGGCCTGATGCACTTCATCGCCCGGCTGCGCGAGCTCTCCGAGGGCAGGCCCGTGGGCTTCAAGTTCTGCATGGGCCACCCATGGGAATGGTTCGCCATCGTGAAAGCCATGCTGCAGACCGGAATCACGCCCGACTTCATCGTGGTCGACGGCGCGGAAGGCGGCACGGGGGCCGCGCCCGTGGAGTTCGTCGACCATGTCGGCACGCCGCTGCGCGAAGCGCTGCGGCTGGTGCACAACACGCTCATCGGCGTCAACCTGCGCGAGCGCATCCGGCTCGGGGCCTCGGGCAAGATCATCACGGCCTTCGACATGGCCCGCGTCATGGCCCTGGGAGCGGACTGGTGCAATTCGGCGCGGGGCTTCATGTTCGCGATCGGCTGCATCCAGGCGCAGGCCTGCCATACCGGCAAATGCCCCACTGGCGTGACCGCCCAGGATCCGCTGCGCCAGCGCGCCCTGGTCGTGCCCGACAAGGCGCAGCGCGTGGCGAACTTCCACCGCAACACGCTGCATGCCCTGTCGGAACTGCTGGAGGCCTGCGGCCTGACCCATCCGTCCCAGTTGCGGCCGCATCACATCGCCCGACGCATTTCCTCGCATGAAGTGCGGCTGCTGTCGGCGCTGTTCCCGGAACTGGCGCCAGGCGAGCTGCTGGCCGGCCAGTTCCGGCACGACGTTTTCCGGATAGGCTGGCACATGGCGCGCGCGGAGTCGTTCCAGCCCATCACCGACATCACGTCGGCCGTGGCCGAGCTCAATCGCCGCGCCGAAGCGGCCACCGCCTGAGTACGCAACACCCTACAGCCAGCGCTCGAACAAACGCGAGAAGACTTCCATGAAGCGGTCGTCCAGGCCGCGCCGGCGCCAGTCCTGCAGGCGCACCGGCACGGCGTTGCCGAGGTCGCGGGCAAACTGCGCCTCCATCTGGCGCCCGAAGTCGGCGCCCAGGATCACCGCATTGATCTCGTAGTTGAGCGCGAAACTGCGCCAGTCCAGGTTGCTCGAGCCCACCGTGGACCACACGCCGTCGACCACGGCGGTCTTGGCGTGCAGCAGCGCATCGCGCCGCTCGTAGATCTTGACGCCGGCACGCAGCAAGCGCTCGTAATGCGACCGGCCGGCATGGAACACCAGCGAGAAATCGCTGAAACCGGGCAGTATCAGCACCACGTCGACCCCACGCCGCGCCGCCTGCTCCAGCACCTCGAGGAAGGCCGGATCCGGCACGAAGTAGGCCATGGTGATGTGTATGGACTTCTGCGCGCTGGCGAAGGCGGACATCAGCGTCAGATATACCGTGTAGCCATCCTGGTGCTGCGGATCGTTGACCAGCACGCGCACCACCAGGTCGCCTTGCCGCGGCGGCGGCCGCAGCGTGATCCACTGAGGCAGCGGCGGCCCGCCCTGGGACTCCCAGCCATCGCGCAATATGCGCTCCAGCTCGGCCACGCCGGGACCGCGTATCGCCATGTGCGTGTCGCGCCACGGCGTACCCCGCGTCTGCTCGCCGGCGTCGGACAGGGATCCCGACGCATAGACGCTGCTGATGTTCATGCCGCCCAGGAAACCCACCTCGCCGTCCACCACCAGCACCTTGCGGTGGTTGCGCTGGTTGGGCGACCAGCCCGCCCGCGCCTCGGCCGGATTGAGCGGATTGAACACCGCCACCAGCACGCCGGCCTGGCGCAATCGATCGAACAACGCGTCCGGCGTCGACATGGTGCCCACCGCATCGACCATCAGCGCCACCTGCACATTGCGCGCCCGGGCCGCGATCAGCGCATCGGCGAACCTGCGCCCCTGCTCGTCGTCCTCGAAGATGTAGGTTTCCATGTGCACGTAGCGCCGTGCACGGGAGATCGCCTCCAGCATTTCGCGATACACCGCTTCGCCGTCGGTGAGCAGCGCGACCCGGTTGCCCGGCACCAGCGGCGCGCCGCTGACCGCTTCTTCCACGGCCAGGTGATAAGCCAGGAAATCTTCGGCGCGGCCGCTCGCGCCCACACGGCCGGCGATCTCGCGGCCCCGTTCGTAGCTGCTGCGGCTGCTGTCGGCCGCACGCGCCACCTGCGCATGCTGCGCGCGCAATTGGCGGGTGTCCGGCAGGCTGGCACAGGCCGACACCAGGAGGACGACAATCAGGCCGCCCAGCCGCCATGCGGCGGAGGACGCAGCGAGGTGCAGTCGGATTGCATTCAGGGTTGCCATTGGGTACGGTGCGCCGCCTGGGGCGGCGGCACAGTGCGCCGCACCGGGTCCAGCTCCGTCCAGCGCCCGGCGCGCCAGCGTCCGCGCGCCGCATCCACCCGTACCCCGCCGGCGTCACGCAGCAGGGTCGCTGCGGCTTCGGCATCGTCGGGGTGGGCCTGCACCGCAACCAGGATCACCCTGCCCAGCACGCCGCCGGCGCCATAGGCTTCCTGCGCGCGCCGCAAGCCGGCCACCACCCATAGCGCGCCGGCCAGCGCTCCCACGTAGGCCCCGGACGATGCGCCGACCACCAGGGCGAGCGTACCCTCATGGCCCAGCAGCAGCGTGGCGACCACGCCCAGCAGCGCACCCAGCATCGCAAGCGCGGCCACGCTGGCCACCGCGCCATAGCGCCCCGTGCGCGTGCGCAGGTCGGGGCCCACGCGCAGCGGCCCGTCGCGTCCCGCGTTCGGCGGATCGCCATAGAACATGCTGACGGCGTCTTCGCGGAATCCGTCGGCGATGAGGGCGTGGGCTGCGCTGCGTGCCGACGGCACGCTGTCGAATCGCGCGACCACGAGGGTGGACATAACTCTTCTCCAGGCCATTACAGGCTACGTACGACGCTATTGTTACCAGGCGGGCCCCGGGCTTGCCTGAGGATTGGCAACGACCCGTAATGCAGTATTTCCGCCACAGCGGCTGCCGACGCCGGCTTCCCGCATTTCGTAAAAGTCCATTGCATTCGAGCGGCACGCCTTGACACCGCAGACCTCCCCCCGGGCACAATAGAACGGCCCGCATGCGCGAGGGCGCCCGCTCCCCTTTTCGAGGAACGCACGCATGGCACGCTCCACCCCGCTGCACGCCTCTCCTGCGCCAGCCCTTCCGCCGCATGGCGGACCAGGCCCCGACGACGCGGCGGAGCTGCGTGCAGGCCTGCTCGCCGAAGCGCCGTACATCAGCCCCAAGTACCTGTACGACACACTGGGCTCCAGCCTGTTCACCGCCATCACCCAGCTGCCCGAGTACTACCCTACGCGCTGCGAAGCCGAGATCCTGCGCGCCTACGCGCCCGACATCGCCGCCCACGTCGGCCCGGTGGAGACCCTCATCGACCTGGGCGCCGGCGACTGCGCCAAGGCCGAGAAGCTGTTCCCGGTCCTGCAGCCCAGGCGCTACGTGCCGATCGACATCTCGGCCGACTACCTCAACGAAGCCGTCACCCGGCTGCGCCATGCCCATCCCGACATCGGGATCAGCCCGCTCGGACAGGATTTCTCCCGGCAACTGGACCTGCCCGACGACATACCGCCCACGGGACGGCTGGCCTTCTATCCCGGCTCCAGCATCGGCAACCTCCCGCCGGACGAGGCGGTGGCCATGCTCGAGCGCATACGCGCCCAGTGCGCCGGCGGCGCATTGCTGGTGGGCGTAGACCGCATCAAGCCGCGCGAGGTCCTCGAACCCGCCTACGACGACGCGCTCCAGCTCACCGCCGCCTTCAACCTCAATCTGCTGCGCCACGTCAACGCGCTGCTGGGCAGCGATTTCCGCGTCCAGGACTGGGAGCACCGCGCATGCTTCAACGAGGCGCTGTCGCGCATCGAGATGCACCTGCGCGCGCGCCGCGAACTCGTCGTCAGGTGGCCCGGCGGACAACGCCGCTTCGGGGCCGGCGACAGCATCCATACCGAGAGTTCCTACAAATATTCCGTTTCCGGATTCAATGCCATGCTGCGCCGCGCGGGCTTCGGCGAGATCCGTCATTGGTCCGACCGCCGCGACTGGTTCACCGTGTTCTGCGCCCATGCCTGATTCCCACTCTCTCCTCGCCGCCGAGCCGGCCTGCCTCCTGACCCGGCCCGGCGCCGCCGCAGGCGACACGCGCACCCCGGCGCAGCGCTACGAAGCCGTGCGCCGCAAGACGCTGGAGCTGGCGCAGCCCCTGTCGCCCGAAGACTGCCAGGTGCAGTCGATGCCGGATTGCAGCCCGGTCAAATGGCACCTGGCGCATACCACCTGGTTCTTCGAGACCTTCCTGATCGGCCGCCATGATCCCGGCCGCGCACCGTTCCATCCGCGCTATCGCATGCTCTTCAATTCCTACTACAACGCGATAGGCGAGAAATACCCCCGCCCCCAGCGCGGGCTGCTGTCGCGCCCGCCCCTGGCCGACGTACTGCGCTACCGCGAGCACGTCGATGCGGCCATGCAGGCGCTGATAGCGCACATGGGCCAAGATCCCGAATTCGACGCGCTGCTCGACCTGGGGCTCAATCACGAACAGCAGCACCAGGAACTGATCCTCACGGACGTCAAGCACATGCTGTCGTGCAATCCCCTGCGCCCGCCCTATCGAGACGAGCCGCCCGCCGGCAGCCTTCCCGCCGGCACGCCCATGGGCTGGACCCGCTACGCCGGGGGCATCGTGCGCCAGGGCCACGAGGGCCAGGGCTTCGCCTTCGACAACGAGCGACCGGCGCACGACACGCTGCTGGCGCCCTACTTCCTGGCCAATCGCCTCGTCACGCAGGGCGAGTTCCTGGAATTCATCCTCGACGGGGGCTACCGCCGGCCCGAGCTGTGGCTGTCGCTGGGCTGGGACGAGATCAACCGGCATGGTTGGAAGGCGCCCCTGTACTGGCAGGGCGAGAAGCAGGAATGGCAGGTCTACACGCTGCACGGCATGCAGCCCCTGGATCCGCTCGCGCCGGTCGTGCACGTGAGCTACTACGAGGCCGACGCCTATGCCCGCTGGGCCCGCGTGCGCCTGCCCCGCGAAGCCGAATGGGAACATGCCGCCCGCCAGGCCGGCGACCCTTCCGCGCAGGAGGCGCGCGCCAACCTGCTGGAAAGCGGCCACCTGGCCCCGCGGCCCGCCGGCGCCCGCCACGACGGCGCGCCCGCGCAGCTGTATGGCGACGCCTGGGAATGGACCAGCAGCGCCTACGACGCCTACCCTGGATTCACTCCCCCGGCGGGCGCCGTGGGCGAATACAACGGCAAGTTCATGTGCAACCAATACGTGCTGCGGGGCGGCTCCTGCGTCACCCCGCGCGGCCACTTGCGCCCCACGTACCGCAACTTCTTTCCACCCGAAGCCCGCTGGCAGTTCTCCGGGATCCGGCTGGCACGCGATGCCTGAAGCGCCCATGCCGCCAGACAGTCGTTTCCAATTCGGAGATGAGTCTGAAAGGAGGCCGCCGAGAGGGTTTTAAGCGGCCAGTTCAGCCCGACGTCGAATAATGGAATCGAACAACGCCGAACGGTGTTTTTGTAGCTGCTCGGCGGCCTGATTATCGCTCATGACGCGGGCCTGCCAGAGGAGGTCTTGCTCGGAGATGCCGTCTTTGAGGTTACGCAGTTCGGGGGCCAGGCTGAGGAGTTTTTCCAAGGGCGTCTTGACCAGTTTGGCGGGGTAGTCGATCTTGATCTTTCCTCGGTTATCGCTTCGTTGCCTGCCGAACAGGCAGGGCCTGTGGAAGTTCAGGTACGGGTTGAGGTGTTGCTGGCAGAAGGCGTTGACGGCCTGGGCGTGCTTTTGCGGGATGTGGGCGTAGCCGAAGGTTTTGCGTACGACGCTGCCATTCTTGGACTCGACCAGGGCGTTGTCATTGCTGTGTCGGGGCCGGGACTTGGTGAACTCGACATTGAGCTTGTGCAGTAGCTCGGCGACGCGGTGATTGATGTATTCGCTGCCGTTGTCGGCGTGCACCCCGAGGATCTGGAAGGGGAAGCCGGCGAGCAGTTCTTCGAGCACGGGCAGTAAAAAGGCCTCGGAGATGCGCTGGCAGCAGGCCAGGACCTGCCACTGGGTGACGCAGTCCACGGCGTTGATGTAGTAGACCCCCTTGGCGCCGTCGACCTCGCCTTGGTGCACGCTGTCGATGCGGATGAAGCCCGCCCGGCCTTCGGGGCGCGGTGGCTGTCGCAGTCCAATGGAGACCGCCTTGCTGGGGCGAGTGCCGTCCCAGTGGCCACGGGCGTTGCGGTAGGCGCGGCTCTTGCGCAGGTTGTACAGGTGTGACACCGAGAGCGTGGCCAGGCGCCGGTAGTGGGCATCTCCATAGACCAACCAGGCGCGGCGCAACAGGTGGCAGGTTGCCGCCCCGCTGAGCGTGTCGTGCACGGCATCGGTGTACGCCAGCAGCCGGGCATCGTCCTCGGTGTAGCGGCGCCGAAACCCCTGCGCGGGCGACTTGCGCTGACCCAGCGGGGCGTGCGACACAAACCGGCCCACCAGCCGGGTGAGGTGCTGGCGCGAGTAGCCGCTGGTGTGCAATAGATAACGCAACACCACGCCCTTGTGGCGTCGAGACAACTTGGCGTATCTGAAGCGCTGGAGCACGTCCTGGACGTGGGCGTGGCGTTCGGCCTCGCTGCCCGAAACCTGCGGCGCCAGGCCGGCAGTACCGGCGACAAACGCCTCCAGGCTCTCTAGGCTGGTGAGCCGATCATCTTGCAGGGTCAACATCATCTCCTGATGATCGACGTCCTGCTCAACCCCGCTCCAGACTCATCTCATGGTGGAATCAGACCCCCCGCTCCAGACTCATGTCATATTGGACAAGGCTCAGACTTGCATGAACAAAAACTGTCGTGCTAGAATTTTTGTCTTCGCAAGCATGGCGCATTAGCTCAGCCGGTTAGAGCGACGGAATCATAATCCGCAGGTCCCCTGTTCGAATCAGGGATGCGCCACCAGGTATTACAAGCGGCCCGCAGCAATGCGGGCCGTTTTCTTTGGCTCTGCGGCATCACAATGCCGACGGGCTCTACCCCGTAAACGGGGGAAGCCGCCACAAGCCAGGCGGCAAACGTGTGTTTACGCACACAACGTCTCCTTCCATGTTGCAGGGGCACTGCCAAGTGTGTTGCAGGAGCACGGCCAAGTGGAGCTTATCCCACTCGCATGACAGCTTAGCGGCTCGCTGCTGCGCGCCCCACCGGCACGCAGCTTGCTCCACTATCGCGACTTTCATGCCACAGGAGCGCAGCCATGACACAGGACACCCCCGCACATACCCCCCGGGATCGATCGCGCGTCTCGCTGGAGGATCCGACCGAGCGGCAGTATTGGTGCCAGCGTTTCGGCGTGACGGCCGAACAATTGGACGAGGCGGTGCGCCAGGTCGGAACCGAACTGGATGCCGTGACGTCGTATCTCCAGACTCCGGCCACGGGCCGGACGAGCTGAATCCGCCCGGCCCGTGGCCTATTCGAGGCCCATTCTTACCGCGGACGCGCAGATCTGCGCCCGCCCGATGGAGGAGCACCATGGACGAGCAACGATGGCGATTCCGCCTGGAGGATCCGGTGGAACAGGACGGCGGCTGGCATATCGCCTATCTCCTCATGCCGCCCGGCACGCTGGAGGCTGACGCCAACCGGATTCCCATCACCAAGACCTACCCCTGCGCCGAGGCTGCGGTGCAGGATGGCACGCGGCTGGCCGGGATCCACGTGGCGGACCTCAACGGCGAGGCCCCGGCCCTGGAGCCGCCGGCTGCCGGCGTGGCGGGCATAGGCCGGGGGGATTGAGCCGCCTTCTCAACGGCTGCCTGCGCCGGGGTCGGGCGGACCGCCGCTGCCGCCGGGTGGCACGCCGCCCTGGACAGGGCTGGCGCTGGATCCTTTCACGGTTCCCTGGCCGGGCGTGGGCTGCGGCGGCCCGGGCGGCTGCCCCTCGGGAGAGGGGCGGGAGCCGGCCGGCGGCACGTCGCTGCCCGGTTCGCCGCTCACGCCCGTGGGGACCGTGGGTCTGGACGACGTGGACGGCTTCTGGGCAGGGTCGGCACGGCGGGGATTCGCAGGGTCGTCCGGCCGGGGCGCGGAGGCCGGCTCGGCCGCGTAGGCCGCAGGCAGCATGGCCGCAGCCCATAGGATGAATGGAAACAGGACGCGATGTGGCATGGCGCTCTCCGTACAGGTGCGGGAAGACAAAGCAACCCGCATGCCTGATGGACGCCGCGGAGCGCGTCGCGGTTTAATGGCCGCTGCGCCCGTTTCCGTATCGCCATGTCCCTGCTCTCCCTGTCGGGCCTGTATGCCCTCACCGCGCTGGCCGAGATCGGCGGCTGCTATCTCGTCTGGCTGGTGGTCAGGCAGCAGCATGCCGCCTGGCTGTGGCTGCCCGCGTTGGGCTTGCTCGCGCTTTTCGCCTGGCTGCTAACGCTGCACCCGGCCGCAGCCGGACGCACCTATGCGGCCTATGGCGGCATGTACATCGTGATCGCCCTCGGGTGGCTGAGGGTGGTGGAAGGCGTGGCGCTGACGCGCTGGGACCTGGCCGGCGCCGGCCTGGCACTGGCCGGCATGGCGCTCATCGGGCTGCAGCCGGCAGCCCGATGAGGCTCAGGGCGCAGGCGTGGAGCCCGGGTCGTCGGGCGGCGAGAACAGGTCCCAGCTGGCGACGAACAGCGCCGCCACCAGCGGCCCGATCACGAAGCCGTTCAGCCCGAACAAAGACATCCCGCCCAGCGTGGAAATCAGCACAACGTAATCGGGCAGCTTGGTGTCCTTGCCCACCAGCACGGGGCGCAGCACGTTGTCGACCATGCCGATCACCAGTATCCCGAACAGGATCAGGACGATGCCTTCCCAGATCTCGCCGGTGACCAGGAAGTAGATGGCCACGGGCGCCCAGATCAGGCCCGCGCCGATGGCCGGCAGCAACGACAGGAACGCCATCACAACGCCCCACAGCAGCGCGCCCTGGATGCCCAGCACCCAGAAGATCAATCCGCCCAGGGTGCCCTGCACTACCGCCACTGCCACATTGCCCTTGACGGTGGCGCGGATCACGGTGGTGAACTTGCGGAACAGGTGCTGCTTGTGCTGCTCGCTGAGCGGCACGGCGCGCCGCACCCGGCGCGCCAGCTGCGGCCCGTCGCGCAGCAGGAAGAACAGCAGATACAGCATGATGCCGAAGCTGGCCAGGAAGCGCGCGGTGTCCTGCCCGATGTTGAAGGCCTGGGTGGCGAGGAACTGGCTGGCCTGCATGGCGCCCTGCGTGAGCTTTTCCTGCAGGCTGCCGATGTCGGCCAGGTCGAAGCGGGCCAGCAGGTCGTGCACGCTGGGAGGCAGCGCCGCCATGACGCGCTGGAAGTACAGGCCAAAGTCGAGGTTGCCCGAACGCAGCCGCTGGTACAGGTTGGTGCCTTCCTGCACCAGCGATCCGGTGATGAAGATCAGCGGCAGGATCACCACCAGCAGCACCAGCAGCAGGGAAGCCAGCGCCGCCAGATTGCGGCGCCTGCCCAGGCGGTTGGCGATGCGGCGATGCACCGGGCCGAAGATGATCGCCAGGATGGTGCCCCAGAACACCGCTCCCCAGAACGGCCACAGCACGCACAGGAATGCGAGAGAAACGGCTACGAGCAGATAGTGGAAGGTCTTGCTGTGCATCAAGCTGGACTCGGACATGCGCCCTTCCTCCGGACGACAGCGGCACGGGCCGCAGGACGCGCCATTGTACAAACCCGGCTGGTCACGAGGCCGGATCCGCCGTGGCCCACGCGCGGGCCTGCGCCATGATGGACTCGACCGCGGCGGATCGGCCGTTGAGCCGTTCCGCCAGCCGGTTGAAGCCCTCCATCACCGACGGATCGCGCACCTGCACCTGGTCGCCGCCCAGCTGGAATTGATCGGTGCGCGCCTGGATGTATTGCGTCAGCCGGGCGGCATCGTCGACGGCCTCTCCCAATGCTGCGCACCAGGCCGGCACGGCTTCGGCGGGCTGTGTCACGGCCTTGCCGAAAACCGTTTCGTAGAGCGGCTGCAGGTCGGCCGGCTGGGCCAGTTCGGCCCGCGCCGCGACCGCAATGGAATTCGCCTTCGCGATTGCCGGCCCGCAGCGCTGCAGGTCGGCGCGCAGCAAGGACCATGTGTCGCGGCGGGCCAGGAGGTCCTCGACGCGCTGCAGCCGCAGGGCGGCGCCGGCACGTTCGACCAGGGCCAGGTTGTCGCGCAGCACCCCCTGGAAATCCTCGATCACCTCGAGATGCGCCCGGTACTCGCCCAGGCCTTCGCGCGCCTCCGGGGTGGCGGGAGCAGGCAGGATTCCCGCCGCATCCCCCGCATGGGCCTGCAGATACCGGATGAACGCGGCGCGGGATTCGGGCTCGCGGTCCACGCAGCCGGCGAGCGCGAGCGTGGCAGCGAGGCAGCCGGCGAACCGGCGCAGAAGGCAGAGTGGCATCGAAGACGCGGACATGCGGGGAGTGCTGGAAATTGCGGCGCCCGCGAGCTTAGCCCAGACGGCTGGCTGGCGCGGACATCCACAGACTTTGTTGCCATCGAAGCGCCCTGTGACAGCCGCCAGCGAATTTCCTTTGACAAAACAAATATTTACGTATACTATTTGAGGTTGCTGCGTATTTGCGCTGCCCTGAAAACCGACCATCTCGAACATCAAAAGGGCAGATCGAACACGGGGCAGATCAAAGAGGGCCAGCCAGGCCCGGATCAAGAAACGGGCAGCTATAGGCCCCTTCCCGCATAGGCCCCTTCCCGGCAGCAACGCAGCGAGCCGCCAGATCGGATCCACTGCGCGGAACCAACCGCGGAAACCAGCCGGGAACGGAAACCAGCCGGGAAACCACCGGCATGGGCGTCGCCATGGCGACATCCTGGCAACCGCAGCGGTAGCCGCCTCCGAACCCTGGACCGGCATGGGCGCCGGGGCTGAAACGCCCCATGGGCGTCACGGTGCTGCAATCCGAGGGTGCCAATATCCTGCCATTGGCGTGTCCAGCGGCACGCAGGCACCGCTCGCGGACCTTGGCCCTTGGGGTTCTTGACCCTTAGGTTAACGCTCCTTCCATAACTACAACCACAGAGGAAACATGAACAAACTGTTCCCTACCCACCTGCTGCGCCGACCGGCGCATACGAAGCTCGACGACACGCCCATCCATGTGGGCGACGTCGTGTACCTGCAACCCATCGACGGGCCGTCCATCCGTGCGCGCGTGATCTACAACGCGCCGATCAATGGCATCGTCACCTACACCACCGATCTGGTGCGCTGCGGCTCCGCCGCCACGCGCGTGCGCTTCCGCCACGAGCACGTACACCACATCGAATCCGTGCAGGCCCGCGCAGCGGCCTGAGCACCGCCCGTCATGCTGCGTCCGGCAGCGCGATGGTGATACATTGAGGCGGTCTGCAGCTGCCTTCACCGCCGCCATGTCGTACTCGCGCCGTCCCGTACGCATCTGGGATCTCCCCACCCGCCTCTTCCATTGGGCCTTCGCCGCCTGTGTCGTGGGCGCCTACGCCAGCGTGAAGCTGGGAGGGCTCTACATGGACTGGCACGTGCGCTTCGGATTGGCGGCGCTGGGCCTCATCGTCTTCCGCGTGATCTGGGGGTTCGTGGGACCGCAGCACGCACGCTTCGCGAACTTCGTGCGCGGCCCCTCCGCCATGCTGGGATACCTGCGCGGCGCTGCCGCCTATGCCGGCCACAACCCGCTGGGCGCCCTGTCTGTGGTGGCCATGCTGCTGCTGTTCGGCTTCCAGGCCGCCAGCGGCCTGTTCGCCTCGGACGACATCATGGTGCAAGGGCCGCTCTACGGCCTGGTCGACGAATCCGTCTCGGGCACGCTCACCTGGCTGCACCACGCCAACGAATGGGTGCTGGTGGCCCTGGTTGCGCTGCACCTGCTCGCCATAGGCTGGTATGCCCTGGTGCGGCGCAGGCGCCTGGTCCGGGCCATGATCACCGGCGACATGCCCGCCCACCAGTTGCCCGAGCGGGCCGGCCCCTCTGAAGACGGCCCTGCGATATGGCTGCGCGCGCTGCTGGTGGCGGCGGCCGCCGCCGCGCTGGTCTGGTGGATCCAGGCCCAGGAGGCGACGGCCTACATGTCGTACTGAACGCTGCGGCGGGCCTAGCGCTTCTTGCGGTAGGCGTCGTGGCAGGCCTTGCAGCTTGCCCCCACTTCGCCGAACGCGGCGCGCACCCGGGCGAGGTCGCCCGAATCGGCGGCTTCCGACAGTTTCGCCACGTTGGCCGTGAATGCCTCCTGCTTCTGCCTGAAGCCTTCGGCATCGCTCCAGATCTCCTCGCGCGCGCCGCCGCCCTCGGTACCGGGCCCGAATGCGGCCCACGGCAGCGTGGAGAGGGTCTGCAGCAGCTTCACGTTGGCCTGGATCTGCGCGGCATCGTAGGGCGCCTGGCCGCGCACCACGGGCTGCATGCGGGTGAAGTGCGAGGCGATCAGGCTGAGCGCGGACTGCCGGTAGTCGATGGCGTCCTCGGGCTCGGCGAACTGGGCGGCGGCCGGCACGGACCAGAGGGCCGCACCGATACAGGCCGCGGCAGCGATGGCGGACCACGTCTTCATGGATCTCTCCCGGTAGCGATGACTGGCGGCGAGCCCCTGCGGCCCGCCGGACCTGGCGACTATACCGCCCGCGCGAGGTTCGCGGCCAGCCCCAGGTAGCTGCGCGGCGTCATTTGCAACAGCCGCTGCTTGGCATCCTCGGGCAATGCCAGGCCGGCGATGAACTCGCGCAGGGCCGTCTCGGTGATGCCCTTGCCGCGGGTGAGGGCCTTGAGCTGCTCGTAGGGCTGCGGCAGGCCATAGCGGCGCATGACCGTCTGCACGGGCTCGGCCAGGACCTCCCAGCAGGCGTCGATGTCGGCGTCGATGGCCGCGGCATTGACCTCCAGCTTCTCGAGGCCGCGCAGGCAGGCGTCCCAGGCCACCAGGCAATAGCCCAGGCCCACGCCCAGGTTGCGCAGCACCGTGGAGTCGGTGAGGTCGCGCTGCCAGCGCGACACCGGCAGCTTCTCCGACAGATGGCGCAGCACCGCGTTGGCCAGGCCCAGGTTGCCTTCGGAGTTCTCGAAATCGATGGGGTTGACCTTGTGCGGCATGGTGGAGGAGCCGACCTCGCCCTC
Organism: Bordetella sp. 2513F2; assembly: GCF_054642735.1. Classification (NCBI taxonomy): domain Bacteria; kingdom Pseudomonadati; phylum Pseudomonadota; class Betaproteobacteria; order Burkholderiales; family Alcaligenaceae; genus Bordetella; species Bordetella sp. 2513F2. Next base: position 1,607,701 of record NZ_CM137755.1, on the reverse strand, counting down.
CTTGAGACGCTGCTTGAAGTAGCCCAGCGAGACGTAGCCCCAGATGTCGCGATCGAGGTCCAGCACGATCACGTTGGCGCGCGCCACCGCGTCGAACAGCGCGGCCATCCAGTCGTGGGGCTCGATCTGGATGGTGTGGCGGTTCTGCGCGAGGCCCAGGCCCGCCAGGACCTTGCGGCTGAACTCGGGCCAGTCGATCTCCGGGTAGGCGGCCAGGTGGGCGTTGTAGTTGCCCGTGGCGCCGTTGAGCTTGGCCAGGGGCTGGACGGCCTCGATGGCGGCGATGGCCCGCAGCAGGCGCGCGGCCACGTTGGCGAACTCCTTGCCCAGGGTGGTGGGGCTGGCGGGCTGGCCGTGCGTGCGCGACAGCAGCGGCTGGTCTGCGTACGCGTTGGCCATCTCGGTGAGCTTGGCGGCGATCTGGCGCAGGCGCGGCACCACGACCTGGTCGCGCGCGCGGCCCAGCATCAGGGCATGCGAGGTGTTGTTGATGTCCTCGGAGGTGCACGCGAAATGGATGAACTCCGCGGCGCGGGACAGCTCCGCGTCGTCGGCCACGCGTTCCTTCAGCCAATATTCGACCGCCTTCACGTCGTGATTGGTGACGCGCTCGATTTCCTTGATGCGGCGCGCATCCGCCTCGGAAAAGCCGCGCACCAGCGCGGCCAGGCGTTCGCGGGCGGCCTGGCTGAAGCTGGGCAGCTCGGGCAGGCCGGCGTCGGACAGGGCCACGAGCCAGGCCACCTCCACTTCCACCCGGTGCGCCATGAAGCCGGCTTCCGACAGCAGCCCGCGCAACGCGTCCCCTTTGGAGGCGTAGCGGCCGTCCAGCGGCGAAAGCGCGTTGAGGGAAGTGAGCTGGTCGGCGATTTGCATGATATCGGGGAAGAAAAGGCGTGAAAAACGGGGGCCGATTTTATCATCCGCACCCTTGTAACACTGTGGCTGCAGCGCATCGCCCATTGTACGCAGGGCCGCGATATCCGGGGGTTGCCTGCTATACTTCGCCCGCTTCACACTACGCCTGTGCTCCCATGAAACTAATCGGCTCGCTTACCAGTCCCTACGTTCGCAAAGTGCGCGTCGTCATGGCAGAGAAAAAGCTGGACTACCAGCTGGACATCGAGAATGTCTGGGCAGCCGATTCGCAGATCCAGAAATACAACCCCCTGGGCAAGGTGCCCTGCCTGGTCATGGAAGACGGCGGCGCGCTGTTCGATTCGCGCGTCATCGTCGAATATCTCGACACCCTTTCCCCGGTTGCGCGCCTGATTCCCCAGTCGGGCCGCGAGCGCGCGGCAGTGAAGTGCTGGGAAGCCATCGCCGACGGCGTGCTCGATGCCTGCGTGATCATCGTCAAGGAAAACCAGCGCCCGGAGCCGCAACGCAGCCCCGAATGGATCGAGCGCCAGCACGGCAAGATCCAGGCCAGCCTCGACGCCATGGACAAGAGCCTGGGCGACCATCCCCACTGCATGGGCGTGAACTACAGCCTGGCCGACATTGCCGTGGGCTGCGCCCTGGGCTACCTGGACCTGCGCTTCCCCAGCCTCGACTGGCGTGCCGACCATGCCAACCTGGCGCGCCTCTACGACAAGCTGTCGCAGCGCGCCTCGTTCACCGACACCGCCCCCCCGGCCGCCTGACGCTGCCCTCCCTGCCCGATCCGCCATGCAAGAGAGCGCCCCGCGGGGCGCTCTCTTGCATTTGGGCGGGCCTGGCCGGGGCACAGGGGCGTTGCCCCCACCCCGGCGCGCCCGTTCAGGCCGAAAAGGCCTGCACCGCCTTGACCAGCATGTAGGCAGCCAGCGCGAACAGCAGCCCCGCAAACACGCGCTTGAGCGTGGCCACCGGCAGGCGGTGCGCCATGCGCGCGCCCAGCGGCGCAGTCAGCACGCTGGTGCACACCAGCACCAGCAGCGCGGGCCAGTAGATGTAGCCCAGCATGCCCGGACGCGAGGCGCCTTCCATGAGACCCGAAACCACGTACCCGACGCTGTTGGCCAGCGCGATCGGAAAGCCCAGCGCCGCCGAAGTGGACACCGCGACATGCAGGGCCACGTTGCACCAGACCATGAAAGGCACCGACAGGAAACCGCCCCCTGCGCCCACCAGGCCCGACAGAAAGCCGATGCCGGCCCCGGCGGCGCTGGTGCCCAGCACGCCCGGCATCTCGCGGCCGGGCTTGGGCTTCTTGTTGCGCAGCATGTTCCAGCCGGAATAGCCCACGAAGAGCGCAAAGAACAGCGAGAGCCAGGCCGTGCTCAGCGCAGCGAAGGCCGCCCCGCCCGACAGCAGGCCGCCCACGATGATGCCGGGCGCCATGGCCGCGACGATCTTCCACTGGATGGTGCCGCGCTGCTGGTGCGCGCGGATGCTGGACACCGAGGTGAACAGGATGGACGTCATGGACGTGGCGATGGCGGCATGCACCACCAGGTCGCCAGGCATGCCGTTCCAGCTGAACAACATGGTCAGGAAAGGCACGAGCAGCATGCCGCCGCCGATACCGAGCAGGCCGGCGGCGAATCCCACGACCGCGCCCAGTGCCAGCAGGCACAACACCATCATCAAGTCCACGCGTACTTCTCCTTGCTTCGGATGTGAAAAGGGGGAATGGCGGCGCCCGCAGGCGGAGCGGCCGCAAAAATCAGGCGATGATACCGCCACCCAGGCAGACGTCGCCGTCGTAGAGCACCGCCGACTGGCCCGGCGTCACGGCCCACTGGTCCTGGGCAAAGGCCAGCTCGAAACCGGCCGGCCCGTCGGGCTGGAGCGTGCACGCGGCGTCGGCCTGGCGGTAGCGCGTCTTGGCCCCGTAGCTGCCGGGCGCGGGCGGCTCGCCCGCCACCCAGCTGGCGTCCTGGGCCCGCAGCGAACCGGCGAGCAGCCAGGGATGGTCGTGGCCCTGCACGACATAGAGCACGTTGTTGGCCAGGTCCTTGCGGGCGGCGTACCAGGCCTCGGCCGTGCCGTCCTCGCGCTGCCGGCCTTTCACGCCGCCCACCCGCAGCCCCTTGCGCTGGCCCAGCGTGTAGAAGGCCAGGCCATGGTGCTGCCCGACCTGCTGCCCTTCCGGCGTGAGGATCGGGCCCGGCGCCGTGGGCAGGTAGCGGTTCAGGAATTCCCGAAACGGCCGCTCGCCGATGAAGCAGATGCCCGTGGAGTCTTTCTTGGCGGCGTTGTGCAGCCCGATCTCGTGGGCGATGCGGCGCACCTCGGTCTTGTGCAGCTCGCCCAGGGGGAACAGCGTGCGCGCCAGCTGCGCCTGGTTCAGGCGATGCAGGAAATAGCTCTGGTCCTTGGAGGCGTCGAGGGCCTTGAGCAACTGGTATTGTGGCCCGTGCGGCCCCTCGACGGCGCGCACCCGCGCGTAATGCCCGGTGGCGATGTGCTCGGCCCCCAGCGCCATGGCGTGGTCGAGGAAGGCCTTGAACTTGATCTCGGCATTGCACAGCACGTCCGGGTTGGGCGTGCGCCCCGCCGAGTATTCACGCAGGAACTCGGCGAACACGCGATCCTTGTATTCGGCCGCGAAGTTCACGAACTCGAATTCGACGCCGACGCGATCGGCCACGCTGGCGGCGTCGAGGAGGTCCTGGCGGGTGGAGCAGTATTCGGAATCGTCGTCGTCCTCCCAGTTCTTCATGAAGAGGCCGATGACTTCGTAGCCTTGTTGCTTGAGCAGCCAGGCGGTGACCGACGAATCGACGCCGCCCGACATGCCGACGACGACGCGGCCTTTGCGGGGAGAGGTTGCTGACATGATGGCGGTATTTTAGATCGGCTCGCCCTCTTCGGCCGGCCGGGGCTCGGCGGCCCGCGACACCTCCATCAGCCAGGCGCGGAATGCGCCCAGCGCAGGCAGGTCTGCCTTCTGCTCCGGATAGCACAGGTAATAGCCCTGGCGCGCGCGGATCGGCTGGCGCACCGGCACGGCCAGCTTGCCGTCCCGCAGTTCGTCCTCGATGAGGCAGCGCGGGATGAGCGCCACGCCGAATCCCGCAGCGGCCGCCTGCGACAGCAGCGAATACTGGTCGAAGCGCGCGCCCTCGCGACTGCGGCGCGTGTCGCAGCCAGCCTGCTCGAACCAGTCGTGCCAGCCTTCGGGCGCCGAGGTGTGGTGCAGCAGCGGATACTGCAGCAGGTCCGCGGCTTCGATGCTGTCCTGCGACAGCACGCGCGGACTGCATACCGGCACGACGTCGCGCCCGACGATGTAGTCCGCGCCGCTGCCGGGCCAGATGCCCTCGCCGAAGCGCACCGCGGCATCGAGCTCCGGCGTGGAAAAATCGTAGCCCTGCCGGTGCGGCAGGAACTCGATGTGGATGTCGGGGCGCAGGCGCTGGAAGGCGGTGAGGCGCGGGATCAGCCAGCGGGCGCCGAAGGTGGGCATGCAGGTGAGGTGCAGCGTGCCGCCGCGCCCCTGGTGGGCGATCACCTCGATGGTGGCGGCCTCGATCTGGCCCAGGCCGGCCTGGATCTTCTGCAGGTAGCTGCGCCCGGCCTCCGTGAGCACCAGGCCTTGCCGTATCCTCAGGAATAGCTTGACGCCCACGAAGTCCTCGAGGTGCTTCACCTGCTTGCTGACCGCGCCCTGGGTCACGCACAATTCCTGGGCGGCCTTGGTGAAGCTGCTGTGGCGGGCCGCAACCTCGAAAGCCTGCAGATCGGTAAGCGAAGGACAGAAACGCCGCATGGGAATCGGGTCATGCCCGCCCTGGCCGGCGGGCCACTCAGGCATGACAAAAAGGAATAGGTTAGGGAGAATCTTTCGTTTGTGCAAACGACGGCGGTGGCACAGAATCGAGCAGCATGCTTCTGCATCCGCTAGTTACATTTTCCTATAGGGGAATACATGTTCCGTCGTAAAGTCATCATCGGCCTGTCGCTGGCCGCCACCCTGGCCGGCTCGCTCGCCACCGGCGCCGCCGTCGCCCAGGAAAGCTACCCCAGCAAGCCGATCCGCCTGATCGTGCCCTTCCCGCCCGGCGGCACCACCGACATCGTCGGCCGCCTGTTCGCCGACAAGCTGACCCAGGCCCTGGGCCAGACCGTGGTGGTGGAAAACCGCGGCGGCGCCGGCGGCTCGATCGGCAGCGCCTTCGTGGCCAGCAGCGCCCCCGACGGCTACACCCTGGGCATCGCCACGGTGAGCACCCACGGCATCAACCCGGCCATCTATCCGAACCTGCAGTTCGACGTCACCAAGGACTTCACGCCGATCTCGAACCTGGCTGCCGTCCCCAACATCATGACGGTCAACCCCAAGGTTCCGGCCAAGAACATTGCCGATTTCATCAAGCTCGCCAAGAGCGAGCCCGGCAAGCTCACGTATGCCTCGGCCGGCAATGGCTCGGTCTCGCACATGATGGGCGAGATGTTCAAGCTGGCCTCGGGCACCGACCTGATGCACGTGCCCTACCGCGGCGTGGGTCCTGCCCTGAACGACACGCTGGCCGGCCAGGTCGACGTGCTCTATGACAACCTGCCCTCCTCGCTGCCGCACGTGCAGGCCGGCAAGCTGGTGGCCATGGCCGTGGCCGCGCCCCAGCGCGTAGCCGCCCTGCCCGACGTGCCGACCTTCGCCGAAGCCGGTCTTCCCGCGGTGAACGATTCCTCGTGGTTCGGCCTGGTGGGCCCGGCCAAGCTGCCCCAGCCCATCCTGGAGAAGCTGCACGCCGCCGTCGTGAAGGTGAGCGCCGAAGCCGACGTCAAGAGCCGCCTCGAGGCCCTGGGCGCGGCGCCGGTCGCCAACAGCCCCGCTGAATACGCGGCGCAGATCGAGGCCGAAGTGGCCAAGAACAAGCGCATCGCCAAGGAAGCCAACGTCAAGATCGACTAAGCGTCGTCACCCGGCCCCGGCGCCCTGCCGGGGCCGTTCCTGCCTTATTCGCAGTATCCCCATGCCGATCACCCAGCCCTTGTCCTACCGGCTCGACCTGCCGTCCCAGTATCCGGACGCGGACGGCTCCGCCCCGCTCGTGCTCGATTCGCCGCACAGCGGCACTACCTATCCGCCCGACTTCGCCCCCAGCGCCGATTTCGGCGCGCTGCGCACCGCCGAAGACACCTGGGTCGACGATCTGTGGAGCGGCGCGGTGGCGCTCGGCGTGCCCCTGCTGGCCGCCACCTTTCCGCGCAGCTATATCGACGCCAACCGCGGCGCCGAGGAGATCGATCCGCTGCTGCTCGACGCGCCGTGGCCCGGCCCAGCCTCGGCATCGCCCAAGGTCAAGCTGGGCAAGGGCCTGGTCTGGCGCATGCTCGACGACGGCACCCCGCTATACGACCGCAAGCTCAGCGTGGAGGAAGTGCGCCATCGCATCGAGGCCTGCTGGAAGCCATACCATGCCGCCCTCGGCGAGCTGATGGACCATGCGCACGCGCGCTTCGGCAAGGTCTGGCACATCAACTGCCATTCCATGCCCAGCGTGGCAGGCGCCTATGCCACCGACAAGCCCGGCCTGGTGCATCCCGACTTCGTCCTCGGCGACCGGGACGGCACCACCAGCGATCCGGCCTTCTGCGCCTTCGTTGCCGATTGGCTGCGCCAGCGCGGCTACGACGTGGCGGTGAACGACCCGTACAAGGGCGTGGAGATCGTGCGCGCCTTCGGCCGTCCAGCCGACAACCGGCATAGCCTGCAGGTGGAAATCAACCGCAAGCTGTACATGGACGAGGTCACGCTGCGCCCGCACGAAGGCTACGGCCGCCTCAAGCAGCACCTGCGCGAGCTGACTGCCGCGCTGGTGTCCTGGACGCGCGCGCAGACGGTCTGACGCCACTGCCCCTGCGCGCACGCAGCCGCGGCTTCCACGCCGCGGCCATGCCCTCCGGCTTCACCCCGCCGGAGGGCATTTTTTTGCCGCCGGAACGGCGCGTCCTGCTACCCGGGAACAGGCCTCGTGTATAACTACGCCCAGGGCCTGAGGCCCTAGCCTTCCGAGGAGAAGCGTGATGCAGATCGGGATACCAAAAGAAACCCGAGACGGGGAAACCCGCGTTGCAGCAACGCCGGAGACAATCAAGCGCTACCTGGCCGCCGGCCATCGGGTCCACGTGCAGCAGGGTGCGGGCGTTGCCGCCCGCTATCCCGACGAGGCCTATGCCGAGGCAGGCGCCGCGCTGGCCGATGCGGCCACGGTCTACGGTGCCGCACTGGTGCTCAAGGTGCGCCCGCCGGATGCCGCGGAACTGGCGCTGATGGCCCCGGGCACGGTGCTGGCCGGCATGCTCGACCCCTACGACACCGAAGGCCTGGAAGCGCTCGCGCGTGCAGGGCTCACCGCCTTCGCGCTCGAAGCCGCGCCGCGCATCACGCGGGCGCAGAGCCTGGACGTGCTGTCGTCCCAGGCCAACCTGGCCGGCTACAAGGCAGTGCTGCTGGCTGCTCAGTATTACGGCCGGCTCTTCCCCATGATGATGACCGCCGCGGGCACGCTCAAGGCGGCCCGGGTCGTGGTGCTGGGCGCCGGTGTGGCGGGGCTGCAGGCCATCGCCACGGCGCGCCGGCTGGGTGCCGTGGTGGAAGCCTCCGACGTGCGCCCCGCCGCGCGCGAGCAGGTCGCATCGCTGGGCGCCAAGTTCATCGACGTTCCCTACGAAACCGACGAAGAGCGCGAGATCGCCGAAGGCCGGGGCGGCTATGCGCGACCCATGCCGCCGGCCTGGATGGCGCGCCAGGCCGAACGCGTGGCGCTGCGCTGCGCGCAGGCCGACATCGTGATCACCACCGCGCTGATCCCCGGCCGGCCCGCGCCCGTGCTGGTGCCGCCGGAAACCGTGCAGGCCATGCGGCCCGGCTCCGTGATCGTGGACCTGGCCGTGGAACGCGGCGGCAACTGCCCGCTGGTCGAGCGCGGCCAGGTGGTCGAACGGCACGGCGTCACGCTGGTGGGCCTGACCAACCTGCCCGGCCTGCTGGCCACCGACGCCTCGGCGCTCTATGCGCGCAACCTGCACGACTTCGTCAAGCTGATCACCGCCGCGGACGGCGGCCTGGAGATCCGCCGCGACGACGAGATCGTCGCCGCCTGCCTGATGTGCGAGGCCGGCAACCTCATCCGGAGGCCCTGACATGGACGCCATCAGCCCCACCCTCGTCAACCTGATCATCTTCGTGCTGGCCGTCTATGTGGGCTACCACGTGGTCTGGAACGTGACCCCCGCGCTGCATACCCCGCTGATGGCCGTGACCAACGCCATTTCCGCCATCGTGATCGTGGGCGCCATGCTGGCGGCCGGCCTCACCGAAGGCGGACTGGCGCGCGCCATGGGCGTGCTGGCCGTGGCGCTGGCCGCTGTCAACGTGTTCGGCGGCTTCCTGGTCACGCGCCGCATGCTGGAGATGTTCAGGAAGAAGGAACGCAGGGCCGCTCCCGAAGGGGAGCCGCGCCCATGATCACGTCCAATCTCGCCACCCTGCTCTACCTGCTGGCATCGGTGTGCTTCATCCAGGCGCTCAAGGGCCTGTCCCATCCCACCACCTCGCGGCTGGGCAATGCCTTCGGCATCGCGGGGATGGCGATCGCCATCCTCACCACCGCGGCGCTCATCGCCAGCCTGGCGCGCCCCGGGGCGGCCGGCGCCGGCCTGGGCTGGGTGGTGCTGGGCCTGCTGGCGGGCGGCGGCGTGGGCACGCTGATGGCCCGGCGGGTCGAGATGACGCGCATGCCCGAACTGGTCGCCTTCATGCACAGCATGATAGGCCTGGCCGCCGTGGCCATCGCCGTGGCGGTGGTGGCCGAGCCGCACGCGTTCGGCATCGCCGCGGCAGGCGCCCCCATTCCCGCGGGCAACCGCCTGGAGCTCTTCATCGGCACCTTCGTGGGCGCGATCACCTTCTCGGGCTCGGTCATCGCGTTCGGCAAGCTGTCGGGCAAATACAGGTTCCGGCTGTTCCAGGGCGCGCCGGTCACCTTTCGCGGGCAGCATCTCCTGAATCTGGCGCTGGCGCTGGCCATGCTGGGCTGCGGCCTGGGGTTCATGGCCACGCAGGCCTGGCTGCCTTTCACCCTCATGACGGCGCTGGCCTTCGTGCTGGGCGTGCTCATCATCATTCCCATCGGCGGGGCCGACATGCCGGTGGTGGTCTCAATGCTCAACAGCTACTCGGGGTGGGCCGCAGCGGGCATAGGCTTCTCGCTCAACAATCCGATGCTGATCATCGCGGGCTCGCTGGTCGGGTCGTCCGGAGCCATCCTGTCCTACATCATGTGCAAGGCGATGAACCGTTCGTTCTTCAACGTGATCCTGGGCGGCTTCGGCGGCCAGGCGGGCGCCGCGGCGGACGGCAGCGCGGCCGCGCCGCGCGGCGTGAAATCAGGCAGTCCGGAAGATGCCGCCTTCCTGCTCGCCAACGCCGACAGCGTGGTCATCGTGCCGGGCTATGGCCTGGCGGTGGCGCGCGCGCAGCACGCGCTCAAGGAGCTGGCCGACAAGCTCGGCGAGCGGGGCGTCACGGTCAAGTACGCCATCCATCCCGTGGCCGGCCGCATGCCGGGACACATGAACGTGCTGCTGGCCGAGGCCGAAGTCCCGTACGACCAGGTCCACGAAATGGAAGACATCAATGGCGAGTTCGGCCAGACCGACGTGGTGCTGGTGCTGGGCGCCAACGACGTGGTGAATCCCGCGGCAAAGAACGATCCCGCCTCGCCCATCGCCGGCATGCCCATCCTCGAGGCCTACAAGGCGCGCACCATCATCGTGAACAAGCGCTCCATGGCGGCAGGCTATGCCGGGCTGGACAACGAACTTTTCTACCTCGACCGGACCATGATGGTGTTCGGGGATGCCAAGAAGGTGCTGGAGGACATGGTGAAGGCAGTCTGAGCCGTAGAAACCCGGCATGGCCGCGCTTGTCAGGCGCGCGCCCTCACCCGGCCGGGCGCCAGCCCGTAGCGGCGACGGAACGCGGTGGCGAAGTTGGCCGGACTGGTATAGCCGCCTATCCACGCCGCCTGCGCCACGCTCACGCCATCGCGCTCCAGCGCCACCCTGGCCCGCGCCAGGCGCGCTTCCCGCAGGTATTCGAAAACCGTCGTGCCCCACGCCGCGCGGAAATGCCGCTGCAGCGTGTTCACGCTCATGCCGGCGCGGCAGGCGATCTGCTCGAGGGTCAGCTCGTCGGCCTGCCCGCTATCGAGCAGTTCGCGCACTTCGCGCATGCGCTGGTATTCGCGCGGGCGCGGCCGGCCGTCGGACTCCAGCGGCGCATCGGACAGGCTGGCCAGCGCCTGCACGATCAGGTCCAGCGCCCGCGCCTCCAGGTACAGCTCGCGCAGTGCCGGCACCAGCGCCGGAGGATGCAGGATCTGCTCGGCCAGCCGCAATGCCGGCGCCGCCAGCAGCCACGTATGGACGGCCAGGTGGGTGTCGGCGAAACGCCGCACCGCCGCCGTCTCGGCGGCATCCGGTATGGCCTGCTCCAGCCATTGCGGGGGCATCAGGATGGATACCGTGCGTTCGCTGCCGCCCTGCCGCGAACGACGGCAGAACGTTTCGGCATGCCGCAGCGAGATCATCATGCCGCGCGCTTCGCCCCCGGGCCGGCACTCCGGGCCGAGCAGCATGCGGCGCGGACCGAACGACACGTCGGCGCGCCCGCCGACCACCAGGGCCAGGCGTATGCCGGCCTTCAGCGTGGACTGCACCGTGAGCGTCTGCAGGTCACGCGCATCCACGCTGTGGACCACCAGCCCCGAGCGCAGCCGGACCGTATCGAACACGCCCTGCAGCACGGGCTGCTCGGCCTGCGGCACCGACAGCCGGTACTGCGAGGTCGAGCAGCCGGAGAGGTCCAGCAGCCGCTGACCGCGCACCAGGGCGTGGGAGGCGACGGCTTCGCTGCTGTGGACAGGACGGCTCACGGGAGATGGCGACATTGCAAAGGTTTCCGGTGACGGCACAATACCGTTCCGGTCCGGACCCGGGCAGAATGACAGCCTGCCCATTAATAAGAACTCTTCTCAATTAAACCACATTCCCCGACGCCAGCCGCCATGATGCAAGCCTCCCACGCCTATCTCCCTGCCTCGGGGGCCCGCTGATGCGCGCTGCCTTGCTCGTTTCCCTGGTTCTGGCCATGGCCCTCGCAGCGCACGGGCGCGCAGCCCTGCCGGCCGCGCCCGAGTCCGCGGCCCCGGGCGCGGCCGCGGCCCGCCACGGGGCCACCCCGCTGGTGGAACGGCTGGTGCTCCCCCGCGATGACGGCCGGCGCGCCTGGCGCCTGGCGATCGCCCATCCGCCGGGCGTGCCGCCCGCCGGCGGATGGCCCGTGCTGTACCTGCTCGACGGCAATGCCAGCGCCGGCGCGCTGCTGCGGGCCAGCCCCGGCATCGCGCGCAGCATGGTCGTGGTGGGCGTAGGCTATGACGTGGAGGCGCGCTTCGACCTGGACACGCGAGCCTGGGACTACACCCCGCTGCCGCCCGGCGCCCCGGCTTCGGGCGCGCCGGATCCGCGTGCGCCGGGCCGCCTGAATGGCGGAGCCGATGCCTTGCTGGATGCCATCGAAACGCGGATCAAGCCGCTGGTGGCATCGCGCGCGCCCATCGACGCGCGCCGCCAGGCGCTCTACGGGCACTCCTATGGCGGCTTGTTCGTGCTGCACGCGCTGTTCGCACGCCCGGGCGCGTTCCAGGCCTACATTGCGGCCAGCCCGTCGGTATGGTGGCATGCCCCGCTCATGCAGGACCGTGCGCAGGCCTATGTGGCGCAGGCGCGCACCGGCGCGCTGCCGCCCGCGCGGCTGGCCATCATGGTGGGCGCCGGGGAGCGCCTGCGCCACGACGGCGGGCCCGGCGCGCCGCGCCGCGACGAGGGCCGTCCCACGGCAGGCGATGCGCGCGCGCTGGCTGGTGTGCTGCGGCAGGCGCCGAATCTGGCGGTGGCGTTCCGCGAGTTTCCCGCACTGGGGCATGGCGCCATGCTGCCGGCCACCGTAGAGCCGGCGGCCCGCTACGCGCTCGGCGCGCCGGAACGCTGATCGCCCTGGCCGGCCAGCCATCCGAGGATGGCCGCGGTCACTGAGTCAGGCTGCTCGCGCTGCGGGAAGTGCCCGCTCTCGGGCACCAGCTGCCGCTCGTACGGACCGTCGAACAGGGACTCGCGCCCTTCCGAGGTCTCCGGGGCATTGGCGGCGTCGCGGCCGCCGTGCAGCACCAGCGTGGGCACGGCGATGCGGGGCGTTGCCGCCAGCCGCTCCTCCAACGCCTGGTAGGCCGGGTCTCCGTCGGCCCAGCCCCACCGATGCCGGTATGAATGCAGGCACACCGACGCCCAGTCGGGGTTCTGGAAGGACTGCGCCGTGATCTCGAACTCGACCTGCGGGAACGACCATCCCGGCGACCAGGTGGTCCACATGAAATGCGCCAGTTCGCGTCCCTGGCTGCGCAGCAGCATCTCGCCGCGCGGCGTGGCGAAGAGCCAGTGATACCAGTAGTTGCGGGTCTGGGCCAGGGACAGGCGCTGGTCGGGCGCGTTGGTGCCCCAGCCCACCGACAGCGCCACGCAATGCCTTATCGACTGCGGGGCGAGAACGGCGGCGATGTAGGCGGCGCGGGCGCCCCAGTCATGGCCCACGACCGACCAGGACTGCAGGCCCAGCGCGCCGGCAAAGCCGAGCAGGTCGTCGGCCAGGGCGCACAGCTGGCCGCTGCGCGGACGCCGCGGGTCCAGGAAGCGCGTGGGCCCGTAGCCCCGCAGGTACGGGCAGTACACCCGGTATCCGGCCTGCGCCAGCCGGGGGGCGACGCGGTCCCAGGTGCGCGCGTCGTCGGGCCAGCCATGCAGCAGCACCAGGGGCCTGCCGTCAGCAGGCCCATGCGCCTCGTAGGCGATTTCCAGCACGTCGGTACGTACGGTGGGCATGATGTCTCCTCGCGCGCAATGCCATGGCCGCAGCATAGCGCCGCAACGCGGGAATCGACAGGGGCTGCGACGCTACTTCGCAGCCGCGAGCCGTTCGTCCACGGCCTCGATCCAGTGCCGCACGGGCACTTCGGTGCCGCTCTGCAGGTGCTGGATGCAGCCGACGTTGGAAGACACGATGAGCGACGGCTGCGCCTGGCCGATGTGCGCCAGCTTGCGGTCGCGCAGCGGCAATGCCAGGCCGGGATTCAGCACCGAGTAGGTCCCGGCGGAACCACAGCACAGATGCGTCTCGGCAAAGGGCTGCAGCTCGAAGCCCAGCGCGGCCAGCATCGCCTCGCTGAGCGGGCGCAGTCCCTGCCAGTGCTGCAGCGTGCAGGGGGGATGGAACGCGGTACGGGGCGCCGGCCGGAGCCGCGCGGCCAGTTCGGCGGCATGCGGGGCCACGATCTCGGCCACGTCGCGCACCCGCGCCACGATGCGCGCGGCGCGCTCGGCATAGGCGGGCTCGTGCCGCAGGTGGTGGGCATATTCGCGCACCATGGCGCCGCAGCCCGAGGCATTCATCACGATGGCCTCGACTTCGTCCCGCTCCACCAACGGCCACCAGGCATCCACGTTGGCGCGCATCTGGGCGAGCGCCTCCGCCTGGGCATCGAGGTGGAAATTCACGGCGCCGCAGCACCCGCCGCCGGGCGCCACCCTGGCCCCGATGCCGATGGCGTCGAGCACGCGCATGGTGGCGGCGTCCACCGAGGGCATCATGGCCGGCTGCACGCAGCCGGCCAGCAGCAGCACCTGGCGGGCATGGCGCGCGCCGTCGGGCAGCGGGCCCGCGGCGCGGCGCGCCGGTATCTTGCGCTGCAGCGCCTGGGGCATGAAGCGGCGCAGGGACTGCCCCAGGCGCATGGCCGGCCGGAACAGCGGCGAATTCAGGCCCTTGCGCAGCAGCGTCCGGCGCAGGCGGTCGGGCCAGGGGCGCTGCACGCGCGCGTCCACGACCTGGCGGCCGATGTCGAGCAGGTGCCCGTACTCCACTCCCGACGGACAGGTGGTCTCGCAATTGCGGCAGGTCAGGCAGCGGTCCAGGTGCATCTGCGTGGCGGCCGTGGGCTCCGCCCCTTCGAGCACCTGCTTGATGAGATAGATGCGCCCGCGCGGCCCGTCGAGCTCGTCTCCCAGCAACTGGTAGGTGGGACACGTGGCGGTGCAGAACCCGCAATGCACGCAGCGCCGCAGGATGGCATCGGCCTCTTGTCCCAGCGCTGTTTCCTGCGCCCAGGGCGCGAGATTCGTCTGCATGGTGATTCCTACAGGTCCAGGTGCAGCCGGCCCGGATTGAACAGGCCGGCGGGGTCCAGCTCCTGCTTCAGGCGACGCGTCAGCGTCGCCACCGCGGGTGACAGCGGATGGAACACGCCGTCGGGCGGGACGGGCCCCTGCCCCGGGCGGAACAGCGTGGCATGGCCGCCTGCCTGCTCGGCCGCCTGGCGCAGCGCGTGGGCATCGGCCGCCGCGTTCAGCCAGCGCTGCCCGCCCCCCCACTCCAGCAGCATCGGGCCCATGGGCAGGGGCTGCGTGGCAGGCGGCAGGGCCAGGCGCCACAAGGGCCGGGCCGGATCGAAGAACGGATGCGTCTGCTCGCGCAGCGAGCGCCACCAGGTTTCGGCATCCGCCATCGGCTCGCCGCCGATGCGTGCCGCCGCGGCATCCACGGCAGGCGGGGCGCCGGACAGCCGCACCGCGAGGCGCCCGCTGCCGTCGCCGGGGTCGCCCGGGATCCAGCACGCGGCCGAGACCGGCATGGGCCTGGCCCGCCACTGCGAAAACAGGTCCAGCGCGGCGGCCTGGGTGGCTTCGCGCACCAGCGTGCGTTCGCACGCCGGCCGCGGCAATACCTTGAGCGAGACTTCGAGCAAGGCGCCGAAGATGCCCAGCGATCCCGCCAGCAGGCGCGATACGTCGTATCCGGCCACGTTCTTCATCACTTCCCCGCCGAAGGCGAGGATACGCCCGTGCGAGTCCAGCATGCGCACGCCCAGCACGAAATCGCGCACGGCGCCGGCGGACATGCGGCGCGGTCCGGACAGGCCCGCCGCGACGCAGCCGCCCACGGTGGCGCCCGCGCCGAAATGCGGCGGCTCGAACGCCAGCATCTGGCCATGGCCGGCCAGCTCCGCCTCGAGCTCGGCCAGCGGCGTGCCGGCCCGCACCGTGACGACCAGTTCGGACGGGTGGTAGCCCACGATGCCGCGATACGCGGTCATGTCGAGCAGGCAATGGCCATCCTGCGGGGTGAGGGGACGATGGTTGCCGTAGAACGACTTGGTCCCTCCGCCGGCGATGAACAGCGGCTTGTGGCCGGCGCGCGCAGTCAGCACCTGGTCGCAGAGTTCCGACAGGACGAAATCCATGCGGGCGATCTCAGAAGCGTGACAGGTCGGGGAATCGCATGTCTGCGGCGTGCACGTGCATCTTGCCGTATTCGGCACAGCGCGCCAGGGTGGGAATGACCTTCTCGGGATTGAGCAGCACGGGCGGGTCGAAGGCCCGCTTCACGGCAAGAAAGGCGTCGAGCTCATCACGCGAAAATTGCACGCACATTTGATTTATCTTCTCCATACCCACACCGTGCTCTCCCGTCACGGTGCCTCCCACCTGCACGCACAGCTCGAGTATCGCCGCGCCGAATTTGTCGGCGCGCTCCACCTCGTCCGGCTTGTTGGAATCGAACAGGATCAACGGATGCAGGTTTCCGTCGCCCGCGTGGAATACGTTGGCGCAGCGCAGGCCGTATTCGTCCTCCATCTGCTCGATGGCGCCCAGCACCCGCGCCAGGTGGCGGCGCGGAATCGTGCCGTCCATGCAATAGTAGTCGGGCGAGACGCGCCCGGCGGCCGGGAATGCATTCTTGCGCCCGGCCCAGAACTTCAGCCGCTCGGCCTCGTTGGCCGAGACCTGCATCCGCGTGGCGCCCGCTGCGCGAAAGACCGCCTCCATGCGTTCGACCTCGTGCGCCACTTCCTCCGGAGTGCCGTCGGACTCGCACAGCAGGATGGCCTGGGCGTCCATGTCGTAGCCGGCCTGCACGAAGGGCTCCACCATATGGATGGCGCGCCGGTCCATCATTTCCAGGCCCGCCGGCACGATGCCCGCAGCGATGACCTGCGTGACCGCGTTGCCTGCCGCCTCGACGCTGGCGAAGCTGGCCATCACGACCTGGGCGCACACCGGTCGCGGGATCAGCTTGACGGTGACTTCGGTGACGATGCCCAGCATGCCCTCCGACCCGACGAACAGGGCCAGGAGGTCGGGCCCCGGGGAATCGGGCGCTTCCGAACCGAGCTGCACGACGTCGCCGTCTATGGTGACCATGCGCACGCTCAGCACGTTGTGCACCGTGAGGCCGTACTTGAGGCAATGCACGCCGCCGGAGTTCTCCGCGACGTTGCCGCCGATCGAGCAGGCGATCTGGCTGGAAGGGTCGGGCGCGTAGTACAGCCCGTGGGCCGCCGCCGCCTCGGAGATGGCCAGGTTGCGCACGCCGGGCTCGACGACGGCCACGCACGCGCGGGCATCGACGCGCTTGATGCGGTTGAGCTTGGAAAGACCGAGCAGCACGCCCTGCGGGTGAGGCAGGGCCCCGCCGGACAGGCCCGTGCCGGCGCCCCGTGCCACCACGGGCACGTTCATGCGCTTGCACAGGCGCATCACGGCCTGCACCTGCGCCTCGCTCTCGGGCAGCACCACGACGGGCGGCAGGCACCGATACAGGGGCAGGCCGTCGCACTCGTAGGGACGGGTGTCTTCCTCGCGGGACAGCACGCAGTGCGCCGGGAGGATGGTGCACAGCGCCTCGGCCAGGGATGTCACGGAAAATGCGGGCTGGTCCTGGACCAGCCCGCTTTCGACCAGCGGATTCATGCCCAAAAGATAGCGCGCCGCTACGGAATGCACATGCCGGGATTTACCCGCCCCCGGCCGCGGCGGCCTACCAGGCGATGATCTTGCCGGGGTTGAGGATGTTGTTCGGATCGAAGGCGTGCTTGAGGCTGCGCATCAGCGCCAGCGCGTCTTCGCCGTGCTCCTCGGCCATGAACTGCATCTTGTGCAGGCCCACGCCGTGCTCGCCGGTGCAGGTGCCGTCGGCCGCGATGGCGCGGCGCACCAAATTGTGATTAATGATTTCAGACTCGCGCCATTCCGCCTCGCTGTCGGCATCCAGCAACATCAGCACGTGGAAGTTGCCGTCGCCCACATGGCCCACGATGGTGTACGGGAAACTGGCGCGATCGAGTTCGTCGACGGTCTCGCGCACGCAATCGGCCAGGCGCGAGATGGGCACGCACACGTCGGTGGTGCTGGCGCGGCAGCCGGGGCGCAGCTGCAGGCCCGCAAAATAGGCGTTGTGGCGCGCGGTCCAGAGCCGGCTGCGGTCTTCGGGACGCTCTGCCCACTCGAAATCCATGCCGCCGTGATCGGCCGTGATGGCCTGCACGGTCTGGGCCTGTTCCTGCACCCCGGCGGGGCTGCCGTGGAACTCGAACACCAGCAGCGGCGTCTCGCGCAGGGTGAGCTTGCTGTGCAGGTTGACCGCCCGCACCGCCGCGGCGTCCATGAACTCGACGCGCGCGACGGGTACGCCCATCTGGATGATCTCGATCACGCTCTGCACTGCGGCGTCGAGCGTGGGAAAGTTGCACACCGCCGCCGAGACGGCCTCGGGCTGGGGATAGAGCCGCACGGTGACTTCGGTGATGATGCCCAGCGTGCCCTCGCTGCCCACGAATATGCGGGTGAGGTCGTAGCCCGCCGAAGACTTGCGCGCCCGGCCGGCCGTGCGCACCACGCGGCCGTCCGCGGTGACGACCGTGAGCGACACCACATTCTCGCGCATGGTGCCGTAGCGCACGGCGTTGGTGCCCGATGCCCGCGTGGCGGCCATGCCGCCCAGGCTGGCGTCGGCGCCGGGATCGATGGGAAAGAACAGCCCGGTGTCGCGGATCTCCTCGTTGAGCTGCTTGCGCGTGACGCCCGCCTGCACGGTGGCGGTGAGATCCTCGGCATTCACGGCCAGCACCTGGTTCATCTGCGAGAGATCCAGGCTGATGCCGCCCTGGATGGCCAGCAGGTGCCCTTCGAGAGACGAGCCCGCGCCGTAGGGGATGAGGGGCACGCGGTGCTCGTTGCACAGCCGCGCCACGTCGGCGACTTCTTCCGTGGACGTGGCGAAGACCACGGCGTCGGGCAGCATCGGCGGATACGGCGACTCATCCCGCCCATGGTGCTCGCACACTGCAGCCGACACGGAGAGGCGATCGCCGAAACGCGCGCGCAGCGCTTCCAGGCATGCGGCCGGAACCGGTCGGCGCAGGGTCTCGGGGTGGAGGGGAGCGTTCATGGCTGTCTCGGGTGTGGATTGTGGTCCGGAGATTTTACGCCTGCCCCGCCGCCCTGCCCTACTTGCCGCTGGCCAGGATGCGCCGGCGCTGCGCCACGGCCTGGGCCAGGCGCGCCAGCACCCGCTCGGAAGTTTCCCAGTCGATGCAGCCGTCGGTGATGCTCTGGCCATAGACCAGCTCCTGGCCGGCCACGAGATCCTGCCGGCCCGCCAGCAGGTGGCTCTCGATCATCATCCCCACGATGCGCGACTCGCCGCGTTCGAGCTGCTGCGCCACGTCTTCCGCCACCAGGGGCTGGTTCTCGGGCTTCTTGCTGCTGTTGGCATGGCTGGCGTCGATCATGACGCGCTGGGCCAGGCCGGACCTGGCCATGTCCTGGCACGCCGCCTCGATGCTGGCCGCGTCGTAGTTGGGGCTCTTGCCGCCGCGCAGGATCACGTGACAATCCTCGTTGCCTGCCGTCGAAACGATGGCCGAATGTCCGCCCTTGGTCACCGACAGGAAGTGATGCGGCTGCGACGCCGCCTTGATGGCGTCCACGGCGATCCTGACGTTGCCGTCGGTGCCGTTCTTGAAGCCCACCGGGCATGACAGCCCGGAAGCCAGCTCGCGGTGCACCTGGCTTTCCGTGGTGCGCGCGCCGATGGCTCCCCAGGAAACCAGGTCGGCGATGTACTGCGGGGTGATCATGTCGAGGAACTCGCAGCCCGCCGGCAGCCCCAGGCTGTTGATGTCGAGCAGCAGCTGGCGCGCCACCCGGATTCCCTTGTTGATATGGAAACTGCCGTCCAGATCCGGGTCGTTGATCAGGCCCTTCCAGCCCACCGTGGTGCGGGGCTTCTCGAAGTAGACCCGCATCACGATCTCGAGGTCGGCGGCGTGGCGCCGGCGGGCCTCGCGCAGTCGTGCGGCATATTCCATGGCGGCGCGCGTATCGTGGATCGAGCAGGGCCCGATCACCACCGCCAGGCGGTCGTCCATGCCATGCAGGATGCGGTGCAGGCTCTGGCGCGCGCCATACACGGTTTCCGAGGCCTCGCGCGTGCACGGGAATTCGCGCATGACGTGGGCGGGCGGGTTCAGCTCTTTGATCTCGCGGATGCGCAGATCGTCGGTATTGTGGGACACGGAACG
This sequence comes from Bordetella sp. 2513F2, assembly GCF_054642735.1. NCBI lineage: Bacteria > Pseudomonadati > Pseudomonadota > Betaproteobacteria > Burkholderiales > Alcaligenaceae > Bordetella > Bordetella sp. 2513F2. The sequence goes on along the minus strand of NZ_CM137755.1, from coordinate 1,588,289 downwards.
GCTCCTGGGGTGTATACCCGCCAGCGTGACGGCCACAAAAAAGCCGCCAGGGGCGCTGGCGGCTTCTTGGGGATACTAGCGTGCTTTCAGTTGATGCGCGCCCCTTCCTCCGCCAACGGCTTCAGAAAACCATAAAAGTAAAAATAAAAGGCGGGGGACGCGAATTTCATAGCACGGACTCTAGCACAAAAAATACCGGGCGTCATCGTATGGCATGTTCAGGCCGTGCCGCCCACGGTGAGGCCGTCCATGCGCACCGTGGGCATGCCCACGCCCACCGGCACGCTCTGGCCGTCCTTGCCGCAGGTGCCCACGCCCGAATCCAGGCGCATGTCGTTGCCGATGAGGCTGACCCGGTTCATGGCATCCGGGCCGTTGCCGATCAGCGTGGCGCCCTTCACCGGATAGGTGATCTTGCCATCCTCGATCATGTAGGCCTCGGAAGCCGAGAACACGAACTTGCCGTTGGTGATGTCGACCTGTCCGCCGCCGAAATTCGCGGCATACAGCCCGCGCCCCACCGAGGCGATGATTTCCTCGGGCGGCGTGGCGCCCGCAAGCATGTAGGTATTGGTCATGCGGGGCATGGGCAGGTGGGCGAAGGACTCGCGCCGGCCGTTGCCGGTGGCGCCGGTGCGCATCAGCCGCGCATTGAGCGTGTCCTGCATGTAGCCGCGCAGGATGCCGTCTTCGATGAGCACGTTGCGCTGCGTGGCATTGCCCTCGTCGTCGATGTTGAGCGAGCCGCGCCGGCCCGGCAGCGTGCCGTCGTCGACCACGGTGACGCCGGGCGAGGCCACGCGCTCGCCGATGCGCCCGGAGAACACGCTGGAACCCTTGCGGTTGAAGTCGCCTTCAAGCCCGTGCCCCACTGCCTCGTGCAGCAGGATGCCGGGCCAGCCGGAACCCAGCACCACCGTCATTTCGCCGGCCGGCGCAGGCCGGGCCTCGAGATTGACCAGCGCCTCGTGCACGGCGCGGTCGACATAGCCGCGCAGCACCTCGTCGGAGAACATGTCCAGCCCGACGCGGCCGCCACCGCCGCCGTGGCCCATTTCACGGCGGCCATTCTGCTCCGCAATCACGGTAAGCGACAGGCGCACCAGCGGACGCACGTCGGCCGCGAGCCGGCCGTCGCTGCCGGCCACCAGAACGACGTCATACTCGGCACCCAGGCCAGCCATGACCTGGATCACGCGCGGATCGGCAGCGCGGGCCATGCGCTCGGCCTTCTCGAGCAGCGCGACCTTGTCGGCCGCGCTCAGCGTGGCGAGCGGATCGATGCCGGCATACAGGCTGCGCGCATCGTCGACCGGCACCTGCGCCGCCACCTTGACCCGGCCCGCGCCGCGCCGGGCGATGCCGCGCACGGTATGGGCGGCCGACAGCAGCGCATCGGCCGACAGGCTGTCGGAGTAGGCGAAGGCGGTCTTCTCGCCGCTGACGGCGCGCACGCCCACGCCCTGGCCGATGGAGAAGCTGCCGGTCTTGACGATGCCTTCTTCCAGGCTCCAGCCTTCGCTGCGGGTGTATTGGAAATACAGGTCGGCATAGTCGACCTTGTGAGTGAAGATCTCGCCCAGGGCACGGGCCAGGTGCGCTTCCGTCAGACCCCAGGGGTCGAGCAGCAGGGACTTGGCGGTGGCCAGGGACTGGATGGCGGGGTCGATGGGTTTCATGGCTTCCGTTTACAAAACGCGATGGCGCAGCGCCGGCAGGGCGGCGCGCACTTCGGAAAGGCGCTCAGGCTCTATGGTACCGCCGATCACGCCCGGCCCCTCCTCGCGCACCGCCACCACCTCGCCCCAGGGGTCGACCAGCATGGTGTGCCCCCAGGTGCGGCGGCCATTGGGGTGGTGCCCCCCCTGCGCCGGCGCCAGCACGTAGCACTGGTTCTCGATGGCACGGGCCCGCAGCAGCAATTCCCAGTGGGCCCGGCCGGTGGTGTAGGTGAATGCCGCCGGCACCAGGATGAGGTTCACGGGTCCCATGGCCCGGTAGAGCTCCGGAAAGCGCAGGTCGTAGCACACCGAAAGCCCGACAGGTCCGCAAGGGCCGTCGAATACCCGCACGTGTTCTCCGGGACGTATCGCCACGGATTCATCGTAGGATTCCGCGCCGCGCTGGAAATTGAATAAATGGATTTTGTCGTAGCGCGCCCGCACGGCGCCGTCGGGGCCATGGACGAGACTGGTGTTGAATACCCGCTGCGGGTCCGGGCAGGCCAGCGGCAGCGTTCCGCCCGCAAGCCAGATGCCGAGGCGCGCGGCGGTTTCCGACAGAAACTGCTGCACCCTGCCCGCGCCCTCCTGCTCCTTGATTGCCAGTTTGTCCGCGTCGCGCCTGCCCATGAAACAGAAATATTCGGGCAGCCCGACCAGCATCGCGCCGCCGGCCGCGGCTTTCTCTATTAACTCGCGCGCCTGTTCCAGGTTTTCATCGACGTCGGGCGCACTCACCATCTGTATGGCTGCAACCCGCACCGGGCCTGGGTCTGCTTTCAAATTGCTTTCTATCATGATACAAATTCGTCCCTATCCGGATACTGACCCGACAGTACAACTTCAGTATTATTGAGTCCGCAAAACCATTAATTCGAGCCTACCGAATCAATTTCAACATGGCTCTGTCACTAAAATCAGGAAGTATCATGCCCCGTGAATCCTATGCCACGCTGCAAGCCAAGATAGAAAAAGAGATCTCCAAGCTCCAGAAACGCGCCGAAGCTCTCCAGACCAAGCGCCGCAAACCGGTGATCGCATCCATCGTCAAATCGATGCGTGAATACGATATTACGCCGGAGGAAATCGCCGCGGCCTTTTCCTCCACCAAGCCGGCTGGCCGCACCGCAGCCCGCCGCAAGGCGGCCGCCGCTCCTGCGGCGGCCAAGCGCCCGGTGGCCCCCAAATACCGCCATCCCAAGACGGGCGAAACCTGGAGCGGCCGCGGCAAGGCGCCGCGCTGGCTGGTGGCCGAGGAAGCCGCCGGAGTCGACCGCTCCAGCTTTCTTATAAAGTAAAAACACGCCGTCAATCATGAAAAAAGCGCGCCAATGGCGCGCTTTTTTCATGCAGTAACACCCCGTATTATTGATCAACGATTCAACGGATATTCCACGCGCCGCTCGGCGCCATTATTTCCGGGAAAACCGTCGAAAATGGCGCGCACCAGGTAAGGCATGGCCCGCACCAGGTCATCGCGATCTGATACCAGGTAGGCGGTGGCGCGGTAAACCTCGGTGCCCTGGCGCGCCGTATCGCGGATTTCCAGGCGCAGCGTATTGCGGAACGCGGCCACCGGCACGTCCACCCAGCCGGGTCCGTACCAGCCCGGGCCGATCCAGCCTGGCCCCCAATAGCCGGGGCCTCCCCACCACGGCGGGCCATAGAAGCCGGGGAAGTAGGGATCGTATGGCCGGCGCTGCATCACCTGCGTGGGCGTGGACTCGTAATGGAAACTCACGGCAAAGCGGGCGGACTCGCCGGCCTGGGCTTCGACCAGGCCGGTGGCGCCGATGCCGGCGCGCACCATGTCCTGGTAAGCCTGGTATTCGAGGTTGTTGCGCTGGGCGGGCTGCGGGTCGAAGCGGTAGCGCTGCCCTTCCACCCCTGCCGGCCATTGCTGGAACGTGGTGACCCGGGTGGCCACGGTGGGCGCGGCGCAGCCGCCGAGCAGCGCAGCGCCCAGGGCCAGCGCCATGGCGGCGCGGCGCACGGGGGGCGGCAGATTGAGGGTGTCGAACATAAGCAGAACCTCCGGTCCGCAGCGTAGCGGGATGGACAATTTGACCACGGCGCGTGCGGGAAGTTTTGCGTCCGGAGAGCCTGGCGCCCCGCCCCGCATACTGCCGGAAGCCGGTCCAACAGGGCCTACAATACGGCATCACCATTCTGCACCGTGGAGCGCCATGCGTACCGAAACGCCCGTAACCATCCATCGCAAGGATTATCGGCCCTACCCGTACGCGATTCCCCAGGTGGACCTGGTATTCGAACTCGATCCCGAAGCCACGCAAGTGCAGTGCACCATGCGCATCGAGCGTCGCCTGGGCGAGGCCGCGGATACGCCGCTGGTCCTGGACGGCGAGGATCTCGAGCTGCTTGCGCTGCATGTCGACGGCAAGGCCTGGCCTGCCTCGCGCTACGCGATCGAAGACGGCAACCTGGTCGTCTCAGGCCTGCCGGCGCAGGCCGAGGTGCGCATCCTCAGCCGCTGCCATCCCGAAGCCAATTCCACGCTGATGGGGCTGTACGTGTCGGGCGGCAATTTCTTCACCCAGTGCGAGGCCGAAGGCTTCCGCCGCATCACCTGGTTCGCCGACAGGCCCGACGTCATGTCGCGCTACCGGGTCACGCTGCGCGCCTCCACCGACTACCCCGTCCTGCTCTCCAACGGCAACCTGCTGGGCACCGCCGAGCTGCCCGACGGGCGCCACGAGGCCCGCTGGGAAGACCCCTTCCCCAAGCCCTGCTATCTGTTCGCGCTGGTGGCCGGCCGTCTCACGCATCGCGAGACGCGCGTGCGCACGCAATCGGGCCGCGAGGTGCTGCTGCAGGTCTACAGCGATCCGGGCTCCGAATCGCGCACCGAATGGGCGCTGGAATCGCTGGTGCGCGCGCTGCGCTGGGATGAGCAGCGTTTCGGGCTGGAGCTCGACCTCGACCGCTTCATGGTCGTGGCCGTGCGCGATTTCAACATGGGGGCCATGGAAAACAAGGGCCTCAACATCTTCAACGCCGCCTATGTGCTGGCCGATCCCGACACCGCCACCGACGCCAACTACGAGGGCATCGAATCCGTCATCGGGCATGAGTATTTCCACAACTGGACCGGCAACCGCGTGACCTGCCGCGACTGGTTCCAGCTCAGCCTCAAGGAAGGGCTCACCGTCTTCCGCGACCAGGAATTCAGCGCCGACATGATGGCGCGCGACCTCGACGCGGCCGCCGCCGCCAGCGCCCGCGCCGTCAAGCGGATCGACGACGTGGCCACGCTGCGCGCCGCGCAGTTCCCCGAGGATGCCGGGCCGATGGCGCACCCGATCCGGCCCGACAGCTACCAGGAGATCGGCAACTTCTATACGGCCACGGTGTACGAGAAAGGCGCCGAGGTGATCCGCATGCAGCATACGCTGCTGGGCGAGGAGGGCTTTCGTGCCGGCATGGACGAGTACTTCCGCCGCCACGACGGCCAGGCCGTGACCTGCGACGATTTCGTCGCGGCCATGGAGTCGGTCTACATGCGCCAGCATCCCGGCCGCGATCTACGCGTATTCCGCAACTGGTACAGCCAGGCGGGCACGCCCCGCGTCAGCGTGGAGCTGGCCTACGACGCCGCCGCGCAACGGTGCACCATCACGCTGGCCCAGCGCTGCGACCCCGTCGGCGTGGAGCGGCGCGCCGGCAACAGTGCCAAGCAGCCCTTCCACATTCCGTTCGCGGTAGGCCTGCTCGACCGCGCCGGCCAGCCCCTGCCCCTGCGCCTGAACGGTGCGCAGCACGACACCGCGCTGCTCGAACTCACCACCGAACGCCAGCAATGGGTGTTCGAGGGCATTCCTTCCGAGCCCGTGCCCTCGCTGCTGCGCGGCTTCTCCGCGCCGGTGATCGTCGACTATGCGTGGCGCGACGATGAACTGGCCCTGCTGTCGGCGCACGACACCGATCCCTTTGCCCGCTGGGAGGCCGGCCAGGAACTGGCCACGCGCCAGATCCTGGCGCTGGCCCGGCAGCACCAGGCCGGCGCCCCGTTGCAGGCGGACCCGGCCTTCGTGCAGGCCTGGCGCGCCCAGCTCGTCGATCCGGCGCTCGACGCCGCCTACCGCGCGCGCGTTCTGGCCCTGCCGTCGGAAAAGACCCTGGCCGAGCGGATGGACCGCATCGATCCGCCGGCGCTGGCCGCTGCGCGCGACTTCCTGCGCGCAGAGCTGGGCCGCCGGCTGGCCGCCGAATGGCGCGCGGCCTTCGACGCCAACCAAACCCCGGGCCCGTACAGCCCCGCCCCCGGGCCGGCAGGCCGGCGCGCGCTGAAGAACCAGGCGCTGGCCCACCTGATGGCCGCCGGCGTCGACGGCGCCCAGGCGCTGGCCCGGCAGCAGTACGAGCAGGCCGGCAACATGACCGACAGCATGGCGGCGCTGTCCGCGCTGCTGAACTACGGCACGGGCGATGCCCCGGCGGATGCCCTGGCCAGCTTCTACGCCCGCTGGCAGGGCGATCCCCTGGTGGTGGACAAATGGTTCACGCTGCAGGCCACGGCCCGCAGCACCGACGTCGCGGCGGTGCGCGCCCTGATGGCCCACCCCGCCTTCACGCTGCGCAATCCCAACCGGGCGCGCGCCCTGGTATTCCAGTTCTGCCTGAACAACGCGCGCGGGATGCATCGGCCTGATGGTGCAGGCTACGGCTTCTGGGCCGAGCAGGTCGTCGCGCTGGACGCGCTCAATCCCGAGGTGGCCGCCCGCCTGGCCCGCGCGCTCGACAACTGGTCGCGCTTCGTGCCGGCGCTGCGCGAGCCCATGCACCAGGCACTGCAGCGGGTGCAGGCGCACCCCGGGCTGTCGCGCAACGTCATGGAAATCACTTCGAAAGCATTGGAATTCGCCGATCAGGCGTAGGAGACTTCATTGAAACGCAAAACCCTGACGCAGTATCTCGTCGAACAGCAGCGCTCGGCCCAACTGCTCAAGCCGGAAGTGCGGCTGTTGATCGAGGTCGTGGCGCGCGCCTGCAAGGCCATCAGCCATGCCGTGGGCAAGGGCGCGCTGGGCGGCGTGCTCGGCAGCCTGGAATCCGAAAATGTCCAGGGCGAGGTCCAGAAGAAGCTCGACGTGCTCTCCAACGAGATCCTGCTCGAGGCCAACGAATGGGGCGGCCACCTCGCCGCCATGGCATCGGAGGAGATGGAAACCATCCACCTCATCCCCAATCGTTATCCCAAGGGCGAATACCTGCTGCTGTTCGATCCGCTCGACGGCTCCTCGAACATCGACGTCAACGTCTCGATCGGCACCATATTCTCGGTGCTGCAGGCGCCGCACGATGCCGCCGGCCGGGAAGTCTGCGAAGCGGATTTCCTGCAGCCCGGCAGCCAGCAGGTGGCGGCGGGCTACGCGGTGTACGGCCCGCAGACCATGCTGGTGCTCACCGTGGGCAACGGCGTGGTGGGCTTCACGCTCGACCGCGAGATGGGCTCGTGGGTGCTCACCCACGAGGCCCTGCGGATTCCCGGCGACACCAAGGAGTTCGCCATCAACATGTCGAACATGCGCCACTGGGCGCCCCCGGTGAAGCGCTACATCGACGAGTGCCTGGCGGGCAAGACGGGGCCGCTCGGCAAGGACTACAACATGCGCTGGGTGGCCTCCATGGTGGCCGACGTGCACCGCATCATGACCCGCGGCGGCATCTTCATGTATCCCTGGGACGCGCGCGAACCCAGCAAGGCCGGCAAGCTGCGCCTGATGTACGAAGCCAACCCCATGAGCCTGCTCATCGAGCAGGCCGGCGGCGCGGCCACCACGGGCACGCAGCGCATTCTCGACGTGCAGCCCGAGGCCCTGCACCAGCGCGTCAGCGTGATCCTGGGCTCGAAGAACGAGGTCGAGCGCGTGGCCCGCTACCACGCCGAGGCGGCCGGCAACTGAAGCCTTCCTGCTCCAAGGAAAAAAGGCGTGCCGCAGGCACGCCTTTTTTCCTTGATGCGGCCGGAAGTCCGGCCACCGCGTCAGTCTTCGATATCCTCGATGCTCCGGACGTCGTCCTTGTTCACGCGTACCGTACGCCCGTCCTTCTCATACTCATAGAAGCCGGTGTCCTCGTTGTATTCCGGCCGGTCCGAGGTGAGCGTCTGGCTGCCGTCGCGCCCGCTCACCACCGAGGGCGAGGAGCAGCCGGCGAGTGCGCCGGTCGCTGCGATTACGGCCGCGAGAGTCACGGTTTTCAGGCTCATGGATATCCTCCGTCTTGTGAAACGTGGGACAACTTTAGAGCCTCGCCGGCCCGACCGAGGTGACGGGTTGTGGGCAAAATGCGTAGGACTGTAATGATGCGCCCCCATTTATCCCCCGGAGGGCCCGCCGGCACGCCGCCCCAGGGGTCGCCATTGCAAACAGCCCCTAACGGGGCTTTACACTTTGGCGTGTGCCTCGATGTAACGCTGCACCGCCAGGCGGTCGCAATCCATCACGGTCACGCGCTGCGGCATGGCTTCGAGGTCGGCCAATGCCGCCGGCGGCGGCGCCGGACGCCCCAGCGCCTCCTGGATGGTGTCGGAGAACTTCGCAGGCAGCGCGGTCTCGAGCACCAGCATGGGCACGCCCGGCTCCACATACTGGCGGGCCACCCTCACCCCATCGGCGGTATGCGGGTCGATCAGCATGCCGGTGATGTCGTAGGTGGCCTTGATGGTGGCCAGGCGGTCGGCGTGCGTGCTCACCCCCGCGACGAAGCCATACCGCGATTCGAACAGCGGCTTCATGGACGAGAGATCGAAATAGCCATCGCTCGCCAGGCTGCGCCACAGCGCGTGCAGGCGCTGCGTATCGGCATCGACCAGGTCGTAGACGAAGCGCTCGAAGTTGGACGCGCGCGAGATGTCCATCGACGGGCTGGACGTGGCGTAGGTGTGCTCCGGGCCGCGCGGCCGGTACACGCCGGTGCGGAAGAACTCCTCGAGCACGTTGTTCTCGTTGGTGGCCAGCACCAGCCGGCGCACGGGCAGCCCCATGCGGCGGGCGATGTGGCCCGAGAGGATGTTGCCGAAGTTGCCGGACGGCACCGCGAAGGAGACCTCCTGGCCGGCCGCCGTGGTGGCGCGCAGCCAGCCATGGAAGTAGTACACCACCTGCGCCGCGATGCGGGCCCAGTTGATGGAGTTGACCGCCCCGATGCGATAGCGGGTCTTGAAGTCCAGGTCGCCGGCGAGGGCCTTGACTATGTCCTGGGCTTCGTCGAATACGCCGCGCACGGCCAGGTTGTGGATGTTGTCGTCCTGCAGCGAATACATCTGGGCCCGCTGGAAGGCGCTCATGCGGCCGTGCGGCGACAGCATGAAGACCGCGATGCCCCGCTTGCCGCGCAGCGCATATTCGGCGGCCGAACCGGTATCGCCGGAGGTGGCGCCCAGGATGTTGAGCGTGGTGCCGCGCCGGGCCAGCACGTACTCGAAGACCTGGCCCAGGAACTGCATGGCCATGTCCTTGAAAGCCAGGGTCGGGCCTTCTGACAGGCCCAGCAGCTGCAGGCCGCCGTCGAGCGGGCGCAGCGGCACGATCTCGTCGCTGCTGAACACGCCAGGCCGGTAGGCCGCGTGCGTGAGCCGGCGCAGGTCATCGGCCGGGATGTCGGTGGCAAAGCGCGACAGCACCTCGTAGGCCAGGTCGGCATACGGCAGGCCGCGCCACGATTCCAGGGTGTCGGCGTCCACGCGCGGCAGCGACTGGGGCACGGCCAGGCCGCCGTCGGGCGCCAGGCCTTCGAGGAGTATGTCGGAGAACGCTTGCGGCGCCATGCCGCCGCGGGTCGATACGTACTTCATGTGAGGTTCTCGATACGCAGCCGCGTGACCTGGGAACGGACGAACGGCATGGCCTCGATCTTGCCGATGGCCTGGTCCACGTTGCCCTCCTGGGCTTCGTGCGTGAGGAAAATGATGTCCGCGCCGCCGATGTGCGAGGGCTGCTGGATCATCGATCCGATGGAAATGCCGTCGTCGGCCAGGACGCGCGCGATGTCGGCCAGCACGCCGGGCTGGTCGTCCACGCGCAGCCGCAGGTAGTACGAGGTGCAGACGCGGGCGATCGGCAGGATCTCGAGGTCGGACAGCGCTTCGGGCTGGAACGCCAGGTGCGGCACGCGGTTGCCCGGATCGGCGGTGTGCAGGCGGGTGACGTCGACCAGGTCTGCCACCACGGCCGAGGCCGTGGGCTCCTCGCCCGCGCCCTGCCCGTAGTACAGCGTAGGGCCCACTGCGTCGCCGCGCACCAGCACGGCGTTCATGGCGCCCTCGACATTGGCCAGCAGGCGCTCGGCCGGCACCAGGGCCGGATGCACGCGCAGTTCGATGCCATCCGTGCGGCGCTTGGTGATGCCGAGCAGCTTGATGCGATAGCCCATGCGCTCGGCATGCGCGATGTCTTCCTGGGCCAGGTGCGAGATGCCCTCGATGTAGGCCTTGTCGAACTGCACCGGCACGCCGAAGGCCAGGGAAGCCAGCAGCGTGAGCTTGTGCGCCGCGTCCACGCCTTCCACGTCGAAGGTGGGGTCGGCCTCGGCATAGCCCAGGCGCTGCGCCTCGGCGAGCACGTCGGCGAACGGCAGCCCCCGGCTGCGCATCTCGGAGAGGATGAAATTGGTCGTGCCGTTGATGATGCCGGCCACCCACTCGATGCGGTTGGCCGTGAGGCCCTCGCGCATGGCCTTGATGATGGGGATGCCGCCCGCCACGGCGGCCTCGAACGCCACCATCACGCCGCGTTCCGAGGCGGCGGCGAAGATTTCGTTGCCGTGCTTGGCCAGCAGCGCCTTGTTGGCCGTGACCACGTGCTTGCCCTGGGCAATGGCCTCGAGCACCAGTTCGCGCGCCAGCGCATCGCCGCCGATCAGCTCGACCACGATGTCGATGTCCGGGTCGCGCACCAGTTCGTGCGGATCGGCCGACACCGGCACGGCCTCGCCGACCTTGCTGCGCGCCTTGACGACGTCGCGCACGGCGATGCGGGTCACCTCGATGCGGCGTCCGGCACGCCGGGCGATCTCCTCGGCATTGCGCGACAGCACGCTCCAGGTGCCTCCCCCGACCACGCCCAGGCCCAGCAGGCCCACTCGCATGGGGCGGATGTCGACGGCGCGCTGCGAGGCCTGCGCGACGAGCGGTTCATGCAGCTGTGTCATTTGAGCAAACCGTCCTTGCGGAACATGTCCTTGATGCCGCGCACGGCTTGGCGCGTGCGCTGTTCGTTTTCGATGAGGGCGAAGCGCACGTATTCGTCGCCGTATTCGCCGAAGCCGATGCCGGGCGACACGGCCACCTTGGCGTCGGACAGCACGCGCTTGGAGAATTCCAGCGAGCCCATGGCGCGATAGGGTTCGGGGATCTGCGCCCAGATGTACATGGAGGCCTTGGGCACGTCGACGTCCCAGCCGGCCTCCTTCAGGCCGCGCGCCAGCACGTCGCGGCGGCTGCGGTATTGCTCGACGATTTCCTTCACGCAGTCCTGCGGACCGTCGAGCGCGGCGATGGAGGCGACCTGGATGGGCGTGAAGGTGCCGTAATCGTGGTAGCTCTTGATGCGCGCCAGCGCATTGACCAGATCGCGGTTGCCCACCATGTAGCCGATGCGCCACCCCGCCATGTTGTAGCTCTTGCTCATGGTGAAGAACTCCACCGCCACGTCGCGCGCCCCGGGCACCTGCATGATGGACGGCGCGACATAGCCGTCGAAGCAGATGTCGGCATAGGCCAGGTCGTGCACGACCAGGATGTCGTGTTCCTTGGCCAGCGCAACCACGCGCTCGAAGAACGACAGGTCCACGCATTGCGCCGTGGGGTTGCTCGGGAAGCCCAGGATCATCATCTTGGGCTTGGGGATGGACTCGCGCACGGCGCGTTCGAGCTCCTCGAAGAAATCGATCCCCGGCGTCATGCGCACCGAACGGATGTTGGCGCCTGCGATCACCGCGCCGTAGATGTGGATCGGATAGCTGGGATTGGGCACCAGCACGGTGTCGCCGCGGTCGAGCGTGGCCAGCATCAGGTGGGCCAGGCCTTCCTTGGAACCGATGGTGACGATGGCTTCGGAGTCGGGGTCGAACTCGACCGCGTAGCGCCGCTGATACCAGTCGCAGACCGCCTTGCGCAGGCGCGGGATGCCCTTGGAGACCGAGTAGCCGTGCGTATTGGGCCGGGAAGAGGCCTCGACCAGCTTGTCGACGATGTGCCGCGGGGTGGCCCCGTCGGGGTTGCCCATGGACATGTCGATGATGTCCTCGCCGCGGCGCCGGGCCGCCATCTTGAGCTCGCCGGTGATGTTGAAGACGTACGGCGGCAGGCGCTCGATGCGTGAGAACTTCCTCATGGGAACGATCCTTGAATGGCGGTTGTGGCGATGGCAGGACGCAGGCGGAAAGCGGGGCCGCAATGCCGCCGGGCATGACGGTTGCTGCGCAGGAAAACCCTGTAATCTAGCGCAAGCCCGGCACGCCGGCAAATGAGGACAATCCGTCCCCCAGGCCCGGCGTTGTGCTGCAACATGCGGCCATGCCGATGCGCTATCATCGACGCGTCAAGCCGGAGTTTTTATTGAAGCTGCATAACGATCCTGCGACCGCGCTCAATACCGTCACCGCCTACGGTCACGGCTACATCGAGGTCAACCAGGTACGCTTTTCCCACGCGATCGCCTTCGGTCCCGAGGGCGCCGTCGCCGAATGGCCGGTGCAGGCACCTGCCGACATCACCTCCGCCCTGCTCGAGCAAGCCGCCGGCATCTCGCTCGCCCCGCGCGATCCGCTCGCGTTCCTGGACGAGCCCGAGGCCGCGCCGGCGCGGCCCGATAACGCCCCCGAAGTGCTGCTGGTCGGCACGGGCAGCCGCCAGCAGCTGCTGCCCCACCAGACCCTGCGCCCGCTGCTGGCGGCCGGCATCGGCATCGAGGTCATGGACACCGAGGCCGCGGCCCGCACCTACAACATACTGATGGCAGAGGGCCGGCGCGTGGTCGTCGCCCTCATTCCCACCCACGGAGTATCCACCTGATGACCGCGATCATCGGCAAGCCCGCCCCGCTCTTCACGGCCGAGAGCACCATCGGGCCGATCAGCCTCGAGCAGTGCCGCGGCCGGGCCGTCGTCCTGTACTTCTACCCCAAGGACAGCACCCCGGGCTGCACCACGGAAAGCCAGGATTTCCGCGACCTCCACGAGGAGTTCCTGCAGGCCAGCACCGTGGTCATCGGCATCTCGCGCGACTCGCTCAAGTCGCACGAGAATTTCCGCGACAAGCAGCAGCTGCCCTTTCCGCTGATTTCCGATCCCGACGAGGTCGTCTGCAACCTCTATGACGTCATCAAGCAGAAGAACATGTATGGCAAGCAGGTGCGCGGCATCCAGCGCAGCACCTTCCTGATCGATGCGTACGGCGTGCTCGTGCAGGAATGGCGCGGGGTGAAGGTGCCCGGCCATGCCAGGGAAGTCCTGCAAGCCGCCAAGAGCATCGGCTGAATCGTATCCCAGCGTTTACCCCGGCAGCCGGCCGGCCCCAAACAGGAGAGTGACGCGTATGCCGCTTCCGAAGATGCCCACCCGCCCCGCCGCCATTCTGGCCTTCCCCAAAGGACAGAGCGCCCGCCCCGCAGCCCGCGGGCAGGCCGATGACGACGAGGACGAAGCACTGCTGGTGCAACCGCAGCTCGAGGGCCTGGCGCCGGTGGCCCAGGCCGCCCCCGCGGTCCGTCCGGCACCGGTGTCCGCGCCCGCGGACACGGCGCCCGCTCCGGAGGCGCCGAGGCCCGCGCGGGGGGCCAAGTCGTCCACCCGCAAGGCCAGGCCGCGTGCCGAGCCGGCGGTGCGCAAGCTGTTCGTGCTCGACACCAACGTGCTGCTGCACGATCCCACCTCGCTGTTCCGCTTCGAGGAGCACGACGTCTTCCTGCCGATGATGACGCTGGAAGAACTGGACCACCAGAAGAAGGGCATGTCGGAAGTGGCGCGCAACGCGCGGCAGGTCAGCCGCTCGCTCGACGCCCTGGTGCAGGACGCCGCCCAGCTCGACGACGGCCTGCCCCTGGACGCGCTGGGCAACAAGGACGCCACCGGCCGGCTGATGTTCCAGACCACGGCCATCCACAGCACCCTGCCGTCCGACCTGCCCATGGGCAAGGCCGACAACCAGATCCTCGGCGTGGTCCGCGCGCTCCAGGAAAAATACGCCGAACGCGAGGTCGTGCTGGTGTCCAAGGACATCAACATGCGGCTCAAGGCCCGCGCGCTGGGCATCGCGGCCGAAGACTACTACAACGACCACGTCCTGGAAGACAGCGACCTGCTGTACACCGGCGTGATGCAGCTGCCCGAGGACTTCTGGAACCGGCACGGCAAGGACGTCGAGTCCTGGCAGCAGGGCGGCACCACGTTCTACCGCATCCGCGGTCCGCTGTGTTCCCAGTTCGTGGTGAACCAGTTCGTCTACTTCGAGGGCCAGATGCCGCTCTACGCGCAGGTGCGCGAGGTCAGCGGCAAGACGGCGGTGCTGGCCACGCTGCGCGACTACACCCACGGCAAGAACAACGTCTGGGGCATCACGGCGCGCAACCGCGAGCAGAACTTCGCGCTCAACCTGCTGATGAATCCCGAGTGCGACTTCGTGTCCCTGCTCGGCCAGGCCGGCACCGGCAAGACCCTGCTGGCGCTGGCGGCGGGCATCACCCAGGTGCTCGAGACCAAGCGCTACACCGAGATCATCATGACGCGCGTCACCGTGCCCGTCGGCGAGGACATCGGCTTCCTGCCCGGCACCGAGGAAGAGAAGATGCTGCCCTGGATGGGCGCGCTCGAGGACAACCTCGACGTGCTCAACATGGGCGAGGGCGAAGGCGGCGGCGACTGGGGCCGGGCGGCCACCATGGACCTGATCCGCTCGCGCATCAAGGTGAAGTCCCTCAACTTCATGCGCGGCCGCACCTTCCTCAACAAGTACCTCATCATCGACGAGGCGCAGAACCTCACGCCCAAGCAGATGAAGACCCTCGTCACCCGCGCCGGCCCCGGCACCAAGGTGATCTGCCTGGGCAACATCGCGCAGATCGACACACCCTACCTCACCGAGGGCAGTTCGGGCCTGACCTACGTGGTCGACCGCTTCAAGGGCTGGCCGCACTCGGGCCACGTCACGCTGCAGCGCGGCGAGCGCTCGCGGCTGGCCGACTACGCGGGCGACGTGCTCTAGGGCTGGCCGCGGCAATGGCCGACACCGTCCCGCTCGGCGTCACCATGGGCGATGCCGCCGGCATCGGTCCGGAGATCATCGTCAAGATGTGGGCGCAGGGCTTGCCGGCGCCCGCCGTGGTGTACGGCGACCCCGGCGCGATGCAGCGGGCGGCGCAGATGCTCGGCGCGCGCCTGCGGGTGGTTCCGCTTGGCCGCGCCGCCGATGCCACCGGCGCAGCCGACTGCATCGAGGTGGTCGCCTGCGGGCCGGCCCTGCCCCCGGACCTGCCGCTCGGCCAGGTCAGCGCCGCCGCGGGGCGCACCGCCTACGAAGCCCTGTGCGCAGCCATCGACGATGCGCGGGCCGGCGTCATCCGCGGCATCGTCACGGCGCCGCTGCACAAGGTGTCGCTGCAGCGGGCCGGCGTGGACCATCCCGGCCACACGGAGATCCTGGCCGAGCGCACCGGCACGGCCGACTACGCCATGATGCTGGCCAACGACGAACTGAGGGTGCTGCTGGTAACCATCCATGTGGCGCTGTCGGAGGTGCCGGCGCGCATTACCGCACAGGCCGAAGACAACGCCATTTCGCTGGCGGCGCGGGCCTGCCGGCAGATGGGCATCGCCCGGCCGCGCGTGGCCGTGGCGGGCCTGAACCCGCATGCCGGCGAGGACGGCAAGTTCGGCCGCGAAGACCTCGACATCATTGCGCCTGCCGTGCAGCGGGCCCGTGCCGCGGGGCTGGACGCCTCCGGCCCGTGGCCCGGCGATACCGTCTTCATGCGGGCGCGCCGCGGCGAATTCGACATCGTGGTGGCGCAGTATCACGACCAGGGGCTCATCCCGGTGAAATACCTGGGCCTGGACCAGGGCGTCAATGTCACGGTGGGCCTGCCCTTCGTCCGCACCAGCGTCGACCACGGCACGGCCTTCGACATTGCCGGCAAGGGCATCGCCGATCCGGACTCCCTGCGCGCCGCCTTCGATCTCGCGCTCAGGATGGCCTGAACCGTGCCGGCCCCGGCTCCGCCGGGCGGCAATGGCGCGCAATGGCTGGCCGAGATGCCTGAGATTGCAGCATCCGGCAGCGCACTACAATACCGGCGCTGAATCGACTTCCTGTTTCCCATGTCACGCCTCGCCCGCTTCCTACCGGACCGCTTCACCCTGCTCCTCGTCGCCACCGTCGTCATCGCCAGCCTCGTGCCCGCCCATGGGCAGGGCATCGAGATATTCGGATGGATCACCAACCTGGCTGTGGCCCTGCTGTTCTTCCTGCACGGGGCCCGGCTCTCGCGCGATGCCATCGTCGCCGGCATCACGCACTGGCGGCTGCACGCCACCATTTTCTCGGCCACTTTCCTGTTGTTCCCGCTGCTGGGCGTGGCGCTCAAGCCGGTGCTGGAGCCGCTGGTCACGCCGGAACTCTACCTGGGCGTGCTGTTCCTGTGCTGCCTGCCGGCAACGGTACAGTCGGCCATCGCCTTCACGTCCATGGCTCGCGGCAACGTGCCCGCCGCCGTGTGCAGCGCCTCGGCTTCCAGCCTGCTCGGCATCTTCGTCACGCCGCTGCTGGTCGGCACCGTCGTGGCCAGCAGCGCCAGCGCGCCGATCTCATTCGACGCCGTCGGCAAGATCATGCTGCAGCTGCTGCTGCCCTTCGTGCTGGGCCAGTTGCTGCGACCGTGGATCGGCGCCTGGGTGCACCGGCACAAGGCCCTGCTCAAATGGGTGGACCAGGGCTCCATCCTGCTGGTGGTCTACACCGCCTTCTCGGAGGCCGTGAACGAAGGCCTGTGGCGCAACACGCCGCTGCCGGCCCTGCTGGGCCTGCTGGCCTGCTGCGCGGCAATCCTGGCCCTGGTCCTGCTGGTCACCTCGTTGCTGGGACGGCTGTTCGGCTTCTCGCTGCCCGACCGCATCACCCTGCTGTTCTGCGGCTCGAAGAAAAGCCTGGCGAGCGGCATACCGATGGCCCAGGTGATCTTCGCCGGCCAGGCCGTGGGCGCCATCGTGCTGCCGCTGATGCTGTTCCATCAGTTGCAGCTGATGGTCTGCGCCGTGCTCGCCTCCCGCTACGCCAGGCGGCCGGAATAGCGGTCACGCCTCCCCGGCCCGCTGCGCTCAGGCAGACGCGGCGTAGACGCTGCCGTAGCGGTTCGCCAGGAAATCGGCTAGGCCGATGGCCTCCTGGCGGATGAAGCCCTGGCGCGGCAGCCTCCCCTCCCGGAACAGGTCGACCGCTGCGCAGACCCCGGCCGCCGTGGTGCGCTGGATGGCGCTTTCATGGACGCCGTCGGCGGTGGCGGCGTAGATCTTGCGCGCGAAGACTTCCTGCACGAATTTCCCGCCGCGCATGCCGTTCACCGTCACGAAGACCAGCACCACGTCCTGCATGGTGGCAGGCACGCTCTTGCGCAATATGGCCTTGAGCAGCTCCGGGTCGCGCTTCAGGCCCAGGTCGTCGAGCAGGAATTTCATCCGTTCCCGGTGCCCGGGATAGCGCACCGTCTTGTAGTCCAGGTTGCGCACCTTGCCCGCGAGCGTCTCGCACAGCGTGCCCAGCCCGCCGGAGGTATTGAAGGCCTCGTACTCCACGCCGTCCAGCGAGAAGTGCTCCATGCCTTCCAGCGGATCCACGGCGCAGCGCTCGCCCTCGCGCAGCGCCTCGCAGGGATGGCAATACTCGTTCACCAGCCCGTCGACGCTCCAGGTGAGGTTGTACTTCAGCTCGTTGGTAGGGTATTGCGGCAGCGCTCCCACGCGCATCTTCACGTCGTGGACTTCGTCGAAGGTCTGCGCGAGCGTGTGCGCCGCGATGCCGATGAAGCCGGGGGCCAGGCCGCATTGCGGCATGAACGCCACCGGCGCGTCTTCGGCCAGCGCCATGATGGCCTGGGTGGCCGCCACGTCTTCCGTGAGGTCGAAATAATTGGTGCGGGCCGCCAGCGCTGCCCGGGCAACCTTGGTGGCCATGTGATAGGGCAGCGCATTGATGGCCAGGTCGGCGCGCGCCAGCAGCCGTTCCAGCGCGGCGGCATCGCCGGAGTCGACCACGGCGCGCTCCACGCCCAGTCCGTCCACCGACGCCAGCGCCCGCTCATCCCGGTCGGACACGACGACCGTATAGTCGCCGCCATGGGCCAGCCGCCGCGCAATGGACTGCCCGATATGACCAGCACCCAGAAGAACCACCCGCATTCTGCACTCCTCGCAAAGGGAAATAGGTGCAGACATTCTAGGAGCGAGCCAAGTCAGTTTAAACGGTCAAATCGTCAAATGGTCGGGAGTTTCTGGACATAACGACGACCATGGCGCCAATGTGTAGCGCGGCACTCTCCCGGACGACGCATGGGACCGCTAGGCGCCTGCGCCGGCGACGTCGCCGCGGTCGATCTTGCGGGCCAGGACGACCGACGTGGTGGTCTTGATGACGCCGTCCATTTCGCCGATCTCATCGAGCAGGCGGTCGAGCTGGTCCGGCGTGGCCACGCGCAGCCAGGCCACGTAGTCGAACTCGCCGCTCACCGCGCAGAGCATGTGCACCTCGGGCATGCGGGTGAATCGCCGCACCACGTCCCGGCCCGCTTTCGGCTGCACGGTGATGCCCACGTAGGCGTGCAGGCTCGAGTCGGCCACGCCCTGGCCCAGCTTGATCGTGTAGCCGCCGATGACGCCCCGCTGCTCCAGGCGGTCGATCCGGGAGATCACCGTGGTCCTGGCCAGATGCAGGCGCCGCGCGATGTCGGCGACCGACATGCGGGCGTTCATCTGAAGCAGGGAAATGAGTTGGCGGTCGACGTCGTCCAACAGATCCATGCGGATCATGCCGTGCTCCTTGCAAATGCGCCGGCAGGCCCGGCCTCAGTACTGCGGCGCAGCGGAGAAATTCAGGAACCGCGTGCTGGACCCCTGGAACGTCAGCCGCACGGTGCCGATGGGGCCGTTACGCTGCTTGCCGATGATGATCTCGGCGGTGCCCTTGTCCGGCGAATCCGGGTTGTAGACCTCGTCGCGGTAGATGAACAGGATGACGTCGGCGTCCTGTTCGATGGCGCCCGACTCGCGCAGGTCGCTCATCACCGGGCGCTTGTTCGGGCGCTGTTCCAGGCTGCGGTTGAGCTGCGAGAGCGCGATCAGCGGGCAGTTCAGCTCCTTGGCCAGCCCCTTGAGCGAACGGCTGATCTCCGAGATCTCCGTGGCCCGGTTCTCGCCGCCGCCGCTGCCGGACATCAGCTGCAGGTAGTCGATGATGATCAGCCCCAGCTGGCCGCACTGGCGGGCCAGGCGCCGGGCCCGCGCCCGCACTTCCATGGGGCTGAGCGCCGGCGACTCGTCGATGTAGACCTGGGCATCCTGCATGAGCTGCACCGCATGGGTGACCCGCGGCCAGTCGTCGGCCACGAGCTTGCCGGTACGCATGCGATGCTGGTCCAGCATCCCCACGGAACCCAGCATGCGCATGGCAAGCTGCACGGCGCCCATTTCCATGGAGAACACCGCCACCGGCAGGCCCTGCTCGATGGCCACATGCTCGCCGATGTTCATGGAGAACGAGGTCTTGCCCATGGACGGACGGCCCGCCACGATGACGAGATCGCCCGGCTGCAGGCCGGAGGTCATCCTGTCGAGGTCGGTGAAGCCCGTGGGCACGCCGGTCACGTCGGAATCGCTCTCGCGGTGATACAGCTCGTCGATGCGCTCGACCACCTGGGTGAGCAGCGGCTGGATTTCCTGGAAGCCGGCGGTGCCGCGCGCGCCCTCCTGGGCGATCTTGAATACCTTGGACTCGGCCTCGTCGAGCAGCTGGCGGGCTTCCTTGCCCTGCGGGTTCAGCGCGGCGGCGGAGATCTCGTCGGCGATCGACACGAGCTTGCGCAGCATGGCACGCTCGTGCACGATCTCGGCGTAGCGCCGGATGTTGGCCGCCGAAGGCGTATTGTGCGCCAGCGCGTTGATGTAGGCCAGGCCGCCCACTTCCTCGCTCTTGCCCGCGCTCTGCAATGATTCATGCACGGTGATCACATCTGCCGGCCGCGCCAGGGCGATCAGGCGGGCGATGTGGTGCCAGATGAGACGGTGGTCGTGGCGGTAGAAGTCCTCTTCGGTAAGGACATCGGCGATGCGGTCCCAGGCGGCGTTGTCCAGCAGCAGCCCGCCGAGCACGGACTGCTCGGCTTCGACGGAATGCGGCGGGACGCGCAGATACTCGAGCTGGGAATCGGCTTCTTTCATGATTGCAATAGTCCCTGCAGGGTGTCTGCCACCCTGAAAAACGCACGGATGTCGCGGCCGGACCAGCGGCCCGCCACGGGACGCAGCACGCGGGCCGCACCGCAGACCAGGCGCGCGATGCGCCGGGCGCGCTCCCGGACGGCCGGCTCGGGCTGCGTCGCGAAGTAGGTGTCGATCAACAGTGTACCCAGCTCCGGCAGCATCGGCTCCGGCATGCCCCGCATGGCATGCAGCGAGGACAACGCCTGGTAGAGGTCATAGGCCTGGGCCAGCGGCAGGCTGAGTGCGCTGCCGATGTTCTCTTCGAAGTCTATCCGCCAGACCTGGCCGTCGCGCAGCGTCAGATTGCGGATCTGGGCCCCGCCGTGCCAGAAGCCGCGGCGATGGAACCCGGCGAGGTCGGACGCCACCGCCTGCACCAGCTCGCGCAAGCCTTGCGGGTCGGCGCGGCGCATCCGCACGGGCATGCTTTCGCCCACATGCTCCAGCACCAGCAGCCCCGGCTCCTGCCACCATACCTCCGGCACCCGGCATCCGGCCGCCAGCAGGTGCCGCAGGCGGCCGGCCTCGTGGTCCAGCCCATTGCGCAGCAACACGCCCGGGCGCGGGAACTCGCCCAGGAAGAGCCTGCAGCCCGCAGCCAGCGCCGCGGCGCGCAGGTAGCGCAGCACATAGCTCAGCCCGCGTCCCACGCCGGGCCGGCGGCGCTTGACCACGCACGGCACGCCATCGACCACGACTTCGGCCACGGTGTCCACGGCCGCCGCTTCGGCCCCGCGGAGCCAGGCGCGCAGGCCGGCAGGCGCATGGGAATGGGGCGAGGCGCTCACGTCTGTTCCCGCAAAAACAACTCCGGTAATCCCGCCCTGGGGCGGTGCCGCGGCGCAACGGCGTCCCGCACGCGGCCCCTATGGCAAAAAAAAGCCGGCACCTGGCCGGCTTTTTCGAGCGATGCGGCCGGAACTCAGGCCATTTCGCCTTCGACCACCACCGTGACGTCGCTGACGACGTCGGCGTGCAGCGCAACCTGGATGGGGTACTCGCCCACGGCCTTCAGGTGGCCGCTGGCCAGGCGCACCTGGGACTTCTCCACGCCCTCGAAACCGGCGGCGCGCAGGGCCTCGGCGATATCCGCCGAGGTGACCGAACCGAACAGGCGGCCGTCGACGCCGGCCTTCTGGGCGATCTTCAGCTGATAGCCGGACAGGCGCTCGCCCAGGGCCTGGGCGGCGGCCAGCTTCTCGGCCTGGATCTTCTCGAGCTCGGCGCGGCGGGCTTCGAATTCCTTGAGGGCCGCATCGGTGGCGCGGCGGGCAATTTTCTGGGGAATCAGGAAATTGCGGGCGTAGCCGTCGCGTACGCGAACGACGTCGCCGAGATTGCCCAGGTTGAGGACTTTTTCGAGCAGGATAACTTGCATGTCAGTGCCCCCGATTACTTGTGGTTGTCGGTGTAGGGCAGCAGGGCCAGGAAGCGGGCACGCTTGATGGCGGTGTCCAGCTGGCGCTGATAGATTGCCCGGGTGCCCGTCAGGCGGGCCGGAATGATCTTGCCGTTTTCCTGCACGAAGTCGCGCAGGGTGTCGAGATCCTTGTAGTCGATCTCTTCGACGCCGGCGGCGGTGAAGCGGCAGAACTTGCGACGCTTGAAGAGCGGGTTCTGCTGCGTGAACTTGCGTTTTTCCTTGCGTTTTCCGAAGAAAGCCATGATAGATGCCTCTTTGTTTGCGGCGGGCGGCGGCGTATGCGCCGGCTGCCCTGATTCGTGTTTATCCCGAGC
This sequence comes from Bordetella sp. 2513F2, assembly GCF_054642735.1. Classification (NCBI taxonomy): domain Bacteria; kingdom Pseudomonadati; phylum Pseudomonadota; class Betaproteobacteria; order Burkholderiales; family Alcaligenaceae; genus Bordetella; species Bordetella sp. 2513F2. The sequence continues at coordinate 1,566,348 of NZ_CM137755.1, read as the reverse complement.
CTCGAACTTCAACCCACCGGCGGATCGCCGCCGGCACTGCCGCCCGTCCTGCGCGCCTGCTGCAAGTGCAGCCTGAGCTTGACCGAATCCTTGCGCACCGGGGCGAGAAACCCCTGAACCCGCAGTTCGGCGCCCAGCGGCGTATCGGCCAGCAGCATCGCCAGGTCGCCCAGTGCCATGCAGGCAATGGTGAGCGCGACGCGGCGCGGATGTCCGGCTTCGACGACCTCCGACTCGTGCTCCAGCAGCATTTCCAGCGCCGGGACGCCGCCCGGTGTGTGGCGCAGGGGTTCGCGTTCAAGTACGCGCGCGTCCAGCTCCACGGAATTCATGCTGCGGCTCTCGAGGCGGGGCGACGGCCCGGCCTTCGTTCTTACTCTGCGGCCGGCGTGGCAGCCGTTTCAGCCGAAGCCTTGCGGGCCTCTTCGCGCTCGACCGACTTCATCATGATCGAGGGAGCGGCCGGCGCCTTCTTGGTCTTGATGACCAGGTGGCGCAGCACGGCGTCGTTGTAGCGGAACGAATGCTCGAGTTCGTCGAGGGTCGGCTGGCTGCACTCGATGTTCATGCAGACGTAGTGAGCCTTGACGAGCTTCTGGATCGGGTAGGCAAGCTGGCGGCGGCCCCAGTCTTCGAGACGGTGCACGATGCCGCCCTGGCCGGTAACGAGCGACTGATAGCGCTCGACCATGGCGGGCACCTGCTCGCTCTGGTCCGGATGGACGATGAACACTACTTCGTAGTGGCGCATAGGGTAGAACTCCTTGTGGATGTCTTGCGGGGCAAGGCCCCTAAGCCAAGGCCGCCTCCAAGGAAGCAGATGGCCGGGATCCCGCCCCGCAAGGGGCAGCCCGCTGCCCGTGACAAACCCCGGACAGAGCGAGCAAGAAAGCCGTAGATTATCGCCCGCCGCCCCTGAAAACGCAAGCGCGCGGGGAAACCCGGAAAATCAGCCCTCGACCACGGCGTAGGCCGAGTGGTTGTGGATGGACTCGAAATTCTCGGCCTCGACGCGGAAGCGCGCCACGCCGGGATGCGCCTGCAGGCGGGCGGCCACGTCGCGCACCAGGTCTTCCACGAACTTGGGATTGTCGTAGGCGCGCTCGGTGACGTATTTCTCGTCGGGACGCTTGAGCAGGCCCCACAATTCGCAGGAGCCTTCGTCCTCGACCAGACGGATGACCTGTTCCATGGGCACGTCGGGCCCGACGATGGCCGACACCGTGACGTGCGAGCGCTGGTTGTGTGCGCCGTACTCGGAAATCGCCTTGGAACACGGGCACAGGCTGGTGACCGGCACCTGCACCACCAGCTCGAACTCGACCTCGTCGCCCGCCGCGCGCGCGATCCACTGCACCTCGTAGTCGAGCAGGCTCTGCACGCCCGACACCGGCGCCGACTTGTTGATGAAGAACGGGAAGGCCGCGGTGAGATCGCCGCGTTCGGCATGCAGCAGGGGCAGCATCTCGCGGGCCATGTCGGCGAACAGCGCGGGCGTCATGGGGACGGCCCGGTACTTCTCGAGCAGGGCCACGAAGCGCGACATGTGCGTGCCCTTCTCTTCTGCGGGCAGGGCCACCGTGAGCGTCCAGGTGGCCACCGTGGGCTGGGCGGCGCCGTCGGCGCCCTGGACCAGCATGGGATGGCGGACGCCACGGATGCCGACGCGCTGGATAGGGATGTGGCGCGTGTCCGTCGAGCTTTGCACGTCGGGCATCACGATGGCGGGATCAATCGGGGAATTCATGTCGTTACCTTCAGGCGGGCCGCGACGGCACGCGCCGAAATGCTTACCGGACCCCGATTATCGCCCAAAACCGCGCGAAAACGAGGGAAAACCCTTTTAACAGTAGGCCGCCCGCCGCAACACGCCGTTGCGCGGGCGGAACGACGAAGCCCTGCAGCCGCGCCGCCGCGGACCTCACGCGGACGCGAGCAGCCCTGCGAAGCGCCCGCGGATGGAGGCCTCGATGCCGGCGGCATCCAGGCCGAGACCGGCCAGCAGGGCCGCCTGATCGCCATGGTCGATGAACTCGTCGGGCAGGCCCAGCTGCAGCACCGGGATACAGACGCCGGCGGCATTCAGGGCTTCCGTGACGGCGCTGCCCGCGCCCCCCATGACCGCGGCCTCTTCCACGGTGACCAGCGCATCGTGCCGCTGCGCCAGCGCCAGCAGCATGTCGCGGTCCAGCGGCTTGACGAAACGCATGTCGGCCACGGTGGCGTCCAGCGCCTCGGCCGCCTGCAGCGCAGGCTGCACCAGCGTGCCGAAGCCCAGGATGGCGATGCGCCGGCCCTCGCGGCGCAGCACCCCCTTGCCCAGGGGCACGGTGTCGAGCGAGGACGACACCTCGGCGCCGCAACCTGCCCCGCGCGGGTAGCGCACCGCGGCCGGCCCCGGATGGGCGTAGCAGGTGGACAACAGCAGCCGCGCCTCGTTCTCGTCGGACGGGGCCGCCACCACCATGTTGGGTACGCAGCGCAGATAGGCCACGTCGTAGTTGCCCGCATGGGTGGCGCCATCCGCGCCCACCAGGCCGGCCCGGTCCAACGCGAACGTGACATCGAGGTTCTGCAGCGCCACGTCATGGATCAATTGATCGTAGCCGCGCTGCAGGAAGGTCGAATAAATGGCCACAACCGGCTTCTGCCCCTCGCAGGCCAGGCCGGCAGCGAACGTGACGGCATGCTGCTCGGCGATGCCCACGTCGAAATAGCGCTGCGGGAAGCGCTGCTCGAACTCCACCAGGCCGCTGCCTTCGCGCATGGCCGGCGTGATGCCGACCAGCCGCGTGTCGCGCTCGGCCATGTCGCATAGCCATTGCCCGAAGACCTGGGTGTACGTCTTGCGCGCGGGCGTCTTGGCCTTCTGGATGCCGACGGCGGGGTCGAACTTGCCGGGCCCATGATACAGCACCGGGTCGGCTTCCGCCAGCTTGTACCCCTGGCCCTTGCGCGTGACCACATGCAGGAACTGCAGGCCTTTCAGCGCACGCAGGTTCTGCAGCGTGGGCACGAGGGCGTCGAGGTCGTGGCCGTCGATCGGGCCGACATAGTTGAAGCCGAATTCCTCGAACAGCGTGGCCGGCGAGACCATGCCCTTGGCATGCTCCTCGAAGCGGCGCGCCAGCTCCAGCATGGGCGGCACGTGCTGCAGCACCGCCCGGCCCACGTTGCGCGCCGCGGCGTAGAAACGCCCCGACATGAGGCGGGCCAGGTAGCGGTTGAGCGCGCCGACAGGCGGGGAGATCGACATGTCGTTGTCGTTGAGCACCACCAGCAGGTTCACGTCGGGCGTGACGCCCGCGTTGTTCATGGCCTCGAAGGCCATGCCCGCCGACATGGCGCCGTCGCCGATCACGGCGATGTGCTGCCGGTCGATGCCGGCATTGCGCGAGGCGACGGCCATGCCCAGGGCCGCCGAGATCGAGGTGGACGAGTGCGCGGTGCCGAAGGCGTCGTATTCGGACTCGCTGCGCCGGGGAAAACCCGAAATGCCGCCGTGCTGGCGCAGGCGGGCCATGCCCTCGCGCCTGCCGGTGAGGATCTTGTGGGGATACGATTGATGGCCGACGTCCCAGACGATGCGATCGTGCGGCGTGTCGAACACGTAGTGCAGCGCCAGCGTGAGTTCCACCGTGCCCAGGTTGGACGACAGGTGGCCGCCGGTGCGCGATACCGATTCGAGCACGAATTCGCGCAGTTCGCCGGCCAGGCGTTTGAGCTCGCGGCGGTCCAGCGGCTTCAGGTCTGCCGGGGAATGGATGCGGTCCAGAAGTTCGGTCGTCATGCGTGATGCGTCTCGGTGGGGCCGTGGCGCGGGCGGCGCCCGCGGCGCGGGGATTCAGCGGTCTCTGAGCACGATGAAATCGGCCAGCTGGGCCAGGCGCCCGCCGGCCTCGCCCAGCGGCTCCAGGGCCAGGTGCGCCGCTTCGCCCAGCTCGCGAGCCAGCGATTGCGCGCCGTCCAGCCCCAGCAGCGATACGTAGGTGGGCTTGTTGTCGGCCGCGTCCTTGCCGGCCGTCTTGCCCAGGCTGGCCGTGTCGGCCGTGACGTCGAGGATGTCGTCGACCACCTGGAAGGCCAGGCCCACGGCCTGCGCGTAGTTGTCCAGCGCCTGCCGGACGGTGGAGCTGGCGCCGGCCACGATGCCGCCCAGCGTGACGCTGCACGCCAGCATCGCGCCGGTCTTCATGCTGTGCATGCGCTGCAGCGCGTCGCGTTCCAGGCTGCGCCCCACGCTGTAGAGGTCGATGGCCTGGCCGCCGGCCATGCCGCGGCTGCCTGCGGCACGGGCCAGGACCCGGCTGGCCTGCAGCCCCAGCGCCGGGGCGATGGGCATCTCGGCCAGCAATTCGAAGGCCAGCGGCTGCAGCGCGTCGCCGGCCAGCATCGCGGTGGCTTCGTCGAAGCGCACGTGGGTGGTGGGCCGCCCGCGGCGCAGCGTGTCATCGTCCATGCAGGGCAGGTCGTCGTGCACCAGGGAATAGGCGTGCACGATCTCGACGGCAGCAGCCGCGCGGTCGAGCGAGGCCTCGAGCGCCGGCAGGCTGCCGCTGGCCGGGCACGCCTGCCCGGCCGCATAGACCAGCGCCGCGCGCACCCGCTTGCCGCCGCCCAGGACGGCATAGCGCATGGCCTCGTGCAGCCGCTCCGGCGCCTCGTCGGCGGCAGGCAGCAACTCGTCGAGCACCCGCTCGACATGGGCGGCGCGGTCTTGCAGCCAGTCCGCGAAGGCGAGGTGATTCTGTTTCATCCCTGCGATGGGTCGTTGTCCAGCGCCGCGGGATCGAGCGGGCGCAGCAGTTCGCCCTCGAGCACGCGGACCTGCTGTTCGGCCTGGGCCAGGCGCTCCTGGCAGATCCGGGTCAGTTCCACGCCGCGGCGATACGCCGCCAGCGACTGCTCGAGCGGCAGGGAGCCGTTCTCCATGGTGGCCACGACCGCCTCGAGTTCGGCCAGCGCCGTCTCGAAGTCTTGGGGCAGCGGGCGGTCGTCGGTTTGTGGATCGGCTTGCTTTGTCGAGGCCAAGCGGGTCTCCGGGACAAAAAGAAGAGAGGGGAATCAATCCCGGGATTGTACGAGATCGGTACGCCGGACCGGCGCTCAGGCCGGCCTGCCCGAGAGCTGCGCCGCGACGCGGCCCAGCGCGGCGGCAACCGGGCCGCGCAGCGTGGCTTCCGGAAGGAGCGCCGCAGGACCGCCGCAACTCAGCACGAAGCGTCCTTCTCCTGTGAGCGAGGTGAAGGGAACCGCCGCGGCGTGGATGCCGGACTTCCACTCGCCGAGCGCGTAGCAGCACCCCTGCTCGCGCAACTCGGCCTCGGCGCGCGCGATGGCCTCGTCGCCGGGTGCTCGTGTTCCGAGGCGCTCCACCAGGGCCTGGCGCTCGGCGGCCGGCAGGCCGGCCAGATAGGCGCGGCCCATCGCCGTGCCGAAGCCGGCCCGATAGCCCACGGGCAGGCGCAGGTACAGCGCGGACGAGCCGTGGATGGCCTCCACATAGACCATGGCATCGCCGTCGTAGGCCCCCAGGGCGACTGCCGCGCCTGTCTCCTGCGCCAGCGCCGTCATCGCGCCCCGGGCCAGTTCACGGATCTCCAGACCTGCCAGCAGGCCGTAGCCGAGCGCCAGCACGCCGAATCCGGGCGAGTACTTGCCGGTGTCCTCGTGGTAGCGCAGATAGCCCAGCTGCGTGAGCGTGTAGGTGATCCGGCTGATGGTGGCCTTGGGCAGGCCGGTGATGCGGGCCAGCTCGAGGTTACCCAGCGTGCGCGTGCCCGGCTGGAAGCAGCGCAGCACATCGAGCCCGCGCGCCAGGGCCCCGATCATCCCCTGGGGAACCTGGCCGCCTGCGCGCTTGCGCCTCGCGGGGCCGCTGGCCGAAGGGGTTTGCGGGCCGGCAGGAATGTCGGAAAGAGGCGGCATGGGTGAAATCTGAAACGGGGCTTGCATAAACGCCCCGGGATTTTTATAGTTTGTTTCGAATGGCAAAATTAAATTCCGTATGCTGGAATTTAATCACGACCCGGGCCGCATGAAAAGCGGCCGGGCCGCCAGTCCGTGCAAACTCCAAGGGAAATTCCATGCTACGCACCGGTATCAAGCTTGCTGCCTCACTCCTGCTCTCGGCCTGCGCGGTGTCCGCCGTCGCCGCCGACGCCTATCCCACCCGCCCGATCACCGTGGTCTCGCCCTTCCCCGCCGGCGGCGCCACCGACGTGCTCACGCGCCTGCTCACCGAGCAGATGACCAAGGAACTGGGCCAGCCCATGATCGTCGAGAACAAGGCCGGCGCCGGCACTTCCATCGGCGCGGCCTACGTATCGCGCGAGCGGCCCGACGGCTACACCATCCTGATGGCCACCAACTCCACGCTGGTGACCAACCGCTTCCTGTACAAGCAGTTGCCGTACGACCCGGACGGCTTCGCCCCGGTCGGCATGGTGGGCATCGGGCCGCTGGTCCTGCTGTCCAGCCCCAAGCAGCCCTTCAAGAGCACGCAGGACGTCGTGGCCTACGCCAAGCAGAATCCCGGCAAACTGACGTTCGCCAGCTTCGGGCCGGGCACCTCTTCGCACCTGGCCGGTGAACTGTTCAAGGAGCAGGCCGGCATCGACCTGCTGCACGTGCCCTTCAAGGGCGCCACCACCGCCCTGCCGGCCGTGATCAGCGGCGACGTCGACCTGTTCTTCGACATGGTCGCCACCGGCATGCCGCAGGCCGACGCCGGCAAGGTGAACGTTTTCGCCATCACCAGCCAGGAGCGCCTGTCCACCCTGCCCAAGCTGCCCACCCTGGCCGAAGAAGGCTATCCCAGGTTCGACATGACCGCGTGGTTCAGCTTCGTTGCGCCCAAGGGCACGCCCGACGCGGTGCTCGAGCGCCTGCGCAGCGCGCTTACCGCCACGCTGAAGAACGAGGCCGTGCGCAAGAAGATGCTCGACATGGGCATCGAGCCGCGGTCGGGCAGCGCCGAGGAACTGGTCCAGAAGATCAAGAACGAGCAGCCCCTGGTGGGCCAGCTGATCAAGCAGGCCAACGTGGCAGTGCAGTAATCCGCATACGCCGGCCGCCGCCGGCACCCTCCCGCAAAGGCGGGCCGTCGACGAGGCGGCCCGCCTTTTTTGCAACAAATCCTGCAAGCCCATCGGCCCGGGAGACCAGCGCCCGGCGTGCCCGCGGGCCGCCGCCCAGGCCCTAACGGCTTGAAACAGCGACGCCAGGCCATGGACTGCTAAGGTGCATAGACCCGTGCACGGCGCCCAGCCCGCACCGGCACGTCCCAGCCCCCTACTGGATGCCCATGCCACAAGACGACCGCCACGCCCGACTCGATGCAGCCCGCTGGCTGGCCGCGCTGGCCGTGGTGCTGCTGCACAGCGCGGCGCAACCGGTTTCCGATGCCGCCTATGGCAGCGGCGCGTGGATCGCGGCAAATTTCTACGACTCCGCCGTGCGCTGGTGCGTGCCGGTGTTCGTGATGATCAGCGGCGCACTGCTGCTGGCCCCCGACCGGGACCCTGACGTACAGCGCTTCTATACACGGCGCGTGGCACGCATCTGCGTCCCGCTGCTGTTCTGGACCTTGTTCTATCTCGGCTGGCGCGCCATGCAGGAATGGTGGGACCTCGGCCGGGCGGACCTGTCGTACTGGCCGCGCAAGATCGCCGAGGGCGCGCCCTACTATCATCTCTGGTACCTGTACATGATCGTGGGCCTGTACCTGCTGGCCCCGCTGGTGCGCATCCTCTATCTGCGCAGCAGCGCGACCGGACGCAAGGCCTGGGTGGCCGGCATACTGGGCGCCGGGGTGCTCGACGTGCTGTACCGCCAGGCGCTGGGCGGCCACCAGGGCTTCTTCCTCACCTGGTGCCTGCCCTACCTGGGCTACTTCGTCGCCGGGCGCATGATCTTCGACGGCGAATGGCGCCTGCCGCGACCCGGATGGCTGGCAGGCATCGCGGTGGCCGCCACTGCCGCAGGCGTGCATGCATTGTCGGACGACGGCGCACCGAATTTCTATTTCTACGACTACTTCAGCCTGACGGTGCCTCTGATGTCGCTGGCGGTGTTCCAGTGGATCGTCGATTCGCCGCGCCTGCCTGCGCTTTCCTGGCTGGCGCCGCTGACCTTCGGCATCTACCTGGTCCATCCCGTGTTCCTGGACCTGGCGCGGCACAGCGGCCTGGACCGGGCCGACGGCCTGGCCGAAGCGTGGCGCCTGCCCGCGCTGGCGACCGCGATATTCGGACTGTCGGCCCTCACGAGCTGGCTGCTGCGGCGCCATCGCCTCACACGCAGACTCGTATGACGCGTCATCTTTCCCCCGGGGCAGTCCGGGGCGGGTTGGGGTACAATTCCCTGTTTGGGATCGGCCAGTTCCGATTTTTCTTCGCGCCAGAACCGGCACGGGTGTCAGGTAGTCAGATCGTGTATGGATCTTGTATGGGCTCCCGGCCCAAGACCACCCGGCAGCATCGTTGCACCGATCTGGCTTTTTGATCCGAGCGGAGGGAATCATGACCGACATTGGTCGGATGGCACACGTCGTGCCAGCTCGCACCCAGCTTCCCGTCAGCGCCTATTTTGACGAAGCCCGCTTTGCGCGCGAGCAAGAACTCATTTTCAAGCAGTCCTCGCTGTATGTCGGCCATGAAAAGCTCGTGCCCGAAAACGGCGATTGGCGTACCCTGATCCAGGAGAACGGAGGGCGCGCGCTGGTACGCAACCAGCACGGCGTAGACCTCATCTCAAATGTCTGCCGCCATCGCCAGGCCCTGATGCTGGGCGGCGAGGCGGGAAACGTGGGCGGCAACGCCAATACGCACGGCAACCTCGGCGGTACCGGGGGCAACATCGTCTGCCCGCTGCATCGCTGGACCTACAACGCCCGCGGCGAGCTGCTGGGCGCGCCGCAGTTCGAGTCCACGCCCTGCATGAACCTGCAGCGATTTCCCCTGCGCAATTGCCACGGGCTGCTGTTCGAGGGCCCGCGCGACCCGGCCGCCGACCTGGCGGCCCTGTTCCAGCGTCCCGAGTTCGATTTCAGCGACTACGTCCTCGACCACGTCGAAGTGCACCAGTGCAACTACAACTGGAAGACCTTCATCGAGGTCTATCTCGAGGACTACCACGTCGGGCCCTTCCATCCCGGCCTGGGCCGCTTCGTGACGTGCGACGACCTCACCTGGGAATTCGGCGACTGGTACAGCCTGCAGCGCGTGGGCGTGCACCAGGCGCTGGCCAATCCCGGCTCCGACGTCTACCGCCAGTGGCATGACCGCCTGCTGGCATACCGCGCCGGCCAGGCGCCGGATTTCGGCGCCGTGTGGGTTACTTATTTTCCTACCCACATGATCGAGCTCTATCCGCACGTGCTGGTCCTGTCCACGCTCTATCCCAAGGGCCCGCAGGAAACCCTGAACGTGGTCGAGTTCTACTATCCCGAGGAAATCGTCGCATTCGAGCGCGAATTCGTCGAGGCGCAGCGCGCGGCCTACATGGAAACCGCCATCGAAGACGACGAGATCGCCGAGCGCATGGATGCCGGGCGTCGTGCCCTGATGGAGCGCGGCGTGTCCGAGGCCGGGCCTTACCAGTCGCCCATGGAAGACGGCATGCAGCACTTCCACGAATGGTACCGCCGGGTCATGCAGGAACCCTGAACCGGCAGCGCGGCGCGCATGCCCACGACGCCAGGCTGCGGCCTGGCGTTTTTCTTTCGGGCGCGCCTGCCGCGCCACCGTCATCAAATCATCAAACTATTCTGGTCAATTGGCGGATCCACCCGCACCGTTGCCCGTGAGGCACGCCCGGCGCGGCGCACCGTCCGCCGCCCCGACGCCGCAAGCCCGGGAACTCCCGCTGCGCCGTATCCTCATACACTGATACCTGTCTGCCCGCACGAACGCCAGCCGATGCAACGACTCGCGCGCCTCACCGACACGGCGGCCGGGTTCAACTGGTCCATTGGAGATCCGCCATGGCCTTGACCCTGAACGACATCGAACGCGTGTTCCTGGAGCATGGTCATCTCGCCTACGACGGCGAAGAGGTGAGCCATCTGGAACATGCCCTGCAAACCGCCACCCTGGCCGAACGTGCCGGCGCGGGCGCGCCGCTGGTCACCGCCTGCCTGCTGCACGACCTGGGCCGGCTGCTGGCCGAGCACTCGGGAACCCGCCCCCTCCCGGCCATGGACGACAAGCACGAATACTTCATCCTGCCGTTCCTGCGCGGGCTTTTCGGCAACGACGTGCTGGAGCCCATACGGCTGCACGTCCAGGCCAAGCGCTACCTCTGTTTCGTGGAGTCCGGATACATGCGGGTGCTGTCGCCCAACGCCCGGCAGAGGCTCACGCTGCAGGGCGGCAGCTTCGACGCCGACCAGGCGATGGAATTCGCCACGCTTCCCGGAGCGCCCGACGCGATACGGCTGCGCCGCTGGGACGACCAGGCCAGGCAGCCCGGCATGCAGACCGAGCCCCTGGACCATTTCCTGGAAGTGGCGCGCAGCGCCATGCGGCCGGCGCCGCGGGCCCGCCGCGGCCCCGCCCGCGCAGGTGCGGCGGCCGCCACCCGGGCGTCCTGAGTCAGGACGGGGGCTTGCAGCGTCGACGGCCCCGGCTAGCCCTTGGCCACCGGCCGCGACGGGTCGGCCACCCACTCGCTCCAGGAGCCGGGATACAGGCGCGAGCCATGCAGGCCGGCGATTTCCATGGCCAGCAGGTTGTGGCAGGCCGTGATGCCCGAGCCGCACTGGTGCACGACGTCCCCGGGGGTGCGGTCGTTCAGCAGCGCCGCGAATTCTTCGCGCAACCGGGCCGGCGTCTTGAAGCGGCCGTCGGCCTCGAGATTTTCGCCGTTGGGCCGGTTCAGCGCCCCTGGGATGTGTCCGGCCACGGGATCCATGGGCTCGACTTCGCCGCGATAGCGGTTGGCGGCACGGGCGTCGAGCACGACGAAATCCGGCCGGTCCAGATTGGCGAGCACGGCCGGGGCATCGACCTGGCCGACCAGCGATTCTCCAGGGCTGACGCCGGCCAGGGGCTGGACGGACGTGGCCGGGCCGGCCTGCACCGGCAGGCCGGCGGCATTCCAGGCCTGCCAGCCGCCATCGAGCACCGCGACCTGCCCGTGGCCGATCCAGCGCAGCATCCACCACAAGTGGGCGGCATACATGCCGCCGCTGGCGTCGTAGGCCACCACCAGGGTGCCGGGCTCCACGCCATGGGCAGCCATGAGGCCGGCAAACACGCTGCGGTCGGGCAAGGGATGGCGGCCGTTGGCCCCGGTGCGGGGCGCCGCCAGCTCGCGCTCATGGTCGAGATAGCGGGCGCCCGGCAGATGTCCCGCAGCATAGGCCCGGCGCCCGGCCTCGTGGTCCGTGAGATCGTGGCGCACGTCGAAGATCCGCAGCACGTCGGAACCGGACTGCGCGGCCTCGATGCGCGCCGCCAGGTCCGTGGCCGATATCAGGGTCATCGTCATTGTCTTGCTCCTGGTGGCGTCAGGCGGCCGGCTCGCGCATCGTGCGCCACACCGAAAGCAGCCCGGCGAAGATGATCAGGCCCATGCCGGCCCAGGCCAGGGCGTCGAGGTGATCGCCCCAGAACCCCAGGCCGATGAGGGCCGCGAAAATGATGGTGGTGTACTGCAGGGCTGCCGTCAACAGGGCCGAGCCCTGCCCGAAGGCCCGCGTCATGGCGAGCTGCCCGAACAACCCGGCGACGCCCACGCCGAACAGGGCGCAATAGCCCATGAGGTCGGCCTGCCCCCAGCCCTGCCAGACCAGGCCCACGAAACTCGTCAGGCACACCGAAAGGGAAAAGAACAGCACGGTGCGCCACTCGGGCTCGCCGACACGGCCGAGCTGGCGGATCTGCAGCATGGCCACGGCCGAGGTGGCGCCGGCCGTCAGGCCCAGCGCGGCGGCCAGCCACTGGTCGGGATTGATGCTGGGGCGCAGCACGGCGATCACGCCCAGGAAACCCAGGGCCACGGCCACGATGCGTACAGGATCGCGCTGCGAGCCGCCCCAGCCCAGCATCCAGCAGGCAATGAACAGCGGCGCGGTGTAGTTGAGGCTGGTGGCCGTGGCCAGCGGCAGGTGGGATATGGCGAAGAAGCCCAGCCACATGGAGGCGGCGCCGGCAACGTTGCGCCAAACGTGCAGGCGCCAGCTGGTGGGCACGATGGACTGCCGGGCCGCGCGTGCCCAGACCAGCAGCAGCACCACCGAAGGCAGGCCGCGGAACAGCACCACCTGGGCCAGCGACGCCCCATGCTCGGCGGCCAGTTTCACGAACGATCCCATGATGGCGAACATGGCGGACGCCAGCAACATCCAGAGAGCCTGCATGGGGGAAACCGACCGGGGAGGAATGTGGGGATGAGGGAAAGCGATACTATACTCCCCCCCGATAGCCTGCTCCGGCCCCTTCGCGGAACCCTGGCGCGGCACGATGGTCCAACTCCGGGGTTACGTCCTGCTCGCAGAGGAATACAACAAGCATGAAACGCATCTTCCTGTTCGTCGTCACCAACCTCGCCGTGGTCGTCGTATTGTCGGCCACGCTGCGCATTCTGGGGGTCGACCGCTATCTCACCGCCCAGGGGCTCAACCTGTCGGCCTTGCTGGTGTTCTCGGCCGTGGTGGGATTCGCCGGCGCGATCATCTCGCTGCTCATGAGCAAGCCGATGGCCAAATGGAGCACCGGCGCGCGCGTCATCGACCCCAACGCCCCCAGCAACCAGACCGAGGTCTGGCTGCTCGACACGGTGCACCAGCTGGCCGACCGCGCCGGCATCGGCCGGCCGGAAGTTGCGATCTACGACGGCGCACCCAATGCGTTCGCCACCGGCGCCTTCAAGAACGATTCGCTGGTGGCCGTTTCCACCGGGCTACTGGAAAGCATGACCGAAGAGGAAGTGGCGGCGGTGCTGGGACACGAAGTCGCCCACATCGCCAACGGCGACATGGTCACCCTGACGCTCATCCAGGGCGTGGTGAACACCTTCGTGGTGTTCCTCGCCCGCGTGGTCGGCTACTTCATCGACCGCGCCATATTCAAGAACGAGCGCGGGGTGGGGATGGGCTACTACATCACGGTGCTGGTGTGCGAGATCATCTTCGGCGTGCTGGCCTCGATCATCGTGGCCTGGTTCTCGCGCCAGCGCGAATACCGCGCCGACGCCGGCTCTGCCCAGTTGATGGGTTCGCGCGAGCCCATGATGCGGGCCCTGGCCCGCCTGGGGGGCATCGAGCCGGGAGACCTGCCCAAGTCGTTCCAGGCCTCGGGCATCGCCGGCAAGGGCGCCGTTGCGGCGCTGTTCTCCTCGCATCCTCCCATCCAGGCCCGCATCGCCGCCCTGCAGCACGCGCGCGTGGCCTGAGGCGCCGAAGAGCAGCCGCGCCGGCGCGGCCACGGCCCGGCCTGCTGCCGCGCGGGCCGTGGCCGGCCCGCGCACCCGGGCATCAGTCCAGCATGAGCACGGTGGCGCCGGTGGTCTTGCGGCCTTCCAGCGCAGTGTGCGCCTCGCCGGCCTGCTCCAGCGGATAGCGCTGGTCGATGCGCACCTTGATCTTCTTCTTCAGCACCAGGCCGAACAGCTCGTCGGATGCCGCCTTGAGCTTCTCCGGCGTGTTGACGTGCACGGCCAGCGACGGACGGGTGAGGTAGAGGCAGCCTTTCTGGTTCAGGATGCCCACGTTCACGCCGGTGACCGGACCCGACGCATTACCGAAGCTGACCATCAGGCCGCGCGGCTCGATGCAGTCGAGCGAGGTCTCCCAGGTATCCTTGCCCACGCCGTCGTACACCACCGGCACCTTCTTCCCGCCGGTGAGCTCCAGCACGCGCTCGACCACGTTCTCGCGCGAATAGTCGATGGTGGCCCACGCGCCGTTGGCGCGCGCCAGCTCGGCCTTCTCGGGGCTGGAGACCGTGCCGATCAGCTTGACGCCCAGGGCCTTGGCCCACTGGCATGCGATCAGGCCCACGCCGCCCGCCGCGGCATGGAACAGGATGGTCTCGCCGCCCTGCAGCCGGTAGGTCTGGCGGAACAGATACTGCACGGTGAGGCCCTTGAGCATCAGGGCGGCGGCCTCGTCGAAGCCTATGCCCTTGGGCAGCTTGACCACCTGGGCGGCCGGCACGTTGCGCGCCTGGGCGTAGGCGCCGATGGGGCTCTGGCCATAGGCCACCCGGTCGCCCGCCTTGAGGTGCCGCACCTCGCTGCCCACCGCCTCGACCACGCCTGCACCCTCGAAACCCAGCCCGTGCGGCAGGGGATGGGGATACAGGCCGGTGCGGTAATAGATGTCGATGAAGTTCAGGCCGGCCGCGTGCTGCCGGATCGTGACCTCGTTGGGCGCCGGCGGAGGCACCTCGACGTCGACGAGCTTCAGGACCTCCGGCCCTCCATGCGTTTCGAGACGGACTGCCTTGACGGTATTGCTGGCCATGCGGGCCTCCTATGCAATTGCAATGTAACGATGAACGCATCAGGCGGCGCGCTTGCGGCCGCCCGTCAGAACGAATACTCCGCCCAGCACCAGCGCGGTGCCGGCCAGTTGCCACCCGGTGATGGGTTCGCCGAGGAACGCGGCCGCCATGAACAGCACCGACACCGGCCCCAGCATGCCCAGCAGGGATGCCGTGGGCGCGCCGATCAGCGCCACGGCCCACATCAGCATGAAGACGGGCACCACGGTGTTGAATACGGCATGGATCACGGAATAACCGTAGACCCCGGCAGGCTGCACCAGTTGTTCGGGAGAATGGACCACGAAGAACTGGATGACGGAAGCGATGCACGACACCAGCATGGCATAGGCCACCAGCCGCGTGGCGCCCACCCGCTTGACCAGTTCGCCGGAGCAGATGAGGTAAATAGCATAGCTGAGGGCCGAGGCGAAGACGAAGAATGACCCTTTGAGCACCTCGCCGCCCCCGCCACCCTGCCCCAGGTCGTGGGCAAACACCAGCACCACGCCGAGATACGACAGCGCCATGGCGCCCCACTGCCGGCCGGTGATCTTGCGCCGGAACCAGGCCGCCGAGAGCAGCACCACCAGGGAAGGCGAGAGGAACAGGATCAGCCGCTCCAGGCCGGCCGAGATGTATTGCAGCCCGATGAAATCCAGGAAGCTCGACAGGTAGTAGCCCAGCAGCCCCAGCACGCAGACCTGGATGCGCTCGCGCACCGTGAGCACAGGAAGCTCGCCGCGCGCGGCGCGACGCGACTGCCACCAGGCGATGGCGGCGAAAAAGGGCATGGAGAACAGCATGCGGAATGCGATCAGCGTGACCGCGTCGATGCCGTAGCGGTAGGTGAATTTGACGACGATGGCCTTGCCCGCGAAGAGCACCGCGCCCAGCCCCGCGAACACGAACCCTGCCCAGGCTTGAGAGAAAAGGGAGGCGGGCAAGGTGCGGGCTGCGGAATTCATGCGATGATTTTAGTTTGCGCGCGCACTTTCGTGCACGCATTTCCGCAGCCCACGCATGACCCGCCAACGCGCCCTCGCTCATATCCATATTGCTGCCGTGCTCTTCGGACTGACGGGCGTCTTCGGTGAACTCATACAGGCCAGCGCCGCCGTGATCACGCTCGGCAGGGCCGTTTTCGCGGTCGCGGCGCTGGGGTTCTTCGCGCGCATGCAGCGCCGGCCCCTGCTGGGCGTCCTCACGCCGGCCCAGCTGTTCGTGCTGGTGATTGCCGGCGCGCTGCTGGCCGGCCACTGGGTCACCTTCTTCATCTCGGTGAAGGTGGGGGGCATCGCCATCGCCACGCTGGGGTTCGCCAGCTTCCCGGCCTTCATCACCCTGCTCGAGGCCCTGGTGTTTCGCGAGCGCGTGCGCGCGATCGAATGGTTGCTGCTCGGGCTGGTAAGCGCCGGCCTGGTGCTCGTGACGCCTTCCTTCGACCTGGCCGACCAGGGCACGCTGGGGCTGATGTGGGGCCTGCTCTCGGGCCTGTCGTTCGCCCTGCTCGCCCTGACCAACCGCCGCGCCGCCACGGGCATGGACCCTATCCAGGTGGCCTGCTGGCAGAACGTGGTGGTGGCGCTGGTGCTGCTGCCGACGGCTGCCGCACAGCTCGGCGGGATCGCCGCCACGGACTGGCTGTGGCTGGCCCTGCTTGGCGTGTTCTGCACGGGGCTGTCGCATTACCTGTTCGTATCCAGCCTCGCGCGCCTCAATGCGCGCACGGCCGGCCTGGTGATTGCGCTCGAGCCGGTATATGCCATCGGCTTCGCATGGATCCTGTTCGCTCAGCAGCCCACCCTGCGCATGCTGGCGGGCGCGGCGCTGATATTCTGCGCCATCGTGGCTTCCGGCCTGCGCAAGCCGGGCAATTGAGCGCATCGGGCCGCGGCGGCTGTCATCGAAATTACACATTGACAGTATCTGCCTAGGCAGTAAAATCGGCGCCATCATGAACACCCTCCGCTCCAGGTCCGACGGCACGCAGCACTATCGCAGCGACACGCCGAAGATCACCGACGACAATGCCGGCTTCCTCATCAAGCTGGTCTACCTCTCGCTGAACCGGGCGCTCGACCAGGAAATGGCCCAGCTCGAGCTCACCGCCATCCAGTGGCGGCCCATCGCCATGCTGTACCAGGGCCGTGCCGAGACATCGGCGGAGCTGGCGCGCCTGAACGGGGTGGACACGGGCGCCATGACACGCACGCTCGACCGGCTGGAGGCCAAGGGCCTGGTGCAGCGCACCCGCAGCCTGGAAGACCG
Source organism: Bordetella sp. 2513F2 (assembly GCF_054642735.1). NCBI lineage: Bacteria > Pseudomonadati > Pseudomonadota > Betaproteobacteria > Burkholderiales > Alcaligenaceae > Bordetella > Bordetella sp. 2513F2. Next base: position 1,549,588 of record NZ_CM137755.1, on the reverse strand, counting down.
GCGGGTCGTCAGGATCATGCTCACGGACAGCGGGCGCGAGAAGGCCAGGCACATCCCCTCCTATATCGCAAAAGTGCTCAACCAGCACCTGCGCGGCTTCTCCGCCGACGAAGTGGCGCAGCTCAAGCATCTGCTGCAACGCATGCTGGCCAACGGATCGCTTCCCTGCGGTCCGGGCCGGACATGACCCTGCCCGCGTCCCGGGTGTTCCGGCATACGCCCCAATTTTTCGCCATAATGCCTGCCTAGTCAGATACAGTCCAATCAATAACTTTCAGCTTATCGTCAGGATGAAACGCCCTCTACTCGCCGTGCTGGCATTGGCCCTGAGCGGCTGCGCGATGATGGACCCGGCCGCGCCTCCGGTTTCCCGGCTCGATGCCCGGCACCTGGGGCTGGCCACCGAGCAGGTCACCTGGCCCGACGCGCAATGGTGGCGCCGCTACGGCGATGCGCAGCTAGACCAGCTCGTCGCCGAGGCGCTGGCCAACAACCCCTCCATCGCATCCGCGCAGGCGCGGCTGGCCAGCGCAAACGCCGCGGTCTCGGGCGCCCGCGCCCCCCTGATGCCCCAGGTGGACGCCAACTACGACCTCACGCGCGAACACCTGCCCAAGAACTATATCTACGCGGCGCCCCTGGGCGGCTCGGTGGCCAGCGACAACCGGCTGGCCCTGGACTTCAGCTATGAACTGGATTTCTGGGGCAGGAACCGGGCCCTGCTGCGCGCTGCCGTGTCGGAACGCGAGGCGGCTTCGGCCGACGCGCAGGCCGCCCGCAACCTCATTGCGCGGGCGGTGGTGCGCAGCTACCTGAACCTGCAGAACGCCTATGCGCAGCGCGCCGTGCTCGAGCGCATCGTCACGCAACGCACCGAGGTGCTGGACCTCACCCGCAGCCGTGCGCGCGCCGGCCTGGATACCCAGGTCGAAGTGAAGCAGGCCGAGTCGGCCCGAGCCGCCGCGCAGGTGGCGCTCACGCAGAACGAAACCGCGATCGCCCAGCTGCGCAACCAGGCGGCGGCGCTGGCCGGGGCCGGTCCCGCCCGCGGCCAGGCGCTGCAGCCGGTGCCGCTGACGGCGCCGGCCGGCATCGTGCCCTCGGCCGTGCCGCTGGCGCTGCTCGGGCGCAGGCCCGACATCACGGCCGCCCGCTGGCGCGCCGAGGCCGCGCAGCGACGCATCGATGCCGCCAAGGCGGAGTTCTACCCCAATGTGAATCTGGTGGCCTTCGCCGGCTTCCAGGCACTGGGCACAGGGCAGCTGCTGGATGCCGGCAGCCGCGCAGCCGGCATCGGACCGGCCGTCACCCTGCCCATCTTCCACGGCGGAGCGCTCAACGCCAATCTGTCGGGCCGGCGCGCCGAGGCGGATGCCGCCGTGTCCGACTACAACCAGACCGTGCTCGACGCGGTCCGCCAGACTGCCGACGCCATCGATGCGCTGCGGCTGATATCGCGCGAACGCGCACAGCAGCACGAAGCGCGTGCGGCCATCGACGCCGCCTACGACCTGGCGGTGCAACGCTACCGCGCCGGCATGGGCAACTACCTGTCGGTGCTCATCGCGCAGACCGGCGTGCTGGACCAGAGCCGCCTGGAAACGGACCTCCAGGCCCGCGCCTACCAGCTCGATGCCGACCTGGCCTATGCGCTGGGCGGCGGCTACCTGCCCGGCGACAGCGCCGCACCGGCCACTCCCGTATCCACCCGATAGACATCTCCCGACGACGTCATCATGACCGACAACGCAACTTCCCATCCCGCACGCAAGCGCCTGCTGCTCACGGCCACCGGCGTGTTCATCCTGGTCGCCATTGTGTACGGCATCTGGTGGGCGCTCTTCGGCGCGCACTACGAAAGCACCGACGATGCCTACGTCCACGGCAACCTGGTGCAGATCACGCCCCAGGTGTCGGGCACCGTGGTCGCCATCGAAGCCGACGACACCGACACCATCGCCGCGGGCCAGCCGCTGGTGCGCATCGATCCGGCCGATGCAGACGTGGCCCTGCAACAGGCCGAGGCCGCCCTGGCGCAGACCGTACGCGAGGTCCGCACCCGCTACGTGCAGAATGCCGCCCTGGAGGCCGACGTGGAAGTGCGCAGGGCCGAGATCGCCCGGGCCCAGTCGGACCTGCGGCGCGCCGAAGCCGACCTCAAGCGGCGCCAGGAACTGGCGCGCTCGGGCGGCGTCAGCGGCGAGGAGATCCTGCATGCGCAGACGGCGCTGAAGGCGGCGCAGTCCGGCGTGGCCCAGGCGCAGGCGGCGCTGGCCGCCTCGCAGGCCAGGCTCGCCACCAACCAGGCCCTCACGGAGGGCACCACGGTGGCCGAGCATCCCGACGTGCGCCGCGCCGTCGCGGCGCTGCGCAGCGCCTGGCTGGCCAAGTCGCGCACCGTGCTGCCCGCACCGGTGTCGGGCATGGTGGCGCGGCGCAGCGTGCAGGTGGGCCAGCACGTGGCGCCCGGGTCGGTGCTGATGAACGTGGTGCCGCTGGACCAGGTCTGGGTGGAAGCCAATTTCAAGGAAGGCCAGCTGCGCGACATGCGCATCGGCCAGCCTGCCACGCTCAAGGCCGATCTCTATGGCGACGCCGTGGTCTATCACGGCACCGTGGTCGGCATGGACGCAGGCACGGGCGCCGCCTTCGCCCTGCTGCCCGCCCAGAACGCCACGGGCAACTGGATCAAGGTCGTGCAGCGGGTGCCCGTGCGCATCGCGCTCGATCCGGAAGAGATCAAGGCGCATCCGCTGCGCGTGGGGCTGTCGATGGATGTGGAGGTCGACGTCGGCGTGCAGGACGACGCGGCGCTGGCCCGGCAGGCACAGCGCACCGATGCCGCCTGGTCCACCCAGGCCTTCGAGCCCCCCCACGATGAGGTCGAGGCCCTCATCGCCAGGATCATCGAGACCAATCTCGCATCATGAGCGACACGCCCGAGCCCCGCCGGACCGCACCGGCTGCCCCGCCACCCCGGACGTATCCGCCGCTGGAAGGCGGCATGCGCATCCTGGGCTCCGTCGCCCTGTCGACGGCGGTGTTCATGAACGTGCTGGACACGTCGATCGCGAACGTGTCCATCCCGACCATTTCGGGCGACCTGGGCGTGAGCTCCAGCCAGGGCACCTGGGTCATCACCTCGTTCGCCGTCGCGAACGCCATCACCGTGCCCCTGACCGGCTGGCTGACGCAGCGCTTCGGCCAGGTGCGGCTGTTCCTGATTTCGACGCTGCTGTTCGTGCTGGCCTCCTGGCTGTGCGGCTTTTCGCCGTCGCTCGAGGCGCTGATCGCCTTCCGGGTGCTGCAGGGCGCCGTGGCGGGGCCGATGATCCCGTTGTCCCAGACGTTGATGCTGGCGAGCTTCCCGAAGGAGAAAGCCGGCATGGCGCTGGCGATCTGGGCCATGACCACGCTGGTCGCGCCGGTGGCCGGGCCATTGCTGGGCGGCTGGATCTCCGACAACTACACCTGGCCCTGGATCTTCTACATCAACGTGCCGGTGGGATTGCTGGCCGCATGGATCAGCTGGCGCATCTACAAGGACCGCGAGTCCGTGACGCATCGGCTGCCGATCGACAAGGTGGGCCTGGCGCTGCTCGTGATCTGGGTCGGCGCGCTGCAGATCATGCTGGACAAGGGCAAGGAACTGGACTGGTTCGCCAGCCCGGTCGTCATCACGCTTGCCCTGATATCGTTCGTGGCCTTCGTCTTCTTCCTGATCTGGGAACTGACCGACGCGCATCCCGTCGTGGACCTGCGGCTCTTCAAGGTGCGCAACTTCACGGTGGGCGCGCTCACGCTGGCGGTGGCCTACGGGGTGTTCTTCGGCAACGTGGTGCTGCTGCCGCTCTGGCTGCAGAGCAACATGGGCTACACCGCCACTTATGCCGGCCTGGTCACCGCGCCGGTGGGCGTGCTGGCCATCGTGCTGACGCCGGTGGTGGGCAAGCTGCTGGCCACCCGCGACCCGCGCCAGCTGGTCACGGCAGCATTCCTGATCTTCGCCACCGTGTTCTTCATGCGCGCGGGCTTCAACACCGACACCGACGTGCGCGCCCTGATGCTGCCCACCATCATCCAGGGCGCGGCCATGGCCGCCTTCTTCGTGCCCCTGACCTCGATCACGCTGTCCGGGCTGGAACCCTGGCGCATACCCGCCGCCTCGGGCCTGTCCAATTTCGCGCGCCTCACCGCCGGCGCTTTCGGCACCTCGATCGCCACCACGCTGTGGGAGAACCGGGCCACGCTGCACCACGCCCGGCTGACCGAAGTGGCGGGCCCGGGACGGCAGGCTTTCGACGACACCGTGGCCACGCTGCAGCATACGGCGGGCGTCACGCACCAGCAGGCGCTGACGCTGGTCGACCGGATGATAGACGCGCAGGCCTTCACCCTGTCGGTGGTGGACGTGTTCTACGCCTCTGCCGTGATCTTCCTGCTCCTGACCGGCCTGGTGTGGTTCGCACGGCCCCGCTCCAGCAAGGGCGGCTCCGGCGCCGCGGAAGCCGCCGCGGGAGCGCACTAGTGGGCCTCAGGCCCCGCTCCAGGCCTCGGCGTTGAGGCGTTCGGTGTAGACCGGCCGGCGCTGCGTGCGCTCCACGTGCTCCAGCGCCGGCGTGATGACCTGCACCAGGCGCTCGAAGGCCGGCCCGATCTCCGCATCGGGCACGCAGGCATAGCCCAGCAGCAGCCCGGGCCGCGCGCTGCGCTCTCCGGCGTAATAGCGCGACAGCGGCCGCACGTACAGGCCCAGCGTGCGCGCCGCGATGCAGATGCCGAGGTCATCGGCGCCCTCGGGCAGGTGCATCACCAGATGCAGTCCGGCCTCGTTGGTGGAAATCGGCCAGTCCGCCCCGAAATGCCGCGCCACGGCCTCGCGCAGCAGGCCCTGGCGCACGGCGTAGCGCTGTTTCATGCGCCGGATGTGGCCTGCGTAGTGCCCGCCCTCGATGAAGTCCGCCAGCACCGCCTGGTCCATGAGCCGCCCTTCCCGGTAGAGCTCCGACAGCGCCGTGGCGAAATGGCCCGCAAGACGCCGGGGCAGCACGACATAGCCCATGCGGATGCCCGGGAACAGGGTTTTCGAGAAAGTGCCCACATAGAGCACGCGTTCGTGCTGGTCCAGCCCCTGCAATGAGGCGATGGGCCGGCCGGCGAAGCGGAACTCGCTGTCGTAGTCGTCCTCCACGATCCAGGCGCCGCGGGTATGGGCGTATTCCAGCAGCATGCGGCGGCGCGACAGGCTCATCACCATGCCCAGCGGATACTGGTGCGAAGGCGTGACGAAGATGAAGCGGGGCGGATCCTGCATCTGCGCCGCCGTGGGCGCCATCCCCTCTTCGTCCACCGTCACCGGTACGGGCGTGATCCCGCACGCAGTGAGGGTCGAGCGCACGCCCCAGTAGCCGGGATCCTCCATCCAGGCGCTGTTGCCGGTGTCGCCCAGCAGGCGGGCGAGCACGCTGATGGCCTGGTGGCTGCCGCCGGTGAGCACGATCTGGTCGGCATCGCACTTGACCGAACGCGCCAGCCTCAGGTGTTCGGCCAGTGCCCGGCGCAGCGGCAGATAGCCGGCGCCGTCCGCATAGGACAGCAGTTCGGCCCGGGGCTGGCGCCAGCGCCGGCTCTGCAGGCGGTTCCAGACCGACCTGGGAAACAGCGAAACGTCCGGCACGCCCGGCACGAAGGCGCCCCATTGGCGGTCGGAAGCGCCCGCTTCGCGCACCAGCCGCGTTCCCCGACGCGACAGGCCGGCCCCGGCATACGGCGCGCCCTCCACCGGCACTTGATGGCCGGGTGGCTCCTGCATACTCGGAACCGTGTTGGAAACGAAGGTACCACTTCCGAACGCAGAGACGAGATAGCCCTCGGCCAGCAGCTGTTCGTAGGCATGCAGCACGGTATTGCGCGACAGCGCCGTGTCGGTGGCGAGCACGCGGGTTGCCGGGAGTTTGGTGCCGACCGGCAGGTCGCCGGACAGGATGAGGTCGCGCACGATCTGGTAGATCTGCCGCGAAAGTGGCACCGGACTGCCGCGTTCCAGACGCTGCAGCAAGCACTCGGACAAGACCAATGCTTTCAAAGTGGCACCATCAACAAAAAGCGATGTGGACCTGTCGAGAGTACCAAAGATTCGATACGCTGCTCTACACCAGATACTTATGACGCGGCCATGACCGCATAAGGGGAAACCATGAGTCCACAGCCACTGCACGCTTGCGCTGCCCGAATCGCCTGCCTCGCAAGGGGCCCGGGCGGCTGAGCCCCGCCGCGCCCGCGCGGGGTTTCCGTTCCGGTGCATGTCAGGCAGGCCATGCACCGCCACGCAGCATCCTGCCGAACCTGTCCCAACGCAGCACCTCGGGAAGCGACATGGAGCGAAGACGGGCCTGTAGACGGCCCCCTGCTTCGCCTCTCCCCGCATGACGCCATGCGCCGTCCCTTCCCACCCACAGCCCGGAGGCCAGCAGTGAAACTCAAACAATGCCTGAAACTGACCCTAGGCGTCCTCGCCCTCGCTGCGGCCCTGCCGCTGAGCCAGGCGCAGGCCCAGACGCGAGGCGGCACGCTCAGCATGATCGTGCAGCCCGAGCCGCCGATCCTCGTGCCCGCCCTGAACCAGCAGGCGCCCACGCAGTTCGTGGCCGGCAAGATCTATGAAAGCCTGCTCACCTATTCGTTCGACCTGAAGCCGCAGCCCGGACTGGCCAAGAGCTGGGAAGCCTCGCCCGACGGCCTGAGCTATACCTTCCATCTGCAGGAAGGCGTGAAGTGGCACGACGGCAAGCCGTTCACGGCCGACGACGTGGTCTTCAGCATGACCGAACTGCTGCCCAAGACCCATGCGCGTGCGCGTGTGATCCTGGGCAAGTTCCTCGATTCGGTGCAGAAGGTCGACGACCACACCGTGGTCATGAAGCTGAAGTCGCCGTTTCCGGCCTTCATGCTGATGTTCGAGCCGGGCTTCGCCCCCATGATGCCCAAGCACATCTATGAGGGCACCGACTACGCCACCAACCCGGCGAACCAGAAGCCCGTCGGCACCGGCCCGTTCATGTTCGGCGAATGGAAGCGCGGCGAATACATCAAGCTGACGCGCAACCCGCAATACTGGAAGGAAGGCAAGCCCTACCTCGACGAGCTGGTGTTCAACGTGATCCCGGACTCCGCCTCGCGCGCCGTGGCGTTCGAGCGCGGCAGCGTGGACGTGCTGCGCGGCGGCGACATCGACAACGTCGACGTGAAGCGCCTGCGCGCGATCGACGGGGTGGCCTACACCACCCAGGGCTGGGAGATGTTCTCGCCGCAGGCCTACCTGATCTTCAACATGCGCAAGCCGCCCTTCGACAACGTCAAGGTGCGCCAGGCGGTCATGGCCGCGATCAACCGCAAGCTGATCGTCAACAACATCTTCTTCGGCCTGGGCCAGGTCTCCACCAGCCCCTTCGTCACGACCGAGATGTTCTATGACAAGAACATGCCGCCGATCACCTACGACATGAAGAAGGCGCGCGCGCTCATGGAGGAATCCGGCATCGATCCTTCCGCCCACACCATCCGCCTGCTGGGCCTGCCCTACGGCTCCACCTGGGACCGCCTCGGCGAGTACGTCAAGCAGGTGCTCGAGCAACTGGGCTTCAAGGTCAACGTCGAAGCCACCGACGCGGGCGGCTGGGCCAGCCGCACGGGCAACTGGGACTTCGACATGACCATGAACTTCATCTACCAGTACGGCGATCCGGCGCTGGGCGTGCAGCGCCTCTACGTGGCCTCCAACATCGTCAAGGGTTCGCCTTTCGCCAACGTGCAGGGCTACAACAACCCCGAGCTCGACAAGGTCTGGGACGCGGCCTCGTCCGAGGTCGACCCGGCCAAGCGCCAGGCGCTGTACACGCAGATCCAGAAGAAACTGGTGGAAGACATTGCCAATGGCTTCCTCGTCGACATGGAATTCCCCACCCTGTATCGGGGCAAGGTCAAGAATCTCGTCAAGACCGCCATCGGCCTGAACGAGACCTTCGACGACGTCTACATCGAGAAGTAGAGTCCGGCGGCGACGGCAGGGCCGGGCGCATGCACGGCCCTGTCCCGCCCGGACGATCAGGGGCGCCCGCGCGCGGCGCCTCCAGGAGATGCACCCAATGAAATTCCTGTCCTTCTTTGCCGCGCGCGTGGGCAAGGCACTCGTGGTCGTGCTGGGCGTGGTGATCATCAATTTCTTCCTGATACGGCTGGCGCCCGGCGATCCCGCCGTGGTGCTCGCCGGGCAGGCCGGCGCGGGCGATGCGGCCTTCGTCGAGCAGCTGCGCAGCCAGTTCGGCCTGGACAAGCCCGTGCTGACACAGCTGGGCCTGTATCTGAAGGGCGTGGTCCAGCTGGACCTGGGCTTTTCCTACCGCAGCCACGTGCCGGTGCTCGACCTGATACTAGAACGCCTGCCCGCCACCTTCCTGCTGATGTCCTGCGCCTTCGTGTTCTCCCTCGTGCTGGGCGTGCTGCTGGGCGTGGTGGCCGCCAGGGCGCGCTATCGCAACAAGCGGCGCTGGATAGACAGCACCGTGATGACCGGCGCGCTGCTGCTCTATGCCACGCCGCTCTTCTGGCTGTCGCTGATGGGCATCCTGCTGTTTTCCGTGATGCTGGGCTGGCTGCCCGCCTTCGGCATGGAATCGGTGGGCAGCAACCTCACGGGGCTTGCCCGCGCCGGCGACATCGCGCAGCATCTCATCCTGCCCACGGTCACCCTGGGCTGCTTCTTCATGGCCGTCTACGTGCGCCTGACGCGCGCCTCCATGCTCGAGGTCATCGGCATGGACTTCGTCAAGACGGCCCGCGCCAAGGGCGTCAGCCCGAACCGCGTGATCCGGGCCCACGTGCTGCGCAACGCGCTGCTGCCCGTGATCACCTTCGCGGGCATCCAGCTCGGCCAGATGGCGGGCGGCGCCGTGCTCACCGAAACCGTCTTTGCCTGGCCCGGCATCGGCCGCCTGATGTTCGATGCGCTGCTGCAGCGCGACTACCAATTGCTGCTGGGCGTGTTCCTCGTGACCTCCATCATGGTCGTGGTCTTCAACCTAATCACCGACATCGTGTACCGCCTGATCGATCCGCGCATCGCCGCGGGATCCGGTCCGGGAGCCGCATCATGAAGCGCTTCATGCAACGTTACCTGCGCAACTATGGCGCGGTGGCCGGCCTGCTCGTCATGCTGGCGGTGGTGGCCATGGCGGTTCTTGCTCCCGTCCTGTACCAGGATTCGCCCTGGATAATGGTGGCCGACCCCCTGATACCGCCGTTCTCCGATGCGGCCTATCCGTTCGGCACCGACATGCTGGGGCGCGACATCACCGCGGGCCTGGTGTGGGGCGCGCGCGCCTCGCTGCTGGTCGGCCTGCTCTCGACAGGCGTCGCGCTGGCCTTCGGAATCCTGGTCGGCGCCGTGGCCGGCTATTGCGGCGGCCGCGTGGACGATGCGCTGATGCGCTTCACCGAATTCTTCCAGACCATCCCGCAGCTCGCGATGGCGGTGGTGCTGGTGGCGGTGCTCGGGCCGTCGATGTACTCCATCATGGGCGCCATCGCCGTCGTGTCGTGGCCGCCTGCGGCCAGGCTGGTGCGCTCCGAGTTCATGACGCTCAAGCAGCGCGAATTCGTGCAGGCCGCCATCGTCATCGGCCAGACGCCCGGCCGCATCGTCTGCACGCAGATCCTGCCCAACGCCATGTCGCCCATCATCGTGTCCGCGTCGTTCATGGTGGCCACCGCCATCCTCACCGAATCGTCGCTGTCCTTCCTGGGACTGGGCGACCGCAACCTGATGAGCTGGGGCTTCATGATAGGCGCGGCGCGCACCATGATCCGCGAAGCCTGGTGGATGAGCGTCTGGCCCGGCGTGGCCATCCTGCTCACCGTCCTGGCGATCAACCTGATAGGCGAAGGGCTGAACGACGCCCTCAATCCCCAGCTGCGCAAGCGCGGCGAATGAGGAAACCGGCATGAGCCAGCAAACTCCCCTGTTGTCGGTACGCGGCCTCACCATCGCCCTGCCCCCCGGCGGCGACCGTCCCCATGCCGTGCAGGACGTCTCCTACGACATCCACGCCGGCGAGATCCTCTGCATCGTCGGCGAATCGGGCTCCGGCAAGTCCATGAGCGCCAATGCCATCATGGGCCTGCTGCCCGACTACCTCGCGCCGCAGCGCGGCCAGATCCTGTTCAACGGCACGGACCTGCTGGGCCTGGACGAAGACCGCCTGCAGGCCATGCGCGGCAAGGACATGGCCATGATCTTCCAGGAACCGCTGTCGGCGCTGAACCCGCTGATGACGGTGGGAGACCAGATCGCGGAGGTCATGCGCGTGCACAACGCCTATCCCGGCGCGCAGCGCCAGCGCCGCGTGCTGGACCTGCTGGCGTTCGTCGGCCTGCCCGATCCGGACACGCTCTACCACGTCTATCCGTTCCGCCTGTCCGGCGGCCAGCGCCAGCGGGTGATGATCGCGATGGCGCTGGCCCTGGAACCCGCCCTGCTGATCGCAGACGAGCCCACGACGGCGCTCGACGTGACCACCCAGGCCCAGATCCTGCGCCTCATCGCACGCATACAGAAGGAAAAGGGCATGGGCGTGATGTTCGTGACCCACGACTTCGGCGTGGTGGCGGAGATCGCCCACCGTGTCGCGGTGATGGAAAAAGGCGTGGTGGTCGAACAGGGGCCGGCCGCACAGGTGCTCAACCACCCCAGCCACCCGTATACGCGGCGCCTCATCGCGGCCGTGCCGCACGGCCGCGGCAACCAGGCGTCGGCCGGCCTGCCCGGCAAGCCGCTGCTGGAGGTCCGCAATCTGCGCAAGACCTACGCCACCGGCGGCGGCTGGCTGGGCCGCAAGCGGGTGGTGCATGCCGTCGACGACGTCAGCTTCTCGGTAAGGCGCGGCGAGACGCTGGGCATCGTGGGCGAGTCGGGCTCCGGCAAGTCCACCATCGGCAAGTGCCTGCTCAAGCTGATCCGCGTCGATGGCGGCGCCCTGCTCTTCGACGGCCAGGATGTGGCGGGGCTGCCCGAGAGCCAGTTCCGCCCGCTGCGCAAGAACATCCAGATGATCTTCCAGGATCCCTTCGCCTCGCTCAATCCCCGTCACACCGTAGGCCGCATCATCAGCGACGGCCCGGTTGCCAACGGCGTGCCGCGGGCCCAGGCGCAGGCGCGGGCCCGCGAACTGCTCTCGCTGGTGGGCCTGGACCCTTCCGCCTACGACCGCTATCCCAACCAGTTCTCCGGCGGGCAGCGCCAGCGCGTGGGCATCGCCCGCGCGCTGGCGCTGGAGCCGCAGCTGCTGGTGGCCGACGAGTCCGTGTCTGCGCTGGACGTATCGGTGCAGGCGCAGGTGCTGCAGCTGCTGGCCGACCTGCAGAAGCGCCTGCAGATCGCGCTGGTCTTCATCACCCACGATCTGCGCGTGGCCGCCCAGATCTGCAATTCTGTGCTGGTGATGCACCAGGGCAAGGTGGTCGAATACGGCAGCCCGGCGCAGATCTTCGAACGCCCGCAGGATCCCTACACGCAGCGCCTCATCGCCGCGGTGCCCGGCCAGCACTGGGACCCGAGCCAGGCGCAGACGGCGCAGGCCTGACCATGGACAATGCCGAACTCAGCCGCCGCAGGCAGGAAGCCACGCCGCGCGGCGTGGGCGTGATGTGCAATTTCTACGCCGACCGCGCCGACAACGCCGAGCTCTGGGACATCGAAGGCCGCCGCTACATCGATTTCGCCGGCGGTATCGCGGTGCTCAATACCGGCCACCGCCATCCCCGCCTCATGCAGGCTGTCGAGGCGCAGATGCAGCGCTTCACGCATACGGCCTACCAGATCGTGCCGTATGCCGGCTATGTCGAACTGGCGGAGCAGATCAACCAGCGCGTACCGGGCGACTTCCCCAAGAAGACCGCGCTGTTCACCACCGGCGCGGAAGCCGTGGAGAACGCCGTGAAGATCGCCCGGGCGGCCACCGGCCGACCCGGCGTCGTGGCCTTCGGGGCGGCGTTCCATGGCCGCACCCTGCTGGGCATGGCCCTCACGGGCAAGGTAGTGCCGTACAAGACAGGGTTCGGCCCCTTTCCCCCGGACATCTATCATGTGCCGTACCCGAACGCGCTGCACGGCATATCCAGCGACGACGCGCTGGCGGCGCTGCGCAACCTGTTCCGTACCCAGGTCGAACCGGCGCGCGTGGCCGCCATCATCATCGAGCCGGTACAGGGTGAAGGCGGCTTCAACATCTGCCCGCCCGAATTCATGCGGGCGCTGCGCGCGCTGTGCGACGACCACGGGATCCTGCTGATCGCCGACGAAGTGCAGACCGGCTTCGGACGCACCGGCCGGTTCTTCGCCATGGAGCACTACGGCGTCGCGCCCGACCTCACGGCCATGGCCAAGAGCCTGGCCGGCGGCCTGCCCCTGTCCGCGGTATGCGGACGCGCCGGTGTCATGGACGCCCCGCCCCCGGGCGGACTGGGCGGCACCTATGCCGGCCACCCGCTGGCCGTGGCCGCTGCGCTGGAAGTCATCCGTGTGCTGGAATCCGAGGGCCTGCTCGAGCGCGCCGTGCAGTTGGGCAACCGCGTGCGCCACCACCTGGAGGGCCTGCGGCATGAAGTCCCCGAAATCGCCGAAGTGCGCGCCCTGGGCGGCATGGTCGCGGTGGAGTTCCGCCACCCGGGCAGCGATGCGCCCAGCGCCGAGTTCGCCCGCCAGGTCCAGGCGCGGGCGCTCGAACAGGGCCTGCTGCTGCTGACCTGCGGCACCGACGGCAACGTGATCCGCTTTCTCTTTCCCCTCACCATTCCGGAACCGGTCATGGCAGAGGCGCTGGACATGCTTTCCTCCGCCCTGCTCGCCTGATCTCCGCTGGAGCCCCGACATGAAACGTCCCGCCGCCATCCCTACCGTGCAGATCGACAACGAGTACGTCACCGTCACCGAATGGCGCTTTCCGCCCGGCGCGGAAACCGGCTGGCACCGCCACGGCATGCATTACGTGGTCGTGCCCCAGACCACCGGCCCGCTGCTGCTCGAGACCGCCCAGGGCGAGGTCACCAGCCAGCTCACGCGGGGCGTGTCGTACTACCGGCCGGTCGGCGTGGAGCACAACGTGATCAATCCTGCCGATACCGAATTCGTGTTCGTCGAGGTCGAGCTCAAGCTGGCCGGAGCGCCTGCATGAAGGCTTTCTTCTCCGAGGAGCAGCTGCTGCACGAACCGCAGCAGTTCATGCGGCTGGGGCGCCTTTGCGCGCCGGCCGACGTGCCGGCGCGCGCGCAGGCGTTGCGCGCGACCCTGCAGGCGCGCGGCATCACCGCCGACACCCCGCCCGACCTGGGCCGGGCTCCGCTGGAGCAGGTGCACACGGTGGAGTACCTCGACTACCTCGAGCATGCCTATACCCGCTGGCAGGCGCTGCGCGGCTCGGGCCTGGAGCCCGGTCCGGAGGTGCTGCCCAATCTTTCGCCCTATTACAACGGACGCATGGACCAGGCCGCGCGCGGGCCCTGCCCGTCCAGCTCCATCGTGGCCGAAACGGGCTACTACCTGAGCGACCTGTCCTGCCCCATCGGCCCGCACACCTGGCGCGCCGCGCTGCGCTCCACGCACAGCGCCGTGGCCGCCGCCGATTGGGTATTGCGGCACGACGGCGTGGCGTATGCGCTGTGCCGACCCGCCGGCCACCACGCACACCGCGACCGCGCCGGCGGGTTCTGCTACCTCAACAGCAGCGCCGCCGCGGCGCAGCGCCTGGCGCAGCGCTGCGAGCGCGTGGCCGTGCTGGACGTCGACGCCCACCATGGCGACGGCACGCAGAACATCTTCTACCATCGCGCCGACGTCATGACCCTGTCGCTGCACGCGGATCCCGCCGGCTATTACCCCTTCTACACGGGTTATGCGCACGAGCGCGGCTACGGCAGCGGCCACGGCTACAACCTGAATTTCCCCCTGCCGCACGGCGCCGATGACAACGTCTTCCTGGCGGCGCTCGACAACGCCCTGGTGGCGCTGCGCGACTACCGCCCCCGCGCACTGGTGCTGGCCCTGGGTTTCGACACCTACAGGCGCGACCCCATCAGCGTGCTGAATCTCGACCTGCACGCCTACCGCCATCTCGGCGAACGCATCAATGCCGTGGGGCTGCCCACGGTCGTGGTCCAGGAGGGCGGATTCATGGTGGACGCCATCGGTCCGGCACTGGACGCCTTCATGCAGGGCGTGGCGCCGGCCATGGCCTGAACCTCACAGGAGAACGCGATGACTCAGCTTCCCGACATTTCCATCGACGGCCAGCGCTTGTGGAATTCGCTGATGGCCCTGGCCGAGATCGGCGCCACGCCCAAGGGCGGCAATTGCCGCCTGGCGCTCACCGAACTCGACGGCAAGGGGCGCGACCTCGTCGTGGGCTGGATGAAGGACGCCGGCCTGGAGATCACGGTGGACCAGGTCGGCAACATCTTCGGCCGGCGCCCGGGGCGCGACCCCGCCCTGCCGTGCATCGCCACCGGCAGCCACATCGACACCCAGCCCACGGGCGGGAAATTCGACGGCTGCTTCGGCGTGCTGGCCGGGCTGGAAGTGATGCGCACGCTGCAGGACCGCGGCATCGAGACCGAGGCGCCGCTGGAACTCATCATCTGGACCAACGAAGAAGGCACGCGCTTCGTGCCGGTCATGATGGGATCGGGCGTATTCTGCAACATCTTCCCGCTGGAGCAGGTGCTGGCCTCCCGCGACGTGGACGGCAAGACCGTCGGCGACGAACTGCGCAAGATCGGGTACGCCGGCACCGAGCCGGTGGGCCGGCGCAAGCTGGGCAAGTACTTCGAGGCGCACATCGAACAGGGGCCGATCCTGGAAGCGGAGCAGAAGACCATCGGCGTGGTCACGGGCTCGCTGGGCCTGCGCTGGTACGACGTCACGGTCACCGGCATGGAGGCCCATGCCGGCCCCACGCCCATGCCCATGCGGCGCGATGCCCTGTATGCCGCCACCCACCTGATGCAGGAAGTGGTGCGCATCGCCCTGGACCAC
Source organism: Bordetella sp. 2513F2 (assembly GCF_054642735.1). Lineage (NCBI taxonomy): Bacteria > Pseudomonadati > Pseudomonadota > Betaproteobacteria > Burkholderiales > Alcaligenaceae > Bordetella > Bordetella sp. 2513F2. The sequence continues at coordinate 1,534,506 of NZ_CM137755.1, read as the reverse complement.
GCGCCCGGCGGACGCGGTACCGTGGGCGTGGCCAACGTGCATCCCGCCTCGCGCAACGTGATCCCCGGCAAGGTGTCGTTCACCGTGGACATGCGTCACCCCGACGCCGACAGCCTGGCGCGGATGGACGCGCGCCTGCGCGAAGCCTGCAAGGCGCTGCAGGAGGGCCGTACCACCGGGCACCCCGTCTCGGTCGAGCTGGTCGACGTGCAGCACTTCCCGCCCACCCCTTTCGCGCCGGACATGATCGAATCGGTGCGCCGGCAGGCTGCCCGGCGCGGCTACAGCCACCAGGACATCGTCACCGGCGCCGGCCACGACGCCGTCTACGTGGCCACGGTCAGCCCCACCGCCATGATCTTCGTGCCCTGCAAGGACGGCATCAGCCACAACGAGATCGAGGATGCAGATCCCCGCCACCTCGAGGCCGGCGCCAACGTGCTGCTCGGAGCCATGCTGGAACATGCGCGCGTCGCCGGGCAATAGCCTCATGCCGGCCCCGCCCGCCGCGCCGCTGGTGCCGGCCGGCCGACAGCGCGCGGGCGTGCTGCTGTTCCTGGCCGCGCTGGTGGCATTCGCCACCTTCGACGCGGCGTCCAAGCATCTGCTGGCCACATACCCCGCGCCCTTTCTCAACGTGGCGCGCTATCTGTCGGTGACCGTGGTCGCGGCCTTCCTGCTGGCGCGCCACGGCCTGCCCCGGCTGCCGGCAGACCCGCGCGACCGGCGGCTGCTGGTGCTGCGCGGCGTGGCGCTGGGCACCGTGGGCACCTGCTTCATGACGGCGCTGACCTGGATGCCGCTGTCCGAAGCCACCGCGATCTACTTCACCTCGCCGCTGATCATGGTGGCGTTGTCGCCATGGCTGCTGGGCGAGCGGATCGGCGTCGTCCAGTGGCTGGCGGTGGCCACCGGTTTTGCCGGCATGCTGCTCATCGTGCGCCCCGGCGCGGCGCTGCCGCTGCTGGGCACCGTGCTGATGGCGGTATCGGCCGTGTGCTATGCGGTCTTCCAGCTGCTCACCCGCAAGCTGGCCGGCCGGGTGCCGAGCCACGTGCAGTATGCCAGCACCGCCCTCGTCTGCCTGGCCATGACGGCCCTGCCCGCGCCCTTCTTCCTGCCGGATCCCTGGCCCGGTCCGGGCGACGGCCTGCTCATCCTGCTGGTGGGCGTGTGCAACGCCCTGGCCCAGGTCCTGCTGATTGCAGCGTTCCAGCGCGTCGAGGCTTCCCGCCTGGCGCCGCTCAATTACTGCCAGCTGCTGATGGCCGTGGCCTACAGCACATTCTGGTTCGGCCGGCCGCCCGACTCGATCGCCCTGGCGGGCATGGTCCTGATCGCCGCGGCCGGACTTTTCCTCCTTTCCGCACGGAGTCGTCCATGAGCTCTCTCCCCGCGCTTTCCTACTGGGAAGAACGCGCCGCGTCCCTGGCGCTGCGCAACCGCGCCCTGATCGACGGCCGCTGGCACGACGGCGGCGACGCGCCGCTGGATGCGATCAACCCCGCCAACGGCAAGCTGCTGACCCAGGTGGCGGCATGCGGGCCGGCCGAGGTCGACCTGGCCGTAGCCGCCGCGCGCCGCAGCTTCGACGCCGGCGCATGGTCCGCCATGCCGCGGCGCGAGCGCAAGCGGCGCCTGCTGCGGCTGGCCGAACTGGTGCGCGAGCACGCCGAGGAACTCGCGCTGATCGAGACCCTGGACATGGGCAAGCCGATCGGCGATGCCCTGCTGTTCGACCTGCCCGAGACGGCCACCACCTACGCCTGGTACGCCGAGACCATCGACAAGCAGTACGACGAGATCGCCCCCACCGACGCCGGCAGCCTGGCCACCATCACCCGGGAGCCGCTGGGCGTGGTCGCCGCCGTGGTGCCGTGGAACTACCCGCTGCTGATGTCGGCCTGGAAAGTGGCGCCAGCCCTCGCGGCCGGCAACAGCGTGGTGCTCAAGCCCGCGGAGCAATCCTCGCTGAGCGCGCTGCGGCTGGCCGAACTGGCGCTGCAGGCCGACATCCCCGCCGGGGTGTTCAACGTGGTGCCCGGCCGCGGCCCCGTCGTCGGCCAGGCTCTCGGCCTGCACATGGACGTGGACTGCCTCGCCTTCACCGGCTCCACCGCCACGGGCAAGCGCTTCATGCAGTATTCCGGCCAGTCCAACCTCAAGCAGGTGTGGCTGGAGTGCGGCGGCAAGTCGCCCCACATCGTGTTCGACGACTGCCCGGACCTGGACCGGGCCGCGCTTGCCGCGGCCATCGGCATCTTCAACAACCAGGGCGAGGTGTGCATCGCCGGCTCGCGCCTGTACGTGCAGTCGGGCATCTATGACGTCTTCATGGGGAAGCTGGAGGCGCTGGCACGCACCATGCAGCCCGGCAATCCGCTCGACCCCGCCTCGCCCATGGGCGCCATCGTCGACGAACGCCAGCTGGCGCGCGTGCTGCAGTACGTGGAAAGCGGGACCCGCGAAGGCGCCACGCTGCGGCTGGGCGGCCGGCAGGTGCGGGGCGAGACGGGCGGCTACTACCTGGAACCCACGATCTTCGAATGCGCCGGCCCCGACCTGACCATCGTGCGCGAAGAGATCTTCGGACCGGTGCTGGCCGTCACCCGCTTCGAGCACGAGGACGACGCAGTGGCGCAGGCCAACCGTTCCGCGTACGGGCTGGGCTCGGGCCTGTGGACGGCCGACCTGTCGCGCGCGCACCGCGTCTCGCGCCGGCTGCGGGCGGGCCTGGTGTGGGTCAACTGCTATTTCGACGGCGACATCTCGGTGCCTTTCGGCGGCGTCAAGCAGTCGGGCTTCGGACGCGACAAGTCCCTGCATGCGCTGGACAAGTACACCTCGCTGAAGTCCACGTGGATCCGGCTGTAGGCGTTCGGGCGCGGCACGCGCCCGGCGTGCCTGCCGGCTTCAGTAGCCGCGGTTGCGCGACACCTGGCCCGTGACGGGCTCGCCGCGCATGAACCGGCGGATCTTGTCGGCGACCTGGGCGATGGTCTCGCGGCGCAGGCTGAGCGCGGCCACGTGCGGGGTGATGGTCACGCGCGGATGCTGCCAGAAAGAATGGTCGGCCGGCAGGGGCTCCTCGCGGAACACATCGAGCGTGGCGCCCGCCATGTGGCCGCTGTCGAGCAGCGCCAGCAGATCTTCCTCGACCAGATGCTGGCCCCTTCCCATGTTGATCAGGTAGGCGCCCGGCAGCAGCTGCGACAGCGTGTCGCGGCACAGGAGATCCCGCGTTTCGTCCGTGAGCGGCAACGTGTTCACCAGCACCCGAGTGCGGGCCAGGAACGCCGGCAGCCCGGCCATGCCGGCATGGGATTCCACGCCCTCGGGCGCCTTGCCGCTGCGCGACCAGCCCGCCACGGGATAATCCAGCGATGCGAGCGTCTGCGCCACGCGCGAACCCATCACGCCCATGCCCAGCACGCCCACCGGCCATTGCGTGCGGTCTATCTCCGGCAGCGGCTTCCAGCGGCGCTGGCCCTGCAGCTCGGCGTAGTCGTCGAACTGGCGGCTGGCGCGGACCAGCGCCCAGGCGGCGTATTCGGCCATCTGCACCGCCATGCCGGCATCCTCGAGGCGCACGATGGGCAGGTCGGCCGGCAGGGTCGGCAGCCGGAACAGCGCATCCACCCCTGCGCCCAGGTTGAAGGCCACGCGCAGCTTGCGCTCGCGCTCGAACAGCGCCGCCGGCGGATTCCACACCACCGCCACCTCGGCGTCCACGGGCTCCTGCCCGGGGCGCCACATCACGACCTCGGCGCCGGGCAGGGCCTCGGCGAGCGGATCCAGCCATTCCGCGGGTTCGATGTCATGACTGGTGGAGAAAATGATCTTCATGCGTTCCGGACAGGTTGCGGGCGGCGCGCGGCGCCGCCGATTGGCGGATAATGCAGCGATGATATAACAGCCCGCGCCGCGGGCCCCACGCACACGGAACCGCATCATGTCCCGCCTCTCCCCAGCCCAGCAGCAGGACGTGCAGTACCACCTGCACGCCTACACCAACGCCGTCCGGCACCGCGAAACCGGGCCCCGCATCATCACCCGCGGCGAAGGCATCTACGTCTACGACGAGCAAGGCAACCGCTATCTCGAGGCCATGGCCGGGCTCTGGAGCGTGGCGGTCGGATTCGGCGAGCCGCGCCTGGCCGACGCCGCCGACCGGCAGCTGCGCCAGCTGCCCTACTACCACACGTTCACGCACAAGTCGCATCCGGCCGTGATCGAGCTGGCCGAACGCCTGGTCGGCTATACCGACGGCCGCATGTCCAAGGCCTTCTTCACCAACTCCGGCTCCGAGGCCAACGACACCGTGGTGAAGCTGGTCTGGTACTACAACAATGCGCTCGGCCGTCCGCTCAAGAAGAAGATCATCGCCCGCCAGCGCGCCTACCACGGCGTCACCGTGGCCTCGGCCAGCCTCACCGGGCTGCCGGGCAACCACAAGGGCTTCGACCTGCCCCTGGCCCCCGTGCGCCACGTTTCATGCCCGCACCATTACCGCAATGCGCTGCCCGGCGAATCCGAGGAAGACTACGCCACGCGGCTGGCCGAGGAACTGGAGGCGCTCATCGTGCAGGAAGGCCCGGATACCGTGGCGGCCTTCATCGGCGAACCGGTCATGGGCGCCGGCGGCGTGATCGTGCCGCCCCGCACCTACTGGCAGAAGGTCCAGGCCGTGTGCCGCAAGCACGACGTGCTGGTGATCGCCGACGAAGTCATCACGGGCTTCGGCCGCCTGGGCACGCGCTTCGGCTCCGAGGCGCTCGGCATAGACCCGGACATCATGGTGCTGTCCAAGCAGATCACCTCGTCCTACCAGCCGCTCGCCGCAGTGCTGATCAACGAGCGCGTGGCGGGCCCCGTCTGCGAGCACAGCGGCGTGCTGGGCACGTTCGGCCACGGCTACACCGCCAGCGGCCATCCCGTGGCCACGGCAGTGGCGCTGGAGAACCTGCGCATCATCGACGAGCGCGGGCTGATCGACCAGGCCGCCGATGTCGGCGCCCTCATGCAGGAGCTGCTGCACGGCTACGCCGACCACCCGCTGGTGGGCGAAGTGCGCGGCATGGGCCTGATCGCGGGCGTGGAGCTGGTTGCCGACAAGGCAGGCAAGCAGCCGTTCGAGCCACTGGGCAAGGCCGGCGGCTATGCCTACGAGCGCGCGCACGACCACGGCCTGATCGTGCGCGGCATCCAGGACACGGTGGCATTCTGCCCGCCGCTCATCATCCAGCCGGCCGAGGTGCGCGACATGGTCGAGCGCTTCGCGCGCACGTTGGACGACGTGGCCCGCCACGTCGCGGCGGCCTGAGCCCACGGCCGCCGGCGGGCTGCAGCAAGCCTGCTAGCGGCGCCGCGACCCCAGCAGCGAGCCCAGCACGCCGCGCACCAGGTCGCGCGCCACGGTGCGCATGGCGCTCTTGGCCACCGACTGCACCACGCCGTCGCGGCGCCCGCCGCGCGGTCCCACCGAACCGAACAGCACTTCGTTCACCGACTGCATCAGCCCGCCTTCCTGCGGCGCGGCGGCGCCACCCGTTCCGCCCGGCCTGGCCGCCGGCCCGGCGGCGGGCGCTTCGGCGGCCGGGGCCGCGGCCCGCGCCGCGAGTACTTCGTAAGCCGACTCGCGATCCACGGCCTGGGCATACTTGCCGGCCAGCGTATTGGATTGCTGCAGCGCCTTGCGCTCGGCATCGGTGGCCGGGCCGATGCGACTGCCGGGCGCCACGATCCACGCCCGTTCGGTAGGCATGGGGCTGCCCTTCTCGTCGAGCAGCGACACCAGCGCCTCGCCCACGCCCAGTTCGGTGATCGCCGCCTCCACGTCCAGCCCCGGCTTGGGCCGCATGGTCTGGGCCGCCGTGCGGACGGCCTTCTGGTCGCGCGGCGTGAAGGCGCGCAGCGCGTGCTGCACCCGGTTGCCCAGCTGGCCCAGGATGCTCTCGGGGATGTCCATGGGGTTCTGCGTCACGAAATACACCCCCACGCCCTTGGAACGCACCAGGCGCACCACCTGCTCGATCTTCTCCACCAGGGCCGGCGGCGCGTCGTCGAACAGCAGGTGCGCCTCGTCGAAGAAGAACACCAGCTTGGGCTGCGGCTGGTCGCCGACCTCCGGCAGCTTTTCATACAGGTCGGCCAGCAGCCACAGCAGGAAGACGCCATACAGCCTGGGCGACTGCATCAGCTTGTCGGCGGCCAGGATGTTGACGTAGCCGCGCCCCTGGGCATCGGTGCGCATCAGGTCGGCCACGTCGAGCATGGGCTCGCCGAAGAACTGCTCGGCGCCCTGCGATTCCAGGCGCAGCAGGCCGCGCTGAATCGCGCCGACGGTGACCGCCGATACATTGCCATAGCGCGTCTTGATCTCCGCGGCGCGGTCGGCCACGTTCTGCAGCATGGCGCGCAGGTCCTTCAGGTCCAGCAGCAGCTGGCCTTCGTCGTCGGCCACCTTGAACACCAGGGCCAGCACGCCCTCCTGCGTATCGTTCAGCTCCAGCATGCGCGCCAGCAACAACGGCCCCATGTCGGACACGGTGGCACGCACGGGCAGGCCCTGCTCGCCGAATACGTCCCAGAGGGCCGTGGGGGAGCCGCCCCAGGCCGGCTCGGGGATGCCCAGGAGGGCCAGGCGCTCCTGCAGCTTGGGCGTCGGGGCGCCGGCCTGCGAAATCCCGGTGAGGTCGCCCTTGATGTCCGCAAGAAAGACCGGCGTGCCGATGCGCGAGAACTGCTCTGCCAGCACCTGCAGGGTGACGGTCTTGCCGGTGCCGGTGGCGCCCGTGATGCAGCCGTGCCGGTTGGCCAGGGCCGGCAGCAGGGCGAGCGGGGTGTCGGCGCTCCGGGCGATGATGAGGGGGTCGGGCATGGTTCAGGATCTCCGCAGGATACGAGCGAGGCCCCAAGTGTAGAGCGCAGCGGGCGCCGGTGGCGTAGCGCCCGCAACACAGATTGCAGTTTGCCCGGCCAGGCCCGGCGGGCACGGTAAAATACGCCTCTTTGCACACAAATACATCGAGAAGCCATGGCCGGACACAGCAAATGGGCCAACATCCAGCACCGCAAGGGCCGCCAGGACGCCAAGCGGGGCAAGCTCTGGACCAAGATCATCCGTGAAATCACCGTGGCGGCGCGCGCCGGCGGCCCCGATCCCGACAGCAACCCGCGCCTGCGCATGGCCTGGGACAAGGCCACCGACGCCAACATGCCCAAGGACAACATCCAGCGCGCCATCCAGCGCGGGGCCGGCGGCGCCGATGGCGACAACTACGAGGAAGTCCGCTACGAAGGCTACGGCGTCGGCGGCGCGGCGGTCATCGTCGACTGCATGACCGACAACCGCACCCGCACCGTGGCCGAGGTACGGCACGCCTTTGCCAAGCATGGCGGCAACCTGGGCCAGGAAGGCTCGGTGGCGTTCATGTTCAAGCATTGCGGCCAGTTCCTCTTCGCCCCCGGCACCTCCGAAGACAAGGTCATGGAGACCGCCCTCGAAGCCGGCGCCGAAGACGTCGCCACCGACGAGGAAGGCGTCATCGAAGTCCTGTGCGCGCCCGCCGATTTCGCCGCCGTGCGGCAGGCATTCGAGGCGGCCGGCCTCAAGGCCGAGGTCGACGGCGTCATCATGAAGGCGCTCAACGAAACCGAGCTCACCGGCGAAGACGCCGTGAAGATGCAGAAGCTGCTCGACGCCCTGGACGCCCTGGACGACGTGCAGGAGGTCTATACCAACGTCGTCTTCGACGAAGCGCAGTAAATGCTTACCGCCGGACGTCCGGGGCGGTGCGCCCCGGACGATCCTGCGCCGGCCCCCGCCCCGGGCACGGCTCCGATTCCACGACGGGCAAAGTGGCAACCTTCAGAATCCCAATGACATGAAACTCCTCGTAATCGGCTCGGGCGGCCGCGAACATGCCCTCGCCTGGCGTCTGGCCCGTTCGCCGCGCGTGCACAAGGTCTATGTGGCGCCCGGCAACGGCGGCACCGAAACCGGCGACCTGCTCGAGAACGTGCCGCTGACCCGTGCCGAAGAACTGGCCGACTTCGTCCAGCGCGAAGGCGTCTCGCTCACCGTGGTCGGCCCCGAGGCGCCCCTGGCCGCCGGCGTGGTCGACACCTTCCGCGCCCGGGGGCTCAAGATCTTCGGCCCCACCCGCGCAGCCGCCCAGCTCGAAAGCTCCAAGGACTACGCCAAGGCCTTCATGGCCCGCCACGGCATCCCCACCGCCCGCTACCAGACCTTCACCGACCCGGCCCAGGCGCACGCGTATGTCGACGCAGAGGGCGCGCCCATCGTCATCAAGGCCGACGGCCTGGCCGCGGGCAAGGGCGTGGTGGTCGCCATGACGCTCGAGGAGGCCCATGCGGCGATCGACGCCATGCTGGGCGACGGCTCGCTGGGCGAAGCCGGCGCGCGCGTGGTCATCGAGGAATTCCTCGTCGGCGAGGAAGCCAGCTTCATCGTCATGTGCGACGGCCGCCACGTGCTGGCCCTGGCCACCAGCCAGGACCACAAGCGCCTGCAGGACGGCGACGCCGGCCCCAACACCGGCGGCATGGGCGCCTATTCCCCGGCCCCGATCGTCACGCCGGAACTGCATCACCGCATCATGCGCGAAATCATCCTGCCCACTGTCCAGGGTATGGCGCGCGACGGCATTCCCTACACCGGCTTCCTGTATGCCGGCCTCATGATCGCTCCGGGCGACGACCCCAGCCGCCCCATCAAGACGCTGGAGTTCAACTGCCGCATGGGCGATCCCGAAACCCAGCCGATCATGATGCGCGTCAAGAGCGACCTGCTCGACGCCATCGAGCATGCGGTGGACGGCACGCTGGACCAGGCCGACATCGTCTGGGACCGCCGCACCGCACTCGGCGTGGTGCTCGCCGCCCACAACTATCCCGGCACGCCGCGAACCGGCGACACCATTTCCGGCCTGCCGCCCGAAACCGAAGACTGCATGGTGTTCCATGCCGCCACGCGCAGCGAGGACGGCGTACTCAAGACCACCGGAGGGCGCGTGCTTTGCGTCACCGCGCTCGGAGACTCCATCCGCATCGCGCGTGACCGCGCCTACGAGGCCGTCTCGGCCATCCACTTCGACGGCCGCCAGTACCGCAGCGACATCGGCTGGCGCGCGCTCAAGCCTGCGCACCAGAAAAACAAGACCCCTGCCTGACCATGCCCGCACTGCCTACCGCCCACGTCCGCGACTATCTCACCGGCCTGCAGTCGCGCATCGTCGAAGCCCTCGAGCAGGCCGGCGGCGAGCCCTTCCGCACCGATGCCTGGGAGCGTGCCGAAGGCGGGGGCGGGGTTTCCCGGCTCATCGAAGGCGGCAGCCTGCTCGAGCGCGGCGGCGTGCTGTTCAGCCACGTCACCGGCAGGCAGCTTCCCCCCTCGGCCAGCGCGCACCGCGCCGAGCTCGCCGGCAGGCCCTGGGAGGCCATGGGCGTCTCGATGGTGCTGCACCCCCGCAATCCGCACGTGCCCACCACCCACATGAACGTGCGCATGTTCCGGGCGGCGGCACGCCCGGATCACGACGAACAGGACGTCTTCTGGTTCGGCGGCGGGCTGGACCTCACCCCCTACTATCCGCACGACGAGGACGCCGCGCATTTCCATCGCACCTGCCGCGACGCGCTGGCGCCGCACGGCCCCGACTACTACCCGCGCTACAAGCGCTGGTGCGACGAATATTTCTACCTGCGCCACCGCGGCGAGACGCGCGGCGTGGGCGGCATCTTCTTCGACGACCTCAACGCGCCGGGCTTCGATGCCTCCTTCGCCCTGCTGCGCTCGGTGGGCGACGCGTTCCTGCCGGCCTACCTGCCCATCGTGGAACGGCGGCGCAATACTCCCTACGGCGAACGCGAGCGCGATTTCCAGGCCTACCGGCGCGGCCGCTATGTGGAATTCAACCTGCTCTACGACCGCGGCACCCTGTTCGGCCTGCAGTCGGGCGGCCGCACCGAGTCCATCCTGCTTTCCATGCCGCCGCTGGCCGGCTGGCGCTACGACTGGCAGCCCGAGCCCGGCACGCCCGAGGCCGCATTGTCGGACTACCTGAGGCCCCGGGACTGGGCATGAAGCGCATCGGCCTGCTGGGCGGCAGCTTCGATCCGGTACACCTGGCGCATGTCGCCCTGGCCCTGGCCGCCTTGCGCTCCCTCGACCTGAAGCAGGTGCAGCTGCTGCCCGCCGCCAATCCCTGGCAGCGCGAACCGCTCAAGGCCGCGCCGCAGCACCGGTTGCGCATGCTGGAGCTCGCCACCGCGGATCACCCCGACCTGGCGGTGAACGACATGGAAATCGCGCGAGGCGGCCCCACCTACACCATCGACACCATCCGGGCGCTGCCCCCGGCCGCCTACGTCTGGCTGCTGGGTACCGACCAGCTGGCCAATTTCTGCAGCTGGCGCGAATGGCAGGAGATCGCTGCGCGCGTCGACCTCGCGGTCGCGACCCGGCCGGGTACGCCGCTGCGCGCTCCGCAGGAGCTCGAACGCTACCTGGCGGCCCGCAACCGTGCGGTGGAGGCCCTGCCCTTCACGCCCATGGACGTCTCCGCTTCCGACATCCGTGAACGACTCGCCCGCGGCGACTCCACCGGCGGGCTGCTGCATCCCGACGTGGCTGCCTACATCGCCACCCACGGCCTGTACCGCTGATCCGGGCCTGGCCCGACACACGCCCGCACCGGCCCGCCCGCCGGGCGGGTTATCATTTGGAAATCATGGACATACAGAAACTACAACGCGCCGTCGTCGACGCTCTCGAAGACGTCAAGGCGCAGGACATCCAGGTGTTCAACACCACCCATCTCACCAGTCTGTTCGACCGGGTGGTGCTGGCCAGCGCCACCTCCAACCGCCAGACGCGCGCACTGGCCTCGAGCGTGGCCGACCGAGGCCGCGCGCTCAAGCTCAGCGGCATCACGGTGGAGGGCGAGGACACCGGCGAATGGGTGGTGGTGGACCTCGGCGACATCGTCGTGCACATCATGCAGCCGGCCATCCGCCAGTACTACAACCTCGAGGAAATCTGGGGCGGCAAGCCGGTGCGCGTCAAGCTGCTGCCGGAATCCACCCGTCCCGCCGTGGGCGGCGAGCCCGCCTGACCGCTCGCCATGAAGCTCATCGTCGCCGCCGTCGGCACCCGCATGCCGGGCTGGGTCGAGACGGCCTGGGACGACTACGCCAAACGTCTTCCTCCCGACTGCGCGCTGGAGTTGCGCGAGATCAAGCCTGAGCCCCGCACCACCGGCAAGACGCCGGCACAGATGATGGCGGCGGAGGCACGCCGCATCGAGGCGGCACTGCCGGCGGGAGCGCTGCGCCTGGCGCTGGACGAGCGCGGCCGCGACCTCACCACCGCAGGCCTGGCCCGGCAGCTGGAACAGTGGCGCGGCGGCGGGCGCGACGTGGCGTTCCTGGTGGGCGGGCCCGACGGCCTGGATGCAGACCTCAAGCATGCCTCTGACGGACAGCTGCGCCTGTCCTCGCTCACCCTCCCCCACCCCATGGTGCGCGTGCTGCTCGCCGAGCAGCTCTATCGCGCCTGGGCCATCATGACCGGCCACCCCTATCACCGTGCCTGAAAATCAGCCCGACACACCCGCCCGCCTGTACCTCGCCTCGGCCAGCCCGCGCCGCCGGGAACTGCTGCAGCAGATCGGGCTGGCCCATGCGGTGCTGCGCGTGCCGGCCCCGCCGGGCGAGGACGAACCGCAACTGCCCGGCGAAAGCCCCGAAGACTACGTCCGCCGCACCGCCCGCGAGAAGGCCGAGCGCGGCGAGCGCTGGATGCAGGAGTCCGGCCTGCCCCGCCTGCCCGTGCTGGCCGCCGACACCACGGTGATCCTCGACGGCCGCATACTCGGCAAGCCGCAGGACCGCGCCGACGCGCTGCGCATGCTGGCCATGCTGTCCGGCACCGAACATGAAGTCCGCACCGCCGTCGCGCTGGCCGTGGCAGGCTCCCTGCACGAGGCCCTGTCCGTCACCCGGGTACGCATGCGCGCCACCACCGTGGCGGAGCGCGAACGCTATTGCGACAGCGGAGAGCCCTACGGCAAGGCAGGCGCCTACGGCATCCAGGGCCTGGCCGGCACCTTCATCGCGCACATTTCCGGCAGCTACAGCGGCGTCATGGGCTTGCCCCTGTTCGAGACAGCCGGCCTGCTAGCCGCCGCAGGCATCGCACTGCCCTGAAGCCTCCGGCGCATGCCGACGGGCCCCGACACTCAACCGCCCTCAAGGACCGCCATGACTGCCCTACCCGACGCCGACGCCCTCTTCGATGCTCTGCCGGTCGCCACGCTGCGCGCGGACCTGGCCCTGGCCCTGCGCGCCGCCGCCCTGCATGGGCTGGGCGAGGGCGTCTGCAACCACTTCAGCGTGGCGGTACCAGGCCACGCCGACTGCTTCCTGCTGAACCCGCGCGGCCTCATGTGGCAGGAAGTGCAGGCCGACGACATCGTGCTGGTCGACGCCGAGGGACGCAAGCTCGCGGGCCGGCACGAGGTCGAGCCCACGGCCATGTTCATCCATGCGGCCATCCACCGCATCGCGGGCAAGGCCTGCGTGCTGCACACCCACATGCCCTATGCCACGGCGCTCACCCTCACCACGGACCGGGCGCTGGATACCACGCTGTCGCAGAATGCCATGCGCTACCACGGGCGCATCGCCATCGACGGCGCCTACAACGGACTGGCGCTGGACGCAGGCGAAGGCGAGCGCATTGCACATGCCATGCGGGGCGCCGACATCGCATTCCTCGGCAATCATGGCGTGGTGGTATGCGGCGAGCGCATCGACTACGCCTACGACGATCTCTACTATCTCGAGCGCGCCTGTGCAGCGCAGGTGATCGCGGCATCCAGCGGCAGGCCGCTGGCTCCGGTGGCGCCGGCCATCGCGGCGCAGGTGGCCGCCCAAGTCCAGGGCGAGCGCCTGCAGTCCGAACTGTTCTTCGCCGCATTGCGGCGCACCCTGGCCTCACGCCAGGCGCCTGCGTAGGCGAAAAAACGGGGCGCCGCGCGCCCCGTTTGCTCAGCCCGCCTGCCGGGCCACCGCCAGGTCGCCGGACGGCGCGCTGTCATGCGGCGGCAAGTCGCCGCGCATCGCGGCATCGAGCTGGTCCTTGTCCAGCTCGCCTTCCCAGCGGGCCACCACGACTGCCGCCGTGGCGTTGCCCACGAGATTGGTGAGCGCGCGGCATTCCGACATGAAACGGTCCACGCCCAGGATCAGCGCCATGCCGGCGATCGGAATCGAAGGCACCACCGACAGCGTGGCCGCCAGCGTGATGAACCCGGCGCCCGTCACGCCCGCCGCACCCTTGGAGCTCAGCATGGCCACCAGCAGCAGCAGGATCTGGTCGCCCAGCGACAGCGGAATATCGCAGGCCTGGGCAATGAACAGGGCCGCCATGGTCATGTAGATATTGGTGCCGTCCAGGTTGAACGAATACCCCGTCGGCACGACCAGGCCCACCACCGACTTGGCGCAGCCGGCCCGCTCCATTTTCTGCATCAGCGAAGGCAGCGCCGCTTCCGATGAACTGGTGCCCAGCACCAGCAGCAGTTCCTCGCGGATGTAGCGCACCAGGCGCACGATGGAAAACCCGTTGTAGCGGGCCACCGCGCCGAGCACCACGAACACGAAGAGTATCGAGGTGAGGTAGAACGTGGCCACCAGCGCCGCCAGGTTGATCACCGAGCCTATGCCGTACTTGCCGATGGTGAAGGCCATGGCCCCGAACGCACCCACCGGGGCGGCGCGCATCAGGATGGACACCACCTTGAACACCGGGGTCGACAACGACGTGAAGAAGTCCGTGATCGGCCGGGCACGCTCGCCGACGATGGCCAGGGCGATGCCGAACAGGACCGCCACGAACAGCACCTGCAGGATGTCGCCCGAGACGAAGGGGCTGAACATCGTGGTGGGAATGATGTTCAGGATGAAGCCGGTGATCGTGGAGTCGTGCGCCTTGCTCACATAGCCCTGCACACTCTTGGAATCGAGCGACTCCGGGCTGATGTGCATGCCGGCCCCCGGCTGGACCAGGTGGCTGACCACCATGCCGATGATGAGCGCCAGGGTGGAGAACACCAGGAAATAGAGCATGGCCTTGCCGACCACGCGTCCCACCTTCTTCAGGTCGCTCATGCTGGCGATGCCGGTTGACACCGTCAGGAAGATCACCGGCGCGATGATCATCTTCACCAGCTTGATGAAGCCATCGCCCAGCGGCTTCATGGCCTCGCCCAGCGATGGCCAGAAATGCCCCAGCGCAATGCCCACCGCGATGGCGAACAGCACCTGCACATAAAGGATTTGATAGAACCTGGGCTTGCGCACGGGCGCAGCTGTGCCCGGATCGCTTTCGATCATCATTGAATTGTCCCCACCAGGGAATGCGCCGTTTGGCTTCACGGCGCGTGTTTTACGGATATGGTTCACGCCGCCGGTCCGGCGGCCTGGCACTTTCCATGCAAAGTCCATGCCAGGCGGCGGGCAATCACCAAGCCCTTGTTTTGGTGGACTTTTGTCCCGTTTGCGGCCTCGGCCCCCAGGCCCAGGGCGGCGGAAATCCACACGGAACGCCGGTATAATGTGCGAACTTCCGCACACCATGCCGTCCTTCCCCTTCCCCCGCCCTGTGTCCCTGCGCCTGCTCCTGGCGTTGATGGCGCTCATCCTCTCGGCCCTGGCCCTGCTTGCCGTGGGTCAATGGGCGAGCCGCCATGCCCTGCTCGAGCTCTCGCGACAGGCCACCAATACTGCACAGCTCAATACGCTGGCCCTGCGCAGCTACCTGGAGCGATTTCGCGCCGTGCCACGCGTACTGGCCGAGGACTCCGACGTTCGGCAGGCACTGCGGCAACCCGGCAGACCCGCCGGCGTCGCCGCCCTGGATGGCAGGCTGGAGCGCCTCAACCGTGACGTGGGCGCCTCGGTGATCTACCTGCTGGGAGCAGACGGCGTGGCAATCGCCGCAAGCAACTGGCTGGAACCCACCAGTTTCGTCGGCGTGGACTACCGCTTTCGTCCGTACTTCCAGCAAGCCGTGCAAGCCGGCAGCGCCGAGTATTTCGCCCTGGGCACGGTAAGCCGCCAGCCAGGCCTGTACCTGTCCCGCCGCATCGACGACCCGGACGGCACCCTGCTGGGCGTGATCGTGCTGAAAATGGAGTTCGCGGTGCTGGAGCGCGACTGGCGCCGCCTGCCCGCACTGATCTACCTCACGGACCCCAACGGCGTCGTCCTGATGGGCAGCGTGCCGTCCTGGCGCTTTCGCGCCGTGGCGCCGCTGCCGGAGAACACCTCGCGCCTATTGCAGGCCAGCAGGCAATTCGGCTCTGCGGCGTTCGCGCCCATGCCCCTCAGCCGGCTCGACGGCGGTGCCGACGCGGCACAGCTGGTGCGCACCGAAGAACCCCTGCCCGGCCTGCCTGCAGGAAGCACGCTGCTGGACCTGGCACAGCCTGTGGCCGACACGCCGGGCTGGACCCTGCACCTGCTGGTACCGGCCATGAGGCCCATGCGGCAGGCGGCAGCCAATGCACGGCTCTATACATTCCTGGTACTGGCCACCGTCGCGGCACTGTGCGCGCTCATCTACCAGCGGCGCCGGCGCACCCGCCGCCGCGCCGAAGACCAGGCGCGCCGCAACGCCGAGCTGGAGGCCCAGGTGCGGCAGCGCACCCTCCAGCTGGACCTCGCCAACCGCCAGCTGATGGCGCAGATGGACGAGCGCCAGCGCGCCGAAGCGCGCCTGCACCAGATGCAGGAAGACCTCGTGCAGTCCAACAAGCTGGCGCTGCTGGGCCAGGTCGCGGCTGGCGTGGCGCACGAGATCAACCAGCCGCTGGCCGCCATCCGCAACTACGCCGACAACGCGGTCAGGTTCCTGCAGCGTGCCGACACCGGCACTGCGCAAGACAATCTGCACCGCATCGCGCGGCTCACCGACCGCATCGGCCGCATCACGGGAGAACTGCGGACGTTCTCGCGCAAAAGCAGCACCAGGGTCGCCGAAGTGCCCCTGGCCCCGGTCCTGGAAGGCGCAATGATGCTGGTGTCGCCCCGCATCAGCCGCGATCGCGTAAAGCTGGACTACGCTGCGCCGCCGGCCGCCCTGCACGTCATGGCGGATCGCGCCCGGCTGGAGCAGGTCTTCGTCAACCTGCTGCAGAATGCACTGGAAGCCATGGCCGCTCAGCCGGCAGCCGAGGCGCGCATCCGGGTCACGGTATCCGCCACGGCCGGGCAAGTCGATATCAGCATCGCCGACACCGGGCCCGGCCTGTCGGCAGACGTACGAACCCGCCTCTTCACGCCCTTCCACACCACCAAGCCCGAAGGCCTGGGCCTGGGGCTGGTGATCTCGCGCGACATACTCGCCGAACTCGGAGGCTCGCTTGCGGCAGCCCCCACGGAGCCGGGATCCGGCGCCTGCTTCATCGTGACCCTGCGTCGCGCGCCTGCAGGCGCCGCGACAGCCTGATTACCGCCCCTGTCCATCATGAACGACACCGATAGCCGCTCCGCCACCGAAGTCATCTTCGTCGACGATGACACCGACCTCCTGCAGGCGACCACGCAGACCCTGCAATTGCACGACATCCAGGTCCGCGCATACGCCTCTGCCCCCGCGGCGCTCCAGGACCTGGACCGCGACTACGGCGGCGTGCTGGTCACCGACGTGCGCATGCCGGAAGTCGATGGCCTGCAGCTGTTCGAGCGCGTGCGGGCCATCGATCCCGACATTCCCGTCATCCTGATCAGCGGCCACTTCGATATCGCCATGGCCGTGCAGGCGATGCGCGATGGCGCGTATGACGTCATCAGCAAGCCCTACCCCAGCGAGCTGTTGATCGCCTCCATCGCGCGCGCCGCCGAAAAGCGGCGGCTCATACTTGCCAACCGCCGGCTGCGCGACGCAGTCGAGCAGGACTCCGCCAGCGATCTGGCCTTCATCGGCAACACGCCGGCCATGCAGCGCATCAAGCAGACCCTGCGCCACATCGCCGACGCCGACGTGGACGTGCTGATCGAAGGCGAGACCGGCACCGGCAAGGAAGTCGTGGCAACGCTGCTGCACCGCCTCAGCCGGCGCAACGCACATCCGCTGGTGGCAATCAACTGCGGCGCCCTGCCGGAAAGCGTGATCGAAAGCGAACTCTTCGGGCACGAGGCCGGCGCATTCACGGGCGCCCAGCGCAAGCGCATCGGACGCATAGAACATGCCAGCGGCGGCACCCTGTTCCTGGACGAAATCGAAAGCATGGCTCCCGCCGTGCAGGTCAAACTGCTGCGGGTGCTGGAGACGCGCCAGGTGGCGCCACTGGGAACCAACGACATCCGTCCGGTGGATCTGCGCGTGGTGGCGGCAACCAAGGTGGACCTGGGCGACCCGGGAATGCGCGAGACCTTTCGCGAAGACCTGTATTACCGGCTCAACGTGGTCACCGTGCGGCTGCCGCCGCTGCGGGAACGCCGCGAAGACATCCCCCTGCTCTTCGCGCACTATGCGGGCCGCGCCGCGCAACGCTTCCAGCGCGAACTGCCGGCATTGTCGGCAGACGTACGCCGGCACCTCGCCGAGCACCACTGGCCCGGCAATATCCGCGAACTGGCCCACTACGCCGAGCGCTTCGTCCTGGGCGTACTGTCGGGCGCCGTGGGCAGCCCCGCCAAGCCGGCGCCCTCGGACACGCTGACACTGCCCGAGCGCATGGAGCGGCACGAAGCCCAGCTCATCCGCGAAGCGCTGGCGCGCCACCGGGGCGACGTCAAGGCCACGCTGCAAGACCTCGGCCTGCCGCGCAAGACCTTCTACGACAAGCTGCAGCGGCACGGCATCGACCGGCAGGCATACGTGGATCCAAGGTGAACTGAGGAGCGGGATGCTGCGCGAACCCTGCGGTGGGTTCGGGGCGCGCATGTGTGCTAGCGCGAGCGGGCGAAGTCCTTGTCCAGGATGCGAGCGACGATGGCCAATATCTGCCCCGCTGCGTCTTCGATATGTTTCTCGAGGGCGGCGCCGGCTTTCTCGACCTGCCGGTGGCGGCACAAGTCGATCAGCGTCATGTGCTCACTATGCGCCTGCTGCCGTATTGGCGCGTTGACGACCTGGAAGCGGAAATAGCGCTCCGACTTCTCATGCAGCATGCGCACGATGCCGAGGGCTGCAGGGCGCTGCGCCGCCCGATACAGATGCTCGTGCAATTGCCAATTGAGCTGGCCCCACGAATGCGGCCCTGCAATTCAGCGTGTGGCGCGGCATTGGCCTGCCCAAGGGCGCACCCCAGGAAGCGCTGGACGAGTGGCGCGACATCGCGAGGAAGGTCTACGACACTCCGGAATTCCAGGCCGGGGTAACCAAACAGGACCTGACGCTATCGTGGGCCGACACGCCGCAGTTCACCTCAGATATCGCCCGCCAGAACGAAGCATTCAAGGCTCTGGTGCCGAAGCTCGATCTCAAGCAATAGCAGATCAGGGGCGGCTACGGCCGCCACACCCCATCTGGCCTGGCCAATTCTCCAAGCGTTGCCCCAAAAGCAAAACCCCCGCCGGTTGATGGCGGGGGTTTTGGGGATAAGAGCCTGACGATGACCTACTTTCACAGACGTACGTCCACTATCATCGGCGCGAAGGCGTTTCACTGTCCTGTTCGGGATGGGAAGGAGTGGGGCCACCTTGCTATGGTCGTCAGGCGTAACCGGGTAAGCGGTTGACGCGGGAGTCAACGGCTTGGAACTGGAAGAAGCGACAACGGTGGCGATGCGCGCGCGGGGTGCGCGGTGTGCGCACGGCGGGGCAACGCGGGTTGCGTGTGATTTCGTATTGAACGGCTTGCGCTGTGGGTACAGCGGCCTATGTGTGTTAAGACTTGAGAGTTATAGGATCAAGCCTCACGGGCAATTAGTATCGGTTAGCTTAACGCATTACTGCGCTTGCACACCCGACCTATCAACGTCCTGGTCTCGAACGACCCTTCAGGGGGGTCTAGCCCCCAGGGATACCTAATCTTCAGACGAGTTTCCCGCTTAGATGCCTTCAGCGGTTATCTCTTCCGTACTTAGCTACCCGGCAATGCCATTGGCATGACAACCGGTACACCAGAGGTACGTCCACTCCGGTCCTCTCGTACTAGGAGCAGGCTCCGTCAAGTATCCAACGCCCACGGCAGATAGGGACCAAACTGTCTCACGACGTTTTAAACCCAGCTCACGTACCTCTTTAAATGGCGAACAGCCATACCCTTGGGACCGGCTACAGCCCCAGGATGAGATGAGCCGACATCGAGGTGCCAAACACCGCCGTCGATATGAACTCTTGGGCGGTATCAGCCTGTTATCCCCAGAGTACCTTTTATCCGTTGAGCGATGGCCCTTCCATTCAGAACCACCGGATCACTATGTCCTGCTTTCGCACCTGTTCGACTTGTCAGTCTCACAGTCAAGCACGCTTATGCCATTGCACTATCAGCACGATTTCCGACCGTACCTAGCGTACCTTCGAACTCCTCCGTTACGCTTTGGGAGGAGACCGCCCCAGTCAAACTGCCCACCATGCACTGTCCCCGATCCGGATAACGGACCTAGGTTAGAACCGCAAACAAACCAGGGTGGTATTTCAAGGTCGGCTCCACCGAATCTGGCGACTCGGTTTCTGCGCCTCCCACCTATCCTACACAGGCCGGTTCACAGTCCAATGCAAAGCTGCAGTAAAGGTTCATGGGGTCTTTCCGTCTAGCCGCGGGTAGATTGCATCATCACAAACACTTCAACTTCGCTGAGTCTCAGGAGGAGACAGTGTGGCCATCGTTACGCCATTCGTGCAGGTCGGAACTTACCCGACAAGGAATTTCGCTACCTTAGGACCGTTATAGTTACGGCCGCCGTTTACCGGGGCTTCGATCAAGAGCTTGCACCCCATCACTTAACCTTCCGGCACCGGGCAGGCGTCACACCCTATACGTCGACTTTCGTCTTTGCAGAGTGCTGTGTTTTTAATAAACAGTCGCAGCCACCGATTCTCTGCGACCCCATCAGGCTCAGCGCGCAGGCGCATCACCCTACCGGGGCATACCTTCTCCCGAAGTTACGGTATCAATTTGCCGAGTTCCTTCTCCTGAGTTCTCTCAAGCGCCTTGGAATATTCATCCCGTCCACCTGTGTCGGTTTGCGGTACGGTCTCGTACAGCTGAAGCTTAGAGGCTTTTCTTGGAACCACTTCCAATCACTTCGCAGAACGTGTCTGCTCGTGCCACACCCTTGATTTACGCGCCCGGATTTGCCTAAGCGCCATCTTCAATGCAGCAACAGGGACTTCCAACACCCTGATGACCTTCCGCGATCCGTCCCCCCATCGCACTGTACGACGGTGCTGGAATATTAACCAGCTTCCCATCAGCTACGCATCTCTGCCTCGCCTTAGGGGCCGACTCACCCTGCGCCGATGAACGTTGCGCAGGAAACCTTGGACTTACGGCGAGGGGGCTTTTCACCCCCTTTATCGCTACTCATGTCAGCATTCGCACTTCCGATACCTCCAGCAGCCTTTACAAGCCACCTTCGCAGGCTTACGGAACGCTCTCCTACCGCGTGTACATAGTACACACCCGCAGCTTCGGTTTATCGCTTAGCCCCGTTACATCTTCCGCGCAGGACGACTCGATCAGTGAGCTATTACGCTTTCTTTAAAGGGTGGCTGCTTCTAAGCCAACCTCCTGACTGTCTATGCCTTCCCACTTCGTTTCCCACTTAGCGATAATTCGGGACCTTAGCTGGCGGTCTGGGTTGTTTCCCTCTTGAGTCCGGACGTTAGCACCCGGTGCTCTGTCTCCCAAGCTGTACTTGCAGGTATTCGGAGTTTGCCATGGTTTGGTAAGTCGCCATGACCCCCTAGCCATAACAGTGCTCTACCCCCTGCAGTAATACTTGAGGCACTACCTAAATAGTTTTCGGAGAGAACCAGCTATTTCCAGATTTGTTTAGCCTTTCACCCCTATCCACAGCTCATCCCCTAGTTTTTCAACACTAGTGGGTTCGGTCCTCCAGCACGTGTTACCGTGCCTTCAACCTGGCCATGGGTAGATCATCTGGTTTCGGGTCTACACCCAGCGACTAGACGCCCTATTCGGACTCGCTTTCGCTACGCCTTCCCTATCCGGTTAAGCTCGCCACTGAATGTAAGTCGCTGACCCATTATACAAAAGGTACGCCGTCACCCCTTAAAGAGGCTCCGACTGTTTGTATGCATACGGTTTCAGGATCTATTTCACTCCCCTTCCGGGGTTCTTTTCGCCTTTCCCTCACGGTACTGGTTCACTATCGGTCGATCACGAGTATTTAGCCTTGGAGGATGGTCCCCCCATCTTCAGACAGGATTTCACGTGTCCCGCCCTACTTCTCTTACGCCTAGTTCCACCTACAACTTTTCGCCTACAGGGCTATCACCTGCTACGGCCGGACTTTCCATTCCGTTCGGCTAAGTTATAAGCTAAATCGTAAAGGCTGTTCCGATTTCGCTCGCCACTACTTTCGGAATCTCGGTTGATTTCTTTTCCTCGAGCTACTGAGATGTTTCAGTTCACCCGGTTCGCCTCCACTGGCCTATGTATTCAGCCAGGGATACTGCTTGCGCAGTGGGTTTCCCCATTCGGACATCTGCGGATCAATGCTTGTTTGCCAGCTCCCCGCAGCTTTTCGCAGGCTACCACGTCCTTCTTCGCCTGTGATCGCCAAGGCATCCACCATATGCACTTAGTCGCTTGATCCTATAACACTTAAGTCTTATAGGTGCTGTTCATTCGCGCTTGTGCCGTTCATAAGTTCAAAGCATCTGGCAAAGCTTTCACTTAACCAGTCTTGAGACTTGGAACAAAATCATGCAATCACAACCCGTATCCATCTCCACCGGCTCGCGCCGATGTTCGATGAACACTTTACGTTGTGCTTCTTCCAGATTGTTAAAGAACGATATATAGCTTCATTGGGCAAAACCCAACGATCAACACTGCCTCGCAGCATTCATCGTTATGCTCTGCCTGATACACCCAACCCACAACACCCAACCGACGACAACCACCGCTCTCTCGCCCGCACCCACCGCCAAGAACTGGTGGAGGTGAACGGGTTCGAACCGATGACCCCCTGCTTGCAAAGCAGGTGCTCTCCCAGCTGAGCTACACCCCCATATCCCCGACAGCCTCAACCAACCCCAGACCCCGGCAATACTTGGTGGGTCTGGTTGGATTCGAACCAACGACCCCCGCCTTATCAAGACGGTGCTCTAACCGACTGAGCTACAGACCCCAGACTCTTCGAACTCTCGGATCAACTTGTCGATCCAGCAGCCATATACCTTCAACAAACAACCGATAAGCGTGGACGCTTCAACACGCAGACGCTTCGCTCTTAAAGGAGGTGATCCAGCCGCACCTTCCGATACGGCTACCTTGTTACGACTTCACCCCAGTCATGAATCCTACCGTGGTAATCGCCCTCCTTGCGGTTAGGCTAACTACTTCTGGTAAAACCCACTCCCATGGTGTGACGGGCGGTGTGTACAAGACCCGGGAACGTATTCACCGCGACATGCTGATCCGCGATTACTAGCGATTCCGACTTCACGCAGTCGAGTTGCAGACTGCGATCCGGACTACGATCGGGTTTCTGGGATTGGCTCCCCCTCGCGGGTTGGCGACCCTCTGTCCCGACCATTGTATGACGTGTGAAGCCCTACCCATAAGGGCCATGAGGACTTGACGTCATCCCCACCTTCCTCCGGTTTGTCACCGGCAGTCTCATTAGAGTGCCCTTTCGTAGCAACTAATGACAAGGGTTGCGCTCGTTGCGGGACTTAACCCAACATCTCACGACACGAGCTGACGACAGCCATGCAGCACCTGTGTTCCGGTTCTCTTGCGAGCACTCCCAGGTCTCCCCAGGATTCCAGACATGTCAAGGGTAGGTAAGGTTTTTCGCGTTGCATCGAATTAATCCACATCATCCACCGCTTGTGCGGGTCCCCGTCAATTCCTTTGAGTTTTAATCTTGCGACCGTACTCCCCAGGCGGTCAACTTCACGCGTTAGCTGCGCTACCAAGGGCCGAAGCCCCCAACAGCTAGTTGACATCGTTTAGGGCGTGGACTACCAGGGTATCTAATCCTGTTTGCTCCCCACGCTTTCGTGCATGAGCGTCAGTGTTATCCCAGGAGGCTGCCTTCGCCATCGGTGTTCCTCCGCATCTCTACGCATTTCACTGCTACACGCGGAATTCCACCTCCCTCTGACACACTCTAGCCCGGTAGTTAAAAATGCAGTTCCAAGGTTAAGCCCTGGGATTTCACATCTTTCTTTCCGAACCGCCTGCGCACGCTTTACGCCCAGTAATTCCGATTAACGCTTGCACCCTACGTATTACCGCGGCTGCTGGCACGTAGTTAGCCGGTGCTTATTCTGCAGGTACCGTCAGTTGCCCCAGGTATTAGCCAGAGCCGTTTCTTTCCTGCCAAAAGTGCTTTACAACCCGAAGGCCTTCATCGCACACGCGGGATGGCTGGATCAGGGTTGCCCCCATTGTCCAAAATTCCCCACTGCTGCCTCCCGTAGGAGTCTGGGCCGTGTCTCAGTCCCAGTGTGGCTGGTCGTCCTCTCAAACCAGCTACGGATCGTCGCCTTGGTGAGCCGTTACCTCACCAACTAGCTAATCCGATATCGGCCGCTCCAATAGTGCGAGGCCCGAAGGTCCCCCGCTTTCCCCCGTAGGGCGTATGCGGTATTAGCTACGCTTTCGCGTAGTTATCCCCCGCTACTGGGCACGTTCCGATACATTACTCACCCGTTCGCCACTCGCCACCAGGCCGAAGCCCGTGCTGCCGTCCGACTTGCATGTGTAAAGCATCCCGCCAGCGTTCAATCTGAGCCAGGATCAAACTCTTCAGTTCAATCTCTGTTTAATTCACGCAGCACATAAATGCGCCGCGCTTCGCATGACTCAAAGGAAGCAGGGCTCGCGATCCCCGATAAATCGGAAACCTCAAACCTTACTTCTCTGTGAGCTCTTGATACTTGCGCGTTCGGATCCATGAACAACCTAGATCCTGAGATCCAGACCACCCATCGACCCGTGCGGCTGCGCATCAAGCGCCCACACTTATCGGTTGTTTCGTTGTTAAAGAACGGGGTACTGCCTACTGCTGTATTCGCTTCCCTTCCCCACTTCCACCGCACCGCTTGTTGTTGCAGCGCTGTGTCAGTAGCGAAGAAGCGAGATTATGAAGACATTTTTTCAGGCTGTCAAATCATCGTGGGCCGCAACATTCACTCACCGCCCGCGCCGATCTGCCCGCCCGGGCTTGCGCCCTGCCTTGCATAACCGCCTTGCCTCGACCGCCTCGTCGCCCCAGGAACCGGGCCGTAAAGCCCAGGGTTTACCCTGTGTTCGACTCAACCGCCGAGCCCGAAACTATAGCACAGATATCTTGGACTTCGCAAACAGGGCCGTATCAACCCCACTGCATCCAACCCCGTGCCTAAACCACCTCCGGGCCCCGCACGCAAAACCCAAAACACCGGGCTCGCTGCGAAGGGGGCGAACTATAGCACAGGTTCCGCCGCAGTGCCGGCAGGGGTCACCAGCCCGGATACTGCAGGGCAATCCGGTCGGCGGCCCGCAAGCTGCATGCCTGACTGCGCAGTTCCGGACTGGCTCCGATATCGCTCAGCATGTGGTCATCAAGGTCCGACAGGCATAGCCGTGACGCCCCGCCTTGACGCCAGCCTCGCCATGCGGCACGCATTGCGAGCCCCGCGCGTTGCAGCAACCCGCCCCGGTGCGCCATGACATGAATGGCGAAGGAAGAAGTTGGATCGGACATGATGAACTCCCTGGGATGGAAAGAAAATCCAGGATATCTGTCCAATCTCCCCATGAATATCGCTTTATTCTCGCCACGATGGGTAGTAAAACTTACCGATCATGTCCAGAATCCCACTCAATACCCTGCCAGTATTCCGGACCGTCGCCGAACTGCAGAACCTGCGGGCGGCCGCTGCGCGCCTGCACCTGACACATAGCGCGGTCAGCCAGCAAATACGCGGGCTGGAGCACCGGCTGGGATTTCCGTTGTTCGAACGCCGCGGGCGCGGCGTGGCACTGAATGCGGCCGGCACCGCGCTGCTGCACGGCGTGCAAGCCGCGCTGGACTCCCTGGACGCCGGCCTGCAGGCGGCCGAAGCCGCGGCAAGAGGTTCGGACCAGACCCTGCGGGTGTCCGTATTGCCTTCCTTTGCCCAGCGCTGGCTGCTGCCGCGCATGGGCCGGTGGCGACAGCGCCACCCCAGCCTGCTGCTCGAGATCGAGGCGTCGCAGAACCTCGTGGATCTGCGCCGCGACGGATTCCACGCAGCACTGCGCTTCGGCCGCGGCCCCTGGGCCGGCCTGCTCGCCGAACCCCTCCTGGCGCAGCCCCTGCCCATGATCGTGTTGGCGTCGCCACAGGTGGCCATGCGGCTGCGCCAGGCCGACCCCGGCGAACTGGCGCGCGAACCGCTGCTGGGCGAAAAAGCGCTGTGGCAGGCATGGTTCGCCGCCGCCGGCGTACCCGTACAGATCATGCCGGTGGCCACGTTCAATGACGCCGGCATGCTGCTGCAGGCAGCGGAGCATGGCCTGGGCCTGGCCCTGGCTCGCGAGATCCTGGCCGCCGACGCGTTGGCCAGCGGCCGTCTCGTCAAACTGTCGGACCTCAGCATCCCCTATGAAGATTCCCTCAACTACCACCTGGTGTATCGGCCGGAACTGCAGGCGTGGCCGCCGCTCCGGGCGCTGCGCGACTGGCTGCACGCGGAACTGCGCCAGACCCAGGAACAGGTCAACGCCGGAGAATCCGGCACGCACACCGCGTAAAATCCCGCGCTTTCGGCTGCATCCCGGCGCCTACCCGGCGCTTCTGCTCGGGCCGCTGCACCCCACCCGGGCGCACGCACCGCGCCTGGCCACACCCATAGCCGGGCCACGCCCACCCTCGCCGCCCTGCCGCTTCCCGGCCACCCCGGCCCGCCCTCCATGCGCGCCCACGGCCGGCAGCTTCGTTCGCGCCATCGATATATAAGTAGAGGAACTCTCATCATGCAGGCCCTTGCACGCCTGAGCCGCTTCATCGGCAACACTTTCGCCCTCTGGGTGCTCCTGTTTGCCGTCCTGGCCTATCTTGCCCCGCCTCAGTTCAAATGGCTGGGCGCCTACATCGTCCCATTGCTGGGCATCATCATGTTCGGCATGGGGCTGACCCTGTCGAAAGACGACTTCCGCGAGGTACTGCGCCGGCCCCGCATCGTGGCCATCGGCGTCGCGGGACAATTCGTCATCATGCCAGCCCTGGCCTGGCTGCTGGCGAAACTGCTGGCGCTGCCGCCGGAGATCGCCGTAGGCGTCATCCTGGTGGGCTGCTGCCCGGGCGGCACGGCCTCCAACGTGATGGCCTACCTGGCCCGCGGCGATGTGGCGCTGTCGGTGGCCATCACCTCGGTGGCCACGCTGCTGGCTCCCGTGGTCACCCCCGCGCTGATCTATCTGCTGGCCAGCCAGTGGATCGAAGTGAGCGCGTCCGCCATGTTCTGGTCCATTGTGCAGGTGGTGATACTGCCGATCGCGCTGGGCGTGCTGGCGCAATACCTGATGGGGCAGCGCATCCGCGTCTTCGTCGAGGCGCTGCCGCTGGTGTCGGTGGTGGCCATCGTTGCCATCGTGGCGGCCGTCGTGGCGGGCAACCAGCCGCGCATCGCCACCACCGGCCTGCAGATCTTCGCCGTGGTCGTGCTGCACAACGGCCTGGGGCTGGTGCTGGGCTATCTGCTGGCAAAGGCCTGCAGGCTGCCCGTGTCCCAGCGCAAGACGCTGTCGATCGAGGTCGGCATGCAGAACTCGGGGTTGGGCGTGGCCCTGGCCACGGCGCACTTCTCCCCGCTCGCGGCAGTGCCCAGCGCCATCTTCAGCGTCTGGCACAACATCTCGGGCCCCCTGGCGGCCACGCTGTTCCGCCGCTTCCGCGACACAGGCGCGGACCAGGCCTGACCGAGGTCTGCGACAAAAAGGGCCGCCGCGCCTTGCCGCGCGGCGGCCCTTTTTTCTCGTACAGGTAGATGGCCCGGACCGTCGCTCAGGCGGCCCGCAGGCAATCCTCGAGGGCGCGCATGCTGCCCGTGGCCTGGTAGCGCAGGTGCCAGGCATAGGCCTCCTGCAACAGGTGCGGCGTCTGTCCGCCCCGGACACAGGCGCGATCGAAATAATCGCGGATTGCCGGCTGGTAGTCGGGATGCACGCAGTTCGCGATGATCGCTCGCGCGCGCTCGCGCGGCGCCAGCCCACGCAGGTCCGCCAGCCCACGCTCGGTGACGAGCACGTCCACGTCGTGCTCGTTGTGGTCCACATGCGGCACCATGGGCACGATGCTGGAGATCGCGCCATCGCGGGCCACCGACTTGGTCACGAAGAAGGCCAGGTGCGCATTGCGCGCAAAATCGCCCGAGCCGCCGATCCCGTTCATCATGTGCGTGCCGCCCGCGTGGGTGGAGTTGACGTTGCCGTAGATGTCGGCTTCCAGGGCGGTGTTGAGGGCGATCACGCCCAGGCGGCGCACCACCTCCGCAGCGTTGCTGATTTCCTGCGGCCGCAGCACGATGCGCTCGCGGTAGTGCTCGATGTTGGCCAGGATGCGTTCGTGCACGTCACTGGACACCGTGATGGACGAGGCCGATGCGCAGCGCAGCCGACCCTGATCGAGCAGCGCGATGGCGCTGTCCTGCAGCACCTCGGAGTACATCGTCATGTCTTCGAAACCGGCGTCCGCAAAACCATGGAGCACGGCGTTCGCAATCGTCCCGATGCCCGCCTGCAGGGGCAGCAGCGACGCCGGCAACCGTCCTTGCCGCACTTCGTGGCGCAGGAAGTCCACCACGTGGCCCGCGATGGCGGCAGTGTCCTCGTCGGGCGGCAGTGCATTGGACGGGCTGTCGGGCGCGTCCGTGACGACGATGGCAGCAATGCGGTCCGGATCGACCGGGATCGCTGCCTGGCCGATGCGTTGGTCGGGCCGGGTGAGCGCGATGGGCTCGCGCGGACGGCCCTCCGGCAGGTAGATGTCGTGCAGGCCCTCGATGGCCGCCGGCACGCTGAGATTGAGTTCGACGATGACGTGCCTGGCCTGCCGGGCGAAGGTCGCGGAATTGCCGACCGACATCGTGGGCACGATGGCGCCGCTCTCGGTGATGGCGGCCGCCTCGATGATGGCCACGTCGACCGGCGCCAGATGACCGGCGCGCAGCTGCTCTGCCGTTTCGGAAAGGTGCTGGTCGATGAAGGCGACGTCGCCCTGGTTGATGTGGCGCCGCAGCGTCGTATCGACCTGGAATGGCAGCCTGCGCGCCAGCACGCCCGCCTCCGCCAGATGGCGATCGGTATCGTGCCCCAGCGAGGCGCCGGTAATGAGGGTGATGCGCAGGGGTTCCCCCGCCGCTCGGGCAGCCAGGGCAGCCGGCACCGACTTGCAGTCGCCGGCGCGCGTGAAGCCGCTCATTCCCACCGTCATCCCGTCACGCACCAGGCGGGCCGCCTCGGTGGCGGACATGATGCGGCCGCGCAGGCCGGGATGGCGGATACGTTCGATGGACATGATGTCTCCCGTGATGCTGCGCCCGGCGGCGCGGCTGCAATACGGGCATGCCTGGCCGATCGGGGCGGCGCTTATCGATGATGGGCGGAGCCGGTGGCATTGCGCACCGGCGCTGTGGACGAGTATAGGCACGTCGGGTTTGTTGTAGAAAATGACTTAAACTCATCAGATCAAGTCGTTTTCTCCATCATTTTCCATGCCCGTCAGCAACCTCCGCGCCCTGCGCTACTTCGTCGAGACGGTGCGCACGGCCAGTTTCACGCAGGCCGCGCGCACGTCGTTCGTGACCCAGTCCACGGTGAGCAAGATGATCCGGCAGCTCGAGGAGGAAGTGGGCACGCAGCTGCTGATCCGTGACGGACACACGGCACGGCCCACGGACACGGGACGGATCGTCTATAACCGCGGGTTGCAGGTGCTGGGCCTGCTGCGCGAACTGTCGCACGAAGTCCGCGCCGCAGCAGACCTGGAGCACGGCGAACTGGAAGTCGGCATTCCACCGATGATCAACGTGCTGTTCACGCCGGTGGTCAAGCGTTTCCGCGAGAAACATCCGCGCGTGCGCCTCAGCTTGCGCGAAGGCACCGGTCAGGCCGTGGAGCGGCTGGTGACCTCCGGCGAACTCGAAATCGGCGCGACGGTGCTGCCACTGGACCCGGACGCCCCGCTGGAGGCCCGGCGCTTCGGCCGCCACGCGCTGTGGGCCGTGGGCCCGCAGCGGGCGCCCTGGGCAGGGCGCAGCGCGCTGCCGCTGGCAGCGCTGAAAGACGTGCCGCTGCTGCTGCCCACCGATGACTTTGCCTTGACCCGCCGGCTGCACCAGGCCTGCGCCGAAGCCGGGTTCCAGCCGCGCGTGGCGGCGCAGAGCGCCCACTGGGACTTCCTGGCTTCCATGGCGGCGGCCGACCTGGGCGTGGCCGTACTGCCGGAGCCGCTGGTGCGCCAGCTGCGTCCGCGCGGATTGGCTATGGTGCGCCTGGCCCGCTCCGGCGTACAGTGGGAGGTCGGACACGTGTGGGCCCGGGGCCGCTACCTGTCGTACGCGGCGCGCGCCTGGCTGGCGGTCTGCGCCGAAACGCTGGCCACGCCCTGAGCCACCGGCACTTGCGCACCGACAGATTTTGTCGCACCCCTCCACAGGCCTGCCTGTATGCTGCCCGCTTTCCTGTCGACGCCCCCGTACGTATGATGACGTGCCCTATTTCGAGCCCCAGGAACGCCTGGCTGTGGAAATGGCTGCTGGGCTGCACTCTGGTGCTGCTCTCCGTCCTGCTGGGCGGTCCGGCTGCCTGGGCGCAGCCCGAATCCGTGGCCGATGCCGATACCCAGCTCACTCAGGCCCGCCAGCGCATCGAGACCATCCGCAAGCAGCTCGACGCCGAACCCGAGGACGCGCAATTGGTGGAGTGGCGCACCACCGCCCTCGACATCCAGGCCCAGGCCGATGGCCTCGCTGAAGCGCTGGAACCGCAACTGGCGGACGTGACGGCGCGCCTGCAGCAGCTGGGGCCGCTGGCCGAGGGCCAGAAGGAGGCGCCGGACATCGCGGAACAGCGCGCCGAACTGGAAAAGGCCAACCGCAACCTGGACGCCCAGGTCAAGCTGGCGCGGCTGCTCTCCGTCGAGGCCGTCCAGACGGCCGAGCAGATTTCGGGCCTGCGCCGCAACCAGTTCCAGGCGAGCCTGGGGGAACGCCGGGGTACCTTGCTCTCGCCCGCCTTCTGGGCCGAATGGCGCCGTGAACTGCCGCGCGACCTGGAACGCCTGCAACGCCTCCTGGGGCAACTGCGCACGGCCGCCGCCGCGACGCCGCTGCCGGTATGGTTGCTGCTGTTCGCTGGCATCGCCGTGGTCCTTGGCCTGCGCATCGGCATAGGCAAGGTGCTGCTGCGCATCACCGCCACCCGGGTGCCGCCAGGCCGCCTGCGCCGCTCGTTCCTTGCCGTTGCGCTGCTGGCGCTGAGCGCGGCAGCCCCCTGGATCTCAGGGCTGTTGCTGGAGGAAGGCCTGACGCGCGGCGGCGGCCTGGACAGCACCACCATAGGCCTGCTGGATGAGTGGGTCGGCATCCTGTTCCTGGCGGGTTACGTGGCGGGCCTGGGCAATGCGCTGCTCTCGCCACACCGGCCGACCTGGCGGCTGCCGTCCATGCCGGACGCCGTCGCTGCGGGGCTGCGCTGGCTGCCCACCACGCTGGGGATACTGGTGCCCATCATGTGGCTGGCCAGCCGGCTGCCCTCCCAGCTCAATGCCAGCCTGACGACG
The DNA here is from genome assembly GCF_054642735.1 of Bordetella sp. 2513F2. Lineage (NCBI taxonomy): Bacteria > Pseudomonadati > Pseudomonadota > Betaproteobacteria > Burkholderiales > Alcaligenaceae > Bordetella > Bordetella sp. 2513F2. The sequence continues at coordinate 1,503,520 of NZ_CM137755.1, read as the reverse complement.
ACCATCGCCCTCAACAGCCTGGCTGCCGCCGCGCTGGGCGCCGCCGCGATGGGCGCGCTGGTCCACGGTGAACGGCTGCGCCGGCAGGCCGCGCGCGACGCCGGCGAAGAGCGGGCGCCTGCCCGTCCTTTCTGGGTTTCCACGCTGATCACCCTGACCTGGGCGACGCTGATCGCGGGTTTGCTCGGCCTGCTGGTGGGCTACGCGGCATTCGGCACATTCCTGGTCACCCAGGTGATATGGGCCCTCGTCGTGCTGAGTTCCGCCTATCTTGCTTCAGTGCTGGTGGAAGACGGCTTCAGCACGCTGCTGGCCGGCCGCCACCGCAACGATGCGGCGGCCCAGCCACGCCTGCGCGTCCAGGCAGCCGTGCTGCTGTCGGCCCTGGCCCGCGTGCTGCTGCTCCTCATCGCGGCAGTGATGCTCATCAGCCCCTTCGGCGAAGGCCCGGCGGAACTGGCACGCAGGCTCGAGCAGCTGCACCGCGGGCTGCAGATCGGCGAAGTGCAGCTGCGTCCCGGCATGCTGCTGCAGGCGGCACTGGTGCTGGTGCTGAGCCTGGTGATCGTGCGCCTGCTCAAGCGTTGGCTCAGCAAGCGCTACCTGCCCACCACCGAACTGGATCCGGGCATGCAGATCTCGGCAGCCACGCTGTTCGGCTATGCCGGCGTGGTGGTTTCCGTGGCGCTGGGTCTTTCCGCGCTCGGGGTGAGCCTGGAACGCGTGGCGTGGATCGCCAGCGCCCTGTCGGTGGGCATCGGTTTCGGCCTGCAGGCGGTCGTGCAGAACTTCGTGTCCGGCCTGATCCTGTTGGCCGAACGGCCGGTGAAGGTGGGAGACTGGGTCTCGCTGGGAGGCATCGAGGGCGACATCCAGCGCATCAACGTGCGGGCCACGGAGATCCAGATGGCGGACCGCTCCACCGTGATCGTGCCGAATTCCGAGTTCATCACGAAGACGGTACGCAACGTCACCCACGCCAACCCATTGGGGCGGGTGCAGGTCCGCCTGCCCATGCCACTCGGCACGGACGCGGCACGGACGCGCACGCTGCTGCTCGAGGCGTTTGCCGCGCAGCCCGAGATCCTCGAGTCGCCGGAGGCCGACGTATACCTCGACGGCATCGAAGGGCAGCACCTGATGTTCAATGCAGTGGGCTACGTGGGCTCGCCCCGCGCCGCCTATGGCGTGCGCAGCCGCCTGCTGTTCGACATACTGCAGCGCCTGCGCGAGGCCGGACTCGACATCGCCCCGCCGGCGACCATGGTGCTGCGCGAAGAGCAGAAGACACCCCAGGAGCCTGCCCCGCCGGCCGGCGCCTCGGCAGCGCCTCCCCAGGCATGACGAGAGGCAGGATTCAGAACAGGTGGTGCAGCGCAGGGCCCAGCAGGCCCAGGCCCGCGGCCCACAGCAATACGAACACGGCCCGCTTGATCCACTGCAGCGAGTCGACCGGGGCATAACGGCGCGTCAGCCAGGTGGCGGCCACGACCACCGGCATCGCCTCCAGGCTGAGCCACAGCGACGATGCGTGCAGCCCGCCGTGGGCGCCCACCAGGCCCAGGCGCAGCAGGGCATTGACGGCGAACAAGGCCACCAGGCTGTTGCGCACCGTGGCCAGCGGCAACGGCTGGCGATACAGGTGATAGACCATCGGCGGGCCTGAGCTGGAAAACAGCCCGCCCATCATGCCGGCCACGCCGCCGAAGAACAGGAAGCTGGAGCGCGGCGACACCCTCGGGAGAGGCTGCACGCGCACCACCAGCAACAGCGCGCACACCAGGATCGTGATGCCGAGCAGTGCCTGGCCCACCAGCACCATATGCCCGTCGAGTCGGCCCAGCACCAGCACGCCCGCCACGACGCCTGCAAGGCTGCTGCCGAAAGCGGGCAGCATCAGGCGCCACGCTATGGCGCTGCGCCCCCGCTGCAGGGCCACCATGGCATTGATCAGCGTGAGCATGTTGACCACGTTGGCCATGTCGATCAGCGGCACGGACGTGAAGATGCCGGTGAGCCCCAGCAGCACCAGGCCGAAGGCGAAGCCGGTCAGGGTCTGGGCAACGGTGGCCACCGCCACGCTGCCCAGGAAGAGCACATGTTCGAACAACGTCATGCTGCGGCTGTGTCAGGCGGTCCTGGGCCTCTCCGGCCGCACGGCGTACAGGTTCAGAAGCAGCCCGCCGAGCACGAGCGCGGCTGCCGACAGCTTCCATGCCGGCAACGGCTCGGCGACCAGCCATGCCGAAGACACGATGCCGAACACAGGCACCAGCAGCGCCATGGGCGCCACCGTTCCAGCCGGATGGCGCGCCAGCAGCCAGTTCCACACGCCGAAGGCGAAGGTGGTGTTGCCGAGCGCCTGCCACAACAGGGCGAGCCATCCGTCCAGGCTGGCATGCGACAGCGCATGCCCGATCGCGGCCGGCGTATCCAGCAGGACGCTCAGCGCCATCACGGGCAGCACCGCGTACAGGCAGCTCCAGACCGTGAACGCCAGCATGTTGACCCTGCCGGCGCGCCGCACCAGCGTATTGGCGCAGGCCCAGCTGAATGCCGCGGCCAGCACCATGCCGAACCCGGTCAGCGTCACCGCTGCCTGGGGATCGCCCATGCTGTGCCAGCCAACCAGGACATAGCCGGCCACGGCCAGGACCAGGGCGCCCAGCTGCAGCGGACGCAGGCGCTCGTTGGCGACCGCCATGGAAAGCAGGATCGTGAAGAACACCTGGGCCTGGATGACCAGCGAGGCCAGGCCGGGCGAAATGTCGTGCTGCATGGCCCAGTACAGCAGCCCGAACTGGCCCGCGCCAAGCAAGGTGCCGACCCCCGCCAGGAGGGGCCAGGGCACGGGCGGGCGCGCCACGAAGAACACCCACGGCACGGCGGACAGCAGAAAGCGCAGGCCGGAGAAGAGAAAAGGAGGAAAGTCCGCCAAGCCCCACTTGATGACGACGAAATTGGTGCCCCAGATGAAAACAACGGACAAAGCCAGCAGCAGATGGGTGAGGGGCATGGAGGAGTGGGACGGGCGGGGAGACTTGCCGGAAGGCGAACCGCCGAGAGTTTACCGAAATCCGCGCCTCGCCCTCGGCCTGCGGTCGGGGGAAGCTGGCGCCGGTCATATCCGGGCACGTCGGCCCCCTGGGACATCGCGTGTGGCGCCGCCCCAGGGCAGGTTGCCGGGAAAACCCGCTCAGCGTTAGTCCGAATTGCCCGTGCATGTTGCAGTGCACACACTAGATATATACGTATTTGTGTATCCAAAATGACAGCGAATGCTGCGCGAGGAGACCAGGTCATCATGACGACAGCGAACTACACCGACCCGTTGGCCACGACTGCCGAAGCCGAAGCCTATCGCCACATCCATGCGGCGATATGCGCCGGTGTCTATCCGCCCGGCTACCGTCTGGTTCCGGAAGACATCGCGGCGGAAATCGGCACCAGCCGCATGCCGGTGCGCGAGGCATTCCGGCGGCTCGCCACCGAGGGGCTCGTCACCCTGCGGCCGAACCGGGGCGCCCGCGTAAGCGGGCTGAGCCTTCCGGAAATGCAGGAAGTATTCGAGATGCGGGCCGTGCTGGAGGGCCTGGCGGTGCGCCTGGCCCTGCCCAGCCTCACACCGGCCACCATTGCGACGCTGGAGCACATGCTCGACCGCATGGACGACCACCTGGATAACGTGTCCGACTGGGCGACGGCTCACCGGGGCCTGCACGAGCACCTGTGCGGTCTGTGCCGGCAGCCTCGCCTGCTGCGCCACATTGCCGCGCTGCACTCGCTGATCGAGCCCTACATGCGGCTGTGGTTCAACTCGCTGGACAAGCCCCTGAGCGCCCGCGGCGACCACGTCGACCTGCTGGACGCACTGCGCCACGGTGACCCCGACACGGCGGAAGCCGCCATGCGGCAACACGTACGGGCCACCGTACCGGAATTGATGCAGTTCCTGCAGGCACGCGCTGTACCTCCCCGACCTTCCTCATAAAGGAAATCCGCAATGACGATCGACCACAAAGCCCGCCTGGCACAGGCGCTTGCCGCCGATTTCGGGCGACGCAGTTTTCTCAAGGCGGCCTCCGCGGGCGCAGGCCTGCTGGCGGCATCGGCGGTGGGCATGCCGGCCCTCGCACAAGGTGCGCCCAAGCGCGGCGGCACCATCAAGCTGGCATGGGTGGAGGCGATCGATACGCTGGACCCCCACTTCACCGCCTCTTCCGGGTCGATCAAGGTCATCAACAACGTATTCAACGGCCTGCTCAAAGTGGCCTACGACGGCAAGCGGGTCAGCTTCGTACCCGATCTCGCGACCAACTGGGACATGCCCGACGAAAAAACGCACGTCTTCAAGCTGCGCCCCGGAGTGAAGTTCCACAACGGCGACATCTGCGATGCGGCTGCCGTGAAATGGAGCCTGGAACGTGTCAAGGATCCCGCGGTGAAATCGCCTCACGGCTGGAAGTTCGCCCAGCTCGCCAGCGTCGACATCGTCGACGAGTTCACCGTGCGGCTCAATTTCAACAAGCCATACGCATTCCTGCCGGTTGCGCTCACCGGCAGCACCGGCCGCGCGGGCACCATCGTGTGCCGCAGCGCCGTGGAGAAAGATCCCAAGGCCTACGGCCGCATGCCGGTGGGCACCGGCCCGTTCCGCTTCGTGGGCTGGAAGGAGAACCAGTCGATCGAGCTGGCGCGCAACCCCGAGTATTTCGAGTCCGGCCTGCCCTACCTGGACGGCGTGCAGATTCTCCTGATCAAGGAACCCAGCGCGGCCGTCGCGTCAATGATGGCTGGCCAGGTCGACGGCATGTCGGTCTGCCCGTTCCAGTTCATACCGCAGTTGCGGAAGAACCCGAACCTGGCCGTTTATGGCCAGGTCGAGGGCAACTATGCTTTCGTCGGCATGAACAACAAGCGCGGGCCGTTCACAGATCCCATGCTGCGCCGCGCGGTGGCCTACGCCATCGACCGCAAGGTCATCGTCGAGCAGAGCTACTTCGGCGAGGCGATCGCGGCGTACAGCTGCATCTCGCCGCCCATGTCGGACTTCTACGACCCGGACATCGCCAAGTCTGGACGCGGCCAGTATTTCGATCTCGCCAAGGCCCGGGAATTCCGTGGCAAGGCCAAGGAACAGGGCGAGGTCAACCCCGTGTTCATCGTTACCGACGGCTTCACAGGTTCGGGGGGCATGGGCACCCGCAACGCCCAGTTGATCGCGCCCATGCTCGCCCAGATCGGCATCAAGCCCAAGATCGAACTCGTGGACCGCGCCGTATGGACCAGCCGGCGCAACGCGGGGGATTTCGACATGTATGACGAGGCCTGGGTTGCCGACCTGGATCCCGACGAGACCATCTATCCGGAATGGGCGACGGGCAAGCCGTGGAACTTCGTGGGCTACAGCAATCCAGCCTTCGATGAAGCCTGCGTGGCCGCGCAGGACATCGTCGACCCCGCCAGGCGCCGCGAGCTCTACGTCAAGGCCGAGGACACGCTGATGGCCGACGCGCCGCTCGCCGTACTGGCGCACATGAAGGTCTTCAAGATCATGGCGAAGAAGGTCCAGGGCTTCGAATACGTGCCCGCCGACCTGCTGAACCTGCACGGCGTCTGGCTGGCCTGACGCCATGGGCGCACGACTGATCGCCGCAGCGGGACAGACCCTGCTCGTGCTGCTCGTCGTCTCGGCGGTGAGCTTCGGATTCCTCAAGCTTGCCCCTGGCGATCCGGTCGCATTGATGCTGGGTTCCGACTATTCCCGCGACTCCTACGACAAGCTCTATGCCGATCTCGGCCTGGATCGCGCGCTGCCCGTGCAGTACGTGGACTGGCTGCTGCGCTTCATGCAGGGCGATTGGGGCACGTCCTATGTCAGCCACCAGGACATCTTCGAGCAGGCCGTCCTGCAGGCGCTGCCCGTCACGCTGGCGCTCGCCGGGCTGTCGTTGCTGATTGCCCTGGCGGTCGGCATCCCGCTGGGCGTGGTCGCTGCGGTGCGCCGCAACACCTGGATCGACATGGCGGCCAGCACGCTGGCCATAGGCGGAAATGCGTTCCCCAGCTTCTATCTCGGCGTGGTGCTGATCTGGATCTTCGGAGTCTCGCTGGGCTGGTTCCCCACCATGGGGTTCGTCGCCCCCTGGGACGACCTCGGTTCGGGCCTGTGGCATCTCACGTTGCCGGCGATCACACTGGGCGCCTGGTACGTCGGCCTCATCGCCACGGTGACGCGGTCCAGCCTGCTCGAAGTGCTGGAACAGCCCTACATGGCGGCAGCCCGGGCCCGCGGCGAGCCGGCATGGCGCGTGATCTGGGTGCACGGCATGCGCAATGTGATGATGCCGCTGGTCACCGTGATCGGCCTGCAACTGGGCGGCATGCTGCGCGGCGCGGTGATGACGGAGGTGGTCTTCACGCTGCCCGGCCTGGGCATGATGATCACGACCGCCGTGCAGAGCCGCGAGTACATCGTGGTGCAGGCCGGCATCATGATCACTGCGCTGCTCTTCATCGTCGTCAATTTCATCGTCGACCAGACCTATGCCATCTTGGATCCGAGGCTGAGGAAACATGGCCGCTGACATCGCAACTTCCTCGTCAACCCCCAGGCTGGCCATGCGCTTCTGGTCACAGCTGCGCACGCAGCGCAAGGCCCTGACCGGACTCGCCATCGTGTCCGTCTTCGTGCTGGCCGCCCTGTTTGCGCCGGTGCTGTCGCCGTACGGCCCCACCGAGCAGAATTTCGCCGATGCCATGCAGCCGCCCTCGGCCACGCACTGGCTGGGCACGGACTCATTCGGCCAGGACATCTACACCCGGCTGCTCCACGGCGCACGTTCTGCCCTCTGGATCGGCTTTGCCTCGGTGGCGGTGGGGCTGTCGGGCGGCGTTGCGCTCGGGCTGCTGGCCGGGCTGCGCGGCGGCCGCACGGAGTGGGCCATCATGCGCGTGGTCGACGGTCTGCTGGCCTTCCCCGAACTCATCATGGCGATGGCCTTCATGGCAATTTTCGGGCTCGGATTGTCCAACGTGGTGTATGCGCTCGGGCTGTCGTTCGTAGGGCCGTTCGCCCGCATGGTGCGGGCAGACGTGCTGCAGGTCAAGGAGCGGCCTTACGTCGAAGCAGCAAGGCTCATGGGCGTGCCGCCGCGCGACATCGTCGTGCGTCATATCCTGCCCAACATCGCCTCTCCCATCCTGATCCAGGCCGGCATGCGCGTCTCCATCGCCATCCTGCTCGGATCCGGGTTGTCGTTCCTGGGCCTGGGCGTCGTACCTCCCACGCCGGATTGGGGGTTGATGATTGCCGAGGGCCGTGGCTTCATCACCATGGCGCCCTGGATCTCGGGTATCCCGGGCCTGGCACTCGCGGTGTTGCTGATCGGCCTCAATCTCTTCGCCGAAGGCCTGCGCGATGCGCTGGACCCACGTATCCGGCACGCATGAAGCCCATGACCGAAAACCTGCTTTCGATCGAGCACCTGACCGTCCGGCGGCGAGGCGTAGCCGTGCTGGACGATGTATCGCTGACCCTGCCGCGCGGCAGTTCCCTGGCCCTGATCGGCGAATCCGGCGCAGGGAAATCCACGTTGGCCTATGCCGCGATGGGCCTGCTGCGCCCGCCCGAGGTGGCGCTGGAAGGCCGGCTCATGGTGGGCGACGCCGATATCGTCGGGCTGCCGGAGCGCGCGCTGCGCACCCTGCGCGGCTCGCGCATGGGCCTGATCTTCCAGGATGCCACGGCCGCGCTCAATCCCTGCTTCACGGTATTGCAGCACCTGGCCGAACCGCTGCGCCGCCACCGCCGCCTGGATCGCGCCGCCTGTCGACGGCGCGCACTCGAGCTGCTCGACAGCGTCGGCATCGCCGACCCGCAACGGCGGCTTGCGGCCTATCCTCATGAACTGTCGGGCGGCATGCAGCAGCGCGTGATGATCGCGATCGCGCTGGCTTGCGAACCCGAACTGTTGATCGCAGACGAGCCAACCAGCGCGCTGGACGTCACCATCCAGGCTCAGATCATGGCTCTGATCCTGGAACGCGTGCGAGACCTTGGCGCGTCGGTGATCTTCGTGCTGCACGACCTCGCCCTGGCCACACAAGTGGCCGACGACGTTGCGGTCATGTACGCCGGCCAGATCGTGGAAAGGGGTCCTGCGCGACGTGTGCTCAATGACCCTATCCACCCGTACACCCGGGGGCTGCGCGCCAGCGCCATCGACTTCGGCGCGGAGCGCCTGCACCCCATTGCCGGCGTCGTGCCCTCGCTGTCGGACATGCCCTCGGGCTGCCGGTTTGCTCCGCGCTGCACACGCGCCACTGCGCAATGCGCGGTTCGCCCTCCCCTCTCTGAGCAAGCGTCACGCACATTGGCTTGCTGGCATGCCTGACTCTCCTGTCCTCATGACGCACTCCGACCTCCCCATCTTCTCGCTGCTCGACGTCGAGAAGAGCTATCCCATCGAAGGCGGACGCCGCCTGCTCAAGGCATTGGACGGCATACGCCTGTCCGTCCATGCGGGCGAGTCGCTCGCCCTGGTGGGGGAAAGCGGGTCGGGCAAGTCCACGCTGGTCCGCGTGATGCTGGGCCTGGAGCCTGCCACCAATGGCCGAGTGCTGTACGGCGCCGACGAACTCGACCGCATGGACGCCGCGGCGCGCCGCCGCCATGCCCGGGAGGTGGCGTACATCTATCAGGATGCGCGCGGGTCGCTCAATCCACGCATGACCGTGGCTTCGCTCCTGGCCGAGCCCATCCGGGTACACGGCCTGCGTGACGGCCGGGAAATCCCCGACCGTGTCGGGGAACTGCTCGAACAGGTGGGCCTGCCCGCCGAAACGGCGGGGCGCCATCCTTCGGAGCTCTCCGGCGGCCAGGTACGCCGCGTGGCGGTGGCACGCGCCCTGGCGTGCGAACCGCGCGTGATCGTGGCCGATGAATCGGTGGCGGGCCTGGACGTCTCCGTGCAGGCGCAACTGCTGAACCTGCTGCGTGACCTGCAGCGCGACCATCGCATTGCCATGGTGTTCGTCACGCACGACCTGGGCGTCGCCTCGTACCTGTGCGAGCGTGTCGCCGTCATGTATCTGGGCCGCATCGTCGAGCAGGGCTGCACGGACCAGATACTTGGCTCGCCCCGGCATCCCTACACCAACGCGCTGCGCAGCGCATTTCCGCGTTTCGATGCCCCGCTCTCCGCGCCGCTGCGCGGGGAAATCCCCAGTCCGGCCGACCTGCCGCCGGGCTGCCGCTTCCAGTCGCGCTGCCCGCAGGCGCGTGCCGAATGCCGCGAGACCGATCCGCCGCTGCTGCGCCACGAGGGCCGCGAAACGGCCTGCCTGTTTCCGTTGGGCGCCCATCCCGGCGTATGCTGACGCCCTCGTCCGCGAAAAAGCGCCAACCATTCCCCATAGCGAGAAAACGCGTGCAGCATCCCAATCATCCCGCCCGCGGCACACGCGGCATGGCCACCGCACCCAATGCGCTTGCGGCGCAAAGCGCCCTTGCGGTGCTGCGTGAAGGCGGCAACGCCGTGGAGGCCATGATCGCCGCGGCCGCCACCATTGCAGCGGTCTACCCCCACATGAACAGCCTGGGCGGCGACGGCTTCTGGCTGATCAGCCGCCCGGGGCACGCGCCCGTGGGCCTGGAGGCGTGCGGCGCGGCCGCCGCCGCGGCCAGCATCGCCGCCTACCGCGCCGAGGGGCTGTCCACCATCCCGTTCCGCGGCGGCCTGGCCGCCAACACGGTGGCGGGCACGGTATCGGGCTGGGACGCAGCCTACGCATGGTCGCGCGCCGAGCTGCGCGGACGGATGCCGGTTGCCCGACTGCTCGAAGACGCCATCGGCTATGCCCGCGACGGGATCCCGGTCTCGCGCAGCCTGTCGGCCTGCATCGCGGCCAAGCGCGCCGAACTGGAAGAGATCCCCGGGTACGCCCGGACCTTCCTACCCGACGGGAACACGCCCGCCGTCGGCAGCCGCTTCCGGCAGCCGCGCCTGGCCGCCACACTCGAGCAACTGGCCCGCAAGGGCCTGGACGATTTCTACCAGGGCGAGCTGGCGCACAGCATGGCGCGCGACCTGCATGCAGTCGGCAGCCCGCTCGCACTGAGCGACCTGCGCGCCCACAAGGCCGTATGGAAAACGCCGCTGGCGCTGGCGCACACGCTGGGCACCGTCTACAACATGCCGCCGCCCACCCAGGGCCTGGTGTCGCTGCTCATCCTCGGTATGCTGGACCGCCTGCCGCTGGCCGACATGGACCCGCTGGGCGCGCCCTTCGTCCATGCTTGCGTGGAAGCCACCAAGCAGGCGTTCGCGATCCGGGATCGCCACATCACCGATCCCGCCCACATGCAGGCGGACCCCCAGGCATTCCTGCTGCCGGCCGCACTCGATGCGATGGCCGCGCGTATCGACCCAACGCTGGCCGGCTCCTGGCACGGAGGCAAGGGGCCCGGCGACACGGTATGGATGGGCGTGATCGACGGCGATGGCGTGGCGGTGAGTTTCATCCAGAGCATCTATCACGAGTTCGGCAGCGGCGTGGTGCTCGAGGAATCCGGCATCAACTGGCAGAACCGGGGCTGCAGCTTCTCCCTGGACGCCGGCGCGCTCAATCCCCTCACGCCCGGGCGCAAGCCGTTCCATACGCTCAATCCCGCACTGGCGCGCTTCTCCGACGGCCGCACCATGGTGTACGGCAACATGGGCGGCGACGGCCAGCCGCAATCCCAGGCCGCCGTGTTCAGCCGCATCGCCATATTCGGCATGAATCCGCAAGCCGCCATCGACGCACCGCGCTGGCTGCTGGGCCGTACATGGGGCAACAGCAGCGAAACACTGAAGATGGAATCGCGCTTCCCGCAGGCGACGCTGGATGCCTTGCTTACGCACGGCCATCCCGTGGAAGTGATGGGCCCCTACGACGAAACCATGGGTCACGCGGGCGCCATCGTGCTCTACCCGGACGGCACCTACGAAGGCGGCAACGATCCGCGCAGCGACGGCGCCGCAGCGGGCTGGTGACGGCGCACTATGTATCTCGCATCGCGTGGCCGGCGCGCGCCTTGCGCTCGGCCAGCTGATGGGCGCCCCAGCGGCAGAATCCGCGCGAATGCAGGGCCAGCCACATCGACAGGGCGCCTACCATGGCGGCGGCGGGGAACATCCAGAACAGCCCCGCACGCAAACCCAGCAGCGCCACGCCGGCCGATGCTGCAAGCATGATCAACGTCAGCCATCGCAAGCCCGAAAGGGCCAGGCTGTGGGCGCGGGCCGCGCCCACAATGGCGCAAACCGCCCCGAGCGCCACGACCAGGTTGATCAGCATCACCAGCAACAGGCGGCCTGGCGCATCGCTGGAAGACCGCGGCAGCAATTGCAGGATGACCGCGTCCAGTCCCGTCAAGACCAGGCAGCACGCGAGCAGCCACATGAGCGGCGTCCCCATGGCAGGCGGGGCCGCAGGGGGATGCCGAAACGAGGAGCGCGGATGCGGCGCACGCGCGGGATGAGCGCCGGGAATCGGCGCCCGGCGCCTGAGCGCGGCCTCGAATTGCCTGCAGTCCGCAATCAGGCCGTCGAGGTTTTGCGGGGAAGCAATGGACATGGGCATGGCGCCACGGCCGACGCCGACCGGTTGCGCACCCGCATTCAGTTGCCGAGCACCGCCTGCAGCACCACGCCGGTGGCCACGCCGACGAGGAAATAGTCGGCCCCCACGCCGATCCAGTGGTAGCCGCGCGGCGGCGGCGCGAGGCGATAGCCGCGCCAGTCCTCGATCACGTACTGGTGGCCACGATAAGGCAGCGGCACCTTGTCGCCGCGGGCCCACCGGTGCGGCGGAGGATCGCCGTGCCAGCCGGGACCGGCCTGGCCCGGGGGGCCACCACGGCCCGGATTGCCGTCGGGGCCACGCTGCGGTCCCTTGTCGTTGCCGTGCCCGCCGCCTTTCGACTGCGCCTTGGCAGGCGGACCGCCGCGGCCGCCATGGCCGTTGTCGGACCGGCCCTGCGCATGGGCCACGGTAACCGTGCCGACGAGCGAGGCCCCCAGCAGGACGGCGAGGATGCGCTGCTTATGCTTGTTCATGTGAGTTTCCTTCTCACCCAACAGGAATCCCCAGTATAGGGAGCTGCAGGGCAAGTTGGCGCACGGCGAAACCCCGCGTAACGCCAGCGCCACATACCAGCTGATACGGCTGCAAGCCAGGCGTTGCAGCCGTATCGAGGTATTACACCGATGGCGCGATCCGGACTCAGGCGTCGTAGCCTGGATTGCAGCGCTCGAGACGGCGCAGCAGGCCGGGCCAGGCCAGCATGGCCTTGCGGGCGCGATCGGCCGGACTCTCGACGGCCACACGCGCCAGGATGGCGGGCGGAATGGGGTTGAGCTCGCCGCCGGCCTGAGCCCTTACCTGGACCATGCAGGCCGCTTCCAGCCTGTGCATGGCCTGAAAGGCCTCGGCCATGCTCTGCCCCACGGTGAGCAGCCCGTGGTTGCGCAGGATGAGGTATTGCCTGTCGCCCAGGTCGCGCACCAGGCGGGGCTGTTCGTCGGGGTCCAGCGCCAGGCCCTCGTAGTCGTGGTAGGCCAGCGACTGCAGGACGATGAAGGCGAACTGCGACAGGGGCAGCAACCCGCCCTTCTGGGCCGAAACCGCAACGCCGTTGATGGAATGAGTGTGCAGCACGCACATCGCATCCTTGCGGGCGGCATGGATGCAGCTGTGTATGGTGAATCCGGCGGGGTTGATGTCGTACGGAGAATCCATCACCTTGCGGCCCTGCAGATCGATCTTGACCAGGCTGGAAGCCGTGATCTCGTCGAACATCATGCCGTAGGGATTGATGAGGAAGTGCTCCGTGCCCGGCACCTTGGCCGTGATGTGCGTGAAGATGAGGTCGTCCCAGCCGAACAGCGCCACCAGCCGATACAGCGCGGCCAGGTCGCGGCGCACTTGCCATTCCGTTTCGCCGACTTGCTCGCGCACGCCTGCCACCTCGTTGTAGGTATCCACCTGCTCTCCTTTTTATTCAGGGCTCATCGAGCTCGGGATAGTAGCGGAAGATGCCGTCGCCGAACGGCAGGCGCCGCCCGCTGGCGAAGTACGCCTGCAGCGCAGGCAGCGCCGCAACGGCCTGGTGCAAGGCCATCACGCGGGGATGCTGGCCTGCAAGCGCCTCCATGCGCCGGGGGAACGCATGGCGCAGGCCGTCCACCAGGTGGAACAGCGACAGGTCGGCGTAGCTCCAGCCGGCGCCCGCCAGCCATTGGCCATGCCGCGCGAGCACGCGCTCGAAATAGGCCAGGAACTTGGGCATGCGGGTCGCGCGGAAATCGGCGGACCGCCGGCGCGCCTCTTCGGCCTGGCTCTCGTAGTACTCGCCGGCGGCAATCGGATGGTGCGTATCGTGGGCCTCGGCCACCATGTCGGCGATGGTGAGCTGCAGCTGGTTCACCCAATAGCGGCCTGGCCGGTCGGCCGGCGCCAGGCCGTGCCGCTCGCCCAGGTAGAACAGGATGTTGGCCGTCTGGGCCAGCGTGACGTCTTCCGCCACCAGGTAAGGCGGGGCAAACGGCGGATGCTCGCGGTCGGAAGCCATGTCCTCGACCAGGGTGAGGTCCGTGGCGCCCGGTTCGCGGGCACATTCGCGGTAGGGGATGCCGCCCGCCTCCAGGGCCAGGCGCACGAACTCCCCACGACCGGGGATGCCGTCCCAGTACCAGAGCTCATAAGTCATGCCGCACTCCTTGCTGTGTCATGGCCGCCGCGCGGCGGCGGTCAGTTCCAAAAGTAGCAGCCGCAGCGAGGCGGGCACGTGCCGCCTTGCTACGAATGGTTAACAGCCCGATGGTTGCAGGCAAGGCGGTTGGCGTACACTCGAATCAACATGCCGCCGGAGGGAGACAGCCATGAAGACCGTAGCGGAGATCCTGAAGAACAAGCCGGATGCCGAGGTACATACCGTAACGCCCGACTGCTCGGTGTACCAGGCCATCAAGACCATGGCCGAGCACGGCATCGGCGCGATCGTCGTGGTGGAGGATGACCGCGTCGTGGGCATGTTCACCGAGCGTGATTACGCGCGCAAGATCATCCTCCAGGAGCGCGCCTCTTCCACCACGCAGGTACGCGACGTCATGTCGACCACCGTCTACTATGCCCAGCCGTCCGACACGTCCGAATACTGCATGGCGCTCATGAGCGACCGCCGCTTCCGGCACCTCCCGGTGCTGGAGAACGGCAAACTGGTCGGGGTGGTGTCCATGGGCGATCTGGTCAAGGACATCATCGGCGAACAGCGCTTCATCATCCAGGAACTCGAGCGCTACATCAGCGGCGAGCACGTCTGATCCCGGCGTTCAGGCGGCGCAGGCTGCACGCAAGGCCGCGCGCAGCTGGGCGGCCTGGGGTTCGTCCACATACGTGAGCTCGATCGTGAGCCGACCGCACGTCTGCGCGTGCCGGCCTACCACGATGGGCGGCTGGTGCGCCGCCAGCGCATCGGCCACGCGGCGGGCCCGCGGCGCGTCCTCGAACTGCAGTGCGATGCGCGGATAGGGGCCGTAGTCCGACCCTTGCAGCACCGTCACGGCACACGCCGGAAGAACCTGCCGCAAGCCCTGCGCATAGGCGCGGGCCCTCGCCTCGTTGCCGGCCTGGATGTGGGCCAGCGCCCGGCCATCGCGTTCGGCCAGGGCCGCCCGCACTCCCGCCAGCGCTTCCTTGGTGGGCTTGAAGCCGCGCCCCAGGCCACGCAGGTTCAGGCGCGCGGCGCGCACCAGCGCCGCCCGGCCCACCAGCATTCCGCAAGTCGGCGCCGCCAGGTACTTGTGTGCGCTGTAGATGGCCAGGTCCACGCCGGCCCGGGCGGCCGGGTCGGCCAGTTGCCAGTCGCGCGCGGCGGCGTCGAGCAGCAGCGGCACGCCATGCGTCCTGCAGGCATGGGCCAGCGCCGGCAGCGCCAGGGGGGCCGGCGTGTCCACCAGCGTGGAGGCCACCGCCACCACCCCGGCCAGTTCCCCCGTTGCCGCCAGCGCGGCCAGCCGCCCCAGCCGCCGGGCCGGCCCGCCTTCCAGCACGGCGACCCGCGCACCGCTCAATTTCAGGGCCTGCACGATGGGTTGGCCATAATCCACGCAGTGCTCGGCCTGGATGGCGATGGCCCTGGGCGGATCGCACTCGGGCAGCGCGGCCACCCTGGCCGGATCCTCGCCCGACAGGCAGGCCGCGGCGGCCAGGCTGACAGCGGCCGCGGCGCAATGGCACAGGCAGGCCGATTCGGCCTGGGCCCGCGCCGCCAGCTCGCGGCCCACGGCATCATGCAGGGCCTCGACATCGACCTGCGCCTGCAGCGCCCGCGCCGCTGCTTGCGCCACGCCGGGGCTGCTGCGCGACACGCCGTAGGGCGTGGGCGTGCCCCAGGCATTGATGACCTCGGGCAATGTATCGGCGATATCGGCCGCAGGGACCACGGCATGCTCCGGTCTGGCTGGCAGGGGCCTGCATTATAAGGTCTTATATAAGATATAAGACACTTGCCCACATCCTGCCCTAGCCTCTACAATCGCGGCCGACAACCCTTTCTCCAACCCGACTTCTGAGCAGGCATCCCATGCTGGAAACGTATCGCCAACACGTCGCCGAGCGCGCGGCGCTGGGCATCCCCCCGCTGCCCCTCACGGCTCAACAAACCGCCGACCTGATCGAACTGCTGAAGAACCCGCCTGCCGGCGAGGAGCAGGCGCTGGTCGATCTGCTCACGCACCGTGTGCCCGCCGGCGTGGACGATGCCGCCAAGGTCAAGGCCTCGTACCTGGCCGCCGTGGCACTGGGCAAGGAATCGTGTGCCCTGATCGATCGTGCCAAGGCCACGGAACTGCTGGGCACGATGCTGGGCGGCTACAACATCGGCCCCCTGGTCGAGCTGCTGGATGACGCCGACGTCGGCACCATCGCGGCCGACGGGCTGAAGAAGACGCTGCTCATGTTCGACGCCTTCCACGACGTGAAGGACAAGGCGGACAAGGGCAACGCCAATGCCCGGGCCGTGCTGCAGAGCTGGGCCGATGCCGAGTGGTTCACCAGCCGTCCCGAGGTGCCGGAAAGCCTCACCATCACCGTCTTCAAGGTGCCGGGCGAAACCAACACCGACGACCTCTCCCCCGCCCCCGACGCCACCACCCGCCCCGACATTCCCATGCACGCCCTGGCGATGCTGAAGAACAAGCGCGAAGGCGCGGCGTTCGAACCCGAGGAAGACGGCAAGCGCGGCCCCATCAAGTTCATCAACGAACTCAAGAGCAAGGGCCACCTGGTCGCCTACGTCGGCGACGTGGTGGGCACCGGCTCGTCGCGCAAGTCGGCCACCAACTCCGTGCTGTGGTGGACGGGCGAGGACATCCCCTTCGTGCCCAACAAGCGCTTCGGCGGCGTGTGCCTGGGCGGCAAGATCGCTCCGATCTTCTACAACACCATGGAAGACGCCGGCGCCCTGCCGATCGAGCTGGACGTGTCCGGGATGGAGATGGGCGACGTCGTAGAACTGCGCCCCTACGAAGGCAAGGCCCTGAAGGACGGCCAGGTGATCGCCACCTTCGAGATCAAGTCCGACGTCCTGTTCGACGAAGTGCGCGCCGGCGGCCGTATCCCCCTGATCATCGGCCGCGGTCTCACCGCCAAGGCCCGCGAAGCCCTGGGCCTGCCGCCCTCCACGCTGTTCCGTCTGCCCAAGAACCCGGCCGATTCCGGCAAGGGCTACACGCTGGCGCAGAAGATGGTGGGCCGCGCCTGCGGGCTGCCCGAGGGCCAGGGCATCCGTCCGGGCACGTACTGCGAGCCCAGGATGACTTCCGTGGGCAGCCAGGACACCACCGGTCCCATGACCCGCGACGAACTGAAGGACCTGGCCTGCCTGGGCTTCTCGGCCGACCTGGTGATGCAGTCGTTCTGCCACACCGCCGCCTATCCCAAGCCCGTGGACGTGAAAACGCACCACACGCTGCCGCAGTTCATCAGCACCCGCGGCGGCATCTCGCTGCGCCCCGGCGACGGCGTGATCCACTCGTGGCTGAACCGCATGCTGCTGCCCGACACCGTGGGCACCGGCGGCGACTCGCACACCCGCTTCCCCATCGGCATTTCGTTCCCTGCCGGCTCGGGCCTGGTGGCGTTTGCCGCCGCCACCGGCGTGATGCCGCTCGACATGCCGGAATCCGTGCTGGTGCGCTTCAAGGGCAAGATGCAGCCGGGCGTCACGCTGCGCGACCTGGTCAACGCCATCCCGCTGTACGCCATCAAGCAAGGCCTGCTGACCGTGGCCAAGCAGGGCAAGAAGAACGTGTTCTCGGGCCGCATCCTGGAAATCGAGGGCCTGCCCGACCTGAAGGTGGAACAGGCATTCGAGCTCTCCGACGCCTCGGCCGAACGCTCGGCCGCCGGCTGCACGGTGCGCCTGAACAAGGAACCGATCATCGAGTACATCAACAGCAACATCGTGATGCTCAAGTGGATGATCGCCAACGGCTATGAAGACGAGCGCTCGCTGGCCCGCCGCATCAAGGCCATGGAAGCCTGGCTGGCAGATCCCAAGCTGCTGGAACCGGACGCCGACGCCGACTATGCCGCCGTCATCGAGATCGACCTGGCCGAGATCCACGAGCCCATCGTGGCCTGCCCGAACGACCCCGACGACGTCAAGACGCTGTCGGACGTGGCCGGCGCCAAGATCGACGAAGTGTTCATCGGCAGCTGCATGACCAACATCGGCCACTTCCGCGCAGCCTCCAAGCTGCTGGAAGGCAAGCGCGACATTCCGGTCAAGCTGTGGGTGGCGCCGCCCACCAAGATGGACGCCCAGCAGCTTACCGAGGAAGGCCACTACGGCGTGTTCGGCACCGCCGGCGCGCGCACCGAGATGCCGGGCTGCTCGCTGTGCATGGGCAACCAGGCGCAGGTGCGCGAAGGCGCGACGGTGATGTCGACCAGCACCCGCAACTTCCCGAACCGCCTGGGCAAGAACACCAACGTGTACCTGGGTTCGGCCGAACTGGCCGCCATCTGCTCGCGCCTGGGCCGCATCCCGACCAAGGACGAGTACATGGCCGACATGGGCGTCATCGACAAGAGCGGCGACCAGATCTACCAGTACCTGAACTTCGACCGCATCGACGACTACAAGGACGTGGCCGACGCCGTGCAGGTGTAATCGACGACGCGAGTGCCGTCCCCGGCGGCACCCCAGACAAGCCCCGGCCCCGGCCGGGGTTTTTTTCGCCTGCCCGCGGCGGCTGAGGCAAACTCTGCACGATGGAATACCTCGAAGACAGGAGACGCCCATGCCCACGCCACCGGATATCGACGCCTATTTCCGCCGCATCGGCTATGCCGGCGCCGCCACGCCGACGGCGGAAA
This sequence comes from Bordetella sp. 2513F2, assembly GCF_054642735.1. Lineage (NCBI taxonomy): Bacteria > Pseudomonadati > Pseudomonadota > Betaproteobacteria > Burkholderiales > Alcaligenaceae > Bordetella > Bordetella sp. 2513F2. Next base: position 1,485,091 of record NZ_CM137755.1, on the reverse strand, counting down.
CCCTGCGCGATCTCGTCCTGCGCCACGTGCAGGCCATCGCCTTCGAGAACCTGGATCCATTCTTCGGCCGACCGGTGAGCCTGGCGCTGGCCGACATCGAACGCAAGCTCGTCCATGGCCGCCGCGGCGGCTATTGCTACGAGCACAATGGCCTGTTCAGCGCCGTGCTGCGCACGCTTGGATTCGATGTGACGACGCTGTCGGCGCGCGTCCTGTGGGGGCATCCCGACGATGCCATCATGCCGCGCACCCACATGCTGCTCAAGGTAGTCCTGGACGACGCGCCGCTGATCGTGGACGTGGGCTTCGGGGGCCAGACGCCCACGTGCCCGCTCAAGCTGCAGGACGGCCAGCCCCAGTCCACGCCGCATGGCCGTTGCCGCCTCGTGCCGGACGGGCGTGGCTGGCGGCTGCAGGCCGACGTGCGGGGCGAGTGGCGCAGCCTGTACCACTTCGGCCCCGAGCCGGACTTCCCGCCCGATTACGAGATTGCCAGCTACTACCTGTCCACGCATCCGCAATCGCATTTCGTCCCGAACCTGATCGCGGCGCGGGCCACGGCCGAGGGCCGGCTGGCCCTGCACAACCGCGACTACACCCGCTACGGCGCCGATGGCAGCGCCGTGCACCGCAGGCTGGAAAGCGCCGCAGAAATCAGGGAAGTGCTGCGCAGCGAATTCCTGGTGGAGCCGCCCGCCACCGCGGAAGGAGACAGGAAACTCGACGCCCTGCCCTAGCGGGCGGCGTCCAGGACCCTGAAACCCTGCGGATGCCCCGGGGCGGGCCCCGTGACCCGGCTCAGCCTGCGCGGGCGACGTCCGAGAGCCAGCGCGCCATGGCAGTGATCCGCTCGTCCTGGTGGGGCTGCCCGACGAGCTGGACGCCTACCGGCATGCCGTCCACGCAGAGCACCGGCGCCGTGACCGCCGGCGCCCCCAGGTACGAGGAAACACAGCTGAAGGAAACGTCGCCCGTGGGGAAAGGCGTGTCCTTCGCGGCGTCCACGCGCGGCGCCGGTCCGCAGGATGCCAGGCTGATCAGGGCGTCGCAGTGGGTTTCCAGCGCGGCGTGGCGCTGGCGTGCGAGATCGCGCAGCGCCAGCTCCTGCCGGAAGGTTTCGAGGGTCACGCTGCGACCGCCCTCCAGCTGCCGCAGCAGGCTGGGGCCCAGCGTGCCGGGGTGCTGCTCGATGAGATTTTCCAGCGACCAGCGCTGCTCCCACGATATCAGGCGCAGCATGTTGGCGGTGGCGGTGGCGATCGATTGCTCGAAGAGATCCAGCAGGAGCAGGTCTTTCCGCCGGACGATCTCCACCCCGGCTTCCGCCAGCTTGTCGAGCAGCGCCTCGAAGGCCGCCCTTGACTGGGCGTCCAGGCGCGGCCAGCCTTCCGTTTCCATCACGGCCAACCGCCGCGGCTTCTGCGGCGCCGGAACGTCCGGTTCGCCGTAGACACCGGGATGCCCGGGATCTCCGCCCACGCGCGTCACGATTTCCATCGTCGTCGACCACATGTCTTCGGCGCACCCCGCATGGATACCCACATGGGACTGGCTGTAGCCCAGCCTCTCTCCGCGGTTGATACCGCCGAACGTGGGCTTCAGCGCCCAGTTCGCGTTGAAGCTGGCGGGCCGCAGCACCGACCCGACCAGCTGCGAACCGATCGCCACGGGCACCATCTTGGCGCCCACGGCGGCGCCGGAACCGCTGGACGAGCCGCCCGGCGTACGTGCCGGATCGAAGGCGTTGGTGGTGGGTCCCGGATCGAGGAACCCCAGCGCCGTCGTCACCGTCTTGCCCAGGATGATCGCACCGGCATCGCGCAGCGCGCGCACGAGCGCGCTGTCGCGCTTCGGAAAGCTCCCGGCGTAGGCGGGGCTGCCCATCTGGGTGGGCATGTCCTTGGTCTCGATCAGATCCTTGATGCCTACCGGCATGCCGTCGATCTGCGAAAGCGGGCGTCCCGCCCGATAGCGCTCGTCCGATGCCAGCGCCGCAGTCCGCGCGCCCTCTTCGTTCAGGACGACCCAGGCACGGACCTCCGGTTCGCGCTCGCGGATGGTGGCCAGGCAGGACTCCAGGAACTCGGTCGGCCGCAGCGTGCCCGCGAGGAACCGCTCCCGCACGGTGAAAAACGACAGGGGCTGATAGGTGTCGGGGTGATAGCTCATTGACATGCTCCTCGGTGCGTCCGGACTCAGTTGCTTTGAATGCCGGCCCGCGTGATCAGGTCGGTCCAGCGGCGATACTCTTGCTTGAAGAACGCATCGAAGGATTCCGGCGTGCCCGTGTCGACGTCCATACCCACGCCGTCGAGCCGTTCGCGCACGTCGGGCATCGCCAGCGCCTTGATGACATCCGCATTGACTTTGTCTATGACGGCCCGCGGCGTGCCGGCGGGCGCAAACACGCCATACCAGGCCTCGAGCTGCAAAGTCGGCAGGCCGGCTTCCGCGGTGGTCGGCACTTGCTGAAGCTGGGACAGGCGCTGCCTGGACGCGACCGCATAGGCCTTGGCGCGCCCTGCCCTGACGTAGTTCTGCACGTTGCCCGAGGCGAATTGCACCAGCACGTCGACCTCGCCGGAAAGCATGGCGGTGGAGGCCTCGAGCGCCCCCTTGTAGGGTACGTGCATGATGTCCACGCCCGCTTCCTGCTTGAACATCTCGGTATAGAGCTGCAGCACGCCGCCGGAACCGTTGGACGAATAGGTGAGCTTGCCGGGATTGCGCTTGGCTTCAGCAATCAACTCCTGCAGCGTATCGGCCTGGACCTTCGGGTTGGCCAGGATGAGCACCGGGAGGCTGCCTATCTTGCCGATGCGGTCGAATGCGTTGAGCACGTCCACTTTGGCATGCTTGTTGATGGCAGGCAGCGTGGCCAGCTCGTTGAACGTCAGCATGAGGGTATAGCCGTCGGGCCGGGCACGCGCCGCGTAGTCGGTGCCCACCAACGTGCCCGCCCCGGGCTTGTTTTCCACGATCACCGGCTGGCCCCACATCGCCGACAGTTTCGGCGCGATCAGGCGGGCCAGGATATCCGCCGTGCCGCCTGGCGTGGTGGGCACCACGATGGAAACCGTGCGCGACGGATAGGCCGGTTCTTCGGCCGCCCCTGCCCCGGCGGCAAATGCAGCGGAAAAGAACAGCACGCCGGCACAGCGGCGCAGGATTCGCGACTTCATGAATATCCCCTTGGATTGATATTTGGTTGCCCGAAAGCTGAATGCGGCGCAGGAAATGGTAGGGAAGCCGCCTTCCGGCCTCAACCAACTTCTGTGCTGATACGATTTACTTTTTGTTAATCCAACTGACCCGATGGAATCGCTACCTCCGCTCAATGCCCTGCGCGTTTTCGAAGCCGTGGGCCGGGTATGCAGCATCACGGAGGCGGCCCAGGAGCTCTGCGTCACGCCGGCCGCCGTGAGCAAGCAGATCCGGCAGCTGGAAGAGCACCTGCGCATACGCCTGTTCTACCGCCACCACCGCCACATCGCTTTCACGCCCGCGGGCCGCGACTACCACGCCGAGATCTCGCGCCACGTGGCGGGGCTGCGCCGGGCCACGATGGCGCTGCGCAGCACGTCGGGGCCGCGCATCTTCAACGTGCGCGCGCCGCACACCATCGCCATGCGATGGCTGCTGCCCCGCCTGGCAAGCCTGCACGCCTCACACCCCGAGCTGGAGGTGCGGCTGCACACCTCCATCAGCCCGCCGGACTTCGAACGCGAAGACCTGGACGCGGCGATCGTGATGAGCCATGGGCAGGCCGCCGGACTGGTGCAGTACAAGATCATGGAAAACCAGATCGCCCCCGTGTGCACGCCCGGCATGGCCAGGCGCCTGAAGCAGCCGGAGCAACTGCTGCGGGAAACCCTGCTGCACACCCACGCGCGGCCCGACGACTGGCGGACCTGGTTCCAGCATGCCGGACTGCGCATGGCGGAAGCCCACCACGACATGCGTTTTGAATCCTCGGCCCTGGCCTACGAGGCCGCGCTCGCCGGCTTTGGCATCGCGATGGGCCAGAAGGCCCTCGTCGCGGAAGAGCTGAAGGACGGGCGGCTGGTGGCGCCCTTCGAGCCCTGGGTCGACCTCGGCGACTTCAGCTACTACTTCGTCATGCCCAGGGAGGCCTACCTGCGCAAGACTTCCGAGCTGTCCCGGTTCAGGCAGTGGATTGCGTCGATCTCGCTTCCGGTCGCCCCCTCGGCGCCGCCGCAGGCAAGGCGAAGGGGACTGGCAGTGAAATAGCCATGCCCGCAAAACCCTTGTTGCGCCCCGAGTCGGCCGAAAGGATAATACGACAACTTCTTATTCACGATTACCCATTACCGGCCCACCCCATGACCACTCGTTCCACACTTCGCCGGCAGGCGCCGCGTTTCCTGCAGCCCAGGCCGCTCGCCGTGGCAGTCCATGCCGCGCTGTCGGCTTCCCTGCTCGCCACCGTGCCTGCCATGGCCCAGACCGTCCAGGGCGTGGCCACGACGCTGGAGACCACCACCGTCACGGCCGAGTCCATGGGCGTGTCCAACCCCACGCCCGCGGCCTATGCGGGCGGCCAGATCGCGCGCGGCGGCCAGCTGGGCGTGCTGGGCAATCTCGACAACATGGATGCCCCGTTCGTCGTCAACAGCTATACCTCGCAGCTCATCGAGGACCAGCAGGCGCGCACCCTGGGCGACGTCGTGAAGAACGATGCCTCGGTACAGGTGGGCAACGGTTACGGGAACTCCGCCGAGACCTTCTCGATCCGCGGCTTCGCCCTCAACAACGACGACCTGTCGTTCAACGGGCTCTATGGCATCCTGCCCCGCCAGGTGCTGCCCACCCAGATGATCGAGCGGGTGGAGATCCTCAAGGGCGCCAATGCCTTCCTGAACGGCGCGGCGCCCGGCGGCTCGGGGCTGGGCGGCGCCATCAACATCCAGCCCAAGCGCGCCGGCGCCGATCCCCTCACCCGCGCCACCGTGGACTACACCAGCGATTCGCAGGTGGGCGGCAGCGTCGACATCGGCCGCCGCTGGGGCGACGAACAGCAGTTCGGCATCCGGGTCAACGCTGCCCACCGCGATGGCGACACGGCCGTGGACGACGCCGGCGAACGCATGACGGTCGGAACCGTGGGCCTGGACTACCTGGGGGAGCGGCTGCGCGTGTCGCTCGATGCGGGCTACCAGAAGTACCGGTATTCGCAGCCTCGGCCCACCATCCTGCTCAGTGGCAACGAAGTGCCCTCGCCACCGTCGAACGACACCAACTACGGCCAGCCCTGGACATACAGCGAACTCGAGAGCACGTTCGGCGTGCTGCGCACGGAATACGACTTCTCCAGCAACTGGATGGGCTATGCAGCCCTCGGCACCAGCCACGATCGTGAAACCGGCGACTACAGCCAGCCTACGGTGGATGGCGAGGGCATCGGCACCGTCGGCCGCCTGAGCGTGCCCTACACCCGGGATTCGCTCAGCGGCGAAGTCGGCGTGCGCGGCAGGTTCCAGACCGGGCCGGTAGGCCACATGGTGAACGTGGGCGTGTCGCGCCTCGAAACGCGCACACGGCAGGCCTACGAAATGAGCGACCGCAATCCTATCGACATCCACGATCCGGTGTATTTTTCGCGTCCCGCCACCAGCTTTGCCGGCGGAGACATGGGCGATCCGCACATCAGCAGCCGCATGCACCTGACCAGCGTGGCGCTGTCCGACCAGCTTTCCTTCCTGGAAGACAGAGTGCGGCTGACGCTGGGCGTGCGGCACCAGACCCTGAAAGACCGGCTCTACACCAACGAGGGCGTGCCCGACACCACGTACGACAAGTCGGTCTGGACGCCGGCCTACGGCCTGGTGGTGCGCCCGTGGGAACAGGTGTCGTTCTACGTAAACCACATCGAGGGTCTCACCAAGGGCGGCACGGCCCCGTCGAATGCGATCAACTTCGGCGAGACGCTGGCGCCCTACCGCACCAAGCAGACCGAAGCCGGCGTGAAGCTGGACTTCGGCAGCATCGGCGGCAACATCGGCGTGTTCCAGATCGAGCGGCCCCAGGCCCACGTGAACGCGAACAGCGTCTATGAAGAAGCGGGCGAGCAGCGCAACCGCGGCGTGGAACTCAACGTCTACGGCGAACCCACGCGCGGCGTACGGCTGCTCGGCGGCATCACGTTCATGGACACCGAGCTGCGCGGCACGCAGGCGGCGGCACAGGACGGCAACCAGGCCCCGGGCGTGCCGCGCTACCAGGCGGTGCTGGGCGCCGAATGGGACGTCCCCGCCCTCACGGGCCTCACCCTGCAGGCCTACGTGCAGAGACGCGGTTCGCAATACGTGAACATCGACAACACCGCCAAGATCCCGGCCTGGACGCGCCTGGACCTCGGCGCACGCTATGCCACCAAGATCGACGGCCACAACGTGGTATGGCGCGCCGGCGTCGACAACGTGACCGACAAGCAGTACTGGTCCACGGTGGGCAACGACTTCAACCAGCTCACGCAGGGCAAGGGCCGCATCTACAAGCTGTCGATGTCGGTGGACTTCTGAAGCGCGGCAGGCCGCGCAAAAGCGGAAGGCCCCTTATCGGGGCCTTCCTCGGGGCCTTTCTTTCATGGCAGCGCGCGCCGGTGCGACGCGCTTGCGGCTGCCAGGCTGGGACTCAGGCCTGTGCGTCTTCCGACGGCTCTTCCTCGCCGCGCGCCAGGCGCTCGGCGTTCTTGACGCCGGTGTGGCGCACGTCGGCGCCGCGCACCATGTAGATGACGCGCTCGGACATGTTCTTGGCGTGGTCGCCGATGCGCTCCAGCGCCCGCGCAATGAACACCATGTCGATGGCGCGGGAAATGGTGCGCGGATCTTCCATCATGTAGGTGATCAGGTTGCGCAGGGCGGCCTTCCACTCCTTGTCGACTTCCTTGTCGCTGCGCACCACGGCGGCAGCTTGCACGGAGTCGAGGCGGGCAAAGGCATCCAGCGACTGGTTGAGCATGTTGGCGACCTTGTCGGCCATGTGGCGCAGCTCGACCAGCGGAATCTGGCGCTGGTCGTTCTCGTACATGCGGCGCACGGCATTGGCGATCTTGTCGGCCTCGTCGCCGGAACGCTCCATGTCGGTGAGCATCTTGGATACCGCCAGCAGCGTGCGCAGGTCGATGGCGGTGGGCTGGTGGCGCGCCAGGATGAGGCTGATGCGCTCGTCGATCTCGACTTCGTGGCGGTTGACTTCCTTCTCGCGCTCGCGCACCTTCTCGACCAGGTTGAGGTCGTTGGACGTGAGCGCCTCGATGGCCTCGTGGATCATGGCCTCCACGACCCCGCCCATCTGCAGGAACTGGGAGCGCACGTGCTCCAGGTCGGCGTCGAACTGCTTGTTGGTGTGCTCCGTCATGCGGATTCCTTGCATGGGTTGGTGTCACGTGGCGCCATGGCAAACGCATTGCACGGCACCCCGCCAGATTGGCAAGCTTATGACCTGACTATGACAGGATTATTAATCGCCGCCTTCCGCCCGGCAAGGCCATCCGTGCCGGCTTCAGGCCGGACGGTCGAGCCGGCGGACGCCCTGCTGCGTGGCCAGCAGCGCCACGTCTGCGCCGGCCAGGGCGAACAGGCCGCACGTGACCACGCCCGGATAGTCGTTGATGGCCGCCTCCAGCGCCGGGGCATCGGCGATCTGCAGGCCGGACACGTCGAGGATGACGTTGCCGTTGTCGGTGACGAAACCCTCGCGCAGCCGCGGCTGGCCTCCCAGCGCGGCAAGCCGGCGGGCCACGGCCTGGCGCGCCATGGGGATCACCTCCACGGGCAAGGGGAAGGCGCCCAGCCGCGACACCAGCTTCGACTCGTCGGCGATGCAGATGAAGCGCTCGGCCACCGAGGCCACGATCTTCTCGCGCGTGAGCGCGCCGCCCCCGCCCTTGATCATGTGCAGGCGCGCGTCGATCTCGTCGGCGCCATCCACGTAGATCGGCATGCCGTCGACGTCATTGAGGTCGAGCACGGCGAGGCCGTGCCCGGCCAGGCGCGCGGCGCTGCGTTCGGAGCTGGCGACGGCGGCCCGCAGGCGCCCCTTGAAACGGGCCAGCCCGTCGATGAAGAGGTCTGCCGTGGAGCCGGTGCCCACGCCGATCACCACGTCGGGGGCGGCCACGGCATCGACGAGTTCCAGGGCGGCGTCTGCGGCCTGCTGCTTGAGGGCTTGCTGAGAGAGCATGATGATGACTGGAGGCGGATTGCGGTAAAGCGGCCAATTTAGCAGATGCCGGGCCAGGCCCGCGGCCGGCCCGGGCCGGCGCCGGTGTTCTGCCGAGGGCCCGGAGACGCGCCGGGCACGCGGGCAGACTGGCGGGACAGGACTACCGGCCCTGCTCCGCCGGCTCGTCGCCCTCCAGCCCCGGCGCAGCGCCGCCGTCGGGCAGGGCCTCCACCGATTTCAGGTTGCGCAGCATGGCGCGCGTTCGCACCTCGGTCTGGCCGATCTTGCTGCTGGCGCTGTCCAGGGACTTCTTCACGCTGGCCAGCGATTCGCCGAACCTGCCGAATTCCGTCTTGACGGCGCGCAGCACCTGCCAGACCTCGGACGAGCGCTGTTCGATGGCCAGGGTGCGAAAGCCCATCTGCAGGCTGTTGAGCAGGGCGGCCAGGTTGCTCGGGCCGGCCACGTTGACCCGCAGGGCGTGCAGGCGGTCCATCAGGCCGGGCAGGCGCAGCACCTCGGCGTACAGCCCTTCGGTGGGCAGGAACATGATGGCGAAATCGGTGGTGTGCGGCGGGGCCACGTACTTGCCGGCGATCTGCCGCGCCTGGAGCTCCACTGCGCGCGCCAGCGCGGCTGCGGCCGTGCGCGCCGCCTCGGCGTCGGCCGCTTCCTGCGCATCGACCAGGCGCTCGTATTCTTCCTTGGGAAACTTGGCGTCGATCGGCAGCCATACGGGCGCGCCGCCGTCGGCCCGGCCCGGCAGGCGGATGGCGAACTCCACCACCGCATCGCTGCCCGGCACGGGGCGCACATTGGCGGCGTACTGCTCCGGCGTCATGGTGTCTTCGATGAGGCGGGCAAGCTGCACCTCGCCCCAGGTACCGCGCGATTTCACGTTGGTGAGCACGCGCCTGAGATCGCCCACGCCCGCGGCCAGCGTCTGCATCTCGCCCAGGCCCTTGTGCACCGCCTCCAGCCGCTCGGACACCAGCCGGAACGACTCGCCCAGGCGCTGCTCCAGCGTGGCGTGCAATTTCTCGTCGACGGTGCGACGCATGGCTTCCAGGCGCACGCCGTTGTCTTCCTGCAGCGCCTGCAGGCGCTGGTCGACCGTGTGGCGCACCTCCGCGATGCGGCGATCGTTCAGTTCGACCAGGCCGCGCAGCTGTTCCCCCAGCTGGCTGGAAAGGCGTGCCAGCGACTCGCCCGACTCCGCCCTGGCGGCGCGCGCCTCGCGGCCGAGGGCGGCACGCAGGTCTTCGTGGCTCTGGGCCAGCTCGGCACGCAGGCCGCGCATGGATTCGGCCAGTTCCGCGCGCAGCCCGCGGTGGCTGTCGGAAACCTCCGCGCGCAGGCTGTGCTCGGTGCGGGCCAGGCCGTCGTGCCAAGCGCGGCTCCAGGCATCCGCGCCGGCCCGGGCACGCCACTGGTTCCACAGGATTGCCAGCAGCGCCAGCACCGCCGCGCAGGCGGCCACCCAGAGCAAGATCGTTTCCAGCGTCAAGTCGATGCCTCCAGAAAGCCCGATTTTAGGCGGGCTCCGCCCAGGCGGGCGAATCGGCGACGTTGCCGGCGCGCCGGGCTATGCCAGGACGGCGCCGCTGCGGTCCACCCACACATAATCCCGTCCGGCCTCCTGGCCACGCCGCAGCGGGTTGCGGGTGCAGAAGGCCGCATAGGCCGGATCCACGTAGCGCAGCATGAGGTGCTCGTCGCGCCCCGCAGGAATGCCCAGGCGGCGCGTGCATACCATGCGGTCGACGACGGCGCCCACGTCTTCGACGAAGAAGCACGCGGGATCGAAGCGGCGTGCATCCCAGTCGGGCACGCGCAGGCCCAGCGCGCGGCACAGCAGGGTCTGACCTGCGCACAGCCGCGCCGGCGGCCTCGGTGCGCCGCCGGCATCCGGATTCAGGGCCTGCATGCGGTGCAGCGCGTCGGCGCCCGAGACCTCGTCGACCCAGGGATGCGCGGACTTGACCAGCACGGCATTGCCCGGGCCGCCCGCGCTGAAGTTCAGCGAATCGCCGCCCCGGGCGTAGTACATGTAGATCGTGCCGCCGTCCATGAACAGCGCGCGGCGCTTGGGGGTATAGCCGAGCGAGGCATGGCTGCCCTTCTCGTGCAGGTAATAGGCTTCCGTCTCGATGATGCGGGCCGAGAGCCACAGGCCATCGAGCCGCCGGCGGATCACCTTGCCCAGCAGTTCCCGCGCGACCTGGGCGGCATCGCGGTCGAAGAAGGCGTCGGGCAGCGCAGCGCCCGGGTTGCGGGCGGCCACGGCGTCAGGCGAAGCGCTCACCGTAGCGTTTCTCGGAGAAGCCCACGCTGACTTCGCCGTCGGAGGTGACGGTGACGGGCCGGCGCACCAGCGCCGGGTATTCCGCGATCAGGGCAGTCCATTCGGCATCGCTGCCGGCTGCCTTGCGGGCGTCGGGCAGCGCGCGCCAGGTCATGGAGGTGCGGTTGACCAGTTTCTCCCAGCCGCCGACCTTGCCGGCCCACGCCTTCAGCGTGGCAGCCGGCACGGGATGGTCGCGGTAATCCACGAATTCGTGCGCAACGCCGTGGGCGTCCAGCCAGTCGCGCGCCTTCACGCAGGTGCTGCACTTGGCCAGGCCGTAGAGGGTGGTCTTGCTCATGACTTGAGGCTCTCCTTGCGCCACTGCAGGCGGTTGGCCACGATGACGCAGGTACCCACCGCCAGGATGAACAGCGTGGCCAGGGCATTGACCTCGGGCTTGAGCCCCAGGCGCACGCGGGAAAAGACTTCCATGGGTAGGGTCGAAGACCCGGGCCCGGACAGGAACGACGCGATCACCACGTCGTCGAGCGACAGGGTGAAGGCCAGCAGCCAGGCCGAGACCAGCGACGGCACGATGAGCGGCAGCGTGATGCTGAAGAAGACGCGCACCGGCGGCGCGCCGAGGTCCAGGGCGGCCTCCTCGAGCGAGCGGTCGAGCTCGCGCACCCGCGCCTGGATGACGACCGCGACGAACGCCATGCACAGCGTGACGTGGCCCACCCAGATCGTGAACATGCCGTTCTCGGCGGGCCAGCCCAGCGCCCCGCGCAGCTCGACGAACATCAGCAGCAGCGAGATGCCGAGCACCACCTCGGGTATCACCAGCGGCGCGCTCAGCATGCCGACGTACAGCGCGAAGCCGCGGAACCGCCCCATGCGGCCGAGCACGTAGCCGGCCCAGGTACCGATGATGGTGGCGGCGGTGGCGGTGAGCACCGCGATCTTGAACGACAGCCAGGCGGCGCCGAGCAGCGCGTCGTCCTGGAAGAGCGACCCGTACCAGCGCAGCGAGAACCCGCTCCAGGTGGTGACCATGGGCGAGTCGTTGAACGAGAACACCATCAGGCTGACGATGGGCACGTAGAGAAAGAAATAACCCAGGCCCAGGGCCAGGGCGCGCAGCGTTCTGTTCGGGCCCTTCATGCGCGGCCTCCCCGCTGCAGTTCCTGGGTGCGCACCTGGCTGTACTGGAACAGCGCCAGCGGCACCAGCAGCAACAGCACCATCACGCAGGTCACGGCCGACGCCATGGGCCAGTCGGTGTTGTTGAAGAACTCGTTCCACATGACCCGGCCCATCATCAGGGTATCGGCGCCGCCCAGCATCTCGGGGATGACGTACTCGCCCACGCAGGGAATGAACACCAGCATCGCGCCGGCGACGACGCCGGGCCGCGACATCGGCAGGGTGATGCTCCAGAAGGCCCGCCAGGGCCTGGCCCCGAGGTCGTAGGCCGCCTCGAGCAGGCGCAGGTCGAGCTTCACCAGGTTGGCGTAGAGCGGCAGGATGAAGAACGGCAGATAGGCATACACCATGCCGATGTAGACCGCCAGGTCGGTGCGGTAGATTTCCAGGGGCGCCGAGGTCAGGCCCAGCGCCATCAGGGCCTTGTTGAGCAGGCCGTCGTTGCGCAGGATGCCGACCCAGGCATACACGCGCAGCAGCAGCGAGGTCCAGAACGGCAGGATCACGCCCAGCAGCAGCACGTTGCGCACCGCCGGAGACGAGCGCGCGATGTAATACGCAATGGGGTAGCCGATGAGGATGCAGCACACCGTCGTGACGGCCGCCATCTTCACCGAATTGAGATAGGTGGCCACATACAGGCTGTCGGTGAAGAGCAGGATGTAGCCGCGCAGGTGCACGCTGATCTGGATGGCCTCGTCCTGGAACTCGGCCAGCGGCGTATAGGGCGGGATGCCGAACTGCAGCTCGGCGAAGCTGATCTTGAAAACCAGCAGGAACGGCACCAGCAGGAACAGCACCAGCCAGAGGAACGGCGGCACGATCGCCAGCGCGCGATGCGACGGCGTCCAGCGACGCGGGACCAGCTGCTTCATGATGCCAGCACCGTGGCGCTGTCGGCGTCCCAGCTGACGAAGACTTCCTCGTCGACGCCGGGAGCGTCCATGCGCGCCAGCACCAGGCTGGGCACGCTGGCTTCCACCGTCTTGCCCGAATCCAGGCGGATCTGGTAGAGGGCGTAGCCCCCCATCCATGCCATGTGGCTCACCATGCCGTGGGCCCAGTTGTAGTCGCCCTGCGGCTGCTCGCGCGAGACCTCGAGGCGTTCGGGGCGGATCGACACGTGCACCTCCATGCCCAGGGGTTCGCTCACGCCATGGCTGACGTAGAGCGGCCGCGTGAGCTCCTCGCATTCGATGGCGACGTGGTCGGGCTCGTCCACCACGATGGTGCCGGTGAACAGGTTGGTGCTGCCGATGAAGCCCGCCACGAAGCGCGAGTTGGGGAAGGCGTAGACGTCTTGCGGCGTGCCGCATTGCACGATCTGGCCTTCGGTCATGACGGCCAGGCGATGGGCCATGGTCATGGCTTCTTCCTGGTCATGGGTGACCATGATGCAGGTGACGCCGACCTGCTCCAGGATCTTGACCAGCTCGATCTGGGTCTTCTGGCGGATCTGCTTGTCGAGCGCCGACATGGGTTCGTCGAGCAGCAGCAGCTTGGGCCGCTTGACCAAGCTGCGGGCCAGCGCCACGCGCTGCTGCTGGCCGCCCGAGAGCTGGTGCGGCTTGCGCCGCGAATAGCCGGCCATCTGCACCAGGTCGAGCGCCTCGAACACGCGGTCGTGGATCTCGGCCCTGGGCACGCCCTCCTGCTTCAGGCCGAAGGCCACGTTGGCCTCGACCGTCATGTGGGGAAACAGGGCGTACGACTGGAACATCATGTTCACCGGCCGGCGGTATGGCGGCACGGCGGTGATGTCCTCGCCATCGAGCAGGATCTGGCCCGACGTGACTTCCTCGAATCCGGCCAGCATGCGCAGCAGCGTGGATTTGCCGCTGCCGGAACTGCCCAGCAGCGCGAAGATCTCGTTGCGCTTGACCGCCAGGTTGACCGACCGCACGGCCACCACGTCGCCGAATATCTTGACGACATCGGCAACCTTCACGAATTCGTCCGGATCCCCGTGCTGCGCCGTATAGCGGCTGTCGCTCATGATGCTATCGCCCGGACTTCAGTTCTGCCCACATGCGGGTCTGCAGCCGCTGCACGTTCAGCGGCTGGGCCTTGATGACGTACAGCGTCTTGGAGACCTCGGGCGGCGGATAGATCATGGGGTTCTCGGCCACGTCCTTGTTCACGTACTTGCGCGCCTCCTTGTTGGCGTTCGGGTAGAACATGGTGTTGGTGATGGCCGCATGCACCTGCGGGGTCTCGATGTAGTTGATGAAGGCATGCGCCTCCTCGGGATGCGGGGCATCCTTGGGGATCACCATGAGGTCGAACCATGCCGGCGCCCCGCCCTTCGGGATGAAGTAGTCGATCTCATACGGCTGCCTGGCTTCCTGGGCGCGGCGCCGGGCGATCATCACGTCGCCGGAGAAGCCGTACACCATGCACAGGTCGCCGCCGGCCAGCTCGTCGATGTAGCCCGACGAGCTGAACTGGCGGATGTAGGGGCGGATCTTCTTCAGCAGCGCCAGCGCTTCCTTGTAGTCGTCGGGATTCGAGCTGTTGGGGTCCTTGCCCAGGTACTTGAGCGCGGCCGGGAACACCTGGGCCGCCTCGTCGAGCATCGAGATGCCGCACTCCTTCAGCTTGGCCGCGTTGTCGGGGTTGAAGAGCATGTCCCAGTTGCCGAGCTCGACGCCCTCGCCCAGGATCTGCCGGACCCTGGTGACGTTGAAGCCCAGCCCGTTGGTACCGTAGCCCCAGGGAATGGCATGCTCGTTGCCCGGATCGACCGTGGCAACCAGCGCCATGATGTCGGGATCCAGGTATTTCCAGTTGGGGATCCTGGACTTGTCGAGCTTCTGGAACAGGCCGCCCTCGATCTGGCGCGAGGCGTAGTGGGTGGAAGGCACGACCACGTCATAGCCGGACTTGCCGGTCAGCAGCTTGGCCTGCAGCGTGTCGTTGCTGTCGTAGACGTCGTAGCGCACGCGTATGCCCGTCTCTTTCTCGAAGCCGGGGATGGTGTCGGGGGCGGTGTATTCCGCCCAGTTGTACACATTGACGACCTTTTCCTGAGCGGCCGCCGGCGTGCCCGCCGTGGCCAGCAGCGCAGCCGCGAGCGCCGCGCCCATTCCCGCCGAGAATTTCATCGCGTATCCCCCTGCCGAAACCCGTTGTGAAAAAACCAAAAGGCGAAATGATAAAGCCTTTCGAGACGGCCCTGCCAGGCGGAATTGCCCGCAATCCCCACGCCGTTTCAGGCGCCGCCGGGCCACTGTGCGCGATAGGCTGCGGCCACGGCCTGCCAGCAGCGCTCCCCCGCCGCATCGGCCACCTTGCGCAGGGATCGGCGCAGCCGCGCCAGGTTCGCCTCACGTCCGGCCGCCCCGACGCCGCCCGACGTGGCGCGGTCGAAATCGATCAGCCATACCCGCCCTGCGGCATCCAGCAGGATGTTGTAGGCGTTGAGGTCGGCGTGCCAGACGCCGGCGCGGTGCATGCGCACCAGCGCTGCGGCCACGACCGCCGGGTCGGCGTCCAGCGCCTGGGCCAGCGGACGCACCTCGGGAATGCGCTCGACCAGGATGGCGGCGCGGTAGAACGGGCCGCGGCGCCAGTAGCCGGCGGCCAGGGGGGCGGGCACGGGCAGCGCCTGGGCGCGCAGCGCAGCCAGCACACGGTATTCGCGGAAGCTGCGCGTGCGCTCCTCTCCTTGCCACACATAGGCATCCCGGCTGACGCGGGCCGCCAGCCCGCCCCGGCGGTAGCCGCGCAGCACGCCCTCCCAGTCGTGTCCCGCCACGAACCACGCCGCCTGCCGCCCGCCGGCCTGTACCGGACGTGCGTCCGCGCCATAGGTTCCGGGCTCCAGCAATCCGGGTCCGGCGGTCTCGCCCACCCGGGCAGCGTCGTACAGCATGGCGCCGGACGGCGCGCCAGCCCAGGCCAGGCGCCGGACGGACCCTGCAGGCAACTCAGCCGGCACGATTGCGCATCCAGTCGGCCACGCCGTAGAACGCATGCAGGATGCGGTCGAGCAGCGCGGGCGGCACGCCTTCGTCCTGCATGGCGCGCCCCATGCACGCCACCCATTGGTCGCGCTCCTGCTCGCCGATGGCGAACGGCAGGTGGCGGGCCCGCAGCCGCGGGTGGCCATGGCGCTGGACGTACAGGTCGGGCCCGCCGAAATAGCCCGAGAGGAACAGGAACAGCTTTTCGCGCGCCGAATCCAGGCTGGGGCCATGCACCGCCCGCAACGCGGCGAAGTCGGGCTCGGTATCCATGAGGTCGTAAAAGCGCTCGACCAGCGCGCGCACGGCCGTCTCGCCGCCCAGCAGCTCGTACAGGGTCTTGGTGGTATCCAGCGGCTCGAAAACCGGTTCGACCCGGGTGGTGGCAGTCATCAGGCTTCTCTCAGGGTGATCAGGGGCGGCGTACGCAGTACGCCGCGCAGGGCCAGCGCGCCGCCGGCCCAGGCCCCGGCCATGCCGGCCACCGGGCCGGCCAGCCACGGCCACAGGCTGAATGTCATGGCGAATTGGAACACATGGACCGCCAGCGCCCACGCCACGGCGCTGGCCCCGAGCGCGGCCAGCAGCCCTGCCAGGGCGCCCACGGCCAGCAATTCCAGTCGCTGCGCCCGCGCCAGCTGCGCACGGGTGGCGCCCAGCGCGCGCAGCACGGCGGCCTCGCGCACCCGTTCGTCGCGCGTGGCGCTCAGGGCAGCCGCCAGCACCAGCACGCCTGCCAGCAGGGTGAACAGGAACAGCAGCTGCACGGCCTGCGCCACCTCGCCGAGCACACGTTGCAGCTGCTGCAGGATCGCGCCCACGTCGAAGACGGTGAGGTTGGGGAATTCGGCCACCAGGTCGCGCAGCGCGGGGGCCTTGTCGGCAGGCAGGTGGAAGGAGGTGATCCAGGTCTGCGGCATGTCGGCCAGCAACGGCGGCGAAAGGATGGCGAAGAAATTCACCTGCATGGAGTCCCAGTCCACCGTGCGGATGCCGCTCACGCCGGCTTCCACCACCTGGCCGGCCACGTCGAAGCCCAGCCGGTCTCCGAGCTTCAGCCCCAGGGACCGGGCCAGGCTGGATTCCAGCGACACCTCGGCGGCATCGGGCCGCAGCCAGCGGCCTTGCTCCAGCCGGTTGTAGCTGGGCAGCGCATCGCCGTACGACAGGTTGAATTCGCGGTCGACCAGGCGCTTGGCGCGCGGCTCGTCGTAGTCGGCCGGGCTCACCGGCCGCCCGTTGACGCTTACCAGCCGGCCGCGCACCATGGGCCAGAGCCGGGCCTGCTCCAACCCGGCCGCGGCCAGCCGCGCCGACACGGCCTCGCGCTGTTCCGGCAGCACGTTGATCAGGAACCGGTTGGGCGCGTCGTCGGGCAGGGTACGCTGCCAGCCGGCGATCAGGTCGGTGCGCGTCATGGTGAGCAGCAGCAGCGCCATGATGCCCACCGCCAGCGCGCACACCTGCGTGATGGTGGCAGCGCGCCGGCGCACCACGCCGGCCAGCGCGAAGCGCAGGGAGGGCAGGCCCCGCGCCAGCCCGCGCAGGCGGGCCAGGGCCAGCACGCACAGCCAGGCCACCAGGGCGAACAGCAGGAACGCGCCCAGGAAGCCGCCCGCCACCACCGCGCCCAGCCTTGCGTTGCCGGCGAACCACCAGATGAGCAGGCCCAGCCCCGCCGCGCCCGCCGCATAGCCGGCCAGGCTGCGCAGGGGAAGCCTGTCGACCTCGCGGCGCAGCACCCGCGCGGGCGGCACATGGCGCAATTGCGCCAACGTGGGCAGCGCGAATCCCAGCAGCATCAGCAGGCCGGTGAGCAGGCCTTGCGCCGCAGGCACCACCGATGGGCCGGGCAGGCGCGTGTCGATCAGGCCGGCCAGCGCCACGACGAGCAGCTGCTGCACGCCATAGCCCACCAGGCAGCCGGCCAGGGACGCCAGCAGGCCGACGCAGAGGAACTCCGCAGCCAGCATGCGCGTGATGTGTCCCTGGGTGGCCCCCAGGCAACGCATGACCGCAATGCCGTCGCGATGCCGCACCATGAAGCGGCCGGCCGCCAGCGCCACGGCCACTGCGGAGATCATCACCGCGAGCAGGGCCACCAGGGCAAGAAAGCGCTGGGCACGGTCCATGGTCCGGCGCACTTCCGGGCGGCCCGACTCCAGGGTGGAGAGCTTCTGCCCGCGCTGCAGACGCTCGCCCAGCCAGGCGCGATAGCCGCGCACGGCCTCGGGCTCGCCCGCAGCCAGCATGAAGTAGTCGAGGCGGCTGCCCGGCGCCACCAGGCCGGTGGCGTCCAGGTCGGACAGCCGCATCATCACGCGCGGCGCCACGTTGACGAACTGCAGCCCGCGGTCGGGCTCGTAGGTGAGGATGCGTGCCACGCGCAGCCGCGCATCGCCCAGGCCCAGCGTGTCGCCGACATCTGCGCCCAGCAACGCCAGCAGTTGCGCGTCGACCCAGACCGTGCCCGGCGCCGGCACCTCCCGGGTGGACGCATCGGGCCCGCCGGGCTGCTCGGCCACGCGCAGGCTGCCACGCAGCGGGTAGCCCGGCTCCACGGCCTTCAGCGATACCAGCTGGGCGCCGCTGGCCCCGCCCGCCATGGAGGGGAACTGCATGGCCGTGGACACCGCCAGTCCCCTGCCCCGGGCCTCGTCCAGGAAGCCGACGGGAATGGGCTCATCGGCCTCGAGCACCAGGTCGGCACCCAGCATCTGGCCGGCGTCGCGCTCCAGCGCCCGCCCGACCCGGTCGGCCAGGAACCCCACGCTGGTGACGGCCGCCACCGCGATCACCAGGGCGAACACCAGCAGGCGCAGCTCGCCGGAACGGCCGTCGCGCAGCATCATGCGCAGGCCCAGGCGCAGGGCACCGGCGGGGCGGCCCGCAGCGGCCGGCTTATCAGGGAAATCCATCATCGCGCAATCGTAACCAATACAGGGCGTGGCAGGGGAATCCCGCTATCATGCGCCCAGGGCAGATCCTGCACCGCTGCCGAAAACCATACCAAAACCTGGAGAAGACAAATGCGCAAGTCCTGGCTTGCGGCCATCGCATTGGCCGCCTGCACCGCCGCTGCCGCGCTGCCGGCCACCGCCCAGACCCCACTCAAGATGGCGTACGCGCTGTCGACTGCGTCGCACTACGGCGCCGGCGCGCAGGCCTTTGCCAAGTCGATAGAAGCTTCTGGCAAGTACAAGCTCGAACAGTTCCCCAACAGCGCGCTCGGCGGCGAACGCGAGGTCATCGAAGGGCTGCAGATCGGCACCATAGACCTGGCCATCGTCTCCACCGGCGCCACGCTGAACTTCGTGCCCGAGACGGGCGTCTTCGACATTCCCTTCCTGCTGCGCGACCTGCAGCACGCCCGCAAGGTGCTCGACAGCCAGATCGGCCAGGACATGCTGGCCAGGTTCGCCGACCGCGGCATCGTCGCCCTGGCCTGGGGCGAACAGGGCTTCCGCCATCTCACCAACAATGTCCGGCCGGTGCGCACGCCGTCCGACGCCAAGGGACTCAAGATCCGCACCACCGAGAACCCGATCCACATCGCGGCCTTCCGCCAGATCGGCATCCTGCCCACCCCCATGGCCTGGCCCGAAGTGGCCACGGCGCTGCAGCAGGGCACCATCGACGGCCAGGAGAATCCGCTGTCGGTCATCACCTCGGCCAAGCTCTCGCAACTGCAGAAGCACCTGTCGCTCACCGGGCACGTGTACGGGCCGGCCCTGGTCCTGATGTCGGCCAGCACCTACGAAAGCCTGTCGGACGCCGAGAAAAGCCAGTTCCAGGCCGCCGGCAAGGCGTCTGCCCAGGCCATGCGCGCCTTCGTGGACGACGTGGAGCAGAGCGGCGTGGAGCAGCTGCGCAAGGAGGGCATGCAGGTCGTCAGCGACGTCGACCGGCCGGCCTTCGCTGCGGCAGTGGAGCCGGCCTACGCCGACTACTACAAGAAATTCGACAGGAAGCTCATCGACGCCATCCGCGCGATGCAGTGAGGCCCAGGGCCGCCGCAGCCCAGCCGTGGCGGTCGTGTTTCTTCCGGGAATCGTCCATGCAATTGCTACGCCAGGCCGAGGCGGCCCTGTTCAGGGTCGTCTCGGCGCTCGCTCAGGTCCTGCTCGTGGCCGCCGCGGCGGCGGCGTTCTATCAAGTCATCGCCCGCTTCGTATTGCAGTCTCCCTCCGACTGGAGCGAGGTGCTGACCCGCGCCCTGCTCATCTGGACGGTGCTGCTGGGCATGGCGCTGGCATTCCGGCAGGGCGCCATGATCAGCGTGGAGCTGCTGCGCAACAGCCTGCGCGGCGGCTGGCAGCGGCTGCTCGAGTACCTCATCGGCCTGGTATGCGCCGGCTTTCTCGCCGCCATCGCCTGGATCGGCGGCCAGATGACATGGCGCGTGCGGTTCCAGAACGTGCCGAGCCTCGACATCCCCATCTCGTGGATCTATCTCGCCATCCCGGTGGGCGCCACCCTGGCCGTGATTGCCGTAGTGGCCCGCTGGGCCGAGCCGGATGCGCCCGCGGCGCAACGCAACGACGCCCAGGGCTGACGGGACGAACGCCATGTCGCAGTTGATGCTGCTCACGATGCTGATTTTCTTCGGGCTGTCCGTGCCCGTGGCCGTGGCCATCGGGCTGGCCAGCCTGGCGGGCGTGTCGGTGGCAGGGCTGCCCTGGCTGGTGGTGGCGCAGCAGCTGTATGCCGCGCTCGACAAGTACCCGCTGGTGGCGGTTCCGTTCTTCATCCTGGCCGGCAACCTGATGCAGGCCGGCGGCATCTCGGAACGCATGGTGGACTTCGCCAAGAGCGTGGTGGGCGGCGTGCAGGGCGGCCTGGCCTGCTCCTGCGTGCTCACCTGCATGATCTTCGCGGCGGTGGCCGGCTCCAGCGTGGCCACCACTTTCGCCGTGGGCGCCATCCTGATCCCCGCCATGGTGCGCCACGGTTACCCCGCCCCCTTCGCCGCCTCGCTGCAGGCCACCGCAGCCGAACTGGGCGTCATCATCCCGCCGTCCATCCCGATGATCCTGTACGCCGTATCCACCGACACCTCGACCGGCGAACTCTTCATCGCCGGCGTGCTGCCGGGCATCCTGATCGGCCTGGCGCTGATGCTGTACGTATGGCTGTATGCGCGCCGCCATGGCCTGGGCAAGGAAGATGGCGCCGGGCGCCTGCCGCTGTGGCCGTCGCTGCGACGCGCCTGGCTGGCGCTGATGATGCCGGTCATCATCCTGGGCGGCATCTACGGCGGCGTGTTCACGCCCACCGAGGCGTCGGTGGTGGCCGTGATGTATGCCGTGCTCGTGGGCATGTTCGTGTACCGCAAGCTGACGCTGCGCGAACTGTCGGCAACACTGAAGCGATCGGTGGTGTCCACTGCCGTCATCATGTTCGTCATCGCCAATGCCGGCGTGTTCAGCTTCCTGCTCAACCGGGCGGGCATCCCGGATGCGCTGGGCAATTGGGTGGGCCAGCTTTTCGACGACAAGCTAGGCTTCCTGCTGGGCGTCAACGCGGCGCTGTTCCTGATCGGCATGTTCATCGAAACCTCGGCCTCGGTGGTGGTGCTGGCGCCCCTGCTGTTGCCGGTGGCCGTGCAGTTCGGAGTGGATCCCGTGCACTTCGGCGTGATCATGGTGGTGAACCTGGCGCTGGGCATGATCACCCCGCCCTTCGGCGTGAACCTGTTCGCGGCCTGCGCCGTGGCCCGGCTGCCGCTGGAGAAACTGATACGCCCCCTGCTGCCTTTCGTGTTGGTGGTGGTGGCCTGCCTGATCGTGATCACCTACTGGCCAGGCCTGTCGCTGACGCTGCGCGACGCGGTCTACGCCCGCTGAGCGCGGGGCCGCGCGGCGCCGGCCTGCTGCCGCAGGAACGCCTGCAGTGCCGGCAGCGTATTGAGCACGTGCTGGCGCATGACGGCTTCGCAATGGGCGGCATCGCCCTTGGCCAGTGCATCGATGAGTTCCTGATGCGACACGCGGGCGCGCAGCCCATGCGCCGGCTGGGCCGACCACAGCCGCATGTAGGGCTCGACCACCGCGTGCACTTCGGCGATCTGCCGCACCAGCCGCGGCTGGCCGCAGAAGCTGCACAGGTATTCATGGAAGCGGTGGTGCGCGGTGGTCCAGTCGCCATCCTCGTCGCCCTCCTCCATGCGGTCGAGCATGCGGGCCAGCCGGCGGACGTGGTCGGGCCCCATGTTGCGCACGGCGTTGCGCATGGCCAGCCCTTCGAGCACCGAGCGGATCTCGAAGACTTCCAGCATTTCCTGCTCGTTCAGGCCGCGCACCACGGCGCCGCGGTTGGCGCGGATCTCGACCAGGCCCTCGGAAGCCAAGCGGCGCAGCGCCCCCCGCACCGGCATGCGGCTGGTGCCGATCTCGCCGGCGATGGACTCGGGCACCAGCCGGGCGCCGGGCGCATAGCGCCCCAGCCGGATGGCCTGCTGGATGTGCCGGTAGGCTTCTTCTTCTGCGGAAAGCGCCGCTTGCTGGAACTGCAGCATCTGGGATCCGTGAGGGTTCGATCAGGGCGCAGGCAACATAGCACAAATTGGATCCAATGATCCATAGATGCAATTCCCGATGGCGGCGCGGCCGGGGTTTGCCCTGTAATCCCCTGCTGCGCCGCCGCATCGCCGGTCATCGGGCGATGTGCGACACGCCTACACGTTCAATCGGGGGATCCATGAAGTTCCGCTTTCTGCAAACGCTCGCCGGCGCCGCTGCGCTGGCTTTCGCCGCCCAATCGGCGGCCCAGGCCAACAACTGGCCGCAGCGTCCGGTGAAGATCGTGGTGCCGTTCCAGGCCGGCTCCGCCACCGACCTGATCTCGCGCCAGCTGGGCGCCGCCCTGTCCACGGAACTGGGCCAGCCCTTCGTGATCGAGGCCCGCCCCGGGGCGGCTGCCGCCATCGGCAGCTCGGTGGTGGCGCGCGCCGAACCCGACGGCTACACGCTGCTGATGGCCGGCCCTGCCGCCATGGTCACCAACCGCTTCCTGCAGAAGAACCTGTCGTACGATCCCGACAAGTTCGCACCGGTGTCCATGGTGGCCTACACGCCCAACATCCTGCTGGCCAATCCCAGGCAGCCGTTCAAGACCCTGCCCGAGATGGTGGCCTACGCCAAGGCCAACCCCGGCAAGCTCACCTATGCCTCGTTCGGCACGGGCACCACGTCGCACATGGCCGGCGAGATGCTGAAGTCCATCGCCGGCATCGACATCCTGCACGTCCCGTACAAGGGCGCCGGCGAAGCCATCCCTGCCCTGCTGAGCGGCCAGGTCTCGATGTACTTCGACACCATCATGACGGGGCTGCCTCAGGTCAAGAGCGGCGCGCTGGTGGCGCTGGGCATGTCGAACGCGCAGCGCTCGACGCTGGCGCCGGACATCCCCACCATCGCCGAACAGGGTTATGCCGGCTACGACATCGCTCCCTGGTACGGCCTGGTCGCGCCCGGCGGCACGCCCGAGGCCATCCTGGAAAAACTGAACCAGGCCGTGAACAAGGTGCTGGCCGAGCCGGCGCTGCGCGAGAAACTGGCCGGCGCCGGCGCCGAGCCGCGTGGCGGCAGCCGCGAGGAATTCGCCGCCTTCGTGCAGGCCGAGATTCCTCGTACCCGGAAGCTGGTGGAGCAGGCAGGCATCTCGCCGCAATAGCGAGCCTCGCCCCGAGCCCGCCGGCGCCCCGGGTGTCAGGCGCCAAAGGTGCCTGACACCTTCGCACGCCTCGCGCCCCGCCGGGATTCAGCCGCGGGGCCGCTTGTCGATCACCCGCCGGGCCTTGCCCGTGAGGGTACGCTCCACGAAGCCGCATTCGGCCACGTGCACGCGCGCCGTCACGCCGATGTAGGCCTTCACCGCATGCTGCAGCTGGCGGCCGATCTCCGCACGTTCGGCTTCTGGCAGTCCGGCGAATTCGTCGCGCACCTCGGTGAGGATCTCCAGTTCGTCGAGGTTGCCGCTGCGCGTGAGCACCAGCTGGTAATGGGGGGCCAGTTGCGCCATCTTCAGCACCAACTCCTCCACCTGGGTGGGGAACAGGTTCACGCCGCGCACGATCAGCATGTCGTCGCTGCGCCCGGTGATCTTGCCGATGCGCCGCATGCTGCGCGCCGTGGGGGGCAGCAGCCGCGTCAGGTCGCGCGTGCGATAGCGGATGATGGGCATGGCCTCCTTGGTGAGCGACGTGAACACCAGTTCGCCCTCCTCGCCCTCGGGCACAGGCTGGCCGGTGACGGGATCGACGATTTCCGCGTAGAAGTGGTCTTCCCACACCACCGGGCCGTCCTTGGTCTCGACGCACTCGCTGGCCACGCCCGGCCCCATCACCTCCGACAGCCCATAGATGTCCACGGCGTCGATGCCGGCCTGCGACTCGATGTCGGCGCGCATCTGGCCAGTCCAGGGCTCGGCGCCGAAGATGCCGATGCGCAGCGAGCTCTGGCGCGGGTCGAAGCCCTGGCGCCGCTGCTCCTCGAGTATGTTGCAGAAGTACGAGGGCGTGACCATGATGATGTCCGGCCGGAAATCGTTGATCAGCTGCACCTGCTTCTCGGTCTGGCCGCCCGACATGGGAATGACCGTGCAGCCCAGCTTCTCGGCCCCGTAGTGCGCGCCCAGGCCGCCGGTGAAGAGGCCATAGCCGTAGGCCACGTGCACGATGTCTCCCGGCTTGCCGCCGGCGGCGCGGATCGAGCGCGCCACCAGCGAAGCCCAGTTGTCCAGGTCGGCGGCGGTGTAGCCCACCACCGTGGGCTTGCCCGTGGTGCCGCTGGAAGCATGCACGCGCGACACGCGTTCGCGCGGCACGGCGAACATGCCGAACGGGTAGTTGTCGCGCAGGTCCTTCTTGGCGGTGAACGGGAACCTGGCGATGTCCGACAGCTGCCTCAGGTCGTCGGGGTGTACGCCGGCGGCATCGAAGGCCCGGCGGTAGTGCGGGACGTTGCGATAGGCGTGGTCGAGGGTCCATTTCAGCCGCTCGAACTGCAGCGCCTCGATCTCGTCGCGGCTGGCATGTTCGATGGGGTCCAGCCCCGGCTTGCTCATCGTGTTCGACATGACGTCTGTCTCCTTGGTGCCGGGCGCAATCGGCCGCCCGGCGATACGCGTATCTATTCCGCTTCGGCCTCGGCCGGCTGGCCCACGATCTGGCCCCGGATGCGATAGGAGCGCCCGCGGAAGATGGCCACGGTGAGCCCGTCCTGGTTGGTGACCGTCACGTCGTACACGCCGGTGCGCCCTGCCAGCGAGCGCTCCTGCGCCTCGGCGGTGAGCACGTCGCCCTCCAGGCCCGGGGCCAGGAAATCGATGGTGCAGCCGGAAGCCACGGTGCTCACGTTGCGCGAATTGCAGGCGAAGGCGAAGGCGCTGTCGGCGAGCGCGAACATGAAGCCGCCGTGGCAGGTGCGGTGTCCGTTGAGCATGTCGGCGCGCACGCGCATGCTGAGCCGGGCGCGCCCGGGGCCGATGGCCTCGATGCGCATGCCCAGCGCCTGCGTGGCGGTGTCCTGCGCATACATGGCGGAGCCCACCGCCTCGGCCAGGACCTGCGGATCGGCGGGAATGTCGGGCGTGGTGGCAGGTTGCATCATCGTCCCTTGAACTGCGGCTGGCGCTTGTCGAGAAAGGCGGCTACGCCTTCGGCATAGTCGGCGCTGCGGCCCAGCTCGCGCATCATGTCGCGCTCCAGGTCCAGCTGCGCCGCGAGGTCATTGCCCAGGCTCGCCCCGATGGCGCGTTTGGTCCGGGCCAGGCCCAGGGTGGGCGCCTGGGCGAAATGCCGCGCCAGTCCGTCGAGCGTGGCATCGAACTCGGCGTCCGCCACGCATTGCCAGATCAGCCCCCACTCCTGGGCCTGCCGGGCCGGCAGCTTGTCGCCCAGCAGCGCCAGGCCCAGCGCACGGGCGCGGCCGACCAGCCGCGGCAGCGCGTAGGTGCCCCCGGTGTCGGGTATCAGGCCCAGCTTGCAGAACGACTGGATGAAGCTGGCCGACTCCTTGGCGATGACGATGTCGCCGGCCAGCGCCAGGTTGGCGCCCGCGCCGGCAGCCACCCCGTTCACGCCCACCACCACCGGCATGGGCAGCGCATGCAGGCGTCGCACCAGCGGCGCGTAGTATCTGTCGACCGTCTCGCCCAGGTCCGGCGGCGCCCCGTCGGGCCCGGGGCGCCGCTCGCTCAGGTCCTGGCCGGCGCAGAAGCCGCGCCCCGCGCCGGTGATCACCAGCACGCGCGCGCCTTCCGACTCGACGCGCCCGAGCGCCTCGGCGACCTCGCCGTGCATGCGCGCGGTGAAGCTGTTGAGCTTGTCGGGACGGTTCAGGGTGAGGCGGGCGATGCCCCCCTCCAGCGAGAACAGGATGTCCTGGTAGGTCATGGCAGCCTCACACGTGGCGGCGCGTCTGCACGACGCGGAAACGGTTGGACACGTAGGCGCTGTCGGAGAGCGCGGCGTTGGCGGCGGGATTGGCGCCGGTGCCGTGGAAATCGCTGAAGGCGGCGGTCTGGTTCACGAACACGCCCCCCGTGAGATTGAGCGACAGCGACACCCCGCTTTCCTCGGCAGCCTCCTGCACGCGCGCCGCGACGGTTTCATCCGTGGTGTATGCGGACAGCGTCAATGCGCCATGGCGCAGCACCGATTCGCGGGCCAGCGCGATGCTGTGGTCGGTGGAATCGGTGGCCACCACGAAGGCGATGGGGCCGAACCATTCCTGGCCCAGGGCCTCGTGGCCGGCCTCGGCGCGCAGCAGCAGCGGCGTGCGCACGCGCGCCTCCGGGAACTGCGGATGGGGCAGCTCGCGGCTGTCGGCGAGCACCGGCAGGCCCAGCGCCCGCGCCTTGCCGATGCGCTGCGCCGTGGCATCGCTCTGGATTGCGCCCGTGACCTCCACCGCCTTGGCGGGATCGGCCGTGAGCTTCTCCAGCGCGCCGGCCAGGGCGGCCGCGACTTCGTCGAAGCCCAGGTGGCCGCCGGCGGTCTGGATGCCGCCGCGCGGTACGTAGATGTTCTGCGGCGCGGTGCACATCTGGCCCGAGTACAGCGCCAGGGAAAATGCCAGGTTGCGCGCCACGCCCTTGATGTCGTCGGCCGAATCGATGATGACCTGGTTCACGCCGGCCTTCTCGGTATAGACCAGCGCCTGGCGGGCGTGCTGCTCGAGCCAGTTGCCGTTGGCCGTGCTGCCGGTGAAGTCGATGATGCGCACCTCGGGCCGCAGCGCCAGGTCCTGCGCCGTGTCGTCGCCGGCCTCGTGGGCGGCCAGCTGGACGACGTCGGGATCGAAGCCTGCCTCGCGCAGCACCTGGCGGGCCACCTGCACGGTGATCGCGAGCGGCAGGATGGCGCCGGGATGCGGCTTGACGATGACGGCGTTACCGGTGGCCAGGCTGGCGAACAGGCCGGGATAGCCGTTCCAGGTGGGGAACGTGCAGCATCCGATCACCAGCGCGATGCCGCGCGGCACCACGGTGAAGCGCTTCTCCATGCGCAGCGGGTCGTTCTTGCCCTGGGGCTTCTCCCAGTGCGCCACGTCGGGAATGCGCGACATTTCCTGCCAGGCATAGGCCACGGCCTCCAGCCCGCGGTCCTGGGCCTGCGGACCGCCCGCCTGGAAGGCCATCACGAACCCCTGCCCGGTGGTGTGCTGCACGGCGTGGGCGATCTCGAAGCTGCGGCGGTTGAGCCGCTGCAGGATCTCCAGGGCCACGCCGGTCCAGGCCCGCGGCCCGGCCTTGCGCCACCCCGCCAGGGCCGCGCTGCCCGCCTTGATCAGCGCATCGGGCGCCACCCGCGGATAGGTGATGCCCAGGGGAAAACCGAACGGCGACACCTCGCCGCCCACCTGGCCCGTCGCGTGCGGCAGCTCCAGCGGGAAGGGCTTGCCGCGCAGAGCCTCGAAGGCTGCCTGGCCATCGGCGGGAGCGGTCTCGCCATAGACGCGCGGGCTCGGCGACTCGGGGTACGGGCTCCAGTAGCCGCGCTCGGCGGCGGCCTGCACGGCCCGCTCGAGTACGGACTGGTGACGCTCGAAGAAATCGGTAGACACGACGCTGGTTCTCCAGTGATTGATGGTGGACGGCCCGGCAGCGGGCTCAGGTTTCCTGGTCGAAGTCGAGCACCAGCCGGTCGCTGACCGGATAGCTCTGGCAACTGAGCACGAAGCCCCGCGCGACTTCATAATCCTCGAGGGCGAAATTGGCGTCCATGTCGACTTCGCCCTCCATGACCTTGCAGCGGCAGGTCGAGCATACGCCGCCCTTGCACGAATACGGCAACTCCACGCCCTGCGCCAGGGCCGCGTCCAGCACGTTGTCCTTCTTGTCGATGACGAAGCTGCGGCTGTGGCCATCCTGCACCACCGTGACTTCGCACTGGCCCTTGCCCGGGGCTGCAGGCGCCTCGCGTCCGGTGCGCAGCGCGCGGGGCCCGCGCGGCGCGCCGAACAGCTCGAACTTGATGCGCGAGCGATCGATGCCGCGCGCCTGCAGGCGCTCGACCACGCTCTCGATCATGTTCTGCGGCCCGCACACGAAGGCGTAGTCGATGTCGGCCGGCCGCATCCAGGCATCCAGCAGCTGGTCGACCTTGTCGCCGTCGAGCCGGCCGTTGAACAGCTCGATCTCCTGCGTTTCGCGGCTCATGATGTAGACCAGCGAGAAACGCTCCATATAGCGATTCTTGAGGTCCTCGATCTCCTCGCGGAACAGCACCGAGGACGAGGCGCGATTGCCGAAGAACAGCGTGAAGCGGCTGCGCGGTTCGGCCGACAGCGCGCTCTTGACCAGCGAGAAGACCGGCGTGATGCCGCTGCCCACGGCGAAGGCCACGTACCGGCGGGCCTGGCCGGGATCGAAATCCACCGTGAAGTTGCCGGCCGGCGGCATCACTTCAAGCTCCTGGCCGGGCTGCAGGTGGCCCTGGTTGGCCCAGGTCGAGAACACGCCCTCGTCCACCTGCTTGATGGCCACGCGCAGCATGCGGTCTTCGGGGGCCGAACAGATCGAGTAAGAACGCCGCACTTCCTCGCCGTGCAGCCGGGCGCGCAGCGTGAGATATTGGCCGGGACGGAACTTGAAGACCGGCTCCAGCGGCTCGGGCAGGTCGAACGTGACCACCACCGCATCGCGCGTGTTGCGCGCCACGGACGCCACCTTCAGCGTATGGAATGCGCTCTGGCTCATGAGATCAGTGTGTCTTGAAATAATCGAAGGGCTCGCGGCATGCATTGCAGCGGTACAGCGCCTTGCATGACGTGGAGCCGAAGCGGCTGACCAGGCGGGTATCGCCTGCCCCGCAATGCGGGCACGGCACCGGCGGCTCGGCCTGGCGACGGCTGATGCCGGAGACGTCGACGGCGCGCTCCGCCGGCGCGGCGATGCCGTAGCGCTGCAGCGCCTGGCGCCCGCGCGGACTCATCCAGTCGGTGGTCCAGGCCGGCGCGAGCCGCGTGCGCACCGCCACCTCGGATACGCCGTGGCCGTTCAGGACGCGCTCGATGTCGCGCGTGATCTCGCGCATCGCGGGACAGCCGGAATACGTGGGCGTGATGGTGACCACGCAGGTCTGCTCTTCCCACTGCACCTCGCGCACCACGCCGAGGTCCACCACCGACAGCACCGGAATCTCGGGATCGGGCACTTGCGCGAGCCACTCCCAGATGCGCGACAGCGGCGGGGCCTGGAGGGCGGCGCTCACCACGACGCCCCCGGATAGGCCCGCTGCAGGAACTGCATCTCGGCCAGGATGTAGCCCAGTTCCTCGGTATGGCGGCCCTGGCGGCCGCCGCGCAATGCGGCGTGGAAGGCCTGCGGCTCGTCGGGCATGGCCAGCGTGGCCTCGTCCAGCACTTCGCGCACATGGGCGAGCCAGGGCTCGCGCAGGGCGGCCAGCTCGCAGCCTATGCCCCGCGCCGCCACGTCGCGGTCGATCTCGTCGTCGACGAAGAGTTCGCCCGTATAGCGCCAGGCATCGTCGACCGCGGCCTGCATGCGGGCGTGGCTGGTCTCGGTGCCGTCTCCCAGGCGCACCACCAGGTCGGACGAGCGGCGCACGTGATAGGTGACCTCCTTCACGGCCTTGGCGGCGATCGCCGCCACGCGCTCGTCGCGGGACTGCGCCAGGCGCTGCAGCAGGAAGTAGTGCCACACGTCGAAGAAGAACTGGCGCGCCATGGTATCGGCATAGTTGCCATTGGGACGCTCGACCAGCAGCGGGTTGAAGAACTGCGGCGCATCGCGCAGATAGGCCAGCGCATCCTCGTCGCGTCCGGCGCCCTCGACTTCCCCCGCCAGCGTGAGCCACATGCGCGCCTGGCCCAGCAGGTCGAGCGCGGTATTGGTGAGCGCGAGATCTTCTTCCAGGGCCGGGCCGTGGCCGGTCCAGGCCGCCAGGCGCTGGGACAGGATCAGGGTGCCGTCGCCCAGGCGCAGCAGATATTCGAACAGCGGCTTGTCCATGGGCCTGCGCTCCTCACATGTGCTTGATTTCTTCGGGCAGCGGGAAGAACGTGGGATGCCGGTAGACCTTGTTGTTGGCGGGGTCGAACAGCGGCTCCTTGTCGGCGGGGCTGCTGGCCACGATGTCGGCGGCGCGCACCACCCAGATGCTCAGGCCTTCGTTGCGGCGCGTGTAGACGTCGCGCGCATGGTTGATGGCCATTTCGGCGTCCGGCGCGTGCAGGCTGCCCACGTGCTTGTGCGCCAGCCCGTGCTGGCTGCGGATGAAGACTTCCCAGAGGGGCCATTCTTGCTGGTTCATGATGCCTAAGTCCCGGACGGCCGAGCCGTCCTGCATGGAGTGACGGAACGGGCGCGGGCCGGGCCGCGCCCATCGGGGATCAGGCGGCGGCCTTGCGGCGCGCCTTCCGGGCAGCGTGGGCGGCCAGCGCTTCGCGCACCCAGGCGCCCTCTTCGTGCGCCCGCACGCGCGCCGCAAGGCGGTCGCGATTGCACGGGCCGTTGCCCTTGATCACGGCGTAGAACTCGTTCCAGTCGATCTCCCCGAAATCGTAATGGCCGGTTTCGGCATTCCACTTCAAGTCGGGGTCGGGAATGGTGAGCCCGAGGTACTCGGCCTGCGGCACGGTCTGGTCCACCATCTTCTGGCGCAGTTCGTCGTTGGAGAACAGCTTGATCTTCCATTGCATGGACTGCGCGCTGTTGGGCGAATCGGCGTCGGGCGGGCCGAACATCATCAGTGCCGGCCACCACCAGCGGTTCAGCGCATCCTGGCACATGGCCTTCTGTTCGGGAGTGCCGTGGCGGCACATCTGGATGAGCAGGTCGTAGCCCTGGCGCTGGTGGAAGGATTCTTCCTTGCACACGCGCACCATGGCCCGCGCATACGGGCCGTACGAGCAGCGGCAGAGCGGGATCTGGTTGATGATGGCAGAGCCGTCGACCAGCCAGCCGATCATGCCGATGTCGGCCCAGGTGAGCGTGGGATAGTTGAAGATGCTGGAGTACTTGGCCCGGCCGCTGTGGAGCTCGTCGACGAGCTCGTCGCGCGAGACGCCCAGGGTTTCGGCGGCGCTGTACAGATACAGCCCGTGTCCTGCCTCGTCCTGCACCTTGGCCATCAGGATGGCCTTGCGCTTGAGCGTGGGTGCGCGGGTGATCCAGTTGCCCTCGGGCAGCATGCCCACGATCTCGGAATGCGCGTGCTGCGAGATCTGGCGGATCAGCGTCTTGCGATAGGCCTCGGGCATCCAGTCCTGTGGCTCGATGCGTATGCCTTCGTCGACGCGGCGCTGGAACGCCTGCTCGGGCCCGGACATGTCCTGCACCCCGCGGACCTGCTTGACGCCGGTTTCGACCAATTGCGCATACATGGCTCGTCTCCTGGAGACGGGGCGGCGGAACCGGCCCCGTATTCGTGCCTCTGTGGGCACCCTTCATGCCACGATTATTTAATACACAAAATCTATTGTCAATCGAATTTCTGTATCACGTTCGACTTATGTATCATGTTGCGGACCGCCGCTCATGGCCGACCCTCGTCCCGACATGGCCCCCTCCTCCTCGCCTCTGGCGCGCTTCGTTTCCCGACTGATCAAGGCCGACCCGCCGCGGGCCAAGTCGCTCTGCGTGAGCCTCCTGGGCGACGCGCTGGCGCCGCACGGCGGCGCCATCTGGCTGGGCAGCCTGATCGAACTGCTGGAGCCCGTGGGCGTCAACGAACGGCTGCTGCGCACGAGCGTATTCCGCCTGGTGGCCCAGGACTGGCTGCGCGCCGAACGGCATGGGCGCCGCAGCCTCTACCTGCTTTCCGAACAGGGCCGGCGCGACACCGCGCACGCATCGCAGCGCATCTATGAAGGTCCGGAGCAGGAATGGAGCGGCGAATGGACCCTCGTGGCGTTGCCGCGCATCGGCAACAATGCCCTGGCCGAACGCACCGAGCTGCGCCGCCAGCTGCTCTGGGAAGGCTTCGGCATGGTCGCCCCGGGCCTGTTCGCGCATCCGCAGACGCAGGCCCGCGCCGCGCACGACATCCTGAAAAAACTCGGCATCCCCGACAAGGCGCTGGTGCTGTCCGCCCGCGACCTGGCCGGCGCAGGCGGGCTGCCCATTGCCAGCCTGGCCCCGCAGTGCTGGAACCTCGACGAGGTGGCCGAGCAGTACCGCCAGTTCAGCCGGCATTTCGGCCCGCTGGAAACCCTGCTCGACACCCCGCCCGAACCGCCCCAGGCCTTCGCCGCGCGCGTACTGCTGCTGCACCACTGGCGCCGCGTGGTGCTGCACGACCCACGCCTGCCGGGCCCCATGCTGCCGGCCGACTGGCCCGGCCATGCGGCCCGCCAGCTGTGCGGCCGGCTGTACTGGCGGCTGTTCGACGCCTCGGAAGCGCATCTCGACGCCGTGGCCGGGCGGGAAAACGCCCATTACCGCCCCCTGGGCCGTGAAGTCCAGGGGCGCTTCGGCGGCCGGCCGGGGTGAGGTGCAGGCGGGGGCAGGCCGTGCTGCGCGGCCCGGACCTCAATCAGGATGGCGCAAGGCGGCCGCGAGCAGGTCCGGCGGAATGTCCAGCGTGGCCAGGTGCGTCTCGCCCGAGCAGCGGCGGGCATCCGGCGCATCCAGGCCAGGGGCGGGCGCGATGAAGGAAAGGGTCCAGGTGGCCCGTATCGGGGCGCCCAGCAGCCGGCCGTCGGCCGCCAGGCCGCTGGGCACGTCCAGCGCCAGCACCGGCACGCCCCAGCCATTGACGGTGTCGATGCACTGCTGCCAGCCCGCCTGCAGCGGCCGGGCCAGCCCTATGCCGAACAGGCCGTCGATCACACATGCCGGCGGCCGGTCGGGCAAGGCGGGCAACACCGTGCCGCCCGCCCGATGCCAGGCGGCATGGGCCTGCCTGGCATCGGGCGGAAGCTTTTCGGGATCGGAGCAATACGCCACGAGCACGTCGTAGCCGCGCTCGCGCAGCCGCGTGGCGGCCACCACGGCATCGCCGCCGTTGTTGCCCGGCCCGGCCAGCGCCAGCACGGGGCCCGGGACCGGGACGCGCGCCGCCAGGAATCCGGCCGCGGCCTCGCCCGCCCGCGCCATCAGGGGCAGGCCCCGCGCCAGGGCCAGCTGTTCGATGCGCCGGATCTGCCCGAGCGTCAGCCGCATGTGCCCACCTCCCGGGGGATCCCCCTAGATCTTGAGGAAATGCTCCCGGTAATACTTGAGCTCGTCGATCGATTCGTAGATGTCGGCCAGCGCCTCATGGCGGCTCTTCTTCTCGAAACCCTTGTATACCGCCGGCGCCCAGCGGCGCGCCAGTTCCTTGAGCGTGCTGACGTCGAGGTTGCGATAGTGGAAGAAGCGCTCGAGTTCCGGCATGTAGGCAAACATGAAGCGGCGGTCCTGGCTGATGGTGTTGCCGCACAGCGGCGACTTGCCGGGCGGCACGTGCTGCGCCAGGAAAGCCAGCAATTGCTGCTCGGCCTGCGCTTCCGTGAGCGTGGAGGCGCGCACCTTGTCGATCAGGCCGCTCTTGCCGTGGGTGGACTTGTTCCAGTTGTCCATCGCGTCGAGCAGGCTGTCGGGCTGGTGGATCACCAACACCGGGCCTTCGGCCACGACACTGAGATCCGGCTCGGTGACCACCACGGCCACTTCGATGATGCGCTCTTTCGCGGGATCGAGCCCGGTCATCTCCATGTCGAGCCAGACCAGGCGATTCTCGTTCGCAGCCATATAATTTGCCTTTAAAACACGCGATTTTCGCACACCCCAGGCCAACCCGTGCCCAACCCGCTGCCCGTCTTCACCCTGCTGTTCGTCATCCTGTTGCTTGCCGACATCGGCCTGCGACTCTGGCTGGCCACCCGCCAGATCCGCCACGTGGCGCGCCACCGCGACCAGGTGCCGCCGGAATTCGCGCCGCGCATCGGCCTGGCCAGCCACCAGAGGGCGGCCGACTACACCATTGCCCGGGTCAGGCTCGGCATGCTCGAGCGCGTCTACGACGCCGTGGTGCTGGTATGCCTGACCCTGCTGGGCGGCCTGCAGCTGATCGACCTGACGGTTGCCCAGGTCACCGAGCAGCCCATGTTGCGCCAGCTGCTGCTGCTGGCCGTGGTATTCGGCCTGCTGGGCCTGCTGGGCCTGCCCTTCACGCTATGGCGGCAGTTTCGCCTCGAGAGCCGCTTCGGCTTCAACCGCATGACGCCGGGCCTGTTCATGGCCGACGCGCTCAAGGGCATCGCGCTGGCCCTGGTGCTGGGGCTGCCGCTGGCAGCCGCGATCCTCTGGCTCATGGCCGAAGCCGGCCCCTACTGGTGGCTCTGGGCCTGGGGGCTATGGACGGCCTTCAACGTGCTGCTGCTGTTCCTCTATCCCACCTTCATCGCGCCGCTGTTCAACCGCTTCAAGCCGCTGGACGACACCGAACTCGCCGGCCGCATCCGCGCCCTGGCGCAACGCTGCGGCTTCGCGCTCAACGGCCTGTTCGTCATGGACGGCTCGCGCCGGTCGGCCCACGGCAACGCCTATTTCACCGGTTTCGGCAAGGCGCGCCGCATCGTGTTCTTCGACACGCTGCTGGCGCGGCTCAACGCCGACGAAATCGAGGCCGTGCTCGCGCATGAGCTCGGCCACTTCGCGCGCCGCCACATCCTCAAGCGCATCGCCCTGAGCTTCGGCGCGGCCCTGCTGTTCTTCGCGGTGCTGGGATGGCTGGCCGGACAGCCCTGGTTCTACGAAGGGCTGGGCGTGCTGCCCCGCCTCGACGGCCCCAACCACGCCATGGCCATCGTGCTCTTCTTCCTGGTGGTGCCCGTGTTCACCTTCATGCTGACGCCCGTGGCCAGCTGGTATTCCCGCCGCCACGAATTCGAGGCAGACCGCTATGCGGCCGAGCAGAGCTCGCCCCGCCAGCTGGTGTCGGCGCTGGTCAAGCTGTACGATGACAACGCCGCCACACTGACCCCCGACCCGGTGCATTCCGCCTTCTACGACAGCCATCCGCCCGCCGCCGTGCGCATCCGCCAGCTGGGCGCCGCCGCCAGCCAGCCCGCATGAGCGCCGCCATCGAAGGTCGCATCGTCGCGGCCCATGGCCGCCACTACATGGTGGAACTCGATGACGGCACGGTCCGGCAGTGCTATCCGCGCGGCAAGAAGGCCGGGGCAGCCGTGGGCGACCGCGTGCGCATCACCCCGCAAGGCCGGGACGAAGGCAGCATCGACGCGATATTGCCGCGCACCAACCTGCTCTACCGCTCGGACGAAATGCGCACCAAGCAGTTCGCCGCCAACGTGGACCTGCTGCTCATCGTGGTGGCCGTGGAGCCGACCTTTTCCGACGACCTCACCGGCCGCGCGCTGGCCGGCGCCTGGAGCGCCGGCGTGGAGCCGCTGGTCATCCTGAACAAGATAGACCTGGCCTCGGGCGTAGCCGCGGCCCGCGCGCGCCTGGCACCCATACAGGCGCTGGGCGTGCCGGTGGTCGAGCTCTGCGCCCACGACGCAGCCATGGTGAAGGAACGGCTGGCGCCGCGGCTGGCCGGCCGCACCAGCCTCCTGCTGGGCCAGAGCGGCATGGGCAAGTCCACGCTGCTGAACACGCTGGCCCCCGAGGCGCGGGCCGCGACGCAAACCCATTCGGCCGCCCTCGACATGGGCCGGCACACCACCACCAGCACCCGGCTGTATCACCTGCCGCCGCCCGGCGGAGACCTGATCGACTCTCCCGGGTTCCAGGCCTTCGGGCTGCAGCATCTCAGCCGCGATCAGATCATGCGCGGCTTCCCGGAATTCCTGCCGCACGTGGAGCATTGCCGCTTCTACAACTGCAGCCATCGCCATGAGCCCGGCTGCGGCGTCGTGGCGGCGCTGCGGGCCGGCGGAATCGACTCCCTGCGCTATGCGCTGTATTGCCGCCTGCTGGAAGAAAACGAAGCCGCGCAGCAACGCTACTGAGCCGGGCCGCGCACCGCGTGGTACAGGTTGCGCAGCATGCCTGCGGTGGCGCCCCAGATGAAGTGCCCTTGCCACGGCATCGCGTAATATCGCCGCACCCTGCCGTCGGGCAGGGTCGCCCGGTACAGGCGGTGATTCGCGGGATCCATGAGGAATGCCAGCGGCACCTCGAAGATGTCCGCCACTTCGAAAACCTCCGGCACCAGCTCGAAGCCCGGGCCGGGCTGCACCAGGGCGACCACCGGCGTAACCGAGAAGCCCGTGGCCGTCACGTAGGCAGGCATGCTGGCGAGCACTTCCACGTACTTGCTGGCCAGGCCGATCTCCTCGTGCGCCTCGCGCAGGGCTGCCGCCACCGGGGTTCCGTCGGAAGGTTCGATGCGGCCGCCCGGGAAACTGATCTGCCCGGCGTGGTCATTGAGATGCGCGGTGCGCTGGGTAAGCAGCACCCGCGGGCCTTCCGGCCGCAGCACGATGGGTATCAATACCGCGGCCAGCACGGGCGGACCTTCCCGCCCCGGATGGCGTGGCTCGTGCGTGCGGAGCATGAGATCCTCGTGCCAGCTTCGCACCTCCTCGAAGATCCGGCGCAGCGCCTGCGGCGCCATCCGCTCGGGCGGCACTGCACACAGGCCCTGGTCGGCGACCTCCCAGGGCTGGTCGGCCGGATCGAATGCCGGAGTCGCGGACGGTCGTCTGGGGCGGGATGGCTGGGAAGCGTCTGGCATTGCCGGCGTCGGAGAATAACGCGTCAGGGTTCAGGAGCCTGGCAGCCCCGGGGAAAACCTGCCTGCGACGGAATCCTTCGCAGCAGGCCCGGGCAAAAAACAAAAGGCACCCTGCAGGTGCCTTTGTTCAACCTGGTTGCGGCATGGGATTGCAGCGCGATGCACACGGCGCCCCCATGCCCAACCCCGGAGATCAAGCTGCCTTCTTGGCTTGCTTGATGACCAGCTTTTCCTTGATGCGCGCCGACTTGCCGGAACGATTGCGCAGGTAGTACAGCTTGGCACGGCGCACGTCGCCACGGCGCTTCACCTCGATGGAGGCGATGGTGGGCGAGTACAGCTGGAAGGTGCGCTCCACCGCTTCGCCGGAGGAGATCTTGCGCACGATGAAGGCCGAGTTCAGGCCGCGGTTGCGCTTGGCGATGACCACGCCTTCATAGGCCTGCACGCGCTTGCGCGTGCCTTCGACCACGTTCACATTGACGATCACCGTGTCGCCGGGGGCGAACTCGGGCAGGGTCTTGCCGCCGGTAAGGCGCTGGATTTCTTCCTGTTCCAGGATTTCGATGAGGTTCACGTAAAACTCCTAGTCATCGTGCCTTGCAGCAGGCGCGCCGCGAAGATGAGGCTTCGGGCCGGCCAATGCGGTTGTAGGAATGTCCTGGTGCCGCAAGCAGAGGATGAGGTTTGGCAAACCCGGTATTCTACACCAAAAAGCTAGGCCTTGCGCCACATAGCCTTGTCCAGATGACAGCGGGAACCGCAGCAGCCGCTGCGGCCCCGGGGCTCGCGCATCCTCAGAACCCGGCGGCGGCACCCAGCCACATGAGCGCGGGAATCATGGCGCCCCAGATGCCGACCAGGAGTATGTCGATGACCATGCGCCGCACGCCCACCCGGCCGGCCGGCACCGCCATCCGGCGGGCATCGCCGATGCTGGCATCTCGAACGGACGCAGCGGCCGCAGCGGGCGCAGCCGGAACCGGGGGCGCTGCGGGAGCCACCGGCATGGAGCCCGCCTGCCGCTGGCCGACCGGCATGGGCAGCGCTGCGCCCGGCTGAGGCGGGAACGGCCACCGGGCAAGGGCGGACATGAGAGCGGACATGGCGGCAGACAGCGGGGCAGACACGACCCGGCGCAGCGCGCCGCCGGCACGCCGCGGCCAGGTGAGCGGGTCGGCGAGCGGAGTATCGAGCGTCGTGGGCAGCGTTGTGGCGAGCGGGGAAGCGAGGTTCATGGGGGGCTCCTGGCGTGTCAGTCGAACAGCGACAACTGCCCCACATCGGCGACCTGGGCGGACACCGCCGCAGCGGTGCGCCCTGCGCGTCGGGACAGGGTGGAAGCCGGCTGCGCCGGCGGAACGAACTGGGTGCAATCGAGTGGCGGCATGCGGGGTGAGACGAGGCCCGCCTTGCGTACGGCGACCGTGTAGCGCTGACGCAACAGATCGGCCCATATGCCGGTGCCGCGCATGCGGGTGCCAAAATTGGGGTCATTGCGCCGGCCGTCTCGCATGTCGGCGATGCGGTGCAGGACGCGCTGCGCCCTGTCGGGAAAGTGCGTGTGCAGCCATTGCTCGAAGACGTCTTTGACTTCCCAGGGCAGGCGCACCACGGTATAGCTGGCGTGGCGGGCGCCGGCTTCGGCGGCGGCCGAGATGATGGCTTCGAGCGCGTCGTCGTTGATGAAGGGGATCATGGGGGCGGCAAGCACCCCCACGGGTACGCCCGCCTCGGCCAGCCGGCGCACGGCCTGCAGGCGCCGCCACGGCGCCGAGGCGCGGGGTTCCAGCGTGCGCGCCATGTCGGCATCCAGCGTGGTGATGCTGACGAACACCATGGCCAGGTTGCGACGCGCCAGCGCCTGGAGCAGATCGAGATCGCGCTCGACCAGGGCGTTCTTGGTGACGAGGGTGACGGGGTGCCGGGTTTCCAGCAGGACCTCGAGCAGGGAGCGCGTAAGGCGCCAGGTGCGTTCGATGGGCTGGTAGATATCCGTGGCGGAACCCAGGTTGATGGGAGTGGGACGGTAGCCCGGGCGCGCCAGCTCGGCCCGCAGCACCTGCGGCGCATTGGCCTTGGCTACCAGGCGGGTCTCGAAGTCGAGGCCGGGCGAATACCCCAGATAGGCATGGGTGGGCCGCGCATAGCAATACACGCAGCCATGCTCGCAGCCGCGGTACGGATTGATGGCGACGTCGAACGGGATGTCGGGGGAATCGTTGCGGGACAGCAGCTTGCGGGCCTGCTCGGCACGCACCGTGGTGGCCGGCCTGCCCGCCTCGGGCACGAAGCCTATGGGTTGCCAGCCGTCGTCGGCGGGATTCCGCTCGGTGGATTCGAAGCGGTGCCTGACATTAGTAACCGCACCCCGGCCGCGCAAGGCGGCGGGGGCGGCAGCCGGGGACCCATTACCGGCGGAAAAATCGAAAGACGAATGATCGGCTCGCTCCATGGAAGTACTGTATAAAAATACAGTACTTTTGGCAAGCGCCGTGTTGCGGTTCCGACCGGATCAATTTACCCCAGGTCGGACCGGCAGGTGAACACCCCCGGATGCGGGCTTTCCCGCGCCTACTGCAGCGCTTCGTCGCGCTGCGCCTGTCGGGCGGGTGAAGCCGCCTGGGCGCGTACCGGGATCACGCGATTGCCGGCGTGCAGGCCGCACTCCTTGGAGTCCGACTGCTCCCACCACCAGCGGCCGGCACGCACGTCCTCGCCCGGCTTTACCGCACGCGTGCAGGGCTCGCATCCGATCGAGGGATAGCCCTGGTCGTGCAGGGGATTGTAGGGAATGTCCAGCGCCCTGATCGCGGCCCACACTTCCTGCTCGGTCCAGGCCGCCAGAGGGTTGTATTTGCGCAGGCCGAACACCGGATCGTCCTCCGCCTCGGCCAGCACCGCGCGGGTGGCGGACTGCTCGCGGCGCTGGCCCGTGATCCAGGCGCTGCGGCCCGACAGTGCGCGGCGCAGCGGCTCGACCTTGCGGATGTTGCAACAGGCTTTGCGCAGCTCCACGCTCTCGTAGAAGGCATATGCCCCGTGCTGCGCCACGTGATCGGCCACCGCCCCGGCCTCGGGCTCGTAGACCTCGATGGCGCGGCCGTAGCGATCCTGCACCCGCGGCAGCAGCGCGAGCGTCTCGGCATGCAGGCGGCCGGTGTTCAGGGTGAAGACCTGCAGGGGCAGCCCGGCCTCGAAGATGGCGTGGGTCAGCAGCATGTCTTCGGCGGCCAGCGACGAGGCCAGCGCCGCGTCGGGATGACGCTCGGCGATGTCGGCCAGGAGCGCCTGCAGCGCCGGCCAGCCTTGGGGAAGGGATGAAGATGAGTTGATCATGGTTGCACGGCGAAAACCCGGCCCTGGCGCAGGCGCGCCACCAGGATCTCGCCTTCCTTCAGGTTCAGTTGTCGATAAAGCGCTTCAGGCACTTCCGCCTCGAGCCGATCCTGCCTGTCCAGAGGCTGCAGCTCGAGATAGGCGCTGGGGCCGGCCAGGTAGGCATGATCCAGGCGTACCGCAAGGCCGCCCGCCGCGCCTTCGCGCGCCAGTTCGATCTCGTGCGGCCGCACGTAGGCCACCGCGGGAACGCGATCGTCCTGGAGCAGCTCGGGTGCCGGCAGCGACATGCTGCCGTCTTCCCACATGCCGCGGCTGGCGTGGCCCGCCAGCCGATTGACGTTGCCCAGGAAGCCATGCACGAACGGCGTGGCCGGCCGCTCCCAGACTTCGCGCGGCGATCCCGCCTGCTCGATCCGGCCGGCCCGCATCAGGACCACGCGGTCGGCCACCTCCAGCGCCTCTTCCTGGTCGTGCGTGACGAACACGCTGGCCACGTGCAGTTCCTCGTGCAGGCGCCGCAGCCAGCGGCGCAGCTCCTTGCGCACCTGGGCGTCGAGCGCCCCGAAAGGCTCGTCCAGCAGCAGCACATGGGGATCCACGGCCAGCGCCCGCGCCAGCGCCACCCGCTGGCGCTGGCCGCCGGACAGTTGCGCCGGATATCGGCCGGCCAGGCCGTCGAGCTGCACCAGGCCCAGCAGCTCGCGCACCCGTGCGCGGATGCGCGTCTCGTCGGGGCGCTGTGCGCGAGGACGCACGCGCAGCCCGAACGCCACGTTCTCGAAGACGCTCATGTGGCGAAACAGCGCATAGTGCTGGAAGACGAAACCCACGCGCCGATGGCGCACGTCCACGTCGGTGGCGTCCTCCCCGGCGAACAGCACGCGGCCCGAATCGGGATGCTCCAGCCCGGCGATGATGCGCAGCAGCGTGGTCTTGCCGCAGCCGGACGGCCCCAGCAGGGCCACGAGCTCGCCCTTCTCCACCTGGAGCGAAACGCCGTCCAGGGCCTGGAAATTGCCAAAGCGCTTGGCGAGATGGCGGACTTCGATGCTCACCGGACTACCCTCCCGTCCGCCGACGGCGAATTCCCACTGCAAACGGTTGACGCGCGGTGTCTCATGCGTACTCCTGGACCGGAACGGGCGCGGGCACCGCCCGGGCTTCTTCGGACAGCGCCTGCTGGACCGCGTAGCGCTGGCGCTCGCCGCGCCATTCGACCCACTGCTTGACCAGCAGCGTCGCCAGCGCCAGCAGGGCCAGCAGCGAGGCCACGGCAAACGCCGCCGAGAACTGGTATTCGTTGTAGAGGATCTCCACGTGCAGGGTCATGGTGTTGGTGAGGCCGCGCACCTGCCCCGACACCACCGACACCGCGCCAAACTCGCCCATGGCGCGCGCATTGCTCAGGATCGCGCCGTACAGCAGGCCCCATTTGATGTTGGGCAGGGTGACCCGGCGGAATATCTGCCAGCCGCTGGCGCCCAGCGTGAGCGCCGCCTGCTCGTCCTCGCTGCCCTGCGCCTGCATCAACGGGATCAGCTCGCGCGCGATGAACGGAAACGTGACGAAAAGCGTGGCCAGGATCACCCCGGGCACGGCATAGACGATCTTCAGGTCATGAGCCTGCAGCCACGGGCCGAACCATCCCTGTGAACCGAACAGCAGCACGAACACCATGCCCGCCACCACCGGCGATACCGAGAACGGCAGGTCGATCAGCGTGATCAGGAACTGCTTGCCCCGGAACGAGAAGCGCGTGACCGCCCAGGCAGCCGCCACGCCGAACACCAGGTTCAAGGGCAGCGACAGCGCGGCCACCAGCAGGGTCAGGCGGATCGCGGACCAGGCGTCGGGCTCGGTTATCGCGGCGAGGTACAGCGCCCATCCCTTGCGCAGCGCTTCGGTGAATACGGCCAGCAAGGGCACCACCAGGAAGAGGGTCAGGAATCCCAGGGCCAGCGCCAGCAGCAGAAGCCGCACCCAACGCGGCTCGGCCAGCGGATCACGATGCCGGGCGTTCATGCCGCCCTCCCGCCGCGGCGCGCCTGCCAGGCCTGCAGCAGATTGATGAGCAGCAGCAGCGCGAACGAGATCAGCAGCATCACCGTGGCGATTGCCGCGGCGCCCGCGTAGTCGAATTGCTCGAGCTTGGCCACGATGAGCAGCGGCGTGATCTCGGACACCATCGGCATGTTGCCCGCGATGAAGATCACCGAGCCGTACTCGCCCACCGCCCGCGCGAAAGTCAGCGCAAAGCCGGTGAGCAATGCGGGCAGGAGCGCGGGCAGCACCACGCGCCACACCGTCTGCCAGCGGTCGGCGCCGAGGCTGGCCGCGGCCTCCTCGATCTCGCGCTCCACGTCCTCGAGCACGGGCTGCACGGTGCGCACCACGAACGGCACGCCGATGAACACCAGCGCCACCACCACGCCCAGCGGCGTGAAGGCCACCTTGAGCCCGAACCACTGGCCCAGCGGGGCTCCCAGCCAGCCGTTCGGCCCATACAACGCCGCAAGCGCGATACCGGCCACCGCCGTGGGCAGCGCGAAGGGCAGGTCCACCAGCGCATCGACCAGCTTCTTGCCCGGAAACCGGTATCGCACCAGCACCCAGGCCACGATGGCGCCGAACACCAGGTTCACGACGGCGGCGATCAGGGAGGCGCCGAAGGTGAGCCGGTAGGACGCCAGCACGCGCGGGGCGGTCACGGCCTCCCAGAATCCCGTCCAGCCCATGCCCGCCGCCTTGGCCGGCAGCGCGGCCAGGGGGATCAGCACCAGCAGGCTGAGATAGAGCACGGCATAGCCCATCGACAGGCCGAAGCCGGGCAGCACCCCGGCGCGCCGCCATGCCGAGGCACGCCGGTGGGCGGCGGGTACATCCGGAGCAGAGGCGGAATAGGCTGTCATGTGGGCTCAGCGCGGCTGATAGATCTGGTCGAAGGTCCCGCCGTCGCTGAAATGCTTCTTCTGCGCGGCGCGCCAGCCTCCGAAGATGGGGTCGTCGATCGTCACCAGGCGCAGCTTGGGAAAGCGCTCCGCATGGCGGGCCGCCACGGCCTCATCGGTGGGACGGTAGTAATTGCGGGCGATGATCTCCTGGGCCTGCGGCGTATACAGGAACTTCAGGTAGGCCTCCGCTGCCGCACGCGTGCCCTTGCGGTCCACGTTCTTGTCGACCACGGCCACCGGCGGCTCGGCCAGGATGGACAGCGAGGGCACCACGATGTCGAACTTGTCCGGGCCCAGTTCTTCCTGGGCCAGGAAGGCCTCGTTCTCCCAGGCCAGCAGCACGTCGCCCACGCCCCGCTCCACGAACGTGGTGGTGGCGCCCCGCGCGCCCGTGTCGAGCACCGGCACATGCCGCAGCAGTTCGCCGACATAGGCCTTGGCCTGCTCTTCGCTGCCGTTGCTGCGCTGCAGGGCGTAGGCCCAGGCAGCCAGGTAGTTCCAGCGCGCGCCGCCGGAAGTCTTGGGGTTGGGCGTGATGACCTGGACGCCGTCCCTGATCAGGTCGTCCCAGTCGCGGATCTGCTTGGGATTGCCCTTGCGCACCAGGAACACGATGGTCGAGGTGTAAGGCGAGCTGTTGCGCGGCAGGCGCTTCTGCCAGTCGGCCGCCAGCAGCCCGCGGTCGGCGATGGCGTCGATGTCGTAGGCCAGCGCCAGCGTGACCACGTCGGCGTCCAGTCCGTCGATGACCGAGCGCGCCT
Organism: Bordetella sp. 2513F2; assembly: GCF_054642735.1. Taxonomy (NCBI): domain Bacteria; kingdom Pseudomonadati; phylum Pseudomonadota; class Betaproteobacteria; order Burkholderiales; family Alcaligenaceae; genus Bordetella; species Bordetella sp. 2513F2. The sequence continues at coordinate 1,441,235 of NZ_CM137755.1, read as the reverse complement.
GGCGGCCGGAACCGCCATGGGACTGGCGTATGGTGACGGCCACGCCGGCTTCCTGCTGGTATTGCTTGACGAAGGCCTCGTCGATGGCGCGATAGAGCTCGCGCGTGGGATCGTAGGATACGTTCAGCAGCGCCTGGGAAGACGCGGCATGGACCTGCGGCAGGCCCAGGATGAAGGTGGCGGCCAGCACCGACGCCACGGCCCGGACCCGGGCAAGCCACTGGTGCATGTCAGGCATTCCCTTGTTCCTTGTTGTGAGGGAGACGCCAGTTTGCGTGCGGTGCAACGTAAACGGAACGAATGTTTTTTCAGTTGTTCATGGCTTTGCGGCATAAGCGCGCATGGCGCGACGAAACGGCCGCGCCCCGCTCGAGGCGGGGCGCGGCCGGAAACCCTGCGGCAGGTTATCTGCTTATTTGTTGGGCTGCGGCGTGATGCGCAGGTACGGACGCACGGCCTTGTAGCCCTTGGGAAACTTCTCTTTGATGACGGCTTCGTCCTTCAGCGAGGGGACGATGATCACGTCATCGCCATCCTGCCAGTTCACCGGCGTGGCCACGCTGTAGTTGTCGGTGAGCTGCAGCGAATCGATCACGCGCAGGATCTCGTTGAAATTGCGTCCGGTGCTGGCCGGGTAGGTGATGATCAGGCGCACCTTCTTGGCCGGGTCGATGATGAACACCGAGCGCACCGTGGCGGTGGCGCTGGCGTTCGGATGGATCATGTCGTAGAGCTCGGAAACCTTGCGGTCCTCGTCGGCCACGATGGGGAAGTTGACGGTGGTGGACTGGGTTTCGTTGATGTCGTCGATCCAGCCCTTGTGCGAGCTTACCGGATCCACCGAGAGCGCCAGCACCTTCACGTTGCGCTTGGCGAACTCATCGGCCAGCTTGGCCGTGTAGCCCAGTTCCGTGGTGCACACCGGCGTGTAGTCGGCCGGGTGGGAGAACAGCACGCCCCAGCTGTCGCCGAGGTAGTCATAGAACCGGATCGGGCCGACGGAGGATTGTTGTTCGAAATCCGGCGCCGTGTCGCCCAGGCGTAGTTGAGCCATGGTTGCCTCCTGTATGGTGTAACGGATCGAATGATTCTGGCATCAAACCAAGCTTGGTGGAAATATTCAACCCATATAACCTTATGCAATATCTGCCAGCAAGCCGCAATGATCCACCACCTCCCCGCTGCGCACGGCCGCCGACAAGGCCTGCGCCCGCGGCAGGATATGCGCGGCATGAAACAGCGCCGTGCCGAGCTTGGCCCGATAGAAAGGGTCGGCGGAACCCTGGGCCAGCTGCCGGCGGCATGCCAGCGCGGCGCGCGCCATCTGCCAGCCGCCATGCACGGTACCGGCCAGCATCAGGTACGGCACGCTGCCCGCATACACGGCGCGCGGGTGCTGCGCTGCATGCTCGAGCAGGAACGCCACCGCCCCCTCGTAGGCCTGGATCCCCTGGTCCAAGTTGTCGCGCAGCAGGCGCAGGCCCGGCCGCTGCGCTTCGTCGGCCCGCGAAACTTCCGCCTCCACGAGCTTCAGCGTGTCCCGCATGGCTGCAATGCACGCATAGGCCGTGGCGCCGCCGTCGCGCAGCGTCTTGCGGCCGACGAGGTCGTTGGCCTGGATTGCCGTGGTGCCTTCGTAGATGGGCAGGATGCGCGCATCGCGGTAATGCTGCGCCGCGCCGGTCTCCTCGATGAAGCCCATGCCGCCGTGGACCTGCACGCCCAGCGAAGTGACCTCCAGGGCGATCTCGGTGGCGTAGCCCTTGACCACCGGCACCAGGTATTCGTAGATCGCCCGGTGGCGCGAGCGCATGCCGGCGTCGGGGTGATGCGCGCCCTTGTCGTGCGCCGCGGCCGCCACATAGGACACCGCACGCGCCGCCTCGGTCAGGGCCCGCATGGTCAGCAGCATGCGCTGCACGTCGGGATGGTGCGATATGGTGACCGCCGTGGCCGAGCCTTCCACTGCCCTGCCCTGCACGCGATCGCGGGCATAGGCGTGGGCGCGCTGCAGGGAACGCTCGGACACGCCTATGCCCTGCTGGCCCACCGCATAGCGGGCCGCATTCATCATGATGAACATGTACTCCAGGCCGCGGTTGAGCTCGCCCACCAGGTAGCCCACCGCGCCCTCGCCCACCTCGCCCTTGCCCGCCCCATACAGCAGCTCCGCCGTCGGACTGCCGTGTATGCCCAGCTTGTGCTCGAGCTTGGCGCACCACACGTCGTTGCGCGCCGCCGGGCGGCCCTGCTCGTCCACCAGGAACTTGGGCACGATGAACAGAGAGATGCCCTTCACGCCCGCCGGGGCGTCCGGCGTGCGCGCCAGCACCAGGTGGATGATGTTCTCGGCGAGGTCGTGCTCGCCATAGGTGATGAAGATCTTGCGTCCGCTCAGCCGATAGGTGCCGTCGTCCTGGCGCACCGCGCGCATCGAGACCTGGGCCAGGTCCGATCCCGCCTGCGGCTCCGTGAGATTCATGGTGCCGGTCCAGCGGCCGCTGATGAGGTTGGGCACGAAGATGCTGCGCTGCGGCTCGGAACCGACGGTGAGCAGGGCTTCTATCACCCCGTCGGTGAGCATCGGGCACAGCGAGAAAGCCAGGCTGGCCGCCTGGATGTTCTCGCCGGCGGGCGCCGCCACCAGCTTGGGCAGGCCCTGGCCGCCCCATTGCTGCGGATGCTGCAGGCCCTGCCAGCCGCCGGCCGCATAGGCGGCGAAGCCCTCGGCATAACCCGGCGTGGTGCGCACCTCGCCATCGTCCCAGACGGGAGGCTGCCGGTCGCCGGCGGCGTCCAGCGGCGCCACCACCTGCTGCACGAAGCGGGCGTTCTCCTCGAGTATGGCATCCACCAGCTCGGGCGTGAGCTCCTCGAAGCCCGGCAGCGCCAGGATCTCGTCCAGGCCGGCCAGTTCTCGAAGCGCGAAGCGGATGTCCTGCAGGGGTGTGAGATAGCTCATGATGTCTCCGTGTCTTGTTGCGGCCATGCCCCGGCCGCTTCCCCGTCGGGCGCGGGCTGGACACATGGTACGCCAAGCAGGGGCCGGGCGCCGCCGGGCCGGTTTCCCGCAGGCATAAAAAAACCGCAGGCGACCGCCTGCGGTTTTTGCGTGCCGGCGCGCTGGAGCCTACAGCGCGTTGGTCAGCTCGGGCACGACCTGGAACAGGTCGCCCACCAGGCCGTAGTCGGCCACGCCGAAGATCGGCGCCTCGGCATCCTTGTTGATGGCCACGATGACCTTCGAATCCTTCATGCCGGCCAGGTGCTGGATGGCGCCCGAGATGCCGATGGCCACGTACAGCTGCGGGGCCACGATCTTGCCGGTCTGGCCCACCTGCCAGTCGTTGGGGGCGTAGCCCGCGTCGACGGCCGCGCGCGAGGCGCCCAGGGCCGCGCCCAGCTTGTCGGCCAGCGGGTCGAGGATCTTGAAGTTCTCGGCGCTGCCCAGGCCCCGGCCGCCGGAGACCACCACGCGCGCGCCCGCCAGCTCGGGGCGGTCGCTCTTGGCGACTTCGCGGCCCACGAACGACGACAGGCCAGAGTCGGCCACCGCGTCGATCTTCTCCACGGCTGCCGAGCCGCCCTCGGCCGCCACGGCGTCGAAACCGGTGGTGCGCACCGTGATGACCTTGACCGGATCCGCCGACTGCACGGTGGCGATGGCGTTGCCCGCGTAGATGGGGCGCTGGAAGGTGTCGGGGGACTCGACGGCGATGATGTCGGAAACCTGCGCCACGTCGAGCTTGGCAGCCACGCGCGGGGCCACGTTCTTGCCCGAGGCCGTGGCCGGGAACAGGATGTGGGTGTAGTCCTTGGCGATGGCCAGCACCTGCTCGGCCACGTTCTCGGCCAGGCCCTCGGCCAGGGCTGCGCCGTCGGCCAGCAGCACCTTGGCCACGCCTTGCGCGCGGGCGGCCTGGTCGGCCACGGCCTGGGCATTGCTGCCCGCGACCAGCACGTGCACGTCGCCGCCCAGCTTGGCAGCGGCCGCGATGGTGTTGAGCGTGGCGCCCTTGAGTTGGGCGTTGTCGTGTTCGGCAATAACCAGCGTCGTCATATCAGAGCACCTTCGCTTCGTTCTTGAGTTTGTCGACCAGCGTGGCCACGTCCGGCACCTTGATGCCGGCCTTGCGGCCGGGCGGCTCTGTGACCTTGAGCGTCTTCAGGCGCGGCGCGGGGTCCACGCCCAGGTCCTGCGGCGACACAGTGTCCAGCGGCTTCTTCTTGGCCTTCATGATGTTGGGCAGCGTGACATAGCGCGGCTCGTTCAGGCGCAGGTCGGTGGTGACGATGGCCGGCAGCTTCAGCTTGATGGTTTCCAGGCCGCCATCGACTTCGCGGGTGACCGTGACCTCGCCTTCGCCCAGCTCGACCTTGCTGGCGAACGTGGCCTGCGACCAGCCCAGCAGCGCGGCCAGCATCTGGCCGGTCTGGTTGGCGTCGTCGTCGATGGCCTGCTTGCCCAGGATCACCAGCTGGGGCTGCTCCTTTTCGACCAGCGCCTTCAGCATCTTGGCCACCGCCAGCGGCTGCAGCTCGGCGTCGGTCTGCACCAGGATGCCGCGGTCGGCGCCGATGGCCATGGCCGTGCGCAAGGTTTCCTGGCACTGCGCCACGCCGCAGGACACCGCCACGATCTCGGACACGCTGCCCTTTTCCTTCAGGCGCGTCGCTTCCTCGACCGCGATCTCGTCGAACGGGTTCATCGACATCTTCACATTGGCGATGTCCACACCGGTTTGGTCCGACTTCACGCGTACCTTGACGTTGTAGTCAACGACGCGCTTGACAGGTACAAGCACCTTCATCCAGCAGCCTCCTAAGGAATAAATGATCGTCCGGCACCCGCGGCGCCCGCATTGCACAATTTTTCGATTCTACAACTTTGCCAGCGCGCGCAGATGGGCCACCACGCTGCGGCCCAGCGCGGAAAAGTTGTATCCGCCTTCGAGCGTGCTCACGATGCGCCCCTGCGCGTGCCGCTCGGCGACCTCCACGAGCTGCTCGGTCATCCAGGCGTAGTCGGACTCGACCAGGCCCATCTGGGCCATGTCGTCCTCCCGGTGGGCGTCGAAGCCGGCGGACACCAGGATCAGTTCCGGCCGGTGCGCCTCCAGCCGCGGCAGCCATTGGTCGCGCACGATGGCGCGCACCGCCGGGCCGGTGGTATACGCCGGAACCGGCACGTTCAGCATATTGTCCGCAGGGTGGTCGGCACCGCTGTTGGGGAAGAACGGATGCTGGAAGAAACTGCACATCAGCACCCGCGCATCACCGGCGAAGATCGCTTCCGTGCCGTTGCCGTGGTGCACGTCGAAGTCCACGATGGCCACCCGCTGCAGCCCGTGCTGCGCCATGGCATGCGCTGCGGCGATGGCCACGTTGTTGAGGAAGCAGAAACCCATTGCCTTGTCGCGGCAGGCATGGTGGCCCGGCGGCCGCACGGCGCAAAAGGCCGTGGCCGCTTCGCCGCGCATGACCATATCCACCGCGGACACACCCGCCCCGGCGGCCCGCAGGGCGGCCTCGTAGGTATGGGAATTCATGAGGGTGTCCGAATCCAGCGCCACGTACCCGCTGTCGGGCTGCCGGGCGCGCAGGCTCTCGACGTAGTCGGGATCGTGCACGCGCAGGATGTCGGCCAGCTGCGCCGCGGGCGCCTGGCGGTCGTCCAGGTAGGACATCAGGCCGCTGGCCAGCAATTGATCGGAAATGGCATCGAGCCTCTGCGGACTCTCCGGATGCCAGTCCCCCATTTCATGCAGCCGGCATGACGGGTGGGTAAGATACACAGTCTCCATAAGGAAGATTATGTTCACCTGTCGGCGAATCCTGCAAATCGGCCTTTGTTCCGCCCTGGTGGCGGGCTGCGCCGCCTCCAAACCGCCCGGCCCGTCCCAGCCTGCCGCGCCGGCAGACGGCCCCATCCGCATCGGCCCCGGCCAACCTGCGGCCCCTTCGGCCACCGAAGGTCCCGCAGGAGCGCTGCGCCCCGAGGTGGAGTCCTTCGCCCGCGAGCTGGCCGCCCGCCAGGGCCTGCAGCTGGAGGCCGTGCGCGGCAGCCTGCATGGGGCCGCCTACAACAGCACGGTGGCGCGGCTGATCGCGCCCTCCCCGCCCGGGCGCAAGATCTGGCGCAGCTGGCTCACCTACCGGTCGCGCTTCGTGGAACCCAAGCGCATCCAGTGGGGCGTGGAATTCTGGCGGGCCAACGCCGTCCTGCTGGACCGCGCTGAACAACAATACGGCGTGCCGGCCTCGATCATCGCGGCCATCATCGGGGTCGAGACCCTGTACGGGCGCAACATGGGCAGTTTCCGCGTCATGGACGCGCTCACCACGCTGGCGTTCGACTACCCGCAGCCCGCCAAGCCGGAACGCATCGAACTGTTCCGCAACCAGCTGGGCGACTTCATCACCCTGGTGCTGAACGGCAAGCTCGAGAAAGAGACCCGCGGCTCCTACGCCGGCGCCATCGGCATGCCCCAGTTCATGCCCGGCAGCATTCTCCGCTACGCCGTCGACGGCGATGGCGATGGGCACATCGACCTGGCGAACAGCGTATCGGACGCCGTCATGTCGGTGGGCAACTTCCTGGTCGAGCATGGATGGCAGCGCAGCGCGCCGGTGTTCGCGCCGGTGGCGCTGCCGCCCGACCCCAAGCCCCTTGTGGCGGGCGGGCTGAGCCCCACGCTGGACTGGAGCAGGCTGCAGGCCGCCGGCGCACGCCTCGCACCCGGCGCCGTACCCGGCCGCTGGCAGGAATTGCCGCTGGGCGTGGTGGACCTGGTCGAGGAAGCGCGCGGCACCGCGCAGTACCGCACGGCCACGCCGAACTTCTTCGCGCTCACCCAGTACAACCGCAGCTATTTCTACGCCACGGCCGTGTCGGACCTGGCCGATGCCCTGGCGGCGCGCACCGGACGCTGAGGTCACGGCGTCCGGCACTCGCCTGGGGTCAGCCAGGCGAGCCGGGCCCCGAGGCAGGCTGCGTCAGTTGAAGACGCCAGTGGAGAGATAGCGATCGCCGCGGTCGCAGACGATGAAGACGATGGTGGCGTTTTCCACGCGCCGGGCCACGCGCAGCGCGGCCACCAGCGCCCCGGCAGAGGAGATCCCGCCGAAGATGCCTTCCTCGGCGGCCAGCCGCCGCGCCATGGCCTCGGCTTCGGCCTGCTCGATGGACTCGTAGGCGTCGACGCGGCTGCGATCGAAGATCCTGGGCAGGTAGGCCTCGGGCCATTTCCGGATGCCGGGAATCTGCGAGCCCTCGGCGGGCTGCGCGCCCACGACCTGGACGGCGGGGTTGCGCGACTTCAGGTAGGTGGAGACGCCCATGATGGTGCCGGTGGTGCCCATGGCGCTGACGAAGTGCGTGACCTGCCCGGCGGTCTGGGTCCAGATCTCGGGGCCCGTGCCCTCGATATGGGCGCGCGGGTTGTCGGGATTGGCGAACTGGTCCAGCACCTTGCCCTTGCCTTCGGCCTGCATGGCCATGGCGAGGTCGCGCGCGTATTCCATCCCGCCCTTGTCGGCCGGCGTGAGAATGAGCTGCGCGCCATAGGCGGTCATGGCGGCGCGCCGCTCGACCGAGAGGTTGTCGGGCATGATGAGGATCATGCGGTAGCCCCGCATGGCCGCCGTCATGGCCAGCGCAATGCCGGTATTGCCGCTGGTGGCCTCGATCAGCGTGTCTCCGGGCTGGATCTCGCCGCGCGCCTCGGCCTGCATGATCATGGAGAGCGCCGGCCGGTCTTTGACCGAACCGGCCGGATTGTTGCCCTCCAGCTTGGCCAGGATGACGTTGCCGCGCGGCGCCCCGGCCTCGCCCGGTATGCGCTGCAGGCGCACCAGGGGTGTGTTGCCGACGGTCTGCTCGATGGTGGGATAGTTGGGAGTGCTCATGGCGGCGATCATACCTCCGGGCGCCCCTGGCCGGGAACATAGCCGCGCCTGCGCCAGGGGCAAGCGCGCCCAGCCGGCTATTTGGCGGGCGGACGCCGGCCCGCCGCCGGCGGCGCCGCCGGCGGCTGCGGCCTGGCCTCGCCCACGACGAGCCCGGCTGCCTGCAGGGCCTGCGCCCGCTTCGGGCCGATGCCGCGTACCCGGTCGGACAGGTCTTCGATGGAATCGAAAGGACCGCCGCGGGCACGCTCCTGGATGATGATGCGCGCGGTGCCTGGGCCGATGCCGCGCAGCGCCTCGAGCTGCTCGGCGCTGGCGGTGTTGACGTCGACGGGGGCGGCAAGCGCCGGAGCGAGCGTGGCCAGCCCCAGGCCGCCGGCCAGGGCCAGTCCGCCCGCCGCCCGCAACAGGGCGCGGCGCGCGGACGGACGCGGGCCGGCGGCGAACCGGGCAACGAAGGGACGGGGCCGTACGGGACGGGCCACGGGGTCATGCAGGAACGGGTTCATGAGGGTCTCCTGGAACGCGGCGGATCGACCGATCCGCCTGTACCCATCATGCCCAGCGCCGGCCCGGTACGCGGGCCGGATGCACGGAATCGTCTATTGCGGCAACTACGCTGGCAGGAGTTCAGCCCAGCGCGCGCCAGTAGCGCACGTACTCCGACACGCCGGTCTGCACGTCGCGCATGTCGGCAGTGAAACCGGCAGCCCGCAGCTGCGACACGTCGGCCTGCGTATAGCTCTGGTAGCGGCCCTTGAGGTCGTCGGGGAACGGGATGTAGCGGATCAGGCCGGCTCGCACCAGTTCGTCGAGCGGCAGCGCCGGCTCGCCGCGTTCGGCACGCAACGTATTGACCACGGCCGCCGCCACGTCGTTGAAGGGCTGCGCGCGCCCGGTGCCGCAGTTGAATATGCCGGACTGCCCCGGGTTGTCGAGGAAATGCAGGTTGACCGCCACCACGTCCTCCACCGAGATGAAGTCGCGGCTCTGGGCGCCGTCGGCGTAGCCGTCCCACCCCGCGAAGAGCCGCACGTGGCCCTCGGCGAGGAACTGGTTCATGTTGTGGAAGGCCACCGAGGCCATGCGGCCCTTGTGCTGCTCGTGGGGGCCGTACACATTGAAGTAGCGCAGCCCCACCACCTGGGCCGTGAGCGTGTCCATGCGACGGCGCAGCACCTGGTCGAACAGCAGCTTGGAATAGCCGTACACGTTGAGGGGCGCTTCGTTGGCAGGGTCCTCTACATAGACGGACGAGCCGCCGTAGACCGCCGCCGACGAGGCGTACAGCAGCGGGATCCGCCGCGCCTGGCAGCATTCCAGCAGCTCCAGCGTGACGCGGTAGTTGTTGTCGAGCATGTAGCGGCCGTTGCGCTCGGTGGTGTCCGAGCAGGCCCCCTGGTGCAGCACGGCGCGGATCTCGGGAAGACGGCCCTCCCGCACACGCTGGCGGAAGTCGTCCTTGTCGAGATAGTCGGCAATGGCGCAGTCGGCCAGATTGCGGAATTTGTCGCCATCGGTGAGGTCGTCGACCGCGATGATGTCGTACACGCCGCGGCGGTTCAGGCCGCGGACCAGATTGCTGCCGATGAAACCGGCAGCGCCGGTGACCACGATCATGTTGCTTCTCCTGCGAGTTCTGCGGCGGTGACCACCGAGGTGCCCAGCTTGCCGACCACGATGCCGCCGGCACGGTTGGCCCAGCGCATGGCGTCGGCCCAGGGCAGCCCCACGCCGCGCATGGCGGCCAGCGTGGCCAGCACGGTATCGCCCGCCCCGGACACGTCGAACACCTCGTGCGCCTGCGCGTCGACGTGCTCGCGTCCCGCCTCGGTGAACAAGGTCATGCCCTGCTCGGAGCGGGTCACGAGCAGGGCCTCGAGCGCCAGCTCGGTGCGCAGCTTCTGCGCGCGCTCGGCCAGCTCGGGTTCCGACGACCAGCGCCCCACGGCCTGCTGCATCTCGGCACGGTTGGGCGTGACCAGGGTGGCGCCGCGATAACGGGTGTAGTCGTCTCCCTTGGGGTCGACCAGCACCGGCACGCCCGCAGCGCGCGCCTGTGCGATCAGCGGCTGCACGCGGTCGAGCGCACCCTTGGCGTAGTCGGACAGCACCAGCACGTCGTGGCCGGACAGGTGCCGCGCCACGGCGGCATCGATGCCGTCCAGGGCGCTGGCGGCGGGATGTTGCTCGAAGTCCACCCGCAGCAGCTGCTGCTGCCGCCCCAAGACGCGCATCTTCAGGGTCGTGGGATGGCCGGCATCGCGCACCAGCTCGGCGCGCACCCCGGCCTCGGCGGCGGTGCGGACGATGCTGTCGCCGGCCTCGTCGTCGCCGATCACGCCCACCAGCGTGACCTGCGCACCCAGCGCGGCCACGTTGCGGGCCACGTTGGCGGCGCCGCCCAGGCGGTCTTCGCGGCGCGCCACGCGCACCACGGGCACGGGCGCCTCGGGCGAGATGCGGTCGACTTCGCCGAACCAGTAGCGGTCCAGCATGACGTCGCCCACCACGAGGATCCGGGTGGCGGCGATGGCGGAGGCGGGAAATGCGGTCATTCGAGTTCTTCCAGTCGGCGCGGCGCGTAGGTCTCCCACGCATTGCAGCCGGGGCATTGCCAATAGAACCGCCGCGCCTGGAAGCCGCACGAACGGCAGGCATAGCGGTCCAGGCGCTGCGTATGCTTGTGTATCAGGCTGCGCAGCAGGGTGAGGTCGGCGCCCGGCACCGCGGCCTCGTCGCGCGGCTCGGCCGGATTGGCCAGCTCGGCCTCCAGCAGGCGGTCGAGGCCGAGCAGCGAAGGATGATGGCGCAGGGCCTCGCGCGCAAAGGCCCAGGCAGGCCCGGCGCCCCGCTGCACGCGCAGTTCGCGGAACACCACGTTGAAGAGGTCCAGCGAGGCGTGGCGGGCGTACTGGTCGCGCAGCACGCGCAAGCCCTCGGCTGCCTCGCCGGCCTGGCGGTAGTTGGCCAGCAATTGCTCCGCCACCAGGCCTGCGAATTCGGGCGCGTCGGCCAGCACCGAACCGAGGTAGAGCCGCTCGCGCTTGGGATCCTGCTCGAGCAGCGCCAGCCTTGCGCGCAGCATGGCGATGCGCACGCGCGCGCCTCGTCCTGCCGCCTGGTCCCGGCCGAAGGCGTCGGCCGCATGATCGGCGGCGTCCAGCGCGGTGAGGGCCGTCTCAGCATCGGGCGGCTTGGCCGACAACGCCGTCTGGGCCTGCTCGCAGTAATAGTGCACGATCTGCGGCACCGGCTCGTCGACCAGCCCCTGCAGGGTCTTGACCACTTCGATGGCGCGCGGCCAGTCGTGCTCGGATTCGTAGATGCGGATCAGCGAGCGCAGCGCAGGCAGCGCATAGCGGGTGTCCTTGAGCTGCTCGAAGGCGGCTTCGGCGCGGTCCAGCATGCCCGCCTTGAGGAAATCCTGCGCCAGCTCGTGCTGCGCATGATCGCGCTCGGCGGCCGGGAGGTCGGAGCGATTGAGCAGGCTCTGGTGGACGCGGATCGCCCGCTCCATCTCGCCACGACGGCGAAACAGGCTGCCCAGTGCAAAGTGGAGCTCGGTGGTTTCGGGGTCGAGCTTGGCCACCTCGACGAAGGCGTCGATGGCGCGATCCGGCTGTTCGTTGAGCAGGAAGTTCAGGCCCCGGAAGTAGGAATCGGGCAGCGTGCGCGTCTCGCGCAGCATCTGCCGGAAATCGAACCGGGCCGCCAGCCAGCCCAGCGCAAACAGCATGGGCACGAAAATCAACCACCAGGGCTCAAAATCCACGGCGCGGACTCATATGATTGTTGTAGGAAGGACGGCCCACCCGCACGCGGGTCAGAGCGGCGACATCGGCGCCACGGCCTCCGGCGCCACCGCGGGCGGCGCAGCGCCGCTGGCTTCGGCCTGCAACCGCTCCACTTCCCGGCGCAGCCGCATGGCCTCGCGGCGGCGGCGCATGGCGGCAGGCACGGTGAGCAGCAGGCCGAACAGCGCACCGGCCACGAAGGCCGCCAGCATCACCACGATGAGCGGCACGTTCTGGATGGCGTAGTCGGCGTAGAACTTCACTTCCACCGGATCGGTGTTCTTCACGGCGAACATCAGCACGGCGATGAAGACGAGCAATCGCAGGGCCCAGACGAGGTAGCGCATGGCGCATGCTCCAGAAAATCGAGACTTAGATTGTAAGCGGAAGCCGCAGGGCGGTGCGTCGCCACGACCACCCCCGGCGTTCTATGATGTGGGGCTCGTTCACAACACGTCCGCACCTGCCTGCGCCCAGGCTGCCGGCAGGCCGCAACTGAATCCGGAGGGGTAAGTCTTGAAGAAGCATCGTATCGCCGTGATTCCCGGAGACGGGATCGGCAAGGAAGTCATGCCCGAGGGCGTGCGCGTGGTCGAGGCGGCGGCCCGACGCTACGGCATCGAACTCGACCTGCAGCACATCGACTGGGCCAGCTGCGACTACTACGCCGAGCACGGCGACATGATGCCTCCCGACTGGTTCGAGCAGCTCAAGGACTGCGAGGCGCTGTACTTCGGCGCCGTGGGCTGGCCCGACACCGTGCCCGACCACGTCTCGCTGTGGGGCTCGCTGCTGAAATTCCGCCGGCAGTTCGACGAATACGTGAACCTGCGCCCCGTGCGCCTGATGCCCGGCGTGCCCTGCCCGCTGGCCGGCCGCAAGCCGGGCGACATCGACTTCTACGTGGTCCGCGAGAACACCGAGGGCGAATACTCGTCGGTGGGAGGCCGCATGTTCGAGGGCACCGACCAGGAATTCGTGGTGCAGGAGTCCATCTTCACGCGCCGCGGCGTCGACCGCATCCTCAAGTACGCCTTCGAGCTGGCGCGCAGCCGCCCGAAGAAGCACGTCACGTCGGCCACCAAGTCCAACGGCATCTCGATCAGCATGCCCTACTGGGACGAGCGCTTCCAGGCCATGGGCAGCCAGTATCCCGATGTGCGCCAGGACAAATACCATGTGGACATCCTGGCCGCGCGCTTCGTGCTGAGCCCCGAACGCTTCGACGTGGTGGTGGCCAGCAACCTGTTCGGCGACATCCTTTCCGACCTGGGCCCGGCCTGCACGGGCACCATCGGCATCGCGCCCTCGGCCAATCTCAACCCGGAACGCACCTTTCCCTCGCTGTTCGAACCGGTGCACGGCTCGGCGCCCGACATCTACGGCAAGAACATCGCCAACCCCATCGGCATGATCTGGTCGGGCGCGATGATGCTGGATTTCCTGGGGCATGGCCAGGGCGCATACCGCGAGGCCCACGACGCCATCCTGCGCGCCATCGAGCAAAGCCTGATGGACGGCGTCTGCACCCCCGACCTCGGCGGCAAGGCTTCCACTACCGAGGCCGGCGAGGCCATTGCCGCGCTGGTCGAGCGCGCCTGAAGCCCTGCCGGGGCCGCAGAAACAACGCAGCCCTCACAAAAAGCAAAACAGCCCTCACGTGTGAGGGCTGTTTTTTTCAAGCTGACCCGGTGAGTCCGGGGCATGCGCGAGGCGGTGGCTGAGCGCCGGACCTAATGCATGGCGTGCAGGTCGAGCACCGACTGCACCGGATCGACGGATCCGGTATCGGCAGCGCCCTCATCCGTGCCGGACACCAGGTCGACGCGCTCGCGCAGTTCCTTGCCGGCCTTGAAGTGCGGCACCTGCTTGCCCGGCACGCGCACCTGCTCGCCCGACTTGGGATTGCGCCCGATGCGGGGAGAGCGTCGCGACAACGAAAAGCTGCCAAATCCCCGGATCTCGATGCGCTGGCCCGAGGCCAGGGCCTGGGCCATTGCATCGAGCATGGTCTTGACGGCGTAGTCGGTGTCGCGGGCGGCCAGCTGTGGATAGCGGGCCGCCAGCGCAGCGATCAGCTCCGACTTGGTCACTGATCAACCGTCGTTGCGCTGTTGATCCAGCTTGGCCTTGAGCAGCGCACCCAGGTTGGTGGTGCCCGACGACGCGCTGGCTTCCGACATGCGCTGGATGGTATCGGCGGTCTCGGCGTTGTCGCGGGCCTTGATCGACAGCTGGATCGAACGCGCCTTGCGGTCGATGTTGATGATCATGGCTTCGACGTTGTCGCCGGCCTTCAGGACGGTGGTGGCATCCTCGACGCGGCCCGAGGAGATCTCGGAAGCGCGCAGGTAGCCCTCGACGTCCACCGACAGCGTGACCACGGCACCCTTGGGCTCGACCGACTTGACGGTGCCCGGCACCACGGCGCCCTTGTCGTGGGTGGCCACGAAGTTGTTGAAGGGGTCGCCTTCCAGCTGCTTGATGCCCAGCGAGATGCGTTCCTTGTCGGTGTCGATGCCCAGCACCACGGCTTCGATCTCGTCGCCCTTCTTGAAGTTGCGCACGGCCTCTTCGCCGGTTTCCGTCCAGGACAGGTCGGACAGGTGCACCAGGCCATCGATGCCGCCGGGCAGGCCGACGAACACGCCGAAGTCGGTGATCGACTTGATGGCGCCGCGGACCTTGTCGCCACGCTTGAAGTTGGTGGCGAACTCTTCCCACGGGTTCTGGCGGCACTGCTTCATGCCCAGCGAGATGCGGCGACGGTCTTCGTCGATCTCGAGGACCATGACTTCGACTTCCTCGCCCAGGGTGACCACCTTGCGCGGATCGACGTTCTTGTTGGTCCAGTCCATTTCGGAGACGTGCACCAGGCCTTCGATGCCGGCTTCGACTTCGACGAACGCGCCGTAGTCGGTGAGGTTGGTGACCTTGCCGAACAGGCGGGTGCCTTGCGGGTAGCGACGGGCCAGGCCCACCCACGGATCTTCGCCCAGCTGCTTGACGCCCAGCGACACGCGGCTCTTTTCCTGGTCGAACTTGAGGACCTTGGCTTCGACTTCCTGGCCCACCTGCAGGACTTCGGAGGGGTGACGCACACGGCGCCAGGCCATGTCGGTGATGTGCAGCAGGCCGTCGATGCCGCCGAGGTCGACGAACGCACCGTAGTCGGTGATGTTCTTGACCACGCCCTTGACGATGGCGCCTTCGTGCAGCGTCTCGAGCAGCTTCTGGCGCTCTTCGCCCATGCTGGCTTCCAGCACCTGGCGGCGCGACAGCACGACGTTGTTGCGCTTGCGGTCGAGCTTGATGACCTTGAACTCGAGGGTCTTGCCCTCGTAGGGGGTGGTGTCCTTGACGGGGCGCAGGTCGACCAGCGAACCGGGCAGGAAGGCGCGGATGCCGTTGGTCATGACGGTGAGGCCGCCCTTGACCTTGCCGGTGATCGTGCCGGTGACGAGCTCGCCGTTCTCGAGAGCGGTTTCGAGCTGCAGCCAGGCCGACAGGCGCTTGGCGCGGTCGCGCGACAGGATGGTGTCGCCGTAGCCGTTTTCCAGCGAGTCGATGGCCACGGAGACGAAATCGCCGGGCTGGACTTCGAGCTCGCCCTGGTCGTTCAGGAATTCGTCCAGGGGAATGAGGGCTTCGGACTTCAGGCCGGCATTGACCACCACGAAATTGTGGTCGACACGCACGACCTCGGCGCTGATGACCTCGCCGGACTTCATGTCCTGGGACTTGAGGCTCTCGGCAAAGAGATCGGCAAAGCTTTCGCCGCCAGTGGCGGAGGTGGAAACGGAAGACATTAGGTTAAGCGTCCATGGGCCGACGTATCGGCCGTTTGATGACACACCACAGCGGATTGCCCGCCACAGTGGAGTGGAAAAACCTGGCGGCATCGCCTGCCCTTGCGGGGTGATCCCGTGGGGGCACGACGCTGGGCCGTCAGGGCCAAGAAACTACGATGCGGCGCGGCCGGACTGCACCTGGCGCCAGTATTCCAGTACTGCCTGCACCGTCTGCTCGATGCTGAGATTCGAGGAATCGAGCTCGCGGGCATCTGCCGCCGCCGCAAGCGGCGCAACGGCGCGCTCGGTATCGCGCCGGTCGCGCTCGCGCATGTCGGCAAGAAGATCGTCAATATTAGCCGAAATTCCCTTTTCGATCAACTGCTTACAACGCCTTTGCGCCCTGGCTTCGACGTCGGCCACGAGAAAGATCTTGAGCGCGGCGTCCGGAAACACCACCGTGCCCATGTCCCGGCCGTCGGCCACCAGCCCCGGCGGCGCGCGAAAGGCGCGCTGGCGCGCCAGCAGCGCCTGGCGCAGCGGCGGATGCCCGGCGATGCGGGAGGCCATGTTGCCCACGCGTTCTTCGCGGATGGCGCCGGCCACGTCGCGTCCTTCGAGCAGGATGCGCGGCCCGTCGAACACCACGTCCAGCGCGCGCGCGGCGCCCGCCAGTCCGGCCGCGTCGTCGGCAGGGATGCCGCGCTCCAGGGCCGCCAGGGCCGTCAGGCGGTACAGCGCGCCGCTGTCCAGGACTGCCCAGCCCAGGGCGTCGGCCACCCGATGGGCGATGGTGCCCTTGCCCGAAGCAGTGGGGCCATCGATGGTGATGACCGGCGCGTCGGCGCCGGAGGCTGAGGGATGGGAATCGGCAGGCATGGCGGGCATCGGGGAATCAGGCATGCACCAGTGCGGCATAGACGTCGAAATAGTCCGGGAAGGTCTTGCTCACGCAGCCCGGATCCAGGATGCGCACGGCGGCCGGCCCGAACGCCGCAAGCGAGAAACACATCGCCATGCGGTGGTCGTCCCAGGTGCCGATGTGCGCGTCGCGCCACTGCCCCGGCGCCGGCGGCGTCACGCGCAGCCAGTCGGGGCCGGCCTCGACCTGCGCGCCCAGCTTGGCCAGTTCGGTCTGCATGGCATGGATGCGGTCGGTTTCCTTGACCCGCCAGCTGCCGATGTTGCGCAGCCGGCACGGACCGTCGGCATACAGCGCCAGGGCCGCTGCCGTCATGGCCGCGTCGGGGATCAGGTTGAAATCGGCATCGAACGCCTTGAGGCGTTCGCCGCGCGCCACCTGCACGCCGCTGGCCTCCAGCCAGCCGGGACCTGCCGTTATGGTAGCGCCCATGGCCTGCAGTGTGTGCACGAAGGCCACGTCGCCCTGGATGCTGTCGGCGCCCACGCCTTCCACGCGCACCGGCCCGCCGCCGATGGCGCCCAGCGCCAGGAAATACGAAGCGGAGGATGCGTCGCCCTCCACGTCCAGCGTGCCCGGACTGCGGTAGGCGGCATCGGCAGGCACCACGAAGCGCGACCAGCCTTCGCGCCGGACCGCCACGCCGTAGCGCGCCATGAGATTCAGCGTGATCTCGATGTAGGGCTTGGAAATGAGCTCGCCCACCACCTCGATGGCCACTTCCCCGCCCTGGCGGCGCGCCAGCAGCGGAGCGGCCAGCAGCAGCGCGGTGAGGAACTGGCTCGACACGCTGCCCTGCACGCGCACCGGGGCCTGCGCCCTGGGCTCGCCCGGGTGCAGACGCAGTGGCGGATAGCCGGGATTGCCCAGGTAATCGATCGGGACGCCAAGGGCCCGCAGCGCGTCGACCAGGTCGCCGATGGGCCGTTCGTGCATGCGCGGCACGCCGGAGAGGCGGTAGTCTCCGCCCATCAGGGCCAGTGCAGCGGTAAGCGGCCGGAATGCGGTGCCGGCGTTGCCCAGGAACAGGTCCGCCTGCCGCGTGGGAAAGGACGCGGTGCCGGTCACGGCGACCGCGCCGTCCGGACCATTGGCCACCGCCACGCCCAGCTGGCGCAGCGCGGCCAGCATGACGCGGGTATCGTCGGAGTCCAGCAGGCCGCGGATCGTGGTGCTGCCGTCTGCCAGCGCGGCCAGCAGCAGCACCCGGTTGGAAATGCTCTTGGACCCGGGCAGGGTCATCACCCCGCGCGCCGAAACGGCGCGCGGCAGGTCCAGATATGGCGAGGCGTCCATCAGCCCTCCTTGCGCCAGTTGCGGCGCGCCTGGGCCGCCCGCTCCAGCATTTGTTCCAGCGCCGCGCCGTCGCGCTGGCGCAGGGCCTCTTCGGCGCCGTCCAGCACGGCGCGCAGGTCCGCCAGCTCGGCCAGCATGGCGGCCCGGTTCGACAGGAAGATGTCGCGCCACATCTCCGGCGACCCGGCGGCGATGCGCGTGAAATCCCGGAAGCCCGTGCCGGCGAGCGCGAGCCGGGAGCCGGCATCGGGCGCGGCCGCCACCTGGGCCATGTAGACGGCCGCCAGGAAGTGCGGCATGTGGCTCACCGAACCCAGCACCCGGTCGTGGGTCTCGGCGTCGAGGTCCAGGACGGTGGCCCCGCAGGCCTGCCAGGCCGCCCGCACGCGCTCGCAGGCTTGCGCGGAATTCTCGGGCAGCGGCGAGAGCACGACGGTGCGGCCCTGGTACAGCCCGGGATCGGACGCTTCGGGGCCGGTGCGCTCGGCCCCGGCAATGGGATGGCCGGGCACGAAGCAGCCGATCCGCTCGCCCAGGGCCTCGCGTGCCGCCCGGACGACCTCGACCTTGGTGCTGCCGGCGTCCGTGAGTACGCATCCGGGCCTGAGGTGCGCGCGCATCTGCGCCAGCACCGCGCCCAGTCCGCCCACGGGCGTGGAAAGCAGCACCAGATCGGCGCGGCGCGCGGCTTCGGCGGCGTCGACGGCTTCGTCGACCAGCCCCAGGGCGACGGCGCGCTCCAGGGATGCCGGGCTGCGCCCCACGCCCAGCACTTGGTCGACCGCACCGGCGCGGCGCAGCGCCGCGGCAAAGGAACCGCCGATCAGGCCCACGCCCACCACGGCCAGCACGCCGATGCGCGCCGGCGCAGCCGCCTGGACCGGCGCGGATGCGGCCCCGGTCATTGGCCTCCCAGGATTTCGGTCAGCGCCTCGACGAAGCGCGCGTTCTCGTGCGGCAGGCCGATGCTTACCCGCAGCCATTCCGGCAGGCCGTCGCCGGCGACGGGCCGGACGATCACGCCGCGCTTGAGCAGCTCGCGGTTGATGCGGCCGGCATCGCCCACGCGCACCAGCACGAAGTTGCCGTAGCTGGGGACGAACTGCAGCCCCAGGCGCTCGAACGCCTCGCACAGCTGCGCCTTGCCTGCCTTGTTGGTGGCATAGGCCTGTTCCAGGAAGGCAGTGTCGTGCAGCGCGGCGATGGCCGCAGCCTGGGCCAGCGTGTTGACGTTGAACGGCTGGCGCACCCGGTTCAACAGGTCGGTGAGCACCGGCTGCGCCAGCGCGTAGCCCACGCGCAGGCCGGCCAGCCCGTAGGCCTTGGAGAAGGTGCGCGACACGATCAGGTTGGGATGGCGGCGCACCAGCGCCACGCTGTCGAAGCGCAGGCCGGGATCCAGGTATTCGTTGTAGGCCTCGTCCAGCACCACCGTGACCCGCTCGCCATGCTCGGCATGCACGCGCGCCAGGAACGCCTCGATCTGGGCGCCCGGCAGGAAGGTGCCGGTGGGATTGTTGGGATTGGCGATGAACAGCAGCCGGGTGTCGGGGGCGATGGCGGCGGCCATGGCGTCGAGGTCATGGCCGTAGTCGCGCGCCGGCACCATGATGTGGCGCGCGCCGCGCGCCTGCGTGGCCAGCCGGTATACCGTGAACGCGTGCTCCGCATAGACGGCCGACGTGCCGGGTTCGAGCAGCGCCAGCGCAGCGATCTCGAGAATGTCGTTCGATCCGTTGCCCAGGGTGATCCAGTCCATCGGCACGTCGTAGCGCCCGGCCAGCGCGCTCTTCAGGTCGAAACCGTTGGGATCGGGATAGCGCGCCAGCGATTCGGCCGCCGCCGCAAGCGCCGCCCGGGCCGAGGCCGGCATGCCCAGGGGATTCTCGTTGGAAGCCAGCTTGACGATGCCGGCCGGATCCAGCCCGAACTCGCGGGCCAGCTCCTCGATGGGCTTGCCGGCCTGGTACGGGGCGATGGCGCCGACGTGAGCCGGGGCCGCGAGGGTCTTGTTGGTGTCGCTCATATGAATGAAACGGGGCAGCGGGGGTTACTGGGCCGGGTACGAGCCCAGCACCTTGAAGAAGGCCACCTGGGACTGCAGCGCGGCCAGGGCGCGCGCCACGTGTTCGTCGTCGCGATGGCCCTGCACGTCGACGTAGAAGTAGTATTCCCACTGGCCGGTGCGCGCCGGGCGCGACTCGAAACGGGTCATGGACACGCCGTTGGCCGCCAGGGGGGTGAGCATGTCGTAGACGGCGCCCGCCCGATTCGGCACGGCCAGGATCAGGCTGGTCTTGTCCTGCCCGCTGCGGCCCGGCTCGATATTGCCGATGGCCACGAACCGGGTGCGGTTGTGCGGATCGTCCTGGATGCCCGCGGCCACGATCTGCAGGTTCCAGGCCGGCGCCGCCACGTCGCCGGCGATGGCCGCCACGGTGGGGTCCTGCGCAGCCACGCGCGCCGCCTCGGAATTGCTGGCGGCCGCCTCGCGATGCAGGTCAGGATAATGGCGCGTGAGCCAGGCCTGGCACTGGGCCAGGGCCTGCGGATGCGCGGAGATGGTCTTGATGCCCTCCATGCTGCCGGACTGGCTCATGAGGCAATGCCGGATCACCAGAGACCGCTCTCCCTGGATCTTCAGCGGCGTGGCCAGCAGGAGGTCGAGGCTGCGGTTGACCGCCCCTTCGGTGGAATTCTCCACGGGCACCATGCCCACGTCGGCCTGGCCGGCCTCCACTGCCCTGAACACCTCGTCGAACGAGGCGCAGGGCAGGCACTGCACCGAATGGCCGAAATGCTCCAGCGCCGCCTGTTCGGAGAACGAACCCTGCGGACCCAGGTAGGCGACGGTCATGCCGCGCTCCAGGCCCCGGCATGCCGACATGATCTCGGTCCAGACCGCGGCAATGCCCTCGTCCGGGAAAGGACCGGGATTGCGGGACTGCAGGCCGCGTATGACTTCCGCCTCGCGGTCGGGCCGCAGCACCGGGCCGTCGGCGCGCGCTGCGTGCTTGACCTCGCCCACTTCCTGGGCGGTGCGCGCCCGCTGGCACAGCAGCGCGAGGATCTGCGCATCGATGGCGTCGATGCGATCGCGCAAGGGCTTCAGCCTTGCCTGCAGCGACGCGTCATCCATGGCGACGTTCGAACTCCTTCAGGTACTCCACCAGCGCCTGCACGCCGGCCATCGGCATGGCGTTGTAGATCGAGGCGCGCATGCCGCCCACACTCTTGTGGCCCTTGAGCTGCATCAGCCCGGCGGCCTCGGCGCCCTGCAGGAAGGCTTCGTTGAGCGACTCGTCGCGCAGCACGAAGGGCACGTTCATGCGCGAGCGCGCTGCCGGCTGCACCGGGTTGCGGTAGAAGCCGGAGCCGTCGAGATATCCGTACAGCAGCTGGGCCTTGGCGCGGTTGGCGGCCTCCATGCCCTGCACGCCCCCCTGGGCCTTGACCCACTTGAACACCAGCCCGGCGACGTAGATCGCGAACGCGGGCGGCGTGTTGTAGCGCGAATGCTCGGCAGCCACGTTGGCGTAGTCGAAGGCGGAGGGGCAGATCGGCAGCGCGTGGCCCAGCAGGTCGCGGCGCGCGATCACCACGGTGACGCCCGCCGGCCCCGCGTTCTTCTGCGCACCCGCGAACACCAGCCCGGCGCGGGTGACGTCCATGGGACGCGACAGGAAATGCGAGGAGGCATCGACCACCAGGGGCACGTCGGGGGCGCCCAGCTCGGCCAGGTCGGGCCATTCGGTGAATTCCACGCCGCCTATGGTCTCGTTGCTGCAGAAATGCAGATACGCGGCCTCCTTGCGCACGTTCCAGTCGGCCACAGGCGGCACCCAGGTCCAGGGCTGCTGAAGGCGACCGTCGATTTCCTGGGCCGCCCCGCTGGAAGCGGCCACGTGCGTGCTGCCGTAGCGGCCGGCTTCCTTGTGGGAGCGCGCCGACCAGTGGCCGGTGAGCACGAAATCGGCGGACGGCGTGCCGCGGCGTCCCATGAGGTTCATGGGCACGATGGCGTTCTCGCCCAGCCCACCCCCCTGCATGAACATCACCGCATAATCGGCGGGCAGGCCCAGCAGGTCGCGCAGGTCCTGCTCGGCCTCGTCGCAGATCTGCACGAAATGCTTGCCGCGATGGCTCATTTCCATCACGGACATGCCGCTGCCGTGCCAGTCGAGCATCTCGGCGGCGGCCTGCTCCAGCACCGCCTCGGGCAGGGCCGAGGGCCCCGCCGAAAAGTTCCAGGGGCGAGCCATGTCTTACTCCGTAGGTTCTTCCGCAGCAGGAGGATTGCCGGCGTCGTCCTGCGGGACTTCCTCGTCGGCCAGGTCTTCGTCGGCATCGCTCTCGACCACCCGGCGCACGCCGGACAGCGCGCTGCCGTCGTCCACGCTGATCAGCGTGACGCCCTGCGTGGCGCGGCCCATCTCGCGGATCTCGGCCACGCGGGTGCGCACCAGCACCCCGCCGGTGGTGATCAGCATGATCTCGTCGGACGGCATCACCAGCACGGCACCCACCACCTTGCCGTTGCGCGAGGTGGTCTGGATGGCGATCATGCCCTTGGTGCCGCGGCCGTGGCGCGTGTATTCGGTGATGGGCGTGCGCTTGCCATAGCCGTTCTCGGTGGCGGTGAGCACGCTCTGCGATTCATCGCAGGCCACCAGCAGCGAGATCACGGACTGGCCGTCCTCGAGCTGCATGCCGCGCACGCCGCGGGCGTTGCGGCCCATCGGGCGCACGTCGTTCTCGTCGAAGCGCACCGCCTTGCCGGCGTCGGAGAACAGCATCACGTCGTGCTTGCCGTCGGTGAGGTCGGCCCCGATGAGGTAGTCGCCGTCGTCGAGGTCCACGGCGATGATGCCGGCCTTGCGCGGGTTCGAGAAATCGGAGAGCGGCGTCTTCTTCACGGTGCCGCGCGAGGTCGCCATGAACACGTAGTGGTCCGGGCTGAACTCCTTCACGGGCAGCACCACGGTGACTTTCTCGCCGTCGGCCAGCGGGAACATGTTGACGATGGGCTTGCCGCGCGAGGTGCGCGTGCCCTGCGGCACTTCCCATACCTTCAGCCAATAGACGCGGCCGCGGTTGGAGAAGCACAGCAGGTAATCGTGCGTATTGGCGATGAAGAGCTGGTCGACCCAGTCGTTCTCCTTCATGGCCGTGGCCTGCTTGCCGCGCCCGCCGCGCTTCTGCGAGCGGTATTCCGACAAGGGCTGGCTCTTGATGTAGCCGCCGTGGGACATGGTGACCACCATGTCCATGGGAGTGATCAGGTCTTCGGTGTCGAGTTCGGTGGCGTTGACCTCGATCTCCGAACGCCGGGTGTCTTTCGCACCGGTGGAGAACTCGGCCTTGATGGCCTGCAGTTCCTCGGAAATGATGGTGGTGATGCGCTCGGGGCGGGCCAGGATGTCGAGCAGGTCGGCGATGGTCTCCATGACTTCGCGGTATTCGCCGATGATCTTGTCCTGCTCCAGCCCGGTCAGGCGCTGCAGGCGCATGTTGAGGATTTCCTGGGCCTGCGTCTCGCTCAGGCGATACAGGCCGTCGGCCTGCATGCCGAATTGCTCGCCCAGGCCGTCGGGCCGGTAGGCCGCCAGCCCACCCGGCGTGCCGCCCTCGGCCCGCGCCAGCATCTCGCGCACCAGCGACGAATCCCACTGGCGCGCCATCAGTTCCTGGCGCGCCACCGGCGGCGTGGGCGCCGCCTTGATGATGGCGATGAAATCGTCGATATTGGCCAGCGCCACCGCCAGGCCTTCCAGCACGTGACCGCGCTCGCGCGCCTTGCGCAGCTGGAACACCGTGCGGCGCGTGACCACCTCGCGGCGATGCTGCAGGAAATACTCGATGAGATGCTTCAGGTTCAGCAGCCGCGGCTGGCCATCGACCAGCGCCACCAGGTTCATGCCGAACGTATCCTGCAGCTGCGTATTCTTATAGAGGTTGTTCAGGACGACCTCGGGCACCTCGCCGCGCTTGAGCTCGATGACCAGGCGCATGCCATCCTTGTCGGACTCGTCGCGGATGTCGGAGATCCCTTCGATCTTCTTCTCGTTGACCAGCTCGGCGATGCGCTCCTGCAGCGTTTTCTTGTTGACCTGGTAGGGGATGGCGTCGACCACGATGGCCTGCCGGTTGCCCTTCTCCATGTCTTCGAAGTGCGTCTTGGCGCGCATGATCACGCGGCCGCGGCCGGTGCGGTAGCCCTCGCGCACCCCTGAAATGCCGTAGATGATCCCGCCCGTGGGGAAATCCGGGGCCGGAATGAGTTCGATGAGTTCGTCCACCGTGCACTGGGGATTGCGCAGGCAGTACAGGCAGCCGTCGACCACTTCCGCCAGATTGTGCGGCGGGATGTTGGTGGCCATGCCCACCGCGATGCCGGAGCTGCCGTTGACCAGCAGGTTCGGCAGGCGCGAGGGCAGCAGCAGCGGCTCGTGCTCGCTGCCGTCGTAGTTGGGGCCGAAATCGACGGTTTCCTGGTCGATGTCGGCCAGCAGCTCGTGGGCGATCTTGGCCAGCCGCACCTCGGTGTAACGCATGGCCGCCGCGCCGTCGCCGTCGACGGAGCCGAAGTTGCCCTGCCCGTCGACCAGCATGTAGCGCATGGAGAAATCCTGGGCCATGCGCACGATGGTGTCGTACACGGACTGATCGCCGTGCGGGTGGTACTTACCGATCACGTCGCCCACGATGCGGGCGGACTTCTTGTAGGCCCGGTTCCAGTCGTTGTTGAGCTCGTGCATGGCATACAACACACGACGGTGGACCGGCTTCAGGCCGTCGCGCACGTCGGGTAGCGCACGGCCCACGATCACGCTCATGGCGTAATCGAGATAGCTGCGGCGCATCTCTTCTTCCAGCGATACCGGAAGCGTCTCCTTGGCAAAGGAATCCATATATATAGCGACAGAATCGTTGGAGAACCCGGGCCGGGCAAACAGCAAATTCTATCACCCCATTACCGCGGACCTATCATCCGGCCCGTAATGCGGACGATCCGGGGCGGACATTTCGGGCCCGAGGCGCTTGTTGCCTAAAACCAACATGAACCGACGGGGAAGCGACGAAATCCCGACATCCAATGCCAATGCGCCGTTCCAGGGAAGCCAAAGCCCATCAAATGCCTTAAGATTGTTTCCAGCACGCAGGAGACCCAGTAGCGATCCCTTTGAACCTGTTCTTGGCGTTGCTATACTGGCCCCGTTTTCCTGATATGCGGCGGGGGTTCGCTGCGAGTCACTTATCCAGCTTCAAGCTCAACGAGGAGAAACATGAACAAACCCTCCAAATTCGCTCTGGCGCTCGCCTTCGCCGCCGTCACGGCCTCCGGTGCAGCCTCGGCGCAGTCCTATCCCGAAACGGTGGACAACTGGCGTAACCCGTTCGGTGACGTCTGGAAGAACGGCACCAACGAGCTGTGCTGGCGCGATGCGTTCTGGACCCCCGCCACCGGCATCCCCGGTTGCGACGGCGTGCCGGTTGCCCAGGCCCCGGCTCCCAAGCCCGCCCCCATGGCTTCGAAGGTCGTCTTCAACGCCGACACCTTCTTCGACTTCGACAAGTCGACCCTGAAGCCGGAAGGCCGCCAGCTGCTGGATCAAGTCGCCTCCCAGGCCAGCACCATCGACCTGGAAACGATCATCGCCGTGGGCCACACCGACTCCACCGGTCCGGAAGCCTACAACCAGAAGCTGTCCGAGCGTCGTGCCGCTTCGGTCAAGTCCTACCTGGTCAGCAAGGGCATCGATCCCAACCGTATCTACACGGAAGGCAAGGGCGAACTGCAACCGGTGGCTTCGAACGCCACCCGCGAAGGCCGTGCCCAGAACCGCCGCGTGGAAATCGAGATCGTCGGCAGCCGCCGCTAATCCGGCCAGCCGGTACAATGAAGGGCCTCGCGCAAGCGAGGCCCTTTTTTTGTTTCACGATGACTTCAGTACCGCAGTTCGCTGGACTACGCCAAGGCTCGATACAGCAGGTTTATCAATAGCTTAGGCGCGTCCATCATATGCCGGTGCTTTCCGAAACTTGACCCGGCTTCCGGTCGCGTAGCTCCCATGCGGCTCTTGGAAACCGAGGTTTCCGAGGAGTCATCATGGCGAAAATCAAGCTCACCAAGTCCGCAGTCGATGCGGCAAAGCCCCAGGCGCAGGCCGTCGAACTTCGGGATACCGTGGTGCCCGG
The DNA here is from genome assembly GCF_054642735.1 of Bordetella sp. 2513F2. Taxonomy (NCBI): domain Bacteria; kingdom Pseudomonadati; phylum Pseudomonadota; class Betaproteobacteria; order Burkholderiales; family Alcaligenaceae; genus Bordetella; species Bordetella sp. 2513F2. The sequence continues at coordinate 1,415,322 of NZ_CM137755.1, read as the reverse complement.
CTTCCTGTGCAAGATCACCCCGGCTGGTCGCAAGGTCTTCATGCTTCAGTACCGCACGAATGCCGGCGAGCGCCGCAAGCCCGCCCTGGGCCAGTACGGGGAACTGACCGTCGAGCAGGCCCGCGTCATGGCGCAGGAGTGGCTGGCCGAGGTTCGCCGGGGCGGTGATCCGAGCGCGGCCAAGAATGCCGCCCGCAAGGCGCCGACCATGAAGGAGTATTGCCATACCTTCATGGAGGACTACTCCAAGCAACGTAACAAGCCCAGCACGCAGCGCGGCTATCAGGGCGTCATCGACCGCAACATCATTCCCATCATGGGCCGGATGAAGGTGCAGGACGTGAAGCGCCCCGATGTGGCCGCGCTGATGAAGAAGCTGGCCTACAAGCCGGCCGAAGCGAACCGCACCTTCGGCGTACTGCGCAAGATGTTCAACCTGGCCGAAGTGTGGGGGCTGCGCCCTGACGGCACGAATCCATGCCGCCATGTCCCGATGTATCCGCCTGGCAAGGAAACCCGGCTCATCGTGGACGATGAACTGGTGCGGATCTTCCGCCAGTTGGAGAAGCTGGAAGCCGAGGGGCTGGAGAACTACGTCATCCCGTTGGCGATCCGCCTGCAATTCGAGTTCGCCGCACGGCGCTCGGAAATCTGCCCGCTGGAATGGGATTGGCTAGACTTCGAGAACCGGCGTGTGGTGTGGCCAGACAGCAAAACCGGCGGTATCTCCAAGCCCATGAGCGAGGAGGCCTATCGGCTGCTGTCCACCGCGCCGCGCCGTGAAGGATGCCCCTACGTCCTGCCGTCGCCGAACGATCCAACCCGGCACCTGACTCACGGCGAGCACTACGGCGGCTGGACGCGCGTGCTCAAGGCTGCTGGCGTGCCTCACGTCGGCACACATGGCATTCGTCACCGGGCGACCACCGATATTGCCAACTCGGGCGTGCCAACCAAGGTGGGCATGAAGCTCACAGGGCACAAGACCGTGGCGATGTTTATGCACTATGTTCATACCGAGGACAAGCCGGTGCGGGATGCGGCCGAACTGGTGGCGAGTCGGCGGCTGGCGATTACCGGGGCGTCCCGTTCTATGGAGGTGACAGCATGACAAGGAAGACGCCTGTGGCGACGCGCAAACCTGCCGCCTTACCGGCTGGCTATGCCGGCATCCACGGCGGCATCGTGGAACTGCTGGATGCGGCGCGCCAGGCAGCGGCGCGCAGTGTCAATGCGCTGATGACGGCCAGCTATTGGGAGATTGGCCGCCGGATCGTCGAAGCCGAGCAGAAAGGCAGGCGGCGGGCCGGTTACGGCGAGCAGTTGATGGCGCGGTTGTCCGCTGATTTGACGGCCCGATTCGGGCGCGGGTTCGGCGTCAACAACCTGGAGAGCATGCGGCGTTTCTACCTCGCGTACCCCCAACCCGAGATTTCCCAGACACTGTCTGGGAAATTGGGAAACGAGTCGCCCCCTGAGAAATCCCAGACAGTGTCTGGGAAATTGAGCCTGTCTGAACTGGCCCAGGTCTTCACCCTACCGTGGTCAGCCTATGTGCGGCTGCTGTCGGTCAAGGACGACCATGCCCGCCATTTCTACGAGGCCGAAGCACTGCGCGGTGGCTGGAGCGTGCGCCAGCTCGACCGGCAGATCGGCAGTCAGTTCTACGAACGCACCGCCTTGTCCAAGGACAAGGCGGCGATGCTGGTCAAGGGTTCGGTGGCCAAGCCTGAGGATGCCGTCACGCCCAACGACGCGATCAAAGACCCGTATGTGCTGGAGTTCCTCGACCTCAAAGACGAGTATTCAGAATTTGATCTGGAAGCGGCCTTGATACAGCGGCTGGAAGACTTCCTGCTGGAGCTGGGTGAAGGCTTCACCTTCGTCGGGCGGCAACGTCGGTTGCGCATCGACCAGACCTGGTATCGAGTCGATCTGTTGTTCTTTCATCGCAAGCTGCGCTGCCTGGTCATCATCGACCTGAAGCTGGGCAGCCTGACCCACGCCGATGTGGGGCAGATGCACATGTACTGCAACTATGCCAAGGAGCATTGGGCCTACCCGGATGAGAATCCGCCGGTAGGCCTGATCCTGTGCGCTGACAAGGGCTATGCTCTGGCGCGGTATGCGTTGGATGGCTTGCCAACCAAAGTGATGGCGGCGAACTACCGGACGGTGTTGCCCGATGCCGAGTTGCTGCAAAAAGAGCTGGAGAACACGCGGCGTCTGCTCGAATCTCGCGGAACGCTGTCCCTCAAGGGCGACAAACCATAGTCGTGCGTCCCGGCGTACCGCCGTCGGGCTCGCGGGCTGCGCCCCGTGCTTCGTGCCGAATCACAGCCATTCGGCGCTGATCCCTTGATGCCTCCGGCCTGGATCGTTGATCCGGGCCTGCGCGTGCTACGCACTTGCCAACGGCGGGTGTGTGGCTGAGCGGGGGTGTAGGCGGTCTTGCTGTTCCCTTCACCGTATCACGGCGTTCGCAGCGTCAAGGGCTGCGCGTGCTTGCACGCTTGCGCCTTGGCGGTCGGCTACGCCCCCTGACTGCTTTGCGCTGCGCCGTGCTGGCCACGGTTCCGGGCAATTCCGCCCGAGCAACCGGAGCACGATCATGTCGCAACTATCCTTTTCCTCGTTCGATAACGCTTTGTTGGTGCGTGATGCCCAGGGGCGCTACCTGCCGGCATCGGTGGATCAAATTCTTGAGGCGGCACGCCAGGCCAATCGGACTTGACACCCGCAGTTTCAGCTTAACCCGATCACGATGACGTTTTGATGTTGAAACGGTAGCTCCCGCACGCCGAAAGCCGTGGCGACGTTCCTGCTGACTGACAGGAGGTTGCGTCATGGCTGGCCCGAGTGCCGAACATCGAGAACACTGGTATCCGACCGCCGCGTATCTCTACACGCTGCACCTTGATGGCCCGGCCCTGGCCTGGGAGTACCTGCGCCGCAATCCGGACTACCGCCGCGACTGGCTGCGCCGTCGCCGCCGCCCGGATGCGGCGCACCGCTGGGGCCTGCGCCTGCTGGAAGATCCCGCCCTGGATGCGCGCGACGCGCATCCGGCCTGGCTCCCCGATCACGACGCCGTGGTGCAGCTTTATCCCGATGCCGATCCGCCACCGGACGCCTATGCCTTCGAGTTCTGGCGTGTCCCCGGTCGCAAGCACCTGATCCATGACGGCAAGCGTCTGGTGCTGGTGTCGCGCTGGCCCGGCTGCTGCCTGCGGCTCGCGCTGGCGCCGGGCCTGGAAGACGGCATGGCCTACCTCTATGCCACCCGCGCCTGCGCCACGCCCTGCGCGCGCTATCAGGCACTGGTGGCCGAACTGGACAAGTTGACGGCGTTGCCGGATGCCGTGCCTGCGGCAGCGGCCCGTTCCCGGCCCACGCTTGCGGCGGTGCAGGAACTGCACACGCTCCAGGCGCTCGACGCGACCCTGGCGGGCGCGTCCTTGCGCGAGGTAGCCGAAGGGCTGTTCGGCGTGGATGCCGTGACCGCCGACTGGCACGCCGACAGCGCCTTGCGCGCCCGCGTGCGGCGGCTGGTGCGTCGTGGCGAGGCGCTGATGCGCGGCGGCTATCGCAGCCTGACGCAGCTTGCGCCAGTTGCATCGTAGTGAGGAGGGACGTTTTGCACCCCCTGCAATTCGTCCCTTAGCAGGAAGCCCGAATTTCTCGAAAGTGCCTCCATCCGGCCGCGTGGTGTGGCCGGGCTTGATGGAGGTAAATCCCATGCGACCCGCTCCCTTGCGGCCCTCTGTAACCGCTCCTTCCGCTGCTGTCGCTGCACCCGCGCAGCCCCAACGCTATCTGACCAACGACGAAGCCGCCGACTACCTGCGGCTGTCGCCCCGCACGCTGGAGAAACAGCGCGTGATCGGCGGCGGGCCGAAGTTCCGCAAGTTCGGCCGGCGCGTCATGTACGCGGTGGCCGACCTGGATGCCTGGGCCGATGCGCGCAGCTTCGATGCCACCTCCGACCCGGAATACGCCGAGCGCCATGCGGGTGACTACCGTGATCGCCGCTGATCGCAGGTTCACGGGTGGTCGCCGTCATGTCCAGTCCTGCGCTGCCGCTCCGGCAGCGGCCGGTGCAGGAGCGCGAACAGCTCGACCTGTTCCGCGCCTTGCCGGGCGACATGGCGCCGCGCGACAGCCAGGACTTGATGGCCTATCCGTTCTTCTCGCTGGCGAAATCCAAGCGGGTCAAGCCCATCGACTTCCGCGCGGGCAACGTGACGATTCGCGTGGAAGGCACGGCCGAGCATGGCATCGCCACGATTTGGGATGCCGACATCCTGATCTGGGCCGCCAGCCAGATCGTGGAAGCGCAGGACGCGGGCCTGCGGCCGTCGCGGCTGATGCACGCCACGCCTTACGAGATCCTGCGCTTCATCGGGCGCGGCACCGGCTCACGCGACTACCAGCGCCTCAAGGCCGCCCTCGACCGGCTGCAATCGACCACGGTGGCGACCTCCATCCGCGAGACGACCGGACGGCGCTTGCATCGCTTCTCGTGGATCAACGAGTGGAAGGAGCTGGCCGACGCCAGCGGCACACCGCTGGGCATCGAACTGATCCTGCCGGACTGGTTCTACGCGGGCGTGCTCGACGCCGCCCTGGTGCTGACCATCGACCCGGCGTACTTCCGGCTGACCGGCGGCATCGAGCGCTGGCTGTACCGCCTGGTGCGCAAGCATGGCGGCAGGCAGGAATACGGCTGGCAGTTCGATTTTCGCTACCTGCACCAGAAATCAGGCAGCAGCACGCGATTCTCGGATTTTGCCTACGACTTGCGTGCCCTGGTCGCCCGGCAATCCTTACCAGGGTACGAGCTGGGCATCGTGCGGATACCCGAGGACGACGTGGAATTGCTGACCTTCCGGCCCGTGCCGTCCACGGCACGGGGATAACTGGTGGACAAGCTGTGAATAGTGTCGTGCTATCAGGAGTAAGGGGTATCGTGCTATCGGGAGTACGACTATCGTGCTATCAGGAGTACGAAAACGCCGGAAAGCCAATAACGGCGCGGGTTTACGCGCCCTCTAACATACCTAACTTAAATTCTCTAACTTTTAGTAGAGAAGCGCCGTTTCGGTGGACAACTGCCGAAAACCTAAAAGCGCCACCAATCCGAAGGCAAGAACAGCCCCAAAACCAACCTCGTTCGGCAAGGCAAAACCTGGCTGGCTTTCCAGATCGGAGGGCCGCGCCATGATCGTCGCCTTGCTCAACCAGAAAGGCGGTGTCGGCAAGACCACGCTCGCCACCCACATCGCCGGAGAACTGGCGCTGCGTGGCCAGTCGGTGATCCTGCTGGATGCAGACCCGCAAGGTTCATCGCTGGACTGGACGCAGCGCAGAAGCCAGCAGGGCTTGCCCCGGCTGTTCAGCGCCGTGGGCCTCGCCCGCGAAACCCTGCACCAGGAAGCGCCAGAACTCGCCAGGCGGGCCGATCACATCGTCATTGATGGCCCGCCCAGGATCGCCGCCTTGGCGCGCTCCGCGCTGCTGGCGGCCGAGCGCGTGCTGATCCCGGTGCAGCCCAGCCCCTATGACCTGTGGGCCAGCGCCGAAATGGTCGCGCTGATCCGCGAGGCCCAGGTGTTTCGGCCTGCGCTGCGCGCGGCCTTCGTCATCAACCGGCGCGTCAGCACCACGGTGATCGGTCGGGAGGCGCGGCAGTCGCTGGCCGAACAGCCGCTGCCGGCGCTGCGTGCCGAAGTGCGCCAGCGCATTGTCTTCGCCGACAGCGTGGCTGCTGGCCGGCTTGCATGTGAGACGGCGCCCGACAGCGCCGCTGCTCGTGAAATCACCGCCCTGGTGGACGAACTGCTGCGGTGGTCGGCATGACCGCGAAGCCGCCACCGAACAGCAAGCGCACGGCAAAGCGTGTCGGCATCGGTGCGCGCCCGCCCGCGAATCCGCACGCGGAGGCGTGGATTCGACAGGGCGACGCAGATGCACTCAACAAGGGCGACCTCTACACCGCACGCCTGACGCTTGACGTGACGCCCGCCATGCGGGCGCGCATCAAGGTGTCGGCCTTCACGCAAGGCGTGACCGTGGCCGATCTGCTGCGCGGCCTGCTGGAGCGCGAGTTTCCCGAGCACCACACGGAGAACGCGCCATGAACGCATCCGCTGCACCAGCCACGAACACGGCCAAGGCCGCCGCATCGCCCCCAGCTGCGCCGTCGCTCGCGGTACTCGCCGGCCAGGCCGGCAACGTGCCGCTGACCCGCGTATCGCTGGCCTACATCGAACCGCGCTTCAAGCTCTACCTGCGCTTCGGCGAACCGGCGCGCACGCTCCAGCTCGACCGCTGGCGGCGCTGCGCCGTGTTCCTGCCGAACACTGTTCTCTGCCGCATCCGCTGGCAGGCCAACGACTATGGCACCACCCACTGGCAGCTCATGGTGATGCAGACCACTACGTCACTTGATGGCGTGCAGCGCATCCCCGGCGTGCAGCCGGGCGCACGTCTGCTGCTGCACGCCGAGGGTGATGCCAATGTGCGTACCGTGCTGAAATGTATCGACGGCATCGAGGCGCTGGGCATCGCCGCCATCGACGTGTCGCCCGCGTACTGGCGCACGCTGGGCAACCGTCTGGCGGCCCGTCTGCCGCTGCCCGAATACACCGCCGAGCGGCACGCCGCCTGGCTGGCCGGGAGGGTGCTGCCGTGACCGCTGATTTCACCACCGCACGCACCCCCGAAGTTGCACTGCATCCTCGCTCGCGCTTGCGCGCTCGCATCATGCTGGCGGGCTTCGCCGCCGTCGGCCTTGCTGCGCTGGCCTGGGCGGCGTTCGTGCAGCCGCTGCCGCGCCTGATCTACAACCCGTCCGACAGCGTTCCGGCTGGTTGGTATCGCGTCGAACTGCTCGATCATCGGCATGGCTTGCTGCCAAATCCGTTGCCTGTGGACAGCATCGTCCTGACCCGATTGCCCGCCGACGCTGCCGCGCTCGCTGCGCAGCGCGGCTACCTGCCTGCTCACATTCCGCTGCTCAAACGTGTGGGCGCGGTCGCGCCGCAACACGTGTGCATCGTCGCCGGTCAGGTACGCATCGACGGTGTGCCGATGGCTGCCGTGCTGTCTGCCGATCGGCTGGGCCGGCCGCTGCCATCCTGGCCGCATTGCCGGCTACTGGCTGATGGCGAACTGTTCCTGTTGAGCGCCACCAATCCGGCGTCGTTCGACAGCCGGTATTTCGGCCCCGTCAGTGCATCCGCCGTGATCGGCGTCGCGAATCCGGTCTGGCTGGAGACACGCCCATGATGGCCGCCGATTCGCTGCACGTCGTCGTGCATCCCATCGTGCCATCGGGCGTGTCGTTTTGCTGTCCGTCGCCATGTCGTCGCGCGTGTAGTGCGTGTGCATTCGCACCGCACTTCGCGCTGCCATCCAGTGTGCAGGCGTCTTGCCTTGAACGCGCCCGACCTGCGGTCATTGGCGTGTCGATCTGCGCGTTCGCCGGCGGGCTAGCTGCGAGTGCAGTAGTGCCGCCGGGCCGCCGACGCCCGGAGCGACAGCGAGGGGCAAAGGCGGAAGGCAAGACAAAAGGACGCGGCACCGGGCCGCGTCGAAAGCCTGTCTGCACATGGGGGGGGCGCGGCACGGAGCGGCTTCGCCACCGTGCCGCGTGGGGCGCGAGGCCCGCGCCAATGCAGGCATGTCCGCGTGCTTCGCACGACAGGACACGCCCGAGCTTGCGGGGAGCGCAACCATGACCGACCGCCGCGATGACGATTTCCGGGTGCGTCCCAGCGCCCCGAAGAACCGGGGCAAGGGCCAGGGGCAGAGCTTCGTTTCCAAGGTGCTCAAGCAGGCCGGCAAGGCCAGCAGTGGCAAGTCGGCGGTGCGCCGTCCTAGGGCGGCCGACACTGGCCAGCGGCCCGGCTCGCGCCTGGGACGCGGCCATACGGCGGCTCGTTTCGCTGGCGCGAAGCTGACGCCCACGTCCCGGCGAGTGAGTATCAAGACCCTGCTGGTCAATCAGCGCAACGCTAGCCCGCAGTCGCTCGCCAGGCACCTGCGCTATATCGAGCGCGACGGCGTGGGCCGAGATGGCGAACCGGGCCGGGCCTACGGGCCGCAGACCGACGAAGCCGACCTCGACGCATTCAAGGAACGCTGCGCCGACGACCGGCACCATTTCCGCTTCATCGTCTCCCCGGAGGACGGGGCCGAACTGGACGACCTGCGCACTTACACACGCCACCTGATGAACCGCCTGGAAGCCGACCTGGGGACACGGCTGGATTGGGTGGCGGTCGATCACTGGAACACCGACAACCCGCATACGCACCTCATCGTGCGCGGACGCGACGACACGGGCAAAGACCTCATCATCGCAGGCGACTACATCGCCCACGGCTTCCGGCATCGCGCCGCCGAGCTGGCGACGGAATGGCTGGGGCCGCGCACCGAACTGGAGATCCAGCAGACCTTGCAGCGCGAGGTGGAGCAAGAGCGGTGGACGAGCCTCGACCGCACGCTGCAACGCGAGGCTGGCGACGATGGCCGGGTGCAGATCGAACGCTTCAACGATCCCCGGCTGCAACGCCAGCGTCTGTTGCTGATTGGCCGATTGCAACGCTTGCAGCGCCTGGGCCTGGCCGACGAGATGCAACCCGGCACCTGGGACGTCCATGCGGACGCGGAGAAGACCTTGCGCGCCCTGGGCGAGCGTGGCGACATCATCCGCACCATGCAGCGGGCCATGCGCGGCCAGCCGCGAGAGCTGTCGGTGTTCGAGCCGGGCGAGAATGGCCGCACCATTGTCGGCCGCGTGGCCGCGAAGGGACTGGCCGACGAACTGCACGACCGGGGCTATCTGGTCATTGATGGGGTGGACGGCAAGGCTCACTACGTCGCGCTGAACGCCCGCGACGAGCTGGCGAACTATCCCACTGGGTCGGTGGTGGAGGTGCGCGGTTCCGCCGAGGTGCGTGCCGCCGACAAGAACATTGCCGCGCTGGCGAGCGATGGCCTGTACCGCACCGGTCATCACCTGGCGATCGAGCAGGGCCGGGCCAAGCCCGGCCGCGACCCGCAGGAAGTCGTCGCGGCCCATGTCCGCCGACTGGAAGCCCTGCGCCGGGCCGGCATCGTTGAGCGCGTGGCCGACGGGCTATGGAAGGTGCCGGACGACCTGGCCGAGCGTGGCCGCCAGTACGACGCGCAGCGACTGGGCGGTGTTGCTGTGGAACTGAAATCGCACCTGCCCATCGAGCGGCAGGTGCGCGTCATCGGCGCGACCTGGCTGGATCAGCAATTGATCGGTGGCAGCAAGGGGCTGGGCGACCTGGGCTTTGGCGGCGAGGCCAAGCAGGCCATGCAGCAGCGTGCCGACTTCCTTGAAGAACAGGAGCTGGCCCAACGGCGTGGGCAGCGCGTGATCCTCGCCCGCAACCTGCTGAGCACGCTGCGCAACCGGGAACTGGCGCGGGCTGCCACGGACATTGCCGCCGACACCGGCCTGGAGCATCGGCCCGTGGCGGACGGGCAGCGCGTGGCGGGCATCTACCGGCGCTCGGTCATGCTCGCCAGCGGGCGCTACGCGATGCTCGATGACGGCATGGGATTCAGTCTGGTGCCTTGGCGGCCGGTGATTGAACAGCGGCTGGGGCAGGCCATGAGCGCGACGGTCCGCGGGAGCGGCGTGTCATGGGAGTTCGGTCGGAACCGAGGCCCCACCGTTGGGTAACTGCAAGGCCAGGGTGGACGACCATCAGTCGACCGATGGCTGCTCCATATCTGCGGCAAACTGCCGCAACACGCTGCGCACCACCGGAGCCTGGGGCCTACGCCTTGCAATCAGTGCCACTGACAAGGTCGGCAGCACGGCGTCGGTGATTTCGGCATAGCGAACCCCCTCGAAGGCGAGGCGTCGAATCGAACTGGGAAGCAGCGCGGCCCCCAACCCGGCGGACACCAGCGACAACATGGTCAGCGCCCGTGTCGCCTCTTGAAGGATCCTGACATCGAGCCCGGCTTTGGTAAAGCTGTCCAATATCTGCGCATGAAGTACCGGCCCTTGGGCAACCGGAAACAGGATCAACCCGAGCGCCGCGACCTGCGCCAGGGTGACGCCTCCTGTCTGACCATCGTCAGGAAGCACGGCAACGCTGTGCTCCGCTGGAAACTCCAAGACGGTGAGAGGCTCGCTGGTTCCCAGTGGAGGGTGCGCGAAACCGATGTCGATCGTCCCTCGCGTCAAGGCGTCGAGCTGCTCGTTGGTGGAGAGTTCAACAAGCGTCGGGTGGATGTTCGGATAGACCTCCCTCAACTGGGACAGCAGCCGAGGCAGCCGTTCATAGAGCGCAGCCGAGACGAAGCCGATCCTGACGACGCCAGCCTCGCCGTCACCGGCTGCCCGTGCGACGGCGAGTGCCGAATCAGCATGTGCGACCGAAGCACGTGCCTCCTCGATGAACGCCGCACCGGCTCGCGTGAGTGTCAGGCGGCGGTTGGCGCGGCCGAACAGCTGCACGCCAAGTTCTTTCTCGAGACGCCTGATCGACTGGCTGAGCGGCGGCTGCGCCATGCCGAGGCGCTCGGCCGCGCGGCCCATGTGCAGCTCATCGGCGATGGCCAAGAAATGACGAAGATGTCGAAGTTCCATATCGTCATGATATCAAAATTTTGCAGATGGATTATCGATTTGTGATCAAAGGCCACGTACGCTTACTCCGAGTCGACAGCTTCAATTGGAGAGTTCATGCACCCACATATCGCCGCTTTCACGTTAGCCGCGGCCATTGCGATCAGCCCCGTCCTCGCGGGCGAGCAGTCGATGTCCAGAAGGGATCATTTCGTCGACTTGATCTCGGGCGAACGTCTGTTCGTCCGAGAAGTCCGGCGGCCGGGCGCTCCGGCTGAGGTCAATTCCGCCGTCCTTCTGATTCATGGCGCGCGTGTGCCGGGCATCGCGTCCTTCGATCTGCCCGTCGCAGGCGGTTCGCTGGCGGCTGACCTGGCGGAAGCAGGACACCTCGTCTACATCCTCGACCTGCGCGGATACGGTGCCTCCAGCCGGCCGGCGGCCATGGACCGAGCGCCCACCGCTTCTGACCCTCTCATGCGAACCGCCGATGCGGTCGCCGATATCGCCGCGACAGTCGATGCCATCACAGAATGGAGCGGTGATCAGCAGGTCAGCATCCTCGGCTGGGCGACGGGTGGTCACTGGGCTGGCGCCTATGCGGCCAAGCATCCAGAGGTCGTAGATCGGTTGGTCTTGTACAACACCCTCTATGGCGGCTCGGGCGAGCACAAGACGCTCGGCCGCGGCTCACCGCTGGACGATCCCGGTCGTCCGGGGACGTTCAATGCAGCGGCTTTTGGCGGATACCGACTGAACACGCGCGCCAGTCTGTTCACCGCATGGGACAACAGCATTCCGGGTCCGGACAAGACCGCGTGGCGAGATGAGCGTGTGGCGAACGCTTACGCGGATGCGGCACTCGCCTCGGATACCTCCTCCGGCATGCGGCAACCGCCGAGTTTTCGTTCTCCGAGCGGCGCCATGGCCGACAGCTTCGAACTGGCGCTCGGCCGGCGGCAATGGTCCGCTGCGGCACTTGCCATGCCGGTGCTCGTCGTTCGCTCGGAACGAGACTTCTGGAGCCGGCCCGAGGACGCGCAAGCGATCGTCGCCGAAGCCCCGCAAGCAAAACTGGTGACCATCCCCGATGCCACGCATTTCGTGCACCTTGACCGTGACAAGGCAGGGCGGGGCGCGTTTCTCAACGCGGTGACCCAGTTCCTCGACCCATCTTCCGCCACACGGAAAGGAAACTGACAATCATGAAAACCAAGTTCGCGTCTCGTGCAGCTTTGGCGCTTCTGGGGCTTGCTGCCATTCCTGCACTCGCACACCATGGCTGGACTTACTTCGATACGAGTCAGGTGCGTTTTCTCGAAGGACAAGTCGTGTCGGTGCGCTGGGGCAATCCCCATCCGATCGTCGTTCTTCGCGTGACGCCGATGCGTGCAGTTCCAGATCTGTCGGCTGTGCGCATGCCAGCAGAAGAAAGTGGCATGTTCAGGAATATGCCGGCCTTGCCCGTGCCGGCTGGCCTTCGACTGCTGGAGACCGACACGCCCGAATACACGGTGGTCCTCGCGCCGCCATCGCGCTTAATGGATTGGGGTATGGGCGAGAAGGATGCCGTGCCCGGTAGCCGATTCCGGATGATCGGGTACCTGGCGTGCGACGACAAGCACGAGTTCAGGCCCGAGGTCGTGATCCTCGACGACAACCGCGCTGTTCGCCAACGTTCCGTGCCCGTCCCGCCGACGGCTTGTTCTTGAGCTTCGGTCGATGCTGGAGTTTCTGCAGGCCCTTCCGCTGGCCGATCTCATCCGCCGCTCGACCTGGGCATTCCCCGCCATCGAGGTCGTGCACCTAGTGGGGATCGCGCTGCTGTTCGGCACGATCATCGTCGTCGATCTCGCGCTGCTCGGCGTGCTGCGTGCGCCGTCCCTGAAAGAGGCGATTCCCTCGCTTCTCACCGTCACCAAAACAGGCGCCGTGCTGGTCGCGATCTCCGGCGCGCTGCTTTTCATCTCCGACCCCCTGGAGCTATGGAACAATCCAGCCTTCCGCTTGAAGATCATTGCGATCGCGATCGCGATTCTCAACGCGCTGCTGTTCCAGAGCTATCTGGCTGAGAAGCAGAAAACTGGTGCTGGCAGCGTTCTGAGGAAGGTGTCGATCGGATCGTCGCTTGTCCTATGGAGCGGCATCCTGGTGCTTGGGCGGGCGATTGCCTATGTTTAGGCCGAACGGATGGCCTCGACGACGCTCAATGTGGGCAATGCCATTGGCCTGGCGGTGCTGGTCGCGCTGGCAAATGCCGGGCTGTCCCGATTGACCGACGCGCCGGTGCGCAGCGGTCTGTCGCAGGGGGGGCAGCAGGCGTTCTATCTGGCGGCGGCAGGGATGGTTGCTGATAACACTTACGTTGCTGCGTAAGGCGGCGAACGCTGTGCAATCTGGTGAAGTCGTTTGAACAAAGGAGACGGCTATGGAACTGCGGCACCTGCGTTGTTTCTTGGCCGTTGCCGAAGAACTCCACTTCGCACGTGCAGCCGAACGGCTGCACATCGACCAGTCGCCCCTGTCGCGCACGATCAAGGAACTGGAAGAACATCTGGGTGCACCGTTATTTGCACGCACCACGCGCAGCACCCGATTGACGCGGGCCGGCAGGCTGTTACTCGAACACGTGCCACGCGTGTTCGCTGCACTCGATCAAGCACGCGCCAGCGTGTGCGCCGCCGCCGCAGGCTATGACGGTCAGTTGCGTATCGCGCTGTCCGACGGTGTTGCACCGGCTCGGTTTTCCTCCCTTATGGCGCTGTGCCGCCAGGACGATCCGGAAATCTCAATCCACTTCGATGAAGTCCCGCTCACCCAGCAGATCAAGGGGCTTCACGATGATCTGTATGACGTGGGATTTTCGCAGTCTACCGATGTCGGCGACGGCATCCTCGCCGAACCGGCCAGGCGCGATCCGCTGCGGGTCGTCATCCCCGCGCGCCATCCCTTGCTAGCGCATGCGCGCATTCCGCTGGATGAAGTATTACGTTATCCGCTAGTGATAGGTGATCCACAGGTCTGCGAGGGCTACAACCACCAGATCGAACGGGTGCTGCGTGCGTTGGACAAGGAGCCTTTGGTGGCCGAACGGGTGATGTCCTTCGACTTGATGATGGCGCTGGTGGCGGCCGGATTCGCCCTTGCGTTGGTGGGAGCGTCGCAGATCGCCGCCAGTCGTGAGCCCAACATCGTCGCGCGGCCATTGGCCGGTGGCTCGCCGATGCTTACCACCTACCTGCTAAGGCGGGCTGGAAATCCGTCGGAGGCACTGAGTAGGTTCGTTGCTCGCGTCGGCCGACTGGAGGTTGATACCGGCAAGGAACACGACCCTTCTCGCATCGCTGCATCGGATGAACTGGATGAATTGAAGGACTCCTGATGAACGCCGCTTCCCGCACTGCTCATGCACTCGCCCTGGCTTGTTTACTGTCGGCCTGCGGACCGTCGCCGGCCAATGACACGGTGGAGTTCCTGACCGCCCATCCCGAGCGCATCAAAGAAATTCAGCGACTGTGCCGTGAAGAGCGCACGAAGGTCACGGACGAGCTATGCGTGCGCGCGGCCGAGGCTGCCAAACGACGTTTCTTCGGCGACCGGCCCGAACAGCGCGCTAAATAGTTTTTCGAACGGCCCCTGCCGCCCAGCCGCGACGGATTCCTTGCCAATTTTCTTATCACGCCGCCGCACGCTCGTGCCTGCGGCATTTTTTTGGGCTTCGCCACCGCAAGAAGTCTGGCTTTTTCCGCCTTAGTTCCCGCCACAACGGCCTTTGACCGGCCTTGATCCCGCACCGAACCTGACGGCTGCGGCACGTCTCCGTGCTGCTTTTCGTGGGCTTCATTTTGCGGGAGAAGGGAGCGGTCGCCATGCAAGGTCAAGGGGTACTGTTCGGGCAAATCGGTGTCGTTTTCGGCATCGTGATTGTCGGCGTGTGGAGTGCCACACAATGGACAGCCGCTGCCCTGGGCTACCAACTACGTCTTGGCTCGCCCTGGTTCGATATCTTCGGCACGCCGGTCTATCACCCCTGGCGGTTGTTCGAGTGGTGGTTTTTCTTCGACGCCTATGCGCCGCACATCTTCGACACCGGAGGGCTGATCGCAGGCGGCAGCGGCCTGGCCGCCGTGGTGGTCGCCATTGCCATGTCGGTGTGGCGTTCGCGGCAGTCGAAACTTGTCACCACCTATGGTTCGGCACGCTGGGCTGATGCGGGAGATATTCGCGAAGCAGGGCTCACCCAGCCCGCAGGCGTATTCCTTGGTCGGCATGATGACCAGTACCTGCGGCACGAAGGCCCGGAACACGTTCTGACCTTTGCGCCCACGCGCTCGGGCAAGGGTGTGGGCCTGGTGGTGCCGACACTGCTGTCCTGGCCCGCATCTGCCGTCATCCACGACATCAAGGGCGAGAACTGGCAGATCACGGCAGGCTGGCGCTCGCGCTTTTCGCACTGCCTGCTGTTCAACCCAACCGATGCTAGTTCGGCCGCGTACAACCCGCTGCTGGAAGTGCGGCGCGGCGCGCATGAAGTGCGCGACGTGCAGAACATCGCCGACATTCTGGTCGATCCCGAAGGCGCGCTGGAGAAGCGCAATCACTGGGAGAAGACCAGTCACGTGCTGCTGGTTGGTGCCATCCTGCATGTGCTCTACGCGGGCGAAGACAAGACGCTGCGCGGCGTCGCCAATTTCCTTTCCGACCCAACCAGTCCGTTCGAGCTGACCTTGCACCGGATGATGACGACCAAGCACCTGGGCGATGCTCCGCATCCGGTCGTCGCATCCGCTGCGCGTGAAGTGCTCAACAAGTCGGACAACGAACGCTCGGGCGTGCTCTCCACCGCCATGTCGTTCCTGGGCCTGTACCGCGACCCGACAGTGGCGGAAGTCACCTCGCGCTGCGACTGGCGCATCGCCGACCTGATTGCTTCTAAACATCCGGTGTCGCTGTACCTGGTGGTGCCGCCGTCTGACATCAGCCGTACCAAGCCGCTGATCCGGCTGATCCTCAACCAGATCGGGCGGCGGCTCACGGAATCGCTCGATGGCAGCGATGGCATCGAGCGACGCCACAAGCTGCTGCTGATGCTCGACGAATTCCCGGCGCTCGGCCGCCTGGACTTCTTCGAGACAGCGCTGGCCTTCATGGCGGGCTACGGCATCCGCAGTTTCCTCATCGCGCAGTCGCTCAACCAGATCGACAAAGCCTACGGCCAGAACCATTCCATCCTCGACAACTGCCATGTCCGGGTGACGTTCGCTACCAACGACGAACGCACGGCCAAGCGCATTTCCGAGACACTGGGCACCGCCACCGAACTGCGCGCCCAGCGCAACTACGCCGGCCACCGGCTTGCGCCGTGGCTGGGGCACCTGATGGTGTCGCGCCAGGAAACCGCACGTCCGCTGCTGACGCCGGGCGAAGTGATGCAGCTTCCGCCCGACGAGGCCGTGGTGATGGTGTCCAGCGTCGCACCGATCAAGGCGAAGAAGCTGCGCTATTACGCCGACGCCAATTTCAAGCAGCGGGTATTGCCTCCGCCTTTGGTGACGGCGGGCCGCTATGCCGATGCGCCGTCGGCACGGCCAGACGACTGGAGCGGGTTGGCGATACCGGCGATGCCTGTGGCACCAGCCACGGCTTCTGCCGACGACCTGGAGAACTTGGGTTCGACCGATGACGGCGGCCCGCGCCGCCAGCCCGAACTGTCCGAGGCCGTCGCCTACGACCCCGAGCCTCAGCACCCGGCCAGCGACCTTTCGCTGCTGGATGACGACGACCCGTTGCCGCTTCCCCGCCAGCTCGATCCCGCCATGCAGCGCACGGCGCGGCTGGCATCGCTTAACCCCAACGACGGAATCGAACTATGAGCCTGAACCGTTCCAGCTACCGCCTGAACCTGTTTATCCAGCACGAGCACGCCAAGCGCCTGGACGAACTGGCCGCCAAGAAAGGCGTCTCGAAGTCCAGCATCGTTGCTGCTGCCCTGGCGTCCTGGCTATCACCGGACGCTGGCGACCAGCGCGAGGCGGCGTTTGCCAAGCGGCTGGATCGTCTCTCGCGCCAGGCCGAACGCCTGGAGCGTGACCAGAACATCCAGATCGAAACGCTGGCGCTGTTCGTCCGCTACTACCTGACCGTCAGCACGCCGGTGCCTGAGGCCCATCAGGACGCGGCCCGCGCCCAGGGCAAGGCGCGCTTTGAGCAGTTCGTCGAACAGCTCGGCAGGCACCTGCTGCGCGGCCGCAGCCTGGTGCGCGATGTGGTGGAGGAACTGCACCCCGATCCCATGCGGATGGATGACGCAGCGGCGATGGCGTCCGCCCATGCGCGCACTGCGGAGCGTGCGTCATGAGTGCCGTGCCACAGACTGCACCTGAGCCGCGCTCATCTGCGGCGGCATCCCAGGATCGCCGTATCCAGATGCTGCGCACCGCTATGGGGCCGGTGATCGCCGCCGCGCTGGAAGACCCGGACGTGGTGGAAGTGATGCTCAACCCTGACCGGACATTGTGGGTGGACCGCCTGTCATCTGGTCGGATGCCGGTCGGCGTCGAACTACCCGAGGCCGATGGCGAACGCATCATCCGCCTGGTCGCCGCGCACGTCGGCGCGGAAGTGCATCGCGGCCAGCCGCTCTTGACCGCCGAACTGCCCGAGACGGGCGAACGGTTCGAGGGCATCTTGCCGCCCGCCGCGTCGGGGCCAGCCTTCGCACTGCGCAAGCGAGCCGTCAACATCATCGGCCTTGAGCAGTACGTGGGCGACGGCATCCTGAGCGCCGAACAGGCGGACTTCCTGCGCCGTGCCGTGCGCGAGCGCCAGAACATCCTGATCGCCGGAGCCACGAGCAGCGGCAAGACCACGCTGGCCAATGCCTTGCTGGCCGAGATCGCCGCCACCGGCGACCGCGTGCTGGTGCTCGAAGACACCATCGAACTGCAATGCGCCGCACGCGACCATGTGCCGCTGCGCACGCGCGCCGGTGTCGTGTCCATGACCGAGCTGGTGCGCGTCACCATGCGCCTGCGTCCTGACCGCGTGATCGTGGGCGAAGTGCGCGGCGGCGAAGCCCTGGATCTCATCAAGGTGTGGGGCACCGGCCACCCCGGCGGTATTGCCACCATCCACGCGGGTTCCGCGCTTGGCGCACTGCTGCGACTGGAGCAACTGATTCTCGAAGTGGCGGTGAACCCGCCCCGCGCCCTGATCGCCGAGGCAGTCAATGTTGTGATCCACATCGCCGGCCGTGGCCGCAAGCGCCGCGTCGAAGCCATCGCCAGCCTCAATGGCTTCGACGGTACGGGCTACCGCCTGGCGAATGCGCTGGAAACGCCGTTCGCCGAGCCGCCACCTGTTTCTCTTGCAGCCGCTGTCGCGGCGCCTTCCTCGTCCCCTGACCAACCTGGAGAACTGCCATGACGCACCTTGATGCTTTCCGCTTTTCCGTAAATCCGCTTCCGCGCCTGTCCAGCCTTGCGCGGCTGCGCAGGCTGGCCCGTCCGACTGGACAAGGGCTGCTGCTCGCGGTGTTGATGCTGTTGCTGGCGGGCACGGCGCAGGCCGCCGGCTCCTCGATGCCCTGGGAAGGCCCGCTGCAATCCATCCTTGAATCCATCCAGGGGCCGGTGGCGCGCATCGTCGCGGTCATCATCATCATCGCCACGGGCCTGGCGCTGGCCTTCGGCGATACCAGCGGGGGCTTTCGCAAGCTCATCCAGATCGTCTTTGGTCTGTCCATCGCCTTCGCCGCGTCTTCGTTCTTCCTGAGCTTCTTCAGCTTCTCCGGCGGGGCCGTCGTATGAGTGCGGCCAACGTTCTTCCGGGCTTCGAGGTGCCGCTGCATCGGTCGCTCACCGAGCCGATCCTGCTGGGCGGTGCGCCGCGCACCGTGGCGATCGCCAACGGCACGCTGGCCGCCGCCGTCGGGCTGGGCCTGCAACTGTGGATTCCCGGTGTCGTGCTCTGGATCGCCGGCCATTCGCTGGCAGTCTGGGGGGCGCGCGTCGATGCGCAGTTCATGCAGGTCTTCGCCCGGCACATCAAGCACAAGCCGCTGCTGGACGTATAGGGGACGCCGCCATGCTGAACCTTGCCGAATACCGCCAGCGCCCGGCTTTGCTTGCCGACTGGCTTCCCTGGGCCGGGCTGATCGCGCCGGGCGTCGTCTTGAACAAGGACGGCAGTTTCCAGCGTACGGCACGCTTTCGTGGGCCGGATCTGGATAGCGCCACGCAGGGCGAGCTGATCGCCACATCGGCGCGCCTGAACAACGCGCTGCGCCGCCTGGGTTCGGGTTGGGCCTTGTTCATTGAGGCCGACCGCCGAGCGGCAGCGGGCTATCCACGCTCCGAATTTCCCGAACCCTTGTCCTGGCTGGTGGAGGAAGAACGCCGCGCGGTCTTCGAAGAATCCAGCCACCACTACGAGAGCGCCTATCATCTTACGCTGGCCTATTTGCCGCCAGAGGAATCCCGCGCCCGTGCCGCCAAGATGCTCTACGAGAACGCGCCGGGCGACGGCGTGGACTGGCGTGGCCGGCTCGATGCCTTTATCGCGGAAACCGATCGTGTCTTCGACTTGCTCGATGGCGTGATGCCGGAAATCGCCTGGCTGGATGACAGCCAGACGCTGACCTACCTGCACGCCACGGTGTCCACGCGGCGCTATCCGCTAGCCGTGCCCGACGTGCCTTTTCACATCGACGCGCTGCTGGCCGACTGCGCCCTGGTCG
This sequence comes from Bordetella sp. 2513F2, assembly GCF_054642735.1. NCBI lineage: Bacteria > Pseudomonadati > Pseudomonadota > Betaproteobacteria > Burkholderiales > Alcaligenaceae > Bordetella > Bordetella sp. 2513F2. The sequence continues at coordinate 1,395,967 of NZ_CM137755.1, read as the reverse complement.
GTGGCCTGGCGCCCGCGCTGGGCGATGCGCACCTGCGCGTGGTGTCGGTGCGAGGCTTTCCGACCTCGACCTGGCCGGGGATTCTGGACGATCTAAACCGCCTGGGCTTTGCCTACCGCTGGAGCACGCGCTTTGTCTGCATGGACAAGGCCGAGGCGGAAAAAGAGCTCGGCCGCCTGCGCCGCCAATGGTTCGCCAAGCGCAAGAACGTGGTGGCGTTGCTGCGCGAGACGATCTTCCAGCAGGAATCGCCGCTGGTCGATACCGACGCCAGCAACAAGGCCGCCGATGCCGATGCCGCCCTGCAGGAGTTGGGCAGTGATCAAGTCGCCTTCGGCTACATCACCGCCACGGTGACGGTGCTCGATACCGACCCGGCTGTGGCCGATGAAAAGCTGCGCATGGTGGAGCGTGTCATCCAGGGACGCGGCTTCGTCACTATTTCCGAAACGCTCAACGCCGTGGATGCCTGGCTGTCGTCCATCCCCGGCAACGCCTACGCGAACGTGCGCCAGCCCATCGTCTCGACGCTGAACCTGGCGCACATGATGCCGGTGTCCGCCGTGTGGGCCGGGCCGGAGAAGAATGCTCACCTCGACGGCCCGCCGCTGATCGTGACCCGCACCGATGGCGCGACGCCATTCAGGCTGGTGACGCATATCGGCGACGTGGGCCACACGCTGGTCGCCGGGCCGACAGGCATGGGCAAGTCGGTGTTGCTCGCCACGCTGGCGATGCAGTTCCGCCGTTATCCCGGCTCGCGCATCTTCGCGTTCGATATGGGACGTTCTATGCGCGCCACCATTCTGGGGCTGGGCGGTGAGCATTACGACCTGGGCAACGATGGGGCGATTGCCTTCCAGCCCCTGGCCCGCATCGACCAGGAGGGCTACCGCACCTGGGCCGCCGAATGGGTGGAAGGCCGGTTGCTGCACGAAGGCGTGACCGTCGGCCCGGACGAGAAGGCGGCGATCTGGTCTGCACTCGGCAGCCTGGCCGGTGCGCCAGTAGAGCAGCGCACGCTGACGGGCCTGTCGGTGCTGCTGCAATCGAACGCACTGCGCCAGGCGCTCGCGCCCTATGTGCTGGGCGGTGCCCACGGCAAGCTGCTGGACGCAGACTCGGATCGTCTTGGCTCGGGTTCTGTGCAGTGCTTCGAGATGGAAGAACTCATGCACAGCAAGGCGGCGGTGCTGGCCGTGCTGGGCTACCTGTTCGCCCGCTTCGATGACCGCTTCGACGGCGTGCCCACGCTGTTGATTCTGGACGAAGCCTGGCTGTTTCTCGATGACCCGGTGTTCGCCGCCCGCATCCGCCAGTGGCTCAAGACACTGCGCAAGAAAAACGTTTCGGTGATCTTCGCCACGCAGTCGCTGGCCGACATCAAGGATTCGAGCATTGCCCCGGCGGTGATCGAAAGCTGCGCCAGCCGCATCTTCCTGCCCAACCCGCAGGCGACCGAACCGCAGATTCGCACGATCTACGAGGGATTCGGCCTCAACAGCCGCCAGATCGAGATCGTGGCGACCGCGATCCCGAAGCGCGACTACTACTACCAGTCGCGTCTGGGCAATCGCCTGTTCGACCTCGACCTGGGGCCAGCCACGCTGGCCTTTGCCGGCGCATCCACGCCGCAAGACCAGCGCGATATAGACGGCGTGCTTGCCAATGCAGGCGCTTCCGGCTTCGCTGGTGCGTGGCGGCGCCATCGCGGCCTTGATTGGGCCGCCGACCTGCTGCCTTCGTTTCCCGGTTCCTCATCGTCCGCCGCGTCGTTTCCCAACATCCAGCCACTGGAGGTTTCGCCATGAAGACCCGTGTTCTTTCCATAACGCTGGTCGCCGTGTTGTCGGTATCGCTGCTGGCTTCGCAGCCTGCATCCGCGCTGACGGTATTTGACCCGTCGAACTTCGTACAGAACACGCTGACCGCCGTGCGCACGCTGGAGCAGATCAACAACCAGATCAATCAGCTTCAGAACGAAGCGCAGATGCTGATGAACCAGGCGCGCAATCTGGCGAAGCTGGATTTCAACATCGTCAATCGCCTGCGCTCCACGCTCGCCACCACCGAACGCCTGATCGCCGAGGCGCAAGGATTGGCCTTTGATGTGCAGAACATGGATCGGGAGTTCGCGCGGTTGTATCCCGAGCAGTACGCCACCACCGTCAGCGGCGACCAGATGCTGCGCGATGCACAGGATCGCTGGAAAAACACGCTCGATGGCCTGCACACCGCAATGCGGATGCAGGCGCAGGTGTCGCAGAACCTGGCCCAGGATGAAAGCGCATTGGCCGACCTCGTGAGTCAGAGTCAGTCGGCCACCGGCGCCTTGCAGGCGCAGCAGGCGACCAACCAGCTTCTGGCCTTGCAGGTCAAGCAGTCGATCCACGCCCAGCAACTCCAGATCACACAGGAACGCGCCGCCGCGCTGGAACTGGCACGGCAGGCGGCAGCTAGCGAGCGCGGGCGCGAGGTGACGCGCCGCTTCCTGGGCGACGGCACGCCGTACACGCCGCAGCGCGTGGATTTTTACGGCAACTGACGGGAGTGCCGCTATGAACGACGTAACGGTCATCGACCGTTTCCTGAACACCTTCTCGCGCTATATCGACTCCGGTTTCGGGCTGCTGCAAGACGAAGTGGCGTTCCTGACCGCCACGCTGATCGTCATCGACATGACGATTGCCGGCCTGTACTGGGCCATGAGCCATGCCACCGGCCAGGGCGAGGACGTGATCGCCAAGCTGCTGCGCAAGGTGCTCTACGTCGGCGCCTTCGCCTACATCATCGGCAACTTCAACTGGCTGGCTGGGATCGTGTTCCGCTCGTTCGCGGGCCTGGGCCTGACGGCCAGCGGCTCGACCCTGAGCATGGGCGACTTCCTGCAACCGGGACGCCTGGCCAAGACCGGCATCGACGCGGCAGCGCCCATCCTGAAGCAGATCAGCGACATGGCGGGCTTTCCGGAAGTGTTCGTGAACCTCACGCCCATCGTGGTCATGTTCCTGGCCTGGGCGGTGGTGATCCTGTGCTTCTTTGTGCTGGCGATCCAGCTTTTCATCACGCTGATCGAATTCAAGCTGACCACGCTGGCCGGCTTCGTGCTGGTGCCGTTCGCTTTGTGGAACAAGACCAGCTTTCTGGCCGAGAAGGTGCTGGGCAATGTGGTGTCCTCGGGCATCAAGGTCTTGGTGCTGGCCGTCATCGTCGGTATCGGAACTGGCCTGTTCGCTGAATTCCAGGTGCATCCGGCCGAACCCTCCGTTGACCACGCCCTGGTCGTGATGCTGGCTTCGCTCGCCTTGCTGGCGCTGGGCATCTTCGGACCGGGCATCGCTACCGGCCTTGTGTCCGGTGCGCCGCAGTTGGGGGCCGGGGCGATGGCCGGTGCGGCCGTCGGGGCGGCAGGCGCGGCGGTTGCCGTGGGCGCGGCTGCCACCGGCGTGGGCGGTGCGGTGATGGCGGGAGCCAGGATGGCGCCTGCCGCTGCCAAGCTCGCTGGGGCTGGCGCACGGGCCGCCACCTCAACGGCAGGTAGCGCGAAATCGGCATTCCAGGCCGGTTCCGCCGCAGCGGGCGGCGGAACCAAGGGTGCGATGGCCGATGCGGGCAATGTCGCCAAGCGTGGCGCGCAGGCGGCGGGCCAGCGTGCGGGGGCTGGCATCAAGTCGGCGGCTGCCAAGGCGGCAGCGCCGTTCCGGGCTGGCTGGAATGGTTCCAGTGCGGATGGTGGAGCCGGTGGTGGCGTTGCCGGGCAAGCCACCACCGGGAATGCCGCTGGCGGCACTGCCAACGCGCAGAAGCAGGAACAACCCGGCTGGGCCAAGCGCCTGCAACGACGCCAGCAGATCACCCATGCCGCCACCACCGCCGCCCGCACGCTGCGTGGTGGCGACGGCGGTGGTTCGGGCCAAGGCCCGAGCCTGCGCGATTCCGATAGCTGACCTTCAAGGAGAACCCCATGCGATTCAAACGCGCGCAGGTGCGCTACGCCGACACGCCGCAGCCTGCCACCCCGTATCAAGCTGCCGCGCAGGTCTGGGACGAGCGCATTGGCTCGGCCCGCGTTCAGGCGAAGAACTGGCGGTTGATGGCCTTTGGCTGCCTGGTGCTGGCGCTGCTGATGGCCGGAGGTTTGGTGTGGCGTTCGGCGCAGTCCATCGTCACGCCCTATGTGATCGAGGTCGATCAGTCCGGCCAGGTGCGCACCGTGGGCGAGGCGGCTACGCCATACCGGCCCACCGATGCGCAGATCGCGCACCACTTGGCGCGCTTCGTGACGCTGGTTCGTTCGCTGTCCATCGATCCCATTGTGGTGCGGCAGAACTGGCTCGATGCCTACGACTACACCACCGACCGGGGTGCGGCCGTGCTCAACGACTATGCGAACAAGAACGATCCGTTCGCCCGCGTCGGCCGCGAGTCGGTGACGGTGCAGATCACCAGCGTCACGCGCGCGAGCGACGCCTCGTTCAACGTCCGTTGGACGGAACAGCGCTTCGTCAATGGCGCGCCCGCTGGCACCGAGCGCTGGAACGCCGTGCTTTCCACCGTCCTGCAAACCCCGCGCACCGAACAGCGCCTGCGCAAGAACCCGCTGGGGATCTACGTCAACGGCTTGTCGTGGAGCCGCGAACTGGATGCTTCCGAAGGAACCAAGCCATGAACCTGCCTTTCCGCTTTTACGTTTCCGTGCTGACCGTGGCGGCCCTGTCGGGCTGCGCCACGCAGGGCAAACCGCCGCCGTCCATTTCGCTTGATGAGCCGGTGCAGGCGCAACCACTACCGGAACCACCCAAGCCCATCGAAGTCGTCGCCGTTCCCGAACCGCTGGCGCTGCCTGCACAATTGAAGCCGCTACCGGGCGTCGATGCGGCCCCAGTTGCGCCGGAGCCCGCCGACGAGAAGGTGCGCGTCTCTCGTGCCAATGCCGAGGCACGTATCGCCCCGACTCGCGAGGGTTACGTCAATGCGATTCAGGTCTGGCCCTTCACCGATGGGGCGCTGTACCAGGTCTATGCGTCCGTGGGGCGCGTGACCGTGATTGCGCTTCAGCCCGGCGAGGAACTGGTGACGGTCGCCGCGGGCGATACCGTGCGCTGGATCGTCGGCGATACCTCCAGCGGCAGCGGGGCCGATCTGCGCGTCAATGTGCTGGTGAAACCCATCCGTTCCGGGTTGAAGACCAATCTGGTCATCACCACCAGTCGCAGGACGTACCTGCTGGAACTGACCTCGACCGACAAGGCCTGGATGGCGTCGGTGTCCTGGGACTATCCCAAGGACCGGATGCTGGCCTTGCAGCGCCAGTCGCAGGCAGCCAGCGCTGCCGCGCCGGTCGATACGGGTCTGTCGCTGCAGAACATCCGTTTCCGTTACTCGGTGTCGGGCAGCAATCCGCCGTGGAAGCCATTGAGGGCGTTTGACGATGGCGAAAAGGTCTATATCCAGTTCCCGGCGGGCATCGCTCAGGGCGAGCTGCCGCCGCTGTTCGTGATCGGTGCGCAGGGTGACGGGCAATTGGTGAACTACCGCTTCCGCTCGCCGTACTACATCGTCGATCGCCTGTTCGGCGCGGCGGAACTGCGCCTGGGGGCCGACAAGGGCGACGTGGTGCGCATCGAACGCACGGATGGCATCGCCGGGAGGGACTGAGCATGAGCCAGGACGACACTCCAGAGCTGGCCGCGCCGCAGGCGGGCAAGCTTGCGCCCGAGGTGGTGGCGCTGCGCGCCCAGCCGCGCCCGGTCACGCGCCTGAACCGGCGCACGCTGGCCATCCTTGCTGGCGGCATGTCGGTCGCCGTGCTCGGCGCGTTGATGTGGTCGCTTCAACCGCAGCGGCGCGGGGCCAGCGAACAGACCGAGCTATACAACGTCGATCGCGTCTCCAGGTCCGAAGGGCTGGATGCGCTGCCGGCAGACTACTCCAAGCTGCCGCCGACGTTGCCGCCTGCCGTGCCCGAGCTGGGGCCACCGCTGCCGGGCGATCTAGGCCCGGCCATCGTGAACTCGCAGCAGCCGATAACGGCCGCCTATGCCGCACCGGGTTACGACCCCAACGACGCGCTGCGCAAGGAAGCCGAAGCGGCGGCGGCTTCATCGGTATTCTTCCGCACCGGCTCGCCGCAGGCCGCGCCCGTGGCGCAGTCGCAAGTTGCCGCCGCGCCGGGTTTCGCTGCCAACGCGGCCTTCGACCCGCTGGCGGCTGGCCCGGCCTCGACGGCGGCCCAGCCTGCCGACCCGACCGCCGTGCAGAACCGCCAAGATCAGAAAGAGGCGTTCCTGGCAGGCGGTGCTACGGAAACCCGTAACTCCGGCAACCTGCAAATGCCCGCTTCGCCGTATCAGGTCATGGCCGGGACAGTCATCGCAGGCGCATTGGTGACGGGCATCAAGTCGGATTTGCCGGGCGATGTGATTGCCACGGTCACGGAGCCGGTCTACGACACGGCCACCGGCAAGTTCCTGCTGATCCCGCAGGGTTCGCGCATCCTGGGCAGATACAACAGCCAGGTCAGCTACGGGCAGAGCCGCGTGCAGGTGGTGTGGAACCGCATCATCCTGCCCGACACGTCTTCACTCACGCTCGACAACCTGGCCGGCACCGATCCGGCTGGCTATGCCGGACTGGAAGACGATGTGGACTGGCATTGGGATCGGATCTTTGCTGGCGCGGCCCTGACGACACTGCTGGGCATCGGCGCCGAGCTAGCCGCACCTGAGAACCGTCAGGACGGCGATCGCGTCATCATCGCCGGGCGCGACAGCGCACAGGACAGCATCAATCAGGTTGGCCAGGAGATGACCCGGCGCAATCTCAACATACAGCCCACGCTGACCAGTCGGCCAGGCCTGCCGGTGCGGATCATCGTGGCGCGCGATCTGGTATTGCGTGCCTACCAACCGTTGTTCGTCAATCGGGGAACTTCACGATGAGCACGACCAGAAAATTGCGCCTTGGCCCGTTGCCCCGCCAAGAGGTTACAAAGCTGACCTTCGCGTGCCCGGCAAGTCTGAAAGCCGATCTCGACCGCTATGCGCAGCTTCACTCGCAGACCTATGGTGAAGCGGTCGATGCCGTGACGCTGGTCCCGCATATGCTGGAGGCATTCATCGCCGGGGATCGGGGATTCAAGAAGGGAAGCGCAAGCAAGACCGTTCCCCCGAAACCTGGCTGACGATGCACACCCACTACGTTGGTTATCCCTCGAACGCGCAGCCCAACGCTGCGCGTTCTTCGTTCTGGATAGGGCGCGAAAGAATGGGCTATGATGACCAAACAAGCCGCTAATCCTTCGCTAATCGTCACCGATACAACGCGACCTGGCTTGCTTTCCCAAGGCTCTTATGTGGCTCCCAGCCCACAACGCCGCCTCCCATGCAGGTGGCACGAAACAGAGCTAACCTATTGCCTCGTATAAGGTTTCAAGCCCCGCGTGAATTACATGAAAGGCTTGACACCGGCCATTTTTTGTTGCCTGGCCCACGGCCATTCCCGCCCATGACCACCACATCCCCTGCCCGTCCCGACGTGAATGTCGACCAAGCCGAGCTCGACAAGTTCAGTGCCCTGGCCGCCCGCTGGTGGGATCCGGAAAGCGAATTCAAGCCGCTGCACGCCATCAACCCGCTGCGGCTCGACTGGATACGCGAACAGGCTGGCCCGCTGGACGGCAAGCGCGTGCTGGACGTGGGCTGCGGGGGCGGCATCCTGTCCGAATCCATGGCCAGGGCGGGCGCCACCGTCACCGGCATCGATCTGGCCGAGAAGTCGCTCAAGGTGGCGCGCCTGCATGGCCTCGAATCCGGGGTGCCGGTGGAATACCGCGCCGTTCCCGTGGAAACGCTGGCCGCGGAGCAGCCCGCCACCTACGACATCGTCACCTGCATGGAAATGCTCGAGCACGTGCCGGACCCGGCCTCGGTCGTGCGGGCCTGCGCCGCCCTGGTCAAGCCGGGCGGGTGGGTGTTCTATTCCACCCTGAACCGCAACCCCAAGTCGTTCCTGTTCGCCATCATCGGCGCCGAGTACCTGCTACGCCTGCTGCCGCGCGGCACGCACAGCTACGAGAATTTCATCAAGCCCAGCGAGCTGGCCGCGTCGGCCCGCGAGGCCGGCCTGCAGCCGGTGGCGATGCGCGGCATGGAATACAACCCCATCACGAAGATATACAGCCTGTCGGCCGACACCTCGGTGAACTACCTGATGGCCACCCGCAAATGAGCGCGCTGATCCTGTTCGACTTCGACGGGACCCTGGCCGACACGGCCCCCGACCTGGCCGCCGCGGCCAACCGCCAGCGCGAACGGCGCGGCCTGCAGCCACTGCCCTACGAACGGCTGCGGCCGGTGGCCTCGCATGGCGCGCGCGGCCTGTTGCGCGTGGCGCTGGATCTGGCCCCCGACCAGCCCGATTACGAGCCGGCGCGCCAGCAGTTCCTGGCAGACTACGCGGCCGGATCCACCCGGCACAGCCGGCTGTTCCCCGGCATTGCCGAGCTGCTGGACCGCATCGCGGCTGCCGGCATGGCCTGGGGCATCGTCACGAACAAGGTCACCCACCTCACCGTCCCCATCGTGCAGTTCCTGGGGCTGGCCGAGCGCACCGCGGCCCTGGTGTGCGGGGACACGGCCGAGCATCCCAAGCCGCACCCGGCCCCGCTGCAGCTGGCGGCGCGCCAGGCGGGCTATGAAGTGGACCGCTGCGTGTACGTGGGCGACGACCTGCGCGACGTGCTCGCGGCTCACGCGGCGGGCATGCCGGCAGTGGCTGCCGCCTACGGCTACGTGGGCGAAGATGCCGACGTGACCACCTGGCAAGCAGACGCCTGCGCCGACAGCGTGGCCGCCCTGTGGCCCGCCATACGTTCGGTGCTGCCGGCCGATCTGCGCTGAGCGGCGGGCGGCGTCGCAGCCGTTGCGCCGGATGGCTTTCCGCGTTCGCCCATTGGACGCCGGCATCGACAACTGAAGCTGGCACCAGCCGCTTTATTCCGGCCCCTTCCCCCGCGTAAGCTGGCGCACGGCGCATCGTGCGCCCCTTTTCCCGTGCTCTCCCCGATTCCTTCCTATGGCGCAGCGGCCAACCCGCGGCGCAATTCCATGCTGTTGCCCATCATCCTGCTTTCTGCTGCCGGCTTTACCGTACTGACCACCGAGTTCCTTATCGTCGGCCTGCTCCCCGCCATGGCACGCGACCTGCAGGTCAGCGTGTCGCAGGCCGGCCTGCTGGTGTCGCTGTTCGCCTTCACCGTCGCCGCCACCGGCCCCCTCTCCACCGCGCTGCTCGCCCACGTGGAGCGCCGGCGCCTGTTCGCCGGCGTGCTGGCGCTCTTCTGCGGTTCCAACATACTGGCAGCCGTGGCGCCCAGCTTCGGCCTGATGGCCCTCGCGCGCTTCCTGCCCGCCCTGGCCCTCCCGGTGTTCTGGTCCCTGGCCAGCGCCACCGCCGTCGAACTGGTCGGGCCCGCGCGCGCGGGCCGCGCGATCTCCATGGTGGCCACGGGCATCGTGGCCGCATCGGTATTCGGCATCCCGCTGGGCGTGCTGATTTCCGACGCGCTGGGCTGGCGCGCCGCTTTCGGCATCCTGGCGGCGGTGGCCGGCGCCAAGGCGCTGCTGCTGTACGGCTGGTTCCCGACGCTGCGGCCGGCCGGCGGCACGCTGCGCCTGCGCCAGCAACTCGGCATCCTGCGCAGCCGCACCCTGCTGGGGCATGTCCTGCTCTCGCTCCTGGTGTTCACCGGCATGTTCACGGCCTATACCTACCTGGCCGACATGCTGGAACGGCTGGCCGGCCTGGACGGCCAGGTGGTGGGCTGGACCCTCATGGCTTTCGGCGGCATCGGCATCGTGGGCAACTGGGTCGGCGGACGCCTGGTCGACCGCAGCCCGCTGGGCGCCACCCTGCTGTTCTGCGGCGTGCTGGCGATCGGCCTCGTCCTGGCTGTTCCAGCCATGCGCGTGCCCGGCCTGCTGGCCGCGGCGCTCGGGGCCTGGGGCGTCGCCCAGGCAGCCCTGCTCACCGTCTGTCACGTCCGGCTGATGAAGGCGGCTCCGCAGGCCCCCGCGTTTGCCGCCTCGCTGAACATCTCGGGCGCCAATGCCGGCATAGGCCTGGGCGCAGCCGTGGGCGGCGGCGTGATCGACCACCAGGGCCTTGCCGCGCTCGGCCCCGCGGCAGCCGGCATCGTAGGCCTGGCCATGATGCTGGCCCTGGCCCTCATGGCGGCCGGCCGCTCCCGGCCTGGAGCTCGTCCACACCTGCAAGATCCTGCATAAAAGCGTACAATTAGAGGTTCTTGGGGGCCGATCCGGATTCGACGTGGGTCGCGAAACAACTCAGGGCATGCCGAGCACCAGTAAGCTCGTAAAACCACTGGAAATCTATAAACGCCAACGACGAGCGTTTCGCTCTCGCCGCTTAAACGGTGAGCCGCTGCACCGATCTGTCCTTGGGTCGGGCGGAGGAAGGGCAACCTTCCTAAGGATCTCTGCCTAGGGCCTATACCCCCCGAAGCAGTCCGTCCTGAACCGCAGCAGTGTCATTTACAAGGAATCGGTCGCCGCTGGGGTCACACGGCGTCGGCTTAAATCACGTGAATCGCTCTGGTCCGGCCTGTCGATCGGCTAAGTCCAGGGTTAAATCGAAATAGGTCGACTAAGCATGTAGAACTGGTTGCAGAGGGCTTGCGGACGCGGGTTCAATTCCCGCCGGCTCCACCAATCAACTGTCCAGCGGCGTCCGCTGGAATCCAAAATCCCCAATTACTTCAGGTACTTGGGGATTTTTTTTCGTCCATGAATGTCCGAGGACATCCATATTCATCCGGTTGCCATCAGGGTAGTTTTAGGGACATGGTGAAAAACACACCGCCCTTCTTGCCACTATGCCCCTACGCAACCATGCCCTGAATAATCCTGCCCCTGACCGACGTTGAATGCCGCAATGCCAAGCCCTTCCGCATGAGTTGGCAGGAGTCCATGAAGGCGCTGTTCGGTCCGCCAGCCAAGTCAATTCATAAGACGCGCGGTTGCTACGGGAGATCGTTCAGCTCGTAGCTGGTACTGCGCCCGCCCGCATCCGATTTCCGCAGCACGCCGCGTGCGAGCAGGTCGTTGATGTCGCGCAGCGCCGTGTCCGGCGAGCACCTGGCAATGGCCGCCCACTTGCTGCTGGTGAGTTTACCCTCGAAGCCGTCGAGCAGGCGGTTGAGCAATTTCACCTGTCGCTCCTTCAAAGGTGTGGCCGCCCAGTGCTGCCAGAACCGCGCCTTGGCCAGGACGGCGTCGAGCGTCTGCTGCGCCTGATCGACGGCGCGGTGCAGGGTGTCGAGGAACCAGGCCAGCCACTCGGTGACGTCCATGGACCGCTTCTGGGTGCGCTCCAGGATATCGTAGTAGGCCTTGCGCTCCCGCTGGATCTGAGCCGAGAGGCTGTAGAAGCGCTGCGGGCTGCCGTCGGCACGCGCAAGCCACAGGTCGCCGATGGCCCGGGCGATACGGCCGTTGCCGTCGTCGAAGGGATGCAAGGTCACGAACCACAGGTGGGCAAGCCCCGCCTTGACGAGCGGTGGCTCACCCGAGTCCGCATTGACCCATGCGAGGAAACGACTCGTCTCGGTCTCCAGACGATCGGCTGGCGGTGCCTCGAAATGCACGCGCTGGCGGCCGATGGGGCCGGACACCACCTGCATGGGGCCACTGGTATCGTCGCGCCAACTGCCGACCTTGATTTTGGAAAGGCCCGAGTAGCCGGTAGGGAACAACGCGGCATGCCAGCCGAACAGGCGTTCCCGTGTGACTGGTGCCTGGCAGTTGGCCGTGGCATCGAGCACCATCTCCACCACGCCTTCGACGTGCCGATCCACCGGGGCCAGAGCACCGATGTCCACGCCTAGCCTGCGGGCGATGGACGCGCGCACGGATTCGACGTTGAGCTGCTCGCCCTCGATCTCGCTGGTCTTGACCACGTCTTCGGTGAGCGCCGCCAGACTGGCCTGATCGCGCAGGGCCACGCCCACGTCGGCCAAGCGCCCCAGCAATAAGCCTTGGACGCGACTGACTTCGGCCATGGGGCCAGCGAGCGTCGCCAGGTCGAAGCGCCAGTCCGGCCAGTCACCGGCCTGCCAGATGTACTTGTAATCGACGCTATTCATGCGGAGATTATGGGCTCCATTCTCCGCATGCGCAAGTTATTCACCGCATATAATACGGCGATAGAGGGTGCGATTCCCCGCGCCCCGGGCTGCCTTACCCCGGAATGGGTGTGCTCTTGGTCGAGGGGACGGACGCGGGTTCAATTCCCGATTCCGAATCGAACCCGACCAGAGAAGCATACGAATTTGAACGTCCATATCGGTGACCGATCTGTCAACGCCGACTGAAACGTCCGCACCTCCCTTTGTCGGCGCTCGCGCCGAAGTAAATTTGCCCCCTGGGGTTGAAGGGTTATTGGGCAGCAGTCCGAGCCCGAGACGGGCTGTTGCCGGCCTTGCGCTTGTCCTTGAGCCGATAGCTTTCGCCACTGATCCGCACGATGTGAGCGTGATGCAGAAGGCGGTCGAGCATGGCTGCCGTGAGGGTCTGGTCGTCGGCGAAGGCGCTGGCCCATTGAGGGAAGGACAGGTTGCAGGTCAAGATGATGCTGCCTCGCTCGTAGCGCTTGGCAACCACCTGGAAGAACAGATTTGCTTCATCGCGCCCGAAGGGCAGGTAGCCGATCTGATCCACGAGGAAAGCGACCGCAGCAACAAGAAAGTGAAGTGGTAGCCCTCCCCCTCGAGTCCGGGATGGCAGGTAAAATCGCCCGAAGCGCCCCCTCTTGCCCCACTACCCACGAGGAACATGGCATGAAACCATCCATCGCACTCGATGCGCACCGCAGTGAAATTCGCCGTATCGTCGCTGCGCATCGCGCTGGCAATGCCCGCGTGTTTGGCTCGGCCGCCCATGGGAATGATGTCGAGGGCAGCGACCTGGACATCCTAATCGACCCCACCCCGGAGACCTCACTCATGGATGTCGCCAGAATCCAGGTAGAGCTTGAGCGACTCCTGGGCGTGACGGTCGATGTGCTGACCCCAAGGGCCCTGCCCGAGAAAGTTCTCGCCAAGGTTCTCACCGAGACCGTGCCCGTATGAGCAAGGTGTTACGCATACCAAGGTCGATCTGGAGGTCGTATGGCTCACGATCCAGCGCGATCTGCCTGAGCTGCATGCCCTGGTAAAGCAACTGTCCCGCACTGTCCAACCGTTGCCGCCCACATCCACGGAGCAAGGGGAGTGACGTAGGGATATGGATTTCGGGGAATTTCCTGAAACCCTTTATCCATGCGGCTTTCCAGCAACAGTTAAATTCCCGCCGGCAATTTAGACAGTCCCGTACAGGGATAGGCCGAGACAGCCAGGGCAGCCTGGCTGTCTTTTTTGTCCACAACTGTCTGCGGTTTCGCGCCGAATTCGCACGGAGTTTGGACGGGATGGTTTTTCTGATGCCCCCGGGCGTCCCACCCCGGCGGTACAGGCCTCCGGGACGTTTCCGAAACGGGCAGCCTCAGAGAATGATGCCGCCCGCCGCGTCGATCTTCTGGTCCGACTTGGGCGGCGCAGCCCGCTTGGGCGCCGCCTTCTTGGTTGCCGGCGGGGCCGGCTTGGACAGGCGCGCGATGGACCCCTTGCCAACCGCCCCCAGCTCGCCCGCCACGACGGCACCGTACGCCACCTTGGCCTTGATCTCGCCGATCTTGATGGAGGCGACCTTTTCTTCCGTAGCGCCGAGATTCTCGCCGGTATCCGGGTCGATCAGCGCTTCGCCGGTGGCGTAGATATCGAAAACCTGGCCTTCCTCGACGCTGCCCATGCCGCGATTGATGATCACGCGCCCATTTTGTACGGCCACCACCTTGGCCGGATTCACGATTTCGACGATGTCGCCCAGCATTTTTGACTGGAATCGCTCCATCGCGGCGTCGATCCGGTTGCCGCCGGACGCGAAGGACGCGGAATCCGACCACTTGACGGCCCGGGTGGCTGCTTCGACCAGCGTATAGCGTACGGCCGCCTTGGTGGAATGCGAGACCTCGCGGCTGGACTCGCCGGTAAGGTCTATGTTGGTCTCCTGCACATGCGTCGCCACATTCGCCTGGGTCAGATTGACGATGAGCAGGAAATCGGCACCCGCCGCCTGGCCGAGGCGGGCCCGCTCCTGGTCGGAAACGTTGTCGCTGGCCAGGAAATCGTTCTCCTTCTCGAAGGCTGCGTCATTGCTGCGGTCCAGCACCGTGAAGCGGCCGCTCTTGACCAGTTGGTCGGTAACCGACTGGCGCAGATCCGCCGCCAGGCGGCTGCTGCGCAGCTTGCCGGTCGTGACCACGGCGATGCTGTCGCGATCCAGCTTCGGCGTCCTGGCCTTGTATTCGAACTTCTCGATCGTGACGGACAGCTCGACCATGCATCCTTTGCTGCCGCCGCATTCCTGCTTGACCACCGAATAGCCCTTGACCTTGCCTTGGGCACGCACGTCGTTCGTGCTGCCGATGCCCGCCTCGACGGTAGTCTTGCTGGACGCCGAAGCCTGTGCCGATGTGGCGGCATTCAGGTTTTGCTCATTCTTGGTGACCGAATCGGAGATCAGGCCGCTCTCGGAGTTCTGTTCGGCGAGTTTGGCGTCGAGATTGCTCGATGCCTGCCCCTCGGCATCACGCTTGACCTGCACATAGGCCTTCGGGCTGGCCGATTGCGTCGCAACCGAGGCGCCGTTCACCTGCTTGATGGCATTGCCCAGGGCCGACTCCACGGCCTGCTCGAACGTGTCGCCATAGCCCACGGCGGGCACGGTGACATCCTCGGCGTGTGCTACCTGCCCCGCGCACAGAAGCGCGGCGCCCAGTATCCATACTCTCATGATCAATCCACTCACGGAAAAAAGACCGCCTGCTCAGGCAGGCGGTCGGTCGTCATCAGGGTCTTACCAGCTCACGGTGCGGTTGTCGCCCCGCTTGATGATGGCCTCTTCGCCTTCCCAATAGGCAAGACCGTTATCCAGGTTGGTGAGGGTCAGCTGGAAGTAGTAATCGACCTGCTGGGTCCGGCTGTCGACGCGGTTGTTGCGCTGGAGGATCTTGCCGGACAGCGAGAAATCGGGCGCCACGACGCGGCCGTTTTTCTTGACGGTGGCCTGGTTCATCATCTTGGACCCCTTCAGGGCGCGCGACTTGGCCGTCATCGCGTCTTCGGGGCCATCGAGGCCCACGGCCGTCGTGATCACGAAGCGGCCCGAATTCAGCAGGCTCACGCGGATTTTCTTGACCAGTTGATCGGTGTCGATCCGCTGCGCCGTATCGTTGGTGATGCTCGACATGGCGATGACGAAGCGTCCGCCTTGCGCAGCCTTGGGATGCACCATCAAGGGCGAGTTGAGCATGTCATTCACCATCTTGCCCGCTGCGGATTCGAAATCCTTGTAGTCGAGACCCATGACGGCGACGGTGTCGTTCTTGGTGTCGACGTAATGCGTGGTGGTGGCGCAACCGGCCAGCGTAGCGGCGAAGACGATGGCGGAGAGGGAAAGCTTCAGATTCATGATCTACCTTGCAGGGTGTTATCGGGAGGCGAGAACGTCTACGCGGGGCGGCATTGCCGGATTGATGGCGCGGACATACACCAGCACGGGCCGCTTCTCGCTCGGCAGGTCGACCACGATGTCTTCGTGGCCGGGAACGCCCAGGGTCAGCCGGTTGGACGCCGGATACGGAACCGACGCCAGCTGGAAATTGTTGGGCAGCGTCGACCAGCCGCGCAGGTCCGCCTGCGTGGATATCGCCTGGGCCACGGCGGCCAGGGAACCCAGCAGCGGATTCGAGTCGTTCAACTGCTTTTGCATCACCGTCTTGGCGGTTGCACGCACGATCTCCTTGATAAGGATGCCGTTGAATCGGGTCTTGAATTCGCCGCGCACGATCATGTCCATGTCGGCCAGCATTTGGGTTTGCTGGCGGCCGATGGTCAGGTACGGATAGGCCGGCGTGCCTTCCTTCATGATGGGCAGCGCCATGCCGGTGTACTTGACGTTGCCGCTGACGAGAAAGAGCGGAAGGTCGACGCGCAGCTCTTCCTTGCGCGCCGCCGTGCCGTTCTCGAAAAGTACCCAGACTGCCGGCTTCAACTTGCCCTTGTTGCGCCGGGCGGCTTGCATGTCGATCTGCACCTGGGTGTTGCGCGTGAGCGCGTATGCGCGTTCCAGGCTGCTCTCCGCCTTCTCCATGTCAGCCGGGCCTTCGCCGTTGAACAGGAAGTACAGCCCATGGAGATAGACCACCGCGGGGTTTACATAGCCGGCATAGGGCTCCCACTGGGACAGGTCCACGCCCGATTTCTTCAGCGCTTCCGAAGATCCTTCCAGGCTGCGGTTCACGAGGTCGACGTTCCCGCTTTTCCCGATCTCGTCGCGCTGCTTGGCGATTTCCTGTTCGAAGTGCTCCGCGGCGCGCCGCTGGCGATCGTCGCTGCGGTTCCACTCGACGCGCGCATTGGCGAAGTCGCCGTCGCGCCAGAAGTTCAACGCCTTATAGGTATTGAGCATGACCGTTTCGTACACGGCCGGGCTGTACGGCAGGACGTTGTCATTGGCCAGCATCGACAGGGCCTGGCTGCCTGCGCTCGCGACGACATTCCGGGTGTCGTCGTCCTTCATCAGCGATTCAGCGCCGTCGAACATCTTGGTGGAACGCTCGGTGAGGCCGCTCTGGCGCAGCAGCGTGCCCGCTTCCAGCGCCCATAGCAGGTCGGTGGGTTCGCCATCCTGCGGACCCGCGGCGTTTACGGCGCCGCTCGTCGCGGCGGGCAGATTCCCCAGCCCGAGCTCGCGCGAAAAATCCTTGCGCGCCTGGGGATTGGCACACCCGGCCAGGACGCAAACCAGGCCGACAGCCATCAACCTCCTCATTCAAACCTCCCGTGGAATATATTGCTAATCGTGACAATTTCTGCATTATTTGAACACGCAGCCCGGGATACGGCAACTATTAGAATTATTTTGAATATTACAGAAACATAAGGCCGACATAGCCCCATGGCGTGCCGGCTTCGCAAGAAACCGACGCAGGGCTATGCGTTTGTCGGAGTCACCCGGCCGTTGCCGATGCGGGCTGAGGGGTCAAACCTCTCCCCGCTTCCTTCTGTGCTCGGGAAAGGCGCGCAGCCACGCGCTACCATGGACGGAAAAGCAAGCCGGAGGAGACCCGATGAAACCCCGCATTTCCGTATTGACCCTCGGCGTCGACGACCTCGAACGGGCCGTGGCGTTCTATCGCGACGGGCTGGGCCTTGCTACGCAGGGCATCGTGGGTACCGAGTTCGAGCACGGCGCCGTGGCGTTCTTCGACCTGCAGGGCCAGCTCAAGCTCGCGCTGTGGGCGCGCGAGAATATCGCGCACGACACCGGCCTGCCCAGGGCCCGGCCCTGCCCCACCGGCTTCACGATCGGGCACAACGTGTCGTCGCGGCAGGAAGTGGACGAGGTGATGGAGCAGGCCCGCAGGGCGGGCGCCACCGTCGTCCAGCCCGCCCACGACACGTTCTGGGGTGGCTACGCCGGCTATTTCCAGGATCCCGACGGGCACGTGTGGGAAGTGGTCTGGAACCCGGCGCTGCTGCCCGCGGACTGAACCGCAGCCCAACGGTACGGCGCTGCGGCGCCTCAGCAGTTCCCTTTCTTGGCCTGGCCCGGCGGGCAGAACCCGCCGCCGCCATAGCCGCCCCGGTCGGGATCGACCACCACGGCGCCGTGAGGCGTATAGACGGCACAGCCCGCCAGGGAGACGAGCAGGAAGGTACAGAGCAGCAAACGTGTCATTTCAAAGGCCTGATTGTTCTGGGTGACGGGAGTGTAGGTCGCGGCCGTGCAACAGGGCTTGGCCAATCGTAACGGAGCCCGGTTTGCCGGGCCCCGCTTCTTCGGCTGAGGCGGAAATGCCACAATAAGCGCCTCGCGCCCCCGGGCGAGGCCTCCGATTCCGCTTCGATTCCATGACCCCTTCCCTTCCCCGCATCGACCCCGAACGCGCCGGCCAGCTGGAGTGCTGGCGCGTGCAGACGCCTCATGGCACGGCGCTCATGGCCCGGCAGGGCGCACAGTTGCTGAGCTATGCCACCGCCGACGGCCGGCCGGTGGTGTGGCTCTCGGAGCGCGCGGACCTCTCGCCCGGGACACCGGTGCGCGGCGGCGTGCCGGTGTGCTGGCCATGGTTCGGCGTCTATGCCCGCAATCCCCAGGCCGTGCGGGATACCGTGGAGGCGCCCGAGGATGCGCCCTCCCACGGCCTGGTACGCGCGCGCGACTGGACGCTGACGTCGCAGGCGGTACGGGGCGACATGGCCGAGCTGGTGTTCGACTGCCACCTGCCCGAGGGCCTGGGGCCGTGGCGCCACCCGGTGCGGCTGACGCTGTCGGCCAGCTTCGGCCAGACGGTGCGGCTGGCGCTCACGACGGAAAACCTCGGGGCACGGCCGCTCACGCTGAGCCTGGCCCTGCACACGTACCTGGCCGTGTCCGACAGCCGGCAGGTGTCCGTCACCGGCCTGGAAGGGCTGCCCTACCTGGATACGACGCAAGACTGGCAAGCGCGACACCAGGACGGGCCGGTGCGGATCGACGGCGAGACCGACCGCATCTACCTCGGCGTGGATCGCCCCGTCGAGATCCACGACCCGCAGTGGCAGCGCACGCTGCGCCTGAGCGCGAGCGGTTCGCGCTCAGCCGTCGTGTGGAACCCCTGGGTGGACAAGGCGGCCCGGCTGAGCGACTTCGCGCCGGACGCCTGGCAGCGCATGCTGTGCGTGGAAACGGCGCGCATCATGGACGACGTGCTCGAGCTGGCGCCAGGCACCGCCGAGACCGTGGCTGTGGAAATCGCCGTGGTTCCCGCCGCGGGGCCTGCGGCGGCATGAGCACGCGCCACCAGGACGGCAGCCCGGCTCCGGGGCACGGCATCCAGGCGCAGTTCCGCCTGCGCCTGTACCGCGAAGGCGCGATCGCCATCGGTCCGGGCAAAGTGGCGCTGCTGGAAGCGATCGAACAGTCGGGCTCCATCACGGCGGCGGCGCAGCAGCTCGGCATGTCGTACCGCCGGGCCTGGCTGCTGGTGGACGAAGTGAACCGCTCGTTGCGGCAGCCCGCCGTCGAAAGCGCCACGGGCGGTGCGCGCGGCGGCGGCACGCGGATCACCGATACGGGCCGGGAGCTCATCCGCCGCTATCGCGCCATCGAGGGGGCCGCGCGCGCCGCGGCCGCCGAGGAACTGGCCGCACTGCAGTCGATGCTGGCACCCTAACTGCGCCGCCGCGGGCGCCCGGGTTGCCCTCCATGGCTGCCTGACGGATTTCGTTGTATTCTCCGGTATATGACGAATCTGCTTGCCGCCTTCGACTGGTTCCCGCTGGTCCTTTCGCTCAAGGTGGCGGCGGTGGCCACGCTGCTTGCGCTGCTGGCGGGCGTGGGGCTGGGCTGGCTGTTCGCGCGGCGCCCGTTCCCGGGCAGCACGCTGCTGGAGTCGGTTTGCATGCTGCCCCTGGTGCTGCCGCCCACGGTGATCGGCTATGCCATCCTGGTTGCGGCCGGCCGGCACAGCCCGCTGGGCAACTGGCTGCGCACCCACCTGGATTACTCCCTCATTTTCAATTGGCATGGCGCCGTGGTGGCGTCGGCCGTGGTGGCGTTGCCGCTGGTGCTGAAGTCGGCCACGGCGGCCTTCGCCGGCATAGACCGTACGCTGGAGGCGGCGGCCAGCACGCTGCGCCAGTCCCGCTGGTCGGTATTCGCGCGCGTGACGCTGCCGCTGGCCTGGCCCGGCATCCTGGCCGGCACGCTGCTGGCGTACGCCCGCGCCATGGGCGAATTCGGCGCATCGCTGATGGTGGCGGGCTCGATCCCCGGCCAGACGCAGACGCTGTCCATGGCCATCTACGACGCCGTGCAGGCCGGCCAGGACGACCTGGCCCTGCTGCTGGTGGCGGCGACGTCGCTCATTTCCGTACTGATCCTCACGGTGTCCAACCGCTATCTCTCGCTACGCTGAGGAATCCCATGCCCCGCCCCCGTGCCGCCTGCGTGCTGCTGGCCACACTGCTGCCACTGGCCGTCCATGCCGAAACGCTCACCGTCTCGGCGGCGGCCAGCCTCACCCAGGCCTTCACGGAGGTGGCCCGTCGGTTCGAGATGCAGGAGCCGGGAACCACGGTGCGGCTGAATTTCGCCGCGTCCGGCACGCTGCTCCAGCAGCTGCGCCAGGGTGCGCCGGTGGACGTCTTTGCCAGCGCCGACCAGGACACCATGGACCGCGCCGCCGCAGAGCAGCTCATCGACCCGGCCAGCCGGCGCGATTTCGCCCGCAACGACCTGGTACTGGTCGTGCCCGCGCAAGGCGGTGCCGCCATGGAGGCGCTGCAGGCGCTCGCCGGCGATGCGGTCAGGCGCATCGCGATAGGCCGCACGGCCACTGTGCCTGCGGGCCGCTACACGCAGCAGGCGTTGGAATCTGCCGGGCTCTGGACGACGCTGCAGCCCAAGTTCGTGCAGGCCGCCAGTGTGCGCCAGGTGCTGGATTACGTCGCGCGCGGCGAAACCGATGCCGGGTTCGTCTACCGCACCGATGCGGCGCTGATGCCGGATGCGGTGCGCATCGCCCTGACGGTCGGCGGACACGAGCCGGTGTCGTATCCGGTGGCCGCGGTGGCCGGCAGCTCCCGACCGGAACTGGCCCGGCGCTTCGTGGACTTCCTGCAGGGCGGCGCGGCGCGTCCGGTGCTGGCCCGCTACGGCTTCGGCCAGCCATGATAGACCTGGACGTGCGCCTGCAGCTGCGCGACGGCCCGCGGCGATTCGACCTGGCGGCACGCGTGGCCACCGATGCGCAGTTCGTGGCGCTCTACGGGCCTTCGGGGTCGGGCAAGTCCCTTACCCTGCAGGCCATGGCAGGATTGCTGCGCCCGGCTGCCGGCCACGTGCGGGTGGCGGGCCGTACGCTGTTCGACGCGGTCCAGGGCATCGACCTGCCCGCCCCCGCCCGCGGCGTGGGTTATCTCTTCCAGCACTATGCGCTGTTCCCGCATCTGTCGGTGCGCGAGAACGTGGCGTTCGGCCTCACCTCCTGGCGCCGCCGGCGGCTCGCCCCCGAGACAGCGGCACGCGTGGACGCCCTGCTGGCCCGCTTCGGACTGGAGGAACTGGCCGGCAGCCGCCCCGCCACGTTGTCGGGCGGCCAGCAGCAGCGCGTGGCGCTGGCCCGCGCCCTGGCGTGCGAGCCGCGCCTGCTGTTGCTGGACGAGCCTTTTGCCGCGCTGAATCCCATGCTGCGCGTCGCCATGCGGGAGGAGCTTGCGCGCGTGCAGCGCGAATGGCGCATTCCCGTGGTGATGATCACGCACGACATCGACGACGTGCTGGCGCTGGCCGACGCGGCGTGCCTGTTTGAACAGGGCCGGGTGGTGCGGCAGGTGGACCTGCGCAGCGATCCCGGCCTGGCGCGCGAGGCGCTGGGCGCCGCGCCGACGCCGGACACGCCGCAGCGGCGCCACCTGCGTGCACTGCTGGAGGGAGGCGCCAGACACCAGGTGAACTGACCCCTCAGGTTTCCATCAGGATTTCTTCTCGGGCACGGTCCAGAAATAGACCGTGCGGCCGTTCACATTGAGCGTCTGGTCGGGTGGCCAGTCGCCCATGTCGAACGCGTGGGACACGATGCGGGTGCCCGGCTTGAGCTCCAGCAGCTTGGGCCGCAGCTTGAGGTTCAGCGACGGCAGCAGATACAGGCTGATGACCGTGGCTTCGGACAGGTCCTGCTCGAACAGGTCTCCCTGGATGAACTTCACCTTGTCGGTGACGTTGTGCTCCTTGGCATTGGCGTTGGCCTCCTGGATGCGCTGCGGGTCGATGTCGACGCCCACGCCGCGCGTGCCGAACTTGCGCGCTGCCGTGACCGGGATGATGCCGTTGCCCGAGCCCAGGTCGTAGAGCACGTCGTCGGGCCCCACCTTGGCAACCTCGAGCATGGCGTCCACCACCTCCTGGGGGGTGGGGACGAAGATGACGTCGGGCGTGCGGGTAGGAGCGGGGGTCTGGGCGGCAGCGGGAAATGCGACGAAAGCGGTAACGGCAACGACACTGGCAAGCAAGGAACGGAAGGTCCTCATGCGGAGCTCCTGTAGGTTGAGGTCGACGCACCGGACGGCTGCCGGTGCGGTTGGCGCTTCTCCGGACGGCGTGCGAGCGCCGTTTCCCAGGCTCGCCGCGGACGGCTGCCCCCCTATCGTTTCTGACTTTACGCTGAACATTATTCATAGGAGGCACCAAACCCGGTTGCCTGATAGTCCGAAATTTTTGCCCGATCATGCAAACGACCCGGGAAAACGCCTTTGTTCCCGCTGGTTGAATCCAGGCATGCAACTTGCGTACGCGCACTCCCCCATATCTGTGGGCGCCTGCCCCTGGAGTGCACGATGTCAGCCAATCCCGACCGTCCCGCCCTGCTCATCACCGGCGCCTCAGGCAACCTGGGTGCGCCCCTGGCCCGGTATCTCTCGCAGCAGTACCGCATCATCGGCCTGGACCGCAAGGCGCGCGACGACCTGGGATTCCCTGTTTTCGAAGCAGACCTGGCTTCCGAAGATTCGGTACGGCAGGCCATCGCGCAGGTGGCACAGGCCTGCGGCGGACGGCTGGCCGCGGTGATCCACCTGATCGCCTATTTCGATGCCACCGGCGCCGACAGCCCGCTGTACCGCACCGTGAACGTGGACGGCACGGCGCACCTGCTGCGCGCACTGCGCGACGCCTGCAAGGTGGAGCGCTTCGTCTATGCCAGCACCATGCTGGTCCATGCGCCGGGCAAGCCGGGCGAACTGATCGACGAGGACCAGCCCTACGGCCCGCAATACGTCTATCCCCGCTCCAAGCTGGAAGCCGAGGAGGTGGTGCGCCGAGAGCATGGCGACATACCCTACGTCATCCTGCGGCTGGCCGGCGTCTATGACGAAACCACGCTGGTGCCCACGCTGGCCCAGCAGATCGCGCGCATCTACGAGCGCGACTTCGAGAGCTATTTCTACTCCGCCTCCAACCAGGTGGGCCAGGCCATGCTGCACCGGGACGACCTGCACGAAGCCATACGCCGGCTGCTGGCCCGGCGCCGTGGCCTGCCGCCCGACCTGGAGCTGCTGCTGGGCGAAACCGAGGCGCTGGGCTATGACGCCCTGCAGGACGAGATCGGCCGCCTGGTGCACGGCATCCACGACTGGCCTACCATCCGCGTGCCCAAGGCCGTGGCCACCGCCGGCACCTGGCTGCGCGAGAAGCTCGAACCGCTGGTGCCGGACGCGCTGGACCAGGGGGAGAAGCCCTTCATCAAGCCCTATATGATCGCGATGTCGGACGCGCACTATGCGCTGGACACCAACCGGGCCGAACAGTCCCTGGGCTGGCGCCCCAGGCACCGGCTCAAGCGCGTGCTGCCGGCCATCATCGCGCGGCTCAGGCAGGACCCGCTGGCCTGGTACTGCGCCCAGGGCATCAAGGCGCCTGCCACCTTGCGCGAAGCGGCGGACTACCCGGACGGCGCTGACGCGCTGCAGGAACGCGCCATCTGGCTCTACCGGCAACAGCATGCCAGGCACCGCTGGCCGCACATGGTGAACGCCGGGCTGGGCACATGGCTGCTCTGCCAGCCGCCGCTGGTGGGCGTGGAAGAACCGCTGCTGCGCGCGACGGAGATGGTGCTGGGCGTGCTGCTGGTGGTCTTCGCCTGCCTGGCCATGAGCTGGCGGCTGGCCTTCGCCCGCTGGGCATGCGCGGGAATCGGCGCACTGGTGATGGCCGCGCCGTTCGTATTCTGGACCGCCAACGGCGCGGCCTACCTGTCGGATACGCTGGTGGGCGCGCTGGTATTCGGCCTCGCGGTGGCGCTGCCGCCGGAACCGGGGCCGACGCCCCTGGCCCGGCTGACCGGCCCCGACACCCCGCCCGGCTGGACCTACAACCCCTCGGAATGGACCCAGCGCGTGCCCATCATCGCGCTGGCGGTGGTGGGCCTGTATGTGTCGCGCTACCTGGCGGCCTACCAGATGGAGCAGATCGACCATGTCTGGGAGCCCTTCTTCGCGGGCAGCCCCGATGATCCTCGCAACGGCACCGAGGAGATCATCACCTCCAGCGTATCGCGCGCCTGGCCGGTACCCGACGCAGCGGTCGGGGCCTATACCTATGCGCTGGAGATCCTCACGGGCGTGGTGGGCTCGCGGGCCCGCTGGCGCACCATGCCATGGCTGGTGGTCATCTTCGGGCTGATGATCGCCCCGCTGGGCATCGTCTCCATCACGTTCATCATCATCCAGCCCATCGTGATCGGCACCTGGAGCACCCTGGCGTTGATCGGCGCGGCAGCCATGCTGGTGCAGATCCCGTATTCCCTCGACGAGCTGCTTGCCACCTGCCAGTTCCTGCAGCGCCGGCGGCGCGCCGGCCGCTCGCTGCTGCGGGTGTTCCTGTTCGGCGATACCGACGACGGCGCGCCGGCGCCGCGCAAGGACGAGTTCAGCCAGCGGCCGCAGTACATCCTGCGCGACTGCCTGCGCGGCGGCGTCGGCATGCCGCCCACGCTGTGGGCGGCGGCCGCCCTGGGGGTCTGGCTGATGACGACCCGCCTCACCCTGGGCAGCAGCGGCACCCTGGCCGACGTGGAGCACGTGGTGGGCGCCCTGGTGCTCACCGTGATCGCGGTGGCCGCCGCCGAGGTGGCCCGGCTGGCGCGGCTGCTCATCGCCCCGCTGGGCGTGGGGCTGGCCCTGGCTGCGCCGCTGTACGGCGACAGCCTGGTCCAGATTGGCGCCGACGTGGTGGTCGGGCTGGCGCTGGTCGCGCTGTGCCTGCCGCGCGGCCGCATCGACGCCAAATATGGCGCCTGGGAGCGGGCGATGCTGTGATCAGGCGGCAGGGCCTGCGACCGGCCCCGTATAGAGGCGCGAGCGGTTGCGGCCCTGCACCTTGGCGAGATAGAGCGCCTGGTCGGCACAGGCATAGACCGTGTCGAACCGGGTGCCGTGCTCGGGGCTGCATGCCACCCCCAGCGATATGGTGAGCCGCACGCCGTTCGGCATCTCGGCATCGGCCACGAGCAGGCGCAGGCGCTCGGCCAGGCGCATGCCGGCCTCCCCGTCGGCATCGGGCAGCACGACCACGAACTCTTCGCCGCCCAGCCGGGCGGCGAGATCCTCGCTACGGGCATTGGCCTGCAGGATCATGGCCAGCTGGCGCAGTACCTGGTCGCCATACGGATGGCCGTAGGTATCGTTGATCCTCTTGAAATGGTCTATGTCCAGCGTGACCACGGCGGCACGGCGGTGCGGCCCGAATACATGCGCCAGCCCCGCCTCCAGGCCGCGGCGATTGAGCAGTCCGGTCATGGGGTCGGTGGCGGTGGCGCGCTGAAGCGTGCCCATCTGTTGCGTGACCGAAGCGATGCTCTTGAGCAAGGCCCGCCGCAGCTCGGCCGCCTCCAGGTACCAGCCCCTGATGCTGCGCACCGTACCCTCCATGCCCGGCGCCTCCAGCCGGCTGGCCGCCAGCGCCAGCTGGTTGAGCGGGCGCGCGATGAGCCGCGACATCCACCAGCTTCCTAGCAACAGCAGCAGGCCCACCGGAGAGGCGTACAGCAGGGTCCGCCATTGCAGCGCATCGGCGCGCGCCAGGATCTCCTCGGCCGGGCTTTGCACGACCACGCCCCACTCCACTGCCGGCACGTAGGCGTATCCCGCCACCATGTCGATGCCGCGCCGGTTGACGTAGCGCATGGCCCCGGAGCCGCCCTTGAGCACGGTTTCCGTGATGGGTTGCCTGACTTCCACGCCGATCAGGCTGGGATCGGGATGGTAGAGGATCATGCCTTCCCGGTCGAACGCATACGAATAGACGCCGCCGTGGAAGTCCTGCGGCCCGAGGATGCCGCGCAGGATGACGCCGTCGTGCAGGTAGATGTAGCCCGCCACATAGCCTCCCGGCCCGCCGTCGGCGTCGCGCAGGGGATGCACGAGCGCGACGACCCAGCGCCCCGCGCTATCGCGGAACGCCCTGGAGGTGGGCGGCGGCACGACCGTGGCGGCGGCGTCGGCTGCCGCCACCGCAAGGCTGGCGTGCGCGGGCCCCGCATGCGCGCCGCGCGGCGCAGTCGCGCGCACCTGGCCGGCGGCATCGACCATCACCAGCACGTTGAAGAGATCGGAGGCCGTCGCCAGGCCGTCCAGCACGCGCTGCGCCGCGAACGAATCCGGCTGGCCCTGGATGGACTGCACCGCGGTTGCCAGCAGCCTGCGGCAGCTGCTCACGTAGTTCTCGGTGACCTGGGCCAGGCGTTCGGCAAACATCTGGTTGGCCGAACGGATGTCCTGCAGGAGCACCTGCCGCTTGACCACATAGCTGGCGTAGAACATGCCAGCCACGGCCACCGCCACGAAGAACAGGCAGGCTGCAAGAATCAGGCTGCGCAGGCGCACGGGCTTGGACGTCATCTAGGGTGGGGGCGGCATGGTCAAACCCGATGATAGCCACGCCGCGAGGCCGCGCCAACCATCCCGGCCTGCTGGTGTCCGTTCCATCGCATACAATCCCGGCCCCCGCGGCAGGCGCCAGCCGCCGCACCCGACGCCCATCCATTCCCGCGGTTCCCGTACCGCCCGCGTCCGCCCCGGTGGCGAAGCGCGCCCTTTTCGAGCTTGTTCCCATGTTGATGCCATCCCTCCGCCAGCAATGGCTGGGCAACGTGCGCGGCGACCTGCTGGCCGGCCTGGTCGTGGCCCTTGCCCTCATCCCCGAGGCGATCGCCTTCTCCATCATTGCGCAGGTCGATCCCAAGGTCGGCCTGTATGCCTCGTTCTGCATCGCCGTCGTGATCGCCTTCGCGGGGGGACGCCCGGGCATGATCTCGGCCGCCACCGGCGCCATGGCCCTGGTCATGGTGGACCTGGTGCGCGACCATGGCCTGCAGTACCTGCTCGCCGCCACGCTGCTCACCGGCGTGTTCCAGATCATCGCCGGCCTGCTGCGGCTGGGACGCCTCATGCGTTTCGTGTCGCGCTCGGTCGTTACCGGCTTCGTCAACGCGCTGGCCATCCTCATATTCCTGGCGCAACTGCCGGAACTCGTGGGCGCGCCATGGATGGTGTACGCCATTACCGCGGCCGGCCTGGCCATCATCTACCTGCTGCCCTTGCTGACGCGTGCCGTGCCCTCGCCGCTGGTATGCATCGTGCTGCTGACCGCCGTTTCCATCGCGCTGGGGCTGGACATCCGCACGGTGGGCGACATGGGCCAGCTGCCCGACAGCCTGCCTGTGTTCCTGCTGCCCGACGTGCCGTGGAACCTGGAGACGCTGGCCATCATCGCCCCCTATGCCCTGACGCTGGCGGTGGTGGGACTGCTGGAGTCCATGATGACCGCGACCATCGTGGACGATCTCACCGACACGCCCAGCAACAAGAACCGCGAATGCGCCGGACAGGGCCTTGCCAACCTCTGCGCGGGCCTGCTCGGCGGCATGGCGGGCTGCGCCATGATCGGCCAGTCGGTCATCAACGTGAAGTCGGGCGGGCGCGGGCGGCTGTCCACGCTCACCGCCGGCGTGGTGCTGCTGATCCTGGTGGTGTTCCTGGACGACTGGGTGCGCCGCATTCCCATGGCCGCGCTGGTGGCGGTGATGATCATGGTTTCCATCGGCACTTTCAACTGGCGATCGATACGCAATCTGCGCAGCAACCCGCCCAGCTCCAGCATCGTCATGCTGGCCACCGTGGTCGTGGTGGTGGCCACCCACGACCTGGCCAAGGGCGTGCTCGCGGGCGTGCTGCTCAGCGCCCTGTTCTTCGCCGCCAAGGTGGGAAGGCTGCTGCACGTGGTTTCGGAGGAGCCCGATCCCGGCAGAGTGCGCCGCTACACCGTATCGGGGCAGGTGTTCTTCGCGTCGGCCGACAAGTTCGTGCAGGCTTTCGATTTCAAGGAAGCCGTCGCACGGGTGGTGATAGACGTGCGCCGCGCGCATTTCTGGGACCTCACCGCCGTGGAGGCCCTGGACAAGACCGTATTGAAGTTTCGTCGGGAAGGAACGATAGTGGACGTGGAAGGACTGAACGAGGCCAGCGCCACCCTGGTCGACCGCTACGGCCTGCATGACAAGCCCGACGCGGTCGTGGATCCGGCCAGCCACTAGCGCGGATGGCCCTATAAGAGGAGACAGCCATGAAGCAAGTCATCGCCTGCATCGACGGCACCGCCCTGGCCGAGGGCGTGTGCGACTACGCCATCTGGGCAACGCGCCGGCTCGACACCGACCTGGAGTTCCTGCACGTGCTGGAGAGCCAGGCCGAGCATGCCCCCATATCGGACCTCAGCGGCAGCATCTGGCTGGGAGCCCAGGAATCCCTGCTGCGGGAACTGGCCGAACTGGATGAACGCCGCAATGCGCTGGCGCAGGAACAGGGCCGCAAATTGCTGGACGTGGCCCTGCAGCGCGCCCGGGCGCAAGGCGCCGAACGCTGCGATGCGCGCCAGCGCCACGGCGACCTCGTCGAAACGCTGCTCGAGCTCGAGCCCGACACCCGGCTCTTCGTGCTCGGCCAGCACGCCGAACCGGTGCAGCCATCGCGGCTCATGCCCGACCACAGGCTGGAAGCGGCGGTGCGGGCGCTGCGCCGCCCCATTCTGGTGGCCAGCGCGGCATTCCGGGAGCCCGCCAGCTTCATGGTCGCCTACGACGGCAGCGCGACCTCGCGCAAGACCGTCGAGATGGTGAGCCGCAGCCCGCTGCTGGCGGGCCTGCCGGCCCACCTGGTGATGGCGGGCGGCGATGCCGGCACGGCCGAGGCGGCGCTGGAGCCGGCGCGCGCCGAACTGGCGCAGGCCGGATTCGACACGCGCGCCTCACACGTGCCCGGCGAGCCCGCGGAAGCGCTGGCCGGCTACGCCCAGACGCACGGCATCGACCTCCTGGCCATGGGCGCCTACGGGCATTCGCGGATCCGGCACCTGGTGCTGGGCAGCACCACCACGGCCATACTCTCGCGCGTGCGCCTGCCGGTGATCATCCTGCGCTGAGGGTGCGTGGCCGCAGCGGTGCAGGCGGCCCGCGGGGCTCAGGAGCCGCGCAGCGCCTGCAGGGTCTTCCAGCCGGCCCGGCCGTCGGCCGGCAGGCCGTGCTCGCGCTGGATCGCCTGCAGCGCCTGGCGTGTGCGCGCGCCGATGATGCCGTCGGGCTTGCCGATGTCGTAGCCGCGGTCGATGAGGCGCTGCTGCAGTTCACGCCGCTCGGCGCGCGAGAGCCCCGGATCGTCGGTGGGCCAGGGCTGCACGAACGGGCCGCCGCCGCGCAGGCGGTCTGACAGGTGCGCGATGGCCAGCGCGTAGCTTTCGGCCGCGTTGTACGAATAGATCGCGTCGAAGTTGCGCGTGACCAGGAATGCCGGCCCCTGCGGACCGGCCGGCAGCAGCAGCGCGGCCGGCGTGTCGCCCGCGGGCAGTGTGCCGCCGTCGGCGCGCGCCAGGCCCTGTGCCGTCCATGCCGACATGGGGCGCTTGTTGCGCCGCCCGGCGACGCTGGCATCCATGCCGGACGGCAGCTTCACTTCATACCCCCAGGGCAGGCCAGGACGCCAGCCTGCCTGCTTCAGGAAGTTGGCGGTCGACGCGAGTGCGTCGGGCACGCTGTCGACCAGGTCGCGGCGCCCGTCGCCGTCGAAGTCCACGGCCAGACGCAGATACGTGGAAGGCATGAACTGGGTCTGGCCGAAGGCGCCGGCCCATGAACCCCGCAGGCGCTCGGGCGCCACATGTTCTTCGTGCATGATGCGCAGCGTGGCATAGAGCTCGCCGCGGAAATACGACTGGCGCCGCCCGAAGCACGACAGCGTCGACAGCGAGGTCAGCAACGGACGTCCGCCGAGGTTCTGGCCGAAGTTGCTTTCCACGCCCCAGACGGCTACCACGGTCGCCGGGTCGACACCGAATTCGCGCTGGGCGCGCGCCAGTTCGGGCTGCCAGCGCTGCAGCGCCTGGCGTCCGTCGGTGATGCGCTCGGCATCCACGAGCCCTGCCAGGTAGTCCCAGATGGGGGTCTTGAATTCGGGCTGGGCATCGAGCAGCTTGACGACGTCCAGGTCGGGCGCCAGCCCCGCCGTCTGGGTGTCGAAGGTGGCCGCGGGCACGCCGCGCTGTACGGCGTCCGGGCGCAATGTGGCGAGGCAGGACTGGAAGGCGGCGAGATCGGCGGGTGCGGGCTCGGCGGCCGCGGCTCCGAACGAGACGGCAAGCAGGCCGGCGCCGGCCAGCAGGGAAATCGGGCGTCGTGTCATGCGCTCATTCTAGGGCCTGCCGGCGCTGGAAGGGAGACGCGCGACGTTCACGCCCCCATGGAAGCGTCGGCCGGGCCGGCCTGCAGGGCGGCCAGTTCCTGCTCATCGAAACCCGCCGCGCGGCGCGCCTCGAGGTTGAACGGCCCGCGCAGCCGCGGCGCGCCATGGCGCTGCGCCAATTGCGCATACGTGGCCACCGGATCCAGGCCACGCTGCCGGCAGCCCTCGCGGTACCAGTGATTGCCGATGGCGACATGGCCGATTTCGTCGCGCAGAATGATCTCGAGTATGGCCGCGCCGGCATGATCGCCGGCTGCGGCCAGCTTGTCGCGGATCGGCGGCGAGGCATCCAGGCCGCGCGCCTCCAGCGTACGCGGCACCAGGGCCAGCCGCGCCAGCAGGTCGCCGCGCGTTTTCTCGGCCATTTCCCACAGCCCGTTGTGGGCGGGGAAATCGCCATAGGCATGGCCCAGCGTGCCCAGGTGGCGGTTCAGCAGCTCGAAATGATGCGCCTCTTCGCGCGCCACGCGCAGCCAGTCGCGGTAGTAGGCATCGGGCTGGCCCGCATAGCGCCAGATCGCGTCCAGCGCCAGATTGATGGCGTTGAACTCGATATGGGCCAGCGCATGCAGCAGCGCCGCGCGCCCTTCCGGCGTATGCACCGCACGCGCCTTCAGGCGCGACGGAGCCACCAGTTCTGGGCGCCCGGGCCGCCCCGGCAGATCCGTCGGCTCGTCGAGCGCAAGATGGGCGCCGGTATCGGCGGTGGAATCGATGGCGGCCACTGCGGCCAGCTTGTCGGCCCAGTGGCGCACGGCCAGGGCAGCCAGGGCCTGGGCCCGTATACTGCGGTTCATTGCGATCGCGGTCCTGCGGAAATGCGCGGGCGCGCCGGGTGTTGCGGTGCGCGCGGAACACCGACTTTATCATTACGCCATGTCCTCTTCCGCCAGCCTGGCCCTGGAATCCTCGCTTCGCGCCTTCGACCCCGCTGAATGGGATGCCCTCGCGGGCGACCAGCCGTTCGTGCGCCATGCCTTTCTTTCCGCGCTGCACGACACTGGCTGCGCCGCCCCCGAAACCGGCTGGCAGCCCGCCTATCTGGCCATGCGCCGCGATGGCCGCCTGGCGGGGGCGGTGCCGCTTTATCTGAAGCACCATTCGCGTGGCGAATACGTGTTCGACTTCGCCTGGGCCGACGCCTACGCCCGGCATGGGCTGCGCTACTACCCCAAGCTGCTGTCCAGCATCCCGTTCACGCCTGTTGCGGGCGCCCGCCTGCTGGCAGCCAACGAGGCCGACCGGCTGGCCCTGGCCCGCGGCCTGCTGGAGGTGGCGCGCGAACTCGACGTTTCCTCGCTGCACGTGCTGTTTCCCGCCCGCGCGGACCTGGCTGCGCTGCGCGACGCGGGCTACCTGCTGCGCGAAAGCGTGCAGTTCCACTGGACCAATGCCGGCTATGCCGACATGACGCAATTCCTGGGCGCTCTGAGCCACGACAAGCGCAAGAAAATACGCCAGGACCGCAAGAAAGTGGAGCAGGCAGGCATACGGTACCGCTGGCTGAGCGGTACCGAGCTGGACGCGGAATCCATGGCGTTCTTTTTCCGCTGCTATTGCCAGACCTATTACGAACACGGCAACCCACCCTATCTGAATGCCGCCTTCTTCGAGTGCCTGCGCAGCGCGATGCCGGAAAACCTCGTGCTGGTGCTGGCGCTGCACGGCGACGAGCCGGTGGCCGCAGCGCTCAACCTGCGCGACCGGACCACGCTGTACGGCCGCTATTGGGGCAGCACCGTGTTCGTGCCCGGCCTGCACTTCGAGACCTGCTACCTGCAGGGCATCGCGTATTGCATCGCTCACGGCCTGGCCCGCTTCGAAGGGGGGGCGCAGGGCGAACACAAGATGGCGCGCGGCCTGATGCCCGTGGCCACGTGGTCGGCGCACTGGATCGCCGATGCCCGGTTCGAGGCAGCCATCGAGGACTTCCTGCAACGCGAGGGCTCGGCAATCACCGACTACGTCGATGAACTGGAGGCGCATGCGCCCTTCAGGCGCGCCTGAGCAGGCGTTCCGACAGCCGCCGTTACTTAGCCGCCTCAAAGCCGGTCAATTGGTTGCCCGGTTGTAACGCTGCGAGGGCACGATTTTGCGGCTGTGCCGCCGGCACGGGGCGCGGCGCCCCGGAAATCCGCCCCAGGACTTGCTGCCAGCGTGGAACCGGCCAAAACCCGCACGTTGCGCCCGCTTCTCCGGCGCTTACATTTGCCCACACCGCCGTTTGACACGGGCGCGGCCCGCCTGCTGTAGTGACAGTACGCAGAACAAAAAGAACCATTCATCCTTGAGGGGCTGCGGCAAGCCAGCCCCGACTATCGGAAGGGAGGCATGTATGAACAACGATATCGTGGCCGGCAAATGGAAGCAGCTCGCCGGCAAGGCCAAGACCGCATGGGGCCGGCTCACCGACGACGAACTGGCGCAGACCGAAGGCAACGCGGAACGCCTGGCCGGCCTGATCCAGGAGCGCTACGGCAAGACCCGGGAAGAAGCCGAGCAGGACGTGCGCGCCTTCTTCGACCGCAATCCCTGAGCCGGACGGCCCGGCCGGACTGCAACTTCCACGCGCAAACTAGGAGGAAAGCAAGATGCTCTATTACGCAGCGGTTTTCTTCGTCATCGCCATCATTGCGGCCGTGCTGGGCTTCGGCGGCATCGCCGCCGGGGCAGCCGGCATCGCCAAGATCCTGTTCTTCGTGTTTCTGGTGCTGGCCCTGCTGTCCATCCTGGGAGGCGCGTTCCGCAGGAAATAGCGCTACGCGTCCGGGGCCGGCAGGCCCTCTTCGGGAACGGTGATCGTGCCCTGGCCGATCTGCACCACCCGGCCCCCGACGCGGATGGCCCCGGCTGCATCCACCTCGAGATGCAGCGCGCAGGGGCGCCCGGTCTGGTCGCCCTGGTGCACCACGATGCGCGCGGGCAGCTGGGCCTTCTGCGCCAGCAGCCAGCCGCCGAGGTTGGCGCAGGCCGATCCGGTGCCGGGGTCCTCGGCCACGCCGGCGCCGTCCTTGGTGAAAAAGTAGCGGGCGTGCACCCTGGTGCGCCCCGCTCCGTCGTCCCCGCCGAATGCGAATACGTAGGCGGTCTTGCGGCCCAGGCTGCTGGGCTGCCAGCGCTCCAGCCGCGTGCTGTCGGGCCGGGCCCTGCGCACCGCCTCCGGCGTGCGCAGCGGCACCAGGAGCTGGTCGGCGCCCGTGTCCACCCACATGGGCTCGCCCTGCAGATCCTGCGGTCCCAGTCCGAGCAGCGCCGCCACCTCCGCGGCCGGCAGTGCGGACGGCACGGTGCGCGGCATGCCGCGTGCGGGCGCGGTGAACGTCCAGCGATCGCCCTCCGCCTGCACCGGGACCACGCCGGCCAGGAACTCGAGTTCGAGGGCGTCCCCGCCCAGCCCCAGTGCGCGCGCGACATGCGCCGTGCCCAGCGTGGGATGACCGGCGAAGCGCATCTCGTAGCCGGGGGTGTAGATCCGCACGCGCGCGGCCGCCGTTGCGGAGGGCAGCAGGAACGTGGTCTCCGACAGATTGAACTGCGCCGCCAGGCTCTGCATGAGCGCCTCGCTCATGCCTCGGGCGTCCTCGAACACGCACAGCGGATTGCCGCCGAATGTGGATTCGGCAAACACATTGACCAGACGGAAAGCGTAGGACGGCATGATCGGCGCTCCTGGAAGGACCTCGGGCCGCCATCTTAGCGCCCCTGCCGGCACGCGCTACCAGACGGCGAAGAACAGCACCCAGGCTGCGCAGAACGGCGCCAGCCCGGCCGCGAGCAGCACGCAGGCCAGGGCCCGGCGGCCGGCACCGGCGCTGCGCCGGCCCAGCATCCGCCAGGCCAGCCGCAAGGTCCACAGCACGCCCAGGGCCAGCAGCGTGAACCGGACCGGACCTGCCCAGCCGGTACCGAGCCCTTCATGCTGCAGCAGCGTCACGGTGGTGGCCGACAATCCCAGGAACACGCCTGTCCCTGCCGCGGGGATCAGGGCCTGCGCCAGCTTGTGCACGCCGATCGCATGCGGGCGCGACCCGGACGGCGCGGCGGCTTCGGCCAGCCACAGCGATGCGTAGATTGCGCCGCCAAGGCAGGCCGTCGCCGCCAGGATGAAGGCCAGGATGGCGGCGCCGTCCAGCCACGAGAAACTGTCGTTGACCTGCGGGTAATGCGTGAGGATGAACCAGGGCGCATCATCCATCAGCGGCCACAGGATGTCGCGCTCGACCAGCCACGTGGCCGCCCACTGTTTCAGGGCCACGAACCACGGGCTGGCCGTCCAGAGGAAAGCGCCCATGGCCACGCCCATCATGCCGAAGCACAGCAGCGCCGTCTGCCAGGCATCGCCGTCGGCCACGTGCACGATCTCTTCCTCGGGCGACCGGCCGGACAGCGTGATCGCGCCGCGATAACCGCTGCAGCGTCCGCAGACATGGCAGTCGCCCGCGCCCTTCATGTGGCGCAGCGGCACCAGCGGCGCGCAATTCACGGGCTCGAGGCGCACCACCGGATGCCGCCAGGCCTGTTCGTCGACCTTGAAATGCCAGGGCGCGAGCTTGGCCAGCAGCGTGAACACGCCATTGACCGGGCACAGATACTTGCACCAGACCCGCTTGCTGCGGCCATAGCGCCAGCCCACGATCATGGCCGCCACGGTGGATCCGCCCAGCACTGCCAGCACCGCCAGCGGATACTGATAGACGCTGACCAGTTGCCCGTATACCGTCGTGAGCACGAAGGCGGTGAAGGGCCAGCCTCCCCAGCGCATCCAGCGCGGGATGGCACGGCCCTGGCCGCGCTCGCTGGCCCATTCCGTCAGCATGCCCTCCGGGCAGAACCAGCCGCACCAGGCGCGGCCCAGCACCGGCATGGACACCAGCACGAACGGCCACCAGATGCCCCAGAAGGCGAACTGCGCCACGATGGTGAGGTTGTTGAAGACCGAGGCCGTCCGGCCCGGCAGCGGCAGCAGCGCGGGAACCACCAGCAGGAAGGCATAGATCCCCACGATGCCCCATTGCAGCCTGCGCAGCAGGGCGGCGTGGTCGCGCAGGAAATCGGCGATGCGCGCCAGGGCACGCCCGCCCCCCGCATTGCGCAGGGCTGGATCCGGCTGATGCGCCTGGGTCGGCATGGTGCTCAACCGGCCGCCGGACTGGCGTGCGGCACGTCCGCGGCGCGGCGCAGCAGCGCCCACACCAGCACCCAGTAAGCCAGCCAGCACAGCACGGACGTAAGCGCCGGGTAGGCCCGGTAGCCGGCAAAGTCGGCCAGCACCTTCCCCACGCCCGTGCTGTCGTCGAGCAGCCAGGCGCTGTCCCAGACCGGGTCGACCAGCGCGGGCACGGCACCGATGGAGATCAGGCGATCCAGCCCGCCGACCAGCAGCGCCGCGGCCAGCAGCAGCAGCAAGGCCTCGGTGAGCAGAAAGAAACGGCGCCAGGTGATCAGCCTGCCGCCCAGCTGCAGCAGCCAGAAGGTGAGCAGCGCCAGCGCGAACCCCGCCGCGCCGGCCAGCCCCAGCATGCCGGCGCCGCCGCCCTGCGAGGCGGCCACCGTGCCATAGAGGAACACCACCGTCTCGCTGCCTTCGCGCGCGACGGCGATCATCACCAGCACCAGCAGGCCCCACCAGCTGTCGCCCGCGGCCGAGCGGCGCGCCCCGCCCTCGAGCTCGCCCTTGAGGGTGCGGCCGTGCCGCTTCATCCATACCACCATCTGCACGACCAGGGCGCAGGCCACCAGCGACATGCCCGCCTGGAACCACTCCTGGCCTTCGTCGCCCAGCCACGACGACACGCCCAGCAGCACCAGCGCCAGCATGACCGCCAGGCCCAGGCCGGCCAGGACGCCGCCCCACAGGTACGGCAGGCCGCGCCGGCCTTCGGGCGCGGCGCGCAGCCAGGAATACAGTATCCCCACCACCAGCAGGGCCTCGACGCTTTCGCGCCACACGATGAAAAGCACTTGTTCCATGACGGTTGCGCAGCCTTATTCGGCGGGCTTCACCACCAGCGTGCCGCGCACCTGCTGGTGGAAATCATCGAAAAACGGATACTCGCCGGGACGCGATATGGTGATCACCACGAACGAACTGACGCCCGGCCCCAGCACCTTCTCCTTGCGCAGCGGGATGCTCTCGAACTCCACGGGCTCGCTGCTGGCGTTGACCAGCTCGATCTTGAAGCGTCCGGCCGGCACCTCCAGCCGCACGGGATCGAAGGTGCCGTCGGGCCTGAACGTGAGCGTGAAGGTAGGCAGGCCGGCCGCATGCGCGCCGGCGCCCGCCGCCAGCAGCGCCAGCGCGGCGCAGGCGCGGCGCACGACCATCAATATCCGCCCTTCTTGCCCGTGCCGGCGTAGACGAAGTCGTATTCGAGCTCGAAGGGCTCGAACCACGGGCCCACGCCGGTCTCCTTGTCGATGTGCCGGCCGAAATGGCCATGGCCGTCGGCGCCCGGCGGCAGGATCGTGTACTTCAGGTGATATTTGCCCGGCCCTTCCAGCTTGACGTTGTCGCCATAGTGCGGACCGTCATTGGCCACCATGGGCATGAAGGTGCCGGCAACGGGATGCCCGCCGGCCTTGCTGATCTCGTACTTCACCGTGAGATACGGAACCCATTCGCCTTCGGGGAAGCCGGTCTGGTTGCCGGCCGTGGCGTGGATGTCGGCCTCGAGGTGCACGTCGGAATCGCTGGCCGCACGCATCATGCCGGGAGGATCCATCTCTATGGGCTGGAGATACACCGCCCCGATCTCCATGCCGCCGCGCTCGGCCGGCTTGCCGATGGGATACTCCGCCGCCCAGGCGGCACCGCACAGGCACAGGCCCATGGCCAGCGCCACGCTCTGCTTCAACATCTGACTTCCTCGCAATACCAGGGATGTCGGCCTTGCATGCATAAACAAGAACCGTTTTCATTAATGGTAGTGCGGTGGGGCTGACAAAGCCCTGAAGGCAGCCGGAAAGAAGAACGGCGCCGCATCGCGGCGCCGTGCGGGGGAATCCGCAGGGGGAAGCCTACTTGCCGCGATTGCCCGGCGTGCCGCCCGGCGGGAACGGGAAGGACGAGAACATGGCGCGGGTCTGGTCCTGCATCTGGTCCTGCATCTGCACGAAGAGGTTCTTGCTCTGGTCGATGTAGCTGTTCATCATCTTCTGCAGCATCGGCGTCTGGACGTTCATGAACTGCGTCCAGGCTTCGGGGCCGAACTGGCTGCCGTACAGCCCCTTGGACTGCTCGGCCATGCGCTGCTGGATCTCCATGAAGGCCTGGATGTTCTTCTCGAGGTAGGAACCCATGA
Organism: Bordetella sp. 2513F2; assembly: GCF_054642735.1. NCBI lineage: Bacteria > Pseudomonadati > Pseudomonadota > Betaproteobacteria > Burkholderiales > Alcaligenaceae > Bordetella > Bordetella sp. 2513F2. Next base: position 1,358,218 of record NZ_CM137755.1, on the reverse strand, counting down.
TGCCCTGCATGGCATGCCCGTAGAAGCGGATGATCTGCGACAGCATGTTGGACGAGAACATCGGCATGCCGCCGCTCTCTTCCTCGAGAATGATCTGCAGCAGGATGCTGCGCGTGAGGTCGTCGCCGCTCTTGGCGTCGACCACATGGAACTCCTCGTTGGCAAGCACGAGCTGCTTCACGTCGGCAAGCGTGATGTAGGTGCTGGTCTGCGTATCGTACAGGCGACGATTGGGATACTTCTTGATCAGGCGCACGGCGGCGCCGGCTTGTGCTTGCGTCATGACTGTCCCCGAGATCGCACGATCTCTCTTTGGCTTTCGGTGATTTGTAGTGTACTGCCGGGCGCCGGCGCCCGGCCCCTCCCGGCCATGGCGGCCGTCCGCCTCATCCCATGTGCAGCCCGCCGTTGAGCGAGAAGTCGGCGCCGGTGGCGAATCCTGCCTCGTCGGAAACCAGCCAGGCGGTCATGGAGGCGATCTCCTCCGGCGTGCCCAGGCGGCGCACCGGGATGGTGGCCACGATCTTCTCGAGCACGTCGGGACGTATGGCACGGACCATGTCGGTGCCGATGTATCCGGGCGAGATCGTGTTGACCGTGATGCCCTTGCTTGCCACCTCCTGGGCCAGCGCCATGGTGAAGCCATGGATGCCCGCCTTGGCGGTGGAGTAGTTGGTCTGGCCGAACTGGCCCTTCTGGCCGTTGACCGAACTGATGTTGACGATACGCCCCCACTGGCGTTCGACCATGCCGTCGATCACCTGCTTGGTGACGTTGAACAGGCTGTTGAGGTTGGTATCGATGACGGCGCGCCAATCGTCGACCGACATCTTGCGGAACAGTCCGTCGCGCGTGATGCCTGCATTGTTGACCAGCACGTCGACCGGCCCGAGCTCCGCCTTCACCTTGTTGAAGGCTTCCGTGGTGGAATCCCAGTCGGACACGTTGCCCACGGATGCGTAGAAGGTATAGCCCTGCGCAGCCTGCTCGTCCAGCCACTGCTGGTAGTTGCGGCTGGGGCCGCAACCGGCCACGACGCGGAAACCTTCCTTGGCCAGGCGCTGGCAGATCGCAGTACCGATCCCGCCCATGCCTCCCGTAACGTATGCCAGCTTCCCGCTCATTTGACGTCCTCCTCGTTGTGCGACGCAGGGCCCGTCCGTCGCGGGGTCCTGGATCCTTTGCAGCGGCGTGCCATCACACCGCCCTGACTTTCACATATCGCCCCGGCGCGGGCTCGATCGGCCGGTATCGCGCATTTCCCTGCCGCCTGGGCGCACGCACCTGCGGCCCGCCATGCTGCGCCAGCCATTGCGACCAGTCGGTCCACCAGCTGCCCGGACGCTCTTCGGCCTGCGCCAGCCAGGCGTTGGGATCCCCGGGCAGCGGCCCCTCGTGGGCGCCTGCCCAGTAGCTACGCCGCTTGCGCGCCGGCGGGTTCACCACCCCGGCGATGTGGCCGGATGCGCCCAGCACGAACCGCAGCGGCCCGCGCAGCAGCTGCGTGGACGCATACGCCGAGGCCCAGGGCACGATGTGGTCTTCGCGCGAGCCGAACACGTAGGCCGGCATGTCGAGACGGGTGAGGTCCAGCGGCACGCCGCATGCGCGCGCGCGCCCCGGCACCTTGAGGTTGTTCTCGAGATAGGTGTTGCGGAAGTACCAGGCGAAGAACGGACCGGGCAGGTTCGTGCTGTCGGCATTCCAGAACAGCAGGTCGAACGCCGGCGGCGTCTGGCCCTTCAGGTAGTTGCCGACGACGTAGTTCCAGACCAGTTCATTGGGCCGCAGGAACGAGAACGTGGTGGCCAGGTCGCGCGCCGGCATCAGGCCGCCCCGGCCCAATTGATGATCGCGCAGCAGCGCATGCCCCTCGTCGACGAATACCTTGAGCACGCCGGTATCGTGGAAATCGAGCAGCGACGTGAGCAGCGTGAGCGCAGCCACGGGCCGCCGGCCGCGCGCGTGCGCCAGCGCAAGCGCCGAGGCCAGCATGGTGCCGCCCACGCAGAAACCCAGCGCATTGACCTGCGGCTGCCCGGTGATGTCGGCCGCGACGTCGAGCGCGGCCAGCACGGCTTCCTCGAGGTAGTCGTCCCAGGTGGCGGCATCGATGCCATCGGTATCGGTGGGCAGCGGGTTGCGCCAGGAGATGATGAACACCGTGTGGCCCTGCTCGACCGCATAGCGCATCAACGAGTTGTCGGGCTGGAGGTCCAGCACGTAGTACTTGTTGATGTTGGGCGGCACCACCACCAGCGGCCGTTGATGCACCGTGGGGGTCTGGGGGGCGTACTGGATCAGCTGCATCAGCCTGTTCTCGTACACCACCTGGCCGGGCGTGACGGCCACATTGCGGCCGATCTCGAACTGGGTCTCGTCGGTCTGGGTGATGCGGCCCTTGCGCAGGTCCTGCAGCAGATTGGCCAGCCCCGCGTTCAGGGCCTTGCCGGCGGTCTCCACGATGGACCGCTGCGCATCGGGATTGAACGCGAGGAAGTTCGCGGGCGACAACGCGTCGACCCATTGCATGATGGAGAAGCGCAATCGTTCGCGCAGGGGTTCGCTGACCTGCGCCGCCTCGACCATGCGCGCAAGGGCCCGCGCCGACAGCAGATACGCGTGGGCGATCAGCAGGTGCTGGCCGCTCTGGTTCCAGGCCTCGCCGGCGAAACGGCGATCTGCCGGCGGGGCCAGGACGCCGCGCTTGGCTTCCTCGCACAGGCGCAGCCAATCACGGGAAAAGTCGGCCTGGATCTCGGCCAGGGCTTCCGGCGCCACGCTCACCGGGACGGGCCATGAGGCGGAAAGGGGGGCGTTCACTACGACACCTTGTTATCGGACTGCGCCGTTCGATGGTGCATTGCGCACCGGAGACTGTCAATGCGGGTATTTCGCTAGGCTGCGCAGCCGCACGCCGGCCCTTTGGATTTATTGCGGCGCAGCATCGGAGCCCAGCCACGCCAGCAGGGCCATCCTGCCGGTTTCACGGTCGCGCCGGTAGGAAAAGAAGCGGCCCGGGTCGCTGGCCGTGCACAGGCCGCTGGACTCGGGTTGCGCCACCCCCGCCCGCCGCAGCCGGCGCTGCGCCAGCGCGGGCAGGTCGGCCCACCACTTGCCCGCAACATCCGGCCGCGGCCGGAATGCCGCCGCGGCGTCCGGATCGTCGGCCGTGAACGCCGCGAGCACATCGGCGCCGACTTCGAAAGCGTCCGGGCCTATCCCCGGCCCGATCCAGGCGCGCCAGCCGCCGGCCCGGGGCGCCTTGGCGCGCATCGCGGCCAGCGTCGCTTCCAGCACGCCGCCCGACAGGCCGCGCCAGCCCGCATGCGCCACGCCCAGCACCGTGCCTTCTGCATCGGCCATCACCACGGGCAGGCAATCGGCCACCATGATGGCCAGCACCCGGTCCGGCCGGCACGTGACGCTGGCATCGGCGGCGGGTTCCGGCTCGGACAGCGGCGCGTCCGCATCGACGACCACGCTGCCGTGCACCTGGCGCAGCCACAGCGGCTCGCCCGGCACCGCAGCGCGCACGCGCCGGCGGTTCTCGGCCACGACCTCGGGCCGGTCGCCGGCACGCAGGCCGAGATTGAGCGTGTCGTAGGGGGCCTGCCCCACACCGCCGCCGCGCGTGGTGCAGAAATACCGCACGCCGGGCCAATCGGCGCCGCAGACCACCGGCAGCCCGTGGATCACTCGCTCCATTGCAGCGCCTCCGTCACGCTCGTCATGTCGGCCGGCGGCGCGGCCTGGAAAGCCGCCTGGCCCCCGGCGGGGTCGTCGAAATGCAGGGCCCGGGCATGCAGCATCTGGCGCGCGGCGCCGGCCAGCGGTCTGCCGCCGTACAGCGTGTCGGCCAGCAGCGGGTGGCCCAGGCTGGCCAGGTGCACGCGGATCTGGTGGGTGCGGCCGGTTTCCAGGCGGCACACCACTTCGGTCACCGGCTCGCCGCCGGCCGCCCTGCCATGGCGCTCGGCCCGGTAATGCGTGACGGCCGCCTTCGGCGCGATGGGCCGGTCCACGCTCATCCGCACCGGGACGCGCGCATCGCGGCCCATGGGCCGGTCCACGGTGCCCGAGCCGCCGAGCGCGCCGTGCACCAGCGCCACATATTCGCGCCCCACGGTACGCGCCTGCAGCTGCCGCACCAGATGCGTCTGGGCCAGTTCGTTGCGCGCCACGACCATCAGGCCGGAGGTGTCCTTGTCGAGCCGGTGTACGATGCCGGCACGGGCCACGCGCATCAGTTCGGGGTAACGGTGCAGCAGACCGTTGAGCAGCGTGCCGTGCCAATTGCCTGCGCCGGGATGGGTCACCAGCCCGGCCGGCTTGTTCACCACGATCCAGTCGGGGCTCTCGGCCACCACGTCGAAGGCCACGGGCTCGGGTGCGAACGCCAGGCTCTCGGGCGCGGGCTGCTCCCATACCGACAGCGCATCGCCCGGGCCGACGATCTGCCGCACCTTGGCGGGCCGATCGTTGACGCGCACGTATCCGGCCTCGATCCAGCCCTGCAGCCGGCTGCGCGAGTGTCCGGGCAGCAGGGCCGCCAGCACCTTGTCCAGCCTGTCTGCCGGCATGTCGGAAGGCACCTGGACGACGCTGGGTTCATCGTCGGCCAGGGTGTCGATGGAAGCAGCTGTATCGGACATCTGGACAAATCATATAATCGACCTGCCATGCTACCACCAAGGAAAACCGACTCGTGATTCACCGCAACGCTGCTGCCCCCTCGCATTCGAGCTTCCGCCGCGGGCCGGCCCTGCGCGCGGCGATCGCGCTCTCGGCCCTGCTGCTGGTCGCCGGCTGCGGCGGCGCCGACACCAAATACGATCCCACCGCCGGCTGGAGCGCCGAACAGCTGTACGCCGACGCCAAGGAGGCCGTTGCGGCGGGCAACTGGACCGACGCGCGCGAGCGCCTCACCGCCATCGAGAGCCGCTACCCGTTCGGCGTGCATGCCCAGCAGGCCCTGATCGAGCTGGCCTACGTCAACTGGAAAGACGGCGAGAACGAGCAGGCCCTGGCCGCCATCGACCGCTTCCAGCAGCTCTACCCCAACCATCCCGGCACCGACTACATGCTGTACCTGAAGGGGCTGATCAATTTCACCCCGGCCAGCGCCTTCATGGCCAACCTCGCCGGCCAGGATCCCGCCGAGCGCGACCCCAAGGGCCTGCGCGCGTCGTACGACGCCTTCGCGGAACTGGTGAAGCGCTATCCCGAGAGCAAGTACACGCCCGACGCGCAGCAGCGCATGACCTGGCTGGTGAACGCCATCGCCATGAACGAGGTCTACGTGGCGCGCTACTACTACGAGCGCGGCGCCTACGTGGCCGCGGCCAATCGCGCCCAGACCGTGATCACCGATTTCGAAGGCGTGCCCGCGGCCGAAGAGGCCCTGTACATCATGCAGCAGTCGTACACCCGGCTCGGCATGACCGACCTGGCCAACGACGCCGGGCGCGTGCTCGACGCGAACTACCCCGACAGCAAGTTCAAGACCGAAGGCCTCACGCGCGACAAGAGCTGGTGGAATCCGTTCTCGTGGCGCTGACGCCGTCCCGCGGCGCGCCAGGCGTTTCAGGCCCCCTCGGCGCCTGAAACGGCCATTTCCCGGCCTGCTGCCCGCCGGGCATAGAACGCCAGGGCCTCGTCCAGTTCGCGCGTGCGCGCGAACGGCGGCAGGCCGCGCCAGAGCCGCTTGCCATAGGGTTTCTCCACCAGGCGCGCATCCCCCACCACCAGCACTCCCCAGTCCTGCTCGGTGCGGATCAGGCGCCCCGCCCCCTGCTTGAGGGAGATCGCGGCCTCGGGCAGCTGGTATTCGGCAAACGGATTGCCGCCGCGCGCGCGGCAGGCGCGCAGCCGGGCTTCGATCACCGGGTCGTCAGGCGGCGCGAACGGCAGCTTGTCGATCGCCACCAGGGTGAGGACTTCGCCCGGCAGGTCTATGCCCTCCCAGAAACTGGCGCTGCCCACCAGCACGGGATGCGTCAGGCGGCAGAAGCGGTCGAGCAGATCGCGCCGCGTGGCTTCTCCCTGCCGGAGCAGGGGCCAGTCGTGGCCCGCCGCCTCGCAGGCCTCGGCCAGCGCGTCGGCCACTCGGTCCACCGCCCGCAGCGTGGTGCACAGGATCAGCGCACCGCCCGGGCTGGCCTCCAGCAGCGGCAGCAGCGTCTCGACGAAGCGCCCCGTGAAGTGCGGCGACTGCGGTTCAGGCATGTTGCGCGGCACGAACAGCAGCGCCTGCGACGAATAATCGAACGGCGATTCCCACCGCCCCGTGCGCGCGTCGTCCAGACCCAGCTGGCTGGTGAAATGGCTGAAATCGCCATGCACCGACAGCGTGGCAGAGGTGAGGATCCAGGCCTGCTCGGGCTTGCGGTAGCGCGAGAACGCCTGGGCCACCGACAGCGGCGCCGCGTGCAGGCGCACATGGTGGGCGCCCTGCTCCACCCACCGCACGGCCGGACCGCTCCAGGACGCCGCAGCCGCGGCGCGCAGCAGGTCTGCGTCCGGGCCGCCCACAGGCGCGGGAGCATTCAGGTCGGATCCCCAGCCCGCGTCGGCCGGCGCATGGCGCGCGGGCGTGGACCAGCGGGCCAGGCGCACCGAGAGTTCCGCGCCGCTGCGCGCGGCGGTGAGCAGGTCGGGGTGCTTCTCCGCCACCCCGGTGAGGGCCCGCGTGGCGGCGTCCAGCACCTCGCGCAGCCGCGCCAACGCGGCATCGAACGCGTCGGGCTCGGGAATCGCCTCGAAGGTGGCCTTGCGCCCCGGCATGCGCTCCAGCGCCGCACAGGCCAGGCGCAGTTCGCGCGCCGCCGTCTCGACCTGGCGCGCCACGTCGCTCCATTTGGCGGCCTCGCGCGCATACGCCAGGCCGGCAGCCTCCAGGGCGCGGCCGAAGTCCAGCAGCTGGTGCGTGGACACGCTGCTGCCCAGGAACCGGGTGGCCGTATCGGGCAACTGGTGCGCCTCGTCGAAGATCACCGTGTCGACCTCGGGCAGCAGGTCCGTGACGCCTTCTTCGCGCAACACCAGGTCGGCCATGAAGAGCGCATGATTGACCACCACCACGTCGGCCTCCTGGGCCTGGCGGCGCGCCTTCACCACGAAGCAGTCGCGGATGCGGGGACATTCCTGGCCCAGGCAGTTCTCGCGCGTGGACGTGACGCGGTTCCAGATGTCGGCGTCCTCGGGCACCTGCGCCAGATCGGCGCGGTCGCCCGTCTTGGAGATGCCCGCGAACACGCGGATCTGGCGCAACTGGCCGACCTCGGCGCGCGACTTCAGGGCACGGTCGTCGCCCTCCAGACGGTCGAGATGGTAATGGCACACGTAGTTGCCGCGGCCCTTGAGCAGGGCCGCGCTGACCGGCGCCGAGAGCGCCTCGCGCACGCGGGGAAGATCGCGGTTGTAGAGCTGGTCCTGCAGCGTGCGGGTGCCCGTGGAAATGAGCACCTTGCCGCCCTGGGCGAAGGCCGGCACGAGATAGGCCCACGTTTTGCCGATGCCCGTGCCAGCCTCGGCAACCAGCGTGGCGCGCTCGGCCATGGCGCGTTCGATGGCCTGCGCCAGCTCGACCTGCGCGCTGCGCGGACGATAGCCGGGCAGCGCCTTGGCGAGAGGGCCGTCGGCGGCGAAAAATTCTGAAATATCGAGGTCGAGCATCGGCGGCGGAGGGCGCGGGATCGGCCCACATGATACTCCTGCGCCCCGCCCCGTCCCGGGGCGCCGCGGACCGGAATGTCCACCCGCACAGCCCCGGCGCGGCGCTTGTGGCAAAATCCGCCGTTTGTTTTCCCTTTGCCGTTGCAGCGAGATGCCCGATATTTCCACCTCGAACGCCCATAGCGCAGACCCGGCCCGGATCATCGCCCAACTGGCCACCGAACTGCAGGTGCGCCCCCAGCAGGTTGCCGCTGCGGTCGAGCTGCTGGACGGCGGCGCCACCGTACCGTTCATTGCGCGCTACCGCAAGGAAGCCACCGGCGGGCTCGACGACACCGTGCTGCGCAACCTGGAGGTGCGGCTGGGCTACGTGCGCGAGCTCGAGGAGCGACGCGGCGCCATCCTCGAGTCCATCGCCCAGCAGGGCAAGCTCACGCCCGAGCTGCAGCAGGAAATCGCCGCTGCCGACACCAAGCAGCGCCTCGAAGACCTCTACGCGCCCTACAAGCCCAAGCGCCGCACCCGCGCGCAGATCGCCCGCGAGGCCGGGCTGGAGCCCCTGGCCGATGCCATCCTCGCCGATCCGGGCTGCGACCCCGCCGCGCTGGCCGCGGGCTACCTGAATCCCGAGGCCTCGATCAACGATGCCAAGGCCGCGCTCGACGGCGCACGCGACATCCTGGCCGAACGCTACGCCGAGAACGCCGACCTCCTGGCCGACATGCGCGAGCATCTCTGGTCCACCGGGCTGCTCTACGCCAAGGTGGCCGAGGGCAAGGAAGCCGAAGGCGCAAATTTCCGCGACTGGTTCGATTTCAGCGAACCGCTGCGCACCCTGCCCTCGCATCGCATCCTGGCCCTGCTGCGCGGACGCCAGCAAGGCGTGCTGGAACTGCGCATCGGCCTGGAGGCCGAACTCGAGGCCCTCACGCCGCACCCATGCGTGGCCCGCATCGCAGATTTCCTGAAACTGGGCAGCGGCCTGTTCGCGCTCGACGCCGGGCCGCGCGCGCGCTGGCTGGGCGAGGTGTGCCGCTGGACCTGGCGCGTCAAGCTGCTCACGGCCTTCGAAAGCGAGCTCATCGGCCGGCTGCGCGAAAGCGCCGAGGCCGAGGCCATCCGCGTGTTCGCCGCCAACCTCAAGGACCTCCTGCTGGCGGCGCCGGCCGGCCCCCGGCCGGTGCTGGGCCTGGATCCCGGGATACGCACCGGCTGCAAGGTGGCCGTGATCGACCGCACCGGCAAGGTGGTGGACACCGCCACCGTGTACCCCTTCGAGCCGCGTCGCGATCGCGAAGGCACCATCGCCACCCTGGCGGCGCTTGCCGCAAGGCATCAGGTCGAGCTCATCGCCATCGGCAACGGCACGGCCTCGCGGGAAAGCGAGAAGCTGGTGGCCGACATGATGGAGCGCCACCCCGACCTCAAGCTCACCCGTGTCGTGGTCTCCGAAGCCGGCGCCTCGGTGTACTCGGCTTCGGAAACGGCCGCGCAGGAATTCCCCGACCTGGACGTCACCCTGCGCGGCGCGGTTTCCATCGCGCGGCGCCTGCAGGATCCGCTGGCCGAGCTGGTGAAGATCGATCCCAAGGCCATCGGCGTGGGCCAGTATCAGCACGACGTCAACCAGCGCGAGCTGGCCCGCTCCCTGGACGCCGTGGTCGAGGACTGCGTGAACGCGGTGGGCGTGGACGTGAACACCGCATCGGCCGCGCTGCTGGCGCGCGTATCCGGCCTGAACTCGCTGCTCGCCAGGAACATCGTGTCGTGGCGCGACGAGAACGGCGCCTTCCCGACCCGGGAAGTCCTGCGCAAGGTGCCGCGCTTCGGCGACAAGGCGTTCGAGCAGGCGGCGGGCTTCCTGCGCATCCCCAACGGCGAGAACCCGCTCGATGCCTCCGCGGTGCACCCCGAGGCCTATCCCGTGGTCGAGCGCATCGTGGCCAGGATCAAGGCCGACGTGAAGCACATCATCGGCCAGCGCGACGCCCTGAAAGGCGTATCGCCCAGCGAGTTCACCGACGAACGCTTCGGCCTGCCCACAGTGCGCGACATCTTCGCCGAGCTCGAGAAGCCGGGCCGTGACCCGCGTCCCGAGTTCAAGACGGCCCAGTTCAAGGAAGGCGTGGAGACGCTCAACGACCTCTATCCCGGCATGGTGCTCGAGGGCGTGGTCACCAACGTCGCCAATTTCGGCGCCTTCGTCGACATCGGGGTGCACCAGGACGGCCTGGTGCACATCTCTGCCCTGGCCGAGAAGTTCGTCAAGGACCCCCGCGACGTCGTCCGGGTGGGCCAGACGGTCACGGTGAAGGTGCTGGAAGTGGACGTGGCGCGCAAGCGCGTGGCGCTCACCATGCGCCTGAACGATGCCGCCGAGCCCGCCCGGCGTGCCGGCGGCGGGGGCGGCGCTGCGCAACGCGGCACGGGCGCCCCGCGCCGCGGGCAGAACGACAGCGGGCGCGGCGTGCCGGCCAACAGCGCCATGGCCGAAGCCTTCGCCAAGCTCAAGCGCTGAAACCGCGCGGGCCGCGGCCGGGAACGCCGCGAGCCTGCCCCATGAAGCCGGGCCCGCATGCTGCGGGCCCGGTTTTTTTTACGGGATGGCGCCGTGATGCGCGGCTCAGCCCCGGATCAGTCGCCTGCCAGCGCTGCCAGCGCCTCGCGCGCCTTGCCAAGCATGGCGCCGGCTTCGACGCCCGCCGGCGCAGCCGCCACGGGCGCGTCATCCAGCATGGCCACATAGCCGTCGGCGGTGGCCTGCAATTGCGCCTGGGCCGGCAGGCGCTTCATGGCAGCGCCGGCGGCCTTGGGGTCGTCATACGGCCGCGACACCAGCAGCTCGGTGCCGTCGGCGCCCAGCAGGCGGAAGCGGAAGCTGCCGTCGGCGTCCCGGAAGCTGACGAAGCGGGCGTCCTTGGCGGCCTTGCGCACGGGCTGCGCGGCCTTGGCCGTGCCGGCCGCGCCCGACAGAGTGCGCAGGCCCACGGCCTCGCGCAGCCGCTGCATGGCCGGCCGGGCCACCGAACGGGCCTTGCTCGCTCCTGCCTGCAGGATGTCCTCGATGCGCGCCGGATCGGACATGAGTTCGTCGTAGCGTTCGCGCATGGGCGCGATGATGCCCTCCAGCCGCTCATACAGCGCCTGCTTGGCGTCGCCCCAGCCCATGCCCGCCTCGAGCTCGGCACGGAAGGCCGCGCTCTCGTCGGCCGGCGCAAACGCGCGGTACAGCGTATAGAGATGCGAGTTCTCGGCGTCCTTGGGTTCGCCGGGCTGGCGCGAGTCGGTCACGATGCGCATGACGGCGGCGCGCAGCGCCTTGGACCCGCCCTCGAAGAGCGGAACGGTGTTGTTGTAGCTCTTGGACATCTTGCGTCCGTCCAGCCCGGGCAGCGTGGCGACCTCTTCTTCGATCACGACTTCGGGCAGCACGAAGAAATCGCTGCCGTACAGGTGATTGAAGCGCTGCGCGATGTCGCGCGCCATCTCCAGGTGCTGGATCTGGTCGCGGCCCACCGGCACCTTGTGGGCATTGAACATCACGATGTCGGCAGCCATCAGGACCGGATAGGAGAACAGGCCCATGGTCACGCCGTCATCGGGATCCACCCCCTTGGCCTCGTTCTGGTCCACCGACGCCTTGTAGGCGTGGGCGCGATTCATCAGGCCCTTGGGGGTGACGCAGGTGAGCAGCCAGCAGAGCTCGGGAATCTCGGGGATGTCCGACTGCCTGTAGAACGTGACCCGCTCGACGTCCAGGCCGCAAGCCAGCCACGTGGCGGCGATCTCGAGGCGCGAGCGCGCCACGCGGGCGGGGTCGTCGCACTTGATCAGCGCGTGGTAGTCGGCCAGGAAGAAGAATGCGTCCACGCCGGCCTGGGTGCTGGCCTGGATGGCCGGACGGATGGCGCCCGCATAGTTGCCCAGGTGCGGAGTGCCAGTGGTGGTGATGCCGGTGAGAACGCGGGTATTCATGGAAGGCGACGCAGCGAACGGAAAGCCGAAGTTTACCGCGCCCGCCAGCCGGGCCGCCGGTGGTGCTGCCGTCAGATCCAGGCCAGCACGGGCGCGGCCAGAGCGCACGCGCCGCCGGCCGCCAATGCGACACGCGGCCAATAAGTGAGGCACCAGATCAGCAGCAGCCCGGCCAGGCTGAGTATGCCGATCCACTCGATGGCGCCGTAGCTCCAGCCCCACGCCGCGGCGCAGGCAGCCAGCGAAAGCGCCAGCGCCAGCCAGCCCGAGACACGCAGCCACCAGCGGTGGCGGCGCGGCATGGCCTGCTCGAACAGCTGCTCGTAGTGGCGGTCCATGCCCAGGCACAGGGCCGCGAAGCCGGCATAGGCCAGGCAGAAGGCCGCGAGGCTCATGGCCTTGCCTCCTGCCTGGGGCTGCGCGATTTCCGCGCGGGGAGCGGTCCGGACTTGATCATGCCTGCCTCCCTTCATAGGCTGTGGACGACGCGGCGGGCTGGGGCGGGCGAACGGCTGCTCGACGCGGCTGGCGCGCCGCGACCCGGCGCGGGCGTGCAGCCTTGCGGGCGATCCAGCCCAGCAGCAGCCCGGCCGCCAGGGCGCTGAGGTCGAAGCCGGCCATGACCCAGTCGCCCGCAGGCAGGCTGGCTGCCAGGTGCCGCGACGTGGTCAGCGCATTGAGCAGCGGCAGCAGCAGGCACAGCCCCGCTGCCGCCCCGGCCAGGTCGCGCCAGCGCGAGCGGGGGCGTGCGCAGGCATACACGAAGGTGGCGGCCCAGGCGCCGAAGAATATGCGGGTTTCCCACTGGGCATGCGCAGGCAGGTCCGCCGGCAACAGCCGGTTGGCCCAGAAGTACGCCGCCACCGCCACGCACAGGCCTGCGATGGAGGCGGCGTTGAGGGCATCCACCACGCGCAGCGAGAGCGGCTCGGGCGCGCCGGGCGCAAGTTTCTGGCGGCGCTTGGCGATCCACAGCACCAGCCCGCTGCCGACCATGGCCGTTCCGGCCAGGCTCACCAGGAAATAGAGCCAGCGCAGCAGCGGCTCGGCGAACAGGCCCAGGTGCAGGCCCACGATGGTGCCTGCCGTCAGCGCCACGGCGCTTTCCCTGGCGGTCTCGCCAACCAGGCTGCCGCTCACGCCGTCGTATGTCAGCGTGGGCGCCATGCGGCCGTAGGACACCGCATCGCGGTTGGAACGCGACACGCTGACCACCGCGGCGGCGTCGTTGGGGTGATTGACGACGATGCGGCCGACATTGCCGCCGTCCCAGTGCCGCGTCGCGTGCTCCACGACGCCGGCCAGCGGAATCAGCGGCGCAGGCATGCCTGCCGCCGGCTTGACGGCGAACGCCGGAAACACGTCGTCGAAGAACTGCCGCTCGTTGTCGTAGGTGGCCAGGATGCCCGCCGGCAGGAGCATGGCGGCAAAGATCACCAGCCCGCTGAACGTGATCATCAGGTGGAACGGCAGGCCCAGCACGGACAGCACATTGTGGCCATCCATCCAGGCGCGCTGCCCGCCCTTGCGGGGCCGGAAGGTGAAGAAATCGGCAAAGATCTTCTTGTGCGTGATGACGCCGCTGATGATGGCCACCAGCATGAACATGCCTGCGATGCTCGCCAGCCACCGGCCCCAGGGAAAGCCCATTTCCAGTTCGAAGTGGAAACGATAGAAGAAGTCGCCGCCGCGCGTCTCGCGGGCCGGCATGGCCTCGCCGGTACGCGGATCGAGCGTGACGCGCTGGAAACCCCGCGTGCCGGGCGCCGGCTTGGGCACCTGGTAGGAAAGGCGGATGCCGGGTTCGCGCGGCGAGGAAGGCGTGATGAACCAGCGCGTGGCGTGGGGCGCGTGGGCCTGCAGGTAGGCCTGGGCGATCTCGGCGGAGCGTGCCGCGGAGACATGCGGCGGGTCCGCCTCCGGCTGCATCCAGCGCGTGATCTCCGGCCGGAAGAAGGCCAGCGTGCCGGTGAGGAACATGGCGAACAGCAGCCAGCCGAAGATCAGGCCGGCCCAGGTATGCAGCCACGACATGGCCTGGCGCAGGCCCTCGGCCTGGGGCTTGCGGACCGGGCGTGCGGCGTGCGTCATGCGGCCGCCCCGGGCATGCGGCCCAGCCAGTACAGCAGCCCGAGCACGGCGGCCGGCGCAAGCACGCCGACCCAGGCGCGCCAGGCGCTGTGCGTGGCGAACACCCACAGCGCGGCGCAGGCATAGGCCACGAAAGCCAGCATCTGCCCGGCGATCACGGCGTCGGCGCGCGAGAGCGGCAGCCACACCGCCAGGCAGGCGGCGGTGGCAGAGGCCAGCGCATAGCCTCCCAGGATTGCGGCCGCGGACCGGGAGGCCACGGCAAGTCGGTAGCGCGCCATGCCGGCGCTGGGAGCGGGGGCTTTCACTGGAATGAAGCCAATAGATATTGAGAACTAGTATTATTATCTATTAGCGATACATCATCAATCGCCGCCGTGCATTTCCCGCATGCAGCCGCCCTTCCGCAGGCGATACGCTACAGGCTTGCCGCCAGCCGCCGCTCGGATTCCAGGTATTCGCGCGACTGCATCTCGAGTATGCGCGATACGGTGCGGTGGAACTCGTTGGCCAGCGCGCCCTGGGTGTAGAGCTCTTCTGCAGGGCAGGCGGCCGACATGATCAGCTTGATCTTGTGGTCGTAGAACACGTCGATGAGCCACGTGAAGCGGCGCGCCTCCGACGCCTGCCGCGGGCCCATGCGCGGCACGCCCGACAGCACCACCGCCTGGAAGCGGCTGGCCAGCTCCAGGTAGTCGTTCTGCGAGCGCGGGCCGCCGCAGAGCGTGGCGAAGTCGAACCACACCACCGAGCCGGCAGCCGCCACGCTGCGGATCTCGCGGTGTTCGATGTGCAGCACGGCGCCGCGCACCGGCGCCGAATCGGCCAGCTTGTTGAAGGCCTCTTCCAGCGCCCGCTCGGCGGCATCGTCCAGCGGATAGTGGTAGCACTGCACCTGTTCGAGCGCGCGCCGCCGGTAATCGATGCCTGCATCCACGTTCAGCACATCCATGCGCTGCTGGATGAGCGCGATGGCGGGCAGGATGCGATCGCGATGCAGCCCGTCGGGATAGAGCGTGGAGGGCTCGTAGTTCGACGTCATGATGAACGAGGTGCCATACTCGAAGAGCTTCAGCAGCAGCCGGTGCAGGATCATGGCATCGGCCACGTCCGACACATGGAACTCGTCGAAGCAGATGAGGCGGTAGCGCCGCGACACGCGCCGCGCCACCTCGTCCAGCGGATCCTGCCTGCCCTTGACCTCCTCGAGTTCGCGATGCACGCCGCGCATGAACTCATGGAAGTGCAGGCGCGTCTTGCGCACCACCGGCACGGTGGCGTAGAACGCGTCCATCAGGAAACTCTTGCCGCGCCCCACTCCGCCCCAGAGATACACGCCGCGCGGCACGTCGGGCCGGCTGAGCAGCTTCTTCAGCGCGTTGGAGCGCACGGCCTTGAAACGCACCCAATCATCGTAATAGCGCTGCAGGCGGTCGATGGCGCGCTGCTGCGCCTCGTCGGGACGGTAGCCGCGCTCGGCGAGCGCCTTGGCGTAATACTCTTGTACGTTCATGGGGAGGGACACGATGGGTTTCGGGCCGGCGGCCGGACCGCGGCCGGGGCTGGCCCGGCACGCGGACCGGCTCGCCGGCCCGAGGCGATCACGCGGATCAGAAGTTCAGCGTGCGCTTGTCGACGGCCAGGGCCGCCTCCTTGACCGCTTCCGACAGCGTGGGATGCGCGTGGCAGATGCGGGCGATGTCCTCGGCAGCGCCGCGGAATTCCATGATGGTGACCGCTTCGGAGATCAGCTCGGAAGCCATCGGACCGATGATGTGCACGCCCAGGACCTCGTCCGTCTTGGCATCGGCGATCACCTTGGCAAAGCCCGTGGTGTCGCCCAGCGCACGGGCGCGGCCGTTGGCCATGAAGGGGAACGAACCGGCCTTGTATTCGCGGCCTTCCTTCTTGAGCTGCTGCTCGGTCTTGCCCACCCACGCGATCTCGGGGGAGGTATAGATGACCCACGGCACCGTGTCGAAGTTCACGTGGCCATGCTGGCCCGCGATGCGCTCGGCCACGGCCACGCCCTCTTCCTCGGCCTTGTGCGCCAGCATGGGGCCTCGCACCACGTCGCCCACGGCCCAGACGTTGGGCAGGTTGGTCTTGCAGTCGCCATCCACGGCGATGAAGCCGCGCTCGTCGAGCTTGAGGCCCACGGCATCGGCGTTCAGGCCGCCGGTGTAGGGCACGCGGCCGATCGACACGATGAGCTTGTCGACAACCAGCTTCTGCTCGGCGCCCTTGGCGTCGGTATAGGGCACGGTCACGGACTTGGCGGTGGCCTTGATCTCGCCGATCTTCACGCCGGTCTGGATGTCCAGGCCCTGCTTGTTGAAGGCCTTGAGTGCTTCCTTGGCGACCTGCTGGTCGGCGGCGGCCAGGAATTCCGGCATGGCTTCCAGGACGGTGACTTCCGCACCCAGGCGGCGCCACACGCTGCCCATCTCGAGGCCGATCACGCCGGCGCCGATCACGCCCAGCTTCTTGGGAACGGCGGCGATGTTGAGCGCGCCGTCGTTCGACAGCACGACCTTCTCGTCGAAGGGCAGGCCCGGCAGCTCGCGCGGGGAGGAGCCGGTGGCCACGATGATGTGCTTGCCCACCAGGTCTTCGTCGGTGGTGCCGGAGACCTTGATGGCCCAGCCGCCTTCGACCTGCCCGGCAAAGGCGCCCTTGCCATGGAAGAACGTGACCTTGTTCTTCTTGAAGAGGTACAGGATGCCGTCGTTGTTCTGCTTGACGACCTTGTTCTTGCGGCCGATCAGCGCGTCGAGCTTCAGGCTCACGCCTTTCAGCTCGATGCCGTGCTCGGCGAAATGGTGGTTGGCCTGCTCGTAGTGCTCGGACGACTGCAGCAGCGCCTTGGAAGGGATGCAGCCGACGTTGGTGCAGGTGCCGCCGGGGGCCGCACCGCCCTCGCCGTTCTGCCAGGCGTCGATGCACGCCACCGACATGCCGAGCTGGGCGGCGCGGATGGCTGCGATGTAGCCGCCGGGGCCTGCACCGATGACGACGACGTCGAATTGTTTGGACATGATGTTCTCGCGAAGAATGGAAAGTTCCCGGGACGCGGCATGCGTGCCGGCGGGAGCCGGCTGCCCTGCGCGAGGCAGGGCGCGCAACCACGGTTGAAGAGGCGGGGCCCGCCGCTGCGGCGGGCAGGACCGGGGCGGGAAGCCGGATCCCGCCCCGCTAGCCGTCTTACAGGTCCAGCAGCAGGCGCTGCGGATCTTCCAGCGCTTCCTTCATGGCGACCAGGCCCAGCACGGCTTCGCGGCCGTCGATGATGCGGTGGTCGTACGACATGGCCAGGTAGTTCATCGGGCGGATGACGATCTGCCCGTTCTCGACCACGGCGCGCTCCTTGGTGGCGTGAATGCCCAGGATGGCCGATTGCGGCGGGTTGATGATGGGGGTGGACAGCATCGAGCCGAACACGCCGCCGTTCGAGATGGAGAACGTGCCGCCGGTCATTTCCTCGATGCCCAGCTTGCCGTCGGCCGCGCGCTTGCCGAAGTCGGCGATGGTGCGCTCGATGTCGGCGATCGTCATCTGGTCGGCGTTGCGCAGGATGGGCACGACCAGGCCGCGCGGGCTGCCGACGGCGATGCCGATGTCGAAGTAGCCGTGGTAGATGATGTCCTTGCCGTCGACCGAGGCGTTCAGGACAGGGTACTTCTTCAGCGCAGCGACGGCAGCCTTCACGAAGAACGACATGAAGCCCAGCTTGACGCCGTGCTCCTTCTCGAACTTCTCCTTGTACTTGTTGCGCAGGTCCATGACGGCCTGCATGTTGACCTCGTTGAACGTCGTGAGGATGGCGTTCTCCTGCTGCGACTGCAGCAGGCGCTCGGCGATGCGGGCGCGCAGGCGGCTCATGGGCACGCGCTGCTCGGGACGGCCGTCCAGCGACTGGGTCGGAGCCGGCGCGGCGGCGGGCTTGGCCGCGGGCGCGGCGCTGGCAGCCATGGCATCGGCCTTGGTGACGCGGCCGTCGCGGCCGGTGCCCGACACGCTGCCGGCCTCCACGCCCTTTTCGGCCAGGATCTTGGCAGCAGCCGGCGAGGCCACGCCGGCGGCGGAGGCGGAAGCAGGCGCGGCAGCCGGGGCAGCCTCGGCGGCGGGCGCTGCAGCGGGGGCCTCGGCCGGCGCCGCGGCGGGCGCGGCTGCAGCCTTGGCGGCGGTGTCGATGCGGGCAATGACCTCACCCGAGGTGACGGTGCTGCTGTCGCCCTTGACGATCTCGGAGAGCACGCCCGACGCGGGCGCCGGCACTTCCAGCACGACCTTGTCGGTCTCGATCTCGATCAGGATCTCGTCGGCCTCCACGGCTGCGCCAGGCTGCTTCTTCCAGTTCAGCAGGGTGGCTTCCGAAACGGACTCGGAGAGTTGGGGGACGACGACGTCAGTGATTGCCATGATGTTGGATTCCGTAATTTGAGAGTGTTCTGTTGGGTTCGTTGGGCGAGACCGTTACTTGGTCAGCATGACCTTGAACTTGGGCGCGAAGGCCTGCTCGATGAGCGCCTTCTGCTGCTCCTGGTGCTTGGCCAGGTAGCCTACCGCCGGCGACGCGGAGGCGGCACGGCCGGCATAGCCCAGCTTCTGGCCATCGACCATGTTCTCGTACACGTGGTGCTGCACGTAGAACCAGGCGCCCTGGTTCTGCGGCTCGTCCTGCACCCACATGACCTCGGTAGCGTTCGGGTACTTGCGCAGTTCGGTTTCGAACGCCTTGTGCGCGAAGGGATACAGCTGCTCGACGCGGAGGATGGCCACGTGATCGGCGCCGCGCTCCTTGCGGGCATTGACCAGGTCGTAGTAGACCTTGCCCGAGCACGCCAGCACGCGCTTGACCGATTCCGGCTTGATCGCGGCGTCGACCTCGCCGATCACCGTCTGGAAGCTGCCGCTCGCCAGGTCGGTGAGGGGCGAACCCGCATCCTTGTTGCGCAGCAGCGACTTGGGCGTGAAGATCACCAGCGGCTTGCGGAACGGACGGATCATCTGGCGGCGCAGCAGATGGAAGATCTGTGCGGCGGTGGTGGGCTGCACCACCTGGATGTTGTTGTCGGCGCACAGCTGCAGGAAGCGCTCGATGCGGCCGGACGAGTGCTCCGGCCCCTGCCCTTCGTAGCCATGCGGCAGCATCATGGTCAGGCCGGACTGGCGGCCCCACTTGGCCT
Source organism: Bordetella sp. 2513F2 (assembly GCF_054642735.1). Classification (NCBI taxonomy): domain Bacteria; kingdom Pseudomonadati; phylum Pseudomonadota; class Betaproteobacteria; order Burkholderiales; family Alcaligenaceae; genus Bordetella; species Bordetella sp. 2513F2. The sequence continues at coordinate 1,339,286 of NZ_CM137755.1, read as the reverse complement.
CGCCGGCGCTGATGAACTGGTCGATCACGACCTGGGCGCCGTTGACGAAGTCGCCGAACTGGGCTTCCCAGATGGTGAGGGTGTTGGGCTCGGCGCTGGAGTAGCCGTATTCGAAGCCCAGCACCGCCTCTTCGGACAGCACGGAGTCGATGACCACGAACGGCGCCTGGCCTTCGGAGACATTCTGCAGCGGGATGTAGGTGCCGTCGTTCCAGCGTTCGCGGTTCTGGTCGTGCAGCACGGCGTGGCGGTGCGTGAACGTGCCGCGGCCGGAATCCTGGCCGGTGATGCGCACGGCATACCCCGAGGCAACCAGCGTGGCGAATGCCAGGTGCTCGCCCATGCCCCAGTCGAGGTTCATCTCGCCCTTGGCCATGGTGCGGCGATCATTGAGCAGCTTGTTCACCAGCGGATGCACGGTGAAGCCTTCCGGCACCGTGGTGATGCGCTCGCCGATGCGCTTGAGCTCGGCCAGCGGCACGGCGGTATCCGCCTGGTCGGTCCATTTTGCGCCCAGGAAGGGCGACCAGTCGATCGCGTACTTGCTCTTGTAGTCGGTAAGCACGGGCTCGATGGTGCGCTGCCCGTCTTCCATGAGCTGGCGGTAGTCCTTGACCAGCTGCTCGGCATCGCCTTCGGCCAGCACGCCCTGCGTGACCAGCTTCTCGGCGTACAGCTTGCGGGTGCCGGGATGGTGGCTGATGCGCTTGTACATCAGGGGCTGCGTGAGCGAGGGGGTGTCCTGCTCGTTGTGGCCCAGCTTGCGGAAGCACACGATGTCGATGACGACGTCGTGGTGGAACTGCATGCGGTAGTCCAGCGCCAGCTTGGTCACGAACACCACGGCCTCGGGATCGTCGCCGTTCACGTGGAATACCGGGGCCTCGATCATCTTGACCACGTCGGTGCAATACAGCGTGGAACGCGAGTCGCGCGGGTCCGAGGTGGTGAAGCCGATCTGGTTGTTGATGACGATGTGCAGCGTGCCGCCCGTGCCGTAGCCGCGGGTCTGCGCCAGGTTGAGCGTTTCCATGACGACGCCCTGGCCTGCGAAGGCCGCGTCGCCGTGCACCAGCACCGGCAGCACCTGCTTGCCTTCGTGGTCGCCGCGGCGCTCCTGGCGGGCGCGGGCGCTGCCCTCGACCACCGGATTGACGATCTCCAGGTGCGAGGGGTTGAACGCCAGCGACAGGTGCACGGGGCCGCCACGGCCCGAGATGTCGCTGGAAAAGCCATTGTGGTATTTCACGTCGCCGTCGGTCAGGCCTTCGGCGTGCTTGCCCTCGAATTCGGCGAAGAGATCGCCAGGCATCTTGCCCATGATGTTCACGAGCAGGTTCAGGCGGCCGCGGTGGGCCATGCCGACCACGATCTCCTGCACGCCGCCTTCGGTGGCATGGTTCACGACCTCGTCCATGGCGGCGATGAAGCTTTCGCCGCCCTCGAGCGAGAAGCGCTTCTGGCCTACGTACTTGGTGTGCAGGAAGCGCTCGAGGCCTTCGGCCTCGGTGAGCTGCTGCAGGATGTGGCGCTTTTCTTCGGCGCTGAAGGTGGGCGTGCCGCGCGTGCGCTCCAGGCGCTCCTGGATCCAGCGCTTGGCGGCGGGGTCGGAAATATGGGTGAACTCGGCGCCGATGGAGCGGCAGTAGGTGTCGCGCAGGGCCTTCAGGATGTCGCGCAGCGTCATCGTGCTGGCGGTCGTGAAGTACGTGTTGGTGGCCGAGAACGTCTGGTCGAGGTCGGCCTCGGTGAGACCGTAGAAGGCCGGATCCAGCTCGGGAATGGCCGGGCGCTCCTGGCGCTTGAGCGGATCGAGGTCGGCCCAGCGCGAGCCCAGCGAACGGTAGGCGCCGATCAGCGACTGGACCGAGACCTGCTTGCTCGCCACCGAGAGGTCGGGCTCGGCCACGCGGGGCAGGAAGGCGTTGGCCCGGGCCCGCTCGGCGAAGGACTGGACGATAGGCGCATGCGCCTGGTCGCGCGTGGTTTCCTGGCCGTCGGTGGCGGGGGTGTGCTGCAGCTGGTCGAAGTATTCGCGCCAGTTGTCCGGAACCGAACCGGGATTGTCGAGATAGGCCTCGTAGAGCTCCTCGACATAGGGGGCGTTACCCCCGAACAGATAGGAGGTAGATAGAGATTCTGATTCCGTAGACATGATGGCGCTTCACCTAGACGAGTGCTTCACTCGATACGATGCAGGAAAACCTTCCGCGACACGGGCTTCCCGTTTAGCGGATAGCAGGGGCAGAAGGACGTATAAGCCTCGAAAGCCGTACCAAGCAGTATACCCCTTTGGCCTTCCCCGGACGGGAACGCCGGACTGCGGCGCCGCAGCATGAAAAGGCGCGCCGCCATCTCGGCTCAACGCCATGCAACTGCCTGCGTATGGTGCGCCATCTGCAGGCAAGCGCCACGCCGGCAGCGGCAGTCCGGCTTGCCGGTGTTGCACCCGCGCAGCATCCGGCGCCGCGCGTCAGCGCGCCAGGGCCATGACGCGGCGGCAGAACAGCAGTCCGACGATGACGAAAGCCAGCAGGCCGAGGTAGGGTGCGAACGGCGCATGGCCCTCGCCCGCAATGGCCAGCGGCGCGTCGCGGCCGGTGGCCCCGACCACCGCGGCCAGCAGCACGCCGACCAGGCTTTCGCCCACGATCAGCCCCGAGGCGATCAGCACGCCGCGGCGGTTGGGGCCTTCGGCGTAGCGCTCGTAGGCCAGGCCGCGCGCCCGGGCGCGCCGGCGCAGGGCCCGCTCCAGCAGCCAGGCCAGCACGGCGCCCACCACGATGGGCGCCGCCACCGTGGGCGGCAGGTAGATGCCGATGCCCACGGCCAGCACAGGCACGCGCGCCACCCGGCAGCAGCGCGCAAGCACCGTGTCGATCGCAATCAGGGCCAGCCCGAGCGCCACGCCGATGAGCATCATCGTCCAGTTGAGCTCGTGCGTGAAGATGCCGCGCGCGATGGCCAGCATCAGCGAGGCCTGCGGGGCCGACAGCGCCTGCGCCGGATCCATGCCCGGTCGCGGCACGGCATCGGCAAATCCGTAGGCGTTGTAGAGCAGGTCCAGCACCGGCGAGATCACGGCTGCGCCCACGACGCAGCCGATCAGCAGCGCCACCTGCTGGCGCCACGGGGTGGCACCGAGCAGCCAGCCCGTCTTGAGGTCCTGCAGGTTGTCGTTGGAGATCGACGCCACGGCAACCACGGCCGAAGTGGTGAAGATGACCAGGGCAATGGCCAGCTGGGTTCCGGCAGGCGAGCCGAGCAGGCCGTCGCCGCGCGTGATGGCCAGCATCAGCAGCGACACCAGCACCACGGCCACGATGCCCACGCCCGAGATGGGACTGGTCGAGGAACCCACCAGCCCCGCCATGTAGCCGCAGGCCGCCGCCACCAGGAAACCGAACACGAATGCGAACAGCACGGCGTAGGCCACCAGCGCCCACACCTGCCCCGGCGCCAGCGGCGCATCGACCAGGAAACGGCGGAACACCACGACCAGCACGGCCACCAGCAGCAGCGTCGCCACGCCTATCCAGGCCCCGGGCAGGTCGCGCTGGGTACGCGGCACCACCGCGCCGCCGCCGGGGTGGAAGGCGGCGAACGAACTGCGCAGTCCGCGCACCATGGGCATGAACAGCGTGCCGAGCGTCCAGATGGCGCCCACGGCGATCACGCCGGCGCCGATGAAGCGCACCTGCGACGCCCATAGCGCCGTGGCGTGCCCGGCCGCCGCCTGCCCTGCCGGCGCCGGATCCAGCGTGGTCAGCACCGGCACGGCCACGCCCCAGGCCAGCAACAGCCCGATGAACATGGCCACGCCGGCCACGATGCCGATCAGGTAGCCCGCGCCGAGCAGCGCCAGCGAAAAGCCCATGGGCAGCCGGAACACCGCAGCGCCCAGAGTAGGCCAGGCGCTGATGCTGTCGCCCAGCACGCGCAGTCCGCCGACCGAGAAGCTGACAGCGGCGGAGGCCAGCCCGCCCGCCACGATGTCGGCCATGCCGGTGCCCGCGCGCTGGCCCCCGGCGTCGCCGGCGCTGCCCACCCGCAGGATCTCGGCCGCGGCCACGCCCTCCGGATAGGGCAGGTCGCTCTGCACCACCATCACCTGGCGCAGGGGAATCGTGAACATCACGCCCAGCATCCCGCCGGCGGCGCAGACCGCCAGGGTCTCCCAGAACGGGAATCCCTGCCAATGACCCAGCATCACCAGCGCGGGAAGGACGAATATCACCGACGACAAGGTGCCCGCGGCCGATGCCTGGGTCTGCACCATGTTGTTCTCGAGGATGTTGGCGCCCTGGAACAGCCGCAGCACCGACATCGAGATGACCGCGGCGGGGATCGCCGAGGAGAAGGTCAATCCCACCTTGAGGCCCAGGAAGACATTGGACGCGGTGAACACCACCGTGATCAGGGCGCCGAGCACCACGCCGCGCACGGTGAGCTCGGGCAGGACACGCTCGTCGGGGATACGCGGCTCGGACATCTGGGCTCCGGGAGGGCAAGCACACACCGATTCTACGCCGCCCTCTTCCGGGCTTCAGGCGTCCAGCGGCAATGCCGTCTGGTACTTCACCTGCTTCAGCGCGAATCCCGAACGGATGTTCTTCACGCCCGGGATGCGCGACAGGCGGCTGACGATGAAGTGCTCCAGGCCCTGCATGTCGGGCACCACGACACGCAGCAGGTAATCGGCGTCGCCCGTCATGAGGTAGCACTCCATCACTTCCGCGCAGGAAGCCATGGCGCTCTGGAAGCGCTCGAGCTCCGACTCGATCTGCTTCTCCAGGCTGACCTGGATGAACACGTTCAGGCTGAGCCCGAGCTGCAGCGGATCGGCCAGCGCCACGTAGCCGCGGATCACGCCGGCCGACTCCAGGGCCTTGACGCGGGCCAGGCAGGGCGAGGGCGACAGGTGCACGCGGCGCGCCAGCTCCACGTTGGTGAGGCTGGCGTCGGTCTGGAGCTCGGCCAGAATGCGCCGATCGGTGGCATCGAGGCTGGTTTTCGGCATGTCGTCCTCCTGATTGTGGATTTTTCGGTATTTTGCGCTGTTTATCGGCGCTGGCAAACGCATGTTCGACATCCCATGCGCCTTAGCCCGCGCTAGCATGGGCAATCCCTACACGGAGACCGCACCATGCGCGATGCCATCCCGACGCCACCCGACGAGGACCCCGCCGAAACCGCGGAATGGCGCGAGGCCCTGGCCGCGCTGGCCGCCGCGGGCGGCCCCGCCCGCGCGGCATACGTGCTGGATGCGGTGCTGGCGCAGGCCACCGCCCTGGGGGTGCGCAGCGGCGGCCATGGGCGCACGGCCTACCTGAACACCATCCCGGCCGACCAGGAACCGCCCTTCCCCGGCAACCTGGCGCTGGAGCAGCGCATCGCCTCGATCAACCGCTGGAACGCCCTGGCCATGGTGGTGCGCGCCAACCAGGCCCACGGCGAACTGGGCGGCCATATAGCGAGCTACGCGTCGGCGGCCGACCTGTTCGAGGTGGGCTTCAACCACTTCTTCCGGGCCTCATGCGCGGACGGGCCCGGCGACCTGGTCTACCTGCAGCCGCATTCCGCACCGGGGGTCTATGCGCGCGCCTACCTGGAAGGGTTCCTGGAGGATGCCGACCTGGCGCTGTTCCGCCGCGAGATCGCCGCCCGCGATGCCGGCCGCCGCGGCCTGTCGTCATACCCGCATCCCTGGCTGATGTCGGATTTCTGGCAGTTCCCCACGGGCTCCATGGGCATCGGCCCGATCAACGCCATCTACCAGGCCCGCTTCATGCGCTACCTGGAGCACCGCTCGCTGCTGCCGCCATCGGACCGCAAGGTCTGGGGCATCTTCGGCGACGGCGAGATGGACGAGCCCGAGTCGGTGGCCGCCCTCACCCTCGCTGCCCGCGACAAGCTCGACAACCTGATCTTCGTAGTGAACTGCAACCTGCAGCGCCTCGACGGGCCCGTGCGCGGCAACGGGCGCATCATCGACGAACTCGAGACGCTCTACGCCGGCGCCGGCTGGCACGTCATCAAGGTGGTGTGGGGCAGCGACTGGGACGCACTGCTGCGCCGCGATGCCACCGGCGCGCTGGCCCGCGCCTTCGCCCGGACCGTGGACGGCCAGTTCCAGACCTACGCCGCCAACGACGGCGCATACAACCGCGCGCACTTCTTCGGACGCGACCCGGCGCTGGCCGCGCTGGTGGCCGACTGGTCCGACGAGGCCATAGACCGGCTGCATCGCGGCGGCCACGACATGATCAAGATCCACGCGGCCTACCACCGCGCCGTGCGGCATCGCGGCCAGCCCACCGTCATCCTGGCCCAGACCAAGAAAGGCTTCGGCATGGGCGCGGCGGGCCAGGGCAGGATGACCACGCACCAGCAGAAGAAGCTCGACGACGCAGCCCTGCTGGCCTTCCGCGACCGTTTCGCGCTGCCGATCCCGGATGCCGATTGCCTAGCGTTGAAATTCTACCGGCCGGCTCCCGACAGTGCGGAGATCCGCCACCTGCGTGCGAGGCGCGAGGCGCTCGGCGGATTCCTCCCGCGCCGGCAGGCGCAGGCGCCCCGCCTGTCCGCGCCGCCGGCCGAGGCCTGGGCGCATTTCGCGCTGCGGGCCGGCGGCAAGGAGATGTCGTCGACCATGGCCCTGGTGCGCATGCTCGGGAACCTGCTGAAGCAGGCGGAGCTGGGTCCGCGCATCGTGCCCATCGTGGCCGACGAAGCGCGCACCTTCGGCATGGCGGGTCTGTTCCGCCAGTTCGGCATCTATTCCGCGCAGGGCCAGCAATACGAGCCGGAAGACATCGGCTCCGTGCTGCACTACCGCGAGGCGCGCGACGGCCAGATCCTCGAAGAGGGCATCACCGAAGCCGGCGCCATCTCGTCCTGGACGGCGGCCGGCACCAGTTATTCCACGCATGGCCTGCCCATGCTGCCCTTCTACATCTATTACTCCATGTTCGGCTTCCAGCGCGTGGGCGACCTGATCTGGGCGGCCGCCGACCAGCGCACGCGCGGCTTCCTGATCGGCGCGACCTCGGGCCGCACCACGCTGGGCGGCGAAGGCCTGCAGCACCAGGACGGCGCCAGCCATCTCGCGGCCGCCACGGTTCCGAACTGCCGCGCCTACGACCCCGCGTACGCCTACGAAGTGGCCGTGCTACTCGAGCATGGCATGCAGCGCATGCTGCACGAACAGCATGACGAGTTCCATTACCTGACCGTCACCAACGAGAACCTGCCGCAACCCGACCTGCCCGACGAAGCGGCTCGTGAAGGCATCGTGCGCGGCATGCATCGCGTGCATGCCGCGCACGATACGGCCCGCGTGCGGCTGCTGGCCTCCGGGCCGATGCTGCACGAAGCGCTGCAGGCCGCCCGCGACCTGCAGCAGGCGCACGGCGTGGCCGCCGAGGTCTGGAGCGTGACCAGCTATTCCGAGCTTGCGCGCGATGCCCGCCACGCCGAGCGCGCCCGTGTGCTGCAGCTGCCCGGTGCCGGCGAGCCGTCCTGGATCGAGCGCTGCCTGTCCGGCCCGCCGCTGCCCGTGGTGGCCGCCAGCGACTACGTCAGGGCCGTCGCCGAGCAGGTGCGCGCATGGATGCCCGGGCCCTGCCGCATCCTGGGAACCAACGGCTTCGGCCGCAGCGATACGCGCGCGCGGCTGCGCGACTTCTTCGAGGTCGGCGCCGACTGGATGAGGCTGCACGCGCTGGACCTGCTCTGCAGCCAGGACGGCACGCTGCGGCTGGCGCGCGATGCGCTGCGCGAACGCCTGGCACCCGGCGGCACGCGCGAAACGCCGCCGTGGCAAGCCTGACGCGTGCGGCCCTCGCGCCATCGCGGCACGTTTCCACAAGCGTCTACGCTGCACCGCAACAAGCACACCGTGCGGCTTTCTGTTGAAATACGGGGTTCCCCCGATCCTGACGGCCGGTCTGCGGCCCGGTCGGGGCCCATTCAACGCGAAGCGGGGCCCGTGCGGCCCCCGGGCGGCATCCACGCCCGCTCTCGCCTACTGGCCTACCGTTAGCTCCCTGCATCATGGACGAAAATCTCACCAAACTGGCGCTGGACTACCACGCCTATCCCACGCCCGGCAAGATCTCGGTCACCCCCACCAAGACGCTCGCCAACCAGGACGACCTCTCGCTGGCCTACTCGCCCGGCGTGGCGGCCGCCTGCATGGCCATCCATGAGCAGGGAACCGACGCCGCATCGCGCTACACCTCGCGCGCCAACCTCGTCGGCGTGATCACCAACGGCACCGCGGTGCTGGGCCTGGGCAATATCGGCCCGCTGGCCGCCAAGCCCGTCATGGAAGGCAAGGGGTGCCTGTTCAAGAAGTTCGCCGGCATCGACGTGTTCGACATCGAGCTGGCAGAAACCGACCCTGACAAGCTGGTCGACATCATTGCCGCGCTGGAGCCCACGCTGGGCGGCGTGAACCTCGAAGACATCAAGGCGCCGGAGTGCTTCTACATCGAGAAGAAGCTGCGCGAGCGCATGAAGATCCCGGTGTTCCACGACGACCAGCACGGCACCGCCATCATTTCCTCGGCAGCCATCCTCAACGGCCTGAAGGTGGTCGGCAAGGACATCGGCCAGGTCAAGCTGGCCTGCTCTGGCGCCGGCGCCGCCGCCATCGCCTGCCTGGACCTGCTGGTGCACCTGGGCATCAAGCGCGAGCACATCTATGTGGTGGATTCGCGCGGCGTGATCTGGGAGGGCCGCGACGAGAACATGGAGCCCAACAAGAAGCGCTACGCGCAGCAGACCGACGCCCGCACGCTGGCCGACGTGGTGGCCGGTGCCGACGTGTTCCTGGGCTGCTCCACGGCCGGCGTGCTCACGGCCGAGATGGTCAAGACCATGGCCGACAAGCCGCTGATCCTCGCCCTGGCCAATCCGGAGCCCGAGATCCGCCCCGAAGTGGCCAAGGCCGCGCGTCCCGACTGCATCATCGCCACCGGCCGGTCCGACTACCCGAACCAGGTCAACAACGTCCTGTGCTTCCCGTTCATCTTCCGCGGCGCCATGGATGCCGGCGCCACGCGCATCACCGAAGAGATGAAGCTGGCCTGCGTGAAGGCCATCGCCGAACTGGCACAGGCCGAGCAGAACGACGAAGTGGCCCGCGCCTATGCCGGCGAGGAGCTCAGCTTCGGGCCCGACTACATCATTCCCAAGCCCTTCGACCCGCGCCTCATCGTGCAGATCGCCCCGGCCGTGGCCCAGGCGGCGGCCGAGTCCGGCGTGGCGCTGCGTCCCATCGAGGATATCCAGGCCTATCGCCAGAAGCTCATGGGCTTCGTCTACCACTCCGGCCAGCTGATGCGGCCGCTGTTCCAGCAGGCGCAGGCGACCCCGAAGCGCGTGGTGTATGCCGACGGCGAAGACGAGCGCGTGCTGCGCGCCGTGCAGACCGTGGTCGACGAAAAGCTGGCCTATCCCATACTCATCGGCCGCCCGTCCGTCATCGAGATGCGCATCCAGAAGTTCGGCCTGCGCCTGCAGCCGGGCAAGAACATCGAGATCGTCGACCCCGAGGACGACAGCCGCTTCAACGAAACCTGGAACGGCTACTACCAGCTGCAGGGACGCCAGGGCGTGACGCCGGCGATCGCCAAGGCGATGATCCGCAAGCACAACACGCTGATTGGCGCGATGCTGCTGCGCCGCGGCGACGCCGACGCGCTGCTGTGCGGCGTGGCCAGCAAGTACGACAACCAGCTCAAGTACGTGGACGAAGTCATCGGCCGCAAGGAAGGCCAGACCTACGCCGCGCTCAATGTGCTGATGCTGCCCGACCAGACGCTGTTCGTGACGGACACGCACGTCAACGAAAACCCCACGGCCGAGGAGATCGCCAACATCACGATCCAGGCGGCCGAGGAGATGCTGCGTTTCGGCGTCGTGCCCAAGATCGCCCTGCTGTCGCATTCGAATTTCGGCAGCCGGCCCACCGAGTCGTCGCGCAAGATGGCCCGGGCCCGCGAGCTGGTGCAAGCCCGCGCGCCGCAGCTGGAAGTCGACGGCGAAATGCATGCGGATGCGGCGCTGTCCGAGAAGATCCGCATGCTGGCCTATCCCGACAGCACGCTGAAGGGTCCGGCCAACCTGCTGGTCATGCCCAACCTGGATACCGGCAACATCACCTACAACATGCTCAAGATGACCGGCAGCAACGGCATCGCCATGGGTCCCATCCTGCTGGGCGCGGCGCGCCCGGTGCACATCCTCACCACCAGCGCCACCGTGCGCCGCATCGTCAACATGACGGCGCTGGCGGTCGTGGATGCGCAGCAGGAAACGGCAACGCTGCAGGGCTGAGCGCCCGAGGCATCCTGCCGCATCGAAGCGGGCGCCCCACGGGGCGCCCGTTGCCTTTGGCCCACCCGGCCGGGCCGGCCGGGCCTGCGGCACCCCGCGCCATGGCGTGCCATCGCGTCAATCGTCATACCGCGCGTTTCCTGGTAGTGGTAAAAACGGGAGCACCTCCGCATGCCACCCCTGGGAGACCCCATGCTGCTGGACGCCCTGCTCGCCTGGTTCCACTACCTTGCCATCTTCGTGCTCGTCGTGGTGCTCACCGCCGAGGCGGTGCTGCTGCGGCCCGGCCTGGGAAGCGCGGCCATCCGGCGCCTGGCTGTGTATGACCGCCTCTATCTGCTCAGCGCGCTCGGCGTGCTGGCCACCGGCGCGCTGCGCCTCACGCTCGGCGCCAAGGGCGCAGCCTTCTACATGGGCAATCCATGGTTTCACGCCAAGATCGGGCTCTTCGTCGTCATCGCCCTCTGCTCCATCGTTCCCACCACGATGTTCCTGCGCTGGCAACGGCACGCCGTGAACCAGCCCGCCTATGCGCCGGACGATGTCCAGGTGCGCCGCGCGCGCCGCTGGGTCATGATCGAGGCCCACCTGTTCATCCTGCTGCCGCTGTTCGCCGCCCTGATGGCGCGGGGCATGGGCAGTTAGGACGCCGATCCGCACGAACAAGCAAAACAAAACCGCCCCGAAGGGCGGTTTTCTCTGGCGAGCAGGGAGCGCGCTCAGCGCTGGGTGGGCACGTCGCGGACCACCGAGCCGGTGTACAGCTGGCGCGGACGGCCGATCTTGTAGTCGGGGTCGGACAGCATTTCGTTCCACTGGGCGATCCAGCCCACGGTGCGGGCCAGCGCGAAGATGGCGGTGAACAGCGAGGTCGGGATGCCGATGGCGCGCTGCACGATGCCCGAGTAGAAGTCCACGTTCGGGTACAGCTTGCGCTGCACGAAGTAGTCGTCTTCCAGGGCGATGCGCTCGAGCTCCATGGCCAGCTTGAAGAGCGGATCGTTCTCCAGGCCCAGGGCGCCCAGCACTTCCTTGCAGGTCTCCTGCATCAGCTTGGCGCGCGGGTCGTAGTTCTTGTAGACGCGGTGGCCGAAGCCCATCAGGCGCACGCCCGAGTTCTTGTCCTTGACCTTCTCCATGAACTCGCCGACTTTGGCCACGCCGCCATTGGCCTGCAGGTCTTCGAGCATCTGCAGGCAGGCCTCGTTGGCGCCGCCGTGGGCCGGGCCCCACAGGCACGCCACGCCTGCCGCGATGGCGGCGAACGGGTTGGTGCCGGACGAACCGCACAGGCGCACGGTGGAGGTGGAGGCGTTCTGCTCGTGATCGGCGTGGAGGATGAAGATGCGGTCCAGCGCACGCTCCACCACTTCATTGACCTTGTACTCTTCGCACGGCGTGGCGAACATCATGCGCAGGAAGTTGCCGGTGTACGACAGGTCGTTCTGCGGATAGATGAAGGGCTGGCCCTGCGAATACTTGTACGCCATGGCCACCAGCGTCGGCATCTTGGCGATCAGGCGGATGGCCGAAATGTGGCGATGCTGGGCGTTGGTGATGTCGGTGGAGTCGTGGTAGAACGCCGACAGCGCGCCCACCAGGCCGGTGAGGACGGCCATGGGGTGCGCGTCGCGGCGGAAGCCGCGCAGGAAGAAATGCAGCTGCTCGTTCACCATCGTGTGGTGGGTCACCTGCGAATCGAAATCGGCCTTCTGCGCACCGTCGGGCAGTTCGCCGTTCAGGATCAGGTAGCAGATGTCGAGGAAGTCGCAATTGACGGCCAGCTGCTCGATGGGATAGCCGCGATACAGCAGTTGACCCTGGTCGCCGTCGATGTACGTGATGCCCGACGCGGTGGCTGCCGTCGACAGGAATCCGGGGTCGTACGTGAACATCCCCGTCTGGCCGTACAGCTTGCGGATGTCGATCACATCGGGACCCACCGTACCCTTGTAGACGGGCAGTTCGATCGGGGCGCTGCCATCCGAAATGGATAGCGTGACTTTCTTGTCAGACAGGTTCATCGCTGTTTCCTCTAGATAATCAGATCTCTCGCATGCGGCCTATGATGGCGCGCAACCTCGGCGTGTCCAGCTCGCCTTCGGGCTCCTTGCGCGCCAGCAGCAGATCGAGCAAATCGTTGTCTCCCAGCTCGAAAAGCTGCGTCAGCGCGGCCACGTCTTCATCGGTAAGCTGTTGCTCGTAAGCGTCCAGGTACCGCGTAATGATGAGGTCGTTCTCGAGCAGGCCGCGGCGCGCCCTCCAGCGCAACCGCGCCCTCTGCAATTCAGTCAGGCTGCTCATGAGACCACCTCGCTGGCTGTATCCAACTAGACCGTCCGGCGAACCATCAGTTCCTTGATCTTGCCGATCGCCTTGGTCGGGTTCAGCCCCTTGGGACAGACGTCGACGCAATTCATGATCGTATGGCAGCGGAACAGGCGGTAGGGATCCTCGAGGTTGTCCAGGCGCGAGGCCGTGGCTTCGTCGCGGCTGTCGGCGATGAAGCGGTAGGCCTGCAGCAGCCCGGCCGGGCCCACGAACTTGTCGGGATTCCACCAGAACGACGGGCAGGACGTGGAGCAGCACGCACAAAGGATGCACTCGTACAGGCCGTCGAGCTCCTCGCGGGCCTCGGGCGTCTGCAGACGCTCGCGCTCGGGCGGCGGGGCATCGTTGATCAGGTAGGGCCGGATCGAGTGATACTGGTTGAAGAAGTGCGTCATGTCCACGATCAGGTCGCGGATCACCGGCAGGCCAGGCAGCGGCCGCAGCACGATGGGCTCTTTCAGGTCGCGCAGGTTGGTGGTGCACGACAGGCCGTTCTTGCCGTTGATGTTCATGGCATCGGAACCGCACACGCCTTCGCGGCACGAGCGGCGGATGGCCAGGCTGTCATCGACATCGTTCTTGATGCGCACCAGCGCATCAAGCAGCATCTTGTCGGTGGGCTGGAGTTCGACTTCCAGCTTCTGCATGTACGGACGCTCGTCCTTGTCAGGATCGTAGCGGTAGATTTCGAACTTGACGATACGCTTGGTGCTCATTCCGAGATCCTGCTTAGAAAGTACGCGCCTTGGGCGGGAAGGACTCGACGGTCAGGGGCTTCATCTGCACGGGGCGGTATTCGAGGCGTCCATCCTCGGAGTACCACAGCGTGTGCTTGAGCCAGTTCTCGTCGTCGCGGGTCGGATGGTCGTCCAGGGCATGGGCGCCGCGGCTTTCGGTGCGGTTGGCCGCCGACTTGATCGTGGCGCGGGCCACCTCGACCATGTTGGCGATCTCCAGCGCCTCGACGCGCGCGGTGTTGAACACCTTGGACTTGTCCTTGAAGTAGATGTGCTTGGCCTGCTCGGCGAGCTCGTCGATCTGCCCCACCCCTTCGTTGAGAAGCTGCAGCGTGCGGAACACGCCGCAGTGGCGCTGCATCGACGTGCGGATGCCGTTGCCGACGTCCTGGGGCTTCTCGCCCGACGTGCGCGCCTCGAGGTCGTTGATGCGGCCGAGCGAGAAATCGAGCGACTCCTTGGGCACGGGCTGGTGCGACCGCTGGCGCTCGGGATGCGCAGCCACGATGTGGTTGCCCGTGGCGCGCCCGAACACGATCAGGTCGAGCAGCGAGTTCGTGCCCAGGCGGTTGGCGCCGTGCACCGACACGGCAGCGCATTCGCCCACCGCATACAGGCCGTTGACGATCTTGGTCTCGCCGTTGGTGTAGGAGATGACCTGGCCGTGGTAGTTGGTGGGAATGCCGCCCATCTGGTAGTGGATGGTGGGCACCACCGGGATCGGTTCCTTGATCGGGTCGACGTTGCCGAACTTGATGGCGATTTCGCGGATCGAGGGCAGGCGCTTGTTGATCACGTCGGCGCCCAGGTGGTCGAGCTTGAGCACCACGTAGCTGCCGTCGGGACCGCAGCCGCGGCCTTCCTTGATCTCCTGGTCCATGGAGCGCGACACGAAGTCGCGCGGGGCCAGGTCTTTCAGGGTGGGCGCGTAGCGCTCCATGAAGCGTTCGCCATCCTTGTTGAGCAGGATGCCGCCCTCGCCGCGCACGCCTTCGGTGATCAGCACGCCCGCACCGGCCACGCCGGTGGGGTGGAACTGCCAGAATTCCATGTCCTGCAGGGGAATGCCGGCGCGCGCCGCCATGCCCAGGCCGTCGCCGGTATTGATGAAGGCGTTGGTGGACGCGGCCCAGATGCGGCCGGCGCCGCCCGTGGCCAGCACGGTGGTCTTGGCTTCGAGGATGTAGATTTCGCCCGTTTCCATTTCCAGGGCGGTGACGCCCACCACGTCGCCGGCGTCGTTGCGCAGGAGATCCAGCGCCATCCACTCGACGAAGAACTGGGTGCGCGACGCGACGTTGCGCTGGTAGAGCGTGTGCAGCAGCGCGTGGCCGGTGCGGTCGGCGGCGGCACAGGCGCGCTGCACCGGCTTCTCGCCGAAATTCGCGGTGTGTCCGCCGAACGGACGCTGGTAGATGGTGCCGTCGGGATTGCGGTCGAACGGCATGCCGAAATGCTCCATCTCGTACACGGCGCTCGGGGCCTCGCGGCACATGAACTCGATGGCATCCTGGTCGCCCAGCCAGTCCGATCCCTTGACGGTGTCGTACATGTGCCAGTACCAGTTGTCTTCGCTCATGTTGCCCAGCGACGCGCTCACGCCGCCCTGGGCGGCCACGGTGTGCGAGCGGGTGGGGAACACTTTGGACAGGACCGCGACGGACAGGCCCGCCTGGGCCAGCTGCAGCGAGCAACGCATGCCGGCTCCGCCGGCGCCCACGACCACCACATCAAACTGGCGGCGCGGCAAGGAATTCATGACAGCGACCACGGCTTAGATTCTCCAGAGGATTTGCGCGAAGTAGACGACCGAACCGACCAGCCACAGGATGGTCAGGACCTGCAGGAGCAGGCGCACGCCCACCGGCTTGACGTAGTCCATCCAGATGTCGCGCACGCCGATCCAGGCATGCCAGGCCAGCGCAAAGAAGGCAAGGGTGGCCAGGACCTGGCCGAGCGGCAGCGCCAGCACGTGGAACGTGAACAGCGCCTTCCAGTTTTCGTAGGTGAAGGCCGGCATGAGGAACACGCCGACGATGAGGACCAGCGTATAGACCGCCAGGATGATGGCAGTGATGCGCTGAGCGATGAAGTCCACGACGCCGTAGTGCGCGCCCACGACGAGGCGCTTGGGTCCGATGTTGTTGCTCGCGGCCATTTACAGAACTCCGAACAGTTTGAGTGCGAACACCAGCGTCAGGGCCAGGCTGACGCCGAAGACCACGCCTGCGCTCTTCTGGGCGGACACCTTGTCCACGCCGATGTGCAGGTCCAGCAGGAGGTAGCGGATACCGGCACAGAAGTGATGCAGGTAGCCCCAGATCAGGGCCAGCAGCACCAGCTTGACCAGCGGATTGGCCGCATACTGGGCCACCTGCGCATAGCTCTCGGGCGAGGTCACGCTGGCCGCGAAGAGCGGCAGGATGACCAGCGGGAGACAGAGGAACAGCAGCGCACCGCTGACGCGATGCAGGATGGACAGCTTGCCCGCCAGCGGCAGGCGATAGCTGAGGATTTGCGCAACGCTGATATTGCGAAACTGCGGACGCGGCTTAGCAGCTGAGTCGGACATGACGGCCTCGGTGTTTCGGAACTAGGGAATCGTTATGGCAAAGGCGCCGTTGCCCTTGCAGGCAAACGCGCTATTTTCGCCCAGAGATCGGCTTGGTATCAAATCGTAGGAAAAAAGCCCTTCAATTCAAACTATTGCGGTAGTGGTATCGATCGGTAAGGTACAGGCCACGCCGCACCTCCATGGGCCGATCGCCGTAGGTATAGGAGATCCGGTCGACCTGCAGCAGCGGCGTGCCGGCGGCCACGTCGAGCAGGCCGGCGATCTCGGCGCTGGCAGCCACGGCACGCAGCTTTTCATCGGCGCGCACCATGCTGACGCCGAATTCGGACTCGAACAGCCCGTAGAGCGGCGCCTTGTTGGCGGAGAGCAGCTCGAACGTGAGGCCCCGGAATACATTGCCGGGCAGCCAGATGTCGTCGACCACCGTGGGCACGTTGTTCATGGACAGCAGGCGGCGGATGGAGACCACCGCCTCGCCGGTGCGCAACTCCAGCAGGCGGGCGATCTCGGCGGAGGCGCGCTGGCGGCGGCATTCGAGGATGCGGCTGGCGGCGCGGCCGCCCTCGCCCTCCTCGTCGGGCGCCAGCCGCAGGAAGCGATAGCGCACGCGCGCCTCGTGGTGCGTGGCAACGAAGGTGCCCTTGCCCTGGCGCCGGATGAGCATGTGTTCGGCGGCCAGTTCGTCGACCGCCTTGCGCACCGTGCCCTGGCTGACCTGGAAGCGGGCGGCCAGATCGATCTCGCTGGGGATCAGTTCGCCGGGCTTCCATTCGCCGCGGTCCAGGCTCTGCACCAGCAACGCCTTGATCTGGCGATACAGCGGACTGAAAGCAGCCCCCTCGCCCGCCGTTCGGGCGGGACGCGCAGGACTGTCGGGCCGGGAATCTGCCATGGATCGGTATGCAATTCGGGTTGGCTGGCATGCCGCGCGGCGCCGTAAGCGGCGCGGGCTCGGCATGCGCGGACAAGCGGAACATTGTCGCACAAGCCCGCGCGGGCTGTCCAACGTCTTATGTCTTATATAAGATATAAGATGCGTTGACGCTCATCGGGATTCCCTCTAGCATGCGGGGCTGTCGGAACCGGCGGCGCGCACCGCGCTGCGCGGGTCCAGCGATTACACTGTTGGACGCGATTTTTCTCTCGTCCACCTCTATCACGGAGAACGTTCATGTCTAAGCCCGCCATGCGAGTCGCCGTCACCGGCGCCGCCGGCCAGATTGGTTACGCCCTGCTGTTCCGCATCGCTTCCGGCGAAATGCTCGGCAAGGACCAGCCGGTCATCCTGCAACTGCTTGAGATCCCCGACGAAAAAGCGCAGAAGGCCCTGAAGGGCGTGATGATGGAGCTGGAAGACTGCGCCTTCCCGCTGCTGGCCGGCATGACCGCCCACAGCGATCCCCGCACCGCGTTCAAGGACGTCGACGTGGCGCTGCTGGTGGGCGCCCGTCCGCGCGGCCCCGGCATGGAGCGCAAGGACCTGCTCAGCGCCAATGCGCAGATCTTCACGGCGCAGGGCAAGGCCCTGAACGAAGTGGCCAGCCGCAACGTCAAGGTGCTGGTCGTGGGCAACCCCGCCAACACCAACGCCTACATCGCCATGAAGTCGGCGCCGGACCTGCCCGCCAAGAACTTCACTGCCATGCTGCGCCTCGACCACAACCGCGCCCTGTCGCAGCTTGCCGCCAAGTCGGGCAAGGCCGTGGCCGACATCGAGAACCTGATCGTCTGGGGCAACCACTCGCCCACGATGTATCCCGATACCCGCTTCACCACGGTCCAGGGCCAGAAGATCGACGAGATCATCAACGACCAGGCCTGGAACCGCGACGTCTTCATCCCCACCGTGGGCAAGCGCGGCGCCGCCATCATCGAGGCCCGGGGCCTGTCCTCGGCCGCCTCCGCGGCCAATGCCGCCATCGACCACGTGCGCGACTGGGTGCTCGGCAGCAACGGCAAGTGGGTCACCATGGGGATCCCCTCGGATGGCTCCTACGGCATCCCCGAGGGCATCGTCTACGGCTTCCCGGTCACCACCGCCAACGGCGAATACACCCTCGTCAAGGACCTGGAAATCGACACCTTCTCGCGCGAGCGCATGGACCTCACGCTGAAGGAACTGCTCGAAGAGCGCGACGGCGTGAAGGACCTGCTGAAGTAATTCGGCAACCGGATCGGGCCCGCGGATGCGGGCCCGATTTGCAACGGCGCGGCAACACGCCGCCCGCCCCGGGGCATTGGTCTGT
This sequence comes from Bordetella sp. 2513F2, assembly GCF_054642735.1. Classification (NCBI taxonomy): domain Bacteria; kingdom Pseudomonadati; phylum Pseudomonadota; class Betaproteobacteria; order Burkholderiales; family Alcaligenaceae; genus Bordetella; species Bordetella sp. 2513F2. Next base: position 1,321,053 of record NZ_CM137755.1, on the reverse strand, counting down.
CTCTTTCCCCGATTGTCGCGAAGGGGACAGATTTATATCCCGGACCGGCCTAGGGTATGGCCTGCGAACCTGGCGCCAGACCCTGCGCCACCAGAACACACCATGTGGCGGCGCCCAGGTGCCGCCAGGAACACGGAGACCGCCCCATGTCCAGACCCGAATCTCCCGGCGCCCTCTTTCGCCGTGCGCTGGCTGAAGAATCGCCGCTGCAGATCATCGGCGCCATCAACGCCAACCATGCGCTGCTTGCCCGGCGCGCCGGCTATCGCGCCATCTATCTGTCCGGCGGCGGGGTGGCTGCCGGCTCGCTGGGCCTGCCCGACCTGGGCATCAACACGCTCGACGACGTGCTCGTCGACGTGCGCCGCATCACCGACGTCTGCGACCTGCCCCTGCTGGTCGACATCGATACCGGCTTCGGCCCTTCGGCCTTCAACATCGCCCGCACCGTCAAGAGCCTGATCAAGTTCGGCGCAGCGGCCTGCCACATCGAGGATCAGGTCGGGGCCAAGCGCTGCGGCCATCGCCCGGGCAAGGAAGTGGTCTCCACCGGGGAAATGGCCGACCGCGTCAAGGCGGCGGCCGATGCGCGCACCGACTCCGACTTCTACCTCATCGCCCGCACCGACGCCATCGCCTCGCATGGCGTGGACGCGGCCATCGAGCGTGCGCTGGCCTGCGTCGAGGCCGGCGCCGATGCCATCTTCGCCGAAGCCGCCTACGACCTGCCCACCTACGAACGCTTCACCCGGGCCGTGAACGTGCCGGTGCTGGCCAACATCACCGAATTCGGCAAGACGCCGCTGTTCACGGTCGACGAGCTGCGCGGCGCCGGCGTCGGCATGGTGCTGTATCCGCTGTCGGCATTCCGCGCCATGAACAAGGCTGCCGAGGCCGTCTACGCCGCCATCCGCCGCGACGGCCACCAGAAGAACGTGCTCGACATGATGCAGACGCGCGACGAGCTCTACGACCGCATCGGCTATCACGCATTCGAAGCGCAGCTCGATTCCCTGTTCCAGCAGGGCAAGAGCAAATAGCAGTTCCCATGGCCTGTTGACACGAGAATCACCCAAGGAGAGCAGAGACATGACTACGGCCCGCAAAAAAACCGCCGCCCCGGCCCCCGCCCCAGCGCAAGCCGCGGAGCAGACCGGCTTCAAGCCCAAGAAATCCGTGGCCCTGTCCGGCGTGGTCGCCGGCAACACCGCGCTGTGCACGGTCGGCCGCACCGGCAACGACCTGCACTACCGCGGCTATGACATCCTGGACTTCGCCGGCACGGCCGAGTTCGAGGAAATCGCCCACCTGCTGGTGCACGGCAAGCTGCCCACCAAGGCCGAGCTCAAGGCCTACAAGGAAAAGCTGCGCGCCCTGCGCGGCCTGCCCGCTGAACTGCAGAACGCCCTCGAGTGCCTGCCCCCCGGCAGCCACCCCATGGACGTCATGCGCACCGCCGTGTCCGTGCTCGGCTGCCTGCTGCCCGAGAAGGACGACCACAACATCCCGGGCGCGCGCGACATCGCCGACCGCCTGATGGCCAGCCTCGGCTCCGCCCTGCTCTACTGGTACCACTACAGCCACAACGGCCGCGTCATCGACGTGCAGACCGACGACGAAAGCATCGGCGGGCACTTCCTGCACCTGCTGCACGGCCGCAGACCCTCCGACGACTGGGTGCGCGCCATGCACACCTCGCTGATCCTGTATGCCGAGCACGAGTTCAACGCGTCCACCTTCACCGGCCGCGTCATCGCGGGCACCGGATCGGACATGTACTCGGCCATCGCCGGCGCCATCGGCGCGCTGCGCGGCCCCAAGCACGGCGGCGCCAACGAGGTGGCCTTCGAGGTGCAGAAGCGCTACGACTCGCCCGACGAGGCCGAAGCCGACATCCGCCGCCGCGTCGAGAACAAGGAAGTCATCATCGGCTTCGGGCATCCCGTCTACACCATCTCCGACCCGCGCAACAAGGTCATCAAGGACGTGGCGCGCAAGCTCTCGAAGCAGGCCGGCAGCACCAAGATGTACGACATCGCCGAGCGGCTGGAAACCGTCATGTGGGACATCAAGAAGATGTTCCCCAACCTCGACTGGTTCTCGGCCGTGAGCTATCACATGATGGGCGTGCCCACCGCCATGTTCACGCCCCTGTTCGTGATCGCCCGCACCGCGGGCTGGTCGGCCCACATCATCGAACAGCGCGTCGACAACAAGATCATCCGGCCCACCGCCAACTACGTCGGTCCGGAAGACCAGAAGTTCGTGCCCATCGACAAGCGCAAATAATCCAGGAACGCGAAACATGTCCGCCCCTATCTCCAATGTCCGCCCGGACCCCGACCAGGTGCTGGTCGACATCGCCAACTATGTGCTCGACTACGAGGTCAAGAGCCCGCTGGCCTACGAAACGGCGCGCAACTGCCTGATCGACACCCTGGGCTGCGGCCTGGAGGCGCTCGAGTATCCGGCATGCCGCAAGCTGCTCGGGCCCATCGTGCCCGGCACCATCGTGCCTCACGGCGCCAAGGTGCCCGGCACGCAGTTCCAGCTGGATCCCGTGCAGGCCGCCTTCAACATCGGGACCATGATCCGCTGGCTGGACTTCAACGACACCTGGCTGGCGGCCGAGTGGGGCCATCCCTCCGACAACCTCGGCGGCATCCTGGCCACCGCCGACTGGCTGTCGCGCAACGCGGTCGCGGCCGGCAAGCCGCCGCTCACCATGCGCGACGTGCTCACCGGCATGATCAAGGCCCACGAGATCCAGGGCTGCATCGCGCTGGAGAACTCGTTCAACAAGGTCGGCCTGGACCACGTGGTGCTGGTCAAGGTGGCCTCCACGGCCGTGGTCGCGCAGATGCTGGGCCTGTCGCGCGAGGAAGTCATCAACGCCGTTTCGCTGGCGTGGGTCGACGGCCAGAGCCTGCGCACCTATCGCCACGCGCCCAACACCGGCAGCCGCAAGAGCTGGGCCGCCGGCGACGCCACGAGCCGCGCGGTGCGGCTGGCGCTCATTGCCCGCACGGGCGAGATGGGCTATCCCTCGGTGCTCAGCGCCAAGACCTGGGGCTTCTACGACGTGCTCTTCAAGGGCCAGCCCTTCAAGTTCCAGCGCCCCTACGGCAGCTACGTGATGGAGAACGTGCTGTTCAAGATCTCGTTCCCGGCGGAATTCCATTCGCAGACCGCGGTGGAATGCGCCATGCAGATCCACGAGCAGCTCGCCGCGCGCGGCAAGAGCCCCGAAGACATCAGGAAGATCACCATCCGCACGCACGAGGCCTGCATCCGCATCATCGACAAGAAGGGCCCGCTCAACAACCCGGCCGACCGCGACCACTGCATCCAGTACATGGTGGCGGTGCCCGTGCTCTTCGGCCGGCTGACGGCGGCCGACTACGAGGACGCCGTGGCGGCAGACCCGCGCATCGACGCATTGCGCGACAAGATCGTCTGCGTCGAGGATCCCGCCTTCACGCGCGACTACCATGATCCCGACAAGCGCTCGATCGCCAACGCCCTCACCGTGGAATTCAACGACGGCACGCAGCTCGACGAGATCGTGTGCGAATACCCGATCGGCCACAAGCGCCGCCGCGCCGACGGGATTCCGCTGCTCGAGGCCAAGTTCCGCACCAACTTGGCGCGCATGTTCCCCGTGCGGCAGCAGAACCGCATCCTCGACGTATCGCTCGACCAGCAGCGCCTGGAAGCCATGCCGGTGCACGAGTACGTGGACCTCTACGTGATCTGATGCTTTGGCCCGGGCCGCAGCCCGCCGGACGCCCCCGTACAATGGGGGCGTTTTTCATTCCGACACGGTGCGCCATGCTTTGGGTCAAGGCTTTCCATATCGTATTCATCGCTGCCTGGTTCGCGGGGCTCTTCTACCTGCCGCGCATCTATGTGAACCTGGCCCAGCAGGCCGATGCCAACGTGCAAGCCTGTCTGCTGGGCATGGCGCGGCGCCTGTATCGCTTCACCACGCTGCTCGCCGCCCCCGCCATCCTGCTGGGCGTATGGCTGTATGCGGGCTACGGCATCGGCGTGGGGCCGGGCAACGGCTGGATGCATGCCAAGCTGCTCTTCGTGGTGCTTGCCGTGGGCTACCATCACGCCTGCGGCGTGATGCTGCGCAAGTTCGAACAAGGCCGCAACACGCGCCCGCACACGTTCTACCGCTGGTTCAACGAAATCTCCGTGCTGCTCCTGGCGGTCGTGGTGGTCTTGGTCGTCGTCAAACCGTTCTGATCCGTTTTTCTAGGCTCGCCCCGCATGTCCACCGATGATACCGGCCGTCCGCGCAAGACCCTGACAATCGCGCGCCGCGCCGAACCCGACCCCGACGCGCAGTCCCGCCGCAAGCGCAGCGGCGCCCGCGCACGCCTGGTGGCACAGCAGGAACGCGTGCGCGAAAAGGCCCAGCGGCTCCAGCAGCCGCCTGCCCCGGCCCCAGAGCCCCATCCCGAGCCGGCCGCCGTTGCGCCGCGCCACCAGCCTGCGCGCAACGAGCGCAACGCGGTGTTCGCCCCCTGCCCGCCGGGCCTCGAGGAAGCCCTGGCCGCCGAATTCCAGGCCCTGGGTTTCGACGATGCCCGCCCGGGGCGCGCCGGATGCAGCTTCTCGGCAGACTGGCAGGGCGTGCTGCGCGCCAACCTGTACTCCCGGCTGGCCACCCGCATCCTGGTGCAGGTGGCCCAGGCCGAGCTCACGCACGAAGACCAACTCCTGGAACTGGCCTATGCCACCCCCTGGGAGCGCTGGTTCGGGCCCGAGCGCACGCTGCGCGTCGACACCTCGGCCATCAAGAGCCCGGTGAAGAGCCTTCAGTACTGCAACCTGCGGGTCAAGGACGGCATCTGCGACCGCCTGCGCGACCGCGAGGGGGCCAGGCCCGACATCGATACCGTGCGGCCCGATGCGCGGGTGCACCTGTTCCTGTCGGGCATGACCGCGACGCTATACCTCGATACCTCCGGCGAGTCGCTGTTCAAGCGCGGATGGCGCCTGGACAAGGGAGAGGCGCCGTTGCGGGAGAACCTCGCCTCCGGGCTGCTGGCCCTGGCGGGCTGGGACCCTGCCGCCGCGCTGCTCGATCCGTTCTGCGGCAGCGGCACCATCCTGATCGAAGCCGCCTGGATCGCCCTGGGCGTGCCGGCCGGCATCGCCCGGCCCTTCGGCTTCGAACGGCTGCGCGACCACGACGCCCATCTCTGGCGCGCCATCAAGGACGAGGCGCGCGCCCGCATCCTGCCCCAGCTGGAGACGCCGCTGGTGGGCTATGACCTCGATCCTCGCGCCATCGAGCATGCGCGCGCCAATGCGGAGCGGGCCTGGCTCACGGCCGACACCATCCGCTTCGAGGTGGGCGACGCCCGCGACGTCGAGGCCCCGGCCGACCATGGCTGGATCGTCACCAATCCGCCCTACGGCGAACGGCTGGAAGATACCGACGATACGCTCTGGCGCGACTGGTCCGCCTGCCTGAAGCGCCGCTTCGCGGGCTGGCAGGTCCATGTCATTTCCAGCGACCTCACCCTGCCCCAGCGCATGCGCCTCAAGCCCATGCGGCGCATCCCGGTGCACAACGGTGCGCTCGACTGCCGGCTGTTCGGCTTCGAGCTGGTTGCCAGCAGCTACCGCGACTGACCTGCACGCCCCGCGCCGCATTACCACGCCGCCCCGGGAGGCGTACGGCTGCCACGTTGTAAATGCGCCGCAGAAATTCCCCACCGCAGCGCATTCTTCCGCCACAAGAGCGCTGATTTGGGGCATCATCAGCACCAGGATCGCGCGCCTCGCACCAAGCGCTTGCACAGATTGAGGGTTAACCCTATAATTCGGGTTAACCCTGAACGAATTGACGTGCAAGCCGCGGAGGCTGTCATGATCCCCAAGAACAATCCTATCCGTCTCACCGACGAACTCGAGCGCCAACTGATGCTGCAGGCCATGGAAGAACAGTTCCGCCCGCATCCGATCCGCGCCCTGGCAGGCCTACTGCGCAAGCTGGCCCAGTCCGTGAAGAACCTGGCAGGCAAGACGGGCAACAAGACCGCCCACGCCGCCTGAACGATTTTCCCCTTGGGGGCTGCACAGCCCCTTTTAAGACCCGCCCTAACCGGCGGGTTTTTTTTGCCCATGGCCAGTCCGGGGATGCGGGATAATACGCGCCCATGAACCTTCCGGACCCCACTCCCACCCCAAGCCGGCTGCGCCGGTTCGCCTGCATGATGTACGAGGGCGTGCTGCTCTTCGGCGTGGTGTTCCTGGCCGGCTACCTGTTCGACACGCTTACCCAGAGCCGCCACGCGCTCACGCTGCGCCACGCCCGCCAGGCATGGCTGTTCCTGGCCATCGGCGCGTACTTCGTGCTGTGCTGGGGGCCGCGCGGCCAGACGCTGCCCATGAAGACCTGGAACATCCAGCTGGTCGACCGCGACGGCAGGCCGCCCCGGCTGGCACGCCGCATCCTGCGCTACCTGCTGACCTGGCCCCTCGTGCTGGCCGCGGCGGCGCTGGTCTGGCTGGCCTCCAGCCTCACCGGATGGCGTTCCGTGGACATGTTCATCGTCGCAGCCCCGTTCGCCGCCTTCCTCTGGACCTGGGTCGACCGCGAAGGCCAGTTCCTGCACGACCGCCTGCTCGGCACGCGGCTGCGCACCGCACCGCCCCGCCGGCCTGCCTGAGCGCCGCCACAGGACACGGCGTCACAACACCGTCACCGCAACGTCATACCGACGTCATCGCGGGCTGGTCTCATTGCTACTCGAGACGATCCGGCAATGGGAGCCTTCGTGAACAACACTCAGCCCGTACGCTGGCGCACCTTGTGGCTGTCCGACATCCATCTCGGAACAGCCGGGTGCAAGGCGGAATTCCTGCTGGATTTCCTCGACCGCAACGACGCCGACACGCTGTATCTGGTCGGCGACATCGTCGACGGCTGGCAGCTGCGCAAGCACTGGCACTGGCCGCGCGCCCACAACGACGTGATCCAGCGCATCCTGCGCAAGGCGCGCAATGGCACGCGGGTGGTGTTCATCCCGGGCAACCACGACGAATTCGCGCGCGAGTTCGCCGGGCATGCCTTCGGCGACATCGAGATCCTCGACGAGGACGTGCACACCACCGCCAAGGGCCTGAAGCTGCTGGTGGTGCACGGCGACCAGTTCGACGGCGTGATCCAGCACAGCAAGTGGCTGGCGCACCTGGGCGACTCGCTCTACCAGCTGGCGCTCTGGACCAATCATCATTTCAACCGGCTGCGCCATCGCATGGGGCTGCACTACTGGTCCCTGTCGCAGTATCTCAAGCACAAGGTGAAGAACGCGGTGGCCTTCATCACCGACTTCGAGCATGCGCTGGCCGGCGAGGCGCGCCGCCGCGGACTGGACGGCGTGGTCTGCGGCCACATCCACAAGCCCGAGCTGCGCGACATCGAGGGCATCCTCTACTGCAACGACGGCGACTGGGTGGAAAGCCTGTCGGCCCTGGCGGAAACGCAGGACGGCCAGTTGCAGCTGCTGGACTGGGCCGGCATGCTGGCGCACCGCGAGGTGCGCGAAAAGCCGGCCCGTCCGCGCCGCGCCATCGCGCTGCCGGCGCTGCCTTCGGCGCTGCGGCGCTCGGGCAAGCAGCATCCGTGATAACCCTTATACGTCCCCGTTAGCAACACGGGAATGTTGCAGTTCACGGCCCTCTAGGTCATGCTTGCGCCTGGGGCGCCGGGCGACAGCCGTCTGCATGCCCTCGTTGCAACGCGCTCACGATATAGGGCCATGAACGACCAATACCAGGCGCTCTACCAAACTTTCCGCTGGCTGGTACCCAACCAGTTCAATATCGCGGAAGCCTGCTGCCACCGATGGGCTTCCAGCACGCCGGATGCGCGGCGCATCGCCATCTACTACGAAGACGAGGCGGGCAATCGGGAAGTCTGGACCTACGCGCGGCTGGCCGAAGGGGCCAACCAGCTCGCCAACGGCCTGATCAAGATGGGCGTCGAGCCGGGCGACCGGGTAGGTGTGGTACTGGGACAACGCCCCGAAACCGTGGTCGCCCAGATGGCGATCTACAGCGTGGGAGCGGTGGTGCTGCCGCTGTCCCCATTGTTCGGACCCGAGGCGCTCGAGACGCGCCTGCGCGACGCCGACGCGCGCGTGGCCATCGTCGACTACGCCTCCAGCGCCAACCTCCTGGCCATCAGCGACAACTGCCCCAACCTGAACCAGATCATCGGCATAGGCTTCGCCGACGAACGCGTGCTGCCCTGGCGCAGCCTGCTGGCGCGCCAGCCTTCCGAGTTCAAGCCCGTGCCCACGCGGGCCTCCGATCCCGCCATCCTGCTCTATACCTCGGGCACCACCGGCGCCCCGAAGGGCGCGCTGCTGCCGCACAGCGCGCTGATCGGCAATCTTCCCGGCTTCGTGGCCTCCCAGGACTGGTTCCCCCGGCCCGGCGACGTGTTCTGGTCTCCGGCCGACTGGGCCTGGACCGGCGGCATGATGGACGCGCTGCTGCCCACCCTGTACTTCGGCCATCCCATCGTCGGCACGCGCGGGCGCTTCTCGCCGGAACGCGCCTTCGAGCTGATGGAGCGCTACCAGGTCACCAACACCTTTCTGTTCCCTACCGCGCTCAAGATGATGATGAAGGCCGTGCCGCAACCACGCGAGCGCTACCGCCTGGCGCTGCGCGCCATGATGAGCGCCGGCGAAAGCGTGGGCGAGACGGTGTTCGCGTGGTGCGAATCGGCGCTGGGCATCACGCCCAACGAGATGTTCGGCCAGACCGAGATGAATTATGTGGTGGGCAACAGCAGCAAGCGCTGGCCTGCCCGCGCCGGCAGCATGGGCCGGCCCTACCCCGGCCACCGGGTTGCCGTCATCGACGAGGCCGGCCAGGAAATGCCCCCCGGCGAGGTGGGCGAGGTAGCGGTGCACCGCTACGACATCGCCGGGCATCCCGATCCCGTGATGTTCCTGGGCTACTGGCGCAACGAGGCTGCCACGCAGGCCAAGTTCACCGGCGACTGGTGCCGGACCGGCGACCTGGCGCGGGCCGACGAAGACGGCTACCTCTGGTATGCCGGTCGTGCCGACGACGTGTTCAAGTCGGCCGGTTATCGCATCGGCCCGGGCGAAATCGAGAACTGCCTGGTGGGCCACCCTGCCGTGATGAATGCGGCCGTGGTGCCCAAGCCCGACCCGGAACGCGGCGCATTGGTGAAGGCCTATGTGGTGCTCACGCCCGAATACGCCGCGCGGCCGCAGGAAGAAATCACCCAGTCGCTGCAGGAGCACGTGCGCGACCGCCTCGCCCCCTACGAGTATCCCAAGGAAATCGAGTACGTCGATGAACTGCCGATGACCACCACGGGCAAGGTGCAGCGATCGGTGCTGCGCCGGCAGGAGCAGGAACGCGCCGCCGGCCAGGATCCGGCCGCCCCGCAAGGCGCCTAGGGGCCTGCGCCGGCACAAGAAGGAGACCCGCATGCCCATCTACCAGCTCGACGACCTGGCGCCGCAGATCGACCCGACCGCCTATGTGGCCGAAAGCGCCGACATCATCGGCAACGTGGTCCTGGAAGCCGGCGTCAGCATCTGGTCGCACGTGGCCATACGCGGCGACAACGCCCGCATCCTGGTGCAACGCGGCAGCAACATCCAGGAATCCAGCGTGCTGCACGTCGACGAAGGCTGTCCGCTCACCGTGGAAGCCGACGTCACCATCGGCCACCAGGCCATGCTGCATGGCTGTACCGTGCGCGCGGGCGCCCTCGTCGGCATGCAGGCCATCGTGCTCAACAACGCGGTGGTGGGACGCAACTGCCTGGTGGGCGCGGGCGCCATCATCCCCGAGGGCCGCATCATCCCCGACAACTCGCTGATCATCGGCATCGGCAAGGTGGTCCGCACCCTCAGCGACGAAGAGATCGCCGGCATGCATGCCAATACCCGGAATTACGTATCCCGCGGCGCGCACTACCGCAGGGTGCTCAAGCGCCTGGCCTGAGCCGCACAGCCGCGGCGGCCGCGCGGGCAATCGGCTAAGATGCTCGCATGACCGATTTGCTCAAGAAATATCTCTTCGAGGACCGCAGCGTGCGGGTGCAGGCGGTGCGTCTGCAGGATACCTGGGCGCAGGCCCAGACCCATCATCAGTACCCGCCGGCCGTGCTGCGCCTGCTCGGGGAGCTCACGGCCGCGTCCACCCTGCTGGCCTCCAACATCAAGTTCGACGGCTCGCTGCTGCTGCAGATCCAGGGCGACGGACCCATTGCGCTCCTGGTGGTGGAGTGCCGCTCCGATCTCAGCCTGCGCGCCACGGTGAAGATACGCGAGGGCCATTCTGTGCCCGAGGACGGCACCATGCAGAGCCTGCTGAATGCCCGCGGCCAGGGCCGCTTCATGGTGGTGCTGGATCCCAAGCGCAAGGTGCCTGGCCAGCAGGCATACCAGGGCATCGTGCCGCTGGAAGGCGAAACGGTGGCCGACGCGCTGCAGCACTACATGAAGGCCTCCGAACAGCTCGACACCCGGCTCTGGCTGGCGGCAGACGCGGGCCAGGCAGCCGGCCTGCTGCTGCAGCGCCTGCCCGACCAGGGCGGCACCACGCAGGGCGCCGAAGAGGCCGACACCTGGGGCCGCGCGGTGCACCTGGCCAGCACGCTGTCGCACGATGAGCTGCTGCAGGCGGACACCGACACGCTGATCCACCGCCTGTATTGGGAAGAGACGCTGACCGCCTTCGAACCGGTGCCGGTGCGCTGGTTCTGCCCCTGCACGCGCGAGCGCGTGGCCGGCATGCTGCGCTCTTTGGGGGAAGCCGAAGTGCGCGACATCCTGGCAGAACAGGGCAAGGTGGAAGTGAGCTGCGATTTCTGCGGCCGGCCCTACGTGTTCGACCCGGTGGATTGCGCCGGGCTGTTCTCGTCCAGCCCGCCCATGCCGGGGCAGGATCCTCCCACGGTGCACTGAGCGCCGGCAAGGCGTACATCCCACAATCGACTGCGCCAGGCGCGGCCCGGATACTGGCGGGCCATGCGCCCCTCCCTGCCGCCCCACGCCCTTCCCGCCACGCCCCCGACGTGGCACCGGTGCCGCATGCACGGCAGCGCGCTGGTCGAGGCGGCAGCCGGGCTGGCTGCCGTGATGCTGGCCGGGCTGGTGCTGATCGAGGCCTGCCATTGGCAGCTCATGCGCCAGCTGGCCTACGTGGCGCTGCTCGAAGCCGCACGCGCCGGCGCCACGGCCCACGCCCACCCCCGAGCCATGGCGGCTGCCTTCGAAACGGCCCTGCTGCCGCGCTATGCGGCGCCCGACCATACGGCGCGTCAGCGCCTGCAGGCGGCCCTGGCGCGCGCGGCGCTGCGCAGCGGCATGCCCGCCTGGCACATCCAGGTGCTGTCGCCCGACGCGGCAGCCTATGCCGATTTCAGCCAACCGGGGCTGCAGATCCAGGGGGCTTCCGGCCTGCCCGCGATCCGCAACGATCGCCAGGCCGAACAGCACGCCCGCCACCTGGCGCGCGGCTGGCCCGGCGGACGCGGCCCGCGTTCGGGCCTGTCCCTGCACGAAGCCAACCTGCTGCGGCTGCGCCTGCGCTATCTGGTCGAGCCGCTGGCGCCGCCCACGGCACTGCTGCTGCGCGCCGCGGCCTGGGCCAGCGCGTGGCCAGGGTGCAGCCGCGATGCGCTGGCCGCCGGCATGCTGCCGCTGCGGCTGGATCTCACCATGGACATGCAGTCGCATCCCGTGCTGTGGCCCGACGAAGGCAACGCCGGTGTAAGCCGTGGGGCAGGATGCTGAACGGGCGCCATGCGCATGCCGGCCGCGCGCGGCCGCGGGCAGGCTAGCGCCGGGCCGCCGGTGTATCTGCGGGCGCCGGCGGCGGCGGAATGGCCACGCCGGGCGGCAGGATGTGCACGAAAACCTCGCCCTCGCGCATCATGCCCAGTTCACCGCGGGCGCGCTCCTCGAGCGCTTCCACGCCGGTGGCGAGGTCGCCGACCTCGGCCCGCAACGCGCTGTTGCGCGCACGCAGGCCGTCGTTGGTCTCGCGCTGCTGCGCCACCTGCGACTGCAGGTCCCATACCTTGAGCCACCCGCCCTTGCCCAGCCACAGCGGGTACTGGATCAGGCCGAGCAGCGCGAGCAGCACCACCAGCAGCAGACGCATGAACGGGAACCTTCAGCAGAGGCGCGGCCGATGTGGCCACGGCGCCGGCCGGCGCCGTGGCGGCAGCCATCAGCGCAGGTTGTAGAACGCTTCCAGGCCGGGGTAGGAGGCCACCTCGGCCAGCTCTTCCTCGATGCGCAGCAGCTGGTTGTACTTGGCCATGCGGTCGGAGCGCGAAAGCGAGCCCGTCTTGATCTGCATGGCGTTGGTGGCCACGGCGATGTCGGCGATGGTGGAGTCTTCGGTTTCGCCCGAGCGGTGCGACACCACGGCAGTGTAGCCGGCGCGCTTGGCCATCTCGATGGCGGCGAAGGTCTCGGTGAGCGTGCCGATCTGGTTGATCTTGATCAGGATGGAGTTGGCCACGCCCTTCTGGATGCCTTCGCGCAGGATCTTGGTGTTGGTGACGAACAGGTCGTCGCCCACCAGCTGCACCTTCTTGCCCAGCTGTTCGGTGAGCAGCTTCCAGCCATCCCAATCGTTCTCGGCCATGCCGTCTTCGATGCTGATGATGGGGTACTTGTCGCACCAGGTGGCCAGCAGGTTGGCGAACTCCTGCGAGGAGAGCGACACGCCGCCCTCGCCCGCCAGGGTGTACTTGCCGTCGCGGAAGAACTCCGAGCTGGCGCAGTCCAGGCCCAGCGCGATCTGCGAACCCGGCTCGTAGCCGGCCTCGGTGATGGCCTTCAGGATGAGCTGGATGGCAGCCTCGTGGTTGGCCACGTTGGGCGCGAAGCCGCCCTCGTCACCCACCGCCGTGGACATGCCCTGGCCGTGGATCAGCTTCTTGAGCATGTGGAACACTTCCGCGCCCCAGCGCAGCGCCTCGCGGAAGCTGCCGGCGCCCACCGGCAGGATCATGAACTCCTGGAGGTCGAGCGTGTTGTTGGCATGCGCGCCGCCGTTGATCACGTTCATCATGGGCACGGGCATGCTCATGGGGCCGCTGCCGCCGAAGTAGCGGTACAGCGAGAGGCCGGATTCGTCGGCGGCGGCGCGGGCCACGGCCATGCTGGCGGCCAGGATCGCGTTGGCGCCCAGGCGTTCCTTGGTTTCGGTGCCGTCGAGCTCGATCAGCGTGCGGTCGACGAAGGTCTGCTCCTGGGCATCCAGGCCCATCAGCGCCTCGGAGATATCGGTGTTGAGATTCTCGACGGCCCGCAGCACGCCCTTGCCGAGATAGCGGCCCTTGTCGCCGTCGCGCAGCTCGATGGCTTCGCGCGCGCCGGTGGAGGCGCCCGACGGAACCGCCGCGCGCCCCATGGCGCCCGACTCGAGCAGCACGTCGCACTCGACGGTGGGGTTGCCGCGCGAATCGAGGATCTCGCGGCCGATGATGTCGACGATAGCACTCATACTTAGCTTCCCTGAACGATGAACATATTCATGACGGCGGCGCCCTCGCGTGCATTGCGGGCACGCCGGTACTGCCAGGAATCGTAGAACGCCTGCGCTGCGGCCATGGAGGGGAATTCCAGCAGCACGGTGCGGCCGGGCTCGCGGCCTTCCAGGTGGCGGACCTCGCCGCCCCGGACCAGCACCTTGGCGTCGTAGGCGCGCATCGCCAGCGTGGACAGGCGCTTGTAGTCTTCGTACTGCGCGGGCTTGGTCACGTGGACATCGGCGATGATGTAGGCGCTCATGCTATTCCTCAGGCAAATCGGGTTTCGAGAAAACCGTTGCGCTTGGTGATGCGGTCGAGCTCCACCAGCGAGGCGAGCAGCTCGCCCATGTGCTGCAACGGCACGGCATTGGGCCCGTCGGAGAGCGCGCGCGCCGGATCCGGATGGGTTTCCATGAACAGGCCGGACACGCCCACCGCCACGGCGGCGCGGGCCAGGACCGGCACGAACTCGCGCTGTCCGCCCGACGAGGAGCCTTGCCCGCCGGGCAGTTGCACGGAATGGGTGGCGTCGAACACCACCGGGCAGCCGGTTTCCCGCATGATAGCCAGCGAGCGCATGTCGGACACCAGATTGTTGTATCCGAAAGAAGCGCCGCGTTCGCACACCAGGATGTTGCCGCCGTCGCCGCCCGCCTCCACGGCGGCCTCGCGCGCCTTCGCGACGACCTGCACCATGTCGTGCGGCGCGAGGAACTGCCCCTTCTTGATGTTCACGGGCTTGAGCGTGGCGGCGCAGGCGCGGATGAAGTCGGTCTGGCGGCAGAGGAAGGCCGGCGTCTGCAGCATGTCGACCACGGCCGCCACGGGCTCGACCTGCGGGATGTCGTGCACGTCGGTGAGCACAGGCACCCCCACCTGCGCCCGGACGTCGGCCAGTATCTTCAGGCCTTCGTCCATGCCCAGCCCGCGGAACGACTTGCCCGAGCTGCGGTTGGCCTTGTCGAACGAGCTCTTGTAGATGAAGGGGATGCCCAGGTCGGACGTGATCTCCTTGAGCCGGCCGGCGGTTTCGAGGGCCATCTCGCGCGACTCGATGACGCACGGACCGGCAATCAGGAAGAAGGGACGGTCCAGGCCGATGTCGAATCCGCAGGCTTGCATCATGCCTCCTTGCGCTGCGCCTTGTGCGCCAGGGCCGCCCGGATGTAGCTGGAGAACAGCGGATGGCCGTCGCGCGGCGTGGACGTGAACTCGGGGTGGAACTGCACGCCGACGAACCAGGGGTGGTCGGGCAGCTCCATCATCTCGGGCAGGTTCTCGGTAGGCGTGCGCGCGCTGATCACCATGCCGGCCTCCTCGAGGCGCGGCACGTAGACGTTGTTGACCTCGTAGCGATGGCGGTGGCGCTCATTGACCTCGTCGCCGTAGATGCTCTGGGCGCGCGTGCCCGGCTTGATGGGGCAGCGCTGCGAGCCCTTGCGCATGGTGCCGCCCAGGTCGGAGCTTTCGCTGCGCTGCTCGAGCCTGCCTTCGCGGTCCATCCATTCGGTGATCAAGGCCACCACGGGATGCGGGGCGGAGGGGTCGAACTCGGTGCTGTTGGCGCCGCCCAGGCCGGCCACGTGCCGGGCGAACTCGATCACGGCCAGCTGCATGCCCAGGCAGATGCCCAGGTACGGCACGCCGTTCTCGCGCGCATAGCGTATGGCGGCGATCTTGCCTTCGGTGCCGCGCTTGCCGAAGCCACCGGGCACCAGGATGGCATCGAGGTGCCTGAGCTGGTCGGTGCCGCGGGTCTCGATGTCTTCGGAATCGATGTACTCGATCCGGACCTTGGAGCGGGTGTGGATCCCCGCGTGCACCAGCGCCTCGCTGAGCGACTTGTACGATTCGGTGAGGTCGACGTACTTGCCCACCATGCCGATGGTGACTTCTTCCTGGGGATGCTCCAGCGCATCGACCAGGTTGTCCCACATGGCCAGGTCGGCCGGCGGCGGCGTGAGGCCCAGCGCCTCGCAGACGATGTTGTCCACGCCCTGCTGGTGCAGCATGGCGGGAATCTTGTAGATGGAATCCACGTCCCAGACCGAGATGACGGCATCCAGCGGCACGTTGGAGAACATCGAGATCTTGGCGCGCTCGTCGTCGGGGATGCGCCGATCGGCCCGGCACAGCAGCACGTTGGGATAGATGCCGATCTCGCGCAGCTTCTGCACCGAGTGCTGGGTGGGCTTGGTCTTGAGTTCGCCCGCCGAGGCAATGTAGGGCACCAGGGTGAGATGCACGAAGGCTGCATTGTTGCGGCCCAGGCGCAGGCTCATCTGGCGCGCGGCCTCGAGGAAGGGCAGCGACTCGATGTCGCCCACCGTGCCGCCGATCTCGACGATGGCCACGTCGGTGTGCCCGTTCCAGGCGGCATCGGCGCCCCGGGCGACGAAGTCCTGGATCTCGTTGGTGATGTGCGGGATGACCTGCACCGTCTTGCCGAGGTAATCGCCCCGGCGCTCCTTGCGCAGGACCGACTCGTAGATCTGGCCGGTGGTGAAGTTGTTCACCTTGCGCATCTTGGCCGAGATGAAGCGTTCGTAGTGGCCAAGGTCGAGGTCGGTTTCGGCACCGTCTTCGGTGACGAACACCTCGCCATGCTGGAACGGGCTCATGGTGCCCGGGTCGACGTTGATGTAGGGATCCAGCTTGAGCAGGGTGACCTGCAGGCCGCGCGACTCGAGGATGGCGGCCAGGGACGCAGCGGCGATCCCCTTGCCCAGGGAAGAGACGACGCCGCCGGTGACAAAGACGTATTTGGTCATCGTGATGAGCACCTGGGACGAGCAGGTGCATGCGGGAAATTTGGATTATAGCCGGCCGAAGGCGCTTGCAGGGGTTTCCCCCTAGCGCCGTTTCGGTAATATTTGGCTGCAATCCGGCGGCCCGGCGTGCCGGCGGACACGCCGGCACGCGGCCTCAGAGCGGCGCGGTGCGGCGCTCCAGCCAGGCCAGCGCCGCGCCCTGCACCAGCGGGGCCACGCGCTCGCGCACGGTCCGGTGATAGTCGTCGAGCCAGGCGATCTCGTCGGGCCGCAGGAGCGACACGTCGATGCAGCGCGTGTCGATCGGGCAGAGGGTGAGCGTCTCGAACCCCAGGAATTCGCCCAGTTCGCCGTCGAGCCAGGGGCGGCTGGCCACCAGGTTCTCGATGCGCACGCCCCAGCGGCCGGGACGATAGACGCCGGGCTCGTTCGAGGTGATCATGCCGGGCTCCATCGCGGTATGCGGGGCAGGCGCGGCGCGGTACGAAATCACCTGCGGCCCCTCGTGCACATTGAGGAAATACCCCACCCCATGCCCCGTGCCATGGCCGTAGTCGGCCCCGCCCGCCCAGATCGGGGCCCGGGCGATCGCATCGAGCATGGGCGACGAGATGCCGCGCGGGAAGCTCGCCCGCGACAGGGCGATCATGCCCTTGAGCACCAGCGTGAAATCCACTTTCTGGTCGGCGCTGGGCGTGCCCACCGCCACCACCCGCGTGATGTCGGTAGTGCCGCCCAGGTACTGTCCGCCGGAGTCGATCAGCAGCAGGCCGTCGCCTTCGATGACCGCGTGCGACTCGGGCGTGGCGCGGTAGTGCGGCATGGCGCCGTTGGCGTTGAAGCCGGCAATGGTGGCGAAGCTGGGGCACACATAGCCTGGACGGCGGGCGCGCGCAGCGGTGATGCGCTCGTCCACGGTCAGTTCAGTGATGGCCTCGCGGCCCAGCGCCTCCTCGAACCAGGCGAAGAATTCGGCCAGCGCGGCCCCGTCCTGCTCCATCGCGGCGCGCACATGCGCCAGTTCGGCATCGCTCTTGCGCGACTTGAACAGCGTGGAAGGATTGATGGCCTCGACCCGCGGCACGGCCGGATCCATCAGGTGGAACACGCCGCAGGTCACGCGCGCGGGGTCGATCAGCAGGACCTGGTCGCGCTGCAGCGAACCCAGGGCCTCGGCGGCCTGTTCATAGGGCGCCACGTCCACGCCGTCGGCGGCCAGCACGGCGCGCAGCTCAGCCGATATCTTGCCTTCGCCCACGAACAGGGTGGCGCTGTCGTGGGCGATCAGGGCGTGCGCCAGGAATACCGGGTTGTATTCCACGTCGGCGCCGCGCAGATTGAAGATCCATGCGATGTCGTCCAGGGTGGACACCAGGTGGACGTCGGCCCCGCGCGCCCGCATGGCCTCGCGCACCCGCGCCAGGCGCCGGCTGCGGGGCTCGCAGGCCTGCGGCGCCAGGTGCTCATAGACCGGCGCCTGCGGCAGCCCGGGCCGGTCGGCCCAGATGTCGCCCAGCGGATCGGCCAGGATGTCCAGCCTGATGTCTGCCGCGGCCAGCGCTCCCGACAGGCTGCGGAACGCCGCCAGCCCCAGCACCTGGGCGTCCACCCCCACCGTGGCACCGGACGGCAGGCGCTCGGCCAGCCACTCCACATGGCCCGGCTGCGAGGGCGCGCCCAGCTTCATCAGCGTAATGCCGGTGCCCGCCAGCTGGGCCTGCGCCTGCTCCCAATAACGGCTGTCGACCCACAGGCCGGCAAAGCCGTCGGTCACCACCAGGGTTCCGACCGAGCCCGTGAATCCCGAGAGCCACGCCCTGCCCTGCCAGCGCGCCGGCAGATACTCGGACAGGTGCGGATCGGCCGACGGCACGATGCAGGCATCCAGGCCGCGGCGGCGCATGGCCTCGCGCAGGAGGGAGATGCGGTAGGGGATGACGGACGCGGGTTTCCGGGGCATGGCTTTCCTTCAGCGCAGCATGGTGGACATGGCCGACAGGCTGTTGAGCGTGCGCACCGCCGCCTCCATGGTGTCGGTGGTGAAGCGCAGCGTGACGCCATCCAGGCGCTCCAGCGTCGGCCACATGCAGAAGAGGTCGGCCAGCGCCGGCCCCTGGGTCTGCAGCCGGCATTCTATCGGGCCGGCGATGCGCAGGGGAACCGCCTTGCCAGCCTCGCGCACCGCGGCCTGCGCCGCCTCGGCGATCGCCCGCTGCGCGGCGGCCGGCGCGAGCGACACGCCGCTGCCCTGGCCGTGCGCCACCTTGGTCTGCACCCAGCGCGCGTGCGGAAACAGCGGCGAGGTCTCGGCGATGAAGGCATCGTCGCCGCTGGCCAGCAGCACGGGCACGCCGCGCTCGCCCGCCAGCGCGCCGTAGAGCCCCGCTTCGCCCAGCTCCATGCCGTTGATCCAGACCCGCGCGAAGGCGAAGCTGTTGATGGTATGGGCCAGCACCCCGCGCCCCTGCGAACGGCAGTGGTAGCCGATCATGAAGACCGCGTCGCAGCCCTCCTCCAGCCCGCCCATCATGCCCAGGTAGCGCGGCTTACCCAGCACCACCCGGGCGCGCTCGTCCAGGCGGTCGGGCAGCAGGTTGCGGAACCCCCCGTGCGAATCGTTCACGATCACTTCGGTGGCGCCGCCGGCGTAGGCGCCCTGGATGGCCGCATTGGCTTCGGCCGTCATCCACGCCCGCGCGCGCTCGTACTCGCCGTTGCCCGGCCGGACCTGCTCTGCGTGGAATACGCCGGCCACGCCTTCGATGTCGGTGGAAATCAGGATCTTCAAGATGAACAAGGCAGCCGGAAGCCGCTTCCGTATCAGAGTTGAGTGTCGGCCAGCCAGCGCCGCCACTCGGGTGCCAACTCCGCAATCGCGCGGCGCGTATGGCCGTCGCGACCCGTGACAGCCTGGGCATGCCACATGGCCGACACGATGGCCTGCTCCGCCGCCTCGGCAGCAGCCTCGAACAGCGGATCCAGCCTGGTCTCGTGCAACAGCGCTATCTGTGGCATGCCTCGCTCGGCCAGGTGTGGCACCGTGTACGCCGTGGAGAACGCCAGCGCGATATCGCCGCTGCCATGCCCGAACACCGACCCCGTGCATGCCAGACCCGCACCGGCGCGCAGCGACAGGCGGCGCAACTGGCGCGCGTCCAGCGGAGCATCGGTCGCCACCAGCAGGATGATGGAGCCTTTCTCGGGCGCCTCGACGGGGTCCGACTGGCCGCGATCCATCCGTTCAGCCAGCACCCGGCCGAACGGACGCCCAGCCACGGTCAGGCGCGGCAGTCGGCCGAAGTTCGACAGCGCCAGCACGCCCACCAGGTGACGCTGACCGGGATGGACCTCGGCAATGCGCGAGGCCGAACCTATGCCGCCCTTGAGCGAAAAGCTCGACATGCCGCGGCCCGCGCCCACCGAGCCTTGCTCGAAATCGGAGGCAGCGGCGGCGTGGGCCTGCAGATAGTGCGATTCCTGCACCGCCAGCGCCTGGATGTCGTTGAGATAGCCGTCGTTGCACTCGAACACCAGCGGATTGACTGTGGGCCAATCCCGGCCGATCTCCGGATTGGCAGCCACCGCCTGGCGTATCTGGGCATTGGCGACGGTGCCTACGCCGAAGGTATTGGTCAGCGCGATCGGCGTCTCCAGCACGCCCAGCTCGTCGACCTGCACGAGACCGGTGCTCTTGCCAAAGCCGTTCAGGATCGTGGCGGCAGCGGGCACCTTGTCGCGATAGGGATCACCCGCGTGCGGGCGCACCACGGTCACGCCCGTCTGCAGCGGACCGTCGGCCAGCGTGCAGTGGCCCACCGTGACGCCCGGGACATCGCAGATCGTGTCGCGGACGCCCGAAGGCAGCATGCCGACACGCGGCTGTGCGGGGCTTGTCTGGTCCATGGCTGGCGTCACTTGCGGTCGATCTTGGGATCCAGCGCATCGCGCAACCCGTCGCCCAGCAGGTTGAATGCAAGCACCGTAAGGAAAATGGCGAGGCTGGGAAACAGGGCCACGTGGGGCGCATTGATCATGTCGGCGCGCGCCTCGTTCAGCATGGCGCCCCACTCGGGGGTGGGCGGTTGCGCCCCCATGCCGAGGAAAGACAGGCTGGCCGCCGTAATGATGGAGGTGCCCACCCGCATCGTGAAATACACCACGATGGAGGAAATCGTGCCCGGCAGAATGTGGCGCACGATGATGGTCCAGTCGGAAGCGCCGATGCTGCGGGTGGCCTCGATGTAGGTGAGGTGCTTGAGCGCCAGGGTGTTGCCTCGGACAAGGCGGGCGAACGCCGGCACGCTGAACACCGACACGGCGACCACCACGTTCGTCATGCTGCTGCCCAGGATGGCGACCACGCCCAGCGCGAGGAGTATGCCGGGAAATGCGAACAGCACGTCGGAGATCCGCATGGTGATGCGGTCCCACCATCCCTCGTAGTAGCCGGCCAGCAGGCCCAGGGCCGTGCCCACCAGGCCGCCCAGCAGCACGGAGAGGAAGCCGGCAGCAAGCGAGATCCGGGTGCCCGCCAGGATGCGGCTGAAGATGTCGCGGCCCAGCGGATCCACGCCGAACCAGTGGGCCGCCGACGGCCCGGTATTGATCATGTCGTAGTCGAAGAAGTTCTCGGGGTCGTACGGCACCAGCCAGGGCGCCAGCAGCGCCACGAGAACGAGCAGCGCCACGAACACCAGGGCGGCCATGCCGACCTTGTGCTTGCGGAACTTACGCCAGAATTCGCCCCACGGAGTGCGCACTCCGGAAGCGCTTGCACCCGGGACCGAGGTATCTGCCTTAGCGGCGGTTGTCTGCGTCATGGCCGCCTCACTTGTAGCGTATGGTGGGATTGATGAAACCGTAGAGCACGTCGACGATCAGGTTGATCACGATGAACTCGAGCGAGAACAGCAGCACCAGAGACTGGATCACCGGGTAGTCGCGCATGTTGACCGAATCGACCAGCAGACGCCCCAGGCCAGGCCAGTTGAAGACTGCCTCGACCACGATGGAGCCGCCCAACAGGAAGCCGAATTGCAGGCCCATCATGGTGACTACGGGAATCAGCGCATTGCGCAGGCAGTGCTTGATGATCACCACCTTTTCGCGCAGGCCCTTGGCGCGCGCAGTGCGCACGAAATCCTCCTGGATCACGTCGACGAAGGAGGCGCGCGTAAAGCGCGCCATCACTGCAGCCACCGTGGCCCCCAGCGTGATGGAGGGAAGGATGTAGTGTTGCCACGTGCTCGCGCCCACCGTGGGCAGCCACCCCAGCTCCACGGAAAAGACCTGCATCAGCAGCATCCCCAGCGCGAAGGCAGGAAACGAAATGCCGGATACGGCCAGCGTCATGCCCAGGCGATCGGGCCAGCGGTTGCGGTACACCGCCGAGACGATGCCGATGACCATGCCAAAGATCACCGACCACACCATGCTGGTGAGCGTGAGCAGCAGCGTGGGCATGAAACGCTCCGCGATCTCCACCGACACCGGCCGGCGCGTGCGGATGGACGTCCCCAGATCGCCCTGCACGATGTTGGAGAAAAACCGGACGAACTGCTCGGGCAAAGGCTTGTCAAGGCCCAGTTCCTTGCGCACCAGCTCGACCGTTTCGAGGTCGGCGTCCTGGCCGGCGGCCAGCCGCGCCGGATCGCCGGGCAGCATGTGCACGAAGAGGAACACCAGGACCGCCACGATCACGAGCGTGGGGGCCAGGCCGGCCAACCGCTTGAGGAAGTAATTCAGCATATTGCAACCTGATCGGCGGGACACGTGCCCGGTTCGGGCCGGCACGTGTCCCGGCCGGTAAATCGGCCGCTGGGCGGCCGTTTGGACGGACGTTTACTCGGAGACCGAAATCTCGCCGGAATTGATGTTTCCGTCAGGCATCACATAGACGCCGTCGAGCTTCTTGCTGCGGGCATACAGCATCTTCTCGGTGACCAGGGCTGCCCACGGGGCATCCTTCCAGATCTGCTCCTGGGCTCCCTTGTACAGTTGCTCTTTCTCCGCCTCGTCCACCGAACGCAGCGCCTTGGCGATATTGCCGTCGACCAGGTCGTTCTTGTAGTAGGCGGTGTTGTTCAGCCTGGGCGGGAAGGATTCCGAAGCCAGCAGCGGACGCAGGGCCCAATCGGCCTCGCCGGTGGACGACGACCAGCCAGCGTAGTACATGCGCACCGGCGCGGTGGCAGGATCCGGCGCGGACTGAACCATCTCGGTGCGCTGACCGACCTCCAGTGCCTGCACCGAAACCTTGATGCCGACCTGGCGCAGCTGCTGCTGCACGAACTGCAGCACCTTCTGCGTCGTGGTGTTGCTGTAGCCGCCCCACAGCACCGATTCGAAGCCGTTCGGGTAGCCCGCCTCGGCCAGCAACTGTTTGGCCTTGGCCGGATCATACGGCCACGGATCCATCTTATAGGCATACTTCACGCCCTGCGGCACGATGCCCTGGGCCGGGAACGCGTAGCCGGAGAACGCAACCTTGGCCAGCGCCTCGCGGTTGATAGCGTAGTTGATGGCTTGGCGCACCTTCACGTTGTCGAAGGGCTTGTGCTGGACGTTGAAGCTGATGTAGCGGGTAATGATGGAATCGCCCGTCAGCACGTCGAGCTTGTCGCTCTTTTTCAGCAGCTCGGCCTGTTCGTAGGGCAGCGTATAGGCGAAATCGGCCTCGCCCGTCTGCAGCATGGCAGCGCGAGTGCTGTTCTCGAGCACAGGTTTCCAGGTGATCGTATCAACCTTCGGATAGCCCTTTTTCCAGTAACCGTCGAACTTCTTGCCCTTGACGTAATCCGTCTGCTTCCAGCCGTCGAACACGAAGGGGCCCGTGCCCACCGGATTGAAGGCGATCTCCTTGCCGTACTTCTTCAGCGCCGTCGGCGAGATGATGGCGGCCGACGCGTGGGCCAGGGAGTTGATGAAGGGAGCGAACGGCTCCTTGAGCGTGATGCGTACGGTATGGGCGTCGACCACCTCGATCTTCTCGATGCGGTTGAACTGGTTGTAGCGCGCGAGGTGGTTGTCGCGATCCAGCACGCGGTCCAGGTTGGCCTTGACGGCCTCCGCATTGAAGTCCGTGCCATCATGGAACTTCACGCCCTGCCGCAGCTTGAAGGTGTAGGTCAGGCCATCGGGCGTGACTTCGTAGCTTTCGGCCAGCACCGGCTGGATCTTCAGGTCCTTGTCGAACTCGAACAGCCCTTCGTAGAAGGACTTGGTCACCGCTGTCGTGAGGGTGGTGTTAGTGTTGTAAGGGTCCAGCGTCTCGGCCTGCGAGCTGAGGGCCAGGACGACGTCCTTGGCGGCAAACGCGGCGCTGCCGAACGCCATGGCCGACAGCGCCAGCAAGCCCGTCGCCAGGGTTTTTCGCTGCATCAGCGAATCGAATCGTTTATTCATGTAGAGGCTCCTTGGGGGTGTGAACAGACTGCGTGTTGCTCAATAGGCGCCGCCGACGCAATGGCGGGCGACGAAATGCCGCGGCGCTACCTCGACCAGCGGCTCGACCACCGGCTCATCGCCTACGGCCCGGATCGGGCTGGGAATCTCGTCGGACAGCAGTTCGCGCTTCAGATGGCGGCGCTGCGGGTCGGCGATCGGCACTGCGGCCATCAACTTGCGGGTATACGGGTGCTGGGGGTTCTCGAAAATGGCACGGCGCGGGCCGATCTCCACGATCTGGCCCAGGTACATCACCGCCACACGGTGGCTGACTCGCTCCACTACTGCCATGTCATGCGAGATGAACAGGAAGGCCACGCCCAGTTCGCGCTGCAGGTCCAGCATCAGATTGACGATCTGGGCCTGGATCGACACATCCAGGGCCGACACGGATTCGTCGGCCACCACCACCTTGGGATTGAGCGCCAGAGCGCGCGCGATCGCGATGCGCTGGCGCTGACCTCCCGAGAACTCGTGCGGATAGCGGTCTGCATGGTCCGCCGGCAGCCCTACCTTCTCCAGCAACCAGGCAACGCGCTTGCGGGCCTCCTGACCCTTGGCGATGCCATGCACCAGAAGCGGCTCCATGATGGAGAAACCGACGGTGACGCGCGGGTCCAGCGACGCGAAGGGGTCCTGGAAGATGAACTGGACGTTGCGCCGCAGCCCCTGCAGCGTGCTGGCGGGCAGGTCGCGGATGTTCTGGCCGCCAAACTCGATGGCGCCACCTTGGCTTTCGACCAGGCGCAGCAGGGAGCGGCCGGTGGTCGACTTGCCGCAACCGGATTCACCCACGAGTGCCAGGGTCTCGCCCGGATAAAGGTCGAAGCTGACATGCTCGACTGCATGGACCCGCCGCCTCACCTTGCCGAAAAAGCCGCTGCGCACGTCGAATCGCGTGACGAGGTCCCTGACGCGCAGGATGGGCCGGGCATCGGCCGGCACGGTATCCTGCGGCACCACGGCCTCGGGCTGGCCCGTGCCGTCGTCCACGCGCAGCAACGGGAACTTGGCCGGGAGCTCGGTGCCCTGCATGGCGCCTAGGCGTGGCACAGCAGACAAGAGCGCGCGCGTATAAGGATGCTGCGGCTGCCCGAAGATGGTGTCGGACGGGCCTTCCTCGACCTTGTCGCCGCGGTACATCACCAGCACCCGGTCGGCCACCTCGGCCACCACGCCCATGTCGTGCGTGATGAAGATCACGCCCATGTCCATCTCTTCCTGCAACTGGCGTATGAGCTGCAGGATCTGCGCCTGGATGGTCACGTCGAGCGCGGTGGTGGGCTCGTCGGCAATGAGCAACGAAGGCTTGCACGAAAGCGCCATGGCGATCATCACGCGCTGGCGCATGCCGCCCGAAAGCTGGTGGGGATAGCGGTCCAGCACCTGGCGCGCCTCCGGGATGCGCACCAGCTCCAGCATGCGTAGCGCCTCGGCGCGCGCGGCCGCGCGATCCATGCCCTGGTGCTCGCGTATCGATTCGGCGATCTGGTCGCCCGCCGTGAACACCGGGTTCAGCGAGGTCATGGGCTCCTGGAAGATCATGGCCATGTCGGCGCCGCGCACGCTGCGCATGGCCTGCTGCGGGGCACTGGCCAGCTCGATGATCGAGCCGTTGCGCCGTCGCAGTGCCATGCGGCCCTGAGCAATGCGTCCGCCACCGTGCTCGACCAGCCGCATCAGCGACAACGAGGTCACGGACTTGCCGGAACCGGATTCCCCGACAATGGCGAGTGTCTCGCCTCGGTCAACGTGAAAGGACAAGTTGCGCACGGCTTCGACCGTGCGCTCCGATGTGACGAAACGCACCGTCAGGTCTTCGACCTGTACCACGCGATTCTCGGCCATGGCCGCGGACGGAGCGCGATCAACCATATTCGTTCGATTCCTGATACTTGCTTGCAATGGACGCGTCGCTCAGTCGCCGACGCGCTCGTAGATGGCGACAACCGGGGCGTGGCCCACGCGGGCATAGCCCCGGTACATGCCTTCGGTATTGAACGGCAGGGCCACGTTGCCCTGTGCGTCGACGGCGATCAGGCCGCCCTTGCCGCCGATGGTCGGCAGCTTTTCGTCGATCACGCGCCGCGCGGCCTCGGCCAGCGGGGTGCCGCAGTACTCCATCTGCGCGGCCACGTCGTAGGCGGCGACCATGCGGATGAACATCTCGCCGGTGCCGGTGGTGGACACCGCACAGGTGCGGTTGCTGGCGTAGCAGCCCGCGCCGATCAACGGGGCGTCGCCCACGCGGCCGAGCTGCTTGTTGGTGATGCCGCCGGTGGAGGTGGCCGCGGCCAGGTTGCCGTGGGCGTCCACGGCCACGGCGCCCACCGTGCCGAACTTCTTGTCGGCGTCCAGCGGCTCGGCCGGCGCCGGCTGGGCGTGCGCCACCATGGCCTGGCCGTCGTGGTCCAGCACGGCCGCCTCGGGCGTCTCGCGCTGCACGCGCAGCAGCTGTTCGCGGCGGGCCTCGGTGGAGAAATACGCGGGATCGACGATCTCGAGGCCATGCTCGCGCGCGAAGGCTTCGGCGCCCTCGCCCACGAAGAACACGTGCTTGCTTTCCTCCATGACCTTGCGGGCCGCCAGCACCGGATTGCGCACGCAGTCGACGTTGGCGATGGCGCCCGAGCGCAACGTGGCGCCGTCCATGATGGAGGCGTCCAGTTCGTGCGTGCCGGCGCTGGTGAACACGGCCCCGTGGCCGGCGTTGAACAGGGGGCAGTCCTCGAGCAGGCGCACGGCCTCGGTGACGGCGTCCAGGGCGCTGCCGCCGCGCGCCAGCACGGCCTGGCCCGCGGCCAGGATGCCGTTAAGCGCGGACAGGTATTCCTGCTCTTTCTCGGGCGACATCGCTGCGCGCGACATCGCACCGGCCCCGCCGTGGATGGCGATGACGGGTTGAATCATCTTTTTTCTGCTCCTGCTACACCATGGATGAGCCACGGCATGACGGACTGGGTCACGCCCGCGGCGGCTTCGATCGAATCCTTGGCCCGGTAGGCCACGGCGGCCGACAGCGCCTCCACCAGCCCCAGCGCCGCGGTCTCGGCATTCGGCGAGAGACGCCGCGCGCTGTGGGCATACAGGGCCACGGTGGCCCAGGGAGCCAGCGGCGATGTCGGCATGTCGGTAAGGACCAGCACCGGCACGCCCGCCTGCTGCGCGGCGCGCGCCAGCGTGACCGTGTCGGCGAGATAGCGCGGAAAGCCGATGGCAATCACCAGGTCGCGCGGCGTCATGCGCGCCATCTGCCGGGCCGCGTGCGACACCCCGCCGGGGCCGGCCAGCGACTCGACCGTGCGCAGATGCATGCACAGGCCCCGCTGCAGCAGGCCGGCCAGGAAACCGCTGGCGCCGAAGCCGAGGATGAACACGCGCTCGGCCTCCAGGGTGAGCGCGACGGCCCGTTCACAGGCCTGCGCATCCAGCGACTGCAGCGTGCGCTGCGCGTTGCGGATGTCTTCCTCCAGCGTGGCCGCGAATACCTGCACGGCGCTGGCCGAATGGGCCAGTTCGGTGCGCAGCTTCTCGACCGGCTCCAGCGCCGCCTCGAAGCCCCGCGCCAGCTCGGCCCGGAAATGGGGGTAGCCCGGCAGGTCCAGCGCCCGGGCGAACCGGTTCGCCGTAGCCACCGACACGCCGGTGGCAGCCGCGAACTCGTCGATCGTCATGGTGGCCACCCTGAACTGGTGCGCCAGCACGTATTCCGCCATCTTGTGCTGGGTGCGGCTCAACGCGGGCAACGCCCGGGCGATCCGGTCCGCAATCGTGGGAACGGCCTTGGTCATGGAAAGGGGGAATGGCGGCTATGAAAACTTGTTTACACAAATATTTTATTAGAGAAAATAAATTTTCATACCAAGGGTATTCCCCAAATAGCCGCGCCCCTGCGCTACCATGCGCGCTTATCCGTCCCGGAGTCCCCCATGCCTGTCTGGTCCTGCGTCCATCATGCGGAACTGCGCCTCGCCGACCTGTATGCACTGCTGCGCCTGCGCGCGGAAGTGTTCATCATGGAACAGCAGTGTCCCTACCTGGACCCCGACGGGAAGGACCTGCAGGGCGAGACGCGGCACCTCATGGCGCACGACCCCGACGGCCGGCTGGTAGCCTGCGCGCGGCTGCTGGACCCGGCGCTGCACGGAGGCGAGGTCATCATCGGACGCGTCATCACGGCACCGCAGGTCCGTGGCGTGGGCCTGGGGCACGAGCTGATGCGCCAGGCCCTGGACCACGTGCGCCGCCACTGGCCCGGCCTGCCCGTCTACCTGTCCGCGCAGGCCCGGCTGCAGGCCTACTATGCGGGCCATGGGTTTGTGCCGGTCACGGCGCCCTACATCGAGGACGGCATACCCCATATCGGCATGCGGCGCGCCTGCGCCTGAAGTCCGCGGGAAACGCGAAGCCCCGCCGGACATGCGCCCGGCGGGGCTTCGGGGATCCGGCCAAGCCGGCGGCCGGCCTACTTGCGGTGGCCGCTGCCACTCAGATCGCCATTGCGTAACCCGATCGTCGGGGGTCGGCTGCCGCGGCCAGCAGGCCCGTGCCGGGGTGGCTGCGTACAAGCTCAACGCTGCCTGCCAGGCCCGACCAGGCGGGCCAGGCCTTGACGTCATGGCCACGCCGCGAAAGCTCGGCTACGGTACCAGGGTCGAGGCGGGTTTCGGCGGCGATCTGCCCCGGGAAATATTCGAACGGGTAGAACGAAGACGGGAAACTGTACGTCGCGACGCGCGGCGCCTCGATCGCCGCCTGCTCGTCCATCCCAAAATGATGGATGTTCAAGAGTACCTGCAGCATCGCTTGGATCTGCACGTCGCCGCCGGGCGTCCCGAAGGGCATGACTCCTCCATCCTTGCCCACCATCAACGCCGGACTGGGCGTCAGCCGCGGCCGTTTGCCCGGGGCGATCCCGGACGGATGCGCCGGGTCCGTCCGGCTCTGCACGCCCCGAATCGACGGCACGATGCCGAGCCCCGGCACAACCGGCGAGCCCCATGACGCGTCCGAGGGCGTAGCGCTGAAGGCGTTACCCCAACGATCCACCACACACGCGTACGACGTGTCTTTTTCCACGTCCGGCAGTTTGCCCCGACTGCTCTCCATGGCGTGATAGGCACCCAGATCTGGCGCCGGCATACCCGGGATGGCGGACTCGTCCAGGATTAGCGCTGCCCGCTCGGCGATGCGCGACGCTGACATGAGATAGTCGAGCGGCACATCGACAAAATTCGGGTCGCCATAGAAGTGCTCCCGGTCTGAAAATGCCAGTTTCAAGGCTTCCAGCAGGCGATGCAGATAATCCGCCGAATTGTGGCTCAAGCCTTCGATTCCCCGCTGCTCCAGTATCAACAACGCCGTGGTCAGCGTGGGGCCCTGACACCATGCGCCGCAGGTGTACAACTCCTGATCGCGCCACCGTCCCACCACGGGGGCCTCGACAGGCGTGTGATAGTGGGCCAGGTCTTCGTAACTGAGATATCCGCCTTCCCGTTGCATGAAGTCCGCGATGGTGCGCGCGATGTCGCCCCGATAGAACGCATCGCGCGCTGCCCTCAGCCCGTCCTGCCTGCTGCCCCCACGCGCACGCTCTTCGTCGGCCATATACTGAATGGTCGCGGCGAGGTCGGCTTGCACGAAGCGCGCGCCCAATTGGAGGGGTTGCCCACCGGGCACGAACAACTGAGCATTCTGCGGCCACCGCCGGTATTCGTCGGCCTGTATGCGACAGCTCTTCGCCAATCCCTGATGAACCGCGAAACCATCGCGCGCCAGCTGGATGGCTCCTGCGGCGACTTCTGCGAAAGACATCGTGCCATGCCGCTCCAGGGCTGTCAGCCAGGCATGCGGCGCCGCCGGCACTACCGTGCCGAGGACGCCCGGCGGAATTTCACCACCATGTTCACGCATGAAAAGGTCTGGCGGGAAGCTGGCCGGCCAATGGCCCAGCCCTGCCAGCGTTTCGACCGTTCCGTCCGCCTTCCGGATGATGATGGGCGCCACGCCGGCGAAATTGACGATATCCGCTTCGACCACGCCCAGTGCCATGCCGGCGGCACAACCCGCATCGATGGCGTTGCCCCCAGCCTCCAGTATCGCGAAGCCCACCGCAGTGGCCAGATAATGCCCCGTGGAGATCGCATGGCGGACGCCACGCAGCGTCGGCCGGGTGGAAGGCAGAACGTCGGTGCTGTTTTCTTGATAGTGAAAGCTCATCGTTTTCTCGATTCCTGACACGCAGGGCGGAGACGGCCAGGCAGCCCCACGGCACGGCGGCATCGGCCTGACCTCATTGCAATTCGATACCCAGCTTGGCGCCGAGCTGGCGCCGCGTATGGAGGTTCTGCGCCAACACGCTCTGCATGCGCTCCGGCTGCAGATCGACCGGGAAGATCGAGATTTTGTTGAAAGCAGCCGCCAACTCCAGCTTGGCGGACAACTGATGCAAGGCCTGCGCAAGCCTGTCGATGATTGGAGCCGGCGTGGCAGGGGGCGCCAGCACCCCATACAACGAGCCACCGTTGAAATCCTGCAGCCCCAGCTCCGCCATGGTTGGCACCTCGACGTCGGGCAAACGCTGATCCGACAGCACGGCAATACCGCGCAGTCTGCCATCCCGCACCAGCGGGAGAGCCGACGAAGGTGTAACGAAAGCGAAGTCTACCTGTCCGCCCACGAGGGCCATGAGCAAGGGCCCTGCACCCTGGTAAGGGATCTCCACGGTCTCGATGCCTTCTCTTAGGTTCAGCAGCTCGGTCATGGACTGGTTGATGGAGCCGGCACCGAAAGAGCCGTAGTTCAACTTGCGCGGGTTCTGCTTGGCATATGCAATCAGGCTCGCGAGATCCTTCACCGGCGTACTCATCCCCGCCACCAGCAGATAGGGGCCTCGTCCGATGCCCCCCACCGGCACCAGGCCAGCGAGCGGATCGAAGGACGCATACTTCTCGGTCAGGGCCTGGTCCAGGTTGGCCGCAGGCAACTCGAGATCCGCCTGGAACAGGAAGGTGTAGCCATCGGCGGCGGCTTGACGCACGGCATTGATGCCTATCCTGCCGTTGGCGCCTCCCCGGTTCTCGACGACAATGCTCTGGCCCAACATGGGCTCCAGTTGTTGTGCGACGATGCGCGCGACGGCATCGGTGCCGCCTCCGGGGGGCCAACCGACGATCAGGCGGATGGGCCGTGCGGGCCATGTGGCGGCCCGGGAGACGCCGGCGTGGGTCGCCAGGACGGCGGCGCCCAGCCAACCCATCAACTGTCTGCGGCGCACGTCGGGTACCGCTCGCTGTTCATCTTGATGATTCATTCTTTTCCCCTAGCCTGCATGTCCAATATGGTTTGAACCGCTCAGAGCGCATGCTTCGACGGTTTTGCATCGCCATCTTCGAACCGTGAAATACGAAACGGGTGGATATCCAGGTCCGTCCCGCCCTTGGCGATGATGTCCGCAAGCATCGCGCCGGAAACGGGTCCCAACGCGAAGCCGTGACCGCTGTAGCCGGCCGCCAAATGCAGGCCCTCGACACCGGGCACCCTGTCGATAATCGGAATCATGTCGGGCGTCGCATCGATACGGCCGGCCCAGATGCGCTTGGGTTGGACCTCACCCAGGTGAGGAAACACCTTGCGGAACTGGCCCAGGTTATAGGCAGCAATACGGGGGTTGTACGCCGGCTCCGGCTGTGCGTCCGAGGCGACGCCGCCACGCAGGGACTTCAGCAACGGCCAGCCCATCCGAATGTTCAATGCCCCCGGATTCTCGCGCAGCTGCGGCAGGAACTTCACGAAGTGGCGGATCGCGTCCACGGTTACGTCGAGGTCTCCCGACTTGGCGCGATAGCCGCTGCCGACATAGAACGTCCCCCGCCCGGTCGGCCGGAACGAGACATTGGGAGCCCAGACCGCAATGTTGGTAAAGGCAGGGACTTCCTGCGTCTCCAGGACCGTGAGACGGACACCATGTATAGGTAGATTGAGACCGAAAGGCTTCATCAATGCCGCGCTGCCGACCCCGGCTGCGCAGAGCACCGCCTTGGCGGCAATGAAACCCTGCGTCGTCTCGACGCCACTCACCGCACCATTGCTCACTTCTATTGATTTCACGCCGACGTGCTCAAGCAGATGCACCCCGGCCCGTGCTGCTGCGGCGGCGTACGCCTGCGTGACCTTCTTCGGCTCGCCGTGCGCATCATCGGGCGTATACAGCGCGCCGCGCCACGCGCCCGTCAACTGGGGCATCAGCTCGCTGACTTCGCGGGCGCTGAGCAACTTGGTAGACAGGCCCCAGTGCGCCGCTTGCCGCGCGCCGTCTGCTATGCGGATCTCATCCGCTTCGTTCAACGCGGGCGTCAGGATGCCATTGCTGACGAACTCCAGGTCCGCGCCCAGTTCAGCCGACAATCCCGGCCACATCTGGGCGGCGCGAGCTGCCAGTGGGATCTCCGCCGCATGACGCCCCTGCTTTCGGATGAACCCCCATGCGCGACTGGACTGCTCGTTGGCGACCGTCCCGCGCTCGACCAGCGCAACCGACAACTTGAGTTTTGATAAGTAATAGGCTGTCGCGCATCCTGTGATTCCCCCACCGACGATGACCACATCGACCGATTTCGGCTGAACCGGCATTTCTTCTCCCTATGCTCGCCGCTCCGTTCAAACCGTGAACCGTCGCTACTGTCGGAGCGTCCATCCGCATGGTGGACACACGGGAGAATCTTGAGAATCGCGACTATTCGCGGTTTTCACGAATTTGTATCTTTTGTCAACGCCAGCAATTGGAATCGGGCCCCACCCGACCACGGGCGGCGGCCCCATGCGTTCGAACGGTGCACGACGCTCCTCATCGGTGCGCGATGCGCCCCATGTTCGAAACCCCGCAAGCAGTTCCTGGGCTGCGTGGCGCGTCCTATGCTGGCACGCATATTGCAGATCTTTGGATGTACTTTCTCGATGGTGGCCGAAATTGAATGATGAAGCAGTCCTGATCGCGCAACGCCAATTGCGGCACCAGTTGCTCGATGACAAGCGCAGCATCCAGTGGGCACGGGCGCGCGACCTGGCGGCACATCTGCTTATCCGGCTGGACGACGTCAAGGCCTGCTGGCAGTTCGGCACAGAATGGCTGCTGGCGGAAATGTCCGCGGACCGCATCACGGCCGGGCCTTGCGACAGCCGGCGCGTCTACTATTCACCTCGCTTCGAAAGCCTGCATCCCGACAAACAGGTGCCGTCGCTCAAAGGCGCTCGCTTCGAAATCGCGGACGCCTCGATGCGTCGCATCCTACTGGCCAGGCAAGCCGTGGCCTTCACCGACTTGCCGGTCAACAGCGTGGCGTGTGCCAAGACAGAGTTCGGCCACGTTCCGCCCGTCGCGGTCAAGCTGGGCATGGCCCTGCGCGAGGGTGGAATTGCCACCGGCATGATCTGCGCGCATTGGCTGGATCAACATCAGAGGCCGCCCACGGACCATTGCATCCGCCTTACCACCGTGGTGAACGAAGTGTTCAATCCCGTTCTCCTCGCCGCCAAACGCCTGGCCGATGCAAGTACACCCGCCGAGGGGCACGAGCCCAAAAGAGCGGCACAGACGGGCTCGCTTTCGACATTAACCCCTGCAGAATTGCGCCTGGCCCACTTGGCAGCCACGGGCATGAGCTACAAGGAGATAGCACGCCAACTCAATCGCTCTTTCTCCACCGTAGATCACCATCTACGCAGCATCCGCAAGAAATTCAAGGTGCATTCGTCAGCTCGGCTGATCACTCTATTGGCTGCGGAGTTCAGCCGGACGGGCGACGATGCCCGATCTCTGCGTTGAGGGTACATAAGGAGATACGGCCAGTCGGACTGGCCGTATCGGCAGCCACGCCTGCCGGACTCGTCACAGGGCATGGACGTGCAGGTTCAGGCGGCCACGCTGCTCGTATCCAGCGGCACGCCGGTCTTGCCCTGGATCTCCTCGACACTGACGCCTGGCGCCAGCTCGATGAGTTTCAGGCCGTCGTCGGTGACTTCCATCACGCCCAGGTCGGTGATGATCAGATCGACCACGCCCACGCCGGTAAGCGGCAGCGAGCATTCGGGCAGCAGCTTGATGTCCTCGGTGCCGTCCTTCTTCTTGGCCACGTGCTCCATCAGCACCACGACGCGGCCGACGCCGGCCACCAGGTCCATGGCGCCACCCATGCCCTTGACCATCTTGCCCGGGATCATCCAGTTGGCCAGATCGCCCTTTTCGGACACCTGCATCGCGCCCAGGATGGCGAGGTTGATCTTGCCGCCGCGGATCATCGCGAACGAATCCGCCGAGGAGAAGATCGACGAGCCGGGCAGCGTGGTGACGGTCTGCTTGCCGGCGTTGATGAGGTCGGGATCGACTTCGTCATCGGTGGGAAACGGGCCGATGCCCAGCAGCCCGTTCTCGGACTGCAGCCATACCTCGACGCCCTTGGGGACGTGGTTGGCCACCAGCGTGGGCAGGCCGATGCCCAGGTTCACGTAGAAGCCGTCTTGCAGCTCGCGCGCGGCGCGCGCGGCCATTTCATCGCGGGTCCATGCCATGTCGTCGTCTCCTCAGGCCGAACGCGTGGTGCGTTGTTCGATGCGTTTTTCAGGATGGGCATTGAGCACGATCCGGTGCACATAGATGCCCGGCAGATGGACCTGGTCGGGGTCCAGCGCGCCCGTCTCGACGATCTGCTCCACTTCCACCACCGTGATCCTGCCCGCCATGGCGACGTTGGGATTGAAGTTGCGGGCAGTCTTGCGGAAAACGAGATTGCCGCTGCGGTCGGCGATGTGCGCCTTGACCAGCGACACGTCGGGCACCAGCGCACGCTCCATCACGTACTGGTGGCCGTCGAATTCGCGGATCTCCTTGCCTTCGGCCACCAGCGTACCGACGCCGGTGCGGGTGAAGAAGGCCGGGATGCCGGCGCCGCCGGCGCGCAGCTTCTCGGCCAGCGTGCCCTGGGGCGTGAATTCCAGCTCGAGCTCTCCCGACAGGAACTGGCGCTCGAATTCCTTGTTCTCCCCCACATAGGAAGCGATCATCTTGCGGATCTGGCGGGTGGCAAGCAGCTGGCCCAGCCCGAAGCCGTCGACGCCCGCGTTGTTGCTGACGCAGGTGAGATTCTTCACGCCCGAATCGCGCAGCGCGGCGATCAGGGCTTCGGGGATGCCGCACAGGCCGAAGCCGCCGACGGCGATCATCTGGCCGTCTTCGACGACGCCGGCCAGCGCCTCGGCGGCGCTTGCATAAACCTTGTCCATCGCTCCAACTCCTTTTATCGAGATCGAATCGTCCCGCGGCCCGGGCCGCCACGCCAGGCGCCGCCGGCGTTTTGCGCGATTGTAGCGGCACGCCGCAGCCGCAACCAGCCGACGCTCAGCCGGCCGGCCGGAACTGCCGCGCCAGGGCAGCCAGCACGTCGGCGGGCCACGGCGCCGACCGGTTCTCCAGGTAATCCATCCACACCAGCACGTTGCGGCCGCGCGCATAGGCGCCGGGGGCTTCGCCCGGGTTCTCCAGCACCAGCTCGCACTCCAGGCTGGAGCGGCCGATCCGCGTCACGCGGTGCGTGACGCGGACGCTGGCGGGATAAGTGATGGGCCTGATGAAGTCGCATGAGGCGTGCGCCAGGATGGGGCCGTTGTCGGCCGGCAGCCGCAGGCCGGCGCCGTACAGGATCTGCATGCGCGCCTCTTCCATGAGGCGGAAATACACCGTGTTGTTCAGATGATCCAGCGCATCCGAATCGCCCCAGCGCAGGGGCAGGTCGATATGGTGGCAGTCGCCGACGGCCAGCGTCCGCGCCGATTGGGACTCGAGGTCCACGTATCACGCTCCTGATGAATTTCAGCCATGCCGGGGCGACATGCCCGGCTGCAATACAATCGCCGATAATACTTCCTGCCAGATCAAGGCCAATAGAGGGGGAACTCCATAATGTCTGAACGCGAGTCGATGGAATATGACGTGGTGGTAGTGGGCGGCGGGCCTGCCGGCCTGTCTGCGGCTATCCGTCTCAAGCAACTTGCCGCCGAAAGAAACCACGAAGTCAGCGTCTGTGTGCTCGAGAAGGGCGCGGAACTGGGCGCGCATATTCTGTCGGGCGCCGTCATGGATCCGCTGGCGCTCACCGAGCTCATACCCGACTGGAAAGACAAGGGCGCCCCGCTCAACGTGGCCGTCACGCAGGACCAGTTCCTGTTCCTTTCCCGCACCGGCGCGCGCCGCACGCCCGACTGGCTGCTGCCCGACTGTTTCAAGAACCACGGCAACTACATCGTGCGCCTGGGCGACGTCGTGAAGTGGCTGGGCGAACAGGCTGAAGCCCTGGGCGTGGACATCTTCCCCGGGTTCGCCGCGGTCGAGGTCCTCTACGACGAGAACGGCGCGGTGCGCGGCGTGGCCACCGGCGACGTGGGCGTGGCCCGCGACGGCTCCCGCACCGACCACTACCAGCCCGGCATGGAGCTGCTGGCCCGCTACACCTTGTTCGGCGAAGGCTCGCGCGGCCAGCTCGGCCGGCAGCTGATCGAGCGCTACAGGCTGGCCGACGGCCGCGACCCGCAGAGCTACGGCATCGGCCTGAAGGAGCTGTGGGAAGTGGATCCCGCCCAGTCGCGGCCCGGCCTGGTGGTGCATACGGCCGGCTGGCCGCTGGATGCGGATACCTACGGCGGATCGTTCCTCTATCACCTCGACAACAACCTCGTTGCGGTCGGCATGGTGATCGGCCTGGACTACGCCAACCCCTGGCTGTCGCCCTTCGACGAATTCCAGCGCTACAAGACCCACCCCGCCATCCGGGGCACGTTCGAAGGGGGCAAGCGCATCGCCTACGGCGCGCGCGCCATCACCGCCGGCGGCCTGCTGTCGCTGCCCAAGCTGGTGTTCCCGGGCGGGGCCATGATGGGCTGTGAGGCCGGTTTCCTCAACGCTTCGCGCATCAAGGGCAGCCACGCTGCCATCAAGACCGGCAAGCTGGCCGCCGAAGCGGCGTTCGAGGCGCTGGCGGCAGATCGCCGCCAGGACGAACTCTCGGCCTACCCCGCCGCCTTCGAGCAATCGTGGCTGCATGCGGAACTGAACAAGGCGCGCAACTTCAAGCAGTGGTTCAAGAAGGGCCGCACCGTCGCCACCGTGATGACGGGCGTGGAGCAATGGCTGCTCAAGGGCAACATCCCCTGGACCATCCACCGCACCAAGCCCGACCATGCCTGCCTGCAGCCCGCCTCGCAGTGCGCGCGCATCGACTATCCCAAGCCCGACGGCAAGCTCACCTTCGACAAGCTGAGCTCGGTGTTCATCTCCAACACCAACCATGAGGAGAACCAGCCGGTACACCTCACGCTCAAGGATGCGTCCGTGCCGGTGTCCGTCAACCTGGCGCAGTACGGCGGACCGGAGTCGCGCTACTGCCCGGCGGGCGTGTACGAGTTCATCAAGGACGACCACGGCGCCGACCGCCTGCAGATCAACGCCCAGAACTGCGTGCACTGCAAGACCTGCGACATCAAGGATCCCACGCAGAACATCGTGTGGGTGGCGCCCCAGGGCGGCGAAGGCCCGGTCTACAGCGGCATGTGATCCGCCGGCGCGGCAGCCGCCGCGCCGGGCGTGCCCCTTTTCCATGAGCGAACGCGTACTGCTGGCCGGCTGCGGCGACCTCGGACTGCGCGTCGCGCAGCGCCTGCTGGCGCGCGGCGCGCAGGTATGGGGCCTGCGCCGCGGGCCGCCCCAGGCTGGCGGCCCGCCCGGCATGCATTGGCTGCAGGCCGACCTGGCCGGCCGCGGCCCGCTGACCGGGCTGCCGCCGGACATCACCCAGCTGGTGTACCTGCCCGCGCCGGATGCGCGCTCGCAGGATGCCTACCAGGCGATATTCCTGCACGGCTTGCAGCGCACGCTGTCGGCGGCCGGCACCGCCACGCTGCGGCGGGTGCTGTTCGTCTCGTCCTCGGCCGTCTATGGCGAGCACCATGGGGCCTGGGTGGACGAACGCACCGAGCTCGACCCGCCCGGCTTCAACGGCGCCGTGCTGCGCCAGGCGGAACAACGGCTGCACGAGGCGTGCCGCGTGCAGGGCGTGCCGGCCGTGGTGCTGCGGCTCGCCGGCCTGTATGGCCCCGGAAGGCTGCAGCTCGTCGAACGCCTGCGCGCCGGCCGCGCCCGCGCACCGCGCCATCCCCCGCACTGGGCCAATCGCATGCACATCGACGATGCGGCGGACGCCATCGTGCACTTGCTGGCGTTGCCCGAACCGCAGCCGCTCTACCTCGGCTGCGACGACACGCCGCTGCCCCTGCACGAGCTCTACGCGCATCTCGCCGCGCTCGTGGGCGCGCCTCCCCCGCCCGATGGCCCGCCGCCTTCCGGCGTGGGAAGCAAGCGGCTCAGCAACGCCCGCCTGCGCGCCAGCGGCTACGCGCCGCGCTGGCCCGATGCCCGTGCCGGCTATGCGGCCCTGCTGGCCTCGCCCGCCAACCCGCAGGCAGCGCGCTGAGGCGCCACATGCACGTTTCGGCAGCTGTCGAAACGTGCCGACCGGATGCGCGCATACTGGCGGCAGAACACTACCCCATGCCCGCCACCCGACCCGAACGAGGACCGACATGATCGCCGTGATATTCGAAGTGGAATTCCAGCCGGGCCGGCGCGCCGAATACCTGGCCATTGCGGCGGGACTGGTGGAATCGCTGCGGCGCATCGACGGCTTCATCTCGGTGGAGCGCTTCGAGAGCCTGAGCACGCCGGGCAAGCTGCTGTCGCTGTCGTTCTGGCGCGATGAAGCCGCCGTGCAGGCCTGGCGCAACCTCGAGATGCACCGCGAAGCGCAGCGCGCGGGACGGGCCGGCGTATTCAGCGACTATCGCCTGCGCGTGGCCCAGGTGCTGCGCGACTACGGCATGACCCGGCGCGAGGACGCGCCGGCCGACAGCGCCGCCGCGCATCGGCAGGCCTGACGGCCGGCGGATCTGGCTCAGGCCCGGGCGAAATAGGCCTTGAACGCCGCCACGACGCGCCGGATGTCGGGCTCGCCGACGTCCAGGTGCACCACCAGGCGCTCCGGCCCGCCGTAGGCGCCGCGGATCAGGATCCCCTGTTCCTTGAGCGACTGCGCGAGCCCCACGCGGTGCGCCTCGGGGATGCCCACGAACACCATGTTGGTGTCCTGACCCAGCAGGCTGATCCCGTCCACGCCGGCCAGGCCCTGCGCCAGCTCGGCGGCATTGGCATGGTCCTGCGCCAGGCGGTCCACGTGATGCTCGAGCGCGTGCAGGCAGGCCGCCGCCAGCACGCCCGACTGCCGCATGCCGCCGCCCAGGACCTTGCGCCAGCGCAGCGCCTGCTCGATCAGGGCGCGGCTGCCGACGAGCACCGAACCCACCGGCGCACCCAGGCCCTTGGAGAAGCAGATCGACACCGTGTCGAACGGCGCGCACAGCGCGGCCACCGGCTGCCCGCTGGCGACGGCCGCGTTGAACACGCGTGCGCCATCCAGGTGCGTGGCCAGGCCGTGCTGGCGCGCCAGCGCCGTGGCCTGCTCCACGTAGGCCACCGGGATCACCTTGCCGTGGAAGGTGTTCTCCAGCGCCAGCAGGCACGTGCGCGCGAAATGCGGATCCACGGGCTTGATGGCCGCGGCAAGTTTTTCCAGCGGCAACGTTCCGTCGGCCGCATGCTCGATGGGCTGGGGCTGGATGCTGGCCAGCACCGCGGCGCCCCCGCCTTCGTACTTGTAGGTGTGCGCCTGCTGCCCCACCAGGTATTCGTCGCCACGGCCGCAGTGGGCCATCAGCGCCGCCAGGTTGCTCTGCGTGCCCGACGGGAAGAACAGGCCCGCCTCCTTGCCGGCGCGCTCGGCCACGGCGGCCTGCAGCCGCTGCACCGTGGGGTCGTCGCCCATGACGTCGTCCCCCACCGGCGCCTGCGTCATGGCCTGCAGCATGGCGGGCGTGGGGCGGGTAACGGTATCGCTGCGCAAATCGATCATGCCTGCTCCTGTATGCAAAAAGAGAATCAGCGTGCTGACGCCGGCGCCCGCTCGACCGGGCGCACCGGCACCGGCGCGCGGGAAATCACGTACAGCCCCGTGAGTATCAGCGCCATCGCCAGGGCGTCCGTGGCCGTCGGCTGCTCGTGCAGCACGAGCCAGGCCAGCAGCACCGCCACCACCGGCACGCCCAAGCCCGACAGCCCCGCGACGGAAGCCGGCACGCGCCGCACCACGGCCAGCCACAGCAGCCAGCCGAGCGCCGTGGCCACGATCACGATGTAGGCCATGCCCAGCCATAGCTGCCAGCCCCACCGGGACGCGATCTGCGGCACGGCCAGGGCCACCGGCACCATGACGAGCCCGCCCAGCAGCATCTGCCACGCGGTGAATACGAGAATGTCGGGCGCATGCCGGTCGAACATGCGCTTGGCCAATACCGTGCCCAGGCCCCAGCAAAGCCCGCTGCCCGCGCCCAGCACCATGGGCAGCGCATCGCCCAGGCCGTTCCAGGGCGCGAGAAAGCACAGCAGGCCCAGCGCGGCCAGCGCGATGCCGGCCCAGTGGCGGGCGCCGGGACGTTCCCCGAGCAGGCCCCAGGCAAACAGGACCACCCAGAACGGCATGGTGTAGGTGGTGAGCGAAACCTTGCCCACCGCGCCCTCGACCAGGGCGCTCTGCACGCAGGCCTGGAACCCTGCCGTCTGGGTCAGGCCCACCAGCAGCGTAAGACGCCATGGCGGCATGCTGAGCGGACGGCGCAACACGACGGCCAGCGCGAACAGCACCAGCCCGCCGCTGACATAGCGCACCGCCACGAAATCGAACGGGCCGATGTACGGCACGATGAGTTTCATGACGATCCAGCTGCCGGCCCAGACCAGGATGGTCACGAGCATGAGGACCAGGCCGGCGCGGTCGGATTCGGGGCGGGTCAACGGCACTCCCTGACGGCTGAAACGACATGGCCCGCCTGCCTCGCAGGCAGCCCCGCTGCCCGGCCCGGACCAACGCATGCGGGCCGGCATGGAGGCCGGCCCGCGACAGGCGCCATTATGCGCGGATCAGAGCGACTTCGACAATTGCTCGAGGATTGCGGGATTCTCCAGCGTGGAGACGTCCTGGGTGACTTCTTCGCCCTTGGCCACCACGCGCAGCAGGCGCCGCATGATCTTGCCGGAGCGGGTCTTGGGCAGGTTGTCCCCGAAGCGGATGTCCTTGGGCTTGGCGATCGGCCCGATCTCCTTGGCCACCCAGTCGCGCAGCTGCTTGGCGATGGCCTGGGCCTGCTCGCCCTCCGGGCGCGCGCCCTTCAGCACCACGAAGGCCACCACGGCCTCGCCGGTGGTGTCGTCGGGGCGCCCCACCACGGCGGCTTCGGCCACCAGCTCATGCGCCACCAGGGCCGACTCGACCTCCATCGTGCCCAGGCGGTGGCCCGAGACGTTCAGCACGTCGTCGATGCGGCCCATGATCCAGAAATAGCCGTCGGCATCGCGCTGGGCCCCGTCCCCGGCGAGGTAGTAGCCCCGCATCTCGGGGGGAAAGTAGCTCTTCTTGAAGCGTTCGGGATCGCCCCAGACCGTGCGGATCATGGCGGGCCAGGGGCGCTTGATGACCAGGAAGCCGCCATTGCCGGCCTCGACATCGGCGCCCGTCTCGTCGACGATGGCCGCGGCGATGCCGGGCAGCGGCAGCGTGCACGAACCCGGCTTCAGCGGCGTGGCGCCCGGCAGCGGGGTGATCATGTGGCCGCCGGTTTCGGTCTGCCACCAGGTGTCGACGATGGGACAGCGCTCGCGCCCCACGTTCTTGTGATACCAGATCCAGGCCTCGGGATTGATGGGCTCGCCCACCGTGCCGATGATGCGCAGCGAGTCGAGCGCGTAATGCTGCGGATGGGTCTGGGGATGGGCCTCGGACGCCTTGATCAGCGAACGGATGGCCGTGGGCGCGGTGTAGAACACCGAGACCTTGTGGCGGGCGATCATGTCCCAGAAGCGGCCGGAATCCGGATAGGTGGGCACGCCCTCGAACACCACCTGGGTCAGGCCCGCGGCCAGCGGGCCATAGGCGATGTAGGTATGCCCGGTGATCCAGCCCACGTCGGCGGTGCACCAATAGACATCATCGGGACGTGCGTCGAAGGTCCACTTGACCGTGAGCAGCGCCCACAGCAGATAGCCGGCCGAAGCATGCTGCACGCCCTTGGGCTTGCCGGTGGAACCGGAGGTATAGAGGATGAAGAGCGGATGCTCGGCGTTGACCGGCACGGGCTCGCAGGTGTCGGGCTGGCCTGCCTCGATGTCGTGCATCCAGACATCGCGGCCTTCGTTCCAGGCCACCTCGCCGCCGGTGCGGCGGTACACGACCACCTTCTGCACGGCCTCGCAGCCGCCCATGGCAAAGGCGTCTTCCACCGCGGGCTTGAGCGGGATGGTCTTGCCGCCGCGCACCTGCTCGTCGGCCGTGATGACCAGCGTAGCGCCCACGTCGACGATGCGCTCCTGCAGGCTCTTGGCCGAAAAGCCGCCGAACACCACGGAATGGGTGATGCCCAGCCGAACGCAGGCCTGCATGGCCACCACGGCCTCGATCGACATGGGCATGTAGATGATGGCGCGATCGCCCTTCTTGTAGCCCAGCGACCTGAGGCCGTTGGCGAAGCGGCACACGCGGGCCAGCAGCTGCGCGTAGCTGATGCGGTCGACCTTGCCGTCGTCGGACTCGAAGATGATGGCGGTCTTGTCGGCGTTGCCCCTGGCCACCTGCGCGTCCAGGCAGTTGGCCGAAACGTTCAGCTCGCCGTCGCCGAACCAGCGATAGAACGGCGCGTCGGATTCGTCAAGCACCTGCGAAAAGGGCTTGGTCCATTCCAGGTGCTCGCGGGCCAGGCGCCCCCAGAAGGCCTGCGGGTCCTGGTCGGCCTCCCGGCATAGGGCGCGATAGGCATCCAGACCCGCGATGGCCGCCCCCTGGACGGCGTTCTCGGGCGGGGGAAACACGCGGGTTTCCACCATGACGGATTCGATGGCGTTGGACATGGTGTTGTCTCCAGTCGGTGATGTTCTGATGCAGCCGTAGCGTGGACCGGCCGGCGGGCACGGCGTTGCGGGCTCAACCCTATCGCTGCGCTCTTACGGGCACCTTACTACGGGGCACCTTACTACGGGGTACCTTACTACGGTCGGCTTGCGCAGCGCCGCAATGCGCCTGCGGCGCGCCAGCTGCAAGCATAGCAGCGCCCGGCGCGCCGCTCAGCCGCCCTGCCCTGCCGCAGCAGCGGCAGCGCGCCGCGCCAGGCCGCGCCGCATGTCGACACGCGCCAGCAGCAGCAGGCCGCCCACGAAGAACAGGCCGGTGACGAGTATGGCCAGCCGGTGGTTGCCCACGGTGGCCCAGGTGACCACGCCATAGGTGAGCGGCCCCACCACGGCAGCCAGCTGCACCGCGAAGGTCCAGAGCGCATAGAACTCCGCCAGGCGGTCGGGCGGCGCCAGCGCGCCGGTCATGGCCCTGCCGGCGCTCTGGCTGGTGCCCATGCAGAGCCCGGCGAGCACCGCGGCAACCCAGAACACGGCCACGGTGACCGCCGCATAGGCCACCAGCACCATCGCGATCCAGCCCGCCAGCGTGAGGGCCAGGGCCGGCTTGTGGCCGATGCGGTCCTGCAGGTGGCCGAAGCTGAAGGCGCCGACCGCCGCGCCGATGTTCACGGTGAACACCATCAGCATGATCTGCGCCATGCCGAAGCCCATGACCTGGTCGGCATAGACCGCCGCCAGGGTCACGACCACGGAAATGCCGGCCTGGTAGCAGGCACCGCACATCAGCAGCCGGCGGAACTCCGGATAATGGGCGCCGGTGTCCCGCCAGGCGCGCGCCAGGCGGCCGAGCATCCCGACCGGGCCCAGCGCCATGGCGTGCGGACGGGCCCGCTCGCGCAGCA
Source organism: Bordetella sp. 2513F2 (assembly GCF_054642735.1). Taxonomy (NCBI): domain Bacteria; kingdom Pseudomonadati; phylum Pseudomonadota; class Betaproteobacteria; order Burkholderiales; family Alcaligenaceae; genus Bordetella; species Bordetella sp. 2513F2. The sequence continues at coordinate 1,277,310 of NZ_CM137755.1, read as the reverse complement.
GCAGGAACGACGGCAGCGCCGCCAGCGCGAACATCGCGGCGGTGAGCGTGACCACCCACGGCACATACTGCGCGGCGCCCAAGCCCCGGCCTTCGGCCAGCATCACCACGGCCAGGGACAGGCCCAGCGTGAGCATGCCCCCGCAGTAGCCGAAGCTCCAGCCCCAGCCGGACACCCGGCCCAGAGCGTGGGGCCGGGCCAGCTCGGGCAGGAAGGCGGCCACCACCGACTCCCCCACGCCGTAGCAGTAGTTCGAAAGCGCTACCGCTACCAGCGCCAGCCAGACTTCGCCCGGACCCGCCTGGCTGAGCAGCAGCGTGCCGGCCACGCAGCCCAACGTACTGGCGTAGAGCAGGCGCCGCTTGCCGGCGCGCGCATCGGCGCGGGCTCCCAGGGTGGGCATGGTGAGCATGATGAGCAGGTACGACAGCGAAAGCGCCGCCGTCCAGGCCAGCGTGGCCCAATGGGCGCGTCCCCCGACCACGCTGACGAAATAAGTGCTGAACACCGTCGTGAGAATGACGGTGGTGTAGCCCGAGTTGGCGAAGTCGTACATCGCCCAGGCCCACACTTCGCGGCGGGCCACCCCGGGGTTGAGCACGCCGCCGGACGCTGCCGCCGGGGGCGCCAGGGACTCCGGCGGCAGCGGGCGGGTCACAGGCCCAACGCGGCCAGGCCGGCCCTGGCGATCTCGGCATCCTCGGAGGACTTGACGCCCGAGACGCCGATGCCGCCCACGACTTCGCCGTCGACCACGATCGGCAGGCCGCCCTCGAGCATGCCGTCGATCAGCGGCGCCGACAGGAAGGCGTAGCGGCCGTTGTTGATGATCTCTTCGTAGATGCGGGTTTCGCGCCGGCCGAGCGCGGCCGTGCGGGCCTTGGCGGGACCGATGTGCGCGGACACCGGCGCCGCGTCATCCAGGCGCAGCATGCCCAGCAGGTGGCCGCCGTCGTCGGCGATGGCGATGGTGACCGCCCAGCGATGCGCCAGCGCATGCGCTTCGGCAGCCGCCAGCATCTTTTTCACGTCGTCGGCGGTCAGCACGGGTTTGCTCTTCATTGCAGCGATTCCTTGATCTGTTCGAGGGCGGAGGGATCTTCGATGGTGGTGAGATCGCCGGGGTCGCGGCCTTCGCACACGGCCGCAATGGCACGCCGCAACACCTTGCCCGAGCGCGTCTTGGGCAGGCTGCCGATGAAGCGCACGCGGGCCGGACGCGCCACCGCGCCCAGCTGCTCTTCCACCAGCCGCATGATATCGCCTTCGAGGGCGCGGGCGTCGTCGGGCCGTTCGGCTTGCGCGGGCTGCTTCAACGCCACGAAAGCCAGCGCCACCTGCCCCTTGAGCGGGTCGGCCACGCCCACTACCGCGCACTCGGCCACGGCGGCATGGCTGCTGATCGATTCCTCGATCTCCCGCGTGCCCAGCCTGTGCCCGGCCACGTTGATCACGTCGTCGGTGCGGCCCAGGATGTACCAATAGCCATCCTCGTCCACGCGGCCCCAGTCGAAGGTGGAATACGCCCGCCGGCCGGGGATGGCCGTGAAATAGGTCTGCACGAAGCGCTCGTCGTCGCCCCAGATGGTGGACATGGCGCCCGGCGGCAGCGGCGGCTCGATGGCCACCACGCCTTTGCGGCCGGGGCCGAGATCCTCGCCGGTGGTTTCGCTGACGATGCGCACGTCGAAGCCGTAGACCGGGAAGGAGGGGCTGCCATGGCGCGTGGGTACGCGCTCCACGCCGGGCTGCGCGGAAAGAATGGGCCAGCCCGACTCGGTCTGCCAGTAGTTGTCGATGACCGGCTTGCCCAGCCCCTCTGCGATCCATTGCGCGGTCGGCTCGTCCAGCGGCTCGCCCGCGAGATACAGCGCGCGCAGGGTGCCGAGATCGTGCCTGCGCAGCAGCGCGGGATCCTGGCGCTTGAGCACGCGCATGGCGGTGGGCGCCGAGAACAGGGTATTGACGCCGAACCGCTCGACCAGCTGCCAGAGGATCGCGCCATCGGGCCGGACGGGCGTGCCCTCGTACAGGATGGTGGTCTGCCCGCCGATCAGCGGGCCGTAGACGATGTAGGAATGCCCCACCACCCAGCCGATGTCGCTGGTGCAGAAGAAGACGTCGCCCGGCTTGCCGTCGAACAGGTATTCCATCGAGGCCGCCAGGGCCACGGCATAGCCGCCGGTGTCGCGCTGGACACCCTTGGGCCTGCCCGTGGTGCCGGAGGTGTACAGCACGTAGCTGGGCTCGGATGCTTCGCGCCACTGCACGGGCACTTCGGCTGCCTGATAGCGGGCACGCAGCGTGGCGTAGTCGTGGTCGCGGCCCGGCTGGAATTCGAACGGCGCCAGGCCGCGATCCAGCACGACCACGGAGGCCGGCGGCGTGCGGCACAGCCCCAGCGCCTGGTCCACCAACGGCTTGTAGGCCAGCACGCGGCCGGCGCGCGAGCCGCCATCGGTGCACACCAGCACCTTCGGCGCGGCGTCATCGATGCGCTGGGCCAGGTTCACAGAAGCAAAACCGCCGAATACCACCGAGTGGACGGCGCTGATGCGGGCGCAAGCCAGCATGGTGAACACCGCCTCCGGCACCATCGGCATGTAGATCAGGACCCGGTCGCCTGGCCCCACGCCCTGCTCGCGCAGCATGGCGGCAACCGCATTGACCTCGTCGTGGAGCTGCCGCCAGGTATAGCTGCGCTCCTGGTCGACTTCAGTGGAGACCCACACCAGCGCCGGCCGGTCGCCGTACTGCGGCAGCCAGCGGTCGACCGCGTTGTAGCAGAGGTTGGTCTGGCCGCCCACGAACCAGCGGGCGAACGGCAGGCGCGAGGCGTCCAGCACCTGGCGATACGGCACCTCCCAGTGAATGCGACTCGCCTGCTCGCCCCAGAATGCTTCCCTGTCGCGCAGCGAACGGTCGTGGAAATCCTTGAGCTTCTGCATGTTGTCTCCTCGTCTTGTCTTTGCAGCGGAAGCGCCCGGCATCCAGCCAGAGCAGCATACCAACAAGACAGCAACATGGCGGAACGACCTTGCGCGCGTGCTGAAAAACCCTAATCGACATCCGGCTACGCTTTGATAGAATCAGGCGCAAATCAATCCCAACAACTCGCCTGGCGGCGTCTGCGCCGCCCGCTCCCCGTAGCCCATGCCGCCCAGCCGCCCCCACCCGGCCGCCCTCGCTCTATCCTGCGCATCCGTGCGCCGGTGCTGCGTGGCCGCCACGGTGGGTGTGGCGCTGGCACTGGGCGGATGCGCTGCCCGCGGGCCCGATGCCACGGCCACAGCCCGCTTCCACGCCGAAGACGATCCCATCGGCGCCCTGCTGCGCCACCGCGCGCCCGCCTACGGCCCCGCAGGCACGGCATCCGCAGAGGCCAGCGCCAATGCCGAGGCAGCATTGCTGGCGCAGAACTACCTGGGCGTGAAGTACCGCTGGGGCGGCAACTCGCCCGATACCGGCTTCGACTGCAGCGGGCTGGTGAACTTCGTGATGGAAAAATCGCTGGGCCTGCGCCTGCCGCGCAGCGCTGCCCAGATTGCCGAGATGGGCGTGAAGGTCGATCGCGATGCGCTGCAGCCCGGCGATCTCGTGTTCTTCAATACGCTGGGCCGGCGCTACTCACACGTCGGCATCTACATGGGCGACGACCGCTTCGTGCACTCGCCCAGCTCGGGCGGCGTGGTCCGCATCGAAAGCATGAGCCTGGCCTACTGGGCCAAGCGCTACAACGGCGCCCGCCGCCTGGCCGCCACCTCGCTGGCCGCCGCCAACGACATCCAGTAGCCCCGCGGGGCGCACTGCCGTTGCTTGCGTCAGTGCGTGGCGCAGAACCCGCATTGCTGCAGCGCCTGCTGCATGCTGCACACCGACCGCCGACAAGCCACCACCCGGATGCCGCCGCGCTGCGCGGCATGGCGGAACGTCTTCATGACGTTGTGGCCCAGGAAATCGGTGAGCAGGATCACCAGTTGCGTGCCCGAGGGCAGCTGCAGCGTCTTCTTCTGGTGGGAAGGATCACGTCCGCTGATGTGGTGCGTGATCGAAATGTTGTGGTCCTTCAGGAGATCCGGGATATTGCCCAGCCGGTCGGCGCCGACGATCACTGCACTGAGTCCTGTCGCCATGATTCCCTCGCAAGGTCGTTGAGAACGAGTTAATGATAATGATTCCCATTGAATTGCTCAATTCAAATGAGATCGTTTCTCATTTAATTATTTTATGGACCTATGCCGCGGGATAGCCGCAGGCAGGCGGCACGGCAGGAGCGGCATGAGCGTGCGGGAGACGTGCAGGAACCGGCGCTCATGCAGGCCGGTGAAATAGGGAGATGGAGCGGGCCGGGCCGCCCAGCCGTGTCGAAAGGCGCGCCGATGGGGCATGGCCAGGGGCCATGCCGGCCCGGCGCTCAGGCGGCGCCCTGCACCGCCTGCGCCACGGCGTCGCGCGTGAGCTCGGGGCCGAGCATTTCCAGGAAGGTATAGACGTAGTCGCGCAGGAACACGCCGGATTTCAGGCCGACGCGCGTGGTGTGCGTGCCGAACAGGTGCCCCACGGGCAGGCCGATGAGATTGGTATCGCGGCGCGGATCGTAGGCCACGCCGGCGATGATGCCTATGCCCATGCCGACGTCCACATAGGTCTTGATGACGTCGGCATCGATGGCTTCGAGCACGATGTCGGGGTGCACGCCCTGGCTGGCAAAGACTTCGTCGATGGTGGTGCGGCCGGTGAAGGCCCGGTCGTAGGTCACGATGGGATGCGCGGCCAGCTGCTCCAGGCTCAGTTGGCGGCCTTCGCTGGACGTGAGCTCGGCAAACGGGTGGTCGGGCCGCACCACCACCGTGTGCTCCCAGGTGTAGACGGGCAGCGTGGCCAGCCCGGGGGTCAGCGCCAGCGATTCGGTGGCAAGCGCCAGGTCGGCCTGTTCGTGCAGCACCATCTCGGCCAGTTGCGCGGGGCTGCCTTCGGCAAGCGACAGCCGCACCTTGGGAAACTGGCGGCGGAACGCCGGGATCACGCGCGGCAGCAGGTAGCGGGCCTGGGTGTGGGTGCAGGCGATCACCAGGCCGCCTTCGTCGCGCCGGGCGAACTCGTCGCTGACCTTCTTCAGGTTGTCCACCTCGCGCATGATGCGGTCTATCACCTGCGACACCGCCAGGCCCGGCTTCGTGAGGCCCTTGATGCGCTTGCCATGCCGCTCGAAGATCTTGATGCCCAGCTCGTCCTCGAACTCGATGATGGCCTTGGACACCCCGGGCTGCGAGGTGTAGAGCATGCGGGCGGCTTCGGTGAGGTTGAAATCGCGCCGGATGGTTTCACGCACGAAACGGAATTGCTGGAGGTTCATGGATGCCCCTGAAGATAGGGACCAATTATAGGTAATATAGAACCTTGTTTATATTACCTTTATGAATAAGCTTGTTCCGGCGGGAATGGGCAGGCCCGGATCCGCCTGGGTTCAGGGTTCGATCGCCATCCAGACCTGGCCGGGCTCCCGCTCCACCGCCACCTTGCCGCCCTCGAGCCGGTACGTCAGGAAACACTGGTGGCGCGGGTTCGACAGCACCGCCGGCGTGAAGACCGCCACGTTCTCGCCTTGCGGCCGGCGTGCCGACTGGATGAGCAGGCCCGGATGGCCTTCGTGGCGGATGCGTGCGCCTACCGCCTGGGCCAGCGTGTAGTCGGTGGGATGCAGCAGGTCCGGATAGGCGGCCGTGACCTGGCGGAAATCCAGGAGCATGGCGTCGCATGCCACCTCGTACACCCGGCGCTCGGCCACCACGGCTTCGCCCTGGAAGCCCGCGTCGCCCAGCAGGCCGTGGTACCAGTGGTGCACCGTCTCGTAGACCGTGGTTTCGATCGACTCGGAGCCGTACCACACGCCATGGGACCCGGCGGAAAAGCGGCTGGCCTGCCAGTGCGCGAACGGCCACTGGATCACGCTGTACCACTCCGCCTCTTCGAAAGGCCGGTTGATGACGGGCAGGTGGTCCGTATAGGGCGGCGGCTTCACGGCATCCTCGACCTGCTGGGCCAGGCGCCAGTCGGCGGGGTTGTCGGAGAGGTCGTCGAAGAGATCCTGGGAAAGCCGGATCGAGACGATGTTGCGCGCCACGTTGTCGTGCATGTTGACCACGCCGAGCTGGTCGAACAGCCCGGCCGCAAAGAGCCGGTGCGATGCCTGCCGGGAGGTGCCGGGATTGCTCACCCGCCCTACACGCCGCGGGCGCGATCGAGATAGCCGCGGACGGTAAGCAGGCCGGTCCAGCCCCATTCCTTGATGAGCTCGACCGGGGTGCGGTTGCCGAAGGCCTTGTTGCGGGTGGTCATCCAGCCGTAGGCCAGTTCGCGATTCTGGGGAAACAGCAGGCGCAGGCTCTTGTGTATGCCCAGCAGATGGCCGACCCGTTCGTATTGGTCGCGGCTGCCGCCTATGGGGGCCTCGCCCCGGCGATAGCGGCCCAGCGTGGCGCGGCTGCTTTCGGCCAGGCCCAGCAACGCCGCCTGGTCTTCGGTGGGCAGCTTCCAGTGATCGAGCAGGGCCATGACCATCCTGGCCAGCGCCTGGCGATCGTGCGGGTTGGCGTATTGCGGAATGGCAGTGCTCATGGCGGCCAGCAGTGCTGATCGGTCTGGCCAGCATAGCAAATTGTTCCCATGAAAACAAATTTTGTTTTCATGGGAACAGGCAGGGCTCAGCGTGCGCTGAAATTGGCGTCGATGTCGCGGCTATGGGCCGACCAGCGTGCCGTCACCGTCTTGGTCTGGGTCCAGAACTGCACGGCCTGCTTGCCGTTGGGCCCCAGGTCGCCAAGCTTGGAACCCCGCGAGCCGGTGAAGCTGAACCAGGCCACCGGCACCGGGATCGGGATGTTGATGCCCACCTGGCCCACGTCGATGTTGTTCTGGAAATAACGCGCGGCGCCGCCGTCCTGGGTGAACAGCGCCACCCCGTTGCCGTTGGGATTGCGGTTCACGAACGCGACGGCCTGCGCCAGGGTGTCCACACCCGCCACGCACAACACCGGGCCGAAGATCTCTTCCCGATAGATCGCCATGTCTTCGGTCACCCCGTCGAACACCGTGGGCCCCACGAAATTGCCTTGCTCGTAGCCCGGCACCGAGATCCCGCGGCCGTCCAGCGCCAGCCGCGCCCCCTCTTCCACGCCTTTCTGGATCAGCTCCTCGACGCGCTTGCGCGCATTCACCGACACCAACGGGCCGAGGTCGGCCTGCCGGTCCGTGCCCACGTTCACCTTGAGCTTGCGGGCCCGTTCGATGAAGTCGGGCAGCCAGTTGCGCGCCTCGCCCACCAGCACCGCCACCGAGGTGGCCATGCAGCGCTGCCCTGCCGCGCCGAAGGCGGCGCCCACCAGCTGGTTGAGCGCCACCTCGGGATCGGCGTCGGGCAGAATGACGCAATGGTTCTTGGCCCCCATCATGGCCTGGCAGCGCTTGCCTGCCTGGGATGCGCGGTGGTAGATCTCGGTGCCCACGCGCGTGGACCCGATGAAGGACACGGCCTTGATGTCCGGATGCTCGCACAGGCCGTTGGCGATGTCGGGCCCGCCATGGACGACATTGAGCACCCCCGGGGGCAGGCCGGCTTCCAGCGCCAGCTGTGCCAGCAACAGCGTGGAGCTGGGATCCTGCTCGGACGGCTTGAGCACGAAGGTATTGCCGCAGGACACGGCGATGGGGAACATGAAGCACGGCAGCATCACCGGGAAATTGAACGCGGTGATGCCGGCGCACACGCCCAGCGGCTGGACCAGCGTGTACACGTCGATGCCGGACGCGGCGTTCTCGGCATATTCGCCGAGCTGCAGGCTGGCGATGGCGCAGGCGTGCTCCACCACCTCCAGGCCGCGGCCCACCTCGCCCTCGGCATCGGGCAGCGTCTTGCCATGCTCGCGCGTGATCAGCTCGGCAAGCTCTGCCGTGCGCTCGCGTATGAGCTGCTGCAGCTTCAGCATCACGCGCATGCGCGTGCCCTGGCCCGTGTTGCGCCAGCCCTGGAAGGCTTCCCTGGCATTGGCCACGGCCCGGTCGAGCTCCTCGCGCGTGGCGAACGGCACCTGGGCCACCACCTCCTGGGTTGCCGGGTTGATGACGTCGCGCCATTGGGTGGTGCGGGACTGCACCAGTTCGCCGCCGATCAGCAGCGGCAGGCGGGGTACGTTGCTCATGATGTTGCTCCTCTCTCGTGTCGTGGGGAATCCGGCATGCGGGCGGCTTCAGCGCCCGGAACTCATTTGCGCACCAGCGGGCAGGAAGACTCCGCCAGCGGCTGGAAAGCCTCCGCGGCCGGAATGGTGGCCACCAGCCTGGAGTAGTCCCAGTCGCCCCTGGATTCGGCGGGCTTCTTGACCTCGTACAGGTACATGTCGTGGACGACGCGCCCGTCGGGCCGTATGGAGGCGTTGCGCATGATCGGATCGCGGATCGGCAGCTCGCGCATCTTGTCGGCCACGACCTTGCCGTCGGTCGACCCCGTGGCCGCGACGGCGCGCAGGTAGTGCAACACGCTCGAATACACGCCGGCCTGGGTCATGGTGGGCTTCAGCCCGCGGAAGGCCTGCTCGAAACGCGCCGACCAGGCCCGCGTGGCGTCGTCGTAGTCCCAGTAGAACCCGTCCACGTACGACAGGCCCTGGGCGTTCTCCAGGCCCAGCGCCCGCAGGTCCGACAGGAAGATCAGCAGGGACACCAGGCGCTGGCCGCCGGCCACGATGCCGAACTCGCGTGCCTGCTTGACCGCGTTCACCGTATCCTGCCCGCCATTGGCCAGCGCCACCACCTGTGCGCCCGAGCTCTGCGCCTGCAGCAGATACGAGGCGAAGTCCGGCGCATTCAGCGGATGCCGCACACTGCCGGCGACCGTGCCGCCCAGCGCCTGCACGGCCTTGGCCGTATCGGCCTCGAGCGAATGCCCGAAGGCGTAGTCCACCGTGACGAAGTACCACGACTTGCCGCCCTCGCGGACCGTGGCCTTGGCGCCGCCGGCCGATTGCGAATAGGTATCGAACATCCAGTGGAAACCCAGCGGCGAGCAGTCCTTGTTGGTGAGCGCGGTCGTGGCCGGGCCGGAGAACAGCGCCACCCGGTTCTTTTCGCGGGCGATGCCCTGCACGGCCAGCGCCACCGCCGAATTGGTGAGATCGGCGATGGCGGTCACGCCGTCGCGGTCGAACCATTCGCGCGCCCGCGCCGCCCCCACGTCGGCCTTGTTCTGGTTGTCGGCCGACACCAGGTCGATGCGCATGCCCTTGCATTCGGCGGCCAGGCAGTCGTCGATGGCCATGCGGGCCGCCGCCACCGAGCCCGCGCCGCCCATGGCGGCATAGGTGCCGGACATGTCGGTGAGCACGCCGATCCTGACCGGCGGGGGCTCGGCCGCGCCGGCCTGCCCTCCCATCCAGAACAGCGCGCCCAGGCACAGACTCGCGGCACGGCCGCGTGCTTGCAGTTTCATGGGTTTGTCTCCGGTGTGATTGTGGTTATGCCGGCCCCGCTCGGGCGGAGTCCACACCCAGTGTAGATGTGTGAAAATCCCCCAGCAACAGCAATCTACGCACATTCGTTGTGCATGGATGCACACCCCACCGGGTCCGCCCCCCCGAGGTCCGCCACATGGTCGATTGGGATACCCTGCGCTACTTCCTGGAAGTGGCGCGCACGCAGCGCGCCAGCGCCGCAGCCCGGCGCCTGGGCGTCGAGCACACCACCGTCTCGCGCCGCATCCGCGCCCTGGAAGCCGAGCTCGGCACGCTGCTGTTCGAAAAATCGCGCGGCGCCGGCTTCCTGCTCACCGACGACGGCCAGCGGCTGTTCGTGCATGCGGAACAGATGGAAAGCGCGCTGCAATCGGCGCGCGAAGCGCTCTCGGGCGTGGGCCAGGCGCCGTCGGGCCACCTGCGCATCGGCGCCACGGAAGGATTCGGCAGCTACGTGCTCACGCCGCTGGCTGCCGATTTCCAGTGCCGCTATCCGCACGTCACGCTCGACATCCTGCCCGTCCCGCGCTTCGTGAGCCTGTCCAAGCGCGAAGCCGACCTGGCCATCACGCTGGACCGGCCGCAGCGCGGCCCTTATGTCTGCAGCAAGCTGTGCGACTACACCCTGCGGCTCTACGGCACGCCCGGATACCTGGCGGCGCATCCTCCGATCCAGGGCCGAGCCGACCTCGCCCGGCACAGCTTCATCGGCTACGTGGACGAGCTGGTATTCAGCGATGGGCTGCGCTACCTCGAAGACCTGCTGCCCGACAGCCGCGTGGTGCTGCGCAGCACCAGCGTCATCGCGCAATACCACGCCGCCCTGCAGGGCCGCTCGCTGGCCATCCTGCCCTGCTTCATCGCGGCCCAGGACGAGCGCCTGCAGCCCGTGCTGCCCGACGAGGTGGCGATCACCCGCAGCTTCTGGATGTACTGCCACGAAGACCTGCACCGGCTCAAGCGCGTGAGCGTGCTGTGGGATTTCCTGAGGCGATCGGTGGCGCGCAACGCCGCCCTGCTGTCCGGCCGCAGCGGCCGGATGCAGTACCTGCCCTGAAACTGCCTGGCCCGCCTGCCCTGACCCGCCGCGCGGGCCCGGGGCAGGCGCCCCATCCCGGTCAGCCCGCGTCGCGCGGCGCCTTGACGCGCAGGCGGCGGTACATCAGCCAGGCGAACAGCGCGGCCACCAGCGCATGCACGGCCCAGACCCCCACCCCGAAGCTGACCTTGCCGTCGCCGATCCAGGCCCGCGACAGGTTGATGAGGTTCATGTAGAGCAAGGCGATGAGGCCGGCGATGAGCAGGTCGCCCGAACGGCCCAGACGCGGGTTCACCGCCCCCAGCGGAATGGCCAGCAGGGCCAGGTTGAGCGTGGCGATCGGCAGGGCGATGCGCCACATGATCTGCGACCATGCGCTGTCGGTGTTGTCGCGCATCAGCTGCAGGGTGGGACGCGCCTTGCTGGAGCGCTCGGCCGCGGCGCGCGCCTCGGCCATCGGGTCGCCGTCACGGCTCTCCAGCCGCACGCCATAGCGCTCGAAATTCACCAGGCGGATCTCGGGCGTACCCAGCTTCAGGTCGTAGCGATGGCCTTCGCTCAGCACCAGGAAGCGGTCGCCGTTGGGCAGGGTCTCGCTGTGCGCGCTGCGCGCGGTAAGCACGCTGTGCCATTCGGGATCCAGCGCACGCGCGAACACCACGCCCAGCTCGTCGCCCTGGCGCACGGGATCTTCGGCAAAGAACACGCGCTCGCCGTCATTCGACTCCGCGAACTGGCCCGCCGTGACCTTGGAGAGATCGGAGCGCTGCTCGAAGCGCTCGCGATACTCGCCGATCTGGCGGTAGGCCCACGGCGAAGCCGCCAGCGTCAGCACGGCCACCATGGCGGCCACGGGCACCGCCACGCGCAGCACCGGCCGCAGCCAGTCGGCAAGCGACAGCCCGCTGGCGAACCACACGACCATCTCGGATTCGCGGTAGTTCCGGGTGATGGTGGTGAGCACCGCGATGAACAGCGACACCGCCAATACGGTGGGCAGCGCGGTGATGGTGGAGAATGCCGCAAGGCCCAGCACCACGTCGGCGCCGATCGAGCCGCCGGCCGCTTCGCCCAGCAGGCGCACCAGCAGCACGCTGAGCCACACGACGACCAAGGTGGAAAACACGACGCCAGCGTGGCTCGTGATCTCGCCTACGACCGACCGTTTGAATAGAGACATGTGAAAATATGCGGGATAATCGATCCGCTACTGACGACGCACTCGGGAAAACCCCTCATGGAATTTAGCACACAGATCACCGCCTCCCTGCACCAGATCAAGACCGCGGCGCTTGCGGTGGGCATCTATGCCGACGGCGTGTTGAGCCCCGCGGCAGACGTCATCGACCGCGCCTGCAATGGCGGCGTGCGCACCGTCGTCAAGCAGGAGTTCCGCGCGCGCCCGGGCAGCACGCTGGTGCTGCGCAACCTGCCCGGCGTGACGGCCCAGCGCGTGGTGCTGGTAGGCCTGGGCAAGCAGGAAGACTATTCCGCGCGCACCCACGCCATGGCAGAACAGGCCTTCGCCGCGGCCTGCGTGGCTGCCCAGCTCGCCGAGGGCGTGTCCACCCTGGCCGCCATCGACATCGCCGGCACCAGCCTGCGCGCGCGCGCCCGCAGCGCCGCCATCGCTGCCGGCCAGGCCGCCTACCACTACGACGCCACGTTCGGCAGACCCGACCGCAATGCCCGGCCCAAGCTGAAGAAGATCGCGCAGGTGGTCGACCGGGCCGATGCCGCGCAGGCCCAGCAGGGCCTGCGCGAAGGCGGCGCCATCGCCAACGGCATGGAGCTCGCGCGCACCCTGGGCAACCTGCCCGGCAACGTCTGCACGCCCACCTATCTGGGCGAGGCTGCCCGCAAGCTGGCGCGCGACTTCAAGGCCATCAAGGTCGAGGTCCTCGACCGCAAGCAGATCGAGGCGCTCGGCATGGGCGCCTTCCTGTCGGTGGCCCGCGGCTCCGACGAGCCCCCGCGCTTCATCGTGCTGCGCCACCCCGGCTCCAAGGCGCCCCGCAAGGCCAAGGCCGCCGAGGGCGGGCCGGTGGTGCTGGTGGGCAAGGGCATCACGTTCGATTCCGGCGGCATCTCGATCAAGCCGGCCGCCACCATGGACGAGATGAAATACGACATGTGCGGCGCGGCCAGCGTGTTCGGCACGTTCCGCGCCCTGGCCGAACTTGACCTGCCCTTCGAAGTGGTGGGCCTCATCGCGTCCTGCGAGAACATGCCCAGCGGCAAGGCCAACAAGCCGGGCGACGTGGTCACCAGCATGTCGGGCCAGACCATCGAGATCCTCAACACCGACGCCGAGGGCCGCCTGATCCTCTGCGACGCCCTCACCTACGCGGAACGCTTCAAGCCCTCGGCGGTGATCGACATCGCCACGCTCACCGGCGCCTGCGTGGTCGCCCTCGGGCACGTCAACAGCGGCCTGTTCTCGAAAGACGACGCGCTGGCCGAGGCCCTGCTGGCGGCGGGTCGCCAGGCGCTGGACCCGGCCTGGCGCATGCCGATGGACGACGCCTACCAGGAGCAGCTCAAGTCGAATTTCGCCGACATGGCCAATATCGGCGGCCCGCCGGCCGGCAGCGTCACCGCGGCCTGCTTCCTGTCGCGCTTCGCCAAGGCCTATCCGTGGGCCCACCTCGACATCGCCGGCACGGCCTGGCGCGGCGGCAAGGACAAGGGCGCCACCGGCCGGCCCGTGCCCCTGCTGACCCAGTACCTGCTGGACCGCGCCTGAACCCGGCGGCATGACGCGCATCGACTTCGCCTTCGGCGCCGCCGACCGCCTGCGGGCGGCCTGCCAGACGGCGCGCAAGCGCTATCTGGCAGGGCGGCGCCTGGTGGTCTATTGCCGCGACGGCGCCCGCCTGAGCGCCTTCGACCGCATGCTGTGGGCATTCGACGACACCTCCTTCGTCCCCCATGTGTCGGTCACGGATCCGCTGGCCGACGCAACGCCCGTGCTGCTGACCGCCGGCGACCCGGCGCGCGCCCTGTCGTCCGGCCTGCCGCCCGACGACGCCTGGCTGCTCAACCTGGATGACGAATGCCCGCCGAACTATGATGGCTATGCGCGGGTGCTCGAGATCGTCTCCGACGACCCCGCCGACCGTCAGGCCGCACGCCAGCGCTGGCGCAGCTACCAGAGTGCAGGCCACAGCCTGCAGAGCCACGACCTGGGCAACGCCCGCGGCGCCTGAACGGCCTCGTGCCGCTGCGCCTCTTCTGGGAATTTCCATGCCCCGCCCCGACGACTTCCACGCCATCCCCACGCTCACGCAGCGCGCCGAGCCCACGCTGCGGCCCGACGATCCCCATGCCCCGGTGCTGCGCGAGATCGTCCCCGGTCCGGGCCGCGCGCCGGCAGCGGACGTACCCCGGCTCGACGCGCGGGCCGACGAACCCGGCTACGCCCCGGGCGGCACCCTCGGGCCGGAGCCTGCCGCGCCCGACGCCTCGCCGCGCGAGGCAGTGCTGCGTGCGGCGCTCCAGGCCGAGATCGAACGCGCGGTGCAGGCTGCGCTGCAGGATGCCGTGGCGCAGATGCAGGCCCGGCTGGACGACGAATTGCCGGCGCTGGTGGCGCGGGCGCTGCAGCGCGTGCGCCCGGGCTGAAATCCGGGGCGCCCTGTCCGGGTTGCGCCCAGTGGATTTTTCAGGGAACTGTCAGGTATGCTGTCGCTCTAAGCCTACTGGGCAACCTTTTTCATTGCCGTATCGAGGAACCGTCATGAACCAAACTCCTTCTCCCTTCAACCGCACTGGCGCCTACGCCGGCGTGCCGGGCGAAGTCGTCCGGAACAAGGTATTGCGCAACACCTACTGGCTGCTCGCCCTGTCCCTGGTTCCCACGGTGCTGGGCGCCGCAGTGGGCCTGTACTCGGGCATCAACCAGGTCATGGCCGGCAGCCCCGGCCTCACGGCCATCGTGTTCCTGGTGGGCGCGTTCGGCCTGATGTTCGCCATCGAGAAGAACAAGAACAACTCGCTGGGCGTGATGCTGCTGCTGGGCTTCACCTTCTTCATGGGCGTGATGCTTTCGCGGCTGCTGGGCTTCGTGCTGGGCATGGGCAATGGCGCGCAGCTCGTCATGACGGCCTTCGGCGGCACCGCCGTGGTGTTCGGCACCATGGCCACGCTGGCCAGCACCATCAAGCGCGACCTCTCCGGCATGCAGAAATGGCTCTTCACCGGCGCCGTGGTCATCCTGGTGGCCGCGCTGGCCAACATCTTCCTGCAGATGCCCGCCCTCATGCTCACCGTCTCGGTGCTGGCCATCGTGATCTTCTCGGCCTTCATGCTGGTCGACCTGCAGCGCGTGGTCAACGGCGGCGAAACCAACTACGTGTCCGCCACGCTGGCCATCTACCTGGACGTGTACAACGTCTTCTCGAACCTGTTGATGCTGCTGGGCATCTTCGGCGGCGACCGCGAATAAGCAGCCTCCTCTCCACGGGCTGCACGGGCTTGCTTCGGCAAGCCCGTTTTTTTTGCCAGCCGCCGCCCGCCCGGCCTGCCCGGCGCTGAAAAATATGGTGACCAAGCCTCATGCCTGTGTACGACCTGCCCCGGGGCGCCTGGGTAGACTGGACCATGCAGATCGTGTCGGGGGCCTCCCCGGCACGCCCGTCCCGCCAGCAACACAGGAGCATGGAAAGCAATGACAAAACTTCTATTCGCCAGCCTCGCAGCCTCGTTCCTGCTCAGCGGCTGCATCGTCTATGACCGTGACCACCACCATCACCGCCACCACGACCGGGACTACTCCGACCGGTACGACCGCGACGGCCGCCCTCACCGGTGGTAAATAAAGCAAGTGTTTGTTGGCGGGCCAACCGGCCACGATCCGTCCGCCAGTATTAGATCCTTTCGCACATCCATATCAGAAATCCGAATATGTCTGCGCCTGCCTGAGCCCACAATGACGGCACACCATGCCTAGGGAGCCGTCATGAAACGCACTACCCGCCTCGCCCTGCTTTCCCTGCTGCTGGCCGCCCCTCCTGCGATGGCCGCATTCCCCGAACGCCCGATCACCCTGATCGTGCCCGCGGCCGCCGGCGGCAACGCCGACATCACCGCGCGGCTGGTCGGCCAGCAGATGAGCCGCGAACTGGGCCAGCCCGTGGTGATCGAGAACCGCGTGGGCGCAGGCGGGCGCATCGGTACCCAGGCCGTCGTGCGGGCCCGGCCGGACGGCTACACCATCGGCTATGCCCACGTCGGCACGCTGGTGCTGCACCGCTATCTCTTCAAGCAGCAGCTCTATGACCTGGACAAGGATGTGGTCCCCGTCGGCCTGGTGGCAGAAACGCCGAATGTGATCGTGGTGAACGCGACAGCGCCCTGGAAAGACCTGCGCAGCTTCATCGAGGCGGCCAAGGCCCGCCCGGACAGCCTCACCATGACGTCCGCCGACCCGGGAACCACCAGCGAAGTCGGCGTGAAGCTGTTCATTGCCCAGACCGGTGCGGCCGTGCGCCAGATCCCGTACAAGGCGACATCCGCCCAGCTGTCCGACCTGCTGGGCGGACACGTCGACGCCATGATGGAAAACCTTCCTCCGTTGATAGGCAACCTGAAGGACGGCAGGCTGCGGGCGCTGGCCGTCACCACCCGGCAGCGCGCCGCGTCGAATCCGGATGTGTCCACGGTAGCCGAACAGGGCTACCCGGACTACGAGCAGTCGGCATGGAGCGCCCTGATTGCGCCGGCCGGCACGCCCGCGGACGCGGTCGCCCGCCTGAACGCCGCGCTGAACGCAGCCCTGTCCTCGGAGAACGTGCGCAGGGAATTGCGCAGCCGTTCCCAGGAGCCGCTGGGTGGCGGGCCCGAAGCCGTGCATGCCCAGGTCACGAAGGAACTGCCCAAGTGGGAACGCATCATCAAATCCTCCGGCACCACGCTGGACTGACATCCGGGAATCCCGCATGGCCACGCTCACCCGCGAAGACTTTTCCTGCGCCGCCGCCACCAATACTTCCGCATACCGGCGCATCAGCGTGCCGGTGCTGCGCATCGACGCCGGGCCCGGGCCGGCGGTCGCGCTGCTGGCCGGCGTGCACGGCGATGAGTGGGAAGGCCAGGCGGCCATCCTGGATCTGTGGCACACGCTTCCCGGCATCCTGCAGCGCGGAACGGTCTACCTGCTGCCCGCGGCCAACGCCGAGGCCTCCCTCGCGGGCACCCGTTTCTCGCCATCCGACGGCGGCAACCTCAACCGTGCCTTCCTGGGCGCGCCGGCCCGAGGCTATACCGAAAGCCTGGCCGCCGCGCTGGAAGCCCGCCTGCTGCCCCGGCTCGACGCGATGATCGACGTGCACAGCGGCGGCGCCTCGCTGCACTACCTGCCCTCGTCGGTCATCACGCGCTACGGCAACGACGCGCATGACGAGCGCCTGCCCGCGCTGGCACGCGCCTTCGGCCTGCCCCACTGCGTGTTCTTCCGTTCGACCGAAGCCGGGTCCATGCCGGCGGCGGCAAGCCGCCATGGCGTATTGCGCCTGAGCGCCGAGATCGGCGGCGGGGCGCAGACCCGCGAAGCGCTGGTCCGGCGCTGCCGCGACGGATTGCTCGGCTGCCTGGCCGAACTGGGCCTGCTCGGGCGATGGGAAGGCCGGGGCGCAGAGCCTGCGCTCCACGACCTCGACGCTCCCGCGGCCACGCTGCGCGCGCATGCCGCAGGCGTCTTCGTGCCGGCGGTGGAGCTGGGGCAGACGGTGGCGGCAGGCGATGAGATCGGCCGGCTGATCGAGCCCGCCTGCCCCGACGTGCCGCCCCGGGTGCTGGCCAGCCCGCAATCCGGCACCGTGCTGTGCCTGCGCCCCATCGCGCGCAGCGACCATGGCGACTGCCTGCTGCAGGTGGCGCCCGCCCTCCCTCTGGATTCACTCGCCACCCTGTACTGAACCATGCTGATGAACCCCAAGCTGTCCGGGCTGCGCTGCATACGCTGCCAGTCCGTCCTCCCGCCGGGAGACTACCCCGAAGGATGCCCGCACTGCCTGGCCCAGGGACATCCCGCCTCGCTGGAATGCCTGTACCAGGACACAGACGAGGCGCGCATGCCGCTGCCCGTGCTCGACCCCGTCACCCTGGGCGAAGGCGCCACCCCCTGCCTTGCTGCCCCCGCGCTGGCGCGGGCGGAGGGCGTGGGCCAGCTGTGGCTGAAGTGCGAGGGAGCCAACCCCACGGGCAGCCACAAGGACCGCATGGCCGCGCAGTTGGTCTCGCGGGCCCGGCTGGCGGGGGCGGAGCGGGTGGCCGCGGCGTCCAGCGGCAACGCCGGCGTATCGCTGGCCGCCTATTGTGCCGCTGCCGGGCTGCAAGCCGACATCGCCATCCTGCACAACTGCCCACCGCTGCAGCGTTCGGCCATGGCCCGTTTCGGCGCCCGGCTCACGGAGTTCGAGGACAGCCTGGCACGCTGGCCCCACGTGGCGCGGCTATGCCGCGAGGAAGGCGCCTTCGCGGGCACGAACTACCTCAATCCGCCGGTCGGCACGCATGCCTACGGTGTCGAAGGCTACAAGCCCATCGCCGAGGAGATCCTCGACACGGCTGGCCTGCCCACCGACATCCTGGTGCCGACCGCAAGAGGCGACCTGCTGTGGGGCATCCTGCTCGGGTGGCAGTACCTGCGCGACGCCGGCCGCATCGACCGCCTGCCGCGCCTGCATGCCGTGGAACCCTACGCCCGGCTGAAGCGGGCGCGCGCCGGCGGCGATGCGCGCGGCCAGTGGGACGGCGCCACCCGGCAGTACTCCATCGCCGGAAGCACCAGCACGCTGCAATCGCTTGCAGCCCTGGCGCGCTCGTCCGGCATGCCGATCGACGTAGCGGACACGGCCGCGTCCGCGGCGCAGGAACGACTGCTGGGCGTGGGCGTGGCCACGGAGCTGTCCTCGGCTTCCGCCCTGGCGGCAGTCGCCCAGCTCAAGCATGCCGGGGTGGTCGACGCCGAATCCTCGGTCGTGCTGATGCTTACCTCGGACGGCCGCCGGGGTTGAGGGCCGGGCCGCTTCAGACGCCGAAGCGCTCGACCAGCGGCGCCAGCGCGCCGCGCAGACAGGTTGCCCAGAACCTGCCCGCTTCGGACAACGGGCGGCCGCCGTGCAGGATCATGTGGCACTCGAAGTGCACCGGCACCGCCAGCGGACGGAAAGCCAGCCCCATGGCGGCCATGCCGACCGCGGTGGCCGGGTTCGCAATGCCGACGCCGTGCCCTGCAAGCGCCAGCTGGCAGACCGTGCTGGAATAAGGCGTCTCGATTGCCGCGTGCAGGGTCAGGCCGGCGTCCCGCAGCAGCGCATCGAGGCGCTTTCGTGCCGCGTCCTCGCTGTTGAGGACGATCACGTCCGTCTCGGCAAGCTGGGCCAGGGCCACGCTGTCCATGCGCTCCAGCGGATGCCCCCTCGGAAATACGGCCACCGCCTGCAGGCTCGCCAGCCTGTGCCCGCGCAATCCCTCGAGTTCCGACTCGTCGGCCACGGCGGCGAGGTCCAGCTCTCCCGACACCACCATGTCGCGCAAGGTGTTGGAATCGCGGATCTGCAGGTACAGCGGCGTGTCCGGATAGCGGGTGCGAAAACGCGCGATGGCCTCGCTGACCACGATGCCGCTGTAGGCGTGGATGCTGCCCACCCGCAGGCGCGGCTGCGCCGCGCCACGTATCGCACGGATCTTGCGGCCCAGGCTCTCCAGGCCCACATTCAGCCGGCGGATCTCCTCATACAGCAGCGTTGCCTCGGGCGTGCGCTGCATGCGTTGGCGCACGCGCTCGAACAGCCGCATCTCGATGCCGGCCTCCAGTGCCGCAAGCGTGGCGCTGACCGTCGCCGGCGATACGTCGAGCCGTCGGGCCGCGGCCGTGACGCTTTCGGTTTCGTAGACCGTGCGGAAGGTCTCGACCTGTTTGAGCGTGAAAGCCATGGCCGCGTGCACTCAATAGCGCTGCAGGTCCAGCAGCACGCGCCGCGTCGACAGCGGCCGGCCGGCCAGGTTCGCTTCCAGGCGCTCGCGCAGGTCGCGGCGCAGGCCGGGTTCGATGGCCGGATCGTTGAAGTCGGGCTCGGCCTCGTCCAGGCCATAGCCGGTTTCGCGCAGCAATACCCACTCGAAGCGGCGCAGCGCGCCGGCGGCGCGCGTGCCGGCCGACAACTGCGCCAGCGCGGTATCGTAGGCGTCGAACAGCACGGGATGGGCATCCTCGCGGGGCAGCAGGCGCAGCAGCAGTTCGTTCATGTACCAGGCCGACATCAGCGCGGCGCCCGACAGCGGGCGCACGCCTGCCACCTCGGCGCGGATCAGCGTCTTGACCTCGCCCGCCCCGCTCCAGGACATGCTCAGCGGCTGGAAAGCCGAAAGCACGGGCCGCAGGGTGGAATAGGGCCGCTTGGCGCCCTTGGCAACCAGGGCCACGCAGCCGTGTTCGCGCGCGAACGCCTGCACCACCAGGGACGTCTCGCGCCAGGCCGTGGCGTGCAGCATATAAGCGGGGGTGTCGTGGACGCGTTGCGCCCGTCTACTCATAGCCCAGGTCGCGCAGCGCGCTTTCGCGGTCTGACCAGCCCTTGCGCACCTTGATGTACACCTCGAGATGCACGGTCTTGTCGAGCAGCTTGGCGATGTCCTGGCGCGCCTCGGTGGCAATGCGCTTCATGTGCTCGCCGCCCGCGCCCAGCAGGATGGGGCGATGGCTTTCGCGCTCGACCACCACGCAGGCCGCGATGCGCGCCAGCGTGTCGGTTTCCTCCCACTGCTCGATCACCACGGTGCAGCCATACGGAAGCTCGTCGCCGACCAGCCGGAAGATCTTCTCGCGCACCAGTTCCGCGGCAATGAAGCGCATGGGGCGGTCGGTGAGCGTATCTTCCTCGAACATGGGCTCGCCCTCGGGCAGGCGCGCCGCGATCTCGTCGAGCAGCTGATCGAGCTGCTGCGACTTCTGCGCGCTGACCGGCACCACCGCGCCGTAGGCGTACTGCTCCATGAGCCGGGCCACGAAGGGGAACAGCATGTCGCGCTGCTTGAGCGCGTCGATCTTGCTGACCACCAGGATGGTGCGGGCCGGGTCCGGCAGCAGCGGCAGCAGCCGCGCATCGGCGTCGGTCCATTTGCCGGCCTCGACCACATGCACGACCACGTCCACGTCGGCCAGGGCCTGGGTGACCACGCGGTTCATCATGCGGTTCATGGCGCCGCCGTGGCGCGTCTGGAAGCCCGGCGTGTCGACGAAGACGAACTGCTCGTGCTCGCGCGTCAGCACGCCATGGATGCGGTGGCGCGTCGTCTGGGCCTTGCGCGAGACGATGGATATCTTGGTGCCGATCAGGGCGTTCGTCAGGGTGGACTTGCCCACGTTGGGGCGTCCGACGACGGCCACGAAGCCGGCCCGGTACGGAGTTGTTGCGCTCATTTGACCTCTTGCGCCACTGCCACGGGCAGCGACAGTTGCGCCGTCTTGCGGGCCCGGCCGGACTTGCGCGCTGCGCGCGCCGGCGGACTGACGGCCAGGGCGGCTTCCAGGGCCAGCTTGGCGGCGGATTGCTCGGCCGCGCGGCGGCTGGCGCCGGGCGCGACCACCTTGATCTCGAACGCCGGAATGGCGCACTCGACTTCGAACTGCTGGCTGTGTGCCGCGCCGTGGGTTGCCACCACGGTATACAGCGGCAGCGGCAACTTGCGGCCCTGCAGGAATTCCTGCAGCAGCGTCTTGGCGTCCTTGCCCAGCGTCTTGGGGTCGACGCTGGCCATGACCGGCTGGTACAGCCTGACGATGACCTTGCGCGCCGCCTCGAAGCCGCCATCGAGGTAGACGGCGCCGAAAATGGCTTCCACCGCGTCGGCCAGGATGGAGGGCCGGCGGAACCCGCCGCTCTTGAGCTCGCCCTCGCCCAGGCGCAGGTATTGCGACAGCTCCAGGCGCTGGGCGATCTCCGCCAGCGAAGCCTGCTTCACCAGGTTGGCGCGCAGGCGGGAGAGGTCGCCTTCGTCGAGCTTGCCGTAGCGTTCGTACAGCATGGCGGCGACCACGAAGTTCAATACCGAGTCTCCCAGGAACTCCAGGCGCTCGTTATGCCGGGCGCCATGGCTGCGGTGCGTGAGCGCCTGCTCGAGCAATGCCGGATCACCGAAGCGGTGATCGAGGCGGGTTTCCAGGGTGGCGGGGGACATGACGGTCAGTGGAAGCGGCCGATCCGGGTCAGGTCGCTGAAGTTCATCCAGATGAGGAAAGCCTTTCCTACGATATTAGCGTCCGGAACGAAGCCCCAGTAGCGGCTGTCCGCGCTGTTGTCGCGGTTGTCGCCCATGGCGAAATAATGGCCTTCCGGCACCTTGCAGCGTACTCCATTGCGCAGATACTGGCAGTTCTGGATGTGGGGAAACTTCCAGATGGGGCCGAAATCCTGCGATCTTCCCTCATCTAGCAGTATCTTGTGGCTAACATCACCCAATTTCTCGTCGTAGCGGGCAATGTACGAGACCCGGTCGGGCTCGAAGTAGTCGCCGTCGCGCGTATGCGGCACCAGTTGCCCGTTCACGTAGAGTTTCTTGTCCAGGTAGGCGACTTCGTCGCCGGGCAGGCCCACGATGCGCTTGATGTAGTCCACATCGGTGTCCACGGGGTAGCGGAACACCACCACGTCGCCGCGCTCCGGCGAGCCGGTGTCGAGGATCTTGGCGTCGACGATGGGCAGCCGCACGCCGTAGCTGAACTTGCTCACCAGGATGAGGTCGCCCGACTGCAGCGTGGGCAGCATCGAGCCCGACGGAATGCGGAAGGGCTCGACCACGAAGGAACGCAGCAGGAACACGAACAGGATCACCGGAAAGAAGCTGACCGCGTACTCGATCCACCACGGCGTGCGCGCCGCGCCTTCGCCCTGCCCCGTACGCGCTTCGCGCCGCTTGCGGAATATGGCCAGGTCCAGCACCCAGATGACGCCGGTGACCACCAGCAGCACGAACAGTATCAGGGCAAAGTTCCAACTCATGAGCGATGTCACCGTTCCAGGTTATTTGTCGTCGACTTGCAGGATGGCAAGGAAGGCTTCCTGCGGGATCTCCACGCTGCCCACCTGCTTCATGCGTTTCTTGCCGGCCTTCTGCTTCTCGAGCAGCTTCTTCTTGCGGGTGATGTCGCCGCCGTAGCACTTGGCCAGCACGTTCTTGCGCAGCGCCTTGACGTTCTCGCGGGCGATGACTTCGGCGCCGATGGCCGCCTGGATGGCCACGTCGTACATCTGGCGGGGGATCAGCTCGCGCATCTTGGAAACCACCTCGCGCGCGCGGTAGCGCGCGTTCGAGCGGTGCACGATCATGGCCAGCGCGTCGACCCGGTCGCCGTTGATGAGCAGGTCCACCTTGACCACGTCGGCCGAGCGGTACTCCAGGAACTCGTAGTCCATGGAGGCGTAGCCGCGCGACACCGACTTGAGCTTGTCGAAGAAGTCGAGCACGATCTCGGCCAGGGGCATCTCGTAGCTGAGGTGCACCTGGCGGCCGTGGTAGCTCATGTTGGTCTGCACCCCGCGCTTCTGGTTGCAGAGCGTCATGACGGGGCCGACGTACTCCTGCGGCATGAACAGCGTGATCCTGACGATGGGCTCGCGGATGTCGGCGATCTTGCCCACCTCGGGCATGCGCGAGGGGCTCTCCACCGACATCACCGAGCCGTCGCGCTGCTCGACCTCGTACACCACCGATGGCGCGGTGGTGATGATGTCCATGTCGAATTCGCGCTCGAGGCGCTCCTGCACGATCTCCATGTGCAGCAGGCCCAGGAAGCCGCACCGGAAGCCGAAGCCCAGCGCCTGCGACACCTCGGGCTCGAACATGAGCGCGGCATCGTTGAGCTTGAGCTTCTCGAGGGAGTCGCGCAGCTGGTCGTATTCGGAGCTTTCCACGGGATAGAGGCCGGCGAACACCTGCGGCTTCACCTCCTTGAACCCGGGCAGCGGCTGCGCCGCCGGCTGGCTGGCCAGGGTGACGGTGTCGCCCACCTTGGCCGAGGCCAGCTCCTTGATGCCGGCGATCACGAACCCCACTTCGCCCGCCGACAGGTGCGGGCGCGGCTGCGACTTGGGCGTGAAGACGCCCGTCTGCTCGCACAGGTGCGTGGTGCCCGAGGCCATGAGCAGGATCTTGTCCTTGGGCTTGAGCACGCCGTTGACGATGCGCACCAGCATGACCACGCCCACATAGTTGTCGAACCACGAATCGATGATGAGCGCCTGCAGCGGCTGGGCCGGATCGCCCTGGGGCGGAGGCACGCGCGCCACGATGGTCTCGAGGATGTCGTCGATGCCCATGCCCGTCTTGGCGCTGGCCAGCACGGCGGCCGAGGCGTCGATGCCGATCACGTCCTCGACTTCCTGGCGCGCGCCCTCCGGATCGGCCTGGGGCAGGTCCATCTTGTTGAGTACCGGCAGGACCTCCACGCCCAGCTCGATGGCGGTATAGCAGTTGGCCACCGTCTGGGCCTCGACGCCCTGCGAGGCGTCCACGACCAGCAGCGCACCCTCGCAGGCGGAAAGCGAACGGCTGACCTCGTAGGAGAAATCGACGTGGCCCGGGGTATCGATGAGGTTGAGGTTGTACACCTTGCCGTCCTGCGCCTTGTATTGCAGGGCGGCCGTCTGGGCCTTGATGGTGATCCCGCGCTCGCGCTCGATATCCATCGAGTCGAGCACCTGGGCGGACATCTCGCGGTCGGCCAGCCCGCCGCACCGCTGGATCAGGCGGTCTGCCAGGGTCGACTTGCCGTGATCGATGTGGGCGATGATGGAAAAGTTGCGGATGTGCTGCATAGTGGAAACGAAGAGAGGGACACGGCGCGCCGGCCCGGGCGGCACGCCCGCAGCGCCGCGGGCAAGCCCTGCCGGCTGCGGGCGCTGGCCAAAAATGAGGGGGCGCCATGCGCCCCCTCATTGCGGCAACCAGGCATTTTAGCCGGTCTTGGGCACTATTTGGTCAGGGATACCGCCACCCACTGCGTCTGGTCGCCACGACGCACCAGCAGGCCTACGGTCTTGCCTTTTTCCAGGCCCGAAACCAGGCGGGCGAACTGGTCCGCCCCCGTGACGTCGGTCTCGTTGACCACCAGCACGATGTCGCCCTCCTGAAGGCCGGCCCGGGCTGCCGGGCCCTCGGCCACCTGCACCAGCACCCCGCCCTTGATGCGCAGGCTGCGCTGCATGGCGGCCGGCACGTCGACCACGCCCAGGCCCAGCAGGTTGTCGGCCGAGGGCGACGCCTTGGGCTCGGCCTGGCCGGCATTGGAAACGGGCTCGTTGGGCATCTCGGCCACCGTGACCGAGAGCTTGACGGTGCGGCCCTTGCGCCAGACCTCCATGGGCGCACGGGTGCCGGGCTTGGTCTCGCCGACGATGCGCGGCAGGTCGGACCAGCGGCGGATGCGCTCGCCGTTGAACGACATGATGACGTCGCCGGGCAGCACGCCGGCCGAATCGGCCGGGCCGTCGGCCTGGATGCTGCTGACCAGCGCCCCTTCGGCCCGCGGGAGGCCGATCGCCTCGGCCACGTCCTTGCCGACCTCGCCGATCTGCACGCCGATCAGGCCGCGCGTGACCTTGCCGGTGGCGCGCAGCTGTTCGACCACGCGCATGGCTTCGTCGATCGGGATCGCCAGCGAAATGCCCATGAAGCCGCCGCTGCGCGAGATGATCTGCGAGTTGATCCCGACCACCTCGCCCTGCAGGTTGATCAGCGGCCCGCCCGAATTGCCGGGATTGACGGCCACGTCGGTCTGGATGAAGGGCAGGTATTCGCCGGTGTCGCGCCCGATGGCGCTGACGATGCCGGAAGTTACCGTCGAATCCAGCCCGAAGGGCGACCCGATGGCCAGCACCCACTGGCCCTTCTTGAGCTGCTTGGGATCGCCCGCAGGCAGGGCCGTCATGCCCTTGGCGTCGATCTTGATGAGGGCCACGTCGGTGCGCTCGTCCGAGCCGATGACCTTGGCCTTGAACTCCCGGCCGTCGGTGAGGGTGACGTAGATGTCGGTCGCGTCGCTGATGACGTGGGTGTTGGTGAGGATGTAGCCGTCTTCGGAGATGAAGAATCCCGAGCCCACGCCGCGCGGCACGGTGCGCTCTTCGGGCTGGGCCGGCTGCTGGGGCTGCTGGCGCTGCCCGGGTAGCGGCGGCTGGAAATCCGGGCCGAAGAACCAGCGGAACAGCTCATAGGGATCGGAGCCGCGCGGCATCGCCCCGCGCACCGGCACGGTGGCCGTGGTGCGGATGTTCACCACCGCCGGATCGGCCTTCTGGACCACCCCGGTGAAGTCGGGCAGAACCACGCCGGCAGCACTCTGGGCCTGGACGGCAGGGGCGGCGGCGCCCAGCGCCATGACGCCGGCCACCAGGGCGGGAGCCAGCCGGCGCGCTACGGAACTCGACATGGAAAATGCTTGCATGAACCACTCCGGAAAAACATCGGCGCGCCCGCAGGCGGCGCCGTCGTCAGGGGGCGGGGACGTATTCGATCGAATCGGCCAACTGTTCCAGCGTGGCCGCGGGCACTTCGCCCAGCGCCGTCAGCCAGAAGTCGGCGATTCGCGTCCCGTAGATATTGACCGCGCCGCGCCGCGCCAGCCCCTCGGGGGGATGGTTGTGCCGCCGCGCGTCGTAGGGCTCGATAAAGACGGAGATCGCCGCCAGCCCGTCGGACAGCACGAGTTGGCTGACGGTGGCCGGCCCCATGGGACGGGCCAACTGCATCATGGTAACGAATCCGGCGGGCGCCGGGATCCGCCAGCCGGCCGCAGCGAGGTCGACGGGCTTCATGTCGTGTTCGTGGACCTTCCAGCCGCGCGTGCTCCAGCGCGAACTGAGCTCGGCGGGATCGACGTCATTGCCCATGCGGATGGACGTGAAGGCCACCTGCTCCACCACGGCCCGGGTATCGTCCAGCGTCTGGGCCTTGAGCAGCAGGTTGGTTTCGACGTCGGCACAGAGCCGGTAGCCGTAGCGCAGGGCATCGCGCGGCTCTATGGTGAGCACGCGGCACTGGCGGTCGGCCACGCGATGCAGCTTGCTGCTGGCGCGCACCTCGTAGTAGCGCGCCAGGTCGGCGGGATCGCCGAGCAGCAGCCCCGGGAAGCGGTCTCCGCGGCGCTGCTCCAGCAGCACCGTCTTGCGCTCCGGCAACAGGCACTGGACGTCGCCATTGTGGCGCAGGTATTCGCGGGGCTGGCCGTCGAGGATCTCGAGGCGCTCGCGCTCGCCGGTGCCGTCGATCACGTGCACCACCCGGGACGACTGCATGAGCTCGCCCTGCTGGTACATGAACACGCCGGCGTAGTCCTGCTGGCGGGCCGCCTGCTGGATGCGGCCCAGCAGCTGCAGGGGATCCGCAGGCGCGGAGGACGGCTGCGCCTGCACGCCGGCATGCAGGGCCAGCATGGCGGCCAGCATCATGAACGCCAAGCCGCCGTGACCGTGGCGCCGCGCGACGCGGCCCAGCACGGGCCAGCGACGGTACTGCAACGCCGCCATCAACGGCCCATCCCGGTGTCGAAGGAGACCTGCCGGATCGCGCTCGGGCCCGCCATCTGGCGATGCGCCTCGAGATAGTCGCCCAGGCCGGTGTCGTCGGGGGCCGGGCCGCTGGCGTCGGCCAGCACCTGGGCTTCACCGCCCGAGCCGTGAAGGTAGGGCTGCGCCACCCAGACCACGGTGGCCACTGCGGCCACCACGGCCAGCCCCGACAGGCTCAGCCTGAGGGCGGAGCGGCGACGTGCGGCAACCGGCGCAACGATGGGCAGCTCGGCCTCCAGGGCCTTCGCCAGGCGAGCCTGGAAATCGGGACTGGGGCTGAGCGCCAGGTCCGTGTTGCGCAGGACGTCGCCGATCAGGTGATAGGTGTCCCAGGCCTGTCGTCCGTGGGGGGACGCAAGCTCGGGCAAAAAATCGTCGGCCGCCTCGCCGTCCATCCAGGCTGAAATGGACGCCTCCCAGGATTCCTCCCGGAGGGCTTCGGGGATCGCGACCGACTTGGCTGCGGTTTGCATGACTGCCACTCCTTACCAGCGACGCTCGGCATCGGTGTCCAGCAGCGGACGCAGCCGATTGGCGATGGCTTCACGCGCACGAAAAATGCGGGAACGCACCGTACCGATCGGGCAATCCATGCTCTGGGCGATGTCTTCGTAACTCATACCTTCGATTTCACGCAGGACGATGGCGGTGCGCAACTCTTCGGGCAACTCCTCGATGGCGGCGTTCACCGTGACGGCGATCTCGCGGCTGGCGGCCATGGATTCCGGCGTGCTTATGTCGGTTAGGTTGTCCGTTTCGTTAAAAGTTTCACCGTCTTCGGTCTCGATCGCATTGGGCGCGCTGGGACGGCGGCTGGAGGAGGCCATCCAGTTGCGGGCGGTATTGATGGCGATGCGATAGAGCCAAGTGTAGAACGCGCTGTCGCCGCGGAACTGCGGCAGCGCCCGATAGGCCTTGATGAATGCCTCCTGGGCCACGTCCTCGATCTCGGCGGGATCGCGGATCATGCGCGCCAGCAGGCGCAGGATCTTGCGCTGGTACTTGAGAACCAGCAGGTCGAAGGCTTTTTTGTCGCCGCGTTGTACGCGCGCAACAAGTTCGGCGTCGACGTCGCGCTCGCTCATGACGCCCCTCCGGCCACCCGGCCGCAGCAGGCCAGCACGCAGAGGCGCCGCCAGGCTGCCGGCCGCAGGGTGCTGCGCCATACCGTGAGGTCCAGGCTGGCGCCGGCCGCGCCATCCAGGCGCAGGGACAGGCTGCCGCCCCCCCTGCCGGCGTGGCGCAGGACCGCGCGCTGCCAGCCCTGGTCGGTCAGGACCTGCCAGCGTGCCGGATCCGGATGCGCAGCCACCGCCCCCACCGGTAGCGGCAGACGCCGCCGCGCGGCCACGCCTGCCAGGCAGAGCCCCGCAGCGGCGCCCAGGGCCGCTGCCGTGCTGCCGCCCTGCCAAGCGACCGCTGCGGCCAGGCATGCGGCGGCCGCAGCGGCATGCGCCACGGCGACCAGGTGCAAGCCAGCCGGCCTGGTCAGGGGCACCCGCAGGGACGGGGAACGGTAAGGGTCGCGGTGGCTCAACTCAGACCCGACGGACGGCCATGGAACCGTTGGTGCCGCCGAATCCGAACGAGTTGGAGAGGCCCACCCGGATCTTCATCTGCCGCGCCTCGTTGGCGCAATAATCCAGGTCGCACTCGGGATCCTGGTTGAAGATGTTGATGGTCGGCGGCGACACCTGGTTGTAGACGGCCAGCGTGGTGAACACGGCTTCGATGCCGCCGGCCGCACCCAGCAGGTGGCCCGTCATGGACTTGGTGGAGTTGATCACCAGCTTGCGGGCATGGTCGCCGAACGCCAGCTTCAGCGCCTCGGACTCGTTTTTGTCGCCCAGCGGCGTGGACGTGCCGTGCGCGTTGACGTAGTCGACCTCTTCGGCCGCGATGCCGCCGTTGCGCAGCGCGTTCAGGATCCCGCGGCGGGGGCCGTCGCGATCGGGCGCGGTGATGTGGTGCGCATCGGAGCTCATGCCATAGCCGGCGAATTCGCCATAGATGCGGGCGCCGCGGCGCTTGGCGTGTTCGTACTCTTCGAGCACCAGCACGCCGGCGCCCTCGCCCAGCACGAAGCCGTCGCGGTCGCGGTCCCAGGGGCGCGATGCCGTGGCGGGATCGTCGTTGCGGGTGGACAGCGCGCGCATGGCGGCAAAGCCGCCTATACCCAGGGGCGACACGGTGGACTCGGCGCCGCCGGCCAGCATGACGTCGGCATCGCCGTACTCGATCAGGCGCGCTGCATCGCCGATGCTGTGCAGGCCCGTGGTGCAGGCCGACACGACGGCATAGCTCGGACCCTTCATCCCGTAGATGATGGAGA
Organism: Bordetella sp. 2513F2; assembly: GCF_054642735.1. Classification (NCBI taxonomy): domain Bacteria; kingdom Pseudomonadati; phylum Pseudomonadota; class Betaproteobacteria; order Burkholderiales; family Alcaligenaceae; genus Bordetella; species Bordetella sp. 2513F2. Next base: position 1,247,862 of record NZ_CM137755.1, on the reverse strand, counting down.
GCTGGCCGGAGATCAGGTTGATCAGCGATGCCGGCACGAAGAACGGCGAGATCCGGCGCGGCCCCTTGGCCAGCATCTCGGTCTGGGTTTCTTCGATGCGCGGCAGACCGCCGATACCCGAGCCCACGATGACGCCGATGCGATCGGCGTTGGCTTCGGTGACTTCCAGGCCGCTGTCGCGCCAGGCCTGCATGCCCGCGGCGACGCCGTAATGGATGAACGTATCCATCTGGCGGGCTTCCTTGGCCGGCACGTACTGGGTGACGTCGAAATCCTTGACTTCGCCGGCAATGTGCGTGGTGAGCGCGGAAGGATCGAAGCGCGTGATGCGCCCGATGCCCGAACGTCCGTTGACGATATTGTCCCAGGCGGTGGAGATATCGTTGCCCACGGGGGATACGATGCCCAGCCCGGTGATGACGACTCGTCGCTTCACGGATGACTCCTCAAACAGACAAAACAAAGGCGGTTATCAAGATGCCTGGCCCGGATTCGACGCACAGGGGCGGCATGCCCTCTGCGCGCGAGCCGCGCGGCAAGCTCTTGAAACCGCCCCGGTTCCCGGTGGCCTCGAAACAGCTTCGGGCGCGGGAGAAAACAGGCTGGACTTACTGCTTACCGTGCGAGTTGATGTAATCGATCGCTTGCTGCACGGTCGTGATCTTTTCGGCCTCTTCGTCGGGGATCTCGGTTTCGAACTCATCTTCGAGCGCCATGACCAGTTCGACCATGTCGAGCGAATCGGCACCGAGGTCGTCAAGGAAGGAGGACTCGTTCTTGATCTCGGCTTCGTTGACGCCAAGTTGTTCAGCGACGATCTTCTTGACGCGCTGTTCGATGCTTTCCATGCAGATCTCCAATTGGGAAAAATCCCGCGAATTATAGCCAAGCGCGAGGGAATGCCAACGCCGGGCCGTGACAAAAAATCGCCCCGCGCCAGCATGCCTTGTGCGGCATGGATGTCTGCGCGCGACGCTCGATGGAAGCGCGCGGCGCGCCCCGGGGGGCCGCCGCGCGCTTTCCGTGTTCATTGCATGTACATCCCGCCGTTGACGTGCAAGGTCGTACCCGTAATGTAACCCGCCTGGGGTCCGGCCAGAAAGGCCACTGCGTGGGCGACATCCTCCGGAGCGCCGAGGCGGCCCAGCGGGATCTGCTGCAGCAGCGCCGTGGTCTGGTTCTCGCCCAGGGCGCGCGTCATGTCGGTGTCGATGAACCCCGGCGCGACGCAATTGACGGTGATCCCCCGGCTGCCCAGTTCGCGCGCCAGCGCGCGCGACATGCCGGCCACGCCGGCCTTGGCGGCGGCGTAGTTGGCCTGGCCCGCGTTGCCGCTGGCCCCGACCACCGAGGTCACGTTGATGATGCGTCCCCAGCGGGCCTTCATCATTCCGCGCATCACCGCGCGCGAGAGGCGGAATACCGCCGCCAGGTTGGTGTCGATCACAGCGGCCCAGTCTTCGTCCTTCATGCGCATCGCCAGCGTGTCGCGGGTGATGCCGGCATTGTTCACGAGGATGTGCGGGCCGCCGCCTTCCTTGCCCAGGGCCTCGATCAGCGCTTCGCAGGCTGCGGCGTCGGTGACGTCCAGAGCCACGCCGCGGCCGCCCAGCGGCGCCAGCGCCTCCGTGATCGACTGCGCGCCCGCCTCGGACGTGGCAGTGCCCACCACGGCGGCGCCACGCTGGGCCAGTTCCTGGGCGATGGCCTTGCCGATGCCGCGCGTGGCGCCCGTGACCAGGGCGGTCTTGCCTTCGAGCTCGTTCGAAATCCTATCCATTCGGGCCTCCGCTGTTTCAGTTGTTGCCGACCGCGGCCAGCGCCGCCTCGAGCGACGCCGGGTCGGTGATGGCCAAGCCGGTGAGTTCGCCGTCGATGCGCTTGGTCAGGCCGGTGAGCACCTTGCCGGGACCGCACTCGACGACATGGGTGATGCCCTGCTCTTTCATGGCCCGCAGCGTCTCGACCCAGCGCACCGGGTTCCACGCCTGGCGCACCAGCGCGTCGCGGATGGCCGAGGGCTCCACGGGCTGGGCCACGTCCACGTTATTGATCACCGGCATGGCAGGCGCCTGCAGCGTCACGTCGGCCAGCGCACGGGACAGCACCTCGGCAGCGGGCCGCAGCAGGCTGGAGTGGAACGGCGCCGAAACCGGCAGCAGCAGCGCGCGCTTGGCGCCGGCCGCCTTGGCGGCTTCGCAGGCGCGCTCCACCGCGGCCCTGTGGCCGGCGATCACCACCTGCGCCGGGGCATTGAAATTGACTGCCTCCACCACCTCGCCCTGGGCGGCCTGGGCGCAGGCGGCACGCACGGCATCGTCGTCCAGGCCCAGCACTGCAGCCATGGCGCCCGCCCCCACCGGCACGGCAGCCTGCATGGCGTCGGCACGCACCCGGACCAGGCGCACGGCGTCTTCGAGGGCCAGCACGCCGGCGGCCACCAGGGCCGTGTACTCGCCCAGGCTGTGCCCCGCGACGAGCGCCGGCATGGGGCCGCCCGCGGCGCGCCAGGCGGCAAAGCAGGCCGCGCCGGCCGTGAGCATGGCGGGCTGGGTGTTGGTGGTGAGGTTCAGCTGTTCGGCAGGGCCTTGGGCGATCAGCGCACCGAGGTCCTGGCCCAGCGCGGCGCCGGCGCGCGACACCACGTCGGAGACGGCGGCATTGCCGGCCCAGGCGTCGAGCATGCCGACCGACTGCGAGCCCTGACCGGGAAAGACGAACGCGATTTTCATGATGGTCGTACGATGTTGCGTTGGCGATGAGGGCGAGGGGGCGGCCCGGCCACAGGACACGCGACGCTGTGGCGGAACGCGACCCTACATGCGGGCGAGCACGGAGCCCCAGGTGAAACCGCCGCCCACGCCCTGCATCAGCACGTGCTGCCCCGGGCGGATGCGGCCGTCGCGCCGGGCGACGTCCAGGGCCAGCGGCACGCTGGCTGCGGAGGTATTGGCGTGGCTGTCGACCGTGACGACCACCCGATCGGTCGGCACGTCGAGCTTGCGGGCCAGGAAATTCAGGATGCGCACGTTGGCCTGGTGCGGCACCAGCCAGTCGACCTCGGCAACCTGCAGGCCGGCCTCGGCGCAGGTGGCGCGCGCGGAGCGATCGAGCACCGTGACCGCCTGCTTGAACACGGCCTGCCCGTCCATGCGCAGGAAGGGATCGCCCGTGACGTTGCCATAGGCCACGTTGCCGGCAGCGCAGAGGATCTTGGTGAGACTGCCGTCGGCATGCAGCTGCGCGGCCAGGATGCCGGGCTCGGCGGCGGCCTTCAGCACCACGGCGCCGGCGCCATCGCCGAACAGCACGCAGGTGCTGCGGTCGTTCCAGTCGAGGATGCGCGAGAACACTTCGGCGCCGATCACCACTGCGCAGCGCGCTCGGCCGGCGCGAATGAAGGCATCGGCCGTGCTCAGCGCATAGACAAAGCCGCTGCACACCGCCTGCACGTCGAAGGCCGCGCCGCCAGCCGCGCCCAGATTGGCCTGCACCAGGCAGGCCGTGCTGGGGAAGACGTAGTCGGGCGTGGACGTGGCGACGATGATCAGGTCGACCTCGGCCGCCTGCACACCGGCGTCAGCCAGCGCACGGCGCGCAGCCTCGGTGGCCAGCTGGCTGGTGGTGACGCCGCGTTCGGCCAGGTGGCGCTGACGGATGCCGGTGCGCTCGACGATCCAGGCATCGGACGTGGCGATGTCGCGCGTGGCCAGTTCGGCCGCAAGCTCGTCATTGGACACGACGCGCTCGGGCAGGAAGCCGCCCGTACCGGCGATCGCGGAGTAAGTCATGGGTATGTTCATCAGGCGGTGTCCCCGGCCGCACTGGGCGCAGCCGCAGCCTCGCCCGATTGCACGCGTTTCGTGATCTGCGCCACGGCCTGGGCCGTGCGATCCAGCAGTTTACTCGCCACGGCCTCGCGGGCGCGCTGCAGCGCGAAGCCGTAGGCGTAGGCGTCGGCCGAGCCATGGCTCTTGATCACCACGCCGCGCAGGCCCAGCAGCGCCGCGCCGTTGTAGCGGCGGTTGTCGACCCGCCGGCGCAGCCGGTTGAGCACGGGCGTGGCCACGGCGCCGGCCAGCAGCGTGATGAAGTTGCGCTTGAATTCCTCGCGGATCAGGCTGGACAGCATCTTGGCCAAGCCCTCGACGGACTTGAGCACCGCGTTGCCCACGAAGCCATCGCATACGACCACGTCGACCGTGCCCTTGAAGATGTCGTTGCCTTCGACGTTGCCGTAGAAATTCAGCGGGCTGGCGCGCAGCAGTTCGGCCGCTTCCTTGACCACCTCGTTGCCCTTGATGACTTCCTCGCCGATGTTCAGCAGGCCGACCAGCGGGGTATCGCGGTGATCCAGGGCCTGCGCCAGCGCGGTGCCCATGATGGCGAACTGCAGCAGGTGCTCGGCCGTGCAGTCCACGTTGGCGCCCAGGTCGAGCACCGTCGTGGCGCGACCGGCCTGGTTGGGTATGGACGTGGCGATCGCAGGACGGTCGATGCCGTCCAGCGTCTTGAGCACGTAGCGCGAAATGGCCATCCAGGCGCCGGTGTTGCCGGCCGACACGCAGGCGTCGGCACGGCCGTCCTTGACGGCCTGGGCGGCCAGTCGCATGGACGAATCCTTTTTACGGCGCAGCGCGACCTCGACGGGGTCGTCCATGAGGACGACCTCGGAGGCCGGCACGATCTCGAGACGATCCCGCGGCACCGAGCGCTGCTGGGCCAGGGCCGTTTCGATGGCATCGGGCAAACCGACCAGCAGCAGCCGGGTATCCGGATGCTGCTGAGCGAATTCGACCGCGGCCGGGATCGTGACGGGCAGGCCGACGTCGCCGCCCATGCAGTCTATGGCGATACGTATCACGGGTGCCAGGTCAGCGAGCTGCCGAGACGGTCCGGGTTACGGATGGCAAACGCGGCTTTATTCGTCGGCCTTGGTCTTGAGGACTTTGCGGCCGCGGTAGAAGCCGTTGGGCGTGATGTGGTGGCGCAGGTGCACTTCGCCGGTGTTGGGCTCGATGGCCGTGGACGGGTTGACCAGAAAGTCGTGCGAGCGGTGCATGCCGCGCTTGGACGGGGACTTCTTGTTTTGTTGAACAGCCATGATGACTCCTAGAAACGGGGCGCATTGTACGCGATGCGCCCCGATGTTGACCTCAATCTTTCCGCTTCAATTGCTCGAGCACCGCAAACGGCGACGGCCGCTCGAACGCCGGCTCTTGCGGAGCCTCGCCGGCATTGCTGGCCTGAACTCCCGGACAGACTTCATGCCGGGGCACATAGGGGACGCTCAGTATCAGCTCGTCCTCGACCTGGGCCAGCAGGTCGAAATGCCGCGAACCCACGACTTTGTCCGGGTAGTCCGCCACACCCTCGAAATCCTCTTCCGCGAGACTTTCGTCTTGCAGCACGCCGAGATCGTCGTCGAGTTCTTCCTCCGACTCGACCAGCTGCAGAACGTTCTCGGCATCCACCGGATAGGTGAAAAGCGCATTGCAGCGCTGGCAGACCAGCTGCAGGTCGGCCTTCACGCGCAACCGCAGCAGCGACTGCCCGCCGATCACGCCCGTGCGGCCCGTGCCGCGCCCGATCTCGCCCTGCACCGCCCACTCGGCCATGCCCGACTGCTCGGGCAGGCCATCGACGAGGCGGGACAACCGGACCAGCGCAATGCTACCCTGCAACTCCCGGCCGTGGCGGGCCAGCTCGAACACGTCGACATCGCGCCCGGGCTCCACGCGCTTATCGCGCTGGCCGCCCTTCCGCTGTTCGCTCATCACGCACCTCCCGGCCGGGAATACCGCCTTGTAGCCAAGCCGCCGCAACCAGGCTTCCCTGGCACGGCCGTTGAGTCTGGCCGTTGAGTCTGGCCGTTGAATCTCGTGCTTCGAGGTCTCATGCTCCGAGGTCTCGTGCTCCGAGGCTTATCCTCGAGGTTTGCCCCCGGCCCGCCTCCAAGCCTAGCTTCCACTGCAAGCAGAACCAGTGCCAGAAAAAATCTCGCAAAACGTTAGATAATACCGTGACTTACGCCACGTGGTCAAATATTGCATGACTGATTCCCTGCCTCGCCTGATCCTCGCATCCAGCTCCCCGTATCGCCGCGAACTGCTGTCCCGGCTGCGCCTGCCCTTCACGGCGGTTTCCCCGGAAATCGACGAGACGCCCCGCCCCGGCGAGGCGCCGGCGGCCCTGGCCCTGCGCCTTTCCGCGGAGAAAGCCGCGGCCGTGGCGGCCAGCCATCCCGGCTGCGTGGTCATCGGCTCCGACCAGGTTGCCACCGTGGACGGCCTGCCCATCGGCAAGCCCGGCAGCCACGAACGTGCCGCCGAGCAATTGCGCATGCTGTCCGGACGAGCGGTGGAGTTCCACAGCGCGCTGGCCGTCACGGACGGCAGGCGCACGGTTTCCGCCGACGTCGTCACGCGTTGCACCTTCCGCGTGCTCACGCCGCAGGCCATCGAGACCTACCTGCGCGCCGAGACTCCCTATGACACCGCCGGCAGCGCCAAGGCCGAGGGGCTGGGCATCGCACTGATGCAGGAGATCCGGAGCGACGACCCCACCGCCATCATCGGCCTGCCGCTCATCACCCTGACCGACATGCTGGCCGGCTTCGGCCTGGACCCCCTCCAGCCGCACGGGGCGTCCCGATGAGCGGCGCGCTGCACCTGATCCCGGTGGGCCTGGGCGAGGCGCCGGCCGAGCGCTGGCTGCCCGCGGAAGTGCGGGCCCTGGCGGGGCGCCTGGACACCTACATCGCCGAGAATGCCAAGACGGCGCGCGCCTTCCTCAAGCTCATCGGCACCGTGCGCCCGCTGCAGGAGATCGCCATCCATACGCTGGCGCGCGACACCGACACGGCGCTCATCGACGCATGGCTGGCGCCGGTACGCGCCGGCGCCGAGATCGGCCTGGTCTCCGAGGCCGGCTGCCCGGCGGTGGCCGACCCCGGCGCCGCGGTGGTGGCGCGGGCGCATCGCGCCGGCATCGCCGTACGCCCCTGGGTGGGGCCTTCCTCCCTGCTGCTCGGCCTGATGGCCAGCGGCCTGGACGGCCAGCGTTTCGCCTTCCACGGCTACGCCCCGGTGGATCCGGCCGACCGCGCCCGCCAGCTGCAGGCCTGGGAACAGCAGTCCGCACGCCACGACCAGACCCAGCTCTTCATCGAGACGCCCTACCGCAACGCCGCCATGTTCAAGTCGCTGCTGGGCGCCCTGCGGCCCGACACCCGGCTGTGCGTGGCGCGGGCCCTGACCACCGACGATGAGTGGGTGCGCACCCTCACCGTGGCGCAATGGCAGCGCGAGCCGGCGCCGGACCTGGATCGCAAGCCCACGCTCTTCCTGTTCCTGGCCCGATGATCCCGCCGATGCGCCCCCTCCGGATTGCCGCCGTCTCCGCCCTGGCCGCCATGCTGGCCGCATGCGCCGGCGGCCCGGGCCTGCGCATCGACACCTCGGTGGAGGCGCTCAGCCAGAGCAGCCGGGTACGCCAGGTGGTGCTGCATTACACCTCGGCCGAATCCGCGCGTTCGCTGGCCCTGCTGTCCCGCGGAGAAGTCAGCTCGCACTACCTCGTCACCGACGCATCCGAACCGCGCGTGTACCGGCTGGTCCCCGAGGAGCGCAGCGCGTGGCACGCCGGCGTCAGCGCGTGGCAGGGCCAGCCCTCGCTGAATGCCACCTCCATCGGCATCGAAGTGGTCAACCCGGGCTGGACGGCAGGCCCGGACGGCACGCGCCTGTGGCATCCCTACACGCCCGCGCAACGCCGCGTGCTGATCCAGTTGCTGCAGGACATCATCCGCCGCCACGACATCGCGCCGGAGAACATCGTGGGCCACAGCGATGTGGCGCCGCAGCGCAAGCTGGATCCGGGCCCGCTGTTCCCGTGGCGCGAACTGGCGCAGGCCGGCATCGGACGCTGGTACGACGAGGCCGGCGCGGCCGCGCACCTGGCGCGCCTGCAGGCCGGGCCCCTGCCCGACGTGGCGTGGTACCAGCGGCAACTGCAGCGCCTGGGCTACGAATGCCCGCAGCACGGCACGCTGGACCGGGCCACGCGCAACGTGCTGGCGGCCTTCCAGATGCACTACCGGCCGGCCCGGCACGACGGCGAACCCGACGCCGAGACGGCGGCCATCATGCTGGCCATGCCCTAGCGTCCTGTCCCGGCGGCAGGCCGCCTCCAGCGCGCCGCCAGCCGCCAGCCCAGCAGCACGGCCAGCACGGCGCCGTACAACAGGGGTTCCTGGAGGTCATTCTTGCCCGCCTTGTGCCACCAGAAATGCAGGATGGCCAGCAGGCCTATGGCATACACGCTGCGGTGCAGGGTCTGCCAGCGCTTGCCCAGCCTGCGCATGGCCGCCTGGGTGGACGTGGCCGCCAGCGCCGCCATGAGCACGAAGGCGGCGAAGCCTGCCGTGATGAAGGGCCGTTCGACCACGTCGCCCAGCATGGACGACGGGTCCAGGCCGCGATCCCACCAGACCCAGGCCATGAAATGCAGGGCGCCATAGAAGAAAGCGTACAGGCCGCACATGCGGCGCAGCCGCACCAGCGCCGGCTGGCCGGTGAGCCGGCGCAGCGGCGTGATGGCCAGCGTGACCAGCAGGCATACGAGGGTCCAGGTTCCCGAGGAACGGGTCAGGAACTCCACGGGATTGGCCGTGAGGCCGCCCTGCATGCCCAGCCACACCCAGCGGGCGAAGGGCAGCAGGCCCAGCAGGAACAGCCACGGCTTGAGCCGATCGACCGAGCGGGCGCTCAGCCCCGGCCGCAAGGCCGGCTTGACGGGAACATCCACGCGCGACTCCCTTCAGGCCTGCGGCCTCAGTAATTGGCCTTCAGGTCCATGCCGGCGTACAGCGAGGCAACCTGTTCGGCATAGCCGTTGAACATGAGGGTCTTGCGCTTGGGCGTGAACAGCCCGTCCTCGCCGATGCGCCGTTCGGTGGCCTGGCTCCAGCGCGGATGGGGCACGTCGGGATTGACGTTGGCATAGAAGCCGTACTCCTGCGGCGCGGCCCGCATCCAGGAACTGACGGGCTGCTGTTCGACCAGCCGTATCGCCACCAGCGACTTGGCCGACTTGAACCCGTACTTCCAGGGCACGGCCAGGCGCAGCGGCGCCCCGTTCTGGTTGGGCAGCAGCTTGCCGTACAGGCCGAACACCAGCAGGGTCAGCGGATGCATGGCCTCGTCGATGCGCAGCGCCTCGACATAGGGCCAGTCGAGCACGCCGGCGCGCACTCCGGGCATGGACTCGCGCTGCACCACCGTGACGAATTCCACGTACTTGGCATTGCCGGTGGGCGCCACCTGCTCGAGCAGCGCGGCAAGCGGATAGCCCACCCAGGGGATGACCATGGACCAGCCCTCCACGCAGCGCAGCCGGTAGACGCGCTCTTCCATGGGGGCCAGCTTGCGCAGCGCGTCGATGTCGAAGGTGCGCGGCTTGCCGGCCTCTCCTTCGACCCGCAGCGTCCAGGGTTCGGTAACCAGCCGGCCGGCATGCTCGGCCGGGTCCGACTTGTCGAGCCCGAATTCGTAGTAATTGTTGTAGGAGGTGATGTCCTCGAACGACGTGGGCTTGTCCATGATGGCGTAGCGGGGATCGCGCCGGCCGGGCAGCGCCTCGCCGGAAGCCGCGCCGGCCACCGCCGGGCCGGGCCATCCGCCGCCCAGCCCGCCTGCGGCCAGGGCCGCGGCGCCGGCCAGCCACTGGCGACGGGAGCGCCAGACGGGTTCCGGCGTGATTTCGGATGGGGGAATGGCGTCGGGCTTGCGTAGGAACATGGATGTCTCCGCCTGGGACGGCCCGCCGGACGCACAGCGACGGCGGACGGGCGGCGCGCCGCCCGGATGCCGCACGGTGCGCCTGAAGCCGTTGTGACCACGGCCGGAGGCGAACGTTCCCGGCCGCGTATCAGGCGCCGGTGCGCTCGAGCAACCAGCCCGACAGCGCGGCCACGCTGTCGACCAGCCCCTGGGGCTCGCAACCCAGCAGCTCGGCCGGGGTGTGGGCCCCATAGGTTACGCCCAATCCGTGCACGCCGGCATTGGCCGCCATCTGCAGGTCGTGCGACGTGTCGCCCACCATGATCACATCCTCCGGCGCCACGCCGAGTTCCTCCATCAGCTCGTGCAGCATGGCCGGGTGCGGCTTGCTGAAGGTTTCGTCGGCGGTGCGCGTGGCCGCGAACGTCTGGCGCAGGCCGGTGGCCGCCAGGGCCCGGTCCAGGCCTACCCGGCTCTTGCCGGTGGCCACGGCCATGCGCACATTGCGTGCGGCGAGATCCTGCAGCAATTGCGGCGCGCCGTCGAACAGGCGCAGTTCGGGATCGCGCAACAGGTAGTGGATGCGGTAGCGCTCGAGAAAGCGGGGCACCATGGCCTGGGTGAGTTCGGGCACCGCGCGGCGCAGCGCGCTCTCGAGCGACAGGCCGATCACCCAGCTGGCCGCCGAGGCCGAGGGCACCGGCAGTTCGAGGTCGCGGCAGGCTCCCTGGATGGCCGCCACGATGCTGTGGGTGGAGTCCATCAGGGTGCCGTCCCAGTCGAACACCACCAGCGAATACGTCTTGGTCACGCCCCCTCCAGTCGATCCAGTAGTTCGCGGCACGCCGCGGGCAGCGCCGCCTCCAGCTGCAGAAGTTCGCCGGTCAGGGGATGCGGCAGGCTGAGCCGGTGCGCATGCAGGAACATGCGGCCGAACCCCTGCCGGGCGAAGCGCTGCCGCACCTCATCCGTCCCGTATTTGTCGTCGCCGACGATGGGAAAGCCGCTGGCCGCCAGGTGCACCCGGATCTGATGGGTGCGGCCGGTGCGCAGTTCCGCATCGAGCAGACTGTAGCTGCCGTAGCGCCGCTGCAATGTGACGATGGTGTGCGCCGCCTGGCCGTTCTCGCGGTCCACGCGCACCCGGCGCTCGCCCGAAGCGGTGGTCCACTTGGTGAGCGGCAGCCGGATGTGCTGCCGGTCGTTCACCCAGTCTCCCTCCACCAGGGCATAGTAGTGCTTGCGTCCCCCGCCCTCGCGCAGCATGGCGTGCAGGGCCAGGAGCGCGCTGCGCTTCTTGGCCACCATGAGCAGGCCGGAGGTGTCGCGGTCGAGGCGGTGCACCAGCTCCAGGAAGCGGGCCTCGGGCCGGGCGGCGCGCAACTGCTCGATCACGCCGAAAGACACGCCGCTGCCGCCGTGCACCGCAACGCCGGCGGGCTTGTCGATCACCAGCAGCGCCTCGTCCTCGTGCACCACCGGAAATTCCGCGGCGGGCACCGGACGCGGCGCGCCGGGGTCGGGCAGCCGCAGCGGCGGCACGCGCACGGTATCGCCCGATGCCACGCGGTAGTCGGCCTGGACCCGTCCCTTGTTCACCCGCACCTGGCCGCCCCGGATGGCCTTGTAGATGTGGCTCTTGGGCACCCCCTTGCACAGTCGCAGGAGGAAGTTGTCGAGCCTCTGGCCGGCGTGCTCTTCCCCCACCTCGACCAGGCGGGCGGCGGGCGGTACGGCAGGCGAGGAAGTTTCTTTGCGCATTGCGGAAAGCAACATATAATCGGGACAGCCTTGAGGGGCTGAACCAGCCGCCTGGCGTAGAGATGCATGAAGACGCGTCTCCGTCGAGCGCGTGGGCCGCCATTGTACTGCCTGCTCGTTCAGCTCCGGGGTCTCCCGGTCGCCGGCGCACACACGCCCTGTCGGATGGTGGTGTGGCACGCATTGCCCGCCTTCCTGCCAGGTTCGTTGCAAGCCGCAAGCGGCTCTGAAGCACTGCAAGAATCGTCGCGTTTAGATTTAGATGAAGCACCAGGTGCGCGCCGGCCTCGAGCCGGACGCATCTGACGTTCCCAGCAACCCTTCCGTCAACCACGTTCAGTGAACCTGACCCCCCTGCTGAAAGAACCCCGTGCCCTATCAGGGCACGATGTGCCCGCCTGACCCGCGGCGGATACGCCCGGGCACAGCCCGGGTACGGTCCGCACCCCTCTTGCCGCTTCAGCCGCAGACCGAGTGACCCGGAGGTCACGCGCCGATATCGATCGGCGCGTCCTGACTACGGAGAATCGCACTCATGAAGCGCATGCTGTTCAACGCAACGCACCAGGAAGAACTGCGCGTTGCAATCGTCGACGGTCAGAAACTGATCGACCTCGACATCGAGACTGCCGGGCGCGAACAGCGCAAGGGCAACATCTACAAGGGCGTCATCACCCGCATCGAACCCGGCCTGGAAGCCTGCTTCGTCAACTACGGCGAAGACCGCCACGGCTTCCTGCCCTTCAAGGAAGTCGCGCGCAGCTACTTCAAGGAAGGCGTCGACGTGCGCACCGCGCGCATCCAGGACGCCCTGCGCGAAGGCCAGGAACTCATCGTCCAGGTCGAGAAGGAAGAGCGCGGCAACAAGGGCGCCGCCCTCACCACGTTCATCTCGCTGGCCGGCCGCTACCTCGTGCTCATGCCCAACAATCCCCGGGGCGGCGGCGTGTCGCGCCGGGTGGAAGGCGAAGACCGCCAGGAACTGCGCGAGACGATGGACCAGCTCGAGGTGCCCCAGGGCATGAGCATCATCGCCCGCACGGCCGGCATCGGCCGCAGCGTCGAGGAACTGCAATGGGACATGTCCTACCTGATGCAGCTCTGGACCGCGATCGACAGCGCCGCGCGCGAGAACGCCGCGCCCATCCTGATCTACCTCGAATCCAGCCTGGTCATCCGGGCCATCCGTGATTATTTCTCGCCCGAGATCGGCGAGATCCTCATCGACACCGACGAAATCGCCGACCAGGCCACCGCGTTCATGAGCGTGGTGATGCCCGACAACGTGCAGCGCGTCAAGCGCTACCGCGACGACATCCCGCTGTTCTCGCGCTTCCAGATCGAACACCAGATCGAGACGGCCTATTCGCGCACCGTGCAGCTGCCCTCGGGCGGCGCCGTGGTCATCGACCACACCGAGGCGCTGGTCGCCGTCGACGTCAACTCGGCCCGCTCGACCCGGGGTGCCGACATCGAGGAAACCGCGCTGCGCACCAACCTGGAGGCGGCCGAGGAAGTGGCCCGCCAGCTGCGCCTGCGCGACCTCGGCGGACTGATCGTGATCGACTTCATCGACATGGAAGAGTCCAAGAACCAGCGCGCCGTCGAACAGCGCCTGCGGGACGCCCTCCATTTCGACCGCGCCCGGGTGCAGATGGGCAAGATCTCCCGCTTCGGCCTGATGGAACTGTCGCGCCAGCGCCTGCGCCCCGCCCTGAACGAGGGCTCGCACATCACCTGCCCGCGCTGCAACGGCACCGGCGTGATCCGCGACGCCGAGTCCAGCGCCCTGCACGTGCTGCGCCTGCTGCAGGAAGAGGCCATGAAGGAAAACACCGCGGCGGTGCATGCGCAGGTGCCGGTCGAGGTGGCCACCTTCCTGCTCAACGAGAAGCGCGCCGACATCGCCAAGATGGAAGCCCGCCTGAAAGTGAACCTGGTGCTCATCCCCAACAAGCACCTCGAGACCCCGCACCACCACCTCGAACGGCTGCGCCATGATGATCCGCGCCTCGAGGAGACCAAGACCAGCTTCGAACTGGTCGAGGCGCCGGCCGCCGACGTGGTCTGGTCGCCGCGCGAACAGGAAGCCAAGGCCAAGCCGGAAGCGCTGGTCAAGGGCATCACGCCGGCCCAACCCGCACCGATCTCCGCTCCGGCGGCCGCGCCTGCCCCGGCCCCGGCCCCTGCCACCGTGGGCGGCTGGTTCAAGCGCCTGACCAACTGGCTCACCGGCGGCGCCGGCGCCAGCGCCCCCGCCGCCGAGCCCCAGCCCGAAGAGCCGCGCCGCCCGGCCGGCCGCGGGCGTCGCGCCCATGACGGCCAGGAGCGCCGCGGCGAACGCCACGGCTCCGAGCGCCGGGGCCGTCGCGGCGAAGCCGGCGAGGCCGATACCGGCCGCCGCAACGGCCGCCGCCCCGAGGAGCGTGCGGAACGCCCGGCCCGCGCCGAGCGCGACACCGCCGTCCAGGCGGAACGTCCCGTGGCCGCCCTGGAGAACCCCGAGGAGGCCGCCACCGCCAGCCGCAATCGCAACCGCAACCGCCGCGGCCGCGGCCGCCGCGAGGAAACGGCCGCCGTGCCGGCCGAGCAGGAAGGCCAGGTAGCGGCTCCGGTCACGGCCGCGGCTGCCGCCGCAGCCGCGCCGCTGGCAGCGCAGCCGGAAACCGAAGCCTCCGTCCCGGAGACCTTGGAAGCCGCCGATGCCGGCGCCATGGATGCTGGCGAAGCCGGCGCCGACCCCGAGCGCAAGCGTCGCCGTCGCCGCAGCCGCCGTGGCCGCCGCAATGGCGACGAGGCGGCCGCGATGGCCGGTGCCGAGGGGATCGAACCCCTGGACGGCGCCGACGACGCCGTTTCCGGAGAAGCACCCGCCGTGCCGCAGGACGCCCCGCTGGAGGCAGCCGCTGCCGACATCGCAGCAACGGACGTAGCGGCTATCCAACCCGAGGCCGCGGACCAGGCCGAAACCGTCCAGGCCGCAGCCGTTGCTTCCGACGTCGAACCGGAACCCGTAGCGGCCGCCGAACCGTCGGCGGATGCCGAGACGATCGCAGGCGCCGAAACCCTGGCCGCCCCTTCCGAACCGCAACCCGTGGCGACCGAGCCCGTGCCGGTGACGGCGCAAGCCGCCGAGCCGGCACCCGAGACGGCCGCGGACGAGCCGCCCGCGCCGGCTGCCGAACCCACGGTACGTGCCGAGCCCGCCGCCGAACCGGCGCCCGAGCCGGTGGCCGCGGCCCCTGCCGAAGCTGCAGCGCCGGCGCCTGCCGTTGCTGCCCCGGCCGCCGCGCCTGCCCCGGCCCCCGCGGCCGCGCCGCAGCGCGCCGAGCCCGCCCAGGACCTGCAAGCGGTGCTGCGTGCCGCCGGGCTCACCTGGGTGGAAACCGATCCGGAGCGCCATGCGCAGACCCAGTCGCGGATCGCCTCCAGCAGCACGCCCCAGCGCCTGGGCCGGGAACGCAAGCCGGTGACGCCGGTATCCAGCGCACCGTTGCAGCAAGTGGAAACCCGTCACTGAACCGCTGCCCCGGGTGGCTGACACCCGGAGCAGGCCTGCATGGACGAACAAACCGCCGGGTGCAAGCCCGGCGTTTTTTTTTGCGCCGCGCGGGCGCTGCGCTGCGTCAGGCCGAGGCCGCGTCGCGCAGGCCGGCCATGGCAAAGGCCCATAGCGCATCGGCCAGCCTGGCCGGGTCGGCGGCATACAGCGCCTGGATGGGCGTGTCCTGGTCGCGCCCCGCCAGCAGCAGCACCAGGCAGGGCGACAGCACGCTCAGCACCAGCTGGGTCATGCGCGCATCGTGCGGGGGCACGCCGGTGATGTCTGCCAGGATGCCCGACAGGACGTCGAACTTGGGCTGCGTGTTCTCGCGCATGACGCGCGGCAGCAGCGGCGAAGGCGCCAGCACCTCCCGCGCCCACACCCGGATGGCCCAGTTCCCGCCATCGAGTATGTTCACCACGAGCGCGTGCAGGAACGCCCTGAGCTTCTCGGCCGGCTCGCGCGCATCGCCGGCCAGGCCGCGCACGAAGTCCAGGCTGAGGATGCGCTCGTGCACCGCCTGGAGCACAGCCAGGTACATGCCGTCGCGGCTGCCGAAATGGTAATTGATGGCTGCCAGGTTCACGCCAGCCCGCTCGCAGATGGCCTTGCTGGTGGTGCCGGCATAGCCGCGTTCGGCGTACAGCCGGCCCGCCGCCTCGACGATGCCGGCCCGCGTGCTGTTGCCGTCGGCGCGGCGCTGGCGGCTGGCCGGTTGGCGGGAGTTGCGGAGACGGGCGGAATTCATGGGTGACGGCGATGGCAGACGTGATGACGCCCAGTATAATTGAAATCGAAATTTCAATTATACTTTTGCGACACCACTCAGGGACGCCACCTATGACCCGAAAACGCCTGCTGGCACTGGTTCTCGTCGCACTCGTCGCCGTCGCCGGCTTCTATGCCTGGCGCAGCCTGCGACCCGGCGCAACGGATGGCGAACTGGTCCTCTATGGCAATGTCGACATCCGCCAGGTATCGCTGGCCTTCGAGGGCAGCGAGCGCGTGGCCGAGATGCGGGTCGAGGAAGGCGACCGCGTTTCCGCCGGCCAGGTGCTGGCCCTCCTGGATACGCGCACCCTGGCGCTGCAGCTGGCCCGGGCCGATGCCCAGGCCGCGGCCCAGGAGCAGGCGCTGCTGGCCTTGCGCAACGGCAGCCGGCCCGAAGAGATCGCCCAGGCCCGCGCCCAGGCCGGCGCCGCGCAGGCCGAGCTCGAGCGGGCCCGCCTGGCCTTGAAGCGCCTGCAGGCCACGGCCGCCAGCACCGGGGGCCGCGCGGTCGGCGCGCAGGACCTGGACGACGCCCGCGCCCAGCTCCGGGTGGCCCAGGCCCAACTGGAGGCCCGCCAGCAGGCGCTGAAGCTGGCCGTGGCCGGCCCGCGCGCCGAGGACCTCGCGCGCGCCCAGGCGCAGTTGCAGGCCGCACAGGCGGAACAGGCCCTGCTGCGGCACCGCATCGCACAGGCGGAGCTGCGCGCGCCCCAGGCCGCGGTGGTGCGCTCCCGGCTGCTCGAACCCGGCGACATGGCCTCGCCCCAGCGGCCGGCCTACACCCTCGCGCTGACCGATCCCAAATGGGTCCGCGCCTACGTGAGCGAGCCCCGGCTGGGCCATGTGCGCCCCGGCATGGCGGCCCGCGTCTACACCGACAGCGCACCGGACCAGCCCATCGCCGGCCGCGTGGGCTTCATTTCGTCGGTGGCGGAGTTCACGCCGAAATCGGTCCAGACCGAAGCGCTCCGCACCGACCTCGTCTACGAAATCCGCATCCTGGTCGACGATCCGCAGGACACGCTGCGGCTGGGCATGCCCGCCACCGTGCGCATGGCCCTCGATGCTGCGCCGGACGCCGGCCGGGACGGCCCATGAATCCCGCTGCCCGAGCACAGGCCGAGGCCGTAGCAGGTGAGAGCGACGCGCCGGTCGTGCTGGCACGCGGCATCGGCAGGTCGTTCGTCGAGCGCGAAACGCGGCGCACGATCCAGGCGCTGCACGACATCACGCTGGATGTCCCGCCGGGCACGCTCACGGCGCTGGTGGGCCCCGACGGTGCGGGCAAGACCACCTTCCTGCGGCTGGTGGCGGGATTGATGCGGCCGCAGGAAGGCCGACTGCAGGTTCTGGGCCTGGACGTGACCAGCCAGCCACAGGCCGTGCAGGATCGCATCAGCTACATGCCCCAGCGCTTCGGCCTGTACGAAGACCTCAGCGTGCAGGAAAACCTCGACCTCTACGCCGACCTGCATGCCGTGCCGGCCGGCGCGCGCCGCGAGCGCTTCGCGCGCCTGCTCCACATGACCGACCTGGCCGCGTTCACGGCGCGCCCGGCAGGCAAGCTCTCCGGCGGCATGAAACAGAAGCTCGGCCTGGCCTGCACGCTGGTGCGCTCGCCCGAACTGCTGCTGCTCGACGAGCCCACGGTCGGCGTCGACCCGCTGTCGCGCCGCGAGCTGTGGGACATCGTGCAGCAGCTGGTCGACGACGAACGGCTCACCGTCCTGCTCTCCACGTCGTACATGGACGAGGCAGAGCGCTGCGCGCGCGTCTACGTGCTGCACGAGGGCCGCATGCTGGCCGGCGGCACGCCGCAGGATATCCGCAGGCACGCCGACGGCCTTTGCTACGACGCCGACCCGCCGGCAGGCGAACCGGCGCGCCGGCTGCAGGCCCGGCTGCTGGACGACGACGCCGCGGTGATCGATGCCGTGCCGCGCGGCGGACGCGTGCACCTCATCGCGCGGCCCGACGCGCAGGAGCCGGCGCTGGTCCGGCTCGCCGGCGCTGCGCAGGCCGTGGAAAGCCGGCTGGAGGATGGCTTCATGGTGCTGCTGCGCGCCCGCAGCGACGACGCCGCGCCCGATGCCGCCGGGCTGGAGGCCGGCACGCCGGCAACCAAAGACGCGCAGGACGACGCGCCGGTGATCGAGGTCACCGACCTGGTCCGGCGCTTCGGCGACTTCGTGGCGGTCGACCGCACCACGTTCAGCGTGCGCCGCGGCGAGATCTTCGGCCTGCTCGGCCCCAACGGCGCGGGCAAGACCACGACCTTCCGCATGCTGTGCGGACTGCTGCCGGCCAGCGGCGGCCAGGCGCGCGTGGCCGGCATGGACCTGCGCAAGGCGCGGGCGCAGGCACGCCGGCGCATCGGCTACGTATCGCAGAAATTTGCGCTCTACGGCAATCTGTCGGTGCGCGAGAATCTGCGCTTCTTCGGCAGCGCCTATGGGTTGCGCGGCGCCCGGCTGCAGGCGCGCATGCAGGCCGTGCTGCGCCAGTTCGACCTGCGCGGCCACGAGGCCCAGCCCGCCGGCCAGCTGCCCGGCGGCGTCAAGCAGCGGCTGGCGATGGCGGTGGGCCTGCTGCACGAGCCCGAGATCCTGTTCCTCGACGAGCCCACCAGCGGCGCCGATCCGCTGGCCCGTCGCGCGTTCTGGCGCCGCATCACCGCCCTCGCCGGCGGCGGCACGACGGTCGTGATCACCACGCATTTTATGGAAGAGGCCGAATACTGCGACCGCATCGTGATCCAGGACGCGGGCAAGCTGCTGGCACTGGGCACGCCGCAGGAAATCCGTCGCCAGGCGGGCGAAACCCCCGGGCGCCGCCTCGACATGGAGCAGGCGTTCATCGGCATAGTCCAGCAGGGCCGGACAGCCCGCAGCACAGGCCAGGAGGCCGGCCATGGCGCCTGACGCCGTTCAGTCGGGAGGATTCTGGCGCCGCCTGCTCGCGCTGATCCGCAAGGAATTCCGCCAGTTGCTGCGCGACCGCAGCAACCTGCTGATCGGCGTGGGCCTGCCCATCGCGCTGATCCTGATCTTCGGCTATGGGCTGTCGCTGGACGTGCGCGACGCGCGGGTCGTGGTGGCGCTGGAAGACGGCGCGCCCGCCGCCCGCGACATGGTCGCCGGCCTGGAAGGCTCGCGCTATTTCTCCGCCACCGTGGTGCGCTCCCTGGCCGAGGCGCGCCAGGCCATGGACGCGCACGAGGCCGACGCCCTGCTCCACCTGCCCGCCGACTTCTCCCGCCAGCTGGCCGGCGGTAGCGGGCGGCTGCAGCTGCTGCTGCAGGGTGGCGACCCCATACGCGCGGCGGCGATCCGGGGCTATGTGGAAGGCACGGTGGGTCTCTGGGCACAGAAACAGGCCGACCGGCGCGGCGAGACGGGCGCCGGCAACGGCGTGGTCGTGGTCGACCGGATGTGGTTCAACAGCGCCAACAACAGCACCTGGTACCTGGTGCCCGGCCTGATCGTGCTCATCATGACGCTGGTGGGCACCTTCCTCACGGCACTCGTGATGGCCAGGGAATGGGAGCGCGGCACGCTGGAGGCGCTGTTCGTCACGCCCGTGCGGCCTACCGAAGTGCTGCTGGCCAAGATCGTGCCCTACTTCCTGGTGGGCCTGGCCGGCCTGGCCATGTGCCTGGCGACGGCGCGCTGGCTCTTCGGCGTGCCGTTCCACGGCTCGCTGCTGGTGCTGCTGGCAGCCAGCACGATCTACATGGTGGTGTCGCTGGGGATCGGCCTGCTGATCTCCGCGTTCACGCGCAACCAGTTCCTGGCGAGCCAGATCGCCATCCTCGCCAGTTTCCTCCCCGCCATGATGCTGTCCGGCTTCGTGTTCGACCTGCGCAACGTGCCGGCCGTGGTGCGCATGGTGGGGCACCTGCTGCCAGCCACGTACTTCATGGAGCTGGTCAAGACCCTCTTCCTGGCGGACACCTACTGGCCGCTGGTGCTGAAGGACTGCGGCATCCTGCTGGCCTACGCCGTGGCGCTGCTGGCGCTGGCGCGCGCCGTGACGCGCAAACGGCTGGACTGACCACGGCGCACCGACATGCTCGACTACCTCCACCAGCTCGCCAATCTGTGCCGCAAGGAATTCCTGGCGGTGGTCAAGGATCCGGCCAACCGGGTGATCCTGATCGTGCCCGTGATCCTCCAGAGCCTGCTGTTCGGCTACGGCGCCACCTTCGACCTGACCAACGTGCCGTACGCCGTGCTGGACCAGAGCCGCAGCGAGCAATCGTCGCGCCTGCTGGCGCGGCTGGACGGCACCGGCGCATTCCAGCGCGTGGCCACCCTGCAGGCGCCCTCGCAGATCGCCGACGTGGTCGACTCCGGCTCGGCCCTGGTGGTGCTGCATTTCGCCGCCGATTTCGAGCGCCGCCTGGCGGCCGGCGAGCCTGCCGCGCTGCAGGTGATACTGGACGGGCGCAACTCCACCACCGCCAGCAATGCCGCCGCCCAGATCCAGTCGGTGGTGGCCAGCTTCAACGCCGGCCTGCCCGGCGCGGGCCCGCCGCCCGTCACGGTGCAGAGCCGCGCCTGGTACAACCCCAACCTGGAGACGCGCTGGAACATCATGCCGGGCCTGATCGCCTCGCTCAGCATGATCCAGGTGATGATGCTCGCCGCCCTGTCGGTGGCGCGCGAACGCGAACAGGGCACCTTCGACCAGCTGCTGGTGACGCCGGCCACGCCCGGGCAGATCATGATCGGCAAGGCGCTGCCCGCCATCGCCATCGGCCTGGGCCAGTCGCTGATCGTGGTGCTGATCGCGCGCTACTGGTTCGGCGTGCCCATGGCCGGCAACGTGTACGCGCTCACCCTGGGCCTGCTGCTCTTCACCCTGGCGGTGGTGGGAACCGGCCTGTCGATCTCGGCGCTGTCCGACAACATGCACCAGGCCATGCTCTACACCTTCGTGCTGCTGATTCCCCTGGTGCTGCTTTCCGGCCTGGCCACGCCGGTCCGGAACATGCCCGAAGGGTTCCAGATCGCAACCTACGCCAACCCGCTGCGCTTTGCCATCGACCTGGTGCGCCGCGTCTACCTGGAAGGCGCCACGCTGGCCCAGGTGTGGCACGACTTCATACCATTCATCTGCATCGCAGCCATCACCTTGCCGCTGGCATCGTGGCTGTTCCGCAACCGACTCGCCTGACCGGGATATCCCATGCGCCTGCAGCCCCTACCCTCGCGCGCCCGCCTCCTCATCGCCCTGCTTGCCGGACTGGCGGGCTGCGCCAGCGTCGGCCCCGACTTCGAACCGCCGCAGGCCGATGCGCCCGCCGACTGGCAATCGCGCCCGGGCAGCGCGCCCGAGCTCGCCGGTTCGCTGGAACCGCGCACCGACACGCTGCCTGCGCAGTGGTGGACGGTGTTCCGCGATCCCACGCTCGACGCCCTGCAGCAACGGGCGCTGCAGGCCAGCCCCGACCTGCGCACCGCCGCGCTGCGCTTTGCCCAGAGCCGGGCGCAACGCCGCATCGCCGCTTCGCAGGTCCTGCCGCAGGCCGACCTCAACGCCCAGGCCACGCGCCAGCGCCAAAGCGAGAACGCCGCCGAGACACGGCTGGTCAACGCCATCGGCGGCGCCCAGGCCCCTGCGCTGGTGGAACTGCTGAGCGACCCGTTCGACCTGTACCAGGCCGGCTTCGACGTCAGCTGGGAACTGGACCTGTGGGGCCGGGTACGGCGCTCGGTGGAAGCGGCCGACGCGAGCATCGAGGCCGCCGGCGCCAGCCTGGACGATGCCCGCCTCACGCTGTCCAGCGAACTGGCCCGGGCCTATTTCGAGCTGCGCCAGGTGCAGCGCCAGGAGGCGCTGCTGGCGCGGGAAACCGCCCTGGCCGACGACATTGCAAGCCTGCTGCAGGCCCGCGCCGCGCATGGGCTGTCGAACCAGGATCCACCGCTCGCCCAGCAGGGCCGGCAGTCCGGTCTCCAGGCCCGGCAGGCGGCGCTTCAGGCCCGCCGCGCCGCGCTCATGAACCAGATCGGGCTGCTCACCGGCGACGCCCCCGGGCAGTTGAACCTGCTGCTGGCACCGCCGGACGTGGCGCTCGACGACACTGCCGCCACCATGCTGCCCGACCTCTCGCTGGGTCTGCCGGCCGACCGCGTGCGCCGCCGGCCCGACGTCCGGGCCGCCGAGGCGCGCCTGCATGGGGCCACCGCCGAGATCGGCGTCGCGATCGCCGACCTCTATCCACGCATCGCGCTGGGCGCCGGCGCCGGCTTCCAATCCATCGCGTCGGGCGAATTCGGCGAATGGGGATCGCGCAACTGGCAGCTCGGCCCGGTGCTGAGCCTGCCGCTCTTCGACCGCGGCCGCCGCCGCGCCACCGTGGCGCTGCGCGAGTTGCAGCAGCAGCAGGCCGCCGCCGAATGGCAGCGCAGCGTGCTGGCCGCGTGGCAGGAAGTGGACGATGCCTTGAACGGCTATGCCGCCGAACGGCTGCGCAACCAGGCGCTGCGCAGCCGATACGCCGCTGCCCGGCAACAATGGGAACTGGCGCAGGCGCGGGCTCGCAACGGCCTGACGGACGCAATCGCGCCGCTGCGGGCCGAGCAGGCCTGGCGGCAGGCGCAGGAAGAACTGGTGCAGAGCGATGCCCGCCTGCAGACCGCGCTGGTGACCGTGTACAAGGCGGTGGGCGCAGGCGGATGAGGCCGGATGCCCGGCCGCTGCGTCAGAACTGGTAGGTGTAGGTGAGCTGGACGACGTCCAGGCCGGGATTCGGCTTCTTGATGCTGGCGTTGGAGAAATGCGAGTAGCGCAGGCCGACGCGGTTGTTCCTGTCGAGCAGGAAGCCCAGGCCGACGTGGTCGCCGAACTGGTAGGCCGTGCTGATCTGCTTGTCGGCGAAGGTGGTGTGGTTGAACAGCGTGGCGCCGATGCCTGCCTCGATATAGAAGCGCTCGCCGGTCCACCAGCGGAACATGGGGATGGCATTGAGCTGCCAGGCGTTGCTGCGCCAGCGCGAGCCATCGGCCCACCAATAGGCGCCGCCGAGTTCGGCGGTGAGATCCACGCGGCCCCAGTTGCCCCCGAACTGGTAGCTCCAGAGTGCCGGGGTCTCGTAATGCAGCTCCACGCGCTGGTAATGATCGCCCTTGCCGTAGTTCAGGCCGATGCCGCCCTGGGTCTGTGCCTGGGCAGTGGCGGCAGCACCGGCGAGGGCCAGGCCGGCTACCGTGACGAGCAAGCGCTTCTTATTGAGGCTATACATGGAAACTCCAAACCGGAAATTCTGATAAGAACGCGATCAAAATAGCAGAAAACGCACACGCGCCCGCGTGCGGATTGTAGGAAATCAGCAACAATTCCAGGTAAATCAGACATGCGGCGAAGCAATCGCGCGCGATCTTTGCACCGGTGGAAAGATCGCGCAGCCGCGCCGCGCCCGCCTCAGGCAGCCACGACCACGTCGGCCGGCTGATTGGTGAGCAGCGCCAGCAGGCGGGCGATCTCCTCGCGCAGGTGGCGGCGGTCGACCACCATGTCGATGGCGCCCTTCTGCAGCAGGAACTCGGCCCGCTGGAAGCCCTCCGGCAGTTTCTCGCGGACGGTCTGCTCGATGACCCGCGGCCCGGCAAAGCCGATCAGGGCCTTGGGCTCGGCAATGACCACGTCGCCCATGAAGGCGAAGCTGGCCGACACCCCGCCCATGGTGGGGTCGGTGAGCACGCTGATGAACGGCAGCTTGGCCTGCGCCAGCCGCGTCAGCATGGCGGTGGTCTTGGCCATCTGCATGAGCGACAGCAGGCTTTCCTGCATGCGCGCCCCGCCGGAAGCGGCGACGCACACGAAGGGGGTGCGGTTGTCGAGGGCGGCCTGCACGCCGCGCGCGAAGCGCTCGCCCACCACCGAACCCATGGAGCCGCCCATGAACTCGAACTCGAAGCAGGCCAGCACCGCGGGGACGCTGCGGATGGAGCCGCTCATCACGATCAGCGCATCGGTTTCGCCGGTCTGCTTGATGGCTTCCTGGATGCGCTCGGGATACTTGCGGGTGTCCTTGAACTTCAGGGTGTCGACCGAGCGCGTGGTCTGGCCGATCTCGACGCGGCCCTCGAGATCGAGCAGCGAATCGATGCGCGCCCGGGCGCCGATGCGCATGTGGTGGTCGCACTTGGGGCACACGTGCAGATTGGCGGCCAGGTCTTCGCTGTAGAGCACCGACTCGCACGACGGGCACTTCACCCACAGCCCCTCGGGCACGCGGCGGGGACCGCTTTCGCTGGTCTTGTTGATGCGGGGCGGAAGGAGTTTTTCGATCCAGCTCATGTTTTTGTCGTCCCTAGTACAGGGCGCGGCGCCGCTCAGGCGGCGGGCGCGATGGATTTCTCGGAATTGCCGTCGAGCGCGGCGCGGATGCTTCCCAGCCATGTTCCCGCAGCGGCCACGGCGGCTTGGGTGCGGGCTTCGGCCGGCGCGTCGGCTACCGCGCGCTCGATGGTTTCGATGAGTTTGCTGCCGATCACCACGGCGTCGGCATGCCGGGCGATGCGCACGGCGCTGTCGGCGTCGCGGATGCCGAAACCCACGCCGACCGGGATCTGCACGTGGCGGCGGATGACGGCAAGCCGGGCCGCCACGTCGTCGGTATCCAGGGTGCTCGAGCCGGTGACGCCCTTGATGGACACGTAGTACACGTAGCCGCGCGCCACCTGGGCCACCGCGCGGATGCGCGCATCGGTGGAGGTGGGCGCGAGCAGGAAGATCGGCGCAATGCCGCCCGCCTCGAGCATGGCGGCGAATCCGGTGATCTCCTCGGGCGGATAGTCGACGACCAGCACGCCGTCGACCCCGGCCCCGCGGGCACGATCGGCGAAGGCCTGCTGCCCCATGCGCTCGATCGGGTTGGCATAGCCCATGAGCACCACGGGCGTGGCGGCATCGCCGCGCCGGAATTCGGCGACCAGGTCCAGCACCCGCCCCAGGCCCACGCCTTGCGCAATGGCGCGCTCGGCGGCACGCTGGATGACCGGGCCGTCGGCCATGGGGTCGGAGAACGGCACGCCCAGTTCAATGATGTCGGCGCCGGCCTGCACCAGCGCATGCATCAGCGGCACCGTGGCCTGCGGGGAAGGGTCGCCTGCCGCGATATAGGGGATCAGGGCCGCGCCGCGGCCGGCCTCGCGCGCCCGCGCAAAGGCGGCGTCGATACGATTGGAGGAAGTCGTCATGGAGTCTAGAACGTGATGCCCGAGCGCTCGGCCACGGTGTGCATGTCCTTGTCGCCGCGGCCCGACAGGCTCACCAGGATGATCTGGTCCCTGGGCAGGTCGGGGGCCATCTTCACGGCCTGCGCGATGGCGTGGGCCGATTCGAGCGCCGGCATGATGCCCTCGATGCGGCAGCAATCGTGGAACGCCGCCAGCGCCTCGTCGTCGGTGATGCCCACATACCGGGCACGGCCGCTGTCCTTGAGCCAAGCATGTTCGGGCCCCACGCCGGGATAGTCGAGCCCGGCCGAGACCGAGTGGGTTTCCTGGACCTGGCCGTCGGCGTCCTGCATCACGTAGGTGCGGTTGCCGTGCAGCACGCCCACGCTGCCCGCGGCCAGCGAGGCGGCGTGGCGGCCGGAATCCATGCCCTCGCCCGCGGCCTCGACGCCGATCAGCTGGACCGATTCGTAGGGCACGTAGGGATGGAAGATGCCCATGGCGTTGGAGCCGCCGCCCACGGCCGCGACCACGTAGTCGGGCTGGCGCCCCGCGGATTCGGCCATCTGCTCGATGCACTCCTTGCCGATCACGGTCTGGAAGTCGCGCACCATGCGGGGATAGGGATCGGGGCCGGCCACGGTGCCGATGATGTAGAAGGTGTTCTCGATATTGGCGACCCAGTCGCGCATGGCTTCGTTGAGGGCGTCCTTCAGGGTGCGCGACCCGGAATCCACCGGCACCACGGTGGCGCCCAGCAGCTTCATGCGGTAGACATTGGAGGCCTGGCGGCGCACGTCTTCGCTGCCCATGTAGACCACGCACTCCATGCCGTAGCGCGCCGCCACGGTGGCGCTGGCCACGCCATGCTGGCCGGCGCCGGTTTCGGCGATCACGCGCGGCTTGCCCATGTGTCTGGCCAGCAGCGCCTGGCCGATGCAGTTGTTGATCTTGTGCGCACCGGTGTGATTGAGGTCTTCGCGCTTGAACCAGATCTGCGCACCGCCCAGCTCCTCGGACCAGCGGCGGGCATGGTAGACCGGGCTGGGCCGGCCCACGAAATGCTTGAGCTCGTCGTGATAGGCCGCGATGAAAGCGGGATCGACGCGGCAGCGGTCGTAGGCCGTGCGCAGCTCGTCGAGCGCGTGCATCAGCGTTTCCGCCACGAACACGCCGCCATACGGGCCGAAATGGCCCTGGGCGTCGGGGAGGTCGTAAGGTTTCACCAGTTTCTCCGGGGTGCGGCGGCGACGGCCTGCAGGGTGGAGGCAGCTGTCGGGCCCTGGCGCCGCACCGGTTGTGCAGCCGGCCATTTTACCCGAGCGCCGCCGTGCGCCCCAGCCGCGACCGGACTACAGCGACTCGCCCAGCCGCCGCAGGAAGCGCTCGCAGCTGTCGAGCTGCTCCAGCGCCACGTATTCGTCGGGCTTGTGGGCCTGCTCGATGTGGCCCGGGCCGCACACCACCGTGGGGATGCCCATGCCCTGGAACAGCCCGGCCTCGGTGCCGTAGGCCACCTTGCGCACCCCGCGGTCCTGGGTGAGGGCCCGCACCAGCGCCGTGATGGCGGCCTGCTCGGAAGCCTCCAGGGCGGGCGCGGCCGCGCCGGTCTCGATCTCGATGCGCGCATCGGCGTATTCGGCCTGCATGCGCGGCAGGAGCTCCTGCTGCACGTAGCGCTCGATGTCGTCCTGGATGTCGGAGGCGGCCACGCCCGGCAGGTTGCGGAATTCGTACGCGAATTCGCAAAGCGCCGGGATGGTATTGACGGCGATGCCGCCCTGGATCTGGTTGGTGGTGACGGTGGAGAACGGCACGTCGAAGTGCTCGTCGTACGGGCCCTTGGCCTTGAGCGTGTCGGCCAGGTCGCGGATGCGGCAGATCAGGCGGGCGGCGTACTCGATGGCGTTGCACCCGCGCGGCGTGAGCGACGAGTGGGCCGCCTTGCCGTGCACGCGGCAACGGAACAGGTTGATGCCCTTGTGGGCCACCACGACCTGCATGCCGGTGGGCTCGCCCACCACGCACCCCTCGGGCAGGATGCCGCGGTCACGCAGGTCGGCCAGCATGTACGGCGCGCCCACGCAACCGATTTCCTCGTCGTACGAATAGGCCAGGTGCAGGGGTTTCCTGCGCGGCATGGCCAGGAATTCCGGAACCATGGCCAGCGAAGCCGCGATGAAGCCCTTCATGTCGGCGCTGCCCCGGCCATACAGCAGGCCGTCCTTTTCCACCAGCCTGAACGGGTCGGTGGTCCAGGTCTGGCCGTCGACCGGCACCACGTCGGTATGGCCGGACAGCACGATGCCGCCCTGCTCGCCGCCATCGTGGGCGGGCAGCGTGGCGAAGAGGTTGGCCTTGGTGCGCTCGGGATTGTGCACCAGCCACGCCTCGATGCCCTGGCCCTTGAGCCAGTCGCGGACGGTTTCGATCAGGGCCAGGTTCGAATTGCGGCTGGTGGTGTCGAAGCCAACCAGCGTTTCCAGCCAGGTGCGGGCGTTCATGGGCATGATCTCGGACCAAAGACAGAAGTGTATCGCCCGGCGCGGCCGCGCGCCTCGGGGTCAGCCCGGGGGGCCGTGGCCATGGGTTCGCTGCCGGCGCGCCGCCCGGGCCAAGGCCGCGCCGTCAGCGGCGCCTGGCCTCGGTGACGCCCGGCACGTCGGAAAGAGCGTCCAGGGCCTTGTGCAGCGACTCGCCGCCGCGGACCTCCACGGTGAACACCATGTGGGCGAGCGATTGCCGGCTCTGCGTGTTGACGCCCACCACGTTGAGCCGCAGCCGTGCAAAGACCTCGGACAGGTCGCGCAGCAGACCCGGACGGTCGTGCGCGCGCACGCTGACGTCCACCGGATAGTAGGTCTCGGCGGTATGGCCCCAGGCCACCTCGATGACGCGCTCGGGTTCGCGCGCGGCCAGCGCCCCGAAGCTGGGGCAGTCGGTGCGGTGGATGGAAACGCCGCGCCCCCGGGTGACGAAGCCGCCGATGGCATCGGGCGGCGCAGGACGGCAGCAGCGCGCCAGCTGCGTGAGCAGCGACCCCACTCCCACCACCAGCACCCCGCTCTTGCCGGTGGCCTCGGCACTGTCGGCGCGCGCATGGCGCAGCACCTTGGGCTCGGCCTCCGCCGCGGGCGCCGGCTGCTGGAACACGGCGTCGATGTGCCGCAGGCTGAACTCTTCCTTGGCCGCGGCCACGTAGAGGTCGTCGGCGCGCGCGAAGCCCAGGCTCTGGGCCAGCTGCTCGAGGTTGACGGCCGTCTTGCCGAGCCGCTGCAGCTCTTTCTCGACCAGTGCCTGCCCCTGCGTGATGCGCTGCTGCAGCTCGATGGCGTTGAACCACATGCGCACCTTGGAACGGGCCCTCGGACTGGCCAGGTAGCCCAGCTGCGGATTCAGCCAGTCGCGCGAGGGGCCGCCCGCCTTGGCGGCGATGATCTCCACCGTCTGGCCGGTGGACAGCCGCGTATTCAGCGGCACCATCTGGCCGTCGACGCGAGCGCCCCGGCAACGGTGCCCGAGGTCGGTGTGCAGGTGATAGGCGAAATCGACCGGCGTGGCGCCGACCGGCAGTTCGATCACCCGCGCCTGCGGCGTGAGCACGTAGATGCGCTGGTCGTCCGGCGCCTGCGCGACCGGCGCGGCGCCTGCCTGGAGGTCGGTGTTCCAGGCCAGCAGCTGGCGCATCCAGGCGAGCTGGCGATCGTAGTCGCTGGCGGCCGCAACCTGGCCGCCCCTGGCTCCCGACTCCTTGTAGCGCCAGTGGGCCGCCATGCCGTACTCGGCGAACTGGTGCATTTCGCGCGTGCGTATCTGCACTTCGAAAGGCCGGCCGTCGTCGTCGGCCACCACCGTGTGCAGGGAGCGATAGCCATTGGGCTTGGGCCGCGAGATGTAGTCGTCGAACTCGTCCGCCACGGGCGTCCACATCTGGTGCACCAGTCCCAGGGCGTTGTAGCAGGCGCGCACGTCCTCGACGATGACCCGCAGCGCCCGCACGTCGTAGAGCTGCGAGAAATCCAGGCCCTTGAGGCGCATCTTGTTCCAGATGCTGTAGATGTGCTTGGGCCGGCCGCTGACCTCGGCGCGGATGCCCGCCGCCGCGAGCGCCGACTGCAGGCGTTCGATGGCGCGCTCGATGAAGGCCTCGCGCTCGACGCGCTTCTCCTCCAGCAGGCGCGCGATCTGCTTGTAGCGGTCAGGTTCGAGGAAGCGGAAGGCCAGGTCTTCCATTTCCCACTTGATCTGCCAGATGCCCAGCCGGTTGGCCAGGGGCGTGTACAGGTCCAGGGTTTCCTGGGCGAAGCCCGGCAGGCAGGGCTGCTTGCTTTCCGCATGCCAGCGCAGGGTCTGCAGGCGTGAAGCCAGGCGCATCAGCACGATGCGCAGGTCGGCGGCCATGGCGAGCAGCATCTTGCGCTGCATTTCCTTCTGCGAGCCGGTGTCGGCGGCGCTGTCGCTGGCTTCGCGGGCCACCACCCCCAGGCGCAGCAGCGCACGGGCGCCCTGCACCAGCCGCGCGACCTCGGCGCCGAACTCCTGGGCGACGGGATCGTTGCGCAGCGGCGGAGGGAGGGCATGCGGGTCGTGCGGCAGCGAGGCCAGCAGCGCGGCCACCCGGGTGGGCAGGTCGGAGTGCAGGTCGGCCAGCAGGCGGACCACGCCGGCGGCATGGCTGGCCAGGGGTTCCCCGGTGAGCGCGAGCTGCCCCTCGAAACGGGGCTCGGCCCATGCGGCAGCCTGCGCGATGCGCTGCGCCGCCGCCTCGTCGAGGCCTGCGGTTGCGGCCTGCCGCCAGGCTGGACCGAACGGCGAGGACATTGCAGGATCGTGGGGGGCAGACATCGTGCGACCAGCCGGTGTTCGAAGAATATTATCCCTGTGGCCCGCCGACATCCAGGGCGGCTCCCTGGCGTGGCCGGCCCGATCCCGGCTTGCCGGATGCAGGACCTGCGGCTGTCGACAGGCCCTACACTCTACACCAACGTTCACCCTCATCGAGGAAGCTTGCGCACCATGTTGAGATGGCTACGGGGCCAGGGGGCCAGCGCCGCCGAAGTGGCCGAGATGCAGTCCCGCATATCGCCCGATCTGTGGCGGCGCGTCCTGTCCGCCCATCCGTTCCTGGCTCCGCTTGCCGAAGCCGAGCGCACCGCCCTCCTGGCGCGCTGCGCATGGCTGCTGGCCAGCAAGAACCTCAATGGCGCCCGGGGCCTGGCGCTGGACGACTTCATGCGCCTGTCGATCGCGGCGCAGGCCGCACTGCCCATCCTCCACCTGGATCCGAAGCTGTACGAGGGCTGGGACGAGATCATCGTCTACCCCGAGGGCTTTGCCGCGCGGCGCACCCGCATGGACGAGATCGGGGTGGTGCACGAATACGTCGAGGAAGCCGCCGGCGAGGCGTGGGACGGCGGACCGGTGATCCTGTCCTGGGCCGAGGAGCCCTCCGAAGGCGGCGCCTTCAACGTGGTGATCCATGAATTCGCCCACAAACTGGATCTCCAGGCGGGCGTGGCAGACGGCATGCCGCCCCTGTCGGCGCATCCGGAGCTGCAGCCCCACCGCTGGCGCCAGGTGCTGGCAGACAGCCTGGATCGCTATACCGCCGCACTGCAGGCCGTGGAGGACGCCATCCCGCCCGATGTCGATCCGGAAAGCCCGGAAGCGGACCCATGGTATGCCCAGCTGCCGCTGGATCCCTACGCCGCCACCGACGAGGCCGAGTTCTTCGCCGTCAGTTCCGAGCAGTTCTTCGTCGACCCGACGCCGCTGGCGCAGGCCCTGCCGCAGTGGTATGCGCTGTTGCGGACCTACTATCGCCAGGACACGCTGGCGCGACTGGGATGAAACAGCTCCTGATCGTCTGGCACAGCCGCACCGGCGCCGCCCGGGCCATGGCCCGGGCGCTGGCGCGCGGCGCCCGCCTGGCGGCGCGCGAGCTGGAGGCCGACGCCGGGCTGACGCTGGTATCGCGGCCGGCCCTGCGGGCCGGCGCCGCCGACGTGCTGGCCGCCGATGGCTACCTGTTCTGCGCGCCCGAGAACCTGGGCAGCCTCAGCGGCGAAATGAAGGCGTTCTTCGACCGCACCTATTACCCCGCGCTGGAACGCATCGCCGGCCGCCCCTATGCGACGGCCGTCAGCGCGGGCACCGATGGCGCGGGCGCGGCCCGCCAGGTCGAGCGCATCTGCACCGGCTGGCGCCTGCGGCCTGCCGCGCCGCCGCTCATCGTGCGCAGCGGCGCGCAGACGCCCGAGCAGATCCTGGCTCCCAAGCGCGTGGCGGCCGAAGCGCTGGCGCGCTGCGAGGAGCTGGGCGGCCTGCTGGCGGCCACGCTGCTGGCCGGCGTCTAGGCATCGCGGACGGGCCTCCACCATGGCATTTTCCTTACTGCTTGTTTTTCGACGACAGGGGTTTCCAGCATGACTACAGAAAAAGTGGCCATCGTCATCGCAGGCGGCAGCGGCATGGGCGCTGCCGCCGCCCGGCGGCTCGCCGCAGACGGATTCCGGCTCGCCATCCTCTCCTCTTCTGGCAAGGGCGAGGCATTGGCCGCGCAGCTGGGCGGGATCGGCGTTACCGGATCGAACCAGTCCAACGAGGATCTCGGCCGGCTCGTCGACCTCGTCCTCGCCCGCTGGGGCCGCATCGACGTGCTCGTGAACAGCGCCGGCCACGGCCCACGCGCGCCCATCCTCGAAATCTCCGACGACGACTGGCACCGCGGCCTGGACACCTACCTGCTGAACGTCGTCAGGCCCACCCGCCTGGTGGTTCCCGCCATGCAGCGGCAACAGGCGGGCACGATCATCAACATCTCGTCCGCCTGGGCGTTCGAGCCCAGCGACATGTTCCCCACCTCGGCGGTATTCCGGGCCGGCCTCGCGTCGTTCACCAAGCTGTTCGCCGACACCTACGCCCGCGACAACATCCGCATGAACAACGTCCTGCCCGGCTGGATCGACAGCCTGCCCGCCCGGGAAGAACGCCGCGAGAGCGTGCCGCTGAAGCGCTACGGAACCAGCGAGGAGATCGCCGCCACCATCGCCTTCCTGGCCTCGGAGGGAGCCGCCTACATCACCGGGCAGAACATCCGGGTCGATGGAGGCCTCACCCGGTCGGTCTAGGGGCGTGCCTGCACGGCACGCCAGCCCGGAAGCAAAAAAACCCGCGCGACCACACGGGTCGTCGCGGGCTCTGGCCGCGCAATGCGGGCGCCGGCGCTCAGCTCAGCGCAGCGGTGACGACGATCTCGACCTTGTAGTCGGGATTGGCAAGGCGTGCCTCCACCGTGGCGCGCGGCGGGGCGTTGCCGTCGGCCACCCATGCGTCCCAGGCCTTGTTCATGCCATCGAACTCCTTCATGTTGGCCACGAAGATCTGGGCCATGAGGATCTTCGACTTGTCGGTGCCGGCCTCGGCCAGCAGGCGGTCGATGGTGGCCAGCACCTGCGCGGTCTGGCCCGTGATGTCGAGCGTGGGGTCATCGGGCACCTGGCCGGCCAGGTAGGCCACGCCGTTGTACACCGCCATGTCGGACAGGCGCTTTTCCACGTTGAAGCGCTTGATGCTGCTCATGAAGTTCCCCTACTAAGGATGGGTTGGTGGGATGACAGGGTGCCGCCTCAGGCGGGCGGCAGCTCGAAGACCTGGCGCAGATAGGCCAGGTAGGCCGGATCGTCGCACATGGTCTTTTCGGGCGAATCGGACACCTTGGCCACGGGCTGCCCGTTGCAGCGGACCATCTTCATGACGATCTGCAGCGGCTCGTGGCCGAGGTCATTGGTGAGATTGGTGCCGATGCCGAACGAGACCTTGCAGCGGCCGGCGAAGCGGCGCGCCAGCTCGATGGCCTTCGGGAAAGTCAGCGAATCGGAGAACACCAGCGTCTTGGCGCGCGGGTCGGTGCGGTTCTTGCGATAGTGCTCCAGCATGCGCTCGCCCCAGACGAAGGGGTCGCCCGAATCGTGGCGCGCCCCGTCGAACAGCTTGCAGAAGTACATGTCGAAGTCGCGCAGGAAGGCATCCATGCCGTAGACGTCGGACAATGCGATGCCGAGATCGCCGCGGTATTCCTTGGCCCACACCTCGAGCGCGTACACCTGCGAATCGCGCAGGCGCGGCCCCAGGGCCTGGCAGGCCTGCAGGTATTCGTGCGCCATGGTGCCCAGCGGCAGCACGCCGTGGCGCATCGCCAGCAGCACGTTGCTGGTGCCGGCGAAATGCACGCCCATCTGGGCCTTCATGGTGGCGACGACCTCGTCGTGCCAGACCTTGGAAAACCGGCGGCGCGTGCCGTATTCGGCCACCCGGAAATCCGCCAGCGCCGGGTCGTCGAGCACCAGGTGCATCTTCGACTGCAGGCGCTTGCGGCCCTCTTCCCAGTCGGGGTTCTTGCGGGTATTGCGGAAATAGACCTCGTTGACGATGGCCAGCACCGGGATCTCGAAGAGGATGGTGTGCAGCCACGGCCCCTTGACCGTGATCGAGATCTCGCCGGGCTGCTCGCCCTCGCCGATGTCGATGCAGCGCTCGGGCAGGTGGAACAGGCCGAGGAAGTCGACGAAGTCGCTCTTGATGAAGCGCAGTCCGCGCAGGTAATCGAGTTCTTCGTCGGTGAAGCGCAACTGGCACAGCGCGCGCACTTCCTCGCGTATCTCGTCGAGGTAGGGGCGCAGGTTCACGCCCGGCGTACGGCACTTGTAGCGGTATTCGACCTGGGCAGCCGGGAAGTGATGCAGCACCACCTGCATCATGGTGAACTTGTACAGGTCGGTGTCGAGCAGCGAAGTGATGATCATGATCGCGCGGTTCGTTTCGGCAAACCATAGCACAGGCCGCAGCCGCGGAGGACCGGAGCCCGCCGCCGCCACCCCGCAGCGCCCGGGGTTATCCTCGTCCCGGCGGGCCGCATTGGGTAAAATCATGCAATTGGCCTGTAGCCCAAGCCTGTAGCCCAACCCAGGCCCGCATATCCGTACCCGGAGTTCCGTATGACCCACGTCGTCACCGAAAACTGTATCAAATGCAAGTACACCGATTGCGTGGACGTCTGCCCCGTGGATTGTTTCCGTGAGGGCCCGAATTTCCTGGTCATCGATCCCGACGAGTGCATCGACTGCGCGGTCTGCATCCCGGAATGCCC
The DNA here is from genome assembly GCF_054642735.1 of Bordetella sp. 2513F2. Lineage (NCBI taxonomy): Bacteria > Pseudomonadati > Pseudomonadota > Betaproteobacteria > Burkholderiales > Alcaligenaceae > Bordetella > Bordetella sp. 2513F2. The sequence continues at coordinate 1,213,668 of NZ_CM137755.1, read as the reverse complement.
GGCCAACGCCATCTACGCCGAGGAAGACGTGCCCCAGGACCAGCTGCAGTTCATCGCCCTCAACGCCGAGCTCTCCGCCGAATTCCCCAGCATAAGCCGCGCCAAGAAGCCGCTGCCCGACGCCGACGAGTGGAACGGCGTGGCCGACAAGCTCCAGCACCTCGAGAAATGATCCTTCCGGCCGGCCCCGGCCGCACGGGCCCGGCGGCGCCCTGCCGATGACCGATACGTCCAAATACACGCGCGAGACCATAACCGACGTCAGGACCTGGGTCCCGGGGAAGCTGTTCTCGGTGCGCGTCACGCGCGATCCGGCCTTCGTGTTCCAGCCGGGGCAGTTCGCCCGGGTGGGGCTGCCGCAGGCCGACGCGCCCGATGCGCCACCCACGCTGTGGCGCGCCTATTCCATGGTGTCGGCGCCGCAGGAACCGGAGCTGGAGTTCTATTCCATCGTGGTCCCCGAGGGCCTGTTCAGCCCGCGCATGGCGCAGCTGGCCCCGGGCGACGCCCTGTACGTGCAGAAGACGCCATTCGGCTTTCTCACCCTGGACCGCTTCCCTGCCGATGGCGACCTCTGGCTGCTGGCCACCGGCACCGGCCTGTCTGCCTACCTTTCCATCCTGCGCGATCCGGCCGCGTGGCGCACGTTCGACCGCATCGTCCTGGTGCACGGCGTACGTACCGCGGCCGAGCTGGCCTACCGCGACGAGATACTCGGCTGGCAGCGCCGGCCCGAGCTGGCGCCCTATTTCGAGCAGGATCCGCGCAAGCTGACCTACCTGCCCATCGCCACCCGCGAAGCGCTGCCGGGCATGCCCCAGGCCCGCATCACGGCGCTCATCGCCGATGGCGGCCTGGAGCGCCTGGCCGGCCTGCCGCTCGATCCCGAGCGCGCGCGCGTCATGCTCTGCGGCAACCCCGAGATGCTGTCGGAGGCCCGCAAGCTACTGGGCGAGCGCGGCTTCGCCCCCGGAAGGCGGGGCATACCCGGCAACCTCGCGGTCGAGAACTACTGGTAGCAGGCCAGGCCGGTGCAGGGACGCAGCGGCTCTCAGTTGGTTTTTCACAACGGAATCGCCCCACTCGCCGGCGCGCCCTAGACAAATCCGCAATATTCTTAGCACCCCACACCATAAGCGCTGCGCCGCAAAGAGAACCCCAGATGCTGTATCACCTGCATGAATGGCAGCGGTCGATCCTGCGCCCGCTGGCCGCGTTCACCGAAGCCGGATCCGAGTGGTTTTCCCATCCCTGCAGTCCGCTGGCGTATACGCCGATGTCGCGGCAGATGGCGGCCGGGCTGGCCCTGGCGCACCGGCTGGGCAAGGACTATCAGAAGCCGGCATGGCAGCTCGACAGCACCGAGATCGGCGGCAAGGCAGTGCCGGTCAGGGAAGAATGCGAACTGGCCCGGCCTTTCTGCCGGCTGCTGCACTTCCGGCGGGAGTTGCCGGCCGCCTCGCCGGCGCGCCGCGATCCGCGGGTGCTGGTCGTGGCGCCGCTGTCCGGCCACCATGCCACCCTGCTGCGCGATACGGTGCGAGCCCTGCTGCCGGCCCACGACGTCTACGTCACCGACTGGGTCGACGCGCGGATGGTGCCGGTGAGTGCAGGCCCTTTCCACCTCGACGACTACGTGCGGTACGTGCAGGATTTCATCCGCCACCTGGGCCCGGACCTGCACGTGATCTCCGTATGCCAGCCCACCGTACCGGTGCTGGCCGCGATCGCCCTGATGGCCGACGCCGACGACCCGGCGCAACCGCGCAGCATGGTGATGATGGGCGGCCCCATCGACCCGCGCCAGTCTCCCACGCAGGTGAACGGCCTGGCCACCACCAAGCCCTACGCGTGGTTCGAGAGCCAGCTGATCCATACCGTTCCCGCCCCGCACCGCGGCGCCGGCCGGCGGGTGTACCCCGGTTTCCTGCAGCATGCCGGCTTCATCGCCATGAACCCCGACCGGCACCTGAAGTCGCACTACGAGTTCTACCTGGACCTGCTGCGCGGCGACCAGGACGACGCCGAGGCGCACCGCCGCTTCTACGATGAATACAACGCGGTGCTCGACATGCCGGCCGAGTTCTACCTCGACACCATCCGCATCGTGTTCCAGGAATTCCGCCTGCCCAACGGCACCTGGGAAATCGGCGGCGTGCCGGTGCGCCCGGCCGCCATACGCCGGACCGCGCTGCTGACCATCGAAGGCGAGCTCGACGACATCTCGGGGCAGGGCCAGACCCGCGCCGCGATTGATCTGTGCTCCGGGCTGCCGCCCTCGCGCAAGCAGCACTACACCGCGCAGGGCTGCGGGCACTACGGCATTTTCTCCGGCCGGCGCTGGCGCCAGACGATCTGCCCTAAAATCGCCGAGTTCATCCGCCAGGCCTAGCACCGCAGGCCCGGCCCACACGCCACAAGGCGCGGCGCACCCAGGCGCCGCCATCCCGCTTTGCTCATGCCGTCCTGTCCCTCCCTCGTCGACCGCATCGACGCGCTGCTGCCGCAGACGCAGTGCACCAAGTGCGGCTACGACGGCTGCCGGCCCTATGCCCAGGCCATCGCCGCAGGCGAGGCACGCATCAACCGCTGCCCGCCCGGCGGCGAGGCGGGCGTGACCCAGCTGGCGCAGCTGCTCGGCACGCCCGTCCTGCCGCTCGACCGCGAGCGCGGCGAACCCGGTCCGCTCACGGTGGCCGTGATCGACGAGGCGCACTGCATCGGCTGCACCCTGTGCATCCGCGCCTGTCCGGTCGACGCCATCGTCGGCGCCAACAAGCGCATGCATACCGTGCTGCCCGACCTGTGCACGGGCTGCGACCTGTGCGTGCCCCCCTGCCCCGTCGACTGCATCACGATGGTGGCGGCCGGCCGCTCCTGGACGGCCGACGATGCCCGCGCCGCCCGGTCACGGCATCAGGCACGCCAGGCGCGCCTGGCGCGCGAACCGCGGCAGCAGGCCCGCCTGATGGCCGAACCCGACGATGCCGGCGCGCAGGCCCCTGCCGCGCCGGTCCCGCCTTCCGACACCGACGACGCGGACCGCAAGCGCAGCGCCATCGAGGCCGCGCTGGCCCGGGCCCGCGCGCGCCGCGCCCAACGCCCATGAACGCCGCCAAACGCCGCGAGATCTTCGCCCGCCTGCAGGCCGCCAACCCGGCCCCGACCACCGAGCTCGAATACGAAACGCCCTTCCAGCTGCTGATCGCCGTGCTGCTGTCGGCCCAGGCCACCGACAAATCGGTGAACCTGGCCACGCGCAGGTTCTTTCCGCAATATGGGACGCCGGAAGCCCTGCTGGCCCTGGGCGAGGAAGGCCTGGCCGACTACATCAAGACCATCGGCCTCTACCGCACCAAGGCCAGGAACGCCATCGCCACGTGCCGCCTGCTGCTGGAGCGCCATGGCGGCGAGGTGCCGCGCGACCGCGAGGCGCTGGAAGCGCTGCCCGGCGTAGGCCGCAAGACCGCCAACGTGGTGCTCAACACGGCATTCGGCGAGCCCACCATCGCGGTGGACACCCACATCTTCCGCGTGGCCAACCGCACGGGCATCGCGCCGGGCAAGAACGTGGTCGAAGTCGAGCGCAAGCTGGAGAAATCCGTGCCCCGCGAATATGTGCAGGACGCGCACCACTGGCTCATCCTCCACGGCCGCTACATCTGCGTGGCGCGCAAGCCCAAGTGCCCGCAATGCGGCATCGCAGACCTGTGCGAATACAAGGCCAAGACGCCGGCCTGACAGCCCCGCAGCCCGCCGCGGGGCCGCCATCCGTGCTGGCCGCTGTCTTCCCGTGTCCGCACGGCTGACACGTCCGGTCACGGTTTCGTTGCCGGCGAATTGTCGGCGTGCCGACAATGCAGGCCGGCAGTCGCCGCCTCCTATGAAAAACCCTCATGGCATTTTGGGGAGGGGCTGCGCATACTCGCCGCAACTACATAACAACGACGCTGGTGCGGCGACATGGACGAGACAATCCTCGAGACGAAGCGTCTCACGAAGGAATTCCGCGGGTTCGTTGCGGTCAATGGGGTCGACTTGCGCGTCAGGCGCGGCCAGATCCACGCCCTGATCGGCCCCAACGGGGCCGGCAAGACAACCTGCTTCAACCTCCTCACCAAGTTCCTGGCCCCCACGTCGGGCAGCATCTGGTTCAACGGCGTCGACATCACGCGCGAACGGCCGGTGCAGGTGGCACGGCGCGGCATCATCCGCTCGTTCCAGATCTCTGCGGTGTTCCCGCACCTCACGGTGCTGGAGAACGTGCGCATCGGGCTGCAGCGCAAGACGGGCCTGTCGTTCCACTTCTGGAAGAGCGAACGCCCGCTGCAGGCGCTGAACCGCCCCGCCATGGACCTGCTCGAGCAGGTCGACCTGGCTCCCTACGCCGACGAGGTCACCGTCAACCTGCCGTACGGACGCAAGCGCGCCCTGGAGATCGCCACCACGCTGGCCATGGAACCCGAGCTGATGCTGCTGGACGAGCCCACCCAGGGCATGGGCCACGAAGACGTGGCCCGCGTCACCCAGCTGATCAAGCGCGTGAGCGCCGGCCGCACCATACTCATGGTCGAACACAACATGAACGTGGTCTCGTCCATCGCCGACACCATCACCGTGCTGGCCCGTGGCGCCGTGCTCGCCGAAGGTCCCTACGCGGAGGTGTCCCGCCATCCCGCGGTGATGCAGGCCTACATGGGCACCACCGAAGGCGAACTGCAAGGAGCACACGCATGAGCAGCCAGAGCCGCCTCCAGTGCGGACTCCCCTCCGGGGAGCCTGCGCGCAGCGCCAACGGGGAGGTATCGCCATGACCGCGCCAGCGCTTGAAATATCGGGCCTGCAGGCCTGGTACGGCGAATCCCACATCCTGCACGGCGTGGACCTCCACGTGGCGCCCGGCGAAGTCGTCACGCTGCTGGGCCGCAACGGCGCCGGGCGCACCACCACGCTGCGGGCCATCCTGGGGCTCACGGGCGCCCGCACCGGCTCGGTCCGCATACACGGCACCGAGGCCATCGACCTCCCCACCTACCGCATCGCCCACCTGGGCGTGGGCTATTGCCCGGAGGAACGCGGCATCTTCGCCAGCCTGTCCTGCGAAGAGAACCTGCTGCTGCCGCCGCCGGTAGGCGCGCTGGGCGGCGGCATGTCGCTGGCCGAGATCTACGAGATGTTTCCCAATCTCCACGAACGGCGCGGCTCGCCGGGCACCCGGCTGTCGGGAGGCGAGCAGCAGATGCTGGCGGTGGCCCGCATCCTGCGCACCGGCGCCAACCTGCTGCTGCTCGACGAGATCTCCGAAGGCCTGGCGCCCGTGATCGTGCAGGCGCTGGCGCGCATGATCACCGCCCTCAAGGGCCGGGGCTACACCATCGTCATGGTCGAGCAGAACTTCCGCTTCGCCGCGCCGCTTGCCGACCGCTTCTACGTCATGGAGCACGGCCAGATCGTCGAACACTTCGATGCGGCCGAACTCCAGCACAAGCAGGACACGCTGCACGAACTGCTGGGCGTCTGACCCGGACCCCAGAGAACCTCATCCGCGCCGGCGCGCCGGCACCACAAACAAGGGAAGAGAGGAGCCATCCCATGAAGTTGCACACCATCACTGCTGCACTGGCCGTCGCCGGCCTGGGTTTCGCCGGGCTACCCGCCCAGGCCCAAGGCATCTCCGACGATGTCATCCGCGTCGGTTTCATCACCGACATGTCGGGCGTCTATTCCGACATCGACGGCCCTGCCGGCGTGGAGGCCATCCGCATGGCCATCGCCGATGCAGGCGGCGAGATCAACGGCAAGAAGATCGAGCTGCTGACCGCCGACCACCAGAACAAGGCGGACATCGCCTCGGCGCGCGCCCGCGAGTGGTTCGACCAGCAGAAGCTGGACGTCCTCATCGGCGGCACCAACTCCGCCACCAGCCTGGCGATGGCCGCCGTCGCCGCAGAGAAGAAGCGCCCGTTCATCGCCATCGGCGCAGGCGCCTCCGACCTCACCAACGCCCAGTGCACGCCCTACACCGTGCACTACGCCTACGACACCGTGGCGCTGGCCCGCGGCACCGGTTCGGCCGTGGTGAAGGACGGCGGCAAGAGCTGGTTCTTCCTCACGGCCGACTACGCCTTCGGCCATGCGCTGGAGCGCGACACCGCCAACGTGGTCAAGGCCTCGGGCGGCGAAGTCAAGGGCCAGGTCCGCGCACCGCTGGCAGCATCCGACTTCTCGTCGTTCCTGCTGCAGGCCCAGGCCTCGGGCGCCCAGATCCTCGGCCTGGCCAACGCCGGCGGCGACACCATCAACGCCATCAAGGCGGCCAACGAGTTCGGCATCACCGGCACCATGAAGATGGCCGGCCTGCTGATCTTCATCAACGACATCCACTCGCTGGGCCTGGATGCCACCAAGGGCCTGTACCTCACCGACAGCTGGTACTGGGACCAGAGCGACGAAGCACGCGCCTGGAGCCAGAAGTTCGAGGCCAAGGTGAAGCGCAAGCCGTCCTCGCTGCAGGCCGCCGACTACTCGTCCGTGTCGTTCTACCTGCAGGGCGTGAAGCTGTCCGGCACCGACGACGCCGACACCATCATGAAGTGGATGAAGTCGAACAAGGTGAACGACTTCTACGCCAAGGGCGGCTACGTGCGGCAGGACGGCCGCATGGTCCATGACATGTACCTGATGCAGGTCAAGACGCCGCAGGAGTCCAAGGGCGCCTGGGACTACTACAAGGTGGTTGCCACGCTGCCGGGCGACGAGGTCTACACCAAGCCGTCCGAGTCCACCTGCAAGCTGGTGCAGAAGTAGGCTTCCCGGCAACCGGCGTGGCGCGCCGGCGCGCCACGCCGGTTCGTCCTGTCCGCAAGCTGGAAACCCGCGAAATGATTCAGATCTTCGGCATTCCTCTGCAGGCGCTGCTCGGGCAGCTCCTGCTGGGGCTGGTCAACGGCTCGTTCTACGCCATGCTGTCGCTCGGCCTGGCGGTGATATTCGGGCTGCTCAACGTGATCAATTTCGCCCACGGCGCGCTGTACATGCTGGGGGCCTTCGTGGCATGGATGGGGCTGAGCTACCTGGGCCTGAACTACTGGGTCATGCTGGTGCTCGCTCCGATCGTGGTCGGCCTGTTCGGCATCCTGATCGAACGCCTGCTGCTGCGCCACCTGTACAAGCTCGACCACCTCTACGGGCTGCTGCTCACCTTCGGCCTCACGCTGCTGATCGAAGGCCTGTTCCGCAGCTTCTACGGCGTTTCCGGCCAGCCCTACCCCACGCCGGACGCGCTGCGCGGCGCAACCAACCTGGGCTTCATGGTCCTGCCCAACTACCGCGCCTGGGTGGTGGTGGCCTCCATCTCCGTGTGCCTGGCGACCTGGTTCGTGATCGAGCGCACCCGGCTGGGCGCGCTGCTGCGGGCGGCCACCGAGAATCCCCGCCTGGTGGAGGCCTTCGGCGTCAACGTGCCGCGCATGGTAATGCTGACCTACGGCTTCGGCGTCGCCCTGGCGGGCTTCGCCGGCGTGCTGGCCGCCCCGGTGCTGCAGATCTCGCCGCTGATGGGCTCGAACCTCATCATCGTGGTGTTCGCAGTGGTCGTGATCGGCGGCATGGGCTCCATCATGGGCGCCATCGTCACGGGGCTGGGCCTGGGCATCATCGAGGGCCTGACCAAGGTCTTCTGGCCGGAGGCTTCCAATACCGTCGTGTTCATCATCATGGCCATCGTGCTGCTGCTGCGCCCCGCCGGGCTGTTCGGAAGAGAGAAATGAACCGTCAATTGCTCGCCTACGTGCTCGCCGCCGCCGTCGTGGCCGTCCTGCCCTACCTCGGCGTCTATCCGATCTTCGTCATGAAGATCCTGTGCTACGCGCTGTTCGCCTGCGCCTTCAACCTGCTGCTGGGCTACACCGGCCTGCTTTCGTTCGGGCATGCCGCGTTCCTGGGCAGCGCTGCGTACGCCGCGGGGCACGCCCTCAAGGCCTGGGGCTGGCCCACCGAGCTGGGCATACTCTTCGGCGTGGGCGTGGCTGCGTTGCTGGGCCTGGTGATGGGCGGGCTGGCCATCCGCCGCAGCGGCATCTATTTCGCCATGATCACCCTGGCCCTGGCGCAGATGGTCTTCTTCTTCTTCCTGCAGGCACCCTTCACCGGCGGCGAGGACGGCCTGCAGAGCGTGCCGCGCGGCACGCTCTTCGGCGTGCTGGACCTGCGCGACGACCTGAACCTGTACTACCTGGTGATGGCGATATTCGCCATCGGCTACTTCATCATCTGGCGCACGGTGCATTCGCCGTTCGGGCAGGTGTTGAAGGCGTTGCGCGAGAACGAGCCGCGCGCCCTGTCGCTGGGCTACGACGTCGACCGCTTCAAGCTGCTCGCCTTCGTGCTGTCGGCGGCATTGGCCGGGCTGGCCGGCGCCACCAAGACGCTGGTGTTCGTGTCGGCCACGCTGTCGGACGCCACCTGGCAGATGTCCGGGCTGGTGATCCTCATGACGCTGATCGGTGGGCTGGGCACGCTCACCGGCCCGGTGCTGGGGGCCTTCATCGTGGTGCTGCTCGAGAACAAGGTGGGCGATTTCGGGCACGCGCTCGCCACGCTCACCGGCATGGAGTGGTTCATGCGGCTGGGCGAGTCGGTCACCATCGTCATCGGCCTGATCTTCGTGGTCTGCGTGATGGCCTTCCGGCGAGGCATCGTGGGCGAGCTCGGTGCGCTGCTGCAGCGCCGCCGCGCTGCCGGGTAGCCCGGGCGGCGCGTCGCGCACGAAGGGTGGCGGCGTGACCGCCCGGGCAGGGATTCGTACAATGGACGCATCCGCCCCCACGGTGCCAGCAGGAGATCCGCCATGCGCACGACGCGACACCCCCTGACGTTCCTGGCGATGTTGGCCGCAGCCGCCGTCCTGTCCTGGGCGGCGCCGGCCCAGGCCGCAGCGCAATGCGAAGTCGACCGCCCCGTGCGTTTCAGCGGCATCAACTGGGAATCCAATCTGGTGCTGGCCGGCATCGAGCGCTTCATCCTGGAACACGGCTACGGTTGCAAGACATCCGTCGAGGCGGGCGAAACCCTCGCCATGCTGGCCGCCCTGCAGCGCGGCGACGTCGACGTCACGCCGGAAGTCTGGCCGGGCCAGATCGAAAACGCATGGAACAAGGCGCTGGCGTCCGGCAAGGTGCTGGGCGTGGGGCATGTGTACGATGCCGGCGAAGGCTGGTACATCCCGCGCTACACCGCCGAGCGGCATCCCGACCTGCGGCGGGCCGCGGACCTGGCACGCTACAGGCAGGTCTTCGCCGACCCGGAAGATCCGGGCAAGGGGCGGATCTACGGATGCCCGGCGGGCTGGGCCTGCGGAACCCTCAATGACAACCTGGTGCGCGCGCTCGGCCTCCAGGACGACTACACCCTGTTCGCGCCCGGCTCGGGCGCCGCCCAGAAGGCGGCGATCATGTCAGCCTACAAGCGCAAGCGCGACATCGTCTTCTACTACTGGACGCCCACGGCGCTGGTCGGGGCGCTGGACCTGGTCGAGCTCGAATTCCCGCCTTTCGACCAGCAGGCCTACACCTGCATCACGGATCCCAAGTGCCCGAACCCGGTTGCCACGGCGTTCAAGCCCAATCCGGTGGTCACGGGCCTGAACGCGGAGTTCGCCCGCCAGGCGCCTGCCCTCCAGGCCTTCTTCGGCGCGCTGTCGATCCCGCGGGATGCCATCGACGGCACCCTGGGCTGGCTGGAGAACGAGGGCGCCGAGCCCGAGGATGCAGCCCGCCATTTCCTGCGCACGTACGGCGGGGTCTGGCGCAAATGGGTGCCGGGAGACGTCGCCGAACGTGTGCAGGCGGCCTTGTAGGAGTATCCTCTGCGGGACGCCGGCCGCGGCCGGCGCCGCGACATACGAGGAAACAGAAACATGGACGCGCTTTACTGGCACGATGGCCGCTGGACCACCGAAAACCCGAAACTGCTGGGCCCGGCCGATCACGCCTTCTGGATGGCCAGCATGGTATTCGACGGCGCCCGCGCCTTCGACGGCCTCACCCCCGACCTGGACCTGCATTGCCAGCGCGTGGTGCGCTCGGCCGAGAAAATGCTGATGAAGCCCGCGATGGGCTGGGAAGCCATTCAGGCGCTATGCCTGGAAGCCGTGGCCAAGTTCCCGCCCGGCTCGGAGCTCTACATCAAGCCCATGTTCTTCTGCGCCGACGGCTTCCTGCTGCCCGATGCCGACAAGACGCAGTTCGTGCTGCACGTCTTCAAGGTGCCCATGCCGGGCAGCCAGGGCTTCTCGGCCTGCTTCTCGCCCTATGCCCGGGCCTGGGCCAGCATGGCCCCCACCGATGCCAAGGCGTCCTGCCTGTACCCGAACGGCCAGCGCGCCATCCGCGACGCCGCTGCCCGCGGCTACGACAACGCCATCATGCTCGACGGCGACGGCAACGTGGCCGAGTTCGCCACCAGCAACCTGTGGATCGCCAAGGACGGCGTGGTGGCCACGCCCGCCGACAACGGCACCTTCCTCAACGGCATCACGCGCCGGCGCGTGCTGGCGCTGCTGCGCGAAGACGGCGTCACGGTCGAGGAGCGCACCCTGACCCGCGCCGACGTGGAAGGCGCCGATGAGGTCTTCTCTACCGGCAACTACGGCAAGGTCGTGCACGTCAACCGCGTCGAGTCGCGCGAACTCGAACACGGCCCCATGGCCCAGCGGGCGCGCCGCCTGTACATGGAATACGCCCGGGCCACCGGCAGGCGCTGAGCCGGGATCGGGGCGGGACGGCAGCAGCCCCGCCCGCCCGGGCTGCGAGGCTCAGGCCGCCCGGCCCAGCCCCAGGTAGCTCTCCATCACGCGCGGATTGCCCGCCAGTTCACCGGCCGGGCCATGCAGGATGATCTCGCCGGTTTCGAGCACGTAGCCATGGTCGGCCACCTGCAGCGCCGCGCGGGCATTCTGCTCGACGAGCAGGATGGCCACGCCGGTTTCGCGCAGGCGCGCGATGATGTGGAAGATCTCGCGCACGATGCGCGGCGCCAGCCCCAGGCTGGGCTCGTCCAGCATCAGCAGCCGGGGCTTGGCCATCAGCGCCCGGCCCACGGCCAGCATCTGGCGCTCGCCGCCCGACAGCGTGCCGGCCTGCTGGCCGCGCCGCTCGCGCAGGCGCGGGAACAGCTCGTAGACCTCCTGCAGCGTGTCGCGCCAGCCGCTCTCGCGGGCACGATAGCGCCGGAAACCGCCAAGCAGCAGGTTGTCTTCGACGGACATGCTGGAAAACAGCTCGCGGCGCTCGGGCACCAGCGACATGCCCGCCCCCACCCGCCGCTCCACCGGCCAGCCGGCGACGTCGTTGCCGGCATAGCAGATGCGGCCCGAGGCATGGCCTGTTTGCGGCAGGGAGCCCATCACGGCATTGAGCATGGTGGACTTGCCGGCGCCGTTCGCGCCGATCACGGTGACGATGCTGCCGGCCGGCACCGACAGCACGGCGTTGCTCAGCGCCCCGACCTTGCCGTAGCGGGCCGACAGGCCCTCGACCTGGAGTATGGGAGCCTGGCTCATTGCGCACCTCCAGCGGCGGCGGGCGTGGCCTGCCCGGGCAGGTCGTCGTCGATGCCGCCCAGGTAGGCTTCCAGCACCGCAGGGTTGCGCTGCACCTCGGCGGGCGCACCTTCGGCCAGCTTGGTGCCGAAATCCATCACGACCAGATGGTTGGTCAGGCGCATCACAAAATCCATGTCGTGCTCCACCAGCAAGATGCTCATGCCTTCGCTGCGCAGCTGGTCCAGCACCTGCGCCAGTTCCTGCTTCTCCTTGTAGCGCAGCCCGGCCGCCGGCTCGTCGAGCAGCAGCAGCAGCGGGTCGCTGCACAGCGCCCGCGCGATCTCCAGGATGCGCTGCTGGCCCAGGGCCAGGTTGCCGGCCTGTTCGTAGAGATAGTCTCCCAGCCCCACGCGCTGCAGCTGGCGTGCGGCCTCGTGCAGGAGCTGCGCCTCGCGCTGGCGGTCGGTGCGCAGCGCACTGGCCAGCACGCCTACCTCGCAGCGCAGGTGCGCGCCCAGAGCCACGTTCTCGAGCACGGTCATGGTGGGCAGCAACTGCACGTGCTGGAAAGTCCTGCCCACCCCGCGCCGGGCGATCTCGCGCGCCGTGCGGCCGTCGATACGCTCGCCCAGAAAACGCACCTGGCCGCGCGTGGCGGGCAGCACGCCGCTGATGAGATTGAAGGTGGTGCTCTTGCCTGCCCCGTTGGGGCCGATCAGGCCCATGATCTCGCCGGCGCGCACCTGGAACGACACGTCGTTGACGGCGACCAGGCCGCCGAACTGCTTGCGTATGGCATCCACTTCGAGCACGGTCTGGCCCGGCTGCGGCCGCGGGCGGGGCGCAAGCAGCGGCGCCTCGGGCGGCGCGGGCCGCCGGCGACGCGAGCCGGCGGTGCCGCTCAGCCTGCCCCACCATCCCGACACGATGGGCCAGAGGCCGTTGCTGGCGTACTGCAGCACCAGGATCATCAGCACCCCGAAGACGATGAGCTCGAAGTTGGCGTCCGTGTCGAGCACGGCCGGCAGCAGGTTCTGGATCTGGTCCTTGAGCGTGAGGATCACCGCCGAACCCAGCAGCGCTCCCCATACGTGGCCGGCACCGCCGACCACCGCCATGAACAGGTACTCGATGCCGTAGTTCAGGCCGAACGGGCTGGGGCTGACCGCGCGCTGCATGTGGGCGTAGAGCCAGCCCGACAGGCAGGCAAGCAGGGCGGCCCACACGAAGATGATGATCTTGTACGACGCCGTGTTCACGCCCATGGACTCGGCCATGCCGGCGCCGCTCTTGAGCGCGCGGATGGCCCGGCCGGGACGCGAGTCCAGCAGGTTGTGGGTGGCCCACAGCGCCAGCAGCACGCAGATCCAGATCAGGAAGAATATGTGCCGGCCGCTGGCCAGCGAGTAGCCGAAGACGCGTATGGGCTCGATGCCGGCGATGCCGTCGTGCTTGCCCAGGAAGTCCATGTTGCCGAACAGGTAGAACAGCGACAGGCCCCAGGCGATGGTGCCCAGCGGCAGGAAGTGGCCCGACAGCCGCAGCGTGATCAGGCCCAGCAGGAAGGCCACCAGGGCGGTGATGGCCAGGCCCGCGAACAGCGTCAGCCAGGGCGAGACGCCGTAGCGCGTGGTGAGCAGCGCGGTCGTGTAGGCCCCCAGCCCCACGAAGGCCGCCTGGCCGAAGGAGGTGAGGCCGCCCACGCCGGTGAGCAGCACCAGCCCCAGGGCGACCAGGCCCGCCAGCCCGATGTAATTGAGCTGGGTGATCCAGAATTCGGGAGTGGCGGGCACCAGGGGCAGGACCGCCAGCACGGCCACCAGGGCGATCAGCAGGATGCGATTCATGTTGCTTATTCCTCTTCGTCCGCGTGGCGGCTGCCGAACGAGCGCCAGATCAGCACGGGGATGATGAGCGTGAAGACGATGACTTCCTTGTAGGCGCTGGCCCAGAACGAGGAGAAGGCTTCCAGCACGCCGACCAGCAGCGCGCCCGCGGCCGCGACCGGATAGCTCGCCAGGCCGCCGATGATCGCGCCCACGAAGCCCTTCAGGCCGATCAGGAAGCCCGTGTCGTAGTACACCGTGGTGATGGGCGCGATCAGCATGCCGGAGACCACGCCGATGGCCGCCGCCAGCGTGAAGGTCAGGCTGCCCGACATCGAGGTGCTGATGCCCACCAGCCGCGCGCCGCGCCGGTTCACGGCCGTGGCGCGCAGGGCGCGGCCGTACAGCGTCTTGCCGAAGAACAGCCACAGCGCCACGATCAGCAGCGCGCACGTGCCGACGACGAACAGGCTCTGGGCCGACCACGCGCCGAACCCCAGGTCCACCTGCCCGGCAACGAAGGCGGGGGTGCGCCAGCCCTCGGCGCCGAAGAACACGAGCGCCAGGCCCATCAGCGCGAAGTGCACGGCCACCGACACGATCAGCAGCACCAGCACGGTGGCCTCGGCCAGCGGCTGGTACACGATGCGATACACCATCGGCCCCATCGGCACCACCAGCGCCAGCGTGAGCAGCATGTCGACCCACAGCGAGGTATCGGGGCCGGCGTAGGAGGTCGTGAGCCACAGCAGGGCCAGCGGCAGCACCACGCAGGCCAGCAGCACCCTGGGAAGGCCGCCCCAGGCCCCGGTGCGGGCGGCGCGCACCAGCGCCATCAATGTCACCACGCCGCCCAGCAGGGGCAGCAGGTACACCGTGCCCGGCACCCGGCCGTCCACCAGCATGGCCAGCGTCAGGGCGCCGAAGGCGACGAATTCCCCCTGGGGTATGAAGATGACGCGCGTCACGGCGAAGACCAATACCAGCGCCATGCCGAGCAGCGCGTAGATCGCGCCGTTGACGATGCCGTCCTGCAGCAGGATCAGCGCAATTGTCGAATCCATCGATGAACGACCTTGTGTGTAACGGGGGTGTGCCGGCCCCCTCTGGGTACTGCGGATATGAAGCACCGGCCCTCAGGCCGGTGCGAGGTACGACGGGAAACGCGATGCTACGCCATCGGGGCGCAGCAGGACAGCAGGCCGCCTGCCGCGGCGGGCACGCCTACAGTCCGGGCTGGTAGACCCACTTGCCGTTCTCGACCTTGACCATCACGCGCGAACGTTCGTCGAAGCCGGCGTGGTCGGTGGGACTCATATTGAACACGCCCTGCGAGACGGCAAGGTTCTTCACGCCTTCGATGGCATCGCGCAGCGCCGCGCGGAACTCGGGCGTGCCGGGCTTGGCACCCGACTTGAGGGCCTCGGGCACGGCATGGATGATGAGCTGCCCGGCATCCCACATATGGCCGCCGAAGGTGTTGGTGGAGCCGGCGCCATGGACCTTCTCGTAGGCGGTGGAATAGGCCAGGGCGGATTGCTTGACCGGGTTGTCGTCCGGCAGCTGGGCGGCCACCAGCAGCGGGCCGGCGGGCAGCAGCATGCCGTCGCAGTCCTTGCCGCAGACGCGCAGCACGTCGTTGTTGGCGGCGCCGTGGGTCTGGTAGATGAGGCCGCCGTAGTTGCGCGCCTTGAGCTCCTTCTGCGGCAGGGCGGACGGCGTGCCGGCGCCCGCGATCAGGATGGCGTCGGGCCGGGCGCCGACCAGCTTGAGCACCTGGCCCGTCACGCTGGTGTCGGTGCGGCCATATTTCTCCACGGCCACGATCTGAATGCCCTTGGCCTTGGCGGCTTCCTGCATCACCGCCAGCCAGCCGTCCCCGTAGGCGTCGGCGAAGCCGATGAAACCCAGCGTCTTGACCTTGGCCTTCACCATGGCATCGGCCAGCGCGCTGGCCATCAGCGCATCGTTCTGCGGCGTCTTGAACACCCACCGGCGCTTCTCGTCGACCGGCTCGACGATCTTGGCGCTGGCGGCCACGCTGATCATGGGCAGCTTCGCCTCGGCGGCGACGTCGACCATGGCCAGCGAACCCGGCGTCACCGAGGTGCCGACCAGCACGTCGACCTTGTCTTCCGACGCCAGCTTGCGGGCGTTGCGCACGGCCTGCGTGGTGTCGGTGGCGTCGTCGAGCACGATCCATTCCACCTTCTGCCCGGCCACTTCCCTGGGCAGCAGCGCCACCGTGTTGCGCTCGGGAATGCCGAGCGAGGCGGCAGGGCCGGTGGAAGCGACGGTGACGCCGACCTTCACCTGCGCGCCGGCCGCCATGGGCAGGCTCAGGACAAGCGCGGCGGCGACCGCGGACAGGCCGAAATGCTTGGGCATCATGTGTTGTCTCCTGTTGGGCTCTTTTGTGTGCCCCGGAACGGGGCGGGAGGAGCCTGATTAAAGTTATACAGAAAAAATAATTATAGGGTTAAAACAGTATCACATGGTGTGCGCGCAGACCCTGCCGCCCAGGGCCGCCGCATCTGATCAAACGCGTTTGTTAATGGCGAAGTTTTTACCGGACCACGCGCGCCCGCGTCTGTAAGGGCTTACCCGGCCCTGGCGCCGGAAGGCCCAGCCAAACTCGATTAACATGGTGCCGGAGGATTATGCCCGAACCTTTTTTCACCCCGGGCCTCCAAGGTAGACCATGGAAAAAGTACGCAAGACCGAAGCCGAGTGGCGTGCCGTGCTCACGCCGCAGGAGTATGCCGTTGCGCGCGAAAAAGGCACCGAACGCGCCTTCACCGGCCGCTACTGGAACACCTTCACCCCCGGCATCTATCGCTGCGTGGGCTGCGGCACGCCGCTGTTCGCCTCCGACACGAAGTTCGACGCCGGCTGCGGCTGGCCCAGCTACTTCGAGCCCATAGACCCGGAGCGCGTGCGCGAAGAACGCGACACCAGCCACGGCATGGTCCGCACGGAAGTGCTGTGCAACATCTGCGATGCGCACCTGGGCCATGTATTCCCCGACGGCCCCGAGCCCACCGGGCTGCGC
Organism: Bordetella sp. 2513F2; assembly: GCF_054642735.1. Classification (NCBI taxonomy): domain Bacteria; kingdom Pseudomonadati; phylum Pseudomonadota; class Betaproteobacteria; order Burkholderiales; family Alcaligenaceae; genus Bordetella; species Bordetella sp. 2513F2. Next base: position 1,197,248 of record NZ_CM137755.1, on the reverse strand, counting down.
TACTGCATCAACTCGCTGTCCCTGAAGTTCGAGCCCCAGGATCCGGCATGAAGAAGTTCCTGTTCGACCTCTTCCCCCTGATCCTGTTCTTCGTCGCCTACCGCTACGCCGACATCTATGCCGCCACCGCGGTGGCCATCACGGCCTCCGTGGCCCAGATCCTGTGGCTCAGGCTCACGCGCAAGGCCATCGAGACCATGCACTGGATCAACCTGGGCGTCATCGTGATCTTCGGCGGCGCCACGCTCTGGCTGCACAGCGACGTGTTCATCAAATGGAAGCCCACGGTGCTGTACTGGCTGTTCGGCGGCGCCCTGCTGGTTTCGCGCCTGCTGGGCCGCAACCTGATCCGCCGCCTGCTCGGGCAGCAGATTCAGCTGCCCGATGCGGTATGGGAGAAGCTCAATCTGAGCTGGGCGCTGTTCTTCCTCGGGGCCGGCGCCGTGAACCTGTATGTCGCGTTCTCGGGCCATTTCAGCGAATCGCAGTGGGTCAACTTCAAGGTCTTCGGCCTCATGGGCCTGCTGATCGCCTTCGTGATCGTCCAGTCCCTCTGGCTGGGCCGGCACATGCAGTCGCCCGACACCCCTGATGCCGACGACACCAAGCGCTGACGCGTCCACTGCCACACGCCACCCATGACGGAACCCACCGACCGCATCGCCCTCATCCGCGCACGCCTGGCCGCCCTTGAGCCCACCGCCCTGGAGATCCAAGACGAATCCCACCTGCATGCCGGGCATGCCGGCGCGCAGGGCGGCGCCGGCCATTACCGCGTACGCATCGAGGCCGCCTGCTTCGCCGGCCTGTCGCCCGTCGCGCGACATCGCCTGGTGTATGATCGGCTGCGCGATCTCATCCCCCACCCCATCCATGCCCTGGCGCTGGATGCGCGGACCCCGACTTCCCGATAACTCCCACAAAGGACATACATGAAACGCATCGTCATGCTGGCCGCCGCGTGCGCCATCGCCGTGCCCGCCTTCGCGCAGAACGCGGCCACCGTGAATGGCAAGCCCATCACCCAGAAGAGCCTGGACGAGTTCGTCAAGCTGCTGGTGAGCCAGGGTGCGACCGACTCGCCGCAATTGCGCGAACAGGTCAAGGAAGAGATGATCAATCGCCAGGTGTTCGTGCAGGCCGCCGAGAAATCCGGCATCGCCAAGCAGGAAGCCGTGCAGACCGAGATCGAGCTGGCCCGCCAGGGCATCCTGGTGCGCGCCCTCATGGCCGACTACCTGCAGAAGCACCCCGTCACCGACGCGCAGGTGCAGGCCGAGTACGACAAGCTCAAGCAGGCCCAGTCCGGCGAGATGGAATACAAGGTGCGCCACATCCTCGTCAAGGATGAAAAAACCGCCAACGACCTGCTCGCCCAGGTCAAGCGCGACGCCGGCAGGTTCGACGACCTGGCCAAGAAGAACTCCCAGGATCCCGGCAGCGCCGAGCGCGGCGGCGATCTCGGGTGGGCCCCGCCCTCCAACTACGTGGCGCCTTTCGCCGAGGCGGTTTCCAAGCTGAAGAAGGGCCAGCTGGTCGACAAGCCGGTGCAGACCCAGTTCGGCTGGCACGTGATCATGGTCGACGATACCCGTGCGGTGGAATTCCCGCCGCTCGACCAGGTCCGCCCCCAGGTCGAGGAAATGCTGCGCCAGCAGACGCTGGGCAACTACCAGAAGGAACTGCGCGAGCAGGCCAAGATCCAGTAGTCGCGGGATACGGCACGCGGTCCGGCAGGCCGGACCGCGCAATGCCAAGGCCCCGGCATGTGGCATGCCGGGGCCTTTTGTCTATGCTGCGCCCGGGCCGGGCCGTGGGGCTCAGCCTTCGCCCAGCAGGGCCTTCAGGCCATCCTCGTCCAGGATGGCCACGCCCAGCTCCTGGGCCTTGGCCAGCTTGCTGCCGGCGTCCTCGCCGGCCACCACGTAGGCGGTCTTGCGCGACACCGAGCCGCTGACCTTGCCGCCGGCCGCCAGTATCCGGCGCGTGGCCTCGTCGCGGGTCCAGTTGGGCATGGTGCCGGTGAGCACGAAAGTCTTGCCCGTCAGGTTGCCGCTCTGGAGCGGCGCCTCCGCCACGGGATGCACGCCCTGCTCCGCCAGCTGCCGGACGATCTCGCGATTGTGCGGCTCGGCGAAGAAGCGGCGTATCGAGCCCGCCACCACGGGCCCGACGTCAGGCACGCCCAGCAGCGCATCCTCGTCGGCGTCCATGATCCGGTCCATGCTGCCGAAGTGGCGTGCCACGTCGCGGGCGGTGGTCTCGCCCACGTGCCGGATCCCGAGCGCGAACAGCAGGCGGCCTAGCGCCGGCGAACGCGCCTTGTCGATGGCCTGCACCAGGTTCTCGGCAGATTTCCTGCCCATGCGGTCCAGCGCCGCCAGCTCGAACGCGTCGAGGCTATACAGGTCGGCCAGGGACTTCACCCGCCCGCTGTCGACCAGCTGGTCGACCAGCTTCTCACCCAGGCCCTCGATGTCCAGCGCCTTGCGCCCCGCTGCGTGCAGCAGCGTCTGCTTGCGCTGGGCCGCGCAGAACAGGCCCCCCGTGCAGCGCGCCACGGCCTCGTCCTCGGGACGCTCGATGGCCGAACCGCAGACCGGGCAGGCGCTGACCATGACGAATTCCCGCGCGTCGGGCGGCCGCTGCTCGAGTACCGGGCCCACCACTTCGGGGATCACGTCGCCGGCGCGGCGCACGATCACCGTATCGCCGATGCGCACGTCCTTGCGCCGGATCTCGTCCTCGTTGTGCAGGGTGGCATTGGTGACCGTGACGCCGCCGACGAATACGGGCGCCAGGCGGGCCACGGGCGTGATCGCGCCGGTGCGGCCCACCTGCACTTCGATGTCCTGCAGAACGGTGGTGGCCTCCTCGGCCGGGAACTTGTGCGCCAGCGCGAAGCGCGGCGCCCGGGCCACGAAGCCCAGCACGCGCTGGGCCGGCAGCGAATCCACCTTGTAGACCACGCCGTCGATGTCGTAGGGCAGGCCGGTGCGCAGCCGGCCCACGTCGGCATACACCTCCAGCAGCCCTGCCGCGCCCACGGCCTTGCGGTTGTAGCGCATGTTCACGGGCAGGCCGAGCGCGGCCAGCCAGTCCAGCATGGCGCTGTGGGTGTCGCACGGCAGCGTGGACGGGCTGCGCACCCCCGGCGCGGGCTCGTCGTAGCGCGTCTGCCCCGGCAGGCCATGCACCTCGCCCCAGCTGTAGGCAAAGAAGCGCAGCGGCCGCCGCGCCGTGATGTGCGGGTCGAGCTGGCGCAGGCTGCCGGCGGCGGCGTTGCGCGGATTCACGAAGACCTTCTCGCCGCGCGCGGCCTGGCTGCGGTTCAGGCGCTCGAAATCGGCCCGGTTCATCAGCACCTCGCCGCGCACTTCCAGCACCTTCGGCGCCTCCCCCTGGAGCTTGAGGGGAATGGAGCGGATGGTACGGACGTTGGCCGTGACGTCTTCGCCGGTCTGGCCGTCGCCGCGGGTGGCCGCCTGCACCAGGTGGCCGTCCTCGTAGCGCAGGCTGATGGCCAGGCCGTCGAGCTTGAGCTCGCAGAAGTAGTCGGGCTGGACGTCCTGCGCCAGCAGCCCGGCGCCGCGCAGCGTGTCGGCGACGCGGCGGTCGAAGGCCGCCACGTCTTCGTCGTCGAAGGCATTGCCCAGCGAGAGCATGGGCACCGCATGGCGCACGGCGCCGAACTGCGTGGACGGCGCCGCGCCGACCCGCTGGGTGGGCGACTCCGGCGTCACGAGCTCGGGATGCGCGGCCTCGATCTCCAGCAGCTCGCGCATGAGCGCATCGTATTCGGCGTCGGAGATCGTCGGCTGGTCGTGTACGTAGTAGCGGACGTTGTGCTGCTCGATCTCGGAACGCAGGGCGGCGGCGCGTGCCGCCACGTCGGGCGTGCCGGACTTGGGGCCGCTCACGCGAACACCCGCTGGGCGCGCTCCCCGCCCGCCGGCAAACCGGCCTGCTCGAGCTGCTGGAACAGCACTTGCAGCCGTTCGTCGATGATGGCCTCGGTGCCTTCGGCCAGGGGCTTGCCCTGGTCGTCCACCAGGTGCGCGCCCAGGCGGGCCGCCAGGTCGCGGCCCACGTCGACCATGCGCCCGAAGGCGCGCGGGTCGGCAGGGCTGCAGGGCACGTCGAGCAGCATGTAGAGACGGTCGACGCTGCCGCCGTCGAACGGTGCGCCGTCGGCCCGCGACAGCGTGAAACGCACCACGCCGGAATCGGCCAGCCATGCCAGGCGCGGGCCGTCGGGCGCGAATCCCAGCTCGCGCGCCAGGCCCGTGACCTCGGACACAGGACGCGGGGTGGACAACAGCAGGGTCAGGCCCACCTGGGTATCCAGCGCGGCACAGGTATCGTCGAGCTTCGCGGCCTGCTCCAGCACGGCCTGCTGATCCGGGCCTTCGATGCTGCCGTCGAAGCGGTCGGCGAGGTCCTGGGCACGGGCCCAGGCCTGCGACCACTCGATGGCCGTCAGGGGGCCGCTGCGGTTGGCCAGCAGCACGGCGAGCTGCACCGAAGCGTACGACTCATGGGTGATGATGCGGGCGCGATGGCGCTGCTGGTCGGTGGAGGCGAACAGGCGCAGCGGCTTGCGGCCCACCTGGCGCAGCCCCTGGAGCACCGGCACCAGATCCGACCCGCGCACCGGCTCGGAGAAGCTGACTTCGATCACGACTTCGCAAGCCGGATCGGGTTCCTGCGGGTCGTCGCCTTCTGCAGCCGTACCGGGTTCCGCAGCGCCGGACATGCCCATCCCGGGCTCGCGGCGCGAGCCTGCAGGCGGCCTGGCTTCTTCGGACCCCAGCAGCGGATCCTGGTCGCTGCCCGGGAAATGGGCCTGCATGCGGCGCCGCACGCGGCGATCCTGCCACCAGTTGAAGCCCAGCACAGCCAATATCAGCAGCACGCCCAGGGCGATCAGCCCGATCTGCAAATCACTCATGTGTTCTTTCCACGCCGCCGGGCGGCGCCCTTCGAATTCCGGGTTATGCCGCTTCGGCGGCCATCTGCACGGCCGAATCGATATCCACGGCCACGATACGCGAAACGCCTTGTTCCTGCATGGTAACGCCCACCAGCTGCTTGGCCATCTGCATGGCGATTTTATTGTGCGAGATGAAAAGGAACTGGGTCTGCTCGCTCATGGCGCTGACCAGGTTGGCATAGCGCTCGGTGTTGGCGTCATCCAGCGGCGCGTCCACCTCGTCCAGCAGGCAGAACGGCGCCGGATTCAGCTTGAACAGCGCAAACACCAGCGCGGTGGCGGTCAGGGCCTTCTCGCCGCCGGACAACAGGTGGATGGTGCTGTTGCGCTTGCCGGGAGGCTGCGCCATGACCTGCACGCCCGCGTCGAGGATCTCGTCGCCCGTCATGGTGAGCCGGGCCTCGCCGCCGCCGAACAGCCGGGGGAAGAGCTCGCCGAAATGGCCGTTGACGGTGTCGAACGTTTCCTGCAGCAGCTCGCGCGTCTCGCGATCGATCTTGCGGATCGCGTCCTCGAGCGTTTCCATGGCGGTGAGGAGGTCCTGCTGCTGGGAGTCGAGGAAGGTCTTGCGCTCGCGCGCCGTATTCAGCTCGTCCAGGGCGGCCAGGTTCACCGGCCCCAGTCCGTCGATCTGGCGCGAGATGCGGCTCACCTCGGACTGCAGCCAAGCGGCCCGCCGCCATTGCTCGGGCATGTCGGCCAGCTCGCGGGCCAGGGCCTCGCGATCGACCTCGCGCGCGTCCAACTGCTCGGTGAACTGCTCTTCGGCCAGGCGCGCCGCCTGCTCCTGCAGCTGCAGCTCGGTGATGCGCGCGCGCAGGGGTTCGAGCGCGCGCTCCTGCACGAGGCGCTGCTCGTCGGCCTCGCGCAGCAATGCCGACAGGTTGTCGAGCTCCTGGCGGGCCCGCGTCAGCGCCTCTTCGCGCTCGGCGCGCAGTTCCAGCGCCTCCTGCAGCCCCGCCTGGGATGCCGAGGCGTCGAACTCGGCCAGCTCGCCCTCGAGATGCTCCAGCTCCGCCCGCGCGCGCTCGCTCTGGTCGATGGCCAGCTGGCGGTTGCGCTGCAATTCCGTGATGCGCGCCTGCACGCCGCGTTCGGCGAACTCGGCCTCCTGCGCGGCGCGCTCGAGTTCGCGCAGACGGGTGCGTGCGGCCTCGGCCTGCGCCGCCAGCCCCTCGCCGTCGATCTCGGCATCCGAGAAGCGCGACTGATGCTCGGCGAGTTCCGCGTCCAGCGTTTCGAAACGGGCCTCGGCCTCTTCGCGCGTGGCGCGCAGGTCTTCTTCGTGGGCTGCCAGCTCTTCCAGGTCCTGGTTCAGGCGGGCGGCGCGCTCGCCGGACTGCTCGGCCTGCTGCTGCAGGCGCGAATGCTCCAGCTGGATGTCGTGCAGGCGACGGGTCAGCTCGGCCACGCGCTGGCGGGCCGGCGTGATGGCCTGGGTGACCTGTTGCCATGCGGCCTCGGCCCGGGCCACGGCGGCGCGGGCCTGGTCGGCGATGAGCTGCTGCGCCTTGATCTCGCGCTGCAGGTTCTCGATTTCCTGCTGCCTGCCGAGCAGGCCGGCCTGCTCGGAATCCGGCGCGTAGAAGCGTACGCTGTGCGCATCGACCACGTGGCCCGCCTTGACGACGCAGCATGCGCCTTCGGGCAGCGTGCCGCGCCCGGCCAGCGCCTGGGCCAGGTCGGTTGCGGTATAGATGCCGCGCAGCCAGTCATTGAGCAGCGCGCGCAGGTCGGGATCGGTGACGCGCAGCAGGCTCGCCAATGGCGTGAGGCCGGCCGGCGCGCCCGGCGCAGGGGCTGCCGGCGGCAGCTGGTAGAAAGCCAGCCGCGACGGCGGTGCGTCGTCGGCGAAAGCGCGCGCCCAGTCGAGGTTGCGCACCTCCAGCGCCGCCATGCGCTCGCGCAGCACCGCTTCCAGCGCCGTTTCCCAGCCAGGCTCCACATGCAGCTTCTGCCACAGCCGCGACAGCCCGGCCAGTTCGTGCTTGGCCAGCCAGGGCTCGAGCGCACCCTGTTTCTGCACGTCTTCCTGCAGCTTGACCAGCGCCGCGAGCCGGGCTTCGAGCCGCGCCAGGTTCTGGGCATCCTGCTGGGCGGCGGCCTGGGCCTGGCTGCGCTCGGCATCCGCCTCGGGCACGCGGGCCTCGAGCGTGGCGAGTTCGGCCTGGGCCGCCTCGAGCTGCTCCTCGGCTGCGTAGCGGTCGCCGGCCAGCTGCTCCAGCCTGGCCGGGTCGGGCGCATCGAGCTCGCGCAGCTCCTGCTGCAGCCGCTCGCGACGCTGCTCCAGCGCCTGCAGCTGGCGATCGGCGTCGCGCTGGGTCTGGGCGGCCAGCGCCAGGTTCTGCTCCACCCGTGCCAGCGCGCCGCGCATTTCATCACGCGCAGCGGCCGCCTCGCGCACCCGGCTTTCGATCGCCGGAAGCCCGGCCTGCGCCTCCTCGGCCCGGGCACGCGCCTCTTCGGTCCGGGCGGCGCCGGCGGCGAGATCCTCATCGGCCAGCGCCAGCTGTTCGGTGCAATGCTGCTGCTGGCTGTCCCATTCGGCGATCTGGGCGAGCAGCTGCTCGCGGCGCGCCTGCAGGCGGTTGCGCGAATCGACGACGTGGCGGATCTCGGCCTCCAGGCGGCTGACCTGCGCATTGGCCTCGTACAGCTGCCCCTGGGCGGCATGCACCGCGTCGCTTGCCTGGTAGTGCGCCTGGCGCCGCGACTCCAGCGCCGCTTCGCCGCTGCGCAGGCCCGCAATGGCTGCCTCCAGGTCGTTCTGCGCCTGGGCCATTTCCTGGCTCTTGCGCTGGCGCTCCTCGCGTGCGCCCGTTTCCTTCAGCAGCCACAGCGCATGCTGCTTCTTCTCGCCGTCGGCCTCGAGCTCGCGGTATTGGCGCGCCACCTCGGCCTGGGCCTCGAGCTTTTCGAGCTGGCTGCCCAGTTCGCGCAGGATGTCCTCGACGCGGGTGAGGTTCTCGCGGGTGTCCGACAGCCGGTTCTCGGTTTCGCGGCGGCGTTCCTTATAGCGCGACACACCGGCGGCCTCTTCCAGGAACACGCGGAGCTCCTCGGGCCGGGCCTCGATCAGCCGGTTGATCATGCCCTGGCCGATGATGGCGTAGCCGCGTGCGCCCAGGCCGGTGCCCAGGAAGATGTCGTGGATGTCGCGCCGGCGTACCTGCTGGTTGTTGATGTAGTAGCTGCTGGTGCCGTCCCGCGTGAGCACGCGGCGCACGGAGATCTCGGCGTAGCTGCTCCACTGTCCGGCGGCACGGCCTTCGCTGTTGTCGAACACCATCTCCACCGAGGCCCGGGCGGCGGGCTTGCGGTTGCCCGAGCCGTTGAAGATCACGTCCTGCATGGATTCGCCGCGCAGCTCGGAGGCCTTGGCCTCGCCCAGCACCCAGCGCACCGCGTCGATGATGTTCGACTTGCCGCAGCCGTTCGGCCCCACCACGCCGACCAGCTGGCTGGGCACGGGGATCACCGTGGGATCGACGAAGGACTTGAAGCCGGCGAGTTTGAGCTGGGTAAGGCGCACGGTACGATGACGGAGGGGGTTAACGAAGCGTTGAACGGACCTGCCGCGCAGATTGCGAAACCGGCCCTGGAGGGCCGGCCGGATACGGCTCGTATGATACCCCAGCCCACTGCGCCCGGCGCCCCGCAGGGACGCCGCCCTGGCTCGCCCCCCGGCGGACGCTATACTCGCTGACACTTTTCATAAAAGCCGTATCACTTCGACGCCGCCGGCCCGATCGGCGCACAGCGGGGACATTCTTTTGAAACGCGGGTTCTATCTGGTCATGGCCGCGCAGGCCTTTTCCTCGATGGCGGACAACGCGCTGTTCATTGCCGCGATCGCCCTCATCCTGGAGTTGAGCGGACCGGACTGGATGGCGCCCGCCATGAAATGGTCGTTCGCGCTGGCCTATGTGGTGCTGGCCGCGTTCGTGGGCGCCTTTGCCGATTCGTACCCGAAGGGCCGCGTCATGTTCGTCACCAACGCCCTCAAGGTATGCGGCTGCCTGCTGATGTTCGGCTACGCCAGCCTGGATGTCCCGCCCCAATACCAGACCTACCTGGTGTGCGCCGCCTACGGCCTGGTGGGCGTGGGCGCTGCCGCCTACTCCCCGGCCAAATATGGCATCGTCACGGAGATGCTGCCGCCCGACCTGCTGGTCAAGGGCAACAGCTGGATCGAAGGGCTGACGGTGCTGTCCATCATCGTGGGCACCGTACTAGGCGGCATGCTGATATCGCCGCAGGTGTCGCAGGCACTGCTGCACCACCCGGCCCTGGGCAAGCTGGTGCACACCCCGGCCGAGGCCGCCATCCTGGCGATCGCCTTCGTGTACCTGCTGGCGGCGGTGTGCAACCTGCTCATTCCGCCCACCCACGTGCGTTATCCGCCGCAGCAGAAGAATCCCATCAAGCTCACCCGCACCTTCGCGGGATACGTCCGCGTGCTGTGGCACGACAAGCTGGGGCAGATCTCCCTGGCGGTCACCACGCTGTTCTGGGGTGCGGGCGCCACGCTGCAGCTCATCGTGATCGAGTGGGGCCGCAGCCACCTGGGCTACCGGCTCGACCAGGCCTCGATGCTGATGGGCGTGGCGGCGGTAGGCACCGTGGTGGGCTCGGCCCTGGCCGGCCGCATCCCGCTGCGCAACGCGCTGTCGGTCCTGCCGGTCGGCGCGGCGATGGGCCTGGTCGTGATGCTGATGCCGCTGGTGCACTCGCCATGGAGCGTCTATCTGCTGCTGCTCGTCACGGGCGGCCTCGCGGGTTTCTTCGTGGTGCCCATGAATGCGCTGCTGCAGCACCGGGGGCATGTCCTGCTGTCGGCCGGCCACTCCATCGCCGTGCAGAACTTCAACGAACAGCTCAACATCCTGCTCATGGTGGCGATCTACACCGTGCTGCTGTGGCTGGAACTGCCCATCAACGTCGTGATCGTGATCTTCGGCCTGCTGGTCACGGTGCTGATGATGCTGTTCATGCGCTGGAGCAACCGCAACCTGAAGGCCGATCCCGACCTGCGGCAGCAGATCGGCCAGGAAGGCCACGGCAAGGCGCTGCATCCCGACCACTAGAGCGGCCGGCGGCGGCCGTGTGGCAGGCGCCCGGCCGGTTCAGGCGCGGGCGTTGCGGCCGACCGCCGCCCGCTCGCGCCCCAGGGCCGCAAGCGCAGCCAGCTGGCCCAGGGCCATCCGGTATGAATCCACGACCGGAACCGGCGGCAGCGCGGGCAGGAGCTCGACGCATCCGGCCAGCGCCGCGCCCGCGACGATGATCACGTCGGCGCCCTCGGCCGCCGCCCGCTCCAGCCCCTTGCCCACCTCGGCCACGGCCCGCGGTTCATGCGTCGCGTACTCGAGCGCCTGGCCCGGCAAGGCATGCACGCCGGCGCAGCGCGACGCCAGGCCCAGCCGGCGCAGGTAGTCGCGCAGCATGCCAGGCCAGCGCGCGCCCACGGTGACGATGGCATAGCGCTCGCCCAGCTGCAGTGCGCCGAGCACGGCCGCCTCGGCCATGCCTGCCACCGGCATCGCAGCATGGCGTTCGCGCACGGCGTCGATGCCCGGCTCGCCGAAGCAGGCGATCAGGCAGGCCTCGTACGGCTGCGGTGCGGCTGCGATCTCTGCGTCCACCGTCTCAAGCACGGCATGCGCGGCTACCGCGGCCTCCGCCCGGCTGGCGATGTAGGCCGGACCGAAACGGGCGCTGACTGCCCGGATGCGGGCGGCCTCGCCGAAGTACGCCTGCGCCTGCGACCTCAACGCCTCGGTGAGCGTCTCGGTGGTATTGCCGTTGACGACGAGCAGGCGCCAGGGGTGGGCGGCCGAGCCCACGAGCGCGGCGGGCGGCGAGACGGGCATGGGAGGCTCCTTCGGGATGGGTCAGAGGCTGGCGGCGAGCCGGAGATCCTGCCAGCTGCGCGCCTTCTCGAAAGGACTGCGCAGCAGGTAGGCAGGGTGGTAGCTCACCACGATGGGAATCCGGCGCCCGTCGATCTCCACCGCATGGGCGCGGCCGCGCAGGCTGCCGATGGTGGCATCGGTGCCCAGCAGAGTCTGCGCCGCGAACCGCCCCAGCACCAGGATGCGCTCGGGCTGCAGCAGGGAGATCTGCCGCATCAGGTACGGACCGCAGGCCGCGATCTCCTCGGGCGTGGGGTTGCGATTGCCCGGCGGGCGGCACTTGATCACGTTGGCTATATAGACATCGCGCTCCCGGCTCATCCCCACGGAGGCGAGCATCGCGTCGAGCAACTGCCCGGAACGACCGACGAAGGGCAGCCCCTGGCGGTCTTCCTCTGCGCCCGGCGCCTCGCCCACCACCATCCAGCGCACCGCCGACGGTTCGGCCCCCATGCCGAACACGGCATTGCGCCTGCCCTTGCACAGCCCGCAGGCGGTGCATGTTTCGACCATGGCGCGCAATTCCGGCAGGTCGGCCCGGCCGATGGCGGCCAACCGCTCGGCCGCGTCCGGGCCGGCGTCGTCCGACACGGACGCCGGCGCAGGCGTCCGGGCTGGCCCGCGATCACGCGGCGCGGCCGCTGGCCCGGGGGGCGGCGCGACGGGCGCGGCCGGCGGCGCTCCGCGGGTGGACACGTCCACCTCCGGTCGGACCGTTGCCGGCCCTGGCCCCGGCCCGGAAGCGCCGACAGACGCCGGGGGAGCGGCCACCGGCATCGGCGCGGTCTCTGCCCCTTGCAGCCAGGTCTTTTCGATGCCGATTTCCCGCAGCCAGAGGCGCTGCAGCGGATTGGGCCGCGGCGCCTGCGGCACGCCATGCCGGACGGCGTTCAAGCCGGGGCTCCCGGAACAAGGGGCTTCTGCATCACCAGCGCATCCTCGCGCTGCCCTGCCCCCGCGGGGTAGTAGCCGCGCCGCACGCCGGCACGCAGGAAACCCAGGCGCTCGTAGAACCGCAGCGCCGTCGTATTGGAAGGCCGCACCTCGAGCAGCAGCCCGCCGCTGCCGCGCCCGGCGGCCTGCCGCTCGCACCAGTCGAGCAGCTGCCGGCCCAGCCCCTGGCGCTGGTGCGCGCGCGCCACCGCCAGCACCAGCACATGGGCCACGTCGGGCGCCGCCATCAGTACGCAGAACCCGACCACGCGGCCGTCCAGGCGCAGCACGCAGGCCGGATAGCCTGCGGCCAGCGCGTCCGCAAAATTGCCGCGGGTCCAGGGAAACGCCTGGACGTCGGCCTCGAGCGCCGCCACCTGGTCCAGGTCGGCCGGCGTCATGGGCGCCAGCACCGGACGCACCAGCGTGCTGCCGGCGCGCGGGTTGCCGCCCTGCCCGAGCTGGCGCTCGGCCGTGGTGTAGGCGACCTTGTCGCGTACATAGAGAGGAGCAGCCGATGCCGGATCCACGGTCTCGCCGCGCTGCCAGGCCTGCCAGGCCAGTTGCGCGACCGCCGCGGCGCCGGGCCGGACGGCCTGCACCGCCCGGCGATGTTCCTGCGCCCCGGCGAGTGCCGGATAGGCGTCCCAGGCATCGCCGGCCAGCAGCAGATCCAGCGGACGGCCGGCGGCCGCGCGCCAGGCGGCAAGCCGGGAGCCGGACCAGGGCAGCACCTCGGCCGCGGGCACGAGCAGCGGCGACTGCAATGTCTGCCACGCGCCGCTGCTGCCGCGCGCATACGCCGCCAGGTAGACTTCCTCCATGCGCGCATCCAGCGCAACCAGCACGGCATCGCCCTCGGCGGGCTGCGCGGCCTCGGCCACCGCCAGGTGCGACACCACCGGCACCACGGGCACGCCCAGGCCGAGGGCCACGCCCTGCGCCACGCCGCAGGCCACGCGCAGCCCCGTGAAACCGCCCGGGCCCTGCCCGAAGGCCACGGCGTGCACATCGGCCGGCCGCAAGCCGGCGTCGTCCAGCAGCGCCCGGGCCATGGGCAGCAGGCGTTCGGCATGCTCCTGGGCGCCGTCGTGCTCGCGCAGGGTGATGCGGGGCGCCGCGCCCGCCTCGCGCAGCAGGGCGACACCGCACCTCGGCGACGAGGTTTCGAAGGCGAGCAGATTCCGGTTCATAGGGGGCGATTGTACGAAATCGGGGGGCCTTCCCGAGGGGCGGAAGCGCGATTCCAACCGTTGCGCGCAATGTGTAATATCTTGTGAGCGCCCACTAGCCGCTGCTTCCCGTCGCTGTTACATTTCCGGCCATGAACACGCAAAACACCACCCCCATCCGCAAGATCCTGGTCGTCGATGACGATCCCCGGCTGCGCGATCTGTTGCGGCGCTATCTGTCGGAACAAGGGTTCAACGTCTTCGTCGCGGAAGACGCCAAGGAAATGGGCAAGCTATGGCAACGCGAGCACTTCGACCTGCTCGTGCTCGACCTCATGCTGCCCGGCGAAGACGGCCTTTCGATCTGCCGCCGTCTGCGGGGGGGCCACGACAACACCCCCATCATCATGCTCACGGCCAAGGCCGAGGAAATCGACCGCATCGTGGGCCTGGAGATGGGCGCCGACGATTACCTTTCCAAGCCGTTCAACCCGCGCGAGCTGCTGGCACGCATCAACGCCATCCTGCGCCGGCGCGGCACCGAAGAGCATCCCGGGGCTCCCAGCCAGGAGAACGAATCCATCGCGTTCGGCCCCTATGTGCTGAACCTTTCCACGCGCACGCTCACCCGCAACGGTGAACAGGTGCCCATCACCACCGGCGAATTCTCGGTGCTGAAGGTGTTCGCGCGCCATCCCAAGATCCCGCTGTCCCGCGACAAGCTCATGGAACTGGCGCGCGGGCGCGAATACGAAGCCTTCGATCGCAGCCTCGACGTGCAGATCTCGCGTCTGCGCAAGCTGATCGAACCCAACCCGTCCAAGCCCGTCTTCATCCAGACCGTCTGGGGCCTGGGCTATGTGTTCGTCCCGGACGGCGGCAGCTGACGAGCCTGCACAGACGCAGCGAGGTCCCGCATGTCTGCGCATACCGTTGGGCACCCGGGCGCGAAGCGCAGGCGCCGCAGCACTCCCCTGAGCAGTCTGCACACCGCGGCACAGCGGCGTGTGCGCTCCCCCGGCGCACGCGTGCGCGCATGCAAGGCGACGCCGCGTGTCGATTGGCCCTAACTCTTACGCCAGGTCCTGGCATCAGCGTACCTACGTGCCACGCCTGCGTCGTTTCCTCAAGAGCCTGACCCCGCGCCTGCGCCTGGGGCTCTTCGGCCGCACCTTCCTGCTGCTTGCCGCGCTCATGCTGGTGAGCCTGGGCGCGTGGCTGCAGGTGTTCTTCAGCATGGAGCTCGGCCCGCGCGCCAACCAGATGGCGCAACGGGTCATCACGGCCGTCAACATCACGCGCACGGCGCTGATCTACTCGCATGCCGAGGAGCGCAGCAAGCTGCTGCTGGACCTCGCCACCAACGAAGGCATCCAGGTCTATCCGCGCGAACTCACCGACTTCACCGAACCGCTGCCGGACGACGACTACTGGCAGCGCGTGGCGCAGCACATCCGCACCCGCTTCGGACCCGAGACGCAGATCGCCTGGGGCGTGAACCAGGTGCCGGGATTCTGGGTCAGTTTCCAGATCGACCAGGACCTCTACTGGCTGGTGTTCGAGCGCGAGCAGATCGGCCTGACCGGCGGCATCGAATGGCTGGGCTGGGGCGCCACCGCGCTGCTGCTGTCGCTGGTGGGCGCGGCGGTCAGCGTAGGGTTCGTGAACCGCCCGCTGTCGCGGCTCGCCCGCGCCGCCCAGGTACTGTCGCGCGGCGAGACGCCGGCGCCGCTGCCCGAACAGGGGCCGCTCGAGATCCGCGACCTCAACGCCTCGTTCAACCGCATGGCCAAGGACCTCCGCCAGGCCGACGCCGACCGGGAATTGATGCTGGCGGGCATCTCGCACGACCTGCGCACGCCGTTGGCGCGCATGCGCCTGGAGATCGAGATGAGCGGCGTCTCGGAAGACGCGCGCCAGGCAATCGACGACGACCTCGCCCAGATCGACCACAGCATCGGGCAGCTCATGGAATATGCGCGGCCCGCCGGGACCCTGCCGCAGCAGGCCACCGACATCTCCGCCGTGCTCACCGAACTCTACGAACGCGAACGCACCCACACTGCCAGCCTGGGCGGCGAGCTGGAAGCCGCCATCGAGCCCGGCCTCAGGGCCCGCATCACCGCACTGGACCTGAAGCGCATCGTCAGCAACCTGATCGAGAACGCGCGGCGCTACGGGCGTTCCACCGACGGGCTGGCCCACCTGGTCATGACCGTGCAATCCGAGGGCAGCATCCTGGCCATCGAGGTGTGCGACCGCGGACCCGGCATTGCGCCCGAAGAAGTCGACCGCCTGCTGCGCCCCTTTTCCCGGGGCGACGCCGCCCGCACCGGCGTGAGCGGCGCCGGACTGGGCCTGGCGATCGTCGAGCGCCTGCTCAAGCACGTCGGCGGCTCGCTCAGGATGCAGCCGCGCGATGGCGGCGGCTTGGTGGCCCGCATAGAGCTGCCCAAAGCCAAATTTAGAAATTATCAATTAGACATCGACGATCAATAGCGTAAAATTAGCATCCTTAGGCACTCGCCTGAATCTCCACCAACACACTCACTGGGAGTACACATGAAAACTGTTGGCGAAAAACTCGAGCCCTTCAAGGTCACCGGCGTCAAGCCCGGCTTCAATCAGCACGAAGAGAACGGCGTTTCGGCGTTCGAAGACATCACCGAAAGCTCGTTCCCCGGCAAGTGGAAAGTGATCTACTTCTACCCGAAGGACTTCACCTTCGTGTGCCCCACCGAGATCGTCGGCTTCAACAAGCTGGCCAAGGATTTCGAAGACCGCGACGCCGTGCTGATGGGCGGTTCGGTCGACAACGAGTTCGTGAAGCTGGCCTGGCGCCGCGAGCATCCCGACCTCAACAAGCTGGGCCACTACCAGTTCGCCGACACCACCGGTTCGCTGGTCGACCAGCTCGGCGTGCGTGAAAAGGGCGCCGGCGTTGCCCTGCGCGCCACCTTCATCGTCGATCCCGACAACGTCATCCAGCACGTGTCGGTGAACAACCTGAACGTCGGCCGCAACCCCGAAGAAGTGCTGCGCCTGCTCGACGGTCTGCAAACCGATGAGCTCTGCCCGTGCAACCGCTCGGTGGGCGGCGCCACGCTGTAATACGCGACTCGGCCCGGCTCGTCCGGGCTTTCTCTGGGCCAGAATATAGGTAAAAACTATGGAATTCCTGACTTCAATTAAGGATCAGCTGCCGGATTGGGCCAAGGACATCCGCCTGAATCTGGACGCCGTCATCGCCCGCTCCACCCTGGCGCAGGAAGACGCGCTGGGTACGGCCCTGGCCGCGGCGTATGCGGCGCGCAGCCCGATGCTGGTCGAGGCGTTCAAGGGCGCCCTGTCGGAAACCGACGCCAATGCTGCCCTGACCGCCGCTTCGCTGATGGGCATGAACAACGTCTGGTATCCGTACGTCGAGATGACTGGCGACGCCCAGCTCAAGAGCCTGCCGGCCCAGCTGCGCATGAACGCCTACGCCACCCACGGCGGCGTGGACAAGAAGCGCTTCGAACTGTTCGCTCTGGCCGCATCCATCATCGGCAAGTGCCACTTCTGCGTGCAGTCGCACTACGAAAACCTGAAGAAGGATGGCCTGAGCACCGAGCAGCTGCGCGACGCCGGCCGCATCGCGGCGGTGGTCAACGCCGCTGCCCAGGCGCTGGCCGCCCAGGGCAAGTAAACGTTCTCTCCCAAGGCGGCGATGCCCCCCTCGCCGCACCGAAGCCCCCGGCGTCCGCGCCGCGGGGCTTCATTCTTTTCCGGCCGGGAGGTGCGGCACGGCTTGCGCCGCGCCCGCCACGTCAGGCGGCCGCGACCAGCACCACCACGGTGGCTGCGATGCCCTCGCGCCGCCCCAGGAAGCCCAGGTTCTCGTTGGTCTTGGCCTTGATGTTGATGCAGCCGGCGTCCAGTTCGAGGTCCGCAGCAAGGTTCGCCACCATGGCGGCCGCATGCGGGCCGATCTTGGGCGCCTGCGCGTGGATGGTGGCGTCCAGGTTCACCGGCGCCCAGCCTGCCGCGCGCACCTTCTCCATGGCCGCGCGCAGCAGCAGGCGGCTGTCGGCGCCGCGGTACTGCGGATCCGTATCCGGGAAATGGCGGCCGATGTCGCCCAGTGCGGCAGCCCCCAGCAGCGCGTCGGTGACGGCATGCAGCAGCACATCGGCATCGGAATGGCCCTGCAGGCCATGCGTATGCGGGATGGTGACGCCGCCGATGATGAGCGGACGGCCCTCGACGAGCGCGTGCACGTCGAAGCCCTGGCCGACGCGGAAGGGAATCTTCATAGCCATTTTTCCATCAGTTCGAAATCGTCGGGCCACGTTACCTTGAAATTGCGCACCGCCCCCTCCACCAGCCGCGGCGCATGGCCGGCAGCCTCCATGGCGCTGGCCTCGTCAGTGGCGGCCAGTCCGCACGCGGCTGCCGCCGCCAGGGCGTCGCCCAGCGGGCCGGCGCGGAACATCTGCGGCGTCTGGGCCAGCCAGAGGCCCTCGCGATCGACGGTGCGCGCGACACGGGTCGAGCCCGCCTTGACCGTGTCGGCCACCGGCAGGGCCAGCAGCCCACCCACCGGATCGTCGAGACAGGCATCGATCAGCCGGGCAAGGGCATCCGCCGGCAGGCCCGGGCGCGCGGCATCGTGCACCAGCACCCAATCACGCTCCCCGGCGCCGCTGTCGGCCAGCGCCGCGGCCACGGTTGCGGCGCGCGTGGCGCCGCCGCACGCACGCCAGACCGTGCGGGGCAGCCCGCGCAGCGCAGCCTCGGCCCAGCCATCGCCGGGCGCCACGGCCACGCGCACCTCGCGGATGCGGGGGTCGGCCAGCAAGGCCTGGACCGAGCGCCGCAGCATGGGCAGGCCGCCCAGCGGCCGGTATTGCTTGGGCAGCGCCGCCTCGCCCGAGCGGACGGCACGGGCGCCGATGCCGGCAGCGGGGACGATGGCGATGAGCGAGTCGGACATATTGCCGGTGATTTTATAATCTTCGCCCAGATGCCCGAATCCACGCCCTCCCTCGCCCCGGCCGCCGCGCTGCCCTCGACCGCCGCCACCCTGTCTGCCCTCAAGCCCGGCCAGCGCTATGCGCAGCCACGGCCGCCCGGGTCGGGCGACGCCTGGCTGCTCGCCGACCTTGCCCGCCGGGCCGCCCGGCCTGTGGTCGTCTTCACGGCAGCGCCGCTCGAAGCCCAGCGCCTCGCTGCGGAAATCGCGCTGTTCGCGCCGGAACTGAGAGTGCGCCAGCTGCCGGACTGGGAGACCCTGCCCTACGACGCCTTCTCGCCGCACCAGGACCTGATCTCCGAGCGCCTGCGCACGCTGCATGCGCTGATGCAGCAGGAGGTCGACGTCCTGACCGTCCCGGTCACTACGGCGCTGTACCGGCTGGCGCCGCCGTCTTTCCTGGCGGCCTACACGTTCTCGTTCCGCCAGAAAGACAAGCTCGACGAAAACGCGCTGCGCGCACAACTGGTGCTGGCCAACTACAGCCACGTCACCCAGGTCACCGCGCCCGGGGAATTCTGCCTGCGCGGCGGGCTCATCGACCTGTTCCCCATGGGCTCAGTCGTGCCCTACCGCATCGACCTGTTCGACGACGAGATCGAGTCGATACGCAGCTTCGACGTCGACACCCAGCGCAGCCTCTATCCCGTACGCGAAGTGCAGCTGCTGCCGGGACGCGAGTTCCCCATGGACGAAGAAGCGCGCAACCGCTTCCGCGCGCGCTTTCGCGAGGTGTTCGAGGGCGACCCTTCGCGCGCCCTGCCATACCGCGACATCGGCAACGGCATCGCGTTCTCCGGCGTCGAATACTACCTGCCGCTGTTCTTCGACCAGACGGCCACGCTGTTCGACTACCTGGCGCCCGGCACGCTGACGGTGTCGCTCGGCGATATCGACGAAGCCGTGCAGCGCTTCGCCCAGGATACTGCCGGCCGCTACCAGTTCCTCAAGAGCGACCGTGAGCGCCCGGCGCTGCCGCCCGAGACGCTGTTCCTCGACCATGAGGCGCTGCATGCGCGCTTCCATGGTTTCGCGCGGCTGGCGCTCACCGACGGCCAGGCCCATCCGGACTTCACTCCGGTGCCCGACGTCAGCGTGGCGCGCCGCGCAGAGGATCCGATCAGCCGCCTGCGCGCCCTGCTGGCGCGGCACCAGGGGCGGGTCCTGCTGTGCGCGGATTCCGCCGGACGGCGCGAGACGCTGGCCCAGATGCTGTCCGAGATGGACGCCGCCCCCGACACGCAGACCGATTCGATCCAGGCCTTCCTTGATGCGTCCGCGCATTTCGGCCTGACGGCCGCCCCGCTGACGGCGGGCTTTGCCGTGCCCTCGGCCGGACTGGTGTTCCTCACCGAGAACGACCTCTATCCCGGCCACGCCGGCACCGGCCGGCGCGGCCGCCGCGCGCAGGAACGCACCAGCAACGTCGAGGCCATGGTGCGCGACCTGGCCGAGCTGCGGGCGGGCGATCCGGTGGTCCACGCACAGCATGGCATCGGCCGCTATCACGGCCTGGTGAACATGGACATGGGCGAAGGCGAGATGGAATTCCTGCATCTCGAATACGCCAACGGCAGCACGCTGTACGTGCCCGTATCGCAGCTGCACGTGATTGCGCGCTACAGCGGCGCCGATCCCGAGGCCGCCCCGCTGCACCAGCTGGGCACGGGCCAATGGGACAAGGCGCGCCGCAAGGCGGCCAGGCAGGTGCGCGACACCGCGGCCGAGCTGCTGGCGCTCTATGCGCAGCGCGCCGCGCGCGAAGGCTACGCCTTCAAGCTGCCCCTGGCCGACTATGAGGCCTTCGCCGAAGGCTTCGGCTTCGAGGAAACCCCCGACCAGGCTGCCGCCATCCAGGCCGTGATCATGGACATGACGTCCGGCCGCCCCATGGACCGCCTGGTATGCGGCGACGTGGGCTTCGGCAAGACCGAAGTGGCGCTGCGCGCGGCCTTTCTCGCGGTGGCCAACGGCAAGCAGGTGGCCCTGCTGTGCCCCACCACCCTGCTTGCCGAACAGCACGCGCAGACCTTCTCCGACCGGTTCGCCGACTGGCCGGTACGCGTGGTGGAACTGTCGCGCTTCCGGTCCTCCAAGGAAGTGGCGAGCGCCATCGAAGGCATCAACGACGGCCGCGTCGACGTGGTGATCGGCACGCACAAGATCCTGTCGAAGGACGTGAAGTTCAAGCGGCTGGGCCTGGTCATCATCGACGAGGAACACCGCTTCGGCGTGCGCCAGAAGGAGGCCCTGAAGGCGCTGCGCGCCGAGGTGGACGTGCTCACGCTCACCGCCACGCCCATTCCGCGCACGCTGGGCATGTCGCTGGAGGGCATACGCGACTTTTCCGTCATCGCCACGGCGCCGCAGAAGCGCCTGGCCATCAAGACCTTCGTGCGCCGCGAAGACGGCAGCACCCTGCGCGAGGCGCTGCTGCGCGAACTCAAGCGCGGCGGACAGGCCTACTTCCTGCACAACGAGGTGGAGACCATCCACAACCGGCGCGCCCGGCTCGAGGAGCTGGTGCCCGAGGCGCGCATCGGCGTGGCGCACGGCCAGATGCCGGAACGCGAGCTCGAGCAGGTCATGAAAGACTTCTACCAGCAACGCTACAACGTGCTGCTGTGCACGACCATCATCGAGACCGGCATCGACGTGCCCTCGGCCAACACCATCGTCATCCACCGGGCCGACCGCTTCGGCCTGGCGCAGCTGCATCAGCTGCGCGGCCGCGTGGGCCGCTCGCACCACCAGGCCTACGCCTATCTGCTCACGCCGGGCGAGGACGCCATCACGGCCAACGCCAGGAAGCGGCTGGAAGCCATCCAGGCCATGGAAGAACTGGGCTCCGGCTTCTACCTGGCCATGCATGACCTGGAGATCCGCGGCACCGGCGAGATCCTGGGCGATTCGCAATCGGGCAACATCCAGGAAGTGGGCTTCTCCATGTACAACGAGATGCTCAACGAGGCGGTGCGGGCGTTGAAGGCCGGCGAGGAGCCCGACCTGGACGCGCCGTTCAACCTGGCCTGCGAGGTCAATCTCCACGCTCCCGCGCTGCTGCCTGCCGACTACTGCGCCGACGTCCATGGCCGCCTCTCGATCTACAAGCGGCTTTCGCACGCCCAGGACGAGGACGATCTCATCCAGATCCAGGAAGAACTGATAGACCGCTTCGGCAAGCTGCCGGACGCCGCCAGGACCCTGCTGGACACCCACCGCCTGCGCCTGGCCGCGCAGCCGCTGGGCATCGTCAAGATCGACGCCAGCGAGACCCAGGCCATGCTGCAGTTCGGCCCCAAGACCACCGTGGACCCGGTACGCATCATCGAGCTGGTGCAGAAGCAGCGCCACCTCAGACTGGCCGGCCAGGACAGGCTGCGCGCCGAGATCAAGGCGCCGCAGGTGCCCGGCCGCGTCGAAGCGGTCCGGACCATCCTGCGCGCCCTCCGATAACCCTCCTGCCCACACGCGGCGCAAGGCCAACATGAGCACCTATCATCTCGTCATCCAATCTCCGGCGCTGGGCGTCGACCATGCCGAGCAGCTGGCCGCCCTGGCCAGCGCGCAAGGCATCGTCCGCCTGAGCACCACGGCCGCCCGCCTGCTCGACGTGCAGGCCGATGCGCAGACCCGCGACGAAGTGCGCGACTGGAGCGAGGCGCACGCGGTGGATGCGGCCTTCGTGCCGGCAGGCCGGCGCCTCGCAGACTGCCGGGTGCTTGCGATGGACATGGACTCCACGCTGATCAATATCGAGTGCATCGACGAGATCGCGGCATACGCCGGCCGCGGAGCGCAGGTCGCGGCCATCACCGAGGCGGCCATGCGCGGCGAGATCAAGGATTTCGCCGAAAGCCTGCGCCGCCGCGTCGGCCTCCTCGAGGGCGTGCCGGCCACGGCGCTCGAGCACGTCTATGCCGAGAAGCTGCGCCTGAATCCCGGCGCCGAGAACCTGCTGTCCAGCGCGCGCGCAGCGGGCATCAAGACCCTGCTGGTATCGGGCGGCTTCACCTACTTCACCGAGCGGCTGCGCGGGCGCCTCGGGCTCGACAGCGCGCACGCCAATACGCTGGAAATCGACGCCGAAGGCAAGCTCACCGGGCGCGTGCTCGGCGACATCCTGGACGGCGACGCCAAGGCCCGCCACCTGCGCGAATTCGCCGAACGCCACGGCGCCGGGCGCAGCCAGATCATCGCGCTCGGCGACGGCGCCAACGACCTCCGGATGCTGGCGCTGGCCGACTACGCCGTGGCATATCACGCCAAGCCCATCGTACGGCGCCAGGCGCCGTACGCGCTCAACGTATCGGGCCTGGACGCCGTGCTCAACTGGTTCGAGGGCTGAGCTGCCGATGCAGCAAGGCGCCGGACACCGTGGCGCCCGGCGCCTTCGCGCCTGCGGGATGCCGCGTCAGTAGCTGACCTTCAGGGTCAGCATGGCGGCGCGGCCGGTGCCCAAGGCCGCATAGTGGCTGCCATAGGCCTTGGTGTAGTACGTCTTGTCGAACAGGTTGACGACGTTGAGCTGGGCCGCGAGATGCTTGTTGAACGTGTACGCGGCCATCGCGTCGAAGCGCCAGTACGACGGCACCCAGCGCGCCTTGGGGGTGCCGTTGTCGTTGTAGGTGGAATCGGCGTTGCCGAAGACCTTGTCGACGTAATAGGCGCCGCCGCCCACCGTGAGCTGGGGCAGCACCTTGTAGGTGCTCCACAGGCTGAACGCGTTGCGCGGCGTATTGGGCAGATCTTCCCCGACCGCCCCGCTGTTGTAGGCGCCTTCCACCAGCTCGCTGTCCATGAAGGTGTAGCCGCCGTATACGTTCCACCTGGGCGTGATGTTGCCAGAGAAGCCCAGTTCGAAGCCGCGCACCTTGGATTCACCCACCTGCTCGTATTCCGTGGCCGACACGGCCACCGAGGTGTTCTTGCGTATGTCCTGGAACACGGCCGCAGTCAGCGTGAGATTGTCGTCGAGCAGTTGCCATTTGGTCCCGAGCTCGATGGAGCGGCTCTTTTCCGGAGCCAGGTCCTTGGTGGCCGGCGAGCCGCCCCGGCCCGGCGTGCCGCTCACGGCGTCGCCGGCCGTCGACAGGGCCGAAGGCGTGGACGAAGTGCCGAACGTGGCATATAGGGTGCCGTTGGGCAGCGGCTTGTAGGCCAGGCCCAGCTGATAGTTGAACAGCGTGTCCTGGCGATCGGCGCTCACGCCGTCGTAGGTGCGGCTCCTGGTGTCGTACTTGTCCATGCGCACGCCAAAGCTGCCCTGCCATTGCTCGGTGAACTTGATGGTGTCGAAGGCGTACACGCCCAGCGTGTCGGTGTTGTAGCGGGTCGGCTGGCCGCGGCGCTCCAGGCGGCCCGGATACGGCGTGCCGGGGTCGGCGTCCCACAGCGGCGTGCACCATGCCGAAAGCGCTGTGCACGTGCTGCCCGCCGGCGCCGGCACTTCGTTGTAGCCGTCATAGGTGCGCTGGATGTTGCTGTATTCCAGGCCCACGTCGAATGCGTGCTCCAGGCTGCCGGTATTGAACTTGCCCGAGAGGTCCGTGGTGTTGCTGAACGTCTTGGTGACGTCGTAACGCGCCTTCAGCGAACGATAGACCCAGCCATTGACCACGTTGCCGCGGCTGTCGTCGGGGTTGGTGACCGCATAGTCGAGCAGCGAGCGGCTGTAGCGCGTCACGTTGCGCAGCTTCAGCGCGCTGCTCATGTCGTGCTGGAAGTCCACGAACACGGTGTCGTCGCGCTGGTCCTGGAAGTCGCGGTCTTCGAGGCCGTAGAAAGTCTTGCGGCTCACGCCGCGGGTCTCGGTGACGGGCTGGCCCGATTCCGGATCGTACGGAATCGAGTAGTCCGGCATGCTGTCGTCCTGGTAGTGCTCGAAGCCCAGCGTGATGCGCGTGGGCGTGCCCAGCCCCAGCGTCAGGGTGGGCGCCACGCCCCAGCGGCTGAAGTCCACGGCATCGTCGCGCCCCGGTACATCGCCCTTGGCTCCCATCACGTTCAGCCGGAAACCTACCGTACCACTCAGCAGCCAGTTGCCGTCCACCGTGCCGCGGTAGTTGCTGTCGGTGCCGATCTGGGCGGTGGCCTCGATGGCGTCCTCGGCCTTCGGCCGCTTGGTGACCAGGTTGATGCTGCCGCCCGCCCCGCCGCGGCCCGCATACACCGAGTCGGGCCCCTTGATGATCTCCACCTGCTCGATGTTGTAGGTATCGCGCACGCGCATGCCGGGATCACGCACCCCGTCGATGAAAATGCTGCCCGCCGAGTTCTGGCCTCGGATGATGGGGATGTCCCCGCCCGCATTGCCCCCCTCGCCTGCGCCGAAGGTGATGCCCGGCGAGTTGCGCAGCACGTCCTGGAGGGACGTGGCGGCCGTGTCCTGGATCACCGCCTGCGGAATGACCTGCACCGACTTCGGCGTATCCAGCAGCGGCGCCGTGAACTTCGGCGAGTCTGCTTCGGGCGCCTCGTATGACGAGATGCCCTCTCCCTGCACCTGCACCGGCGACAGCAGCGGCGCGGCGTTGGAACCCTGCGCCATGGCCTGGGGCGCCAGCGCCATGGCCGGCACGGCGAATGCGGTGGCCAGCGAACCTGCCAGGCTGCGGACGGAATACGACTCTTGCGCGCTCAAGATGGCTTCTCCAGTGATGGTCAGAACGCTAATGAATGAAAAGAATTCTTATTTCTAGTCGGATTATGTCTTTTAATAACTTACAGGAAGCTGAGCAGCGCTGCGGATACTGCCTGGATGTTGTTTCTGTGGGTGCGCGTGCCGCGAGCGCGGCACGCGCGCGATGCCGGCCCGGCGCTTATCCGGCCCTGCGAGGGATCGCTACCCCGAGCCGTCCGGCGAGCCTGACGAGATTGGCGCGATCCAGGCCCAGGCTGCGTGCGCTGGCCGCCACGTTGCCGGCATGCGCGTCCAGTGCGTGTTCGATGAGCTGTCGCTGGTAGGCGTCCACCGCGTTGCGCAGGTTCACCGGCAGCGGAACGCGGCCGGCGCCCTGCACCACGGCGCCGGCCGGCTGGGCAACCGCCGTGGATGCCGGCTGGAGCTCCAGGTCCTGGGGTTCCAGGGTGACGATGCCCAGCCGCTCACCTGCCGGATGCCGTCCCCTGGCCTTGAGCGTGGCCCGCGCGATGAGGTATTCGAGCTCGCGTACGTTGCCCGGCCAGGCATGCGCCAGCAGGGCGGCCTGCGCCGGGCCCGCCAGCCGCAGGCCGCGCAGGCCCATGCGCCGGCGGTTCTCTTCGATGAAGGCGCCGGCCAGCAGCAGTACGTCGCGGCCGCGTTCGCGCAACGGCGGCACGCGCAACGGAAACACGCTGAGGCGGTGATAGAGGTCGGCCCGGAAGCGGCCGGCACGGACCTCCTCCGCCAGGTCGCGGTTGGTGGCGGCGATCAGGCGCACGTCGGCGCGATGCTCGCGGTCGGACCCGACCCGCTGCAACTGCCCGTCCTGCAGCACCCGCAACAGCTTGGCCTGCACGCCCAGCGGCAATTCGCCGATCTCGTCGAGGAACAGGGTTCCGCCGCCAGCCATCTCGAACTTGCCCATGCGATCGGCGACGGCGCCCGAAAAAGCGCCCCGCACGTGCCCGAAGAGTTCGCTTTCCACCAGGTGCTCGGGCAACGCCGCGCAATTGACGCTGACCAGAGGCTTGTCGCTGCGCAAGGAGCGGGCGTGCAGCATGCGGGCAACCAGTTCCTTGCCCACCCCGGTTTCGCCCGCAACCAGCACCGTGAGATCGCTGGGCGCGACCAGGTCGATCTCCGAAATCAGCTGCTTCAGCGCGGGACTCTGTCCGACCAGGGTCCGGCGCTCGGGCGACTGCGCCAGGCGGAACGCCTCGGCCTTGCGCCGCTCGCCCTCGGCCGTGCGCGACAGGGCTTCGAAACGGGCTGCCGCGGCCACCGTGGCGGCAGCCATGCTGGAGAACGTCTCCAATGTCTGGAGGTCGGCCGGCGAGAAGCGCCCCGCTTCCAGCGCATCGAGCGTGAGCACCCCCCAGGCCCTGTCGCTGAGCCGCAGCGTGCAGCCCATGCAGTCGTGCACTTCCAGGTGGCCGCTCGCCGTCTGCACCAGCCCGTCGTACGGATCCGGCAGTTCGCAATCGGGGGGAAACCGCAGCGCCCCCGGCGCTTCCAGGATCGCCTGCAGCCTGGGGTGAGCATCCACGCGGTAGCGCCGACCCAGCGCATCGGGACTGAGGCCGTACGCCGACAGCGGCACCAGCGCCTGGCCTTCCAGGCGCAGCAGCGCGACTGCATCGCAGGGCAGCAACCGGCGCAGCACGGACAGCAGGCGGTCGTAGCGCACCTCGGCCGGCAAATCATCGGCCAGGTCGGCAATGAGCGGCGTGAGTGCGTCCAGCAAGGCTGGCTTCGATGTGGAAATGACTTGGTTCACGGAGAAAGAGAGTCAGAACAAAATGTCTTTATGACATGAATATAGCGCGCCGCCCTACGCTGGCCGCCTGGCACGCTGTTTGCATGAAACGGTGTGCGTACATCAACAGGAGCCTCAACCATGCTTACCGACAGTCAACGCGCGATCATCAAAGCCACCATTCCGCTGCTCGAAACGGGCGGCGAAGCGCTGACGACCCACTTCTACAAGCTGATGCTGGGGCAATATCCGGAGGTGCGCCCGCTGTTCAACCAGGCCCACCAGGCCAGCGGCGCCCAGCCTCGCGCACTGGCCAACGGCGTACTCATGTATGCCCGCAATATCGACAGGCTGGAAGCGCTGGGCCCGCTGGCCGCCCAGATCGTCAACAAGCACGTGGCGCTGCAGGTCCTGCCGGAGCACTACCCCATCGTGGGGACCTGC
Source organism: Bordetella sp. 2513F2 (assembly GCF_054642735.1). Classification (NCBI taxonomy): domain Bacteria; kingdom Pseudomonadati; phylum Pseudomonadota; class Betaproteobacteria; order Burkholderiales; family Alcaligenaceae; genus Bordetella; species Bordetella sp. 2513F2. The sequence continues at coordinate 1,170,375 of NZ_CM137755.1, read as the reverse complement.
CTGCTGCAGGCCATCCACGAAGTGCTGGGCCGCGAGATCGCCACCGACGAGGTCCTTGCCGCCTGGGGCGCCGCTTACCAGCAACTGGCCGACATGCTGATGGGCGCCGAGCGCGACGTCTACGACACGCTGGCCAACGCGCCCGGCGGCTGGCGCGGCGCCCGCCAGTTCCGCGTCGCCCGCAAGGTCCCCGAAAGCGCGGAGATCGTTTCCCTCTACCTGGAGCCACTCGACGGCCAGCCGGTACTGGACTTCGTCCCCGGCCAGTACATCGGCCTGAGCCTGGACATCGATGGCCAGGAGGTGCGCCGCAATTACTCGCTGTCCGCCGCCCCCAACGGACGCAGCTACCGCATCAGCGTGAAGCGCGAGCCCGGCGGGCTGGCATCCGGCTTCCTGCACGACCGCGTGTCCGAAGGCAGCACATTGGCCCTATTCCCGCCGGCGGGCGAATTCACGCTCGAGGACGGTGACCGGCCGCTGGTGCTGATCAGCGGCGGCGTGGGCATCACGCCCACGCTGGCCATGGCCGAGGCCGCACTGGCCGGCTCCACGCGGAGCGTCACGTTCGTGCACTATGCGCGCAACGCGCAGGTGCAGGGTTTCGGCACGCTGCTGGACGCATGGCGCCAGCGCTTTCCGCGATTCCGGGCCTATGTGGTCCATGAACAGGCCGAGGGCGATGCCCATCCCGCCGACGCCATCGGCCGCCCGGCACTGGAACAGCTGCGCCAGTGGCTGCCGCATGGACAGGATCCCGATGTGTACTTCCTGGGCCCCAAGCCGTTCATGGCCTTCATCAAGCGGGCCTTGAACGAGCTGGGCATACCGGAATCCCGGACGCGCCACGAGTTCTTCGGCCCGGCCGAGGCCCTGCAATGATGAAGTGAGGGATGCGGCGCCGGTCCGCTTTGCGCGAGCCGGTGCTTCAGCGTCTCAGGGCAGCTCGCGGGCCCGCCGCCGGAACAGGTAACGGTAGACGAAGCCCGGATAGGCCAGCACCAGGTAGAGGCAGGCGGTGATGGCGTAGAACTCCCAGGCCTGGCTGAAGCGGTTGCCCAGCGCAGACTCCACCGCAAAGCCCAATGCGCCGACGACCAGGTAGTACACCAGCAATTCGAGCAGCCTGAGCCAGAACGGCTTGACGGCGGGCTCGCCCTGCCGCTTCCACGGCACGACGGCGAATACCCGCTCAGTGAGGAACGGCAGGTTGGCGCTGGCCAGGGCCAGCGCGATCAGCAGCCATATCGCCAGCGTCTGGTTCATCTCCTCTGCCGCATCCGGCCCGGCCTACTGGCCGAGCGAGGTCTGGATGGCCTGCACGCACAGCGCCATCAGGCCGCCGGGCAGGATGCCCAGCAGCAGGATCAGCGCGCCATTGACCGACAGCACGCCGCACTGCCCCCTTCCGGGCGCCACGGGCGGCGCATCGGCCGCCGGTTCGTCGAAGTACATGACCTTGACCACGCGCAGGTAGTAGAAGGCGCCGATCAGCGACAGCACCACGGCGATGACGGCGACCGTGATGTGGCCCGCCTCGACCAGGGCCTGGAGCACGCCCAGCTTGGCATGGAAGCCCACCAGCGGCGGGATGCCGGCCAGCGAGAACATCAGGAGCAGCACGATGGCGGCATGCCAGGGGCTGCGGCGGTTCAGACCCTTGAGGTCGTCGATCTGGTCGCATTCGAAACCCTGGCGCGACAGCAGCAGCACGATGCCGAAGCTCGCCAGCGTGGTCAGCACATAGGTGACCATGTAGAACAGCGACGCGCCGTAGGCCTGCGCCGCGGCCGCCGGGTTGCCGTCGACCACGCCGCACATCAGCCCCAGCAGCACGAAGCCCATGTGCGAAATGGTCGAATACGCCAGCATGCGCTTGAAGTTGGTCTGCACGATCGCCGTCAGGTTGCCGATGACCAGCGACAGCACCGCGAGGATCATCAGCATGGGCTGCCAGTCGACCGCGATGCCATGCAGGCCGTCGACCAGCAGCCGCAGCGTGATGCCGAAAACCGCCACCTTGGGCGCGCCGCCCAGGATCAGCGTCACGGCCGTGGGCGAGCCCTGGTAGACGTCGGGAACCCACATGTGGAACGGCACGGCGCCCAGCTTGAACGCCAGGCCGGCCACCAGGAACACCACGCCGAAGACCAGCGCCATGCGCTCGGCCTCGCCGGCCTGCACCACCCGGGCGATCTCGCCGAGGTCGAGGTGGCCGGTTGCGCCGTACACCATGGACATGCCGTACAGCAGGAAGCCCGAGGCCAGCGAACCCAGCACGAAGTACTTCATGGCCGCCTCGGTCGCCACCACGTCGTCGCGCCGCAGCGCGATGAGGGCATACAGCGCCAGCGACATCAGTTCCAGGCCGAGGTACACCGACAGCAGGCTGCCGGAAGAGACCATCACCATCTGGCCCAGCAGCGCGAACAGCGTGAGCACGTAGAGTTCGCCGCCGCGCAGCATGTCGCGCGCCTGGGCGTAGGCCCGGCCGTAGACGAGCGTGACTGCGACGGAGATGTAGGAAACGATCTTCAGCAGGTGCGACAGCGAGTCGGCGACATACAGGCCACCGAAAGCCTCGCCCTGCAAGCCTTCGTTCCACTGCACCAGCGACACGACAGTGAGCAGCGCGAGCGTCGCCAGCGTCAGGACGTAGGTGGTCTTGCGCTCGGGATGGCTGCTCATGACGTCGATGAGCAGGATGGCCAGGCCCAGGACCAGCAGCAGGATCTCGGGCAGTGCCAGGACGAAGTCGATGTGGGATTGCATCATTGTCTAGTCTTACAGTTTCGAGACGGCAACGTGTTGCAGCAGGGCCTCGACCGAGACGTGCATGACGTCGGTGAAGGGTTTCGGATAGATCCCCATGTACAACACGGCGATCGCCATGACACCGAGTATCAGGAACTCGCGACGGTTGATGTCGGTCAGCTCGCGCACGTGGTCGTTGGCGATGTCGCCGAAGGCCACGCGCTTGACCATCCAGAGGGAGTAGGCCGCGCCCAGGATCAGGGCCGTGGCGGCCAGCAGGCCCACCCAGAAGTTGTGCTCGACCGCGCCCATGATCACCATGAACTCGCCCACGAACCCGCTGGTGGCCGGCAGGCCGCTGTTGGCCATGGAGAACAGCACGAAGAACGTGACGAAGCGCGGCATCACGTTGATGACGCCGCCGTAGTCGGCGATGCGCCGCGAATGCATGCGGTCGTAGAGCACGCCGATGCACAGGAACATCGCGCCCGACACGAAACCGTGCGAGATCATCTGCACGATGGCGCCTTCCACGCCGGCCGTATTGAAGATGAAGAAGCCCAGGGTGACGAAGCCCATGTGCGCCACGGACGAATAGGCAACCAGCTTCTTCATGTCTTCCTGCACGATGGCGACCAGGCCGATGTAGATCACCGCGATGAGCGACAGCGTGATGATCAGGCCGGCCAGGCTGTGCGAGGCATCGGGCGTGATGGGCAGCGAGAAGCGCAGGAAGCCGTACGCGCCGAGCTTCAGCATGATGGCCGCCAGCACCACCGAGCCGCCGGTGGGCGCCTCGACGTGGGCATCCGGCAGCCAGGTGTGCACCGGCCACATCGGCACCTTCACCGCGAAGGCCGCCAGCAGCGCCAGGAAGATCAGCAGCTGCGGGGTGTAGCCCAGCTTGGTCTGGTGCCAGGTGAGGATGTCGAACGAGCCGCCGGAGGCATGCCACAGGTAGACGAACGCCACCAGCGTGAGCAGCGAACCCATCAGCGTGTACAGGAAGAACTTGAAGGCCGCATAGACCCGGTTCGGGCCGCCCCACACGCCCACGATGATGTACATCGGGATCAGCGTGGCTTCGAAGAACACGTAGAACAGCAGGCCGTCGAGTGCCGCGAACACGCCCACCATGAGGCCGGAGAGGATCAGGAAGGCCGCCATGTATTGCGCCACGCGGCTGGTGATGACCTCCCAGCCGGCCAGCACCACGATGATGGTGATGAAGGCCGTGAGCAGGACGAACCACAGCGAGATGCCGTCCACGCCCAGGTGGTAGTTCACGTTGAAGGCGTCGATCCAGGGCGTCTGCTCGACGAACTGCATGGCCGCCGTCGTGTTGTCGAACCCGGTGTAGAGCGGGATCGTCACGAGGAACCCGAGTATCGCGCCGATCAGCGACAGGCCCCGCGTCAGGCCGGGGCGCTCGTCACGGCCCACGGCCAGCACCAGCAGGCCGAACACGATCGGAACGAAGATCGCAAGCGTGAGCCAGGGAAAGTTGTTGGATGCCATCTCGCTTGCCATCATTGGGGAATCAGCACGAAGAAAGTCACCAGCGCCATGATGCCGACGATCATTGCGAATGCGTAGTGATAGATGAAGCCGGATTGGAGGTGGCGGCTGACGGCTGCCACCCAACCCACCACACGGGCGCTGCCATTGACCAGCACGCCGTCGATCAGGCCGCGGTCACCCGTCTGCCACAGGCCGCGGCCCAGGCAGCGCGCACCGCGCGCGATGATCTGCTCGTTCACCCAGTCCACGTAGTACTTGTTCTCGAGCAGCCGGTTGATGCCGGACAGGCTGGACTGGATCGCCGCCGGCACTTTCGGGTTGATCAGGTAGCAATACCAGGCGATCACCGCGCCTGCCACCACCAGCCAGAACGGCAGGGTCTGGAAGGCATGCAGGCCGTAGGCCACCCAGCCGTGCCACTCCCCGGACAGCTCGTGCATGGCCGGATGCTGCGGCAGCACCGTGATCACGCCCTCGAAGAACTTGCCGAACAGCATGGGCTCGACGACCCACGCGCCGATCACCACCGAGGGGATGGCCAGCAGCAGCAGCGGCAGCGTCACCACCCAGGGCGATTCGTGCGGCGTGCCGCCGTGGTGGCCGTGGCCATGGTCGTCGTGACCGTGGTCGTCATGGCCATGCGCGTGGCCGCTGGTATCGAAGCGTTCCTTGCCGTGGAAGACCAGGAAGTACACGCGGAACGAGTACAGCGAGGTGACGAACACGCCGATCAGGGTGGCGTAATAGGCGAAATTGGCGCCCCATACGTCGGCCAGGCCCGCCGCCTCGATGATGTTCTCCTTCGAGTAGAAGCCGGAGAAGAACGGCGTGCCCACCAGGGCCAGCGTGCCCAGCAGGAAGGTGATCCAGGTGATGGGCATGTACTTGCGCAGCCCGCCCATGTTGCGGATGTCCTGGTCGTGGTGCATGCCGATGATCACCGAGCCCGCGCCCAGGAACAGCAGCGCCTTGAAGAACGCGTGCGTCATGAGGTGGAAGATGGCCACCGAGTAGGCCGAGGCGCCCAGCGCCACGGTCATGTAGCCGAGCTGCGACAGCGTGGAATACGCCACCACGCGCTTGATGTCGTTCTGGATGATGCCCAGGATGCCCAGGAACAGCGCGCCGATGGCGCCGATCACGATGATGAACGACAGCGCGGTGTCGGAGAGCTCGAACAGCGGCGAGAAGCGGGCCACCATGAAGATGCCGGCCGTCACCATGGTGGCGGCGTGGATCAGCGCCGAGATCGGCGTGGGGCCTTCCATGGAGTCGGGCAGCCAGGCATGCAGCGGAACCTGGGCCGACTTGCCCATGGCGCCGATGAACAGGCAGATGCAGGCCACCGTGAGCAGCATCCAGTCGGTGCCGGGCAGCGTCAGGGCGGCCAGCTTGCCGGCCTGCGAGAAGACGTCGCCATAGTGCATGCTGCCGGCATAGGCGAACAGCAGGCCGATGCCCAGCACGAAGCCGAAGTCGCCGACCCGGTTGATCAGGAACGCCTTCATGTTGGCGAAGATGGCCGTGGGGCGCGTGTACCAGAAGCCGATCAACAGGTAAGACACCAGGCCCACCGCCTCCCAGCCGAAGAACAGCTGCACCATGTTGTTCGACATCACCAGCATGAGCATGGAGAACGTGAACAGCGAGATGTAGGCGAAGAAGCGCTGGTAGCCGGGATCGTCGGCCATGTAGCCGATGGTGTAGATGTGCACCATCAGCGAAACCGAGGTGACCACCACCATCATCATCGCCGACAGCGGATCGATCAGGAAGCCGATCTCGAGCTTGGTCTGCCCGATCAGGCTCCAGGTGTAGACCGGGCCGTCGAACCGGAGTCCGCCGAGCACGTCGATCAGGACGATCACCGAGCCGATCGCCGAGATCAGCACGCCCAGGATGGTGATGGCATGGGCCCCGCGGCGGCCGATGGGCCGGCCCAGGAAGCCCGTACCGAACAGGCCGGCGAGGATCGCGCCGGCCAGCGGCGCCAGCGCGATCAGCAGGTAGAGATTGGGTGAGCTAGACATTTTCTTCCAATACCCCGTCAGCCCTTCAGGCGATCGAGTTCGTCAACGTTGATCGTGTTCAGGTTACGGAACAGCAGCACCAGGATGGCCAGGCCGATGGCGGCCTCGGCCGCGGCCACGGTCAGGATGAAGAACACGAAGACCTGGCCCGCGGTGTCGCCCGACCAGCTCGAGAACGCCACGAAGTTCATGTTGACGGCCAGCAGCACGAGCTCGATGGACATCAGCAGGATGATCAGGTTGCGGCGATTGAGGAAGATGCCGAAGATGCCGATGGCGAAGAGGATCGCCCCCAGGATCAGGTAGTGGGACAGCGTCAGCGTCATTGTTTTTCTCCTTGCTCGGCGGCCGGCGCGGCCTCGGCCTGCGCGGGCGCCCGCTCGCGCTGGGACTGCATCTTGACCATGCGGAAGCGGTCCTTGGCGCGCACGCGCACGGCGGCCGAGGCGTCGTTGTACTTGACGTCGCGGCGATGGCCGCGCAGGGTCAGCGCGATGGCGGCGATCATGCCCACGAGCAGCAGCGCGGCGCCCACTTCCACGGCATACACGTACTGCGTGTACATGGCCTCGCCCAGCGCCCGGGCGTTGTTGTAGTCGCTCGCCGCGGCGGCCTGCGGGCCGGCATCGCCCCACGTGGAGCCGAGCACGAACGACATCTCCAGAACCAGGATGCCGCCGATCACCAGGCCCAGCGGCAGGTAGGTCTTGAGCCCGCGGCGCAGGTGGTCGACGCGGATGTCGAGCATCATGACCACGAAGAGGAACAGCACCATCACGGCGCCCACGTAGACCAGCACCAGCAGCAGCGCCAGGAACTCGGCGCCCAGCAGCATCCACAGCATGGCCGCGTTGCCGAAGGCCAGGATGAGGTGCAGCACGGCCGTGACCGGGCTGCGTGCCGTGATCACGCGGAAGGCGGCCACCACCAGGACGATGGCCAATATGTAGAACAGGACAGAAGTAAAGGTCATGGAGCTATCCCGGCGATCAACGATAAGGCGCGTCGGCGGCGCGGCGCTGGGCGATTTCCGCCTCGTAGCGGTCGCCCACGGCCAGCAGCATGTCTTTGGTGAAGTACAGGTCGCCGCGCTTCTCGCCGTGGTATTCGTGGATGTGGGTCTCCACGATGGAATCCACGGGGCAGCTTTCCTCACAGAAGCCGCAGAAGATGCACTTGGTCAGGTCGATGTCGTAGCGCGTGGTGCGGCGGGTGCCGTCGTCACGCACGTCGGACTCGATCGTGATCGCCAGCGCCGGACACACCGCTTCACAGAGCTTGCAGGCAATGCAGCGCTCTTCCCCGTTGGGATAGCGGCGCAATGCATGCAGGCCCCGGAACCGCGGCGAGGTCGGCGTCTTCTCCATCGGATAGCGCAGGGTGACCTTGCGCTTGAAAAAATACTTGCCCGTCAGGCGCATGCCCTTGATGAGCTCGCTCAGCAGCAGACTGCCGAAAAAATCCTTGATCGCTTCCATATCCTGCCTCAACCCCGGCGCCGTCAGCGCCAAATGTTCCAGGGCGTCTGCATCCAGATCGCCACCACCACCAGCCAGACGCCGGTCAGCGGGATGAAAATCTTCCAGCCCAGGCGCATGATCTGGTCGTAGCGGTAACGCGGGAACGACGCGCGGAACCATACGAACAGCGAAACCACGAAGAATGTCTTGATGCCAAGCCAGATCCAGCCGGGGATCCAGGTCAGCGGCGCGATGTCGATCGGCGGCATCCATCCGCCCAGGAACATGATCGAGGCCATGCAGGACAGCAGGATCATGTTGGCGTATTCGCCCAGGAAGAACAGGGCGAAGGCCATGCCCGAGTATTCCACCATGTGGCCTGCCACGATCTCGGATTCCCCCTCGACCACGTCGAAGGGATGCCGGTTGGTTTCGGCCACCGCGGAGATCACGTAGATGACGAACAGCGGCAGCAGCGGCAGCCAGTTCCAGGAAAGGAACGTCAGGCCGTGGTCTGCGAACCAGCCGCGCGCCTGGCCCTGCACGATCTCGGACATGTTCAGGCTGCCCGAAACCAGCAGCACCGTGACGAGCACGAAACCGATGGCCAGCTCGTAGGACACCATCTGCGCCGAGGCGCGCAGCGCGCCGAGGAACGCATACTTGGAGTTCGAGGCCCAGCCGGCCACGATGACGCCGTAGACCCCGATGGAGGTGATCGCCATCACGTAGAGCAGGCCGGCATTCACGTTGGCCAGCACCACATCGGGGCCGAAGGGCACCACCGCCCAGGCGGCCAGCGCGGGCATCAGCGTGACGACGGGCGCCACCACGAAGAGGACCTTGTTGGCCTGCGACGGAACCACCACTTCCTTGGTGAGCAGCTTGAACACGTCGGCAAAGGGCTGCAGCAGCCCCCTGAAGCCCACCCGGGTCGGGCCCAGGCGCACGTGCATCCAGCCGATCATCTTGCGTTCCCAATACGTGAGATAGGCCACGCAGAGAATGATGGGCACGGCGATCACGAGGATCTTGACGATGGTCCATACCACCAGCCAGGCCGTCGGGCCCAGCAGAGCCTGCCCGTGGCTTTCAAGAACATTGAGCCATTCCATCAGGCACGCTCCACGCTGATTTCACCAAATGCGCCGCCCAGGGCAGCTGTCTGTTCGAAGGCGGCGGCGATGCGCACCGCCCGGTCGGCCACCGCATCGTCCTGCACCGTCTCGAGCTGGACCGCACCGGTCGCCGTCGCCACGCGCACCTGTACGCCGGCCGTCAGGCCCAGCTGCGCCAGGGTGCGGCCGTTCATGCGGGCCGCAGGCAGACGGGAAGCCGGCGCGGCCTGCAGCGGCTCGGAACGCCGCACGATGGCGTCGGAGCGGTAAATCGGCACCTCGGTGACGCGCTCGAGGCCCTGCGCCGCGATGCCCAGGCCCGGCTTGGCCTGGATGCGGTTCGACAGGCGCGACTCGATGCCGCCGGCCAGCGCGGCATCGCGCACGGACTCGGAGGTTTCGTCGTCGAAACCGGGCAGTTGCAGCACATTGCCCAGCACGCGCAGCACCTTCCATGCAGGGCGGGTCTGGCCGTAGGGGGCCACCGTGCCCTTGAAGCTCTGGGCCAGGCCCTGCGCATTGACGAAGGTGCCGGACGTCTCGGTGAACGGGGCCACCGGCAGCATCACGTCGGCCCAGTCCTGGGCCGCCGAACGATACGGCGTGAGGGCCACGGCGAACTGGGCGCCGCGCAGGGCAGCCAGCGCCTGCGGCGCGTCGTCGGTGTCGAGCGCGGGCTCGGCGTGCAGCACGATGTAGGCCTTCAGCGGCTCGGCCAGCATGGCCGCCGCCGTCTTGCCGCCCTGCCCGGGCGTGGCGCCGGCCAGGTATCCGCCCACGGTGTTGCCGCCGGCGGTGAGGAAGCCGAAGCGCGCACCGGCCAGCTCCGCCAGCAGGCTGGCATTGGCGGCAAGCGTGGAAGCCTGGGGCGAGGACACGGCCATGTTGCCCAGCAGCACGGCGGAATTGGCGCCGGAAGCCAGGCTGGCGGCGATCAGCCTGGCGCTCTCGCCCGGCGTCACCGAGGCGAACTCGGCGGGCACCGCCTGCTCCTTGGCCTGGGCCAGCGCCACGGCCACTTCGGCCAGCGCCGCGGGCAGGCCCGACGGCGCCACGGTGATGCGGGCGGTGACCGGCATCAGGGGATCGTCGGCCACGCTGTCGACCAGCAGCACCTGCGTGCCGCGCTTGGCAGCCTGGCGCAGCCGCTGGGCCATCAGGGGATGATCCTTGCGCAGGAACGAGCCCACGACCAGCACGCGGTCGAGCTGGTCGAGGTCAGCCACGGGCAGGCCCAGCCAGGGCGCACCGGTGAGCGCCGCATCGAAGGCGGGATCGGTCTGGCGCAGGCGGAAATCGATGTTCTCCGAACCGAGGGCACGTACCAGCCGGCCCAGCAGCGCGAACTCCTCGGTGGTGGCGTACTCGGCCGCCAGCGCGCCGATCTGCGCGGCGCCGAAGCTGTCGCGCACGCGCGAGAGCCCCTGGGCCACGGCCTGCAGGGCATCGGCCCACGAGGCTTCCTGCCATTGGCCGTCGGCGCCCTTGATCATCGGAGCGGCGAGGCGGTCGGGAGAGTCCAGGCCCTCGTACGAGAAGCGGTCGCGGTCGCTGATCCAGCACTCGTTGAGGGCTTCGTTCTCGAACGGCACCACGCGCATCACGCGGTCGTTCTTGACCTGCACCACCAGGTTCGCGCCCAGGCTGTCGTGCGGGCTGATGGAACGGCGGCGGGCGAGTTCCCAGGTGCGGGCGCTGTAGCGGAACGGCTTGGAGGTGAGCGCGCCCACGGGGCAGATGTCGATCATGTTGCCCGACAGCTCGGACTCGACGGCGCGGCCCACGAAGGAAGTGATCTCGGAGTGCTCGCCGCGGCCCAGCATGCCGAGCTCCATGACGCCCGCGATTTCCTGGCCGAAGCGCACGCAGCGGGTGCAATGGATGCAGCGCGTCATTTCCTCTGCAGACACCAGCGGGCCGAGATCCTTGTGGAACACGACACGCTTCTCTTCCTGGTAGCGCGAGGACGAACCGCCGTAGCCGACGGCGAGATCCTGCAGCTGGCACTCGCCGCCCTGATCACAGATCGGGCAATCGAGGGGGTGGTTGATCAGCAGGAATTCCATCACCGACTTCTGGGCGGCCTTGGCCTTCTCGGAGCAGGTGTGGACCACCATGCCGTTGGTGACGGGCGTGGCGCAGGCCGGCAGCGCCTTGGGCGCCTTCTCGACCTCGACCAGGCACATGCGGCAATTGGCCGCGATGGACAGCTTCTTGTGGTAGCAGAAATGCGGCACGTAGAGCCCGATCTTCTGGGCCGCATGCATCACCATGCTGCCTTCGGGCACTTCGACCTTGTTGCCGTCGACGGTTAGTTCAACCATTGCTGTTCCTGAAACCTACAGATAGTGCGGGACCACACACGACTTGTGCTCGATGTGGTGCGCGAATTCGTCGCGAAAATGCTTGATGAAGCTGCGCACCGGCATGGCGGCCGCGTCGCCCAGGGCGCAGATGGTGCGCCCCATGATGTTGCCGGCGACGCTGTCGAGCAGCTCGAGGTCCTCGGGGCGGCCCTTGCCATGTTCGATGCGATGCACCATGCGGTACAGCCAGCCGGTGCCTTCGCGGCACGGGGTGCACTGGCCGCAGCTTTCCTCGAAATAGAAGTACGAGAGGCGCAGCAGCGACTTCACCATGCAGCGCGTCTCGTCCATGACGATGACCGCGCCCGAACCCAGCATGGAGCCCGCCTTGGCGATGGCGTCGTAGTCCATGGTGCAGTCCATCATGATGTCGGCCGGCAGCACCGGCGCGCTGGAGCCGCCCGGGATCACCGCCTTGAGCTTCTTCCCGCCGCGCATGCCGCCTGCCAGCTCGAGCAGCGTGGAGAACGGCGTGCCCAGCGGGATCTCGTAGTTGCCCGGACGCTCGACGTCGCCCGAGATCGAGAACAGCTTGGTGCCACCGTTGTTGGGCTTGCCCACCTCGAGATAGGCCTGGCCGCCGTTGCGGATGATCCAGGGCACCGCCGCGAAGGTCTCGGTGTTGTTGATGGTGGTGGGCTTGCCGTACAGACCGAAGCTGGCCGGGAACGGCGGCTTGAAGCGCGGCTGGCCCTTCTTGCCCTCGAGCGATTCCAGCAGCGCGGTTTCCTCGCCGCAGATGTACGCGCCGTAGCCGTGGAAGGCATGCAGCTGGAAGCTGAACTCGGAACCCAGGATCCGGTCGCCCAGGAAGCCGGCCGCGCGGGCCTCCTCCAGCGCTTCCTCGAAACGCTCGTACACCTCGAAGATCTCGCCGTGGATGTAGTTGTAGCCCACGCTGATGCCCATGGCATAGGCGGCAATCGCCATGCCCTCGATCACGATGTGCGGATTGAAGCGCAGGATGTCGCGATCCTTGAACGTGCCGGGCTCGCCTTCATCGGAGTTGCACACCAGGTACTTCTGGCCCGGGAACGTGCGCGGCATGAAGCTCCACTTCAGCCCGGTGGGGAAACCTGCGCCGCCGCGGCCGCGCAGGCCCGAGGCCTTGACCTCGGCGATCACGTCCTCGGGCTTCATGCCCGTGGTGAGGATCTTGCGCAGCGCCTCGTAGCCGCCGCGCTTGACGTAGTCCTGCAGGCGCCAGTTGTGGCCGTCGACCCCGTCCATGATCTGCGGCGAGATGTGCCGGCCATGCAGGCACATGGAATTGGACGGGTCGTTCAGCGGGTCGGGATCCAGCCCTTGGGCCAGCTGCTTGTACAGGTCGGGCGCGTTCATGCCGACTCTCCTTGCGCCTTCAGCGTATCCACCAGCGCGTCCAGTTTCTGTTCCGTCATGCGCACGCACATGTGCTTGTTGTTGACGATGACCACCGGGGCGTCGCCGCAGGCGCCCATGCACTCGCCTTCGATCAGGGTGAACTGCCCGTCGGGGGTGGTCTCGCGATACCCGACGCCCAGCTTGCGCTTGAGGTAGTCGCCGGCACGCTCGCCGTCGCGCAAGGCACAGGGCAGATTGGTGCAGACGGCGATCTTGTGCTTGCCCACCGGGGCAACGTCGAACATGTTGTAGAAGGTGGCAACCTCCTGGACGGCGATCGGCGGCACGCCGATGTAGTTCGCCACGTCTTCGATGATTTCGGCCGGCAGCCAGCCCTTCTCTTCTTGCGCGATGGCAAGCGAGGCCATGATGGCCGACTGCCGCTGGTCGGCCGGGAACTTGGCGAGTTCCCGGTCGATTTTCTGGTAGGCCTGTTCGGAAAGCAGCATGATTTGAATCCGGTTTAAACGGGCGCGCGGTACTTGGAGCGGGCGGACATCAGCGGTCGATCTCGCCGAACACGATGTCCTGCGTGCCGATGATGGTGACGGCATCGGCGATCATGTGGCCGCGGGCCATCTCGTCGAGCGATTGCAGGTGCGGGAAGCCGGGAGCCCGGATCTTCAGGCGGTAGGGCTTGTTCGCGCCATCGGAAACCAGGTAGATGCCGAACTCGCCCTTGGGATGCTCGACGCTGGCATAGGCCTCGCCCGGCGGCACGTGGAAACCCTCGGTGTAGAGCTTGAAGTGGTGGATCAGCTCTTCCATGTTGGTCTTCATGGCGGTGCGCTGGGGCGGAGCAACCTTGTGGTTGTCGATCATCACCGGGCCGGGATTGTTGCGCAGCCATTCGACGCACTGGCGGATGATGCGGTTGCTCTCGCGCAGCTCCGCCACGCGCACCAGGTAGCGGTCGTAGCAGTCGCCGTTGACGCCGACCGGGATGTCGAAATCCAGCAGGTCGTAGACTTCGTAGGGCTGGGTCTTGCGCAGGTCCCAGGCCACGCCGGAGCCGCGCAGCATGGGGCCGGTGAAGCCCAGCGCCTTGGCACGGTCGGGATCCACGACGCCGATCCCCACCAGCCGCTGTTTCCAGATGCGGTTGTCGGTGAGCAGGGTCTCGTATTCGTCGACGCAGGCGGGGAAGCGGTTGGTGAAGTCCTCGATGAAGTCCAGCAGCGAGCCGGAACGGGCCTCGTTGATGGCCTTGATTTCCTTCTCGCTGCGGTACTTCGTGCTGCCCTGGAACTGCGGCATGGTGTCGGGCAGGTCGCGGTACACGCCGCCGGGACGATAGTAGGCCGCGTGCATGCGCGCCCCCGAGACCGCCTCGTAGCAGTCCATGAGGTCTTCGCGCTCGCGGAAGGCATACAGGAACACGGCCATCGCGCCCACGTCGAGCGCGTGCGACCCGAGCGACATCAGGTGGTTCAGGATGCGGGTGATCTCGTCGAACATCACGCGGATGTACTGGGCGCGCAGCGGCGCCTCGATACCCAGCAGCTTCTCGATCGCCATCACGTAGGCGTGCTCGTTGCACATCATGGACACGTAGTCGAGACGGTCCATGTAGGGCAGCGCCTGGATGTACGTCTTGTGCTCCGCCAGCTTCTCGGTGGCGCGATGCAGCAGGCCGATATGCGGATCGGCGCGCTGGATGACCTCGCCGTCGAGTTCGAGCACCAGGCGCAGCACGCCGTGCGCGGCCGGGTGCTGGGGACCGAAGTTCAGGGTGTAGTTCTTGATTTCTGCCATGATTCAACGCCCCATGCCGTAGGAGTCTTCGCGCACGACGCGCGGCGTGATCTCGCGCGGATCGATGGTGACCGGCTGGTAGATCACGCGCTGCTGGTCGGGGTCGTAGCGCATCTCCACCGTGCCGGAGAGCGGGAAATCCTTGCGGAACGGATGACCGATGAAGCCGTAGTCGGTGAGGATGCGGCGCAGGTCGGGATGGCCTTCGAAGACGATGCCGAACAGGTCGAAGGCTTCGCGCTCGTACCAGTTGACGCCGGGCCAGCATTCGACCAGGGAGGCCACGATCGGGAACTCGTCGTCAGGCGCCCAGGTGCGCACACGCAGGCGCCAGTTGTGCTCGATGGACAGCAGGTGCACCACCACGGCATAACGGCCGCGCTGCGGGCCGGGCGCCTTGCTGTCGGACTCCGGACGGGTCCCGTTGCCCCAGGTGAGGTAGTCGACGCCGCACAGGTCGATGCAGCTTTCGAAGCGCAGACCGGCGTCGGTACGCAGCTTGTTGCATGTGGAGAACCACTGCTCTGCGGGCACCTCCAGGGTGAGCTCGCCGAGCGCCTCGGTGAGCGCGGCTTCCTGGCCAAAGGCGGCCTGCAAATGGGTTTTCAGGGTTTCGAGCCTGGTCATCATCTTGTACGCTTAGGTAAACCGAAACACTGCCTCGCCACACGCGGGGCGACGCCGTAGCGCGCCACCGTTGCGGAGGAGGTCAGCGCGCAATCGTGTTGGTCAGGCGGATCTTGTTCTGCATCTGCAGCAAGCCGTAAACCAGCGCCTCGGCCGTGGGCGGGCACCCCGGCACATAGACGTCGACAGGCACGATGCGATCGCAGCCCCGCACCACGGAATACGAGTAGTGGTAATACCCGCCGCCGTTGGCACAGGAGCCCATGGACACCACCCAGCGCGGCTCGGGCATCTGGTCGTAGACCCGGCGCAATGCCGGCGCCATCTTGTTGCACAGCGTGCCGGCCACGATCATCAGGTCGGACTGGCGGGGGCTGGGCCGGAAAATGATGCCGAACTGGTCGAGGTCGTAGCGCGCCGCGCCGGCGTGCATCATCTCGACAGCGCAACAGGCCAGACCGAAGGTCATGGGCCACATCGAGCCGGTCTTGGCCCAATTGATGAACTTGTCGGCGCTGGTGGTGATGAAACCTTGCTTGAGAATGCCGTCTATAGCCATATTCGTCTCTGCTGGCGTGCCCGGGAAAGCGTGATTGCCATCACTCCCAGTCGAGCGCGCCCTTTTTCCATTCGTAGATGAAGCCCACCGTAAGCACGGCCAGGAACACCATGACAGTCCAGAAGCCCACCAGGCCCACCGTTCCGTGCGCGATGGCCCAGGGGAACAAGAAGGCGATTTCCAGGTCGAACAGGATGAACAGGATGGCGACGAGGTAATAGCGCACGTCGAACTTCATGCGGGCATCCTCGAAGGCCTCGAAACCGCACTCGTAGGGCGAAAGCTTCTCGGAATAAGGCCGCCGCGGCCCCAGGAAGGAACCTGCCGTGATCAGGGCGAAACCGATGAGGGTTGCCACCACGATGAACAGCAGGACGGGAAAGTACTGTTGCAGATTCATTCAGGACGTCCGTCAAATGCGCAAACTATCAGATTGTAGCATTCGCGGGGTTACTCCCGGCTGAACCCAAGCACTCGAAAAACAGTATCCCCATGCAAAAAGCCACCCCGGAGGGTGGCTTTTTTGTGGGGCAGGCCGAAGCCTGCCCGTACGCTGGCAAATCGCCCAGGGCTTGAGCCCCGGAGAGCGATCAGAAGCGGTGGCGGATACCCACGCCGACGGCCGTGCTCTTGGCGTCGTCGATGAACAGGGCGTTCTTGGCATACGAGCCGTAGGCGTACAGGTTGGTACGCTTGGACAGGTCGTAGGTGGCGCCCAGGCTGAACACATTCGACGTTTCGTCGCCGCCGGTCAGCCTGTCGTTCTTGGGATCGATCATCTGCCACGAACCGAACAGGTTGGTGGCGCCGCCGATCGGGGCGCTCAGGCCGACCATGTACGAGTTTGCACGGAAGCCGTCAGCGAAGCTGTAGGTGGGGTAGGAGGTGTCGAACGCCACGCCGGCGCCGTCAGTCACGCCGCCGGTGGGAGCACCAGGACCTTGACCAGCGAACCAGCCGTCTTCGGTGCGGGCGTAGGCCAGGGCCAGCTTCACGACTTCGAAGTCGTAGGAAGCGCCGATGGCGTACATGCGGGGGGTGGCGTCGTCGTCAACGCTGTTGTTGCCGTTCAGCTGGTCGAACGACAGGGCGACGTTCAGCGGGCCGTTGGCGTAGCGAACACCGGCGGTGATGGCGCGGGTGTTGTCGGCGGTTTCGAAGTTACCCGAACCGTTCACGTTGAACGAGTAGCCAGCGCCAACCTGGAAGCCACCGAACGACGGGGTTTGGTACAGGACCATGTTGTCGTAGCGGTTGGTGTTGGCAGCGCTCAGGCCGTGACCGATGTTGGCCTGGGCAAAGCCGGCGCCGAACGGATCGATCGAGCCGAAGAACTTCGAGGCGATGTTGGTTTGACGACCGAAGTCCAGTTGACCCCAGCTGTCGCTGGCCAGACCGATGGTGGCCTGACGACCGAACAGACGGCCACCCTGGGCGGAATTACCGGTGCCCGAGTCGAAGCCGCTTTCCAGTTGGAACACGGCACGCAGGCCGCCACCCAGATCTTCGGTGCCACGCAGGCCCCAGCGCGAGCCGCTCTGCACACCGTTGATCATGCCGATACGGCTGTGGTCGTAGCCAGCGCCGCCATTAACGCCCGGGATGTCCAGGTTGTTGTAGCCGATACCGGTATCGATGATGCCGTACAGGGTCACCGAGGTTTCTGCCTGGGCAGCACCGGCGAAACCGGCGAGCAGGGCGGCAGCGAGCAGAGTCTTTTTCATTTAAGAAATCTCCGTTGATTTGAGTGACAAGAGCAGCATCTCAGTGGAACCTGACCTGCCGCCCCCCTAACTCCGCGAAGGGAAGTTGACGCTATTGCATCAAAATTCCGGGGCACTGGCTACGTCGACGGCCACAAAAACGACGCTTTGGCGCCCTCTTGTTGGAAACCCGCAACATTGGGCAATGTTGGGCGGCGGAGTAGCCAAAAAACGGGGACGCCATTAGACCGCCCGACGTTCGCACCACCTGGGCTTGACAGAGCTTTACACAAATAACAGTGTTATTAAATAATGGCGTCGTCATGTCCGCCAGGAAGCGCCCATGCCCCCGAGCAGCACGTCAACACCGCGCCAGAACCAGCTTGTGGCCCTGCGGCGCCAGCTCATCCTGGAAGCCGCGCAGCGCGTGTTCGCCCGCGACGGCCTGGACCAGGCCAGCATGCGCGCGATCGCCAAGGAAGCAGGCTGCACCACGGGAGCCATCTATCCCTGGTTCGCAGGCAAGGAGGCACTTTACGCAGCATTGCTGGAGGCCTCCCTGGAAGAATTGCGCACCCGGCTGGAGCAGGCGTTGCACGCCGGCGCAGCCGGCAGCGCGGCACGCCGCGTGGTGCGGGCTTTCTTCGACTATTACGCCGTGCGGCCGGACGCCTTCTCGCTGGGCATGTATCTGTACCGGGGGGTGGGCCCGCGCGGCCTGGGCCGCGAGACGGACGAACGCCTCAATGCCTTGCTGCAGACCTGCGTCGACCAGCTCGGCGCCGGATTGCGCCTGGGGCGCGGCATGCATGACGCCGCCGCGCGCAGCGAACAGGTGCAGGTCTTCACCTATCTCATGGGTCTGCTGCTGCTCTTTCATACTCATCGCCTGAAGTCGCTGGGGCAGCAGCCCGAGCCGCTGCTCGATGCCTATTGCGACGCCCTGGAGCAACGCCCATGACTGCCCTGCCCTCTGCCGGCGCCCGGATCTCCGTGGCCGACTTCCTGCTGCTGCTGCAGGAAAAGCACCCATTCGCCCAGGTGCTGGGCGTGGAAATCCAGGATATCGGCCCGGGCACGGCACGGGCCATCCTGCCCGCCCGCGAAGCGCACCAGCGTCTGGGCGGCATCGTGGCGGGGCCCATGCTGATGGGCCTGGCCGACCTGGCCCTGTACGCCGCCATCGTCGGCGCCACCGGGCAGCCGGAAGCCGTGACGGCCAGCCTCACGATCAATTTCCTGCGCAAGAGCCCGGCGGGCGCCGTGGTGGCCGAGGCGCGGCTGCTCAAGACGGGCCGCCTCAGCGCCGGCGAAGTGCTGCTCTACCCCGAAGGGCAGGCCGAACCGGTAGCCCACGTGGTCAGCACCTGGTCGGTGCCGCGGCCATGAACCTGCGCATCGGCGTCATGGGCCTGGGCGAAGCCGGCGCAGCGCTTGCGCGGCGCCTGGTTTCGGCATGGCCTGATGTCCTCCTCACTGTGTACGACCGGGCGGCCGGCCGTTGCGAGCCCTTCCGGGGCTGCGCCACGCTGGCCGCCGATCCGGCGGAAGCCTTGCGGGAATCCGATGTCGTGGTGCTGGCGCTGCCCGACGAACATGAAGTGGACCGCGTCCTGGAACGCTACAGCGACGGCGCGGTCACCGCGGACCTGGCCGGCAAGCTGGTGCTGGACGCGAGCCCCCTGGATGCCACCCAGGCGGGGCGGCTGCGCGCCGCCGTGGCGCTTGCCGGAGGCACCTACCTGCACGCCGCGCACGATGCGGCGCACGCGGACGCCACGGCGGAGCTGATGCGGCTCATTCGGCCCTGAAACGGCGCAGGCGCTGCTCGGTCGCTGCCACGCACAGCGCCAGCCACGCCGAACTGATGGCAAAGCCCGCGACCACATCGCTGGCGTAATGGACCTGCAGCAGCACACGGCTGACGCCTATGGCCATGATCAGGGCTGCTGCCGCGGCGAGGCAGAATGGCCGCCAGCGCGCCGGCAAGGCGCGCAACAGCAGGTAGCAGGCCATGCCGTAGACGGCCATGGCGGCAGACGCATGACCGCTGGGAAAGCTCCAGCCGTCGGCCGTCGAATACGTGTGCTGGTAGTCGGGGCGCACCCGCTGGAACACATGCTTGAACAGCCAATTGAAGGCGCCGCCGCCTGCGGTGGCTGCCGCACAGCCCGCCGCCAGCACCCATTGCCGGTTCCACAGCAGGGCCAGGGTCATGAAGGCGGCTATGCCTATGAGGAAATTGCGGTCTCCCAGGTACGTGAACCAGGACAGCGCCCAAAGCAGGGCAGGCTCCATCGACAGCCCCAATTGCCGGGACAGCGCCACGTCGAAAGCGACCAGGCCTCCTTGCCGATGCACCGCCACCGCAAGCAGGGCGAACAACAACACTGCCGCCAGGGCCGTTCCACCGTAGAACAGGGTGCGGCGCCGTCCGGCCGGCAGACCGCCGACCAATTGCCAGACCAGAAGCGCTCCGGCGGCCGACATGGCAGGCAGCAGCAGGAATATCAGCAAGGGGTGGGTGGCGACCCAGACAGCGTAGACATCCATTAATACAAATCATCCAGGGTAACGGCGTGACGGCGACGCCGGGGTTTAGCGCCGCCATTGCAGCGGCGCAGCATCGACGCAGGCAAACGCCCCGCCGTCGTAATCCCAGCGGGCGACCTCGCAGCGGTGCACGCCCGCAGCGCTCTCGTGCCGGATCACGTTGACCGAATTGGGCTCCGCGCCGCGCACACGACGCGACACCGCCGTACCCGCCTGCACCGCCCAGCCGCTGTGGCCGGCATGATCCTGACGCGCCCGCAGCGGCACCACGTACGGCAGGTGTATGTGCCCGCCCAGGACCAGGTCCACGCCGGCCTCCAGCCAGGCCGACACGGCTTCCTCGCGCCCCATGACCAGATTGGACCTGTCGGATTCCTCGATGGCCCGGACGGGATGGTGCAGCAGCACGATGCGCAACTGCTCCGGACGCGCGGCCTTCAGGCGCTGGACCACGCGGCGGACCTGGCCGGCCGAGAGTTCGCCGTCCACTCGCCGCAGCGGGCGCGTGGTGTTCACCCCGATGGCCAGGAGCGTGGGATCTTCGTAGGCGGGCTCCAGCACGGGGCCCAGCGCGCGCCGATAGGCCCCGTACGGATCGAACAGCCGGGCAAAAAGATTGTAGAGCGGTATGTCGTGGTTGCCAGGCACGGCGAGCAGCGGACGGTCCAGCGACTCGACGAAGCGCCGCGCGGCGGCGAACTGACCGCGACGGGCGCGCTGCGTGATGTCGCCGCCCAGCAGCACGAGATCCGGGCGCAGGTTCGCGCACAGCGCCCGCAAGGCCTCCACCACGGGCTCCACCTCCGTGCCGAAGTGCGTATCCGAAATGTGCAGGACGCAGGTCATGGCCTCCTCTGGGCGCAGCACGCCATCGCGCCACTCGGAATCCCGGCGTGGCCGCAGGGGGAGGATACAGGACGTCTCATGCCCCCGCCTCTGCGTCGTCCGCCGCAACGGGCACCAGCAGTGGCAACGGTTCCGGCCCGACAGCGAACTCCAGGGGGCCATGCATCCAGCACACTTCACCGTCCATCGCGACCTTGATGCTGCGCCGATGGCGGCCCAGCCGCACGGTCATGCGCTCGAAACCGAAGCTGACGACGTTCTCGGCATCGCCCAGCCGGCTGATCAGACCGCGCAGCAGCAGGCCGTAACTGGCCAGCACGCCGACGGGCCGCACCGTCATGGCGACCAGCCTCCCTTGTGCCAGCTCGTCGACCTCGGCGATGCCGATCTGCCGCAGCTGCAATGCATTGTTGCCTACCACCAGCGTGGGCGTGCGGATCAGCCGGGTATGGCCCTCGAGTTCGAGCTGGATGGCCAGCCGCCGATGCACGCGCAGCAGGGTGACCATGCTGGACCACAGTGCGACCAGCCGGGTGCGGCCATAACGCCGCTTGTAGGCTTCCCGGTCTTCCAGCAGCTGGGGATACAGCCCCAGGCTGGCGTTCACCAGGAATGCCTGCCCGTTCAGCATCCCGACCTGGACGGGCTGCACGCGGGCGTGGACCAGGCAGCGCGCCGCCGTTTCGGTATCCTGCGAGATGCCGTAGGCACGGCCGAAATAATTGAACGTGCCCTGGGGCAGGATGCCGAACGGCACGCCGCTGCCCAGCACCGCACGGGCGACGGCGCTGAGGGTGCCGTCGCCGCCGCAGGCAACCACGACTCCTCCCTCGCTTCGGGCCGATTGAAGCGCCCGCTGGGCCGTGGCCGGCAAGGTACGGCCGTCGTCGACTGCCAGCAATTCGTAGCGGCGGCCGGCTTGCGTCAGCACGCGGTCGATGGTGCCGCTGACGACCTCGGCTTCGCGCCGCCCCGAACCGCGGTTCCAGACGATGAAGAAAGGCTCCTGCCCGGTGAGGGTGCGAGCAAATGAACGATCGGGCAGGTCGGCCGGCATCATGGTGCCCTAAGATAACCAAGCCGCGCCAGGGCGGCAAGGCGCAGCGGTGGCAGCCGGCAAGCAGCGGAAACCGTTCATTTCGGCAACGCGGCCGCTGCGTTCAGTGACGCCGCGCCTCGAGGTGCTCTCCGGCGCGGCGCAGCGCGTGGACGATGGCAAGATAAGCCTGCTCGCGGGCATCGCCATCGGGGGCGCGCAGCGCGTAGGACGGATGATACGTGGGAACGACGGCAAGCGCCCCCTCTTCGATCACACCGCCCAGCACGTCCGTGAGCTTGAGTCGCGCACGCGGCAGGATTGCCCTGAGCGCCGTGGCGCCCAGCGCCACGACGACTGCCGGATCGATCTCCTCGAGCTCCTGCTCGAGCCAGTAGCGGCACGCCATCACTTCGCGCTGCGCCGGTGTCTTGTGCATCCTGCGTTTGCCGCGCAATTGCCATTTGAAATGCTTCACCGCATTCGTGACATAGACGTCGGTACGTACCACGCCGGCGTCCTGGAGCGCCCGGTCCAGCAGCGCGCCGGCCGGCCCCACGAACGGCTGACCGCTGCGGTCCTCGCGATCTCCCGGCTGCTCGCCCAGCAGCATGATGGACGCATGCCGGCTGCCCTCGCCCGGCACGGCCTGCGTCGCTCCGTGCCAGAGGCCGCACCGCCGGCATTCCTCCAGGCGCACCGGCTTCTGTTCGGGCAGCACCTCAATGGCGCTGCGCGCCGGACGCGAACGCGACTGAGTGGAACTACGTGCAACAGGCATGCCGGCTCTCTTGGTGTGCAGGCCATCCGCCCCGTTCCCCCGCAGGCACGCCCGCGCCGGGAGTGCAGCGCCGCCGGGCACGCCGGTTGCGAACCCTTGCGGTACGAACTTCAAAGGAGCTGGCACATGACCGCATCGAAATCACCTGGCATCCGGCCGGACCATCCGGCCGCTACGTCCCAGTCCGACGTCGCTGCCGATACGCACGGGAACCGGGAGCACCCACCGACGCCGGAGGACCGCCGGGCAGAGCCCCCGGCCCCCGGCACCCGGGCCACCCAGTTCGACGGCAACCCGGCGCCGCAGAAGGACGACCCGGGCCATACGTTGAAGCCGCGCGACGACACCCCGGGCATACTGGAGAAAAAGCAAGGCCCCCGGGACGACCAGGCCTAGATTCCGGCCTGATTCATCCGTTGGCCTGCTTTTCGGCCCGCCGGCGGCTTTCACCCGGATCCTCGCACTCCGGGGACGATTCGCGGCCGTAAGGGTCGCGGCCCCCCTCAGATCGGGCTCCGCCGGCCGGGTAGCCGGAATTCGAGCGCGGGTCGGTATTGGCCTGCCCTTCCCCGGCGCCGCAGTCCGGCCGTTCGCTGTGCACTTCTGCCGTGGGCGGCCCGGCCTTGGGCAGGGGGAATTTGCGCTGTCCTGTCATGTGCGTGCACTCCTGAACGCGGGCGTCAATCGGCGCCGACCTTTTGCTGCAAAGCCCGCGCCATCTCGAGATGCTCCTCGAGCGCGGGGAGCGTCTTGGCGGCGAAAGCCTTGATGTCGGGATCCTTGGCCTTTTCCGAAGCATTGCGGAAGAGTTCCACGGCATCCTCGTGCGCGGATACGCCGATCTGGCTTGCGTACATCTTGTCGAAGCCGTCATCGGTCAGGCCCAGCGTCTTCAGCTTGGCCTTCTGCATCAGCGAGGGTTCGGCCGGCGGGGTATAACCCTTCTCCTTCGCCAGGGCAGCCAGTTCCTCGGCCACCTTGGTGTGGTCCTGGATCATGCGCTCCGCGAAGCTTTTCACATCGGGCGACTTGGCCTTGGTCTGGGCCAGCTTGCTGCCTTCGACCTCCGTATGGCCGGACTGCGCGGCGTTTTCCAGGAAGTCTTCGTCATCGCCGTCCAGCTGGCTTTCCCCGGCATCCTGCGTCTGCGGGGCGGCGGGCTCGGCAGCCGGCGCCTGCGGAGAGGCGGGATCGGCAGCCGGCGTCTGGGACTGGGCCACTGCGCCCGCCGAGCAGGCCAGCGTACCCGCGGTAAGCAGCGTAAGCGTCAAAACCTTCATTTCCATGGAATCCTCCTTGCGTGCGGTAGCGCACTGTGTTGGCGGCACGCCGATGCAATGACGGCCGGCCGCTGCAGCGGTCGCAAGCCTCGTGCCCGCGGACCGGCATGCCAGGCGCGCAGCCTCGCCCGGCCCCCAGGGACGTAAAAGCTGCACGGCGACGTAAAAAGCCCATGGCCTGCGCACCGCGGCGGCCGGGGCCAGGGCGGCCACCTGAGGCATGGGCCTTGCTGAGCAGAGCGCCTTTGTCCGGCGGACCCATGAACGCACAGCTGCCTGCCCGGATCGAGTTTGGATCCACGAGTCCCTTCCATATTGTCTTTCCTGCCCTGACCATGGGGCCGGCGAGTTGCCTTGCCCTGCGCGAGGCACGATGGCTGCGGATCGGGCGGCCGGTATACCTGGGGCATCACTGATGCGGCAGCGCACGCGATTGCGGCTGCAGCGGGCGGGCTGGCTGGTACTGCTATGGGCGGCGGGCGTAGCCTGCGTGCTGGCGCTGTCCGGCCTCTTCAAGGCCGCGATGTACGGGCTGTTCTGAGCGGCCGCCTACGTGCCGTGGGGATGCTGCCCGCCCGCCAGCACCTGCTTGAGCAGGTCCACCGAGTAAGGTTTCTGCAGCAGTTCGAAGCCATGGCTGCCGTGCTGTGCCAGCACATGACTGTAGCCGCTGGCGATCACGACCCGCAGCGACGGCCAGCGCGCACGGATCTGCTGGGCGAGCTCCATTCCACTCATGCCGGCCATGACCACGTCGGAAATGACCAGGTCTATCCCGTGCTGGTCTTCTTCGAGCACCTGCAGCGCGCTGACGCCGTCGGTGACCCAGATGGCTTCCTGGCCGAGATCCTGCAGGAGATTGCGCACCACTTCCCCGACGGCCGTGTTGTCTTCCACCAGCAAGACCGTGCGCCGCGCGGGCGATTCGGCGCCGGGGCGGGACAAGCCCGGCTCCACCACCTCAAGCTGCGCCGGAAGCGGGACTTCGGGCAGGTAGATGGTGAACGTGGATCCTATGCCGACCTCGCTGCGCACCTCCACGTCGCCACCGGACTGGCCCGTGAACCCGATCACCTGGCTCAGGCCCAGACCCGTGCCCTGGTTGACCGCCTTGGTGGAAAAGAAGGGCTCGAAGATGCGCTCCATCAGTTCGGGTGGAATACCGCTGCCCTCATCACGCACGGACACGGCCACATGGGGCTCTTCGACCGCCGGGCGCTGCCGGATCGCCGGCCGCCTCGGCACGCGGGCCACCGAAATGGTGATGTTGCCCTCCCTGCTCATGGCATCGCGGGCGTTGATCACGATATTGAGCAATGCGGTTTCGAACTGCTGGGGATCGGCATAGACCGCGCAAGGCCCGGGATGGTAGTGGTAGCGGACGTCGGCCGCGCTGCCCACCGTGGTATCCATCAGGGTACGCATGGATTCGACACAGGCCCGCGCATCGAAGTTGCGCGGCTGCAAGGGCTGGCGTCGCGCATACGCCAACAGTTGACGCGTCAGGTGCGCGGCGCGTTCCGTCGTTTCGGCGATGGCATCGATGTAGCGCCGGCGGCGCTCTTCCGGCAGGCCCGGCCGGCGCAGCAGTTCGACCGACCCCTGGATCACGGTAAGAAGGTTGTTGAAATCATGTGCCACCCCGCCCGTGAGGTGGCCGATGGCCTCCATCTTCTGGGCGTGATTCAGTGCATCGCGGGCGCGCTGCACGTCTTCCTGGGCCTGCTTCTTGTCGGTGATGTCGCGCGTGATCTTGGCATAGCCGATGATCTCGCCGGTATCGTCGCGGACCGGATCGATGACCACGCTGCTCCAGAAGCGGGAGCCGTCCTTGCGCACGCGCCAGCCTTCCGCCTCGAAGCGGCCCTCGCGGCGGGCGGTTTCGAGCGCCCGCCGCGGCATGCCTGCATCGCGGTCTTCGGGCGTGTAGAACAGCGAGAAATGCCGGCCGATGATCTCGTCGGCGGTGTAGCCCTTGAAGCGTTGCGCCCCCGCATTCCAGCTGCTGACGTAGCCGTCCGCGTCGAGCAGATAGATGGCGTAGTCCATCACTGCTTCGACCAGCAACTGGTAGCGATAGTCGGCGAGCAGACTGTGTGCGCGTTCCGCGCGCTGTCGGGACGCGGTCATCTGTGGCATCTCCATGGCGGGCCGGCAATACATGTCGGCGATCCGGCAGGCCTCTGCGGATGCAGACATCCGATTACTTTAGCATCGCCCGAGTCACCTACCATGGCCGCCGTGGCGCCGCCGCTGCGTAAATGCTGCAGTCTGGCGTAAAACCTGCCTCACCCGGAGGAAGCCGGCGCGTCGCCCGCCTCCTGCAGCCTCGCCTCGTCGCCGGCATGGGCCAGGTCCGCCTCCGTGACGAGGATGCCGTTGTCCAGCGTGCGGGCCCCCAATTGTTGCGCTACAGCATGAATTGTGCGGAAATTGGCCCGGTAACTGTCGATCAGGCTGGCTTCGTTCATGTCCGCCCCGTAATACTCCACCAACGCCTTGGCGCTGATGGCGGCCTGGCGGGGGCCATCGGGAAAGTGCATGGTAAAGCGCACGCAGGTTCGGTCGGCAACGGCGTCGGGATCGTAGCTCATGAGTCTCCCCTGAATGGTACGGCGCCCTGCGCACCGGCCGGAAACCCCGGCGCGCCGGCCGCAGCGGGCCTCCCGCTGCGGGGCTGCTGCCGCAATCCCCATGCCCGGGATCAATCCGCGCGAAATCCCGTGGCCCGGACCACTTCCTCCCACCGCTTCGCCTCGCTCCCCAGCAGGCCAGCCAGCGCCTGACGCCCGGAGCCCACCACCACGAACCCCGCACCGGCAAGGGCGCGTGCGGCGTCGGGCTGCTGCAACGCCGCCGCGCTCTCGGCCTGGAGCCGGTCGAGCACGGCCGGCGGCGTGCCGGCAGGGGCGAACAGCGCGAACCAGGCACCGAAATCGACGGCAGGCAGCCCGCTTTCACCGAATGTCGGAACGTCCGGCAGGGCTGGCGAACGCTGCGCCCCGGTAATCGCCAAGGCGCGCAATGCGCCCGCCTGCACCTGCGGCACCGCCAGCGCGGTGGTGACGAATGCCGCCTGCACGCTGCCCGACACGAGCGCCGACACGGCGTCTCCGGTGGAACGGTAGTGGATCGGCTCGATACGGATCCCCGCCTCCCGGGCGAACAGTTCCGCGCCGAAATGCCCCGGCGTGCCTGCGCCGAAGGTGGCGAAATTGGGACGGTCGGGGGCGTTCCTGGCCTGTGCAATGAATCCGGCAAGGTCCCGGGAGCCCGCCCCGGCCGGCACGACGAGCACGAAATCGGCCCGTACCACTTCGGAAATCGGTGCGAAATCCCGCGACGGATCGTAGTTGAGGTTGCGATAGGTTGCCGGCGATATGCTGATGGATCCCACTTCCCCCAGCAACAGGGTCTGACCATCCGCGGGGCTGCGCGCTACCGCCTGGGCGGCGATCTGCCCGCCCGCGCCTACCTTGTTCTCCACCACCACGCTTGCTCCCAGGCGGGGGCCCAGGTGCTGTGCCAGCGTGCGCGCCACGATGTCGGGTCCGGTTCCGGGCGGGAAACCCACGTTCAGCCGTACCGCGCCGTTGGGATACTGCCCGGCGGCGGCCAGCAACGGCATGCACAGCAGCAGGCCGCCCAGCAGCCGGCTCAGTCGCGATCTCATGATTGTCTCCTCGTTTTACGTTCTGGTGATGCGGCGCACGGCGCCGGTTTCAGCAAATCCGATAGAAGCGCAGCTCCACGCGGTCCGGGTGGCGTGCGCCGGTGCCCACGAACAGATGCCGGTTCAGCCAGTCCAGCGCGGGCGCGGCTGTCTCGAAGCGCGGATAGGTGCGGAAATAGATGCGCGCCGGATCCACCGCCTCGCCGCGCATCAGGCGCTGGATATCCTCCGGGCTGCCGGTGCGTATGCCGGTGTTCTCCACATACACGCGCTCGCCTTGCGGCGTCTCGATCACGTAACGGGCCTGGATCTCGGTATGGGAAGGCGACCGGATCAGCTGGAAGTCCGCTCCGCCGGGCAATACCGTGCCGCGCAGGCCGGGCCCCTCCACGACGCCCCCGAGAATCGGAATGATCCGCCTGCAGCCCTGCGGCGTCTCGCCCACTTCCTGGGGCGCCCCGACCTCCACCACGACTGCCGCCACGAACTCCAGCGCAGGCGGCATCCCGGCAGGCAGCGCTGCGCCGGTCATGGCGAGCCCCCGCCGGCATGGCGCAACGCCTGCGGATCGAAGCCCGCGAGCTGCTTGTAGCGCAGCGACACGGCTTCGAGCTCCTGGCGCGGGATCACGTCGTGGATATCGACAAAACCTTCCGGCGCGCGCTCCTCGGCCATCTGCATCACCTGTTCCGGGCCATTGAGCCGGTTGCGCAGCACGATGCCGGCGGTGCGGGGCAGGCGCTCGGCCTCATACTCGAGCAGCGCGGTCTCGACGGCCCGCGGCCCCCGCGATCGCACGGCCTGCTGCAGGCAGTCGGCCAGGCAGCGCGCATCCAGGATCGCCTGGGCCGAGCCGTTGGACCCGATGGGATACATCGGATGGGCGGCATCCCCGAGCAGCGTCATGCGGCCACGCGTCCAGCGCGGCAGCGGATCTCGGTCCACCAGCGGGAACTCGTAGATGGCCTGGGCGCCGTCGATGATGGCCGGGACATCGATCCAGTCCCAGCGCCAGCCGGCGAAGCGATGGGCAAACACCGACTTGTCGACGCGCCGGTTCCAGTCGGTGGCGGGCAGGTGAGCCCCGGGCACTGCCAGCTCGGCGATCCAGTTGATCAGTGAACGCCCCTGGCGCCGCACGCTCTCCGAAATCGGATAGCACACGAACTTCTGGTCCTGGTGCCCGGCCATGAACATGGTGCTGCCGTCGAGATACGGAGGCGCCTCGGTCACCGCCCGCCACAGCATGCGACCCGAGAAGCGCGGCTCGTCTCCGGCGGGATGCCATTGCCGGCGCAATGCCGAGTGGATGCCGTCGGCCCCTACCAGCACGTCGGAGCGGACCGTATGGAGGGTGCCGTCTGCGCGACTGCGCAGATGCGCCACTGCCTCGCCGCCCGGCGGCCCGGCTTCCTCCAGCGCCATGCCGGTGACCAGCGCATCGTCTCCCAGGCGCTCGCGCACCATGCGCGCGAGCAGCATCTGGAATTCGCCCCGGTGCACGGAGAATTGCGGCACCGGATAGCCGGCCGCCAAACCGCGCGGTTCCTGCCATATGGGCTGGCCGAACTTGTTGTAGTAGTGCAGCGCCGACGTGGCCACTCCCATCGCGGCAAGCGGCTCCAGCAACCCGATCTGGTCGAGCTCGTTGACGGCGTGCGGCAGCAGATTGATGCCCACACCCAGCGGCCGAAGCGCCTGGGCGCTTTCGTAGACGCGGCAGGCAATGCCGCGCTGATGCAGCATGAGCGCCAGCGCCAGCCCGCCGATGCCCGCACCGGCAATCGTCACGTGCATGACTCCTCCTTTTCTTTTGTTATGCAACATAACAAAATAGCTGCGGCGCCTGCACAGGGGTTTACCCGGAACCAGTAGCGTCCCTGTTTGTACTGCGTTAGTGTTGGCTTCCCGAGTCTCCTGCCCTGCCATGCCCCACACCCCTCTGAGGCCCCGCCGGCCCGCCGCGCGTGGCGAACGCTTCGATCCCCATGTCTCCGGCATCGACTACGGAGCGCTGGACGAACTGGTCGGCTATGCCATCCGCCGGGCCCAGATCCGCATCTACGAGGATTTCCTCGAAGCGCTGGCAAGCTGGGACATCACGCCACAGCGCTACTCAGCCCTGACCTTGATCGCCGCCAATCCCGGATTGAAGCTCACGGATCTTGCCCGCATCCTGGGCATCGCCCGCTCGGGCGCCGTGCAGCTCGTGGACCAGTTGCAGGAAATGGGATACGTGCAGCGTCGGGACGCGGAGCACGACCGGCGCGCCTATGCCCTGGCCGCCACCGCAAGCGGCCGGCGGGCGCTGGCCGCCATCACCCGGGCAGTACGCGAGCACGACCGGCGCATCAGCGCGGGCCTGACGCAGGAAGAAAGGGAAAGGCTGATCGCGCTGCTGGGAAAACTGGGCTAGGGCCGTACACGCTGCAGCCCGGCTCACACGACATCCAGCGGCAGCTTGCGCCGGGGCGGCGGAAAGGCGGCGTCCAGCGCGGCAAGGTCTTCCGCCTGGAGCACGATGGCCCCGGCAGCCGCGTTGTCGCGCACGTGCGCCGGGGACACCGCCTTGGGAATCGCGATCACGTTTGTCCCGCGCAGCGTCCATGCCAGGGCCACCTGGGCCGGCGTGGCGCCATGGCGTCCGGCCACCTGCTGGAGCACGGGGTGCGACAGCAGCCTGCCGTCCAGCTGGCCTCCCTGGGCCAGGGGGCAATAGGCCATTGCCGGCATGCCCAGCTCGCGCATGCGCGGCAACAGGCTGTACTCGATGCCGCGCGACGCCAGGTGATAGAGCACCTGGTTGACGGCACAGGCCTCGCCGCCATCGAGCGCCACCAGATCGTCGAGCAGATCGGTGTCGAAGTTGGATACGCCCCACCGCAGGATCTTGCCGTCGCGCTGCAGGCGCGTCATGGCCTCGATGGTCTCGGCCAGCGGCACGCTGCCGGGCCAGTGCAGCAAGTAAAGATCGAGCCGGTCCGTCGCCAGCCGGCGCAGGCTGGCCTCGCAGGCGGCAACGGCACTGCTGCGCCCGGCGCGATAGGGATAGACCTTGGAAACCAGGAACACCTCGTCCCTGCGGCCCGCCACGGCACGCCCCACGATGGACTCCGCGCCTCCGTCGGCATACATCTCTGCCGTATCGATCAGGCTCATGCCCAGATCCAGGCCGAGTTGCAACGCCCGTATCTCGGCTTCGGCCATGTCGGGCCGTTCTCCCATGAACCAGGTGCCCTGCCCCAGGGCAGGCACGGCGGTTCCGTCCGGCAGGTATACGGTAGGCAGCGATGGGCTCATGGACGGGCCTCCTGTTGGTTGATCGAGTGACCGTGCTGGCCGCGGCAGCACGGGCCGGCGTGACCGCACGTCAACCCTAGCCGTCGGAAGCCGGAACCTGCGCAGCGCGCACGGCGAACACGGCATTGGCCTTGAGCACCGTGCGCTCCCCCACCTGCAACAGACAGGTGGCGTAGATCAGGCGGCGCCCCTGCTTGTCTATCTGCACCCGCGCCTCGAGCCAGTCGCCGGGCCTGACCGGATCCAGGTATTCCACGGACATCTGCACGGTGACGATGGAGGCATTGGCCAGCTTCGCGATGCGAAATCCCAGCGCGGTATCGGCCAGCGTGGCGAGCAACCCGCCATGCGCGATCCGGTGCATGTTGGTATGCGCCTCATCCACCCGCAGCGCCAGCCCGTCGTCGGCCTCGCGCCGATAGAACCGGCCAAGGCTGGCAAGGTTCGACATGAAGGGGCTGCTGGGCTGCCAAGGAACGAAACCGGCGGGCGCGACGGGATCCGGCGAGGCAGGGCTGGCGTTGGCAGGGGAGGAATGGGTGGGAGTGGAGTCAGTCATGGTGCCGAAGAGAAGGACTGACGCCTAGCATACCGCGTCGCCAGTCCGGCAGGCCCCAGCCCCAGACGCAAAAAAGCCCGTGTCTCGGCAAGATCACGGGCCACTTGGCATTCCAGGCTGGGCCCGGAGTTCATTCCAGGCCGGGCCCGGAGTTGTATGGTGCCGTCGGCGAGACTCGAACTCGCACAGCTTTCGCCACTACCCCCTCAAGATAGCGTGTCTACCAATTCCACCACGACGGCTAGATTCCTGCTGCGTTTCCGCAGCCGCTTTCCAAGACTATCAGATAGCTGGAAAGCTGAGCATTCTAGCATGTATTTTTTCCGGATCCAAACCGGAAAGGCGGCGGATGGCAGCGCCGCACGGTGCATGAAAAACAAAAAGGCGAAGCAACGGCTTCGCCTTCTGGAACCACACCGGATTTACTGGGCCGGCTTGGCGCCTGCGTCGTCTGCGGGGGCAGGCGTGGCAGCGGGGGCCGCCGGCTGCGCCGGCTCTGCAGGCTTGGGTTCGTCGGCGGGCGCTGCCGGGGCGGCAGGCTTGGGTTCTTCCGCGGGCGTTGCCGGCGCGGCAGGAGTCGGTGCGGCAGGAGCCGCAGGCGCCTGGGGCACCGAGGCATCCGGAGCGGCCGGCACCGAAGGCACCGCATTTCCGGACGGCGCGCTGCTGCCGGGAAGCTGCGGCACGGAGCGATCCTGGTAATCCTGCATGACGCCGGAATCCACGCCACCGCCACCGGTGCTGCGGTGGGTCAGGTAGGCCAGGCCCGCCGTGGCGACGAAGAACACGACGGCCGCCCACTTGGTGGAACGGGACAGGAAATTGGCGGCGCCGGAAGCGCCGAACAGGCTGCCGGCCGACCCCGTGCCGAAGGCGGAACCCATGTCGGCGCCTTTGCCTTGCTGCAGCAGGACCAGCACGATGATCGCCAGGGCCGAAAGAACCTGGACGATCAACAGGACAGTGATGAATGACATTGAAGGAAACTCCGGATCGGAAACTAGACTGCGGCGATGCGCAGGAATTCTTCGGCCACCAACGACGCGCCGCCCACGAGGGCGCCATCGATGTCGGGCATGGCAAACAGGCTGGCCGCATTGGCGGCCTTGACGCTGCCGCCGTAGAGCACGCGCACCTGTCCGGCGCCCAGCTCCTGCAGGGCCGCGCGGATGGCGCCGTGCACTTCCTGGGCCTGCTCGGGCGTGGCGGTGCGGCCGGTGCCGATGGCCCACACGGGCTCGTAGGCCAGCACCATGCCAGCCACGGCTTGGGCACCCAGCGCCAGCACCGGCGCCAGCTGGCGGCGGATCACGGCCAGGGTTTCCCCGGCTTCGCGTTCGGCCAGGGATTCGCCCACGCAGACCACCGGCACAAGCCCGGCCTCGAGGGCGGCGGCAGCCTTGTCGGCCACGACCTGGTCGGACTCCCCGTGCAGCGAGCGGCGCTCGGAGTGCCCGGCCAGGGCCCACCGGCAGCCGAATTCGCGCAGCATGCCGGCCGAGACCTCGCCGGTGTAGGCGCCCTTCTCGTGTGCGCTGACGTCCTGCGCACCCCAGGAAATTCGGCTGCCGGCCAGCGCCTGCTCGGCCTGCGCGAGGTAGGGAAACGGCACGCAGACGCCGAACTCGCAGTGCGCGGCCGCGTCGGCCTTGCGCAGTGCGTCGAGCAGCGCGGCATTCTCAGCCAGGCTGCCGTGCATCTTCCAGTTGCCCAGCACGAGGCGGGCGCGGGTTTCTACAGTGGTCATGGCGCGGGTCGGATCGGTTCGAGGATGCCGGGCGCAAAGCCCGGTCAAACCCAAGATTGTATCCTGTTGGCGGGCGTTGCGCCCGCCCCGCGCGCCCAGGGGTGCCGTTATACGGTCAGGATGATCTTGCCGATGTTCTCGCCCGCCTCCATCATGGCGTGCGCGGCGGATGCCTGTTCCAGCGGAAAGGTGGCATGCACCACCGGCTTGATGGCGCCCTGTTCCAGCAGCGGCCACACCTGCGCCTTCAGGGCCCGCGCGATGGCCCCCTTGAACGCCACGGGTCGCGGGCGCAGCGTGGACCCCGTGATGGTGAGGCGACGGCGCATGATGTGGTTGCAGTCGGCAGTTCCCTTGGGCCCGCCCAGCAGCGCAATGATCACGATGCGGCCGTCGTCGGCCAGGCACTTGATGTCGCGCTCGATATAGTCGCCGGCCACCATGTCCAGGATCACGTCGACGCCGGTTCCGCCGGTTGCCTCGAGCACTTCCTTCACGAAGTCCTGCGTCTTGTAGTTGATGCCCTTGGTGGCGCCCAGCGCCTCGACGGCCCGCACCCGCTCGTCGCTTCCCACCGTGGCGTACACCCGGTGGCCCATGGCGCGGGCGATCTGGATGGCCGTGGTGCCGATGCCGCTGGCACCGCCGTGCACCAGGAGCGCCTCGCCGTCGGCCAGCCGGCCCCGGTCGAACACATTGCTCCAGACGGTGAAGTAGGTTTCGGGCAGGCCCGCGGCCTCGATGTCGGTGAGCCCTTTGGGGATGGGCATGCATTGTTCGGCCGGCGCCACGGCGTATTCGGCGTAGCCGCCTCCGGCCATCAGCGCGCAGACCTTGTCGCCCACGGCCAGGCCGCCCGCCGCGGCATCGCCGCCCACGATTTCGCCTGCCACCTCGAGGCCCGGCAGGTCCGAGGCGCCAGGCGGCGCGGGATAGTTGCCCTTGCGCTGGAACACATCCGGACGGTTGACGCCGGCTGCAGCGACCTTGATGAGCACCTCGCCCGGACCGGGTTCGGGCATGGGGCGCTCCACCGGCACCAGCACCTCCGGACCGCCCGGCTTGGATATCTCGATTGCGCGCATCACTCGTCTCCGATAGGGTCTAAAGTGGATTATTATGCTGCCCTTCGAGGGAATCCCGAAACGGAAGCGTGGCCGAGCGGTTGAAGGCACCGGTCTTGAAAACCGGCAAGGGTTTGCGCCCTTCGTGGGTTCGAATCCCACCGCTTCCGCCACCAGGCTATCGCCTTCCCCCAGCCCGCCCAGGATCTTCGCCATGTCTGCCGACGCCGATGTCCGCCCGCCCCTGCCGCCCTACAGCCGCGAAACCGCCATCCAGAAGGTGCGCCAGGCCGAGGATGCCTGGAACAGCCGCGACCCCGACAGGGTATCGCTGGCCTACACCCCCGACACGCAATGGCGCAACCGCGCCGAATTCATCCACGGCAGGGACGAGGTGCGTGCCTTCCTGGCCCGCAAATGGGCCCGGGAGCTGGACTATCGACTGATCAAGGAAATCTGGGCCCACGACGGCAACCGCATCGCCGTGCGCTTCGCCTACGAATGGCACGACGACGCGGGCAACTGGTTCCGCTCGTACGGCAACGAGAACTGGGAATTCGCAGCCGACGGGCGCATGGCGCGGCGCCATGCCAGCATCAACGACCTGCCCATCCGCGAAGCCGACCGCAAGTTCCGTTGGCCCCTCGGACGCCGGCCCGACGATCATCCCGGGCTGTCGGATCTGGGCCTGTAGCGCGCGATCCGGACGGCGCCGAAGGCGATGGTATAGTTGCCGGCTTCCGGCACATGCCGCCGGCGGTGCCGGCATGGGCCGTTCGCCCCGCACGCTGGATTGCGTCAGGCCCGAGTGGTGGAATTGGTAGACACAAGGGACTTAAAATCCCTCGCCGCAAGGCGTACCGGTTCGATTCCGGTCTCGGGCACCATCACGGCGTCATCGGGCGAAAGCTGCACACATCGCCGGGCGTCAGCAGCGGGCGTGCCGTCTCCTGCCGCCATTGGAAAGGCAGCCTGACGAAAGGTCTGGTGCGCCGGTTCGCGCGTTGCGTAGAGAAGCGTTTCGGGAATATTCCGGCGGAGCCGATAGACTGCCGCGGGGGGAAGGTTGGCGAGCGTTCCGCCTATCCGTTCCGCCTGCAGTCCGAGACGATCCAGCAATCTGCGCGGAACCGGGCAACTTGGACCATAGGTGAACTGGTAGAGGGCACCGTCCGCTCGCATCTTGCGGAACGCACCGCTCAGGATCGCGAACACCTTGCGCGGCGGCATCGACAGGAGCGGCAGTCCGCTGACGACAGCGCCAGCCAACCTTCCGTCAAAGAGATCGACCGTCCGCAATCGGGCGGCGTCCATGCAGAGCGTTCGCGCTTGCGGATAGTGGCACTGGAGCACGGCGGCAAACTCGGGCCCGAACTCGATCAGCGCGAGGTCCTCCTGAATGGCGCCGCGGGCGATAAGGGCGCGCGTAAACGCGCCGGTGCCCGGCCCCAGCTCGATGACCGGCCCGGTGTCGCATGAGATTTCGGAGGTGATGAGCTTGGCCAGCGCGCGTCCTGACGGCACGATGGCGGCAACGCGTAGAGGGTCCTCGATCCACGCATGGAAGAAGCCAAGCGCCTCAGGCATACGCTGGCGCGTCATGGGAATCGATTCCGAACACAGTCTGCGCGGGAAGGTCGACGCTGCCGGTTGAGTACCGCCGCGAGGCGCCACCAGACTCGCCTTCCCCCGGCGTGCGCGAAACCGTCGTACGACCCAGAGCAAGGCTGCTTCCACAGCAACTAGGCTGCTGAGAGCTGCCAGGGATAGGATCGTCGTGTTCGCCGCCTCGATCGAGCGCGAAGCCTGGTATCCGATGCCGATGAACAGGCCATTCCAAATCGCAATGCCGGTGGCCGAAGCGGCCAGGAAGCTTCGCGATCTTCCGCGAAGCAGGCCCGCAAAAGCCGGGGCGAAGAGCCTGGCGGTCGGTACGAGCTGGAGCGAGAAAGCCAACACAGTCTGATTTCGACGGAAGGAGGCGATCCAGCGCCCGATGCGATCGGCGGACATGCCGAAGATTTGGCCTGTCCTGTTGAGGAAACGCAGGGAGCGCGCGTCGTCCAGTCGCCTGACTGCGTAAAAGCAGGCGGCGCAGCCGAAAACACTGCCGGCGGTAGTCGCGAGGAATGCGACCGGCAGCGACCACGAGCCGTCCGCCGCAGCGATGCCGACTGCCAGGAGCAGCCCGTATGAAGGCACCAAGGGCACGAAGCGCTCCGTCAGGGCCACGGCGAAGAGGCCTATGAGGCCGTAAGCGCTGATCCACGCCATGACTGTACCCACCGGGTCTAGATCCATGAGCTTTCCGCATAAGTCGTAAGGTAAACAATTGACCTCATGGTTCGTGAAGAGTCGTCGCGATGCGCCGGCTTCAATGAAGTCATCGGGTGAAAACAGGTCAGAGGATCAACGGGGATTCATTTTCCGGATGGCGGCGACGTTGGAGTCCCGTGCCCTATCCACGGGAAAGCGCACGCCAGTCAGCCGTTCCGATTCGATCCACAACCTTGCGGCGGTGCCCGCATCCAGTGCCTGCGGAGGAATCCTGGCGACGGTGGGGTAGCCGCGGGCTTCGCTGAACTTGTCTGGACCGTAGTAGGCACCGCCTTGCGCCTGCGGCGAGGTCGCGGCGTAGAGCGTCGGCAATGCCCCCTGTGCAGCCGGCTGGAACAGGAACCACAGGTAGCGGCGAGCCATGCCCTGAATGCTCCACGCGCCGGCACCGTTGGGCAACAGATCGGTACGCGAAATGCCTGGATGAGCAGCGATGCTCTGGATGCCCCAGCCAGCCGCATCGCTGCGGCGCTGCAGTTCGAGGGCGAACAGCAGGCAGGCCAGTTTCGATTGGCTATAGGCGACCATCGGTTTGTAGCTGTGCTCGGACTGCAAATTGTCGAACTCGATGGCGCCGTCTCGAGCAGCCAAGCTCGAGAGGGAGATGACGCGCGGCTGATTGCCCTTGCGCAGCAGCGGCAGCAGCTGGGTGGTCAATGCGAAGTGGCCCAGGTAGTTGGTACCGAGCTGCAACTCGAATCCGCTGGCAGTCACCCGGCGTTCCGGTGGCATCATCACACCCGCATTGTTGATCAGCAGATCCAGGCTACCGATGGAGGAGCGCAGCCGTTCGCCGAATGCCTGGATGGAATCGAGGCTGGCGAGGTCCAACGCCGCGAATCTGACCGCCGCGCCAGGAGCACTTTGGCGAATTCGATCGACAGCGGCCGCTCCTTTCAATGGACTTCGGCCTGCAAGGATGACGTGCGCACCGGCACGGGCCAGCGCCAATGCGTCTTCGAACCCAAGTCCGCCTGTTCCGGTGACGACCGCGGTACGGCCGTTTTGAGCAGGAATGTCGGAAGCTGTCCAGTTAGCCATGATGGTTGCCCTGCGGATAAGTTTAATTTGCACTAAGTATATTTCATATTGCACTTAGTGCTAATACTAATGCACTAAATGCAGTTTTTCAATGACAGCTTTGAACAGGTACAACTTTTCTTCCGGGCACGAATTCCGCAGCCCAATACGGCTGGTTCGAGCGCGCACCGGGTCATGGGATCGGCCTATGCGCCGGAGCGCCAAGCAGGGTGCCAGGCGCCTGAAGCGTTCCGGGATACTGGCGAGCCTGGCCCGCAGCCGCGGCGCTCGACGGCAGCCGTGCCGAGCGTCGGGCCTGCGCGCGCCCCAACCACAGGGCGAGCACCACCCAAACCACTGCCAGAGGCAGCACCATGCCGGTCAGGCCGCCCATTGCCAGTCCGAGCCGACCCAGTGCTCCCTCGGCCTGCGCACCGATCACGTCGCCGACGCGATAGACGAAGGTGTCGATGAAGGCCTTGGCCTTGTACTTGGCCTCACGGTCGACCACGGTAGAAAGCGCCTCGCGCGCCGGCTGGCTGATGCCGCGCTGCACCGCGCGAGTACCGACCTCCAGCAGCACCAGCCCCAGGAAGGAACCGTAGATCGCCAGCCCGAGGAAGCCGAAGGCGGTGGTCACGGGCAGCATCGCCAGCGTGATGCCCAGGCCGAAGCGTCGGATGATCCGCCCGACCAGGGTGAGCTGCAGCGCCAGCACCGCGACATACGTCCACATGTCGATCTTGCCCAGGAT
Source organism: Bordetella sp. 2513F2 (assembly GCF_054642735.1). NCBI lineage: Bacteria > Pseudomonadati > Pseudomonadota > Betaproteobacteria > Burkholderiales > Alcaligenaceae > Bordetella > Bordetella sp. 2513F2. Next base: position 1,132,149 of record NZ_CM137755.1, on the reverse strand, counting down.
TGCAGCTCGCGTGTCGAGGTTGTCGGCGATCGCTGCAACCATCTGCAGACGGGTGAAGTAGGCGAAAGTCACCATCACTGCCGTCAGCATCACATAGCCGGCGACGCCGCCCAGGTAGCGAGACCGGAACACCGCGCGGATGCCGGACCAGGCGCTGCCGCCGATGCGCCCCATCTCGTCTGTACGCGACGCCGGTGCGATGCCGGTGCCGACCGCACGGTCGGGCGCCATCCACAGCAGCAGCCAGGCGGCGAGCATGCCCAGGAGCAGAAAGCCGCCGGCCACCAGCAGCAGGCTGGAAGTGCCCAGCGATTGGGCCAGTTGCGACGTGAGCCAGGGTCCGAAAATCGCGCCGAGGGTGCCGCCCACCGAGATCAACGAGAAGAAGCGCTTGCCCTGGTCGCTGGTGAAGCGGTCGGCCAGCAGTGCCCAGAACACCATCGTTGCAAATAAGTTGAAAACGTTGAACCAGACGTAGAACACCTGGCTGGTGGCCTGCCTCACCGCGCCCGGCGCGAAGGTCAGCAGGCCCCAGAAGCCGACCAGGCTCAGCACGAGGAAGCCGTAGGTCGCGCCAATGAACTGCACTCGTTTCAGGCGGCTGACCATCCAGCCGAAGATCGGGTTCATCGCCAACGTCACCACCGCGGTCGCGACGATCAGCGAACGCACGTTCTCGATCCCGCGCTCCAGTCCCAAGGCGTCGCGCGCCGGCCGCAGCAGCATCAGCGCAGTCAGTATGAAGAAAATGGACAACGCTGCGATCAGCACCGGCCCGATCTCTTCGCGGCGCAGGTTGAACAGGATCTCCCACATGCGTGGGCGGCGCGATGCTGTAGGCATTTCGGATCGACTCATGGAGCTTCCCGGGTGCGGCGGGACCCAGTAAACGGATGATGGATCGGCTCGTTGGCGATCAACGGTTGCCCGCGGGGAACCGCGTGCCGGTGATCTCTTCGGTGATCGCCCACAGGCGGGCAGCGGCCGCGGCATCGGTGGCCGGCGGGGGAACGGTCGCGAGGCCAAGCGGTCCCCCCATCTCGTTCGGGCCAGTCGGTCCGTAGTAGGCCCCGCCTCGCGCTTCGGGTGCGGTGGCGGCATACAAGGTAGGCACGGCGCCCTGGGCCGCGGTCTGGAGGTGCTCGCGCATGGCGGACCACTGACGCCCCTGTGCGCTGTCCAGGCCGGGGCCGCGCGCAACCAGTTCGGTTACCGCGACGCCGGGATGTGCAGCCAGGCTCCGGATGCTCCAGCCTGCGGCATCGCTGCGCCGTTGCAGTTCGAACGCGAACATCAGGCCCGCCAGTTTCGACTGGGCATAAGTGGCCATCGGCGCGTAAGCCTGCGCGGACTGCAGGTCGTCGAAGTTGATGCGTCCTCGATGGACGGCGATGCTGGACAGGGTGACGACGCGAGGAGAATCGCTCTTGCGCAACAGCGGCAACAGCTCGGCGGTCAGGACGAAGTGGCCGAGATAGTTCGTGGCGAACTGCATCTCGAAGCCATCGGCGGACGTACCGCGCTCCGGCGGAGCCATGATTGCCGCGTTGTTGATCAGGCCATCGAGCCTGGGCAACGTGCTGCCGAGACGTTGGCCGAGCGCGCGAACCGAGGATAGATCGGCAAGATCGACGCGTTCGAACTGCACCTTGGCGTCAGGTACTTCCTGCTTTATCCGATCGATCGCTTCCTGGCCCCGCTGGGGGTTGCGGGCGGCGATCACCACCCCGGCGCCCGCAGCAGCCAGTGCCTTGGCGTCCTCGAACCCCATGCCGCTGGTCCCGCCGGTGACCAGGAAGATGCGCCCCGTCTGGGCAGGCATATCGGCCACGCTCCAATCGGGTTTGGGCGCGCTCTGCGCCAGAGCGTTTCCCACGGTGAATGCGCAGCTCAACAGCACGCCGCAGGCGGCTAGACGGCTTCGCCATCCGGCACGCGTCACACCCGTGCTCTTCATTTGCAGTACGTCGATCATGTTTCCGTCCTCACGGTTGGTTGGAGATGTGCATCATGGGAGGCCGCGCGCGGCCTATTCGGTTTGCCAAGGCTGTCGTGTGCGCTGTCGGAGGCAGCTGGCGTGGCGCCCGCCGATGGCGGCGCCATGCGTTGGGCCTGCGTGCGTCCCAGCCAGATGCCCAGTGCGGCCCAGACCAGCGCCAGCGGGACGACCACGCTGACCAGTCCACCCATCGCCAGCCCGAGCCGCCCGAGCGCACCTTCGGTCTGGGCACCGATGACATCGCCAGTGCGATACATGAAGGTGTCGACGAAGGCCTTGGCCTTGTACTTCTCCTCGCGGGTGACCACGGTGAACAGCGCTTCACGGGACGGCCGGGTGATGCCGCGTTGTACGGCGCGGTTGGCGGCGTCAAGCAGGATCAGCACCACGAACGAGCCGTAGATCGCGAGCCCGATGAAGCCGAGCGCAGTCGCGACCGGCAGGATCGCCAGCGCCACGCCGAGGCCGAAACGCTGGATGAGCTTCCCGGTCAGGGTGAGTTGCAGGACCAGCACCGCGACCTGCGTCCACATGTCGATACTGCCAAAGATCGCCGCGCGCGCATCCAGGCTGGCCGACACCGCTGCAACCATCTGCAGGCGAGTGAAGTAGATGAACGTCGCGAGCACGGTCATCAGCAGGATGTAGCCTGCGATGCCGGCCAGATAGCGCGAGCGGAAAACCGCGCGCAAACCCGCCCAGGCACTCCCGCCGATGGGCTCGGTCTCACTTGCGGATCCGGCCGCGGCGTCCGGCGCCTCAGGGCCGGGCCGGTCCGGCGCCACGCACACGAGCAGCCAGGCAGCGGCCAACGCAATCAGCAGGAACCCGCCCGCGACCAGGAGCAGGTTGGGTGTGCCCAGCGGTCCGGCCAACTGCGACGTAAGCCAGGGTCCGAAGATCGCACCTAGGGTGCCGCCCACCGAGATCAAGGCGAAGAAGCGCTTTCCCTGTTCGCTGGTGAAGCGATCTGCCAGCAGCGCCCAGAACACCATGGTCACGAACAGGTTGAACACGCTGAACCAGACGTAGAACACCTGGCCGCTACGCGCGCCGATGGCCTCTGGGGCGAACATCAACAATGCCCAGAAGCCGGCAAGGCTGGCGACGAAAAATCCGTACGTTGCACCGATGAACTGCAGCCTCTGCAGGCGACTGACCAGCCAACCGAACAACGGGTTCACGGCCAGCGTCACCACCGCGGTGCCGATGAACAGCCAACGGATGCTCTCGATGCCGCGCTCCATGCCCAGCGCGTCACGTGCAGGCCGCAACAGCATCAGCGCAGTCAGCACGCAGAAGAAGAACAGCGCCGCGATCAACACCGGCCCGACCTCTTCGCGGCGCAGGTTGAACAGAGTCTGCAGCAGGCGGGAACGACGCGGTATCGGTCTCGTGGCTCTCATGGGGAAGGGATCCTGGCTTGGGGGATGTCGCAAGAGGGCGGAGAGTGATACTCAATCGGTGACGCCAGCCGGATAGCGTGTGCCGCTGAGTTCTTCGCTGATGGCCCACAGGCGGGCGGCTGCCTCGGTATCCATTGCGGCGCCGGGCACGCGCGCGAAACCGAGCGGTCCCCGCAGTTCCATCACGCCGGTTGGCCCGTAGTAGCTTCCGCCGCGCGCGTCGGGCGCGGTCGCGGCATACAACGTCGGCAGCGCGCCGCGCGCGGCCGGCTGCAGGATGAATCTCCCCAGGTTGCGGCGGACAAAACCGTTGTTGACCTGCAGGTTGGTGCGGGAAACCCCCGGGTGGGACGCGATGCTCTGGATGCCCCAGCCGGCGGCATCGCTGCGGCGCTGCAGTTCGAGGGCAAACATCAGGCAGGCCAGCTTCGACTGCTGATAGGCGTCGCCAGGATCGTAGTCCCGTTCGAACTGGAGATCGTCGAAGTGAATCGCCGCGCCCAGGCGCGCGGCGATGCTGGACAGGGTGACGACACGCGGCGAATCCGACTCCTGCAACAACGGGAGCAATTCTTTGGTCAGGACGAAGTGACCCAGGTAGTTGACGGCGAATTGCATCTCGACACCGTCCTTCGACGTGCCTCGCTCCGGCGGTTCCATGATCCCCGCATTGTTGATCAGCCCGTCGAGGCGGGGCAGCGTCGCGTCGAGGCGTTGGGCCAACGCGCGGACCGAAGCGAGATCGGCGAGGTCGAACCTCTCGTACTGCACTTGTGCGTCTGGCGTTTCCTGCCGGATGCTGGCGAGCACTTCTTCGCCCCGCTCCGGACTGCTGCGCGACGCGATCACGACGTGCGCGCCTGCGGCCGCCAGGGCCTTCGCGCTCTCATATCCGATGCCGCTCGTTCCGCCCGTGACCACAAAGATGCGCCCGTCCTGGGGGGGAATGTCGTCCAGGCTCCAATCCGGCTTGGGCTGGCCCTGCCCTATCGCACCGCCCACGGCGCATGCGGAGAAGAACAGCGCACCAAAGGTGGCGACGCAGGCTCGCCAGCGGTAGGACATAGGGCGCGTGATGGACTCCGAGGTGGCAACGCCATTGCGGCCGGGCCGGGAGGGGACATCGGAGACTGTCTCGTTGGTCATGATCTGTGCCTCGCGGAGAGAAGGAAAGTCGGCTGGGCGCATGAATCGGCGCGTTAGGAGTGGCAGGCTGCAGTGTTTGCGGAGGCGATTAAGTTGGATTTAAGGTGACCGGCGCGCAGGCGTGGCCGCAGCGCGCGATGGCGATCAACGGTTGCGACGGCTGGAGAGGGCCTTGTGTACCGGGCTTAATCCGGTATTAATGCCGGTACTGGAACATCGCGATAACTTTCCTTTTCGCCTGCCGAGCCATGGATGTGATCCTCCTCGTCGAAGACGACCACATGCTCGGTCGCGCGCTGACCGCCGCGCTGGGCCAGGAAGGCTGGGGCGTCGTCCATTGCGAGAACGCGGGATCCGCGCAGGTGGCATTAGTCGACCACGCCTTCGTCGCGGTGCTGCTCGACCTCGGGCTTCCGGGTGGCTCCGGACTGGAGGTGCTGGCGACGATGCGCGGCCGCTACGACCCGACGCCAGTACTGATCATCACTGCGCGCGACCAACTGAGCGATCGTGTCCGCGGGCTCGACGCCGGAGCCGACGACTACATCGTCAAGCCGTTCCAGCGCGACGAGATGCTGGCGCGGCTGCGTGCAGTGCTGCGCCGCAGCCGCGGCGCGGTGACGCCCGTGCTGCGCAGGCGTGACGTCGAGATCGATCCGGGCGCGCGGATCGTGACCCGTGGCGGCAAGCGCGTCGGTCTCAGCGCGAACGAGTTCCGCATCCTGCAGGCGCTGTTCGAGTCGCGCGGCCGGGCGCTCAGCCGCGACCAGTTGCAGGATCGGCTCTACGGCGACGACACGGAGATCGGCAGCAACACCGTTGCGGTCTACGTGCACCAACTGCGGCGCAAGCTCGGCGACGGAATAATCGTGACTGAGATCGGCTTCGGTTACCGCATCGGGGACGAGGACTGAATGCGCGCGCTACGCACGCGGCTGTTGGTGGCGCTGGCCGCGGTGCTGCTCGCCGCCTGGAGCAGCTGGTTCACGATCCAGTACCTGGACATGACAGCGCGACAAGGTGGAGAGGCCAACGGCATGTTGCGCAATGTCGCCGAACAGATTCTGTATTCGCTGCCGGCGGACATCACCACCGCGGGCCAGCAGCGCCAGTTCGCGCTCGGCGGTGAGACATCGCCGACGAGCGGCAAGTTCGCCGCGCTCGGTTTCCAGGTCTGGGAGCACGGCACCGGGCGACGGCTGATGTCGTCGCGACCGGCACCACCGCATGCGATGGCACCGGACTTCGCGGACGGCTTCTCGGACGCGAGCATCGCCGGCGCACCCTGGCGTGTATTCGCGCTCAGCGATGCGGACGGGCGCGTGCAGGTGCAAGTCGGCGTGCCGCAGGCCGCCCTGCGGGCGGAACTGCGGCGTTGGCTTGGCGCGAGCCTCGGCACGGCAGTGTCGCTCCTAGTCGGCATCGGCATCGCGATCTGGCTGGTGATCCATTGGTCGCTGCGGCCGGTGCTGCGGGTCAGCGAGTCGCTCGCTACACGCGCGCCGCTGGACCTGCGGCCGTTGCCGGAACGCGGGTTGCCGGATGAGTTCACGCCGCTGGTGCGCTCGTTCAACCAGTTGATGGCGCGGCTGGCGCAGGCGTTGCAGCACGAGCGCGAGTTCCTCGGCGAGGCAGCGCATGAATTGCGCACGCCGCTGGCAGCGCTGCTGGCCCAGGCTCAGGTGCTGCAGCACGCGGGCGACCGCGAGGAGGCACGCGAGGCGCTCGATTACCTCATTGCCGGGATCGAGCGCACCTCGCGGCTGGCGCAGCAATTGCTCGACGCTGCACGGGTGGATGCTGCGGGAGCCGTCATCCGCGCGGGGGACGTCGATCTGGCGTTGGTGACTGGTATGGTGGTCGACGAGTTCGCGCTGCTCGCGCTGCGTGGCGGCCAGTCGATCGAAGTCGAAGGCGGGCATGCGCTGGTGCGCGGCGACTTCGACGACCTCGGAATCGTGGTCCGCAACCTGCTCGACAACGCCCTGCGTCACGGAGGGCCCGGCACGCGCGTGCGACTGGAGACCCGCGTCGAGGGCGAGGGGCACGCGCGGATGGCAACCCTGGTCGTTGCCGACGATGGTCCGGGCATTCCGGATGGAGAGAGAGAAAGGGTGTTCGAGCGGTTCTACCGCGCCGCCAACGGTCATCGCACGCAAGGCATCGGCATGGGACTGTCGCTGGTCGAACGGGTGGTCGCCTCGCATGGCGGACGGTTGCGCTGCGGTGCCGGCCTCGACGGCCGCGGCTTTGGCGTCGAGATCCGGTTGCCCGCGGCTGTCGGCAGCAAGCCGCAGGTCGACCCCGCGCTTTGCCGTGCAGGTGAAAGAAGGTAAGCTAGGTGCACGAATAATCGCACTTAGTACTCAAATTGCTGCACTTGATGCAAGGTCAGCAATCGCTGTTCGAAAATGTCGGAAATGCTTCCCCATATGGGCATCGCGCCCACAGCAGGCCTGCGGGAACGCAAGCGCCGCGAGACCCAGCAACGCATCGCCGAGGTCGGCCAGCGCCTGTTCCTTACCAAGGGTTACGAGAGCACGACGCTGGACGCCATCGCGGCGGAAGCCGGGATCTCGCGCCGCAGTTTTTTTTCGTACTTCAAGTCGAAGGACGACATCATCCTGTTCTGGATGGAGGCCGGTTCAGCCAGCCTGATTGCAGATCTGCTGAAGACGTCCCCCGACGTACCGCCGCTCGAGGCCGTTCGCGACGTCATGGTGAAGCACATCGCGAGCAACACGACGGAACAGATGACCGCCATCGACAATCTCGTGCTGTCGAGCGAGTCGCTGCTTGTGCGCAAGCAGGCGTACTACGCGGAACAGGAGCAGGTGCTCTTCAAGGCACTATGCGAGGTCTGGCGGCAGCCCGAGCGCCGCTCGGCGCTACGGATGGTGGCGATGGTGTCCATCGGTGCGATGAGAGTCGCGCTTCAGGCATGGCGGGAACAGACCGGCCAGCGAAAGCCGGCAGCCCAGTTCCTGCGCGAGGCCTTCGACACCCTGAAATCCGAACTTTGACTTTGCACCAAGGTCGGGCAGGTCGGCGCGCGCCTGCCGTCCCATTCGACGGCTGCGACGCCCTATGCCCCCGGGCACGCCAGGGACATCAACTGACCGCGGGAAACATGTGTTTCCCCGGCCGCCCTCAGGCGACCACACGCAGATGCCGCCGCACCACCGGGGTCGTGGCGGTATCACGCCGCAGCAGGCTGGACGGCACCGAATCCAGTTCGCTGCGGCCTGCGAAGGTGTCGCTCAGGCTGTCGCACAGCAAGCGGGAATATGCCCCGGCCCCGCGGGCGGAAAGATTCAGGTGCGTGGCCAGTTCCAGCGCCTGGCGCTCGGCCAGGTCGCGGGACATGCAGACATTCTGACAATAGCGGACTTTGCTGGCCGCTGCGCCGGGCCGGCGCTCCAGGATATCCACATAGCCGCGGAAAATGCCGTATTCCAGCTCGATGACGCGTGGGCGCAGAGTTTGTATGAAAGTAACGTCGTTCAGGATTTTCATGGTCTTTACAAGGGTAACCACGACACTTTCAGTCTACAGACGGCACGGCACGAATAAGCATCCAAATGAAATCAGATAATGCCCGATGGGGCTTTCAAGCCACAAAAACGTATCCGCCGGGCATCAAAACGCCATTTCCTGACGAATCTTTAGAATCATCGGGAAGTACGGACCCCGCGCAGAAGCCCCTTGCCGCCGCTACAGCGAGGACTTGGCGTAGTCGAGCACCTGGTCGCAGACCTTCTCGGTGAGTTGGGCCTTCAGGCCGCCGCCACGGAAATCGAGCTTGGTGCCGCTGTTGCCGCCCAGCACCCCGCTGGCCCCTTCGCGGTAGCCGCTGTCCGACTGCGCCTGGCTCGGGCCGCCCAGCCGGCCCAGGAGCTTGTCCTTGACTGTGCCGGCATCGCCACCCAGGTAGTTGTTCTTCGCGCAGTACTCCACCACGCCGGCGATGTTGCCGGTGCCCACCGAGTTCAACGCAGGCACGGCGCCCGGCCCCGCGGCAGCGCCGCCGGCCTGGGCGGACGCACCGCCACCCAGCGCTCCCTTGACCGAATCCAGCAACTGGGCCTGGGCCAGCGTGGAACAGAGCATTGCCGTGACGAAAACGATGACACGTGGACGGATCGTAGCCATGGATACAGCCTCCTCGATGCAGAAAGATGACAGACAGCCTGGCGGCACAACCCAGGATAGCAGCCCGCTCTGCGCCCATGCCGTAACCCGCCTGGGAATTTCCCTTGCTTTGCATTCTGCCCGTGGGATATTCACGCAGGATGCGCTCTCGGCATGCTAGGCTTTGCTCCACCGTCACTCTTGAGAAGGGAGCTTACGCATGGCACTCAAAACGACCCGCAGCACGGCGCCGACGAACCAGGAAGTTGCGTTGGAAATCGTCAAGGCTGCGCTTCTTGGCGGCGCGCTGCGCCACAGCGCCGCCAAGGAAACCGAATCGGCCACGAAAGCCGCCAACGAGCGCGCCTCGCTCGATGCGGTCTATGCCGTGCGTCTGTACCAGAATGTGCTGGGCCGGTTGAACCGGGCCGACGAAGAAAAGAAGGCCGCCTAGCGCCAGGGGAATGACAACAAGGAGAATGGGGCCCGGCACGACCGGGCCCATTCTTTTCCGGCGCTATTTGAGGCTGGCGTAGGCATCGTCGTCGATGCAGTGAGCACCCTTGCGCCTTCGCAGAGACGTCATTCCCGATTGCGCCGCCACCCGAACTGCGGCCCGCTATGCAAGCGCGGATAGGCATCGGCGTGTTCCACCATCGCCAGCTCAAGCTCGGGCGCGTATCTGATGGGCACCGTTGCCCCTACGGCCAACCACGCTGCGGCGCTTTTCTTGAAAAGTTGTTCGATATAGGCGTCTCGCCCTCTTGCCATGCCGGGAACCGGCGCGACGTGCACAATGAGCTGGTACCAATCTCCAAAGCCCTTCTCATCCATGTCGAGCTCTCCGCAGTGTTCCAGGGCCACGACTCGACCGCTGGTGTGCAGGCCGTGTTTGGCTACCCTCTCCGCAAGAAAATCGACGATCAATGAGCGGGTCTGGAACAACAGGACGCCTCCGACGAAACATCCCGCCGTGACCTTGAATGGAATCCCGTCTCCCATATAGCTGGCGATCCCGACGAGCAGCGCCAGGTAGACGACAAAAGACACCGCCGCCATGCCCATCAATAGATAGCCGAACACCGTCGCAAGCCGGTAATAGATCACCGTCGGCACCTCCGCAACAGCGCGCAGCCCTCCCCGGGCTCAAGCAGCAAGGACGAGCACCTTCTTCTGGTCCATCTTCAGGTACATGCCCAGGGTATTCCAGAAATTCTGCAAGGCCAGGCAAAGCCAGCGAATCACGAATCCACCGCACGCAATCACTGTGAATGAGAACAGCGCAATGGTGGCACCCAACATGAACAATGTGCCCGTCGCCACGCCAAGAATGCCGGAGGGCAGGTCGATGGTCAGCGGCGCGACCGAGAAAATATTATGGGCTGGCTTGTTCTGAATGAAGATGTTGGTGGTCGGCAATTTCATGCAGCTGAGCATGTCGTTCTTCGACACACCGGTTATGTAGGGCCCCAGCCCGATGCTGCGTCCACTACCCATGCACCCCCAGAATGGCATGATGTTCTCCTGAAAAACTCAAGCACTCCACAATTCGGCTTCGAACAGTTCGTCGTCGCGCTCGATGGCGCCGGGACGACGCTTGATCTCGTCCGAGTCGACAACGGCCCGGTGGAACCGGGTACCGCTGAGGGCCACGCCCTCGAAATCGCACTTCTCGAGTCCGGCATACGAGAAATCGGCAAACTGCAGGCCGCTGCCGCGAAAGCGGCACCGCTCAAAGGCGGTGCGGTTGAAGACGCTCATCGCCAGGTCGGCGCCGCTGAAGTCGCTGCCACCCACCGACGCCCCGTTCCAGAGGCTTTGCTTCAGCATCGCGCCATTGAACAGCACATTCTCGACCGAGGCGTTGATGAACAGGCTGTTGCGCAAATCGGCCTTCACGAAAGTGACGGCCGCGATCTGCGCATCGCTGAAATTGCACATTGCGAGCCGGCACTCCGCAAACCCCACCTGCTTGAGCACCGCCTCGTTGAACTGGGTGCCCGACAAGTCCTGGCCCGAGAAATCCTGGCCCGACAAGTCGCAGGCCGACAGCGCCATGTCCCGCATCGTCGCCCGAGTGAAAATCGTGCTGCGCAAGTCCAACTCGTGAAAGATCGACTTGGACAGATCCGTACCGGTGAAATCGGCACGCTTCAGGGACGTGCCCAACACATCAGCGTCGCGCAGCACGAGGCCCCTCAATACGGCGTCTGTGGCATCGCAGTTCGAAATGCCAATGTTCTCGAGCCGGCATGTGCGTATCACAGTGCCAGCCAGACTGGATTCGCCAAAGCTGGTTTCCGACAGGTCGCAATCATCAAAGACCGCCCGGTCGAGTTTGCATGACGAGAAATCACTGTGGGCCAGATCCGACCCTGTGAATGCCGTTCCCACAAAAGTGCAGTCCACAAACACGCATTCATGCATGATGCAGTTGTGGAATCGGGCTCCTGAAAAATCGGTCCGGTCGAATATAAGGCCGGTGAGCGTGTCCTGATCAAATGCCTCACCGCGCAGATCGAGGTTCCCAAGCCGCTCCAGCGTATGTGCATTCTCCAGAACGTAGGCCTTCTTGCTCATGCGCGATCCCCCAGATTGCCCAGCCGTGGCCCCTGGCGATAGGGAGCCAGGCGAGTACGGCGCACATAGGCGCCACCCGTGCGCGTCGAGCCGTCCAGCAAGGTCTCGGACATGTCGGCCCGGAAAAGATTGCAACCGGAGAGATTGGCGCCCACGAAGCTTGCCTTCTGGAAGTTCCCCTGCATCAGGTTGCTTCCGGACAGGTCCGCCATGTCGAGATTCGCCCTCACGAACAGCGATTGCGGCGTTTCGATCCGACGCAGGTCGCATCCGGTGAGGCAGGCCTGCGAGAAGTCACACTGCTCGAACGTCGACCCCTGGAAACTGGCATTCTCGAAACGGATTTCGCGAAACAAGGTCTGCCGGAAATGGTTGTCGCACAGTGCGCAATCAACAAAGACGACGTCTTCCATGAAGACGCATTTACCAACCAGCGACCCGGTCAGGCGCCATCCGAGGAACGCCGTCTCGAGCGCAGCGCAGGCGCCGATCACACTGTTCGCGATGTGCAGGTTGTCGAGGCGCGAACGTTCGAAACTCACCTTGTCGAGGCGCGAGGCGTCAATGGCCAGACCGGAGAAGTCGGCGTCCTCGAAAGTGATGTCCTGCAGTTCCATGTCGCGCATCGCGCAATGGCGCCATTCCACATGCTTCATGATGAAGCCCGCCATCACCCCGGACTCGAAGGTGCAGGACTCGAACACACTTCGCGTTTCGCAGATCACCTCATCGAAACGTGCACCGCCGAAGGAAACGTTATGAAAGGTGGCCTCGCTGATATTGGACCGTGTGAATATCGCGCCGTCGAGCACGCTATCAACAAACGTGGCACGCGCCAGTACCGTTTCCTCGAACTTTGCGTCCGCGAGGTTCGAGCCGGTGAAGTCGGCTTTTTCAAGCCAGGTACGGGAAAAATCCGCGCCGGAAAGGTCCAGGCCCGACAGGTCGGCGCCGGTGAGGTCCATGTCGGACAGCTTCTTGCCGAGACGATACTTCTTCAGGACCTGCTGCCTGATCTGCTGCGCCCGGTGAGGGCCGACCCGGGCTACCCCCTGCTGGTAGTGGACGGAATACAGATATATATGCTTCAAAGACTGCTTGCCGTGGTCGTAGAACTCGCGGGACGTACGGCCTGCGGCCTCGTCTCCGGAAAACGCCGCGCGCAATGCCTGCCGGGACTGCGAAGTCCGGACGGATTCGAATATTGCGTCCAGGTTCGGAGGGCCGCTCTGAGGCAGGGTTGTCGCCCCGGGTTGGGGCAAGAGGGCGCCGGCGACGGTGCGCAATAGTTCGGCATCCCGCTCGGACCCCGCCCGTTCAATATCACGCTGAGTCTCTTCGAGCACCCTCTGCCGCTCCCGCTCCTGACGCTCCATGGCTTCCCCGTGCATCTTCTGGTACTGCTCGGCCATTTCAGGCAGGTCGGCCAGCGTCACGGGCCTGACCGGCCCCACGAAACCGCCCGGGGGATAGGCGCCCGTATCGCGCCGCAGCCTGTCCGTCAGCTTGGACATCAGGGCCCGCTTTTCCAGCGAAACCTGTTCCAGCCAGGGAGCAAGAATATCCGCGGGCATCAGGTCGGCGTCACGCAGCGTATCCATCGCTGCCGTGTCGAAGCTCGTCCGCCTCGCGTAGATCTGCGTATAGTGGTCCAGGGAGCGCGGCTGGCCGGCATGCTCCATTGCTGCCATGACGGCATTGATGTCGATGGCATCGTCCTCGACGATGGGCACATGCCCATGAAAGATCAGTATGTAGCTGACGCGATGAGGCAGGAACCACACCGTGGTCGGACGCAGCGGCACCTCGTCCAGTTCATCGGCATCCTTGCGTTTGACGAAGCAGCGCGCCCGCAGGGCCGGCAACGTGCCGGCCCAGCAATGCAGTTCCGGATGCATGTTCCAGAATTCGAAAGGCTCGTCCATGGCAAGCGCGTCGCGGTCATGCCAGACCTGGTCTTCCGGCGCAGCGTTGAAGGCCGACCATTGCAGATCATCGAAGAACCCCGCTCCCACGGTATTGACCCACTTCTCGTCGCAGGAACCCAATCTGGCCAGGCGAGGCGCCCAGTCGATCCGGACCTGCCCGAAATTGCAGGGTGCCACCCACTGTCCGCGTGTGTGTATACGCTCCGTAGGTGATTCCAAGTTGGGCAGCCGGACTGCAGTCGTACCGTTCGCCTCGATCTCGTCCAGGCCGGTACCGAGGGGATTCTCGGCCACCATGGAGCCGCCAAAGGAGTTGCTCCAGGTCAGGGGCTTGGCAACGAACGGCTCCGGCGTGGAGATCCGGTCGCCGATCCAGTAGCGGTCCCCGAACACCAGACAATCCTTGCGCTTGTCTCCCACGCGCACGCTGACCATGCAGCGGGTCTTGTCCTGCTGATGGTTGGTGTAGGCATGGCCGCTCACCAGGTATTCGGGATGCGGCTTCGGCATGACGAAGTCGAGCACTTCGTCAGCGTCGAGCTCCGGCAGCACCTCGTTCATCAGGGTGTGCTCTGCCTGGATGCGTATGCCGTCGGCTTCCTGCTTCACCAGCGCTGCCACGGCAACTGAAAGGTATGACTGCCCGCGCCAGCGATAGGGCCGCGGCATGACCGTCAACCGCAGGGGCTTGATGATCTTCATGGCTTGCGCGTGACGATGCTGGTGAGCTTGGCCGGGATGCCTTTGAGCTTGGAAGGAATGCTGCCCATGGAGGGATTTCCTCCCAGGTAGAGCAGCTTGTTCTTCAGCCGTACCGTGACCAGCGCCTTGTCGATCACTTTATGGGTGCGGTGGAAGGTATCCTTTGCTTCCCCGACCGTGATGCCGGACAGGTAGAGATCCTTCTTGATCTTCATCGTCTTGATCAAGCCCGGAGACAGGATCTTCGCATAGCCTGCAGTCGTGGCGCCCGAAAACGAGACCGACAACCCGGTTATCGTCCATGGGTCGGGCGAAGTCATGTAGTAGCCCAGCAGATAGATGTTGGCCGCGAAACTCCGCCGGCTGATATCGTGCTGCGCCTGCGCATGGTATTCATTGCAGTTGATCTCCAGGGTCTGAGCCGTATTCTGGACGAACGCGCCCCTGATTATCCAGTCGGTGTTCCCGGTTACCTCGTGCCGCTCATTGCTCAGGTTGGTCTCGATCACCACGCCCTGGACCATGGCCTTCAGATAGCCGAATATCTCCAGCCCCGATGCGCTGGGATTGTTCGCCACGGCAGCCGACGCCGCAGCCGCCGCAGCCGATTGTGCGGCCATCTCGGGGCTCGCTCCCTGGCTCAACGCCTCCCTGGCCTTGGCCTCTGCCACGGCCTTGTCCGCGCCCGCCTTCTCCGCTTCGATGCCCGCAGCCTGGATGGCCAGTTGCTCCTGCTCGGGCCGGCTGAGATCGCTCCCGCCGGCCAGCACGGCCTGGCGTGCGTTGTTGCCGGCCACGCGGGGATCCGCGACCGCCGTGCCGACCAGGCTTTCTGCCAGCGGCTGCAATGCAATATTCGGATTGTTGGCCGTTATCCGCCGTGCCGTTTCCCCCACGGCCGCCGTGGTGACCGGGTCGACGTTGTAGCGCTGCAGGATGGGAGCGAGCTGCTGGTCCAGCATATCGGACCGCAAATCCAGCTGTCGAACCGCTTCGACCGCGCTGGCCGCATCGGAACCAGGCAAGACATTGAAGGGGAGCGTCATTACTTGAACATCCTCGTTATGGCGCGCTCTATGCCTTTCCCGATCTTCTCGATCGTGAGGACGGTCTTTCGCTGATCAGCGGCGTCGCCATTGGTAATCTTGATCCCCCGGTTGTACATGACGACATCGTTGTCTATTCCCGCGAGGTACACACGCTGCTTCGTTCCGGAAAGGCTGTAAAGCCCATACGTGAGCCACTGCATGCCGGCTTTCCCTGCCAGGAGATATGCGCTGACCGACGAGGTGGCGATGGATTTGTACTCGCCGGGATAGTTGCCTATGCCATAGCCGAAGTGCGGCCGGACATTCAGGAACTCGTTGGTCGACGTGGTCTGTATGGTGTCGCACTTGACATGGAAGTTGTAGTCGCTCATGTCGTATTTCGTGCTCTTCATGTGTGTATGGATGACACTGCCGACAACGTCGAGCCTCTCCGTGTTCTTGAAGACATACTTGACATCGCCATGCACCAGCATCACCAGGTATCCGAAGATCGACAAGGAGTCTGCCTGGGGTCCGGCCTGCGCCAGGGCGGGCGCGGCCGCCGCCGAAGCCGCGACGTCCGGGCTGGCGCCAGCGTCGATGTACTCATGCACGCGCGTCCGCAGATCGGCATATGACTGCGTATCCGTCACGCCTGCCCGCCGCAGGGCGTCCTCGGCCTCGTCGTAGGCCAGGGCCTTTTGCTGGCTCTTGCCGATGCTGGCAAGGCCGCCGCGCTCCGCCACCTGCCGCCTGACATTGTCCTGGATGCGCTCTCCGATGGTGGCTGGGTCAGATACCGTCTTTGCCACGATGCTTTCGGCAAGCAGGCGCGTATTCCCGGGATCGCGCTCGGCCATCACCGTGACCGTGCGTGCCGAGGCTGCCGAGGTCACTGGGTCCACCCCATAGGCCTCCATGCGTGCCTTCGCATAGCTTTCCAGCGCCGGCAATTCCAGGCCTGAACCCTGGGCTGCAATGTACTGGCCGACTTCGGCTGCTGCCTTGGCGGCATCAGAACCGGGAGGAACCTTGGGAGGAGACATGAAGCGGACTCAGATGATTATGTATGCCATGGCAGCGGTGAGGAAAATATTTGCTCCCTTGTCCCACTTGGACTTGGTGCTGTCGATTTCCAGCAGCTTCTTGCCCTTGCGGACATCGCCGTAGTGGGACATGACCCCCGCGAAGCCCAGCCGCAGGCCCCCTATGCTCATGTTGAGGAACGAGAAATCCCCGCCCACGGCCGTCGCGTTGTTGTTCGAACCCGACGTAAACAAGCCGGAAGCCGAGCCTACGCCGATGTTGCTGATATACCGGTAGGATTCCTTGCGATCCGAGACCGTATTCCTTTCCTCCCAGGCGTAAATCCTGATGTTGGAGGCAGTCAGGCGCACATCGGTCGCGTCGATGTACACATTGCCCTTGTGCTCGTACGTGGTCTCGCCTTTCGTGGTCTTGAAGTAGGAGCTCTTGAAATCGAGGTTGACCGTGTCGTGCACGGTGGCAGTGAGCTTCTGCTTGAACTCCAGCCCGGGCGCGATGAGCGTGCCATTGGCGGCCGCGTTGATGTTGGCGGCCAAGGCTTGTGCGGCCAGGTCCGGCCCCACGGGCGGATCCATGTTGCCGGTGACGAGCCCGAAGAACTGCCCGCCCTTGCTGCCCTTGAAGGCCGACACCAGGTTGGCCAGCGATTCCGTTTCCGGCTCGGAAAGGTTCACGCCATGGTTCGCAGCCAGCGTGGTGGCCTGCTCGACCGTGGGGTTGTCCGGCCCGTCGGGGCCTGGCGGCCCCTGCAGCCCCTGCAACTCCTCGGTGAGTTTCTCCAGATCAGATGTGCTCATGCGGACTGCCCATGCCGGTGTTCCGGGAACGCGCGCCTTTCAGGCGGAAGCCATGACGGCTCATCCTACGTTGCCGTAGATGATCTTCTTGAAGTCGCCATGCTGGATCGAGCCGTAGTTTCCTTCTAGCGAATGAGAGACATTGCCCTTGTCGGTTATCGATTTGTCGCCTTCGTGAAAGGCGGTCAATACGCCTTTGGTGCTGGCGTTGACGTCCCCCGTGGTGTTGGTGATGACGGGCCCCTCGATCGTGCGCTGGTACGCCTTCATGTTGACCGTGGTCTGCCCGTTGTGGGTGAGATCGGTCGTTTCGGCGACCTCGACGCTGAGCGACTTCGCCTTGATGCTGTAATGCCCGCAGACCTGCAGCGTGTAGTCGTTCCCCACCAGATGGCTGTGGTCGTTCACGACTTCGTCGCACATGTCTTTCTGCGCGCGCATGTGCACCCGCTCGCAGCCGAGCTGGTCTTCGAAGATCATCATGTTGCACATGGTCGGGTCGCCGTACACCGACTGGCTGCGGAAACCGCTCTGCGTGGCCTTGCCGGGCAGCTCCACCGGCGGCATGTTGTTGGCGTTGTAGACGCGGCCGAGCACGATGGGGCGGTCGGGGCAGCCCCCGATGAAGTCCACCACCACCTCGTCGTTGACGCGGGGCAGCTGCAGGCCGCCGAAGCCTCCGCCGGCCCACGGGCTGGAGACACGCACCCAGCATGAGCTGCTCTCGTTGCGCTGGCCGTAGCGGTCCCAGTGGAACTGCACCTTGATGCGCCCGTACTTGTCGGTCCAGAGCTCCTTGCCGGCCGGGCCGACCACGCGGGCAGTCTGCGGCCCGTGGGTGCGCGGTATGGGCGTGACGCGCGGCGCCCGGTACTGGATGCTGGAGGGCAGCGCGAAGAAGGATTCCTCGAACAGGTCTTCGGTGCCCGAATCGGAGGCATAGCCGCTCACGCTCATGCGGTAGTTGACGCCCACCACGAGATACTCGCGGTTCTCGGCCTTGCGCGGGTGATTGCGCAGTGTGAAGGTGTAGCCCGGCGCCAGCCCGCGGGCGTTGCTCATGCCCACGACCCGCTCCTGCACGCTCTGCAGTTCCTCGAGACGGATACGCGCGTACTGCTCGCCGTGTTCCGGCTCCTGGAAGCCGCCCTGCCATTCGAATACCTCGAGATTGCCGATCTCGGAGCCGCCGGTGCGCCGCGATACCGCGTCCAGGCCGGCCCCGGGCTTGGTGAAGTCGTAGTCGGTGGTGGCGTAGCCGTCGGGCGTGATCTGGGCGCCGATTTCCCAGGCGGAGATATATTCCTCGCGCGGCCGCGTGACGCGGTCGGGCCCGTAGTACGGAATGGCGGCATAGCCGGGCATCTCGCCGTGCGAGGCGATGTCGTCCGTCATGACCAGGGTGTGCTGCCCCTTGTCGTGGCGGAAGTAATAGTAGATGCCCTCGTGCTCCATCAGGCGGCTGATGAAGGCGAAATCGGTTTCCTGGTATTGCACGCAATATTCCCACTGGCGATACGAGCCGGTCAGCTTCATCTCGTAGGGGAATCCGTAGTCGGACAGGACCTCCTTGATCACGTCCGGCACCGACTTGCGCTGGAATATCTTGTTGTCGGAAGTCTGCGTCAGGTACCAGAGCCACGGACGCACCGTGGCGCGGTACACATAGTGGCGCGACGTGGCGCTCTCGCGGCCCACCAGTATGCAGCGCACGATGTGGCCGCTGAGATGGCGCCCCCCTCCGAGCGTGGCGATTTCCAGCGTGAGAGGCTTGCCCAGCAGCGACTTGAGGTCCAGGCTGAAGCTGGGCGCGACCAGCTCGACTTCGTACTCGAACAACTGCGACAGCCCTTCATGGCCGGTCATCTGCTTGAAGCCCAGCACGCCCTCCATGGGCGTGTGCGCGACTATGAGTCGGTTCTGGATGAGGCTGGGGATGTCCACGCGTTGTTACTCCCAGGCCGGCTGGCATGGCACTTGTGGGCATCGGACACCTGCTGGCGTTCATACAGGTGTCATGCACTGCCGGTATCGTATGAAGGTTGAGCGCCAGTCGCGTTTGAACGCTAACTTGAACGCGGCGCCCGGCACAACGCGGTTTCCCCCAGCATATGAAACAATCTATGAGACCGGGGCGAAACCTGCCGATCCGAGGCTACGTCTTGTTACCTTGAGACGTCCGCGTCCCGCGCCTGCTACAGTGTCGGCCGGTCGATTTCCCTGTTTCTCCCGTGCCTGCCCCTGAAGATACCCAGCCGTACGTGGTGCTCGACGCATGCGTCCTGATGTCGGGGATCGTGCGCCGGCTGATGCTGCGCCTGGCCGAAGGCGGCGTGTTCCTGCCGGTCTGGACGGAGCGCATCGGAGAGGAATGGCGACGCAACGCCGGCCGGCTGTGGGCCATTCCGCAGGACGTGCTGCAGGCGCAGTGGGACGAGATGAACGCGCGCTTCCCGCAGGCATGCGAACGCGACACGCAGGCCTATGAGGCCGTGCTGCGCTACAGCGACCCGAAGGACTTCCACGTGATCGCGGCCGGCCTGGCGCGGCGCGCCCGCTGCGGCCGCCAGCTGCCGCCGGTGGTCCAGGTGGCCACCTGGAACCTGAAGGACTTCAACCGTTCCGAGCTGCGCCGCCAGGGCCTGGACGCGCTCACGCCCGACAGGTTGCTGGCGCAATGGTGGGAGCGGGATGCCGGCACGCTGCGCCCGGCGGTGGAGGCGGTATCCGCAGACTACCTGGCCCTGGGACGCGAGGCGGAACCGCTGGCGGCCACCCTGCACCGCGAACGGCTATACCGGCTGAAGGCGCTGGCCTGCGCCTGAGCCCCGGCTGGCGCGGGCCAGCTAGTGATCGTGGTTGCTGGCGGCAAAGCCCGCCGCGTTCAAGGCCCGGATGACTTCCTCGATGTGCTCCGGGCCGCGGGTCTGCAGCACGAAGTCCACCTCGACGTTGCGCACCGGCAGGGAGGTGAACGCGCGCTGGTGATGCACCTCGGTGATGTTGGCATGGGCATCGGCAATGAGCTTGGTGGCATGCGCCAGCGCGCCGGGCAGGTCGCGCAGGTCCACGCGGATGCGCGCCAGCCGGCCGGCGCGCACCATGCCGCGTTCGATCAGCTCGCCCAGCATCAGCGGATCGATGTTGCCGCCGGTGAGCACCAGGCCCAGCCGCTTGCCCCGGAAATCGTCGCGGCCCTGGGATCGCGCATGCAGCAGCGCTGCCAGGCCCGCGGCGCCGGCGCCTTCGACCACGGTCTTCTCGATCTCCAGCAGCACCACGATGGCGTGCTCGATGTCGGCCTCGCTCACCAGCTCGATGCGCCGGACCAGGCGCCGCACCACCTGCTCGGTGAGCGTGCCGGGCGACTTGACCGCGATGCCTTCGGCAATGGTGTACTGCCCGCTCGCCATGGGCTGGCCGTGCATGGCCGCATACATGGAAGGAAAGCGCTCGGTCTGTACGCCGATGATCTCGATGCCGGGCTTGAGCGCCTTGGCCGCGATGGCCATGCCCGAGATCAGCCCGCCGCCCCCGATCGCCACGACCATGGCGTCGAGGTCGGGCTGGTCTTCCAGCATTTCCAGCGCCACCGTCCCCTGCCCCGCCATCACCGCCTCGTCGTCGTAGGGATGGATCATCGCCAGCCCGCGCTTGCTTGCGAGCGCATAGCCATGCGCCTTGGCATCGTCGAACGTATCCCCCGCCAGCACCACTTCCGCGCCGAAGCGCCGGGTGTTGGCCACTTTCACCGTGGGCGTGAAGCGGGGCATGACGATCACGGCCGGCACGCCCATGCGCTGCGCATGATAGGCCACGCCCTGGGCATGGTTGCCGGCAGAGACGGCGATCACGCCCTGGCTGCGCTCGGCCGGCGAAAGCGCCAGCATGCGCGTCAGGGCGCCGCGCTCCTTGAACGAGGCGGTGAACTGCAGGTTCTCGAATTTCAGCCAGATTTCGGCGTCCAGCATGTCGGAGAGCGTGCGCGACAGGGTGAACGGCGTCTTGAGCACCTGGCCATGCAGTGTGCGCCGGGCGGCTTGGATGGCGGCGAGATCGATCACGATGGCAAGTCCGGTTCAGCGTACAGGAAGGAAATTCAGGAACAGCAGGCCCTGGGCATAGTTGATGCCGATGCGCCGCGTGTTCTCTCCCAGCAGGTTGGCGATGAGGTCGAGACGGCCGACGATGGCGCCGAATTCGCGCTCGAAGCTGAGGTTGGTGACCGCCACCGACATCTCGTTGGCGAGCAGCAGGGGCTCGCCCTGCACGGTGCGGCGCGAAGCCAGCAGCCAGGCGGCGGCCTCGACGTTGCGAGCCGCATTGTAGATCCGCTGGCCATCGAGCACGTCCGATACGTAGAACCGCGTCTTGCCGTCGTGGGCGGCCAGGATGTTGTCCGCAAGGCCGTAGACGAACGCCGCCACCCGATCGCCCTGGTAGGCCGGATCCAGCGCCACGGCCAGGATCTGCACGTCCCGCAGCCCCGACAGCGCCTTGGGCGGCCTCCCCTGCGCGATCATCTGTTTCACGCGCGCCGCAGCGGCCTCCATGCCGGGCTGCCCGCTCTTGCGCCATTCCCGGGGGTTGCGCCGGTAGAGCTTGTCGAGCAGGATGTAGAGGCTGTTGAGATTGTCGCGCAGAGCCAGCGTGACGGTGCGGTTGAAGTCCGACTGCATCAGCTGGTCGGCCGACATGTCTTCGCTGCGGGGAGCGCCGCCATCGGGCGCAACCGAGCCCGCGCAGCCTGCCAGCACCATGGCCGCCAGCCCCGATGCGCATGCCGCGCGCCACCCTCTCACCATACGCTCCCCTTGTCGGACGGCCTGTTCCGGCCCGCCGGCCGGCGCCCTACCCGCCGACGTGGCATGACTTTACCGTAAACGGCATGACTTGACGCCAGGCGCACTCCCGGACGCCGTCCGGCAAAAAAAACGGCACCCGCAGGTGCCGTTCCGGTGTCAGCGCCGCAGCGCGTCATTCAGCCTGGGGGGCCGGCTGGGCGGCCTCCTCGGCGGATGCGGGCTGCTGTTGCTGCTCGATGCCGCCGATGGCCTTGATCGACAGGCGCAGGCGGCCCTTGTCGTCAGCCTCGATGATCTTGACGCGGACCTGCTGGCCGACCTTCAGCACATCGTTGATGTTGGCGATGCGGTAGTTGGCGATCTCGGAAATGTGCAGCAGGCCGTCGCGGCCCGGCAGCACCTGCACGATGGCGCCGAAGTCCAGCAGGCGCAGCACGGAGCCTTCGTAGATCTGGCCGACTTCGACATCGGCCGTCAGCTCGGTGATGCGGCGCTGCGCTTCCTTGGCCTTGGACTCGTCGACGCTGGCGATGACGATGGTGCCGTCATCGGAGATGTCGATCTGCGTGCCGGTTTCTTCGGTGAGCGCGCGGATGGTGGCGCCGCCCTTGCCGATCACGTCGCGGATCTTCTCCGGATTGATCTTCATGGTGAGCATGCGCGGGGCGAAGGCAGAGAGCTCGCCGCGCGAACCGTCGAGCGCTTCACGCATCTTGGCCAGGATGTGCAGGCGGCCTTCGCGGGCCTGGGCCAGCGCAACCTGCATGATTTCCTTGGTGATGCCCTGGATCTTGATGTCCATCTGCAGCGCGGTGACGCCGTTCTCGGTGCCGGCCACCTTGAAGTCCATGTCGCCCAGGTGGTCTTCGTCGCCGAGGATGTCGGTGAGGACCGCGAACTTGCCCTCGTCGAGGATCAGGCCCATGGCCACGCCGGCCACGTGGTCCTTGACGGGCACGCCGGCGTCCATCATGGCCAGCGAGCCGCCGCAGACCGAAGCCATGGACGAGGAACCATTGGACTCGGTGATTTCCGACACCACGCGGATGGTGTACTGGAAGTCTTCGGGAGCCGGCAGTAGCGGCACCAGGGCGCGCTTGGCCAGGCGGCCGTGGCCGATCTCGCGGCGCTTGGGCACGCCGATGCGGCCGGTTTCGCCGGTGGCGAAGGGCGGCATGTTGTAGTGCAGCATGAAGCGGTCGCGGTATTCGCCCATGAGCGCGTCGATGATCTGCTCGTCCTGCTTGGTGCCCAGCGTGGCCACGACCAGCGCCTGGGTCTCGCCGCGGGTGAACAGGGCACTGCCGTGCGCGCGCGGCAGCACGCCGAGGCGGATGCTGATCGGGCGCACCGTGCGGGTGTCGCGGCCGTCGATGCGCGGCTCGCCGTTGAGGATCTGGCTGCGGACGATGCGCGCCTCGAGGTCGAACAGGATGTTCTCGACGGCCACGCTGTCGGGCGCATCCTGGCCGGCGGCGGCGGCCTGCTCGGCCAGCTTGGCATGGACTTCGGCGTAGACTTCGCGCAGCTTGGTGGTGCGCTCCTGCTTCTGGCGGATCTGGTAGGCCGCAGCCAGGCCTTCCTGGCCGGCGGCGGTAACCGCGGCGATCAGCGCTTCGTTCTTGGGCGCGGGCTTCCAATCCCATTCGGGCTTGCCGGCTTCGCGCACCAGGTCGTGGATGACGTTGATGACGGCCTGCATCTGCTCATGGCCGTACACCACGCCGCCCAGCATGACGTCCTCGGGCAGTTCCTTGGCCTCGGACTCGACCATCAGCACGGCGGTCTCGGTGCCGGCGACCACGAGATCGAGCGCGGACGTCTTGAGCTGCGAGGCCGTGGGGTTGAGCACGTACTGGCCGTCGACGTAGCCCACGCGGGCGGCGCCGATGGGGCCGTTGAACGGGATGCCGGAGATCGCCAGGGCGGCCGAGGCGCCGATCATGGCGGGGATGTCGGGATCGATCTCGGGATTCACCGACAGCGTGTGGATCACCACCTGCACGTCGTTGTAGAAGCCCTCGGGGAAGAGCGGACGCAGCGGCCGGTCGATCAGGCGGGAGGTGAGCGTTTCCTTTTCGGAAGGCTTGCCTTCGCGCTTGAAGAAGCCGCCGGGAATGCGGCCCGCGGCGTAGGTTTTCTCGATGTAGTCGACGGTGAGGGGGAAGAAATCCTGGCCGGGCTTGGCTTTCTTGGCAGCCACCACCGTGGCCAGCACGACGGTGTCTTCCACCGACACCAGCACGGCGCCGGAAGCCTGGCGAGCGATCTCGCCCGTTTCCAGCACGACATTGTGCTGGCCGTACTGGAACGTTTTAGTCACTTTGTTGAACATGACGGATATTCCTTGCAAATAAAAAACCGTGGCCGCTGCGACGTCGTCGCACCGACCACGGTTTCGTCATGGGGAGCCTGCCCCGTCGATCACTTGCGCAGACCGAGCTTTTCGATCAGTGCGCGGTACGAATCGGGATTGCGGCCCTTGAGATAGTCGAGCAGTTTGCGGCGGCGGCTGACCATGCGCAGCAGACCGCGGCGCGAGTGGTGATCCTTCATGTGCTCTTTGAAGTGACCGGTCAGCTCGTTGATGCGGGCGGTGAGCAGAGCCACCTGGACTTCGGGGGAGCCGGTATCGCCTTGAGCGCGTTGGAATTGCGAAACGATTTCAGCTTTATTGATGTCGGCAACGGACATTGATGACCTCTATGGACTTGCGTCAGGGCCGAGGCGCCCGGACGTGGGTTGAAAAAATGCAGACCTGCTGGAAAGAAGAGGGGTTCTGCCGTGCTTGCCACTTTGCAGGGGCAAAACAAGACAATTATAGCTGATTCGCTAGAATGGGCCCAAAGGCCCGTCTGCGCGAGCGCCGGGGCCCGCCCGAGGAGACTTCCCCATGCCGCACGCCCTTTCCCGACTCCTGCGCCGCTGGGCGGCGCCGGCACTGATTGCACTGGCCAGCGGATGCACCACCATGGTGCAAACTCCGCCCGGCACCCCGTGGACGGAGGTCCAGGCGCACTGGGGCGCCCCCAATTTCACCTGCCAGCGACCCGACGGGACGCGGCGCCTCGTCTGGACCCAGCAGCCCATGGGCCAGTATGCCTGGGGCACCGACGTCGCGCCGGACGGGCGCATCGTGCGCATGGAAGCCCTGCTTACCGACGAGCACTTCAGGCGGCTGGGCGCCGGCACCTGGACGGCGGACCAGGTGCGGTGCGAGTTCGGGCCGCCGGCCAGGATCGACGAAGTGGGCATGCCCAGCGTGCGGGAGGTGGTGTGGGCGTATCGGTATCGGGAAGCCGGGGCCTGGAATTCACTGATGTACGTGTACATGGGACGCGACGGCCGCCAGGTGACGCGCTTTCATCCCGGCCCCGACCCGATGTTCGACGACGACAGGTTCCAGCTCTGGTAGGCCCGGCCGGGGCCGGACTCAGCCCTGGTGGCCGCTGCGGCGCTCCTGCTGCAGGCGCCGGGCGCGGTTCCAGCGCCACGCCATGACCACCCAGCCGGACAGCCCGTACAGGACGAACAGGCCGAACAGCACCAGCGGGGGATCGCTGGACACGAACACGAATACCGCCACGACCAGCAGGATGCCCCAGAAGGGCACGCTGCGCCCGAGGGCGAAGCTCTTGCCGCTGAAGAACGGCGCGTTGGTCACCATGGCGATGCCGGCGTACATGGTGACGACGAACGCCACCCAGGCCATGTAGCCCTCGTGGATGGGCAGCTTGTTGTCGATGGCCAGCCACACGAAACCCGCCACCAGCGCCGCGGCGGAGGGGCTGGGCAGCCCCTGGAAGAAGCGCTTGTCGACCACGCCGATGTTGGTGTTGAAGCGCGCCAGCCGCAGGGCGGCGCCGGCCACGTAGACGAACGCCGCCAGCCAGCCCCAGCGGCCCAGGTCCTGGAGCACCCACTCGTACACCACCAGCGCCGGCGCCACGCCGAAGGAGGTCATGTCGGAGAGGGAATCGTATTGTTCGCCGAAGGCGGACTGCGTGTTGGTGAGACGCGCCACGCGCCCGTCCATGCCGTCGAGCACCATGGCGACGAAGATGGCGATCGCCGCGACTTCGAAGCGGTCGTTCATGGCCTGGACGACGGCATAGAACCCGGCGAACAGGGCCGCAGTGGTGAAGGCGTTGGGCAGCAGGTAGATGCTGCGGTGGCGATTCTCGGGATCACGCATGGAAAAATTGGGCATCTATCGATATCACTCGCGCGTGGCGGAGTCCAAAGCGGAGTCCAAAGATTAACCGATTTGACAGGCCGCAAGCGGCTTTCGGCGGGGCGGCGGCGCGGGCACAGCCTGCGGCGATCGGGTAGGGTGAGGGGTCACCCCCTCAGCCCTCCCACACCACCGTACGTGCGGTTCCGCATACGGCGGTTCAGTTGATACGCTGGAGGCGATCCACGGTATCGCGGATCGAGATCAGCCCCAGCCCCTGGAAGTACGCGTTGGGCAACGCGTGCGTCAGGTGTGAGGCGCCCGCATTCCACCAAGGCCCACGGCCATTGACGCTGGACTTCGCCGCGCGTGCCGGGTCTAGCCCCAGCACGATCATGTGCCGTCTTCGCGTCCGTGGCCGCTTCCATTGCCGCCAGATCAGGCAGCGCAACCGCCGCCTTATCCAGCCGTCCAGTCCCTGCATCCGGCGTCGCTGCAGGCTCAGCCGGAAGTAGTTCGCCCAACCCCTCAGTAGCGGGTTCAGCGTCTGGATCGTGTAACCAACGGACCAACCCCGGCCTTCGCGCACCACCTCCCGCACCCGGCTCATCAATCGCTCGATGCTCTCCGGGGCGATCCGCAGGTGCGCCTGCCCAAGCCGTACGGCCACCCGGTACCCCAGGAACTTGCGTGCCCCCGGCCGGGCCACCGCACTCTTGGCCTCGTTCACGCGCAGCCTCAAGACCCTCTCGAGATAGGCCCTGGTGCTGCGCATCACCCGCTCGCCCGCCCGCTTGCTTGCGACGTAAATGTTGCAGTCGTCCGCATAGCGGCAGAACGCCAGGCCTCGGCGCTCCAGTCTATGGTCCAGATCACTGAGCAGGATGTTCGACAACAGCGGCGAGAGCGGTCCGCCTTGCGGCGTGCCTTCTGTACGCGCCTGCGCCAGCCCATCGGCCATCATCCCCGCTTGCAGCAAGCGGCGAATCAGCTTCAGGGCCTCCTTGTCTTGCACCTGCCGCGCCACCCGGGCCATCAGCACGTCGTGGTCCACTCGGTCAAAGAACTTCTCCAAGTCCAGGTCCACCACCCAATGCCGTCCCGCCTGCACATGGGCCTGCGCCTGACGCACCGCGTCCAACGCACTCCTGCCAGGACGGAACCCGAAGCTGCTCGCCGAGAACGTCGGCTCGAAGATCGGTTGCAGCACTTGATGCAACGCCTGCTGGATGAGCCGGTCTACCACGGTCGGCACGCCCAGTGTCCGTACCCCGCCTTGCGGCTTCGGTATGTCCACCCGGCGCACCGCCCGCGGCATATACGTCCCCGCCAGCAGCGCCGCCCTTACGCTGGGCCAGTGCGCCTTCAGCCAGCCGCCAAGGTCTTGCACGGTCATGCCGTCTATGCCGGCCGACCCCTTATTCCCCAGCACTCGCCTGTACGCCTGGCTCATGTTCGAGCGTTCCACGACCCGCCGCATCAGCGAGTCGCCCTCCGATTTCGTTTGCCCGGGTGTCGCTGTGCGGGCCTGCGCACCCCGGCCGCGCTCGGACAGCTTCCGGCCGCCTCCCGCCTCCAAGGCCCCTGTCTCCAGAGCTTCTGCATCCACAGCTCGCATCAAGATCACCCGTCCTACTCTCGGTATCCTCTGTTCGGGCCTTCGGTCATGGTCCTCATCGGCTCGCCGCCTTCGCCATCGACCTACTATGCCCTCGGCTGACTTCTGATCGCGCGTCCCCTCGCCTTGCGGCTTCGGTAGCTGGGCCAGCCCAGCACGCGGTCAGATCTCCCCGGGTATTGCACACCCACCTTCACGCTTATGCCTGTCGGATATACGTCCCAGCGTTCCGGACAAGTATCGGGCTTTGACGAGTTTGGCCGCCTTACCCCGCTGACACGCCTCATCCGCTTCCTGTGCGTCAGGCCAGCGCTTTGCCATCCGGCTTCCTTCAGACTCGCAGTCGCCCGCGAAACCCTTGCCTTCGGCTAACTCTTCCCCTTGTCGGGCGAGTAGAGGACTTCCACCTCCAAGTGGGTGCGCCCTGCCGGGCGCACCAAAGCAAAGCGGCACGCCGCCCGGCGTGCCGCCCTGAGGTCCACACGGGGCATGCCGCCCCGCGACGGCTCAGTTCCTGGACTTGTCGACCAGCTTGTTGGCCGCGATCCAGGGCATCATGGCGCGCAGCTTGGCCCCCACCACCTCGATCTGCGAC
Source organism: Bordetella sp. 2513F2 (assembly GCF_054642735.1). Taxonomy (NCBI): domain Bacteria; kingdom Pseudomonadati; phylum Pseudomonadota; class Betaproteobacteria; order Burkholderiales; family Alcaligenaceae; genus Bordetella; species Bordetella sp. 2513F2. Next base: position 1,104,193 of record NZ_CM137755.1, on the reverse strand, counting down.
TCCGCGTTGATGCGGCGGCGCGAGGTGAGCGTGGGCGCGCCGGCGGCGTTCTCGAGAATGAACTTCTTGGCGTACTCGCCCGTCTGGATGTCGACGAGGGCCTGGCGCATGGCCTTGCGGGTCTCGTCGGTGACGATCTTGGGGCCGGTCTCGTATTCGCCGAACTCGGCGTTGTTCGAGATCGAGTAGTTCATGTTGGCGATGCCGCCCTCGTAGATCAGGTCCACGATCAGCTTGAGTTCGTGCAGGCACTCGAAATAGGCCATCTCGGGCGCGTAGCCGGCCTCGACCAGCGTGTCGAAGCCCGCCTTGATCAGCTCCACCGTGCCGCCGCACAGCACGGCCTGCTCGCCGAACAGGTCGGTCTCGGTTTCCTCGCGGAAGTTGGTCTCGATGATGCCTGCGCGGCCGCCGCCATTGGCGCTGGCGTACGACAAGGCGATGTCGCGGGCCGAGCCCGACTTGTCCTGGTAGACGGCCACCAGGTGGGGCACGCCGCCGCCCTGGCTGTAGGTGGAGCGCACGGTGTGGCCGGGGGCCTTGGGCGCCACCATGATCACGTCGATGTCGTCGCGCGGGACGACCTGGCCGTAGTGCACGTTGAAGCCATGGGCGAAGGCCAGCGCGGCGCCGGCCTTGATGTTGCCGTGCACTTCGTTGCGGTACACCGAGGCGATGTTCTCGTCGGGCAGCAGCATCATGACCACGTCGGCGCGCTTGACGGCCTCGGCCACCTCGGCGACTTCCAGGCCGGCATTGGCGGCCTTGTTCCAGGAGGCGCCGCCCTTGCGCAGGCCCACCACCACCTTGACGCCCGAATCATGCAGGTTCAGGGCGTGGGCATGGCCTTGCGAACCGTAGCCGATGATGGCGACGGTCTTGCCTTTGACGAGGGAGAGATCGCAGTCTTTGTCGTAGAAAACTTTCATGGGGTGCTCCGGATCTTGATTTTTGAATGAATGTTGAGGGTGCTGCGTGGCGCGTACGCCGGTCAGAGTTTGAGGATGCGTTCGCCGCGGCCGATGCCCGAGACGCCGGTACGCACGGTTTCCAGGATGGCGCTGCGGTCCAGGGCCTCGATGAAGGCCTGGATCTTGCCCTGGTCGCCGGTCAGCTCGATCGTATAGGACTTGTCCGTCACGTCGATGATGCGGCCGCGGAAGATGTCGGCCATGCGCTTGACCTCGTCGCGTTCCTTGCCGACGGCGCGCACCTTGATCAGCATGAGTTCGCGCTCGATGTGCGCGCCCTCCGTGAGATCCACCACCTTGACCACATCGACCAGGCGGTTGAGATGCTTGGTGATCTGTTCGATCACGTCGTCGGAACCGACGGTGACCACGGTCAGGCGCGACAGCGTCGCGTCCTCGGTGGGCGCCACCGTCAGCGTCTCGATGTTGTAGCCGCGCGCGGAAAAAAGGCCGACCACGCGCGACAGCGCGCCGGGCTCGTTCTCCATCAGCACCGAAATCACATGTTTCATATCAGCCTCCGCCCTACAGATCTTCCGAACCGAGCAGCATCTCGGTCAGCCCACGGCCGGCCTTCACCATGGGCCACACGTTCTCGGTGCGGTCGGTGATGAAGTCCAGGAAGACGAGGCGGTCCTTGTGCTTCCTGAATGCCTCGCGCAGCGCCGGCTCGACGTCGGCCGGGCGCTCGATGCGCAGGCCGACGTGGCCGTAGGCCTCGACCAGGCGCACGAAGTCGGGCAGCGAATCCATGTAGGACTCGGAGTAGCGGGAGCCGTAGTCGATCTGCTGCCACTGCCGCACCATGCCCAGGAACCGGTTGTTCAGGCAGATGATCTTGGGCGTCAGGTGGTACTGGGCGCAGGTGGAGAGCTCCTGGATGTTCATCTGGATGGAGCCCTCGCCCGTGATCACGGCGACGTCGGCCTGCGGATTGGCCATCTGCACGCCCATGGCGTACGGCAGGCCCACCCCCATGGTGCCCAGGCCGCCGGAGTTGATCCAGCGGCGCGGCTCGTCGAAGCGGTAGTACTGGGCCGCCCACATCTGGTGCTGCCCCACGTCGGAAGTCACGAAGGCATTGCCGCCGGTGACTTCCCACAGCTTCTCGACCACGAACTGCGGCTTGATGACCTCGTCGGAAGGCGCGTACTTCAGGCACTCCTTGCCGCGCCAGGCCTCGACCTGCTGCCACCATTTGTCGATCGGCGCCGGCTTGGCGTCGGCGCTGGCGATCTCGTACTGGGCGCAGAGATCCTGCAGCACGTCCTTGACGTTGCCCACGATGGGAACGTCCACGCGCACGCGCTTGGAGATCGACGAGGGGTCGATGTCGATGTGGATGATCTTGCGGGCGTTCTGCGCGAAATGCCGCGGATTGCCGATGACGCGGTCGTCGAAGCGCGCGCCGATGGCCAGCAGCACGTCGCAGTGCTGCATGGCCATGTTGGCCTCGTAGGTGCCGTGCATGCCGGGCATGCCGAGGAACTGGCGGCTGCTGGCGGGCATGGCGCCCAGGCCCATCAGCGTATTGGTGACCGGCGCGCCGAGCAGCTCGGCCAGCCTGCGCAGCTCGGCCGAGGCATCGGAAAGCACGACCCCGCCGCCGCTGTAGATCATGGGGCGCTCGGCGGAAAGCAGCATCTGCACCGCCTTCTTGATCTGCCCCTGGTGCCCCTTGGTTACCGGGGCGTACGAGCGCATGCTGATCTCGCCCTTGGGCGGCACGTACTTGCACTGCGCCACCGTGATGTCCTTGGGGATGTCGACCAGCACCGGGCCCGGCCGGCCGGTGCGCGCGATGTAGAACGCGCGCCGCAGGGTCTCGGCCAGGTCCTTCACGTCGCGCACCAGGAAGTTGTGCTTGACGCAGGGCCGCGTGATGCCCACGGTGTCGCACTCCTGGAAGGCGTCCTCGCCTATGGCGGCCGTGGGCACCTGCCCGCTGATGATCACCATCGGGATGGAGTCCATGTAGGCGGTGGCGATGCCGGTGACGGCATTGGTGACGCCCGGGCCGCTGGTGACGATGCACACGCCCACCTTCTGCGAAGCGCGCGAGTACGCATCGGCGGCGTGCACGGCAGCCTGCTCGTGACGCACCAGGATGTGCTGGAATTTGTCTTGCTTGAAAATCGCGTCGTAGATGTACAGCACCGCGCCGCCGGGGTAGCCGAAGACGTGTTCCACGCCCTCATCGGCCAGGCAGCGCACGACGATATCGGCGCCTGTGAGTTCCATGTTGTGTTCCTTTCAGTACCGGCGCTGTTTCCCTGACCGCTGCACGCCCGGATACGGCGGCAACCTGAACCCGAACCGGTACCGGCAACATGACCCGGCGCTTTGCGGCTCACGGAGCCACGCCACCCGGACACCTTGCCGACCCGGCACGCGCTCGTCAGGAACGCAGTGCAAACGCCCCGGGCGGCAACCCGAAGACGCTGGAGGTCGAAATGGAAGCCTCGGCAACACACGCTTGTGGCGCGGCCAAACGGCAGGTGATGCTGGAACGGAAAGCGCCGAAAGGTGGCTCGGCGCGTTGCGATCCTGTGCGCCGGCATCGGATAGGCAGGCCGGCGCAAGCTGGCAAATGTACCGCTTTGCCGGCACGGTAGCAAATCGCTACGTGGCGGCGGGTGCGCGCGGCTTTCCCAGGAGGGGCAATCGCCGTCCACGCCGCAACCATCCGGCCCCGAAACCCGGCGGCGCTTCTATACTTGGAGCCGTTCACGCACACGGGTATTCGTCCCATGGATTTGCGCATTGCCAGCATCCGCCAGTTTCTCTACAGCCATTACTTCTTCGGCGGGGTGCGGCAGGGCGTGGGCATGCTGCTGCCGGTGCTGCTGGTAGGCGGGCTGGGCGGACACTACAGCATGGGGCTGGTGGCCACTTTCGGGGCCCAGTGCCTGGCCATCATCGACCAGCCGGGCGGCCCGCGCCGCCACCGCACCAACGAGATGCTGGGCGGCGCCCTGCTGGGCACGCTCAGCGTGACGCTCACCGGCCTGGCCTCCACCTTCCCAGTGCTGCTGTGGCTGGTGGTGATACTCCAGTGCTTCGCCTTCTCCATGCTGTCGGTCTTCGGCAAGCGCGGCGGCCTGATCGGCTTCGCCGCCCTGCTGCTCATGACGCTGACCATGCATACGCCCATGGCTCCGGACGAAGTGCTGCGGCACGCCGGGGCCAGCCTGGGCGGGTCTCTGTTCTACCTGGCTTTCAGCCTGGGGTTCTCGCGCCTGTTCCGGCTGCGCGAAGAGCGCCAGGCGCTGTCGGTGGGCCTGTTCGCCACGGCGGACTACATGGCGACACGGGCGAGCTTCTACGATGAGGCGAGCGACCTGGACGACACCTACCGGCAGCTGATCCAGCGGCAGGCGATCATGACCGACAAGCACCAGACCGCGCGCGACATGGTGCTGCGCGAACTGCCGCGCGGCGGCGGCGGGCAGCGCGACGCGGCCCGGGTGATGCTGTGGAACATGTTCATCGACATGCTGCAGCTGCTGGATACCCTGGTGGCCACCCATACCGACTATGCCACCCTGCGCCGCGCCCTGGCGGGCCACGACGCGCTGATCTTCATGCGCGACGCGCTGGTGAAGATGTCGCTGGAACTCAACCGCATCGCGCTGGACGTCTCGCGCGGGCGCCAGACGCAATATCGCAGCAGCGCCAAGGCCGAGCTGCGGGCCATCGAATACGAGATCGAGCAGATCCGCCAGGGCGGGCTGGCCGACCGCGAACCCGAAGTGGTGGCGCTGATGGTGCAGGTGCTGCGCCGGCTGCGCAACGCCTCGCGCATCGTCGACAGGCTGGCCGAGCATACCCAGCGGCGGCCCGATGCCCGCCCCACCGACCTGCTGCGCATCGACAAGTCGCTCACGCGCTTCATGTCGCGCCAGGAGGTGCGGCTCGGCCAGATCACCAGCAACCTGCGGCTGGACTCGCCGCATTGCCGCTACGCAATCCGCGTCGCGCTGGCGGCCGCGCTGGCCCTGGCGCTGATCGGCAGCTGGCAGGCGCCCGGGATATCCTCGCACAGCTACTGGGTGCTGCTGACCATAGTCATCATCATGAAGCCCGGCTTCGCCCTGACCCGCCAGCGCAACGGCTGGCGGCTCATGGGCACCCTCATCGGCTGCCTGCTGGCGCTGGGCCTGTTCTCCCTCACCAGCCGCCCGGAGATCCTGTTCGCCGTGCTGCTGGCTGCCTGCATCATGGGCAACAGCCTAGTGCAGCTCAACTACATGGGCAGCGCCATCTTCAACACGCTCTTCGTGGTGCTGGTGTTCCACTTCGTCGCGCCGGGCAGCGTGTCGCTGGAGGTGATAGGCGAACGCGCCCTCGATACGGCGCTGGGCTGCGCGCTGGCGCTGGTATGCAGCTACGTGCTGCCCTGGTGGGAGGCGCGCTACATGAAACCGCTGGCGCGGGCCGCCGCGCGCGCCAACCGCGAATACCTGCGCGCCGGACTGGACTTCGTGCGCGCCACCCATGCCGCCTCCCGCCCCGACCTGCCCGAGGGCGAGGCCGCCGCAGCCGCCGCCACCCTGACGGATGCCGACCTGGCATGGCGCCTGGCGCGCAAGAACGTGCACATTGCCTTCAGCAACTTCGCCGAGGCCTTCTACCGCATGATGAGCGAGCCGCGCTCGCACCAGGTGAATGTCCCGGAATACAACAACCTGCTGATCCAGAACCATGTCCTGGCCTCGCAGATCACCGCGGCCATCCCGCTGCTGGCCGGCCTGGCCGCCACGCCGGAACCCGTACGGCGGGCGCTCGAGGGCATGCTGGACCTGCTCGACGAAAAGCAGCCCGCCCCGGCGGACCTGCCCAGCCAGTTCGACACCGAAGGCGAACTGGCGGCGCTGGCCTATCCGCTCAAGCAGATGCTGCGCGCCAGCACCATGATCCGCCGGGAGCTGGCCGGCCTGGCCGAACCGGAGGAACCGGCGGGCGGCCGCGTGTCAGTGGCCGGCTGAAGGCGCCGCCACCCGCTGCCGCGGCCAGAAGTAATACGCCGCGGCAACCGCCTGGAACGCCAGCAGCACCAGCCAGGCCGCCGTGTGGGCCTGCGGCGGATACGCCCCGGCCTCCTGCGGCCAGAGGTCGATGATGGCGCCCATGCCCACCTGGCACAGGAAGATCGCCGTGAACATCAGCAGGTTGGTGGTCGAAGCCACCCGGCCCAGCAGCTCGCGCGGGAACTCGCGCGCCAGCAAGGCGAATATCAGGATGTTGGAAGAACCGAACATGCCGTAGCCGATCCACAGCACGGCCAGCGGCAGCGGCACGTCGGCCACGATCAGCGCCTGCATCAGCATGAACAGCGTCATGCAGAGGCCCCCGAACCCGTACAGACCCAGTCCGCCGCGCTCGGCCTGGCGCGCCAGGGCCCCCAGCCCCACGTTGCCGGCCATCATGGCCAGGCCCACCAGCGACACGAGCCAGGCCGCGGTGGCCGGGTCCACCTGGTTGAACTCGATCAGATAGGGCCTCACCCACAGCGACTGCACGCCGTAGAACACGCCCGCCGAGGCGGTGGGCAGCGACACCAGCTGCCAATAGCGCGGCATGCGCAGCAGCGCCAGCATGCCGCGCCATTGCTCGCCCAGACCAGCCCGTGCATGGCGCTCACGCACGGCTTCGCGCGGCGCGCCCAGCAGCAGCATGGCCGCCACCGCCAGCGTGAACACCGCCATGCCCAGGCTGACGGCGCGCCAGCTTGCATGGCCCAGCAGCCAAGACAGCGGCGAACCCACCAGCACGCCGCCCAGCCCGCCCACGGCCATCAGCAGGCCGTTGACCAGCGGCAGCCGCGCCATCGGGAAATGCTGCGCCAGCGCCTGGAAGCTGGCGCCCAGGCACACGCACACGCCGGCGCCGATCAGGAGCCGCCCCACCATCAGGCTCGCCGGCCCATCGGCCAGGCCATATACCGTGGTTCCCACCGCCGCCAGCACCAGCATGCCCGCATTGACCCGGCGCGGCCCCCAGGTATCGAGCAACAGCCCGGCGGGGATCTGCAGCAGCGCGAAACCCAGGAAATACAGGCTGGTCAGTGTGCCGAGATCCGCCGCCGACAGCTGCATCTCGGCGGTGATGTAGGGGCCGAACCCGATGTTCAGCCCGCGGAACACATAGGAAGTGAGATAGCCCAGCGAGAAAAAGACGAAAACCCGCAGCCCGGCAGACATCGATCGGGTCCGCCCTATCAGGCTGCCTGCTTGCGGCGGAACACCAGCTTGTCGTCGCTCGACGCGGTGGCGTCGTACGCATAGCCTTCGGCGTCGAATCCCTGCAGGCCTTCCGGCTTGGCGATCTTGTGCTCGATGGCGTAGCGCGCCATCAGGCCCCGGGCCCGCTTGGCATGAAAGCTGACGACCTTCCAGGCTCCGCCTTTCCAGTCCTGGAACACGCATTGCACCACGCGCGCCTGGAGCGTCTTGAGGTCGACCACCTTGAAGTACTCTTCCGAAGCCAGGTTCACCACCACCGGCGCACGCTGGCCCTCCAGGCGTTCGTTGAGGTACCGGGCAATGGCGTCGCCCCAGTACTCGTACAGGTTCTTGCCCTTGGACGTCTCGAGACGCGTGCCCATCTCGAGACGATACGGCTGCATCAGGTCCAGCGGACGCAGCGCGCCATACAGGCCGCTGAGGATCACCACGTGTTCCTGGGCCCAGTCGAGCTGGCGCGCCGACAGGCTGCCCGCCTGCAGGCCCTCGTAGACGTCGCCGTTGAAGGCCAGCACGGCCTGGCGCGCATTCTCCTGCGTGAAGGTGCGCTTCCAGGCGGCGTAGCGCGACACGTTGAGCTCGGCCAGCGCCGGGCTCAGGCTCATGAGCGCGGCGATCTCGTCGGCGGACTTGGTCTTGAGCACCTTGATCAGCGCCGCCGCCTGCTGCACGAACAGCGGCTGGCTATGGGCTTGCACATGCACCGGCGTGTCGTAATTGAGCTTCTTCGCCGGGGAAAGCAGGAACAGCATGTCGGGTTTTCCTTGTATCGATGGATCGGAAACGGATTCAGCGGGCGGTCCAGCCGCCGTCGACCGAGATGGAGGCCCCGGTGATCTGCGCGGCGGCGTCGGACGCCAGGAACACGGCCGTGCCGCCGAGCTGCTCGGGGGTGACGAACTGCAGCGAGGGCTGCTTCTCGCCCAGCAGCTCGCGCGCCGCGGCTTCCTGGTCCACGCCCTGTTGCGCGGCGATGGCCGAAATCTGCTTCTCGACCAGCGGCGTGCGCACCCAGCCCGGGCAGATGGCATTGGCCGTGACCCCCGTGCCGGCGGTCTCGAGCGCCGTGACCTTGGTGAGCCCCACCACGCCGTGCTTGGCCGCCACGTAGGCCGACTTGCTGGGCGAAGCCACCAGGCCGTGGGCCGACGCGATATTGATGATGCGGCCCCAGCCCTGCTTCTTCATGTGCGGCAGCGCCGCGGCCGAGCCATGGAACACGGCCGAGAGGTTCAGGGCGATGATCGCGTCCCACTTCTCGACCGGAAAGTCCTCGATCAGCGCGGTGTGCTGGATGCCGGCATTGTTCACCAGGATGTCGATGCGGCCCAGGCTCTGCACCGTGTTGGCCACCAGCTGGCGCACCGCCTCGCCGCGCGAGAGGTCGGCGCCGTCGTACAGCACCTGCACCCCATGCTCCTTGGCCAGCGCCTCGCGCACCTGCTCGATCTGCGCCGCATCCCCGAAGCCGTTGAGCACGATGTCGGCACCCTGGCTGGCGAATGCGGTGGCGATTCCCAGGCCGATGCCGCTGGTGGAACCGGTGACGACGGCGACTTTTCCTTTGAGCATGAACATTCTCCTTCAAGGGCGCGGCGCCGATGCGGCCGCGGGGTTCGACACGCGTGGGGCACCCGGCATGCTACTCCTGCCACCGGCTTTCGGCACGCCGCGGAGGCAGGCTTGTGCCCCGATGCCGGGGTCGTCCGAATCAACCGCCGGCAGCCATTTCGATTGGCTTTCCAAAACCAGAATATTTCGGGTAGAATAGCGGGCTTTGCTGGATCCTGCTTACAACGCAGCCCGGAGCGACGCGATCAAGGCCAGGCCTGAAAGCGAAGCTTGCCTTGCGCATCGGCGCCCTGACCACGGCCCGCTGCGAAACCGGGATGCCAGGCAAGAACCCAGCGGCGATGCGCCGGCACTGGCTGCCGCACATCGAGCCCACCGGAGAGGTGGCAGAGTGGTCGAATGCGCCGGACTCGAAATCCGGTATACGTTTAGGCGTATCGTGGGTTCGAATCCCACCCTCTCCGCCAGATTTTTGTCCAGGCAGGTCCAGGGCAATGCAAAGACCCCGTGAGTGTTCAACTTGCGGGGTTTTTTCTTTCCAGGGCGGTTCGGACCAGCTCACTGCGGACGCCGCCCTGGTCCGGTGTCAGGTGGATGCCGTCCTGGCACAGCCTGGCGACTCCTGCTTCCGCGCTGCAAATGCCAACTGCGGCCCCGGGTCTCCCGGAGCATCCTTCCCCACTTCGCCCAGACTCCGCTCACGCCTGCCCCCGTACAGGCCTCGTCCGACAGCTCCAGGCTGACCCCGGCGTTGACAAGCCTCCCCAAAGACGGAAGAATGACCAATATAGAACAGATATTCTGTCTGAAAGAACAATCAAGAACGGATCCCGACACGATGAACGCCTCCAACATCGCCTGCACGGATCCGCTGTCTTTAGGGGACACGCACTTTGGTGCATTTTCATTCCGACATGGCTGGCATGGGGTTTCCGTGCCGCTACATACAGGGCCCAGGCGCGCTCGACAGCCTGCAAGCCATCCTGCGCGAATGCCTGCGCGCCGATTCGGCCACGCTCATCCATGACGGCGCGCTGGCCAGATACTTGCCGCGTTTCCGGGCTTCGGGCCTCGCCATCGATGCCATTTCCTTTCCGGGGGCGTGTACCGAAGCGGTCATCGCATCGCTGGCCGAGCGCGCCCGGGTTCACCGCAACGACTGCGTGATCGGGTTCGGCGGCGGAAAGACGCTGGACGCAGCCAAGGCGGTAGCCGCCGACCTGGCGCGACCCTTGGTGGTGATGCCCTCCGCCGCCTCCAGCGATGCGCCGACCAGCCGGCTCGTTGCGGTCTACGAAGGCCATGCCTTGAAGTACTCCCGCGTGCTGCCGCGCAACCCCGATCTGGTTCTGGTAGACACGGCAATCCTGGCGGAGGCGCCGCGGCGCTTGCTGGCTGCAGGCATCGGGGATGCGTTGTCCAAGCGCTTCGAAGTGGAGCAGGCGATGGCGTTCGCCGTGCCCAACACCTTCGGCATGGGCAGCCTGGAGCTGTCCCACACCCTGGCTCAACGCTGCTACACCCTGATACGCGAGCATGCGGTCGAAGGCCTGCGCGAATGCGAGCAACGCACGGCCGGCGCGCATTTCGAGCGCCTGGTCGAAGCCTGCGTGCTGTATTCCGGGCTGGCTTTCGAAGGCGGCGGCCTGTCCCTCGCCCATGGGCTGCTGCGCGGACTGACCGTGATACCGGGCACCGAGGATTTCCTGCATGGAGAACTCGTGGCCTACGGCGCCCTGGTACAGGTGCTGGCATGCGAACGCCAGCGCCACGCGTTCGACGAATTGCTGGACATGGTACGGGCCGTAGGGCTGCCCGCCAGCCTGGCCGACATCGGGGTACGGCAGTTGCCGGACGATGCCCTGCACGAGGTGGCCCGGCTTGCCCTCACCGCGCCATACCTGGAGAACGGCGCGCAGGGCATCACCCAGCCCGGCATCGTCGAAGCCATGCGCAAGCTGGAAGCGCTGGCCACCCCATCCCCGATCTGCCCCCCCCATCGAGTCACCGATAAAGGAGACAAGCATGACCGCTGTACGCCCCTTCCCGCGGGAACTCCAGCCTGCCGGCATACGCAAGGAGATCGTGAGCCCCGTGCTCGAAGGCGACGATCGCATGTGGGTGCCGATCCACGACAACGTATGGTTCAAGCCATTGCTTCTGAACATCACGCATGGTTATTGGACCAGCGTGCTGCGCGTGCGGCGCAAGGGCGTGGTGAGCTGTCATCGTCACACTTCCACGGTGCATGGCTATGTGCTCAAGGGATCCTGGCGATACCTGGAACACGAATGGACGGCATCGGAGGGCAGCTACGTATTCGAGCCGCCGGGGGAAACGCACACCCTGGTGTCGGACGAAGACGACGAGATGCTGACCTGGTTCCTGGTCAACGGCGCCTTGATCTACGTCGACGAACAGGGCCGGCAGGTGGGATTCACCGACGTGTTCGACCGCGTGGAGAAATGCCGGTCCCACTATCGGAGTGTGGGCCTGGACGAAGCCCTGCTCGAATCCATCATCCGATAGGCACGATACCGAAGGCAAGGAGACAGGCAATGAAAAAGAACCGCTTCCTGGCAATGCTGGGCGCGCTGGCGGCATCCGTACTGCTCAACACCGCAGCCGCGGCCGAATATCCGTCGCGGCCCATCACGCTGGTGATCGGATTCGGGGCCGGCGGACCGACCGACGTGGTCGGTCGCTACATGGCGCAGCAACTCGGCGACAAACTCGGACAGGCCGTGGTGGTCGAGAACCGGCCCGGCGCAAACGGCCTCATCGCGCTGCAGTACGTACAGCGAGCAAAGCCCGATGGCTATACGCTCTTGCTGGCCAGCAGCGGCTCGCTCGCCATCGAACCCGCCTACCGCAAGTCCATCAGCTACGACGTCTTCAAGGACTTCACCATTGTCTCGCCGGTGGCGCAGTATCCGTACGTGATGGTGGTGGACGCCAAATCGGATATCCAGTCCATTCCCGACCTGGTCAAGCGCGGCCAGGCCGCCAAGGAGCCCATGACCTTCGGCTCGGCCGGCATGGGCGCCGATAATCACCTGGCGGGCGAATGGTTCGCCAAGCAGATGAACGTTCCCTTGCTGCACGTGCCGTACAGCGGCGGCGACTCCGCCATGATCAACGGCATGCTGACGGGTGGCGTCGACATGGCCCTGATCAGCGCGGCGGTGGCCCTGCCCCAGGTGCAGGGGGGAAAGTTGCGCGCCATCGGCATCGGCACCGCCCAGCGCGCCGAATTCCTGCCTGACGTGCCTACGGTAATCGAGGCGACCAATCAGGCAGACTTCATCATCGGGCCCTGGAACGGCATCATCGGCCCTGCCGGCATGGATGCCGCCGTCGTGCAGAAACTCAATACGGCGGTACAGGAAGTACTGAGCGGCGAGGAGACCCGCAAGAAGCTGCTGAGCTACGGCCAGTATCCGTTCCGCGGCTCGGGGGACGACTTCGGCCGGCACATCCGCGCGCAGCAGCAGCACTGGTCCAAGGTGATCGCTGCGGCAGGCATAGAGAAACTCGACTAGTCCGCCCGCCCGGGCGCCGGCAGCGTGGCGGGCGGTTTCCGCACGCCGCCGGATCAAACCGCCTTGGGCGGACGTTGCGAGAAGGTACGCTCGAACACGCCCTCGGCGATGCGATTCTTGAGAATCTCGATGGAACCGCCAGCGATCATCCAGCCGCGGCAGCGGCGCATGCAGTATTCAACCAGAGATTCCTCGCTGAAGCCCGTTCCTCCCATGATCTGCAGCGACTCGTTGGCGGCGAAGAAGCCCGCCTCATTGCAGGCCAGCTTGGCCATGGCGGTGCTCTGTGCGCTGGGCAGACCGTGTTCGCCTTCCAGAGCGGCCTTGTAGAGAAGCAGCTGGGCCTGCTCAAGCTTCATCCACATTTCGGCAAACTTCCACTGGAGCCCCTGGAACTCGCACAATTCGCGGCCGAACTGCTTGCGGATCAGTGCGTGTTCGCGTGCCAGGTTGAATGCATGGCGGCCGACGGCCAGCGAACGAGAGGCATTTCCGAGACGTTCCACGTTGAAGCCGGAGATCTGCTTCTTGAAGCCGCCGGGCCCGAGGAGGACATTGGACGCAGGGATACGCACGTTGTCGAAATACAGTTGCGACCAGTGCTCGCCGTTCAGGAACCGCGAGGGTTGGCCCACGGAAAAACCCGGGGTGCCGCGCTCTATCAATACCGAGCCGATGCCGCCCACGCCCGGTCCGAAGCGCACATACACCAGATACACGGCCGCCTCGGAACTGTGCGTGGAGAATATCTTGGTTCCGTTCACGACGACCTCGTCGCCGTCGATCACGGCACTGGTGGCGAGTTCCGTGACAGCCGACCCGGCCTGGGGTTCCGTCATGCCCAACGAGATCAGCTTGCGGCCACCGAGCAGGTCGGGCAGGAAGCGGGCTTTTTGCTCGGGCGTCGCATATTCCACGAAGGTGCGGATGGGGCCAAAATTTCCAGCCTGGACGATATCGGCGCTACGCGGGCACACCAGGGCAACCTCCTGGATGGCCAGCACGGCGTGCATCAGCGTGCCCCCCTGCCCCCCCTCGTCTTCCGGGAACGCAATGCCCAGGAATCCGTTCTCGGCCAACAACTGCGCCGTTTCCCAGGGATATTCATCCGCATGTGCGCGAGCGAGAGCCCCTTCCGCCAGATGATCCCGTGCGAAGCGGCGGACCGAATCGGCATAGGATTGATAGTCGGGATTCAGATTAAAGTCCATATTGGATCACCCAGTACGAGAACAAGACAATGAAAGGAATGGACGTCCCCGCCCTTGAAGCCTTTGTGGCGGCGGTAGAGGAGAAAAGCCTTTCCAAGGCGGCCGAACGCACCAATTTGGTCACGTCCGCGGTCAGCAAGCGCATCGCCGAGCTCGAGCGGCACCTGCAGCGCACGCTGCTTGAACGCCATGGCCGCGGCGTGGCGCCCACGCCTGCCGGCACCTTGCTCTACCAGCGTGCCAAAGCCATTCTGCGTTCGGTACAACTGGCCGAATCGGCCATGCGGATCTACGGCCCTGATGGTCAGGTGAAACTGCGCCTGGCGGCAAACCCGTCGACCATTCTGCAGTTCCTGCCCAGCCGCATGAGCCGCTTCCTGTCGCAGCGCGACGATGTCAGCGTGGACCTGATCGAGGCGCACAGCTACGACGTGCCTCGCATGCTGGTCGACGGCGTCATCGACATCGGCATTTACCATGCCGATCATCCGGCGCCCGGCATCGTGTCGTTTCCGTTCGCAACCGATCGCGTAGGCCTCGTGGTACCCATCAACCATCCCCTGAGCGGGCGCGGGGAGCTCCACTTGGAAGAAGCGCTCGACTATGACCTGCTGGGCTACTTTCCCCGCCACTCGCTGGAGCAGTTTCTGGCCTATGCAGGCCAGACGATGACACGCCCGCCTACGGTAAAGCTGCAGGTCTCCAACTTCGAAACACGCTGCCGCATGATCCGGGAAGGTCTTGGCATCGGCATGGTTCCCGAGCAGATCGCGGCCAACTACCTCAGCAGCATGGGCCTGGTTCTGCTGCGCCTGAAGAACGATTGGGCCGTGCGGCAGTTCTTCGTGGCCGTGCACGAAACCGACAGCATCAGTGCGGCAACCTCCGAACTGCTGCATTTCCTGACCCAGCCGACCTGACATGCCCCGCCTCAATCCACTTGCACGCCCAGGCGCCTGATGAGCTCGCCGTTGTGCTGGATGTCATGCTGATACAACCTGGCGAAGTCCTCGATGGACGCATTCACCGGCAGCGCTCCCATGGCGGCCAGCTGGGTCACGCCATCAGGCTGATTCATGGTGTGATTGATGGTCTTGTTGAGTTTTTCCAGGATGGCGCGCGGGGTGCCCACGGGCGCCATCACGCCGTACCAGGCCGAAGGCGCGAATTCCTTGAAACCCAGCTCGGCAAAAGTCGGCACGTCGGGCAACAGGGAATAGCGCTGCGCTGAACCCACTGCCAGGGCGCGCACCTTGCCGTCCTTGGCATTGATGTAGCTCATCACCGTTCCGGCAGTCGCGAAAGACAGATCCACGCGGCCGCTCAACATGTCGACCATGCCCTGCGCGCCGCCCTTGTACGGAACATGGAGGAACCTCAGGCCCGATTGTTCCTGGAATTCAAGCGCAGCCAGGTGCGGATCGGATCCATTGCCGGTGGAGAACACCGTGAAACCACCGGGCCGGGCCTTGGCCGCCTCGTAGAAACTCCTGTAGTCGCTTTCCTTCACCGACGGCCCCACCACCATGATGTTGGGCATATTGAGCAGCAGCGCCACGGGCTGGAAGTCGGTGGCCGGGTCGAAAGGCAGGTTCGGAAACAGCCACTTGGTGTTGACGTGGCTCTTGGTGACCAGGAACAAGGTATAGCCGTCGGGCGCAGCCTTGGTGAGTGCGCCGGCGGCAATGGTTCCGTTTGCGCCGCCCCGGTTCTCCACCACCACGCTCTGGCCTAGCTCCTTTTCAAGACGGCTGGCAAGTATGCGTGCCGCGTTATCCGACGGACCGCCCGCCGGAAAGCCCACCAGCAACGTGATGGGCCGCGAGGGGTAGTTGTCGGCCTCGCCGGCGGCGGCGCCGATCACGCCCGCAATTCCCAGACACAGCCCGGCAACCCAGGCGCCGAAATGACATCCCTGCATCGCGTGTCTCCTTTGGCTTTGTGAGAATCGTTTTATGCATCGAATGGTAGGAGCCGCACGCACGCAGGAAGCGGGCGATTCTTCAACGCTGGTTTTCTTTTTTTTCAAACCTCGCCATCCAGCGGACCTTTAGATTGAGTGCCGATACAAGCCGACCCAGGAAAAGGCGGCACACCCCCACGGAGACACGCCAATGCTTCTCGAACAATTGGCCGAATACGGCGCGCGCGACAGCGTGCGGGAGCTTCCCCCCAGTGTGATTCATCACGCCAAGCGGGCACTGGTGGACTGGTTTGCCGCCCTGTACCCAGGGACCCGCGTGGCGCCATGCCCGCAACTGCTGGCCGCGCATGCAGCGGAGCTGGGCTTCGGCCGTTCCAGCCTGCCGGGCTGCGGCACCACGGCTTTCAGCCCTACCGCCGCCTGGATCAATGGCAGCGTGTCGCACGCTGTGGAGTTCGATGACATTTTCCGCGACGCCGTCTACCACCCCGGCCCGCCCGTCATTGCTGCAGCGCTGGCCGTGGCCGAAGAGCGCGACATGCGCGGCACCGACCTGCTGCGCGCCATCGTGGTGGGCTATGAGATTTCCACCCGGATCGGCGCAGCCGTACAACCCGCGCATTACCGCTATTTCCATACCACCGGCACCGTGGGGAGCTTCGGCGCAGCGGCAGCCACGACGGCCCTGGCGGCGCCAGGCGACGCGCAGGCCATGTACCACGCGCTGGCCACCGCGGCCAGCTTCGCCGCCGGCCTGCAGCAGGCTTTTCGCTCGGATGCGATGACGAAGGCGCTGCATGCCGGCAACGCCGCCAATGCAGGCGTGCGCGCCGGCCTGGGCGCTGCGCACGGCCTGACCGGGGCGGCAGGCATGCTGGACGGCCCGGTGGGCTTTGGGGCGGCGCTCGCCGGATCACCCGACTGGTCAAACGTCGTTCAAGGCTTGGGAGAGCGCTACAACATCGAACGCATCACGCAGAAGAACCATGGCTGCTGCGGCCATACTTTCGCCGCCATCGATGCGGCGCTCGCACTGCGCGCAGCCCATGGGCTGACGCTGGACGAGATCGAGGCGATCGAGGTCGATACCTACCAGACCGCGCTGGACGTGACTGGCAACCGCGACCCCCGGACGGCCTTCGAGGGGAAGTTCAGCCTGTGCTACGTGCTGGCCCACGCACTGAAGTATGGGTCGGTGCGTCTCGACGCCTTCGGCGCAGAGCGCCTGATGGATCCGGCCCTGCGCGCCGTGATGGATCGCGTCACGCTGCGTGCCGATCCGGAATTGACCGCTGCGTTCCCGGGCCAGCGGGCTGCGCGCGTGACCATCATCAAGCGCGACGGATCCAGCGTGCGCCACGATTCCCCCTACCGCAAGGGCGACCCCGAGGCTCCGCTCAGCGACGCCGAACTCAACGGCAAATTCGACGAGCTGGTGACGCCCGTGCTGGGGGCTGCGCGCGCGCAGCAACTGCGCGAAAGCGCCTGGAACATCGATGCCCTGGATGTACGTGCGCTACGCCTGCACCAGCCTCTGTAAGACTCCCTACGCCACGACATGATGAATTCCGCGACCTTCCGCCAAGCCCTGCTCGACCCTCAGCACATCGCCCTCATCGGCGCATCGGGCGACGTTGCCAAGAACACCGCCCGGCCCCTGCGCTTCATGCGCAAGCACGGCTACAAGGGCAGGATCTATCCGATCAACGCGACGCGCGCAGAGATCATGGGGGAAACCGCGTATCCCGACATGGGTGCGCTGCCCGGCCCCGTAGACCACGTTTTCGTGATGGTGCCAGGCTCCCGGGTGGTAGAACAGCTCGAGGGCTGCGCCCGGGCGGGCGCAAAAGTGGTGACCATCTATAGCGATGGCTTCGGCGAGTCCGGCCCCGAGGGCCGCATGCGCCAGGAAGATCTGGTCAGCAAGGCGCACGCGTTGGGCCTGCGCGTGCTGGGCCCCAACAGCATCGGCATGGCCAATCTCAATGCCGGCAGCATCCTGTCGGTGAATGCCGTGTTCGAATCCGACACGCTGGTGGCCGGCCACGTCAGCATGGTATCCCAGAGCGGGTCGATGATGGGTTCGTTGCTATCGCGCGCCGCCGCCCGCGGCATCGGCTTCGCCAAATCGGTCTCCGTGGGCAACGAAAGCGATGTCTCGGTCGGCGAGATCGTGGATGCGCTGGTGGACGATGAGGAAACCCAGGTCATCCTGTTGTTCCTGGAAACCCTGCGGGACGGGCCTGTGATGGCAGGTGCGCTGAACCGGGCCCATGCCGCAGGCAAACCGGTGATCGCCTATAAACTGGGCCGCTCGGCCCAGGGCGAGGCTCTGGCGCAATCCCACACCGGCGCCATGGCAGGCAACGACGCCGCGGTGGACGCCTTTTTCAGGGCGCACGGCGTGCTGCGCGTGGAGTCGCTCGAAACCCTGTTCGAGATCGTGCCGCTGGCACAGCGCTACGGCCGCTGCAAACCCGTGGCGCACACGCCGCGCGTGGCCGTGATCACCACCACGGGTGGCGGCGCGGCAACCGTGGTCGACAACCTGGGCCTGAGGGGCGTGGTGGCCGCCACGCCGCCCGATGCCTTCATCGCGCACATGGCCGGACGCGGCTTGAAGCTGCGCCCGGCGCCCATCATCGACCTGACCCTGGCCGCCACCAGCGCCCAGTACCAGGACCTGCTCGAGCAGCTCCTGCAGGCGGATTGGTGCGACGCCGTACTGAGCGTGGCCGGTTCGTCGGCGCAGTTCCATCCCGAGCTGGTCGTCAGGCCCCTGCAGTGCGCCGCCAAACCCGACGACAAACCGCTGGTGGCCTTTCTTGCGCCCGACGCCATGGCGTCGCTGCAGGTCCTGCAGAATGCGGGAATCCCGGGTTTCCGGACCCCCGAATCATGCGCCGAGGCCCTGGCGCTGTTTCTCAGGCGCCCCTTGCCTTCGCCACCCGTCGCCGAGGCTTCGTCCCCCGTCTGGCCCCAAGACCTGCCAAAGGAAGGCAGCTTCACGGAGTACGAGGCGGGCCGGGTATTTGCGGCGCTGGGCGTACCCACTGCTGCCATGCAGTTGCTGCCCGCCGACGCCGATGTCCGACCCCCGGCCGATCTGCGCTACCCGGTCGCGCTGAAGATCTCCTCGCGCGACATCCCGCACAAGACCGAATGCGGCGGCGTGCGCGTGGGCATCCGTGATGCCGCAGACCTGCGCCATCAGGCCGCTGCAATGTTCGATGTCGTGCGCCAGCGGGCGCCGGGGGCACGCATCGATGGCCTGCTGGTGCAGCAAATGGAGAGCAGGCTGCTGGAACTGATACTGGGCTATCGCCACGACGCGCTGGTAGGCCCGATCGTAGTGCTGGGTGCCGGCGGCGTCGCTGCCGAGCTATCGCCCGACGTGTCGATCCGCCTGGCGCCGGTAAGCCGCGAGCAGGCCTTGAGCATGATCGACGAAGTGCGCGCGACCCGGCTGGTGCGTGGTTTCCGCGGCCTTCCCAAGGGGGACATGGATGCCCTGGCGCAAGCCATCGCGGCATTCTCCCGTTTGGCGCTGTGGCAGGACGGCCGCGTGGCCGAGGCCGAGATCAATCCCTTGTTCGTACAAGCCGGCGGCGTAGTGGCCGTGGACGGCCTGCTGCGCCTTGAAGGAAAGAACGACCAAACCCTCAGGTACGAGAAGTGACATCAGGAGTAGATATGAATATTGGTTTCATCGGCTTGGGCCGCATGGGCTTCGCGCTCGCTTCGTCTTTACTTGGAAAGGGCGAGAAAGTCGTCGTCTACGACACCAATCCTGCCGTGGTTGCACGGATTGCCCAGGCAGGAGGGCAGCCAGCGTCAGGCATAGCCGACGTCTGCAGCCAGGTCGATCTGCTCATCACCATGCTGCCCGGCCCAAAACAGGTTCTCGAAGTGGCATTGGGCAAAGGCGGCATAACCGACTCCCTCAAAAGCGGCGGCATCTATATCGACATGAGTACCGTCGATGTGGCCACGGTGGATACCGTGCACTCGGCATGCCGCGAGCGCGGGATCGTGTTTGGAGATGCGCCGGTTGGCCGTCTTGCCGCGCACGCCGACAGGGGCGAATCGCTTTTCATGCTGGGTATTGCGCCCGAGCATCATGCCACGGTGGAACCCGTGCTCTACAAGATGGGCACGACCGTACATTACTGCGGTGAGGCCGGCAGCGGCACGCGCACGAAGCTGGTCAACAACATGATGGTGCTGTGCTACTGCCAGATAAATTCCGAGGCGCTGGTACTGGCCAAGGCGCTCGGCCTGGATGTGAAGAAGACCTTCGAGGTGATCACCAGCACGACCGCCAGCAACGGCCAGCTCAAGGAAAAGTGGCCCAACAAGGTGCTGGCCGGCGATCTCACGCCTGGCTTCGATATCGCGCTGGGGTTCAAGGACATCAGCCTGGCCGCCACGGCAGCCCAGCAGGGCAACGTGTCACTGCCCGTGTGCGACATCACGCGCAATATCTTCCGCATGGCCCTCAATGCGGGCAAGGCGGGCCAGGACACCTCCTGCCTCACGGACTTCTGGGCGGAAACGAACGCACTCGAGAAAATCCGCCTTTGAGCCATATACCCCACCGAGGAGAGAGACATCCATGAGAAGAACCAGACGCACATTGATCAAGACCCTGCTGGGCAGCATCGCAGGCCTGTCCATGGCTGGCAGCGGCCTGGCACAGGAATCCTCCTATCCGGACAAGACCGTGACGATCGTGCTCGGCTTCTCCGCAGGAGGCCCTACCGACGTCGTAGCGCGCATCCTGGCCGACAAGCTGAGCAACAAGCTGGGCCAGTCCTTCATCATCGACAACAAGGCCGGCGCCAGCGGCGCCCTGGCCGCCAATATCGTGAAAAAGGCTGCGCCCGACGGCTATACGTTGATGCTGGGTAGCAGCAGCACGCTGTCCATCGTGCCCAATATCCGGAACGACGCCGGCTATGACCCCATCAAGGACTTCACGCCCATCGCGCTTGTTGCCAACTATCCGTACTTCCTGGTGGTGCCAGGCAACTCCCCCTTCAAGACCTACGACGAACTGGTCGAGTACGGCAGAAAGCCTGGCGCCGAACTGAACTATGGTTCGGCAGGCACGGGGGCGGTGAACCACCTGGCCGGAGAGTGGTTCAAGGCCGAAACCCGGATCAATGCCACGCACGTCCCTTACAAGGGCGACTCGGCAGCCATCAGCGACCTTGTTGCCGGCCGATTGGATTTTGCCTTTATCGCGGGCGCAGCCGCCCTGCCGCATGTCAAGACGGGAGCGTTCAGGCTCCTGGCCTCGGCCAGCGCCGTTCCTGGCCGCGGCGCTCCAGGCCTGCTCACCATCGGGGAGTCCCGCATCCCGGGCTATGCCGCTGAACCATGGAACGGACTGATGGGGCCTGCCGGCATGCCCGAGAACATCGTGGCGAAGCTCAATGCAGCGGTCAACGAGGCCATGAAAGACCCCGACGTCGTCGCCAGGCTGGCTTCAATGGAGCAGTACCCGTTCAACGGTACGCCGCAATACTTCAGGTACTACATCGCGGAACAGACCGCGCACTGGGACAAGGTCATCGACCGGACCAGCATCGAGATCCAGTAAGACCGACACGGAACCGCCATGCATTACACCCAATTCATAGACGGAGCCTTCGCAGACGGCACCGGCGAAGCCATCTTCGAAGTGATGTCCCCTTCCAGCGCCGAAGCACTGGGGTGCTACAAGCACGCCTCGGCCGACGATGTACGCCGCGCCGTTACCAGCGCCAGCAACGCCCTGCCGGCATGGAAACAGACCGGCGCCGTCCAGCGCTCGGTCATCCTGCGCAAGACGGCAGACGAGATCCGCGCCGGACGCGATGCGCTGGCCCGCCAGATCACCCTGGAGCTCGGCAAGCCGTACGCCGAAGCGCAGAAGGAAGTGGACGTTGCCGCCGAGATGTTCGAATGGGCCGCCGAAGAGGCGCGCCGCCTGTACGGACGCGTCATCCCGGCGCGTACGCGCGGCATCGTGCAGGTCGCCCAGCTCGAACCCATGGGAGTCGTCGGGGCCTTTTCCGGCTGGAATGCGCCGGCCATCACGCCTTCGCGCAAAATCAGCGCCGCGCTCGCGGCCGGCTGCACCATCGTCATCAAACCCTCGGAAGAAACCGCGGGTGTGGCGCTCATCCTGGCCCAGGCGGCACAGCGCGCCGGCGTGCCGGCAGGAGTACTCAATATGGTGTTCGGCCATCCTGCCGGGATCGCCGACATGCTCTGCACTGCGCCGGAGGTGGCGATGATCACCTTCACAGGGGGCACGGCGGTGGGCAAGGAACTGGCCGCCAAGGCGGCTGCCCACATGAAACGCGCCACGCTCGAACTGGGCGGACATGCGCCGGTCGTGGTCTGGCACGACGTAGACCTGGACAGGGTGGCAGCGTCGTGCGTGGCCACCAAATACCGCAATGCCGGCCAGGTCTGCACCTCGCCCACGCGCTTCCTGGTGCACGAGAGCATATATGCCGAGTTCAGCCGGAAATTCGCGCAGGCAGCCCGGGCGCTCAAAGTGGGCGACCCTTTCGATCCTGCCACGCAGGTGGGCCCGCTGAAGAACGCCCGCCGCCTGGCAGCCATCGAGGCTCTGGTGCAGGATGCCAAGGCCAAAGGCGCCGAGGTGCTGTGTGGCGGGCGCCGTATCGACGCCCCGGGCTACTACTACGAACCCACGGCACTCGGGGTCAGGGATCTCGCGGCAGACGCCTGCCATATCGAACCCTTCGGCCCCATCGCGCTGATGATGCCGGTCCGGGATGCCGATGAAGCCTTGCGCGAGGCCAACCGCCTGCCCTTTGGCCTGGCCGCTTATGCATTCACGCAGGACATGCGGCTGGCCCATCGTTTCGCCGACGAAATCGAGAGCGGCGTGGTGTGCGTGAATGAACTGCAGGCCTCGCTGCCCGAGACCCCATTCGGCGGCTACAAGGACAGCGGCCTCGGGTCGGAGGGCGGCACGGAAGGCATGCGCGAATTCCTGCGGACCAAGTGTGTACGTCAAGGAGGTCTGGCATGAGCACCACATTGGGTTTTGTGGGCGTGGGGGTCATGGGCGGGGGGCTGTGCAAGAATCTTGCCCTCAAGTCCGGATGCCTGGTTCGGGCTGCAGACGTATCTCAGCCCAATCTCGAAGCGGTAGCGTCTTTCGGCGTAAGCGCCAGCAATCTGTCCGAGATTGCCCGCCAATGCGAAATCGTGTTCCTGTCGCTGCCGTCCATCGCGCAAGTGGAAGACGTCTGCCTGGGACACCAAGGCCTGGTCAGCAACGCGGACGCGCTGAAATTCATCGTCGACATGAGCACCAGCGACGTAGGCCGCACCCGGGCCTTGGCGGAAAAACTCCAGGCGGCAGGGATCACCCTGGTGGACGCCCCTGTCGCGCGGAGTCGCGAGGCCGCCAATAACGGGACACTGCTGATCACGGTTGGCGCCAGCGCCGGTGACTTCGCCCTGCTGGAACCCTACCTCCGGTGCATGGGTACCGACGTATTGCTTTGCGGCGGAGTGGGGAGCGGCCAGGTCGTGAAGATCATGAACAACAAGGTGCTGCTCAACACCGTTCATGCCCTGGCCGAAGCCTTCGCCATCGCCGAAAAAGCCGGCGTGGCCAAGGATCTGCTGTCACGTGCGCTGTCTTTGGGGTCGGCCAACTCCTTCGCCCTCAAGCTGACCGGAGACAACTACCTGGCCAGGGACGACTTCCCCGAGAAGATGTTCCCCACCAGCTATGCGTTGAAAGACCTGAATCTGGCCATCACCCTGGCCGAACACGTGGACGGACCGAGCACGCTTTCACGCGCCACGGCCGATACGCTAGAAAAAGCCGAGGCCGCAGGCTACGGCGCCAACTACTACCCGGTAATCTACCGCGTGGTCGGGCGCCATCCCGCTCCCGAAATGGGCTCGGCCGCCAAGGCATAGGCAGGAGCCCCGGGTGGCATCGCCACGAACGGCGCCGCCACCCCGCCCCTGCCCCCGTCATTGGGGCTCGATCCCCGCAGCCTTGGCCGCCTCGCCCCACTTTTCCTGCTCGCTGGCCATGAAGCTCGCAAACTCGGCCGGCGTGCTGTTGACGACAGCGCCGCCCATGTCCTCGATACGCTGGCGCATCTCCGGGGTATCTACCACCTTCGCGGCATCCTGGTAGATGCGCTGCACCAGCTCCGGCGCGATGGACGAAGGCGCCAGCAGGCCGAACCAAGTACCCGCCTCAAAGCCGGGCATGCCCTGCTCGCCAAAGGTGGGGACGTCGGCCAGGGCCTTGACGCGCTGGTCGTTGGCCACGGCGATGGCACGCAACTTGCCCGACTTTATCAACGGCAAGGCCGAACTGATCGTAGCCAGCATCATCTGCACCTGACCCCCGGCCAGATCGGTGAACGCCGGCGCATCGCCGCGATAAGGCACGTGGGTGATGCTGCTCTTGGTTGCGATCTTGAACAACTCGCCGCTCAAGTGCTGAGCCGTACCCGTGCCAGGAGAAGCGAAATTCACCTTGCCGTCCTGCTCTTTGAGATAGCCCAGGAACCCCTCGAGATCCGTGGCCGGGATCTCGGGGTTGATGACCAGCACCAGCGGCACCTTGGTCACCAGTGTGATGGGCGACAGGTCTTTTACCGGATCGTAGCTGAGCGACTTGTACAGATGGCCACTGATGGTATGGGCTGACGTCGTCATGTAAAGGGTATAGCCGTCTCCAGGCGATCGCGCCACATAGCTGGCCGCGATGGTGGTACCGGCGCCCCCGCGGTTCTCGACCACCACGCTCTGGTTCCAGGCTGCGCCGAGCTTCTCGGCTACGGCGCGGGCCACGATGTCCGTGGCGCCGCCCGCAGGATAAGGCACCACCATGCTGACGGCCCTTGTCGGGTAGTCCGCTGCCTGCGCCACGGCGCATAAAGCCAGGGTGGCCGCTCCCAGCAGCGCATGCCATTGCATTCTCATTCTCCGTCTCCTCTTGCCATTCACGGCCATAGTGGTATATTTGACATGTTCTTTCTAACAGAACATATGTTCTGTTTTTTAACTTCAAACGAGACATGCTGTCAAGCCTGAACGGGTGCAACAGGCCAGCACGAGGAGCAAGAGAATGCCTACCCCCTCTGAAACCAAATCCCTGCTGATAGGTGGCGAATGGGTGCCCGCTGCAGACGGCGAATTTGAGTCGATCAATCCCGCCACGGGCCAACGCAATTTCGGCATCGGGGCGGCTTCCTCCGCGCAGGTCGATGAAGCCGTCGACGCGGCCTGGCTCGCAGTTCGACAGCCGGCGTGGCGCGACATGCTGCCGCATCAGCGTGCCGCGATCCTGCGCCGCATCGCCGACGGCATCGACAGGAACGCCGAAGAATTCGCCCGCCTGCAGATGATCGAGAACGGCAAGGTCTGGGCCGAATGCAAGGCCCAGGTAGGCAGCGCGGCAGCAACCTTCCGCTATTACGCTGCCGTGTGCGAGACCATCACCGCCGAGGTCACGCCACCGCGGGGCAACTATCTGTCCATGACGCAGTACGAGCCGTATGGCGTCATCGCAGCCATCACTCCCTGGAACTCGCCCATGACCATGGAGGCGCAAAAAGTTGCGCCCGCGCTGGCAGCCGGAAACGCCGTCCTGCTCAAGCCATCGGAGGTCACGTCGTCGCCTGCTCTACTGCTGGGAAAAATCGCGCTCGAAGCGGGCCTGCCGCCGGGCATACTCAGCGTACTGACGGGCCTGGGCGCCACCGTGGGAAAGCGCCTGGTCGAGCATCCCGGCGTCCGCATGGTGTCGTTCACGGGCGGCACGGCCAGCGGCCGGACCATTGCGCGCGCCGCTGGCGACAAGCTCATGCCGGTAGCGCTGGAACTTGGCGGCAAGTCGCCGCACATTGTGTTTGCCGATGCCGATATGGATGCCGCCATCGAAGGCGTGGTCGGCGGAATCTTCGAAGGTAGCGGCCAATCGTGCGTGGCGGGTTCCCGGCTGTACGTGCAGCGCGGCATCGCCCGGGAATTCCTGGAGAAGCTGGTGGCCCGCGCCGGCCGCATCAAGGTCGACATGCCCGATGCCCAAGGTGCCCAGATGGGTCCCATTGCATCGTTTGCTCACCGCGACAAGATCGAGGGCATGGTAGCCGAGGCCTTGAGCAGCGGCGCCGAGGCGTTGTTGGGAGCCGAGCGCCCGCGGGGCCTGGATCAGGGCGCCTTCTACCTGCCCACCATCCTCGGCCGCCTGGACCGCGACGCGCTGGTGGTGCGCGAGGAAATTTTCGGGCCGGTGCTGTGCGCCCTGGAGTTCGACGACGAGGAAGACCTCATCGACCAGGCCAACGACAGCGCCTATGGCCTGGCCTCGGGCATCTGGACTGCCGACTACCGCCGTGCGTGGCGCGTGGCGCGGCGCCTGGAGGCCGGCAGCGTCTGGATCAACACCTACAAGCAGCTTTCCATTTCCACACCTTTTGGCGGGTTCAAGCAGAGCGGCATCGGGCGTGAAAAAGGCCTGTCGGGCATACGCCTGTACCAGCAGAGCAAGGGCATTTACTTCGGCATGTAACGCATCAGGGAGAACATCAATGAATGCATTCAATACTCTGGGATTCATCGGCCTGGGCGTCATGGGGGAACCCATATGCCGCAATCTGGCACAGAAAACGAAGCTGCCTGTCTGGGGCCTGGATACCGATCCCGAACCCCTGCGCCGACTCGCGTCCCATGGCGTACAGACGGCAGCAGACATCGCTGCCGTGATGAAAAGCAGCGACGTCGTGTTCCTGTCGCTGCCCTCCGGCGAGGTCGTGCAGCGCCTCGCCGAGCAGGCCGACGGCCTGCTGGCCCACGCCCGCGCGGGCCAGATCATCATCGATCTCAGCACCTCCCCCGTGGACGTGACCCGCAACCTGGCGCAGGCCTTCGCCGCCAAGGGCACGATTTTCATGGACGCGCCGGTCGCCCGCACCCGTGCCGCTGCCGAAGCCGGCACGCTGTCGGTAATGGTGGGCAGCGAGCCTGAGACATTCGAGCGGGTACGCCCCCTCATTGCCACCTTTGCCAGCGAGATCACCCTGTGCGGCCCCATAGGCAGTGGCCAGGTCCTGAAAATCATGAATAATATGGTGCTGTTCGAAACCGTGATGGCCCTGTCCGAGGCGCGAGCCATCGCCCGCCGCGCAGGCGTAGACCCCAAGGTGCTGCTTGAAACCCTCACGCTGGGCTCGTCCGACAGCTTCGCACTGCGTAATCACGGCCTCAAGGCGATCCTGCCGGGCGAGTTTCCCGAAAAGGCCTTCCCGGTGGACTATGCACGCAAAGACCTCCGCTACGCCTTGTCGCTGGCCGACCAGACGGGCGTGGAGGCCCTGGGCGCACGCAGCGTCGAGACCTGGTTTGCGCGCGCCGTCGAGGCCGGGCTGAGCACCCGGTATTTTCCGGTTATCAGCCGGCTGGTCGACAGCGTAAAATCCGGGTCATCCCAGTAATTCTGCAGACGTGAATGAGTCGACCCCCTTCTTCCGAAACCACCGAAGGTGTAGCAGCGGTTGAGCGTGCGCTGGCCATTGTCGAGGCCGTGGCCCAGCATGGAGAGCCCATCGGGCTCGCCGATCTCGCGCGTGCCACGGGTTTCTACAAAAGCACATTGCTGCGCTTGATCGCCTCGCTCGAGCGCGCGGCACTGGTGATGCGCCAGGTAGATGGTCGGTATAGCCTGGGGCCCTATGCCTATCGCCTGGGACGCGCCTACGAGAAGGCATATGGCCTCACCGACGTCATCCTGCCCCTGTTGCAGGAAGTCGTCGAAGCCGGCTCCGAGAGCGCCTCCTTTCACGTCTACCATGACGCCACGTCACGAGTCTGCCTGCTGCGCGTGGACTCGCATCATTCCACACTCGACCGCATCCGCCCCGGAGACCTGCTGCCGCTGGCGCGCGGCGCAGCCGGGAAATTGCTGAGCCGCGCCATCCGGGGCGAAGAAGCCGAGGCCATACCCGAGGTGGAAACCTCCATGGGCGAGCGTGACCCCGATTGCGCAGCAGTCGCCAGCCCGGTCTACGGCCCCGACAACGTCATGTGCGGCGTCATCTCGCTATCCGGGCCCAAGGAACGCTACACGCCCGCGGCGATCAAGAAAATGTCGAAACTTGCGCGCGATGCCGCCCGGCAGGCCACCCGGGCGCTGGGCGGCCGCTGGCCCTCCGGGCGCTGACACGCGCCCCGCCCGCCGCCGATCATCCGGCGTCAGGTGGGCCTGGCCTCGTTGACCAGCGGTTCGCCCTCACGCAGGCGCCTCAGGTTATCAAAGAACAGCTCGGCAATGCGACCATGCCGTCCTGTGCTGTCGCCGGCGGAATGAGGGGAGATCAGCACGTTCTTCATATCCCACAGCGGAGACGACGGATCCAGCGGTTCCTTCTCGACCACATCGAGATAGGCGCCCGCCACGCGGCCATCGCGCAACGCTTCAATGAGATCCTGCTCCGCCACCACCTCGCCGCGCGCAACGTTGATCAGCTGCGCCCCAGGCTTGAACAGATCGAAGCGGCGCTTGTTCAGCAAGTGCTTCGTGTCGTCGGTGAGCGGGCAAGCGAGCACGATCCAGTCGGCACGCGGAAGGGCGTCGTCCAGGCCCGAGATCGGCCCCACCTCGTCGAAATGCGGCATCGGCCCGGACACACTGCGACGCAGGCCATGCGTGACCAGTCCGACCGCCTGGCACAGCCTTGCCAGTTCGCGGCCGATGCTGCCGGTGCCCACGATGAGCACGCGCTGGCCACGCAGTTCGACGGGCTCGCGCTCGTCCAGGCGCAGGGGATTCCAGGTGCGGTCCCGCTGCCCTTCGATCCAGAGCAACATGCGTCGCGACAGGGCAAGCAGGCCGGTCAACGCAGTGAGCGCCACCGTCTCCGCGGCCAGCCCGGCCGTGTTCGTCAGGCGTACGCCTTTCGCGGCGAGTTCCTTGTGGATGGGACGATCCAATCCGGAGGACGGAACCTGAACCCACTTCAGATTCCGCGCCCTGCGCAGCAGGTCACAGAATTCCCGCATGGGCAGGGTGAGATCGGTCTTGCTGGAGGTACCCAGTATGTCTGTAGACAGATAGGCGGCTTCGACCCGCTCCAGGGCCGAATCCGGTATCGAAGCCCCGGCATCCGGATCGTAGACGATCCACTGCACGGCGGCGCCGTCACCGCCCAGCAAGTGGCCATAACGCTCGCGTACAAGCCGGGATGTAAGTAGCGTCGTCATGTCTTGTAGGAAGGGTCCTTGCGATCGAGCATGCGGAGCATGGCAGGCCATTCGAGCACGCCGTAGGGCTTCTGCTTACCCGGGGCATCGGCACTGGGCTGGACGCGCAGCTGGTCGTTGGTCCGGTCGATGACGCTTTGCGGCGGAATCAGCAGCTCGCTGTTGCAGCACATTGCCTTGATCTGCGTGCGGCAGGCGCGCTCTATCCGGTAGATATTGTTGAATGCCTGCTGCACGGTTGCGCCGACTGCCAGGAGACCATGGTTGCGCAGGATCATCACCTCGCTGTCGCCCAGGTCGCGGACGAGGCTTTCGCGCTCGTTGTCATCGACCACGACGCCTTCGTAATCGTGATAGGCCACCTTCGAGAAGCGCATCGCAGTCTGGGTCAACGGCAGCAGGCCGCACTTCAATGCCGACACCGCCATGCCGTCGGGGGTGTGGGTGTGGATCACACAGTCGATGTGGTGGTGCGCGGCATGGATGGCGCTGTGAATCACATAGCCCGCCTTATTGACCCCGTACTCCTCCCAAGGGTTGTAGAGGATGTTGCCCTCGATGTCGATCTTGATCAAAGACGAAGCAGTGATCTCGGCGTACATAAGCCCGAAAGGATTGATGAGGAAGGCGTTCTCCTCCCCCGGCACCCGCAGCGATATGTGGTTGTAGATCATGTCACACATATCGTAGTGGTCAACCAGCCGATAGCAGGCGGCGAGGTTCACCCGGGCCTGCCATTCGGCATCCGGGAACCGGGTATTGGGAACTGCATTCAATGCTGTCATGGTGCCCTCCGATGGATTTACTGAGGCTCCGCCCCGGATATTCTGACGATCTCCGCCCAGCGCGGAATCTCGGTGCCGATCAGCTCCTTGAACTGTTCGGGTGTATTGCCGGTAGGCGTGGACCCCTGGGCTTCCAGCGCATCCTTCACCTTCGGTGTCTTCAGGGCCTGAATCACCGCATCACTGAGCGTCTTCACCCGGTCGGCAGGCGTTGCAGCCGGCACCAACAGGCCGTTCCAGAACGAAATATCGAAGCCGCGCACCACTTCGTTGGCGGCCGGCACGCCGGGTAGTGCGGCAGAACGCTGGGGCGTGCTTACCGCCAATGCCCTCAATCGCTTCTCACGGATGTGTCCGAGCACCTCCACTTCCGGCGCAAAGACCGCGTCGATCTGGCCGCCGATCAGATCCGTCAGTGCCGGGGATCCCCCTTTATAGGGAACGTGGGTCATCTCGAGGCCCGCCTTGCTGGCGAAAAGCGACCCGGCCAGATGCTGAATCGTGCCTACGCCAGCAGAACCGTAGGTCAAGGGCGTGGAAGCTCCTTTTGCCCGCTCCACAAATGAAGCGAGATCCTGGATCGGAGACTTCTCGCTCACGACCAGCACGGCAGGCAGCAGCGAGATCTGTGAAACAGGCGCGAAGTCCTTGACGATGTCATAGGGGAGAGACTTGTAGAGCGCACGATTGGACAGGTGAGCGGTGGACGTCATCAACATCGTGTTGCCGTCGGCCTCGGCCCGCGAGACGTGGGTCGCCGCGAGGTTGCCGCCAGCGCCGGGCCGGTTCTCGACAACGACGCTCTGCTTGAGGATCACGCTCATCTGCTCTGCAACCAGGCGGGCGGTGGTATCCGTGCTGCCTCCTGGCGAGTAGGGCACCACCAGCGTCAGCGGCCTGTCTGGCCATGCGGCCGCCGCAGGGCCGGCGATTGCGGCAGCGCCCGTGATCAGTGCCAGAGAAATACAAGCGGCAATACGGCCTTTCATGCGGTCCATTCATTGTCTCCTGGGATCGTTCATCTTGGTAGTCGTTCTACTTGACGGAACGTCTGTTCCGTTTTATGTTGTAGCGGATTCTACGGTGGAAACCTGGGAAATTCAATATTTCAACGCAGCGTTTCCATACGAAGAATCGAGGCTTGCCGATTTTTCACAGTCGACGCAGCGGGACGGCGTGAGACTTCTTCGGCGACGAAAACAACCAGACAAAGGAGACATCATGTCGTTCAAATGGGGCAGAACGCTCGTTGCCATGGCACTCGCGGCCGCTTGCTCGGCAACGCAGGCGGCGGGATATCCGTCAGACGCACCGGTCAAGCTCGTCGTGGGTTTCACCCCCGGCAGCACCATCGACACGACGGGGCGCATCATCGGCGAGGCGCTGTCCAGGCGCCTGAAGCAGGCCTTCGTCGTAGAGAACAAAACCGGCGCCAATGGCCTCATCGCCGTGCGCACCGTTACCCAGGCCAAACCGGACGGCTACACGCTGCTGGTCAGCAACTCCAGTTCGATCACGGTGAATCCATTGCTCTTCAAAGACGCGAAGATGGATCCCCTGAAGGACCTGGCGCCGGTAACGCCCGTGATTTCCGTGCCCTTCGTGCTGCTGGTCAATCCCGAGAATCCTCGCATGCGCAACATCGGAGACTTGAAGTCGCTGGTGGACTACGCACGCCAGAATCCCGACGCGCTGACCTACGGTTCCGCCGGCAATGGCAACCTGATGCACTTGGCAGCAGCCCAGCTGGCCACCATGTCCGATGTCAAGATGACGCACGTGCCCTACCGTGGCGCCGCCCCGATGGAAGCGGCACTCATGAGCAAGGAAATCGACTTCGGTTTCGACACGCTGTCGGGCCTGCCGCTCGTCAAGTCGGGAAAGCTCAAGGCGCTGGCGGTTTCAACGGCGCAACGCTGGCAGGACATTCCCGAGGTTCCCTCCGTGGCGGAACTCGGCTACCCCGGATTCGACGTCGGCTTCTGGGTGGGCATCTTTGCGCCGGGCGGCACTCCGCCTGAAGTCGTGGCATTGCTCAACAAAGAGATCAACGCGGTCATCAAGGATCCCGAGGTGCAGAAGCGCCTGTGGGCGCAAGGCCGCCCCGACCCCATGAGCGTCGATGCATTCAAGAAAAGGATCTCGACCGAACTCGAACAGAATGCAGACCTGATCACGCGCGCCGCGATCAAGGCCGAGTAACTACGGCGTCGTTGAGCAAGAGAGGAGACCAAGGTGCCCTGGCAGAAAGAACTGGATGAACTGGCCCTGCGCAAGAGACTCGCCGCCCGCATGGGTGGCGAGGAGAAAGTGCGGCGCCACCGCGAGAACGGCCGCGTCCCCGTACGGGAACGCATCGAGAAGATGCTGGATCCCGGCAGCTTCAGAGAGGTGGGCGCCTTCGCCGGCACGGGCCAGTACGACGCCGCGGGCAACCTGACCGACTTGACCCCGTCGAACCTGCTGATCGGCCGCGGCAAGGTCCAGGGTCGTCCTGTGGTCGTCGCCGCCGACGACTTCACGGTGCGCGGCGGCGCCAACGACGGCGCGGTGGGAGACAAGCTGGTCGAGTCCGAGAAGATGGCACACGACCTGAGGATGCCCCTGGTCCGGCTGGTCGACGGAACAGGCGGTGGCGGCTCGGTTCGCAACATCGAGAACAAGGGCCATACCCTGCTGCCCAAGATGCGCATGTGGCCGCTGATGGCGGAGAACCTGGCAACCATACCGGTAGTGTCTCTGGCGCTGGGCTCTGTGGCCGGTCTGGGCGCCGCCCGGGTGACTGCAAGCCATTATTCCGTAATGGTGAAGAACACATCGCAGTTGTTCATCGCGGGACCGCCCGTCGTCGCGCGCATTGGCCAGAAACTCGAAAAGAACGAGCTCGGTGGCAGCGCCATCCATACCCGCAACGGCGTGGTCGATGACGAGGCCGATTCGGAGGAAGAGGCCTTTGCCAAAGCACGCCGGTTCCTGTCATACCTGCCACGCAACATCGACGAACTGCCGCCGCGAGCCGAGCCCGGCCGCCCTGCTGCCGACCAGGAAAAGCTGCGCCGCATCGTTCCAGAAGATACGCGCGCGGTCTACAAGATGCGTACCATCGTCGAGACCGTGGTGGACGAAGGCTCTTTCATGGAGATCGGCGCGCGTTGGGGCCGCGCCATGATCACGGGCCTGGCGCGCATCAACGGCTGGCCGGTGGTGGTGTTCGCGAGCGACCCCTACATCTATGGTGGCAGCCTGGACGGCCCTTCCTCCGAGAAGTACGTGCGCATGATCGACCTCGCGGAGACCTTTCATCTTCCCGTCGTCAATCTGGTCGACATCCCCGGCTTCCAGATCGGATTGGCAGCTGAAAAAAGCGGGGCCATGCGCTATGGCGTCCGCGCCCTGACCGCCGTGGCGCAATCCACCGTGCCTTGGTGCACGATCATTGTGCGCAAGGCCTACGGCGTTGCGGGGGGGGCTCACCAGAGCGCGGGCCGCTACAACTTCCGTTATGCATGGCCGTCGGCGCAGTGGGGCTCACTGCCCCTGGAGGGGGGGCTCGAAGTCGCCTACAAGGCCGAGATCGAGGCCGCCGCCGACCCCGAGGCCAAGATGCGCGAAATCGAGGCACGCGTACGCAGCCTGATGTCGCCGTTCCGCAGTGCGGAGGCTTTCAATGCCGAAGACATCATAGATCCGGCCACGACCCGCGACGTCCTGGAAGAGTTCGTGGAAGTCGCCACCCCGTTGCGCAAAACAGGACCGCGTGCTTTCAGCTACCGTCCGTGAGGTTGAGATGACGAAACTGAAACGAGTCATCATCGCCAACCGTGGCGCAGTCGCGCATCGCGTGATCCGGGCGCTGCGCAAGCTGGGCATCGAGTCGGTGGCGGTCTACTCCGAAGCGGATGCCGACCTGCCCTATGTGCGCGAAGCCGACATGGCCATCGCGATCGGCCCCGCACCGGCCACCCGGAGCTACCTGGACCAGGCTGCAATACTGAAGGCTGCCCGCGAAAGCGGCGCCGATGGACTGCATCCCGGCTATGGATTCCTGTCGGAAAATGCAGAGTTCGCCGAGAAAGTACAGGACTGCGGGTTGATCTTCATCGGCCCCTCGCCGCACTGGATACGCACACTGGGCCACAAGACGCAGGCGCGGGATCTGATGCGCGAGCTGGGGATGCCCATGGTCGCCAGCAGCAGTCTGCTGAATGATGATGCACAGGTTTTGAGGCAGGCTGCGCAGGACCTGGGCTACCCCGTGCTCATCAAGCCCGCGGCCGGTGGCGGTGGAATCGGCATGCTGCAGGCACACAGCGACGGCGAACTGATCGAGCAATGGAGCCGTGCCCAGACGATCGCCACCCGCAGCTTCGGCCGCGCCGACCTGTATCTGGAAAAGCTGGTGATGGACCCGCGCCACATCGAATTCCAGATCCTGGCAGACCGCAACGGCAAGGTACGCTGCCTGTTCGAACGCGACTGCTCAACGCAACGCCGCCACCAGAAAGTGATCGAGGAGGCGCCGGCTCCTGCATTGCCGCGCAGCGAGCTCGAAGCCATGGCAGCCAAGCTCGAGCACATACTCGAGCGCCTGCGCTACGACGTGATCGGCACGGTGGAAATGCTCTACACGCCGCAAACGGGCTTTTCCTTCCTGGAAATGAACACGCGCCTGCAGGTGGAACATGCGGTCACCGAGGAGGTGACGGGCATAGACCTGGTATCGGCCCAGGTACGCCTGGCCGCCGGGGAGCCGCTGGACGCCGTGCTGCCGCAACCGCCCGGACTGAACGGCCATGCCGTGCAGGCGCGCGTCTATGCGGAGGACCCCACCCGCTTTCTGCCCTCACCCGGGATGTTGAAGGCATTCGCGCCGCCGAGCCTTCCCGACATACGCGTCGAGACAGGCTACGGCGCTGGCTGCCGTGTGTCGAGCCACTACGACCCCATGCTGGCGAAAGTCATCGCCCACGGCGCCACGCGAGATGAAGCCATAGACCGCCTGAAGACAGCGCTGGCTGAATTCCAGGTAGAAGGCGTGAAGACCAATATTCCTTTCATATTGAAGGTGCTGAACGATGCCGATTTCATCGCGGGCCGCGTTTCCACGGGATTGTCGGCACGAATAATCGCAGCCGCCCAGTCGGCTGCATAGCTCTCAGTCCAGCAACATCCAGGAGCAGATCATGAGCAAAATTGAAACCCAAGTGGCAGGTCGTGTCGTGTCGATCGATGTTTCCGCGGGGCAGCACATCGCCGCGGGCGACATCGTCGCCAAAGTGGAATCCATGAAAATGGAGATCCCCGTCGAAGCGGAGCGGGCCGGCGTCGTGGCGGGCATTCTTGTGGCGATGGGCGACGAAGTCGAAGAAGGCCAGACGATCGTCGAGCTGGAATGAGCTGCCATGAAGATCCAAGCCGAATACCTCGAGGATGGCCGGGTCGCGCTGCTGCGGCTGTGCAATCCGCCGGTCAACAGCCTGAGCGCCGCGCTGCGGCAAGAGCTGCTTCGATCCCTGGACGCCGGGCTGGCAGACCCCGCCGTGCAGGCTATCGTCATCGTGGGCGATGGCCGGCTCTTTTGCGGCGGTGCCGAGATCCGCGAATTCAACACGCCGAAGTCCAGCCAGGCGCCCATCCTGCGCGATGTGATCGACCGTATCGAACGCGCTGGCAAGCCGGTGGTCGCGGCAATACACGGAACGGCCCTGGGCGGCGGGCTGGAACTGGCCCTGGGATGCCATTATCGCGTGACCCGGCCCGACACGACTTTCGGGCTTCCCGAGGTCAAGCTGGGCCTCCTGCCTGGCGCAGGCGGCACGCAGCGCCTGCCGCGCCTGATCGGCGTCGAACACGCGTTGAACATGATCACCAGCGGCGACATGATCGACGCTGCGCGCGCAGCGGAGTTCGGCCTGGTCGATGAAGTATTCTCCGACGACCTGGCCCGGTGCGCAGCGGCCTTCGCCCTGGACAAGGCAGGCGTGGCGCTTTCCTCCCGTGTCCTGGGCGTGCGCCGAGCAGCCGAACCCGGCACCCCGGACGTCTACGACAAGGCGCGCCGGCAGGCGCAGAAGCGCTTCCGCGGTTGTGTCGCGCCGCTGGCGTGCATCGAATGCGTGCAGGCTGCCGTCACGCACGAGATGGACCAGGGCCTGGCTCTCGAGCGCCAGCGTTTCCTGGAGCTGGTCGCAGGACCGCAGTCCAAGGCGCAACGCCACCTTTTCTTCGCCGAGCGCGAGGCGCTCAAGCTGCCCGACGACTGGATTCCCGCAAGCAGGATCGAAACGATCGGGGTGGTGGGTGCAGGCACGATGGGGGGCGGCATTGCCATGAGCCTGGCCAACGCAGGTATCCCTGTGATCCTGGTCGAACGCGAGGCCGCGGCGCTCGAAAAAGGCTGGCGCAACATCGAGAAGAACTACGCCTCCAGCGTTGCATCCGGCAGGCTGGCGGAAGGCGAAGTGCAGGCGCGCCTTGCTCGCATCGCCCGGTCGTTGGACATGCGGGAGCTCGCCCGGGCGGATCTGGTGATCGAGGCGGCTTTCGAAGACATGGAAGTCAAGCGGCAGATCTTCACTCAGCTCGATGCGGTATGCAAGCCCGACGCCATTCTGGCGACGAATACTTCACGGCTCGATATCGATGCCATCGCCGGGGTTACGAGGCGGCCCGGGAAAGTGCTGGGCATGCACTTCTTCAGTCCCGCCAATGTGATGCGGCTTCTTGAAGTCGTTCGCGGCAGGGCCACGGCGGGCAGCGTGCTTGCCGATGTGTTCCGCCTGGCCCGCCGCATCGGCAAGCTGCCCGTCCTGGCGGGAAACTGCGACGGCTTCATCGGCAACCGTATGCTGGGCCACTACACGCGCGAGGCGCATTTCATGCTGGAAGAAGGCGCGCGTCCGCAGGACGTGGACGGCGCTCTGCAACGCTTCGGCATGGCCATGGGTCCGCTGCGAATGACCGACATGGCGGGCCTGGACATCAGCTGGGCATTCCGCAAGCGTACGGCATCGACCCGCCCCAGGCACCTGCGCTATTCCCGAGTGGCCGACAGACTGTGCGAGATGGGACGATTCGGCCAGAAAACCGGCAATGGCTTCTACCGCTATGAAGCCGGCAAGCGCGATCCGATACCCGACCCCGTGGTTGAGACACTCATCGAACAGTGTGCCAAGGAAGACGGCATCGTGCGGCGACAGGTCACCGACGAGGAGATCGTACAGCGCACCATCTATGCATTGGTCAACGAGGGCGCGAAGATCCTCGAGGAAGGGATCGCCTTGCGCGCATCCGACATCGACGTGACGTACGTCAACGGCTACGGCTTCCCGCTATTCCGTGGCGGGCCGATGTTCTACGCCGAACAGATCGGCTTGCCGGCGGTGCTGGCGACGATCCGGGAGTTTCACGCGAAGCACGGCGAGTTCTGGCAACCGGCCCCGTTGCTCGAAAGATTGGTTGCCGAAGGCCGCGCATTCAGCGACTTGTGAAAATGGGATACCTATGACGACTACACCAGAAAGCCAGACTGCGGATCGTGGGCCACGGGCGCACTACTTCGCGCGCCTTGCCCAGGGCAACTTCGAGATCCAGCGTTGCGATACGTGTGCCAGGCACCAGTTTTTCCCCCGCGTGATGTGCATGCACTGCGGCTCGACCGGGCTGCGGTGGATCACGCCGGCTGGCACGGGCACCGTCTATTCGGTGAGCGTGATCCTTGCAAAACCCGAGCACGGCGGAGACCGGAACGTGGCGCTGATCGACCTGGACGAGGGCGTGCGCATGATGAGCCGCGTCGACGGGATCGCGCTGCACGAGATAAGAATAGGCATGAAGGTGCGGGCCAGGGTGTTGCCGGGCGATAGCCCCCTGGTGGTTTTCGAACCGACGGAGGCAGCCTAATGTTTTTGTCAAGCGTTCATAGCCGACGTACGAAGGCTGAATGGCGTGCGGTCGCGCAGCACGGCCCACAGGACATTGACGCGCCGTCGCGCCAGCGCGATGACGGCCTGGTGGTGGCGCTTTCCTTCTTGTCGTTTGCGCGCGTAGAAGGCTCGGCTGTCGGGGCTTCGCAGCGAGGCGAAGGCCGCCTGGTAGAACACGCGCTTGAGCCCCTTGTTGCCACCGTGGGGCCGCTGCAAGCGGCGGGATTTGCCGGACTGCTTGAGTACGGGAGCCAGGCCGGCGGCAGCGGCCAGGGCATCAGCGGATCGGAAGCGCGCGATGGAGCCTGCCTCGGCGATGAACTGGGCGGTCATCAAGGCCCCCATGCCCGGCAGGCTTCGGATGAGGGCCGCATCAGGGTGCGCGCAGAGGCGTTGCCCGATGTCGAGATCGAGTCTGGCCAGTTGCTCCAGAGTATGCCTGGCTTCGGCGGCGAGCTCCTTGATCAGCCGGGCGGTCAGGGTTTCTCCGGGCACGGTAATAGTTTGCCGGGCTGCGGCGCCGCGGGCGGCGGCGATGAGCTTGTGCGCGTAGCTGCGGTTGGCCATCGCCCCCAGGGCCACACGCAGCTGCTCGTCACTGGCTTGGCGCCACTCCAGTGGCGTGACGAACTGGCAGAGCAGAACCAAGGCCGTCTTGCTGGTGAGGTCCAGCGCATGTTCGAGTTCGGGAAAGATGCTTACCAGCAGGTCGTGCATGCGCGCCAGGCGGCGCGTCTGTTCGGCGACCAGATCGCCGCGCCGCGAGACGAGCAGCCGCAGTTCGATATCCAGCTCGCTCTGAGCCGTCACGGGCCGCAGATCCGTGCGCGTGCGCACTTGATCGGCGATGACGCGCGCATCACGCGGGTCGCTCTTGGACTCGCCGCCCACCGTGCCCTGGCGGGCACGATTGACGGCCAGGCCGCTGACGTGAACGAGCTCGAAGCCGGCATGCAGCAGCATCGCCTGGGCCAGCGAGGCGATACCACCCAGCACATCGATGCCGATACGCCACGGCGCCGGCAGCGCTTGCAGTTCGGTCACCAGCCGTTGCAGGTCTTCGGGAGTGTTGAGCAACTTGCGGTTAATAAGTGCGTTGCCGCCAGGGTCAATGGCGCAGACCCAATGAACCTCCTTGGCGACATCGATTCCGACGAAGGTCGTCATGATCAGTCTCCTTGGCTATCGGTCAGGCATCCCTTGCACGCCAACTTCGCCCTACACAGCGATCAATCGCAAAGCCTAATCAGTGGTCGACAAGAGAGGGTGCAGAGGGGGGAAATGCCTCCTGAGCCATCAAGGGCAGCCAGCATGAAAACCATCCCCTCGCACCGCCTGGAACCTAACTTGGCATGCTATCCCAGGCACCGATTCCTCGGTAACGAGAAAGGTAGGGCTGCATGAATACGCTGGAATCGCTGCGCGGCCAGGTTGCCATCGCGGGCGTGGGCCATGCAGGGCTGGGAGAAGCACACGGCTACGCTGAAATCGAGATCCAGGCACAGGCGGCGATCAGGGCCGTGGCCGACGCGGGGCTGTCCCTCCGCGACATCGACGGACTGGCCACGTGCAGCTCTTCTGCCACCATGTGGAGTATGCCGGTGGTTGAATACCTGGGCATCCGTCCACGCTACGTCGAAGCAACCATGCTGGGCGGCTCGAGCTTCATCTCCCACCTGCTGCCGTCGATCATGGCGTTGATGTCGGGCCAGTGCAATGCGGTGCTGGTCTGCTATGGCAGCACACAGAGAACATCCACCGTGGACCGCCGCGCCGAGGTCAAGGCGCGAGCCATGCTGGATCCGCTGCCCTTCGAACACCCCTACCAGCCCATCCAGCCGGCCTCGTCCTACGCGCTGGCGGCGGCGCGCCACATGCACGAATACGGCACGACGCGCGAGCAGCTCGCAGAGATCGCCGTCGCTGCGCGGCGCTGGGCACAACTCAATCCGGAAGCGGCCATGCGCGGCCCGCTCAGCATCGAGGATGTGCTGAACTCCCGGCCGGTTTCGTCCCCGCTGACCGTGCGGGACTGCTGCCTGGTTACCGACGGCGCCGGCGCTTATGTACTGGTGCGGGCCGACCGTGCACGGGACCTGAAACAGCCGCCGGTGTATGTGCTGGGAAGCGCCACGGCGTGCTGGAACCGCCAGATTTCCTCCATGGAAGACCTGACCGTGACTGCCGCAGCCGAATCCGGCAGCCTGGCCATGCAGCGCGCGGGCGTGAGCGTGTCCGACGTCGATGTTGCAGAGCTGTATGACGCGTTCACCATCAACACGTTGCTGTTCCTGGAAGACCTGGGCTTCTGCCGCAAGGGCGAAGGCGGGGCTTTTGTCGAGAACGGCGCGATTGCCCCAGGCGGACGGCTGCCCGTCAACACCAATGGCGGTGGCCTGTCCTGCGTGCATCCCGGCATGTACGGCATCTTCCTCATCATCGAGGCAGTCCGGCAGTTGCGCGCCCAGGCGGGCGAGCGGCAGGTTGCGGGTGCGGAAATCGCCCTCGTCCATGGCAATGGCGGCACCCTATCCAGCCAGGCGACGGCCATTCTGGGCGGACCATCCACCTATTGATCGCGCGGTGCGGGAGGCTCGCAATTCATGCTGGATAAAACAGTCAGGACACTCGAGGAAGCCGTGGCCGGCGTGAAGGATGGCGACACCATCCTTGTCGGCGGTTTCGGCATTTCAGGCGTTCCCACCGAACTGCTCTGCGCCCTGCTCGACCAGGGCGCACGTGAACTCACCATCGTCAACAACAACGCCGGCAATGGGCCCGTCGGCCTGAGCCAGCTGATCGAGGCAGGCCGCGTGCGCAAGATGATCTGCTCATTCGGCCGTTCCACCGACCGCGTCAATCCGAACGCCAAGGCTTTCGCCGACGCCTGGCGCGCCGGCAGGATCGAGCTGGAATGCTGCCCGCAAGGCACCATGGCCGAACGCATGCGGGCTGCAGGCGCCGGTATCGGCCCGTTCTTCACCCCTACCGGATACGGGACTCCATTGGCCGAAGGCAAGGAGACCCGCGTGATCGACGGCAGGGGCTACGTGCTGGAGTCTCCCTTGAGGGGGGACTTCGCGCTCATCCGCGCACAGGCCGCCGATCGCTGGGGCAACCTGATGTATCGCTATGCGGGCCGGAATTTTTCGCCGGTCATGTGCATGGCCGCCAAGACCACGGTCGTGCAAGCCGACAAGGTCGTGCCGCTGGGCGAGCTCGTTCCCGAGCACGTGATGACGCCCGGCATTTTTGTGCAGCGGGTCATTGAAGTGAGGCGCGGAACGATATGAGCACGGCTATTGAGAGGCTGCAGCGCCAGCAGATCGCCAAGATGGTGGCTCGAGACATTCCTGACGGCTTCTACGTGAACCTCGGCATCGGCATTCCTACACTGATCTCGGGCTTCCTGCCGCCGGATCGTGACGTCATCCTGCACACCGAGAACGGCATCGTCGGCATGGGGCCGGGCTCGCCTGGAGCGCAGGTCGATCCCGACCTGATCAACGCCAGCAAGGAACCCGTGACGCTGCTGCCCGGAGCCGCCATCACCGACCACGTCATTTCCTTCATGATGATGCGGGGCGGGCACCTGGACCTCACCGTGCTGGGCGCCTATCAGGTTTCAGCCCGCGGCGACCTGGCCAACTGGGATACGGGCGCACCCGGGAACATTCCGGCGGTAGGAGGCGCCATGGACCTGGTGGCCGGGGATCACCTAGTCTACATCACCATGGAGCACGTCACCAAGGACGGCAAGCCCAAGATCGTCAATGAATGCAGCTATCCGCTGACGGGGATGGGCGTGGTGGACCGCATCTACACCGATGTCGCGATCCTGGATGTCCAGCCCGACGCCATGCTGGTGCGGGCGATGGTGCCGGGCATGACATTCGGTGCATTGCAGGCGATAACCGAATGCCGCCTCGCCTTGGCGCCTGACTGCTACGTGCTCGAACCTTGATGCGCAAGGCCCGCCCCCGGGTCGACCTGATCGCCCGGGAGCGGGCAAACCCGCTACTGGCGCACCTGGGACGCTACAGGCTGGTGTCGCGCGTGATCTTGGTGCCGTCGATGGACACGCCGGCCATCAGGCCCGCATTGTTCATCACGAAGCCCACCACAGGCTGCCGCGCCGTGTTGGTATCGATGCTGCCGTTGGCGCCGATCTTGGCGACGGCGACGGTGGCATCCGCGCCGACGGTCCAGCCGTTGCTGTTGCGGAAATGCGCCAGCGCTTCATCCGTCATGAAGAGCAGCACGGTGGCACGCGACTGGGCACCGGCCTGGAAGCCGATGGAGCCGGACGCGGTGCTGTAGTAGGCCACGGGTTGGCCGCCCACGCGCAGCACGCCCTTGCCGTATTCCCCGCCCACGATGAAGCTGGCCCCCAGCACCGACGGGAACACCAGCACGCCCTTGGCCTGCTCCACCAGGGCCCGCGCCTGGGGCGAAGCCTCGTAGAGCTTGGACAACGTGGCGTCGGCGCCCGAATTGATTTCGCTGCGCTGCTCGGAAGGCGTGGCCGAGGCGTCCTGCGAATTGGTGGTGCAACCGGTGAACACCAGGCCTGCCAGCGCAACGG
The DNA here is from genome assembly GCF_054642735.1 of Bordetella sp. 2513F2. Lineage (NCBI taxonomy): Bacteria > Pseudomonadati > Pseudomonadota > Betaproteobacteria > Burkholderiales > Alcaligenaceae > Bordetella > Bordetella sp. 2513F2. Next base: position 1,062,173 of record NZ_CM137755.1, on the reverse strand, counting down.
AAGCCGCGGCGAGGCCACTGCGGCGCAGCACAGAGGAAGCTCCTAGCATGTCGTTCTCCTTGGTTTATGAGGGGTCCGACCTACTTTACGCTTCCTGCGTATCCGCGAGGTGATCAAGCAGCGACATTACGCCAGCAAACGCAACGATTGCTATCCTGGGCAGAAGCCGGTTTCACACTGCCTGACGGCGTTCATATGGGTTGGAGTGTTGCCGGCACGGCCGGCGCCGCGGCCAGGATGCGCTTGGGCTTCCATATGCGGCATGCGTGCTGGAGCTCCCGGCCCTGCTGGATGAACCGCGCGAACCCCATCGCCTGATCTACGGTAAGAAATTCATAGCGCCTGCCCTGATAGGACACCGCGCGCCCTTCCCGTGTCGCTTCCAATCGATGCTCCCCTGTTGGAAACCTTACAACAGCATCCGGATTGAATGCGTACCGGACACAGGGGAACTCTAATCGCATCGCTGCGCAGCGCCAATATTCAGGGACGCCGATCCGATGGAATTCGACGCTTCTTTGCTTTTCTCGACACAATATGGCGACGCGATGCACGCACCTGTCGCATAGCGGGAACGCCAGGGTCAGGTCTGGGGCGGTTCGATCCAGAAGAAGCGTTCGCCTTGGCGCAGCATGTCGGCCACGCCTTCGGCATCCAGCCGGAAGTCGGTGCCCATGAGCGTGGCGCCGCCGTCGTCGTGGATGTGAATGACGGCAAGCGGGTCGTTTGCCATGGTGTACCAGTAGTACCCGGGCTTCAGGTCGTGAGCGGTCGTCATGCGGCCAGTATACATAGAGGCGTGCAGGGGCAGACCGACAATTGGGGCTGCGGCAGGGCCTCGGCATCGTGACAAAACGTAAAAACAGCCGGGCCGCAAGCGCGTCGTGCAGCCATTTCAGCGGGTTTCAAGCAAGCGCTGTTCCCAGGGGAAACCCGGGCCGCCGGCGTTGCAGTTTCGGGCTGGCAGCCGGGCGCGCGGTTGCGGATTGTCGCCATTGGCACGGGCGCGATTACGCTTTCGCGGGTCCGTGCGGCGAAAATAGAGTCACTGTTCAACTCGCCGCTGCGGGCGGCAAGGTAGGCTGAAAATGAAAAAATGGCTCATCGCGGGTGCAAGCATCGCCGGACTGCTCATTTCGGGCACCGCGCTGGCCCGTGTCGACATAGGGGTGAGCATCGGCGTGCCCGGCCTGTACGTCGGCCCGGCGTACGTTGCGCCCGCCCCCGTCTACGTGGCGCCGCCTCCGGTGGTGTATGCGCCGCCGCCCCGGTACTACGCCCCCCCGCCCCGGGTGGTGTACCCGGCCCCGGTGTACTACGGCGGCCCGCGCCACTTCCATCACGGCCACAAGCACTGGAAGGGCCACCACCATCATCGCCACCGCGGACGCGACTGACCTCCGCTGGCATCACCGTCAAAGGGCCCCTGCGTGGGGCCCTTTGTTCGTGGGCAGCCGGAGGACCGCTCCGGCCGCGCCGGAACACCAGGCCTACAGGCCGCCGCGGGCCGGCGCCTGTTGCACCGACGCCCCCGCCTGCCGATCGCTGCGATCGGGCTGCGGGGCCGGCGACGGACGCGCCGGGTGGCGGATCTGGTCGATCCAGCGGCGCGGGGTGCTGGACCCCCGCCACCAACCGTTATACGGACGCATGGGCAAACTCCGGTTCTCCGTTGAAACGCACGCCATTGATCTTCTCGAAGATTTCACGACTGCTCCGCTCCGCCTCGTCGAGGCTCGCGTAGGGGGCCAGGCCCGGAATCTGCCAGCACTTTTCCGGAGCATTCGCGCCGACGCGACGCGTGCAGATCTGCACGGTGTAGCCCAGGCCTTCTTCCTGGACCACGGCGCAACGCACCCGAAAATCACCGATCATTCGCGAAGTCATGTCAGCTTCCTCTATTGAGATGAAAGGGCAGGCTTGCCAATACGGGCGACATTTTGCCGCAACATCCGGCCCTTTTATTGCTTTCACACAATTGTTCACATCAATAGCGTTGAAGTCGCATCCTAGCGACCAAACACGACAGGCATGTGGCAAAGAAAAACGGAACCCGCAGGCTCCGTTCATGGATACAGCCGGTTGGACCACCCTGCGGCGTCAGGGCTGCAGCCGCTCCATGCCGCCCATGTAGGGCCGCAACGCGGCCGGCACGACGACGCTGCCGTCGGCCTGCTGGTAGTTCTCGAGTACCGCGACCAGCGCCCGCCCCACGGCCAGGCCCGACCCGTTGAGGGTGTGCAGGTATTCGGTTTTCTTCTGCGCGTTGCGGAAGCGACCCTGCATGCGGCGGGCCTGGAATGCCTCGCAGTTGGACACCGAGGATATCTCGCGCCACGTATTCTGCGCCGGCAGCCAGACTTCGAGGTCGTAGGTCTTGGCGGCGCCGAAACCCATGTCGCCGGTGCACAGCAGCATGACGCGATACGGCAGCCCGAGACGCTGCAGCACCTGCTCGGCGTGGCCGACCATTTCCTCGAGCGCCTGGTACGACTGCCCCGGCGTGGTGATCTGCACCATCTCGACCTTGTCGAACTGGTGCTGGCGGATCATCCCGCGGGTGTCGCGGCCGCCGCTGCCGGCTTCCGAGCGGAAGCACGGCGTGTGCGCGGTGAGGCGCAGCGGCAGGTCGGACTCGGCCAGGATGCTGTCGCGGGCGACGCTGGTGAGCGTGATCTCGGAGGTGGAGATCAGGTATTGGTCTTCGCGGACATAAGGATTGCCATGGTCGTCGACCTTCGGGTCGTCGTCTCCCCCGCCCTTGGTGACGAAGAACATGTCGTCCTTGAACTTGGGCAGCTGGCCGGTGCCGTACAGCGTGGAGCTGTTGACGATGTAGGGGGTGTAGCACTCGGTGTAGCCATGTTCGCCGGTCTGCAGGTCGAGCATGAACTGGGCCAGGGCGCGGTGCAGGCGGGCGATGGGACCGCGCATGAAGCTGAAGCGCGCGCCCGAGAGCTTGGCGGCCATGTCGAAGTCCAGGCCCAGCGGCTCGCCCACGGCGACGTGGTCGCGCGGCTCGAACCCCAGGGGCGCGGGATTGCCGTCGGGGCCGGCGGCCCCGGGCAGCCAGCGACGCACCTCCACGTTGTCATCGCTCGAGGCCCCGACCGGCACGCTGTCGTGCGGGAGATTGGGAACCGCCATGAGCAGCTCGTTGAGCTGCGACTGGACGTCGGCGAGGTCTTCCTCGAGTTGCTTGAGGCGTGCCGGCAAGGCCTGGGATTCGGCCATGACGGCCGTGGCGTCCTCGCCCTTGGCCTTGAGCTGCCCGATCTGCTTGGCCAGCGCATTGCGCCGCGCCTGCAGGGATTCGGTTTCGGTCTGGACGGCCTTGCGGCGGGACTCCAGCTCGTTGAACCGTTCCGTGTCGAAGTCGACGCGCCGGCTCTTGAGCCGGTCGACGACGGTTTGCAGGTCTTTGCGCAGCAGTATCGGATCTAGCATGGTTTGTGCAATGGGTTGAGGAACGGCCGGCGTCAGGACTTGTCGTTGCGCGCCTGGGCGTCGAGTTCGCGCAGGAACGCCAGCTTCTGCTGGATTTTAGCTTCCAGCCCGCGGTCGGTCGGCCGATAGAAGGACGCGTCGAGCCCATCCGGGAAATAGTGTTCGCCCGCGGCATAGCCGTGCGGCTCGTCATGGGCGTAGCGATACGCGTGCCCGTGCCCCAGCTGTTTCATCAGCTTGGTGGGCGCGTTGCGCAGGTGCAGCGGGACCGGGGCGCTGCCATGCTCGGCGGCGAACTTGCGGGCGGCATTGTAGGCGTTGTAGCCCGCATTGCTCTTGGGCGCGCAGGCCAGGTAGATCACGGCCTGGCCCAGCGCCAGTTCGCCTTCCGGCGAGCCCAGGCGCTCGTAGGTGGCGGCCGCGTCGTTGACGATCTGCAGGGCGCGCGGATCCGCCAGCCCGATGTCTTCCCAGGCCATGCGCACGATGCGGCGCGCCAGGTAGCGCGCGTCCGCGCCGCCGTCCAGCATGCGGCAGAACCAGTACAGCGAAGCATCCGGATCGGAGCCTCGCACCGATTTGTGCAGGGCGCTGATCTGGTCGTAGAAGGCGTCGCCTCCCTTGTCGAAACGGCGCAGGTTCTGCGAGAGGGCGGTCTCCAGCCAGGCGCTGTCCACCGTGTCGCGCCCGGCCGACTGGGCCGCCTCGGCCACCACCTCCACGGCGCTGATGACCCGGCGGGCATCGCCGTCGGCCCAGGCCGCGAGTTGCGCGCGGGCGTCGCCGTCGAAGTGGATCCGCGCCTGCTCCCCGGCGCCCTCGTTGAAGGCAGCCACCGCGCGCTCGACCAGCTCGCCGAGTTCTTCGGGGGTGAGCGGCTGCAGCACGTACACGCGCGCCCGCGACAGCAGGGCCGAATTGACTTCGAACGAGGGATTTTCGGTGGTGGCGCCGATGAAGGTGAACAGCCCGCTTTCGACATAGGGCAGGAAGGCATCCTGCTGGGCCTTGTTGAAGCGATGCACCTCGTCCACGAACAGGATGGTGCGCCGCCCCTGGCCCTGCGCCACCTGGGCCGTGACCACGGCATCGCGGATGTCCTTGACGCCGCCCAGCACGGCCGAGATGGCGATGAACTGGGCATCGAAGCCGTCGGCCATGAGGCGCGCCAGCGTGGTCTTGCCCACGCCGGGCGGGCCCCAGAAGATCATGGAATGCGGCCGGCCGGACTCGAACGCCACGCGCAGCGGCTTGCCCGGGCCCAGCAGGTGCGACTGGCCGACCACCTCGGCCAGCGTGCGCGGGCGCAGGCGTTCTGCCAACGGTACGTACGGCCGGTGGGCCGGATCGGCGGAAAAGAGGTCGTTGCTCATGGACGGCCGGAAAACGGCAAAAAACAGGGCGGCATGGTTGCCAGCGCCCATTACACCATGCGGGCGCAATCCGCCTTCCGGTACGGGAAAGTCCCAACTCCCGCATGTAAATTCTTTTCATGATAATTATCTACAGATTCTTTTCTGATAATAATTTTCATACCTGACTGAGGTACGGACATGACCGACCAGCCGGTGCAGCGCATCGTCCTCGACCCGGACGGCAAGGGCCTGGGCGCGTTTCCCGAGGGTTGTGCTGCCTCCGAGGCGGCCCGCCTGGGCTGGAACCTGCTGCGCGAAGACGTCAGCCTGCCGGCTGCCGTGCTCTATGACTCGCGCATGCGCCACAACCTGCAGTGGATGCAGCGCTTCATGGAAGCCTACGGCGTCAAGCTGGCGCCGCATGGCAAGACGACCATGAGCCCGGCGCTGTTTGCCCGCCAGATTGAGGCAGGCGCCTGGGGCATCACGCTGGCCACCGCCCCGCAGGCGCGGGCCGCCTACCGCCACGGCATCCGCCGCGTGCTGCTGGCCAACCAGCTGGTTGGCCGCGCCAACATGGCGCTGGTCGCCGACATGCTGCGCGATCCGGAATTCAGCTTCTGCTGCCTGGTTGACTCCGCGGCAAACGCTGCGCAGCTGGGGGAGTACTTCAGCCAGGCGGGCCTGCGCCTGCCAGTGCTGCTGGAACTGGGCGTGCCGGGCGGACGTACCGGCGTGCGCGATGCCGCGCAGACCCGGGCCGTGCTGGACGAGATCGCGCGCTGGCCTCAGGCCCTGGCCCTGAGCGGCGTGGAGCTCTATGAAGGCGTGCTGCAGGACGAAGGCGCCATCCGCGCCTTCCTGCGCCGCGCCACGGAGACCCTGCGCCAGCTGGCCGCCGACGGACGCTTGCGCGACGACGGCCCGATCCTGTTGTCCGGCGCCGGCTCGGCGTGGTTCGACGTGGTTGCCGACGCGTTCTCGGGCCTGGACATCGGCCGGCCGCTGGACATCGTGCTGCGCCCGGGCTGCTACCTGAGCCACGATGTGGGCATCTACCGCAGCGCGGCCGAACGCATGGCGGCGCACAACCCGGTGGTGCAGCGGCTGGCGCCTGGCCTCCAGCCTGCACTGCAGGTCTGGGCGTACGTGCAGTCGCTGCCGGAAGCCGGCCGCGCCATCATCGGCCTGGGCAAGCGCGACGCCGCCTTCGACGCCGGCCTGCCCCAGCCTGCCCTGGTCTACCGTCCCGGCAATGCCGCGCCCGGGACGGCCCCGGCGCACTGGAAGATCACGGCCATGATGGACCAGCACGCTTTCATGGCGGTCGCCGAGGGCGACGACATCGCCGTGGGCGACATGATCGCCTTCGACATCTCACACCCCTGCCTGACCTTCGACAAGTGGCGCCAGGTCCTCGTGCTGGACGACGACTATCGCGTCATCGACGTCGCGCCCACGTATTTCTGATCCTGATACTGCAGTCCGTCGTTGATCCCTCCCCCGGAGACAAGCTTATGAACCTGCGCAACCCCCGCCCCGCGAGCCGCCTGCCGGGCCTGCTCCTGGCCGGCGCACTGGGCCTGGCCGCCTGTGCGCCCGCCCTGGCCGCGCCCGTGAAGGGCGGCACGATCTCGGTGGCCACCATCGGTGAGCCGCCCACGCTGGATCCCATGACGAGCACGGCCGACCTGGTAGGCATCGTCTCGCAGCACATCTTCGAGACGCTGTACACGTTCGACGCAAAATGGAGCCTCACGCCGCTGCTGGCCGACAGGCTGCCCGACGTGAGCGCCGATGGCCTCGTCTATACCATCCCGCTGCGCCAGGGCCTGAGCTTCCACGACGGCTCGACGCTCGACTCCGCCGACGTCGTGGCCTCGCTCAAGCGCTGGACCGAAATCGCCTCGCGCGGCAAGCAGGCTGCCAAGCTGATCACCGCCATCGAGGCGCCCGACGCCAACACGGTGAAGATCACGCTCAGCCAGCCGTACGCGCCGCTGACCGCCCTGCTGGCCATGAACAACAGCGCGGCGATCGTCCTGCCTTCGGAAAAGATCGCTCCCGCGCTGACCGAATTCGTCGGCACCGGCCCCTACCAGCTCAAGGCCCGCGTTCCCGACCAGTACATCCAGCTCACGCGCTTCGACGGCTACAAGCCCCGCGCCGGCGAGCCCGACGGCTATGGCGGCGCACGCAAGCAATACCTGGACGAGATCCGCTTCGTCCCGGTCAGCAATGCCAATACGCGCGTGGAAGCAGCCATGGCCGGGCAGTTCGACTATGTGGACTCGCTGCCCGTGGAATCGCTGGACAAGCTCAAGGGAGGCCGCTCGGATCCGGTCATGCTCGCGCCCTTCGGCTGGCCGCGCCTGGTGCTCAATACGAAGCAGGGCATCCTGTCCGATCTGGCCGTGCGCCAGGCGGTGCAACGCGCGCTCAACGAAGAAGACATGCTGTATGCCGCCTTCGGCGACAAGGCCTTCTACACGCTCAACGGTGACCTCTATCCGAAGGGCTATCCCTGGGCCACCAGCCTTGGCGGCAAGGTCTACAACCAGGGCGATACCGCCGGCGCAACGAAGCTGCTGGAAGGCGCGAAGGTAAAGGACCCCACCCTGCGCATCCTCACCAGCCAGCAATACGAGTTCCACTACAAGATGGCGCTGGTGGCCGCGGAGTACCTGAAGGCGGCGGGCTTCAAGGTCGACATGCAGGTGGTGGACTGGGCCACGCTGACCCAGCGGCGCCAGGACCCTGCGCTCTGGGACATCTTCATCACCCACAGCCCCTTCCTGCCCGAGCCCGCGCTCATCGACTTCCCGTCCAGGGATGCGCCGGGCTGGTGGGACACGCCGCGCCGCAACCAGGTGCTGGATGCGTTCAACCAGGCGCGCACGCAGGAAGAGCGGGTGAAGCGCTGGGCCGACGTGCAGCAGGCGGTGTACGACGAGGTGCCGTTCATCAAGGTGGGCGACTTCAACGCCCAGGCGGCGCGTTCGCCCGCGCTGCAGGGCGTGGTGCCCGCACCCTGGCCGTACTTCTGGAACGCCTGGAAGTCCAAATGAGCCTGCGCCCCGTCCTCGCCGGACCCGGCGCGGCCGGGGCCATGTCCATGCAAGGAAGTCTCCCGTGTTGCGCTATCTCTTGAACCGGCTGGTGGGGCTGGTGGCGGTGATGTTCATCGTCGCCACCATCGTCTTCGTCATCCTCCGGATCACGCCCGGCGACCCGGCCGCCGTGATGCTGGGGCCCGAGGCCAGCCAGCAGGACATCGACGCGCTGCGCGCACGCCTGGGGCTGGACCGGCCCCTGCCGGTGCAGTACCTGGGCTGGCTGGGCCAGCTCGCCCGCGGCGACCTGGGACAATCGATATTCCTCGGCAAGCCCGTGCTGGCGGCCCTGGCGGACCGCGCCGAACCCACGTTCTGGCTGACGCTGATGTCGCTCGTCATCGCGGCCGCCATCGCTCTGCCGGTGGGCATCCTGTCGGCGGTGCGGCGGGGCACGGCCCTCGACCAGTCGGTGCTGACCTTCTCGATGTTCACGTCCAGCGTGCCGAGCTTCTGGCTGGGATTGGTGCTGATGCAGGTCTTCTCGGTGAAACTGGGCTGGCTGCCGGTGGCGGGCTACGGCGGGCCCGACGCCTCCATCGGCACCCGTCTGTCGCACCTGATCCTGCCGGCGGTGGTGCTGGGCCTGGTGAACTCGGCGCTGATCACGCGTTTCATCCGCGCCAGCATGCTGGACGTGCTGCGCGACGACTACGTGCGCACGGCCCGGGCCAAGGGGCTGCCCGAACGGCGGGTGATCCTCAAGCACGCCGTGCGCAACGCGCTGATCCCCATCCTGACCGTGCTGGGCCTCACCACCGCGCTGCTGATCAGCGGCGCCGTCGTCACCGAGACCGTGTTCGGCCTGCCCGGCGTGGGCAGCCTGGTGGTGTCGGCCGTGCTGCGCCGCGACTACCCCGTGATCCAGGGTGCGCTGCTGGTGATCGCCGCCCTGTACGTGCTGATCAATCTTTTCATCGACCTGCTGTATCTGGCGGTCGATCCACGGGTACGTTACTGACAATGGCCATCGCAACTCCCATGAACGCCGGGGCCGACCGCTGGCAGGTGCTGCGCCTGCTGGCGGCGCGCAAGACCGTGCTGGTCGCCCTGATCGTGCTGGCCGTGCTGGTGCTGGCCGCCCTGCTGGCGCCATGGATCAGCCCCTACGATCCCTACAAGCTGTCCATCATGAACCGGCTCAAGGCGCCCGGCGCCACGTACTGGTTCGGCACCGACGACTTCGGCCGCGACGTGTTCAGCCGCGTGGTGCATGGCGGGCGCCTGTCGCTCGCCGTGGGCTTTGCGGTGGTGGTGCTGTCCAGCGTGCTGGGCATCGCCCTGGGCCTGGTTGCCGGATTCTTCCGCGGTGCCGACAAGGTGGTGTCGCGCGTGATCGACGCCATGATGGCCTTTCCCGACATCCTGCTGGCGATCGCGCTGGTGGCGGCGCTGGGGCCTTCCGTGGCCAACGTGGTGATCGCGCTGGGCATCGTCTACACGCCGCGCCTGGCGCGCGTGGTGCGTGCGTCCACGCTGGTGATCCGCGAGCTGCCTTTCGTGGAAGCGGCGCGCGCGCTGGGCGTGCCGACGTGGCGGATCGTCACCGTGCACGTGCTGCGCAACCTCGTTTCACCCCTGCTCGTGCAGGGCACGTTCATTTTCGCCTACGCCATCCTGGCCGAGGCCGGCCTGTCGTTCCTGGGCGTGGGGGTATCGCCCGAGATTCCCACCTGGGGCACCATGATCAACGCCGGGCAACAATACATGGGCAAGGCCGACTGGATCATGCTGTTCCCCGGCCTGGCCATCGTGCTGTCCGTGCTGTCGCTGCAGCTGGTGGGCGACGGCCTGCGCGACGTGCTGGACCCGCGCCTGCGCAAGGAGATCTGAACATGAGCGCGAGCCGCCGAGACATCGTCCTGTCGGTGCAGGAGCTGAAGACCTGGTTCCACAGCCGCGACGGCGTGGCCCGTTCGGTCGATGGCGTGACCTTCGACCTGGCCCGCGGCGAAACCCTGGCGATCGTGGGCGAATCGGGGTCCGGCAAGTCGGTGACCAGCCTTTCCATCATGGGGCTGCTGCCCAAGCCGGCCGGCCGCATAGAGGCCGGCAGCATCCGCTTCCGCGACCGCAACGGGCACGAGCACGACCTGGCGCATGCCAGCGCCGCCACGCTGCAGCGCATCCGTGGCGCGGAGATCGCCATGATCTTCCAGGAGCCCATGACCAGCCTGAACCCGCTGTTCACGGTGGGAGACCAGATCGCCGAGACCGTGCTGCAGCACGAAGGCTGCAGCCGGGCGGCGGCTTTCCGGCGCGCCCAGGAAATGCTGGAACGCGTGGAGATCCCGGCGGCCGGCCGCCGCCTGCATGAATACCCGCACCAGATGTCGGGGGGCATGCGCCAGCGCGTGATGATCGCGCTGGCGCTGGCCTGCAATCCCTCGGTGCTCATCGCCGACGAGCCGACCACGGCGCTGGACGTCACCGTGCAGGCACAGATCCTCGACCTGTTGCGCCGGCTGCAGGCGGAATCCGGCATGAGCATCCTGTTCGTCACGCACAACCTGGGCGTGGTGGCCGAGATCGCACACCGCGTGGCGGTCATGTATGCCGGGCGCGTGGTCGAGGACGCCGAGGTCCACGACCTGTTCGACCGCCCTGCGCACCCCTACACGCGCGGCCTGCTGTCGTGCATTCCCACGGCGGCGATCCTGGCGCGCCGCGAACGCCTGCAGCCCATCCCGGGGAGCGTGCCCAGCGCGCTGGCGCTGCCTCCGGGCTGCACCTTCGCGGCGCGCTGCGGGCTGGCCGACGGCGGCTGCACGGCCGGCGTGCCCGAACTCGTTCCTGTACAGCCCGGCCACCGGGCCCGTTGCTTCAAGGTGGCAGTCCAATGAACGCCGAGACTCCCATGCGCGCAGTCGAGCCGCTGGTGCGCGTGCAAGGCCTGAAAGTCCATTTCCCGACCGGATCGGGCAGGCACGCGCCCGTGGTGCGTGCGGTCGACGACGTGAGCTTCGACGTGCCGCGCCACAGCATCGTCGGCCTCGTGGGCGAATCCGGCTCCGGCAAGACCACCACTGGACGCGCCCTGCTGCGCCTCTTCGCCCCCACCGCCGGACGCATCGTGTTCGACGGCACCGACATCTCGGCGCTGGACCAGTCCCAGCTGCTGCCCTGGCGCAAGCGCATGCAGATCGTGTTCCAGGACCCCTACGCCAGCCTCAACCCGCGCATGACGGTGGCCGAGATCCTCGGCGAGGCGCTGGACACGCACGGGCTGGCGCGCCAGCGCCGGGAGGCACGCATCTGTGAGCTGCTGGAGCGCGTGGGCCTGAACGGCGACCATCGGCGGCGCTATCCGCACGAGTTCTCGGGCGGCCAGCGCCAGCGCATCGGCATCGCCCGGGCCCTGGCCGTGGAGCCGGACTTCATTGTCGCCGACGAGCCCGTCTCGGCCCTGGACGTGTCGGTGCAGGCCCAGGTGCTGAACCTGCTGCAGGACCTGCAGCGCGACCTGGGCCTGAGCATGCTGTTCGTTGCCCACGACCTGGCGGTGGTGGACTACCTGTGCGACGAGGTGGTGGTGATGTACCTGGGCCGCGTGATGGAGCGCGGGCCGACCCGCAAGGTCTACGCGACGCCGCGCCATCCCTATACGCGGGCCCTGCTCTCGGCCGCGCCGGTGCCCGACCCGCGCGCCGCGCGCTCGCGCATACTCCTCAAGGGCGAGATCCCCAGCCCGGTGAACCCGCCCTCGGGCTGCGTGTTCCGCACGCGCTGCCCGCATGCCGCCGAGGCCTGCGCTGCCGCGCCTCCGGAGGCGCGCGACCTGGGCGACGGCCATTTCGCCGCCTGCGTCCGCCTGGACGACCTGCCCGCATAGCCTCCACGACGGAATCCGCATGAATCCCCACCGCGACATCGTCTACCAGATCCGCAGCCGGCGCGACACGCTGAGCGTAACCGAGCGCAAGGTGGCCGACGCCATCCTGGACGACATCGCCCACGCGTCGTCGGCCACCGTCGACCAGCTGGCGCGCAAGGCCGGCGTGAGCATCGCCACCATCTCGCGCTTCGCGCGCTCGGTGGGCTGCGACGACACCCGCGACCTGAAGCTGCGCCTGGCCCAGGCCAGCGCCATCGGCGAACGCTTCCTGGACGGCAACTCGCCCGTCGAGGAGAGCACCTTCTACGCGCGCCTGTGCGCCGACATCGAAAGCACGCTGCGCGACCACCTGTCGCTGTATTCGGAAGCCCTGTTCGGGCAGGCCTCCTCGCTGCTGGGCGCAGCGCGCATGACGCACGTCTTCGGCATGGGCGGCGCCTCGGCCGCGCTGGCGCTGGAGGTGCAGTCGCGCCTGGTTCGCCTGGGCTATCCCGTGGCGGCTTACAGCGACGCGGTGCTGATGCGCATGGTGGCCTCCACCCTCGATGCCCGCGACGCCGTGCTGTTCCTTTCGGTCTCGGGCCGCACTCCGGAGATCCTTTCGGCCGCGCGCATCGTCAAGCAGTACGACGCCCGCATCGTCGCCATCACCGACCCCGCGTCCGAGCTCGCACAGACCGCCGACGTGGTGCTGCCCGTGCGGACCGACGAGACGGATTTCATCTACAAGCCCTCGGCTTCGCGCTACGCCATGCTGCTGGCGATCGACCTGCTGGCCACGGAACTGGCCCTGGCCCGCCAGGACGACACGCGCGAGCGCCTGCGCCGCATCAAGCTGGCGCTGGACGAATACCGCGGCGGGCCCAATCGCCTGCCGCTGGGAGACTGATCCGATGTACGACACCCTGATCCGCGACGCCCTGGTGTTCGACGGCACCGGCACGCCCGGGGTGCGCGCCGACGTGGCGCTGGCCGATGGCGCCATCGCGGCGGTCGGCGCACTGGCGGGCGCGCAGGCCGGCACGGTGGTGGACGCGCGCGGGCGGGCCCTGGCTCCGGGCTTCATCGACGTGCACACGCACGACGACACCAACGTGGTGCGCGCGCCGCAGATGCTGCCCAAGCTGTCGCAGGGCGTGACCACGGTGGTGGTGGGCAACTGCGGCATCAGCGCCGCGCCGGTGCGCCTGAAGGGCGAGCCGCCCGATCCCATGAACCTGCTGGGCGGCGCCGGCGATTTCGTCTACCCGTCCTTTGCCGATTACGCCCGGGCCGTGGACGCGGCCCGCCCTGCCGTCAACGTGGCGGCCCTGGTGGGGCATACGGCCTTGCGCAGCAATCACATGGACCGGCTGGACCGCCCCGCCACCGCGGCCGAGATCGAGGCCATGCGCACCGAGCTGCGCGACGCGCTGTCCCACGGCGCCCTGGGCCTGAGCACCGGTCTGGCGTACGCATCGGCCAACGCCGCTCCCACGGCCGAGGTGCAGGCGCTCGCCGAGGAACTGGACGCGCATGGCGCGCTGTACACCACCCACCTGCGTTCGGAGTTCGCGGAGATCCTGGAGGCCATGCAGGAGGCGTTCGACATAGGCCGGCATGCCGGCGTGCCGGTGGTGGTGTCGCACCTGAAATGCGCAGGCGCCGGCAACTGGGGCCGCAGCGGGGAAGTACTGGGGCTGCTGGACACGGCAGGCCGCATGCAGCCCGTGGGTTGCGACTGCTACCCCTACTCTGCCAGCTCGTCCACCCTGGACCTGAAGCAGGTCACGGGGGAATTCGACATCGACATCACCTGGTCTGTGCCGCATCCCGGGATGTCGGGCCGCAAGCTGGCCGACATCGCCGCAGAATGGGGAGTGCCGCTGCGGGAAGCGGCGCGGCGGCTGCAGCCGGCCGGCGCCGTCTACCACGGCATGCATGAGGACGACGTGCGCCGCATGCTGGCGCATCGCCTCACCATGATAGGCTCGGACGGCCTGCCCAACGATCCCCTGCCCCACCCCCGCCTGTGGGGCGCGTTCCCCCGGGTGCTCGGCCACTACAGCCGCGACCTGGGCCTGTTCCCGCTGCACCAGGCCGTGCACAAGATGACCGGCCTGTCGGCCCGCCGTTTCGGCCTGGCCGGCCGCGGCGAGATCCGCGCCGGCTGCCACGCCGACCTGGTACTGTTCGACCCCGCCACGGTATCCGACCGCGCCACGTTCCAGGATCCCGTGCAGGTGTCCGGAGGCATCGACGCGGTATGGGTCAACGGCGTGCTGTCCTACACGGATGCAGCCCCCACCGGACAGCGCGCCGGCCGCTGGCTGCCCCGCACCGGCGACCTGCGCGCGGGCTTCGCCTCGGCCGCGGCCTGATCCCGCTTTTCCATCCCCATCCAGGAGCATTCCCATGAGCAAACCGACTCCCGACGCCAACGGCATCGTGCGCTACGGCGTGTCCGGCGGCACCGGCCAGGGAGGCCAGCACATGCCCTTTGCCCGGGCGGTGCAGGCCGACGGCTGGCTTTACGTGTCGGGCCAGGTCCCGATGGAGCAAGGCGAAATCGTCGAGGGCGGCATCGTCACACAATCGCACGTGGCCATACGCAACGTCCTGGCCATCCTGGCCGAAGCCGGATACGGACCGGAGCACGTGGTGCGCTGCGGCGTATGGCTGGATGACCCGCGCGACTTCGCCGCCTTCAACAAGGTGTTCCGCGAATATTTCGGCGAGCACCCCCCGGCGCGCGCCTGCGTGGAATCGCGCCTGGTGGTGGATGCCAAGGTGGAAGTGGACTGCGTGGCCTACAGGAAGCCCTAGCATCGGGCGGCTGCGCCGCAGAGCGCATCAGGACAGCGGCCGGCCCGCGAACCAGCGCGCCAGCAGCCCGTTCACCTCGGCAGCGGCCTCGTACTGCACCCAGTGCCCCGCGTCGGGCACGATGCGCCACTGCCGATGCGGCCCGTCGGCGGCCAGGAATGGCGCCACGGCCTCGGCCACGGCGGTCACGTCGCGGGCGCCCCAGACCAGCAGCACCGGGCCGCCGTAGTCGCGCAGCGCCTGGCGCAGCCCACCGCCCAGCGATGCCGCGCGGCTGCGAAAGCGCGTTGCCATGCAGCTGGCCTCGTGTATCGCCAGCGCCAGCTCGTCGGGCTCGTGCCGCCACAGCATCAGGGCATTGAGGTTGTGCCGCAGCATGTCGCGCCGCTGCGCATCGGATTCGGCCTTGCGCCAAGGAAGCATGTCGAGCATCCGGGGCCGGGGCGTGCCATGGCCGCCCGAACCCAGCAGCGCCAGCCGGCGCACGTGCGGCCTGCGCGCCGCGAGGCGGGCGGCCACCAGGCCGCCGAACGAGAATCCCGCGAGGTCCACGGGTGTCTGCGCACCCACGGCACGGTCCAGCGTGCATTGCAGCACCGCGAGCAGCGGCTCGATATCGTCCGGGCCCCTTGGCGACGGCGCATCCGCCGAATCGAAATAGCCCGGCATGTCGGGCACCCAGACGGTATGGTCCCGCGCCAACGCTTCGATATTGCGCAACCAGTGCAGCCAGCTGCCGTGGCCGCCGTGCAGCAGCACCAGCGGGCTGCCTTGCCCAAGGTGGCGCCAGCGTATCGGCCCCAGCGGGCCGGCGATATCGCGCCAACCCACCAGCGCGTCCAGCCGCGCCATCTCCGGGTGCATGGCCCGCGCCCCTTGCTGCAGCCGGCTCATCGCGACGCCCCGGCAGGCCGCTGCGGGGCGCTGCGCCCGGACAGGCGCCTGGACTCGTTCGCGTACGGCCGGGCGGCCTCGTTGCAGGCAGGTCCGGAATCCGGAGACGTCATGGTTCGAGAAAAAGGCATGGCAAGCTTCAGCGTTGTTGCAGGCTGGACGACTGAACGCCTTGCCAGCCTTTCCGAGGGGCCGCTACAGCGTTTCCGACGTACCCATCAGTACCGTACTCTGCGATGACAGTACACCGCCATTCCCATGCGCCAGGGCAATGCGCGCATCGCGCACTTGTCTGGGGCCACATTCCCCACGCAGCTGCCGGACGGCTTCGATGAGCAGGAAAAGGCCATACATGCCGGGGTGGCAATACGACAGCCCGCCGCCATTGGTATTCACCGGCAGTTCCCCGCCTGGCGCAATGCGGCCGCCTTCGACGAATGCCCCGCCCTCGCCCTTGCGGCAGAAACCCAGGTCTTCGAGGAACAGGATCGTATTGATGGTGAATGCATCGTAGAGCGCCAGCACGTCCACATCCTTTGCCCCGATGCCCGCCATGGCATAGGCCTGCCTGCCCGAATGCTCCGCGCCGGTACGAACCAGGTCCGGCATGCTGGAAATGGAAGCATGCGTCGTATGATGCCCCGCCCCCAGCACGAAGACGGGCTGCCTGGGGAGGTCAGCCGCGCGCTCCCGCGTAGTCATCACGATCGCGCCGCCGCCGTCCGTGACCAGGCAGCAATCACGTATCGTCAAAGGATGGCTCACCATGCGGGAGGCCAACACTTCATCGATCGAGAGCGGCTGCTTTTCCCACGCCGCCGGATTCAGCAGGGCCCATTGCCGTGCCGCCACGGCGACTTCGGCAAGTTGACGCCGCGTGGTGCCGAATTCATGCATATGGCGGGCGGCGGCCAGCGCATACGCAGTGGGAGGGAGGAACGGCTTGAACGGCGACTCGTACGGGTTGCGCTCCGGCACGCTGGTATTCCTGCGCCCCAGGGAGCGCTGGGTGCTGCCATAGGCGATCACCGCCACGCGGCACAGGCCCGTGGAGATGGCATGGTGCGCCTTGGCCAGGTGCAGCATGAAGGAGGAGCCGCCGACGATGGTGGAATCCAGATAGGCATCCGGCAGCCGCAGATATTCCGCAAGCGCCAGGGCGGAGAGGCGCGATTGCGAGGTGGCGCAGAACAGGCCGTCGACGTCGCGCAGGTTCAGGCCGCAATCCGCCAGTGCGCGCTGCACGCCCTGGGCCATCAGGTCCAGGGGCGAGAAACCTGGCCCGACCTCTCCCAGGTCGGACTCTGCCACGCCCACAATGGCGGCGCGGCCACGCTCGATAGGCTGCATCATGAAGCCTCCACGGGACGGAACACAGGATAAGGGTCTTCGTCGCCCTGCGGCGGTTGCGCCGCGAAACACACGCGCATCCCGATCGCAACCTGTTCCGCGGGCACGCCCTCGACACGGCTCATGAGGCGGAAACCTTCGTCGCAGTCGATGAGCGCGACGTTGTAGGGCTCGCCCTGGCGCGGATACACGACCGTCGTGCTGTGCACGGTTCCCAGGCCCTTGCTGACGCGCCACGTCAAGGCAGCGCCCGTGTCCGGACAAAGCACGCGCGGATAGAACACCGCCTTGCCGGCCGCTTCGCTGTATTGATAAGCGAGCTCGCCGCGCCGCAGGTGTTCCACATAGACTGCATAGGGCGAAGCGCCGCCTTCCATGGGCCCTCTCACCGGCTTCCCCTGGGCACATACACCATGGAAACGGTCTGCGCGACGAGCGCCGGCTTCTCGGAACCCTCTATTTCCATGGTGTTGCCGAAGGTGAGCCGGGCGCCGCCCTCGACCGGCTCGAACTTGTCGAGCGTGCGATGCAGCCGGATGCGGCGGCCGGCCTGGACCGGCGCGGTGAAGCGCACTTTGTTGGACCCATAGTTGATGCCCTTCTCGCGCCGGCGTATGCGGCATATCTGGGCGCCCAGATACGTGACCAGGGACAGCGTCAGCATGCCGTGTGCGATGGTCCTGCCATCCGGCAGTTCCCGGGCTGCCCGCGCAACGTCCACATGTATCCAGTTCTCGTCGCCGGTTATCGCGGCGAATGCATCGATCTTCTGCTGGTCGATGGTGATCCAGTCGCTCGTCCCCAGCTTCTTCCCTACATAGCTGCGCAGTTCTTCCAGTGTCTCCAGCTCGAGCATTTCCACCTCCTCAAATGGGATGCTGCCGATGAATTCAGGCTGCCAATCCCGGGGCGCGGGCCAGTTGCGCCAGCCGCCCCGTTATCAGGCTCTCGGCCCCCGACATGATGCGCGCGACCAGCTCCGCGCAAGTGGGGATGTCGTGGATCAGCGCCTGCACCATACCCACCGTCCAGATGCCGCCATCCACGTCGCCCTCCTCATAGGCGCGGCGGCCCTTGACCCCGGCGACCCTGGGACCGATTTCCTCGATGGTGGCGCCCCCGCGCTCCATGGCAATGACGCTTTCCGACAGGGGCGTGCGCGCCACCCGGCTGGTATTGCGCAGGCTGCGCAGGATCAGGCAGGTATCGAACTCGGTGTTCGCCACGATGGCCTGCTTGATGTTCATGTGGACCGGCGACTCGACCGTGCACATGAAGCGTGTTCCCATGTTTATGCCTTCGGCGCCCAGCGCCAGGGCGGCCACCAGGCCGGCTGCGCTGCCGAAACCGCCCGAGGCGATGACGGGAATGCGCAGCTTCGCCACGGTTGCAGGAATCAGGATCAATCCGGGGATATCGTCTTCGCCGACGTGGCCGGCGCATTCGAACCCGTCGATGCTGACCACGTCGACGCCGATGGCCTGCGCCTTCAGCGCGTGCCGCGCCGTCGTGCATTTGTGTATGACCCTGATGCCGGCTGCGCGGAAAACAGGCATGTGCGCCGCCGGATTGTTGCCGGCCGTCTCCACGATCTTGACGCCGGAATCGACGATGGCATCGCGGTAGGCCTCGTAGGGCACCGGCTTCAGGGTCGGCAGAAAGGTCAGGTTGACCCCGAAGGGTTGATCCGTGAGCTCACGCGTACGCTCGATTTCGCGGGCCAGGGCCTCGGGGGTTGGTTGCGTGAGCGCCGTCAGGATTCCCAACCCTCCGGCATTTGACACGGCAGCGGCCAGTTCGGCCCTTGCCACCCACTGCATCCCCCCCTGGACGATAGGATGGCGTATGCCGAAAAGGCGCGTAATGGCGGTTTCCACGATTATTGAATCCTTCCAAGTCAGCGACGATCCGGCGCGGCTTCGTCGGCCGCGGGCGTTTCCACGCAATAGGGTCTGCAATCCGGGCTCAGGCGCAGTGTGGCGCCCGTGAGCCGCTGCAGGTCCTGCAGCGCCATGCCCTCGACCATGCGCTCAACCACGAAGCCGGCGGGCGTTACAGCCAATACGGCCAGATTGGTATATACGCGCTGCACGCAGCCGGGCGCCGTCAGCGGATAGGTACAGCGCTCCAGCAGGCGGGGGGCTCCATCCTTCTGGCAGTGCTCCATCAATACCCAGACGCTGCGCGCCCCAGCCGCCAGGTCCATGGCCCCGCCCACCCCAGGCGCGTAATCGGAGGAACCCGTCGACCAGTTCGCCAGATCGCCATTGGCAGCCACCTGGAAGGCGCCCAGACAGGCGATGTCGATGTGGCCGCCCCTGATCATCATGAAGGAGTCGCTATGGCTGAAGACCGAGGCGCCCTTCAACAACGTGACGAACTGCTTCCCGGCATTGAGCACGTCTTCGTCCTCTTCTCCGGGCGGTGCCTTGGGCCCCAGCCCCAGCAAGCCCTGTTCGCTCTGGAACAGGATCTCCCGATCCGGAAGAACGTAATCGGCCATCAAGGTCGGCAGGCCAATCCCCAGGTTGACGCAGCTTCCCTCGGGAATGTCCTGTACGGCCATGCGCGCAATCTGATCACGGCTCAGACCTTTCATCATGGAGCGACCTCCACCATCCTGTCGACGAAAACCCCGGGGGTCACGATGCACTCCGGATCGAGCGATCCGAGCTCCACCACCTCGCTCACCTGCGCCACGGTGAGCCTCGCAGCGCCAGCCATCACGGGATTGTTGATGCGGGCGCCGCGGTGGTACACCAAGTTGCCCCATCGATCGCCGCGCAAGGCCTTGATCAGCGCCACGTCTCCGTGCAATGGCTGCTCCAGCACGTAGGGCTGGCCGCCGATCATCCGGGTCTCCTTGCCGCGCGCGAGTTCGGTTCCGGCTGCCGTACGGGTGTAGAACCCGCCTATGCCGGCCGCCGCCGCCCGCAGGCGTTCGGCCAGCGTGCCCTGAGGCACGAGCTCCAGTTCGATGCGGCCGGCCCGGTACAGCTCATCGAAGATCGTCGGACCCGACAACCCGCGGGGAAACGAACACACCACCTTGCGGATCCGGTTCGCCCGCATCAATTCCGCAATGACGTCATCACCCGTGGTGGCGTTGTTGGCAACGATGGTGAGCTCGCGCACCCCCAGGTCGAGGATCGCTTCCATGAGGCGTGCGGGCCTGCCGGAAGAGCCGAAGCCCCCTACCAGCAATACCGCCCCGTCCTGTATTCCCCGGACCGCCGTGGCCAGATCAGCTGCGCGTTTGTCTATCATGGCGTCAGTCCAGGTCCTGACCCTTCATGTCGGCGTTGCGGCGCGCCCGGCGTGCCAGGTCCTCCAGGACTTCGCCGATGCGGCCGGCGTCGTCGACGGGCTGTGCTTCCGGGCCTCGATGCCAGCCTTCGAGGGCGGCCAGGAACCCGCCGCCCGCCTCGAATACCCGGCCGGTAACGCCGCCGCTGCGTTCGCTTGCCAGCCAGACCACCACCGGCGCTATCCAGCGTGGATGCCTGGCCTCGATCTCGGCCTCGCTGCGCTCGCGCAGGCCTTCCGTCATCCGGGTCTGGGCGTGCGGACTGATGGCATTGACCGTGATGCCGTGCCGCGCCAGCTCGCGCGCCGCGATGATGGTCAGGGCGGCAATGCCGGCCTTGGCTGCGCCGTAGTTGCTCTGCCCGATATTGCCGAACAGTCCGGAGGACGAGGTCGTATTGATGATCCTCGCGCCTACCGGCCTGCCTTCCTGCTTGTGCAGGCGTTTCCAGTGGGCAGCCGCATAGTGCATCGGCGCAAAAGTTCCCTTCAGGTGCACCCGGATCACCTCGTCCCACTCGGCCTCTTCCATGTTGACCAGCATGCGGTCCCGCAGGATGCCTGCATTGTTGACCAGTACGTCCAGCCTGCCGTGGCGCGCCAGAACGCCCTCGATCATCCGGCCGGCCTGCTGCCAATCGCCCACATCGGTGGAGTCGGCCTCGGCGATGCCGCCGGCGGCGCGGATCTCCTCCACCACCGCCTGCGCTGCCGAGTGGTCACGCCCCTGGCCATCACGCGAAGTGCCGACGTCGTTGACCACGACCGTCGCACCATGGGCGGCAAGCTGCAGGGCATACTCGCGGCCTATGCCGCGCGCCGCTCCCGTCACGATCACCACCCGGTCCCGGCACAGCTTTTCCATCTCACCCCTCCCTCGTCTGGGCGCTCCTGCGAAACTGCGCAGCGCGTTTCTCCACGAAAGCCCTGGCGGCCTCCTTGTGGTCTTCCGTTTCGGTGCAGCGCACATGACGCCATGCCTCGCCGTCCAGCACCTCGGCCAGCGAAGCATCGAGGCCCTGGTTCAGGTTCTGCTTCATGTACGCCAATGCGGTGCGGGGACCCTGCGCCCAGCGCCGGGCCAGCTCCATCACGCAAGGCTCGAGTGCCTCGGGCTGGCAGACCTGGTTCAGCAGGCCCAGCTCGAGCGCAGATGCGGCGTCCAGCATCGGCGAAGCCAGATACAGTTCGCGCGCCTTGGCCATCCCCACCAGCCGTGGCAGAAAATAGTGGCCGCCGAAATCGCCCGGCAGGCCGACTTGCAGGAAGCCCGTACGCAGGCGCGTGCTGGTATCGCCGATACGCAGGTCGCAGGCCAGCGCCAGTGACAGCCCCGCCCCGACGGCCGGCCCACGCAGCATCGCCACGGTGGGCTGCGGCATGGCATGCAGCAGCTCGCAGATGCGCGAGCGCCGACGCAGGCTGGCCACTTTCTGCTCGAAGCGCGGCACTTCGCCCGTTGCCATCCTGCTCACATCGCCGCCTGCGCAGAAAGCGCCTCCCGCGCCGGTGAGGACGACGGCTCCCACGTCGGGATCATTGGCGGCCTGCTGCAGCGCATCGAGGAGCCGATCGTAGAGCTCGAGGCTCAGCGCATTGCGGCGTTGCGGCCGGTTCAGGGTCAGAACCCGCACGCCGTCATCGGCATGGATCAGGAGAGGCGAATCTTGCATGTCTCGGGGATGGAATTCGTTTTTTTCATACTATGCCAAGCCCCTGCGCCCCAGCGCTAGCGGAGTCCACGCAGAAGTCCACATTTCGAGATACTTATGTCCCGACGGCGCGCAAATTTCCTATGATCGTCGTGGCGGCGCAGGCAGGCCTGCCGCGCATTGCCATCAACCGTGCAGGGTTTCGATCATGAGCCACGCCTCCCCCTCAAACCGTGTCGCGCCTTCTACGGGTACTCAGACTTTGCAGCGCGCCGCATCGCTGCTGCGCCTCATCACCTCGCACAATCGCCAGGGCATGCGGCTGGTGGACCTGTACCGACGCACGGGCATGGAACGCCCCACCGCGCATCGCATCCTGCAGGGGTTGATCGCGGAGAAATTCATCCGGCAGGACGAGCGCAGCAAACGCTACTACCTCGGCTCGCTCATCTACGAGATGGGCCTGGCCGCAACGCCGAAGATCGCGCTGCGCGATATCTGCAAGCCCCACCTGCAGACGCTGGCGGACCGCACTGGCGACACCGTCTTCATGACGGTACGTTCCGGATTCGACGCAGTGTGCGTGGCCCGGGCAGAAGGCGCCTTCCCCATCAAGGCGCTGATTCTCAATGTGGGGGCCCACCGTCCCCTCAACGTCGGCGCGGGCGGCATCGCGCTGCTCGCAACGCTTCCCGACGAGGAAGTCCGGCGCATATGCCAGGCCAATGCGGAACGCACGCTGCGCAAGAATCCCCGCTATTGCGAGACGGCACTGCGCCAGAGCATCCTGGGAACCCGCCGGCGCGGCCACTCCATCAACAAGGTCATGGATATGCCCGCGGTGCTCTCGATCGGCAAGGTTGTCCGCTATCCCGACCAGAAGGCCGCCGCGGCCATCTGCATCTGCACGCTGGCATCCCGGCTCGCAGGAGAGCGCATGGACGCGTCGGTACGCTACCTCGACGAAGCGGTGGCGGCCATCGAGGCGGAGCTGCATGAATGCCTCCGCGAGAATCCCGATTCGGTCGAAGCATTGAATCTATAGCGCCCAGCCGGACATCCGCCATCAAGTCCAATATGCGGACTTCAAACTGCAGGGCATTGCATCCCTTCATGCGGATTCATCCGTAGACTTTTCATGGTGCCGGCATGGCACGGCCGGCGGCAAGGCGGCCATACCTCTCATAAGAACCGCCAAACATGGCGACATGAGGAGACAACCATGGATCGATGCGATCGATATCGCAGAAGGCTGCTCGCCGCGGGCGTAATGGCCAGCCTGAGCAGCGCAGCGGCCTGGGCCGCGGAATTCCCTGAACGGCCCGTCCAGTTCGTATCGCCCTATTCGGCAGGCGGCACGAATGACTTCCTCACCCGGCTGATGGCCCGCCATATGGGCGACGCCCTGCGCGGCACCGTGGTGGTGGAGAACCGGGCGGGCGCCAACGGAATCGTGGGCGCCGGATATGTGGCGAAATCCGCGCCGGACGGCTATACGGCCCTGATGGGAAACAGCGCCACGCACGGCACCAATCCCACGCTGTATCCCGACGCTCCCTACGACCCGGTAAAGGACTTCGCGCCCATCAGCATGGTGGGCTCGGTCCCGATCGTGCTCGCGGTCAACGCCAGCCTGGGGATAGGCAACATGCAGGAGCTGATCTCCTATGCCCGCGCGCACCCCGGCAAACTGAGCTTCGGCAGCAGCGGCCTGGGCGGCACCGGCCACCTCGCCGGGGAAAGCCTCAATGCAGCCGCCCGCCTCAACATGACACACATCCCATACAAAGGGGACGCGCCGGCGGTCACCGATACGATGGGCGGCCAGGTATCGATGAGTTTCGTGGGCGTCGCATCCGCCGCCCCGCACGTGGCAACCGGAAAGCTGAAGATCATTGCCGTCGCCAACCCTGCAAGGGTGTCGTCCCTGCCGGGAGTGCCCACCTTCGCCGAACAGGGCTTCAAGGACGTGGTGTTCGCCCAGTGGTACGCGCTCTTCGCGCGCGCGGGCACACCGCCCGCCACGATCACCCGGTTGAACGAGGCCGCACGGGAAGTGATCGCGCGCAGCGATGTGCGCCAGAGCATGGCCTCTCAGGGCGCGGAACCCACCTACACCACCCCCGCGGACTTGGCCGAGTTCTCCCGCGCTGAAGTCGAGCGCTTCGGCCAGATCATCACCAGCCTGAAGATCCAGGCCAAATAGCCTTCCAGGAGGTTTCCATGCAACAGTCGCCCTCGACGCCATGGCTGCGCGCCGCCTCGGCTGCATTGGTCATCGCGGCAGCAATCGCCGCCTCGCCCGCCGCGCAGGCGGAACGCTACCCGGACCGCCCGATCCGCATACTGGTGCCCTACGCGCCCGGCGGGCCGTCCGACCTCATCGTGCGCGCTGCGGGACGCCTGATGGAGAAGGAACTCGGCGTACCGCTGGTCGTGGAAAACAAGCCTGGCGCCAACGGCACGCTGGGCGCCGTGGAAATGAAGAACGCCAAGCCGGATGGCTACCACCTGGCCATCGTGCCCGTCGGCATTTTCCGCCAGCCGTACATCCAGCAGACCTCGTTCGACCCGCTGCGCGATCTCACCTACATCAGCGCGCTGGTGGACTATAGCTACATGATCGCGGTCCGGGCGGATTCCAGCTGGAAGACCATGGGAGAGTTCTTGGAGGATGCCGGGAAGCATCCCGGGAAGTACCGCTACGGCACGCCAGGCGCGTTCAGCACGCCCCATCTGTCCATGGAAAAGCTGGGAACGCTGGCAGGCATCGAGTGGACCCACGTACCCTACAAGAGTGCTTCCGAGATCGTGTCCGCCTTGCTGGGAAAACAAGTGGACATCGTGGCGGGCACGGGCTCTTCCACGCTGGACCAGTACCTCGCGACCGGACAGCTGCGCGTATTGGCATCCATCGCCGATGAGCGCAGCGCTTCGCATCCGGACTGGCCCACCCTGAAGGAACAGGGTTATCCGGTGGTCGCGAAAGCGCCTTTTGGGTTGGTCGGGCCAGCCGGCATGCCGAAAGATCGCGTCAACAGGATCGCCGCCATGTTCGAGGCTGTCATGAAGAACCCGGAGTTCCGGCAAGTCGCGGCGCAGAACGCCATAGAGCTGAACTACCTGGATCCGTCGGCGTACGCGGAATATGCCAGGCGCACCTACGCGGAAGAAGGGGAACGCATGCCCAGGCTGCTGCAAGCCAGCCAGAAGTGAGGCGCCATGCCTGTGCCGGCCTCATTGGCAACGCCG
This sequence comes from Bordetella sp. 2513F2, assembly GCF_054642735.1. Taxonomy (NCBI): domain Bacteria; kingdom Pseudomonadati; phylum Pseudomonadota; class Betaproteobacteria; order Burkholderiales; family Alcaligenaceae; genus Bordetella; species Bordetella sp. 2513F2. The sequence goes on along the minus strand of NZ_CM137755.1, from coordinate 1,037,164 downwards.
GCCTTTTCGCACCGCCTACATCTTCACGACGTCCACCCCTGGCGGCGCGTTGAACTGGAACTCTGACGCCGGCACGGCGGCATTGGGCTGGATGCCCGTAAGCTCGACGCGCGTGGTCTGGCCGAAGGCGTCGAGCAGTTCCACGCGCACCGGCTGGTCGTTCTTCATGCCGATGTCCACGCGCGAAAAGCCGGCATCGGCGTTGCGCGGCTTGGCGCGCAGCCAGTCGAGGCCGTCGCGCGCGGGCAGCGCCTCGACGTTGAAGGCGTGTTCGAGGTCTCCGGACCCGAACAGGATGGCCGCCGGCGAGGTGCCGATGGCCTGGTCGACCTGGCGCACCGTGACCTGCGCGAGATCCGGGTCGTACTGATACAGCTGCTTGCCGTCGGACACGACCAGCTGCTCGTAGGGCTGCTGCACGGCCCATTTGAACCTGCCGGGCCGCTGGAAGGCGAACTGGCCGCGCTGCGCCTGCTGGGCGCGCCCTTGCGGGCTCACGGTGGACTGGGTGAAGCTGCCCTTGGCCGCCTGCACGGTGGACACGAAGGTCTTGAGCTGCTCCTGGGCGCTGGCAGCCAGCGCGGCGAGCGGACACAGGCCGAGCACCGCCGCGGCGGCGCATCGACGAAGGGTATGGCGCATCAGGCTTCCTCCCGGGCCGGCACCAGGATCTCCCGGTTGCCGTTGGATTGCATCGCCGACACCATACCAGCCTGCTCCATCTGCTCGAGTAACCGCGCGGCACGGTTGTAACCGATGCGCAGGTGGCGCTGCACCAGCGAGATCGAGGCGCGGCGGTGCTTGAGCACGACTTCGCAGGCCTGGTCGTACATGGGGTCCGACTCGGCATCGCCCATGCCCGTGACCGAACTCAGGCCGTCGCCCGTCTCGCCCTCGGCGCCGCCTTCGAGCAGGCCATCGATATAGTTGGGCGCGCCCTGGGCCTTGAGGGCCTCGACCACCCGGTGCACTTCGTCGTCGTGCACGAAGGCGCCGTGCACGCGCACCGGCAGCCCCGAACCCGACGGCATGTAGAGCATGTCCCCCTGGCCCAGCAGGGTTTCCGCCCCCATCTGGTCGAGGATGGTGCGCGAATCGATCTTGGACGACACCTGGAAGGCGATGCGGGTGGGAATGTTGGCCTTGATCAGGCCGGTGATGACGTCGACGCTGGGGCGCTGCGTGGCGAGGATCAGGTGGATGCCGGCCGCCCGCGCCTTCTGCGCGAGACGCGCGATCAGTTCCTCGATCTTCTTGCCCACCACCATCATCAGGTCGGCCAGCTCGTCGATCACCACCACGATCATGGGCAGCGTGGTGAGCGGCTCGGGCTGGTCGGGGGTGAGCGAGAAGGGATTCGGGATCGGCTCCTCGCGCTTGATGGCGTCACGGATCTTGCTGTTGTAGCCGGCCAGGTTGCGCACGCCCAGCTTGCTCATGAGGCGATAGCGCTTCTCCATCTCGCCCACGCACCAGTTCAGCGCGTTGGCGGCATGGCGCATGTCGGTGACCACCGGCGCCAGCAGGTGCGGAATGCCCTCGTAGACGCTCATCTCGAGCATCTTGGGGTCGATCAGGATCAGGCGGGTGTGGGAGGCGTCGGCCTTGTACAGCAGCGAGAGGATCATGGCGTTGATCCCCACCGACTTGCCCGAGCCCGTGGTGCCCGCGACCAGCAGGTGCGGCATCTTGGCCAGGTCGGCCACCACCGGGTTGCCCGCGATGTCCTTGCCCAGCGCCATGGTGAGCACCGAGGGGCTGGCGTGGTAGGTCTGCGAGCCGAGGATCTCGGAGAGCTTGACCATCTGGCGCTTGGGATTGGGCAGCTCCAGACCCATGAGGTTCTTGCCCGGGATGGTCTCGACCACCCGGATGCTGACGAGACTGAGGGCGCGGGCGAGGTCCTTGGCGAGATTGACGATCTGGCTGCCCTTGACCCCGGTGGCCGGCTCGATCTCGTAGCGGGTGATCACGGGGCCGGCCTGGGCCGCCACCACGGTGACGGCCACGCCGAAGTCTGCGAGTTTCTTCTCGATCAGGCGCGACGTGAATTCGATGGTTTCGGCCGACACGGTTTCCTGGTTGAACTGCGGGGCGTCGAGCAGGCTGAGCGCAGGCAGGTCGCTCTCGCCGGCGGGCGGGGCGAACAGGGTCTGCTGCTTTTCCTTTTCGGCCCGGTCGGAACGCGGCACCACCGTGATGGCCGGTTCGATGCGCACGGGTTGCTCGTGCACCAGTTTTTCCTGCTTGGCCACCACCTGCTCGGTGCGGGCCGCCTTGGCCACCTCGCCGACGCGGCGATCCTGGCGGGCGGTGTAGGAATCCCGCACGCGCCGCACCAGGTTCTCGAGCCAGCTGCCGACGCGCTCGGCCACCTGCAGCCAGGAGAACGAGAAGAAGAGGCTCAGGCCGATGGCCAGCAGCACCAGCAGCACCAGCGTGCCGCCCGTGAAACCCACCCCGCGGGCCAGCGCGTCGGCCAGCATCTGGCCTATCACGCCGCCCGCGCCGCTGCCGCCGTCGGCGCCCCCGGGCAGGTGCATGCCCCAGGAATACAGGCGCAGCGCCTCGATGCCCAGCGAGCCCAGCAGCAGCAGGAAAAAGCCCACGCCCTGCTCCCAGTGCACGCGAGGCAGGACTTCGGGCTCCCTGGACGGCGTGCGCAGGTGGGTGGCCAGGCGCCGGTAGCCGGCGCGCACGCGATGCAGCAGCAGCACCACCCACCACCAGGCGGAGAAACCGAACAGGTACAGCAGGATGTCGGCCAGGTAGGCGCCCAGCGTGCCGCCGCGGTTGTGGATGACGCCGGATGCTACCGAGTGTGACCACCCCGGATCCGCGGGATCCCAGGTGGCCAGCACCAGGGCAAGCCAGGCGGCCAGGGCGGCGAACAGGATCCATCGCGCCTCGCGCAGCAGCGCGGAAATCCGCGTCTGCAGGGGGGACGGACCGTTGCGGGTGTTGCGCGAGGCGCGCGGCGTGGCGGTGGTAATACGCGGCATGGGGCTCATTATAATTGGGCATTACCCTGAAGATATCCATCCATGTCCACGCCCAAACACGCGAAAGTCCTGATATTGGGGTCCGGCCCGGCAGGCTACACCGCAGCCGTCTATGCGGCCCGCGCCAATCTCAGCCCCTTGCTCATCACCGGGCTGGCCCAAGGCGGCCAGCTCATGACCACCACCGAAGTCGACAACTGGCCTGCCGACGTGCACGGCGTGCAGGGCCCCGACCTGATGCAGCGCTTCCAGCAGCACGCCGAGCGCTTCAACACCGAGATGGTATTCGACCACATCGCCAAGGTCGACCTTTCCCGTCGTCCCTTCACGCTCACGGGCGACACCGGCAAGGTGTACACCTGCGACGCCCTCATCATCGCCACCGGCGCATCGGCCAAGTACCTGGGCCTGCCCAGCGAGCAGGCCTTCATGGGCCGCGGGGTGTCGGGCTGCGCCACCTGCGACGGCTTCTTCTACAAGAACAAGGACGTGGTCGTGGTGGGCGGCGGCAACACCGCCGTCGAGGAAGCGCTGTACCTCTCGAACATCTGCCGCAAGGTCACCCTGATCCACCGCCGCGACAAGTTCCGCGCCGAGCCCATCCTGGTGGACAAGCTCATGGACAAGGTCGCCAACGGCAACATGGCGCTCAAGCTGTTCTGCACGCTCGAGGAAGTGCTGGGCGACGACGGCGGCGTCACCGGGGCGCGCATCCGCCACACCAAGACCGACGCCACCGAAGACCTCGACGTGGCGGGCTGCTTCATCGCCATCGGCCACCAGCCCAACACCGAGATCTTCGCCGGCCAGCTCGACATGAAAGACGGCTACATCATCACGCGCAGCGGCCTGTCGGGCATGGCCACCATGACCTCGGTGCCGGGCGTGTTCGCCGCGGGCGACGTGCAGGACCACGTCTACCGCCAGGCGATCACCAGCGCCGGCACCGGCTGCATGGCCGCGCTGGATGCGCAGCGGTGGCTGGAGAATGGCGAACAGTAAAGGCCGCCTGGCCGACCTGAAGCGGCTGCACCAGGAGGCAGCGCAGGCGCGGCAGCAGGCTGAGCGGGAGGCAGCCCGACGCTGCGCCGCGGACGCGGCGCAGCCGTCCGCCGACGACGACCTGGCCGCCTTCCGGCGCGCCATGCAGGCCGTCACGCCGATTCCGGCACGCGATACCGTCGAGCATCGTCCTGCCGCCGCCGGCGCCGCCGTCACGCCCGCGCTCGCGGTGCGCCGGGCTGCAGCCCTGGGCGAAACGCCCGCGCGCATAGACGCCGGCGTCTCCGATGGCAGCGTGACCCACCTGCTGTCCGAAGGAGGCACCGCCTATGTGCGCGCCGATGCCGCACCCGATACGGCGCGCAGGCTCCGGCGCGGCCAGTGGCGCGCCGGCGCCGAACTCGACCTGCACGGCCTGCGCGTGGAGCAGGCGCGCCACGCGGTGCTGTCGTTCGTGGACGAATGCCTGGAACACGGCATACGCTGCCTGCGCATCGTGCACGGCAAAGGCTACGGCTCGCAGGGCATGGAGCCTGTGCTGAAAGACCGGACCCGCAGCTGGCTGGTGCAGAAAGCCGCGGTGATTGCCTTCAGCGAGGCGCCCGAGCGCGAGGGCGGGGCCGGCGCGCTGCTGGTGCTGCTGCGCCTGCCCGAGGAAACGCCGCGATGAAGTGGCTATACCTGGCGCTGGCCATCGGCGCGGAGATCGTGGCCACCAGCATGCTCAAGAGCTCTGCGGGCTTCACGCGGCTCTGGCCCACGGCCGCCACGGTGGCGGGCTACGTCGTATCGTTCTACTTCCTGTCGCTCACGCTGCGCGAGCTGCCCATCGGCATCGCCTATGCGGTCTGGTCGGGGGTGGGCATCGTCGCGATCTCGCTGGTGGGCCTGGTGTTCTTCAAGCAGACGCTCGACCTGCCTGCCGTCATCGGCATCGCCCTCATCGTGGCGGGCGTGCTGGTGATGAATCTCTACTCCCGATCTACCGGGCACTGAGAAGACCGCTGCAGAGTCAGACGCCGCGGTCGCCCGGCTGCCCGCCGGGCCGGCGCAGGTAGTCCACCAGCGCCAGCGTGGCGCGGTCGGGCGCGGGCGTGAGCAGCGACACCAGCACGATCACCGCAAAAGCAACCGGGGCGCCGAACACCCCCGCCGCAATGGGCTGCACGCCCCACCACAGGTGCACCGGCTCGGTCCGCGCGATGCCGAACACCCATTCGCGCAACGAAGGGTGCATGTGGGCCATGTACGCAAACGTGGCGAGCAGGCCGGCGAACATGCCGCACGTGGCTCCCCATTTGTTGGCGCGACGCCAGAACATGCCCATCACCAGCACCGGGAAGAACGACGATGCGGCGAAGGAGAAGGCGGCGGACACCATGAACAGGATGTCGCCCGGCTTGCGCGCCGCCACCCAGGCCGCGGCAAAGGCCACCAGCAGCAGCAGGACCTTGGACACCAGCACGCGGCGCGCTGTATGCATGCGCGGCGACATGACGCGATACCACATATCGTGCGACAGCGAGTTCGACAGCGTGAGCAGCAGACCGTCGGCGGTGGAAAGCGCCGCGGCCAGCGCGCCTGCCGCAACCAGGCCGGAGAGCACGTACGGCAGGCCGCCGATCTCCGGCATGGCCAGCACCACCACGTCGGCGCCCAGGCTGATCTCGCCGAGCTGCACGATGCCGTCGCGATTGATGTCGGCCACGTCCAGCAGGTTGGGATCGACGGCGCTCCAGGCGTGCACCCAGCCGGGCAGGTTGAAGAAGCTGCTGCCCACCACCTGGGCGTAGACCTCGTACTTGACCAGCAGCGCCAGCGCCGGGGCGGTGAAGTACAGCAGCAGGATGAACAGCAGCGTCCAGCCCACCGAGCGCCGCGCATCGGCCACCGACGGCGTGGTGTAGGAACGCATCAGGATGTGCGGCATGCCCGCCGTGCCCAGCATCAGGCACAGCATCAGCGCCAGGAAATTGACCTGCATGTCGCGGCGCGCGTCGGGATCCTGCGCGGGAAACGGCTGGGCGTGCGGCACGGGCGGCGAGCCGCGGGCCTCGAACGCGGCGCGCGCCTGCGACCAGGCCACCCTGGCCGCCTCGGGATCGCGCGGATACGCGGCCAGCTCGCGCTCCAGCGACCGGATCTCCACCATGGGCGCGTCGGCGGCGGTGAGCGCAGCCAGGCGGGCGCGCAGGCGCTCGCGCTCCTGCTGCCATGACGCCGGCAGGTCCCGCAGGCGGTCGTCCATCTGGCGGGCCTGCTCATGCCACAGGCGCCGCACCTCCTGCTCGGCGGGATCGTTCTGCAGGTAGGCCTCCTTCTCGCTCACCTGCTGCAGCACCGAACCGGCCGACAGCTGCGGCACCGGCGTGCCGGTGTGCTTCACCGACAGCCAGACGACCGGCACCAGATAGGCGATGACCAGGATGATGTACTGGGCCACCTGCGTCCAGGTCACGGCGCGCATGCCCCCGAGGAAGGAACAGACCAGCATGCCGCCCAGCGCCACGAAAATGCCGAGCTCGAAGGCGATGCCGGTCAGCCTGGTGGTGATGATGCCCACGCCGTAGATCTGCGCCACCAGGTAGGTGAACGAGCACAGCACGGCGCACGCCACGCCGGCCAGCCGCGGCATGTGCCCGCCGAAACGCGCCCCGAGGAAGTCGGGAATGGTGTATTGGCCGAACTTGCGCAGGTAGGGCGCCAGCAGCAGTGCCACCAGCACGTAGCCTCCGGTCCAGCCCATGACATAGGCCAGCCCGCCGTAGCCGGACAGGTACAGGGTGCCGGCCACCCCGATGAACGAGGCCACCGACATCCAGTCGGCGGCAGTAGCCATCCCGTTGTAGAGCGCAGGCACGCGCCGGCCGGCCACGTAGTATTCCGACTGGTCGGACGTGCGGCACACGATGCCTATGCCGGCGTAAAGGCTCACGGTGACCATGAGGAAGGCATAGCCGATCCAGTTGCGCGCCATGCCCGCCAGTTCTGCCAGGGCCAGGAGCACCACCAGCAGCACCACGCCGCCGGTGTACAGCACATAGATGCGGCGCAGCCGCCGGCCGAATTCGTGCTGGGAGGGCGCCGAGAAAGGCACTAGGGCCGCTCCTCGTCCTGCGGCCTGGCGGCGCGCGCGTCACGGCGGTTCATGAACCAGGCGTACAGGACCACGATGACCAGGAACGACAGCGGTGCGCCGTAGGCCGCAAGCCAGAAAGAGAATGGCCAGCCTATGAAGGTGAAACCCATGTGGGCGGTAAGCAGGGCCGGCGCCACGGCGAGCAGCAGCCAGACCGCCAGCAGCGCCAGGATGAGCCGGACGTTGCGGCGCCAATAGCAGGCCTGGGACGCGGGAGAATTGCGGGTTGGCGCCATCGGGTCACGTGCGTTGCCGGCGCCGGAGGCTGCCCGGACGCCGATACGACAACGGCTGGCACGATGTGCCAGCCGTTGTGCTTTCTTGCTTTTCTTGGATACTGCTTTTTTTATACCGGTGCCGCCGGTTATGCCCTGAAGGGCATTTGTCTCCTCACCTGCATGGAAAGCATTCTGCACCAGTTACGGGATTGTCACACTAGGGGAATGCCCTAATTCGGCGCATTCATTTACTTATGTTACGCACCGACATGGTGCAAAACGGCCACTTGGCCCCTCGGGTGGCCTGCATCGTACTTCCAAATGCGGAAAACGGCGAGACGGCCGATTCTTTCCTTCCCAGCACAAATGCACCTTAAACGTGCATCGCGGCTCGCTCCCCCAAGCTTTACACCGTTTTTACGCCGGGCTCCGTAATCTTCGCCCTCGTCGGTCCAGGTTACGGACCGCCTTGCTGCGGAGGCTTGCATCATGGATTTGCTGTATGCGGGGCTGACCGGCCTGCTGGCCGGTTCGGTATGGGCGTCGATCCTGGGCTGCGCGGCCCTGACCCGGGGAGAAGGATCATGACTGCGCTGTATCTGTCTGCCGCCCTCATTGCGGGCCTGCTGGCGGGCTATCTGCTGGTTGCGTTGTGCCGGCCGGAGTGGTTCTGATGGACGCCCGTTATCTCGCATTGCTTGCCGGCTACCTGGCGCTGCTGGCCGCCATCGCCGTGCCGCTGGGCCGCTATCTGGCCTGGTGCCTGCAGCATTCCAGCGGCGCCGGCCGCGGCGGGCTGGGGGAGCGCCTGCTGTACCGTGCCGCCGGCGTCTCGCCGCAGGCGGGCATGAATGCCCGGCAATACGCGATGGCCGTCCTCGCATTCAATCTGGCGGGCGCGCTGGCGGTGTATGCGCTGCAGCGGCTGCAGGGCTGGCTGCCGCTCAATCCCGCCGGACTGGGCGCCGTGCCAGCGGACTCGGCGTTCAACACGGCGGTGTCTTTCGCCACCAATACCAACTGGCAGGGCTACGCCGGCGAAACCACCATGAGCCACCTCACGCAGATGCTCGGGCTCGGGGTGCAGAACTTCCTGTCGGCCGCGACCGGCATCGCGGTGGCCTTTGCCGTGATGCGCGGCCTGACGCGCCAGGGCGATGGAACGCTGGGCAACTTCTGGCGCGATCTGCTGCGGATCACGCTGTACGTGCTGCTGCCGCTGTCGCTGCTGCTGGCGCTCGCGCTGGTGGCCGCCGGCACGATCCAGAATCTTTCTCCCTCCGTGATCGCGCACGGCCTCGAAGGGGGCGCCCAGACCCTCCCCATGGGGCCCGTGGCCTCGCAGGAGGCCATCAAGCTGCTGGGCACCAACGGCGGAGGCTTCTTCAACGCAAACTCGGCCCATCCTTTCGAGAATCCCAGCGCGCTGTCCAACCTGCTGCAGATGCTGGCGATCCTGGCCATTCCTGCCGCGCTGTGCGTGAGCTTCGGCCACCTGGCCGGCCAGCGGCGGCAGGGATACGCGCTGCTCGGCGCCATGACCCTGCTGTTCGTGGGCTGCGCCCTCGCGGCGGGCCACCTGGAGCACCCGCTCACCCCCGCGCTGGCACAGGCCGGCGTATTGCCGGACGGCGGCAACATGGAAGGCAAGGAGGTCCGCTTCGGCATAGGCGCCACAGCACTGTACGCGGTCATCACCACGGCGGCGTCGTGCGGCGCGGTCAACGGCATGATGGATTCTTTCTCGGCCCTGGGCGGCATGGTGCCCATGCTGCTGATGCAACTGGGCGAAGTGGTGTACGGCGGGGTGGGCTCCGGACTGTACGGCATGCTGGCGTTCGCGCTGCTCACCGTGTTCGTCTGCGGCCTGATGATAGGCCGCACGCCGGAATACCTGGGCAAGAAGCTCGAACCGCGCGACATGAAGATGGTGGCGATCGCGCTGCTGGTCACGCCCTTGCTCGTGCTCGGCGGCACGGCGGTGGCGGTGTTGGCCGATGCCGGCCGGGCCGGCATGCTGAACCCGGGGCCGCACGGCTACAGCGAGGTGCTCTATGCCCTGTCCTCGGCCGCCAACAACAACGGCAGCGCCTTTGCCGGGCTGTCGGCGAATACGCCGTTCTACAACGTGCTGCTGGCCGTGGCCATGTGGCTGGGGCGGTACCTGCCCATCGTCGCGTTGCTTGCACTCGCGGGCTCGCTGGCCGTCAAGCCGCGGCTCGACGCCGGTCCGGGCGCGCTGCCCACGGGCGGCCCGATGTTCGCCCTGCTGCTGGCCGGCTGCATGCTGCTGGTCGGCGCCCTGACGTACGTCCCCGCGCTGGCCCTGGGGCCGATCGCCGAATTCCTCCAACCCTGATTCGTCGGAAGACAGACATGAACCCTTCCCTGCATTCCGGCCCGCCCGCGATGGCGACGGGCGCGCCGGCCCCGCTTGCGCGCCCCACTGCGCCGGGATGGACAGCGAGCCTGTGGCGCTCGGCCCTGCTCGACAGCCTGGTCAAGCTCAACCCGGCAGCGCAGTGGCGCAACCCGGTGATGTTCGTGGTGTACGTCGGCGCGCTGTGCACCTCGGTGCTCGGATGCCTGGCGGCCGCCGGCCACGGCGAACCCGGGGCTCGCCCCGCAACCGTGCTGGCCCTGGCCGCCTGGCTATGGTTCACCGTGATATTCGCCAACTTCGCCGAAGCCCTGGCCGAAGGCCGCGGCAAGCAGCAGGCTGCCGCGCTGCGCGGATTGCGCAGCGCCACCCAGGCGCGCGTGCTGCGGCGCTTCGATGACGGCGACGCGCGGGGCGGTCTTGCGCCGGGCGGCGATGCGCCTGCCTGGGCCCGGGATGCGGAAATCCGTGCCTCCACGGATTTGCGCAAGGGCGACGCGGTGCTGGTGCTGGCGGGCGAAGTGGTGCCGGGGGACGGACAGGCCGTCGCGGGCATTGCGTCCGTGGACGAGAGCGCCATGACCGGGGAATCAGCGCCGGTGATCCGCGGGGCGGGCGGCGACTTCTCCTCCGTGACGGGCGGGACGCGGGTGCTGTCGGACTGGCTGGTGGTGCGCATCGGCGCCGACCTGGGCGAGGGCTTCCTGGACCGCATGATCTCCATGGTCGAAGGCGCCCGGCGCCGCAAGACGCCGAACGAACTCGCACTCACCATCGTGCTGGCAGGCCTGACCCTGGTCCTGCTCGTGGCGGTTGCCACCCTGGTGCCCTTCTCCCTGTACGCCGCCGGCGCGGACGGCGGCGCCGTGTCGCTGGCGGCCCTGATCGCGTTGCTCGTCTGCCTGATCCCCACGACCATAGGCGGCCTGCTGTCGGCCATCGGCGTGGCGGGCATGAGCCGGATGATGCGCGCCAACGTGATCGCCACGTCGGGCCGCGCCATCGAAGCCGCGGGCGACGTGGACGTGCTGCTGCTCGACAAGACCGGCACCATCACCTATGGCAACCGGCAGGCCGCCGCCTTCCTGCCCGCCCCCGGCGTGACGGCCGAGACGCTGGGCCGTGCCGCCTGCCTGGCCTCGATGGCGGACGACACGCCGGAAGGCCGCAGCATCGTCGCGCTGGCGCGTCGCCACGGCTGGGCCGCCGAGCCGGCTGCCGACGCCCAGGCGATCGCCTTCTCGGCGCAGACGCGCATGAGCGGCGTGGACCTCCCGCAGCGCGCCCTGCGCAAGGGCGCGCAGGACGCCGTGGACGCCTGGCTGGCCGCGCGCGGCCAGGACCTGCCTGCGGCAGTGCGCGAGGACGCGCAAGCCGTTGCGCGACGCGGCAGCACGCCCCTAGTGGTGTGCGAGAACGACCGTGCGCTGGGCGTGGTCGAGCTCAAGGACATCGTCAAGCCGGGCATGCGCGAGCGTTTCGCGGCCCTGCGCCGCATGGGCATCGAAACGGTGATGATCACGGGCGACAACCCGCTGACGGCAGCCGCCATCGCCGCCGAGGCCGGCGTGGACGATTTCCTGGCGCAGGCCACGCCCGAGGCCAAGCTGGAACGCATCCGCGCCGAACAGCGCCGCGGCCGGCTGGTTGCCATGACGGGCGACGGGACCAACGATGCGCCGGCACTGGCCCAAGCCGACGTGGCGGTGGCCATGAACAGCGGCACCCAGGCCGCCAAGGAGACGAGCAATCTGGTCGACCTGGACTCCGATCCCACCAAATTGATCGAGATAGTGGAGATCGGCAAGCAGATGCTGATGACGCGGGGTGCGCTCACCACGTTCAGCTTCGCCAACGACCTGGCCAAGTACTTCGCCATCATTCCCGCCGCCTTCGCCGGCATCTACCCCCAGCTCGGCGCCCTGGACGTGATGCGCCTGGGCAGTCCGGACTCGGCCGTCCTTTCGGCCGTGATCTTCAATGCCCTCATCATCGTGGCGCTGATTCCCCTGGCGCTGCGGGGCGTGCGCTACCGCCCCATCGGCGCCGCGCGGCTGCTGCGCCGCAATGGATTGATCTACGGCGTCGGCGGCATGCTCCTGCCCTTCGCCGGCATCAAGCTCATCGACATGGTGCTGGCCCTGCCCGGGCTGGCATGACACCGGAGGACCTGCCTTCATGGACACTCGCAACCCACCCGCCATGCCCCTGCTGCGGCCCGTCGTGGTCATGCTGCTGGCGCTTTCGGCCCTTACGGGGCTGGTCTATCCCCTGGCCACGACCGGACTGGCGCAATGGCTGTTCCCGCGGGAAGCGGCCGGCTCGCTCGTGGAACGCAATGGCCGCGTGCTGGGGTCGGCCCTGATAGGCCAGCCGTTCACTGCACCCGGGTACTTCTGGGGGCGGCCGTCGGCCACCGCCGGACGCCCCTACGACGCCACGGCCTCGGGCGGATCCAACCTGGGCCCCACCAACCCGGCGCTGGCCGATGCCGTCCGCCAGCGCCTCGCCGCCCTGCGCGCGGCAGATCCCGGCAATACCCGGGATGTGCCGGTGGACCTGGTCACGGCATCCGGAAGCGGCCTGGATCCCCACATCAGCCCTGCGGCGGCGCGCTACCAGGCGGGGCGCGTGGCGCGCGTCCGCGGCCTGCAGCCGGCCGACGTCGAGGCCCTCATCGCGCGGCACACCCGGCGGCCGCCGCTCGGGCTCGGCGGCGACGCCGTCGTCAACGTGTTGGCGCTCAACCTGGCGCTGGACGCACTGGCCACACCCTGAAACCGGACGCGTATAGTATGGCTGCCCGGCCTTCCCGCCCCCTCCGATGACGTCCGAACGTCCCGATCCCGACCTGCTGCTGAAGACGCTGGACCAGGCCGAGGCCCACGCCCGGCGCGGGCGGTTGCGCATCTACTTCGGCGCCTCTGCCGGCGTGGGCAAGACCTACGCCATGCTGGCCCATGCGCGCGCCCAGCATGCCGAGGGGCTGGACGTGCTGGCCGGGATCGTGGAAACCCACGGACGCCCCGAGACGGCCGCCCTGCTCGAGGGCCTGCCGCGGCTGCCGCCGGCGCGGCTGGCGTTCCAGGGGCGCATGCTCGAGGAATTCGACCTGCCCGAGGCGCTGCGCCGCCGGCCGCGGCTGCTGCTGCTCGACGAACTCGCCCACAGCAACGCGCCGGGCGCGCGCCACGCCAAGCGATGGCAGGATGCAGACGAACTGCTGGAAGCCGGCATCGACGTCTGGACCACGCTCAACGTGCAGCACCTCGACAGCCTCAACGAGGCGGTGGGCGGCATTACCGGAATCCGCGTTGCGGAAACCGTGCCCGACACGGTGTTCGACGGCGCCGATGAAATCATCCTGGTGGACCTGTCCGCCGATGCGCTGCTGCAGCGGCTGCGCGCGGGCCAGGTCTACCTGCCCGAACAGGCGCGCCATGCCGCCCACAACTTTTTCCGCAAGGGCAACCTGATCGCGCTGCGCGAGCTGGCCCTGCACCGTACCGCGGACCACGTGAACCACGCGGTGCACGCCTATCGGCAGGAACAGGTCATCGCGCCGGTGTGGCGCACGCGCGAAGCCGTGGCCGCCTGCATCGCGGCGGATGCCCAGGCCGTGCACGTGGTGCGCAGCGCCCACCGGCTCGCACGGCAACTGGACGCCGAACTGCACGTCATCACCGTGACCCAGCCTGGCAGCGCCACGCCGGCGCGGGGCCAGCACCAGCTGGAGCAGGCGCTGGCGCAGGCCGAGGCCATGGGCGCACGCATCGAGACGCTGGCCGGACCGCAGGCAGCCGCGACTGCCGCGGCCTATCTGCGCCGCCACAACCTCACCAAGGCTGTGGTGGGGCAGCCCCGTGCCGGCTGGCGCCGCCGCTGGGCGCTCGCCGGCCCCGGCTTTGCCGAGGCCCTGGGCGCGGCCTGTCCCGACATCGACCTGCTGCGCGTGGCCCGCCCGCCGGTGCGCCCGCCTGCCGACGCCGCGCCGCCGCCTGCCGCCTCGCCGCCGCGCCTGCATGCGGGCTACGCGTGGAGCCTGCTGTATTGCGCGCTGGCGGCGCTGGCCTCGCATGCGGTCTTCCCGCTGTTGGACCAGACCAACATCGCCATGGTGTTCCTGCTGGCCGTGGTGGCGGCGGCCCTGCGCCACGGCCGGGGTCCATCGGCACTCGCGGCCGTGGTCAGCGTCGCCCTTTTCGACCTCCTGTTCGTCCAGCCGCTGGGCTCTTTCGCCGTGTCGGACGTGCAGTACCTGCTGACCTTCGCCGTGCTGCTCGGCGTGGGACTGCTCGTGGGCCAGCTCACCGCCGGGCTGCGCGTGCAGGCGCAGGCCGCAGCCAGCCGGGAAGCCGACGTGCGCGGCCTGTACGAGCTCGCGCGGGAGCTGTCGTCGGCGCTGCAGCCCGTCCAGATCGCCGCCGCGGCCGAGGCCTTCCTGGATGCCGCCTTCGACGCGCATGCGGCCCTGCATGTGCTCGAACTGGACGAGCAGCTGCGCCCGGCCGCTCCCGCGCCGGCCGGCATGGCCGCGCCCGACCCGGCAATACTGCAATGGGTGCATGACCACGGCCAGCCCGCCGGCGCAGGCACCGGCACGCTGGCGCACGCAGCGCTGCTCTATCTGCCGCTCAAAGCGCCCATGCGGGTACGCGGGGTGCTGGCCCTGCAGCTCTCCGACCCGCGCGCCTACGCCCTGCCGCAGGTGCGCAGGAAGCTCGAGGCCTACGCCACCCTCATCGCCATCGCGCTGGAGCGCCTGCATTACGTGGAGGTGGCGCAGCACGCACTGGTGGGCATGGAGTCGGAACGCCTGCGCAACTCGGTGCTGGCCGCCGTGTCGCACGACCTGCGTACGCCGCTCACCAGCCTGGTCGGCATGTCCGAGACGCTGCTGCGCTCGCCCGCCGGGCTTTCCGACGCCACGCGCGAAGTGCTCTCCGCCATGCGCGCCCAGACCCTGCGCCTGCATGCGCAGGTGGTAAACCTGCTGGACATGGCCAGGCTGCAGAGCGCCGAAGCGCCATTGCGGCGCGGCTGGCAGTCGATCGAGGAGCTGGTGGGCGCCGCGCTGGCCGAGCTGCATGAACCGCTGGCGACGCACCACGTGGAAGTGGCACCGCTGTCGCGCCTGCCCCTGGTCGAGTGCGACGGCGTGCTGATCCAGCGCGTGCTGGTGAACCTGCTGGAGAATGCCGCCAAGCATACGCCGCGCGACAGCCGCATACGGATCGGCGCAAGCGCATCGGACGCCACGCTGGCAATCAGCGTGGAGGACGACGGGCCGGGCATCCCGCCGGGCATGGAGCAACGGATCTTCGAGAAATTCACGCGGGCCGACCGCGAGAGCGCCACGCCCGGCGTCGGCCTGGGCCTGGCCGTATGCCGCGCCATCGTCGACGCGCACGGCGGCGCCATCCACGCCGAATCCCGCCCCGCCGGACGGGGCGCGCGCTTCGTGTTCACCCTGCCCCTGGGGCAGCCGCCGGGCGCGCCCCCGGATGCTTCCTGACCACCATGTTCGAATATGCCCCCACCGTACTGCTGGTCGAAGACGACGCGCACATTCGCCGCTTCGTGCGCGACGCGCTGCACGCCGAAGGCTGCACCGTGCACGAAACCGACACCGTCGAACGCGGGCTGATCGAGGCCGGCACGCGCCATCCCGATGTCGTGATCCTGGACCTGGGCCTGCCGGATGCGGACGGCATGCAGCTGATCCGCAAGCTGCGCGACTGGACCCCCGTGCCGGTGCTGGTACTGTCGGCGCGCAGCGGCGAGCCCGACAAGATCGCCGCGCTGGATGCGGGCGCCGACGACTACCTCACCAAGCCTTTCGGCGTGGGCGAACTGCTGGCCCGCCTGCGCGTGCTGCTGCGCCGCCATGCGCGCGGCGAAGCGGGACACGCCGCCGAACTGCAATATGGCGAGCTGCGCATCGACCTGGCACGCCGCGTGGTCACGCGCGCCGGCCAGCACGTGCGCCTGACGCTGCGCGAATACCGGCTGCTCGCCGCCCTGGTTTCACAGCCCGGCAAGGTGCTGACCCACCGCGAACTGCTGCGGGAAGTCTGGGGCCCGGCCTATGTGGAACACCATCATTACCTGCGCATCTACACAGGCCGACTGCGCCACAAGCTGGAAGCCGACCCGGCCCGCCCGCGCCATCTCGTCACCGAGGTGGGCGTGGGCTACCGCTGGGCGGAATGAATAATTGATATCTGCTATTAATAATTAAATTACAATTACTTCAACCGCAATACGCGATCCTGGGACGGCAAATACGCATCGTAGTTGGTTATTGCGTGGTCCCTCTAGAACTCCACAGGCTATTTCCCGTGCGCAACACAACGATCGACGACACGCAGGAACCGCAGGCGCCCACCGCACACCGGTCGTCGCTGTTTGTCGGATCCACCGAGAAAGCGTTTCAGGTGCTGCACGCCTTTGACGGGTCTAAACGCCACATGACCCTGGCCGATATCGCGCGCGCTTCGGGCCTGGACCGCAGCGCCACGCAGCGCATGGTCTATACGCTGGAAACGCTGGGCTACTTGCGCCGAATCCCCGATACGCGCAACTACGGCCTGACACCGAAAGTGCTGCAGTTTTCATACAACTATGTGCGTGCCAACGAATTGATCGACAAGGCCTCGCCGTATCTGCTGGACATCAGCCGCACGCTGGGCGAAACCACCAACCTCCAAGAACTGGATGGCCATGAGATCGTGTTTGTTGCGCGTTTCCCCGGCCATCACCTCGTGAACGTCGACATCGCCGTCGGCAGCCGCCTGCCGGCGTTCTTCACCGCATCGGGCACGGCGATCCTGTCCCGCCTGACGAACGAGGATCGCCGCGAAATCCTGGCGCAGACACGGCTGGATCCCATCACGCCCTATACCGAGGTGAATCCCGAAAAGCTGCTGGAGCGCGTGCAGCGCGTAGCCGAAAAAGGCTACGCGGTCATCGTGAACGAGACGGTGTTGGGCGACATCTCGGTCGCCGCACCGATCACTGACCATCGTGGCCTTGCCGTGGCCGCCATCAATATTTCGGTGCCCACGACGCGGTGGACGGTGACCCGCGTTGAAGCCGAACTGGCGCCACACGTGCAAGTGGCGGCCACGTCGATTTCAAAGTCGAAGTTCGCGGGCTATTCAAGATAGGACGGCTTCACTTCACCCCTTCGAATTCCTCCAGCAGCGGTTTCACTGTTTCACGCAACGCCGCCTGCAACGCTTGCCCAGGGGCCACCAGCGGATCCAGGACGTCGGGCGCATTCACTCCGATCAGGTCCATGACTGATTTCATGGGCCCTGGATTCGTCTCTGCAAACGCAAGGTTCATCAACGGAATCAAGCGGCGATGCAACGCCATCGATTCGCGCGTGCGCCCCTCGACGGCCAAGGCGTAAACCTTGCGCCAGGCCGATGGCAGCAAGCTTGCCGTTACCACGATGCCGCCGCGCGCGCCGGCCGCCAGATGTACCGGCAGCAGCGTGTCTTCCCCGCTGAACACCGCAAACGATTCGTCCACGCCCGCCACCGTGCGCAGAAAGTGGTACATGTCTGTATTGCAGGCCTTCATGCCGATGATGTTCTCGTGGCGCGACAGTTCATGCAGCACCTCGGGTGCAATCGCGATACGCGTGCGGTACGGGATTTCGTAGATCATCAACGGCAGCGGCGACGCATCCGCATAGCGCAGGAAATAGTCGCGGATGCCCGATTGCGTGGGCGTCGTGTAATAGGGCGTCAGCACCATCAGGGCATCGGCGCCGGCCTCGGCAAATTCGCGCCCGGCTTGCAGGGCGTCATGAAAACCGGGATCCAGCACCCCGGGGATGACCGGCACGCGCCCGCCAACGGCCTCAACCGTCAGCTCACACATGCGGATGCGCTCGGCGCGGGCCAATGCGCCGTATTCGCCCGTGCCACCCAGCGGGACGATGCCATCGATGCCCTGCTTGATCAGGTAGGCGACCAGCGCCTTCGCGGCCGCGGCGTTGAGCGTGTCGTCGGCGTTGACCGGGGTGGGAATGGCGGGGAAGACTCCGCGCAATTGGGTTGCGTTCAGCATGTTGCGTATCCTAGAGAAAAAACCGGATTCAGTTGGCCAGGCTGCGGCGGCGCAGCCGGTCGGCCAGCCAGATGAGGGCGGCAATGAAAATGAACAAGCAGGTAGAGACGGCGGCAATGACCGGGGAAATCTGCAGCGTCACCTCGTCCCAGAACTGTTTAGGCAGCGTGGCGTTCAGGCCGCCGGAGGCGAACAGGGCTATCGTCAATTCGTCGAACGACGTGGCGAAGGCGAACAGGAATGAAGACATCAACCCAGCGCCCAGAATGGGAAACGTCACGAAGCGCAGCGTGGCCCACGGCCCCGCGCCGAGGCTTTGCGCCGCGAGGTCCAGCCGCGTGTCGTAGTTGCGCAGCACGGCCATCATCGTGATCACCACATAGGGCACCGCCACCACGGTATGCGCCAGGATGAGCCCGATGGTGGAGCCCACTAGCCCTACGCGGGCAAAGAAATAGAACATGCCCACGGCGATGATCATGCGCGGCACCACGATGGGCGACAGCACGAAGGCCAGCATGGCGGATTTGGCGCGCATGTTGGCGCGCACCAGCAGGAAGGCGGCGGGCGTACCGATCAGCATCGCCAGCAAGCCGGTTCCCACACCTACGGTCAGCGATCGTGTGATGGCCTGCATCCACACGGGCGAGGTGAACATCTGCTCGTACCATTGCAGCGAAAAACCCGTAGGCGGCCACGTCAGCCCGGAACCCGAATCAAATGACAACGGGATCATAAGGAAGGCCGGCGCGCTAAGAAACGCCAGCACGCCGAGCACGACCCACCATAGCGTGCGGGATTGTCCGGTACCCGACACCGACCGCCGAACCCGCTTGGGCAGCAGCGCGAACAGCGCATCCGACACACGCGCCAAAATCGTGAGCACGGCATCGCCCGCACGCCGCGACAGGCTTTCCTTGCCGGATGCGCGGACGCGGGTAGACGCGCTGCCCGTCATGGTCGACAAGCCCAGGATCTTGTCATAGATGGCGAAGACCGCCAGCACCACCACCAGCAGCAATACCGACACCGCGCCGGCAAACTCCCAGTTCATGGTCTGCTGCACCTGATCGATGATGATCTGCGTGATCATCGTTTCCTTGCGTCCACCCAGCAGCGCTGGCGTAATGAAGAAGCCGATGGCGGTCACGAACACCATGATGGCCGCGGCCGCGACGCCGGGCATCGACAGTGGGAAATAGATCTTCCAGAATGCAGTGCCGGGGCGCGCGCCCAACGTGGATGCGGCGCGCGGCAGGTTGCGGTCGATGTTCTCCATGACAGACAGCATCGTCAAGACCGCCAGCGGCATCAGCGCATGCACCATGCCCACCAGCACGCTTCCAAAGTTGTAGAGCAGGTTGGCTGGCGCATCCAGAATGCCCAATGCCTGCAGCAGCTGGTTGACTACGCCGTTTCGGCCAAGCAGCACCACCCACGCGAAGGTGCGCACCAGGAAGCTGGTCCAGAACGACAGCAGCACCCAGAACAGCAGCGAGGTCTTGCGCCCGGCCGACAGGCTGGATATCAGATAGGCAACGGGGTAGCCGGCGACCACGGAGAAGAACGTTGTCCACAACGAGATCTTCAACGTGATCAACAGCACGTTCACGTACACGGACGACTCGAAGAGCCGGTGATACTGCGCCAGCGTGAAACCCTGGTCGCCGACGACACTGAGCAATAGCAGCTGGCCCACCGGATAAATCAGCAGCACCAGCAGCAGCACGACCAGCGGGGCAGCCATGAAGAAATGGCGCAGGCCCGGACTCATGCGCTTGCGGGAAGTAGCAGGGGTCATCATGCGTTCACTCCGCAATGGCCACCGCATCTGCGGCCTGCCAGCTGACCGTCAGCGGTTGGCCGATGGCGTATTGCTCGGCCTGGCGCTGCGTGGGGTGCGCCACGACGATCGGCGAAGCGTCGGCCACGCCCGGGTCCAGATACAGCTTGGTCAGGCTGCCGGTAACCATCACGTCCAGCAGCTTGCCGGTCAGGCCGGCGCCTGAGGTAGCCACGCGCAGGTTCTGCGGGCGCAACATCACCGTGACCTTCTGGCCAACTCTGATGGGAGCGCCGTTGGACAGCGCCTGGCCGGTGACGCCCTGGTGGGCCAGCTTGATGGTCAGGGTGTCACCGTCCACCGCCGTGACCTCGCCCTGCAATAGATTCGACTCGCCCAGGAAGTCGGCAACGAAGAGCGTGCGGGGCCGAAAGTACAGATCTGCCGGCGTACCCAACTGTTCGATCGCGCCGCCGTTCATCAGGCAGATGCGGTCTGACATGGTCATGGCCTCTTCCTGGTCATGCGTCACGTACACGATGGTGGTACCCAGCTCGCGATGGATGCGCTTGATCTCCAACTGCATCTGATCACGCAGTTTCTTGTCCAGCGCGCCCAACGGTTCATCCATCAGGATGATGGCCGGTCGATAGACCATGCAGCGCGCCAGCGCGATGCGCTGCTGCTGGCCGCCGGACAGTTCGCGCGGCAGGCGCGTGGCCACATGCGCCAGGCGCACCATTTCGAGCGCCTCCTGGGTGCGGCGACGCGCCTCCGCCGCAGGCACCTTGCGCATCTTCAAGGGGAACGCAATGTTCTCTTCGATGCTCATGTGCGGAAACAGCGCGTAGTTCTGGAACACCATGCCGATGTCCCGCTCGTACGGGGCGCCATAGGTCACGTCGGCACCATCGATCAGCACGCGGCCCTCGTCGGGCTGCGCGAGACCGGCGATCAGGCTCAGCAAGGTGGTCTTGCCGGACCCGGACGGGCCCAGCAGGGTCAGGAATTCGCCGCGGGCGACGTCCAGGTATGTGGGCGCCAACGCGACGAAATCGCCATAGCGTTTGCCCAGGCCCGAAATTTGCAGATTGGAAGAAGACATGGTGTTCAATACATTAAGATTTGCCCCGGCGCGGGCCATGGCGATGGCACGCGGCCGATGGGTTATTTCAGGACCCAGCCGTTGAAGCGTTCAAGCACGTCGCGCTGCTTCTCCAACCAGTACGCGGCATTGATATGCAGGCCGGTCTTGATGTTGTCGGGGTGGGTCGGGCAGCTGCGCGCCACATCGGCCTTGATGTAATCGAAGGCAGCGGGCTGGGTGACGCCGGCGCCGAAGTACTCGACCAACGCGGCCTGGCGCCTGGGGTCGGACGCGAACTTGATGAATTCGCGGCAGGCGTCCGCGTTCGGCGTGCCTTTCAGGATGGACCAGTTGTCGCAGCCCCAGATGTTCTGGTCCCACACGATCTGTACCGGCGCGCCGCTGGCAATTGCCGCTTGCGCGCGCGACACCCAGGTCGCGATCATGTCGACCTCGCCGGAGCCCAGCATCTGTTCGACCTGCGCACCCGTGTTCCACCACACGTCCACCGACGGTTTTACCTTGTCCAGGCTGGCCAGCGCGCGGTCTATGTCGCAGGGGTAGACCTCGTCGGTCGGAACGCCGTCGGCCATCAGCGCTTCTTCGATGGTGTCGAACGGATGCTTGCGCAAGCCACGGCGGCCGGGGATCTCCTGGACATTCCAGAAGTCGGCCCAAGACGCCGGCGCACGGCGGCCTTTGAAAGCATCCGTGCGGTACGCCAGCACGGTGGTGTAGACGTTGTGGCCAACGCCGTACGGCGACATGTATTGCTTCGGGATGGTGGCCACGACCGGGTCGGATTCCAGGCCGTGTTTTTCCAGATAGACCTTGTCGCCTTCGGTCAGCATCAGGATGGCGGGTTGGCTGACCTTGGCCATGTCCCAGGTGTAGTTGCCGGTATCCACCATGCTGCGGATCTGCGCGGTGGGTTCGGCGTTGGCCTGGACGCCCACCACCTGGATACCGGTGGCTTCCAAGAACGGCTTATAGAACACGGCACCGTACGCCTTGCTGTAGATGCCGCCATCGTCGCGCACGACAATGCGCTTGGAAGCCGCGCGCGAGGGCGTCCAGATCATGGGCATGGCGAGGGCGGCAGTGCCGGCGGCCACGGTTTTCAGCACGGTGCGCCGCGAAGCATTGTGGGCGATCGATTTCATGGAAAGCTCCTTCGGGTCGGGTCAGGGACGGCGGCTCAAGGCAGCAAGCGGCCGGGGTTGAAGAGATTGGCGGGATCGAACGTGGTTTTCAACGCGCGCATCATCGCCAGTTCAACGGGCGACTTGTAGTGCGCCATTTCGGCCAGCGACGTGCGGCCCACCCCGTGTTCGGCGCTGAAGGTACCGCCCAGCGCGTCAGCCACATCGTTGACGGTACGGCGGATGTCAGCGGCCATCGCGTCACGGTCGGGCAGGGCGTTCCAGGCATCGAACGTGAAGAAGGGAATGAAATGCACGTTGCCGTCGCCAAGGTGTGCCACGATCAGCACCGGCAAGCCGGGCACCAGGCGACGCACCGCGGCAGTGGCCTCGTCGATGAAGCGAGGCACGCTGGACACGGGCACAGCGCTGTCCGTTGTCAGGCCCACGCCCGCCTTCTTATTGCCTTCGGACACGCTGTGGCGCACTTCCCAAAGCGCGGCGCGCTGGGCGTCGTTACTGGCCAGGACGGCGTCGTGCAACAGGCCCTGTTCCGACGCACGTTCAAGCGTCTGCTGCAATAGCTCCTGCAATTCGTCGCCGCTTCCGGTGTCGGACAGTTCGACCAGCACATGCCACGCGTGCCGGCCGCCCAGCGGATTCTTGCGACCCGGGACATGCGTCATCACGATGTCCAGCTGATTGCTGTCGATCATTTCAAAGGCCGACAAGCGCGATCCGCAGGCGCGTTGGAACATGCCCAATATTTCCAGAGCCGCTTCGGGGCTGTCCGGCGCCAGCCAGGCGACGGCGTAGCGGGTGGGCAGCGGGTGCAGCTTGAGCACGGCGGCGGTGACGATGCCCATCGTGCCCTCGGCCCCGATGAACAGGTGTTTCAGGTCAAAGCCGGTATTGTTCTTGCGCAATGCGGTCAGACCGTTCCAGATGGTGCCGTCGGGCAGCACCACTTCCAGGCCCAGGATGTTGTCACGGGTGTTGCCGTAGCGCAGAACGCCCGTGCCGCCCGCATTGGTGGCAATGGTGCCGCCGATCTGGCACGAGCCTTCGGCGCCCAGGCTGATTGGGTACAACCGGCCTTCGGCGGCCGCCGCTTCCTGGACGGTGGCCAGGACGCAACCCGCCTCGACTTCCATGGAATTGTTGGCGGCGTCGATCCGGCGTATGCGGCGCATGCGTGCCAGGTTGACAATCACGGGGGGATTGCCGCTGGCTGCCGGCACGGCGCCGCCACACAGGCTGGTGTTGCCGCCCTGCGGCAACACGGGTGTGGCATGGGCGTTGCATAGCCTGACGACATCAGCCACCTGCTGCGTGGTGCCTGGAAGAGCGACGCACAGCGCCGGGCCCTTGTAGCGGCCGCGCCAGTCTTCGGTATAGCCCGCCGTGTCGGCTTCGGAATGAAGGATGGCGTCGACGCCCAGGGCCTGGGTCAACGCGTCTAGCACAGTGATGCCGTTGGTCATGTCTGTGGTCCCGGATGAAGCCCGGGCATCACAGGAACCCGAGCGCATTGGGGGCACAGAATACGATCACTTAAATCGTTTTTCGATTTGATTAATCGTATATCAATTGAATCTAGGGTATGTCCTAGGCCTTGGAGCGGACATCCTGTACAGATTCTCCTACCGACCAATAATCGATATACGATTATATGTAGTGATATACAATATTCTATCTGACGTCGCAGCCTTGTTGGAACCAGATTCCCATGCGTGAAAAGATCGTTTTCATCGGAGGCGGCAACATGGCCTCCGCCATCATCGATGGCTTGCTCGGACAAGGCCGGGACCGAGCCGACTTCCTGGTGATCGAGCCTTACGCGCCCACGCGTGATGCGCTGCTTGCCCGGGGATTGGCCTGCCGGCAAAGCGTGGGGCCGACCATCGGGGACGCCGCGCTATGCCTGCTGGCCACCAAACCACAGAGCTTGGAGGACGCCTGCGGCCAAGTACGGGAACACCTGGCCGCTTCCGCCACCGTGGTCAGCATCGCCGCGGGCGTGAATCTGGCGTCGCTGTCGACCTGGCTAGGCGGGCATGCGCGCATCGTGCGCGCCATGCCCAACACGCCCGCCAAGGTGGGCTTGGGCGTGACGGGCCTGTACGCCACGGCAGCATGCAGCGCGGCCGAACGCGACCGCGTGGACGAGCTGTTCGCTGCCGTGGGCGATCGCATCTGGACCGACACCGAAGCCATGATCGACGCCGTCACCGCCGTGACGGGCAGCGGCCCGGGCTATGTATTCCATTTCATGGCGGCCCTGGAAAAGGCCGCGGCCGACCTGGGCTTTTCCGGCTCGGACGCCCGTCGCCTGGCCGTCGCCACGTTTCGTGGCGCCGCGGGCCTGGCGGCCAGCGAAGAGACGTCGCTGGCCGAATTGCAGGATCGCGTCACATCCAAAGGCGGAACCACCTACGCGGCCCTGACGCACTTGCGCGACGCCGGGGTGGCCGAAGCGATCAGCGAAGCGGTGCACAAGGCCGAACAGCGCGCGCGGGAATTGTCGGTAGGCTGAAGCAGGTCTGGGCGCCCTTCCGGCCAAGCTGACACGACGACCACGGCGCCATCGCATTTCCGCCCCGAATCAGTCGACAAAAAAGCGGGGTCCGTACGGAACGGACCCCGCTTTCTGCCCCACCGGCCCGAAGGCCCGGGGATGGCTTATCGGCTCGTCAGCCCAGCGCGGCCAGCGCGGCGTTCAGCGTGGCGCTGGGGCGCATGGCTGCGTTCACCTTGGCGGTGTCGGGACGATAGTAGCCGCCGATGTCGGTGGGCTTGCCCTGCGGCGCGGCCAGCTCGGCCACGATCTTGGCCTCGTTGTCGGCCAGCGCCTTGGCCAGGCCGGCGAACTGGGCCTGCAGGGCCGCGTCGTCGGTCTGTTCGGCCAGCGCCTGCGCCCAGTACATGGCCAGGTAGAAGTGGCTGCCGCGATTGTCCAGGCCACCGACCTTGCGGTCGGGCGACTTGTTCTCGTCGAGGAACTTGCCCGTGGCGCGGTCCAGCGTGTCGGCCAGGACCTTGGCCCTGGCGTTCTGGTAGGTGTTGGCCAGGTGCTCGAGCGAGGCGGCCAGCGCCAGGAACTCGCCGAGCGAATCCCAGCGCAGGAAGCCTTCCTCGACGAACTGCTGCACGTGCTTGGGCGCGGAGCCGCCCGCACCGGTCTCGAACAGGCCGCCGCCCGCCATCAGCGGCACGATGGACAGCATCTTGGCGCTGGTGCCCAGTTCCATGATGGGGAACAGGTCGGTGAGGTAGTCGCGCAGCACGTTGCCCGTGACCGAGATCGTGTCCTTGCCCTGGCGGATGCGCTCCAGCGAGAACCGGGTGGCCTCGACGGGGCTCAGGATGCGGATGTCCAGCCCGGTGGTGTCGTGGTCTTTCAGGTAGCGCTCGACCTTGGCGATCAGCTGCGCATCGTGGGCGCGGTTCTGGTCCAGCCAGAACACGGCCGGCGTGTTGCTGAGGCGCGCGCGGGTGACGGCCAGCTTCACCCAATCCTGGATGGGCGCATCCTTGGTCTGGCACATGCGCCAGATGTCGCCGGCCTGCACCGCGTGCTCGAGCAGCACGGTGCCCGAGGCGTCGGTCACGCGGACCGTGCCGTCGGCCGGCACGATGAAGGTCTTGTTGTGCGAGCCGTATTCTTCGGCAGCCTGCGCCATCAGGCCCACGTTGGGCACGCTGCCCATCGTGACCGGGTCGAAGGCGCCGTTGCGCTTGCAGTCGTCGATGACGGCCTGGTAGACGCCGGCATAGCTGCGGTCGGGAATCACGGCCTTGGCGTCCTGCAGCTTGCCCTCGGCGTTCCACATCTTGCCCGAGTCGCGGATCATGGCGGGCATGGAGGCATCGACGATGACGTCGCTGGGCACGTGCAGGTTGGTGATGCCCTTGTCGGAATTCACCATGGCCAGGCCCGGCAGGTTCCGGTAGGCGGCGTCGATGTCGGCCTTGATGGCATCCTGCTGTTCGGCGGGCAGGGAGGCGATCTTGGTGTAGAGGTCGCCGATGCCGTTGTTGGGATCGAAGCCCGCCTGCTTGAGCGCGTCGGCATGCTTGGCCAGCACGTCCTGGTAGAACACCGACACGACATGCCCGAAGATCACCGGATCGGAGACCTTCATCATGGTGGCCTTCAGGTGCACCGAGAACAGCACGCCCTGCTTCCTGGCATCCTCGATCTGGGCCTGCAGGAAGCTGCGCAGCTTGGCGACGGAAAGCACGGACGCGTCGATCACCTCGCCTGCCAGCACGGGGGTCTTTTCCTTGAGCACGGTCTTGGTGCCGTCCTTGGCGGTGAGCTCGATCTTGAGGTCGCCGGCCTGGGCCACGGTGGTGGACTTCTCGCTGCCGTAGAAGTCGCCGCCATCCATGCTGGCCACGTGGGACTTGGAATCGGCCGTCCAGGCACCCATCTTGTGCGGATGCTTGCGGGCGTAGTTCTTCACCGAGAGCGGCGCGCGGCGGTCGGAGTTGCCCTCGCGCAGCACCGGATTCACGGCGCTGCCCTTGATCTTGTCGTAGCGGGCCTTGGCGTCCTTCTCGGCGTCGGTCGTGGCCTCGTCGGGGTAGTCGGGCAGCGCGTAGCCCTGGTCCTGGAGCTCCTTGATGGCAGCCTTGAGCTGCGGGATCGAGGCGCTGATGTTGGGCAGCTTGATGATGTTGGCCTCGGGCCGGGTGGCCAGCTGGCCCAGCTCGGCGAGCGCGTCGGAAGTCTTCTGGGCGTCGGTCAGGCGATCGGGGAAGGCGGCCAGGATGCGGCCCGACAGCGAAATGTCGCGCGTCTCGACCGACACGCCGGCCGAACGGGTGAACGCCTCGACGATGGGCAGCAGCGAGTGGGTGGCCAGCGCCGGCGCTTCGTCGGTGAGGGTGTAGATGATCTTAGGAGTGGTGGACATTTTCCTCTTGAACCTTGATCTGTCGCGGGAACGGCTGCATTGCGGGATCCTGGCCGCCTCCGCGGGGTTAGGCCGCCAAGTCTTATATAAGACATAAGACAACGGCGATATTATGCATCAATCCGCCCTGCCGTCACATGTTGGCGATCATGGCCCGGCCGAAACCGGAACACGAGACCTGGGTGGCGCCCGGCATCAGGCGGGCGAAATCGTAGGTGACCACCTTGGACTGGATGGTGGCTTCCATGCTTGCGATGATCAGCCCGGCCGCTTCGGTCCAGCCCATGTGCCGCAGCATGAGCTCTGCCGAAAGTATGGCCGAGCCCGGGTTGACGTAATCCTTGCCGGCATACTTGGGCGCGGTGCCGTGCGTGACCTCGAACATGGCCACGGAGTCGGACATGTTGGCGCCCGGGGCGATGCCGGTGCCGCCCACCTGCGCGGCCAGCGCGGCCGAGATGTAGTCGCCATTGAGGTTCAGCGTGGCGATCACGTCGAACTCCATGGGGCGCAGCAGCACCTGCGGCAGGAAGGCGTCGGCGATGACGTCCTTGACCACGATGTCGCGACCCGTGCGCGGGTTCTTCAGCCTGCACCACGGGCCGCCGTCGATCGGCTGCGCGCCGAACTCGCGGCGCGCCAGTTCGTAGCCCCAGTCGCGGAAGCTGCCTTCCGTGAACTTCATGATGTTGCCCTTGTGCACCAGCGTGACCGAGGCGCGATCGTGGTCGATGGCGTACTGCAGGGCCTTGCGCACCAGGCGTTCGGAGCCCTCGCGCGACACGGGCTTGACGCCGATCGAAGAGGTGTCGGGAAAGCGGATCTTGCGCACGTCCAGCTCGGTCTGCAGGAACCGGATCAGCGCCCGGGCCTGCTCGGACTCGGCGGGATATTCGATGCCCGCGTAGATGTCTTCGGAGTTCTCGCGGAATATCACCATGTCGGTGCGCTCGGGGTTGCACACCGGGGACGGCACGCCCTTGAAGTACCGCACCGGCCGCAGGCACACGTACAGGTCGAGCCGCTGGCGCAGGGCCACGTTGAGCGAACGGATGCCGCCGCCCACCGGGGTGGTGAGCGGGCCCTTGATCGAGACCACGTATTCCTTCACCGCCTCCAGCGTCTCGTCGGGCAGCCAGACGTCCGGACCATACAGGCGCGTGGCCTTCTCGCCGGCGTAGGCTTCCATCCAGTGGATGCGGCGCGTGCCGCCATAGGCCTTCTGCACGGCGGCGTCGACCACTTCCCGCATCACGGGCATGATGTCGACGCCCGTGCCGTCGCCCTCGATGTACGGGACGACGACCTCGTCCGGCACGTTCAGGCTGGCGTCGGCATTGACCGTGATCTTCCGCCCCTGCTCGGGGACCTCGATGTGCTGGTAGGACATGAATGCTCCAGTTGCTGCAACCCTCGCCCGGATGGCGGATGTGAACCGATTTTATCTCCTGCCCCCACTGGGGGCCACCTGCGCCCGGGCGTAAAATCGGAGTTTTCCCGCCGTCCTGCACCCCATCCGATGTTCAACCCTTCCCGCGAACAGGTCCGCGAATTCTTCGTCCAGACCTGGCGCAAGCACCGCGCCGCCGAAGTCCTCACGCCGCTCGAGTCCATGGCGCTGGACTGGATCATCGAGCATCCGGAGTACCACGGCGACCTCGAAAGTCCCGCCGCGTCCGAGGCCGAGTATCCGGTCGAGCAGGGCCGCACCAATCCGTTCCTGCATCTGTCGATGCACCTGGCCATCGCCGAGCAGCTGTCCATCGACCATCCGCGCGGCATCCGCGCCGCCTACCAGAAGCTGGTCGCGCGCAGCGACGCGCACCAGGCGGCGCACGAGATCATGGAGTGCCTGGGGCAGGTGGTGTGGGAAGCCCAGCGCCTGGGCACGCCGCTCGACAGCGACGCCTACATCGAGCTCATCCGCCAGCGCGCGGGGCGCTGAGCGCGCATTGCGCCATGGCGACACGGCCCGCCGCGGCGTCTGCCGGGCGGGCCGTGGGTGGAGTCGGATTTCCCGGGCTGCCGGGTTCAGCGCCGCACGCCGAGGTCGCTGGGCAGCGACGACAGCCAGGCCGCGACGTTGACGATGTCCTGGTCGGACAGCTGCGCCGCGAATGCGCCCATGATGGGATTCTTGCGCACGTTGGCGGTGGCGGGGCTGCCGGAGGCGCCCCGCTTGTAGGCGCGCAGCGCATGCGCCAGGTAGTCGGCATGCTGCCCCGCCAGGACCGGGTACTCGGGCTGCACCGAGGTCTTGGCATCGGCGCCATGGCACGAGGCACAGTTCATTTTGTCGAACACGGCCTTGCCGGCGGCCAGGTCTTGGGCCTGCGCCGGCGCGAGGCCGGCCAGGGCGAGGATGGCGCCCGCGAGGGCGAGAGTCGCGCGATTCATGGTCTCTCCCCGGGTCACTTGAGATTGGCGTAGTAGGCGGCCAGGTCGGCGATGTCCTGGTCGGACAGGCTGCCGGCGATGGCGTCCATCGTGGGATGGCTGCGCGCGCCCTTCTTGTATTCGTTGAGAGCCGCCTCGATGTACCTGGCATTCTGGCCCGCGATCATGGGCACGTGGTAGAGCTCCGGGAACGACGCCTTGTAGCCAGGTATGCCGTGGCAGCCGATGCACATGGACACCTTGTCGCGCGCGTTCTGCACATTGCCGGCGGCAGGCGCGCCGGCAGCCTGGGCGCGGGCCTGGCCGGCCATGGCACAGGAGGCCGCCAGGGCCAGCAGAGGCAACATGTGCTTCAGGGGACGTCTCAACTTCATAAGCTTGTCTCTTCTCTTGGTATGTCTGAGGAATGAAGCTGGTACACCACAGCGGGGCGAGAACCTGTTCGCACTGACCCTGCTGGCAAACGCCAGCATTGTACGATAATTGATCCAGGTCCATACTGTGTGGTTTGCGGGCGCAACCGCGCCCATCCTGCCCCGATCGCCTGCCATGTCCTCATTCCCCGCATCCCCTGCCCCGCATCCCGCGTCCCGTTTCGAAGGCACCGACCGCTACGTCGCTACCGACGACCTCAAGCTCGCGGTGAACGCCGCCCTCACGCTGCAGCGGCCGCTGCTGATCAAGGGCGAGCCCGGCACCGGCAAGACCATGCTGGCCGAGGAAGTGGCCCGTGCGCTGGGCCGCCCGCTGCTGCAATGGCACATCAAGTCCACCACCAAGGCGCAGCAGGGCCTCTACGAATACGACGCGGTCTCGCGCCTGCGCGATTCGCAGCTGGGCGACGAGAAAGTGCGCGACATCCGCAACTACATCGTGCAGGGCACGCTGTGGCAGGCCTTCGAGTCGGAGCAGCCCGTGGTGGTGCTGATCGACGAGATCGACAAGGCCGACATCGAATTCCCCAACGACCTGCTGCGCGAGCTCGACCGCATGGAGTTCCATGTATACGAGACGCGCCAGACCATTGCCGCGCGCCACCGGCCGCTGGTCATCATCACATCCAACAACGAGAAGGACCTGCCCGACGCCTTCCTGCGCCGCTGCTTCTTCCACTACATCCGCTTCCCCGACCGCGAGACCATGCGCGAGATCGTGGCGGTGCACTACCCCGACCTCAAGCAGGACGTGCTGCGCGCGGCCCTGGACACCTTCTTCGCGCTGCGCGAAGCGCCCGGCCTCAAGAAGAAGCCCTCCACGTCCGAACTGCTCGACTGGCTGCGCCTGCTGCTGGCCGAGGACGCCACCGCCGCGCAGATCGAGGCCCACGCCGCCACGGCGGTGCCCATGCTGGCCGGCGCCCTGCTCAAGAACGAACAGGACATGCAGCTGCTGGAGCGGCTTTCGGCCATGACCCGCCGCTGAATTCCCCCCGCGTCGCCATGTTGATCGACTTCTTCTACCACCTGCGCGCGCACCGTCTGTCGGTCTCGGTGCAGGAGTACCTCACGCTGCTGGGCGCGCTGCGCGGCGGCGTGATGACGCCGACGCTGGACGATTTCTACTTCCTCGCCCGCACTGCGCTGATCAAGGACGAATCCCTCTACGACCGCTACGACCAGGCCTTCGCGGCCTACTACAAGGGCATCGAGGCCGCGCTGCCGGCCGGCAAGGACATCCCGCTCGACTGGCTGGTCAAGCAGTTCGAGAACAGCCTCACGCCCGAGGAAAAGGCAGCCATCCGGCAGCATGGCTGGGACAAGCTCATGGAGCTCTTCAAGCAGCGCCTCGAGGAGCAGCACGAACGCCACGCCGGCGGCAGCAAGTGGATAGGCACCGGCGGCACCTCGCCCTTCGGCAACGGCGGCTACCATCCGGAAGGCATACGCGTGGGCGGCGAGTCGGCCGGCAACCGCACGGCGGTGAAGGTCTGGGACCTGCGGCAGTTCCGCGACTACGACGACCAGGTAGAACTCGGCACGCGCAATTTCAAGGTGGCCCTGCGCCGCCTGCGGCGCTTCGCGCGCGACGGCGCGGACCTCGAGCTCGACCTCGACGACACCATCGCCAGCACGGCGCGCAATGCCGGCCACCTCGACCTCCGGCTGGTGCCCGAGCGGCGCAACAACGCCAAGGTGCTGATGCTGCTGGACGTGGGCGGCAGCATGGACGACCACATCACGCGCGTCGAGGAGCTGTTCTCGGCGGCGCGCAGCGAATTCCGCAACCTCGAGGTCTATTACTTCCACAACTGCCCCTACGAAAGCCTGTGGCAGAGCAACCGCCGCAGGCAGTCCGAGCGTTTCGACACCTGGGACATCCTGCGCCGCTACAACGCCGACTGGCGCCTGATCATCGTCGGCGACGCCACCATGAGCCCGTACGAGATCCTGCAGCCCGGCGGTTCGGTCGAGCACTACAACAAGGAGACCGGCGCGGCATGGATGCGGCGGCTGCTCGATGCCTGGCCCAAGGCGGCATGGCTCAATCCCGAGCCCTCGGCGTCGTGGCGCTACCGGCAGTCCATTGCGCTGATGCGCGACATCATGCAGGGCCGCATGTACCCCGTCACGGTGGCCGGCCTCGAGCAGGCGATGCGCCTGCTGTCGAAATAGGCGCGGCGCCTCTGCCCGGCGCTCAGCCGTCCCGGGGCTGGGCAGGGGTATCGAGCGTGAGCTGGTAGAAGGCCAGGTCCAGCCAGCGGCCGAACTTGAAGCCCGCCTGCGTGATGGTGCCGGCGTGCACGAATCCCAGCTTGCGGTGCAGCGCAATGCTGGCGCCGTTCGCCGCGTCGATCCCGCCGACCATGACGTGCACGTCGTTGGCGCGGGCGCGGGCCACCAGATGGCGCAGCAGCGCCTCGCCCAGGCCGCGGCCGCGATAGCGCGCATCCACGTACACCGAGTGCTCCACCGAATACTTGTAGGCCGGCCAGGCGCGGAAGGTGCCGTAGCTGGCAAAGCCCATGAGCTGGCCGTCGGCATCCTCGTAGCCGATCACGGGGAATCCGCCGGCCGACTTGGCCTGGAACCAGGCATCCATGGACGCCATGGTCCGCGGCTTGTAGTCGTACAGGGCCGTGGACGTCAGGATGGCGTCGTTGAAGATGGCCAGGATGGCGGCGGCATGGCGCGCGTGCGTGCAATCGATCAGGGTGGCGCCGGCGCACGGACCGGCAGGCGGCGGAAGGCTCATGCCGCGCATTGTAGCCAGGAGCGCGGCGGAACTCAGGCCGCCCGCGCTCCCGGGCAGACGCGCCAGTCGATGTCCTCGGCCTCCAGGTCCAGGTCGAAGATGTCGTTGGCAGGCAGCGTCCGCTGGCGCCGCGGCGCGTCTTCCATTTCGAGCACGTGGCCGGCGAAGCCGCAGGGCAGCCCTGCACGTTCGGCAAAATAGCGCTTCTGCGGAACGTCGACCACGTAGGTCACCAGCTCGTGGGTCAGGATGGCAACGTAGCGGCCGTCGTCGCTGGCATAGGCATAGCGGAAGCGCCCTGCCGGCTGGCCGCCGCGGTCCTGTCCGAACAGTTGCGACAAGGCCTGGGTAACGAGATCATGCAGCATGGGATGTGTCCTCCGGTTGAAGGCCGGCCTCTGCCGGCATCGCGCACGCGCGCCTTCCCCGCAGGCCTGGGCCCGCCCGGCGCCCGACGGCGGCGGGGCGCTGTCCGCGCCTCGCCCCGCCTGGATTATTTCTTTGTCTTCAATAGCTTACACCCGCACACTGAAGCGCTTCAAACGGCTCCGGGGCGGCTGCGCCTGCCGGCACGCCGTGGCGGAGGAACCCGCCGCTGCGTATACACTCCAACGGATTCGTCCCGCTGACAGGAACTCCCCGATATGCGTTCACTCTTTCCGGCGTTGTCGCGCCGCCTGCATTTCCTGCTGGTATCCGCCTTCCTCGCCTTCCCGGGCATGGCAGCCGAGCCCCCGGCCGGCGTCTCCGAGGTGGCGTCGGTGGAAGGCATCACCGAATACCGGCTCGAGAACGGGCTGCGCGTGCTGCTCGCGCCGGACGAGTCCAAGCCGACCACCACCGTGAACATGACGTATCTGGTGGGATCGCGCCACGAGAACTACGGCCAGACCGGCATGGCGCACCTGCTGGAGCACATGCTGTTCAAGGGCACGCCCGACATCCGCAACGCCCTGGGCGAGTTCTCGCGCCGGGGGCTGCAGGCCAACGGCTCCACCTCGTCGGACCGCACCAATTATTTCGCCAGCTTCGCGGCCGACCCCGACACGCTCAAGTGGTACCTGGGCTGGCAGGCCGATGCCATGGTGAACTCGCTGATCGACAAGAAGGACCTCGATTCCGAGATGACCGTGGTGCGCAACGAGATGGAAAGCGGCGAGAACAACCCGTTCCGCGTGCTCATGCAGAAGATGCAGGCCGCCGCCTACCAGTGGCACAACTACGGCAAGAGCACCATAGGCGCGCGCTCCGATGTGGAGAACGTCGACGTCGAACAGCTGCGGGCCTTCTACCGCCAGTATTACCAGCCGGACAACGCCGTGCTCATCGTGGCCGGCAAGTTCGATCCCGTGGCCACGCTGCAGGACATCCGCGACACGCTGGGCAAGCTGCCGCGGCCCAAGCGCACGCTGCCGCCCGAATACACCGTGGAGCCGGTGCAGGACGGCGAGCGCGCCGTCACCTTGCGCCGCGCCGGCGGCACGCCGCTGGTGGCCGCCGTCTATCACGCCCCCGCTGCCGCAAGCGCCGACTACGTGCCCTTCGACCTCGCCACCACCATCCTGGGCGACACGCCGTCCGGCCGCCTCTACCATGCCCTGGTCCCCACCGGCCAGGCCGCTGCGGTGTTCGGCTTCTCCATGGACCAGCACGACCCGGGCATCGCCATGTTCGGCGCGCAGCTGCAGCCCGACATGGACCCGGACAAGGCCCTCGCCACGCTCACCACCACGCTGGAATCGCTGGGCAAGCAGCCCTTCACCGGGGAAGAACTGGAACGCGCCCGCAGCAAGTGGCTGACGAGCTGGCAGCAGACCTATGCGGACCCCGAGCGCGTGGGGGTTGCCCTGTCGGAAGCGATCGCAGCCGGCGACTGGCGGCTGTTCTTCCTGCAGCGCGACCGCGTGAAGGCCGCCAGCCTCGATGACGTGCAGCGCGTGGCCACCGCCTACCTGGTACGCAGCAACCGCACCGAAGGCCGCTATCTGCCCACGGCCAAGCCCGAGCGTGCCCCGCAGGGCGAGACCCCGGACCTCGCCAGGATCTTCGAGGGTTACCAGGGGGATCCGGACTTCCAGGCCGCTGCCGCCTTCGACCCCACCCCGGCCAATATCGACGCGCTCACGCAGCGGCGCACGCTGGACCTGCCCAACGGCCAGCTGCAGCTCGCGCTGCTGCCCAAGGCCACCCGCGGCGGACGCGTGCAGGCCCAGCTGCTGCTGCAGTTCGGCGACGCCCGGTCGTTGCGGGGCCAGCGCCTGGCGGCCTCGGCCACCGCCGACCTGCTGGCACGCGGGACGGCCGAGCTGACCCGCCAGGCCATCCAGGACCGCTTCGACCGCCTGCAGGCGGAGGTGGCGTTCGAAGGCGCGGGCACCGATCTCGAAATCACCATGTCCACCGCCCGCGAGCACCTGCCGGAGCTCGTGAGCCTGGTGCTGGACGTGATCCGCAACGCGAACTTCCCCGAAGCCGAACTGGCGGAGTACAAGCGGCAGGTGGCCACCGGCCTGCAGGACGCGATGACCGAACCCACGTCCCTGGCGTCGCGCGCGCTGTCGCGCCATGCCAATCCATGGCCGGCCGACGACGTCCGCTATGTGCCCAGCTTCGAGGAGGCGCTGGCCGAAGTGCAGGGCCTGACCCGGGCGCAGCTGCAGTCCTTCCATGACACCTTCTATGGCGCCGGCCGGGTGAAGTTCTCGGCGGTGGGCGACTTCGACGTGCAGGCGGTGGAGCAGGCGCTCACCCGCGGCTTGCAGGGATGGCAGCCGGGCGCCCCGTACACGCGCCTGGACCAGCCCTATCGCGAGGTGCCGGCCCGGCAGTTCACGCTGCCGACGCCGGACAAGGCGAACGCCTTCTACATCGCGCGCATGCCCGTGGCCCTGCAGGACACCGACCCGGACTTCCCCGCCCTGTATCTGGCCAACTTCCTGCTCGGCACTTCCGAGACCTCGCGCCTGTGGCACCGCGTGCGCGAAACCGAGGGCCTGTCGTACAACGTGCGCAGCAACCTGTCGGTGTCGTCGTTCGAACCGTCGGGCAACTGGACCGTCTACGCCATCTACGCGCCCCAGAACCGCCAGCGGCTGGAGGCGGCGGTGTCCGAAGAACTGCGCCGCGCGCTGGATTCGGGCTTCACCGAGGCCGAGGTGCGCGACGGCATCCGGGCGCTGCTCAATTACCGCACCCTGGCCCGCTCGCAGGACGACGTGCTGGCCGGCGCCTGGATCGACTACCTCAAGACCGACCGCACCTTCGCGTGGTCGGCCGACATCGACGCCAGGCTCAAGGCCCTGACGCCCGAGGCCGTCAACGCGGCGCTGCGCAAGTACCTGAAGCCGCAGGCGCTGAGCAGCGCCGTGGCGGGCGATTTCGACAAGAAATAGGCCGGGGCCGCATCCGGCCCTTCAACAACGACGAAGCCTCCCGAGGGAGGCTTCGTCTTTCCTGCTGGCGGTGCAGCATCCCCGATCAGGAGAAGAACTCCTTCACGCGGTCCGTCCACGACTTGCTCTGGGGCGAATGGCGGTCTCCGCCGTCGTTCAGCGAGGCTTCGAACTGGCGCAGGATTGCCTTCTGCTCGTCGCTCAGGCGTACCGGCGTCTCGACCACCACGTGGCAGTACAGGTCGCCGGGATAGCTGGCGCGCACGCCCCGCACGCCCTTGCCGCGCAGGCGGAAGGTCTTGCCCGACTGCGTGCCCTCGGGGATGGAGATCTCCGCCTTGCCTCCCAGCGTAGGCACCTGGATCTCGCCGCCGAGCGCCGCCGTGGTGAACGGAATGGTGAGCTCGCAGTGGAGGTCGTCGCCGTCGCGCTGGAAGATCTTGTGCTGCTTGATGTGGATCTCGACGTACAGGTCGCCCGGCGGCCCGCCATTCAGGCCGGGCTCGCCGTTGCCGCTGGAACGGATGCGCATGCCGTCGTCGATGCCCGCCGGGATCTTCACCTGCAGGGTCTTGTTGCGGCGGATGCGGCCCACGCCGTCGCAGGCGGGGCAGGGATCGGTGATCTCCTTGCCGCTGCCGTGGCAGGTGGGGCAGGTCTGCTGCACGCTGAAGAAGCCCTGCTGCATGCGCACCGCGCCGGCGCCGCCGCAGGTGCGGCAGGTCTTGGGAGACGTGCCGGGCTTGGCGCCGCTGCCATGGCAGGTATCGCAGTTCTCCCAGCTGGGCACGCGGATCTCGGTGTCGAAACCGCTTGCCGCCTGCTCCAGCGTGATCTCCAGCGCGTACTTGAGGTCGGCGCCGCGATACACCTGCGGACCGCCTCCGCCGCGCCGGCCGCCGCCGAAGATCTCGCCGAAGATGTCGCCGAAGGCATCGGCAAAACCCCCACCCATGCCGGCGCCGCCCATGCCGGCCGCGTTCGGATCCACGCCGGCGTGGCCGTAGCGGTCATAGGCGGCGCGCTTCTGCTCGTCGGTCAGGACCTCGTAGGCCTCCTTGGCTTCCTTGAACTTCTCCTCGGCCTCCTTGCTGTCCGGATTGCGGTCCGGATGGTATTTCATGGCCAGCTTGCGGTAGGCCTTCTTGAGTTCTTCTTCGGAGGCGTTCTTCGCCACGCCGAGGATTTCGTAGTAGTCGCGTTTTGCCATGTCGGGATGGGTCCGGACGGAACCTTGTTTCAGTACTACACAAAACGGCCCGCCCGGTAGGCGGAAATCCGGCTACCGGGCGGCCGAGGGCAGGCGAGGGCCATCAGTATCGGGCGCAGGCCATCACTGGTCGCGCTTGACTTCCTTGAAGTCGGCGTCGACCACGTTGTCGTCGGCCGGCTTGGCTTCGTCGGCCGCCTGCTGGGCGCCCTGCTGCTGCTGCGCCTGCGCATCGGCGTACATCTTCTCGCCGAGCTTCTGCGAGGCGGTGGACAGCGCGGCAACCTTGGCGTCGATCTCGGCCTTGTCGCCGGTCTTGAGCACCTCTTCGAGGTCCTTGACGGCCTGCTCGATGGCTTCCTTCTCGGAAGCCTCCAGCTTGTCGCCGTACTCGCCCAGCGACTTGCGGGTGGCGTGCACCAGCGCATCGGCCTGGTTGCGGGCCTGGGCCAGCTCGGCGAGGCGATGGTCTTCCTCGGCATTGGCCTCGGCATCCTTGACCATGCGCTGGATCTCCTCTTCGGACAGACCCGAGTTGGCCTTGATCGTGATCTTGTTTTCCTTGCCCGTGCCCTTGTCCTTGGCCGACACGTGCAGGATGCCGTTGGCGTCGATGTCGAAGGTCACCTCGATCTGCGGCACGCCGCGCGGCGCGGGCGGGATGCCCTCGAGATTGAACTCGCCCAGCGCCTTGTTGCCCGCGGCAATCTCGCGCTCGCCCTGGAACACCTTGATGGTCACTGCCGGCTGGTTGTCGTCGGCGGTGGAGAACACCTGCGAGAACCGGGTGGGGATCGTGGTGTTCTTCTGGATCATCTTGGTCATGACGCCGCCCAGGGTCTCGATGCCCAGCGACAGCGGCGTCACATCGAGCAGCAGCACGTCCTTGCGGTCGCCCGACAGCACGGAACCCTGGATGGCGGCGCCGGCGGCGACGGCTTCGTCAGGGTTGACGTCCTTGCGCGGATCCTTGCCGAAGAATTCCTTGACCTTCTCCTGCACCTTGGGCATGCGGGTCATGCCGCCGACCAGGATCACGTCGTCGATGTCGGAGACCTTGACGCCCGCATCCTTGATGGCAACGCGGCACGGCTCGATGGTGCGCTCGATGAGGTCCTCGACCAGCGCTTCCAGCTTGGCGCGGGTGATCTTCAGGTTCAGGTGCTTGGGGCCCGAGGCGTCGGCCGTGATGTACGGCAGGTTGATCTCGGTCTGCTGGCTGGCGGACAGCTCGATCTTGGCCTTCTCGGCGGCTTCCTTCAGGCGCTGCAGCGCCAGCACGTCCTTCGACAGGTCGACGCCCTGCTCTTTCTTGAACTCGGCGATGATGTAGTCGATGATGCGCTGGTCGAAGTCCTCGCCGCCCAGGAACGTGTCGCCGTTGGTCGACAGCACCTCGAACTGCTTCTCGCCGTCCACGTCGGCGATCTCGATGATGGACACGTCGAACGTGCCGCCGCCCAGGTCGTACACGGCGATCTTGCGGTCGCCCTTCTCGGTCTTGTCGAGGCCGAAGGCCAGCGCCGCCGCGGTAGGCTCGTTGATGATGCGCTTGACTTCCAGCCCGGCGATGCGGCCGGCGTCCTTGGTGGCCTGGCGCTGGCTGTCGTTGAAGTAGGCCGGCACCGTGATCACGGCCTCGGTGACTTCCTCGCCCAGGTAGTCCTCGGCGGTCTTTTTCATCTTGCGCAGCACTTCGGCCGACACCTGGGGCGGCGCGAGCTTCTTGCCGCGCACTTCGACCCAGGCGTCGCCGTTGTCGGCCTTGACGATGCTGTAGGGCATCAGGTCGATGTCTTTCTGCACCGCCTTTTCGTCGAACTTGCGGCCGATCAGGCGCTTCACCGCGTACAGGGTGTTCTTGGGATTGGTGACGGCCTGGCGCTTGGCCGGCGCGCCCACCAGGGTTTCGCCGTCGTCCATGTAGGCGACGATGGAGGGCGTGGTGCGGGCGCCCTCGGCGTTTTCGATGATCTTGACCTGGCCACCGTCCAGCACAGCCACGCAGCTGTTGGTGGTGCCCAGGTCGATGCCGATGATTTTGCTCATGGTGTCTGCCTTGAAGAAATCGCGAAAATTCGGGTGAAAAACTCAGTCCCAGCCTAACTGGGGTTGCCGTCAGGGTTTTTCAAGGCCCTGTTGCTGGCGCCGCATTGCCTCGGTGAACTGGGGCAGCCCGGGCCAGCCCGTGATGCGGCCCAGCCGCCTGCCCGAGCGGTACAGCACGAACGTGGGCACGCCGTGCAGGGCGAAACGGCGGCCCAGCGCCTCGTCGGCATAGACGTCCGCCTCGAACCACGTCAGCCCCAGCGCCAGCAGGGCCTCGCGGTGCAACAGGGCGGTCTGCTTGAACACATTGCAGTTGTAACAGTCTTCGCCCCACAGGAACACGCAGCGCAGGTCGTCGCCGGGCGCCTCGACCACCAGCCGGTCGAAGTCATCGCTGCCGACGTGGCGCATGCCGAAGGTCTCGAAGATCTGCGCGGGGTTGAACGAGGCGGCCATGTCCGGCTCCTAGCCCTGCTGGCCTGCGGATACCACCACCAGCGCCGGGCGCAGGGTACGGTCGGCGATGGCATAGCCCTTCTGCAGGCACTGCACCACCGTATTGGCCGGCTGCTCGGCCGGCACGGAAGAAATCGCCTGGTGCAGGTGCGGGTCGAACTTGTCGCCCTGCGCGGGAGCGATTTCCTTGAGCAGGTTGCGCTCGAAAGCGGCCGAGAGCTGCTTGAGGGTCATTTCGACGCCTTCGCGCAGGGTGTCCACGGTCTGGTCCGCCTGGGCCAGCGCGGCCTCCAGGCTGTCCTTGACGGGAACCAGGCTCTCGGCAAACGATTCGATGCCGAACTTGCGCGCCTTGGCGACGTCGTCCTGGGCGCGCCGGCGCACGTTCTCGGACTCGGCCAGCGCCCTCAGCGCCTGGTCCTGGTGGGCCTTGAGCTCGGCCTGGACGGCTTCGAGCTCGGCGCGCAGCGCGGCGATCTCGGCCTGCGGGTCGCCGGGCTGGGTTTCAGCCTGGGGCGCGGAACCGGCCTCGCCCTGGGAAGCGGGATCGGGGGTCGGGTCGACAGGCGCTTGAGGTGCCGTCATGGAATTCCTCCGGTAAATTTCAATGGCGTCGCATGGACCATGGGGGCACCCGCCCCCATTTCAAGGCCTGCATGCAAAATTTTCGCTGGACAGGGGCTCGTACCTCCCGCCGCATCCCGGCCGGTCCGGCCCCGGGGCGCAGGGGCAGAAGCGCAACGGGCGCCTGCGGCGCCCGTTGCGGTCACTTCTTGTCCGGCTGCACCGGCGAGGGCGGATCGCTGGCCGGGAACGTGTCTTCGAGCGCCTCGTCCACCCGGTCCTCGCGTTGCGACTCGGGACGGATCGCAATGGGGTCGCTCGCCGGGAAGGTTTCCTCGAGCGCCTCGTCCAGGTCGCGTTCCATGTCGTCCTCGCCGGGAGGACGGTCCTGGCCCGGATTGCCGGCAGCACTGGGTTTGGACGGGGTAGTCATGCGTCGCCTCCTTCAGGAAAGTGCGGGCGCTCGCCCGAAAGGCCGGCGGGCCGCGCACGCGCCGCACGCCGGCCGGTTCCAGTTGATCGTCTCCAGTTTATAGGGAGGCGGCCGGACGCACCGGCCAGCCTTGTAAGTGATTGTCGACCAGCGCCGCCAGGGCCGCCACCCAGGCGTCGCTGTCGTTCAGGGCAGGAATGTAGCGAAAGCGCGTGCCGCCGGACTGCAGGAAGGCATCGCGGCACTCCATGCCGATCTCCTCCAGCGTCTCCAGGCAATCGGCCAGGAAACCGGGGCAGACGACGTCGACCTCGCGCACGCCCTGCTGCGCCAGCATCTTCAGCGTGGGCTCGGTATAGGGCTCGAGCCAGCGCGCCGACCCGAAGCGGCTCTGGAACGTGATTTCCACCTCGTCCTGCGCCAGGCCCAGGCCCTCGCGCAACAGGGCGGCGGTCTGCTGGCAGTCGCGGTAATAGGGATCGCCCAATTCGATGGAATAGCGCGGCAGGCCGTGAAAGCTCATGACGAGCTTCTGCGGACGACCGTGCTCGGCCCAGTACGACTGGATGCGCCCGACCAGCGCGGCGATATAGCCCGGATCGGCGTGGAAGCGCTTGACGAAACGCAGCGCCGGCTGGTCGCGCAGGCGTCCCGCGTGCCGGGTGACGGCGTCGACCACCGTGGCGGTGGTCGACGCCGCATACTGCGGATACAGCGGAACGGTCAGCACATGCTCGCAGCCGCGGCGCCGCAGCGCGTCGATGGCGGCCGGCAGCGACGGTTCGCCATAGCGCATGCCGAGCTCCACGTCCACGTCCAGGCCGCGGGCGCGCAGCGCCTGCGCCAGGCCCTCGGCCTGCCGCAGGCTGTATACCAGCAGCGGCGAACCGCCTTCCATCCAGATGCCGCGATAGCGCGGCTCGAGTTTGGCCGGCCTCAGGGTCAGCACGAGCCCGTGCAGGATGGGCAGCCACAGGTAGCGCGGGATCTCGATCACGCGCGGGTCCGACAGGAAGGCGCCCAGGTACCGGCGTATGTCGGCCCGCCCCGGCGTGGCCGGAGTGCCGAGATTGACCAGCAGCACCCCGACCCGCCCGGGCGCGTAGGGCGGCGGCGTCTCGTCGAGCAGGTCGCGCCCCGGCGTCTCGGGCAGGTAGCGCTCCGGCCACAGGTACTTGAACAAGCGTAGGAACACGACGTGGACACCTCCGGGCCCCGCCCCGCGCAGGCGGCCGGCCCATGCTGTTGGACTGCTTATTGATTGTGGCTGAGGGCGTTGGACAACAGCCGGGCCGTGATGTCGACGATGGGGATCACCCGCTCGTAGGCCATGCGCGTGGGGCCGATCACGCCCAGCGTGCCGACCACCTTGCCGTCGACCCCGTAGGGCGCGGTGATCACCGAAACGTCTTCGAGGGGCACCAGCTGGGAATCGCCGCCGATGTAGATCTGCACGCCCTGCGCGCGGCTGGA
This sequence comes from Bordetella sp. 2513F2, assembly GCF_054642735.1. Classification (NCBI taxonomy): domain Bacteria; kingdom Pseudomonadati; phylum Pseudomonadota; class Betaproteobacteria; order Burkholderiales; family Alcaligenaceae; genus Bordetella; species Bordetella sp. 2513F2. The sequence continues at coordinate 995,241 of NZ_CM137755.1, read as the reverse complement.
GACGTCCAGCAGCTGCAGCAGGTCGGTCTTCTTCTCGAACAGCGAGAACATCTTGCGCAGGCGGTCCATGTCGGACGCGATGTCGGTCACGTCCAGCAGCTTGCGCTCGCCCGAGATCACGACCGCATCGCCGTCGTCGGCCGCCTCGGCGCTGGCCTCGACCGCGGCCTGCATGAGCCGGCTGATGTCTTCGCGCAGCTGCGCCAGCTCGGTGGCCAGCGTGCGCCGCACCGCGTCGAAGGACTTTCCGGAGAAATGCACGTTGAAGAAGTTGCCCGCCTCGATCAGCTCCGATTCCGAGTAATCGCGCTGCACCGACATGATGCGGTTCTGCACGTCGCCGTCGGGCGTGACGATGATGAGCAGCACCCGCCGGTCGGACAGCCGGATGAATTCGATCTGGCGGAACACCTGAGAGCGCTTGGGCGTGAGCACCACGCCCGCGAACTGGGTGAGGTTGGACAGCAGCGCCGCCGCGGCATTCACGGCGCGGGTGGGCTCGGCCACCGGCAGCAGTTCGCCGATGTTGGCCGGCTGAAACTGGTAGGGCCGCACGGCGAGCAGCGAATCGACGAACATGCGGTAGCCGCGGGGCGTGGGCACCCGGCCGGCGGAGGTGTGCGGGCTGTGGATCAGCCCCTGGTCTTCGAGGTCGGCCATGACGTTGCGTATCGTGGCGGGCGACAGATCGAAGACCTTGGAAAGCGTACGCGAACCGACCGGTTGCCCGTCGGCGATGTAGCGTTCGATCAACGCCTTGAGTAGTGCACGAGCACGATCGTCCATGACACTATTTTAGGGAAAGATTTGCGCAAGCGGCGATTTTTGTCCTGCCCGGCGGGCAAGCCGCCCCCTATAATCGGCTCACCCCGTGCGTTCCCGCCCAGACAGAGTCAGATTCATGCATTTTCCTACCGTTGCCCTGATCGGCAGGTACCAGGACACCGGCCTGGACGCCCCCCTGCGGGCGTTGGCGCACATGCTCACGCAGGCAGGCCGCAAGGTGCTGATCGAGGCCGAGACCGCCCGCAACACGCAGGTGCACGAGTATCCGGCAGCCGACATCCAGGAAATCGGCCGGTCGGCCGCGCTGGCCGTGGTCATGGGCGGCGACGGCACGGTGCTGGGCGCCGCGCGCCACCTGGCTCCCTACGGCGTGCCGCTGGTGGGCATCAACCACGGGCGCCTCGGCTTCATCACCGACATCCCGCTGCAGGACGCCCACAGCGCGCTGGCGCGGGTGCTCGAGGGCAGCTACCAGGCCGAGGAGCGCATGCTGCTGCAGGGCAGCGTCTGGCGCGGGGAGCAGCAGATGTACTCGGCCTCCGCCCTCAACGACGTGGTCCTGAACCGCGCCGGGCGCGGCGGCATGATCGAGGTGCGGGTGGAACTCGACGGGTCCTATATGTATACCCAGCGCGCCGACGGCCTGATCATCGCCACGCCCACCGGATCCACGGCCTATGCGCTGTCGGCCAACGGCCCGCTGCTGCACCCGGGCCTGAACGCCATGGTGCTGGTGCCGGTGGCGCCGCAGACTCTGTCGAACCGCCCCATCGTCATCCCCGACAGCGGCGTGCTCAACCTGACGCTCACGGCCATGGGCCGCGTCGAAGTGGGCGCCAGCGCGCACTTCGACATGCAGACCTGGTCCGACCTGCAGCCGGGCGACCGCATCACCGTGCAGCGCGCGCCGCACACGGTACGCTTCGTGCACCCCGAAGGCTACAGCTTCTTCTCCACCCTGCGACGCAAACTGCACTGGAACCTCATGCCGCAGGCTACCGACAACAACCCGGTCGAATAGCCGCGCAACCGTCATCATGCTGCGCACTCTGCATATCCGCGACTTCGTCATCGTCGACCAGGCCGAGATCCACTTCGGGCCCGGCTTCACGGTGTTTTCCGGAGAAACCGGCGCCGGCAAGTCCATACTCGTCGACGCCCTGGCGCTGGCCCTGGGCGAGCGCGCCGACGCGGGCGTGCTGCGCGAGGGCGCCAGCCGCGCCGACATCACCGCGGTGTTCGACGCGCCCGAACCGGTGCGCAGCTGGCTGGCCGAGCGCGAACTCGACGCCGGCGACGAACTCGCACTGCGCCGCGTCATCGATGCGCAGGGCCGCAGCCGCGCCTACCTGAACGGCACGCCGGTCACCGTGGCGCTGCTGCGCGAACTGGGCGACAGCCTGGTCGACATCCATGGCCAGCACGCCCACCAGAGCCTGATGCGCGCCGACGCCCAGCGCGACCTGCTCGACGCCCACGGCGGCCACGCGGCGCTGCGGCAGGCCACGTCCCAGGCCTGGAAGCGCTGGCGCGAGCTGCTGCAGCAGCTCGAGGCCGCCGAGCACGACGCCGGCGCCCTGGCCGCCGAACGCGAACGCCTGCAGTGGCAGGCCGACCAGCTCGACCAGCTCGGCCTCGGCCCCGACGAATGGGATGCCATCCAGGCCGAACATACCCGCCTGGCGCATGCGCAATCGCTGCTCGACGGCGCCGCCCAGGTGCTGGACGCGCTGGACGGCGAGCACGACTCCGCCCGGCACCGCGTCACGGTGGCCGTCCAGCGCGTGCAGCAGATGCTGCGCCACGATGCCGCCTTGCAGGGCATACTCGACGAGCTCGAATCCGCCGGCATCGCCATCGGCGAAGCGGTTTCCGACCTCAACAGCTACGTGGCCCGCATCGAGCTCGATCCGCAGCGGCTGGCCGACGTCGAGGCGCGCCTGGGGGCCATCTTCGAGACGGCCCGCAAATTCCGGGCCGAACCGCAGGAGCTGCCCGCCCTGCGCGACTCCCTGCACGCGCGCCTGGCCGAGATGCAGGAGGCCGCCGACGTCGACGCGCTGCGCGCCCGCACCGAGGCGGCGCAGCAGGAATACGAAGCGGCCGCCGCGCGGCTGTCGGCCGCACGCCAGAAGGTCGCCAAGGATCTCGGCCGGCAGGTCAGCCAGGCCATGCAGACGCTTGCCATGCAGGGCGGCCGCTTCGAAGTGGTGCTGGCGCCCGGCGCGCCGTCGGCGCACGGCAGTGAAACCGTGGAGTTCCGCGTGGCCGGCCATGCCGGCACCACGCCGCGCCCGCTGGCCAAGGTGGCCTCCGGCGGCGAACTGTCTCGCATCTCGCTGGCGCTGTCCGTGATTGCCAGCCGCGCGGCGCGCGTGCCCACCCTGATCTTCGACGAAGTCGACAGCGGAGTGGGCGGCGCGGTGGCCGAAGTGGTGGGCAAGCTGCTGCGCGAACTCGGCGCGCGCCACCAGGTGCTGTGCGTGACGCACCTGCCCCAGGTGGCGGCCTGCGGCGCCACGCAATACCGCGTAAGCAAATCGGAGTCGGGCGGCACCACCCGTTCGCAGATCGTGGAACTGGATCAGTCGGGGCGGGTCGAGGAACTGGCCCGCATGCTGGGCGGCATCCGCATCACCGAAACCACGCGCAGCCATGCGCGTGAAATGCTGGGCGTCTCGGCGCCGGCATGATCCCGGCGCGGCCGGCGCACGCCGCGGGCCTCAGCGCGACGACTTCTGGCAGTTGTTGCAGATGCCGTACAGCACCATGGCATGGCTTTCGAGCACGAAGCCGTTGTCCTTGGCCACCTTGTGCTGGCGCTTCTCGATGTCCAGGTCGGAAAATTCCACCACGGTTCCGCAGTTGGTGCAGATGAGATGGTCGTGGTGATCGCCATCGTTGAGTTCGAACACGGCCTTGCCGGTGTCGAACTGGCTGCGCGTGAGGATGCCTGCCTGCTCGAACTGCGTGAGCACCCGATAGACCGTGGCCAGCCCGATCTCGACGTTCTCGCCGATCAGTGCACGATAGACATCCTCGGCGCTGAGATGGCGCTCGCCGGACTTGCGGAAGATGTCGAGGATTTTCAGGCGAGGGAAGGTCGCCTTCAGGCCCATGTTCTTAAGTTCGCTTTGGTCGCTCATTGTTTCGCTCTCCGCCCGCGCTGGCATGGACCAGGAAACCACAGGTTCCGCTTGCCGCTGGCAACCCGCCCAGCCTCACCGTTCTGCCGCCGGCAGGACGGTCGCACGGAACTGTCGTCATGAAACCTTTATGATAACGGTTTTACCCGTTTATCAATAACAGGGGCGCAAGTGTCCACGACTGCACGTACTCCGATCCGCTCCGCCAGCCGGCCCCTGCGGGCCATCCTGCTGGCGGCGGCACTGGCTGCCGCCCTGGCCGGCTGCTCCTCCGGCAAATGGGGCTTTCCCTACAAGATCGACGTCCAGCAGGGCAACTGGATCACGCAGGAACAGATCGCCCTGCTGCAGCCTGGCATGACGCGCGAGCAGGTCCGCTTCGCGCTCGGCAGCCCCACGCTCACCAGCGTACTGCATGCCGACCGCTGGGACTACCCCTATTATTTCAAGCCGGGCTACGGCGAGCCGGAAGAACGCAAGTTCACGGTCTGGTTCGAGAACGACAGGCTGGTGCGCTGGAGCGGCGACAAGCAGCCCACGGTGGAGCCGTTCCAGATCGACAAGACGACGCCCGCCTATACCGAACCCGGCGCCGACCCCGACGCGGATGCAGGGGCAGACTCGAAAGCCGCAACCGATGCGGACGAGCGGGCGCCGGCCGAAGAGCCCTCCACCGGCAGGCGGGAAATGATCCTGAACGCGCCGCAGCAGCCGACGCCGCCGGGCGCCGAAACGCCAAATCCGTCCAACGACGCCGAGCCGCTCCGATGACTCCGGAAAACGAAAACGCCATGCGCATCGCCATCGCCGGATGCCGCGGCCGGATGGGCCAGATGCTGATCGAAGCGGTGCTCGACGCCCCCGACCTGCAGCTCGCCGTCGCCCTCGACCGGCCCGGTTCGCCGGCGCTGGGCCAGGATGCCGGCGCATTCCTCGGCCGGGAAACCGGCGTGCTCGTCACCGACCAGCTCGACGCGCTGGCCGGGGCCGACTGCCTCATCGACTTCACCCGCCCCGAGGGCACGCTGCGCCACCTGCAGGCCTGCGTACGGCATGGCACCCGCCTGGTCATCGGCACCACGGGTTTCGACGACAGCGGCCGCGCCGCCATCGAAGTCGCCGCGCAGCAGATCGCCATCGTGTTCGCGCCCAACATGAGCGTGGGCGTCAACGCCACCCTGAAGCTGCTCGACATGGCGGCACGCATCCTGAACAGCGGCTACGACGTCGAAGTGTTCGAGGCCCACCACCGCAACAAGGTCGATGCCCCCTCGGGAACGGCGCTCAAGATGGGCGAGACCATCGCTTCGGCCTGGAACGTGGCGCTGCCCGACGTGGCGACCTGGACGCGTCACGGCGACACCGGCGTGCGCGAACCCGGCACCATAGGCTTTTCGGTGGTGCGCGGCGGCGACATCGTCGGCGACCACACCGTGTATTTCTGCGGCGCCGGCGAACGCATCGAGATCACCCACCGCTCCAGCAGCCGCCTCACGTATGCCCAGGGCTCGCTGCGCGCCGCCCGCTTCCTGGGCGGCAAGCACCACGGCCTCTACGACATGCAGGCCGTGCTGGGGCTGTAGCGCCCTACCCGCCCGCCGGCACCACCACCGGCTCGGGCTCGAGCAGCACCCCGTAGCGCGCCTGCACGTCGGCCTGCACGGCTCGGGCCAGGGCCAGGATGTCGGCGGCCCGCGCGCCGCCGCGGTTCACCAGCACCAGGGCCTGGCGGTCGTGCACGCCGGCCGGGCCGCGCGCACGTCCTTTCCACCCGCACTGGTCTATCAGCCACCCGGCCGCCAGCTTGTAGCGGCCATCCGGCTGGGGATACGACACCAGCCCCGGGTGGCGCGCCAGCAGCGCATCGCGCACCTGGGCCGGCACCAGCGGATTCTTGAAGAAGCTGCCCGCATTGCCGATCTCCGCCGGGTCCGGCAGCTTGGCGCGGCGTATCGCGCAGACAGCCTCGAAGATGGCCCGGGCCGTGGGCCGGCCCTGCGCCAGCGCATCGTTGCGCCGCAGGTCGGGATAATCGAGCACGGGCTGCCAGGGGCGCGGCAGCGCCAGGCGCACCGACACGATCAGCCACTCGCCGGGGCGGGCATGCTTGAAGATGCTGTCCCGGTAGGCGAAGCCGCATTCCTCGCGCCCCAGGCGATGCAGGCGCCGGCCCGGAACGTGCCAGGCCGCAAGCCCCTCGAACCGGTCGGCCAGCTCCACCCCATAGGCGCCGATGTTCTGGACCGGCGCGGCACCCACCGTGCCCGGGATCAGCGCCAGGTTCTCCAAGCCGTCCCAGCCCTGCGCCACGCATTGCGCCACCAGGCCGTGCCAGCTCTCGCCGGCCGCGGCCTCCACCACCCAGGCATCGGGCCGCTCGGCCACCAGCCGCACGCCCGCCAGCCGCACCCGCGCCACGAGCGTGGCGAGCGTTTCGGGCAGCACCACGTTGCTGCCGCCGCCCAGAACCAGCGGCAGGCCCAGCGTATCGGCCAGGTCCGACAGGGCACCCAGCTGCGAGGCATGGCCGATGTCCACGCAGCGCTCGGCCCGGCAAGGCAGGCCCAGGGTATTGGCGGAGCCGAGGTCGCAGGCGCGGGGTTGCAATGGCGGAGTGGCCGAAGGAGCTGCGCCCTTCGGCATGGGCAGCGTTGACATCGATGGGTAGGGTTATGCTATAGTTTCTGTCTTCGCTCATATTACTTGAATCACCGGCATCCCCGCTCTTTCTGGGGATCAGGCTCAGGCCCACCGCCTTCGGATTCATGTATAATGCGCGGCTCCCGATGGTTTGCTGAAAACGGGTTTGCCGGAAGTTCAGCACCCTTGCAATGCCACCGGGATGGCAGTATCCATGCAACACAGGCATGGCACGACGCGGGAATAGCTCAGTTGGTAGAGCGCAACCTTGCCAAGGTTGAGGTCGCGAGTTCGAGACTCGTTTCCCGCTCCAGAATTCGGTGGAAGATCCGGCACGCTGCCGGGTGTTCCGGTGCTAAGGCACCAGCAGGTTATCCTGCGGGAATAGCTCAGTTGGTAGAGCGCAACCTTGCCAAGGTTGAGGTCGCGAGTTCGAGACTCGTTTCCCGCTCCAGGTTCCAAAAAGGAAGCTTCGGTCGTTTCCGCGCTTCCTTTTTTGTTGAGCTGCCGGCGCAATGGCAGAGTGGTTATGCAGCGGATTGCAAATCCGTGTACGTCGGTTCGATTCCGGCTTGCGCCTCCAATACCGCCCTCGATAACGTCCACGATAAGGCCCCCGCGCAGCGAGGGCTTTTTCGTGTTTGCCGCTCCAGTCTTCGCTGCTTCATTGCGCGCTTGATAGAATCCGCGCACCCGGATGTCCGTCGGATCGACATGACCCAATCTGCTTCCCGCCTCAAACCCCTGCCCGCCCTCATTTTCAGCTCCCGCTGGCTGCAACTGCCGCTGTACGCGGGGCTCATCATCGCCCAGGGCGTCTACGTGCTCCTGTTCCTCAAGGAACTCTGGCACCTCGTCAGCCACGCCACCTCGTTCGGCGAGCTCGAGATCATGCTCATCGTGCTCGGATTGATCGACGTGGTGATGATCTCGAACCTGCTGGTCATGGTGATCATAGGCGGCTACGAGACCTTCGTTTCGCGGCTGGGCCTGGAGGGCCACCCCGACCAGCCCGAATGGCTGGGCCATGTCAATGCCAGCCTGCTCAAGGTGAAGCTGGCCATGGCCATCATCGGCATCTCCTCCATCCACCTGCTGCGCACGTTCATCGAAGTCAGCAAGCTGGGAACGCCGGGCTCCAACATCACGAGCCAGGGCGTCATGTGGCAGACCATCATCCACGTGGTGTTCATCCTGTCGGCCATCGGGATCGCGTACGTGGACAAGCTCGCCCAGGACGAACCCAAGCGCACCGACCACTGAGATTTCGCCGCCCGCGCGTGGCGCCGCCCCTATAATGGAACGCTCCTCACGCTACCCGGGCATCGCATGGACCCCTCCGTCATCGAGGCCATGGCGCGCTGGCCCGACGTGCCGGCGGTCCATGGCTGGCTCTCGCTGGACCCGCGCGGCCGCTGGCGCCTGCATCCCGGCGGCGACGCGCTGGCGGGCTCCCCCGGCGAACCCATCACCAACACCCAGATCCTGACGTTCATCGGGCGCAATTACGCCGGGGACGACGAGGGCCGCTGGTATTTCCAGAACGGCCCGCAGCGTGTCTACGTGCGCCTCGACGCCGCGCCCTTCGTGCTGCGGCTGGACGAACAGGCCCGCGGCCTGCAGACGCATACCGGCCTGCCGGTGCGGCAGGTACGCGACTGGTGGCTGGACGATGCCGGGCGCCTGTACGCCCGAACCGACCACGGACCGGGGCTCGTCGAAGACCGCGATCTCGCGGCCCTGCTGGATCGGCTGCATCTGGCCGGCGGCGGCGCCCTGGCCGACCTGCTGGCTCAGCCTGCCCAGGCCGGGCCCAGCGGCAGGATGGCGCTGGGCCCGTACCCGGCCGCGCCGGTGTACCGCATGCGGCCTGAAGAAGCGCCGGCCCGGCTGGGGTACGCAGCCGGGCGCCCGGTAGAATCCGCATCATGACCGCCCCATCGCCTTCCCGCTACTTCCCGGCCCCGCGCCGCGCCCGCTTCTGCAGCCAGTGCGGCTCGCCGATCCAGCATCGCGTGCCGGACGGCGACAACCGCGAACGCGACATCTGCGACCATTGCGGCGCGATCCACTACCAGAACCCGCGGCTGGTGGTGGGCACCGTGCCGGTCTGGGAAGGCCGCGTGCTGCTGTGCCGCCGCGCCATCGAGCCCCGCTACGACACTTGGACGCTGCCGGCCGGCTTCATGGAGCTGGGAGAAAGCACCGGACAGGGCGCCGAGCGCGAGACACTGGAGGAATCCGGCGCCCGCATCCGCCTGGGCGCCCTGTTCACCGTGATCGACGTGCCCCAGATCGAACAGGTGCACGTGTTCTACCTGGCCCAGGCGCTGGGCCCCGAACTGGATCCCGGCCCCGAGAGCCTGGAGGCCCGCTACTACGACGAAGACGAGGTGCCGTGGAACGAGCTTTCCTTCCGTACGGTGGCCACCACCCTCGAGCGCTATTTCGCCGACCGCAGGCAGGGCAGCTTCCAGACCCACCACTACACGCTGGACTCGCGCCGCTGACATCGTGAAGCTGCCCTGGCTCACCCTGGATACGCCGTTTCCGCCCGCACACCTGGCGCTGGAGGACCCGCCCGGATTGCTGGCGGCAGGCGGCGATCTCTCCACCGCCCGGCTCGAACAGGCCTACCGCAACGGCATCTTCCCGTGGTTCTCCGAAGGCGAGCCCATACTCTGGTGGAGCCCGGATCCGCGCATGGTGCTGGCCTGCCGGGATTTTGCCCCATCCCATTCGCTGCGCAAGCGGCTGCGCCAGATTGCGCGCCAGTCCACCGGGTCGTGGCCTTCGGTGCGGGTACGCGTCGACACGGCATTCGACGAGGTCATGCAGCAGTGCGCGGCGCCCCGCGAGGGCCAGGCAGGCACGTGGATCACGCCGGCGGTCCGCAAGGCCTACCATGCCTGGCACCAGGCCGGCCGTGCGCACAGCATCGAGACGTGGATCGACGGCGAGCTGGCCGGCGGCCTGTATGGGGTCAGCCTCGGGCGCATGTTCTTCGGCGAATCGATGTTCGCCCGCACCACGGACGCGTCCAAGATCGCGCTGGCATACCTGGTGCGCTTCCTGAGCCGCCACGACGTGGCCTGGATCGACTGCCAGCAGCAGACCCGGCACCTCGCCAGCCTGGGCGCGGGTCCGGTGCCGCGGGCGCGGTTCCTGCAACACCTGGCTGACACGGTGGATGCGCCGCCCCCGCCCTGGATGCCCGGGGAGATCGACGCCGAGGGCCGGCTGCAGCCGCTTCCCCCCGCCACGCTGCTCTGAGCCACGCCGCAGCGGCGTTGGCGTTAATATGGGCATGACGCCGCGGGCTTCCGCATGCGCGGCGCGTTTCCGATGAGCCAGCTAAAAGAACTCCCTTTCTCCACGCTGCAGTTCTACTCCACCGCGCCCTATCCGTGCAGCTACCTGCCCGGCAGGCAGGCGCGGTCGCAGGTGGCCGCGCCCGGCCACCTGATCAATGCCGGCACGTATAGCCAGCTCGTCGAACAGGGGTTCCGCCGCAGCGGGCTGTTCACGTACCGGCCCCATTGCGACCACTGCAAAGCCTGCGTGCCGGTACGGGTCGACACCGCCAACTTCTCGCCCAACCGCAGCCAGCGCCGCGCCTGGCGCTTCCACCAGCCGCTGCGCCCGCTGGTGGCCGAGCTGACCTGGTCGTCCGAGCACTACGCGCTGTATACACGCTACCAGCAGGGCCGCCATCCGGGCGGCGGGATGGACGAGGACAGCCGCACGCAATATGCGCAGTTCCTCCTGGCAACGCGGGTCAACACGCGGCTGGTGGAGTTCCGCACGCCCGGGGATGAACTTGCCATGGTGTCCATCATCGACGTCCTGGACGACGGGCTGTCCTCGGTCTATACCTTCTACGATCCCGAGGCGCGCGGCAGCCTGGGCACCTACAGCATCCTGTGGCAGATCGAGCAGTGCCGCATCCTCGGCCTGCCCTGGCTGTACCTGGGCTACTGGATCCGGGACAGCCGCAAGATGGCCTACAAGTCCGCCTTCCAGCCCCTCCAGATGCGCGTCGACGGCCACTGGGAGCCCTGCACCGGCTGAGTCCCGCCGCCCCCGGGCATGCGCACCGGCGGCCGGCAGCGCAGGTACAATCCCGCCCCATGTCCATCCTCTTCCAAGCCTACCCCCTGGCCCGCGCCGCGCTGTTCGCGATGGATGCGGAAGTCGCCCACGAAGCCACGCTGGCCGGCCTGCAGCGCGCCTACGACTGCACGGCCACGCGCAAGCTCCTGCACGCGCGTCCTGCCGCACCTGCCACGCTGATGGGCCTGAAGCTGCTCAATCCGGTGGGGCTGGCTGCCGGCCTGGACAAGAACGGCGCGCACATCGACGCGCTCGGCAACCTCGGCTTCGGCTTCGTCGAGGTCGGCACCGTGACCCCGCGCGCCCAGCCCGGCAACCCCAAGCCCCGGCTGTTCCGGCTGCCGAGATCGCAGGCGCTCATCAACCGCCTGGGCTTCAACAACCAGGGCCTGGAAGCCTTTCTCGCCAACGTGCAGCGCAGCACCTGGCGCCAGACCGGCGGCATCCTGGGGCTGAACATCGGCAAGAACGCCGACACCCCCATCGAGCGCGCGGTCGAAGACTACGCCACCGGGCTGGCCGGCGTGTACCCGCACGCCGATTACGTCACGGTGAACATCTCTTCGCCCAACACCAAGAACCTCCGCGCCCTGCAGGGCGGCGACGAACTCACCACGCTGCTCTCAAGGCTGCAGGCCCAGCGCCAGCGGCTGGCCGACCAGCACCAGCGCCAGGTGCCGCTGGCGGTCAAGATCGCCCCGGACCTCACGCACGAACAGATCGATGCCATCGCCGACGCGCTGCTGCGCCACGGCGTGGACGGCGTGATCGCCACCAACACCACGCTGTCGCGCGCCGCCGTCGAAGGCCAGGCCCACGCCGCCGAAGCCGGGGGCCTGTCGGGCCCGCCGGTGCATGAACTGTCTCTGGCGGTGGTGGAGCGCCTGCGCCGCCGGGTGGGGCGCGATCTGGCGATCATCGGCGTGGGCGGCATCGTTTCCGGACGCCAGGCGCGGGAAAAGATCGACGCCGGCGCCGACGCGGTGCAGCTCTATACCGGGCTGATCTACCGCGGGCCCGCCCTCGTGCCGGAGTGCGTGGCGGCGCTGGCGCGCCGCTGAGCCAGCGCGCCGGCAAAAAGGCCTCCCAGTGGGTGCGCCCTGCCGGGCGCACCAAAAAAAAGGCCACCCGAAGGTGGCCTAATTCCAGCTCTGCTCTGTCACTCAACAGTACTACAAGCTTGGGTCTTGCAACAGCCCCGTGCGCGATTTAGGCGGCACGGCGGGTGCGCGAGACCTTGCCGGCGGCTTCAGCGGCATCGGTGGCGGCCTTGAACGAGGCATTGGCCGCGGCATTCAGATTGGACTCGGCGACCTCGGCAGCCTGCTTGGCGGCCTTGGTGAGCGATTCGTAGGCGCTGTTGGCGGTGGCCAGCGACGACTTCAGCATGGCCACGGCGCTTTCCGAGCCCGCGGGGGCGTTCTTGGACAACTGCTCGACGGCTTCGGCGAGCTGCTGCTGGCCTTCGGCAATCTGGGCTTCCACGAGCTGGGCCAGTTCGGCCTGGACGCCGGCGACGATGTCGTAGACATGCTTGCCATAGGCCAGGGCCTTTTCGGCGCCCGGCTGGATCATGCCGCTGGCGAAAGCGGCCACTTCCTGCGGATCCTTCAGCTCGGCAGCATGCTGCGACTTCTGGGCAGCCTCGTCGAGCGTGGCCTTGACGACCTTCATGTTGAGGTCGACCAGCTTCTCGAATCCGCCGAACATGGCGGCCTGCGTGGCCAGCAGGGTGTTGACGGCGGCCTTTTGCTGGGCCAGCACTTGTTGCGGAATGGCGCTCATGTAGTATCTCCTTCAGTTGGCCGGGTGGAACGGCCTATGGTCTGCGACGTGGAAATCGATACGCGCGGACAGTTGCCTGAAGATGCGGGCAGATGCGGCCAGCGCGTTTGCTGCAATGCACAATCACCATTCTATCGGGATTCAGGCAGCTGTCAAGCCATTTTGATGCAACGCAACAAATTCTCCGTGTAGCACGGGCGCGACGCGCTGGGGGAATACCCGAGATGACGTTGTATCAATCGTTTTCTACACTCTGCGCATGCCGGCCCGGGATGATCCCCGCCCGCCGGACAATAACGAACAATCGACGCAGTCCACCAATCACTGCACGGAGACTACATGATCCGCTTTACCCGTACTTTCTCGGCCGTCGTGGCCGCGGGCGCCCTGTTCGCGGCCGGAGCCGCCCACGCCGACTATCCTGACCGCCCGGTCAACATGGTCGTCCCGTTCGCGGCGGGCGGCCCCACCGACAACGTGGCCCGCTCGCTGGCCGAGGCCATGCGCGCCTCGCTCGGCCAGACGGTGGTCGTGGAAAACAAGGGCGGCGCCGGCGGCACCATCGGCACCTCCCAGGTCGCCCGCGCCAAGCCCGACGGCTACCAGATCCTGTTGATGCACATCGGCTTTTCCACCGCGCCCTCGCTCTACAAGAATCCCGGCTACGATCCCTACGCGGGCTTCGAGCCCATCGGCCTGGTCGTGGACGTCCCCATGACCGTCATCGCGCGCGAAGACTTCCCGCCGAACACCATCACCGAGCTGGCCGACTACCTGAAGAAGAATGCCGAGAAGGTATCGCTGGCCAATGCCGGCATCGGTGCGGCCAGCCACCTGTGCGGCACCATGCTCACCGACGCGCTGGGCGTCAACCTGCTCACCATCCCCTACAAGGGCACGGCCCCGGCCATGAACGACCTGCTCGGCAAGCAGGTCGACATCATGTGCGACCAGACCACCAACACCACCCAGCAGATACAGGCCAAGAAGGTCAAGGCCTACGCGGTCACGAGCCTGCAGCGCGTGCCCACGCTGTCCGACCTGCCCACCATGGACGAATCCGGATACAAGGGCTTCCAGGTCGGTATCTGGCATGGCATGTGGGTACCCAAGGGCACGCCCAAGCCCGTGGTCGACAAGCTGGTGCAGAGCCTGCAGGCCGGCCTGGCGGATCCCAAGTTCCAGGAACGCATGAAGCAGCTGGGCGCCACGGTGCTCGTCAAGGAAGCCAACCCGGCAGCCCTGGACGCCAAGGTCAAGCAGCAGGTGCCGCAATGGGCCGAGCTGTTCAAGAAAGTCGGCATCGAAAAACAATAACGACGCAGCAGCGCCGCGGCCCGTTCGCGGCCTGTTCCCGCCCCGGCTCATGCCGGGTTTTTTTCTGCCTGCCGGGCCGGGTTCAGGACTTGCCGGCAGCCGCCATCGCGAGCGGCGACCCCTCGGCAGCGTGCGCTGCCTCGAAACCCAGGGCTTCGGAGATGTCGCGTGCCGACTGGACCAGCAGCTGTATCCACTCGTCCTGCATGCGTTCGGCCGGAGCGGAGATCGACAGGCCCGCCACCAGCTTGCCGGTGTCGTCGTGGATGCCGGCGGCGATGCAGCGCACGCCGAGCTCCAGCTCTTCGTTGTCGCGCGCATAGCCGTGGCGCCGCACCAGGGCGAGTTCGCGCTCCAGGCGCTCGACCTCGGTGATGCTGTTGCGGGTGTGCCCGGCCAGCCCTGTGCGCAGCGCATACGCGCGCACCTGCCGCGCATCCCCCATGGACAGGAAGAGCTTGCCGGTGGAAGTGAGATGCAGCGGCGCCCGGCCGCCTATGGCGCGGACCACCTGCATTCCCGAGCGTTCGCTCCAGGCGCGGTCGATGTAGACGATTTCGTCGCCCTGCTGCACCGACAGATTGATGGTCTGGCCGGTGAGCTTGTGCAGGTTGCGCATGGCCGGGATGGCCGCCTCGCGCACGTTCAGCCTGCCTTTCACCAGGGAGCCCAGCTCGAGCAGCCGCATGCCCAGCTGGTACAGGCCGTTGTCCACGCGCTCGACGTATCGCCCCACCACAAGGTCGTTCAGGATGCGGTGCGCCGTGGACGCGTGCAGGCCCGTGGTGGCGGAGAGGTCTTTCAGGGTGACGGGCTCGGGCTGGGCCGCCAGCGCGTCGAGCAGGCGCATGGCCCGGTCGATGACCTGGATGGCCACCGGGCCGTGGCCGGAGCCGGACTTGGGGTCCGGGCCCGGTTCGTTCGGGGCGAGGGATAGGCGGGGCATAGGCAGTGTGCGTGGCGCGACGTGGCCGGATGCGGCAGCGCAGCAAACGATGATTTATCGTATTGTGAAATTTCCTGCGCCTTTTGGCAACCGGTTTGTGGGGCGGCGTCCCGGGCCGGCCTGCCGTGCCGGGGCTACGCCGCCGGCGTGAATCGGCCACCCAGCGCCTGGACCTGCTCCCTCAGGAAGGCCAGCGCCTCGGCGGTGGCCGCGGGCTCGCCCTTGACGCCGAGCTCGATATGCGGCGTACCGCCCCCCTCGCCCACGCTGGGCAGGCTGAAGGCGCGCACGCCGGGCCAACGCTGTTCCACGGCCTGCATCACCGGCGCAATGCGGGACTCCGGCAGCCCGTAGACGAGGAAGTCGTGCTCGGCATGGGCCACCGCATGGTGCAGGCAGCGGTACCGGCCGTCCAGCACCCACTCCAGCATGGGCCAGGCCATCACGGGAAAGCCCGGCACGAACGTATGGTCGTGGATGTGGAAGCCCGGAATGCGGTTGTACGGGTTGGGCACGATCTCGGCGCCCTGCGGGAACTCGCCCATCTTCAGCCGCTGCTGGTTCTCCGGGGTGCGCATGTCGGGCGTGCCCTGCCCTTTCGCGGCCATTTCCGCCGTGCGCAACGCGATGGCCTCGGCCGCTTCCGGATGCAGCACCAGCGGCACGCCCAGCGCTTCGGCAACGGCCTGCCGGGTATGGTCGTCGGGCGTGGCCCCGATGCCGCCGCACGAGAAGACCACGTCGCCCGACGCGAAGCTGCGGCGATACGCGGCCACCAGGCGTTCGCGGTCGTCGGGCTGGAATTCGGCCCAGCCCAGCCTCAGGCCGCGCGCGGCCAGCAATTCGACGATCTTGGAGAAGTGCTTGTCCTGGCGGCGGCCGGAGAGTATTTCGTCTCCGACGATGATCAGGCCGATGCGGCGGGAAGGAGCGGCAGCCATGGGATTCCGGGAAGTGGGCGTGACGTGTTCAGGAGGCGTCGAGGGTGCGTTCGCTGCGCAGGCGCTCGAGCGCGTCCAGGCCGTAGTGCGCATAGACCAGCCCGGAATACACCGGCAGGATGATCCAGGCGGGCGGCAGCAGGTTGATCAGGGCGCAGATGAACCCGATGATCCAGAACGCGCCGTCGTGCCGCTCGATCAGCAGCTTGCGCTCGGCCGGGCTGGCGTGTTCGACGATGGCGTCCAGGCGCAGCATGCGCGAGAAGGCGAAGGCCCACCAGAACACCGAGAGCAGCAGCGCCATGGGCGGGATCAGCCAGAACGGCAGCGTGAGCAGCCAGCCGGCCGCGAAGGCCAAGCTGACCCACAGCGCATTCCAGACGCTCACGGCCGTGGCATTGCGGCCCTGGCGGGCAAGGCCCGCGTACTCGCGCGAGCCCACGTGCCGCAGCACCAGCGGCATGACGAAGATGGCGGCGATGGTGAGCCCCAGGATGCCGGACACCGGCAGCAGGATGGCCGCGGCAATCACCGGCACCAGATAGAGCTTGACGGAAAACAGCCCTACCGAAACCAGCCAGGCATCGACCTGGTTCACCGTTTCCCATTCGCCGGCCTCCAGGCGCAGCCATTCGGTGAGCGGCGCCCAGAACAGCCAGAGCAGCAGGATGGCTCCGACCAGGGCGATGAGGAACGGCAGCAGCACCGCGAACAGCATGTTCGGATGGCATTGCGAGACCAGCGCCCGCTTGAATGCTCTGGCGATGGCCGCGGTGCGGGATAAGGCGGCGCCGGGACGGGGACCGGGCATGGGCAGCGGACGGGGATTCGACATGCCGGGTATCATAGTCAAACACGCTGCGATTTGCCCACATGCCCCTGTTCGTCCCCGGAACCGACTCTTCCGCCCTGCGCCAGGCACTGGCACGGCCCGAGCCCTGGCTGGTGGCCTGCTTCTGCGCGGCCTGGTGCGACACCTGCAACCAGTACCGGCCCCGGCTGGCAGAGCTGGCCGAACGCCATCCGGGCCATGTGTTCGCCTGGATCGACATCGAAGATCACCCCGAGCTGCTGGGCGACGAAGACGTCGAGAACTTTCCCACGCTGCTGGTTCAGGCGGGCGGACGCACGTTGTTCTACGGCCCCATGCTGCCGCACATCGGCCATCTGGAGCGCCTGCTCGGCACGCTCGCACAAGACCCGCACGCGGCTACCGTGGCCACGCGGCTGCCCGACGTCGGCGCGCTGCTTGCGGCCTGACCCGGCCGGCGGCCTCAGGACTTGCGGCTGCCGCCCAGCAACACCGCCAGCTGGCGCCTGGGCGTCGCAGGCTGGTTCCCTTTCTCTGTCCCGGGTGCGGCAGCCGGCTCGGAAGACGAGGGCTCGTAAGGCTTGTAGAAGAAGTCGTCGGCCGGCTGGCGCTGGCGCTGCGGGCGCTCGCCGCCCCGTTCGCGGGACGGCCGGCGCTCGCCGCGGGCGGGACGCGCGACGGCCTCGGCCGGCAGGGCCAGCGTGCCGCGCGGCACCGGCCGCTTGATGAGCTTCTCGATGTCGAGCAGGTAGCGCTCTTCGTCGTCGGTGTAGAGCGCGATGGCCTCGCCCGTGGCGCCGGCCCGGCCGGTGCGGCCGATGCGGTGCACGTAGTCTTCGGAATTGTGCGGCAGGTCGTAGTTGATGACGCAGGGCACGCCGGCCACGTCCAGGCCGCGCGCGGCCACGTCGGTGGCCACGAGGACTTCCAGCTCTCCGGCCTTGAAGGCCTCGAGGGCCTTCATGCGGTCGGCCTGGGTCTTGTCGCCATGGATGGACTCGGCCCTGACGCCGTCGCGCTCGAGCTCGCGCGCCAGCCGCGCCGTGCCGATCTTGGTGTTGGAGAAGACGATGACCTGCTTCAGCCCGCGCGACTTGACCAGGTGCACGACGGCGGCGCGCTTGGCGTCGCTGCGCATCTTGTAGGCAATCTGGCTGACGGTGTCGGCCGTGGCGTTGCGCGCCGCGACTTCGATCTCGACCGGCTGGTTCAGGTAGGAACGGCCCAGCTTGCGGATCTCGTTGCTGAAGGTGGCGGAGAACAGCAGGCCCTGGCGCTGCGGCGGCAGCAACCGGATGATGCGCTCGAGGTCGGGCAGGAAACCCATGTCGAGCATGCGGTCGGCTTCGTCCAGCACCAGGATGCCCACCTGCCCCAGGTTGACGTTCTTCTGCTCCACATGGTCGAGCAGCCGCCCGGGCGTGGCAACCAGCACTTCGCAGCCATTGCGCAGCGCTTCCTTCTGCGGGCCGATGTCGACGCCGCCGAACACCACGGCCGAGCGCAGCGGCGTGCTCTTGGCATAGCGCTTGACGCTTTCGTAGACCTGGTCGGCGAGCTCGCGGGTGGGCGTGAGGATCAAGGCGCGCACCGGGTGGCGCGCCGGCGATGCGCTGGTGTTGGCCAGCGGCATCAGGCGATGCAGGATGGGCAGCGTGAAGGCCGCCGTCTTGCCGGTGCCGGTCTGGGCGGCGCCCATGACGTCGCGGCCCGCCACCACGACCGGAATGGCCTGCGCCTGGATGGGCGTGGGCGTGGTGTAGCCGGTGTCGGCAATGGACTTGAGCAGCAGCGGATGCAGCCCGAACTCGTCGAAGGTGCGAGTGGGCGCGTCAGCGGCTGGTGCTGCGGGATTGGTGGATTGCGTCATCGGGTGTGGCAGAAGCCGGGGCAGTCGAGGAACAAAACGGAAGAGAAAGGACTGTCCCGGATTGCTGTGGATAACTTATTTTAGCAGCCGCGTCCACCGGCCCGCCAACCGGCCTACCCGGCCAGCCAGCGCAGCGCCCACAGCGCCAGCATGCCGGCCACGATCACCAGCACGGCGCTGCGCGTGCGCAGGAACACCACGATGGCCACCACCCCCGCCACCAGCTTGTAGTCGAACACGGGGCCCACGCCAGCCTGCCAGGGCAACAGGTCGGGCACCACGATGGCGGTGAGCGCGGCAGCCGGGGCGTAGCGCAGGGCACGGCGCACGCCCTCGGGCAGGGGGAGGTAGTCGCCGAACACCATATAGCCGGCGCGCGTGATCACGCTGCACAGCGCCAGCAGCACGATGGCCGAATAGACGTAGATCTCGGAAGGCCAGAAAGTCATGTGCGCCCCGGAAGATAGCGCTCTGCCAGCATGCCCGCCACGATGCCGGCCACCACGGCGGCAGCCAGCCCCAGGCGCAGGGGCAGCGCCTGCCCCACCCACGCCACCACGCCGGCGGCCAGCATCGACACGAGCATGGGACGGGAATTGGCCAGCGGCACGGTGATGGCGAGCAGCGCGAGCACCGCGGCGAAATCCAGCGACCAGCTCGACGGCACCATCACGCCCAGGTAGATGCCCACGATGGAAAACGACTGCCACACCAGCCAGCCCGGGACGATCGTGCCCATGAAGAACCACAGCTGTTCGCGCGTGCCGCGCACCGGCGCATCGGCATAGCGCGGCATGAACAGCACGAACCCCATGTCGGTGGTGAAGTAGCCCAGCCCCAGGCGTTTGGGCCAGCTCAGGTGGCGGAAATAGGGATGCAGCGCGGCGCCGAAGATCACGAAGCGCAGGTTGACTACGCAGCCGGCGGCGAAGATCAGCCACAGGGGCGCGCCGGTGGCGATCAGGGGCAGCGAGGTGAGTTGGGCCGAACCCGCGTAGAGCAGCAGCGTCATGGCCAGGGCCATGGACTCGGTGAGGCCGGACTTGACCATGGCCACCCCCGTGACCAGGGCCCAGGTGCCGGTGGCGATCAGGGCCGGCGAGATCGCCCGGACCCCGGCGCGGAATGCCGCGGCACGCTCGCGCCCTGCCTGGGCGGCGTCGTGGGGATCGGCGGGCTGTGTGGCAGGATCAGAGGCCAAGGAGCGGCCTCTGCGGAAACGGACTCGACGACATGGGACTCGCTGCAATGGACGCGCGCCGCGGACTGCCCCGCCGGGCCTACGCCAGGAAAACCCCGAGACCAGCCGCGCGCATGACGGCGTATTGTAAACCGGCTGCTTGATACAATACGCGCCACGATAAGGAGAACACCCATGTCGATGGCCGACAGAGACGGATTCATCTGGTACGACGGCAAGCTGGTGCCGTGGCGCGAGGCCACCACGCACGTCCTTACCCACTCTCTGCACTATGGCCTCTCGGTGTTCGAAGGCGTGCGCGCCTACAAGACGGAAGCCGGCACCGCCATCTTCCGCCTGCACGACCACACCCGCCGCCTGCTCAACTCGGCCCACATCTACCAGATGGCGGTCCCCTACGACGCCGAGACGCTCAACGCCGCGCAGCGCGAGGTCGTGCGGGCCAACCAGCTGGAATCCTGCTATCTGCGGCCCCTGGTGTTCTACGGTTCCGAGAAGATGGGCGTGTCGCCGGTGGGCGCGCAGGTCCACGTGGCCATCGCCGCCTGGCCCTGGGGCGCCTACCTGGGCGAGGCCGCACTGGCCGAGGGCATCCGGGTGAAGATCTCGTCGTTCGCGCGCCAGCACGTCAACGTCACCATGCCGCGCGCCAAGGTGGCCAGCACCTACGCCAATTCCATCCTGGCCAACGCCGAAGCCCTGGAGAACGGCTACGACGAAGCCCTGCTGCTCGACACCGAGGGCTTCGTGGCCGAGGGCTCGGGCGAGAACGTGTTCATCGTGAAGGACGGCGTGCTGTACGAGCCCGAGATCGCGTCGGCCCTCACCGGCATCACGCGCTCCACCATCCATGCCCTGGCCGCAGACCTGGGCCTGCGGCTGGTCACGCGCCGCCTCACCCGCGACGACCTGTACATCGCCGACGAGGCCTTCTTCACCGGCACCGCGGCCGAGGTCACGCCCATCCGCGAGATCGACAACCGCCGCATCGGCGCCGGTCGCCGCGGGCCGGTCACCGAGAAGCTGCAGAAGGCCTTCTTCGACCTCGTGCGCGGCCGCAACCCCCGTTATGCGGAGTGGCTCACCCCGGTCTGACCGGGAAGCCGCCCCAGCCTGCCCATCCCGCCGTGTCCAACGGCCCAGTTCAGTTTCAGGAATACGCAATGACCGCAGCCGCCCCGGCAACCGATGCTTCCCGCGAGACCATCGAAGTCGACGCCGAAGATCTGCCCGTCTACTGCCCCGGGCCCAAGGCCCCCCTCTGGAGCATGCATCCCCGCGTGTTCCTCGACGTCGCCCACACCGGTTCGGCGCGCTGCCCCTACTGCGGCGCCGAATACCGGCTCAAGCCGGGCACCGTGCTCCACGGCCATTGATCCGCACCACCGCCACGCCGCTGCCATGTTCGCCACACCCGACGAAGCCGAGCACGCCTTCTACGACGCCCTCGAGAACGCCGACCTGGACCGCCTGATGCAGGTCTGGGCCGACGACGAGGAGGTCGTCTGCATCCATCCGGGCGGCCTGCGCATCGTCGGCCACAGCGCCGTGCAGGAGTCCTGGCAGCAGATCCTGTCCCACGGGTCCGTGCATGTGCGGCCGATGCGGCCGGTCGTCATGCAGAGCATGATGTGCGCCGTGCACGTGGTGGTCGAACAGGTGTCGGCGCTCACGCGCGAAGGTGCGCAGGTGGCCCACTGCTACACCACCAATATCTATCACAAGGGGCCCACCGGCTGGCGCATGGTGCTCCACCATGCCTCGCCGGCCCCGACCGAGGCGGGCGTCCTGGACCTGCACGACATCCCGGACCGGCTGCACTAGGTAAAACTGCCTTGGCTGGCGCACGACTCGACTCCACCCCCTGCCCCGTTCCCGCCTGGCTGCCCAACGGGCACAGCCAGACGATCCATGCCGCCCTCTTCGCGCAGTACCACCGCATCGCCTTCGTGCGCGAACGGGTGGACACGCCCGACACGGACTTCGTCGATTTCGACTGGACCGGGCCGGGCCTCTTCCCCCACAAGGCAGCCGACGGCAGCCCCCTCCAGGATCACCCGCCGGTGGCGGCCACCGGCCAGATCGCCGCAGCGCGCTGGATGTCTCCGGCCGACTGGGGCTCGCTGCCCCAGACGCCCGACACGCCGGCGCTGATCCTGTTCCACGGGCTGGAAGGCAGCAGCACCAGCCGCTACGCCCAGAGCATCGCCCACCATTTCCGCGCGCGCGGCTGGGTCGTGGTCGTAGCGCATTTCCGCGGCTGCTCGGGCGTTCCCAACCGGCTCGCGCGCGCCTACTACTCGGGGGATTCTGCCGAAGTGGGCTTCATGCTCGACACGGTGCGCAGCCGCCTGCCGCACGCTCGCTGGCACGCCGTGGGCGTGTCGCTGGGCGGCAACGCCATGCTGAAATACCTGGGCGAACAGGGCGAGAAACTCGGCTGGCTGGCCGCCTGCGCCGGCGTGTCGGTGCCGCTGGACCTGGTCGCCGGCGGACGCGCCCTGTGCCAGGGCGTCATGGCCCGGCAGGTCTACACACGGTATTTCCTGCACAGCATGCGCAGGAAAGTGCTGGAGAAGGCCAAGCGCTTCCCCGGGGCGATCGACGTGATGCGCATCGCGCACGCGCGCGACCTGCGCGACTTCGACGACGCGTACACCGCGCCCATGCACGGATTCCGCAATGCGCTGGATTACTGGACGCGGGCCTCGAGCAAGCCCTGGCTGGCGCACATCCGGGTGCCCACGCTGGTGCTGAACGCCCGCAACGATCCGTTCCTGCCGGAGTCGGCGCTGCCCGGCCCGGCCGACTGCTCGCCCAGCGTGCTGCTGCATCAACCGGCCCAGGGCGGCCACGGCGGCTTTCCCACCGGCCCCTTTCCCGGGCACCTGTACTGGATGCCGCAGCGGCTGGGCCGCTTCTTCGAGACGGGCCTGTAGGCGCCTCCGGCCCAGGCCCGAGTCCCTAGCCCGACTTGAACCGCTCCAGGAGTTCGCGCTCGTCGGCGAGCTTCTGCTTGACGTCCTTGATCTGCACGTCGATCTGCGACTGCTCGTAGAAGTCCTTCGACATGCCCCGGGCCTGCTGCAGCTGCGACTCCGCCGCCGCGTAGGCGCCGGTCTGCTCGTAGAAGCGCGCCATGTTGCGCCGCGCCTCCACCGGCCGGCCGTTGCGCTCCTCGCTCTGCGCCAGAAGCTCGTAGAACCGCGGTTCGTCGCTGCCCCACTGCCGGACGCGGTCGCGCAGATAGGCCTGGGCTTCGTCGTGGCGGCCCACCGCCTGCAGCGCCGACGCGTAGGCCATGCCGAGGGCGCGATCTTCCGGCCAGCGCTTGACCGCTGCCTGGGCCCGCTGCAGCGCCTCGGGCGCGTTCCTGCGCGCCTGGGCGATGTCCACGCCGAGATGCGCCAGCTGGGGCGCGTCGACGCCGCCCGCCGTTGCCTGGTCGAAATAGGTTTGCGCCCGGGCGGCATCGTCGCGCCGCAAGGCATGCAGGGCCAGGCCGTAGAACGCGGCCGAACGGCGCACGCCGGTCAGGGTGCGCGTCTCGTCCTGGAACAGCTGCTCGACGGTGCGCAGGCTGGCTGCGTCGCGCCCCTGGTAGACCCGCATCTTGGCCCGCAGGAACCAGAAGTCGGGGCTGTCGGTGTAGCGCGAGGTGCCGAGGTCGCGGATGCGGTTCTGGACATCGGACATGCGGTCGATGGACAGCGGATGGGTGCTGGCCCACGAGCCGCCCCCCATGCCTTCGTTCAGGCGCGAGGCGCTCATCAGGCGGGCGAACATGCGGGCCATGCCGTCGGGGTCGTAGCCGGCCCGGGAAAGCATCTGCAATCCGGTGCGGTCGGCCTCGCGCTCGGCGTCGCGCGAGAATCCGAGCTGCCGGTTGATGGCGGCCGCCTGGCCGAAGGCGGCCACGCCCATCGCCAGGTTGCCGCCCCCGCCTGCCAGCGCGGCCAGCAGCGCCGCCGCCATGCTGGCCAGCGCCACCGTGCTGTTCTGGTTCTGCTGGGTCATGCCGCGGGCGATGTGCCGCTGCACCACGTGGCCGATTTCGTGCGCCAGCACCGACGCCAGCTCGGACTCGCTGTCGGACGCCACGATCAGCCCCGAATTGACGCCCACGAAGCCGCCCGGCAGGGCGAAGGCGTTGATGGCGGCATCGCGCACGCCGAACACCTCGATCTCGGGCGGCCCGCCGGGCGCGTAGGCCGCCAGTTTGCGGCCCATGGTGGTGAGGTACTGGCGCAGCTCGACGTCGTCGATGTAGGTGGGATCCCGCCGGCCCTGGGCCATGATGGCCTGGCCCAGCTGGCGCTCCAGGCCCGGGGAGAGGTCCGCCGACGATGCCGCGCCCATCGCGGGCAATCCGACCGGCTGCGCCGCCACGGGGGGAAACACCAAGGCCATGCACAGCGCGGCAATTCCGGCGCGTGTTGCATTCGGCAGCATAAGTCTCCTGTTCCTCACATCCATGGCACTATGATAGCCACCTCGGCAAAAGTTTCACATTTCAGCCCTTTTTCTGCAGGAGTCCGAATGCAAGCCGTACGCAAAGCCGTATTCCCCGTCGCAGGCATGGGTACGCGTTTCCTACCCGCCACCAAGGCGATGCCCAAGGAAATGCTCCCCGTGGTGGACAAGCCCCTGATCCAGTACGCCGTCGAGGAAGCGGTTGCCGCCGGCATCACCGACCTGATTTTCGTAACTGGTCGCAACAAACGGGCCATCGAGGATCACTTCGACAACGCCCCCGAACTCGAGGCCGACCTGGAAAGCAAGCAGAAGCTCGAGCTGCTTGCCACCGTGCGCGGCATCCTGCCCGCCAACGTCAACTGCCTCTTCATCCGCCAGAAGGCTCCCCTGGGCCTGGGCCATGCGGTCCTGACCGCCGCCCCGGCCGTGGGCAACGAGCCCTTCGCCGTGCTCCTGGCCGACGACCTCATCGACGCCGAGGTGCCGGTGCTCAAGCAGCTGATCGACGCCGCCACCACCCACGGCGCCAGCGTGCTGGGCGTGCAGGAAGTGCCCCACGAGGAAACCAGCAAGTACGGCATCGTGGCCAGCAACACGGTAGACGAGCGCACCGAGCGCGTCACCCACATGGTGGAAAAGCCCGCCCCCAAGGATGCCCCGTCCAATCTGGCCGTGGTGGGCCGCTATGTGCTCGAAGCGGAAATCTTCGACCACCTGCGCGCCACCAAGATGGGAGCCGGCAACGAGATCCAGCTCACCGACGGCATCGCGGCGCTGATGCGCGACCGCCCCGTGTACGCCTACCGCTACGAAGGCAAACGCTACGACTGCGGCAACAAGGCCGGGATGTTCCAGGCCAACGTGGCGTATGGCCGCAAGTATCACGGCCTGATTCCCGAGTCGGAGTAAGCCCCGCTATACGGCCGCGCCCGGCGCGGCCTTCCCAGGGCTGCGGCGGGCGCGATCGCCCCGCCGCAGCCGTCCCCGGCCCGAAAGGCGCATCAGCGTGGCCAGCGCCACCAGCAGCCCCACCACCTCCACCAGCCCGGCCGGAATCCACATGGTGAGCCCGCCTATCATCTGGTCGGTCTGCGCCGACATGGCGATGGCCCGGCCGCAGAGATCGAACAAGGGGTAGATGTCGCGTTCGGTGAAGGCGATGACCGCACCGGCCACCATCTGCGGCGCCATGGTCAGCACCGGCGAGATCACCCTGCCGCCCGGCGTCATGGCGGCGGGCGGGCTGGGGCGGCGGTCCAGGATGAGGTTCCAGTACAGGAACCCGCTGAACACCACCGACCAGTTCATCAGCCGATACAGCCGCCAGTCGAGCATCGAGTAGAACTGCACCGACGGAATCAGCCAGACCACGACCAGGAACACGAACAGCACCGGCACCAGGATGCGATGGGTGAGCACGGCCTCGAGCGCCCTGCCCGGCCGGCCCCGGCGCAGGTCGCGCAGCCGGACCCGCCAGGCCATGGGCAGGCCGGCGCGCAGCACGGAGCCCGGATAGGCCGCCATCACCAGCAGCGGGCCCAGGTGGTGCAGCACCAGGTGCTGCGCGCGGTGGATGAAGAACATCCGCTCGGCGTAGTAGTCGAGATGGGTATGCAGGGACAGATAGAGCAGCGCCAGGCCGCTCCAGAACAGGACCTGGCGCGCCAGGCTGACGCGATGCACGCGACGCCCGCGGACGAACAGCACGCCGGCAGCCACGAACAGCACCACCAGCGTGGGCGAGAATTCCCAGGGAACCAGCCAGCCCAGCCTATCCATGCACGGCAAATCCGGAGAGATAAACGGATGACGGCCGCGAAACGGGCCGCCATCCGATTGTATGCCCTATGCCTGCTTCAGTATGCCCGCTTCAGGCTGCGGCGCGCTGCTGCGTTGCGGTGCCGAAATGCACCTGGCGCACCGAGGGATGGTCTTGCAGGCGCCTGGCCTGGGACATCAGCTCGCCGCGCAGTTCGGGCGGACAGTTGACGGTGATGCAGGCCGAGGCCAGTTCGGCGTGGCTGGCGCTGTCGACGTGGAACTGGGCCACGCTGAGGCCGGCAGCCGAGAAATCCAGGCAGACCTGCTTGCGCACGGCGCCGAGCGCGTCGCGCGGGCACACCACGGTGAGGCGGGAGGTGCCGCGGCGACGCGGCGCGGCGGCTCGGTCCACGCCGGCACGACGCAGGAACAAGTCGAAGAAACGCATGATGACCTCCTTCTTCTGCAAAGTCGGGGAAGTCCACCGTGTTGCGTCGGCGCAGGCGTACCCGCGCATCGCATGCGGCACCGATAAAGCACGGTTACGCATGCGCAGCGACGACGCGACGGTTCTGGCGTTGGTATTGCGGGGAGTTTGCCGCGGTAGCCGGATGCCCGGCGATGGGCCGGGGCTGGATCACACTACGCGCGGAAGACGCCGCACCCTGCACTGGCAGGACACGGCAGATGAAGTTCTGCGTAAATCCTGTCAGGCAGCGAGGTCGATACAAGATCGACTACTACTGTCGCCGGAATCGGTATTCACGGTTTAGAACCCCAGGAATGAAAACCCAATGATTTTATGCGGGTTTGCCCGCAAGGGCAAGACTTTATGCACCATACTTTACGCCGCGCAGCGCGCGCGGCCGGCCCTGTGCACAATGTGGATTTTTCACCGACAGGAGCGGCGATGAATCCCGAAACCGGCGAACCGGCCATCAACCTGCCCGACGTCCTGGCCGAGGTGCAGGCCGCCTTCGCGCGCTACGAAAAGGCCCTCACCACCAACGACGTGGCCACGCTCGACGAGCTGTTCTGGAACAGCCCCCATACGCTGCGCTACGGCGCCACCGAGAACCTGTACGGCTATGCCGAGATCCAGGCGTTCCGGGCCGCGCGGCTCGCTGCCGGGCTGGAGCGGGAAATCCTGCGCACGGCCATCACGACCTACGGACGCGACTTTGCCACCTGCAATATGGAATTCCGGCGCGACGGCTCGCCGCGCACCGGTCGCCAGAGCCAGACATGGATCCGCACTGGCGCCGGGTGGCGCGTGGCGGCTGCGCACGTGAGCCTGATGGGCTGACCCGCCCCGACGCGCACGCATCCGTCAGCCGTAGAAGTGCCAGACCAGGTAGGCCGCGAACACCGCGTAGATGGTTCCCACCCCCGCCAGGGCGGACACGCTCATGACGCCCCGCCGGAATTTCAGCCACATCAGGCCGATGGCGGCCAGGGTACAGAAACCGGCAGCCAGCAAGGGACCGTCGAGCAGCCACGGCGTGAGGAAGATCCCCAGGGCGCTCGGAATGGTGGCCTGGATCATCATGGCGCCGGAGATGTTGGCCAGCGCCAGCCGCTCCTTGCCCTGGCGCACCCAGATCAGCGCATTGAGGATCTCCGGCAGCTCCGTGGCCACCGGCGCCAGCAGCAGGGCCGCCACGTGGGGCGATGCGCCCATGGCGATGCCCAGGGCCTCGATCTGGTGGACGAAGACGCGCGAGGCCCCGGCGATCACCACCAGGGCCAGCACGGTCTGGGCGCCGGCCCAGGCCAGGCTCGGGGACGCGTCGCGCGGCCTGAGCTTGAGCGGCGCGAGGTCGAGGCAATCGATACAGGGCTCGTCGTTGGCCAGCTCGCGCTTCACATACAGCGCGTAGACGGCCAGGAACAGCAGTCCCAGCCATGGCTTCCATGCGAAAGCCAGCAGGCCGAGGCCCACCTTGAAAACGAAAATGCCCATGAACCAGGCCTGGTCGCGCGCCAGGCGCTGCTGGTCGGCGTTGATGGCCGCCACGGTGCGCACCGACTTCGCCCGGTGCATCGCCAGCAGCGCCAGGCCGACCACCGCGTAGGCCACCGTGGCGAGCACCAGCGGGCCGCCCATGGCCGCTCCCACGCCGATGTCCTTCTGTGCCGGCGTGTCGCCGAAGACCACGGCCATGAAGGTGACCGCGCTTTCGGGCAGGGCCGTGCCGAAGGCTGCCAGGATGGTGCCGGTGGCAGTCGCCCCGAGCGAGCAGCGATGGCCGACCCATTCGACGCCATTGACGAAGTATTCGCAGGCCAGGTAGATGGCGGCCGCGGACAGGACGAACAGGAACAAGGTGAGCAGCATGGTGCGACAGCCGGACGAGCGGAATACCCAAGGCGCGACGACGCGGCTCGCCCGGCTGGGGTGAACGCGACGCGGCCAAAGGTCTCGCCTGGCTGGTCCGGGCCGCATCGCGGCCCGGGTGCCGTCAGCGCCATGGGGCCGGAAGAGGTATCCGGACCGCCAAGTCTGTTGACGCTGACTCCCTTCGGGGAAAGGATGGCTACTCCCCAATGACAGAGCGCAGATTGTAGCAGCGCGGCACGACGGCGCAAGCAGCGCCGGCCGCCGCACGCCAGCCGGAATACCCGCGCCAAAGCGGTTAAAGTAGCCGCACCACCACGCCGCCGCCTCGGCACTCCCCATCCCGATGAGCCTGCCCCCTTCCGACATCGAACCGTTCCTGCAGCGCCGCCGCCGGCTGATGGCCCACCTGCGCGCGCAAGGCGGCGGCATCGTCATCCTGCCCACCGCCCCGCAGGCCGTGCGCAACCGCGACTGCACCTATCCCTACCGGCACGACAGCGATTTCTATTACCTCAGCGGCTTCGTCGAGCCGGAGGCCTGGCTGGTGCTGCAGGCGGGGGCAGACGACCGCGCCGTGCTGTTCTGCAGGCCGCGCCGCCCCGAGGAGGAAGTCTGGGAGGGGCGCCGCTGCGGCCCCGAGGCCGCCGCGGAACGCTACGGCTTCGATGACGCCCACAGCATCGAAACGCTGGACGAACTGATGCCGGCCCTGCTGCTCGACCAGCCGGTGCTGTATGCCCCGCTGGATCGCGGCGAGGCCCTGGACGCGCGATTGCGGACCTGGATGCAGGCCGCGCGCGGGCGCGCCCGGTCCGGCCGCCGCCCCCCGGCCGGCATCCATGACCTCGGCCCGGCGCTGGCCGAAATGAGGCTGGTCAAGGACCCCTTCGAGATCGCGGTCATGCGGCGGGCGGCGCGCATCTCCGCCGGGGCGCACGCACGCGTCATGCGCGCCGTACGCCCCGGCATGCGCGAATACGAGCTGGAAGCCGAGCTGCTGTATGAATTCCGCCGCCACGGTGCCCAGGCGCCGGCGTACGACAGCATCGTGGCCGGCGGCGCCAACGCCTGCGTGCTGCACTATCCGGCCGGCGACGCCGTACTGCGCGACGGCGAGCTGGTCCTGGTCGACGCGGGCTGCGAACTCGACGGCTACGCCGCCGACATCACCCGTACTTTTCCCGTCAACGGCCGCTACAGCGGGCCCCAGCGGGCGCTCTACGATCTCACCGTGGCGGCGCAGGAAGCCGCAGCGGCGGCCACCCGGCCCGGCCTGACCTGGAACGACGGCCACGAGGCCGCCGTGCGCGTGCTGGCCCAGGGCATGATCGACGAGAAGCTGCTGTCGGGCTCGCTGGACGGCGTGCTGGAGTCGGGCGCCTACACGCGCTTCTACATGCACCGCACCGGACACTGGCTGGGCATGGACGTGCACGACGCGGGCGACTATCGCGAGCCGGGCCCCATGGGAGCCGAGCGCGGCTGGCGCAGGCTGCAGCCCGGCATGATGCTGACCATCGAGCCGGGCATCTACGTGCAGCCGGCCGACGACGTGCCGGCCCGCTTCTGGAACATCGGCATCCGCACCGAGGACGACGCCCTGGTCACCGACACCGGATGCGAGCTGATCACCCGCGGGGTGCCCGTGCAGGCGCGCGAGATCGAGGCGCTGATGCGGGAATAGCGGCGGCTCAGAAATCGAGCCAGCCCAGCGCGGTCCAGACGTGCACCACCACCATGGCGATGGCGAGCGTCACCGCGATGGCGCCCACCAGCCCGCCGAAAACGGCCACCAGCACCGCGGCCCAGCCGGTCCGGGTGACGGCGCCCAGGCCCGGGTTGAAACGGCGGTCGAAGCCGGCATCGGGCATGAGGCAGTACACCACCCCCTCGATGAAACCGGCGGTCATGGGAACGAACAGCAGGAAGAACGCCGGATTGTCGTACCAGACGGGAAACCGCCAGGCGGCGGCCAGGCAGGCAAGGCTGGCCAGGGTGTGCAGCCAGGCGCCGCGCCGCCCGAGGTACCACCAGTGCGCGCCGAGCCAGCCCAGCAGGCAGGCCAGCAGGCCCAGCGTGACCTTGTCGCGCGGGCGCCGGCCGGGCTGCCCGGCGCCCGCGCGTGCTGTCTCGTGTCCCTGCATCATGTCGATCTCCCTGCGGCCGCGGAATTGTAGTGGACAGTAAAATCGGCCGCATGATCCCCCTCGACGACGCCCACGATCACGATGTGGCCATACTCGGCGCCGGCCCGGTGGGCCAGGCCCTGGCCCTGCTGCTTGCGCGGCTGGCCCCCCGCCCGGCCCGCATCCTGCTGCTGCAGGCGGCGGGCGCCGGCGCGCCGGCCGCGGATCCGCGCGTGCTGGCGCTCAACCATGGCAGCAGGGTGTTGCTCGAAGGCCTGCGGGCCTGGCCTGCGCGAGCTGCCGAGATCCACCACATCCACGTCTCGCAGCGCGGCCGCCTGGGCCGCACGGTGATAGACCGCGCAGACTTCGGCGTACCCGCGCTGGGCAGCACCGTGGGCTACGGGATGCTGCATGCGCAGCTGCAGGCCCGCCTCGCCGACAGCGGCATCACCGTGGCCGATGGCCCCGCGGCCGTCGTGGCCGAGCGCGGCCCGGACGGCGTCGTCGTGGCGCAGGGGGATGCCCGATACCGCTGTGCCGTGGCGGTCCTGTCGGACGGCGCCGGCGGCCCCGACCTGCGGCGCGAGTACGGGCAGCATGCGGTGCTCACGCAGGCGCGGGCCACCCTGCCGCGCGCCGGCTGGGCCTGGGAACGGTTCACCCGGGAAGGCCCGCTTGCCTTGCTGCCGCATCCGCTGGAAGCCGGCACTTACTCCGTGGTGTGGTGCTGTGCGCCCGAACGCGCCGCGCAGCTGGCCCGGGCCGGCGACGAGGACTTCTCCGCCGCCCTGAGCGCCGCCTTCGGAACACGGCTGGGGCGCCTGCACAGCCACGCCCCGCGCCACGTGGCGCCGCTCGAGATGAAGGCGCGCCACGCGCAGGTGCTGGGCCGGGTGGCCACCATCGGCAACGCCGCCCAGACGCTGCATCCGGTTGCCGGCCAGGGCCTGAACCTGGGCCTGCGCGACGCGGCCCGCCTGGCGCAGGCGCTGGCGGGCTGGCTGGCCCGTCCGGGCGCAGATCCCGCGCCGCACCTGCAGGAATTCGCGCGCGCCCGGCGCCCCGACCGCTGGCTCACCGCGGGCCTCACCGACCTGCTGCCGCGCGTCTTCGCCACGGGCTGGGCGCCGGTGGAACATGCCTGCGGCCTGGCCCTGCTGGGGCTGGACCTGGCTGCGCCGGTGCGCGCGCCGCTGGCCCGCCACCTGCTGCAGGGCCTGCGCGCCTGACGGGCGCGGGCCAGGCCGGCCGGCAAACAGGGGCCGAGGCCAAGCCGGTTAAAATGTGCGCATGCGCATCGGCCCCTGGACCCTCCCCAACAACGTCTTCGTCGCCCCCATGGCGGGGGTCACCGACCGGCCGTTCCGCCAGTTGTGCAAGCGCCTGGGCGCCGGCTACGCCGTGTCCGAGATGGCGGCCAGCAACCCGCGCCTCTGGGACAGCGTCAAGACCTCGCGGCGCCTGAACCACGACGGCGAGATCGACCCGGTGGCGGTGCAGATCGCCGGCGCCGACCCCGCCATGATGGCCGAGGCGGCGGCCTTCAACGTGGCGCGCGGCGCGCGCATCATCGACATCAACATGGGCTGTCCGGCGAAGAAGGTCTGCAACCTCGCCAGCGGCTCTGCCCTGCTGCGCCACGAAGACCTCATCGCCCGCATCCTCGACGCCGTGGTGGGCGCCTGCGCGCCGCTGGGCGTGCCCGTCACGCTGAAAACCCGCACCGGCTGGGACCGCAGCAACCGCAATGCGCTGCGGGTGGCCCGCATGGCCGAGGAGGCCGGCATCGCCGCCCTGGTGCTGCATGGCCGCACCCGTGCCGACCTGTATGCCGGCGAAGCCGAGTACGACACCATCCGCGCCGTCAAGGCCGAACTGCGCATCCCGGTGGTGGCCAACGGCGACATCGATACGCCCGAGAAAGCGCGCGCCGTCCTGGATTACACTGGCGCCGATGCGGTGATGATCGGGCGGGCGGCCCAGGGCCGCCCGTGGATCTTCCGGGAAATCGACCACTTCCTGCGCACGGGCCAGGCGCTGCCGGCGCCGTCGTACGCCGAGATGCGCGACCTGCTGCTGGAGCATCTCGACGACCACTACCGGTTCTATGGCGAGCACACGGGCGTACGCACCGCGCGCAAGCACATCGGCTGGTACCTGGAATCCCTGCCGGGCGCGCAGGCGTTCTGCGCCCGCATGAACCTCATCGACAACACCCGCGAACAATCGCAGGCGGTGGCCGAATGGTTCGACAGCATCCTGCAGGCGGGGCCGGCCCAGGCCGCCTGCGCAGCCCCCTCCCGGCTGGCGGCCTGAGCCGCCGGCCAGTCTTCAAATCACAATAACTATCTGTACGCACATGAGCAAGCAAGATGTCCTGGAAGAATGCGTGCGCGCCAGCCTGGCGCGCTATTTCGAAGACTTGGGCGACTCCGAGCCCCACGACATGTGGGACATGGTGATGCGCTGCGTGGAGCGCCCCGTCCTCGAAGTGGCGCTGGAGCGCGCAGGCGGCAACCAGTCGCGCGCCTCCGAGATGCTGGGCATCACCCGCAACACCCTGCGCAAGAAACTGCTGGCGCACAACATCCAGCCCTGATTCCCTAGATCGCGGCGTGCGCGGCCCCCGTGCGGCACGCCCAGCCAACCCGCTCCCGACCATGAAAATCGAAACCGCCCTGCTCTCGGTGTCCGACAAGACCGGCATCGTCGAATTCGCCCGCGCACTGAGCACGCGTGGCGTCCGTCTGCTGTCCACCGGCGGCACGGCCCGACTGCTGGCCGAGTCCGGCATCGCCGTGACGGAAGTGGCCGAACACACCGGGTCGCCGGAGATCCTGGACGGCCGCGTCAAGACCCTGCATCCCAAGATCCACGGCGGCCTGCTGGCACGCCGCGACAGCGCCGAGCACATGGATACGCTGGACCAGCACGGCATCGGCCGCATCGACCTGCTGGTGGTGAATCTCTACCCCTTCCGGGAAACCGTCGCCAAGCCCGGCTGCACCTTCGCCGACGCGGTGGAGAACATCGACATCGGCGGCCCCGCCATGCTGCGCGCGGCCGCCAAGAACCACGGCACGGAAGCCGGCGGCGTCACCGTGGTGATCGACCCCGCCGACTACTCGCGCGTGCTGTCCGAGATCGACCGCGACGGCGCCACCTCCTACGCCCTCCGCCTGGAACTGGCAGCCAAGGTCTACGCGCACACGGCCGCCTACGACGGCGCCATCGCCGGCTACCTGAGCAGCCTGAACGAGCCCGAACCCGTCCAGGACGCCGAGCCCGCCCGTGCCGACTGGCCGCGCACGCTCACCATCCAGGCGCGCCAGCACCAGGTGCTGCGCTACGGCGAGAACCCCCACCAGAAGGCCGCCTTCTACGTCGACGCGCACAGTCCGGCCGGCCTGCTGGGCAATTACCGCCAGCTGCAGGGCAAGGAACTGTCGTACAACAACATCGCCGACGCCGACGCCGCCTGGGAGTGCGTGCGCACATTCGACACGCCGGCGTGCGTGATCGTGAAGCATGCCAACCCGTGCGGGGTGGCCATCGCCCAGGATCCGCTGCATGCCTACCAGCAGGCATTCAAGACCGACCCGACATCCGCCTTCGGCGGGATCATCGCCTTCAACCGCCCCGTGGACGCCGCCACCGCCGAAGCGGTGAGCGGCCAGTTCCTGGAGGTGCTGCTGGCGCCGGCCTACGACGGCGCGGCGCTGGCCGTCCTGGCAGCCA
The DNA here is from genome assembly GCF_054642735.1 of Bordetella sp. 2513F2. Lineage (NCBI taxonomy): Bacteria > Pseudomonadati > Pseudomonadota > Betaproteobacteria > Burkholderiales > Alcaligenaceae > Bordetella > Bordetella sp. 2513F2. The sequence goes on along the minus strand of NZ_CM137755.1, from coordinate 961,240 downwards.
AGAAGAACGTGCGCGTGCTGGAAGTGCCGGCCGGCGCCGGCCAGAACCCCTTCGACGTCAAGCGGGTGGGCGGCGGCTGGCTGGTGCAGACGCCCGATGCCTACAACGTGCCACGCGATGCGCTGAAGGTCGTCACCAGGCGCCAGCCCACCGAGCAGGAGATGAACGACCTGGCCTTCGCCTGGAAAGTCGCCAAGTACGTCAAGTCCAATGCCATCGTGTTCGTCGGCGGCGGCATGACCCTGGGCGTGGGCGCCGGCCAGATGAGCCGCGTGGATTCCGCGCGCATCGCCTCCATCAAGGCCGAGAACGCCGGCCTGAGCCTGCAGGGCTCGGCCGTGGCCTCGGACGCCTTCTTCCCGTTCCGCGACGGCCTGGACGTGGTCGTGGCGGCCGGCGCCACCTGCGTGATCCAGCCGGGCGGCAGCGTGCGCGACGACGAGGTGATCGCCGCGGCCGACGAACACGGCATCGCCATGGTGCTCACCGGCACCCGCCACTTCCGCCACTGATGCGCGTCCTCGGCATCGATCCGGGCCTGCGCCGCACCGGTTTCGGCGTGATCGACGCCGAGGGCATGCGCATGCGGTACGTGGCCAGCGGCACCATCGTCGTGCCGCCGGCCCTGCCGCTGCCCGAGCGGCTCAAGGTCATCCTGGACAACCTGCGCCAGGTGGCCCGGGACACCCGGCCCGACGTGGCCGCGCTGGAAATCGTCTTCCTCAACACCAATCCGGCGTCCACCCTGCTGCTGGGCCAGGCCCGCGGCGCGGCCCTGTGCGCGCTGGCCGACAGCCGGCTCGACGTGCACGAATACACCGCGCTGCAGATCAAGAAGGCGGTGGTGGGCACCGGCCGCGCCGCCAAGGAACAGGTGCAGATGATGGTCCAGCGCCTGCTGTCCCTGGATGGCACGCCCGCCCCCGATTCGGCCGACGCGCTGGCCTGCGCCATCTGCCACGCGCACGTGGGCCCGCTGCAGCAGCGGCTGGGCGCGGTGGCGGCGGCCACAAACGCCGCCGGCAGCAGCCGCACGCGCCTGCGCGGCGGCCGGCTGCTGCGCTGAAGGGCGCCGAGCCGCCGCGGCGTATAGAATCGCGCCATCGGCCGCGCCGCGGCCCCCGACTGCCCTGCCTACGCGATGATCGGACGCATCACCGGAACCCTGCTCGAGAAAACCCCGCCTACCGTCTGCGTGGACGTCAATGGCGTGGGGTACGAGATCGACGTGCCCATGAGCACGCTGTACGCCCTGCCCGACACCGGGGCGCGCGTCACGCTGTACACCCACCTGGTGGTGCGCGAGGATGCGCACCTGCTGTTCGGCTTCGGCTCTCCCGCCGAACGCAGCACCTTCCGGGAACTCATCAAGATCAGCGGCATCGGCGCGCGGATGGCGCTGGCTGTGCTCTCGGGGTTGTCGATAGCCGAACTGTCGCAGGCCGTGACGCTGCAGGAATCGGGCCGGCTGACCCGCGTTCCGGGCATCGGCAAGAAAACCGCGGAGCGCCTGCTGCTGGAGTTGCGCGGCAAGCTCGGCGCCGACCTCGGCAACGCGCCGCACGCGGCGCCCGACGGCCAGGCCGACATCCTCAATGCCCTGCTCGCGCTGGGCTACTCGGAAAAGGAATCGCAGGCGGCGCTCAAGCAGCTGCCCGAGGGCGTGGGCGTGTCCGACGGCATCCGGCTGGCGCTGAAGGCGCTGGTGCGCTGACGCCCGGCCTGCCGCCGCCCCGTCGGCGCAGCTACCTGCGCCGCATTTGCAGGTAACCCGGGGCCACGGCCTCCAGCGCCGTGGGCACCACCCCGAGTTCGGCCGCCATGCCCTCGGCGCAGACGTTGTCCACCGTGAGGGAAGCCAGGTTGTCGCGCGACATGAGCGGCGCGCCGGGCAGCATTTCCATGAAGCCCGCCTGCAGCCGGCCCAGCGCCATCGGCAGCGGGCAGACCGGCCGGCGATGGCCGCTCCAGAATGCGCACAGGCGCACCAGCTCGCCCAGGGTGTAGACCTGCGGCCCGCACAGGCCGTAGGTGCGGCCCCAGGTCCGGCCATTCTCCAGGGCATTGGCCACCGCTGCCGCCACGTCGCCCACATAGACGGGCTGCATGCGGGCCTGGGCGCCCGCCAGCGGCAACACCGGCAGGCGGCGCGCCAGCCGGGCGAAAAGATTGGTGAAGTTGTCGTCGGGGCCGAACACCACCGAAGGGCGGAAGATCGTCCAGCCGCCCTGCCACCCTATGAGCTCGCCGCGCACGGCGGCCTCGCCGTCGCCCTTGGAGCGCAGGTACATGCTGGGCCCCTGGGGATCGGCGCCCAGCGCGCTGAGGTGCAGCAGGCGCTGCACGCCGTTGCGGCGGCAGGCCTGGGCGATGCGCAGCGGCAGCTGCACGTGCGCCCGCGCGAAACCGCTGCCATAGGGCCGGCCCCGGCCGCCATGCAGCACGCCCACCAGGTTGACCACCGCGTCGCACCGGCGCATCAGGTCGTCCAGGGCCAGGTCGTCGTGCACGTCGGCCTCGACCAGCGTGACGGTGGGCAGGACCAGCAGGTCACGCCCATGCGCATACCGGCGCGTGGGCACCAGCAGGGTGTGCTGGCCCGCCGACAACCGGGCGGCCAGGTGCCGGCCGATGAAGCCGGTGCCGCCGATGACGAGGATACGCATGCGCTACTCCCGGGGATCGCCATTCACGCGGCCATTCTGCCCTGCCCCTACGGCTGCCGCAAGCCGCCCTCCAGCATGGCGCCGTAGGCCGCGAGGTCGACGTTGCCGCCGCTGATCAGCACGCCCACCCTGGCCCCGGCCGGCACGGCATGCACGCCCTGCAGCACGGCGGCCCCCGAAAGGCAGCCGGTGGGCTCCACCACCATCTTCATGCGCTCGGCGTAGAACCTCATGGTGTCCACCAGCTGCGCGTCGCTGACGGTGAGGATGTCGGCCACGTGCTGGCGGATGATGCCGAAGGTGAGCTCGCCCAGGTGCGTGGTGACGGCGCCGTCGGCGATGGACTTCGGGGTGGGGATGCGCACGATCTCGCCGCGCCGCAGCGACTGCTGGCCGTCGTTGCCGGCCTCGGGCTCGACGCCGTAGACCTTGCAGCGCGGACTCAGCGCCCGGGCCGACAGCAGTGAGCCGGCCAGCAAGCCGCCGCCGCCCAGGCATACGAAGAGATAGTCGAGCTCGCCCACCTCCTCCAGCAGCTCCTTGGCGGCGGTGCCCTGGCCGGCAATCACGCCGGCGTGGTCGTAGGGCGGGATCAGCGTGGCGCCGGTGCGCGCCTGGACCTCGCGCGCCACCGCTTCGCGGTCGTCCTTGTAGCGGTCGTAGGTGACGATGTTGCCGCCGTAGCCCTCGGTGGCGGCGCGCTTGGCCGCGGGGGCGTCGTGGGGCATGACGATGGTGGCCTGCACGCCCTGCAGCCGGGCCGCCAGCGCGATGGCCTGCGCGTGGTTGCCGGACGAGAAGGTCACCACGCCTGCGGCGCGCTGCGCGGGCGTGAGCTGGGCGATGGCGTTGTACCCGCCGCGGAACTTGAACGCGCCCATGCGCTGGAAATTCTCGCACTTGAAGTACAGCCTGGCGCCGGTGCGGGCGTCGGCGGTGGCCGACGTGAGCACCGGCGTACGGTGCGCAACCCCGGCCAGCACCTCGCTGGCGCGCTCGACATCGGCATAGGTGGGCAGGACGGGGGCAGACATGGGTGGCATCCTCGGCAAGAAACTGGGCAATCGCGCATGATAGCGCCAGCCGTCGGCCGGCGGCCGCTGGTGTACCATGCTTTTCGCATACGCCCGCATTCGAACCATGGCCATCCAGAAAGATTCGCTTTCCTCCCTGCCCGAGGCGCCGCGCATCGTCGCGCCCCAGGCCACCTCGCCCAACGAGGAATCCATCGAACGCGCCCTGCGCCCCAAGGCACTGCAGGAGTACGTGGGCCAGGCGCGCGCGCGCGAGCAGCTGGAAATCTTCATCACGGCCGCGCGCCAGCGCGGCGAGTCGCTGGACCACGTGCTGCTGTTCGGCCCGCCCGGGCTGGGCAAGACCACGCTGGCCCACATCATCGCCCACGAGATGGGCGTGCAGCTGCGCCAGACCTCCGGGCCGGTCCTGGAGCGGCCGGGGGATCTCGCCGCCCTGCTCACCAACCTCGAGCGCAACGACGTCCTGTTCATCGACGAGATCCACCGGCTGTCGCCGGTCGTGGAGGAAATCCTCTATCCGGCGCTCGAGGATTTCCAGATCGACATCCTGATCGGCGAAGGGCCGGCGGCGCGCAGCGTCAAGCTGGACCTGCAGCCCTTCACGTTGGTCGGCGCCACCACCCGCGCAGGCATGCTCACCAATCCGCTGCGCGACCGCTTCGGCATCGTCTCGCGGCTCGAGTTCTACGACACCGCAGACCTGGCGCGCATCGTCACGCGCAGCGCCGGGCTGCTCAATGCCGGCATCACGCCTGACGGCGCCCAGGAAGTGGCGCGCCGCGCCCGCGGCACGCCGCGCATCGCCAACCGGCTGCTGCGCCGCGTGCGCGACTACGCCGAAGTGAAGGCAGGCGGGGTGATAGACCAGGCCGTCGCAGGCCAGGCGCTGGCCATGCTCGAGGTGGACCCCCAAGGCCTGGACCTCATGGACCGCAAGCTGCTCGAGGCCATCGTCCACAAATTCGACGGCGGTCCCGTGGGCGTGGACAGCCTGGCCGCGGCCATAGGCGAAGAGCGCGACACCATCGAAGACGTGATCGAGCCCTACCTGATCCAGCACGGCTTCCTGCAGCGCACGCCGCGCGGCCGCATGGCCACGCTCACCACCTGGCGCCACCTGGGGCTCAACCCGCCCCCGGGCCGCACCGGCGACACCGCCGAGCTGTTCTAGGGCCGGCGGCCCGGCTCAGGGCCGCGCCACGCAGCGCAGGATCTCCTCGCCGTAGGCCTCGAGCTTGCGCGCGCCCACGCCGCTGATGTGGCCCAGTTCTTCCAGCGATCCGGGCGATGCCAGGGCGATCTCGCGCAGCGTGGCGTCGTGGAAGATCACGTATGCCGGCACGCCGTGGCTGCGCGCCACCTCGCCGCGCCAGGCGCGCAGCGCCTCGAACAGCGGCTGGGCCTCGGCCGGCAGGGCGATGGGCTCGGCGCGCACGCGCCCGCCGCCGCGCGTGCTGCGCCCTTTTTTCTCGGGCTCGCGGCGCAGCATGAGCTGGCGCTCGCCCTTGAGCACTTCGCGGCTGGCCTCGGTGAGGGCCAGCGTGCCGTAGCCTTCGTGGTCCACCATCAGCAGGCCCTGGGCCAGCAACTGCCGCAGCACGCCGCGCCAGGCCTGCTCCGACAGGTCGGCTCCCACTCCGAACACGCTGAGCGACTCGTGGTCGTGCTGGCGGGTGCGCTCGGTGCTCTTGCCGCGCAGGATGTCGATGATGTGCCCTGCGCCGTAGCGCTGGCCGCGCTGCTGCAGCCGGTAGACCGCCGACAGCACCTTCTGCGCCGCCACCGTGCCGTCCCAGGCCTGCGGCGGATCCAGGCACACGTCGCAATTGCCGCAGGCGGTGATGGTCTGGCCGAAATACGCCAGCAGCCGCACGCGGCGGCATTCCACCGTCTCGCACAGGCCCAGCATGGCGTCGAGCTGCTGGCCCAGCCTGCGCCGGTAGAGGTCGTCGCCGGGCGACTCGTCGATCATGCGGCGCTGCTGCACCACGTCCTGCAGCCCATATGCCAGCCATGCCGTGGCGGGCAGGCCGTCGCGGCCCGCTCGGCCGGTTTCCTGGTAATAGCCCTCCACCGACTTGGGCAGGTCGATGTGCGCCACGAAGCGCACGTCGGGCTTGTCGATGCCCATGCCGAAGGCGATGGTGGCCACCATCACGATGCCGTCCTCGCGCAGGAAGCGCGACTGGTTGCCGGCGCGCACGGCGGCGCTGAGCCCCGCATGGTAGGGCAGCGCATTGATCCCGTTGGCGCAGAGGAACTCGGCAGTCTCCTCCACCCGGTTGCGCGACAGGCAATACACCACGCCCGAGTCGCCCGCATGCTCGGTCTGGATGAGGTCCAGCAGCTGGCGCCGCACATCGTTCTTCTCGACGATGCGATAGCGGATGTTGGGCCGGTCGAAGCTGGCGACGAAATGGCGCGCCTGGTCCAGCGCCAGGCGCTGCGCGATCTCGACGCGCGTGGCGGCGGTGGCCGTGGCGGTGAGCGCGATGCGCGGGACTTCGGGCCAGCGCTCGTGCAGCATCGACAGCGCCAGGTATTCGGGCCGGAAATCGTGGCCCCATTGCGATACGCAGTGGGCCTCGTCGATGGCGAACAGGGCGATGCGGCCGCGCTCCAGCAGCTGCAGGCAACGGTCTGTCATGAGCCGCTCGGGGGCCACGTAGAGCAGGTCGAGCTCGCCGGCCAGGAAGGCCTGCTCCACTTCGCGCGCCACCCGCCATTCCTGGGTGGAATTCAGGAAGGCGGCGCGCACGCCCAGTTCCGTGAGCGCGTCGACCTGGTCCTGCATGAGGGCGATGAGCGGCGAGACCACGATGCCGGTGCCTTCGCGCACCAGCGCGGGCACCTGGTAGCACAGCGACTTGCCGCCGCCCGTGGGCATCAGCACCAGCGCATCGCCGCCGCCGATGACGTGCTCGACGATGGCCTGCTGGTCTCCGCGGAAGGACTCGTAACCGAAAACGCGCTGCAGCACGCCGAGGGCGCGCGCGTCAGACATGGGAAGTTGCCGGATGCATCATGGACGCGATTTTAAGCCCAAGCTTTCCGGCCCGCGGCCGGCGGTGCGCAGGATGGACTCACGGCTCCAGCCATCGGCCGCGCATGAATGCGTCCACCGGCATGGTGATGTTGGCGCGCATTTCATAGTCGCCGGACACGATGTCGCGGTCGGCGCCGAGGTCGAACTGCACCCCCGGCGCCAGCTGCCTGCTGTGCAGCAGCCCCAGGCGCCGCTCGTCGGGCTCGGAACCGCTGTTCAAGCCGACCGAATACGTGCCGCTGAGGATTCCGCCGCTGGCCAGCGGCACGCCGGCAGACCACGTGCTGCGCGCGTACGGCGCGGAGCCGCCCGATTCATAGGTGGCCAGGTCGCCGAAGCGGCCCTGCACCCGTTCGCCTGTGACGCCCAGGCGGACCGTGTCGGCCAGGCTGACGTTGTAGCCGAAGCGGTAGCGCCAGGCATGGACCGCGTCGAAGGAACTGCGCGTGACGCCGGCCTGGAAGGTTCCGTACTCGCCCGCGGAATAGGTGGTGCCCAGGCCGTGGGCGGTGAGGTCGGGCGCCGTCTGCACCTGGCCTTCCAGCGTCAGGGACGGCGTCAGCCCGTAGCGCAGCGCGCCGCTGGCGGCCGAGGCGCCGTAATCCACTGCGCCAGCGGTGGCTGCCGGATCCATGTTGTTGATGCGCCCGAACACCGAGGAATAACCCAGCTGGCCTTCCTTCACTTCTTCGAAGCCGCTGTAGAGCTGCACGCCGCCGATCGGCGCGGAACTGCCCCAGGCGGGCGCGTTCGCAACCAGGTTGCCCAGCGCCACGGTGGGGCCGGACGGCACGCGGTAGGTCCAGTGCCGGTCGTCGTAGGCCAGCACCGGCACCGCATTCACCGAGGAAAACCAGGGACGGGGCGGCTCGCCCACGCCCGTCTGCAGCACCACGCCGGAGGTGCGGGCCAGGTCCCCCTCCTGCAGGGCGAGGACGTACTCGGGCTCGGGTTCCGGCCCGGATTCCGCCGGCGGCACCGGTGTAGCGCACGCCATCTCCGGAACCTCGGCGGTGGCCACCGACCCGGCATCCGCCGGCGGCATTTCTGCGGACGGCCCGCCTTCGGGGAACGGTTCGCCCGCCGGCGGCACGGCGGCCGGCTCGCAGGGCGGCGGCAGCTCCTGCATCGCCACCGGCCTGCCGGTAGCCACCGGCAGCGGCATGGCGGGGGCCAGCACCCGTATGCCATAGCGGGCGGCCTCGGCGGCACGCCGGGCATGGTCGCGCGCCCGGGCCGCGTCGGCGCCGGACGCTGCAGGGGCGTCCGGCGCCGACGCGGCTTCGGGCGCCGTGCCCGGCGGGCTGGCGCAGGCGCCCAGCGCCGCGCTGCCCGCCAGGCCGGCAGCCAGCAGGACCCGGGACACGGCCTGGCGTTCGCGTTCGCAGAGAACCATCACACGGACCAGTGTAGGGATTGGGCGGCGCAGCATCTGTAAGGCGTGTTTACCAAACGGCAACGGGAACGGGGCAGACCCTCAGGCGGGGAGCGCACCCTGCCGCAGCGCAGTATATTTCAGTCCATTTCCTCCATCTTGCCGAGCCCGCCCCGGCGAGTCACTATGCCCGCCATGGACCAACCCCACACCAAGCTGCTGGTCGTCGACGACGATCCAGCCCTGCGGCAGCTCCTCGCCGACTATCTCAACCGGCACGGCTACGACACGCTGCTCGCTCCGGACGCCAGCGACCTGGCGGCGCGCATCACCCGCTACGCGCCCGACCTGCTGGTGCTCGACCGCATGCTGCCGGGAGGCGACGGCGCCGATGCCTGCCGCCGGCTGCGCGAACAGGGCGAAGACCTCCCGGTGATCCTGCTCACGGCGCGCGACGAAGCCGTCGACCGCATCATCGGCCTGGAAGCCGGGGCCGACGATTACCTCGGCAAGCCCTTCGACCCCCGGGAACTCCTGGCGCGCATCGAGGCCGTGCTGCGCCGCAAACGCGGCCCCTCGGCGCTCACCAAGGACGCCCCGGTGTCGTTCGGCCCGTTCGTGTTCGACCCGTCCACGCGGCAATTGTTGCGTGACGGCACGCCGGTGAAGCTCACCGGCGGCGAAATCAACCTGCTCGAGGCCCTGGTGCGCAACGCCGGCAAGCCGCTCTCGCGCGAGCGCCTGCTGGCCCTGGCCCGCGACGACGAAGGCGGCGAGCGCAACGACCGCGCCATCGACATCGCGGTGCTGCGCCTGCGGCGCGCCATCGAAGACGATCCCAAGCAGCCGCGCTGGATCCAGACCGTCTGGGGCATCGGCTACCGGTTCTCGCCCTGATGCGGCTGCTCACCCGCCTGCTGCCCCGGTCGCTGCGCGCCCGCCTGGTCCTGCTGGTGCTGGGCGCGGTGCTGCTGGCCCAGGCTGCCACGCTGACCGCCGTCTCGTACTTCCGCGACAAGTTCATGGAAGACGTGGCCATCGGCTACATCACCACCACCATCCGCACGCTGCGCGCCGCGGTTTCCCAGGTCCCGGCCGAAGAGCGCGCCGAATTCGTGCGCGTCGCCTCGCAGAACCAGTGGCGCCTGTGGTCGCGCGGCCTGCCCGCGGAGGCCCGGCTGCAGCGCCGCTTCGATCGCCCGCCCCCGCCGCCGCGCCGCGACGGCCGGCCCGAAGTGGACGACGTGCGCCGCAACCTGCGGGGCCTGGTGCACGAACTCAACGAGCGCCTGAACGACGGCACGCGCGTGGCCCTGTCGCGCGGGCCGCGCCCGGAAATCTTCATCTCGCTGGCGCCCAACCCCGCCAGCGAGGACGCCCCCCTGCTGCGCGAATGGCTGGTCATCCCGCTGGAGCGCCTGGATCCTCCCGTGGCCACCCCGCTGGTCGTGATGTGGCTGGGCGGCCTGGGGCTGGTGCTGCTGCTCGCCGCCGGCTTCTCGTGGCACATCACGCGCCCGATCACCCGCCTTGCCGACGCCGCCGACCGCCTGGCCGCGGGCCAGCCCCAGCGGGTCGAGCCCTCGGGCCCGCACGAGACCCGGGTGCTGGGCGAGCGCTTCAACGCCATGCTCGACGCGCTGTCCGAAGCCGACTCGGTGCGCCGCACGCTGCTCTCCGGCCTGCCGCACGATCTCAAGGGGCCGCTGTCGCGCATGTGGCTGCGCATCGAGCTGGCCGACGATTCCGCCCTGAAGGAAGGCCTGCGCAAGGATCTGCAGGACATGCAGCACATGGTCGACCAGTTCATCGGCTTCGTGCGCGGCACGGATCCCGCCGCCTATCGCTACGCGCCGCTGGCGCTGGGCGAATGGCTCACCGAGCGCGTGGCCGCCTGGCAGGGCGCAGGCACCGACGTGGCGCTGCACGGCGCCGACGAGGCACACCTGAGCATCCAGGGCGACGCCGTGGCGCTGGGCCGCCTGCTCGACAACCTCATCGGCAATGCCCTGCACCACGGCGCGCCGCCCATCGTGGTGCAGCTGCGCCAGGAAGGCGACAAGGCCGTGCTGGAGGTGATGGACCATGGCGCCGGCATCGCGCCGGAACGCCGCCAGGAAGCGCTGCGGCCCTTCGCCCGCCTGGACGACGCCCGCACCCGCACCGGCAACGTGGGCCTGGGCCTGGCGCTGGCCGAAGCCATCGCGCGCGCCCATGGCGGCGGCCTGGAGCTGCTGCAGGCGCCCACCGGCGGCCTGCTCGCCCGGGTCACGCTGCCCGTCTCGGCCAATGGATCGCAGGGCCTCGAGCATGCCTGAACCGGCAGGGATCCGGCCCGCGCCGCACCCCACCGGCGGCGTTCAGGGCGCCGCAATCCCCCGCCGCTCGCGGCCGAACACCGACCGATAGGCCAGCACGTTGAAGACCAGCACGACCGGCACGGCGATCACGGCGCCGGCCAGCACCAGCCGCATCGAGGCCAGCGAACCGGCGCCGTCCCAGAGCGTCATGTCGTCTAGGATCAGGTACGGGAAGAAGCTGTAGGCCAGGCCGCCCAGCATCAGCAGGAACAGCAGCACGCACAGCGCGAACGGCAGCCAGGAGAAAGGCTCGGCCTTGGCCGTGACGCGCGCCAGCAGCATCTCGGTGCCCACGAAGCACAGCAGCATGGCCACCCACACCGCCGCGGCCACGCCCAGGTGGGCATCGTCGCTCCATTTGTAGAACACGCCCGAATTGGCCAGGCCCAGCGTGACCGCCACGGCGACCATGCCGACGGCGGTCCAGCGTATGGCGTGGCGGGCCCAGAGGGCGGCGCGGCGCTGCAATTCGCCATCGACGCGCATCACCAGCCAGCATGCGCCCAGCAGCACATACGCCGCCACGGTGCACAGGCCCACCAGGACGGAGAACCCGCCGTAGCCCGCGTCGGTCTGGTAGCCGGTGACCACCCGCCCCAACACCATGCCCTGCCCCAGGGCGGCGAGCAGGGATCCCAGCCAGAAGCCGAAGATCCAGCGCGGCTTGCGCTCGGTGCGGGCGCGGATGCGGAACTCGAAGGACACGCTGCGCAGCACCATGCCCAGCGCCACCAGCACCAGCGGCGCATGCAGCTTGCCCAGCACCGGCCCCCAGGCGAACGGAAAGGCCGCGCAGAACAGGCCCAGCCCGAGCAGGGGCCAGAACTCGTTGGCATCGCGCCACGGGCTGAGCAGGCCCATCATGCGGCCGCGCTCCTCGGCGGGCGCCGCGCCGAGCAGCAGCCCCACGCCGATGTCGAAGCCGTCCAGCACCACCCCGGCAGCGATCAGCAGCAGCAACAGGCCCATGAAGACCAGGGGCATCCAGAACAGCGGGTCGTCGGGCGTGGTGCCCAGGGCCGCAGCCAGCATCTCGATCATGTCGCGCCTCCGGCCTTGCGCACCGGCACCACGCCGTACCGCGCCGCATGGAACAGCATGCCGGCGAAAGCCGCCAGCAACGCCACGTATACCGCCGTATAGCCGCCCACCCCATAGGCCAGCGACGCCACCGAGACTGGCGACAGGACCTCGGACTGGGTGATGACGCGGTTGACCACGAAAGGCTGCAGGCCCAGCAGCGACACCCACCAGCCGGCCACCACCGCCACCGCACCGGCCCCCATGAAGGCGATCAGCACGCGCAGCGTGCCGCGGCCCAGCACGGCAATGTCGAGGCTGCGCCGGACGGTGCGCAGCAGCACCGCCCAGGAGACCAGCAGCATCGCCAGGCCGAGCAGCACTGCCGCGCGCAGCGACCAGAACGTGAGGGCCACGGGCGGCTGCATGCCGGAGAACTTGTCCAGCCCCAGGTAGACGCCGCCGGGGTCGCGCCCCAGCCAGCGGCCGCCCTGGCCGTGCAGGGCCCACTCGCCCAGGTTGCGCTGCGCGGCGGCATCCGGCCAGCCCACGAGCACGATGGCGGGTTCCGCCCCGCTGTGCCAGTAGCCTGCCAGGGCCGCGGCCTTGGCAGGCTGGTAGCGGGCCACCAGGTCCGCCATGCCGGCCGCCGCCGGCACCTGCAGCGCCGAGGCCAGCGCCGCCGTCACCAGCGCCGTCTTGAAGGCACAGCGCTCGCCCTCGTCGACCGGACGGCGCAGGGCCTGCAGGGCAGTCACGCCCAGCACCAGGAAGGCGGCCGCCAGCGCGGCGCCCAGCACCGCCAGCGCCATGCTCCAGCCGAACGAGGGATTGAACACCACCGCCATCCAGTCATAGACCTGGTAGCGGCCGTCGATCAGGGCCGCGCCGTCGGGCGTCTGCATCCAGCCGTGCAGCGAGACCAGCCAGCCCGTCGCGACCAGCTGACCCAGGGCCACCATGAATACGGCGAGGGTATGGGCCAGGTCCGACACGCGGCGCTGGCCGAACAGCATGACGCCCAGGAAACAGGACTTGAGGATGAACACCGAGAGCACGCCGAAGCCCACGAGCGGGCCCGCCACATTGCCGATCTTGTCCATCAGCCCGCTCCAGATGCTGCCGAACTGGATCAGCACCGGCAGGACGGCGGCCAGCGCCAGCACGAAGCACAGGGCGAAGATGCGCACCCAGAAGCGATAGGCGGCGGTCCAGCCCGGCGCGCCCGACGTCCGGGCGCGGATCTTGAAATACAGCAGCATCCAGGCGAGCCCCAGGGCGAGGGCCATGAACAGCGCCAGGAAACTGAAGCTCCCCAGGAACTGGACCCGGGCCAGCAATAGCGGTGGAAGATTCATGATGACGGCGGCGACAGCCCCTTCCCGTATGAGCAGGGCCGTAGTGTATCGGTTGTGCCGGCCCCGGTGGCGGCAGGCGTGCAACGGCGCCCCGGCCCGAACGTGGCAAAATTGACGCTTTGTCGCCGTACCTTCCTATTCTTCCCAGAATGACCACCGCCCCGACGCCGCCTGCCGCCAGCAATTTCCTGCGCCACATCATCGAAGACGACCTGGAGGCAGGCCGCTTCCAGGGCAAGCGCTGGGCCGGCCGGCCCGGCCCGGCCGCGGTCCAGCAGCAGGGGGGGCCGGATCCCGCCCGCATCCGCACGCGCTTCCCGCCCGAGCCCAACGGCTACCTGCACATCGGCCACGCCAAGAGCATCTGCGTGAACTTCGGCCTGGCGCGCGACTACGGCGGCGTCTGCCACCTGCGCTTCGACGACACCAATCCCGAGAAGGAAGAACAGGAATACGTCGACGCGATCGTCGAGGCGGTGCGCTGGCTGGGCTTCGACTGGAAGGCCGACGGCAACGACAACCTGTACTTCGCCAGCGATTACTTCGAATACATGTACGAGTTCGCGGAGGCCCTGGTGCAGGCCGGCCACGCGTACGTCGACGAACAGACCGCCGAGCAGATCCGCGCCAACCGGGGCACGCTCACCGAGCCGGGCATCGACTCGCCGTGGCGCGACCGCCCGCCGGCGGAATCGCTGGCGCGCCTGCGGGAGATGCGCGACGGCAAGCATCCCGACGGCAGCCTGGTGCTGCGCGCCAGGATCGACATGGCCTCGCCCAACATCAACCTGCGCGACCCGGTGATGTATCGCGTGCGCCATGCCGCGCACCATCGCACCGGCAACCGCTGGTGCATCTACCCGATGTACAGCTGGGCGCACCCCGTGGAGGATGCGCTCGAAGGCATCACGCACAGCATCTGCACGCTGGAATTCGAAGACCAGCGGCCGTTCTACGACTGGATCCTGGCCCGGCTGGCCGAACTGGGCAGGCTGTCGCAGCCGCTGCCTCACCAGTACGAATTCGCGCGCCTCAATCTCACGTATGTGGTCACCAGCAAGCGCAAGCTGCTGCAGCTGGTGCGCGAGGGCCACGTCGACGGCTGGGACGATCCGCGCATGCCCACGCTGTTCGGCCTGCGCCGCCGCGGCTACACGCCGGCGTCCATCCGCCTGTTCTGCGACCGCACCGCGGTATCCAAGTCCGACTCGCGCATCGACTACAGCCTGCTCGAGCAGGCCGTGCGCGACGACCTCGATCCCGTGGCGCCGCGCTCGGTGGCGGTGCTGGACCCGCTCAAGCTGGTGATCACCAACTATCCCGAAGGCCAGGCCGAACCGTGCCAGGCGCCGAGGAACCCTCACGACCCCGGCGCCGGCATGCGCGAATTCCCCTTCTCGCGCGAGCTCTGGATCGAGCGCGACGACTTCCGCATCGAGCCGCCCAAGAAGTATTTCCGCCTCTATCCCGGCAACACCGTGCGCCTGAAGTACGGCTATGTGGTGCGCTGCACCGGCTACCGCACCGACGAGGCCGGCAACGTGATCGAGGTGCAGGCCGAGTACCTGCCGGAAACCAGGAGCGGCACGCCCGGCGCCGACAGCGTCAAGGTCAAGGGCAACATCACCTGGGTCAGCGCCGCGCACGCGGTGGCGGCCACGGTGCACCTCTACGACCGCCTGTTCGCAGACCCGCATCCCGACGCCGGCGACAAGGATTTCCTGGCCTGTCTCAATCCCAATTCCAAACAGACCGTGCAGGCCTGGCTGGAGCCGGGCACGGTGGCCACGCCTGGCGCCACCTGGCAGTTCGAGCGGCTGGGCTATTTCATCGCCGACAGCGTGACGTCGCGGCCCGAAGCTCCCGTGCTGAACCGCATCGTCACGCTGCGCGACTCCTGGGCCGCGTGAGGGAATCCGCATGAACACCGCAACCTCAGCCCTGGATTTCAAGAGCGCCACCCTGTATGCCATCCGGGTGGTGCTGCACAGCGCCGATCCGGCACAGCTGGAAGCTGCCCTGGCCCAGCGCATGCACGACGCCGGCAGCTTCTTCGAGAACGAACCGGTGGTGATCGACGCCAGCCGGATCGACGAAGCCATCGACTGGCCGCCGCTGCTGGACGCCCTGCGCCGCCACAACCTGCCGCCCATCGGCGTGGTGGCCGCGGGCGCCAATCTGGAAGCCGCCCAGGCCGCCGGGCTCGCGGCGGTCGAGCTCTCGACGCCGCCGGCGCGCCCCCAGCCCGCCGTGGAACAGGTGGCCGATTCCTCCGCCCCCATGCCCGACACGCCGGCGGCCGCCACGCAGATCTCCAGCGCCCCTGCGCCCACCCCCGAATCGGCGCCCGAACCCGCCGCCGCGCCGCAGCAGCAGGCTGCCGCCACGACGCCCGCGCCTTCCGCGCTCATCGTCAACCGTCCGCTGCGCTCGGGCCAGCGCGTCTATGCGCGGCACACCGACGTGGTCGTCATCGGCATGGTGAGCCAGGGCGCGGAAGTCATTGCCGACGGCAACGTGCACGTCTACGGCCCCCTGCGCGGCAAGGCCATGGCCGGCGCCCGCGGCGACACGACGGCGCGCATCTTCACCACCCAGCTCGACGCCGAGCTGCTGGCCGTGGCGGGCGTATACCGCGTCGTGGAAGACAAGCTCGATGCCAGCCTGCACAACCGCCCCGCGCTGGTGCGGCTCGAGGGCGACACGCTGCACATCGAAGCCCTGAAAGGCTAGGGCCTGCCAACGCCCCGGACCTGCGGCGCGGCCGGCCCGGACGCCGCCGCCCCGCGCCGCGAGGCACGGCGCGCCTACATCTTGTAAGACGCCTTACACAGGCGTTTTGCTTTACGATAACGCGATTTATTCGGACATAAGGGTTTGTGGTCATGACACGCATTGTTGTGGTGACATCCGGCAAGGGTGGGGTCGGCAAGACGACGACCAGCGCCAGCTTTTCCTCGGGCCTCGCCATGCGGGGCCACAAAACCGCTGTCATCGACTTCGACGTCGGCCTGCGCAATCTCGACCTCATCATGGGTTGCGAACGGCGCGTGGTGTACGACTTCGTCAACGTGATCCAGGGCGAGGCCTCGCTCAAGCAGGCCCTCATCAAGGACAAGCAGCTCGAGAACCTCTTCGTGCTGCCGGCCTCGCAGACGCGCGACAAGGACGCGCTCACGCAGGAAGGCGTGGAGAAGGTGATCAACGAACTCAAGGAAATGGGCTTCGACTACATCGTCTGCGATTCGCCTGCCGGCATCGAGACGGGCGCGCTGATGGCGGCCTACTTCGCCGACGATGCGCTGGTGGTCACCAATCCGGAAGTCTCCTCGGTGCGCGACTCCGACCGCATCCTGGGCATCCTCGCCGCCAAATCGCGCCGCGCCGTCGAAGGCGACGAGCCGGTGAAGGAATACCTGCTGCTCACGCGCTACAACCCGAAGCGCGTCAACGATGGCGAAATGCTTTCGCTCACCGACATCGAGGACATCCTGCGCATCAAGCTGATCGGCGTGATCCCCGAGTCCGAAGCCGTGCTGCAGGCGTCCAACCAGGGCCTGCCCGCCATCCACCTCAAGGATACCGACGTGTCCGAGGCCTACAAGGACGTGGTGGCGCGCTACCTGGGCGAAGAGCGCCCCCTGCGCTTCACCGACTACAACAAGCCCGGTCTCCTGCGGCGGCTTTTCGGGGGGAAGTGAGCGATGTCGTTCCTCTCATTCCTGCTCGGTCAGAAGAAGCCCACCGCAACCGTCGCCAAGGAGCGCCTGCAGATCATCCTGGCGCACGAGCGCTCCGGCCGCGGCGCGTCGCCCGACTACCTGCCGCAGCTGCAGCAGGAGCTGGTGACCGTGATCTCGAAATACATCAAGATCGATCCTGAAGACATCAAGGTCCATCTCGAACGCCAGGACACGCTGGAAGTGCTGGAGGTGAAGATCGAGATGCCGCAGCGGGCCGAAACCGAATCCTGAACGGCCCCGACCGGGCGGTGCCGCGCCGCCAACGGAAGCGGAGGCGGCCCGCAGGCCGCGCTGGCGGCCAGGATGCGACGCAAAAAAACGCCCGGCAGTTCATGCCGGGCGTTTTTTTTGCGCTGCTGCCGGCGGCGTGCCGCCGGCGCTTGCGGGAATCAGCGGCCGACCTGGTCGCCGACCACGCCGCCGATGGCGGCGCCGCCCACCGTGCCCAGGATGCCGCCGTTGGTGATCACCGCGCCGGCCAGGCCGCCGAGGGCCGCGCCGCCGACCGTACTCTTCTGGCGGCTGCTCATGCCATCCCAGGAGGAACAGCCGGCCATGGTGGCGACCATCATCACGGCAACGGCAACTTTGGAAAGGGTTTGGATCTTCATGGTGAGACTCCTATTGTTTATCTGTGCATGGGCCCGGCCCCTCGCAGACCGGCCGGCAGCGGCACCTCGCGCGCCCGGATAGTCTTTCAGACCCAGGATTGCAGAATCGGTTCCGGCAGGCTGTGAAATTTGCCCAGCAATTGTGTCAATGAACCCATTTTCGCCTGTTTCGGCAGGCAAGGTTGTGGAGAGTGGTGTTTTATTTGACCAACTGCAACAGCTCGCGGAAGCGGGGATGCCGGCTGTCTCCCAGCCATTCGTAGATGGCCATCTCGGCGGTCACGATATCGGCGCCGGCGGCGCGTGCCCGGCGCAAGGCGGCGTGATGGTCCGACGGCTTGCGCGACCCGGCCGCGTCCGCCACCAGCGCCACGCGCCAGCCGCGCGCCCGCAGGTCCAGCGCCGTCTGCAGCACGCACACGTGCGCCTCGCAGCCTGCCAGCACGATGCTGCGGCGGCCCGCAGGCAGCCAGTCTTCGAAGCCGGGCTCGCGCATCGCCGAGAAATGGCTCTTGGCGTAGACCGCATCCGGCGCCGCATCGAACTCGATCACGGTGCCGCCGAGCTTGTCGGGCCGATGCTCGGTATAGGCCACGGGCACCTCGAGCAGCGCCGCCGCGCGCGCCAGCCTGGCCGCCGTGGCCAGCACCCCGGCGCCGTCGTGGATGGCGGGCATCAGCCTGGCCTGCATGTCCACGACGAGCAGCGTGCAATCGGCGCGCTCGAGCAACATGGCGCGGCCCGGCCCTACTTGAGGGCCTTGTAGCGCAGCCGGCGGGGCTTGGCGCCCTCTTCGCCCAGGCGCTTCTTCTTGTCGGCTTCGTACTCCTGGTAGTTGCCGTCGAAGAACACCACCTGGGAATCGCCTTCGAACGCCATGATGTGCGTGGCGATGCGGTCCAGGAACCAGCGGTCGTGGCTGATCACCATGACGCTGCCCGGGAACTCCAGCAGCGCGTCCTCCAATGCCCGCAGGGTCTCCACGTCGAGGTCGTTGGACGGCTCGTCGAGCAGCAGCAGGTTGCCGCCTGCGACCAGCGTCTTGGCCAGGTGGAGCCGGCCGCGCTCGCCGCCGGAGAGCTGGCCCACGATCTTGTTCTGGTCGCCGCCCTTGAAGTTGAAGCGGCCCAGGTACGCGCGCGAGCTCATCTCGAACTTGCCCACGGTGAGCAGGTCGGCGCCGTCGGAGATCGCGTCGAACACCGTCTTGGCGTCCTGCAGGTCGTCGCGCGACTGGTCGACGTAGGCCAGCTTGACGGTCTGGCCGATCCTGACCTCGCCGGAATCCGGCTGCTCGCGGCCCGCGATCATGCGGAACAGCGTGGACTTGCCCGCGCCGTTCGGGCCGATGATGCCCACGATGGCGCCCGGCGGCACCTTGAAGCTGAGGTTGTCGATCAGCAGGCGGTCGCCGTAGGCCTTGCTCACGCCGGAGAACTCCACCACCTCGTTGCCCAGGCGCTCGCCGACCGGGATGAAGATCTCCTGGGTCTCGTTGCGCTTCTGGTATTCGTAGGAAGACAGCTCCTCGAAGCGCGACAGCCGGGCCTTGGCCTTGGCCTGGCGGCCCTTGGGATTCTGGCGCACCCATTCGAGTTCTTTCTTGATCGTCTTCTGGCGCGCGGACTCGCTGGCTTCCTCCTGCTTGAGCCGGGCCTCCTTCTGTTCGAGCCAGGAGCTGTAGTTGCCCTTCCACGGAATGCCATGGCCGCGGTCCAGTTCGAGGATCCATTCGGCGGCATTGTCGAGGAAGTAGCGATCGTGCGTCACGGCCACCACGGTGCCCGGGAACTTGTGCAGGAACTGCTCGAGCCACTCCACGCTCTCGGCATCGAGGTGGTTGGTGGGTTCGTCGAGCAGCAGCATGTCGGGCTTGGACAGCAGCAGGCGGCACAGGGCCACGCGGCGCTTCTCGCCGCCCGACAGATGGGCCACCTGCGCATCCCAGGGCGGCAGGCGCAGCGCGTCGGCGGCGATCTCCATCTGGTGCTCGATGTCGTCGGCGCCGCTGGAGGCCGCCGCCGCGATGATGGCCTCGAGCTCGGCCTGCTCGGCCGCCAGCGCATCGAAGTCGGCGTCGGGCTCGGCGTAGGCCGCGTACACCTCGTCGAGGCGCTTCTTGGCATTGACCACCGCGCCCAGGCCCTCCTCGACCGCCTGGCGCACCGTATGGCCGGGATCCAGCTGCGGCTCCTGCGGGAGGTAGCCGATGTTCAGGCCGGGCATGGGAATGGCCTCGCCCTCGATTTCCTTGTCGACGCCGGCCATGATCCTGAGCAGCGTCGATTTGCCCGAACCGTTCAGGCCGAGCACGCCGATCTTGGCGCCGGGGAAGAACGACAGCGAGATGTCGCGCAGGATCTGCCGCTTGGGCGGCACGATCTTGCCGACGCGGTTCATGGTGTAGACGTATTGGGCCATGGATGCGTAGAAGAGAAACAGGATGTGCGGGGCCTGGCCGTGCCCGGCCCCGGCTGGAGAGAGTGATTGTAGGCCGGTTCAGGCGCCGCGTCGGGTGCCGGCCGGCGCGCGCTGCGCCAGCATGACGCCGGCCAGGGCCAGCGCGCCGCCCACCACGTGGTAGACGTGCGGCAGTTCGTCCAGCCACAGCGCCGCAATCGCCACCGTGGCGACCGGCATCAGGTTGAGGAAGATGCTGGCGCGGTTCGGGCCCAGATGGCGCACGCCCTGCATCCACAGGAAGGGCGCGAACAACGACGGAAATATGCCGGCGTACAGCACCAGCGGCAGGTTCTCCGCGGTCAGGGGCGAGGCCGGGCCCAGCAGGAAGGCCGGCAATTGGAACGCAATGCCGAACAGCACCTGCACGTACAGCGACAGCCAGGCTCCCACGGGCAGCGACCAGCGCCGCAGCAGCACGCCGTACAGCGCATAGGACAGCGCGGCCAGGGCCATCAGCAGGTCGCCGCGGCTGCCTCCCAGGGCCAGCAGCCGTGCCGGATCGCCCTCGCCTACCAGGATGGCCAGGCCGGCCAGCGACACCAGCCCGCCCGCCACCACGGCCGCCGACGGGCGTTCGCGCAGCAGCAGCGACGCCACCACGATGGTCAGCAGCGGGATCGTGGACGTGATGATGCCCATGTGGGTGGCCGTGGTGGTTTCCGCCGCCACGTACGACAGCCCCTGGTACAGCGCCATGCCCAGCCCGCCCAGCACCGCCAGCTTGCCCAGGTGCGGCAGCACGCCGCGCCACTGGCGGCACAGCGCGGGCAGCATGAACGGCGTGAGCAGGGCGCCCGCCAGGACCCAGCGATAGAACCCGATGGCGCCGGGGGCGATGACGCCGGCGGCCAGCTTGGTGACGCTCATGTTGACCGACCAGATCAGCGCGGCCAGCAGCGGGTACAGCATGTAACGGGAAAGCGGGGCGTGCGAAACGGCAGAGGGGGACATGGAGGCAGAGGGAATCGGAGCAGGCCGCTATTCTAATGAGCCGTGCCGCCCCGGCCGGCGATGGGCGACAATAGCGTCTGCCTCATCGAATCCACGCAGGTGCGCCATGTCCGCTTCCGCCACGCCTCCCACCCCGTCCTCCCGCTTCAGCGAACAGGAGCTCGACATGCTGGCCCGCACGGCCGACGCCATGAGCGCCTATCTGGGCAAGCCCGTCCTGGCCGAGGTCGACCAGGACGAGGACGGCAACGAATGGGTCACCTTCGGCGTGCCCCTGGATCGGGATGCCAAGCCCGGCGAGGAGCAGGTCCGGGTCCAGCTGGGGGGCGATGCGGCCCGCCTGCTGGGGCAGCGCGGCGGCCTGCCCGACGCCGACGCCTACGATTGCCTGTACCTGTGGGCGGTCCAGCTCACGCAGGAGCCGGGGGAGCGCTTCGTCAAGATCGACCAGGACGGCGAGGCTTCGGCCTGGTCCGACGCGCTGGCCGACGTGCTGCCCTTCGCGCTGTCCGACGCCCCGCTCGAACCCGGCGACCTCGACGATGAGGACGACGAGGATGAGGACGACGAAGACGAGGACGACGAAGAGGCGGATCGGGACGGCCGGCCGGCCCGGCCGCACGGCGGGCACTGAGCCGCGGGGCGGCGCGCCGGCCGGGGCCTCCGGGCAGGAAACCTCGGCGCATCCCGGCAGTCGAACCCCACGTGGACCCCGACGCCCGCCCCGACACGATACCTGCAACCGCCCCGGCACGGCGCAGCCGCTGGGCCGCCGCACTGCGCCGGCTGCTGGGCACGGCCATGGTGCTGGGGCTGCTGGCGGCCGCAGGCTGGTGGAGCTGGCCGCGCCTGCCTGACGCCTGGCGCGCGCCATGGCACGTGCTGCGGCTGGCGCTGCAGCCCGTGCCCGTGTCCCTGCCCGTCCCGGTCCAGGGCGTGCGGCCGTCCGGGCTGGTCGACACCTGGGGCGCTGCGCGCTCCGAGGGCCGCACACACGAAGGCATAGACATCTTCGCCCGTCGCGGCACGCCGGTGCTTTCCGCCACCGAAGGCGTGGTCACGCGGCTGGGCACCAACCGGCTGGGCGGCAAGGTGGTCTGGGTGCTGGGCCCCGGACGCCAGATGCACTACTACGCCCACCTGGACGGCTATGCCGACGTGCAGCCCGGCGACCTGGTGCAGGCCGGCACGCCGCTGGGCTACGTGGGCAATACCGGCAACGCCCGCACCACGCCGCCGCACCTGCACTACGGCATCTACGAGCCCGGCGGCGCACGCAATCCATATCCGCTGCTGGCCGGCGGCAAGTAGCGTCCTGTCGCGCAGGCTTGCCGCGTGGCCGGCGCGTCTCCGGGCAGCTTACGGGGCAGAACCGGCCGCCGCGCGCGCGGCTGCGGCAGCCGCAGCCGCGGGCGGCGCCTCCGGCGGCGAGGGCTCGATGAGCGCGCGCAGCATCTCGATCAGCATGCGCGCGCGCTCGTGGCCGAAGGGCTCCAGCACCGCCTGCTGGTGCGCCCTGGCCTGCCTGCACAGGGCGCCAACCAGGCGATGGCCCTTGGCCGTGATGCACACCCGGGTCTGCCGCCGGTCGGCCCGCACCTCGGTGCGGGCAACCAGGCCTTCGGCCTCCATGCGCTGCACCACTTTGCTGAGCGTGGGCTGCTTGGTGAGCGCGAGCTCCGCCAGGCTGCCGACGGTCTCTCCCTGGCTGCCTTCCAGGCTGGCAAGCACCCGCCATTCGGTGACAGACAGGCCGGCTGCGTTCACCTGCCGGTGGAATTCGGCGGAGATGCGCTGGCTGGCCTGGGCCAGCAGGTAGGCGAGGTAGTCGTCGATGAACCGGGCTGGCACGCCCGCCGGTGCGTCGTCGGCTTCGGGGAGAGGTGATCTCATGTTGCTCCGCATCGAAACCCGGGCGCGGCACCAACTCCGTGCCACCGCGACCCGGCCGGGAAGACCATGCACCAACAGGCGGCATTTTTGCTGTCTTGCAGCATGAAAATCTGCTTGCAAGGCACCATGAAAAGGCACGCGCGCCGGCCGATGCACCGCAGGACAACCAGTATATACATGCTTGTTTTTAAGTGATATTTTTTTCTTTCCATGAAATTTCATCTTTTTTGTTGACAACTAAAACGTTGACTCCTAAAGTAATTTCACGGGATCGATGAAGCGCGCGCCGGCATGGTCCGCGCCGCGCCGCAAGGGCGCCGCACGCGTCCGTCCAAGGGGTTAGGCATGGCTGAAAGGTCTTTCAAGAAAGAAGTGCAGCAGTTGCGCATCGGCGCGGGCGAAGAGTTCCGCGGCGAAGGCATACTGGCCATCACCAAGGCCCTGCTGCAATCGGGCGTGGGCTACGTGGGCGGCTACCAGGGCTCGCCCATCTCGCACCTCATGGACGTGCTGGCCGACGCCAACGACATCCTGCAGGAGCTCGGCGTGCACTTCGAAGCCAGCGCCTCCGAAGCCACCGCGGCCGCCACGCTGTCGGCCTCGGTCATGTATCCCATCCGCGGCGCGGTGGCCTGGAAGTCCACCGTCGGCACCAACGTGGCCTCCGACGCGCTGGCCAACCTGGCTTCCGGCGGCGTCACGGGGGGCGCCGTGGTGATCGTGGGGGAAGACTACGGCGAGGGCTCGTCCATCATGCAGGAGCGCACCCACGCCTTCGCCATGAAGTCGCAGATGTGGCTGCTCGATCCGCGCCCCAACCTTGAAAGCATGGTGCAGGCCGTGGAAGACGCCTTCGCGCTCTCCGAGGCCAGCAACACGCCGGTCATGATGCAGGTGCGCGTGCGCGCCTGCCATGTGCATGGCCGCTTCATCGCCAAGGACAACAAGCGTCCTGCCTATACCCTGCAGCAGGCGCTGGAGGCGCCCCGGCGCGACCTCAGCCGCATCGTGCTGCCGCCCGCCGCCTACGAGCACGAGCACGAGAAGGTGCAGCGCCGCTGGCCCGCCGCCGTGCGCTTCATCAAGGAACGCGGGCTCAACGAGTTCTTCGAGGGCGATCTCGACGACATCGGCCTGATCGTGCAGGGCGGCGTCTACAACAACGTGATCCGCGCCCTGCAGCTGCTGGGCCTGGCCGACCACTTCGGCAACAGCCGCATCCCGCTGTATGTGATGAACGTGGTCTATCCGGTCATCGAGGACGAGGTCATCGGCTTCTGCCAGGGCAGGAAGGCCGTGCTGCTGGTCGAGGAAGGCCAGCCCGACTACATCGAGCAGAACATGCACGCGGTGCTGCGCCGCGCAGGGATCGATACCCCGCTGTGGGGCAAGAACGTGCTGCCCATGGCCGGCGAATACACCACTGCCGTGATGCGCAAGGGCATCGAGTCCTTCCTGAAGGAATGGCGGCCCGACAGCCTGCACGCCCACCCGGCCGTGGCCGCCGACGCGCAGGCGGCCCGGGCGGTGCAGCAGCTGGAGATCACCGAAGTCGCGCGCCCCCGCCCCGTCGAACAGCCCGTCACCCTGCACAAGCGCATCCAGGGCCTGGCCAAGGTCGTGCCGCAGCGGCCGGCCGGCCTGTGCACCGGCTGTCCGGAAAGGCCGATCTTCTCGGCGCTGACGCTCACGCAGGAAAAGCTGGGCGAGCACCACATCAGCTGCGATATCGGCTGCCACCTGTTCGCCATCCTGCCGCCCTTCAACCTCGGGGCCACCACCATGGGCTACGGCCTGGGGGCCGCCAGCAGCTCCGCCTTCAACGTCAAGGGAGGCAAGCGTGCCATCTCCATCATGGGCGACGGCGGCTTCTGGCACAACGGGCTCACGTCGGGCATCGGCAACGCCGTCTTCAACAAGTACGACGGCGTCATCGTCATCGTCGACAACTACTACTCGTCGGCCACCGGCGGGCAGGACATCCCCTCCTCGCGCGCCCAGAACCCCGACCGCACCACCAACAACCCCATCGAAGCCGCGGTGCGCGGCGTGGGCGTGAAGTGGCTGCGCGTGATCGACCGCACCTACGACGTGTCGCGCGCCCGCGCCATCCTCGAGGAAGCGCTCACCACCGACGCGGAAGGGCCCAAGGTCATCATCGCGCAGTCCGAGTGCATGCTGAACAAGCAGCGCCGCATCAAGCCCGCCTTCAACAAGGCCGTGAAGGAAGGCCGGCGCGTGGTGAAGGAACGCTTCGGCGTCGATCCCGACGTCTGCACGGGCGACCACGCCTGTATCCGGCTCTCCGGCTGTCCCTCGCTGTCCATCAAGGACAGCGGCGACCCGCTCAAGGAAGACCCGGTCGCCCACGTGGACAGCAGCTGCGTGGGCTGCGGCAACTGCGGCGAGGTGGCCCATGCCGCCGTGCTGTGCCCGTCGTTCTACCGCGCCGACATCGTGCACAACCCCACCCGCTGGGACCGCTACGCCGCGCGCGTGCGCAGCGCCGTGATCGGCTTCCTGCAGCGCCGCCGCGAAACGCGCCTGGCCCGCTACGCGCTCTGACCCCCCGCAAGCCGCAGTCTGGAAAAACACATGAGCACCCTGGTTCCGTCCAATCCGATCAAGATCGCCGTCCTGGCCATGGGGGGCCAGGGCGGCGGCGTGCTGGCCGACTGGATCGTCGACATGGCCGAACACGCCGGCTGGTGGGCGCAGACCACGTCGGTTCCCGGCGTGGCGCAGCGCACCGGCGCCACCATCTACTACCTCGAGATCGTGCCGGAGGCGGATGCGCGCCGCGCCGGCCGCGCGCCCACCCTGGCCCTCATGCCCACGCCCGGCGACGTGGACCTGATCGTGGCCGCCGAGCTGATGGAGGCCGGCCGCGCCATGCAGCGGGGCCTGGTCACGCCCGACCGCAGCGTGCTCATCACCTCGTCCCATCGCAGCTACGCCATCGGCGAAAAGACCGTGCCGGGCAATGGCATCGCCGATCCCAACCAGGTGCTGGATGCCGGCCGCGAGGCCGCCAGGCGCTTCATCTGCTTCGACCTGCAGGCCGCCGCCGAGCGCGCCGGCAGCGTCATCAGCGCCAGCCTGTTCGGCGCCATCGCCGGCAGCGGCGCCCTGCCCTTCACGCGCGAGGATTTCGAGGCCACCATCCGCCGCGCCGGCGTGGGCGTGGACGCCAGCCTGCGCGCCTTCGCCCTGGGCTACGAAGGCGCGGCCCAGGCGCCGGCCCAACCCGCCCCCATCGATCTGTCCCGCCCGGTTCCCGAGGCGCCCCAATCCGCCGCGCATCCCAAGGTGCGCGCGCTGCTCGAGCGCATGCGCGCCGGTTTCCCCGCCGCGGCGCACCCGCTGCTGGCCGCCGGCCTGCGCCGCCTCATCGACTACCAGGACCTGGCCTACGCCGCCGAGTACCTGGACCACATGGAAGCCGTGCGCCGGCTGGATGCGCAATACGGCGGCGACCAGGCCGGCTGGGCCCTCACCTGCGCCGCAGCGCGCTACGTGGCAGTCGCCATGAGCTACGACGATGTGATCCGCGTGGCCGACCTCAAGACCCGGGGCACGCGCTTCGACCGCGTCAGGAAAGAGACCGGCGCCAAGGCCGGACAGCTGGTCTACACCACTGAATTCATGCATCCGCGGCTGGAGGAAATCTGCGGCACGCTGCCCGCAGGCCTGGGCCGCCGGCTCGAGCAATCGCGCGCGCTCGGCGGCTTCATCGAGCGCCGCCTGGGCAAGGGCCGCCGGCTGCAGAGCGGCACGCTGGGCGGCTTTCTCTCCCTGTACGCCCTGGCGGGCATGCGGCGCTGGCGGCGCAGCACGCTGCGCCACCAGGCCGAGGCGGCCAGCCTCCGGCAATGGCTGGCCCTGGTGGCCCGCATCGCCCCGCGCGACTACGCGCTGGCCGTCGAGACGGTGCTGTGCCGCCGCCTGGTCAAGGGCTACAGCGACACCCATGCGCGCGGCGGCGGCAAGTTCCGCACGCTGCTGCAGGCCGCCGAGGGCCTGCTGGGGCGCCCCGATGCCGCCGACACGCTGCGCGCGCTGCGCGAGACGGCACTCACCGAGGTGCAGTGCGCCCCGCTGGAGCGCCAGGCCGCCGAAAAGCTGGCGGCGCCGGCCCAACCCCTTGCCGCCCAATGACCCGAAGTGACTCCCATGCAGCCCTACACCCTCGTCGTCCGTGAAGTCCGCCAGGAAACCCCGCTGGTCCGCTCGCTGCGCCTCGTGCGCGCCGACGGCGGCGCCCTGCCGGCCTACGCGCCCGGCGCCCATCTCAAGGTCCGGGTGCCGGGCCTGGAGGATCCGCGCTGCTATTCGCTGATCCATACCGGCGCCGGCCACGACTTCGCCTCGCCCGCCGAATACCGCCTCGGGGTGCGCCTGGAGGAAGACAGCCAGGGCGGCTCGCGGCACATGCACGGCCTCGGCGAGGGCGACACCCTGGTCGTGCAGGGCCCCTTCAACGAATTCCCGCTGGCCGACCATGCAGGCGCGACGCTGCTGATCGCGGGCGGCATCGGCATCACGCCCATCGCCAGCATGGCCGCCGCCATGCAGGCCGGCGGCGCCGACTATGTCCTGCACTACACCGGCCGCAGCCGCGCCCAGCTGGCCTTCCTGGACGAACTGCAGACCCTGGCCGGCGAGCGGCTGGTCGTGCATGCCGACGACGAGCCCGCCTGCGCCCTGCGCCTCGATCCGCTGCTGGATGCGGCCACGCCGGGCCAGCACGTCTACGTCTGCGGGCCCAAGGGCCTGATCGATGCCGTGATCGCCGGTGCCAAGGCGCGCGGCTGGGATGGCAAGCGGGTGCATTTCGAGCTGTTCGACACCGCCGCGCCGCAGGCCGGCGACGGCGCGTTCGAGATCGAGCTCAGGCAGTCGGGCAAGGTGCTGGTCGTGCCGGCCGACAAGACCATCGTCGACGTGCTCGAGGAAGCCGGCTGCGACCCGCTCTACGACTGCAAGCGCGGCGAATGCGGCGTCTGCCAGGCCACGGTGCTGGAGGGCACGCCGGACCACCGCGACTACTACCTGTCGGATGCCGAGAAAGCCGGCGGCAAGGTCATCCAGACCTGCATCTCGCGCGCCAAATCGGCCCGCCTGGTGCTGGACCTGTAACGCCGAAAGAGGTAAGCCCATGTCCGCCTCCCGATACCGCCACGATGCGCAGGCCCTGCACGGCCTGGTGCGCGACCGCGAAGTCCACAAAGACCTGTTCGTGAGCCCCGAGGTGTTCCAGCTCGAGATGGAGCGCCTTTTCGCCGTCACCTGGGTATACGTGGGCCACGACAGCCAGGTGCCCAACCCCGGCGACTACTTCACCACCACCGTGGGCGACCAGCCCGTGGTCATGGTGCGCCACAGTGACGGCAGCGTGCGCGTGCTGGTCAACCGCTGCCCCCACAAGGGCACCATGGTGGTGGGCGAAGGCTGCGGCAATACCGGCAGGTTCTTCCGCTGCCCCTACCATGCCTGGACCTTCAAGACCGACGGCAGCCTGCTGTCCATCCCGCTGAAGAAGGGCTACGAGAACACCGGCCTGGAATCCTGCGAGGCCAGCCGCGGCATGGCGGCGGTGGCCAACGTGCGCAACTACCGCGGCTTCGTGTTCTGCCGGCTGAGCGAGCGCGGGGAATCCTTCGAGTCGTTCTTCGGCGAATCGCTGTCCACCCTGGACAACCTGGTCGACCGCGCCCCGGCGGGCCGCGTGGAGGTGGCCGGGGGGGTGTTGCGCTACATGCACCGCTGCAACTGGAAGATGCTGGTCGACAACCAGACCGACACCTGCCATCCGATGGTGGCACACGAATCTTCCGCCGGCACCGCCGTGCGCGTCTGGGAGCAGGCGCCCGAAGGCACGCCCAAGCCCATGGCGGTGGAACAGTTCGCGCCCTTCATCTCGCCCTATGAGTTCTTCGAGAAGATGGGCATCCGCGTCTGGAAGAACGGCCATGGCCACACCGGCGTCGCGGACTCCATCCACGCTTCGTACTCGGCCGTTCCGGGCTACTGGGATGCCATGGTGGCCGCCTACGGCGAGGAGCGGGCAGGGCAGATCCTGGGCGACGTGCGCCACAACACGGTGTACTTTCCCAACATCATGGTCAAGGGCCCGATCCAGACCCTGCGCGTGTTCAAGCCGCTGGCGGCCGACCGCACCCTGGTCGAGTCCTGGACGTTCCGCCTGGTGGGCGCGCCCGACGAACTGCTGGAGCGCACCGTCATGTACAACCGCCTGATCAACGCTCCCACCTCGGTGGTGGGGCACGACGACCTCGAAATGTACGAACGCGCGCAGCTCGGTCTGGCGGCCCGGGCGCGCGAATGGGTGAACGTGGCGCGCCTGTACGAACCCGGCGAGGAAACCCGCGAGAACGAAGTCACCAACGGCACCAACGAATGGCAGATGCGTAACCAGTACCGGGCCTGGGCCCGCTACATGACCGAGGGAGTCGGCGGGGAATCATGAATATTTCCGACCAGCACCTGATCGATTTCGTCTACCGCGAGGCGCGCCTGCTCGACGAGCAGCGCTACGAGGCGTGGCTCGACCTCTATGCCGAGGATGCCCACTACTGGATGCCGCTCACGCACGACCAGCCCGATCCGCGCCTGCACACCTCCCTCATGTACGAGGACAAGCTGCTGCTGCGCGTGCGCGTCGAGCGCCTGGCGGGCCAGCGCACCTATTCGCAGCAGCCGCGCAGCCGCTGCCACCACCTGCTGCAGGCGCCCACGATAGAACGCGACCATCCCGATGCCGCCCCCGCCGAGGGCCGCCACGTCCTGCGCACGGCGTTCCATTACGTGGAGACCCGGCTCGACGAGCAGACGCTGTACGCCGGCTGGGCCACGCACCACCTCGTCGAAACGGAGGCCGGCCTGCGCATCCGCCTGAAGCGGGTCGACCTGGTGAACTGCGACGCCGCGTTCGGCAACATGCAACTCTTCATGTAAAGGACCCCCAGTGAGCGCCACCACGGTCTACCAGGCCTTCCGCAACACCACCGAGCGCTGGGGCGGCAACCCATTCCTCTGCACCCTGCCTGAAACGGCGGAGATCTACGGCATCGGGCCGGGCGAGCTGCGCTATGCGGATGCCCTGGCCCGCATCGAGGCCCTGCGCGAGGCCTACGCCGCCGCCGGCTACGGCCACGGGCACCGGGTCGGCCTGCTGCTGGAGAACCGCCCCGCCTTCTTCCTGCACTGGTTCGCGCTCAATGCGCTGGGCGCATCGGTGGTGCCCATCAACGGCGACCTGCGCGCCGCGGAACTCGAATACCTGGTGGGCCATTCGGAGATCGTCCTGGCCGTGGCGCTGCCCGGCCGGCATCCGGACCTGCACGAGGCCGCGCGGCGCGCCGCCAGCCCCCTGCGCATCGTCGGCCCGGACGACGCGCCGCCGCCCGCCGCCACGCCGGCTCCGCTGGAAGGGGCGCCCGGCGAACTCACCGAGTGCGCCCTGCTCTACACCTCGGGCACCACCGGCCGGCCCAAGGGCTGCATTCTTTCGAACCGCTATTTCCTGCACTGCGGCCGCTGGTACGCCGGCATCGGCGGGCTGGCCACGCTGCGCGAGGGCGTGGAGCGCATGCTCACGCCCCTGCCGCTGGTGCACATGAACGCCATGGCCTGCTCCACGATGGCCATGGTCACCACGGGCGGCTGCCTCGTGATCCTCGACCGCTTCCACCCCAGAACGTGGTGGCACAGCGTGCGCCAGTCCGGCGCCACGGTGCTGCACTACCTGGGCGTGATGCCGGCCATCCTCATGAAGGCCGAGCCCACGCCCGCCGACCGCGACCATGCCGTGCGCTTCGGCTTCGGCGCCGGCGTGGAAAGATCGCTGCACGCGCCCTTCGAGGCACGCTTCGGCTTCCCCCTGCTCGAGGCCTGGGCCATGACCGAGACCGGCAACGGCGCCGTCATCATCGCCAGCAGGGAGCCGCGCCACGTCGGCACCAGCAGCATCGGCAGCGAGGAGCCCGACGTGCAGGTGCGCATCGTGGCCGAGGACGGCCGCGAAGCCGCCCTCGGCGAGCCCGGCGAGCTGCTGGTGCGCCATGCCGGCGAGGATCCGGCCTACGGCTTCTTCTCCGGCTACCTGAAGGACCCCGAGGCCACCGCCGCCGCCTGGGCCGGTGGCTGGTTCCATACCGGCGACATCGTGCGCCGCGACGCCGACGGCGCCATCCGCTTCGTGGACCGCAAGAAGAACGTGATCCGCCGCAGCGGCGAGAACATCTCCGCCGTGGAAGTGGAAAGCGTGCTGCTGGGCCATCCGCTGGTCAAGGCCGTGGCCGTGGCCGCCGTGCCCGATGCCGTGCGCGGCGACGAAGTGCTGGCCTGCATCGTGCCCGAATCCATGCCGCAACCGGGCGCGCCGATGCACGACGCCGCGCGCGAACTGGTGCAGTGGTGCCTGGGCGAGCTGGCCTACTACAAGGCGCCCGGCTACGTGGCCTTCGTGGACGCCCTGCCCCTGACCACCACCAACAAGATCCAGCGCGGCGAAATGAAGGCGCTGGCGCCTGCCCTGGTCGGCCAGCCGAACTGCGTGGACACCTGCGCCCTGAAGAAACGCCAGGGAGACGCCCGGTGACGGCGCGGCGCCAGGGCTACGACGGCATCGTGGCGGCCCTGCCCGTCACCGTCCCCTACGAGCGCTACTCCACGCGGGCGGCGCACTGGTGGCTGGGCCGGGCGCTGGGCGAGCTGGTGCGCGGCTCGGGCCTTGCCAAGCAGGCCATCGACGGCCTGTGCGTCTCCAGCTTCACGCTGGCGCCGGATACCGCGGTCGGCCTCACGCAGCACCTCGGCATGAGCCCGCGCTGGCTCGACCACATCCCCATGGGCGGGGCCAGCGGCGTGGTGGCGCTGCGCCGCGCGGCCCGCGCAGTGCAGGCGGGCGACGCCGACGTGGTGGCCTGCATCGCCGGCGACACCAACCACGTCGACTCCTTCCGCAACACCGTCAGCCAGTTCTCGCGCTTCGCGCAGGACGCCGTCTATCCCTACGGCGCCGGCGGCCCCAACGCCAGCTTCGCGCTCATGACGGCGCACTACATGCGCGCCACCGGCGCCACCCGGGCCGACTTCGGCAAGCTGTGCGTGGCGCAGCGCGACAACGCCCTGCGCTTCCCCCATGCGCTGATGAAGAAGCCGCTGACGCTGGAGCAGTACCTGGCGGCGCGGGTCATCACCGACCCCATCCACCTGTTCGACTGCGTGATGCCCTGCGCCGGCGCCGACGGGTTCCTGATGATGCGCGAAGCGCGCGCCCGCGAGCTGGGCCTGCCGCACGCCCGCATCCTGGGCACCATCGAGCGGCACAACGCCTGGCCGGACGATCCCATCCAGATGCGCGGCGGCTGGACGCTGGACGTGGACGAGCTGTATGCCCAGGCCGGCGCGGGGCCTTCCGACATGGACTTCCTGCAGGCCTACGACGACTACCCCGTGATCAATTTCATGCAGATCGAAGACCTGGGATTCTGCGCCAAGGGCGAGGCCCCGGAGTTCGTGCGCAGGCACCGCTTCACCGTGGACGGCAGCTTTCCGTTCAATACCAACGGCGGCCAGCTGTCGGTGGGCCAGGCCGGCGCCGCAGGCGGCTACCTGGGCCTGGTCGAGGCCCTGCGCCAGCTCTCCGGCACGGCCGGCGGCACCCAGGTGGACGGCGCGCGCCTGGGCCTGGTGAGCGGCTTCGGCATGATCAACTACGACCGCGGCCTGTGCACGGCCGCCGCGGTGCTGGCCCGGAGCGCGCCATGACGATCCCGCTCGCGCGCCCGCCCAGGAAAGACCCCATGGCCCGCACCCGGCAGCCCACGCTGCCGCCGGGATCGCGCAGCCGGCTCGCGCTGCATCTCACGGCCGCCGCGGCCGAGGGCCGGTTCGTGCTGCAGCAGTGCGCCGCCTGCGGCACGGTGCAGTACCCGCCGCGCGAAGTCTGCGGCCACTGCCTCGAGGCGGACCCGCCCTGGCGCGAGGTCTCGCCGCTGGGCCGGCTGCTGGCGAGCACCACCCTGCACCACAGCAACGATCTGTATTTCCGCGAGCGCCTGCCCTGGCGCATCGGCACCGTGCGCATGGAGGCCGGCCCCTCGGTGGTGGCCCACGTGCACCAGGACTGCGCCGACGGCGACCGCGTGCGCCTGGCGCTGCGGCTGGACCGCGCCGGCCAGGCCGTGATGCTGGCCTTGCCCGAAAGGAGCACCCCCCACATGGAAGACGACAAGATCCTGCGCGAGACCGCGTGCGACCCGAAATTCCGCCGCGCCCTGGTCACCGACGGCAAGTCCGCGGTGGGCATGGCCATGGCCCGCGCGCTGCTGGAGGCAGGCGCCGGCACGGTCTTCCTGGGCGATCCCCAGACCTGGCGCCAGGTTGCCGCGTTCGACGCCCTGGCCGCCGACCCGCGCGTGCAGGTGGTGCCGCTGGACGTGACCGACACCGATTCGGTGGCGCGCGCCGCGGGCGCCATCGGCGGCAAGGTCGAGATCCTGGTCAACACGGCCGACCAGGAGCGCGAAGGCGGGCTGATGATGCGCCGCGACGTGAACACCGCCCGCGATGCCTTCGACGTCAATTGCCTGGGCATGATGCGGCTTGCCCAGGCCTTCGGGCCGGCCCTGTGCAGCCGCGCCGCCGACGGCGTCAACAATGCCGTGGCCTGGGTCAACGTGCTGTCCATCTACGCCCACATGAACCTGCCGGCCCGCGGCGCGTGGTCGGCGTCCAAGGCGGCCGCGCTGTCGCTGGCGCAATGCCTGCGCGCCGAGATGCGGCCGGCGGGCGTGCGAGTGATCAACCTCTTCCCCGGACCGCTGGACCACGAATGGGAACAGCGCACGCCGCCCCCGCGCGTGGCGCCGGCCGCCCTGGCGCGCGCCCTGGTGCGCGCCCTGCAGGAAGGCCTGGAAGACGTCTATGTCGGCGACGTGGCGCAGGAGTTCCGCGCCCGCCTGGCCGAGAACCCCAAGGGCCTGGAACGCGAACTGGGTGCCTGAGCACCCTGCACCACTTATAGGAGCCCCGCATGAGCGCGAACATACTTGCCCAATTCATGACCGAGCTGGCCAGCGGCCGGATCCGCGTGGTGGACCTCACCGAGACGCTGACGCCGGAATTCCCCACCATCGTGCTGCCGCCCGAGTTCGGCCAGGCCTGGCCCTTCCGCATCGAGGAGATCTCGCGCTACGACGAACGCGGCCCGGCCTGGTACTGGAACAACTTCTCGTGCTCCGAGCACACCGGCACGCACTTCGACGCTCCGGCGCACTGGATCTCCGGCAAGGACCAGCCCGACAACACTGTCGACACCATCCCGGTCGAGAACTTCATCGCCAGCGCCTGCGTGATCGACTGCTCGGCCGAGGCGCGCGGGAACCCCGACTTCCTGCTCAGCATCGATTTCGTGCAGGCCTGGGAAGAGAAGCACGGCCGCATCCCCGCGCGCTCCTGGGTCTTCATGCGCACCGACTGGTCCAAGCGCGCCAAGCCCGGCGACTACCTGAACATGCGCGAGGATGGCCAGCATTCGCCCGGCCCCGACGCCGAAGTGGTGCCCTGGCTGATCAAGGAGCGCGACGTGCATGGCTTCGGCACGGAGTCGGTGGGCACCGATGCCGGCCAGGCGGCGCACCTGGATCCCCCCTACCCGTGCCATTACTTCATGCATGGCAACAACCGCTACGGCCTGCAGTGCATGACCAACCTCGACCAGCTGCCGCCCACGGGCGCCGTGGTGTTCTCCGCGCCGCTGAAGATCCGCAACGGCTCGGGCAGCCCGCTGCGGGTGCTGGCCCTCGCTCCCACGGAGGCCGGACGATGAGCCAGGCCGACGTCGCCGTGGTCACCGGCGGCAGCGCCGGCATCGGGGCCGAGATCTGCCGGCGCATGCTGGACGCCGGCTACGAAGTCGTGTCGCTGGCGCGCCGCGCGCCCGAATTCAGCCATGCGCGGCTGCACAGCGTGCAGGCCGACCTGCTCGACCCGGCCGCCACGGCACAGGCTGCGGCCGAGATCGCGCAGCAGCATGCCGTGACCCACGTGGTGCACAACGCGGGCGTGATCTGGCCCAACCTGCTGCCCGACGTCAAGCAGGAGGAACTGCACGGCCTGACCCAGCTGCACCTGGGCGCGGCCATCAGCCTGGTGCAGGCCGTCCTGCCCGGCATGCAGCAGCGCCGCTACGGCCGCATCGTGCTGATGTCCTCGCGCGGCGCGCTGGGGCTGCCCACGCGCACCGCCTACTCGGCCACCAAGGCGGGCATGATAGGCATGGCGCGCACCTGGTCGCTGGAGCTGGCGCCGCACGGCATCACCGTCAACGTGGTCGCGCCCGGGCCCATCCAGACCGACATGTTCTACGAAGTCATCGAACCCGGCAGCGAGCGTGAGCGCAAGCTCGCCGAAGGCATCCCGGTCAGGCGCATCGGCCGCGCGGACGATGTGGCGCGGGCCGTGATGTTCTTCTGCGACCCCGACAACAGTTTCATCACCGGACAGACGCTGTACGTCTGCGGAGGGGCCAGCGTGAGCGCGATCACGATCTGAGCACCCCGCAGCCGCCCCGAACATTCCAACGCAGCACCCACCACTCCCGCACAGGAGGAATCGTCATGATGTCCAAGAAGCTCTCCCTGGCCGCCGCGGCCGTTGCCGCCCTGCTGGCGCTGCCCGCGCTCGCGCAGGTCAAGGTCGGCGTGGTCACCTCGTCCACCGGGCCTACCGCGCTGGTCGGCATTCCCCAGAAGAACAGCGTGCCGCTGCTGCCCAAGGAAATCGGCGGCCTGAGCGTGGAGTACATCTCGCTGGACGACGCCAGCGACTCCACCGCGTCGGTCACCGCATTCAAGAAGCTGATCTCGGAGCAGAACGTCGACGCCATCATCGGGCCGTCGGGCTCGCCCAATGCCATGGGCGTGATCCAGTTCGCCGCCGAGGCCGGCGTTCCCATGCTGGCGCCGGTGGGCACGGCGGCCGTGGTGCTGCCCATGACGGAACAGAAGAAGTGGGTGTTCAAGACCACGCAGAACGACGACATCATCGCCCGCGCGCTGGTCGAGCACATGGCCAGGACGGGCATCAAGACCGTGGGCTTCATCGGCCTGAACGATCCCTACGGCGAGAACTGGTACAAGGTGTTCTCGGGCCTGGCCGCCGAGAAAGGCATCAAGATCACCGCCAACGAGCGCTACCTGCGCTTCGACAGCTCGGTGACCGGGCAGTCGCTGAAGATCCTCGCCGCGCGCCCCGACGCGGTGCTGATCGCCGCACCCGGCGCCGCCAGCGTACTGCCGCAGAGCACGCTGTTCGACCAGGGCTACAAGGGCAAGTTCTACCAGACCCATGGCGCCGCGCTGCCCGATTTCCTCAAGCTGGGCGGCAAGAAGGTCGAGGGCACCATCCTGGCGGCCAGCCTGATGCTGGTGCTGCCCGAGATTCCCGACAGCCATCCCTCCAAGAAGGTCGCCACCGCCTACATCGAGGCCTACAAGAAACTGCACGGCTCGGTGCCCGCCACCTTCGGCGCCAACGTCTATGACGCCGGGCTGCTGCTGGAGCAGGCCATCCCGGTGGCCGCCAAGGCCGGCAAGCCGGGCACCAAGGAGTTCCGCAGCGCGCTGCGCGATGCGCTGGAACAGACCAAGGAGCTGGTGGGCACGCAGGGCGTCTACAACATGACGCCCGAGGACCACAGCGGCTTCGACGACCGCGGCCGCGAGCTCATCACGGTCAGCAACGGCAACTGGACGCTGCTCAAGTAAGAAGACCCGGGCGCCGCATGAACGCACAGATCGCACTGATCCTCGGCCAGGACGGCATCACCAACGGCGCCATCTACGCGCTGCTGGCGCTGGCCATCCTCCTGGTCTTCACGGTGACCCGGGTCCTGTTCATCCCCCAGGGGGAGTTCGTGGCCTTCGGGGCGCTCAGCATGGCGGCCATCCAGTCGGGCCGGCCGGTGACGCTGGTCTGGCTGCTGGCCGCATTCGCGGTGTGCGAGGCGCTGGCAGACCTGCAGGCGCAGCGCAGGCGGCATGGCAGGCTGCGGCCCCGGCCGGGCCTGCTGCTCAAGCTGGCCTATCCCTTCGTGCTGGCCGCCCTGCTGTACAGCCTGCCGCTCGCGGACCTGCCCATGGCGCTGCAGGCCCTGCTCACCCTGGCCCTGGTGGTGCCCATGGGGCCGCAGCTCTACCGCCTGTTCTACCAGCCCGTGGCCTCGGCCTCCACGCTGGTGCTGCTCATCGTGTCGATCGCGGTGCACCTGGCGCTGGTGGGCCTGGGCCTGCTGGCGTTCGGCGCCGAAGGCGCGCGCACCACGCCGTTCAGCGACGCCACCTGGATGGTGGGCCCGGTGAACGTGAGCGGCCAGGCCGTGTCGGTGATCGCCGTCTCGGTCCTGCTCATCGTGGTGCTGTTCGCCTTCTTCGAGCGCAGCATGTACGGCAAGGCGCTGCGCGCCGCCGCATACAACCGGCTGGGCGCACGGCTGATGGGCATCTCGCCGGTGTTCGCCGGCAAGGCCACGTTCTTCATGGCCGCGCTGATCGGCACCGTGTCGGGCATGCTGATCGCGCCCATCACCACCATCTACTTCGACTCCGGATTTCTCATCAGCCTCAAGGGCTTCGTCGGCTCCATCATCGGCGGCCTGGCCAGCTATCCCGTGGCCGCCGCCGGCGCCGTGCTGGTGGGCCTGATCGAGGCCTACTCGTCGTTCTGGGCCAGCGCCTACAAAGAAATCATCGTGTTCACCCTCATCATTCCCGTCCTGCTGTGGCGCTCGCTCCGGAGCCACCACGTCGAGGAGGAAGAAGAATGACGCCGCGCCACGTGCTGCTGCTGTTCCTCGCACTGCTGGCGCTGGCGCCGCTGGGGCTGCCGCCCTTCTACGTCACGCTGTTCAACTACATCGGCCTGTACGCCATGGTGGCGCTGGGCCTGGTGCTGCTGACCGGCGTGGGCGGGCTCACGAGCTTCGGGCAGGCGGCCTTCGTCGGGCTGGGCGCCTATACCACCGCCGTGCTGACCTCCCGGGCCGAGGTGCTGCCCGCCTGGCTGTCCTGGCTGGGCGCCTCGCCCTGGCTGGCGCTGCTGGCGGGCCTGGCCATCACCTTGGTCGTGGCCTACCTGCTGGGCGCCATCACCCTCAAGCTGTCGGGGCATTTCCTGCCGCTGGGCACCATCGCGTGGGGCCTGAGCCTCTACTTCGTGTTCGGCTCGGTGGAAGGGCTGGGCGGTCACACCGGCCTCACCGACATCCCGCCCATCCGCCTGCTGGGCTGGACCCTGGACCAGGGCGGCGAGATCTACTACCTGATCTGGCTGTTCCTGCTCCTGGCCGTCTGGAGCACGCAGAACCTGCTGGATTCGCGCGAAGGGCGGGCCATCCGGGCGCTCAAGGGCGGCCGCATCATGGCCGAGTCCATGGGCGTGGACACCGCGCGCTCGCGCATGGTGATCTTCATCATCGCCGCGCTGCAGGCCTGCGCGTCGGGCTGGCTCTACGCCCACATGCAGCGCTTCGTGAATCCGCACCCCTTCGGCCTGCAGATGGGCATCGAATACCTGTTCATGACCGTGATCGGCGGCGCCGGCCAGGTATGGGGCGCGCTGGTGGGCGCGGGCGTGTTCACCGTGCTCAAGCAGTGGCTGCAGGACCTGCTGCCGCGGCTGCTGGGGCAGAGCGGCAACTTCGAAGTGATCGTGTTCGGCTTCGGCATGGTGCTGCTGCTGCATCGTGCACGCGGGGGGCTGTGGCCGGCCATCGCGCGGCGCGTGCCGCTGCGCCGCGCGCCGCGCCGCGTCGATACGCAGGCCGAGCCGCTGCCGCGCCGGCCCATGCCGCCGCGCGGCGAGGTCGTGCTGCAGGCCCGCGACATCACGCGGCGCTTCGGCGGGCTGGTGGCCAACAATGCCATGAGCCTGGAGATCCGCGCCGGCGAGATCCTGGCCCTGATCGGCCCCAACGGCGCCGGCAAGAGCACCATGTTCAACCAGGTCTCGGGCGTGGACACCCCCACTTCCGGCACGGTGACGCTGCTCGGCCGCGACGTCACCGGCCTGGGCGCCCGCGCCATTGCGCGCCTCGGCCTGTCGCGCACCTTCCAGCACGTGCGGCTGCTGGGCCGCATGAGCGTGCTCGAGAACGTGGCCATCGGCGCCCACCTGCGCGGGCAGGCCGGCGTGCTGCAGGCCGCGTGGCGCATCGACCGTGCCGAGGAACGGCGCCTGCTCGCCGAGGCCGCGCGCCAGGTCGAGCGCGTGGGCCTGGGACGCCATCTGCACGACGAGGCCGGCTCGCTCGCGCTGGGCCAGCAGCGCGTGCTGGAGATCGCCCGGGCGCTGGCCGCCGACCCCTGCGTCCTGCTGCTGGACGAGCCCGCCGCGGGGCTGCGCTACCAGGAAAAGCGCGAGCTGGCCGAGCTGCTGGCGCGCCTGCGCAGCGAGGGCATGGCCATATTGCTAGTGGAGCACGACATGGACTTCGTGATGGGCCTGGTCGACCGCGTGGTGGTGATGGACTTCGGCGAGAAGATCGCCGAAGGCCTGCCCGCCGAGATCCAGCGCCATCCGGCCGTGCTCGAGGCCTATCTCGGCGGGGTGGAAGAATGAGCCAGGATCGTTTCAAGGGCGGCTCTCCCCTGCTGCAGGTGCGCGACCTCCACGTCTCGTACGACAAGATCGAGGCCGTCTCGGGCGTCAGCCTGGAAGTGGCCGAGGGCCAGATCGTCACGGTGATCGGGCCCAACGGCGCCGGCAAGACCACGCTGCTGTCGGCCATCATGGGCGTGCTGCCCGCGCGCGGCGAGATCGTGTTCTGCGGCCGCGCGCGGCCGCACGCCGAGATCGAGGAGATGGTCGCGGCCGGCATGAACCTGGTGCCCGAGAAGCGCGAGCTGTTCGCCGAGATGACGGTCGAGGACAACCTCATGCTGGGCGGCTTCCATCGCTACCGGACCGGCCAGCGCGACCAGGAACGCACGCTGCGCGAGGTCTACGACCTGTTCCCGCGGCTGCGCGAGCGCCGCGGCCAGCTGGCCGGCACGCTGTCGGGCGGCGAGCGCCAGATGCTGGCGGTGGGCCGGGCCCTGATGGCCAGGCCCAGGCTGCTCATGCTGGACGAACCCAGCCTGGGACTGGCCCCGCGCATCGTGCGCGAGGTCTTCCACATCGTCGGCGAACTGCGCAGGATGGGCGTGTCCATCCTGCTGATAGAACAGAATGCGCGAGCCGCCCTGCAGGTGGCGGACTACGCGTACGTACTGGAGACAGGGGCGATCACGCTGGAGGGCCCCGCGGCCGAGCTGGCCCGGGATCCGCGCGTGATCGAGGTCTACCTGGGCTTGGGCCAGGGGCATTGACCGCGCCCGGAGGGCGCGGAAGGCGGTCTCCAGATGAACGAGTTATCCGGGCTACGCATCTGCGTGGCCGGCGCCGGGGCGGTCGGCGGCACGCTGGCCGCCCGGCTGGCCCGGGCGGGCCATCAGGTCAGCGTGCTGGCGCGCGGCGCCACGCTCGCGGCCCTGCGCCGCGACGGGCTGTGCCTGCATGACCGGTCGGGCTGCACCCGCGTGCACGTGCCCGCCAGCGACCAGCCCGAGTTCGGTCCCCAGGACGCGATCTTCCTGTGCGCCAAGGCGCACAGCCTCGCACCGCTGGTGAGGCAGGCCTGGCCCATGGTGGCCGGGCATACCGTGCTGGTGCCGGCGGTGAACGGCGTGCCGTGGTGGTACTTCCAGGGAGAGACGGGCCCGCTGGCCGGCCAGGCGGTCCGCGCGGTGGACCCCGAAGGCTGGCTGCTGGCAAACGTGCCCTGGCGCCAGCTGCTGGGCTGCGTGGTGTACATCACGGCGGAGAGCCCGGCTCCCGGCGTGGTGGTGTCCCGCACGCCCCACCGCCTGGTGCTGGGCGAGCCCGACAATCAGCCCGGCGAACGGCTCTCCCGCCTGTGCGCGCTGTTGCGGCTGGCCGGCATCGACGCGGAGCCGGCGCCGCGCATCCGCGACGCCATCTGGACCAAGCTGGCGGCCAACCTGAGCTCCAATCCGCTGTCGGTCATCACCGGCGCCACGCTGCGCCAGATCTACGGGCCGACGCCGCTGCGCGAGCTGGCTGCTGCGGTGATCGGCGAGCTCGACGCCGTGGCGCAGGCCCACGGCGCCCGCCTCATGCTGCCCCCGGCCGAATTGCTGGCGCTGGGCGAACGCATGGGGGACTTCCGCACTTCCATGCTGCAGGACTACGAAAACGGCCGGCCGCTCGAACTGGCGGCCATCGGGGACGCCGTGCTCGAGCTGGCCGGCCGGCATCACCTACCCATGCCCACCACCCGCGCGGTGCTCGCGCTGGCCCGCTACCGGGCCCTGCCGCACGCCGCCTGAACCGGAGATCACCATGCATGCCGAGATATCGCAGGAGGCCGCCAGGCCGGCCCACATCGACGAAACCGAATGGCGGCTGCGCGTACAGCTGGCGGACTTCTACCACCTGGTCGACTACCTGGGCTGGACGGAGATGATCTTCAACCACATCTCCGCGCGCCTGCCCGGCCCGGCCCATCACTACCTGGTGAACCCGTTCGGCCTCAACTATGCCGAGGTCACGCCGGAGAACCTGCTGAAGGTGGACCTCGACGGCAAGCTGGTGGAACCCTCGCCCTACCCCGCGAATCCCGCGGGCTTCGCCCTCCACAGCGCCATCCATGGCGCGCGGGACGACATACACTGCATCGCCCATACGCACACCACGCCCGTCTCCGCCATTGCCCTCAAGCAGGAAGGCTTCCGCCACGACGACTTCTACGGCGCCCAGCTGTACGGCCGGGTGGCCTACCACGCCTTCGAGGGCATCACGCTGTTCGCCGACGAAAAGGCCCGCATGCTGGCCAGCCTGGGCGACAGGCACGTGCTGGTGCTGCGCAACCACGGCGTGGCGGTGTGCGAGCGCGACATCCCGGGGACGTTCATGCTGCTCTGGACGGTGCAGCGCGCCGCCGAGATCCAGTGCCAGGCGGCCGCCCTGCCCGGCCCCGACGTGCAACTGGCCAACGCGATCCGCGTCCGCTGCACCGAGCTGGCGGCGCAGCTCATCCGCAACGACGCCTTCGCCATCAAGCTGTTCGATGCCACAGTGCGGCGGATGCGGATGGCGCAGCGGCGGCCATAGCCCGCGGCGGCCGGGGCTCACTGTGCGTCATGGAAGATGATGCCTGCCGTATAGCGCTCTCCCGTGCGGACTCACGCCGTGGCGCAGCGTGACGCGGTAATGGCCCCTGGCCCCCTGCACCGGCCGGGTGTGCACGGCGAACGCCACGGCGTCCCCCTGCGCCAGCGGCACCACCTCCACCCGGCTCTGCATGCGCGGGCGCTGCTCGGTGAGCACGAATTCGCCGCCGCTGAAATCGCGGCCCGGTTCGGACAGCAGGATGGCCACCTGGATCGGGAACACCAGCTCGCCATAGAGATCCTGGTGCAGGCAGTTGTAGTCGCCGGGGCCGTACTTCAGCAGCAGGGGCGTGGGCCGCGCCTGGCCGGCCCGGTGGCAGCGCTCGAGGAATTCGTCGTGCCCGCCGGGATAGCGGCCCTGCATACCCAGCCGGGCATTCCAGGCATTGGCCGTGTCCACCAGGCGCGCGTAGAGCGCCGTGCGCAGCGCCTGCAGCAGCCCGGGCAGCGGATAGGCGAAAG
Source organism: Bordetella sp. 2513F2 (assembly GCF_054642735.1). NCBI lineage: Bacteria > Pseudomonadati > Pseudomonadota > Betaproteobacteria > Burkholderiales > Alcaligenaceae > Bordetella > Bordetella sp. 2513F2. Next base: position 918,996 of record NZ_CM137755.1, on the reverse strand, counting down.
ACCGGTATTCGCCCTGGCCGAAACCGTGGCGGGCCATGTGTATGGTGCTGCGGAAATGCCCGTGCTGCGGATAGAGTTCGGCGAGCCGGGCGCATTCGTCCGGCGTCAGCAGCTCGCCGAGCACCGCGCAGCCCCGGGCGTCGAGCTGGCTCGCCAGCCCGTTCCAGTCGTATCGTTCGATCCGCTCCGCGGGTGTCATGCCATGGCCTCCCAGCCAGTGTCCGTTGCCCGCCAGGCTAGACGCCGGCGCCGTGCGGGCGCACCCCGTTTCTTGCCGTCGAATCCCGGCTGCCGGCGAACCGGCGCCTAGGCCATGCCGCGGTAGCGGTCGCGCCGGTACATGGCATAGCCCACCGGCCAGAGCAGCCAGACCAGCGCGCGGGCCGAGGGCCGGGTCAGCGCATAATCGCTGACGGCGCTGGGCAGCCCGGAGCGGTCGAGGTGCAGCCGGAAGCGCGTATAGCGGGCCGCCGCCATGATGAAGGCGCGCGGTCGATGGCGGAACAGTGCCATGTGATGCTGCAGCATGTCCCAGGCCAGCAGGTACAGGCCCTGGACGTTGCTGGCCAGAGACAGGCCGCTGCTGCTGAGCCCCGCGGGATTGTCGTGGTAGATGCGCACCACCTCGTTGATGAAGCGCGTCTGGTAGCCCGCCCGGGCTATCGCCCACCACACCAGGCTTTCCGGCACGAAACCCGCCACGTCCTCGGGATACGGGAAGCGGCGCAGCACCTCGGCGCGCATGCTGCTGAACTTCTCGCCGCGCACGCGATGATGGAAGTACATGTCGATCACGGTGCCGTCGCGCAGGCCCTCGGGGTAGCGGTCGCCGACGATGCGGCCGTCGGGCCGCGCGCACAGCCCGGTGACGGCGAAATAACTGTCGCGCCGCTCGGCGGGCACTTCCTCCCACGCCCGCCGGAAGGTTTCCAGCGCGTCGGGCGGTATTTCGTCGTCGCTGTCGAGCGCCACGATGTACCGGCCGCGGGCTTCGCGCACGCCGCGGTTGAAAGCCGCCTTCTTGTGCTGGTTCTTCTGCCAGATGTAGCGCACGGGGAAATCGGCGCGGGCCTGCCAGGCGCGCACCAGCTCGTGCGTGTTGTCGGTCGAGCCGTCGTCGACGATCAGCCATTCGAAATCCCGGCTGGTCTGGCGGGACAACGACTCGAAAACACGATGCAGGGTGCCAGCCCGGTTGTAGGTGGGCGTGAGGACGGTATGGAGGTGTTGCGGATCCATCATGCGCAATCGGCCGCGGCCGGGGCCGCTGGGGCGGAATGTGCGGTCTTAGCGTTGTAGGAGGGGCTCAGTGTATGGGATATGGGCCCGCGCACCGATTTCGGGCAGTCGAGAGTTTGAAAATGAATATGTCGTCATATGGCAGCATTTTTCGGACGTTGCAGCGCGGTAAACTCGCGGCGACTCCATCCGGTGCGCCATGGAAAGCCACAACCTCCAACTGAACGACATAGCCCTGTTCGTCGAAGTCGCCAAGCGCAAGAGCTTCAGCCTGGCCGCGCGCGCCCTGGACATGCCCACCTCCACCCTGTCGCGCCGGATCAACCAGCTCGAACAGGCCATAGGGCTGCGCCTGATCAACCGCAACACGCGCCGGCTCGAGCTCACGCAGGCCGGCGAGGTCTACATGGATCGATGCCACCGGCTGATCGACGAGGCGAGGCTGGCGCACGAACAACTGCTTGCACTCACTGACAAGCCGCGCGGGCGGCTGAGCGTCTCGATTCCCTACAGCATGGCGATCTGGCTGCTGCCCGAGGTGATCCACGACTTCACCGAACGCTATCCGGAACTGGAGTGCGAATTCGACCTCAGCATGCGGCCCGGCACGAGTTCGGAGGGAGCCCCCTTCGACCTGCTCCTGCGCTTCGGGCACGACCGCGCGGACGCCGGCGTGGACAACGAGGACATCGTGCAGGAGCTGGTATCGCTCGAGGGTTACCTGTATGCCTCGTCCGACTACCTGGAACGCCACGGCGTGCCTGCGGCTCCGGAAGACCTGGCCCGGCACGAATGCCTGCGCACCGCCATCGACGAAGCGCACTCCTACTGGACGCTGCGCAACGGCGAACGCACGGTGCGCGTGCGGGTCGACGGCCATCTCGCCGGCAACAACATCAGCGTCATGGGCACCCTGGCCGGCCAGGGGCTGGGCATCACCCGGCTGCCATCGTGCCTGGCCCTGCACCCGGTGATACAGCGCAATTCCCTGCAGCGCATCCTGCCCGAATGGCGCGTCGAACCCATCTCGGTGTACGCCGCCATGCCCTCGCGCATCATGCCGGCCCGTACGCGCGCCTTCCTGGACTTCATCCGGCCCATGCTCGAACCCCTGTGAAACGCCCGGGCCCCAAAGCACGACGCCCTCCTTGCGGAGGGCGTCGCGGGGCTTCGTGCTTCCGGTGCGGTGTATCCGGCGTAGTGCATCCGGCACCGTGCATCCGGCGCCGTGCATCCGGTGCCGTGCCCGGGCTTACACGCGCTTGATCTTCTCCAGCATCTTGAAGACGCCCTTGGGCGACTTCACGAAGAGGCGCTTGAACGCCTTGCCCAGGCAGCGGCGCTCGAGGGTATTGCGACGGACGCGTTTACGTTCGGCCATGACGGTGTACTCCGGTGGTATGCAGCAGGTTCAGGAACTTTCCGATTGCATTCGATTGCACCGCCAGGTAATAAGCGTGCAGGAAAAATCGGGATAACTCGGCATTCTAGCCCGCGTCGGCACTGCATGACAAATCCGGCCCTGCGGCCGGGGCCGCCGCGCACCGCATTCCGCCTCCCGTTACATCAGGCGCCGGCCCCGGCCTGGGCCAGCGCGGCGCGCACCGCATCGGGCCGGGGCAGCGGCTCCACGGCGCCGTAGCCCTGGGTGGAGAGCGCCGCCGCCGCGCTGGCATAGCGGACCGCCTCCTGCCAGTCGTCGCCCTGGCAGCGTCGGGCCAGCAGGCTGCCGGCAAAGCAGTCGCCCGCTCCCGTGGCATCCACCGCATGCACGGGCAGCGCCGGCACCGCGATCCGGTCATGGCCGTCGTCCAGCACGGCGCCATCCTTGCCGAGCTTGAGCACGACGATGCCGGGCGCGCCGGCCTCGCGCACCCAGTCCAGCGTGCGGCCGGCATCTTCGTGCCCGGTGAAGTGGCGCAGGTCGTCCAGGCTGGGCAGGAACAGGTCCGCCTGCCGCATGGCCTCGCGCAGGATGGCGCGCGCCCGGTCCAGCGGCCACAGGCGCAGGCGCAGGTTGGAATCCAGGCAGACCTGGGTGCCGGCCGCGCGTGCCCGCGCCATCGCCGCGAACACGGTATCGCAGGCGCTGGCGCTGATGGCTAGGCTGATGCCGGAGACGTGCAGATAGCGGGCGCGCTCGATGGCGCCCTCAGGCAGGTCTGCCGGCCGCATGCGCGCCGCCGCCGAATCGCGCCGCAGGTAGCTGAACACGTGGCCATCGGGCCCGTGCTGCACGAAATACACGCCGGTGTGGGCCTCGGCGTCCACGGCCACGCCGTCCGTGTCCACGCCCTCGGCACGCCACAGCCCCAGCAGCTGTTCGCCGAACGCGTCGCCCCCGACCCGGGTGAGATAGGCGCAGCGCGCGCCCTGCCGGGCCGCCGCGATGACTGCATTGGAGGTGTCGCCGCCGTATCCCTGCAGGTATGCGGGCCGGCCGGGCTCGGTCTGGTTGAACTCGATCAGGGCCTCGCCCAGGCCCACCACGTCGATGCGCGCCTCAGCCATGGGCCGCCTCCAGCGCCTGCGCCACCTGCCGCGTCAGCGCCGCGGTGTCGCGGGCGGCGAAGGCGGCCTTGTCGTAGAGGTTGCCGCCGATCCCGACCAGGGCAGCGCCCGCCGCGTAGTAGTCGGCCATGTTCTGTGCCGTGACGCCGCCCGTGGGGCAGAACACGGTATCGGGGAAGACGGACTTCAACGCCGCGAGATGGCGCGGCCCGCCGGTGTCGGCGGGAAAGATCTTGACCACGTCGGCGCCGGCGGCCCGGGCTGCAAGCACTTCGGTGGGCGTGAAGGCCCCCTGCAGGCTGAGCGCGCCGGCCGCGTGCGCCAGCTCCACGGTGGCCGGCAGCACCCCCGGCGAAACCAGGAAGTCGGCGCCCGCCACCAGCGCGTCGCGCGCCTGGGCCTCGGTGAGCACCGTGCCCACGCCCAGCAGCAGGCTGTCGCCGTGCTTGTCGCGCAGGGCGCGCAGCAGGTCGTTGACGTCCGGGATGGTGCAGGTCAGCTCGAGCGTGCGGCAGCCGGCGGCCACGGCCACTTCCGCCGCATAGGCGGCTGCGGCCACGTCGCCGTAGCGCAGCACGGGCACGAGGCGGGCAGCCAGCAGCGCGGCCCGCCGGGAAGCGAAAACATCATCGGATTGGGGCACGGCATCTTCCTCTTGCTAGGGGTTGATCGGGTTCGGGGAGCCGCCGGCAGGGCCTGCAGCCAGGGAGCGGCGCGGTCGCGCAGGCGCGTCGGCCACGGCCTGCAGCACGCTCATGAACTTGGGGAATGCGGCGGTACCCGCCACCTGGCGCTCGGACAAACGGCCTCCTCCGGTCCGATCCGCCGCTGCGACGCGGCGCCGCAAGGTGGCATGGAGTCGGACAAATCTGCGATACTGTTTATATGTACAGCCCTGGCCCGGCAAGCGCTCACCATGTGGGCATGCCCGCCACGATATAGGCAAATTATCCCACGGCGTCCCGGCGCCCGCCTACGCGGCCGCTCCCCACCCTCAGGCTACGATATCGCTCCATGAGCTCCCATATCCGCATCACTGGCGCGCGCCAGAACAACCTCAAGAACCTCGATCTCGACATCGCCACCGGCGAGCTGGTGGTCGTCACCGGGGTTTCGGGATCGGGCAAGAGCTCGCTGGCCTTCGACACGCTCTATGCCGAAGGCCAGCGGCGCTACGTGGAAACCTTCTCCCCGTATGCGCGCCAGTTCCTCGACCGCATGGACAAGCCGCAGGTCGACCGCATCGAAGGCATCCTGCCTGCCATCGCCATCGACCAGACCAACCCGGTGCGCAGTTCGCGCAGCACCGTGGGCACCATGACGGAGCTCAACGACCACCTCAAGCTGCTGTTCGCGCGCGGCGCCACGCTGTACTGCCGCGGCTGCGGCAAGCCGGTGCGGCGCGACACCCCCGACTCCATCCACCGCTCGCTGGCCGGGCGCGCGGCGGCCGCCGGCGACCCGCGGCTGGTGATCACCTTCCCGATCGCGGTGCCGGCCAATTTCACCGAAGACGAGGTGCGCGGCTTCCTCGAGCAGCAGGGCTATACCCGCGTGCACGCCGAAGAAGCGCCAGAAGGGCTGCCGGCCCGCGCGGCCAGGCGCGGCGGCAAGGGCAAGGCGGCGCCGGCCGAGGCGCCGCGCCGCGTGCTGCACGTGGTGCAGGACCGCTTCCGCCACGCCGGCGCGGAGCGCGAACGCATCATGGAAGCGCTGGAAACCGCCCTGCGCATGGGCGGCGGCCATCTCGCCATCCGCGCCCTGGACGACGAAGGCCGCGATGCCGCCGTCTGGAAATACAGCGACCGGCTGCACTGCGCCGACTGCAACATCGAATACGCCGAGCCGCTGCCCAGCAGCTTCTCGTTCAATTCCCCGCTGGGGGCCTGCGAGGCCTGCCGCGGCTTCGGGCGCGTGATCGGCATCGACCTCGGCCTGGTGATACCCGACGAGAACAAGACCCTGCTCGAAGGCGCCATCAAGCCCTGGCAGACGCCCTCCTTCAAGGAATGCCAGGACGACCTGGTCAAGTACGCGCCACGCGCCGGGGTGCCGCTGTCGGTGCCCTGGAAGTCGCTGAGCCCGGAACAGCGCGACTGGGTGCTGGGCGGCGACCCCGACTGGAAAGGCGGCAACCAGGCCTGGAAGACGCAGTGGTACGGCGTGCACCGCTTCTTCGAATGGCTCGAAAGCAGGGCCTACAAGATGCACGTGCGCGTGCTGCTGTCGAAGTACCGCAGCTATACCCCCTGCCCGGCCTGCCATGGCGCCCGCCTCAAGTCCGACGCGCTGCTGTGGCGCCTGGGCACGCAGGCCGACGCCGACGCCGTGCTGCCGCCCCAGGACGAACGTTATCGCCGCTTCATGCCGGCCGGCGTCACATGGAACCGGGCGCTGCTCGACGCGCTGCCCGGCTTGTCGGTGCACGACGTGATGCTGCTGCCCATCGAGCGCGTGCGGCGCTTCTTCGATGAACTGCGCTTCGAAGGCGTGCTCGACGCCGCCACCGATCTCCTGCTCACCGAAGTCCGCGCGCGCCTCAAGTTCCTGTGCGACGTGGGCCTGGGCTACCTCACGCTGGACCGCCAGAGCCGCACGCTGTCGGGCGGCGAAGTGCAGCGCATCAACCTCACCACGGCCCTGGGCACTTCGCTGGTCAACACCCTCTTCGTGCTGGACGAGCCCTCCATCGGCCTGCATCCGCGCGACATGCACCGCGTGGTCGAGGTCATGCACAGGCTGCGCGACGCCGGCAATACGCTGGTGGTCGTGGAGCACGATCCGCAGGTCATGGTGGCGGCCGACCGCGTCATCGACATCGGCCCGGGTCCCGGCGAGCGCGGCGGACACATCGTCTTCGACGGCACGCCGCAGCAGCTGCGCGCCGCCGCCACCCTCACCGGCGACTACTTCGGCGGCCGCCGGCGCGTGGAGGCGCCCCGCCCCATGCCCGTGGCCGACAACACGCCGCGCCTCATCCTCGAAGGCGCGCGCGCCCACAACCTGCGCAACGTGTCGGTATCCATCCCCCTGGGCCGCCTGGTGTGCGTCACGGGCGTCTCGGGCTCCGGCAAGTCCACCCTGATCCAGGACGTGCTGTATCCGGCCCTGCTCAAGCACCAGGGCAAGCCCACCGAAGCCCCGGGCGAATTCGACAGGCTGCTCGGCGCCGAACAGCTGGCCGACGTGGTCATGGTCGACCAGACCCCCATCGGCAAGACGGCGCGCTCGAACCCGGCCAGCTACGTGGGCGCCTTCGACGCCATCCGCAAGCTCTACGCCAATGCGCCGCTGGCGCGCGAGCGCGGCTATACCGCCGGCACCTTCAGCTTCAACAGCGGCGACGGCCGCTGCCCCACCTGCGGCGGCACCGGCTTCGAGCACGTGGAGATGCAGTTCCTGTCCGACGTCTACCTGCGCTGCCCCGACTGCGACGGCAAGCGCTTCCGTCCCGAAGTGCTGGAGGTCAGGGTCGAGCACCTGGGCCGCGCCGCCTCGATCGACGAGGTGCTCGACATGACGGTGAGCGAAGCCCTGGACTTCTTCAAGGGCCTGCGCGACGTGCAGACGGGCCTGGCCCCGCTGGCCGACGTGGGCCTGGAATACGTGCGCCTGGGGCAGCCCGTGCCCACGCTGTCGGGCGGCGAGGCCCAGCGCCTCAAGCTGGCCGGCCACCTGGCCGAGGCGGCGCGCAGCGGCATTTCCAGCGCCAGGGTGGCCAAGAAGGGCAGCCTGTTCCTGTTCGACGAACCCACCACCGGCCTGCACTTCGACGACGTGGCGCGCCTGATGCGCGCCTTCCGCAAGCTGCTGGCGGCGGGCCATACGCTGCTCGTGATCGAGCACAACCTCGACGTGGTGCGCGCGGCCGACTGGCTGATCGACCTGGGCCCGGACGGCGGCGACGCCGGCGGCGAGCTGGTGGCCGCCGGCACGCCGCAGGAAGTCATGGACCATCCGCGCTCGTACACGGGCCAGGCGCTGCGCGACTACGCCGGCAGCGTGCTTCCTGCCGACGTGGTGGTGAGCACCGACGCCGATGCGCAGGAAGCCGAACAGGCGGGGCTCACGGCCCGGGTGGCGGAGCCGCGCGCAGACTACGCCGCCGGCACCCCGCTGCAGTCGCTGATGCGCCGGCGGCGCCAGGCGAGCCGCAAGATCGAGATCCTCAATGCGCGCGAGCACAACCTGAAGAACGTCAGCGTCGAGATCCCGCGCGACACCTTCACGGTGATCACCGGCGTGTCGGGTTCGGGCAAGTCCACGCTGGCCTTCGACATCCTGTTCAACGAGGGCCAGCGGCGCTACCTCGAGTCGCTCAACGCCTATGCGCGCGCCATCGTGCAGCCGGCCGGCAAGCCCGACGTGGACGCCATCTTCGGCATCCCGCCCACCGTGGCCATCGAGCAGCGCACCAGCCGCGGCGGGCGCAAGTCCACCGTGGCCACCATGACCGAGATCCACCATTTCCTGCGCCTGCTCTACATGAAGCTGGGCACGCAGCATTGTCCCGACTGCAACGTGCCCGTGGAGCCGCAGAACGCCGACCAGATCGTCGCGCGCCTGCTGCGCGACCACAAGGGCCGGCACATCGGCCTGCTGGCGCCGCTGGTCACCGCGCGCAAGGGCTACTACACCGACCTGGCCAAATGGGCCGCCGGCAAGGGCTACAGCCACCTGCGCGTCGACGGGGCCTTCATCCCGGTATCGCCCTGGCCGCGCCTGGACCGCTACAAGGAGCACAACATCGAGCTGCCGGTGGCCGACCTGGTGGTCGATGCCGACCGCGAGGCCGAACTACGCGACGCCGTGAAGCGCACGCTGGAGCATGGCCAGGGCGTGCTCAACGTGGTGTGGCCGCTCGACCGGTTGTACGAGTCGCTGGACAGCGAACTGCAGCACCAGCATTTCTCCGTGAAGCGCGCCTGCCCCTCCTGCGGCACCAGCTTCCCCGAGCCCGACCCGCGGCTGTTCTCCTACAACTCCAAGCACGGCTGGTGTCCCGGCTGCTACGGCACGGGCCTGCAGCTGCAGGGCTTCGACGCGGAGCAGACCGGCGAGGAAACCGCCTGGAACGCCTGGTACGAAGGCGAGGCCCAGCCCTGCACCGTGTGCCATGGCCAGCGCCTGAACCGCGTGGCGCTGGCGGTGCGCTGGCGCGACCGCTCCATTGCGGAACTGGCGTCGCTGCCGGTAAGCGATGCCCACACCTTCTTCACCGGCCTGGTGGCGCGCGGCCGCGAGGGCGAGATCGCCCGCGACATCCTGGCCGAGATCCGCGGACGCCTGAACTTCATGCAGGAAGTGGGCTTGGGCTACCTGGCCCTGGACCGCGCCGCCCCCACCCTCTCGGGCGGCGAGGCGCAGCGCATCCGCCTGGCGGCACAGCTGGGGTCCAACCTGCAGGGCGTGTGCTACGTGCTCGACGAGCCCACCATCGGCCTGCATCCGCGCGACAACCGCATCCTGCTCGACGCACTGGCGCGCCTGGAAGGCAACGGCAACACACTGGTCGTGGTGGAGCATGACGACGACACCATACGCCGCGCCTCGCACATCATCGACATCGGCCCGGGCGCCGGCATACGCGGCGGACGCGTGGTGGCGCAGGGCACCGCCCAGGACCTCATCGCTTCCCCCGAATCGGTCACGGGCCGCTACCTCGCCCGGCCGCTGGCGCATCCCCTCAACGGGCGCCGCGCCGTCCGGGCCGACACGCCCATGATCCACATCCACGGGGCGCACCTGCACAACCTGAGGCAGGTCGACGCCAGCATTCCGGTGGGCCGCCTCACCGTGGTCACCGGCGTGTCGGGCTCGGGCAAGTCCACCCTGGCGCGCGAAGTGCTGCTCGACAACCTGGCACGTGCCGTGTCGGCCGGCGCGGCGCCGGGCTGGAACGGCTGCGCGCGCATCACGGGCTGGGAGGTCCTGGACCGCGTGCTCGAGGTCGACCAGACCCCGATCGGCAAGACGCCGCGGTCATGCCCGGCCACCTACGTGGGCTTCTGGGACGACGTGCGCAAGCAGTTCGCCGATACCCGCGAGGCGCGCATGCGCGGCTGGACCCCCGCGCGCTTCTCGTTCAACACCGGCGACGGCCGCTGCCCGGTGTGCGAAGGCCAGGGCATGCGCACCATCGAGATGAACTTCCTGCCCGACGTGAAGGTGCCCTGCGACGCCTGCAACGGCGCCCGCTTCAACAGCGATACGCTGTCGGTGCAGATGCGCGGCCGGCACGCCGGCGAAGTGCTGGCCATGGAAGTCGACGACGCCATCGGCTACTTCGCGTCGCATCCCAAGGTGCTGCGCCCGCTGCAGCTGATGCAGGACGTCGGCCTGGGCTATCTCACGCTGGGCCAGCCTTCGCCCACCCTGTCGGGCGGCGAGGCGCAACGCATCAAGCTGGTCACCGAGCTGTCCAAGACCCGCATGCCCGGCGCCGGGGCGTCCCCGGCCGGGCTTGCCCCCCTGGAGGGCGGCAAGCCCGCAGGGCGCAGCGCGAGGGCGCTCGACCCCGAGGGCCTGTTCAAGACCGGCCGCGCCTCGCGCGCGCCCCACACGCTGTACGTGCTCGACGAACCCACCGTGGGCCTGTCCATGGCCGACGTCGAGAAGCTGGTGCATGTGCTGCACCGGCTGGTCGAGGCCGGCAATACCGTGGTGGTCATCGAGCACAACCTCGACGTGATCGCCGAGGCGGACTGGCTGCTCGACCTGGGCCCGGAGGGCGGCACCGGCGGCGGCCGCCTAGTGGCCCAGGGTTCCCCCGAAGACGTCATGGCCGGCCATGCGCACACGCACACCGGCCGCATCCTGAAGGAGTTCATGTCGCAGCAGGCTAGGGAAACCGCATGACGGCGCCCCGCCACCGCCAGGAAATCGACTGAACGCAGACGCATGGAAAGCCGCTTCGAGGACCGCCTCGCCGGCCAGGCGCTGGTGCTGCGCGAACCGCGTGAACGCGTCCAGGCCCGCACGCCCGGCGAGCTTCCTGCCGCCTTCGCCGCCATCGAGGCGGCGCGCGCGCGCGGGCGCTGGATCGCGCTGCTGCTCGACTACGAACTGGGCGAATGGCTGCTGCCCGAGGCTGCCGGGGCCGGCGCGCCGCGCGCCGGCAGCGCGCCACGCCTGACCGCGCTGGTGTTCGATGCCGCCGAACGGCAGCCCATCGCCGATGCCGGCGACGCCGCCGAGGCGTCGGTGCAGGCCGTGGCGCCGCGCCTGGCGCGCGACGACTACGTCCGCCAGGTCGAGCAGATCCGCGCCGGCATCGCCGCGGGCGAGTTCTACCAGGTGAACTACACCCATCCGCTGGACGTGGCCGTGGCCGGCGATCCCGCGGCCCTGTACCGCCGCATCGCCAGCCGGCATCCGGCCGCGCATGCGGCCTATGTGGACGATGGCGAGCGGCTGGTGCTGTCGTTCTCGCCCGAGCTGTTCGTGGCGCGCCAGGGCGGGCGCCTGCTGACCCGCCCCATGAAGGGCACGGCGCCGCGCCATGCGGATCCCGACGAAGACCGCCGCCTCGGCGAGGCGCTGCGCGCCAGCCCCAAGGACCGCGCGGAGAATCTCATGATCACCGACCTGCTGCGCAACGACCTCGGCCGGCTGGCCACGCCCGGTTCGGTGCGCGTGGACGCGCTGTTCACGCTGGAACGCTATCCCAGCGTGTGGACGCTCACCTCCACGATCTCGGCCGACGCCCCGCACGCCACGCTCGAGGACGTGCTGCGCGCCCTGTTTCCCTGCGGGTCCATCACCGGAGCGCCCAAGGTGGCCGCCATGCGGCGCATCCGCCAGCTGGAAACATGGCCGAGGGGGCTCTATTGCGGCAGCGTGGGGTGGCTGGCGCCCACCGGCGACTTCTCCCTCAACGTCGCCATCCGCACCCTGGTCCTGCCTTCGGGCCGCGCCACGCTGCGCCATGGCGTGTACCATGTGGGCGGCGGCATCGTCCACGACTCCGACCCCGCACAGGAGTGGCAGGAGTGCCAGTGGAAGGCGCGCATCCTGCGCTGACGGCCGCCGGCCCGGAGAACGCCGTGCAGCCCCATCTCATCGAAACCATGCTGGTCACCGCCGACCGCCAGGCCCCCCTGCTGGCGCGGCATCTCGACCGCCTGGGGCGGTCCGCCCAGGCGCTGGGCTATCGCTGCGATCCGGGTGCCGTCGAGCGCGAGGTCCGGGCCTGCATCGCAGGCATCCAGGCTCCCGGCCCGCACCGCCTGCGCCTGCTGCTCGACATGGCCGGACATTGCAACCTGGAGGCCCTGCCGCTGGCGCCGCTGCCGCCCGGCCAGGAGATCCTGCTTTCGCCCGACCTGCTCGACGCCAACGAGCCCCTGCTGCGCTACAAGACCACCCATCGGCCCTGGTACGCGCGCGCCGCCGAGTGGCTGCCCGCGCACCCCCAGGTGTTCGACATGGTCTACATGAATACCGACGGCGAGCTGTGCGAGGGCAGCCGCAGCAACCTCTACCTGCTGCTCGACGGCCAGTGGTATACCCCTCCGCTTGCCAGCGGCTGCCTGCCCGGCGTGCAGCGCGCCGAACTGCTGGCCGGCGGCAAGGTGCGCGAACGCGTGCTGCGGGTGGAAGCGCTGCGCAATGCCCAGGGCCTGCGCCTGTCGAACGCGCTGCGCGGCTGGTTCGACGTCGCGCTGCGCGGCGATTGAGGCCGCCGCGCCCCTAGCGCGGCTAGCGCGGCGTATCCGACAGCGCCAGCCGCAATGCCTCGTTGGCCGCGGCCAGGCCCATGGCCGCGGTCACCGTCACCACCGACCCGTAACCGGCGCAGGACAGCCCCTGTGGGGCCGGCGCGGCGGCAGCCGCGCCCACGTCATCGTCCGCCTCGGCGGACTGCGTCCAGGCCCTGGGCAGGATGGCGGGCTGGTCGAACCACAGTGCCCGCACCCCCATGCGCGGCACGCGCTTCAGCGCGCGGCCGTGGGCGTCGGATGCGCGCGGATAGCCGTGCTCGCGCCGCAAGGTGTTGCGCAGCTTGGACAGCAGGGCGTCGTGGGCAGCCTCCGACAGGTCGCCCGCACGCAGCGACAGCGGGTCGGTCTTGCCGCCCGCCCCGCCGCACAGCAGCACCGGCAGCTTGCGGTCGCGCGCATGCAGGATCATGGCGATCTTGGCCGCCGCCTGGTCCGTGCAGTCGACGATGGCGGCATAATGGCCGGCCAGCAATCGGCCCACGTTGCCCGGATCGACGAACTCGTCCACCCGCGTCACCACGCATTCCGGGTTGATGTCGCGGATGCGCGCCGCCATCGCCTCCACCTTGGCCTGGCCCAGCGTGGGAGTCAGCGCGTGGATCTGGCGGTTGACGTTGGACTCGGCGATATGGTCCATGTCGATGAGCGTGAGCGCGCCCACGCCGCAGCGCGCCAGCGCCTCCGCCGTCCACGAGCCCACGCCGCCCAATCCTACCACCGCCACGTGCGCGCCATACATGCGGGCGGGCGCGGCAGGCCCGTACAGGCGGGCAAGGCCGCCGAAGCGGCGCTCGGCGTCGATGTCGCAGGTCGGCGTCAGGTCGGGCTGGGCGATCGTCATGATGGGCGCTATTTTCCCACGTTCCGCGGCGGCGCCTGGCGGGCCTGCTCCTCCGGCAACGCAGGCACGGTCGGCGCATCGCCGCCGCCCAGCGCCAGGTACAGCGACGCCTGGTTCACCAGCCGATTCAGCCTGTTCTCGGCCACCGCGATCTCGGTGTTGCGGCGCTGCTCCTGCGCATCCAGCCAGAAGCGCAGGGAGACGGCGCCCGCGCGGTAGCGCACTTCGTACAGTCGCTCGGCGCGGCGCGCCGATTCCAGCGACTGCGCCAGCAGGCGGGCGCGGTCGGTCAGCTGCGTGCGGGCCGACAGCGCGTTCTCCACGTCGGCCATGGCCTGGTACAACGCCTGGCGGAACGTCACGACGCGCTCCTCGAAGTCGGCGCGCGAGATGTCGATGTTCAGCTGCATCGAATTCAGCTGCAGGAACGGCAGGCTGAGCCCCGCACCCAGGGTGCCCACCGGATCCTGCAGCAGGTTGCCCAGCGCGGTGCTGGCGGTGCCCAATGCGCCGGTCAGCGTGATGGGCGGGTAATAGCTCAGGCGCGTGGCGTCGACGTGGGCCAGCGCGCTGCGCAGGCGCAGTTCGGCCGCGCGCAGGTCGGGGCGACGGCCCAGGAGGTCGGCCGGCAGGCCGGCGCGCACGGGCGGCGGCTCGGCCCGCGGCAGGGCCTGGGGATCGGCCACGATGCGGTCCGGCGGGCCGTCGAACAGGATGGCCAGCGCGTTGCGGTATTCCACGCGCTGCTGCAGCAGGTCGGTGTGCGCCGCCTGCTGGTTGGACAGGTTCTGCTCGGCCTCGGCCACCTCCAGCGCCGACGCGCCGCCGGCCGCGTACTGCGCGCGCACCAGCTCCAGCGTGCGCCGCGCATAGGCGATGCTTTCCGTGCTGGCGGCCAGGCGCTGGTTGATGAAGCCGATCTGCCAGTACAGCTGCGCCGTGGTGCCGGTCAGGCTGAGCGCGGCGCTCTGGCGGTCCTGTTCGGTGGCGTCGGCCTCCCACTGCGCGGCGTCGCGGGCGCGCGACAGGCGGCCCCACAGGTCCAGTTCGTAGCTCACCGTCAATTGCGCCTGGTTGCTGCGCAGGATCTGCCTGTCGCCGTACAGATTGCGCGAGCGGCTCACGTCCACCGTGCCGCCGAACAGCGGGAAGAGATCGCTGCGCGCCAGGCCGGCGGCCAGCTGGGCGCGGCGCACCCGCACGCCGGCGGCGGCCAGGTCGTTGTTGCGCGCCAGGGCCTGCCCGACCAGCCGGTTCAGCTCGGGATCGCCGAAGGCCTGCCACCAGGGGCCCGAGGGCTGGGCCGCGTCGTCCGGCAGGCCCTGGGTCCATTGCGGCGGCACCTGAACGGCCGGCCGCTCGTAGCGGCTGTCCAGCAGGCCGCAGCCGCCCAGCGGCAGGGCCATTGCCAGCGCCAGGATCACGGGTCGAAGAATCGGTACGGGCAGCTTCATTCTCGGGCCAGGGATTCGATGGGGTCCAGGCGCGCCGCGTTGCGCGCAGGCAGGTAGCCGAAGGCCACCCCGATGAGCGTGGAGCATACGAAGGCGGCCACCATGGAGCCCGCCGAATACACCATCTCGAACGAGCCGCCGGTGGCCCTGGATACCAGCACGCCCAGCCCCAGCGACAGCGCGATGCCGGCCACGCCGCCGATCAGGCAGACCAGCACCGCCTCGATCAGGAACTGCTGCATGATGTCGGCGCGGCGCGCGCCCACCGCCATGCGCACGCCGATCTCGCGGGTGCGCTCGGTGACCGACACCAGCATGATGTTCATCACGCCGATGCCGCCCACCACCAGCGAGATCAGCGCGATCATGGAAACCAGCAGCGTCATGGTGGCGGTGGTGCGCTCGATGGTCTGGCGCACCGAGTCGGTGTTGAAGACGAAGAAATCCCTGGTGCCGTGGCGCTGCGTGAGCAGCCTGACGATGGCCTGCTCGGCCGTCTCGATCGGCGTGTCGTCGGCCACCCGCACGGTGATGCTGCGCAGGTGCTGCTGGCCCAGCACGCGGCTCAGTGCCGTGGTGTAGGGAATGTAGACGTTCAGCGTCTCGGCCGCGCCGAACAGCGCATCCTGCTTGAACGTCACGCCCACCACGCGGCTGGGCACGCTGCCCAGCAGGATCACCTGGCCGATGGGGTCGGCATGGGCGCCGAACAGCCGGTTGCGGGTGTTCTCGTCGATCACCACGTCCTGGCTGCGGCGCGTCACGGCGGTGGCGTCGAAGAACTGCCCCTGCGCCAGCCGCAGGCCGCGCACGCGGAAGAACTGCTCGCCCACGCCCTGCACGGTGCCGTTGACCGACACATTGCGATAGCGCAGCGACACGCTGGTCGACACCTGCGGCGTGACGCTGTCGGCGAAATGCTGGCGCGCCAGGGCGTCGGCGTCGGAAGGCACCAGCGTGCGGATGCGCGTGGCCTCCTCGTCGCCGAAATTCTCGCCCGGGAAGATGTCCACCGTATTGGTGCCCATCTGGCTGATGTCGCTCAGTATCTTCCGCCGCGAGCCCTCCCCCAGCGCCACCACCGACACCACGGCCGCGATGCCGATCACGATGCCCAGCATGGTCAGCGCCGTGCGCAGGCGGTGCGCATTCATGGCAACCAGCGCCATGCGCAGCGCCTCGCCGGTGCGCTCCAGGGCGCCCTGCCACCTCGGCCGGCTGCCGGCCGGCGCCGGCTCGTCGGCCGCCGGCGCGGGCGGCGCAGATGGCGCCGACGTAGAGTCCGCATTGGGCCGGTCGGCCACGATCTCGCCGTCGCGGATCTCGATGATGCGGCGCGCATGGCGCGCCACTTCCATGTCGTGGGTGACGATGACGATGGTGTGGCCGGCGGCGTTCAATTCTTCCAGGATGCGCAGCACCTCCTGCCCGGTGTGCGTGTCCAGCGCGCCGGTGGGCTCGTCGGCCAGGATCACCTGGCCGCCATTCATCAGCGCGCGGGCGATGCTGACGCGCTGCTGCTGTCCGCCGGACAGCTGGCTGGGGCGGTGTTCCATGCGCTCGCCCAGGCCCAGCCGCCGCAGCAGCGCCTGCGCGCGCTCGCGCCGCTGCCCGCTGGCCCGGCCCGCGTACACCGCCGGCATCTCGACGTTGCCGCGCGCGGTCAGGTCGGCCATCAGGTGATAGCGCTGGAAGATGAAGCCGAAATGCTCGCGCCGCAGCTCGGCCAGTTCGTCGGGAGACAATTCGCCCGTGGCGCGTCCGCCGATGCGGTACGTGCCGCGAGAAGGGCGATCCAGGCAGCCCAGGATGTTCATCAGGGTCGACTTGCCCGAGCCCGACGCGCCCACGATGGCCACCATCTCGCCCGCGGCGATCTCCAGGTTCACGTCCTTGAGCACCGCGATGGTCTGCTCGCCGGACACGAACTCGCGCCGCACGCCCTCCAGCCGGATCAGCGCCTCGCCCACTTCAGCCTCCGGCCGCGCCGGCCGAAGGCGCCGGGGCCGTCTCGCCGATCACGACTTTCTCGCCCTCCTCCAGGCCTTCCAGGATCTGCGCGTCGACGTTGTTGTTCAGGCCGACCTTGACCTGGCGCTCCACGGCCTTGCCGTCCGCGCCCACCACGCGCACGGTGCGCATGCCGTCCTTGCCCGCCGGGCCCAGCGCCGCGGCGGGCACCGCCAGCGCGCCCCTGGCCTCGCCCAGCACGATGAAGACCTGCGCCGTCATCGAGATGCGCAGCTTGCCGTCGGGATTCGGCACGTCGAACAGGCCGTTGTAGTAGACGGCCGACGACGTGCTGCTGGACGACGAGGTGTTGTTGAACAGGCTGTTCGAATCGTCCTGCTGGATGGAATCGGGCGCCGGCTCGATGGCCCGCAGCGTGCCGTAGTGGCGCGCGTCCGGCTCGCCCAGGATGGTGAAGTACGCCTTCTGGCCCGGCCGCACGCGCGTGACGTCGGCCTCCGAGATCTGCGCCTTCACCGTCATGGTGTCCACCTGCGCCACCTTGATGACGGTCGGCGCCGTCTGGAACGCATTGATGGTCTGGCCCTCCTTGGTCACCACCGCCACCACGGTGCCGTCGATGGGCGAGACGATGCGCGTGTAGCCCAGGTTCACCTTGGCGGTGTCCACCTCCACCCCGGCCTGCACGATCTGGGCCTGCAGCGAGGCGATCTCGGCGCGCGTGACGTTCAGCGTGGCCTCGGCGGCCTCGTAGTCCTCGCGCGAGCTGGCGTCGGCCGCCAGCATCTCGCGCTGGCGGCGGAATGCCAGCTCGGCCTGCCGCAGGCTGGCCTGCCTGGCGCGCAGGTCGGCCCGGCGGGCTTCCAGGGTGGCCTGGGCAGTGCGCAGGTCGTTCTGCTGGGTCAGGTCGTCGATCTCGGCGACCAGCTGGCCATGTTTCACCTGGTCGCCCAACTGCACCTTCAGGGATTTCAACTGCCCGGTGGCCTGCGCGCCCACGCTCACCTGGCGCACCGCTTCGAGCGTCCCGCTGGCCAGCACGCTGTCTTCCAGGTCGGCGCGGCGCACCTCGGCCGTGGCGTAGGCAGGCGCGGGCGGCGGAGAAAAGAACGCCCATCTGGCGGCAACGGCTGCCAGCAGCAGCAGGATGACAATCAGCAGCGAGCGCTTGGTCTTGGGTTTCATGGGGACGGAGAGAATGCGGTACCGTCGCATTCTACGTGGGGCCGGTGAAGGACGCTGCTGCGCCGCGGACGCCCCGTGCGTTGCGCGGACGAGACATTCTGCAGTCCCCGCCCGCCGGTTCCGCGCGCTGCAGTTGCGGCGATCTGCGCCGATTCCGCGCCAATCGTGCCTGCACTTGCCGGTGAACATGCCGCCATCTCCGCCCTGGCGCCGGCTCCGGGATGCGGCACTGCAACATCGACAATGACAGACGATGGCCACAGAATGCGTGCAGAAAGCCCGCGCCGTGCCCGACTCGCCCCGACCACTCCCCTCCCGTACCGCCCACGGCCCTGAATTTTCAGGGACGGGCTGGCTGTGCGTGCTGGCCATGCTGAACCACGTGGCCCTCACCGGGGGACGCATCACCGTCTCGCTCACCGCCCTGAAGCTGGGCCTGTCGACCCTGCAGGTCGGCACCCTGGTGGCGGTGTTCGCGGTGCTGCCGATGCTGGCTTCCATCCACGCCGGGCGCTGGGTGGACAAGGTGGGCGTGTACCGGCCCCTGACGATCGGCACCGGGCTGGTCTCGATCGGCACGCTGCTGCCTTTCCTGTTCCAGACGCAGGCGGCGCTGCTCCTGGCATCCTGCGCCATCGGCATCGGCTTCATGCTGCACCAGGTGGCAACCCAGGACCTGCTGGGGCACGCGGAAGCCCGGCTGCGGCTGCGCAATTTCTCGTGGCTCTCGCTCACGCTGGCGGCCTCGGGCTTCTCCGGCCCGCTGGCCGCCGGGCTGGCCATCGACCACCTCGGCACCCGCCTGGCCTTCGGCATACTGGCACTGGGCCCGCTGACCGCGGCCCTCGGGCTGTATCTGCTGCGTACGCCGCTGCGCCAGTTCGACGCAAGCCTGGCGGGCGCGCGGCGCAACGACGGGGTCCGGCCGCGGATCGCCGAACTGCTGGCCGTGCCGGCGCTGCGCCGGGTGCTGCTGGTCAACACCATCGTCTCGGGCGCCTGGGACACCCACCTTTTCGTGGTGCCCATCTACGGCGTGGCCATCGGCCTGTCGGCCACCACCATCGGCGTCATCCTGGCTGCGTTCTCGGCGGCAACTTTCGTCATCCGCCTGCTTCTGCCTTATATCCAGAATCGGGTGCTGCCCTGGACGCTGGTGCGCGTCACCATGCTGACCACCGCGGTCGATTTCCTGCTCTACCCGCTGTTCGACGACGTAGCTGCCCTGATCACGCTCTCTTTCGTCCTGGGCCTGGCGCTCGGCAGCTGCCAGCCCAGCATGCTGTCGCTGCTGCACCAGTTCTCCCCGCCCGGCCGGGCTGCCGAGGCGGTGGGGCTGCGCATGGCGCTGATCAACAGCTCGCAGGTGACGCTGCCGTTGACGTTCGGCGCGCTCGGTGCGGTAATTGGCGTCGCCCCGCTGTTCTGGGCCTACGCCCTGGCCGTCGCGGTCGGCGGCTGGTTCAACCGCCGGCCTCCGCAAGATACCCACGATCCTCCGCCTTCGTCGTGACTACCCCCGCCCATCCTCCTTCTTCCGACCTGCTCAACCCGGCCGCCCTGCCGTTCCGCCTGTGGACGCCGGCCGAACGCCAGGCTTCGCTGGAAGCCGCGCTGAAGCACTGGACGCCCGGCGAGGACGTCTGGATCTACGGCTACGGCTCGCTCATCTGGCGGCCCGACTTTCCCTTCGAGGAGCGCCGCCTGGCCACCCTGCGCGGCCACCACCGCGCGCTATGCCTGTGGTCGCGGGTCAACCGCGGTACGCCCGAATGCCCCGGGCTGGTGTTCGGCCTGGACCGGGGCGGGTCCTGCCGGGGCGTCGCCTACCGGCTGGCCGGTTCGCGGGTGCCCGACTACTTTCCCGCGCTCTGGGAGCGCGAGATGTCCACGGGAGCCTACCTGCCGCGCTGGCTCAACTGCGAGACCCACGACGGCCGCGTCACGGCGCTGGTCTTCGTGATGAACCGCAACAACCCCGGCTACATCAGCGCCCTGCCCGAGAGCGACCTGGTGGCCATCGTGCAGCGCGCCTCCGGCCGCTATGGGCCCTGCACCGACTACGTCATGGAAACCGCCAGGGCGCTGCGCGCCGCCGGCATCCGCGACGCCCGCCTCGAGGCCATCGCCCGGCGGCTGGAAGGATTGCCGGCCGCCTAGGGCCTCTGCTCAGCGGGCCAGGACGGCGATGGCGGTAAACTCGGGGCTGTTCCCTCGAAGCCCGCCCCCATGTCCGTATCCGACCTGCGCCAAAGCTACGAAAAAGGCGTCCTGCTCGAAGAGCAGGCCGCGTCCTCGCCGTTCCTCCAGTTCCAGCGCTGGTTCGACGAGGCGCTGGCCGCCTCGGTGCCCGAGCCCAACGCCATGACCCTCGCCACCGTGGACGCCGATGGCCAGCCTTCGGCGCGCATCGTGCTGGTCAAGGGCTTCGACGAGCGCGGCTTCACGTTCTTCACCAACTATGGCTCGCGCAAGGGCCTGGCCCTGGCGGCCAACCCGCGGGCAGCCCTGCTGTTCTTCTGGCAGCCCCTCGAGCGCCAGGTGCGCATCGAGGGCCGCGTCGAACTGGTCTCGCCCGAAGAATCCGACCAGTACTTCCACAGCCGTCCGGCGGGATCGCGCATCGGCGCCTGGGCTTCGCGCCAGAGCCAGCCGGTCAGCCGCGAGGAGCTGGAGGCGCGCCAGCGCACCTTCCGCGAGCAATATGGCGACCAGCCGCCGCGCCCGCCGTTCTGGGGCGGCTACCGGGTGGTCCCTTCCTCCTTCGAGTTCTGGCAGGGGCGCCCCTCGCGCCTGCACGACCGGCTGCGCTATCGCCCCGACGGCGACGCCGGATGGCAGATCGACCGTCTTTCGCCCTAGGGCCTCCTCCCGCTGCATTCCTGATGTCGCTCGCTTCCCCGCCTGACTTCGACGCCTCCTATTTCCGCACGGCGCTGGGCCGCTTCGCCACCGGCGTCACGGTGGTCACCGCCGAGGCGCCCGACGGCAGCCCCGTGGGCCTGACGGTCAGCTCCTTCAATTCGGTCTCGCTGGATCCGCCGCTGGTCCTGTGGAGCCTGTCGCAGTCTTCCTCGTCGCTGGCCGCGTTCGAGCAATGCCGGCGCTACGTCGTCAACGTGCTCTCGGCCGAGCAGATCGCGCTGGCCCGCCGCTTCGCCACCGGCAAGACGCCCGAGCGCTTCCTGGGGCTGTCGCTGGCGCGCGCGCCGGGCGGCACGCCCATGCTCGAGGGCCCGTGCGCGGCCTGGTTCGAATGCCACAACCGCAGCCGCTACGCCGAGGGCGACCACCTCATCATGGTGGGCCAGGTCGAGCGCTGCGGACACAGCGGGGCCGACCCGCTCGTCTTCCATGCCGGCGGCTTCGACCTCACGCCCGCCGGACAACGACATCGCTGACATCATGAGCACTGACATCGATTGCATCATTATCGGCGCCGGCGTCGTCGGCCTGGCCATCGCGCGTGCGCTGGCCGCGGGGGGCCGCGAAGTCCTGGTGGCCGAGGCCTCCGAAGGCATAGGCACGGGCACCAGCTCGCGCAATTCCGAAGTGATCCACGCCGGCATCTATTACCCGGCAGGCAGCCTCAAGGCCAGGCTGTGCGTGCGCGGCAAGCACCTGCTGTACGAGTACTGCGCGCAGCGCGGCATCCCGCACAAGCGGCTGGGCAAGCTGATCGTGGCCACCTCCGAGGCCGAGGCCGCCCAGCTCGAGGGCATCGCGCAACGGGCGCAGGCGAACGGCGTGGACGACATGCGCATGATCGACGGCGCCGAGGCGGCGCGGCTGGAGCCGGCGTTGCGCTGTACCGCCGCGCTGGTCTCCCCCTCCACCGGCATCGTCGACAGCCACGCGCTGATGCTGGCCTACCAAGGAGACGCCGAGAACGCCGGCGCGCAGTGCGTGTTCCACACGCCGGCGCTGAACGGCTCCGTACGCCCGGAGGGCGGCTTCACGCTGCAGTTCGGCGGCGACGAGGCCATGGCGCTGAGCTGCAACGTGCTGATCAATGCCTCGGGCCTGCACGCGCCCACGCTGGCCCGCCGCATCGAGGGCATCCCCCCCGACAGCATTCCGCCCGAATACCTGTGCAAGGGAAGCTACTTCACGCTGTCGGGCCGTGCGCCGTTCTCGCGCCTGATCTATCCGGTTCCCGGCCATGCCGGCCTGGGCGTGCACCTGACGCTGGACCTGGGCAACCAGGCCAAGTTCGGGCCCGACACCGAGTGGATCGACACCGAAGACTACACGCTGGACCCGCGCCGCGCCGATGTGTTCTACGACGCCGTGCGCCGCTACTGGCCCGGGCTGCCCGACGGCGCGCTGGCGCCCGGCTACACCGGCATCCGGCCCAAGATCTCCGGCCCCGGCGAGCCTGCCGCCGACTTCATGATCTCCGGCCCGGCCGCGCACGGCGTGCCCGGCCTGGTCAATCTCTACGGCATCGAATCGCCCGGCCTGACCGCCAGCCTAGCCATCGCCGAGGAAACCCTGGCGCGGCTGAACCCCTGACACCCCCACCATGCAGCACAACGACTACATCCTCACCCTGTCCTGCCCGGACCGCACCGGCATCGTGTATCGCGTCAGCGGCCTGCTGTTCGAGCTGGGCTGCAACATCCTCGACTCGCAGCAGTTCGGCGACGAGGAAACCGGCCGCTTCTTCCTGCGCGTGCACTTCGACCTGCCGGAATCGGTTGCGGCCCAGGACCTGCGCGCGCGCTTCGCGGAGCTGGCCGACGGCTATGCCATGCAATGGCAGATCCACGACGCGCGCAGCAAGCAGCGCCTGCTGATCATGGTGAGCCGGCAGGGCCATTGCCTGAACGACCTGCTGTTCCGGGTGAGCAGCGGCCAGCTGCATGCCGAGGTGGCCGCCGTGGTGTCGAACCACCCCGACTTCGCCGGGCTGGCGGCGTCCTATGGCGTGCCCTTCCACCACCTGCCGGTCACGCCGGACACGCGCGCCGGGCAGGAACGGCGCATCCTGGACCTGGTCGAGCGCGAGCGCATCGACCTCGTGGTGCTGGCGCGCTACATGCAGATCCTGTCGCCCTCGCTGTGCGAGGCGCTGGCCGGGCGGGCGATCAACATCCACCACAGTTTCCTGCCCAGCTTCAAGGGTGCGCGGCCCTACCATCAGGCCCACGCGCGCGGAGTCAAGATCATCGGCGCCACGGCCCACTACGTCACCTCCGACCTGGACGAAGGCCCCATCATCGAGCAGGACATCGAACGCGTGGACCACACCATGAGCGCCCAGGACCTCACCCAGGTCGGCAGCGACGTCGAGTCACTGGTGCTGTCGCGCGCCGTGCGCAGCCACGTCGAGCACCGCATACTGCTCAACGGCTCCAAGACGGTGGTGTTCCGCTAGACATGATGGCCGCTCGCATATGCCCGGGCCGCGCGATCATTCGTGCGGCGCCTGGTTGGTGGAACGCTGCCGCGCCGGGCCATTGACCCGGGCGAGGTTGTAGGCCGAATTCACCAGCCCGATGTGCGAGAAGCCCTGCGGATAATTGCCCACCTGCCTTCCCAGCCGCACGTCGTATTCCTCTGCCAGCAGGCCCAGGTCGTTGCGCAGCGACAGCAGGTGCTCGAACAGGCGCTCGGCATCGTCGATGCGGCCCATCAGCGCGTAGGTGTCCACCAGCCAGAAGCTGCAGGCGAGGAACGCGCCCTCCTCGCCCTGCAGGCCGTCGTCGGTGTCTCCGGTGTCGTAGCGCAGCAGCAGGCCGTCGCGCAGCAGGTGGCGCTCGACGGCCCTCACCGTGCCCTGCACCCGCGGGTCGTCGGGCGGCAGGAACCCCACCTGGGGGATCAGCAGCAGGCTGGCATCCAGGGCCTGGCCGCCGTAGTACTGCACGAAGGTATTGCGCGCGGCATCGTAGCCATGCGTGCAGATGTCGTCGCGGATCTCGTCGCGCACGCGCGACCAGCGCTCCACCGGCCCTTCCAGCCCGAACCGCTCGCACGACTTGATGGCGCGGTCGAACGCCACCCAGCACATCAGGCGCGAGTGCGTGAAGGAGCGCTTGGGCCCGCGTACTTCCCAGAGCCCGTGGTCCTGTTCGCGCCAGAGCGTCTCGAGAGGCTTGAGCAGCACGTTCTGCAGGCGCCAGGCCTCGGCCAGCGGCGCCAGGTCCGCGGCGCGGGCCGCATGCAGGGTCTCGACCACCTCGCCGTAGACGTCCAGCTGCATCTGCCCGCTTGCGCCATTGCCCACCCGCACCGGCCGGCTGCCCTCGTAGCCCGGCAGCCAGTCGACCTCGAGTTCGGGCAGCCAGCGCTCGCCCGCGATGCCGTACATGATGTGCAGCTGGTTCGGGTGGCCCGCCACCGCGCGCAACAGCCACTGGCGCCACGCCTCGGCCTCCTCCCGGTAACCCGCGTTGAGCAGGGCGTACAGCGTGAGCGCCGAATCGCGCAGCCAGCAATAGCGGTAGTCCCAGTTGCGGCTGCCGCCCAGCGTTTCCGGCAGCGAGGTGGTGGGCGCCGCCACGATGCCCCCGGTGGGCGCGAAAGTGAGCAGCTTGAGCGTGATCAGGGAGCGCACGACGGCGTCGCGGCGCGCATCGTGCGGGCCGTCCCAGCTGCAACGCCTGGCCCACTGCTGCCACCACGACACCGTGCGGTCCAGGCTCTCCATGCGGTCCGGCACGAAATGCGGCGTACGGTGCGAGCGGTGATACGACAGCGTGAACGGCACCGTCTCGCCGGCCCGCACCGTGAAGCGTGCCGTGCTGGTCATGTCGTGCCCATGCAGCGGCACGGCGGTATGGAGCTCCACCGCATCCGGGCCGGAGATGGCGCTCAGCCCGTAGTCGCGCCGCCGCACCCAGGGCACGGTGCGGCCATAGTCGAAGCGCAGCACCAGCTCCATGTTCATCTCGACCCGGCCGTCGAGCCCGCAGACGATGCGCACCACGTCCACGCGTCCTTCGTCGTCGCTCAGCGGCATGAAGTCGCAGACGCGCACCCGGCCCGAGGGCGTCTCGTACAGCGTTTCCAGCACCGCGGTGTCGGTGATGTAGCGCCGCTGGGCGGATGCGTCGGGCGCAGCAGGAGCGAGCAGCCAGCGGCCGTGGCTGGCATCGCCCAGCAGGGCGGCGAAGCAGGCCGGCGAATCGAAATGAGGCAGGCACAGCCAGTCGATCGAGCCATCGCGCCCCACCAGCGCAGCCGACAGCATGTTGCCGATCAGGCCGTAGTCCTCGAGCGGCCGGGACATCAACCTGCGCCCCGGAACTCGGGGTAGAGCGTCATGCCCCCGTCGACGAACAGCGTGGTGCCGGTGACGTAGTCGGAGGCATCCGACGCCAGCCAGGCCACGGCGCGGCCGATGTCGTCCGGCTCGCCGATGCGGCCGTACGGAATGAGCTTGAGGAGCGCCTGCATGGCCTCTTCGGTTTCCCAGGCCTCGCGGTTGATGGGCGTACGGATGGCGCCCGGCGCCACGCTGTTGACACGGATCCGGTAGGGCCCCAGTTCCTGGGCCAGGGAACGCATCAGCAGCGAGATGCCGCCCTTGGAAGCGGCATAGTTGGCCTGGAAAGCCCAGGGGATCACCTCGTGCACCGAGCTCATGAAGATGATCTTGCCCGCCGCCCCGTGCTCCGGCGGCTGCGGCCAGCGCGCCAGGAAGGCGCGCACCGCGGCGCGCGCGCATAGGAAGTGACCGGTGAGGTTCACGTCGATCACGCGCTGCCATTGTTCCAGCGTCATGTCCTGGATCGCGGCGGGCTTTTCGATGCCCGCATTGTTGACCAGGATGTCGAGCGGGCCATAGCGCTCCCGGGCGGCCTGGAACAGGCGCTCTACCTCCGCCTCCTTGCTGACGTCGGCCTGCACCGCGCAGGCCTGGCCGCCCGCGCGCCCGATCTCGTCCACCACCTCGGCCGCGCGATCGGCCGAGGAACCGGGCGAACTGTGGTTGACCACCACGCGCGCGCCCGCGGCAGCCAGCGCGATGGCGGTGGCGCGGCCTATGCCGGACGAGGCGCCCGTGACGATGGCCACGCGATCCTGCAACTCCGTGTTCTGCGGCATGCGAATCTCCTTGGCGCCGGCGCGGCGTGCCGCCCGGCGTGACGGCGTTTCCATCTCCGCGTCCAGCTTATCGGTTCCCGCCCCCTTCCGACAAGCGCCGTCCGGTGCGCCGAAGCGGCCTGTCATCGTTTCCCACACTTTGCGAGGAAAGCGTTGCAAGGGGCTCCTGATCGGCCCAATGCAGGCGCAGACCCGGCACGGCAGCCGGCCTAATCCCCCATCACCACCCCTTCGCGCCGCGGGTCCGCGCCGCCCGACAGGCGGCCCGGCTCGATCACGATGCCCTGCAGGCCGCTGGCCAGATCCACGGCCCGCACCTCGTGGCCCATGGCGCGCAGGGCCCCGGCCTGCTGTTCCAGCGCGGTGCCGCGCTCGATCTCGGTGGGCCCGTTGCGGCTGCCGAAGTTCGGCAGGCTGATGACCTGCTGGATGTCCAGCCCCCAGTCCAGCACGCCCACCAGCGTCTTGGCCACATAGTTGATGATGGCGCTGCCGCCGGGCGAACCCACCACCACGTAGGGCTTGCCGCCGCGGAACACGATCATGGGCGCCATCGAGCTGCGCGGGCGCTTGCCGCCCTCGATGCGGTTGGCCACCAGGCGCCCCTCGGGGTCGCGGTACGAGGACGAGAAATCCGTCATCTCGTTGTTGAGCAGGAAGCCGCGCACGAAGATCTTGCTGCCGAACGCGGATTCGATGGTCGAGGTCATGGACACCACGTTGCCCCGCGCGTCCACCACGGACAGGTGCGAGGTGGACGGCACCTCGAACGCGTCGTCGAGGGCCCGCGCCTGCAGCAGGCCTGCCGGGTCTCCCGGCAGCGCCGTGCCCATGCTGCGGTCCGGACGGATGAGCGCGCCGCGGGCGTGCAGATAGCGCGGGTCCAGCATGGCGCGCACCGGCACGGCGACGTATTCCGGATCGCCGACGTAGAAGCCGCGGTCGGCATAGGCCAGCCGACCGGCCTCGGCCAGGTAGTGCACCGCCTCGGCCGAATCCGGACGCAGCCGATCCATGGGGTGCTGCTCCAGCGCGCCCAGCATCTGCAGCACGGCCAGCGGTCCGCTGCTGGGCGGCGGCGGGCCGCACAGCAGGTAGCTGCGATAGCGCCCGCAGACCGGCTCGCGCAGCCGCGCGCGGTATCCGCCCAGGTCATCCAGCGTGAGGTCGCCCGGCTTGGGATGGGCGTGCACGGCGGCCACGATGTCCCGGGCGATGGCGCCCCGGTAGAAGGCATCCGCGCCTTCCTCGGCAACGCGGCGCAGCACCTGCGCCAGGGCGGGGTTCCGCAGCCGGTGGCCCACCGGCCAGGGCTGGCCGTCGGGCGCGTAGAAGTATGCCGCCGCGGCAGGCTGCTCGCGCAGCGCAGGCGTGTCGGCCAGCAGCGCATGCAGCCGCGGCGATACCTCGAAGCCCTGCTCTGCCAGGGCGATGGCCGGCGCGAACAGCGTCTTCCAGGGCAGCCGGCCCTGCTGGGCGTGGGCGAGCTCCAGGCCGCGCAGCAGCCCGGGCGTGGCCACGGCCCGGCCATTGTCCACCGCTTCCCGGAACGCAATGGGCTTGCCGTCGCGCAGGAAGCGGTCGGGCCGGGCTGCCGCCGGCGCGGTCTCCCGGCTGTCGTAGACCTGCAGGTCGCCCGTGGCGGCCCGGTAATGCAGCATGAAGGCGCCCCCGCCGAGCCCGGAGGACTGCGGCTCCACCAGGCCCAGCACGAGCTGGGCAGCGATGGCGGCGTCCACCGCGCTGCCGCCCTGCCGCAGGATGTCGTAGGCTGCGCGGGTGGCCAGGGGGTTGGCGGTGGCGGCCATGTACCGTTCCGCGTGCACCAGCGCCTTGTCCTGGTAGCCGGTGGCGGCCTCGGGATCGGGCGGCGTGGCGGCCGGCTGGCCCAGGGCCGCCTGCCCGGCCAGCGCCAGGGCGGCGAGCAGTGCCTGAAGAATGCCGCGCATGGGTGCTCCTCTTCGTGCGTCGATGGAGGCAATGATAGGGCAGCGGCACGCGCAGGCCCCTCCGCGGCCCGCCGGCGGCATAGAATCGGGGCTTTCTGCCTGCCACACCGCCATGCGCCTGCGCCACATCGAGATCTTCGAAGCCATACGCCGCACCGGCTCGCTCACGGAAGCCGCGGCGGCGCTGCACATCTCCCAGCCGGCGGCCAGCAAGCTGCTGGCACATGCCGAGGCCCAGCTGGGCTTCAAGCTGTTCCAGCGCGTCAAGGGCAGGCTGGTGGCCACGCGCGAGGCCGAGATCCTCACGCCCGAGGTGGCCCGCCTGAACCGGGACCTGGCCAGCGTGCGCAAGCTGGCCGCCAGCCTGCGCGAGCGGCCACACGGCCACCTGCGCGTCGGCTGCGCACCGGCGCTGGGCATGGGTCTGCTGCCATCGGTGGTGCGCGCCAGCCGCGATGCCCGCCCCGGCCTCACCTTCGACATCCACACCTATCACAGCGCCGAGCTGGTGCAAGGCCTGCAGATGCGCGAGCTGGACCTGGCAATCACCTTCGACACCAGCGACTATCCGGGACTGACCCGCATGGGGCTGGGCCAGGCGCGCCTGGTGCACCTGGGACGCAGGCCCGGCGACGCGCCCATTGCGCTCTCCAGCCTGGCAGGCGAGACGCTCATCGTGCTGGACGCACGCGACCCCACCGGGGCGCTGCTGCAGATGGCCCTGGACGCGCAGGGCGTGGCGCCCGACGTGGCGGTGCAGGTGCAGACGCACTACGTGGCCTGCGCCCTGGCCGAGGCCGGCTGCGGCGAGGCCATCGTCGACGCCTATACCGCGCGTGCCATGCTGCGGCCCGGCATGTTCATGCGCAGGCTGGACCCCGACCTGCGCGTGCCGATCAACGCCATGATGCGCAGCCAGGATCCTATGTCGTCGCTGCAGCAGGAACTGATCGAACGCCTGCGCGAAGCCTGCCGGCGGCTGGAAACCGAGGACGGAGCCGGCGCGCACTGAGTGCGCGGCGCTGGCGCGCCGGAATGCACGACGCCCTGTCCGGGAGGCCGGACAGGGCGTCGTGGCGGCGGCATCCCGCGAGGGATGCGCGCGATCACTCGAGCGTGATGTTCTGCTTCTTCACGACCTCATGCGCCCAGTCGTATTGCGACTTGATCTCCTTGGCGAACTCTTCGGGCGTGTTGCCGGACGGGGCCGAGCCCTGCGCGGCCAGCGCCTCGATGACCTTGGGATCCTTCAGGGCCACCACGGCGGCATCGCGCAGCTTGTTCACGATGTCCATGGGGGTGCCGGCCGGCGCCAGCAGGCCGTACCACACAGGCTGGTTCAGCACGGGGAAGCCCACTTCCGCGAAGGTGGGGACGTCCTTGATGGAATCGATGCGCTCGGGCCAGGCGATGGCGATGGCGCGCAGCGCGCCCGCCTGGATCTGCGGCATGGACGAAGGCAGGTTGTCGAACAGCAGTTCGATCTGGCCGCCCACGGCGTCGGCGATGGCCGGGCCCGAACCCTTGTAGGGCACGTGCACGATGTCGGTGCCGGTGGCCATGCGGAACGATTCGCCCATCAGGTGCAGCACGCCGCAGGTGCCCGAGCTGCCGTACGAGTACTTGTCGGGATTCTTCTTGAGTTCTTCGAGCAGGCCCTTGAAGTCCTTGGCCGGGAACTTCGGATTGACCGCGACCACGTTGGCGGTGTTGGCGAAGTTGGTGACCGGCTGGAAGTCCTTGAGGGGATCGTAGGGGAGGTCCTTGGGACGGCAGGCCGGGTTCACGGCCATGGTGGACACCGTGGCGATGGACAGCGTGTAGCCGTCAGGCTTGGCGCGGGCTGCCTCGGTGGCGCCGATGGCGCCGCCGGCGCCGCCCTTGTTCTCGACCACCATGGGCTGGCCGAGCTCCTGGCTCATGCGCTGGGTGACCAGGCGGGCGATGATGTCGGTGGACCCGCCGGGCGCGAACGGCACGATCACGCGTACGGGGCGGTCGGGGTAGTCCGCCGCGTGGGCCACCGAGGCGCCGGCAGCAGCAGCGATGCCGGTCGCCAGGGCAATGGCCCGGACCAGGGAGCGTACTTTAACCATTGTCGTTTTTCCTCCTAGAATGCGAACCGCGGGTAGCGGACGCAATGTGCGAGTTGAGTCGCCAGATCTGCCGTAAGACGCTCTGGCTGTCGGATCTTTGGTGGCGACGGAACGGGCGCGCTGTAGGTATATGGAAAACCGCTCGTGGCGGTGCGCCGCATTTCGAGTCCCGCAAGAATAGCAGCAAATCGCCGGGCCGCGTAAGCGCCCTCCACCCCGACTCCGCCTGGTTCCCATGTCCGTTGCACTGCTGGTCCTGCCCGATTTCCTGCTGGTCGTCCTCGGGTGGGTGCTGCGGCATCGGCTCGGCTACTCCCGCGACTTCTTCGCCGGCACGGAGCGCATGGTGTACTACGTGCTGTTCCCGGCGCTGCTCTTCCAGTCCATCCTGCGCAGCCCGATCAGCGCGGGCAGCGCGGTCCTGCTGCTGCAGGCCACCGTCATGGTGATCGGGGCGGGCGTGGCGCTGTCCTGGCTGGCCGTGCCGCTGCTGCGGCCCCAGCCGCTGGCCCAGGCATCGCTGGCGCAATGCGGCTACCGCTTCAACACCTACATCGGCCTGGCCCTGTCGGCGAGCCTGGCGGGCCCGCCGGGCCAGACGGTGATGGCGCTGATCATCGGCTTCGCCGTGCCCATGGCCAACGTGGCGGCGGTCTACGGGCTGGCCCGGCACAGCGGCAACAACCTCTTCAAGGAACTGGCGCGCAATCCGCTGCTGGTATCCACGCTGCTCGGGCTGGCCGCCAACCTGGCCGGCCTGACGCTGCCCGGGCCGATAGACACGGTGCTGGCGCGCCTGGGCGCGGCGGCCCTGGCGCTGGGCATCATCTGCGTGGGCGCCAGCCTGGCCTGGGAAGGCGGCCGCGGCCACGGGCGGCTGATCGCCTGGATGCTGGCGGTGAAACTGCTGGCCCTGCCGCTGGCGGCGCTGGGCACCGCGCGCCTGCTGGGGCTGTCCGCCCTGGAAGGCCGGATGCTGCTGCTGTTCGCCGCCCTGCCCACCGCCTCGGCCGCCTATGTGCTGGCCATGCGCATGGGCGGCGACGGCCGCATGGTGGCCGTGATGATCTCGCTGGGCACGCTGCTGTCGGCCGCCACCATCCCGCTGTGGCTGATGGCGGCGGGCGCCTGAAGGCCCGGCGCGGCCGGCCTCAGTGGCGGGCGTTCGTCATGTCGGCCGGCACCACCCAGCGGTCGAACTCTGCTTCCGTGAGGAAACCCAGCGCCAGGGCGGACTCCTTCAGCGACAGGTTTTCCTTGTGCGCCTTCTTGGCGATCTGGGCGGCCTTGTCGTAGCCGATGTGCGGGTTCAGCGCCGTGACGAGCATCAGCGAACGCTCGACCAGTTCGGCGATGCGCTCCCGGTTCGGCTCGATGCCGGCGGCACAATGCTGGTCGAAGCTGGCCATGCCGTCGGCCAGCAGGCGCACCGACTGCAGGAAGTTGTGGATCAGCAGCGGCTTGTAGACATTGAGCTCGAAATTGCCGCTGGCCCCGCCGATGTTGATCGCCACGTCGTTGCCCATGACCTGCGCAGCCAGCATGGTGAGGGCCTCGCACTGCGTGGGATTGACCTTGCCGGGCATGATGGAACTGCCGGGCTCGTTCTCCGGGATGCGGATCTCGCCCAGGCCGGAACGCGGGCCGCTGGACAGCCAGCGCACATCGTTGGCGATCTTCATGAGGCCGGCCGCCAGGGCCTTGAGGGCGCCGTGCGCGAACAGCAGCGCCTCGTGCGAAGCCAGGGCCTGGAACTTGTTGGGCGCCGACACGAAGGCGCTGCCGGTGTCGTGGGCCAGTTCGGCGGCCACCTTGGCGCTGAACTCGGGATGGGCGTTCAGCCCGGTGCCCACCGCCGTGCCGCCGATGGCCAGCTGGTGCAGGCCGGGCAGCGTGGCGCGGATCTGCTGCTCGGCCAGGTCGAGCTGGGCCACGTGGCCCGAGAGCTCCTGCCCCAGGGTCAGGGGCGTGGCGTCCTGCAGATGGGTGCGGCCGATCTTGACGATGTCGTAGAACTCGGCGCTCTTGCGCGCCAGCGTGGCGCGCAGTGCCTTCAGCGCAGGCAGCAGACGGTGCTCGATCTCGACCGCCGCGGCCACGTGCATGGCCGTGGGAAACGTGTCGTTGGACGACTGGCCGCGGTTGACGTGATCGTTGGGGTGCACCTTGCGCGCCTCGCCGCGTTCGCCGCCCAGCAGTTCGGAGGCGCGGTTGGCCAGCACCTCGTTCATGTTCATGTTGCTCTGCGTGCCGGAGCCGGTCTGCCATACCGACAGAGGGAACTCATCCGGCCACTTGCCGGCGATCACCTCGTCGGCCGCCTTGACGATCGCATCGGCCAGGGTGCCGTCCAGCTCGCCCAGCCCGGCGTTGACCTTGGCGGCGGCGCGCTTCAGGCGGGCCATCGCCACCACCAGCGGCACCGGCATCCGCTCCGTGGAAATGGCGAAGAAATGCAGCGAACGCTGGGTCTGGGCTCCCCAGAGATGCTCCTGGGGCACCTCGATGGGGCCGAAGGTGTCTTTCTCGGTACGCGTTTTCATGATGATGCGGCTCCGTGGCCGGCCGGGCAGGCCGGAAATACTGAACAAGAATCAATATCAAATAAAAGCGTAGCACACCGGGCGCTTCCTATAATCCCGGACACTCTCCCCGTTTTACCACCGGCGATACCCCATGTCCGCTGCCCTGTCCTCCACCACCCTGCACCTGCCAGACGAAGCCGCCACCGAGGCGCTGGCCCGGCGGCTGGCCCCGCTGCTCGACGGCCGCACCGGGGCGGCGCCGGGAGGCCGCATCCACCTGGAAGGGGAGCTGGGAGCCGGCAAAACGGCCTTCACCCGGGCGTTGTTGCGCGAATGCGGCATAACGGGCCGGATCAAGAGCCCCAGCTACGCGCTGCTTGAAAGCTATAAAGTTTCTAACTTATACTTCTATCACTTTGATTTTTATAGGTTTAGCGATTCGCGCGAATGGCTGGACGCCGGGTTTCGGGATTTGCTGCGTGACGACGCGGTCGTCCTGATCGAATGGCCCGAGCGTGCCGGGGGCCTGCTGCCCCCGCCGGATCTGCTGGTCCGCCTGGCCTATGCCGGTTCGGGCCGGGACGCCGTCCTGATCGCCTATACCGCTCGAGGATTCACATGGCTGAACGCGATCGTCCCCCCGCCAGCGGCGACCAATCTCTCTCCGGAAGGGGCACCGCCCGCCGGCGGCTGATCAGCGTCGCCACCACCCTGCTCGTCCTGCCCGTGCTGCCGCGGCTGGCCCAGGCGGCCACCATCCTGGCGGTGCGTACCTGGCCCGCAGAGGAATACACCCGCGTCACGCTGGAACTCGACAGCGAACTCAAGGCCGAACACTTCACGCTGGAGAATCCGCACCGCCTGGTGGTGGACATCGAAGGCCTGAGCACCAGTTCCGCGCTCAACGACCTGGTTTCCAAGGTACGCCCGGACGATCCCTATATCCGGGGGCTGCGCGTGGCCCAGAACCGGCCCAACGTGGTGCGCATCGTGTTCGACCTGAAGCAGGCGGTGGCGCCGCAGGTCTTCACGCTCAAGCCCGTGGCCGACTACCAGTACCGGCTGGTGCTGGATCTCTATCCCAAGATCGCCCAGGACCCGCTGGTCGCCATCCTGAACAAGCAGGCGGGCCCCGACGTGGACGACCCGCTGGCCCGCATCCTCGACGAAATCTCGCGCAATCCGGCCACGCCGCAGGGCCCGCAGGATGAGGGCGTGCCGCTGGCCAGGGGCCAGGAGCCCGCACCCGCCCTGCCCGTGCCGCAGCCTCCTGCACTGCCGGCGACGCCGCCCGCAGCCAGGCCCGCCCCCACGCCGTCCGCGCCGTCCCGGACCGCCCGCAAGCGCATGCTCACGATCGCGCTGGACCCCGGCCATGGCGGCGAGGATCCCGGCGCCATAGGCCGTTCCGGCCTGCGCGAGAAGGACGTGGTGCTGCGCATCGCGCGGCGCCTCAAGACGCTTATCGACGCGCAGCCCTACATGCGCGCCTATCTCACGCGCGACGACGACTATTTCGTGCCGCTGCACGTGCGCGTGCAGAAGGCGCGGCGCGTGCGCGCAGACCTGTTCGTGTCGATCCACGCCGATGCCTTCATCAAGCCCACGGCCAACGGCTCCTCGGTGTTCGCGCTGTCCGAGCGCGGCGCCTCCAGCGCGCAGGCGCGCTGGCTGGCCAACAAGGAGAACGCCGCCGACCTCATAGGCGGCGTCAACCTGGGCTCGCACGACCGCCAGGTGGCCAAGGTGCTGCTCGATCTCTCCACCACGGCGCAGATCAACGATTCGCTCAAGGTGGGCACGGCCTTCCTCGACGAGATCAGGAAGATCAACCGGCTGCACAAGAACCACGTGGAGCAGGCGGGCTTCGCCGTGCTGAAGGCCCCCGACATCCCGTCCATCCTGGTCGAGACGGCCTTCATCAGCAATCCCCGTGAGGAAGCGCTGCTGCGGTCTGCCGCACACCAGGAGAAGCTGGCGCAGGCCATGCTCACCGGCATCGACCGGTACTTCACGGCCAACCCGCCGCTGGCGCGCCTGGGCGAGGTGAGCTGAGGGCGGCCGGCGCGGCGATCGCTCCCTGCGTCGCCTATCATGGCAGCTCCAACCCCGAGGGAGGAGCCGCCATGAACCGCAATGCGCATCCCCAGGCGCCATGCATTTTCCCCACGCTCCGCTGCCACGACGCCGACGCCATGATCCGCTGGCTGAAGGACGTGCTGGGATTCACCGAACATGCCGTATACCGGGACGCCGGGGCCGTGCAGCACGCCGAGCTGGCGCTCGGGTCTTCCATCCTGATGCTGGGGCAGCATCGTGCCGATGCATACGGCCGGCTGCTGGGAGATCCCGATGGCCGCCGCACCGACGCCCTGTATGTGGCGGTGGACGACGCCGACGCGCTGTATGCCCGGGTGCGCGCATCCGGGGTGAAGATCGAGGTCGAACCCTACGACACTTCCTACGGCAGCCGGGAATTCTCGTGCCGCGACCCCGAACAGAACCTGTGGACCTTCGGCACCTACTGGCCCAGGGCAGGCGCCGCACCGTGAGGCGGTGCGCCTTCGCCCGAGCGGACAACCGCGGGCTCAGCGGTTGGGCTGGCCGCCGCGGCGCTGCCACAGCCGCACCGCCGCGGCCAGCACCACCGGTACCACGGCCGCGGCCAGGCCGACCAGCACGATGGTGTTCAGGTGGTTCTTCACGACGGGAATGTTGCCGAAGAAATAGCCCAGCGTGACCAGGCCCACCACCCACAGCAGCGCGCCCGCGACGTTGAAGAACTGGAAGCGTCCCAGCGGCATCCCGGCCACGCCGGCCACGAATGGCGCGAAAGTCCGCAACACCGGGATGAAGCGCGACATCACGATGGTCTTGCCGCCGTGCTTCTCGTAGAACATATGCGTGCGCATCAGCGCGGCGCGGTCCAGGAACCGTACGTTCATGGTGAACACGCGCGGCCCGACGTAGCGGCCGATGGCGTAGTTCACGCAGTTGCCCAGCACGGCGGCGGCCACCAGCAGCACGGCCAGCAGCACGGGATGCAGCGCTCCCGTGGCACTGAATGCGCCGGCCACGAAGAGCAGCGAATCGCCCGGCAGGAACGGCGTCACCACCAGCCCCGTCTCGGCGAAAACGATGGCGCACAGCACCGGGTACACCCATACGCCGTACTCGGCCACCCAGACCCCGAGAGTGCGGTCGATGTGCAGGATCATGTCGAGCAGTTCTGGCATGGCGATACGTGTGCAACGAAACAGCCCGGAACTATAGCCCACGCATGCGGGCAGCCGCGGTAAACCGGATGGCGCCGCGGGGCAGGGAGATACAATCATCCGGATCATCCTGCCGCCCGCCCCGCACCATGTCCGAACGCCGTCCCATCGCCGCCCTGCCCGACCTGCTGATCAGCCAGATCGCGGCCGGCGAAGTCATCGAGCGGCCCGCCTCGGTGCTCAAGGAGCTGCTCGAGAACGCCATCGACGCGGGCGCGCGCGCCATCGAGGTGCGCCTCGAGGGCGGCGGCATCCGGCGCATCGCGGTCACGGACGACGGCGGCGGCATCCCGCCCGGGGAACTGCCGCTGGCGCTGGCGCGCCACGCCACCAGCAAGATCCGCGACCTGCGCGAGCTCGAATCCGTCGCATCCATGGGCTTTCGCGGCGAAGCCCTGGCATCCATTGCCTCCGTGGCCCAGCTGCGGCTCATCTCGCGCACGCGCGACGCCGACCATGCATGGCAGATCGACGCGGGCAGCGGCGAAGTCGGGCCCGCTTCCGGGCCGGTCGGCACCACCGTGGACGTGCGGCAGCTGTTCGACAACGTTCCGGCGCGGCGCAAGTTCCTGCGCTCCGAGGCCACCGAGTTCGGCCATTGCCTGGATGCGCTGGAACGCATCGCGCTGGCCCATCCCGACATCGCCTTCCGCCTGTTCCACCACGACCGCGCGCAGCGCCAATGGCTGCCGGCCGACGCCGGCCAGCGCATCCGCGACGTGCTGGGCGCCGAGTTCGCGGCGCAGGCGCTGCCCGTGGACAGCGCCGCCGGCCCGGTCCGGCTGGCCGGCATGGTCACGCGGCCCACGGCGGCGCGCGCGCGGGCCGACCGCCAGTATCTCTACGTGAACGGCCGCTACGTGCGCGACCGCACCGTGAGCCATGCATTGCGCAGCGCCTATGCCGACGTGCTGCACGGCGACCGCCAGCCCGCCTACGTGCTGTACCTGGACATCGACCCCGCGGCAGTTGACGTCAACGTGCATCCTGCCAAGCATGAGGTGCGCTTCCGCGACAGCGGCGCCGTGCACCGGTACGTGAGCCAGGTGGTGGGCCAGGCCCTGGCCCAGACCGGCGGCTCGGCCGCCATCGCGGAACCGCTGCAGGCCCAGGCCATGCCCGCGGCCGCCGCGCAGGCATCGCGGGCGCTGGCCGAGGCCGCGGCAAGCTATGGCGCCTTCCCTGCGGCAACGCCGCGCAGTCCCGCCCCGCGGCCGCACACGCAGGTGCCGTTCCGCCTGCATGCGGAACAGGCCGGCAACCCCGTGGCCGACTGGCAGGCGCTATACCGCCCCCTGCCCGAAGCCTCGCCCGCAGGGCCGGCGCCCGCGCCCGACGGCGGCGCCGCGCTTGCGCCTTCGGGCGGCGCGCCCACGCTGCCCGAAGGCGAACAGCCGCTGGGGCAGGCCCTGGCCCAGCTGCACGGCATCTACATCCTGGCCCAGAATGCGCGCGGCCTGGTGCTGGTGGACATGCATGCCGCCCACGAACGCGTGGTCTACGAGCAGCTCAAGCGCGCGCTCGACACACAGAGCCTGCCGCGCCAGGAGCTCCTGGTGCCGGTGGTGTTCCACGCGCCGGAGAAAGACGTGGCCCTGGTCGAGGAACACCACGGGCAGCTCGCCGAACTGGGATTCGAGATGCGCCCCGCCGGCCCGTCTTCGGTTGCCGTGCGCAGCGTGCCCGCCCTGCTCGCGCGCGGCGACATCGAGACGCTGGCCCGCGCCGTGCTGCGCGACCTGGCCACGGTGGGCGTATCGCGGCTGCTCACCGAGCAGCGCAACGAACTGCTGTCCACCATGGCCTGCCACGGCTCGGTGCGCGCCAACCGCCGCCTCACCATCGAGGAAATGAACGCGTTGCTGCGCCAGATGGAAGCCACCGAGCGGGCCGACCAGTGCAACCACGGACGCCCCACCTGGATCCAGTGGTCGGTTTCGGACCTGGACCGGCTGTTCCTGCGCGGGCAATAGCGGGCCGATGGAACCGGACATCGTCATCTGCCTCGCCGGGCCCACCGCCGCGGGCAAGAGCGCAGCCAGCCTGGCGCTGGCGCAGCGCTGGCCGGTCGAGATCATCAACGTCGACTCGGCCACCGTGTATCGCGGCATGGACATCGGCACGGCCAAGCCTACGGCGCAGGAACGCGCCCGGGTGCCGCAGCACTTGCTGGACATCCGCGATCCGGCGCAATCGTATTCGGCCGCCGAATTCCGCAGCGACGCACGGCGGCTGATCGCGGAGATCCGCGCGCGCGGCCGCATGCCGCTGCTGGCAGGCGGCACCATGCTGTACTTCAAGGCCTTGCGCGACGGCCTGGACGACCTGCCGGCAGCCGATCCGGCGCTGCGCGCCGAGCTCGAGGCCCGCGCCGCGGCCCGCGGCTGGCCCGCCCTGCATGCCGAGCTGGCCGGCCTGGATCCGGCCACGGCCGCGCGCCTGGCGCCCAACGACAGCCAGCGCATCCAGCGCGCCCTGGAGATCTGCATGCTCAGCGGCCGGCCCATGTCGGAGCTGTTGCACGGCGCGCGCCGTGCCGCGCCCGAGGAAGGGCCGCGCTACTGCACCATCAGCCTGGAACCCGCCGCACGCGCCGCGCTGCATGCCCGCATCGCGCAACGCTTCGACGCCATGCTGGAGCAGGGATTCCTGGAGGAGGTGCGGCGCCTGCACGCCAGGCCCGACCTGCACCCCGGCCTGCCTTCCGTGCGCTGCGTAGGCTACCGCCAGATGTGGGCCTGCCTCGATGGCGAGACCAGCCTGGCCCAGGCGCGCGAGCAAGGCATCGCCGCCACGCGGCAGCTCGCCAAGCGCCAGCTGACCTGGCTGCGCGCCCAACCCGGCCGGCACATCGTGGACTGCCTCGCACCCGACGCCGTCGCGCGCACCATAGATGCCGTCGCTGCCGTGCTTGCAGGCGCCAAAACCAGAAAGGCGTCAGCCACCGAAGGTGGCTGACGCCTTCAAGCGACCCTGATCCGGATCACACCACCACGGTCTGGGCCATGCCGGGCGCCTGTTCGACGATCTCGCCGAGGGCGTAGACGGTTTCGCCCTGCTCGCGCAGGGTGGCGGCGATGGCGTCGGCGCGGTCGGCCTGCACCACCAGCACCATGCCGATGCCGCAATTGAAGACGCGGTGCATTTCGGCGTCGGCCACGCCGCCCTGCTGCTGCAGCCACTGGAACAGCTGCGGCAGCTGCCAGGCGTCGCGGTGCAGTTGCGCGGCCAGGCCCTGCTGGAGGATGCGCGGCACGTTGTCGAGCAGGCCGCCGCCGGTGATGTGCGCCAGGCCCTTGATGGCGGTGCCGTGCACGGCCAGCGCGGCCAGCACCTGCCTGACGTAGATGCGCGTGGGCGCCATCACCACGTCGACCAGCGGCTGGCCGTGGAAGTCCTGGTCGGGCCGCGCGTCCGCGCGCTCGAGGATCTTGCGCACCAGCGAATAGCCGTTCGAGTGCGCGCCGCTGGACGCCAGGCCCAGGATGACGTCGCCCGGCGCGATGGACTTGCCGTCGATGATGGCGGACTTCTCGACCGCGCCCACCGCAAAGCCGGCCAGGTCGTATTCGCCGTCGGGATACATGCCCGGCATCTCGGCGGTTTCTCCGCCGATGAGCGTGCAACCCGCCAGTTCGCAGCCGCGGGCGATACCCCCGACCACCGCCGCGGCGGTATCCACGGCCAGCTTGCCGCAGGCGAAGTAGTCGAGGAAGAACAGCGGCTCGGCGCCCTGGACCAGGATGTCGTTGACGCTCATGGCCACGAGGTCGATGCCGACGGTGTCATGGCGGTTCCACTCGAAAGCCAGGCGCAGCTTGGTGCCCACGCCGTCGGTGCCGGACACCAGCACGGGCTCGCGATAGTGCTTCGGCACCTCGAACAGCGCACCGAAACCGCCGATGCCTGCCAGCACGCCTGCGCGCATGGTGCGGGCCGCCAGCGGCTTGATGCGATCGACCAGCGCATCGCCTGCGTCGATGTCGACGCCGGCGTCGCGGTAGGTCAGGGGTGCGGAGGAGGGAGTCGTCATGAGGAAAACCGTGGGGTATGTAACAATTGCGGGATTTGAGTGGAATGCGCGGATTTTACGCTGCCCGCGCCGCGTTCGGCCAATCCACGCCTGCCCGGGCGCCGCGTGCGGCCCCGGCCGGCGCGACGCGCCGGCGGGCCGTGGTTTAAAGTGCGGGCTTGGCCCGCGCCGGGCCGTCCCGATCCGCAGACGCCACCTTCGACACGACACCGCCAGATGAACCGCCAGCTGTTGCTCGACGTGCTTCCCGCGCCAGCGCCCACGCTGA
The DNA here is from genome assembly GCF_054642735.1 of Bordetella sp. 2513F2. Taxonomy (NCBI): domain Bacteria; kingdom Pseudomonadati; phylum Pseudomonadota; class Betaproteobacteria; order Burkholderiales; family Alcaligenaceae; genus Bordetella; species Bordetella sp. 2513F2. Next base: position 878,871 of record NZ_CM137755.1, on the reverse strand, counting down.
ACAATTTCATCGCCGGCCCGAATGGCGAGGCGCTGGCGGCCGTGCGCGCGCTTGCGCCGGGGCGGGCGCTCTACCTGTGGGGCCCGGAAGGCTGCGGCCGTACGCACCTGCTGCGCGGCCTGGCCGCCCGGCCCGAGGCCGTCTACCTGGATGCCGATGCCGGCGCGCGCGCGCTGCGCGGCCTGGCGCAGGCCGACGCCGCGAAGCCCATGCCGCGCATCGTGGCCGTGGACGACGTGCATCTCATGGAAGACCCGCAGCAGGCCGCGCTCTTCGCCCTGTACAATCGCTGGCGCGAATCCGCGGCCACGGGCCACGCCTTCGCGCTGGCAGTCTCGGGCGATCGCGCGCCCATGTCCATGCCGCTGCGCGAAGACCTGCGCACCCGCCTGGGCTGGGACCTGGTCCTGCGCCTCGACCGCCTGTCGGATGCCGACAAGCTCGCGGCGCTGGCCAGCCAGGCCGCAGACCGCGGCCTGCAGCTGGCGCCCGAAGTGATCAACTGGATGCTCACCCACCACGAACGCGACCTGCGCAAGCTGGCCGCCCTGCTCGACGCGCTCGACCGCTACTCGCTGGCCGCAGGCCGGCCCATCACCATACCGCTGCTGCGCGCGATGCTGGCAGACCCCGAATCCCAAGCCTCATGACCGCCCCACGACTCGCCCTGTTCGACCTGGACCACACCCTGCTGCCGCTGGACAGCGACTACCAGTGGGCCGACTACCTGGCCCGCACCGGCCGGGCCGGCGACCCCGACGAGGCAAGGCGCCGCAACGACGACCTGATGGAGCGCTACAACCGCGGCGAGCTCACCGCGGAGCAGGCCGCCGAATTCATGCTGGGCCTGCTGGCCGCCCATGCCCCCCATGAACTGGCCGAATGGCACGAGGCCTTCATGGCCGAGGTGATACGGCCATCGTTCACGCCCGCCGCCGTGGCGCTGGTGGCCGGCCACCTCCAGGCGGGCGACCTGTGCGCCGTGGTCACAGCCACCAACAGCTTCGTCACCGCTCCCATCGCGCGCGCCTTCGGCGTGCCGCACCTGATCGCCACCGAGCCCGAGTACGTGGCCGGGCGCTATACCGGCCGCATCCACGGCACGCCGAGCTTCCGCGAAGGCAAGGTCATCCGCGTGCAGCAATGGCTGGCCGGCATGGGCCGCACGCTTGCGGATTTCCCCGAATCGTTCTTTTATAGCGATTCGGTCAACGACGTTCCGCTGCTGGAACGCGTGACGCGGCCGATCGCCACCAATCCCAGTCCCGCCCTGCGCGCCATCGCCGAACGCCAGGGCTGGCAGGTCATCGAGCTGTTCGACCATACCCGAGACGCCAAGTCGTAATGATTACCGACACCATAAAAAAATTCGTCGGCCGCCTGTTCGGCCCGGCCGCCAGCGGCCCCTTGCGCATCCCGCGCTCCGAGCACGGCATAGACCGGCGCAACGTGTCGCGCCACGCCATCAAGGTGTGCGAAGTGCTGCGCCAGCACGGCTATGAGGCCTACATCGTGGGCGGCGCCGTGCGCGACCTCATCGTCGGCCTCGAGCCCAAGGACTTCGACGTGGCCACCAACGCCACGCCCGAACAGATCCGCCCGCTGTTCCGCCGCGCGCGCATCATCGGCCGCCGCTTCCAGCTGGTGCACGTGGTGTTCGGCCAGGAGATCATCGAAACCTCCACCTTCCGCGCGCCGGCCTCCGCCGACCAGGAGACCGACGAGCACGGCCGCATCCTGCGCGACAACGTGTTCGGCACGCAGGCCGAGGACGCAGCGCGGCGCGACTTCACCATGAACGCGCTGTACTACGACCCGCATACCGAGGAAGTCATCGACTACCACAACGGCGTGCAGGACCTGAAGAAGCGCCAGGTGCGCATCATCGGCGATCCGGTGAAGCGCTACCGCGAAGACCCGGTGCGCATGCTGCGGGCCGTGCGCTTCGCGGCCAAGCTCAACGGCACCATCGAACTCGCCTCGCGCCAGCCCATCCGCACCATGGCGGGCCTCGTCGAGAACGTGCCGGCGTCGCGCCTGTTCGACGAGATGCTCAAGCTGCTGACCTGCGGCCATGCCATGGACTGCCTGCGCCAGCTGCGCAGCGAAGGCCTGCACCACGGCCTGCTGCCGCTGCTCGACGTCGTGCTGGAGCAGCCCAACGGCGAGAAGTTCGTCGAAGAGGCCCTGGAGCGCACCGATGCGCGCGTGCGGGCCGGCAAGGGCATCAGCCCCAGCTTCCTGTTCGCCGCGCTGCTGTGGCAGCAGGTCGAGCTGCGCTGGCGCCAATACCGCGAGGCGGGCGAGCACACCATGCCGGCCCTGGTGCATGCGGCCGATTCCGTGCTCGAGGAGCAGACCGAGAAGCTGGCCATCCAGCGCCGCTTCTCGGCCGACATGCGCGAGATCTGGTTCATGCAGCCGCGCTTCGAGCGCCGCCAGGGCAAGACCATCTACCGCATGATCGAGCAGCCGCGCTTCCGCGCCGCATGCGACTTCCTGCAGCTGCGTGCCGCCGCCGGCGAATTCGACAGCGTGCTGGCCCAATGGTGGATGGACCTCGCCAATGCCGACGACGCCGCCCGCGCAGAAATGATCGAGGAAGCTGCGCGCCAGCCGCGCGAGGCCGGCGACGAGGCGCCGGCGCGCAAGCGCCGTCGTCCGCGCCGGCGCCGCCCGGGGCCCGCCGATGCGGGCGGCGCCGCGCCCGAATGACGGCAGTGAAGGCGGCCGCCGCCGCGCGCGCCTATGTGGGCCTGGGTTCCAACCTGGGCGACAGCCGCGCCACGCTGGACACGGTGCTGGCCGAACTGGCCGCCGCTTCCGGCATCCGGGCCTGCCGGCCCTCCCCGTACTACCGCAGCGCGCCCGTGGACGCGGGCGGCCCGGACTACGTCAATGCCGTGGCCGAACTGGACACCACGCTGGCGCCGCTGGAACTGCTGGACCTGCTGCAGGCGCTGGAACAGCGCCACGGCCGCCAGCGCCCCTACCGCAACGCCCCGCGCACGCTGGACCTGGACCTGCTGCTGCACGGCGACACGGCGATGGACACGCCCAGGCTCGTGCTGCCGCACCCGCGCATGCATCTGCGCGCCTTCGTGCTGCGCCCGCTGCACGACCTGGCGCCCCAGCTGAAACTGCCGCAAGGCAGGCTCGACGCCCTGCTGGCCGCCGTGGCCGACCAGGCCATCTCCCGCCTGCCCTGACGGCACGCGGCGCCGGGCCGCACCAACCTGGCTCAGCCGCCCGGCGCCTCGCCGGCGCGCTCCAGCAGCGCCCGCGCCCGCCCGATCACCGGCGCATCCACCATCTGCCCGTCCAGCATGAAGGCGCCCGCCGCATGCTCGCGGCAAGCCTGCAGCACGCGGCGCGCCCAGGCCAGCTCGGCCGGGTCCGGCAGGAATGCCTGGTGGATCACCTCGACCTGGGCCGGATGGATGCACAGCATGCCGCCATAGCCCATGTCTCGTGCGCGGCAGGCCGCGGCGCGCAGGCCTGCGGCATCGCGCACCGCCGGATATACGCCGTCGAAGGGCGCAGCCAGGCCGGCCAGCCGGCTGTGCAGCAGCACCTGCACCCGGGCGTGGTCCAGCACCGTGGCGGCACCCGCCGTGCCCTCCATGAGGCCCAGGTCCAGTCCGTAGTCCAGGCTGCCGAAAGCCAGCCGCAGCACGCCGCCGGCGGCGGCAATCGCGGCCACGTGCAGCAGCCCCGCCGCGCTCTCGATGATGGGAACCACCGGCTGGCCCGCCTGCGCGGCGCGGCGCACCGCATCTGCATGCTCGGCCTTGGGCAGCACCACGGCGGCGACGCCGGCCCGCCCATGGCATGCGGCCAGATCGGCGGCGTGCCATGGCGTGCCGGCGTCGTTCACGCGCACCCACACGCGCGCCTGCGGATGGGCGTCGAGGAATTCGCACAGCGCGTCGCGGGCGCTGTCCTTGGCCTCGCGCTCCACCGCGTCTTCCAGGTCCACGATGACGGCGTCCGCGCCGCTGGCCAGCGCCTTGGGAATGCGCTCCGGGCGGCTGGCCGGCACGAACAGCGCGCTGCGCGCCACGCCGGCCATCACACCACCTCCTCGCGATGGAACTGCGCGATCTCCTCGGCACCATAGCCCAGCGAGGCAAGCACCGCGTCGGTGTTCTCGCCCACATCGGGCACCGCGCCCATGCGCGCCTCGAAGGCGCTGCTGCTGGCCGGCGGCACCAGCGCCGGCAGCGGGCCCACGGGGCTGCCCACCTCGCGCCAGCGGCCGCGCGCCTGCAGCTGGGGATGCTTCCAGACGTCGTGCATGTCGTTCACGCGCGCGTTGGCGATGCCGGCACGCTCCAGCCGCCCGGTGACGCCGGCGATGTCCATGCCCGCGAAGGCCGCCACGATCAGCGCGCGCAGCGCCTCGCGGTTGGCGGCGCGCGCCGAATTCGACGCAAAGCGAGGGTCCTCTGCCAGTCCGGGCTGCTCCAGCACCTGCTCGCAGAACACCCGCCATTCGCGCTCGTTCTGCAGCCCCAGCATGATGGTCTTGCCGTCGCCCACCGGGAACGGCCCGTAAGGATAGATGGTGGCGTGGGCCGCGCCCGCGCGGGCCGGCGGCGGCGCGCCGTCGTAGGCGTAATACAGCGGATAGCCCATCCACTCCACCATGCTCTCCAGCATGGACACGTCGATGCGGCTGCCCTCGCCCGTGCGGTGGCGCAGCAGCAGCGCATTGAGGATGGCGCTGTAGGCGTACATCCCCGCGGCGATGTCGGAGATCGAGCAGCCTGCCTTCACCGGGTCCGCCGGCGTGCCCGTTACCGACACGAAGCCGCTCTCGCTCTGGATCAGCAGGTCATAGGCCTTCTTGTCCTGGTAGGGGCCGCCCTCGCCATAGCCGGAGATGTCGCACACCACCAGGCGCGGATGCCTGGCATGCAGCGCATCGAACGACAGCCCCTGGCGCGCCGCCGCGCCGGGCGCCAGGTTCTGCACCAGCACGTCGGCCCGGGCCAGCAGGCGCTCGACGATGCCCGCCGCCTGCGGATGCTTCAGGTCCAGCGTGAGGCTTTCCTTGGCGCGGTTGGTCCAGACGAAATGCGAAGACAGCCCGGCCACCCGCTCGTCGTAGCGGCGCGCGAAATCGCCCGCGCCCGGGCGTTCCACCTTGATGATGCGGGCCCCCATGTCGGCGAGCTGGCGCGTGCAGAAGGGCGCGGCGATGGCATGCTCGAAACTCACCACCGTGATGCCGTCGAGCGGACGCACCGTGTCCGGGGCGGCGCTCATGCGGAGAACCTCAGCTGCGCCTGGTGCGCCAGCGTGCCGTCCTGTTCGGCCCAGAGCTCGGCCAGCCCGGGTTCGGCCACCCGCCCCGCCACGTCGAACGGCGTGGGCGCGATCAGCGGCCTGAGGCCGCGGTACGACAGGTGCTGCAGCACGGCCGCCGGATGCGCATGGCGGAACGCCGCCACCATCAGCGTGGCGATCATGGGCCCGTGCACCACCAGGCCGGGATAGCCCTCGGCGCCCGTCACGTAGGGATGGTCGTAATGGATGCGATGGCCGTTGAAGGTGACTGCCGAATAACGGAACAGCAGCACCGGCGTGGGCTCGATGGCCTCGCGCCATTGCGAGGCGGGCGGCGCCTCGCTGCCGGCCAGCCGGGGCGGCGAAGGCTGCCGGTACACGATGTCCTGTTCCTCCAGGATCGCCACCTCGTTCTTCTGCACGTACTCGTGGCGCACCGTCACGAACAGCAGGGAGCCCGTGCGCCCGGCCTTTTCCTGCACCTGCGCCACGGTGGAAATGCGCTCGGCCGGCACGCCCACGAGCAGCGGCGCGCGGAACTCCACCCGGCCGCCCGCCCACATGCGGTTGCGGTCGTGGGCCGGCGGCAGGAAGCCGCCCCGCGCAGGGTGGCCATCGCGCCCCAGCCCGGGGGCCTGCACCGCCTTGATGAAGAACGCCCAGTGCCACAAGGCCGGCAGCGGCTCGCCCGCGGCAGGAGCCGGCTCGCCCAGGGTGGCGGCCACGCGCTCCGCCAGCGTGGCGTCCAGGCCGTCGGCCATGCGCTCGCTGCTGCCGATCCAGGTGGTCGGGTCGGGAGATGTCATTTTGTATCCTCGGCTAGTCCGTCGCAGCTGCAAGCATGCCCGGCCAGGGAGGATTTGTGTATTCGTATTTGATCAAGGCGGTATTCAATGACCCGGAATCGGCGGGCGCCTGGCCTGGCAATGCCGGACTGCAAGACGCCCTTTCGAGTTGACCAGGCAAGGCCAATCCATCCCGATAACCCGGCCGAGCCGCTAGACTATCTCCCGCCCCGCCAATGCCGTGCCGCACTCCTGGCGGCCCACCCTCGACACGAATCCTCCCATCCACGTGAGCACCCCCGCCCCCCTTCCCCCCGCCATCGGCCTCGCCAGCGCCGCCCGCGAACTCTATCGCGCGCTCTGGCGCCACGCCCAGGGCGTGCGCGCCCATATGCTCGGCGCGGCCGGGCTGCTGTCGGCGGCGCAGCTGCTGCGGCTGACCATGCCGTGGCTGGCGTCCCACGCGATCAACGCGCTGCAGCAGGGCAACATGGCCACGGCCGGTCGCTGGATCGTGTATCTCGTGGGCGTGTACCTGCTGTCGTGGCTGCTGCACGGCCCCGGGCGGGTGCTGGAGCGCAACGTGGGCGTGCGGGTGCGCGAGCGGCTGGCCGACCAGCTGTATGCGCGCATCGCCGCGGCCCCGCTGCCCTGGCGCGACGGCCGCCATTCGGGCGAGCTGCAGCACCGCGTGATGCAGTCCAGCCGGGCGCTCTCGGAGTTTGCGCAGAACCAGTTCGGCTATCTGCAGAGCGCCTTCAATTTCGTCGGCCCGCTGGTCGCGCTCGCCCTGCTGTCGCGCACCAGCGGCACGATCGCGATCACGGGCTACGTGATCATCGCCCTCATCATCCTGCGCTTCGACCGCGTGCTGATGCAGCTGGCGCGCGCCGAGAACGACGCGGAGCGCCGCTATGCCGCGGCGCTGCTGGACTTCGTGGGCAATGCGGGCACGGTGATCGGCCTGCGGCTGCAGGCGGCCTCGCGCAAGGTGCTGGGGCGCCGCATGGACGCAGTGATGGCGCCGCTGCGCCGCGCGGTGATGGTGAACGAAGGCAAGTGGTTCGTGGTGGACCTGCTCGGCATGGGGCTCACCTGGATCCTGGTGGTGGTGTATGTGCTGCAGGCGCGCGAGCCCGGACAGGCGGTGATGCTGGGCACGGTGTTCATGATCTACCAGTATGCGCAGCAGGCCGCCACGGTGATCGGCTCCATGGCCATGAATTTCCAGAGCTTCGCGCGCATGCACACCGACTACGGCAGCGCCGAGCCGATCTGGGAGGCGCCCAGCGATCCGGATGCGGCCGTGCCTGCGGTGGCGCCGGATGCGCCCTGGCAGACCCTGGCGCTGCAGGGCGCCACCTGGCGCTACGCCGACGACGCGCGCGGGGGCCTGCACGACATCCACCTGGTGCTGCAGCGCGGCGCACGCGTGGCGCTGATCGGCCCAAGCGGCGGCGGCAAGAGCACCCTGCTGCGCATGCTTGCCGGCCTCTATCCGCCGCAGCAGGGCGAACTGCTGCGCGACGGCGCGCCCGTGGCATGGACAGAGCTGCGCACGCTGGCCACGCTGATCCCCCAGGAAGCCGAGGTGTTCGAAGCCAGCGTGGAAGAAAACCTCACTTTCGGCGAGCCGGCCGACGCGGCGGCGCTGCAGGCCGCCGTGCACGCAGGGGTGTTCGACGAAGTGCTGCAGCGCATGCCCGACGGCCTGGCCAGCCCGCTCAACGAGCGCGGCGGCAATCTTTCCGGCGGCCAGCGTCAGCGGCTGGCGCTCTCACGCGGGGCGCTGGCGGCGCGGGGCAGCTCGCTGCTGTTGCTGGACGAGCCGACCAGCGCGCTCGATCCGCAGGCCGAGGCCCGGGTGTTCGACCGCATGGTGGCCGCCTTCCCTTCCGCCTGCATCGTGGCCTCGGTGCACCGCCCCAGCCTGCTGGCACGGTTCGACACCATCGTGGTGATGGAGGCCGGCAGGGTGGTGGACGCCGGCCCGCGCGAAGCAGTGCTGGCACGGCGCGGGCATTGACGGGCGTGATGGCTCAGAACGCTTCCAGGAAGCGCATGCGGAAGCGGCGACCCTTGATATTGCTGTTGGACAGGCGCGCAAACGCCTGCTTGGCGATCGTGCGGTCCAGCGCCACATAGGCGCTGAATTCGGTGATGTTGATCTTGCCGACCTGCTCGAAGGCGAGGCCGCCGTCGCCGGTCAGCGCGCCCAGGAGGTCGCCGGGGCGCAGCTTGTCTTTCTTGCCGCCCTGTATGCACAAGGTGATCATGGGCGCGCGCAGCGGGCGGTCGGACTTGGGGCGCAGCGATCCGAGATCGCCCCACTTCAGCGGGGCGCCCTGGTACTGCTCGATCAGGTTGGCCCAGCGCATTTCGTTCGGCGAGCACAGGCTCAGCGCCAGCCCCTTCTGCTCGCCACGGCCGCTGCGGCCGATGCGGTGCACGTGCACCTCGGTGTCCTTGGTCACGTCCACATTGATCACGGCGCCCAGGTTCTGGATGTCCAGCCCGCGGGCGGCGACGTCGGTGGCGACCAGCACGGCGCAGCTCTGGTTGGCGAACTGGATCAGGATTTCGTCGCGCTCCCGCTGCTCCAGGTCGCCGTTCAGCGCCTGGGCGCTGATGCCCTCGGACCGCAGCCGCTCGACCAGGTCGTGGCTGCGGACCTTGGTGTTGCAGAACGCCAGCGTGGAAGCGGGCCGGAAGTGGGCCAGCAGCGTCACCACGGCGTCCAGCCTCGCGCCCTCCTCGATTTCGTAGAAGACCTGCTCGATGCGGCTGGCGTCGTGCTGGGTCTCGACCTTCACTTCGGCGGGGTTGCGCAGGAAACGCGCGCTGAGCTTGCGGATGTTGTCGGGGTAGGTGGCCGAGAACAGCAGGGTCTGGCGCCTGGCAGGACAGTGCGAGGCGATGGCCACGATGTCGTCGTGAAAGCCCATGTCCACCATGCGGTCGGCCTCGTCCAGCACCAGCGTGTTCAGGCCCGACAGGTCCAGGCTGCCGCGCTCCAGGTGGTCCTGGATGCGGCCGGGCGTGCCCACCACCAGGTGCGCGCCGCGCGCCAGCGATTCGGCCTGCGGACGCGCGGCGGCGCCGCCGCACAGCGTCAGCACTTTCACATTGGGGATCAGCCGGGCCAGCCGGCGCAGCTCCTGGGCCACCTGGTCGGCCAGTTCCCGGGTCGGGCAGACCAGCAGCGCCTGCGGGACGAGACGATCCACGTCCAGCTTCTGCAGCACGCCCAGGCCGAATGCCGCGGTCTTGCCGCTGCCCGTCTTGGCCTGGGCGATGAGATCGCGGCCTTCGAGGATGAGCGGCAGGCTCTGCGCCTGGATGGGCGTCATCTGTTCGAAGCCCAGGCCTTGCAGATTCTCGAGCAAGGCGGGCATGAGAGGCAGGGAGGAGAAAGAGGTGTTGGTCACGATAGGAGCGGATCTCGGCAACCGCGAAAGGCGGATAGATCGACAGTGTATGCCTTGGCATCCGCCTGCCGCGCCGCCAGCGGCACAGGGGCGCCTCGGCGGCGGGCTGATCCGGTCGACGCCGTGCCGCAGGCATGGCACTTGCTGGGCTGTCGGGGCGTCCCACCATGCGCCTGGGCCCGCCACCACGCTACCAACGAGGCGATCACAAGTGAACCAGACCATCGAACACCGGTATGCCCTCACCGTGCACCCGATCCATGCGGCATTCCTGGCGGGAACGCTGCCCTTGTTCCTCGGCGCCGCCCTCGCCGATGCGGCCTATGCGAAGTCTTTTCACATCCAATGGAATAATTTTGCCTCCTGGCTCCTGGTCGGCGGACTGGTGTTCGCGGGCATCGCGCTGATCTTCGCCATCGTCGATCTTTTCCGCCCCCGCCAACGCGCGCGGGGCGTCATTCCGTATGCGGTGGTATTGCTGGCCACATGGATCGTCGGCATTTTCAATGCACTGATACATGCCCGCGACGCGTGGGGCAGCATGCCCACCGGCCTGGTCCTGTCGATCGTCCTTGTGGTGCTTGCCTGCGCGGCAACATGGCTGGGCTTTCGCACCCCGCACGTCAGAGGCGCCATATGAAATACCTGAGCTTGCTTGCCGCTGTCCCGCTGGCCGCGATGGTGGGCGTATGCAGCGGCCAGGCCGGACCTTCCGAGTTCGGACCCGCCCCCGAACTGCCCGAGCCCAAACAGGGGCTGCTGCCCGACATGGTGATTGCGCAACCCGCCGAGTGGGGAGACAGGCTGCCGACGGTGCCGGACGGCTATACGGTTACCGCCATCGCGACCGGCCTGAAAATCCCGCGGCAGACGCTGGTCCTGCCCAACGGCGATATCCTGGTGGCCGAGGGCCGCGGCGGCAATGCCGCCAAGCTCAAGCCCAAGGACGTGATCGCCGGCATCATCAAGGCCAGGGGCACCAGCCCGGTAAAGGGCGGCAACCGCCTGACCCTGCTGCGCGACCCCGACGGCGACGGCACCTACGAGGCCTCGACTTTCGCGGAGAACCTCAATGCGCCGTACGGCCTCGCATTGGTGGGCGGCAATCTCTATGTTGCCAACCAGGACGCCGTGGTGCGATTCGACTATCAGCCGGGGCAGACCCAGGCGAGCGGCCCCCCTGAAACCGTGACGCCCCTGCCCTCGGAAATCAACCACCACTGGACCAAGGCGATGACCGCCAGCGCCGATGGACAGTACCTGTATGTGGGCATCGGGTCCAACAGCAACATCACGGAACGCGGCATGACGGCGGAAGCCGACCGTGCCCGCATATGGCGCATAAATGCCCGCACCGGCGAATACAAGACCTACGCCACGGGGCTGCGCAACCCCACCGCACTGACCATCCAGCCCGATACGGGCCAATTGTGGGCGGTCGTGAATGAACGCGATGAGATCGGCCCGCACCTGGTTCCCGACTATCTGACTGCCGTCCAGGAAGGCGCCTTCTACGGCTGGCCGTACAGCTATTGGGGGCAGAATGTGGACGAGCGCGTCCGGCCGCAGGATCCGGAAAAGGTCGCCCAGGCGATCAAGCCCGACTACAGCCTGGGCTCGCACGTGGCGGCGCTGGGCGTGGACTTCTCGAACGACGCGATGGGCGGGCAGTTCGCCGACGGGGTCTTCGTCGGCGAACACGGTAGCTGGAACCGCAGCGATCCCTCCGGCTACAAGGTGGTCTTCGTCCCGTTCCGCGACGGACGGCCGTCCGGCGAGCCCGTGGATTTCGTCACCGGGTTCCGCGACAGCGACGGCACGACACGCGGCCGTCCGGTAGGCGTCACGGTGGACCCCAACGGCGCGCTCATCGTGGCCGACGACCTTTCGAACACGATCTGGCGCATCACGCCCACGGAGGCGGCAAAGTCGCCCCAGCCGGTCGCCACGGCAGGTCGCTGAACCTTCCCGCCGGCGCACCGCACGTAGCGGCTCAGGCCGGCAGTCCCGCTGCCGTGCCTTCCCCCAGCATGCCCATCAGGTCCTCCGGATGCACCATCAATTCGCGGACCTGGCGCAGCATCGGATACTGGTTCAGCACGCCCGCCCACCGCGGCGATTCGAGCAGTGCATTCCAGACGGCCTCGAGTTGGCCCGGATCCGCATCCCGCCCCTCCGCCAGACGGCACGCAAACGCCAGGCTGGCCGGCGCGGACAGCAACTGCATGCGGCTTGCCGCGCCCAGCAGGCGCGGGGTGCCGTCGACGGGCGCATCGCAGCAATACAGTACGGTGCCGGCCAGGCCCGCCTCGTCCACGGCCAGCGCGCTCAACGAAGCGCCGCGCAGCGTCACCGTACCCTGCCGGGTCTCGAACGGGTAGCAGGCCTGCGGGTCGGCATGCGCGAGCAGCCGCAATCCCCGCTGCAGGCGCGGGAGGTCGGTGGTGGCGGCGTCCACGGAGGCCTTGGCCTCCACAAGCAGGCAGACGTCCCAGGCACCTGTTTCGTGATCGCCCGGCGCCCGTCTCAGCAGCACGGCGTCCCATTCGGTCTTGGCCCGTTCGGCGCTGCCGGGGATCGACGCCGGCACGCGCATGGACGTGACGACACGGTGGGCCTGGCCTGTGCCCCCCGAGCCGTCCAGCCGCCGCGCCAGCGCCTCGAGGGCCTGCGCGGCCGCGGCCTCGACGGCGGCGCCGCGCTGCTGCGCGACGGAACCCTGCCTGGCGGCGTCCGGGCTTCCCGAGGGGGGGCCATGCCGCTGCCACAGCGCCTGGTACTGCCGCACGAGCCCGTCGGACGCCAGGGCGTCGAGCCGCTGCAGGCGCCCCAGTGCAGGATCCTGCAGCAATCGCGCCACGCTGGCTGCCAATGGCGGGGTTTCTTCTGCTTCGGGCATGTCCGCAATGCGTCGCGCGGCCAGTTCGAGCCCATGCCAGTCCGCCGAGGATGCCAACGCATGCAGCCGCGCCAGGGCCCGGCGCAGGCCCTCCTGGGGTATGCGCTGCTGCCGGGCGGGATGGGCCATGGCATTGACGGCGGCGCGCAGGGCCCTGCGATCGCGCCCGGCATGGGCCGACAGGGAGGCATACTCGCGCACCCGGGACGCCCTGTGGCGCAGCACCATGGCCTGGAAAGCGGGGTCGCCGTGTCCGGGGCGCATCGCGTCCCGGATCATCCGGGCCAGCGCCTCGAGGAAACGCCGCTTCGGCACCGCCCCGGGCGCCTGCCCGAGCGACAGGGCGGCGCGCGCGTGCTCCACTGCCAGGGCCAGCGCGGCAGCCGTGCCGGCCTGCGGCGGCACGCCGAGGTCGGACGACGGCGGCAGACGATAGCGGCGCCGCACGGTGCGCAGGATCTCGTCGAGGAAAGCGGGAGCTGATGGCCGGTCCATGGCAAGGATTACACACCAGCCAGGCCCGCAGTCGCCATCCCGGCTGTATCGCGCGGCATGCCCGGGCAGGCGCATGCCGTCCCGGGCATGCTTTATGCGGACACGGTATTCATGAACGTCGAATCGGAGCTGCCATGCCGGGTCCCAACCTCGAACACGAAGATTTCATCCAGGGCTACATGGCCGGACTGGCCGACTGCGACAGCGAGTCGGACGGCATACCCGCCGCGGCGCCGCCCTCGGCCGCCTACCAGGCCGGCTATGCCTCGGCCGTGAGCGCCTGGGCGAACCGGGTGCGCGACGGCGGGCTGCTGAAGGCCGAAGAGGCCTATGCCCAGTGGCTGCCGCGGCAGCTGGCCCGCGCCTATGAGGCGATCGCGGAACTCGACCGCATGCTGGGGGAGCTGGCCCGGCATCAGCCCGATCTCGCCGAACGCTACCCTGCGACTAGAGAAAAATGGCTGAAGCAGGGCATCGACTTCGACGCGCTGCAAGCGGCCGACCAGGCCAGGGCTGTCAAGCCCTGATGTCGTAGCAGGTTACTGTTTTGCCTATCGACACCCCCCTCCGCGCGGAATCGTCTCCCTTGTAGTTGCGCAACACAATGGGCTCGTACAGGTCTTCGCCCCGCCGCACGACCACCGCTTTCTCCTGGGTGGTCGAGAGGAACAACACCTTGACCGCGGGGTCCGGCCCCCGCGCCGCCGCCAGATCGTCGCCATCCAGCGCACATCGGCTGGCAGGTACGGCATCCATCTCGAACACCACGGCTGCCAGCAGGATGCTGGCGATGCGGTTATGAGTCATCGCCAGAGACGCATGGGCCGCCATGAGGCAGGCAAGGAGCGTACAGAAAGTGGCTGCAAACGCCCTATCGTCCGGACGGGAAGGCGCCCCTGGCCCGTCTCGCCGTGACGCGTGGCGCGCGTCGGCGAGAACCAGGCGGAAAGTGGCCTCCTGGCAACCGTCTTCTTGCCCCGCCCTACCGGCCCCAGCATGCCCGCCATGAACAACAATTGAAACAGCAGGGCGGCCACGATGAAAAGCAGCGAATTGAACATCAATATCAGGAAACCCATGGCGGCGATACGGGCCATCGGCGCGTTGTCTGCGCTTATCTGCCACAGGTCTGCGATCCAGTAGGCTGCACCGCCTTTGGCCAGATAGAGCACGATCAACTGGCTGCCACCCAGGAATATCTTGAAAAAGACGTCATTCCACAAAGCCCGGACTATCGGCAGTCGCGCCAGCAGCGAGAGGGACAGGGCGCATACGAACAGCGGGTAGATGAGCAGCGCCCCGATCAGCTCCAGGAAGGACAGCTCCCCGACTATGGTTCGCGTGAAGACCGCGAGCGCCAGCACCTGCAGCAGCAGCACGGTCCAGAGCCTGCGCGCAGACCAGGCACGGACCTGCCCGCGCGCGAACGCGAGCATGTTGCGACACCAGCGCTGCAGATTTCTCGCCAACGCGGCAATCACCAGCGCCAGGGCAAAAGGCAAGGCAATGACGATCGTAGCGGCCAGCACCAGGCCTAATGCAGCATGCATGCGTTTCCTTTGTCTACGCGTGGGTCAACAATCTCTCGATCACCCTCTTCGTGTGATGCACGTAGTCCCGCACCTGCCCTGCCCGCCTCGCCAGCTCATCCGGCCCGCGGCCCAGGTATGCGTCACGCGCGGCGGCCAGCACCGGCCCGTGCGCAGGCGGCAGGCGGTCCAGGGCCCACGCGGCGGCCTCGTCCTTTGCCGCGATCTGGCCCGTTGCCACGCTGTACCACACGCGCGCCAGGGCCAGCACGACGTTGCGCTCGTCGCCTTCCCAGTCTTCCGGTCCGTTCCATTGCGCCACGGTGTCGGCCAGCGCGCGGACGAAATCGGCGTGGGGCACCGGATCCAGCAGCGTGGGCGCCGGCGGCCCCAACAGGGCGATGCTGTGCTGCCGGACCTTGGCGAGCAGGATCGCGAGGTCGTGATCCGTCATGGGCGGTTCGAACCTGCCGGCCTGCAGGTCGTGGCGCAGCCATTCGCCGAACTGCAATTCGCGGCGCGCCGGATATCGCCAGGGCACCACCGCATCGTGCGCCAGCACCGTGACTTCCAGCGCCCGGCACGCCGGGTCGGTTCCCGGCGGGGCGGACACGGCCAGCAGATCGCGCATCAGCGCCTGTCGCGCGGGTTCCGCCGGCGCCGCGCCCACCAGGGCCAGCAGGTCGACGTCGCTGCCAGGCTTGAGCCCGCCGTCGACCGCGGACCCGAACAGGTAGAGCGCGCGCAGCGCGCCCCCCAGGTGGCGTTCGAGCACGACGCGCGTGCGCGACAGCTGGAAGGCGATTTCGGCAGGAATCGATGCGGGCATCACGCCGTGGGCCATCGTGGTCGTGGATATATGCCGCGCCCGGTTCAGGCGTCCGGCCCGGGCCGCCGTGCCGACATCACCAGCCAGCGCCCGTAAAGAGACTGGGCGCTGCCGGCCTGGCGCCAATAATCCTGCTCGCCCGGCGATCCGGCGCCGCGCAGGCGCGCGCGGCAGTACCGCTGCGCGGGCAGGCCGGCCAGCCGCTCGACCAGGTACTTGGGCTTGGGCTCGTCCACGTCGTGCAGCGTGATGTCGCAGAAGCCCTGGTGCGCCAGGAACAGATGCAGTTGCGGGAACGACCAGGGCACGTAGGTGACGTAGTCGCCGCGCCGCTTGTCGACCATGGGGCTGAAGCCGTAGTGGAAGCCGCGCAGCAGGTAGGCCAGCCGCGATCCCACGCGCCACGTGTTGGGCGTGGTGAGTATGAGCCTGCCCCCGGGCTGCAGGGCGCGGAAGGCGCCTTCGAGCATCATGCCGGGGTTGCGCAGCAGGTGGATGGCCTCGCCGCACACGATGGCGTCATAGCCGCCGGCGTCGGCCAGCGGGGTGTCGAGGTCATGTTCGCGCACCCGGCGGTACGGCAGGTCGGGGCCGGGGAATTCCCACAGGCCCAGGCCGTCGAGGGCGTCGAGCGCCAGCTGCCCGGCGGCGACGGCCCGGCCCAGCCAGCCGGTGCCGCAGGGCATGTCCAGCACGACGCGGGCGCCGTGCTGGCGCAGGATGGACAGCACGACGGGGTGATAGGGCTTGGTGGGCATGCTTGGGCGGGCCTGTGGCGCTTACGGAGCCCTGAATGTACCCAAGCCAGGCTGCATCACCAAGTTGCATGCGCTGCCAGGCGGCCAACCGCCTGGCAGCGCCGTCAGGCCACGGCGACCGGAATCTTGCCGATCCGGGCCTGCCACTCCTTCGGGCCGGTGGTGTGCACCGAGGTACCCTGGGCATCCACCGCCACCGTCACGGGCATGTCCTTCACGTCGAACTCGTAGATGGCTTCCATGCCGAGGTCTTCGAAGGCCAGCACGCGGGCCTGGCGGATGGCCTTGGACACCAGATAGGCGGCGCCGCCCACGGCCATCAGGTAGGCCGACTGGTGCTTCTTGATGGCCTCGATGGCGACCGGGCCGCGCTCGGACTTGCCGATCATGGCGATCAGGCCCGTCTGGGCCAGCATCATGTCGGTGAACTTGTCCATGCGGGTGGCGGTGGTGGGGCCGGCCGGGCCGACCACTTCGTCGCGCACCGGATCGACCGGGCCCACGTAGAAGATGACGCGGTTGGTGAAGTCCACCGGCAGCTTCTCGCCCTTGGCCAGCATGTCCTGGATGCGCTTGTGCGCGGCGTCGCGGCCGGTGAGCATCTTGCCCGACAGCAGCAGGGTCTGGCCCGGCTTCCAGCTGGCCACTTCCTCGCGCGTCAGCGTGTCGAGGTTGACCTGCCTGGATTTGTTGTAGTCGGGCGCCCAGTGCACGTCGGGCCACTCGCTCAGCGAGGGCGGATCCAGGCGCGCCGGGCCGGAGCCGTCCAGCACGAAATGCGCATGGCGCGTGGCGGCGCAGTTGGGGATCATGGCCACGGGCTTGGAAGCGGCGTGGGTGGGGAAGGTGTTGATCTTGACGTCGAGCACGGTGGTGAGGCCGCCCAGGCCCTGCGCGCCGATGCCCAGCGCGTTGACCTTCTCGTAGAGCTCGATGCGCAGCTCTTCGAGCTTGCTCTGCGGACCGCGCTCGAGCAGCTCGTACATGTCGATGTCTTCCATGAGCGACTGCTTGGCCATCAGCATGGCCTTCTCGGCCGTGCCGCCCACGCCGATGCCCAGCATGCCGGGCGGGCACCAGCCCGCGCCCATGGTGGGCACGGTCTTGAGCACCCAGTCGACCAGCGAGTCGCTGGGGTTGAGCATGACGAACTTGGACTTGTTCTCGGAGCCGCCGCCCTTGGAGGCGATCTGCACATCGACAGTGCTGCCCGGCACCAGCTCGACGTGCAGGATACAGGGGGTGTTGTCGCGCGTGTTCTTGCGGGTGAACAGCGGATCGTCCAGCACCGAGGCGCGCAGCGGGTTGTCGGGATTGGTGTAGCCGCGGCGCACGCCTTCGTCGCAGAGCTCCTGCAGGCTGCGCTTCGTCTCGAAGCGCACGTCCATGCCGATCTTCAGGAACACGTTGACGATGCCGGTGTCCTGGCACAGCGGGCGCTTGCCCTCGGCGCACATGCGCGAGTTGGTCAGGATCTGCGCCATGGCGTCGCGCGCGGCGGGGCTTTCCTCGCGCTCGTAGGCGCGCGCCAGGTGGCGGATGTAGTCGACGGGATGGTAGTAGCTGATGAACTGGATGCCGTCCGCGATGGACTGGATCAGGTCTTCTTCTTTGATGAGCGTGGTCATGATGTGGGAAGGCGGGCATGGAGCCCGCCGGATGCGTGGAAGTAGCTCGAGTTTACTTGCCTTGCCAGACGGGCTTGCGCTTTTCGGCGAAGGCGGTGGCGCCTTCCTTGGCGTCGGCGGAAGTGAAGATGTGGGCGATCAGCGGACGCTGCCGGTCGAACATGCCGTCCTGGTCCCAGTCGGTGGCCTGGGCCACGATGCTCTTGGCGGTCTGCACGGCCAGCGGGCCGTTCTCGACGATCACGCGGGCCAGCGCCATCGCGCCTTCCACGGCCTTGCCGGGCTCGGTGAGGCGGTTCACCAGCCCGTAGCCGTGCGCGCGCTCGGCGCTGAGCATGTCGCCGGTGAGGATGACCTCCATGGCGATGTGATACGGCAGGCGGCGCGGCAGGCGCAGCATGCCGCCCGAGCCCGCCACCAGGCCCCGCTTGACTTCGGGCAGGCCGAATTTGGCATTGCTGGCTGCCACGATCAGGTCGGCGGCCAGCGCCATTTCACAGCCCCCGGCCAGGGCATAGCCCTCCACCGCCGCGATCAGCGGCTTCTTCGGCGGACGCTCGTTCAGGCCCGCAAAGCCGCGGCCGGGGACCAGCGGGCGCTGGCCGCTCTGGGCAAAGGCCTTGAGGTCCATGCCCGAGGAAAACGTGCCGCCCGCGCCAGTCAGGATGCCGATGCGTACGTCGTCGCGGGCATCCATCTGGTCGAACGCGGCCGCCAGGGCCTGCGCAGTCTCCAGATTGATGGCGTTCTTAGCCTCGGGGCGGTTGATGGTAATGATCTGGACGCCGTCGGCGACGTCCGCCTTCACCAGTTCCGACATGCTGCTGCTCCTCTGTGGGCGCCCCCGCTGCGGGGGATACGCGGTTATGTATAAGACTGCGGCAAAGGGGAATGATACGACTGACGCCTCTATAGCCAGCGGGGAACGCCACTGGAACCCGGAAAATTATCGATACTTTTGTCACGCACGGACACACTGGCTGCGTACGATAGTCGCATCACACAGGTATTTGAATCTAATTGTGTATGTTAAACAGAATTAAAAATCCATGACGCGTCCCAATGAGCCTGCGCACAGGACCACCAGAATGGCAGGCACAACGATCACGCGCTCAGACGTGCTTTGGATACATGTGCGACTCGCTCGCTGAACGATAGGGCGATAGGGAAATCCCGTGGTGGGCCGTGCCGTTTATGTGCAAGCGCGAAGAACCTGTGGCAACATTCAGTAACTCAGCAGGCTCTTTGACTGAAGGCTAGAGTATCCATGTCACGGAAAGGCATTGCGGCTTGGGGCAAGCGCGACAACCAGGGGCACGAACATCCGCTGGAAGACCATATGCTCGATGTAGCCATGGTCTTCTATGTCCTGGCTCAAATTCCCGCACTGCGACGCGCACTGAACAGCTGCGCAGGCCGATTACTTAACGAGACAGACATACTGCGCCTGACGGTGCTCGCCTTTCTCCACGACGTCGGCAAGGCGTGCGCTGGCTTCATCGCCAAGCGCTGGAAAATCGGCGAGACGCCCGAAGGCTGGCCGCCGCACACCGGGCATTCAGGTGAGGCCTTCTACATTTTCGAACAGGCGGATTTGCTATACCAACTCCCCGCCGATGAATTGGATGAATGGGGCTCGGCCACATTTGGCTTGATGCTGGCCGCGATCAGCCACCATGGCCGACCCATTGCGAAATCACCCCTCAATTCGCACAGAACATGGGCCCCGGTCATCGCTTCTGAAGGCGTTGCCTACGACCCCGCGGCCACCTTGAAGATGCTCGGCCAGCGCGCCCTCGCCTGGTTTCCCGGCGCATTTGCCAAAGGCGGCAATCCGCTGCCCACAGCAGCACGGTTCACACACCTTTTCGCGGGCTTGGTTCAACTGGCGGATTGGCTAGGGTCGGACACGCGATTCTTTCCCTACACTCAGCCGGGCGAAGACCGCCGCCAAACCGCCGAACAAAGGGCAAGGCAAGCTGTAGCCGGCATCGGACTGGACATGGCGACATGGCGCGAAGCATTGCAGTCTCCGCCGACATTCGGCCAGGTCTTCCAGCTTCCAGGCCCGCGCCCCATGCAGGAAAAAATGGCGCAGCAGGACTGGGATCCACTGCTCATCGTTGAATCGGAGACGGGCAGTGGAAAGACCGAAGCGGCACTATGGCGCTATGCCACCCTGTTTCAGGCAGGAATCGTGGACGCCCTCTACTTCGCGCTGCCGACCCGGGTGGCCGCCAGCCAATTGTGCGGCCGTGCGGAAAACTTCGCCGAACACCTTTGGATGGGCTCGTCAGCACGTGCCCCGGCCGTCGTACGGGCCCTGGCGGGCTACGAAAGCGCAGACGGCGCACGCATGCATCGCCTGCCGGAATTCAAGGTCCTGTGGACAGACGACCCTGACGATCAGAAAGCCCATCTGCGCTGGGCGGCGGAATCCCCTAAGCGTTTCCTGGCGGCACCGATCGCGGTCGGCACGATCGACCAGGCCTTGCTTGCGGCGCTGCAAGTTCGCCATGCACATCTGAGGCACAGCCTGCTGGCCCGCAGCCTGTTGGTCGTCGACGAGGTCCACGCCTCGGACGCCTATATGTCCGCCGTGCTGGCATGCCTGATTGACGCACATCTGCGAGCGGGAGGCCATGTCCTGCTGCTCTCGGCAACGCTGGGCGCCAGCGCACGCCATCGCTATCAGGCCGTCGCGGCCAATGCGCTTGGCCGCCGGTCCAAAGCAGCTATGCCATCCCTGGAACAGGCGAGCGCACAGGCCTACCCCGCCATCAGCGATGCCAGTACATTACATGCGCTGCCCGCCCCCACATCGCACAAGACCGTGCATTGGCGGTTGCAGGACGACGTGGACAGGCCCGACTCCATCGCGGCGCTGGCAGTGCATGCCGCCGCCCAGGGCGCGAAAGTGCTGGTCATCCGCAACACCGTTCCCGCCGCCATTGCCACGCTATGCGCAATCGAGGCCCGGGTAAAGGCCTCGAACCAGGAAGCGCTGCTGTTTCGCGTGAACGACGTCAGCACGGTACATCACAGCCGCTATAGCAAGGAAGACCGTCCACGGCTGGACGCGGCGATAGAAAACCAGCTAGGCAAACATCGTCAACCTTCCAGCCAGGGCCGTATCGTCGTGGGCACCCAGACCTTGGAACAAAGCCTGGACATCGACGCCGACTTCCTGATCTGCGATCTTTGCCCGATGGACGTCTTGCTACAGCGTCTGGGCCGCCTGCACCGGCACTCGCGACGCATCGACGAGCGGCCTGCACCTTACCGGCAGGCCCAGGCCATCATTCTTACCCCAGAGTATGGCGATCTGACGCCGCATCTCGCACACCCGAAACATGGCCTGGGCTTGTTTCAACGGAACGGCGGCGGCATCTATACCGACCTGCGCACTGTCGAGGCGACGCGCCGCTTGATCGCCAGCCATCCATCCTGTGTCATTCCCCGAGACAACAGGTATCTGGTCGAACACGCTACCCATCCCGAAGTACTGAAAAAAATCGCGCTTGAACTGGGTCCGGCATGGGAGGAATTAGGCCAGAGAATCGAAGGCATTTTTCAGGCGAACAGCAGCTTCGCAAGGCTGCAGGCGCTGCCGTTCGACAAGAACTTCTCCGACGACGATTTTGGGTTTCCTGACGACGACCAGAAAATCTCGACCCGCCTGGGCACGGCCGACCGCTTGCAGACATTCGAACCCGCCCTGCCCGGCCCATTCGGCAACGCAGTCGCGCAACTTCCGATCCGTTTCCACCTACTGCCCGCCGGCCTGAACCCGGACGCGGCCGCGCAGGACATCCAGATCCTTCCCGAAGGCGGATTCACCTTCGTCCTCGGCGGCTACCACTACCGATACGCCCGCATGGGCCTGGAACGGCTTCCCCAGCCTTCCGTTGAAAGGAGGACTCAATGATGCAATCCGCCCTGATGGGAAACCTGCTGGACGAACGCATCCTGACATACCGCAATGTTGCTGCAGGCACGACTATCGCTGCGACACTGCCCGAGCTGTTCGTAGCATTGGCACGCGATGAGGTGCGGGACTTCCCCGCCTTGCGCTCCCACCAGCGCCACCCGTGGCATGCGCTACTGGTGCATATCGCCGCGTTGGCCCTGTTGCGAGCCGCGCAGGACGAGCCGTTCGAGGACTCGGAAGCATGGCGGCGCGCCTTGCTGGCGCTGACGCCGGACGATCCCGATGGAGCCGCATGGTGCCTGGCTTCGCCGCCCGACCGTCCGGCCTTCCTGCAAGCCGCGGTCCCGGACGGCGACATCTCGCGCTGGAAAAATGAACTCGTGGCGGCCGACGAGTTGGACATGCTGGTCACGTCCAAAAATCACGACGTGAAGACAGGCAGTATGGTCTGCTGCACGGCACAGGATTGGTGCTACGCACTGGTCAGCCTGCAGACCCAGGAGGGCTTTCTTGGGGCCGGCAACTACGGCATCTCTCGCATGAACGGCGGATTCGCCAGCCGTTGCGGGGTAGGCATCCAGCCTGTAGGCGGGCTGGGCAAACGCTGGCGCCGCGACATCTGCGCGCTGCACGAGCAGCGCGCAGAAACCGCGGAAACGCTGGGGCTGGCGCAAGAAGACGGGATCGCCCTGGTCTGGCTGCTGCCCTGGGATGGCGAAACCAGCTTGAGCGTGTCGCGGCTGGACCCCTGGTACATCGAAATCTGCCGGCGCGTACGCCTGCAAGCCGACGCGCAAGGCCGTTGGCGTGCCAAAGCCACGGGCAGCAAGGCCGCCCGCATCGCAGCCAAAGAACTTAACGGCGTGACGGGCGACGCCTGGATGCCCATCGATATCGGCGGCGCGAAAGCCTTGACCATAACGAGCCGGGGATTCGACTACCGGCTGGCCTCTGAACTGTTGTTCGGCGGGAAATACAGCAAGCCGCCCGCACAGAAGCTGCGCGCCGACGACGGCATCGAAGGCGTGACGCTCGTGGCACAAGGCATTACGCGCGGGCAAGGCAAGACAGAGGGCTATCACGAACGGCGCATCCCGATCTCGCCCAGAATGCGTGCCAGGCTGCTCGTCCGGCACACGGACCCGCTGGCAAAAATTGCCAACGAGCGCATCGCAGCCATCTCCGAAGTGCGAAAAATCCTGTGGTCCGCCTTGGTCGTGCTGTTCATGAATGCCGCCAAGGACGAAACCGGCAAAGACCGCGACGCCCCCGACTCCATCAAGGATCGTGCCAATCGCTACGCACGGCCGCTGGAGACGGGCGAGGACGCGCGCTTTTTTTCCGATCTGGTCGAGGAAATCGAATCGGACTCACCCGCAGACGAAAGATCGCGTTGGCTGCGCGGCCTGGCCCAGCGCGCAGAAGACCTGCTGCTTGCCGCATTCAACGCCGGGCCGCGCAGCGGCGTGCTGCGCTATCGCGCCCAGGCCAACGCACTGGCCAAGCTGACTGGAATGCTGCACAGCGAGAAAAACTTCGAAATCATGGCGACCGCCCTCAACCAGAAGAAAGACGATCTTCGAGTAAAGGAGCACTGCAATGAATCTGCCTAACCCGCAGGCTGATCATCGTACGACGGATCCGGCGCCCGCCAGCGGCGCAGAGCCTTTCGATCCGATCAAGTCGCTGGCGCGCCATATCGCGCAACTGAAGGCGGGACCGCACAGCCGTGGCGAGTACGCCGCACTGGCCCGGCTGGACCCGGACGCCCCCCGGCCGCACCAACTCGCCGCACTGACGCGGGCGCTTATCGCGGCAGGCTTGACTCCCAGCGGGAACTGGCTGCCGGAGACCTGGCGGCGCTGGTCCTATGTCGCACACGGCATGGCGATGGCTGGGCACAAAGAAGGGCGGCTGGGTGCGCAACTCGCCGAAGCCGGTCTTGCCGAATCGCGCATCACCCGTCTGCTGGTTGCCCGAGGCGAAGCGCTGTTCCAGTTGCTGCCACGCGTGCTGCGGCTGCTAGCCAGCAAGTCGGTGCAGCCCAACTGGTACGAACTCGGCGCGTTGATCGGCACCAGCAACGCAGACAGCCAAGACAACCGCATGACCCATGAATCCAGACGGCGAGCTATCGCCGGCGATTACTACAGCACCCTGGCAAAACCCGCAAAGCGCGCCTGACCTTTATCCGTAAACCTCCAACTTCAGGAAAGCCATGTCCGCTCATCCCCGCTTCGTCCAGATCCACACGCTGCACAACTACCCCGCCGCCCTGCTCAACCGGGACGATGCCGGCCTGGCCAAGCGCCTACCCTATGGCAATGCCGTGCGCACGCGCATTTCATCCCAATGCCAGAAGCGCCACTGGCGCACCGCGGAGGGCAAGCATGCACTATCGGGAATCGGGGTGCCGATGGCCATTCGCTCACGCGAACTACTGGGCGAGATCCGCAAGCGCCTGCTCGAACAGGAGATAGCGGAGCCGCTGGCCCAGGCCGCCGTGGAGACACTCAGAAATGAGGGATTGCTCGACAAGGCGGGAAAGAACCAGAAAGGCAAGGACGCCCTGTCCACCGGACAGGCGGTGCTGCTGGGCAAGGCGGAAATGGACTACCTGGTCGCCAAATGTGCGGAACTGGCGCGGCAGCATCCCGACGAGAAGGCATTGCGTAAGGAAGTCGCCGAAACACTAAAAAAGGAAAAGGGCAACATTCAGGCGATGAAGTTGGGCAGCGGCCTGGAGTCCGCGCTGTTCGGCAGAATGGTCACGTCGGACGTGCTGGCTAGGCGAGAGGCGGCGGTCTATGTGGCGCACGCCTTCACCGTGCATGAAGCCCAAGTGGAAAACGATTACTTCACAGTCGTGGACGATCTGCTTCGAGAAGAAGGCGAACAAGGTTCCGCCGGCATTTTCGACACGGAACTGACGTCCGGCCTGTATTACGGCTATGTTGCGGTCGACGTGCCGCAATTGGTGGCCAACCTCGAAGGGATCGATACCAAGGACTGCTTTTCCGTCGACAAGCAATATCGGGAGTTGGCGGGCCAGGTCATCCACAACCTGCTGCATCTGATTGCCACCGTCAGTCCGGGCGCCAAGAAGGGATCGACGGCGCCTTTCGAATGGGCAAGGTTCATGCTGGTGGAAGCAGGCGACCAACAACCACGCAGCCTGGCGGGCGCCTATCACGATGCCTTGCCTCTGGACCAAACGCACATTCGGCAGCAGGCCATCGCCCGACTCTCGCAGGAATTGCAGATGACCGACGCCGCTTACGGCACCGCGGGCCTGCGGCGCTTCCTGAGCGTGGACGATGTCCAGGTTCCCAGCGCGGAACGACTGGCCTTGCCCGCAATGGCTCAGTGGATCCAGGCACGCGTCGTCGAAGGAGCCTGAGGATGGCGCGCCATCTACTGATGCGCTTGCGCGCGCCTCTGATCGCTTTCGGCGGCGAGGCCATCGATAACCTTGGCGTCATACGCGACTTTCCCGCGTTGTCGATGGTGACCGGCCTGTTGGCCAATGCGCTGGGCTGGAATGGATCGCAAGGCGATCATCACAACCGCCTTCAGCAGCGACTGCGTATGGGCTCCCGAATTCTGTGTCAAGGACAACGCCTGACCGACTTCCAGACCGCCGAGCTCGGCGCCAATGACGTGGGCTGGACCACGCTCGGCGCTGCCCAAGGACGCGCGGGCGGAGCGAGCACTTATGAAGGACCGCACCTGCGCTACCGCGACTATCACGCCGACCTGGATGTGCTGGTGGCGTTGCGGTTGGAACCCGCCGACCAGTGGCCACGCTTGGAGGATTTGGCGGCAGCGCTGGACACCCCCGCCCGTCCACTTTTCTTCGGCCGAAAAACCTGCCTTCCCACGCACCGGATCATGGCGGGATGGAGGGAGGCGGACTCGATACTGCAAGCTTTGGCGGCCGCCGACGGTTCGCCGGATGATCGCGTGCAATGGCCTGACGGAGAAGGCCGACTGCCCAATGACCGCTTGGTGATGATCACCGACGAGCGCAACTGGACCTCCGGGGTGCATGGCGGGATGCGTCCTGTGCGCGAGGGCACGCTTCGGGCCGCCGCCGGCCAAGGAGGCCTCTTGTGACAACACCGCTCTACCTGATGCAATTTCAACCCGATCTGCGCCGGCTGCTTCCGTGGGCGGAACGTCGCGGCCTACTTGCCTCGCGCGGTGGTGGCGACCTGGGCTACGCATTTCATGGTGCCTTGAGCGAAGCATTCGGCAACCTGGCACCCAAGCCATACAGCTACCGTTCGCCTCACGGGCTATTGGCATATACCCAGCACTCGCCCCAGGCGTTGCAGGAAAACGCCAGCCTTGCCATCCCGGAAGTTTCGGACATGCTTGGACTGACGCCAACGCCAAGAAGTCCCGGCCTGTTGATCAGGCCCTTTCCCAGCTCTTGGCGGACGGGCCAAGTATTGAGCTTCGAAGTCAGGGTGAGGCCGGTCCAACGCGCGGTCCGGGGCGGCGAACGAGATGTTTTCCTGGCCGAACTGGAAAAACACTCGGATGCTGCAGTGGATCGCGCAGCGACGTACCAGGAATGGCTTCGCCGCCAGTTCGATGGCGCCGCGCGCCTCATCGACGCAACGATGACACAATTCAAGCTGTCCGCCGTGTTGCGTCGTCATGCAGCGAAAGGCGAAAGCCCTCGACCTTTGCAACTAGTCAATGGTCCCGATGCCGTTTTTATGGGTCATCTGACGGTGCAGGATGGCGATCAGTTTGCGCAAAAGGTGATACGCGGGATTGGTAGGCACCGCACCTTTGGCTTCGGCATGCTTCTGCTGAAGCCCGCCCAGCCCGGTCGCTCGGCATGTTGAAGGGGCGCCTGGGACTGGAGAGCGCCCGCATTCCCCATGCGGATCGCCACGGACTGATCTGGCTGGACCGAGGCGAACTTTGCGTGATCGATGGCTGCCTGCATTTTCTGCAGGGCAAGAACAGCCTGACGCCGAGCACGGACCAGATTCCTCACCAGACGGTCTCGATGGTCCTATTGGGGCCGGGCAGCAGCGTCACGCACGATGCGCTGCGGCTGCTGGCTCGCCACGGCACCCTGCTGGCAGCTGTCGGCGTGGATGGCGTACGTTGCTACACAGCACCGCCATTGATGCCGGACAGAAGCGATGTGGCAAGGCGCCAGGCTGAATTGTGGGGCAATCCCCGGCGCCGCATCAGCGTGGCGCGCCATATGTACGCGCTGCGCCTGGGAGAGATCCTGCCGCATCGTGACTTGGATACGCTGCGTGGCATCGAAGGTAGCCGCGTCAAGACGATCTATCGGCTGATGGCCGACAAGTATGGGGTGGACTGGCAGGGGCGGCGATTCGACCGAAACAACCCCGGTTCGGAAGACCTGCCCAATCAGGCGATTAACCATGCGGCGACGGCCGTGCAGGGAGCCGCGGCCATAGCGGTTCAAGCCGTCGGCGCAATCCCACAGCTGGGATTCATCCACGAAGATTCCGGTCAGTCTTTCGTTCTGGATATTGCAGACCTGTTCCGAGACCAGATCACGCTTTCCATCGCATTTTCCTGCGTAAAGCAGGCAGAAAAAAGCAGCGATACCATTGACAGGCTGGTCCGGCGCGAAGCCTCGCGCATATTCCGCAAAGAGAGCGTCGTTTCCTCGATGATAGATCGCGTCAAGCAGGTGCTTCGGATGGACGAGGTGGGAAATGCCACTGGTAGTGATAGTGACTCGTGATGTGCCCGACAGGTTCCGGGGCTTTCTTTCCTCCACCATGCTTGAGGTCGCCCCGGCGACTTACGTATCGCCCCATATGAGCAAAGGCGTTCGCGAGCGAATCTGGAAGGTCCTACAGGAATGGCACGAAGCGCTGGATCAAGGCAGCGTGATCATGATCTGGCGGGACAATAACGCCACGGGCGGTGTCGGCCTATCTCATCTTGGCACGCCGCCCAAGAAACTGCTTGAAGTCGATGGGATGTGGATCGCTCGAAAGTCCGGGTGATCAGGTGATCTTTAAAAATTAGTTGAAATGCGAAACCTGCTTTCCTCAGTGACGGAATGCGGGGAATCCTCCGCATTCGCGGAGATGGACCTCTAATAATGCTAGTTGAACCGACCCGCAAAAGTCATCTCGCATATGCGGAGATGAGCCGAATGGATAGCTCTCATGTTGACCAATCCACGCCGCTTACTTCCTTGCAGCATATTTCGGCCGGGCGAGCACCGAAGTTGAGAATATCCGGACGCTCTTTGGTCCCGGATTAATCGGCCTTACCTACACGGCGGTTTCCTTGGGATAAAAGCTATTGGATGTTCTTTTTCATAGTTAATTTCACCCAGATACAATTTCACTGTCACAGGCCGAGCTAAGAAAGAAAGATAGGAATCTAAGTTTTCCTTTTCCCATCAAAGACTTGGATGGGAGAGGTTGCTCCGCATGCGCGGAGATAGACCCTTCCAGAACCTTGGCGATGCCGCCGTCTTCGTGGTTGCTCCGCATGCGCGGAGATAGACCCTCGCCCACCATGTATTCGCAGAAGTCCAGCGAGGTTGCTCCGCATGCGCGGAGATAGACCCCGGCGATCACTTCCACCGCGATATCTGTCATCGGTTGCTCCGCATGCGCGGAGATAGACCCGTGTTAACAGGCTCGCCGGCTTGGTGCATGACGGTTGCTCCGCATGCGCGGAGATAGACCCGGCTTGCCACTGCGCTCACACACACAGCGCAGGGTTGCTCCGCATGCGCGGAGATAGACCCCTCGTGCTTCTCGGCACTGTTCCAGCCCTGAGGGTTGCTCCGCATGCGCGGAGATAGACCCCCGGCGGCACAGTGAACGGCTACCGCGCCGAAGGTTGCTCCGCATGCGCGGAGATAGACCCCACCCCGAAATGTAAGCACACGACAATGCAGAGGTTGCTCCGCATGCGCGGAGATAGACCCGGACACGGCGAAACGGTGCGCTGCCAATTTCCGGTTGCTCCGCATGCGCGGAGATAGACCCGTAAAGAGGTAAGCCATGGCAGAAACCGTCGCGGTTGCTCCGCATGCGCGGAGATAGACCCGTCTGGTGCCGGCTCGAATGGCTGCCGAGCATGGTTGCTCCGCATGCGCGGAGATAGACCCCCGGTTTTCCAGGCCGGCGACGGCCAGTGGTAGGTTGCTCCGCATGCGCGGAGATAGACCCCCGGTAATCCGCTCCGCAATCGGAAAGAGGCCGGTTGCTCCGCATGCGCGGAGATAGACCCTGGTGCTTGTTCTGACTCCGGCAGGCCGGTACGGTTGCTCCGCATGCGCGGAGATAGACCCCATTCATGGTCAGATTGGCGTCCGGGCCGTACGGTTGCTCCGCATGCGCGGAGATAGACCCAGGGCCGCGACCCGCAGACGGTGTGGGAAGAAGGTTGCTCCGCATGCGCGGAGATAGACCCCAACAGCAGGCAGGCGCCGAAGCTGAGTAGGGGGTTGCTCCGCATGCGCGGAGATAGACCCACCACGGCGCCGGCCAGGTAGTTGATGGCGCCGGTTGCTCCGCATGCGCGGAGATAGACCCGCGCGGGTGGGCGCCAACAAGATGGGGTTCATGGTTGCTCCGCATGCGCGGAGATAGACCCTGACCAGCGCCATTGCCCTGAAAGGCCAGGTGGGTTGCTCCGCATGCGCGGAGATAGACCCGACCGGCCCGAGAAGCCAGCCAAGCCTGCCTCGGTTGCTCCGCATGCGCGGAGATAGACCCCTGCCAGACATCATCAAGGAAATGGTGCCGCTGGTTGCTCCGCATGCGCGGAGATAGACCCTATGCCCAGGGTGGTGCGATAATCGCGCCGCCGGTTGCTCCGCATGCGCGGAGATAGACCCTCAGAGACGTGCAGGAATTGCAGCGTGCCCGAGGTTGCTCCGCATGCGCGGAGATAGACCCGAGTTCCATTTGCTCGCCAGTTCCGCGAGCCCGGTTGCTCCGCATGCGCGGAGATAGACCCCCATCTGGCCTGCGCCATCGCCAACCAGATCAGGTTGCTCCGCATGCGCGGAGATAGACCCAAGACGGCTCCCGCTATCCTCGAGGCGCTGCGGGTTGCTCCGCATGCGCGGAGATAGACCCGGGAATGTGCGGTTTGCCAACGGCGTCCTGGAGGTTGCTCCGCATGCGCGGAGATAGACCCGGCCGGGCGCGCCGCTGGCTGGTGCCTTCGGCGGTTGCTCCGCATGCGCGGAGATAGACCCTGATCGTCAATGTCGTTGCACTGGCCGGGCTCGGTTGCTCCGCATGCGCGGAGATAGACCCCTATCTTGGCCAAGCTCGCACCGTTTCCCGATGGTTGCTCCGCATGCGCGGAGATAGACCGTACCAATGAATAACGGGGCGACCATAGCATCGGTTGCTCCGCATGCGCGGAGATAGACCCTGGTGCAGGACATCAACACGGCGGTGTTCAGCGGTTGCTCCGCATGCGCGGAGATAGACCCTCAAAACGGGCCGCAACCGCCGCAGCGTCTGGGGTTGCTCCGCATGCGCGGAGATAGACCCCACCAGTGGGCCGTGGACCGCGGCATCACCAAGGTTGCTCCGCATGCGCGGAGATAGACCCTATAGCTTTGCTATAGATAAAACACAAGCCATGGGTTGCTCCGCATGCGCGGAGATAGACCCTTCGAGGAGCGCGGCCGATCATGAGCACGCCCGGTTGCTCCGCATGCGCGGAGATAGACCCGACGTGGCCACCATCCTATCGGCCATCTGCCTGGTTGCTCCGCATGCGCGGAGATAGACCCTTGGTCACCAAATTAAAGGTGCGCCAGATGCTGGTTGCTCCGCATGCGCGGAGATAGACCCGTGGCGGCCATCGGTATCAGCCTGAACCCGGCGGTTGCTCCGCATGCGCGGAGATAGACCCGTTGGCGATTTCAAGCGGAGCATTCCATATGGGGTTGCTCCGCATGCGCGGAGATAGACCCGTACCAGCCATTGCGGGACTTCGGCGCGTCGCGGTTGCTCCGCATGCGCGGAGATAGACCCTGGCCGGCTGGCCTGGCGAAATGACCATCCGCGGTTGCTCCGCATGCGCGGAGATAGACCCGGTGTGGCCGTGCCGCTCGATCACCTTGGCCAGGTTGCTCCGCATGCGCGGAGATAGACCCGTCTTGCTGGTGCCGTCCACCAGCTCTGCCCGGGTTGCTCCGCATGCGCGGAGATAGACCCTTCGAATATCTGCGGCGCTGGTGCAATGACGAGGTTGCTCCGCATGCGCGGAGATAGACCCCTGTCCTGGTCCACGCGCTCGCGCACGCAGGAGGTTGCTCCGCATGCGCGGAGATAGACCCGCAACCCCGCGAGCCGCAGCCAGGCCGGCGAAGGTTGCTCCGCATGCGCGGAGATAGACCCTGGCAACCGTCCGTCGAGGGTCCGCTGTACCCGGTTGCTCCGCATGCGCGGAGATAGACCCGCGGCGGCCGGCGCACCCATCCCCCAGTCGGCGGTTGCTCCGCATGCGCGGAGATAGACCCCAGCTTGTTGGGGTGGCCCCCATCACCGGATCGGTTGCTCCGCATGCGCGGAGATAGACCCCATGTGGGGCGTCACGGCGGCCGTGGCGCGTGGGTTGCTCCGCATGCGCGGAGATAGACCCGACCGCCTGAAATACCGTGGACGCGCCTGGAAGGTTGCTCCGCATGCGCGGAGATAGACCCGTCTGCAGCGCCCCCGTTGTCGTTGATGGCCCGGTTGCTCCGCATGCGCGGAGATAGACCCACATCACGATGCGCAGCCACCTGGTTCAGGACGGTTGCTCCGCATGCGCGGAGATAGACCCGAAGCCGCCCGTTGTTTGACAATGAGGAAAGTGGTTGCTCCGCATGCGCGGAGATAGCCCCCCGCCTGCCGAAGCTGTCCACCAGCGGCACCAGGTTGCTCCGCATGCGCGGAGATAGACCCCCGGTCCTGGCCGGCTGGCACCAGGCTGCTGGGGTTGCTCCGCATGCGCGGAGATAGACCCAGGAAATGGGACTGCTGCCCACCGATCAGGAGGGTTGCTCCGCATGCGCGGAGATAGACCCGGAGATAGCAATCATGACCCTTGCCGAATTCCGGTTGCTCCGCATGCGCGGAGATAGACCCCTTACCTCCGCTGAGCGTGCGGAAATCAGAGCGGTTGCTCCGCATGCGCGGAGATAGACCCTCGACGGTCTTGCGGGGCGTCTGACGCAGCGCGGTTGCTCCGCATGCGCGGAGATAGACCCTCGCCCAAATACTGAATGTCACCGCTCTGATCGGTTGCTCCGCATGCGCGGAGATAGACCCCTGATCCAAGATTACATGAGCGACTTGCTCAGGGTTGCTCCGCATGCGCGGAGATAGACCCTCGGGGCTATCCAGCTTGGACGGCTTGACTACGGTTGCTCCGCATGCGCGGAGATAGACCCGTCGGCGTGAACGTCACAACGCACTGGAAATAGGTTGCTCCGCATGCGCGGAGATAGACCCTGAGGCGGGATCCTGCGAGAAGCACGGGCCTTGGTTGCTCCGCATGCGCGGAGATAGACCCCTGGGCATCATCAAGTTCACTGGCAAGTACCGGGTTGCTCCGCATGCGCGGAGATAGACCCGCCGTCGATGCGGATGAACGGGTTGCCATCCTGGTTGCTCCGCATGCGCGGAGATAGACCCCCGCAATTTACCTGCCTCGCGGGCATGCTTGAGGTTGCTCCGCATGCGCGGAGATAGACCCGTCACCCTCATGGTCGAACCACGTGACCTTGGGGTTGCTCCGCATGCGCGGAGATAGACCCGTCTACCGAACAGCACCGAACGCCTACTGGGCGGTTGCTCCGCATGCGCGGAGATAGACCCCGACCTGGTGGTGCAGGGTCCGGGGTCGTCGGGGTTGCTCCGCATGCGCGGAGATAGACCCCCGGAAGTGAAGGATACGCCCCGCTGGCTTCAGGTTGCTCCGCATGCGCGGAGATAGACCCGGAAAGCCATTGTGCCGGTACGGGCTCGGGCCGGTTGCTCCGCATGCGCGGAGATAGACCCGCCGCCCGCTCATCCAGTTGTCCGGTATTCCAGGTTGCTCCGCATGCGCGGAGATAGACCCCCATTGGAATCATTGGCTGTTCACGTCGCAGAAGGTTGCTCCGCATGCGCGGAGATAGACCCGGGCAGCAGCGGGCCGCATGCCGGTCCCTGGCGGTTGCTCCGCATGCGCGGAGATAGACCCAAGCCGATCAGGTCTTCTTACGGTTGCGACGCGGTTGCTCCGCATGCGCGGAGATAGACCCCGGACTTGGCCCGCCATGGTGTTGAGGAAGAAGGTTGCTCCGCATGCGCGGAGATAGACCCGCGCTGGGTCCTTCCTGGCGTTTTTCTCCTGCGGTTGCTCCGCATGCGCGGAGATAGACCCGTCTCACCATCCCGGCTCAGACGCATCACCTGGGTTGCTCCGCATGCGCGGAGATAGACCCAGCTCAGCCACTTCGCTGTCGCGGGTCGTGCGGGTTGCTCCGCATGCGCGGAGATAGACCCCAGCTTCCAGCCATCGGGGGTGTGTTGGTCATGGTTGCTCCGCATGCGCGGAGATAGACCCTGCGGAATGTCGCCCCAGTCGGCCGCGGGGTCGGTTGCTCCGCATGCGCGGAGATAGACCCGTGCTGGCTCATGGGACGGGGGCGCTGAATATGGTTGCTCCGCATGCGCGGAGATAGACCCCACCGACAAGCGCAACGCCTGGGCCTCCGACAGGTTGCTCCGCATGCGCGGAGATAGACCCGAAGCGGCGGCAAATCGGGCCGAGGCCGACCGGGTTGCTCCGCATGCGCGGAGATAGACGCGCTCACTCAGGACCGAGAAAACGAGTACCCGATGATCGATAGCAGCATTGTCCGGGCGCATGCACAGGCGGCGTCGAGCGCTGCTTCGCGCGGCTCATACAACACCGGCGCATCGCCACCCGCCTACGATAGAAAACCCGCCAACTTCCTCGCATTCATTCTCTGGCTTCCATTGCCCTATGGATGCCTTGAATGTCGCGTCAGCCTGGGGCCACCATCATGGTGTTCTCCTGACTGTTCCGCATGCGGAGATAAACGGCACGCCACCGGCATTAACGCTGAGCATGATCCCCCAGCCCAGCCGCCGCAAACAATTCTCCCATGCCCCGGTTAAAATAATAGGTTTCCCTGCCCCGGCCGGGGACCAGCGGGCGCTGGCCGCTCTGGGCAAAGGCCTTGACGTCCATGCCCGAGGAAAACGTGCCACCCGCGCCAGTCAGGATGCCGATGCGTACGTCGTCGCGCGCGTCGAGCTGCTCCAGCGCCTCGGCCATGGCCTGCGCGGTTTCCAGATTGATGGCGTTCTTGGCTTCCGGGCGGTTGATGGTGATCACCTGGATGCCGTCGACGATTTCCACCTTGATCAGATCGGACATGCGGGTCTCCTGGGGAGCGAGGCCTGGCCTCGTAGGTTTTATATAAGACTGGAGGATACCGGATCATACGGCCATCGCTCCGCGGGGCGGGCCGGCACGCCCACCGTCGGCTACGGGTTTCCCCCTATTTGCATACGTATGCAAAGGCTCAAAAGTTCGCACACTTTCTCTACCCAACCACTTTGCAGGGCAAGCAGACCATGATCCGTTATTTGAAGCGCGGCCGTACCGCCGCCGTGAAGACCGATGACGACGCCAAGGTGCGGGCCACCGTCGAAGGCATCATCCGCGACATCGAAACCCGCGGCGACGAAGCCGTGCGGGACTACAGCCGCAAGTTCGACAACTGGGACCCGGCGGATTTCCGGCTGTCGCGCGCGGAGATCGAGGCTGCGCGCAAGCAGCTGTCGGCGCGCGAGATCGAGGACATCGCCTTCGCCCAGGCCCAGGTGCGCAACTTCGCGCAGATCCAGCGCGATTCCATGCGCGAGGTCGAGGTCGAGACCTACCCCGGCGTGGTGCTGGGCCACAAGCACGTACCGGTGAACGCGGTGGGCTGCTACATCCCGGGCGGCAAGTATCCCCTGCTCGCCTCTGCGCACATGAGCGTGCTGACCGCCAAGGTGGCCGGCGTGAAGCGCATCGTGTCGACGGCCCCGCCCTACCAGGGCAAGCCGCATCCGGCCATCGTGACGGCCATGGACATGGCGGGCGCCGACGAGATCCTGGTGCTGGGCGGCGTGCAGGCCGTGGTGGCGATGGCGGTGGGCACGGCCAGCGTGGCGCCGGTCGACATGCTGGTCGGTCCCGGCAACATGTACGTGGCCGAGGCCAAGCGGCAGCTTTACGGCCGCGTCGGCATCGACCTGTTCGCCGGCCCCACGGAAACCCTGGTGATCGCCGACGACAGCGTCGACGGCGAGCTCTGCGCGGTCGACCTCCTCGGCCAGGCCGAGCATGGGCCCACCTCGCCCGCGGTGCTGCTGACCAACAGCGAGCAGCTGGCCAGGGACACCATGGCCGAAGTCGAGCGCCAGCTGGCCATCCTGCCCACCGCGGGCATTGCGGCCCAGAGCTGGGCGGAATGCGGCGAGGTGATCGTCTGCGACACCTACGAGGAAATGCTGCAGGTGGCAGACGAGCTGGCGTCCGAACACGTGCAGGTCATGACCCGCGACCCGGACTACTTCCTGAACAACATGACCAACTATGGCGCGCTGTTCCTGGGCCCGCGCACCAACGTGAGCTTCGGCGACAAGGTGATCGGCACCAACCACACGCTGCCTACCAACCGCAATGCCCGCTACACCGGCGGCCTGTGGGTGGGCAAGTTCCTCAAGACCTGCACCTACCAGCGCGTGCTGACCGACGCCGCCAGCGCCACGATGGGCGAGTACTGCTCGCGCCTGTGCCACATGGAGAACTTCGCCGGCCATGGCGAGCAGGCCAACATCCGCGTGCGCCGCTACGGCAACCGGCCCGACCTGCCGTGGTACCAGCCCGTCGAGGCGCAGGCATGATCGCGCTGCCCCACGGACCGGACTTCCGCGTGGACGGACGCCGCGCCCTCGTGACGGGCGGCAGCGGCGGCATAGGGCTGGCGGCCGCTGCCGCGCTGGGCCGCGCCGGCGCGCACGTCACCGTGGCGGCCAGGCGCGGCCCGGCGCTCGAGGAGGTCTGCGAAGCCCTGCGCGCCGA
Organism: Bordetella sp. 2513F2; assembly: GCF_054642735.1. Taxonomy (NCBI): domain Bacteria; kingdom Pseudomonadati; phylum Pseudomonadota; class Betaproteobacteria; order Burkholderiales; family Alcaligenaceae; genus Bordetella; species Bordetella sp. 2513F2. The sequence goes on along the minus strand of NZ_CM137755.1, from coordinate 843,167 downwards.
AGGCATAGGCTGCGCGGCGCTGGTGCTGGACGTGACGGACGCTGCCGCGGTGGACAGGGCTGTGGACGCGGGCGAACCTTACGACATTCTGGTGAACAACGCCGGCATGAACCGGCCCAAGCCGCTGGTGGAGCTGCCCGACGAGGACATCGACGCCGTGCTGGACCTCAACGTGAAGGCGGCGTTCTATGCCAGCCGGGCCGTGGCCCGCCGCCTGCTGCAGGCGGGCCGGCCCGGCTCCATCATCAACGTGTCCTCGCAGATGGGGCACGTGGGCAGCCCCCGGCGCACCCTGTACTGCGCCAGCAAGCATGCGCTCGAGGGCATGACCCGGGCGCTGGCGTGGGAGCTCGGCGCCGCCGGCATCCGCGTCAACACCGTATGCCCGACCTTCATCGAGACCCCCCTCACCGAAGGCATGCTGGCGCAGCCCGGCTTTCGCGACTGGGTCTGCGCCCGCAATGCGCTGGGGCGCGTCGGCCGACTCGAGGAAGTGATGGGCGCCATCGTCTTCCTGGCCAGCGACGCCTCCAGCCTGATGACGGGCAGCGCGCTGATGCTGGACGCAGGATGGACGGCCGCGTGAAGACCTCGCCGCGCGCCCAGGACGTGGCGGACCTCGCGCAGGTCTCGCAGTCGGCGGTCAGCCGTACGTTCACCCCGGGCGCCAGCGTATCGGAGGAGACGCGCCGCAAGGTGCTGGCCGCCGCCCAGAAGCTGGGCTACCGCCCCAACGCGCTTGCCCGCAGCCTGATCACCCGGCGCAGCCGGATCGTGGCGCTGGTGATGAGCTACCTGGAGAACCAGTTCTATCCGCTGGTCATCGAGAAGCTCTCGCAGAAGCTCCAGAAAGAGGGCTACCACGTGCTGATGTTCATCGCCGAGCTCGACGAGTCGGCCGACGGCGTGCTGGCGGAAATCCTGCAATACCAGGTGGACGGCATCGTCATGGCCTCGGCCATGCTGTCGCAGAACATCGCGCGCAGCTGTGCCGAGGTGGGCGTGCCGGTGGTGCAGTTCAACCGCGTGTCCATCCTGGGCGGCCTGGCGCGACACGCCAGCAGCTCGGTCACGTCGGACAACCACCAGGGCGGGCGGCTGGTGGCGCGGCTGCTGGTCGAGCGCGGCTACCGGCGCTTCGGCTACCTGGCCGGCCTGGAGGACTCCTCCACCAGCATCGAGCGCGAACGCGGCTACCGCGACGAACTGCGCCGGCTGGGACACGACGTGCATTGCCGCGACGTGGGGCACTACGACTTCGACCGCGCGCAATCGGCGGTGCGTCGCCTCTTTGCCGGCGAGCCGCCCGATGCGCTGTTCGCGGGCAACGACCACATGGCGATCGCGGCGCTGGACGTGCTGCGCCAGGAACTGGGGCTGCGCGTTCCCGAGGACGTGGCGGTCGTGGGTTTCGACGACGTGCCCCAGGCCGCCTGGGGCGCCTATCGGCTCACCACGGTGCGCCAGCGGGTCGAGCCGATGGTGGACGCCACGGTGGACCTGCTGCGCGAACAGATGCAGGCCGAACTGCGCCCGCGCGACATCGTCGTGCCTTGCGACCTCGTCGAACGATCCACCGTGAGGGCGGCATCCTGATCCCTTTCACACCATGAACCGGGTGCGGACCCGGCCAACAACTTCATCGCAGGAGACAACCGCATGCGCAGCACCTTTGTCAGCACCCTGATCGCCGCCCTGGCATTGGGGTTCACGGCCACCGCCGCCCACGCCCAGGAAGACAAGGCGGCCTGGCCGGCCAAGTCCGTCCGCTATATCGTGCCCTTCTCGCCCGGCGGCGTGTCCGACGGCGTGGCCCGGCTGATGGCCGAGCAGCTGAGCGCCCGCCTGGGCCAGTCCGTCGTGATCGAGAACAAGCCCGGCGTGTCGGGCATCCTCGGCACGCAGCAGGCCGCCCGCGCCGAGCCGGACGGCTACACCATCATGGGCGGCACCATCACCACCCACGCCGTCAACCCCTTCTTCATCAAGTCGCTCAGCTACGACCCGGTCAAGGACTTCACGCCGGTCGCGCTGGTCGGCATGGTGAGCAACGCGCTGGTGGTGCGGGCCGACAGCCCTTACGACACGGTGCAGCAGGTGATCGATGCGGCCCGCTCCCAGCCCGACGGGCTCACCTACGGCACGGCGGGGGCGGGCACCTCGCAGCACCTGGCGGGCCAGCTGTTCCAGTCCATCTCCGGCACCCGCCTGCGCCAGATCGTCTACAAGGGCGGCTCGCAGGCCATGGTCGACCTGATCGGCGGACAGATCGACATGGTGTTCGAGACCGTGGCCGCGGCCCGGCCGATGATCGACGCCGGGCGCGTGAAGGTGCTGGGCGTGACGGCGCCATCGGTGCTGCCCGACCTCCCGCAGGCCAGGCCGCTGGCCGAGCTGGGCCTGCCGGGATTCGAGATGCAGTCGTGGCAGGGCATCTTTGCGCCCGCGGGCACGCCCGCCCCGGTGGTGGAGCGCCTGGCGCGCGAGATCGCGGCCGCCGTGGACACGCCGGAAGTGCGCGCCAGACTGCTCACGCTGGGCGTCGCGCCCGACGGCCGGGGCCCGGCCGAGTTCGCGCAGTTCCAGCGCAATGAGATCGACAAATGGAGCAAGGTGATCCAGGACGCCGGCATCCAGGCCGACTGAGCCACCCTGCTTCCCCACCCGGAGACACAGAATGACCGAACCCCGCTATCCCCTGGACGGCCGCCTGCCCGCCATGCTGCGCAGCGGCAGGCCGTTGCGCGGCCTGTTCAACGGCCTGCCCAGCCCGGCCATCGTCGAGATGTGCGCCTACGCCGGCTTCGACTTCATCATTCTCGACAACGAGCACGGCAGCGCCGACCTGGGCATGACCGAGCACATGCTGCGTGCCGCCCGTGCGGCCGGCATCGCGCCCGTGGTGCGCTGCTTCGAGCACGACCTGCCCCGCATCCTCGACATGGGCGCCGGCGCGGTGCAGGTGCCCATGGTGCAGAACGCCGCGCAGGCACGCCAGCTGGCCGACATGGTCCGCTATCCGCCGCTGGGCCGGCGCGGCAGCGCGTTCAGCACGCGCGCGGCCGGCTACGGCGCCTTCGGCGGCGCGGGGCATACCCAGCGCAGCAACGACGGCATCGCCTTGATCGCGATGATCGAGACCCCCGAAGCGATCGCCGCGGCGGCGGAGATCGCCGCGGTGGACGGGGTCGACGCGGTGTTCATCGGCCCCAACGACCTGGCGCATGCCATGGGACATGGCAGCGACTGGAACGCGGCGCCAGTGCAGCAGGCCATCGGGGAAGGCCTGAAGGCCATCGCCGCGGCCGGCAAATGCCCCGGCATCGTGGCCCTGACGCCGGCCGACGAGGAGAAGTACGCCGCCCTGGGCGCACGCTACTTCGCCAATGTGTCGACCAGCATCATCACCCGGGCCCTGGCTCAGGCGGCGTCGGCAGGCCGGGACACGTCGCTGCGCTACTGACGAGGCCGCGGCCGGAACCAGGGAAAACCCCGATCCGGCAACGGGCCGACCCGCCCCCCGAAGGCGGCGATGTTCGTTAACATGCATCAATGCATTCGAATGCACAAAGGGACAGCCTCCGCCATGACGGGGCTTCCACGAGGAGACGACGATGAAAAGAAGGCAATTCCTGCAAGGCGCCGGCGCATGTGCCGGCTTGAGCGTGCTGTCCGGCTGGAGCCGGGCCGGCGCAGCACAGGGCCTGAAGCCGGGCAAGCCGTACGCCGGGACGAAGCTCGCCCTCATGCTGCCGCCCTCTTCCCAGTTCCGCGCCCAGGAGAAGCGCCTGGGCGCGTTCACGGAAGCCACGGGCATCGAGGTCGCCTACCAGTACGTGCCCTATGGGCAATTGCTGGAAAAGCTCACCACCGAGGCCGTGGGCGGCGGATCGGCCTACGACCTGGTGGCCTACCAGGACAGCTGGCTGGCGTCCCTGGCCAACTACCTGAGCCCCATCGATGCGCCGCTCGGGGCCGACGGCGTGGACCTCTCGCGCTATCCGGAGGTGTATCGCAAGGCCTGCCAGTTCAACGGCGCCACCTACGGCCTGCCGGTGCGCGCGCATCCGCAATTGCTGTTCTACCGCAAGGATCTCTATGAACAGGCCGGCGCTGCGCCGCCGGCCACCTGGGATGAGATGCTGACGGCCGCGGCTGCCGTCCAGGCCAAGACCGGCGTGCCCGGCGTGGCCATGGACTATGTGAAGGGCAGCGGCTTCCAGAACCTGTGGGTGTGGTTCAACTGCCTGTGGGGGCACGGCTCCGACGTGCTGGGTGCCGATGGCCGCCCGCTCTTCAACAATGACGCCGGCGTGGCCGCCACCCAGGCCTATGTGGATGTGCTGCTCCGTCACAAGGTGGCCAATCCGGGGTCCAGCCAGTTCAACGAGTACGACATGGTGAACGCGATGGCGCAGGGCAACGCGGCCACGATGATGGTCTGGTGGTGGACCTACTCCGTGCTCACCGGCGACCGTTCCCGCCTGAAGCCCGGGCAGGTGGGCTTCGCCCCGATGCTGCGCGTGGGCCGGGAGGATTCCCCCACGGTGGCGATCGTCATGCCCTTCGGCATCGCGCGCCAGTCGCGCCACCAGGAAGCCGCGTGGGAGTTCCTGAAGTGGGTATCGGATCCGGCGCTCGAGAAGGAGATCGTCTGCGACAAGAGCGATCCGCAGACCGCCGACATCGTGGCCACCCATACCGCCACCTACCTGGACGAGCAGGTCAACACGGTGAACCACGGCCTGCACCGCGCCGCGCTGCAAAGCCTGCAGCAGGCCCGCACGGTCCCGCAACTGGTGGTGTGGCCGCAGGTGGCCACCGCGCTGGAGAGCGCCATCTCGGAGATCGTCTCCAGCGGCAAGCCCGTCAAGGACGCGCTGGACGACGCCGCGGCCCAGACGGCGCGGATCGTGCGCCGCGCAGGCGGCCGGTCCCGCAGCTAGCCGCCGGGGCGAACGATGAAAGACCGCTACCTGAAATACGCCATGCTGGCGCCGGCGCTGCTGGTGTGCGCCGCGACGCTGCTCTATCCCTTGTGCCAGTCGCTGTACTACTCGCTGCATGACTGGAACATGGCGCGCGCGGGCGAGCCGGAAGGCTATGTGGGCCTGCTCAACTATATCGACCTGCTCCGCCACGATCCGGAGTTCCTGCACAGCGCCTGGGTGACGCTGGTGTTCACCGTGCCCTCGGTGGCGCTCACCATGGTGATCGCCCTGGGCCTGGCCCTGCTGCTGGCCGGCGACGGGCGCCTGCAGGTGAACGCCCGCACGCTGCTGGTGATTCCGTTCGCCATGTCTCCCGCGCTGGTGGGGATTTCCTGGCGCTTCATGCTGAATCCGGAATTCGGCGTGGTCGACGCCCTGCTCGAGGCGCTGGTGCCGGGATGGCGCGGCGCCCCCGTGCTGGCGGACCCCGTGCTGGCGATGGCCGCGCTGGTGGTCGTGGATGTGTGGCACTGGGCGCCCTATTTCATGCTGACCTTCATCGGCGCGCTGGCGGCATTGCCGCAGGACACGCTCGATGCGGCCCAGGTGGACGGCGCCGGACGCGGGCGCATCTTCTTCGAGATCGTGCTGCCCCAGCTCAAGCCGGTGCTCACCATCGCGATCCTGCTCAAGACCATCTTCTCGCTGAAGATGCTGGACCAGGTCGTGACCATGACGGCGGGCGGGCCGGGGGCGGCCACCGACACCTTGCCGCACATGGTCTACAGCACCGCATTCCGCTTCTACGACATCGGCTACGCCTCGGCCATGGCCTGGCTGCTGGCCGTGGTGATGATGGCGCTGGCGCTGGTCTATTCCCGTTTCGTGATGGGGCGCACATCGTGACGACACACACCGCAACGCTTCAAGCCCGCGCCGCCGCGCGGCCCGTCCGCCGGCGCGGCGGCCTGCGCCGGCTGGCCATCTGGCTGGTCGCCGGAATCTGGTTCGCGCCGGTCGTCTGGATCGTGGCCACGGCCTTCAAGCCCCGGCTCGACGTCTACAGCCTGGCGCTGCTGTTCCGGCCCACGCTGGACAACTTCTTCAGCGCCTTCGGTTCGCCCTACCTGCTGGGCGAGCGCCTGGCAAACAGCGTGCTGGTCACGGCCGGCACGCTGGCGATGGCCATCCCGATCTCCACGCTGGCCGCCTACGCGTTCTCGCGCTTCCGCTTCCCCGGCGGCCAGCTGGGGCCGCTGCTGCTGCTGGCCACGCAGTTCCTGCCGCCGGTCATCATCGTCATCCCGCTGTTCGTGGTGTTCCGCAACCTGCAGATGCTGGACACGCCGTGGGCCCTGATGGTGGCCAATCTTTCCTTCGTCGTGCCCTACGCCACCTGGATGATCAAGGCCTTCTTCGACGCCCTGCCTCCCGACATGGAGGAAGCGGCGCAGATCGACGGGGCGTCGCGGCTGCGCGCCATGTGGGACGTGGTGGTGCCGGTGGCGCTGCCGGGCATCGCCACGGCGGCGATCTTCTCTTTCGTGGTGTCGTGGAACGAGTTCTTCTACGCGCTCGTGCTCACCCGCGACCACGCCGTCACCCTGCCGGTGGCGCTGATGAGCGCGCGCACCGAACAGGGCGACGCCTGGGACATCATGGCCAGCATGGGGCTGTTCATCATCGCCCCGATGCTGCTGATTTCGCGCTTCGTGCAGCGCTACTTCGTCAAGGGCCTGGTTGCAGGCGCCATACGCTGAGGATACAGATGGCTTCCGTGAAACTGATCGATGTGGAAAAGCGCTGGGGCGGCGTGGTGGGCGTGGCCCGCCAATCGCTCGAGATCGAGGACGGCGAGTTCGTGGTCTTCCTGGGGCCGTCGGGCTGCGGCAAGACGACCACCATGCGCATGGTGGCGGGCCTGGAGGAGCCCTCGTCGGGCGAGATCTGGATCGGCGGGCGCAACGTGACCGAGGCCCTGCCCAAGGACCGCGACGTCGCCATGGTGTTCCAGAACTATGGGCTGTACCCGCACCTGACCGTGGGCGAGAACATCGCGTATCCGCTGAAAGTGCGCGGCATGGGGCGCGCCGAACGGGCCCGCCGGGCGCGCGAGGTGGCGGAGAAGGTGGAACTGGCGCACCTGCTCGACCGCCGGCCGCGCGATCTCTCGGGCGGACAGCGGCAGCGCGTGGCGCTGGCCCGCGCCATCGTCCGCCGGCCCCAGGTGTTCCTGATGGACGAGCCGCTGTCCAACCTGGATGCGAAGCTGCGCGTGTCGATGCGGGCGGAGATCCGTCGACTGCAATGCGAACTGGGCGTGACCACCATCTACGTCACGCACGACCAGATCGAGGCCATGACCCTGGCCGACCGCGTGGTGGTGATGCGCGGCGGGCTCATCCAGCAGGTGGGCACGCCCGGCGACGTCTACAACCGGCCCGCCAATCTGTTCGTGGCGGGTTTCGTCGGATCGCCGCCCATGAACCTGATGCCGGCCCGCATGGCCGGCGGCATGCTCGAGGTGGAAGGCAGCCGGCTGAGCGGAATCCCCGGCCCCGCCGATCGCCAGCTGGTGCTCGGCATCCGCCCGGAGGACGTGGTGCTGGCCCCGGCGGGCGAAGGCGATCTCGACGGCACCGTCTACATGTTCGAGCTGACCGGCGAGGCCGTGCTGGTCACGCTGGACGTGGGCGCCGTGCGCCTCTGCGTGCGCGGCGACCGCCACCTGCGCTACGACATCGGCCAGCGGGTGGGGCTGCGCCTGCCGCGCGAGCATTGCCACCTGTTCGATGCCGCCACGGAAGCGCGGCTGCCAGCCTAGGACGCGGACGATGGCGACGCCGTCACGCCGGCCATACGGCCGAGCCGCGCACGATGAGCTCTCCGGCCAGCCGTTTTACCCTGGCTGGACGCGCAGGCTGGCGCAGGCGCTGCTGCAGCATGGCCACCGCCTGCCGGGCCATCTCGTCGATGGGCGGGCGCACGGTCGTCAGCGCATAGGGGTCGCGCGCCGCTTCGGGAACGTCGTCGAAACCGGCCACCATCAGCCGCCCGGGCACGTCCCAGCCCAGCCGGTAGCGGCAGGCATCGATCACGGCCATCGCCATCTGGTCGTTGGCGCAGAACACCGCATCGGGCGCGGCGCCCCCGGCCGCAGCCTGCAGGAAGGCCGCATGCGCCTGGGGGTACGAGAACCCGCCGTCCAGGACGGGCGCGGCCGGCAGGCCGGCCTGGCGCAGGACCGCCTGGAAGCCGTCGATCCGCTCATGGCTCACCGGCGCATGGGCGGGGCCGCCCAGGCACAGGAAGCGGCGCCTGCCCGCGGCCAGCATGCCGCGGGCCAGCGCGCCGGCGCCCGCGGCGTGGTCGGTCGATATGCCGTCGACCGCGACGCCGCTGGATCTGCGGTTGAAGAACACCAGCGCCACGCCCCGGTCGGTGAACCGGCGCACGTCGGCCGCGTCCATGGCGGCGCAGGCGATCAGGCCGTCCAGCGGATAGCCGATCACGCCGTCGAGCACCGGCTTGACCGAGTCGTCGTCGTCCGCGGCCAGCAGGATGATGTGCTGCCTGGCGCGCGCCAGGGCGTCGTTCAGCGTGTAGAGCAGCGCGGGCGCATTGCGCAGGGTGTAGCGGGTGATCAGCACGCCCACCGCATGGGAACGCCGCGTGATGAGCGACCGCGCCAGGGCATTGGGCGTATAGCCCAGCCGCGCGGCCGTCTCCAGCACATGCTGCCGGGTTTCGGCCGAGATGTTGCTGTCCGCCTGGAAACAGCGCGACACGGTGGATTGCGCCACGCCCGCCGCGATGGCGACGTCATAGGAAGTGGCGCGGGCACGGCGGGAATTCTCGGCAGGCGGCATGACGGCGGCAAGGCTGGCGGCAATGGTCACGCCTATTTTGCATTCGAATGCAGTCCTTCACAAATCGATCAACACGGCGCCTGTATGCGCCATTCCTTGAGTAGGCACAGCAATGAGTGAGATCGTTCTTGACCGCGCCGCGGCGCAGGCCCGCGCGATACCGCGCGAAGCCATGGTGGCGTGCACGCTGGCTTTCATCGACTGCAAGCTGCCGGGCTCCGACCAGAAGGAGAATTACTCCATCATCGGCGCCGGCGTGACGCAGTCCGAAGGGCAGGTGGTGAACCTGACCGAGCCGCATGGCTTCAGCGTCGGCGCCGCGGCCATGCCCGCCGGCGTCACCAACAACCTGCACCTGCACTTCAGCGCCGAGGTCTTCCTGGTCTATTCCGGCCGCTGGAAATTCCGCTGGGGGTCGGGGCCGGGCGCCGGCGAGATCGAAGGCGGACCGGGCGACGTGCTCAGCATCCCGACCTGGATCTTCCGCGGCTTCTCCAACATCGGCGACGACACCGGCTGGATCTTCACCGCCCTGGGCGGCGACGACACGGGCGGCATCATCTGGCATCCGGACATCCTGTCCGCCGCGGCCGGGCATGGCCTGTTCCTGGGCGCCGACAACACCCTGCTGGAAGGGGCGCCGGGCAAGCCGCCGGCCGCCGAGCTGATCCAGCCGCTGTCCGGCGAGGACATGGCCAGCCTGCCGCGCTATACGCCCGAGCAGATGCGGCAGCGGCACGTGCCGGCGGGCGAGCGCGCCTGGTCGTCCCATGCCTGGCTGGGCAATGCCGCGGGCGGGGGCTGCGACCTGGCGCCCGTCATCGGCCACGGCATGAGCGAGGATCGCAGCCAGCGCGCCCCGATCGGCAATCCGCACGGCTTCTCGCTGGACTGGCTGCGGCTGGCGCCGGGAGCAACGACGCGGCGGTTCCGGCTGCGCGAGAAGCAGGTGCTGATCGTGATGGAAGGCGCGGTGGACCTGGTGTTGAACCGCCCGGGCCAGGAAGTGAGCGTGCGGCTGGAGGAACAGGCGGTGTATTCCGTGCCCGCCGGCACGTGGCGGGAATTGCGCCAGGCCGGCGACCGGACGGCCGTGCTGGCGGCGCTCTGCGCGGGCGACCAGCGCAAGCGCATCGAGTGGCCCGCCGAGGTGCTGGAGGAGGCCGCCCGCCACGACCGCGCGCTGGATCCCGACGGCTACATCGCGCCGCGCCACCTGCTGCCCGCCAGCGCCCTCGGCGTCGGCGAACTGCGCACGTGATGCGGGACGACGCGCTTCCGCTCGTCCTGCTGGGCGGCACGCTGTGCGACGAGGCGCTGTGGCAGCCGATGCTGCAGGCCGCGCCGCGGCTGGCCGCGCGGGCCTGCGTGGCCGACTATTCGCCGCATGCCTCGGCCCAGGCCGCCGCGCAGGACCTGCTGCGCACGCTGCCCCCGCGCTTCGCGGTGGCGGGATTCTCGCTGGGCGGATTCGTCGCGCTGGCGTTGCAGGCGCGGGCGCCCGGCCGCGTGGCCGCGCTGTCGCTCATCGCCACCAACGCGCGTGCCGATGCACCGGCCAATGCGCAGGCACGCCGCCAGGCCGTGGCCGACGCGGCGCGCGTAGGGGTCGGCGCCTACGTGCGGCGCGCGCTCTGGCCCAGCTACGTGGCGCCCGGACGGCTGCACGACGCCAGCCTCCAGGCCGGCATCGCCGCCATGGCCGAGCGCGTGGGCCTCGAGACGTTCCGCCGGCAGGTGGACATCGCCCTGTCGCGCCCCGACAGCCTGCCGCGGCTGCCTGCCATCGACGTGCCGACGCTGATCGTCAGCGGCGAGCACGACGTGCTCAACCCGGCCGACCGCCAGCGCGAGATGGCGCAGGGCATCCCGGGCTCCCGCTGGATCGCCCTGCCGGACGTGGGACACTTCGTGCCGCTGGAAGCGCCCGGCATGCTGGCCGGCGCCTTGCAGGCGTGGCTTGATCCGGCCGCTGCGGGAGCCCGGCCCACCTACCGCGCCCCCGGCCACCCCGGCATCCGGTGACCGGCCCGGCGCCGTGGCCCGGCGCCCGTCCGGCCCCCGGGGCAGTTAAAATGCCCGGTTTCCCAGCCGGCTGGCCAGGGCGCGCGTGCGCCGGGGCCAGCCCGACGCGCCGCTCTCCAAGAACCTATGCTCACCTTTCAGCAAATCATCCTCACGCTCCAGGAATACTGGGACAAGCAGGGCTGCGCCCTGCTGCAGCCCCTAGACATGGAAGTCGGCGCCGGCACCTCGCACACCGCCACCTTCCTGCGCGCCATCGGCCCGGAGCCATGGCGCGCCGCCTACGTGCAGCCTTCGCGCCGCCCCAAGGACGGCCGCTACGGCGAGAACCCGAACCGCCTGCAGCACTATTACCAGTACCAGGTGGTGCTCAAGCCGGCGCCGCCCGAGATCCTGGACCTGTACATCGGGTCGCTGAAGGCGCTGGGCATCGACCCCACCCAGCATGACATCCGCTTCGTCGAGGACGACTGGGAGAATCCCACGCTGGGCGCCTGGGGCCTGGGCTGGGAAGTCTGGCTGAACGGCATGGAAGTGACCCAGTTCACCTATTTTCAGCAGGTGGGCGGGCTCGACTGCACGCCCACCACCGGCGAGATCACCTACGGCCTGGAACGCCTGGCCATGTACCTGCAGGACGTGCAGAGCGTGTACGACCTGGTCTGGACCGAAGGCGCCAACGGCCGGCGCGTGCTGTACCGCGACGTGTTCCACCAGAACGAGGTGGAGCAGTCCACCTACAACTTCGAACACGCCTCGGCCGCGATGCTGTTCGCCCACTTCAACGACTACGAAGCCGAGGCCAAGCGCCTGATGGAAGTGCCGCTGGCGCTGCCCGCCTACGAGGCCGCCCTCAAGGCCGCGCACACGTTCAACCTGCTCGATGCGCGCGGCGCCATCAGCGTCACCGAGCGCGCCGCCTACATCGGCCGCATCCGCAACCTGTCGCGCGCCGTCGCGCAGGCCTACTACGACTCCCGCGAACGGCTGGGCTTCCCCATGCTCGACCGCCAGGCCGCCGGGGAGCAAGCCTGACATGACCACGTCCATTCAACCGCTGCTGATCGAACTGCTCACCGAAGAACTGCCGCCCAAGGCGCTGCGCAAGCTGGGCGAGGCCTTCGCCGAGGGCGTGCGCGCCACGCTGGCGCGCCTGGGCCTGCTGGCCGAGGGCTGCACCGTCACGCCCTACGCCACGCCGCGCCGGCTGGCGGTGGCGCTGTCGGCCGTGCTGGCGCAGGCGCCCGACCAGGCCTACGCCGAGAAACTCATGCCCGTGAAAGTGGGCCTGGACGCCAACGGCGAGCCCACCCCCGCCCTGCTCAAGAAGCTGGCCGCCAAGGGCCTGGAGCACGTCGACCCGGCCACGCTGGCGCGCGAGTCCGACGGCAAGCAGGAATACCTGGTGGCCCGCGGCACGGCGCCGGGCGCGCTGCTGGCCGCCGGCCTCCAGGAAGGCCTGGATGCCGCCATCGACGGCCTGCCCATTCCCAAGGTGATGCGCTACCAGCTGGCCGACGGCGTCACCACCGTTAAGTTCGTGCGCCCCGCGCACGGCCTGCTGGCGCTGCACGGCGCCGACGTGGTGCCGGTGTCGGCCCTGGGCCTGAACGCGGGCCGCGCCACCCAGGGGCACCGCTTCCTGTCCAGCGGCTGGCTCGAGATCCCCGAGGCCGGCGCCTATGAATCGGTGCTTGCGGAACGCGGACATGTGGTGGCCTCGTTCGACGGGCGCCGCGCCGCGATCCGCCAGGCGCTCGACGCGCGCTCGCGCGAGCTGGGCGCGAATCTCGGCGACGACGCCGACGTGGCCGCGCTGCTCGACGAAGTCACGGCGCTGGTCGAGCAGCCCACGGTCTATGTGGGCGAATTCGAGGAACAGTTCCTGCAGGTGCCGCAGGAATGCCTGATCCTCACGATGCGCCTGAACCAGAAGTACTTCCCGCTGTTCGACGCCGGCGGCCGGCTCACCCACCGCTTCCTGATCGTGAGCAACATGCGGGTGGCGGACCCGGTCCACATCGTCGAAGGCAACCAGCGCGTGGTGCGCCCACGCCTGGCCGACGCCCAGTTCTTTTTCCAGACCGACCGCAAGACGCCGCTGGCCGCCCGCGTGGAGCAGCTGGGCAGCATCGTGTATCACAACCAGCTGGGCACCCAGCTCGAGCGCGTGGACCGCGTGCGTGCCATCGCCCGCGGCGTGGCGCAGCAGCTGGGCGGCGACCAGTCCGCCGCCGACCGCGCCGCCCTGCTGGCCAAGGCCGACCTGGGCACGCAGATGGTGGGCGAGTTTCCCGAGTTGCAGGGCATCATGGGCGCCTACTACGCCGCCGGCGACGGCGAGCCGGCCGAGGTGGTCGAGGCGCTGCGCGGCCAGTACCGCATCCGCCTCGACACGCCCGTCACCTCGGATTCCCTCACGGCAGCCGTGCTGTTCGTGGCCGAACGCGCCGAAACCCTGGTGGGCATCTGGGCCATCGGCCTGGCGCCCACGGGCGAGCGCGATCCCTTCGGGCTGCGCCGCGCCGCCCTGGGCCTGATCAGCGCCTTCGAGCAGCTGGCCGCAGGCGGCTGGCTCTCCGTCAGCGAGGACGGCCCGCTGACGCTGGACGGACTGCTGGACCTGGCCTCCGGCACCTTCCCCGACGGCAAGGTGCCGCCGGGCACGCTGGCCGAGGTGCGCAGCTTCGTCTATGAACGCTATCGCAACCAGCTCATCGGCGAGTTCGACCGCAATGCCGTCGAGGCCGTGATAGGCCTCGCGCCGCCGCTGCACCAGGTGGCCGCGCGGGTGCGCGCGGTGGCCGCCTTCGGCGGCATGGCCGAGGCCGTGAGCCTGGCCGCCGCGAACAAGCGCATCGGCAACCTGCTCAAGAAAGCCGAGGACGGCATCGGCGAGGTGGATGCCGACCGCCTCGCCGAGCCGGCCGAGCAGGCGCTGGCTGCCGCCGTGGCCCGGCTCGGGCCGCAGGCCCAGCAGCAGGCGCGGGAGGGCGACTTCGCCGCCAGCCTGCGCACGCTGGCCCAGCTGCGCGCCCCCGTGGACGCGTTCTTCGCCGACGTCATGGTGATGGCCGAGGACCCCGCCGTGCGCGCCAACCGGCTGGCGCTGCTGGGCCGGCTGCATGGCCTGATGAACCAGGTCGCCGACATTTCCAGGCTGGCGCAGTGAAGCTCATCATCCTCGACCGCGACGGCGTGATCAACCAGGACAGCGAGGCCTTCGTCAAGTCGCCCGACGAATGGATCGCGCTGCCCGGCAGCCTGCAGGCCATCGCCCGCCTCACCCAGGCCGGCTGGACGGCCGTGATCGCCAGCAACCAGTCGGGCCTCGCGCGGGGGCTGTTCGACATGGCCACGCTGGATGCCATCCACGCCAAACTGCGCCGCGAACTGGCGCAGGTCGGCGGCAACATCGACGCCATCTTCTTCTGCCCGCACGGCCCCGATGACGGCTGCAGCTGCCGCAAGCCGCTGCCCGGCATGTACCTCGACATCGCCCGCCGCTACGAGATCAGCCTGGCAGGCGTGCCATCCGTGGGCGACTCCCTGCGCGACCTGCAGGCCGCCGCCGCGGCGGGCTGCAGCCCCTGGCTGGTGCTGAGCGGCAACGGCGCCCGCGCCCGCGACAAGGGCGGGCTGCCTGCCGGCACCCGCATCGCCGACGACCTGGCCGCCGTGGCCGACCTGCTGCTGGCGGAGGCCTGACATGGCCTGGCTGCGCTCCTGCCTCTACGCTGCATTCCTCATCGTCACGGTGATCCCGTACGCCTTCGCCTGCCTGCTGTGGGCTCCGCTGCCGCAGCACTGGCGCTACCGGCTCACCGTGGGCTGGCCGCGGCTGGCCATCTGGGGCGCGCGCGCCATCTGCGGCATCCGCTGGCAGATCAAGGGCGCGCACAACCTGCCCGACGGCCCGGCCATCCTGCTCTCCAAGCACCAGTCGGCCTGGGAGACGCTGTTCTTCCCCGCGCACATGCCGCGCGAGGTGTGCTTCGTCTACAAGAAGGAGCTCCATGCCGTGCCGTTCTTCGGCTGGGGCCTGGCGCTGCTGCGCATGATCCCCATCGACCGCAGCAAGGGGCGCGACGCCTTCGAGCAGGTGGTGCGCCAGGGCAAGCAGCGGCTCGAGGAAGGCCGCTGGCCGCTGCTCTTCCCGGAAGGCACGCGGGTGGCCCCGGGCCAGGCCGGCCGCTTCAAGATGGGCGGCGCGCTGCTGGCCAGCCGCACCGGCGCGCCCGTCATCCCGATTGCGCTCAACGCCGGGGAATGCTGGCGCCGCAACGCCTTCGTCAAGCGGCCCGGCCTCATCACCGTGTCGATCGGGCCCGCGATAGAATCCCAGGGCATCGCCCCCGAGGCGCTCAACGCGCAGGTCCAGGCATGGATCGAAGCGGAAATGCGCGTGCTCAACCCGGAAAGGTATGGCCCCGCAGCCTGACCAGCTCGAGCTCCTGTTCGACCGCGGCAGCGCCGCCGGCGCGCCCGGCGATGCCGTGCGCCAGGGCGACCCGCCCGCCGGCCCGGCCACGCCCCCTGCATCCTCCGTCATCCCCACGCCCTGCCCCGACCCGCTGCCCGCCGGCGCGCGCTGGCGCGTGGTGGCCACGCCGCAGCAGCCCATCGGCTTCATGCTGCTGCGCTCGCGCCGGCGCACCATCGGTTTCGTCATCACCGACGACGGCCTGCGCGTCACCGCCCCGAACTGGGTCACGCTGGCGCAGGTCGACGACGCCGTGCGCGAGAAGGCGCGCTGGATCCTCGCCAAGCTGCGCGACTGGCATGCGCGCAAGGCACAGCTGGCGATGGCCGGCACGCGCTGGCAGGATGGCGGCGAACTGCCCTACCTGGGGCGGCGCATCGTGCTGCGCCTGGGCGCCGACCGGCGCCAGGCCGCGCTGTCGGGCGATGCCGACGCGCCGCAGGATGACGACGCCCTGTGGCTGCCGCTGCCCCCGGACGCCGACCAGGCCCGCGTGCGCGATGCCGCCCAGGCCTGGCTGCAGCAGCGCGCGGGCGCCTGGTTCGGCGCCAGGCTGGCCCATTTCCTGCAGCTCACCGGCCTGAAGATCCGCCGCTGGCGGCTGTCGTCGGCCACCACGCGCTGGGGATCCTGCACCAGCGACGGCAACATCATGCTGAACTGGCGCCTCATCCATTTCGCGCCGTCCATCATCGACTACGTGATCGCGCACGAGCTGGCGCACCTGCGCGAAATGAACCACAGCCAGGACTTCTGGGCCGAAGTGGGCAACATCCTGCCCGGCTTCGAAGACGCCAAGCAGGTGCTGCGCCGCCACGATCCGGCAAGCCTGCCGCAATTCTGATGGAACTGCGCCAGCTGCGCTATTTCGCCAAGGTGGCCGAGTGCGGCAGCATCAGCCGCGCCGCCGCCGAATTGGGCATGGTCACCTCGGCCCTGAGCCAGCAGATCAGCCGCCTGGAAAGCGAGCTGGCCACCCGCCTGCTGACCCGCACCGCCACCGGGGCCGCGCCCACCGACGCCGGCCTGGCCTTCCTGCGCCAGGCGCAGCTGGCCCTGCGGCATGCCGACGACGCCGTGCGGGCCGCCAAGTCGTCGCGCCTGAGCGGCCACGTCAGCGTGGGGCTGCCGCCCACCACGGCCTCGGTGCTGGCCCTGCCGTTCATGCAGGCCATGCGCGAGCGCTATCCCGATGTCCGGGTGCGGCTGGTGGAGAGCCTGTCCGGCCACCTGGGCACCATGCTGAACGCGCGCCAGCTCGACCTGGCCATCGTGTTCCAGACGGAGGCGGCGCGCCGCTGGAGCATATTGCCGCTGCTCGAGGAGCGCCTGTTCCTGATCGCCCGCGCCGACCTGCCCGGCCTGCCGCCGGCGGGGGCCGTGCGCCTGCGCGAGGCGGTGGCCCTGCCGCTGCTCATGCCCAGCCGCAGCCACGGCCTGCGCAACCTGGTCGACGGCGCCTGCGCGAGGCTGCGCATCGAGCCCAACGTGGCGGCGGAAGTGGATGGGCTGCGGGTCCTGATGGAGCTGGTGCGGGCCGGACACGGCGCCACCGTGCAGCCCGGGGCGGCGGCGGTGCACCTGGCGGCCGACGGCCCGGCCGGCGTGGCGCTGTCGCTGCATCCGATCCGGGAACGCCTGCTGGCCCGCGCCAACATCCTGGCCAGCCTGTCCGACGACGAACTGTCGCCGGCCGCCCTGGCGGTGCGCGTGCTGCTGCAGCAGACGGCCGCCGAACTGGTGCGCGCCGGCCGCTGGCCGGGCGCGAGCCTTCACAAAGCGTGAAACCCCCATCCCCCATCGGGGATATGCCTGGCGTCCGCGCCGCCCTATAGTCTGCCGTTTCCGACTACGGAAAGTGGCAGACATGATAGACGTACTCGTCATCGGCGGCGGCAACGCCGCCCTGTGTGCCGCGCTCATGGCCCGCGAGGCCGGCGCCAGCGTCCTGATGCTGGAAGCCGCTCCACGGGAATGGCGCGGCGGCAATTCCCAGCACACGCGCAACCTGCGCTGCATGCACGACGCGCCCCAGGACGTGCTGGTGGACGCCTACCCCGAGGAAGAATACTGGCAGGACCTGCTCAAGGTGACGGGCGGCCTGACCGACGAGCACCTCGCCCGGCTGGTGATCCGCGAGTCGTCCACCTGCAGGGACTGGATGCGCAGGCACGGAGTGAATTTCCAGCCTCCGCTGTCCGGCGCGCTGCACGTGGCGCGCACCAACGCCTTCTTCATGGGCGGCGGCAAGGCCCTGGTCAATGCCTATTACCGCAGCGCCGAGGCGCTGGGCGTGCAGGTGCGCTACGAGGCGCCGGTGGACCGGCTCGAGCTCGAGGACGGGCGTTTCCGCGCCGCCTATGTCAACGGCGAGCGCATCGAGGCGCGCGCCTGTGTGCTGGCCGCCGGCGGCTTCGAATCCAACCGCGAATGGCTGCGCGAGGCCTGGGGCCAGAACGAGCGCGGCGAATGGCCCGCCGACAACTTCCTGATCCGCGGCACGCGCTTCAACCAGGGCGTGCTGCTGAAGTTCATGATGGACGCGGGCGCCGACATCATCGGGGATCCCTCGCAGTCGCATTGCGTGGCCATCGACGCCCGCGCGCCGCTCTACGACGGCGGCATCTGCACGCGCATCGACTGCGTCTCGCTGGGCGTGGTGGTGAACCGCGACGCGGTGCGCTTCTACGACGAGGGCGAGGACTTCTGGCCCAAGCGCTACGCCATCTGGGGCCGCCTGACCGCCATGCAGCCGGGGCAGATCGCCTATTCCATCATCGACGCCAAGGCGGTGGGCCGCTTCATGCCCCCGGTGTTCCCGGGCGTGCGCGCCAACACGCTGCCCGAACTGGCGCGCGCGCTGGAGCTGGACCCCGACACGTTCGTGCGCACGGTGGAGGAATTCAACCGCGCCTGCCGCGTCGGCACCTTCGACCACACGGCGCTGGACGACTGCCATACCGAGGGCATCACGCCGGCCAAGACCCACTGGGCCCGGCCCATCGACACCCCGCCCTACTTCGGCTATGCCGTGCGCCCGGGCATCACGTTCACCTACCTGGGCCTGAAGGTCGACGAGACCGCCGCCGTGCGTTTCAACGACCGGCCCAGCGACAACCTGTTCGTGGCCGGCGAGATGATGGCCGGCAACGTGCTGGGCAAGGGCTATACCGCGGGCGTGGGCATGTCGATCGGCACCGCCTTCGGCCGCATCGCGGGCACGCGCGCCGCGGCCGCGGCGCGCGCCGCACAGCAATCCGCAACGCAAGGAGCATCCCGTGCAGTCGCTTGAACAATTGACCCGCGAAGCCGAGGGCGAAGTCGCGCGCGTGATGCAGATCTGCAATGCCTGTCGCTACTGCGAAGGCTTCTGCGCCGTGTTCCCCGCCATGACGCGCCGGCTGGAGTTCGGCAAGGGCGACGTCAACTACCTGGCCAACCTGTGCCACAACTGCGGCGCCTGCCTGCATGCCTGCCAGTACGCGCCGCCGCATGACTTCGCGGTGAACGTGCCGCAGGCCATGGCCAAGGTTCGGATGCAGACCTATACCGACTACGCCTGGCCCCCGGCGCTCGGCGCGCTGTACAAGCGCAACGGCCTGGCGCTGTCGCTGGCCACCGCCGTTGCGCTGGCGTTCTTCCTGGTGCTGGCCGCGGCCCTGGGCGGCGGGCTGCTGCACGAGCCGCTGGCCGGCGACTTCTACGCCATCTTCCCGCACAACACCCTGGCCCTGATGTTCGGCGTGGTGTTCGGCTTCGCGGTGCTGGCGCTGGGCATGGGGGTGGCGCGCTTCTGGCGCGACGTCAGCCCCGGCGCCCCGGGCGCCGCCGCAGCCGCCGAGGCCACCCATGCGGTGCTGCGCCTGAAGTACCTGGACGGCGGGCACGGCAAGGGGTGCAACGAGTCGGACGACGCCTTCACGCTGTGGCGGCGGCGCTTCCACCACTGCACCTTCTACGGCTTCATGCTGTGCTTTGCCGCCACCTGCGTGGCCACGCTGTACCATTACCTGCTGGGATGGGAAGCGCCGTATCCGTACCTGAGCCTGCCGGTGGCGCTGGGCACGGTGGGCGGCGTCGGGCTGCTGGTCGGCCCCGCCGGCCTGCTCTGGCTGAACCTGCGGCGCCACCCGCTGCAGGGCGACCCGGGGCAGCGCCCCATGGACCGCGGTTTCATCGCCCTGCTGTTCTTCACCAGCCTCACCGGACTGCTGCTGATGCTGCTGCGCGACACCACGTTCATGGGGCTGCTGCTGGCCGTGCACCTGGGCGTGGTCATGGCGCTGTTCCTGACGCTGCCCTACGGCAAGTTCGCCCACGGCATCTTCCGCTCCGCCGCGCTGCTGAAGTTCGCGATCGAGAAACGCCAGCCCAACAAGCTGCAGCTGGGCTCCGACTAGCCCGGCCAGCGGCCCCCGGACAGCGCATCCGCGGGGCCGCGACGACCACAAGAAGAAGCACACCTCATCGAGGAGACGACATCATGTACCGCAACCGATTCACCAAGCCGCTCGCCATCCTGTCGCTGGCCGCCTGTGCCGCCGCGGCGCAGGCCCAGGGACTGCCCGACCGGCCGATCTCGGTGATCGTGCCGCACTCCGCCGGCGGCACCTCCGACATCCTGGCGCGCACCGTGGCCGCCGAAGTGGGCAGGATCCTGAACCGTACCGTGGTGGTGGAGAACAAGGGCGGCGCCAACGGCAGCATCGCGGCCAAGACGGTATCGTCGGCCAAGCCCGACGGCACCACGCTGCTGCTGGCCACGGCCAGCACCCATGGCATCAACCCCACGCTGTATCCCGCGCTGGGCTACGACGCCGTGCGCGAGTTCACGCCGGTGACCCTGCTGGCCACCGTGCCCAACGTGCTGGTGGTGGGCAAGAACATCTCCGCCACCTCGCTGGCCGCCTTCACGCAGGAAATCCAGGCCTCGCCGGGCAAGTACAACATGGCCTCGGCGGGCGCGGGCACGCCCGGCCACCTGGCCGGCGAGATGTACCGCCACCGTACCCGCGGCGACTTCACCCACGTGCCCTACAAGGGTGGCAGCCCCGCCCTCACCGACCTGATCGGCGGCCAGGTCGACTTCATGTTCACCACCATCCCGGGCGCGCTGCCGCACATCAAGGCGGGCAACCTGCGTCCGCTGGCCGTGACCTCGCTGAAGCGCTCGCCCGCGCTGCCCGACGTGCCCACCATGGCAGAGGCCGGCCTGCCCGGCTTCCAGGCCATATCCTGGCACGGCATCGTGGCGCCGGCCGGCACGCCGCCCGAGACCGTGACCGAGCTGGACCGGGCCTTCACCCAGGCGCTGCAGGCGCCCGAAGTGAAGCAGCGCCTGCTCGAGGAAGGCGCCCAGGCGGCCGATCTCCACACCGCGGAGTTCGGCAGGTTCATCGGCGACGAGATCGCCAGCTGGGCCGAGGCCATCAGGAATTCCGGCGCCTCGCTGAACTGACGCAGCCGCGGCCCGGAGCAGCCCCCGGGGACAGCCCTCGCGCAAGCAGGAATTCAGCGGGTTTTGCTACGATGGAGGCCTAGCGTCTCCATCGAAAAAAGGATCCACCATGCGCCTCCTGCATACCATGCTGCGCGTCGGCAATCTCGACCAGTCCATCGACTTCTACACCAACGTCCTGGGCATGCGCGTCCTGCGCCGCAAGGACTATCCCGAGGGCAAGTTCACCCTGGCCTTCGTGGGCTACCAGGAAGAAGACGAGGGCGCCGTCATCGAGCTCACCCACAACTGGGACACCGACAAGTACGAGCTGGGCAACGGCTACGGCCACATCGCCCTGGAAGTCGACGACGCCTACGAGGCCTGTCGCAAGGTCAAGGAAAAAGGCGGCAAGGTCACCCGCGAAGCCGGCCCCATGAAGCACGGCACCACGGTCATCGCCTTCGTCGAGGACCCGGACGGCTACAAGATCGAGTTCATCCAGAAGAAGGGCCGGGCCGACTGAGCCCCGGGGCCGCGATGATCCACCCCATCCTGCGCATGGGCGACCCGCGCCTGCTGCGCGTGGCGGCGCCCGTCACGGAGTTCGGCACGCCCGGGCTCGACGCGCTGGTGCGCGACATGTTCGAGACCATGGCCGCCGCCAACGGGGTGGGCCTGGCCGCGCCGCAGATCGGCGTGGACCTGCAGCTCGTCATCTTCGGCTTCGAGCGCAACGAACGCTATCCCGATGCGCCGCCCGTCCCGCTCACCGTGCTCTGCAACCCGGTCATCACCCCGCTGTCCGACGAGATGGAAGACGGCTGGGAGGGCTGCCTGTCGGTGCCCGGGCTGCGCGGCGTGGTGCCCCGCCACCGGCACATCCGTTACACCGGCCGCACGCCGCAGGGCGAGGCCATCGACCGCGAGGCGGAGGGATTCCATGCCCGGGTGGTGCAGCACGAATGCGACCACCTCATCGGCCGCCTGTATCCCTCGCGCATCCGCGATTTCACCCGCTTCGGCTACACCGAGGTGCTGTTCCCCGGCATGGATCCCAACCAGGACGACTAGGGCCTGTCGACGAGGCTCTGGGGCCTGTCAACCGTCAACGCCCTGCTCCGCGTCCTTGCGGGGCGGTTCCAGCTCTTCGGGCGCGAAATCGTCCACGGCCAGGGCCCGCGCCACGGCCGCCTCGGCCGCTTCGATCCGGGCTGCCGCGTCGGCATCGAGCCTGCCGCTGCGCAGCGCCTCGCGCCAATCCGCCTGGCCTTCCTGGTGCAACCGGTCGAGCACGGGCTGCACCGCCTCGACCTGGCCGAAAGCCTCTTCCAGCCGAGCCAGCCCGTCGCGCCCCGCGGGGCCGCGGCGCAGGCCGGCCTCCAGCCGGCTGCGCGTGGGCGAGGCGCGCAGCAGCAGCGCGGCGCAGTCGCGCACGAGCGCATCCGACGGGCCGCGCCGCAGCCGCACCGGCAGCACCAGCAGGCGCAGCAGCGCTGCAGCCGCCGCATTAGGCAGATTGGCCAGCACCTGGTCCATGGCGCGTTCGATGCGCGCCATGCCGTCGTGCATGCACCAGGCCACCACCGGCAGGTCCGCATGGCAGCGGCCGTCGTCTTCCCAGCGCTTGAGCACGGCCGACAGCAGGTACAGTTCGGACAGCATGTCGCCCAGCCGGCCCGACAGCATCTCGCGGCGCTTGAGCTGTCCGCCCAGCATCGCCAGCGCCGCGTCCGACAGCAGGGCGAACGCCGACGCATAGCGGCCGAGCCGCCGGTAGTGCCATACCGCCGCCCCCACGGCGGGCGCCGGGGCGATGGCGCCCGCGGTCCAGGCCCGGCCCCAGGCACGCAGCGCGTTCATGGCGAAGTGCCGCAGCTGCTTCCAGAACAGGGGATGGAAGGCATCCCCGCCGCGCCGCGCATCGGGATCGCCCAGCGCGCGCATGAGATCCATCAGGTACGGGTGGGCGCGCACCGACCCCTGGCCGTAGATGATCAGGCTGCGGGTCAGGATGTTGGCCCCCTCCACCGTGATGGCGATGGGCAGGGCGCGATAGAGTCCGCCCAGATAGTTGGAGGGCCCGTCGATCACGGCCTTGCCCGCGTGCACGTCCATGGCGTCGTTGACGGACTCGCGCATGCGCTCGGTGCCGTGGTATTTCATGATGGCCGACACGACGGCCGGCTTGCGTCCCTGGTTCAGCACGGCGCAGGTCAGGCGGCGCCCGGCCTCGAGCACGTAGGCGTTGCCGGCGAGCCGCGCCAGTTTCTCCTGCACGCCTTCGTAGCGGCCCACCGCGATGCCGAACTGCTGCCGCACGCGCGCATACATGCCGCTGGCATGGGCGCTCAGGGCGGCGGCCGCCGCCGAGAGCGCGGGCAGCGAAATGCCGCGCCCGGCGGCCAGCGCGGCCATCAGCATGGCCCAGCCCTGCCCCGCGCGCGCCGGCCCGCCGATCAGCGCCTCGATGGGCACGAAGACGTCGCGGCCGCGGGTAGGCCCGTTCTGGAATGCCTGCATGGCCGGCAGGTGGCGCCTGCCGATCTCGACGCCCGGCGCGTCGGCGGGCACCAGGGCCAGCGAGATCCCGATGTCCTCGGGGCCGCCCAGCAGCCCGTCCGGGTCGTGCAGCTTGAACGCCAGTCCCAGCACCGTGGCCACCGGCGCCAGCGTGATGTAGCGCTTGTGCCAGTTGAGGCGTATGCCCAGGCGCTCCTCGCCTTCGACCACCTGGCGGCAGACCACGCCGGTGTCGACCATGGCGGCCGCGTCGGAACCCGCCTCGGGGCTGGTGAGGCCGAAGCAGGGAATCTCGCGGCCATCGGCCAGCCGGGGCAGCCAGTACGCCTGCTGCGCCGGCGTGCCGAACTGCAGCAGCAGCTCGCCGGGGCCCAGCGAATTGGGCACCATGATGGTGACGCCGGCGGCGATGGAGTGCGCCGACACGCGCCGCACCACCTCCGAGTGCGCATACGGCGAGAAACCCAGCCCGCCGTGTTCGCGGGGAATGATCATGCCCAGGAAGCGCCGCGACTTGATGAAATCCCAGACGGGCGGGGGCAGGTCATGGCGCCGCCAGGCGATGTCCCAGTCGTCGAGCATGGCGCACAGCTCGGCCACCGGCCCGTCCAGGAAGGCCTGCTCGGCCTCGCTGAGCGTGGCCGCAGGCACGGCCAGCAGCCGGTTCCAGTCGGGATTGCCGGCAAAGAGCTCGGCTTCCCAGCCTGCATCGCCGGCCTCGATGGCCTCGCGTTCGGTGTCGGACAGGCCCGGCATGGCCCGGCGCGCCCAGCGATAGACCGGATCGGAAATCCGGCGGCGGCGCCAAGCATTGAAATCCATGCATATTCCTCGCAGCGGCGATACATAGCATCATGACCTTAGCAGGATTACCTGTCATGGATCACGACAACGGACGAGTCTGCGACAATGTGCCGCGCCGGTTGGTTCCCGGCGCTTCGCGGACGAACGCATGCTGAACAGACTCTGGTTGGGATTCTTCCTCGTGGCCGCCGCGTGCGGCGCCTATCGCTGGCTTGCCCTGGGCGACGCCGACGTATTCCGCGGCATCGTCGCCAGCCTGTTCGACATGGCGCGCGTCTCGGTGGAAGTCATGGTGCTGCTGTTCGGCACCCTCACGCTGTGGCTGGGCTTCCTGCGCATCGCCGAGCAGGCCGGCCTGGTCGAGCGCCTTGCGCGCCTGCTCGGCCCGCTGTTCGCCCGCCTGATGCCCGGCGTGCCGCGCGGTCACCCGGCGATAGGCCTGATCACCCTGAACTTCGCCGCCAACGGCCTGGGCCTGGACAACGCCGCCACGCCCATCGGGCTGCGCGCCATGCGCGAACTCCAGACGCTCAATCGCGACCCGGAAAGCGCCAGCAACGCTCAGATCCTGTTTCTCGTCCTGAACGCCTCGTCGCTCACGCTGCTGCCCGTGACGCTGTTCATGTTCCGCGCGCAGCAGGGCTCGGCCGACCCCACCCTGGTGTTCCTGCCCATACTCCTTGCCACGAGCGCTTCCACCCTGGCCGGCCTCCTGGCGGTGGCCGCCTGCCAGCGGCTGCGCCTGCACGACCCCGTGGTGCTGGCCTGGCTCGGCGGCGGCGCCCTGCTGCTGGGCGGCTTCATGGCCCTGCTGGCTTCCATGTCGGCAGGCGCGATCGCCGCACTGTCGTCATTGCTGGGCAACCTGGCCCTCTTCGGGATACTGCTGGCCTTCCTGGTCGTGGGCGCATGGAAGAAGGTGCCGGTCTACGAGGCTTTCGTGGCGGGCGCCAAGGAAGGCTTCGACGTGGCGCGCAGCCTGCTGCCCTACCTCGTGGCCATGCTGTGCGCGGTGGGCGTGCTGCGCGCGTCCGGCGCGCTCGACATGCTGCTGGACGGCGTGCGCTGGCTGGTTGTGGCCGCCGGCTGGGACACGCGTTTCGTCGATGCGCTGCCCACCGCCCTGGTGAAGCCCTTCTCCGGCAGCGCGGCGCGCGCCATGATGCTCGAGACCATGGCGCATTTCGGCGTGGACAGCTTCCCGGCCCGGCTGGCCGCCGTGATGCAGGGCAGCACCGAGACCACCTTCTACGTGCTCGCGGTGTATTTCGGGTCGGTGGGCATCGTGCGGGCGCGCCACGCGGTGGGCTGCGCGCTGGTGGCAGACCTGGCGGGAGTGCTGGCGGCGATCGGGGTCTGCTACTGGTTCTTCGGATGAAGGAGATGCGGGGCGGACGCCTTGGTTTCTTCTGTCTTCTGGTAGCCAGCCAGTGGTTCCCGGGCCGCCATCCGGGGCAGGGCCGCGCACCGGCCACGTCGCTCGGCTCGGGCGCGCCAGGAGGCGCCCTCGGCCTTCGGCTTCCCTCCCGACGGACTGGCCGGTGCGCGGCCCTGCCCCGGATGGCTGGACATGCGCGACTGGCGGGCGATGCGATCGATGGGGCTTGCGCCACCGGGCAAAGGGAGAAGGCGGGCGCTACTCCACCTTGAGGATCTTCATTCCGTTGGTGCCGCCGCTGTCGCGGTAGAAGTCGCCCTTGGTGAGGATGATCCAGTCGCCAGGGCTCACGCGGCCGCGCTTCTTCAGTTCGGCGATGGCGGCGTCGCTCAGTTCGGCGGGGTCGTATTCCGAGGCGGAGAACGGCACGGTGTACACGCCGCGGAACAGCGCCACGCGGTGCTGCGTGACGGGATGCGGGCTGTAGCAGTAGATCGGCACGCCCGAGCGGATGCGCGACATGATCAGCGGCGTCATGCCGCTTTCGGACAGCGCGATGATGGCCTTGACGCCCGGGAAGTGGTTGGCTGCGTACATGGCCGACAAGGCGATGGTCTCGTCGCAGCGCGTGAAGGTCTCGCCCAGCCTGTGGTGCGAATGCGTGGTGATGGGGTGCTTCTCGGCGCCCAGGCATACGCGGGCCATGGCCTGCACCGCCTCGACCGGATACTGGCCCGAGGCGCTTTCGGCCGACAGCATCACCGCGTCGGTGTAGTCGAGCACGGCATTGGAGACGTCGGACACCTCGGCGCGCGTGGGCATCGGGCTGGCGATCATGGACTCCATCATCTGCGTGGCGGTGATCACCAGCTTGTTCATCGTGCGGGCGTGCTGGATGATCCGCTTCTGGATGCCCACCAGCTCGGCGTCGCCCACTTCCACCCCGAGGTCGCCGCGCGCCACCATGACGCCGTCGCTGGCGCGTATCAGCGCGTCGAGCGCCTCGTCGTCGGCCACCGCCTCGGCGCGCTCGATCTTGGCGATGATCCAGGCCTCGCTGCCGGCGTTGCGCACCAGCGTGCGGGCCTCCTCGATGTCGTGGCCGTAGCGCGGGAAGGACACGGCCACGTAGTCCAGCTGCAGCTCGGCCGCCACCAGGATGTCCTCGCGGTCCTTTTCGGTCAGGCTGGGCGCCGACAGCCCGCCGCCGCGCCGGTTGATGCCCTTGTTGTTGGACAGCGGCCCGCCCACCACCACCGTGGTGTGCACGGCATCGCCCTCGATGCGCTCCACCTGCAGCACCACCCGGCCGTCGTCCAGCAGCAGCTCGTCGCCCGGACGGCAGTCGCGCGCCAGCGCGGGATAGTCGATGCCCACGATGCTGGCGTCGCCGGCGTCCTTGGGATACGAGTTCGACAGGGTGAACGGCTGGCCCACGCGCAGCAGCACCTGCCCGTCGATGAAGCGCGCAATGCGGATCTTCGGGCCCTGCAGGTCGCCCATGAGCGCCACGAAGCGCCCCTGCCGCGCCGCCAGCTCGCGCACCAGCCCGGCGCGCTCGCGATGATCGTCGGCCGTGCCGTGGGAGAAGTTCAGGCGCGCCACGTCCATCCCGGCGCGGATCAGCGCCTCGATACGCTCGGGCGACGAACTCGAGGGACCCAGGGTGGCCACGATCTTGGTACGGCGCAATACGGTCATACGTCATTCTCCGGCACGGTGGACGAGGCTCCTATGGTAGCCCACCGACCTGCGGGTATCATGCTTGCCACACAACATCGTCGCGGCGCCGGCGCCGCAGCAGGAGACACAGCCGTGAAGATCGTCGTCGCGCCCGATTCCTTCAAAGAAAGCCTTTCCGCGCCGGCCGCCGCGCAAGCCATCGCGCGCGGCGTGCGGCAGGCGTCGCCCGATGCCGAAGTGGTGTGCGTACCCATGGCGGACGGCGGCGAAGGCACGGTGCAGGCGGTGCTGGCCGCCAGCAGCGGCCAGTGGCGGCACGCCGAAGTGCAGGGCGCGCTGGGCGAAACCCGCGAAGCGGCATGGGGCTGGCTGCAGGACGGCACCGCCGTGGTGGAGATGGCCGCCGCGGCCGGCCTGGAACTCACGCCCGCGGCGCAGCGCGACCCGCTGCGGGCCTCCAGCGCAGGCGTGGGGCAGCTGGTCCGCGCCGCCCTCGATGCCGGCGCGCACCGCATCATCCTGGGGCTGGGCGGCTCGGCCACCAACGATGGCGGCACCGGCATGCTGGCGGCGCTGGGCGTGCGCTTCCTCGACGCGCACGACCGTCCGCTGCCTCCGGGCGGCGGCGCGCTGGGCGCGCTGGCCCGCGTCGACACGAGCGGGCTCGATGCCCGGTTGCGCGAGGTGCGCATCGAGGTGGCCTGCGACGTGGACAACCCCCTGTGCGGCCCGCATGGCGCCTCCGAAGTCTTCGGACCGCAGAAGGGCGCCACGCCCGCCCAGGTGCGCGAACTGGACCGCAACCTCTCGCATCTGGCCGACCTGTGCGCGCGCGTGCTGCCCCACGACCGCCGCGACACGCCCGGCGCCGGAGCGGCGGGCGGCCTGGGCTATGCCGCCCTGGCCTTTCTCAATGCGGTGTTCCGTCCCGGCGTGGAAATCGTGGCCGAGCTGGGCGGGCTGGAGGCCGCCATGGCCGGCGCCACGCTGGCTTTCACCGGCGAGGGCCGCATGGACGCCCAGACGCTGCGCGGCAAGACCCCTGCGGGAGTGGCCCGCATCGCGGCGCGCGCCGGCGTGCCGGTGGTGGCCCTGGCCGGTTCGCTCGGCCCCGGCTACGAAGCGCTGCACGCGGGCGGGATCACCGCCGCCTTCAGCCTGGCGAGCGGCCCCATGACGCTG
The DNA here is from genome assembly GCF_054642735.1 of Bordetella sp. 2513F2. Lineage (NCBI taxonomy): Bacteria > Pseudomonadati > Pseudomonadota > Betaproteobacteria > Burkholderiales > Alcaligenaceae > Bordetella > Bordetella sp. 2513F2. Next base: position 814,852 of record NZ_CM137755.1, on the reverse strand, counting down.
CAGCAGGCCTGCGCCCAGGCCGATGAATTGCTGGCGGACCGCGCCCGCGACGTCATGCAGCTGTGGATGGCGGCGGCTTCCCGCCCGTAGCGGCCTGGGCCGGCCCCTCGGCCTGCAGCACGCCCGCGTCCTGCAGCGCGTCGGCAAGCCCCACGAAACCCGCCACCGGCACTTCCTCGGCCCGCGCGGTCGGGGCGATGCCCAGCGCTTCCCAGGGCACGTGCGCCGCCCAGTCGCCGAGCACGCGCCGCAGCATCTTGCGGCGCTGCGAGAACGCCCGCGCCACCACCTGCTCGAAGGCAGCCGCGCTGCGCGGCTGCAGCCGCTCCGAGCCCAGGGGCACCATGCGCACCACGGCCGACACCACGCGCGGCGGCGGATCGAAGGCCTCCGGCGGCACGTCGAACAGCTTCTCGATGCGGTAGCGGCACTGCAGCATGACGGAAAGCCGGCCGTAGTCCCCGCCGCCGGGCTCGGCCACCATGCGGTCGATGACTTCGCGTTGCAGCATGAAGTGCTGGTCGCGCACCTGCTCCGCCGCCCCCATCAGGTGGAACAGCAGCGGGCTGGAGATGTTGTAGGGCAGGTTGCCCACCACGCGCAGGCCTGCGCCGAAGTCCGCGAAGTCCACGGTGAGGGCGTCGGCCTCGACCACCGTGAGCCGGTCGGCCGGATATTGTCTGCGCAGCCGCGCGGCCAGGTCGCGATCGATCTCGACCGCGGTGAGATGGTCCAGCCGCTCCAGCAGCGGCCGGGTGAGCGCGGAGAGGCCGGGCCCGATCTCGACCACGCGATCGCCGCGCGCCGGGCCCACGGCCCGGACGATGGCCTCGACCACGCTCTCGTCGGTGAGGAAGTGCTGGCCGAAGCGCTTGCGCGCCTGGTGCTGAGGCATGGAGCCGCCGTGCCTAGCGGTAGCGCTGCTCGAGACGTTCCTGCTTCTCGAGACGGTTGTCGATGTAGGCCTGGCTGCGCAGGGTCTCGAGCCAATCCTCGAACGCCGGCTGGGCACGGCGCTCGAACAGGATCTGGCGGGCGCGCATGCGCTGCACCTCGTCGGAGACGTCCTGCTCCCGGCGCTCCACGACCTGGATCAGATGCACGCCGAACGGCGTGGTGATGGGCTGGCTGATCTCCCCGGGCTGCAGCGCGTTCATCGCCGACTCGAAGGTGGGCACCATGTCGCCGGGATTGACCCAGCCGAGGTCGCCGCCCTGCGGCGCCGTGGCGTCCTGCGAATACTGGCGGGCCATGGATGCGAAATCGGTGCCGCCGCTGACGAGGCGCTGGCGCACCTGCTCCAGCCGCTGGCGCGCCTGGTCCTCGGTCATCACGGCGGACGTCTTGATGAGGATGTGGCGGGCATGCGTCTGCGTGACGCGCACCGGCCCCTGCTCGGCGGGCATGGCCGGCGCGCCGAAGGCGCCGCCGGCCTGCGCCGGCGCGGCCGGGGGCTGGGCTGGCTGGCCGCCGGTGCGCTCGACGACCTTCAGGATGTGGAAGCCGTTGCCGCTGCGGATCACGTCGGACACCTGGCCGGACTGCAGCGACGCGACCGCCTGGACGAACAGATCGGGCCAGCCGTCGAGCGGACGCGCTCCCATCATGCCGCCCTGCAGGGCTTCGGGGCCATCGGAGCTGGAAGCCGCCAGGCTGGCGAAGTCGTCGCCGTTGCGCAGCCGGGCGAGGAGATCCTCGGCCTTCTTGCGCAGGGCCGCAACCTCGCTGGACGAAGCGCCCTCGGGCACGCGCACCAGGATCTGCGCCAGGGCGAGCGCCACCGGCCCGGCCTGGCCCGCCGTGGCGGGCTGGGCCGCCAGCGCTACGCCGGCGGAGGCGCCGGCGCCCGCAGGATTGCGCGCCTGGTCCTTCAGAAAGGCGTCGACTTCGGCGTCGGAGATCATGATGTGCGCATCGACCGTGCGCTGGCGCAGGCGGTCGGTGCGGATGTCCTCGCGCAGCGAACGGCGGTATTCGTCCCAGGTGACGCCCGTCTTCTCGACCTCGGCACGCAGCTGCTGCGGCGTGATGCGGTTGCGCGTGGCGATCATGGTGATGGCCTGGTCGATCTGCGCGTCGTCAACGCGGATGCCGAGCCGGTCGGCTTCCTGGCTTTCGAGCCTTTCCATGATGAGACGCTGCAGCACCTGGTGGCGCAGCGTGTCGCGGTCGGGCACCTGGATGCCGCGCTGGGTGAGTTCCTGCGTGGCCTGCACTGCCCGCTTGTCCACCTCGCGCAGCGTGATCACATCCTTGTTGACGACGGCGGCGATGCCGTCGACGAAGGCATCGCCCTGGGCCGGCGCCGCGGCCGGCGCGGGCGGCGCGGCGCGCGTACCGCTGCCGCTCTGGGCCAGCGCCGGGGCCGCCATGGCCACGCACAGGGCCGTCGCCAGCAACTGGGCCGGGCGGCGGCGGTTCTGCAATCTACGCATTACTCATACCTTTCAAATGTCGTACCCGCGGGCTGCGGCGACGTGACGGACTGGTATCCCGGCACGCTGCGGTCGAGCAGCCCGAGGGGATCGGTGCCGAGCGCGCCCAGCCCGCTGAGTTCGAGCTGGAAGAACAGGGCAGTATTGGTGTCGCTTGCGGACACTGCATAGCGCTGGAACACGACCCGGCCGGTCCAGCAGCAATCGCCTTTGTACTCCAGACCGGCAATGGCCTGCGGGATGCGCGCGCCCTTCTCGCCCGAGGAGGCGGAGACGGAGTCGGGGTTCAGCGAATAATCGATGCGCCCGACACCATACCAGCGGGAGGTGAACGGCCACTGGAATGCCAGGCTGATCTGGTTGTGACCGCGCGGCTGGTAGGCCACGTCGGGCAGGGGCTCGCGCTGGTAGCGATAGGACAGCGACACCGAGGTCAGGCGCTGCGGCAGCCAGCGCAGCGACATGTAGGTGCGCGACCAGCGGTCATCGTAGGGGTTGTACTGCGCCGCGAGACTGGTGCTGAGGGTGTCGGTGAGCGCGGCGTCGGCGGCCACCAGGTAGTCGGAGCGGACGTTCTCGCGCGGGGTTTCGCCGGGCAGCGTGACGCGCTGGTCTTCGAAGTAGAGCCGCTGCGCCACGGAAAGCGACAGGCGCTCGAAGCCGGTGTCGGCGTCGAGCCAGCGCGTCGTGAGCGCGGCCGTCAGCTGGTTGGCGTTGGCGATGCGGTCCCAGCCGCCGACGTAGATGTTCTCCTCGAAGGCCTGGTCGTAGCTGAAGTAGGCCAGCGAGGTGTCGTAGACCGGCAGCGCGGACTGGTTCCGGTAGGGAACCCACAGGTAGTAGAGCCGCGGCTCCAGTGTCTGGATGGAAGCGTTGCCGAACAGCGAAGTCTGGCGCTCGAACACCATGCCGGTATCGAGCGAGGCGATGGGCAGCGAGCGCGACCGGCTGTCGCGATACGGCGAGGTGCTGCCCAGCCCGTACCAGTCGGTGCCGTACCAGTCGGTCTGGTATTGCGTCAGGTGCATGCCGATCTTGGGCTTGATGTACCAGCCCGGCCGCACGATCGGATACGAGATGGTGGGATAGCTGGTGAGACGCTCGCCCTGGGGGCCGACGCGCTCGCCGTCGAAGAACGGCCGCTTGAAGCGCACGGCCTGCGATTCCCATTCGAGATCCAGGCCGTTCCAGTCGTAGCGCGACCCCTTCAGCCAGATCTCCGGCTCCATGTCGAGCGGCGGCAGCAGCGGCGCATCGGGATCCTGGAGCGTGCGGTACTTGTAGACCTGCACGTACGACTGCCAGTACTGGCCCGACCAGCCCACGCGGCCGCGGCGCGGCAGGTAGGTGGTGGTGGCGCTGTTCAGGCCCAGCGTCGACATGTCGCGGAAGTAGTCGTCGTCGGAGACGTTGGCCAGGTCCCAGTCGGCGTAGAACCCGCCGCCCAGCTGCTGGAAATGCTGCCAGCGGTACATCCAGCGGTCGATGCCCGCCTCGTTGTCGTTGGGCAGGTAGGTGCCGACGATGTTGCCGCTGTACGAACGCCCCAGGTAGCGCCCTTCGGCGCCGAGCTGCAAGCCGCGCCGGCTCAGGTAGCGCGGCGTGAGGGTGAGATCGTAGTTGGGCGCCAGGTTGAAGTAGTACGGCAGCGAGATGTCGATCCCGCTGTTGCTGGTGGTGCCGTAGGTGGGCAGCAGGAAGCCCGACTTGCGCTCCTTCTTGACCGGGAAGGTCAGGTAGGGCGAGGCCAGTATGGGGACGTTCTTGAAATACAGCACGCCGTTGCGGGCCACGCCCTCGTTCTCGTCGAAGTCGACGTCGACGGTATCGGCCTTGATGTACCAGGACGGCTCGGCGCAGGGACAGCCGCTGTAGGTGACCTGCTGCAGCCGCATCTGCGACTGGCTGAAGATGTCGGCATGCGCCGCGCGGGCCGTGGCGCCGTTGGCGCCGATCCAGAAGTTCGGCGACTCGATCTCGCCGCTGTAGGAATCGACGTTCATGGACGCCGACGGGCCGGTTACCAGCGTGCCGTCGCGCATGATGCGCGCATTGCCGTCTATGTAGGTATCGCCGGTGGTCTGGTTGTAGCGGATGCGATCGCCCTTGACCACGCCGTCGATGCGGCGCACCTGCGCATTGCCGGTGAGGGTGAGCTCGGAGTCCGGGCTGCCGTCCATGGCGTCGGCTTCGAGATAGGCGGGGATCTTCTCGTCGGGGAGGCGGTGCACGCGCAAGCCCGTGGCGCTGCGCAACGTGGGCGTGGTGCGCAGGCCGGGCACCTCGACCTGCGCGGACCGGGGCGAATCCTGACTGCCCTGAGCCTGCACGGCCCCGGCGACGCTAAGAGCGGATAGGATCAACCATCGGACCGTGCGCACGAGAGAAACCAGACCTTTTCGACTGTGTAGACCCGCCAACCCCCGCGGCACGGCGGGGGCTGGAATGACCCGGTATTATAGAGAAGCCTCGCGAGGCCCCAAGTCCGCATTCCTGCGGCCCTGGAAGCCCGCCCCGATTTCCTGCCCAGCATTCAGAGACGGCCCTTGACTACCGCATCCGACCCGCGCCTGGCCCTGCTCCAGGCATGGCTCGCGCAGCTGCCCGCCAGCCTGGCCCTGCGCCCCGAGACCCTGCGCCCGGCATCCAGCGATGCCAGCTTCCGCCGCTACTTCCGCATCGACGCAGGCGACGGCACCGCCATCGTGATGGACGCCCCGCCGCCTCATGAAGACGTGCGGCCGTTCCTGCACGTGGCCGGGCTGCTGCGCGGCGCAGGCCTCAACGTGCCGGCCGTGCTGGCGGAGGATACCGCACAGGGGCTGCTGCTGTTGTCCGACCTGGGTAACGAAACCTACTACCAGCGCATCCAGGCGGGCCTGGACGAGGCCAGGCTACAGGCGCTCTATCGCGAGGCGCTGGACGCGCTGGTGCGCATGCAGCAGGCGCCCGTCACAGGCCTGCCCGCCTACGACGCCGCCCGCCTGGCCGCCGAACTCGAGCTCTTCCCGGAATGGTACGTGGCGCGGCACCACGGCCTGTCGCTCGACGACCAGACCGCGGCCGCGCTGCGCCAGGTGTTCGGGCTGCTGGCCGGAAGCGCCGCGGGCCAGCCGGCCGTGCTGGTGCACCGCGACTTCCATTCGCCCAACCTCATGGTCTGCGAAGACCCGCGCCACGGGCCCAATCCGGGCATACTCGACTTCCAGGACGCGCTTGCCGGCCCGCTCACCTACGATCTCGCCTCGCTGGTCACCGACGCGCGCACCACCTGGGAAGAGCCGCAGCAGCTCGACTGGGCCATCCGCTATTGGGAGATGGCGCGCGCGGCCGGCCTGCCGGTGGAGCCGGACTTCGCCGAATTCCACCGCGCCTACGAATGGATGAGCCTGCAGCGCAACCTGCGCATCCTGGGCGTGTTCGCCCGCCTGCACCACCGCGACGGCAAGTCGGGCTACCTGGCCCACATCCCCCGCGTCAACGGCTACGTGCGCCAGGTGGCGCAGCGCTACCGCGCATTCGCTCCCCTGCTGCGGCTGCTCGACCGCATCGACCAGCGCGAGCCCGTCGTCGGATACACCTTCTGATGCGGGCAATGATTCTTGCCGCCGGACGCGGCGAACGCATGCGCCCCCTCACCGACCGCACGCCCAAGCCGCTGCTCCCGGTGGGCGGCAAGCCGCTGATCGTCTGGCATCTCGAGCGCCTGGCGGCGGCCGGCCTGCGCGACATCGTGATCAACCATGCCTGGCTCGGCGACCGCATCGAAGCCGCGCTGGGCGACGGCAGCCGATGGGGCGTGCAGATCCGCTATTCGGCCGAGGCCGTGGCGCTGGAAACCGCCGGCGGCATCGCCCAGGCGCTGCCCCTGCTGGGCTCCGACCCGTTCCTGGTGCTCAACGGCGACGTCTGGTGCGACTGGAACCCTGCGCAGGCAGCGCCTCTCGCGCAGCAACTGCAGGCTGTCCGGGCGCAGGCATGGCTGCTGCTGGTCGACAATCCGCCGCAGCATCCCGAAGGCGACTTTGCCTTGTCCGCCGACGGCTGCGCGGCCACGGAGGGCGGGCCGCGCTACACCTTTGCCGGCATCGGCGTGTACCATCCTTCCCTGTTCGCCGAGCTCGCGCCCGGGCAGCCGGCCCGCCTTGCCCCGCTGTTGCGCGCAGCCATGGCGCAGGGCAAGGTGCTGGCGCAGCGCCACGCAGGCCGCTGGGTGGACGTGGGTACGCCGCGCCGCCTGCAGGACCTCGATGCCGCGCTGGCCGGCGGCGCTGCATGACCGCATATTTCGGAATATCAGCGGACGCAACCAGAATTTTCCAGCTCTGGCGCAGCTGCAAGGGCCCGCGGTATCCTCGCGGGTTTTATCCGGGCCGGCACGCATCGTGCACGCCCGCGATCCACAGATAGGAAGTCGTAGTATGGGGATGTTCGGACGATCGTCGCGTGCGGTGTTCAAGCCTTCGGTATATCAGCCGGGCAAGCGCAGCCGCCGCATGCCGCGCTGGCTCGTGGTGCTGCTGATCGGCGTCGGGCTGGGCGCCGGGGGCGTGCTGTTCCTGCAGGCCAACTACGGCCCGCAACGCCTCACGGTCGAACAGTCGGAGCAGCTGCGCAGCGAACTGAGCGCAGCCAACATCGATCGCCAGCGCCTGCAGGTCGAACTGGACGAGACGCGCAGGCAGCGCGACGCCAATCAGTCCACCCACGAACAGCTCACGGCGGACCTGGCCCAGGCGCGGGCGCGCCTCGAGGCGCAGACGCAGGAAATGCAGATGTTCGTGGACGCCGCGCCGCCCGATCCGCGCGGCAGCGCCATCGGCGTGCGCTGGGCCGAGTTCCGCGCCGAGGGCGGCGCGCTGCAATACCAGATCCTGCTGATGCAGGACGAGCCCGGCGCCACGCCGTTCGAGGGCAATATCGTGCTCTCGGTGGCCGGCAGCCAGGGGCGCCGCAGCCAGACCATCGAATCGGACCCGGTGCCCGTGACCCTCGGCCGCTACAGCCAGACCCGCAACGCCATGACCCTGCCCGAGGGATTCCGTCCGCGCACCGTCACCATCCGCGTGCTCGATGCGCAGCAGAAGCAGCAGGCCATGCGGATCTATTACGTGCGCTGAACGGCGTCACCCGGCGCCTGGCGCGATCCGCGTTCAGGCGCCGCCCAGGCGCGCGGCAAGCTCGTCCATGTGGCGGGCCATCTGCACGTCGCGCGCGGTGACGCCGCTCGCGGCGTGGGTGGTGAGCACCACCTCCACGCGGTCATAGACGTTGGTCCACTCGGGATGGTGATCGGCGCGGGCAGCGTACAGCGCCACCTGGGTCATGAACCCGAACGCCGCGTTGAAATCCGCAAAGCGGTAGTGCCTGCCTATGGCGTCGCGCCCGGGCTGCGCACGCCAGCCCGGCAACCCTGCCAGCGCAGCCTCGGCGCCGATGCGATCCAGGGATTCGTTGCTCATGCTGTCCTCCTTGCAGGTATGGCGGGAGCCTGGGCGGCGTGTCCGGCCAGGTCTTCCGCCCCGCCCATGTAGATCTGCGCGTAGCCTTCGCGGATGGCCGCGGTGATCTGGTCCATGCGGCGGTCGATGTGTTTCTCCAGCACAGCCACGCAGGCGGCTTCGTCGCGCCGCAGCAGCGCCTCCAGCACGGCCCGGTGCTCGCGCTGCGACGCAGGCCGGTCGGCGCGCGTCATGTCGATCCAGCGCACGAAGCGGATGCGTGCGTTCACGTTGCGCAGCACGCGCAGCATCTCGACATTGCCCGACATCGCCATCAGCCGCTCATGGAACGACTCGTCCAGGTCGACCAGCTCGGCCATCGTGCGCTCGCCCGCGTCGGGGCCGGTGTCGTCGAGAAACGCCAGCGCCCCGCGGATGTCGTCGTCGCGGGCACGCTGGACCGACAGGCGCACCGCCGCCACTTCGATGGCCTTGCGCAGCTCATACAGGTAATAGACCTCGTGCACGTCCAGGTCGCGGCAGTAGAAGCCCTTGCCCGGCAGGAACCGCAGCAGGCCCTCGATGCTGAGCCGGTTGAGCGCCTCGCGCAGCGGCGTGCGGCTCACGCCCAGACGCTTGGCCAACGCCACTTCATTGAGCTTCTCGCCCGGCTTGAATACATAGCCGATCGCCATGGACCGTAGCCGGGAATAGACTTTCTCGACGGTGCTGTCGCTCGCGGCGGTCATCCTGTTCCTCTGGCGCTGCGCGCCGCCGGGTTTCAGCCGAACACGCGCGGGCGCAGGCCGGCGTGCAGCCAGGTTATGAGGGAATACACATCATAGACGGGACGCCCGACGGCAGCGGCGACGGCGGCGGCATAGGGCGGCATGTTGGTGCATTCCAGCACGATGGCCCCCACTTCCGGATGGCGGCGCACCAGGTCCTGCGCCGCCGCCACCACGTCGGCCCGGGCCAGGGCCCGGTCGAGGTCGCGCTTCTCGCCCTGCACCAGCACCCGGAACAGCTCCCGGCCTCCCTCGACGCCCGCCACGGGAATATCGGCGGGTACGTCGACCGCTGCCAGGTGCGCCGGCGACAGCGCCTCCCGGCTGATGGTGATGATGCCCACCCGCCTGCCCGGCGGCAGCGTGGCCTGGATCCACGGCACCTGCATCAGCGACGAGGTGGCCACCGGCACCGCGAGCGCCGCCGACAGCTCGCGCTGGAACAGCGACAGGAACCCGCAGGTGGTGGTGATGGCCTCGGCGCCCAGGCCGACCAGCTCGCGGCCGGCCTCGATGAATGCGTCCAGCGTACCGCGTCCGGCCTCCAGCACCACCTGCTGCGGCGTGGCGCCGCGCACCACCCGGTAGAGCACGGGGAACGGCCACGTGGCGGCGTTGCCCATGTCGCCCGGGACGCGCTCGAAGCGCGTGTCCAGCATCAGGATGCCGAGCGGGGCGCCGCCCGGCGCGGCCGATTGCGTGGAAGACTGCGACATGCGGGCTCCTTTCGGCGCGGCCGGGTCGGTAGGGCCTGTTGACAAACCCTAGGCGCCGGCGAAATCCCGCGCATGCGACTGCGCGCGCGGATCGAGGTGGCAATGCAGGATGGCGGGCTTGCCCGAAGCCAGCGCCCGCTCGAAGGCGGGTGCGAACTCCTCGGTGCGGCGCACGGTCTCGCCATGGCCGCCGAAGGCCACCGCCATGGCGGCGAAATCGGGGTTGCGCAGCTGCGTGGCCACCACCCGGCCCGGATATTCGCGCTCCTGGTGCATGCGTATCGTGCCGTATTGCGCGTTGTCGAGCACCACCACGATGATGGGCGCGTCGTACTGCACGGCCGTGGCGAATTCCTGGCCGTTCATGAGGAAGCAGCCATCGCCGGCGAAAGCCACCACGGTGCGCTCGGGACACTGGCGCTTGGCCATGACGGCCGCGGGTACGCCGTAGCCCATGGAGCCGCTGGTGGGCGCGAGCTGCGTGCCGGGCACATGGAAGCGATGGTGGCGATGCAGCCAGCCGGCGTAGTTGCCCGCGCCATTGCATACGATGGCGTCGCGCGGCAGGCGGTCCCGCAGCCAGGCGATGACCTGGCCATACTGGAAGTCGCCGGGCAGCGTGCGGGGCTCGCCGGTCCAGTCCAGGTATTCGGCATGCGCCGCCTCGGCAGAGCCCTGCCAGGCCGGCTGCTGCGGCAGCGCCAGGCCCTCGAGCGCGGCGCAGAATGCGCGCGGCCCGGCCTGGATGGCGAGCGCCGGCTGGTATACCCGCCCCAGTTCTTCGGCGCCCGGGTGCACGTGCACCAGTTGCTGGCGCGGCACCGGCACGTCGAGCACCGTATAGGACGACGAGGGCATTTCCGAGAGCCGGCCGCCCACCAGCAGCACCAGGTCGGCCTCGAGCACGCGGGCCTTCAGGCGCGCATCCGGGCCGATGCCGAGGTCGCCGGCGTAGTTGGGATGGTCGGCGTCGAACAGCGAGGCGCGGCGGAACGAGGTGGCCACCGGCAGGCCGGCCCGCTCGGCAAAGCGCGCGAAGGCGGCGCAGGCCTCGGCATCCCAGCCCGATCCGCCCAGCACGGCGATCGGCTTGCGCGCGCCGGCCAGCAGGGATTCGAGCTGGCGCAGGTCGTGCGGCGCGGGCCAGGCCTGCGCCGGTTCCACGCGCGGCGCGTCGGGCACGGCGCAGGTGTCCACCAGCATGTCCTCGGGCAGCGCGATCACCACCGGGCCGGGACGGCCCTGCATGGCCACGCGGAACGCGCGCGCCACCAGCTCGGGCACGCGGTCGGCCCGGTCTATTTCGACCACCCACTTGGCCATGGCGCCGAACATCGCGCGGTAATCGACTTCCTGGAAGGCCTCGCGCTCGCGCATGCTGCGGTCGACCTGGCCGATGAAGAGCAGCATCGGCGTGGAATCCTGCATGGCGATGTGCACGCCGTGGCTGGCATTGGTGGCGCCCGGGCCGCGCGTGACGAAGCACACGCCCGGACGGCCGGTGAGCTTGCCGTAGGCCTCGGCCATCATGGCGGCCCCGCCCTCGTTGCGGCAGGCGATCACCTCGACGCCGCTGTCGTACAGGGCATCGAGCGCCGCCAGGTAGCTCTCTCCGGGCACGCAGGTGACGCGCTCCACGCCCTGGCGCAGCAACTGGTCGATGAGAACCTGGCCGCCGGTGCGGCGGGGGAATTCGGTAGTCATGTTCTTGTCTCGCTCGCGGGCAGCCCCGCCTCTCTGGTACCGGAACCCGGCGTCCGGCAGCCGGCGCGGACGCCCTGGCGCCACGCTTGCGGCAAGGATAGCACTTGACTGCATACAGAACTATATTCATCATGTGTATACAATTCGGAATTCAGGAAAGGCCCAGGCCTGCGCCAGGCGGCCGCGCCTGCCATTCCCCCCACTTTTCACCCAGCCGAGGCTCGCCATCGCTTCCATCCCGGCCCGCACGTATGAACGCATCAAGGCCATGGCCACCACGTTCGGCCTGCGCCCCGGCGAGCGCGTCAACGAACTCGAGCTGGCGCGCCAGCTCGGGGTGAGCCGCACCCCGGTGCGCGAAGCGCTCAGCCGCATCGCCGCCGAGGGCTTCCTGGTGCCCACGCCCAACCGCGGCTATACGGTGCGGCCGCTCGACGCCAGGCAGATCCTGCAGCTGTACGAATACCGCGCCACGGTGGAACTGGGCGTGGTGCGCCTGGCCTGCGAACGCGCCAGCGACGACGCCCTGCGCGAGCTGGCCGAATTCGCCGACCAGACGCGCGACGAACCGGAATCCGACGCCCAGGCCATCCGGCTGCTGTGGCGCGACGAAGCCTTCCACGAGCGCCTGGCTGCGCTGGCGGGCAACGAGGAATTCCTGCGCTCGGTGAAGTCGATCAACGAACGCATCCGCTTCGCACGCTGGCTCGACCTGAAGACGCGCCGCTCGCTCACCCGCAACGACCATCCCGAGATCATGCGGGCCCTGCTGGCGCGCGACCTCGACGGCGCGCAGGCCCTCATGCGCAAGCACATCGAACACCATCTCGACCACCTGGTCGCGCTCACCCGCGCCGGCTACGCCGAGATCTACATGGGCAACGCCCTGGCCGACTACGCCGAATCGCGCCTACTCGAAACCGAAACGACGAACTGACACCCACCACAAGGACGACCGCATGAAAGCCATCTTTGTCGACGCCAACCCCACGCTCGCAGCCGTGGCCGAACGCCTGCACCGGGCCGACGACCTGCCGCTGGCCATCAACCGCCAGCCCGACATCACCCCGGACCAGCTGCCCGCCGTGCTCGCGGGCGCCGAGATCGCCATCGTCGACCACACCCACCTGCCCACCGACATCGCCCGGCAATGCCAGGGGCTCAGGCACGTGGTGTTCCTGGGCACCGGGGCGCGTTCCTACATGAACCCGGAAGAACTGGCCGAACTGGGCATCGACGTGCACATCATCAAGGGCTATGGCGATACCGCCGTGGCAGAGTGCGCCTTCGCGCTGATGTGGACGGCAGCCAAGGGCTTTGCCGGCATGGACCGCGCCATGCGCGCCGGCCAGTGGCTGCGCACCGACGGCGTGCAGCTCACCGGCAAGACGCTGGGCCTGGTCGGCTTCGGCGGCATCGCTGCCGAGATGGCGCGCCTGGCCCAGGGCGCCGGCATGGAGGTCATCGCCTGGAACCGCAGCCCCAGGACCCATCCGGGCGTGGAGTTCGTATCGCTGGACGACCTGCTGGCGCGCAGCCACGTGGTGTCGCTGCACCTGCTGCTCACCGACGAAACGCGCGGCCTGATCTCGCGCGAGCGCATCGCCGCCATGCGCGACGGCGTGATCCTGGTCAACACCGCGCGCGGCGCCCTGGTCGACGAAGCGGCGATGACCGAGGCGCTGCAGAGCGGCAAGATCCGCCATGCCGGCCTCGACGTGTACACCGTCGAGCCCATGCCGCAGGACCACCCCCTCACCCGGCTGGAGAACGTCACGCTCTCGGCGCACTCGGCCTTCCGCACCCCCGAGGCCAGCGACAACCTGATCCAATCCGCCCTCAACCACTGCCGCCGCATCTCCGGCCAGGGAACCCAGCAATGAGCACCGACATCACCCGCTTCGACCAGAACACCCGCCGCTCGCGCGCCGTGATCCACAACGGCACGGTCTACCTCGCCGGCCACACCGCCGACGACCGCAGCGCAGATGCCGCCGGCCAGACCCGCCAGGTACTGGCCAAGATCGACGAGATGCTGGCGGCCGCGGGCACCGACAAGTCGCGCCTGCTGAACGTCACGATCTGGCTGCAGTCGATGGCCGACTTCCAGGCCATGAACGAGGTCTACGATGCCTGGATCGTGCCCGGCCAGGCGCCGGCCCGCTGCTGCGGCGCGCTGGAACTGGCGGCGCCCGACATCCGGGTCGAGATCATGGTCACCGCCGCACTCTGATACCCCCATCATGACCCAGGCCATTTCATCCTCCCCCCTGCGCCGGGCCGACCGCATCGCGCGCATCGCCGTCTCCGAGATCCTGCGCATCGGGGCACGGGCCGCACAGCTCAAGCGCGAAGGCCGCGACGTCATCGTGCTGGGCGCCGGCGAGCCCGACTTCGACACGCCGGATCACGTCAAGCAGGCGGCCATCCGCGCCATCGAGGCCGGCGAAACCAAGTACACCCTGCTCGATGGCACGCTGGCGCTGAAGCAGGCCATCCGCAACAAGTTCCGCCGCGAGAACGGCCTGGACTACGCCCTGGACGAGATCACGGCCGGCGCCGGCGCCAAGCAGGTCATCCACAACGCCCTGATGGCCACGCTGGACCCGGGTGACGAAGTCATCGTCGCCACGCCCTACTGGACTTCCTACGCCGACATGATCGCCATCGCGGCAGGCACGGTGGTGCCGGTGGCCTGCAGCGAGGCCAACGGCTTCCGCCTGGCGCCCGCGGACCTCGAACGCGCCATCACGCCGCGCACGCGCTGGCTGATGCTGAACTCGCCGTCCAATCCCAGCGGCGCCGCCTACGGCGAGGCCGACCTGCGGGCGCTGGCCGACGTGCTGCTGCGCCATCCGCACGTCTGGATACTCAGCGACGACATCTACGAGCACCTGGTCTACGACGGCTTCGCCTTCCGCACCATCGCCCAGGTCGAGCCGCAGCTGAAGCAGCGCACGCTCACGGTGAACGGCCTCTCCAAGGCCTATGCCATGACGGGCTGGCGCCTCGGCTACGCCGGCGGCCCGCGCGAGCTGATCGCCGCCATGGCCGTGGTGCAGAGCCAGAGCACGTCCAATCCGTGCTCGGTGACGCAGGCCGCGGCCATCGCCGCGCTCGAGGGCCCGCAGGACGTGCTGGCCGAGCGGCGCGCATCGTTCCAGCGGCGCCGCGACCTGGTCGTCGACGCGCTCAATGCGATCGAAGGGCTGTCCTGCCGCCGGCCCGAAGGCGCGTTCTACACGTATGCCAGCTGCGCCGGCGTGCTGGGCCGCCACACACCGGCCGGCCAGCGCCTCGAGACGGACGCCGATTTCTGCGAATACCTGCTCAGGGACCACGACGTAGCCGTGGTGCCGGGCAGCATCTTCGGCCTGGCGCCCTACTTCCGCATCAGCTATGCGACGTCCGAAGCCCAGCTGCGCACGGCCATGCAGCGCATCGCCGATGCGGTCGCGCAGTTGCGCTGAGCCGCGTCCGGCCCCAAACTCCCCTTCGGGGAGCCCCGGCCGCGCTGGCCGCCGTGGCGGCGGCGCGGCCGGATTGTTTCACGGTATTCCGCACCACCATCGACACTAAGGGGAACACACCATGTTGCGCAAATTCACGCTAGCCGCCCTGGCGCTCGCCACGGCCATCGCCGCATCGCCCGCCGGCGCGGCAGACGACAAATGGCCTTCCCGGCCCATCACCATCATTGCCGGCTTTCCCGGCGGATCCGGCGTCGACCTCTACGCCCGCAAGCTGGGCGAAGGCCTGAGCGCAGCACTGGGCGTGCCCTTCGTGGTCGACACGCGCACCGGCGCGGGCGGCAACGTGGCCTCCGACCTGGTGTCCCGCGCTCCCGCCGACGGCTACACCTTCCTGCTGGGCACGGCGGGCACCCACGCCATCAACGCCGCGCTCTACCAGAAGCTCAGCTTCGACGTGGAAAAAGACTTCAGCCACATCGCCCTGCTCGGCGACGTGCCCAACGTGCTGCTGGTCAATCCGAAGAAGCACCCCGACCTCAAGACCTGCGCCGACCTGATCGCGATGGCCAAGGCCCAGCCGGGCAAGCTCAACTATTCGTCCACCGGCAACGGCACGTCGGGCCACCTGGCGGGAGTGCAGTTCGCCCAAGGCGCCAAGGTCGACGTCATGCACGTGCCCTACCGCGGCCAGGGCCCCGCCATGACGGCCCTGCTCGCCGGCGAGGTCGACTTCTTCTTCAACCAGAGCGCGCCGTCCATCGCCGCGGTCCAGGGCGGCACCGTGCGCCCCCTGGCCGTCACGGTTTCGGCGCCGATCAAGGCCCTGCCCGACGTGCCCCCCGTGGCCCAGGCCTGCGGCATTCCGGGCTACGAAAGCAGCACCTGGTACGGCCTGTTCGGCCCGGCCAAGCTGCCCGAAGCCATCCAGAAGCGCATGAGCGAGGAAGTGATCAAGCTGATCAGCACGCCCGAGTTCCAGGCCTGGCTCACCGACAGCCAGGGCGTCACTCCGCCGGCCGATCCCAGCCCGGAAGCCTTCGCGCGCATCCACAAGGCCGACATCGCCCGCTGGGCCGACGTCGTCAAGGCCTCGGGCGCACGGGTAGACTGACCCCGCCCGTTTGATCCGCGCCACACCACGCGCACCGCAAGGTGCGCGTTTTTCATTGAAGTTACGTGTTTTTGGGGCCCTGTTCGCAGCATGTCGTGTCACAGCTGCGCGGCAACACGCGCGTCACGCGCTCGCGCGATATCGCACCTTTGTTACATAAGTAGTCAGGGATTACCCTGATCCATGGAAAAGTCTTTTCGGGTGTATCTCAATATTTCGGAAGGTGTCGCTCCCCTAGACTTCGGCTGTCCCGGCGTTCCGGCACGGATCCCACGTGCCGCGCGGCCGGACTTCACATCGAAAACATGGGAGCATCAACATGAAGAAGACCCTGCTCGCTGCCGCCCTGGCAACGGGATTCACGGGTGCGGCGCACGCTGCCGACACCAGCGTCACCCTGTACGGCCTGATCGATTCCGGTATCGGCTACGAACAGGTCAAGGGCCCGGACGGCTTCAAGCAGAGCCATATCGGCGCCACCAGCGGCGTGAGCGGCGGCTCGCGCTGGGGCCTGCGCGGCACCGAAGATCTGGGCGACGGCCTGAAGGCCATCTTCACCCTGGAATCGGGCTTCGACAGCCAGAACGGCACCTCGTCGCAAAGCAGCCGCCTGTTCGGCCGCCAGGCCACCATCGGCCTGGCCGCCGACTCCTGGGGCAAGCTCGAGTTCGGCCGCCAGACCAACATGGCGTCGAAGTACGTCGGCGGCATCAGCCCGTTCGGCACCGACTACGGCCTGGCCGGCATCGGCTCGGCCTTCAGCACGGCCAAGTCGCTGCGCCTGGACAACATGGTGATGTACCAGTCGCCCAGCTTCGGCGGCTTCAGCTTCGGCGTGGGCTACTCGTTCAATGCCGACGCCAAGGCCAGCACCGGCGGCGGCTTCCGCACCAATGAGAACAACCGTGTCCTGACCACGGGCCTCAAGTTCAGCAACGGCCCGCTGACCCTGGTCGCCACGTACGACAACCTGAACCCCAGCGCCGCCGAAGGCGACGTCGACAACGTCCAGGCCTACGTGGTGGGCGGCGCCTACGACTTCGAAGTCGTGGAAGTGCACGCTGCCTGGGGCCAGACCTTCGACGGCTGGTTCTCCAGCCTGTCCATGGGCACCGATCCCGACTTCAGCGGCTACGACGACCTGTCCGGCCTGACCTACGTGGACGGTTCGCGCGTCGACTCGGCCATGGTGGGCCTGACCGTGCCGCTGGGCAGCACCAAGGTGTTCGGCGGCTGGCAGCGTGCCGAGCCGAACAATGCCAAGCTGACGGGCGGCGAAGAGACCATGAACATCTTCGCCCTGGGCGCGACGTATGACCTGAGCAAGCGTACCAACCTGTACGCCTATGCTGCCTACGCCGACAACTTCGCGTTCCACGAGGACGTGCGGAACACGGCCGTGGGCGTGGGTATCCGTCACCGGTTCTGATCGACCGGGGGCCGGCTGCCTCTGGAACAAGGCAACCCGGCCTGACGCAGGCGGGCACAGTCCGATCACGCGGTTTTCCCTCCGTTGTCCGCGAGTGACGAGCCCCCGCCCGCCTGCGGCATCCCGGCGTTCCGAAGGGTCGGGCCTCCCCTGCGGGAGGCCCGCTCGCATTTCCGGCCATGGCGCCGGGTGCGGCAAACCATTGGTGCGGCCAACGTTGGAAACGTGCAACAGATCATCCGCCCGCACACGTTGGTTCTGCGCCACACCGACCACGACGCCGGCGGCCACAACGCCCGCCCACCGGGGCACCGATGCGCAAGCGGGAAGGCCCGGCAAGCCGCGCGCGCCGCGATCTACCCATATAGACCACGCGCGCACATGCGTGATTACCCCCATTGCTCTGAAAAAAAACTGAATATGACGCCCGGAAGAATGGAAAAGTCTTTTCGTCCCGTGCGTCTTTTTCCAAAGGTATCCGCTCCCTAGACTTCGCCTTGTCCCGAGCTGCCGGTGCCGTCGCGCACGTCCCGGTTCGGACTTATAGAAATCAACGGGAGCATCAACATGAAGAAGACCCTGCTCGTTGCCGCCCTGGCAACGGGATTCGCCGGCGCAGCCCATGCCGCCGACAACGTCACCCTGTACGGCCTGATCGACGCCGGTGTCGGCTACGAACAGGTCAAGGGCCCCGACGGCTTCAAACAGAACCGCTTCGGCGCCGTCAACGGCGTGAGCAGCGGTTCGCGCTTCGGCATGCGCGGCACCGAAGACCTGGGCGACGGCCTGAAGGCGGTCTTCAACCTCGAAGCCGGCTTCAACAGCCAGACCGGCAACTCCGCCCAGGGCGGCCGCCTGTTCGGCCGTCAAGCCACCGTCGGCCTGGCCGACGACACCTGGGGCAAGATCGAATTCGGCCGCCAGACCAACATGGCGTCGAAGTACTTCGACAGCATCGATCCGTTCGGCACCAGCTACGTCACGGCCAACGCCGGCACCACGTTCAGCGCCGCCAACACGATGCGCCTGGACAACATGGTGATGTACCAGTCGCCCAGCTTCGGCGGCTTCAGCTTCGGCGCCGGCTACTCGTTCAACGCCGACGACAACAGCGACGACACCGACTTCGCCACCAACGACAACAACCGTGTCATCACCTTCGGCGCGCGCTACAACAACGGCCCGCTGGACCTCGTGGCCACCTACGACCGCCTGAACCCGACCAACGCCGCCGCCGGCGGCCAGGACGAGGGCCGCATCCAGGAATACATCGTGGGCGGCACCTACGACTTCGAGGTCGTGAAGCTGCATGCGGCCTGGGGCCAGACGTTCGACGGCTGGTTCGTCGGCACCGACATGGGCACCGATCCGGACGGCTTCCAGTCGCTGGGGACCTACAACGTGGTCGACGGCTCGCGCGTGAACTCGACGATGCTGGGCTTCACCGTGCCGCTGGGCGCCACCAAGGTGTTCGGCTCCTGGCAGCGTGCCGATCCGAAGAACGACAAGCTCACCGGCGACGACAAGACCTTCAACGTCTTCGCCCTGGGCACCACCTATGACCTGAGCAAGCGTACCAACCTGTATGCCTACGCGGCCTACGGCGACAACTACGCCTTCCAGGAAGACGTGAAGAACACGGCCGTAGCCGTGGGTATCCGTCACCGGTTCTGAACGACCGGACAGGGCCACCCGTGGAACAGGCTGGCCCTGCCTGACGCAGCGCGGGCATCCGTCCGATCACGCGGCTTCTTCTCCGTTGACCGCGAGTGGCGATATTCCCCCCGCCCGCCTGCGGCATCCGGCGTTCCGAAGGGTTGGGCCTCCCCCGGTGGGAGGCCCACTCGCTTCTGGGGCCCGGCATTCGCTTTGGGGCTCGGCATTCCTTTCGGGGCCCGGCATTTCGATTTGGCGAACAATCGCCACGCAGATTATTCGCTTTCGGACGGGCCCCGCCCCGGGCTACAGTCTCCCCCGACACGCCGTGCCGACCGCGGGCGTGTCCCACGACAAAACCGGAGACGATCATGCCCCACGCAGCGAACCCATCCCGCCGCCTTGCGCGCGCGGTACGCACCCCCACCCTGCTGGCCCTGGCCATCGCGATGGCAACTGCCGCGTCCGCAGCGCACGCGGCGTATCCCGAACGCCCCATCAACCTCATCGTGTCGTACGGACCGGGCGGCGGCACCGACCTGGTGGCGCGCATGATGGCGCCCTTCCTGCAGAAGTACCTGGGCAACGACGCGCGCATCGTGGTGCTGAACCGCCCCGGCGCCGGCGGCGCCATCGGCTTCGCCGAACTTGCCCGCGCCCAGCCCGACGGCTACACCATCGGCTTCATCAACACGCCCAACCTGCTCACCATCCCGATCGAGCGCGAAACGCCCTTCACCTGGCGCAGCTACGACCTGCTCGGCAACCTGATCGACGACCCGGGCGGCTTCACCGTGCACCAGGACAGCCCGGTGAAGACCCTGGGCGAGCTGGCCGCCTATGCCAAGGCCAATCCCGGCAAGGTCACGGTGGGCACCACCGGCACGGGCTCGGACGACCATATCGCCATGCTGCAGTTCCAGCGCGCCACCGGCACCACCCTCAACCATGTGCCATACAAGGGCGCGGGCGAGGTGCGGGGCGCCATCGCCGGGCAGCAGATCATGGTCGGCGCCATCAACGTGGGCGAGGCCCTGCAGTACATCAAGGGCGGCACGCCCATCCGGTTCCTCGGCCAGATGAGCAAGGACCGCAGCGACCTGGCGCCGGACGTGCCCACCTTCGCCGAGCAGGGCTACGCCGTGCAGCAGGCGTCCCTGCGCGGGCTGGCTGCGCCCAAGGGCCTGCCCGCCGAGGTGCGCGACAAGCTGGTGGAAGCCGTTGCACGCACCGTGGAAGACCCGGAGTTCCGCAAGAAGTCGGCCGAGCTCTACGCGCCGCTGCGCTACCTGCCGCCGGCCCAATACACGGCCGAACTCGAGGAAGGCGAAGCCGCGTACCGGGCCCTCTGGCGCGACATGCCCTGGATCGAGCGCTGAGCCGGCGCACTCAGGCGGCGGGCGCCTGCACCACGTTGCGGGGCTGGCCCGCCACATAGGCCTCGATGTTGGCGATGAGCTGGTCCGCCAGCGCCTGGATCGCTTCCTGGCTGGCCCAGGCCACGTGAGGCGTGAGGATGAAGTTGGGCGCGTCCGCCAGGGCCTCGAACGGATGCCCCGGCGCGGGCGGCTCCTGCGTGGCCACATCGAAGCCCGCGCCGGCGATCTGCCCGTCGCGCAGCGCCTGCACCAGCGCGGCCTCGTCGACCAGGCCGCCGCGCGCCGTATTGATGAGCAGCGGGCGCCGCCGCATCATCGCGAACTCCGCCGGCCCTATCATGCCGCGCGTCTCGGGGCGCAGCGGGCAGTGCAGCGTGATCACGTCGGACTGCGCCAGCACTTCCTCGAAAGGCGTATACAGCGCGCCCATGCCCTCGCGGCCCTTGTGCGCGGCAAACAGCACCCGCATGCCCAGGGCCTGCCCCAGCCGGGCCACCGACTTGCCCAGCACGCCGTCGCCGATGATGCCCAGCGTGGAGCCGGCCAGGTCGCGGATGGGATGGTCGAAGAAGCAGAACTGCCCCGACTCCTGCCACCGCCCGGCGCGCACCGCGTCGCGATAGGCCGTGATGCTGCGGCGCAGGGCGAAGATCAGCGCGAACGTGTGTTCCGGCACCGTGTTGCGCGCGTAGTCGCGGATGTTGGACACCACGATCCCGCGCGCGGCGCAGGCGTGCAGGTCGACGTTGTCGGTGCCGGTGGCGGCCACCGCCACCAGCTTCAGGCGCGGCGCCGCCGCCAGCGCGCCGGCCTCCAGCTTCACCTTGTTCACCACCACCACGTCGGCGTCGGCGATGCGGTCCGCCACCTCGTGGGGCGCGGTGCGCGCGTGCTCCGTCCAGCGGTGGGCGAAGGCGGGGTCGCGCAGCTGGGTCTGCGGAGACAGCGTGTCGCGGTCCAGGAAGACGATGTGCAGGGGTTCGGTCATGGTTCAGGCCCGGGAGCGATGCGCTAGTCGAGGCGCACCAGGAAGGAGGGATCGAGTTCGTCGAGGCGCGTGATGCCCAGCATGCCCATGTTGCGCGCGATCTCGTCCTGCATCAGGCGGATGGCATGCCGCACGCCGGCCTCGCCGGCCACTGCCGCAGCATAATTGAAAGGCCGTCCCACGAAAACGTAGCGCGCCCCCAGCGCCAGCGCCTTCATGGCGTCAGTGCCGCGTCGCACGCCGCTGTCGAACATCACCACCATGCTGCCGGCCTGCTCCACGATCTCGGGCAGCACGCGCAGCGGCGACACCGCCCCGTCGAGCTGGCGGCCGCCGTGGTTGGAGACCACGATGCCGTCCATGCCCAGTTCACGCGCGCGCGCCGCGTCGGCCCCGCTGAGTATGCCCTTGATCACCATCGGCCCCTTCCAGCGGCGCCGGATCTGCGCCACGTGGGTCCAGTTGAGGTGCCCGCGGTCGGAGAAGTCGCGCAGCACGTTCTTCGACAGGATGGGCGCGCCGCGGGTGGCGTAGTTGTTCTCGAAATGCGGCATGCCGTGGCGGGCGATGGTGCGCAGGAAGGTGCCGAACAGCCACGAGGGATGGGTGATGCCCTGCCAGGCCAGGCCCAGGCTGGGACGCAGCGGCGTGCTGAAACCGGTGCGCACGTTGTTCTCGCGGTTGGCGGCCACCGGCGTGTCCACCGTGACGACCAGCGTCTGCACCCCCGCCGCGGCCACGCGGTCCATCAGCGCGCCGATCTGCGATTCGTCGCCCGGCAGGTAGGCCTGGAACCAGGTGCCCGGCGCGGCCTCCATCACCTCCTCCAGCCGGATCAGGGACGAGCCGCTCATGATGCAGGGCACGCCGGCCTCGCGCGCGGCGCGGGCGAGCACCACGTCGCCGCGATACGCCGTGAGCGCCGAGATGCCCATGGGCGCGATGCCGACGGGGCAGGCGTAGCGCTGCCCGAAGATCTCCAGGTCCTGCCGCCGCTGCGACACATCGACCAGCACGCGCGTGCGAAAGCCGTAGCGGGCAAAGGCCGCGCGGTTGTCCTGCTCCGACTGCCGGTCCTCGACCGAGCCGGCCACGTAGCCGAAGATGGGGCGCGGCAGATGCCGGCGCGCCGCCGCCTCGAAATCGTGCAGCGACAGGAAGGAACGGAGCCGGCGCGCAGGCACATAGTTCGAGGTGCGGGGCGCCTCCAGGGGATTGACGATGGCGGATGTCGACATGGGAGTCCGGGGAAACAGGTGTCCTGGGAAAACGCGAGGGACTATATCGGGCTTTATCGTTAGAATAAAGCGACAATAATTGATCGATACCGTTCGCTTTTATTCAACCATGACCCTCAAGCAGCTCGAGGCGTTCTACTGGGCGGCCACCTGCCGCAGTTTCGCGGTGGCAGCGAGCCGCCTCGACATCTCCGTGTCCTCGCTCTCCAAGCGCATCGGCGAACTCGAATCCGCGATCGGCGCCGCGCTCTTCAACCGCGAACAGCGCAGCGCCACGCTCACGCCGCTGGGCGACCGGCTGGTGCCGCACGCCCGCGACGTGCTGCGCAGCGCCGAACAGTTCATGCGCCGCGCCAACGATGCGCGGACGCTGAGCGGGCGCTGCCGCTTCGGCGTGGGCGAGCTCACCTCGCTGACCTGGATGCCGCGGCTGGTCTCGCTGATCCAGCGGGCCCATCCCAATCTCACCATCGAGCCGCATGCCAACCTGGGGCAGGCGCTGGAACTCAAGCTGCAGGACGGCGAACTGGACTTCGCCATCATCGCCGGCCCCTCCACCCGCAGCGCCATCGCCTCGCACCGCATCGGCCAGGCCGAGTTCATCTGGGTGGCGTCGCCGCGGCTCTCGCCCCTGGATCCGCCGCTGCGTGCCCAGGATCTCCCCGAAACCACGCTGATCACCCTGCCGGCCGGCGCGGGCACCATACGCATCCTCGACGAATGGCTCACCGAGCACCAGATCGCCGTGGGCCGGCGCATGACCTGCGAGAACCTCGGGGCCGTGGCCGGCATGCTGCGCGAAGGGCTGGGCGTGGGCTTCCTGCCGCGCGCCTGGGCCGAAGCCCTGATCCGGCGCGGCGAGCTGGAGGCGCTGGCGCACTTCCCGCCGCTGCGGCCCCTGCCCTACACCTACCAATGGCGACGCGACGACTCCCGCCCCATGGTGCAGCAGCTGCGCGAGATCGCCGCGCAGGCGATCGACTTCGACATCCTGCCCTGCGTGATCTAGGAGCCGTCGGCCGGGCGGGCGCCAGCGTCACCACAGCGGGTGCGGCACCGCGAAATCCACCTCCGCCATCACCCGCTCGCGCATGGCGCCCACCAGCGGCCGGATGTCGTCGCGCCGGCACTGGAACGAATAATGCAGCGGATGCAGCGGCGGCTCGCTCTCCACCGGCCGCACGGCATGCTTCTCGCGCAGCGGCCGCAGCCAGCCTTCGGGAAAGAACGCCACGCCCACGCCTGCGGCCACCATGCCGGCGATCGCGCCCATGTGGTTGCACGCCAGCTGCCGCGACACGCTGACGTTGTTCTCGCGCAGCCAGGCCTCGAAGATGCGCGTCGAGCCCGCGCCGGGCGGCATGGTGATCACCGTCATGTCCTGCAGGTGCCCGGGCGTCAGCACCCGGATGCCGCGCAGCTGCCTCGCCGAGCCGGCCCAGGCGTAGCGCACCTCGGCGATGGTGTGCGAGGCGATGGCCGGGCGCGAGGACCAGCCCGCCACCACGGCGAAATCCAGCTCGCCCGATTCCACCCGCCGCTCCAGGTTCTGGCCCACGTCCACGTGCGGCTCCAGGCGCAGTTCGGGAAAATCGGCGCGGCAGCGCGCCACGAACTTGGGCAGCCAGCTCATGGCGGCCAGTTCCCCCATGCCGAAGCGGCACACGCCCTGCAGGCCGTCGCCGCGGCCCACCGCGGCGCGCGCCCGGGCCGCCGCCCCGAGGATCTCGCGGGCCAGGGGCAGCAGCGTCTCGCCCTCGGGCGTGAGCACGCTGCGGTGCCCGCTGCGGTCGAACAGCCGCTGGCCGAGATCGGCCTCGAGCTCGCTGATGCGCTTGGACAGCGAGGACTGCGACAGGTGCACGTGTGCGGCGGCCACCGCGAAGCTGGGCGATATGGCGGCCGCGTAGAAGGCCTCCAGCTGCTTGAAGGTCATGGCGTCTCCATATGGGCCCGGATCGTTGGCCGGGCCTTCTCGTCATGAAGAAAAGCGATGGATGTCCTGGGAAATTTATCACTTACTTTCCATATCCCTTGTTGCTAGAGTCTAGGAGCTGTCCAGGCCGGATCGCCGCGGGCGTGCCGGCATTGGCAAGGCAGATACCTGCTCCAACGAGAGCGGAGGAGACCCACATGAACAAAGCCTTCACATGGCTGGCCGGCGCCGCCGTGGCCACCGCGCTGGCCGTGCCGGCCACGGCACAGGAATGGACCCCGGCCAGGCCCATCGAAATACTGGTGGGCTTCGCCCCGGGCGGCTCGGCCGACCAGATCGCCCGGCAGCTGTCCAATGCCGTCAAAGACACCGTGCCCGTGCCCGTGATCGTGGTGAACAAGCCCGGCGTGGCCGGCGTGCTGGCAGCCCAGGAAGTCGCCAAGGCGCCGCCCGACGGCTACAAGCTGTTCGTGGGCGGCGGCAGCGAGACCACCTCGGTGGGCAACCACCAGAAGATCGCCTACGACGCGCGGCGCGACTTCACCCCCATCCTGAAGGCTGCGCGCCTGCCGTCCGTGCTGGCGGTGCCCGTCGATTCGCCGTTCCCCGACATGCAGGCCCTGATCGCGGCTGCGCGCGAGAAGCCCGAAGGCCTGAGCTACGGCTCCACCGGCGAAGGCAGCCTGTTCCACTCGACCATGCTGGCCTTCCAGGCCAAGAGCGGCCTGCGCTTCCTGCACGTGCCGTACAAGGGCGCCGCGGACTCGCTCACCGCGCTGGCCGCCGGCCAGCTCGACATGGCCTTCGGCGCGCCCGAGGAACTCAAGGGCCTGATGGATGCGGGCAAGATCCGGCCCATCGCGGTGTTCTCGCGCAGCCGCGTGCCTTCCCTGCCCGACGTGCCCACCGTCACCGAGCTCGGCTATCCCGTGGCGCTGGACAACATGAAAGGCCTGCTGGCGCCCGCAGGCCTGCCCGAACCCGTCTACCGCTACCTCAACCGCGTGTTCCACCAGGCCATCGAGAGCGATTCCTGGAAGGCCTATGCCCAGAAGAGCGGCCTCACCACGGACTACGCCGACGGCCCCGCATTCCAGAAAGAGATCGAGGAAAGCTACGCCCTCATCGGCGAATCGCTGGCGGCCATACGCGCGGGATCCAGACCCTGACAGGAGCAGCCAGATGACGACACCCGACGCCAACACCATCGGATTCATAGGACTGGGCATCATGGGACGCGGCATGGCCGCGTGCCTGCTGCGCCGCGGCTACGCCGTCACGGTGCACAACCGCAGCCGCGGGGCCGAAGCGCCGCTGGTGGCGGCCGGCGCGCGCGCCGCCGCCTCGCCCGCCGAAGTCGGGCGCAGCGCCGGTACGGTCATGCTGTGCCTGTCGGATACCGAGGCCGTCGAGCAGGTGCTGTTCGGGCCCGAGGGCCTGACCCAGGGCCTGCAGGCCGGCAGCCATGTCATCGACACCAGCACCATCGCCGCCTCGGCCACGCGCGACCACGCCCGCCGGCTGGCCGAACGCGGCATCGCCCTGATCGACGCGCCGGTGAGCGGGGGCCAGCAAGGCGCCGAGAAAGGGGAACTGAGCTGCATGGTGGGCGGGTCCGACGAGGCCGTGGCGGCCTGCCGCCCGTATCTCGACGCGATCGCCACGCGCGTGGTGCACGTGGGCGCGAACGGCGCCGGCCAGGTGGCCAAGGCCTGCAACCAGGTGGCGGTCAGCGCCGTCATGCTGGGCGTGGCCGAGGCCTTCGCGCTGGCCCGCAGCAACGGCGTGGACCCGGCCGCGGTGCGCGAGGCCCTGCTGGGCGGGGCGGCACGCAGCAACATCCTCGAGAAGAACGCCATGCGGATGCTGCAGCAGGACTACCAGCCCGGGTTCCGCGCGGCGCTGATGCGCAAGGACCTGCGGCTGGCCGCCGCCTGCGGCCAGGAGGCCGGCGCCTACATGCCCGTGGCCGCGACCACGCTGCAGCTGCTGCAGGCCGTCTGCAACCAGGGCCGCGACCAGGACGACTGGAGCGTGGTCGGGCAATTGATCGCCGACCTGTCGGCCAGCTCCGCCGGGGACTGAGCCCGCGCTCAGCCGGCGGCGTGCGCCTGCGCGATCTCCAGCACGCCGTCGATGGCGAACTGCACGCCCATGCAGACCAGCAGGAAGCCCATCACGCGCGAGATGGCCTCCACCCCGCCATGGCCGATCACGGCCACCACGCGGTCCGCCGAGCGCAGGCACAGCCAGAACAGCAGGCCCAGCAGCAGGAAGACCAGCGGCGGCGCCAGCGCCACCACCCAGCCCGGATAGCTCGCGGCCATGTCGGCATGCTTGGAGGTGCCGCTGATGATCATGGCGATCGTGCCCGGGCCGGCCGTGCCGGGCAGCGCCAGCGGCACGAAGGCGATGTTCGGCACCTGGCGGTGCTCCGCCGCCGCCGAGGCCTTCTTGTCGGCCTCGGGCATGGATTCCGCCGGGCTCGAGGGAAACAGCATGGTGAAGCCGATGAAGGCCACGATCAGCCCGCCAGCGATGCGCATGCCCGGTATGGAAATGCCGAAGGTATGCATGATCCAGCTGCCCGCGTAGTACGTGACCAGCATGATGCCCACCACATACCAGGCGGCCTGCGTGACCTGGCGCAGGCGCTCGGACCGCGGGATGTGCTCGCCCAGCGACAGCAGCAGGGTCATGGACGTGAGCGGGTTGGCCAGCGGCAGCATCAGCGCCAGCGCGAGCCCCACCAATTGCACCAGTTGCAGCAGCTCTTGCATCATGCGGGACCCTCGCGTAAGCCGACAGGCGCCATTGTAGGGGCCGCCGCGCGCCCGTGGCGCTCAGGTACCGAGCTGCTTGCGGAACAGGTGCGACGTGGCCTTGCGCTCGTAGCCCAGCGCCTCGTAGAACGCATGGGCGCCGTCGCGCGCCACGTTGGAGGTCAGCGCCACCGAATCCAGCCCGCGTGACCGGGCCCACTGCTCGGCGGCCGCCATCATGCGCCTGCCCACGCCCGCGCCGCGGCAGGCCTGGTCCACCACCAGCGCCTGCACCATCACCTCCGGCGGCTTCTCCAGCGCCGGCCGCACATACAGGTGGCACAGCGACACCACACGCCCCTCATGCTCGGCCAGCAGCAGGACGTGGCCCGGGTCGCGCGCCACCGCCGCGTGGCGCCGCGCCACTTCCGCCATGTCCAGCGGATACCCCAGCTGCGCCAGCAGTTCCCGCACTGCGGGAATGTCCTGCGCCATCATGGGCCTGATTGCCGTCGCCGTCATCCTTGCTCTCCGGACACGCCCGCGCGCACGATGCGCCGGGCCCGGGCATGATACCGCCGCAGCATGACGCCGCGGCGCCGGCCCATGGGCCGGCAGCGCAGGCCGGGTTGGCGGAATTCACGGGTAGAATTTCCGCCATGCCCAAGCCCTGCTTTCCGCCTCCCGACGCATGCCGCGCGCTACCCTGCTAGCGGCCGGGGTCGACGCGCCCGCGCATCGGCTGGCGCGCCCCTTGCGTTGGGCCGGCACGGCGCTGCTGCTGCTCCTGGCCGCCTGCGCGACCCGGGCGCCGGAGGCCCCGCGCAGCCCCGGCGAGGTGCGCGCCGACCTGCGGGAACTGCTGCCTCCGCAAGTGGCCGACCGCGACGGATGGGCCCGCGACATCAGCGTCGCCTTCACCGCGCAGGGCCTGGACTCCACGCCCGCCAACCTCTGCGCCGCGGTGGCCGTGACCGAGCAGGAGTCCGGCTTCAACGCCGACCCGGCAGTGCCCGGGCTCCCCCGCATCGCGCGATCGGAAATCGCGCGGCGCACGCAGGCGCTGCACATTCCCGGCTTCCTGGTGGAGGCCGCGCTGGACCTGCGCTCGCCCACCGGCCAGACCTACAACCAGCGCCTGGATGCGGTGCGCACCGAAAGGCAGCTCAGCGAGATCTTCGAAGACTTCATCGGCATGGTCCCCATGGGCCGCAGGCTGTTCGGCGGACTGAACCCCGTGCATACCGGCGGCCCCATGCAGGTCAGCATTGCGTTTGCGCAGGAGCACGCGGCCGACTACCCCTATCCGGTGGAAGGCTCCATCCGCCGCGAAGTGTTCACCCGCCGGGGCGGCATGTACTTCGGCATCGCGCACCTGCTGGGCTACCCGGCCAACTACGACTCGCTGCTGTACCGCTACGCCGACTTCAATGCCGGCTGGTACGCCAGCCGCAACGCGGCATTCCAGCGCGCGGTCAGCCGCCTCTCCGGCATCGAGCTCGCCCTCGACGGCGACCTGCTGATACGCGGCTCGGCCCAGGCCAGCCGCACCGAACTGGCCGTGCGCGCCCTGCGCCGGCAGCTCGACATGGACCATGTCGACATCCGGGCCGACCTGCTCGAGGGCGACCGCCTCGCGTTCGAGGACACGCGGCTGTACAAGCGCGTGTACGCGCTCGCCGACCGCGAGGCCGGCAAGCCCGTGCCGCGGGCGGTGCTCCCGGGCATCACGCTGGAAAGCCCCAAGATCACCCGCAAGCTCACCACGGCCTGGTTCGCCAACCGAGTGCATGAACGCTGGAAGCGCTGCATGGCCCGGGCGGGATAGCAGCGCGGCGCGCCGGCCCTCTTTTCGCCACGACTCCGATACGCCCATGGACCCTCAAGACATCGTGCGCCGCCTGGGCCTGCAGCCCCATCCCGAAGGCGGCTTCTACCGCGAAACCTACCGCGCGGCCGAGCGGCTGCAGCGCGCCGACGGCACGGTGCGCGCCGCGGGCACCGCGATCTACTACCTGCTGTGCGACGGCGCCCATTCCGCCTGGCATCGCATCCGCTCGGACGAGACCTGGCACTTCTACGCGGGAACCGAATTGCGCGTGCACGAGCTGCTGGCCGACGGCAGCCTGCGCACGCACCGGCTGGGCGGCACGCTGGACGACACGACGTTCCAGGCCACCGTGCAGGCCGGCAACTGGTTCGCCGCGGAGCTGGCCGAGCCGTCGTCGTACGCCCTGGTGGGATGCACCGTGGCGCCCGGCTTCGAATTCAGCGAGTTCGAACTGGCCGATACGGCCGCGCTGCTGCAGGCCCATCCCGCCCACGCCGCGCTGATCCGGCGCCTGGCGCCGGCCTGAAGCTCAGGCGCGCGGCGCCAGGCAGGCCGCCAGGCTGTTCTCGGCCAATCGCTGCGCCTGCGCGCGCGTCATGCCCAGATGCTCGTGCAGCGCCTGGAAATTCGCGCCCACGTAGCCGCCGAAATACGCCGGGTCGTCGGAATTGATCGTCACGTTCAGGCCGCGCTCCAGCATCTCCAGCACGATGTGCTCACGCATGTGCGGGAACACCTGCAGGCGCACGTTCGACAGCGGGCATACCGTCAGCGGCATCTGGATGTCCACGAGGTGCGCCACCAGCCCGGGATCCTCCCAGGCGCGCACGCCATGGTCGATGCGCTGCACCTTCAGCAGGTCCAGCGCCTCCCGGATATAGGCGGGCGGCCCCTCTTCTCCGGCATGCGCCACGGCCGCGAACCCTTCGGCCCGGGCGCGCGCGAACACGCGCTCGAACAGCCGCGGCGGAAAGCCCGCCTCGCTGCTGTCCAGGCCCACCGCGACGAAGGCGTCGCGGTACGGCAGGGCCTGCTCCAGCGTGCGCATGGCGGCCTCTTCGGGCAGATGGCGCAGGAAGCTCAGGATCAGCCCGCTGGTGATGCCCAGCTCGCGCCGCCCATCGGCCAGCGCGGCCTGGATGCCCGCCAGCACGGTCTCGAAGGGCACGCCACGGTCGGTATGCGTCTGCGGATCGAAGAACGGCTCGGTGTGCACCACGCCATCCTCCGCGCACTTGCGCAGATAGGCCCAGGTCAGGTCGTAGAAATCCTGCTCGGTGCGCAGCACCGTGGCCCCGAGATAGTAGAGGTCGAGGAATTCCTGCAGATTGCGGTACTGATAGGCCCGGCGCAGCGCATCGATGTCGGGCCAGGGCAGCGCGATGCGGTTGCGCTGCGCCAGGGCGAACAGCAGCTCGGGCTCCAGCGCCCCTTCCAGGTGTATGTGCAGCTCCGCCTTGGGCTGCGTGACGAGCCAGTCTTGCATGGGGCGCTCCTTCGATGACGCGGCACCTGATGCAGATGATACCGGGCCTCAGGCGGACGAAGCGGCCTGGCGCTGCAGGATCGTCGTGTAGCTGAAGCTGGTCGCCAGCTCGACCGGCACCCATAGGAGTGAGACATGGGGACGACTGCTGGCCCATGGCTGGCGGCGAGCAGTTGACGTGTGTACGCACGACACACAGATCATGCCTTTTCCATGGACAGTACAACGCCGACGCCTGGCTCTGGCATTCGGCGAGGCTGATGGCATGAAGTTTGCTTGGAATTGCACAGCCCAGTGAGCCGCTTCCCACGTTCGTCTCTCTATTCGACGAAGGAATTGAAGGTAAACATGACGTCCCAACCCAACCTGAGCGACGAAGACAGCTTTCGTAAAACTGTTGAGAGGTTCCTGCAGACTGAATTGCCCGCCGACTTGCGTCGCAAGGTGGTCAACCATCTGCATCTCGACAAAGAGGACTTTCTGCGATGGCACCGCATCGTCCATCGCCAAGGCTGGGTCGGAGCCAGCTGGCCTGCTGAATATGGGGGCACGGGCTGGACCCCCATGCAACAACATATCTGGCAAGAAGCCTGTGCCCTGGCCGGTGCGCCCATCATTCAACCTTTCGGGGTGAACATGGTGGCGCCCGTCATCATCGCCTTTGGCAATGCGCAGCAGAAATCACGTTTCTTGCCGCGCATCCTGTCGGGCGACGACTGGTGGTGCCAGGGTTTCTCCGAACCGGGATCCGGTTCGGATCTCGCCTCGTTGAGCACACGCGCGGAGCGCGATGGCGAGGACTACATTGTCAACGGCCAGAAAACCTGGACCACTTTCGCTCAGTACGCCAACTGGATGTTCTGCCTGGTCCGCACCGACCCGGCGGCGCCCAAGCAGCAAGGCATCTCGTTCCTGCTCGTCGACATGGCCACGCCGGGCATCACGATTCGCCCCATCACCATGCTCGACGGCGAGCAGGACGTCAATGAAGTCTTCTTCGACAACGTGCGCGTTCCCGTGGAAAACCGCCTGGGAGAAGAGAACAAAGGATGGACCTACGCGAAGTTTCTGCTGAGCCACGAACGCACCTCGATCGCAGGCCTGGGACGATCCAAGCGTGAGCTGGCCTTCCTGAAACGTCTGGCCGCAACGCGCCAGGCCGAGGGCCGCCCGTTGACAGCCTCTCCTTTATTCAATGCGCGGATCGCCGACGTAGAAATTCGCCTGATGGCGCTGGAGCTTTTGTTGCTTGAAGGGGTGCAAGGCCTGGCCGCGAACGCCGATGCTCTGGCATCCATGCTCAAGGTAAAGGGCATCAGCATCCAGGAAGACATCACCGAACTCATGATCGACGCCATCGGCCCCGTCGTGTCGCTGCTGGATGCAGGCTACAACCAAGCCGACGCGCCGACGAGCAGCTTCGGCGACGACATCGCCGCGCCACTAGGCCAACAATACCTTGGATACCGCAAGCCCGCCGTGTACGGCGGGGCGACCGAAATCCAGAAGAACATCCTGGCCAAAATGCTCTTGGCCTAGCGAGAGAAGGCGACCATGTCTTTTTCCGATACCGAAGAACGCCAGCAATTTGCCGATTCACTGCAACGCTGGCTGCGGCAGAACTACGAGTTCGAACACCGACGCCGGGTAGCCTCCAGCGAAGACGGCGTCGATGCCGACGACTGGCGCGCGCTAGCCGAGCTGGGGGTCTTCTCCCTGATCGCTCCGGATTGGGCGGACGGCTTCAATGGCGACAGCATCGATATCGGGCTCATCATGCATTACCTGGGGCAAGCTCTGGTAGTCGAGCCTGTACTCGACACGTTGGTCGCGCTGGATGCGCTGAAGGGAGCCCGCGATTCCCGCGATTACATCCGCGACCTTGTCCGCGCCATCGCCGCTGGCGAGGCTCGCGTTTCGTGCGCATTGTTCGATCGAAACTCACGTTACGACATCTCAGGTGGCGCCATGCAGGCCTTACAGGTGGCCGGCGGCTGGCGGTTGAATGGTGAAAAGACCCTGGTTGCCCACGGGGCTACGGCAGATCATTTCCTGCTAAGCACGCGGCTGACTGGCGATGCTCGCGTACCCATGCTGCTCTGCATACCTGCCCATACGGAAGGCCTTGCGACTCGCACCTACCCCACCCTGGACGGAAAACGTGCTTCCGACCTGTACGCAAAAAATGCCTTCGTACCCGAACAGGCGCGCCTTTCCTGTGACCCCGCCTCTCTGACACGTTGCGAGGAGCTTGCAACGACGGCCATCTGTGCCGAGGCCCTGGGTGTCATGGAGGTGCTGAATACGACAACCTTTGCATATCTGAAAACCCGGAAACAGTTTGGCGTGCCGCTGGCCAGCTTTCAGGCACTGCAGCATCGCTGCGCCGACATGCACATGGCGCGCGAGGAAGCCCGCGCCCTCACCCGTGCGGCGCTCCTGGCCATGCGCGACGAAAACGCCGCCAATCGCGCCAAGGTGATAAGTGCAGCCAAAGTCAGTGTCAATCGAGCGCTGCGCTACATCGGCCAGAACGCCATACACCTGCATGGAGGGATCGGGCTGACCGATGAGTTGCCCGTATCGCACTATTTCAAACGCGCCACCGTCATAGGCCGACACTTCGGCGATACCGATCATCATCTCTCACGTTTTATGCGATTGACCGATGCTGCCTTCACGGGCCAGCTTTGATCTACTCCTGAGGAGACTATCTTGACCCGGAAACCCGCAGATTTTTCCGTGCTCGGCGATCAAACGCGTCGCACCATCATCGGAGATGAGTATGTCGATCCGATGCTCGATAGCCTGACGCCCTTTGACTACGAGTGGCAAAGGTTCGTGAACAATCAGTTGTGGGGCCGGACCTGGGCCCGCGGCATTCTGGAGCACCGCCAGTTGAGCCTCGTCAATCTAGGCATGCTGGCGGGCATGGGCCGTATGGAAGAGTTCGAACTGCATTTCCGTATTGCGCTGAACCGTACCAAGGTGCCGTTGGTCCAACTGCGCGAGATCCTGTTCCACATCACGATGTATTGCGGCGTGCCCATAGGCCGAGATTGCTTCGCCATCGCCCGTCGCGTGCTCAAGGAGGAGAACGTCGACCTCTCCACCTTGTCGGTGCCCGATACGCCATGAGTAAGCCATTGCAGCTTACGGTCGGCTTCATCGGCCTGGGCGACATGGGCAAGCCCATGGCCATGCGCCTGCTCAAGGCGGGTATCGACATGGTCGTCTGCGATCGCAATGTAGCCGCCACGCAGGATTTCATCGCGGAAGGTGCCAAGGCCGTACAAAGCGCACGCGACGTGGCTGACCTCGCCGATCTGGTCTTTACCTGCCTACCCAGCCCTGCAATCAGCGAAACGGTGGCCCTGGGCGACGATGGCCTGTTGCATGGCACGCGCATGCGCTGGTACGCAGAATCCTCTACCTCAGGGCCTGAAACCGTGGCGCGCATCGCGGACGGCCTGGCCGCCGCCGGCGTGCAGACCCTCGACGCGCCCGTCAGCGGCGGCCCGCGCGCCGAAGCCGCTGGCCGACTGACATGTTTCGTCGCAGCGTCCCCTGAGGCCTTCGCCGCCGCCAGACCCGTGCTGTCCGTCATGTCCGACAGGCTGTTCCATGTCGGCCACGAGCCTGGCCAGTCTCAGGTACTCAAGCTGGCCAACAACCTGCTGAACGCGGCCTGCCTGACCATCTCCAGCGAGATGGTGCTGATGGCCCAGGCGGCAGGCATAGACCTGAATGTCGCCCTGGAAGTCATCAACGTCAGCACGGGTCGCAACCGCGCCACGGAAGACACATTGCCTACCCAGGTGGCGACAGGAAAATTCCATACGGGTGCCCGTCTCGACATTCTACACAAGGATATTCAGCTCGCACTCAAAGAAGCCGATCGGCTGGAAGTTTCATCCACGGCATCCCAAGGCGTGCTGACGGTCTGGAATCAAGCCATGGCTGCAGGCCTGGGCGCGACAGACCTTACCCGCATCTACGAATTCATAGCTGAAAAGAACCGACTGGCGTCTCGTGCCGGCTAGCTACTCACATTCTCAGAAGATAGGAGACAACTCATGAACAGGAGACAGCATTTCTTGGCCGCGTGTCGGCTGCTGGCCGGCTTGGGCACTTTTGCTTTGACTGTCGCGACTACGCATGCAGCGGATGACTTCCCTAACCGGCCCATTACCCTGGTATCGCCCTACGGAGCAGGCGGCGCCGCCGACATTGCGGCACGGGCTATCGCTGTTGCCGCCGGCAAGGAGCTGGGCCAGCCTGTCGTGGTTGAAAGCAAGCCGGGGGCAGAGGGCCTCGTGGGGGCTGCCGATGTAATGCGCTCGCCACCCGATGGCTATCGGCTGTTCTGGGGCGGTGCCGGGTCAATGATGATCGTACCGGCCCTGCGCAATAATCCGCCATTCGACCCCGCCACGGCGTTCACTCCCATCGCGGGCATCGCTGAATTTTCCTTTTTCCTCTACGTCGACAAGAGCTTCCCGGCCAATAACATGGCGGAGTTCATCAAAGAGGTAAAGGAGAATCCAGGCAAGTACAACTATGGCACGGGAAACAATCAGGGTTTGCTCACCATGAACTACCTGAGCAAGCTGTACGGGCTGAAAATGCAGCAAGTCTCCTATCGCGGCGAGGTTGCCGTGATCAACGACATGATGGCCGGCCGCATGCAGGCGCTCTTTGGTACCGGCGTCGCCGCACCGCACGTCAAGAGTGGTGGGATCAAGGCCCTGGTGACCACACTGTCCGAACGCAGCCCACTCATGCCCGATGTTCCCTCCATGAAAGAAGCCAGCCTCCAGGAGGTGCCCTTCTCGCCAGGCGGCGGCTGGCTGGGCTTTTTCGGACCGGCGGGCATGGACCCCAAGGTTGTGGATCGCTTGGATCGCGCCTTCAGCGCGGCGTTGGCCGACCCCAAAGTGCGGGAAACCATGCAATCGGTCGGCGTAGCCCATGTGCCGATGGATCGCGCACAGCTGGCCAGCTTCGTCGTCAGCCAACGCGACCACTACGTCAAGGCAGTGGGCGAGCTTAGCATCCCCCGCCGTGATTGATGGCGTGAGGTCAGGCGGCGGTGTAACCGCCGTCGACCACCACGTCCGCCCCGGTCATGAAGGAGGCGGCCGGGCTGGCAAGGAACAGCGCCACGTTGGCGATTTCGCCCGGGTCCGCGAAACGGTTGAGCAGGTACTTGGACTCTGCCGCTTTGCGGACTTCAGCCGACATCTTGCCGTAGCGAAATGCGATGCGCTGGGTCCACACTGCCCCCGGCGACAACGAGTTCACGCGCACGCCATCCGCAGCATGATCGATCGCCATCGTGCGGGTCAATTGCAACAACGATCCCTTGGCACTGGTATAGGGCGAACGTCCGCCGCGCCCCACGTGGGCATGCATCGAGGCGATATGCACCACGACACCTCCACCCGCGCCGATCATGCCCGGCAACACTGCGCGCGACATCAGATAGGCGCCGCCCAGATGGGTCCGTACGACTGCGTCCCATTCCTCGGGAGTGATGTCGAGTATGGTGCCGGAGCGATCCAGCGGTGCCGCGCCGGTAACCAGCACGGTCACGGGACCATATTCGTTTTTCACGTGCTGAACGGCATCCAGGGTCTGCGCCTCGTTGGTGACATCACAGACTATGCCGATCGCCTGCCCGCCGGCCTGTCGGATGGCTGCAGCGGTTTGTTCCGCAGCTTCCCGGTTCAAGTCAACACAGGCCACGCGGGCGCCCACGTTGGCGAACAGCGTGCAGATGGCGGAGCCTATGCCGCCACCGCCACCCGTCACAAGGGCGACTTTTCCATCCAATCGAAAAATGCGTTCGTCAGTCATGATGCTTGAGGCCTCGGAGAAATGGCGACATGCCGCCTTGGGACAAAACTCAACAAACACGGGAACGAAGCAATTAGAGTGCCAGCCTCTTTCACAGGCACAGGCAAGCGCCCCGGCGCCCGAGTTGTCTGTGGCAAATACATCTGTCCACAAAGGAGACAAAGATACTTGCCTCAACCCGATGATGTATCCCATGCCGCCACGCCTGCGCTCATACGTGTCGTGCTTGATGCCCACTGGTTTGGCATGCTTCTTGCATCTCATAGAACATTCATGCGGGCCGATTTCGCACGCCTCATGATCGGGAGACAACCATGCTGGGACTGATGCAGGAATGGCCGCTTTTATGCCAACGAATCATTGAATACGCCGCACGTGAACACGGCCAGCGCCGCGTGGTCACGCGGCTGGCCGACCGCAGCCTGAGCGTAAGCAACTATAGCCAAGTCCGGGACATGGCCGCACGCGTATCCAAGCGCCTGATCGCTGACGGCGTGCAGCTGGGCGACCGAATCGGCACCGTTGCGTGGAGTACCGCCCAACACATGGCATGCTGGTATGGCGCCGCGGGGATCGGGGCGGTTTATCACCCGATCAATCCCCGCCTGTTCTCGGAACAAATTGCGTTCATCATCAAGGAAGCGGGCGACCGCCTCATTTTTGTCGACCCAACTTTCTTGGGGCTGCTCGAATCCCTGGCTGCCAACCTGGATTGCGTCGAGCGCTACGTTGTATTGGCCGACACGACCGACATGCCTGACACCACACTGCCCAATGCGATCTCTTTCGACGCCTGGCTGGGTGACACAGATGCCGATTTCTCGTGGCCCACTTTTGACGAAAATACCGCTGCCGCGCTGACCTACACCTCTGGCACAACGGGCAACCCCAAGGGAGTGCTGTATTCGCACCGCGCGATCCTGCTCATGTCGCTCACCGGCGGCAGTCCAGACATGTACGGTTTCTCCGCACAGGACAACATCCTGCAGGTCGTGCCCATGTTCCACGCCAACGGTTGGACATGGCCGTTCTCGGCTCCCATGACCGGAGCAACCCTCGTTTTTCCTGGCCAACACATGGACGGAGCCTCGATAACAGAGTTGCTGATCAACGAGCACATCACCGTCACGGGCGGTGTACCCACCATCTGGCAAAGCGTGCTGGACCATCTGCAGGCACAGAATATCCGCCTTACCGAACTGAAACGCGTGTATATCGGCGGCTCGCCTTGCCCGCACCCTGTCCTGGTGGCACTGCAGGATGTGCACGGCGCCGAAGTCCGGTCGTCATACGGCATGACGGAGATGGGTCCCCTCGGCTCCATCTGTACCCTGCGATCGGAAAACCGCGACGTGCAAGGCGAAGAAAAAATGCATCTGCAGCAATCGCAAGGGCGTCCTCCATTCCTGGTCGAGACACGCACCGTGGATGGACAGGGCGCAGTGCGTCCACGTGACGGCAAGAGTGTGGGACACCTCCAGGTGCGCGGCCCTTGCATCGTCCGCGCGTACTTCAATCACCCCGGGCATGTACTGACCGATGACGGATATTTCGACTCGGGCGACATCACTTCCATCGACGAACTGGGTTACATCCGCCTAACCGATCGCGCCAAAGACCTCGTCAAATCGGGAGGCGAGTGGATATCCACCATCGACATGGAACATGCCGCCATGACGCATCCGGACGTACAGGAAGCCGCGGTCATCGGCGCCAGACATCCCAAATGGGATGAGCGTCCACTGCTGTTCATCGTACTCAAGCCAGGAGTCATGCTGGAGAAAAGCAGGCTGCGTGAATTTCTGGCCGGCAAGATGGCCAAATGGTGGCTGCCCGATGAAATTCTCTTTGTCGATAGCGTTCCGCATACGGCCACGGGAAAGCTGAACAAGGCGGCGCTGCGCAAGGATTATGGCGACTATCTGATCAACTCGGGTTCCCACCAAGAATGAACGTCAAACTGAATATACGCGATGGCGTCGCACTGATAGAGATCAACAATCCCCCCGTCAATGCCCTGTCGACCGAAGTTCTGCAGGCACTGCTCGCCCACGTGGAGCAGGCGAATACGGACCCGGCCTGCCAAGCCATCGTCATAACCGGCGCAGACCGTCACTTTTCCTGCGGCGCCGATATCACCGAATTCGGCCAGCCTGGAGCTGCTGACCTGTATCGGCCGACCATGACCCTGATTGAATCCTCCCGGAAACCGGTGGTCGCGGCAATTCATGGCCTGGCCCTGGGAGGGGGATTGGAACTCGCCCTGGCCTGCCAGGGGCGCGTCGCATCGGGCAATGCCTCGATGGGCTTGCCCGAGGTCAAGTTGGGCATACTGCCCGGGGCCGGAGGAACACAAAGACTCCCCAGGCTGATAGGCGCACAGGCTGCGTTCGACCTGATCGTGAACGGCAAGCAGATCAATGCCAGCGCAGCTCTGCAACGCGGGCTCGTGGACAAGATCACGGACGGCGACGTGCTGGCCGTCGCAACGGCCTATGCCCTGGAACTGGTCGGGAATCCCTCCAGGCGCACGGGCGCCATGAGCGTGCGGGGCAGCATCGACGCGCAGAGCGCGCAGGATGCCATCAACCCCAACTACCCGGCCCGGCAGGCCATTGTTAAATGCGTAGAGGCAGCCAGCAAGCTGCCATTCGAAGACGGCCTGGATCTTGAGCACCGCATGTTCGAACAGTGCCTTGAGAGCAACACCTCGAAAGCCCTGCGACATATCTTCTTCGCCGAACGCGAGGCCGCCAAACTACCCAGCCTGCCTAGCAACATCCGCCCTATCAAGAAAATAGCCGTAATCGGCGCCGGGACCATGGGACGCGGCATTGTCATCAATTTCCTCAATGCGAACCTGGACTCGATTCTGCTCGAAACTAGCTCCGAAGCTCTCAATGCAGGCGTGGAACAAATACGGCGGATCTATGATGCTCAGGTCCAGAAAGGCAGGCTGACCGCCGACCAGGCCGCCAGCCACCTGGCTCGCCTGAAGCCTACGCTGAACGAGCAAGACCTGGCGGACTGCGACTTGGTGATCGAGGCAGTTTTTGAAAACATGGACATCAAGCTTGCGGTGTGCCGAAAACTGGGCGCGATTCTTAGACCCGGGTGCATTCTGGCCAGCAACACCTCCACGCTCGACATCGACGTACTGGCCCAGGCCAGCGGGCGCCCTGCCGACTTTCTAGGCATGCATTTCTTCAGCCCGGCCAACATCATGCGCCTGCTCGAAGTTGTGCGCGGCAAGGACACGTCAGACGAGGTGCTGGCCACGGTCATGCGCTTGGCAAAAATCATACGGAAGACCGCCGTCGTATCAGGTGTCTGCTATGGCTTCATCGGCAACCGCATGCTGGAAAGCTACCTCCGCGAAGCGGACTTCCTGCTCATGGAGGGCGCCAGTCCAAGGCAGATCGACAGCGCCATCGAAGCACTGGGGCTGGCCATGGGCCCATGCCGCATGCTGGACATGGCTGGCATCGATGTCGCGGCCAAGATCGTTATCGAGGCGGGCAAGAGCGGCCTGTTGCCAAACGACCCTGCTTACCGGGCCGTGGTGGGCCAACTCTTTGAGGCAGGCCGGAACGGGCAAAAATCCGGATGCGGCTACTACCGTTATCAAGGCCGGGATGCCATAGACGATCCCGAAGCCCTGAAGCTGTTCGAGTCGCTGGCCACCGAGCACCGCATCGAGCGCAGGGGGAACATCGGCAACGATGAGATCATCGAACGTTGCCTGTATCCGCTTATCAACGAGGGGGCGCGGATCCTCGAAGAAGGCATCGCTTACCGGGCCGGCGACATCGACGTCGTCTGGACCAGCGGCTACGGCTTCCCCGATTTCCGGGGCGGGCCCATGTTCATGGCCGATCACATCGGGGCGGCTCACATCGTCGCCCGGCTTGAGCACTACGCATCCGCGCGCGGCAATGCCCATGGTTACTGGGCAGTTTCGCCTCTCTTGGCGCGCAGCGCCGAGTCGGGTAAGCCACTTGCACGGTTCCGTGGCGCATGACGCCCCACTCAACCAGGAACTCTTCAGAAAATGAAAGACGCCGTTATCGTTTCCACTGCCCGAACACCCATCGGCCGTGCTTTTCGCGGGTCGCTCAATAACATCAAGTCGCCCACGCTGATGGGGCATGCCATCGCTCACGCGACAACGCGTGCAGGCGTGGCACCCGACGAAGTCGATGACGTCATCGTGGGAACCGTACTGACTGCCGGCACGGCAGGTATGAATATCGCCCGCCACGCCGCGCTGGTAGGCGGGCTGCCCGTCAGCGTCGCGGCCCAGACCATGGAGCGGCAATGCGCGTCGGGCCTGATGGCGATTGCCACGGCGGCCAAGCAAATCATGGTCGATGACATGAAAGTCGTCATCGCCGGCGGTCAGGAAAACATCTCCGCGGTGCAGAACGTGTTCTACAAGTTGGCCACTGAAGCGCAAGATCCCAATGCAATTGCTGCCGCGCAGCATATCTACATGCCCATGCTGCAAACCGCCGAATACGTGTCGAGGAAGTACAACATCAGCCGAGAAGCGCAGGACCGCTATGCGCTGCAATCGCAGATGCGCACTGCGACGGCCCAAACGGCGGGACGATTCGATGCAGAAATCGTACCCATCAAGGCACGCATGGCCGTCACCGACAAGGAGACCGGCGCAGTTACCGAACAGGATATCCAACTTGCCAGGGACGAAGGAAACCGCCCGCAAACCACCTACGAGTCCCTGGCAAAACTTGCGCCGGTAATAGAGGGCGGCGTCATTACCGCGGGCAACGCCAGCCAGCTTTCCGATGGTGCGAGCGCCTGTGTCGTCATGGACGGCCGCCTGGCGGAGCAACGCGGGCTGACGCCTCTCGGCATTTACCGCGGCATGGCGGTGGCCGGCTGCGCCCCAGAAGAAATGGGACTGGGGCCCATCTACGCTGTGCCCAAGCTTCTCAAGGCACATGGCCTCAAGGTTTCGGATATCGGGCTGTGGGAACTGAACGAAGCGTTCGCCTGCCAAGCGCTGTATTGTCGGGATTTTCTTGAAATAGACCCGGAAATCTTCAATGTGAATGGCGGGAGCATCTCTGTCGGCCACCCCTATGGCATGACAGGCTCCCGCCTGGCCGGCCATGCACTGATCGAAGGCAAGCGGCGTGGTGTGCGTTATGTCGTCGTCACCATGTGCATCGGTGGCGGCATGGGCGCGGCGGGCCTGTTCGAAGTCGCCTGATGCGAACACAGCGCTACCCACTGTTGATGTCGCCCCTGCAGGTTGGCGCGGCTGAACTGAAGAACCGCGTCATCATGGGGTCTATGCACACCCGCCTCGAAAACGAGGTCAACGGGGTGCAGAAACTCGCCGCCTTCTATGCGGCGCGGGCGCGCGGCGGCGTTTCCCTGATTATCAGCGGTAGCGTGTCGCCGAGCTTTGAGGGCCGCGTGGAAGAAGATGGCGCAGTCCTCGATACGGAAGCGGCGATCGCCGAACACCAGCCCATTGTCGATGCCGTGCATGCGGCTGGTTCCCTCATGCTCATGCAGGTCCTGCACGCGGGCATCTACGCAAAGCACCCGCAGTTGGTTGGCCCATGCGCCACGGCTTCGCCCATCAACCGGCGCATGCCGCGCATGTTGACCACAGCAGAGGTTGCGCGCACCATCGACGACTACGTCCGCTGCGCGGAACTCGCTGCCAAGGCCGGTTATGACGGCGTGGAAGTGATGGGCTCCGAAGGCTATCTGCTGAACCAGTTTGTCGCGCCGCGCACCAACAGGCGCAACGACAAGTGGGGCGGGCCGCTTGAAAACCGGATCCGGCTTCCTGTGGAAATCGTGCGCCGCATCCGGGCCCGATTGGGCACGGGGTTCATGATCGTGTACCGTATTTCAGCCATCGATCTGGTCGAAGGCGGCATGACGGCCGAGGAGATCGACACATTGGCACAGGCTGTCGAACACGCTGGCGCCGACGCCTTGAATACCGGCATCGGGTGGCATGAGTCTGCCGTTCCGACCATTGCCACGCTGGTGCCGCGCGGCGCATTCGCTTTTGCGTCGGCCCGCCTGAAAAGGGCGATTCGCATACCTGTCATCGCCTCGAATCGCATCAACACCCCAGCCATCGCCGAAGCAATTCTTTCGGACGGTGCGGCGGATTTGATTTCCATGGCTCGTCCTCTGCTGGCCGACCCAGGTTTCGTCAACAAGACCGAAGCCGGGCGCGAGGACGAAATCAACGTATGCATCGGCTGTAACCAGGCTTGCCTGGATCACATCTTCACCGGCAGACTGGCCTCCTGCCTGGTCAATCCCGTGGCCTGCCACGAAACCGAGTTCACCTGCAGCCCCCCGGCCAGGCCTCGCCGCATCGCGGTGGTGGGCTCCGGCCCGGCCGGGCTGGCCTGCGCCGCAACAGCGGTGGAACGAGGGCACGAAGTCGTGCTGTTCGAAGCCCAGGACGAGCTCGGCGGGCAACTCAATCTGGCATGCCGGATACCTGGCAAGGAGCGCGAATTCAGGGAGCTTCTGCGCTATTACACGCAGCGCCTGAAGCGCGGTGGCGTAACCGTTCTGTCGGGCAAGCCGGCCAATGTGGACATGTTGGCCGGCCAGGACTTCGACCATGTGGTCATCGCAACAGGCATACGCCCGCGTGTGCCGGAGATCGAAGGCATCGCGCATCAGAAGGTCGTAAGCTACCTTGATGTGATCCTCGGCCATGTAGAAGTAGGCGAACGGGTGGCCATCATCGGCACGGGAGGAATTGGCCACGACATCGCCAATCTACTGACCGCCGACCACGCGGGCGAGCAATCCATCACGGAATTCCTGGCCGAGTGGGGAGTCGACCCGGCCATCACTGAGGGTGGCGGCCTCCGCGTGCCGCAGGCACCAGCACCACGGCGCCACGTCACGCTGTTTCAGCGAAGCTCAGCCAAACCGGCTACGCGCCTGGGCAAGACCACCGGATGGATACACCGCGCTGCACTGGCCCGGCGGGGGGTGCAAACAATCGTGAACTGCACCTATCACCGCATCGACGACGCCGGCCTGCATTACCTGGCTGATGGAGAAGAAAGACTATGTGAAGTCGACCATATCGTGCTGTGTGCCGGACAACTTCCGAATCGGGATCTGGCGGATCGACTTGACCGGTGGGGTGTAGGCGTACACCTGATAGGCGGTGCCCGCCTGGCGTCCGAGCTTGACGCCAAACGGGCCATCGATGAGGGGACACGGCTTGCCTATCTATTCTGATTGAAGGAACGGGGCTCTGACGGAGACTGATATGGACTTGGGATTGACAGGAAAGAAGGCCCTGGTAACCGGTGCCTCCCAGGGCATTGGCCGCGCTGTTGCCGAAGCGCTGGCGCGTGAAGGTTGCGAGCTCCGACTGGTGGCGCGTGACGAGGAAAAACTACGCACGGTGGCTGCAGAGATCACCGCACGACACGGCGTAGTCGTGACGCTCCATGCCATCGACCTGTCTCAGCGTGGCGCCACCGACGCGCTGGTAATGCAATGGGCCGACACGGACATCGTCATCAACAATGCAGGCAGCATCCCGCGTGGCGACATCCTAGCGCTGGACGAGGATGCCTGGCGGCAAGGCTGGGATCTCAAGGTGTATGGCTATATCAACGTTACACGTGAGTTTTATCGACTGATGCAGGCACGCGGAGACGGCGTCATTCTGAATGTCATCGGCATCGGCGCCGAGAAATTTGAATATGCCTATGCCGCAGGGGGGGCGGGGAACGCAGCGCTGGCGGCGTTGACGCGTATCGTCGGAAGCGTCAGCCTGGACTACGGCGTGCGCGTGCTGGGCGTGCACCCCGGCTGGGTCGAGACGGCCAAGTCGAAGCGTTCATTGACGAAACGCGCGGCCTTGGAGTTGGGCGACGAACGGCGCTGGCCTGAACTCATCAAAGATTGGCCTCGCGGCCAGTTGATTCAGCCGCAGGAAATTGCCGACACGGTCACGTACCTGGTTTCGCCCCGAGCCAGCGCCATATCCGGAACCATCATTACCGTGGATGCGGGTTTCACCTCCCGGGGCTATCCACATATCAAGGCACAGCCAGCCCCCGAGCTAGACGGACGGACGTAACTTTCTTGTCAACACGGTATCCGCCATGCTTTTTTGTCCGCTGCACCTCGCTTCATTCGATCACGTCGAATCGACGTTTATCCATCTCTGACGGAAGAAAGACATGACTGACCTCTACGCGCGCTACGCAAGACTAGCCTTTGACCGCCCCAGCCCCAGGGTGCTGCGCATTACGATGCGTTCGCCATTGAAAATGGGCGCCATGGATGCCCTCATGCACCGGGAGGTGTCCGAGATATGGCGGGATGTCGACGCCGATGACAGCGTGAACGTCGTCATCTTCACCGGTGACGGCAAGACATTCTCGGCCGGCGGCGACCTCAAACACGAGCGCAAGGTCTGTGACGACTACGCGCTCAGGATGCGAGCGATGAAGGAATCGCGCGATTTGGTCACCAACATGCTCGACTGCCGCAAACCCATCGTCACCGCGGCCCGCGGCTGGGCGGTGGGCGCCGGACTGGCGACTGTGCTGCTGGCCGACGTCTCCATCGTGG
This sequence comes from Bordetella sp. 2513F2, assembly GCF_054642735.1. Taxonomy (NCBI): domain Bacteria; kingdom Pseudomonadati; phylum Pseudomonadota; class Betaproteobacteria; order Burkholderiales; family Alcaligenaceae; genus Bordetella; species Bordetella sp. 2513F2. The sequence goes on along the minus strand of NZ_CM137755.1, from coordinate 770,007 downwards.
CCAAGGACGCCAAGTTCTCCGACGGTCACCTGAAGATCGGCGTCGCAGCGGGAGACCACGCCGCGATTATATGGCCCATCCTGTGCGGCATGGCCAAGGCCAAGTACTACCTGCTGACGGCGGAAACTTTCACCGGCGAGGACGCCGAACGAATGAACCTGGTTTCCCTTGCCCTGCCCGATGAAGAAGTAGAGGCACGCGCCGTCGAGATCGCGTCCCGCCTCGCCCAGGGTGCGCCCGCTGCGCAACGCTGGACCAAGATGATGCTCAATCACTGGATCAAGCAGGCCCAGCCCATTTTTGACGCGTCGCTGGCCCTGGAATTCACCGGTTTTGCCGGGCCGGAAGGTACCGAAGGAATCGACGCCTTCCTGGAGAAACGCAGCCCTGACTTCAATCCTGACTGCCCCTTCTGATGCGCTTTCGAGTTGGGTGAAAGAGGTACAGCGGGTTGGGGCCGAAACTGGTCCCCTACCCGTACGGCAAACGCCTAGATCCGGCGAAGCAACTGACCGTAACCATTAAGGGGTCCGGTTTCTCCAATCATGTGCAAGGCGGCCCAGATACTTACCTGCGTGGTCGACAGGACCGGTTTTCCGAGCTCCTGCTCGAGTTGCTCCAACACATCCATCGTGCGCCAGTTGGTGCAGGCCAGAACAATTGCCTGGGCCTGCGGGCAGTCTATCTCGCGCGCAAGATCGCGCGCGGAACTGCCATCCAGGCGTCCGACCACCAAGTTGTCGACAAGACCCAGGCCCTTGACGCGGACCACCTCGAAACCGCTGGCTTCCAGGAAGCCCTTTGCAATGCTGTTCACCTTGTCGTCGTATGCAGCACCCAGCGCCACCCGCGATATGCCCAGCTTCTTCAGGGCATTGACCAGAGCCGTCGAGGTCGTTGTCGCCGGCTTGCCAGAGGCCCGCTCTATACGCCGCGTGACTTCGACATCGTAACCCAGGCCCTTGAGAAAGCTCGGTGCCGTCGCGCCGAGCACCAACACATCGACATCCGCGCTGGCCAGGTTGCGTGCCTGCGTTTCGATGTCACCCACGACATTCTCGATCGAATCCGTCGCTATCTGCGTCAAATACAGACGGGCCGCATGCAGCGTTACGTGCGCAGGCAAGGCGCGATAGAACTCCGGTTCAATGGTAGTGTTCGACGAGGGCACAAACAAACCAATTCGGCTCATGTTGATGGCTCACTGAGGTGACGGATGATCGGAAAGGACTACCGAGGTTTGCGCGGCATGGCGGCCGGCGATGCGGCCGGACACGAAGGCCCAGCCCAGGTGATGTCCGTGGCCTTCGAGCAGCAGGCCTCCCTGGCCAGCCGAACCCGCCGCGTACAAGCCCGCGATAGGCTGTCCGTCGACGTTCAGCACCTCCAGGCGCTCATTGACGGACAAGCCGCCGTCGGTGAACACGACATAGCTCTTGACCGGACCGAGCGCGTAGTATGGACCTGGTCCGATCGCCGGCCGGACGCCCCGGTCCTCGGAAGTGTTGTACTGGTCGATGGTGTCGCGTAGCTCCTGAGGGGGAACTCCCATGCTGACGGCAAGTTGCGGCAAGGTATCACCCCGATGGAAAATGTCTGGCCGGTTTCTTTGATAATCCTTCAGATAGGCGTAGGCAACACCGGGCGCGGTCGATATGAAATGCGGCCACTTCCTGAATCGGCCGGCAAGCGCTTCGTCCATGACGATCCATGCCACTTTCCCTGGCTGCAACGCAACATCGGCGGCGGGACCATCCAGCTCGTTGGTGAAGCGCCGTCCCTGCTTGTTGATCAGAATTGCGCCCTGACGCATCAAACCGGAGGATGGGCCCAACGCCGTGGTCAGGAAGCTCATCAGGAAAGGCCGCAAAATGGCTGGTGGGATGTGCCCCATCGACCAGGCGATCATGCGGGCAAAAAGACGGGACGGCGGCAGACGCTGAACGAAGCTGCGGCGCACCGGAGGAATGAACCTCATGATAGGGCCCCGTACGATATCTCCGTTGATGACGCGCGCACCGATGGCCAACGCCATCCGGTGGCCGTCGCCTGTAGCGGTCGGGTTGACGGGCTCTACGGGCACGACACCCGGCGTGGCCAGGCTGCTCTTGAGGTCCGCCGCACCACTGTAGTCGCCTGACGCAAGGACCACACCATACCTGGCCATGAATCGTAGTTCGCGGCCATCTGGCCCGGTGGCCATCGCGCCCATCACCCGGCCATTCTCGACTATGAAACGGGTCGATGCCGTGCAGAGGCGGATTTCCACTCCCAGGGCCCTGCAGTGACGCGACAAATGATACGCAAATGATTTCGAATTGGGCACGACATTGTGCATGCGTGCGACCCTATGCGGAGGCTCCTCTTCGGGCCCGACAAAAACCACGCCAAGGTCCATCAGCCATTGCAGCGCTTCACTGCTGTTGTCGACCAGGATCCGTCGCAGGCTCAGGTTGTCGCGCGAGACAAGTTTCCCGGCATGCAATGCCAGATCATCGAAATGCGCGTCTGCGGTATCCTGGATGCCCGCGGCCCGTTGGTGCGGTGTGCCCGCGGCCGTGACAGACCCGACCGACCACGACGTGGATCCGCCCGGCTGGGGATTTTTCTCCAGTACCACCACGCGCCGGCCAGCTTTGGCGGCTTCGTAGGCGGCTGCCAGGCCGGCTCCGCCTGCCCCGATCACCAGGACATCCGTAACAGTCTCTGTCATTCGCCCTGAAATCCATGCATTGGTGCTGCGCCGGAGCGGCAAGAAGATGACATCGACAGTTTGCGTTCTTACGTTGCGCGCGACAATTTAAAAAAGACAAAGCAGGGCTTTGCTGTTCCCAAATTTCAGCCTTCAAGCGAAGAAACAGAATCGAAGAACGATCCCTGTGCTCGCCTGAAAGGCTCGCGTGGCGTCAATCGCTTTGCAAGATGAAATCAATAAGCTCGCGCGCATAAGCAGGCAGCCCGGCCTGCGTGCGCACACAGATCCGCAGCTCGCGCGTCGCCCATTCATCGAGCAGCTGCACGATCGCGATGCGCGCCAACCTGGCATGACGGCGCGCAGCCATCTCTGGCAACACGCCGATTCCGACGCCCGCTTCCACCATGCGGCACATAGCGTCGTAACTGCAGACATGAATACGTTGGTGCATGGCCTTGCCCAACAGCTTCACTTCCTGCTGTAAGTACGAGTACGAAGCACTGCGCGAGTCCAGACTGATGAATTCGTATTCGAGCGCGTCGGCAAAATGGATGGGCTGCGCCCGCGCCAGCGGATGATCCTGCGGAGCAACGATAACCATCTGGTCTTTCTTGTAAGGCAGCGTTTCCAGGCCGTCGGCCGGTACGCGAGCCGAAATGACGCCGATATCCGCTGCCCCTTCCAATACAGACTGCACGATCTCGGCGCTAAGGCGCTCCTGCAGGTCGACAGTAATGGCCGCGTGAATGTCGAAGAACCTGGCAAGCACCTCCGGCAAGAATTCACAGATGGCCGTGGCGTTTGCAAACAGGCGGACATGCCCCCGGACGCCCTGCGTAAAAGGCTGTATCTCGTTCTGCAGCAAATCCGCCTCGTCGAGCATACGCAGCGCGTGTGTCAGCAGCACTTCGCCCGCCCGCGTGGGCGACACGCCGCGCTTGTTCCGATATAGCAGTTGAGCGCCCAGCCGCTCCTCCAAGCTCTTGATGCGCAAGCTCGCCGCAGCGACCGACAGGAAGGATTTCTCTGCGCCCTTGGTCAGGCTCTGGCTTTCCACCACCATGATGAACAGCCTGAGGTCGACCAGATCGAAGCGGGGGATGTTCGACATTACCGGAATCGCAGCTTAGAGAGGGTTCACTATGGAATGATCCTGTTGGCCCGGTAGAAGTCGAAGCTCTCCTGCCACATTCGCAACGTGTCCACCCTGTCCTGGAACCCGTGAGCGCGAGCCTTCTCCATGGAAGAAACGACGTCCCACTGGGGCGCGAAGACATAATCGCCATACGCCCACTGAGCGACCGAACGCAAGTCGGAGCGGCGCAAGCCATGGGCGGAAATCATGCGATTCCAGACTTCCGCGTGACGGTCCGGATATCCGACCAGCGGCTGCGCCTCGCCCACCGTCCAATCCATGCCGAAGTAGCCAGCCAATTCAGGCCACATCGCACTCCAGGGTTCCGGATCGTCGTTCACGATATTGAACGCCTGATTGGCGCACGCCGGCTCAGAGAGCAGCCACTCAATGGCTCGCGCCAGCATCGGAAGCCAAGTGAACTGCGTTCTGGCCTCGAAGGCTTTGCGGGTTCCGGGAAACTGCAAAGGCAGGCCCAGCTCCTTCTGGATGGAAGCATAGATGGCAATCAGCAGCGTGATGCTCCGGGGCTCTGACATGCTCAGATCACAGAACGTATGAGGACGCGAAATGCTCCAGTTCCATGGACGCCCACGTTGCTGCGCCACCAGGAGATCCTGCTGTGGATAATAGAACAGCTTGCCGTCGTGGCGTGGCGCGTCTTCGTGGTAAGGCACCCGTCCAGGTCCCAGATAATGCCCGTAGTACTTGGTGCCATGCACGAGATGGACATGGACGAGATCGGGCCGGTCACCGACCGCCGCGAGCAGGTTGGCAAGCATCTGCAAGTTGATGTCGGCCGATTCCTGCTTTCCTCCAGCATGGTCATGGCGCGCTGCATAGACAATGTGCGTGATCCCAGGCAAGGCGGCCAGCTTCTCGCGGCAATCAACGGCGTCGAGCAAGTCGACCGCCAGCATGGGCAACCCCGCGCCACTCCTTGCCCCTCGGGACAGGCCAATGGGATTCCAGTCGCCGCGGTTCATGAAATGACGCGCGACACTGGCGCCTATCTGCCCCGTCGCACCTGCTATCAGTACCTGTTTTTGAGCCATGGAGTTCGCTATGGATTGAAAGGTTTATAAACCGCCACGCCGGCCTGTTGCACCCGTTTCGCGTTCGTGTTCATCGGCACTGTGGCGATGCCGCGATACATGGTGGATCGGTCCAACCCGACGGCTTTCAGCCAGGAAAAGGTGATGCCTGGCAGCACCAGGTCCGGAACATCTCGGTCGACCAGGTACAGCACGTGGTCCGCCGGAACATCCGGCGCCGTCCGCAGCCCCTCAAACAGGTTGCGCCGGTAGAACCGTTTGTCGATCAGCGGCAGCCATGGCCCCATACCCCTGATCTTCTGGTAATAGGGGTCGTCGAATACCGCTGCGCTATCCACCGAATACATAGCCAACGACGCTGGATGACCGGGGCTGTCGGTCTTGAAGCGGCGTGCCGAATGGATGCCATTTACAGTTTCCATGATACGCAGGTGTTCTACGTACCATACGTCCCACTCGGGCTCGCGGTCTCGATCCAGCAGCCCGCTTTGACTCATGAATATCATCCCCGTCCTCCACGCGATAAAAATGGCCGACTTCGGCCTTATGGCTCAGTTGAGCTGCAGGCCAGTCCGTTTGACGACAGGGCCCCACTTGTCGAGCTCATCCTGGATCTTCTTCGAGAAGTCTTCGGGCGCCCCTCCCACAGGCTCATAGCCGACGGCCAACAGGCGCGCCCGCATGTCCGGATCGGACAGAACCCGATTGAAGGCCTCGTTCAGGCGGCCGATTCTGTCGGCGGGAGTACCCACCGGCGCGAGTACGCCATTCCACGAGGTCACATCGTAGCCAGGCACCCCCGATTCCGATATCGTCGGCAGGTCCGGCAGGCTCAGCGAACGCTTCTCGCTGGTAGTGGCAATGGCGCGCAGCTTTCCGGCCTCGATATTGGCAAGCATCGTCGACGGTTCGCCGAAAACCATGTCGATCTCCCCGCTGAGCAAGGCCATGGCGGCCGGCCCACCCCCCTTGTAGGGCACATGCATCAACTGGACGCCTGCCATTGTGGCGAACAACTCCCCCGTCAGGTGATTGATGGCGCCGTTGCCGCTGGAGCCGAATCGCAGCTTGCCCGGAGACGCCTTCGCCAACGCGATAAGATCCTTCACGCTGTGCGCCTGGACCGCTGCATTGACTGCCAGCAGCTGCGGCACCGAAGTCAGGAAAACAACCGGTGCGAAGTCGCTCTGGGTGAATGGCATCTTCTTGTAGATATGTGGATTCACCGAATGCGTTCCCGAGTAGGCAAAAACGATGGTGTATCCGTCTGGCGCGGCATCAGCCCCCGCACGAGCGCCGATATTTCCGCCCGCACCGCCCTGGTTGATGATGATGACGGGCTGGCCCAGCTCTTTCGCGACCTTGTCGCTGAACATGCGGGCCACGACATCTGCGCCGCCTCCCACCGGCCAGGGAACGATCCACTTGATCGGCCGATCAGGGTAGCCCTGCGCCCATACAGCATGCGAGAACAGGGTTGCCGTCAGCAGCAAAAGGGGTTTCCAGATCTGCTTCATGGGTTGTCTCCTTTGATTTTGAGTGCCGGGACAGACCACGACACCTCCTTCTTCTAATGAGTTTGATCAGGCTAGCGCCGCGAAAGACTGCTGCTTGAACCCACGCGGGCGACATGCATGGCAATCTTCAGAGGTGCGATCTTCCTCCCTAGTCAGGTGCCAGGAATTCCGTTATCAGCGTAACCAGCTCGCCCACGCCAAGAATGACGACCAGGGTGATACCAGCAACGGCCAATGCAATAGGCAACACGTACCACGCCAGCAGGCCCCAACCCAGCGCCGTTACCAATGCCCCCATAAGCACGGCCGAAGCCACTGCAATGACCTTGCCGTGTCGAGCGACCATATTCAAAATGGGAAACCGAACCTTGCTGGAGGCTGCTGCCTGCGGGGCAGCGCGAAGTTCGCCTGACGCATCTTTGACGCCAGGGCGCAGGTTCACGACCACCGCTTCGGGATGCTCGATAGCGCATGCCTTCCCCTCCAGCGTGGCGATGCGCTCCGCAGCCAGCAAGCCGAAGCAGCCCGCCTTTATCAGGCCGCCTAGGTAAGCCGCCCGTTTTCCGCCCTCCAAACCTCCCGTGGTAGCGCCTGCGGCGAACAGACCGGGAATCGGCTGTCGGTGGGTATCCAGCACTTGCGAGTTTTCGTCGATATCTATGCCGCCCATCGTGTAGGTGATCCCCATGCAGAGGGGGATCGCCATCAGCGGAAGCTGATGGATGCGATGGGCCGGGATCTGATCCGACCGGGGAATATCCAGGCTCGACAGGGTCCCCGCTTCAAGCGCGTGGTTGTAGTCATCCAGCGTGCGCGACAACGCCGTGGGCGGGACACCCATTTGCCGCGCCAGCTCCTCCACTGAATTCGCACGCAGGACTGTTCCGCCGGCTCGCTCCAGCAAAGGGTTCGCCGGAATGCGCGCCGAGGTCCCGGGCCCTTGCCAGATCGCTGCATCGAACACCGCGTACAGCTTTTCCTGTCCCGCCCGTGCGGCCAGCTCGTTGGTCACGCAGACCCCAGGCCTGCCCTCGTCTACACAGCGGCAGCCGGAAACGTCGACCACGATTCCAGCCGTGGCGATGGCATCGATTTCGGGATACGGCCAGACCTGATCGTTGTGCCAGGCATCGCTGCACAGCAAGTGTCCGTAGAAACGACTGCAGTCCGTCAACGCCGCGCCGGCCGCCTGCGCCATGCGCAGACCGTCACCGCGGGCATTGCCCGCACCACGCTGGAAAAGCGCATCGAAGAATGGCGCGATATGTTGCTCTACCAGTAGCCTACTGGCCTGGAAGCCGCCATCGGCAAGCACACAGTACCTGGCCGGCCATTCGGCCGGCAGGCCGTCGCATAGGCCACGAACCCCCACACAACGGCCTTCATTCATCAGCAACGCATCGGCACGTGCCCGCAGTTGCAATTTTCCACCCATCTCGACCAGGCTGCGCGCCAGCTGACGCAGCAGCAGGTCCGGCCCGCGCTTTTTCCAGTCCGGGCCGGCGCGCAGCGACCGTGGCGGCGACAGGCACCAACGGTAGCCTTCCTGCAGGTTGAAACGCATGAACCTGGCGCCCTGCTCCTGCAGCCAGACAATCAGGCGGGCGCCCGTCTTCGCCAGTGCATGAGCGAGCTCGGGCTTGGCCTCGCCGTCGGTTAGCTGATCAATGACGCCGGCAAGTTCCTTGGCAGGCCGATAAGGGTCGTGGAAGGCGATATGAAGGATCCCGCCCGACTGGCGCGAATTGCATGGATAATCCTCGCCATCGCCCTGCTCCAGCACCAGCGGGCGCAAGCCCAGCTGAGCGGCCCGCACGCCCGCGGTCAGACCGGCCAGGCCGCCGCCGACGATGACCAGATCGGGAAGAAAGGGATCATCACTCATCGCGTTTCTAACGGAACATCACGCTCGCTGGAGCCATATGCGGTCATGGAGCACCAAGACACCGGGCTCGCCGCCATCATGAGATCTTCAGGTTCGAAAGCTTGGCCATACGCTTGATGTTCTCCGCATCTTTCACCATGAAATCCAGCCATTCCTCCGCGCTGCCGGGCATGGTTTCCATACCCTGGCTTTCGATGGACTGCCGGACCGATTCATCTTCTATCGACCGCTGGGTAACATTGTTCAGTTTGGCAATCACCTCTTGTGGCATCCCCTTGGGTCCGACGAACCCGAACCAACACAGGAAATCAAAATCGGGGTAGCCCAGCTCTTCGAAGGTGGGGATATCGGGAAGGGTCTTCGACCGCTGCTGGCCGCTGACTGCCAACGCCTTGACTTTGCCGGCGCGCAACATCGGCAGGGCAGAAGGCAGCGTGGGGAAATTGGCATCGACTTGTCCGGACACCGCCGCGACCACACTGTCGCCCGCCCCCTTGAAAGGCACATGCAGCAGCTTTATTCCTGCCAGCTTGCTGAAGTACTCGCCACAAAGCTGGGTCGTACCGGCGATCCCGTCCGATCCGTAGCTGAGTCGATGCTCCTTCTGGCGCGCGAGTCCCACGAAATCGCTGACATTGCTCACCGGCACGGAATTGTTGACCAACATCACGACGGGGGTTTTGGTGACCGCGGCAATAGGGGTGCATACCGCGAGCGGATCGTAGCTGTGGCCGGCCTTCAAGATGGAGTGAATAAAGGCGCCGCTGGCGTTCATCAGAATGGTGTACCCGTCGGCGGCAGCCCTCTCCACTTGTCCGGAAGCCAGCGTGCCGGCTGCTCCGGGCTTGTTTTCCACTACCAGCGGCTGTCCGAACAAAGTCGACATTTTTTTCGAGACGATCCTGGCAGTGACGTCTGTGCCACCTCCAGGGGAAAAACCGACGATGATCGTCACCGGACGGGATGGATAGCCTTGCGCGAAGGCAATCTTCGGAACCGAGATCGCCGCCGCTGCAAGCATGAAGCTTCTACGTGTTATCAATGTTGTCTCCTCCGGGTCAGACCCACTCATCCAGCCAGACTGGCGGCGAGCGCTCATCCGGACGCTGCGTAGTCGGACAGGTTGAAGTCTTCTTCAAGCACTGCACGCACCCGTGCCATCCCGATAGACATCGCGCCCCCGTCCACTACGATCTCTGACGCGTTGATGTAGCTTGAATGGTCCGAAGCCAGGAACAACACGGCTTGCGCGACCTCGACCGTCTCGGCAGCCCGACCCGCCGGCATGACCCGCTCATTGGCATGCCGCCACCCAGCCGTCGCTTCGGAAGTCATTTGCGTATCGGAAACTTGCGCGGGATGGACCGAGTTCACCCGGATGCCCCAGCTCAGCAAATCGAGCGCCGCGCTCTTGGTAATGCCGCGCAACCCCCATTTGCTTGCGGAATAGGCCACGCCCGGGTGTCCGGCCAGGCCCGCCGTGGACGAAATATTGATGATCGACCCGCCGCCCGAATCGCGGATCAGCGGCGCCAACGCCTGGATTCCAAGCATCGGGCCCGTCAGGTTCACGTCGATTACACGCTGCCATTCTTCCAGGAAGATGGTCGATACGCCGGTGCGGCTGACAATACCGGCATTGTTGACCAGCACATGCAACGATCCGAATTCGCGCGTGACGTACTCCACCAGCAACGACCAGCTCGCAGCAGAGGCAACATCCAGCCTGATGAAACCGGCGTGGCCGCCGCCACGCCGAATGGCCTCGGCGACAGCCTCGCCACGGTCGGCAGCCACATCCGCCACTACCACCGAAGCGCCTGCGGCGGCGAACACCTTCGCCTGGGCGCTTCCAAGACCGCCGCCCGCCCCGGTTACGAGCACCACCTTGTCCGCAAATCGGGCATCGTTGCGTTTCATGCTTGCTCCCGCGTACTAGGCTGCTCATCGACCGGCCATCGGTCGGCGATGAATCGGTACTAGGTATGGGTAGCTTCGAGCATCGTCCCCGGTACGGCAATTTGGATTTGTCAAAGCGGTCGTTTGTGATTCCAAAAAAACACGCGTGCCCGGCAAGCAAAATCAATCATCGCCGGCAAGCTGGCGATGATTCTCGATGTACCGGCGTACCGCGGCTTTCACGGCAGCACGGTTCGACCGAATGCTCGGACGGCTCAGGAGATTTTCAGGACATACTTCCCACGCCCCTTGCCGTTGGCCAGCACCCGCAAGGGCTCGGCGAACCGGGCCAGCGGCAGCACTTCGGTGACCTGCGGCCGCAAAGCGCCCTTGGCATGCAATTCGTAGAGGCGCTGTTGAACTTCCCGCACTTTCTCCGGCTGGCGGTCGCGGTAATCGCTCCATTGCAGACCAGACACCGCGATGTTCTTAACCAGCAGGTAATTCACTTTCAGCGTGGGAATCCGGCCCGCCGCGAAACCAATGCATACCAGGCGCCCGCACCAGGCCAATGCCCTGATCGCCGCATCGAAGACATCGTCGCCGAGCGGATCCAGGACAACATCGGCCCCCTTCCGGCCGGTGCACGCATATACCTGCTCCCTGAGCGAATCACGCAGATTCGGCGCAGCCAAGTCGATTATGTGATCGGCCCCCAGGGCACGCGCCGCCTCGGCTTGTTCCGGCCCGGCTACCCCCGCCAACGCCGTTCCTCCCAATGCCTTGACCAGCTGGATCGCGGCACCGCCCACGCCGCCCGCAGCGCCGTTTACCAGAACGGTCTCCCCCCTCTTGAACTGGCCCCGCTCCACCAGAGCGAAATGGGCCGTCTGGTAGACCAAACCCATCGCGGCGGCATCGCGGTCGGAAATACTATCCGGCAGCGGGTAGCACGAAGCTGCCGGAGCAACCATGCATTCGGCGAATGCACCGAACTCGACCTGGGCGACGACTCTGTCGCCCTTCGCAAGCCCGCGCACGCCGGGGCCGACCGCAACGATAGTGCCCGCCGCATCCTTGCCCGGGACAAACGGACGGTCGGGAAGGTTCTGGTACTTTCCGGTCATGACCAGCATGTCGGGAAAATTGATACCGGCATGGGTGACAGCGATCAAGACTTCCCCGTTGCCCGGGCTGGGTTCGGCAATCTCTTCCACCTTGAGATCTTCCGGCTCCGCGAACTGATGAATGACGACGGCTTTCATCGCTGGGCGCCTCCTTGTTCGTTGCCGACTACCTGATCGGTATGCTCGCCCAGCGCCGGGGCGGCAACCCGGAGCTGGCTGGATCGGAACGCCGCGCACACAGGCACGGGCAGCGCCGGCATGGACTGACCCTCACTGTTGACCACTTCGCGATCGAAAATGCCGCGCGCCTTGAAATGCGGGTCCAGCACCGCCTTTTCGATGTTCACGGCCTCCGAAACACACACGTCGTGCCCGTCGAACGTCTGCAGCCAGTAGGATGCCGGCTTCGACGCGATGATGCGCGTCACTTCCGAGCGCACCATTTCTTCGTCTGTCTCGTCGGCCAGCGCCGGCGCGCCGATCAACGCCAGGAAATTGCGCCAGAAGCGATCTTCCAGCGGGGCGGCGGAAAGATACCGGCCGTCCGACGTACGGTAGATGGCATACCGTACCGATCCGCCGGTCACGAGCTCCTTGCCCGGCCTAGGCCATTGCCCCTGGCTCCATCCATTGCCCAGCGCCCAGTACATCAGCGTGAAGAGATTGTCGGTCATCGAGATGTCGAGGTGCTGCCCGCTGCCCTGGGTATCACGCTGGCGCAGCGCCAGCAGGATATTGACGACGGCAGGGTAGGCGCCCGCCGCCAGGTCCCCCGTCAGCGTCGGCGGCACAACTGGCGCGCCGTTGGCGTCCGCCGACAACGCAAGCATGCCTGTCTCGGCCTGGAAATTGAGGTCGTGCGAAGCCCGCAATGCCTTCGGCCCGTACTGTCCGTACGTGGTGATGGAGCAATAGATCAGCCTCGGATTGATCCGCGACAACGTCTCGTAATCCAGGCCCAGCCGCGCCATGACACCCGGCCGGAACTGCTCGACCACGACATCGACATCCCGCACCAGTTCGAGTACGCGCGCGTGGTCTGCCTCGGCTTTCAGGTCCAGGCAAATCGAACGCTTGCCCCGGTTGAGCAATACGAAATTCACGCTGTCCTCGCCGAACCTGGGGTCGTAGCTGCGCATCTCGTCGCCACCGGCGCGTTCCAGCTTGATCACGTCCGCCCCAGCCTCGGCCAAGATCAGCGTGCACATCGGGCCCGGCAGCAGCGTGCTGAAATCCAGGATCTTGATACCCGCAAGCGGCTGGCTCATGGCGTACCCTTCTGATGACGGATCCAAGCTGTCTGTGCGCGGCGTGCGGGAGCGTAGGACTCCTGACCCAACGCCTGGTATAGCGCCTGCGAGATGCGGTAGTGATGATGCAAACCGGTGCGCTTGAGCAGCGAGATAGGCCCTTCCGGATACCCCAGGCCCAGGCACAGGGTCTTGTCCAGGTCCGACGCGGTGGCCAGCCCTTCGTCCAGGCGCCGCAACGCAGCGTTGTAGTAGGGCCGCACCAGGCGGTTCAAGATGCGCCCGGGAAAATCATTGCACAGGGCCACTTTCAGCCCCACCGATTCGAAAGCGGATCGCGCTGCCTGCACGGCCGCGGCATCGGTGAAAGGTTTCTTCACCAACTCGACCAGCGAGGTCGGCGCGTCCTCACCCATTCGGAATCGGGCAAAGCCCACGACATTGGCGGGACCATCGTCATCCCCGATATGCATGCCCAGGCATTCGGTATCCAGTTCGATGGCAATGAAGGGACGCCCCGCCGCCCGCTCGACGCCGTCCTGCCAGGACTGGCCAGCTTCGCTGCCGATCAGCACCACCCCCTCGCCGTGCCCGCTGGCTGCCTTCAGGAAATCGTGCGCTTCGGGAAAGGACAGGCTTTCGCCGCGCTGAATGATCTGATAACTCATCGCCATCATGCTCCGAAGATCTTGTTGTCGCCATAGACATGGAAACCCGCCCCGCTCTTTCTGCCGAGCTTGCCGGCACCGATCATGCGCTTTACCAAGGGCGGGCAGGCAGCCCTGGGCTCGTGGGTCAGGCCGTGCATCGCTTCGGACAGCAGCTTCTGCGTATCCATGCCCACCATGTCCAACAGTTCCAGCGGCCCCAGCGGATAGCCCAGCGCCGTCTTGACGGCCAGGTCGATATCGGCGGGTTCCGCCACGCCCTGGTCAATCAGGTTGATCACGTCGTTATGCCAGGGAATCAGGAAATAGTTCAGGATGAATCCCGGCGTGTCGCGCGTCTTGACGGGCTTCTGACCCAGCGCTTCGCAAAAGGCCCAGGCCTTGGCGAAGGTCTCTTCTGAAGTGGCCAGCCCGGGCGACATCTCCACCAGCTTCATCAGCTGGGCGGGCAGGCAGAAGTGCATGCCTACCACCCGGTCGGCGCGCCCGCTGCCGCCGGCAATCTCGGTAATGGAGATGGTCGACGTATTCGAGGCAAAGATCGTATGCGGCGGGCAGACCTTGTCCAGCTTCGAGAGCAGATCATGCTTGACGCCCAGGTCCTCGAACACGGCCTCGATGATCAGGTCGCACTCTTTCAGGTCTTGCACCTGCGTCGTGCCCTGCCATTGGGCCATGATGGCCTCGTCCTGTCCGGCGGACAGCTTGCCGCGTGCGACTGATTTGGACAGGAATGCAGCGGCCTGTTCGCGCGCGCGGTCGAGCGCATCCTGGCGGGCGTCCAGCACGATCGTCTTCAGGCCCGCGCGCGCCACGACAATGGCAATGCCGGTTCCCATCGTTCCGCTGCCGACCACCCCTACCGTTCTTATCTCGCTCATTTCCTCTCCTTATTCAGAAAGCTGCGGCCGATCAGCTGCCGATGTATCTGGTTGGTGCCTTCCCAGATCTGGGTGATCTTGGCCTCGCGCATGAGCCGTTCGGCCCGGAAATCCTGGCAGTAGCCGTAACCGCCATGCAGCTGCACGGCATCGGTTGCCATGCGCATCGCCAGGTCGGTGGCCTTCAGCTTCAATACGGACGCCTCCACCCCCATGTCGTCCACGCCCTGGTCGACCAGATCCGCGACATGCCAGAGCCAGTTCTCGCACACGGCCAGTTCGGCTGCCAGGTCCGCCACCATGAACTGGATACCCTGAAATTCAAGAATGCGCCGACCCGACTGGCGCCGGTCGTTGATGTAGGCGATGGCATCCTCGAACGCCGCGCGGGCGATGCCCAGGGCATGCGCCGCCACACTGGGCCGGGACTTGTTCAGTGACGCCAGCAGAACAGGCAGCCCCTGTCCGACACCGGCCAACACGTTTGCGCGCGGGATGCGGCACCCCTCGAATGAGAGCGAGGCCGTCCCCGACGCGCGGGTGCCCATCTTGCTCTCGGTGCCCGTCACCATCAGTCCGGGCGCACCCTTTTCGATGATGACGGCGCCAATGGCTTCCTTGGCGCTTTCCACTCCGGCCCATTTTCCGAACACTACGTAGACGTCGGCGACGTCGCCATTGCTGATGAAGATCTTCTGGCCATCCACCACGATGTGGTCGCCGTCTTCACGGAACTGCGTCTTCATGCCGGTGGCGTCCGACCCGGCGGTGGGCTCCGTGATGACCAGCGAGGCCAGCCCGCCCTCGGCAATACGGGGCAGGATGCGCGACTTCAGGTCTTCCGATCCGTACTGGATGACCGGCTTGATCGCATGGAAATTGGTGGCCCAGATGATGCCCGTCGATGCGCATGCCTTCGATACTTCCCGCACGCAGGCCAGGTAGCAGCGGTAAGACAGCGGCATGCCGCCATACGCTTCGGGGATGAACATGGCGTTCAGCCCCAGCGCGTTGATCGCCTTGATGTTTTCCCAGGGAAACCGGCTGTCGCGATCGTAGGCGGCCGCCCTCGGCGCCAGTTCGGCGACGGCCAGCTCCCGAACGGAATCCAGCAACATGCGCTCTTCGTCGGCAAGGGACAGCCCGGCGTCCAGGCGTTCCAGTATGTTCACAGTTTCTCCTTTGGGCTTGCCCGGCCATACGCCGGTTTTCGCGTCATACCGACACGCTCTGCGCGCCGTCGATGTAGATCGTTTCTCCGCTGAGGAAGGCCATGCCCGGCTGGAACAGGCTGGACACCAGCACGGCCACTTCCCGGGCCTGGCCCGGCTTCCTGCCCGGAATGCGCTTTTCCAGGTATTCGCGCAGCGGGCCGGCTGCCATCGCCTCGCGGTTCAACTCCGTAGCGATGTAGCCGGGGGCCACGTCGATCACCTGGATCCCATCCCTGGCCCATTCCACCGCGAGACAGCGCGTGATGGCCCCTACTGCTGCCTTGGAAGCGCAATACGCCACGTTGCGCTTGACGCCCAACTTGTCGTAGAAGGATCCGATATTGACGATCAAGCCACCGCCGTTATCCTTGAGCAAGGGATGGACGATCTGGCAGGCGCGCAGCAGCGACACCGCATTGACCTCCATCAACCTGCGGAACTCGTCCATGGGCAGGCCGATGGTGGGCTCCTCGGTGTGCAAGCCGGCATTGTTGACCAGCCCCCGAACCGGGATCGCCAATTGGCGCTGCAATGCCGACATGCCGGCGGCCAGCGCATCGCCGTCCATCACATCGCAGGCGACGGCGTGCCAACGCGCGGCGGCCTCTTGCGGCACGTTCTCGATCTGCGGCAGCTGGCCCGAACGAGACAGGCAGCCGACTTCGAACCCGCGCAGGGCCAGCTCATAGGCAATCATGGCGCCGATGCCGCGGCTGGCGCCTGTCACGTAGATGAGTTCTCGGCTCATGCTTCAGCAGTCCTTGAAAGTGGCGGGGCGTTTTTCCACGAACGCGCGCAGGCCCTCGGCCGCGTCCTGGCTGCGATACGCCAGCGTGGACAGGTCGCGCTCGATGCGCAGCCCGTCGTCGATGGCGACCCGGCCGCCGCGCTGCACCGCTTCGCGCGCAAAGTACAGGGCGCACAGACTGTGCTTCAGGTACGGTTCCAGGAACCGCTTGCCGATCTCCAGGGGCGTGCCCTCGTTGTCGATGCGGTTGACCAGGCCGATGCGCTCGGCTTCCTCGGCGGCAACGGTGCGACCGGACATGATCATGTCCAGCGCGCGCCCTTCGCCGACCAGCCGGGGCAGGCGCTGCGTGCCGCCGTACCCCGGGATCAGGCCAAGCTTGACCTCGGGCAGGCCCATGCGGGCGCGATCGGTGGCAACGCGGAAGGTGCAGGCCAAGGCCAGTTCCAGGCCGCCGCCGAAGGCGTAGCCATGGATGACGGCCACGGAAGGGATCTTCAGGCCGGCGATCTGGTTGAAAACGGCCTGGCCTGCTTCCGCCCCTTCCAGTTCCCCCATCAGCGGCCGATCCATCAATTCGGGAATATCCGCGCCCGCGCAGAACGCCTTCTCGCCCGCACCGGTGACGATCAGCCCGCGCGCATCGGACCGGGCCACCTGCTCCAGCGCCTGGCCGATCTCGACCAGCACGTCGAAGCTCAGCGCATTCAGCACTTGCGGGCGGTCGAGCGTGAGATGCGCGTACCGATCATCGTATTCAAGCCGGATGCTCATGCCGACACTCCTTCATTATTGGACTCTTCCGTTGCCTTCCAGCGCACGGGCTCGGGTACGATGCGCCCGTCTTTCAGCCATTCGATCAGCTCGCGCTTGAGTATCTTCCCGCTGGGCGTAAGGGGAAAAGCCTCCATCGTGATGAAATACTCGGGCATGTCGTACTTCGACAGACCCGCGTCATACAAATGCCGCAACACCTGCCTGGCATCGAGCGAGCTTCCCGTCGCCAGAATCACCGCCAGACAGACCTTCTCGCCCAGCCGTTCGTCGGGAACGGGAAACGCTGCCGACTTGACGATGGCGGGATGGCGATGGGCCAGGTCTTCGATACGGGAAGGATAAATATTGTGGCCGCCGCGGATGATCAGGTCCTTCTTGCGCCCCATGACCTGCAGACAGCCGTTCTCGTCCAGCCTGCCCAGGTCGCCGCTGAGGAACCAGCCCGACGAGTTGAAGGATTTTTCAGTGGCATCCTGGTTGTCGTAGTAACCCAGCGTCAGCACGCCCCCTTTTCCGCCGATCTCACCGGTTTCGCCGGGGCCGACCTCGACGTCGGGATTTTCCTGATCGAAGATGCGGATCTCGTAGCCCTTGCAGGCGCGCCCGCAGGTGGCAACGATGGTATTGCCGTCGTCGCTAGGCAGGGTGTACTGGTGCGAGCCGTTCTCGGTCATGCCGTAGACATTCTGCGGCTTGATGTCCAGGTCCAGGAATCGCTGGGCGACTTCGCGGGGGATCGGCGAGCCCGCCATGTAGAACACGCTCACGTTGCCCAGGCGGCTGAGTCCCCGCTCGCGCAACTCCGCCAGCATGTCCATGGCATGGGTGGGCACACCCATGACGTAGGTTGCGCCGGTCTCGAGCGCCCAGTCCAGCGCGGATCGGCCTGCTGCCGGGCTGTGCAGTACCAGCTCCATGCCTGCGACCAGCGATTGCTCCAGGGCCACCGTGCCGATATGGTGGCTCATGGGGCTGAGCGCCAGAAGGATGGTCGAGGGATCGTGCTTCCAGTCGGCGACCAGCGCCCGGCCGTTGGCAAGCAGCGTATTGTCGCTGTGCATGACGCCTTTGGGCTCGCCCGTCGTGCCGGACGTGAACGCCAGATACACCACCTTGTCCGGATCGGGCACCGGCGCGCTGGTAATGCCGAGGTTGCTGGCATGGTCCGGGAACCGCAAGGCCCCCTCGGGCAGCATGCTATTCCCCGAGTCGGCGCCTTGCGGCGCCAGGGCATATACCTGCTTCAGCGTCGCAACACCCGCCGATTCCCTGAAGATCGAATAGCGGTCGGAATCCGCGCCGTAGCCCGGCTGCGCAAAAAGCGCCTTGCAGCGGATGCGCGAGAGCAGCTTCACTATCTCGGCATTCGTGTAGTTTTGGTGCAGCGACGGACAGCACACATAGCCGTTGCGCGAGCATGCCAGAAAAATGAGCACGGATTCGACCCGGTTCGGCAACCAGATGGCTACCCGGTCGCCACGCCGCAGCCCTCCCTGATACATGTATTCGGCGATCGTGTCGACGCTTGCCAGCACTTCACGCCAGGTCAGGCGACGATACGGATCGCGTACCGCGCAAGCATTGGCACGTATGCGCGCGTGCTCGCGGGCCAGAGAATACAGGGTGTCCTGATGCCAAACGCCACTCAGATAGTTTTCCCGCGCAGTCTGGGGGTCATGCAATGTCAGAATGGTGTTCACCACGCTTCTCCGTGAATATGATGTAGCGCGTTGCGATAGTTACACTGTGCCGGCATCCTTTAGCCGTTCGATCTGATCGGACGAAAGATCCAGCATCTCCATCAAAATGGCTTCGGTGTCTTCCCCAAGCATGGGCGGCGACTTCCGATGCACGGCAACGCTGCCGTCAATGACAATGCCCAACCCGACCTGCGGCACCGCACCGCTGGCTCCCTGCGCCTGGTACAGGAATCGCTGTCGCAGCAGCTCGTCGTCTGCGGCGACTTCGTTGAGTTCATTGATAGGACCTGCCGGGATCCGGTGCGCCGCGAGCAGCTCCAGCCATTCGTCCCGCGGCCGGGCGCGCAGGATGCAGGCGATTTTCTCGACAATTTCTTCCCGGTGTGCTCGACGATCGGCATTGGATGCATAGCGCGGATCCTCGCCGACTTCGGGCACGCCCACCGCTGCCCAGAACCGGCGCCAAATGGCATCGTTACCCAGGCCCAGCGAGATCTGTCGGTCGGCCGTGTCAAAGACCTGGTAGATAGCGATGACAGAATCCTTGCCACCGGAACGTCGGGGCACTTCGCCGGAACTCAGGTAAGACACCAGGCGCGGCGCCATGAAGCGCGTCATGCTGGCCTGCATGGATACATCGATCTGCGCACCGCGCCCGGTTCGCTCGCGCGCGGCGTAGGCGGCCAGCACCGCCATGGCAACGTCCTGCCCCGCCAGCAGATCGGCGGCCGGCGTTCCCACCTTCTGCGGATCATTGCATGCCTCCCCCGTCAGGTCCATGACGCCCGAATAGCCTTCTGCGATGAGGTCGTAACACGGCAAATGGCTGCGGGCGCCACGCAGTCCGAAGCCGGTCAGCGAGGCATGGATCAGGCGGGGAAACTTCGGCTGCAGGCGTGCATAGTCGATGCCCAGCTTTTGCTGGACCCGCTCGTTCAGGTTGACAACCAGCACGTCAACCCGCGACAACAGTTTTTCGAGTACTTCCAGCCCGCCCGGCTTCGTGAGGTCCAGCCCCAGGCTGTGCTTGTTGCGATTGACACTGAGAAACCAGGGTGACTCGCCATGAATGAAGGGAGGCCCCCAGTGGCGCGCATCGTCGCCGGTACCGGGCTTCTCGATCTTGATGACGGTGGCGCCCAGGTCGGCCAGCAATTGGGTGCTGTACGGACCCGCGATGGACGTGCTCAGGTCCAAGACGCACATGCCTTCGACCAGCGCGTGCCTCTTCCCTTCATCCGCACTCGGCAACACGGTGTACGGCAAGCTACCCGACTCTCTCCACATGCTTGTCACCTTGCCCGGTTGTTGACTCGATTTCTGGTTTGAGTATTAAGCAGGATCCATGCCAAGTACTTTCCCCTACTGCCATCTCGAATCCGAGTGGTAAAGTGTCCAAAAATTGTCCATCGTGTGTTGAGCGAAGACATGTATATGAAGAGAGGCAGACAAGCTCAGGACATGCGCGGCGGCGTCCTGGTACTCGACCCGGAAGGAAGCGTGGCCTTCGCCTCCGGCACCGGGCTCGACATCCATGTCCAGGAAAAACTTGGCGCACTGTGGCGCAACCGCGACTTGCGCCCCCTGTCGGCCATGTTCACGCTCGAAAACACGAGCGAACCCATGACGGTGGTGTCCTTTGCGTCAGCGGGAACAGGCTGTTTTGTTCTGTACCGACATGACCATGGCGATCCGCTGTACGAATTTGTCAGCAGCGTGGACTTCTCCGCGGACATCCTGCGCCACTTCGTGACCGACCCCTACGAAGCCATCACCGTGGTCGACGAGCAGGCGCGTATTCGCTACATGAGCCCGGTGCACGAGAAATTCTTCGGAATCCAGCGCGGACAAGCCACCGGCGCCGAAGTCACCACGGTCATCGAGAACAGCCGCCTGGGGGCAGTGCTGCGCACAGGCAAGGCGGAAATCGGCCAGATACAGAAAATGCGGGGCACGAGCCGCGTGGTCAGCCGTACCCCTATCGTCAACCCAGAAGGCCGTATCGTGGGGGCAATCGGACAGGTAATGTTCAAGAGCCCGGCCGCCGTGGACGCCCTGGGAGACGAGATCAAGCGGCTACACCAGGAAATCAGCTTCTATCAGCGCACCCTGCCGCGCCTGCGCGGAAATGTGCAGGGAATGGAATCCATCGTCGGCGAAAGCGAAGCCATCCGCAAGCTGAAGGAGCGCATCAGAAAAATTGCGCCACTCGACGTGTCGGTGCTGCTGGTAGGCGAAAGCGGGGTAGGCAAAGACTTGGTTGCGCACGCCATCCACCTCTTGAGCCCTTTCGCAAGCAAGAACATGGTGCTGGTCAACGCCGCGGCCATCCCGGGAAACCTGGTGGAGGCCGAACTGTTCGGCTATGAAGGCGGGGCCTTCACCGGCGCGGACAAGCGCGGACGCACCGGAAAATTTGAGCAGGCCGACCATACGACGCTTTTCCTGGACGAGATCGGCGACATGCCGCTCGATATTCAGGTCAAGGTCCTGCGTACGCTGCAGGACGGCACCTTTCAGCGTGTGGGCAGCAATACGCAGCGCCACTCGGAATTCCGTCTGATTTCCGCCAGCAACCGCGACTTCCAGCGCATGCTGGCCACGGGAGACTTCCGGCTGGACCTGTTCTACCGCATCAGCGCCGTCACCATCAGAGTCCCCCCGCTGCGGGAAAGGTTGGAAGATGTGCCCCTGCTGGCACAGACCTTCCTAGACCGATTCATGCTTCGCCACAATGTTCAGGGCAAGCGCTTCGGCCCGGGTGTCATGGCTTATCTGCAATCGCTGCCCTGGCCCGGCAACGTTCGGCAGCTGCAGCACACCGTGGAACGCGCCGCCATCTTCTCGGAACAGGACGAGATTACCTGCGAAGATTGCGAGGTACCCCTGGAAGCCAATTACGGCAACAATATGGACGAGATGGCCGAAACGCTCCGAGAAATAAGCCCTGCGGACGCGGCCGGTTTTCCCACGGAACTGCCCAACGTGCACGAGGCGAAAGCGCGCATCGAACTCGGCATGATCCGGGATGCACTGCAGCGTTTCGAAGGAAACAAGAAGAAGGCTGCCGAGTACCTTGGCATCTCGCGCTCGCACCTGTACAAGAAGCTGGCAGAGCTGGATGCTTCCCCGCTGTAGGCTGAACCAGCGTCCCCGGGCTTTCTGCCGTCTGTCCTGATAAGTGTCCGCGTGTAGGATAAGTGTCTATTCCAGAGACACTGCGCACGCCGGCCCGCGCCTTCGCGTGCGCCCTCCCCTGGCGAAACCGCCTCCGCCCCGAACTGGCATGGAAGTTGCATGACTTGGCCCAGCGGTATTTTCCGCCTGGATGACCGAATGGCAGCCATACCCTGGCATCCAGCCCAAAGCAAAAGCAAGAACAACGCCACGATGAGGAGAGCAACACCATGAAGAAGGGAGTCTCGCGCCTGGGAGCATTGACGGGCGGCATGCTGGTGGCAATGACCGCCTACTCCGAGGATATCCAGCCATTTCGCCTGGGAGCCATCGTCGACATGACTGGCGTCTATTCCGCTCATGGCGGGCCCGGCATGGTTACGGCCGTGAAGATGGCCGTAGAGGATTTCGGCGGCAAAGTGCTGGGCAGGCCCATCGAAGTCTTGTCGGCGGACTATCAGAACAAAGTCGACATCACCGCCACCCGGGCGCGCCAATGGTACGACCGCGACAACGTCAGCGCCATCATCGAGTCCACCGACTCGGCGTCGGCGCTGGCGCTGCAAGCCCTGGGACAGGAGAAGAAAAAGATCACGATCTTCGCTGGATCAGCCTCCTCGAACCTGACTGGCAAGTCGTGTTCGCCCTATGGCGTTCACTATGTATACGACACTTACGCCCTGGCGCATGGTACTGGACGTGCCGTAACGCGAGCCGGCGGCGACACGTGGTTCTTCATCACTGCCGACTATGCGTTTGGCCATTCCCTGGAGCGCGACACTCAAGCTGTGATCGAAGAAAATGGCGGCCGGGTTCTGGGCCAGGTCCGCGCACCGTTGTCCAGCCCTGACTTCTCTTCCTACCTACTGCAGGCGCAGGCGTCTCGCGCCAAGGTCATCGGCCTGGCCAATGCCGGCACCGATACCCAGAATGCCGTGCGGCAAGCATCCGAGTTCGGCATCACGCAAAGCGGACAGGCGCTTGCCACCTTGCTGGTATTCCTGCACGACATAAAAGGACTGGGTCTGCAAGCGGCTCAAGGACTGCAGTTCACCACCGGTTTCTACTGGGATCGCAATGATGAAGTTCGGAAGTGGTCACAACGCTATTTCGAGCGACAGAAATCCATGCCTTCCATGGTGCAGGCTGGCGCCTACTCCGCCACACTACATTATCTGAATGCAGTGCAAGCCGTAGGCTCCGACGAAGCTGACGCCGTGGCAGCCAAGATGAAGGAGACCCCCATCAATGACTTCTATGCCAAGAACGGCAAGATCCGCGCAGATGGTCGTATGGTCTACGACATGTACTTGGCGCAAGCCAAAACACCGGCTGAGTCAAAGGGGGACTGGGATCTTCTGAAGATTCTGGGCACCATCCCGGGCGACGAGGCCTATCGCCCGCTGTCGAAGAGCGATTGCCCACTGGTGACGAACAAATCTGCCGCCAAGTAGCAGGATGTAGAGGGGGTCCGACGCTTCTCAAACGGCGCGCCGCAAGCGGACGTCGGATGCCTCCTCGTCCGGGACAACCTCAGGCCGCCTAATCCTGGAAGGGCGTCCCTTGGGCTGCTAGCCAATCCATCCAACCAGGCATCGCGGGATTATGCGGCTTGGCTTTGTAAAACTCGATCATCGGTTTCCAGCGATCGAGAAGCTCCTGAAGCGCATCGACGGCGTCAGGCTGCCCGGGAAGTTTAGGCATGAAATCAACTCGCAGGTCTGTTCTGGCATAAGGCTCGGTCTCATGCACTTGCATGCAAGCCGAGCGGTGTCCGGCCATATCTCCACCCGCATCCCGCGCCGCAATGACAACGGCCATGAGCCGGTCCTCCAGCAATAACCCCTCGCTTGCTTGCCAGGTCTGATCCATCTTGGGCACGACTTGATCCGTCGATAGATAATTGCCCATCACAATGTATCCGTCACCCGTAATAGCTGAGCTGAAGCCCTGGCACTCCTTGCCGGTATGCACGGCCGTTCGGCCATGGCGATCGACAATGCCGACCTGGCGCCACTCAAAGTGACTATCGCTCTCACGCAACTCCCTGAGAACCTTCTCAGGCGAATACCCCATTGTGAGAAGCTGGATAGCAAGAGACCCGAGCTCAGGGTCGGTATAGGCCTGTGTACTGACGGCTCCGACATTCGCCCGAATGAATGGGCATCTCGATCCAACTGCAAGGGGGCTGGTAGCCTGCGCCAGCCCCAGAAGACCATTGTTGGGGTCTCGTCCTATAACGCAGAAAGTCATGATTCAGCTCCTCCAACCCGAGCCTCAGGCCGCATAGGGATTCACCGGCAGCCCCATCGCCTCTAGCACGGCTTTCTTGGGCTCGACGGATGTCGGATCCAAGGTCCGTTTGACATAGTAGGGAATGAGCGGCTTGAACCAATTCAGGATTTTTCGCATCTCCCCGATAGGTTCCAGCGCGACGTCCACCCTGAGATTGACGATGGGGAACTCATGCTTGTCGTAAACCACGAGTGCGCAAGAAGTCTGCCCTTCCTCCTGACCACCCGCGTCGCGGCCAGCCTCGATGGCGCGTAGCAGGCGCTCTTCCAGGTCGAGGCCGCTTCCGCTCTCGAAAGCAGAGGCTATCGCCGCCACGACTCCCTGGCCCACCAGCACATTGCCGGTAGCCACGTAGTCAGAACCCACAACTTCCCCTGCCCATGGCCGGGCCTTTGCGCCGGTGTGGACTGCGACGTTTCCATCGAAGTCCATGATGGCGATCTGACGGTACTCGAAATACTCATCGCCGTCCTGCAACTCATGCATCACGTCAGACGGGGCAAGCCCGGATGCCATCAGGGTTTTGGCCTTCTGCAATTGCCGATAATCCGAGAAAGCTTGCACGGTAAGCACACCGCGTCCCAGGACGACGTCAGCGCACCGCCAGCCTACGGCCGGAGTACTGGTCGCTATGCAGAAACCGTATTTTCCCGTCCTGCGGCAATGTCCAAGTACTGTGAAAGTCATGTTTCAGATACCCCTGCTTTTAAGGTCGTGCTCGGGAGGACGCTGCGCCGGATGCGGCCACCAGGAGGCTGACGACGCGGAAGGCCGATCCCTCTCATTGAGGCTTGATGCCGTTTTCCTTGATGATTTTGGCCCACTGCTCGGTTTCCTTGCGGATGTCTTCGGCGAATTGTTCACGCGTATTTGCTTGCGGGTTCATCCCCAGACCGCTCAACCGTGCAACGAAGTCCTCGTTCCGGACGGCCCGCATCACCCCTGCATTCAACTTTTCAAGCACGGTTGATGGTGTCCCGCCCGGAGCGCAGAGGCCATACCAGGAGTTGACGGTGACGCCCTTCAAGCCAAGCTCATCCAATGTAGGAACGTCAGGCAACAGCGGCGAGCGCTTGCTCGACGTAATCGCGATCGCCCGGACTTTGTCCGAGTACGGGCCATCCTTGCCGAGATAGCCGCGCGCCGACGGCAAGGGATTGAAGTACAGCCCGATCCGTCCGCCCATCAAATCAGTGATGACAGCCTGCGCCCCCTTGTACGGGACATGCAGCATGGACAGGCCCGCCTCGCGGGCAAACAACTCTGCGGCCAGGTGCGTGACATTGCCGACTCCTGCAGAGGCGAAGGAGACCTCTCCAGGATGAGCCTTCACATAGGCAATCAGCTCATCGTAGTTCTTGACCGGCAAAGCCGGCCCGGCCACCAACACCATCGGCGTGGTCGCCACGAGAGAGACAGGAATGATATCTTTCCCGACTGTATAGGGAACCGTTTCGTACAAGCTCGGATTGATCGTCATTGCCCCGACGGAGCAGATCATGAGCGTGTAGCCATCCGGAGGAGACTTGGCCACGTATCCCGTGCCGATCATGGCTTGAGCACCGGCCTTGAAATCAACCAGGTAAGGCTGGTTCCAGTCAGCTCGGAATTGTTCACCGAGCGCCCGCGCCACAGGCTCCAGGTCCCCGCCCGCGGGAAACGGGACGATGATCTTGATCATCTTCGACGGATAGTCTTCCGCATACCCCGGCGCCGACCCGGCAGCCAACGCTACCAAAGCAAACAGACTCAAGAACAGCTTCAGCATGATCAAGTCCTTTCATGACGGTTCCTGAACTCTAGCAGCAATTTTTCATTTTTATGAAAAATTTTGTGAACCACACGAACCAACCCGAGCCCCCCGTTCCTATTCCGTTCCCGTTTTTCAAGCGGGAACCGAACACCCTTTTATATTTTCACCATTATGAAAAAAATACCTGCGCCTAAGGAAATCCCCGTACCGGCGGCCCGGGCATTGCGATCCGCCGACTCCACGACCAAGGCAACGGACTCGGTTGGATTCCGTGTACGCGCCCTGAGGCGGCAGAAGAAACTTTCGCTTCAGCAGCTCAAGGATGCAACAGGGCTCTCCCTCGGCCTTCTGAGCCAGATTGAACGGGACATCTCGTCACCGTCTGTCCGGGTGCTTCGTTTAATCAGTGATGCGCTGGGCGTGGAGCCAATCCATTTCTTCGAACAGAACGTCAAGGCGCCGGAACACCCGAAGATAGTCCTGCGACGCAACACGCAGCACATTGTTCACTTCGCCGCCGGGATTACCAAGCACGCGTTGACACATCCCGGCCAGGAACTCGAGCTTTTTCTCGTAAACATGGCGTCCGGCGCCTCGTCCGGTGACGAACCGTATACGCATCCGGGCGTAGAAGCCGGATATGTGATTACTGGGAAACTGAAGCTGGTGGTTGAATCGGAGGCATTCGTCCTGGAAGCCGGGGACTCATTCAGCTTCAAAAGCACACTGCCACATAGATTCGAGAATGCAGCGGATGGGGACACACAAGTTCTCTGGTCAATCGCCGCACCAGCCTACGTGTAGAGAAGGGGGGTAAGCTGCCCGCCCAAGGGCGCCTGCTTTGACTCCCGATCTGCTGCCTACACGAAACCCATCGGGTAGGGTGAGGGGTCACCCCCTCGGCCCTCCCACACCACCGTACGTGCGGTTCCGCATACGGCGGTTCAGTTGATACGCTGGAGGCGATCCACGGTATCGCGGATCGAGATCAGCCCCAGCCCCTGGAAGTACGCGTTGGGCAACGCGTGCGTCAGGTGTGAGGCGCCCGCATTCCACCAAGGCCCACGGCCATTGACGCTGGACTTCGCCGCGCGTGCCGGGTCTAGCCCCAGCACGATCATGTGCCGTCTTCGCGTCCGTGGCCGCTTCCATTGCCGCCAGATCAGGCAGCGCAACCGCCGCCTTATCCAGCCGTCCAGTCCCTGCATCCGGCGTCGCTGCAGGCTCAGCCGGAAGTAGTTCGCCCAACCCCTCAGTAGCGGGTTCAGCGTCTGGATCGTGTAACCAACGGACCAACCCCGGCCTTCGCGCACCACCTCCCGCACCCGGCTCATCAATCGCTCGATGCTCTCCGGGGCGATCCGCAGGTGCGCCTGCCCAAGCCGTACGGCCACCCGGTACCCCAGGAACTTGCGTGCCCCCGGCCGGGCCACCGCACTCTTGGCCTCGTTCACGCGCAGCCTCAAGACCCTCTCGAGATAGGCCCTGGTGCTGCGCATCACCCGCTCGCCCGCCCGCTTGCTTGCGACGTAAATGTTGCAGTCGTCCGCATAGCGGCAGAACGCCAGGCCTCGGCGCTCCAGTCTATGGTCCAGATCACTGAGCAGGATGTTCGACAACAGCGGCGAGAGCGGTCCGCCTTGCGGCGTGCCTTCTGTACGCGCCTGCGCCAGCCCATCGGCCATCATCCCCGCTTGCAGCAAGCGGCGAATCAGCTTCAGGGCCTCCTTGTCTTGCACCTGCCGCGCCACCCGGGCCATCAGCACGTCGTGGTCCACTCGGTCAAAGAACTTCTCCAAGTCCAGGTCCACCACCCAATGCCGTCCCGCCTGCACATGGGCCTGCGCCTGACGCACCGCGTCCAACGCACTCCTGCCAGGACGGAACCCGAAGCTGCTCGCCGAGAACGTCGGCTCGAAGATCGGTTGCAGCACTTGATGCAACGCCTGCTGGATGAGCCGGTCTACCACGGTCGGCACGCCCAGTGTCCGTACCCCGCCTTGCGGCTTCGGTATGTCCACCCGGCGCACCGCCCGCGGCATATACGTCCCCGCCAGCAGCGCCGCCCTTACGCTGGGCCAGTGCGCCTTCAGCCAGCCGCCAAGGTCTTGCACGGTCATGCCGTCTATGCCGGCCGACCCCTTATTCCCCAGCACTCGCCTGTACGCCTGGCTCATGTTCGAGCGTTCCACGACCCGCCGCATCAGCGAGTCGCCCTCCGATTTCGTTTGCCCGGGTGTCGCTGTGCGGGCCTGCGCACCCCGGCCGCGCTCGGACAGCTTCCGGCCGCCTCCCGCCTCCAAGGCCCCTGTCTCCAGAGCTTCTGCATCCACAGCTCGCATCAAGATCACCCGTCCTACTCTCGGTATCCTCTGTTCGGGCCTTCGGTCATGGTCCTCATCGGCTCGCCGCCTTCGCCATCGACCTACTATGCCCTCGGCTGACTTCTGATCGCGCGTCCCCTCGCCTTGCGGCTTCGGTAGCTGGGCCAGCCCAGCACGCGGTCAGATCTCCCCGGGTATTGCACACCCACCTTCACGCTTATGCCTGTCGGATATACGTCCCAGCGTTCCGGACAAGTATCGGGCTTTGACGAGTTTGGCCGCCTTACCCCGCTGACACGCCTCATCCGCTTCCTGTGCGTCAGGCCAGCGCTTTGCCATCCGGCTTCCTTCAGACTCGCAGTCGCCCGCGAAACCCTTGCCTTCGGCTAACTCTTCCCCTTGTCGGGCGAGTAGAGGACTTCCACCTCCAAGTGGGTGCGCCCTGCCGGGCGCACCAAAGCAAAAAGGCCAACCCCGAAGGATTGGCCTAACTAAGTTGCCTAACTAACTGCTTGAATTCTTGGTGGGCTGTGAGTGGCTCGAACACTCGACCTACGGATTAAGAGTCCGCTGCTCTACCAACTGAGCTAACAGCCCGCATAACTGCAAGACGGAATACTATACACGTTTTCCCCGAACCCTGCAAGCCGACTGCCGCGATCAGGGCTTGACTCTGCCCTAGCGCGCGGGGGCCTTGGCCGGCTTGCGGGCCTGCTGCAGCATCTGCGCGCACTGGTTGTCGGGCTCGTCAGAGCTCGGCGCAATCAGAGCCAGCAGGCCGGCGGCCGGCGTCAGCACCACCCCCAGCGCGAGCATGCCGGCGCCGCGCGCCACCAGGGGGCCGGCGTGCACGCCGGCATCGGGCTTGGCGAAGGTGCCGCGCACGTACAGCGGCGAGCGCAGCGAGAAGATGCGAAAGCCCTTGCTCTCGGGCGAGATGTCCAGGTCCAGGGTCTCGTTCTTGAAGTTCACCGAGCCGTCCACGGTGACCACGGCGTTCTCGGTGTCGAACACGAAGGCGCGGGTCTGCATCAGGCCGTTCTTCATGCCGAGGTCGGCGGCGGCGCAATTGATCTGCACCTCGTCGTCGCCGAAAAGCTTGGTGATCACGTAGTTGCCCACGTTGAGCCCTGCGATCTCCATCAGGCTGCGGCTGATGACGCCGTCGTTGACCAGCAACCGCAGGTCGCCGTCGGCCGAGCCCAGCAAGGCGGCCACGGAGTTGCCGCGTCCGGCCAGGCCGACGCTGCCGTTGAGCTGGCCCAGGGCGCGCTGCATGGATTCGACGTCGGGGAACAGCTGCTTCAGGCGCAGCCCGCGCGCATTTGCCTGGATGCGTCCGTTCATGGGGTGCACCGAGCCGTCCAGGCTGAGCGTGGAGGCAATGGTGCCGCCCGAGATGCCGAATCGCAGCGGGTCCAGGGTCAGCTTGCCGCCGTCCAGCACCACGTGCGTGTCCAGGTCCGACAGCGGCAGTCGGCTGCTGTGCACGATGCGCTTGCCGGTGAAGCGCACGTCGGCGTCCATGGCCGCCCAACGTTCGGTGCGGAATTCCTGGGTGGGCAGCACCTTGTCCCGGCGCTCGGCCGACGCGGATTCGCGGTCTTCCGACGCTGCGGCCTGGCCTTCGGGCTTGACGCCGATGAGCGGCCCGAGGTCGGCCATGCGCAGCTGGTCCGAGCGCAGCGTGCCGGTGAGCTTGGGACGCGGGGCGCGCAGCGCGAAACGCAGCGTGCCGCTCAGGTCGCTGCGCCCCACCTTGCCGCTGAATCCACGGTATTCGAACACCGCGCCGGCGCTGTTGCGCAGGTTGGCGATCAGCCGGCCCTGGGTGTCGTAGGGCGGCGTGTCGGGCAGGGTGATGCCGGTGAGCGGATAGAGATTGGCCATCGACGATCCGGACAGCGCCAGCTTCAGGTCCAGCGCGCCGAGGTTCAGCGGATCGGTCAGCGTCCCGGTGACTGCGGCGCGGGTGCGCCCCACCGAGACGTCGGCCTGCACGGGAAAGGGCTGGCTCGCGTCCTTGAGGGCCAGCATGCCCCCGACCTTGCCTTCGCCCTTGACCGGCAGGTCGCGATAACGCCCCTTCGCCGACCAGCCGAAGACATAATCGCCCGGCATGGCGTCGGGCTTGGCCCGCGTGGCGTCCTCCGCCTGGGCCAGCGCTTTGTCGTCCTCGTCGGGCTCGGTCTCCTTGCCGGCCTCGCCATTGGCCGGCTGCCCTCCCTCCTTGCCGGCCTCCAGCTTCGCGTCGGCAGCCGCAGCCGCGGCGGGGTCGGGCTTGCCGGCCAGTTCCGCGAAAGGCACCGGCTTGCCCAGGGGGTTCACCTGGATCTCCATGTCGGCTTGCACGACCTCGTCGGCATACGCGACCACGCCCTGATCGAAAGCGATCCGGTCTATGTCCACGCGCCAGGGCGAGGGCTCGCCCGATTCCGGCAGGGTGAATTCCCAGTTAGCCCGGCCGTCTTTCAGGCGCTGCAGGTCGGCGCGCGCGCCGGTGAGCTGGATCTCGCGCAGGCTGACCACCCGGGCGAGCAAGGGCACGGGCGCCAGGCTGAACCGGACTTCGTCCAGGCGGGCCATGACGGGCGTACGGGCCCATTCGGTGTTGCCCACGGTGAGATCGCGCGCGCTGACGTGCGGCCAGGGCACCCATGCGCGCCAGCCCTGCTCGGTAGGCATGCGGGCCCAGCGCACCGACAGGTCGCCGTTGATGGCGAAGGGCCGGCCCATTGCCGCGGAAACCCGCTCGTTGATCATGGGCTTGAAGCGGTTCCAGTCCAGCGTGGCCACGGCCACGATGCCGGCGCCGACGAGCAGGACCACCCCAGCCAGGACTCCGATCAGAACTTTCTTTGTGCGCGACATGCCGATCCTTCCCGTTGCGGAAACTATCTGGCCCCGCTTTAAAGGCTCAGATTAGCGCGGGAAGCCACGGGGCGGAACCCCGCCGCATGCAGTCGATACAAAAGGCAAAGAACCGGCACGCTTGCGCGCTCAGGCCGGACGGCGGAAAGACCGCCGTGCCTGTTCGCATGCGGCGTGGCAGTGGCACGCCGGACTGTGATCGTTGACCATGCCCACCGACTGCATGAAGGCGTAGACCGTGGTGGGCCCCACGAACGCCCAGCCGCGCCGCTTGAGCTCCTTGGACAAGGCCCGCGATTCCGCACTTTCGGCTGGCACGGCCCATGGCGCCCCGGACGGCGCCGGCGGCGCCTCATAGCGCCAGAAGAAGGCGGCGAGCGACCCGGCCTCCTCCCGCAGCGCCAGCGCGCGACGGGCGTTGTTGATGACGGCGGCGATCTTGCCCCGATGGCGCACGATGCCGGCGTCGGCCAGCAGCCGGGCCACGTCGCCGTCGCCGTAGGCCGCCACGCGCTCGATCTCGAAACCGGCGAAGCCGGCCCGGAACGCCTCGCGCTTGTTCAGGATGGTGCGCCAGCTCAGCCCGGACTGGAATCCTTCCAGGCACAGCTGCTCGAACAGGGCACGGTCGTCGCCCTGCGGCCGGCCCCATTCCTGGTCGTGATAGGCGGCATAGGCCGCCGAACCGTCGACCCAGCTGCAACGCGCCAGGCCATCGGGAAAGTCGGTGCGGGTGCTCATGTGGCCCTACCTTTCTCGTTACCGAGGAATCGGTGCCTGGGATAGCATGCCAAGTTAGGTTCCAGGCGGTGCGAGGGGATGGTTTTCATGCTGGCTGCCCTTGATGGCTCAGGAGGCATTTCCCCCCTCTGCACCCTCTCTTGTCGACCACTGATTAGGCTTTGCGATTGATCGCTGTGTAGGGCGAAGTTGGCGTGCAAGGGATGCCTGACCGATAGCCAAGGAGACTGATCATGACGACCTTCGTCGGAATCGATGTCGCCAAGGAGGTTCATTGGGTCTGCGCCATTGACCCTGGCGGCAACGCACTTATTAACCGCAAGTTGCTCAACACTCCCGAAGACCTGCAACGGCTGGTGACCGAACTGCAAGCGCTGCCGGCGCCGTGGCGTATCGGCATCGATGTGCTGGGTGGTATCGCCTCGCTGGCCCAGGCGATGCTGCTGCATGCCGGCTTCGAGCTCGTTCACGTCAGCGGCCTGGCCGTCAATCGTGCCCGCCAGGGCACGGTGGGCGGCGAGTCCAAGAGCGACCCGCGTGATGCGCGCGTCATCGCCGATCAAGTGCGCACGCGCACGGATCTGCGGCCCGTGACGGCTCAGAGCGAGCTGGATATCGAACTGCGGCTGCTCGTCTCGCGGCGCGGCGATCTGGTCGCCGAACAGACGCGCCGCCTGGCGCGCATGCACGACCTGCTGGTAAGCATCTTTCCCGAACTCGAACATGCGCTGGACCTCACCAGCAAGACGGCCTTGGTTCTGCTCTGCCAGTTCGTCACGCCACTGGAGTGGCGCCAAGCCAGTGACGAGCAGCTGCGTGTGGCCCTGGGGGCGATGGCCAACCGCAGCTACGCGCACAAGCTCATCGCCGCAGCCCGCGGCGCCGCAGCCCGGCAAACTATTACCGTGCCCGGAGAAACCCTGACCGCCCGGCTGATCAAGGAGCTCGCCGCCGAAGCCAGGCATACTCTGGAGCAACTGGCCAGACTCGATCTCGACATCGGGCAACGCCTCTGCGCGCACCCTGATGCGGCCCTCATCCGAAGCCTGCCGGGCATGGGGGCCTTGATGACCGCCCAGTTCATCGCCGAGGCAGGCTCCATCGCGCGCTTCCGATCCGCTGATGCCCTGGCCGCTGCCGCCGGCCTGGCTCCCGTACTCAAGCAGTCCGGCAAATCCCGCCGCTTGCAGCGGCCCCACGGTGGCAACAAGGGGCTCAAGCGCGTGTTCTACCAGGCGGCCTTCGCCTCGCTGCGAAGCCCCGACAGCCGAGCCTTCTACGCGCGCAAACGACAAGAAGGAAAGCGCCACCACCAGGCCGTCATCGCGCTGGCGCGACGGCGCGTCAATGTCCTGTGGGCCGTGCTGCGCGACCGCACGCCATTCAGCCTTCGTACGTCGGCTATGAACGCTTGACAAAAACATTAGGCTGCTTCCTGCCGGTGGATGTGGCGCCGATGCTACTACGGGATGGGCCGCCGCTCCATGGCCTTGCCGGCATGCGGGCCGCGATCTAATATCGCCGCGCGCCGCGGCATGGGGCCGACGGCGCGCATCGCCGATGCATGTGTCCATGCCCGATCTCCCGCTCGATCCGCCTGCCCGGATCTCGCCCGCCACGCTGGCCGCCGGCCAGCCCGACGCCAACCCATGCCTGAGCTGCGGGGCGTGCTGCGCCCATTTCCGGGTGTCGTTCTATTGCGGGGAAATCGCCGGGCCGGACGGCGGCACCGTCCCCGGGGAGCTGGTAACGCAGGTCGGGCCGCTGCGCGCCTGCATGCGCGGCACCGAACTCGGAAGCGGGCGCTGCGTGGCGCTGCGCGGCGAACTCGGCCAGCCCGGCATCCATTGCGCCATCTATGCGCAGCGCCCCACGCCCTGCCGCGAGTTCGACGTCTGGGAAGCCGATGGCAGCGTGAACCCCGACTGCCAGCGCCTGCGCCTCGCCCTCGGCCTGCCGGCCCTGGCGCCGCGCCCCGACGCGCAGAACGATCCGGACGGCCCGGCACATCCGGACCAGCCCAAGGCCGCCTGAACCCGCCCCGCGGCGAAGCGCCACGCTTTCGCGCAAAACCTGCCCGTTCTTGTAATAAGCGGCGCTGCACCCAAGAGGCGCCACGGCACGAGCGGGATGGCGGTCCGCGCCCTGAGGCATGCGCAGCGCGGGAGACGGCGGCGTGATCGCCGCGCACACAGCGCGTGCCGCCAATATCCGCCGCCCCGGGGTCGTCACGCGACACCGAGCCGTGCCGTGGCCCGCCTCGCTACGCACGGCACGTGCCTGGCGCGGCCGCCGCATGGGCACGAGGCGTGCGGATCCACGGGTTCCGCACAACCCTTCACAGGAGCGAGATCCATGGAACCGAATCCCGACATGCAGGAAGCCGCCGACCACTTCATGGACTGGCTGCGCGACGCGCACGCAATGGAGGAGCAGGCCGAAACCATGCTCAAGGGCATGGCCGGGCGGCTCGAGCACTATCCCGACGTGCGGCAGCGCATCGAACAGCACATCGAGGAAACGCGCGAACAGGCGCGCCTGGTGCGCAGCTGCATCGAGCGCCGCGGCGGCGATACCTCCGTGGTAAAGGACATGACCGGAAAATTCATGGCCACGATGCAGGCGTTCAGCGGCGCGCTGGCCTCCGACGAAGTGGTCAAGGGCGGAATGTTCAGCTACGCCTTCGAGCACATGGAGATTGCCGCCTATCGCACGCTGATAGAAGGCGCCCGGGTCCTGGGCGACGCCGAGACGCAGCGGGTCTGCGAACGCATCCTCGCCGAGGAGCTTGCCATGGCGGCATGGCTCGAGAACAACATGGGCGCGGTGGTGCGCCGCTACCTGGTGCGCAGCGAAACACCCGGCATGGACGCGAAGCGCTGAGGCACTTGGACGGGTGCGGGGCACCCGTCCAGCCGTTCGCCCGAGCCGCTACTTCTTCTTCGGGGACGCAGCCCTGGCGGCCGTGCCGTCGCCCGCCCCCAGCTCCGCCCCCGTGAGCGGATCGGAGTTGGGATCCGAGGCGGTACGCGTGGCCATGGCCTGCACGGCATCGAGTTCGGTTTCCGACAGCCCGACCGAGGGCATGCCGTCTCCGCCGTCGACCGCGCACTGCTCCTCGCGGTCCGATACCACCTCGAAGCCCGTATCGGAATTCCAGGGGCCCCGGGCGTCGCCTTCCCCCTGCGACATGTTGAAGTACACATTGGCAAAGCGCGGGTCGCCCGGCAGCTTGCCCGGCGGGAAGTTCGGCTGCATGGAATACAGGGCCTTCTCGAACGAGCGCTGGTGCGCCACCTCGCGCGTCATCAGGAATCCCAGCGCCTCCTTCACGCCGGGATCGTCGGTGACGTTGATGAGACGCTCATAGATGATCTTGGCCCGGGCCTCGGCCGCGATATTCGAGCGCAGGTCGGCCGACGGATCGCCGATGGTGTCGATATAGCCGGCATTCCAGAGCTGGCCGCCGGAATTGGTCAGGGCTGGGCCGCCGCCATACAGCACCTGGGTCACATGCGAATCGTTGCCGGCGCCCTGGAGGCTGCGATAGAGCTCGGCCTCCGACGCCGTGGCTTCGGCCAGCTCGCCCTTGGCGCCCTTGTTCAGCATGGCCACCAGCGAGCCGATCACTTCCAGGTGGCTGAGCTCTTCGGTGGCGATGTCGAACAGCATGTCCTTGCGGCCCGGGTCGTCTTCGGCGATGGCCTGGGTGAAGTATCTACACGCGGCGGCGAGCTCTCCCTGCGGGCCGCCGAACTGCTCCAGCAACAGGTTGGCGAGGCCGGGATTGCACTGGCCCACCCTGACGGTGTACTGCAAGCGTTTGTTGTGCGCGAACATGAATGACCTCCTGGCAGTGACGCGCGCCCCGCGGATCGGCGACGCACGGCGGCGCTGTCGCAAACGCCATACCCGCGGCCGCGGTACGGAACTTGCGCACACCGCTGCGTCGAAGCAGCAAGGGCTCACTGCCATGCAGGCCACACCCCATCCGGAAGAATCCCGACACCATGCCCCGGCGCGCGGGAAGCGGCACCTGCGCAGCATGTTCGACCACTTTGCCGCGGGCGCGACGCGCGGCGCGGGGTCACCCTACGCCTTCGGGTCGGCGCTGCTTGCCGTGCTGGTATGGGCGGCCTGCGGCCCCTTGTTCGGCTACTCCGAGACCTGGCAGCTGGTGATCAATACCGGCACCACCATCGTCACCTTCCTGATGGTGTTCCTGATCCAGCAGGCCCAGAACAAGGACGCGCGCGCGCTGCACCTGAAGCTGGACGAATTGCTGAAGGCCATGAAGGGCGCAGACGACCGCATCGTGGATATCGAGGAACTGGACGAAGACACCTTGCGCAAGCTGGCGGAACGCTACAAGCGCCTCGCGCAGCGCGCCGGCCAGAAGGACGCTCCAGAGCCGCCGGAAGACCGGCGCGGCGCAGCACCGCAGTGAGGGGGATGGGCAGCAGGCCGAAGCAGCCGATCAGCTACGCCGGCGTGCGGCCGGCGCCTGGCTGCAACCCCGGAGCACGGCCTCCGCAGCTTCGCGGGCCATGCGCTCCGACTTGAATCCCCGCCGTCCATGCCGAACGCTGACCTTGCCGCTGGCGGTGTCGGTGGAAATGATGGTCCAGGCGAAGTCGCAGACTCCGAACTGCTCGACCTGGATTTCGCGGGCGATCGGGGCGCCCTGGCGGGCTTTGGTGTCACCTTTGGTGTCACCCCTGGTGCCAGGGTCGCCGCTTGAGGAATGCAGAAAAGCCATATCGGCATTTTAACCGCTGCTCGCGGCGCCCGCCCCGCACGGGGAGAGGCCCCAAGCACGGAATGCGCGGCCATGAAAAACGCCGCTGTGAGTAGCGGCGCGCAGCGTTGCAGCGTATCGAATGGAATTTGGTGGGTCGTGCGCGGCTCGAACGCGCGACCAACGGATTAAAAGTCCGGTGCTCTACCAACTGAGCTAACGACCCAAACCAAGCCCGCGATTATGCACGGTTTCGCGGGGGTTGTCAAAAATTAGCCGCAGTTACCAGGTCGCCACCACGGCGCCCTTGTACTTCCCGAGGATGAAATCCTTCACGGGCTGGCTGCGATAGATGCGGGCCAGCTGCTGCAGCTCGGGGCGACCCTTGTCTTGCTCGCGCACCACCAGCACGTTGGCATAGGGCGAGTCCGGCGCTTCCTGGGCGATGGCGTCCTTGCGGGGGTCCAGGCCGGCCTCCAGCGCGAAGTTGGTGTTCACGGCCGACGCATCGGTGTCGTCCAGCGAACGGGGCAGCTGGGCCGCGTCGAGCTCGATGAAGCGCAGCTTCTTCGGATTCTCCGTCACGTCCAGCGGCGTGGCCTTCAGGCCCGCCTCGGGGCTCACCTTGATCAGGCCCGCCGATTGCAGCAGGAGCAGCGCGCGTCCGCCGTTGGTGGGATCGTTGGGGATGCCGATGCGCGCGCCTTCCTTCAGTTCGTCCAGCTGCCTGATCTTCTTGCTGTAGATGCCGATGGGGAAGATCACCGTCTTGGCGATGCTGACCAGCTTGTAGCCCCGGTCGGCATTGGCGTTGTCGAGATAAGGCTGGTGCTGGTAGCTGTTGGCGTCCAGGTCGCCCGCAGCCAGCGCCATGTTGGGCTGCACGTAGTCGCTGAATTCGACGATCTGCAGTTGCAGGCCCTGCCTGGCGGCCTCCTGCTTCACCACTTCGAAGATCTGCGCGTGCGGGCCGGCAGTGACGCCCACCTTCAGCGGCTTGTCCTGCGCCAGGGCAGGCTGGGCGAAAGCGGTGAGGCCCAGGGCCAGCGCGGCCAGGGTTTTGGCGATGATCATTGCATGTCTCCAGATGGAACGAGGGCGCCCGCGGGAACGGGACTGCACCCGCCCGCGTGGCACAACAGGGGCTTACCAGGCGGCGGTGAGGGCGCCCTTGAATTCACGGTCGATGTAGTCCTTCACCGGCTGGCTGTGGAAGGCCTCGATCAGCTGGCGCACCCTGGGGCTGTCCTTGTCTGCTTCGCGCACGGCCAGGATGCCGGCATAGGGCGAGTCGGCCGATTCCCTGGCAATGGCGTCCGTGGTGGGATTCAGGCCCGCCGGCAAGGCGTAGTTGGTGGGCACGACGGAGGCGTCCACGTCATCGAGCGAGCGCGGCAGCTGTGCCGCCTCGAGCTCCACGAACCGCAGCTTCCTGGGGTTCTCCACCACGTCCAGCGGCGTGGCGCGCAGGCCGGCCTTGGGATCGAGCTTGATGATGCCCTGCTGCTCCAGCAGGATCAGGGCCCGGCCTTCGTTGCTGGGGTCGTTGGGCAGGCTGATCCTGCCGCCTTCCGGCAGCGCATCCAGGCTCTTGAGCGTCTTGCTGAAGATGCCCATGGGGAACATCACGGTCTTGGCCACGGCCACCAGCTTGTAGCCGCGATCGGCATTGGCGCTGTCCAGGAAAGGCTTGTGCTGGTAGCTGTTGGCGTCGAGGTCGCCCGCGGCCAGCGCGGCGTTGGGCTGGATGTAATCGCTGAACTCCACGATCTCGATATCCAGCCCATGCCTGGCAGCCTCCTGCTTGACGGCTTCCATCACCTGGGCGTGCGGACCGGCGGTGACGCCCACCTTGAACGGCTTGTCGGCGCCCAGCGCGGGCTGGAACAGCGTGGCGGCGCCCAGGGCCAGGACGCCGAGGGCCTTGAAGAACTTGATGCTCATGTTGCGGATTCCAGAGAGAGCGGAGAAACGGCCCGGCCGCGCCTGCTCACGCGGCGACGGGCATGGTTGGGGAACGCGGCGCCTAGCGGTGGGACATGCGGCGCACCAGCCAGTCGCCCAGGCTTTGCACCGCCTGCACCAGCAGGATCAGCACCACCACCACGGCCAGCATCACTTCGGGCAGGAAGCGCTGGTAGCCGTAGCGGATGCCGAGGTCGCCCAGGCCGCCGCCGCCGATGGCGCCGGCCATGGCCGAGTAGCCGATGAGGCTGACCAGCGTGACGATGACCCCGGCCACCAGGCCGGGCAGCGATTCGGGCAGCAGCACCTTGGCGATGATCTGCAGCGGCGATGCGCCCATGGCCCGCGCCGCCGTGATCAGGCCCGGGTCGATCTCGCGCATGGCGTTCTCGGCGATGCGCGCCATGAAGGGAATGGCCGCCACCGACAGCGGCACGATGGCGGCCGTGGTGCCGATGGAGGTCTGGGCCACCCAGCGCGTGAACGGGATGATGGCCACCATCAGGATCACGAAGGGAACCGAGCGCGTGGCGTTGACGATCAGGCCCAGCACACGGTTCACGCCCAGGTTCTGCAGCATGGCGCCGCGCGCGGTCACGACCAGGATCACGCCCAGCGGAATGCCCACCAGCACGGAGATGGCGCCGGAGACGCCCACCATCAGCAGCGTCTCAAGCAGCGAAGTGAGCAGCAGGTCTATCAGTTGCGGGCTCATGAGCGATTTCTTCCACGATGATGTCGCGCCGTGCCATGGCGGCCAGCGCATTCTGCAGGGTCCGCGGGGCGGCCTGCGCCAGCACGAACATCGTGCCGACGGCCACTCCCTGGATGTCTTCGACGCGCGCCTGCACCAGGCTGAGGTCCAGCGCGTGTTCGCGTGCCAGGTCCGACAGCAGCGTGTCGGCGCCGGCGCCCGCCAATGAGAGGCGCAGCAAGCGCACCGGCGCGTCGGGCCGCGCCGCGGACAGACGCGCGATGCGCTCGCGCACGGCGGCCATCGTGGCGTCGGTGAGATCGGAGGCCGTGGCGGCCGACACCATGGCTCGCGTCACGTCGTGCCTGGGCGCGGCGAAGATGTCCTGGGTGCGGCCCATTTCCACCACTTCCCCATGGGACAGGACGGCGACGCGATCGCAGATCTCGCGCACCACTTCCATCTGGTGCGTGATCATGACCACGGTGATGCCGGTGGCGCGGTTGATCTCGCGCAGCAGCGCCAGGATGTTGTGCGTGGTCTCGGGATCCAGGGCCGAGGTGGCCTCGTCGCTGAGCAGCACGTCGGGATCATTGGCCAGGGCCCGGGCAATGCCCACGCGCTGCTTCTGCCCGCCGCTGATCTGGCTGGGATAGCGGTCGCGCAGGTGCTCCAGCCCCACCAGGGCAAGCAGGCGCTCCACGCGCGCCGGGATCTCGGCCCCGGGCACGCCGGCGATCTCCAGCGGCAGC
This sequence comes from Bordetella sp. 2513F2, assembly GCF_054642735.1. NCBI lineage: Bacteria > Pseudomonadati > Pseudomonadota > Betaproteobacteria > Burkholderiales > Alcaligenaceae > Bordetella > Bordetella sp. 2513F2. Next base: position 730,146 of record NZ_CM137755.1, on the reverse strand, counting down.
GCCACGTTGCCGTACACGGTACGGCGCGCCAGCAGGTTGAAGCCCTGGAACACCATGCCGATGCGCCGGCGCTGGGCGCGCAGCTGGGCCTCGTCCAGGCCGGTGAGCGTCTGGCCGCCCAGCGTGATGCGGCCGCTGTCGGGACGCTCCAGCAGGTTGATGCACTGTACCAGCGTACTCTTGCCCGCGCCGCTCGGCCCGATGATGCCGAACACCTCGCCCTGCTCGATGCGCAGGTCTATGCCGCGCAGGGCTTCGAAGCGGCCATGCGGCGTGGCGTACGTCTTGGATAGATTTTCAATATGAATCATGGGATGCGATTGTCTATCGCCTCTTTTCTAAAGAGAACGACCGTTTATTCCTCTCTTAATCACTTTTGGATATATGAAATGCCGGGCAGGCGCGGCCCTCCCCCATCGGGGGCCGCCGGAAACGGCGCTGCAGCGAAACGACGGGCCGGTCAGCACCGGCCCGGGGCAGGATCAGCGGGCGCGCGAAATGCGCACTTCGGCGCCTCGGCGTTTGACCTCCAGGCCTTCGGAAGGCAGGATGCGCAGTCCTTCGAGGCCCTTGATGTAGCTGGACCCCTGCATCTGCATGACGCGGATTTTATTGCGCATGACGACGGGGTTGTGGACCGGCATGCCGAACATCCAGACTTCGTCGAGGATCCGCGCGGAATTGAACTCGCCGGCATGCTGGGCCGCGGGGCCCAGGCACAGCATGTGGCCCTCGCGGCCGAACACGGGATACTGCTCGGGACCGCATTGCATGGTCCAGGTCGTGCCGCCCTCGTAGCGATGCCCCGTGGCCAGATCCCACCAGGCGTCGCCCTTGGGCAGGTAGACGCGCACTTCGCGCCCGGGGCGCAGGATGGGGGCCACCAGCAGCGCCGGCCCCAGCAGATACTGAGTGTCCCAGGCATGCGCGTGCGGGTCGTTGGGGAAGCTCAGTGCCATGGAGCGTTGCACCGGCAGGCCGGTGCGCACGGAATCCTCGATGGCGCCCAGCACGTACGGGATGAGGCGGTAGCGCCAGTTCATCCAGGTGCGCACATGACCCAGGGTTTCCTCGCCGAAGGCCCAGGGCATGAGCCCGGGCACGCCCTGGAATGCCAGGTTGGCCGAGAACACCCCGGCGGCCACCCAGCGCACGTACAGCTCGGGCGTCATGGCGTCGAGCGCGGCGTCGACACAGCCGATGTTGTGCACCTGCACGGGCACGCCGCTCGCGCCGATCGACAGCGCGGTGCGCAGGCTGTGCTCGAGCCCGGCCCAATCGTTGGTGACGCGCGGTCCGGCCTGCCACGGCAGGCGCTGGGCTGCGGGGAACAGGTCGGTGCCGGGCACCACGCCCTCGGGCGGCACCTTGTGTCCGGCCACGGCGTCGAACAAGGCGCGGCGCGCGAGCAGCGGATACATGGTGCGCAGCGCCGGGCCGGCCTCGCCGTTGCGCGCGCTGACGTCGTCGGGAATGGCGATCTGCGCGTCGCACACCGGCGCGTCCAGGCCGTCCTCGACGAGCAGGCGATGCTTTTCCACCCACAGGTTGTAGGCGTCGCGATACGTGAGGTCGAGCAGGCCATAGGGCTGGCCGCCCGTGTAGGCATTGCCGTCGAAGACCTGGGCGCTGCCGTCGTCGCGCATGAGCAGCCATCCCCGGTCTTCGAGCTCCTCGAACAGCGGGCTGCTCTTCAGCACGCCGGGAAAGCCCGGCGCGGCCACGTGCACATGGTGCTTGTGGAACAAGGCCAGCATCTGGCGCGCGTCGGGGAAGCGCTGCGGGTCCCATTCGAGCACGGGCTTGTCGGCCTGGAAGCGCCAGGCCGAGGGCAGCGCCAGCGAAACGGCGTCCAGCGGGATCTGGCGTTCGCGCATCTGTTCGACCAGCGCGGCCGTCTGCGTGGCCATCTCGCCGGGAGCCTGCTGCAGCCACGCCCCCATGGCCCACAGCACGGGCTGGCCGGCGCGGCCAGTGAGGGCCGTGTACTGGTTGAGGATCTCGGCGGGCTCGCCGGCGAACAGGAACAGGTCGAGCACCGTATCGTCGATGGACAGCACGTAGGCATCGTCCGCGGGCCCGATGCCGGGCGCATGCTCGACCCGCTTCATGGTGTTGGCGTAGATGCCCCAGCCGCGCGGGCTCCAGGCCAGCGGCAGGGCACGGTGCTCGGGGTCGTCGGACACCACGGCCTCGGTGCGGCGGTTGAGGTCTCCGGGCGTTTCGCCCAGGCCGTAGACCCCCTCCTCGGGCTCCAGGCCGAAGCTCGCCGTCCAGACCGATTGCCCAGGCTCGTCGAGCCCGACGTGGCCGAACGCCGGCGCGTGCGCCGACACGTGCGAGGACAGCACGACGTGGTCGCCGCGCGTGAGCGTGATGCGCACCGGATCCGACAGCAGTTCCAGGACGACGTCGCCCTGGACGATACGCCAGCCGCCGCCGTCGTCGCGCGGCGCGACAGTCGCTTCGCCCACGGCCTCCTGGCGGGCCAGCAGCATCTCGGCCACGGCGCGGGCCCGGGGGCCGGCCTTGTCGTCGGCGAGCAGCGCGGCTTCGCCGCAGCGAAGCCGGAACACGCCCGGCGCATGCGCTTCGACTACCAGATGCAGGCCGTCGCCCGCGTCGAAATCGATGCGACTCGGGCGCGACGTCAACAGCTCGACGTGTTCGAGCTGGTTAGTATGGGCAAAGTCGAACTTGGGCGGCACAGAGCATCCCCCGGCTTAAGCTTTAAGCCAAAAAGCTTCAAAAGACGCTATTTTGACGGATTTGGCCTATGAAATAAACTCGGTCCCCTTTTTGGCTCCGAACCGGGTCCGCGGACGGGACGCTCAGTGCATGCGGGCAGGGGCCAGAGCGCTCACTAACGCCTTTGAATGCAGGCCTGCCGGGGGCTCAACGGGGAGCAATCTGCGCGATCAGGTCGGTTTCCAGCGGCAGCGGCTCGCCGCACATTTGCGCGGCGATCAGGTCGCCTGCCAGCGCCGACCAGCTCAGTCCGCGCGAGGCATAACCCGTAGCGAGCCACAGTCCCGGCACGCCGGGGACGGGCCCGACGGCGGGCAGGCGCCCCGGCATTACCGCGCGCCATCCGGCCCAGCCCGGCAGCAGTCCGTCGGCAGCCATGTCGGGAAGCGGACGGCCCAGCAATCGCTGCACCTTGTCCAGGTTGACGCGCTGGCCTTCGGGCCCGATCCGCGCATCGGCTGCCCCGTGCACGTAAGTGCTGCCGGCCACGCACCAGCCCTGCAGCGCAGGCAGCAGGTAGCCCTCTCCGCCCACGATGCAGCGGGGGCCGCCGCCCAGACGGGCCGCAGGAAGCAGCGTGATCTCCCCTGCCAGGGCATGCATCTGCGCCAGCCGGGGCAGCGCCGCCAGCCAGCCGCCTGCCGCCAGCAGCGGCAGCACCCCGGTGGCATTGGCCAGCACTACCTGTGCCGCCTCGGCCAGCACGGCCCCCCGCGCGTCCAGCACGCGCCAGCCGGCGGCTGCCGGCTGCACGGCCGCCGCCGAGGCGCGCCGGCAATCTATGCCGGGCGTTGCCAGCAGGCCGCCGATCAGGGCGCCGGGCCGCACCAGCAGTCCGTCGGCGAAGAACACGCCGCCACGCGCCACCGGAATGCCGGCCAGGGCGCAGGCTTCCTCGCGCTCGACGGCGCGCGCCCAGTCCGGCGGCAGGCCGCAGGCATCCAGTGCCTGCGCCAGCGCCACGGCCCGGCCGGCGTCACGCTCCAGCTGCAATGTGCCGCAGCGCTGCACGGCGTCGTCCAGGCCCGCCCAGCGCTGCAGCGCCCGCTGGCTGCCGGCACGCGAGAGGCGTGCGCGGGGATTGTCGTCGCGCGCCACTACCGGCGTCAGCGCGGCGGCAGGATGGCCGGCATGGGCCTCCACTCCGCCATCCGAGGCCAGCACCGTCACGCGCCGGCCGCGCAGCGCCAGGGCCTGCGCCACGCCGGCGCCGGCCAGCCCGCCGCCCACCACCACCACGTCCGCGCCATCGTCATCCGGCAGATCCGGCGCCTGCTGGGCAGCCTCCTGTGCCCGTACACCCACACTCATCTGCGACTTGCCGCCGAAACCCGGAACGCGCCGCACCGCGAAGCCTGCGGCCGCCAGCGCCCGGCGCACGTGGCCCGCCACCGTCCAGGTCGCCAGCGTCGCATCGGGCGCGGCAAGCCGGGCCAGCTGCGCCAATAACGGCGGCGCCCACATCTCCGGATTGCGGCTGGGCGCGAAGCCATCGAGGAAATACGCGTCCACCCGCGCGGCAAGGCGGGGCGCGACCTGCGCCGCATCGCCGAAGGCGAGCGTCAGCGTGACGGCGCCGTCTTCGAACTCCAGCCGGTGCAGGCCGGGAAGCAGCCGCGGCCAGCGCGTCGCCAGGGCTTCGCCCAGCGGGCGCAGCGGCGCGGGCAGGTGCTCGCGCAGCGCCCGCTCCAGCGCTTCGCGCGCCAGAGGATATCCCTCTATCGAAAGCATGTGCAGGCGGCGCGGTCGCTGCGGATCCTCGCGCCAGGCATGCCACAGCGCCAGGAAACTCAGGCCGATGCCGAAACCGGTCTCGCAGACCGTGAACCGGCCGCGGCCGCGCCAGCGCCCGGGCAGCCCGTTGCCCTGCAGGAACACGTGCCGGGCCTGGCCGAGCGCGCCGGCGCGCGAGTGGTAGATATCGCCGTAGCGGGGGCTGTAGAGCCGGCCGTCGGCATCGACGGTGATGTCTGCAGGCTGCAGCAGATGAGACGAAGACATGACATCAACTTTGCGGACATTCCGCGAGAAATCCTGCTCCGGCGTTGGCTGCGCGCCACGCAGGAGGCTCGAATCGTCCATGTTGCAGGGCGGCGCGCGCGCATGGGCTTACACTCGGGTCATGTCTACGACCGATACCCGCCCCGCCACCGGCGGCGCGCTGGACCTCGCCGCCGCCATCGACGTTGCCGTATGCGCCGCGCATGCCGGCGCAGCCGTCCTGCAATCCTATGCGCACCATCGCGCCGACCTCGTGATCGACCGCAAGGCCCGCAACGACCTGGTATCGCAGGCCGACCGCGAGGCGGAAGCCGCCATCCTCGAAGTGCTGCGCTCACGCACGCCGGACTTCGGCATTGTCGCCGAAGAAACCGGCGGCAAGCCGCAAGGCGTGGCCACCTGGTACATCGACCCGCTCGACGGCACCACCAATTTCCTGCACGGCATCCCGCACTACGCGGTTTCCATCGCCCTGGTGGCGCACGCCGGCGCCAGGCTGCGCGGCGGCGAATCGCCCGAGCAGGACACCCCCGTCGTGGGCGTGGTCTACGACCCCAGCCGCGAAGAACTGTACACCGCCGTATACGGGATCGGCGCCTGGCTCAATGGCAGGCGCATCTCGTGCTCGCGCACCACCGGCCTCGACGACGCCGTGCTCGCCACCGGCCTGCCCTTCCGCGACTTCTCCTTCGCAGACCAGTACATGCCCATGCTGGACGACGCCATCAACCGCACCCGCGGGGTGCGCAGGATGGGCGCGGCCGCCCTGGACCTGGCCTGGACGGCCTGCGGCCGCTACGACGGCTACTGGGAAATGGGCCTGGCACCCTGGGACGTGGCCGCGGGCACCGTCATCCTGCGCGAAGCCGGCGGCGTCTGCACCGACATGTACCGCAGGTCGCCCTGGCCCGTGGACGGCAACGTGGTGGCCGGCAACCGCGGCGTGCACGCGGCGCTGCAGGCCATGGTGGAACCGCACCTGCGGCCGCCGGCGGAACCCGCCGAATAGCCCGCCGGGGCATCACACCGGCGCCGCATCCCCGCGCAGGGCCCGGCGCAGTATCTTGCCCACGCTGGTCTTGGGCAGTTCCTCGCGGAACACCACCGTGCGCGGCCGCTTGTAGCCGGCCAGCCTGTCGTGGCACCACTGCAGCAAGTCGGCCTCGGTGAGGCCGCCGTCCTTTCTCACCACATAGGCCTGCACCGCCTCGCCGGAATGCGCGTCGGGCACGCCGACCACGGCGCACTCCAGCACCCCCGGATGGGCCGCAAGCACGGCCTCCACCTCGTTCGGATACACCTTGAAGCCCGAGACGGCGATCATGTCTTTCTTGCGGTCGACGATGCGGGTATAGCCGCGCTCGTCCATGATCCCGATGTCGCCCGTGCGGAAGAAGCCGTCGGCCGTCATGGCTGCACGGGTTTCGTCCGGACGGTTCCAGTAGCCCAGCATCACCTGGGGGCCACGTATGCCGATCTCGCCGCGTTCGCCTTGGGGCAGCGCCCGGCCCGCGTCGTCCAGGATGGCCAGGTCGGTCGACGGCACGGGCAGGCCGATCGAACCCGAATACGCCGTGGCATCGGTGGGATTCACCGTGGCCACCGGCGAGGTCTCGGACAGGCCGTAGCCTTCGATCAGCGGCCGCCCGGTCAGGGCCAGCCAGCGTTCGGCCACATGCGGCTGCACCGCCATGCCGCCGCCCAGCGTGAGCCGCAGGCCCGAGAAATCCAGGCGCGCGAAATCGGGATTGTGGGCCAGCGCATTGAACAGGGTGTTCACGCCGGGAAAGATGTTCACCGGCGTGCGGCGCCAGGCCGCGATCAGCGCAGCCTGGTCGCGCGGGTTGATGACGAGCAGGTTGCGCATGCCGGCATGCATGGCATAGAGGCCGCAGACCGTCATGGCAAAGACATGGTAGAGCGGCAGCGCCCCCAGTATCGTGAGCGGTTGGCCTTGGAGGTCGCGCAATGCGGGGGCCGCCACGGCCTCGGTCTGCAGCACGTTGGCGATCAGGTTGCCGTGCGACAGCATCGCGCCCTTGGGCGTGCCGGTGGTGCCGCCGGTGTACTGCAGCACGGCCAGGTCGTCGTGGCCCCTGGGCACGGGGGCATGCGCAGCGCGCGCGCACTCGCGCAGCACCTGCTCCAGCCGCTGCGCGCCGTCCAGCCGCCATGGCGGCACCACGCGCTTCAGGTGGCGCGCGGCCAGGTTCACCAGCCATGACCGCGCCGGGCCCAGCAGATCGCCCGGCCCGCTGACCACGATGTGCCGGGGAACGGCGCGCGCCGGGACCTGCTGCAGCGTATGCGCGAAATTCTCCAGGATCACGATGGCCTCGGCGCCGCAGTCCAGCAGCTGGCGCTCGAGCTCGGCGGCTTGCGACAAGGGATTCACGTTCACCACCACCAGGCCTGCGCGCAGCGTTCCCAGCAGCGCGACGAGGTAGGCCGGCACGTTGGGCAGCATCAGCGCGACGCGCGCGCCCGGCTTCAGGCCGCGGCGCTGCAGCCAGGCCGCGAAGGCACGGGCGTGCGCATCGATGGCGGCGTAGCGGATGTCCACGCCCATGGCGGTGCAGGCAATGCGCCCGGCATGCCGCCGGCAGGCCTGGCCCAGCAGGTCGGTGAGGCAGGCATGGCCGTCCAGCGATATCTCGGCAGGCACGCCCGGCGGATAGTGGGCAAGCCACGGACGCTGCATGGCGTTTGTCTCCATTATTGGATGTTTTGATTGATGATACGCTTGATCCACCCATCCCAGCCTGCCCCCATCGCCATGAAGCTCCTCGAACCCATCGTCGCCTGGCAACAGGAAATCGCCGCCCTGCGCCGGGACATCCACACCCATCCCGAACTGGCCTTCGAGGAATTCCGCACCGCCGACCTGGTCGCAGGCCGCCTGGAGGCATGGGGCGTCGAAGTCCACCGCGGCCTCGCCGGCACCGGCGTGGTCGGCGTCATCCGGGGCAGCCAGCCCGGAAGCGGCACAGTGGGCCTGCGCGCCGACATGGATGCCCTGCCCATGCAGGAAGTGAACACCTTTGCGCATGCCAGCCGCGTGCCGGGCAAGATGCACGGCTGCGGCCATGACGGCCACACCGCCATGCTGCTGGGCGCGGCGCGCTACCTGGCGTCGCACCGCGATTTCGCCGGCACCGTCTACGTGATCTTCCAGCCGGCCGAGGAAGCCGGCGGCGGCGCCCAGCGCATGATCGAGGCCGGGCTCTTCGAGCGCTTCCCCATGGAGGCCGTCTTCGGCATGCACAACTGGCCGGGGCTGCCTGCCGGCCGGTTCGCGCTCACGGCGGGGCCCATCATGGCCTCGAGCAACGAGTTCAGCATCCGCATCCAGGGCAAGGGCAGCCATGCGGGCATGCCGCACCTGGGCGTGGATCCCGTGATGACGGCGGTGCAGCTGGCCCAGTCGCTGCAGACCATCATCACGCGCAATCGCAATCCGCTCGACGCGGCGGTGCTCAGCATCACCCAGATCCACGCCGGCAGCGCCGACAACGTGGTGCCCGGCGACGCCGAGCTGCGCGGCACGGTGCGCACGTTCACCCTGGAAACCCTGGACCTGATCGAGCGGCGCATGGAAGAGATCGCCCGCCATACCTGCGCCGCGCTGGACTGCCACATGGAGTTCGACTTCCAGCGCAATTACCCGCCCACCATCAACCACGCCGCCGAAGCCGCGTTCTGCGCCGAGGTGATCCGCGGCATCGTGGGACCGGACAATCTCGACGATCACGTGCAGCCCTCCATGGGCGCCGAAGACTTCGCCTTCATGCTTCAGGCCACCCCCGGCTGCTACGTCTGGCTGGGCAACGGCACGGGCAGCCACCGCGACGCCGGCCACGGCGCCGGCCCGTGCATGCTGCACAACGGCAGCTACGACTTCAACGACGAGCTGCTGCCGCTGGGCGCCACCTACTGGGTGGAGCTGGCGCGGCAATGGCTGGCCCGCCCCCGCTGATCCGCCAGGCGCGTCAGCCGCCCCCGGCGCCCGCTGCCGGCAAGGTCCCGGGCAGCGCCAGGCAGGTTTCCAGGAAGCGCTGCGCGGCCCGCGCAGCGGCATCGGCATGCGGCACCAGGATGCTCAGCGTGCGGGTCAGCCGGCCCGGCTGCAGCCGCACCGCCGCCAGCGTGCCGTCCTCGTGGCGCATCGACATGATCGACACGAAGCCCACCCCCAGCCCGGCGCGCACCGCCTGCTTCACGCCCTCGACCCCGGCCAGCTCCAGACCCACCGCCGGCGCCAGGCCCGCGCCTTCGAACGCCCGCTCCACCAGCCGGCGCACGCCCGACCCGGGCTCGCGCATCACCAGCGGCCAGGCCGCCAGCTCGGCCAGGCTGGCTTCGGCCGGAGCCGCCAGGGGGTGGTCGGCGCGCACGATGGCCACCACCTCGTCCTGGCGCCATGGATGCACCGCCGTATCCGGAGGCAGGCCGCCCGGCACATCGCCCTCGATGAAAGCCAGGTCCAGGGCCGGCAGCCTCTCCACGATCTGCAGGGTGTTGCCGTCCGACAGATGCAGTCCGACGGCGGGGTGGCGCCGCCGGAAATCCGCCACCAGGGCGGGCAGGAGGTAGCTGGCCGGCGTGGTGCTCGCGCCCAGGCGCAGTCTGCCGGCCTCCAGCCCGCGCCACGCCTCCCGCACCGCCTGCGCGCGCAGATACACCTGGCGCAGTTGCCGCGCCTGCTCGGCGAGGCGCTCGCCGGCCGCAGTGAGCGCCACGCCCTGCCCCTTGCGATGGTAGAGAGGCTCGCCGAACCAGTCCTGCAGCGCGCGCAGTTGCCCCGACACGGCAGGTTGCGAGAGGTGCAGCTGGGTCGCGGCGCGGCTGATGTTGCCGGTATCGGCCACGCAGGCGAAGGTGAGCAGTTGGTCCGGCGTCATGGTAGATATCCAGATTTCCGATATCTGATATCAAAAACCAAAATTTTTCAGATAACAAGCGGAGGATTATTATTTCCGCAAGTTATTTGGTTATGCATACATGAACACCACGGCGCTCCCCGCATCCCCTGCCGCCGCATGGCGGGACAAGCTCAACGGCATTCTCTTCGTCGGCCTGATGGCCACGGCCGTCGTGCAGCTGGCCGACCTGCCCGCCATCCGCCAGCTGGGATTCTCTCCGCTGGTGGTAGGCATCGTCTGCGGCATGCTTTATGGCAACTTTCTGCGCGGCACCATGCCGGCCGACTGGAGCGCAGGCGTCAATTTCACCGCCCGCAGGCTGCTGCGCATCGCCGTGGCCTTCTACGGCCTGAACATCAGCATCCAGCAGATCGCGGCAGTGGGCCTGCCGGGGCTCGCCGTCTCCGTGGCGGTGGTGGTCGGGACGCTGCTGCTGGGCACCGTGGTGGGCCAGCGGCTGCTCGGCCTGGACCGCGACACGGCCATGCTCACCTCCGCCGGCAGCGCCATCTGCGGCGCCGCCGCCGTGCTGGCCTTCGAACCCACGCTGCGCGCCGCCCCCCACAAGAGCGCGGTCGCCGTGGCCACGGTGGTGCTGTTCGGCACGCTGTCCATGTTCCTGTATCCGGTGCTCTACCACGCGGGCTGGCTGCACTTCGACACCCAGGCGCTGGGCATCTACATCGGCGGCACGGTGCACGAGGTGGCACAGGTGGTGGGCGCCGCCAGCAACATCGACCCGGCCACCACCGAAGTGGCCACCATCGTCAAGATGACCCGCGTGGCGCTGCTGGTGCCGGTGCTGCTGGTGCTGGGCCTGTGGCTGCGCAGCCGCGCCAGCGCCGACGAAGGCGCCGGGCCCGCGGCCAGGCTGCCCGTGCCCTGGTTCGCCGTGGGCTTCCTGGCGCTGGCCATCGTCAACTCGCTGCACATCCTCCCCCAGGACTTCATCGACGCAGTGCGCCGCCTCGACGTATTCCTGCTCACCATGGCCATGACTGCGCTGGGCATCGAGACGCGTTTCGCCCAGATCCGCAAGGCGGGGCCGCGCGTACTCGTGCTGGGGCTGGTGCTCTATGCCTGGCTGCTCTTCGGCGGCTACGCACTGGTCAAGCTGGCAGCCTGAAGCGCTTACGACGCGGCCACGTTTTTCCTGCATAATCGACCGGTTCCCCATCCGGAGCCGGTCGCATGGCATCTTCCAATCCATCCGTGTTCACCAGCCTGCCCACGGGCCGCGATCCCGTGCTGCGGGTCATGCCCATGCCGGCCGACGCGAACATCCATGGCGACGTCTTCGGCGGCTGGATCATGGCCCAGGTCGACATCGCGGGCTCGATTCCGGCCGCGCGGCGCGCAGCCGGGCGCGTCGCCACCGTGGCGGTGAATGCCTTCCAGTTCAAGCAGCCGGTATTCGTCGGCGACCTGCTCAGTTTCTATGCCACCATCACCAAGACCGGCACCACGTCCATCACGGTATCGGTGGAGGTCTATGCCGAGCGCCAGCGGCTCGACGCCGAAGTCGTCAAGGTAACGGAGGCCACCCTCACCTACGTGGCCACCGACGAGGCCCGCCGCAGCCGTCCCCTTCCCAAGCTTTGACTCCCCGCGCATGACTCAACCCGCAGCCTCGCCCCGCCGCCTCGATCCCGAAGATGCCCAGCACGCGCTGGCGGCGGTGCAGGAATGTCTGCGTCGCCAGCAGCTGGTCGAAGACCTGGTGCATCGCCAGGAACAGGGAGACGCCAAGGCCACGCTCGTGGAAGACCTGGTGCACCGCCAGCACGAGGCGGAGCTCAAGTCCCTGGTCGACGGCCTGCATCCGGCCGATATCGCCTTCATCCTGGAATCGCTCCCCAAGGACGAGCGCCAGACGGTCTGGCGCCTGGTCAGTGCCGAACACGACGCCGACGTGCTGCTCGAGGTCGAAGACTGGGTGCGCGAGTCGCTCATCGAGGCCATGGACCGCCAGGACCTCGTCGCGGCCACCGGCAACATGGACGCGGACGAGCTGGCCGACCTGGCGCCCGACCTGCCGCCCGACGTGGTGGCCGAGGTGCAGAAGGGGCTCACCGAGGAAGAGCGCGCGCAGTTGCTCGAGGCCATGGGCTATCCCGAGGACAGCGTCGGCGCCATCATGGACTTCGAGATGGTCCGGGTGCGCGAGGACGTCACGCTCGAGGTGGTGCTGCGCTACCTGCGCCGCCTGCACGAGCTGCCCGACCACACCGATCAGGTCTTCGTCGTAGACCGCCAGGACAAGCTGCAAGGCGTGCTGCCCATCGCCACCCTGCTGGTCAGCGAGCCCGACACCGAGGTGAAGGAAGTGATGCTCACCGACTTCCTCGCGCTGGGCCCGCTCGATTCCGACGCCGACGCCGCCGGCGCCTTCGAGCGCTACGACCTCGTATCCGCGCCCGTCACCGACGACCAGGGCCGCCTCATCGGCCGCGTCACCATCGCCGACGTGGTGGACGTGATGCGCGAAGACTCGCAGGAGCAGCAGCTCTCGCGCGCCGGCCTGCAGGAAGAAGACATCTTCTCGCCGGTGGTGAAGGCGCTGCGCAACCGCGCGCCGTGGCTGCTGTTCAACCTGTGCACCGCGGCCACCGCCTCCTTCGTGGCCTCGCGCTTCGAAGACACCGTGAGCCACATCGTGGTCCTGGCCTTTCTGATGTCCATCGTCGCCGGCATCGGCGGCAACTCGGGCAACCAGACCATGACCATGATCATCCGCGCCCTCGCCATGGGCCGCATCACCGGTCGCAACCTGTGGCAGCTGGTCAAGCGCGAGATGCTGGTCACCCTCATGGTGGGCCTGTGCGGCAGCGTGGTGGCCGCCGCCTTCGCCTGGGTGATCTCCGGCTCCTTCGCCATCGCGGTTGTCATGATGGCCGCGATGATCTGCAACATGCTGGTGGGGGCCGGCGTGGGCGTGCTGGTGCCCATGCTGCGCGCGCGCTTCGGCAAGGATCCGGCCATCGGCTCGTCGGTGCTGCTCACCTTCGCCACCGACTCGCTGGGCTTCTTCATCTTCCTGGGGCTGGCCACGGTCTTCCTGCTGTAGCGCGGCCGCGCCCGCCGCCTCAGCCCGGCCCCAGCGGCAGCTCCGTGGTGCTCTTGATGACTTCCATCGAGAAGCTGGCGCTTACGTCCAGCAGGTCCACCGTCTCGATCAGGCGCCGATAGAACCGGTCGTAGGCCGCCATGTCTTCCACGACCACCTTGAGCAGGTAGTCGATGTCGCCCGCCATGCGGTGGAACTCCACCACATTGGGCAAGGCGGTGACCGCGGCGACCAGCCCCTGCGTCCATTTGGCGTTGTGCTGGCTGGTCTTGATGGATACGAACACCGTGAGGTTGAATCCCAGGGCCTGGGGGTCCAGCAGCACCGTCTGGCGGGTGATGACGCCGTCTTCCTTGAGCTTCTGGATGCGGCGCCAGCACGGGGTCACCGAAAGGTTCACCTGCTCGGCGATCTCGGCCACCGAGCGCGTGGCGTCCTTTTGCAGCAGGCTGAGTATCTTCAGGTCCGTCTGGTCCACGGCGGCGTCCTCAGGCGTAGCGGTCGGCGGTGAGGCCTTCCATGTCGATCTCGGGCTTGCGGCCCGCGACGATGTCCGCCACGATCTTGCCGGTTCCGCAGGCCTGCGTCCAGCCATTGGAGCCATGGCCGCAATCCAGGTAGAGATTGCGGTAGGGGGTGGCGCCCAGGATGGCCGGGCCGTCCGGCGTCATGGGGCGCAGCCCGGTCCAGCCCTGCGCCTGGTCGAATGCGATGCCTTGCGGGAACCATTCGCGCGCGACCGCAGTGAGGAAGGCAACGCGGGCCGGGTCGATGCGCAGGTCGTGGCCGCGCAGTTCCGCCATTCCCGCCACGCGCAGGCGATCGCCCAGGCGCGAGATCATGACCTTGTTGTACTCGTCCATGAGGGCGGTGCGCGGCGCGAGCGCCGGCTCCTGGATCTGCGCAGTGATGGAGTAGCCCTTGAGCGGATAGATGGGCAGCCGCAGGCCCAGCGGCCGCAGCAGCGCGGGCGACTGCCCGCCGAGCGCCACGACGTAGGCATCGGCCTGCAGCACGCCGGCGTCGGTGCGCACGCCGCTGACGGCTCCGCCCTGATGCAGCAGCCCGGCGATGCGCACGCCATAGCGCATGGCCACGCCCTGGGCCGACAGGTAGGCTGCCATGCCCTGGGCGAAGCGGTGGCTGTCGCCCGAGGCGTCGGTGGGCAGGTACAGGGCTCCGGCCACGCCGGCCCGCGACTGCGCCAGCGCCGGTTCCAGCGCCGCGACCTCGTCGCCCGGCACGTAGCGCCAGGGCACCTCGAATTCGTCCAGCGCGCGCGTGATGTTCGGAACCGCCTTGAGGTCTGCCTCGCTGCGAAAGAGCTGCAGCGTGCCATCCTGGTGGAAATCGAAGTCCAGAGGCAGCCCTGCGGCCACGATGTCGCGCAGGCAGGCCTGGCTGTAGTGGGCCACGCGCTGCATGCGCAGCTTGTTCACGCGGAAATGTTCCGCATCGCACTCGCCGATCCAGCGCGCCAGCCAGGCCAGCTTGCGTGGCTCGGGCCAGAACGAGAAACGGATCGGCGCCTGGCGCTGCAGCGACATGCGCAGCACCTTGCGTATCATGCCGGGCGCGGCCCACGGCCCCGCGAACCCCGGACACAGCCCGCCGGCATTGCCATAGCTGGTTTCCAGGGCGGCCGCCTCGCGCCGCTCGAGCACCGTTACCTCGTGCCCGTCGCGCCACAGGTAGTACGCCGCGGCCATGCCGGCCACGCCGGCGCCCAGCACCATCACCTTCATGTGGGGATCCCCTCTGTTCTGCGCATCGTCATTGCAATCGGGCATTATGACGCAGCGCCGCCAGAAAAATTTTTCCAATACCCGCATCCGCCGCGCGCGAATTGGCAAAGGCATTCCGCGGCACGGCCGCTAGGATGAAGGGCATGCAGACTCCAGGCCTCACCATGCCGTCCCTCTCGTCCACCACGCCCGCCGACCCCCTGCTGCAGCAGCTCTGCACCGGCGTCGAGCAAGCCCAGGCCGGGGCCGCGCGCGCGCTCCTGCGCGATGTCGGCGCCAGCGTGGCCGGCGCCGGCGAGCTGCTGGCGGCCCTCCCGGAGGATTTGCGCAAGGGCTCGCCCGAGGGCTATCAGCGGCACCTGGCCTATGCCGACCCGCATGGCAGCTACAGCATCATGTACCTGGTATGGCGCCCAGGGCAGTTCAGCCCCGTGCACGGCCACAAGACGTGGTGCACCTACCGGGTATTGCAGGGTGTCCTCTCCGAGACCCACTACCGCTGGGATCCCGGCCAGGCACAGGCCACGCCCTGCGGCCAGGCGGTGCGACGGCCGGGCGACATCGTCACGGCAACGCCGGGCCTGCGCCAGATACACCGGCTCGGCAATGCCGGCCCGGAGGTGGCGATCTCGCTGCACATCTACGGCGTGGCGGGCGCCGACATCGCCACCGGCGTCAACCACCTGGTGGCCAGCGCCGGCTGAACCGGCCTAAGGCCCGTGCGGCCGGGGCGCCGGCGGGCCCTAGAGGCCCGTGTCCAGCGTGTAGTGGGCGCCGTCGCGGTTCTCGAGCGTGAGCGTGGCGAGCGCCGGGACGACGGCTGCGTCGTCCTGGGCAATGTGCAGCCGCAGGTTGCCCAGGGGGAGGTCCCAGCCGCCGGCCGCCGCGGCGGCCGGCACGTCCACGACCTGCGCCAGGCGCTCGGCCACGGCCTGCGCCTGGGCGGCGCGCGCGTCGATGCGCAGGATGCGCCGCGCGCCGTTGGGATGCGCCATCAGCTCGGGCATCCATACGCACTCGGGCGTGAGGTGCCGGCAGAAATACATGCGGATCCCGGGAATCGGCTGTTCCGCGAAACGTACCGTATGGAAGCGCGCCTGCACGGTCTGGTCGCCCAGCCGGGCCGGGCGGGTGAGTTCCTGCACCGGGTTGACGGCAAAGCCCGCTGCGCGCAAGCGCTGGTAGGTGGCCTCCGCGTCGTAGGTGCGGAACACCAGGGCCTCCAGGCCGAACGGCGAGTCGGCGATCTCCTTGCGCGCGGGCGGCGCGCCGGGCGGCCACCCCAACAGCTCGATATAGGTGCTCTCGAGGGCGATCAGGCGATTGCACGAACCGAGGTTGTGCACCGACTTCTCGCTGAGCACGAAGCCCTGGCGCTCGAAATGCGGCGCCAGCTCATCGAGGCGATCGCGCACCATGACGACGGCGTGGTCGAATTCGGTGCGGCCTACGGCGTGCAGCATGGGAGCCCCCGGTTCAGGCGAGTTGCCCGTGGCAGTGCTTGTACTTCTTGCCGCTGCCGCACGGGCAGGGGTCGTTGCGGCCGACCTTGGGCATGGCATTGCGCGCCGGCTGCTGGGGCGGCGGCGCGGCCTGGTCCTGGCCGGCGAGCGCCTCGTCGTAGTCCGAATGGTGATACTGCACGTTCTGCACGTGGGACTGGGCCGTCTCGGCCTCGGCGGCCTGCTCCACCTGCTCGGGCGACTGCACGCGTACGGTAAGGAGCACGCGCACCACGTCGTTGCGTATGCGGTCGAGCATGCCCGAGAACAGCTCGAAGGCCTCGCGCTTGTATTCCTGCTTGGGATTCTTCTGCGCATAGCCGCGCAGGTGGATGCCCTGGCGCAGGTAATCCAGCGCCGACAGGTGTTCGCGCCAGTGCGTGTCGATGGCCTGCAGCATGATGGAACGCTCGAACTGCGACCACGACTCCGCCCCCACCAGCGCGACCTTGCCCTGGTAGGTGGCCCGCGCCGCCTCGCGCACGCGCTCGAGCAGGTCCTCGTCGGTGAGGTCGGGCTCTTTTTCCAGCATGTCGGTCAAGGGCAGCGCCAGCTGCCAGTCGGCCGCCAGGGCTGCCTCGAGCCCGGCCACGTCCCATTGTTCCTCGACCGATTCGGCCGGCACATGGCTGCGGAACAGTTCGGTGACGGCGGCATCGATGAGGTTCTCGACCGTGGTGCCGATGGTGGTGGATTCCAGCACCTCGTTGCGCTGCGCATAGAGCACCTTGCGCTGGTCGTTGGCCACGTCGTCGTATTCGAGCAGCTGCTTGCGGATGTCGAAGTTGCGGCCTTCGACCTTGCGCTGCGCGGTCTCGATCGAGCGCGTCACCATCCCGGCCTCGATGGGCTCGCCTTCCGGCAGTTTCAGGCGCTCCATGATGGCGCGCACCCGGTCGCCCGCGAAGATGCGCATGAGCGGATCCTCGAGCGAGAGGTAGAAGCGCGACGAGCCCGGGTCGCCCTGGCGGCCGGCGCGGCCGCGCAACTGGTTGTCGATGCGGCGCGACTCATGGCGCTCGGTGCCGATGATGCGCAGGCCGCCCGCCGCCTTCACCTGTTCGTTCAGCGGCTTCCATTCGGCGCGCACCTTCTCGATGCGCGCGGCCTTGCCGGCCTCGTCCAGGCTGGCGTCGGCGCGGATCAGGTCGATCTGCTTGTCGATGCTGCCGCCCAGCACGATGTCGGTGCCGCGGCCCGCCATGTTGGTGGCGATGGTGATGTGCCCGGGCTTCCCGGCCTCGGCCACGATCTCGGCTTCACGCGCGTGCTGCTTGGCGTTGAGCACCTCGTGCGGCAGCTTGGCCTTGGTGAGCAGCCCCGACAGCAGCTCGGAGTTCTCGATGCTGGTGGTGCCCACCAGCACCGGCTGGCCGCGCTGGTGGCAGTCACGGATGTCCTCGAGGATGGCGTTGTACTTTTCGGTCGCCGTCTTGAAGACCTGGTCGTTCTGATCCTTGCGGACCATGGGCTTGTTGGTGGGGATCAGCACGGTTTCCAGGCCGTAGATCTCCTGGAACTCGTATGCCTCGGTATCGGCCGTGCCCGTCATGCCCGACAGCTTGTCGTACATGCGGAAGTAGTTCTGGAAGGTGATGGAAGCCAGCGTCTGGTTCTCGTGCTGGATCTTCACGCCTTCCTTGGCCTCGACCGCCTGGTGCAGGCCGTCGGACCAGCGGCGGCCCACCATCAGGCGGCCGGTGAACTCGTCGACGATGATGACCTCGCCGTCCTGCACCACGTACTGCTGGTCGCGGAAGAACAGCGTATGGGCGCGCAGCGCCACCATCAGGTGATGCATCAGCGCGATGTGGCGCGGGTCGTAGAGCGACTCGCCCTCGGGCAGCAGCCCCACCCGTCCCAGGATGGACTCGGCATGTTCGTGGCCGGCTTCCGACAGGTAGACCTGCTGGCTCTTCTCGTCGACCCAGTAGTCGCCCTCGGGCTCGGGCTCGTGCGGCTTGGGCTCGCTGGCCATGCGCTTGAGCAGCGGCGGCACGGTGTTCATGCGCACGTACAGCTCGGTGTGGTCTTCGGCCTGGCCGGAGATGATCAGCGGCGTGCGCGCCTCGTCGATCAGGATGGAGTCGACCTCGTCGACGATGGCGTACGAGAGCCCGCGCTGGCGCCGGTCCTCGATGCGGTACTCCATGTTGTCGCGCAGGTAGTCGAACCCGAACTCGTTGTTGGTGCCGTAGGTGATGTCGGCCCGGTAGGAGGCGATCTTCTCTTCGTTGGTCTGCTGGGGCACGACCACGCCCGTGCTCATGCCCAGGAAGCGGTACAGCCTGCCCATCCATTCGGCATCGCGGCGCGCCAGGTAGTCGTTCACCGTGACCACGTGCACGCCCTTGCCGGCGAGCGCGTTCAGGTACACCGGCAGCGTGGCCATGAGGGTCTTGCCCTCGCCGGTGCGCATTTCGGCGATCTTGCCGTTGTGCAGCGCGATGCCGCCCAGCATCTGCACGTCGAAGTGGCGCATGCCGAACACCCGCTTGCCCGCTTCGCGCACCACGGCAAAGGCCTCGGGCAGCAGGTCGTCGAGAGTGGCTCCCTGGTCGAGCCGCGAACGGAACTCCTGCGTCTTGGCGGCCAGCGCCTCGTCAGATAGCGCCGCGACCTGCGGCTCCAGGCCGTTGATCTGGTTGACCAGCTTGCGGTACTGCTTGAGCAACCGGTCGTTGCGGCTGCCTATGAGTTTTTTGAGCAGAGAGACCATGCGTGTCGGTGGCGAAACGGGCGCCCGGCCGGCTATGGCCGTCGTCCGTGATTCGATTTGGTTAGGCGATTGGGCAGGCAGGGACGCCGCCAGGAAACGAACCAGTTTAACGCACCTGGACGGCAGCCGCGTGACGCGGCTGCGGCCGTCAGTGGGCGGGCGGCGGGGACGGTACTGCCGCCACGGCCGGCGGCGCCTTCTGCGGCGCACCGAGGAACAGACGCGGGTCCAGGGGCTGGCCGGCCAGGCGGACCTCGAAATGCAGGTGCGCCCCCGTGGAGCGGCCGGTGGAGCCCACGCGCGCGATCTCCTGGCCGCGCTCGACCAGTTCCCCGGGCTTGACCAAGAGGCTGGACGCATGGGCATAGCGCGTGATGAGGCCGTCGCCATGGTCGATCTCGATCATGTTGCCGTAGCCCGACTGGTACTTGGCTTCCAGCACCACCCCGCCCGAGGCCGCGCGTATGGCGGTGCCCGTGGGCGCGGCGAAATCCAGGCCCTCGTGCATGGCGTAGCGGCCGGTGACCGGATTGCGGCGCCAGCCATAGGACGAACTGAGGTAGGGGTAGTCCTCGCCCACCGGCATGGCCGTCGGCAGGCGGGCCTGGTCGGCCGAGCGGCGCGTGAGCGCGGCGTCGAGCATCTTCAGGTTGTCGGCCTGGCGCAGCATGCGCTCCTGGATCTCATCGAGCTGGCGTCCCAGCGCCTCGGCGGACTCGGGCGAAGGCGGCTGGCGGTCGGTGAAGAGGTCGTCCATGACGTGCGTGGCCTCGTCGGGCACGCCGTGCATTTCGTTGGCCAGCTCCGGATCGGTGTAGGCCACTCCCGCGATCTGGGCCACGCGGCGGCCCAGGCCATCGATGCTCACCAGCTTGGCCTGCAGCGTGCCCACCTTGGCGGCCAGCAGGTTGACGTTCTCGCGCAGGAAGGCCGCATCGCGCTCGGGATGCACCTCGCGGGCATAGGACGGCCAGTCGACGGCATAGGATACGGGCACGACCGGGGTGAAATAGCGTTGCAGGGCCGCGCCGAACAGGGTGGCGATCAGCAGGACGCCGCCCATCAGGGCGGCCAGACGCACACCCCCCAGGGTAAGATGTCCGTCTCGCCCGCCACGGGCGTGCATAATCACGATTTTCAAGGGTCTACATCCTGTTGTCTGAGCCGGCATGAACCGTACTGCCCCATCCCGCCCGCGAACCAAGGCCGGCCGGACCGGCGAAACCGCGCTGGGCTGGCTGGGACACGACGCGCGCGGCGCCGGCGTGCTGGCCACGGCCCGCCTGCACCTGCAGGTGCAGCACGCAGTGGCTGCGCTGCTGCCCCCGGGCCTTGCCGGCGTATGCGTGGTTGCCCGTATGGAGAACCAGCGCTTGCAGCTGGCCGTACCGGCCCCTGCTCACGCTGCCAAGCTGCGGCAGATGGCACCGCGCATTGCACAGGCACTCGCCGCCCAAGGCTGGAACCTTAACGAAATCAGCGTTAAGGTTCAAGCCGGCATGCCGCGCCCCGGGGCAAAACAGCCCCGCCCGCCCAAGACAGCCCAGCCGCTGGGCGAAACGGCGCTGCAGGCCTTCGAGCAGCTGCATGGCCATGTGCGCCCCGGCCCGCTGGCCGACGCCATCGCCCGCCTGCTGGCGCACCACAAGACCTGACGTGAAGCCATGAACGGGATCGGCCGCCCCGAGGCGGCCGATGCATCGTGCTGCCGCGCCGGACAGAACGCCGGCGCTGCGGGGGATTTCAGCTCAGGCCAGCTTCCACTCGTGGCGGAAGGCCTGCGGTGCCTCCGCCTGCGATTCGTAGCTGACCAGTTCCCAGGCGTCCTGCTGGGCCAGCAGCGCGCGCGCCAGCTGGTTGTTCAGGCCATGCCCGGACTTGGACGCCACGTAGCGGGCCACCAGCGGCTTGCCCAGGAGGTAAAGATCGCCGATGGCGTCGAGGATCTTGTGCTTGACGAACTCGTCGTCGTAGCGCAGGCCGTCGCTGTTGAGCACCCGGTACTCGTCCATCACGATGGCGTTGTCCAGGCTGCCGCCGCGCGCCAGGCCCATGGAGCGCAGGGTTTCGACCTCGTTGACGAAGCCGAAGGTGCGCGCGCGCGCGATCTCGCTGACGTACGAATGCGTGGCGAAATCGATCTCGGCGAAGTTGGCCGTGGCGTCGATGGCGGGATGGCGGAAATCGATGGAGAATGCCAGGGCGAAGCCCTCGTGGGGCTCGAGCCGGGCCCACTTGGCATTGCGGCCCTCGCCTTCACGCACTTCAACCGGCTTGCGCACGCGGATGAAGCGTTTGGGCGCGTTTTGCTCGACGATCCCGGCCGAACGCAGCAGGTATACGAAGGTTGCCGCGCTGCCGTCCATGATGGGCACTTCTTCGGCAGTGAGGTCGACGTGCAGGTTGTCGATGCCCAAGCCGGCCAGCGCCGACATCAGGTGCTCGACGGTGGACACGCGCACGTTGCCCTGCTGCAGCACCGACGCCATGCGGGTGTCGCCGACCGCGTCGGCGCGCGCCGGGAGATCCACCACCTGGGGCAGATCGATGCGATGGAATACGATGCCGGTGTTGGCTTCGGCAGGCCGCAGCGTGAGCTCGACCCGCCGCCCGGAATGGACGCCGACGCCTGTCGTGCGGACGAGATTCTGAATGCTGCGCTGTCGGAACATGACGGATACGATGAATGCGGGCGCTCGGGGCAGATCCATGCCCTTGAGGCCGGTGCGATGACAATATTGTAACCCGGGCAGGGTATTGCCGCCATGCAGCTGCCCTGCCTCAAGGGTGTGTCCCCATTTCACTGCGTTACAACAGCCGCTCCGCCCTCGGCCCGCCGCGGGGAACGGCGGGCCGAAGCTGAGGGAGTGGCGGGCCCGTCAGGGCCCGCATGCGACAGTCGTCAGTCGGCCTGCTTGCGCAGGAAGGCCGGGATGTCGAAGTGGTCCATGCCGGAGCTTTCCAGGGCGCGCACCTGGGCCGACGCGTTGCTGCGCGGGTTGCGCATCACGGACGGCATGTCCAGGTTGCGGTAGTCGCCGCCCTGCCCGCCCATCGGCATGTTGTCGGTGCCGGTACGCAGCACTTCGGTGACGTCCTGCACCAGCTGCGGCCGCGACGAGGCCCGGCCGAGGCCGGTGGCAACCACGGTCACGCGCAGGTTCTCGCCCATCGACTCGTCGTAGGCCGTGCCGAAGATCACGGTGGCGTCGTCCGAAGCGTAGCTGCGGATCGTTTCCATGATTTCGCGGGTCTCGCGCATCTTGAGCGAGCGGCTGGCGGTGATGTTGACCAGCACGCCGCGTGCGCCGTTGAGGTCCACGCCCTCGAGCAGCGGGCACGCGATCGCCTTCTCGGCCGCGACGCGGGCGCGGTCGGCGCCGCTGGCGGTCGCCGTGCCCATCATGGCCTGGCCCTGCTCGCCCATGATGGTCTTCACGTCTTCGAAGTCGACGTTGACGTTGCCCTCGACGTTGATGATCTCGGCGATGCCTGCGCAGGCGTTGTGCAGGATGTCGTCGGCCGACTTGAAGCAGTCTTCCTGCGTGGCGTCCTCGTCCATCAGCTCATAGAGGTTCTCGTTGAGGACCACGATGAGCGAGTGCACGTGCTTGCCGAGTTCGGCGATGCCGTCCTCGGCCATCTTCAGGCGCTTGTTGCCCTCGAAGCTGAAGGGTTTGGTGACCACGCCCACGGTCAGGATGCCCAGTTCCTTGGCCACTTCGGCCACGACCGGACCGGCGCCCGTGCCGGTGCCGCCACCCATGCCTGCGGTGATGAACACCATGTGCGCGCCGGTGAGGGCCGCACGGATCTCCTCGCGCGCGGTTTCGGCGGCGGCGCGGCCCTGTTCGGGCTTGGCGCCGGCGCCCAGGCCCGTGCGGCCGAGGCGGATCTGCACCGGCGCGTTGGTCGCGGCCAGTGCCTGGGCATCGGTATTGGCGCAGATGAAATCCACGCCGCTGACACCGCTGCGGATCATGTGGGCGACGGCGTTGCCGCCGGCGCCTCCAACACCCACGACCTTGATCACGGTCCCTTTGGTGTTGTTCTCGAGCATTTCAAAGTTCATCATGGTGACTCCCTCAAGTCCGATTTGCAAATCACAAAAATTCCCCAACATCCTATTTTGTGAATCGCCTCAAAGCAGGTGCCGATCGCGGGATCCGCACCGGATTTGAGACGCCTCATTCGGCCCATGCCGCGGCATGCCGTGGCGCAGACCCGGTCCCGGGCCCTGGGGCCCGATACCGCACAACTCAATTCATGAACCACTCCTTCATGCGCGCCAGCAGCGTCTTGAAGCTGCCCGTCTGCGCCGCGACCTTGCGGCCCCGCACGCGCTGCATGCGGGCTTCCTGCAACAGGCCCATCACTGTCGAGAAACGCGGGTTGCGCATCACGTCGGCGAGGCTGCCTTCGTATTCGGGTACGGCCACGCGCACCGGTTTGAGGAACACATCCTCAGCCAGTTCCACCATGCCGGGCAGCTGCGCGGTGCCGCCGGTCAGCACCACGCCGGAAGCCAGCAGATCTTCGTAGCCCGAGTCGCGCACCACTTGCTGCACCAGGCCGAAGAGCTCCTCCACGCGCGGCTCGATCACGGCGCCGAGGGCCTGGCGCTTGACCTGGCGCGGCCCGCGGTCGCCCAGGCCCGGCACTTCGACGGCCTCGTCCGGACGCGCCAGGATCTGCTTGGCCACGCCGTAGCGCAGCTTGATCTCCTCGGCATCCGGCGTGGGCGTGCGCAGCATGGCGGCGATATCGTTGGTGATCTGGTCGCCGGCGATGGGAATCACCGCCGTGTGGCGGATGGCGCCGCCGGTGAAGATGGCCACGTCGGTCGTGCCGCCGCCGATGTCCACCAGCACCACGCCCAGCTCCTTCTCGTCCGCGGTCAGGCAGGCCAGGCTGGAGGCCAGGGGCTGCAGGATCAGGTCCTGCACTTCCAGGCCGCAGCGGCGCACGCACTTGATGATGTTCTGCGCCGCGCTGACCGCGCCGGTGACGATGTGCACCCGCACCTCCAGGCGCAGGCCGCTCATGCCGATCGGCTCGCGGATGTCCTCCTGGCCGTCGACGATGAACTCCTGGGTCAGCACGTGCAGCACCTGCTGGTCGGTCGGGATGTTCACCGCCTTGGCGGTCTCGATCACGCGCGCCACGTCGGTCGCGGTGACTTCCTTGTCCTTCACGGCCACCATGCCGCTGGAGTTGAAGCTGCGGATGTGGCTGCCCGCGATGCCGGTGTAGACGTCGCGGATCTTGCAGTCGGCCATCAGCTCGGCTTCCTCGAGCGCGCGCTGGATGGAGTTGACCGTGGTCTCGATGTTGACCACCACCCCTTTGCGCATGCCGCGCGATTCGTGCTGGCCCAGGCCGAGCACTTCGAAGCGTCCTTCGGGCAGGATTTCCGCCACGACCGCCACCACTTTGCTGGTGCCGATGTCCAGGGCGACGATGAGGTCCTTGATGTCACGGGTCATGGCGTTAGCGTCTTTTGGATGGTTTTGTCTTGGGTGTGGATTGGTGCTCGTCCGGCAGGGGTGCCAGGGCGAGCGCGAAACCGTTCGGGTAGCGCAGGTCCGCCTGCGTGATCGAGCGGCCCTCGAGCCGGCTCGCCACCACGGGCCAGGCCTGGACGAAGCGCTGGATGCGCGCGGCAAAGGGCAGCGCACCGGGCAAGCCGTGCGGATCGGGAGCATCCGCCCCCGGGTCGCGCCCCAGCTCCAGCGTGACGCCGCTCGACAGGGTGGCCCGCCATGCGTAGCGCGGGCTCAGCGCCAGTTCCGTGACGTGCATGTTCAATGGCGCGAACCAGCGTGCCAGCTCCGCATAGCGCTGCACGACCAGGCTCTCCGTGCCTTCCGGCCCGGCAAAATGCGGCAGGGCCGTCTCGTCGTCCAGTTCGCCCAGGTTGGCCGTGAACGCCTCGCCCCAGGTATTGATCATCTGGTTCTCGTTCCAGCGCGCCAGGGGCTGCTGTTCCTCGATGCGCACCCGCAGCGTGTTCGGCCAGATGCGCCGTACGGTGGCATGCCGCACCCATGGCACCGACTCGAAGACCTCGCGCGCCTGGTCCAGGTCCACGGTGAAGAAGTTGCCCTTGAAGCGGCCGACGATGGCCGAGCGCACGGATGCGGTCGACACATAGTGCAACGTGCTGTCCGGGACGGGCTCGAGCTCGATCGACGTCAGCGTGAAGTACGGACGCTGCGCGACCCAGGCCACGCCGCAGGCGAGCATGACCGCAACCGCCAGCACGGCCAGCGTGTTGGCGATCAGGTTGATGGTGCGGGCGTCGTTCCACACGGCTCCTTCCTGTCAGTCCTGCCGGGCCGGGCTGTGCACTTTGCACGAAGCCTCGGCCAGGATGGCCACGCACAATTCGGCATAGCTCATGCCCACGGCGCGCGCGGCCATGGGCACCAGCGAATGGCTGGTCATGCCCGGCGAAGTATTCATTTCCAGCAGCCACGGCCGCCCCTGCCCATCCAGGATGAAGTCGGCCCGCCCCCAGCCTTCGCAACCCAGGGCGCGGTAGGCCTGCTCGGCGATGCGCCCCACTTCCTCGGCCACCGCCGGCGGGATGTCGGCGGGGCAGAAGTACTGGGTCTCGTCCGAGAAGTACTTGTGCTCGTAGTCGTAGTTGCCGCCGGGCGCGACGATCTCGATCACCGGCAGGGCACGCGCGGCCGCGCCCGTGCCGAGCACGGCAACGGTGAGCTCGCGGCCGGCGATGAACTGTTCCGCCAGCACGCTGCTGTCGTAGCGCGCCGCATCGGCATAGCCCTGCTTCATGTCGGAATAGCCCGCCACCTTGGTGATGCCCACCGTGGAGCCCTCGTGCGGCGGCTTGAGGATCAGCGGCAGGCCCAGCCGGTCGGGCACGGTGCGCAGCTCCGAGCCGGCATCGAGCACTTCGAAGGCAGGCGTGGGCAGGCCGTGCTGCAGCCAGACGCGCTTGGTCATGACCTTGTCCATGGCGAGGCTGGAGGCCATGGGGCCGCTGCCGGTATACGGGATACCCAGCAGTTCCAGGGCGCCCTGTATGGTGCCGTCCTCGCCATAGCGGCCATGCAGCGCGATGAACACCCGGTCGAAGCCTGCCTGGGCCAGCTCGGCCAGGCTCTGGGTGCCGGTGTCGAACAGGTGGGCATCCACCCCGACGCTGCACAGCGCCTCGTGCACGCCGCGGCCGGACATCAGCGATACCTCGCGCTCCGCGGAGCGGCCGCCGTACAGCACGCCGACCCGGCCGAAATCATGGGATTGAGTCATGTTGTCCACCTGGCGCCGGGCGCCGTCTTCCTTGCTCTTCGGGCTCATGTCCGCTCTCCCAGCTGGGCCGGCACACGGCTGATCGAACCGGCGCCCATCACGATGACGACGTCGCCGTCGCGCGCGAAGTCACGCACGGCCTGGGGCAACTCGGCCACGTCGTCCACGAATACGGGCTCCACCTTGCCGGCGACGCGCAGCGCGCGGGCCAGCGAGCGGCCGTCGGCGGCGACCAGCGGCGCCTCGCCGGCCGCATAGACTTCGGTGAGCAGGACGGCGTCGGCCATGCCCAGCACCCGCACGAAGTCCTCGAAGCAGTCGCGCGTGCGGGTATAGCGGTGCGGCTGGAATGCCAGCACGATGCGCCGGGTCGGCCAGGCGCCGCGGGCGGCTTCCAGCGTGGCAGCCATCTCCGCAGGATGGTGGCCATAGTCGTCGACCAGCGTGAAGCTTCCGCCGCCATGTTCGGCCGGCACCGCGATGTCGCCCCACTGCGTGAAGCGCCGCCCCACGCCCTTGAACGCCGCCAGCGCCTCGCAGATGGCCGTGTCGTCCACGCCCAGCTCGGAGGCCACGGCAATCGCGGCAAGGGCATTGCGCACATTGTGCAGCCCGGGCAGGTTCAGCTCGACCTGCAGCGTGGGCAGCTCGAGGTCGCGGTCGCGTCGAAGCACCGAGAAATGCATGCGGGTGCCGTCGGCGCGCACATCCTGGGCGCGGATCTGGGCTTCGGGACTCAGACCGTAGGTCGTGATCGGGCGCGACACCAGCGGCATGATCTCGCGCACATTGGCATCGTCCACGCACAGGATGGCGCTGCCGTAGAACGGCAGCCGCTGGGTGAACTCGATGAAGGCGCTCTTGAGCCGTGCCACGTCATGGCCGTACGTGTCCATGTGGTCGGCATCGATGTTGGTGACGATCGCCATCACGGGCAGCAGGTTGAGGAACGACGCGTCGGACTCGTCGGCCTCGACCACGATGAATTCCCCCTGGCCCAGCTGTGCGTTGGCGCCGGCGGAATTGAGCCGCCCGCCGATCACGAAGGTAGGGTCCAGGCCGCCGGCGGCCAGCACGCTGGCCACCAGGCTGGTCGTGGTGGTCTTGCCGTGCGTGCCGGCCACGGCGATGCCGCGCTTCAGGCGCATCAGCTCGGTGAGCATCACGGCACGGGGCACCACGGGTATGCGCGCCGCCCGGGCAGCCAGCACTTCGGGGTTGTCCCCGGCCACCGCCGTGGACACGACGATGGCGTCCGCGCCGGCCACATTGGCGGCGTCGTGCCCGATGGCCACATGCATGCCCAGGCCGGCCAGGCGTCGTGTCACCGGCGAATCATTGAGGTCCGAGCCGCTGATGCGGTAGCCCAGGTTCAGAAGGACCTCGGCGATGCCGCTCATGCCCGAGCCGCCCACGCCTACGAAGTGAATGTGATTGATGCGATGTTTCATGTGTGGCGCCCCGCTGCCTGAGCGCAGGCGTCGGCAATGCGGGCCGCGGCGTCCGGGCGCGCATGGGAGCGCGCACGTTCGGCGACGGCCTGGAGTTCGTTACGGGTACGCTCGCCCAGCCAGGCTGCGAGCCACTGCGGAGTGAGCGCGTTCTGCGGCTGCAGCCAGGCGGCCTGGGCTGCGCTCAGGTACCGGGCGTTCGCCGTCTGGTGATCGTCGGTGGCATGCGGGAACGGCACGAACAGCGCCGCCACGCCGGCCGCCGCCACTTCGGCGACCGTCATGGCGCCCGCCCTGCAGACCATGAGATCCGCCGCGGCCATGGCGCCCGCCATGTCGTCGATGAAGGCCCGGCAGTCGGCCTGCACGCCGGCCGCGGCGTAGGCCTCGACCAGCGCAGCGATATGCTGCTCGCCCGCCTGGTGCACCACCAGCGGACGCTGCCCGGCCGGGAGCAGGGCCATGGCCTTGGGCAGCGCCTCGTTGAGCGCCTGCGCCCCCAGGCTGCCGCCCACCACGAGCAGGCGCAGCGGGCCGCTGCGGCCGGCGTAGCGCTCTGCCGGAGCAGGCAGCGCGCAAAGGTCGGCGCGCACCGGATTGCCCAGCGCCTCGCCGCGCGGCAGGACGCCCGGGAATCCGCTGAGCACGCGGCGCGCCAGCCGGGCAAGCCAGCGATTGGAAGTGCCTGCCACCGCATTCTGTTCGTGCACCACCAGCGGAATGCCGCGCAGCGCCGCCAGCACGCCGCCCGGAAAGGCGACATAGCCGCCCATGCCGAGCACGACGTCGGGCCGCACCACCGAGAGATGCCGCCAGGCCTGCACCAAGGCACGAGCAAGCACCAGGGGCAGCCGCAGCAATGCCCTGGCGCCCCGTCCGCGCACTCCCTCGAAGTGCAGCGCCACCAGCTCGAAGCCGCGCGGCGGCACCAGGCGCCCTTCCATTTTGTCGGGATTGCCCAGCCACAGCACGCGCCAGCCGCGCGCGCGCAACGTCTCGGCCACGGCCAGACCGGGCATGATGTGTCCGCCGGTGCCGCCAGCCATGATGAGCACGGTGGGCGCGTTCATATCCGCCCTCCCCGCATCATCACGCGGTTCTCGATGTCCACCCGCAGCATCAGCGCGAGCGCGCACAGGTTCATGACGATGCCCGAACCGCCGTAGCTCATCAGCGGCAGGGTCAGCCCCTTGGTGGGCAGCAGCCCGAGGCACACGCCCATGTTGATGAAAGCCTGCACGCCGAACCACATGGCCACGCCATGCGCGGCCAGCCCGGCAAAGGTGCGCTCCATGGCGATGGCCTGCCGGCCGATATCGAAGCCGCGCTGCACCACCACCGCGAACAGCCCGATCACCAGCAGCACGCCGACGAAGCCGAGTTCCTCGCCGACCACGGCCATCAGGAAGTCGGTGTGCGCCTCCGGCAGATAGTGCAGCTTTTCCACGCTGGCGCCCAGGCCCACGCCCAGCCACTCGCCGCGGCCCAGGGCGATGAGGGAGTGCGACAGTTGATAGGCGCTGCCGTAGGCATTGGCCTCGTTCCAGGGATCCAGATAGGCGAACAGGCGCGCGCGGCGCCAGGGCGAAGCCCAGATGAGGACGAGGAAGGTGCCCACCAGCACCAACAGCAGGCTGCTGAAGTACTTGCCATTGATGCCGCCGAGGAACAGGATGCCGATGGCGATCGCCACGATCACCATGAACGCGCCCAGGTCGGGCTCGAGCAGCAGCAGCATGCCCACGCAACCCAGCGCGCATGCCATGGGAAGGAAGCCCCGGGCGAATGCCTGCATGAACTCCTGCTTGCGCACGGTGTAATCGGCGGCGTAGAGCACGGCAGCCAGCTTCATCAGCTCGGACGGCTGGAAATTGATGGGGCCCAGCGGAATCCACCGATGCGCGCCATTGACCTCACGGCCTATGCCCGGCACCAGCACGGCGACGAGCAGCGCCAGCGCCACGCCGAACAGCGGCACGGCCAGCCGCTGCCAGACCCGGATCGGCACCGTGATTACCACCATGGCGGCCAACAGCCCCGTGCCGATGAAGAGGCCGTGGCGCAGGATGAAATAGTAGCGGCCATAGGAGGCGTAGCGCGGGCCGTCAGCCAGGGCGATCGAAGCCGAGTACACCATCAGCAGGCCCAGCAGCAGCAACGTGGTCGCGGCCACGACCAGCGGCATGTCGAAATTGCGCATGCGGGTGCGGCCGGGGCGCACGGCGTTGACGCTGCCAGTCAGTTCGGCAAACAGGCTCATGCAGCCCTACCTTTCTCGTTACCGAGGAATCGGTGCCTGGGATAGCATGCCAAGTTAGGTTCCAGGCGGTGCGAGGGGATGGTTTTCATGCTGGCTGCCCTTGATGGCTCAGGAGGCATTTCCCCCCTCTGCACCCTCTCTTGTCGACCACTGATTAGGCTTTGCGATTGATCGCTGTGTAGGGCGAAGTTGGCGTGCAAGGGATGCCTGACCGATAGCCAAGGAGACTGATCATGACGACCTTCGTCGGAATCGATGTCGCCAAGGAGGTTCATTGGGTCTGCGCCATTGACCCTGGCGGCAACGCACTTATTAACCGCAAGTTGCTCAACACTCCCGAAGACCTGCAACGGCTGGTGACCGAACTGCAAGCGCTGCCGGCGCCGTGGCGTATCGGCATCGATGTGCTGGGTGGTATCGCCTCGCTGGCCCAGGCGATGCTGCTGCATGCCGGCTTCGAGCTCGTTCACGTCAGCGGCCTGGCCGTCAATCGTGCCCGCCAGGGCACGGTGGGCGGCGAGTCCAAGAGCGACCCGCGTGATGCGCGCGTCATCGCCGATCAAGTGCGCACGCGCACGGATCTGCGGCCCGTGACGGCTCAGAGCGAGCTGGATATCGAACTGCGGCTGCTCGTCTCGCGGCGCGGCGATCTGGTCGCCGAACAGACGCGCCGCCTGGCGCGCATGCACGACCTGCTGGTAAGCATCTTTCCCGAACTCGAACATGCGCTGGACCTCACCAGCAAGACGGCCTTGGTTCTGCTCTGCCAGTTCGTCACGCCACTGGAGTGGCGCCAAGCCAGTGACGAGCAGCTGCGTGTGGCCCTGGGGGCGATGGCCAACCGCAGCTACGCGCACAAGCTCATCGCCGCAGCCCGCGGCGCCGCAGCCCGGCAAACTATTACCGTGCCCGGAGAAACCCTGACCGCCCGGCTGATCAAGGAGCTCGCCGCCGAAGCCAGGCATACTCTGGAGCAACTGGCCAGACTCGATCTCGACATCGGGCAACGCCTCTGCGCGCACCCTGATGCGGCCCTCATCCGAAGCCTGCCGGGCATGGGGGCCTTGATGACCGCCCAGTTCATCGCCGAGGCAGGCTCCATCGCGCGCTTCCGATCCGCTGATGCCCTGGCCGCTGCCGCCGGCCTGGCTCCCGTACTCAAGCAGTCCGGCAAATCCCGCCGCTTGCAGCGGCCCCACGGTGGCAACAAGGGGCTCAAGCGCGTGTTCTACCAGGCGGCCTTCGCCTCGCTGCGAAGCCCCGACAGCCGAGCCTTCTACGCGCGCAAACGACAAGAAGGAAAGCGCCACCACCAGGCCGTCATCGCGCTGGCGCGACGGCGCGTCAATGTCCTGTGGGCCGTGCTGCGCGACCGCACGCCATTCAGCCTTCGTACGTCGGCTATGAACGCTTGACAAAAACATTAGGCTGCCCCCTTGGCGCTACGCGCCCTCCCCCCGAGGGGGAATTCGCCCTTGAAGCGGTTCTGCGGGAGCAATGGGCCCCCTTGGCGCTGCGCGCCCCTCCCCCCGAGGGGGAATTCGCCCTTGAAGCGGTTCTGCGGGCTCATGCCACTTCCCCCCGATCCAGTGCGAGTTCGGTGACTTCGTCGGCGAAGACCTGGCCGCGATGGGGATAGTTGCGGAACATGTCCATGCTGGCGCAGGCGGGAGAGAGCAGCACGGCGTCGCCGGGTTGGGCGAGGTCGGCGGCGCGGCGTACGGCTTCGCGCATGTCGCCGGCCGGCACGCACGGCACGCCGGTGGCTGCCAGCACCTCGCCTATGGCCGGGCCATCGGTGCCGATCAGCACCACTGCACGGGCGTGGCGGGCGACCACCGGGGCCAGGGGAGAGAAATCCTGGCCCTTGCCCAGTCCGCCGGCAATCAGCACCACCGGCTGGCCCAGGCCTTCCAGCGCCGCCACGGTGGCGCCCACGTTGGTGCCCTTGCTGTCGTTGATGTAGTCCACGCCGCCGATATTGCGCACCAGCGCGGCGCGATGCGGTTCTCCGGCGTAGTCGCGCAGGGCGCGCAGCATCGGCCCCCAGCCCAGTCCCAGCGTGCGCGCCAGCAGCAGCGCCGCCAGCGCATTCATGGCGTTGTGCATGCCGCGCACCCGCATGGCGTCCGCCGGCATGAGCCGGCTCAGGCGCCCCGTGGGCCGCGTGGGCGGCGGCGCGTTTTTTTTCCTGCGCACGGGTGGCGCCGGCTCGTCGAAATCCTCGGGCTCGCAGGCGGCAAGCCATGCCACGCCATCGCCCAGTTCCAGGCCCATGTCGCCGACCCGCTCGGGCAGGTCGCGGCCGAAACTGCGCACCGACATGGCGTCCAGTGCATCGACCATGCCCACGGTGAGCGCATCGTCCCGGTTCACGATGGCCACGCCAGCCATGCCGAGCAGGCGGGCCTTGGCGCGAGCATAGGCGTCCATGCTGCCGTGCCAGTCCAGGTGGTCTTGCGAGACATTGAGCACCACGGCGGCATCGGCCGACAGGCTGTGCGTGGTCTCGAGCTGGAAACTCGACAGCTCCAGCACCCACACCTGCGGCAGCGCGTCGGCATCGAGCGCATCCATCAGCGCCGCGAGCGCGGCCGGACCGATGTTGCCCGCCGCGCGCACCGACAATCCCGAGGCCTCGACCAGCTGGCGCGTCATGGCCGTGACCGTGGTCTTGCCGTTGGTGCCGGTCACGGCCAGCAGCCGCGGCCGATACCCGCGCGATTCGGCAAGCCGGGCCAGCGCCCTGGCGAACAGCTCGATCTCGCCCACCACTTCGATGCCGCGCGCCGCGGCTTCGGACAGCAGCGCCTGGGCCGGCGCCTGGGCCGGCGGCAGGCCCGGGCTGAGCACGACCTGCGCAACGCCGTCGAGAAGCTCCGGCTCGAAGACATCGCCGCAGCCCAGCCGGTATTCCACCTCGGCGGCCGAGAGCGCCTGCTGCAGGGCTTCCAGGCCACCCTGCCGGGCACGCGTGTCGGCCACGCGCAGCCGGGCGCCCGCACGGGCGCACCAGCGCGCGGCAGCCACGCCCGTCTCGCCCAATCCGAGGATCAGGACGAGCGGCGCGTCATCACGGGTGGCGTCATTCACGTTCATCGCAACTTCAATGTAGAAAGCCCGACCAGCACCAGCATCATGCTGATGATCCAGAAGCGCACGACGACCTGGGTTTCCTTCCAGCCGCCCACCTCGAAGTGGTGGTGCAGGGGCGCCATGCGGAAGATCCGTCGCCCTTCTCCGTATTTGCGCTTGGTGTATTTGAACCAGGTGACCTGCATCATCACCGACAGCGTCTCGACCACGAACACGCCGCCCATGATGAACAGCACGATTTCCTGGCGCACGATCACCGCGATGGTGCCCAGCGCACCGCCCAGGGCCAGCGCGCCCACATCACCCATGAACACCTGGGCCGGATAGGCGTTGAACCACAGAAAGGCCAGCCCCGCGCCGCCGATCGCCGCACACAGCACCATCAGCTCGGCAGCGCCGGGGATGTAGGGAAACAGCAGGTACTTGGAGTAGTCCACGCGGCCTACCACATAAGCGAAGATGCCCAGCGCGCTACCGACCATCACGGTCGGCATGATGGCCAGCCCGTCCAGACCGTCGGTGAGGTTCACGGCGTTGCTCGTGCCCACGATCACCGCCCAGGTGAGCGCCACGAAGCCGAGCACGCCCAGCGGGTAGCTCACGCTCTTGAAGAACGGCACGATCAGGTCGGCGCGCGTGGGCAGCGGCATGGCGAAACCGCTGGAGACCCAGGCCTTGAAGAGCGGCCAGAGCTCGGTATTGGCGGGCGCCGACACGGCGAAGGCCAGGTAGATGGCAGCCACCAGGCCGATCGTGGCCTGCCAGAAGAACTTCTGCCGCGCGGGCATGCCTTCGGGATCGCGGTGCACGACTTTGCGATAGTCATCCATCCAGCCGATCCAGCCGAAGCCGAACGTCACGAGCAGCACCACCCACACGAACCGATTGGTCCAGTCGGCCCACAGCAGCGTGCTGATCGCGATGGCGATGAGAATCAGCGCCCCGCCCATGGTGGGCGTGCCGGTCTTGACCAGGTGGGTCTGCGGGCCATAGGCGCGCACGGCCTGGCCGATCTTCATCTCGGTCAGCTTGCGGATCACGCGAGGGCCCGCCAGCAGGCCGATCAGCAGGGCGGTCGCGCAGGCGAACACCGCTCGCAGTGTGATGTACTGGAACACGCCGATGGCGCTCACGTCATCCGACAGCCAGCGTGCGATCTCAAGCAGCATGCCGGTCTCCCTGCCCTTCGGGCCTGTTGTTGTTGTTCGTAGAAAAAACCTGCACTACCCGCTCCATGCGCATAAAGCGCGAACCCTTGACCAGAACACTGCCCGGCGCGATGGCGCGCAGGGCGACGACGATTTCATCCACGGAGGCGCAGGCGCGGGCCTGCGCGCCGAACGCGGCCGCCGACCCGCGGCTGGCCTCGCCCAGCGTCAGCAGGGCGTCGATGCCGCGCTCGCGGGCGTAGACGCCGACCTCCTCGTGCATCGCGGGGCCGTTCTCGCCCACCTCTCCCATGTCGCCCAGGACCAGCACCCGCGGCGCCGGCAGGCTGGCCAGCACGTCGATGGCCGCCCGCACCGAATCCGGATTGGCGTTGTAGGTGTCGTCGACCAGCACGGTGCCGTCGTCCAGCGTCTTGCGCTGCATCCGTCCGGACACGGCCTGGAACCCGGCCAGCGCCTGCAGGGCCACCGACAGCGGCACGCCGGCCCCGAGGCTGCAGGCGATGGCCGCCAGCGCGTTGCGCAGGTTGTGCAGGCCGGGCACGGACAGCGTCAGGCTGCCGGTGCCCATGGGGGTGACCACGGTGCACGTCGTGCCGCAAGCATCGAACGACACGTCCTGCGCGTACACGTCCAGCCCCGGCTCCAGGCCGAAGCGCAGCGTCCGGCGCGCGCCAGCCTGCCTTTCCCAGATGGGCAGGTACGGTTCGTCGCCCGGATACACGGCCACGCCGTCGTCGGGCAACGCCGCCAGCACGGAACCATTCTCTTCCGCGACGGCTTCCACCGAATGCATGAATTCCTGGTGCTCGCGCTGCGCATTGGTGACCAGGGCCACGGTGGGCGCCGCCATGGCCGCCAGCGTGGCGATCTCGCCAGGATGGTTCATGCCCAGCTCGAATACCGCCGCACGGTGTTCGGAACGCAGGCGCAGCAGCGTGAGCGGCACGCCGATGTCATTGTTGAAGTTGCCCGCCGTCGCCAGGCGGTGCGCCTCGCCCTGCCAGGCAGCCAGTACGGCGGCGATCATTTCCTTGGTCGTGGTCTTGCCGTTGCTGCCGGTGACGGCAATCACAGGGAGGCGGAAGCCGCCGCGCCAGGCGGCGCCGATGCGGCCCAGCGCCTGGCGCGTGTCGCCCAGCACGATCTGCGGCAGGCTGCAGTCCGCGACGCGGTGCGCCACGATGGCTGCGCAGGCGCCGCCCGCCTGGGCCTGGGCGAGATAATCGTGGCCGTCGAAATTGTCGCCGGCCAGCGCCAGGAACAGCTGTCCGGCATCGATGCGCCGGGTATCGGTGGACAAGCCGGGCACCTGCGGCAGCAGCAGGCCCAGCCGCGCCCACTCGCGGTCGTCGAAGGGGAGTTTCTGCCCCGCCACTTCCTGATAGGTTTCATGGCCCTTTCCGGCCAGCAGCACGACGTCCTGCGAAGCGCTGCGCCACAGGGCCTGCAGGATCGCGCGGGCCCGGTCGGGCTCGACGATGGCCCGGGCAGACGCGGGCAGTCCGGCAAGGACCTGCGCGATGATCGCCTGGGGCTGCTCGTCGCGCGGGTTGTCGCTCGTGATCACGACTTCGTCGGCCTGCTCGCCCGCGATGCGGCCCATCTCGGGACGCTTGCCCGCGTCGCGGCCTCCGCCGCAGCCGAACAGGCACACCAGGCGGCCGCCGCGTGCCTGCGCCACCGGGCGCAGCGCAGCCAGGGCCCGGGCCAGGGCGTCGGGCGTATGAGAGTAGTCCACCACGGCCAGCGGAGCGCGCGCCGTGCCGGCGAGGCCCGGCACGCCGGTGCCGACCACGTCGAGACGGCCAGCCACGGGCTCGGCGGCAGCCAGTTCGCGCGCGACCTCGCTCAATCCCAGGCCCAGCCGCGACAGCACGCCGGCCACCAGCAGCAGGTTGGCGACGTTGTGCGCGCCGAGGAGGCGCGTAAGGATCTGCGCCTCGCCCTCCGGCATCATCAGCGTGAAGACCTGTCCGTCGGCGGCAGGCCGGATATCGCGCGCGCGCACCTCGGCGGCCGCATCGCCGCGCAGCGAGCATGCCGTGGCCATCCCGGCAGGCAGCCCCGCTGCCAGGCGCGCCACGACCGGGTCGTCGATGTTCATGACCGCCGCGCCCAGCCCGGGCCAGCGGAACAGGCGGGCCTTGGCTTGCTCGTAGCCGGCCATGTCGCCGTGGTAGTCCAGGTGGTCGCGCGTGAAATTGGTGTAGCCCGCCACCGCGATGCGCACGCCGTCCAGCCGCCCCTGCTCCAGCCCGATGGAGGACGCTTCCAGCGCGACGGCCACCGCTCCCGCGGCCCGCATGCGGGCCAGCAGCCGATGCGTGCTCAGCACGTCGGGCGTGGTCAGGGTTTCGGCCAGCAGGGTACCATCGGGCAGCCGGGCGCCGAGCGTGCCGATGCTGCCGCAGGGCCGCTGCAGCCGCGTGAGGGCGGCAGCGATCCAGTGCACGCATGAGGTCTTGCCATTGGTGCCCGTCACCGCCACCACACTGAGTCCGGCGGACGGCCTGCCATACCAGGCATCGGCCAGCTCGCCCAGCATGGCGCGCAACCCGGCCACAGGCAGCACGTCCGCCCCGGCGGGCGACGCGTCGCCGGAGGCTTCGCACAGCACGGCGGCGGCGCCGCGAGCCCGCGCCTGCTCTATATATAGCCGCCCATCCGTGCGCAGGCCCGCGCAGGCAATGAATACGTCGCCGGATGCAAGCTGGCGCGAGTCCAGGTGCAGGTGCGCGTCGGCGCGTACGCGCGCGCGCAGCCAATCCAGGACCTGGGCCGAGGTCGCGGCGGGCATGGGCAGGGCTGGCGTCCGTTCGCTCATTGCCCGCCCTCCGGCACGCCGGCCACGATGGTCGACTCGAACGGCGCGTCCGGCTGCACGCCCATCAGGCGCAGGCTGCCGCCCACGACCCGGGAGAACACCGGCGCAGCGATGGCGCCGCCGTAGTAGCCGCCGACCTTGGGCTCGTCGATGGATACCGCCACCACGATCTTGGGGTCGGACACGGGCGCGAAACCCACGAAAGAGCTGCGGTAGCGCTGCGTGCTGTACTTGCCGTCGATGATCTTGCGCGCCGTGCCGCTCTTGCCCGCGACGCGGTAGCCCTGCACTTGGGCGGCCTTGGCGCCATCCGGACCGGCCGCGGCCTCGAGCATGGAGCGCACCAGCTGCGCGGTGTGCGGGGTATAGACCCGCACGCTGGTAGGCGCGCTGTCGCGCTTGACCAGCGTGAGCGACACCATGTCGCCATCGCGCGCGAACACGGTATACGCGCGCGCCGCCTGCAGCAGCGAAACCGACAGCCCGTAGCCATAGGCCATGGTGGCCTTCTCGATCAGGCGCCAGCGC
The DNA here is from genome assembly GCF_054642735.1 of Bordetella sp. 2513F2. Lineage (NCBI taxonomy): Bacteria > Pseudomonadati > Pseudomonadota > Betaproteobacteria > Burkholderiales > Alcaligenaceae > Bordetella > Bordetella sp. 2513F2. Next base: position 692,830 of record NZ_CM137755.1, on the reverse strand, counting down.
TCCCAGGGCCGCAGGCGGCCCGGCGCCGCGCCGGGGAATCCAAGCTGGGGCGCCTGGCCCAACCCGAGTTCGGTGAAGCGGTTCCACATCTCGCGCGCCTCCAGGCGCTCCGAGATCATGGTCATGCCTATGTTGCTGGACCGGCGCAGGATCCCGGCCACGTCCAGGACACCATTGCGGCTCACGTCGCTGATGGTGCTGCCCTGGTACTGGAAACGGCCATTGCCCGTATCGAACTGCGTGCCCGGCGTGACGCGACCCAGGTCCAGCGCCAGCGCGGCGGTGAACGGCTTCATGATCGAGCCGGGCTCGAAGGTGTCGGTGATCGCCTGGTTGCGCAGATTGGTGGCGGTGAGCGTGTCGCGGCGATTGGGGTCGAAGGTGGGCAGGCTGGCCAGCGCCAGGATCTCGCCGGTGCGCACATCGACAATCACGGCGGTGGCGCCGCGCGCTTCGTGCTTGGTCACCGCGTCGTTGAGTTCCTTGTACAGCAGGTACTGCAGCCGCGTATCGATCGACAGGCGCAGGTCGCGGCCGTCCACAGGCAGGTTCACCGCCTGCACGTCCTCGATGACGCGGCCCAGGCGGTCCTTGATGACGCGCCTGCTCCCCGGCTTGCCGGACAGCAGGTCGTTGAAGCTGAGCTCCACCCCTTCCTGGCCCTGGTCCTCGACGTTGTTGAAGCCCACCACGTGTGCCGTGACCTCGCCTTCAGGGTAATAGCGGCGCGACTCGGGCTGCTGGTGGATGCCGGGCATGCCCAGCGCCTTGATCTTCTCGGCCACGTCCATCGGCACCTGGCGCTTCAGGTACACGAAATTGCGCTCTTCGTCGGCCAGGCGGCCGCGCAGATCGGACTCGGGCATCTCGAGCAGCCTGGCCAGCGCGCCGAACTGCTTGGCATCGGCCTGCCGGGCGTCTTCCGGAATCGCCCAGATGGCCCGCGCCGGCACGCTGGAGGCCAGCACCACGCCATTGCGGTCGAGGATCTTGCCGCGCGTGGCCGCCAGCGTGAGGGTGCGCTCGTAGCGGCGCTCGCCCTGCTGCTGCAGGAATTCGGTGGACAGCCCCTGCAGGAACAGGGCCCGTCCTGCCAGCACCAGGAAGCCGCCGAAGAGCAGGATCAACACCAGGCGCGCGCGCCACATCGGCAGCTGGCCGCGCAGCACGGGATTGTCGAAGAACGGGACGCGCTTCATTGCGCGCCTCCGGAGGGCTCGGCAATGGGCGCCTGGTTGATGTAGATGGTGCGGTCGGGCACGATGGGAATCAGCTTGAGCTCTTCACGCGCCGCGCGGTCGACCCGCGCATTGCGTGCCAGCTCGGCGCGTTCGAGCTGCAGGCGGCGCCAGTCGATGTCCAGGTCACGCGCCTCGGCCTGGCTGCGGCCCAGCTCGACGAACAGCTGGCGCGACTGATACCGGCTCGTGACCAGCGAAATGGCAGAGAGCATCAACAAGGCGGCGATGACCACGCTCAGGCGCCCCATCATTGCCTCCTGCCGCGCGCAGGCGCGCGCCGCGCGCGCGCCGCCAGCGGCTCATCGGGAACGAATCCCGCCGCGTCGCCCACCGGCACGTCGGTGCGTTCGGCGGCGCGCAGCACCGCCGAACGGGCGCGTGGATTGGCCGCGATTTCCTCGTCGCTGGCCAGCACGCGGCCCAGCGGCCGCAACACCGGCTGGGGGAGCTCGCTTTCCCGCAGGGGCAGGCGCGGGTGCCCCGCGGCCGGCCGGGCGGCCGCCGCGATGCACTGCTTGACCATGCGGTCTTCCAGCGAATGAAAGCTGATCACCGCCAACCTCCCCCCCGGGGCGAGCAGATCTAGAGCTGACGCGAGGGCGCGCGCGAGCTCTTCGAGTTCCCGATTGATGTAAATCCGTAGAGCCTGAAAGGTGCGTGTGGCCGGATGCTGGCCCTTTTCGCGCGTGCGGACGGCGCTGGCGACGCACTCGGCAAGCTCGAGCGTGGTGCGCAGCGGCCGTGTTGCGCGGCGAGCAGCAATCGCCTTTGCAACCTGAAAAGCAAACCGTTCTTCGCCATAATCCGCGATGACCTCCCGCATCTCATCCACGCTGGCTTGCGCCAGCCACTCCGCGGCGGTGACGCCGCGGCTGGTATCCATCCTCATGTCGAGCGGCCCTTCCCGCATGAACGAGAAGCCGCGCCCGGCATCGTCGACCTGGGGCGAGGACACGCCCAGGTCCAGCATCACGCCATCGATCTGCTCGATGCCGCGGTCCTTCAGTTCTTCTGCCATGGTGGCGAAGCCGCCATGCACCACGTCCACTCTCGCGTCGGCGGCGGCCAGCTCCCGGGCCACGGCAATGGCCTGCGGATCCTTGTCGAACACCACCAGCCGAGCCTGGGGACCTATCCGACCCAGCAGCTCGCGGCTGTGTCCGCCGCGCCCGAACGTCCCGTCCACGTAGATGCCCTGCTCCCGGCGACGGAGGTCGGCCTGCGCATCCCGCCGGGGCGACCGGGCCGCGCCCTTGCCGCCGAATTCGGGCAGCAGCAACGCGTCCACCGTCGGCTCCAGCAGCACGGGCCGATGTTCGAAGTCCATACGCGGTTTCAGAACGAAAACTGGTTCAACACGTCCGGCATCCCCTTGGCCAGGTCTTCCGCCTCGCGGCGGGCCAGGGAAGCGGCATCCCACAGCTCGAAGTGAGCGCCCATGCCAAGCAGCATCACCTCGCGCGCCATACCGGAAGCGTTGCGCAGTTCAGGTGCGATGAGGACACGGCCGGCGCCGTCGATCTCGACATCCTGGGCGTTTCCCAGCAACAGCCGCTGCAGCGCACGCGCCGACATGGGAAAAGCGGCGATCTGCTCGCGCTTCTTCTCCCACTCGGGCCGCGGATACACCAGCAGGCAGCCATCCGGGTGGCGGGTCAGGGTCAGCTTGCCGTCAGCCTGCTCGGCGAGCGCGTCACGATACCGGGTCGGAATCGAGATCCGCCCCTTGGCATCCATCGTCAGCGCGCTGCTACCCTGAAACACCAATTCGCCCCACTTAGTTGCACAAATTCCTACTTTTTCCCACTCTACGGGAACGGCACAGGCCGGTCAAGCGAGTGGTTGCAATTTTTTCAATCACAACAAGGACTTAGGGCAATCTGTAAATGGGCGCACGAAAAAACCCCCTGAGAAATCAGGGGGTTGCAGGGTCAACTAAAAGTCGTTCCTGAGAATCGCCGAAAAAGGCCCGCCGGAACCGGCTTTGCATTGTCTTACCTTGCGTGCCGGTTGGGTACGCGGACCGCGGAATCTGTGCAGGACAGGTCTGTAGGCCGGATTCTGTACGCCGGGCTTCCCCGGCGGGCAATCATTCCTCTGCGCCAGGCATTGCTGCCTGGCTGTAGCCATCTACCCGCATGCTCGGACGGGCCGCCCTTCCCGGCGCCGAAGCGCCGCACGCATGCCTATTTGATGTTGCTCCGGATAGAGGTTGCCGCGTTTCACCCTGCGACGCCGCCGCCCGTTGCCGGACGGCACGGCACGGAGATGGCCGTGCCGGTGCGCGCCGATGGCGCGCCCGCCTCGCAGACTCGTCTCTGTGGCCCTGTTCCTCGCCCGGTCGGCGGTGGTGAGACCGCCGGCCAGCCGGACGGCCGTTAGCCGTTATCCTGCCCTGTGGAGTCCGGACCTTCCTCGACGGAACGCGCCGCCGCGATTGCCCGACCTGCCTGCACCGCCATTGTACCGCCCCCGCACTGGGCGGCGGCCCGGCGGGTTCCTGCGACAATATCCCCTGACGCTTTCTCTACAGGGCCTCATGGCTACCACCACCCTCATCACGCTCACCGACGTTCAACTGGCCTACGGCCACCATCCCCTGCTGGATCATGCCGACCTGGCCGTGCAGCAGGGCGAACGCATCGGCCTGATCGGCCGCAACGGCGCCGGCAAGTCTTCGCTGCTGCGCCTGCTCGACGGCCGTGCGCAGCCCGACGATGGCGATATCGCCCGCACCTCAGGGCTGCGGGTGGCCACGGTGGAACAGGAGCCGGCCCTCGACGAGGCCGCCACCATCTACGAGGCGATCAGCCGGCTGGAGGCCCACCCCGAAGACTGGGAACGTCCGGCGCGGGTACGTGCCACGCTGGAGCGGCTCGGCCTGCCGGCCGATGCCGCGGTGGGCGGGCTGTCGGGCGGGATGCGCAAGCGCGTTGCGCTGGCGCAGGCGCTGGTCGACGAACCCGACCTGCTGCTGCTCGACGAACCCACCAACCATCTGGACTTCGAAGGCATTGCCTGGCTGGAATCGCTGCTGCGCAGCTGGAAAGGAGCCGCCGTCATCATCACCCACGACCGCCGCTTCCTCGATGCCGTCGCCACGCGCATCGTCGAACTCGACCGCGGGAAGCTGCTCAGCTTCCCGGGCAATTTTTCGCAATGGCAGGAGCGCAAGGCCCAGTGGCTGGAAGCCGAGCGCCTGGAGCAGGCGCGCTTCGACAAGCTGCTGGCCCAGGAAGAAGTCTGGATCCGCAAGGGCGTGGAAGCCCGGCGCACACGCAACGAGGGCCGGGTGCGCCGGCTGGAGCGCCTGCGCGTGGAGCGCGCGCAGCGCCGCGAGCGCGTGGGCAACGTGAACCTGGCGCTCGCTGAAGGACAGCGCTCGGGCAAGCTGGTGGCCGAACTCGAGCACGTGAGCAAGGCATACGGCGAGCGGCAGGTGGTGCGCGACTACTCCACCACCGTGCTGCGTGGCGACCGCATCGGCATCGTTGGCCCCAACGGCGCGGGCAAGACCACGCTGCTGCGCATCATCCTCGGCGAACTCGCGCCCGACAGCGGCACCGTGCGCCTGGGCACCAACGTCGCGGTGGCCTATTTCGACCAGATGCGCGAGCAGCTCGACGAACGGGCCACACTGGCCGACGTCATCAGCCCGGGAAGCGAATGGGTGGAAATAGGCGGGACCCGCAAGCACGTGATGAGCTACCTGGGTGACTTCCTGTTCTCGCCGGCCCGCGCGGCCTCTCCCGTCAGCAGCCTGTCGGGCGGCGAACGCGCCCGATTGCTGCTGGCGCGCCTGTTCGCGAGGCCGGCCAACGTGCTGGTGCTGGACGAACCCACCAATGATCTCGACATCGAGACCCTTGAACTGCTCGAGGAACTGCTGCAGGAATACACCGGCACCGTGCTGCTGGTGAGCCACGATCGCGCATTCCTGAACAACGTCGTGACCCAGACCATCGCCAGCGAAGGCGACGGCATCTGGCGGGACTACGTAGGCGGATACGACGAATGGGTCGCGCAGCGGCCAGCGCCCGCATCCGACACCGGCAAGGCTGCCTCGGAGCGCGGCGACGAGGCCGCAGCCCGGCCGGCGCCGGCGCGCAGCAAGCCGGCGCGCACCACGCGCCTCACGTCATGGGAATTGCGGGAACTCGAAGGACTGCCCGATGCCATTGCCGACATCGAGGCGCGCCAGGCGGCGCTCACGGAGAAGCTGGCCGATGGCTCGCTCTACCGCGACGCGCCCGACGAAGTGGCGCGCATCAATGAAGCGCTGGCCACGCTGCAGGCCGAGCTGGAGTCCCGCTTCGAGCGCTGGGAGCAGCTCGAGGCGCGCCGCGCCGGCGAGCAGCCCGAAGGCTGACTTCAGGCCTCCACGCGCCAGTCCAGCGATTCGCCGGCCGCCAGGGGCACCAGCGAGGTCTCGCCGAAAGGCACCTCCGCGGGGATATGGAATTCCTCGCGGCGCAGGGTCAAGGTGCCGGTATTGCGCGGCAGGCCATAGAAGTCGGGGCCATGGAAACTGGCGAACGCTTCGAGCCGATCCAGCCGCCCGGCGCGCTCGAAGGCGGTGGCATACAGTTCCATGGCGTGCAGCGCGGTATAGCAGCCCGCGCAGCCACAGGCATGCTCCTTCAGCCCGCGCGCGTGCGGCGCGCTGTCGGTGCCCAGGAAGAAACGCGGGTTGCCGCTGGTGGCGGCATCCAGCAAGGCCTGCCGGTGCTCCTCGCGCTTGAGGATGGGCAGGCAGTACCAGTGCGGGCGCACGCCGCCGGTGAACAGCGCATTGCGGTTGTAGAGCAGGTGCTGCGGCGTGATCGTGGCGGCGATCGGCCCATCCGCATCGCGCACATAATGCGCGCCATCCCGGGTGGTGATGTGCTCGAAGACGACCTTGAGCCCCGGGAACGCACGACGCAGCGGCTGCATCACCCGCTCGATGAATACGGCTTCACGGTCGAACACGTCGATGCCGGGATCCGGGACTTCGCCGTGCACCAGCAGCGGCATGCCGCATTTTTCCAGGGCCTGCAGCGTCTTGCCGCACTTGCCCAGAAGATCGGTGACGCCCGCATCCGAGTTGGTCGTGGCGCCGGCGGGATACAGTTTCACGGCCTGCACATGGCCCGAGGCATGCGCGCGCTCGATCTCTTCGGGCGGCGTATTGTCGGTGAGGTAGAGCGTCATGAGGGGCGTGAACACGCCCGTGCCCACGCCCGCCTTGCGCAGCGCGCGCTGGATGCGCTCGCGGTAGTCCAGGGCCTGGGCTGTGGTGGTGACCGGCGGCTTGAGATTGGGCATGACGATGGCGCGCGCGAACTGGCGCGCCGTGTCGGCCACGACGGCCTCCAGGGCAGCGCCGTCGCGCAGATGCAGGTGCCAGTCGTCGGGACGCACCAGCGTCAGGGTATGGGAAGCAGACATGAAAGCGCCTATTCGGCCAGCGGCATGCCCCGTTCGGCCAGCGCGCAGAACATGGCGCTGCCCAGGGGAATCACGGCGTCGTTGAAATCGAAACGAGGATTATGCAGGAAACAGCCGGATTCGGCGCCGCCCTGGCCCAGGCGGAAATAGGCGCCCGGCCGGGCCTGCAGCATGAACGAGAAATCTTCGGACCCCATCGACGGCGTGAGGTCGCGCACCACGTTTTCCTTGCCCACCATTTCGGTAGCGATGTCGGCCACCAGATTGGCGTGCTGCGGCGTGTTGAGCGTGGCGGGATAGATGCGCTCGTAGTTCACGCGCGCCGTTGCGCCGAATGCCGCGGCAATGCTGCCCGCCAGCTCGCGCATGCGGGCCTCGACCATCTCCTGCACCGTCTTGCGGAAGGTGCGCACCGTGCCCACCAGCCGCGCCTCGCGCGGAATCACGCTCATGGCGCCGGGGTGGCCGGCCTGCATCGAGCCTATCGACAGCACGGCGGAATCCAGGGGATTCACGTTGCGCGACACGATGGTCTGGAGCGCGGTGATGAGATGCCCGGCCACGGTGACGGGGTCTATGGTCTGGTAGGGATGGGCGCCATGGCCGCCGCGGCCCTCGATGACGATCTCGAAGCGATCGGCCGCCGCCATCATCGGGCCGGGATTGATGCCTATGGTACCGGCCTGCAACCCGGGCCAATTGTGCAGCGCATAGATGGCATCGCAGGGGAAGGTATCGAACAGGCCGTCGTCCATCATGGCCTTGGCGCCGCCGCGCCCTTCCTCGGCGGGCTGGAAGATCAGCACGGCCGTGCCGTCGAAATTGCGCGTCTGGGCCAGGTAGCGCGCAGCGCCGATCAGCACCGCCGTATGGCCGTCGTGGCCGCAGCCATGCATCAGCCCCGACTTCGTGGACTTGTAGTCGAAACTGTTCTCTTCCGTCATGGGCAGCGCATCCATGTCGGCGCGCAGGCCGATCATGCGCCCGCTGTCGCAGCGCTTGCCGCGGATCACGCCCACCACGCCAGTCTTGCCGATGCCGCGGTGCACTTCGATGCCCAGCGCCTCGAGCGCACCCGCCACGATGCCGGACGTGCGCACCTCTTCGAAGCCCAGCTCCGGATGGGCATGCAGGTCGCGGCGCAGGGCCGTGAGCTCGTCGTGGAAGAGCCGGATGGACTCGAGGGGTGAGCGCGCGTACATGGGCAGTTACAGGATACCGCGTGGCAGAACGATTCCGCCGATTTTAGATGCTACAGAGGATACAGAGGATAAATGGCTTTGTCTTTGGGGGAGAGACACGTTATGCTGCGGCCCGCAGGATCACTTTTCCAACCACCAGAGAAGGAGAGCCGAGTTATGGCCACACCCTCCAAAACCGCGACCACGCGCAAGCCGAATGCCGCGTTCATGAAGCCGCTGACGCCCAGCGCCGAACTCGCTGCGGTCATCGGCCCGGAAGCCGTGCCGCGCACCGAGGTCACCAAAAAGATCTGGGATTACATCAAGCAAAACAACCTGCAGGATGCCAGCAACAAGCGCAACATCAACGCTGACGCCAAGCTGCGCCCGATCTTCGGCAAGGACCAGGTCACGATGTTCGAACTGACCAAGCTGGTCAATGCCCATCTGAAGTAAGAGAACAAGGTCGAGGACGTACGGCGTACGTCCTGCCTCGCCGCTGCGCGCCGCCCGCCAGGGCCGCATCAGGCGGCATGCCCCTGCCGGCCGTCCGGCCAACTTCCCCTCTAGCCCCCCCTGCTGCGCTGCTGGCGTAGAAAAAAAAGCGGCTGGCATCATGGCCAGCCGCGTGTTTTGTCATGCGCAGCCCTGCTGCGCGCCTGTTCAGGCGTACGGCGTGGGCGCCACACCCTCGAGCAGGGCAAGCCAACCCTTGATCAGGCGGTAGAGGGTCCAGACGACCGTGGCGATCACGCCCAGCCAGCCGATGAAGATCAGTGTGGCGATGGCGCTGACGGCCAGCCAGAGCAGCGACCACCAGAAGGTGCGCAGCAGCCAGTCGAAGTGGGAGGCGTACATGGTGCCCGCCGTATCCCCGCGCTTGACGTACATGAGCACCACCGCGGCCAGCGTAGCCACGCCCAGGAAGCCGCCTGTGACGAAGCCCAACGCAAACAGGCCGTAGGCCACGTGGGTAAGCGTGCGCAGATCCATGGCGGATGGCCGGGACTCGGGAGAAAACTGAGGATCGGTCACGATAACGGCTCCATCGAATGATTTAGGACAATCTTACCGCACAAAGCCGGCGCCTCCGGTTTGCGTTGTTATTTCGAAACGATGTCAGCCAGGAGCAGAAAATGGGCTTCCGGATGCACGCATCGCGCGTGCGTTGCCCAAAAAGCAAAACCCCCGCCGGTTGACGGCGGGGGTTTTGGGGGATAAGAGCCTGACGATGACCTACTTTCACAGACGTACGTCCACTATCATCGGCGCGAAGGCGTTTCACTGTCCTGTTCGGGATGGGAAGGAGTGGGGCCACCTTGCTATGGTCGTCAGGCGTAACCGGGTAAGCGGTTGACGCGGGAGTCAACGGCTTGGAACTGGAAGAAGCGACAACGGTGGCGATGCGCGCGCGGGGTGCGCGGTGTGCGCACGGCGGGGCAACGCGGGTTGCGTGTGATTTCGTATTGAACGGCTTGCGCTGTGGGTACAGCGGCCTATGTGTGTTAAGACTTGAGAGTTATAGGATCAAGCCTCACGGGCAATTAGTATCGGTTAGCTTAACGCATTACTGCGCTTGCACACCCGACCTATCAACGTCCTGGTCTCGAACGACCCTTCAGGGGGGTCTAGCCCCCAGGGATACCTAATCTTCAGACGAGTTTCCCGCTTAGATGCCTTCAGCGGTTATCTCTTCCGTACTTAGCTACCCGGCAATGCCATTGGCATGACAACCGGTACACCAGAGGTACGTCCACTCCGGTCCTCTCGTACTAGGAGCAGGCTCCGTCAAGTATCCAACGCCCACGGCAGATAGGGACCAAACTGTCTCACGACGTTTTAAACCCAGCTCACGTACCTCTTTAAATGGCGAACAGCCATACCCTTGGGACCGGCTACAGCCCCAGGATGAGATGAGCCGACATCGAGGTGCCAAACACCGCCGTCGATATGAACTCTTGGGCGGTATCAGCCTGTTATCCCCAGAGTACCTTTTATCCGTTGAGCGATGGCCCTTCCATTCAGAACCACCGGATCACTATGTCCTGCTTTCGCACCTGTTCGACTTGTCAGTCTCACAGTCAAGCACGCTTATGCCATTGCACTATCAGCACGATTTCCGACCGTACCTAGCGTACCTTCGAACTCCTCCGTTACGCTTTGGGAGGAGACCGCCCCAGTCAAACTGCCCACCATGCACTGTCCCCGATCCGGATAACGGACCTAGGTTAGAACCGCAAACAAACCAGGGTGGTATTTCAAGGTCGGCTCCACCGAATCTGGCGACTCGGTTTCTGCGCCTCCCACCTATCCTACACAGGCCGGTTCACAGTCCAATGCAAAGCTGCAGTAAAGGTTCATGGGGTCTTTCCGTCTAGCCGCGGGTAGATTGCATCATCACAAACACTTCAACTTCGCTGAGTCTCAGGAGGAGACAGTGTGGCCATCGTTACGCCATTCGTGCAGGTCGGAACTTACCCGACAAGGAATTTCGCTACCTTAGGACCGTTATAGTTACGGCCGCCGTTTACCGGGGCTTCGATCAAGAGCTTGCACCCCATCACTTAACCTTCCGGCACCGGGCAGGCGTCACACCCTATACGTCGACTTTCGTCTTTGCAGAGTGCTGTGTTTTTAATAAACAGTCGCAGCCACCGATTCTCTGCGACCCCATCAGGCTCAGCGCGCAGGCGCATCACCCTACCGGGGCATACCTTCTCCCGAAGTTACGGTATCAATTTGCCGAGTTCCTTCTCCTGAGTTCTCTCAAGCGCCTTGGAATATTCATCCCGTCCACCTGTGTCGGTTTGCGGTACGGTCTCGTACAGCTGAAGCTTAGAGGCTTTTCTTGGAACCACTTCCAATCACTTCGCAGAACATGTCTGCTCGTGCCACACCCTTGATTTACGCGCCCGGATTTGCCTAAGCGCCATCTTCAATGCAGCAACAGGGACTTCCAACACCCTGATGACCTTCCGCGATCCGTCCCCCCATCGCACTGTACGACGGTGCTGGAATATTAACCAGCTTCCCATCAGCTACGCATCTCTGCCTCGCCTTAGGGGCCGACTCACCCTGCGCCGATGAACGTTGCGCAGGAAACCTTGGACTTACGGCGAGGGGGCTTTTCACCCCCTTTATCGCTACTCATGTCAGCATTCGCACTTCCGATACCTCCAGCAGCCTTTACAAGCCACCTTCGCAGGCTTACGGAACGCTCTCCTACCGCGTGTACATAGTACACACCCGCAGCTTCGGTTTATCGCTTAGCCCCGTTACATCTTCCGCGCAGGACGACTCGATCAGTGAGCTATTACGCTTTCTTTAAAGGGTGGCTGCTTCTAAGCCAACCTCCTGACTGTCTATGCCTTCCCACTTCGTTTCCCACTTAGCGATAATTCGGGACCTTAGCTGGCGGTCTGGGTTGTTTCCCTCTTGAGTCCGGACGTTAGCACCCGGTGCTCTGTCTCCCAAGCTGTACTTGCAGGTATTCGGAGTTTGCCATGGTTTGGTAAGTCGCCATGACCCCCTAGCCATAACAGTGCTCTACCCCCTGCAGTAATACTTGAGGCACTACCTAAATAGTTTTCGGAGAGAACCAGCTATTTCCAGATTTGTTTAGCCTTTCACCCCTATCCACAGCTCATCCCCTAGTTTTTCAACACTAGTGGGTTCGGTCCTCCAGCACGTGTTACCGTGCCTTCAACCTGGCCATGGGTAGATCATCTGGTTTCGGGTCTACACCCAGCGACTAGACGCCCTATTCGGACTCGCTTTCGCTACGCCTTCCCTATCCGGTTAAGCTCGCCACTGAATGTAAGTCGCTGACCCATTATACAAAAGGTACGCCGTCACCCCTTAAAGAGGCTCCGACTGTTTGTATGCATACGGTTTCAGGATCTATTTCACTCCCCTTCCGGGGTTCTTTTCGCCTTTCCCTCACGGTACTGGTTCACTATCGGTCGATCACGAGTATTTAGCCTTGGAGGATGGTCCCCCCATCTTCAGACAGGATTTCACGTGTCCCGCCCTACTTCTCTTACGCCTAGTTCCACCTACAACTTTTCGCCTACAGGGCTATCACCTGCTACGGCCGGACTTTCCATTCCGTTCGGCTAAGTTATAAGCTAAATCGTAAAGGCTGTTCCGATTTCGCTCGCCACTACTTTCGGAATCTCGGTTGATTTCTTTTCCTCGAGCTACTGAGATGTTTCAGTTCACCCGGTTCGCCTCCACTGGCCTATGTATTCAGCCAGGGATACTGCTTGCGCAGTGGGTTTCCCCATTCGGACATCTGCGGATCAATGCTTGTTTGCCAGCTCCCCGCAGCTTTTCGCAGGCTACCACGTCCTTCTTCGCCTGTGATCGCCAAGGCATCCACCATATGCACTTAGTCGCTTGATCCTATAACACTTAAGTCTTATAGGTGCTGTTCATTCGCGCTTGTGCCGTTCATAAGTTCAAAGCATCTGGCAAAGCTTTCACTTAACCAGTCTTGAGACTTGGAACAAAATCATGCAATCACAACCCGTATCCATCTCCACCGGCTCGCGCCGATGTTCGATGAACACTTTACGTTGTGCTTCTTCCAGATTGTTAAAGAACGATATATAGCTTCATTGGGCAAAACCCAACGATCAACACTGCCTCGCAGCATTCATCGTTATGCTCTGCCTGATACACCCAACCCACAACACCCAACCGACGACAACCACCGCTCTCTCGCCCGCACCCACCGCCAAGAACTGGTGGAGGTGAACGGGTTCGAACCGATGACCCCCTGCTTGCAAAGCAGGTGCTCTCCCAGCTGAGCTACACCCCCATATCCCCGACAGCCTCAACCAACCCCAGACCCCGGCAATACTTGGTGGGTCTGGTTGGATTCGAACCAACGACCCCCGCCTTATCAAGACGGTGCTCTAACCGACTGAGCTACAGACCCCAGACTCTTCGAACTCTCGGATCAACTTGTCGATCCAGCAGCCATATACCTTCAACAAACAACCGATAAGCGTGGACGCTTCAACACGCAGACGCTTCGCTCTTAAAGGAGGTGATCCAGCCGCACCTTCCGATACGGCTACCTTGTTACGACTTCACCCCAGTCATGAATCCTACCGTGGTAATCGCCCTCCTTGCGGTTAGGCTAACTACTTCTGGTAAAACCCACTCCCATGGTGTGACGGGCGGTGTGTACAAGACCCGGGAACGTATTCACCGCGACATGCTGATCCGCGATTACTAGCGATTCCGACTTCACGCAGTCGAGTTGCAGACTGCGATCCGGACTACGATCGGGTTTCTGGGATTGGCTCCCCCTCGCGGGTTGGCGACCCTCTGTCCCGACCATTGTATGACGTGTGAAGCCCTACCCATAAGGGCCATGAGGACTTGACGTCATCCCCACCTTCCTCCGGTTTGTCACCGGCAGTCTCATTAGAGTGCCCTTTCGTAGCAACTAATGACAAGGGTTGCGCTCGTTGCGGGACTTAACCCAACATCTCACGACACGAGCTGACGACAGCCATGCAGCACCTGTGTTCCGGTTCTCTTGCGAGCACTCCCAGGTCTCCCCAGGATTCCAGACATGTCAAGGGTAGGTAAGGTTTTTCGCGTTGCATCGAATTAATCCACATCATCCACCGCTTGTGCGGGTCCCCGTCAATTCCTTTGAGTTTTAATCTTGCGACCGTACTCCCCAGGCGGTCAACTTCACGCGTTAGCTGCGCTACCAAGGGCCGAAGCCCCCAACAGCTAGTTGACATCGTTTAGGGCGTGGACTACCAGGGTATCTAATCCTGTTTGCTCCCCACGCTTTCGTGCATGAGCGTCAGTGTTATCCCAGGAGGCTGCCTTCGCCATCGGTGTTCCTCCGCATCTCTACGCATTTCACTGCTACACGCGGAATTCCACCTCCCTCTGACACACTCTAGCCCGGTAGTTAAAAATGCAGTTCCAAGGTTAAGCCCTGGGATTTCACATCTTTCTTTCCGAACCGCCTGCGCACGCTTTACGCCCAGTAATTCCGATTAACGCTTGCACCCTACGTATTACCGCGGCTGCTGGCACGTAGTTAGCCGGTGCTTATTCTGCAGGTACCGTCAGTTGCCCCAGGTATTAGCCAGAGCCGTTTCTTTCCTGCCAAAAGTGCTTTACAACCCGAAGGCCTTCATCGCACACGCGGGATGGCTGGATCAGGGTTGCCCCCATTGTCCAAAATTCCCCACTGCTGCCTCCCGTAGGAGTCTGGGCCGTGTCTCAGTCCCAGTGTGGCTGGTCGTCCTCTCAAACCAGCTACGGATCGTCGCCTTGGTGAGCCGTTACCTCACCAACTAGCTAATCCGATATCGGCCGCTCCAATAGTGCGAGGCCCGAAGGTCCCCCGCTTTCCCCCGTAGGGCGTATGCGGTATTAGCTACGCTTTCGCGTAGTTATCCCCCGCTACTGGGCACGTTCCGATACATTACTCACCCGTTCGCCACTCGCCACCAGGCCGAAGCCCGTGCTGCCGTCCGACTTGCATGTGTAAAGCATCCCGCCAGCGTTCAATCTGAGCCAGGATCAAACTCTTCAGTTCAATCTCTGTTTAATTCACGCAGCACATAAATGCGCCGCGCTTCGCATGACTCAAAGGAAGCAGGGCTCGCGATCCCCGATAAATCGGAAACCTCAAACCTTACTTCTCTGTGAGCTCTTGATACTTGCGCGTTCGGATCCATGAACAACCTAGATCCTGAGATCCAGACCACCCATCGACCCGTGCGGCTGCGCATCAAGCGCCCACACTTATCGGTTGTTTCGTTGTTAAAGAACGGGGTACTGCCTACTGCTGTATTCGCTTCCCTTCCCCACTTCCACCGCACCGCTTGTTGTTGCAGCGCTGTGTCAGTAGCGAAGAAGCGAGATTATGAAGACATTTTTTCAGGCTGTCAAATCATCGTGGGCCGCAACATTCACTCACCGCCCGCGCCGATCTGCCCGCCCGGGCTTGCGCCCTGCCTTGCATAACCGCCTTGCCTCGACCGCCTCGTCGCCCCAGGAACCGGGCCATAAAGACCTAAGGGTTTACCCTGTGTTCGACTCAACCGCCGAGCCCGAAACTATAGCACAGATCTCTTGGACTTCGCAAACAGGGCCGTATCAACCCCACAGCATCCAACCCGTGCCTAAACCACCTCCGGGCCCCGCTCGCCAACCCTGAAAACTCCGGGCTCGCTGCGAAGGGGGCGAACTATAGCACAGGTTCTGCGGCAGTGCGCGCCGGATGTGGCACTTTTTTTGATATCCGTACATGTGGCGCGGCCTGACGCGTCACCTTTTGCTGGGCGATTCAGACGGGCAGGCGCAATTCGGTGGTTTCCTTGATCTGCTGGAGCGCGAAGAAAGACCGCATATCCACCACAGCGGGGTGCTGCATGAGCGTATCCATGGCGAATCGGGAAAAATGGGCCAGATCGGCGACCTGTATGCGCAACAGGTAGTCCATGTCGCCCGACATGGCATAGCACTCCACCACCTCCGGCCACAGCTGCACGTCGCGGGCAAACTCCGACATGGGCGCGTGACTGCCCCCGACATGCTTGTTGAGCCGGATGGTGACATAGGCAAGCAGCCCCAGCCCCACCCGCTCGGCGTCGACCAGGGCCACATATCGTTTTATGTAGCCCTGCTCCTCCAGCCGGCGCACCCGCCGCAGGCAGGGGCTGGGAGAGAGGGAAACCCGCTCCGCCAGCTCCTGGTTGCTGAGCCGGCCATCGCGCTGCAATTCCGCCAGGATGCGCCGATCTATCCTGTCAAGTTCATTTTCAGCCATTTTCTGCCTCAAAAACAAAGTATCGAGATAGATTATGGCTTACCTGGGCCTTGTCACGGCCATCTTTGCAATCGTCTGCCGGGGCTCGCTCCCTACAATGCCGGTTCTACAGGCAGCACAGCCTGACATGCAAAGGAGAGCATCGTGGAAAACCAGTTTCAGCCCTGGGACAACCCCATGGGAACGTCCGGCTTCGAGTTCATCGAATACACCGCTCCCGACCCGGCGGCGCTGCGCCGGGTCTTCGAACTGCTTGGGTTCAAGGCCATCGCCAGGCACCGCCACAAGGATGTGACCCTGTATCGCCAGGGCGGCATCAACTTCCTGATCAATGCCGAGCCCGACTCCTTCGCCCAGCGCTTCGCCCGCCTGCATGGGCCGTCGATCTGCGCGATCGGCTTTCGCGTGGACGACGCCGCCAAGGCCTACAAACGCGCCCTCGAATTGGGTGCCTGGGGCTTCGATTCGCACAGCGGCCCGATGGAGCTCAACATCCCCGCCATCAAGGGCATCGGCGATTCGCTGATCTACCTCGTGGACCGCTGGCGCGGCAAGAACGGCCACGGCGGCATCGGCGACATCAGCATCTACGACGTGGACTTCGAACCCATCGACAAGGCCAGCGCCGAAGCCGACCTGACCCATGCCGGCGCCGGCCTCACGGTGGTAGACCACCTGACCCATAACGTGCACAAGGGCCGCATGGCGGAATGGGCGGAGTTCTACGAGCGCCTGTTCAACTTCCGCGAAGTGCGCTATTTCGACATCGAGGGCAAGGTCACGGGGGTGAAGTCCAAGGCCATGACCTCGCCGTGCGGCAACATCCGCATTCCCATCAACGAGGAAGGCACGGAAGAGAAGGGCCAGATCCAGGAATACCTGGATCTCTACCGCGGCGAAGGCATCCAGCACATCGCCATGGGCACCGACGACATCTACAGCACCATCGAGACCCTGCGGCAGAACGGCGTGGTGTTCCTCGACACGCCAGAAACCTATTACGAGCTGCTGGACCGGCGCCTTCCGAACCATGGCGAGGACGTGGCCCGCCTGCAGAAGAACCGTATCCTGCTCGACGGCTCGCCCGACGGCGGCCTGCTGCTGCAGATATTCACCGAGAACCAGATCGGGCCCATTTTCTTCGAGATCATCCAGCGCAAGGGCAACGAGGGATTCGGCGAAGGCAACTTCAAGGCCCTGTTCGAATCGATCGAGCTCGACCAGATGCGCCGCGGCGTGGTGAAGACCGCAGACTGACGCTGCGCCGGCGTGCCAGGGCTGCCGGCCCGGCACGCCGGGACACGTCAACCCGACAGCCGGTCCTGGAACTGCTTGCGGAACTTGGCAACCTTGGGCGCGATGACGAATTGGCAATAGCCCTGCTCGGGGTGCAGGGCGAAATAATCGCGGTGGTAGTCTTCGGCCGGCCAGAAGGTGGCGGGCTCCAGCAGCTTGGTGACGATGGGGGCATCGAAAACGCCCTGCGAAGAGAGTTCGGCGATGACCTCCTCGGCCGCCTGCCGCTGCGCAGGGGTCTGCCAGAAGATGGCCGACTCGTACTGTGGCCCCACATCGTTGCCCTGGCGGCCCGGCGTCGTGGGATCGTGCGTGGCAAAGAACACGCGCAGCAGATCCGCATAAGAGAGCACCTTGGGATCGAACACCACCCGCGCCACTTCGATGTGGCCGGTCTGCTTGCCGCAGACCTGCTCGTATGTGGGATGCTCGACATGCCCGCCGCAGTAGCCGGGCATGACCTCGACCACGCCGCGCAGGTCCTTGAAAACCGCTTCGGTGCACCAGAAGCAGCCACCGCCCAAAATGGCGACCTCGTGCCCGGATGCCGCTTGCTGTTCTGCCATGATGACTCCTCGATACGAAAATCAGGGTTTGGCGGGAGAAAGCGACAGCACCCACTGCGCCAGCTGCCGTGCTTCGTCTTCGCTGACCTGCGGCTGCGCCGGCATGGGCACCGCGCCCCAGGCGCCCCGCCCGCCGCCGCGGATCTTGCCCGCCAGATAGTCCAGCGCCTCCGCCTGGCCGGCGTAGCGTTCGGCGATGCTGCGCAATGGCGGCCCCACCCGCTTGTCCTCGACCTGGTGACAGGCCATGCAGGCCTTGCTGCGCGCCAACCCTTCGCCACCGACAGTCTGTGCGCCCGCCCCCGGACTTGCCAGGAGGCCCAGCAAGCCACAGAGCGCCAACCGATTCAAGCTATGCATTGTGTGCGTTCCCCAAGGGCGAAGTGCCATCATGGCGTGCGGCGTACCGCCCGTGCCCGCCGCCGCGAGCCCGCCTTGCAGCGGACGGCACGATGGTAACTGAAACGCACGACCCGATGCCCGGCGTCACGCCTGCCGGTTATTATCGGGCACTCTTTTCCCGCCAGACAGACCATGCTCCAGTATCCCGAGTTCGACCCCATCGCCCTGCGCATCGGCCCCTTGGCCATCCACTGGTACGGGCTCATGTATCTCGTCGGCTTCGCCCTCGTCTACATGCTGGGACGCTGGCGCATCACGCGCGGCCACACCACTTTCCTCACGGTGCGCGACCTCGAGGACCTGATCTTCTACAGCGTGCTGGGCGTGGTCCTGGGGGGGCGCCTCGGCTACGTGCTGTTCTACAAGCCTGGCCACTACCTGACCCATCCGCTGGAGATCTTCTATCTCTGGGAAGGCGGCATGTCGTTCCATGGCGGCCTGCTCGGCGTGATCCTCGTGCTGGCCCTGTTCGCACGCAAGAAGGGGGTTTCGCTGTTCAAGCTGGGCGACTTCATCGCGCCGCTGATCCCGCTGGGCCTGGGCGCCGGCCGCCTCGGCAATTTCATCAACGGCGAGCTGTGGGGCCGCCCCACCACGGTGCCGTGGGGCATGGTGTTCCCGCACGCCGGCGACATGCCTCGCCATCCGTCGCAGCTCTATGAACTGGGGCTCGAGGGCGTGGTGCTGTTTGCGCTGCTGTGGTGGTTCTCAAGCAGGCCGCGCCCCACCGGGCAGGTCAGCGCGCTGTTCCTCATGGGCTACGGCACTTTCCGCTTTCTGGTGGAATTCACCCGCGAACCCGACAACTTCCTGGGACTGCTGGCCGGAGGCATGAGCATGGGACAGTGGCTGTCCCTGCCCATGATGGCGATCGGCCTGGCAATGTACGTGGTCACTGCAAGGAAATCGTCCCGTTCACCGACACGCTGACGGTGACGTCGTCTGCCTCGAGCGGCACATCGGCCGCCCGGGCTTCCTTGGCCATCATCATGGGCGCGGCCATGGCGCGCGGCATGGGCGCCGGCGCGCCGGCGCCGCCCAGGTGGATCTCGACCAGGCGGTAGCCGGTGAAGCCGAAGGCATTGGTGGCGGCCAGCGCGCGCTCGCGGAATGCATCGGCCGCCTGCTTCAGCAGCTTGCGTTCTTCGGCCTCGCGCGCTTCGCGCGACAGCGTGAAGACAATGTTCGAGATGGCAGTCTTGTCGCTCAGCTTGGAAGCCAGCGCAGATGCCGCGGCGAAATCCTTGGACTCGAGCACCACCTGCCCCTGGCCGCGCCAGTTGACGATCTTGCCCTTGTCATTGGTGTTGGGCCAGACATTGAAGCCGCCCGTACGCACGTCCACGTCCTGCGTACCTCGGGCACGCTTGACCACGTCGTCGAGCGCGTTGGTGAGAGCCTTGCCGGCGGCCGGCTGGTCCGGCCCTTCGACTTCGGCCGACAGCGTGATGCGCACGGTGTCCTGCATGACCTCGGACGAGGCCGTGGCCTGCAGGCTGAGGCGGGGCGCCTGCGCGGACGAAGCCGGCGCCGCAGTGGATTGCTCCTGAGCATCGGACTGGGCCTGAGCCGGGGCGTAGGCTCCGAGGGCCAGCGCGGCGCAGCAGGCAGCCGCCAGTTTGTTCAGCGTAAACGCGTGACGTCCGGACATGAAAAACCTGTGTAGGGAAGAAAGGATGCGGGGCCTTGCCCCGCCGCTGGCGGCAGGCCTGCCATGCAGGCCCACCGAAGAAATGCCCCGCCTGTGCCGTCTAGGCCGGCATCTCGAACCGTGAGGTTCAAGTGGTCGCGATCAGAAGAGCGTCGGGTTCGTCTCCGGAGAGACAATCGCTCCAGCTCCACACTCACGCAACCTGTTGCCATAAGACATAGGTTCAGAGAATGTATGGCCGAGTCACGAGCACGGCAGGGACAACCTGAGAATACTACATGGCAGGATACGGCTGTGTGTCGGGATGTGCGCCGACCGGGCATCGTTCCTGCATGAACCCCGAAAAAGCCCTGGAGCAGCCTTCAAGGCCTAGAGCAGCTTTTCCTGGCCCGACAGCGCGTCGTCGAGCATCAGGTTCATTTCATCGATTCTACGCTTGAAGTCGCCGACTGCCAAACCGCCCAGCGGGCCGTCAGGGGCCTTCATGGCAAGCAGTTCACCGGCGATCTGCAGCGCGGCCATGACTGCGATGCGCTCGTTGCTGGAAATCTTGCCCGTGCCCTGTATGCGCAGCATGAGCTGGTCGACATGGCGCACCGCCGCCAGCAGCATGGGCTTTTCGTCGGACGAGCAGGCCAGCGAATAATCGCGGCCCAGTATGGTGACATCCACGCGTTCCATCAGGCTTGATCTCCTATCGCGCCGCCCGGCATGCGGGCCAGCACGGCGTCGATACGCTCGCGCGCCGACGCGGCGGCGGTGCGCAGGCGCTGGAGGTCGGAATCGCGGCTTTGCAGCGCATTCTTCAGTTCGGTTTCCCGGTTGCTCAGCCGGGCCTCGAGCGCCTGGCGCGCAGCCACCTCGCGCGCGAGTTCCTCGCGCAGCGCGCTTTCGCTCTGTTCGCGTTCGGCGCGCAGCGTTGCCACCAGCGCATCATGTTCGGCGACGCGCGCCTGAAGCGCCTGCAGCTCGGCTTCGCAATCGGTGCAGCGCTGTTGCAGCGCGCGCTGCTGCCCCTCACGATCATTGAGCTGGCCGCGCAGCGCGTCGCGCTCGGCGTGGAGCTGGCGGGTTCGTTGCACCAAGTGCCCGATGCGGGCGGCGAGTTGGTCTAGGTCTTGCAGCATGGGCGCTATCGTAAACCATCCGGCGTCGGACGGCGATGCCGCACGCACGCAGAGAAACACGGCAATATTCGGTAGGAATCGAGGCCGGAAGCAAGCTGGAGAGGCTGCTTCCCGGCGCTTTCTCGAGCCTTTCCGCATGCTTTCAATCTGCTTTCAAAATTGCCTTCAATCGGCTTGCAGCGCCTCCGGCCCCATAAAAAATTCTGCTTTTCTAGGGAAAACCCCCATAGTTGCGCCGATCCTCAGGGTAGGCAGCCCCCTGCCCCTCCTTTACCATTCGCGCTTCAAAAAATCGCGGGGACTGCGTTCCCATCGACAAAAGTAGCGGCACATCGAATGCCGCATGCGCCCGCCGTCGCTCGGCACGCCGGGTGGTGTTACCCAATACACGCTGTACAACAGGAGCCAAGCCAACCATGCAGCTACGCAACAAACAGGACTTCTGGGCCGGACTGATGTTCGCCGCCATAGGCCTGGGGTTCGCCTTCGGAGCGACCCAATACCAGATGGGCACGGCCGCCCGCATGGGACCTGGATACTTCCCCTTCTGGCTGGGCATCTGCCTGGCCCTGCTGGCCGCGGTGGTCACGCTGTCCTCGCTCTCGCCCAAGGCCCAGGAAACCGAGGTCTCGCGCTTCGACTTCAAGATCCTGTTCATCGTCATCGGCTCGGTCGCGCTCTTCGGCGTGCTGCTGCGCCCCCTCGGGCTCTACCTCTCGCTGTTCATCCTGGTCATCCTCAGCAGCTTCGCCAGCCATGAGTTCAGCTGGAAAGTCGCGCTCGCCAACGCCATCTTCCTGGTGGTGTTCTGCTGGCTCGCCTTCATCAAGGGCCTGGGCCTGATCTTCCCGCTCTGGCCCGCCTTTCTCGGCATGAACTGAGGAGACACTCCATGGAATTGCTGCACAACCTCGCCCTGGGGTTCTCGGTTGCGTTCACCCCCGAGAACCTGCTCTACGCCCTGCTGGGCTGCATCCTCGGCACCCTGGTCGGCGTGCTGCCGGGCCTGGGCCCGGTGCCCACCATCGCCATGCTGCTGCCCATCACCTATGTGCTGCCGCCGGTGGCCGGCCTGATCATGCTGGCCGGCATCTACTACGGCACCCAGTACGGCGGCTCCACCACCGCCATCCTGGTGAACCTCCCGGGCGAGACCTCCGCGGTCGTCACCGTGCTCGACGGCCACCAGATGGCGCGCAACGGACGCGGCGGCGCCGCGCTCTCGCTGGCGGCCATCGGCTCGTTCTTCGCCGGCTCCGTGGCCACCATGCTGATCGCCGCCTTCGCGCCCCCGCTGGCCGAGGTCGCCTTCGAGTTCGGCCCCGCCGAGTACTTCTCGCTCATGGTGCTCGGCCTGGTCGGCGCCGTCGTGCTCGCCTCCGGCTCCCTGCCCAAGGCCATCTGCATGATCCTGCTCGGACTGCTGCTGGGCATGGTCGGCACCGACGTCAACTCCGGCGTCGCGCGCTACGACTTCGGCATCCCCGAACTGCAGGACGGCATCGACTTCGCCATCGTCGCCATGGGCGTGTTCGGCCTGTCGGAAATCATGGCCAACCTCGAGCTCAAGGACCAGCGCCCCGAGCTCACCGACAAGGTCGGCTCGCTCTACCCCAACAGGCAGGAGATCCGCGAGGCCGCGCCGGCCATCGTGCGCGGCACCGCGCTGGGCTCGGCCCTGGGCATCCTGCCCGGCGGCGGTTCGGTGCTCTCGGCCTTTGCCTCCTACACCCTGGAGAAGAAGCTCTCGAAGAACCCCGAGCGCTTCGGCAAGGGCCACCCCGCCGGCCTGGCCGGCCCCGAGTCGGCCAACAACGCCGGGGCGCAGACCTCCTTCATCCCGCTGCTGACCCTGGGCATCCCGGGCAACGCCGTGATGGCCCTGATGGTCGGCGCCATGACCATCCACAACATCCAGCCCGGCCCGCAGGTCATGACGAGCCACCCCGAGCTCTTCTGGGGCCTGATCGCCTCGATGTGGATCGGCAACCTGATGCTGGTGGTGCTGAACCTGCCGCTGGTGGGGGTATGGGTCAAGCTGCTGAAGGTGCCCTACCGCATCCTGTTCCCGGCCATCCTGGTGTTCTGCTCGATCGGCGTGTATTCGCTGAACTACAACGTCTTCGACCTGTACGTCATGGCGGTCTTCGGGATCATCGGCTACGTGTGGTCCAAGCTCAAGTGCGAGGGCGCCCCGCTGCTGCTGGGCCTGGTGCTGGGCCCCATGATGGAGGAGAACTTCCGCCGCGCCCTGCTGCTCTCGCGCGGCGACTACGGCACCTTCGTCGAGCGCCCGCTGTCGGCCTCGCTGCTGGGCGTGACTGTGTTCCTGATACTCCTGGTGGCCCTGCCGTCGATCCGCAAGAAGCGCGAGGAAACCTTCGTCGAAGAAGGCTGACCCCCGGCCGATACGCCTGCGTATCATCCAAGACCGGACCCCGCGGGGTCCGGTTTTTTGTTTCCGGGCTTGCATGAGGCATGGCTGCCTGCTTAAAATTGAGTGATTACTCAATCAAAGAATGCCATGGCTCGCCCCCGCAGCACCGACAAGCAAGAGGCCATACTGCACAGCGCCGCCCGCGTGGTCGCCCAGGCGGGCGTGGCTGCGCCCACTGCGCGCATTGCCAAGCTGGCCGGGATCGCCGAGGGCACGCTGTTCACCTACTTCCCGAACAAGGACGCGCTGCTGAATGCGCTGTACCGGCACCTGAAACTGGACCTGCGCGATGCCATGATGCCGGGCTGTCCGGAAGGCGGCAGCGCGCGGGACCGCCTCTATCATCTCTGGCAGGGCTATGTGCGCTGGGGGGCCGAACATCCCGAGGGCTTCCGCGCCGTGATGCAGCTGGCCGTATCGGAAAGGGTGGGCGAAGAAGTGCGCGCCGAATGCCACCAGGCCTATTCGTTGCTGCGCGACGTGCTCGAAGAAAGCGTGACCAGCGCTTCCCTGAAAGCCGCGCCTCCGCTCTTCGCGTCAACCCTGATGGGCACCATGGCAGAAACCACCATCGGCCTGATGACGCGGGATCCTGCCAACGCAGCGAAGTACGCGGACGCCGGCTTCCACGCCTACTGGAACGCAATCACGGGCGCGTGAACACGCGGCTTGCGATAGCGCAGGGCGCTCGATTAATGAGTGAGTACACAATCATAGAGGGATCCAACATGGCGAAAGTATGGCTGATCAGCGCTACGGGCACCGAACTGGGCCGGCACATCGCCGAGGAGGCACTGTCGGCAGGGGAGCGGGTGGTGGCCATCGCAAACGGCCCGGACGGCCTTGCCGGCCTGCAGGCCCGATACCCGGATCGTTGCCGCGTGCTGGGGCTGGACGGTACCCTCCCCTCGCAGGCAGAAAGGGCCGCCCAGGCAGCCTTGGAAACCTACGGCCGCGTCGACGTCCTGCTGGCCCACGGCGGCCACGGCCAGCTCGCGCCGTTCGAACAGACCGACGATGCGGCGTTCCGCGAACAGCTCGACGCGAACCTCTATCCGGTCGTCAACCTGGCCCGGGCCGTGCTGCCCATCATGCGCCAGCAGCGCAGCGGTCACGTCCTTACCGTGGCGTCGGTGGGGGCCCGGCTGGGGTTGCCCGGCATGGTGGCCTACCAGGCCTCGCAGTGGGCGCTGGGCGGATTCTCCGAATCGCTGGCGCGCGAGGTGGGGCCGCTGGGCATCCGCGTCTGCTGCATCGAGCCGGGCGACCTGCATACTGCGGTCCGGGTGCGCGCCGACGACGAACATGCGTGGCTGCCCGAATACGCCGCCACGGTAGGCACGAACGGCCGCCAGCTGGGTCTGGCGGCACAGGAGTGCGGCGATCCGCGGCGCGTCGCCCAGGTGATACTGCGCCTGGCCTATCACGACTCCCCGCCTGCGCACCTGTTGCTGGGCAGCGATGCGCTGCAGCATGCAGGGCGCGCCGACGTCGAGCGCACCGAGGCCGAACTGCGCTGGCGCGCCGTGACCCTGGGCATCGACCGCAACGCCAGCGTGCCGCTGCCCATGCTGCCCCGGCGCTGACCCGCAGCCCGGCGAGGCCGCAGGAGGCAGGACGGACTCGCGGCGGATTTCCGATTGCGTTAATGTTGTCGCTCGCTGCACGCAACCCCAACACAGACACTGGAGACTTCCGCATGGCATCCATCGGCTCGAAAACCTACGAACCCGTCCCCGCCCAGAAAGTCGCGTTCCTGGGACTCGGCGTCATGGGCCTGCCCATGGCAGGCCATCTCGCCCGTGCCGGCCACGACGTCGCGGTCTACAACCGCACGGCCGCCAAGTCGCAGGCCTGGGTGGCCGAGTTCGGCGGACGCAGCGCCGCCACGCCGCGCGAAGCGGCGGAAGGCGCACAGATCGTCTTTGCCTGCGTCGGCAACGACGACGACCTGCGCAGCGTGGTGCTGGGTGACGACGGGGCCTTCGCCGGCATGGCGCCGGGCGCGGTGTTCGTGGACCACACCACGGCTTCGGCCCAGGTGGCGCGCGAACTGTATGCGGCCGCCAAGGAATCGGGCCTGAACTTCGTCGACGCGCCGGTCTCCGGCGGACAGGCCGGCGCCGTCAACGGCGTGCTCACCATCATGTGCGGCGGCGAACAGGCAGTCTTCGACGCCATCAGGCCGGTGGCGCACGCCTACGGCCGCGCCGTCACCCGCGTAGGCGAGCCGGGCGCCGGACAACTCGCCAAGATGGTGAACCAGATCTGCATCGCAGGCATCGTCCAGGGGCTGTCGGAAGGCATCGCCTTCGGGCAGGCTGCAGGCCTCGACATGAAACTGGTGCTGGACGTGATCAGCAAGGGCGCCGCCCAGAGCTGGCAGATGGAAAACCGCGGCACCACGATGATCGAGGACAAGTTCGATTTCGGCTTTGCGGTGGACTGGATGCGCAAGGACCTCGGCCTGGTGCTGGCCGAGGCGCGCAGCAACCAGGCCCGCCTGCCCCTCACCGCGCTGGTCGACCAGTTCTATGGCGACGTGCAGAAGATGGGCGGCGGACGCTGGGATACCTCCAGCCTGATCAAGCGCCTGCGCGATTGACCCGGCAGGCAGGCCCGGTTTCACGCAGCCTGCGCCGCGCCGATTGCCAGGTGTTCATCGATGCGCCGGCGCGCCACGGCCATGCCCTCGCGCGCGGTGTCTTCGCCCATCGCCAGGCCTTCGGCCGCAATGAACGTCACGTTCGTCATGCCCAGGAAGCCCAGCATCTGCCGCAGATACGGCGTGACGTTGTCCTCGGGCGTGCCGGCGGCCTTGCCCCCGCGGGCCAGCAGCACGATCACCTGCTTGTTTTTCACCAGGCCCTCCGGCACGCCCTGCGGCGTGTAGCGGAAGGTGACGCCGGCACGGGCGATGTAGTCGATGTAGCTCTTGAGCTGGGCCGGCACGCTGAAGTTGTAGACCGGCACGGCCAGCACCACGCGGTCGGCCGCGAACAGCTCGGCCACCACGTCGTCGCCCGGCGCGGCCAGGGCCTGCTGCGCCGGCGTGCGGCTTTCGGCGGGCGTGAACAGCGCCCCCATGACTTCCGCATCGAAGTAGGGCAGCGGTTGTGCGCCGAGATCACGCACCACGACCGGCGCCTGCGGTTCCGACTCCGCGACGCGGGCCAGCAGGTGGTCGACGAGTTCCTTGGAATGGGAACGATCGCCCAGGATCGACGAGAGCACGACCAGGGTATTCATTGAGCTTCTCCGGTGATGGAATCGGGACGACGGCAACACCGTCGTGCATGGCCGACACTGTAGAGGGATCGATTGCCTGCATAAACCCGGGTATGATGAACTGAACGTTCTGTGTATAGAACAATGCCATGCAGGATCTCAACGATCTCTATTACTTCTCGCAGGTGGTCGAGCAAGGCGGCTTCAGCGCCGCGGCGCGGGCGCTGGACATCCCCAAATCGCGTCTGTCCCGGCGCATTTCCCAGCTGGAAGAGCGACTGGGCGTGAGGCTGCTGCAGCGCACGACCCGCCGCCTGCGGCTGACGCTGGCCGGCGAGCGCTATCTGCGCTACTGCCAGGAGATGACCGCCT
The DNA here is from genome assembly GCF_054642735.1 of Bordetella sp. 2513F2. Taxonomy (NCBI): domain Bacteria; kingdom Pseudomonadati; phylum Pseudomonadota; class Betaproteobacteria; order Burkholderiales; family Alcaligenaceae; genus Bordetella; species Bordetella sp. 2513F2. The sequence continues at coordinate 666,086 of NZ_CM137755.1, read as the reverse complement.
CGGCCCGCGCAGCCGAAGACGCCATGCGACAGCTGCAGGCCGAGCCTTCCGGGCGCGTGGTGATCAGTTGCCCGGTGTCGCTGGCGCAGCAACTGCTAGCGCCTTTGCTGCCCGAGTTCCTGGACACCTGGCCGGCCGTCTCCGTGCACGTGCTGGTCACCAACCGCAGAGTGGACCTCATCCGCGAGGGCGTGGACCTGGCGCTGCGCGTGCGCAGCCGGCTCGATACGGAAACCGATTTCGTGGTGCGTCGCTTCGGCACGGCCATCGGCACGCTGGTGGCCAGCCCCGCCTATCTGCAACGCCACGGCCATCCCGAAACGCCCCGTGATCTCGCCGGACACCGCATCCTGAGCTTCGACGAACCGCAGGAAGAGGTGGACTGGATATTGCAGGACGGCAGCGGCGAGCAGGCCAGGATCACGCTGCGTCCGCGGCTCTGCTGCAACGATTTCATCGTCCTGACCCAGGCGGCCGTGCGCGGGCGAGGCATCGCGCTGCTGCCGGTGGAAGCCACCCGGGATGCGACGCGCGGCGGGCTGCTGGTACGGGTGCTGCCTGAATGGCGCTCGCCGGAAGGCATCGTCCACTGCATCTACCCCTCGCGGCGCGGCATGATGCCGGCCGTGCGGGCCCTGCTGGATTTTCTGTCGGAGCGGCTGCCCCCCACCTACGCGGTCGAGCCGGGCGATACGCCTACCGCCACTTGACCGCCCCCGCGCCGCATTGCGCCGGTTATGCGGCCGTGGCGGGGGCCGGCGCCGCCGCGGGGCCGTGCGCCAGCGGCATCCAGAGCACAGCGGCCAGCCCGCGCCCGCCCATGGGGTTGGTATCGCCGTCCCGCAGCTCGATGTCGCCGTTGTTGTGCCGGGCGTAGGCGCGCGCGATGGACAGGCCCAGGCCCGAGCCCGAGGCGGACTGGCCGCGGTCTGCGCCGGCGCGGTCGAAACGGGCGAACGCGCGGCGCCGCAGGCCCGCCGCAATGCCGGGGCCGTTGTCGGAAACGCAGACCTCGGCGCGGTTCTCGAGGCGCACCACCGAGACGGTGATGCTGGCCCCTTCCTGGGCATAGTGGATGGCGTTGTGGACCAGGTTGGCCAGGGCCTCGTGCAGCTCGGCTTCGCTGCCCCACACGGGCACTGCAGCCTCGCCTTCGGCGGGCGCCACAGCCGAGGCGCCGACCCAACCGAGGTCCTGGCGCTTCTCGTGGGCCAGCGGCAAATACTCCAGCACGACCTCGCGCGCCACCGCATCCAGATCCAGCCGCTGCCGCGGCGTGCTCTTGGCCTGGCTGGCGTGGGCAAGCGACAGCAGCTGCTCGGTGAGCCGGCGCGTGCGCGCGAGCTGGTCCAGGATGGCGCGCAGGCCTTCCTGAGCCCGCGCCGGGTCGCGTTCGCGCAGCGCATATTGCGCCTGCGTCAGCATGATGGCGAGCGGCGTGCGCAGCTGGTGCGACGCATCGGCCAGGAACTGCGACTGCTCGTCCAGCACGCGCCGGTAACGCTCGATGTGATGGTTCACGGCCTCCACCAGCGGCACCACTTCGGCGGGCACCCGCGCGGCGTCGAGGGGAGTCAGGTCGTCGGGACGCCGCGTGCGGATGTCATTGCGCAAGCGGACCAGCGGCCGCAGCGCCCAGGCCACCCCCCACCACACCAGCAGCACCACCAGCGCCAGCATGCGGGCATCGCGCAGGATCTCCTGACGCTGGGCCTCTTCTTCGGCCGCGACGCGCCGGCCGATGCTCTCGGCCACCACCACCAGCACCTGCCGGTGCTGGCCGCGATAGTGGAGGTCCCGCAGCAGGGCAACCGCCCGCACCGGATCGTTGCGGTAGACGCTGTCGAAGAACACCGGATCGCCGTTGCTCACGGGCCAGACGCCGGGACGCGGCACTTCGGGCATGCCGGCCAGCGTGCGGCCGGGCGACTCGGCCGAGGCCGCGATTTCGCCGGTGCGCGGCGGATCGATCTCCTCGATGCGGAAATACTTGCGCAGGCCGGCCTTGGACTCGAGCATGACCTGCGCATAGAGCGGCGTGACGATGCGCAACTCGCCGTCCTCGCCGAACTCCACGCTGCTCTCGAGTACGCGCGCCGGTTCCAGCAGCGCCGAATCGTAGGCGGCATTGGTGATGGCCGAGAGCGCGCGATAGTCGTTCCAGCTGTCGATGACCAGCAGCAGCACCACCCCGGGCAACAGCAGCGAAATCAGCAGCGCGCGTATGCCGAACACCGGCAGGCGCACCCGGCGGGCTGTGGAGGCGGTCACGATTCAGCGGCTTCGCGCGCGACGCTTTCCAGCATGTAGCCCAGGCCCCGCACGGTGACGATGTGCACGTCGCTGCCTGCGAGCTTCTTGCGCAGCCGGTGCAGCACCACTTCGATGGCATCCGGGTTGGCTTCGCTTTCCTGGGGAAACACCTTGCCGTAGAGCTGCGCCTTGTCGACTGGATAGCCGCTGCGCGCCAGCAGGGCCGCCAGGGCCGCGTGTTCGCGCGGGGTCAGGAGCAGCAGCGAGCCGTCGAGCGTGAAAGCGCGGCTTTCGCTGTCGTAGGCAAGCGAGCCGCACTGCAGCCTGGGCAGCTGGCGCCCGCGGCTGCGGCGCACCAGCGCCATGAGCCGGGCCTCGAGTTCCTCGAGGGCGAAAGGCTTGGTGAGGAAGTCGTCGGCGCCGAGGTTCAACCCGCGCACGCGGTCCTGGAGCGCCCCCTGGGCGGTGAGCAGCAGCACCGGCGTGGGATCGTCGCGGTTGCGCATCTCGCGCAGCAGCACCAGGCCGTGCTTGTCGGGCAGGCGCAGGTCGAGCACGATGACGTCGTACTCGTTGCTCGCCATCAGGCCTTCGGCGGCGCGCGCATCGGCCGCGTGGTCGGGCAGAAAGCCGCTTTGCGCAAGCGCCCGGACCAGCCAGGCGGCCATGTCGCGCTCGTCTTCAACCAGCAATATGCGCATGACCGTCGCTGTCGGCCGTGGCGGAGCCGTCGGCTCCCCGCGGCCCGTGCACGCGCTGGCGCAGGTAGCGGGTTTCGTGGTGGCGCCGGAACAGGATGGACGACAGCTCGTTCAGCGCCTGCGTATAGACCTCGCGCTTGAATTCGATGACCGCGTCCAGCGGCACCCAGTACTGGCTCCAGCGCCAGGCATCGAATTCCGGATGCTGCGTGGCCCGGAGGCAGACATCGCAGTCGCGGCCGACCAGCCTGAGCAGGAACCAGATCTGTTTCTGTCCTTTGTAGTGGCCGCGCCATTCGCGCCGGACGAAATGATCCGGAACGTTGTAGCGCAGCCAGTCGCGCGTGCGCCCCAATATGCGGACATGCTCGGGCCTGAGGCCCACTTCCTCATGGAGCTCGCGATACATCGCCTGCACCGGGCTTTCCCCGTGCTTGATGCCGCCTTGCGGGAACTGCCATGCATGTTCCCGGATGCGCTTGCCCCAAAAGACCTCGTTTTTGCTGTTGACGAGAATGATGCCGACATTGGGGCGGTAGCCTTCACGGTCGAGCATGGGCCACCCCCACCGAATTCAATACAATTACGGTCGATTATACGTATCTGGTGCCACTTTTATATGCGCGCTTCCCATTACCACCTGAACACCCTGAAAGAAGCCCCGGCCGAGGCCGAGGTCGCCAGCCACCAGCTGATGACCCGCGCCGGCATGATCCGCAAGCTCGCGGGCGGGATCTACACCTACATGCCGTTGGGGTTGCGGGTGATCCGCAAGATCGAGCGGATCGTCCGGGAGGAAATGGACGCCGCCGGCGCCATCGAGCTCCTGATGCCCGTGGTGCAGCCGGCCGAGCTGTGGCAGGAATCCGGCCGCTGGGTGCAGTACGGCCCCGAGCTGTTGCGCATGAAGGATCGCCACGACCGCGATTTCGTGCTGCAGCCCACCTCCGAAGAGGTGATCACGGACATCGCGCGCAACGAGATCCACAGCTATCGCCAGCTGCCGGTCAATTTCTACCATATCCAGACCAAGTTCCGGGACGAGCGCCGTCCGCGCTTCGGCCTGATGCGCGGCCGCGAGTTCACCATGAAGGATGCCTACTCCTTCGACCGCGACGAAGCGGGCGCGCAGCGCAGCTACGACATCATGTACCAGGCCTACATGCGCATCTTCGAGCGCCTGGGCCTGGAATTCCGCGCCGTGGCGGCCGACACCGGATCCATCGGCGGCAGCCGCAGCCATGAGTTCCAGGTGATCGCCGATACGGGCGAAGACCTGCTGGTCTACAACCCGGAATCGGCGTATGCGGCGAATATCGAACTGGCGGCCGCGCCCTGCCTGCTGCCCCAGCGGGCCGCGCCGACCGAGGCCATGGAAGCCGTGGCCACGCCCGGCGCCGCCAAGTGCGAAGACGTGGCGAGCCTGCTGGGGCTGCCGCTGGAGCGCACGGTGAAATCCATCGTGCTGGCCACCGAGCCGGCCGACGGACCGGTGCAGGTCTGGCTGCTGCTGCTGCGCGGCGACCACGAACTCAACGAGATCAAGGTCGGCAAGCTGCCCGGCCTGGCAGGCTTCCGCTTCGCCACGGAGGCCGAGATCGTGGCGCACTTCGGCTGCAGGCCCGGCTACCTCGGCCCCGTCGCCACGGCCCGGCCGGTGCGCGTGGTGGCCGATCTCACCGTGGCCAACATGGCCGATTTCGTGTGCGGCGCCAACCGCCCCGACACCCACCTGCGGGGCGTCAACTGGGGGCGCGACCTGCCCGAGCCCGAACTCACCGCGGACCTGCGCAACGTGGTGGCGGGCGATCCTTCGCCCGACGGCACGGGCGTGCTGGCGATCCAGCGCGGCATCGAGGTGGGGCACGTATTCTTCCTCGGCACCAAGTACTCCGAGGCGCTCAAGGCCACCTTCCTGGACGAGACCGGCAAGCCCGCCCTGCTGCAGATGGGCTGCTATGGCATCGGCATCAGCCGCATCGCGGGCGCCGCCATCGAGCAGAACCATGACGACCGCGGCATCGTCTGGCCGCGCGCCATCGCGCCCTTCGAGGTGGTGATCTGCCCCGTGGGCTGGGGCAAAAGTGAAACCGTCCGTGACACCGCCACGCAGCTGTACGAATCGCTGCGCGCGCGCGGGGTGGACGTCATCCTGGACGACCGCGACGCCCGGCCCGGCGTGATGTTCGCGGAATGGGAACTGATCGGCGTCCCGGTGCGCGTAACAGTTGGAGAGCGCGGCCTGAAGGATGGTGTGTTGGAATTGCAGGCCCGCCGGGAAAGCGAAGCCAGCCGGGTCCCCCTGGCCGAGGGCCTGGACCAGGTCCTCGCCAAGCTGGATTCGCTGTAATATCGCGCTCCGCTCCTACCGGCGCACCTGGACCTCCGCCATAGCCATCGTGACAGAACCAACGTCCGCCGAATTCCTGTTCGGCATCCGCGTCTACTACGAAGACACGGATGCCGGCGGGGTGGTCTTCTACGCCAACTACCTGAAATTCTTCGAGAGGGCCCGCACCGAATGGCTGCGGGCGCTCGGCGTGGGCCAGGCCGAGCTGGCCAGGCAGACCCAGCGCCTCTTCGTCGTCCATTCGCTGGACATGGCCTACCGCAAGCCGGCCCGGCTGGACGATCTCCTGACCATACGCAGCCGGATCACACGACTGGCCCGCGCTTCGATACACTTCGCGCAGCGCGCAGAAAGAGACGGGGAGCTGCTTGCCGAAGGCAGCATCCAGGTCTGCTGCGTCGATGCGCAGAATCTCCGTCCAGCCGAACTGCCCGCCGACGTCCGCGTCAAACTGAAATCGATCCAGGGATAATCATGCAAGTCACCAACGACATGTCGTTGCTTTCGCTGATCTCTCACGCAAGCATCCCCGTCCAGCTCATCATGCTGCTGCTGCTGGGCATTTCCATCCTTTCCTGGACCTACATCTTCGCCAAGCGCATGGCCATCCGCCGCGCCTACCAGCAGACCCGGCGCTTCGAGGACGACTTCTGGTCGGGCGGAGACCTCTCCATGCTGCAACAGGCTGTCGCCTCGCGCCGCGAGGAACAGGGTGCGCTGGCGCGCATCTTCGATGCAGGCATGACGGAATTCCTCAAGGCCCGGCGCAGCCCGGGCGGCAGCGACGTCAACGCGCTGCTCGATGGTCCGCGACGCGCCATGCGGGCGGCCTACCAGCGCGAGATGGATGCGCTCGAGTCGCGCCTGAACTTCCTGGCGTCGGCCGGCTCGGTGAGCCCGTACATCGGGCTGCTGGGCACGGTGTGGGGCATCATGCACGCCTTCATCGGCCTGTCCAACATGCAGCAGGCCACGCTCGCATCGGTGGCCCCCGGCATCGCCGAGGCCCTGATCGCCACGGCCATCGGCCTGTTCGCCGCCATCCCGGCGGTGGTGGCCTACAACCGCTTCACCAACGACATCGACCGGCTGTCCATCCGTTTCGACAGCTTTGTCGACGAGTTCCTGAACATTCTGCAACGGCAGGTGCGCTGATGCCCTCTGTACGCTCCGGCGGCCGTCATGGCCGACGCATGAAAGCCGACATCAACGTCGTGCCGTACATCGACGTCATGCTGGTGCTGCTGGTCATCTTCATGGTGACCGCGCCGCTGATCACGCCGGGCCTGATCGAGCTGCCCTCGGTCGGCCAGGCCGCCGAAGTCCCGGCCAAGCCGCTGGAAGTCCAGATCAGCGAAGACGGCACGATCGCGCTGCGCATGCGCGAGCCCGGCGCCACGCCGCAGGACATCGCCCGCGCCGAACTCGTCGACCAGGTGCGTTCGCGCATCACCGCCGAGACCCCCGTGGTGATCGCCGCCGACGGCAAGGTGCCCTATGAGTCGGTGGTGCAGGTCATGGACGAGCTGCGCAACAGCGGCATCACGCGCCTGGGCCTGCTGGTCGACCAGGGCGGCGGCTCCCAGTCACCCCAACCGACGCGCCGCTGAGTCCTCTCGCCGGCAACCCGGTACGCATGCCCATGACGCCACGCCCTTCCTCCCGCTTCACCGATCCGCAGGACCCCTCCGCCCGGGACGACCGCAAGGCCATCGGCCTGGCCATCCTGGTGCACATACTGCTGGTTGCCGCATTGGTCTTGGGCGTGAACTGGCACTCCGAGAATCCCGGCCCGGTACAGGTCGAACTGTGGGCCGAAGGCGACAGCCAGGCTTCGCCTCCGCCCGAGGAGGCCGAAGCCGAGCCCGAACCGCGCGAGGAACCGCCGGCGCCGGCACCCGAGCCGCAGCCCGAGCCCGAGCCCGAGCCGCAACCCCAGCCACAACCCGAACCTCCCCCGCCACCGCCCCCGCAGGAGCAGGTGCGTCCGCCCGAGCAGCCGGACCCCGAGATCGCGCTGGAAGAGGCCCGCAAGAAGCGCGAAGCCGAGGAAGAAGCGCGTCGCGCCGCCGAGGAAGCCAAGGAGAAGGCGCGCCGCGAGGAAGCGCAGCGCCAGGCCGAACTGAAGGAAAAGCAGCGCCTCGCACGCGAGGCGGCCGAGAAGGCCGCGGCGGGAAAGGCCGCTGCGGAAAAGGCGGCCGCTGAGAAGGCGGCGGCCGAGAAAGCCGCTGCCGAGAAAAAGGCGAAGGAAGAAGCGGCCAGGAAGGCGGCCGCCGAAAAGGCTGCCGCCGAGAAGAAGGCGCAGGAGCAGGCTGCTGCCGAAAAGGCCGCGGCGGAGAAGGCCGCTGCCGAGAAAGCGGCGGCTGAAAAAGCCGCTGCCGAGAAGAAGGCCAAGGAAGAGGCCGCCAAGAAGGCCGCTGCCGCGAAGGCCGCCGCCGAGAAGAAGGCTGCCGCCGATCGTGCCCTGCGCGAGGCCTTCCGCAACGACGCCCTCGGCGCGGCCGGCATCCCGGGCGGCACCGCCGACCGCAACCAGGCGGGCGGCGGGCGCGACACCGGTTACGGCGCCAAGGTGCGGGCTTGCGTGCGCCCCGGCGTGTCCTACCCCACGCCGCCGCGCGGCGCCACCAATCCGACGGCCGAATACCGGGTACAGTTAGGTTCTGACGGCAGAGTCAATGGCGTCACGCTGACCCGCTCGTCCGGCATCGCGGGCTTCGACCGCGCCGTCGAGACCGGCATCCGGCGCTGCAACCCGTTCCCCAAGCCATCGACGGGCCGCTATGACCCCGTCATCGATGTTGTGTACCGTATGTATGATTGACAGGAGATCGCCGACCATGACACCCGCCCTCCGCGCCCCCATTCCCGGGGTCCTGCGCATGCATGGCCTCGCGCTCGTGCTGTTGCTGCTGGCCACGCTGCTGGCCTGGCATCCGGCGCGCGCCCAGCTGCGCGTCGACATCTCGGGCACCGGCGCCACCCAATACCCGGTCGCCATTGCCGACTTCGCCGGCACCGATCCGCAGGGCCGCGCCATCGCCGAGGTGATCCGCGCCGACCTCACCCGCACCGGCCAGTTCCGCCTCATCAGCGCAGCCGGCTCGGGCCTGAACGTGGACAGCCCCATCGCGCACGACGACTGGCGCGCCCGGGGCGCCGATTTCCTCGCCTATGGCAGCATCGCGCGCGGCCCCGACGGCCGCTACGACGTGCGCTACCGCCTGGCCGACACGGTAAAGAAGGGCCAGCTCGACGGCGTGGCCTTTTCCGGCACCGAGCAGGAACTGCGCCGGGTGGCGCACCAGATCGCCGACCGCATCTACGAGAAAATCACCGGGGTGCGCGGCGTGTTCTCCACCCGCATCGCCTATGTGTTGAAACAGGGCAACACCTACGAGCTGCAGGTGGCCGATGCCGACGGCCAGAATCCGCAGGTCGCCCTGCGCTCGCGCGAGCCCATCATCTCGCCCACCTGGTCGCCGGACGGCAACCGCCTGGCCTACGTGAGCTTCCACACCGGAAAGCCGGTGGTCTACGTGCAGACGCTGTCCACCAGCGCGCAGGTGCCGGTGGCCAACTTCAAGGGCAACAACAGCGCCCCGGCCTGGTCGCCCGACGGGTCGCAGCTCGCGGTGGCCCTCACGCGCGACGGCCTGTCGCAGATCTACATGGTCAGCGCCGGCGGCGGCTCCAACATGCGGCGCGTGACGCGCTCGCCCGGCATCGACACCGAACCGGTGTTCACTCCCGACGGGCGCTCCCTCATCTTCACCAGCGACCGCAGCGGCGGACCGCAGATCTACCAGACCAGCGTGGACGGAGGCGATGCGCGGCGCCTCACGTTTAATGGTAGTTACAACATCTCACCCCGAATTTCCCCCGACGGATCAACGCTGCTGTACGTTACAAGACGAGACGGCGCGTTCCGAATCGCCTCGTTGAACCTTTCCACGGGCACCGAAACCTTGCTGACCGACGGTCGCGACGACCAGTCACCAAGCTTCGCGCCCAACGGAATGCAGGTGCTCTACGCCGCCGTGCAGAACGGCCGAAGCGTACTTGCCGGTGTATCGAGCGATGGCCGCGTGCGGCAGACGTTGTCGGTCCTGAACGGGGAAATACGCGAACCAACGTGGGGCCCATTTACCCGATAAACACGTGTGACTCTCTCTTCAAAAAGGAACCATCATGAAGTCGCGCATTGCCAAAAGCCTTACTATTGCAGCCTTCGCCGCCTCGCTGGCGGCGTGCAGCTCCGTCCCTCTCGATGAAACGGCCGGTCAAGGCAGCGGCTCTTCGTCCCAGGGCTCGGCCATGAGCGGTGGCCAGGTCATGGACCCTTTCAACCCCAACAGCGTCCTGGCGCAGCAGCGCTCGGTGTACTTCGATTTCGACAGCTACACGGTGTCGGACCAGTACCGCGGCCTGGTCGAAACCCATGCCCGCTACCTGGCTTCGAATCCCCAGCAGCGCATCCGCATCGAAGGCAACACCGACGAGCGCGGCGGCGCCGAGTACAACCTGGCCCTCGGCCAGCGTCGTGCCGATGCCGTGCGTCGCATGATGACCCTGCTGGGCGTCAGCGACACCCAGATCGAAACGATCAGCTTCGGCAAGGAAAAGCCGAAGGCCACGGGCACGTCTGAAGCCGACTACGCGGAAAACCGCCGCGCCGATATCGTCTATCAGCGTTAACATTCTTCTGCGGTAAAGTGCCCCACCCTGCGTCGGGACGGTCTACCGGCCGTCCCGACGTTTGTTTTTGCGAACTGGAAACTTCATGCGAGACCGAGTCCCGACCCTGCGTCCCCTGGCCATGGCGGCCGGCCTGGTGTTCGCCGCCGTGGCGGCGCCGGCCCATGCCTTCTCCGATGACGAAGCCCGCCGAGCCATCCTGGACCTGCGCCAGCAGGTCCAGCAAATGAACGAACAGAATCTGCGTGCGCGCCTGCAGCTGGCCGACCAGATCCAGTCGCTGCAACAGGAAATGGCGCAGCTGCGCGACCAGCTCGAACTGGTGTCGCGCCAGCAGACCAGCGCGCAGCCGGGCGGCCAGCAGCATGCCGGCAACCCACCGGGCGTGGCCGCGGCCGACGCCCAGGAGCAGGCTGCCTACGACGGCGCCATCGACCTGTTCCGCAAGGGCCAATACAAGGAAGCCGCCGAATCGCTGGCCGCCTTCGTCGCGCTCTACCCGAACAGCCCGCTGGCGCCGACCGCCCGCTTCTACCAGGGCAGCAGCCACTACGCCATGAAGGACTACAAGGGAGCCATCGAACGTCTCAACGCCCTGGTGCAGGAAGCGCCGAACGACGAGCGCGCGCCCGACGCCCTGCTCGTCATTGCCGGCAGCCAGATAGAACTGAACAACCGCGCCGGCGCCAAGGCCACGCTGCAGCGCATCGTGCGCGACTACCCCAACGCACAGGCGGCTTCCACCGCCCAGGACCGCCTGCAGCTGCTGCAGTAAGGCCCGCTGCTGCGCGGGCCGGTCAGGACGCGCCGGCCGCCAGCAGAACCGCCACCCCCGCCACCACCAGGGCGATGCCGGCGAGCTCGCGCCGGCTGGAGCGATGCGCGAACACGCGCCGCGACAGCACCTGGGCGAACAGCACCTCCACCAGCCCCAGGGTGCGCACGTTGGCGGCGGCGGTGAGCGCGAAGCCGATGAACCAGGCCTGCGAGGCCGTGGCTCCCAGCAGGCCGCCCCAGATGGATTCGCGCCAGGCCCGGACACAGGCCGCCAGCAGGCGCCTGTCGAAGCACAGCATCCAGCCCAGCAGCAACAGCACCTGCACCCCCAGCGACCAGCATAGCGTGTAGCTGGCCTGCAGCGCGAAGCTGCCGCCCTCGAGCTGGAGGATGGCGCCGCGGAACCCCACGGCCGACAGCGCGAAGCAGGCCGCCGACACCAGCCCCAGCAAGGCAGGACGCCAGGCGCCCCGCCCGACTGCGTCCGCGGGCCTGCCCGACATCAGCACCACGCCCAGCGTGGCCAGCACCACCGCACACACGCCCAGGGGCGTCAGCGGATCTCCCAGGACCGCCACGCCGAAAACCGCCACCTGTACGGGCTCGGTCTTGGTCCAGGCCGTGACCACGACGAAGGAGCGTTCGCGCATGGCGGCCAGCATCAGGGCCGTGGCGGTGATCTGCGCCAGGGCGCCGGCCAGCACGAATCCCAGGAACACCGCATCCATGCGCGGCAGCGGGGAACCGGACGCCAGCCAAAAGAGCAGCAGGAACAGCAAGGCGAAAGGCAGGCCGAACAGGAATCGCACCTGGGTGGCGCCCAGCGTACCCAGCGTGGCCACCAGGCCGCGCTGCACGGCGTTGCGCCCGGCCTGGGCGGCGGCGGCCAGCAGCGTGGCCGGTATCCAGAGCCAGGTCGGATCCGGCATGGTTCAGGAACGCAGGGCCACGTCGGTGGCGGGCGCGCCGGTGAGCGCCGCGAGCTGCCCGGGGGTGAGGCTGAAGACGGCGTGCGGATGGCCTGCGGCGGCCCAGAGGCAGTCGTACTGGAACAGGTCGGCGTCGAGCAGCATCACCGGGGCCACGGGATGGCCGATCGGGCACACGCCGCCGATCGCATAGCCGGTTGCATCGCGCACGAAACGCGCGTCGGCCTTGGCCAGCTCGCCCACCCGGGCCGCCACCTTGGTCTCGTCCACGCGGTTGGAGCCACTGGCGATCACCATGACGGGCCTGTCGTCGCCGACGCGCCGGAACACGATCGATTTGGCGATCTGCGCGACATCGCAGCCCAGCGCGGCGGCGGCTTCGGCAGAGGTACGGCCGCTCTGCGGCAACAGCACCACGGGGCGGTCGTGCCCCAGCTGCTGGAGCAGCTGCGCCACGCGCTGCGCGGCGGGAGGCAGGACGGCGGCAGTGTCTGACATGGCGGGGCATCCTCCTGGAACGGCGGGCACGGTTGCCCGGGACAGCGCTGGAGTTTATCAGGCGCCCCCGGCCCGGCCATGCACCACGTGAACTAGAATCACGGCCTTGGAATCCCGGTCCCCCCTCATGCGCACTGCCCCCGATCTTCCGGCAAGATCCGTCCGGCTGGACGGTTTCGATACCACCTATGTGGAGCATGGCAGCGGCACGCCGCTGGTGCTGATCCACGGCTCGCTATCGGACTATCGCTACTGGACGCCGCAGTTCGGCCCGTTGGGCCGCGCTTTCCGGGTACTGGCTCCGTCGCTGCGCCGCCATTGGCCGGAGCGCTGGGACGGCAAGGGCGGGGGATTCTCCATAGCGGAACATGCCCGGCAGGTGCTGGAGTTGGTGGAACGGGTGGCGGGCGAGCCGGCGCACCTGGTCGGCCATTCGCGCGGCGGCCGTGTTGCGCTGGAGGCCGCGCGCCTGCGGCCCGGCCTGGTGCGCACGCTGACCCTGGCCGACCCGGGGCTCTCGCTGCCCGGCGAAGCCGACGTGCGTGGCGACTTCCGCCGCCACGCCCTGGAGCGGCTCAGTGCCGGGGAAACGGAGGAAGGCCTGCGCATCTTCATCGATGCAGTCACCGGCCCGGACACCTGGCGCCGCATGGTGCCCTGGTTCAAGGAGATGGTGCGCGACAATGCCGGCACGCTGGCGGGGCAGAACGCCGAACCGCCGGCGCCGCTGGACGACGACGCGATCCGCAGCCTGAGCCTGCCCGTGCTGCTGATCGGCGGCGCGCTCAGCCCGCAACCCTACCCGACCGTGCTGGAGCGGCTGCAGCGCCTGCTGCCGCACGCGGAACGCGTGACGATCGCCGGTTCGTCGCATGGCATGAACCTGGGCAACCCCCGCGCCTTCAACGAGGCGATAGCCGCTTTCCTGGGCAGTTAGGCTGGCCGGCGTCAGCCGTGCGGCTGGCCGCTCTTGCGTCCGGCGCGCCGGGCCAGCATGTTGAGGCCTTCCACCAGTGCGGAGAACGCCATGGCGGCATACACATAGCCCTTGGGCACATGCGCGCCGAAGCCCTCGGCGATGAGGGTCATGCCTATCATCAGCAGGAACCCCAGGGCCAGCATCACGACCGTGGGGTTGCGCTCGATGAAGTGCGCCAGCGGATCGGCCGCCAGCAGCATCACCGCCACGGCCACGATGACCGCGATGAACATGATGGGTATGTGTTCGGTCATGCCGACCGCGGTGATGATGCTGTCGATGGAAAACACCAGGTCGAGCATCAGGATCTGGCCGATCGCCGCCGCGAAGCCGATGGTCTGCGCCTTGTTCTCGAACATGTCGCTGCCCGGGTCGGGATCCACCTTGTGATGGATCTCCTTGGTGGCCTTCCAGACCAGGAACAGGCCGCCCGCGATGAGGATCAGGTCGCGCCAGGAAACGCCGTGGCCGAACAGCTCGAACAGGGGCGTGGTGAGCTGGACGATGAACGCGACGGTGCCCAGCAGCGCGAGCCGCAGGATCAGCGCCATGCCGATGCCGATGCGCCGCCCGCGCGAGCGCTGCTCGGGCGGAAGCTTGTTGGTGAGGATGGAGATGAAGATGAGGTTGTCTATCCCGAGGACGACCTCCATGGCGATGAGGGTGGCAAGCGCGATCCAGGCTTCGGGCTGCTGGGCGAGCTCGATCAGGTACTCCATGGGGCATCTCCTCGTTGCCGGCTGCCGCCATGATAGCGTTGCTGCCCCGCCCTGCACACCCCCGCGGCAGCTGCTATGCTGGCCGCGTGAGCTTGCACGGAAAGGACGGCCCATGCACGAGATCTGGCAAGAGGTGCTGAATACGCTGCGCAGCGAGTTCTCCGACATCCCGGACACGTCGGAAGCCACGCGGGTGGCCGTGCGGCTGCTCATGGCCACCGTGCTCGGGGGCCTGCTGGGCTACGAGCGCGAACGCAGCGGCAAGGCCGCCGGATTGCGCACCCACATGCTGGTGGCGCTGGGCGCTGCGGTGTTCGTGCTGGCCCCGCTCCAGGGAGGCATGCAGATTGCCGACCTGAGCCGGGTGCTCCAGGGCGTGATCGCCGGCATCGGCTTCCTGGGCGCCGGCGCCATCATCAAGCTCAGCAACCAGCAGGAGATACGCGGGCTCACCACCGCGGCCAGCATCTGGCTGACGGCCGCGATCGGCGTGGCCGCCGGCATGGGCCGGGAGACGATGGCACTCGCCAGCACGCTGCTGGCCCTGTTCGTGCTGGCCGTGCTGCACCGGCTCGAGAAGCGCATCGCCAGCCGACCCAGGCAGCCGCCGCACCCGCCTGCGGACCCGGGCGCCTAGCCGGCCTCAGCCCCGGGCCGCGATGACTTCCGCCACCACCTGGCGGGGCGCCTCGGCGTAGTGCTTGAATTCCATGGTGTAGGTGGCGCGGCCCTGGGTCTGCGAGCGCAGCGCGGTGGAATAGCCGAACATCTCGGCCAGCGGCACTTCGGCCTTGATGACCTTGCCGCCGCCGACCATGTCGTCCATGCCCTGCACCATGCCGCGCCGGGAGGAGAGGTCGCCCATGACGGTGCCGGCGTAGTCTTCGGGCGTCTCGACTTCCACGGCCATCATGGGCTCGAGCAGCACGGGCCCCGCCTTGCGCATGCCTTCCTTGAACGCCATCGAGGCGGCCATCTTGAACGCGTTCTCGTTCGAGTCCACGTCGTGGTACGAACCGAAGAACAGCGTGACCTTCACGTCCACCACCGGATAGCCGGCCAGCACCCCCGAGGCGAGCGTCTCCTGGATGCCCTTGTCGACCGCCGGGATGTATTCGCGCGGCACCACACCGCCCTTGATGGCGTCGACGAACTGGTAGCCGCCACCGGGAGGCAGGGGTTCGATCTTGAGCACCACGTGGCCATACTGGCCGCGGCCGCCGGACTGCTTGACGAACTTGCCTTCGACTTCCTCGCAGGTCTTGCGGATCGTTTCGCGGTAGGCCACCTGGGGCTTGCCCACCGCGGCTTCGACGTTGAACTCGCGCCGCATGCGATCGACCAGGATCTCGAGATGCAGCTCGCCCATGCCCGAGATGATCGTCTGCCCGGATTCCTCGTCGGTGCGCACGCGGAAGGACGGATCTTCCTGGGCCAGCCGGCCCAGCGCCAGCCCCATCTTCTCCTGGTCGGCCTTGGTCTTGGGCTCGATCGCCTGGGAGATCACCGGCTCGGGGAAGACCATGCGCTCGAGGATGATGGGGTGGCCAGGATCGGACAGCGTATCGCCGGTGGTGACGTCTTTCAGCCCCACCGCAGCGGCGATGTCGCCTGCATAGACCTCGCTGATCTCGCGCCTTTCGTTGGCATGCATCTGGACGATGCGGCCGATGCGCTCCTTGCGGCCCTTGATCGGGTTGTAGACCGAGTCGCCCGACTTGACCACGCCGGAATAGACGCGGAAGAACACCAGCTGGCCCACGAAAGGATCGGTCATGATCTTGAAGGCCAGGGCGGAGAACGGCTCGTCGTCGGACGGATGGCGCTCGATCCCGGCGTCGCGCTCGTCGTGGCCCTTGATGGCTGGCACGTCCACGGGCGAAGGCAGGTAGTCGATGACTGCGTCGAGCATGGCCTGCACGCCCTTGTTCTTGAAGGCGCTGCCGCACAGCATGGGGACGATCTCGTTGGCGATCGTGCGCTGGCGCAGGCCCGACTTGATCTCGGCTTCGGTGAGCGGCTCGCCCGACAGGTATTTGTCGAGCAGCGCCTCGTTGGCTTCCGCCGCCTTCTCCACCAGGTTGTCGTGCCATTGCTGCGCCTGGCCCTGCAGGGCCGCGGGGATATCGCGGTATTCGAAGCGCACCCCCTGGCTGGCATCGTCCCAGATGATGGCCTTCATCTTCACGAGGTCGATCACGCCCTCGAAGTGGTCTTCGGCGCCGACCGGAATCTGCACCGGCACCGCGTCGCCCTTCAGGCGCTCGGCGATCTGCCGCTGCACGCGGAAGAAATCCGCGCCCACGCGATCCATCTTGTTGACGAAGGCGATGCGCGGCACGCCGTATTTGTTGGCCTGGCGCCAGACGGTCTCGGATTGCGGCTGCACGCCGCCGACCGCGTCATACACCATGCAGGCGCCGTCCAGCACCCGCATGGAGCGCTCGACCTCGATGGTGAAGTCCACGTGTCCCGGCGTATCGATGATGTTGATGCGGTGCTCGGGATAGTCGCCCGCCATGCCGCGCCAGAACGCGGTGGTGGCCGCCGAGGTGATGGTGATGCCGCGCTCCTGCTCCTGCTCCATCCAGTCCATCGTGGCCGCGCCGTCGTGCACCTCGCCGATCTTGTGCGTGATGCCCGTATAGAACAGGATGCGCTCGGTGGTGGTGGTCTTGCCGGCATCGATGTGGGCGCTGATGCCGATGTTGCGGTATTGCTCGATACGCGTTCTGCGTGTCATGGCGGCCTCGACGTAATGGCGTTGCGCACGATCTGCGCACTGTGCCGATATTACGCCCAAGGCCCGCCGGCAGGTACAGACACCCTGGTGCGCGCAGGGCCACTCGTGCCGGCGCGGCCGCGCACGAAAAAGCCCGCCCCGGCAGGGCCGGCGACGGGCTCGGGGGCGGCGCGCCGCCCGGGCTACTTCTTGTCTTCCTTGACGCGATAGACCAGCACCGCCGTGGTGGCCAGCGACAGCACCTTGGCCGTGACGCTGCCCAGCAGCAGGCGCGACAGGCCGCTGCGGCCGTGGCTGCCGATGAAGATCAGGTCGCAGCCGCTCTCGCCGGCGGCCTGCACGATGCCGTCGGCCACGTTGAAGTTGGAGACGGCGCGCGTTTCGCATTTGACGCCAGCCGTGTTGGCGCGGTCGAGGATCTGCTTGAGGTATTTCTCGGCCTGCTCGGCGGAGGCCTTTTCGTAGTCTTCGTCGGTGATGGCATAGGCGGCCGCCATGCCGTCGAAGCCGATGGTGGCGGCGAAGGGCTGGCTGACGTGCAGCGCAACGACCTCGGCGCCCACGGAGCGGGCAAAATGGATGCCTGCGTTGGCAGCCTGCGACGACAGCGGAGAGCCGTCGGTGGGAATCAGGATTTTCTTGAACATGATGCCTGCTCCTGTTGGGGGTGAACTTCGATGCTACCGGAAAAGCCCTTGCCTCGGCACCCGCGCCGTCAGCTGTGCTTGATGGCGATCAACCCAGCTGCTTTGCGCCGGCGTACAGATTGGTGCAGCGGGTGCCGGTTCGGCAATAGGCCAGCACCGGACCCGGCAGCGTGCGCAGCAGTTCGGCGAAACGGACGACGTCCTCGGCCGTCATGGCGCCGCTGACCACCGGCTGGTAGGCCACCTGCAGGCCGGCCGCCTCGGCCGCGCGGGACACGTCCGCCGCAGTGGGCTGGTCGGGCCCGCCTTCGTAATCGGGCCGGTTGATGATCACGCTCTTGTAGCCGGCGGCAGCCACCTCGGCCATGTCGTCCGGGCCGAGCTGGGGCGCGACGGCGAAATCGGGCGCGAGGGGGCGTATGGGTGCAGCCATGAGGAATACCTTTCAAGGGTGGATGTACGACCGACACAGTATATTCACTTCGCCGCGGCGGCGGATACCTCCGGCAGCAGGGCCGCCAGCGCTTGCCACATGGCCGCGTTGTCTGCCATCGTGACGGAGAAGCGCAGCATGCGGGAAGGCGCCTGCGCCGGCGAGAACAGCGAGCCGGGCGCCAGCAGCATGCCGCGGTCCGCGGCCTCGCGGGCAAGGCCTTCGGCATCGCGGCCGCAATCGGCCCACAGGAACATGCCCGCGTGTGGCTCGTGCGGCAGGCGCAGGCCCAGCGCCACCAGCTTCCTCAGGCAGCGCTGGCGGGCCTCGTCGACACGGCCCCGTACGCGCTCGACATGACGCCGGTACTGCCCTTCCATCAACACCCGGTGCACCACGCGCTCGCCCAGTTCGCACGACGTGAGCCCGGCCAGCATCTTCAGGTCGGTGATCTTCTGCACCACTTCCTCGTCCGCCGCCAGATAGCCCACCCGCAGGCTGGCAGCCAGCATCTTGGAAAAGCCGCCCACCAGGATCACGCGCCGGAAGCGGTCCAGTGCGGCCAGCTTGATCGCCCCGCCGGGGTGCAGCTCGCCATAGGTGTCGTCTTCGACCACCATGAAGTCGTGCCGCTCGGCCACCCTCAGGACGTCGTAGGCGGCGCCGGCCGACAACGTGTGGCCCGTGGGGTTGTGGACGGCGCTGTTGATGATGAACAACCTGGGCTTGTGCTCGGCGGCCGCCTTCTCGAGCACGGCGATGTCCGGGCCCTGCGGGCCGCGCGGCACGCCGATCAGGCGTGCGCCGAACGCAGCCAGGCGGCCGAAGATCACGAACCAGGCCGGATCCTCGACCAGCACGGTGTCACCCGGGCGCACCAGGTGGCGCGCCACCAGGTCCAGGCCATGGGTGACGCCGCTGGTGGTGAGCAGGTTGCGCTCGGGATGCGCCGGCACGCCCTGGTCCTGCAGCATGGAGGCAAGCTGCTGGCGCAGGGGCAGGTAGCCCTGGGGATGGCCATAGGCCACCAGGTGCCCGCGCACCGAGCGGCCCACCGCACGCACCGCCGCCGCCACCATCTCGGGGTCCAGCCAATCGGGCGGCAGCAGCCCGGCGCTGCCCGGCATCCCCTGGGCCGCACCCTCGCGGAACATGTTGCGCAGCAGCCAATTGACGTCGATGCGCGCAGGCACGGCCAGCCCGCCGCCTGCGGCCGGTACGGGCGTCAGCGAACCATGGCGCGCGCGCACGAAGAATCCGGCGCCGCGGCGCGACTCGACCAGGCCGCGCGCCACCAGGCGGTCGTAGGCCTCCACCACCGTGAAGCGGCTGACGCCTGCCTGCTCCGCCATCTTGCGGATCGAGGGCAGCCGCGTCCCGGGACGCAGGCCCTGGTCGTCGATGCGCCGGGCCAGGTCGTCGGCCAGCTGGTCGACCAGGGTGGTGTCTGCGTCGCGCACGGGGTGCCAGGCCGGCGCAGCTGCAAGCCGGGTAACTGTCATGGGAGCCTCACCAGGCCAGTGATTCTGAAGAGAGCACAAAGTGTACCGGTACTGTACCGGATACAGTGCGTAGAGTGACAGGAATCGCCCGTCCGGGCAAGCCGCGACGCACATCATGAAACCCTGGTCCGCAACCGCTCCCTCCCCCGGTCTGTCTCCCCGCCTGATGGAGGGCTATGGATACGGCATGGCCGGCGTGCTGGTATTCAGCCTTACCCTGCCCATGACGCGCGTCGCCGTCGCCGAACTTTCCCCGCTGCTGGTGGGCCTGGGACGAGCGGCGGCGGCAGCGCTGCCGGCCGTGCTGCTGCTGGCGTTCTCGCGCAGCCGCCTGCCCACGCGCGCCGAGTGGTCAGGCGTGCTGCTGGCGGCGGCCGGGATCGTGGTGGGCTGGCCGCTGGCCTCCACGGTGGCCATGCAGTCCGTCCCGGCGGCCCATGGCGCGGTGGTCAATGGCCTGCTGCCGCTGTCGACCGCGGCCTTCGCCGCCTGGCGCGGCGGCGAGCGCCCAGGCGGCGCATTCTGGGCCTGGGCCGTGGCAGGCGCGCTCCTGGTGGTGCTCTATGCCCTGCGGCAGGGCCACGGCATGCTGCAGCCCGGCGACGCGTGGCTGCTGCTGGCGGTGGTGCTCGGCGGGATGGGCTACGCCGAAGGCGCCCGCGCGGCGCGCACGCTGGGCGGCTGGCGCACGATATGCTGGGCCCTGGCCGTGAGCCTGCCGGTGCTGGCCATTCCGGTGGCCATGCTGGCGGCGGGCTCGCCGCGGCCCGGCCCGGCGGCCACGGCGGCATTTGCCTACCTGGCGCTGGGGTCGATGTTCCTGGGATTCTTCGCCTGGTATCGCGGGCTGGCCGCCGGCGGCATCGCCCGGATAGGGCAGGTACAGCTGCTGCAGCCGTTTCTCACGGTGCTGGCCGCAGCCGTGCTGTTTGCCGAACCGGTAGGCCCCGAAACCTTCGTCTTCGCCGCCGCCGTGATCGCCGTCATCGCGGGAGGCCGCCGCAGCCTCGCGGAGAGCAGGCCATGAACCCGGCCGCCGAATGGGCCCTGCTGTCGCCCGCGCTGCTGGGCCCCCTGGCGCTCTTCGTGCTGGTTACCTCGATCACGCCGGGGCCCAACAACGTGATGCTGGCCTCTTCCGGCCTGACGTTCGGTTTCCGGCGCAGCATCCCGCACATGCTGGGCGTGAACCTGGGATTCACCCTGATGCTGGTGCTGCTGGGGCTGGGCCTGGGCGCGATTTTCCGCTACGCGCCATGGCTCTACGACGTGATGAAGTACGCCGGCGGCGCGTACCTGCTTTATCTGGCGTGGAGGATCGCCATGGCGGGCCCGCTGGAAGGCGGCGCCGAACGGGGCCGGCCGCTCACCTTCCTGCAGGCGGCGCTGTTCCAGTGGGTCAACCCCAAGGCCTGGATCATGACCACGGGCGTCATCACCGCCTACACGCCGCAGCAAGGGTACCTGGGCAACCTGCTGATCGCCGCCGTCGTATGTTGCGCGGTGGGGCTGCCCAGCATCGGCGTCTGGGTCCTGTGCGGCGGCGCGCTGCGCCGATGGCTGCACCGCCCCCGCGCCATCCGCGCATTCAATCTCACCATGGCTGCGCTGCTGGTGGCCTCGCTCGCCCCCACCGCCCGGGACCTGGCGCAGCGGCTCGCCGCCTGAGGCCTGCCGCCCGGCTGCGTGGCGGCTGTCTTTCGCATGCCGCGCCGGCATGGCCAGCGTTGTCCGACAACATGCGGCCCGGCCGAGGCCGCGCCGGCCGCATTGCCGGCGTGCGGAACCCGGATGCCATCATGCCGGTCTGTATACGATAGCGCCGTCCCTGCCGCCCGCCCGAAACGATGCCTGCCCTGTTCCGCCTGACCTTGCGCCGTCTCCTGGCCACCGGCACGCTTGCCGCCGCCGGCGTGGTCGGCTGCACGCAGCTCGACGCCTGGCAAAGACAGGCGATCTTCTCTCCCGAGGCGGAACAGCAGCGCTGGTGGCGCGAGCCGCCCGACGGCACCCAGGCGTTCGACCTGGACCTGGCCAACGGCGACAAGGTGCACGCCTGGTACTGGCAGGCGCCAGAGCCCGACGCCCCGGCCGTGCTGTACCTGCACGGTGCGCGCTGGAACCTGAACGGCAGCGCCTTCCGCATGGCGGGCTGGACGCGCATGGGCTACTCGGTGCTGGCGATCGACTACCGGGGGTTCGGCGAGTCCACACCGCTGCTGCCATCGGAAGACACGGTCTTCGAAGATGCCGCAGCGGCCCTGCGCGAGCTGGCAAGACGCCAGCCCGACCCCGCCCGGCGCTTCGTCTACGGCCACAGCCTGGGCGGCGCCATCGCCATCGACCTGGCCTCCCGGCCGGAACAGCCGCCGTTTTCCGGGCTCATCGTGGAGTCCAGCTTCACCAGCGTGGCTGCCATGCTGGGCACGCTGCGCTGGGGCAAGCTGCCCGGCGCCAGCCTGCTGGTGACCCAGCCTTTCGCATCCATCGAGAAGCTGGCCACGCTGTCCACGCCCATGCTGTTCCTGCACGGCACGGCCGACCGCGTGGTGCCCCATACCATGAGCGACGAACTGTTCGCCGCTGCGCTGAAGGTGCCGCCTGACCTGAAGCGCCTGGTGAAGATCGAAGGCGCCTCGCATTCGGGCGCAATACGCAGCGGAGAGGTCTATGAGTCGGCGGTGCGCAGCTTCATCCGTGACGCAAGCCGCGCTTACACCGCGGCGCAGACGCAACAGGCCGCCCTGCCCACCGGATCCGCCGCATCCGCGTCCCCCTGAATCCGGCCGCCTATCCAGGGCGGCCGACGAGCAGGGCCGAGGAGCGCGGTCAGCAGGCAGGGTCGCGGCTACAGGCCGCTCAGGGGCGCCCCGCGGCCTCGGCGTCCGGCCCGCGCCCCCACCAGCCGCGGGCCCGCAAGGCGTCGTAGACCAGGTTGTAGACGTAGGTATAGGGCAGGTAGAAGAGCAGCAGGCCTAAATCCAGCAGCAGCGCGTCCCACCAGCCTATGCCCAGCCACCAGGCGGCCAGCGGCACGACGATCAGCACCAGGCCGCCCTCGAAGCCCAGGGCGTGCAGGATCCGCACGACCGTGCTGCGCCGCCATCCCCAGCGCCGCTCGGCACGCTCGAACAGGCTGTTGTAGACCATGTTCCACAGCATGGCCGCAGCCGCGATGGCTGCGGTGAGCACCCCCATGTCGAATACCGGCTGGCCCATGGCCCAGGCAGCCGCCGGCGCGCTCAGGACAATGGCGATGAGTTCGTAGAAGAATGCGTGGAGCAGACGCTCGGTGAAGGATTTGCTGCCGGATTTCATGGACTGCCGGGGAGGCGGGCGAAGTGCCGCCCGCCGATGGATCTGCGGTGCGCTGCAGGCTCGCCGGCCGGGTCGGGCTCTTGCCTTGCAGGCGACACCGAGTATAGACGCCCGCGCAACGGCCTCCGGGAGACCGACCGCAACTGCCATTGAACATGAGCCTGCATGACGGCTTGATGACGGATATTCAAATACAACCAGGGCAGATGACCTTATTGCAAGAGACGACTGGTGTCGCGCAGCATGCGGGCTTATGCTTGTTCCTGTGCGCGGGCACGCCACAGCCGTCGCCTCGGCGGGTTGGGCGGCCTGCTGTGCGCGCCGTTACAGGGGCTTGCCGTGGCTGACCATACCGAATCCCTTGGGCAAGACGACACCGCAGGCCAGCAATGCGGCGCGCGGCGGCACAGACGCAGGCGTGCGATCCTGGTGGTCGACGACGAGCCCAGGGTGCGCTGGATCCTGGCCGAGCTGCTCCATGATGACGGCTACCATGTGCTGCAGGCGGGTTCGGCCGGCGAGGCAATCCGGCACCTTTCAGGCCAGGCAGACCTCCTGGCCGTGGTCACAGACTTCGACATCCCCGAAAGCAAGCACGGCGTGCCGTTCGTGACCATGATCCGCTGCCTGTTTCCGCATCTGCCCATCCTGACCGGCTCCGGCAGGAAGCTGGTGCCGCCTCGCGGGCTGCCCCAAGGCGTGATCTTCCGGCCCAAGCCATGGCAGCCACGCAGCATCCTGTCCGAGCTGTCACGTCTGCGGGGCCCGGATGCGTGAGCGAACGCAAAACGAGTGAACGCAAAACAAGAAAGCCGGCAACATCCGCTGCCGGCCTTCTTGTGTGCTGCTTAAATGGTACTGCTTGAATGGTCTGCTTGAATCGTACTGCTCGAATCGCGCAGCCTGGAATCCTTGGTGGGTGGTACAAGGTTCGAACTTGTGACCCCTGCCGTGTGAAGGCAGTGCTCTACCACTGAGCTAACCACCCAAAGAGAACGAAATTCTAGCATGAATCCGCCGGCCCATGCAACGGGGGTGGCGCGACGCCCGCCCTGCCCGAGGCTAGGCTTCGAGCGACGCGACCTCGGCGGTTTCCCGGCGCCACACGCAGGTGCCGCCGACCGCCTTGTCGAGGGCGTCGAGATAGGCGTCGTGCTCGGCCAGCTCCTCGGGGCTGGCCGGGATCACCGGCAGCACCGAGGCGTCGAATTTGCCCAGGACGAGATTGCCGGCCCCGGCCTCCCCACCCTCGTCGGTGTCGATCAGCAGCGCGTCCTGCCCGCGCGTCATGGCCAGCCACACCTCGGCCAGCAACTGGGAGTCGAGGAGCGCCCCGTGCAGCGTGCGATGCGCGTTGGAGATGCCGAAGCGGTCGCACAGCGCATCGAGGGAATTGCGCTTGCCGGGAAACAGCGAGCGGGCGTGCAGCAGCGAATCCGTGATGGCGGCGCAGAGATCCGCAATGGGCGGGCGGCCTATGCGCTGCAGCTCGGCGTTGAAGAACTTGACGTCGAACGAGGCGTTGTGCGCAATCAACTCGGCGCCTTCGATGAAGGCGAGGAACTCTTCGACCACGTCGCCGAAACGCGGTTTGTCCGCCAGGAACTCGGTGGTGAGGCCGTGCACCGCCAAGGCTTCCGGGTCGCTGTCGCGATCGGGGTTGAGGTAGAGGTGCAGATGCCGTCCGGTGACGGCACGGTTGATGATCTCGACGCAGCCGATTTCGATGATGCGATGGCCCTGTGCAGGGTCCAGTCCGGTGGTTTCCGTGTCGAAGATGATCTGGCGCATGGGCGATGGTTATTCCGGGGTGGCCGGGCGGGCGGGCCGCGTGCCCGCGCCGGGAGCCGGGATGGCGGCCAGGGCTTGCGGGCGGGCGGACGCGATGAGCGAATACGCCACCGGCACGACGAACAAAGTCAGTAGTGTACCGAGGCTCAGGCCGCCCACCAGCACCCAGCCGATCTGCTGGCGCGATTCGGCACCGGCTCCCTGGGCCAGCGCCAGCGGCACCGTGCCCAGCACCATGGCGCCGGTGGTCATGAGGATGGGACGCAGGCGCAGCACGCTGGCCTCGATCACGGCCTCGCGCAGGGAAAGGCCCTGGTCGCGCAGCTGGTTGGCGAATTCCACGATCAGGATGCCGTGCTTGGTGATCAGGCCCACCAGGGTGATGAGGCCGATCTGGCTGTAGATGGACAGGGTGCCGCCCGTGAGCCACAGCGCCAGCAGGGCGCCGGTCATGGAAAGCGGCACCGACAGCATGATGACCAAGGGGTTGCGCCAGCTCTCGAACTGCGCCGCCAGCACCAGGTAGATGAATGCCAGCGCCATGCCGAAGACCAGGTAGATGCTGCCGGAAGAGTCCCGGAATTCGCGCGACTGGCCGTCCAGGTCGGTGACCACGGTGTTGGGCAGCACCTGACGCGCCACCTCGGTCATGTGGGCCAGCACCTCGCCCAGGGCATAGCCGGGCGCCACCGCGGCCTCGACCTTGACGGCGCGCATGCGGTTGAAGTGGTTGAGCGATTGCGGCGACACCGACTCGCGCACCTTGAGCAGGTTGTCGAGCTGCACCATGCTGCCGTCACGCGCCCGCACGTAGATCCCGGAAATATCGGCCGGATTGGCGCGATCGCGCGGCGTGACCTGGACGATAACGTCGTACTGCTCGCCCTCGTCCTTGTAGCGGGTGACCTGGCGTCCGCCCAGCATGGTCTCGAGCGTCCGGCCCACCACGTCCACGTCGGTGCCCACATCGGCGATCTTGTCGCGGTCCACCTCCACCCGCAGTTCAGGCGTATTCAGGCGCAGGTCGGTGTCGAGATTGAGCAGGCCCGGATAGCCGCGCAGCGCCGCCATGAAGGCGTCCACCAGCTTGGCCAGTTCGGGGTAGGAGGACTGGCTCATGATGATGAACTCGACCGGCTTGGAACGGGCCGACTGCCCGAGCGAAGGCGGATTGGTGGGGAAAGCCCGCACGCCCGGCAGCGAGGCGAACTGCGGCTGCAGCGCCTGGGCGATTTCCTGCTGGGTGCGTTCGCGTTCGGACCAGGGCTTCAGGCGCAGGATGGCAGTGCCGTCGGACACCGTGGGAAAGCCCACCGTGACCTGCGAGACGTTGCCTTCGGGCACGGCGGCGTAGAAACGCTCGATCTCCAGCATGCTGTCGAGCGTGTAGTTCAGCGTGGCCCCTTCCGGGGAACTCACCAGGCCGAAGATGACGCCGCGGTCCTCGACCGGCGCCAGTTCGCTCTTGACCACGGAGAACAGCACGCCGCTGCCCAGGGCCACCAGCGCGCCCAGCCCCACCACCAGCCAGCGCGCCTGCAGCGCGGCATTCAGGGCCCGGCGGTAGCCGCGCCCCAGCGCCTCCAGCCAGCCCTCGATCAGGTTGTAGAAGCGGCCGTGGCCGGCCTGGTGGCGCAGCAGCCGGGAACACATCATGGGCGTGAGCGTGAGCGCCACGAAACCCGAGACCAGCACCGCGCCGGCCAGCGCCAGCGCAAACTCCACGAACAGCCTGCCGGTGCGGCCGGTGGCGAAGGCCAGCGGCGCATACACGGTGACCAGCGTCAGCGTCATGGCCACCACGGCGAAGCCGATCTCGCGCGAGCCCTGGATGGCGGCCTGCACCCTCGGCACGCCCTCCTCGACATGGCGGTAGATGTTCTCGAGCACCACGATGGCATCGTCCACCACCAGGCCGATGGCCAGCACCATGGCCAGCAGCGTGAGCGTATTGATGGAGAACCCGAACAGGTACATGAGCGCGCAGGCGCCCACCAGCGACACCGGGATGGTGACGATGGGGATGATGCTGGCACGCAGGCTGCGCAGGAAAAAGAAGATCACCAGGACCACCAGCACCACGGCCTCGATGATGGTATGGAACACCGAGCCGATGGATTCCTCGATGAACACCGAGGTGTCGTAGGCGATGTTGAGCCGCATGCCGGCGGGCAGGCTCTCGTTCAGCCGCGCCACCTCGGCCCGCACCGCCTGTGACAGTTCCAGCGGGTTGGCGGTCGACTGGCGCGTGAGGCCGATGTTGATCGCCGGCCTGCCGTTGAAGCGCGACAGCACCCGGTCGTTGGCCGCACCGACCTCGATCCGCGACACGTCGCGCAGGCGCACCGGATAGCCGTTCACGGTGGCCACGATGACATTGTCGAACTGCGCCGGCGTCTGCAGGTCGGTGGACGACACCACGGTGAACTCGCGCTCGCGCGATTCGATGCGCCCCGCCGGGATCTCGACATTCTGGCTGCGCAGGGCCTCCTCGACATCCTGGACGGCCAGGCCGTAGGCGGCCAGCTTGTCGCGGTCCACATAGATGCGCATGGCCGGCAGGCGCTCGCCGAAAACGCGCACTTCGGCCGCGCCGGGCAGCACCGACAGGCGGGTCTTGACGTAGCGGTTGATGTAGTCGGAAGTCTGGATGGCCGAGTAGGAACCGGACTCGACCGCAATATAGATGATGGGCTGGGAATCGGCCTCGACCTTGCCGATGATCGGTTCGTCGATCTCGTCGGGCAGGAAGCGCCGCGCGCGCGAGACCTTGTCGCGCACTTCGGCTGCCGCGGCGTCGGGATCGCGGGAAAGGTCGAAACGGATGTTGATCAGGCTGCGCTCGGAACGGCTGCGCGAGGTCATCACGTCCACGCCCTCGATGCCGGCGAGCTGGTCTTCGAGCGGCTTGGTGACCTGTGACTCCACCACCTCGGGAGAAGCGCCCTTGTAGGTGGTGTCCACCGAGACGATGGGCTCGTCGATCCGCGGATACTCGCGCACCGACAGGCGCGAGTAGGAGATCAGGCCGATCAGGACCACGACCAGCGAGAGTACCGAAGCGAATACGGGACGCCGGATGCAGATCTCGGAGATGACCATGGCCTGATCCTGGTAGGGTGCTAGGCGCCCGAGGCGACGACGACGGGCGCGCCGTCGGTGAGACGCTGCAGCCCCGCCACCACGAGCTCGTCGCCGGCCTGTACGCCGGTGAGCAGCTCGACGCGGCCGTCGCGCCGCTCGCCCACCGTGACTTCGATGCGCCGGGCTACGCCGTCCTGGACGCGGAACACGTACTGGGCCTGGCCCGAAGGCGCGAGCGCCGCCTCCGGCACCACCAGCGCCTGCTCCATGCTGAAAAACAGCTGCACGCGGGCAAACATGCCGGGGCGCAGCGCACCGTCGGCATTGGCCACCGTGGCCCGCAGCAGCACCGACCGGCCTGCGGCATCGACCAGCGGGCTGACGGCGTAGACCTCGCCGGTGCGGGTTTCGCCGGGCAGCGCATCCAGGCGCAGCGTGAGCTTCTGGCCCACCGCCAGCTTGCCCAGGTACATCTCGGGCACGCGGAAGTCGGCCTTCAGCGGGTCGATGGCCTCCAGCGGCGCGAGGTCCTGGCCCTCGCTGACGTAATCGCCCACCGACACGTTGCGCAGGCCCACCACGCCGGCGAACGGCGCGCGCAGGGTCATCTTGTCGAGCCGGGCCTGGGCCAGGGCGGCGGCCGCCCGCTGCACCTTGAGCTGGCTGGCGGCTTCATCGCGGGCCTGCTGGCTGACGAATCCGCGTCCCTGCAGGTCCACGGCGCGGCGGTAGTGGGTCTCGGCCAGCGCCAGGTTGGCCCGCGCCTGCTCCAGCTCGGCGCGCGGCACGGAATCGTCCAGGCGCACGAGCACCTGGCCCCGCGCCACGGGCTGCCCTTCGCGGAAGGCGATTTCGCTGATCCTGCCCGAGACTTCCGGACGCAGCATCACCGATTCGTCGGAACGCAGGCTGCCCACGGCAGAAATGCCGCGCGGGAACGGCACGGTTTCGACCCGGGTGGTGACCACGCGCACCGCGGCCACGGGTGCCGGCGCCGCAGGCGCAGCCGCGGCCGGCGCGGTGCCGCCAGCCGGCATCCGATGAGGCAGGTAGAAACCCAGGGCCGCGCCCGCGGCCACTCCGGCCGCCACCGCGACCAGCAGTACGACTTTATTCATGCATGAAAAACACGGAACGGCTGCGCCGCGGCGCAGCGCGGCGGAAAAGCAGGGCCTGGGGCCCTGACGGACACGCAGGGAAGCCCCCGGACTTTAGCACCTGCACCCCGGCCACGGCATGTCGGGCAGACTAGGGTATGCCCGGGGAGGCCGGCGCCGCCCGCAGCCTCAGCGCCCAGCCCCGCGCATCTGCGCCACGCCCTGGTTGGCCAGCGCATCGGCACGTTCGTTGCCGGGGTCGCCGGCATGGCCGCGCACCCAGCGCCAGGCCACCTGGTGGCGCCCCACCTGCTCGTCCAGCGCCTGCCAGAGCTCGACGTTCTTGACCGGCTTCTTGTCGGCCGTGACCCAGCCGCGCCGCTTCCAGTTGGCAAGCCACTCGGTCATGCCTTTCATGACGTACTGCGAATCGGTATGGATGACGACCGAGCAGGGCCGCTTGAGCGCGCGCAGCCCCTGGATGACCGCCATGAGTTCCATGCGATTGTTGGTGGTGCTGGCCTCGCCGCCGTGCAGGGTCTTCTCGTGGCTGCCGGCGCGCATCAGCACGCCCCAGCCGCCCGGCCCGGGATTGCCCTTGCAGGCGCCGTCGGTCCACATTTCGACCTGCTGGCCGGCGTTTTCGTCTTCTTGCATGATGTCCTTGTTGCAGGCGAGGCGCTCAGGCCCCGCGGTTGACCACCACCGAGGCTGCCCGCGCACGGCGGCGGCGGTTCTTCTTCCAGGCCGGCCCGATGAGCCGCATGCCGGCCACGCGCTTGGTCGCCGAAATCACGTATACCGCGCCGCCCACCGACCACCAGCGCCGTCCCTGGGCTTCCAGGAAGCGCCAGCGGCGCAGCCACTTGTCGGTACGGCACGCGGGCGCATAGCAGCCGAATCGCGCCGGCGCCACCTCGAACGACAGGAGCTTGAGCCAGTCCTTCAGGCGCAGTGGCGAGACCTGCGCCGAGACCGGCAGGGGCAGCCAGGCCTCCATGCCCGGCATGGCGTTGCGGGCGCCCCAGAGGCTCCAGGGATTGAAGCCGGAAATCACCACGCGCCCTTCGGGAACCAGCACGCGCTCGACCTCCCGCAGGACCCGATGCGGATCCGGCGCGCACTCGAAAGCATGCGGCAGGACCAGCAGGTCCACCGTCTGGGATTCGAACGGCAGCGCGTCGGGCCGGGCAAGCACGCAGCCCTGCCAGCGGGCCGAGGCCCCCTCGGCCGGCATCTGGGTGCCCACGTAGGCCTTGAACGGCATGCGGTTGGCGCGCAGCAGGTCCGGCTCGGAGAGGCCCACCTGCCAGGCATGGAAGCCGAACACGTCGGCCACCAGCTCGTCGAACTGGGCATGCTCCCAGGCCAGGACATATTGTCCCGGCGCCGACTGGAACCACTCGGCCAGTTCTACAATCGGCGGGGTCTGTTCTGCCACTTGCTCGGTCCTCATCAAATTATGCCCAGCCACGCCCCTGCCACGGAAAGCCACACGCCGCCGGCCGCCCTGCTGCCCCTGCCGGCATTCACCGACAACTACATATGGGCCGTGCTATGCGGTGGCCAGGCCGCCGTCGTGGATCCCGGGCAGGCCGGGCCCGTACAGGACCTGCTGCAGGCGCGGGGTCTTGCGCTGCGCGCCATTCTACTCACCCATCACCATGCCGACCATGTCGGCGGCGTCGACGAGCTGGTGCGTGCAACCGGCGCCACCGTGTACGGGCCCGCCGGCGAACGCCTGCCCCGCTGCGACGTGCCCCTGGCCGAAGGCGACCGCGTCGCCCTGCCCGAACTCGGCCTGGACATGCAGGTGCTCGACGTGCCCGGACACACCGCGGGCCATATCGCTTATCATGGGCGCGTCGCGGCTGCGCCAGAGGTGCTGTTCTGCGGCGACACGCTGTTCATGGCCGGCTGCGGGCGCCTCTTCGAGGGCACGCCTGCGCAGATGGCCGATTCTCTGGCAAAATTGGCGGCCTTGCCGCCCGAAACGCTGGTTTGCTGTGCGCACGAATACACGCTTGCCAACCTGCGCTGGGCGCTGGCAGTAGAACCCGCCAACCGCACCCTGCAACAGGCGCTGCAGCGGGTCCGGCAACTGCGCGAAAAAGAAGAGCCCAGCCTGCCTTCCACCATCGGCCAGGAACTGCGGATCAATCCTTTTCTGCGTACCCGCCAAGTCGAAGTCGCCCAGGCCGCAGCAGCCCGGGCAGGCCGGCCCCTTGCGTCGCCGGTCGATACCTTTGCTGTCCTGCGCGAATGGAAGAACGAATTCAAGTAAACCGCCAATGATCCTCCTGTACCGTCTCCTGCTCCCCCTGATGCTCGCCGTGCTGGCCGGCTGCGCCGCCACCGGCAACAAACCGGAACAGGCCGGACAGAAGTACGGCGCCGGCGCGTTGCGCGCCGACCGCCCCATCGCCCGAGACACCTCGCGCACGGTGGACCTGACCCACCCGCCGCGCGACGCCTGGGATCGCATCCGCCGCGGTTTCGCCATCCCCAACCTGCATACCGACCTTGCCCAGGAATGGACCGACTACTACGCCTCGCATCCCGAGTCGGTGCAACGCATGGCGGAGCGTGCGGGCAAGTACCTGTATTTCATCGTCGACGAGATCAATCGCCGCGGCCTGCCCACCGAGCTGGCCCTGCTGCCCTTCGTCGAAAGCGCCTACAACCCCACCGCCCTGTCGCGCTCGCAGGCGTCCGGCCTCTGGCAGTTCATTCCCACCACGGGCCAGCACTTCAATCTCCAGCAAGACTGGTGGCGCGACGAGCGCCGCGACCCGATCGCGTCCACCTACGCCGCCCTCGACTACCTCGAGAAGCTGTTCGAGATGCAGGGCGACTGGTACCTGGCGCTCGCCTCGTACAACTGGGGCGAAGGCTCGGTGCAGCGCGCCATGGCCCGCAACGAGGCAGCCGGGCTGCCCACCGACTACCTGTCGCTGGACATGCCTGACGAAACGCGCAACTACGTGCCCAAGCTGCAGGCCATCAAGAACATCATCGCCAACCCCGCCAAGTACGCCGTGGTGCTGCCGCCGGTCGAGAACACGCCGTACTTCGCCGTCGTGGCCAAGAGCCGCGACATCGACCTGGAAGTCGCCGCCAAGCTGGCCGAAATGCCGGTGGACGAATTCAAGGCCCTGAACCCGTCGTACAACCGTCCGCTGATCCGCGGCGGCCAGTCCACCACGCTGCTGCTGCCGGCCGACCGGGTCGAGGTCTTCAACGCCAACCTGGCGGGCTACAAGGGCCGGCTCAGCCACTGGTCGGTATATGAGCCCCGCCGCGGCGAGAGCTATGCGTCCATTGCGCGGCGCTTCGGCGTATCGGAGGCGCGGCTGCGCGAGATCAACGACATCCCCAGGCGCCGCACGGTGGCCTCGGGCCAGAGCCTGCTCATTCCCGTCCCCGCCGACGCGCCCGCCGGCGGCGTCCAGCTCGCGTCGCTGTCCACGCCGGTCGGCCCCCTCGAGGGCAATGCCGGCAAACCGGCCGTGCGCAGCCCGGCGGCCCGCAGCACCGGATCGCGCCCCAATGTGCGCACGCACCGGGTGCGCACGGGCGACACCCTCTACGGCCTGGCGCGCCAGTACGGCACCTCCGTCGATACGCTGCGTGCCCTGAACAACCTCAAGGGCAACAGCCTGACGGTCGGCCGGGTGTTGCGCATCCCCGGCACCGGCGCGCGGGGCTAGCCTCCGGCCCGGCCCCTGTCATTCATTAAAATCGCGGCAGTACCGCAAGGCATACAAAGGATTTCCCATGGGCTTTCTCGCCGGCAAGCGCATTCTGGTCACCGGGGTGCTTTCCAACCGCTCCATCGCATACGGCATCGCCCGCGCCTGCCATCAGCAAGGCGCCGAACTGGCCTTCACGTACGTGGGCGACCGCTTCAAGGACCGCATCACTGAATTCGCCGCCGACTTCGGCAGCGACATCGTGCTGCCCTGCGACGTCTCCGAGGACAGCCAGATCGACGCGGCCGTCGCCGAGCTCGGCAAGCGCTGGGACGGCCTGGATGGCCTGGTGCACTCGATAGGCTTCGCGCCGCGCGAAGCCATCGCCGGCGACTTCCTCGAGGGGCTGTCGCGCGAGGCGTTCCGCGTGGCCCACGACATCTCGGCATACAGCTTCCCGGCGCTCGCCAAGGCGGCGCTGCCGCTGATGGAGGGCCGCAGCGCCTCGGTGCTCACGCTCACCTACCTGGGCGCAGAGCGTGTGGTGTCCAACTACAACACCATGGGCCTGGCCAAGGCCTCGCTCGAAGCCAGCGTGCGCTACCTCGCCACGGCGCTCGGTCCGCGCGGCATCCGGGCCAACGGCATCTCCGCCGGTCCGATCAAGACGCTGGCCGCCAGCGGCATCAAGGACTTCTCCTCCATCCTGAAGTTCGTCGAGGCCAACGCCCCGCTGCGGCGCAACGTCACCATCGAGGACGTCGGCAACGTGGCCGCCTTCCTCCTTTCGGACCTGGCGGCCGGCGTCACGGGCGAGATCACCCACGTCGACGCAGGCTTCTCCACGGTCGTGCCCGGCATGGAAGGCTGAACGCCTGCATTCCCCGGCCGGCTTACGGGCCGCTGAACCAATCCGCCTGCCGACTGTCTCACCGGATCCGACATGACACGGAGACAGCTCGTGAGCGCACGACAATTGCTTGATCAACTCCTGCAGTCCGGCCAGAGCCTGGTCCGCGACGTATCCGCGGCGCGCGGCCAGCCGGCCCGCTCGCCAGAGGGCGGCGGTTCCCTGCTGTCCGGCCTGGGCGGGCTGGGCGGGGTGGGCGGCGGCGCCCTGGGGGCCGGCGCGCTCGGCCTGCTCATGGGCAGCAAGAAGGCCCGCAAGATCGGCGGCAAGGTCGCGCTGTACGGCGGGATGGCCGCCCTGGGCGCCCTGGCCTACCGCGCCTACGGCGACTGGCAGCGCAAGCAGGCCGCCTCGGGCCAAGGCCAGGCTCCGGCTGCCGAACCTCGTACCCTCGACCGTCTTCCGCCTGCCGAAGTCGAGCAGCACAGCAACGCGGTGCTCGTGGCCATGATAGGCGCCGCCAAGGCCGACGGCCACATCGGACCCGAAGAGCGTCGCCTGCTGGAGACCGAGCTGTCGCGCCTGTCAGGCGACGCTGGCGACCGGGCCTGGCTGGAAGCCGAGCTCGCGCGGCCCGTGGACCCTGCCGCGGTGGCCCGCGCGGCGCGCACGCCCGAGATGGCGGCAGAGATGTACCTGGCCAGCCTGATGATGGTCGACGAAGAAAGCTACATGGAACGCGCCTACCTCGAAGAGCTGGCACGCCAGCTGCAGCTGCCTCCGGACCTCCGGCAGCAGCTCGAGGCCCAGGTGCGGACGCAGGCCGCCTGAGCGGCGGTCCGCCGCCCGGCATCGACGCATCGCGTCAGTCCACCTGGAGGCCGATGCGCGCCGTCAAGGCCCCGAAGCGCGCGATGTCGCGCAGCACCAGGCGCTGGAAATCATCCGCGTCGCCGCCTGCAGGCGTGTAGCCCAGCTGCTGCAGGGCCTGCTGCATGGCGGGCTGCGCCACGATGGCATCGATCTCTGCATTGAGCTGCCGCACCACCTGGTGCGGCGTGCCCGCCGGGGCCAGCAGTCCGTGCCATTGGTCCAGTTCGTAGCCCGCCACGCCCTGCTCGGCCACCGTGGGAACGCCCGGCCACGATGCCGCGCGGCCCGGCGACGTCACGGCCAGGGCCCGCAGCCTTCCTTCCGACAGGAAAGGTGCCGCACTGGAAGCCGTGACGATGCCGAGGGGCACCTGGCCGGCCAGCAGGTCGTTCAGCGCCGGCCCGCAGCCCCGATAAGGCACGTGTTGCAGCGCCGCGCCGGTCATGCCGTGCAGCATTTCACCAGCCAGATGTTGCGGCGTGCCGTTGCCGCACGAAGCGTAGGGCAGCGGCTGTTGCGGATCCGCAGCGCGCAACAGCGCATCGGCCAGGGTGGCCAGGGGAGAGCCGGCCGGCACCGCGATCACTGACGGGACATAGGCCACGTTGGCCACCGCGACGAAATCCTTGCGCGGCGAAAACTCGAGCTGGCGGAACACGCCGGGATTGATGGCGAAGGAGCTGTTGACCATCAGCAGGGTATGGCCATCGGGCGCGGCACGCGCCACGAAGCGCGCGCCGATGTTGCCGCTGGCCCCCGGCCGGTTCTCCACCACGACAGGCCGGCCCAGCCGCGCCTGCAATGCCGCGCCCAGTTTGCGCGCCAGCAGGTCGGTGCCGCCGCCGGGCGGAAAGGTGACCACGATGGTGATGGGACGGTCCGGATAGGCCTGGGCCGGCGCCGTGCTGCACGCCGTGGCCAGCGCCAGTGCCGCCACCGCAGACCGGAAGAAGTTCGCGTAGTTCATGGATGCAGGTCTCCGCGGCGCCCGCGTCGACGGGCGCCGTCTGGTGGAACGCCAGGCGGGCTGCCGCGCCGGGCGGCCCGGCGCCCTCTCAGGTATCCAGGCCGATGTCCAGCACCCGGGCGCTGTGGGTGAGCCAGCCTACGGCCATCAGGTCCACGCCCGTTTCCGCGACCCGCGGCGCGGTTTCGGGAGTGATGCGGCCGGAAGCCTCGGTGATGGCGCGCCCGTCGACCTTGCGTACCGCGGCGCGCAGGGTTTCCAGGTCCATGTTGTCGAGCAGCACCACGTCCACGCCCAGCGCCAGCGCTTCGTCGAGCTGGGCCAGGGTGTCGACTTCCAGCTCGATCTTCACCATGTGGCCCACGCCGGCGCGGGCCAGCTCGACGGCGCGCGCCACCCCGCCGGCGAGCGCGATGTGGTTGTCCTTGATCAGCACGGCATCGTCCAGCCCGTAGCGGTGGTTGCTTCCGCCCCCGACCCGCACCGCATACTTCTGCACCACACGCAGCCCGGGCAAAGTCTTGCGCGTGCACGTCACCCGGGTGTGCGTATGGCGGATCGCGTCCGCGATAGAGGCCGTTGCGCTGGCCACGCCGCTCAGGTGTCCCAGGAAGTTCAGCGCGGTGCGCTCGGCCGTGAGCAGCGCGCGCGCGGATCCCCGCAATACGGCGATCTCGCTGCCGGGTTCGAGGCGGGCGCCATCATCCAGGCGGGCCTCCACGGCGATGTCCGGGTCCACCAGCCGGAATGCCAGGCGGGCCAGATCCATGCCGGCCAGCATGCCGGCCTGGCGCGCCACCAGCCGCGCCGTGGCGCGGGTCTCTGGGGGCACGATGGCATCGGTGGTCAGGTCTCCTGCACGCCCCAGGTCCTCCAGCAATGCGCCGCGCACCAGGGGTTCGAGCATGACGCGCGGCAGAGGGGGGACCGGCCGGTGTGGATGGGTTTCGGTTATTGTGCTCATTATGAGTATTTAATGGGTAAAAAAGGGGCCCCGCGCTCGGGGGACACCTTATGCTATACCTGAGTATATTTTGCCGTCAAGCATCCAGGCGGCATCTCAGCGCCGGATGGCCAGCAGCAGCACGCCGCCCGCCACCATCGCGATGCCGGCCCAATCCTTCAGCGCCGGCCGTTCTCCCAGGAACATCACGGCGAACAGGGCCACCAGCACGAGGCTGAACTTGTCCACCGGCGCGACCTTGGACGCGTCGCCCACCTGCAGCGCCCGGTAGTAGCACACCCAGGACGCCCCGGTGGCGAGGGCCGACAGCGTGAGGAACATCCAGGTGCGCGGCGCCAGGTCGCCGGGATTGCGCCACTTGCCCGTGGCCGCCACGAACAGGCCCAGTACGAACAGGATGATGAAAGTGCGGATCAGGGTGGCGAGATCGGCGTCCACGCCCTGCACGCCCAGCTTGCCGAATATGGCCGTCAAGGCGGCGAAGACGGCGGACAGCAGCGCCCAGGTCAACCAGCTTGCCGATGCTTCCATATGAGGTTCCTTGGACGGGAAATCAGGCTTGGCGGGCCAGCGGCAGCTTGCTGCCGGCGATGGCGCGTTCGCGCAGCACGTCGCCGCGGAAGCGGAACAGTTTGGCGGGCCGGCCGGCGGCGCCTGCCGACATGGCGCCGGTTTCCTCCACCAGCGCCTGCTGCTCCACCAGCCTGCGGAAATTCTGCTTGTGCAGGCCGCGGCCCGCGAGCGCCTCGACCGTATGCTGCAATTGCAACAAGGTGAATTCGGCCGGCATCAATTCGAACACCACGGGCCGGTACTTGATCTTGGCGCGCAGCCGGGCGATGCCGGTTGCCAGGATGCGGCGGTGATCATGCCGCATGGGCAGGCCCGGCGCCAGCGGCCCGGCCGGCGGCGCAGCGCGGCGGCGCACCGCCTCGGGCACCAGCCCGGCCTCGTAGAGCAGCTCGTAGCGCTGCAGCACCATGTCCTCGTTCCAGGGCGCGCCGTCCAGGCCGAAGGTGAGCTCCACCCGCTGGCGCCGCACCGCGGAGGCTGCCGCGTCCTGCCCCTGCCCTGCCCAGTCGCGCAACCGCGGCACGATCAGGCTGTCCAGCACCGCGGGCGTGCCGCCGCGGTGGTCTTCCCACGGGAAGTAGCGGTACCACGGCTGCCACGCCCCGTGGGCGGCCTCGCCGGCCTCGCGGGTGAGGCCCAGGTAGCTCACCGAGATCACCCGCTTGGCGGCGTCTTCGAAACGGTCGCTGTCGGCAAAGGTATAGAGCTGTTCGACGTAACCCAGCGGATGGTGCGTCTGCGCCTCCACCCATGCCCGCAATCCGGCCTGCAGGGAGCGATGCGCCACTTCGAAGGGGCCCGCGGGCAAGGCGTTGGCCTCGCCGGTCGTGAGCACGCGGGGCTCGCCGTGGGTCACGGCAACCAGCACGGCAACCAGTTCTGCGGTCAGGGAGCGGTCGATGGCGGCGTCGATCAAGGGTATGCACCCCCCTGCGCCAGGAGGTGCGCCAGGGTGTGCGCCATTATAGGAGCAGCGGATGCGCCGCAGCGGCATCAGGGCAACAGCCCCTTGCAAACGACACAGCCCGACACCCCGGGGCCTGCGTGCCGGGCCTACCATGTAGAGGTGTTCCACGCCGCCTCGCGCGGCACATCACGGAGACAGCCATGACCAAGCCCCGACACGAAGCGCAGGACAACGGCGGCCGCCGCCAGGACGAAGCGCAGCACACCGACGCACAGACGCCGGCCGGCACCGAGATCCTGCCCATGCCCGACGTGCCCGAGACGGTGGCCGGCATGCCGCGCGACCGCCGGAACATCACCGAGCCTGGCGAACCGGGCGTGATCACCCCGGAAGACGACGTGCTGGACACTTCGCATCCCGGCGCCCGGCGGCGCTGACGGCGCCCCGCAGGCCTGCCCCAGTCCGGGGGTCGGCAGCGCACGGCGATCTGGCGCACAATGAAGGCCCGCGTCCAACCGCCATCCGCCATGCCTGACGACATCTACTTCTACGAGCCCGCCCTGGGCCATGGGCTGCCCCACAACCCGCTCAATGCCATCATCGCGCCCCGCCCCATAGGCTGGATATCCACCTGCGATGCCGCCGGCGCGCGCAACCTTGCGCCCTACAGTTTCTTCAACGCCTTCAATTACACGCCGCCCATCATCGGCTTCTCCAGCACGGGCTACAAGGACAGCGTGCGCAACGTGGAAGCCACCGGCGAATTCTGCTGGAACCTGGCAACGCGCGAGCTGGCCACGGCCATGAATGCCACGTCCGCCACGGTGCCGCCCGAGGTGGACGAATTCGAACTGGCCGGCCTGACGCCCGTGCCTTCGCGCCTGGTACGGCCTGCGCGCGTGGCGGAGAGCCCCGTATCGTTCGAATGCCGGGTCAGCCAGCTGATCGCCCTGCAGGGTGCCGACGGCACCCCGACGGGCAGCTGGCTGGTGCTGGGGGAAGTGGTGGGCGTACATATCCGCACCGCGCTGCTCAAGGACGGCATCTACGATACCGGCGCGGCCCACCCCATCGTGCGCGGCGGAGGCCCCGCCGACTATTTCGCCATCACGCCGGAGGCGCGCTTCCAGATGCGCCGGCCCGACTGACCCGCGATCACTCGGGCTGCGTAGACTTCGCCCGCGACTTCGCGCCGCGCCACCAGTCGGCGTTGCGTATGCCCAGGGCATCCGGGTCGAACACCGGATCCTTGCCGGCGCGCTTCTGCGCCTCATAATCCTTGAGGCACAGCAACGCGGGCTTCTGCACGATCAGGATGGCGATGATGTTGAGCCAGGCCATCACCCCTACGCCGAGGTCGCCGAGATCCCAGGCGGCCCCGGCGCTGCGCACGGAGCCGTAGGTCACGGAAACCAGGATCACCAGCTTCAGCAACATCGTGAGCCACGGCCGGTGCACCTTGCGGTTGATGTAGGCGATGTTGGTCTCGGCGATGTAGTAGTAGGCCACGATGGTGGTGAAGGCGAAGAAGGCCAGCGCCACCGCCACGAACGATGCGCCGAAGCCCGGCAGCACGCTCTCGACGGCGGCCTGGGTGAAGCCCGGGCCGGCCTCCACGCCCTGCAGCGAGTTCACCAGCATCGCGCCGTCGGGTCCCTGCACGTTGTACATGCCGGTCGACAGCATCATGAATGCCGTGGCCGAGCACACCAGCAGCGTGTCCACGTACACCGCGAAAGCCTGCACATACCCTTGCTTGGCGGGATGCGACACCTCGGCCGCGGCAGCGGCGTGCGGGCCCGTGCCCTGGCCGGCCTCGTTGGAATACACCCCGCGCTTGACCCCCCATTCCACGGCCAGGCCCAGCACCGCGCCGAAACCGGCCTCCAGGCCCATCGCGCTCTTGACGATCAGGGCCACCATGGCCGGCACCTGGCCGATGTTCAGCAGCACGATCACGAGGGCCACCAGAATGTAGCCCAGCGCCATGAAGGGCACCACGATCTCGGCGAATGCCGCAATGCGGCGCACCCCGCCGAAGATGATGAAACCCAGCAGGACCACCACCACGGCGGCGCTGACCGTAGGCGCGATGCCCCAGGCATTGCTCATGCCCGAAGCAATGCTGTTGGCCTGCACGCCCGGCAGCAGCAGGCCCATGGCAACGGCAGTGGCCAGGGCGAAGATCCAGGCATACCACCTCTGCCCCATCGCCTTCTCGATGTAATAGGCCGGGCCGCCGCGATACTGGCCGTTGTCGTCCACCTCCTTGTAGAGCTGGCCGAGCGTACATTCGACGTATGACGTGGCGGCGCCCAGGAAGGCCATGACCCACATCCAGAACACCGCGCCCGGACCGCCGAACATGATGGCGGTGGCCACGCCCGCGATATTGCCGGTGCCCACGCGCCCCGACAGCGACATGGCCAGCGCCTGGAACGACGAGACGCCGGCATCGGACTTCTGGCCCCTGAACATGAGCCGGACCATCTCGCCGATGCTGCGCACCTGCATGAAACGCGTGCGCAGCGAAAAATACAGGCCCACGCCCAGGCACAGGTAGATGAGCGCGGAACTCCAGACATAGCCGTTGAGTGTGCGGATGAATTCGGACATGTCCCCCCCCTTTGCACAAATGCCGAAATATAAGCCCGATATGGGCGCGCGAGCGCGCCAGCGCATGGCAGAACGCCCTGGGGCAAACGCCTGTAAGTATTGTCAGGATTATGTAGGGGGACCTCGTGTAGAGTCCGCCGGCGCTTATTTTACGCAGGAGAGCACATGACCGAAGAACGCGAGCCCAGACGACGCTTTCTACAACAGATGGTCGCCGTCGTGCCCGTCTCCACGCTGGCCGCAGGCGCCGGCGCGCTCCAGACAGGCTGCAGCGATGCCGCCGCCGCCCCCGCGGCCCAGCCATACGAACCCACCTATTTCACCGAGGCAGAATGGACCTTCATCAAGGCCGCGGTGGACCACCTGATACCCGAAGACCAGTACGGCCCGGGCGCCATCGCCGCCGGAGTGCCGGAATTCATCGACCGGCAGATGGAAACGCCATACGGCCACGGCAAGCTGTGGTACATGCAGGGTCCGTTCCATCCCGATTCCATTCCCGAGATGGGCTACCAGACCAACCAGACCCCGCGCGACATCTACCGGCACGGCATAGCCGCCTGTGATGCATGGTGCAGGCAGCAGCACGGCAAGGCCTATGCCGAGCTGCCCAGGGACGTGCAGGCGCAGGTGCTCAAGGACCTCGAGGCGGGCAAGATCCATTTCGAGACCGTGCCCGCCAAGACGTTCTTCAGCCATCTGCTGTCCAACACCAAGGAGGGCTTTTTCGCCGACCCCATCCACGGCGGCAACAAGGGCATGGTCGGCTGGAAGATGGTCGGCTTCCCCGGCGCGCGCGCCGACTTCCTCGACTGGATCGACCAGCCGAACGTCAAGTACCCCTACGGGCCCGTGTCCATCTCCGGAGAAAAGGCCTGAACCATGGCAATCAAGAAAGACAAAGTTGATGTGGTGCTGGTCGGCTTCGGCTGGACCGGCGCAATCCTGGGCCAGGAGCTCACCGACGCGGGGCTGAACGTACTGGCGCTGGAACGCGGTGAAATGCGCGACACGCCCACCGACGCGCAATACCCG
The DNA here is from genome assembly GCF_054642735.1 of Bordetella sp. 2513F2. Classification (NCBI taxonomy): domain Bacteria; kingdom Pseudomonadati; phylum Pseudomonadota; class Betaproteobacteria; order Burkholderiales; family Alcaligenaceae; genus Bordetella; species Bordetella sp. 2513F2. The sequence continues at coordinate 625,090 of NZ_CM137755.1, read as the reverse complement.
AAAGTTATCGACGAGCTCACCTACTCGGTGCGCGGCAAGCTGTACCAGGACCTGTCGAAGGAAACCGTGACGATCCGCCACGGCATCAACGACGTGGCCGTCCCGTACCGCCAGCATGGATCCTTCCTGCTGGGCACGGGCGTTGGCGGTGCCGGCTTCCACTGGAACGGCATGCATTACCGCAACCTGCCCGAGGAGCTGGAACTGCGCACGCGCTATGAAGAGCGCTACGGCAAGAAGTTCATCCCCGAGGACATGACGATCCAGGATTTCGGCGTCACCTACGACGAACTGGAACCGTACTACACGCAGTTCGAATACGTGTGCGGCACTTCGGGCAAGGCCGGCAACATCGACGGCAAGATCGTCGAAGGCGGTAATCCTCTCGAAGGCCGGCGCAGCAAGGAATTCCCGCTGCCGCCGCTGAAGAACAGCTACGGCGCGCAGCTTTTCGAGAAGGCAGCCCGCGAAGTGGGCTTCAATCCCTACCCGGCGCCGGCCGACAACGCATCGCAGCCCTACACCAACCCGTACGGCGTGCGCCTCGGCCCCTGTAATTTCTGCGGTTTCTGCGAGAACTACGGGTGCTACATGTACTCCAAGGCCTCGCCGCAGACCACCATCCTGCCGGTGCTGCTCAAGAAGCCCAACTTCGAGCTGCGCACGCACTCGCACGTGATCAAGGTCAACCTCGACTCCACCGGCAAGAAGGCCACCGGCGTGCTGTACATCGACGCGCAGGGCCGCGAGGTGGAACAGCCTGCCGACCTGGTCATCCTGACGGCCTACCAGATGCACAACGTGCGCCTGCTGCTGCTCTCGGGCATCGGCAAGCCGTACGACCCGGTCACCGGCGAAGGCACCGTGGGCAAGAACTACGCCTATCAGATGAACGGCGCTGTCAACGTACTGCTGCCCAAGGGCACGCAGCTCAATCCCTTCATCGGCACGGGCGCCGGCGGCGTCGGCATGGACGACCTCAACGGCGACCAGTTCGACCACGGCCCGCTGGGCTTCATCGGCGGCGCCTCCGTCCGTCACGTGCGCTACGGCGGCCGGCCGATCCGGCAGACGGTCGCGGGGCCGGGCGTGCCCAGCTGGGGCTCGGAGTGGAAAGCCAGCGTGCAGGATCTCTACCAGCGCCACATGAGCATCGGCATGTCGGGCTCGGTGATGTCGTATCGCGACGCCTATCTGTCGCTCGACCCCACTTACAAGGACGCATACGGCCAGCCCCTGCTGCGCATGACCTTCGACTGGCACGACAACGAATTCGACATGATCAGCTACATCGGCTCCCGCATGGAGGAAGTCGCCAAGGCCATGAAGCCCGAGAAGCACTGGCTGGCCGTGCGCAAGAAGGGTTCGCACTACGACACCCGGGTCTACCAGAGCACGCACAACACCGGCGGCGCCATCATGGGCACGCGCCCGGACAACAGCGTGGTCAACAAGTACCTGCAGAGCTGGGACGTATCCAACGTGTTCGTCATGGGCGCCTGCGCCTTCCCGCAGAACATGGGCTACAACCCCACCGGTCTGGTCGGCGCCCTGGCCTATTGGGCGGCGCACCACATCCGCACGCAATACCTGAAGGACCCTGGTCCTCTGGTGCAGGCTTGAGGAGGCGACGACGATGAAGAAATCCCATCTCGCCGCGCCCCTGTTCGCCCTGGCAGCCTGGTCCGCCTGCGCGGCGGCCGCCGACGACGACGCACAGCTGATCCGCCAGGGCGAGTACCTGGCCCGCGCGGGCGACTGCGTCGCCTGCCACACCGCCAAGGACGGCAAGCCGTTCGCCGGCGGCCTGGGCCTGGAGTCGCCGCTGGGCACGATCTACTCCACCAACATCACGCCCGACAAGAAAACCGGCATCGGAGAGTACACGCTCGAGGACTTCGACCGCGCCGTGCGCCACGGCGTGGCCAAGGACGGCCGCTCGCTGTATCCGGCCATGCCCTACACCTCGTACGCCAACGTCAGCCCCGCCGACGTCCGTGCGCTGTATGCCTACTTCATGCACGGGGTCGAGCCCGTCGAGCAGGCCAACCGCGACACCGACATCCCGTGGCCGCTGTCGATGCGCTGGCCGCTGGGCATCTGGCGCATGCTGTTCGCTCCCGACGTGGTCGACGCCGAGGCGCCTGCCGCGGACAGTGCAGACGCCGTGCTGCGGGGCCGTTACCTGGTCGAGGGCCTGGGCCATTGCAGCACCTGCCATACGCCGCGCGGCTTCGCGCTGCAGGAAAAGGCGCTCAGCGACGCCGACGGCACCGAGTTCCTGTCGGGCGGCGTGATCGAGGGCTGGCTGGCCAAGAACCTGCGTGGCGACATGCACGACGGCCTGGGCAGCTGGAGCCAGGAAGACATCGTGGCCTTCCTCAAGGGCGGGCGCAACGGCCATTCGGCGGCGTTCGGCGGCATGGCGCAGGTGGTGCAGGACAGCACGCAGCACCTGTCCGACGCCGACCTGAACGCCATCGCGGCCTACCTCAAGACCCTGTCGCCCGTGAACCCGTCGCAGTCGGCCGCGCTGACATATGACGCGTCCACCGCCCAGGCGCTGCGCAGCGGCAAGGCCGACGCGCGGGGCGCCATGACCTACCTCAACAACTGCGCCGCCTGCCACCGCAGCGACGGCAAGGGCTGGGAAGAAACCTTCCCCAAGCTGGCGTTGAGCAGCACGGTCAATACCGCCGACCCCACGTCGCTCATCCACATCGTGCTCAAGGGCGGCGAGATGCCCTGGACCCAGGCCGCGCCCACGCACTACGGCATGCCGGGCTTCGCCGAACGCCTCACCGATGCGGAAGTCGCTGACGTGGTGAGCTTCGTGCGCAGCAGCTGGGGCAACAAGGCCCCGGCAGTCAGCGCCGAACAGGTCGCCAAGGTGCGCGAGGAAACCGGCGCGCCGGCCGCGCCGGTGCGCTAGGGGCGCCTCTGCCGCCATGACGCCACGGGCCCGCGCTGCGGGGGCCCGTGGCGCGTCCGGCGTTGGCACGTGACGACCGGCGCGGGTTAAGCTTGCCCACGTCCGGCTTCGGGCCAGCCCCGGCCCGAAGAGCCCGGACGCCGAACACGAGGTAGCACGGTGATATTCATTTTCCGCACCGATGAACTGCTGGTGGCCGAATCCGGCCTGGAACTCCCGGACCCTGCCGCCTGTGCGCAGCTGGGCCTGTCGCCCGACTCCCTGCAACGCGTGTGGTTCGACCGCGACCCCCATTGCCGCACCGCCATCGTCGAGCGCAGCGTCGCACCGCCGCCCGGCTACACTTTCCGCAAGCTCCGCACGCTGCTGAGCGAGCTGGGCGAGCACGGCGCACTGGCCGGCCGCGCCTTCCAGATCGCCGAATGGGCGCGCACGCACCGCTATTGCGGCGCCTGCGGCACACCCATGCGGCACGCCGAAACCGAGCTGTGCCTGCGCTGCCCGTCCTGCGGGCTGTCGTCCTACCCGCGCATTTCCCCTGCCATGATGGTGCTGGTGCGCCGCGGCGACCACATCCTGCTCGCGCGGCATGCGCGCTACGCCACCGCGCGCTACACGGCCCTGGCGGGCTTCGTCGAGGCAGGGGAAAGCATAGAACAGACGGTGCATCGCGAGGTCGAGGAAGAAGTCGGGCTGCGCGTGCGTGACCTGCGCTATTTCGGCAGCCAGCCCTGGCCCTTCCCGCACTCGCTCATGATCGCCTTCACCGCCGAGTACGCCGGAGGCGAGCTGCGGCTGCAGCAGGACGAGATCGCCGACGCGCGCTGGTTCGGGCCGGGCGACACCCTGCCCGACGTTCCCTCCGAAGAGACCATCGCCGGCCGCCTGATCCGCGCCCACCTGCCGCCCGGCCTCGCGCTCCAGGCCCATACCGCCTGATCTTGCCCGCGCCGGCGCCGGACGATACGATGGCGGGCCCGCATGCCGCACAGACAGCACACCGCCCATTCCGGCCCGCGGCGCCCGCCGCCGGCGCATACACATCGAGGTAGATCTTGTCCCACGACGCTTCCCGCCTGGTCCGCTTCAGCACTGGCCCGATGGATGACGCCGAGACCGGCGCACCCAGCCGCCCGATCTCGGGCAATACCGTATACCGCACCAGGAATGCCTTCGAGGCCATCGGCGGCCGCGTGTCGTCGGGCGTCTGGGAAAGCTCCGCCGGCAAGTTCCGCTCCGACACCACGGGCTACATCGAATTCGGCTACATCCTCGAAGGCGAAGCGCGCATCGTCGATCCCGATGGCACCGTGCACCATCTCGCGCCAGGAGACCCATTCATCATGCCCGAAGGCTACAAGGGGCACTGGGAGGTCGACTCCCGCGTGAAGAAGGTTTACTTCATCACGCGCGTCGACTGAACGCGCCGCACCGCAGCAATCGGCCGCCCCTCGTGCTCCGCCGGGAAAGCCGCTACGATCGAGCCGTGCGCCATCGGCGCACACCGCGCAGTCAGGATTCCCGAGAATCACAACATCCGGAGATACGCATGAGCGGCTACTACGAATTGAAGTCCAGCGCAGACAAGTACTTCTTCAACCTGAAGGCGGGCAACCACGAGATCATCCTCACCAGCCAGCGCTACGCCAGCAAGGATTCCGCGCTGGCCGGCATCGAGTCGGTACGCAAGAATTCCCCTCAGGACGAGCGCTACGAGCGCAAGACGGCTGCCGACGGCTCGCCCTATTTCACCCTCACCGCCACCAACGGCCAGGACATCGGCCGCAGCGAGATGTACACCAGCGCCAGCGCCCGGGACAACGGCATCGCCTCCGTCAAGAAGAACGCCCCCGACGCCGCCCTAAAGGACCTGACGGCCGCGGCCGCCTGAGCATGAAAATGGCCCGCGGCGGCGCCGCGGGCCGGAACGCTGCAATCAGCCAGCGCCCTCAGGCGGGCGGATCGCGCGCATCCGGGCGGCCATCAGGCCGTCCAGCGCGTTGCCAAAGGCACGCCGGTCGGCCTGGCTGAATGCCGCGGGGCCGCCGGTATCGACTCCTGCATTGCGCAGCTCTTCCATCATGTCGCGCATCGACAGGCGCTCTCGTATGGTGTCCGCCGTATAGCGCTCGCCCCGCGGGCTCAGCACGCAGGCGCCCTTTTCCAGCACCTGGGCCGCCAGCGGGATGTCGCCGGTGATGACCAGGTCGCCGGCGCCGGCGTGCGCCACGATATAGTCGTCGGCCACATCGAAGCCGCGCGGCACCTGCACCGCCCGTATCAAGGGCGATGGCGGCGTACGCAGCATCTGGTTCGCCACCAGCGTCAGCGGGCGCTGCCAGCGCTGCGCCGCCCTGAACAGGATGTCCTTGATCACCGCCGGACAGGCATCGGCATCGACCCAGATGTGCATGACGCTACGCTTTCAGGGCGGCGGCAAGCAGCGTGTCGACCAGTTCATTCACGCCCACGCCATCCGCCTCGGCCCGCGCCCGCAGGGCATCCACCAGCGGCTGGCGCAGCTTGACGGGAAACGGCACCAGGCCGGCCGCCTGGTCGAGCCGCCGCTGTTCGCGGCGATCGGGCATGGCGGAACCGCCGGCGTAGCGCCCGGGCGGAATCGCCGCGTTGAGCTTGCCCATCAGTTTCAGGGCCTTGGTCTTTTCGAGATCGGTTTTTTTCATGGAGGTCGGCGTGCCGCGCCAGTGGCCGGCACGCCGCGCAGGCGGGGAAGGACAGCTAGTGTATGCGTAAAACCCCGCGAGGCCCTTAGCGTGCAGCAACCGTGGGACCTTGCTTGGCTCACAGCGCGTTGCCCGTACCCGCCTCGCTGACGCGGCTCGTCACCCCGCCTGCTGCGGGACATGCGGGCAGGCGGCCAATCCCGCCGGACACTGCCGGGCATCCCCGGCCGGCACGGGCGCCGGCTTGCGCCGGCCGAAGCGGTCCCAGGCTTTTTCGTGGAAGAAGTAGGCGAATGCCTGGACGGTGGGTTCGAGCAGGCTCAGCGTGAGCGAGGCCAGCAGATTGCCCGTTACGGCATAGGCCACCGTTGCGGCCACCATGATGTGCAGCACGTAATAGCTGCCCGTCTTGAGCAGCATGCGCGAGGTTTCGGGGCGGATCGGGGGAATGCGGGACATGAGAGGCTCCATCGGGCAGCAGCAGCATTGATCAAATGATAATAATTATCATTGTTGACGGCCAATTGATAATTCCCGTCATGCCCATAGGGCTTGTTTATCTCCTCTGTCCCGCACCAACGCACCTTATCCCGTGGAGTCGGGGTGGTTTGTCGTTCGCCAGCCCGGTCCACGCCTGGTGCCGCCTGCCGCATCGTGCAGAGGCATTCCGTAACACGCTGTGCTAGATTCCCGCCACGCCCCGTCTTCCATGGAGAACGTTAGATGTATGCCCGCATTGCCGTGCTGACCTTCGTGCTGAGCGCCACCATGCCTTTGACGGCGCAGGCACAGGCAACCGGGAAACCTTCTCCTCCAGCCCCGCAGGCCAGAACGCAGGAGATCGTGATCACGGCCGACAGGCCCACGCACTATCCGCCGGCGCTGAGCAGGGCTGGCGTCCAGGGTACGGCGATAGTGCGCGCCACGTTCAAGCCTGACGGCGCAGTAGGCAAGGCTGCCGTGGAAACCACGTCGCGCTCGAAGGCCCTGGATGATGCCGCGCTGTCTGTGGTCCGCGAACTGAAGGCACCGCCGCAGTCTTCATCTCAGGTCTTGCTGGTGCCGGTCACGTTCAGGAAGGACACAGCCGCCAACCTGAAGCAAAAGAGCTGCGCCGATTTGAATACCGACCTGGCCTACTCCCGCTCCGTATTCCCGGAGGTCGACGTCGCTTCTCGCACTGTATTCAATCTGGCCACGGGAATGTTGGTGATGTCGGTCAGCGGCCAGAGCCGCGTCACGCTGGCAAAGGGAATAAAGAAAGCCATCACGACATCGATCGCGATGTGCGAGCTGCAACCGGGAGCCAACTTCTGGACCGTGTTCAGACGCGCAGCCGAACAAGCTCGGGCCAACTGAGCGGCAGGCTGCCACTTAAAGCGAAGCGGAAAAGAAAAACCCCGTAGATGCTGGTTTCTACGGGGTTTTCAGTTTCTGGACCTGCCTGGGAGAATTCTCTGGCGGACAGAGGGGGATTCGAACCCCCGATACGCTATTCACGTATACACGCTTTCCAGGCGTGCGCCTTCAACCGCTCGGCCACCTGTCCGGGATCGCAAGAAATGCGAATCCGCGATTCTAGCAGAACGCGGCGGCTCCGGCATCTCGCCGGACAAAATAGGGACGTAGCTCCAGGGCCGAGCACTCAGGGGTCGATCTGCCGATACGACAGCACGGTGCCCTCGGGCGAGGTCTCTTCCAGCCTGACGCGGAACCCCCACAGCCGGCCCAGGTGCTTCATGACCTGCTCGGCCTCGGCAGCGGCCAGCGGCCTGCCGCGGTTCTGCTGGTGGCGCAGCACGAGCGAACGGTCGGAATCGCGGTTGTAGCGCACGACCTGGATGTCGGGCACATGGTTGTCGCGGTTGTACTGGGCAGCGAGCAGGCGGCGGATGTCGCGGTAGCCTTCGTCGTCGTGGATGGCCGCCACCTCCAGCTTGGGGTTGGCCTGATGGTCGGCGATGGCGAAGAAGTGGAATTCGCGGATCAGCCGCGGCGACAGATACTGCGCAATGAAGGACTCGTCCTTGAAGTTGCGCATGGCGAAGTCCAGCGTGCTCAGCCACTCGGAGCCGGCGATGTCGGGGAACCACTGGCGGTCTTCGGGCGTGGGGTTCTCGCAGATGCGGCGGATGTCCTGCATCATGGCGTAGCCCAGGGCATACGGGTTCATGCCGCCGTAGCCGCGCTCGTCGAATCCACGCTGGCTGACCACGCTGGTGTGGCTCTGCAGGAACTCCATCATGAAGCCATCGGTGACGCGGCCCTGCTGGTGCAGGCGATTCAGCAGCGTGTAGTGCCAGAAGGTGGCCCAGCCCTCGTTCATCACCTTGGTCTGGGTCTGCGGGTAGAAGTACTGGGCGATCTTGCGCACGATGCGCACCAGTTCCTTCTGCCAGGGCTCGAGCTTGGGCGCATGCTTCTCGATGAAGTAGAGCAGGTTCTCCTCGGGCTCGGGCGGGAACACGTTGCGGCGTGTCGTCTCGGCAGGGGAGCTTTCCGGTTGCGGCACGGTGCGCCACAGGTCGTTGTATTGCAGGCGCGCATGTTCCTCGCGCTCGGCCTGGCGCCGGGCTTCCTCGCGGTATGACATGGGCGCTGGCCGCTTGTAGCGGTCCACGCCATGCAGGCTCAGGGCATGGCAGGAATCCAGGATGGCCTCGACCGCCTCGATGCCGTAGCGCTCCTCGCAGTCCATCACGTATTTGCGCGCGAACACCAGGTAGTCCAGCACGCCGTCGGCGTCGGTCCACTGGCGGAACAGGTAGTTGCTCTTGAAGAAGGAGTTGTGGCCATAGCAGGCATGCGCGATCACCAGCGCCTGCATCGCCATGGAGTTCTCCTCCATCAGGTAGGAGATGCAGGGATTGGAATTGATGACGATCTCGTAGGCCAGGCCCTGCATGCCCTTGCGGTAGTACTGCTCGTTGCGGATGAACTCCTTGCCGTACGACCAGTGCGGGTAGCCGATGGGCAGGCCGGCCGAGGCGTAGGCGTCGAGCATCTGCTCGGAGGTGATGATCTCGATCTGGTTGGGATAGGTGTCCAGCCGGTAGGCGCCCGCCACTTCGGAAATGGCTTCGTCATAGCGCTGGATCAGCTCGAACGTCCATTCCGAGCCTTCGGAGATGGGGCGTGCCCGCCCCAGGGCCGCCAGTTCGGCTCGGGAACCCGTGATGGCATTCATGTTGCCCCCTTTGCCCCGCGAGGGGAATCCAGGTGGAGGCGGCGCTGGCCGATCATGCCGTCTCCTTCTTGAACAGGTCGTGGAACACGGGATAGATTTCGCCGCGTTCGCAGATGCGGCGCATGGCGAAATGCGGCGCAGACTCCTGCTCGTATTCGGCCCACAGGCTGCTCTTGCGCGCCTCGGGGGAATCCGGCACCTCGATGTAGGCGAAGTATCGCGTGGCAGGCAGCAGGTGCTCGGCCAGGAAACGCGCACTCTTGCCCGCATCGGCGCCGAAGGAGTCGCCGTCGCTGGCCTGCGCGGCGTAGACGTTCCATGCAGAGGGCGGATAGCGCTCGAGCATGATCTCGCGCATGAGCTCCAGCGCCGAGAGCACGATGGTGCCGCCGCTCTTGGGATCGTAGAAGAACGTCTGTTCGTCGACTTCCTCCGCGTTGTCGGTGTGGCGGATGAAGATCAGGTCGACGTGTTCGTACTTGCGCGACAGGAACAGGTACAGCAGCGTGAAGAAGCGCTTGGCGAGATCCTTCTTGTGCTCGTCCATCGAGCCCGAGACGTCCATCAGGCAGAACATCACGGCGCGCGCCACGGGCACCGGCACGGCAACGCGGTGGCGATAGCGCAGGTCCAGGTCGTCGAGGAAGGGCACGCGCGCCACGCGCGTCTCCCATTCCTCGATTTCGGCACGCAGGGCCGCGATCTCGTCGGCCGGCGCCGACCGCGCCTCGGCCTCGGCCAGCCTGGCCTGGGCGTCCTCCAGGCCATGGCGCGCATTCATGCCGAGGGCCACACGGCGCGACAGCGATTGCTTGAGCGTGCGGTTCACGCTCAGCGTGCTGGGCGAGCCGGACGTGGTGTAGCCGGCGCGCTGCCATTTGGTCTGGGATACGTCGCCGAGCTGGGTGCGTATCAGGTGCGGCAGTTCGAGGTCATCGAAGAACAGGCCCAGGAATTCCGCGCGCGAGAGGCTGAAGGTGAACTGGTCCACCGACTCGCCCTGCCCGGGCTCCCCGCCGCCGCCCTCGCCCTCCCCGCCAGAGGGACGGTCGAAGGTATCGCCCTTGGCGAACTCGCGGTTGCCTGGATGGACGATCTCGCGATCGCCTCCGGGGCCGTAGCGGAAACGCGGTTCGGAGATGTCGCGTGCGGGCAGATTGATCTCCCCGCCGCGATCCATGTCTTCGATGGACCGTTCCCGGACCATGTCGCCTACCGCCTTGCGGATCTGTTCCTTGTAGCGGCGCAGGAACCGTTCGCGGTTGACAGCGCTCTTGTTGCGGCCATTCAAGCGCCGGTCGATGAGCGAATTCATTGATGTACCCCGCTCAGGAGGACTTCCTTACGCGAAGATACCACTCGCACAGGAGCCGAACCTGTTTTTCGGTGTAACCCTTCTCCACCATTCTGTCGACGAAGCTCTGGTGCTTGGAGCGGTCTTCGGCCGAGGCCTTGGCGTTGAAGGAAATCACCGGGAGCAGGTCCTCGGTGTTGGAGAACATCTTCTTCTCGATGACTTCGCGCAGCTTTTCGTAACTCGTCCAGTTGGGATTGCGGCCCGCGTTGTTGGCGCGCGCCCGCAGTACGAAGTTGACGATCTCGTTGCGGAAGTCCTTCGGGTTGGCGATGCCCGCCGGTTTCTCGATTTTCTCGAGTTCATCGTTCAGCGCGCTGCGGTCGAAGCTCTCGCCGGTTTCGGGATCGCGGAATTCCTCGTCCTGGATCCAGCAGTCGGCGAAAGTGACGTAGCGGTCGAAGATGTTCTGCCCGTACTCGGAGTAGGACTCCAGGTAGGCGGTCTGGATCTCCTTGCCGATGAACTCGGCATAGCGCGGCGCCAGGTAGCCCTTGATGAACTCGAGATAGCGGCGCCGCGTTTCCTCGGGGAAGTCTTCGCGGGCGATACGCTGCTCGAGCACGTACATCAGGTGCACGGGGTTGGCCGCGACCTCGGTCTGGTCGTGATTGAAGACGCTGGACAATATCTTGTAGGCGAAGCGGGTGGACACGCCCGTCATGCCCTCGTCGGTGCCGGCGTAGTCCTTGTATTCCTGCAGGGCCTTGGCCTTGGGGTCCACGTCTTTCAGGGATTCGCCGTCGTAGACGCGCATCTTGGAATAGATGCTGGAATTCTCCGGCTCCTTCAGCCGCGTGAGCACCGAGAACTGCGCCATCATGTCGAGCGTGCCCGGGGCGCACGGCGCCTCGGCCAGCGAGCTGTGGCGCAGCAGCTTCTCGTAGATGCGCACCTCTTCCGACACCTGCAGGCAGTACGGCACCTTCACGATGTAGATGCGGTCGAGGAAGGCCTCGTTGTGCTTGTTGTTGCGGAAGGTCTGCCACTCGGATTCGTTGGAGTGGGCCAGGATCATGCCGTTGAACGGAATGGCCGAGAAGCCCTCGGTGCCCTTGAAGTTGCCTTCCTGCGTGGCCGTGAGCAGCGGATGCAGCATCTTGATGGGCGCCTTGAACATCTCGACGAACTCCAGCAGCCCCTGGTTGGCCAGGCACAGGCCGCCGGAGTAGCTGTAGGCGTCGGGATCGTCCTGCGAGTAGCGGTCGAGCTTGCGGATGTCGACCTTGCCCACCAGCGAGGAGATGTCCTGGTTGTTCTCGTCACCGGGCTCGGTCTTGGCGATGGCCACCTGGCGCAGCACCGAGGGGTTGAGGCGCACGACGCGGAACTGGGAGATGTCGCCGTCGAACTCGCGCAGCCGCTTCACTGCCCAGGGCGACATGATGCCGTGCAGGTAGCGCTTGGGTATGCCGTATTCGGCCTCGAGCTGCTCGCCGAAGCGGTCGGGGTTGAAGAGCCCGAGCGGAGATTCGTTGACCGGCGAGCCCTTGAGGGCGTAGATGGGATGGGCTTCCATCAGCACCTTGAGGCGCTCGGCGATGGACGACTTGCCGCCACCGACCGGCCCCAGCAGATAGAGGATCTGCTTGCGTTCCTCGAGGCCCTGGGCGGCATGCTTGAAGAACGCCACGATCTGGTCGATGACGTCTTCCATGCCGTAGAACTCGCGGAAAGCGGGATAACGGCGGATGACGCGGTTCGAGAACAACCGCGAAAGGCGCGGATCGTTGCGTGTGTCGATCAGCTCGGGTTCGCCGATCGCGGACAACATGCGTTCGGCGGGGCTTGCGTAGACCATCGGGTCCCGCTTGGCCAGGGCCAGATACTCTTCAAGCGAGAGCTCCGTCTCCTGGTCTCTGGCGTACTGCGACTTGAAGCCTTCGAGGATGCTTTGCACGACCAACCCTCCTACGGATGCCAAAGATAAAAACAGGTCGCCTGTTGTTCATTGTGTTCCTGTAGCAAGAGCGGTGCCAGACATTATTGCGATTCTCCGGACCCCATCATCTTGACGTGGCGGTTTCACCACACACAATAGAAAGCCCCTCGGCGGCTGTTTTTGATTAGGCCCCGATGTTCCCGCACAAGTTCCATGCGGTGTGGATTTGGGGTCGGTTTTTACCTAGCATGACATTTGCATACCTGTCAGCAGCCGCATGCAGCGAGTGCTAATCCCAGGAAAAAAGTCATGACATGCACGTCCCTGTGCAGGCGATGCACGCATCTGCGCATCGCGCACGCAGACAGTGCATCGCAGGTCGTCAGCGTGGTGCCGTGGCGAGCATGCGTTCGACGTAGCGGGCGATGGTGTCGATCTCGACGTTGACCTTGTCGCCGACGCGGATATTGCGCAGCGTGGTCACCGATTGCGTATGCGGGATGATGTTGATGCTGATGTCGCAGCCATCCGCATGGTCATGTACGCGATTCACCGTGAGGCTGATGCCGTTGATGGCCACCGACCCCTTGTACGCCAGATAGCGGCCCAGCGCGGCAGGCACGCGCAGGGCCAGCTCGCGCGATTCGCCCACCGGGGCGAAGCGCAGCACTTCGCCCAGCCCGTCCACGTGCCCGGACACCAGGTGACCGCCGATGGCATCGCCTACGCGCAGGGATTTCTCGAGATTCACCTCGCCCGGGCGATCCAGCCCCACGGTGCGGGCCAGGCTTTCCTGCGAGACGTCGACTTCGAAATGGCCCGGCGCAGGCAGCGAAACCACTGTCATGCAGGCGCCCTGGATGGCGATCGAATCGCCGATGCGCACGTCGTCCAGGCCCAGCGCAGTGGCCTCGACGTCGAGCCGCACCCCGGCCTGGGCGCCTTCTTCCAGCGGCTTGACCTCGACGATGCGGCCGACGGCCGCGACCAGACCCGTGAACATGATTTGCTCCTGTTTCAATTCGTTCGAATCACTGCGGATCGGCAGCCAGGCCGTCGCGCAGGGCTTGCCAGCGCGCATCCAGCCGTGCGCGCAGGCGGACGTCGGGCCCGAGGCGGGCCACGTCGTCGAAGATGAAGCGCCGCGCCGCATCCAGGTGCTCCAGCATGGGCATGCGCACCATGCCCGCGGCATCGCCCAGCAGCACCGGCGCGAGATACACCAGCAATTCGTCGACGCAGTCGGCCGACAGCAGGGCGCCGGACAGGCCGGCGCCTGCCTCCACGTGCACCTCGTTGACGTCGTTCTCGCCCAGCCATTGCATCATGCCGGCGAGGTCCACGCGGCGCGGTTCGGGCCCCGGCATGACGACGGTGCGCACATTGCGGCGCGCCAGGCGCGCGGCTTTCGCCGGGTCGCTGCGGGCGGTGAACACCAGCACCTCGCTGCCATCGAACAGCCGGGCGCTCTCGGGAATGGCGAAACCGCCATCGACCACGGCCTTGCGCGGCGGACGCGGCGTGCGCACTTCGCGCACGTTGAGCTGCGGATCGTCGGCCAGCACGGTGCCCATGCCGGTGAGCACCACGCAGCTGCGGGCGCGCCAGTGGTGACCGTCGGCGCGCGCCTCGGGCCCGGTGATCCACTGCGACATGCCGTTGTGCAGGGCACTGCGGCCGTCCAGCGAGGCGGCCAGCTTGAGCCACGTCCAGGGCGTGCCGCGGCGCATGCGCGCCACGAAGCCGGCGTTGATCTCCAGGGCCTCGTCGGCGCACAGCCCGACCTCGACGGCGATGCCGGCCTCGCGCAGCGCCCTGATGCCGGCGCCGTCGACGCGCGGATTGGGATCCCTCAGGGCCACCACCACGCGCGCAGGACGTGCCGCCAGCAGCGCGTCCACGCAGGGCGGCGTGCGGCCATGATGGCTGCACGGTTCTAGCGTGACATAGACGGTGGCGCCAGCCACCGGAACGCCGCGCGCGGCCGCATCGCGCAAGGCACAGACCTCGGCATGCGGTCCGCCGGGCGGCTGCGTGGCGCCCTCGCCCAGCACCCGGCCGTCGCGCACGATCACGCAGCCCACGCGGGGATTGGGCGTGGTGCTGTAGAGCACGCCACGGGCCAGGGCCAGGGCGCGCTGCATCCAGGCAAGGTCGTCGGATACGGTGGCATTCATCAGGGTTCCGATTGTATGTCCAGCCGCAGCCCGCCGCGACCGGCCGGCATGTCCGTATCGGTACGCCGGAGGTCCGGCGCCTGGCTCGCCGGCGCCGCGCGGACAGCCCAGAATGGCGCTTCCTCCCACTTCCCAGGAGCCCGCTCCATGAACCAGGCCTTGCTCGTGATCGACGTACAGGAATCCTTCCGCCACCGTCCGTACTGGGATCCCGCCGAACTCCCCGCCTTCCTGGCCGCCCAGCAGGGGCTGGTGGATGCCTGCGCGAGCCGCGGCATTCTCGTGCTGCAGGTCTTCCACGCAGACAGCGGCGATCCCGCCGACCCGTTCTCGCTGGCGTCGGGCCACGTGCGCACCCTGGAAGGCCTGGCCGTCGCGCCCGATGCCGTGTTCCACAAATCGGTGCATTCCGCGCTCTATGCCCGCGACGCACAAGGCGGCACCCTGCACGACTGGCTGCTGCGCCATGGGGTACGGCGCGTGATCGTGAGCGGCATACGCACCGAGCAATGCTGCGAGACCACCGCCCGGCATGCCTCGGATGCCGGCTTCCAGGTACGATACGCGCTCGACGCCACCCTGACCTTCGCCATGCGCTCCCGCTCCGGACGCCATTATTCGCCGCAGGCGCTGCGCGAACGCACCGAGCTCGTCCTGCACGGGCGCTTCGCCGACGTGGTGTCCGCCGCCGACGCGCCGTCGGCCTGATTGCCGGCCACATGACACCCGTCTATTTCCTCGTCACGCACGGCATCGTGCTGCTGGACCTGGCAGGCCCGGCCGAGGCTTTCCGTTCGGCCAACAAATGCGTGCCGGGCAGCTACGCACTGCACTATTGCGGCCCCGAAGCCGAGGTCGAGAGCGGACTGTCGGGGCTCTACCTGAACCGGCTGCAGGCGCTGCCGGCGCAACTGCCTCCGGATGCGCTGGTGGTAGTGGCGGGCCAGGTGGGCGCGGCGCCCGACTGGTCGGCGCCCGCCACGCGGGCGATCGTGCGATGGCTGGCGCAGCGCCAGCCGCAGGACGGATTCCGCGTGATGTCGGTGTGCGCCGGCGCCCTGGTGACGGCCGCCGCGGGCCTGCTGCGCGGGCGCGAGTGCACCAGCCACCACGCCTGCCTCGACGCCCTGCGCCGGGCGGAACCGGGTGCTCGGGTGCTCGACAATCGCATCTTCGTCGAGGACGGGCCCATGCTCACCAGCGCCGGCATCACCGCCGGCATAGATCTCGCGCTGCACCTCGTGGCCCAGGACTGCGGCCCGCGCGTCGCGGGCGACGTGGCACGCGACATGGTGGTGTACCTGCGGCGCGTCGGTCAGGATCCGGCCCTGTCGCCATGGCTGGCGCACCGCAACCACCTGCATCCCGGGGTGCACCGCGTCCAGGACGCGATCCTGCGCGATCCCGCGGCGCCCTGGTCGGTGGCCGACCTGGCGCGCGCGGCCCACACCGGGCCGCGCCACCTCAGCCGGCTGTTCTCGGAACACGCGGGGTGCACCCCCATGGAATATCTGTATCGGGTCAGGCTGGCGTTGGCGCGCGAACTGATCCGGGAAACCCGGCTGGACCTGGAGCGCGTGGCCGAACGCGCCGGCTTCGGCTCGGGGCATCATCTGCGCCGCGTGTGGAAACGCTATGAGGACGGCACGCCCGGCGGCCTGCGCGGCGCGTGAGCGTGCCGGCCCGCCGTGCGCCGGCAGCGCCCTACCCCTTCCTGAGCTTGCCCTGCGGCAGCGGGCCTTGCATCTCGCGGATGGCCTCCACGAACTCGCCGATGTCCTCGAAGCTCTTGTAGACCGAGGCAAAGCGCACGTAGGCCACCTTGTCGAGCCGCTTGAGCTCGGCCATGACGAGCTCGCCGATCTGTTCGCTGGGCACTTCGCGCGCGCCGCTGGCCAGGAGTTTTTCCTCGATGCGCGCCACGGCAGCGTCGACCTCGGAAGTGCTGACCGGCCGCTTGCGCAACGCCAGGCCGAGGCTGCCGCGCAGCTTGCCCGCGTCGTACTCGGAACGGCTGCCGTCGCGCTTGACCACGGACGGCATGGTGAGCTCGACCCGCTCGTAGGTGGTGAAGCGCTTGTCGCAACCCAGGCAGCGCCGCCGGCGGCGTATGGTGTCGCCCTCCTCGGACACGCGGCTATCCACGACCTGCGTATCGGCGTTGCCGCAGAAAGGGCATCTCATGCGCGCTCCCGGTTCCTGTGATCGGAAATATTGTAATGACGGCCGGTGCGCAGCGGGCGGGCCAGTTGCAACCGGCCCGCCGCGATTCAGCCGCCGTAGACCGGCAGGCGCGCAGTGAGCTCGTTGACGCGGGCACGCACCGCGGCGATGTTGGCCTCGTCGCGCGGATTGTCGAGCACGTCGGCGATCAGGTTGGCGGTGAGCTCGGCCTCGGCTTCCTTGAAGCCGCGGGTGGTCATGGCCGGCGTGCCCAGACGCACGCCGCTGGTGACGAAGGGCTTCTCCGGATCGTTGGGGATGGCGTTCTTGTTCACCGTGATGTGCGCCTGGCCCAGCACCGACTCGGCTTCCTTGCCCGTGATGCCCTTCGGGCGCAGGTCCACCAGCATGACGTGGCTTTCGGTCTTGCCGGAGACGATGCGCAGGCCCCGCTTGACCAGCGTGTCGGCCAGCACCTTCGCGTTCTTCACGACCTGCTGCGCGTAGTCCTTGAATTCGGGCGACAGCGCTTCCTTGAAGGCCACCGCCTTGGCGGCGATCACGTGCATCAGCGGGCCGCCCTGGATGCCGGGGAAGATGGCCGAATTGACGGCCTTCTCGAATTCCGCCTTCATCATGATCACGCCGCCGCGCGGGCCGCGCAGCGACTTGTGCGTGGTGGAGGTGACGAAGTCGGCGTGCGGCACCGGATTGGGATAGGCGCCCCCGGCCACCAGCCCGGCATAGTGGGCGATGTCCACCATGAACAGGGCGCCGTTGTCGCGGGCGATGCGCGCCATGCGTTCGAAGTCGATGTGCAGCGCATAGGCGGAGGCCCCGGCCACGATGAGCTTGGGCTTGTGCTCCCGGGCGAGCTGCTCGACCTGGGCGTAGTTCAGCACTTCGTTTTCGTCGAGGCCGTAGGGCAGGAAGTTGTAGAGCTTGCCCGACTGGTTCACCGAGGCGCCATGCGTGAGATGGCCGCCCTCCGCCAGGCTCATGCCCAGGACGGTGTCGCCCGGCTTGAGCACGGCGTTGTAGACGCCCTGGTTGGCCTGCGAACCCGAGTTCGGCTGCACGTTGGCGGCCTCGGCGCCGAAGATCTGCTTGAGGCGGTCGATGGCCAGCTGCTCGACCACGTCCACGTACTCGCAACCGCCGTAGTACCGCTTGCCGGGGTAGCCCTCGGCGTACTTGTTGGTGAGCTGCGTGCCCTGGGCCTGCATCACCGCCGGGCTGGCGTAGTTCTCGGAGGCGATCAGCTCGATGTGCTGTTCCTGGCGGGTTTCTTCTTGCTGGATGGCGGCCCAGAGGTCGGGATCCACCTTGGCGAGGTCGAGGTTGCGGTCGAACATGGAGGTTCCTGGAGCGGAAAGGGAGATGCGCAGGCGCGGAAGTGGCGCGGCGGCCGGTTCACGCGGAAAACCCGTAGTTTACCGCGGCGCCCCGGCCGGCCCCCGGCTCAAGCCAGCATGAGCAGGGCTCATGAAAAGACAGCCCGCCTGGAGGCGGGCTGCATCAGGAGCCGGCACGCGATGCCGTTCAGGTGCTGGACTGCGCCCCGATCTCCTTGGGCGCCAGGCCGGGATTCAGCGTATAGGTGCCCGTGAGCGACGCCTGGGCCAGCACATGACCCTGGATGGCCTTCAGGGCGTCGGCGCCGGTGAAGCTGCCGGTGACCGGCAGCTGGGCCACATCCAGGGCATACAGCGTGAAGACATAGTGGTGCACCAGCTCGTCGTTCCAGGGCGGGCAGGGGCCGTCGTAGCCGAAATACTGGCCGTTCATGTCGCGGTCGGCGGCGAACCAGCCGGTGTAGTCGTTCAGCCCCTGGCGCGCCTCCATGGGGGCCAGCGGACCGCCCTTGCCGCGCGGGGTGATGCCGTTGGAGAACGCGCCTTCGTCGATCTCGCGCAGGGCGGGCGGGAGGTCGATCAGCACCCAATGGAAGAAATCCACGCGCGGCAGGCTGGCAGGCACCGTGCGGCCCTCGACGTTGACATCGTCGGGCTTGGACGGCACGTCGGGGTCATGGCAGATCAGGGCGAACGACTTGGTGCCCTCCGGCACGTCATCCCAGGCGAAATGCGGATTGCAATTATCGGCCAGCGCGACGTGGGACTGCGGGTCGATCCGTCCGAAGGCATAGCGCTCGGGCATCGAGTCGTTATCGGAAAAAGACAGGCTCGAGAGTTTCATGTCGGACTCCTAGGTGTAATGCCGTAGGCGTTTCCTACCCCGCCAAGTTAACACGCGCGAACTTGCGCTTGCCGACTTGCACGACGTAGGTTCCGGCGGGCAATTGCAACGATTTGTCTTCGATGCGATCGCCGTCGACGCGCACCCCGCCCTGCTCGACATTGCGCTGCGCCTCGGAGGCCGAAGCCACCAGCCCCGCCTCGCGCAGCAGCTTGAGGATGCCCAGGGGCGCCCCCGCCACGTTGACCTCGGGCATGTCCTCGGGCAGGGCGCCGTCGCGAAAGCGCGCCTCGAATGCGGCCAGCGCCTGTTGCGCCGCAGCCTGGCCATGGAAGCGGGCCACGATCTCCTGGCCCAGCATCACCTTGGCATCGCGCGGATTGCGCCCGCCCTCGATCTCTGCGCGCAGCGCCGCGATGTCCTCGAGCGAGCGGAACGACAGCAGCTCGAAATAGCGCCACATCAGCGTGTCGGAAATCGACATGAGCTTGCCGAACATCTCGGCTGGCGCCTCGGAGATCCCGATGTAGTTGCCCTTGGACTTGGACATCTTCTCGACGCCGTCCGTGCCCTCCAGCAACGGCATGGTAAGGATGCACTGCGGCTCCTGCCCGTATTCCTTCTGCAGCTCCCGGCCCACCAGCAGGTTGAACTTCTGATCGGTGCCGCCAAGTTCCAGGTCGGCCTCGAGCACCACCGAGTCGTAGCCCTGCAGCAGCGGGTAGAGGAACTCGTGCACCGCGATGGGCACGCCGCCCTTGAAGCGCTTGGTGAAGTCGTCGCGCTCCATCATGCGCGCCACGGTGTAGCGCGAGGCCAGCTGGATCAGTCCGCGCGTGCCGAGCGGGTCGCACCACTCGGAGTTGTAGCGGACCTCGGTGCGCGACGGATCCAGCACCTGGCTGGCCTGCGCGTAGTACGTTTCCGCATTGACCTTGATCTGCTCGCGCGTGAGCGGCGGCCGGGTGGAGTTGCGGCCGCTGGGGTCGCCGATCATGGCGGTGAAGTCGCCGATGAGGAAGATCACGGTATGGCCGAGATCCTGCAGCTGGCGCATCTTGTTGAGCACCACCGTATGGCCGAGATGGATGTCCGGCGCAGTGGGATCCAGTCCGAGCTTGATGCGCAGGGGAACCCCCGTGGCGTGGCTGCGGGCAAGCTTGCGGGCGAACTCGGACTCCACCAGGAGTTCGTCGCAGCCGCGCCGCGCCGCGCGCAGGCCGGCGGCGACTTCGGGGGCGTCGACGTTGGGAGTAGAAGAGGCTTCAGTCAGGGACATGGATCAAACCAGACGATTCTGGTGCAAAAAAAGAGGTAAATACGACAAAAATCGGTCGAAAATTCTATCCGAATCCGCTAGCATAACGCCCTAATCATACGCAACTGTCACATGACGGTAGCGCCCCGTTCCACCCGTTGTTGTCTGTAATGCGCCACAACCGCGCGCCCCACGCCTGGCCATGCCGCCCGCGTGGCCCGCGCCCCCCGGCAGCATCCGGTCAGCACAGCAAGAATTGCACGTCACCAGAAGGGTCTTTACACGATGAATCGTGGCACCAACAGCCCGGCAGACGGAGTACCAAGCAAGGCTGCCGCCCTGTTCGCGTCGCCGTCCGAACCCCGATCCCGCCGCGCCGCCCTGGTCAGCAGGGCGCTGGCCGTCACGGCCCTGGGCCTCTTCGCCGCCGCGGCGGCCCTTGGCATGGTCCAGCAGCCCGACCGCACCGAATTGCCGCCCAGCCGGCTCGTCCATAGTCCGCTCCCCCTCGAAGCCGGCCAATACCAGGTCAGTGCTGCCGACAGCGCTCCGTATATCACCGAAACCCGCATCCGCCGCGGCGACACGCTCGCCTCGGTGCTGCAGCGCCTGGAACTCGACGCCCCTGGCCTCCAGCAGTTCCTCACCCACGATCCCAGCGCCCGCAGCATCTACAAGCTGTATCCGGGCCGCTCGATGCAGGCCGCCACCGATGGCGCCGGCAACCTGGTCTGGCTGCGCTACATCCACACGCCGGGCAGCGAGGACGGCGGCCAGGTCTACACCTGCATGCTCTTCGTCGAGCCCGACGGCTCCGGCGGCTACGCGGCCCGCGAGATCACCCAGGACACCGAAACGCAGACGCGCGTGGCCGTGGGCACCATCCGCTCGTCCCTGTTCGGCGCAACCGACGCCGCCGGCGTGCCGGATTCGGTCACGCTGCAGATGGCCGATATCCTCAGCGCCAAACTCGACTTCCTGCGCGACCTCCGCCAGGGCGACCAGTTCCGCGTGGTCTACGAGGTCCGCTCGCACGACGGCCGCTACGCCGGCGCGGGCCGCGTGCTGGCGCTCGAGTTCATCAACGGCGACAAGACCTACAACGCGGTATGGTTCAGCCCCGACGGCAAGTCCGGCGCCTACTACGACTTCGACGGCACCAGCCTGCGCGGCACCTTCCTGCGCACCGCCCTCAAGTTCACCCGCATCAGTTCCACCTTCGGCATGCGCATGCATCCCATCCACAAGCGCTGGATCGGCCACAAGGGCGTGGACTACGCCGCACCGTCCGGCACGCCCATCCATGCCACGGCCGATGGCGAAGTGGAGTTCGCCGGCTGGCAGAACGGCTACGGCAATGTGGTCATACTCAAGCACCACGGCAAATACACCACGCTGTACGGCCACCAGAGCAAGCTGGCCAGCGGCATCAAGAAAGGCGTGAAAGTGTCGCAGGGCCAACTGATCGGATATGTGGGCTCCACAGGATGGGCCACCGGTCCGCACCTGCACTACGAGTTCCGCGTCAACAACGTCCCCGTCGACCCGCTGGCAGTGGATCTCCCTGTGGCGCGCAAGCTCGAGCCCGCCGAGGCCCGGGCCTTCGCGCAGGCCGTCGAGCCCTACAAGCGGCAGATCCGCCTGCTCACCGAGCTGCAGCAGACGCAGCCCGAAGACGCGACCCGCGTGGCCAGCCGCTAAAGACCCGGCCACGCCCGCTGCCATGGCGCATTCCCCATCCGGCCCGGATGCCCACGCACCGGGCCGCTGCTTCATCGGACTGATGTCCGGCACGAGCCTGGATGGCGTCGACGGCGTGCTGGTGCGCTTCGCGCCAGACGGCCGCCCCTGCATGCTGGCGGAGGCGGCGCTCGACATGCCCCCGGCCCTGCAGGCCGAACTGCTGGCCCTGAATCAAAGCGGCGCAGACGAGCTCGAGCGCGCCGCGCGCGCCTCGCTGGCCCTGGCCCAGTTGTACGCCGACGTGGTGGGGGCCCTGCTCGACGAGGCGCGCATGACGGCGGCCGAAGTCTCGGCCATCGGCGCGCATGGCCAGACGGTGCGGCACCGGCCCGAACTGGGCTACACCATCCAGCTCAATGCGCCGGCGCGGCTGGCCGAGCTTGCCGGCATCGACGTCATCGCCGACTTCCGCAGCCGCGACGTCGCGGCGGGCGGCCAGGGAGCGCCGCTGGTTCCCCCTTTCCACGCCGCGGTGTTCGGCGCCGGCCACCCACGCGCCGTGCTGAACCTGGGCGGCATCGCCAATCTCACGCTGCTCGAGCCGGGCCAGGCGCCGCGCGGCTTCGATACCGGGCCGGCCAACGTGCTGCTGGACACCTGGTGCCGGCGCCACACCGGGCGCCCCTACGATGCCGACGGCGCATGGGCCGCCAGCGGCCGCGCCCATGCCGGGCTGCTCGACCACCTCATAGGCGCAGAGCCCTGGTTCGCTCTGCCGCCGCCCAAGTCCACGGGGCGCGACCTCTTCGACGCGGCCTGGCTCGATGCGCGGCTGGCCAGCTACGGCGGCGAGCCCCTCCCACCGGCCGACGTCCAGGCCACGCTGCAGCGCCTCACGGCCCGCACGGTGGCCAATGCGCTGGACGCAACGCTGCCGCAAGCGCGCGACGTGCTGGTGTGTGGCGGCGGGGCACGCAACGCAGGCCTGATGCAGGAGCTGGCCTACGCCCTGCAACGCCCGGTACGGCCCACCGACTCCGAAGGCGTGCCCTCGCAGTCGGTGGAAGCCCTGGCATTTGCATGGCTGGCCCTGGCCCACATGGAAGGCCGGCCGGCAGGCACGCCGGAAGTCACGGGCGCGCGCGGCCCACGCATCCTGGGCGCGCGCTATCCGCGCTGAGCGGCGCAGAAACAGGCGGCAGGGAGGAAAGGCCGGGCGAGCCGGACGCGACGGAACGCGCCGCGACGGCCACACGTACGTAGGGCCGCAGTCTCCTGCGGCCCTACGTTGATCAAATCCGGACGACGACCCGGCTCAGACCGAGAACGACGATCCGCAGCCGCAGGTGGTGGTGGCGTTGGGGTTGCGGATGACGAATTGGGCGCCTTCGAGGTCTTCCTTGTAGTCGATCTCGGCACCCACCAGGTACTGGAAGCTCATCGGGTCGACGAGCAGCTGCACGCCGTTCTTGTCGAGCACGGTGTCGTCTTCGTTGACGACTTCGTCGAACGTGAAGCCATACTGGAAGCCCGAACAGCCTCCGCCCTGCACGAACACGCGCAGCTTGAGCTCGGGGTTGCCCTCTTCGGCCAGCAGGTCCTTGACCTTGATGGCTGCCGAATCGGTGAAGATCAGGGGTGCAGGCGGCGGAGCCTGCAGGTCTACGGTTTCGGTGACAGCATTCATGATTACACTCCTGGCCCTACGGCCACATGCCATGGGGCGGACTTCGGCCGCCCGGATAGGTTCACTATAGCCCAGGCGCGCCCGGACTCAAAATTCCACGGGCACGGTGCGCGCGGCCCGCACCGTGGCGCCCTCCAGCACGCTGACGGTGACCGCCTCGGGGACAAATCCCTCCGGCAAGGCCAGCATGCCCTCGCTGCGCTGGTACTGCTCGAACTGCAGCGGCAGAGGCGCGGGGGCAGCCGGATCAACCGCCGCAGCACTGCCCTCGCCTTCCGGGCGCACCTGCAGTGGCGCAAGCTCCACCGAGACCGTCTCGCCCTTGAGCACGCCGGCGGCCTCGAAGCGCAGCGCCCCGGAGAACGGCTGCTCGCTGCGGCCGCTGCGCATCAGCAATATCTTGTAGCGCAGCCCCGCACCTGCATGCTGCACCTCCACGGCCCGCAGGTCCACCGAACCCTCCGGCCCCGGCGGCAGCAACTGCTCGTAGAAGGCGAGCTGGTCGCGCAGCCGCCCGGATTCGGCCTGGGCTGCGCGCAACTGCGCCTCGAGCTCGGTGCGCGCAGCCCGCTCCACCGAGAGTTCGCCATCGGCCGTATCCAGCTGGGAACGCAGATAGCGCAATTCGGCCTCGCGCTGCTGGACTGCCTCCTGGCGCGCCGAGGCCTGCTCGCTGGGGAGGACGACCGCGGCAGCGCCCGGCTGGCGGGCGTAGCGGTAGCCGGCACCGGCGCCCAGCGCCAGCCCGGCGCACAGCACCACGGCCAGCCACGGGATGCGCGACAGCCTCCCGGCGTTACGGGGGCGGCTGGACCGCGTGGCGTGGGCGTCTTGCATGCGACGAGGGCCGCGGGCGGCCCGCAGGGCCTCAGGGCAGGATGGCGACCTGGTCCAGGCCGGTGGGTTCGGGCAGGCCGAACATGAGGTTCATGTTCTGCACCGCCTGGCCGGACGCGCCCTTGACGAGGTTGTCCTGGACCACCAGCACGACGAGTTGATCGGCGCCCTCGGGCCGATGCACGGCGATGCGCAGGGTGTTGGAAGCGCGCACGGAACGGGTCTCGGGCAGGCTGCCGGCCGGCATCACGTCGACGAAGGCCTCGTCGGCGTAGCGCTGCGCGTACAGGGCATGGAAATCGGTATCCATGGCCTCGGGCAGGATGCGCGCATAGAGAGTCGTGAACATGCCCCGGATCATGGGCACGAGGTGCGGCACGAAGGTGAGGCCGACCTTGCGCCCGGCAAGCCTGTCGAGCTGGGCGGAGATCTCGGGGTGGTGCCGATGCCCCGCCACGCCGTAGGCCTTGAAGTTGTCGGAGGCCTCGGAGAACAGCGAACCGACCTCGGCCTTGCGGCCGGCGCCCGACACGCCCGACTTGCAGTCGGCGATGAGGTGGTCGGTATCGACCAGCGCCTTGCCGCCCTCGAGCAGCGGCGCGAGGCCCAGCAGCACGGTGGTGGGATAGCAGCCGGGATTGCCCACCACGCGGGCGCCCGCGAGCGCGTTCCGGTTGAGTTCGACCAGCCCGTACACCGACTCGGCCAGGATGTCGGGGCAGCTGTGCGGCATCTTGTACCAGCGCTCGAACACCGCGGTGTCCTGCAGGCGGAAATCGGCCGCCAGGTCGATGATGCGGGTGCCCGCCGCCAGGAGTTCGGGCGCCTGCGCCATGGCCACCCCGTGGGGCGTGGCGAAGAACACCACGTCGCATTCGGCCAGCGGCGCCTGGTCGGGCGTGGAGAAGGCCAGGTTCACGCGACCGCGCAGATTGGGATACATGTCGGCCACGGGCATGCCGTCTTCCTTGCGGGAAGTGATGGCCACCAGCTCCACGTTGGGGTGCTGCGACAACAGGCGCAGCAGCTCGACGCCCGTATAACCGGTGCCGCCGACGATGCCGACCTTGATGCGGGAGTTCGATGCTTGAGCCATGGAGGGATCATCCAGAAAACGTGGGGAGATTGTATCGCCAAAGCGCGCCCGGGCCGCGCTGCCCGCCTGCCGCACGCCGGGGGAGGCGCCCATAGAAAAAGGCCGCTTGCGCGGCCTTTTTCGAACCCATTAGCGCTTGCTGAACTGCTTGCGCCGACGAGCCTTGCGGAAGCCGACTTTCTTGCGTTCGACTTCGCGCGCATCGCGGGTGACGAAGCCCGCTTGCGACAGGGCCGGCTTCAGGGTGGCGTCGTAGTCGATCAGGGCACGCGTGATGCCGTGACGGACCGCGCCGGCCTGGCCGGTTTCACCGCCGCCGTGCACATTGACCTTGATGTCGAAGCTCTCGAGGTGGCCGGTGAGCTCGAGCGGCTGGCGCACGACCATGCGGCCGGTTTCGCGGGCGAAGAACTCGTCGACGGGCTTGCCGTTGACGACGATCTTGCCGGTACCTTTCTTGATGAAGACGCGGGCCACCGAGGTCTTGCGACGGCCGGTTCCGTAATTCCAGTTACCGATCATGGCTTGTCCTTAGAAGTCCAGCGGCTTGGGCTGCTGAGCGGTGTGCGGGTGCTCGGCACCGGCGTACACCTTGAGTTTCTTGATCATGGCGTAGCCCAGCGGACCCTTGGGCAGCATGCCCTTGACGGCCTTCTGGATCGCGCGACCGGGAAAACGCTGCTGCATCTTCTCGAAGTTCGTCTCGCGGATGCCACCGGGGTAGGTGGTGTGGCGGAAGTACTTCTTGTCGTGCGCCTTGTTGCCCGTGACGACGATATCGGCGGCGTTGATGATGACGATGTAATCGCCAGTATCCACGTGGGGCGTGAATTCGGGTTTGTGCTTACCACGCAGACGGCGTGCGACTTCGCTGGCCACACGACCGAGGACCTTGCCCTTGGCGTCGATCACAAACCAGTCACGCTTGACTTCATGCGGCTTGGCCACAAAGGTCTTCATGATGGTTCCTAGATTCTGAATCGGATTTCCCCTGCGCCGGACGTCGGGCAGGAGCACTGCAATTCCCGGGGCTTCCCCGCGCCCGGAAAGCCTG
The DNA here is from genome assembly GCF_054642735.1 of Bordetella sp. 2513F2. Classification (NCBI taxonomy): domain Bacteria; kingdom Pseudomonadati; phylum Pseudomonadota; class Betaproteobacteria; order Burkholderiales; family Alcaligenaceae; genus Bordetella; species Bordetella sp. 2513F2. The sequence continues at coordinate 598,897 of NZ_CM137755.1, read as the reverse complement.
GCTTCGCCAGATTTGCCGCGCCTCGGTTTGCGCCCACACACCGCCCGCCTAAGCGTTATTACCCGCCCGTGCTGACCCGTGATTAGGGAAAGTCGACGATTCTAGCACATCTGATCAAGTCTTGCGCAAGTGCCTGCCCTGCGGCGAATGGAAACGGGGCGGTGGCGCCTCGTGCCAGAAGCGCCACCGCCCCGTCGCCGGCCGGACGGAGCCGGACCGGGCTTTGTCGGTACCCTGCTGCCGTTACGTGCTGCCGTTACGTGCTGCCGTTACGTGCTGCCGTTACGTGCTGCCGTTACGTGCTGCCGTTATTTGCTGCCGGCGGCCATGGCCACGCCCAGGTATTGGTCGTAGGCGCCTTCGGCCAGGCGGAACCAGGGCACCACGCTGTCGCGGAAACCCATGTAGTTCTCGTACAGCGCCTTGAACTTGGGATCGCGGTCGCTGAATTCCTTGTAGACCTGCTGGGCAGCCTGGTAGGAGGCGTCCATCACCGAGCGCGGGAAGGCGCGCAGTTCTGCACCGCCCGCGATCAGCTTGCGCAGCGCCGGCGGGTTGTGGGCGTCGTAGCGGGAGGTCATGGCCACGTGCGCCACGCGGCTGGCCGCCTCGACGATGGCCTGGTAGGACTTGGGCAGCTTCTCCCAGGTGCCCTTGTTGATATAGAGCGACACCTGCGGGCCGCCTTCCCACCAGCCGGGGTAGTAGTAGAACTTGGCGACCTTGTTGAAGCCCAGCTTCTCGTCGTCGTAGGGGCCGACGAATTCCACCGCGTCCAGCGTGCCGCGCTCCAGCGAGGGATAGACGTCGCCGCCGGCCAGCTGCTGGGGCACCACGCCCAGGCGCGAGAGCACTTCGCCGGCGAAGCCGGCGGTGCGCATCTTCAGGCCCTTGAGGTCATCGGGCGACTTGATCTCGCGACGGTACCATCCGCCCATCTGCACGCCGGTGTTCCCCATGGGGAAGTTGACGATGTTGTGCGGGGCGAACATCTCGCGCGTGAGCTTCATGCCGTCGCCGTCCAGCATCCAAGACGTCATCTGGCGCGCGTTCAGGCCGAAGGGCACTGCGGCATCGAAGCAGAAGGCCGGATCCTTGCCGTAGTAGTAGTACGACACCGTGTGGCCGCATTCGATGGTGTTGTTGGACACTGCGTCCATGACCTGCAGCGCCGGCACGATCTCTCCGCCGGGGAACTGGCGCACCGTGAACTTGCCGTTGGTGGCCTCGGAGACGAACTTGGCAAAGACCTCGCCCGTGCCGAACAGCGCATCGAGGCTGCGCGGGAAGCTGGAAGCCATGCGCCAGCTCAGCGTGGGGGCATCCTGCGCGAAAACCGGTGCGGCGACCGCCGCGCTACCTGCGACGGCGCCGAGGCCGGCATTTTTCAAAAACGAGCGACGTTGCATCTTCCGTCTCCTGAGGATCAGCGAATAATTGGGGAAATGGGGCGACAACGGCGCGATATTACACCTTGTCATAGACGGCGCGTGCAGCCCTCGCAGCTGCTGCGCCGCACAAAACACGGAGATTTCAGGTGCCCGCCACCGACATCTGCTCGATCAGGATGGAGCCGGTGGTCTTGGTGCCGCGCGAGATGGTGTCGGCCCCGACGGCAACGATGCCGCGGAACATGTCGGCCAGGTTGCCCGCAATGGTGATTTCCTGCACCGCATGCTGGATCTCGCCATTCTCGACCCAGTAGCCGAATGCCCCGCGGGAATAATCGCCGGTGACGTAGTTGACGCCCTGCCCGATCAGCTCGGTGACCAGCAGGCCCGTGCCGAGCTTGCGCAGCATGGCGGCGAAATCGTCTTCGGGCCGGGTGTGCCGCGAGGTGAGCGACAGGTTGTGCGAACCGCCGGCATTGCCGGTGGTGGCCATGCCCAGCTTGCGCGCCGTGTAGGTGGAAAGGAAATAGCCTTCCAGCGTGCCGCCCGACACCACCTTGCGGGCGCGGGTGCGCACCCCCTCGTCGTCGAACGGCGAGCTGCCCATGGCCCCGCGGATGTGCGGATCCTCGGCCACGTCGATGTGGTCGGCGAACACCGGCTTGCCCAGCGCGTCGACCAGGAAGCTGGCCTTGCGGTAGAGCGCGCCGCCATTGGTTGCCTGCGTGAAGGCGCCCAGCAGGCCGAGCGCCAGCGGCGCTTCGAACAGCACGGGGAACTTGCCGGTACGGATGCGCCGGGCCGACAGGCGCGAAAGCGTGCGCTCGGCGGCATAGCGGCCCACCGCCTCGGGCGAGGCCAGGCGCGAGGGATCGCGCTCGGACGTGTACCAGTAGTCGCGCTGCATGCCGTTGCCGCGGCCGGCGATGGGCGCCACCGAAAGACTGTGCCGCGAATAGGGATAACCGCCCAGGAAGCCCCGGGTGTTGCCCATCACGAACTGGCCCTCGTAGGTGCCCACCGTGGCGCCGTCGGTATTGGTGATGCGCGGGTCCACCTCGCGGGCGGCGCGCTCGGCGCGCAGCGCCAGCGCGGCGGCCTCTTCGGTGCCCACGGGCCAGGGATAGTGCAGCGCGAGGTCGGGATAGTCGTGGGCCAGGAATTCGGGGTCGGGCAGCCCGGCTGCGGGATCCGCAGCCGTATGGCGGGCGATGTGCCAGGCGGCCTCGACCGTCTGGCGCAGGGCCTCGTCGGAAAAATCGGAGGTGGAAGCCGAACCGCGGCTTTGCCCGGCGTAGACGGTGAGGTCCAGCGAACGGTCGCGGGTCTGCTCGACGGTCTCGATGTCGTTCTTGCGCACGGCCACGGACAGGCCCAGGCTTTCGGACACTTCGGCCACGGCGTCGGTGGCGCCGGCCTTGCGGGCATAGCCCAGGACCTTCTCGACGAGTTCACGGAAACGCGCGTGGTTGGCGTCGATCGGCAGGGTAGAAGAGGAATTGACCATTGCTGTCCAGTTTGCAGAGACGGTTATCATAGCCAAGTCCGTGTTTGCGCAGTATCTCCGATGATTCCCCACGCTCCCGACGCCCTCGCGTCCGACGATCCCGACGACGAAGGCTACGACCGCCCCAGCAAATCCCAGGTGAAGCGCGAAATGCACGCGCTGCTGGATCTTGGCAAGGAGCTGGTCGAGCTCTCGCCCGAACGCCTGCGCCAGCTGCCGCTGGCCGAGCGCCTGTACGAGGCCATCCGCGAAGCGCAGCGCACCACCAGCCGCGAAGGCCGGCGGCGCCAGGTCCATTACGTCGGCAAGCTCATGCGCGATGCGCCGGCCGACGCGATCCGCGCCCAGCTCGACGCCTGGCGCAACGGCTCGCGCGAGGAAACCGCCGCCATGCATCGGCTGGAGGCCCTGCGCGAACGCCTGCTGGCCGACGACGACGCCCTCACCGCCCTGCTGCGCGAGCATCCCGACTTCGACATCCAGCATCTGCGCACCGTGATCCGGGCGGCCCGCAAGGAAGCGCAGTCCAATGCCGCGCTCGGCCCCGGCCAGGAGCCCCAGCGCAAGCACTATCGTGCCCTGTTCCAGGCCCTCAAACCGCTCGTCTCCTGACTGCCTCGCCCATGAACGCCCCCACTGCCCTGCTGGACTGCGTCGAGATCGAGACCGCGCCGAACCCCACCCACGCCGTCATCTGGCTGCACGGGCTCGGCGCCGACGCCAACGACTTCGCGCCCATCGTGCCAGAACTGCGCCCGGTGCTCGGCCCGGCCGTGCGCTTCGTGTTCCCGAACGCGCCGGTCCAGCCCGTCACCATCAATGGCGGCATGGCGATGCGCTCCTGGTACGACATCCTGGTCATGGACCTGGTGCGGCGCGAAGACGGCGCGGGCATCCGCCGCAGCGAACAGGCCGTGCGCGCGCTGATCGCCCGCGAGAACGCGCGCGGCATCCCCACCTCGCGCATCGTGCTGGCCGGCTTTTCGCAAGGCTGCGCTATGACGCTGCATACCGGCCTGCGGCTGGAAGAGCCGCTGGCCGGCATGCTGGGCCTGTCGGGCTACCTGCCCCTGATCGACAGCGTGGCCGCGGAGCGGCAGTCGGCCAATGCGCAGACGCCCATCTTCCTGGCGCACGGGCTGTACGACCCCGTGGTCGCGCTGGCGCGTGCCGAACAGTCGCGCCAGCAGCTGCTGGCATTGGGGCACGACGTGCGCTGGCACACCTATCCCATGCCGCATTCCGTGTGCCCGCAGGAGATCGCCGACATCGCGGCGTTCCTGGGCGAAGTCCTGCACTGACGCGGCATGCCGGCCGGGGCCCTGTCGCCGGCCGCTATCGCGGCGCCGGCCCGCCCCGCAGGTCCAGCCAGACCCGCCTCATGGTCGGGTCCTCGGGATCCGGATCGTTGGTGAAGCCCAGCCGGGTCATGAGCGTGAGCATGGGCCGGTTGGCGGCCAGCACCAGACCGTCTATGTACTCCAGCCCCTGCTCGCGCGCCGCCTCGATCAGCGCCTGCATCAGCTGGCCGCCCAGCCTGCGGCGCTGCCAGTCGTCGCCGATCACCAGCGCGTATTCGGCGCCGCGGCCGTCGGGATTGCGCAGATAGTGCGCAAAACCGATGATGACCTCGTGCGGATGCCCGCGGTTGGCGGGGTTGGGCAGTTGCGTGGCCGCAACCAGCGCCAGTTCCCGGTGGTAGTCCACCTGGGTATAGCGCGACAGCATGCGCGGCGTGAGCTCGCGCATCATGGAGACGAAGCGCATGTAGCGCGAGCGCTCCGACAGCCCGCGGATGAATTCCTGCAGCGGCTGGCCGTCCTCGGGGCGGATGGGGCGGATCACCCATGGCGTGCCGTCCTCGAACCGGCGCACCTGCACCAGCCGCGTGGGATAGGGATGGATCGCCATGTGCGGATAGCCCTGCAGCTGCGGCGCCTCGCAGGCGGGTGCGGCACATAGCCGCATGCTGCAGCCGGCGGCGCGCAGGTGCGTCTCGCCCGCATACAGCGGGTCGATTTCCAGTTTCTCGATGTCGGGCAGTTCGGAGACCAGCTCCGAGACCTGCACCAGCGCCTGCTGCAGGGATTCGGCGGCCACCGTGCCAACCTCCGGCGCCAGCACCGTGCGCCACAGCCGGCTGCGCTCGACCAGCTGGCGCGCCAGGAAGCCATTGAGCGGCGGCAGGTCCATGCCCCGGTCGGCGGCCGACAGCACGGCATCGGGGCCGCCCGCGCCGAAACGGATCACCGGCCCGAATTTCGCGTCGCGCCACACGTGTATGGCCATGGGCCGGGATTCGGGCTCGGCCGGCAGCACGTCGCGGGGGGTGTCGCGCAGCGGCACCTGGAAGGCATCGAGCACGGCGCGCGCCTCTTCGGCCGAGAGGTCCAGCCTGCCCTGCGCGCGGGCAGACGCGATCACGGCACGTGCGCCCGCGATGTCGGGCGGCATGCCGGCAGGTTCGGGGGGCTGGGTCTGCAGCAGCAGCTGCTGGTTGTAATGATGCGTGGCCAGCACGCCGAACGCGTCGGCGGCGGACTCCGGCGTGCGGAAGGCGGACGTGCCCGCATCATCCAGCATGCGGCGCAGCGGACGCATGCCGGCATCGCCCATGAAGCAGCTCACCACCGGCTTGCGCGCCGCCGGCGCGACCTGCGCCAGCCTGCGCGCCACGGACGGCATGTCGGCCAGTGCGTCGGGAGCGAGCAGCACCAGCACGCCGTCGACGCCGGGATCGTCGATCAGGCAATCCAGCACCGCCTGGATGCGCTCGGGCGTGAGCGGCGTGTAGGTGATGACCGGGTTGTCGATGGCCGCATCGGGATCCAGCATGTCCTTGAGGGCGCGGCGCGTCTGGCCCGAGAGCTCCGCCTTGAGCACGGCCGCGTCCGGACCGATCAGGTCCAGTGCCAGCTGCGGCGGCCCGCTGCCGTTGGAGAACAGCGCCACGCGCCGGCCGCGCGGGCGCCGCGTGTAGCCCAGCACCTTGACCGCGGAGAAGAGCTGCACGAAATAGCGCACGCGCACTGCCCCCGCCCGACGCAGGGCGGCATCGAACACCGCATCGCCGCCCTGAGCATCGCCGCGGCCGGCCTTCAGGACGATGACGGGCTTGACGCTGGCTGCCGCGCGCAGCGCGCTCATGAATTCCCGCGCCGGCCCTACCTCTTCGAGGTAGAGCACGATGCTGTCGGTGCGCGGGTCGCTGGCGAGGTAGTCGAGCACGCTGGCCAGGTCCACCACGGCCTCGTCGCCCAGCGACACGGCCGTGGAAAATCCGATGTGCACGTCCTCCGCCCAGTCCATCACGGCGGCCATGATGGAGCGTGATTGCGCCGCGAGCGCCACGCGGCCGGCGCGGGCCAGGCCCGGGTGCTGGCTGAGGTTCAGCCCCGCATGCGGGCGCTGGGCCCCGAAGGAGCGCGGCCCCAGCAACTGGCAGCCGTGTTCCTGCGCCCAGGCCCGGCACAGTGCCAGCGTGCCGCCGGGATACGGATCCGGGGTCTCGTGGGGCAGCACCACGGCTGCACGCGGAGCATGCGCTGCCAGGCGCCGCAGCGTCTCGGGCAGCACGGCCGGCGAAACGCACACCAGCGCGAGATCGGGACGCTCGCCGGCGGGCACGCCCGCGCAGGCGTCGGGCATGGCGGGCGCCTCGCCCGGCATGCACGCGACGACGGTGGTGGAGGCGCGCAGCGCCGCTGGCAGGACCGACGCCACGGGCAACGGGCGGTCGGCCACGACCAGCAAGGAGCGAGGCTCGAACAGCGGAGCCAGGACGTGTCGCAACATGGGCGCGGGTTCGCCTGCTTCGATAGGGCCTAAAATACCGGTCATCGTAACAAGACCCCGGCCCGACATCCACGGCCCGCCGCAAACCTGCGGGCAGCGTGGTCCCGCATCATGACATCGCCCGCATCCCCCATCGTCCGCACCCGCTTCGCCCCCTCGCCCACCGGCTTCCTGCACCTGGGCGGCGCACGCACGGCCCTGTTTTCCTGGGCCTACGCGCGCCACCACCAGGGCGTGTTCGTGCTGCGCATCGAAGACACCGACCTGGAGCGCTCTTCCGAGGAAGCGGTGCAGGCCATCCTGGACAGCATGGAATGGTTGGGCATGCAGCCCGACGAGGGCCCCTTCTATCAGATGCAGCGCATGGACCGCTACCGCGAGGTCATCGCGCGCATGCTCGACGAAGGCACGGCCTACCACTGCTACAGCACCCCCGAGGAGGTCGAGGCCATGCGCGAGGCCGCGCGCGCCCAGGGGCGCAAGCCGCGCTATGACGGCACCTGGCGCCCCGAGCCCGGCAAGACGCTGCCGACCCCGCCGGCAGGGCGCAAGCCGGTGGTGCGCTTCCGCAACCCGCTCGACGGCGCCACCAGCTGGAACGACCTGGTGAAAGGCCCCATCAGCTTCGACAACGCCGAACTCGACGACCTCATCATCGCCCGCCCCGACGGCACGCCCACGTACAACTTCTGCGTGGTGGTCGACGACTGGGACATGGGCATCACCCACGTGCTGCGCGGCGACGACCACGTCAACAACACCCCGCGCCAGATCAACATCCTCAAGGCGCTCGGCGCCACGCTGCCGCAATACGGCCACGTGCCCATGATCCTCGGGCCCGACGGCCAGAAGCTGTCCAAGCGCCACGGCGCTGTCAACGTCATGGAGTACGACGCCGAAGGCTACCTGCCCGAGGCCATGGTGAACTACCTCGCGCGGCTGGGCTGGAGCCACGGCGACGACGAGCTGTTCACGCGCGATCAGCTGGTGCAGTGGTTCGACACCGACCACCTGTCGAAGTCGGCCTCGCAATGGGATCCGAAGAAGCTCAACTGGGTCAACGCGCACTACATCAAGCAGATGGACGACGCCGAACTGGCGCGCCGCGTGGCGCCCCGCATCGCCCGCCGCGGCGGCGACCCGGCGGCCGCCGACCTGCCCGGCGTGATGGCCCTGCTGAAAGACCGCGCTGAAACGCTGGAGCAGCTGGCCGAAGGCGCCATGCTCTTCTGCGCTCCCTACGCCGCCGCCCCGGCCGAACTGGCCGAGCAGCACCTCACCGCAACCGCGCGCGAAGCGCTGGCCGATTTCGCCGCGCGCGCCCGCGACATTCCCTGGACCCGGGACGCCATCGCGGCCCTGATCAAATCGGTGCTGGCCGACCGCGGACTGAAGATGCCGCAGCTGGCCATCCCGCTGCGGGTGGCCGTGACGGGCCGTGCCCAGACACCTGCCGTGGACGCCGTGCTTGCGCTGCTGGGCAAGGAGCCCGTGCTGCAACGCCTTGCCGCGCTGGCGTAGCGCTCAGGAATGCGCCGCGGCGGTCGTGCGGCGGCGCGCGAGGGCCTGCGCGAAGCCCACGCCCAGCAGAGGCAGCAGCACGGCCGCCACCCCGAACAGCGTGGAGGCGCCCACGGCGTCCACCACCGTGCCGGCCGCCGCCACGCCCGCCGCCTGCCCCATGAACAGGCACGAAGCGAACCAGGCCACGGCCGTGCCGCGCGCGCCGGGCACCATCTGCGTGGCGTGGGTCTGCAGCGTGGCATGCAGCAGGTAGTAGCCGAAGCCGGCCAGCACGCTGGCGAGCACGCTCCAGGACCAGGCCGGCCCCAGCAGGTAGCACAGGAAGGCCAGCCCCAGGGTCAGCCCGCCGGCAACGGCCAGCCCGCGCTCGCCCAGCCGCCTCAGGACCACGCCCGCCACCATGGTGTACAACAGGCCGCCTACGGCATAGACGGCCACCAGGCCGCCTGCCGCCGTGAGCGACAGGCCGAAGCGCGCGTGCAGGTACGCCGGCGCGAAAGCCAGGGTGCCGAACACCAGCAGGCCCTCGATGAACACGGTAAGCAGCACGATGCGCGCCCAGGGCACGCCCAGCACCATGCGCCCCTGCGCCAGCAGGCCCGCCCGTCCGCCCGGGACGCCCGCCCCGATGCCGGCCGCCGCCTGGCGGCGCACTTCGCGCAGCAGCAGCATGCCCACCGCCAGATAGCCCACGACCAGCGTGCCGAAGGCCCAGCGCCAGCCCAGCGTGTCGGCGTAGAGCCCGCCTGCCAGCTGCCCGGCCGACATGCCCAGGATGGTGCCGGTGAGAAACCGGGCCAGCGTGGCCTGGCGCCGCTCGTACGGCACCGTATCGCCGATCCAGGCCATGGACAGGGGCACGATGCCCGCGCCCGCCGCGCCCGACAGCGCGCGGCACAGCACCAGCGCGTCCAGCGAACCGGCCAGGACCGCGCCGGCGCTGCCGAGCGCGCACAGGAACGTGGCGGCGCACACCACGCGATACTTGCCATAGCGATCGCCCACCGGCCCGAAGAACATCTGCAGCACGCCGTAGGCGATGGCAAAGGCCGTCACCGCATGGGCCGCCTGGCCCGTAGTGGTGCCGAACTCGGACGCCAGCAGCGGCAGCATGGCATCGCAGATGCGGAAGGCGCTGGCGCTGGCGAAACCCGCCAGGGCCAGCAAGAGAATGGCGCGGTTCTCGGAAGACGGCGTGGACATCGCAGGAGCCGGGACTGGAAAGTGCGCTACCTTACTCCAGTCTCCGGCCCGTGGCGACCGCTCAGTCGGGCAGGCGGTAGCCCGGCTGCATGCGCCGCGCCGTGATCTTCTGGCCGCCCGGCTTGAGTTCGCGCAGCGTCAGGCGCGCCGGCTCCACCTTCTCCACCTGGTAGCGGTTGCGGTAGATGGGATCGGCTGCGTCCACCGGCTCGCCGTTCGACATGGTGGTCTGCATGGTGTAGATGCCGCCGGCCACCGTCCAGCAGCCTTGCTCGCGCAGGGCCGGACGGGTCCGGCGGCCCATCTTGATCTGCGACTCGTAGCGCATGGTGCCGTCTGCGGACAGCACCGTGAGCGTCTGGAAGTCTCCGGCGAAACCCGGCTGGCGGTAGGTGGAATACCAGGTGCCGACCATGGGATCACCCTGGCCCGCCGGGACGCAGGCCGGCGCGGCAGGCTTGGGCGCGGGCGCCTCGCCCTGCGCAGCGGCGGCGGTGGAGGCGGGCCGGGGAGACGAACATCCGGCAAGGGCCAGCGCGGCGCAGGCGGCGGCGGCCCGGAACAACGAGGAACGGCACATGACGACTCCGGGCTATGCCCGCAAACATTGCGGCGCGGCGCGCCGCCACAAAGCCCGCACTCTAATGAGGCGCAGCGCGCAAGGCAATGCGCACGCAGCGAGTGTGCATCTGCGCAACACTGTCGCGCTTCCCCGGCCTTTCAGAGCGGCAGCCGCACCTCGTGCTTGATCTCGCGCAGCGCCACGATGGTGCGCGTCTGGCGTATGCCCGGCAGATTGAACAGGAAGCGGTGCAGGAACTGGTCGTAGGCCTCGGTGCTTTCCACCAGGATCTTCAGCAGGAAATCCGAATCGCCGGTGACGGCATAGCATTCGAGGATCTCGGGCGCATCGCGCACCGAACGCTCGAAGTTCTCGACCGTGCTGGCCGAGTGCCGTTCCAGGCTGATCTGGGCGAACATGCAGCCCTGCAGGCCCACCTTGCCGCGATCCAGCTGGGCGGTATAGCCGCGGATCACGCCGTCGGCCTCCAGGGCCTTCACGCGCCGCCACACCGGCGCGGCTGAAAGCCCCACCTTCTCGGACAACTGTTGCGCCGAAGCGCGCCCGTCGCGCTGCAGCTCGCGCAGGATGCCGATATCGGTCTTGTCCATCCGCCACCTCCCTCAAACGAAATGTTTATTTCAAATTATAGGGATTACATGACGGCAGAACGCAATGAATTGCCGGACCAGCGCTCCTATCATGGCTTGGAGAACAACCGGAGTCACCCATGGACGGTACCCCCGCAGCCGATCGCGCCGTCGATCTCGGCTACGAGCTCGGAGACAACCTCACGCGCGCCAGCGGCCGCGTGTTCCTCACCGGCACCCAGGCCCTGGTCCGCGTGCTGCTCACGCAGCGCCGCCTGGACCGCGAGCGCGGCCTTAACACGGCTGGCTTCGCATCGGGCTACCGGGGCTCGCCGCTGGGCGGCGTAGACCAGGCGATGTGGAAGGCGCAGAAGCTGCTGGAGGCCAACCAGGTCCGCTTCCTGCCGGCCATCAACGAAGACATGGCGGCCACGGCCGTGATGGGCACGCAGCAGGCCGGCGTGCGGCCCGACCGCAAGGTCGATGGTGTCTTTGCGATGTGGTACGGCAAGGGCCCCGGGCTGGACCGCGCGGGCGATGCCCTGCACCACGGCAACGCCGCCGGCGCCTCGCGCCATGGCGGCGTGCTGGTCGTGGTGGGCGACGATCACAATGCGGTGTCGTCGTCGATTCCGCACGCCAGCGAAGCTTCCCTGATCGGCTGGCAGATGCCGGTGGTGCACCCCGCCTCCGTGGCGGAATACGAGACGTATGCGCTGTGGGGCTGGGCCCTGTCGCGCCATGCCGGAACCTGGGTGGCGTTCAAGGCGATCTCCGAGACGGTGGAAAGCGGCCTGTCGTTCGAACTCGCGCCGCCCGTGTCCTACGACATGCCGCCGGATCCGGCGTTGCCGCCCGGCGACCTGGAATATTCCGCCCGTGAATTCCTGTCGCCGGCGATCGAGGCCCGCATGCTGCGGCGCATGCAGGCGGTGCGGGCCTTCGCCCGCCGCCACAGCATCGACCGGCTGGTGTGCCCCGCGCCGCAGGCGGTGGTGGGCGTGATCACCGTGGGCAAGGCCCACCTGGACGCCATGGAGGCCCTGCGCCGGCTCGGCGTGCAGACCAGCGGGCCGCAAGCGCCGGTGCGGATCTACAAACCGGGCCTGACCTGGCCGCTGGACCGCGAGCGGCTGCTCGAATTCGCCCGCGGCCTGGCCCATGTGCTGGTGATCGAGGAAAAAGGCGGTGTGGTCGAGAGCCAGGTCAAGGACCTGCTCTACAACCAGCCCGACCGGCCCACGGTGTGCGGCAAGCTTGGACCGGACGGCGCACCGCTGATTCCCGCCGCCGGCCAGCTGCGGCCGTCCCTGCTGGCCGGGCCGCTTGCCGGGTGGCTGCAGCGCACGGCGGGCATCCGCGGCAGCGCCGACCCGACGGCCTTCGCATGCGCGGCGCCGCTGTCCAACGAAGCCGACGGCATGCGCAGGCGCCCCTATTTCTGCTCCGGCTGTCCCCACAACACGTCGACGCGGGTGCCCGAAGGCAGCCAGGCGCTGGCGGGCGTGGGCTGCCATTACATGGCGGCCTGGATGGACCGCAATACCGGCGGGCTCACCCAGATGGGCGGAGAGGGCGTGGACTGGATCGGCCTGGCGCCCTACGTGGAGATGCCGCACGTATTCCAGAACATGGGCGAAGGCACGTACTACCATTCCGGCTATCTGGCCATCCGCCAGGCGATCGCCGCCCGCGCCAACATCACCTACAAGATCCTCTTCAACGACGCCGTGGCCATGACGGGCGGGCAGCCGGTCGACGGCCCGATCTCGGTGCCGCAGATCTGCCAGCAGCTGCGCGGCGAGAACGTGGCCCGCATCGTGGTCACCACCGATGAGCCGGAAAAATACCGTGGCGTGGATCTCGGCGCCGGCGTGCAGGTCCATCACCGCCGCGAACTGGACGCGCTGCAGCGCGAGCTGCGCGCCACGCCTGGCGTCACGGTGCTGATCCACGACCAGACCTGCGCCGCCGCGAAGCGCCGCCGCCGCAAGAAGAACCAGTATTCCGACCCGCCGCGCCGCCTGCTGATCAACAGCGCCGTGTGCGAGGGTTGCGGCGACTGCGGCACGCAGTCGAACTGCCTGTCGGTCGTGCCGCTGGAAACGCCCTATGGCCGCAAGCGCGCCATCGACCAGTCGAACTGCAACAAGGACTACTCCTGTGCCGAGGGCTTCTGCCCCAGCTTCGTGTCGGTGATCGGCGGCAAGCCGCGCAAGAGCAGCGCGCCCGGGCCGCAGCGCGACGAACTCGCCCGGCGCATCGCGGCACTGCCGCGTCCGCACGTGCCGGAGGTCGGCCGGGCGTATCGCCTGCTGGTGGCGGGCGTGGGCGGCACGGGCGTCATCACCATAGGCGCCATCGTGTCCATGGCGGCCCACCTGGAAGGCCTGTCGGCATCGGTGCTGGACCTCACCGGACTGGCGCAGAAGGGCGGCACGGTGGTCAGCCACATCTGCCTTGCGCCGTCGGGCGCCCCTGCCGGACCCGTGCGCCTGGACTGGCAGCAGGCCGACGCCGCCATCCTGTGCGATCCGGTGGCCTCCACGGCGCCCGACGCGCTCGGTGCGCTGCGCCGCGGCCATACCCGGGTCACGGCCAACACCTACGTGGCGCCGGTATCCGACTTCACCCGCAACCCCGACGTGCCGCTGCACGCCGAGGCCCTGCTCGCCAAGATCCGCCATGCGGCCGGCGATGCCCAGGTTGCCGCCGTGGATGCGCACGGCGCCGCGCTGGCCCTGTTCGGCGACAGCATCCTCTCCAACATGTTCATGCTGGGCCATGCCTGGCAGCGCGGCGATGTGCCGCTGGGGCTGGCCGCGCTGGAGCGCGCCATCGAACTCAACGGCGTGGCGGTGCAGGCCAATCGCGCCGCGTTCGACGCCGGCCGCCTTGCTGCGCACGAGCCGCAGGCCCTGCAGGGCGTGCTGCGGCCCGCGGCCCAGGTGGTGGAGCTGCACCGGCCCGAGACCTTCGAACAGGCCGTGGCGCGCCGCGAGCGCGACCTGGCCGCCTACCAGGACGCCGCCTATGCCCGCCGCTACCGCGAGTTCGTCGAGCACGTGGCCGAGCGCGAGCGCGCCGTGGACCCGCAGGCGCGCAAGCCGCGCCTGGCCATGGCCGTGGCCCGCAGCCTCTTCAAGCTGATGGCCTACAAGGACGAATACGAGGTGGCGCGGCTCTATGCCGACGGCAGCTTCCGTGCCCAGCTCGCGCAGCAGTTCGAAGGCGACTACACGCTGCGCTTCCATATGGCCCCGCCGCTGTTCGCCCCCCGGGACCCGCACACCGGCAGGCCGCGCAAGCTGGCGCTCGGACCGCGCACCGAAACCGCCCTGCGCCTGCTGCACCGCCTCAAGTTCCTGCGCGGCACCTGGCTCGATCCGTTCGGGTACACGGCCGAGCGGCGTATGGAGCGCGCGCTCATCCAGGAGTACCGGGACGCCGTCGAAACCCTGCTGGCAGGCCTCACGGTGGACAAGCTGGGCGAAGCGGCTACAATCGCCGCCCTTCCCGATGCCGTCCGGGGCTACGGCCACATCAAGGCCGCCAGTGTCGAGCAGTATCGGAATGAGCTTCGCCGCCGGCTGGAAGCCTATATGCAGCAACCCTCTCCGGAGACGGCCCTGCGCAAGACCGCATGAATGGGCGATCTAAGTGAGCACTACTACGGGCGCGCCTACTGGGCGCGCCCATCGCTTGGCGTTACAACTAATTCGCGAGTTATTTTCCGCCGCGTATTGCCGCCTGCGCCAGGCCTCACTAGAATTAGTGTCACAAACGGGGTGATACACTACATATAGTGGTCGCGCGCAAGCCCAGGCTTGCCGCTACGCGCCCCGGCGTTCCGTCCCAGATTTCGCCATCTCGATCCGCACCCATTTTTTGCACGGCGCCGGCCGTGCCTTCCCTCACCGTTTTCGCACAGGAGCTTCCATGCAGACTACGATCGCCTCTGTGACCCGGCCCTCGGCCGTGCCGCCCTCACCGTCCGAATCCCAGGCCGATCCGTCGGCCAGCCAATGGGCGAGCTACAACCTGATCCGCCGCAACGGCTCCGTCGTGGGCTTCGAGCCCGGCAAGATCGCCATCGCCATGACCAAGGCCTTCCTGGCGGTCAATGGCGGCCAGGGCGCCGCCTCGGCCCGCGTGCGTGAACTGGTCGAACAGCTCACCGCCCAGGTGGTCAATGCCCTGGTGCGCAACCGCCCTGCCGGCGGCACCTTCCATATAGAAGACGTCCAGGACCAGGTCGAACTGGCCCTGATGCGCTCCGGCGAGCACGATGTGGCCCGCGCCTACGTGCTGTACCGCGAGAAGCGCGCGCAGGAGCGCGCCGCCGCCGCACAATCGCACGACAAGGCCCCCGCGGCCGAGCCGCAGGAGCCCCTGCTGCACGTCACGGAAAACGGCGCGCGCCGCCCGCTCGACCTGGCGACGTTGCGGGCCACCATCGAAGCCGCCGGCGTGGGCCTCACCGACTACATCGATACCGAAGCGATCCTGAAGGAAACCGTGAAGAACCTCTACGACGGCGTGCCCGTCGAAGAGGTCTACAAGTCTGCCATCCTTTCGGCCCGCGCCCTGGTCGAGAAAGACCCGGCCTACAGCCAGGTCACGGCGCGCCTGCTGCTGCACACGATCCGCAAGGAAGTCCTGGGCGAGGAAGTCGCGCAGGCCGACATGGCCCGGCGCTACGCCGAGTACTTCCCCACCTTCATCGCCCGCGGCATCGAGGGCGGCCTGCTCGATCCCGAGCTGGCCAAGTTCGACCTGGCGCGCGTGGCCAAGGCGCTCGACGCGAATCGCGACCTGCAATTCGGCTACCTGGGCCTGCAGACGCTCTACGACCGCTACTTCCTGCACATCCGGGGCACCCGCATCGAGCTGCCGCAGGTGTTCTTCATGCGCGTGGCCATGGGCCTGGCGCTGCGCGAAGACGACCGCGAGGCGCGCGCCATCCAGTTCTACGAGATCCTGTCGTCGTTCGACTTCATGAGCTCGACGCCCACGCTGTTCAATTCGGGCACGCTGCATTCGCAGCTGTCGTCGTGCTACCTCACCACGGTCTCCGACGACCTGGAAGGCATCTACGACGCCATCAAGGAGAACGCGCTGCTGGCCAAGTACGCCGGCGGCCTGGGCAACGACTGGACCCCGGTGCGCGCGCTGCGCAGCCACATCAAGGGCACCAACGGCGAAAGCCAGGGCGTGGTGCCGTTCCTGAAGGTCGTCAACGACACCGCCGTGGCGGTGAACCAGGGCGGCAAGCGCAAGGGCGCGGTGTGCACGTACCTGGAAACCTGGCACCTGGACATCGAGGAGTTCCTCGAACTGCGCAAGAACACCGGCGACGAGCGCCGCCGCACGCACGACATGAACACGGCCAACTGGATCCCGGACCTGTTCATGAAGCGGGTGATGGAAAACGGCGAATGGACCCTGTTCTCGCCGTCCGACTGCCCCGACCTGCACGACAAGTACGGCAAGGCCTTCGAGGAGGCCTACGTCGGCTACGAGGCCAAGGTGGCCCGCGGCGAGCTCAAGCTCTACAAGAAGATGCCGGCCGTGTCGCTGTGGCGCAAGATGCTCTCGATGCTGTTCGAGACCGGCCACCCGTGGATCACCTTCAAGGACCCGTGCAACATCCGCTCGCCGCAGCAGCACGTGGGCGTGGTGCACAGCTCCAACCTCTGCACCGAGATCACGCTGAACACCAACGAATCCGAGATCGCCGTGTGCAACCTCGGCTCCGTGAACCTGCCGGCGCACATGAAGCGCAACGCCGACGGCAGCTACGAGCTCGATCACGACAAGCTCAAGCGCACCATCCGCGTGGCGATGCGCATGCTCGACAACGTGATCGACATCAACTACTACGCCGTCGACAAGGCCCGCAACTCCAATGCGCGCCATCGTCCGGTGGGCATGGGCATCATGGGCTTCCAGGACTGCCTGCACATGATGCGCGTGCCCTACTCGTCGCAAGCCGCGGTGCAGTTCGCCGACGAATCGATGGAAGCCGTGTGCTATCACGCGTACTGGGCTTCGAGCGAACTCTCCGAAGAACGCGGCCACTATGAATCGTACGAAGGCTCGCTGTGGTCGCGCGGCATCCTGCCGCAAGACACCATCGCGATGCTGCGTGAAGAACGCGGCGGCAACGTCGACGTCGACACGTCGAGCACGCTCGATTGGGATGCGTTGCGTGCGCGCATCAAAGCGCACGGCATGCGCAACTCGAACTGCATCGCAATCGCCCCAACGGCGACGATTTCCAATATCATTGGTGTATCTGCGTGCATCGAACCCACATTCCAGAACTTGTACGTCAAATCGAATCTCTCCGGCGAGTTCACGGTCGTAAACGATTACCTCGTGCGTGACCTGAAGAAACTCGGTCTCTGGGACGAAGTCATGGTCGCCGACCTCAAGTACTTCGACGGCAGCCTGTCCCGCATCGATCGCGTACCTTCCGAACTCCGCGAACTCTACGCCACCGCGTTCGAAGTCGAACCGCGCTGGCTGGTCGAGTGCGCTGCGCGCCGCCAGAAGTGGATCGATCAGGCCCAATCGCTGAACATCTACATGGCCGGCGCCTCGGGCAAGAAGCTCGACGACACGTACAAGCTTGCATGGCAGCGCGGCCTCAAGACCACCTACTACCTGCGCACGCTGGGCGCCACCAGCGCCGAGAAGTCCACCGGCCGCGGCGGCGAGCTCAATGCCGTCAAGAGCGGCGATGCCGGCATCGCGACCACCGCAGTCGCGCCTTCCCTTCCCGAACCCGAGATCGTCGGGGCGGTCTGCACCATGAAGCCGGGCGACCCCGGTTTCGACGAGTGCGAGGCCTGCCAGTAAACCGCCATCGGAGAGTTCAATCATGCTGAAATGGGAAGACGAGAACACCGCCCTGCAAGCCGCGCAAGCGGCTTCCAGCCGATCGCCGGCGGCCGAGCCGACGCGGGCTGCCACCGGTGTGTTCGACGATGCCGCCCTGCCCACGCCGGCAGCGGCGCAGCCGGCCGTCGATGCGGAGGGCGCCGCCCGCCGCGTCCGCGTGGCCGACAAGCGCATCATCAACGGCGAGACCGACGTCAACCAGCTGGTGCCCTTCAAGTACAAGTGGGCCTGGGAGAAGTATCTCGCCACCTGCGCCAACCATTGGATGCCGCAGGAAATCAACATGTCGCGCGACATCGCCCTCTGGAAGAACCCCAACGGGCTCACCGAGGACGAGCGCCGCATCGTCAAGCGCAACCTGGGTTTCTTCGTGACGGCCGACTCGCTGGCCGCCAACAACATCGTGCTGGGCACGTACCGCCACATCACGGCTCCGGAATGCCGGCAGTTCCTGCTGCGCCAGGCATTCGAGGAAGCCATCCACACGCACGCCTACCAGTACATCGTCGAGAGCCTGGACCTCGACGAATCCGAGATCTTCAACGCCTACAACGAGATCCCGTCGATCCGCGCCAAGGACGAATTCCTGATCCCGTTCATCGAGGCCATCGCGGATCCCGAATTCAAGACCGGCACCCCGGAGGCCGACCAGACCCTGCTGAAGTCCCTGATCGTGTTTGCATGCCTGATGGAAGGCCTGTTCTTCTACGTGGGCTTCACGCAGATCCTGGCACTGGGCCGGCAGAACAAGATGACCGGCGCGGCCGAGCAGTACATGTACATCCTGCGCGATGAATCCATGCACTGCAATTTCGGCATCGACCTCATCAACACCATCAAGCTCGAGAATCCGCACCTGTGGACGCCGGAGTTCCGCGAGGAGATCCGCGAACTGTTCCGCAAGGCCGTCGAACTCGAGTACGCCTATGCCGAGGACACCATGCCGCGCGGCGTGCTGGGCCTCAATGCTCCCATGTTCAAGTCTTATCTGCGCTTCATCGCCAACCGGCGCTGCCAGCAGATCGGTATCGAGCCGCTGTTCCCGCAGGAGGAAAACCCCTTCCCGTGGATGGCGGAAATGATCGACCTGAAAAAGGAACGTAACTTTTTTGAGACGCGCGTGATCGAATACCAGACCGGTGGCACGCTGAGCTGGGAATAAGGGCAGGGCCGGGCAGCCGCCGATGCGGCGGCCTGCCTGCAAGCTCCCCGGAGCAGGTGTTCGGAAACGCAAGACCAAGCGGTAGGCGACCCGGGAACGGGCCGCCTACCGATGCCATTTGAAATGGCTCGCGCCCGCGAGCGGGGGCCATATCAAATGGCTGTGCTGAATTCATTAGCGCAAGCCGCCCTGCTGTAGCCTGACAGGCACAGAGGCATGCGCCGATGAATAGCCCGGGTACGGCTCGTCCTCCGACGCTCCGTGGCACGGGTTTATGTTCTGGGACCCCTGAACCTAAGGAGCATGACCATGGCAACAGCCAAGAAAGCCGCCAAGAAGGCGGTGAAGAAACCCGC
Source organism: Bordetella sp. 2513F2 (assembly GCF_054642735.1). Classification (NCBI taxonomy): domain Bacteria; kingdom Pseudomonadati; phylum Pseudomonadota; class Betaproteobacteria; order Burkholderiales; family Alcaligenaceae; genus Bordetella; species Bordetella sp. 2513F2. The sequence continues at coordinate 579,901 of NZ_CM137755.1, read as the reverse complement.
AGCCAAGAAGGCTGCAGCCAAGAAGACCACTCCCGCCAAGAAGGCCGCTCCGGCCAAGAAGGCTGCAGTGAAGAAGGTCGCTGCCAAGAAGCCGGCAGTGAAGAAGACGGCTGCCAAGAAGGCACCGGCCAAGAAGGCCGCAGCCAAGAAGACCGTCGCCAAGAAGGCCACCAAGAAGGTCGCAACCAAGAAGGTCGCAGCCAAGAAGGCGCCCGCCAAGAAGGCAGTCGCCAAAAAGGCCGTTGCCAAGAAGGCGGTAGCGAAGAAAGCCGTTGCCAAGAAGGCACCGGCCAAGAAAGCCGCTGCCAAGAAGGCGGTAGCGAAGAAGGCCGTCGCCAAGAAGGCACCGGCCAAGAAGGCGCCTGCCAAGAAGGCTGCGGCCAAGAAGGCCCCGGCCAAGAAAGCGCCTGCCGCCAAGAAGGCTGCCCCGAAGAAGGCTGCTCCCAAGAAGCCTGCCACGCCCCCGTCCACGGCTGCTGCCCCGGGTGCCAAGACCGCGCTGAATCCTGCCGCGTCGTGGCCCTTCCCGACCGGCGGCCGTCCCTGAACGGGACGCCTCGGCGTTCTAGCAGTACCTCGACCGCCTGGCTCCGGCCAGGCGGTTTTTTAATGTCTCGTGTTGCCGCGCACAGGCCTGCAACGCAGGCCATGAGACAATTGCACACGTTATCGTTTGGTAGACAGGCCCATGTTCGGCGACATCATCCGCTTTCTGCTCGAGATCACCTTTACCTTGTTCGGGGCGGCACTGATCCTGCGTGCCTGGATGCACGCCGTGCGCCTGCACCCGTTCAATCCGGTCGCGCGCGCGGTCTACCAGAGCACCAACTGGCTCGTGGTCCCGCTGCGCAAGATCTTGCCTTCCACCGGCACCCTGGACTGGGCCAGCCTGGTCGCGGCCTGGCTGGCCGCGCTGGTGTACCTGCTGCTCACCTGGCTGATCAGCGTGGGCGCACTGGTGCCCGCGGGGCTGATTCCCGCTGCCCTGGGCTCGGCGCTGCTCATGACGCTGAAGTGGGCCTTGAACCTCGTGGTGTGGCTCACGCTCATCCAGGCGGTGCTGTCCTGGGTGAACCCGCTGTCGCCCATCATGCCCGTGCTGCAGACGCTCACCGCCCCCTTGCTGGATCCCATCCGCCGCATCCTGCCGCGCAGCGGCATCGACTTCTCGCCGCTGGTGCTGCTCATCGTCGCCCAGGTGCTGCTGATGGTGCTGGCTCGCCTCACTTACGCGATGATGGGTGTGTAGCGCGGCCGCGGCCTCCTGGGCCTCATGGCCCCGCGCACGGCAAAAAGGCCCGCCAGTTCAGACCGGCGGGCCTTTTTCGTTGCGGCGCGGCGATCAGAGCGGCGTGACGCGGGTGGGGCCGCCGCCGCTGATGACCTGCACGCGCTGCCCCACGCTGACGGGCACGTCGGCTTCCTGGGCCACCACGCGGGTCTCGCCGTTATCCAGGCGCACGGTGATCTCGTAGCCGGAGGTGCGGCCGACGCGGTTCTCGACCGTGTTGCCGACGATGGCACCGAGGATGGCGCCACCCACGGTGGCGATGGCACGCCCCGTGCCGCCACCGATGGTGTTCCCGGCCACGCCGCCGAGCGCGCCGCCAGCGACCACGCCAGCCCCGGTGGAGCGATCGTTCTCGATGACGATGGGACGCACGCCGGTTACAGTGCCGGTGCGCACGATCTGTTCGCGCTGCGCCTGATCGTAGCTGTAGACCCCGCTGGAGGCGCTGCGGTTGGCGCAGCCGCCCAGCACGGCCATCGACGTGACGACGGCCGCGACGGCGACCCAGCGGCCGGCGCGCGGCAGGGCAACGAAAGGGGAGATGGTGCGTTTCATGAAGACAGGCTCCTCAGTCGGATTCCCGACGTTTTTTCGGATGATACTCGACGCCGCCTGCCCTGGGGAGCACGGCGGAAACAGGGTGAAACGGGGACGCGGCATGGTTGCAATTCGCTACGCAATCTCGTCCCGCCCGGTTCAGGCCGGCAGGCCGATCCCGTAGGCGCCGCGCAGCATGCCGTCGATCTCCTGGCGGCTGGGCGCATGATTCTGCGGCCCGCGCGACGCCACCTTGATGGCGCCCATGAGATTGGCCAGGCGGCAACAGTCGACCCAGTTCCAGCCCTGCGTCAATCCATAGAGCAGGCCGGCGCGATGCGCATCGCCGCAGCCGGTGGGATCCACCACGGCGGCCGGGCGTACGGCCGGCACCTCGAGCGTCTTGCCGTCCGTCATCAGCGTGGCCCCCTGGGCGCCGCGCGTCACCACCACGGCCTGCATGCCGGCGGCGATGTCTGCCAGGCTGCGGCCGGTGCGCTCTTCCACCACCCCGGCCTCGTAGTCGTTGACCGTCAGCACCTGGGCCAGGCCCAGCATGCGCTCGAGGTCTGCCCCGTCGAAGAGCGGCATGGCCTGCCCCAGGTCGAACACGAAGGGAATGCCGCGCGCATTCAGGCGTTCTGCATGCGCGAACATGCCAGCCTTGGCATCGGGCGCCACGATCGCCCACGCCGCCTGGGCATCGCTGAGGTCGTTCTGGGCCGAGAGTTCCATGGCGCCCGGGTGGAAGGCGGCGATCTGGTTGTCGTCGAGGTCGGTCGTGATGAAGCACTGCGCGGTGTAGGTGCCCGGCATCACGCGCACGCGGGCGGTCTCGATGCCCAGGCCGGCGAGCCGGTCGAGGTAGTCCTGCGCGTCCTCGCCCACCGTGGCCACCGGCACGGGATGCCCGCCCAGAAGCTTCAGGTTGTAGGCGATGTTGCCCGCGCACCCTCCGTATTCCTTGCGCATGGCAGGAACCAGGAACGACACGCTGAGCGTATGGATGCGATCCGGCAGGATGTGTTCCCTGAACCTCCCTTCGAACACCGCGATGGAATCGAATGCCATCGAGCCGCAAACCAGTACGGGAGCCGTCATGCTAGTCGTCCTTCAAGGAAAGAATTTGTCGAGTTGATAGCCATTGACCTGCAGGCCCGCCACCTCGATGGGCACGCGCAGCGTCACTTCGGCCTGGGCCGCCATGGGCCCGGCCAGTTGCGCCGGCGTGAGATAGGCCTCGGGCCGCAGCACCTTGCGTGCCACCACGGTATCGGACAGGTCGGTGAGATCCAGCACCAGCGCAGGCCAGGGCTGGTCCTGCTCATAACGGTTACGCAGCACCACCGTGAGCACCAGCCGCTGGCGCCCGGCGTCCTGCTGCGCTGCGCCCGGCGGCGCACGCAGCGATGACGAGACGATGGAAATGCGCTCGATGCGGCGCGCATGCCCCACCTCGCAGCCCAGCGGCTGGCACAGCATCGTCAGGACAGGCCGCAACGCGGGCACGGCAACGGCGACCGGGGTGCGGTACACATAGACCAGCTGCAGCGCCAGCAGCAGCACGCCGGCGCAGCATCCCCATGCCCAGGCCCGGCGGGCCGCGTGGCGGGAAGCGATGCGCCCGGGGTCGAGGAAGGCCGGCGGCGTGCGCCCGGCATCGGTATCGCCCGCCAGGCGGGTACGCGCCTCGCCATAGACGGGCATGGGCGGTTCCTGCAGCGCCTCGTCATGCCCCCCTGCCCCTTCCTCGCTCTCGTCGGGCTCGGGTCCGCCCACGCGCACGGCCCTCAGGCGCGGCTCGCTGCGGCCTCCGGGGCGGCTGCCCGCCGACAGGCCGTATGCGGGGGAGAGATCGAGCTCGGCCCTGCGCGGCCTGGGGCGCGGCATGTCGGGCTCGCGACCCGCGCCGTACGGCAGGTCTTCCGGCGGCGGCCCGTCGTCGTCATGGTCATCGTCGACGTATGCCCCGGGGGAATGGGGCCACGACGCAGTCGGGCGTATCTCCGCGCGCCCGCGCAGCACGGCGGGAGGTTGGGTCCGCGCGGGCGGCATGGCGGAGGAAACCGGCAGTTCGGGCGCCCTGGGCCCAGCGGCGCGCGGGACGGGGGCCGGCTGCGGCGCCGGGACCGCCGGCTGGACCAGGCAGGCCCGGCCGTCGAACACGGTGCTGCAGGCGCCGCAACGCACCAGCCCGTTGCGCACGCGCAGCTGGTCCGGCACCACCTTGAAGGCGGTGCCGCATTGAGGACAACGCGTGACCAGGGCCATGGCAGGCAGCCGCCCTAAGGGCGGCGTCCGTAGAGGCAGACCCAGCCGTCGCGCTCGCGCCAGACCGACATCTCGAGCCAGGGCGCATAGGCGGCAGCCACTTCCTCGGCCTGCCGCGCGAGGACGCCGGACAGCACCAGGTGCCCGCCGGGCGCCACCCGCCCGGCCAGCATGGGAGCCAGGACCTTCAGCGGATTGGAAAGAATGTTGGCCACCACCACCTCGAAGACGCCATCGGCCAGGCCGTCGGGCAGCGAAGCCTGGAGCTCGACCCGGTTGACGCGGGCGTTGTCCTGCGTAGCCTGCACCGCCTGCGGGTCGATGTCCACCGCGACGGTGGCGCCGGCGCCGAGCTTGCGCGCCGCGATGGCCAGGATGCCGGACCCGCAGCCATAGTCGAGCAGCGTGGCGCCTTGCGGCAGCTCGGCATCGAGCCAGGCCAGGCACAGATGCGTGGTGGGATGGCTGCCCGTGCCGAAGGCCAGCCCCGGGTCGAGCTCGATGGTGATCGCGCCGGGCTGCTGCACTTCGGCAGGCGCGTCGTCACGATGCCAGCTGGGCACGATCCAGAGCCGCTCGGCGATGCGGATCGGCCCGAACTGCGACTGGGTGAGACGCACCCAGTCGGCATCGGGCACCTCGCGCAGCGACCAGTCGGCGGCCAGCATCGGATCCATGGCGGCGCCGGCCAGGGCCTGCTCCAGGAGCTGGGCCGGATCGGCGCCATCGGGCAGCAGCGCGACGACGCGGTTGCGGTCCCAGGCCAGGATCTCGGGCTCGCTGCCCGGCTCGCCGAACAGCGGACGCTCTTCGGCGGTGCCCAGGTCGGCATCCTCGACGGAGACCGACAAGGCGCCGGCCTCCAGGAGCGCGTCCGACAGCGCTTCGGCCTGCGCCTCGCGGCAATGGAGCACGAGTTCACGCATGACGATGACTCCTGTGTAGACGCGCCGGCGGAGCGTTCAGGGACGCTGCGACAGCTTGTGTTCCAGATAATGGATGCTGGTGCCGCCCTCGACGAAGCGGGCGTCCTGCATGAGTTCGCGATGCAGCGGGATGTTGGTCTGGATGCCCTCCACCACCATTTCGGACAGTGCGATGCGCATGCGCGCGATCGCCTGTTCACGGGTATCGCCGTAGGTGATGACCTTGGCGATCATGGAGTCGTAGTTGGGCGGCACGAAGTAGCCGTTGAACACATGCGAGTCGATGCGCACGCCCGGACCGCCCGGCGTATGCCAATTGGTGATGCGTCCGGGGCTGGGCACGAAGCGGAACGGATCCTCGGCGTTGATCCGGCATTCGATGGCGTGGCCCTTGAACTGGATGTCGCGCTGGCGCAGCGTGAACTTCTCGCCGGCCGCGATGAGGATCTGCTGCTGGACCAGGTCGACCCCGGTGATCAGTTCGGTGACGGGATGCTCCACCTGGATGCGGGTGTTCATCTCGATGAAGTAGAACTCGCCGTTCTCGTACAGGAACTCGAAGGTGCCCGCACCGCGGTAGCCCATCTTGCGGCATGCGTCGGCGCAGCGGTCGCCGATGCGTTCGATCAGCCGGCGGGCGATGCCCGGGGCCGGGGCCTCCTCGATGACCTTCTGGTGGCGGCGCTGCATGGAGCAGTCGCGCTCGCCCAGCCACACGGCGTTGCGGCCGCCGTCGGCGAGGATCTGGATCTCCACATGGCGAGGGTTCTCGAGGAACTTCTCCATGTAGACCTCGGGGTTGTTGAACGCCGCGCCGGCCTCGGAACGCGTCATGTTGACCGCGTTGAGCAGGGCGGCCTCGGTGTACACCACCCGCATGCCGCGGCCGCCGCCGCCGCCGGCCGCCTTGATGATGACCGGATAGCCGACCTCGCGGGCAATGCGCAGGATCTCCTGCGTATCCTCGGGCAATGCGCCCTCCGAGCCCGGTACCACCGGCACGCCGGCCTCGATCATGGCGCGCTTGGCGCTGACCTTGTCGCCCATCAGGCGGATGGTTTCGGGGCGCGGGCCGATGAACACGAAGCCGCTCTTTTCCACGCGATCGGCGAAATCGGCGTTCTCGGAAAGAAAGCCGTATCCCGGATGGATCGCCTCGGCGTCGGTGACCTCCGCCGCCGAGATGATGGCCGGCATGTTCAGATAGCTTTCGCGCGAGGGTGCCGGCCCGATGCATACCGACTCGTCGGCCAGGCGCACGTACTTGGCATCCCGGTCGGCCTCGGAATGCACGACCACGGTCTTGATGCCCAGCTCACGGCAGGCGCGCTGGATGCGCAGGGCGATCTCGCCGCGATTGGCGATCAGGATTTTCTCGAACATAGGAATAGGGTGCTATCAGCCAATGACGAACAGCGGTTGGCCGTACTCGACCGGTTCGCCGTTCTCGACCAGGATTTCCTTGATGACGCCGGCCTTGTCGGCCTCGATCTCGTTGAGCAGCTTCATGGCCTCGATGATGCACAGCGCGTCGCCTTCCTTGACCGTCTGGCCCACGTCGACGAAGGGCGCGGCGCCCGGATTGGGTGCGCGATAGAACGTGCCGACCATGGGCGCCTTGACCACATGGCCCTGGACCGGCGCCGGCGCCTCGGGCGCGGCGGCGGGAGCCGGCGCTGCCGGGGCCGGCGCCGGGGCGGGAGCCGACTCGGGCACCTGGTAGGCCACGGGCTGCACGGTTTGCGAGAACTTGACGATGCGAACCTTACCCTCGCCTTCGGTGATCTCGAGTTCGGCGATGCCCGATTCCGCCACCAGGTCGATCAGGGTCTTGAGTTTTCGGAGGTCCATAGAAGCTGCTTCCCGATTAATGTTGGCTGCGCCCGTAGGCCGGGCCTGGGCCATGTACTGAAAGAGTTGAAAACGGTAGGGACGGGCGCTCAGTGCCGGGCCGCGTAACGCAGGGCGGCCTCGTAGCCATCCGGCCCGAGGCCGCTGATCAGGCCCGTGGCGATGTCGGACAGGTACGAGTGGTGCCGGAACGGCTCGCGCTTAAAAAGGTTAGACAAATGTACTTCAATAAATGGGATGGCCACGCCGGCAAGCGCATCGCGCACCGCCACGCTGGTATGCGTGTAGGCACCCGCATTGATGATGATGAAGTCGGTTCCATCCGAGGCGGCCGCCTGGATGCGATCGACGAGCGCGCCCTCGTGATTGCTTTGCCACGCCGTCAGCGCCACGCCCAACTCCGCCGCCAGGTCGGCGAGCCCTTCGTCGATCTGCGCCAGCGTGCGGCTGCCGTAGATGCCGGGTTCGCGCTTGCCGAGGAGGTTCAGGTTGGGGCCATGCAATACAAGAATGCGTTGCGCCATGGGCTGCCAAAAATGTTGGCAAAACGATAGATAAACCGCGTTTTTACGCCAAATTACGGTATTTGTCCAACTCACGCCGAGGCAGCGAGTTCGGCCACCGTGCGTTCCAGGTCGGCGGGATCGATCTGCCCGAGAATCCTGCGCCGTATGCTGCCATCTGCATTCAAAACCAATGTAAAAGGCAGTCCGCCTGCAGGATTTCCGAGCCCGCGCAAAGTATCGATGGCGCCGGCGCCCATGACCAGCAGCGGATAGGAAACCGGGACTTTGCGGGTGAATTCCTGCATTTTCTCCACAGTATCGATACCCATGCCCACGAACTGCGCCTTGGGATATTTTTTGTGCAATGCCTCCAGCTCGGGCATCTCCTTCACGCAGGGCGCGCACCAGGTGGCCCAGAAGTTCACCACCAGGGGCCGCCCCTGCCAGGCGGACAGGCTTTGCGGCCTGCCCTGCAGGTCCGGGAACGAGGCGCGCATGAGCCCGGCCACGGCAGCGGCGTCGTTCGCGCCGGCGGGCTCGCTGCCCCGCCTGCCCGCGGCGTAATGGCCACCCGCCGCCACGGCGGCGACGGCAACGGCTCCGTAGAGGAAATATCGGCGATCCATGGCGCGATGATAACCGGCCTGCAGCCGGGCGGCGCGCCGCGCCACTCCCTCTACAATGCGGGCCAGGAGATCATCACTCATGCACCTGCACATACTGGGAATCTGCGGCACTTTCATGGGTGGCCTGGCGCTGATCGCGCGGGCCGCCGGACACAAGGTCACCGGCTGCGACGCCGGCGTCTATCCACCCATGAGCACCCAGCTGTCCGAGCAGGGCATTGCCCTGATCGAGGGCTTCGACGCCGACCAGACCGCCCTGCGGCCCGACCTGTACGTGGTGGGCAATGTGGTGACGCGCGGCAACCCGCTCATGGAAGCCATCCTGGACAGCGGCGCGCGCTATGTGTCCGGCCCGCAGTGGCTGGGCGAGCACGTGCTGCCCGGCAACCACGTGCTCGCCGTCGCCGGCACGCACGGCAAGACCACCACCAGCGCCATGCTGGCCTGGATACTGCAGGCCACGGGCCGCCAGCCCAACTTCCTGATCGGCGGCGTGGCGCCGGATCTGCGCGTCTCCGCCCACTACGACCCGGCGGCGCGCGCATCGGCGGCTCCTTTCGTCATCGAGGCCGACGAGTACGACACCGCGTTCTTCGACAAGCGCTCGAAGTTCGTGCACTACCGGCCCCGCACGGCCATCCTGAACAACCTCGAGTACGACCACGCGGACATCTTCCCCGATCTGGCCGCCATCGAAACCCAGTTCCACCACCTGGTGCGCACCATCCCCGGCAGCGGCCGCATCGTGGCTCCCACCGACGCCGAGGCGCTGGACCGGGTGCTGGCCCGCGGCTGCTGGACCCCCGTGGTGCGCTTCGGCCCCAACGGTGCCTGGACGGCGGGCGAGCCCGATGCCGACGAGGCCTTCGCGGTGTACCGCGACGGCCGCGAACTGGGCACGGTGCGCTGGCGCCTGCTGGGCGCCCACAACCGCCGCAACGCGCTGGCCGCGCTGGCCGCAGCCGAGCACTATGGCGTGCCGGCCGAGGAAGGCATCGAGGCGCTGGGCCGGTTCGGCGGCGTGAAGCGCCGCCTGGAACTGCGCGGCACCCGGGGCGGAGTGGCGGTGTACGACGACTTCGCCCACCACCCCACCGCCATCCAGACCACGCTGGAAGGCCTGCGCCGCCAGGTGGGCGAGGCCCGCATCCTGGCGGTGCTGGAACCCCGCTCGAACACCATGAAGCTGGGCACCATGGCCGCCCGCCTGCCGCAGGCGCTGCAGGCCGCCGACCGCATCTACTGTTTCGGCGCGCGCGAGGGCCGGCACGCGCTGGGCTGGGACCCCGCCCAGGTGCTGGCGCCGCTGGGCACCCGCGCCAGCAGCCACGAGGACCTGGATGCGCTCGTGGCTGCCGTGGCGGCGGAGGCCCGGCCCGGCGACCACGTATTGGTCATGAGCAACGGCGGCTTCGGCGGCGTGCACGGCAAGCTGCTCGAAGCCCTAGCATCGCGCTGAAGCCGGAGGGAGACGCTCCATGGACGCGCACAAGATCCTCTACCTGCACGGGTTCCGTTCCGCCCCGGCCTCGTTCAAGGCCACGATGATGGCGCAGGCCATGGCGCAGCGCGGCCTCGCTGCGAACTGGGCCTGCCCGCAGCTGCCCGCCAGCCCCCGCGCGGCCGCCGAGCTGATCCTGGACACGGCCCGGGCGCAGCTGCAGACGCTGTCGCGCCCCCGGCAGCTCACGGTGGTGGGCTCGTCCCTGGGCGGCTACTACGCCACCTGGCTGGCCGAGCGCCTCGATTGCCGCGCGGTGCTGCTCAATCCGGCGGTGCATGCGGCGCGGGACCTCGCCACCCAGGTGGGGGAACATGCCATGTATCATTCGGACGCGCCGTTCGTCTTCCTGCCGGAATACGTGCAGGAACTGGCCGACCTGCACGTGCCGCAGCTTACCCGCCTCGACCGCTATTTCCTGATCGCGGCAACCGGCGATGAAGTCCTGGACTGGCGCGAGATGCGCGACCGTTATGCCGGCTGCCGGCAGCGCATCGTGCCGGGCAGCGACCATGGCCTCTCGGACTTCGCGCGCTGGATGCCCGAGGTGCTGGAATTCGCCTTCGCGCCCGCAGACTGACATCCCCACATCCCGCCGGTGGCCCACCCGCACCGCCCGGTGCCCGATGGCTCGCATAAACAGATAAATCCATGTACGTGTTCTACGAAGATGACGGCAGTTTCAAGGCCGCTCACATCATGTCCGAAACGGACGCCAGCCTGCAGGTGGAATCCGAATCGGGCAAGCGCAGCAAGATCAAGCGGGCCAATGCCCTGTTCACCTTCGAGGCTCCGGAGCCGGCGCGGCTCATGGCGGAGGCCGCCGAGGCGGCCGATGAGATCGACCTGCAGTTCCTGTGGGATTGCGCCCCGCAGGAGGAGTTCGACACGCCGGCCCTGGCCGCCGAGTATTACGGCCACGCGCCCACGCCGGTGGAGCAGGCCGCCCTGCTGATGCGGGTGCATGGGGCGCCGGCCTATTTTCATCGCCGCGGCAAGGGCCGCTATCGTCCGGCTCCGCCCGACATCCTGGCCGCCGCGCTGGCGGCCATCGAGAAAAAACGCCAGCAGGCCGAGCAGCAGCAGCAGTGGGTCGACGCCATGGCGGCCGGGCAATTGCCCGAGCCCATCGCCCAGGCCGCGGAATCCCTGCTGGTACGCCCCGACAAGAACTCCCAGCCCTGGAAGGCGCTGGAGGCAGCCTGCGCCCGCCTGCAGAAAACGCCGGAACGCCTGCTGCTCGAGCTGGGCGCCTGGCCGCATGCGCTGGCCCTGCACAAGCAGCGCTTCCTGGCCGTGCACTTCCCGCGGGGCATCGGCTTCCCGCCGGTCGAGGTGCCGCCGATCGAACGCGAACTGCCGTTGTCGGAGGCGGAAATCTATTCGGTCGACGACGTCACCACCACCGAGATCGACGATGCCTTGTCCGTGACCTGCCTCGACGACGGACGGGTGCGCGTGGGCGTGCACGTGGCCGCGCCGGGCCTCGCGGTGACGCGCGACAGCGAGCTCGACAAGCTGGCGCGCGCGCGCATGTCCACCGTCTACATGCCGGGCGACAAGATCCCCATGCAGCCCGATGCGGTGATCCAGGCGTTCTCGCTGGACGCCGGACGCGCCGTGCCCGCCCTGTCGCTCTATGTGACGGCCGACCCGCAGACCGGGGAGATCAGCGAGTCCGAGACGCGGATCGAGCGCATCGTGGTGCGCGAGAACCTGCGCCACAACACGCTGGACGCCCACGTGACGGAAGACGCGCTGGCCGATCCGGCGGCGCCCCTGCCCTATGCGCACTGGCTGCGGCCGCTGTGGCAGCTGGCGCAGGCGCTGTCGGCCCGGCGCGAGGCGGTGCGGGGCAAGCCGGAGAACAACACCCGGGTGGAATACAGCTTCTACCTCGACGGCGACCCGGACGATCCCGATACGCCGGTGCGGCTGGTGCCGCGCCAGCGCAACGCGCCGCTGGACCGCATGGTGGCCGAATACATGATCCTGGCCAACAACCTGTGGGGCGGCCTGCTGCATCAGCATGGCGTGCCGGGCATCTACCGGTCCCAGCAGGCCGGGCGCGTGCGGATGAGCACCCAGGCGCTGCCGCATGAAGCCATCGGCGTGCCGCAGTATGCCTGGAGCACTTCGCCGCTGCGCCGCTATGTCGACCTGGTCAACCAGTGGCAGCTGATCGCGGCCGTGGAGCATGGCGTGTCGGCGCGCCTGGTGGCGCCGTTCAAGCCCAAGGATGCAGACCTGTTCGCCATCATCGGGGCCTTCGACGCGCAGTATGCGGCGTGGGCCGAATTCCAGGGCGCCATGGAGCGCTACTGGTGCCTGCGCTGGCTGCGCCAGCAGGGCGCCAGCCGCGTTCCGGCGCACGTGCTGCGCGACGACCTGGTGCGGCTCGCGCACGCCCCGCTGGTCACGCGGGTGGGCGGCATGCCGGAGCTGGAGCGCGGCACGCCGGTCGAGATCGACATCCTGGGAATGGACGAACTGGCGCTGGAGCTGGATTGCCGGTATGCCGGCACGGCCTGACGGCCGTCGCCGTACGCCGGTCGCCCCGAACAGGCCCTAAAATGCCCGGGTGCGACGCGACGATTCCCTTCCCTCGCTGCCTGTCCGGTTCTGGCGCTGGCTGGGCGCTCCGGCCCAGCACTACCTGCTCATCGGCACGGCGATCTCGCTGCTGGTCCACGCCGGCGTGCTGGCGTGGCGCGGCGGCGCGCCGGCGTCCGCGCGCGCGCCGGCCTCGTCCCTCGAAGTGGTGCTGCTGAACGCGCACAGCGCATCCACCCCGCTGCGCCCGCAGGCCATCGCCCCGCAGCCTTTCGACGGGGGCGGCAACGCCGAGCGGGGCCTGGCTTCCTCGCCGCTGCCCCGCACCGGCGAGAACGCCCGCACCATCGTGCTGGAAGCCATGCGCAAGCGCCAGGAACAACTCGAAGCCGAACAGATGCGCTTGCTGACGCAGCTGCAGGCGCGCGCCCAGGCCGCCCCGGAGCGCACGCCGGTGCATCCGTGGCGGGAATCCACGCAGCCCGGGCCGGACGTCCACGACCAGCCCGGCATCGTGCAGAACGCCCGCATCGCCGCGCTGGCCGAGCGCGTGCAGGCCTACAACGCGCTGCCGCGGCGCGCCTATGTGGCGCCTTCGGCGCAGGCCTCGCGCCATGCCGCCTACCTGGACGGCTGGAGCCGGCGCATCGAGGCCGTGGGCACCCAGCACTATCCCGAGTCCGCACGGGGACGCCTCTACGGCAGCCTGCGCGCCACCGTGACGGTGCGCGCCGACGGCAGCGTGGCGGGTTTCGAGATCGACCAGCCGGCGCCCCATGCCGTGCTGAACCAGGCCGCGCGCCGCATCGTGCAGCTTGCCGCGCCGTTCGCGCCTTTCCCGCCGGAACTGGCCCGCGACACCGACGAGCTGGTCATCACCCGCACCTGGCATTTCGTCAACGACCAACTGGAAACCGCCGCCCCATGACCCAGGCGTCCGCTCCTCCCTGCTATGCCGTGATCGGCAACCCGGTGGCCCACAGCAAGTCGCCGCAGATCCATGCCATGTTCTCGGCCCAGACCGGCCGCGCGCTGCGCTACGAGCGGCTGCCCGCGCCGGTGGATGGTTTCCGGGCCACGGTGCAGGCGTTCGGCGAAGCGGGCGGCAGCGGACTGAACGTCACCGTGCCGTTCAAGCAGGAGGCCTATGACCTGGCGGCCCGCCATCTGTCCGAGCGCGCGCGCCGCGCAGGCGCGGTCAATACGCTGTGGCTGCAGGACGGCGAATGGCATGGCTGCAATACCGACGGCGTGGGGCTGGTGAGCGACCTGCTCCGCCTGGGCGTCACGCTGGAAGGTGCGCACGTGCTGGTCGTGGGCGCGGGCGGCGCGGCGCGCGGCGCGCTCCAGCCGCTGGCCGAGGCGGGCTGCGCCCGGGTCCACGTGGTCAACCGCAACGCCGGGCGCGCGGCGGCGCTGGTGCGCGACTGGATTGCCGGCGGCCTGCCCGCATCCACGCGGGCCAGCGCCGGCGGCCTGGCCGAAGCCGCACGGCCGGGCGGCTGGAACCTGGTGATCAACGCCACCGCCAGCGGCCTGCAGGGCCTGGCGCCGGCGCTGCCCGCCGGCCTGTATGCGCCCGATGCCATGGCCTACGACATGATGTATGGCGCCCGCCCCACGGCCTTCATGCGCCAGGCGGCGGCCGACGGCGCGGCGCGCACGGCCGACGGCCTGGGCATGCTGGTGGGCCAGGCGGCGGAGAGCTTCCACATCTGGCACGGCATCCGGCCCGATCCGGCGCCCGTCCTGTCCCAGCTGCGCGCCATGCTGCTGGCCGACGAAGCATGAGGCCGATGGCGACGCTACGGCGCGGCGGCCGCCGCGTGTCCTGGCTGCGCGTGACCACCGGCCTGGCGATGGCCGTGTTCTCGCTGCTGATTCTCTACCAGTTGTGGCTGTTCTGCCTGGTGGTCTGGTATGCCTATCAGGACCCCGGCAGCAGCGCCATCATGCGCCAGGAGCTGTCGCGGCTGCGCGAAGACGATCCCGACGCCCGCCTGCAGTACACCTGGGTGCCCTACGACCGCATCAGCAATTCGCTCAAGCGCGCGGTCGTGGCCTCGGAAGATGCCAATTTCACCGGCCACGACGGCGTCGAATGGGACGCCATCCGCAAGGCCTGGGAATACAACCAGCGCCAGGAGGAACTGGGCCGCAGCGCCCGTCGCGGCGGATCCACCATCACCCAGCAGCTGGCCAAGAACCTCTTCCTGTCCAGCTCGCGCAGCTACATCCGCAAGGGCCAGGAGCTGGTGCTGGCCTACATGATCGAGCACGTGATGTCCAAGCGGCGCATCCTCGAGCTCTATCTCAACGTGGCCGAATGGGGCAATGGCGTGTTCGGCGCCGAGGCCGCCGCGCGGCACTATTTCCGTACCGGCGCCGCGAGCCTGAGCACCTACCAGGCGGCACGCCTGGCGGCCATGCTGCCCAACCCCCGCTACTACGACCGCCACCGCAACACCGGCTACCTGAACTCCCGCGCCGCCACGATCGCGCGGCGCGCGCGCCTGGTCGAGATTCCCTGAGGTCCGGCGCCCCGGGGGCGCGGCTCGGCCCCGCCGCGGATTTGTTAAGCTTTCGTGTTTACACCCCGCACCCGGCAACCTCCGATTTCATGCGCACAGCCCGCCGCTACCTGGCCCGCGAAATCTATCGCTCCTGCTCCGTGGTCCTCGTGGCCCTGCTGGGGCTTTTCACGTTCTTCGCGCTGGTCGATGAGCTGGACAACGTCGGCGGCAAATTCTCGATGCTGGCCCTCTTCTACATGCAGGGCCTGGCGCTGCCCACCCGCCTGTACGACCTGCTGCCGATCGGGCTGCTGATCGGCGCCATCCTCGCCCTGGCGGGGCTGGCCCAGCGCAACGAACTGGTGATACTGCGGGTGTCCGGCGTGAGCGGCATGCGCCTGCTCAGCATGCTCTGGCTCATCACCGTGCCGCTGATGGTGCTGGCGCTGCTGCTGTCCGAATTCGTCACGCCGGCCGCCGAGATCCGCAGCGGCGAAGCGAATCTCGTGTTGCGCGGCAAGGCCGGCGGCGGCCGCCTGGAAAGCGGCTACTGGTTCAAGGAGCCCACCTCGCAGGGCGGCACCCGCATCATCAACATCAAGACCCTGCTCGCCAGCGGGCAGGTGCGCGACGTGATCATGTACGAATTCCGTTCCGACCTGGAGCTGGTGTCGGTATCCGAAGCCGCCACCGGCGTATTCGCCGACGGCAACCTGGTGCTGCAGAACGCCATCGAGACGCGCATCGACGAGCACGCGCCCGAGGCCCTGGCCAATGCCAGGCCGCCGGCGCGCCCGCCGGCCCAGGTGGCGCAGGTGCCGGAGCGCGTGCTCGACACCACGCTCAGCCCCGAACGGCTGCTGGCGCGGGTCCTCACGCCCGAGCGCATGTCCATCGTGACCCTGCTCGACTATGTGGAATACCTGCGGAACAATCAGCTGCAGGCGGATCGCCAGATCGTGGCGCTGTGGCGCAAGGCGGTCTACCCGTTCACCCTGCTGGTGATGATCACCATCGCGGCCCCGATCAGTTTCATGCAGACGCGGCGCGGCGGCGTGGGCGCCAAGGTGTTCGTCGGGATCCTGCTGGGCGTGGGCTTCTTCATGCTCAACCAGCTGGCCCTGAACGTGGGCATGCTGAGCCGCTGGCCGCCCTGGGTCACCGCGCTCGGCCCCAACCTGGGCGCCCTCCTGCTGGCCCTGGGAGCCCTGTCGCTGATGGAAAACCGCCATGCCGCCGCCAGTTTCGCCCGCCGCCGCTGGCCGTGGCACCGGGAGCCGGCATGAAGGACTCGATCTGGATGATCGGCGACGTGCAGGGCTGCTGCGACCCCCTGGAGCAGCTGCTGGCGCATCCCCAGCTGGCAGGCGAGCCGCAATCGCGCTTCTGGTTCGCGGGCGACCTGGTCAACCGCGGCCCGCAGTCGCTCGCCACCCTGCGCCGCATCATGGCGCTCGAAGACCGCGCCACCTGCGTGCTGGGCAACCACGACCTCCACCTGCTGGCCGCCGCCGCGGGCGTGCGCAAGCCGTCGAAGTCGGACACGCTGGACGAGATACTCGAGGCGCCCGACGCCGACGAACTGATCGACTGGCTGCGCTTTCGTCCGCTGGCGCATTTCGAGCATGACCACCTCATGGTGCATGCCGGGGTGCTGGCCAAGTGGGACGTGGCCAAGACCCTGTCGCTGGCCGCGGAAGTGGAGGAAGCCTTGCGCGGGCCCAACTGGCACAAGGCGCTGCAGAAGATGTACGGCAACGAGCCGGTCATCTGGAAAGACGGCCACAAGGGCGGCAAGCGCCTGCGCGTCATCATCAACGCGCTCACGCGCATACGCCTGTGCACGCCGGCCGGCCGCATGGAGTTCGACACCAAGGTGGCTCCCGGCGCATGGCCGGCGGGGCTGATCCCCTGGTTCGACGTGCCCAAGCGCGCCACGACGAACGTGACCGTGGTGTTCGGCCACTGGTCCACCCTGGGCCTGCTGCTGCGGCCCGACGTGATCTGCCTGGACTCCGGCTGCGTCTGGGGCGGCGCCCTCACTGCGGTGCGGCTGCAGGACCGCAAGCTGGTGCAGGTCCGCTGCGAAGGCTTCCGGGACCCGGGCGGCAAATAGCCGCAGGCCGCTACAACTGCGCGGCGATGGCCACGCGCGCCTGGTGCGCGAGTTCGAGCCGGGTGGGCGCCCCGCCGCCCGGTGCGGCGCGCGTCGGGATGGGAGGCAGGAACACCACCTCCACCGCCAGTCCGGTGGCGCCCAGCACGCGCCACAGATTCGCCACCAGAGATTCCTCGCCGACGAAGGCCGCATAGCCGCTGCGCCGGCCATGGTGCAGGAAGCGCAGCGCGATGGGCTGTATGTCCACGCCGGCGCTGCGCGCCGGCTCGAACAGGCTGGCGTGGAACGGCCGCGTGGCCGTGCCGTCGCTGGTCGTGCCCTCGGGGAACAGCCCCACGGCCACGCCTGCATCGAAACAGCGCTGGATGGAATTGCCGGTCTCGTGCACGGCATGGCGCTGGGTGCGGTCGATGAAGAGGGTCCCGGCGCCGAGCGCGAGCCAGCCGACGACCGGCCAGTGGCGGATCTCGGCCTTGGCCACGAAGGCCGCGGCCCGCACGGAATTCACCACGAAGATATCGATCCACGAGACGTGGTTGGCCACCCAGAGCACCGGCCCCTGCCGCACCGGCTCGCCGGACACGCGCACGCGCACGCCGCAGGCGCGCATCAGCACCCGCGACCAGGCCCGGTTCAGCGCCGCACGCTTCGGCCATGCCAGGAAAGGATAGACGACGCCCACGCAGAACAGGCCGAACGCGATCAGGGGCACGACCAGCAATGCCCGCAGCAAGAAACGCAGCAGATTCAAATCGGGGTCTCCGCAACACGGCCGGCACCCGGCCGGATGGCAGGCGTGCAGCCGGGCAGCATCATACCGCCTGCCCCGCGGCGCTGCCCGGCACGGACAGCGCGTCGAGGTAGCGCTGCAGGATCACCGCCGCGGCCACGGCATCGTCGGCCGCGTTCGTGCCCAGCAGCTGCTGGGCCTCGAGGCTGCTGCCCCGCTCGTCCACCAGCTCGACGCGCAGGCCGAAGCGCCCGTGCAGCTGGTTGGCGAAACGGCGCGCGCGCACCGAGGCCAACTGCTCGCCGCCCTCGGCGGTGAGCGGCAGGCCCACCACCACGCGCTGCGGCTGCCATTCGGCAAGCAGCGCCGCGATGCGCCCGAAGCGGCCGGCACGCGTTTCCGACACGATGATCTCGAGCGGCCGCGCCTGCCGGGTCAGCGTATTGCCGATGGCGATGCCGATCTTCTTCTCGCCGTAGTCGAACGCCAGCAGGGTCTCGTCAGGCATGGCCCGCGTCGCCGGCCAGCATCACCGGGTCTATGCCCAGCAGCTTGAGGGCCGCCGGATAGCGCTCCTCGGGCGGCACGTCGAAGATGATGCGGGTGTCGGCGTTGACGCTGAGCCAGGCGTTCTGGGCCATCTCGCTCTCGAGCTGGCCGGCGCCCCAGCCCGCATAGCCCAGCGTGACCAGCATGCGCGCCGGCCCCGTGCCTTCGGCCACGGCCTGCAGCACGTCGCGCGAGGTGGTGAGCGCCAGTTCGCCGAGCTTGATGCTGGACGTGTAGTCGCCGGCCGGGGCGTGCAGCACGAATCCACGATCGGTCTGGACCGGACCGCCGAAGAAGACGATGTCGTCTTTCACCGGCGCGATCTCGAGCTTGAGGTCGATGCGCTCGAACAGCGTGGCCAGGGTGAGATCGGTGGGGCGGTTGATGACCAGCCCCAGGGCGCCGCGCGCGGTGTGCTCGCAGATGTAGATCACCGTGCCGGCCAGCGCGCCTTCCACCCGCCCCGGCATGGCCATGAGGAACTGGTTGGAGAAGTCGGTCGCCGGCACGGCGGACGGATCGTCGTCGTGGGATGTATTGTCGTCTGTCATGGCAGCCCCCTGGATGCGCCAGCAACGGGGATGGGCCAACGGCGCGGGCCGTCAGATCTCCATCAGCTCGAAATCTTCCTTGCGGGCCCCGCATTCGGGACAGACCCAGTTCGGGGGCACGTCTTCCCAGCGCGTGCCGGGGGCGATGCCCTCGTCGGGGAGGCCGGCCTCTTCATCGTAGACCCAACCGCAGATAAGACACATCCAAGTACGCATAGTTCTCTCTAGCAAGGCGCCCGCGGGCCCGGTGCTCGGGCCCAGTCCGGAGTGCATCCATTAGAATGGGGCCATCTTACCGAAACCCAACAGGGCTTGCCCGGATCCGAACCGGCTGCCCTGCCCGAGCGCCGTAGCATCCCGTGGCATCCCTCATTCCGCCTCTCGTACTCATCCTCGGTCCGTTCGACCCTTCCGGGGCCGACGGCCTGCCTGCCGACGCCGTGACCTGCGCGCGCCTGGGCTGCCACGGGCTGGCCGCCGCCACCGCCCTCACCGTCCAGGACACGGCCGGCATCGAGGAGATCCACCCGGTCTCGCCCGACCTGCTCGACGACCAGGCGCGCTGCCTGCTCGAAGACATGCCGGTGCAGGCCATCAAGGTGGGCGGCCTGCACTCCACCGAGGCGGCCAGCGTGGCCGCGCAGATCGCGGCCGATTACAGCCAGGTGCCGCTGGTGCTGCACCTGGGGCCGCGCGGCCAGCTGCCGCAGGACGCAGCATCCCAGGACGACGCCGAGGACCTGCTGTCGGCCACGCTGGAACTGGTCCTGCCCCAGACCGACCTGGTCGTGGTCGAACACATGCGGCTGGCCCAATGGCAGGCCGACGGCAGCATCGACACCTCCGGCGCCCCCAGCCCCGCCCACGCGCTGCTCGGCGGCGGCGCCCAGTGGGCGCTGGTGCTGGGTTCGCCGGTCCGCCCCGGCCACCAGGCCAACCTGCTGGTGGGCCCGGAAGGCCAGACCCACACCTATCCCTGGCAGTCGCCCCCCGACCGCAGCGGCGACACCGGCGGGGTGGCCGCCACGGCCGCCGCAGCCATGCTGGCGCAGGGGCTGGAAATGCCGCGCGCCGTCGAACTGGCGCTGGCGCATGCCGAGCAGACCCTGGCGGCCGGCTTCCTGGCCGGCATGGGCCGCCGCATCCCCAACCGCGTGGGCGCGCCATGAGCGCCGCGGCCGGCGCCTCGGCAGACACGCTGCGCTTTCCCCGCGGCCTGTATGGCGTCACGCCCGAATGGGACGACACCGGGCGGCTGCTGCGCGCGGTGCGCGAGGCTGCGGCGGGCGGCATGCGCAGCCTGCAGCTGCGCCGCAAGCTCGCCACGGACGCCGAACGGGCCAGCCAGGCGCGCGCGCTGGCGCCGCTGTGCCGCGAGCTGGGCGTGGCCTTCCTGGTCAACGACCACTGGGAGCTCGCGCTCGAGGTGGGCGCCGACGGGGCCCACCTGGGCCGCGAGGATGCCGATCCGGCCGAAGTGCGCCGCCAGGCGGGCCCCGGCTTCCTGCTGGGCGCGTCCTGCTACAACGAATTGCCCCTGGCGCAGCGGCACCTCGAGGCCGGCGTCGACTACATCGCCTTCGGCGCCGTCTTCCCGTCCCCGACCAAACCCCAGGCGGTCCGGGCGCCGCTGGCGCTGCTGCGTGAGGCGCGCGCGCTGGCCGCGGCCCGCGGCCAGCCGCGGCCCGCCGTGGTGGCCATCGGCGGCATCACGCCCGCCAACGCCGCCGAGGCGGCGCACGCCGGCGCCGACGCCATCGCCGTGATCACCGGCCTGTTCGAGGCCCCCGACATACAGGCGGCGGCCCGCGCCTGCGCCGTTCCGTACTCCCAACCGCAGCAATACTGAAACGCCATGTCCCGAAACGCCGAACTCTTCGAACGCGCCTGCCGCAGCATCCCCGGCGGCGTCAACTCGCCGGTGCGCGCTTTCCGCTCCGTCGGCGGCACCCCGCGCTTCATCGAACGGGCCCAGGGGCCGTATGTCTGGGACGCCGAAGGCACCCGCTACATCGACTACGTGGGCTCCTGGGGCCCGGCCATCCTGGGCCATGCCCATCCCGAGGTGGTCGAGGCGGTGCAGCGCGCCGCCACCGGCGGCCTGTCGTTCGGCGCGCCCACCGAGGCGGAGGTCGAGCTGGCCGAGCTGCTGATCGAGCGCCTGCCCTCGCTGGAGCAGGTGCGCCTGGTGAGCTCGGGCACCGAAGCCACCATGACGGCCATCCGCCTGGCCCGCGGCGCCACCGGCCGCGCCAAGATCGTGAAATTCGAAGGCTGCTACCACGGCCATTCCGACAGCCTGCTGGTCAAGGCCGGGTCGGGCCTGCTGACTTTCGGCAATCCCAGCTCGGCGGGCGTGCCGCCCGAATTCGTGGCCCACACCCTCACGCTGGAATACAACAACCTGCAGGCGGTGCACACCGCCTTCGACGAATACGGCGCCGACATCGCCTGCGTGATCGTCGAGCCGGTGGCGGGCAACATGAACCTGATCAAGCCGGCCCGGGGTTTCCTGGAAGGCCTGAGGGAACTGTGCACCCGGCATGGCGCGGTGCTGATCTTCGACGAGGTCATGACCGGTTTCCGCGTGGGTCCGCAGGGCGTGCAGGGCCTGACCGGCATCCGGCCCGACCTCACCACCCTGGCCAAGGTGATCGGCGGCGGCATGCCGGTGGGCGCCTTCGGCGGCCGGGCCGACCTGATGCAGCACATCGCGCCGCTGGGCGGCGTCTACCAGGCCGGCACCCTCTCGGGCAACCCCGTGGCCGTGGCCGCGGGACTGGCCACCATGCGCCTCATCGGCCAGCCCGGCTTCTACGAAGCCCTGGCCGCACAGACTGCCCGCCTGGCGCAGGGCCTGCAGGAACGCGGCCGCGCCGCCGGCCTGGCGTTCTCGGCGGACGCCATCGGTGGCATGTTCGGCCTGTACTTCTCCGACAGCGTGCCCGACAGCTACGCCGCGGTGTCGGCCTGCGACACCGGCGCGTTCAAGCGCTTCTTCCACGCCATGCTCGAGCGCGGCGTGCATTTCGCGCCGTCGGCGTTCGAGGCGGGCTTCGTCTCGGCCACGCACGACGACGGCGTGATCGACGCCACGCTGGAAGCCGCCGAGGCGGCCTTCGCGGCCCTGCGCTGACGCCGGCTGCGCCTCTGCCAGCCCTGGAGGCCCGCGGCTCGCGCCGCGGGCCTTTTCGCTGGCGCTCAGTCGTCCGACCAAGGGTAAACCCCGTAGTCATGCCGCGCAGGTCGAATATGTCTTAATATTTCCACCTATTACTCAATCTAAAATTCGTCCGCCCGGTTCCTTCCTGGCCGGACGTTGCTCCTGGGTGGGACTTCCCTCATGTCTTCCGACTATCCGCTGCGGCTCGCCGTGGATGTATCGAGCCGTGCCCTGCTGGCCGTCCACGAGGCCGGGGACCATCCTGCCGCGCCGACCCCCGACGCGCTGCGGCTCGCCGTGCTGGCCCAGGGCTGGCCGGAGGACGTGCTGGACGGGACGCTCGTCGCCGCCTTCCTGGAAGCGTGCCGCACCGGCACCGCAGAGGTATGCCTGCCGGTCGGCCAGACCACCGACGGCAGCGTGGAGGTCGAACTGGCCGCCGACCGCATGAGCGCGCTGCTGTCCATCGTGCCGCCCCGGGGCGGGGCGCCGGCCACCGAAGCGCAGGTCCGCGCCGCCTTGCAGGAAGCCGGCGTGGTCGCGGGGCTGCGCGAGGACATCCTGCGCCAGGCCCTGGCGCGGGGCCACTGCGAGGCAGTCGTGGTGGCCGAGGGCCGCACGCCGATGCCCGGCACGCCGACCCGCTTCGAAAACCTGCTCGACGACCCTCCCGCGCCGGCCGACCACGACGATCACGCCCTCGTCGACTACCGCAACCTGGGCAATCTCACCCTGGTGGCGCCGGGCCATCCGCTGATGCGGCGCATCCCGGCCACGCCGGGGGTGGCGGGCGAGAACGTGCTGGGCGAGCCCGTGGCGCCCCCGCCGCAGCCCGACACGCCTTTTGCCAGGGACCTCACCGGCGTGGAGCCCGATCCGGACGATCCCTGCCTGCTGCGGGCCGCCATCGCCGGCGTGCCGGTGGTCCTGGCCCAGGGCGTGCACGTGAGCTCGCTGCTCGAAGTCGACGCCGTCGACCTGACGTCCGGCAACGTGGTGTTCGACGGCTCGCTGAAGGTCAGGGGCGACATCACCATGGGCATGGAGGTGCGGGTCACGGGAGACGTGGCCGTCAGCGGCACGATAGAAGCGGCCCGGGTCCATGCCGACGGCAACATCACGGTCAACGGCGGCATCATCGGCATGGCCGACAATATGCGCGACGCGGCGGGCCATGCCCGCACCGCCAGGATCAGCTGCGGCGGCAGCGTCAAGGCGCGGTTCATCAGCAATGCCGAAGTGCGTGCGGCCCGGGATGTGGCAGTGGAGCGCGAGATCCGCCAGAGCGAGATCATCGCCGGCGACAGCGTGCGCGTGGGGCCGCCCGGCTCGCAATCGGGCGCGATCACGGGGGGCTCGGTACACGCCCTGAAATCGGTGCAGGCCGGCACGCTGGGCTCGCTCTCGGCCATGCCCACGGTGGTGCGCGTGGGGCTGGACCCCTATGCCGACGAAAAGCACGCGGCACTGCGGCGCGAACGCGCCGAACTGGCGGAACAGCAGGACAAACTGGAGAAGCTGGTGCTGTTCCTCGCCAGCAATCCGCAGAAGGACGTCGGCGGGCTGGGCGAGCGCTGCCGCAACACGCTGGAGCAGGCGCGGCTCGACATGGCCCAGCTGCAGGCCCGCGAAGCACAGCTGGCGCGCGAACTGCTGCCGCTGCAGACGGCCACCATCACGGCCAGCCGCCGCTTCCATGGCGGCGTCACGCTTTACCTGGGCGGCCGGATGCAGGAGTTCCTGGAAGGCCAGGTCGGCGGCAAGGCCACGCTGGCGGGCGACCAGATCGTCATCCGCTAGCTAGCCAGCGTCCCGGCCTCCCGCCAGGCGCTCGAACCACACGCGCGGCGACTCGCCCCGGTCGGGGCCCAGTATCGAGTAGCCGCCGTCCACGGGCAGGTCCACGCCCGTCATCCATGACGCCGCATCCGAGCAGGCGAAGCACACTGCCGCTGCGATCTCCTCGCCGCCGCCCACCCTGCCCAGCGGATGGAAATGGGCGCCCACCGCATCGGCGCGTTCGCGCGTGCCCGCCAGCGATTCCACCGACGGCGACCAGGTCCAGGCGGGCGACACGGCCAGCACCCGTATGCCGCGCGGCGCCAGCTCCACCGCGAAATTCTTGGTGATCTGCAGCAAGGCCGCCTTGGACGCCGGATACAGCGCCCGGCCCGCCGCGCCGAACTTGCCGCCTACGCTGCCCATGTTCACCACCACGCCGCCGCGCGGCATGTGCGGCACCGCGAGCTGGGTGAAGATGGCGGCCGAGACCAGATTGGTATCCAGCGTGGCATGCCATTGCGCCCGCGTGGACGCCAGTCCCTGGTCGGCATACTGGCAGGCGTTGTTCACCAGGATGTGCAGGCCGCCATGGACGGCCAGCGTCTGCGCTATGCAGGCCTGCACCTGGGCGTCGTCGCCGATGTCGGTCTCGCAGTAGCAGGCGCCCTCGCCCAGCTCCTGCGCCAGGGCCGCGCCCGCCTGCGCGTTGCGGCCTACGAGGGTGACGCGGGCCCCGGCGGCGTGCAGGCCGCGGGCGATGTCGGCCCCCAGGCCCTGCGTGCTGCCGGTGACGATGGCGGTCTTGCCGGCCAGCGGCCGGTGGATGGCTGTCATGATGATGCTCCGTGGATCGGGTGCGCGGTATGTGCGGCTACGCCGCGGCTGCGGTTCACGGGCCGACGGCCCATTGCAGGGCATCGGCCACGGTGCCGACCTCGGCGACGAGGCGCATGCTGGCCAGCGCGGCGGCGTGCACCGCGGCGTCTGCGGCCGCACAGGCCTCTTCGGCCACCATGACCTCGTAGCCGATGTCGCTGGCATGGCGCACCGTACCCTCCACCACCGAATGCGTCGCCACGCCGGCCACCACCAGGCGGCCCACGCCGCGGGCGCGCAGCAATTCGTCCAGCGGCGTGCCATGGAAGGCGCTGATGCGCCGATGCGTGACCACCAGCTCGTGCGGCAACGGCGCCAGGGCTTCGTGGAATTCGCTGCCCCACTGCCCTTCCCGCACCGCGCCGGACGCTGCCACGCCCTGGAAGATGCGGCAATTGGCCAGCAGGTCGGCGCCGTCCTCGCGGAAGGCGATGCGCACGTGGACGAGCGGCAGGCCGCGTTCGCGCGCGCCGCCCAGCAGGGCCGCGGCACCCGCGAACAGCCGGGCGCGCAGCGCGTCGTCGTCCGCCACGCCCAGCCGGATGCGGCCCTGCGGATGCAGGACGTCGTTCTGGTAGTGCAGCGCCAGCACCGCCGCGCAGGTCATACGTAGCTCTCCAGCGCTTCGTGCGCATCCTCGCTGTTGACGAGGTCCACGCGCTTCATGCGGATGCGCCAGCCCGCGCCCTCAGCGGCGAGCTTGTGGGTGTAGCGTCCGGCAAGCTGGCGCGCGCGCCCCTTGCGCCACTCGGTGAGCTGGAAGGCCGAGTGCACCACCAGGTTGCCGGCGCGGTCCAGGCCTTCGATGCTGACGCCGCCCACCAGGCGCGCGCTGCGCGTGGGCGGCTGCTGCGACCAGTTGCGGGGATGCTCCAGGCGCCGGATGCGCACCTCGCGCAGCATGCGGTCTTCCCAGAACAGCGAGACGTGGTCGTACGGGCTGGACTGGCCGGGATGATGCGGCATCCAGTACATGCCGTCGTCGGTCCAGAGCGCCAGCCACTCGGCATGGCGGCGCTCGTCGAGCAGGCGCGCCTCGCGATAGAGGAACTGCGCCACGCCGTGCCAGGTTTCGGCCGGCACGTCGGCAGGCTGGAGCTTGTCGGTGGAAACGTCGAAATCCAGTTCTAGCAGCATGCCTGTTCCTCCTCGATGCGCTGGGCAGCGGCGCCGCCTGAGGTCATGTACTGCTTCCACGCATCGAACTGGTTGCGCATGGGCAGCTCGCTGGTGCCATTGATCGACACCATGCCTTCGGCGTCCGCGCGGTCGGTGCCGTGGTAGCGATGCATGCTGACCCAGTCGCCGCCGCGGGTGGCATTGCCCTCCTGGCAGCGGTTGTAGAGCTCGATGTCGTCGGGCATCACGTTGGACGAGGGCGAGTTGATGATGTTGGTGTAGAGCATGGCGCGCCGGAACACGCTGTCGGGCGCCCCTTTCAGGCGGAACGTCTGTATCTCGATCAGCGTGCGGTCCACGGCGACCGGACGGATCACCCGGAACTGCTGGAACACGGTGTGGGGCGAGCCGCTGCCGTAGATCACGGTGTTGTGGCGGTTCATGCCCAGGATGGCGCGCGCGCGTTCTTCGCCGTAGGCCTCGGTCAGCACCTGGAAATGTGCGCGCGACACCGGGTCGCGCTCCGCCGCCCCGGGATTGAAGATGCCTTCCATGTAGCCGTGGCCATTGGGATAGGCGCGCAGCTCGAGCTTTTCCCAGAAGTCGTAGGGCTCGCCGTTGCCGTCCATGATGTGCAGCTCGAACGGCATCTCGCCGATCTCCTGCGCCTCGTCGCGCGCCGCGGCAAAGGAGGACTCGTGCGTGACGCGCGCATGCATGGTGTCGTGCAGATTCTCGTAGAACACCTTCCAGTTCGACCGTTGCACCACGCGGAAGATGCCGCCTGCCACCTCGACCTCGCCCACCGGGGAACGGTCGCACAGGTTGTCGATGGAAGAGCGCACGCCGCCCAGGAACGCCTGCAGGCCGGGGCCGTCGGCCGCCTGGCTGGCGAACACGAAGCCGCGATAGCTCTCGACCCGGGCCACGCGGCGCATGGCGAACTCGGGGCTGCGCGGATCGTAGGCCGTGCCTTCCAGGCCCTGCTTGAGCGGCACGCCCAGGTGGCTGCCGTCGAGCTTGAAGGTCCAGGCGTGGTAGGGGCAGCGCAGGAACCTGCCGGCACAGCCGCTGCCTTCGGCCAGCACCTTGGCGCCCTTGTGCGGACAGCGGTTGTACAGCACGTGCACGCGGCCGTCGGCGGCGCGCAGCATGGCCACGTCCTGGTCTCCCAGCCTGGCGGTGATGTAGTCGCCGGTGGCGGGCACCTGGCTTTCGTGGCCCACGTAGATCCAGGCGCGGCCGTAGATGCGCTCCATCTCCAGCGCGAAGATCTCGGGGTCGGTATAGAGGCGCTTGTGCACGCTGTCGCCGCGCACCATGGCGGCGAGCTCTTCCTCGGTGTAAGGCATGGCTAGAACTCCATAATGCCGGCCCGGGCCGGCGTACGCTCGATGCGGGGCGACCGGCCCCGCCTACATCCTGCAGTCGGCGGCGAAGGGGTCCTTGTACTGGTCCAGCAGCTTGCCCGCCAGGCGGTTGTGCAGCTTGCCGTCTGCGCCCTTCTCCACGACACGCAGGTAGTAGTCCTGGATCGGATACTGGTTGGCATTGAAGGCGAAATGCCCGCGCACCGATTCGAAATCGGCGGCCCGCAGGGCCTCGCGCAGCGCCTCGGTGTCGAGATTGCCGCCCGTGCGCCGGACGGCTGCGTCCAGCATCAGCGCGGCGTCGTAGCCCTGTGCCGCGTACATCGTGGGCACGCGCCCATAGCGCTGCTGGAAGTCGGCCACGAAGCGCCGGTTGGCTGCGTTGTCGAGGTCGGCCGCCCACTGCGATGCGTTGAACAGGCCCGCGATGGCATCGCCCACCGCGCCTATGGTGTCTTCGTCGGCCGAGAAGCCCGGCGCCAGCAGCGCGATCTGCTCAGACAGGCCGGCGCCGTTGAACTGCTTGATGAAATTGACGCCCATGCCGCCGGGCAGGAAGAAGAACACCGCATCGGGCTTGCTGGCGCGCAGCTGGGAAATCTCCACGGCGTAGTCGAGCTGGCCGAGCTGGGTGTAGATCTCCTCAGCCACGCCGCCCTTGTAGAGACGCTTGAAACCGTTGAGCGACTCGCGCCCGCCGGGATAATCCGGTGCGATCAGCGCCACGCGCTTGTAGCCCTGGTCGGCGGCGTACTTGCCCATGGCCGCCGGGATGTCCTCGTTCTGCCAGGCGACGGCGAAGAAGTTGGGATGACAGCCCTTGCCGGCGAAGTTCTCGGGGCCGGTATTGGTGCTGAGGTAGATGGTGTCCGACTTCAGGATGGCCGGCATCACCGGCAGCAGCACATTGGAGAACACCATGCCCGTCATGATGTCCACCCGGTCGCGGCGCAGCAGGCGCTCCACGGCCTGCCGGCCGGCGTCGGCCTTCTGCTGGTCGTCGGCCACGATCACTTCTGCAGGCAGGCCGCCGAGCTTGCCGCCCGCGTTGGCCACGGCGAGGTTGAAGCCGTCGCGGATTTCATTGCCCAGCGCCGCCCCCGGCCCCGACAGGGTGGTGAGCAACCCCACCTTGATGCCATCGGCCGCGCCCGCCGCGCCGGCCGCTCCCATGCAGAGCGCGGCGATGGCCGCGCGCAGGATCCCCATTCTGGTCTTCATCGTGTCGCTTCCGTGCAAGACAGGCAGAGTCCGTCTGCCATCGGTACGTCGCGACATCTAAGATAGGCTTGGCGGGGCGCGCGCTCTATCCGTTTCTGCGCAGGTTTATCCGGGAATGTTGCGGTCGGCAGGTTCTGGGCGGGATGGCTGGCGTGGGCCGGGCACGCCGGCCGGCTCGGGCGCTCAACGCGCCCTCGGCCTGGGCTGCTCCGCGCAGGGCGGGCCGTGGGGCCAAACTCGGCCTGCGGCCTCAGACAGGCCCCACGGACTGCCCCCGCCCCACGCGGAACAGCCCGGCAGCCGACGAACTGCCCCGCCCACGCCAGCCATCCCGCCCCGAAACGTGACGAGCCGGGAAGTGGGGGGGAAACCCCACCGACAGGCTCGCCGACGTGCCGCAGTGATAACGGCGTAGACCGGTGCACGCATTCATGTCGCGTCGCTGCAGCGCTTGCCGCATGCCACATCCAGCCGCGCCCATCGGGCTGCCGCAAGTCCGGGGCGGGGTGGCGGGCGCGGATCGGCCAGTTCGCCGGCTGCCTGGGCCATACGCCCGGCGCGGGGGCAGTCCGTGGGGGCTGTCCGAGGCCGCAGGCCGAGTTTGCCCCCACGGCCCGCGCCGGGCGCAGGGCACAGGCCGAAGGCGCGTCCAGCGCCCGAGCCGGCCGGCGTGGCCAATCCGCGCCCGCCACCCCGCGCATGACATGACGCAGCCCATGGCATGACGCGCAACGCAACCCTTCCGCTCGTCGCTTCCAGCCGCGCCCATCGGGCTCCCGCAAGTCCGGGGCGGGGTGGCGGACGCGGACCGGCCCGTTCGCCGGCTGCCGGGCCGTGCGCACGGGGCGGGGGCAGTCCGTGGGGGCTGTCCGAGGCCGCAGGCCGAGTTTGCTCCCACGGCCCGCGCCGGGCGCATGGCACAGGCCGAGGGCGCGTCCAGCGCCCGAGCCGGCCGGCGTGGCCGATCCGCGTCCGGCACCCCGCCCCCGGACCGAGACGACACGCCCTAGGATGCGATCCTGCCCCCCCTCACTCCCCAGGCACCACCGCCGTCACCTCGATCTCCACCCGCGCACGCTCCTCGACCAGGTTGGACACCTCCACCGCCGTCATGGCGGGGAAATGACGCCCGATGATTTCCCGGTAGTGCTTGCCGATCTCGGGATAGGCGGCCACGTATTCGCGCTTGTCCCGCACATACCAGGTCATGCGCACGATGTGCTGCGGGCCGGCGCCGCCTTCGGCCAGCACGGCGACAATATTGGCCAGCGTCTGGCGCACCTGTCCGGCGAAATCGTCGGTCTCGAACTGCTGCTGGCCGGTCCAGCCCACCTGCCCGCCCACGAAGATCAGGCGCGACCCCGCGGTGATCTCGGCCAGCATGCCGTTGGAGTAGCCGCGCGGGGGGAGCCAGTCGGGCGGTTGGAGAATCTGCATGGTTCTGTTCCTGTGATGGATGGGATTGGATGCCGTCTCAGCGGAGGTCGGCGCCCGGCGTGTCGGGCGCCACGAATTCGGCCATGCGCGCGCGCAGGTCCTGCGGCAGCGGGATGGCGCTCATGCTGCGCAGGTCCACGGTGACGATGGTCAGCGCCGCGGCCAGCCGCGGCTGGCCGTCCGGGCCTTCGAACCGCACACCGGCGCGAAACGACGCGCCGCCGATGCGCTCGACGACCAGCCGTTGCCGCAGGCGCTCGTGCCAGCGGCTCGGCGCGCTGAAATCGCACTGCACGGAGGCCAGCGGCGTGCCGATGTGGCGCTCGACGTGCAGCGCGTGGAAGGGCAGGCCCATGCCCTTGTCGAACCACTCCTCGACGAAATCGTTGATCATCTCGAAGTAGCGCGGGTAGAACACGATGCCTGCGGGATCGCAGTGGCGGAACCGGACTTCCACCTCGCTGATGAACGGCGCCGCCATGCTCAGGCCTTCCCCATGCTCATCTGGCGCAGCGCGAAGCGCTGCAATTTGCCGGTCTCGGTGCGCGGCAGCGAGGCCACGAACTCGATGAGGCGCGGATACTTGTAGGGCGCAATGCCCTGCTTGACGAATTCCTGCAGGGCGGCGGCGAGCTCGGGCGTACCCGCGTGGCCGGGCTTGAGCACCACGTAGGCCTTGACCAGCTGCCCGCGCTCCTCGTCGGGCACGCCGACCACGCCGCACTCGGCCACGGCCTCGTGGCGCAGCAGCGCATCCTCGACCTCCGGCCCGGCGATGTTGTAGCCGGCCGAAATGATCATGTCGTCGTTGCGGGCCTGATAGAAGAAGTAGCCGTCGTCGTCGCGGACGAAGGTGTCGCCGGGCAGGTTCCAGCCCTGCTGCACGAACTTGCGCTGGCGTTCGTCGGCCAGGTAGCGGCAGCCCGTGGGGCCCTTGATGGCCAGGCGGCCCGGGGTGCCGTTGGGCACGGGCTGCATCGCGTCGTCGACCACCTGGGCGACGTAGCCGGGCACCACCTTGCCGATGGCGCCCGGACGCACTTCCTCGGGCGGGCTCGAGACGAACACGTGGATCATCTCGGTGCCGCCGATGCCGTCGATCATCTCGATGCCGGTGGCCCGCTTCCAGAGCTGGCGCGTGGCATCGGGCAGTGCCTCGCCGGCCGACACGCTCTTGGCCAGCGACGAGATGTCGTAGCGGTCAGCCAGCCCCGCCATCTGGCGGTAGAAGGTGGGCGCGGTGAACACGATGGTGGCGCGGAAATCCTGGATCAGCTGCAGCAGCGACTCGGGCGTGAGCTTCTCGGCCAGCACGGCGCTGGCGCCCACGCGAAGGGGGAAGCACAGCAGCCCGCCCAGCCCGAAGGTGAACGCCAGGGGCGGCGTGCCGCAGAACACGTCGTCCGGACCGGGCCGGATGACGTGGCGCGGGAACAGGTCGCACATGGCCAGCACGTCGCGGTGGAAGTGCATGCAGCCCTTGGGCGCGCCGGTGGTGCCGCTGGTGAAGGCGATCAGGCAGACGTCGTCGACGGCCGTGTCGCAGGCGGCATAGGTATCGGGCTTGGCCGCGGCGAGCGCGTCGAGCGCGTCCGGCGCATCGTGGTTGAACAGCATCACCTGCTCGAGGCCGGGGCAGTGGTATTCGTGGCCCGGCTCGGCGCAACGCAGCGCCTCGTCCTTGAGGCGGACGTCGCACAGCACCGCGCGCACGCGGGCCTTCTCGATGACCTGATGCAGCTCCTTGGCGCGCAGCAGCGGCATGGTGGGCACCGTGACCAGCCCCGCCTTGATGGCCGCCAGCCAGCTGGCCGCCATCATGGGATTGTTGGGCCCGCGCAGCAGCACGCGATTGCCCGGCACCAGGCCCATGTCTTCGGTCAGCACGCGGGCGATGCGGTTGGTGAGCGCACGCAGCTCGTCGTAGCGCATGGCGCACGGCCGGCCGTCCGGGCCGCGCCAGCGCAGGGCGATGCGCTGGCCATGGCCGCGCTCCACCATGGCGTCGACCAGCTCCACGGCGCAGTTGACCCGGGCCGGATAGGCGGTGTCCGGGCCGTCCAGCAGGAACTCGGGCCAGGTGTCGGGCGGCGGCAGGTTGTCGCGGGCGTAGGTGTCCACGTGGGCGGATGGTTCCATGGTGTCGTCCCCTTCAGGGCTGCGCCGGGCCGGCTCAGGTCTTGAGCAGTTCCCGGGCGATGATGAGTTTCTGGACCTCCGTGGCGCCCTCGTAGATGCGCAGCGCACGGATCTCGCGGTACAGCTTCTCCACCGGCTGGCC
Organism: Bordetella sp. 2513F2; assembly: GCF_054642735.1. Taxonomy (NCBI): domain Bacteria; kingdom Pseudomonadati; phylum Pseudomonadota; class Betaproteobacteria; order Burkholderiales; family Alcaligenaceae; genus Bordetella; species Bordetella sp. 2513F2. The sequence goes on along the minus strand of NZ_CM137755.1, from coordinate 548,128 downwards.
GGCGACCACGCCGGCCCCGCCGAACATCTGCAGGGCGCGGTCGATCACCGACTGCGCCGACTCGGTGGCCGTCATCTTGGCCATGGCCGCCTCGCGCGTGGTGCGCACGCCCTGTACGTCGCGCATCCACGCGGCCCGGTACGTGAGCAGGGCGGAGGCGTCGATGGCGGTGTCCATGTCGCCCAGCGCCGCCTGGGTGAGCTGCAGGTCGGCCAGCGTCTGGCCGAACATGCGCCGGCTGCGGGCGCGCTCCAGGCCCTCGTCCAGCGCCCGGCGGGCAAAGCCCAGCGCGGCGGCCGCCACCGAGGCGCGGAAGATGTCCAGGGTCATCATGGCCAGCTTGAAGCCCTGCCCGGCCTCGCCCAGGCGCTGGTCCGCGGGGATGCGGCAGTTCTCGAAGCGCAGCCGGCCCAGGGGGTGCGGCGCGATCAGGTCGAAGCGCTCGGCCACGCTCAATCCCGGCGTGCCGGCCTCGACCACGAAGGCGCTGATGCCGCGCGCCCCCGGCGCTTCGCCCGTGCGCGCGAACACGCAATAGAAATCGGCGATGCCGGCGTTCGATATCCAGGTCTTCTCGCCATCCAGCACGTAATGGTCTCCCTCCCGGCGCGCCTCGCAGGCCATGGCCGCCACGTCGGAGCCCGCCTCGGGCTCCGACAGCGCGAACGCCGCGATGGCGGAACCGGAAGCCACGCGGGGCAGGTAGCGCAGGCGCAGCGCGTCGGATCCCATCAGCGAGATCGCCCCGCTGCCCAGGCCCTGCATGGCGAAGGCGAAATCGGCCAGGCCCTCGTGCCGGGCGAGGGTCTCGCGCAGGATGCAGACGGCGCGAGAGTCCACCGCGGGCAGCTTGCCGCCCCAGGCTCCGCCGGGGCCGGCCGGCACGGCATAGCGCAGCCAGCCGGCCTCGCCCAGGGCCCGCACCAGCTGCCTGCAGGCGGCATCCGCATCATGATGGTCGACGTGGGCCAGCGCCGGGCCGCACCAGTCGTCCAGTTCGCGCGCCAGCGCGCGGTGGGCATCGTCGAAGAACGGCCAGTCCAGCCAGGACGCATCGCGCATGGTTCAGTCTCCCTCGAACACCGGCTTCTGCTTGGCCACGAAAGCGTGGTAAGCGCGATGGAAATCGCGCGTCTGCATGCAGATGGCCTGGGCCTCGGCCTCGGCCTCTATCGCCTCGTCCAGCCCCATGTTCCATTCCTGGTGCAGCAGCTTCTTGGTGACCCCGTGCGCGAAGGTGGGGCCGGCGGCGATCTGCCCTGCCAGGCGCTGCGCGGCCTGCGCCAGCTCGTCGGACGCGTGCAGGGCGTTGAAGAATCCCCACTGCAGGCCCTCCTCGGCGCTCATGGCGCGCCCCGTATACAGCAGTTCCGCGGCGCGGCCCTGGCCTATCGTGCGCGGCAGCAGCGTGCAGGCGCCCATGTCGGCGCCCGCCAGGCCCACGCGGGTGAACAGGAAAGCCGTGCGGGCCGCCGGCGTGCCCAGGCGCAGGTCGGACGCCAGTGCCACCATGGCGCCCGCCCCGGCGCACACGCCGTCGACCGCCGCCACGATGGGCTGCGGGCAGGCGCGCATGGCCTTGACCAGGTCGCCCGTCATGCGCGTGAAATCGAGCAGCTCCGGCATGCTCATCCGGGTGAGCGGGCCGATGATTTCGTGCACGTCGCCGCCGGAGCAGAAGTTGCCGCCCGCCCCGGTAACCACCACCACCTTGACGTCGGTGGCGTAGACCAGGCCGCGGAAGAGGTCGCGCAGTTCGGCGTAGGAGTCGAACGTGAGCGGGTTCTTGCGTTCGGGGCGGTCGAGGGTGATGGTGGCGACCTTGCCGTCGTCCGACACATCCCAGCGGAACGTGCGCGCCTGGTAGTCCGCATACGGACGCTTGTGGTGCTTCATCGAGTGCGATTCGGGTGTGGTGCTCATGATGTCTCCGTATGTGTCTGCGCGGAAGTTCGCCGCCGTTGCAGGTGGCGGGCTCCTAGCCCGTCATGACTTCGCCGCCGTCCACGGCGATGGCCTGGCCGTTCACCGACGCGGACGAGGGCAGCGCCAGCCAGGCCACCGTCTCGGCCACGTCGACGGGGTCGACCAGCCTGCCCTGGGGATTGCGCTCCGCCAGCCTGGCGCGCGCCTCGGCCTCGCCCAGCCCCGTCTTGTGCATGATGTTGGCCACGGCATCGCGCACGATGTCGGTTTCGGTGTAGCCCGGGCACACCGCATTCACCGTGACGCCCTTGCGCGCCGTTTCCAGGGCCACCGAACGGGTCAGCCCGATCACGCCGTGCTTGGCGGCGCTGTAGGCGCTGACATAGGCATAGCCGATCAGGCCTGCCGTGCTGGCCACATTGACGATGCGGCCCCAGCCCTGCTCCAGCATGCCCGGCAGCGCCGCCTGCATGCAGTGGAAGGTGCCCGTGAGATTCACGTCGAGCATGGCGCGCCACAGCGCCGCATCGGTGCGGTCGAAGCGCTGGCTGACCGCCTGCCCTGCGTTGTTGACCAGGACGTGCACCGGGCCGAGCGCGGCAGCGGCCTGCGCGAAGGCCTGCGCCACGGCCTGCGCGTCGGCCACGTCCGCAGCGGCCACCGCCACCCGCCCCGCGGCCCCGAGCCCGTCGGCGGCGGTGCGCAGGGCCTGCGCATCGCGCCCCATCAGGGTGACGTCGGCACCGCGCGCAAGCAGCGCACGGGCGCAGGCCAGGCCGATGCCGCGCGCCCCGCCGGTGACGACGGCGTGGCGGCCTGCCAGGGGAAGCGGGGAGGGATTCATTTGACGTCCAGTTGCGCCATGGCGGCGGCGCGTTCGAAGTTGGTCTCGAGCTGGCGCTTGCCGGCCGCGTACTGGCGCGGCCACTGCGTGCCGCGGTAGCCCACGCGTGCCGCCTCGCGCAGCGTCCAGGAGGCATCGGCCAGGTGCGGGCGGGCCAGCGCGCACAGATCGGCCCGCCCGGAGGCGATGATGCCGTTGGCATGGTCGGCCTCGAAGATGGCGCCCACCGCGATGGTGGGAATGCCGGCCTCGTTGCGCACGCGGTCGGCGAAGGGCGTCTGGTACATGCGGCCGTATACGGGTTTCTGGTCGGGGCTGACCTGGCCGGACGAGCAGTCGATCATGTCGGCGCCGGCCGCCTTGAACAGCCGGGCGATGGCCACGGCATCGTCGGCCGTGATGCCGCCCTCCACCCAGTCGTGCGCCGAGATCCGCACCGACATGGGCAGGTGCGCGGGCCATGCCGCGCGCACCGCTTCGAACACCTCCAGCGGATAGCGCAGGCGGTTCTCCAGGCTGCCGCCGTACTCGTCCTCGCGCTGGTTGGTGAGCGGGGAGATGAAGCTCGACAGCAGGTAGCCGTGGGCACAATGCAGCTCCAGCCAGTCGAAGCCGGCATGCGCCGCGCGCCGCGCTGCCGCGACGAAATCGTCGCGCACGCGATCCATATCGGCGCGCGTCATGGCGCCGGGCGTCTGGGAGATTCCCGGCAGGTAGGGCAGCGCCGAAGCCGAGAGCAGCGGCCAGTTGCCTTCGGGCAACGGGTGGTCCATCTGCTGCCAGCCGAGCTGCGTGGAGCCCTTGCGCCCGGCATGCCCCAGCTGGATGCCGATGCGCGCCGGGGTATGCCCGTGCACGAAATCGACGATGCGCCGGAAAGCCTCGGCCTGTGCGTCGTTCCACAACCCGGGGCACCCGGGCGTGATGCGCGCGTCGGGCGAGGGGCAGGTCATCTCGACCATGACCAGGCCGGCGCCGCCCATGGCGCGCGCGCCCAGGTGCACCAGGTGGAAATCGCCCGGCACGCCGTCCTGGCAGGAGTACATGGCCATGGGCGAGACCACGATGCGGTTGGGCAGCGTGACCTCGCGCAGCCGGAACGGCGTGAGCATGGGCAGGGGCGGACGCGTGCCCGGCGGCACCGGCACGCCTGCCTGCCCGGCGATGAAGCGCTCGTAGCCTTCCAGCCAGGCCGCATCGCGCAGGCGCAGGTTCTCGTGCGAGATGCGCTGCGAACGCGTGAGCAGCGAGTAGACGAACTGCTCCGGCGGCAGGCCGGCATAGCGGCTGACATTCTCGAACCATTCGGTGGAGTTGCGGGCGGCGTTCTGGATCTTGAGCACCTCCACGCTGCGCACGTCTTCGTAGTGCTGCAGCGCGGCCTCCAGCGTCTCGTGGCCCGCCATGCAGCGGGCCAGCTCGATGGCGTCTTCCAGCGCCAGCTTGGTGCCCGAGCCGATGGAGAAATGCGCCGTATGGGCCGCGTCGCCCATCAGCACCACCGGCACGCGCCGCGGGCCGTGGCCCGTTTCCAGGGTGTTCCAGTGCACCCAGGTATTGCAGATCACCCGCGGGAAGCGGATCCAGATGGCCGAGCCGCGCAGGTGCCGGGCATTGCTCATGAGCTTGTGGCCGTCCAGCCACGGGGCGAACAGGCGCTCGCAATAGGCGATGCCTTCCTCCTGGCTCATCTCTTCGATGCCGGCCGCCTTCCAGGTTTCCTCGGGCGTTTCCACGATGAAGGTGGACAGCCCGTTCTCGAAGCGATAGGCGTGCGCCTGGAACCAGCCATGCTCGGTTTCCACGAAGGCGAAGGTGAAGGCGTCGAATACCTTGGTGGTGCCCATCCACACGAAGCGGCAGCGACGCTGGTCGATATCGGGCTTGAAGGTATCCGCATAGCGCGTGCGGGCCAGGCTGTTGATGCCGTCGGAGGCGATGACCAGGTCGGCGCCGTACTGGCGGGCGATTTCCTGGTCGTCCTGCACGAAGGTCTCGAAAACCAGCTTCACGCCCACCTCTTCGCAGCGCGCCTGCAGGATGTTGAGCAGGTGCTTGCGGCCGATGCCGATGAAGCCGTGCCCGCTGGTGCGGATGCTGCGGCCCTTGAAGTGGACTTCGATGTCGTCCCAGTGGTTGAAGGCGTCGCCGATGGTGCGGGCCGACACCGGATCGGCCTGGCGCAGGTTTTCCATGGTGGCGTCGGAGAACACCACGCCCCAGCCGAACGTATCGTACGGGCGGTTGCGCTCCACGACGGTGACTTCGTGATCGGGGTTCTGCAGCTTCATCAGCAGGCCGAAATACAGGCCGGCGGGGCCGCCCCCCAGGCAGACGATCTTCATTGCGCAAGCCACTCCGTGCTGTGCGGCGCCGGCCGGTGTGCCGGCAGGCAGGCGTCGCGGATTTTCAACCCTTAATAGTTTAGGCTTGAAATATATACGCGAATCGGGGGCCCTGCAAGCAGCAGCCGCAACGTTCCGGCAGGCCTGCTGCGGCCATCCCGGGGTTTCCCTGATCCGCCCGCCGGCCATGCACGCCGCTGGCCCAGGCCAGCAATGCACGCACGCGCCGATGCAGACGAGGATGGCGCTGGTGGCAAAGCCGGCTGCCGCCCCCTATCATCACGTCAGTCCAGGCTGTGAGCAGGACCTCCACCCGCACGCAGGCATGAGCCTCCATCCGCCGCCTGAGCCCCACCCCACAGGTGTCCCCATGAGCTTTCTCTACCGACAATACGACCAGGCCGCCCTGGACATCCAGTACAACGCCCGCGCCACCGTGCCGGACATCCAGCCGCTGATGCAGCGCTATGCCGAGGAAAGCCGCATCGCCCGGGAAACCCTGCCCTGCGAGCTGGACGTGGCCTACGGCGATCATCCGGACGAGACGCTGGACATCTTTCCCGCCGATGCGCGCGTGGCGACAGGCCCTGTGCCGGTGTTTCTCTACATCCACGGCGGCTACTGGCGCATGCTGTCCAAGAACGAGTCCAGCAGCATGGCGCCGGCCTTCACGCGGGCCGGCGCGGTGTGCGTGGCGGTGAACTATTCGCTGGCGCCGGCGGCCACCCTGGACCGCATCGTCGAGCAGAACCGGCGGGCCCTGGCCTGGGTGTATCGCAACATCGCCCGCTACGGCGGCGATCCCTCCCGCATCCACATCGGCGGCAGCTCGGCCGGCGGGCATCTCGCCGGGATGCTGCTGGCCGGCGGCTGGAAGCAGGCGGCGGGCCTGCCCGAAGACGTGGTGAAGGGCGCGCTGCTGTTGTCGGGGCTCTACGACCTCACTCCGCTGGTGCACACGCACATCAACGCATGGATGCGCATGACGCCGGAAGACGCCGTGCGCAACAGCCCCGACCGCCAGCTGCCGGCCACGGGCTGCCCCGTGGTGGTCAGCTACGGCGACAACGAGACCGACGAATTCAAGCGCCAGAGCGACGAGTTCCTGCGGCGCTGGCAGGCGCTGGGCCATCCGGGCCGCCACGTGCGCGTGCCCGGCCTGAACCATTTCGACATCGTGCTGGAACTGGGCAAGGCGGACAGCCCGCTGACCCGCGCCGTGTTCGCGCAGATGGGCCTGCCCGACGCCTGAGCGGCGGGGCGCACGCCGCCGGCTCACACCCCCAGGTAACGCTCCCACAGCCCGCGGTCGGCGTCCAGCGCCGCGGAGTCGCCCGTCCAGACGACCTTGCCGCGCTCGAGGATGACGTGGCGGTCGGCCAGGGCCAGCAGGCGCTCCACGTATTTGTCGATGACCAGGATGGTCTGGCCCGCCTCGCGCAGCCGCGCCAGGCAGGTCCAGATCTCCTCGCGGATGCGCGGTGCCAGCCCCTCCGTGGCCTCGTCCAGGATGAGCAGGCGCGGATTGGTGACGAGCGCCCTGCCGATGGCCAGCATCTGCTGCTCGCCGCCGGAGAGCTGGTTGCCCAGGTTGCGGGCCCGCTCGGCCAGGCGCGGAAACAGGGCGAACACGCGCTCGGGCGTCCAGGGCTCGCCGATCTCGGGATTGCGTGCCGCCGCGAAGGCGGTCAGGTGCTCGCGCACCGTGAGATTGGGAAAGCACTGCCTGCCCTCTGGCACGATGGCCAGGCCGGCGCGCGCGATGCGGTCGGGCCGCCATCCGCCGATGTCCTGCCCCCCGAAGCGCATGTGGCCGGCCCGCAGCGGCAGCTGGCCGAACAGGGTGCGCAGCAGCGTGGTCTTGCCCATGCCGTTGCGGCCCAGCAGCGTGACGACCTGGCCGGCGCCTATCGACAGGTCCACGCCGAACAGGACCTGGCTGGGTCCGTAGCCGCTCTCGATCTTGCTGAGTTCCAGCATCATGCCTCCTCCAGCGCGGCTTCGTCGCCCAGGTAGGCCTGGCGCACCTCGGGGTTGGCCCGGATCTCATCCGGCGTGCCGGTGGCGATGACCCGGCCGTACACCAGCACGGAAATGCGGTCGGCCAGCCGGAATACCGCCTGCATGTCGTGCTCCACCAGCAGCATGGCCGCCTGGCCCCGCAGGGTTTCGATGAGGTCGGCCAGGCGCAGGGTCTCGTCGGGCCCCATCCCGGCCATGGGCTCGTCGAGCAGCAGCACGCTGGGCCGGGCAGCCAGGGCCAGCGCGAATTCCAGCTTGCGCTGCTCGCCGTGGGGCAGCGTGCCGGCCGGCCGCGACAGCAGTTGCGCATCGATGGCGCACTGGCGCGCCAGGGCCTGCGCCGCCTCGTGGAGGGCCTGTTCGGCGTCGCGCGGACGCCAGAAGCGGAAGCTGCTGCCCGCGTGGGCCTGCACTGCCAGCAGCAGGTTCTCCTGCACGCTGAACGACTTGAAGATGTTGGTGATCTGGTAGGAGCGCGACAGCCCCGCGGCCACGCGCCGGTGCGCGTTCAGGCGCGTGATGTCGGCGCCGCCCAGCCGCAGCGTGCCGGCGTCGGCAGGCAGGGTGCCGGAAAGCAGGTGGATCAGCGTGGACTTGCCGGCCCCGTTGGGCCCGATCAGGGCGTGGATCTCGCCGGGCGCGAGGCTGAGCGAAACATGGTCGGTGGCGAGCAGCGCGCCGAAGCGCCGTACCAGGCCTTCGGCCTGCAGGGCCGGAACGGAAGATGGGGAGGCAGTCATGGTTGCGTCCTTGCGGCGGGGCCGCGGCCGGCAAAGAACGGCCCCAGCAGCCCCGCCAGGCCCCGCGGCGCGCCCAGCACCACGCACAGCAGCAGGATGCCCAGCGGCAGGTGCCAGTATTCGGTCCAGATGCGCAGCGCCTCCTCGAGCACCAGCATCACCACCGCCCCCGCCACGCCGCCGTAGCGCAGGCCGATGCCCCCCACCAGCACCATGATGAGCAGGTTGGCGGATTGGGTCCAGTGCATCAGGCTGGGCGAGATGAACAGGTTGTGGTTGGCCAGCAGCGCGCCGGCGAGCCCCGCCACCGCGCCGCTCAGGGTGAAGGCGACGAGCTTGAGCCGGTATACCGGATAGCCCAGCGCCTCCATGCGCGACTCGTTCTCGCGCACGCCCTGCAGCGCCATGCCGAAGCGCGAATCCACCAGCCGGTTGAACAGCCACATGACCAGGACGAACAGGGCCAGCACCAGATAGTAGAAGCTGCGGTCGTCGGCGAGATCGAGGCCCGGCACGGTGGAGTAGCCGGCGAGGTTGAGGCCGTCCTCGCCGCCGTACTGGCGCAGCGAGATGAAGACGTAGTAGATCATCTGCGCGAAGGCCAGGGTGATCATGATGAAGTACACGCCGCGCGTGCGCAGCGAGATCGCGCCCGTGACCAGGGCCAGCACGGCCGCCAGCCCCATGGCCACGGGCCAGGCCAGCAGCGCCGCGTCCAGGCCTTCGGCGGCCAGGATGCCGACCGCGTACGCGCCCGCACCGAAATAGGCGGCATGGCCCAGGGCCACCATGCCGCCGTAGCCCAGCACGAGGTTGAGCGCCGTGGCCGCGATGGCATAGATCAGGATGCGGCGCACGAAAGAGACATAGAAATCGAAGCCGAACAGCGGCGCCACCAGCGGGAATGCCGCCAGGGCGAGCAACAGCAGCGCGGTCCAGAACAGGGAACGTCGGGTCATGGGAGGCAGTCTGGCGGCGCTAGCCGCGTGCGGGAAACAGGCCCGAGGGGCGGAATACCAGGATGCCGGCCATCAGTACGTAGATGGCAATGGCGGCGAGCGTGGGCCCGACGCTGGAGGCGACGGCCGGAGGAAAGAAGCTGCGCAGCAGCATGGGCAGGAAGGCCCGGCCGGCGGTGTCGACCATGCCGACCAGCAGCGCGCCCACGAAGGCGCCGCGGATCGAGCCTATGCCGCCGATGACGATGCACACCAGCACCAGGATGAGGATCTCCTCGCCCATGCCGATCTGCACGGCCGTGACGGGGCCCAGCAGCGCGCCTGCCACCGCCGCCAGCACCGCGCCCAGCACGAACACGCCCAGGAACAGCAGCGGCACGCGCACGCCCATCAGCGTGGCCATCTGGCGGTTCGAGGCGCCCGCCCGGACCAGCACGCCGGCGCGCGTGCGGGTGACGAACGCGTACAGCCCTACGGCCGCGGCCAGCCCGGCGGCGATGATCATGAGGCGATAGGCCGGGTAGAGCAGGTCGGGCATCAGCCTGACCGGCCCGGACAGTGCCGCCGGCATGCCGAGCATCATGGGAGCCGGGCCCCAGATCATCTTGACGAGGTCGTTGGCGATCAGGATCACGGCATAGGTGCCCAGCACCTGGGCGAGGTGGTCGCGCACGGCCAGGCGCCGGATCAGCGTGAGCTCGAGCACCACGGCCACCACGCCGGTGGCCAGGGCGGCCACCAGCACCGCGGCCGTGAACGAGCCGGTGCGCTGCATGGTTTCGGCGGCCACGTAGGCCCCGGCCATGTAGAGCGACCCGTGGGCCAGGTTCATGATGTCCATGATGCCGAACACCAGCGTCAGCCCCGCCGCGATGAGAAACAGCATCAGCCCGAACTGCAGGCCATTCAGCAACTGCTCGATGATCAGCGTATGGCTCATCGGCACGATCCCCCTGTGCCCCGGGCCTGCATGCCCGGGGTCGTGTCGTTCGCAGCGGCGGGCGCAGCGCGCGCCCGCCGCCACGGCATTACAGCTTGCACTGCTCCACGTAGACGTCCTGGTGCCGCTCGAACACCTGGCCCACCAGCTTGTTGGTGATGCGGCCGTCTGCGTCCTTGTCGATCACGCGGGCGTAGTAGGCCTGGACCGGATAATGGTTCCTGCCGTAGGAAAACTTGCCGCGCACCGAGGGGAAGTCGGCCTTCTCCAGGGCCTGCACGACGGCCTCGCGGTCGGACACCTTGCCGCCCGCCTGCTTGACCGCGGCGTCGATGGCCATGATGACGTCATAGGCCTGGGCCGCGTAGACGGAGGGGTAGCGGCCGCCGTATTCCTTGCGGAACGCCTCGACGAACTGCCTGTTCTGCGGCACGTCGAGATCGTGCGCCCATTGTGCGGCGTTGTACATGCCCAGCATGGGCTCGCCCACGGCCTGGATGACGTCTTCGTCGGCAGAGAAGCCCGGGCCGACCATGGCGATGCTCTGCGACAGGCCCGCCGCGACGAACTGCTTGATGAAATTGATGCCCATGCCGCCCGGCAGGAAGAAATACACGGCGTCGGGCTTGGCGGCGCGGATCTGCGCCAGCTCGGCGGCGTAGTCGATCTGGCCCAGCTTGGTGTAGAGCTCCTGGTCGACCTCGGCCTTGTAGCCGCGCTTGAAGCCCGTGAGGGCATCCTTGCCGGCGGGATAGTCGGGCGCCAGGATGAATACCTTCTTGTATCCCCGGTCGGCGGCCACCTTGCCGGCGGCCTCGTGGAACGCATCGTTCTGGTACGACACGCCGAACCAGTAGCGGTTGCATTGCGTGCCGGCATACTGGCTGGGGCCGGGATTGTTGGACAGGTACGGCACCTTGGCTGCGAACAGGGCCGGCCCCACGGCCAGTGCCACATTGGAGCCGATGGGGCCGGTGAAGAAGTCGATCTTCTCGCGCTGGATGTAGCGCATGACCAGCTGGCGCGCCTGGTCGGGATTGCCGCCCATGTCGGTCTGGAGAAACTCCGCCGGCTGGCCGCCGAGCTTGCCGCCGAGCTGCTTGATGGCGAGATTGAAGCCATCGCGCGCCTCGGCGCCCAGCGCCGAGAACGGCCCGGAGATGTCGTTGGCGATGCCCACCTTGACGGGTTCGGCCTGGGCCAGCGCGGGTGCGAGCGCCGCGACGGCCAGTAGAGTGGAAAGAAAACGCATGGGGTCGGCTCCTTGCTCGGTGCGCTTGCGGTTTTTTATGCTGCGTTTGATTCGAATGCTTCCGTGCCCGGCGCGGGATCCCTGTGCCGCGCGGCGCTTGCCCCGTGCAGGAACCGGTGGCGTGCGCCATAGTTTAGGTTTAAAGTATCCGGCATAACAAGTCTAGGGTTTTTCCCAATAAACTATCGCCATGACCGCCCTTTGCCGCAGACACGACTACGGCGTGCGCCCTGTGCAACGCCACGCACTGCAACGCCACGCACGCGCGACAGTACCCGACGCCGGACCTTTCCTCAAGCCTCATGCCGAGCGCGGCCGCAAGGCTCGCCACACGCCGGGTGCAGCCTGAGGCGGCCTCCGGATCCCCACCCCTACCCTGCCCCCATGATCGACTCTCCCGACCTGGAATCGCGCGCCGCGCCCGAAGACCACCATGCGCTGCGCCTGTGGCTGCGCATGCTGACCTGCTGCAATCTCATCGAATCCGAGATCCGTGGCCGGCTGCGCACGGAATTCGACACCACGCTGCCGCGCTTCGACCTGATGGCCCAGCTGCAGCGCGCTCCCAAGGGCATGAAGATGGGCGAGCTGTCGCGCCACATGATGGTGACCAACGGCAACATCACGGGCATCACCGACCAGCTCGAGAAAGAAGGGCTGGTGATGCGCACCAAGGTCGAGACCGACCGGCGCAGCTCGCTGATCAAGCTCACGCCGCTGGGCCGCCGCACGTTCGCCCGCATGGCGCGCGCCCATGAAGGCTGGGTCAAGAGCATGTTCGACGACCTGCCCGAGTCCAGCCGCAACGCCCTGTTCAAGGCGCTGGGCGAACTGAAGCTGCAGGTCGTGTCGCGGCGCAGCCAGCCGCGTTGAAGGCGGCGGATGAGCGCATAATCCGCGCATGATTCCCCCGCTTGCACTGGCGGGCGGCTCGCAGGCCGCCCTGCTGATCTCCCTGGCCTGCCTGAGCACGCTGCTCACCTGGCTGGCGCGTCTCGCCGTCAACCGCGACGCGCGCCAGTGGCTGCGCGCGCATCCGCGCCTGGGCCCGGCCCTGATGGCGCTGCTGGCCGCCCTCGGCGCCGTCTTTCCCGGCCAGCACATCGGCCCCTGGCTCGCCGCCCAGCGCGAGGCCCGGGAAGCCGAAGCGCGCCGCGCCCGGCTCGAGGCGCCCCTGGAACTGGCTGGCATCGCCATGCCGGCGGGCACCGTGCTGCGCCTGGCCACGCCCGGCGAGCCGGCCACCTTCCTGCACGCCGCCTTCCCGCACTCCGTCGAGGTGGCCGGGCTGCAGGTCCGCGAAGTGTGGCGCCACCCGCGCACCGGCGACGGGCCGGAGGCCTGGTCGCTGGTCCTGGCCGGCGAGCAGGCCGTGGACGGCTGGCAGTGCGCTCGCGGCCATCGCGTCGAACTGCGGCTGCAGCAAGGCGCTGCGCGCTTCGAGGGCTGCCACCTGGCCGCCGGCAATCTGCTGGCGGGCGAGGTCCTGCCCCGGGGCACCTGGCTGGCGCGGCGCGATGCCGCCGGCTGGCGGCTGCGCACGGAAGGCAGCGAGCCCGTGCGCATCGCCGGGCTGCCCCTGCTCAGGGCGGACGTGCTGCTCGATGACGCACGGCAGGTGCACACCTTCGAAGGCCTGCTCGCCGAAGACCTGGCCCTGGGTCCGCTGAGCTACCCCACGGGCACGCGCGCCGCAAGCGCCGACGGCGTGCCCGGCGCACGCGCCGGCGACCTGCTGTTCAGCCCCGCGCGCGGCCGCTCGGCCCGCCGCGAGGGCGGCACCGACGTGGGACCCGGCTCGTCGGTGCTGCAGGCGCCCGACGGCACGGTGCGCGCCGTGCTCGCCAATCGCGCGGCAGGCGTGTTCGACGTGGCCGACCTGCGCATCGCGCCCTGAGCCGCGGCAGTGGGATAATAGGCGGCTCAGAGCCCGACGGGCCCTGGCATCCGCCGCCGTGCGGCGCCCTGCTTCCTGCCTCCCGAGACGAACCGATGGCCGTTAACCTGCAGATCCCCCAAGAATCCGACATATTCCCCGTTCCCGGCGTCGAGATCGGCGTCACCGAGGCCGGCATCCGCAAGGCCAACCGGCGCGACCTCACCGTGTTCCGCCTGGCCGAAGGCAGCAGCGTGGCGGGCGTGTTCACCCGCAACCGCTTCCGCGCGGCGCCCGTGCAGGTATGCGAGGAGCACCTGGCGAGCGGCGGGCCGATCCGGGCCCTGGTGATCAACACCGGCAACGCCAACGCCGGCACCGGCGCCGAAGGGCTCGAGCGGGCCCGGGAAACCTGCGGGATCCTCGGCAGGCTGCTGGGCGTGCCGGCGCAGCAGGTGCTGCCGTTCTCCACCGGCGTGATCCTCGAGCCGCTGCCCATAGACCGCATCGAGGCGGGCCTGCCAGGCGCCGTGTCGGCCCTCGCGGCCGACCAGTGGTTCAACGCCGCCCACGGCATCATGACCACCGACACGCTGCCCAAGGTGCACTCGCAGCGCATCACGGCCGGCGGCAAGACCATCACCCTCACCGGCATCAGCAAGGGCGCCGGCATGATCCGCCCCAACATGGCAACCATGCTGAGCTTCCTGGCCACCGACGCCGGCATCGCCCAGCCGCTGCTGCGCAAGCTGGCGGGCCGCATCGCCGACCAGAGCTTCAACCGCATCACCGTCGACGGCGATACCTCGACGAACGACTCGTTCATCCTGGTCGCCACCGGGAAGTCGGGCCTGCAGATCGACAGCGAATCCGATCCCGGCTATGCCGAAGTGGCCGAAGCGCTCGCCCGCGCCGCCCTGGACCTCGCCCAGAAGATCGTGCGCGATGCCGAAGGCGCCACCAAGTTCATGACCATCCGCGTGGAGGAAGCGGGCGACGCCGAGGAGGCGCTCAAGGTGGCGTACGCGGTGGCGCATTCGCCCCTGGTCAAGACCGCGTTCTATGCGTCCGACCCCAACCTGGGCCGCATCCTGGCCGCCATCGGCTATGCCGGCATAGACGACCTCGACGTGGGCAACATCCGCCTGTGGCTGGGCGACGTGCTGGTGGCCGTGGACGGCGGACGCAATCCCGCCTACCAGGAAGAGGACGGCCAGCGCGTGATGCGCGAGGCCGAGATCCTGGTGCGCATCGCCCTGGGCCGCGGCCACGCCGCCGAAACGGTCTACACCTGCGACTTCTCCCACGACTACGTCAGCATCAACGCCGACTACCGCTCCTGATACCGTCCATGCCCCTGCCCGAAACCGACCTGGCGCGCCTGCTGGAGCGCGCCGAGCGCGTGCTGGCCCAGCTCGAGGCCTGGCTGCCGCCGGCCCCGCCCGAGACAGACTGGAGCGCCCACGCATACCGCTGGCGCCGCCGCGGGTCGCGCGGCTGGCTCGACGCCGTGCGCCACGTGGCGCGCATCGAGCTTGCCGACCTGCAGCACATCGAGCGCCAGAAAGACATCATCGACCGCAACACCCGCCAGTTCCTGGCCGGCAAGCCCGCCAACAACGTCCTCATGACCGGCGCCCGCGGCACCGGCAAGAGTTCGCTGGTCAAGGCCATGCTGGCTGCCTATGGCGGCCAGGGCCTGCGCCTCATCGAGGTCGACAAGTCCGACCTCGCCGACCTGGCCGACATCGTGGAGCTGGTGGCCCCGCGGCCGGAACGCTACATCGTGTTCTGCGACGACCTGTCGTTCGAGGAAGGCGAGGCCGGCTACAAGGCGCTCAAGTCGGTGCTGGACGGCTCGGTGTCCGCCTCGGGCGACAACGTGCTGATCTACGCCACCTCGAACCGCCGGCACCTCATGCCCGAATACATGAGCGAGAACCTCCAGGCGCGGCACCAGCCCGACGGCGAGATCCACCCCGGCGAAACCGTGGAAGAAAAGATATCCCTGTCCGAGCGCTTCGGGCTGTGGCTGTCGTTCCATCCGTTCCGCCAGGACGACTACCTGGACATCGTGCGCCACTGGCTGGGCGAACTGGGCTGCCCGGCCGGGCAGATCGAGGCCTCGCGCACGGAGGCCCTGCAGTGGGCGCTGGAGCGCGGCTCGCGCTCGGGCCGCGTGGCCTATCAATTCGCCCGGGACTGGGCCGCGCGCCATGCCTGAGAAGATCCTCGACGTGGCCGCCGGCCTGATCCTGCGTGCCGACGGCAAGCTGTTGCTGGGCCAGCGGCCCGAGGGCAAGCCCTGGTCGGGCTGGTGGGAGCTGCCCGGCGGCAAGCTGGAGCCCGGCGAGACCGTGCTGCAGGCGCTGGCGCGCGAGCTGGACGAGGAACTCGGCATCCGGATCACCGAAGCCTGGCCCTGGGTGACCTACGTGCACGTCTACCCGCACACCACCGTGCGCCTGGCTTTCTGCCAGGTCACCGCCTGGGAAGGCGAGCCCCGGGGCCTGGAGAACCAGCGGCTGCAATGGGTGGATCCCGCCGAAGCCGCCGCGGTCGGCGACCTGCTGCCGGCCACCCTGCCGCCGCTGCGCTGGCTGCAGCTGCCCGACACCTACGGCATCGGCGCGATCGGCTCGCCTGCGGGCCTGGCCGCCTTCCTGCAGCGGCTGGATGCGGCGCTGGCGCGCGGCCTGAAGCTGGTGCAGCTGCGCGAGCCGCAATGGCCCGGCGGGCCGGACGCCGCCTCGCTGCACGAGGCCATGCACGCCGTGCTTGAACGTTGCCGCGCCGCGGGCGCGCGCCTGCTGGTGAACAGCGTCCATCCGCAAGCCTGGTGGCGCGAAGCCGGCGGCGTGCACCTGCGCGCGGCCGACGCCGCGGCGCAGCCCGGCCGCCCCGATCTCGGCCCCGGCGCGCTGGTGGGCGTGTCGGCCCACGACGCCGCCGAGATCGCCCGCGCACGCCAACTGGAAGCAGATTTCGCGGTGCTGGGCCCGGTGCTGCCCACGCCATCGCATCCAGGCCAGCCCGGCCTGGGATGGCCCGGCTTCGAAGCGGCGCTGCGCGATGCCGGGCTGCCGGTATATGCGCTGGGCGGCCAGTCGGCGGACACGCGCATCGAGGCCCGCCGCCACGGCGCGCACGGCATCGCCGGCATCCGCGGCATCATCTGAGCCGCGCGGGTCAGCGGCCCCCGGAGGCGGCCCCGGGGGGCTCATCGGCTGCGGCCGCCGCGGCTGGCGATGCCGCACCCGCGGCGTCGCGCAGCCCCTCCCAGCCTCCGCCCAGGGCGGCTATCAGCTGCACGCTGGCCACCAGGCGGTCGCCGTGCAGGCTGAGCGCGCTGCGCTCGGCGCTCAAGGCCGCCGTCTCGACCGTGGCCACGTCGAGGTAGTCCAGCATGCCCTCGTCGTACTGGTTGCGGATCAGGCGCAGCGACTCGCGCGCGGCTTCCAGCGCGCGGGCCTGGACCTGCTGCTCCTCGCCCAGCACGCGCAATTGCACCAGATAGTCTTCGACCTCGCGCAAGGCCGTCAGCACCGCCTGCCGGTAGGCTGCGGCCTGCGCATCGTAGGCGGCAAGCGCCTGGTCGACCTCGGCCCGGCGTGCACCCGCGTCGAACAGCGTGAGGGCCAGCTCGGGCCCCAGCGACCAGAAGCGTGCCGGCGCGGTCAGCCAGTTCGCGAAGCTGCCGCTGCGGAAACCGCCGTCGGCCGACAGCACCAGGCTGGGGAACCAGGCCGACTGCGCCACGCCGATCGCGGCATTGGCGGCAGCGGTGCGCCGCTCGGCCGCCGCCACGTCGGGCCGCCGCTCGAGCAGCGCCGAGGGCACGCCCGGCGGAACCTGGGGCACCCGCTGCGCGTACGCTTCCTGCGCCGGCAACGCGAACTTCGACGGCGGCAGGCCCACCAGCACGGCCACCGCATGCTCGAACTGCCCGCGCTGCCATGCCAGGTCCACCAGCTGGGCCCGGGCATTCTCGAGCTGGGTGGTGGCGAGGGTCACGTCGGACTTGCCCGCCACGCCCGCGTCGTAGCGGTTGCGCGTGAGACGCAGCGAGCGTTCGTAGGCCTGCACGGTGGCCTGCAGCAGGCGCTCCTGCTGGTCCAGCACGCGCAGCCGGAAGTAGTTCTGCGCCAGCGCCGATTGCGCGCTGAGCCGCGTGGCGGCCAGGTCGGCCTCCGAAGCCTCGGCGCTCGCGCGGCTGCTCTCCAGGCTGCGCCGCAGGCGGCCCCATACATCGGCCTCCCAGCTCACCGAGCCGGAGAGCGAATACTGGTTGGACACCGACGAGGTGCTGGAGGCGCCGCTGCCGGAACGGGTGGCGCCGGCGCCCGCGCCGACCACGGGGAACAGGCTGGCGCGCGCGCCGCGCACCAGCGCCTCGGCCTGGCGGTAATTGGCCTGGGCCACGGCGATGTCCTGGTTGGCGTCATCCAGGCGCGCCATCAGGTCGTCGAGCACCGGATCGCCGTAGATGCGCCACCAGGCGCCGCGCGCGGCCGTATCGGCGGGCTCCGCGGGTTTCCAGCCGTCCACGGGCGCGCGGTCCTGCTTGTAGGCCGTACCCACGTCCAGCACGGGACGCTGGTAGTCCGGCCCCACGGCACAGGCGGAGAGCACGGCGCACAGCAGCGTGGCGCCGAGGCGCGGGACGAACGTGGGAAGGCGGAAACGGGACTCGGGCATCATGGACGCGTGGCAGGAGAAACGGCGCCGCGATGCCGCAACCGGGCGGCCCACAGGCGGAAGCGATCGAGGTACAGATACACCACGGGCGTGGTGTAGAGGGTGAGCACCTGGCTGAGCACCAGGCCGCCCACGATGGTGATGCCCAGCGGCTGGCGCATCTCCACGCCGGCCCCGGTGGCCACCACCAGCGGCACCGCGCCGAAGATGGCCGCCAGCGTGGTCATCATGATGGGGCGAAAGCGCGTGAGGCAGGCCTCGTGGATCGACTCGCGCGGGCTCAGGCCGCGCTTGCGCTCGGCATCCAGGGCGAAGTCCACCATCATGATGGCGTTCTTCTTCACGATGCCGATCAGCAGGAACACGCCGATCAGCGCGATCACCGAGAACTCGCTGCCGAACAGCATCAGCGCCAGCAGCGCCCCGATGCCGGCCGACGGCAGCGTGGAGAGGATGGTGAGCGGATGCACCAGGCTCTCGTAGAGCATGCCCAGCACGATATACATGGTGACCAGCGCAGCCAGGATCAGCCACGGCTGCTGGTCCAGCGTCTTCTGGAGCTCGGCGGCCGTGCCCTGGAAGCCGGCCTGGATCTGGTCGGACGGCAGGCCGATGCGGGCCACCGCGGCGTCGATGGCCTGCGTGGCCTCGCCCAGCGAGACGCCGGGCGGCAGGCTGAACGAAATGGTGTCGGCCACGAACAGCCCCTGGTGCTGCACGCTGAGCGGCGCGTTGCCCAGCCGCATGCTGGCGAAGGCCGACAGGGGCACCCGCTGCCCGTCGGCCGCGATCACGTGCACGTGCTCCAGCGACTGCGCATCGCGCGCGAATCGCGGGTCCACGCCCATGACCACGTGGTACTGGTTGAGCGGCCCGTACATCACCGACACCTGCCGCTGGCTGAACGAGTTGTTCAACACCGCCGCGATGTCGGACATGCTGATGCCCAGGCGCGTGGCCGCGTCGCGGTCTATCACCAGGTCGACCTGCGTGCCCTGGTCCTCGGTGTCGGCCTCGACGTCGGTGAGCTGCGGCAGCGCAGCCATGGCCTGCTGCACGCGCGGCCGCCAGGTGCGCAGCAGGTCCAGGTCGCCCGACATCAGGGTGTATTCGTACGATCCCGTGGAGGTGGCGCGGCCGCCCACGCGGATGTCCTGCTGCGCAACCAGGAACATGCGCGCCCCCGGGACGTTCTGCATGCGAGCGCGCAGCCGGGCGATGACCTCCTCGGCGCTGGCGTCGCGCTGGTCCAGCGGCTTGAGCTCGACCATGATGAAGCTGGAGTTGCTGCCGCCCCGGCCGCCGGCATAGGCGGTGACGCTGCGCACCGCCGGATCCGACATGATGATGCGGCGGAAATACTCCAGCTTCGGCACGGTGGACTGGAACGAAGAACCCTGGTCGGCCCGGAAGAATCCCATCAGCTGCCCGGTGTCCTGCTGCGGCATGAGGCCCTTGGGCACGACGGCATAGAGGTAGAAATTGAGGCCTATCGCCGCGGCCAGCAGCAGCATCATGAAACGCGGGTGCCGCAGCGCCCACCCCAGGCTGCGGTCGTAGCCGCGATGCATGCCCCCCAGCGCGCGCTCGAGCCATGCGCCCACGGGGCCCGGCTTGCGCGGCGCCTGCGGCTCGGGCTGGAGCAGCCGCGCGCACATCATGGGCGTGAGGGTGAGCGACACCACCAGCGACACCATGATCGCGGCCGACAGCGTGACCGCGAATTCGCGGAACAGCCGGCCCGCCACCCCGCCCATCAGCAGGATGGGTATGAACACCGCCACCAGCGACAGGCTCATCGCGAGCACGGTGAAACCCACCTCGCGCGTGCCGCGCAGCGCCGCGCGCAGCGGCGAGGCACCCGCCTCGACGTGGCGCATGATGTTCTCGAGCACCACGATGGCGTCGTCCACCACGAACCCGGTGGCGACGATCAGGGCCATCAGGGAAATGGTGTTCAGCGTGTATCCGCACAGGTACATCACGCAGAACGTGCCCACCAGCGACACCGGCACGGCCACGGTGGGGATCAGGGCCGCGCGCAGCCGCCGCAGGAACAGCAGCACCACCACCATCACCAGCCCCACCGCGATCACCAGGGTCAGTTCGGCCTCGTGCAGCGAGGCGCGGATGCTGGGCGTGCGGTCCTGCGCCACGTCGAGGTTCACGTCGCCGGGCAGCAGCGCGGCCAGCTGCGGCAGCTGCGCACGCACCGCCTCCACGGTCTCGATGATGTTGGCGTCGGCCTGGCGGCGCAGGATGATGAGGATTGCGGGACTGTCGTTGTAGAAGCCGGTCTGGTAGAGGTCCTCGACCGAGTCCTCCACCGTGGCCACGTCCGCCAGGCGCACCGGGGCGCCGTCGCGCCACGCCACGATCAGCGGCCGGTATTGCTCCGCGCGCTCGAGCTGGTCGCTGGCCATGATCTGCCAGTGGTAGTCGTCGTTCTCCAGCATGCCCTTGGGGCGGTTGGCGTTGGCCGCCGACAGGGCCTGGCGCACCTCGTCGAGCGACACGCCGCGGCTCGAGAGCGCGCCGGGGATGAGGTCGACCCGCACGGCCGGCAGCGAGCTGCCGCCCACCGTGACCTCGCCCACCCCGTTCACCTGGGCCAGCTTCTGGGCCACGATGGTGGAGGCCAGGTCGTACAGCCTGCCCTGGCTGAGGGTGGATGACGTCATGGCCAGCACCATGATGGGGGCCGACGACGGATTGACCTTGTTGTAGGTGGGATTGTTGCGCAGCCCCGAAGGCAGCAGCGATCGCGCCGCATTGATGGCCGCCTGCACGTCGCGCGCCGCGGCGTCGATGTCGCGGCCCAGGTCGAACTGCAGCGTGATGCGCGTGGAGCCCTGGGAATTGCGCGAGGTCATCTCGGTGACGCCGGCGATGCTGCCCAGGGCCCGTTCCAGCGGGGTGGCCACGCTGGACGCCATGGTCTCCGGGCTGGCGCCGGGCAGGCTGGCCGACACGGAAATCATCGGGAAATCCACCTGCGGCAGCGGCGCCACCGGCAGCAGCCGGTACGACAGCAGCCCCGCCAGCACCAGCCCCAGGCACAGCAGGGTGGTGGCCACCGGCCGCACGATGAACGACGTCGACAGGCTCATGGCTGCGGCGCCTCCTGCGGCGCGCGGCGGCGCACCAGCCGGTCGAACATCAGGTAGATGACGGGCGTGGTGAACAGCGTGAGCACCTGGCTCACCAGCAGCCCGCCCACCATCACCAGGCCCAGGGGCTGGCGCAGCTCCGCGCCGGTGCCGGTGGCCAGCATCAGCGGCAGCGCGCCGAACAGCGCGGCCAGCGTGGTCATGAGGATGGGCCGGAAGCGCAGCAGCGCCGCCTCATGGATGGCCGCCAGCGGCGACAGCCCGCGCTTGCGCTCGGCCTCCAGCGCGAAGTCGATCATCATGATGGCGTTCTTCTTCACGATGCCGATCAGCAGGATGATGCCGATGATGCCTATCATGTCCAGGTCGCGGCCCGTGAGCATCAGGGCCAGCAGCGCGCCCACGCCGGCGGAGGGCAGCGTGGACAGGATCGTGACCGGATGGATGTAGCTCTCATAGAGCACGCCCAGCACGATGTACATGGTGACGATGGCCGCCACGATGAGCCACAGCGTGCTGGAGAGGGAATTCTGGAACGCCAGCGCCGCGCCCTGGAAGCGCGTTTCGATGCTGGGCGGCAGGCCCAGCTCCTGCTCGGCCTGCCCGATGGCCTCCACGGCCGAAGACAGCGAGGCCCCCGGCGCCAGGTTGAACGACACGGTGACAACGGGGAACTGGTCCAGCCGGCTCACCGCCAGCAGCGAGCGGCCTTCGCTGAAGCGGGCCACGGCCGACAGCGGCACCTGCTGGCCGTCGCCGGTGCCGACGTGGATGCGCTCCAGCGCCTGCGGCCCGTCGCGGAACTGCGGCTCCACCTCAAGCACCACGCGGTACTGGTTCGACTGGGTGAAGATGGTGGAGATCAGGCGCTGGCCGAAGGCGTCGTAGAGCGCGTCGTCGATGTCGGCCACGCTGATGCCCAGGCGCGAGGCCGCGTCGCGGTCGATCTGCACCCAGGTCTGCAGGCCCTGGTCCTGCAGGTCATGGTTGACGTCGCGCAGCTCGGGCAGCTGCGACAGGCGCTCCACCAGCCTGGGCGTCCATTCGCTCAGCACGTCGAGGTCCGGGTTGGACAGCGTCATCTGGTATTGCGTGCGGCTGATGCGGTCCTCGATGGTGAGGTCCTGCACCGGCTGCATGTAGACCGTCATGCCATCCTGCTGCTCGCTGAGCGCCTTCTGCAGGCGTTCCACCACCTCGGGCAGCGTGCCGTCGCGCTCGGCATTGGGCTTGAGCGCGATCTGCATGCGGCCCGCGCTCAGCGTCGCGTTGCTGCCGTCGACGCCGATGAACGAAGACACCGCGGAGACGTCGGGGTCCTGCATCACGATGCGTGCCACTTCGCGCTGGCGCTCGGACATGGACGAGAACGAGGCCGTCTGCGGCGCCTGCGTGATGGCCTGGATCAGCCCGCTGTCCTGCTGCGGGAAGAAGCCCTTGGGAATGGCCAGGTACAGCAGCGCCGTCAGCACGAAGGTGCCCACGGCCACCAGCAGGGTGAGCGGCTGGTGGCGCAGCACCACCCGCAGCAGGCGGTCGTAGCCGGCGATCGTGCGGTCGATGAGGGCGCCGCTGGCCCGGTGGAAACGCCCGTGCTTCTGCTCCGATTCCGGACGCAGCAGGCGTGCGCACATCATGGGCGTGAGCGTGAGCGAGATGACGAGCGAGATCAGGATGGCCACCGCCAGCGTCACGGCGAACTCGCGGAACAGCCGGCCCACGACCTCGGTCATGAAGAGCAGCGGGATCAGCACCGCGATCAGCGAGAAGGTCAGCGAGACCAGCGTGAAGCCGATCTGCGATGCGCCCTTGAGCGCCGCCTGCAGCGGCGTCTCGCCGTTCTCGAGATGGCGGGCGATGTTCTCGATCATGACGATGGCGTCGTCCACCACGAAGCCCGTGGCGATGGTGAGCGCCATCAGCGTGAGGTTGTTGATGCTGAAGCCCGCCAGGTACATGATGCCGAAGGTGCCCACCAGCGACAGCGGCACGACCACGCTGGGGATCAGGGTGGCCGACAGGCTGCGCAGGAAGACGAAGGTCACGAAGACCACCAGGCCGATGGCGAACAGCATCTCGCGCTGCACATGGGAGACCGACTCCCGGATGGTCTGGGTGCGGTCCGACACCACCGACACGTCCAGCGTGGCCGGCAGCGAGGCGCGCAGCTGGGGCAGCATCTCGTGGATGCGGTCCACCACGTCGATGACGTTGGCGCCGGGCTGGCGCTGCACGTTGAGCAGGATGGCGGGCTGGTCGCCCACCCAGGCGGCCTGTCGCGCGTCTTCTGCGCCCTGCACCGCCTGCGCCACGTCGGACAGGCGCAGCGGCGCGTTGTTGCGATAGGCGATGATCAGGTCGTTGTAGGCCGTGGGCGAGGCCAGCTGGTCGTTGGCGTCGATGGTGGTGGAACGCACCGGGCCGTCGAGGTTGCCCTTGGGCTGGTTGACGTTGGCGCCGACGATGGCGCTGCGCAGGTCGGCCAGGCTGAGCCCCGTGGCAGCCAGCGCCTGGGGATTGACCCGCACGCGCACGGCCGGCCGCTGCCCGCCCGCCACGCTGACCAGCCCCACGCCGGGTATCTGCGACAGTTTCTGCGCCATGCGCGTATCGATGAGATCGCGCACCTGCGGCAGCGGCATGGTGGGAGAGGTGATGGCCAGGGTGATCACCGCCGCGTCGGCCGGGTTCACCTTGTTGTAGACGGGCGGCACCGGCAAGTCGCTGGGCAGCAGGTTGGACGCCGCGTTGATGGCCGCCTGCACCTCCTGCTCGGCCACGTCCAGGGCGAGGTCCAGGCTGAACTGCAGCGTGATCACCGACGCCCCGCCGGAGCTGGTGGACGACATCTGGTTCAGGCCGGGCATCTGCCCGAACTGCCGTTCCAGCGGCGAGGTGACCAGCGAGGTCATCACGTCGGGGCTGGCCCCCGGATACAGCGTGACCACCTGGATGGTGGGGTAGTCGACCTCGGGCAGCGACGACACCGGCAGCATGCGGTACGCGATGAAGCCGGCGATCAGGATCGCCACCATCGAAAGCGTGGTGGCGATGGGCCGCAGGATGAAGACGCGCGACGGGTTCACTGCGCCCGCCTGCCCGCCCTGGGGGGACGCTCGCCCGCCGGCGCCGTACCCTGCGGGCTGCCGGCGCCGAGCGACTCGCCCGGCGTGGCCGAGATGGCGGCATCGCCGGTCACGACTTCGATGCGCGCGCCCTCGCGCAGCCGGTCGGTGCCTTCGACGACCACGCGCTCGCCGACCCCGATGCCCTCGTTCACGGCCACCCAGTCGCCATTGATGGCGCCCAGCTTCACCTGCCGCACCGTCACGGTGTCGTCGTCGCGCGCCACGAACACGAACGTGCCCTTGGACCCCTGCTGCACCGCCGCCATGGGAATGGCGGTGACGCCGGGGCGGGTCTCGACCAGCAGGCGCACGTTGACGAACTGATTGGGAAAAAGCAGCTGGTCCTGGTTGTCGAAGCGCGCCTTGAGCTTGACCGTTCCGGTGGCCACGTCGATCTGGTTGTCCACGGTTTCCAGCACGCCGCCGGCGATGCGCTCCGTGTCGGAGCGGTCATAGGCCTCCACGCTGAGCTGCCGGCCGGCGCGCAGCTGCTGCAGCACTTCGGGGAGCTGTGTCTCGGGGAGGGTGAACATGACCGCGATGGGCTGGGTCTGGGTGATCACCACCAGCCCGGTGGTGTCGCCGCTGGAAATCAGGTTGCCCTGGTCGACCTGGCGCAGGCCCAGCCTGCCGGCGATGGGCGCGGTGATGCGGGTGTAGGAAAGCTGCAGCTTGGCGTCGTCGACCGCGGCCTGGTTGGTGCGCACGGTGCCCTCGTATTGGCGCACCAGCGCGGCCTGCGTGTCCAGCGTCTGGCGCGCGATGGAATCCTGCTTGTGGAGGACCTGATAGCGCTGCAGGTCGCGGCGGGCGTTCTCGAGCTGGGCGCGGTTCTGCTGCAGCGTGCCTTCCGCCTGGGCCAGCGCCACCTGGTAGGGGCGCGGATCGATCTGCGCGAGCAGGTCGCCGGCCTTGACGGACTGGCCTTCCCGGAAGGCGACCTCGACCAGTTCGCCGTCGACCCGGCTGCGCACCGTGACGGTGTTGTAGGCCGTGACGGTGCCCAGCGCGCGCAGCACCACCTGGATATCCTGGGCACGCGCCTCGGCCAGCCGCACGGGCGTGGGCATGTTCATCATGAACGCAGGGCCGCCGCGCATGGCGCCGCCGCGGCCGGCGGGCTGCCCGCCGGCGCCCCCTTCGGGTGTGGCCGCCGGGCGCAGGAACCACCACCACACGGCAGTGGCAAGGAGCAGAACCACGAGGGCAAGCCAGGCGAGGCGACGACGCGACCAGCGCGATGGCGGGGAATCGGAAGGGCTATCGGGCATAGACGGGTCCGGGCTGACGAGAGCCGCTATTGTCCACTAGAGCCGCACGCCACGGTGCCCGGTTGTAATCGACCGCAACAGGTTCGGCCGACCGCTTGCCGCCCCCCGCCCGCAGAGGCTAGACGGCGCAGAGCGACATCTGGAAGGGCACGTCGCGGGCCACCGGCTGCGGCTTGAACTCGCCGTCCTGGGTGGAGAAGCGGATCCAGATCATGTACTTGTTCGCACTGATCTCCGGAAACACGCCCTGGGCGGGATCGATCCAGACGCGCATCAGCTGGTAGACCTTGCCGCCCAGCATCTGCTGGAAGGCGCCCTGCTCGGCCACGATGTCGGCGCGGCGCCCCGCCTCGCGCAGCAGCCGCAGCGCCATCGCCAGCGCCTCGTGCAGCGCCAGCATGGGCGTGCACCACGCGCCCAGGTCGGCGCGTCGCGCCTCCGTGGGTTTGTGCTGCCACGCGTGATAGGAAGGCATCTCGACCTGGGTGGCCCCGCCGGGCACCGCCAGCCGGCCGCGCAGGCTGGTGAGCCACTCGTTCTCGCGCAGCGCCTGGCCGGTCTTGCCCTGGCCCACCAGGGCGGAGGTGGCCTTCTCCATCTCGGCCAGCATGGTTTCGAGGGCGTCCTGGGCCACGCCCGGATGCCCGCGCAGGCCGGCCAGCGTGGAACGCTGGCGTTCGAGATCCTGGAGCACCGAGCCCTTGACGTCGGTGCGCTCGCACGTATCGAGTATGTCGAACAGCGTGGACACGGCGATCTGGTGTTCCCGGATATCGTCGCCACGGGCGAAGAAGAACAGCCTGTCGAAAAGATACTCGAGCCGCAGGTAGGCCCGGATACGCTCGTTGAAAGGATATTCGTACAGAATCACTCGCTGCAGGCCCGTTGGTGATCGGCTCGCAGGCCGAATGTGTTTCAGGAGGGGGCGTCCGGGCCGGAGACCGGCCGGGCCGATGCCGCCGCCAGCATGATCCAGCGGTCGTGCATGCTCTTCGCCCGCGCGCGCAACAGGTCGGGCGTGGTGGCGCCGTCGTTCAGGATGACGTCGTCGGCGGCAGCCAGCCGGGTTGCCCGCGCGGCCTGTGCCGCCATGATACGCCGGATGGCTTCCTCCGTCAGCCCGCTGCGGGCCTGCACCCTTGCCACTTGTGTATCCGGATCGCAATCGACCACGCACACGCGGTCGACCCGCTCGCGCCAGCGCCCGGACTCCACCAGCAGCGGCACGACGAACACCAGATAGGCGCCGCGGGCCTGCGCTGCCTGGGCCTGCGTCTCGCGGCCGATGAGCGGATGCAGCAGGGCTTCGAGCTGCGCCCGGGCCGGGGGCTCGCGGAAGACCCGTTCGCGCATCCACGCCCGGTCCAGTGCGCCGTCGGCCGACACGGCCTGCGGCCCGAAAGCCTCGCGTATGGCAGGCATGGCCGCCCCGCCCGGCGCAGTGAGCGCATGGGCGATGCGGTCGGTGTCGACCACGGCGGCGCCCCATTCGGCCAGCATGTCGGCCACGCGCGATTTGCCCGAGCCGATGCCTCCCGTCAGTCCGATGCTGTACATCCCGTTTCCATTCGTCGCGTTGCGTCCAACCCATGGTGCCGCGCAGGGCGGCTCAGCGGTACCAGAACACCCAGGCGGGCTCGCCCATGGCCAGCAGCATCAGGATACCGCCCATTGCCAGATAGGGGCCGAACGGCAGGGCATGGCCACGCCCGATGCGGCCGGCCAGCCGCAGGCCGATGCCCACCACCGCGCCGGCCAGCGAAGCGCCCAGCAGCAGCCATGGCACGGCTGCCAGGCCGAACCAGGCCCCGAGCGCGGCCATGAGCTTGAAGTCGCCATAGCCCATGCCCTCGCGCCGGGTAAGCAGCCGGAAGGCATGGAACACGACCCAGAGGAACAGATACCCCGCCACCGCCCCCAGCACCGCGAGAGGCAGGGGCGCCAGGCCGTCGCCGCGCAGGTTCACCAGCAGGCCGGCCCAGGCCAGCGGCAAGGTGAGCGCGTCGGGCAGCAGGCTGGTTTCGAAGTCGATCCAGGCCAGCACCAGCAGCGTGGCCGCCAGGCCCATGCCGCAGAGGGCCATGGGCGTGGCCCCGAAGCGCCAGGCGCAGGCCGCGAACAGGCCGGCGGTGGCCAGCTCCATGGCGGGGTAGCGCCAGCCTATAGGCGCGGCGCACTGCCGGCAGCGCCCGCGGGCCGCCAGCCAGCCGACCAGCGGCAGCGCGCGCCAGCCGCGCACCGACGCCTGGCATCCGGGGCAGTGCCAGCCCGGACGCAGCAGGTCATACGGCGCGGCATCCGATGCATCGGCCTGTTCCGCCTGGGCGCGCCACTCGCGCTCCATCATGCGCGGCAGCCGGTGAGCCGGCACCGTGAGCCAGCTGCCGACCAGCAGCCCGGCCAGGGCTGCCAGCACGATGGCCAGCACGGGGTCTATGGGGAAGGCATGCCACATGGGGATCGGGCCGGCGGTGCATCGCCGGCGGCCTGTAGGAGACGCCGCATTATTCCGGCTGCGGCGCAATAGTTCAAACCGGCGCGGCCGTATCGGAGCCTGCCATAAGTGCGTAGAATCGCCAGCTGAGTATTGCTGCAACCCGCACCGTATCCGGACCGATCCCCATGCCCGTCCCCCGCGCCTCTTCTGCAACGTGTTTCCGTCCCGGCGCCGTGGCCGCGCTGCTGCTGGCCGCCGCCGCGCTGGCTGGCTGCGCCCAGCAGCGCAGCAGCGGCTACTACGACCGGCCGCGCGAAAGTTCGATCACCGATGCCCAGTACCAGGGCCAGGGCGCAGGCTACCGCACCGTGGTGCAGGCGCCGTCGCAGGTGCAGATCGGCCTCAGGGGAGACGAAAACCGTACGCACCAGGCTGCCGCGCCCGGCGTGCCGGGCACCGACGATACCCCGGCGCCCCCTCCGCCATCCGGAGGCGCCAACGCGCGCATGGTGCCGCAACCTGATGCCAAACCCGCCGCACCCGCCGCGGCGCCCGGCGAAGGCGCAGCCGACCCGGCCATCCAGGCCTTCCTGCCGCAGGCGCAAACCTACCTGGGCACGCTGCCCTGCTTTGCCGGCGCAATGCAGTGCGAGGCGCAGCGCGTCACGCTCACCCTCGCGCCCAATGGGCGCTGGCGGGCCCGCACGACCTACCTGGCGGCCACTGCGCAGAACGCGCCCGTGGCCGAGCAGGGCTGCTGGAACGCCACGGCCGGCCGGCCTGTGCATGTGATGCTGCTGGATGCGACAGGCAACACCCGCGCCGAACTGGTGTCTTCGGCGAACAACGTGCTGCGCGTGCGTTCGGTGGTGGGCCATGTGCCCAACCTCAGCTACAACCTCACCCGCCAGCCCGACCTCGACCCCATCGGCGAGCTCGACAAGCAGCCGGCCCCGCGCTGCCCGTAGCGCGCCGGCAGGGCTATCCGCGGCGGTGCGGGCAGAGGCGGCAGGCCAGCTCCATGGCATTGCGCACGCCCAGCTTGCGGAAGATGCGGGCGCGATGCGCCTCGGCAGTCCGCATGGAAATGCCGAAGTCGATGGCGATGACCTTGTTGGGCCGGCCCGCCGCCACATAAGTGAGCAGCTCGCGCTCGCGCGGCGTGAGGGTGGCCAGCGGTTCGGGCACGGGCTCGGCCAGGGTTGAGGGGTTGCCACAGTGCATGTACGCCTCGCTGCAATCCAATGTTGCACAAGTGTGTCACGACGTAACCAACCCTGAAACTGCCAATTCTGGCAGTGACCTGAACGCTACAGCTCCAGGTTGTCGATCAGGCGCGTGTCGCCCAGCCGGGCGGCAGCCAGCACCACCAGCGGCTCGCCGGCGGTGATCTCCGAGGCAGCGGGGACCTTCAGGTCGCGCTGGCGGCGCAGCGCGACGTAATCAACCTGCCAGCCGCGCGCGACCAGGCCGCGCACGGCCCGGTCCTCGATCTCGGCCGGGTCGCTGGCGCCGTCGCGCACCTGCTGGCGCACGGCCTCCAGGGCCGCATAAAGGGCCGGCGCCTCGGCGCGCTGGGCCTCGCTGAGATAGCGGTTGCGCGAGGACAGCGCCAGGCCGTCCCCGGCGCGCACGGTCTCGTGCGCCACGATGTCCACGGGCAGCTGGAACTGGCGGCACATGTTGCGCACCACCATGAGCTGCTGGTAGTCCTTCTTGCCGAACACGGCCACGCGCGGCTGCACGCAGGAGAACAGCTTGAGCACCACGGTACAGACGCCGGCGAAAAATCCCGGGCGGAATTCACCCTCGAGGATGTCGCCCAGCTCGTCGGGAGGCTGCACGCGGTAGTTCTGCGGCTCCGGATACATCTCACGCTCGTCGGGCGCGAACAGTACGTAGACGTCGCGCTGGCGCTCGAGCTTGGCGACGTCGTCGGCCAGCGTGCGCGGGTAGCGGTCGAAGTCTTCGTTGGGGCCGAACTGCAGCCGGTTGACGAAGATGCTGGCCACCACCGGATCGCCGTGGTGGCGCGCCAGTTTCATCAGCGCCAGGTGGCCGTCGTGCAGGTTGCCCATGGTGGGCACGAAAGACACTCGGGTCTGGCCGCGCAGGTGATCGCGCAGTTCCTGGATGGTGTGTACGACTTTCAAGGGAATGCTCCGGGAGGCTCGGCTGGCGGTGGGCGCCGCCGCTCAGGCGGCTGCGGCACTGGTGTAGGCCAGGCGCACGTAGATGGGCGCGTAGGGCTCGGCCTGAGTGATCTCGAGCAGCGACTCGCGCGCCAGCTCGAGCATGGCGATGAAATGGACCACCACCACCGCGGTCGGCGCGCCCGCGCGTATGCGCTCCATGAAGAGCTCGCCGAATTCCATGAAGCGGACTTCGTTCAGGCGGCGCAGGATGTGCGTCATGTGGTCGCGCACCGACAGCTGTTCGCGGGTGATGTGGTGGTGCTGGTTGAGGCGGGCGCGCTTCATGATGTCGGCCCAGGCCTGCCGCAGGTCGTCGACGCTGACCTCGGGCAGCATGCGTTCCACGCTGACTTCGGCGGCCGCCTGGGCCCGCACGAAATCGCGGCCCAGCTGAGGCAGCGCGTCGAGCTTGCGGGCCGCCAGCTTCATCTGCTCGTACTCGAGCAGCCTGCGCACCAGTTCTGCGCGAGGGTCCTCGGGCTCTTCGCCCGTGTCGGACTTCTTCACGGGCAGCAGCATGCGCGACTTGATCTCGATCAGCAGCGCCGCCATGAGCAGGTACTCGGCGGCCAGTTCCAGGTTGTGGGTGCGGATCTGGTCGACGTAGGACAGGTACTGCCGCGTGACATCCGCCATGGGGATGTCCAGCACGTTGAAGTTCTGCTTGCGGATCAGGTAGAGCAGGAGGTCGAGCGGCCCCTCGAAGGCCTCCAGGAACACCTCCAGCGCATCGGGCGGTATGTAGAGGTCGTTCGGCAGCTGGAACAGCGGTTCGCCGTACAGGCGCGCGAAAGCAACGCTGTCGACGGTGTCGGGGGTGCTGTCGACCTGGGGTTCCACCAGCGCAGCCAGGTCGTCGCCCGGAATGGAGGCGTTGTGGGTCATGGGCGCGACCGGCGGCTCACCGGTCAGTCGGCCTGGTAGACGTAGGGCTTCTGCGGCACGCGCGCGGCCCGGAACGATTCCAGCAGGTCCAGGTCCTGGGGCTTGTCCCAGAGGCGCGCGCGACCTTCGCGCTGGCGCTCTTCCACGTCGGGATGCTGGGCCTTGTATTCCTTCAGGAAGCGGGTGATGTCGGATTCGTAGTGGGTGGCCATGGTTGCATGCGGTGATGCGGTTGACGATGCTGAGAGTTTACTTCAGCGGCGGAATGCCCCGTCCCCCGGCGTTACAATCGTGCCACGCCCGCCACTGCCGCCTCCATGCCTGCCGAATCCCCCACCGCCCCAGCCCCTTCCGCCGCCGAGGCGGCCCGCGCCGCCCGCATGATCCCTTTCATCGTCGGTTGCGCGCTGTTCATGCAGATGCTGGATTCCACCGTGGTGGCGACCGCCCTGCCGGCCATGGCAGCAGCCCTGGGCTCGAGCCCCGTGCGCCTCAACGTGGCCATCACCTCCTACCTCCTGGCCGTGGCCGTGTTCGTTCCCGTCAGCGGCTGGGCGGCCGACCGCTACGGCGCCAAGCGGGTCTTCATCGCCGCCATCGCCCTGTTCACCCTCAGCTCGGTGGGCTGCGCCCTGTCGCAGAACCTCGGCCACCTGGTCGTCGCCCGGGTCGTCCAGGGCATGGCGGGCGCCATGATGGTGCCGGTCGGCCGGGTCATCCTGCTGCGCATCGTGCCCAAGGAAGACCTCCTCAAGGCCATGTCCTTCCTGTCGATCCCCGCGCTGCTGGGGCCGGTGATCGGCCCGCCGCTGGGCGGGTTCATGGTCACCTACATGTCATGGCACTGGATCTTCCTGATCAACATCCCCATCGGCATCTTCGGCATCGCGCTGGTGATGCGCCACGTGCCGGACATCCGCGAGACCGGCACGCCGCGGCTGGACTTCACCGGCTTCCTGCTGAGCGCGGTCTGCCTGGCCGCCCTGGTCAGCAGCTTCGAGTCGATCGGCCACGGGCTGCTGTCGCCCGCCTGGATGGCGGGGCTGCTGGCCGTGGGCCTGGCCTGCGGCGTGCTGTACGTGCGCCACGCACGCCGCGTCGACCATCCCATCATCGACCTGTCGCTGATGCGCATCCCGACCTTCGCCATCTCCACCCTGGGCGGCAACCTGTGCCGCTTCGCGGTCGGCGGCACGCCGTTCCTGCTGGCCATGCTGCTGCAGGTGGGCTTCGGCCTGACGCCGTTCCAGGCCGGCCTGATCACCTTCGCCAGCGCCGCCGGCGCGCTGCTCATGAAGTTCGTGGCCACGCCCATCGTGCACCGCTTCGGCTTTCGCCGGGTGCTCATGGTCAATGCGCTGCTCACGGGGCTGTTCGTCATTGCCTGCGGGGCCTTCACGCCTGCCACCCCGGTGTGGCTGATGATCGGGGTGCTGCTGGTCGGCGGCTTCTTCCGGTCGCTGCAGTTCACCGGTGTCAACACGCTCAGCTTTGCCGACATCCCGCCGGGGCGGATGAGCCAGGCCAGCAGCTTCTCGGCCATGGCGCAGCAGCTGGGGATCAGCCTGGGCGTGGGCGTGGCCGCGGTGGCCATCAATCTCAGCATGAACCTGCGCGGCGCGGATCGGCTGGAAATCCCCGACGTAGTGGTAGGCTTTGTGGTGATCGGCGCGATGTGCATGCTGTCGGCCCTGTCGTTCCGCCGCCTGGCGCCGCAGGCCGGCGCCGAGCTCAATGCCGCAAAGAGGAGGCCTACATGACCAAGCACGAGTTCGTACTCGCCCTGGACCAGGGCACCACGAGTTCCCGCGCCATCGTGTTCGACCGCAGCGGCTCGGTGCGCGGCATCGGCCAGCGCGAATTCCGCCAGTACTACCCGCGCCCCGGCTGGGTCGAGCACGATGCCATGGAGATCTGGCAGTCCCAGCTCGAGGTGGCGCGCGAGGCCTTGCGCAACGTGGGCGCCACCGCCGCCGACGTGGCCGCCATCGGCATCACCAACCAGCGCGAGACCACCCTGCTCTGGGAACGCGCCACCGGCCGGCCGCTGGCCCGGGCCCTGGTCTGGCAGGACCGCCGCACCGCGCCGCTGTGCGAGAGCCTGCGCCAGCAGGGACACGCCGACATGCTGCAGGCGCGCACCGGCCTGGTGGTGGACGCCTATTTCTCCGGCACCAAGCTGGCATGGCTGCTGGACCACGTGCCGGGCGCGCGAAAAGCCGCCGAGCGGGGCGAGCTGGCATTCGGCACGGTGGACACCTGGCTGGTGTGGCAGCTCACCGGCGGCGCGGTGCACAGCACCGACCCCGGCAACGCCGCGCGCACCATGCTGTTCGACATCCACAAACAGGACTGGAGCGACGAGATCCTGTCCCTGCTGGATATTCCGCGCAGCCTCCTGCCTGCCATCGCGCCCAGCAGCGGCGAGGTGGGGCAGTCCCTGCCGGAATGGTTCGGCGGCAGCATTCCCATATCCGGCGTGGCCGGAGACCAGCACGCTGCCACGTTCGGCCAGGCCTGCTTCCGCCCCGGCATGGCCAAGAACACCTACGGCACCGGCTGCTTCATGCTCATGAACGTGGGCGAGGAACCCGTTGCCTCGCACCACAACCTGCTGTCCACCGTGGGCTGGGGCATGCCCGAAGCCGGGCGCTGGCGCCCCACCTACATGCTGGAAGGCGGCATCTTCATGGCCGGGGCGGCGGTCCAGTGGCTGCGCGACGGCCTGGGCATCATCCCGCGCTCCGCCGACGTCGAAGCCCTGGCGGCGCAGGTGGGCGGCACCGACGACGTGTTCGTGGTGCCGGCATTCGCCGGCCTGGGCGCGCCGCACTGGGACCCCTACGCGCGCGGCACCATCGTGGGCCTGACGCGCGGCACCACGCGCGCGCACATCGCGCGCGCAACGCTGGAATCGATCGCGCTGCAAAGCGCCGAATTGCTGGCGTGCATGAAGGCCGACAGCGGCATCGCGCTGTCGGAGCTGCGGGTCGACGGCGGCGCCGCGCGCAACGACCTGCTGATGCAGATGCAGGCCGACCTGCTGGGCGTGCCCGTGGTGCGCCCGCGCGTGCCCGAATCCACGGCGCTGGGCGCCGCGGGCCTGGCCGGACTGGCGGCCGGATTCTGGGAATCGCAGGAAGAATTCGCCGCCCAGTGGCAGCCGGACCGCCGCTTCGAGCCGGCATGGCCCGAGGACGCCCGCCAGGCGCGGATCGCGCGCTGGCGCCAGGCCGTCGAACACGCCAAGGGCTGGGCCCGGGGCTGAGGCGCCGGGCTCAGAACAGCGAGGGGCGATCCAGCGAATAGATGTCGGGATCGGCCTCCACCAGGGCGTCCTCGAACGCCTCCTGGCCCTCGCGCTCGAGGTAGGCGCGCTCGGCCTCGGAGATCGGCACGACCTGCAGCCAGTTCACCTGCGTTCCGTCGAACGCCACCGGCGGGAATTCCGTATCGTTCCAGGCGTAGGGCGCGCACAGGTATAGGTGCGGCACGGTGGTTTCCGGATAGTACTCGGACACGCAATCCGGCAGCACGCTGCCCGAGCGCACGGCCTGGCCGGCCCGCATCAGCACGAAGGCGGCCGTGCTGAGGATGCCGCCCCATTCTTCCTGCTCGTGGGGCGCCTCGGCGCAGAGCTCGACCTGCGTGCTCATGGGGCTGCCGTCGTCCTGCCGCAAGTCCAGCTCGAACAGGCCGATGGTGCTGTACGACACCAGGCCCTCGTAAGGGCTGTCGTCCACTTCGATGATGTCGATGGACAGGTCCAGCGCATCATGATGCCAGGCGTGCACGACCGGCTCGCCCCCGAAGACGGCCCAGGCGTGACGGGCCACCGTCTTGCGCTGGGGCGACGGAGGCGTGGAGGAATGGGAGTCAGTGGGCAAGGTGGTCATCCGTCGGTGTGCGCCCTGCTGCCCGCCGTCGCGACGGGCAATCCGGGCCGGTGATGGGAACGGTCATTGTATGCCCCGGACCGCCCCCTGCGGATGTAACCGGAAGCGCGGCGCCGCCGCGCGTCAGTTCAGGCTGGCGCCGGAGAGCTTCACCAGCTCCTGGTACTTGCCCTTCTCCGTCTTGACGAACTCGGCGAATGCCTCGGGCGTCATGGGCTGCGCTTCGGAGCCCATGGTGAGCAGGCGCTGGCGCACGTCGGGCTGGCGCATGGCATCGGCATAAGCCTGGTTCAGCCTGGCCACCACGTCGGCCGGCACGCCGCCGGTGGTGAACACGCCGAACCAGGTGCCCAGGTCGAAGCCCGCCACGCCGGCCTGCTGCACCGTGGGCACATCGGGCAGCAGCGAGGAGCGCTCGGTGGTGGTGACCGCCAGCGCCCTGACCTTGCCGTCCTTGATCAGCGGCGCGGCCGCGGCCAGGTTGTCGAACATGAAGTCGGACTGGCCCGCCAGCAGCGCCATCTGGGCCGGCGCGGCGCCCTGGTAGGGGATGTGCTCGGCGACGATGCCGGCGCGCGCCTTGAGCAGCTCGCCTGCCAGGTGGCCGGCGCTGCCGTTGCCGCCCGAGCCGAAATTCAGCTTGCCC
Organism: Bordetella sp. 2513F2; assembly: GCF_054642735.1. Classification (NCBI taxonomy): domain Bacteria; kingdom Pseudomonadati; phylum Pseudomonadota; class Betaproteobacteria; order Burkholderiales; family Alcaligenaceae; genus Bordetella; species Bordetella sp. 2513F2. Next base: position 512,958 of record NZ_CM137755.1, on the reverse strand, counting down.
GGGTTCTTCTTGGCGTAGGCGATCAGGTCCGCCAGGGTCTTGATGCCATTGCGCTCCACGAAATCGGTGTTCGCGACCAGCACGTTGGGCACCGAGGCCACGATGGTGACGGGCGCGAAGTCCTTGATGGGGTCGTATGGCAGGTTGGCGAACAGCCACGGGTTGATGGCGTGGGTGGCGACCGCCCCCATGCCCAGCGTGTAGCCGTCGGGCGCCGCCTTGGCGATGAGATCCGCGCCGATGTTGCCGCCGGCGCCCGAGCGGTTCTCCACGATCACGGGCTGGCCCAGCGATGCGCGGACTTTCTCCGCCAGCAGGCGGGCCATGGCGTCGAGCGGGCCGCCGGGGGGATACGGCACGATGAAGCGCAGCGGCTTCTCGGGGTAGCCCTGGGCCAGCGCGGCCGACGGGGCGATGCCCAGTGCGGCGGCCAGGGCCAGCGCGCCGCCCAGCAGTGCGCGGCGGATGGAAGAACGGGGGGATGAGGCGGACGGGCGGACCATGGGCAGAGTCTCCTGCTTGTTGCTGTCTGTGTTGATATGGCGGGGCAAGCATAACCGATGCCCCGCCTGCCGCTGCCGCGAATATGCCGCCTGCGCCGCCTCTGTTCCCCGGATGGCGCCGGCCCCTCAGTGCAGGATCTGGCTGAGGAACAGCTTGGTCCGCTCGTTCTGCGGGTTGTCGAAGAACGCGTCCGGGCTGTTCTGCTCGATGATCTCGCCGCGGTCCATGAAGATCACCCGGTTCGCCACCTTGCGCGCGAAACCCATCTCGTGGGTGACGCACAGCATGGTCATGCCGCTTTCCTGGGCCAGGCTCACCATCACGTCCAGCACCTCCTTGACCATTTCGGGATCCAGCGCGGAGGTGGGCTCGTCGAACAGCATGACCTTGGGATTCATGCACAGCGAACGCGCGATGGCCACCCGCTGCTGCTGGCCGCCCGACAGCTGGCCGGGGAACTTCTTGGCCTGCTCGGGGATGCGCACCCGCTCGAGGTATTTCATGGCCGTGGCTTCGGCTTCGGCGCGCGGCTTCTTGAGCACCCAGGTGGGCCCCAGCGTGAGGTTCTCCAGCACCGTGAGGTGCGGGAACAGGTTGAAGTGCTGGAACACCATGCCCACGTCGCGGCGGATCGCCTCGATCTGCTTGAGGTCGTTGGTGAGCTCGGTGCCCTCGACGATGATCTTGCCCTGCTGGTGTTCCTCCAGCCGGTTGATGCAGCGGATCATGGTGGACTTGCCCGATCCCGAAGGGCCGCAGATGACGATGCGCTCGCCGCGGGTCACTTCCAGGTTGATGTTGCGCAGCACGTGGAACTGGCCGTACCACTTGTTCACGTCCTGCATACGAATGATGGCATCCGACATGCCTGTACTCCCGTAATGGTCGCAAGCCGCGCCGCCGGCGGCGGCGCGGCGGGTTGTTCTTATCTCGCGTGGCCGGTCTGCAGCCGTTTCTCGAGCGCCTGGCTGTACTTGGACATGGAATAGCAGAAGGCGAAGTAGATCAAGGCGATGAAGACATACGCCTCCACGCTGAATCCGCGCCATGCCGCGTCCGCCAGCGCCGCCTTGGCGGCCAGCGTCAGGTCGAAGATGCCGATGATCACCACCAGCGAGGTGTCCTTGAACAGCGCGATGAAGATGCTCACCAGCGGCGGGATCACGATCTTCAGCGCCTGCGGCAGGATGATCTTGCGCATCTGCTGCCAGTAGGTCAGGCCCAGCGAATCGGCGCCCTCGTACTGCCCCTTGGGTATGGCCTGCAGCCCCCCGCGCACGGTTTCGGCGATATAGGCCGCCGCGAACAGGATGATGGCGATCTGCGCGCGCAGCAGCTTGTCGATCGAGAAGCCCTCGGGAAGGAACAGCGGCAGCATCACCGACGACATGAACAGCAGGCTGATCAGCGGTACGCCGCGGATGAGCTCGATGTAGACGACGCACAGGGCCTTGATGGCGGGCATGCGCGAACGCCGTCCCAGCGCCAGCAGCACCCCGAAGGGAAAGGCGATGGCGATGCCGAAGGTGGACAGGATCAGCGTGATCGGCAGGCCGCCCCAGCGGGAATTCTCGACGTGGCTCAGGCCGAGCACGCCGCCCCACATCAGCACGGCCACCGCCGCCAGGCCCACCACCCAGATCACGGCCAGGCTGGCATTCCAGAAGCGCCGCATGCCGCTGCACACCACCACCGCCACGAGGATGATGCAGGCCAGCAGGGGGCGCCATTGCTCGTCGTAGGGATAGGTGCCGAAGAGGATCAGGCGGTGCTTCTCGACGATGAAGGCCCAGCACGCCCCGGAACTGGCGCGGCATTGGTCGGCGGTGCCGCTGTAGGTGGCCTGGATCAGCGCCCAGTCGATCAGCGCAGGCACCGCCATGATGATGAACCAGACGGCCAGCAGCGTGAGCAGGATGTTCAGCGGCGAGGAGAACAGCCGCGTGCGTATCCAGTGCCCGGCGCCGATGTGGCTGCCGGGCGGGGGCAGGCCCTCGGTGGATGTATGCGTGGTGCTGCTCATGTCAACGCTCCACCAGCGCGATGCGCTTGTTGTACCAGTTCATGAACACCGAGATCGACAGGCTCACGGTGAGGTAGGCCGCCATGATGATGAGGATGCCCTCGATGGCCTGGCCCGTCTGGTTGAGCGTGGTGTTGACCACCGACACGATGTCCGGGTAGCCGATGGCCACGGCCAGCGAGCTGTTCTTGGTGAGGTTGAGGTATTGGCTGGTCATGGGCGGGATGATCACGCGCAACGCCTGGGGCAGCACCACGAGGCGCAGCACCAGCCCGCGGCGCAGGCCCAGCGAGCTGGCGGCTTCCCACTGGCCATGGCTGACGGCCTGCACGCCGGAGCGCACCACTTCGGCCACGAAGGCCGAGGTGTAGATCACCAGGCCGGCGAGCAGCGCGGCGAACTCCGGCGACAGGGTAAGCCCGCCGGCGAAGTTGAAGCCCTTGAGCACCGGCATGTCGAGCGTGAGCGACATGCCGCTGAGCAGCCAGCCCAGCACCGGAAGGCCGACCAGCAGGATCAGCACCCAGCGCCCCAGCGGGAACAGGTGGCCCGTCTGCGCATGGCGCTTGCGGGCCCAGTTGGCCAGCACGACGATGGCCACGATGGCCAGGCCCAGGCCGGCCAGGATCCAGTCCAGCGAGGCGCCTTCCAGGCCCGGCACCTTGAGGCCGCGGTTGGACAGGAACACGCCCGGCAGCGGATTGTGCGCCTGGCGCGGGCCCGGCATGCTCTCGGTGATGATGGCATACCAGAAGAAGAGCTGCAGCAGCAGCGGCACGTTGCGCATCACCTCGACGTAGATCGAGGTCAGCCGCGAGATGAGCCAGTTCTTGGAGAGCCGCCCGATGCCGATGAGCGTGCCCAGGATGGTGGCCAGGATGATGCCCAGCACGGCGACGCGCAGCGTGTTGAGCAGCCCGACCACGATGGCCCGGCCATAGGTATGGGAAGGATCGTACGCGATGGCCGTCTCGCCGATGGCGAAGCCGGCCTCGCGATCCAGGAAACCGAAGCCCGTGGAGATGTTGCGCACGGACAGGTTGGTGAGCGTGTTCGATACGAGGAACCAGACGCCCAGGGCCACGGCGCCCAGCGCGATGACCTGGTAGACGACGGCGCGCACGCCGGGGTCGTTCCAGGACAGCCGCCGCGGGGGAGCCGGGACGGGGGCATTGTCGGGGGAAGTAGCCATGAAGGAGATCTACGGAAGTCGGACATCGCCGGACGTGCCGTGCACGTCCGGCGCTCCTGCCACCCGGCCGCGCGGGGAGGCGGGAAACGGGCGAAGCCCCGCTGGGGCTTCGCGCTCAGGCAGCGCTGCGGCTCAGCGCACCGGCCAGCCGTACATCAGGCCGCCGTCCTTGTACGAGGCGTTCAGGCCGCGCTCGAGCTTCATGGGGCTGCTCTTGCCCAGGGTGCGCTCGAAGCTCTCGCCGTAGTTGCCCACCTGCTTGATGATGGTGTAGGCCCACTTGTCGTCCACGCCCAGGTTCTTGCCCATGCCCGGGGTCACGCCCAGGATGCGCTGGATGTTGGGATTGGCGCTCTTGGTCATTTCGTCGACGTTCTGCGAGGTGATGCCGTACTCCTCGGCTTCGAGCATGGCGTTGAGCGACCAGCGCACCACGTTGAACCACTGCTCGTCGCCCTGGCGCACCATGGGGCCGAGCGGCTCCTTGGAGAAGTCCTCGGGCAGGATCACGTACTTGTCGGGATCGGCCAGGGTGGTGCGGGTGGACGCCAGCTGCGACTTGTCGGTGGTGAAGGCGTCGCAGCGGCCGGACGAGAACGCACGGACGATTTCGTCGTACTTGTCGATGACGACCGGCTTGAACTCGATCTTGTTGCCGCGGAACCAGTCGGCCAGGTTGAGCTCGGTGGTGGTGCCGGGCTGCACGCAGATGGTGGCCCCGCCGAGCTCCTTGGCGCTCGAGACGCCGAGGTCCTTGGAGACCATGACGCCCTGGCTGTCGTAGTAGTTCACGCCGGCGCCGATCAGGCCCAGGGTGGTGTCGCGCGTGAGGGTCTGGGTGGTGTTGCGGGTGAGCACGTCGACCTCGCCCGACTGCAGGGCGGTGAAGCGCTGCTGGGTGTTGAGCGGGGTGACCTTGAACTTGGTGGCGTCGTTGAACATCGCAGCGGCGACGGCGCGGCACATGTCGACGTCGATGCCCTGCCACTGACCCTTGCTGTCGGCGATCGAGAAGCCGGGGATCCCGGTGGACACGCCGCACTGGACGAAACCCTTCTTCTTCACGTTGTCGAACGTGGCGCCGGCGTGGGCCGCCGACGTAGCGGCGAACAGAGCGGCGCCGAGCGCGGCGAGTTTCAATGCTTTCATTGCTGATCTCCGTATGGGGGTCTTTCTGAAGCTGCGCACCCCGGGTAGGCCGTGCGCTTGGCGGCATCGTAGCGTTTGGACAAATTAGGGGACATGGGGGAAATCCCTTTGCGCCCGGCCGACAAAACGGGGACGGATTTTTCCTTCACCCCCTGGGCCGCCCTTGCCGGCGCCCCGCTCCGGCACGGTACTATTGCGGCTTCACTTCGGCGTCGCCATGATCGAATTCCAGCACGTCTTCAAATCGTACGGACGCGGCCGCAACATCCTGGCCGACATCAACTTCCGGATCACCGCCGGCGAGTTCGTCTTCGTATCGGGCCCCTCGGGCGCGGGCAAGTCCACCCTGCTCAAGCTCATCGGAGGGCTGGAGCCGCCCACGCGAGGATCCATACAGGTCAACGGCCAGCGGCTCGACAGGCTGTCGGCGCGCGCCAGGCCCTACCTGCGCCGCGCCGTGGGCGTGATCCTGCAGGACACCCACCTGCTCTACGACCGCAGCGCGCTGCAGAACGTCATGCTGCCCCTGGCCGTGCTGGGCCACCCCGCCGATGCCGCCACCACCCGCGCCCGCGCCGCGCTCGACAAAGTGGGGCTGGCCGGCAAGGAAGACCTCAACCCCATCGAGCTGTCGGGCGGCGAGCAGCAGCGCCTGGCCATCGCCCGGGCCATCGTGAATCGCCCCGCCATCCTCATCGCCGACGAACCCACTGCCAACCTCGACTCGGGCAACGCCCAGCGCATCATGAACGTCTTCCGGGACTTCAATCGCGTCGGCGTCACGACGCTGATCGCCTCGCACGACCGGGCCCTCATGGCCGGCTATGCCAGCCGCACGCTCAGCATCGACCACGGCCGCTTCCACGACACGCACGGAGGCGAGGCATGAAGGCCTGGCTGAGGCAGCATCGCTACGCCCTGTCCGTCACCTTGCGGCGCCTGCTCCGGCAGCCGCTCTCGTCGCTGGCCAACATCCTGGTCATGGCCCTGGCCCTGGCCCTGCCGCTGCTGGGCACCGCCATCCTGGTTTCGGTGCAGCCGGTGGCGCGCCAGCTGTCGGTCACGCCCGAACTCACGGTCTTCATGCAGCCCGGCGCCCCCGCCGAGGCCTCCCGCGCCGTGGCCGACCGCATCGCCCGCGAAGCCGGCACCCAGGTGGCGGCGGTGCGCGTGGTGCCGCGCGAAGAGGCGCTGTCGGCCCTGCGCCGGGATCCGGCCTGGGACGAAGCCCTGGCCGTGCTGCCGGACAACCCCCTGCCGGACGCGGTGGTCGCCACCCTGGCCGACGGGCCCGACCTCGCAGCCAGGGCCGCCGCGCTGGCCGACCAATGGCGCACCTGGGAGCAGGTCGACCAGGTGCAGCTCGACAGCGCCTGGGTGCAGCGGCTGGAGGCCATCCTGCGGTTCGCGCGCATCGGCCTGCTGTTCCTGGCGGCCTGCGTGGCCGTGGTGGTGCTGGCCACGGTGTTCAATACCGTGCGCCTGCAGGCCATGACGCAGCGCGAGGAAATCGCCGTGGCGCGGCTGGTGGGCGCCACCGAGTCCTTCGTGCGCCGCCCCTTCCTCTACCAGGGCGCGCTGACGGGCGCACTGGCCGCGCTGCTGGCGATCGGCGCGGCGGCCATCGCACTGGCGCCCCTGAACGACGCGCTGCTGGGCCTGGCGCGCAGCTACGGCGCGCAGTTCGCCCTGCGCCTGCCCGGCGTGCCGGTGCTGGCCTGCGCGGTCGTTGCCGCCGGTGTGCTGGGCGCACTGTCGGCGCGCTGGTCAGTCACCCGGAGTACCCGGTTTTAAGCAGCTTGTTCCGCCGATCGACACGCCCCGGCCCGGCGTACATTGATGCGGCAGTGCTCCGGTATACTCAGGCGCAAGATGTAACATTTGGCGCATTTTGTTTCGATCCACTACCATTCCTGCATCGAACCACGCCCATGCCGTCCGCCGCCAAAGCACTCGCCACGCGCCACTATTTCGACAGCACGTTCAAGTGCAAGGCGGTCAAGATCCTGCCCAACGAGTATTACGTCACGCACGGCGAAGAGCTCATGCTCTCCACCGTGCTGGGCTCGTGCGTGGCTGCCTGTGTGCACGATCCCGTCACCGGCGTGGGCGGCATGAACCATTTCATGCTGCCCGAGGGCGACACGCAGTCGCCTTCGTCGGCCACCATGCGCTACGGCGCCTTCGCCATGGAGGTGCTGATCAACGAGCTGCTGAAGGCGGGCGCGGCCCGCGAGCGGCTGGAAGCCAAGGTGTTCGGCGGGGGGGCCGTGCTCAGCGCCATGCAGCAGATGAACATCGGCGAACGCAACGGCCAGTTCGTGCTGAACTATCTCAAGCTCGAAGGCATTCCGGTGCGCGCCCAGGATCTCGGCGACGTGCACGCCCGGCGCATCAATTATTTCCCCGGCAGCGGCAAGGTGATGGTGCGCAAGATGAAGCCCAACCACGAGAAAGCCGAGGCCGTGATCCTGCAGCGCGAGCTCGAGGTGGCCCAGACGGTGCAGGCGCAGACCCGGGCGGCGCAGCGCGTCGAGCGCTTCCCGGGCCCCTCGCGCATGCGCATCGAGCGCTTCGACTAGGACCTGTTAACAGGCCCAGGACGTGCCGGCGCCCCCCGGCCGGCTGCAGCCGGGGCCGACGAAGCTGATCGGCATCAGGCCGCGCGCTGCCCGATGGGCAGCACCCGGGCGCTGAATTCGCGCAACAGCTGCTCGCGCCGCTCCGCGGCGCGGCGCATCGCTGCTTCCTTCACGTGGCCGTAGCCGCGGATTTCCTCGGGCAGGCTGGCCAGGGCCACGGCCTTGTCGAGGTTGCCGTGGTCGAGCCTGGGCAGGATGGCGGCGATATCTTCTTCGTACTGCCGTATGAGGCCCCGCTCGGCGCGCCGCTCGGCCGTATAGCCGAAGGGATCGAACGGCGTGCCGCGCAGCCGGCGCAGCTTCGCCAGCATCCCGAAGGCGCGCAGCATGCCGGGGCCATACTGGCGCTTGACGAGATGCCCCTGGGCATCGCGCCTGGCAAACAGCGGCGGAGCCAGGTGGAAGTTGAGCTTCCAGTCGCCCTCGAAGCGCTCGCGCACCTGGGCCAGGAACACGCCGTCGGTGTAGAGGCGGGCCACTTCGTACTCGTCCTTGTAGGCCATGAGCTTGAAGGCGTAGCGCGCCACGGCCAGCGCCAGCCGGTCGGTGCCGGTGGCTGCCTTCTCGGCCTGCGCCACGCGCTCGACCAGGTCTGCATAGCGCCGGGCGTAGGCGCGGTCCTGATAGGCCTCCAGGAATTCGCGGCGGCTCGCCACCAGGGCGGCCAGCTCGCCCGCGGGGCGCCTGAAGTCCACGACGGCGCCCTGGCCGCGCCTCACCTCTACATAATCGGCCGGTGCAGGCGCCTGCGCCTGCTGGATGCCGAGCAGGGCCTGCACCGCCGCCAGGTCGTGGGCGGCCCGGCGGCCCCAGGCAAAGGCCGCCAGGTTGTTCTCGATCTGCTGGCCGTTGAGCTGGATGGCGCGCTGCAGCGCGGCCTCGCCCAGGGGCAGCCAGCCCTTCTGGTACGCATAGCCCATCATCAGGGGATTGGCGTAGATGGCGTCGCCGAGCAGGCCCACGGCCAGTTCGGCGGCATCCACGGTGTCGACATGCCCCGCCTCGCAAGCCGCCGCCAGCGCGCCGCGCAGGTCGGCTTCGGGCAGCTTCCAGTCGGGGTTGCCCACGAAGGCCGCGGTCGGCGCCACGTCGCTGTTGAGCAGCACGCGCGTGCGGCCCGGCCGCATGCGCGCCACCGATTCCTGCCCGGTGCCCACGACCAGGTCGCCGATGAGCACCACGTCGGCCTCGCCCATGGCCACCCGGGTGTTGAGCAGTTCGCCCGGGGTGGGCGCCAGCACCACGTGCGAATAGACCGCGCCGCCCTTCTGGGCCAGGCCGGCCATGTCCAGCACCGAGCAGCCCTTGCCCTCGATGTGCGCCGCCATGCCCAGCAGCTGCCCGATCGTGACCACGCCGGTTCCGCCCACGCCGGCGATGAACACGCCGTAGTGGCCGCGCAGTTCCGGCGACGCCGGATCGGGCAGCCCTTCGGCGGGATCGCCCTTGCCGCCCGCCGGTTGCGGCCGGCGCAGCTTGCCGCCTTCCACCGTGACGAAACTGGGGCAGAAGCCCTTCAGGCAGGAGTAGTCCTTGTTGCAGCTGGACTGGTTGATGGTGCGCTTGCGGCCGAATTCGGTTTCCAGCGGCTCGACCGACAGGCAGTGCGACTTTTCGGAGCAGTCGCCGCAGCCCTCGCATACACGGTCGTTGATGAGCACGCGCCGGGCCGGGTCGGGATAGGCGCCGCGCTTGCGCCGGCGCCGCTTCTCGGTGGCGCAGGTCTGGTCGTAGATGAGCACCGACACGCCCCGATGGGCGCGCAGCTCGCGCATCACTTCGTCCAGGTCGTCGCGATGGCGCACCGGCACGCCCGGCGCCAGACCCGACACGCCCTGGTATTTGCCGGGCTCGTCGGTGACGATCACGATCTTCTCGATGCCCTCGGCCGCCACCTGGCGGGTGATCATGGGCACGTCGATGGGACCGTCCACCGGCTGCCCGCCGGTCATGGCCACCGCGTCGTTGAAGAGGATCTTGTAGGTGATGGGCACCTTGGCCGCCACCGCGGCGCGGATGGCCAGCAGCCCCGAATGGTAATAGGTGCCGTCGCCGAGGTTGGCGAACACGTGCTGCTCCTCGGTGAACGGGGCCTGGCCCAGCCAGGGCACGCCCTCGCCGCCCATCTGGGTGAAGACCTGGGTATTGCGCCCCATCCAGGTCACCATGTAGTGGCAGCCGATGCCGGCCATGCCGCGCGACCCCTCGGGCACCCGGGTGGAGGTGTTGTGCGGACAGCCCGAACAGAACCAGGGCTTGCGCTCGGCCACCACGCGCGGGCGCGCCAGCGCCTGCTCGCGCTCGCGGATGAAGGCCAGGTGCGCCTCGATGCCGGCGCGCACGTCCTCGGGCAGCTCGAAGCGCAGCAGGCGCGCGCCGATCACCTTGGCGACCATGGCGGGGGAGAACTCATAATGCGCCGGCAGCAGCCAGTTGCCCTGCGGCACCGACCATTCGCCGCCGTCCTTGTCGTCGAACTTGCCCACCACGCGGGGGATCTTCTTGCCCGAGCCGATCCGGCTGAAGAGTTCTTCCTTGAGCTGATACTCCAGCACCTGGCGCTTTTCCTCCACCACCAGAATCTCGTCCAGCCCGTCGGCGAACTGCTGCACGCCCGTGGCCTCCAGCGGCCACACCATGCCTACCTTGAAGAGGCGCAGGCCGATGCGGCGGCACACGGATTCGGTGAGCCCCAGGTCGGACAGCGCCTGGCGCGTGTCGAGATAGGCCTTGCCGGACGTCATGATGCCGAAGCGCGCCTGCGCGGCGGGCACGTTCCAGAGCTCGTGGTTGAGCCTGTTGGCGCGCGCGTACGCCAGCGCCGCGTAGAGCTTGTAGTCGAGCAGCCGCGCCTCTTGCTGCAGCGGCGTGTCGGGCAGCCGGATGTTCAGCCCGTCGGGCGGCATGACGAAGTCGTCGGGCAGCACGATGGACGCGCGCTCGGCGTCGACCTCCACGGATGCCGAGGCCTCGACGATGTCGGTGATGGTCTTGAGGCCGACCCATACGCCGGCATAGCGGCTCATGGCCCAGCCGTGCATGCCGAAGTCCAGCACTTCCTGCACGCTGGCCGGGAACAGCACCGGAATCATGCAGGCCTTCAGGATGTGGTCGCTCTGGTGGGGCAGCGTGGAGGACTTGGCGGGGTGGTCGTCGCCGGCCACCACGAGCACGCCGCCGTACCGCGACGTGCCGGCGGCATTGGCATGCTTGAAGACGTCGCCGCAGCGGTCCACTCCCGGGCCCTTGCCGTACCACATGCCGAACACGCCGTCGTACCGGGCGCCGGGAAACAGGTTCACCTGCTGGGAGCCCCACACCGCGGTGGCAGCCAGGTCTTCGTTGATGCCGGGCTGGAATTCCACATGGTGGGCCTTGAGGTACTTGGCCGCCTTCCACATGTTCTGGTCCACGCCGCCGAGCGGCGAACCGCGATAGCCCGAGACGAAGCCGGCGGTGTTGAGCCCGGCGCGCTCGTCGCGCTGGCGCTGCATCATGGGCAGGCGCACCAGCGCATGGATGCCGCTCATCCAGGCGCGGCCCGTGGCGAGGGTGTATTTGTCGTCGAGCTGGACAGCGTCGAGCGCCGCGCGCTGCGCGGGCGAGAGGGGGGCATTCATGTCTACTCCGTTGGTGTGGGGTTTCCGCACGGCGCCCGGCGAGCTCTTGTGAAGCGATGGGCAAACCGATGCGGGCACGCGAGTGCCTTTGTTGTTTTGTTCCGTTTTACCCCCCCGCCACCGGGCGGCGCAATAGGGCGATGCGATAATGCGTGCCATGGAATTCGCCCCCCGCATCGTGGCCTGGCAGCGCACCCACGGCCGGCACGGCCTGCCCTGGCAAGGCACCGCCGACCCCTATCGCATCTGGCTGTCGGAGATCATGCTGCAGCAGACCCAGGTCGCCACCGTGATCCCGTATTACCAGCGCTTCCTGGCCCGCTTTCCCGACGTGGCCGCGCTGGCTGCCGCCAGCCAGGAAGAGGTCATGCCCTACTGGGCAGGGCTGGGCTACTACGCCCGGGCCCGCAACCTGCATCGCTGCGCCCGGGAAATCATGGAACGCTGGCAGGGCCGCTTTCCGCCGGATGCCGAACGCATCGCCACCCTGCCCGGCATCGGCCGCTCCACCGCCGCTGCCATCGCCGCCTTTGCCTACGGCGAGCGCTCGCCCATCCTCGACGGCAACGTCAAGCGGGTTTTCGCCCGGCACTTCGGCATCGAGGGCGACCCGGCCCGACGCGCGGTGGACCAGCGCCTCTGGGGTCTGGCCCAAGCGCAGGTGGATGCGGCGCCCGGGCTCGACATGGCCGCCTATACCCAGGGCCTGATGGACCTGGGCGCCACCCTGTGCACGCGCGGCAAACCCGCCTGCCAGGCCTGCCCCGTGGCCGAGACCTGTATCGCGCGGCGCGACGGCCGCCAGCTGGAGCTGCCCACGCCCAAGGCGCGCAAGGCCGTGCCCGAACGCGAGACGGCCATGCTGGTGCTGGCCCATGAAGGCGCGCTGCTGCTGCAGCAGCGCCCCTCGCCCGGCATTTGGGGCGGCTTGTGGAGCCTGCCCGAATTCGAATCCGGCGCCGAACCGCTGGCCGCCGTCCGCGCCCTCGGGCTGGAACCGCTGGCCCCGTGCCGGCTGGCCGGTTTCTCGCACACGTTCACCCACTTCCGGCTGCACGTGCAGCCCTGGTACGTGCCGGTGAAAACACCGCCTGCGCTGCGCGACAGCGCACGCGCCGAGCGCTGGGTGGGCGTGCAGGAGCTGGCCGCGGTGGCGCTGCCCGCGCCGGTGAAGAAGCTGCTGGCCGGGCTGGCCGCAGCGGGGCTGCCGTCCGGCGACGCCGGCCTGGTCCTGGCGCCCTCCCCGCAATAGCCCGCACCGCCCGCGCGGGCGCCGGCCTGCTTCATTCGCCGGCCAGCAACATCACCAGCTTCAGCTCGGGATGGGTGGCCAGGCGGAAAGTGACCTGGCGATAGGCCAGCCGGCCGTCCACCGGATGGTTGAAGTCGCGCCGGCCCCCTTCGCGCTCCACCACCGCATGGCGCGTCCACCAGTGCGCGAACACCTCGCTTTCGCGCACCAGCGATGCCACCAGCGCCGCCACGTCGGCGGCGTCCAGGTGCGCGGCGGCGTCGGCGCGGAATTCAGCCACCACCCGGCGGGCGCGCTGCTCCCAGTCCACCACCAGGCTGCGCGCAGCGGGGTCCAGGAAGATGTAGCGCAGCAGGTTCGGCGCCGGGTCGCGTACCGGCCAGTCGTCGAACAGGTGGACCAGCGGCCGGTTGCAGGCCAGCACGTTCCAGGCGCGGTCGAGCACGTAGGCCGGCGCGGCAATGGCTTCCACGCATTCGCGCAGCGGCGCCGCGGCGCCCTGGGCGTCGTCGCGCGGATGCTGCGGGTCGGCGCATTCGGCCAGCTCGAAGAGATAGGCGCGTTCCGCGCGGCCCAGCTGCAGCACGGCCGCGATACGCCCCCACACGGCGGGCGAGACGGAGACGTCGCGGCCCTGCTCGATCCAGGTGTACCAGGTGACGCTGATGCCGCACAGCTGGGCCACTTCCTCGCGGCGCAGCCCGGGCGTGCGGCGGCGCGTGCCGGGCGGCAGGCCCGCCATCTGCGGGCTGACGCGTGCCCGCGCATTGCGCACGAACTCGCCCAGCAGCTGGCGGCGCAGCACCGGGCCTTCGGTGGGGAGGGAAGCAGTCGTCATACCAGGATAAGCAATGGTCTTGTACGCGTATCGGTACCTGCCTATCTTAGCCGCTGCCGCAGTCCACGCGCTGCCACTCGCCCAAGGAGCCACCATGCATGCCCCCACCCATGACGACGTCGTCGACCAGCAGTTCAGTCCCCGTGCCGAGGCCTACCTGGCCAGCGCGGTCCATGCGCAGGGAGAGGACCTGCGGCAGATGGCCGGGCTGGCCCGGCTGCATCCCGGCGCCCAAGCGCTGGACCTGGGCTGCGGCGCAGGCCACGTGAGCTTTCATCTTGCGCCGCTGGTGGCGCAGGTCACCGCCTACGACCTGTCGCAGCCGATGCTGGACGTGGTGGCCGCCGAGGCGGCCAGGCGCGGGCTGCACAACCTCGCCACCTGTCGAGGCAAAGCCGAGTATCTGCCCTTCGCCGATGGGGAGTTCGACCTCGTGATGTCGCGCTATTCCACCCACCACTGGCAGGATGCCGGCCGCGCGCTGCGCGACGCCTGGCGCGTGCTCAGGCCGGGCGGCACTGCCGTGTTCGCCGACGTGGTGTCGCCCGGCGAACCGCTGCTCGACACATGGCTGCAGGCGCTGGAGGTGCTTCGCGACAACTCGCACGTGCGCAACTATACGGTTTCCGAGTGGCTGCGCATGCTGGCCGAAGCCGGCTTCGTGCTGCAGGAACTGACGCCGCGCCGGCTGCCGCTCGAGTTCGCCGCCTGGGTGGCGCGCATGCGTACCCCGGACGTCCTGGTGGCAGCGCTGCGCCACATGGGCGCGGCCGCGCCCGACCTGGTGCGCAGGCACTACGCAATGCAGGACGACGGATCATTCACCAGCGACACCGCCACGCTGGTAGTGCGCAAGCCCGGCTGAACCCGCCGCGCGCTCAGCCGAGGCTGGGCGCCAGCGTGCGCCGCAGGTCGTCGAGGCTGCGGCCGCTGCGGGCCGCATAGTCGGCGAGCTGGTCTTCGCCGATCACGCCCACGTTGAAGTACTGCGACTGCGGATGGCTGAAGTAGAAGCCGGACACGCTGGAGGCCGGGTACATGGCATAGCTGTCGGTGAGCGACATGCCGACCTCGCCGGCGTCGAGCACACGGAACAGGTCCGCCTTGACCACGTGCTCCGGGCAGGCCGGATAGCCGGGCGCGGGCCGGATGCCCACGTATTTCTCGGCGATCAGCTCTTCGTTGGTGAGCTGCTCGTCGGGCGCATAGCCCCACAGGTCGCGGCGCACCCGTGCGTGCAGGCACTCGGCGAAGGCCTCGGCCAGGCGGTCGGCCAGCGACTTCAGCATGATGGAGGAATAGTCGTCCATTGCGCCCTGGAACTCCGCCTCCTTCTTCTCCAGCCCCAGCCCTGCCGTGACGGCGAACATGCCGATGTAGTCGAGCTTGCCGCTGTCCCGGGGGGCGATGAAATCGGCCAGGCACTTGTTGCTGACGCCCTCGCGCTTGACGCCCTGCTGGCGCAGGTTGCGGTAGGTGAACAGCACCTCGCTGCGCGACTCGTCGGCATACACCTCGATGTCTTCGTCGTTGACCGTGTTGGCCGGAAAGAAGCCGACCACGCCGCTGGCGGTGAGCCAACGGCCTTCGATGATGCGCTTGAGCATGGCCTGGCCGTCGGCCAGGACCTTGCGCGCCTGCTCGCCCACGACCTTGTCTTCCAGGATGGCCGGGTACGGGCCGAACAGGCTCCAGGTCTGGAAGAATGGCCCCCAGTCGATGTAGCGTGCGATCTCGGCCAGGTCGTAGCGCTGGAAGGTGCGCCGGCCCAGGAACTTGGGGCGCGGCGGCGTGTACGCGACCCAGTCGATCTGCGGCCGCGAAGCGCGCGCCTCGGCCAGCGGCACCAGCGGCGTGGCCTTGCGGTTGGCATGGCGCCGGCGCACTTCCTCGTATTCCTGCGCCAGCTCGGCCACGTAGGCCCCGGCCTGGTCGGACACCAGGCTGGTGGCCACGCCCACGGCGCGGCTGGCATCCGGCGTGTAGATCACCGGACCCTCGTAGTTGGGCGCGATCTTCACCGCGGTATGCACGCGGCTGGTGGTGGCGCCACCGATCATCAGCGGGATGCGGCGGCTGCGGAAGTACTCGTCGCGCTGCATCTCGGAGGCCACGTAGGCCATTTCCTCGAGGCTGGGCGTGATCAGGCCCGACAGCCCGATGATGTCCGCGCCCTCTTCCTTGGCCTTGGCGAGGATCTGGTCGCAGGGCACCATCACGCCCATGTTCACGACCTCGAAGTTGTTGCACTGGAGCACCACCGAAACGATGTTCTTGCCGATGTCGTGCACGTCGCCCTTGACGGTGGCGATCACCATCTTGCCCTTGGCCCGCACGTCGCCGCCGGCGGCCTCGATCTGGCGCTTCTCCTCCTCGATGTAGGGGATCAGGTGGGCCACGGCCTGCTTCATCACGCGCGCCGACTTCACCACCTGGGGCAGGAACATCTTGCCGGCGCCGAACAGGTCGCCCACCACGTTCATGCCGTCCATGAGGGGCCCCTCGATCACCTCGATCGGGCGTCCGCCGCGCGCGGCCACCTTCTGCCGCACCTCTTCGGTGTCTTCGACGATATAGGTGGTGATGCCGTGCACCAACGCGTGGGCCAGGCGCTGCTCGACGGAGGCAGCGCGCCAGGCCAGGTCCTCTTCCCGCTTGGCGCCGGACCCCTTGACGGTCTCGGCGAACTGCACCAGGCGCTCGGTGGGCGTGCGCTCGTCGGCAGGATCGGTCTTGCCCACGGGTTGCGCGCGGTCCAGGATCACGTCTTCGACGAGGTCCCGCAGCACGGGATCGAGGTCGGCGTATACGCCCAGCTGCCCCGCGTTGACGATGCCCATGGTCAGGCCTTCGCGGATGGCGTAATACAGGAAGACGGTGTGGATGGCCTCGCGCATGGGCTCGTTGCCGCGGAACGAGAAGCTCACGTTGGAGATCCCGCCGGATATGCGCGCGTGCGGCAGGTTCTGGCGGATCCAGCGCGTGCCCTCGATGAAGTCCATCGCATAATGGTTGTGCTCGTCGATGCCGGTGGCAACCGCGAACACGTTGGGATCGAAGATGATGTCTTCGGGCGGGAAGCCCTCTTCGTCGACCAGGATCCGGTAGGCCCGGCCGCAGATCTCCTTGCGCCGCTCCAGCGTGTCGGCCTGGCCCTGCTCGTCGAAGGCCATGATCACCACCGCCGCGCCGTAGCGGCGGCACAGGCGCGCGTGGTGGCGGAAGGCGTCCTCGCCCTCCTTCATCGAGATGGAATTCACCACCGCCTTGCCCTGCACGCACTTCAGGCCCGTCTCGATCACTTCCCACTTGGAGCTGTCGATCATGATGGGCACGCGGGCGATGTCGGGCTCGGAGGCGATCAGGTTGAGGAAGCGGTGCATGCACGCCGCCGAATCCAGCATCGCCTCGTCCATGTTGATGTCGATGATCTGCGCGCCGTTCTCGACCTGCTGGCGGGCCACCGCCAGCGCCTCGTCGTACTTCTCTTCGCGGATCAGCCGCGCGAACATCTTGCTGCCCGTCACGTTGGTGCGCTCGCCCACGTTGACGAAGAGGGTTTCTTCGTCGATGTTGAGCGGTTCCAGCCCCGACAGGCGCGTCTTCACCGGCACCTCGGGCACGACGCGCGGCGCCAGGCCCTGCACCTTCTGCGCGATCGCCCGGATGTGGTCGGGCGTGGTGCCGCAGCATCCGCCCGCCATGTTCACCAGCCCGGCGCGGGCGAACTCCTCGAGCAGCGCGGCGGTGTCGGCGGGCCCCTCGTCGAAGCCGGTCTCGGCCATGGGGTTGGGCAGGCCGGCATTGGGATACACGCAGACGTAGGTGTCGCAGATCTTCGAAAGCTCGGCCACGTAGGGGCGCATCAGGGCAGCGCCCAGGGCGCAGTTCAAGCCTATGGTGACGGGCCGCGCATGGCGCACGGAATTCCAGAAGGCTTCCACCGTCTGGCCCGACAGGATGCGGCCCGAGGCGTCGGTGACGGTGCCGGAGATCATCACGGGCAGCAGCACCCCGCGCTCCTCGAACACCTCTTCCACGGCGTAGATGGCCGCCTTGGCGTTGAGCGTATCGAAGATCGTCTCGATGAGCACGATATCGATGCCGCCGTCGAGCAGGCCATGCAGCTGTTCGGCATAGGCCGTGCGCAGCTCGTCGAACGTGACGTTGCGCGCGCCCGGATCGTTGACGTCGGGCGAGATCGAGGCGGTCTTGGGCTGCGGACCCAGGGCGCCCGCCACGAAACGCGGCCGCTCGGGCGTGCTGTAGGCCGCACAGGCGGCCCGCGCCAGCTCGGCCGAGACCTTGTTCATCTCGTAGGCCAGCCCCGGAAGGTCGTAGTCGCCCTGGGCGATGGCCGTGGCGCCGAAGGTGTTGGTCTCGATGACGTCGGCGCCGGCCTCGAGGTACTGGCGGTGGATCTCCGAGATGACGTCGGGCCGCACCAGCGACAGCAGTTCGTTGTCGCCCTTCAGGTCCTTGGGATGGTCGGCGAAGCGCGTGCCGCGGAAGTCGGCCTCGCACAGCTTGTAGCGCTGGATCATGGTGCCCATGGCGCCGTCCAGGATCAGGATGCGCTCGCCCAGCAGGCGCACGAACTCGCTGCCATGGGTATAGGCCGACAGGGGATGGGGCATGCGGGGATACGTCACGGGGCAGATCCTGAAATGTGCCGGTCCGGCGGCAGGCATCGCCACGCGGGACGGGGAACCTGTGATCGTAACAAAACAGGCCACGGCGACGCGCACAGGTGTTACAGTTGCCGCCCGAATCGGTGCTTTCGGCCCACGCTCGAAAGTTAAACGGGAAACAGGAAGGATGCCCCCATCCCGGCCTGTGCTGCCCCCGCAACGGTCACCATGGCAACGCCATGGCAGCCCGACACCGGCCGGTTCGCCGCGAGGCCGTCTCCGCAGGAGGCGCCTCATTCCCGTAACGACGTGCGGGGTCGCGCGTCATACCGAGGCTTACAACATGCTTTCCCGCTCCTTCCGGCGCTACGCCGGCGCATTGGCCTGTGCCGCCCCCCTGGCCGCTTCGGCACAGGATGCCGGCCCGGCCGCCTTCCCCGAGCTCGACACCGTCACCGTCACCGCGTCCCGCGTGCCCATGGACGGCCGCAACCAGCCCGTCGCCGTGTCCGTGATCGACGCCGCCGACATCGCCGCCAGCCCGGCCCGCAATGTGCAGGACCTGCTGGCCACGCAGGCCGGCGTGCACCTCATCAACACCTCCAGCGCCGGCGACAATGCCATCGTGGACCTGCGCGGCTTCGGCCTCACCGGCGCCAGCAACACGCTGCTGCTGATAGACGGCGTACGGCAGAACGACAACGACCTGTCGGCGCCCATGCTGGGCAGCATCCCGATGGAGCAGATCGAACGGATCGAGATCGTGCGCGGCAGCGGCGCGGTCCAGTACGGCGGCGGCGCCACGGGCGGCGTGATCAACATCATCACGCGGCGCGGCAGCGCCACGCCCTCGGCCAGCGCCACCGTCTCCCTGGGCAACTACGGCCTGCGCCAGGCCGACGCCCAGGCCCGCTTCGGCAGCGACAAGGTGATGGTGGACGTCTACGGACAGACGCTGGACACCGACAACTACCGCGACAACAACGCGGAGCGCCGCACCAGCGCCGGCATGGGCCTCACCTTCCGGCACGACGACGGATCGGTGCGCCTGTACGCGCGCACCGCCACCCAGAAGCTCGGCCTGCCGGGCCCGCGGCTGGTGGACCCCTCGACCGGCGAGAACCAGTACGAGGACGACCCGCGCGGCGCCACCTACCCCGATGACTACCTCAAGGTGCAGACCGACGCCCTCGGCATCCAGATAAGCCAGGCCCTGGGCCGCGGCATGCTCTACGCCGACCTGGGCCAGCGCATCAAGGACCTGGACGGCTACAGCAACGACGGCTACGGCGACACGCTACGCGACCAGCAGCTCGACGAGACCTCGGGCAGCGTGCGCTACCAGCTGCCGTTCGCCGGCGGCCACAGCCTGGTGGCGGGAGTCGATGGCCTGTACAGCCGCACGGATGCCACGCAGCAGCCCTATTACGACGTCGAGTCGGCCTGGCGCTCCACGCAGCGCCAGTATGGCGCTTTTGCCGAGGGCACGATACGCGCCACCGACAGCACCACCCTCACCCTGGGCGCGCGCCGCCAGTACGCCTCCGACGAAGTGGCGGTGCAGTCGGGCTCCGGCTCGGCCTCCGACAAGAGCCGGCACCTCACCGCATGGCAGGCGGCCCTGCGCCAGGAACTGGGCGCGGGTTTCGCTGCGTACGGCAAGGTCGGCCGCAGCTTCCGCCTGCCCAACGCCGACGAACTGCTCTCGGTGCAGACGCCGCTGGCGCCGCAGACCTCCACCGACAAGGAAATCGGCCTGACCTGGGCCTCGGCAGGCAGCAGCGCCCGGCTGGCGTGGTTCCGCTACGACCTCACCAACGAGATCCAGTACAACCCCCTGGCCGACGGCCTGTGGGGCCCCGGCACCGGCGCCAACGTCAACCTCGACCCCACGCGGCGCCAGGGCGTGGAACTGGAAGGTACGCACGCCCTCAGCCGCACGTTGAGCGTGGACGCCAACCTGACCTGGATGGAAGCGGAATTCAGGTCGGGCACCTACTATGGCGTGGACCTCGCCGGCAAGCGCGTTCCGCTCGTGCCCAGGTGGCTCGCCAATGCAGGCCTGACCTGGCGGCCCTCGGACGACCTGTTCCTGCGCGTGTCGGCCCAGTACGTGGGCAGCTCCCGCATGGACAACGACCAGGCCAACCAGTTCGATGCCGAACTCCAGGACTACGTGCTCTTCAACGCCAAGGCCGGCTACCGCTTCTCGCGGCACGTGGAAGGCACGCTGGCCGTGAACAACCTGTTCGACCGCGACTACGCCACCTACGGGATCCGCGGCGCCAATGCGGCCTTCGAGTACCTGGGCCCCAGCGCGCGCTACAACCTCTACCCCGGCATGGGTCGCAGCGTGGTGGCCTCGCTGACGGTGCGCTACTGAGGCGGCGTTCTTTCCCATGGCTGCCGGACGCCCCCTCCTCCTGCAACGCTGCGCCGCGGCCCTGCTGCTGGCCGCCTGCACGGGGGCAGCCGCCGCGCCCGTCCAGGTCGAGGACGATACCGGCCGGACGGTGACCCTGGCCCAGCCGGCGCGGCGCGCCGTGGCGCTGGCGCCGCACCTGGCGGAGCTGGCCCATGCCGCCGGCGCCGGCGCCTACCTGGTGGGCGCGGTGCGCGGCACGGATTTCCCCGACGCAGCCCGGCAGCTGCCCTCGGTGGGTGACGGGCTGCGTCCCGATGCCGAGCGCGTCGCGGCCCTGCGCCCCGACCTGCTGCTGGCCTGGCAACCGGGGGCGCTGCATACGCTGTCGCCCATCCTGGGCTCCGGCGGCACGCCGGTGTACTTCAGCCAGCCCCGCACCCTCGACGACATCCCCTCCAGCCTGCTGCGCCTGGGCCGCCTGTTCGGCACCGAAGCCGCCGCCCGGGCCGAGGCAGACCGGCTGCAGGCCCGCATCGACGCCCTGACGGCGCGCTACGCCGGACATGCGCCGGTGAAGGTGTTCGTACAGGCCGGCGAGATCCCGCTGTATGCGCTGGGCGACGGCGACATCGTCGGCGACCTGCTGCGGCGCTGCGGCGCGGTCAACGTGTTCGGCAGCCTGCCGCGGGCGGCCGCGGAGGTGTCGGTGGAGAGCGTGCTGGCGGCCGCGCCCGACGCCATCGTGGCCGGCACCGGGAGCGCCGCAGACGGCGCGCGCATCCGCCAGGCCTGGCAGGCCCGCGGCGCGCCCGCGGCGCGCGCCGGGCACGTGTACGCCGTGGATGCCGATGCGCTGTATCGCCCCGGGCCGCGCCTGGTGGACGCGGCCGAGCAATTGTGCGCCATGCTGGACGACGCGCGTTCCTGAAGCTATTGCTGCTGCAGCCCGAGGCGCGCCCACGTGTTCTATGATGACGGGATACGCGGCGCCCGGCCCGCCGGACGGCCGCCCGATCCCGAGCATTTCCGCCTGCACCCCATGACCACAGACACCCTCACCATTGCCGGCCGCGAATACGCTTCGCGCCTGATCGTCGGCACGGGCAAGTACAAGGATTTCGAGCAGACCCGCGCCGCGCTGGACGCCAGCGGCGCCGAGATCGTCACCGTGGCGATCCGCCGCACCAACATCGGCCAGGATCCGGGCCAGCCCAGCCTGCTCGACTACGTCCCCCCGTCGCGCTTCACGCTGCTGCCCAACACCGCCGGCTGCTATACGGCCGAAGACGCGGTGCGCACCCTGCGGCTGGCCCGCGAGCTGCTCGACGGCCACGACCTGGTCAAGCTGGAGGTGCTGGGCGATCCCCACACCCTCTTCCCCAACATGCCCGAAACGCTCAAGGCCACCAAGACGCTGGTGGACGAGGGCTTCAAGGTCATGGTGTATTGCGCCGACGACCCCATACAGTGCCGCATGCTCGAAGACCTGGGCGCCGTGGCGGTGATGCCCCTGGCCTCGCTGATCGGCTCGGGCATGGGCATCCTCAATCCCTGGAACCTGCGCCTGATCATCGACCAGGCGCGCGTGCCGGTGCTGGTCGATGCCGGCGTGGGCACGGCTTCCGACGCCGCCATCGCCATGGAGCTGGGCTGCGACGGCGTGCTGATGAACAGCGCCATCGCGGGCGCGCAAAAGCCGGTGCTGATGGCCGGCGCCATGAAGAAGGCGGTGGAAGCGGGGCGCGAGGCCTACCTGGCCGGACGCATGCCCCGCAAGACCTACAGCGCCATTCCCAGTTCGCCCACCGAAGGCCTGATCACCGCGCCCGCCAAATGAATGCCAACGCCCCGGGGCAACGCCCGCCCCACGCACTGTCCATCGCCGGGGTGGACCCTTCCGGCGGCGCCGGCGTCCTGGCCGACATCAAGGCCATGAGCGCGCTGGGCGCGTACGGCTGCGCCGTGATCGCCGCCCTCACGGCACAGAATACGCAGGGCGTCACCGGCATTTCGCCCGTGCCGCCCGCCTTCGTGGCGCAGCAGATCGACACGCTGTTCGCCGACGTGCCGATCGATGCCGTCAAGATCGGCATGCTGGGCCAGCAACCGGTCACGATCACGGTGGCCGAGCGCCTGGCCCGCTGGAAGCCGGCGCACGTGGTGCTGGATCCCGTCATGGTGGCCAAGAGCGGCGACCTGCTGCTGGACCGCGACGCGCTGGGTGCGCTGCGCGAAGCGCTGCTGCCGCAGACCACGCTGATCACCCCCAACCTGCCCGAGGCCGGCCAGCTGCTGGGCGAGCGCCCCGTCGAAACCCTGAAGGAAATGCGCCGCGTGGCCGAGAAGCTGCGCAACCTGATGGCCCATTCGGGCGAGCACTGGGTCATGCTCAAGGGCGGCCACCTGCCCGGCGAGGCGGCCATCGACCTGCTGCACGACGGCGACCGCATGATCGAGCTGGCCGCGCCGCGCATCGACACCCGCAACACGCATGGCACCGGCTGCACGCTGTCGGCGGCCCTGGCGGCCCTGCTGCCGCAGTCGGCCGACGTGCCGGAGGCCGCGCGCCGTGCCAAGGCGTACCTCACCGAGGCCATCCGCCAGGCCGACCGGCTGGCCGTGGGGGCCGGGCATGGGCCGGTCCACCATTTCCATGCATGGTGGTAACGGCCTGCAAGCCGGTACAATGTTCTGTTGATATCTCCCCGCCATAGCTCAGCCTTACCGTCATGAATGCCTCGACCCTGCCCGACGTAGAGAAAGCCCGTTTCAACATGGTGGAGCAGCAGATCCGCCCCTGGGACGTCCTGGACGAGCGTGTCCTGAACGCCCTCTTCGCGGTGCGCCGGGAACAGTTCGTGCCGCCCGCGCTGCGGGCCCTGGCCTTCTCCGACCTCGAAATCCCGCTGCAGATCAACGCCGTCGATACGCGCGAGAACATGCTGGCGCCCAAGATCGAGGCGCGCCTGGCACAGGAACTGCAGCTGCAGCCCACCGACTGCGTGCTGGAGATCGGCACGGGTTCGGGCTACCAGGCCGCGCTGCTGGCCCACCTGGCGCAGCAGGTCACCACGGTCGAGATCGACAGCCGCCTGGTGGCGTTCGCGCAGCAGAACCTGCAGCTGAACAACGTCACGAACGTCAAGGTCGAGACGGGCGACGCCCGCAACGGCTGGGGTTCCACCGAATACGACGCCATCCTGGTCACCGGCTCCGTGCCTGCGATCCCCGACGCCCTCAAGTACCAGCTGCGCGTGGGGGGCCGCCTGGTCGTCGTGGCGGGCCAGGCGCCCATCATGACCGCCTGTCGCATCACCCGCACCACCGCGGCCAGCTTCGAAACCGCGAACCTGTTCGAAACCGTGATCAAGCCCCTGCGCGGCACCACGGTCTCCAAGTTCAAGTTCTGAGATGTCCGCCCGCCGGTTCGCCGCGGCATTGCTGATATGCGGCGTCGCGGGCACGGCACTGCCAGCCTGGGGCCAGGACCTCATGCAGGTCTGGCGCGAGGCCCTGGGCAGGGATCCCACGTACGCCAGCGCCCGGGCCGCCTATCGGGCCGGGCTCGAACAGCTGCCCCAGGCACGCGCCGCCCTGCTGCCCAGCATCAGCGCCGAGGTGGGCGGCGAATACGCCCACACGCAATCCACCCGGGGCCATACCGCCTATGACGGCGGCCGCGGCACCTGGGCGCTGGTGCTGAGCCAGCCCCTGTTCGACTGGAACCGGTGGCAGCGCTACGAACAGTCGCACCTGCTGGTGGCCGACACCGAACTGCAACTGCAGCAGGCCTACCAGGACCTGATGCTGCGCGTGGCCGACGCCTACTTCAACGTGCTCGCAGCCGAGGATACCCTCGCCGCCACCGAAGCCGAGAAGGCCGCCGTGGCCGAGCAGCTGGCCGCCGCCCGGCGCAATTTCGAACTGGGCACCTCCACCATCACGGACACGCACGAAGCCCAGGCGCGCTACGACCTCGTCGTGGCGCAGGAACTGCTGCTGCAGAACCAGCTGGAGGTGCGCCGCGACGAGCTGGCGCGCATCATCGGCACCCTGCCCGGCCGGCTGGCCGGACTGCCCGCCGGCGTGCCGCTGCCTTCGCCCCAGCCCGCCCGCGTGGACGACTGGTCGGTCCAGGCGGAAGCCTCGGGCCTGGACGTGCTGCGCGCCCAGCTGCAGACGCGCATCGCCGGCCACGACATCCGGATCGCGCGCAGCGGCCACTATCCCACCCTGGACCTGCGGGCCAGCACCGGCAGCGCCACCGACGCGCGCATGCGCGAGCGCAGCACCGATCCCGGCCGCCCCATCGACAGCAGCGTGGGCGTGGTGCTGTCCATCCCGCTCTATGCAGGCGGCGGCATCTCATCGCAGGTCACGCAGATGGTCGCGCTGGAGCAGAAGGCCCGCCAGGATTACCTGGCGGCGCGCCGCCAGGCGGTGCAGGCCGCCCGGCAGTACTACACAGGCGTGGTCGCGGGTCTGTCGCGCATCCGCGCGCTCGAGGCCGGAGAACGCTCCAGCCGTGCCGCCGTCGAGGCCAATCGCATCGGCTACGAGGTGGGCGTGCGCATCAATCTCGACGTGCTCAACGCCCAGCAGCAGCTCTATGCCACCCAGCGCGACCTGGCGCAGGCCCGCTACGCGGTGCTGCTGGACGGATTGCGGCTGAAGGCCGTGAGCGGCATCCTGGCGGAGGCCGACCTCGACGCCATCAACCGGCTGCTGCGCCTGCCGCCGCCCTGAGCGCTCGGCCACGAAGCGCCGGACCTGAAGCGCCAGAACGCCTCAGCCGGCGCGGATCCTGCGCACCAGCGCCGTGGTGGAGCGGTCGAACTCGAACGGGATCGCCACCGCGCTGCCGCCCCAGCTCTGCACCAGGCGCGTCTCGGGCAGCCTGGCCATGTCGTAGTCGCCGCCTTTTACGATGATGTCGGGCCGCAGCTCGGCGATCAGCGCCTCGGGCGTGTCTTCGTGGAAGGAGGTGACGAGATCCACGCATTGCAGGGCTGCAAGCAGCGCTGCGCGGTCTTCGACCGGGTTGAGCGGACGATCGCTGCCCTTGCCCAGCCGGCGCACCGAGGCGTCGGTGTTCACGGCCACCACCAGCGTTGCGCCAAGCTGGGCGGCGCGGTCGAGGTAGGTGGCATGGCCGCGATGCAGGATGTCGAACACGCCGTTGGTGAAGACCAGCGGACGGGGCAGGTGCGCCACCGCCGCGGCGGCGGCCTGGCGCGAAAGGATCTTGGATTCGAAGCGGGCGGCGGACATGCGGCGATTGTAGCCGCGCGCCGCCCGGTTCAGGCGCCTGCCAGCATCGTCTCCGCCTCGCGCGGCATGCCGGCCAGCAGTTCCTTGCGGTAGCGGTTGAGGTCTTTCACCGTGGTGAACTCGCGGTCCAGCAGCTTGGAAAGAATGTGCAGGATGCGGCTCGCCACGCGCTGTTCCCAGCTGCCGTCGAAGCGGATCTGCGTGTCCAGCCAGTGCTCCAGCCAGCCGGGTTCGGGCAGCCTGGACTGCACCGTGTCGTTGGGGAACAGGGCCTTGTTCACATGCAGATTGGTGGGGTGCATGGCCTGGGCCGAGCGGCTGGCCGACGCCATCAGCACGCCGATCTTGGAGAAAGACTGGCGGGCGCTCAGGCTGACCTGCTCGCCGCGATCGTGCAGGGCTCGGCGCATGTATTGCAGATAGGCCCCGGCATGGCGCGCCTCGTCCTTGGCCACGGTGCGATAGATGGCCTTGATGACGGGCTCGGTATGCCAGTCGGCGGCGCAGCGGTACCAGTGGTTCAGGCGGATCTCGCCGCAGAAATGCAGCATCAGGGTTTCCAGCTCGGGCGCCGGATCGAACTCGAAGCGCACCTTGTGCAGCTCTTCCTCGGTGGGCAGGAGGTCGGGCCGGAAGCGGCGCAGGTACTCCATGAGCACCAGCGAATGCTTCTGTTCCTCGAAGAACCATACCGACATGAAGGCGCAGAAGTCGCTGTCGCCGCGGTTGTCGCGCAGGAACATCTCGGTGGCCGGCAGCGCCGCCCACTCCGTGATGGCATTCATCTTGATGGTGCGGGCCTGGTCCTCCGACAGCTTGCTGCGGTCGAAATCGTCCCAGGGGATATCGGTCGCCATGTTCCAGCGCACGGCTTCCATGGTCTTGAACAGTTCGGGATAAAGCATGATGAGCCTTTTCGGGGTTCCCGCCGGGGCGGGCTCGGTTACGTCGGCGCATGGGGCGCCGTACGCTCGACGGTCTGGTAGAGCCTATTTATCGCCGGCTCGCACGAAAGCGTGATGACAGAATGGTGACCAAACCATGACAGCGGGTCCGCCAACAGGACCGGCTCATCGGGTCAGCCCCCAGATCGCCACCGCCACGGCCAGCGCCAGCACCGCGGTGAGAGCGGTGAGGAGGCGATTGGACTGCTCCTGGGCGCGACGCAGCTGCCGCACCTCGCGCAGCAGTTCGGGCGCAGGGTCGGGGCGGCTCAGGCGCTCGTGCATCAGCCGCGGCAGCGCGGGCAGGGTCTGGGACCACTGCACGGACTCCTTGGCCAAGCTCTTGCGCAATCCGTCCAAGCCCACCCGCTGGCGCATCCAGCGCTCGAGGTAGGGCTTGGCGGTTTTCCAGAGGTCGAGATTGGGATCCAGTTCGCGGCCCAGGCCCTCGACATTGAGCAGCGTCTTCTGCAGCAGCACCAGCTGTGGCTGGATTTCCACATTGAAGCGCCGGGACGTCTGGAACAGGCGCAGCAGCACCTGGCCCAGCGAGATTTCCGACAGCGGGCGATCGAAGTACGGCTCGCACACCGCGCGCACCGCGCCTTCGAGCTCTTCTTCGCGCGTCTCGCGCGGCACCCAGCCCGACTCGATGTGCAACTGCGCCACGCGACGGTAATCGCGGTGGAAGAACGCCAGGAAGTTCTGCGCCAGGTAGTTCTTGTCGAATTCCGACAGCGACCCCACGATGCCGAAATCCAGCGCGATGTAGCGGCCCAGCGTCTGCGGCTGGTCGGAGACATAGATGTTCCCGGGGTGCATGTCGGCATGGAAGAAGCCGTCGGTGAACACCTGGGTGAAGAAGATCTCCACGCCGCTGCGCGCCAGCGTGGGGATGTCGATGCCCGCGGCACGCAGGCGGTCGATCTGGCCCACCGGGATGCCGTACATGCGTTCCATGGTGAAGACCGTGCTGGCCGTGTACTCCCAGATCACCTCGGGCACGATCAGCATGTCGCCGCGTCCCGACTCAGGCCCGAAGTTGCGTCGCAGCTGGCTGCAATTGGACGCCTCGCGCACGAGGTCGAGCTCGTCGTGCAGGTATTTGTCGAACTCGGCGACCACTTCGCGGGGCTTGAGCCGGCGGCCATCGGAGCCCAGCCGTTCGATCAGGCGCGCCACCACGCGCAGCAGCGCCATGTCTTTCTCTATCACCTCCAGCATGCCGGGGCGCAGCACCTTCACGGCCACTTCCCGGCCGTCCTGCAGCACCGCGAAATGGACCTGGGCGATGGAGGCGGAGGCCACGGGGTCGGTGTCGAACTGGGCGAACAGCACGTGCGGCGACGCCCCCAGCGCCGCTTCGATGCAGGCCGCGGCCTGGTCGGAGGGGAATGGCGGGACGCGGTCCTGCAGCAGTGCGAGCTCGTTGGCGATGTCGGCCGGGATGAGGTCGCGGCGGGTGGACAGCACCTGGCCGAACTTGACGAAGATCGGGCCCAGCGACTCGAGGGCCAGTCGCAGGCGCAGCCCGCGTGGCGCGCGCGGCCGGGTGCCCAGGCGGATGACCCGCAGCAGGCCTCTGGCCAGCGGATGGTTCAGGCTGGTGAGCACGAGCTCGTCCAGGCCGAACCGGAAGGCCACGAAGATGATGCGGACCAGACGCAGCAGCGTGGGCATGGCGTCAGGCGCTCCGCCGGGCCGGCAGGCGCGCGCCGAGCTGCGCTGCGCGGCGATCCAGGTCGTCGAGCGCAGCCTGCAGGCCGGCGAGGTCCTGGCGCCACTGCTCGAACGCGGGACGCCCCAGCACCAGCGGCTGCTCCTCGGACAGGTATTCGGCCACGTTCGCCGCCAGGCGACCGCCGGCCGTGCGCAGGCCTTCCCCGAGGAGGCGGGCCCCGGAAGCCAGGCGGGCGGCCGGGATGTCGCCCACCACGCGCGCCAGGTCGTCCTCTGCGTCCCAGCGCAGGTCGCGAGCCAGTTCCGCCACCAGCTGCGCCAATGCGGCGTCGCCGGAAATGTGCGTGAGCCCGGCGAAGTCGGGCCGCTCGCGCGACAGCAGCAGCGCGGGCTGGAGCTTGCCGGCGGCCAGGGTCAGCGTGACGTCGGGCACGATGGCGGGATCGGCGGGCGACAGCATGCCTTCGCTGTCTATGGTGAGCGAAACGCCCAGGGCTCCGGCCGCCAGGCGTGCCGTCTTGCCCGCGTGGCGCGCCAGCCGCTCACGTGCCCATGCCTCGCGCGCCAGCAAGGCATTCAGGGCCTTGGCCAGCAGGCGCGGCGGTTGCGGCAGGATGGGTAGAGGCAGCATGTAAGGCGAAGGCGATGCGCGCCGAAACGGGGAGAAAGCGGCAGTTTAACGGTTTCGGCCCGGCGGCCCGGCGCCGCCCCGCGGGGAACGGCCTCTGCGCACAAACACGAACCGGCCCCTGCGGGCCGGTTCGTGGGGCCGGCGCCACCCCGCGGGGCGGCGCCGGGAAGGGGTCAGCTGGCGTATTCGACCGGGATCTGCTGGATGCCGGCAAGCAGCCAGCCGCCTTGCGCCGGCTTGTAGAGGTTCCAGACCTCCTCGAAGCGGAAGGCCTCGGCGTCCTTTTCCTCGCGCAGCATGCCGGAAAAGCGCACGCTGGCCAGGTGGCCGTCGGACACGGCCTCGATACCCAGCAGCTCGGCGTTCAGCAGCACGACTTCCGTGTGATTGGCCGCGCCGCCCCGCGCCTCGAGCTGCGGCTTGAGCTCGGCGATCAGGTCATCGGTGAGGTACTCGCGCAGGCTGCCGACGTCGCCGCTGTCCCATAGCGCCTGGATGCGGACGAACTGCTCCTTCGCCTGCTGCAGGAATCGCGGCGTATCGAAGTTGCCGGGGACGAACCAGTTGCCGTCGCTGCCGGTGGGCACGGGGGCCGCAGCCGGAGCAGCGGCCGCAGGAGCCGCCGGCGCTGCGGCGCTGGCCGGCCGCAGGGATTCGCGCATCATGGACTGGCTGGACTGGGCGCCCGCCCCGCCGTACGCGCCTTGCAGCGCCGGGCGAGCCGAGCCGCCGCGCAGGCGGCGCACGATGAACAGCACGGCGAACACCACCAGTGCGATCAGCAGCATGCTGGCCATGAATTCGGCGAACGCCGCCGACAGGCCCAGATGGGACAACAGGGCGGCCAGGCCCAGGCCGGCCGCGATGCCGGCGATGGGGCCGAGCCAGCGCGAGGCGCCGCTGCGCGCTGCAGCGCCGGCTGCCGCGCCGGTACCGGCCGCAGCCGCGCCCGTGGCAGCCGTGGAGCCCGCCGTGGTGTTGGAGCCTGCCGTGGGCGGCGTGGTGGCCTGGCGCTGCTGCATGACATTGGAGGACTGGCGGCCGACGCTGCTGCCGCCGCCCATGCGGCGCGCCTCGGCGTCGAACGACACCGACACCAGCGCCGCACCCGACACGGCGATCAGCGCCGCAGCGATGAAACGGGAGAATCGTGATCCGGACATTTTGACTTTGCTCCTCGATACGCGCGCCACCTCCCCCGCAGGAGGCACCCGGGGGAAGACCCGCCCGGGCAGCGCCACGTTCCTTACAGAAAACTGAATGATGGAAGAATAACGGACAAGCCGTCCGGCCACAAGTTCCCGGGGGACGGATGGGGAGACTTCAGCCCAGGCGCACGCCTTCGTGGAGCGCCGCCACGCCGGCCGTCAGGTTGAAGTACTGCACGCGCTCCAGTCCGGCGTCGCGCAGCATGCCCGCCAGCGTCTCCTGGTCGGGGTGCATGCGGATGGATTCGGCCAGGTAGCGGTAGCTGGCCTCGTCCTTGGCCACGCGCTTGCCCAGCCACGGCAGCACGTTGAACGAATACCAGTCGTAGACGGGCGCCAGCGGCGGCGCCACGCGCGAGAATTCCAGCACCAGCAGCTTGCCGCCGGGCTTGAGCACGCGCGCCATCTCGGCCAGCGCGCGGTCTTTGTGCGTCATGTTGCGCAGGCCGAACGCCACGCTGACGCGGTCGAAGTATCCGGACGGGAAAGGCAGCCGCTCCGCGTCACACACCGCGGTGGGCAGCAGCAGCCCGTCGTCGGTGAGGCGGTCGCGCCCGACGCGCAGCATGGAGTCGTTGATGTCCGTCAGCCACACTTCGCCGGTGGGCCCGGCGCGCCGCGCGAAGGCGCGCGCGAGGTCGCCGGTGCCGCCGGCGATGTCGAGCACCTTCATGCCCGGCCGCACCGCTGCGCGGCCCACCGTGAACGCCTTCCAGATCCGGTGCAGGCCGCCGGACATCAGGTCGTTCATGACGTCGTAGCGCGACGCCACCGAATGGAACACTTCGGCGACCTTGTGGGCCTTTTCTTTCTCAGGAACGGATTGGAACCCGAAGTGAGTGGTTTCTTCCGGGCCGGCGCCGCCGGCGGGAGGATGAGGAGTCTGCATGATGGTGGATCCCGTGCTTTCGCCCAATGGTAGCCCATCGCAGGCCCCGGCGAGGCGGCGCACGTCACATACCCGTAATATTGTGGCCATACTATCGCAATGTTCGCGCCGCTCCGGCGCTCGTTGTTGCCCCACCTTCGCCCATGTCCAGCACCATACTCGTCGTCGAAGACGAACCCGCCATCCAGGAACTGATAGCCGTCAACCTGTCGTTCGCTGGCCACAAGGTTCTGCGGGCCTTCGATGCGGAGCAGGCCCAGACCCTGATCCGCGCCGAGCTCCCCGACCTGATCCTGCTCGACTGGATGCTGCCCGGCATCTCGGGCCTGTCGCTGGCGCGCAAGCTGCGCGAGGACGAGCGCACGCGCGCCGTGCCGGTCATCATGCTCACCGCCAAAGGAGCGGAACAGGACAAGGTCGACGGGCTGGAAGCCGGCGCCGACGACTACATCACCAAGCCCTTCTCCCCCAAGGAGCTCATGGCCCGCATCAAGGCCGTGCTGCGCCGCCGCGCGCCCCAGCTCACCGACGACATCATCGATGTGGCGGGCCTGAAGCTGGACCCGGTCACGCACCGGCTGTCGGGCAACGCCCAGCCGCTGCAGATCGGCCCCACCGAGTTCCGCCTGCTGCACTTCTTCATGACGCATCCCGAGCGGGTCTTCTCGCGCTCGCAATTGCTCGACCAGGTGTGGGGCGACCACGTGTTCGTCGAGGAACGCACCGTGGACGTGCACATCCGCCGCCTGCGCAAGGCGCTCGAGCCGAGCGGCCATGACGTCCACGTCGAGACGGTGCGCGGCAGCGGCTATCGCTTCACTGCCCAGGTTCCCGCGCGCTGATGCCCATACCGACCCGACACAGACAAACAAGGCCCTGATGATCTGGCTGCGTACGTTGTTGCTGACCGCCCTCTGGGCGGTCGTGGCGCTGGTTGTCCACCTGATTGCCGGCTCGCCCGCCGGCTGGGCGGTTTACGCGGCCGCACTGACCTGCATGCTGCTGTGGCGCAGCTGGCGCCTGCAGCGCGTCTCGCACTGGGCCCGCAACCCCGAGACCGCGCCGCCCGTCTCGGTGGGGCCATGGGACGACATCCTGGCGCCGCTGTACCGCTACACCCGCGCCCGGGCGCGCGAGCTGGAGGAAATGCGCGAGGCCATGCAGGGCATGCTGGCCGCCGCCCAGGCGCTGCCCGACGGCGTGGTCACGCTCAACCAGGAATTCCAGATCGACTGGTGCAACCGCGTGGCGCGGCGCCACCTGGGGCTGCGCCTGCCGGCCGACCGCGGCCACAATCTGCTGAACCTGCTGCGCTCGCCCGAATTCGTGGCCTATGCCCACCGCGAGGATTGGCCCGAACCCATCCTGGTGCGGCTGTCCAGCAACGGCCAGGAACGGGTGATGATGATCCAGCTGGCGGCCTACGCCACCAACCAGCGGCTGCTGATCTCCCGCGACGTCACCCAGATCGAGAAACTGGAAACCACCCGTCGCGACTTCGTGGCCAACGTGTCGCACGAACTGCGCACGCCGCTGACCGTGCTGTCGGGATTTCTCGAGACCTTGCGCGACATGCCTGCCGATGCGCTGCCGGAAGCGCAGCGCCACCAGTACGTCAACCTCATGCACGAGCAGGCCCAGCGCATGCAGGCCATCGTCGAAGACCTGCTCACGCTGTCCACGCTGGAGTCGTCCCCCGGCACCGAACCCGTGGCGGTCGACATGGCGCAGCTGCTGCGCAAGGCGCGCCAGCAGATCGAGGCCCTGTCGGGGGGGCGCCACAGCTTCGAATGGCACATCGACGAAAGCCTGGACGTGCTGGGCAGCGGCACCGAACTGGCCTCGGCCCTCTCCAACCTGCTCACCAATGCCGTGCGCTACACGCCCGACGGCGGGCGCATCACCGTGCGCTGGGAAGCCGACGCCGAGGGCGCGGCCCGCTACAGCGTGCAGGACACCGGAATCGGCATCCCGGCGCGCCACATCCCGCGCCTGACCGAGCGCTTCTACCGCGTCGACCGCGGCCGCTCGCGGGCGGTGGGCGGCACGGGCCTGGGGCTGGCCATCACCAAGCACATCGCCATGCGCCACGAGGCCGAGCTGCTGATCGAGAGCGAGCCCGGGCACGGCAGCACCTTCTCGCTGCGCTTTCCCGCCGAACGCGTGCAGCCGGCGGCCTGACGCGGACCGGCCGGGCCGCGGCCCGGCATGCAGCGCCGCCTGCCCCGGGGCCCGTCCCGAGTCGCCACACCGGCGCCGTGGGCTCTCGGACCGGCATGCCGGATCTGCGCCACAATAAGGCATTGCGCGCATACTCCGAGGCACTCCGCAGTCATGTCCCAGATCGTCCTGTTCGAGAACATCCATCCCAGCGCCCGCGAGGTCTTCCACGCGGCGGGCTACACCGACATCGCGACGTACGCCGCCGCCCTGCCCCCTGCCGAGCTGCGCGCCGCGCTGCGCGGCGCCGAAGTCGTGGGCATCCGATCCCGCACGCACCTCGACGCCGCGTTGTTCTCCGCCAATCCCGACGTGCGCGTGGTGGGCTGCTTCTGCATCGGCACGAACCAGGTCGACCTGGACGCCGCCATGCAGCGCGGCGTGCCCGTGTTCAACGCGCCCTTCTCCAACACGCGCTCGGTGGCCGAGCTGGTGCTGGCCGAGGCCATCCTGCTGCTGCGGCGCATTCCCGAGAAGAACGTGCGCGTGCACCAGGGCCATTGGGACAAGACGGCCTCCGGCGCCTTCGAGGCCCGCGGCAAGACCCTCGGCGTCATCGGCTACGGCAACATCGGCTCGCAGATCGGCACGCTGGCCGAGGCGGTGGGCATGCGCGTGGTGTTCTTCGACGTGGAAGCCAAGCTGCCGCTGGGCAATGCCCGCGCCGCCGCCTCCCTCGACGAACTGCTGGCACAGGCCGACGTGGTCACGCTGCACGTGCCCGGCGGCAAGGCCACCGAGAACATCATGAACGCCGACACCATCGGCCGCATGCGGCGCGGCGCCATCCTGATCAACGCTTCGCGCGGCACGGTGGTCGACATCGCGGCGCTGCACGCGGCGCTGCAGTCGGGGCACCTGGCGGGCGCGGCGCTAGACGTCTTCCCCAGCGAGCCCAAGAGCGTGGACGAAGCGCTCAACAGCCCGCTGATCGGCATGCCCAACGTGATCCTCACCCCGCACATCGGCGGCAGCACGCAGGAGTCGCAGGAGAACATCGGCCGCGAAGTGGCCGAGAAGCTGGTGCGCTTCCTGCAGGCCGGCACCACCAAGACGGCGGTGAACTTCCCCGAGCTGGCCTACCAGGAACCGGTGGGCACGGCGCGCATCCTGCATGTGCACCGCAACGCCCCGGGCGCACTCGGGGCACTCGACAACCTCATGGCGGAGCACGGGCTGAACATCCTCAGCCAGAGCCTGCAGACGCGCGGCGCCATCGGCTACGTGATCACCGACGTGGACGGCACGGTGGACGACCACGTGATGGCCGCCCTGCGCGCCCATCCCATCACGGTGCGCTGCGAGCGCCTGTAGCGCGCAGGCCCGTCAGGCGGGCTCCAGCCCTGCCGCGTGCGCCAGGCATCGCGCCAGCTCGGACGCCAGCGGCTGGCGGGCGGGCTGCCGGGCCACGATGCCGATCTCCCGGTGGGGCGCCGTCTCGCCCAGGTCCAGCAGCCGCAGCCCGCGCGTGTCCAGGCGCGCCGTGTGCGGCAGCAGCGCCACGCCCAGGCCATGGCGCACCAGGCTGGCGATGGCATCGATCTCGTCCAGTTCCACCGCCTCCTGCACCGTGAGCCGCTGCTTGCGGAGAAAGCCATCGACCAGGCGGCCGCCGAAGGAAGCGCGGTCGTAGCGCACGAAAGGCTGGCTGGAGAGAAGCTCGCGCCAGGGCGCCTGCGGCAGCGCGCGCGGCACCGCCAGCACCATGCGTTCGCGCAGCAGCTGCTGCCAGTGCAGTTCCGGCGGCAGCGCGTAGGGCGGCCGGATCAGCACGGCCAGGTCGACCTCCCCCGCATCGACCTGGCCCAGCAAGGCGAGCGACACGCCCGGCACGATGCGCACCCGCACGTCGGGATACGCCACGCGGAATTTCGCCAGGGCCCGGGCCAGGAGGTCCTGCTGCGCGGAGGCGATGGCGCCCACGCGCAGCAGGCCGCTGACCCGGCCCGCTCCCCCCATGTGCGCCATGCGCTCGGCCATGGCAACCAGTTCCTCGGCCTGCGGCAGCACCTCGCGGCCGTGTGCATTGAGCACGGCCGACTTGGCGGTGCGGTCGAACAGCGGCGCCCCCAGGTACTCTTCCAGCCGGCGGATCTGCGCACTGACGGCCGACTGGGTAAGGCCCAGCCGCCGGCCGGCACCGGTGAAGGTGCCATCGCGCGCCACGGCGATGAAGGTCTTGAATTCGCGTATCACCACAAAAAATATCGATGGTCAGAATCGAAAAATATCGTTTTCCAATCAAAAAAACAATCCATACACTAATACCCGCTGCAGCTTTGCTGTAATTTTTCTTTCCACGGAGCACCACATGACCGCGCAAGCCACCCTGCCCCCGTTCCACCTCGCCTTCCCGGTCCGCGACCTGGCCGAGGCGCGCCGCTTCTACGGCGAACTGCTGGGCTGTCCCGAAGGGCGCAGCTCGGATGAATGGGTGGATTTCAACTTCTACGGCCACCAGATCGTGGCCCACCTCTCGCCCGACGAGTGCGGCCACAAGGCCACCAGCGCCGTCGATTCGCACAACGTGCCGGTGCGCCACTTCGGCGCAGTGCTGTCCATGGAACAATGGGAAGAACTGTCCAGGAAGCTCACCGACGCCGGCACCGAGTTCGTGATCGAACCCTACATCCGCTTCAAGGGCCAGGTCGGCGAACAGGCCACCATGTTCTTCCTCGATCCGTCGGGCAACGCCCTGGAATTCAAGGCGTTCAAGAACATGGATTCGCTGTTCGCCAAGTAAGCCCGCCGCTGCCACCTTGACCGAAACCGCCCCGCCCGCATCCCGCGACTCCACAGAACCGGCCTGGCAGCTCCAGCCCCAGGGCGACCGCTGCCTGCTGGTGCGCTTCGGCGACACGCTGGACGCGGACATCGGGCGGCGCTGCCTGGCTGCCGCCCGCATGCTGCGCGAGGCCGGCCTGCCGGGCGCCACCGACATCGTGGCCTCGTATGCCGCCGTGGCGGTGCACTACCGGCCCGGCGGCCAGGACGCAACCCTGCCCGCGCTGGCCGGGCGCATACGCGCCGTGCTGGCGCAGGGCATCGTCGCCGAAGAAGCAGGCGGCCGCGAGATCGAGATCCCGGTCTGCTATGGCGGCGCGCACGGCCCCGACCTGCCCGAGGTGGCGGCCGCTGCGGGCCTCGCCCCGCAGGACGTGGTCGCCCTGCACACGCAACCCGGCGCCATGGTATTCATGCTGGGCTTCGCGCCGGGGCACGCCTACATCGGCGTGCACGACGAGCGGCTCGGCATAGGGCGGCGCGACACACCGCGCACCGCGGTGCCTGCCGGATCGGTGGCCGTGGCCAATCGCCAGACCGTCATCTATCCGGGCGTGCTGCCCGGCGGCTGGAACATCATCGGGGCCACGCCGCTGGTGCTGTTCGATCCGCAGCGCCAGCCCGCCGCCCTGCTCGCCCCCGGAGACCGCGTCCGCTTCGTTCCCATCGACGCGCAGACCTTCGAACGGCTGCGCGCCTGCCCGCCATGATCACCGTTCTCAAGCCGGGCCTGCTGTCCACCTTCCAGGACGAAGGACGCATCGGGTGGCAGCACCTGGGCGTGCCCGTGGCCGGCGCCATGGACGCGCGCGCCCACCGCCTTGCCAGCCTGATGGTGGGCAACCCGGCCACGCGGGCCAGCCTGGAGATCACCATGGCCGGCCCCGTGCTGCGCTTCGATGCGCCCGCCTGCGTGGCCATTGCCGGCGCGGATCTCGGCGCCACCCTGAACGGCGCGCCGCTGCCGCTGCTGCGTCCCTGCGTGGCGCGCAGCGGCGACATCCTGGCGTTCCCTTCGCGCCCGCCCGCCGGGCGCGGCGTGCGCACCTACCTGGCGGTGCACGGCGGCTATGCGCTCACGCCGGTGATGGGCAGCGAGAGCACCTATCTGCGCAGCGGCTTCGGCGGCCTGCACGGGCGCGCGCTCGCCAAGGGCGACGCCGTGGGCCTGCGCCGGCCGCTGGCCGACGCGCCGGCGCGCCTCGATGCCCTGCAGGCGGCGCTGGACGCGCTGCAACTCTACCTCCCTGCCACGCTGGTGCAGCAGCCGCGCGCCGCCCTGCGGCTGCTGCCCGGCGTGCACTGGGACGCCTTCGGCCCCGAGGCGCAGCAGCGGCTGTTCGAAGCCGGATTCCGCATCGCGGCCCAGTCCGACCGCATGGGCTACCGCCTGTCGGGCCCCGCGCTGGCGCTGCGCACGCCGCGCCAGATGCTGTCGGAAGCCGTGAGCTTCGGCACCGTGCAGGTGCCGGCAGACGGCCAGCCCATCGTGCTGATGGCCGACCGCCAGACCACCGGCGGCTATCCCAAGATCGCGCAGGTCGCCAGCGTCGACCTCCCCCTGCTGGCGCAGTATGCTCCCGGAGATGCGCTGCGCTTCACCCGCGCCACGCTCGACGAGGCGCAGCGCCTGGACGCCGCGCGCGAACGCGCGTATCTCGATCTCGAAGCCGCCCTGCAGCCGCTGCGCGCGCAGCTGGACGCGGCCTGTGACCTTCCTGGAATCCCGGCATGAACACTACCCTGGACCTCAACTGCGACATGGGCGAGAGCTACGGCGCCTGGAAGATGGGCGACGACGAGGCCGTGCTGGAGTACGTCAGCTCGGCCAACATCGCCTGCGGCTTCCATGGCGGCGACCCCTCCACCATGCGCAAGACCGTGGCCGCCGCCCTGGCGCGGGGGGTTGCGCTCGGCGCACACCCCGGCCTGCCCGACCTGGCCGGCTTCGGCCGCCGCGTCATGCAGATCTCGCCGCAGGAAGCCTACGACATCGTGGTGTACCAGGTCGGCGCCCTGGCCGGCGTGGCCGCATCGCAGGGCGCGCGGCTGCATCACGTGAAGGCCCACGGCGCCTTCTACAACATGGCGGCCCAGGATGCCGGGCTGGCGCGCGCCATCTGCCAGGCAGTGCGCGACGTGGACAGCGACCTGGTGCTGTACGGCCTGGCCGGCAGCAGGCTGGTGGAAGCGGCGGAGGCCGTCGGCCTGCGGGCCGCCCATGAAGTCTTTGCCGACCGCACCTACCAGGACGACGGCAGCCTCACCCCGCGCGGCCGGCCCGACGCCATGATCACCGACCTGCAGGCCTCCGTGGCCCAGGTGCTGGCCATGGTGCGCGACGGCTACGTGCGCGCCACCAGCGGCAGGCAGGTCGGGCTGCGCGCCGATACGCTCTGCATCCATGGCGACCAGCCCGGCGCCGTGGCGTTCGCGCAGGGCATCCGCCAGGCGCTGGCCGAAGCCGGCATCGCCGTGCGCACGGTCTGAACGCAGCCCGCGCCCGGCCTGCCGCCGGGCGGCTCCGCCGCTGCGCGGCGGGCGGAAACTCAGGCCTGGCGCGGGTCGATGGGGTCGCCGTTCTCGTCGACCACGCGTTCCAGCTCGTTGCCCATCACGTCGGGCGAACCGCCGCCCGACTCGCTGCCCAGCTTGCGGCGCGTGTGGCCCGCGGCGTTGGCATGGTCGCCCTCATCCGGCCGGCCCGGCTGCACCACCACGTTGGCCGCGGGCGCGAAGCCGCGCTTGTCCTGGCCGAAGTAGACCACGGTATGCGGATACGGCAGCTCGATGCCCGCGGCCTCGAAGTGCTTCTTGACCAGGCGGTTATAGGCGCGCTGCACCGCCCACTGCATCCCCGGGGCGGTCTTGATCAGGACACGGATGGTGACGCCCTTCTCGTTGATCGCCGTCACGCCGGGGATGCTGATGTCTTCCAGCACTTCGGGGGCGAGCAGTTCGTCGCGCATCAGCTCCTCGAAGGCGCGCCGCAGGTGCTCGATGGCCTCGTCCACGCTTTCACGGTGCGCGATGGTGTATTCGCCCAGGTGATAGGAGAAGTCCCGCATGTGGTTGGAGACCACGTCCACCGAGGAAAACGGGATCAGGTGATACCCGCCGTCCAGGGTGCGCACGCCCACCGAACGGATGGTGAGCTTCTCCACGGTGCCGAACACGCCTGCCACCTGCACCACGTCGTTCTGGTTCATGCCGTTCTCGAGCTGGATGAAGACGCCGGTGATGATGTCCTGCACGAGTTTCTGCGCGCCGAAGCCGATGGCCAGGCCCACCACGCCCGCTCCGGCGATGAGCGGCGCGATGTCAATGCCGATCTGCGACAGCACGATCAATACCGTCAGCGTGGCGATGACGATCATCGCGGCATTGCGGAACAGGGACAGCAGCGTCTTCTCGCGCGCGCTGGGCGCCCCGCTGCCTTCGCCCAGGTTCAGGCGATGCTCGATGATGCTGGCGATCACGGTCCAGACCAGGGCCGCGATGAACAGCACGATGGCCACGTTGACCACCACGCGGATCACGGCCGTGCCCGCATCGGACGTGATCCATGCAGACAGGTCGAAGGCATGCCAGGCATCCAGGACGAGCAGCGCCATCACCAGGCGCACCAGGATCTGCACGCCGCGGATGGCGGCCGGGACATAGGCATTCAGCCGTGCCTCGAGCATCGGCAGGCGCCGGCGCAGGTCTTCGGAAACGCGTACCCGCCGCGCCAGGCTCGCAGACAGCAGGTGATTCAGCGCCATGCCCAGCGCCAGCACCGCCAGCGTGACCACGGTGGCCCGCGCCATGAACGGCAGGGCGCCATCGGGATCGACCTGGCTGACCGCCAGCAGCACGGTGAAGTAGCCGATGGCCAGCCAGTGCCAGACGCGCGCCAGCAGCCGGAAGCGCGAACCGAGGAAACCGGCGGCCGCATGGGCTTCCAGGCGCTGGCGGATCGCCAGCCGGTTGCGCCAGATGCCGCCCAGGGCATAGACGTACACCGCCAGCATGATGAGCAGCGTGGCCAGGCGGCCCAGCGCCGGCGCCGTCACGATGGAAACCAGCGGCTCGGCCACCAGCAGGCCGTAGCCCGTGAGCGTGGCGATGCGCGACAGCCAGCCATTCCAGTACACGGCCACGCCGTCGTCCATCGCGAACAGGCGCAGGTGGGGATAGCGCGTGGCGAACACTCCGCGGATCAGCGCCTTGGCGGCCTCGACGGCCACGAAGGCGTTGACGAACAGCAATTGCAGCGTGTCGATGCTGCCGCGCGGACGCACTCCATACAGGCCCACCGCATAGCCGACGATGGCGGCCAGCGCGACCAGCGCCAGGTCGATCAGCAGCGCGGCCACGATGGCGCCGGCGCGCCGCAGCCAGCCGTGCGCCGGCAGCGGAACCGCCACCGGCCCCCTGGCCCTGGCGGCGCCCGGCGCAGGCCGGGGTGCGGGTGGCCGTGCGGCCCATGCATCCAGCCGCGCATAGGCGCGCGTCGCCAGCAGGCGCAGCAGCCAGAAAGCCGCCACGGTGGCCAGCACCACGCCCGCCAGGCCCAGCAGCGCAGCCACCGTGCGCTGCGGGTCCAGGCCGCCCAGGCCACGGCCGGCGAACAGGTCGAGCAGCGCGTCGGTGGCCTGGCCCAGCTGGTCGGCCAGGTCGGCCAGGAAGACCTGGGTGCCGTCGGCCAGGCGCGCCGCGAGCGACGACACGTCGGCCTGGTCCCGGGCCTGTCCCGCAGGACCGGCCTGCTGCCGCAGCTGTTCGATCAGCGCGTTGCGCGCCTGCGGATCCTCCAGCAGATCCGCCAGGGCGGCCGGCGTCAGGCGCTCCGCGGGCGGGTTTTCGGCGGGTACGGCCGCCGCCCGGGCATGCGGCAAGGCGGCCCATGACATGGCCAGCAGCATGCCCAGGGCGGCCCACCACCGCCACCACGGGACCCGCGGCCGGGACGGCGACGCGAGGCCGCGCACGGTCGAGGTTGCATGGAGGACGGGTATGGAACGGACCACGTAGGCATCTCCTGTTGAGGTAGGGTCGAGGTGGGGAACGGGCGTGCCGGATTGGGGCACGGGGCAGCGGCAAGGCTCCCGCCGGCGGACGCGGGCGCAGCCGCGCCCGCACCCATGATATCGGGCGGCGGCACGGTCCGACAAACGCGCGGCATGCGCACATCGGGTAGGGTGAGGGGTCACCCCCTCAGCCCTCCCACACCACCGTACGTGCGGTTCCGCATACGGCGGTTCAGTTGATACGCTGGAGGCGATCCACGGTATCGCGGATCGAGATCAGCC
The DNA here is from genome assembly GCF_054642735.1 of Bordetella sp. 2513F2. NCBI lineage: Bacteria > Pseudomonadati > Pseudomonadota > Betaproteobacteria > Burkholderiales > Alcaligenaceae > Bordetella > Bordetella sp. 2513F2. The sequence goes on along the minus strand of NZ_CM137755.1, from coordinate 471,821 downwards.
CCAGCCCCTGGAAGTACGCGTTGGGCAACGCGTGCGTCAGGTGTGAGGCGCCCGCATTCCACCAAGGCCCACGGCCATTGACGCTGGACTTCGCCGCGCGTGCCGGGTCTAGCCCCAGCACGATCATGTGCCGTCTTCGCGTCCGTGGCCGCTTCCATTGCCGCCAGATCAGGCAGCGCAACCGCCGCCTTATCCAGCCGTCCAGTCCCTGCATCCGGCGTCGCTGCAGGCTCAGCCGGAAGTAGTTCGCCCAACCCCTCAGTAGCGGGTTCAGCGTCTGGATCGTGTAACCAACGGACCAACCCCGGCCTTCGCGCACCACCTCCCGCACCCGGCTCATCAATCGCTCGATGCTCTCCGGGGCGATCCGCAGGTGCGCCTGCCCAAGCCGTACGGCCACCCGGTACCCCAGGAACTTGCGTGCCCCCGGCCGGGCCACCGCACTCTTGGCCTCGTTCACGCGCAGCCTCAAGACCCTCTCGAGATAGGCCCTGGTGCTGCGCATCACCCGCTCGCCCGCCCGCTTGCTTGCGACGTAAATGTTGCAGTCGTCCGCATAGCGGCAGAACGCCAGGCCTCGGCGCTCCAGTCTATGGTCCAGATCACTGAGCAGGATGTTCGACAACAGCGGCGAGAGCGGTCCGCCTTGCGGCGTGCCTTCTGTACGCGCCTGCGCCAGCCCATCGGCCATCATCCCCGCTTGCAGCAAGCGGCGAATCAGCTTCAGGACCTCCTTGTCTTGCACCTGCCGCGCCACCCGGGCCATCAGCACGTCGTGGTCCACTCGGTCAAAGAACTTCTCCAAGTCCAGGTCCACCACCCAATGCCGTCCCGCCTGCACATGGGCCTGCGCCTGACGCACCGCGTCCAACGCACTCCTGCCAGGACGGAACCCGAAGCTGCTCGCCGAGAACGTCGGCTCGAAGATCGGTTGCAGCACTTGATGCAACGCCTGCTGGATGAGCCGGTCTACCACGGTCGGCACGCCCAGTGTCCGTACCCCGCCTTGCGGCTTCGGTATGTCCACCCGGCGCACCGCCCGCGGCATATACGTCCCCGCCAGCAGCGCCGCCCTTACGCTGGGCCAGTGCGCCTTCAGCCAGCCGCCAAGGTCTTGCACGGTCATGCCGTCTATGCCGGCCGACCCCTTATTCCCCAGCACTCGCCTGTACGCCTGGCTCATGTTCGAGCGTTCCACGACCCGCCGCATCAGCGAGTCGCCCTCCGATTTCGTTTGCCCGGGTGTCGCTGTGCGGGCCTGCGCACCCCGGCCGCGCTCGGACAGCTTCCGGCCGCCTCCCGCCTCCAAGGCCCCTGTCTCCAGAGCTTCTGCATCCACAGCTCGCATCAAGATCACCCGTCCTACTCTCGGTATCCTCTGTTCGGGCCTTCGGTCATGGTCCTCATCGGCTCGCCGCCTTCGCCATCGACCTACTATGCCCTCGGCTGACTTCTGATCGCGCGTCCCCTCGCCTTGCGGCTTCGGTAGCTGGGCCAGCCCAGCACGCGGTCAGATCTCCCCGGGTATTGCACACCCACCTTCACGCTTATGCCTGTCGGATATACGTCCCAGCGTTCCGGACAAGTATCGGGCTTTGACGAGTTTGGCCGCCTTACCCCGCTGACACGCCTCATCCGCTTCCTGTGCGTCAGGCCAGCGCTTTGCCATCCGGCTTCCTTCAGACTCGCAGTCGCCCGCGAAACCCTTGCCTTCGGCTAACTCTTCCCCTTGTCGGGCGAGTAGAGGACTTCCACCTCCAAGTGGGTGCGCCCTGCCGGGCGCACCAAAAGAAAAGCCGGGCGCCCCTGGGGAGGCCCGGCTAAGGTCCGGCGGGCGCAGCGCCGCTCAGGCGCGCCGCGTCATACCAGCACCCGTTCTATCCCCCCGGCATTGGCGCGCTGCACGTAGTCTTCCATCCAGCTCTCGCCCAGGATATGGCGCGCCATCTCGACCACGATGTAGTCGGCCTCGGCGCCGGTGTCGCCCTGGTAGCGCGACAGCCCCTGCAGGCACGACGGGCAGGAGGTCAGCACCTTGACCTCGCCGCCGAAGCCGTCGGCGCGCAGCGCCGCGCTCCCCTTGTGCAGTTCCTCTTCCTTGCGGAAGCGGACCTGGGTGGAGATGTCGGGGCGCGTGACGGCCAGCGTGCCGGATTCGCCGCAGCAGCGCTCGGTCTTGACCGCGCCGTCGCCCACCAGCGAACGCACCGTCTTCATGGGATCCTGCAGCTTCATGGGCGTGTGGCAGGGATCGTGGTACATGTAGCGCACGCCCTGCACGCCGTCGAGCTTGATGCCCTTCTCGAGCAGGTACTCGTGGATGTCGATCAGCCGGCAGCCCGGGAAGATCTTGTCGAACTCGTAGCCGGCCAGCTGGTCGTAGCAGGTGCCGCAGCTCACCACCACCGTCTTGATGTCGAGGTAGTTGAGCGTGTTGGCCACGCGATGGAACAGCACGCGGTTGTCGGTGATGATCTGCTCGGCCTTGTCGTTCATGCCGTTGCCGCGTTGCGGATAACCGCAGCACAGGTAGCCCGGCGGCAGCACCGTCTGCACGCCGGCATGCCACAGCATGGCCTGGGTGGCCAGGCCCACCTGCGAGAACAGGCGCTCCGAGCCGCAACCCGGGAAGTAGAACACCGCTTCCGTGTCGGCCGTGGTGGCCCTGGGATCGCGGATGATGGGCACGTAGTTCGCGTCCTCGATGTCCAGCAGCTTGCGCGCAGTCTGCTTGGGCAGGCCGCCGGGCATCTTCTTGTTGACGAAGTGCACCACCTGCTCGCGCAGCGGCGCCTTGCCCGCCGTGGCGGGGGGGTGCGCGGTCTGCTTGCGCACCAGCCCGCCCAGCAGGTCGTGGGCGGCGCGCTGCACCTTGTAGCCCACGCCCACCATGGCCTTGCGGGTGGCGTTGATGGTGGCGGGATCCTTGGCGTTGAGGAAGAACATGGCCGCGGCCGTGCCCGGGTTGAACGACTTGCGGCCCATGCGGCGCAGCAGCGCCCGCATGTTCATGGAGACGTCGCCGAAGTCGATGTCCACCGGACAGGGGTTGTAGCACTTGTGGCACACCGTGCAGTGGTCGGCCACGTCCTCGAACTCTTCCCAGTGCTTCAGGCTCACGCCGCGCCGGGTCTGCTCTTCGTACAGGAAGGCCTCGACCAGCAGCGAGGTGGCCAGGATCTTGTTGCGCGGCGAATACAGCAGGTTGGCGCGCGGCACATGGGTGGCGCACACCGGCTTGCACTTGCCGCAGCGCAGGCAGTCCTTCACCGACGCGGAGATGGCGCCGATGTCGCTCTGCTGCATGATGAGCGACTCGTGGCCCATCAGGTTGAAGCTGGGCGTCCAGGCATGGCGCAGGTCGGCGCCCGGCATGAGCTTGCCGGCGTTGAAGTGGCCGTTGGGGTCGATACGGCGCTTGTATTCCTGGAAGGGCGCCAGCTCGGCCTCGGTGAGGAACTCGTACTTGGTGAGGCCGATGCCGTGCTCGCCCGAGATCACGCCGTCGAGGTCGCGGGCGATCTGCATGATGCGCTCGACGGCCTGGTTGGCCTCGCGCAGCATCTCGTAGTCGTCGGAGTTGACCGGGATGTTGGTGTGCACGTTGCCGTCTCCGGCATGCATGTGCAGGGCCACGAACACGCGGCTCTTGAGCACGCGGGCGTGGATCGCGCGCAGCTCGTCGAGCACGTGCTTGCAATCGGCCCCGGCATAGAGGCTCTGCAGCACGGCCAGCACTTCGGTCTTCCAGGACACCCGCACGGTGCGGTCCTGCACGACGTCGAACACCCTGGCCTGCGGCTGCGCGGCCAGGCGCTGGGCCAGCGCCGGCTGCAGGTGGGCCATGCCCAGGCGCGGCAACTCTGCCATGGCGTCGGCCAGGGGCAGGTCGAGATTGTCGAGCAGCCACTGCCAGCGCTGGCGCGTGGCGTCGATCAGCTCCACGGCCTGGCGGGTGCGGTCGGCCAGCACCTCGGCCCGGGTGATCTCGGCATCCTCGGCGTCTTCGGCCTTGCCGGCGGGCAGGGGCTCGACCAGGTAGGCGTCCAGGGCATCCAGCAGCCGCAGCTTGTTGCGCGTGGACAGCTCGATGTTGATGCGTTCGATGTGGTCGGTGTACTCGCCCATGCGGTCGAGCGGGATGACGACGTCTTCGTTGATCTTGAAGGCGTTGGTGTGGCGCGCGATGGCAGCGGTGCGCGAGCGGTCGGCCCAGAACTTCTTGCGGGCCTCGGCGCTCACGGCCACGAAGCCCTCGCCATGGCGCGTATTGGCCAGCCGCACGACTTCGCTGGCCGCGGCAGCCACGGCGTCTTCGTCGTCGCCGACGATGTCGCCGATGAGCACCATCTTGGGCAGCACGCCGCGCTTGCTCTTGGTGGCATAGCCCACCGCGCGCAGATAACGTTCGTCGAGGTGCTCCAGGCCGGCCAGGATGGCGCCGCGCGCCCTGCCCTCGCCGTCCAGGTAGGCCTTGACCTCCACGATGGACGGAATGGCATCGCGGGCCTGCCCGAAGAATTCCATGCACACCGTACGGGTATGGCGCGGCATGCGGTGCAGCACCCAGCGGGCCGAGGTGATGAGGCCGTCGCAGCCTTCCTTCTGCACGCCGGGCAGGCCGGCCAGGAACTTGTCGGTGACGTCCTTGCCCAGCCCTTCCTTGCGGAACCGGCGCCCCGCTATCTCGAGGGTTTCGCTGCGCAGCGGCCGCTCGCCCGGCTTGCCGGCGCCGTCGGACCACGTGAGCTCGAAACGCGCGACGTCGACGTCATGGATCTTGCCCATGTTGTGGTCCAGGCGCGTCACCTCCAGCCAGTTGCCGTCGGGGTCCACCATGCGCCACCAGGCCAGGTTGTCGAGCGCGGTGCCCCACAGCACGGCCTTCTTGCCGCCGGCGTTCATGGCGATGTTGCCGCCCACACAGGACGCCTCGGCGGAAGTGGGGTCCACGGCGAATACGAAGCCTGCACGCTCGGCGGCCTCGGCCACCCGCTTGGTGACCACGCCGGCGCCGGCCAGGATGGTGGCCACGGGCTCCTGGAGCCCGGGCAGGACCACGGATTCCACCTGGCCCAGCAGGTCGAACTTCTCGGTGTTGATGACGGCCGAGCGCCAGGTCAGCGGGATGGCGCCGCCGGTGTAGCCGGTGCCGCCGCCGCGCGGCACGATGGTGAGGCCCAGCTCGATACAGGCGCGCACCAGGCCCGCGATCTCGTCCTCGCGGTCGGGCGTGAGCACGACGAAGGGGTACTCGACGCGCCAATCGGTGGCGTCGGTGACGTGCGACACGCGCGACAGGCCGTCGAACTTGATGTTGTCCTGGGCGGTGATGCGCCCCAGCACGCGCTGCACCCTGCGGCGCAGCTGGGCGGTTTCGTCGAATTGCTGCTCGAACGCCGCCACCGCGGCGCGGGCCCGCGCCAGCAGTTCCACCACCTTGGCGTCGCGCTGCGGATCATGGCCCGGCTCGACCGAAGCCGGCTCGCGGCGCTTGTCGATCTCGCCCAGCCTGTGGTTCAGGGCTTCGATGAGCAGCCGGCGACGCTTGGGATTGTCGAGCAGGTCGTCCTGCAGGTAGGGGTTGCGGCGCACCACCCAGATGTCGCCCAGCACCTCGTAGAGCATGCGTGCGGAGCGCCCGGTGCGGCGTTCGCCGCGCAGGCTGCAGAGCAGTTGCCAGGCATCGTCTCCCAGCAGCCTTCCGACGATCTCGCGATCGGAGAACGAGGTGTAGTTGTAGGGGATTTCGCGCAGGCGCGCGCCGGGAGCGGGCGGTATCGCCGCGGAAAGGATTTGGCTGGCGAGGGGGGCGTTCATGGAGGCAGCAGTGTGAGCCCTTAAAGAATTATTTTAAGACATTACCGGCGGGCGCCGCGAACCGGTGAGATACGCAGCTTTAAGCAGCATGAAAGGTGTCGATTGGCTGCAGTTCGCGGCATGAAACCCGATGGCGGGCGCAGGACGGCCCGGCGTGGATCAGCCCACCCGGTCCGCGGCCCACAACAGGGCCGCGGTCATGCCGGCGTAGCGCAGGAACTTGCCCACCGCCATGTAGGCCACGCAAGGCCAGAACGACAGGCGCAGCCAGCCCGCCACGGCGCACAGGGGGTCGCCCACCGCGGGCAGCCATGACAGCAGCAGCGCCGCGGGCCCCATCCGGTGCAGCCAGTCGCGCGCCCGCTGGTTCCAGCGGCCGCCGAAGCGCTCGCGCCAGCCCTCTTGCGCTGCGTGCTGCGCCGACCCGTGCTTTTCGCGCCAGCGCTCCACCGCCCGCTGCGCCGCCCGCCCCATCGCGTAGCTGATCGCGCCGCCCGCAGTATTGCCCACGGTGGCCACCAGCACGGCCGGCCAGAACATGTCCGGCGCGAGCTTCACATAGCCGAACACCGCCGGCTCCGACCCCATGGGCAGCAGCGTGGCCGAAACGAGGCTGACCAGGAAGATCGCCGGCAGCCCGACGCCGGGGAGGGAAAGCGTGGCCAGCAGCCAAGCGATGGCGGTGTGCAGGGAGGATTCCATGGCGCGGCAAGTGTAGCTGCCCGGGCCGGCGGCCGGTTTGCATGACACACGGGTTGACATGATATTGAGAATTGTTATCCTTCATATCCTGACTTATTTCTGAATATTCCATGACCGCAAGCTGACGGCGGTCACCGCCTGCCCTGTTCCAACCTCAACCTGGAGTCCGCATGCATTCCCCCCTTGCCGCCGCGCGGCAGCGCGCGCCCCTCGGCCCGCTGCCCAAGACCCTGACGGCTGCCGTCCTGACTGCCCTGGCTGCCGGCGCCTCGGCCCAGACCGTCTCATCCGGCGACGTCACCGAATTCGACAGCGTGGTGGTCACGGCCAGCGGCTTCGAGCAGAATGTCGTCGACGCGCCGGCGTCCATCAGCGTCATTCCGCGCGAAAAGCTGGAACAGGGAACGTACCGCGACCTGAATGACGCGCTGCGCGACGTGCCCGGCGTCATCATCACGCCCAACGGCGACAACAACGGCCGCGGGGACATCAGCATCCGGGGCATGGGCGCGCAATACACCCTGATCCTCGTCGACGGCAAGCGCACCGGCACCCGGGAGACCCAGACCAACGGCAGCACGGGCACCGACCAGAGCTGGATGCCGCCGCTGGAGGCCATCGAACGCATCGAGGTGGTGCGCGGCCCCATGTCCTCGCTGTACGGCTCCGACGCCATGGGCGGCGTGGTCAATATCATCACCCGCAAGGTCGCCACCGAATGGACCGGCGCGGCCCGGGTGGAAAGCACCATCCAGCAGCATTCGCGCTCGGGCGATGCCTACCAGGGCAATGTGTACCTCAGCGGCCCCATCAAGCAGGACCTCCTGGGCCTGAGCGTCTACGGCAACTACGGCCACCGCGACGAAGACGACATCCTCGAGGGCTACAACAAGGCCAAGAACTCCAGCGGCACGGTCAAGCTCTCGCTCACGCCCACCAAGGACCACGACATCGTGGCCGAGGCCGAGACCGGCAAGCAGGTGTTCGAATCGCGCGTGGGCAAGACGCTGGCCGAAGGCGAGGAAGATTCCTACCGCGATTTCGAGCGCGAGCGCTACGCGCTGTCGCACAGCGGCCGCTGGACGCCCCGCCTGCTCAGCGACACCTATGTGCAGCGCGAGACCACCCGGAACATCTCGCGCGACATGAAGATCGAGAACACGGTCGCCAACACCTCCTTCACCTACGCCTTCGACCGCCATACCGCCGTGGCCGGGGCCTACTACGAAGAGAACAAGCTCGACGACTCGACGACCAACACCATCTCCGACCTGTCGACCGCCGACCGCTGGCAGTACGCCTTCTTCATGGAAGACGAATGGCGCCTGACCGACCGCTTCGCCTTGACCGGCGGCCTGCGCTACGACAAGGTGAAGAAGGCGGGAGATCACTGGTCGCCGCGCGTCTACGGCGTCTACCACCTCACCGACAACTGGACGCTGAAGGGCGGCGTGTCCACCGGTTTCCGTGCCCCCAACATCCGCCAGACCATCACCGACTGGGGCGCGACCAGCCGCGGCGGCGACATGTACGGCAACCCCGACCTCAAGCCCGAGAAGTCGCTCACCAAGGAGATCGGCGTCGTCTATAACGGCAACACCGGCCTGCAGGCCAGCCTGGTGCTCTTCGACAACGACTTCAAGGACAAGATCACGCGCGTGCCCTGCCCCGAGTGCGGCCCCCCGAACCGCTTCGGCAGCACGCCCACCACCTATGTGAACGTGGACGAGGCCGTGACCCGGGGGGTGGAAGCCAGCCTCAGCACGCCGCTGTCGGAAACGCTGATGGTCAACGCCTCGTACACCTACACCTATTCCAAGCAGAAGACGGGCGAGTACGCCGGCCTGCCCCTGAACAAGCTGCCCAAGCACCTGTTCAACCTGGGCCTGGACTGGGACGCCACGTCGCAGGTGAAGGCGTGGGCCCGCCTGCAGTTCCGCGGCGAGGAAAGCGAGCCCACCGGCGGCCGTTCGGCGTCGACCATCGTGTCTCCCTCGACCACCTTCCTGGACCTGGGCGGCTCCTACAAGTTCAACAGGAAGGTGACCATGCACGCCGGCATCTACAACGTGTTCGACAAGACCGTCGTCGACTACGACGAATACGGCTTCGTGGAAGACGGCCGCCGCCTCTGGCTCGCCATGGACGTCAAGTTCTGACGGCGGCGCCCGGCAACGCTGTGGTACTCTCGAACCCCCGCGCCGCACAGAGCGGCGGCGGGGGTTTTCATTGCCCGCAGCCCATGTCCACCGACTATCTCAAACGCATCCTGACGTCCAAGGTCTACGACGTCGCCATCGAATCCCCGCTCGAAGCCGCCCCCCTGCTCTCGCAGCGAATTTCGAACACGGTACTGCTCAAGCGCGAGGATGCCCAGGCGGTGTTCAGCTTCAAGCTGCGGGGCGCCTACAACAAGATGGCGAACCTGCCGCCGGCAGCGCTGGCGCGCGGGGTGATTGCCGCCTCGGCCGGCAACCATGCCCAGGGCGTGGCGCTGGCCGCCAGCCGCCTGGGCTGCCGCGCGGTCATCGTCATGCCCACCACCAGCCCGCAGGTCAAGATCGACGCGGTGCGCCGCCTCGGCGGCGAGGTCGTGCTGGCCGGCGAGAGCTTCACCGATGCCTACGCGCACTCGCAGAAGCTGCAGAAGGAACAGAAGCTGACCTTCGTGCACCCGTTCGACGATCCCGACGTGATCGCCGGGCAGGGCACGGTCGGCATGGAGATCCTGCGCCAGCATCCCGGCCCCATCGAGGCCGTGTTCGTGGCCATCGGCGGCGGCGGCCTGATCGCCGGCGTGGCCACCTACATCAAGCAGCTGCGCCCCGAGATCCGGATCATCGGCGTGCAGACCGAGGATTCCGACGCCATGGTGCGCAGCGTGCGTGCCGGCCGCCGCGTGCAGCTCAACGACGTGGGGCTCTTCTCCGACGGCACGGCGGTCAAGCTGGTGGGCGCCGAGACCTTCAAGCTCACCCGCAAATACGTCGACGATTTCGTGGTGGTCAACACCGACGCCATCAGCGCGGCCATCAAGGACGTCTTCCAGGACACGCGCAGCGTGCTGGAACCGGCGGGTGCGCTGGCCCTGGCCGGCGCCAAGCAGTACGCGGCCGACCGCAGGCTCAAGGGCAAGACGCTGGTCGCCATCACCAGCGGCGCCAACATGAACTTCGACCGCCTGCGCTTCGTCTCCGAACGCGCCGAGGTGGGCGAGATGCGCGAGGCGGTGTTCGCCGTGAGCATGCCCGAGCAGCGCGGCAGCTTCCGCCGCTTCTGCCGGCTGGTGGGCGATCGCAGCGTCACCGAATTCAACTACCGCATTTCCGACGCCGACCGGGCGCACGTGTTCGTGGGCCTGCAGGTCTCGTCGCCGGCCGAGCCCGACCGGATCGCCGCCAATTTCCGCCGCCACGGCTTCGACACGCTGGACCTCACCCACGACGAAATGGCCAAGACCCACCTGCGCCACATGGTGGGCGGCCGCTCGGCCCTGGCGCGCGACGAGCGGCTCTACCGCTTCGAGTTCCCGGAGCGCCCCGGCGCGCTGATGCGCTTTCTCGAGGCCATGAGCCCCGACTGGAACATCAGCCTGTTCCATTACCGCAACCAGGGCGCCGATTACGGCCGCATCCTGGTCGGCATCCAGGTGCCCGCGGCCGACAAGAAGCAGTTCCGCACCTTCCTCACGGAAATCGGCTATCCCCACTGGAACGAGACCGACAACCCGGCCTACAAGCTGTTCCTCTGAACTGCGCGCCATGCCCGCTTCCCCGCTGCGCCGCCATCCGCTGACGCTGCTGCTCATCCTGGCCAACGTCGGGATGTACGGGGCGGCCGGCCTGCTCGACACGCGGGCCTTCGAGTCGGGCGATACCTCGTTCCTCATCGACTGGGGCGCCAACGTGGCGCCGCTGACGCTGGGCGGCGAGCCGTGGCGGCTGCTCTCCAGCATGTTCCTGCACATAGGCCTGCCGCACCTCGCCATGAACATGCTGGCGCTGTGGACCCTCGGCCGCGTGCTGGAGCCGCGGCTGGGCAGCCTGCGGCTCGGCACGGTCTACCTGCTGTCCGGGCTGGCCGGCAGCCTGGCGAGCGCCGTGTGGTATCGCGACGACCTGCTGGTGAGCTGCGGCGCCTCGGGCGCCATACTGGGCCTCTTCGGCGCGGCGCTGGTGCAGGCGCTGGCCCGCAGCGGCCCGGCGCCGCTGCCGCTGCGGGACCTGCTCGTGAGCCTGGCCCTCACCTTCGGCGCCGGCGCGCTGTTCTCGCTGGACAACGCCGCGCACCTGGGAGGCCTGGCCGCCGGCGCACTGGTGGCGGCCCTGGCCTGCCTGGGCCGGAACGCCCGGGGGGCGCTGCGCCATGCCGGCGCGGCCCTGGGCGTGGCCGCCTGCGCAGCCATGCTGCTGGCGGCCTACCGGCACTACGCCACGCCGGCGCTGCACCGCCAGATGGCCGCAGCGCAGCTCATCGTCACCTACAACCATATCGGCCTCGGGCGCCCCGAGGGCGCCCCTGCCGGCGTGGTGGCCCTGGAAGACTGCATCGCCGCCGTCCTGTCCCGGCCCGGCGACGCCGCCGCCAGGCTGGCCGGATTGCAACGGCGCTGCGCCTCTGCGCAGCAGGATGCCGACGCGGTACGACGCATCGAGCGGCGGGCGGCACGGGAATTCGCGCGCTGCCAGGCGCTGGCCGCGCGCCTTGCCGCGCTGCATGCCGATCCGGCCGCCCGCCAGGCCATGCAGACCGTGGGGCGCTACTGCGCCACGCACGCCGGCCTGTACCGGGCCATCCTGGGCGAGCCGCCTGCCGGATTCGACCTGGAGCAGGCCGCGCAATCCTGGGCCGCGCACCAGCAGCTGATGGCGGCCCTGAACGCGCCGGCCCATGCGCCGCCCGGCCTGGCCGCCCAGGCCGAGGCGATGCGGCGCATCCTGGCCGAAGCCACCCCGGCCGCCCTGGGAGTCGCGGCCGAGACGGGCTGCCCCGGCGGGCGCTGCGCACGGTTCCGCGAACCGTGAACCGCCGCCCGAACCCCGCAACACCGCACCGGAATATCATCGGGTCTTTCCCGACGCCTGCCCCACATGGACATCCAGCTCAACGACATCGCCCTCTTCGTTGAAGTCGCCAAGCACAGGAGCTTCAGCCACGCGGCCGAGGCGCTGGGCATCCCCACGTCGACCCTGTCGCGGCGCGTCAGCGAACTCGAGCGCACCGTGGGCGTCTCCCTGCTCACCCGCAGCACCCGGCGCATCGACCTCACCGAGGCCGGCGCCGTGTATTTCGAGCGCTGCCGCCACATCGTGGAAGAGGCACGCGTGGCGCACGAGCAGCTGCTCGACATGGCGGCCCAGCCCCGCGGCCGGCTGCGCATTTCCGTGCCCACCAGCCTGGCCCAGCTGCTCCTGCCCGAGATCATCAACGACTTCCGCGCGCAGTACCCGGACATCGCCTGCGACCTGGATCTCAGCATGCGGCCGATCGACCCCATCAGCAATCCGTACGACGTGGTGCTGCGTTTCGGCCGGCAGCCCGACTCCAGCCTGATATCGCGCCAGATCGTGCTGATGAGCCAGCACCTGTACGCCTCGCCCGCCTACCTGGAACGCTACGGCGAACCCCGCACGCCGGCCGATCTCACCCACCACGAATGCCTGCGCACGGCCATGAGCGAGCTGATGTCGTACTGGGTGCTGCACTCGGGCGACAAGGTCGAACGGGTGCGGGTCTCCGGCCGCCTGGCGGCCAACAACATCGGCATGATGGGGCGCCTGGCCGCGCGCGGGCTGGGCATAACGCCCCTGCTGGTATTCGACGCGATGGAGCGCGCGGTGCAGCGCAGCGGCCTGGTGCGGGTGCTGCCCGAATGGACGCTGACCCCCGTGCCGCTGTTCGCACTGCTGCCTTCGCGCATGGTGCCTGCCAAGACCCGGGCTTTCCTGGACTTCATCCAGCCCAGGCTGGGCGAGCCCTGACCGGCACGGCCCTGGCCCGCACGCCACGCCCAACTGGCCCTACCCGCCCCCGGCATGCCTGGCGATATAGTTGCGGCACTCCCGGCGTGCGGCGGGCTCCGCCCGCAACGCGCGCCAGACATCACGCCGAGGCAAACCATGACCCCTACTTCCCCGCTCACCAACGACCAGGTCCGCGCACTCGAGACCGAACTGGTCATGCAGTCCTGGTCGGCCCAGGGCGGCCTGAAGCCCCTGGCCATCGCGGGCGGCTCGGGCTGCACGCTGTGGGACTACGACGGCAACCGCTACCTGGACTTCAGCTCGCAGCTCATCAATACCAACATCGGCCACCAGCATCCCAAGGTGGTCAAGGCCATCCAGGAACAGGCCGGCACGCTGTGCACCCTGGCGCCGGCCAATGCCACGGCCGTGCGCGTCGAGGCTGCCCGGCGCATCCTGGCACGCGCGCCGCGGGGCTTTGCCAAAGTGTTTTTCACCAATGCCGGGGCCGATGCCAACGAGAACGCCATGCGCATGGCGCGGCAGTACACCGGCCGCGACAAGATCCTGTCGGCATACCGCTCCTACCACGGCAATACCGGCGGCGCCATCGTCGCCACCGGCGACCCGCGCCGCGTGCCCAATGAATATGCGCGCGGCCACGTGCATTTCTTCAATCCCTACCTGTACCGCAGCGAATTTCACGCCACCGACGAGACCGCCGAATGCCAGCGCGCGCTGCAGCACCTGCGCCGCGTCATCGAGGCCGAAGGGCCGGGCAGCATCGCCGCCATCCTGCTGGAGACCATCCCCGGTACGGCCGGGGTCCTGGTGCCGCCGCCCGGCTACCTGAGCGGGGTGCGCGCCCTGGCCGACGAATTCGGCATCCTGCTGATCCTCGACGAGGTCATGGTGGGCTTCGGCCGCACCGGCGCCTGGCTGGCGCTGGACCACTTCGACGTGGTGCCCGACCTGATCGTGTTCGCCAAGGGCGTGAACTCGGGCTACGTGCCGGCGGGCGGAGTGATGGTTTCGGAGAAGGTCGCCGAATACTTCCGCGACCGCGTCTTTCCGGGCGGGCTCACCTATTCGGGCCACCCGCTGGCCATGGCATCCATCGTCGCCACGCTGGAGGCCATGGAAGAGGAAGACATGGTCGGCAATGCGCGCCGCATCGGCCAGGAAGCGCTCGGGCCGGGCGTGCGCGAGCTGGCCGGCCGCCACCCCATCATCGGCGATGCGCGCGGCCTGGGCGTGTTCTGGGCGCTGGAGTTCGTGTCGGACCCGGTGCAGCGCACGCCGCTGCCCGCGGCGCGGGTGGCGCAACTCAAGGCAGAGGCGCTGCGCCGTGGCCTGATCGTGTTCGCCGTGGAGAACCGCTTCCACCTCGCCCCGCCCTGCCCGGTCTCGGCCGAACAGGTGGCGCAGGGCCTGGCCATCCTGGACGAGGTGCTGTCCGAGCACGGCCGCCTGTGAACCACCGCGCGGGCTCGGGCCCGCGCCGGACTATATGCGCCCCATCACCTCCGCCAGCCGCGCGATGCCGGCCTCGATGCGTTCGGCCGCGATGGCGGAGAAACCCAGCCGGAAATGGCGATCGGAAGGCGCCGCATCGAAGAAATGCGGCAGTCCCGGCTCGATCAGCACGCTGCGGCGCGAGGCCGCCCAAGCCAGCTTCTGCGTGCTCATGCCTTCCGGCGCCTGGAGCCAGAACGCCGAGGCGCCCGCCCCGCTGGCGTAGGTGCAGCCGCCCAGGTGGCGTTCGATGGCCATACGCAGCGCGTCGTGCTTGCGCGCATGCGCGGCGCGGTAGCGCCGCAGGTGCGCGTCGTAGTCGCCCTGGGCCAGGAAGCGCGCCAGCAGCCGCTGGGTGTGCAGCGGCACGTGCCGCAGCATGAGCCGGCGCAACGCCCGCAGCTCGCGCACCAGTTCCTCGTCCGCCACCAGATAGCCCAGCCGCAGCCCCGGCGCCAGGCTCTTGGAAAAACTGCTGATGTACACCACCCGCCCGTGCAGGTCGTCGGCCTTGAGTGCCGGCGGCGGATGGCTGGAGAGATCGAGGTCGGCGTCGTAGTCGTCTTCGACGAGCACCTGGTCGTGCCGATGCAGCTGGCTCCACAATTGGGTGCGCCGGGCCGCGGCCAGCGTGACGCCGGTGGGCACCTGGTGGCTGGGCGTGATGTAGACGTAATCGCAGGCGGCAAGCCGTTCGTCGATGCGTATGCCCTGCGCATCGACCTCGTGCAGCGACACCTCGGCGCCCTGCATGGAGAACACGTTCCAGGCATCGCGGAACCCGGGGTTCTCGATCCCCACGCGCACGCCCGGCCCGGTGAGCAGGCGCGCCAGCAGATAAAGCGCGTGCTGCGAGCCCAGCGTGACCAGGATCTCGCCGGGAGCGGCCTGGATGCCGCGCTTGGGCAGCACGCGCGTGCGCAGCTGGGTGATGAGCTCGGGGTCGTCCTGGTCGGCCGCATCGCCGATCCAGAAATTGCGGTGCTGGGCGTCGAGGATCTCGCGGGCCGCGCGGCGCCAGGCCACCGCCGGGAAAAGCAGCGGATCGGCCTGGCCATAGGCATAGGGATATTCATACTGCCGCCAGTTGCTGGGGCGCAGGATGCCCTGGTGCGGCCCTGCCGGATTGCGGATGCGTGCGCCCCAGCTTGGGGCACAACCGTCGCGTTGCAGGCCCTGCCGCGGTGCAGGCTCGGCAGCCGACGCGGCCGGGGCCTCGCGGTAGTCGGGATGCAGGTAGTAGCCGCTGCGCGGGCGGCTTTGCAGGAAGCCCTTCTCCTGCAGGCTCTCGTAGACCAGCGCCACGGTGTTGCGCGATACCGAAAGCTGGCGCGACAGCTCGCGGCACGACGGCAGGGGTTCGTCGGGCGGAAAGATGCCGTGCAGGATGGCGCCCACCAGCGCCTCGCGCAGCTGCTCCTGCAGGCCGCGCGACTGCTGGAAATCCAGGTGGAAGTAATGGTCGATCACGGTGAGACTCCGTCTGCCGGACGATCACTTCCTTTCCCAAGCAAACGCCATGCCAGAAACCGGGCCCCTGCCCGTCTGGCCAGGGCAGGCCACGCAACTGTCCCTATCTGGCCGCCCGGCACAGCCCCTAAGATGGGCCCGGCACGGTTCGCTGCAACGGCTGCATGGCAGACCGGCCTGGCGCCCCGGCCGGGGCGCCCATACCAGACCGACAAGGGGAAGTTCCATGCCTACCATTCCAACCACGGCTGCGTCCGCCTTCGTTGCCCTGGGCCGCAGGCTCAGGGTCGCGGCGCTGGCAGGGGCCCTGTGCGCGGCCGCAGTGTCGCCTGCCGCGCATGCCGACCTGGGCGACGTCCAGAAGCGCGGCGAGCTCAAGGTGGCCACCGAAGACGACTACGCGCCCTTCAACTACATCGTCGACGGCAAGCCCGTGGGCTTCCACGCCGACCTGCTCGAGGACCTGCGCAAGTACGCCGGCGCCAAGTTCAAGGTCTCGCAGGACATCCTGCCCTGGACCGGCCTGCTGACCTCGGTGTCCGCCGGCCAGTACGACATCGCGTTCACCGGCGCCCTGGTCACCGACGAACGCCTGAAGGTCTTCGACTTCACTCCGCCCTTCGCCTCCGCCCAGCACTATTACGTCAAGCGCGCAGGCGACGACAGCCTCGGCGACGTCGCCACCCTGTCGGGCAAGACGGTCGGCGTGCAGGCCGGCAGCGCCCTGCTGGCCCGCCTGCCCGAGCTGGAGAAGATGCTGGCCGCCAAGGGCGGCAAGCTGGGCGAGGTGGTGCAGTACCCGTCTTACCCGGAGGCCTATGCCGACCTCGCCAACGGCCGCCTCGACTACGTCGTCAATGCGGTGATCTCCGTCAACGACCTGGTCAAGGCGCGGCCCAAGGTATTCGCCAAGGGCGTGGCCGTGTCGGGCAACGGGTTCGCGGGCTGGCCCATCCCCAAGGGCAACCCCGAGCTCCTCAAGTTCATGACCGGCTTCATGGACGAGATGCGCAAGAGCGGCCGGCTGGCCGAGCTGCAGAAGAAGTGGTTCGGCGAAGCCTTCCCCGACCTGCCCACCGTGCCCATCACCACGGTCGAGCAGTTCCACAAGCTGGCAGGCATGTAGCACGACGCGGGCGCCCATGGACGGACAAGCCTGGAAGATGCTGCTCGACGGAGCCTGGGTCACGGCCTGGGTTTCCGGCGTGGCCATCGCCATCGGCGTGGTGCTGGGGCTGGCGATGGCGCTGCTGCGCATGGCGCGCATCCCGGTCCTGGATCCGCTGCTCGCCACGTGGATCAGCCTGGCGCGGGCCACGCCGCTGGTCACGCTGGTGCTGTTCATCTTCCTGGCCAGCCCGGCCGTGGGCCTGCCCCTGAACCGGGAATGGGCCGCCGTGCTGGCCCTCACGCTCAATACCTCGGCCTTCAACGCCGAGATCTGGCGCTCGGCTTTCCGCGGATTCTCGCGCGAGCAGCTCGAAGCCGCGCTGGCCTGCGGCATGCGGCCGGCCCAGGCCTTCCGGCGCATCATGCTGCCGCAGATGGTGGTCACCAGCATGCCCGGCCTGGTCAACGAGATGTCGTTCCTCATCAAGGGCAGCCCGGCCATCGCGGTGATCGGCCTGGTGGACCTCACCCGCGTCACCAACCGCATCGCCGCGGTCACCTACGAGCCGCTGCCCCCCATCCTGGCCGCGGCGGCGATCTACATGGCGCTGATCGCGTTGCTGGTCCGGCTGCAGGCATGGGCCCAGCGCAGCGCCAACCGGCTGGCGATGTAGCATGCTCGACAACTGGCAAACCGTCTGGCAGGCACGCGACACCCTGATCGCCGGGTTCGGCAACACCGTCGTGCTGTTCGTCCTGGCCGCCCTCGCGGGCTTCGTGCTGGGCTGCCTGCTGGTGTACCTGCTGGAAGGCCGCGACACGCCCCCGCGCCGCGCCCTGCGCCTGGCGATAGACCTGCTGCGCATGCTGCCCTTCCTGATCTTCATCTACCTGCTCTATTACGGCCTGCCCGCGCTGGGACTGCGCCTGAAGGCCTGGGATGCGGGCCTGGCGGGCCTGGCCATCTACTACGGCGCGTACTTCGCCGAGGTGCTGCGCGGCGCGCGCCTGGTGCTGCCGCCCGGATCGCTGGAAGCGGCCTACGCGCACGGCTACCGGCGCAGCAAGGCCTTCCTGCGCATCGTGCTGCCGCAGCTCCTGATGCGTACGCGCGGCGAAATGGGCAACCTGCTCATCATGTGCCTGAAAGACACCTCTTTCCTGGGCATCATCACGGTGGCCGAACTCACCGCCGCCGCCAACGCCGTGCAATCGCGCTATTTCATCCCGGTGGAGGCCTTCCTGGTCGTCATCGCGCTCTATTGGCTGCTGGGCATCGCGATCGAACTGCTGGTCCGCTGGTGCCGCCGCTACGGCCGGATGCGAGGATTCGAGCATGACTGAAACACCCGCGGTATCGATACGCAACCTGTCCAAGAGCTTCGACGGCTACGAGGTGCTGCGCGACATCAATCTCACCGTGCGCAAGGGCGAGGTGGTCAGCATCCTGGGATCCTCGGGCTCGGGCAAGTCCACGCTGCTGCGCTGCGTGAACTGGCTGGAACAGCCCGACCGCGGCGAGGTCCGCATCGGCGGCCGGCGCATGGGCGTCGACGAGGCCAGCGGCCGCCCGCTGCGCAGCCGTGCCCTGGCGGCCATGCGGGCTCGCACCGGCATGGTGTTCCAGAGCTTCAACCTGTGGCCGCACTTCACGGCGCTGCAGAACGTCATGGAGGTGCCGGTGCATGTGCAGGGCGTGCCCAAGGCGCGGGCCCGCGAACAGGCCATGGCCCTGCTGGCGCGGGTAGGCATGGCGGACAAGGCGTCGCAGTATCCGCACACGCTGTCCGGCGGGCAGAAGCAGCGGGTGGCCATCGCGCGCGTGCTGGCCATCGAACCGGAGGTGCTGCTGTTCGACGAGCCCACTTCGGCCCTGGACCCCGAACGCGTCGGCGAAGTGCTGGCCGTCATGCGCGACCTGTCCGCCGACGGCTACACCATGATGGTGGTCACCCATGAAATGGATTTCGCGCGCGCGGTGTCCGACCAGGTGGTGTTCCTGGAGCAGGGCAAGATCATCGAGCAGGGCAGCCCCGAAAAATTCTTCACCAGCCCGGACACCGAACGCGTGCGAAAATTCCTGGAGCTGGAAGGCTAGCGCCTGCCGCGCGTGCCAGGCAGGCCGGGGCCGGCTCCATACGCGCCCGGATACGCGCCCGGATATCCCGTCCGGATGCCCCGGGCACCGCACCGATCTTTTTCCGCCACCACACAGATCCCTGTCATGAAAAAAATCGTCTTCATCACCGGCGCCACCTCCGGTTTCGGCCGCGCGGCCGCGCGCCGCTTCGCGGCCGACGGCTGGTCCCTCATCCTCACCGGCCGCCGTGCCGAGCGGCTGCAGGCCCTGCAGCAGGAGCTGTCCGCGCAGGTACCGGTGCACATCGCGCCGCTGGACGTGCGCGACGCGTCCGCCGTCAAGGCGGTGGTCGATGCCCTGCCCGCCGATTTCCGGCCGGTGCGCGCCCTGATCAACAACGCCGGCCTGGCGCTGGCGCCCGCGCCGTCCCAGACCGTGAAGCTGCAGGACTGGCACACCATGATCGACACCAACATCACGGGCCTGGTCAACGTCACCCACGCGGTGCTGCCCATGCTGCTGGAAACCGGTGCGGGGGCCAGCATCGTCAACCTGGGTTCGGTGGCGGGCCAGTGGCCCTATCCCGGCGGCCACGTCTATGGCGCGTCCAAGGCCTTCGTGCAGCAGTTCAGCTACAACCTGCGCTGCGACCTGCTGGGCACGGGTGTGCGCGTCACCGACATCGCCCCGGGCATGGCCGAGACGGAATTCACGCTGGTGCGCACCGGCGGCGACCAGGCCGCCTCGGAAAAGCTGTATCGCAGCACCACGCCGCTCACGGCCGAGGATGTCGCCGAGCAGATCTTCTACGTGGCCACCCTGCCCGACCACATCAACATCAATCGCCTGGAAGTCATGCCCACGCGCCAGGCGTGGTCGCCGTTCGCGGTGGACCGCGACCCGGCCTGAGCCGGGGTCCGGCGCGCCGCGGTCAGTCGTCGAACCGGCACACCGTGTACAAGGGCGTGCCGGTGGCGGCGATCTGCGCCGAGCCGCCCAGGTGCGGCAGGTCGATGATGGCCGCGGCCTCGACCACGTTGGCACCCAGGCGCTGCAGCAGCTTGATGGCGGCCAGCATGGTGCCACCGGTGGCGATGAGGTCGTCGACCAGCAGCACGCGCTGGCCGGTGCGCACGGAGTCGGTGTGCATCTCGACTGCCGCATTGCCGTACTCGAGCGTGTATTCTTCCGCCACGGTGCGATAGGGCAGCTTGCCCTTCTTGCGCACCGGCACGAAGCCGAGGTTGAGCTCATACGCCAGCACGCTGCCCACGATGAAGCCGCGCGCATCCACGCCCGCCACCAGATCGAGCTTCTGGCGCATGTAGCGATAGACGAAGAGATCGATCAGCACGCGGAAGGTGCGCGGGTCCTGCAGAATGGGGGTGATGTCACGAAACGTGATGCCCGGGCTGGGCCAGTCGGGAACGCTGCGGATGGTGCGCCGGATGAGATCGGCGTAATCGGTCTGCATGATGGCCGTCCCGGAGAATTGAGGCAAGGCGCACTATAACCGCCGCACGGACCTTTAGGCCAGCGGCCCTGCGCGTCGACACACTGTTGCAGGATGCATGTCGGGACTGTTGCATGGGCCCGGCGCGGCCGCGCCCACAGCGCACAGCCTCCCGGCGTGCAGCCGCAGGCTGCGATGGACCGTGCCCGCAGGCAGGGCCGCGTGCGTGGCGACGACCGCGGCGCGCCCCTGCAGTGCCCGGCCCAGGTCGCCCAGGAAGTCGGCTTCGGTGGCCGCATCCAGGCCGGCCGTGGGCTCGTCCAGCAGCACGACGGCTGCCGGCGCCAGCAGCACCCGCGCCAGGCACAGCCGGCGCGCCTGCCCCGCCGACAGGCCGGCGCCCGTCTCGCCCACCCAGGTGTCCAGGCCGTCGGGCAGGCTGCGCACGAAATCGCCCAGGCGCGCGGCGTCCAGCGCCGCCCAGAGCGCCGCATCGTCGGCTTCGGCCCGGCCGATCAGCAGGTTGGTGCGCACCGTGCCGAGGAACACCGGCGAATCCTGCGACAGCAGCGCAATGCGCCGATGCAGTTCGGGCTGCGCGCAGGCACGCACGTCCACCCCGCCGTAGCGCACGCTGCCCGCCTGCGGGTCGTCGATGCGCATCAGCAGATGCAGCAGCGTGGATTTCCCCGAACCGCTTGCGCCCAGGATGGCCACGCGCTCGCCGGGCGCCAGCCGCAAGTGCGCGCCGTCGAGCACCGTGCCCGCGCGCTGGCCGGGATAGGCATAGACCAGGCCATCGGCCACCAGCTCGCCCTGCGCGGGCAGCGGCACGGGATCCGCGGGATCGAGCAGGTCGGGCTCGGCCTGCAGCACGTCGGCGATGCGTCGCGCGGCAGCCGCCGCGCCTCCCAGGCGCGCGGCGCCGCGCATGATGGGCCCCGCCACTTCGAAGAGACCCAGGGTGGCCAGCAGCAGGCCCGCCAGCAGCGGCCCCGACAGCGCCCCCGCGGCAAATCCCTGCAGGCCCAACCACAACACCGCGAGCAGCGCACAGCCCGCCGCGGCCTGCACCAGCCAGAGGCCGCGGGCCGCGATCCCGGCCTGCGCCAGACGCGCCGCGGCGGCCTCGTCGCAAAGCGCCTGGAAACGCGCCTGGGCGGGTGCCACGGCATGCAGCGCAACAAGGTCTGCGTGCGCCTCGACGGCATCGATCACCGAAGCGCGCAGGGCCGCGGCACTCGCCTGGGCCGCTGCGCCGGGCCTGCGCGAAGCGCGCTGCAGCCATGCCGGCACCGCGACGGACACGAGCAGCAGGACGGCCCCCACCGCCAGCGCAGCGGCGGGCAGCCAGCGGCCCAGCACCGCGGTATAGATGCCACCCGCGAGCAGCGCCGTCGCCAGGGGGGCGATGCCCAGCAGGAAGACCGTATCGAGGGCATCCACGTCGCCGGTGAGTCGCGCCACGAGGTCCCCGCCCCGATAGCGGGCCAGTTGGCGCGGCGTGAGGCGTACCAGGCGGGCGAACACCCGGCTGCGCAAGTCGGCCAGCAGCCGCAGCGTGGCGGCATGCCCCACCAGGCGCTCGGCATAGCGCGCCGCGATGCGCACGAAGGACAACCCCCGCACGAGGGCCGAGGGTACGAAGAGATTGAAATAGGCGCCGGCCCCCGCCAGCGCGGCGGCCGTAAGGAACCAGCCCGACACGCCCAGCAGCGCCACACCTGCCGCCACCGTGAGCAGCGACAGGGCCAGCGCGCCCAGCAGGGCCTGGCGACGCGCGCGGTACAGGGACCACAGCAGGCCGCGTCGCGTCATCACGCCACCTCCTGCAGGCGGCCGTCGGCCAGCGCCAGCCGCCGCGGCAGGCGCCGCGCCACGGCTTCGGAATGGGTCACCAGCAGCAGCGTGCGGCCGCGCGCATGGGCCAGGATCGCATCGAGCACGCGCTCCTGGGTATCGGCATCGAGATGCCCGGTAGGCTCGTCCAGCAGGATCAGGCCGGGATCGCGCAGGAACAGGCGCGCAAGCGCCACGCGCTGCGCCTGGCCGCCAGAGAGACCGGCGCCGCGGCTGCCCAGGCGCGTCTGCAGGCCGGCCGGCAGGCCGTCGGCAAACTCCAGCACACAGGCCTGGCGGGCGGCGGCCTCGACTTCGGCAGGCGTGGCATCCGGGCGGGCGAGCCGGATGTTGTCGGCAATCGAGCCGTCGTGCAGATAGGGCTTCTGGCCGATCATGAGCACGCGCTCGCGCAGCGCCGCCTCGGGCCAGTCAGGCAGGGCCCTGCCGTCGATGGCGATGCTGCCTCGCGCCGCCCTCAGCCTGCACAGCACTTCCAGCAGCGTGGTCTTGCCGGCGCCGCTCGCGCCCATGAGCGCCACGTGCTCGCCCGGCGCCAGCGCCAGCGCCAGGCCGCGCAGCACCGCGCCGCGCCCATCGGCGGCCAGCTCCAGCCCGGCTGCGCGCAAGGCCGCGCCACCGCGCTGCACCGGATTGCCGGCGGGGGCCGGCGCAGGCAGGTCCGCAGGCGCCGGCGCGTTCAGGTCGGGCAGGCCGCCGAATATCCGGTCGATCTGCGCCACGGCAGCACGCGCGGCGGCACGGTCGTGGTAATGCGCGGCGAACTGGCGCAGCGGCGCATAGACCTCGGGCGCCATCAACAGGCAGAAGAAACCGGCCTGCAGGGTGAGGGGCTGGCCCCGCACGTCGAGATAGCCGAGGTAGCTCAGGCCGATATAGACGGCCACGCCCGCCACGCCCAGCGCCGCGAAGAACTCCAGCACCGCCGACGAAAGAAAAGCCACGCGCAGCACGGCCAGGGTGCGCTGGCGCAGCGCGTCGCTGGCATCGGCCACGGCGCGGGCCTCGGCTTCGGCGCGGCCGTGCAGCCTCAGCGTGGACAGGCCTCGCAGCCGGTCCGCGAAGAATCCCGACAGCCGCGCGAAGGCACGAAAGTGGCGGCGGCTGGCCGCCTCGGCGCTCCAGCCCACCAGCGCCATGAAGAGGGGAATCAGCGGCGCCGTCACCAGCAGCAGCAGCCCGGCCACCACATCCGCCGGCAGCACCACCACCGCAAACGCCACCGGCAGGATGGCCGCCGCCCCCATCGAGGGCAGGTAGCGCGCAAAGAAGCCATCCAGCGCCTCGGCCTGCTCCACCACGGCGCTGGCCAGCTCACCGGATGCGCGGCGCCGGCTCCACTGCGGACCCGCGCGCAGCATGTGCGCATACAGCGCGCCGCGCACCTGGCGCTTGATCCCTTCGGCGGCGCGGGCGCCGGCCAGCTCCGCCATCCAGGCCAGCGCAGCCCGCAGCACGATCAGCCCGGCGATGGCGCCGATCGGCGCCAGCAGCCCGGCGCGCGCCACGCCTTGCACGATGGCGGCATCCAGCACGCGCGACAACAGCCATGCCTGCAGCACCAGCAGCACCCCGCCCGCCAGCGGCGCGGCGGCGGCCAGCCCCAGCGGCAGCCGCACCGCCCGCGCCCGGTCTGCCAGCCAGCGCACCTGGGCGCGCGGCGGCTTGTAGAGGGTGGCGGCGGGATCGTGTTCGACGGCGGGCGTGGCGCTCACAGCCGGCGTGCGGGGTTGCGGGGATCATGCGCCTCGCCCTCGCGAAGCTCGAACCACATCGCATTGAGGATGGCGAAGGCGCAGGCCAGGCCCAGGCCCAGGATCCACGAGAAATACCACATGGCGCGTACTCCTTAATACGAGTTGGGCGTGCCGCCGACCGACTCGTCGGTGACCTTGCCGCGCATGACACGATAGACCCACGCGGTGTAGACCGTGACGATGGGCAGGAACACCACGACCGCGATCAGCATGATCCACAGGGTGAGCAGGCTGGACGAGCCGTCCCAGATCGTGAGGCCCGCCCCGGGCTGGGTGGACGAGGGCATGATGAAGGGGAACAGCGCGAAGCCCACGGTGAGGATCACGCCGGTGATCGACAGCGCGGAAGCCAGGAAAGCCGGCACGTGGGCGCGCAGCGTGAGCAGCAGCAAGGCCCCCAGGGCCCCGGCCACGCCCAGCGCGGGCGCGATCCACATCAGCGGCCAGCGCGCGTAGTTCGCCATCCATCCGCCGTTGCTTACCTCGACCGTCTTCAACATGGGATTCGAGGCCGCGCCCGGATCCACCGCGCTGGTGATCACATGTCCGTCGATGCCATGGGCCACCCAGAAGCCGCCCGCCACGAAAAGCACGGCCGTGGCCAACGCGGCCAGCCGACCCCAGTTGCGCGAGCGCTCTGCCACGGCGCCGCCGGTGCGCCAGGCCAGCAGCACCGCGCCATGCATGGCCAGCATGGCCACGCTGAGCAGCCCCGCGAGCAGCGCGAACGGCGCGAACAGCTGGTAGAAGTGGCCGGCGTACACCGGGCGCAGGGTGGCGCTGTCGAAGCCGAACGGCACGCCCAGGACGATGTTGCCCATGGCCACGCCGAACACCAGGGCCGCCACCACGCCGGAGAAGCACAACAGGCCGTCCCAGGTGCCGCGCCAGCGCGTGCCGTCCATCTTGCTGCGGTACTTGAAGCCCACCGGACGCAGGATCAGGGCCACCAGCACCAGCATCATGGCGAGATAGAAGCCGGAGAACGAGGCGGCGTACAGCAGGGGCCATGCCGCGAAGATGGCGCCGCCCGCCGTGATGAGCCAGACCTGGTTGCCCTCCCAGACGGGCCCCACCACGTTCAGCACGACGCGACGCTCGGCATCGGTGCGCGCCACCACGGGCAGCAGCGCCGCGACCCCCAGGTCGAAACCGTCCATCACGGCGAAGCCGATGAGCAGCGCTCCCAGCAGCACCCACCAGATCACGCGCAGCGTGGCGTAGTCGAGGGGAATCAGTGTTTCCATGGAGGACTCCTCAAGCGTGCACGGCGGCCTGGACCGGATCGGCCTGCCCGCCCGGTTCGGCGTCGGCCTTGGGGCCGGCGTGGATGGCATGCAGCATGACCTTCACGCCCACCACCAGCAACACGGTGTAGAGGACGAGGAAGATGGTCAGGCTGATGGCCAGATCGGTGAAGCTCAGGCCCGACGCGGCATAGTAGGTGGGCAGCACGCCTTCGATCACCCAGGGCTGGCGGCCGTACTCGGCCACGAACCAGCCGCATTCGATCGCGACCCACGGCAGCGGCAGGCTCCACAGCGCAATGCGCAGCAGGCCGGGCCGGGCATCGAGCCGCCCGCGCGAGGCCAGCCAGAACGCCACGGCGAAGAACAGGATCAGGTACATGCCCACCGCCACCATGATGCGGAAAGTCCAGAACAGCGGCGCCACGCGGGGCACCGTGTCCCAGGCCGCCTGCGCGATCTGCGCGTCGGTGGCCTTGGAGAGGTCGGGCTCGTAGCGCTTGACCAGCAGCGCATAGCCCAGGTCGGGCCAGGTCCGGTCGAAGATGCGGCGCGCCTCGGCGTCCTGCGGATCGGCGCGGATGCGCTGCAGCGCCTGGTCGGCCACGATGCCCTCCCGGATGCGCGCCTCGGCGCGCTTGACCAGGTCTTCGATGCCCAGCAGCGGCGTGGTGAGCGAGCGCGTGCCGATGATGCCCATCACGTACGGGATCTCGATGGCATAGTCGTTGCGGCGTTCCGCCTGGTTGGGCAGCGCGAACAGGTTGAAGCTCGCCGGCGCCGGCTCGGTATGCCACATGCCCTCCATGGCGGCGATCTTCATCTTCTGGTGCTCGGTGGTGAGGTAGCCGCTCTCGTCGCCCAGCACCACGACCGACAGCGCCGAGGCCAGGCCGAAGCTGGCCGCCACGGCCATGGAACGCTTGGCCAGGTCCGTGTGGCGGCCCTTGAGCAGGTACCAGGCGCTGATGGACATGACGAACATGGCGCCGGCCACGTAGCCCGCGCTGACCGTGTGCACGAACTTGGCCTGGGCCACCGGGTTGAACAGCACCGCGGCGAAGTCGGTCATTTCCATGCGCATGGTGTCCGGGTTGAACACCGCGCCCACCGGGTTCTGCATCCAGCCGTTGGCGATCAGGATCCAGAGCGCCGAGAGGTTGGTGCCGAACGCCACCAGCCAGGTGACTACCAGGTGGCCCACCTTGGAGAGGCGATTCCAGCCGAAGAAGAACAGGCCCACGAAAGTGGCTTCCAGGAAGAAGGCCATCAGGCCTTCGAGAGCGAGCGGAGCGCCGAAGACGTCGCCCACGTAATGGCTGTAGTAGGACCAGTTCATGCCGAACTGGAACTCCATGACCACGCCCGTGGCCACGCCCAGCGCGAAGTTGATGCCGAACAGCGTGCCCCAGAACATCGTCATGCGCTTCCAGATCTGGCGGCCCGTCATGACGTACACGCTTTCCATGATGGCCAGGAGGAAAGACAGGCCGAGCGTGAGGGGAACGAAGATGAAGTGGTAAAGCGCTGTGGCGGCGAACTGGAACCGCGACAGATTGACGACATCGAGATCGATCATGAGGACGCTCCCGGGCGATCGGAGAAATTGCCGCCACTGGGCCGGCGGGAGCCGGGCCATGCGGGCCATGATACGAGGGTTGTGTGCAGCAGCATAGGGCTTCTCCCGGCGGTGACCCGAAGCAGGATCACGCGCGTCCTCCTCTGAACTTACCGGCAAATTCCAGCACCTTCTGTATGCGCGAGCCCAGCTTCATGAGGTTCTGCAGGGTCTCGGGCGGCAGGCGCTGCACCTCGTCGAACCAGCCGGTGGACAGCTCGATGAGTTCCAGCATCTCGCGCATGCGCTCGTGCGCGTAGGCCTGGGTCTCGTCGCGGGGTGCGTCGAGCAGGGTTTCGCGCAGCAGCGTGAGGGTCGGATCTATCTCGCGCTTGCGCTTCTCTTCCATCAGCACGCGGAAGATCTCCCAGACATCCTTGGGCGTTTCGAAGTAGTCGCGCCGGTCCCCCACCTGGTGCACCAGCTTCACCAGGCGCCAGGACTGCAGCTCCTTCAGGCCCATGCTGACATTCGAGCGCGAGAACCCGAGCGCCTCGGCGATGTCGTCGGCATGCAGCGGCACGGGCGACAGGAAAAGCAGCGCATAGATCTGGCCGACGGTACGGTTGACGCCCCAGCGGCTGCCCATTTCGCCGAAATGCAGGACGAAGCGTTCAGTGGATTCAGGCAGGCCCATCGAAGTGTTTTGTTACCTTGAATTCAGGAATTACTGAAATTATCGAACTTACAGAAATAAAAAGCAATGACCGCGCGCCGGCGCGCTGCGAGAGCGCGCAACGGGACCGGCGCGCGCATTGTGGCGCGGCAACAGGAAAGAAGGGGCGGGAAAGAAGGCGCCGGTTTGATCCAGCGCAAACCGGCCGGAAAAAGCGTACGGCGCGCCAGGGCGCCGTACGGGGGATCAGCCCGCCTGCACGGAGACGGCGCCCGAGACGCGGCGCGCCTTGCTGCGCGCCTGGTCGACGTCGAGGGCGGTGGCCAGGCCCACGCCCATGCGGCGCTTGACGAAGGACTCGGGCTTGCCGAAGAGGCGCACGTCGGTGCCGGGCTCGGCCAGGGCCTGGGCCACGCCGTGGAAGGTGACGCCGCGCGCGTCGACGCCGCCATAGATGACGCTGCTGGCGCCCGGGCGCAGCAGCGCGGTATCGACGGGCAACCCCAGCAGCGCACGCGCATGCAGCTCGAATTCGTTCTGCGCCTGGGTGATCATGGTGACCATGCCGGTATCGTGCGGCCGCGGGCTGACCTCGGAGAACCAAACTTCGTCCCCGGCCACGAAAAGCTCCACGCCGAAGATGCCCAGGCCGCCCAGCTCGGAGGTGACGGCCAGGGCGACGTCGCGCGCGCGCGCCAGCGCGACGGGCGACATGGGGTGCGGCTGCCAGCTCTCGACGTAGTCGCCGTCGACCTGCCTGTGCCCGATGGGCTCGCAGAAGCGCGTCTCGATCTCGCCGCCGGCCCCGCGGGCCCGCACGGTGAGCAGCGTGATCTCGTAGTCGAAGCGGATGAAGCCCTCGACGATGGCCCGTCCGCCGCCGACCCGCCCGCCCTCCTGCGCGTAGCGCCAGGCCTCGGCCACGCCGCCGGCGTCGCGTATGACGGACTGGCCCTTGCCGGAAGAGGACATCACGGGCTTGATCACGCAGGGATAGCCTATGCCGTCGTCGATGGCGGCGCGCAGCGCTTCCTCGGAATCGACGAAGCGATACGGCGAGGTGGGCAGGCCCAGGGTCTCGGCTGCCAGGCGGCGTATGCCCTCGCGGTTCATGGTGAGCTGCGCCGCGCGGGCCGTGGGCGTTACCCGTGCCGCGCCGGCGGCCTCGAGCTCGACCAGGAGGTCGGTGGCGATGGCCTCGATCTCGGGCACGATGATGTGCGGGCGCTCCTGCTCGATGACGCGCCGCAGCGCCTCGGGATCGGTCATGGAGACCACGTGGGCCCGGTGGGCCACCTGGTGGCCCGGCGCATCGGCATAGCGGTCTACGGCAATGACTTCCGCGCCCAGGCGCTGCAGTGCGATGATGACTTCCTTGCCGAGTTCGCCCGAGCCGAGCAGCATGACGCGGGTGGCGGAAGGAGAGAGCGGCGTGCCGAGCACGGGAGCAGGAAACGAAGACATGATGGAAACGAGCCAGGGAGCAAGGCGTTGAACGGCCCGCAGCGGGCCCGGACGCGCGGCGCCGGTGCGCCGCCGAGGCCGCCAGAATGCCATAGGGGCCCTTCCCGGGCAACCGGCGCCAGTACGATTAAAATCCGGCCATGACCCATCCCACCCTCCCTGTGTCCGGGGACGCGATCGCGTCGGCACGGCGCACACTACAGACTGAAGCACAGGCCATCCACGATCTCTCCGCACGGCTGGACGACAGCTTCGTGCGCGTCGTCGAGATGCTGCTGGCATGCCGCGGGCGCGTCGTCGTGAGCGGCATAGGCAAGACCGGGCACATCGCCCGCAAGATCGCCTCCACGCTGGCCTCCACCGGCACGCCGGCGTTCTTCGTGCACGCCGCCGAGGCGGTGCACGGCGACCTCGGCATGATCACGTCCGACGACGTGCTGATCGCCCTGTCGTACTCCGGCGCCGGCCAGGAACTGATCACCATCCTGCCGGTGGCCCGCCGCATGGGCGCGCGGCTGGTGGCCATCACGGGCAACCCTGAATCCGAGCTCGCCCGGCTGGCCGACGTGCACCTCGACGCCAGCGTGGCCCAGGAAGCCTGCCCGCTGAACCTGGCGCCCACCGCCAGCACCACGGCCGCGCTGGCCCTGGGCGACGCCCTGGCGGTGGCCTGCCTGGAGGCGCGCGGCTTCGGCACCGACGACTTCGCCCGCTCGCATCCCGGCGGCGCGCTGGGCCGCCGGCTGCTCACCCACGTGCGCGACGTCATGCGGCAGGGCGCGGCCCTGCCCACGGTGCCCGAGGATGCCCCGCTGTTCCGCGCCCTCGAGGAAATGTCGTCCAAGGGCATGGGCATGACGGCCGTGGTCGACGCAGACGGCCGCCCCGTGGGGATCTTCACCGACGGCGACCTGCGCCGGCTCATCGAGCGCCACGGCGACGTCCGCGGCCTGCAGGTGCAGCACGGCATGACGCGCTCGCCGCGTACCATAGGCCCCGATGCGCTGGCGGCCGATGCCGCCCTGCAGATGGACGAATCCCGCCTCAACCAGATGCTGGTCGTCGGCACCGACGGCCGCCTGGTGGGCGCCCTGCACACTCATGACCTGATGGCCGCCAAGGTGGTCTAGGGCGTTCTCCCACAATGACGACAGCTCCCTCCGCCACCCATCCCGCCGAAGCGCTCGTGCTGGCGCGCATCTCCCCCGCCGTGCGCGAGCGCGCCGCCGCCGTGCGCCTGATGGTGTTCGACGTCGACGGCGTGCTCACCGACGGCAGCCTCTACTACGGCGAGAACGGCGAAGTCTTCAAGCGCTTCCACGCCCTCGACGGCCATGGCCTGCGGCTGCTCATGGAGGGCGGCGTGCAGGTGGCGCTGATCACGGGCCGCTCGGGGCCGGTGGTCGACCGCCGCGCGGCCGAACTCGGGGTGGCGCTGGTGCAGCAGGGCGTGCGCGACAAGGCCTCCGCGCTGACTGAACTTGCGCAGCGCCTGGGCATCCAACTCACTGAAACCGGCTACATGGGCGATGACATCATCGACCTGCAGGCCATGCAGCGTGCCGGCTTCGCCGCCAGCGTGCCGAATGCGCCGGGCTACGTGTCGCAGGCGGCGCACTGGGTGTCCGGCCTGCCGGGCGGCAGCGGCGCCGTGCGCGAATGCTGCGACCTGCTGCTGGCGGCGCGGGGCCGGCTCGGCGCGTTCCTCGCGACGCCCACGCTGTTTAGCCGCGGCGCCATCCAATAAACTCCCTGCATGAAAGAGCGCTTCCCCTCCCTCATCGCCCTCTTCCTGCTCTGCGCCCTGGTGCTGGGCACGTGGTGGGCGGCCGACTACGCGCGCCGCGCGATCCCGGTGGATCCGCCGCGCCGGCTCACGCACGAAATGGACTCGTGGGCGCGCGACTTCGTCATGCTGCGCACCGACGCGGCCGGCAAGCCGATCAACCGCCTCGAAGGCGAGTACGCCGAGCACTTTCCCGACGATGACTCCTATCACGTCACGTCGCCGCGTGCCGTCGGGCAGCAGGAAGGCAACCCCATCACCATCGGCGTGTCGCGCACGGCCATCATGGAAAAGGGCGGCAAGCGCATCCTGATGAACGGCGACGCGCACGTGCACCGCCAGGCCGACGCCAACAACGACGCGCTCGACGTGCGCAGCCAGCAGCTCATCATCCTGCCCGACGACGACGTGGTCTACACCGATCTGCCCGCCCAGGTGGTAAAAGGCAGTTCACGCATGAACGGCACGGGCATGCACTACGACAACAAGACCCGGCAGCTGCGGGTATCGGCGTCCACCGACGTCGAGATCGCCGGGAACGAACGGACGAGGCGCGACCGCGAAGAGACCGCCCCGCCCGCGAACACCAACCAGAACCAACCATGACACATCCGACCGTCCTCGCCACGGCGCGCGTGCTGGGCACCCTGATCCTGGCGGCCGCCTGCGGCCAAGCCCTGGCGCAAGGCCAGGGCGGCAGCGACGCGCCGGCCGAAGAGCCCAGCACGCTGATCCTGTCCGACACCCTGCACTACGACGACATCAACCGCAAGAGCGTGTTCACGGGCAATGTGGTGCTCACCCGCGGCCTCATGAAGCTCACCTCCGACCAGCTCGAGGTGCACGAAGACAAGGCCGGCAACCAGTACGGAACCGCCACGGCCGACAAGGGCAAGGTGGTCACGATCCGCCAGGAACGGCCGGCCACCTTCGAAGTGATCGAGGGCAAGGGCCTGCGCGCCGAGTACGACAGCAGCAAGAGCCAGTTCGACCTCATCGGCCAGGCCATCGTCACCCGCTACGTCTGCGGCAAGCCGTTCGACACCATCCGCGGCCAGCGCGTGCGCTACAACGAAAAGACCGGCGTCTACGAGGCGCAGGGCGGCCCGCAGTCTGCCGCTGCCGGAGGCCGCGTGCGCTCCGTGGCCGAACCGCGCGCCAAGACCGATGCCGCCATCGCCGCCTGCCGCAGCGCGCAGTCGGGCAAGAAGGGCAATTGATGAGTCCCAGCACCTCGTCCACCATCGCCGGCGCCACGGGCGCCGCCAAGCAGGGTAGCCTGCGCGCGGTCGGCCTGCGCAAGAGCTACAACGGCCGCGCCGTCGTGCAGGACGTATCGCTTTCCGTGGTCAGCGGCGAAGTCGTCGGCCTGCTGGGTCCCAACGGCGCCGGCAAGACCACCAGTTTCTACATGATCGTGGGGCTGGTGCCGGCCGATGCCGGCCGCATCGAGATCGACGGCAACGCCATCACTGCCATGCCGATCCACAAGCGCGCGCGCATGGGCCTGTCGTACCTGCCTCAAGACGCCTCGGTGTTCCGCCGCCTCACGGTCGAGCAGAACATCCGCGCCGTGCTCGAGCTGCAGCTCGATCCCGCCGGACGGCCGCTGGGCTCGACCCGCATCCAGGAAGAACTGGAAACGCTGCTCGACGAACTGCAGATCGGCCACATCCGCGGCAATGCGGCCATCTCGCTGTCGGGCGGCGAGCGCCGCCGCGTCGAGATCGCCCGCGCCCTGGCCACGCGGCCGCGCTTCATCCTGCTCGACGAACCCTTCGCAGGCGTGGACCCCATCGCCGTGATCGAGATCCAGCGCATCGTGCGCTTTCTCAAGGGCCGCGGCATCGGCGTGCTCATCACCGACCACAACGTGCGCGAGACGCTCGGCATCTGCGACCGCGCCTACATCATCAGCGAAGGCAAGGTGCTCACCGACGGCCATCCCGACGAGATCGTGGGCGATCCGGCGGTGCGCCGGGTGTACCTC
This sequence comes from Bordetella sp. 2513F2, assembly GCF_054642735.1. Lineage (NCBI taxonomy): Bacteria > Pseudomonadati > Pseudomonadota > Betaproteobacteria > Burkholderiales > Alcaligenaceae > Bordetella > Bordetella sp. 2513F2. The sequence continues at coordinate 439,370 of NZ_CM137755.1, read as the reverse complement.
GGCGAACACTTCAAGATGTAATCCGGCCGGGCCTGCCAGGCCCGGGAAGACCCCTATCCTCCCAGCCCCTGCGCGGCCCGGCATACCGGGACCGCGCAACTTGTGTTGGCCGCAGGAGTCTATACACTAGTACTTGAATACCCCGCAAAACCCTGAGCAGAGGAGTCCCGCCACACCAACCTTCCCCGCGCATCCTGCGCAAATTTTCTCTTTTCCAGAAGGAGAGCACGCTATGAACCTGAGCATCTGCGGTCGTCATCTCGACGTCACCCCGGCCATCCGGGAATATGTCATGAACAAACTGGCGCGAGTGCTGCGACATTTCGATCACGTCATCGATACCCAGGTCATGCTCTCAGTAGAGCCCCTGCGGCACAGAGCCGAGATCACCATGCATCTGCGTGGCAAGGACATCCACTGCGAAGCCGTGGACGAGAATCTGTACGCCGCCATCGACCTGCTGGCCGACAAGGTCGACCGCCAGGTACTCAAGCACAAAGACAAGGTCCAGAACCACGCTGCCGAACCCGTGAAACGGCAAGCCGCTGCCCAGGCGCAGCAAGCGTGAGCCCCTGCCTTGCGCGCCCGCCATGCGGGCCGCGTCCCTGACCGCCCAGCGGTCGTCCGTACCGATGTCCCGCACGCACCTGCCGCCGGGACATCGGCATCGCCCCTCCCCCTGTTTTCCACCGATGCCGGCACGATTCCGTCCCGCTCTTCACAGCGCTGCCCTGCTGCGGCTATGCTCTGGGGCTTGGCCCGCAGAGAGACGGGCGCTCCCTGCCGGGCTGCCGCAAAACCGTGGGCCGGGCCGGGGTCGCCGGGCTTTTTTTGCGCTGCGGCATAAAAACCTATAATCCGTCGCATGAATCATTTGTCGCGCATCCTCCCCGCCGGCAACGTCGTGCTCGACATGCTGGCCACCAGCAAGAAGCGGGCATTCGAACAAGCCGGCCTGCTCTTCGAAAACCATCACGGCCTGGCCCGTTCGATCGTCTTCGACAGCCTGTTCGCCCGCGAACGCCTGGGCTCCACCGCCCTGGGCCAGGGCGTGGCCGTGCCGCACGGCCGCGTCAAGGGCCTGGACCAGGCGCTGGCCGCGTTCGTCCGGCTGGCCCAGCCCATTCCCTTCGACGCGCCCGACGGCCAGCCGGTATCCATGCTGCTCTGTCTGCTGGTGCCCGAAGCCGCCACGCAGCAGCACCTGGACATCCTGGCCGAACTCGCCCAGCTGATGTCCAACAAGCCGCTGCGCGATGCCCTGGCCACGGAGCCGGATCCGGCCCGCGTGCACCGGCTGCTCACAACCGGAGAGCTCTGACACCGCCATGCTCACCGTCCAGGAACTGGTCGACGACAATGCCGACAAGATACCGTTCACGTGGATTGCCGGCCAGAATGCGGCCGACCGCGCCATTCCTGACGACGGCATGGCTGCCGCCGACCTCGTCGGCCACCTGAACCTCATCCACCCCTCGCGCGTGCAGGTGTTCGGCCAGGAAGAACTGGCCTATTACACCCGCTTCGACCTGCGCCGCCGCATGCACCACATGGACGAGCTGCTGATCGGCGGCGTCCCGGCCATCCTGCTGGCCGACGGGCTTTCCCCGCCCCAGGACCTCATCGACCAGTGCGAGCAGCACCAGGTGCCGCTGCTGTCTACTCCCGTGGCCGCGGCCCAGCTGATCGACCTGCTGCGCATCTACCTGGGCAAGAAGCTGGCGCCCACCACCACGGTGCACGGCGTGTTCATGGACGTGCTGGGGTTGGGCGTGCTGATCACCGGCGAATCCGGGCTCGGCAAGAGCGAGCTCGCGCTGGAGCTGATCTCGCGCGGCCACGGCCTGGTGGCCGACGATGCCGTGGAATTCTCGCGCACGGCTCCCAATGTGATCGAGGGCCACTGCCCCCAGCTGCTGCAGAACCTGCTGGAAGTGCGCGGCCTGGGCCTGCTCGACATCCGCACCATCTTCGGCGAGACCTCCGTGCGCCGCAAGATGCGCCTGAAGCTCATCGTGCACCTGGTGCGCGCCAGCGCACAAGACAAGTTCGAACGCCTGCCGCTCCAGGACATCACCCAGGACATGCTGGGCCTGCCGGTGCGCAAGGTCATGCTGCAGGTGGCGGCCGGGCGCAACCTGGCCGTGCTGGTCGAGGCCGCGGTGCGCAATACCATCCTCAAGCTGCGCGGCATCGACACGCTGGGCGAATTCATGGAACGCCAGGCCATGGCGATCCTGCAGAGCAGCAACAAATGACGCCGGCCCGCCCGGCGGGCCGGCATCACCGGGCGGCGTAATCCCGGGCGCGCTTGACCTCCAGCGGCTGCACCGGTCCGGCGCGGTTGCCCCACTGGTTGCGCACATAGGTGGCGAGCATCGCCACGTCGTTGTCATTGAGCACCTGGCCGAACGGCGGCATGCCGTGGGGCCGCGGATTGGCCGCCGTGGCCGGGGCATACCCGCCTTCGAGCACCATGCGGATCACGTTCAGCGCCGACGGCGCGGTCACGCCGGGATTGCCGGCCAGCGCCGGCCAGTCGGTGCCCGCGCCCTCCCCCGACTCCCCGTGGCACTGGACGCAATGCTGGCCATACAGCTTCCGGCCGATCTGCATGGCCGCGTCCGGCACGGGTCCGGCCGGCGGCGGCGCAGGCGTGGCCGGCAGCGATTTCAGGTAGACGCCGATGGCCCGGGCGTCGTCGTCCGTGAGATATTGGGTGCTGCCCCGCACCACCTCCGCCATGGGACCGCTGGCGGCGGCATGGCGCGACAACCCGGTCTGCAGCAGCGCGGCGATGTCCTGCTCGCTCCAGCGGCCCAGCCCGGAATCCAGGTCCCCGCCCAGTGACGGGGCATACCAGCCCAGGCCTGCGATCACCCCGCCCGGCAGCTGCTCGCGCTGCTGCGTGGCCCCCAGCCGGTTGCGCGGCGCATGGCAGGCGGCGCAATGGCCCAGTCCCTCCACGAGGTAGCGGCCACGGTTCCATGCCTGCGGCCGGTCGGCGCGCGGCACGGCGACGCCGGGGCTGAAGTACAGGGCGCGCCAGGCAGCCAGCAGGATGCGCCGGTCGTACGGGGCCGCCAGCGCGTGCGGCCGGCTGGGCTGGCGCACCGGCTGCAGGCTGCGCAGATAGGCATACAGGGCATCGGTGTCGGCGCGCGTCAGCCGGGTGTACTCGGTATAGGGGAAGGCGGGATAGAGCAGCGTGCCGTCCGGCCGCTGGCCATTGTGCAGCGCATGCCAGAAGTCCTCGGCCGTCCAGGCGCCGATGCCCGTGTCGCGGTCCGGCGTGATGTTCGGTCCGTACAGCGTGCCGAACGGCGTGGGGATGGGCGTCCCGCCGGCATAAGGGATGCCCCCCTGGGCGGTGTGGCAGGCCGCGCAATTGCCCAGCCGCGCCAGATAGCGGCCGCGCTCGATGCGCTGGGCGGGGTCGCCGCCGCCGGCAGGCGGCGGCGGGGCCTCGCTGCGCGTGCCCATGGCATACAGCAGGCCCAGCGCGGCCAGCACCAGGACGGCCAGGCCCGCGCAAAGGTAGCCGAAGCGGCGCGCGGTTGGCGTCATTGCGCGGCTCCGCCGTGCGGGGTGGCGGGGGCGGCATGCGACCCCTGGCTGCCGCATGCGCGCGGCAGAGGCGCGTCGGAAACGGGATCGGCCGCATAGCCCTCCGGCACGGGCTGGGCCGCCAGCCAGGCAGACAGGGCCGCGACGTCCTCGGGCGTCAGGGCGCGCGCCACGTCGGCCATGCAGTCAGGTTCGGCGGCGCGCCGCAGGCCGGTGCGCCAGCTGCCGACCTGGGCTGCCAGATAATCGCGCGACAGGCCGAGCAGACCCGGGATGGCGGGCAGGCGTCCGCCCAGGACGGCGCCGTGACAGGCGGCGCAGGCCGGCAGGCCTCGCGCGGCATCCCCCTCGAACACCAGCTGCCGGCCGCGCGCCAGCGCATCCGGGGCCGCCCCACCGGCTGCCGGGGGCGGATAGCCGGCCTGCTGGGCAGCGAAATGGCCCGCCATCTCCGCCAGGTAGGCATCGGGAAGGCCGGCCAGCAGGCGTTGCATGGGAGGATAGCGGCGGCGCCCGTCGCGGAAATTGAGCAACTGGTGATACAGGTATCCCTGGGGCTTGCCGGCCAGCCGGGGATAATAGCCGTCGGGCCCGGCGCGCCCCTGCGCGCCATGGCAGGTCGTACAGGCGGCCACGCGCGCTTCCATCGTGCCCGGGCGCAGCCTGCCGGCGTCCTGCGCCCACGCGCCGGCTTCCGCCACCAGCGCGAGCACCACGGCTGACATACTTATGCGCAACGACGAGGCTACCATCGGGGTCGGTCCGGCGTCGGGCTGTCGGGAGGGGCCGGCGGCCCGCCCGGGAGTCCGCCGTCCAACGACAGCATAAACCATGCCACAATCATGCCCATGTTGAGCGTCGTCCTAATCACCGGGATTTCCGGCTCGGGCAAATCGGTCGCCCTGCGTACACTGGAAGATACCGGTTACACATGTATCGATAATCTACCGGTGCGCTTCCTCGGCGAGTTCATCGAAGACGCGCGCCGCGACGTCATGGACCGCATCGCCATCGCCATCGACGTGCGCTCGCCCGGCGCGCTGGCCGACCTGCCCGACGTACTCGCCACGCTGCGCGACATGGAAGTCAGCCTGCGCGTGGTGTTCCTCGACGCAGACACCGACACCCTGGTGCAGCGCTATTCCGAATCGCGCCGCCGCCATCCGCTCACCGACCGCGCCGCCCGCGGCGGACACAGCCCCTCGCTCACCGAGTGCATCGACCTCGAACGCGAAATGCTGGCGCCGCTGCGCGACCAGGCTCACGTCATCGACACGTCGAATCTCACGCCCGGCCAATTGCGGGCCTGGATCCGCGACCTGATCCAGGCCGACCGCGCGCCCCTGGTGCTCACCTTCGAATCGTTCGCCTACAAGCGCGGCGTGCCCAACAGCGCCGACCTCGTGTTCGACGTGCGCTGCCTGCCGAACCCCTACTACGACCGCACGCTGCGTCCGCTCACCGGGCGCGACCAGCCGGTGGCCGACTGGCTGGCCGGGTTCGATGCGGTAGGCCAGATGATCGACGACATTGCCGGCTTCATCAGCCGGTGGCTCCCTGCCTATACCCAGGACACCCGCAGCTACCTCACCGTGGCGGTGGGCTGCACGGGCGGCCAGCACCGCTCCGTGTATGTGGTCGAGCAGCTGGCGCGCCGCTTCGCCAGCCATCGTCCCCTGCTCGTGCGCCACCGAACCCAGCCCGCGCCGGCGGAGGCACATGCCACATGAGAATTGCCCGTTTCCCGTACCTCCTCATCGCCTTCTGCATCGCCACCCTCGTGGCGGGCTGCTCCACCTCCCCGAAAAAAACCGCCAGCGTAAAGCCCGGCGGCTACTACCAGGATGACGGCCCCGGCATCGATCCGCCGCCCGACCTGGATGCCACCCCTGACGCCATACCGCGCATCGAACCGCTGGCCACCGGCGCCAACCAGCCCTACGTGATCTTCGGCAAGCGCTACGTGCCCCAGACCGCCGAGAAACCTTTCCGCCAGGAAGGTCTCGCCTCGTGGTACGGCAAGAAGTTCCACGGCAACAGCACGTCCAACGGCGAGACCTACGACATGTACGCCATGACGGCGGCCCATCCCACGCTGCCCATACCCAGCTACGCCCGGGTCACCAGCAAGGTCAATGGCCGCAGCGTCATCGTGCGCGTCAACGACCGCGGCCCCTTCCACGGCAAGCGCATCATCGACCTCTCGTACACGGCCGCGCACCGGCTGGGCCTGGTCGCCCGGGGCAGCGGCCCCGTCGTGGTGGAACGCATCACGCCCGAGGAGATCCGGGCCATGGCCTCCCAGACCCAGGCTGCCGCCGCAAACGATCCCGGCCCCGCCAGCCTGCAGGCCATGGCCATGCCCGCGGTACAGGAAGGCGGCGCCGAAGCGCCGGCCGCCGTTACCGCAACGGCCCCGGCCGCCTCGGCCGGCTCCATGGCGGCGGACGCCGGCACGAAGGTCTACCTGCAGATGGGCGCATTCAGCCAGCAGGCCAACGCGCAGGAACTGGCCAGCCAGGTCAATGCCCGCCTCAACGGCGCGGACGGGCTGCCGCCCGCGGTGATCGAGCGGGGCGACCGCCTGTATCGCGTGAAGATCGGACCCTACGCCAGCCGGGAATCGGCCATGGGCGCGGTGCAGGCCGTCTCCGACCGCACCGGCATCCTGCCCAGCCTCACCACCCGCTGACGCTGGCCCTTGGGCCTACCAGGGCAGCGCCAGCTGGCCGCTGCCGGTGCGCCGGGCGCGCGCCGCCGGGCCGGCGTAGCGGTGTCCTTCGTGCGCCAGCAGCGCGTGCTTGCGCGGCAGGCCGCCACCGAATCCGGTGAGCGAGGTGTCGTGCCCCACGATGCGGTGGCAGGGGATGAACAGCGAGATCGGATTGCGCCCCGCGGCGCCGCCCACTGCCCGCACGGCCCTGGGCCGGCCGATGCGCCGCGCCAGTTCGCCGTAGCTGGCGGTGGCGCCGAACGGAAGTTCGCACAGTGCTGCCCATACCTGCACCTGGAAAGCCGTGCCGCGGGGCTTCAACGGCACGTCGAAGTGCCTGCGCCCGCCATCGAACCATGCCTGCAGTTCCGCTTCGGCCTGTCGCAGCACCGGCACGGGCACCGCGCGCCACCCTTGCGGCGCGGGCAGGTCGGCCTGGTCCAGGAACCACGCGCCGCACAGCGCGTCGTCGAGCGCCGCCAGCCGCATGGGGCCCAGCGGGGTGGGCACGTCCCGGTACGCGGGCGGGGCCGCGGAGGCTGCAAAGGCGCGCAGCATGTCTGCTTCGGGCCGGCGCTGCGCGGTCATTCCTCACCCCCGGCGGCGGCCCGGCGCGCCAGGGCGCGGTTGTAGAGGCGGTCGCGCGGCTGGCCGGTGACCCGGGCCGCGACGCGGGCAGCATCGCGCACCGACATGCTTTCCAGCAGCGCGTCGAGCAGCAGGTCGGCGCCGGCGTCGGCAGCCTCGTCCGGCTCGCCGGCCGGCGCTGGCGCCTCATGCACGATCAGCACGAACTCGCCCTGCGAGCGGTGCGGATCCTCGTCCAGCCACGCCCGGGCCCGGCCGGCGGGCAGCGTGACGATCTGCTCGAAGCGCTTGGTGAGCTCGCGCGCCAGCGTCAGCATGCGCGCGGGGCCGCAGACGGCGGCGAGGTCGGCCACGGTCGCGGCCACGCGGTGCGGCGCCTCGAACATCAGCACGGGGGCGGGCAGCGCGCACCATTGCCGCAGCCAGCGCTGGCGCGCCGCCGCCTTGGACGGCGGGAAGCCGGCGAAGGCGTAGGCGGGATTCTCGTCGGACGTGACGCCGCTGCCCATGAGCGCCGCAATGACGGCACTGGGGCCGGGGATGGGCACCACGGCATGGCCTGCGTCGCGCACGGCCCGCACCACCCGGGCGCCGGGATCGCTCACGGCCGGCGCCCCCGCGTCGGACACCAGGGCCACGCACTGGCCCTGGGCCAGGCGTTCGCAGATGGCCTGGGCCGCCGCGGCTTCGTTGTGGCGGTGGGCCGCCATGAGGGGCGTACCGATGCCCCAGGCCTCGAGCAGCGTGCGCGTGGCCCGGGTGTCCTCGGCCGCGATGACGTCCACCCGCGACAGGACCTGCCAGGCGCGCAGGCCGAGGTCGCCCAGATTGCCTATGGGCGTGGCCACCACGTAGAGCACGGCGCGGGGCCAGTGCTGGGCGGCCACCCGCTCGGCGACGCGGCGCCAGCCCTCTGCGCGGGAGGAAGGGACATCTTCATGCATGGCAGGCATTACAACGGTGAAAACCATGCCAGTGTAGCCGCTGGCCGTTCCGTTCCCGCCCTGCCCATGCCCGACCCAGACCCGTCTTTCGCGCTTGCCCTGGCCCTGGCCGAGGCGGCCCAGCGGCGCCTGCGCAAGCGCCGCCGGCGCACCGCCCCGCGCGTCCGCCCGGCGGCCGATCCGCCCCGGCTGTCGCCCACCCAGCGCCGCGGCTGCGACTACGAGGACGAAGCCCTGGCGCTGCTGCAGTCGCGGGGGCTGGTGCCGCTGGCCCGCAACCTGCGCACGCGCGCCGGCGAGATCGACCTGGCGCTGCGCGACGGGCCGGCCCTGGTGCTGGTGGAAGTGCGCTCGCGCGCCGGCGGGCGCTATGGCGGCGCGGCCGCCAGCATAGACCGGGCCAAGCAGGCCAGGCTGGCGCGGGCGGCCGCCCTGCTGCTGCCGCGGCTCGCGGCGCTGCACTGGGCGGGCAGGCCTCCGCCCGTGCGCTTCGATGCCGTGCTGTTCGAGGGCGGCCGCGCCCAATGGCTGAAGAATGCCTTCGAAGCCGACGATGCCCGGGCATGAAATCCGCTGCGTGAGATAATGCCGGCCATGGAAATGACCTCGCGCATGGCCGCGCACTTCCGCGCCGCGATCGGCCTATTCGAAGAAAGCAGCACTGCGCTGTCCGCTCCGCTCGCCGCCGCGGTGGATCTCCTGTTCGCCGCGCTGGCCAACAACGGCAAGATCCTGGCCTGCGGCAACGGCGGCTCGGCCGCCGACGCGCAGCATTTCATCGCCGAGCTGGTGGGCCGCTTCGAACGCGAACGCCTGCCGCTGGCGGGCATCGCCCTGAACACCGACACCTCCATCCTCACCGCCGTGGGCAACGACTACGGCTACGACGAGGTCTTCGAGCGCCAGGTCAACGCGCTGGGCCAGCCTGGCGACATCCTGGTCGCCATCTCGACCAGCGGCAACTCGCCCAACGTGGTGCGGGCCATGCAGGCCGCCCACGACCGCGACATGCACGTCATCGCCCTCACCGGCAAGGGCGGCGGCGTCATGGGGGAACTGATCCGGCCGCAGGACGTCCATCTCTGCGTGCCGCACGACCGCACCATGCGCATCCAGGAAGTCCACATCCTGCTGCTGCATGCACTGTGCGATGGCATAGATGCCCTACTCCTAGGAGATACCGAATGATGATCGACGCCCGAAACGCTGCACGCCCGATCGTGCTGGCCCTGGCCCTCAGCGGCACGGGCGGCCTGCTCACGGCGTGCGCGCCCCTGGTCATCGGCGGCGCGGCCGCCACCACGGCCGTGGTGGTCACCGACCGGCGCAGCTCGGGCACGCAGCTGGACGACAAGAACCTCACCTACAAGATCGAAAGCCAGGCCGCCCAGAAGCTGGGCAACCAGGCCCGCGTCGCGGCCACGGTGTACGAAGGCCGGGTGCTGCTCACGGGCGACGTGCCCACGCAGGAGGCGCGCGCGCAGGCCGAGGCCATTGCCAAGGGCGTCGAGAAGGTCAAGTCGGTGGTCAACCAGCTCAACGTCGGGCCGGCCGCGCCGTTCTCCACCCGCAGCAACGATTCCTGGATCAGCTCCAAGGTGCGCACGGCGCTGGTGAACGCGCAATACGTACCCTCGGGCACGATCACGGTCACCACCGAGCGCGGCGTGGTCTACCTGATGGGCAAGGTCACGCAGGCCGAGAGCGACTACGCAGCCAATGCAGCCGCCGGGGTCAGCGGCGTCACCAAGGTGGTCAAGGTATTCGACATCATCAGCCGCGAGGAGGCATTGCGCCTCTCCGGCCAGAGCAGCAGCAGCACGCCCCCGTCCGGCGGTTCCTCGTCGGCCCCCGTGCCCATCGAGTCCACCACGCCGGAGTCGGGCGACACCGGCATCCAGGCCATGCCGATCAAATGAAGAAGCTCGTCCTCGCACTCGTCATCGTGGCCGCCGCCGGCATTGCCGGCTGGTTCGTGTGGCGCCCCGCCCCCACCGCCCCCGACGTGAGCTTCACCACGCTGGAGGGCAAGACCATCGGCATGCAGGACCTGCGCGGCAAGGTCGTGCTGGTGAAGTTCTGGGCCACCAGCTGCGTCACCTGCGTCAAGCAGATGCCCGACACCATGGCCGCCTACGAGCATTACGCCCCGCGGGGTTACGAAACCGTGGCCGTGGCCATGTCGTACGACCCGCCGAACTACGTGCTGAACTTCGCCCAGACCCGCAAGCTGCCCTTCCCCGTGGCGCTCGACACCCAGGGCAAGCTGGCCGAGGCCTTCGGCAACGTGCGCCTCACCCCCACCGCCTTCCTGATCGACAAGCAGGGGCGCATAATCAAGCGCTACCTGGGCGAGTACGACAAGGCCGAGTTCCAGGCCTCCGTCGAAAAGGCGCTGGCCGCCGGCTGAGCGCGCCGGCGCCGCGCCGTGCCGGTGCTCAGAACGCCGGCACCACCGCTCCCTTGTACTTCTCCAGGATGAACTGCTTCACCGCGTCGGAGTGCAGCGCGTCCATCAGCTTGCGCACCGCGGGTGCGTCCTTCTTCTCCGGCAGCGTGGCCACCAGATTGGCATAGGGCGAGTCCGAACCTTCGATGAACAGCGCGTCGCGCGTGGGCACCAGGCCGGCCTCCAGCGCGTAGTTGGTGTTGATCAGCGCCAGGTCCACGTCGTCCAGGGCCCGCGGCAGCATGGCGGCCTCGAGCTCGCGGAATTTCAGCTTGCGCGGGTTCTCGGCGATGTCCAGCGGCGTGGCGTCGATCTTGCCGGCCTGCGCCAGCTTGATCAGCCCCTGCTTCTGCAGCAGCAGCAGGGCCCGGCCGCTGTTGGACGGATCGTTGGGAATGGCCACCGTGGCGCCCTCCGGCAGCTCGCCGGCCTGCTTGATGCGCCGCGAGTAGGCGCCGAACGGCTCCACGTGCACCAGGCCGGCCGACACCAGGTTGGTGCCGCGGTCTTTGTTGAAGGTATCCAGGTAGGGCTGGTGCTGGAAGAAGTTGGCGTCCAGTTCCTTGTCGGCCACCTGCAGGTTGGGCTGGACGTAATCGCTGAACACCTTGATGTCGAGTTCCACGCCCTGCTTGGCCAGCACGGGCTTCACCGTTTCGAGGATCTCGGCATGCGGCACCTGGGTGGCGCCGATGCGCAGGCGCTCGGCGGCAGCGCCGGCCGACAGCCCGAGGGCGGCCGCGAGGAAGACGAATTGCAGGGATTTGAAACGCATGGTTTGCCTCTCGTTATGGGATGTGGACCTGCCCCGCCGGCGCAGTCGGCCGGCGGGCGTTGCGAAAACCCCGTCAATGTACCGGAACCAGCAATCCGACCGGTGATATGGTCATGGGCGGCGGGCATAAGCCGGCCACGGCGTCTACAATCTGCCGTATGCTTGGCGACCATGCCCGGGCGCGTGGCCGCGGGCGTTCTCGAGGTTTTCCAGTTCCCCCATTTCCGTACGCAATCCAGCCATGACCGACACCCCCGACCCTGCCGCCGTATCGTCTCCCGCCGTCAAAGCCGCCGTGCTGTCCGAGGCGCTGCCGTACATCCGACGATTCCATGGCAAGACCATCGTGGTGAAGTACGGCGGCAACGCCATGACCGAAGAACGGCTGCAGCGCAGCTTCGCCCATGACGTGGTGCTGCTCAAGCTGGTGGGCCTGAACCCGGTGGTCGTACACGGCGGCGGTCCGCAGATCGACGACGCGCTGCGCCGGATCGGCAAGCAGGGTTCGTTCGTGCAGGGCATGCGGGTCACCGACGCCGAGACCATGGAAGTGGTCGAATGGGTGCTCGGCGGACAGGTCCAGCAGGACATCGTCATGATGATCAACGAGGTCGGCGGCAAGGCCGTGGGCCTCACCGGCAAGGACGGCGGCCTGATCCAGGCGCACAAGAAGCTCATGACCAACAAGGAGAACCCCGCCGAGCCGCTGGACATCGGCTTCGTGGGCGACATCACCCGGGTCGAGCCCGCTGTGGTCAAGGCGCTGCAGGACGACCAGTTCATCCCGGTGATCTCCCCCATCGGCTACGGCGAGGACGGCACCGCCTACAACATCAACGCCGACGTGGTCGCCGGCAAGATGGCCGAGGTGCTGGGCGCCGAGAAGCTGCTCATGATGACCAACACCCCGGGCGTGCTCGACAAGAGCGGCCAGCTGCTGCGCACCCTGTCGGCGCAGACCATCGACGAACTGTTCGCCGACGGCACCATCTCGGGCGGCATGCTGCCCAAGATCTCCTCCTCGCTGGACGCCGCCCGCAACGGCGTGAACGCCGTGCACATCGTCGACGGCCGCGTGCCGCACTGCCTGCTGCTCGAAATCCTCACCGACCAGGGCGTCGGCACCATGATCAGCGCGCACTGATGCAGGCCCGCCGGTACGTGCTGCGGCCGGCGTCGCGCCTGCGGCGCGCCCGGCGCGCGGCCACGGGCGTGTCGCAGCGCCTGTGGCTGTTCGACCTCGACAACACCCTGCACGACACCTCGCATGCCATCTTCCCGCGCATCGACGCGGGCATGACCGCCGCCGTGGCGGAAGCGCTGGGCCTCGACCTGGACGCCGCCAGCCTGCTGCGCCAGCAATACTGGCAGCGCTACGGCGCCACGGTGATCGGCCTGGTGCGGCACCATGGCGTGGATGCAAACGCCTTCCTGCATCGCAGCCACGACTTCGACGTGGCGCCGCTGGTGCGCGCCGAACGCGGCCTGGCCCGCATCCTGCGCAACCTGCCCGGCCGCAAGGTGCTGCTCACCAACGCCCCGCAGCACTATGCGCGCGCCGTGTTGCGCCACCTGGGCATCCTGCGCCAGTTCGACAGCATCTGGGCCCTGGAACACATGCGCCTGCACGGCGAATTCCGGCCCAAGCCCTCCCCGGCCCTGCTGCGCTACGTGCTGGCGCACGAAGGCGTGCCTGCTTCCCGCACCGTGCTGGTCGAGGACACCCTGGCCAACCTGCGCGGCGCGCGCCGGGTGGGCCTGCGCACCGTGCACGTATACCACCCCGGCACGCCGTTCTCCCGCGGGGCGTACCAACGGCCTGCGTACGTCGACTTGCGGGTAAACTCGGTCAGAGACCTGCTGCTGCGCCGACGTCCCCTGCGGGGCTAGGCCGGTCGTCTCCGCAATCCACCGACAGCCTGCAAAGGACGGGCAGCGCTTCCATGGCAAGTAAACCCGGCGAAAGAAGAAACCAGATCCTGCAGACGCTCGCCGAGATGCTCGAGCAGCCGCACGCGTCGCGGGTCACCACTTCCGCCCTGGCCGCGCGCATGCAGGTATCCGAGGCGGCGCTGTACCGCCACTTCGCCAGCAAGGCCCAGATGTTCGAGGGCCTCATCGAATTCATCGAAACCAGCATCTTCACCCTGGTCAAGCAGATCGCCGCAGCCGAGCCCGACGGCCTGGCCCAGGCCCGCAAGACGGCGGCCATGCTGCTGGCGTTCTCGGAGCGGAACCGCGGCATGACGCGCGTGCTCACGGGCGACGCCCTGGTCACCGAAGACAACCGCCTGCAGGACCGCATCAACCACATCAACGAGCGGATCGAGGCATCGTTCAAGCAGTGCCTGCGGGTAGCCGTGGCCGACGGCAGGCTGCCGCCCGAGGCCAACGTGGCGGCCCATGCGAGCCTGCTCACCCACCTGGTGCTGGGCCGCTGGCTGCGCTATGCGCAGAGCGGCTGGCGCATTGCGCCCACGCTGCACCTCGACGAGCAGTTGCGCCTGGCCCTGGGCTGAGGCCCGCAGCCCGAAGATCGCCCCCCGAAGATCGCCCTTGCCGCCGGGCACAACCGGGCAGCATAATCGATCCGACGGGCACGGCCAGCCCGATCCAGCGCCATCTTGATCCGTATCAAACGGGTCGCTCCGCATTTCCGTCACACTGGTTCCAGGCAAGTTGACTCATCGGAGACCTTCATGAACGCGCCCGCCGCCGCACCGGCAGTCCCCCCCGCCACGCCGCGGCCCAGGATTCCCATCGGCCTGGTGGCGGGGTTCGCCGCCCTGGTCCTGGTGCTGCTGCTGCCGCTGCCCGCCGACCTGCCGCCCGCCGGCCACCGCATGCTGGCCATCCTGGCGTTCGCCGTGGTGGTGTGGATCACCGAAGCGGTCTCGTACGAGGCCAGCGCCATCATGATCACCACCCTGATGGCCTTCCTCCTGGGCACCGCCCCCACCATCAAGGACCCCGCCACGGCATACGGCACGTCCGCCGCCATCAGCATGGCCCTCACCGGCTTCGCGAACTCGGCGCTGGCCCTGGTGGCCGGCGCCCTGTTCATCGCCGCCGCCATGACCTACACCGGCCTGGACAAGCGCATCGCGCTGGTCACGCTGTCGCGCGTGGGCACCAGCACCCGGCGCGTGCTGCTGGGGGCCATTGCCGTCACCATCGTGCTGAGCCTGGTGGTGCCCAGCGCCACGGCCCGCAGCGCGGCGGTGGTTCCCATCATGATGGGCGTGGTCGCGGCCTTCGGCGTGGCCAGGCGCTCCAACATCGCCGCCGGCCTCATGATCGTCGTGGCGCAGGCCACCAGCATCTGGAATGTCGGCATCCAGACCGCCGCCGCCCAGAACCTGCTCACCGTGGGTTTCATGGACAAGATGCTGGGCGGGCGCGTCGCCTGGTCCGACTGGCTCATCGCCGGCGCCCCGTGGGCCGTGCTGATGTCGCTGGTGCTCATCGCCGTGGTGCTCAAGCTGCTGCCGCCCGAAAGCAGCGACATCGCCGGCGGCAAGGAAGCCGTGGAGGCCTCGCTGCGCGAGCTCGGGCCCATGACGCCCGCCCAGAAGCGGCTCATGGGCGTCTCCATCCTGCTGCTGCTGTGCTGGGCCACCGAAGGCAAGCTGCACCGCTTCGACACCACCTCCACCACCTATTTCGGGCTGGTCCTGCTGCTGCTGCCGCGCTTCGGCGTGATGACGTGGAAGGACGTGCAGTCGCGCATCCCCTGGGGCACGGTCATCGTGTTCGGCGTCGGCATCAGCCTGGGCACGGCCCTGCTCACGACCCAGGCGGGGCAATGGCTGGGCGCGCAGGTCGTCACCCACACCGGGCTCGACCAGGTCGGCCCCCTGGGCATCTTCGCCATCCTCAGCGCCTTCCTGATCCTCATCCACCTGGGCTTCGCCAGCGCCACTGCGCTCACCTCGGCCATGCTGCCCATCCTGATCTCGGTGCTGCAGACGCTGCCCGGCGACTTCAACCGGCTGGGCATGACCATGCTGCTCGGTTTCGTGGTGAGCTACGGCTTCATCCTGCCGATCAACGCCCCCCAGAACATGGTCTGCCTGGGCACGGAAACCTTCAACGCCAAGCAGTTCGCCAAGGTCGGCATCGTGATCACCGTCGTCGGCTATCTGCTCATGCTGCTGTTCAGCGCCACCTATTGGCGCTGGCTGGGCTGGATGTAACCCGGAGTCCCCGCCATGCAGATCGACGTCACGCAAGCCCGCGAGTTCGGCCGCCGCGTCCTGGAGGCCCAGCAAGTCCCGGCCGACATCGCCCGGGACGTGGCCGACCACCTCGTCGAGTCCGACCAGGTTGGCTACACCAGCCATGGCCTGTCCATCCTGCCCAGCTACCGCCGCGTGCTGCAAGGCGGCCACCTGCAGGCCGACGGCCGCGCCGAATGCGTGGCCGACCGCGGGCCGCTGCTGTCCTTCGACGGGCACCACGGTTTCGGACAGCACGTCGGCAAGGAGGTGATGCTCCATGCCATCGCGCGCGCCCACGAGCACGGCCAGTGCATCGTCACGCTGCGCCACAGCCATCACCTGGGGCGCATGGGCCACTACGGCGAGATGGCCGCCCATTCCGGCCTGGTGCTGCTGGCATTCACCAACGTGATCAACCGTACGCCGACGGTCGCGCCCTACGGCGGCGCCCGGGCCTGCCTCACCACCAATCCGCTCTGCTTCGCCGGCCCGCTGTCGGGCGGGCGGCCGCCCTTCCTCGTCGACATGGCCACCAGTTCCATCGCCGTGAACAAGGCGCGGGTGCTGGCGGCGAACGGCGAGGCCGCCCCCGAAGGCTCGCTCATCGACGCCCAGGGCCGGCCCACCACCGACCCGGGCGTGCTGTTCGCCGATCCGCCCGGGGCGCTGCTGCCCTTCGGCGGGCACAAGGGCTACGCCATGGGGCTGGTGGCCGAGCTGCTGGCCGGCGTCCTGTCGGGCGGGGGCACCATCCAGCCGGCGAATCCGCGCTCCGGCGTGGCCACCAACAACATGTTCGCGCTGGTGCTGGATCCGCGCAGCTATTTCGACACCGACTGGCGCAGCCAGGAGGTCTCGGCCTTCATCGACTACCTGCACGCCTGCCCGCCCCAGCCCGGCGTGGACGGCGTGCAGTATCCCGGCGAGTACGAGGCGCGCAACCGCGAACGCAACGCCCGCACCCTGAGCTTCGACGACGCCATCTGGCAGAGCCTGCAGAAACTGGCGCAGGAGCTCGGCGTGGAAGACGCGCTGCCCCCGGGCTGAAAACGGCCCGGCGCCTGCCGGCTTGCGGCCGCTACGTCTTGGCGCCGCGGTGCCGGCTCACGCTCATGAGGATGCCGCAGGCGATGCCCATGGTGAAGAGGGCCGTGCCGCCGTAGCTCATGAAGGGCAGCGGCACGCCCACCACGGGCAGGATGCCCGTGACCATCCCTATGTTCACGAACACGTAGATGAACACCATCATGGTCAGCGCCCCGGACAGCAGGCGGCCGAACTGCGTGGCTGCCGCCGTGGCGATGGCCAGCCCCCGGGCGATCAGCAGGCCGTACAGCACCAGCAGCGCCACGCCGCCGTACAGGCCGAACTCCTCGGCATATACCGCGAAGACGAAGTCGGTGGTGCGCTCGGGGATGAAGTCCAGGTGGGTCTGCGTGCCCTGCATGTAGCCCTTGCCGTACAGCCCGCCCGAACCCACGGCGATCATGGACTGGATGGTATGGAAGCCCTTGCCCAGCGGATCCGAGCTGGGATTGAGCAGCGTGCACACCCGGTGCTTCTGATAGTCGTGCAGGACCACCCAGTCGACGCCGGGCTCGCACAGGTGGTTCTCGTAGTAGACCAGGGTGCCGATGCCGATCACGCCGGCCAGCACCGCCGGCACCAGCAGCTTGAACGACAGCCCGGCGAAGTAGATGACGCAGAAGCCCGCGCCGAACACCAGCAGCGCGGTGCCCAGGTCCGGCTGCAGCACGATCAGGGCGAAGGGGCCGGCCAGCATGGCGGCGGCCACGAAGAAGTCGCGGATGCGCACCTCGCCCTCGTGGCGCTGGAAATACCAGGCCAGCATCATGGGCACGGCGATCTTCATCATCTCGGAGGGCTGGATGCGCACCACGCCGAGGTCCAGCCAGCGCGTGGCGCCCTTGCTCGTCTCGCCGAAGAACTCCACCCCCAGCAGCAGCACCATGCCCAGCACGTAGAAGGGCAGCGCCAGCCGCATCAGCAGCGCAGGCGGCGCCAGCGCCACCGCCCACATCGCGAAGAAGGCAATGAGGAAGTTGCGCGCCTGGTCGGCGAAGCGCCAGTCGGTGCTGCCCACGGCGGAATGCATCACCGTCAGGCCCAGCCCCGCAAACAACAGCAGGATGAGGAGCAGCGGCCAGTCGAAAGCCGTGAACACGCGCAGCAGCAGGGCGCCGAGCCGCTTCATGGGGTCTCCTCCCCGCGCCGGGCGGAAGCCAGCGACGGTGCCGGCGCGGTGTCGGCCGGCACCGGGTCGGCCGGCCCGGACGCAGGCGGCGCGACGCGGGCGCTGCGCGGCGCTTCCTGGCGCGCCAGCCAGTAGTCGAATACCTTGCGGGCGACCGGCGCAGCGGCGCTGGCGCCCCACCCGGCATTCTCCACGATGAGGGCCACGGCGATGCGCGGCTTTTCCACGGGCGCAAAACCCATGAACAGGGCATGGTCACGCAGGCGTTCGGCGACCTCGCTGGCGCGGTAATGCCCCCCCCGCAGGCTGTACACCTGGGCGGTGCCGGTCTTGCCGGCAGCCCGGTATGGCGCGTCGGCAAAGGCGCGCCGGGCCGTGCCGACCCGGACCACGTCCGCCATGGCTGCCTTCACGACGTCGAGGTTGGCCTGCTTGAGCGGGATCTGGTAGTCGGGCGCGGACAGCGTGGGCTCGACGTTGCCGGTGCGCGGGTCGCGCACGGCGTGAACCAGGTGCGGCCTGCGGAACAACCCGTTGTTCGACAGCGTGGCCGTGCCCTGCGCCAGCTGCAGCAGCGTGAACGCGTTGTAGCCCTGGCCCACCGCCACCGAGATCGTTTCTCCGGCATACCAGCGCTGCTGGTCGCGATTCTTGTAGGCCTTGCGCTTCCATTCCGTGGAAGGCAGCACGCCGGCCTTCTCCCCCTCGAGATCGATGCCGGTGATCTGGCCGAAGCCGAACTGCTTGCTGAAGTCGTGCAGCGCATTGACGCCGATTTCGGGTCCGAGCGAATAGAAATAGGTGTCGGACGACACCACGATGGCCTTGTGCATGTCGGTCATGCCGTAGGCCGCGCCGCCGGCATTGCGGAAGCGCTGCCCGCCGAACTCGTAATAGCCCGGATCGGGCACGCGCTCGTTGGCGCTGCGCTTGCCCAGTTCCAGCGCCGCCAGCGCCACGAAGGGCTTGTAGGTGGAACCGATGGGATACGTGCCATAGAGCGGGCGGTTGATCAGCGGGTGGTCGGGCGACTCGTTGAGCTGGCGCCAGCTTTCCACGTCGATGCCGTCGACGAACAGGTTGGGGTCGAACGAAGGCTGCGACACGAAGGCCAGGATCTCGCCCGTGTCGGGATCGATGGCGACCAGCGCGCCGCGGCGGCCCTCGAACGCTTCCTCGGCGATGCGCTGCAGGCCCAGGTCGATCGACAGCATGATGTCGGAACCCGGCACGGGATCGATGCGCCGCAGCGTGCGTACCGGCCGCCCGCCGGCCGTGACCTCGACCTCCTGCATCCCGGTGCGGCCGTGCAGGGCCTCCTCCCAGGACTTCTCGATGCCCTTCTTGCCGATGGAGTCCGTGCCGCGATAGTTGCCGAGCTTGCCTTCCTTGTCGAGCGTATCGAGATCGCCTTCGGAGATCCGCCCGATGTAGCCCACCACGTGCGCAGCGGTGGCGCCCTGCGGATACTCGCGCACCCAGCGGGCGCGCAGCTCCACGCCCGGAAACTGGAACGCATGCGCGGCGAACCAGGCCGCCTCGGTGTCGTTCAGGTTGTTGCGCAGCACCAGGCTGGCGTAGCGGCCCGATTCGGCCACCAGGCGGCGGAAACGCCGCTGGTCGTTGGGGCTGAGATACACCACCTGGGCCAGCCTGTCGAAGAGCGCGTCGAGGTCGCCGACGTGCGCGGGCACCACCTCCAGCGTATAGGTGCGGTAGTTGCGCGCCAGCACTTCGCCGTTGCGGTCGAGGATTTCGCCGCGGCGCGGCGGAATGGGCACGACGGCGATGCGGTTGCGGTCGGCGCGCTGCGAAAAGCCCTCATAGCGCTCGACCTGGAGGTACCAGAAACGGGTTGCCAGCACGCCGAAGCAGATGAACGCGGCCAGCGCGCCCACCCAGGCGCGCAGGCGAAAGCGCTGCTTCTGCTGCTGTCCCGTTTTCTTGAATTCGAACATCCCACGACCCGCTCAGACGGCGGATGACTCCACGTCATCGAGGTGCCGCTGCGGCAGCAGCAGCACCCAGCCGACCAGCGGCCAGGTGGCCGCCGTCAGCAGGGAGCCAAGCGCCCAGTCCCAGCCTGGCCACCGACCCGCGAGCCAGGCCAGGATGACCTGGGTGACCAGCTGTGCGCCCAGGAACACGGGCAGCATGTGTATGGCCTGGCCCCACAGCTCGAAGCGTTGCAGCCGGCGATACAGCACGATAGACCCGTACGCCGTCAATGTATAGGCCAGGGCGTGGCCGCCGAGCAGGCCGGCATCGTGCACGTCGAGCAGCAGGCCGAAGACGAAGGCCGCCACCAGGCCCACGCGCCGCGGCTCGTGGGCGCACCAGAACGCGATCACCATGAGCAGCACGTCGGGCGCCGCCTGCCATTGCCGCCACGGCAGCAGCGACAGCAGCCATACCCCGAGCAGCGAGCCCCAGATCATCAGGCCGTTGGCGGGATGGCCCAGACGCTCGGGCTGCACGTTGCTCGGCATGCCCAGCGGGCGCGCGGCCCGGACAGGCCTATTCGGCGATTCCATCGGCTTCGGCCTCCTTGCGGTTGGATTCGGCCTGGCCCACGTCCACCAGCAGGACCAGGAAGTGCCGGTAGCGTTCCGGATGGGCCAGCGGCTCGGCCAGGGCCCGGGCGAAGCCCGAGGACGTGTCACGCTCCACGGAGGTCACGGTGGCCACCGGCAATCCGGCGGGAAACAATCCGCCCACGCCGCTGGTGACGATGGTGTCGCCCTCGCGGATATCGGCATTGGCGGCCAGGTAGCGCACTTCCATGCTGCCCGGCGTGTCGCCGCCGAAGGCGATCAGGCGCAGGCCGTTGCGCAGCACCTGCACCGGCACGGAAACGCGCTCGTCGGTGACCAGCGCGGCCTCGGCCGTCTGGGGCGTGACGCGCACGATCTGGCCCACCACGCCGCCTTCGTCGATCACCGGCATGCCGGGCGCCAGGCCGGCCTGGCTGCCCTTGTTGAACACCAGCCGCTGCTGGAAGGCATTGGGCGGCTCGTACAGCACCTCGACCGCCACCGCCGGCTGGGCGGCGTTGTCGGCCACGCCCAGCAGGCGCCGCAGCTGCGCGTTCTCGGCGGCCAGCTGCGCGGCATGCGTGGCGACCTGCGCCAGTTCTATGCGCTGGCGCTGCAAGGCTTCGTTCTCGCTGCGGATCAGGCTGGCGGCATTGATCCACTCATTGAACTGCTCGACCACGTCGCGCGGCGCCATCACGGCGCGCTGGAACGGGTAGAGGCCGATGGAAACGGCCCGTCGCACCGGCTCGAGCACGTGCAGCTTGGCATCGGCGAGCAGCAGCGCGAGGGCCAGCGCGGCCAGCACCGCCAGCCGGACTTCCGCGGGAGGGCCGCGACGAAATAGCGGGGGAGTCCCTTGTCGTTGCATGCAAGCTCAGTCCGGACGCACCGACCCGCCGGCGCCCCGCGTGCCGGCGCCAGGAAGGCGGACGCCGGACCACGGGACGGGTTCAGTCGTTGATGAAGATGGCGCCCAGTTTCTCAAGGTGCTCGAGCGCTTCGCCGCAACCGCGCACCACGCAAGTGAGAGGATCGTCGGCCACCACCACCGGCAGCCCGGTTTCTTCCTGGAGCAGCCGGTCGAGGTCGCGCAGCAGCGCGCCGCCGCCGGTGAGGGCAATGCCCTTGTCGGTGATGTCGGCGCCGAGCTCGGGAGGCGTCTGCTCGAGCGCGATCTTGACGGCCGAGACGATCTGGTTGAGCGGATCGGTGAGCGACTCCAGGATTTCGTTGGAAGACACCGTGAAGCTGCGCGGCACGCCTTCCGCGAGGTTGCGCCCCTTGACCTCGATCTCGCGCACCTCGGAGCCGGGGAAGGCCGAGCCGATCTCTTTCTTGATGAACTCGGCGGTGGGTTCGCCGATCAGCATGCCGTAGTTGCGGCGGATGTAGTTGACGATGGCCTCGTCGAACTTGTCTCCGCCCACGCGCACCGAACCCTTGTAGACCATGCCGCCCAGCGAGATCACGGCCACTTCCGTGGTGCCGCCGCCGATGTCCACCACCATGGAGCCGCTGGCGTCGGAGACGGCCAGCCCGGCGCCGATGGCCGCGGCCATGGGTTCCTCGATGAGATAGACGTGCGAGGCGCCCGCGCCCAGCGCGGATTCGCGGATGGCGCGCCGCTCGACCTGGGTGGAGCCGCAGGGCACGCACACGATGATGCGCGGGCTGGGCGCCAGCATGTTGCGGGGGTGCACCATGCGGATGAACTGCTTGAGCATCTGCTCGGTGACCGTGAAGTCGGCGATCACGCCGTCCTTCATGGGCCGGATGGCCTCGATGTTGCCGGGCACGCGGCCCAGCATCTGCTTGGCTTCATGGCCCACGGCCTGGATGATCTTCTTGCCATTGGGGCCGCCTTCGTGGCGGATGGCGACGACCGACGGCTCGTCGAGCACGATGCCCTTGCCCCGGACGTAGATCAGCGTGTTGGCGGTACCGAGGTCGATCGCCATATCGCTGGAAAAATAACTGCGGAGAAATCCGAACATGGGAGCTCAGGGAGATTCTAAAATTGGGGTCATGTCATGGCATCGCGCACGGCGCTCGAAAGCCGCCCATGCGGACCTGGCCGCTGCATCGCCAAGCATACAGTGACCGCAGCGATTAAATCGTGAATCATAACTTATAATTTCCCCGGAAATAGCGCCAATTTTCGGCATATTCATAGCTTGAGATCGCTTCGATCCGTGCATACTTGCCGGTTCGGCGCGCCCCCGACAGCGGCTTTGCCCGCCTCTTTTCAGCACCTCCCCATGGCCCTGAACGAACAAGACGTCGCCCGCATCGCCCGGCTGGCCAGAATCGAGCTCACGCCTGGGCAGCGCACCCGCGCCCAGGACGAACTCAACGGCATCCTGCACCTCATCGAACGCCTGCAGGCGGTGGACACCCAGGGCGTCGAGCCCCTCGCCCACCCGCTTTCGGCCCACGAAGACGTGGCGCTGCGCCTGCGCCCCGACACGCCCACCGAGCCGTCGTCCGAAGCCCGCCGCGCCGAGCTGCTGGCCAATGCGCCGGACGCGGCCGACGGCCTGTTCCTGGTCCCCAAGGTCATCGAGTAGACATGACGACTCCCGCACTGCATAACGAATTCGGCGGCATCGCCGGATTGCGCACGGCGCTGGCCGAACGCCGCGTCGGCGCCGTCGAGCTGGCGCAGAGCGCCCTGGCCGCCGCCGAGGCGTCCGCCGGGCTCAACGCCTTCCTGCACCTGGATCCGGAGCTCACCCTGGCCCAGGCCCGCGCCGCCGACGCCGCACTGGCGTCCGGCCAGGCCGGCCCGCTGGCCGGCATTCCCATCGCCCACAAAGACGTCTTCGTCACGCGCGGCTGGCGCACCACCGCCGCCAGCCGCATGCTGCAAGACTACGTCAGCCCCTTCGACGCCACCGTGGTGCAGCGCCTGGCCCAGGCCGGCGCCGTGTCCCTCGGCAAGCTCAACTGCGACGAGTTCGCCATGGGCTCCGGCAACGAGAACTCGGCCTATGGCCCGGTACGCAACCCCTGGGATCCGGCCGCGGTGCCGGGCGGATCGTCGGGCGGATCGGCCGCGGCGGTCGCGGCCCGCGTGGTGGCCGCCGCCACCGGCACCGACACCGGCGGTTCGGTGCGCCAGCCGGCCGCCCTGTGCGGCGTGAGCGGCATCAAGCCCACCTACGGCACGGTCTCGCGCTACGGCATGGTGGCCTTCGGCTCCAGCCTCGACCAGGCCGGCCCGCTGGCCCCCAGCAGCCAGGACCTGCTCGAACTGCTCGACGTGATGAGCGGCTTCGACCCGCTCGACGCCACCAGCGTCGAGCAATGCAACGGCGAAGCCAACGCCCCCGGGCGGGTGCGCCGTGCCTACGAAGCGGCGCAGCAAGGCTACGAGGCGGGCGGCAGCCGCCCGCTGGAAGGCCTGCGCATCGGCGTGCCGCGCGAGTTCTTCGGCGCCGGCCTGGCCGCCGACGTGGCAGCGGCCGTCGAGGCGGCCCTGGCCGAATTCGAGCGGCTCGGCGCCCGCCGCGTGGAGATCTCCCTGCCCCGCACGGAACTGTCGATCCCGGCCTACTACGTGATCGCACCGGCCGAAGCCTCGAGCAACCTGGCGCGCTACGACGGCGTGCGCTACGGCCACCGCGCCGCCGAATACGCCGATCTCAACGAGATGATCAGCCGCTCGCGCGCCGAAGGCTTCGGCGACGAGGTCAAGCGCCGCATCCTCATCGGCGCCTACGTGCTGTCGCACGGCTACTACGACGCCTACTACCTGCAGGCGCAGCGCCTGCGCCGGATGATCGCGCAGGACTTCCAGCGCGCCTATGCCGGGCACTGCGACGTGATCATGGGCCCCGTGACCCCCACCGCGGCCAAGAACATCGGCGACAACCGCGACGATCCCACCGCCGACTGGCTGGCCGACGTCTACACGCTGGGCGTGAGCCTGGCCGGCCTGCCGGCCATGTCGGTGCCCTGCGGCTTCGGCGCAGACGGCCGCCGCCCGGTCGGCCTGCAGATCATCGGCAACTATTTCGACGAAGGCCGCCTGCTGGCCATTGCCGACCGCTACCAACACGTCACGGACTGGCACCAGCGCGCGCCGTCCCTGCAGGATGCCTGATATGGATTGGGAAATCGTCATCGGACTGGAAACCCACGTCCAGCTCTCCACCAGCTCCAAGATATTCTCGGGCAGCAGCACCCGTTTCGGGGCCGCGCCCAACACCCAGGCCAGCCCCGTGGACCTGGCCCTGCCCGGCACCCTGCCGGTGATGAACCGCGGCGCGGCCGAGCATGCCATCCGCTTCGGCCTGGCCGTGGGCGCGCAGGTGGCGCCGCGCTCGGTGTTCGCCCGCAAGAACTATTTCTACCCCGACCTCCCCAAGGGCTACCAGATCAGCCAGTACGAGCTGCCCGTGGTGCTGGGCGGCTCGCTGAGCTTCTTCGTGGGCGAGGAAGAGAAAACGGTGAACCTCACGCGGGCGCACCTCGAGGAAGACGCCGGCAAGTCGCTGCACGACGACTTCAACCTGGCCAACGGCAAGCCGGCCAGCGGCATCGACCTGAACCGCGCCGGCACGCCGCTGCTGGAGATCGTCACCGAGCCCGAGATGCGCTCGGCCGCCGAGGCCGTGGCCTACGCCCGCGCCCTGCACAGCCTCGTGGTGTGGCTGGGCATCTGCGACGGCAACATGCAGGAAGGCTCGTTCCGCTGCGACGCCAACGTCTCCGTGCGCCCGAAGGGACAGCAGGAATTCGGCACCCGCACCGAGATCAAGAACGTCAACTCGTTCCGCTTCCTCGAACGCGCCATCCTGTTCGAGGCGCGCCGGCAGATCGAACTGCTGGAAGACGGCGGCACGGTGGTGCAGGAAACCCGCCTGTACGACGCCGACCGCGACGAGACACGCAGCATGCGCAGCAAGGAAGACGCGCACGACTACCGCTATTTCCCCGACCCCGACCTGCCGCCGCTGGTACTGTCCGCCGACTGGATCGAGACGGTGCGCGCCGGCATGCCCGAACTGCCTGCCGCGCTGCGCCAGCGGCTGCAGGCCGAGTATGGGCTGTCGGCCTACGATGCGGCGCAGCTCACCACCAGCCGCGACATGGCCGCGTATTTCGAGGCCGTGGTGCAGGTCCTGCCCGCAGGCCAGGCCAAGCAGGCGGCCAACTGGATCATGGGCGAGGTCGCGGCCACGCTGAATCGCGAAGAGCGCGATATCACCGAGGCGCCGGTGCGGGCCGAGGCGCTGGCCGGGCTGCTGGGCCGCATCGCCGACGGCACCATCTCGAACACGATCGCCCGCGAGGTGTTCGCCGCCATGTGGGCGGGCGAGCACGGCGGCGACGCAGACGCGATCATCGAGGCCCGGGGCCTGAAGCAGATCAGCGACAGCGGCGCGATCGGCGCGATGATCGACGAGGTGCTGGCCGCCAATCCCGCCATCGTGGCGGAGTACCGCGCCGGAAAGCAGAAGGCCTTCAATTCGCTCGTCGGGCAGATCATGAAGGCGGCGCGCGGCAAGGCGAATCCGCAGCAGGTGAACGAGCTGCTGAAGCAGAAGCTGGACGGCTGATAGGGGTTGGGTTCTTGCGTTCCGTCCGCCCCCACCCCCCGCGGGGCGCACCGGGGCGAGGCGACCGGCGCGGGCGCTGAACGCGCCCGCGGTCTACGCCATTCCCGGCCGGGCGGGCCGTGGGGCAAACTCGCGTCCCTGCGGGCCGCTCAGACATGCCCCACGGAAATCCCCCGCCCGGCCGCGAATGGCTGGACGGCCGCCCGATCGCCCCGGTGCGCCCCGCGGGGGGTGGGGGCGGACGGAAGGCGGAGGCAATTCTCAAATGCCGGCGTTCTTCTCAGAACTCGCCTCCGCCGGCATCCGGGTGACCGCATATCGTGACGCATCGGTTTGGGGCATGGAGGCGAGTTCGCCCAACGTGAGGGGTTTGATCGGGAACCGAAGCCGGTAGTAACCGGTATCCTGAGGTGTCGAACCTCGCTCGTTCGCAATGATCTCAGTCACCGTCAGTCCGCACAGCCTGCCCTGGCACGGCCCCATGCCACAACGCAGAAAACTCTTCATCTGGTTCGGGCCAGTTGCGCCATGAGCCGCCATCTCGCCGACCTGGGCTGCCGTGATTTCCTCGCACCGGCAGACGATGGTGTCTCCCGTGGGAATGCAGTTCTCGTCCGTAGGCCTGTAGAGCCGGTCGAGGAAGGCGCGGCCACGCATCCAGCGACGCAGCGTCTCGCGCAAGGGTGCAGCCGCAGCATCGCGTTGCGCCACCGACATGCTGCCCAACCGGAATATGGTCGCCAGCGCAGCGATTTCGCCTTCGAGCTCGGCCACGCGCGCGCCGCGGATCGCGGCTCCGTCACCCGCCACGCTAAGACCGGGAACGGAAACTGCACCCCACTCGTCGCGCTTGACCGTGTAACAACGCTGCACCGGATCCCATACGTGTTCACAGCCCAGCGCCCGAGTCATGCTCACGTTGGGCACCACTCCGTGGTGCAATAGCACGGTGTCAGCGTCGATGTGGAGGTCGCTCCCACCGCGGCGATAGGACAGGCCCGTCGCGCTGTCTGCGCCGGTGATGCGTAGCGCCGTGACACCGGATTCGAAGCGCGCCGCTTTCTTCGCCTGCCGCACAATCGCCAGGCCCTTGGCCAGATAGGGCGAACGCAGGAAATCCCAGGCCACCCCTATCCCCGACCGCCATGGCAAGGCAGGCGCCATGTCGAGGACGCGTTCGATGCGCGCGCCTGCGGCAGCCAACTGAGCAACGAGCAGGTAGAGCAGCGGTCCGGCTCCGGCCACGACGGTCCTGCCGGCCGGCACCAACCCCGAAGTCTTTAGAAGTATCTGCGCGGCGCCCGCGGTCATCACGCCCGGCAGCGTCCACCCCGGCACGGGAAACGGGCGCTCCTGAGCACCAGTGGCGAGAATGACATGCCGCGCGTGTATCAGCTCAGCTCGGCCCGCATGGCTCACGCCCACATCCCACACCTCGCCCGCCTGTACGTCATCCCGCCGAATGACAGACCACACCGTGGAGTGCGGACAGTAGGTCAGCAATGGGTGGCTCAAGCGTTCCACAAGCATTTCGCCGCGCCAGTAGTCCGCGCCGAGCACCTGCCGGTCGGCGATGGCCGGCGCAGTAATGCCACGATAGATCTGGCCGCCGGGGGCTTGCTGCTCGTCGAGCAGCAAGGTGACGAGCCCGGCGTGGGCGCAACGAGCTGCCGCCGCCATGCCGGCGGGGCCGGCACCCACAATCGCCACATCACAATGCATGTGCGCAATCATCGACCCCCTCCTTCTGTGGACAACAGCGGCATCGGGCGCTCCTGCGTCCGCACGACCATGCCCTGTGCCACGGCAACGAGGCAGGCCTGCTGATTGACCACGCCATCTATCGTGACCAGGCAGTCGAAGCATACGCCCATCATGCAGTATGGCCCACGCGGGCTACCCTCCCCCGGTGTATATCGCACGACCTTCACGCCATTGGCCGCCAGTGCGGCGGCCACGCTGTCACCCGAACGCGCGTGCATCTGCTCGCCATCGAAGGAGAACACCACCGCGTTGCCTGCCCCGGAGCCATCAAATGCGCGTTTGAACATCAAACCTATCCATGGAAAAAGACGCCAGCTCATCCGGCAGCGAGCCGGCATGTATGTAGGACGCTAGATGCAGAACATGTGCTGCCGCGAGAGTGACGCCCGAATGACAGGTGGCGGCATACGCGCCGGGCATCTCGCGCGATTGCGCATAGATCGGAAAGCCGTCCGGACTCATTACGCGCAGCGCGCCCCAGGTGCGCACCACCCGGGAGTTGGCAAGCGCGGGGAATATGCGCACCGCTCGGTCGGCCAGGGTGGCAAGGATCTCAGTGCCGACGCGATCGTCCTTGCCCACCTCTTCCATTGAGTCGCCAATCAGCACAGTGCCCTCATCGGTCTGGCGCAGCGTAACGATAGGATTCGTCATGAAGCGCGGCATGCGCTCCATGACGATGATCTGGCCGCGTTGCGGCCTCACCGGCACGTGCATGCCCATGAAGGGCGCGAGCCGTGCGTTATCGATACCAGCCGCGAGCACAATCTTGTCGGCCCGCACCTCGCCTGCAGATGTGTGCAGCGCAAAGCTGTCCTGCCTGCGCTCTACGCGCGACACCGGTGTCTGCGGACAGTACCGCGCGCCATGATGCTGAGCACCGATCAGCAGCGCGCGGAACAGGCGCAGGGGATTGAGGTGGCCGTCCAGGCGGGTGTAACAGCCGCCGACGACGTCCGGCCCTAGGCCCGGATAGAAGCTGCGCAGCTCCTCGGGATCGCAGATCCGGTAGTCGTAGCGGTCGATGTCCGGCTGCTGCATCAAGGCTGACATGGCGTCGAGCTTCGCCTGCATTTCCGCATCCGACAGGCACACCTGGAAACCGCCGGGCTGCTCGAGCGCGACGTCGATGCCGGTATCCACGCGCAGCAGTGCCGCAAGCTGCCGCCAGTCGCGCGCGGAGCGCTGGGTCCAGTTGCTGTACGCGCTGTTGCCCAGGCCTTTTCCCTGCACCCACACGAGACCGAAGTTGCCGCGCGAGGCCCGATAGGCGACGTCGCCCTCGTCGAGGATGATGGCCCGTTCGCCGAGGCGGCCGAGCCCGTAGGCGAGCGCCAGCCCGACCAATCCGCCGCCGATGATGGCGACGTCGTAGGAATCTTCAGTCATGCTGGTCCTTCCGGAGGGCTGGCGGCAGCGGCATCATTCATGGCCCTGCCCAATACGTCGGCGCCACAGCAATTGCACGACATACCGTGCGCCCGTGGTGTAACGCTCCCCGGCCGCAGGGACGGCGCGGCGGCGTCGTAGCCACGTTGCCGAGCGCTGGTGCCGCACCAGGCGGGATGGGTTAGCGTGCGGGACGCCGCCCTGCCACAGGCCGGACAAGGCGCCGGCCGTTCGTACTCGGCCAGCTTGCGCAGGGCGGTGAAACGACCGCAATTCCCGCACTCGTATTCGTAGATCGGCATGATCGTTCAGTCACTCACCGGTACGGCCCACCAAGGGTGGGCACCCATATCGACGGCTACGCGCTCGCCTCGGGCGAGAGAAAGACCGCCGTTATTGGCATGCGAGGCAGTCAACATCTCGCCCGAATCGAGACGCACATAAACCTTCCATGCATCGCCGAAGTACGTGATATCGGCCACGGTGCCCGCCAGCATGCCGTCCGACGCTCCGACCGCCACAACGCAGCGCAAGCGCTCCGGACGTACGACCAAGTCCATCCGCATGCCGTCGTGAAGGTCTTGACGCGGCGCAAGCGGCACTTTCGCCCCCGCCTCCAGGCCGAGGCGCATACCCCCCGGCTCCGCTTCCACCGTACCGCGAAGGAAGTTCGACGACCCCATGAACTCCGCAATGTAGCGGGACTGCGGGCGCTCGTAGATGTCGGCCGGCGTGCCGAACTGCTCGATGCGCCCCGATCGCATGATGGCGATGCGGTCAGACATGGTGATGGCCTCCTGCTGGTCGTGCGTCACCGCGATGGTGGTGATGCCGAGATCCTGCTGCAGGCGCCGGATCTCCTGCTGCATCTCCTCGCGCAGGTTCTTGTCGAGCGCGCCCAGCGGCTCGTCCAGCAGCAGGATCGAGGGCTCGTAGACCAGCGCGCGCGCCAGAGCCACGCGCTGCTGCTGTCCGCCGCTCAGTTCCGAAGGCCTGCGCGCGCCGAAGTCGCCTAGCCTCACCATCTCGAGTGCCCGGCGCACGCGGCCGGCGATCTCAGCCTTGGGCACCTTGCGCATCGCCAGGGGAAAGGCCACGTTCTTCTCCACCGTGAGGTGCGGGAAGAGCGCGTAGTGCTGGAACACCAGGCCGATGTCGCGCCTGTGGGGCGGCTGCCGGCTCTGGTCTTGCCCATTGATCAGCACCTGCCCCCGGGTGGCCTGGATGAAACCTGCCACCGCCATGAGCGTGGTGGACTTGCCCGACCCGCTGGCGCCCAGCAGCGTCACGAATTCGCCGGCCTCGACGTCCAGACAGATGTCGTCGATTGCCACCACATCGCCGAACTCACGGCGAAGATTTACCAGCCGCAGCGCGGCCGACCGGCGGCGCTGCGGCACCGCCATCATGTCGTCCTTCATGATGCTTTGTTTCCTTCAGAGCGGCGTCGGAGCAACTCAGCGACGATCACCAGGATGGATGAGAAGGCCAGCAGCACCGTCGATACCGCACCGATTACCGGTGTGAGGTCAAAACGTATGCCGTCCCACATCTGCTTGGGAACCGTCAGGGTCTGCGGTCCCGAGAGCAGCAGCGCCATGACGACTTCGTCGAACGAGATCAGGAAAGCGAATACGGCCGCTACGACGATGGAGGGGCGGATGATGGGCAGCGTCACGTACCAGAGCGCCTTGAAGCCGTTCGCGCCCATGATCATGGCGGCCTGCTCCAGCCGGGTGTCGAATCGCTCCAGCGCGGCGTTGATCACCACGACGCCGTAGGGGAATGTCAGCAGCGCGTGCGCGCATACCAGAGCAGTCATGGACCCCGTCATGCCCAATAGCGAGAACAGGTAGTACAACGCCACACCCATGACGATCACGGGCACGACCAGCGGCGACAGAACCACCGCCTGCAGGGCAGCCTTTCCCGGACCCTGGTAACGGAAAAGGCCGATAGCCGTCAGCGTGGCGAGCACGGTTGAGATGAGTGCGACGAGGACGCCCAGCCGAAGGCTGGTAAGCGCCGCTGTCAACCAACGGCTGTCTTCTACCAAGGCCCGGTACCACCGCAACGAATACGACTTCGGCGGGAAGGCCATGAGCGAAGAGTCGCCGAACGAGATCGGTATCACCACCACCAGCGGCAACAGCAGGAAGACCACGGCCAACGTAGCCACCATTTTGCTGAAAACGCCGGCGCCATGTCGGTACTCACCCATGCCCCGCCCTCCCGGCCGACGTGCCCGCCTTGCGCTGGAGGCGGTAGTAAACGTACAGCCCGAACAGAGTCAACACGAGTAGGACCACGGCCAGCGCTGACCCGAACCCCCAGTTGATGAGCTCGGTGAACTCATGGTTTATCAGCATGGCCATCGTGAGCTCCTGGCGTCCACCCAGCAGCGCCGGTGTGATGAAGAAGCCCAGGCCCATGATGAAGATAAGCACGGCCGCAGCGCGTATGCCAGGCATGGTGAGCGGAATGAAAACCTCAAAGAAGGCTCGGCGCGGAGTCGCGCCCAGACTCTGTGCGGCTAGCATCAGACGTGAATCTACCGATCGCATCGTGCTGTCGAGAATGAGAATGGTGGGAGGCATCAAGTAGTGCACCATACCGATGACAGCGCCCGTATAGTTGAAGACGAGTTTGAGTGGGCTGTCGAGCAGGCCCAGTTCCTCGACCAGCAACAGGTTCACTGCGCCGCGCGTCTGCAGCATGATGATCCAGGCATAGACCCGCACCAGGATGTTGGTCCAGAAAGGCAACAGCACCAGCCCCAGCAGCACGGCCCGCAACGTGCCGCGCGTATGCGACAGCACATAGGCGGTGGGATAGCCGACGGCCAGGCACACCAATGTTGAGACCAGCGCAATCTCGATGCTGATCCATAGCACGCGCAGGTACACAGGCGTACTGAAGATCTGGATGTAGTGCCGAAGCGTAGGGTCCGGGTCGAGCACGCTGCGCGACAGCAGCATCAGGATGGGCCCTATAAAGGCCGTGGCCAGGAGCATCAGCGCTGGCACCACCAGCAAGAGCGGACCGCCCAGCCGCGGCCGGCGCGGCACGGGCGGGGTGGTTATTGCAGCTTCCATTGGTTCCAGCGCTGCGTCATGGCCTGTTCGTTGTCGGCCCACCAGGCATTGTCGAAAAGCACCATTTCGCCCTTCTGGTAGTGGTACGAAGCGAGTTCGGTGTTCTCCTCCTCGGTGAGGTGCTCCATCGCGCGAGCATTGCCGGGACCGATTCCCGTCATCTTCGCCAGCGCTGCCTGGCGCTTCGGGTCGTTCATCCACTGGATGAGTTTCATGGCGTTCTCGCGGTTCTTCGCACCGCGCGGCACTGCGAGAAAATCAACCGTCATCAGCGCCTGCTTCCACGACAAGTCAACAGGCGCCTTCTCTGCCTTGCGTACCGAGTTGATGCGGGTGTTGGACGTGAGCGACATCGTAAGCTCCTGCGACGCCAACAGAACCGGCACCTGGGGCCACTGCTTCCACCACACTGCTACGTCGTTCTTGATCTTGTCCAGCGACTTGAAGGCGCGGTCCACGTCGAGCGGATAAAGCTGGTCGGGCGGAACACCGTCGGCCAGCAGTGCGGCCTCGAGGGAGTAGCGCGGGCCGTCGAACATGCCCCGGGCCCCCGGATGGCCTTGAGTATCCCACAACGCACTCCAGGAAGCTGGCGGATTGCCCTTGAACGCATTGGTGTTATAGGCCAGAACCATGCCATAGGTGGAGTTGCCGATGGAATAGTCGTCCACCAGCGAATTGGGCACGCCGTCTTTCTTGATGACGCCGAAGTCCAGCTTCTCCCACAAGCCGGACTTCACACCCTGTGGTATCCACATGCCAAGCGCCTGCACAACGTCCCACTGCGTGTTGCCGGTTTCGACCATCGCCTGCAGCTGGGTAAGCTGCACGCCAGGCACGTCGATGACTTTGATGCCGGTTTCCTTCTCGAAGGAGTCGAAGAAGACTTCCCGCTGGGCCTTCTGGATGCTGCCACCCCAGCCAGCAAACACGACGGTCTTGGACTGTGCCATTGCCGAAGTGGCGGGCAAGACCGCCAACGTCGCAGCCACCGCAGCAGCCGCACTCAGATGCAAGATATTTCGATGGATGTTCATCGTTGTTTTCCCCTTGAGTCTGCAGAAATATGGCGGACGTTAGCCGCCCGCCATGGCCTAGCGTACCGGAATGACCTTGACCTCTCGCGGACACTCCGTCAAGCGCTCGTAACCGGCATCGGTGATCAGATACGTGTCCTCTACATGTACGGCGAAGCCTTGGTAGTAGATACTGGGCTCCACCGTGACGACCATGCCCGGTTGGAGGATAGTCTTGTCGCCGGCGCCGATCTCCGGCCCTTCCACACCTTCGAGTCCGACGCCCCGACCCGTACGGTGGACGAAACTATCGGCAAGGCCTGCGCTCTCCAGGATCTCCCGAGCCACCAGGTCCGGACCTTCCGCCGGCAGCCCGGGTTTGAGTACCTCTAGCGCCTTGTCGTAGGAGTGGTTGACGATGTCGTACATCTCCTGCTCCTGCGCCGTAAGTTCGCGCAGCGCCGCATTACGGGAAAACCCGATGCGGTAATGGTAGAGTTGAGGAATTCGGCAGAAATCGAGCAGGATGACGTCACCTTCGCTCAGCAAGCGCGTGGACGCTGGCGCATGCACCATGTCCAGCCGCTCGTTCGAGGTGAGGATCTGCAGACCGTCGTTGATGGGATGGTCGATCGGCATGGGGTTGTCGTCATGTGCGATCATGTACTCGGCCGAGAGGCGCGTAGCTTCGGCTCGCCCCTTCTGAGCGATTTCGTACTCGCGCACGCCGGCTCGGATGGCGTCGAACTCCACCTGCAGCTCGGCTACGGCCATGCGTCCGCTGATGCGCATGATATCGATCTCTTCGGGCGACTTGATCATGCGCAGCCGCTCGATTACGTTCGATGCCTCTTCCATTTCCAGTTGCGGAAAGCTCTCGCGCAGCATGCCGTAGAGGCGCGCCGAGATGAACCCCAGTTCCAAGCCCGCGCGTCCCCGTGCAAGGCCTTTTTCCTTCAGCACCACATCAAGCAGCGCAAGGCCGCCAAACACCTCGCTAGGCCGCGGCGACCACTCGACGTGATGCCGCACGTCCCCAATCCATGTACGCCTGCTGGCGAAATTGAGCTCGATCTTGGGCACGATCAGCGTGGGTTCACCCTTCGCCGGTACAACTAGGGCCACCAGCCGCCGCGGGCTGGCGTACTCCGGCCGGGTTGAATAGCCCCAGACGCCGGACAGGTAGCGCACGTGTTCTGGCTTGATGACGAGCATGCAGTCCAGACCGCGGCGTGCAAGCTCTGCCTGTACACCCGCGATACGGGTTCTATACAACTTCGGATTCAAGTGGGCCTCACTGATGCGTTGACGGATACGCGGATCATGCCCTGGCCATCTCATCAGGTCTAATTGCATTTGATGCAATCGCTATTTGCCAGTGTTATAGCGATAATGGGGTTGAACCACCTTGGCGCATCGCTATGTCCCTACCATCGTTCCCGCGCAATCGCATTTCGCTCCGGCAAGTGGAAGCCTTCCGGATGGTGGCCCTGGCTGGGTCCGTGTCGGGCGCTGCACAGCGCATGTACATCTCCCAGCCTGCCGTAAGCCGGCTAGTGGCCGACCTTGAGGAAGCCATCGGCTTTACGCTGTTCGACCGGTCGCGACGCTTCCAGCTCACGGCGGAAGGTCAGCTGCTGTTCCGGGAAGTGCAGCACGCCTTCTCCGGACTCGAATGGATCACGAAGCGGGCCGAGGAAATTGCGACGTTCCGGGTGGGTCACCTGCGCATCGCTTCGTCACCGGCGCTGGCACTGGGGCTGCTGCCGCCCATCATCCGCACGTTCCAACAGCAATATCCGGGCGTGAACCTAGCCTCGCAAGTGCGCAGCTCCCAGGACGTGGCCCAATGGGTGGCCAGCGGGCAGATAGACCTTGGCTTCGCAGCGCTGCCGGTGAACCAGAGCGGCGTGCGCGTTCGTACCTTTCCAGCGCTCCCGGCGATCTGCATGGTGCCGCGCAGCCATCCGCTTTCCGCCGAGCCGTATGTAACACCGGCCCTGCTCGCGTCTGACCCCATCATCTCGCTGGGTTCCGACAGCATGCTGCGCTCTCTGGTGGACGAGGCGTTCGAACAGGCTGGCGTGTCGGTGGTGTCGTCGGTGGAAACCTCGATGTCGGCGCAGGCAGCCATGCTGGTGCACGAAGGTATGGGAATCGCGATCATCGATCCGCTGACCGCCATGGCGTTCCAGCATCCCGGCCTGGTTTTACGCCCGTTGCAGCCCTTCGTGGCCTACGACTACGCCATGCTCACGCCGGAGAACAGCGAACCCTCCCGTCTGGCGCAAGCCTTCATTGAAGGCACACTGCGCCGGGTGGACCAGCTGCAGCGCATGACCGACGCAATCTATCGCAGCATCCCGGCGGCATAACAGTGCATGGCCTTACCGCAGCCGCGCTGCCATAACATCCGTACATGGGTTACCCAATATTCTTTATTGGACCTTGCGCGGCTCCGATCGGCACACTGCAGCTGTCTTCCTTAGATCGCGATCTGCTTCGCGCACCGACAGCCATGGAATGCTTACTCGTCGACACCTTCACCGATGGCCCCGATAGCGGCAATCCTGCTGCCGTATGCCCACTTCACGCCTGGCCTCATGATGCTGTGATGCTGGACACTGCCGCTCGGCTGGCTCTTTCTGAAACTGCATTCATCGTTCCCCGCGGAGGCGATTTCGATATCCGCTGGTTTACGCCCACGAAGGAAATCGACATGATCGGGCACGCCACACTGGCAGCCGGTTGTGTCGTACTGGAACGCCTGCACCCCGGCTACGCCAAAGTGGTATTCCACTCACGAGGCGACACGTTCACCGTATCGCGTGGCCAGAACGCAACCTATAGTCTCGAGATGCCGGCCCTGCCGCCAGTGCCACTGGCGCCCGAATCCGTCGAGGCCCAACGCCTGGCAGCCGCGCTTGGGGAAACACCGATACAGTCGCTGGCAGCAAAACATTACCTTTGTATATACGACGACGCCGACACAGTACGAGCCCTTGCACCCGACCTGACCGCACTGGCCGCACTGAACCTGCCTGCCGTCATCGCCACTGCACCGGGACGAAATGACATAGACTTTGTCTCCCGCTTTTTTGCACCTGCGAACGGAGTCCCGGAAGACCCGGTCTCCGGCGTGGCACATCTGTGCCTTACGCCTTACTGGGCTTCACGACTTGGCCGACGAACCATGGTGGGACGGGCGCTCTCAGCCCGCGGTGGTGTTGTGCAGGTAGAACACCGGGGAGCAACAGTCCTGCTGGGTGGACGAGCCAACATCATCTGAAACAGAACCGTTTCAACGGATGCACGACCTATCTCTGCCCCACCGCGACATTCGGCAGGGCGGAGATGGGCCGGAGCACCCAAGCGACACGGCCCCTGTGCCAACACTCCCTACTATTGCGCGCGCACCTTGCGCACTTCTTCCTGCATGGCCGCCACCACGTCCGGCCCGATGTCCTTGGCCAGGCGTTCGGCCACCGGCTGGGTCAGTTCGCGCATGCGGGCCCTCTCCTGAGGAGAGATCTCGCTGACGGTGACGCCCTGCGCCTTGATCTGCTCTATGGACTTCTGCTCCATGGCGCGCGACACCCGACGCTGCTCCGTGCGCACTTCCTCCGCGGCCGAGGCGATGATCTGCTTCTCGTCATCGGAAAGCTTGTTCCAGGTCTTCTCGCTGATCAGCACGATCAAGGGGTTGTAGACATGGCGGGTTTGCGAGAGATAGCCCTGCACCTCCTGGAACTTGTTCGTCTCGAAGGCCACGATGGGGTTGTCCTGCCCATCCACCGCCTTGGTCTCCATCGCGGTGAACAGCTCCGTGAAGGAAAGCGGAATGGGATTGGCGCCCAGGGCCTTGAAGCTTTCCACCATCAGGGGTGTCTGGACGACGCGCAGTTTCAGGCCCTGGAAGTCCTCCGGCCGTGTGATGGCATGCTTGCTGTTGGATACGTTGCGGAAACCATGGTCCCAGTAGGCCAGGCCCACCAATCCATTCGGCGCGTTTTCCAGGAACTTGCGGCCCATGGCGCCGTCGAGGACTTTGTCGGCCTCATTGAAGTTGTCGAACAGGAAGGGCAGATCGAATACCCCGTATGCGGGATCCAGGCCCACCATGAGGCTGGGCGGCAAGGTGGTGAGGTCGATGGTTCCTCCCTGCAGGGCGGAAAGCGTCTGCAGGTCTCCTCCCAAGGTGCCGCCCGCGAAATCGCGCACCTTTATCTTGTTGCCGCTCTTCTTGGCGACAGCCTCGGCAAACATCTTCACGCCCAGCCCCATGTGGCTGTCGGCGGGCTGCACATGACTGAACTTGAGCGTGCGCGATTGGATATCGGCGGCGTGCGCCGTCGCGCTCAGCACACAGGGTGCGACCAGGGCGATGGCGATCTTGCGCAGGTGCTGCATCATGGGGAATGTCTCCTATTCTTGGGCAGTCTGGGATTGAAGGAACGGAAAACCACGGCCATGCGGCGGCCCGCCGCAATGGCCGTCGGTATGAGCGGGCTCACTGGCTGAGCCAACGGGCGGGGCCCGTCACGATGGAGGGGAACGCCACCATCAGCGACAAGGCGGCCAGCTCCGCCAGCAGGAACGGCCATACGCCCCTGACAACGGATTCGAGCGAGGTCTTGGATACGCCCGCCACCACGTTCAACACGCTGCCGACGGGCGGCGTGATGAGGCCGATGGAGCAGTTGATGATGAAGATCACCCCGAAGTAGACGGGATCGATGCCCGCCTGCTTGACGACCGGCAGCAGCACCGGCGTCAGGATCAGGATCATCGGCGTCATGTCCATCGCCATGCCCAGGACCAGCACCAGCAGCATGATCACAAACAGCAGCAGCACTGGCGAGTCCATCAGCGGATCGAGCAGGTCGATGATCATCCCGGGCAGGTCGGCCACCGTGATGACCCAGGCGGCCACCAGGGCGGCCGCGATCAGGAACATCACGATCGCAGACGTGACGGCCGTTGCCAGCAGCAGCTCGGGCAGGTCCTTCATGCGCATTTCGCGATAGAGGCAGACCGCGGCGAACAGGGAGTACACCACCGCCACCACGGCGGCTTCCGTGGGCGTGAATACGCCGAAACGCAGTCCCACCACGATGATCACGGGCAGCAGCAAAGCCCAAACGGCTTCGCGCAGCGCCTTCACCCGCACGGCCGCGCTCTGGCGCGGCGGCGGCTCGATTGCCTCGTTCCGGGCAACAAGCCACCAGGCAGCCGCCAGGCACGCTCCGATCAGAAGCCCCGGCACGATGCCGGCCAGGAAAAGCTTGGTAATGGACACCCCGCCCGCCACACCGAAGATGATGAAACCGATGGAAGGGGGAATGACCGGCCCGATGCAGCCGGCGGCGGCAACCAGGCCGGCCGAATAGCGCTTGTCGTGCCCGGCCCGTGCCATCATGGGAACCAGCAGCGCACCGAGCGCTGCCGCGTCGGCCACGGCGGATCCCGACAAGGCAGCCAGCAGGCAGCCCGCCATGATGGCCACATAGCCCAGCCCGCCACGATAGTGGCCGACCAGCGACATCGCCGCCTCGACGATACGGCGCGACAGGCCGCCGCGGTTCATGACCTCGCCCGCCAGCAGGAAGAACGGCACGGCCATCAGCGGAAAGCTATCGGCCCCGTTGATGAGATTCTGCGCCACGATCTGCGCATCGAACATGTCGATCATCGCCAGCATGGCAATGCCGCACAATATGAGCGCGAAGGCGATGGGGACCCCGATTGCCGCCGAAGCCAGCAGGGTGGAAGCAAAGATTGCCACGATCATGCTGGTCTCCGCATCAGGGCAAAGCGCGGCGGGGCATATGGCCGGAGTGCCCTGCTTCGGAACGTGCAGCCAAGCCTCGCGGCCCCGGCCTGCCTGGCCCGGCGTGCTCCGGTTGGAGCTGCTCGAGCACCATCGCATCCTCCTGGGAGGCCGTCGTATCCGGTGTCACGCCACGCAGAACCCGGGCAAGCTCCACCAGCAGGATGCATATCGCCGAGATGGAGAAGACCACGCCCACGCCGTATTGCAGGGCCATCGACAAGCCCGTCACCGGCATCTTCACGGACCAGTTGATGAGCGTCTGGGACCAGCTCCCCACCAGGACCACGCAACTGGCCAGCAGCATCAAGCCGTAGGCGGCCACGGCACAAAGCCGGCGCCCCGCCGGCGACAGCCGCACAAGCAGAGTATCGACGCCCAGATGTCTGCGCTCGCGCAGCGCGACGATTGCGCCAAGAAACGTCCCATAGACGAACAGGATGCGGGAGACTTCCTCGGAGGTCGCGATGCCGGAGTTGAACACGTATCGCAGTACCACATTGCCAAACACGAGAACCACCATTCCTGCCAGGCACAATACCAACATGCCCTTGAGCAACAGGAAATAGGCATCGATGATGCGCTTCATCTGTGCTGTCTCCTCAAATAGGGGTATCGGCGGGTTTCGCCGTGGCCCTGCACATCCGGCCAGACGGATCGCAGGCGTCTGTCGGCCTGCGTATCCGGCAATGCTGCGAACCGTGGCCGTCAGGCCAGGATACCGGTCTGCGTCTTGACCAAGTGGTCCCAGATC
Organism: Bordetella sp. 2513F2; assembly: GCF_054642735.1. Classification (NCBI taxonomy): domain Bacteria; kingdom Pseudomonadati; phylum Pseudomonadota; class Betaproteobacteria; order Burkholderiales; family Alcaligenaceae; genus Bordetella; species Bordetella sp. 2513F2. The sequence goes on along the minus strand of NZ_CM137755.1, from coordinate 399,950 downwards.
GGCTGGAAGTGGAGCCAGCCGATGTACTCGCTGCCGACATGCTCGCGGCTGTAGCGCGACCGTTCCGGGCTGACGTGCACGGGCTTGGCGCCCGTGGCCTCCACCATCAACTGCTGGCGGCAGCAGCGTTCCAGGGCGATGAACCAGAAGGCGGCGGAATCGATGCTGTGGCGGCTGGCGGTCAGCAATCCGTGATTCTGATGTATGGCGGCCTTCACACCCTTGAACCAGTCGGCGACCTTCGGGCCCGACTGCTTCTCGACCGCGACCTGGCCGGCTTCGCTCTTGATCACGACGTGGTCCTCGAAGAACGCCGCGGCGTCCTGCGATATCGGGTCCAGTGGGCGGCCTAGGGCGGCAAATGCAGTCCCATAGACGGTATGCGCATGGCACATCGCGACGATATCCGGGTGCGCCTCATGCACGGCGGCGTGCAGCACGAAACCCGCGCGATTCACGGCGTAGTCGCCTTCCTGCACGCGGCCGTCATGATCCACCAGGATCAGGTTGGAGAGGGATACCTGCGCGAAATGCACGCACATCGGATTGGTCCAGTAGAGCTCTGTACGCTCGGGATCGCGCACCGTCAGGTGCCCGGCAAAACCGTAATCGAAGCCTTCCAGTGCGAACGCCCGGCACGCCGCCACCAGCCGCTGCTTGCGATGCAGACGCTCCTGCTCGATCGATTCGAACTGCTGGACCTCCGGGAACTTGAGTCCCGGCTGCTCGGGTTGATAAATGGAAATGCGCTTGGCGGTATCCAACATGCGAGTCTCCTCATAGGCATGGAATTGTTTATTTCCAGCGCATCCTAAAGAGCCGCTGCATACCCCACAAACGATAAAATTTCGTGTATAGATGAGTTTTTCTCACCTATACTACCGCATGCGCCGCCTCCCTCCCCTCACTGCGCTGGTCGCTTTCGAATGCGCGGCCCGCCACGCCAGCTTCCAGCGGGCCAGTGAAGAGCTGAACCTCACGCCTTCGGCAATCAGCCATCAGGTGAAGAACCTGGAAAGCTGGTTCGGCAAGGAGCTGTTCCTGCGCCACACGCGGCGTGTCACCCTGACCGAAGAGGCGCGCTCGCTGCTCAGGGAACTGACGCCCGCGCTGGACCGCATCGACGAGGCCTGTGCCGCCCTGCAGCCATCGCGCAGCCGCGCGCAACTGGCCATACATTCCGCGCCGAGCTTCGCCGCAAAATGGCTGAACCCGCGCCTGCCGCGGCTGATGCAGGACTACCCGGACGTGACGTTCCGCCTGTCGTCCGGCCCCGAGCCCGTGGACCTCAGCAAGGCCGCGCAGATCGACGTCCATATCAGCTATGGCCACGCCCCCCTCGCCCCGGGAGTCTGCGTGACGGACCTGGGCGAGGAAATCACCGCACCGCTGGTGTCGCCCAGGCTGCTGCAGCAGGCCAAGGGTCCCGTCACCCCGGAATGGGTCACGCAATGGGTGCTCATCGATTCCCAGCTCAGCCCGGTACGCTGGTCGGACTGGTGCAGGCAGAACCACGTGAAGCTGCCGGCACGGCCACGCCCTTCCTTCGATCGCGGACTGATGGCCGTATCCGCCGCCGCCGACGGCATGGGCGTGGCCCTGGAAACCGTGCGCTTTGCCGAACAGGAAATCCAGCGCGGCGAACTGGTCGCGCTGGACGGCCCGGGATTCATCGGCATCACGCAGAAACTGCACTTCCTCTGCTACCGCGAGGCCGACCGCAACAATCCCGTATTGGGAGCATTTGTGGCGTGGTTGCGCAGGGAACTGGACGGTTGAATGGCTTGAAGAGCGCTGAGGGCTGACAGCAGCCGGCCACCGACACAGTGCCGAATTGCAGAACCGCTGTACAGCAGGCATCTGCTGATGAGGCGCCGACGGCAATAACAGGTCGGAGCCATCAGTCGCGAACAGCGGCTTCCGGCAAAGGGCTGGCTCCTGGACTATATTTACGCCCGCAGTCGTTCCCTTCCAGCATTGACGAACCTACGCTTCGAAATCACCCTGCTGAATAACCCCATGCGTTTCTTGCGTGCACCATTGGCTTGCCTTGTTTCAATCGCCGCCGGCCTTACGCCGCTGCAGGCGCAGCATGCGCCCGGCATGCCTGTCCCGCATCTGGCCCAGACAGATGAGCCCGTTCAGATCGCTCAGGGTCATGTCAGGCTGACGCAACCGGCGGGGTGGCAGCGCATTTCGGCAGGCGAGGTGGCGCCGGGACTCTGGGTTTCGCTGTTCCTCGCGCCCCGCCTGCCCAATGGCGCTGTGGCGCAATGCACCATTACTGTCGATACGCGGCCATGGACAAAGGGCAGCAACGCCGTGCCACCGGAGATGCGGCAAAAGGCACAGTGGTCCACCGAGGATTGGAAGCGCCATTACCAAAGTCCTTTTGAATCCGTGGATATTTTGCAGACCAGGGCATGGTCGGTTTCCGGCATGCGAGTGCAGCAAGTGTCGATGACCGCGAGCGCGCGAAAATGGAACGACACTACGCCGCGGCACGTAAAGATGGAAGAGCGAAGCTATTTGTCCGCCGACGGCGTCGTGCAAGTGAGCTGCGCGGCGCGATCCTCAGATCCGGCTGCCGTCGCCTCCGTTTACCGAAGCAGCCGGGCTGATTTCACTAAAGTTCTTGATAGCGTGCGCGTGCAGTTTCGTTTGCCCGCAAGCAGCGGGTCCGCCGCAATCAGGAAGGAACGCGAGGGCTACACCCTATATATCTTCCCAAGCGGAGCGCATGGCGTGTGGATTCCAAACGGTTGGCGGGTGAGCGAAGCGCCGGCCCAGCCTTCAACGATGTCGCTCAGGCTTCTCGCGCCGAGCAACGAGCAGGGTGAACCCGTCAACTGCCTGATCAATTTAAGCGATGCCGCCGGCCGCCTGGCATTGAATGCCGGAGAACGCGCGCCGCTCTGGCCGGAAGCCACCTGGCGCGACTGGTTGAAGTCCTACAGCGAGACCCCTGAATTCCTGGAGCGCAGTGGCGTCAACGTCGCCAACCAAGCCGCGCAACGCGCCGTCTACAAATTCGACGGGCCCCATGCCGTATTCAAGTACAACATGGCGCAGACCCGGATGCACCTGACACCGTCCCACGTTTGGATGCTGACTTGCATCGCGAGCGGCCAAACCGCTGCGCAGGCAGCGGCCCTGTATGAGCGGTCTTTGCCCGCCATGGACGGAATCATGGGGAGTTTCTACGCGGACTAGGCCTGTTGACAGGCCCCGGGCGAGCCACAATCAATTGCTATTGATCCAGTCCTGTGTATCCCGGATGAACCAGGGCAGATTCAACCTCTCCCCCTCGCCGGACTTTATGATCAGACGTTGACCCGACGAACCCGGAGCGCCGCTCGCACCGTGCGTGGCGGAAGGGGGCGGGCTCCGATAATCCAGATCGGTTGTCCGGGGCGGATTGTCCGCACAGGCGGCAATCGACGCGCACGCAACCGCCACGAGGACGAGCGGCAGTGCGGAACGAAAGGTCTTCATGATGTTCGGGTTCCCGCTGGCAGGCACAGGCCGAAGTGCCGGGCAATCAAGGCCTTTGCCCCTACCTTACCCGCAACACGGGGCCTGCGTCAGCGTCCCATGATGCCCATACCTGCCCGCATCGTTACACCCGGCCGCGCGCCGGGCGCGCTGCGTCGCATCGGCCCGTTGACCGGCTGCCGAGCCGGTCCCTGCACGGCGGGGGGTTTTCCGTGGGGCATGTCTGAGCGGCCCGCAGGGACGCGAGTTTGCCCCACGGCCCGCCGGGTGGGGAGCGGCGACGGACGCGGGCGCGTCCAGCGCCCGCGCCAGCCGGTCGGGCCGATGCGACGCAGCGCGCCCGGCGCGCGGCCGCGATGGAAGACGACGCCGGACCCGCCGCCCCTCAAGCCACCCCGTACTTCGCCCGGTAGGCCGCCACCGCCTCCCGATGCTCGGCAAACCCGGCATCCGCCTGCAGCAGCCCCATGATGTCGTCCAGGCTGGCGATGCTCACCACCGGCATCCCGTAGGCCCGCGCCACTTCCTGCACCGCGGAGTGCGGCGACAGCGCGTCGTCGGGGCCCGCGCGTTCCATGCGGTCGAGCGCGATCAGCACGGCGGCCGGCTGGGCGCCCGCGGCGCGTATGATCTCCACCGATTCGCGCACCGACGTGCCCGCCGTGATCACGTCGTCGATGATCACCACCCGGCCGGCCAGCGGCGCGCCCACCAGCGTGCCGCCCTCGCCGTGGTCCTTGGCTTCCTTGCGGTTGAACGCGAAAGGCACGTCGCGGCCGTTCATGCCGGGATGCTCGGCCAGGGCCACCGCCGTTGCGGTTGCCAGGGGAATGCCCTTGTAGGCGGGGCCGAACAGCATGTCGAACCCGATGCCGGAATCCACCAGGGCCTGCGCATAGAACCGGGCAAGCCGCCCCACCGAGCGCCCGCCGTTGAACAGGCCGGCATTGAAGAAATACGGGCTGGTGCGGCCCGACTTCACCTTGAAGCTGCCAAAGCGCAGCACGCCCTCATCCAGGGCGAAACGGACAAAATCGGCGGAGGTGGCGGGCGTGGCAGGCATGCGGGGGATCCGGAGGTAGTCGATAAACAGCCGCTATTATCCGCCATCCCCGCCCATCCGGACCGGGCGTGCGGGCTGGGTTAAAGTTCCGGCTTATTCCCTAGCCTGCCGGCGCACGCGCCGGCGGAAAAACAGGAGCCCGCTTTGCTTCGCATCACCTCGCTCAACCTCAACGGCATCCGATCGGCCTTCCGCAAGGGCCTGCAACCCTGGATGGCGGCCCATGGCGCCGACATCCTGTGCCTGCAGGAAATCAAGGTGTCCGAGGCGGACCTCACCGACGATCTGCGCCATCCCCCGGGCTATACCGGCCACTTCTGCCATGCCATCAAGAAGGGCTACAGCGGCGTGGGCATCTACCTGAAGCAGGCGGCCGAACGCGTCACCACGGGGCTGGGCTGCGAGGAATTCGATCCGGAAGGCCGCATCATCCGCGCCGATTGGGCTGGCCTGTCGGTGATCAGCGCCTACCTGCCTTCCGGCTCCAGCGGCGACGAGCGCCAGCAGGCCAAGTACCGCTTCCTCGACCGCTTCGGCCCGTGGCTGGACGCGCTGATGGACGAGCATCGCACGACCGGACGCGAGTTCGTAATCTGCGGCGACTGGAACATCGCCCACAAGGAAATCGACCTGAAGAACTGGAAGGGCAACATGAAGAACTCGGGCTTCCTGCCCGAGGAGCGCGCGTGGCTCACCGAGGTGTTCGACAGGCGCGGCTTCGTGGACGTGTTCCGCACGCTGGACGAGCGGCCGGACCAATACACCTGGTGGAGCAATCGCGGCCAGGCCTGGGCCAAGAACGTGGGGTGGCGCATCGACTACCAGATCGCCACGCCCGGCATCGCCGCCAAGGCCCGCCACACCGCGATCTACAAGGACGAACGGTTCTCCGACCACGCGCCGCTGACGGTGGACTACGACGCCACGCTCTGAGCCCTGCGGGGCTCAGTCCCAGTCGTCGCGATACACGAAGCGCGGCATCTGCCAGTTCTGGCGCAGCGCCAGCAGCCGCAGCGCCAGCCCCACGCCCATGGCGCCCGTCATCGCCCAGGAATCGGGCATCTCCAGGTGGCGCGCGGCCACGTACAGTCCGCCCGTGACCAGCGACACGCTGGCGTAGAGTTCGCGGCGGAACAGGAGCGGGATGTCGTTGCACAGCACGTCGCGCCATACGCCTCCGGCGCAGCCCGTGATCATGCCGCTGACCAGCACGATGGTCACCGGCAGGTCCATGGACAGCGCCACCCGGCAGCCGATGACGGTGAAGAGCGCAAGCCCCAGCGCGTCCAGGAGCAGGAACAGCCGGCGCAGGTGCTTCATGACGGGCGCCATCAGGGCCGTGAGCAGCGCGGCGCCGGCCGTCACCCAGAGGTATTCGGGATGCTGCACCCAGGTAAGGGGGTAGTGCCCCAGCAGCATGTCGCGCATCGAGCCGCCGCCCAGGGCCGTCACGCAGGCCAGCGTGCACACGCCCACCCAGTCCATGTCGCGCCGCCCCGCCGCGAGCGCGCCGGTCATGGCCTCGGCGGCGATGGCGATCACATAGAACACGGTGAGCATGGTGCGGGCGCCTCCTCTCGCGTGGGCGACCCCGATTGTAGGCGGCCTGCGCCAGGCGAACCAGACGCGGCCGGATCAACGCTCCGCCGCCAACTGCCGTGCCGCGTCCGCCGCGGGAGCCATGCCCGGCGGCGCTTCAGCCGGCCGGCAGCCGCAGCACGGCCTTGGCCACGATGTTGCGCTGGATCTCGTTGGTGCCGCCATAGATCGTCGTCACGAGCGATTGCAGGAACGGCGCCGCCGGAATCAGCGCCGTGCCGTCGGGCATGGCCTGGCCGGTCCAGCTGCCGCCGGCGTCGTCGGCCCAGCGGATGAGCTCGCGTGCGATCCGCACATAGGTTTCGGTGGCCAGGATCTTGATCCCGGACACGGAGGGAGGAAGCAGCTCACCGCGCCGCACGATGTCGGCAAAATGCCCGTAGAGCGCCTCCAGCTCCTTCACGCAGGCCAGCAGTTCCGCGTACACCGAGCGGAACTCGGAATCATCGAACAGCGAGAGGCTGTCGGCCAGTTGCTCCAGGTGGTGCAGGGCCTGGCGCGACTGCTGGGGGCTGCCGGCGAAGATGCGCTCGTATCCCAGCAGGTCCTTGGCGATGGTCCATCCTGCATTGAGCTGGCCCACCAAGTTCTCCGCCGGCACGCGCACATCCTCGAAGAACACTTCGCAGAACTCCTGTTCGCCCACGATGTTGGTGATGGGCCGGACGGTGACGCCGGGCGTCTTCAGGTCGATGAGCAGGAAGCTGATGCCGGCCTGCTTTTTCACCGTCTTGTCGGTGCGCACCAGCGCGAAGATGTGCGTGGCATCCTGTGCCAGCGTGGTCCAGATTTTCTGCCCGTTCACGATGAAATGGTCGCCGTCGCGTACGGCTTCGGTGCGCAGCGAGGCCAGGTCCGACCCGGCATTCGGCTCCGAATAGCCCTGGCACCATATGTGCTCGCCCGACAGGATGCGCGGCAGGTAGTAGGCCTTCTGCTCGGGCGTGCCGTGCTGGATGAGGACGGGCCCGAGGTTGATGATGCCCTGGTCGGGCAGCCGCGCCGCGCCCCAGCCTTCCATCTCCTCGAAGTAGACCAGCAGCTTGGCTGGCGAGAGCGCCATGCCGCCATGCTCGCTCGGCCACGCAGGCGCCAGCCAACCTCTGCGCGACAGGGCCTGATACCACTCGCGCACCTCGTGCAGGCGCAGCCGGCGCGGCACATGGCGCAGGTGCTGGGGATAATGCTGCCGCAGGAACGCCCGCACCATCTGGCGAAACGCCTCGTCGGGCATGGCGTTGTAGTCGGCATCGCCTTCCTGTGCGCCTGCCGCGGCCTCGGGGGTTGCCGCATGCGGCTCGTCGGGGCGCAGCGCCAGGGCGCGGGGCAGCAGCGTACGCGGGCTGCCCAGCCAATTGGACAGGTGAAATGCCCGCTTGAGATAAAGGCCCAGGTCGTATTCGTCGGTATAGCCGATGGCGCCATGCAGCTGCACCGCCTCGCGGCACAAGGCCGTGACCCGTTCTGCCACGCGGGCCTTGGCCAGCGTGGCCACGCGTGCCAGGGCCTGCGGGTTCTCGCGCACTTCGCGATAACTGTCTGCAACCAGCGCGCCGCACACCATCACGCTGACGTATGCGTCGACCAGGCGGTGCTGCAAGGCCTGATTGCAACCGACGGGGCGCCCGAACTGCACGCGCGTCTTCAGGTAGTCGAGCGTCATCGCGTAGACGCGCCGGGCTATCCCGTAGAGCTCGCTGCACTGCAATAGCCGGGCCGTCTCCAGTGCGCGCTGGCACTCGGCATCCACCTGGCTGCCCTGCGCGACCATGCGCTCGGCCGGCAGCAGCACATCGAGCTGCAGCGAGCACAGCAGGCTGCCGTCCACACGCAGTTCGGTATCGACCGTCACGCCGGGATCGTCCGGCCGCACCCACACCAGGGTGGGCACCTCGCCCAGGCGGGCATGCACCAGCCATCCCGTGGCGCCGGGCCCCGGCGCCACCCAGCGCTTGGCGCCCACCAGGTGTATGCGCCCCGAATCGCGGCTCACCGACGTCGACACCGAGGCGGGCACGACCTCGCCCAGATGCTCCTGCCAAGCCAGCCCCAGCACCGCGGAGCCGTCCACCACGGCGCGCAGCAGGTCCCTGCCCAGCGCATTGCCCGCGAAGGCCGGCAGCACGAGCGCGGGCAGGATGCCGCCCAGGTACGGTTCCGGGACCGGCGATTCGCCTACCGCCGTGGCGATGGCGCCCAGCACGTCCGTTTCCAGCCCCAGGCCGCCCAGGTCCTCGGGCACGGTCACCGACGTCCAGCCGGCTTCGGCGAAGGCGCGCCAGGCGGCCGGCTCCCAGCCCGGCACGGCGCCACGCAGCGCGCGGATCCGCGTCAGCGGCGAGACCCGTGCCAGAATGTCCGAAGCGGCCTCCATGAAGTCGGCATGCCGGGGCAGCGGCCCGAACAATGCATAGGTATCGAGTGTCTCCATCGTCGTCCTTCGGGGATTTGCCCACGTTGCGTTGCTGGTGCTCTCAGCCGGCAGATTCTAGGTGCGGAAGCCGGCATGACTCATAACGCTTCGATAAGAACAGCTATGCACGAATCGACATGCTGCGGCCCGACTATCCTTCCTAGAATGCCGCCACACCCCAAAAAGCTGGACGAACCGGATTGGGCGAGGAGACATTCATGCATCGAACCATCGCGCGGCTGGCGATATGCCTCGCCGCACTCTGCAATGCCCCGGCATGGGCTGCCGCGACCGACGCGCGGATAGACAGGATCATCGTCCCGTATGCGGCGGGCGGAGTCACCGACCTTTACGGCCGTGTCCTGGCCGAACGCCTGCAGGCCGGCCAGGGCAGCCCCGTCATCGTGGAGAACCGCCCGGGAGGCGGCGGCGCCATCGGCACCGCACAGGTGGCCAAGAGCCCGCCCGACGGCCGCACCCTGCTGCTGGGCAGCGTGGGCACGGCCACCAATCCGGCAATGATCGAATCGCTGCCCTACGAGCCCGATGACATCGTGCCGGTAGCTCAGGTGGCCGTGAGCCCGCTGGTGCTCTACGTGCGTGCGGGAATGAAGCCCGATGTCCAGGCGCTCGTGGAATACGCCAGGGAGAATCCCGGCCATCTGACGTTCGCCAATTCCGGCGTGGGCTCCAGCCCGAACCTGGCGGCGGCGCTGTTCGCCCGGGAGACGGGCGTGCAGGTCACGCACGTCAGCTACCGCGGCACGTCGGCCGCCATCAATGATTTCCTCGGCGGGCAGGTGGACGCCTATTTCGACACGCTGCAGGCCATGCCGCACGTCAAGTCGGGCCGCATCCAGGCCGTGGCCGTGGCCGCGCCGGAACGCCTGGAAGAAGCGCCGGAGCTTCCCACGCTGGACGAGCTGGGCATTGCCAAGGTGCATGCCTCGAGCTGGTGGGGAATCTTCGTGCCGTCGGGGACGCCGCAGGGCGTCATCGACGCGCTCCAGGCGCGCCTGCGCACGGTGGTGGCCGAGCCCGAGGTGCGCCGCAAGGCGGCCGACATGGGCACCGTGGCGATCTACCGCGACCAGGCCGGATTCCGACAGTTCTTCGACCAGGAAGTCGCACGCTGGGGCGCCATCATCAAAGCCGAAAAACTCTCCGGCCAATAAGCCGATGAACAAGCCTATCGACCCCGCCGGCTGGGACCTGCGCTCGCTGCGCATCTTCTCGATGGTTGCCCGCAGCACCAGCATCACGCGGGTGGCGATCGAGCTCGGGGTCAGTCAGCCTGCGGTCAGCCGCTACCTGTCGGCATTGGAGAAGCAATGCGGTGGCTATCTGTTCACGCGTAACGGGCGCGGCGTCGAGCTCACCGAACTCGGCAAGCAGGTATTGCCCATGGCGGAGCAGGTGCTTGCCAGCGCATCGGAGCTGAGCGATGCCGTGGCCAGCAGCCGCGGCAAGGTCTCCGGCCTGGTGCGCATCGGCACCCTCCCGTCATTGAGCGGTCCGCTGATCATTCCGCTGCTGCTACGGCTGCAGCACGAATATCCCGACATCCGCATGCAGATCGTGGAGAGCGCCGCAGGGCAGATCGAAAGCTGGCTGCAGCGCCGAGAGATCGACATCGGCCTGCCGTACCGGAGCCACGATGCCGTGGGGCAGGACGAGGAAGTGCTGCTCCGGCTTCCGTCCTATCTCGTCGGGCCGCCGGGAGACCGCATCACGTCTGCCCCGACCGTGCCGTTCAGGGCGCTGGACAAGCTGCCGCTGGTGCTGTCGTGCAAGCCGTCATCCGTGCGCATGATGCTGGACGAGATGGGCCGGCGCCATGACGTGGATGTGCGCGTGGCGGTGGAAGCGGATTCCGGCTTCATCCAGAAGCAGATGGTGGTGCGGCGCGCCGGCTACACCGTGTTGCCGTGGCATGTCGTCGCAGCCGAAGTCGAGCGGGGGGAGCTGCAGGCGGCGGAGATCGTGCAGCCTTCCGTGATCCGCATCGTTTCGCTCATGCAGACCGATCGCCCGACGCAGGCCGTGCGGGTGGTGACCGCCATGCTGCGGGAGATCGTGGACGAATCCGTGGCGCGCCTGGACGCCCTGCCGCGCGACGGCTCGCCGCACTGAAGAACCTGTCGCAGACAGGCATACCAACGAGGAGACAGGACAATGATGAAATTCTTCTGGCGCAGCATTGCCATGGCACTGGTCGCATGCAGTGCGCACGCCGGCTACCCCGACAAGCCCATACGCATGGTGGTCCCGTTCGCCCCGGGCGGCGGGGCCGACTTCACCGCGCGCGTCGTGGCCGAGACGCTGTCCGCCAAGCTGAACCAGCAGGTCATCGTCGAGAACAAGCCCGGCGCGGGCGGACTCATCGGGGCGGCAGCCGTGGCGCGGGCCGAGCCCGACGGCTATACGGTGCTGTACACCACGCCGGGCCAGCAGATGACGCTGCCCTTCCTGGTCAAGGAGATGCCGTACGACCCCGATGCGCTGCGGCCCGTGTCCCAGGTTTCACTGGCCCCCAGCGTGCTGGTGGTCAACAAACAGCTGGGGGTGCAGACCCTGGACGAACTGATCCAGCTCGCGAAGAAGCGGCCGGGCGAAATCACCTATGTGAGTGCAGGCATCGGCGCCTCCAGCCACCTCAATGGCGAGCTGCTGCAGCGCCTGGCCGGGATCCAGCTGCAGCATGTGCCCTACAAGGGCACCGGCGAGGCGCTCAAGGACCTGGTGGGCGGCAGCGGCGACATGGCCATCGATACCGTGGGGATCTACACCGCCTTCATCAAGGACGGCCGGCTCGTTCCACTGGGCGTGACGACGCCCGAGGAAGTGCCGGTATTGCCTGGCGTGCCGCCGCTCTCGCGCACCCTGCCCGGCTATGACGCGTCGCCTGTCAACTACATCACGGTTCCGCGCGCCACGCCGCAAGCCGTCGTGGACAGGCTGGCCACGGCCCTGCAGCAGACCATCGCCGAACCCAAGGTGAAGGCCCAGATGCTGACACAGGGCATCCTCGCCATCGCCAACACGCCGGCGGAGATGGAAGAGCTGGTGCGCAAGGAACAGGCCCGTTGGCGCAAGGTCATCGCCGACGCCGGCATCACCCCCAAATAGAACGACCAGGAGCCCCTGCATCATGTTGCGGCAGCAGAATCATCCCCTTTCCCATATCCGCGTGCTCGACCTGAGCCGGGTACTTGCCGGCCCCTGGGCCAGCCAGACGCTGGCAGACCTGGGCGCCTCGGTGATCAAGGTGGAGCAGCCAGGCGTGGGCGACGACACCCGCGCCTGGGGCCCGCCCTTCCTGTCCCGGGCCGACGGGTCCCGGACGGGCGAGTCGGGCTACTACCTGATCTGCAACCGCGGCAAGCGATCCGTCACGGTGAACCTGAAATCGCCTCGCGGGCAGGCGCTGATCCGGCGCATGGCGCGCGAGGCCGACGTGGTGCTGGAGAATTTCAAGGTGGGCGCGCTGGACCGGCTGGGGTTGGGATACGAGCACCTCCGGGCCGAGAATCCCCGGCTCGTCTACTGCTCGATCACCGGTTTCGGCCAGGAAGGGCCGCGAGCCCAGCAGCCCGCCTACGACTTCATGATCCAGGCCATGAGCGGCATGATGAGCATCACCGGGGAGTCCGATGACCGGCCGGGCGGCGGGCCGATGAAAATCGGCGTGCCCATGGTGGACCTCATCACCGGGCTGTATGCCGCCACGGGCATCCTGGCTGCGCTGGCCCGGCGCGACGCGACCGGCGAAGGCGAGCACATCGACATGGCCATGCTCGACGTGGGCGTGACGCTGCTGGCCAACCAGGCGATGAACTACCTGCTCACAGGCAGCGTGCCGCCCCGCAGGGGCAACCGCCACCCGAACATCCAGCCCCAGCGGGTGTACCAGTGCCGGGATGGCCGCATCATCATGGCCATCGGGTCGGACCAGCAGTTCGCCAAGCTGTGCCGGGTGCTGGGCCATCCCGAAATGGCAGAGGACGAGCGCTTTCGAACCAATGCTGCGCGCGTGGTCAACCTGGCCCTGCTCGATCCGTGGCTGGACGAGCAGCTGGCGCAGCGCGACAAGGCGGGGCTGCTCGCGGCCCTCGAACGCGAAGGCGTGCCATCAGGGCCCATCAACAACATCGCCGAAGTATTCGAGGACCCGCAGGTCGAGCATCGCGAAATGCGCTATACGCTGCCCCATCCCGAGGGGCTGCAGATACCGCAGGTGCGCAGCCCCTTCCGCTTCAGGAACGCCCAACCGCGCCTGGGCGACGCCCCGCCCACGCTGGGACAGCACACCGAGGAAGTCCTGCGCGAGTTCGGCCTGCCGCCGGAAGAAATCGCCGAGCTGCGCTCGGAACACGTCATTTGAGCAGCGGAGGGAAGCATGCACGACTACCAGTTCGAGACACTACAGGTGCAGGTCCAGGACCATGTCGCGACCGTATGGCTGGACCACCCGCCGGTCAATGCGGTGGGCACTCAGCTCATCGCAGACCTGACCCTGGCCATGGACTGCTTCGGCGAAGACCCGCAAGTACGTTGCGTCGTCCTGACCGGCAAAGGGCGGGTGTTCTGCGCCGGTGCGGACCTGAAGAACCGGTCGCAGATGCTAGGCCAGCCTGGCGGGCTGCCCCAGCATTCGCGGCGCACCAGGGAACTGTTCCACGCGATCCGCGAATGCCCCAAGCCCGTGATCGCTGCGCTCAACGGGCCCGCGCTGGGCGCCGGCCTGGGCATTGCCGCATCCTGCGACATTCTGCTAGCTGCGGAGGGAGCATGCCTGGGCCTGCCGGAGGTCGACGTGGGCCTGCTGGGCGGGGTGAAGCATGCGCAGCGGCTGTTCGGCCATTCGCGCCTGCGGCGCATGATGCTCACGGGCTACCGGGTGCCGGCCGAGGAGCTGTACCGGCAGGGCGTGGTGGAGGCCTGCCTGCCCGCGGACCGGCTGCTCGGGGAAGCGCAGGACATCGCCCGCCAGATCGCCTCCAAGAGTCCGGTGTCGGTGCAGCTGATGATACAGACGGCCAATGCCATCGAAGACATGAGCCTGCGCGACGGCTACCGGTACGAACAGGACATGACGGCACAGGTGGCCAAGACGGAAGACGCGCAGGAAGCGCGCCGCGCCTTCCTGGAGAAGCGCCCTCCCGTGTTTCACGGGCGCTGAGCCGGCGCAGGCGGATCGGCGTGTGGGCCCTGCCGCTATGCCCGATCCGCCCGCTCCACGTCGGCGCGGCGCCAGCGCAGCAGCGCCAGGCCCGGCAGGGCAATCGCCACCGTGAGCATGAAGAAGCCTGGCCAGCCCAGGCCTTCCACCAGCGGCGGGGTGAGCGGACCCGCCAGGTAGGTGCGGCCCACCGCCGAGAGGGCCGACAGCAGGGCGAACTGCGTGGCCGTGAAGCGATGGTCGCACAGCCCCATCAGCAGCGCCACGAAGGCGGCCGTGCCCAGGCCGCCACACAGGTTCTCCACCCCGACCACGGCGGCCATCAGCGCGAGGCTCTTGGGCCCCACGGCCACCAGCCAGTAGCCGAGGTTGGAGACGGCCTGCAGCAGGCCGAAGGCCAGCAGCGAGCGATACAGCCCCAGCCTGGCCATCAGGGCGCCGCCGGCCAGCGCGCCGACGATGGTGGCGCTGAGCCCGAGTATCTTGTTCACCGCGCCGACTTCGGTGGGCGTGAAGCCGGCGCCTCGGATCAGGAAGGTGGTGGACAGCGCGCCGGCGAAAGCGTCGCCCAGCTTGTAGAGCACGATGAGCGCCAGCACCGTCCAGGCTTCGGGACGCCGGAAGAATTCGCCGAAGGGTTCGACCAGCGCGGCGCGCAGCGTCCGCGGCACCTGGGCCGGCACGTCGGGCTCCGGCGCGGCCAGCGTCACCAGGGCGGCCAGGCCCATCAGCGCGCCCATCAGCACATAGGTATTGCCCCAGCCCAGCCAGCTGTCGGCCAGCACCAGGGCCAGGCCGCCGGAGACCAGCATCGCCAGCCGGTACCCCAGCACCGACAGCGCCGCGCCAGCGCCGCGCTCGTTCTTCTGCAGCACGTCGGTGCGATAGGCGTCGAAGGCGATGTCCTGCGTGGCGGAGAAGAAGGCCACCAGCACGGCGAGCAGGGCCAGGGGCCCGAGCGCCTGGCCGGGAGAAAGCAGGCCCATGGCCATGATGCCGGCGGCGAGCAGCAGCTGCGTCAGCAGCATCCAGCCGCGGCGCCGGCCCAGCAGCGGCGGGACGTAGCGGTCGACCAGCGGCGCCCACAGGAACTTCAGCGTGTATGCCGTGCCCACCAGGGTGAGGAAGCCGATGTCCTGCAGCGAGACGTTCTCGACGGTGGCCCAGGCCTGCAGCGTGCCGCCGGTGAGGGCCAGCGGCAGCCCGCTGGCAAAGCCCAGCACCAGCAGCGGCGCCACGCGCCGGCTCAAGTACATCCTGATTGCATGCGGCGCGTCAGTGATGGCCGATCTCCCGGAATGCGATGGCCGGCGTCATGCCGGCCAGGGTCCACGGCATATTAACCAATGCGCGGAGAGCTTCGGTTCGCCGTTCAGTCCGCCGTGTAGCGGTACACCGCCAGGGTGCTGCGCCAGCTGGGCAGCGCACGCACCTCCCGGTCTCCGTTGAAGGTGGCCCGCTCTAGGATGCGCAGCCCCAGCTTGCCGGCCAGGTCCTCGAAATCGCGCAGCGTGCACAGGTGGATGTTGGGCGTGTCGTACCACTGGTACGGCATCTGCCCGGTCACCGGCATGCGGCCGCGCAGGATGGACCAGCCATGGGGCCAGTAGCCGAAGTTGGGGAACGACACCACGCCATAGCGCGCCACCCGGGCCATCTCGCGCAGGATGTGCTCGGTGCGGTGCATGGACTGCAGGGTCTGCGACAGCACCACCGTGTCGAATTGCCGGTCGTCGAACAGCGCCAGGCCGTCCTCGAGGTTCTGCTGTATCACTTCCACGCCGCGCCGCACGCAGGCGATGACGTAGTTGTCGTCGATCTCGACGCCGGCGCCGCGCACCTGGCGGTGATCGCGCAGCCAGGCCAGCAGCGCGCCGTCGCCGCAGCCGAGGTCGAGCACGCGGCTGCCGGGCTCGATCCAGCCGGCGATGCGGGCCAGGTCGGGGCGCAGCACGGTGGGTTCCGGGCGGGCGGAAACGGGCGTCATGCGGCGCACTCCGGGAGGGTGGCGAGAAGGCCGAGTTCGCGCGCGATCCGCTCGTAGTAGCCGCGCACCACCGCGTGGTAGCGCGCGTCGTCGAGCAGGAAGGCATCGTGCCCGTGGGGCGCGTCGATCTCGGCATAGGTGACCGGCCGGCCGTTCTTGAGCAGCGCGCGCACGATCTCGCGCGAGCGCTCAGGCGGGAAGCGCCAGTCGGTGCTGAACGACACCAGCAGGAAATCGGCCTGGGCCGGCGCCAGCGCGCGGGCCAGGTCGCCGCCGGTGTCGCGCGCGGGATCGAAGTAGTCGAGCGCGCGCGTGATCAGCAGATAGGTGTTGGCGTCGAAATAGCGCGAGAATTTCTCGCCCTGGTAGCGCAGGTAGGATTCGACCTCGAACTCCACGTCGTAGCCGTAGCGGTAGGCGCCGTCGGCTGCGGGCTCGCGCTGGGTACGCCCGAATTTCTCGGCCATGTCGTCGTCCGACAGGTAGGTGATGTGGCCTATCATGCGCGCCACCGACAGGCCGCGGCGCGGCACGGTGTTGTGCGCGTAGTAGTCGCCGCCATGGAAGTCGGGGTCGGTGATGATGGCGCGGCGCGCCACTTCGTTGAAGCCGATGTTCTGCGCCGACAGGCGCGGCGTGCTGGCGATCACCACGCAATGCGCCACGCGCTCCGGACACGTGATGGCCCAGCTGAGCGCCTGCATGCCGCCCAGCGAGCCGCCCATCACGGCGGCAAAGCGCTGGATGCCGAAGTGGTCCGCCACGCGGGCCTGGGCGCGCACCCAGTCTTCCACCGTGAGCACGGGGAACGCCGCCCCCCATGGCCTGCCCGTGGCCGGATTGATGCTGGCCGGCCCGGTGGAACCGAAGCAGGAGCCCAGGTTGTTCACCCCGATCACGAAGAAGCGGTCGGTGTCGACGGGCTTGCCGGGGCCCACCATGTTGTCCCACCAGCCGACGTCCTTCGGATCTTCGGCCGAGATGCCGGCCACATGATGCGAGGCATTGAGCGCATGGCAGATCAGCACCGCATTGCTGCGCGCGGCATTGAGCGTGCCGTAGGTCTCGATCACGAGTTCGTAGGCGTCGAGCCGCTGTCCGCTGGCCAGGGGCAGCGGCTGGTCGAAGCGCAGCACGGTGGGCGAGACCAGCCCCAGGGTGGCGGGCGCCGGAATGGTGTCGGAAACGGGGGAGGCCCTGCCAGGCAGGGATTCGGCGGCGGGGCCGTCGGTGGGCGAACCGGCAACGGGCACGCCCGCCGGATGAAGCGCGGTGAGGGTCATTCGGACCTCTTTAGCTGGATTTATAGAGGCGCCCGCAAGCGGATCAGGCAAATCGGCGCCGTTCGAAGCAGGAATTCTAGCACCAGCCGGAAGCCGGTCCGGCGCGCTCAGGCCGGCCCGGCCTCCTGGCTCAGGTATTCGTAGCGCTCGGTGTTCACGCGCGACACCCGCCATTCCACCGGCTGGCGGCTGTAGGAATACGCCACGCGGCGCACCTCGAGCAGCGGCGTGCCGACCGCCACGCCGAGCCAGCCTGCATGCACGGCGTCGGCCTGCCCGGCACGCAGGCGTTCGTCGGTGGCGATCACGTTCACGCCGAAGGCTTCCTGGTAGAGGCTGTACAGCGTGCTGGGGCGGTCGCGCAGGATCTGCTCGGTGAGACCGGCATAGCGGTCTTCGGGCAGGCAGATGTCGTCGACCTGGACCACGTCGCCATTGAGCGAGAGCACGTTGGAGAACTCGAACACCGAAGCGCCGCTGGGCAGGCCCAGCTTCTCGCGCACCAGCGCCGTGGCCCGCACGCGGCGAAAGCGCCGCAGGGTGGTGGTGGGATAGGACTTGTGTCCGTCCTGGCGCACGATGCGGAAGAACTTGAAGAAATGCGCGTTGCGCGTATGCACGGCCACGTAGGTGCCGCGCCCCTGGTGACGCACCAGGATGTTCTCGGCGGCAAGTTCGTCGATGGCCTTGCGCAGCGTGCCGATGGATACGCCGAAGCGCTCGGCCAGCTGCTTTTCCGGCGGAAGGGCCTCGCCCTGTTTCCATTCGCCCAGCGCGAGGGCGGCAAGCACGGCCTGCTTGACCTGCTCGTACAGGGGGCTGCCCAGCGGTACCACGGATTGCAGACTGTTGTTCATTCGCTCTACCCGACTCAAGTGAGGTCCGTCCACCGCTTCGGGCCGACGGCGGACGCCTTGCAGTGTAACGGCCGGCATGGCGTCCGCTCAAGTCATTTAATTCATATATATGATTTGGTTGACATGGAGGAAAGCGGCACATAAGATGCATCCACGACCGGCTGCCGCGACGCCGGAACCACAAGGAGGACACAAATGATTCACGCCGTATTGCACGACGCCAAGGACACCGTGGCCGTCGCCGTGGTCGAGGGACTGGCCGCCGGCACCCAGCTCAACGCCTGGATCATGGACGAGGACCGCGTCATCCAGGTCCGCGCCCAGCAGGACATCCCCATCGGCCACAAGGTGGCACTGACCGACATGGCGGTCGGCGACACCGTCTACAAGTACGGCGTCGACATCGGCAAGGTGGTCGCACCGATCAAGGCGGGCGAGCACGCGCACGTGCACAACATCAAGACCAAGCGCTGGTAAGCGTCTTCGCCACTCAAAGGACACCCACCATGGCCATCGTTTCTTCCTCGACCACCTTCTTCGGCTACCGTCGCGACAACGGCCGCGTCGGCGTGCGCAACCACGTCATCGTGCTGCCCGTGGACGACATTTCCAACGCCGCGGCCGAAGCCGTGGCCAACAACATCAAGGGCACCCTGGCCCTGCCCCACCCCTATGGCCGCCTGCAGTTCGGCGAAGACCTGGAACTGCATTTCCGCACGCTGATCGGCACCGGCTGCAACCCGAACGTGGCCGCCGTGATCGTGATCGGCATCGAAGAAGGCTGGACCAAGCGGGTGGTCGACGGCATCGCCGCCACCGGCAAGCCCGTGGCCGGCTTCAGCATCGAGCTGCACGGCGACCACGACACCATCATGCGGGCCTCGCGCCAGGCCAAGGAATACGTGCACTACGCCACCGCGCTGCGCCGCGAGGAATGCCCCCTCTCCGAGCTGTGGGTCTCCACCAAGTGCGGCGAGTCGGACACGACCTCGGGCTGCGGGGCCAACCCCACGGTGGGCAACGCCTTCGACAAGCTGTACGGGCTGGACTGCACCCTGGTGTTCGGCGAAACCTCGGAACTCACCGGCGGCGAGCACATCGTGGCGCAGCGCTGCGCCAACGACGCGGTGCGCGAGCGCTTCATGTTCATGTTCAACCGCTACCAGGCCATGATCGACCGCTGGAAGACCAGCGATCTGTCCGAGTCCCAGCCCACCAAGGGCAACATCGCCGGCGGCCTCACGACCATCGAGGAAAAGGCGCTGGGCAACATCCAGAAGATCGGCAAGAAATGCCGCGTGGACGGCGTGCTCGACAAGGCCGAGATCCCCACCGGCAAGGGGCTGTGGTTCATGGATTCGTCGTCGGCCGCCGCCGAGATGGTGACCCTGTGCGCCGCGTCGGGCTTTGCCGTGCATTTCTTCCCCACCGGACAGGGCAACGTCATCGGCAACCCGATCCTGCCGGTGATCAAGATCTGCGCCAACCCGCGCACGGTGCGCACGATGTCCGAGCACATCGACGTGGACACCTCCGGCCTGCTGCAGCGCGAGATCGACCTGGACCAGGCCGGCGACAAGCTGCTGGAATGCATGCTGGCCACCGCCAACGGCCGCTGGACCGCGGCCGAGGCGCTGGGCCACCGCGAGTTCGTGCTCACGCGCCTGTTCGAAAGCGCCTGACCACACCCGGCGAGGCAGGCCGTCCGCCGGCCTGCCTCGCCCCCACACCAAGACCGCCGCACGGGCATTCCGCCCGGCAGGCGGCCGCAGTCCCGGGCGCGCATGCCCCGCGGCAGCACAGCGGAGCAGTCCTGCAGCCCGGCCATCCAGAGGAGACCGAGACATGATCCGCAAGACGACGATGCATAGCCCTGCCGACCCGCTGCGCCGCCGCGTGCTGCGCGCAGCCGGTGGCGCAGGCCTGCTGTCCGTGCTGCCCGCGGCCGGCGCACTGGCGGCGCAGGAAGGCTGGCCCGGGCATGCCATCAACTATGTGGTGCCCTTTCCCCCCGGCGGCCTCACCGACGTGGCCGCCCGCACGGTGGCCAAGGCCATCACCGAAACCCAGGGCTGGAACGTGGTGGTGGAGAACAAGCCCGGCGGCAACGCCAACATCGGCGCCACCTACGTGGCGCGCGCCAAGGCCGACGGCCTGACCTGGCTGGCCATCACGCTCTCGCACGCCGCCAACGCCACGCTCTATGCCGGCAAGGCGGGCTACGACCTGCTCACGGACCTGACGCCGCTGGCGGGGCTGGCCTCGTCCACGATGCTGGTGGTGGTGAACGCGAAAAGCCCCGTCAAGAGCATGGCCGATCTCCAGGAAGCCGCGCGCGGCGGCAAGCTCACCGCGGCCTCCAGCGGCAACGGCACGCCGCCGCATCTCACGCTGGCCCTGTACCAGAAACTGACCGGAACGCGCATCACCCATATCCCCTACAAGGGCGGCTCGCCCTCGCTCACCGACCTGATGGGCGGCCATGTGGACGTGATCTTCTCCAACTACCCCGAATCGCTGCCGCACGTGCAGAGCGGCGCCCTGCGCGCCCTCGCCGTCACGACCCGGGAGCGCAGCCCGGACCTGCCCGATGTGCCCACGGTGGCCGAGGCAGGCCTGCCCGAGCTGGTGGTGGAGAACTTCACCGGGGTGATGGCGCCGGCCGGCACGCCGCAGGAGGTGATCCAGCGCGCCGGCGACGCCATCGTGGCCGAGATGCGCAAGCCCGCCATGCAGCAGACCCTGGCGAAACTGGGCTTCATCCCGCGCCCGCGCGGGCCTGCGGAGTTCGGCGACTATGTGCGTTCCGAGGTGCAGCGCTGGAGTACGATCATCCGCGAGGCCGGCATCCAGACCGCCTGACGCAGGGAGCCCATACATGTCTGTCGTAATCGCCGAGTTCATGGACGAAGCCGCGGTCGCCGCGCTGGCGCGCCGCTACGCCGTGCACTACGACCCCGCCCTGGTGGATCGGCGCGACGCGCTGCTGGCCGGCTGTGCGCAGGCCGAGGCGCTGATCGTCCGCAACCGCACGCAGGTCGACGCCGCCCTGCTCGAGGCTGCGCCGCGGCTGCGCGCGGTGGGCCGCCTGGGCGTGGGCCTGGACAACATCGACGTGCAGGCCTGCCGCGACCGCGGCATCGCCGTGCTGCCGGCCACGGGCGCCAATGCGCGGGCCGTGGCCGAGTATGTCGTCACCACCGTGCTGATGCTGCTGCGCGGGGCCTATGGCCATGGCGCCGCGGTAGCCGCCGGCGACTGGCCGCGCACGGCGCTGTCGGCGGGCCTGGAGGCCGAGGGCCGCGTGCTCGGCATCGTGGGCTTCGGCGGCATAGGCCGGCTGGCGGCGCGCCTGGCAAGGGGCCTGGACATGCGCGTTGCCGCGCACGACCCCATGCTGCCCGATGACGCGCCCGACTGGGCCGAGGCCGGCGTGCGGCCCATGCCGCTGGATGCGCTGCTGGCCGAGGCCGACGCCGTCAGCCTGCACATCCCGCTCACGCCGGAAACACGCGGCCTGTTCGACGCGCAGCGCCTGGCCCGCATGAAGCAGGGCGCCATCCTGGTCAACACGGCGCGCGGCGGCATCGTCGACGAAGCGGCGCTGGCGCAGGCGCTGCGGGCCGGCGCGCTGCGCGGCGCGGCAGTGGATGTCTTCGCCGACGAACCGCTGCCGGCGGGCAGCCCGCTGGCCGACGCCCCAAACCTGATCCTCACCCCGCACATCGCCGGCCTGACGCAGGAGGCCAACCAGCGCGTCTCCAGCCTGGTGGCGCAGCGCGTGGCCGAGGCGCTGGGGCAGCCGCTGTGAGACGGCTGCGCCGGCAGGCGGCATGCCGCCCATTCCCGATCCGAAACGACACGCTTCCATGGCAAAGATCACGATAGACGAACTGCAGGAACTGGCTGCGCAGGCCCTCGCGGCCAGCGGCGCCTCCCCCGACATGGCCCGCGCCACCGCCGAGGCCCTGGTGCGCGCCGACGCGCAAGGCCTGTCCTCGCACGGCGTATCGCGCGTGCCCTCGTACGCGGCGCACCTGCGCAACGGCCGCGCAGACGGCTCGGCACGCCCGGCCATCCTGGCGCAGCGCGGCGCGGCCCTGCTGGTGGACGCGGGCGACGGCCTGGCCTTCCCGGCCTGCGCGCTGGCCGTGGCGGAAGCGGTGGCGCGGGCGCGCACGCACGGCGTGTCCTATGCTGCAGTCACCCGCAGCCATCACGCCGGCGTGATGGCCCTGCATCTCGAACCGGTGGCGCGCGCCGGCATGGTGGGGCTGGCATTCGGCAATTCCCCCGCCGCCATGCCGGCCTGGGGCGGCAGGCGCGCCCTGTTCGGCACCAACCCCATCGCGGCCGTGTTCCCGCGCCGCGAGGCCGATCCGCTGGTCATCGACCTGTCCTTGTCGGAGGTGGCGCGCGGCAAGCTGATGGTGGCCGCCCGCGACGGCCAGCCCATCCCCCTGGGCTGGGCGCTGGACGCGGAGGGCAGGCCCACCACCGATCCCAAGGCCGGCCTGGCCGGCAGCATGCTGCCCATGGGCGGCGTCAAGGGCGCCATGCTGGCGCTGGTCGTGGAGCTGCTGGTCTGCGCGCTGGGCGGCGCACAATTCGGTTTCGAGGCCGACTCGTTCTTCACGGACGAGGGCAACAAGCCACGCATCGGCCAGGCTTTCCTGGTGCTGGACCCGGATGCCCTGGCCGGCCGCGACGCGTTCCTGGAACGCGTCGAGACGCTGGTGGCCGCGATGCTGCAGGATGCCGACGTGCGCCTGCCGGGCGCGCGCCGGGCCGCACTGGCGCGGCAGGCGGGGTCGGAAGGCGTGACGCTGCCCGATGCGCTGCTGGCCCAGCTGCGCAACCTGGCAGGCAGCTAGGCCTGTCAACAAGGCCCTGGAACCTCAGCGGCGCACCGTGGGCGCCGGCAGGCCTTCCAGCGCCACGTCGATGCATGCGGGCAGGCCGCTGCGGCGCGCGGCATGCAAGGCCTGCTCGAGTTCGAGCGCCGTGTCGGCATGGGCGCCGTAGCCGCCGAATGCGGCCGCCACCCGGTCGTAGCGCGTAGGCAGGAGCTCGCAGCCCATCAGCCGGTCGGCGCCATAGCTGTTGCGCTGGATCTGGTATTCGGCGTTCCAGCGCGCGTCGTTGCCGACCACGCAGATCATGGGCGCGTCCGCGCGCAGCGCGGTATCGAATTCGGCGCAATGGAATCCGAAGGTGCCGTCTCCCATCATGGCCACCACCGGCGCGCCGGGCCGCGCCAGCTGCGCCGCCACGGCCATGGGCAGCGCGGCGCCGATGGCGCCCGCAGGGCCGTTGACGAGCCGATGCGGCGCACGCAGGCAGGCCTGGGCCCATTGGCCGAACTCGCCGCCATCGACCACCAGCACCGACTCCGCATGGCTGTCCAGCAGCGCCTGTATCGGTTCGCACAGGCGCGCCGGATGCACCGGCGTCGCGTCCACCGGCGCGGCGCGCCATTGCGCCGGCCGGTAGGCCAGCGCCTGCGCAGCCTCCGCAAGCCAGCCCGCATGCCGCGCCAACGGGGCGCCGGCCGCTTGCGCCAGCGCTTCCAGCGCAGGCAGCGCATCGGCGCACAAGGCGGTTTCCAGGCGCGGCCCCACCGCGCGCCGCGTCCGGGCGAGCTCAGTGCCGTCCGGATCCACCTGCACGAATGCGCAGGCGGGATCGAACACGGGCGGCTGGCCGAACTTCAGCGTGAAATCCAGCCGCTTGCCCAGCAGCAGCACGCAGTCGGCCTGGCCCAGCAGTTGGGCGAAGGCGCCCAGCGCCGGATCGTTGCTGCCGCGCGGGCTCTCGGTGGCCACCACCGGCAGCCCCAGCGCGTCCTGCGCGGCAGCCACGGCGCGCCGCCCGGCATGGGTGAGACCCTGCGGGCCCACCAGCACCAGCGGCCGCGCCGCCTCGCGCAGGCGCTGCACCAGGGCCTGCGCGCCGGCCGCGCCCAGGCCCTGCGGCACGGCGAGGAAGTCCTGTGGCGCCGGCAGCGACGCGGCTTCCGTGCGCGCTTCCAGCACGTCGGTCGGCAGACTGAGATGCACCGGGCCGGGCCTGCCGCTGCGCGCCAGGCGACAGGCGCGCGCGACGTCGGCGGCCATGGAGGCCGCGTCGCGCACGGCCCATGCCGCCTTCGTCACCGGCGCCGCCATGGCGACCTGGTCCATCTCCTGGAAAGCGCCCCAGCCCGCCTGGCTCAGCGGCGCATGGCCGGACAGCAGCAATACCGGCGACTCCGACATGGCAGCGGTATACAGGGCCGACACGGCGTTGGCATGGCCGGGCCCGCCCGTGACCAGCGCCACGCCCACCTCGCCGGTGAGCCGGGCCCAGGCATCGGCCATGTGCACGGCCGCGCCCTCGTGCCGCACGTGCAGCAGCGGCAGGGCCGTGTCGATCAGCGCGTCGTACACCGGCATGATGTGATTGCCCGACAGCGAGAAGATCCGGCTCACGCCGGCTTGCCGCAGGGACCGCGCCAGCAGGTCGGCGCCGCGCAGGGAGGCAGTCATGGGTGGGTTCCTCGTCGGTGGAAAGGACCACGGCCTTGCCGGGATCCTCGCAGGAGCAGCAGCCTCACACTGTACGGCATATCGCCGGCCGTCCTCAGCCTCGCGCCAGCCACAGCGCCAGCGGCGCCAGCGCCAGGAACACCACGGTGGACACGAGCACCGCGCCGGCCACGGCATCGCCCTGGTCGGTATAGCGGCGCGCATACATGTAGCTGACGACCGCGCACGGCATGGCCATCTGCAGCGCCAGCGAGCCGCCCAGCTCGGCTGGCAGGTCCAGCAGCCACACCACCAGCGCGCCGGCCAGCAAGCCCACCCCCAGGCGCATGGCCGCCAGCATGGAACCCGTGCGCAGCCCGCTGGCGGGGATCAGGGCCAGGGCATGGCCCAGGCTGATGAGCATCAGCGGCACCGTGACGCCGCCCAGCAGCGCGCAGGTCTCGATCACCCATTGCGGCACGGGGACATGGAGCGCCCGCAGCGTCACCGCCGCCACGGCGGCGATGAGCACGGGGCTGCGCCAGCTGCCGCGCGTGCTGGTGTCGGCCACCAGGCGCACGCCCACCGTGTGCATCACGAAGGAATTCACCGCGAAGAAAGCCACGGCCACCGACAGCCCTGCATCGCCGAAGGCCAGATGCGACATGGGCAGGCCCAGGTTGCCGGCATTGGGCAGGAACGCCGTGGGCAGCAGCTGGCGCACCGGCAGCCCCAGGCGGCGCAGCAGCAGCGCGCAGCCCACGGCGCACAGCAGCAGGGCCAGCAGCGACGCCAGCGCGATGTCGACCAGGGCGCCGTCGTCGAGGTGCGTGGTGGCGAAGGTATGGAAGACCAGGGCCGGCGTGGTCACCGAGGTGACCAGCATGGTGACGAAGGCGCCGCCGAAGGGGTAGTCGCGCTTGCCCCAGAACACGCCTATGCCCACGCACGACAACAACGGCAGCATCAACAGCACGGCCGACCCATAGAACTGCACGACGGCAAACATGAAATTCCGCCCCTATCCAGGGAAAAATTGAAGCGACAATGCCGCCCGACATGAATGCTTGTCGTGCGGCGCCTGCGGCGGACAACATCCGCCGTGTCTCCTCCCTTCCTCGCCGCACTATGTCACAGAAAATCCTCTCCGGACGCGAATGCGAGTGCCTGTACTGGGCGGCCTTGGGCAAGACCAGCTGGGAAATCGCGGCGATTCTCGGCCTCAGCGAGCACACCGTCAATTTCCACCTCAAGAACGCCTGCGCCAAGCTGCAGGTGCACAACCGGCGCGCCGCAGTTGCCCAGGCGCTGCAGCGGGGCCTGCTGCCGGCCTTCAATCCGGCGACCTGAGCCTTACCCCCTGCACGAATTCCCGGGCTTGCCGTTCGGGCAGGTTCTCTTCGGTGCCTGCCGCCACGGCCTCGATCAGCATGCCATTGGCCACCCACACCCGGGCCAGCAGCCAGCTGCGCCGTTCGTCCACCTGGCCGTGCACCTCGATGGGCTCGCCGTAAGCCGGCAGCGACTGCGGCGCATCGGCGCCCAGGTTGGCGTACAGCGACTGCATCAGCGCTTCGCCCAGCGCGCGGCTGGCGGCCGGATCGCCCGCCACCCCGGCGGGCAGGGGCGCATAGCCCACCGCGAACACCGCGCGCCGCACCTGCGCGGCCGTGAGCGAGAAGCGCAGCGTGTGCCCGCCCAGCGGCACCTCGCGGGTCTCGGTTTGGACCCGGGCCGGAAAGGCCGCCTGCGCCCGCCCCTCGGCCACGTCCAGCTCGCGCCAGTCGTATTCCGGCGAGCAGGCCGCCAGGCCCAGCAGCGCCAGCAAAATCAGGGCCTTCTTGAGCATGAAACGAAACCGCGCTGAAATCATGGTTTCCCGGGCCGATGCGGCCGATCATCCTGCAGGAAGCCGAAATTGTCGCCGATTTCCCATGTCACTGCCGAAGACGGCGTGCTGCTGGCCAGCTACCTGTGGCCGCCGGCGCCGCGCAGTCCCGCCCCCATGCCGGGGCCGGGCACGCCCAGCATCTATCTCCTGCACGGGCTGAGCGAGCACGCCGGCCGCTACGACCTGCTGGCCCGGCGCCTGGCGGCACGCGGCTGGCTGGTCGGCGCGCACGACCACCGCGGCCACGGGCGCTCGGGCGGCCAGCCCGCCACGCTCGCCGGAGAAGACGACCTGGTGCGCGACGCGGCCCGCTGCCTGCGCGCCTGGACCGCGGAGCACGGCCGCCCGCCGGTGCTGCTGGGGCACAGCCTCGGCGCCCTGGTGGCCGCGCGCATCGCCCAGCAGCGCCTCGCCCCGCTGAGCGGCCTGGTGCTGGCCTCTCCGCCATTCGCCCTGCGGGTGCCGTCATGGGCGCTGCCGCCGCTGCGCTGGCTGGCCGAACGCTGCCCCGACCTGCGCGTGCCGCACGGGCTGGCGCCCTCGTGCATCTCGCATGATCCGGGCATCGTG
This sequence comes from Bordetella sp. 2513F2, assembly GCF_054642735.1. Lineage (NCBI taxonomy): Bacteria > Pseudomonadati > Pseudomonadota > Betaproteobacteria > Burkholderiales > Alcaligenaceae > Bordetella > Bordetella sp. 2513F2. Next base: position 373,104 of record NZ_CM137755.1, on the reverse strand, counting down.
GCGGCGTTCCGCACCGATCCGCTGGTGCGGCGCTGCATCACCGGTCGCCTGGCCCGCTTCATCGACCGGGCCAGCCAGGCCGCGGTGCGCGACGCGCCCCTGCTTGCCTGCCCCACGCTGCTGCTGGTGGCGGGCGACGACCGCATCGTCGACGCCGCAGGCAGCCGGCGCTTCGCCGCCCGGGCGCCGGCCGGGCTGCTCACGCTGCGCTGGTACGACGAGGCCTGGCACGAGCTGTTCAACGAAATCGCCACGTTGTCGGGCCAGGTGCATGCCGACCTGGACGTCTGGCTGGACGGGCTGGCGGACACATTGTCCCTGCAACCCGTACTGGCTCCCCAAGCGGCGGTGGGCGCCACCCCGTAAAATCGCGCCATCGAAGCCTCAATTGCCTACACCGTGACCGATACCGCCTCCGCCCGCTACGCCCGTCTCGAGGCCAATGCCGCCCTGCTTGCGCAGACCCTGCGCGGCATCGAAAAAGAAGGGCTGCGCGTGGACCAGCACGGCGCGCTGGCCCTGACGCCGCATCCGGCCGCGCTGGGCTCCGCCCTGACGAACGAGCACGTCACCACGGACTATGCCGAGGCCCTGCTGGAGCTGATCACAGGCACGCACGGCAACGTCGACGCCCTGCTCGGCGAGCTCTCCGACATCCACCGCTACGTCTATGGCGTGCTCGATGGCGAGCTGATCTGGAACCAGTCCATGCCGGCCAGCCTGCCGCCCGAGGCCGACATCCCCATCGCCTGGTACGGCACGTCGAATACCGGCATGCTGAAGCACGTGTACCGGCGCGGCCTGGCGGAACGCTATGGCAAGACCATGCAATGCATTGCCGGCGTGCACTACAACTTCTCGCTGCCGGAAGCCCTCTGGGAGGTGCTCGACCCTCACGACACGGATCCGCAGCGGCGCCGTTCGCGCGGCTACATCGCCCTGATCCGCAACTTCACGCGGTATTCGTGGCTGCTGATGTACCTGTTCGGTTCGGCCCCTGCCCTGTCGCGCGGTTTCCTGCGCGGGCAGCCGCACAGCCTGCAGTCCCTGGACGCCGAGACGCTCTACCTGCCCCACGCCACCAGCCTGCGCATGAGCGATCTTGGCTACCAGAACAAGGCGCAGTCGCAGCTCAAGCTCTGCTACAACGACCTCGACACCTTCCTCGGACGGCTGTATGAAGCGGTGACCCGGCCCTGGCCGGCCTACCAGGCGGTGGGCACCCATCGCAACGGCGAATGGATCCAGCTGAACACCAACGTGCTGCAGATCGAGAACGAGTACTACTCGAGCATCCGCCCCAAGCGCGCCACGGGCCGGTGCGAGCGGCCGATCACCGCCATGGCCGAGCGCGGCGTGCAGTACGTCGAGGTGCGCTGCCTGGACATCGACATCACGTCTTCGGTGGGCATCGCCGCCGAGACGGCGCGCTTCGTCGACGCCTTCCTGCTGTTCTGTGCCGCGTCCGACAGCCCCTACTTCGCCGACGACGGCTATTGCCAGCACAGCGCCGACAACTTCGCGGCCGTGGTGAAGCAAGGGCGCCAGCCCGGCCTCATGCTGGACCGCGAAGGCACGCCCGTGAGCCTGGCCGACTGGGGCAACGCGCTGCTCGACCAGATCGAGCCCTATGCCGCGCTCTACGACAGCGCACTGGGCGGCGGCGCCTATGCCGAGGCGCTGTCGCGGCAGCGCGCCAAGCTGGCCGACCCGCAGCTCACGCCGTCGGCGCGCTTTCTCGAGGCGCTGCGGGCAAGCGGCGCCTCGTTCCACGAATACGTGCTGGCGCAGAGCCGCAAGCACGCCCAGGCGCTGCGCGCCGCCCCGCTGCCCGCCGAAACGGCGGCGCGCTACGCGCAGGCCGCGCAGCAGTCGCTCGAGGCCCAGCGCCAGCTGGAACAAGGCGACGACGTGGACTTCGACACCTACGTGGCGCGCTTCCACGCCGCGCTGAAGAACCCGCTGGCGCCGCGGTAGCCAGTTCGGCGCGCCCGGCGTATCGTTTGCCCATATCTCCCCGAGAAACGGGAGATCGGGAGCGCGGCTTCATGCCGCGCGCCATGAAGGAGACATTCCATGACAAGCTATCCGCGTCTGCTGCTCGCCGGCGCCGCGCTTTGGGCCGGCGCCGTGCTTGCCGCCGCACCTCCGGTCAGCACCGTGGCGGCGGTCGACCTCTCGCGCTACGCCGGCAAGTGGTATGAAGTGGCCCGGCTCCCCATGCCGCTGGAACACCACTGCGTGAGCGATGCCACGGTCGAATACGTCCAGGAGAACGGCAGCATCGCCGTGCACCACCGCTGCCAGGTCCGCAACGGCCGCATCGGCTCGGCCTCGGGCTCGGCCACGGTGATCGAAGGCAGCAACAATACCAAGCTGAAGGTGTCGTTCCCCGACCTGGGCGAGGCCGAATACTGGGTGATCGGCCTCGATCCGGAATACCGCTGGGCCGTGGTGGGCAGCCCCGACCGCCGATACCTGTGGATCCTGTCGCGTGCCGCCGGCCTCACCCCCGAAGAGCGCGAACAGGCGCTGGCCGCCGCCCGCGAACAGGGTTACGACCTGGCCGAGCTGCGCGACACGCCGCAGCAATAGCGGCCGGGGCGGCCGGCGCTACTTGGCACGCTGCCAGCCCGGGCCCGGCAGCGAATAGGGCACCTGCCCGCCTGCCGCGGCAGTCTCGGGCGCGGTGGTATAGCGGGCAGCGACCTCGCCATCGGGATAGAAGCGCACGGTCAGCACCACATCGCCGGCCGGGCGCTCGGGTGCAGGCAGCGTGACGGCATAGCGATACGCGCTTCCGCCCTGCCCTTCGCCGGCATAGCGCCAGCGCACCGGCAGCGGCGCCCCGTCGGCCGCGGGCACGTAGGCATCCTTCAACACCGTACGGCCATCGGCGGCACCGGCCGGAAGATATCCCAGCAGCCCGGGGCTGATCAGGTACTCGACCGGGCGGCCGGTGAAGTTGTAGGGATACACGGTGACGGGCTGCGGCTCGGATGCCCCGAACCGCTGCCGCCACCAGTCATGCACCGCGTCGGGCGATGCAGCCGCGAAGCCCAGTGCCAGGAGGGCGATGGTGACGAGTACGCGCCGCACCCGCCTGCCCCGGCCGTGCCGTGGCTGGGATGATGTGTCTTGCATGAGTTGTCCTGCCTGGCGCCTGACGCGCCGCAGGCAGGAGCATAGCGCAAGCCCGGCGCTTCAGTCGGCGTCGGGTCCCGCGTAGCCGAACGGCCAACGGCGCGGCTGCGGGACGGGGGTGGCCGGCGTAGTATCCGTGTCCATGGTTCCTCTCCCGTGGGAATGAATGACTGTGGGTCGCCAGCATAGCCGCGCGCGGCCGCACAGTTGTAAGAGAAAGTGAATAAACGTTGAAGAACGCGGCGGTCTGCCAGCATCTGCCCCCAAATTCACTTCAAATGCGGGGATGTCGGCGTGAACCGGGACGATTGGCATGCAGCACCAGGGCCAGCCCCGCCAGCACGACGGCAAAGCCTGCCAGCGACAGCGGGGCGATGCGCTCGCGCAGGAACAGCCACCCCAGTGCCATGCCCACCAGCGGATTGACGTAGGCGAAAGTGGAAGCCACCACCGCCCCGAGCTGCCGTACCGCGGCCAGGTACGACAGCATGGCCACCACCGAGCCGAACACCACCAGATAGGCAAACGCAGTCCATTGCAACGCATCGGGCGCGGCCGGCCAGGACACGCCGCGCCACGCCGCCACGGGCACCAGCACGGCGGCCGCCGCCGCAACCTGCAGCGTGGAGACCCAGGCAGGATGCAGGCCCGGCCCCACATTGCGCTGCAACCGGGTGCCCAGCGCCCAGGTGATGCTGGCCGCGCACAGCAGCCCCACCGCCAGCCACGCCTGGCCCGGCAGCACCGCCGCCGCATGGTCGCGGCCCAGCGCCGGCGCCACCACCATGGCCAGCCCCACCAGGCCCGCCAGCAATCCGCCCAGTACCAGCGGACCGGGCCTGCGGCGCTCCGCCACGCAGGCGATGGCAACGCTCCACAAGGGAATCGTACCCATCGCCATGACGATGAAGCTCGAGCTGGCGTACGGCGACGCCAGGGTGGCGAGGCCATTGCCGCCCACCCACATGAGCAGGCCGGAAACAACGCACAGCAGCAGCGTCCGGCCGTCGACCCGCCCCGGCGGACCGCCCACGACGCGCGCCACGGCGGCCAGCAGCAGGGCCGCGCACGCCATGCGCGCCGCCTGCAGCGGCACTGCCGCGATCGGCGCCGTGCCGGACACGCACAGCTTGACGGCGAAGTAGGTGCTGCCCCAGACCAGGTAGACCACCAGCAGGTGCAGGGCGCCGGCCGTGGGCAGGCGGGCGCTCACGGCGCAGCCGCAGGCCGTGCCGGCGCGACGCCGGCACCCTCGCCCTGCGCGGGCGGGCGGGCGCTGCGCGGCCGGCCCGGCCTGGGCTTGGCCAGCAGGGCATCCGGCCCGCGCGCGGCAAACGCCGACACCCAGCGGAACACCGTGCGCGGATGCCGCCCGAAGACTGCCGCCACCTCGGCCACGCTGCAGCCCCGCGCCACCGCCTGCACGGCATGCAGCCGCAGCGCTCTTTCCACTTCCCCGGCCAGCGGGGACCGCCCGGCCGCCTTGCCCGCGGCTGTCATGCTGCTCTCCCGCCGAGGTACAGCTCGCGCACCTGTGCATCGTCGATCAGCTCATGCGTGCGGCCCGACAAGGCCACGGTGCCGAGCGAAAGAATATAGGCACGATCGGACATGCGCATGGCCTCCATGGCGTTCTGCTCCACCATCAGTACCGTGACGCCCTCGGCATCGCGCACGCGCGCGATGGCGTCGAACACTTCATGCAGCATCTTCGGCGACAGGCCGGCCGAGGGCTCGTCCAGCAGCAGCATGCGCGGCGCGGGCATGAGCGCCCGGGCCAGCGCCAGGATCTGCCGCTCCCCTCCCGAGAGGGACGCAGCCGGGTCGCGCAGCTTGCGCCCCAGCACCGGATAGAGCTCGCACAGCCCGGCCATGCGGCGCGCACACTCGGTGCCTGCCAGGTAATGGCCGCCTATCTGCAGGTTCTCGCGTACCGACAGGGCGCTGAACACATTGTCGGTCTGGGGCACGAAGCCCACGCTGCAGCGGCGGATCTTCTCATGGGCCGGAATGGCCGACGTGTCCTGCTCCTCGAGCAGCACGCGCCCGCTGCGCGGCGCCAGGAAGCCGGCGATCGTCTTGAGCAGCGTGGACTTGCCGCAGCCGTTCGGGCCCAGCAGGGTCACGATCTCGGCACGGGCGGCCTCCACGGAAATCCCCTTGAGTATGTCGACCTCGGGCGTGTACCCCGCCACGACCTCCTCGATGCGTATCATCACGCGACCTCCGCGAGTTGCGGCGCCGCGCCGCCCAGATAGGCCTGCACCACATGCTCGTTGGACGCCAGTTCGGCCGGCGGGCAGCTCGCCACGATGCGCCCGCGGTCCAGCACGATGCAGCGCGTGCACACTTCGCGGATGAAATGCATGTCGTGCTCCACCACGACCAGGGTCATCCCGGCTGCATTGAGGCGCTTGAGCACGGCCACGATATCGCGCCGCAGGTTGGGATGGACCCCGGCGGTGGGTTCGTCCAGCATCAGCAGCCGGGGCTGGCCCATCAGCGCACACACGATGCCCAGCAGCTTCTTCTGTCCGCCCGACAGGGCCGCGGCGGGCAGGTCGCGCACCGGCGTCAGCAGCAGCTCGTCGAGCAGGCGCTGCGCCTTCTCGCGGGCCTCGGCCTCTGCCTGCCGGGCCGCCGGCAGCCCCAGCAGCGTAGCCCAGGCGCCGTGGCTGCCGGTGGCCGCGGCCATCGCGGTTTCCATCACCGACATCTTGCGCGGCATGGAAGGCAGCTGGAACGTGCGCGCCACGCCCGCGGCCACGATGCGATGGGCCGGCAGCGCATCGATGCGCCGGCCTTCGAGCAGGATCCGGCCGGCGCCGGGCGTCTCGAAGCCGGTCACGATATTGAGCAGGGTGCTCTTGCCCGAACCGTTGGGACCCAGCAGGCCCACGATCTCGCCCTCCTGCACGGTGCACCGGACGTCCTCCAGCACGCGATGACCGCCGAAGGCCTTGGCCACCCCCTCCAACGCCAGCAGGGGGCCGCCTTGACGTCCCTCCTGCCGCTGCGCGGCTTCCTCCAGGAAGGAAGACTTGCCGTTCTGGCTCATGGCACTCTCCTCAAGGGTTCGGGCAGCAGGCCTTCGCGACGCCACAGCAGGCATGCCAGCAGCAGCAGGCCCACCAGCCCGATGCGCAGCGCGCCGGCGAGGTCCGAGCTGAACCCCAGCGCGTCCTTGGCGAAAGGCACGGTCACGTAGGCGGCCTGCACCGCCACCACGCCCACCAGCACGCCGGCGGTGTTGCCCACGCCGCCTATCATCAGCATGGTCCAGAGCAGGAAGGTCTCGCTGGCCAGCAGGTATTCCGGCCCGGCGAAGCTCATGTACTGCGCATAGAGGCCTCCGGCAAAGGCGGTGATCGCCGCCCCGCTCATGATGGCGCGCGCCTTCAGCGCGCGCAGGTCGTATCCCATGCAGACGGCCAGCTGCGGCTCCTCGCGCATCAGGCGCAATGCCCGTCCGAAGCGACCATCGGCCAGCCGGCGGCTGGCTCCGGCGCACACAGCCAGTGCCCCCAGCACCAGCAGCAGGAAGGCCAGGGCGCTCCATGGCCGGCCCAGGCCGGCGAACCAGGCCGGTATGCCCGCGATGCCGTTCGCGCCGCCGGTGAGCCAGCCTTCGTTGGTGGCCACGGTGCGCAGGATCTCGGCCACGGCCAGCGTGGCAATGCCCCAGTAGTCCGAGCCCAGCTGGCGCCCGAGGCGGGCGATGCACCAGCCCAGCACCATGGCGGCCGCCACCCCTGCCGCCATGCCGGCGGCCAGCGGCCACCCGGCCTGGGTGGCGATGCCCACGGCATAGGCGCCCAGGCCTGCAAAGGCAATATGGCCGAAGTTGAGCAGCCCCGCCAAACCGGCCTGCAGATTCAGGCCCAGCGCCATGATGGCGTACAGCCCGGCGATGGTCGCCATGGAGATCAGGAACTCAAACACGGCGCACCTGTCGGTCGAACAGCCCATAGGGCTTGAACAGCAGGGCCAGCAGCAGGATCAGGAACGAGCCCGCGCTGATGTAGGCCACGGGCATGAACCAGAGTTCGCGCCCCAGCAGGGGGCCGAAATTCAGGTTGGTGACCGCGGTCTCGGTCAGCGCGATCAGCGTCGCGCCGGCCACCGCGCCCAGCGGATTCCCCAGCCCGCCAAGGATGGCTGCGGCGAAAACCGGCAGCAGCAGGTCGTGGCCCAGGTTGATGTGGGCGCCGGTGGACAGCGCCAGCATGCCGCCGCCCAGGCCGGCCACGGCGCCGGCCAGCACCGTGACCATGTAGGTGATGTGCTCGGCGTTCAGCCCGGACGCATGGGCCAGCGCCGGATTGCTGGCCAGCGCGCGCATGGCGCGGCCCATGCGGGTACGGAACAGCAGCAGCGCGAACAGCGCCAGCAGCACGGCGCTCGTGCAGACGAAGGCCAGTTGCGCATGCGACAGCCGCGCCTGGCCGATGGCCAGCGACTCGACCACCGGCAGGTTGAACATGCGGGGAAAGGAACCCGCCAGGCCCTGCGTCACGGCGACGATGAGCATGGAGACGGCCAGCGAGCCTATCATCGCGATGGCCGGTCCGCCGGCCAGCAGCCGCCGGAACACCGCCAGGTGCAAGGCCAGCGTGAGCAGGCCCGTGAGCAGCGCGGCCACGATCAGCGCGCCCACCAGCGGCACGCCGGCCGCATGCAGCGCGTAGGTGGCATAGGCTCCGCACATTGCATACTGCACGTGCGCGATGTTGGGAAACTTCACCAGCCCGTACAGCAGGCTCAGGCCCAGCGTGATGAGCGCCAGGTCTGCAGCCCGCAGCAGGGTATCGACCAGGAATTGCAGCATGGCTAATCTCCAGGACGGTCCGGCCGCGGCGGCGCGCCGCCGCGGGCTACAGGCGCAGTTCAGCGCACGACGATCTTGCCGCCTTCGTACTTGAGCTTGTCGTAGGGCGGATCCAGGCGCTGGCCGTCCTGGTCGAAGCGGATCGGTCCCGTGACGCCGACATAGCCCGCTTCGCCGAGCTGGCGCAGCGCCGCCTGGATGGCCCCCGACTCGGTGGACTTGGCCGCGTCGATGGCGGCGGCCGTCATCAGCACCGCGTCGTAGCCATAGCCCGTGTAGGAGGTCTTGAATCCTTCCTTGTATTTGGCCGCGAACGCCTCCCCGTACAAGCGCCCGGGCTCGCCCTGCACCGAGCCCAGTTCCATGCCGAGCTGGCCGTTGGCGATATCGGGCGCCGTGTCCGACAGGCTCATGCTGAGAAGGATGGCGTACCAGGGCGTCTTGCGCAGGCCGAGCTCGAACGCCTCGCGGTTCAGCACCGCCGACTCCTGCCCGTATGCGGTATAGACATATGCGTCCGGATTGCTGCGCGACAGCTGCTGCAGCTCGCGGCGATAGGTGGACTGGCCGGCCGTGTAGAGCACCTCGGCAATGACCTTGCCGCCCAGCTTCTCGAACTCGTGCTTGTAGCCCTCCAGCACGCCCTGCCCGTAGGCGTTGTTGGGGGCGATCATGGCCACCTTGCGATACCCCAGCGCATAGGTGTCGGCCGCCGAGAACTTATTGCCGAAATTCTCCAGGCCCACCAGGCTGTACGAGCTGGGACCCAGGTCGCGGATCTTCACGCTGCTGCTCGCGATGTTCAGGTGGGTGACGCCCTCCTTCACGAGGTACTGCCCCATGGGCAGCGTGATGCCCGACGAATACTCGCCCATCACCACCGGCACCTTGTCGACGCTCACCAGCTTGCGGGCGGCGTTCAGCGCGGTGGTCGGCGTGCCGCCGGAGTCCTCGACGATCACATTGAGTTTCTTGCCTAACACACCGCCCTTGGCGTTGACGTGTTCCACGCCGAGCATCACGCCGCGGCGCACGTCCTCCCCCACGGTCGCATTGGCGCCGGTGAGCGAAAGCACCGCGCCGATGTCGACCGTTTCCTGGGCGCGGGCCGCGCCGGTCCATGACAGCAGGGCGGCAGCCAGCCCGACCAGGATGATGCGCGTACGCCGGAATGTAGGAGTGCTCATGGTGTGCTCCGTTGAAGGACGTGGGATGGGCGCTCAGATGTCGCCCGCATAAAGGCGCAGGACACTGTTCTGGATGAACCGCACGATCTCGTCCATGCGGCGCGCGATGTGCGCATCGATGAGGCGCCGGCAGGTATCGTGGTCGCGGGCGAGCAGCGCATCGGCCAGCGCCAGGTGATCGCGGCCCATCTCGGCGCCCCGGTCTTCGAGGTCGCTCCAGCGGAAATAATGGATGCGCGCGTTGATGGCGCGCAGCGACTTGGCGATCTCGCGGTTGCCCGAGAGGCGGGCCAAGCACAGGTGGAACCGTTCGTCCTCGATCAGCAACTGGTATGTGGACAGGCGCTCGGACTGCCGCATGACCCCGACCCAGTCGTCGCGCATGGCCTGGATGTCGGCGTCGCTGGCGCGCACCAGCGCCAGGTTCACGGCAGCCAGCTCGATCGCGCTGCGCAGCTCGTAAAGCTCGAAGACCTCCTGGCGCTCGAGCCGCCTGCCGTAGAAGCCGCGGTTGGGCACCATGGTGAGCATGTCTTCGGCCACCAGACGGTGCAGCGCCTCGCGCAGCGGCGTGCGGCTGACGCCCAGGCGTTCGGCCAGCTCGACTTCGTTGACGCGCTCGCCCGGCTTGATGCGATACAGGACCACCATCTCCTTGAGGTGCTTGTACACCTCGCTGACGGTGACGCCGGCGCGGCGTCCTTCGCGCGGGTCGGCAATGGCGGACGGACGCCCCACGTGTTGCTCCTCAGAGGGTGAACAGGCGGCCGAACTGCGGCTGCGCGTCGTCGATGCCGGCCAGCCGCAGGGCGTGCCACGCCATGGCGCTGTTGCTCGACACGATGGGCTTGCCCAGCTCGCTTTCGAAGCCGGCAGTACATTCCGCCATCCGCAGGCTGGTGCAGGACACGAACACGGCATCCACGTCATCGTGGCGCCCCGCCTCCAGCACGGCCGCCCTCAGCGAAGCGCGGTCGATGCGCGCCACTTCCGGATCGTTGGCATGATTGAAGGTCACCACCCGGTTCACCGCGATCCCGGCCGCCTCGATGTGGTCGGCAAAGATCTGGTTGATGCTGCGCACATAAGGCGTGACCAGCCCGATGCGCGCCGCGCCCAGCCGGCGCAGGCCTGCCACGGCGCCGGTGATCGGGGTCGTGCAGGCAACGTCCGGCCGGGCCTCGCGTATGCGGGCAAACACCTGTTCCTCGCCGATCACGATGGTGCCCGACGTGCAGCCGAAGGCCACCACGGCCAGCGGCAGGCCCGGAACGATGAGCGCAACCGCGGCGCGGATGTCCTGCTCCATCAGCGCCAGGGATTCCGGCGTGATGTCCGGGGAGTTGTGCAGCCGCGCCTCGAAGAAGGCCACGCCGGACAGCTGCATGATGGACCGCCATTCGTACTCCAGCGTCTGGTCGGTGGCCAGCACCACCAGGCCGATGGCAGCGCGGGCCATCAGGCCCTCGTCCATGGTGAAGGGCACGATGCGGTAGCGGTCTTCCGCCAGGCCGCCTGCTTGCGGTGCGCTCATCATTGCAGGGTCATCCCGGTGATGTCGATGGCGGGCTGGCGGCCATCCATGATGTCGGCGACGATGCGCGCCGTGCCGCAGGCCATGGTCCAGCCCATGTGGCCATGGCCTGTATTCAGATACAGGTTTGCGTGGCGGCTTGCGCCGAGGATCGGCGTGCCCTCCGGCGTCATGGGGCGCAGCCCGGCCCAGTATTCGGGCTGGTCGTAGTCGGCGCCCTCAGGGAACAGCTCGCGGGCGGCCTTGAGCATGGGCGCGAAATCCCTGGGGCGATGGCCCGTGTCGTAGCCGCTGAATTCGGCCGTGGACGTGAAGCGCAGGCGGCTGCCGAAGCGGGCCCAGGCCACCAGGTTGTTCTCGTCCACGCCCGACAGCGACGGGTAGACGTGACCGGGCCCTATCGGGAAGGTCACGGAGTATCCCTTCACAGGATAGATGGGCAGGCGGTAGCCCAGGCTGCGCGTCACGAGAGGCGAGTAGCTGCCCAGCGCCACCACATATTCGTCGCCAGCCAGGGGCCCCTGGCTGGTGTCCACGCCCACGATGCGTCCGCGTTCGGCGCGCAGCCGCTCGATGCGCGTGTCCATCAGGAAGCGCACGCCCGCTTCTTCGCATTTCTGCGCGAGGTGCCGTGTGAACATCCGCGCGTCGCCGCTCTCGTCCGTAGGGCAATGGATGGCCCCGGCCAGGTGCCGGCGCGCCGCGGCCAGCGCCGGTTCGCGCTCGACGACGGCATCGGGATCGAGCAGTTCCATGGGCATGCCGCCATCGGCCAGGATGCGCATGTTGGCGCTGCCGCGCGCGAACGAGGCCGCATCGCGGTATACGTACAGCGCGCCGCGGCTGAGGCGCTCGTACTGCAACCCCAGCGTGTCGGTGAGCGCCTGCAGCTCGGCCTGCGAGTAGCGGCACAACACCAGCTTGCGACGGGTGTTCAGGCGCGACTTCTCGGCCGTGCAGTTCTGCAGGAACTGCCACAGCCAGCGCCACATGCGCGGATCGGCGTTGAGCTTCAGGCGCAAGGCCTGGCTGTCGTCGCGCAGCGAGCGCCACAGGATGCCCGGCGCACGCGGCGAGGCCCAGGTATAGGAATGCCCTGGCGCCACCATCCCGGCATTGGCGTAGCTCGTTTCCGACGCCGCCAGCGCGCGGCGGTCGACCACGGTGACCTGCCGGCCCTGTGCCGCCAGATACCATGCCGTGGTTATCCCCGCGACACCCGCGCCCAGTACGACGGTATGCATGATGGCCGCCTGCCGTTCAAGCGACGGCAATCACGGCGATTTCCACCGTGTAGGGCGGGAAGGCCAGCGCCGATTCCACGCAAGCGCGCGCGGGCGCTGCGCCGGGAGGCACCCAGGCGTCCCACACTTCGTTCATCTCGTTGAAGGTCTTGTGGTCGGCCAGCCAGATCGAGGCCGACACGATGCGCGTCTTGTCGGTGCCGGCCTCGGCCAGCAGGGCGTCGATCCTGGCGAGGATCTGGCGCGTCTGGCCCGCCACGTTGTCGTCGGTATTGCCGGCGACCTGGCCCGCCAGGAAGACGAAGCCGTTGGCGATCACTGCCTGGCTCATGCGGCTGGAACACTGCAAGCGCTGGATGGACATGGTCTTTTCCTTGGTGAGGCACGCCGGCGGCGCGATGTTGGGGCAAGTGAATACACTTCCATATTCACTTCCATCCAAAGCAAAAGCCATGCCATATCGGCCGGAAACCCAATGCCGTCGCGGGTTTCGGAAAAGTCGTGTCAGTCGGGGAAATTGCACGATGGCAGAATTCCGGTCCATTCCGCTCCCTGCTGCATGACATGACTTTCCATTCCAGAAAGGGCGCAAGCGCAGACGGGCCCACGCTGCGCGCTACCGCGGCTGCGCGCCCATGCGCCGCCTTGGGGATGTGCCGGCACCATGTCGGTGCCCATGCTTCAGGATGCCCCGCCGAAATCCACTTCCGCGCAACGCGCGGCCAGGAATTCGCGCAACTGCTGGATCGCCGGGGTGAGCGAGGCGCGGTGTGCGCTGACCAGCTGCAGGGGCGCAGGCTCGCCGTACTCGGGCGGGAACAGCTCCACCAGTCGGCCGGCGGCCAGATCCGCCGCCACGTCGAGCCGGGACTTGTAGAGCAGCCCCTGGCCGGCCACGGCCCAGCGCCGCACCACGTCGGCATCGTCGCTGACCCGGTCGCCCTCCACCGCCACCGTGACCGCGCCATCCGGCAGATGGAAGGTCCAGCGCTCGTGGATGTGCTCGCCCATCACATAGCGCAGGCAATTGTGGCCGCGCAGGGCCGGCGGCGTGCGCGGCGCCCCATGGCGTGCGATGTACTCCGGCGACGCGCACAGGGTGCGCCGGTTCGACGGCGCGATGGGCAGCGCCACCAGCCCTGAATCGGCCAGCAGGCCATAGCGTATGCCCGCATCCAGCGGGCGCTCGAAGAAATCGGCCGTGCGGTCGCTGATGTGCAGGCGCAGTGCGAGGCGGGGATGCAGCGCCTGGAAAGCATCCAGCCAGGGCAGCAGCACGTTGCGCCCGAGGTCCGAAGGCACGGAGAGGCGCAGCACGCCCGTAATTCCGGCGCGGCCCAGGTCCAGCGCCTGCTGGCCGTTGCGCAGGGCCGCCAGCGTGGCCCGGGCATGCGGAAGGTAGCGCTCGCCCTCGTCGGACAGCCGCATGCGGCGGGTGGAACGCACCAGCAGCCGCACCCCCAGCGCGCGCTCGAGCCGCTGCATGGCGCTGCTGGCCAGCGCCGGCGTGATGCCCAGGCGCCGAGCCGCCGCCGAAAGGCTGCCGGCGTCGGCCGTGTGCACGAATACCTGGAGATCGTCGAGCCGGATCATTTTCAGTGTTTTGGCGAAAGTCTTTCCGATTTTCGCCCGTTTTTCCTGATAGCGCGATGAATCATCATGTCGTCCTGTTGCTCTCTTTCCTGAAGGAATCGTCCCATGAAAGCCATCGGCTTCCGCCAGCCCCTGCCGATCGACCATCCGCAGGCCCTCGAAGACCTGGTCCTGCCCGACCCCGTGCCCGCCGGCCATGACCTGCTCGTCGAGGTGCGCGCCGTCTCGGTCAACCCGGTAGACGTCAAGGTGCGCAGCAGCGCCCGGCCGCCCGAAGGGGAGCCGCGCATCCTCGGCTGGGACGCGGTCGGCCTGGTGCGCGCGGTGGGCGACAAGGTCAGCCGCTTCAAGCCCGGCGACCGCGTCTGGTATGCCGGCGCCATCAACCGGCCCGGCAGCAATGCCGAACTGCAGCTGGTGGACGAGCGCATCGCCGGGCCCGCGCCGGACAGCCTGGACGACGCCCAGGCGGCCGCCCTGCCGCTGACCGCGCTCACGGCCTGGGAACTGCTGTTCGACCGGCTCGCCGTGCAGCACGCCGACCCCGTGCGCGAGAACCGCCTGCTGGTCGTCGGCGCGGCCGGCGGCGTGGGTTCGGTGCTGCTGCAGCTGGCGCGCAACCTGACGGGGCTCACCATCATCGGCACCGCGTCTCGGCCCGAAACCCAGGCCTGGGCGCTGGAGAACGGGGCGCACCACACGATCGACCATCACCAGCCCTGGGCGCCGCAGCTGGCCGCGCTGGGCTATGCCGACGTGAGCCACGTGATCGGCCTGAACCACACCGACAGCTACCTGCAGCAGATCGTGGACGTCCTGCGCCCCGAAGGCCAGCTGGCCCTGATCGACGACCCGGCCAGCTTCGACATCGTGCCCTTCAAGCTCAAGTCGCTGTCGGTGCACTGGGAACTGATGTTCACCCGCCCGCTGTTCCAGACGGCCAGCCTCGAGCGCCAGCACCACATCCTGCGGCGCATGGCTGGCCTGGTGGACGCGGGCATCGTGTGCAGCACCCTGACGCGCCGCATCGCCGGCATCAACGCCGCCACGCTGCGCGAGGCCCACGCCGCCATCGAGCGCGGCGACACGCGCGGCAAGATCGTGCTGGAAGGGTTCTGAGGAAACCCGCGGCGGGGCGGCAGCTGCGGCAACGCCCCCGCCGCCTTCACGCCTTCGCTTACCGCAGCCCGGCCTTGTCCAGGCCGAAGGCCGCGTCCGCCGAGCCGGGTTCGCGGCGGAATGCCACGCCCATGCGGTTCCAGCCATTGATGGCCACCACCAGCCACGACAGCTCGCTCAATTCGGCGTCGGAGAACTCGGCGCGCGCCGCCTCGTAGTCGGCATCGGCCACGCCGTGCGGCGGCAGTTGCGTGAGCAGCTCGGTCCAGGCCAGCGCGGCGCGCTCGCGGGGCGAGAACAGCGGCGACTCGCGCCATACGATCACGTGGTGCAGCCTGAGCTCGCGCTCGCCGTGCAGCTTGGCCTCCTTCACGTGCATGTCCACGCAGAAGGCGCAGCCGTTCAGTTGCGAGGCGCGCAGCACCACCAGGTGGCCGAGTTCGCGGGCCACGCCCGTCTGGCCGACGGCCATCTGGAAGGCGCCATATTTCTTGAAGAGTTCCGGTACGGCAGCGGAATAGTCGATGCGCTGGGTCATGATGTGTTCCATGAGGATCCGAAGAAGCCGGCATTGACCCGCCGGCACGCCGCTATCTTGCCGCCCTGCCCGCCGCGGCGACAGCGTCAAGAATCGGCTTTGCGACTGGGTCATGGCCGCGGCATGGCACAATCGGACGCCCCTTTCCATGACCGCAACGGCCATGCCCCGTACGCCGAGACTCGAATTGCCGCCGCTGGATGCGGCGCACGACCAGCCTCTGTATCGCCAGGTCTATCAGCGCCTGCGCGAGGCCATCGCCGTGGGCACGCTGCGGCCGGGAGACCGCATCCCGTCGGTGCGCGCCCTCACGCGCGAACTGGGCCTCGCGCGCGGCACCATCGAGGCCGCCTACGCGCTGCTGGTGGCCGAGGGCTACGTGCAGCCGCGGGGCCAGGCGGGCACCTTCGTCGCGCCGGGCCTTCGGCTGCCGGGCCCGCAGGCCCGCCCCGCAGCCCCGCCCGACCCGGCCCCGGCCGACCCCGGAGGCTGGTACACCCAGACGCTGCTGCCCACCCAGCTGGGCGTACCGGCACTGGATGCGTTCCCCCGCAAGTCCTGGGCGCGGCTGGCGGCCCGCTGCACCCGGGCCACCCAGCCGGCCGACCTGATCAATCCGCCCGCATGCGGACTGCCGGCGCTGCGCCGCGAGATCGCCGCCTACCTGCAGGTGGCGCGCGGCATCGCCTGCACGCCGGAACAGGTTTTCGTCACCGCCGGCTACCGGCAGACGCTGGACCTCATGGCCCGCACCCTGCTCGTCCCGGGCAGCCAGGTGTGGCACGAGGATCCCGGCTACCCGCCCACCCCCGACTGGCTGGCCCGGGCCGGCCATGTGCCGCTGCCCGTGCCGGTGGACGAACAGGGCCTGTGCGTGGACGCAGGCATCGCCCGGGCGCCGGACGCAGCTGCCGCGATCGTCACGCCGGCACACCAGAGCCCCACCGGCGTGGCGCTGTCGCTTCCCCGGCGCCTGGCGCTGCTGGCATGGGCCGCCCGGCAGAATGCGTGGATCCTCGAAGACGACTACGACGGCGAATTCCGCTATGCCAGCCGCCCCCTGCCCGCGCTGCAGGGCCTGGACCGCAACGGTCGCGTGCTGTATGCCGGCACCTTCACCAAAGTCCTGTTCCCCGGCATCCGCCTGGCGTACCTGGTGGTGCCGCATGAGCAGGTCGGGCGCTTCGAGGCGGCCTGCCGCGTGTTCGGCGGCGGCCAGCCGGGGCTGACGCAAGCGATCGTGGCCGCCTTCATGGCCGAGGGACATTTCGTCAGGCACATCCAGCGCATGCGTCGGCTCTATGCCGAGCGGCGCCGCATGGCGGCGGCCGCGCTCGCCGGTGCGCTGGACGGGCTGGCCGAGGTGCTGCTGCGCCCCGGGGGCATGCACCTCGTGCTGCGCCTGTCCGCGCATGCCTGCGACCGCGAACTCGCGCGCACGCTGCGTGCGGAGGGCCTGTACGCCCAGGCGCTATCCGACTGGGCCATACAGGCCCCCACCGATCCGGCGCTGCTCGTGGGCTTCACCAACGTCGACAGCGCCGCCATGGCTGCGTCGCTGGGCCGACACCTGCGCGAGGCTCTGGCGCGCAGGTCGCGCACGGTTGCCGCCGCCCCGTTGGACGGTGCCTGACGGGCCGCCTACAATGCCCGAATGATCTTCTGGCATGCCGCGCGCGCTTCCGAATCCAGCGCCAGGTCGCTCCGGCGACCGGGCCGCGCGCCCGCGCGTGCCGCACGCGTCCGTCCGACCGGGCCAGTGGCGGCTTTTGCCGCACTTGCCTGAGCCCGGCGACCGCCCCCCGCATTTCCATAGCGCATTACTCCAGGTCGCCGGGCCGCTCCCCGCGCACGATGCACGGCGCCGCCGTATCGGCGGCGCTCGCCCTCAAGGAGTCTTTCATGCAAGCCTCGACCCCCGAGCGGATGCTCACCGAACTCGACCATACCCGCCTGGCCAGCCTGCTGGCACGCATGACGGCCGCCGGGCTGCCGGCCGGCGCCGCGGATACCGCCATCGACCTGCTCGATTCCGCCCAGACCGTACCGGCCCGCTCCATTGCGGCGGACGTCGTCACCATGCGCACGCGCCTGCGGCTGCGCCATGCCGGAGGCAGCGAGCTGGACATCGCCCTGTCGTATCCCGCCGAGGCCGACGCCGGCTCCGGCCGGATCTCCGTGCTGTCTCCGCTGGGGCTCAGCCTGATCGGCCGCCGCGCAGGACAGGCCGTCCAGTGGCAGGGGCCCGACCGCGTCGTGCACCAGGCCACCGTGGAGCAGATCCTCTACCAGCCCGAAGCGGCCGGCGACTACGGCAGCTGAGCCGCGGGCAGGCCGCAGAACCCGCCGCGGGCAAGTCCGGGCGGGCCGGGCGGGCGCGCCACGGATTGCGCTATTGGGTGCGCTCGCGCGTGGCCAGCAGGTAGTTCTCCGCCGCGCCGTCGTTGACGCTGCCCCACAGCAGCTGGTCCGAGCGGAAGGCGCGCCACGACGCCAGCACCTTGGCGAAGGCCGGGCGGCTCGCGGCATAGTCGTCCAGCACCTGCCAGCTCGCCTGCTGCATGGCGTCCATGACGGCGGGCGGCCAGCGCTTGAGCCGGGCGCCCTGCGCCACCAGGCGCTTGAGGGCCGGGATGTTGTTGGCGTCGTACTTGGCCAGCAGGTCGGCCGCTGCGCTGGTGCATGCGGCGCGCAGCACTTCCTGGTAGCGCGGCGGCAGTTTCTGCCAGCTGTCGCGGTTGATGGCCAGGCACAGGCTGGCGCCCAGCTCCATCACGCCGGGGCCATAGTAGTAGCGGGCCACCTTGGCAAAGCCCAGCTTCTCGTCGTCGTACGGGCCGACGAACTCCACGGCGTCCAGCGAACCCTTCTCCAGGGCCGGATAGATGTCGCTGCCGGCGATCTGCTGCGGAATCGCGCCCAGCTTCTCGTAGACCATGCTCAGCATGCCGGGCGTGCGGATGCGCAGGCCCTTGAGGTCGTCGGGTGTATTGATCTCCTTGCGGAACCAGCCGCCCATCTGGGCGCCCGTATTGCCGCAGGGAATCGCCAGCGCATTGAATTGCGCATAGAGCTCGTCCATCAGCGCGGCCCCGCCGCCATGCAGCAGCCAGGCCGTGTGCTGGCGCGGCGTGAGGCCGAACGGCACGCCGGTGTCGAAAGCCAGCGCCGGCTCCTTGCCGAGGTAGTAGAAGCCCGCCGTGTGTCCGCATTCGGTGGTGCCGTTCTGCACGGCGTCGAGCACCTGCAGCGGCGGCACGATCTCGCCCGCGGGAAACGGCCGGATCGAGAACTTGCCGTCGGTCAGCGCGGCGACCTTCCCGGCCACGAATTCGGCCGCCCCCCACACCGTATCCAGCGACCGCGGAAAGCTGCTCGGCATGCGCCAGTTCACGGCGGGAGCATCCTGCGCCACCGCGGGCGCGGCCAGCACGGCACCGCCCGTGCCGGCCAGGGTGAGGAAACGACGGCGTTGCATGGCGGGGCTCCTTTCAGGCGATGCAGTCGGGCGCCTGGCGCAGTACGCGGCGGGCGAAATAGGCGAACGTCAGGGCCAGGATCTTGGGCTTGACGAGGAAGTCGTGCGATTCGCGCGCCAGCTCGGCCGGCACCGGCTTGACCGGCCCGATG
This sequence comes from Bordetella sp. 2513F2, assembly GCF_054642735.1. NCBI lineage: Bacteria > Pseudomonadati > Pseudomonadota > Betaproteobacteria > Burkholderiales > Alcaligenaceae > Bordetella > Bordetella sp. 2513F2. The sequence goes on along the minus strand of NZ_CM137755.1, from coordinate 354,287 downwards.
GCCCGCGCGCGCAGCTGCAGCGCCGCCACCTGCTCGAGCCAGATGGCCATGACGGTGGCCTCCTCGATCGACTTGCCGGCGGTGAGCATGCCGTGGTTGGCCAGCAGGATGGCGCGCTTGTCGCCCAATGCCGAGGAAATGATCTCGCCTTCGTCGTCGCCGATGGGCAGGCCCGGCCATTCCGGCAGATAGGCGCAATCATCGAAGAACGGCGTGGCATCCATGTGCGCCACTACCAGGGGCTCGCCCACCATCGACAGCGCCGAGACCGCCGGAGGATGCGTGTGCACGATGCACTGCACTTCGGGGCGATGCCGGTATATCCAGGCATGGAAGCGATTGGCGGGATTGGGCAGCGACTTGCCGTCCAGCGGGTTGATGTCCTCGTCGATCAGGATCAGCTCGCTGGCCCGGGCCTCGTCGGCGCCCAGCCCGAACGGCAGCGTCCAGATGGTGCCCGGCTGCTCGCCGCGCGCAGTGATCTGGCCGGCCAGGCCGCCGTTCCAATGGCCCTGCTCCGCCAGCATGCGGCACGCCAGCGCCATCTTCTGTGCCGCGCTCCAGTCGGCCGGGGCGGGTGCCCGTTCGTCGATCTCGCGATCGACCCGGTCGCGCAAAGCGTTCTTGTCCTGATTCACGTAGGCCTGCATGGTGTTCATCCGTGTGTAGCGGCAGGGAGCGGCCCCTGCCCGTGTGTCGTCTTGCCGGGTTCTCTGCATTGTTGCCTTTCAGGCAACTTGTTGCCCAAAGTACAAACTATTGCCCTCCCCTTCAACAAGGGGAAACCCGCGGCCGCGAATGCCGGCCCGGCGCAAAAATGGCATCATGCAGCCTCCGTACGCCCCGATTGCCGTCGTCCATGCCACCCAAACGCCCGCCGCCGCCCGCCCCCTCCGCACCGGACCCGCTGCACGTCGGCCTGCGGATACGGGCCACGCGGCGGCGCCGAAAACTGACCCTGGCGCAACTGTCGGAGCACACCGGACTGGACAAGGGCTTTCTGTCGCGCCTGGAGCGCGGCGAAAAGTCCGCCTCCGTCGGCACGCTGCACACCGTGGCCGTTGCGCTGGATACCTCGCTGTCGGCCCTGCTGGGCGAGGCCGATCCCCAGGACGAGATCCATATCGTCCGGGCCGGAGAGCGGCATCGCATGGTGGACTCGACGCCCGGCGAACATGCGTACGAGGCGATCACGCTGGGCGGCGCCGGCAGCGGCCTGTCGGTGATGGTGGTGCAGGTGGGCACGCATGGCGAACGCACGGTGGCCAACCATGGCGGCGATGAATTGATCTTCGTGCTCGAGGGCCGGGTGCGCGTGCATTTCGGCGGGCACACGGTGCTGCTCGAACGCGACGACAGCGTGCGCTTCCCCGGCTATCTGCCGCACAGCCTGCAGGCCGAAGGCCGCAAGACGGCCCGCGCGCTGATCGTCATCGCCAGCGACAGGCGCTGAGCGCCCGCGTCCCTGCGGACGCTACGCCGCGCGCATCCGGATCGCACCCAGCGCGCGCACCCCTTTCCGGATGTCTTCCTGCGTGAGGCTGGCATACCCCAGTATCAGGCCCGCCCGGCGGAACAAGGCAGGCCGGCCGGACCGAGCGAACAGCGGCGACAGGGGGTAGACGCCCACGCCCATCCTGTGGGCGGCCGCCACGAAACCGTCCTCGTCTTCCGGCCGCAGGCCGGGCAGCCACAGCACCGCATGCAGCCCGGCTGCCGTGCCCACGATCTGCGCGCCGTCCGGCAGGTAGCGGGCGACGGCATCGAGCAGCGCGCTGCGCCGTCGCTCGTTCTCCCGGCGGACGCGCCGCACGTGCCGCTCATAGGCGCCGCTTTCCATCAGCGAGGCCAGCACGCGCTGCTCCAGCACGGGAGCATGGCGGTCGGCCAGGCGCTTGGCCTGCCGGAACACCGGCACCAGCTCCGCGGGCAGGACCAGGTAGCCCAGCCGCAGCTGCGGCGACAGCGCCTTGGAGAAAGTGCCGACGTAGATGACGCGGCCGTCGGCGTCGATGGACTGCAGCGCGTCGATGGGGCGCTGGCCATAGCGGAACTCGCCGTCGTAGTCGTCTTCGACGATCCAGGCGTCGCGGCGGCTGGCCCACTGCAGCAACTCCACCCTCCGGCCTATGGGCAGCACTCCGCCGAGCGGGAACTGGTGCGACGGCGTCACGTAGGCGAGGCGGACCCGGTCATCGCCGGGCAGCCGGGCCGTGTCCAGGCCCTGCTCGTCCACGGGGATGGCATGCAGCGTGGCGCCGGTGGCCTCGAAGCAGCGCCGGGCCATCACATAGCCGGGCTCCTCGAAGACGAACCCGTCGTCCGCATCCAGCAGCAGGCGGGCGCACAGGTCGATGGCCTGCTGCGAGCCCTGCACGATCAGGATCTGCTCCGCGTCGCACGCCAGGCCGCGGGCCCGCCTCAGATAGCCCTGCAGCGCCCGGCGCAGCGCTGCATCGCCCTCGGGCGCGGCATAGCCCAGGCTGTGCTCCTGGCGCTGCAGTTCGGCCTGGTACGCGCGTCGCCAGACTTGCGCGGGAAAGTCGCGCAGGGCCACGGAGCCGTAGCGGAAGTCGATGGCAGGCATGTCCGTGGCCGTGGCCAGGGCCTGCGGCATGCCGGCTTGCGCCAGCCGCCGGCCATAGGCCGACAAAGGCAATGCGGCGCGCAGCCGCCGCGGCCTGCCCGCCGGAAGCGGCGCCGGCGTCGCGAACGGGCTTGCCACGCGCGCCGCGCGCCCCGGAGACGTGACGAGAAAACCCTCGGCCGCAAGCTGCTCGTAGACCGAAGTCACGGTGGTGCGGGATATGGCCAGCTCGGCGGCCAGCGCGCGCGTGGAGGGCGCCGCTGCGCCGGGCGGCAACGTGCCGTCGGCGATCTGCGCGCGCAGCAGCTCATAGACCCGCCGCCCTGCGCCGGTGGGGCCGCGACCCTGTCCGGCAGCCAACTGGACCATATGAAAATCCCGAAACTGGACCTTCTAATTGTGCCTGTTTTACGCAATAGTGGCGGCACCCCCACCCTGCCTGCACATCCGCCATGTACGTTCCCGCGCACTTTGCCGAAACCCGGCCCGAGGCACTGCACCGCATCATCGAGGCGCATCCGCTCGGCATGCTGGTCACCCACGGCGAATCCGGCCTGGACGCCGACCACATCCCGTTCGAGTTCGATCCCGGCACGGGAACGCACGGCCTGCTTTCGGCCCACGTGGCGCGTGCCAATCCGGTATGGCAGCGCTGCCCCACCGGCACGCCGGTGATGGTCGTGTTCCGCGGCGCCGAAGGCTATATCTCGCCGAACTGGTACCCCAGCAAGCACGAAGCGCATCGCCAGGTGCCGACCTGGAACTACGAAGTGGTGCACGCCCACGGGGTGCTCACCGTGCGCGACGACGAACGCTTCGTGCGCGGCATCGTGGCGCGCCTCACGCGCCGGCATGAGGCGGGGGAACCCAGGCCCTGGAAGATGGGCGACTCCGCACCGGAATTCATCGACGAGCTGCTGCGCCATATCGTGGGCATCGAGATCGCCGTCACCTCGTTGGTGGGCAAGGTCAAGCTGAGCCAGAACAAGGAAGCGCGCGACCGCCTGGGCGCAGCCGCCGCGCTGCAAGTGCGCGGCGCCACCACGCTGGCGCAGTCCATGCGCGAGGCGGGTTGAGGCGGGTCGTTCCGGCCAGGCTGTCTAGCTAGATTCACGAACACGCCTTACATTCTCCTGAGCACGTCCCCCCTCGTCCCCAGGAGAACGCCGATGATGTCCCTTCCCAGACGCTTTCTGACCGCCGCCGTCGTCACGGCGGCGCTCGGCAGCATGGCTGGCACGCAAGCCCATGCCCAATCCGCAACCCCCACCTACACCCCGGAGATCGGCCAGGCAGGCAAGGACGTGGTCTGGGTCCCCACCTCGCAGGCCCTGGTCGACCGCATGCTCGACATGGCGCAGGTCACGCCCGAGGACCGCCTCGTGGACCTGGGCTCGGGCGACGGCAGGACGGTGATCACCGCGGCCAAGCGCGGCACCGTCGCCCGGGGCATCGAGTTCAACCCCGACATGGTGGCGCTGGCCAAACGCCAGGCCGAGGCGGAAGGGGTCTCGGACCGCGCCACGTTCGAACAGGCCGACATCTTCGAATCCGACTTCTCCGACGCAACCGTCGTCACGCTCTTCCTGCTGCCCAGCCTGAACGTCAAGCTGCGCCCCACCCTGCTGGACATGCCGCCCGGCACGCGGATCGTCGCCAACTCTTTCGACATGGGCGAATGGCAACCTGACGAAACCGCGCAGGTCACCGAAGGCTGCACCACCTATTGCCGCGCCCTGAAATGGATCGTGCCGGCCAAGGTGGAGGGCAGATGGCAGCTGGACGGCAAGACACTGGAACTGAAGCAGCGCTTCCAGATGCTCGAGGGCTCGCTGGGCGACGGCGCTTCGGCGCAGCCCATCAGCGATGCCCGTCTCGATGGCGCGCGGATCACGTTTTCCATCGGCGCCGACCGCTACACCGGGGAGGTCGGTAACGGGAAGATGCACGGCACCGTCAACGGCTCGGGCGCCTGGGAAGCGACGCGGGAAGGAACCTAGCCTTGCGGGCCGGCTGGCCCGGCCTGCACCAACGGCGCCAGGCCCGCGCAGGACCCTAGCGCAATTCCAGCGTGGCGCCGATCACCTGGAAGGTCGGCAGCAGCTGCCGCCAGGCTTCCTTGGCCATGGCGGGCGGGCGCCTGAGTTCGGCCGCCGCCGGATCCTCGAGCAGGTCGCCCTTGCAGGCGAACACGATGCTGTTGGTCATGTCGTCGTCGACCACATGGCATTGCCGAAAACCGTGCGCAGCCGCTCCAGATAGCGATGGTGGTCGGCATGATTGACGTGGAAGTTGCCCACCAGCAGGCCGTCGGCGCGCAGCGCGCGGTGGCAATCGGCATAGAACCCGGCTGTGCACAGCGGCGCCGGAATGCCGCCCGCCACGTAGCCGTCGAGCAGCACCACGTCGGCATCGCCATCGCGTTCGCGCATGTACTGCGCGGCATCGGCCTGCACCACCTGGAAGCGCTCGCCGTCGGGCGGCACCATGAAGGTGTCCCGCAGCGCGATCACGGCAGGGTCGATCTCGACCACCGTGATGCGCGATTGCGGCAGGTAGCGATAGCAGAACTTGGGCAGCGAACCGCCGCCCAGGCCCACCATCAGGATGTGCTGGGGCATGGGCTTGAACAGCAGGAAGCCCATCATCATGCGGGTGTACTCGATCTCGAGCGCATCGGGATTGAGCAGCGACATGCTGCTCTGGATTTCCTGCGACGTGAAATGCAGCGAGCGGCGCATGCCGGTGCTCTGGACGAAAGGACGATGCGGCGCGGCGGGCGGTCGGGAGCGGAACATGGGAAGTTGCGTACGGGCTTGTAGGGATAGGTTACCGCGTTGCGGCAGAAGCCATGTCGTACTGGCCACCAACGACGCCCCACACCATGCGCCGTTCCATGCACATGCTGCAAGCATTCACGCGATCGAACTACTCAAACCATAGTGCAGACAGGCGCATGGGGCCCTGCTATCAGCCAACGGTTGGAAATGTGCCTGATTGGCCTCATGCATAGATCGACAAATGGGCAAGTCCCGTCATTTCCATTCGCAACCGGCACCTCGCGTCTTCGCCGGCAGCCGCTGCCGCGAATCTACTTCGAGATCTGGCACGAGCCTCGCAGGCGTGCTGGAGCAAGCTTGACCTCACGTTTGAGCTACGTCGACCTGGCTTTCCAGCCAGCGCTGCGCATCCAGCGCCGCCATGCACCCCGTGCCCGCGCTGGTAATGGCCTGGCGGTATACATGATCCTGCACATCGCCCGCGGCAAACACGCCGGCCACTGAAGCTTGCGTGGCCAGCCCCAGTGCGCCACCCTGCGTCTGGATATACCCGTTCTCCATCGCCAATTGTCCCTGGAAGATGGCGGTGTTCGGCTTGTGACCAATCGCAATGAACACGCCACGCGTATCCATGGCTTCCCGCTCTCCCGTCTGCACCTGGCGCAGGCGCACGCCCGTCACCCCCGACGCGTCGCCCAACACTTCGTCCAGCTCGTAAAATAGCTTCAGCCGCACCACGCCGGTCGCCTGCTGCGCCATCAGCCGGTCCACCAGAATCGGTTCGGCGCGGAACTTGTCGCGCCGATGCACCAGCGTCACGCTACGGCATAACCCCGCCAGGTATAGCGCCTCTTCCACCGCCGTATTACCACCGCCCACCACCACCACGTCCTGGTCGCGATAAAAGAATCCATCGCACACCGCGCAGCCCGACACGCCGCGCCCCATGAATGCTTGCTCGGATGGCAGGCCCAGGTATTGTGCCGCCGCGCCGGTGGCGATAATCAGCGCATCGCAGGTATAACGGGCCCCGCCATCGCCCATCAGCGAGAAAGGCCGCCGCGACACATCGACCTGGACGATATGGTCCAGGATGATCTCGGTATCCAGGCGTTCGGCATGCGCCTGCAAGTGCTGCATCAGTTCCGGCCCCTGGATTCCGGCCCCGTGGCCGGGCCAGTTCTCCACATCCGTGGTCGTCATCAGCTGCCCGCCCTGCGCCATGCCGGTAATCAACACCGGCCGCAGATTGGCGCGCGCCGCGTAAATAGCAGCGCTGTAGCCCGCCGGCCCGGAACCCAGAATCAACACCTTGGCATGCTTGCTCACGCCTTTCTCCGTTTTACGCTTGAGGCTGTATATGCGCGGCTTTCACAATGGCGCCGTAGCGTTCCGATTCCGACTGGCAAAATGCCGCGAAGCCTTCTTGCGAGCCGCCCAGCGGATCCGCTCCGGCCTGCAGCAGCTTTTCCCTGACGGCGGGGTCGGCCAATACCTTGTTCAACGCCTGGTTCAACTGGGCCACGATGTCCGCCGGCGTGCCTTTGGGCGCCCACACGCCATACCAGGTGGTAATTGCAAAACCCTTCAGCCCGGACTCATTCAAGGTGGGCAGCTCCGGCGCGACAGCCGAACGGTCAGTAGAAGTCACGCCCAGCGCGCGCAGCTTGCCGGAGCGCACGAAGGTAATCGACGACGGCGCGCTATCGAACATCATGTCCACCTGCCCGCCTATCAAGTCCGTCAGCGCCGGCGCACTACCCCGGTAGGGCACGTGCATGAGCCGCACGCCGGCCATCTGGCCGAACAGCTCGCCTGCCAAATGTCCCGGCGCGCCCACGCTGGATGAGGCAAAACTCAGCGGCTCCTTCGAGGTCTTGGCCTGCTGGATCAACTCCGCCAGCGATTTCGCCTTTATCTTGGGCGACACAACCAGAATCTGCGGCGTGGATGCCAGTCCCACAATGGGCACAAAATCCTTCAGCGGATCGAAAGGCAAATCCGCCTTCAAATATGGGTTGATCACGTGCCCCGAATAATTCAGCAGCAGCGTATAACCGTCCGCCGGCGCCCGCGCCACCTGGCCCGCACCGATTACGCTGCTGGCTCCCGGTTTGTTATCGATCACCACGGTCTGGCCAAGGTCTGCGGATAGTTTCTGCCCCACCACCCGCGCCACGATATCTGTCGGCCCGCCCGCCGGAAACGGCACGATCAGGGTAATCGGCTTGTTGGGATACACCGGCGCGGCCGATGCCGGCGCGGCCTGCACCGCCGTCGCCGCGCCCAGCAGCAGTCCCGCCGCTAATTGAATGGCTTTCATGTCTCGCTCCTTTGAAGGCTATGGTTATGGTGATGCGCCTGCCTGAAGGGGGCTTAGCTGCCTGCCACCACCCCTTGCTCCATCAATCGATCGATATCTCCGGGAGTCATGGCCAACAGCTCTCCCAGCACCTGCCGGGTATCCTGTCCCAGCCCCGGCGGCGCATGGCGGTACTCCACCGGCGTGCGCGACAACCGGATCGGATTCGCCACCGAAGGCACTTGGCCCTTCCGGGCCGATGCAATCGACACTTGAGCCTGCCGCTGCACCACGTGCTCGTCCGCGAACGCCTGGGCGATGGTGTTGATCGGTCCGCACGGCACGCCCGCCGCTTCCAGCTTGGCTATCCAGTCCGCCGTGTCGTGCCGCACCATGGCCGCGGCGATCGAGGCCACGAGCTCATCCCGATGCGCGATGCGCGCGGGGTTGGTCGCGAAGCGCGGATCGTCCGCCCATGCCGCCTGCCCGCAAACCTGGCAGAACCGCCGGAACTGCAGGTCATTGCCCACCGCCAGAATCAGATAGCCATCGCGGGTCCGGAAATCCTGGTACGGCACGATATTGGGATGCGCATTGCCCAAGCGGCCCGGCGCCGTGCCGCCCACCAGATAATTCATGGCCTGGTTGGCCAGGCTGGCGATCTGTACATCCAGCAGCGCCACATCCAGGTGCTGCCCCTGCCCGGTGGCCCGGCTTTCCATCACCGCGGCCAGAATGCCCGTGGCAGCGTACATTCCTGTCAGCAGATCCGTCAGCGCCACGCCCACCTTCTGCGGGCCCGCGCCCGGCTGTCCATCCGGAATGCCGGTAATGCTCATCAGCCCGCCCATGCCCTGGATCAGGAAGTCGTAGCCCGCGCGCTGCGCATAAGGCCCGTGTTGCCCGAAACCCGTGATCGAGCAATACACCAGACGCGGGTTCAAGGGCGCCAGGTCTTCGTACGACAAGCCATAACGCGCCAGACTGCCCACTTTGAAGTTCTCGACCAGTACATCGCAGCGCGTCGCCATCTGGCGCACCAGTGCCGCGCCCTCTGGCCGCGAGAAATCCACCGCGATCGACTGCTTGTTGCGGTTCGCGCTGAGAAAGTAAGCGGAATCCCGCTCGCCGCCCGACGGCGTACTGTGCCAAGGCGGCCCCCAGGCCCGGGTATCGTCCCCCGCGCCGGTACGTTCCACCTTGACCACCTCGGCCCCCAGGTCCGCCAGCGTCTGCGCGCACCAAGGGCCGGCCAGCACCCGCGAAAGATCCAGCACCCGCAATCCGGATAGCGCGCCCATGCCCCGCCCCCGCCCATGAACCTACGTCAATAAACCCGCCGGTCCAGCCAGGCCGCATACGCAGCCTGGCGGCACCGCCGCCGCAACCCGGCAATCAGTCGGGCGTTCTATGGGATTTCAGGTATTCCTGTGCCGCACCGCTTTGCAAACCCTGCCAAACTGCCTGCGCCTGCGGCAGAATCTGCGACACCCGGTGCGCCACCTCTTCCATCGTGATCGAGCTGACCGGATGCGCAATGATGATGGGCTCCAGTTCGTGCATACCCAGCGCCTGGCGCGTCAGCACCGTTTCCTTCACGAACTCGGTCGTCACGATCACCGCGGTCGGCACACCCTGCTGCTCCAACGCAATCGCGTCGCGCAAGCAACCGGAGGTGCACGAGCCGCAATCGCCTATTGCGGTCAGCACAATATCGTTCTCGGCGATGATCTGTTCGATCAGTTCTGGCGCCGCGTCCTTCGAGAAGCTGTGCTTCACGTAATAATTCACCGCGGCAAAATCGATCTCTTTGCGCAGTGCCTCGATCGAACCGCGCAACAGTTTGTTGGCATTCCATTTGGAGTTGTCCAGAACGCCCAGGCGCAAGCCATCCAGACGTTGCCGCCGCGGCGCCGTGGGCAGCGCCACGGACCGAATCGCGCCGCGTGGATCATAGACGCGGACCTGGCCATTTTCTGCTTTCATCAACATCGTGGTCTCCCGATTACAGCGTGCAAGTGCCGCTGGAACAATCCGGCCCTTCCGGCGCGGCCGCCACATCCACCGGCCGCAACACCGGCGTACTCATGTGTCCCCACCCCGGAATCACGGCCGAAAACCGCCCCGCCTCGCCGCCCATCACAAACAAATGGATGTTGTCCGGGCTGTGGATAATCGGAATGCGCGTGTCGTCCCGGCGCTTGTACCACTTGGGTAAATTGCGGTTGTAGACCTTGCCGTAGCGATGGCCGTACGCCAGATCGATGAACCGATTGCCGTGATTCATGAAGATGTAATTGCGGATATCCGCCCGGTTCCAGCCATGCTGCGCAATCGTGCGCGCGTGCTCCAGTCCCAGCGCCACCGCCATATGACCGCCCAGCACCGCCGTATTCGATGCGATCGTGCTCATGGCGGAACAGATCGTGTCCAGGATACCTTCCGGATCATTCGACACGTGGTTGGTCGCGCTATGCGGCGCCTCGGCCGCAATGGCGAACACGGTGGAATCTTCCGGCCGATAGCCGTGTTCCACGTGATACGGCGCCAGCGGGCTCTGCGCCTCGTTCTCGGCCACGCAATATGTGTATTTGCCCGGATGCCCCAACGTGCTCTTGTCCAAGTCTCCCGGCCAGGCGCCGCCCACATTCAGCATGACCAGGCGCACCGCCCGCCCGATCGTCGCATTGGCCCGGTTGCCCGACCCAAACGCATTTGCCCCGCCGTTCATGCCCAGCGCCTGCGCCAGCGGCCCATTCACCACGATCAGCGGCGAAGCCACATGCGTGGTGGCCTGTACGCCATTCAGGTTGAATGCCGCATCCGTCAACGCCAGCATGGCCGCCCGCACCACCGGCGCGTATTCCGGCTTGCAGCCCGCCATCACCATATTGATGGCCAGCACCTCGCGCGTCAGTTCTCCCCAACGCGGCGCCACTTTGCATTCAACGAATTCCGGATCCCCGCCCAACGCCCGCACCACGGCGTCGATTTTTTCCTGCGTCGGCGGCACTACCGGCAGACCGTCGCTAAAGCCCTTTTCGTAGTAGTACTCCACCAGGTCAACGCCCGCATCGACCCGATCTTCCTGCATGGCTGCGCTCATCTCTTCTGCTCCGTGAAGGGGATGAGCTGATCTTAGAGATTGCGCTTATTATTTCCCATTGGAATCTATTGACTATGATAATTGTCGAATCAGCATAAATAGGAAATGCGGCAGGCGCTGCCTTGCTCGTCGACATCTGCCTTGCGAGTGACCGCCATGATCCATCCCGACCAGCTCGACCTTAGCGCCAAGGAACTGCTAGCCGTTAAAACCGTGGCCGACTACGGCAGCTTCAACGCCGCCGCCATTGCACTGGAAATCTCCCAACCCGTGCTGACGCGCACGGTACAGCGCGTGGAACGCCTGGTCGGCCTGACCCTGTTCAACCGCACCACCCGCAGCGTGGAAATCACCGAGGCCGGCAAAGAATTCGTCGCCTTAGCCGAACGGGTGTTGAACGATATGCAGATCTACCTGAAAGCCGTACAAGGGCGGTCTACCGAGCAGCGGGGGCAGGTAGTGATTGCGTCCGTGATGTCGGTAGCCTGCACGGTGCTGCCGTCCATCGTGGCGCGCTACAAGCGCGAACATCCCGGGGTGAATATCCACGTCTACGAAGGCGTGCACGGCAATGTCATTGAAAGCGTCAGGTCAGGGGTGGCGGATATCGGACTGACCTACCTGGACGATATTGCTTCGATCTTCACGCAAAAACCATTAAGCACGCAGTACTTTCATGTGGTGCTGCCCAAGGGACATGCGCTGGAAAAGCGCAAGCAGGTGCCCTGGAGCGCGGTTCAGAACGAACAGATGGTGTCGCTACCGTCCGATTCGCGTACCAGGCGGTTGATCGATGCAACAGCGGTAACGGCAGGGTTGAACCTGGCGCACACAATTACCGTGACGCAGTTCACCACGATGATGCAGTTTGTGGCGAAAGGCGTGGGAATAGCCATCGTGCCAGAGGGAACGCTGGCGGATGCATTGAGTTTGGGGTTGGTGATCAGACCGCTGGTGAAGCCCAGAGTGAGTCGGGTATTGGGGATGGTCACCTTGAAGGCCAGGGAGCAAACGCCGGCGGCTGGGGCGATGGTAGAGCAAGTTGAGCGGGAGTGGCGGCGATAATGGCTCCCAGGTTCCCCCCGATGGACGTCCTCGACGACTGTTCAATCTGATCGAAATCGGGATCACTTGAAGAGCAGGAGCCCATCATCATGGGGGTGTACTCGATCTCGAGCGCATCGGGATTGATGCAGCGACATGCTGCTCTGGATTTCCTGCGACATGAAATGCAGCGAGCGGCGCATGCCGGTGCTCTGGACGAAAGGACGATGCGGCGCGCAGCCGGGCAACACGGGCCCATGTTCCGCTGCAGAGGGCCGGGGCGGTTCAGCGCCCGGACTTCAGCAAGGCCCCGATCGCCCCGGGCCTGGCGTTTCCGGATTTCGCCGCGGAATCTATGGCCGCCCGGACCGCATCGGCGCTTGGCCTGGGTTTCAATGCGGCGGACTGCCCTATGGCTTCCATCGCCTCCGGATACCGGCGTTGCTCGGCAAGCGCAACCGCCATGTACAGCAGAACGGTCGGCGTGTGCTCGTCAGGCTTGCTGCCCTGGCCGGATGCCCAGGCGTTCTTCCAGATCGTCAGGTGCTTGACGGCGGTGTCGTAGCTTCCTGCCAGGACAGCGGCCATGCCGATCTGCCGGTGGATCGCCGGCAGGTCCCTGGGCATCGTCGTCGGCAAGGCCAGCGACTGCTCGTATGCTGCGACCGTCTTGGCGAATTCCAGCTTTTGCCTGTAGGCACTCGCCATGCCCTCGAGGGCCAGCGCTGCCATATCCGGATTGGCCGAAGCCGACAGGCCATGGAACGCATCCAGGGCGGCATCCGGTTTCTCCGCCTCCAGCGCCGCAAACCCGCGGCCCAGCGCGTCGATTTCAGCTTTCGGGGGATCGGCGGGCGCCTGCGCGGCCTGCGCCCAGGCCGCCATGCACAACAGCATTGCGCCCGCATGGGCCTTGACGAGGGTGAGCACAAGGGCCTCTTCGGTGGCGGCTGCAGCGTGGGGGCAGCGGCTCCGAAGCCGCCTACGAAGCCGCCCGCAAGACAGCGCGCAGATCTGCGCGCCTGGGGTGCAACGCGGGCACGAAGCCCACGCAACCCATTGATTTTCTGGCGCGCCCGACAGGAATCGAACCTGTATCAAGAGCTTCGGAAACTCTCATTCTATCCATTGAACTACGGGCGCGAAGCCATAGATTGTACCGGACTTTCATGACTTTGCCCCGGCGCGGCGCAACACGGCGAGCGCGCCGGGGGCTCCTGTATATAATCAGATGTTTACATGTGGAGGGGAGGCCACTTGTAGTTCTGGGAGACAGGCCTGTCCCTGAAGTTGTAGTTCTGTTGCCGCCGTCAGGCGCCCCTGGTACCCGACTTGCAGGATAAAAGGATATGAGCAACGAGCAGGCACAACACGAAGAACATGCGTCGCCCATCAAGACGCCCAAGCAATTGATCGTCACGATCGTGCTGGCGTTCCTGATTCCCATCGTTGTCATCCTCCTGCTGGTGCACGTCGTCAGCACGGCGACCAAGCCCGCCGCGGGGTCCGACGCGTTCTCCGCCGAGGCGGTGAGCAAGCGCATCGCGCCGGTGGCCGGTTTCGAACTGGTCGATGCCAATGCGCCCAAGGTCTTCAAGACCGGCGAACAAGTGTTCCAGCAAGTCTGTACGTCCTGCCACGCCGCGGGCGTCGCCGGCGCCCCCAAGGTGGGCGACAAGGCGGCCTGGGCGCCGTTCATCAAGGCGGGATTCGAATCCATGATGCAGGTGGCCCTGCATGGCAAGGGCGCGATGCCGGCCAAGGGCGGCAATCCTGCCTTGTCCGACTACGAAGTGGCCCGCGCCGTGGTGTACATGGCCAACCAGTCGGGCGGCGACCTGCCCGAGCCGGCCGCGCCCGAAGAGCAGGGCGGACAGGCCCAGGTTGCGGCGGCCCCGGCCGCCACGCCGGCAGCGCCTGCCGCCGCACCCGCTCCTGCCCCCGCTCCCGCGCAGCAAGCCCAGCAACAGCCGCAGCCACAACAACAGCAGCAGCCCCGGGCTGCGGCCCCGCAGCAGCAGGCCGCCGTCAATCCGGCCGGCGAGAAGCTCTACAAGAGCACCTGCTTTGCCTGCCACGGCACCGGCGTGGCCAACGCGCCGAAGTTCGGCGACAAGGCCGCCTGGGCCCCCTACATCGCCACCGGCATGGATGCCATGGTGCAGGTCGCCATGCAGGGCAAGGGCGCCATGCCGCCCAAGGGCGGCGCCGCCACGGCGTCCGAGGCCGACATCCGCGCGGCGGTCGAATACATGGTGAACGCGGCCAAGTAGGCTGCCCTCACGACGCCTGGGCGCCCCGTCGCCCGGGCGGCAGCAGGGCCGCCACGATGCCCAGCAGCGGCAGGTAGGCAATCGCGCGGTACACGCCCACGATGCCGATGTGATCTGCCAGCAGGCCCAGCACGGCCGCGCCCAGGCCGCCCATCCCGAACGCGAAGCCGAAGAACAGGCCGGACACCATGCCCACCCGGCCCGGCATCAGTTCCTGCGCGTAGACCAGGATGGCCGAGAACGCCGACGACAGCATGAAGCCGATCAGCACGGTGAGGGCAACCGAGGCGTGCAGGCCGACGTGGGGCAGCGCCAGGGCAAACGGGGCCACGCCCAGGATCGACGCCCAGATCACCGGCTTGCGTCCGATGCGGTCGCCCACGGGGCCGCCGATCAGCGTGCCCGCCGCCGATGCCAGCAGGAAGGCGAACAGGTGCATCTGCGCCGCCTGCACCGAGACGCCGAAGCGCTGGATCAGATAGAAGGTGTAGAAGCTGCTGAGCCCGGCGATGTAGAAGTACTTGGAGAAGATCAGCACCAGCAGCACGCCGATGACGCCGGCCACATGGGCGCGGCGCAGGGGCGGCGCAGGCGGGGCCGCGCGGCGGGCGCTGCGGGCCTGAGCCAGGTGTTGCGCATACCAGCGTCCCACGCACGCCAGCAGCACGATGCCCGCCAGTGCGGCGCCGGCGAACCACGCCACGCTGTGGCGGCCATTGGGCACGATGACGAGCGCGGCGATCAGCGGGCCGAGGGCCGTGCCGGCATTGCCGCCCACCTGGAAGACGGATTGCGCCAGCCCATGCCGCCCGCCGGAAGCCAGGCGTGCGATGCGCGAGGACTCGGGATGGAAGATCGCCGAGCCCACGCCCACCAGCGCCGCCGCGGCCAGCACCAGTCCGAAGGTGGGCGCGTAGCCCAGCAGGAGCAGGCCGCACAGCGTGCAGGCCATGCCGGCAGGCAGCGAATAGGGCGCGGGCCGGCGGTCGGTGCGCAGCCCCACCAGCGGCTGGAACAGCGAGGCCGTAAGCTGGTAGGTCAGCGTGATCAGGCCGACCTGGGCGAAGCTGAGCGCGAACTGGCCCTTGAGCACCGGGTACAGCGCCAGGATGAGCGACTGCATCATGTCGTTGACCAGATGCGAGGCGGTGAGCGCCGACAGGACGCCCGGGGCGAACGGACGCGTGGCGATGGCCGGCGTGGAGGCTGTAGCGGTATGGGACATGGCAGCGGGGGAGGATGACAGCGGATCGGCGTGTCCGGCCAGGCCGGAAATGCGCCATGGTAGGCTGTACCCGCCGGGCCTTCCTGCGCGATATGCCCAACAACCATCGAAAAACGGACATGCCCCCTTCTTCTGCGCCGACCACCCTGGACGTGGACCAGGCCGCCGCCGGCGTAGTCTGCCGGCCGGTGGACTACCCGCCGCAAAGCCTGATCGCGCCGCATCGCCACATGCGGCACCAGCTGGTCTATGCGATGCAGGGCCTGATGGTGGTGATGACCGGCCAGGGACGCTGGGTCGTGCCCAGCACGCGCGCGCTATGGATGCCCGCCGGCACCGTGCATGCGGTGCAATGCGTCGGCGCCGTGCGCATGCGCAGCCTCTACATCCTGCCCGACACCATAGAGCACATGCCGGCGGAAGTGGCCGTGGTGGAAGTCGAGCCGTTGCTGTCCGAACTGATCCGGCACGCCGCGCAGATTCCGTGGAGCTATGGGCCCGATTCGCGCGACGGACGGCTGATGCGCCTCATCCTGGACGAATTGCGTGCCCTGCCGGCATTGCCGCTGCACCTGCCCGAACCTTCGGACCCGCGCCTGCAGCGCATCTGCCGCGCGCTGCAGGATGAGCCTGCGGATCCAGCCACGCTGGGAGACTGGTCGGCACGGCTGGGCCTGGACGTGAAGACCATCCAGCGCCTGTTCCGCCGCGAACTGGGCATGACTTTCGGGCAATGGCGGCAGCAGGTGCGGCTGCTGCGCAGCCTGGAGCGCCTGGCCGCGGGCGAGCGCATCATCGACGTGGCGCTGGACCTGGGCTATGAGAGCCCCAGCGCCTTCACGGCCATGTTCCGCCGGCAGTTCGGCTGCCCGCCCAGCCGGTTCTTCCGGCCAGGCTGAGCCCGCGGGCACACGGCGCGCCCTGGCATCGCGCCGCCAGATGCCGGCCTGCCGCAAGGCGAGGGGCGCCGCGCCGGCCAGTCCGGCGGGAGGGAAGCCGAAGGCCGAGGGCGCCGGATGGCGCGCCCGAGCCGACCGACGTGGCCGGCGCGGCGCCCCTCGCCTTGCGGCAGGCTGACGCCTCGGCCGGATCAGCGGCTGGCGTCGTCGTCCAGCAGCGACATCCCCAGCTGCACCCGCCGTTGCAGCCAGGGGCTGGGCCGGTACCGCATGTCGCCGGTGACGCGCTGCATGTTGCGCAGGATCTCGAGGATGCGCGCGCCGCCCAGGGCATCGCCCATGGCCAGCGGCCCCGCCGGATAGCCCAGGCCCAGCCGCACGGCGAGATCGATGTCCTGCGGCGTGGCGATGCGCTGCTGCGCGATGTCGCAGGCCACGTTGATGATGGCCGCCACGATGCGCTGGGCCACGAAGCCCGCGGAATCCTGGATCACGCTCACGCGCGCGCCGTCGGCCGCAAGCAGCGCGTGCGCGGCGTCGCGCCAGGCGGGCTGCGTGGCGGGCGACACCATCAGCGTGCGACGGCGCTCCGCCTCCAGGCCATGGAGCGTGTCGAGCCCGACGGTGCGGGCGGCGTCCAGGCCATGCTCGGCCACGCAGCTCGAGACGTCCTGCCCGTACGGCGTGACGATGAGGAGCGCATCCGCCGGCGCCACCTCGCCTTCGACCAGCGCGGCGCCGAGCTGCCGCAGGCACGCCACGGCGCGCGCATGGCCCTCGGGGTGCGCGGGGCTCACCCACACCGACAGGCCCGGGCGGGCCGCCGGCACCGGCGCCTCGTCGGGCACCTGCTTCTCGCCGTTCTCGTACACATAGAACCCCGCCCCCGCCTTGCGGCCGAGCAGGCCGCCGGCCAGGCGCACCGCGGTGATGGGCGAAGGACGGAAGCGCGGCTCGTCGTAGAACTGGCGGTAGATGGACTCCATCACCGGATGCGAGACGTCCAGCGCGGTGAGGTCCAGCAGCTCGAACGGACCCATGCGGAAACCGGCCTGCTCGCGCATGATGGCATCGATCTGGCTGAACGCCGCCACGCCTTCCTGGGCCGTGCGCAGGCCCTCGATGTTCATGCCGCGCCCGGCATGGTTCACGATGAAGCCCGGCATGTCTTTGGCGCGCACCGGCGTGTGGCCCATGCGGCGGGCCAGCGCCACCAGCGCGTCGCCGGCGGCGGGATCGCTGCGCAGCCCGTCGATCACTTCGACGACCTTCATCAGCGGCACCGGATTGAAGAAGTGGTAGCCGGCCACCCGCTGCGGGCGCGCGCAGGCGGCGGCGATGGCGGTGATGGACAGCGAGGAGGTGTTCGAAGCCAGGATGCAGTCGTCGGCGACGATGCCCTCCAGCGTGGTGAACAGCTCGCGCTTGACGTCCAGCCGTTCCACCACGGCCTCGATCACGAGCTGGCAGTCGGCCAGCGCCTCGAGCCCGTCGGCCGGCTGCACGCAGGCCAGCGCGGCCTGCATCTCGGCCGCGCTCATCCGGCCCTTGGCCGCCAGCTTGTCCCAGATCTGCTGCAGCGAATCACGGGCCGCCGTCACGGCCTCGGGGCGCGTGTCGTACAGGCGCACCGTCAGGCCGGCCTGCGCAGCGATCTGCGCGATGCCGCGGCCCATCGCACCGGCGCCTACGACGCCTAGGGTCTGGATGTCTTTCATCTGTCCTCCTGCCTGGTTCTGATGGAATGAAGCGGCGCAGCCGGCGGGCTCAGCCTCCCTGCGCCAGCGCGTCGATCTCGTCGTCCGACAGCCCGAGGCGCTCGGCGAGCACCTGGCGCGTGTGTTCCCCCAGCATGGGCGGCGCGCGCCGGTATTCGACCGGGCTGCCGGACAGCTTCAGGGGGCTGGCGGCGATGGGCACGGTGCCCGCCGCGGGATGCGGCAGTTCGCGGCGCATCCCGCGCGCCAGCACGTGCGGATCCTGATAGACCTGGTCCAGCGTATTGATGGGGCCCGCCGGCACGCCGGCCTCTTCGAGCCGGGCCAGCCACATGTCGCGCTCGCCGGTGGCCATGCGTTCGGCCAGCAGCGGCACCAGCGCGTCGCGGTTCTGCACGCGCTGCGGATTGGTGGCGAAACGCGGGTCCTGCGACAGCTCGGGCATGCCGATGACCCTGCAGTAATTGCGGAACTGGCTGTCGTTGCCCACGGCCACGATGAGGTGCCCGTCGCTGGCGGCGAACACCTGGTACGGCACCAGGTTCTGGTGCGCGTTGCCGGCACGCCGGGGCGCCTTGCCGGAAGTCATGTAGTTGAGGTTCTGGTTCGCCAGCATCGCCACCTGGCAGTCGAGCAGGGCCATGTCGACATGCTGGCCCAGTCCGCTGCGGGCGCGCTCGTGCAATGCGGCCAGGATGCCCACCGTGGCGTACATGCCGGTCATGAGGTCGGCCACGGCCACGCCGGCCTTCTGCGGGCCGCCGCCGGGCAGGTCGTCGCGTTCGCCGGTGATGCTCATCAGCCCGCCCATGCCCTGGATCATGAAGTCGTAGCCGGGCCGGCTGGCATACGGGCCGGTCTGGCCGAAGCCCGTGATCGAGCAGTAGATCAGGCCGGGATTGACCTCGCGCAGGCTTTCGTAGTCGAGCCCATACTTGCGCAGGCCCCCGACCTTGAAGTTCTCCACCAGGATGTCGCTCTGCGCCGCGAGCTCGCGCACCAGTTCGGCACCGCGCGGGGTGGCGATGTCGAGCGCCACGGACAGCTTGTTGCGGTTGGCCGACAGGTAGTAGGCCGCTTCGGTGGTCTCGTTGCCCTCGGCGTCGCGCAGGTACGGCGGCCCCCAGGCCCGGGTGTCGTCGCCGGCGCCCGGGCGCTCGATCTTGACCACCTCGGCGCCGAGGTCGGCCAGGTTCTGGGTGCACCAGGGCCCCGCGAGCACGCGGGTGAGATCCAGCACGCGTATGCCGGTCAGGGGAGCGGGACGTTGCGACATGTCGGGGTCGTGAAAAGAAAAGGACAATCCGGCATATTAGCCGCGCGCATGGCGCGGGATTTTCCGTTTTGCGCACGATCTTGTGCGCGGCGGGCACAAGGCCCGCGCGGCTCAACCATAGGCCTTGAGCGTTTCGCGGGCGATGACCAGCTGCTGGATCTGCGTGGTGCCCTCGAAGATGCGGAACAGGCGCACGTCGCGATAGAAACGCTCGACCGCATACTCGGCCATGTAGCCCGCCCCGCCGTGGATCTGCACCGCCCGGTCGGCCACCCGGCCCACCATCTCGGTGGCGTACATCTTGCAGCAGGCGGCCTCCATCGTGGTGTTCTCGCCGCGGTCGCGCTTGCGCGCGGCATCCAGCACCATGCAGCGCGCGGCATAGAGCTCGGCCTGGCTGTCGGCCAGCATGGCCTGCACCAGCTGGAACTCGGCAATGGGCTGGCCGAACTGCCTGCGCTCGAGCGCGTAGCGCACGGCGTCGCGCAGCAGCCGCTCGGCGATGCCCACGCACAGCGCCGCGATGTGCAGCCGGCCCTTGTCCAGCACGCGCATGGCGGTGCGAAAGCCGTTGCCTTCCTGCCCGCCCAGCAGGGCCGAGGCGGGCACGCGGCAGTTGTCGAACACCACGTCGCTGGTGAGCGCGCCGGTCTGGCCCATCTTCTTGTCGGGCTTGCCGATGACCAGCCCCGGGGTGCCGGCCTCCACCAGGAAGCACGAGATCGAGTCGGCGCGGCGCTCGGGCGCCGTGCGCGCCATCACCGAGAACAGGCCCGCGATGGGGGCATTGGTGATGAAGCGCTTGGTGCCGTTGATCACGTAATGATCGCCGTCGCGCACGGCCAACGTGCGCAGCGCCATGGCGTCGGAGCCGGCATCGGGCTCGGTGAGGGCGAAGGAGCCGACCAGCTCGCCGCTGGCCAGGCGCGGCAGGTAGGCCTGGCGCTGGGCGTCGGTGCCGGCCAGCACGATGGATTGCGAGCCTATCCCGATGTTGGTGCCGGCCAGCGAACGGAAGGCCGGCGAGGTCTGGCCCAGCTCGAACACCACCCGGACCTCCTCTTCCATGTTCAGGCCCAGCCCGCCGTACTCCGGGGCGATGGAAAGGCCGAACAGGCCCAGCTCGCGCATTTCCTCGACGATGCCGGCCGGCATTTCGCCGGTCTGGGCCAGTTCGTCTTCGGACGGCACCAGGCGTTCGGTAACGAAGCGGCGCACCGCGTCGACCAGCAGGGTGAGGGTTTCATTGTCCAGAGCCATGGGGAATATCCTGTGAAATAGACGGGGAAGCGCCCGCATCGGCGGGGCGCACGCCCTGGGTGATCAATTGGAAATAATCGTCGGCCACCTGCTCCGCGCTGGCGCCTTGCCCGGGCTTGTACCAGCGCACCATCCAGTTCAGCATCGAGAGCACCGCGCGGCCCGTGGCCGCCGGGTCCAGCTTCCGGAAATGGCCTTGGGCCATGCCTTCGGCGAGCAGTCCGCGCAGCAGGCCTTCATAGGCGTCGCGCAGCCGCGAGGCATCCTCGCGCTCGGGCAGGCGCATGCCGGAATAGCCCACCAGCATGGTGACGAACTTGTCGTGGTGCGCGGCGAAATAGCGCGCATGCGCCAGCATGAATGCACGCAGGCGCGGCAGGCCGGGCGCGGCCTGCGCCACCTGCGCGCCCACGGCGTCGTACAGGCCCTGCAGCACGTCCAGGATGATGGCGTCGTAGATGTCCTGCTTGGTGGGGTAGTAGTGATAGATGGCGGCCTTGGACACGCCTACCGCCGTGGCCAGGTCGGCCACCGAACTGTTTTCGTAGCCGCTGTGCGCGAAATGGCGGGCCGCTTCCTGCAGGATGCGTTCGCGCGGCGCGGCCAGCGTGGGCGGGCGCCCTGCGCGCGGCCGCCTTGAAGCGGGATGGGACGTGTCTGCCATGGGAGGGGGAGCCGCGCATTGACAGCGTTTCGGCCCCTGCCGTTAAATACTTTCAGATTAATTACCGGACGGCCGGTAGGTAATTATATGAGGCGCGCCCGCGCCGTCAAGCTCAGAGGACGAGACATGGATTCCAACGCATCCCCGCCGCTGCATCCGCTGGTGGCCGGGCTCTACGCCCGCATGACCCTGCCGGTGGTGTGCGCGCCGATGTTCATCGTGTCGCAGCCGCAGCTGGTGCTGGCCCAGTGCGGCGCGGGCGTGCTGGGCGCATTTCCCGCCCTCAACGCACGCCCGCAGAGCCTGCTGGACGACTGGCTGCACGAGGTCGAGGCCGGCCTGCAGTCGCTGCGGGCCGCGGATCCGCAGGCGCGCGTCGCGCCGTATGCGGTGAACCAGATCATCCACGCCTCGAACGACCGCCTGGACCAGGACCTGGCCGTGTGCGCCGCGCATCGCGTGCCCTACATCATCACCAGCCTGCGCGCGCCCAACGACGTGGTCGACGGCGTGCATGCCTGGGGCGGCAAGGTCTTCCACGACGTCACCACGCTGCGGCACGCCGAGAAAGCGCTGGAGGCGGGCGTGGACGGCCTGATCCTGGTGTGTGCGGGGGCAGGCGGCCATGCCGGCACGCTGAGCCCCTTCGCGCTGCTTGCCGAAGTGCGGCGGCGCTACGACGGGCCCATCGTGCTCTCGGGCGCCATCACCACCGGCGCCGGGGTGCTGGCGGCACTGGCGATGGGCGCCGACTTCGCCTACATGGGAACGCGCTTCATCGCCAGCACGCAGGCGCATGCCCCCGAAGCCTACAAGCAGGCCATCGTGGACGCCGGCGCGGCCGACATCCTGTACACGCCGTTCTTCACCGGCATCCCGGGCAACTACCTGAAATCCAGCATCGTGGCCGCCGGCCTGGACCCGGCCAGCCTGCCCGCCCCCAACGCCGCGGCCTCGAACTTCGGCACCACGCGCAGCAAGCCCTGGAAAGACATCTGGGGCGCGGGCCAGGGCGTGGGCAGCATCGACAGCGTGCTGCCCGCCGAAGAGATCGTGGCCCGGCTGCGCGCCGAATATGCCGCCGCGGCAGGCCGCGTGCAGGCCCGGAGCTTTCCATGACCGGCATCGCCGCGGAGCGCGACGGCGCCGTGCTCACGCTCGCCATCCGGCGCCCCGAACGCCGCAATGCGCTCGACAACGCCGCGTATGCATCGCTGGCTGCCCAGCTGCGGCAGGCCGCGGCCGATCCCGCGCTGGCCGCGGTGATCCTCACCGGTTCGGACGGCCAGTTCACGGCCGGCAACGATCTGCGCGATTTCCAGGCCGAACGCCCGCCGGGCGACAGCCCCGCGCTGGGCTTCCTGCGCGCGCTGGTGGACCTGGACGTGCCGGTGCTGGCGGCAGTGGAAGGCCACGCCGTGGGCATCGGCGTGACGCTGCTGCAGCATTGCGACTTCGTCTACGCGGCCAGCGACGCGCGGCTGCGCATGCCGTTCGTGAACCTCGGCCTGTGTCCGGAGGGCGGCTCCAGCCTGATGCTGCCGCGCCTGGCGGGCGCGCGCCGTGCCGCCGAATGGCTGCTGCTGGGGCGAGCCATCGATCCCCAGGCCGCCTGCGAGGCCGGACTGGTGAGCGCCCTCACGCCGCCGGGCGGCGCGCTGGACGCCGCGAGGGCCACCGCCGCCGAACTCGCCGCACTGCCGCCCGCGGCGCTGCGCGCCAGCAAGGCCCTGCTGCGGCGCGCCGAACGCGCGGAGATCCATGCCGCCCTGGACGCCGAGGCCGAACAGTTCCGGCTGCGCCTGCGGTCTCCCGAAGCGCAGCAGGCCTTCGCGCGATTTCTCCACAAGCGCGACCCCGCATGAGGCCCGACGGCGACGAGGTGGCCGCGCCAGGAGGCAGAACATCCGCCGCTCAGAATGGCTCCTGCGCCGAGAACGTGGGCGGTCGCCGCGCGCGCAACGACTGGATGCCCTCCTGCACGTCCGGCCCGCCGAAACCCATGAATTCCAGGGCCAGCGAAGTATCGAAACTGGGGCCGGCCATGCGCAGCCAGTTGTTCAGCGCATATTTGGTCCAGCGGATGGCGCTCTGCGAACCGGCGGCCAGCCGCTGCGCCACCTCGAAGGCGCGCGGCAGCAGGTCGCCGGGCTCCACGCACAGCGACACCAGGCCGATGCGCTCGGCCTCCTCGCCGCTCACCGTCTCGCACAGCAGCAGGTAGTACTTGGCCTTGGCCATCCCGCACAGCAGCGGCCAGACGATGGCGGCGTGGTCGCCGGCGGCCACGCCCAGCCGCGTATGTCCGTCGATGATGCGGGCATCGCGCGCTGCGATCGACACGTCGGCCAGCAGGCCGGCGACCAGGCCCGCGCCCACCGCCGCGCCATGCATGGCGGACACAATCGGCTTGTTGCAGTTGATCAGGTTGTAGACCAGGTCGCGCGCCTCGCGCCAGACGCGCGCGCGCACCTGGAAATCGTCGGCCATCTGCTGCACCAGGTCGAGATCCCCGCCGCCGGAAAAACCCTTGCCCTCGCCGCGCAGCACCACCACGCGCGTGTCGGGATCGGTGTCGATGTCGCGCCAGACCGCCGCCAGCTCTCTGTGCATGCGGTCGTCGGCCGTGGACAGCTTGCCGGCGCGCGCCGGCGGCGCTGCCATGATGAGTTCGAGCACGCCGTCGGGGTGCCGCTTGAACTTGAGTGACTGGTAATGGGCGTAGTGGTCGAGCGTGGCGTCGGGCAAGGCAGTCTCCTCGATCTGGGTTGGAACCTCTGGCGTTGCGCCGCGCCGATGGAGCGGCGCGGGGCTTTGGGGCACTATAGAAGCATCGCGCGCCGTGCGCGCAAGCCCTCTCAGCCCATGGACACTCCCCTGCCCATCCGCCCCGCAGACCTGCCCGCCTTGTTCGCCCCGCGTGCTCCCGACAGCCACAAGGGCACGCATGGCACCCTGGCCATCCTGGGCGGCGGCCCGGGCATGGCCGGCGCGGCGCTGCTGGCCGCGCGCGCGGCGTTGCGCATCGGGGCCGGCAAGGTGCTGGTCGGCTTCGCCCAGCACCAGACCCCGCTCGCCTGCGACCCGCTGCAGCCCGAGCTCATGCTGCGCGGGGCAGCCGAATTGATGGCCGACGGCGCGCCCGCCATCGGCGCATGGGTGGCCGGCTGCGGCCTGGGCGCCACCGACGAGGCTGCCGGCCTGCTCGACCGCCTGCTGCAGCGGCGCGGCGCCGCTCCCCTGGTGCTGGACGCCGACGGCCTCAACCTGCTGGCCGCCGGCCGGGTGCACCCCCACTGGGCAGACCCGGATGCGGTGGTGCTCACGCCCCATCCCAGCGAGGCTGCCCGCCTGCTGGGCTGCGGCACCGCCGCGGTGCAGGCCGACCGCCTCGGCGCCGTCCGCGCGCTGGCCCGGAAATACCGCGCCTGGAGCGTGCTCAAGGGCGCCGGCACCCTGGTCTGCGCGCCGGACGGCCGCTGCCGGGTCAACACCACGGGCAACCCCGGCCTGGCCACCGCCGGCACCGGCGACGTGCTGGCAGGCATGCTGGGCAGCCTGCTGGCGCAGGGCCTGCCCCGGCTGCAGGCCGTGGCGGGCGCCGTCTGGCTCCACGGCGCCGCCGCGGACGCCCTGGTGGCTGCCGGTGTGGGGCCGATCGGCCTCACCGCCGGCGAGCTTGCCGATGCCGCGCGAAAGTTGCGCAATGGCCACAGTCAGGATCAGTTACAAGACAACTAGGGTTTTCCCTAGATTTTTGTTGCAGTGCACTTAGGGTTATCCCTATAATGGTTTCCATCGACACCCCGCACTGGAGACCACCATGAGCGACCTGACCCTGAGCCAAAACGCCCGCCTCACCGATGCGCTGGAGCGTGAGCTGCTGCGCGGCGCTATGGAAAAGCAATCCGGCCTGCACCCGCTGGCTGCCCTGAAGTCCGCCACCCGCCGCACCGGCCGCGCCATCGGCAACCTGTTCGCCTTCATCGACGAAGTGAACGAGTCCATGAACCGCGCCCGCGCCCAGAGCGCCCACTACAGCGGCTCGCAGTGGTAAGACGCCCGGGGCCCGTCCAAAGGCCCTGACGCCGCCCCCGGGCGGCACTTCTGCAGCGCATGCCGGAAGGCTTCACCGAGCCGGCACGCCCGGCGGCTTCGCATTGACAACGCGCGAATCGGCTACCGATAATCGCGCCCTTGTCCTTCCGGAGTCGTCACATGAAATTGCGCAACCTGCTGGCCATGCTGGCCACCGGCGCCGGCATCGCCGGCCTGACCGGGGCGGCACAGGCCCAGACGCTGACCATCGCGCTGTCGTCCGAGCCCACTTCGGCCGACCCGCACTACCACAAGCAGACGCAAAACGACGCCTTCTCGGCGCACGTCTACAGCTCCCTGATCGGCCGCGACGCCCAGATGAACCTGGTGCCCGCCCTGGCCACGTCGTGGAAGAACCTCGACGACCTGACCTGGGAATTCAAGCTGCGCGACGACGTCAAGTTCTCCAACGGGCAGCCCTTCACCTCCGAAGACGTGCTGTTCACCATCTGCCGTACGCTGAACAACGAGACCAACGTCTCGCAGTCGTACATGGACCTGACCAAGCGCATCACCGACGTGCAGACGCCGGACGCCCACACGGTCATCATCAAGACTTCCGCCCCGCTGCCCCTGCTGCCCGCCGAAGTGGCGCGCAGCCTGCCCATCCTCTGGAACGGCATCGTGGAGCACGGCAAGCTGCACTTCGACCCCAAGGCCGGCTGCGGCGTGACGGGCCCCTGGCCCACCGTGGCCGACTTCAACAACGGCAAGGATGCCATCGGCACCGGCCCGTACACGCTGAAGTCCTACGTCAAGGGCACCGGCATCCAGCTCGTGCGCAACGAGAACTACTGGGGCCCCAAGCCCTACTGGAAAGAAGTGAAGATGGTGCCGGTGCCCAACGCCGGCCCGCGCCTGACCGGCCTGCTGTCGGGTGACTTCGACGTCATCGAGAACCCCGCCGCGCGCGACCTGCAGCGCCTGAAGTCCAACAAGGACTTCGGCTTCGTGGCCACGCCCTCGACCCGCCTGATCTTCTTCCAGCCCGACGTGGCCCGCAATCCCAGCCCGCTGGTCAAGGCCGCCGACGGCAAGAATCCGCTGCAGGACCTGCGCGTGCGCCGCGCCATCTCGATGGCGATCGACCGCAAGACCATCGTCGCGCGCCTGATGGACGGCATGGCCACGCCGGCCTACCAGTACATGCCCGACGGCATGTTCGGCGGCCTGGCCGACGCCCCCGAGATCAAGTACGACCCGGAAGGCGCGAAGAAGCTGCTCGCGGAAGCCGGCTACCCCGACGGTTTCGAGCTGACGCTCTCCACGCCGAACGACCGCTACGTCAACGACGGCCAGGTCGCGCAGGCCGTGGCGCAGTACCTGTCGCGCATCGGCATCAAGGCCCACGTCGATGCCATGACGGCGTCCATCTACTTCCCCAAGCGCGCCAAGCGCGAGTTCAGCTTCTCGATGGGCGGCTGGCCGTCGGAAGTGGGCGAGGCCTCGGGACTGTTCCAGCTCTGGGTGGCTTCGCTGGATTCGCCCAACAGCCTGGGCACCAGCAACTACGGCGGCTTCTCGAATCCCGAGTTCGACAAGGTCTACAAGCAGGCCATCGTGACGGTCGACCCGGCCCAGCGCAAGCCGCTGCTGGAGCAGGCCACGCGGATCGCCCTGGACAACGTGCCGCTGATCCCGCTGCACTTCGAAAGCAGCATCTGGGCCTTCCGCAAGGGCATCACCTACGAAGGCCGCCGCGACCAGTTCACGCTGGCCATGTCGGTCAAGCCGGCCGACAAGTAAGCGGCGCTCTGCCCGCAGGGGCGGCGGCCCGGGCCGCCGCCGGCATTCCCGCCGGCATTCCTCATCCCGGCAGGCTGGCCGACATGGCGTCGAGCCGGCCTTGCAGGAATGCCACGAATCGCTCGATGGCCGGCGGCAGTTCCCGTCCGGCCATCGTGAGCAGCTGCAGGTGGCGGGCCTGCAGGTCGGCATCGGCGATCGGCAGCGCCACCATGCCGTCGCGCTTCAGGCGCCATGCCACCGAAGCGTAGCCGGCGAAGGTGATCGCCATGGAATGGCGCACGAAACCCAGCAATGCCTCGGAGTACGTCGACTCCAGCACCCTGTCCATGTCCAGCGCATCCAGTGCGCCGCCCCGCTCGAGCAGGTAGCGCGCGGTGCTGCGGGCATCCGTGAGCGCCAGGGGATAGGGCCGGAGGTCGTCCAGCGCCACGCGCCGGCGCCGCGCCAGCGGATGCGAGGCGGACATCACCACGCATACCGGAGCCCGCTGCGCATGACGCACCGCCACGCCTTCGGGCTTCTCCACGGTGAAGCACAGGGCCAGGTCGACCTCGCCCTCGACGGTGCGCCGCACGGCCTCCCGCGGCGGCATCACATGCAGCGTATAGTGGGTCTGAGGATGCCGGGAATGGAAGGCGGCCATGGCCTCGGGCAGGAAGCCCTGCGCCGGCCCTTCCGAGGCCGCGATGCGGATGCGGTCGCGCGGCGTCTCCTGCAGTGCGGCGATCTGGGTCCGGACGGCGTCGGCATCCAGCAGCGTGCGCCGCACGTGCGCCAGCATCAGTTCGCCGGCGGGGCTGAGCACCATGCCGCGCGGCGCGCGCTCGAACAGGGCCGCGCCCACTTCTTCCTCGAGACGGGCGATCTGCCGGCTGATGGCGGAGACGGCCACGTGCAGACGGCGCGAGGCCTCGCTGAGGCTGCCCGAATGGGCCACCTCCAGAAAATACTTGAGCGCCACGCCATGCACGATGTCCGGACCCCTGCCTGTGATTTGCCATAACGGCAAAGACTATGACAATTTCTCTAATTGTAGAGAAAGCTATGTGGCTTCTAGAATTCCCGACTTGCCCATCCCCGCCTGTCCAGGAGCCGCCATGTCCGCCGCCGCGATCACCCCACGCCCGTTCGAACTGCCCTGTCCGGATCTCGCCGCCGAACGCGCCGGCAACACCGGCACCCCAGGCGTCTGGCATTTCGACTCGGGCGAACCGGGGCGGCACGTGCTGCTCACCGCGCTCATCCATGGCAACGAGCTGTGCGGCGCCTGGGCGCTCAAGACGCTGCTCGCCTCGGGACTGCGGCCGCGCCGCGGCACGCTGACCCTGGCCTTCTGCAACCTGGCTGCCTTCGACCGCTTCGACCCGCAGAATTACCTGCGCTCGCGCTTCGTGGACGAGGACATGAACCGCGTCTGGAGCGACGACAAGCTGGCCGACGCGGGCACCCAGGAGCGCCGCCGCGCGGCCGAGCTGCTGCCCTGGGTGCAGCGCGCCGACTGGCTGCTGGACTTCCATTCCATGAGCAACTCCGAAGTCCCGCTGCAGATGACGGGCCTGCAGCAGCGCAACATCGACCTGGCCCTGGAGCTGGGCAACCCGCAGTACCTGATCGCCGATGCCGGCCATGCCGCGGGCGTGCGCATGCGCGATTACGGCAGGTTCGGCGAACCGGGCGACAACGGCACGCGCTCGCTGCTGATCGAGTGCGGCTTCCACGGCGCCCCCTCGGCCCGCGCCGTGGCCGAGGACATGATGGCCCGCTTCCTGGTGAAGTCGGGCGCGCTGGACCAGGCCGACATTCCCGCGGCCTGGCTGGCGCCCGCGGCCCCGCGCCAGCAGGCGCTGCGCGTGACCGACGCCATCGCCGCCACCGGCACCGACTTCCGCTTCGCCGAACCCTGGAAGGGCCTGGAATCCATTCCGCAGCAGGGCACGGTCATCGGCTGGAACGAAGGCGTGCCGGTGCGCACCCCCTACGACGATTGCGTGCTCATCATGCCGTCGCTGGCCAATGTGCGGCCCGGCGTCACGGTGCTGCGCCTCGCGCAACCCATCGCCTGAACCCGGGCCATCACGAACAACAGTCCAAGGAGAAAACCGCAATGAGCACCCCGCTTTCCCGCCTGCGCGCCGCTGCGCTGGCCGTGCTGGCCGGCGCGGCGTCCTGTGCGCAGGCCCAGGCCGACGACACCCTGCGCATCGCGCTGGCATCCGAGCCGACGGCCATGGATCCGCACTACCACCAGGCAACGCCCAACAACGCCCTGGCGGCGCATGTCTTCGAGACCCTGGTCGCCCAGGACGCAAGAATGAACCTGGTGCCGCAGCTCGCCACGTCGTGGCGCACGCTGGACGACAACACCTGGGAATTCAAGCTGCGCGAGGGGGTGAAATTCTCCAACGGCGAGCCGTTCACGGCCCAGGACGTGATCTTCACCTTCTGCCGCGTGATGAACAACGAGCAGGCGATCGGCGGCTCGTTCGAGACCATCGTGCAGAAGTTCGAATCGATCGAGACGCCCGACGCCCATACGCTGCGCATCCACACCAAGCGGCCCTATCCGCTGCTGGCCAACGACCTGACCCGCACCGGCATCCTCTGGAGCGGCATCGCGCAGCACGAGACCATACGGTTCGACCTGCAGAACCAGTGCGGCGTGACGGGCCCCTGGCCCGCGGTGGCCGACTTCAACAGCGGCAAGAACGCCATCGGCACCGGCCCCTACACCCTCAAGTCCTACACCAAGGGCACCGGCATCGACCTGGTGCGCAATGAAGACTACTGGGGCGAGAAGCCGGCCTGGCGCACGGTGCACCTGGCGCCGGTGCCCAGCGCCGGCCCGCGCCTGACCGGACTGCTGGCGGGCGACTTCGATGTGATAGAGAGCCCCGCTGCGCGCGACATCGCGCGCATCAAGAACACGCCCGGGTTCGGCTACGTCATGACGCCGTCGGTGCGGGTGATCTACTTCCAGCCCGACGTGGGGCGCAGCGCCAGCCCGCTGGTGAAGGCCGCCGACGGCAGGAACCCGCTGCAGGACGTGCGCGTGCGGCGCGCCATCTCGATGGCCATCGACCGCAAGGCCATCGTCGCGCGCATCATGGATGGCATGGCCACGCCGGCATACCAGTTCCTGCCGGACGGCATGTCCGGCACCCTGCCCAACCCGCCGGAGCTCGCATACGACCCCGAAGGCGCGAAGAAGCTGCTGGCGCAGGCCGGCTACCCCGACGGCTTCGAACTCACCCTCTCGGCCACCAATGACCGCTACATCAACGACGGGCAGATCGTGCAGGCCGTGGCGCAGTTCCTGTCGCGGGTCGGCATCAAGACGCACGTCGACGCCATGACGCGCTCGGTGTACTTCCCCAGGCGGGCCAAGCGGGAGTTCAGCTTCGCCCTGGGCGGCTGGGCCTCGGAAACCGGCGAGGCCTCGTCCTTCCTGCAGTACTGGGTCACCTCCTATGCGCCCGAGCTGGGCATGGGCACCAGCAACTACGGCCGCTACAGCAATCCCGAGCTCGATGCCGTCTTCCGCAAGGCCATGGGCACGATGGATCCGGCCGAGCGCGAGAAGCTGCTGCAGCAGTCGCTCACCCTGGCCCTCGCCGACCTGCCCGCCATCCCGCTGCACTTCGAGAGCACGCTCTGGGCGTTCCGCAAGGGCCTCACGTACGAAGGCCGCGCCGACCAGTACACTCTCGCTTCTTCTGTAAAGCCCGCGCCCTGACGCGCCGGCGCCCCATGCTGTAAGACAGGAAATACGTCAACGTGGCCTTGTTCATCTTGCGCAGGCTCATCCAGAGCCTGTTCGTCCTGCTGGCCGTCTCGGTCGTGGTGTTCTTCGCCGTCTACGCGGTGGGCGACCCGATCGAACTGCTGGTGAGCCCCGAAGCCAGCCAGGAAGCCCGCGAGGCGATGATCGCGCGCCTGGGCCTGGACCTGCCCGTATGGCAGCAATACGCCAACTTCCTGTGGCGCGCGCTGCATGGCGACCTCGGCACCTCGTTCGTGCACGGCATCCCCGCCATACAGCTGATCGTGCAGCGCATCCCCGCCACCTTCGAGCTGGTGGTGGTGGCCATCACCCTGACCTGCGTGATCGGCATCCCGCTCGGCCTGGTGGCCGGCCTGTACCGCGACGAGCCGCTGGGCCGCGGCATCATGGCGACGTCGGTGCTGGGCTATTCGCTGCCGAACTTCTGGCAGGGAATGATGCTGATCCTGCTGTTCTCGGTCTGGCTGGGCTGGCTGCCCGCCTCCGGACGCGGCGACACCGTCGAGGTGCTGGGCGTGCCCATCTCCCTGCTCACGGCAGACGGCTGGCCGCACGTGATCATGCCCGCCATCAACCTGGCCCTGGCCAACATCGCCCTGGTATTGCGGCTCACGGCCACGGGCGTGGTCGAGGCGCGCTCGCAGGACTACGTGAAGTTCGCGCGGGCCAAGGGCGTGCGCCCCGGCCGCATCGTACGCCGCCACATCCTGCGCAACATCCTGATCCCGGTGGTCACCGTGATCGGCATGGAATTCGGCAGCCTCATCGCCTACTCCACCATCACCGAGACCGTGTTCGCCTGGCCCGGCATGGGCAAGCTGCTCATCGACAGCGTCTACCAGCTCGACCGCCCCGTGGTGGTGGCCTACGTGATGCTGGTAACCCTGATCTTCGTCGTCATCAACCTCGTCGTCGACATCCTGTACGCGGCGCTCGATCCGCGCGTGCAACTGGTCGCGCCCGCCCAGTAAGAGCACACAACCATGCAAGATTCCCTCAACACCGCACGCACGCGCACGGCCCAGCCGCTGGCCGACACGCCGCAGCGCGCCCGCATCATCAAGAAGCTGCGCAGCCGCCCCACGGTGCGCGGCGCCGGCCTGGCCCTGCTGGCGCTGGTGCTGCTGGTGCTGCTGGCCCCCTTCTTCGCGCCGCAGAATCCGTACGACCTCGCCAGCCTGAACCTGCTGGACGGGCGCCTGGCGCCGGGCGCCGAGTCCATGGACGGCATCACCTACTGGCTGGGCACCGACGACCAGGGGCGCGACATGCTCAGCGCCATCCTGTATGGCCTGCGCATCAGCCTGATGGTGGGCCTGACGGCGGTGGCGCTGGCCACCGTGATCGGCAGCCTGGTGGGCCTGCTGGCCGCCTATGCGGGCGGCTTCGTCGACGCCGTGCTGATGCGCATCGTGGACTTCATCCTGGGCTTTCCGACCATCCTGGTGGCGCTGGTGCTGCTGGCCATGATGGGCCGCGGCGTGGACAAGGTCATCCTCGCGCTGGTCATCGTGCAATGGGCCCACTATGCGCGCATCATGCGCGGCCGCGCACTGCAGGAGCGCCGCAAGGAATACGTGGAGGCCGCCGCCAACCTGGGCTTTCCGGCCTGGCGCATCATGCTGTTCCACCTGCTGCCCAACTGCCTGGGCCCGGTGCTGGTGTTCGCCACCATCCAGATCGCCAATGCCATCGTGCTGGAAGCCACGCTGTCGTTCCTGGGCGTCGGGGTGCCCGTCACCGAACCGTCGCTGGGGCTGCTGATCGCCAACGGCTTCCAGTACCTGCTGTCGGGCGACTACTGGATCAGCATGTTCCCCGGCCTGGCGCTGCTGGTGCTCATCCTCACCATCAACATCGTGGGCGATCGCCTGCGCGAAGCCCTGGACCCGCGACGAGCATGACCCGAACGAACGAACTGATCCTGGACGTGCGCGGCCTGCGCACCGCATTCCATACGGAAGCCGGCGCCTGGCCGGCGGTCGACGGCGTGGACCTCAGCGTGCGCCGCGGCGAGATCCTGGGGCTGGTGGGCGAGTCGGGCTCCGGCAAGTCCGTCACCGGCTTCTCCCTGCTGGGCCTGATAGACCCGCCGGGCGAGGTGGTGGCCGGCGAGATCCGCTTCAAGGGCCAGGACCTGCGCGGCCTGCCGGAAGAGCAGATGCGCCGGCTGCGCGGCAACCGCATCGCCATGATCTTCCAGGATCCGCTGATGACGCTGAACCCGGTGCTGCGCATCGGGGAACAGATGCTGGAAGCCATCCTCACGCATGCCGACGTGCCGCGCGCGGCAGCCCTGGAACGCTGCCGCGAGGCCCTCGAGATGGTGGGCATTCCCTCGCCGGAGAAGCGGCTGCAGAGCTATCCGCATGAGTTCTCGGGCGGCATGCGCCAGCGCGTGGCCATCGCCATCGCCATGCTCAACAAGCCCGACCTGATCATCTGCGACGAACCCACCACGGCGCTGGATGTGACGATCCAGGGCCAGATCCTCTACCGCATGCAGCAGATCTGCCGCGAGCACGACACCGCGCTGATCTGGATCACGCACGACCTGGGCGTGGTGGCCGAACTGGCCGACCGCGTGGCCGTGATGTATGCCGGGCGCATCGTGGAAACGGGCCCGGTCGACGAGGTGCTGGACGCGCCGCGCCATCCCTACACCCGCGGCCTGCTCGAATCCATGCCGGCCCAGACCCGGCCCGGTGCCCGCCTGCAGCAGATCGACGGCATGGCGCCCAGCCTGTCGGCCCGGCCGTCGGGCTGCGCGTTCCGGCCGCGCTGCCCCAATGCCGTCACCCGCTGCACCGAACAGGCACCCGCCCCCATCCAGGAAGGCGCGCGCAGCTATCGCTGCTACGCGCCCATCGCCCGCCCCATCCTCCAAGCATGACCGAAGCCCAAACCCCCGTCATCGAGCTGCGCAACGTCCACAAGCGCTTCGAACAACGCCCCGACGTGGCCCAGCGCCTGCTGGCGCTGGCCGGCCGCGCCGTCGACCGCCGCACGGTGCATGCCGTCAACGGCGTGTCGCTGAGCCTGCAGCGCGGCGAGGTCGTCGGCCTGGTCGGGGAATCCGGCTGCGGCAAGTCCACGCTGGGCCGCGTCGTGGCCGGCCTGCACCGGCAGTCCGAAGGCGAGCTGCTCTATCAGGGGCGCGCCGTCGACGGGCTGCGCGGGGCCGACCGCCTGGCCTACACGCTGGCCGTGCAGATGATCTTCCAGGACCCGCAGGCCTCGCTGAACCCGCGCCAGCGCCTGCGCCAGATCCTGGGCGAGGCGCTCAAGGTGCACAGGCTGGCCGCGCCGGCCGAGATTCCCGCACGGGTGGACCGGGCCCTGGCCGAGGTGGGCCTGGACCGCGAGTACCGCGACCGCTATCCCCACCAGATCTCGGGAGGCCAGCGCCAGCGCATCGGCATCGCCCGGGCGCTGATGGTGTCGCCCAGGTTCCTGGTGTGCGACGAGCCGGTGGCCGCGCTGGACGTGTCCATCCAGGCCCAGGTGATCAACCTCTTCATGGACCTGCGCGAACAGCATGGCTTCACCTACCTGTTCATCAGCCACGACCTGGGCGTGGTGCGGCACATCTCCGACCGCGTGGCCATCATGTACCTGGGCCGCATCGTCGAACAGGCCAGCGCGGCGGACATCTTCGCGCGCGCCAACCATCCGTATACGCAGGCGCTGATGGCCGAGATGCCCGACGTGAGCCGGCGCGGACGCAAGTTCACGCCCATCCGCGGCGAGATCCCATCCCCGTTGAATCCGCCCCCGGGCTGCACGTTCCATCCGCGCTGCCCCCACGCCATGCCGCGCTGCCGCGAGCAGCGCCCCGAACTCAAGACCATCGCCCCCGGCCACTGGTCGGCCTGCCACCTGAACGACACGTCCGCCTGAACACGATGAAACCCGCAGACCTCAGCAACGCCGAACGCCTGGCCCTGGAACTGGGCCATGCCGGCCGCAACGCCATTCCGTACGTCGACGAAGACCGCAACGCCGACCGTCCCTTCACCCTGCACACCTACCGGCCGTTCGGCTACACGCCCGACCGCCCGGTGGTGATCGTGCAGCATGGCGTGCTGCGCAACGGCGACGAATACCGCGATTTCTGGATCCCCGCCGCCGACCGCCACAACCTGTTGATCGTGGCGCCCACTTTCTCGAACGAGATCTGGCCCGGCGTCGAGAGCTACAACAACGGCCGCGTCTATACGCCGGCGGGCAACCCGCGCCACGTCGACGGCTGGACCTACGCCCTGCCCGCGCGCGTGCTGGCCGACATCCGCAAGGCGGAGATCTCCGACTGCAGCCGCGTCCACCTGTTCGGCCACTCGGCCGGCGGCCAGTTCGTGCACAGGCTCATGAGCAGCCAGCCGCATGATCCCTACCACGCCGTCACGGCGGGCAATCCGGGCTGGTACACCCTGCCCACCTTCGACCACAAGTTTCCCGAAGGCCTGGATGGCGTCGGCCTCACCGAGGAGCACCTGGTGAAGCTGCTGGCCTATCCCATGACCATCCTGGCGGGCGACCAGGACATCGCCACCAACGATCCGCACCTGCCCTCCGAACCCGCGGCCCTGCGCCAGGGCCCGCACCGGTTCGCGCGCGCCCACCATTACTTCGAGGCCGGCCGCGCCGAAGCCGCGCGGCGCGGCGTGCCGTTCAACTGGACGCTGCAGGTGGTGCCCGGCATCGGCCACGACGGCCGCGCCATGTCGGCCGTATGCGCCAGCCTGTGGTTCGAGGGCCGCATGCCCGACGCCGCCGAGATGGCGCGCCTGGCCGGCCAGCACGTCGCCTGATCCCGTTTCCGCTTTCCCGCGAGGTCTCCATGAGCACGTTACCCGATACCGATCAACTGGTCGCAGGCATCCAGGCCTGGATGCGCTGCGAATCCCCCACCAGCTCGCCCGCGGGCGTGGCGGCCATGGCCGACATGGTGGCGGAGCACGCGCGCGCGCTGGGCCTGAAGGCCACGGTCACGCCGCTGGGCGACCACGTCGGCCCGCTGCTCGAGGTGACCAACCGCGCCGAGGGCGACACGCGTCCGGGCATCCTGGTGCTGGCGCACCTGGACACCGTGCACCCCATCGGCACGCTGGACGACAATCCCATCCGCATCGAGGGCGACCGCCTCTACGGCCCGGGCGGCTACGACATGAAAGCCGGCACCTACATCGCCCTGTCGGCCATGGCGGGGCTGGACCAGCCCGGCTCCACCCGGCTGCCCATCGACTTCCTGATGGTCCCCGACGAGGAAACCGGCAGCCACGCCTCGCGCGTGCACATCGAGCGCCTGGCCGCCACGGCGCGCTACGGGCTGGTCTGCGAACCGGCACGCGCCGAGCGCGGCATGTGCGTGACCGCGCGCAAGGGCACCGGCATGCTGCGCCTGGGCGTCAAGGGCGTGCCGGCGCACGCCGGCGTGGCCCACCAGAAGGGCCGCAGCGCCATCAAGGAAATGGCCCACCAGGTGCTGGCGCTGGAGTCCCTCACCGACTACGAGCGCGGCATCACCGTGAGCGTGGGCAGCATCAGCGGCGGCACCGCCACCAACACCGTGCCCGAGCGCTGCCGCTGCGTGGTGGATTTCCGCGTCCCCGACATGGCGTCGGCCGATTACGTGCTGCGGCGCATGCGCGAGCTGTGCACCGTAGACCCCGACACCCAGCTGGACATCGACGTGGAGCTCAACCGCCCGCCCATGGTGAAAACGCCGGAAACCGCCGCCCTGCTCGACAAGGCGCGGGCCTACGCCCGGGAAGCCGGCTTCCAGCTCGACGACGCCCCCATGACCGGCGGCGGCAGCGACGCCAACTTCACCTCCGCCATGGGCGTGCCCACCCTGGACGGCCTGGGCGCCGACGGCGACGGCGCGCACACGCTCAAGGAGCACATCCTCGTCTCCACCCTCGAGACCCGCGTGAAGTTCTGGCACCTGCTGCTGCGCGAACTCGACTGAGGCGCAGAAGGTGTCAGACACCATCTGTACGTACAACACAGCAGGTGTCTGACACCGGCTGTACGTACAAAAGGTGTCTGACACCAACGTATCAGGTTTTGTTGAGCAGGGCCTTGAGCATGCCGAGGCGTTCCTTGGGGCTCATGGCGCGGGTGGCCTCGTCTTCTTTGATGCCGGGCTGGTCCAGGCCCATTTCCTCGATGAAGCGCGAGGGTTCGCAGACGCGGTCCTCGCGGGCGCGGCGGCGTTTGCGGCACCAGCTCAGGTGCAGGCTGCGCTGGGCCCGCGTGATGCCCACGTACATCAGGCGCCGCTCTTCCTGGATGCGCGTGGCCAGGACCTCGGCGGCGCGTTCCGGTCCGCCCAGGTCCTCGTCGTCCTTGCCGAGGTGCGGCAGCAGCCCTTCCTCGACGCCGGCCAGGTACACGTGCGGATACTCCAGCCCTTTGGAGGCGTGCAGCGTGGACAGCTTCACCGCATCCGGCTCCTCGTCCTCGCCGCGCTCCAGCATGGTGACCAGGGCCACGTGCTGCACCAGCTCGAACAGCGTCATGCCGTCTTCCTCGGCCTTGCGCTTGAGCCAGCCGGTGAGTTCCAGGACGTTCTGCCAGCGATTCTGGGCCGGCCGCTCCTCCAGGGTGTCGTACAGGTAGCGCTCGTACTGGATCGCGCCGAGCAGGTCGTCGAGGATGACGCCCGCAGGCTCGGCTGCGCGCGGGGCCGAGCCTGCCGTGCCGCGTCCGGCGCGCCACTGGATGCGCCGGATGAATTCGGCGAAGGTGCGCAGCGGCTCGAGCTGCCGCGGCGCGAGTTGCGCTTCCAGGCCGGTTTCGTCCACGGCGGCGAGCAGCGAGATCTGGCGTTGGGCGGCATACTGCCCCAGGGCCTGCAGCGTGCCCTGGCCGATGCCGCGCCGCGGCGTGGTGGCGGCGCGGATGAAGGCCGGGTCGTCCTCGTCGTTGGCCACCAGCCGCAGGTATGCCAGGATGTCGCGCACCTCGGCCTTGTCGAAGAAGCTCTGCCCGCCGGAGATGGTGTAGGGAATCTTCAGGTTGCGCAGCGCCTGCTCCAGCACCCGCGACTGGTGATTGCTGCGATACAGGATGGCGTAGTCCTTCCACTGCGCCTGGCGCTCGAAACGCGAAGCGGAAATCTTCATGGCGATGGACTCGGCCTCGTGCTCCTCGCTGTCCATGGGAGACACGGTGATGGGTTCGCCCACGCCCAGCTCCGACCACAGCTTCTTCTCGAACAGCTTGGGATTGCGCTCGATCACGCTGTTGGCGGCGGCCAGGATGCGCTGCACCGAGCGGTAGTTCTGCTCCAGCTTGATCAGCTTGAGCTGCGGGTAGTCGGTGGTGAGCTTGGCCAGGTTTTCTATGGTGGCGCCGCGCCAGGCATAGATGGCCTGGTCGTCGTCGCCCACGGCGGTGAACATGGCGCGCGTGCCGGTGAGCAGCTGCACCAGGCGGTACTGGCAGACGTTGGTGTCCTGGTATTCGTCGACCAGCAGGTAGCGCACGCGGTTCTGCCAGCGCGTGCGCACCGCTTCGTTGGCCGACAGCAGTTCGGCGGGAATGCGGATCAGGTCGTCGAAATCCACGGCCTGGTAGGCCGCCAGCGTGGCCGCGTAGCTGCGATAGACGCGCGCCGCCTCGACCTCGCTGGGCGTGGACGCAGCGCGATCCGCCGCGTCGGGATCCATCAGCGCATTCTTCCACAGCGAGATGATGGACTGCACCTCGCGCAGGCGGCCGCGGTCGGTGGTGGCGAGCAGGTCCTGGATGATGCCGAGCGCGTCGTCCGCATCGAGGATGGAGAACTGGGGCTTCAGTCCGGCATGCGCAGCCTCCTCGCGCAGCAGGCGCACGCCCAGCGCGTGGAACGTGCTGATCGTCAGGCCCTTGGCCAGCTTGCGGTCGACCAGGCCCTTGACGCGCTCGGCCATCTCGCGGGCCGCCTTGTTGGTGAAGGTCAGCGCCACGATGTTGCGACCCATGTAGCCGCACTCGCGCAGCAGATAGGCCATTTTCTGCGTGATGACCCGCGTCTTGCCGCTGCCGGCGCCCGCCAGGACCAGGCAGGGTCCGTCGAGATAGAGCACGGCTTCTTTCTGCGCCGGGTTCATCCCGGCGCCGATGGCGGATTGGCTTGCGGACATGCAGGTAACGTGACCTCGTTCGGTTGGGCGGCGGCGCCGGGGTGGCGCCGATCAGGTGGTGTCGACCCGTGGCGGCGCGCTCAGATTTCCAGCGGGTCGACCTCGAGCTGCCAGCGCACCCGCGCCTCGCCCGCCAGGTGCGGCAGCCAGGCGGACCAGGCTGCCAGGAAGGCCTGCAGCGCAGGACGGCTGGCGCTCTCGATCAGCAGCTGCGCGCGCTCGATATGCGCAACGCGCACCACGCGCAGCGGTACGGGATCGTAGCGCGTAACCAGGTCGCGCGCAGGCAGGCCGGCCTCTTCCGCCACGTCGCGGGCGCGCTGCAGGAACGCCAGCGCCTGGGCCAGCTCGCGCGCCTCGGCGGTCAGCAGCGCCTGGTAGGCAAAGGGCGGCAGGCCGATGGCCTCGCGTTCGGCCAGCGCATGGCGGGCGAAGCCCGCATAATCGTGGCGCACCAGCGCCTGGTAGACCGGTTGCTCGGGATACCCGGTCTGGATCAGCACTTCGCCGCCGCCCGTATGCCGGCCGGCCCGGCCCGAGACCTGCATGAGCTGGGCGAAAAGGCGTTCCGGCGCGCGGAAATCCTGGGCGAACAGCATGGAGTCGGCGTTGAGCACGCCCACCAGCCCCAGCCGGGCGAAGTCATGCCCCTTGGACACCATCTGCGTGCCCACCAGGATGTCCACCTCGCCGGCGTGCACGGCGGCGAACAGGGCCTGGGCGCTGCCCTTGCGGCGGGTGCTGTCGGCGTCGATGCGCGACACGCGCGCCTGGGGAAAGAGCTCGGCCAGATGCTCCTCGATGCGCTGCGTGCCGCGCCCCATGGGAGCGAGGTCCTGGTCGCCGCATTCCGGGCAGGCGCGCGGCACCGGCGCCTGGTAGCCGCAGTGGTGGCACTGCAGCCGGTATCCGGCCCCTTCGGCGCGATGCAGCACGGTGAAGGCGGTGCAGCGCGGGCAATGGCTCACCCATGCGCACGAACTGCAATGCAGGACCGGCGCATAGCCGCGCCGGTTCAGGAACACCAGCGCCTGCTCGCCGCGCTCCAGGCGCTGGCCGATGGCGTCGATCAGCTGCGGCGAGAGGCCATGGCGCATCTGCAGGCGCCGCGTATCGACCAGGCGGACCGTGGGCACGCTGGCGGTGCGCGCACGCGCGGCCAGCGCCAGGCGCAGATAGCGGCCGCGCTCGGCATGGTGCCAGGTTTCCAGGGCCGGGGTGGCCGAGCCCAGCACCACCGGTATGCCGAGGTCGTGCGCGCGCCACACCGCGAGGTCGCGGGCCGAATAACGCAGCCCCTCCTGCTGCTTGTAGGACGGATCGTGCTCCTCGTCCACCACGATCAGGCCCAGTTCGGGCATGGGCGCAAACACGGCCATGCGCGTGCCCAGCAGCATGCGGGCGCGTCCGCACTGGACGTCGGCCCAGGCCTGCACCCGCTCGCCGTCGGCCAGGCCGCTGTGCAGCACCGCCAATGCCTGGGCGCCCACCAAGGGTTCCAGCCGGGCACGCAACGCCTGTTCCAGCTGCGGCGTGAGGTTGATTTCGGGCACCAGCAGCAGCACCTGGCGGCCCGCCGCCAGCACCTGCTGCGCCGCATGCAGATAGACCTCGGTCTTGCCGCTGCCGGTGACGCCATGCAGCAGTACGGGCTGGAAGGCATGCAGGCCCGCGATGCGGTCCACCGCTTCCTGCTGCTCGGCATTCAGCGCGGGCGGCTCGTCGGGGGTGACGGGCGAGCCCGGCGTGCGCGCGCGCCGGGCTTCGCGCCTCGCCACAGGCCCCGCCCCGGAGCGCTTGCCCTGGTAGGCCGAGGGCTTGCGCAGGGGCGGCGGCAACACCGGCAGCATCACCTCGCCCAATGGACGCTGGTAGTAGTCGGCAGCAAAACGGGTCAGCCGCATCCAGTCCGGCGGAAACGGCGGCAGGTCGTGCAGCACCTGTTCCACGTCGCGTACCTGGGACGGATCCACGGCAGGCTCCCCCACCACTTCGAGCACCACACCCACCAGGGTGCGCCTGCCGAACGGCACGATCACGCGCAGCCCGGGCGCCACGGGGGCCGTGCAGCGGTAGTCGAAGGGGCCCGGCAGCGGCACGTCCAGCGCCACCCTGACCCAGCAGGCGACGGCCGGATTTCCCGCTTCGGCAGCGACGGCCTCAGCCATGACGGGGCGCATCGCAGCCGGGAACCAGTCCCGACTTAAAGTGAATTCTCGTTTTGAGCGCTAAGGTGCGCTCCTGATTCGGAGAACTCCACTTCTCCTCCGGGGCTGTGGATAACTTTGGGGAAAAAGACGGGAAGAATGACGGCATCGGGCAATAAGCTGGCCTACCACGATAGACCATGCTTATGCAAATTTCCTGTTTTCCCAGAAAAATCATATAGATATGGCGAATTCCGAGAATGTAAGGCAAGTTTTCGGGGTTTCCCCGTCTTGCTTGTGTG
The DNA here is from genome assembly GCF_054642735.1 of Bordetella sp. 2513F2. Taxonomy (NCBI): domain Bacteria; kingdom Pseudomonadati; phylum Pseudomonadota; class Betaproteobacteria; order Burkholderiales; family Alcaligenaceae; genus Bordetella; species Bordetella sp. 2513F2. The sequence continues at coordinate 312,944 of NZ_CM137755.1, read as the reverse complement.
CTGTGCACAACTCGAGCGCAGACGCATGGCGCCAGGCGGCTCTACGCCGATAGCGCACGCTCACTGCCCATGAAAGCGAGGGCTGTAGGTGCGCACCTCGTCGACCAGCGCCGCCACGGCTTCGGGCGGCGTGTACTGGGAAATGCCGTGGCCGAGGTTGAACACGTGACCGCCCGCGCCGACCGTGCCGTAGGCATCCAGCGTGCGGCGCACCTCGGCGCGCACCGCGCCCTCCCCGCCGAACAGCGTCATGGGATCCAGGTTCCCCTGCAGGGCCACGGCGTCGCGCACCCGCTGGCGCGCGGTTCCCAGGTTTACCGTCCAGTCGAGCCCCACCGCATCGCAGCCACAGGCCGCGATCTCCTCGAGCCAGCCGCCGCCGCCCTTGGTGAAGACGATGACGGGCACGCGCCGCCCTTCGTGTTCCCGCACCAGGCCTTCCACGACCCGGCGGATGTAGGCGAGCGAGAAGCGCTGGTAGAGGCCGTCGGCCAGCACGCCCCCCCAGCTGTCGAACAGCATGACGGCCTGTGCGCCGGCCTCGATCTGGGCGTTGAGGTATTGCCGCGTGGCTTCCGCATTGATCTCCAGCATGCGATGCAGCAGGTCCGGACGGGCGTACAGCATGGACTTGATGAGGCGGTAGTCGTCGCTGCCCCGCCCCTCCACCATGTAGCAGCCTATGGTCCAGGGGCTGCCGGCAAAGCCGATGAGCGGCACGCGGCCGTCGAGTTCGCGCCGGATGCTGGCCACCGCGTCGAACACGTAGCGCAGCCGCGCCATGTCGGGCACGGCCAGGCGGGCGACGTCTTCTTCGTTGCGCACCGGATGCGCGAAGCGCGGCCCCTCGCCGGGCGCGAAGTCCAGCCCCAGCCCCATGGCATGGGGCACCGTGAGGATGTCGGAAAACAGGATGGCGGCATCCAGCGCGTAGCGCTGCAGGGGCTGCAGCGTGACTTCGGTGGCGAAGTCGGGATTCTGCGCCAGGCTCATGAACGAGCCGGCCCGCGCGCGGGTGGCGTTGTATTCGGGCAGGTAGCGGCCCGCCTGGCGCATCAGCCAGGTGGGCGTATAGGGCACGGGCTGGCGCTGCAGCGCGCGCAGGAAGACATCGTTCTTGAGGGGGGAGCCGGCCACGACGATCCTTGGAAAGCGGAAGCCGTGATTTTACGCCCCTGCCCCGCATCCGCGGCCGCGCGCGCGCCTCAGGGTTCGGGCGACGGCGCTTGCGGCTGCCCGCGATAGGGCGCTGCATCGATGCGGTGCTTGCGCATCAGCGCCCAGAAGGCCCGGCGGTGCTTGCTGGAGGCCCGCGCCGCCCGCGCCACGTTGCCGCCGTGCCGCTCGAGCGCGCGGCACAGGTATTCGCGCTCGAAGCCGGCCACCACGCGGGCCTTGGCCTCGCGGAACGGAACCGCCACGCCAGCCGCCCCTTCCGCCCCCGATGACGCCGGCCCCCGCCCCACGCCATATCCGGGCGAGCCTTCGGAGAGCGCCTCGAGCCGGGCGGACGCGGCGGACGGCCATGACGGCGCCGCCTGCGGCATGGTCGGCTGCAGGGCGCCGGAAGAAGCGCGCCGCCGCTCCAGCAGCCGCAGCATGCGCGCGCGCAGTTCTTCCTGGCACAGCGGCGCGGGCAGGAAGTCGGCCACGCCGAGCTCGAAGAGGTCGGCCATGGCCGGGGCGCGCACTTCGCGCACCAGGGCGATCACCGGCGTGGTGAGCACGGACCCCGCGCGCGACAGCGCCATGCGGACCCACGGCAGCGTGGCCGGTTCCACCGGCAGCAGGCAGGCGTCGTAGCGGCGCAGGCGCAGGGCTGCCGCGGCGATCAGGCCGGCTTCATCGCCGGCCGCACCGATGGCGAGGTCGAATGCGTCGAGATGCAGGCGCAGCGGCAGGGCGGGAACGGAGCCGGTGGCGGCAGACCCGCCCCAGGAGGGCAGGCCCGCCGGCCGGCCCGGAGCGGACAGAACCGCACATTCGAGAATTTCGCGCATTGCGTTTCCTGTGACGTGACGGACACAGGACGCAGCTTACGGGGCGCTGCCCGGCCCGGCTATGCGCAGTCGACGCACTGCGGCTCATACCTACGGCCCGACGCCACGGCCCCGCGAGGGCGGCGCCCGCGGCGCCGCTGCAGCAGGAACCGGCGAGGCGCGCACCAAAAGAAACGGGGCTGCAGCGGCACAATCGTGCCCCTGCAGCCCCGTGCGGCGCGGCCGGTGCGGCCGCGCGAGCGTCAGTGACGCGCCTTGGTCTCGCGCAGCCGGCGCGCGGCAGCGGCCTGGGCGGCCAGCATGGCCAGCTCGGCTTCCACCACGGCGATGTCAGCCTTGTCCTTGGCGTTGCGCAGGGCCTCCTCGGCCTTCTCGCGCGCCGCCACGGCGCGGGCCTCGTCGAGGTCGGCGGCACGGATGGCCGTGTCGGCCAGCACCGTGACGCTGCCCGGCTGGACTTCCAGTATGCCCCCGGCGACGAAGATGTTTTCCTCGCCTTCGTCGGCACGGACGATCTTGACCGTCCCGGGGCGTATGCGCGAAATCAGCGGGGTGTGGCCGGGCAGTATGCCCAGCTCGCCCGCCTCGCCAGGCAGCACGACGAACTTCGCCTCACCGGTGAAGATCGCTTCTTCTGCGCTGACGACATCCACATGCAGGGTAGCCATATCGGATCCTTATTGCAGCTTCTTGGCCTTCTCGAAGGCCTCGTCGATCGTGCCGACCATGTAGAAGGCCTGCTCCGGCAGGGAGTCGCACTCGCCGCTGATGATCATCTTGAAGCCGCGGATGGTCTCGGCCAGGGGCACGTACTTGCCCGGCGAACCGGTGAACACTTCGGCCACATGGAACGGCTGGGACAGGAAGCGCTGGATCTTGCGGGCGCGGGCCACGGCCTGCTTGTCTTCCGGCGACAGTTCGTCCATGCCCAGGATCGCGATGATGTCGCGCAGTTCCTTGTAGCGCTGCAGGGTCTGCTGCACGCCGCGGGCCACCTGGTAGTGCTCCTCGCCCACGACCTGCGGGTCGAGCTGGCGGCTGGTGGAATCCAGCGGGTCCACGGCGGGGTAGATGCCCAGCGAGGCGATGTCGCGCGACAGCACCACGGTGGAGTCCAGATGCTGGAAGGTGGTGGCGGGCGACGGGTCGGTCAGGTCGTCGGCGGGCACGTACACGGCCTGGATCGAAGTGATCGAGCCGGTCTTGGTGGACGTGATGCGTTCCTGCAGCTTGCCCATTTCCTCGGCCAGCGTGGGCTGGTAGCCCACGGCGGACGGCATGCGGCCCAGCAGCGCCGACACTTCGGTACCAGCCAGGGTGTAGCGGTAGATGTTGTCCACGAAGAACAGGATGTCGCGGCCTTCGTTGCGGAACTCTTCGGCCATGGTCAGGCCGGTCAGGGCCACGCGCAGGCGGTTGCCGGGGGGCTCGTTCATCTGGCCGAACACCATGGCCACCTTGTCCAGCACCTTCGACTCTTCCATTTCGTGGTAGAAGTCGTTGCCTTCGCGGGTACGCTCGCCCACGCCGGCAAACACCGACAGGCCGCTGTGCTGCTTGGCGATGTTGTTGATGAGCTCCATCATGTTGACGGTCTTGCCCACGCCGGCGCCGCCGAACAGGCCCACCTTGCCGCCCTTGGCGAACGGGCAGACCAGGTCGATCACCTTGATGCCGGTTTCCAGCAGTTCCACCGAGGGCGAGAGCTCGTCGAAGGCGGGAGCGGGCTGGTGGATGGCGCGCTTGACGTCCGACTTGATCGGACCGGCCTCGTCGATGGGACGGCCCAGCACGTCCATGATGCGGCCCAGCGTGCCGGTGCCCACGGGCACCGAGATCGGGGCGCCGGTGCCCTGCACCTGCATGCCACGGCGCAGGCCGTCGCTGGAACCCAGGGCAATGGTACGGACCACGCCGTCACCCAGCTGCTGCTGCACTTCGAGGGTCAGGCCTTTTTCCGCGTACGAGGAAGAGCCGTCTTCGACGAGGGTCAGCGCCTCGTAGATCTTGGGCATGCTATCGCGGGGGAATTGAATATCCACCACGGCGCCGATGCACTGAACGATGGTTCCGTTGCTCATGTCGATTCCTTGATATTTTGATGGGTGTCCGCCGGGTCAGACCGCGGCGGCGCCCCCTACGATTTCCGAAATTTCCTTGGTGATCGCCGCCTGGCGGGTCTTGTTGTAGACCAGCTGCAGGTCGCCGATGACCTTCTTCGCGTTGTCCGACGCCGCCTTCATCGCAACCATGCGGGCCGACTGCTCCGAGGCCATGTTCTCGGCCACGGCCTGGTACAGCAGGCCCTCGACGTAGCGTTGCAGCAGGTCGTCGATCACGCTCTTGGCATCGGGCTCGTAGATGTAGTCCCAGCTGTACGACGACTTGATCTCGGAAACCTGTTCGAGGTCGTCGCTGCCGGACTGGTAAGGATCGTCCAGTCCGGACGCCAGCGGCAGCAGGCGCAGGAACACCGGCTCCTGGCGCATCGTGTTGATGAAGCGCGTGGTGGCCACGTACAGGGCGTCGATGCGGCCCTCGAGGTAGTCGTCGAGCTGGACCTTGATCGCGCCGAGCAGGCGGTGGAGGTCCGGCTTGTCGCCCAGGTGCACTTCCTGGGAGACCAGCTTGGCGCCGACCCGGGTCAGCAGGCCCAGGCCCTTGTTGCCGAAGGCCGTGGTCTGCACCGCAATGCCGCGCTGCTGGAATTCCTTGAGCTTGGCCAGCGTGACGCGGCTGATGTTGGTGTTCAGGCCACCGCACAGGCCCTTGTCGGTGGTGACCAGCACCACGCCGACCGACTTGATGTCGCGTTCGACCAGGTAGGGATGGCTGTACTCGGGGTTGGCCTGCATCAGGTGCGCCGCGATCTCGCGCACCTTCTGGGCGTACGGACGGCCGGCCCGCATCCGGTCCTGCGCCTTGCGCATCTTGGACGCGGCGACCATTTCCATCGCCTTGGTGATCTTGCGCGTGTTCTGCACGCTCTTGATCTTGGTTCGGATTTCCTTGATTCCGGGCATTGCGCTTTCCTGTTGATTCGGCTTGGCGGACTCAGCTGGACTGTTCCGGCCCATCTCGCGCCGGCGGACCGGCCGCCGGCGCGTCAGACTGCTGCCTTAAAAAGCACCGTGCTTCTTGAAATCCTGCACCGCAGCCGCCAGCTCGGCCTCGTCGTCCTTGGAGAGCTCCTTGGTGTCTTCGATGCGCTGGATCAGGGCCTCGTGCTTGGCCTTGAGGTGATCCTTCAGGGCCTTCTCGAAGGCCAGGACCTGCGCCACGTCGACGTCGTCGAGGTAGCCGTTGTTGACGGCATACAGCGACACGGCCAGTTCCCAGACCTGCAGCGGCTGGTACTGCGGCTGCTTGAGCAGCTCGACCACGCGCTTGCCGCGCTCGAGCTGGCGCCGCGTGGCGTCGTCGAGGTCGGAGGCGAACTGCGCGAAGGCGGCCAGCTCACGGTACTGGGCCAGGTCGGTACGGATACCGCCGGACAGCTTCTTGATGACCTTGGTCTGGGCGGCGCCGCCCACGCGCGACACCGAGATGCCGGCGTTGATGGCGGGACGCACGCCGGCGTTGAACAGGTCGGTTTCCAGGAAGATCTGGCCGTCGGTGATCGAGATCACGTTGGTGGGCACGAAGGCGGACACGTCGCCGGCCTGCGTCTCGATGATCGGCAGCGCGGTCAGCGAGCCGGTCTTGCCCTTGACGGCGCCGTTGGTGAACTTCTCGACGTACTCGGCGTTGACGCGCGCGGCGCGCTCGAGCAGGCGCGAGTGCAGGTAGAACACGTCGCCGGGGTAGGCTTCGCGGCCCGGCGGGCGGCGCAGCAGCAGCGACACCTGGCGGTAGGCCCAGGCCTGCTTGGTCAGGTCGTCATAGATGATGAGCGCGTCTTCGCCGCGATCGCGGAAGTATTCGCCCATCGTGCAGCCGGCATAGGCGGCCAGGTACTGCATGGCGGCCGAGTCGGAGGCCGAGGCGGCCACGACGATGGTGTACTCCATGGCGCCGTGCTCTTCGAGCTTGCGCACCACGTTGTTGATCGTGGAGGCCTTCTGGCCGATGGCGACGTACACGCAGGTGACGCCCTTGCCCTTCTGGCTGATGATGGTGTCGACGGCCACCGCGGTCTTGCCGGTCTGGCGGTCGCCGATGATCAGCTCGCGCTGGCCGCGGCCGATGGGCACCATGGCGTCGATGGCCTTGATGCCGGTCTGCAGGGGCTGCGACACCGACTGGCGGGCGATGACGCCGGGCGCCACCTTCTCGATGATGTCGGTTTCCTTGGCGTTGATCGGGCCCTTGCCGTCGATCGGGGCGCCCAGCGTGTTGACCACGCGGCCCTTCAGCTCGGGGCCGACCGGCACGTCGAGGATGCGGCCGGTGGTCTTGACCGGGTCGCCTTCGGACACGCTGGTGTACTCGCCCAGAATCACTGCGCCGACGGAGTCGCGCTCGAGGTTCAGGGCCAGGCCGTAGACGTTGTTGGGAAATTCGAGCATTTCGCCCTGCATCACGTCGGACAGGCCGTGGATGCGGGTGATGCCGTCGGTCACGGACACGACGGTGCCCTGGGTACGGACATCGGTCGAAGCGCCCAGGCCCTCGATGCGGCTCTTGAGCAGTTCGCTGATCTCGGAGGGATTGAGTTGCATATTGACTCCTGGAATCCTGTTTGTCTGGCCGGCTTGGTCGTGTTCAGGCGGCCAGCGTATCCCGCATGCGGGCCAATTGGGCTTGTACGGAAGTATCGAGGACCTGGTCGCCGACTGCCACGCGCACGCCGCCGATCAACGACGGATCGACCGTCACGTGCGGCTTGAGCTTGAGGCCGAACTTGACCTCGAGCGCCGCGACCAGTTCGTTGACCTGGGCGTCGCTGAGCTCGAACGCGCTGGTGATTTCCGCCTGCGCCGTGCCCTCGTGACGATTCTTCAGCGCCATGAATTGCCGGGCGATCTCGGGCAGCAGCAGCAGCCGGTCGTTCTGCACCAGCAGCTCGATGAAATTGCGCGCGGCCTGCGGAAGTTCGGACTTGACCAGGCTGGTGAACACCTGGGTGCGCTGCGCGTCGTCGAGGCGCGGATCGGCCATGGCCTCGCGCACGTCGGGATTCGCGGCGACCTGGGCCAGTTCGTCGACCAGCCCGGCCAGTTGCTCGAGGCCGGCCTGATCTTCGCGCGCGGCGGCGAACAGGGCCTCGGCGTACGGACGGGCGACAGTGGAAAGTTCAGCCATGTCAGCCTCCGCGCGGCCGCCCGGAGGTGGCTGAAGCCCCCTCGGGAGGCAGCGAACGAATAGTGAGCGTGGGGGTCATCATCCCGTCCCGGATCAAAGCTGCGCCTTGAGCTGGTCCAGCAGCTCGGCGTGGGCGCGGGCATCCACCTCGCGCTTGAGGATCTGCTCGGCACCCTTCACGGCCAGCGCCGCCACGTCGTCGCGCAGCGCGTCGCGGGCACGCTGGACTTCCTGGGCTGCGTCCTGGGCCGCCTGGGCCACGATACGGGCACGTTCCGCCTCGGCGTCGCGACGGGCCTGCTCGATCAGCGCAGCCGCGTGCTTCTCGGCCTCGACGATGCGGGCATGGGTCTCGGACTTGGCAGAGGCTTCGATCAGACTGACGCGCGCCTGGGCCTGGGCCAGATCGGCCTTGCCCTTCTCCGCGGCAGCCAGGCCGTCGGCGATTTTCTGGCGGCGCTCGTCCATCGCCTTCGTCAGGGGCGGCCACACGAATTTCATCGTGAACCAGCCCAGAACGAAGAACACGAGCATCTGGAAAAAGATCGTCGCGTTCAGATTCACGGTCGTTCCTTTAACACCTTACGCTCCCGTCCGCCGAGGCGGACGCGGAGCTCGATACTTTGCCGGCAGGCGGCACCAAGGTACCCGCCGCCGGTCCGTGCCCGCCCTTCACGCCGGCGGGCGCGACGCCATCAGCCGACGAACGGGTTGGCGAAGGCGAACAGCATGGCGATACCCACGCCGATCAGGAACGCCGCGTCGATCAGGCCGGCCAGCAGGAACATCTTGGTCTGCAGGGCGTTCATCAGTTCGGGCTGACGAGCCGAAGCTTCCAGGTACTTGCCGCCCATCAGTGCGATGCCGATGCAGGCGCCGATGGCGCCCAGACCGATGATGAGACCGCAAGCGAGAGCAACGAAAGCGACGTTGGTCATGACAACTCCTTGGTTAGAAATCTGAAGTCAGGATTGTTGGAAAACAGGTACTGCGCGTATTTGCAAGACAATCTTGCGACCCGGCGCGCGCCGCGAAACGCGCGCCGGAAAAAACGGGATCAATGCCCCTCGTGAGCCTGGCCGATATACACCAGCGTCAGCATCATGAAGATGAAGGCCTGCAGGAGCACGATCATGATGTGGAAGATCGCCCATACCGAGCCGGCCAGCACGTGGCCGATGCCGAACCCGATGCTGGATGCATTGAGGCCGGTCCAGGCGCCGCCCAGCAGCGCGATCAGCATGAAGATCAGTTCGCCCGCGAACATGTTGCCGAAGAGCCGCATGCCCAGCGAGACGGCCTTGGCGGCGTACTCGATCAGGTTGAGCAGCAGGTTGAAGGGCGACAGCACCAGGCCCGCCAGGCCATGGCCGTGGAACGGCGCCGTGAACAATTCCTTGACGAAGCCGCCGGGGCGCTTGATCTTGATGCCGTAGTAGAGCATCAGCAGCAGCACGCCCAGCGCCATGCCCATGGGCACGTTGAGATCGGCCGTGGGCAGGATGCGGTGGTAGTAGAGGGGATCGCCGTGGTGGTGACCCAGCCCCGTCCAGCGGAAGATCGCGGGCAGCAGGTCGACCGGCACGAGATCGAGCGCGTTCATCAGCACGATCCACAGGAACACGGTGAGGGCCAGGGGGGCCACGAAGAGGCGGCTCTTGGCATTGGACACGATGGACTTGGCCTGGTCGTCGACCATGTCGACGATCATCTCGACGAAGGCCTGGAAACGGCCCGGCACGCCGTTCGTGGCCCGACGGGCGACAAGCCACAGGCAGAAGACCACAATCAGGCCCATCAGGGCCGACCAGAACATCGAGTCATAGTTGATGACTTCGAACTGGGCGATGGCGCTCTGCTTCTCGCCCAGGTTGTTCAGGTGCACCAGGTGGTGCTGGATGTACTCGGACTGAGGCGACGCGCCGCTGGCTGCAGCCATGTGAAATCCTACCCTTTGCTGTGTAGTCCGGAACCTTGCGGCCCGGACGGTGCACGATTGTTAAGTACCGCTATGACAGCTTGCGCAGCATCAACAACAGGAGATAGCCCTTCAGGGTGAGCACCAGCCCGAGCAGCACCGCCGGCCAGACCAGCCAGCCCTGCGCGAGCCAGGAAAGCAGCCACAACAGCACCGCCGTCATGAGCAGCTTGAGCAGCTCACCATAAAGAAAGGCAAAAGGGTTGGACCGTGCAGACTTGACGACATTGACCAGCAAGCGCAATGCAAACAGTGCATTGGGCAAGAAATACGCCCCCGCTCCCAGCAACGCCGACAGCCCCGCTGCCGCCCCTGCAAATATCCCCGCCATTGCTGCCGCCGCGAGCCCCATGGCAGCCTGAGCCACAAGTACCAGGACGATTTCCCGACAGGCACGGGTATTGAGCGCGACGCGATCGGCGTCGGTAAGGACCAGACTCTTCTGCATCACGCTCCCCGCCCGCAAACCCCGGCCAGATCCGTGGCCGCACCCCGCCGCACTACGCCAGCCGCATGATCCTGCGGCCGCCCGGCAACGATGCCCCGCCACCTGCCTGCCCGTAATGGCCTGCCGGCTGCCTCCCCGGACGGTCTCTCGGACTGCCTCGTTCAGACTGCCTTGCTCGCCGCGAGCCACGCTGCCGCTGCCACTGGCAAGCTCCCCTGATCCCCAGGTGTGAAGCCCCCCAGCCAACGCGGCGGCATCGATTTCCCGCAAGCGTCAAACCCGCAGAGTATAGCCTGTTTCCAACCCTGCCAGCAAATTGAAAGCCGGCTGCGGCCGCCATGCAGCAGGCCGCAGCCGGCTTCGGGACAGGCCTGGCACGCCAGGCCCCGGCTCAGTCTTCGCGCACCGGCGGAGGGGCCCACTGACCGTCCAGGGCCGTGTCGCGCGGGGCATACAGGCGCAGGTTCAGCATGAAGGGGCCCTCCTGGGGCGCCGGCAGCCAGTTCGCCTCCTTGCCGGAGCGCGGCGGGTCGCGCCGGATGTAGAGGTCGAGCGAGCCGTCCGGGTTGTACGCAAGCGCATCGGTGCTGTGGATCGCATAGCGGTTGGCCGGATTCCGGGCCAGGCCGAGACGCGAGTCGTAGAGGATGAGCGACCAGTAACCGTCGACCGGCGGCAACTGCCCGGGCTCGAAGTGCAGCACGTAGTCTTCGTCGCTGTTCAGCGGCTCGCCCTCGTCGTCCCGGGTGGTCACCGGATAGAGCACTTCTTCCGCGGTGCTGGCGCCCAGGCCGGCATAGGCCACGGCGGCGCGCCGCAGGTAATCGGTGCCGTATGTGCCGATGCCATGGCGCACCACGCTCCAGCCGTTTGCCTCGGTGCCGAGATTCTGCACGGCATCGGCGATCCGCCGGCCCGCGATCGGCGCCGCCTCCGCCAGCGCCTGCTGCACCGACGGATTCAAGGTGCCGAAGCTGAACGGCCGCATGCCGTCGAAGCCCAGCCGGCGCAGGCGGTCGAGCATGGGGTGGTCGTTCGCATGGGGCGGATTGTCACGCAGCAGCTGGGCAAAGAGCGTGAAGTAGCTGGCCGCGTCCATCGCCGCCACCTGCTCGGCCGGCGTGGCCTGCTGGGACGCGCTCCACGCCGGCTCGGCACGCCCTGGCGCCGCCGTTCCGAAAGGCTGCGCCACGCGCAGGGGCGTGGCGGCCAGGCTGCCCTGGAACTGGTTGACGATGCCGAACTCGGCGGGGCTGGCCGTCTGCATGCGGGCGATCGCCCAGCCCATGCCCGTGGGGCTGCGCACCATCTCCACGCCGGCCGGCAGCGTGCCTTGCCACGACGGCCCCACGATGGCGAAACGCTGGGCGCCGTTGCCGGTGGTGCGCGTGCCGCGCGCCGCGTACATGTCCGACCACATGTCGTGCAGGGTCAGCAGCACGTGGCGCTGGCCCGCATCGGGCACGTCGATGATGAGCGGCTCGCGCGTCACGTCATACCACAGGCTGGAATACAGTGCCTCGGTGCCCGGCCAGGCCACGTCGGTGGTCTGCGGGTCGGGGAACTGGGTGCGGTGGCCCCACTGGTTCATGGGCGCGCGGCCCGCGACGGCCGTCTGCACGCCGGTCGCGGCCCGGCGGGTCACCTCCATCAGGACCATGGGATAGGCATAGACGTAGGCGTCCACGGCCGCGTCGCGCAGTGCCTCGGCGGTCATGACGGGGGCCGGCGCGGCCGTGGGCGTCTCGGATACCAGCCTCAGGCTGGACATGGGCATCTGGGCCTGGACGGAACACGCCAGGCCTGCGCCCAGGGCACCGGCCAGGATCGCGGCCTGCCACCGTGGCCTGACGGAAAAAACGTGATTACGCATGTGAGGCTCCTTCGTCGTTGTGGAACGAAACGAATGCCCTGCCTCGCAAGCATGCGGCAACGGACTTGTGGGACAGGACACGAGGGCCCGCGCCGGCCCTCCCGGGGCACAGGCTGCGACCAGTCGCGGCTCCTCTCTGAACACGCCCGTTCAGGATAGGTCGGCGAGATGCAACAGGGTGCTGCGCAAAGGTTTCAACGGGCAACGCGCACGGCGCCCCGAAAAGACGGCCGGCGGGCCGCCGGAGTTGTTACGGCATGGCCGGCGCGCCTGTTCCGACCCCGCGGTGGAGCGGGGCCGTTGTAACCAAGGCTAACGGTGCTTGAACGCGGGCGCCCGCTTTTCCACGAAGGCGGCCATGCCTTCCTTCTGGTCTTCGGTGCCGAACAGCGAATGGAACACCCGGCGTTCGAACAACAGGCCTTCGTTGAGCGGGGATTCGTAGGCCCGATTGACGCACTCCTTGGCCATCATGACCGAAGGCAGCGACATCGACGCGATGACGGTGGCGGCTTCGATGGCCTCGTCCAGCAGGCGGGCCGCCGGCACCACGCGGGAAACCAGCCCCGCGCGCTCGGCCTCTTCGGCTCCCATCATGCGGGCGGTCAGCACCAGGTCCATGGCCTTGGCCTTGCCGACGGCGCGGGGCAGGCGCTGCGTGCCGCCCGCTCCCGGTATCACGCCCAGCTTGATCTCGGGCTGGCCGAAGCGCGCCGTGTCGGCGGCGATCAGGATGTCGCACATCATGGCCAGCTCGCAGCCGCCGCCCAGCGCGTAGCCCGCCACGGCGGCGATCACCGGCTTGCGTACGCGCTTGAGCGTTTCCCAGTTGCGGGTGATGTATTCCGAACCGTAGACGTCCATGTAGGACCAGTTCTTCATGGCGCCGATGTCGGCCCCCGCCGCGAACGCCTTCTCGCTGCCGGTGACCACGATGGCGCCGATGTTCTCGTCCGCGTCGAAGGCCAGCAGCGCCGCGCCCAGTTCGTCCATCAGCGCGTCATTGAGCGCATTCAGCGCCTTGGGACGATTCAGGGTAAGCAGCCCGACCCGGCCGCGGGTCTCGACCAGCACGAGGGACTCGGATTCGCTCATGGCATGTCTCCAGTAGGGATGAAAGTAAGATATATGGATGAACGACGCACCCGTAATGTACCGCCTGCAGCCCGCCGATCCGGCCGGGCACCGCTTCCAGGTCGAACTCCTGCTTGCCCGTCCGGATCCCGAAGGCCAGCGCCTGTCGCTGCCGGCCTGGATCCCGGGCAGCTACCTGATCCGCGATTTCTCCCGCCAGGTCGAGACCCTGGCCGCGCACGCCGGCGGCCGCGCCGTCGCCGCCACCAAACTCGACAACCACACCTGGCGGGTGGCGCCCTGCCGCGGCCCGCTGCGCGTCACGTACACGGTCTATGCCTGGGATCTCTCCGTGCGGGGAGCCCATCTCGACGAAACCCACGCGTTCTTCAATGGCACCAGCGTGTTCCTCAGGGCCGAGGGCCAGGACGACGCCCCCTGCCTGCTGGAGCTGCTTCCGCCCCGGGGCATCGAAGGCTGGAAGGTCTACACCGCCCTGCCGGAGGCGCGCGGGCTGCCCGGCGCGGCGCGGCGACACGGGTTCGGCCTGTACCGCGCGCCCGACTACGACGCCCTGATCGACCACCCTGTGGAGATGGGCACGCCGCAGGTGGCGCGCTTCACGGCCCACGGCGCCGAACACGAACTGGTGTTCACCGGCGCGGCGCCGCGGCTGGATCTCGCGCGCATCGCCGACGACGTGCGCCGCATCTGCGAAGCCCAGATCGCGTTCTTCGAGCCGCGCAGCAAGCGGGCGCCGTTCTTGGACAGCAGCGACCGCTACGTCTTCATGACCATGGTCACGGGCGACGGCTACGGCGGACTGGAGCACCGCGCCAGCACCGCGCTCATGGCCTCGCGCAAGGACCTGCCGGTGCTGGGCCAGCAGGGGCAGGGCGACGGCTACCGCGGCTTCCTGGGCCTGGTCAGCCACGAATACTTCCATACCTGGAACGTCAAGCGCATCAAGCCGGCGGCCTTCGTGCCGTACCGGCTCGACCGCCCCAACCTGACCCGGCTGCTGTGGGTGTTCGAGGGCTTCACCTCGTACTACGACGACCTGTTCCTGGTGCGGTCGGGCGTCATCGGGCGCGACGACTATCTCCGGCTCCTGGCCAAGACCATCACTTCGGTGGCGCGCACGCCGGGCCGCCGCAAGCAGTCGGTGGCAGAGAGCTCCTTCGATGCCTGGACGCGCTATTACAAGCAGGACGAGAATTCGCCCAACGCGCTGGTCAGCTACTACACCAAGGGCGCGCTGGTGGCGCTGGGCCTGGATCTCACCGTGCGCCAGGCCAGCGGCGGCACCCGCTCGCTGGACGACGTGATGCGCCTGCTGTGGCAGCGCTACGGCCGGGATTTCTACCGCGGCAGGCCGCAGGGCGTGCCCGAGGACGCCCTGCCCGCCCTGGTGCGCGAAGCCACCGGGGTGGACGTGCGCCGCTTCATCGCCCGCCATGCCGAGGGCACCGCCGACGTGCCGTTGGCCGAGCTGCTGGCCAGCCAGGGCATCAGCATGCGCTGGAAGCCCGCGCTCAACGTACCCAGCCTGGGCGTGCGTACGCGCAAGCAGGGCGACGCCCTGGCGCTGGCCACCGTGTTCGAAGGCGGCGCCGCCCATCATGCGGGGCTGTCGGCGGGCGACGTGCTGGTGGCCATGGACGGATTGAAGGTCGAGCCGCCTTCCGGCCTGGACGTGCTGCTGGCCCAGTATCGCCCGGGAGAGCGCATCACCGTGCATGTGTTCCGCCGCGATGAGCTGCGGGCGTATAGCGTACGGCTGGGTCCGCCCGAAGCGCTGGATTGCGTGCTGTCGGCAGGCTGAGCGAGGCCGGGGGCTGGTGTCCTGTCCTGCAGGTTTACCCGCGCGCGCAGCGCGTCGCCGGGCAACTTGCGGGACGGAACCCTATGCCCGCTCCCAGCGCCGCTGGATGTCCTTGGCAGCCACGACGCCGTCGGCCATGGCGGTCACGACGCAGGGGTGCATGCGGTTGGCCACTTCGCCGATGGCGTAGACCTCGGGCACGCTGGTGCGCGCCGTGGCGAAATCGGTGTGGATGTAGCCGCGCGCGTCGCGCGCGAGCGCCAGGTCGTCGGCAAAGGCAGCCTGGGGTTCCCAGCCGTAGAACACGAGGATGAGGTCATAGGCGCGCCCGTCGACGGTGCGTGCCGCCGGATCCACCACATAGGGGCCCACGCGCACGCCCTGCGTGCCGGCCCGCGCCACCCATTGCTGCTGGGCCCGCACGGTGCGGGCATAGAGGTGCACTTCGCGCGCGCCCCGGTTGCGCACATAGACGAAATTCTCGAAAGCGTTGTCGCCGCCGCCCAGCACGGCCACGGCGCGCCCGGAGTAGTCCTGCGCCACGATGGGCGAGCCCGGGCCGACCAGCACGCCCGGCCAGCGCGCGTCCGGTCCATGGCCGGGCAGGCCCCGCGCGCGCACCCCCGAGGCGATCACCAGGCAGCCGCCCGCCAGCGTGGCGGGCCGATCGCCGCCGAGCGCGACCTGCACGCCGCCGTGGCATCGCCGCACGCCGGTGGCCGGGGCCTGCAGGCGCACCGGCACCGCTGCGCGCTCCAGGCTCTCGGCCAGATTGGCGGCCACCTGCACGCCGGTCTGGCCGGGGAGCGTGGCGTTCCACTCGTCGGCAAAGGGATTGCCGGCCACCAGCCCGCCCACCCGCGCCCCCGCCTCGACGACCACCGGCGACAGGCCCAGGCGTGCCAGCCAGATGGCGCACGACACGCCGGCCGGACCGGCACCCACTATGACCGCGTCGTAGAACTGCCGCATTGCTTCCCTTCCGTGTAGCCGGCCCCGTGCGCCGGCGCTGCAGCCGATTGTAGTCACCCGCGCGCCGCCGGCCTCGCCTTTACAATCCCGGTTCAACCTCCCAGGTTCCCATCATGCCCACACGCCGCATCTTCATTTCCGGTCTTGCCCTGGACGCCCGCATCGGCATCCTCGAGCACGAGCGCCGCGCCACGCAGCCGCTGCATGTCGATGCCGAATTCGACATCGACATCACGCGCGCGGTGGACGACCATGACATCCACAGCGTGCTGGACTACCGGCGCCTGCGCGAGGCCATCGTGCACGAATGCACCCAGGCTCACGTCAACCTCATCGAAACGCTGTCCGAGCAGGTGGCCCAGCGGCTGCTCGCCGAGTTCGCCGACATCCGGGCGCTGCGCCTGCGCATCAGCAAGCCCATGGCCTTTTCCGACTGTGCCGCCGTGGGCGTCGAGATCCAGCTCAGCCGCTGAAGCCGCTTTCCATCACCGCCATGAACGCCATCGCCACACCGGTTACCGACACAGCGGACGCGCCGCGCACGCCCGCCCAGGAAAAGGCCCGCCACGAGGGCAACAAGCTCACGAAGCGCCTGGCGCGCGAAACCACGCGCGCCATCTCCGACTACAACATGATCGAGGAAGGCGACAAGGTCATGGTGTGCCTGTCGGGGGGCAAGGATTCCTACGCCCTGCTCGACATCCTGCTTGCGCTGCAGAAGCGCGCGCCGTTCCGCTTCGAGCTCGTGGCGGTGAACCTGGACCAGAAACAGCCCGGCTTTCCGCCCGAGGTGCTGCCCGGCTACCTGACAGCGCTGGGCGTGCCGTTCCACATCGAGACGCAGGACACCTACTCCATCGTCACCCGGGTGATCCCCGAGGGCAAGACCATGTGCTCGCTGTGCTCGCGGCTGCGCCGCGGCATCCTGTACCGCGTGGCGTCCGAACTCGGCGCGACCAAGATCGCACTGGGCCACCACCGCGACGACATCCTCGGCACCTTCTTCCTGAACCTGTTCTATGGCGGCAAGATGAAGGCCATGCCGCCCAAGCTGGTCTCCGACGACGGCCGCCACACCGTGATCCGTCCGCTGGCCTACGTGCCCGAGCGCGACCTGGTCGCCTATGCCGAGCTCAAGCAGTTCCCCATCATCCCGTGCAACCTGTGCGGCTCGCAGGAGAACCTCAAGCGCAAGGAAGTCACGCGCATGATCCAGGAATGGGACCGCAGGCACCCCGGCCGCTCGTGGAATGTCTTCAACGCGCTGTCGCGGGTGGTGCCCTCGCACCTGATGGACCGCGACCTGTTCGACTTCGCCGGCCTGCGTCCCACCGGCGTGCCCGATCCGGACGGCGACATCGCCTTCGACCACGCGGATCCGCACGAGCCCGACACCGCCGGCGAGCCCTGTGCCGGCGACACCGGCACGACGGCGCCGGCCGACGGCATGGCCGAGCAGCGCATGGTGTTCATGCGCTGAGCGCCACCGCCGCGGGCCGGCGTTCTGCCGTCAGTCGGCGCCCAGCACGCGCACCGGCTTGCCCGCCATCCAGGCGGCCACCGCATCGCGGGCGTTGGCGTAGAAGGCGCGGAAATTCGATTCGCTGACATAGCCCAGGTGGGGCGTCAGCACCACGTTGTCGAGCGTGCGCAGCGGATCGTCGGCAGGCAGGGGCTCCACCGCGTACACGTCCAGTCCGGCGCCGGCCAGCCGCCCCTTGCGCAACGCGTCCAGCATGGCCTCCTGGTCGACCAGGCCGGCCCGCGCGGTGTTCACAAGAAAGGCCGAAGGCTTCATGGCGGCCAGCATCTCGACATCGGCCACATGCCGGGTGCGCTCGCTGAGTATCAGGTGCAGGCTCACCACGTCGGACGTGGCGAACAGCTCGCGCTTGTCGACACGGGCCACGCCGGCCTCGGCGGCACGTTCGACGGTGAGGTTGGGGCTCCAGGCCACCACGTCCATGCCGAAGGCCTGCCCAACCTGTGCCACGGCGCGCCCCAGCTTGCCCAGGCCCACCACGCCCAGGCGCCTGCCTGCCAGCGGCAGCGGCATGCCGGTCTGCCACCGACCCTGCCGCATGGCATCGAATTCCTGCGGCAGGCGCTTGAACAGCGCCAGGATCAACGCCCAGGTCAGCTCCGCCGTGGCCGTGCCGGCCTCGCTGCTGCCGGGCGCGCCGCACACGGTAACGCCCCGGCTGCGGCACGCCGCCATGTCGATGGCATTGTTGCGCATGCCGGTGGTGACCAGCAGGCGCAGCTGCGGCAGGGCCTGCAGCAGGCCGGCGGGAAAAGGCGTGCGCTCGCGCATCGCGACGATGACATCGTAGGGACGCAGCGCCTCGATCCGGGTCTCGCCCTCGGCCAGCGCCTCGCGGAACACGTCTACGCGCACGTCCGGACCCAGCGTGCTCCAGTCGGCGTAGCGGTCGGCCACGCCGTGATAGTCGTCGAGTATCGCGATTCTCATGTCTCCTCCGTTGGCCAGGTATCCGCGGCAGGCCGCCTGCCGCAGTCGGAAGTGTAGGCGCATTCCGCGGCGGCCACGCGGACCCCGCGGCATGGCTTATAGTCGGACCCGGTTCAGCGCCGGCCCTGCGGTGCGCCTGTGCCGGCGATCCGGCCGGCGCACCGGAGCACCAAGCGGCGCAACGATACAGAGGAGACTTTCATGTCCATGGGCTTCATCCGCGGCGCCTGCTGCGCATTGCTGGCGGCGGTCGCAACCCTGGGCCCGGCCGCCCACGCGGAATACCCCGAGCGCCCAATCAAGCTGACGGTGCCCTGGCCTCCGGGCGGCGCGACGGACGTGCTGGCGCGCATGCTGGCCCAGCAGCTCAGCCAGCAGATGGGCCAGACCGTCATCGTGGACAACAAGGCAGGCGCAGGCGGCAACATCGGCACGGCAGCCTTCGTGCGCGAGCCGGCCGACGGCTATGCGCTGCTCATGGCCACCAGCTCGACCCACGCCGCAAATCCGCACCTGTACTCCCGCCTGGGCTTCGATCCGGTCAAGGATTTCTCGCCCGTGGCCTTCGTCGCCGCCATCCCGAACATCCTCGAAGTGCCGAAGCAGTCGCCCTACCAGTCGGCCCGGCAGCTGCTGGACGCCGCGCAGGCCGCGCCGGGCAAGCTCAACTACGGCTCGGGCGGCGTGGGTTCGTCGCAGCACCTGGCCGGCGCGCTGCTCAAGCACCTGGCCCAGGTCGACATCGTGCACATTCCGTACAAGGGCAGCGGACCGGCGGTGGCCGACCTGATGGCCGGCCAGGTGGACCTGATGCTGGACACCGGCTCGCTGGCCCAGGTGCAGGCCGGCGCGCTGCGCGCCCTGGCCGTGGCCTCGCACGAACGCCTGGCAGCCCTGCCCGAGGTGCCGACCTTCGAGGAAGCCGGCGTGAAGGACATGATCGCCTCGGCCTGGTATGGCGTGGTGCTGCCCGCCGGCGCCCCCGTAGCGGTGGTGGACCGCCTGAATCGCGAGATCAACGCCGCGCTGCAGGATCCCGCGCTGCGCGCACGCATGGAAGCCATGGGCGCGCAGATGTCTCCGCCCCGGTCGGCGCAGCAGTTCGGCGCATTCATCCAGAGCGAGAGCGCCCGCTATGCCGACATCGTGAAGCTTTCCGGCGCCACGATGGAATAGCCCCGCCACGCAAGCCCGGGGCGCTTCAGCCCCCGCCCTGGCGGCCGTCCAGGCGCGCCTGCAGCATCTCCAGCGGCAGCGCGCCGCTGATGCGCGAGCCGTCCGCGAAGAACAGCGTGGGCGTGCCGCGCACCATCAGGCGCTGGCCCAGCGCCAGCAGCTTGTCCACGGGCACGCTGCAATCGGCGGCGGCCGGCGCCCGGCCCCGCAGCATCCAGTCGTCCCAGGCCCGGCCCGGATCCGCGGCGCACCACACGTTGCGCGTCTTGACGGTGGAGTCCGGCGACAGGATGGGATAGAGGAAGGTATAGATGGTGACGTCGTCCACGCTCTCCAGCGTGTGGCGCAGCTGCTTGCAATAGCCGCAGTTCGGATCCTCGAAGATGGCCACCTTGCGCGTGCCCTTGCCCTTGACCTGCCTGATGGCCAGATCGAGCGGCAGTTCGTCGAAGTCGACGGCCCCCAGCTTCTCGAGGCGTTCGCGCGTGACGTCGCGGCGCGTCATGGCGTCGATGAGCGGCCCTTCCATGACCCAGGTGACTTTCTCGTCGGTATAGAGCAGGTCCATGCCGACCTGGACTTCGAACAGTCCGTAGGGCGTGCGACGCACCGCCACCACGTCCAGCCCCGAGAACCGCTGCGCGAAGCGTTCGTGCACCTGCCGGGCGGCGGGGTCCTCGAGCGACGCGGTGGAATGGACCTGTCCGCCGTCGCGGGCCGCCTGGCCCGCGTCGCGCGTGGACACGACCTTGTCCTGCGCGCAGGCTGCCGGACCCATGGCGCCCAGCGCCCACACGGCGCCGGCCAGGCCGATGAGGAAACGATAGTTCATTGCGACTCCTGTTGCGGGGAACGCGCAGCGCGGCCGGGCCGTTCAGTTGCGCGACGCCCCTTCGATGAGCTGGCGCTTGACGAAAGGCAGGGCGTCGACCCATTGCATGCCGGCATTGCGCAGCCAGGCCAGGGGAGCCCCGCGGGCGCCGAACAGGCGATGCAGGCCGTCGGTGGCCAGGCGCATGGCGAGCACCGGTTCGGCGCGGGCGCGGCGATAACGATGCAGCACCCGGGGATCGCCCGCGGGGCGGAATGCCTCGCGTCCGGCCACGGCGGCGGCCAAGGCCTCGACATCGCCCAGCCCCAGGTTCAGGCCCTGCCCGGCCAGCGGATGCACGCGGTGGGCGGCATCCCCTGCCAGGGCGATGCCCGGGCCCGTCATCTGCGATTGTTCATGGGTAAGCGGGAAACCATGCACCGCGCTGCGCAGCCGCAGGCTGCCCAGCCGCCCCCCCGTGGCGGCGGCCAGCTCGCGGGCGAGGGCCTCGGCCTGCTGCGGCGCGGACAGGGCCAGCAGGGCCTGCGCGCGACCGTCGCGCAACGACCAGACCATGGACACCTGCGGCCCGTCGGCGGTATCCGGCAGGGGCAGCAGCGCCAGCACGCCGTCCTCGCGGAACCACTGGAGGGCCGTGCCCTGGTGCGGCAGCCCGGCGTCCAGGTGGGCCACCAGCCCGGTCTCGCCGTACGGGCGCGCAGTGTGGCGCAGGCCGGCGGCCTGGCGCAGCGGCGAATTGGCGCCATCTGCGCCCACGAAAAGTTCGGCATGCAGCCGCTGCCCGTCGGCGGTCTCGATGACGCCGTCGCGCCATCCGGTGCAGCGGTCGTCCACCCACGGAATGCCGAAGACCCGCACCGCCTGCAGCAGCACGCGCTCGATCTCGCCCGACTCGACGATCCAGGCCAGTTCTTCGCGCGCGGCCTGCCAGGCATCCAGCGACACCACGCCCGCGCCGTCGCCATGGATCTCCATGGCGCGCACCGGCGCAATGCGGCCGGCAGGCAGGGAATCCCAGACCCCCAGCTCGCCGAGAAAGCGGCGGCTGGCCGGCGAGATGGCATACACCCGGGGATGGTAGCGGTCGGGGGCGGCGGGCGGCACCTCGGCGCGCGGCGCGAGGATCAGCACGCGCTGGCCGCGTCGCGCCAGCGCCAGGGCGCTGGCCATGCCGACGATGCCGGCGCCGCATATGACGATCTGCGCATTCATCGTGCGGAAGGCTCCCCGGCCTGCTTGGGCCACAGCACCCACATCTGGCCGCGTTGCTTCATGCGGCCGGCCTGCTGCCCGGCCGCCTCGCCGTAGCCCCAGTAGTAGTCGGCCCGCGCGGCGCCCTGGATGGCCGCGCCGGTGTCCTGCGCGAACACCAGCCGCTGCAGCGGCTGGGTGGAAGCGGGCTGGGTGGTGGCCAGGAATACCGGCGTGCCCAGCGGCACATAACGCGTATCGACCGCGATGGAGCGGCCTTCGGCCAGCGGAATGCCATAGGCGCCCTTGGGGCCGAGCGCGGGATCGACGATCGCCTCCTCGCGGAAGAACACCACGGCCGGGTTGGCATTGAGCATCTCCTGCACGCGCTGCGGGTTGCGCTTCGCCCACGCCCGGATGTTCTGCATCGAGGCCTGGTCGGCCCGGAGCTCGCCCTGCTCCACCAGCCAGCGGCCGATGGAGGCATAGGGCCGGCCGTTGTGGTCGGCATAGGCCAGGCGGATGGTCTGGCCGGCGCCGGGGCCTTCGACCAGTTCGACGCGCCCCGAACCCTGCACCTGCAGGAAGAAGTTGTCCACGGGATCGTCGATCCAGACCAGCACGGGCGGCTTGCGGTCGGAAGCGTCGATGGCCGAGCGCGCATCATAGGGCACCACGCGGCGGCCCTCGAGCTTGCCGCGCACCCGCTTGCCGGCGAGCTCAGGATAGACGCTGCCCAGGTCGATGGTGAGCAGGTCGTCGGGCACGCCATACAGCGGCCACTGGTAGGGCCCGCCCTGGCGGCGCGAGCCCCGGACCAGCGGCTCGTAGTAGCCGGTGACGGTGTTGGCGGCCGGCGCGCCGTCGGCGCCGTTCAGGCGCCAGGGCTGCAGATGCGCCAGCAGGAAGCGGCGCACGCCCGCGGCATCGCCCGGAGCCGGGGCCTGCGCCGGATCGGCGGCGGCGGCGCACACCGGCTGCCAGGCGCGCGGCGTGGCCCGGGCCGGCGCCGTGAGGCTGCCGCCGGTGGGCCGCATCAGGCCCTTGCAGTTGCGCAGGAACAGCGGCCACAGCCGGGAGAGATCGTCGTTGGACCAGCCCGGCAGCTCGGCCCAGCTGGCGCGGCTGTAGCGGCCCGACAGCGCCCGCGGCGCCGAGTCGGGCAGCGCCGACAGCGGCGGCACGACCAGCGGCCCGTCGACCGCGGCGGGCGGCGCGACGGCGCCGGGAACGTCGGGAGGAATCTCGTGGGTCGTGACGCAGCCGGCCAGGACGGCCGCCAGGAACAGGCAGGTGAATCGCGGGATACGGCTCATGGAAAAGGCTGGTTAGGGCGCGGTCAGTGCAGGGTGCGGGGCATGGCCAGCACGAATTCGGCGATCGGCACCTCGAACGGGATGCCGTTCTCGCCGACGCAGTGGTAGGTGCCGCGCATGGTGCCGACCGGCGTGGGCAGCGGACAGCCGCTGGTGTATTCGAAGGTTTCGCCGGGCGCCAGCAGCGGCTGCTGCCCCACCACGCCCAGGCCGCGCACTTCCTGTACGCGCTGGTGACCGTCGGTGATGATCCAGTGCCGGCTGATGACCTGGGCGGGCTGGGTTCCCGAGTTGGTGATCCGGACGGTATACGCGAAGACGTACTGGTGCTGGGACGGGTCGGACTGCTCCGGCACGAAGCGCGGCGTCACGGATACGGTCAGATCGTAGGGTTTCACTCGCCTTTCCCGGGGTTGGCACAGGCGGCCGGAAAGCGGCGGGCCTGCGGTCGGACGGGCTCCCGGGTGCGCACGAGGCGCCGCCGGGGCGTCAAACTACAATAATTGCACATTATGCCCCCGGAAACTCCTGCCATGTCTTCGTCCACACGTATCGCTCCCAGCATCCTCTCCGCCGATTTCGCCCGGCTGGGCGAGGAAGTGCGCAATGTCGTCGCCGCCGGCGCCGACTGGATCCACTTCGACGTGATGGACAACCACTATGTTCCCAACCTCACCATCGGGCCGATGGTGTGCGCCGCGATCCGCCCGCACGTGCAGGTGCCCATCGACGTGCACCTCATGGTGGAGCCGGTGGACGACATCGTGCCCATGTTCGCCAAGGCCGGCGCCGACATCATCACCTTCCACCCCGAAGCCAGCCGCCACGTCGACCGCACCCTGTCGCTGATCCGCGACCACGGCTGCAAGGCCGGGCTGGTGTTCAACCCGGCCACGCCGCTTTCGTTCATGGACTACGTCATGGACAAGCTGGACATCGTGCTGCTGATGTCGGTGAACCCGGGTTTCGGCGGCCAGGCCTTCATCCCGGCCACGCTGGCCAAGCTGCGCGAAGCCCGCAACCGCATCGACCGGTGGGTGCAGGCCGGCGGCCAGCCCATCCTGCTGGAGGTCGACGGCGGGGTCAAGACCGACAACATCGCCGAGATCCGCGCCGCCGGCGCCGACACTTTCGTGGCGGGCTCGGCCATCTTCGGCAAGCCGGACTATGCCGAGGTCATCCGCACGCTGCGCGCCCAGATCGCGCAGGGCGAGACCCTCAGCGCATGAGGCCGGCCGACATGACTTCATTCAAGGCCGTCCTGCTGGACCTCGACGGCACGCTGCTCGATTCGATCCCCGACCTGGCCCACGCCGCGAACGCCATGCGCGTGGAGCTGGGCATGCCGCCGCTGCGCGAGGACGTGCTGGCCACGTTCGTGGGCAAGGGCGTGGACGTGCTGGTGCAGCGCACCCTGGCCGGAAACATACTGGGAGACCTCGACGACCCCGCGCTCTTCGCGCGCGGACGCGAGTCGTTCTACCGCCACTATCACCTGGTCAACGGCGAGAAGGCGCGCGTGTTCGACGGCGTGGTCGCGGGGCTGCAGGCCATGCAGGAACAAGGCCTGAAACTGGCGGTGGTGACGAACAAACCCACCGAATTCACCCTGCCGCTGCTGCAGCGCACCGGCCTGGCGGGCTTCTTCCCGGTGGTGGTGTGCGGCGACACCTGCGCAGGCAAGAAACCCCAGCCCGACCAGATCCTGCATGCCTGCGCACAGCTGGCGGTGCGGCCCGCCGAGGCCGTCACCATCGGCGATTCCATCAACGACGCGCTGGCCGGACGCGCGGCGGGCACGCGGGTGCTGGTGGTGCCCTATGGATACAACGAAGGCATGGATGTGCACGCGCTCGACTCGGATGGTATAGTAGCCACGCTTGTCGACGCGGCCCACTGGATCTCGCTGTGGAATGCGCGGCCTGCAACCTGAGCCGGGCACGGCCTGCAACCTCAGCCGGCCAGACCCAGCCCCTGCAATACCGAACTGCCAGATCCGCCCATATCCGTGATGAACGCCCTCCGCCTCCCTCTCGTGCGCAACGCCTCGTGGCGTTGGTGGCGTTCGTCTTCCGGGTGGCGATGAAGCATTCCCGGCCCTGAGCGCACCTGCCGCCCAGCGCCGTCGCAGCAAGAACCGCAAACCCGGACCCCAGCCAACTGGACCGGGTTTTTTGTTGCATGCCCGGTCCGTCGCCCGAAAGCCCACGAGACCGACATGACAGAACTGGAATTCAAGGCCCTCGCCAAACAAGGCTACAACCGCATCCCCCTGGTCGCCGAAACCTACGCCGACCTGGACACCCCGCTGGCCATCTACCTGAAGCTGGCCCATAGCGGCCCGCAGGGCGGCCGCATGAGCTGCCTGATGGAATCCGTGGTGGGCGGCGAACGCTTCGGCCGCTACTCCTTCATCGGCCTGCCGGCCCACACGGTGATCCGAGCCAGCGGCACGACCACCGAAGTGCTGCGCGACGGCGAGGTGGTCGAGACCCACCAGGGCGACCCGCTGGCCTTCATCGAGCAATACCAGGCGCGGTTCAAGGTGGCCCTGCGTCCGGGCATGCCGCGCTTCTGCGGAGGGTTGGCAGGGTACTTCGGCTACGACACCGTGCGCCACATCGAGCCGCGCCTGGGCCCCGCCGTCAAGCCCTACCCGGCCGGCATGGAAGGGGGCACGCCGGACATCATGCTGATGCACGTGGACGAGTTGGTGATCGTCGACAACCTGGCCGGCCGCATCTACCTGATGGTGTACGCCGATCCGACGCTGCCCGAAGCCTACTCCCGGGCCCAGCAGCGCCTGCTGGCGCTGCGCGCGCGCCTGCGCAAGCCCGTGGAAATCCCCTACAGCCACGCCAGCATGCAGACCGAGGAACGCCGCGACTTCGCCAAGGCCGACTACCTCGCTGCAGTGCGCCGCGCCAAGGAATACATCGCGGCGGGCGACCTGATGCAGGTACAGGTGGGGCAGGTCATCGCCAAGCCGTTCCGCGACGCCCCGTTGTCGCTGTACCGCGCGCTGCGCTCTCTCAATCCTTCGCCCTACATGTACTTCTGGAACTTCGGCGACTTCCAGGTGGTGGGCGCCTCGCCCGAAATCCTGGTGCGCCAGGAAAGCGCGATGGAGGACGGCAAGGCCGTCTCGCAGGTGACGATCCGGCCGCTGGCCGGCACGCGCCGGCGCGGCGCCACCCCCGAGGAAGACCAGGCCCTGGCCGAGGAACTGCGCGCGGATCCGAAGGAGATCGCCGAGCACGTGATGCTGATCGACCTGGCGCGCAACGACGTGGGCCGGGTGGCCGAGGTCGGTTCGGTGAAAGTGAGCGACACCATGGTCATCGAGCGCTATTCGCATGTGATGCACCTGGTATCGAATGTCACGGGGAACCTGCATCCGGGCATGAGCAGCATGGACGTGCTGCGCGCCGCCTTCCCCGCCGGCACGCTCACGGGCGCGCCCAAGGTGCGCGCCATGGAGATCATCGACGAGCTCGAACCCGTGCGCCGCGGCGTCTACGGCGGCGCGGCGGGATACCTGAGCTACGGCGGCGAGATGGACGTGGCCATCGCCATCCGCACCGGCGTGATCAAGGACGGCACGCTGTACGTGCAGGCGGCGGCCGGCATCGTGGCCGACTCCGATCCGGAAAAGGAATGGCAGGAAACCGAGGCCAAGGCCCGCGCCGTGCTGCGCGCGGCCGAACAGGTGCAGCACGGGCTGGACGAGCCCATCTGAGCGCAGAGGACACACCATGCTTTTGATGATCGACAACTACGACTCCTTCACCTACAACCTGGTGCAGTACTTCGGCGAGCTGGGCGAGGACGTGCGCGTGGCGCGCAACGACCAGATCACGCTGGAGGAAGTGGCGGCGCTGAAGCCGGACC
Organism: Bordetella sp. 2513F2; assembly: GCF_054642735.1. Classification (NCBI taxonomy): domain Bacteria; kingdom Pseudomonadati; phylum Pseudomonadota; class Betaproteobacteria; order Burkholderiales; family Alcaligenaceae; genus Bordetella; species Bordetella sp. 2513F2. Next base: position 286,651 of record NZ_CM137755.1, on the reverse strand, counting down.
GCATCTGCGTCTCGCCGGGCCCGTGCTCGCCAGCCGAGGCCGGCATCTCGGTGCCGCTGATCCGCGAATTCGCCGGCAGGCTGCCCATCCTGGGCGTCTGCCTGGGCCACCAGGCCATCGGCGCCGCCTATGGCGGCCGCATCGTGCGCGCGCAGCAGATCATGCATGGCAAGACCGTGCAGATCCGGCATGCGGGCACCGACATCTTCGCCGGGCTGCCGACGCCGTACACGGTGATCCGCTACAACTCGCTCACCATAGATCCGGGCACCCTGCCCGACGAACTCGAGGTCACGGCCACGGCGCCGGACGGCGACATCATGGGCGTGCGTCACAAGACCCTGCCGCTGTATGGCGTACAGTTCCATCCCGAATCCGTGCTGAGCGAACACGGACATGCCATGCTGCGCAACTTCCTGAACATCCGATAACGAGGGGACGACCATGACCATCACGCCCACCGAAGCCCTGACGCGCTGCATCGAGCATCGCGAGATCTTCCACGACGAGATGCTGCACCTGATGCGCATGCTGATGCGCGGCGAGATGTCGCCGCAGATGGCCAGCGCGCTGGTGATGGGCCTGCGGGTGAAGAAGGAAACCATCGGCGAGATAACCGCCGCCGCGCAGGTGATGCGCGAATTCGCCACCAAGGTCGACACCCCCAACCCGCAGGACCTGCTCGACATGTGCGGCACCGGCGGCGACGGCAGCCATACCTTCAACATCTCCACCACCGCGATGTTCGTGGCCGCGGCGGCGGGCGTGCCCATCGCCAAGCACGGCGGGCGCAGCGCCTCGTCGTCGTCGGGCAGCGCCGACGTGCTCGAGGCGCTGGGCGCCAACCTGGACCTCACGCCCGAGCAGGTTTCCGAGTGCATCCAGGCCACCGGCATAGGCTTCATGTACGCGCCGGCGCACCACAGCGCCATGAAGAACGTCGCGGCGCTGCGCAAGGAACTGGCCGTGCGCACGATCTTCAACATCCTGGGCCCGCTCACCAACCCGGCCGGCGCCGCCAACCAGCTGATGGGCGTGTTCCACGCCGACCTGGTCGGCATCCAGGTGCGGGTGCTGCAGCGCCTGGGCTCGCGCCATGTGCTCATCGTGCATGGCAAGGACGGCATGGACGAGGCCTCGCTGGGCGCAGCCACCCTGGTGGGCGAACTCAAGGACGGCGTGGTCCGCGAATACGAGATCCATCCCGAGGACTACGGGCTATCCATGATGTCCAACCGCAGCATCAAGGTGTCCAATCGCGAGGAGTCGCGCGCGCTGGTGCTCGAAGCGCTGGATAATGTCGATGGCACGGCCCGCGACATCGTCGCCCTGAATGCAGGCCTGGCCATCTATGCCGGCAACAAGGCGGCCTCCATCCCCGAGGCCCTGGCCCAGGCGTTCGAACTGATTGCAAACGGCGCAGCCCGGGACAAACTCGAGGAATTCTGCGCCCATACCCGGAAGTACCAGAAATGAACGATATTCTTGCGAAGATCCTCGCCGTCAAAGCCGAGGAAGTCGCGACCTCCCGCCAGATGCGCAGCGAGGCCGAGCTGCTGCGCGAAGCGCAGGCGCGGCAGGACGTGCGCGGCTTCGCCCAGGCCATCGAAGACAAGATCGCCCAGGGCAAGCCCGGCGTGATCGCCGAGATCAAGAAAGCCTCGCCGTCCAAGGGCGTGCTGCGCGAGCACTTCGACCCCGCCGAGATCGCGGCCTCGTATGCCGCGCATGGCGCAGCCTGCCTGTCGGTGCTCACCGACGTGCAGTTCTTCCAGGGCTCGCACGACAACCTGCGCCGCGCGCGCGCAGCCTGCCCGCTGCCGGTGCTGCGCAAGGACTTCATCATCGACCCCTACCAGATCGTATCGGCGCGGGCCATGGGAGCCGACTGCGTGCTGCTCATCGTGGCGGCGCTGTCCGCCGGCCAGCTGCGCGAACTGGAAACCGTGGCGCTGGACCTGGGGATGGACGTGCTGGTGGAAGTGCATGACGCACAGGAGCTCGACGTGGCCCTGGAGCTCAGGACGCCGCTGCTGGGCATCAACAACCGCAATCTGCGCACCTTCGAGACCCGCCTCCAGAACACGCTGGACCTGCTGCCGCGCGTGCCGGCCGGCAAGCGCGTGATCACCGAAAGCGGCATCCTGAAGCCTGAGGACGTGGCCCTGATGCGCTCGCACGAGGTGCACGCCTTCCTGGTCGGCGAGGCCTTCATGCGCGCCGAGGAGCCGGGCGCCGAGCTGGCCCGCCTGATGATGGGCGGAAACTGAAGAGGCGGCTGCCCGCCTTCACGCCGGCGCGCATGACCTGCGCCGGCGTATTGGCCTGCACCAGCCTGGCCACCAGGTCCATGAATCGGCCGGGCGCTCCCGACGACACCGCCACGCCCTGCAACAGGGTGCCGAGATCCACCTGCAGCCGCAGGCTGTGGTCGGACCCCGCCGCGCCGGCCCGTGGCGCCGCGCAGGCGATCACCTGCAGTCGCGACGGCCTGGTGTCGGCCAGACGCCGGATGTGCACGTCGACATCCGCTGCCACCAAGGCGCCGGCCAGCGCCCCCAGGCTGGAGACCACGCACACATGGGGTCGGGACAGATCGGTCTCGTTCCAGTCGGGCGGCCCCCCGGGCGGCAGCAGCGACCATGACTGCACCGCCACGACATCGCCCGGCCGCCGGGGCGTGCATTCGGACGGGCCGCCCAGCAAACCGTCGTGCCACCGCGGGTGGGCGCCAGTGAAGCTCAGCTGGCCGAACGCCAGCAGGTCGACCAGGTCATGAAAGCTCATGTGCCTGAATATCTTCCATTCCTGCTTCAGGCCCTCGCCGGCCCGGACCCTGCTCATGTCGCGCCCTCCGTATGCCTGCGCCGGCTGCCGCCGGTCCAGGGAGCACATCATGGCAGCAGCGGCGCGAGTCCGGCATTACCGGAGCATTACGGTACGGCAATGTCGGGAGCTCACCGCTCGCCCTTCGCGTAGCCCGAGACGCCGGCAGGAAAATCCAGCCGCACGGCCAGCCCCGGGCGGGCGTCGTGCAGGGACACGACAGCCCCGTGCAGACGCGCGATGGCCATCACCGTGGTGAGCCCGAGCCCATAGCCGGGGACGTCGTGATTCAGCCTGTAGAACCGTTCGCCGATGCGGGCCTGCTTCTCGGCGGGAATGCCCGGGCCGTCGTCGGTCACGGATACGTGCGCGTTGAGGTCGCGCAGGGCGACCTCGATGCGCACGTGCGCGCCGCTGCCGGCGTACTGGATGGCGTTCTCCACCAGCGTGGCAATGGCGCCGGCCAGCAGGTCGCGGTCGCCATGGACCGTCACGGGCCGGTCGCAGAGGCATTGCAGCGAAATGTTCCGGTCTTCGGCCACGGCCTCGTACAGGTCGGCCACGTCGCGTGCGATCTGATCGAGGCGGGCCGGCCCGAACCGCTTGCGCCGCGTGCCGGACTCCAGTTCGGCGATCTGCAGCAGTTTCTCCGAGACCTTGGCGAGATCCTCCACCTCGGCCACGAGCGTGCTCACGCAATGCCGCAATGCCTCCGGCGTGGCGTCCGGCCCGCTGGCCTGGCGCAGCCGCACCAGGATGCGAGTGAGCGGCGTGCGCAGGTGATGGGCCACGGCGTCCGAAACGTTGCGCACGCCGTTCATGAGCCGCTCGATGCGATCGAGCATGCCGTTGATGTCGTGGGCCAGCAGCGCGAACTCGTCTTCGCGCCGGTGCGGCGGGATGCGGCGCGTGAGTTCGCCCTCGCCGATCTGCATGGCGGTGCGGCGTATGACCTCGACGCGCCGCTGCAGCGTGCGGCGGAAGAACAGCGCGCTCAGCAATACCAGCAGCACCGTGGCGCTGATGGCCGCCAGGCTGATCTGCGTCATGAACCTGCGCACTTCCTGCAGATCGCGCAGGTCATGGCCGATGATGAGGCGCGCGCCGCCCGGCAGCAGGTACCCTTCCAGATAGCCTTCGGCCTGCCGGCCGCGCAGGGTGACGACATGGCGCATCCCGCCGGGGCGCGCCGCCTGCAGCGTGGCGTCGGCCTCGATGTTGCCGGCCAGCGTACGGCCCTGCCCGTCGAGCAGCAGAAACATCTCGGTATCCGTATTGACCCGGTCGGCCAGCTCCAGCTCGATTTCGTCGATCAGTCCGGCCAGACCGCCACGCTCGAAGTGCGCCCCCAGGCGCTGCGCCGTGATGGTCACCTGCCGCGAGAATTGCGAGGTCAGCAGGTGCGAAGTCTGGTAATAGAAGATCACCAGCGAAGCCAGCGCGGCAGCCAGGGCAAGCAGGCTGTAGTTCAGCGTCAGGCGAAACGCGACCGAGCTCCACAGCTTGCGCATCCCGGCCAGCAGACTGCGCATCACGTTGCCGGGGCCGGCTGGCCGCTGGCCGAGATCATGTAGCCTGCGCCGCGTACGGTATGGATCAGCGGCCTGCCCAGGCGCCCGTCCACCTTCTGGCGCAGGCGGCTGATCTGCACGTCTATCACGTTGGTTTGAGGGTCGAAGTGGTAGTCCCACACGGCGGCCAGCAGCATGGTGCGCGTGAGCACCTGCCCCGAGTGGGTCATCATGTAGACCAGCAGCTTGAATTCACGCGGCTGCAGCGTGATGGCCCGGCCCGCGCGCTCCACGTGCCCGGTGACGAGATCCAGCACCAGGTCGTCGACCTGCAGCCGCCGCGCGTCGGGGCCGGGCGTGGCGCGGCGCACCAGCGCCTCGAGCCGGGCGGCCAACTCCGGGAAGGCGAACGGCTTGGTGAGGTAGTCGTCACCGCCGGCCTTCAGGCCGCGCACGCGCTCGTCGAGCGCCGTGAGGGCGCTGAGCACCAGCACCGGCGTCTTCTTGCCCAGCGCGCGCAGCGCTGAGAGGATGGACAGGCCGTCCACCTCGTTGGGCAGCATGCGATCGAGCACGATGACGTCCCAGTGCTCGCCCAGCGCGCGCTGCATGCCTCCCGGGCCGTCGCCGCAGATCGAGGCAACGTGGCCCATCTCCTTCAACCCGTTGGCGATGTAGCGGGCGTTCTCGTTGTCGTCTTCGATGATGAGGCAGCGCCACATATTCCACGGCCTGTCGATGCGGACTGAAATGTATACGCCCCGAAGTGTAGCGCGGGGCCTGCCGCTGCGAACATTACCTAACCGTAATGTCGCACCCACCGGCTTTTCCATAAGATTCGCACAGTCTTGTCCCGCCACGATCCCGCGCGATCGTGAGGGGCCGTATTGCGCTGCGGCGCAAAGCCCCGGGCAAGACCTCAGTGCCCGCAAGACTACATAACACATTCAAAGGAACGATCAACAATGGATAGGGCGAAATGAACCTACGGTCGAAGCAGGATTTCTGGTCCGGGGTGATGTTCATTGCGCTGGGGCTGGGCTTCGCGCTGAAGGCGACCAGCTACCAGATGGGAACGGCCGGCCGCATGGGCCCAGGCTATTTCCCTTTCTGGCTGGGCATCTGCCTGGCCTTGCTGGGCGCGGTCGTTGCGCTGGCTGCGCTATCGCCCAAGGCGGAGAAGACCGAAGTCGGCACCTTCGACTGGCGCATCATCGGGCTGGTGGTGGGCTCGGTGGTGCTCTATGGCGCGCTGCTGCGCCCCCTCGGCCTCTACCTCTCGCTGTTCATCCTCGTCGTCGCCAGCAGCTTTGCCAGCCATGAGTTCAGCTGGAAGGTCGCCATCGGCAACGCCGTCTTCCTGGTGGTGTTCTCGTATCTGGCCTTCATCAAGGGCCTGGGCCTGATCTTCCCGCTCTGGCCCGCCTTTCTCGGCATGAACTGAGGAGACACTCCATGGAATTGCTGCACAACCTCGCCCTGGGGTTCTCGGTTGCGTTCACCCCCGAGAACCTGCTCTACGCCCTGATGGGCTGCATCCTGGGCACCCTGATCGGCGTGCTGCCGGGCGTCGGCCCGGTGCCCACCATCGCCATGCTGCTGCCCATCACCTATGTGCTGCCGCCGGTGGCCGGCCTGATCATGCTGGCCGGCATCTACTACGGCGCGCAATATGGCGGCTCCACCACGGCCATCCTGGTCGCGCTGCCGGGCGAGACCTCCGCGGTCGTCACCGTGCTCGACGGCCACCAGATGGCGCGCAACGGGCGCGCCGGCTCGGCGCTGGCCATCGCGGCGCTGGGCTCGTTCTTCGCCGGCTGCGTCGCCACCGTGCTGCTGGCCGCCTTCGCGCCCCCGCTGGCCGAGGTCGCCTTCGAGTTCGGCCCCGCCGAATACTTCTCGCTCATGGTGCTCGGCCTGGTCGGCGCCGTCGTGCTCGCCTCCGGCTCCCTGCCCAAGGCCATCTGCATGATCCTGCTCGGACTGCTGCTGGGCATGGTCGGCACCGACGTCAACTCCGGCGTCGCGCGCTACGACTTCGGCATCCCCGAACTGCAGGATGGCATCGACTTCGCCATCGTCGCCATGGGCGTGTTCGGCTTTGCCGAGATCATGGCGAATCTCGAGCAGCGCGAGAACCGGGTGGACATCACCGACAAGATCGGCTCGCTCTATCCCAACAAGACGGAATTCAAGGAAGCGGCCCCTGCCGTGCTTCGCGGCACTGCGCTGGGCTCGGCCCTGGGCATCCTGCCCGGCGGCGGCGCCGTGCTGTCGTCGTTCGCGTCGTACACGCTGGAGAAGAAACTCTCGAGGAATCCCGAGCGCTTCGGCAAGGGCCACCCCGCCGGCCTGGCCGGCCCCGAGTCGGCCAACAACGCAGCCGCGCAGACCTCCTTCATCCCGCTGCTGACCCTGGGCATTCCGGGCAACGCCGTGATGGCCCTGATGGTCGGCGCCATGACCATCCACAACATCCAGCCCGGCCCGCAGGTCATGACGAGCCACCCCGAGCTCTTCTGGGGCCTGATCGCCTCCATGTGGATCGGCAACCTGATGCTGGTGGTGCTGAACCTGCCGCTGATCGGCCTGTGGGTCAAGCTGCTGAAGGTGCCCTACCGCATCCTGTTCCCGGCCATCCTGGTGTTCTGCTCGATCGGCGTGTATTCGCTCAACTACAACGTGTTCGACATCTACATGACGGCGGCCTTCGGGGTGGTGGGCTACGTGTGGTCCAAGCTCAAGTGCGAGGGGGCCCCGCTGCTGCTGGGCCTGGTGCTGGGGCCCATGATGGAGGAGAACTTCCGCCGCGCCCTGCTGCTGTCGCGCGGCGACTACGCCACCTTCGTCAGCCGCCCGCTGTCGGCCTGCCTGCTCGGTGCCGCGATCGTCCTGGTGGTGATCGTGGCCCTGCCCTCGATCCGCAAAAAGCGCGAGGAGACCTTCGTCGAGGAAGGCTGAACCTGCTGCGCCCCATAGCGGCCGTGCAGGCGCGACGACGCGCCCCGCACGGCCGTTTTCCATGGCGGCGCACCGTGACATCCCGGGCCCGCGTGGGATATGGTGTCATCCTCCTCACCGCACAGGATGTCCGATGAACACCCTCGCCGACTTCCCCGTCACCCGCAAGTGGCCCGCGCAATATCCGGACCGGCTGCAGCTGTACTCGCTGCCCACGCCCAACGGGGTGAAGGTCTCCATCATGCTGGAGGAGACCGGCCTGCCCTATGAGGCGCACCGGGTGGAGTTCGACCGCAACGAACAGTTCTCCCCCGAGTTCCTGTCGCTCAATCCGAACAACAAGATCCCCGCGATCCTGGACCCCGACGGCCCTGGCGGACGGCCGCTGGGCCTGTTCGAGTCGGGCGCCATCCTGGTCTACCTGGCCGGCAAGACCGGCCGCTTCATGCCTGAGGATGTGGCCTCCCGCTACGAGACGCTGCAGTGGCTGATGTTCCAGATGGGCGGCATCGGGCCGATGTTCGGCCAGCTGGGTTTCTTCCACCGCTTCGCGGGCCGCGACTACGAAGACAAGCGCCCGCGCGACCGCTACGTGGCGGAGTCGCGCCGGCTTCTGGGCGTGCTGGAAGGCCGCCTGGAAGGCCGCCCCTGGATCATGGGCGAGGACTACACCATCGCCGACATGGCGGTGTTTCCCTGGGTGCGCAACCTGGTGGGCTTCTACGAGGCAGGCGACCTGGTGCAGTTCGAGGCGTACCCGCAGGTACGCCGCGCGCTCGAGGCCTTCGTGGCGCGGCCGGCGGTGCAGCGCGGCCTGGCCATCCCCGCCCCCCGGGAGGCCGCGCATGGAGGCTGAGTTCTGGCTGGAACGCTGGCGCGACGGCCGCACGAATTTCCACCAGGCGCGCGTCACGCCGCTGCTGGCCAAGTACTGGCCCACCCTGCAGCTGCCGCGCACCGCGCGCGTGCTGGTGCCGCTGTGCGGCAAATCGCTCGACATGATGTGGCTGGCCGGCCAGGGCCATCCAGTGCTGGGCGTGGAGCTCTCGGAGCTGGCCGTGACGCAGTTCTACGAGGAACAAGGCCTCGCCCCGACACGGCGCGAGTCCGCCATGGGCGTGCATTATGCGGCGGGCAACATCGAGATCCTCTGCGGCGACATACACGACCTGGATGACGCCACGCTGGCAAGCTGCACCGCCGCCTACGACCGCGCCGCGCTGGTGGCCCTGCCGGAATCCATGCGCCCCGGCTATGCAGCCGGGGTGTACGGCCGGCTGCCCGCCGGCTATCGCGGCCTGCTCATCACGCTGGACTATCCCCAGTCCGAGATGGACGGGCCGCCATTCTCGGTGGACGATGCAGAGGTCCAGGCGCTGTATGCCGGGCACACCGAGGCCCGGCTGATCGATCGCCGCGACATCCTCGACAAAGAGCCCAAGTTCGCCGAGCGCGGGGTGAGCCGTCTCGATACCCTGGTGTACCGGCTTGAGGGGCGGCCCTCGCCCTGAACCACGGGGCGGAGCGCGGCGCCGCCTCAGCGGCCTCCCGACACCTCGATGAACGAGCCGGTGGTGTAGCCGGCCTCGTCCGAGCACAGCCACAGCACGGCGCCCGCTACTTCCTCCGGCGTGCCGCCGCGCTTGAGCGGAATGCTGTCCTTCAGGCGATCCACCCGCCCGGGCTCGCCGCCGCTGGCATGCATCTCGGTATAGATGAAACCGGGCCTCACGGCATTGACGCGGATGCCGTCGGCGGCCACCTCCTTGGAAAGGCCGATGGTGAGCGTGTCCAGCGCACCCTTGGACGCGGCGTAGTCCACGTACTCGTGGGGCGACCCCAGCCGCGCGGCCGCCGACGACACATTGACGATGGCGCCGCCCCGGCCGCCGTGGCGCGGCGCCATGCGGCGCACCGCCTCGCGGCAGCAGACGAACGCGCCGACCACGTTGGTGGCCAGCACGCGCGCAATGCGGGCGGCATCCATGTCCTCGACCCGCATCTGGGTTTCGAGGATGCCGGCGTTGTTCACCAGTACGTCGACGCGGCCGAGTTCGCGGTCTACCGTCTCGAACAGGGCCACCACCTGCGCTTCCTCCGACAGGTCCGCCCCCACCGCCACCGCCCGGCCGCCCTGGTCGCGGATGTCGCGCGCCACGGCCTCGGCGGCGTCGGCCCGCTGGCGATAGTTGACGCAGACGGCATAGCCGCGCTGCGCGGCCAGCCGGGCCACGGACGCGCCGATGCCGCGGCTGGCGCCGGTCACGATCATCACTTTCTCCATGCTGGTCTCCTCGCTGTTCAGCCCCAACCGTGGGCAGCTTGATGGGCAACCGCCATGCTACGCCGGCCTGGCCTGCACCGTAGGGCGGTCGTCTATGGGCAGGTGCAGCGCCGCGGCCGCCAGCCCCACCGCCAGGCAGCCCAGCCATACGGGCAGGTAGGACCCGGACGCATCATAGGCCCAGCCGCCCAGCCACACGCCCAGGAACGACCCCAGCTGGTGGCCCAGGAAGACGAAGCCGAACAGCGTGGCGATGTAGCGCACCCCGAACATCTGCGCGAGCAGGCCGTTGGTGAGCGGCACCGTGCCGAGCCAGGTGAATCCCATCACGGCGGCGAACACATAAAGGCTGGCGGGCGTCACGGGGAAGGCCACGAACGCGGCAATGGCGGCCGTGCGGACCAGATACACGCCCGCAAGCAGGTACTTGCGCCGGTAGCGGCCACCCAGCACGCCGCAGGCATAGGTGCCCGCGATGTTGGCCAGCGCGATCAGCGCCAATGCCGTGACGCCGTGCCCGGCATTCATGCCCTGGTCCGCCAGATAGGCGGGCAGATGCCCGGCGATGAAGGCCAGCTGGAAGCCGCACGCAAGGAACCCGGCGTTGAGCAGCCAGAAGCCGCGATGGCCGAGGGCCTCGCGCACGGCCTGCCGCATCGACTGCGCAGGCCCCTGCGCCGCGGACTGCGCGGCCCTGTCGTCCAGCGCGCGCGCCAGGGGCAGCACCAGCAGCCCGAGCAGCGCCAGCCCTTCCAGGCCGGCAGGCCATTGCCACGTGGCGATGGTGGCCTGCACGGCCGGCACCAGCAGGAACTGCATCATGCCGCCCACCGCCCCCGCCACGCCCAGCGCCGCGCTGCGGCCGGCAGGCGGACTGAGCCGGTTGACGGCGCCGTACACCACGGCGAAGGAGCTGGCGGACAGCGCGATGCCGATCACCAGCCCGCTGCCCAGCAGCAGCGCCGCGGGGGTGGCGGCGTAACGCTGCAGCATGAGCCCGGCGGCATACAGCGCGCAGCCGCATACGACCACGCGCATGCTGCCGTAGCGGTCCGCCAGCATGCCGGCGCCCGGCTGCGCCAGGCCCCACACCAGGTTCTGGACCGCCAGCGCGAACGCGAAGTCCTCGCGCGTCCAGCCCCGCGCCATCACCATCTCGGTGAGGAACAGGCCCTGCACGTGGCGCGCCCCCATGGCATAGCCCACGATCACCCCCGCGCACACCGTGAGGGCCAACCCCTGCGAAAGACGGTTCATGGCGCATCCCCCGCCGCGGGGCCGCCGCGTCGTGCGGCCCAGTCCAGCGCATCCTCGAGCCGGTCGTTGCCCCAGAACATCTCGTCGTGCACGACGAACATCGGGGCGCCGAAGATGCCGAGCTCGCGTGCGCGGTCCACCTGGCGGCGCAGCGCCGCCTTGGTGTCGTCGTGACGCGCCCGCGCCAGCAGCGCATCGGCGTCGGGCACGAAAGCCTGCAGCAGCCCGCGCACCAGGGCTTCGTCCTGGAGCTCGCGGTCGTCGACGAAATTGGCGCGGAACACCGCCAGGCAGAAAGCGTGGCTCCAGGGTTCGTCCTGGCCGAGCAGGGCCACGCGGGCCGGCAGCACGCTCAGCCGCGGGAACACCGTGGGGCGCCGGTACGCAATGGCATGCTTGGCGGCCAGGCGGGCCACGTCGCGCATCATGTAGGCCCCCTTGGCCGGGTAGAGCCGGAACGGCGTGTCGTGCCAGCCCTGCGCCTGGAAGATCGGCCCCAGCAGGAACGGCCGCAGCGCCACGCGCACCCGTGCGGCGCGGGCCAGCGGCTCGAGCCGCGCCAGGGCCAGGTAGCTGTACGGGCTGGCGAAATCGAACCACATCTCGAGCGTGCGCGGGGCGTTCATGAGCAGGATTCCTTCTGCAGGCGGATGGCGATGCAGGCTTGCGGCAGGCCGCTGAGCACGACGTCGCGGCGGCTGGCGACCAGCACGGATTCGCCGGCCCGCAATACCCGGTCGGCGCCCGGCCGGTATTCCGACAGCCACAAAGCGCCGGTGCGGCACACGATACGCGCCCCGGCGGCTCGCCTCAAGCGCACCACCGAACCGCGCCCCAGGGCAAATGACATTCCTGTCGAGTAAACGATGCCGAGTCTGTCCAGCATGCCTGTCTCCTCCCGCGCCTGGCCGGAATGGCGGCCCGTTGCCGTATTTGACCCGCGCCGCTTAACATCGCTCAAGCGATATCTGGGCACGCTACACATGCATGGGGAGAATGTCATTCCACTCGAACTGGCACGCCTGCCGCCGCTGGACCTGGTGCGCGGCTTCGTGGCCGTGGGGCGGCGCATGAGCATCACCCTGGCGGCGCAGGATCTGCACCTGACACAGTCGGCGGTCAGCCGGCAGGTCCGCGCCCTGGAAGAGCACCTGGGCGTGCGACTGCTGGAGCGCGGCTTCCGCAGCGTGGCCTTCACCGCCGAGGGGGCCACGCTGTTCCGCCTGGCAGACCCCTGGCTGGCGCAGCTGGCGGAACTGGCCGGACAATGGCGCGAACCCGGACGGCGCATGCCGGTCACCGTCACCACCACCATCGGGGTTGCATCGCTGTGGCTGCTGCCGGGGCTGGGCGAATTCCAGGCGGCCCATCCGGAGATCGACGTGCGGGTGGCCGCCGACAACCGCATACTCGCGCTGGAGCGCGAGAACGTCGACATCGCGATCCGCTACAGCCCCGCGCAGGGGGTGCCCGCGCAAGCCGTCCGGCTGTTCGGCGAACGCGTGGCGCCGGTGGCCCATCCGATGCTGGGCATCGCCGCCATCGACGCCGACACGCTGCGCCAGCACGTGCTGCTGGAGTTCGACGATCCCACGCGGCCATGGCTGCAATGGGCGGAGTGGCTGGCCGCCCGCGGACTGCAGGGGGCGCGGCCCCGGAGCATGCTGCGCTTCAATCAGTACGACCAGATCGTGCATGCCGCGCTGGCGGGCCATGGCATCGCCCTGGGCCGGCTGGCCCTGATCGGCGCCATGCTGCAGGAGCGCCGGCTGGTGGCCGTCGGCGCGCCGCAGGCAGGCGCCGGGCGCCATGCCTACTGGCTGGTGCGCAATCCGCGGCGCAGTTCGCCCGATGCTGACGTGGTGGCGGACTGGCTGGTCCGCCGGGCGCGCGCAGCCGCATCATCCACGCTATCCTGACGCCTTTGCCGGCGGTTGCGGCCGGCCTTTCCGGAGATACTCCCATGCCCGCCACGGTCGCTACCCTGGCCCGAACGGCGCGCCGCGCCCTGTCTGTCCTGGTGCTGGCTGCCGGCACCGTCCTGTCCGCACCGCCTGGCGCACAAGCCGGCGCGCCGGTGCACGCCGCCCAGGCTCCCGGCTATTACCGCATGGCCGTGGGCGGGTACATGATCACGGCGCTGTACGACGGCTACGTCGATCTGCCGCCCACCGTGCTCAGCGGCGCCGCTGCAGCTGACGTGCGCAAGCTGCTCGAAGACATGTATGCGAACCGCGCCACGGGCATGCAGACGTCGGTGAACGCTTACCTGATCCACGACGGCAAGCAGCTGGTGCTGGTCGACACCGGCGGCGGCGAGTGTCTCGGCCCCACGCTGGGCACGCTCGAGGCCAACCTGGCTGCGGCCGGCTATGCGCCCGCAGACGTGGACGCGGTGCTGCTCACGCACCTGCATCCCGACCACGCCTGCGGCCTGCTCCCCGCCGGGGGAACACCGCGCTTCCCGCGCGCCGACGTATATGTTTCCGCCGAAGAGGCGGCGTTCTGGCTCAGCCCTTCCGTCGCCGCGCAATCGCCGGCGGAAGCGCAGCCCTACTTCGAGATGGCGCGCAAGGCCGTGGCCCCTTATCTGGACGAGGGCCGCTTCCTCACCTACCGCGCCGGCGAGGCGCTGCCCGCCGGCGCGGTGGCGGTGCCGGCCCCGGGCCATACGCCCGGCCATACCGCCTACCTGTTCGGCGCAGGCGCAGAGCGGCTGCTGGTCTGGGGCGACGTCGTGCACAGCCATGCCGTGCAGATGGCGCGGCCGGAGGTGGCCGTGGAATTCGACGTGGACGGGACGCAGGCCATTGCCACACGCAAGCAATTGTTCGCCGATGCGGCGCGCGACAAAGCCTGGATCGCGGGGGCCCACCTGCCCTTCCCGGGGCTGGGCCATGTGCGCCCGACGGAGTCGGGCTACGCCTGGATCCCCGTGGAGTATGCGCCGCTGCGCAAGGCCGCGCTGCGGGAAAGCGAATAGCCGCGCGGTCAGTCGACCCGCACGCAGGCGGGGCCCGGCTGCATCTCGCCCACCACGGCTGCCTGGGCAAAGCCTTGCTGCCGGAACACCTCCAGCACTTCACCGACCGCCGACGGCGCGCAGGCCACCAGCAGCCCGCCCGAGGTCTGCGGGTCGGTGAGCAGCGCCCGGGCCGCATCGTCCACCGCGGCGCCCAGCTGCACCGCCTCGCCGTACGAGGCCCAGTTGCGGCCGGAGGCGCCGGTGACGATGCCGCGCGCGGCGTAATCCTGCACCTGCGGCAGCCAGGGGAGTTCGGCAAGCCGCAATTGCGCCGTGAGCCCGGCGCCGCGGGCCATTTCCAGGGCATGGCCGAGCAGCCCGAAGCCCGTGACGTCCGTCATGGCGTGCACGCCGGCCAGGGCCGAGAGGGCCGCGCCGGGACGATTGAGGCGGGTGGTGGCCTCGAGCATGGCCGCATAGCCGGCCGCGTCCAGCAGGTTCTTCTTGAGCGCGGCCGACAGCACGCCCACGCCCAGCGGCTTGCCCAGGACGAGCACGTCGCCGGCGCGCGCGTCGGCGTTGCGCTTGAGACGGCCGGGATGCACCAGGCCCATGGCGGCCAGGCCGTAGATGGGTTCCACCGAATCGATGGAATGCCCGCCCGCCAGCGGGATGCCGGCCTCGGCGCAGACCGATTCGCCGCCGCGCAGGATGTCGGCGATGACCGAATGCGGCAGCACGTTGATCGGCATGCCGACGATGGCCAGCGCCATGATGGGCGTGCCGCCCATGGCGTAGACGTCGGACAGCGCATTGGTGGCGGCGATGCGGCCGAAGTCGTACGGGTCGTCGACGATGGGCATGAAGAAATCGGTGGTGGCGATCAGCGCCTGCTCGTCGTTGAGCCGGTATACGGCCGCGTCGTCGGCGGTTTCGCTGCCGACCAGCAGGTCGGCGAACGGCTGGGCCGGCGCATGGCGCGCCAGCAGCTCGGACAGCACACCGGGCGCGATCTTGCAGCCGCAGCCGCCCCCGTGGGAGAGCGACGTCAGGCGCGGCACGGCGCCGGAGGAGGAATCGGAAGACATGGGATACACCTCGGGTCGATGGCGGAAGGCAGCAGGAGTCGAACCTACCTGGGAACGTCTGACGCCCCCAACTGGGTTTGAAGCCCAGCCGTGCCGCCGGGCACGGATGCCTTCCCTCGCGGCGGCCCCTATGATAGCGGATCGCGGTCTGCCGCCCCGCCGCGGGCCGGGGCTCCATGCACCGCCGCATCGCCGCGCAGCACGTGCGTCTCGCGCAGGCGCCGGGTATAGCCCACGCGATCGAAATACTCGAGGATCTGGATGGCGCGCTTGCGGCCCAGGCCGGTGGCGTCGCGGAACTGGGCGGCCTGCACGCCGCCGTGGCGTCGCGCCAGCTCGGCCACCAGCCCGGCCAGTTCGGCGATGCGCTCGCGGTGATAGAACAGGTCGCGCACGACCTGGGCCACGTCGCCGCGCCGCAGCAGGCGGCGCAGCAGCAGCCGCACGCGCTCTTCCGGCTCGCCGTGCGCCCGCGCCAGGTCGCGCACCCAGGGCGGGTCGTAGCCGCCGTCGCGCAACTGCGGCAGCAGCCGGTCGGCCAGCTCCGCCTCCGCGGGCGCAAGCTGCAGGGCGTGGCCAGGCAGGTGCAGCCAGGCGCCGTTGCGCGCCAGGCGCCCGGAGGCCAGCAAGGCGTCCAGCACCGCCTGCCAGAATCCATCGGACGCACCGGGCGCCGCCATGCGGCGCAGCCGGCCGGCATCCGCGCCCGGTTCGTCGGGCTGCTGCACGTGAAAGGCCTGCAGCACTTCCAGCACGTGGTCGCACAAGGCATCCCAGTGCCGGCGCAGCACCAGCGTGCGCACCGCCCCGGGCTGGGACGCCGCCACCCACAGCGCGCCGTCGGGCACGGACAGCATGGCCGCCGGCTGCCCGGTGAGGTGCTGCAGCCGCTCTTCCCCCAGGCCCAGCGGGGCCTGTTCCAGGACCGGGCCCAGGCCCTGACCCGCCAGCATGGCCTCCACCGCGTCCAGCCAGGCCAGGCGCTGCGGCGTGCGCCGCTTGCGGTCGGGCGCGGCGGGATCCAGCACCATGCCGCCGCCGACGGTGCGCGTGGCCTGCGCGTTGCGCACGATGCAGCGATCGCCCGGCATGGCGCAGACCGGCTCGTCGAAGACCAGCTGCACGCGCCCCGCGCCGCCGGGCATCAGCGTCTCGGGCGCCAGGGGCACGGCGCGCGCCACGTAGTGGGCGGCACCCAGGTGCACGTGCACGGCCGACCAGGCGCGCAGCGGCGCGTCGGCCCCGGCCAGCCAGTCCAGCGCCACGTCGACATGACGGCCCGGCTGGAAGCAGCGCGCGTCGGCAATCCAGTCGCCGCGCGTCACGGCGCGCTTCTCCAGCCCGGCCAGGTTCAGCGCGCAGCGCTGGCCGGCGCTGCCTTCGGCGCTCGGGCGGTTCTGGGCATGGATGCTGCGCACCCGCACCGCGGTGCCGGCCGGCATGAGCCGCAGGTCTGCCGGCTCGTTCTCGGCCCGCACGCGACCGCCATGCACCGTGCCGGCCGCCACGGTGCCGTGTCCTGGCAGCGTGAAGACGCGGTCCACGGCCAGCCTGAACAGCCCGTCGGCGCGACGGGCCGGCAGCGCCTGCGCGGCGGCGTCCAGGCAGGCCTTGAGGGCAGCGACGCCAGGGTCCTGCGGATCGGTGGCCTGCGTGGCGAATCGCGGCGCTGCCTGCAGGAAAGTGCCGGCAACCAGGGCGTCGATCTCGGCAAGCACGGCCTGCCGGCGCGCGGCATCGCAGGTATCGGCCTTGGTGAGCGCGACGGCGCCGTGCCGCACGCCCAGCAGCGTCAGGATGTCCAGGTGCTCGCGGGTCTGCGGCATGACGCCGTCGTCGGCCGCCACCACCAGCAGGCCGAAGTCTATGCCGCTGGCCCCCGCCGCCATGGTATGCACCAGCTTCTCGTGGCCGGGCACGTCGATGAAGCCCAGCACGTCGCCATTGGGCAGCGGCGTATAGGCATAGCCGAGTTCGATGGAAATGCCGCGCGCCTTCTCTTCCTTGAGCCTGTCGGTGTCCACGCCCGTCAGGGCGCGCACCAGCGTGGTCTTGCCGTGGTCGATGTGGCCGGCTGTGCCGACGATCATGGGCCCGTCACTCCAGAGGCCGCGCCAATTGCGCCACGAACACCGTCTCGTCGCGCGGCTCGAGGCAGCGCAGGTCCAGCCACAGGGCATCGTCGGCGACCCGGCCGATGACCGGCCGCGGCAGGCGGCGCAGCCGCGCTTCGAGGCGTGCCAGGTGGCGGCCCGGCCGGCCGCTGCCGGCATGGCGCACCGCCAGCCCGTAGCTGGGCAGTTGGTCCACCGGCAGCGCCCCGCTGCCGATCTGGCTGTACGTGGACATGGCGGCCACCTGGAAGCCGGGCCCCACCGCATGCTGCAGCGTGTCGCGCAGGCGTTCGGCCAGTTCGCGTATCTGGTGCTGCGGCCGGGTCAGCAGACGCAGGGTGGTGAGCCGCTCGGGCAGGAACTCGGGAGCGCGGTACAGCGCCAGGACGGGCTCCAGTGCGGCCAGCGTCAGCTTGCCCACCCGCAGCGCGCGCTTCAGCGGATTCTTCTTGATCTTGCGGATCAGGTCGGCGCGCCCCACCAGCAGCCCGGCCTGGGGGCCGCCCAGCAGCTTGTCGCCGCTGAAGGTGACGAGGTCGGCGCCTGCCTGCACCGTGTCGCGCACCGTGTCCTCGCGGGGCAGGCCCCACTGGGCCAGGTCCAGCAGCGTGCCGCTGCCCAGGTCCACGGTCATGGGCAGGCCATGTCCGTGCGCAATGCCGGCGGCCTCGGCCACGGAGACGCTCTTGGTGAACCCCGTGATGGCGTAGTTGCTGCAATGCACCTTCATCAGCATGGCCGTGCGCGGCCCCACGGCCTGGGCATAATCTGCCGCGTGGGTGCGGTTGGTGGTGCCCACCTCCACCAGGCGCGCGCCGGCGCGCTTCATGATGTCGGGCACCCGGAAGGCGCCGCCGATCTCGACCAGTTCGCCGCGCGAGACCACGACTTCGCGCCGGTCGGCCAGCGCATTGAGCATGAGCAGCACCGCGGCCGCGTTGTTGTTGACCACGGTGGCCGCTTCGGCGCCGGTGAGTTCGCACAGCAGGCCCTCGACGAGATCGTCGCGGTCGCCGCGCCCGCCTGTTTCGAGGTCGTACTCCAGATTGGCGGGCGCCGTCAGGGCCCGCACCACGGCATCCACGGCGGCATCGGGCAGCAGCGCACGGCCGAGGTTCGTATGCAGCACGGTGCCGGTGAGGTTGAACACGGCGCGCAGCCGCGGACGGTCTGCCGCATCGAGGCCGGCCGCCAGCGTGCGGGCGATGGCCGCCGGCTCCACCTGGCTGGCCTGCAGCCTGCCGGCGAGCGCTTCGCCGCGCAAGGCTTCCAGCTCGGTGCGCAATGCCGCCACGACGCGCGTGCGGCCGTGGGCCTGCAGCACCGGAACGAACACCTCGGCATTGAGCAGCCGGTCGAGCGCGGGGATGTCTCGCGGCGCGGCACGCCCCATGGCCTCGGCCTCCTGCGCGCCCATGGGATCAGGACTCCCCGCCATGCCACAGCAGCGGATTGCCGCTGGCGCGCGCGTAGCCGGCCTCGCCCATCAGCACGTCGAGCATGAGGCTGGCGAGGTCGTCGGCCACCGGCTCGACGTTGAGGTCCTTCTCCTGGTAGAAGATCTTGCGATAGGTGTGGCAGTGGTCGCAGGACTCGGCCCGGATGGCCTCGGAGCGCCCCTCGATGCTGTGATAGGCGACGGTTTCCGTGTCTTCGCAGTGCGTGCACTTGACCCGCACCATATGCCACTCGGTGGCGCACAGCCCGCAGCACAGGTAGCGGTAGCCGTCGGCCTGGCCGCCCACCCGCACCACGCTGGCCACCGGCAGGCCGCCGCACACCGGGCAGACGCCGAAGGGGCTGGCCACGGGCAGTTCCGATTCGGGGAAACGGCAGGCGAGGTCGGTGAAATACACCTGCAGCGCGCCCATGACGAACGGCGCGGCGGCGCTGTCGATGCCGTCCTCGCGCTCGGCCAGCAGCGCATCGGCCATGGCTTCGATGGCGTCGCCCTGGGTGTCCAGCCGCGCCTCCAGCGCGCGGCATACGCCCGCGGCCTCCTGCGGCACGCCGGGCGCCTGCCCCACGTGCTGCAACAGGCCGCGCAGCAGATCCGTCCAGCCGGGCGCTCGCTGCCAGCCCACCGCCTGCAGCGGCGGCATGCCGTGCGCCTGGGCGCGGGAAACCTGCTCGGCCGAAGCCGAGGGCAGGCCGGGCTGCGCAGCCAGCAGCGCCTGCTGGCCGTCGGCCAGAACCGCCATCAGCCGCAGGTATTCGGCCACCGGGCTGTCTTCGGCGAGCTGGCGCAGCCGCGCGGCGCGATCGGCGAACACCGAGGCGCGCTGCGGCAGGCGCACGCGCGGAATGGCGTTGTGGTCCAGCGCCTCGATCTCGCCACGGGGAAGGATACGTTGCAAAACAATCTCCAGAAGCAGGGCCGGCAACCTGGCCGCCCCTGCGGAAAAGCGCCCCCCGCGCCGCGACGCGCCAGGAGCAAAAAGCAACACGGCTGCCCCCGGGCGGGAGCAGCCGTGCGATCGGGTCGGCGCAACCGCTACTTGCCGGCCGACTCTTTGCGCACCTCGCGGAACCAGCCGCGGTGATGCTTCCAGGCCCAGCCGGGCGTGACGGTGCCGCGCACCATCGCGCGGACCGAACCCTTGACCCAGATCGCCGCGTAGATATGCACAATGATCGCGCAAATCAGCACGAAGGCACAAACCGCGTGCAGCACGGACGCCGCCCGGATCACGTCGATCGGGAAATAGAACGAGAAATACTCCCGCCACATCACGATGCCGCTGACGAACAGCCCCAGCATGCAGAGGATCAGCACGTAGTACAGCAGCTTCTGGCCGGCGTTGTACTTGCCCACCTCGGGCAGCCGGTCTTCGCGGTTGTTGACCACGTCGCCGAGCTGGCGCAGCCATTGCCGGTCGGCCTGGTTCATGCGGTTGTGGCGCCACATGTGCGCGGCGAACACCAGGAAGCAGAAGAACATGACCAGGCCGATGAACGGATGCAGGATGCGCGTCCAGGGGCCGCCGCCGAACAGGTGCGAGAGCCAGAAGAATGCCGGGTGGAAGAGCGCCAGGCCCGAGAGGGCCAGCATCACGAAAGTGATGGCGATGATCCAGTGGTTGGTCCGCTCGTTGGCGGAGTAGCGCTGGATCAGCCTGGATCGGGATTCAATCATGGCGCATCTCCTCGGCGGCCTTGCGCTCGTCTTCCTCTTCGGTTTCGTTCGGGCCCACGCGCACGTAGTGGAAGAAACCGGCCAGCGCGGTCAGGGCCATGGCGGCGACGCCCAGCGGCTTGGCCATCCCCTTCCAGAACGACACCATGGGGCTGATCTTGGGATCCTCCGGCAGCCCGTGGTAGAGCTGGGGACGGTCGGCATGGTGCAGCACGTACATCACGTGCGTGCCGCCCACGCCCTGCGGATCGTACAGCCCGGCGTTGTCGTAGCCGCGCGACTTCAGGTCCTCGATGCGCTCTTCCGCGTGCTGCTTCATGTCTTCCTTGGTGCCGAACACGATGGCGCCGGTAGGACAGGTCTTGACGCAGGCAGGCTCCTGCCCCACCGCGACGCGGTCGGAGCACAGGGTGCACTTGTAGGCCTTGTGGTCTTTCTTGGAGATGCGCGGCACGTTGAACGGGCAGCCCGTGACGCAATAGCCGCAACCGATGCAGTTCTCCTCGTGGAAGTCCACGATGCCGTTGTTGTACTGCACGATGGCGCCCGGCGAGGGACAGGCCTTCAGGCATCCCGGATCCTCGCAGTGCATGCAGCCGTCCTTGCGGATCAGCCATTCCAGGTCGCCCTGCTCGTTCTCGAGCTCGGTGAACCGCATGACGGTCCAGGAGTGCTCGGTGAGATCGGCCGGATTGTCGTAGACGCCGACGTTGTGGCCGACCTCGTCGCGCAGGTCGTTCCACTCCATGCACGCCGTCTGGCAGGCCTTGCAGCCGATGCACTTGGATACGTCGATGAGCTTGGCCACGCCGCCGGTGGACGGCTCGCGCACGCCCGGCGGCGGGGTGGTGGTGGCGGAGCGGCGCTTGATGTCCAGGGATTGCATTGACATGACGTGGCTCCTATACCTTCTCGACCTGCACCAGGAACGACTTGAATTCCGGTGTCTGGCTGTTGCCGTCGCCCACGACGGGCGTCAGCGTGTTGGCCAGGAACCCGGGCTTGGCCACCCCGATGAAGCCCCAGTGGATGGGGATGCCCACGTGGTGCACGGTCTTGCCCTCCACCGTGAGCGGCCGCAGGCGCTTGGTGACCAGCGCCACGGCCTTGATGTAGCCGCGGTTCGACGACACCTTGACCTCCGCGCCGTTGGCGATGCCCAGCTCATTGGCCATGGCCTCGCCGATCTCCACGAACTGCTGCGGCTGCAGGATGGCGTTGAGCAGCACGTTCTTGGTCCAGTAGTGGAAGTGCTCGGTGAGGCGGTAGGTCGTGGCCACGTAGGGGAACTGCTCGACCTTGCCCATGGCTGCCAGGTCGTCGTCGAACACGCGCGCGGCCGGGTTGCTGGTGACGCCCTGGGCCTTCGGATACAGCGGGTTGTAGCCCAGCGGCGTCTCGAACGGCTCGTAGTGCTCGGGGAACGGCCCTTCGGCCATGCCGGCACGCGCGAAGAAGCGCGCCACGCCCTCGGGGTTCATGATGAACGGCCCCATGCCGCCGGCGGGATTTTCATCGCCCTTGAAGTCGGGGATGTCGGCGCCGATCCAGGCCTTGCCGTTCCACTCGACCAGGCTGCGCCGCGGGTTGAACGGCTTGCCCTCGACGTCACAGGATGCCCGGTTGTAGAGCACGCGGCGGTTCGCCGGCCACGCCCAGGCCCAGTTCAGCGTCTGGCCTATGCCGGTGGGATCGGAGTTGTCGCGGCGCGCCATCAGGTTGCCCGCGGGCCCCCAGGCGCCGCAATAGATCCAGCAGCCGCTGATGGTGGAACCGTCGTCGCGCAGCTCGGCAAAGCCGGCCAGCTGCTCGCCAGCCTTGCGCATCACCCGGGTGGGATCCTTGGGATCCATCAGGTCGACGAGCGCCCGGCCGGAGTACTCCTTGGCCAGTTCCACCGCCGTGGGGCTTTCGGGCACGGCATACGGCCACCACAGGTTGACGATGGGGTCGGGATAGGCGCCGCCTTCCTTGCGGTACATCTCGCGCAGGCGCACGAACAGCGCCGACATGATCTCGATGTCGCTGCGCGCCTCGGCGGGCGGCTCGGCGCCCTTCCAGTGCCACTGCAGCCAGCGACCGGAATTGACCAGCGCGCCTTCCTCCTCGGCGAAACAGGTGGTCGGCAGCCGGAACACCTCGGTCTGGATCTGGCTGGGATCGACGTCGTTGTGCTCGCCGTAGTTGCGCCAGAACTCGGAGGTCTCGGTGGCCAGCGGATCCATGACCACCAGGAACTTGAGCTTGGAGAAGCCCTCGGTGAGCTTGGCCTTGTTCGGCGCCGCCGCCAGGGGGTTGAAGCCCTGGCAGATGTAGCCGTTCATCTTGCCCTGGTTCATGAGCTCGTAGACCTGCAGCATGTCGTAGAGCTTGTCGAGCTTGGGCAGGTAGTCGTAGCCCCAGTTGTTCTGCGCCGTGGCGGCGTCGCCCCACCAGGCCTTCATGAGGCTGACGTGGAACTTGCGGTAGTTCTGCCAGTAGCTGAGCTGGTTGGGCCGCAGCGGCTTCATCGCCCGCTTGGCGATGTACTCCTCAAAGTCCTGCTCCGGCTCGTTGGGCAGCGTGAGGTAGCCCGGCAGCAGGTTCGACATCAGGCCGAGGTCGGTGAGACCCTGGATGTTGGAGTGCCCGCGCAGCGCGTTCATGCCGCCGCCGGCAATGCCGATGTTGCCCAGCAGGAGCTGCACCATGGCGCCGGTGCGGATGATCTGCGAACCGATCGAGTGCTGCGTCCAGCCCAGCGCATAGAGGATGGTGGCGGCGCGGTCGGTGGTGGCGGTGGACGCCAGCATCTCGCATACCTTCAGGAACTTGTCCTTGGGCGTGCCGCAGACACGCTCGACCATGTCCTCGGTGTAGCGCGAATAGTGCTTCTTCAGCAGCTGGTAGACGGTGCGGGGATGCTGCAGGGACGGGTCGGTCCGGACGTAGCCGTCCTCGCCGCGCTCGTAGTCCCAGGTGGCCTTGTCATAGCTGCGCTTCTCGGCGTCGTAGCCCGAATACAGGCCGGCGTCGAACGTGAAGTCGTCGCGCACGATGAACGAGAAGTCCGTGTAGTTGCGCACGTACTCGTGCTGGATCTTGTCGTGATCCAGCAGGTACTTGATGACGCCGCCCAGGAAGATGATGTCGGTGCCGGTGCGTATGGGCGCGTAGAAGTCCGCCACGGATGCCGAGCGCGTGAAGCGCGGATCCACGACGATCAGCTTCGCCTTGTTGTGGGCCTTGGCCTCCGTGACCCACTTGAAGCCACAGGGGTGTGCCTCGGCGGCATTGCCGCCCATGATCAGTACTACGTCCGCATTCTTGATGTCGACCCAATGGTTCGTCATCGCTCCACGGCCAAACGTCGGGGCAAGACCTGCCACCGTCGGGCCGTGTCAGACACGTGCCTGGTTGTCGAATGCGAGAATGCCGAGACTGCGGACGACCTTGTGCGTGACGTAGCCGACTTCGTTGCTGCTGGCCGAGGCGGCCAGCATGCCCGTGGTGAGCCACCGGTTCACGGTGCGGCCCTCGGGCGTCTTCTGCACGAAGTTGGCGTCGCGGTCTTCCTTCATGAGGCGCGCGATGCGCTCGAGCGCATCGTTCCAGGAGATGCGCTCCCACTTGTCGGAACCGGGCGCACGGTACTCGGGGTACTTGAGCCGGTTGGGGCTGTGGATGAAGTCGATCAGCGACGCACCCTTCGGACAGAGCGTGCCGCGGTTGACGGGGTGATCGGGATCGCCCTCGATGTGGACGATGCTCGATTCGGCATTCTTGGCGCCGTCTCCGAGGCCGTACATCAGAATGCCGCAGGCTACCGAACAGTAGGGACAGGTATTGCGCGTTTCGGTCATGCGCGCCAGCTTGTACTGGCGGACTTCGGCCATGGCAGTACCGGGGGCAGCCCCGAGTAGCGCCAGGCTAGAGCCGGCCAGTGTAGCTCCCGTCACCTTGAAGAATTGACGCCGGTTCATGCTGACCATGAAGCGCTCCCTCTGGTGAATTCCGGCAGAGTATAGCGCCGGCCCGAAGCACGCAGAGGCGGCATCGTTGATGCTGCGCCGCAACAAGCGCCTGCGACAGGTTTGGGGCGCAGCGGAATGCAGGCCTTACATTACGGTCTTTCCCTTCCGCCCAGGACTCGCCATGGACGACGCCTTCAGCCACCAGCTCTCGATGACCATCCTCATGACGCCGGACATGGCGAACTTCTCCGGCAACGTCCATGGGGGCACCATCCTCAAGTACCTGGACCAGGTGGCGTATGCCTGTGCGAGCCGCTACGCGGGGCATTACGTCGTGACGCTGTCGGTGGACCAGGTGGTGTTCCGCCAGCCCATCCACGTGGGCGAACTGGTGACCTTCCTGGCGTCGGTCAACTACACGGGGCGCACTTCCATGGAAGTGGGGATCAAGGTGGTCACCGAAGACATCCGCCGCAAGCTGGTGCGCCACACCAACAGCTGCTACTTCACCATGGTTGCCGTCGACGAGCAGGGCCAGCCGACCGCAGTGCCGCCGCTGGCGCTGCGCACGCCGGAAGAACGGCAGCGCTTCGAGGCCGCCAAGCACCGCCGGGCGCTGCGCCAGGAGCTGGAAAACCGGCATGCGGCAATCAAGCGGGAATTACCGGACGGCAATGTTCCCAAGTAACAATTTGTGCCCAACAGGGGCTTATTTCCCCTAACTCCGGGAAAACCTAGGGTCATTCATGAGGGATTAGCGTATTAGCGGGTGATACCATCCCCCCGTCTTTCGGGCAAAACGTGCTGGCCTGCCCTGCTGCGTCGCGATACATCCGGCAGGGATGCGACGCCGGCGCAGGACATTGCGGAATTTTCATACTCCACGAACAAAATTACCCGCACGCAACATTCCCGTGCCGCGTGCCCGGCCATGTTGCCCGATCGGCTTGATACTAGAACGGAGACCTACATGCAGCTACGCAACAAACAGGACTTCTGGGCCGGACTGATGTTCGTCGCCATAGGCCTGGGGTTCGCCTACGGAGCGACCCAATACCAGATGGGCACGGCCGCCCGCATGGGACCTGGATACTTCCCCTTCTGGCTGGGCATCTGCCTGGCCCTGCTGGCCGCGGTGGTCACGCTGTCCTCGCTCTCGCCCAAGGCCCAGGAAACCGAGGTCTCGCGCTTCGACTTCAAGATCCTGTTCATCGTCATCGGCTCGGTCGCGCTCTTCGGCGTGCTGCTGCGCCCCCTCGGGCTCTACCTCTCGCTGTTCATCCTGGTCATCCTCAGCAGCTTCGCCAGCCATGAGTTCAGCTGGAAAGTCGCGCTCGCCAACGCCATCTTCCTGGTGGTGTTCTGCTGGCTCGCCTTCATCAAGGGCCTGGGCCTGATCTTCCCGCTCTGGCCTGCCTTTCTCGGCATGAACTGAGGAGACACTCCATGGAATTGCTGCACAACCTCGCCCTGGGGTTCTCGGTTGCGTTCACCCCCGAGAACCTGCTCTATGCCCTGCTGGGCTGCATCCTCGGCACCCTGGTCGGCGTGCTGCCGGGCCTGGGCCCGGTGCCCACCATCGCCATGCTGCTGCCCATCACCTATGTGCTGCCGCCGGTGGCCGGCCTCATCATGCTGGCAGGCATCTACTACGGCACCCAGTACGGCGGCTCCACCACCGCCATCCTGGTGAACCTCCCGGGCGAGACCTCCGCGGTCGTCACCGTGCTCGACGGCCACCAGATGGCGCGCAACGGGCGCGGCGGCGCCGCGCTCTCGCTGGCGGCCATCGGCTCGTTCTTCGCCGGCTCCGTGGCCACCATGCTGATCGCCGCCTTCGCGCCCCCGCTGGCCGAGGTCGCCTTCGAGTTCGGCCCCGCCGAATACTTCTCGCTCATGGTGCTCGGCCTGGTCGGCGCCGTCGTGCTCGCCTCCGGCTCCCTGCCCAAGGCCATCTGCATGATCCTGCTCGGACTGCTGCTGGGCATGGTCGGCACCGACGTCAACTCCGGCGTCGCGCGCTACGACTTCGGCATCCCCGAACTGCAGGACGGCATCGACTTCGCCATCGTCGCCATGGGCGTGTTCGGCCTGTCGGAAATCATGGCCAACCTCGAGCTCAAGGACCAGCGCCCCGAGCTCACCGACAAGGTCGGCTCGCTCTACCCCAACAGGCAGGAGATCCGCGAGGCCGCGCCGGCCATCGTGCGCGGCACCGCGCTGGGCTCGGCCCTGGGCATCCTGCCCGGCGGCGGTTCGGTGCTCTCGGCCTTTGCCTCCTACACCCTGGAGAAGAAGCTCTCGAAGAACCCCGAGCGCTTCGGCAAGGGCCACCCCGCCGGCCTGGCCGGCCCCGAGTCGGCCAACAACGCCGGGGCGCAGACCTCCTTCATCCCGCTGCTGACCCTGGGCATCCCGGGCAACGCCGTGATGGCCCTGATGGTCGGCGCCATGACCATCCACAACATCCAGCCCGGCCCGCAGGTCATGACGAGCCACCCCGAGCTCTTCTGGGGCCTGATCGCCTCGATGTGGATCGGCAACCTGATGCTGGTGGTGCTGAACCTGCCGCTGGTGGGGGTATGGGTCAAGCTGCTGAAGGTGCCCTACCGCATCCTGTTCCCGGCCATCCTGGTGTTCTGCTCGATCGGCGTGTATTCGCTGAACTACAACGTCTTCGACCTGTACGTCATGGCGGTCTTCGGGATCATCGGCTACGTGTGGTCCAAGCTCAAGTGCGAGGGCGCCCCGCTGCTGCTGGGCCTGGTGTTGGGCCCCATGATGGAGGAGAACTTCCGCCGCGCCCTGCTGCTCTCGCGCGGCGACTACGGCACCTTCGTCGAGCGCCCGCTGTCGGCCTCGCTGCTGGGCGTGACCGTGTTCCTGGTGGTCATCGTAGCCCTGCCGTCGATCCGCAAGAGGCGGGAAGAAACGTTCGTCGAAGACTGACACCCCTGCTCAGGGCGGCCTCAGGGCCGCCCCGAAGAAAACGTGCCCGGCCCATGGCCGGGCATTTTTCATGGTGCGCGCCCATGCAGGCGCGGCCCGGGGGATCGGGTCACCTGTTGCGGGCGCCGCTCGGGTCGCCAGGTTGCAGACATGCCCGACAATACCTAGAATGCGATTCGTTCTCATTAACTTTCATGACGCCGTGTCCACTTCCCCACCCGCGCCGCACGATGCCGTGCAGGGGCTGTATCGCGACCATCACGGCTGGCTGGCATTGTGGCTGCGCCGCAAGCTCGACAATGCCTGCGATGCCGCCGATCTGGCGCACGACACGTTCGTGCGGGTGCTGAGGCATCGCGCCGAACTGGCGGCCGTACGCGAACCCCGGGCCTACCTCACCACCATCGCGCGCAGGCTGCTGCTCAACCACTATCGCCGCCGCTCGCTGGAGCAGGCCTACGAGGAAGCGCTGGCCGCCTTGCCCCAGCCCCAGGCACCGCCGCCTGAACAGCGGCTGATGATCCTGGAAGCCCTGCACCGGATCGACGAAGCGCTGCAGGGCCTGGCACCCCGGGTACGGCGCGCGTTCCTCATGCTGCAGCTCGAGCAGCGCAGCCACGCCGAGATTGCGCAGGCGCTGGGCGTATCGGTGCGCACGGTGCAGCGCTATATCATCCAGGGCTACGAACAGTGCATCCTGGCGAGCTAGACGCCACCGAGGGGGCCACCCCACTGGACCGGCGGGTGGCGCGCGAGGCCGCACGCTGGCTGCTGCGCCTGGATTCGGCGCATGCCACGGCCGCCGACCTGCAGGCATGCGAGCGCTGGCGCGCCCGCAGCGGCGAGCACGAACGCGCCTGGCAGCGCGCCCAGGCCGTGCGCCAGGCCTTCGGCGCCATCCCGCCAACGCTGGGCATGGCCGCGCTGCAGCGCCCCGGCAACGCGCGGCGCAAGGCCCTCAAGGCATTCCTGGGACTGGCCGTCATGCCACCGGCCCTCTGGGTGGCGGCGCGCGAAAACGGCGGGGGGCTTGCCGATCACCGTACCGCCGTTGGCGAGCGCCGCGAGGTGATGCTGGCCGACGGCTCGCGCGTGCTGCTGAATACGGCCACCCGCCTGGACGCCGCCGTGTCTGCCGCCATGCGCACATTGCGCCTGCACGAGGGCGAGATCTACGTGCACGGCGCCGCGCAGCCCGGGGTGCCGCTGGCGCTGCACACGCCGTTCGGCCTGGTGCAATCGGAAGGGCCCGTGGCATATGGCGCGCAGCTGCACCCCGACGGTTGCGAGGTGGACGTGACCAGCGGCGAGACCTGGCTCACCCCCCTGCAGGCTCCGCAGCGCGCGCTGCGGCTCGCGACCGGCCAGCATGCGATGTTCGACCGGCAGGCCGTGTCGGCGCCGAACACGGCCGATCCGCTGCGCCTCGACTGGACCCGCGGCGTGCTGCACGCCCGGGACATGCGCCTGGACGCGTTCATCGCCGAACTGGCGCGATACCGCCACGGCATGCTGAGGTGCGACCCTGCCGTGGGCGGGCTGCGCCTGTCGGGCACCTTCCAGCTCGACAACATCGATGGCGCACTGCAGGCGCTGCCGGCGCTGCTGCCGGTACGCATGCGCAGCTACACCCCTTACTTCGTCCATCTCGTGCCCGCCGCCCGGGCATGAGCACGCCCGTTACAAAAAACCTGCGCCATTCCTGTCCGGATCGCACGCGTCGCGGGTCAGGGAAAGCATGGGCAGTCCGCCTGCCTTCCCAGACCCGCCACCCGCCGCACCGGAAAGGAACGCCATGGCACCCGAGCACTTCCCTCCCGCGCCCGCCGCCCGCAGGCATCGCCACCATCGCATGGCCGGCACCCTGCTGGCCGCCGCACTGACGGGCATCGCCGCCGCAAACGCGGCTGCCCAGACCCCCGCCGCCACGGCCGCGCCGGCGGCACGCGAGTACGCCATCCCGCCGGGCGACCTGGCCGCGGCGCTCGCGCGCTTCGCCGGC
Organism: Bordetella sp. 2513F2; assembly: GCF_054642735.1. Lineage (NCBI taxonomy): Bacteria > Pseudomonadati > Pseudomonadota > Betaproteobacteria > Burkholderiales > Alcaligenaceae > Bordetella > Bordetella sp. 2513F2. The sequence goes on along the minus strand of NZ_CM137755.1, from coordinate 257,605 downwards.
CAGGCCGGCGTAACGGTGTTGTATGCGCCCGAGGCCGTGCGTGGGCGCCAGAGCCCTGGCCTGGCCGGCCGCCACGATCCCGAATCGGCCCTGCGCCAGCTGCTGGCCGGCACGGGCATGCAGGCCCGGCCGCAAGCCCGCGGCGCGTATGTGCTGTCGGCCGTCGACGAGCCGGTGACCCAGCTGCCGCCGGTCAGCGTACAGGCCGACGCACTGCGCAGCGACCCCGCGTGGGCCAGCCGCACCACGCGGGCCGAACTCGATGCGCGCCAGGTACGCGACTGGACCGACCTGGGCAACCGCGTGGACCCCGGCGTGAATTTCAACCGCGACAACGGCAGCCTGAACCTGCGCGGCCTGGACCGCGACCGCGTGGCCACGCGCATCGACGGCATCCGGCTGCCCTGGCTCGACGATGGCGCGCGCGGCGTGCAGGGCGGCGTGGGCGCGGTGGACTTCGACTCGCTGTCCAGGCTGGATATCGTGCGCGGCAGCGATTCCACCACCGTGGGATCCGGCGCCATGGGCGGCGCCGCCGAGCTGCACACACTGGCCCCGGAAGACCTGCTCCCGGCCGACCGCGAATTCGGGGCGCTGCTCAAGGGCAGCTACGATTCGGCCGACACCAGCCGCGGCGGCAACGTGGCGCTGGCCGGCCGTCTGGCCGAGGATACGCTCTGGCTGCTGCAGGCCGGCCTGCGCCGCGGCCACGAACTCGACAACGGCGCCGATGCCGGGGGATACGGGACGCAGCGCAGCAAGCCCGACCCCATGGCCTATACGCAGCGCAATTTCCTATTCAAGCTGCAGCAGCGCTTCGACGGCGGCCACCGGCTGGGCCTTACCGGCGAATACTTCAAGCGCGAAGAAGACCGCGACGCCAAGTATCAACAGGGCCCCGGCACCAGCTATGCGGTGGGCGGCAACGATGCGTTCGAACAGTCGCGGCGCGAACGCGTGTCGCTCGACTACCGCTACGACGCAGCCGGCGCAGGCGGACTGCTCGACACCGCCCGCATGCAGGTCTATTGGCAGCGCCTGCGCCTGGGCGAAGGCATGGACGCATGGCGTACGGTGGACTCGCGCGCGGCCATCATTCCCGGCGACATCTTCCGCTATGGCTATCCCAGCGGCGCCTACGGCCGCGACAACACCATCCAGGAATCGCTGTTCGGCGCCCAGGCCGAGGCCTCGCGCCGCTTCGACGGCGTTGTGTCGCAACGCTGGACCGTGGGCGCCGAATGGACCGGCAACCGCACCGAGCAATACTCGGGCGGCTACGACAACTGCCCCGACCTGCCCGCAGGCATGCCCGCGCCCTTCGGCCCGCGCGCCTGCGACATGCTGCACACCAACCAGGCCGACATGCCGCGGGTCAAGGGCAGCCAGTGGGCCTTGTGGGTGCAGGACGAAATCGGCCTGCACGGCGAGCGCTACGTGCTCACGCCCTCGCTGCGCTACGACCACTACAGCCAGCGGCCCCAGGGTTCGGACGCCTACCTGCACAACCCCAATGCCGGCGAGCTGCCGGAGGAATCCAGCGCCGGCCGCTTCTCGCCGCGCCTGCTGGCCAGCTGGCGGGCCAGCGAGCAGGTGTCGCTCTATGCCCAGTATGGCTACGGCTTCAGGGCACCCAGCGCAACGGAGCTCTACACCAACTACGGCAGCCCGGGCACCTACCTGCGCATGGGCAATCCTCACCTCAAGCCCGAGACCAGCCGCGGCTGGGAACTGGGCGCGCGGATGGGCAGCGAAGACCTCGGCGGGAAGCTCGCGTTCTTCGACAACCGCTATCGCGACTTCATCGATTCCGACGTGCCCGTCTCGCCCGATTCGCCGCAGTGGCAGGCCGGATGGGAAACCGCCTACCCGCTGGGCGTCACCGGCGCGGTGAACCGGGCGCGCGTGCGCATCTACGGCGCGGAGGCCTCGGCGCACTGGCGCTTCGCGCGCGGCTGGCGCACCTGGGCCGGCCTGGCCTGGGCCGTGGGCAAGGACCAGGACACCGGCCAGCACCTGAACTCGGTCGCGCCGCTCAAGGCCATCGTGGGCCTGGGCTATGCGCGCGAGCGCTGGGGGGCGGATGCCCAGCTGACGACGGCCCTGCGGCGCAGCGAGGTCGAGTATCCCGAGGCATCCGGCGACGCACCGTATGCAGACTTCAAGGCGCCGGGCTATGGCGTGGTGGACCTGAGCGGCTACTGGCGCCCCGCCGCCGTCCGCGGCCTGAAGATCCAGGCCGGGATATACAACCTGTTCGACAAGAAATACTGGAACGCGCTGAACGTGCGGACCGCCGGCCCCCAGGCGCTGCCGCACCCGGTAGACTGGTACACGGAACCGGGCCGCAGCGTGCGGGTATCGTTGACCTATCAATACTGATTTCCGGCGCGCACGGTGCACGCCGGCGCGCCGCCGCATACGGGAGAACGACGCATGACCGAACCGACCTACGCCGAGCTGGCCGCACGACTGCGGGCCCGCCATGACGAACTGGTTGCCAGCCAGCCCGGCGGACGCGCTCGCAACCTGGCCCAGGCGCTGGGGGTTTCCGAAGCCCAGTGGGTGGCCGCCCAATGCGGCGGCCTGAAGGCCACCGCGCTGCACGGCACGCCGCAGGAGATCTTCCGGGGCCTGGGCGCGCTGGGCGCAGTGATGGCGCTGACGCGCAACGACTGGTGCGTGCACGAGCGCCATGGCCGCTACGAAGACATCCAGGCCGAAGGGCCCGTAGGCCTGGTGCTCGGCCCCGACATCGACCTGCGGGTGTTCTTCGGCCACTGGCACAGCGCCTGGGCGGTGGAACAGGACGGGCGGCACAGCCTGCAGTTCTTCGACGCCGCCGGCGTGGCCGTGCACAAGGTCTACCGCACCGACGCCACCGATGCCGCCGCCTACGATGCGCTGGTGACACGCCATGCGGGCGACCCCTACTGGCCGGCGGCCGAGGCCTACCCGCCCGACGACGCAGCCCAGGCAGTCGAAGACCCGGCCGCCTGGCGCGCCGCCTGGCTGACGATGGAGGACACGCACGAGTTCTTCCCGCTGCTGCGCAAGTTCGGCATCTCGCGGCTGGCGGCGCTGCATGCGGCCGGACCGGACCTGGCGCAGCCCGTGGAGCGCGACGTCGCCGAACGCATGCTGCAGGCTGCCGCGCAGACCGCGCTGCCCATCATGTGTTTCGTGGGCAACCGCGGCATGATCCAGATCCATACGGGTCCGGTGCACGCGCTGCGCCGAACCGGGCCGTGGTTCAATGTGCTGGACCCGAAATTCAACCTGCACCTGAACACCGAGGCCATCGCCTCGGCCTGGGTGGTCAGCAAGCCCACGCGCGACGGCTGGGTCACGTCGCTGGAGCTCTATGCCGGCACGGGCGAGCTCATCGTGCAGTTCTTCGGCGCGCGCAAGCCCGGCAGGCCCGAACTGCCCGCCTGGCGCGAACTGCTCGCCGGCTTCTGCTCCCGGCCCCTGGCGGCCTGAGCGTGCCGGCCCGGCAACGGACACCGCAACCAAGGAGCGTCATGAAGTACCTGCTGGCCTTCTTCCTGTCCGCCTGCGCGGCCTGGCACGGCGCGGCGTCGGCGCAGAGCCGCGTGGTCACGCTGGGCGGCAGCGTCACCGAGATCGTGTATGCCCTGGATGAGGGCAGCCGCCTGGTGGGCGACGATCTCTCCAGCCTGTATCCGGAGGCGGCCACGCGGCTGCCGCGGGTGGGCTATTACCGCGCGGTGCCGGTGGAAGGCGTGCTGGCGCTGCGGCCCGACCTGGTGCTGGCTTCCGAGCAGGCGGGGCCGCCGGAAACGCTGCGCAAGCTGGGCAAGGCCGGCGTGCGGGTGGAAACCGTTTCCGACCAGCCTTCGGTGCAGTCGCTGCAGACCCGCATCGCGCAGGTGGCGCGGGCCCTCGGCGCCGAGGCCGCCGGCCGGGCGCTGAGCGATACGGTGATGCGCGACCTGGATGCCGCCCGGGCGCTGCCCGCCTCGAACGCGCGCGCCATGCTGCTCATGAACCGCACCGGCACGCTGCAGGGTGCGGGCGCCGGCACGGCTGCCGGCCTGGTGCTCGAACTGGCGGGGCTGCGCAACGTGCTGGACGGGCAGCAGGGCTACAAGCCGGTCTCTGCCGAGGCGCTGGCCGGCCTGGCCCCCGAGGTCATCGTCATCACGCGGACCTCGCTGGAGGCCTCCGGGGGCATGGACGCGCTGCGCGCCATGCCGGGGCTGGCCGCCACCCCCGCCGGCGCCCATGACTGCATCGTGGTCATGGACGACCTGCTTGCCCTGGGCACCGGACCACGGCTGCCCCAGGCCATCCGAACCCTGAAGGAGACCGCTTGTGTTGCCAGCCCGGGCCCACGCCGCACGCCCGCGTAGCCGCACGCTGCCCGCCACGGTGCTGGCCGCGCTGGCGGCCGTGCTGCTGCTGGCGGCGCTGCTGGCCGCGGGCAGCGGCGCCGTGCGCATCCCGCCGGCCGAGCTGCCGCGGCTGCTGTGGACGGCAGGCAATGGGCCCGACGACGCGCTCTGGCGCAGCGTGCTGCTCGACATCCGCCTGCCGCGGGTGCTGTTCGCGCTGTGCGCCGGCGCCGCGCTGGCCATCTGCGGCGCGGCCATGCAGGCCCTGTTCCGCAACCCCCTGGCCGAACCCGGACTGGTGGGCATCTCCGCCGGCGGCGCACTGGGCGCAGTGTGCGCGATCGTGCTCACCCGGGGCGGCTTCGCCCTGACGGCGCCCGCCGCCTTCATCGGCAGCCTGCTGGCCACCGCCTGCGCCTATGCGCTCGGCCGCCGCGTGCCGGGCGTGGCGGGGCTGCTGCTGGCAGGCATCGCCATCAACACCGTGGCGGGCAGCCTGATCGGCCTGCTCACCTTCATGGCGTCCGACGCACAGCTGCGCGACCTGACCTTCTGGAGCATGGGCAGCCTGGCAGGCGCCAGCTGGCCCCTGCTGGCCTTCCTCGGGCCCTGGACCCTGCTGTGGTCGATCTGGCTGGCCAGCCAGTGGCGCGTGCTCAACGCCCTGCTGCTGGGCGAGCGCGAAGCCCTGCACCTCGGCTTCGCGCTGCGCAGCGTGCGGCGCCGGCTGGTGCTGGCCACCGCCCTCATCGTGGGCCCGCTGGTGGCAGCCACCGGCGGCATCGGCTTCGTGGGCCTGGTCGTGCCGCACCTGGTGCGCATGAGCCTGGGCGCCGACCACCGCTGGCTGTTGCCGGCCTCGATGCTGGCCGGTGCGCTGGCCCTGGTGCTGGCCGACTGGCTGGCGCGCGTGGTGGTGATCCCCGCGGAGCTGCCGATCGGGCTCGTCACCAGCCTGGTCGGCGGCCCCTTCTTCCTCTGGCTCCTGGCGCGCGGGCGGCGTGCATGAACGGCCTGCACGCAGAGCATCTCACGCTCTCGCGCGGCGGCGTCGCCGTGCTGTCGGACGTCTCGCTCAGCGTGCGGCCCGGCGAGGTGCTGGGCCTGCTGGGCGCCAACGGCGCCGGCAAGTCCACGCTGCTCGCGGCCCTGGCCGGCGAGCTGCGTCCGGACGCCGGCCGCATCGCGCTGGACGGCGCCGACCTGGAGCGCCTTGCTCCGCGCCAGCAGGCGCGCCGACGCGCCGTGCTGCCGCAGAAGCCCTCGCTGTCGTTCGACCTGGCCGTGCACGAGGTGGTGGCCATGGGCACATATCCATTTCCCGAACTGCCGCCGGCGCAGGTGGAGGCTCTGGTGGAGCACGCGCTGGCCCGCGCCGGCGTGGGCCACCTGGCGCAGCGCCGCTACCCCGAGCTTTCAGGCGGCGAGCAGCAGCGCGTGCAGTTCGCCCGCGTGCTGGCGCAATGCCACGCGAGCCCGGCAACCGACACGCCCCGCTACCTGCTGCTGGACGAACCGATCTCCAACCTCGATCCGCGCCACCAGCTCGACCTGATGGATACGGCGTGGCAGCTGGCGCATGCCCAGGCGCTGGGCGTGCTGGTGATCGTGCACGACGTCAACCTGGCCGCGCGCTGGTGCGACCGCCTGCTGCTGCTGGCCGAAGGCGGCGCCGTGGCCGAAGGCCCTCCGCAAGCCGTGCTCACCCCGGAGCTGCTGCGCCGCACCTACGGCATCGAGGCCGACGTGCTGCCGCATCCGCGCCTGCCCGGCCGGCTGCTGGTGCTGGCGCACTGAGGCTGCTACGCTTTCCTGCCATGCTTTTCGACGACTGGTTCGAGGCCCCCGACGCAGGACAGCGCGTGGCGCTGGGCCCGCAATCCTGCGTGCTGCGCGGCCATGCCCTGCCCCAGGCCGCCGCCCTGCTGGCGGCGCTGGATGCGGTACAGCGGGCGGCCCCGCCGCGCCGCATGCAGACGCCAGGCGGCCATACCATGTCGGTGGCGCTGAGCAATTGCGGCACGCTGGGCTGGACCTCCGGGCCCGCGGGCTACCGCTATACCCGTGAGGATCCCGCCACCGGCCGGCCCTGGCCCGCCATTCCTCCGGTGCTGCTGGACCTCGCCCGCGCCGCGGCAGCCGAGGCGGGCTTCCCGGGCTTCGTGCCCGACGCCTGCCTCGTCAACGACTATGCGCCCGGCGCCCGCATGTCGCTGCACCAGGACCGCAACGAATGCGACCTGGCGCATCCCATCGTGTCGGTGTCGCTGGGCATCCCGGCGGTGTTCCTGTTCGGCGGCATGCGCCGCACCGATCCCGCTCTGCGGATACCCCTGTTCCATGGCGACGTGGCGGTCTGGGGCGGCACGGACCGGCTGCGCTACCACGGCGTGCTGCCGGTGGCGCAGGCCGAGCATCCCGTCGTGGGCCGGCGGCGCCTGAACATCACGTTCCGGCGGGCAGGCCGATGAGTGCGCGGAATTCGACCGCAAGCAGCGGGATGCAGCCCGCGCCGGGGCCGACTACAGTCGAGCGCAATGTCCCTGTCGAGAGCGCCGCCATGACCGCTTCCCCTTCGTCTCCCGAACAAGACCCGCGCTGGGCCGCCGTGCAGGCGCGCGACCCGGCTGCCGACGGCCGGTTCGTCTATGCCGTGAAGACCACCGGGGTGTATGCCGCGCCGAGCAGCGCGGCACGCCTGCCCCGCCCCGAAAACGTGGAGTTCTTCGATACACCGCAGCAAGCCGAGGCCGCCGGCTACCGGCCCAGCCGGCGGGCCGCCGCGGACCGCAGCACTGCGGCCCGCCGCCAGGCAGCGCTGGTGGCCGAACTGTGCCGGGAAATCGAGCGCGCCGAGAACCCGCCCGACCTCAGGGAGCTGGCGGCGCGGGCGGGCCTGAGCCCCTATCACCTGCATCGCGTATTCAAATCGGTCACCGGCCTCACCCCGCGCGGCTACGCGGCAGCGCACCGCGGGCGGCGCCTGCGCGACGCCCTGGGCAGCCCCCACGGCTCGGTCACCGACGCCATCTACCAGGCAGGGTACGGGTCCGGCAGCCGGGCCTATGCCCATGCGGACGCCGTGCTGGGCATGCGCCCGCGCGAATATCGCGCCGGCGCGCCCGACACGGAGATCCGCTTCGCCGTCGGCCAGTGCAGCCTGGGCGCCATCCTGGTGGCGCAGAGTCCGCGCGGCGTATGCGCCATCCTGCTGGGCGACGATCCGGAAGCCCTGGTACAAGACCTGCAGGACCGCTTCCCGCGCGCGCGGCTGCTTGGCGGCGACGCGGCCTACGAGCGCCTCGTGGCCCAGGTGGTGGGGCTGGTCGAGATGCCGGCGCGCGGCCTGGACCTGCCGCTGGACGTGCGCGGCACGGCCTTCCAGGAACGCGTGTGGCAGGCCCTGCGCGAGATCCCCGCAGGCCAGACCGTCAGCTACACCGAGCTGGCCCGCCGCATCGGCCTGCCGCGCGCGGTGCGCGCCGTGGCGCAGGCCTGCGGCGCGAATCCCCTGGCCGTGGCCATTCCGTGCCACCGGGTCGTGCGGCTGGGCGGCGAGCTGTCCGGCTACCGCTGGGGCATCGCGCGCAAGCGCGCCCTGCTGGAGCGCGAAGCCCGCCAGGCAGCCGACCCGGACGCGGCCTGATCCCGGAGTTGCAAGCAGGCGTTGCGGTGCCGGGCGTAGAGCGTCAAGATGCTACGAGCCGCGCTGGGAGTGGCCTGCCGACACAGCCACATACATCGCGAAACTTGAACCCCCCCCGGGGGTCTTGTCACCATGGATGGCCTAGCAACACGACAGAAGGAGCGCCTCCATGCAGCGATCCACCCAAGCTTTCCTGGCTGCGGCCGCCCTGGCCTTCGGACTTGCCGGCACCCCGGCCCTGGCCCAGAATGCCGCGCCGTCCCAGTCCACGGTGCCGCAACGCACCGAGCCCAGCGAGGCCCAGCTGCAGAAATATGTCGGCGCCTCGCAGAAAGTGGCCGTCGTGGCCGACGAGTACCGCCCGAAGGTGCAGGCTGCGCCCGACGACAACGCGCGCGAGAGCCTGCTGAAGGAAGCCGACGAGAAAATGGTGCAGGCCGTCAATGCCGACGGCATGACAGTGGACGAGTTCAACGACATCAGCCGCGCCGTCCAGGAAGATCCCGAACTGCAGCAGCGGCTGGTCGCCATGATGCAGCAGCAACAGCGGCCGGCACAATGATGCCGCCGGCGGGGCCGTCCGGCTCCGTGGGCGACTCGGCCTAAAATCTGCCCCGGGCGACCGCCGCCGGCATTCGGCGGGCGGCCGCGCCCGCGCCGACTCCCGGGGCCTATGGCACAGACGATCTCCGAATACCACGCACTCTTCCTGCATTCCACGCCGCTTTTCGACGTACGGGCGCCCATCGAATTCGCCAAGGGCGCCTTTCCCGCAGCCGTGAACCTGCCGCTGATGGACGACGCCGAGCGCCATCGCGTCGGCATCTGCTATACGCGGGAGGGTCCGGAAGCCGCCGTCGCGCTGGGACACCGGCTGGTGTCGGGCGAGGTGCGGGCGGCCCGTGTCGCGGCGTGGGCGGCGTTCGCGCGCAAGCACCCCGACGGCGCGCTCTATTGTTTCCGCGGCGGCCTGCGTTCGCAGATCGCGCAGCAATGGCTGCGCGAGGACGCCGGCATCGACTACCCGCGCGTGGAAGGGGGCTACAAGGCCCTGCGCACGTTCCTGATCGATACCCTGGAAGCGGCGCTGAACGAATGCCGCTACCTGGTGCTGGGCGGACTCACCGGCACCGGCAAGACCGAGCTGCTCGCCGCGCTGCCCAATGCGCTGGATCTCGAACACCACGCCCACCATCGCGGCTCGAGCTTCGGCCGACACGCCCTCCCCCAGCCGCCGCAGATCGGGTTCGAGAATGCGGTGGCGATCGACCTGCTGCGCAAGCGCGCGGCCGGCCTGCATGATTTCGTGATCGAGGATGAAGGCCGCATGGTGGGCAGCCGCGCGGTTCCGCCCAACCTGTATGCAGCCATGCAGCGCGCGCCCATGGTCTGGCTCGAAGATTCGCACGCCAACCGGGTGGAGCGCATCCTGCGCGACTACGTGACCGACCTGTGCGCCGAATTCACCGCCCTGCACGGCGCAGAGGAAGGGCTGGCCCAATTCGGTACGCACCTGCTGCAGAGCCTGGACCGCATCGCCCGCCGCCTGGGCGGGGAACGCCATGCGCGGCTGCGCGCCGTGATGCAGGCGGCCCTGGACCGCCAGGCGGCCACGGGCGACGTGGCGCTGCACCGGGACTGGATCGCCGCGCTGCTGAGCGAATACTACGATCCGCTCTACGATTACCAGCGCAGGGAGAAGGCCGACCGCATCCTGTTCGCCGGGCAGCCCGCCGAAGTGCGCGACTACCTCCTGCAGCGCAGCTGCTGCGCGGCGCCCGCCTAGGGCTGTGGGCTGACCCAGGCCGCGGGCCGGACCCTGCGCCGACCGAAATACCGAGGAGCCTCCATGCAAGCATCGCACGCTGCCGAACCCATCCCCGACCTGCCCGCCATCGCGGCCCAGCATGCCGCGCTGGCGCAGTGGGTGCGCACCACCCCCATCCTCGAGAAGGACGATTTCGCGCCGTTGGCGGGCACCAGCGTGTGCTTCAAGTTCGAACTGCTGCAGGCCAGCGGCACCTTCAAGGCGCGTGGCGCCTTCTCCAACATCCTGGCCCTGGAGCCGGCCCGGCGGGCCGCCGGCGTGACCTGCGTGTCGGCCGGCAACCACGCGGTGGCCGTGGCCTACGCGGCCATGCGGCTGCAGGTGCCGGCCAAGGTGGTGATGATCAGAACCGCGAGCCCGGCCCGGGTGGCGCTATGCCGCGAATATGGCGCCGAGGTGGTGCTGGCCGAGAACGGCCAGGCCGCCTTCGAGACGGTGCGCCGCATCGAGACCGAGGAAGGCCGCTGTTTCGTGCATCCGTTCAACGGCTATCGCACCGTGCTGGGCACCGCCACGCTGGGCTACGAATGGCTCACACAGGCCGGCAGCCTGGATGCCGTGATCGTGCCCATCGGCGGCGGGGGCCTCATGGCCGGGGTGGCCACCGCGGTGAAGGCCATGTCGCCCTCTTGCCAGGTGATCGGCGTGGAGCCCGAAGGCGCCGACGCCATGCACCGCAGCTTCGAATCGGGCGGGCCGGTCAGGATGGGGGCCATGCAGTCGATTGCCGACAGCCTGATGGCGCCGCACACCGAGGCCTACAGCTACGCGCTGTGCCGCCAGCACGTGGACCGCCTGGTGCGGGTGTCGGACGACGCGATACGCGCCGCCATGCGCCTGCTGTTCGACCAGCTCAAGCTGGCGGTCGAGCCTGCTGGCGCCACGGCCACCGCGGCGCTGGCGGGGCCGCTGGCCGCCGACCTGGCGGGCCGGCGCGTGGGCGTGCTGCTGTGCGGCACGAATACCGACCCCGCCACCTTCTGCGCGCACCTGCGCGCTGCGCAGGACGCGGCTCAGTCTGCCGCGTAGGCGGTGGTCGTCATGAGCGCCAGCTCGGCCTGGCGCGAATCGAGCCGGGTGTGCTGCACCACGATGGGCACGTCGGAACGGAACACGCTGGCGAAATCCGTGTCCACGGGAATGGGCTGCGGCGACTGCAGGTCGTTGAAGCGCAGGTGCAGCGTGCGGCGCGCCGGCACGGTCACGCGGTAGGGCCCGACGGGATCGCGGTCCGCGTAGTAGATGGTCACCTCCACCTGGGCATCGCGCGGGCCGGTGTTGAGCATGCACGCCGTCTCGTGGCTGGCGAGCTGGCGCGTGGTTCCCGTGCTGGACGGCGGCAGGTAGCCCTCCGCGATCACCCATACACGCTTGCCTATGCCTTCTTCTTCCATACTGGTCTCCCGGTTCATTCGATCATGTGGCGGCGATGGCGCAGCCAGCGGTACCCGTAGGCATGCAGCGACAGCCGTGCAGGGTGCTCGTCGCCGCGGTCGTAGGCCCCGTCGATCAGCACGTCCACCAGGGACTCCAGCGGCACCTCGGGCACGTGCACCCGCACCGGCTCGTCCGACAGATTGGCCACGGCAAGCACCATCTCGTCCTCGTCGTCCGCGAGGTGCAGCACCGCCAGCACCGCCGGATTGCCGACGTCCAGCACACGATAGCGACCGCTGCCCATGGCCCGCAACCCCAGCCTGGCGCGCGCCATGCGGCCCACGCGCGCCAGCAGCGAGTCATGCTCCAGCGACTGCCGGTAGGCATTGACCGCCTCGTAGCCATAGGGGCCGCCGCGAATCAGCGGCACGTCCAGCCGTTCCGGCGCTGCGCCCGAGAACCCGGCGTTGTGCTCGTCCGACCATTGCATCGCGGTGCGCACGGCATGGCGCTCGGGCAGGTTCAGGTCGTCGCCCATGCCCAGCTCGTCGCCATAGCGCAGGATCGCCACCCCTGGCAGCGACATCACCACCGCATGCGTGAGGGCCACGCGCTCGTGGTTGCCCTCCAGCATGGGCGGCAGCCGGCGCCGGATGCCGCGTCCGTAGATGCGCATGTCCGGATCGGGCGCGAAGGCGTCCATCACTTCCTTGCGCTCGTCCTCGGTCAGGCGCTCCAGGTCCAGTTCATCGTGGTTGCGGACCCACACGGCGTACTGCGCCCCCGCCGGCGCGCAGGGCTGCTCGCGCAGGGCGCGCGCCAGCGGCTCGGCGCTGCACCGGGCCAGCGCGAGGTACAGGTGATTGTTGAGCCAGAAGTTCGACACCAGCGAGAGGCGCCGGCCGTCGCCGAAATAATCGGCATACTCGTGCGGCGGCACGTCCACTTCGCCGAACAGCACGGCGTCGGCGCGCCGCGAATTGAGGTGCCGCCGCAGGCTGTCCAGCAGCCAGAAGCCGTTGTCGCGCGAGTCGGCGGCGCGCGAGCGCTCGATCATGTGCGAGGCGGCATCCACGCGGAAGCCCGCCACGCCCAGGCGCAGCCAGAACCCCATGATGCGCTCGACCTCCTCGCGCACGCGCGGGTTGGCCAGGTTGAGGTCGGGCTCGTGGCGATAGAACGTGTGGCGGTAGTATTGGCCGGCCTCCTCGTCCCAGGCCCAGACGCCGTCCTCCACCGTCGGGAAGATGGGCTTCACCTCGGTGGGCTCGTCGTCCGTGTCGGCCCACACGTAGTAGTCGCGGTAGGGCGAGCTGCGGCTGCGCCGCGCCTCCTGGAACCACGGATGCTGGTCGGAAGTGTGCTGCACCACCAGGTCTATCATCACGCGGATGCCATGCCGGTCGGCGGCCTCCAGCAGCTCCGCCATGTCGGCCAGCGAGCCGTAGCGCGGGTCCACGCTCAGGTAGTCGGAGACGTCGTAGCCGCCGTCGCGAAACGGCGAGCGATAGAACGGCGTGAGCCACAGGCACGTGACGCCCAGGCCGCGCAGATAGGGCAGCCGCTGCATGACCCCGCGCAGGTCGCCCATGCCGTCGCCGTCGCTGTCCTGGAAGGTGGCCGGATCGGCCTGGTAGATGACCGCGTTGCGATACCACTCGTCTGCCATGATCAAGCTCCCTTGGGTCGCAGCAGCATGCCGCTCTCGGGTTCGGCCATGCCGCCGAAGGCCGCGCCCGCCACGGCGTCCGCGCTTGTCGCCAGCTCCACCTCCCACTGGCCCCGCAGCGTCACCGGCAGCGGACGGTCGGCGAAGTTCACGCACACCACCCGGATGTCATCGCCCAGGCGGCGGCGGTACACCAGCACCTCGGGCGGAGAAGGCAACTCCTCCCACGACCCCACCCGCAGCGCAGCGCTGCGGCGACGGGCGGCGATCAGCCGGCGGTACAGGTGCAGCATCGAGTCCGGATCCTCCAGCTGTGCCGCCACCGACTGTTCACCGGCACGAGGCGGAAAGGGCAGCCAGGTAGGCCGGCCCTCCCAGCCGTGCGGCGGCTCGCGCGTCCAGGGCAGCGGGGCCCGGCAGCCGTCGCGGCCGCCCGGATCCACGGCGGTCTCCGGGGTGATCACGGCATCTTCCAGCCCCAGCTCCTCGCCCTGGAACAGGAACGGCGTGCCGCGCAGCGTCAACAGCAGCATGGCTGCCGCCCGGGCGCGCCGCGCCGAGCCGCCGTAGCGGGTGCGGTGGCGTGGATTGTCGTGGTTGGACAGCACCCAGGTGGGCCAGGCGTCGGCGCTCTGCATCAGCCGGTCCACCTCGCGCACGCAAGTGCGGAACACCACCGGATCCCACGGCGCGTCCAGCGGAGGAAAATTGAACGACATGTGCAGCTCGTCGCCGGCGCCGTAGTAGCGCACCACGCTGGCCGTGGAGCGTATGTTCACCTCGCCCACCAGCACGCGGTCGTCGGGATAGCTGTCGACCACCCGGCGTATCCCGCGCAGCACCTCGTGGCTGTGGGGCTGGTCGTTGAAGCTGGCCAGCGGCTCGCCCGCCAGGCAGCGCGGATGGTCCGCGAAGTCGGGGTCCTTGCCGGTGCAGTGCGCCACGTCGATGCGAAACCCGTCCACGCCGCGATCCAGCCAGAACCGCAGCACGCCGTGCATGGCCTCCACCACGGCGGGATTGCGCCAGTTGAGATCCGGCTGCTGCGGCAGGAACAGGTGCAGGTAGTACTGCCCGGTGGCCTCGTCCCAGGTCCAGGCGCTGCCCGCGCCCAGGGCCGCGCGCCAGTCGTTGGGCTGGTCGCGCCAGATGTACCAGTCGCGATACGGACTGTTGCGCGATGAGCGCGACTCCTTGAACCACGGGTGCTGGTCCGACGTATGGTTGGGCACGAAGTCCAGCAGCACGCGCAGGCCGCGCGCATGGGCTTCGGCCAGCAACCGGTCGGCGTCCTCCAGGCTGCCGAACAGCGGGTCGATGTCGCAGTAGTCGCTGATGTCGTAGCCGGCGTCGGCCATGGGCGAGCGAAAGATGGGGGAGATCCAGATTGCATCGGCGCCAAGGTCGCGGATGTGGTCCAGGTGCCGGCACAGGCCCTGCAGGTCTCCTATCCCGTCGCCGTTGGCGTCGGCGTACGAGCGCGGGTACACCTGGTACACCACGGCTTGCCGCCACCAGGGCGGCGCGTCGGACATGGCGGTCGCGGTCTGGGTCGTCTGGGTGGGCTGGGCGCGCTGCGATACGGACATGGGCATGTCGGGTGCCATCGTGGTTGCCGGACCCTCGCGGCCAGCAACCGCCATGCCCGCCGTTGCGCGTGCGCTCCCCGGAGGGGCCCATGCAAAATCTTCCCCGCCACGCAAGGATTACCCTGCGCCCCCCGGCGCCGTCCGGCCCGCCATGCGGGCATGGGAGTTGCCGCGCGGCACGTTCCCCGCAATCTCTTCTCCAGCCGGAGGGACCTCATCATGCCTGCAAGCTCTTCCACCCCCCTCGCGCGCGCCTGGCCCACGCCTCCGCTGGCCGAGCTGCACCGCGACATGGACCGCCTGTTCGATACGCTGCTGGGCGGCACCGGACTGCGTGAATTCGGGGCAGTCGCCATGCCCCAGCTGGAACTGTGCGAGAACGACGGCGACCTCTGCGTTTCGGCGGAACTGCCGGGCGTGCAGCCGGGCGACGTGGACGTACGCCTTTCCGGCGACGTGCTCGTCATCAGCGGCGAGAAGCGCGATCCGCAGGCGCAGCGGCGCACGGGCGCCATGCATGTGTCCGAGCGCAGCTATGGCCGGTTCCAGCGCACGCTGACACTGCCCTTCGCGCCCGATCCCGCGAAGACGCGGGCCACCCTGGAGCATGGCGTGCTGCGGATCGAGCTCGGGCGGCGCGAGGATGCGCCTGCCAGCCACCGCATCACCGTGCAGGGCAGCCAGGCCGGCGGACATGCCCCGCAAGACCTGCCGGACGACGCCAGCGGCACGCGCGGCGAGGCGGCGCCGTCGGCGGCCGCCCAGGGACGCGTGCCGGAAATATAATCCCCGCATGGATACCGCCCCCCCGCCCCCCCTGCGCCGCCGCTCCCGCAGCCTGACCGAAGAAGTCGTGTCTGCGCTGGCCGCGCGCATACAGGCGGGGGAGATCCTGCCCGGGCAGAAGCTGCCCACCGAATCCGAGATCATGGCGGAGCAGGGCGTGAGCCGCACGGTAGTGCGCGAAGCCATCTCGCAGCTGCAGGCCGCGCGGCTGGTGGAAACGCGCCATGGCATCGGCACGTTCGTGCTCTCGCCCTCCGAACCCACGGGCCTGCAGATCGACACGGCCGGCATCCTCACCCTGCTCGACGTGATGGCCATGCTGGAACTGCGCATCACGCTCGAGACCGAAGCGGCCGCGCTGGCAGCGGAGCGACGCACCCCGGCCCACCTGCGGGAAATGCGCCGCTGCCTCGCCGATTTCGTACAACGGCTCGAGCGCGGCACGGGCGACGCCGTGCCGGCCGACCGCGCCTTCCACCTGTGCGTCGCCCAGGCTGCCGGCAACCGCTATTACCACGACATCCTGCAGCAGCTGGGCAATGCCCTGATACCCCGCACCCGCGTCGACTCGGCCGCGCTGGCCGAGGACGACCGCGCCGCCTACCTGCAGCGGGTGCACCGCGAACACCAGGCCATCCACCAGGCCATCGAGGCCCAGGACCCCGAGGCCGCGCGGGCCGCCATGCGCACCCACCTGGGCAACAGCCGCGACCGCGTCCGGCGCGCCTACGAAGCGGCGGACGCCGCGCGCCAGGCCCGGGCCTGAATCGCCTGCGCGTGCCTGCCGTTGCGGCGGGCACCCCTGCGGCCGGGCTGTGATTGTGGCGCGCCTTCCAATGTTGTACGATAACTGATAACAACCTCCGACAACAGGACGCACCATGACCACCCCGCAGGAACTCAAGGCCATCATTTCCGACGGCCTGCTGTCTTTCCCCATCACCGATTTCGACGCCGACGGCAACTTCCGGGCCAAGTCCTATGCCGAACGGCTGGAGTGGCTGGCGCCCTACGGAGCCAGTGCCCTGTTCGCCGCAGGCGGCACCGGCGAGTTCTTCTCGCTGGAGCCGGCCGAATACAGCGACATCATCCGCACCGCCGTGCAGACCTGCCGCGACAGCGTGCCCATCCTGGCCGGCGCGGGCGGCCCCACCCGCACCGCCATCGCCTACGCCCAGGAGGCCGAACGCCAGGGCGCCAAGGGCATCCTGCTGCTGCCCCACTACCTCACCGAAGCCAGCCAGGAAGGCATCGCCGCGCACGTGGAACAGGTCTGCCGTTCTGTGAAGATCGGCGTGATCGTCTACAACCGCGCCAACTCGCGCCTGAGCGCCGAATCGCTGCAGCGCCTCGCGGACGCCTGCCCCAACCTGATCGGGTTCAAGGACGGCGTGGGCGACATCGAAGCCATGGTGCGCGTGCGCCGCAAGCTGGGCGACCGCCTGTCGTACCTGGGCGGCCTGCCCACCGCCGAAGTCTATGCCGAGGCCTACCGCGCCCTGGGCGTGCCGGTGTATTCCTCCGCCGTGTTCAATTTCATTCCCAGGACGGCCATGGACTTCTACAAGGCCGTGGCCTCGGGCGACACGGCCACCACCGGCCGGCTGCTCGACGATTTCTTCCTGCCCTACCTCGACATCCGCAACCGCCGCGCCGGGTACGCCGTGTCCATCGTGAAGGCCGGCGCCAGGCTGGTGGGCCGCGACGGCGGCCCGGTGCGCGCACCGCTCACCGACCTCACCGACGACGAGATGGCGGCGCTGGACGCACTGATCCGCAAGCTCGGGCCGCAGTAGCGGCTCAGCCTGCGCCGCCCTCCAGGTCGGCCAGGAAGCGGTCCTTCCAGCTGCGCAGGTCGTTGCGCCGCAACTGCGCCATGAGCCGGGCGTGCCGGTTGCGGCGCTCGCGCAGCGGCATGCGCAGCGCCTGGTCCAGCGCGTCGGCCATGCCCCAGATGTCGTACGGGTTCACGATGAGGGCGCCGTCGCGCAGCTCGTCGGCCGCGCCCGCGAACTGCGACAGCACCAGGACTCCCGGGTCCTCCGGGGGCTGCGCGGCCACGTATTCCTTGGCCACCAGGTTCATGCCGTCGCGCAGCGGCGTCACGAAGCCCACCTGCGAGGCCCGCATGAGCGGCATGACCTCGGCGCGGTCGAACGGCCGGTTGATGTAGCGCAGCGGCGTCCACGCCAGCTCGCTCCAGCGGCCGTTGATGTGGCCGGCCGCCATTTCCAGCTCGCGCCGGATCTCGCGATAGCCGTGCACGTCCGAGCGCGACGACGGCGCTATCTGCACGAAGGACACCTTGCCGCGCTGGGCCGGGCGGCTCTCCAGCATCTGCGCGAAGGCCTCGAAGCGCTCCAGCATGCCCTTGCTGTAGTCCAGCCTGTCCACGCTGATGATGAGCCGCCGGTCGGCCAGCCCGGACTTCAGCGACGCCACCTTGCGGGTGCGCTCGCCGCGCGACATGGCCTGCACGTCATCCACGTCGATGCCGATGGGGTAGGCGCCCACCCGCACTTCCCGTCCTCCCAGCCGCAGGCGGTCTCCGGCATGCTCGGCGCCCAGCATGCGCACCGCCGTGTCGACGTAGGCCTGCGCATGCGCCTCGGTCTGGAACCCGAGCACGTCGTAGGCGCACATGGCCTGCGCCAGGTAGCGATGGGGCGGCACCGTGGCGTAGACCTCGAGCGCAGGAAACGGGATGTGCAGGAAGAAACCGATGCGGTTGGTCATGCCCGCCTCGCGGCACATCTGCCCCAGCGGCAGCAGGTGATAGTCGTGCACCCAGATGAGGTCGTCGGGTTGCACCAGCGACTGCAGCCGCCGTACGAAGGCGCGGTTGACCTGCAGGTAGCCCTCGTAGTCGGCGCGCAGGTATTCGCTCAGGTCGGGGCGGTAGTGGAACACCGGCCACAGCACCGCGTTGGCGAACCCGCGGTAGTAGCGGTCATAGTCGGCCCGCGTCAGCGGGAACAGGGCATAGCGCACGTTGCCGTGCTCCACTTCCTGCAGTGCGCCGGCGCGCGCCGCCACCTCGCCGCTCCAGCCCAGCCATATGCCGCCGCTGGCGCGCAGCGCGTCTTCCACGCCGACCGCCAGACCTCCGGGGGGCTTGGAGCCCGTGGGCGGCGCGACACGATTGGACACCACGATGAGGCGGCTCATGCCTGCTCTCCCTGGCGGGCGCGGCTGCCGCTGTCCCAGCGGCCCAGCCAGGCGGCCACGGCGGCCGGGTCGGCCAGGCGCCAGCGCGCGGCGGTCTCGCCCGGACCGACCTTGACGCCGTAGCCCCCCAGATCCTGCGCCGCGGCGAATGCCGCTTCGTCGGTCACGTCGTCGCCCACCATGACGGGCGTGCGGCCGGCATAGGGCGGACTGCGCATGAAGCTGCGCAACGCCTCGCCCTTGTCCGCGCCGGCAGGCCGCAGCTCCACCACCATCTTGCCCGGCTGCACGGCGTAGTCGGGCGCGTGCGCCCGGGCCATCTCGCGGACCAGGGCGTCCACGGCGGCGGCGCGCTCCGGCGCCTGGCGGTAATGGACCGCCACGCCATGCGGCTTGGGCTCCAGGCGTACGCCGGACCAGCCGGCGACGGCATCGCGCAGCTGCGCCGTCACGGCAGGCAGGGACGCCGGCGCAGGGAGGGCCGTGACCCGGCCGCCGGCTTCGCGCCGCACCGCGCCATGGTTGGCGCCGTGCGGCAGCACCAGGGGATGCAGCAGGCGGTCCAGCTCCTCGCCGGCGCGCCCCGACAGCACGGCAAGCGCGCCCTGCAGCGCGCGCGCCAGCCGCGCCAGTGTTGCCAGCGTATCGCCGGGCACGGCGACCTGGGCGGGATCGGGGCGGATTTCGGCAAGCGTGCCGTCCAGGTCCAGGAACAGGGCCGTGGCGGCGGGATCGGGCAATGGCGGCGTATCGGTATCGGTGTGGGTATGGGGCATGGCGGGGTCCGGAAGCCGCGCCGTCCGGAAAATGGCGACGGGGCTGGGATGTATTGAACATAGCGCCACCGGATGCCGGGCGAACACCCCCAAGAGGTATCCAGGCGTTTCGGCAGCGTGATGCACCAGGCGCCATGCGGCGCCCGACAAAAAGGCCGGATGGCTTGCGCCTCCGGCCTTACATCGAGGCGGGCCGCCGGGGCATGCCGGCGGCTGCGTACTGCCGATCAGAAGTCCATGTCAGCCGGCGCGGGCGCGGCAGGCTTTTCTTCCTTGGGCAGTTCGGCGACGGTGGCGTCCGTGGTCAGGATCAGGCCCGCGATCGACGCCGCGTTCTGCAGCGCCGTGCGCGTCACCTTGGTGGGATCGACCACCCCCATCTCGACCAGGTCGCCATATTCGCCGGTCGCGGCGTTGTAGCCATGGTTGCCTTCGCCTTCGAGCACCTTGGCCACCACCACCGAGGGCTCCTCGCCCGCATTGGCCACGATGGCGCGCAGCGGCGCCTCGAGCGCGCGCAGCACGATCTTGATGCCGGCATCCTGGTCGGCGTTGGCGCCCTTCAGTTCGCCCACGGCCTTGCGGGCGCGCAGCAGCGCCACGCCGCCACCCGGCACGATGCCTTCTTCGACCGCGGCGCGGGTCGCGTGCAGGGCGTCGTCGACGCGGTCCTTCTTCTCCTTCATCTCGACCTCGGTGGCCGCGCCCACCTTGATCACGGCCACGCCGCCGGCCAGCTTGGCCACGCGCTCCTGCAGCTTCTCGCGGTCATAGTCGCTGGTGGCCTGCTCGATCTGCGCCTGGATGGCCTTGACGCGGGCATCGATGCGCGACTGCTCGCCAGCGCCGCCGACGATGATGGTGTTCTCCTTGTGCACCTCGACACGCTTGGCGCTGCCCAGTTCCTGCAGCGTCGCCTTCTCGAGCTGCAGGCCGGTCTCTTCGGAGATCACGGTGGCGCCGGTCAGGATGGCGATGTCTTCCAGCATGGCCTTGCGGCGGTCGCCGAAGCCCGGGGCCTTGACGGCCACCACCTTGAGCACGCCGCGCATGGCGTTGACCACCAGCGTGGCCAGGGCCTCGCCCTCGACATCCTCGGCCACGATCAGCAGCGGCTTGCCGGCCTTGGCGGCGGCCTCCAGCACGGGCAGGAGATCGCGGATGTTGGAGATCTTCTTGTCATGCAGCAGCACCAGCGGATCGTCCAGCGAGACCAGCTGCTTTTCCGGGTCGTTGATGAAGTACGGGCTCAGGTAGCCGCGGTCGAACTGCATGCCCTCGACCACGTCGAGCTCGTTCTCGAGCGACTTGCCGTCCTCGACGGTGATCACGCCTTCCTTGCCCACCTTCTCCATGGCCTGGGCGATGATCTTGCCCACGTCCTCGTCGGCGTTGGCCGACAGGGCCGCCACCTGCGAGATCTCCTTGTTGGTGGAGATGGGCTTGGAGAGCTTGCGCAGCGATTCGATCACCGCGGCCACGGCCTGGTCGATGCCGCGCTTGAGGTCCATGGGGTTCATGCCGGAAGCCACGTACTTCATGCCTTCCTGCACGATGGACTGCGCCAGCACGGTGGCGGTGGTGGTGCCGTCGCCGGCCACGTCGGCCGTCTTCGACGCCACCTGCTTGACCACCTGGGCGCCCATGTTCTCGAACTTGTCCTTGAGCTCGATTTCCTTGGCCACCGACACGCCATCCTTGGTGATGGTCGGCGCACCGAAGCTGCGCTCGAGCAGGACATTGCGGCCTTTCGGTCCCAGCGTCACCTTGACGGCGTCGGCCAGGATGTTCACGCCCCGGACCACACGGCTGCGGGCGTTGTCATGGAATTTGACGTCTTTCGCACTCATGGTCTTCACCTTCGGAATCGTGGTGGAACGGGATCAGGCGGCTTTCTTCAGCTGGCCGCCGGCGTCCTCGATGACGCCCAGGACGTCCTCTTCGCGCATCACCAGCAACTCCTCGCCATCGACCTTGACCGTCTGGCCGGCATACTTGCCGAACAGCACGTGGTCGCCGACCTTGAGCTGGAGTTCGCGCACGCTGCCATCCTGCAGCACCTTGCCGTTGCCCACGGCGATGATCTCGCCTTGCTCGGGCTTCTCGGCTGCCGAGTCGGGAATCACGATGCCGGATGCCGTCGTGCGCTGTAGTTCGATTCGCTTGACGATAACCCGGTCGTGAAGGGGACGAATCTTCATGATCAATCTCCTAAGCGATTGCAGATCACCCATAAAGGAATCCGGTGCCGCCGGCGTGTGCGGAACGGCATCCACGCCGCCTTGGGCGGCGGATGGGATTTATGGGTCGACCGGGGCGGCTTCAAGAGCCGCAATAGAAACTAAATGTTTCAGTATGAATCTGGAAGAATCAAGCGCTCCACCCGCCCCAGCCTGTAGACCAACCGGCCCGGCCGGTGCCTGTCGTAGGGCTGAGGCGGCACGGGGCACGGCGGCTGGCGTGCCCCGCCTTCGTCCACCGTATCGTCGGGGTCGTCCAGCTGCGCCCAGATGCCGCCCACCCGCGGACGGAACTGCCAGCGCACATATCCCTTGCCTGCCGCCATGCGCAGCAGGTCCTGCTGGTCGGGAGCGTCGACGATGAGGGCCTGCTCGTCGGGCGGACAGTCGGGGTAGTCGCCGAAAGCCCGATGGCCCGCCAGCGCCTCCTTGGCCGAGGCGCCCAGGCGCCACCAGGGCGCGCAGCCCTGGCGCTCGACGTCCCATGCGCCCAGCTGCCATGCGGCGTCGAGCAGCATGCTGTCGAGCTCCTCGAAGGCGTGCCAGCGCAGCGGCACCTGGATGGCGGAACCCGGCAGCGAACGGGGCGGCGGCGACGCGTCGTCCAGGCGCAGCGGCGTTTCGCGTCCGAAACCGTGCCAGTGCAGCGTGAGCAGCGCCGGCGTGTCGGCGCGGGCCGCGACCGCCATGGTGACGGCATAGAGGGGAACGCGCATGTCGTGCGCCTGCTCGGAAATCGTCTCGTAGAGTTGCATGAGAGGCCTCCGTTCCAACAGTCGTCGATGTCAACATAGACCGGCCGCGCGCCGCGGGCAACACGCAGAATGTGGCCAAAGATTGCGCACGCGGGATTGCCGGTGTAATCTTCCCTGATAAGTCATACGACAACGTACAAGTGAGATGGCAACCATGTCATCCGAGGAGACAAGCATGCCGCCCGTGCTATCCCTGGAACACGCCGCGACGTCGCGGTCGCGCCGCAGGCTGCTCGGCGCCGCGCTGGCCGTGGCGCCCCTGGGCCTGGCCCGCGCCCAGTCGTTTCCCTTCACGCCGCAGCAGCGCTATCCCGATCCTTCGGTGCGCGTGCTGGACCCGGCCTTCGCCAGGCTGCGCATCTACAGCAGTACGGTGGAGCAGCTGGCCACGGGCGGCCGCTGGCTGGAAGGTCCGGTGTGGTTCGGCGACGGCCGCTACCTGCTGGTTTCCGACATACCCAATGACCGCATCCTGCGCTGGGACGAGACCACCGGCCAGTTCAGCGTGTTCCGCCAGCCCGCCAACTTCAGCAACGGCCTGGCGCGCGACCGCCAGGGCCGTCTCCTCGCCTGCGAGCACCTCACCCGGCGCGTCACGCGCACCGAATACGACGGCAGCATCACGGTGCTGGCCGAGCGCTACGAAGGCAAGCGGCTGAACTCCCCCAACGACATCGTGTGCCGCAGCGACGGCTCGATCTGGTTCACCGATCCCAACTTCGGCATAGCCGGCCACTGGGAAGGCGACAAGGCCGAGCCCGAGCGCCCCCACTCCGTCTACCGCATCGATCCCGACGGCCGGCTGGAGGTCATGCTGGACGACCTGGCCGGCCCCAACGGCCTGTGCTTCTCGCCCGACGAGAAGGTGCTGTACGTGGTGGAGTCCCGCCACCAGCCCTCGCGCATGGTGTGGGCCTACGACGTGAACCCGGACGGCGGGCTCTCCGGCAAGCGGCCGCACATCGACGCGCAGGGGCCCGGCGCCATCGACGGCATCAAGTGCGACGAGGCAGGCAACCTGTGGTGCGGCTGGGGCAGCAACGGCGCCCCCGACGCCAATCCGGCCGACCTCGACGGGGTGATGGTCTTCAACCCGCAGGGCAAGCCCATCGGCCACGTCCGCCTGCCCGAGCGCTGCGCCAACCTGTGCTTCGGCGGCGCCAAGCGCAACCGCCTCTTCATGGCGAGCAGTCATTCCCTCTACGCGCTGTACGTGGAAACGCGCGGCGCCGCGTAGCGCCCGCTTTCCCTGCGGCCCAGACCACGACACCCCAACGGAGACCTGCAAACATGCAACGACGCGACTTCCTGCGCAGCGCCGCCGCGCTGCCCCTTGCCGGCATTGCCCTGCCCACGCTGGCCCAGGCCCAGGGCCAGGCCGCCAACTGGCCGACCCGCCCGGTGCGCATCGTGGTGCCTTACCCGCCCGGCGGCTCGTCGGACATCATCGCGCGCCTGGTGGCCCCGCGCCTGAGCGAAGCCCTGGGCCAGACCGTGGTGGTGGAGAACAAGCCCGGCGCCAACGGCAATCTGGGCGCGGGCCTGGTGGTGCAGGCGGACGACCAGGGCCACTCGCTGCTGCTGTGCGACGTCGGCGCACTGGCCATCAGCCCGTCGGTCTACACCAAGCTCAACTTCGACCCCTCCAAAGACCTGCGTCCCGTCAGCATGCTGGCCTACTCGCCGCACGTGCTGGCCGTGCACCCGGACTTCCCGCCCAAGACCCTGCCGGAGATCGTCGCGCTCTCCAGGCAGCAGCAGGTGAACTTCGCCGTCACCGCCATCGGCAGCGCGCCGCACCTGGCCGCGGTCTCGGTGCAGCAGGCCACCGGCGCCCAATGGGACTACGTGCCGTACAAGGGCGGCTCGCAGGCCGTCACCGACACCATAGGCGGCCAGACCCAGGTCATCATGAACGGCCTGCTGGCCACGCTGCCGCACATCAAGAGCGGCAAGCTGCGCGCCGTCGCCATTTCCAAGCGCGAGCGCATGCAACTCGTGCCCGACATCCCCACCATCGCCGAACAGGGCGTGGACGGCTTCGAATCCGGCACCTGGCAGGGCGTGATGGCGCCCGCCGACATGCCCGAGGCCACGGCCCAGCGCCTGGCCGGCCTGCTGGCGGAGATCGTGCGCCAGCCCGAGATCACCGGCAAGCTCAACGACCAGGGCGCCGAGATCGTCACCTACGACCCCGCCAAACTGGGCACATTCTTCAACAGCGAACGCGCCCGCTGGGCCAAGGTCGTGGAAAGCGTGGGCATCAAGCTCGACTGAACCCGTAAGGTGTCTGACACCAGCTTTCAGTTTTCAGTGAAAGCTGGTGTCAGACACCAAATGCCATCCGGCGACCAGGCCCTGGGTGCGCGGCGTCAGTACACGTCGCGCACGTAGCGTCTTTCCCGGGTGAGCCGGGCCACGTATTCGTTGGCGCGCTCGGCCGACATGTTGCCGTGGCGGGCGACGACGGCGCGCAGTTCGGCATCCACGTCCCGCGCCATGCGCGAGGCATCGCCGCACACGAAGAAATAGGCGCCCTCCTCCAGCCAGGCCCACAGGGCGGCGCCCTGCTCGCGCATGCGGTCCTGCACGTAGACCTTGCGCTCCTGGTCGCGCGAGAACGCCAGGTCCAGCTGCGACAGCAGGCCGCTTGCCCGCATGTCCATCAGTTCGTCGCGATAGTAGAAATCGGTGTCGGCATGATGCTCGCCGAAGAACAGCCAGTTGCGGCCGGTGGCGCCGCGGGCGCGCCTTTCCTGCAGGAAAGCGCGGAACGGCGCGATACCGGTGCCCGGCCCCACCATGATCATGGGCGCATCGCCGGCGGCGGGGGGTCGGAAATGGGCGGACTTCTGCACGAAGACGGACAGGCTGGCGTCGGCGGCGCGGTCGGCCAGGAAGGTGGAAGCCACGCCTTTGCGCTGGCGCCGCCCATTGTGATAGCGCACGGCCGACACCGTGAGGTGGATCTCGCCCGGATGCGCGTGCGGGCTCGACGAGATCGAATACAGGCGCGGCTGCAGCCGCTTGAGCATGGCCACCAGCTCGGCCGCCGAGAGATCCACCGGGAACGCGTGCAGCACGTCCGCCAGCTGCAGGCCCCACAGCCACTGCTTCAGCTCGCCGCGACGCGCTTCGGCCAGCAGCCCCTTGAGCGCGCCGCCGCCCGGGCTCCTGCCGGCAATGAAGGCGAGCGCATCGGCATGCGGCCGGGTGATGTCCAGGTGCCGCAGCAGCGCGTCGGCCAGCGACATTTCGCCCAGGCCCTCCAGCGACACCGGCGTCCCGGCCTTCAGGCCGGTGAGCGCCAGGATCTCGTCCACCAGTTCGGGGCAGTTGACGGGCCAGACGCCCAGCGCGTCGCCGGCCTCGTACTCCAGCCCGGCCGACCCGGCCGACAGGGCAAAGCAGCGCGTATCCTTGGCCGAGCCTTCGCGGTTCAGCCTCAGGTTCGCCACCAGGCGGGATGGCGCCGGGCTGGCCTTGGTGGCCATGGCCGCGGCGCGGCCGGGCACCTCGGCAGCCGTGTCGTACAGCGCGGCATCGGCCTCCTTGATGCAGGCGATCGCCCGTTCCAGCCACTGGTCGGCCTGCGGCTGGAATTCAACGTCGCAGTCCGTGCGGTCGGCCAGCCGCTGCGCGCCCAGCTCGGCCAGCCGGGCATCGAGCCTGCGGCCATGTCCGCAGAACGCGTCGTAATTGCGGTCGCCGAAGGCCAGCACGGCATAGCGCACGCCCTCCAGGCGCGGCGCATCGGCGGCACACAGCGCCTCCCACAACGCCAGCCCGTTGTCGGGCGGATCGCCGTCGCCGAAGGTGCTGGTCATCAGGAGCACGTACTGGGCCTTGGCCAGCGATGCCGGCTGATGGTCGGCCATGCACGCCACGCGGATCTCGAAACCCGAGTCCATCAGCTGCGTGGCGTAGCCTTCGACCAGCGACTCCACGTTGCCGGTCTGCGAGGCCCACAGCAGCAGCACCCTGGGACGCGGGCGCACGATGCGCGCGCCGCG
Organism: Bordetella sp. 2513F2; assembly: GCF_054642735.1. NCBI lineage: Bacteria > Pseudomonadati > Pseudomonadota > Betaproteobacteria > Burkholderiales > Alcaligenaceae > Bordetella > Bordetella sp. 2513F2. Next base: position 231,400 of record NZ_CM137755.1, on the reverse strand, counting down.
CGGCGCCGCACCGGCCTGCGGCGCTTCCGGCGCAGCCGCCGTGTCCTCGGCGAACGGCGCGCGGCTGTACAGCCCCGCGAGCAGGCCGTCGAGCCACATGCGGGCCACCGGGCCGACCGGCGCTCCCGCGGGGAGCACGGGCACGCCGGCCGCGGGCCGGGGCTGGGCCGCGCGCAGCCCGCGCAGGAAACCGCCCACGTAGATGCGCTCCGCGCTGGACAGCGCGGGCGGTTCGGTGTCGGACACCCCCACCACGCCAACCAGCACGTCCACCGGCGACACATCGGGCTCTGCCGGCGCAGGCTCCTGCGGCGCCTGCTGCGCCCCGCCCGGCGCCGGGACCCGCGCCAGCGCCACCGCGCAGAACTTCAGTTCCGGCTGCAGCGAAAGCGCATCGACCGCATCGCTGGTGACGGCGTTGACGCACAGGTCATCGCCGTACGCGTCGTTCCAGTGCATGGGCGCGAAACAGCTTCCGGGCTGCACGCGGTCGCTCACCTGCGCCGGCAGCACCGCGCGGCCGCGCGGCGAACGGATCTCCAGGCTGTCCTGGGGCGCGATGCCGAGCGCCGCCGCGTCCTGCGGGTGGATCTCGATGAAAGGCCGCGGATTGAGCTTGTTCAGCATCGCGACCTTGCCCGTCTTGCTCATCGTGTGCCACTGGTGCTGCAGCCGGCCGGTGTTCAGCACCACGGGGTACGCCTGGCCGGGCTGCTCCGCCGGCGCAACGTGCGGACGCGCATGGAAACGCGCCTTGCCGCTGGGCGTGGGGAACCGTAGCGACTGCGTTCCCTCATCCAGGTAGCGGATCGGATTGCGGTCGGGTCCGGCGTCCTCGGCGCACGGCCATTGCAGCGGCGTCTGTCGCAGCCGCGCATGGCTGGCGCCGCGCAGGTCGTAGCCCGTGCGCGGATTGGCGAAGCGCCGGATCTCCTCGAAGACTTCCTCCGCGCTCGCATAGTCGAACGCCGCGCCATAACCCATCTCGCGCGCCACCGCCGCAATGATGCGCCAGTCGGCCAGCGCCTCGCCCGGCGGCTCGACGGCTTTGCGCATCAGCGTGAGATTGCGTTCGGAATTCACCATCACGCCGTCCGCCTCGGCCCAGAGCGCGGCGGGCAGCAGGATGTCGGCATGGCGGCCGGTCTCGGTGTCCAGGAACGCGTCCTGCACGATGACCGTCTCGGCGGCCTGCAGCGCATCGACCACCTTGCGCCGGTTCGCCACGCTGGCCACCGGGTTGGTGCAGATCACCCAGCAGGCCTTGATCTCGCCGCGCGCCATCCCCTCGAACATGGCCATCGTGCCGCCCCCGGCCTTGGCCCGCAGCGTTCCCGGCGGCAGCGACCACGCCTCCTCCACGCAGCGCCGGTCCGCCTCGTCGAGCACGCTGCGCTGGCCGGGCAGCCCCGGCCCCATGTAGCCCATCTCGCGCCCGCCCATGGCGTTCGGCTGGCCGGTGAGCGAGAACGGGCCGCTGCCGGAACGGCAGATGCTCCCCGTGGCGAGATGCAGGTTGCACAACGCGTTGGTGTTCCAGGTGCCGTGGCTGCTCTGGTTCAGGCCCATGGTCCAGCAGCTGGTCCAGGCGCGCGCTTCGCCGATCCACTGCGCCGCCCGGCGGATGTCCGGCTCGGCAAGGCCGGTGATCGCGGCCACTTTCTCGGGGGTATAGGCGGCCAGGAATGCCGGCATCTGCTCCCAGCCCTCGGTGTGGGCCGCGATGAAATCCGCATCGGTATGGCCATTGGCATGCAGCAGGTGCAGCAGGCCATTGAGCAGCGCCAGGTCCGTGCCCGGCCGGATCTGCAGGAACAGGCCTGCCTTCTCGGCGGTGGCCGTGCGCCGCGGGTCCACCACGATCAGCTTCGCCCCCGCCTTCACGCGATCCATCATGCGCAGGAACAGGATGGGGTGGCAATCCGCCATGTTCGCGCCCACCACCAGGAACAGGTCGGCGTGGTCGAAATCCTGGTACGAGCCCGGCGGGCCGTCCGCGCCCAGCGACAACTTGTAGCCGGCGGCGGCGCTGGCCATGCACAGCCGCGAGTTCGACTCGATCCATTGCGTGCGGACATAGCCCTTGGCCAGCTTGTTCGCCAGGTACTGCGCCTCGAGCGACATCTGGCCCGACACATAGAATGCGATCGCGTCGGGCCCGTGGACATCCAGCACTTCGCGCAGGCGCCGGGCCGTCTCGGCAATGGCCTCGGACATCGGCGCCACCGACGGCTCGCGCGCCCGCGTGTGGCGCACATAGGCATTGTGCAGGCGCCCCGGATCCCGCAGGGGCACGTGGGCCGACTGGCCCTTGGTGCACAGCCGTCCGAAATTGGCGGGATGATCGGCGTCGCCGGTGATCCGCGCCACCTCGCCGTCTTCGACGTGCAGCACCATGCCGCAGCCCACGCCGCAGTACGGGCATACGGTCTTGACCGCAGCCTGCGCGTTCCGCTCCTGCATGCTCGCCGCTCCCGTCATTGCGACGCGCCGCCCGCCGCCGCTGCCCCGCCGGGCAGGACGGCCGGTTCGGCACCGTGCTCCGCGCTCAGCCTGGCGGCCAGCGCGCAAAGCGCCGACACCGTGACGAAGCCCCCCAGCAAGGTCAGCGTCTGCTGCATGTCGCCCACGCCCTTCATCAGGAATCCCGCGGCCACCGCACCCACATTGCCGCCGGCGCCCACGATCCCCGCCACGCCGCCCAGCGCCTTGCGGTCCACGAACGGCACCAGCGCATAGGTGGCACCGCAGGCCATGTGCGTGAACAGCCCGAACACCACCATGGCGACGATGGCCACGCCCACGTGGCCTGCATGCGCGAACCACAGCAGGCCCAGGCCCTCGCCCACGATCAGCACGAACAGCAGGGTCGAGCGGACCTCGATGCCGCGCCGCCCCGCCAGCTTGTCCGACAGCCAGCCGCCCAGCGCCCGGGCGAACAGCGCCAGCAGGCCGAAGATCCCGGCCGCCATGCCCGCGCGCTCGAGCGACAGCTCGAAATGCTGCACGTAGTACAGCGCCGCGACGTTGTGCATGAACACTTCGACGCCGAAGCAGGCGCCATAGGTGACGAACAGCATCCAGACCTTGTAGTTGCCGCAGGCGGCCTTGAAGCTGCCCCAGCCGCCGTTCTTGCCCGACCCCACCGCCACGCCCTGCCGGCGCAGCGCCAGGTAGTCGCCCTGAGGGCAGTCCTGGGCATAGCGCCAGTACAGCGCCGACATGATCAGCAGCGCGACGCCCGGCACCACCAGCGCACCCCGCCACGCATACGTCTCGCCCAGGCCCAGCAGCAGCGCGCCGGCAAACAGCAGCGGCACGAAAGCCTGGGATGCCCCGGCGCCCGCATTGCCCCAGCCTGCGCTCGTGGCGTTGGCGGTGCCGACCACGTTGGGCGCGAACATCACCGACGTGTGGTACTGGGTGATCACGAAGCTCGCGCCGATGGCGCCTATGCCCAGTCGGCACAACAGGAAGGTGAGGTAGTCATCGGCGAAGCACACCGCGAACACCGGGATGGCGCCCAGCGCCATCAACACCGCATAGACCCGCCGCGGGCCATAGCGGTCGCACAAGGGGCCCACGATGAGCCGCACCAGTATGGTCACCGCCACCGCCGCAATATTGATGTTGGCGACCTGCCCGGGCGTGAGCGCGAACTCGCGCACGATCACCGGCATCAGCGGCGCGCAGGCGAACCAGGCAAAGAAGCAGACGAAGAAGGCCAGCCAGGTGAGATGGAACACGCGCATGGGTACCGTGCGCAGGGTGAAAAGCTCGATGCGGGTCGCTTTGTCCAAGGTCTTTCTCCCACCAAAACAAAAACGGCGTCCTGCGCAGCCGGTGGTAGACCGGATTGCGTAGGACGCCGTTGTCCAGGAAGCCCGAAGGCCGCTCAGAAATTCGTAGGTGCCGGCGGATCGGGGACCCGCACGAGGGAGAAACAAGCAAACGCCATGCCAGGTCTCGCGGCAGGGGTTTTTCTCCTGCGGCCGCGGTGGCGCAGCTTCACGAACGGACAAGAAGGCATGTGACGTTGCGGTGCAGCAGGGCACAGCCGTAGTGCACTGCCGCACTGCAACAGTGCCGTGGGCGCATTGAGCATTTCCGCACTGAAGCGGCGGCTATCGGGCAATTCACTGAAGGAGAAAGTCGCGGTGCTCCACGACGCCGTCAGCGAAATACAGAAGAAACTGCATGCGGAAAGCAAGGAGGAGGCCGGCTGACAGCCGGATGTCCCCCGCGATCATTCAGAGCGGCTAGGCAACAGCCGGCGGCCTAATAGGCGCTCCCATGCGCGGCCAGCACCGGGTCGCCTTCCACGGCAGTCGATGGCCGCCCGTCCACGCCGACGGGCACGCTGCCCACCAGGGTGGTGCGGTAGAGCTGCCGGTCGAAGTCCAGCGCGAAGATGTCGTTGGGCGCCACATGCGCGGTGGCCCGGTTGTCCCAGAAGGCGATCGAGCCCGCCTCCCACTTGAAGCGCACCGTATATTCGCTGGATACGGCGTGTTCCCACAACAGCTCCAGCAGCACGCGGCTCTCGCGCGTGCGCAGGCCGACGATGCGCTTGAGGAATCCGGGGCTCACGTAGAGCACTTTCTCTCCGGTCTCGGGATGCACCGTCACCAGCGGGTGCTCGGTGACCAGCGTGTGCTGCTGCACCAGCTGCCGGTATTCATCCGAGGCCTGCGTGCCCGGTGGCGGCGCGAAGCGATGCTCGCCGCGCAAGGTTTCCACGAAGCCCTTGAGCGGCGCCGACAAGGCTTCGTACGCCACGGCCAGGTTGGTCCATTGCGTATCGCCGCCGTAAGGCGGAATCGTGACGCCGCGCAGGATGGACGCGGCGGGCGGATTGTGCGCGGCCGTCACGTCGGCATGCCAGCCCGTCCAGGGCCGGTATTCCGGCTCGCCGCTGTGGCGATTGGCCTTGCGGTGCTTGGCCACCGAATAGAGCTCGGGATATCCCTCGACATGGCCGAACACCGGGTGGCCCACAGTGAGTTCGCCGAACTGGCGCGCGAACGCCACATGCTGGGCATGGCTGAGGTGCTGGTCCCGGAAGAACACCACTTTCCAGCGCAGCAGCGCGGCGCGGATGGTGTGCACTTCCTGCGCCGTCAGCGGTTCGCGCAGGTCGGCGCCGCGGATCAGCGCCCCGATGTGCGCGGACTGCGGCGCCACCTCCAGGTGCGGCGTTGCGGCCAGGGCCGATTCCAGGTTCTGCGCCGACAATTGCTGCGGGCTCAGGTTCAGGTGCATGTTCATGGACGGATCCTTCTCGGAGCGACGGAGGTCAAGGGGAAGACGCGCGGGCCACGCGGGGGTTGCCTGGCGGGATCAATCCCAGTTCATCGAGCAGCGCATGGGTCTGCACCACTTCGCTGCGGATGGCGCTGGCGGTTTCTTCGGGGCCCAGGAACACCGGTTCCCACTGATTCAGCGCCACGAAATCCTGCCATTGCCGGGTTTGCGTCGCACGTCGCAACGCCTCCACCCAGTAGGCCTTCTGCGCCGGCGTGGCGCCAGGCACGGTCATGACGCCCTGGTAGGCGTTGTTGACGTAGTCGATGCCCTGCTCCTTCCACGTCGGCGCCTGGGCAAAGGCGCCGGACAACCGTTGCGGCGAGCCGATGGCGAGCACGCGGACACGGCCGCTCTGCAGATACGGGACCAGGTTGGGCGTGGTGGCAGCGACCACGTCCAGGTGCCCGCCGATGAGGGCGCCCATGGACTCGGCCGACGACTTGTAGGGCACGATGCGCAGTTGGCGGATTTCCACGCCGGCCTGCCGGAGCGGCTGGGCGACGCCGAGATGGATGTGATTGCCCAGCGTATTGGCGATGCCGATGGACAAGCCCCCGGGATCCTGGCGCAGGCTGCCTGCAAGGTCCTGGGCGCTGTGCAGCGGCGAGTCGGCGCGCACCACGACTGCGACGAACTCGCGGAACAGCGTGGCCAGCGGCGTGAGCGTCTGCAGGTGCGGCGGCAACGCGCCCTGGGCCTGGCTGGTCACGTAGCCGCTGCTCAGCGTGGCCAGCGTATGCGCATCCCCGCCTTGCCGGTATACGGCCTCCAGCGCCTGGATGGAATGGGCCCCGGGCTTGTTGGTGACCACGAAGGGCGGCGCGAGATTCTCGCGCGCCAGGATCTCCGTGAGCTGGCGCGCAGCCAGGTCCAGCGCGGCGCCCGCGCCGCCGGGCACGATGAACTCCGGCGTGCGGCTCGGCTGCCACGGCGCCGGCCCGGCCTCTTGCGAATGCGCGGGCGGGCTCCAGGCACCGCCCGCCGCTGCCCCGCCGGCCAGCAATGCGAGCAATACACGGCGGCGTGCGGCCAGGACGATACGACGCATGGGATGCTCCTGAATCTCTCAGCCATGCAGCGATGTGCTGCATGAGCGAAAAAGTCTAGAAGCCTCCGCCGCCCATGCGAACGAAGTTTTCGTCATGAGCTAAATGGCCCGGCCGCCATGCCCGCCGGCGGCGCAGCAGCCCGGCCGCTCAGTGCCGTTGGGCGATCTGGATGAGATTGCCGCAGGTGTCGTCGAATATCGCGGTGGTGACGGGGCCCATGGCCGTGGGAGGCTGGGTGAAGCGCACGCCGGCCGCGCACAGCCGCGCATGTTCGGCATGCACGTCATCCACGCCGAAGGACGTATACGGTATCCCGTCCTGCTTCAGCGCCGCCTTGAACGGCCGCGTGGCGGGGTGCGCGTCGGGCTCCAGCAGCAGTTCCACCCCGTCGGGATCGCCAGGCGAAACCAGGGTGAGCCAGCGATGCGCCCCCATGGGGATGTCGTGCTTCAACTCGAAACCCAGTACGTCCCGGTAGAAGGCCAGCGCCTTCGCCTGGTCGTCCACGAGCACACTGGTTACGACGATCTTCATGGCTTGCCTCCTCCTGTCGATACAGGCGCCATTGGCGGTGGTGATGACGGCCGGGGGCTGCCCGAAAGGCCACTCATCAGACGGGATTGTCGATTCGTCATCCCGATATTGTCTCGCGCACGGCGATCTTCTTAATCTGCCGCATTTCCACGCCGATGCAGCACCATGATGCCCACCCAGTGTATCCCCCATCCTGCCCGCGGTGGCCTCAGGTCCTCGTGGCTCGCGCTCTTCCTGCAGGCGGGCATCCTCACGCTGCCCGCGTTCTGGCGGCCGGCCCATGCCCAGTCCGAACCGCGGGCCTATGTCTACCGCGGCGCGGACGGCACCTGCTGCTCGGGCGGCAGCAATCCGGACAACGGCCATGACGGCCAATGGGGGCAGCGGGATTTCATCCAGGGTGACGCCAACCTGCACATCGCAGCGGGCGCCGCCGGGCAGGCAGGCATCCTGATCGACGTCAGCGGGGGCAGCGGCGGCAACGGCCGGGACTCCTCCATCAATTTCAGCCACTGGGGCGGCAATGGCGGAGGCGGGCGGAACATCGACTACGCCGTCTCGAACAGCGTCGTCACCGCTGCCGGGCGCGGCATCGATCTATATTCGGCCGGCGGCAGGGGCGGCCTGTACGGATATGCCAACGGGCCCAATGGCGGCTATGGGATAGGCGGAGACGGGCACCTGGCGAGGCTTACCGTTGCCGGCAGCACGGTGACGGGAACGGGCTTCGGCATCGCTGCCCAGTCCTGGGGCGGCGACGGCAGCGACAGCGCCCGGGTGAACGGGTTCGGCGGCCGGCGGGACTCCGGCTGGGGCGGCACCGGCGGCGCGGCCACCGTGATCCTGCAGGGCGCCACGGCGGTCACCGCACGCGCGCCCGGTCCGGGCGCCTCCAGCGCGGCCGTGGGCCTGCTGTCGCAAGGGGGCGGCGGCGGCGCGGCATCGCATTCCGGCGATTTCGGCGGCCACAGCAATGCCGGGCGGGGCGGCGACGCGTCCACCGTCACGTTCACCTCGTCGTCTTCGTCCACCGTCACGGGCCTGGGCGACGGCGTGTACGGCGTGCTCGCCCGTTCCGTGGGCGGCAATGCCTCCACGCTCAACGCCACCGATACCAAGGCCGCGGGGGGCGGCAATGCGGGCCAGGTCATCGTCGAGAACGGCGGCAGGATCACGACGGCCGGCAACCGCGCCATCGGCATCTATGCGCTCAGCCAGGGAGGCCACGGCGGCAATGGCGGCAACGGCTCCTGGGCCGACGGACACGATGGCGGCGCGGGCGGAACGCCCGGCGCGATCACCATCACGAACACCGGCACGATCGCGACCGGCTCGAGCGACACCGTCGGCGCAAAAGGCATCGTGGCCAGCGCGTTGGGCGGCGAAGGCGGGCCGGGAGGGAGCAGCGGGGCATTCGGGCACGGCGGCAACGGCGGGGCGGGCGCCATTGCCGGCCAGGCCATCACCATCACCAACGCCGGCGTCATCACCACGCGGGGCAACGACGCCGCCGCCGTCATCGCCGGCAGCGCAGGCGGCGGCGGGGGCCTGGCCTCTCCCAGCCACGGAATCATTGCCGTGGGCGGCGGGCACGGCGGGGCGGGCGGAGCGGGCCAGGACATTGCCATGGCCAATACCGGCAGCATCGACACTTGGGGCGACCACAGCCCTGCGGTGTCGCTACAGAGCGTGGGCGGGGGCGGCGGCTTCGGCGGAGACGCCAATGCCACGGGCGTGATCGCCTCCATCGCCATCGGCGGCAGCGGCGGTGCGGCGGGAAACGGCGGCCAGGTGCGGTTCTCCTCGCAAGGCAGGATCCTCACGCGCGCCGACAACGCCTCGGCCGTCGTCCTGCAGAGCATCGGCGGCGGCGGCGGCAGCGCGGGGTCGGCCAACGCGGTCGGCGTCGGCGTGGGCTTGAATTTCACGCTGGCCAACGGCGGCAAGGGCGGCAGCGGCGGCGCAGGCGGCACCGTCTCGTTCACGCAGGCAAGTCCGGGCGCGATCGCCACGCTGGGCGCGCAGAGCAACGGCCTGCTGGCGCAGAGCATCGGCGGCGGGGGCGGCAACGGCGGCCTGGCGAACTCGCGCACCGTGACCATCGCGCCGCCTACCGGAGACAACCCGAGCGGCACCGTCACGCTGGCGATATCCAACGGCGGCGCGGGCCAGGGAGCCGGCGACGGCGGCGCCGTCACACTCTCGAATGCCGGCTCCATCAGTACGGCGGCGGCGCAGAGCAGCGGCATGGTGGGCCAGAGCATCGGCGGCGGCGGCGGCAATGGCGGCGGGGTGCTCGCGCCGGTGAAGACGCCCACCATCGGCTCGTCGCTGGTCACGCTGCAATTCAGCCTGCGGCATGGCGCGCAGGGCGGCCACGGCGGCAATGGCGGCCGGGTGCAGGCGAGCAACGGCAACGCCGGCATCATCGATACCTCCGGCGCGGGATCCGCCGGCATCGTGGCGCAGAGCCTGGGCGGAGGGGGCGGCAACGGCGGCATCGTCCAGGCGCATGACGCCGCTTCGTTCAACGACATCCTCGGCTCCCCCACCGCCCTGCCCGGCCTGCTGGAAAAGGCCGCGGCATGGCTGGAGACGGGACCGCAGGTGGAATTCAGCAAGGCCGTGGACCTGTCAGTCGGCATCACGACGGGGGGCAGCGGCGGCGCAGGCGGCGCTGCCAGCCCGTTCAGCGTGCGCAACGACGGCGCCATCGCAACGCGGGGCGATCACGCGCCCGGCATCATTGCGCAGAGCATCGGCGGCGGCGGCGGCAACGCCGGGATGATCGACTCGAGCGGGGCCTCGAGCCTGCTCTCCAGCCTCGATGCGCTGATACATGCCGCCGAATCGACGGTCTCGGAGGCATACACCCTGGCGCTGCCGCAGGTCGCCGTCAGTCACCAGACCGGCGGCAGCGGCGGCGCGGGGGGGGCGGGCGGCGGCAGCGCGTCCGATCCCGCCATCGTCCGCATCACCGGCATCGTCACGACCCGGGGCGATGGTTCGGCCGGCATCGTGGCGCAGAGCGTGGGCGGCGGCGGCGGACGCAGCACGGCCAGCGGCCAGGACCTGCAGGACGCGGTGGAGGCAGCCGCGGGCAATGCCGCCCCCGAGATCATCGAGAAGATCGCCAGCGTGGTCGAGATTCTTGCGAGCAAAGGCGGCTCCGCCCTGCGCTCGATCAACCTGCGCAATGGCGGCCTGGACGGGGCAAGCGGCGCCGGTGGCGTGGTCATGGTCGATGCCGGCGCCTCGGCCAGCCGGATCGGCACCCAGGGCTACCAGGCCCCCGGCATTCTTGCGCAGAGTGTGGGGGGCGGCGGCGGCGTGTCGGCGGTGGACCAGCCGCTGTTCTTCGGGAGCAACTCCACTGCCGCCATCGCGCTGGGCGCCGCGGGCACGCAGATGCCGGCTGCCGCGGCAAATACCGGCGGTGCGAGCAGCGTGATCCATGGCGGTGCGCTCTCCACCCGCGGCGGCACTTCGGCCGGCATCCTGGCGCAAAGCGTGGGCGGTGGCGGCGGACTCGCCACGCTCGGCCTGCGCAACGCCAGCCCGGCCGCGCTGCGGCAGACAGCAAGCCTGGCGGTCACCCTCGGGGGCGAATTCAAGGGCGCCGGCGCCTGGGGGGACGTCCGCCTCTCCGGCGGCGCAGTCAACGTGGCAAACAACGCCGGCAGCATCGCGACGCAGGGGCCATTCTCTCCCGGCATCCTCGCGCAGAGCGTCGGCGGCGGCGGGGGAACGGCAGCCATCTCGTCCAGCGCATCGCTGGACGAGACCCGTATCCATCTCGGCAACGTCGCCACCACCGGCGGCGGCCTGCCGTTTGCCCGCGTCATCGGCAACGGCGGCGACGTCGCCGTCGCGAACACCGGCGGCACCATCGCCACGCAAGGCGTGCTGTCATTCGGCATCCTGGCGCAAAGCGTGGGTGGGGGCGGCGGCTACGCCACCCTCGACGACGGCGCCCGGCCCGCAGCCGGCCCCGCCAACGTCACGTTCGGCTCGAACACGCACATGAACGGCCTGGGGGGTCTCGTTTCGGTGATCCAGGACGTGGGCGGCCGCATCTCGACATCGGGCACCAATGCCCATGCCATCGTTGCCCAGAGCGTGGGCGGCGGCGGCGGCATTGCCGGCCTGGCAACCCGGCCCGGCCTGGTCGCATTGAAGCCGGTGGCGTCCCCGGCCTACGGAGGCGATGGCGGCGCGGTACGCCTCTCCATCGCCGGATCCGTAGCCACCTCCGGCGACGGCGCCATCGGCCTGCTCGCGCAAAGCGTGGGCGGCGGGGGCGGGCTGGCCGGAGACCAGTCTTCCGCCCGGTACACGCCGGGCGTCCTACAGACCGCGGGCCTCACCGCCGGCCTGGGCAACGGCAACAGCGTCAACATCGACATCGGCATCGGAGGAACCGTCCAGACCCATGGCGCCAATGCGCCCGCCATCCTGGCAATGAGCGTGGGCGGCGGCGGGGTCTTCAAGGACGGCGCCCTCTACCAGTACGGCACGCCCGGCAACCAGCTGGCGTATGGCGGCCCCATCGGCATCTCGATCGGCCAGCAAGCCGCGGTGCTGGCCACCGGCGCCGGCGCGCCGGCCATCGTGGCCGTGAGCAATGGCGCCAACGGAGGCGGCCGTGCCATCTCCATCGCCCTGGCATCCCAGGCATGGGTAAGCGCCAGCCGCACGTCCGGGACGGGCATTCTCGCCGTGACGCCCGGATCCGGCACGACGATCACCAATGCCGGCACCATCCAGGCAAAGACCGCGATCCAGACATCCGGCCCGACTGCCGTCAGCAACAGCGGCACCGTGGCGGGCGACGTGCTGATGGGCAGCGGCAGCACCTTCGACAACCGCGCCGGCGCCAGCCTGTACAGCGGTACGCAATTCCAGGGCGCCCTGCACAACGCCGGCGCCTTGAACCCCGGCGGGCCGGGCGCCTACGTGGCCACGCGGATACAGGGCACGCTGGACAACCAGGGCGCCTACCGGCCGGATCTGGATTTTGCGGGCCACAACAGCGACTTCATTTCCGTCTCGGGCCCGTCTACGTTCTCGGGTACGGTGCATCCGGTGCTGCACAATCCCGTGAAAGGCGTCTGGCTGGGGATAGGCCACTTCGACGCGCCGCAGACCAGCGTACCGGCCACCGCAAGCGACACGCCGCTGTTCAGCTATACGCTGAAGAACAACAACAGCGAGGGCCTGCGCGACCCGCTGATCTCGGTGGACGCCGACTTCACCCCCGACGCCTTCTCCGCCAGCCAGGACCACGCGAATATCGCCGGATCGCTGCAGGGCCTGTGGAACCAGGGCAGCAAGCAGAGCGCAGCGCTGTTCGACAAGCTCACCGGCATCCAGACGGAAGACCAGTACCACGATGCGCTGGACAGCATCGCCCACGACGGCCAGTTTGCCCGCGCCGCCAATCAGATGCATGCCTCCTACGCCTCGATGAGCCGCATGATGAGCTGCCCCGCCTTCGTGGGGGAAGGCACCATCCTGCGGGAAGGGAACTGCGCCTGGACGCGGGCGGACACCAACTGGACGCGGCGAGACGCCACCGCCGATGACGAAGGCTACCGCATCCGCCAGAACACGCTGACGGTCGGCGCGCAGCGCGAGATCCGCCGCGACTGGTTCGTGGCCGGGTCGCTGAGCTACGCCTACGGGAAGACCACGTCATCCGGGTTGTCGGGCAACAGCGACACGTTCTCCGGCGGCCTCGCCCTCAAGTACAACCACGCGCCCTGGCAACTCACGTTTGCGGCGCATGGCGGCCTGGAGAAGAGCAGGATGTCGCGCGGCACGCTCGGCGGTGTCGCCAAGAGCGAGCCCGAATCGTCCTTCCTCGCGGGCCGGGTGCGGGCGGCCTACGAGTTCAGCCGGCCTTCCTGGTATCTGCGTCCCTACGTGGATCTCGACGTGAACCACATCCGCCAGAAGGGCTATCGCGAACAGGGCGCCGGGCTGTTCGACCTCCAGGTCCACGGCAGCGACACCACTTCTTTCATGGTCACGCCCATGCTCGAAGCCGGCGGACGCCGGGACCTGGCCGATGGCTCGACGCTGCGCGGCTATGTCGCCGGCGGGATGAGCTTCCTGAAAGGCGGCGAGGTCGTGACGACGGTGCAGCTCAGCGCGCTGGATGCCGCGCCGTTCTCGCTGAAATCCGGAATGCCGGCAAGCTACCGCAACCTGTCGGCCGGCCTCGAGTATCTCGCACGCGGCGGGCTGGAACTCAAGACGGAATATGCGCTGCGCGCGGCCGGGCACTATCGCGACCAGTCGCTGACCCTGCGCGCAGCCTATCGCTTCTGAAGCGGGCCGCTACTTCCGGGTCCAGCGGCCCAGGCCGTCCGCATCGTAGAACTTTATGTCGAAGCCGCGGGCCTTCCCCTGCTCCATGGTGAAGACGATGGAGGCCAGGGAGTCGACCAGCTCGGCTTCCCCGGCCGGCACGAAGGCGAAGGTATCGCCATCCCAGTGCTGCATCGGAAACCGCATCTTCCCGGGCCCCAGGACGAGCGTCAGGGCGCCATCGACCTGCACGATCTCGGCAGCGCCGTAATAGGGATTGTCGAAACGGCCGGTGTACTGCCCCGGCGCCCTGGCCGGCACGGGCTGCGCGGGCCTCTGCTGCGCCGACAGGTCCGCCTGCGGCTCGAAAAAGCCCAGCATCGCCCCGTTGTAGGCCGCGAACCAGTCGCGCGTGGGCTTGCCGTAGAGGGCGGTGTCGATGAACGCCGCCACCACGGATTCCGCCGCCCCCACCGGCGCGCCATTGGTCAGCACCACGATGCCGATGCCGGCCGACGGCACGATCCTGAACGACGTGCCGGCACCCAGCAGGAAGGCGCCGGAATGCCCCATGGAAGGGCGGCCGCCCAGTTCGGTGTTGACGTTGAAGCCATAACCGTAGAAGCCCGAGCGCGCCGCGACCTCGTGCGCGCGGGCGCTGAACGACTGCGGCGACAAGGCCGGCAGCAGCGCCCCGGGGGACGCCAGTTCACGCTCCTTATGTCTGCCGTCGGCCAGCAGCAGCTTCAGCCACTCTGCCAGGTCCACGACATTGGAGGAGACGCCGCCGGCAGGCGCCTGCTGGTCGGCGTCGCGCTGCCCCAGCGGCAGGAACGCGCCCTTCTGGTAGCCGTGCAGCGCGGCGCGATTGCCGCGAGCGATGAAGTCGTCGTGGCGATAGCTCGTGGCCTTCATGCCCAGCGGCTTGAACAGGCGTTCATCGGCCAGTTGCTCCCAGGGGCGGCCCGCTGCCCTGGCAACCGCCTCCGCGGCTATCGTCGTGCCGAAGTTGGCGTAGTGATAGGAAGTCCGGAAATCGTCCAGCGGCAGCGCCTGCAGGCGGGCAATGACGTCATCGCGCGTGTATCCCAGGTCTTCGAGGTCGTCGCCGGCGGTGGCGGGCAGCCCCGAGCGATGCGCGAAGAAGTCGCCGATCGTGGCATGCGCCGACACATACGCATTGCTCAGCCGGAATCCCGGCAGGTAGAGGGACACGGGATCGTCCCATGCCACCACGCCGTGGGTCACTTCGATCGCCGCCACGGTGGCCGAGATCGACTTGGAAACCGATGCGACCTGGAACACCGTCTGCGCGTCCACGGCGGCCGGCTTGCCGAGCTCCCGCGTGCCATAGCCCTGCGCAAATACCGTCTTGCCATCGATGACCACGGCAACCGCCATCCCCGGCACGCGGCTGCGCTGCATGATGTCGGCGACGATCCGCGGCAGGTCCTCGACTGCGCGTTCCCGACTGCCCTGCGGGATCGCGATGGCATCGGCCGGCGGGCTGGGCCGGCTCTCGATGGAGACGGTCTGCGACCAGGCCGTCATCGAGCAGCCCAGCGCCAACAGGCATGCCCATGGCATGAGCGCTCTCTTGTTCTTGATTGACATGGTGACCTCAGAATCCCGCTTGATAGGCGATGCGAAAAACGCCCTGGTTGATGCGCAGCGCCTGGTCCGTCTGGTGCGTCAGCCCGGCCTGCACGATGATGCCGATCGGGGTCACGTACGTGACGGCGCCCGACACGCCCCAGTCCCAGCCGTCCTTGAGCCCGTAGCGCGCCAGCCTGTCGTCGTTGCCCGACAGCTTGCGGACGGCGGCCGTCGTCGTGATCTGCCAGCGATCGCGGGACAGCGAAATCGACGTCACGCCATTTCCGTTGGAAACCGGGATGCCCAGGAAGGCGCTGGAGAACGTGGCTTCGTTGAACCAGCCCAGGTTCCATCCGCCGGCCAGCGTCGCGTCGTAGCGCAGCCTGGCGGAAACCGTATTGGCGCTTTCGCCCTGGCCGGGCTCGGCATGCAGCCGGCCTGCGTCGACCCCGCCGGAGATGCCTTCCCATCCCGGCAGATCGCGGAAATCGTATGAGACGATGAAGGACTCAAGCTGGTTGCTGAACGGCGGCGGCGCGTCGGGACGGACGAAGCCGCGGTCGAAGCTGAGCCGCCGGTTCAGGCGGGTGTCGTCGCGCTTGAACAGCACCGCGGCCAGGGAGTGCGTGCCATGGCCGGCGGCGCCGAAGGTGTGCCGCCCGCCCACTCCGATGGATCCGCGGTACTCCGAGCCCTCGGTGAAGCCGCTGTACAGGCCGTCGATGATGTGCCAGGCATCGCCGAAGCCCAGGTCCATCTTGCCGCCATACAGCGCATAGCTGTCGGCGGTGTAGGCGGCGAACAGGTTCTTCATGCCGACTCCGAGGTCGGAATAGGCGCTGTCCTTCGTTTCGTTGCTGGCCGAATCCAGCGTGGCCTTGGAGCGGATCGAGAATCGCTGTGTCAGCTGCCATACCAGCGCGGCCTCCACCGTGGGCTGCACGCTCCTCCAGTGCGAGCGCGGGATCTGCCCATTGTCGTCGCGGATGCCGAAGTAGCCCGTATATTCGTTGAGCAGCAGGAACCGGCCGTTCAGCCGTGGATAGTGGTCTTCCCCTTCCCCCAGTTGGCTGTAGGGCGTGAGGAATATCTCGGTCTTGAAGATGTCCGGGGCGTCCTGCGCCAACGCGCCCTGCATGCCCATGGCCAACAGCGTCACGGCCGTGCTCATGCCAGCCGGGGCCAGGCGCGCCGCGCGCCGCCACAACGGGCCGATGGAGCCGCGCGTCATGAGTTGCCCAGAACCACTCACCGCGCCAGCTCGGCTGCCACTTCGCGCACCTGCGCGTGGATGTTGTCGAACATGGCGAAGTTCACGCGGCTTGCAACGACGAATATTCCCAGCCGGCGATTCGGCGACAGCACCGCGTAGCTCATGAATCCGCCGAGCCCGCCGCTCTTGCCCAGCAGCAGCGGCGTTCCGTTGCGCGGCAGGGTCACGACCCAGCCCAGCCCCATGCCGTCGGCGTCCGTGACTTCGGTGCCCACGGCGGACGCCAGCCCGTCGTAAGGCAGCCAGAGGGCATGATCCAGCGCGAAGGCTTCCTTCGCCTGCCGGGCGCCGTCCAGGTGCCAGCGCATCCAGCTCACCATGTCGGCCGCCGTGGAGTAGATGCCCGCGCTGGCATGCATCACGTCGGTCACCTCGACGTTGGGATCGGGCTGGCCGAAAGGGTCGAGCCCGATCATGAGGCGCTTCTTCTGTGCGTCGTCGAGCGTGATGGCCGTATCGGTGAGGCCGGCCGGCCTGAGCACCTCTTTGGCCAGCACCGCCGGATAATCCGCCCCGCCCGCCTTCGCCAGCGCGTCGCCCAGCAGGCCGAAACCCAGGTTCGAGTAAAGCGTGGTGGTGCCGGGCGCATAGGCCGGCTTGTTGCTTCCGATCCATTTCCAGTAATAGTCGCGCTGGAATGCGGAGAAAGGGTTGTCGGACGGCGCGGCATCGGGGTCCGGCAGTTCGCGCGGCAGCCCCGCGGAATGCGTGGCAAGATCCAGCAGCGTGATCGGACGCCCGTTCACTTCCACCCGGGCCTGCCCAGGCGCGTACTTGGACAGCGGGTCGGTGAGCCTGAGCTTGCCCTGCGCGGCCAGCGACGCCAGCACATCGGTGGCGAACACCTTCGACACCGACCCTATCCGGAAGATCGAATGGGCGTCGGGCTCGATGCCACTGCCCGGCGCCGTCTCGCCGTACGCCTGGATGACGCTGTCATCCCCGCGTACCACCGCGATGATCAGGCCCGGCGCACCGGAGTTCAGGTAAAGCTGCATGCCGGCCATGGAGACGGAATCCTCCAGGGCCAGGTCGGCGGCGGCCGCCTGGTGGCCGCCCAGCACGCAGGCTGAGGCCAGTGCAATACGGGTAAAGCGCGAGAGGAGGCGGGACGCCGGCATGCCGATTCTCCTGGGGAATCCGGAGCGGCGATTCCGCCGCAAGCGCGATCATCCCAAAACCCCGGAGAATGACCACATCGCCAGGACGAACCAACATGCCGGCGTGACGAATTGCACATTGCCTGGCAGACCACAACCCGCTGTTGCGCTCAGATCCCCATGCGCTCGCGCAGGCATCTCCGGTAGGAACGCGACACGGGCCAGTCTCGGTCGGCCGACCGCATCCGGATCAGCCATTTGTCCACGCTTCTGCGATCCACGTCCACGACATGCAGGGCGTTGACGATGGCAGTTCTGTGTATGCGGAAGAAGATCTTCTCCGGCAGCAGGGTCGACCACACCCCGAACGCCCGCGAATCCAGCACCATGGATCCGTTTTCCAGCCATATCTCGCTGTAGTTCCCCGCCGACCGCACCCCCACGATGGACTCGGGCTGCACGCCCTGCACCACCCCGCGCCGGCTCAGGTAGATCAGCGGCGTGGTGCTCTCGTACGTCGCCATCCTTTCGTGGCTGCGGCTGTCCGAGTACCTGGCCTGCCCGATCAGGTTCGCGCATTGATACAGCGCGCCGACCTCGGCTGCAGACCAGGTCCGGTGCTTCACGGTGGTATCGAAGCCGATGATGCCGTGGAGCCTGTTCTCGTGGAACACCGGCACGCTGAGCACGCTCTTGTCGCCCTGGCGCAGGAACTCCACCTGCAGCACCCTTGCGGTACGCGGCAGGCCCGTCACGTCGTGCACGGCCACCGCCTGCCCCTTCACCATGTACCGGTGCAGCCAGGCGATCAGCGTGGTCGGGACATCCTGCAGCTCCGCCACGAAAGGCCGGGTATGGCCCCTGCACCATTCATGCGTATTGCGGAACCGCAGCATGTCGGGCCGGTACTCGATCATCCATGCCCTGTCCACGTCTGACGTCTCGCCCATGTGCGCGAGCTGCTCCGAGATGGCCTGGTCGACCGGATACTTGAGCAGGTTCATCGCGCAGCGATAAAGCCAGTCTCGTGCAGGCCCGGTCTCCAGGCCGATGGGGTTGTGGATCTTGTATTTGCCAGCGTCCGTCACGTCGGTTCCCCTTGCGGCCGCCGGCGTATCGCCATGCGCTGCCGCGCTGCCAATGACTGCCCTGCTGCAGCCGCAGCGGCGAAAACCCGGCCGCACGCCACCGCACCGTGATTTTCACGTTCGTATCGGCAAATGACAAGAAGTTACGCCGAGGGGGTGCGATAGCGCAGGGCCTCGATCACCAGCCCCAATGCCGGGGAAGTGTGGTGCCGGTTGGCGTAATAGAGGTGGTACCCCGGAAACGAGGGCCACCAGTCTTCCAGTACCGGAACCAGCCGGCCCGCCTCGATGTGCGGCTGCACGAGGTCGAATGGCACGTAGGCCAGGCCCATGCCGTCCAGCGCCGCCTGGAGCATCAGGTAGGTGTTGTTGAAAATGGTCTGGCCATTCACGCGCGCGTTGATGGCCTGCCCGTCTTTCTCGAAATCCCACGCATACAGGCCGCCATGCGTGGGCAGGCGCAGGTTGATGCAGCGGTAGCGCGTGAGGTCGTGCGGCGTGACGGGAAGCGGCTTGCCCACCAGGTACCCGGGTGATGCCGCCACCGCCATGCGCAGGTCGGGCGCGATGCGCACCGCCACCATATCCTTGTCTACCCGGTCGCCCACGCGCACGCCCGCGTCGAACCGGCCAGCCGCGATGTCGGTGAAGGCGTAGTCCACGCTGAACTCGACATTGATGTCCGGATACCGGCGCAGCAGTGGCAGCAGGCGCGGCCAGAGCACCGTGGAAATGGCGTGGTCGTGCGCCGTGATGCGCACCGTGCCGGCGGGCCGCGAGCGCAGGTCGCTGAGCGACTCCAGCTGCTGATCGATCTCGTCCAGCCGCGGCGCCAGGGTTTCGAACAGCCTTGCGCCTGCCTCGGTCGTGGAAACGCTGCGCGTCGTGCGGGTCAGCAGCCGCATGCCCAGCCTGGACTCCAGCGCAGACATGGCATGGCTGAGCGCCGAGCGCGACAAGCCGAGCTGGGCAGCCGCCCGCGTGAAGCTGCGTTCGCGCGCCACCACCACGAAAGCCCGCAGGTCGTTGAGGTTCTCCCTGGACATTGGTGAATTCCGTGCACTAGAGCATACGGATTTTACGGTCTTCTCACGCAAATCCCGGGTCTCTACAGTTTCGTGTAAGCCGCGGGCGACGCCCATGCGGCCCGAATGCAATCCCGGAGGCCCCCCATGGAAGTCCGCATCACCATCGCCGGCAAGGCGCTCCAGGCCACCCTGGAAGACAACGCGGCCGCGCGCGACTTCATCGCCATGCTGCCGCTCACGCTCGACCTCGAGGACTACAGCCGCACCGAGAAGATCGCGCAACTGCCCGGGCGGCTGTCCACGGCCGGCGCGCCGGCCGGCATGACGCCGGCTCCTGGCGACATCGCCTATTACGCGCCCTGGGGCAATCTCGCCCTCTTCTACCGCGACTTCGGCCATTCCCGCGGGCTGGTCAAGCTGGGCCGCATCCGGGGCGACGCCCGGATGCTGGAGGCGCCCGGTCCGCTGGACGTCCGCATAGAAATCGCCACCACACCTTGAGGCAGGTCGCGCAAGCAATGCCTCGGCAAACAACCGTCCATCACTGGAGCCAATCATGGAACTGAAACGCGCGGGCTCCCAGCCCTCGGTAAAGGGCCCGGCAGCGTGGTTCACCGGCAACGTCCGGATCGACCCGCTCAACAGTCCTCCTGCGCCCGCACGCGTGTCGTGCGCAAGCGTCACTTTCGAGCCCGGCGCGCGCACCGCCTGGCACACGCATCCCCTGGGCCAGACGCTCATCGTCACCGCGGGCTGCGGCTGGACCCAGTGCGAGGGGGAGCCGATAGTCGAGATCCGGGCAGGCGACGTCATCTGGTGCCCGCCGGGACACCGGCACTGGCATGGCGCAACGCTCACCACTTCCATGACCCATATCGCCGTACAGGAAGCCCTGGACGGCAGGAACGTCGAGTGGCTGGAACACGTCACCGATGCGCAGTACCTGGCCGGTCCGGCCTGACATCACTATCGGGGATCCTCTCTCATGAAGACACACACACTGAAGCTCTTGGTGTGCGCCCTCTCCACGCTGGCATCGACTGCCGGCGCGGCCGAGCCGCAGGCGCAAATGCAGGGTGCGCAGATCACGCGCGCGGGCGCCCAGCATTCCATTGCCGGGCCCGAGACTTTCTTTACCGGCCGGGCGCGCATCGACCCGGTCTGGCCGGCCAACGAACATATCAATGCCTCGGGCGGACTCGTCACGTTCGAGCCCGGGTCGCGCTCGGCCTGGCATACCCATCCGGCCGGCCAGCAGCTGGTGGTGATCTCGGGAGTGGGCCTCACCCAGGAATGGGGCAAGCCCATCCAGGAAATCCGGCCGGGCGACGTGGTCTGGTGCCCGCCGGGCGTCAAGCATTGGCACGGCGCGGCGCCCCATACCGCCATGACCCACCTGACCGTGACCGGCACGCTCGATGGCAAGAACGTCACCTGGATGGAGAAAGTCAGCGATGAACAATACAACGCCCGCTAATCGGCGCAGCAGGGCACTGCTGGCCGGCGCCCTTGCCCTGTCGCTGGACTGCGCCATGGCCGCAGGCCACGCGCCCGCAACGCAGCCGGGAACCATGACCCAGGCAGCCCCTGCTGCCGCATCCGAGACGCTGACCGCCCGCCAGCAGGCCATCGTGCCGATCGCCGCGTTCGCCGCGGCCGGCGACCTCGCCGGGCTGGGCGAAGCCCTGAACCAGGGCCTGGATGCGGGCCTGGCCGTGAACGAGGCCAAGGAAATCCTCGTGCAGCTCTACGCCTACGCCGGCTTCCCGCGCAGCCTGAACGCACTGGGCGAGCTGATGAAGGTGCTCGAATCCCGCAGGCAGCGCGGCATCGCCGATGCGCCCGGACGTCTTCCGGGCCGGCCCATTCCGACCGGCGAGGCGCTGCTGCAGGCCGGCACCGCCAACCAGACCAAGCTGTCCGGCGGACCGGTGAAAGGCGCGCTGTTCGACTTCGCGCCCGCCATCGACGAGTATCTCAAGACCCATCTGTTCGGCGACATATTCGAGCGCGACAACCTCGACTGGCAGAGCCGGGAACTCGCCACGCTGGGAATGCTGTCGGCCATTCCCGGGGCCGAGTCCCAGTTGCAGGCGCACATGCGCATCAGCATGAACGTGGGTCTCACCGCCGCGCAATTGCGCCAGCTCGGCCAGGTGCTGGCCGAACGCGTGGGCGCGGAGAACGGCCGCAGGGCCGAGGAAGCGCTGGACCGCCAGCTGGCCGCCACCTTGGGCGCCCGGCAGCGCTGAGCGGCGCCCGGCCCGCCCTCGACGGCTGGCGCAATGTCTGGCATGCCGTCGCTGGGCTGGCCACGGCGCGGCTACCCGGAAAACGGCTGTAAGTGGCTTGCGTACGGATCCCTGCGCCCATCTCGCCCGGACCTTTCAGGCTATCTGGCGCCGTGCGGCGCCAGCGCCTGCAACGCCTCGCGGTAACGCTCGACCACCCCTGGCTCCGCGTCGCTTCCGTGGCGCTCCAGGAATGCCCGCAGGGCCGCGCGGTATTCCTGCCTGAAGACGTCGTTATCCGGACTGGCGGCAAGCCGGGCAGCCGCACGCTCCACCGGTGCGCGCGCCTGCGCAACGAGCAGCCGCCTGCCGAACGGCGACTCGTCCCGCATGATAGCCACATTGCGCTCGAAGCCTGGCACATACTTGATCACGAAGCGCTCGCCGACGGGCGGGATGTCGATCCTGTTGCGCACCGGATAGAGGCTGGCCGAGAGCGTATCGAAATGGATCTCCACGTCGCGGCCGTCGGCGGTCTTCATCACCGCGTCGTAGGCCCAGATGTTCCGTTCGTTGAGCTGGGAGCTGGTTTCCTCGGCATGCGTGATGACCGCAGTGCCGTATGTGCCGAAAGCATTGAGGAAGAGGGCATTCGCCATCGAGCCGGCAAACATGTTGACCATGCCCAGGACCAGGCCCGCCACGCCCAGCGCGCACCATGCGGCGTTCCTGCGCCGGCGCGCAATCGCCGCGCCTACTGCCAGGGCGGCCAGCGCCAGGAGCAGCATCGAAAGAAACGGGTGGTGGCTGAGAAAGTAGAGCAGGGCGGACAGTACGGTCATGTCGCGTGCAATTCAAGGCCCGGACCATTCCGCGGCAATCATCGCGCCCATCGAGGCCCCAGGTAAAGAAAGCGACTGAAACAGCTTAAACATACCGTATCCCTGTCTGCCTGACTGACACAGACCTGAAGTGCTAAGTTGTCCTCCAGGCGGGCGATTCCGGTTCATCCGAACGCATGCATGGCCGCATACGCAGCGGCACCCCGCCACAGGAGAACAATCATGACCCTCACCAAACGACTGGTTCACGCTTTTTCCGCAACCCTGCTGGCGCTGGGCATCAGCACCACGGCATTGGCCGACGACCAGGGGCGCAACACGATCATCGGCGCCGGCCTGGGCGGCGTGGCCGGCGCACTGCTCTCTGATCGCGATCCCTGGGTCACGCTGGGTGGCGCCGCGGCCGGCGGCGTACTGGGGCACGTGATCACCGACGACGACGACCGTGGCCGCCGCCACTGGAACCGCGACCGCGGCCGCCATCATCACGCCTACAAGCGGGCGGGGTACCGGGATCACGACCGTCATCGCGGCAACTGGCACCGCCATCGGCACTGATATCAATTCGCGGCTGCGCGGCCACGGATGTGGCAGCGCCCTACTCCAGCGCTATCCCAAGCTCCTTCGCCAGAGCCGCGAACCTGGCCGAGTCTTTCTTAATGACCTCAGCAAACTGCCCCGGCGTCCCGCCCAGAGGCGTTGCGCCCAGCGACACCAGCTTGTCGCGCACTACCGGATCGTTGAGCGACTCATTCACGGCCTTGTTGAGCGTCTGGACGACTTCGGGTGCGAGCCCCGCCGGCCCGACCAGCCCGAACCACTGGCTGAACTCGAAGCCGGGAACACCGGCTTCAGCCATGGTGGGAACATCGGGAAGCAAAGGGGAACGTTCGTCGCTGGTGATCGCCAGGGCGTGCAGCTTGCCCGCCTGTATGAAACTGAGTGTGGGGGGTGGGGAATCGAAGTTCAGCTCGATCTGCCCGGAAAGCAGATCGGTAATTGCCTGCGTGCTTCCCTTATAAGGCACGTGCAGCATCTGGGTGCCCGTTGCCTGCATGAACATCGCTGCCCCGAAGTGCTGCGAGCTCCCTACGCCTGAGGAGCCGTGCTTCAATCCGCCGGGGTTCTTCTTGGCAGCCTCGATTACGTCCTTCACGGAGTTTGCATTAGCCGCCGGGCCCACCACAAGCAGGAGAGGCGTGCTGGCGATCCGCGCGATAGGCGTGAAATCGGTATTCACGTCATAGGGAAGCTTGGGAAAGAGGGCGGGCGCCACGGCATTTGAGTTCTGGTGCGCCAGCAACAGCGTATATCCGTCCGGCGCTGCCCTCGCGACCGCGTCCGCACCAATCGTTCCGGTGGCGCCGGGACGGTTCTCGACGACGACGGGCTGGCCGAGGCGCTTCTGCAGATCGCCGGCCACCAGCCGTGCGGCCACATCGGTGAATCCGCCCGGCGCGTATCCAACGACGATGCGGATGGGTTTGTCAGGGTACTGTTGCGCCATGGCCGTACTGCAGGCCAGCGCAGCGACGACACCCACCACTGCCCTATGTAGCTTTCTCATCTCTGTCTCCTTTCTAGTGATTATCTGGGTGCCGACGCCAGCCGGCCCCGAGGGTCGCAGGCTGTCAGGCTGTGACGAAGTGGCTCTCCCGCGCACGGATGATCCCTACCAGGGTCTCATTCACCGGTGTGGGCACGCCGTATTTCGCACCCAGCAGCGGGATATACCCATTGATGGCGTCGACCTCCGATTTCCGCCTGGCCAGATGATCCAGCAGCATCGATGGGCGCGCATTGGGAATCTTGCTCCCCAGCCTCCTGACATGCTCGACGGGGTCATCGCCGACATCGAGGCGGATGTTCATGGCCCGCGCAACGGCAATGGCTTCGCGCGAGCAGCTTTCGGCGACACGCCAGGCGTCCGGATGGGACATCACGCCGCCGATCGTCAACCCCGTGGCGCACGTGGTGCCGGAGAAAGCGACGTTCATGATCAGCTTCTCCCAGACCATCTGACCGACATCGTCAAAGAGCGCCACCTGGAAGCCGGAGGATCTCCATACATCGGCAGAGCGCTCCAGGTCAGCACGCGGCAGCGATCCATAGGATCCGAATCGGATCATTTCCATGCCGTTGTGATGCGCGTGGCCGGGTGCCTTGATGGATGCGCCAAATCCGCCCACGACACCAACGGCGATGCGCTCGCTTCCCAGTATTGCGGCAGCCCTTTCCGGCGAGCCCAGACCGTTCTGTATGGTCTGGACCACCGTACTGGCGCCGATCAGCGGCAGTGATGACTTCGCCGCCGCCTCGACATCAAAGGCCTTCGTGGCAATGATGACCACGTCGCAATGGCCGATCCCATCGGTGGTCAGGCTTGCTTTGATGGGAACGGTACGGTCGCCGCTCGCGCCTTCCACCCGAAGGCCATTCTGGTTCATGGCCGCCACGTGGTCTTCCCACAGGCACACCGCGTGAACCTCATGGCCCGCGCTCACCATGAGGCCGGCGTATACCGAGCCCATGGCGCCGCACCCGACAATCGCTACTTTCGCCATGACGGACTCCTCAAGCCAGGACTTTGCTCAGTTCACCGACGATGGCCGCCGTCACCTCGCCGGTTGACGCATGCCCGCCAATGTCCCCCGTCTTGGGGCCATTCAGCAGAACCTCCCCCACGGCCGCACGCAGGGCGGCAGCAGCTTTGGCGCAACGTTCGTCCTTGTGCTTGTCGGAAAGCCAGTCCAGCATCATTCCCGCCGAAAGAATCATCGCGACGGGATTGGCAATGCCCTTGCCTGCTATGTCGGGCGCAGTCCCGTGGCTGGGCTGGAATACCCCCATTTCATCGTTCACATCGGCCGAGGGCGCTACGCCCAGCCCGCCGACCACGCCAGCCCCGATCTCCGAAGTAATGTCGCCAAAGACATTTTCGGTGACCACGACGTCGTAGCGTTCCGGGTTGGTGACGAACATCATCGAACCGGCGTCGATATACAAGCGGTCGGTTGCGATATCCGGATACTGCAGGGCGACCTCGTCAAAGACCTTGCGCATGAAGGCGTTGCTGCGCAAGACATTTGCCTTGTCGAGCAGCGTCACATGGCCCGGCGTTCCATAGGCGCGTCGACGGAAGCGGGCCTGCTCGAATGCGATCTTGAAGAGCTTTTCGCAACCGGCGCGCGTGATGACGAGGCGGTCGCTGGCAGACTCGTTGCTCGGCCGCAGCACGTCGTGGCGGCCGGCGAACAGGCCTTCGGTCAACTCGCGGATGACCAGCATGTCTACCTGGTCGGCCTTGATCCGCGTCGGCACGCCCGGGAAATACTTGCACGGTCGCAGGCTTGCCACCAAGCCATAGCGTTCCCGGATGTCGATCTGAGGCGCGATCTCGGTGCCGTCGGGCTTGCGTACGCTGGGCAAGCCCATTGCTCCCAGGAGGATTGCGTCGGCCTGCGGCAAGGCCGCCATATCGGCCTCCGCCATCGATTCGCCAGTCTCGCGATAGAGGCCGGCTCCCGCACGATAAGTGATGTACTCGAGATCCAGCCCATGCGAGCCGGCTACGGCATTGAGCACCTCGACTGCGGCATGGGTCACTTCAGGGCCGATTCCATCTCCTGGAAGCAGCACGATCTTGTATTTGGCATTGCTCATCGGATTCTCCAGCGGCCACATCGTTCGTGTAGCGTGCTGGAATCATCTGGCGTCCGCGAATCCCTGAGAAGCAATAAGTGGTTGGGGGGGCGTCACGAAAGGTGATGACCCGGTCCCTGCCCCCCTTGCGCAGCAGGTTCGATCCCGCGGCGGCGGGCGGCACAGGCCTGGAGGTGCTCCACCAGCATCTTGGCCACCACGGGCAGCGTACTCACAGAGCGAACGCATATACCCAATTGCCGCTTTGCCCAGGGCTCCGCCAATTGCACTTCGCCAAGGCCCAATTCGGACGAATAAAAGCGCGTGGATCGCCTAGGCGCCACAGCGATGCCCATACCTGCGCCTACCATCAGGCACAGGGCATCGTAACTGGTGACATGCACCCGTAGCCGCAAGGCTTGCCCCGACGCAGAGGCGGCTTCCTCAAGCTTCCTGTTTATGGCGCTACCTTCCCTGAGGCCAACAAAATCCCAGTCCAGCAGCTCTGATAGCTTCACGCTGCTGCGCCGTGCCAGCGGATGATCGTTGCGGAGAACCACAACCAGATCGTCGTGTTCGTACTCGAGCGTTTCGATCGGATCGCTGTGCGGCTGCAGTGTGTAGATGCCCACATCGGCTTCATTATCGGCAACGGCCTTGGTCGTGATGGCGCTGTTTCTTTCTTCCAGGAGGATCTGGATCTGGGGATGCGCTTTGCTGAACGAAGCGAGGTCTTCCGGCAGGAACTGGGTGATTGCCGAGATGTTTGCATACACCCGCAATTGCCCGCGCGCGCCCACGGCATAGTCGACCATCTGCGCATATGTGTCGTCGAGGACATGAACGACATGCCGGGCCAGGCGCAGCAGGGTAAGGCCGGCAACCGTGGGCACGACACCACGATGACTGCGATTCAGCAGCGGCGCGCGGAATATGGCCTCGAGTTCCGCGATGCGTTTGCTGATCGCCGCCGCAACGATGTGCTCCCGCTGCGCCGCCTTGGCGATGCTGCCTTCTTCCACCACTGCGACGAAAAGCCTAAGCGACACGGGATCAAGCTTCATTTTATGTACCGGTAGAGAGTCTCCCTGTTTCCTAGTCTACCGGTGCCCAGGGCGCCAGGACGTGCTTTGCCCGGATGGAACAGCCGGTTTGCGTGCAGAGGCATGGGCAGTAGTCCGACGCAACCCTAGAATTTTCGTCACTCAACCCTCCACCGAACCTCGAAAGAGCTGCTTCCATGAATACCCGCACAAAGCCCGACGCGTTGCCTATTCCCTATGCCTTACCCCAGGTCCCGTACATGTCGCCAGACCTGGTGCATCTCGGCGTACTCGGCGAGTGGCTTGAGAATGACACCTTTTGGGTCCCCGTGACCGATTCCGTCTCGTTCAAGCCGCTGCTGCTCTGCACGACGGGCGGCTACTACGTGAACCTGTTGCGCGTGCGGAAGGCTGGCGTCCTCTCGCGTCATCGCCACACAGGGGCCGTGCATGCCATCGTGCTGAAAGGGCGTTGGCGCTACCTGGAGCACGACTGGATCGCTGAGGAAGGATCCTACGCACATGAACCGGCCGGCGAGACGCATACGCTCGTAGTGCCGGAGGGGGTGGATGAAATGATCACTTGGTTCCACGTGACAGGCGGTTATACCTACGTCGATCCACAAGGCAATGCCCTGGCGTACGAGGACGTCTTTACCAAGCTGGAGGCCGCCCGCGCCCATTACAAGGCGATCGGGCTCCCGGACGACTACATCGAGAAGTTCATCCGCTAGGCGCAGTCGGCGCCGGATCGGATAGCTTGGCTGCGACGGCAGCCAAGCCTGCGGAAACCGAGGAAAGTCTAGGAACGGCGGACGGTCAGAGTCGTCCGCGGGCGGTATGGGATGTCATCCACCGGCCAGAATGGCCGTGCGACCGTGAACGGTTGCTGCTCCGGATGGTAGGCAGTCATTCCCGGCGTATCCGTCGTAAAGCAATCGCCAGTGTCCGCATAGTTCAAGGTGTAGTGGTAACCGGATCGGGCAACCAGCACACGCACATCGCCCGGATTGACTCCGAAGCCTGTATAGAAGTTGGGATCCATGAAATTCAGCGGCTTTTCGGTCAGGATCACCGACACCGGCCCTTCCTGAACCACGGCATATGCGCCCGTACTGACCTGAACACCGGCATGGGCCGGCCCTTTAAGGGTGATTGTCCTGTTTTCCCCCCATTCCAGCAGCGTCCCACACAATTGCACCGGTGCTGTTTCCACGCTGTGCTTGCCTCCTACGACCACCGTGACGGGATCTCCGGGCCTGTGACGCATGCATGCGCGTACTGCCTCCAGATCACGAATCGGCAACGCGGCGGGAAGCGAATTGAAGTCATCCTTCAGAGCGCGCAAGATATATGTACTATCGCCGGGCCCCCCGGCAGCCACTCGATCGCCCTGATCGCCGATGATGACCGGCCGAGTACGGCCTGCCTGCGACGCGATCGTCAGTACCTCCTCGATGCCGGGATACGACCCGATGGTCTCTGCGCGGAGATCCCACAGACGCCGCGCAATATCGTCGGCGGCTTCACGTGCCTTGTCCGGGTCCCCGTTGCTATAGGCCAGTATCGTCTGGCCCATCCCGGCAATGTCCAGGAACTGCTGAACATTGAAGATACTCATGTCCCACAGCCCCCCGTCCTTCACATACGAGGCTGCTAGCTCGTGCAAACCCAGCAGCGGCTGTTCGTCGGTACGGTCGCGGCCCAGCGTCAGCATGGGGATGTGAACCGAAGCGCAGACCGGCATGAACGTCCCATCCAACATGCCCTTGGCCGCGTGCAATGCACGTCGTCCTGTGAGCGCCATGTCGGAGTGTGGATTGGTCTTGAAGGCGGTGATGAAATCACACGGCGCGAGAGTCTCCGGCGTCACGTGGGCATGCAAGTCCATACCGGCCGTCAAGGGCATGGAAGGTCCGACTATCTTGCGCAAATTGCGCATCAGCTCGGCCTCAGGATCCGAACATTCGGTCGTCATCATGGCACCATGCAGGGACAGGACGATGGCGTCAAAGTCCCCACTGCGAGCCGCCTCGAGCATGCAGTCTTGAAACTCGAGGAAAACCCTGTGGTCTACCGGCCCTGCCGGCAGGGTACGAAAGGAAGCTGGAACCGTAACGGCAAGATTCAGTTCCTCCGCCGCGTCGATGATGCCTCCCGTTATCGTATTGGTCCCCCGATTCTTGTCCAATGCATCGTCGCCGAACGTGATGTCGAAGCTGCTGCGACCGGTGACGATGGGGTTGAAGCTGTGGGCCTCGTGATAGATGGCCCCACAAAGAATCCTGGTTTTCATTGTGATCGTCGCTCATTAGGTTGACCATGCTGGCGTATAAAGCCGGCGCACATGCTTGGCCTCAGTCAAGCTGGATGTTTACTTGTCTGGCAATTTGACGCTGTATCGCCATATCGTTTGCCCAGGTTTTTCCGAAATCCGCCGCGCTCCCCCCCGCAGGTTCGATAGCCAGCTTGCGAATCGCAGTGTCTACCTTCTCTGTCTTGAGTGCTTCGTTGGCGGCTGCGTTGAGCTTCTCGATCACTTCGATAGGCGTTCCAGCCGGTGCGACCATACCGAACCATGAGCGCAGATTCATCTCAGGAATCCCCAGTTCCTCGTAAGTGGGCACGTCGGGCAGTTCGGCCAACCGCCTGGGATTGGCTACCGCTACGGCCTTCAGGCGGCCCACCTGGATGAATGGCAGGGAGGAAGGGAGGTCATCCGACACCACGTCAACACGGCCGGCCATGGCGTCCTGCAATGCGGGGCTGATGCCCGTGTAGGGCACGCCGAGGAACTCGGCACCTGTCTTGATTTTGAGGAGTTCCATTTTCAGATGGCCACCGCTGCCCAACCCCGACATACCGAAGGTGTACTTGCCTGGCTCCTTCTTTGCGGCCTCTATGATTTTTCGAAAATCAGGAGACGGAAAACTCGAACCTACGACCAGTACGGTCGGCGAATTTGCAATGTTGACGACCGGGACCAAGTCCTTTTGAACATCGAACCGGAGCTTGCGAACGACGGGATTCACGGAGTGCGACGAGACCGTGGCGATGCCGAGGGTATAACCGTCCGGCTTCGCATTTGCCACGTATTCTGATCCGATGATGCCGGTAGCCCCAGCCCGGTTCTCCACCACTACGGAAGTGCCAAGCGCCTTGCTCATTCCATCGGCCATGATCCTGGCCAGAATGTCGGTGGTTCCACCGGTAGCGAAGGGCACGACAATCTGAATCGGCCGGTGCGGGAACGACTCCGCGGCGTGGGTGCCGGCGGAGAATACTGCGGATGTCGCCGCGACCAGGCATGCTGCAAGACGGAACATGGAAACCCCTTGTTAGTTTGTCGATGTATATCAAGGAAAATTCTATGTTGCTGGAGCCCAATTGCAGCGGCGTCCGGGCTGCTGGTGATCTTTGTTGACAGCTGATGCTGCGTGTTTACGTAAGCTGCCGCCCTCCCCTTCAGCCTGAGCGCTCCTAATACGTCGGAGGAGTGACTGCGCTGATGATCTGGCTCTCGCCTTTATCGACATTGCGGAAGCGGTGCGGTCGCCTGCTATCGAAGTAATAGCCATCACCGGGCATCAAGACCTGCACGTCGTCACCCACGGTAAGTTCTATCGCTCCCTTGATGACCACGCCCGCTTCCTGCGCGGAGTGAGAGAACGCATCGCCCGATTCGCTGCCTGGTGCATAGGTCTCGTGGAGCATCAGGAGTTCACGATTGGGATGATTGATCCCCAACATCCGGTACGAGACCCGGCCTATGCGACCGATTTCAACGAAATCATCGGCCTTATAGAACGGTGAATAGGCGGTCATCGTCTGTACTTCTGAAAAGAAGCCGACCAGCGTCGTCCCTAACGCATCGAGGATGGCACTCAGCGTATCCACCGACGGACTGATTTTGTCCCGCTCGATCAGCGAGATCGATGAATGCGACACGCCCGATCGGATGGCGAGCTCCCTGACGCCGAGATCCCGTCGACGACGTAGTTCGCGCAGTTTCACTCCAATTTTGGACATCTTTAGCTCCCGGTATGAACGGCTCACTGAACGGGCCGGACGCGGCAACCAGTACGGTTCTCATCGACGCCGAGAGAATACGTCCACGCCCCGAACCTGGCCCGTGTCGCGCGCGATTTGGTCAATATACTCACCACATGGCTGGCCGTGTGACGCGCGGCGGGCTTCCACATAGCGGCCAGTTCTATCATGCTGCCGAAGGTAACCAAGATGCAGGAGTACTCGATGGATCCGGGCCACTATGCCCAATTGATGGCGTTTGCCTGGACGCTGGAGGCTGGCAGCTTCTCCGCCGCAGCCCGAGCCCACGACATGACGCCCTCCGCAATCAGCAGGCTGGTCGCGAAGCTCGAGGAACGGCTACAGGTTCGACTTTTTATCCGTGGTGCCCGTACTTTGGTTCTGACCGACGAAGGGACGACATACGCGAACGTCGCCCGGGAGGTACAAGCTGCTGTCCGAAAAGCCAGCCTGGCGGCAGACGCGCTGAGCGGCGAAGCCTCCGGTCTTCTTGTTGTTCATACGATGGCGACCTTCGCGAAACATCAGATCGTGCCATGGCTATCCGAGTTCCTGGCCACTTATCCCAAGGTCAATGTTGAGATTCGGGTAGGCCCTCGTTTTGTCGACCTCTTCGACCAGGGCGTAGATGTCGCCATTCATAGTGGCGTATTACCTGAGTCCTCGCGCGTCGCAAGGAAGATCGGGCAAGCACGCTGGATATGCTGTGCGTCGCCCGCATATCTGCAACATGCTCCCAGGCTGGACAAGCCGGAAGATCTCCCATTGCACCAGTGCTTCAATTTCAACTTCAACAGTTCATGGAACGAGTGGTCATTCACCCAGGACGGCCAGACCCAGGTGGTTCAGCTGCCGTCCAGGGCGGCTTTCAGCCAGGGAGACTTGCTGCGCGAGATGGCCTTGGCCGGTGCCGGTATTGTCCGCCTTGCCGATTTTCACGTCGGCACGGACCTCAAGGCGGGGCGCTTGAAACGTGTCCTTGCCGACTTTGACACGGCCCGGGTCGAGCCGATTTATATGGTCCACGCGTCGAAGCGGCACATGAGCGCCAGGCTCAGGGCATTCCGCGACTTCTACGAAGGGAAGTTCGCGGAGCACCCATGGAGTGCCTAGAGGCACTCACTGGATCCATCGGTCATGCAAGCAGCGGCTCAAGCGTACGGCTCAGGTCCGACGCTGCCAGCTCTACTGCGTGCAACATCTCATCGATGATCGCAGCGTCGTGGGCGAAGGAGATGTATAGCCGGCCATAGGGCGATGGCATGACAAGCACCCCATGCTTGCGCAACGCCAGATGCAGCTCGGTGGAGAACTGCATGCTGGCCTGGCGGGCGGCATCTTCGTAGCGAGTCGGCGCAAGATTTTTCGGCCAGATGCTGAAGACAGAACCGAACCCCGAAGTGCCAATCAGCAAACCATGCTTTCGGAAAGTGGCTTGCATTGCATCCCGAAGGCTGTCTCCCCGTGAGCACAGTGCGGCGTAGTCAGCCCCGCCGAGAATCTCTAGCGTGCTGGTCAGCGCAGCACATGCCATCGGGTTGCCGCTGTATGTACCACCACGCGCGACTTTTCCTTCTGCAAATGGCGCCAGCACGTCGGGGCGCCCTACCACCGCAGCAACGGGCACGCCGCTGCCAATCGCCTTCCCGACTGTTGCGATATCCGGCTGCAACCCCCAAAGTTGGCTTGTCAGCCCCGCGTGCAGTCGGAATCCCATCAGCACTTCATCGCAGATGAGCAATGCACCATGCCTGCGTGCCACCGTCTGCAGTTTTTCCAGATAACCCGCTTTCGGAAGAATGCATCCCGCGTTGGCCAGCATGGGCTCGAAGATTACGGCCGCGATATCGCTGCGCGTGGCGAACAAGCGATCCAGGTCATCCTCATCATTGAATCGCAGGAGCGTCGTGCGTCCCACCATGGGCCGTTCGGAATCCGGAAACAGTGCTTCGTCCGTACCGACATTGCCCAGCGTAATTTCGTCAAACCAGCCGTCGAAGCCTGCTGCCATTTTGGCGATCACTGGCTTTCCGGTAAACGCGCGTGCAGCGCGGCAGGCCAGGTGTACCGCCTCGCTGCCTGAATTGGTGAACATGACCCGGGTGAGATCCCCCGTGTGGCCGGCTAGCGCGGTGGCTGCCGCGTGTTCGCGGACATGAGCGAAGGACGGCGCCGCCCCGGCATGCAACGCCTCCGTGACTGCATCAAGCACCGGATCCGGACTGTGTCCGATCAGGATTGCGCCAAAACCGAGGGCCGTATCAATATAACGTTTGCCTTGATCATCCCATACATAGGGGCCCTTGGCACGTTCGATAAAAAGCCTGGTGCCGTCGAGGTCTGGAAGAATGCGGGCGCTGCTTGATACATCGCCGATCAAATTGGTCATCATTGCGTACTTGTCGGATGTCTGAGTGAAGGCTGATGCGTACAGCCCGGCTGTCAGGGCTTGATGTTGGCCCACTCAACCACTTCCTTTTGCACTCGCATCTCATCGTCCATCAGCCTTGCGAAGTCCGCGGCACTGCCTGGCGCGGCAGTAGCGCCCAATTTTTCGATGGCCACCTGCGTCTCAGGCTGCGTTAGCACTGCGGTGGCTGCGGCATTGAGCTTCTCCACCACGTCCGCCGGAGTATTCGCAGGAGCGACAAGGCCAAACCAGCCCGAGCGGGCGAGATTGGGAAGCCCGGCTTCCGCATAGGTAGGAACGTCCGGAAGAACATCCAGCCGCTGGGGGGAGGTGACTGCCAGCGCTTGCAGCTTTCCGGCTTTGATCTGCGGCAGAAGACTGGGCAGGTTGCCTTGCATGATCTGAGTGTGGCCTGCGACAGTGTCGGTAATCGCAGGGCCGCTGCCCTTGTAAGGAACGTGCAGCGCTTCGGTCGCAGTCACCTTCGTGAATCCGACCATTCCCACATGGCCTTCGGCACCCGTGCCGGACGATGCATAGGCGTACTTTCCGGGATCCTTCTTCAGCAAAGCGGTGAGCTCAGCAACAGTCTTGACGCCAAGCGTGGGATTGACCGTCAGAACATTGGGCACGAACGCCAGATTGGTGATCGGCGCCAGATCAGTCTTGATGTCGTACGGCAGCTTGTGGACGAAAGGATTGATGGCGTGCGTGGTGACCGTAGCCATGCCTATCGTGTAGCCACCATCCCTGGCCTTGACCACGTACTCCGAGCCGATCATGCCCGAAGCGCCTGCCCGATTCTCGACGATGACGGCTTGGCCCAGCTGCTTCCCCATGCCCTCAGCCATGAGACGGGCCAAGATGTCAGTGGTGCCCCCTGGGGGGAATGGAACAATGAGCTTGATCGGCTTCTCGGGATAGCTTTGTGCATGCGATGAGACAGGAATGGCCGCGACGACCGAACACGCAAGGAGGCATGCGAGATTGCTGGCGAGAAATTTCATGAATGATCCCTTGAACCGAAAGCCGAGCGGCAAATACTTATGAGCCTGGCCGAAGCCTGGCCGCCTTTCAAGCGGGTGGCACGCGCATGCCGATGATGGATTCCAGCGGTTACGCCACCCGGCAAGGGGTCAAGTTTGAGGTACTAACCTGAGTCCTGGGGCCCAGGATCGTATGCAGGTAAAGAAAATAGACAGGGTTTGCGAGAGAAGGCGCCTGCGCTTCCCCGTGGGCTCTCCGAGCTTGGACTGCCTGGTAGGCCGAAAGTCTTGGCGGGACTGCCCGTCCGTCCAATATTCTTTCCGTGAGGTAGTGCAACGATTAACGCTCCCACGCGTCGAGCAAATAGCGAAGGCCATGACACTCCCGACGGGACGCGGCGTATCACGAAGATGCCTCTCATCGGCGCCCTGCCTGCTTCCGACAAACCAAAACCGCGTAGCAGCAAGGGGGCCGCAAAGGAGGCCCTCCAGCCGCCAGGCCGTCAGCGCTCGGCGTAGCGCTTTTCCAGCTCGTCGTACAGCGGCTTGTTCACCAGCCGCTGGCGCTCATTGAAGGGCGCGAGCAACGCAGGATCCTCGTCCAGCTTGCCGTCGCGCTTGAGCGCGGACAGCGCCTGCTGCATGCCCAGCACCGCCCCCTGCAGCGCCGCGTTGGCATACAGCACCAGGCTGTAGCCGAGGCCGCCCAGTTCCTGGGCCGTCAGTGTGGGCGTCTTGCCTCCGACCACGATGTTGATCAGCAAGGGCGCTTTCAGTAGCTGGGGGATCCTGCGGATTTCCTCGAGGCTGGTCATGGCCTCGACGAACAGGATGTCGGCGCCCGCCTCGGCGAACTTCTGCGCCCGCTCGATGGCCCCTTCGAAGCCCTCGACCGCCCGGGCGTCGGTGCGCGCGATGATCTGGAAATCGGGATCCTTGCGCGCGTCGGTGGCCGCGCGGATCTTGTCGAGCATCTCCTGCAGCGGCGCCACCGCCTTGCCGGCGAAGTGGCCGCACCG
Organism: Bordetella sp. 2513F2; assembly: GCF_054642735.1. Lineage (NCBI taxonomy): Bacteria > Pseudomonadati > Pseudomonadota > Betaproteobacteria > Burkholderiales > Alcaligenaceae > Bordetella > Bordetella sp. 2513F2. The sequence goes on along the minus strand of NZ_CM137755.1, from coordinate 195,890 downwards.
TTTCGGAAACACCTGGTCCTCGATCTGGATGGCGTCCGCGCCGGCGCGCTCGAGGGCGCGCACGGTGTGCCAGGCGTTGACCGCATTGCCGAATCCCGTGTCGATGTCGACGATCAGCGGCAGGTCTTCCACCGCCTCGCGGATGCGCAGGGTGGCGTCGGCCACGTCGCGCAGGCCGATGATGCCCAGGTCCGGCGCGCCGTAGTGCATGTTGGTCAGCCCGGCGCCCGTCAGGTAGACGGCTTCGAATCCCTGGTCCGCCACCACCCTGGCGCTCATCGCGTTGAATGCCCCGGCCACGATCAGGCCGTTGCGGCGCGCCACTTTTTCACGCAGGACTTGCTTCGTCGACTTGCCCATCGGGGTCTCCCTCATTGAATACGTTGACACGGCGTCATTCCAGCCGGATCTTGGCGGCCGTGATCAGCTTTTCCCAGCGCACGGCTTCGCTGGCCATGAATTCGCCGGCCTGGTCGGGGCCGCCATTGATGGTGGTCACGCCGACATTCTGCAGTTTTTCGCGCAGGTCCGGTTGGCGCAGCGCTTCGGCGAACCTGCCGGCCAGCGTGTCGACCACGTTCTGGGGCACCTTGGCCGGCGCAGCCAGCATATACCAGGTCGTGGAGGCATAACCCTTCACGCCGCCCTCCTCGATGGTGGGGATGTCCGGGGCGATCGGCGAACGCACGCGGCCGGTCTGACCCATGGCCTGCAGCCGCTTCTCGCGGATGAACGGCAGGCTTTCGGAGATCGGCAGCACGGTGATGTCGGTCTGGCCTCCCACCACGTCGGCCATGGCGGCTCCGCCGCCCTTGTAGGGCACGTGCAGGTACTGCAGGTCCGTCATGGCGCGCAGCACTTCGGCGGCCAGGTGCGACGAACTGCCGTTGCCCGAGCTGCCGAAGCGGATGGCGTCCGGCGCCTTCCTGCTCATCTTCACGAGGTCGTCGATCGATTTCACGCCCAGCGAGGGTCGTGCCAGGAGGACGAGAGGCGCTTCGCCGACCAGCGAAATCGCCTTGAAGTCCGAGAGCTTGTACGGGACCTTGGCGTACAGGCTGGGATTGATGGCGATGCCCGGCGTGGCGAAGCCGGCCAGCACGGTGTTGACCGCACTGACGCGCGTGCCGCCGCCCCACAGGGCGGCCTCGGCCGGGCCCTGCTGCTCGCGGGCGAACTCGGCCATAATGCGCCCCCATGGCGTGGTCAGGCCATACAGGCCGCAGCCCAGCGCGTCCACCAGGGCATGGCCAAGGATTTCCCGGGTTTTTTGGGGAATGTCGCCGGACCTGAGCCCGGCGATGAACGCTGCGAGCTCCTGCGTCACGCCGCGATGCTCGCGCGCCAGCTTCTTCCACGCCTCCAGATCGTCCACCCTTGCCGCTCCTCGTTGACACGTGCGGGCCGGCCTTCCGCTGCCGGCCCCGATGCCTCGATGATAGGAGCGATGCCCGGGCGTATCTATTGGCTGCGGATCAGTTCAGTGATGAACGGGATTCACCAGTGCCCCGATCCAGGGCGCGCTACACTGCCGTCCGACCATCCGAGAGCACCATGTCCTTCGTCCCTCCCGAGATCACGACTGCCTTTGCCGCCGTTCTGGTGGTCGCCAGCTTCCTCACCTCGGCGCTGACGGCCGCCATGGGCCTGGGCGGCGGCGTGGCCATGCTGGCCGTGTTGAGCCTGGGCCTGCCGGTGACCAGCGTGCTTCCCGTGCACGGCGTGGTGCAGCTGGGCTCGAACAGCGGGCGCGTCATCATCCAGCGCCGCCACCTGGTGGCCCCGCTGCTGCTGTGGTTTGCGCTGGGCAGCGTGGCCGGCATCGCGCTGGGCGCCTCGGTGGTGGTCAGCATCCCCGATGCGCTGGCCAAGGTGGCGCTGGCGCTGTTCATCCTGTGGTCGGTGTACCGCAAGGTGCCAGCCGGCACGGCACGGCCGCACGGCAAGCGCTATTTCATCCTGAGCGGCGCCGTATCGAGTTTCTGCACCATGCTGGTGGGCGCCACCGGCCCGCTGGTGGCCGCGCTGCTGGCCCGCACCGGCCTGGTCAAGCAGCCGCTGGTGGCCACGCACGCCGCATGCATGGTGATCCAGCATGGCATGAAGATCCTGGTGTTCGGCACGCTGGGCTTCGCCTACGCACAGTGGGCGCCGCTCATCGCGGCGATGATCGCCAGCGGCGTGGCCGGCACCTGGATAGGCACCCGCACGCTGGACAACCTGCCCGAGGCCACCTTCCGCCTGGGCTTCAAGATCGTGATGACCGCGGTCAGCCTGCACATGATCTGGCAGGCTTTCTAGCCTTTCCGCTGCCGGCATCGCCCAACGCCGGCAACCCGGGCAATGGCCCGCAGGTCAAGGGGCGTGCGCCGCAGGGGTATCATGAATGGGAAAGCCAAGCCTGGCAGGCCGAGCGGCCGGGTACTTCCCCATTCCCCCGAACAAGAACGACGCAAGAGACGCAATGACCCGTGCAGCACCCGCTTGGCTGATGCCAGTCGTGGCCATCTTCACCCTGCAGACCACTTCCTCGTTCCTGAGCCGGCTCATTCCCATCGTCGCCCCGGCGATGTCCACCGAATTCGGCTGGAGCGGCAGCTCCATCGGCTACCTCACGGCAAGCAACTCCCTGGGAGGACTCGCCATTCTGGTTGCGGGCTCGGGCCTGCTCAAGCAGATAGGCGGCATGCGCACGCTGCAGCTCACGCTGTTCCTGGGCGCCGTCTGCATGGCGCTCCTGTTGTATCCGAGCCTGGGCATCGCCCTGGCGGCGTGCTTCATCATGGGCCTGAGCAACGGCGCGGCCAACCCGGCCGGCAGCGAAGTGCTGCAACGCTTTTCGCCGCCGGGCAAGCGCAACCTGATGTTCTCGATCAAGCAGGCCGGCGTCCCCGTCGGCGGCGTACTGGCGGGGCTGCTGGTGCCCGTGGTGGTCGCGCTGGCCGGCTGGCGCATGGCGCTGCTCGTCTGCGCGCTGATCGTGCTGCTGCCTACCCTCTACACCTGGCGGCTGAGCGCCGGCCTCGATGCAACGCCCGCGAAGAAGCGCCGCGCCCTGCACATGCCGACGCTACGGTCGCTGCGCACGCTCAGCGTGCCGCTGACGGCGCTGGGACACAACCCCGGCCTGCTGAAGATGTCCATCGTGGGCAGCCTGTTCGCGGTGTCGCAGAGCTGCTGGTTCACGTTCACCGTGATCTACCTCATCGATGGCCTGGGCTACTCCCTCGGCCTGGCCGGCGCGGTGTTCGCCGTGATGCAGGCCGGCGGCGTGATCGGCCGCATCGTGCTGGGCGGCGTGTCCGATCATCTGCAGTCGGCCACCGCGACCTTGTCCATCGCGGCCGTGCTCTCGGCGGTGACGACGGCGCTGCTGGGGCTGACCAGCCCGCAATGGCCGCTGTGGGCCGTCATCGTGCTGGCGTTTGTCGCGGGCTGCTCGGCCGCCAGCTGGAACGGCGTGCAGATCGCGGAAGTGGCGCGGCGGTCACCCCCGCACCTCATCGCCGAAACGGCGGGCGGGTCCAGCATACTGGTCAATCTGACCAACATGATCGCGCCTACGGCCTTCGCAGCGTTCGTGGCAGCGGGCGGCGGATACACCTATGCCTTCCTCTGCGCGGGAGCCTGTTCGCTGCTGGTGCTCGTATGCCTGCCACGCGACCAGGACCCCGAAGCAGGCGCGCCGGATGGGCGGCGGGTACGGGGCTCCTTTTAGGTGCCATCCGCTTAGCTTGCCATTGGCACGAATTTCACAGAGCAGACCACCTCCCCCAGTGCAGTCTGCACGCTTGCCCCCGGCAATTCCCTAGCCTGATCGGGGTTTACCCGTGCCGGTCCGCTCCATTGCGCGGGAACCGGCCGAGACATTCGACCTAAATCTCGGTGGCGATGCGGACATGCCAACCTCCTGGCCCGCACGGTTCCTGTATCCGGCCGATGCCAAGATCTGGGACGTGTTCGGCATCGAGCGCCCCTCGGGCGTGCCCGAGCCGGTCGGTCTGGATGAGTGCGTCCGCAACTGCGAAGCGTTGCAGGCCCAGAAGGCCGCATACGACCGTGACATCGCGCTCTACGAAGCGCTGAACGCGGAGATCCGCGCCTTCAACAGCGACTTCTTCAATAACCGCATGGTCAAGGACTTCTACTACTACGAAGTCGTCGAGATCAAGCGGGAAACCCGCATTACGTCGAGCGATCCCGGCAAGATCCTGGTGGGTGGCGACGCGCGCCTGGCCGGCAACGTGGTCAACGACAAGAGCCAGATCGTGGCGGGGGGCACGCTCGCCGTCACCGGCGGCCAGCTCGACAACATCGGCGCTGCCGGCGAACGCGTCACGCAGCTCGTCGGCGAGGCGGTATGGACCTACGACTCGGACGGCCGCAAACACAGCCGCTCGCCGTACGACGCCATCGTGGCGGCCGAACGCATCGACGTGGGCCTGGGCGCGACCACGCAGAACACGGGCGCGATGCCCACCAACGTGAGTCCGGGCGCCACCGCGCAGCTGCCCCCTGCGCAAGTCGTACGCGTCACCATGCCCGGCGGCCGCAGCATCTCGGTCGTTACCTTGCCGCCGGTGATCCCGACAAGCTCGCTCTACCGCGTGGTGAGCGCGCCCAGTGCGCCGTACCTCATCGCCACCGACACGCAGTTCATCGGCCAGCGCAACGTGCTGTCGAGCGACTTCCTGTTCAACGCACTGAACCAGGATCCCGGCCACGTACTCAAGCGCCTGGGCGACGCCTTCTACGAACAGAACCAGATCGCCGAGCAGATCCGCCTGGGCACGGGCCAGCGCTTCGTGGGCGACTACACCGACAACGAATCCCAGTACAAGGGCCTGATGCAGGCCGGCGCCGACTTCGCCAAGGAATACGGCCTCACCATCGGCAGCGCGCTGTCCGAAGAGCAGATGAAGCATCTGACCTCCGACATCGTCTGGATGGTGGAGCAGACCGTCACGCTGCCCGACGGCACGCAGCAGAAAGTGCTGGCACCGCAGGTCTATCTGTCGGTCAAGCCCGGTGACCTGAAAGGCGACGGCACCCTGATCGCCAGCCGCGACACCGTGGTCGACGTCAACGGCAACGTGAACAACAGCGGCACGCTGGGCGCGCGCGAAGCGCTGGTCGTGGCCGCCGACAACATCAACAACACCATCGGCACCGTGCAGGCCGAAACCGTCGACCTCGCCGCGCGTACCGACATCACCAACGTGGCCGGTCTAATCAAAGGCGACGACGTGTCGCTCGAGGCAGGGCGCGATGTGAACCTGCTCGCCACCACGCAATCGTTCCAGTCCGGCGACGCCCTGCGCGGCGCGAGCGGCACCGTGGTCGATGGCGTGGCCCGCATCGACGCGAAGAACCTCGAGGTCCAGGCCGGGCGCGACATCAACGCGCAAACCGCCGTGATCCGTGCCGAGGAGGACGCGCGCCTGCAGGCCGGCAACGACATCAACCTGACGACCACGCAGACGGCGTATGCCGAGGACTATTACCGGAAGAAAAAGAACAGCAGCAATCTCGACGTGACGTCGGAGATCGGGTCGCAGTTTTCGGCGGGTGGCGACTTCACGATGATCGCCGGGCGCGACGTGAACGCGCGCGCCGCCGATGTGTCGGCGGAGGGCCGCTTGTCGGTGGGTGCCGGGCGCGACATCAACCTCCAGGCCGGTCAGAAGACCAGCCACACCTACGTCGAGACCTACTTCAAGAAGAAGGGCTTCATGTCCAGCCGCAGCCGCCACACGCGCGAGCAGTCGGACTGGACGGACTCGCTGTCCACCACCTTCACGGGCGACATGCTCGTCATGATGGCCGGCCAGGACGTGAACATCACCGGCTCGAACGCGGCCGCGCAGAACGACATGATCGTCTCCGCCGACCGCAACGTGAACATCGTCACGGCACAGAACAGCTCCAAGGACCAGTACTACGAGAAGACGAAGAAGTCGGGCTTCGGCGGCCTGGGCGGCCTGAGCTACGGCAGCAGCCAGACCACGCGCACCGTGGACACGCAGCGCGGCCTGAACACCGGCAGCACGCTCGGCAGCGTCGAAGGCGACGTGCTCATCAACGCGGGCGGTTCGCTGCAGGTCATGGGCAGCGACATCATCGCGCGCCAGGGCGACGTATCGCTCGTGGCTCGGGATATCACCATCGGCTCGGTCGACAACACCATGCGCCAACGTGAGGTGTTCGAGACCAAGCAGTCGGGCTTTACCTTGACGGCAAGCAGCCCCATCATCGATGCGGCCAAGACCGGCGTGCGCATGGCCGAAGCCGCCGGCAAGTCGGACAACGCCGTGATGGCGGGACTGGCGGGGGTGACCACCGGCCTGGCGGCGAGCAACGCGTATGACGAGCTCATGGCTGCGCCGGGCGCTGCCATGGCGGCGGCTGACGCAAAGAACAAGTATGCCGCCGACGCAGCGAAGGCCGCGGGCCAGCCGGCTCCCACGCCTGGCCCTACGGGCGAGGACGCCGTCTCCGCCATCGACAAAGCCGGCGGCGGCAGCATCAAGATCAGCTACGGCAGCAGCAAGAGCAAAACGACCACGGACCGCTCGTCCGTCACCTCGGCCGGCTCCACCGTCACGGCGGGCAACGACCTGACCATCATCGCCCGTGGCGCGGGCAGCGAGTCCGACATCACGGTCACGGGCTCGACGCTGGCCGCCGGCAACAACGCCGTCCTGAAAGCTGACGGCGACATCCTGCTGCAGGCGGCAAAGAACTTCTACGAGGAGAAGACCCGCAGCAAGAGCTCGGGCAGCAGCATCGGGATTGGCCTCAGCACCGGCCAACAAAACGACATCTCTATCGAAGCGGGCATGAACATGTCCCGCAGCAAGGAAGACGGCAAGGACAACAGCTGGACCAACAGCAACATCGTCGCAGGCAACATGCTGGCGATCGAGTCCGCCGGCAACACGACGTTCAGTGGCGCCGCGGGCCGGGCTGACCAGATCATCGCTTCGGTGGGCGGCAGCCTGCTGCTCGAAAGCCTGCAGGACTCCAGCCGATTCAAGTCTTCGCAGAGCAACGCGGGCTTCTCGATCTCGCTCTGCATTCCGCCCCTCTGCTACGGCTCGAGCTCCGGCTCGCTCAACGTGGGCGCGGGCTACATGAAGAGCAACTTCGACTCGGTGACCCAGCAGGCCGGCCTGTGGGCCGGAGACGGCGGCTTCCAGATCGACGTCAAGGGCAACACCTCGCTCGTCGGCGCGGTCATTGGCAGCAGTGAACAGGCCGTCGCAAACCGCCTGAACCAGCTCGCCACCGGCACGCTCATCACCAAGGACATCAAGAACGAGGCCGAGTACAAGGCGGCACAGGCGTCGCTGGGCCTGAGCCCGACGTTGGGCAAGACCCGCATCAGCCCCCCGGGCGCGGCTGTGGCCTTCGACAAGTCCAAATCGACAACGGATAGCGCCATCAGCGGCGGCACCATCATCATCCGCGACGCCGTCGCCCAGCAAGACCTGACCGGCATGACCGTGTCGGAGACCATCGCGAACTTGAATCGCGATACGAGCGACACGCTGAACGCGCTGAAGCCGATCTTTGATAAGGAGAAGATCGAGGCGGGGTTGGAGATTGCGCTGGAGCTGCAGAAACAGGGCGGCACATTCCTCGCGAATCGGGCGAGAGAGGCGGAGGCGGAGCAGGCGCGGATCGGCAACGAACTGGCGATCGAACTGAAGAAGGGCGAGAACGCAAATTTTGACAAGATCGCCCAGCTGACGCAGCGATACGAAGCCCTGGGACGTTGGGCGCCAGGTGGTGACTATCGCTTGATTGCGACGGCGATCATCGGCGGTGTCTCTGGCAACGTCTCCGCGAGCCTGGTCGATATGGCCCGTGCTGGTGCGGCTGGATATCTGCAAGGTCTGGCTGCGCAGCAAGTGAAGGAGCTGACTGCCTCTCTGGGAGACGACGACGTCGGAACGGCCGCGCGGGCAGCGTTGCATGCGGTGGTGGGATGTGCCGGCGGCGCCATGACTGGGTCCTGCAGCGCCTCTGCCATAGGTGCGGCGTCGGCAACAGTTGTCGCTGCCTTGCTGGAGAAGCTGGATAAGGCGACGACTGCGGACGAACGAGAGCAGCGGATCAATCTGGTCACGAGCTTGCTCGCCGGGGTTGTATTGACCCAGCAGAACCTGCTCAGGTTAAGCGGCTAATGCAAATGCCTCAGCCGGCGTCTTCATTCCAAGCGCCTGGTGCGGGCGCCGGTCGTTGTAAAAGCGTATCCAGTCTCCGATCACGCGGCTGGCGTGTTGGATCGTCTCGAAGCGGTGCCGATGCACGCACTGTTCCTTGAGCGTGCGGATCACCCGTTCGATCATGCCGTTCTGCTGCGGGCAGTGCGGCGTGATGAACTCCTGGCGCAAGCCGTAGCTACGCACCAGGGCGGTGTAGCTGCGCGAGGTAAAAACCAAGCCGTTGTCCGAGCGCAGCAGAAACGGCATCGGTACTCGCCCCAGCGTCCCGAAGCGAGCGATCAGAGCGTGTTCCAGAGCAGCACCCGCCGTGCAGGCCCTACCGCTTCGCGACAGATGCCAGCCAAGCAACTCACGTGTGTGGCAGTCGATCACCAGCGCCAGCGTTGCCCAGCCGTCCCGTCCGGCCCACACGCGACACAGGTCCGTAGACCAGCGTTCATTGGGCATCGTCGCTACCGAAGGCAGAGCCTGGATGCGAGGCCTGAACCCGATCGGCCGCTTGCGAACCTGCCAGCCCATCAACTGGAACACGCGCTGCACGGTGTTCTTGTTGAACCCCAGCAGGTGCGCCACCGTCCGGTACCCAAACGACGGCGATTCCTCGATCATCGCCTTGATCGGCACGGCGAACTTGGGATCGACCTTGGGTGCGGACTTCACCGGCTTGTAGTACACCGTACGGCGCGGCACACCGAACCAGCGGCACAACTTGGCGATCGAGACGGTGATACCGTCGGCTTGCAGTCCCTGGCGGATCGTCTCGATCACTTCTCGTCCTCGCCCAGCAGGGACTGCAATTTTTTTCTGGCGCGCAGCTCCAGCATCGCCTCGCCATAGGCCTCTTGCAGGTCCTTGAGCTGGCGTTCGTACTGTTCGCGCACGTCCTGCGGATTCGCGCGCAGGGCGTTCTCCATGCCCCGCTTGCCGTCATCGATCCACTGTTCGACCTCCGACGGTGATAGGTCGTACTGACGGCTTGCCTCAGCCACGGTGGTCTTGCCCTGAATGATGTCCAGCACCAGCGCACTCTTGCGCTTGGCCGTCCAGCGTTTGATGTCTTCTTCCATCTTCGTGCTCAACGTCGTTTCCTCGATTATGACGTGAGCAGGATTTCACTGGGTCAATACATAAGCGCATTACCGCCGTCGAGCGCGTGGTTCGGCCCCAGCCGACAGGTCCGAACCAGAGCTGGTCGATGGATTTTGTGGCTGATGGGCTGGCCTACGGACGTCGGTTCCGGTGTTTGAATGTGGTGGACGATTACGTAGCCACCCCTATCAAGTAGGCACCTGCCGATAGAAGTTCAGAGCAGCTACCGTCTCGGCACAACCTACTCCACCGTCACGCTCTTCGCCAGGTTACGCGGCTTGTCCACGTCGGTGCCGCGGGCGCAGGCGGTGTGATACGCCAGCAGCTGCAGCGGGATGGTGTGCACGATGGGCGAGAGCCGGCCGTAGTGCTCGGGCATACGGATCACGTGCATGCCGTCGCCGGAGGTGATCCTGCTGTCGGCGTCGGCGAACACGTAGAGTTCGCCGCCCCGGGCCCGCACTTCCTGCATGTTGGACTTGAGCTTTTCCAGCAGGGCGTCGTTGGGCGCGATGGTGACCACAGGCATGTGCTCGGTGACGAGCGCCAGCGGGCCGTGCTTGAGTTCGCCGGCCGGGTAGGCCTCGGCGTGGATGTAGCTGATTTCCTTCAGCTTCAGCGCGCCTTCGAGGGCGATGGGGTAGTGCATGCCGCGCCCCAGGAAGAGTGCGTTCTCCTTGGTGGCGAAGCGGTCGGCCCAGGCCATGATCTGCGGCTCCAGCGCAAGCACCGCGCCGATGGCCACCGGCAGGTGGCGCAGGGCCTTGAGCTGGGCCTGCTCTTCCTCGTCCGTCAGCAGCCCGCGCGTCTGCGCCAGCGCCAGCGTGAGCAAGGCCAGGGCGGTGAGCTGGGTGGTGAAGGCCTTGGTGGAGGCCACGCCGATCTCGACGCCGGCGCGCGTGATGTAGGCGAGTTCGCATTCGCGCACCATGGCGCTGGTGGCCACGTTGCACACGGTGAGGGTGTGCGTCATGCCCAGTGAACGCGCATGCTTGAGGGCCGCCAGCGTATCGGCGGTTTCGCCGGATTGCGAGATCGTCACCACCAGGGTATTGGGATTGGGCACGCTTTCGCGATAGCGGTATTCGCTGGCGATCTCCACGGCCACCGGGATCTTGGCCACGGCCTCGATCCAGTACTTGGCCGTGAGGCCGGCGTAGTAGCTGGTGCCGCAGGCCAGGATGAGCAGCGAGTCGATCTGCTTGAAGACCTTGTAGGCGCCGTCGCCGAACAGTTCGGGCGTAATCGATTCGATGTCCTGCAGCGTATCGCCCACGGCGCGCGGCTGCTCGAAGATCTCTTTCTGCATGAAATGGCGGTAGGGCCCCAGCTCGGCGGCGCCGCTGTGCACCTGTACCGCGTGCACCTTGCGCTCGGCCTGCTTGCCGTCCTGGTCCACGACCCACACCCGCGAGAGCTGCAGGTCGACCACGTCGCCGTCTTCGAGATAGATGATCTGGTCGGTGGTGCCGGCCAGCGCGAGGGCATCGGAAGCCAGGAAGTTCTCGTTGCGGCCCACCCCCACCACCAGCGGCGAGCCCTGGCGCGCGCCCACCACGCGATGGGGCTCGTCGCGGCAGAACACGGCGATGGCGTAGGCGCCCTGCAGGCGGCGCACGGCCTGCTGCACGGCCTCGAACAGGTCGCCCTGGTAGAGATGGTTCACGAGGTGGGCGATCACCTCGGTGTCGGTCTGGCTCTCGAACACGAAGCCGGCTGCCTGCAGTTCCTCGCGCAGCTCGTCGTGGTTCTCGATGATGCCGTTGTGCACCAGGGCGATGCGCGGCTCGTCCTTGCCCATGGCGGAGAAATGCGGATGGGCGTTGTGGGTGGCGGGGGCACCATGGGTGGCCCAGCGCGTGTGGGCAATGCCGGTGTAGCCCGCGAGCTTGTCCTGGGCCACCTGCTCGGCCAGCTCCGATACGCGCTGCGTGCTGCGGGTGCGGCGCAGGGCGCCGTCCATGTAGAGCGCGACGCCGCAGGAGTCATAGCCGCGGTATTCCAGGCGCTTGAGGCCTTCGATGAGTACAGGGGTGATATCGCGCTGGGCGACGGCGCCTACGATGCCGCACATGATGGGGCTCCTGATTGAAAGATATGCCCGCATTGTGCCCGCCGATACAGGAAATTGGATTTCTTTGTTTATTTCACGATGAAGGATTATTTCCTTACAGATTAGTGATTAAATATTCGTTCATTGAACATGGAAATATGAACAAATAATGCAGGAAATCGTACAGACACCGCCGCTCGACGAGCTCGATCACCGCATCCTGACCCAGCTGCAAGGGGATTGCTCCCTCACCAACCAGGAGCTGGCCGCGCGGGTGCATGCGTCCCCGCCCACCTGCCTGAGGCGCGTCCGGCGCCTGGTGGAAACCGGCGTGATTGCGCGGCAGGTGGCCATCGTGGCGCCGGAGAAGTTGGGCAGCACCCTCACCGCCATCGTGGAGATCACGCTGGACGTGCAGGCCGCCGAGGCGCTGGCGGCCTTCGAAGAGGCCATGCAGGCGGAACCGGCGGTGCTGCAGTGCTACCGGGTATCGACCGGCCCGGATTTCGTGGTGATCGCCCAGGTGCGCGACATGCCGGCCTATCACGCGCTGGTGCACCGCGCCTTCACGGCGCAGGCCAATGTGCGCAACGTGCGCACGTTCTTCTCGGTGCACCGGAGCAAGTTCGAGACGCGGATCCCGGCCGAGGCCGCCTAGGACCTCAGCCTTGCGCCAGCAGGCGCTCGAACTGGCGCAGATAGCGCCGGCCCATTTCGGTCACGTCGTGCTCGGCGCGCACATAGGCGTAGGCGCGCCCGGTGATCTCGCTGCGGAAGGCCGCATCATCCAGGCAGCGTGCCATGCCGCGGGCCAGCGCGCCGGCATCGCCCACCGGGCACAGCACGCCGCGGCCGTCGGCCAGGCTTTCCTTCAGCCCGCCGGCATCGGTGGACACCACCGGCACGCGCTGCAGGAAGGCATCGAGCACGCTGCTGCCCAGCGCTTCCTCGCGCGAGGCCATGACGAACACGTCCATGATGCTGTAGAAATCTTCCACGCCGCGGCGGAAACCGGCAAAGCGGTAGACGTCGTCCACGCCCAGCCGCGTGGCCTCGGCGCGGGCCTCGGCCTCCTGGTCGCCGCCCGCCCCGAAATGCACGAACACGAAGTCGCGGCGGGTGCGCGCCAGTTCCGCCACGGCGCGCACCAGCGTGAGCGGATCCTTGTCGTGGATCAGCGCGGCGGAGGTGGCCAGCACCTTGCGGCCCGCCAGCCCGAACTCGGCCGACAGGCGCTCGACATTGGCGGCGTCCACCGCGTGGGGCTCGACGGCGCTGCGGATGATGACCGGCTCGATGCCCAGCCGCCGCGGCTCGCGCGCGGCCATCTCGCTGATGGCCACGAAGAGGTCCACGCGCCGCCACTTGTAGCCGGTCTTCCATTCCTCGTTTGGCGCCACCTCGAAGGAAGTGCGCCGCGAGAACGCCACCGGACGGCGATGCAGCGCGCGCGTCAGGACGGCCCAGGTCACGGTATTGGCGGTCTGGGCATGGATGATGTCGTAGCGGCGGCCCGCCCCCGCCAGAAAAGCCAGCTGGCCGGGCACGTTGCGCCGGCCGTGCGTGGCGTAGCCTTCGTCGCGGGCCCGGGCTTCGAGCGGCGCGCCGGCGCGGCACAGCAGCTCGACATCGTGGCCGGCCTTGCGGAAGGCGCGCATGCAGTACAGCGTCTGGCGCTCGCCCCCGCGCCAGCCCTTCTCGAAATTGAGCTGCAGTATCCTCACGCCCGGCCGATGCCCTGGTACTGCAGGCCGATCTCGGCCAGGTCTTCGGGAGCGTAGAGATTGCGGCCGTCGACGATGACGGGGCTCTTGAGCAGCGACTTCATGCGGGCGAAATCCGGCGCCCGGAACACCTTCCATTCGGTGGCGATCAGCAGGGCGTCGGCGCCGTCCAGGGCCAGGTACATATCGTCCGCCAGTTCGAAGCCGGCATTGCCTGCCAGCACCTTCGCCGCCTGCGGCATGGCCACGGGGTCGTAGCCGCGCACCCGGGCGCCGCGCGCCGTGAGTTCGGCAATGGTGGTGAGGCTGGGCGCCTCGCGCATGTCGTCGGTATTGGGCTTGAAGGCCAGGCCCCACAGGGCGAAGGTGCGTCCCGAGAGGTCTTCGCCGTAGCGGGCCACGATCTTCCCGGCCAGGCGGCGCTTCTGCGCCTGGTTGGCTTCCTCGGTGGCGGCGATCACGCGCATGGGCACGCCGTGGTCCTGGGCCATGCGCATCAGGGCCTGCACGTCCTTGGGGAAGCACGAGCCGCCATAGCCCGCGCCGGGATACAGGAAGTGGTGGCCGATGCGCGGATCGGCGCCGATGCCGCGGCGCACCTGCTCGATGTCGGCGCCCAGCGCCTCGGCCAGGTTGGCCATCTCGTTCATGAAGGAGATGCGCGTGGCCAGCATGGCATTGGCGGCATACTTGGCCAGTTCGGCCGAGCGCACGTCCATGACCATCAGCCGCTCGTGGGTGCGCTGGAACGGCGCATACAGCCGGCGCATCACGCCCACGGTGTAGTCGTCGTCGGCGCCGACGATGATGCGGTCGGGCCCCATGAAATCCTTGATGGCGGCGCCTTCCTTGAGGAACTCGGGATTGGAGGCCACGCTGAAGGGGATGTCGACGCCGCGTTCGGCCAGCACCTCGGCCACGGCCTGGCGCACGCGGTCGGCGGTGCCCACCGGCACGGTGGACTTGTCGATGATGATGCGGCGCGTGGTCATGTGGCGGGCGATGTTGCGCGCCGCGGCCAGCACGTACTGCAGGTCGGCCGAGCCGTCCTCGCCGGGCGGCGTGCCCACCGCGATGAACTGCAGGTCGCCGAAGGCCACGCTCTCGGCCACGTCGTCGGTGAAGTGCAGCCGGCCATCGGCCACGTTGCGCTTCACCAGCTCCTCGAGCCCGGGCTCGTAGATGGGAACGCCCCCGGCGCGCAGCAGGGCCACCTTGGCGGGATCCGTGTCCAGGCACAGGACCTGGTTGCCCATTTCAGCCAGGCAGGCGCCGGACACCAACCCTACATAGCCCGTACCGACCACCGTGATCTTCATGCTCGTATGCCTCGTCGCGCGGCGCGACGGCGCCGGTGCGAGGATTATAGAAGTAGATCATGACGGCGGCGGACGGCCCTGGCGGGTGAAGCGCACGGTGTTCACGGCCACGGCCATGGCCGCGCACAGCGTGCCCAGCGCCAGGGCCAGGGTGGGGCCATGGCGCGTGCTCGCGCTGAAGGCGATGGCCACCAGCGCGGTGCCGAAGCTCTGACCGAATACCCGGGTGGTGGCCTGCAGCCCGCCCGCCGCCCCGCTGCGCTGGCGCGGCGCGGCGGACAGCAGGGCGCGGTTGTTGGGCGTCTGGAAAAAACCGAAGCCCATGCCGGCCACGAACATGCCCGTCATGATCCAGGCATTGGACGCATCCAGCGGCAGCGCCGCCAGCCACAGCATGCCGAGCACCATGGTGCCGGCGCCGATGCCGCTGAGGGTGGCGGCAGTGTAGCGGTCGGACAGCTTGCCGGCCAGGGGCGCAACCACGGCCGTGCCCAGCGGCCAGCCGGCCATCAGCATGCCCACTTCCAGGTACGGCCGCCCCAGCGACTGCTGCAGGTAGAAGGGCAAGGTCACGTAGGCCGCCATCTGTGCGGCGAAGGTGCTAGCCGAGGCCGCCACGGCATAGGCCACCGTCTTGATGCGCAGCAGGTCCACGGGCACCAGCGGCGCGGTCTGGCCGCGCGCGCGCCGCACCAGCAGCACGCCGGCCAGCGCAGCCATCAGGATGAGCAGCAGGCCGCGCCCCATGTGATGGCCCAGAGAATTGACCCCGCTGATGAAGGTGCCCAGCGTCACCATCGAAAGCAGCGCGCTGGGCACGTCGAGGCGGGTGTTGCTGCGCGGCACCTCGGGCAGGAAGCGCAGGCCGCACATCACCAGCATGCCGATGGGCAGGTTCACCGCGAAGATCCAGCGCCAGTGGGCCACCGACAGGATCAGCGAGCCCAGCGCCGGCCCCAGCACCGACATCAGCGCCACCGTGGTGGCATTGATGCTGATGCCGCGCCCCAGCAAATGCAGCGGATAGATATTGCGCACCAGGCCGCCGAACATGCACATCAGCGTGGCCGCCCCCACGCCCTGCACGACCCGCGCCAGGCTGAGATGCCACAGGCTGGCCGACAGGGCGCAGCCCAGCGAGGCCACGGTGAACAGCAGCAGCCCCATGGCGAACATGCGGCGAAAGCCGATGCGCTCGGCCAGGGCCGACATCGGCAGCAGCATGGTGACGACCGAGAGGTTGTACGCATTGGCCACCCACACCGCCTGCGACGCCGACGCGTTCAGGTCGGCGGCGATGCTGGGCAGCGCCACGTTGGCAATGGTGGTGTCGAGCACCGCCGCGCTCATGCCGGTGAGCACGGTGGCCGCGGCCCAGTAGCGGCGCGGCACCGGCAGCCCGTCCGGCGCTGCCGGCGCAGGGCTGCCCGGGGCGGAGCGCTCGGCGCTCACGACTTCTTGGCCGGCCTGCGCCAGTGTTCGATGGTGACCTGGCGCGCGCGGCCTAGGGTGAGCCGATCGGCCGGTGCATCGTCGGTAAGCGTGGTGCCCGCGCCCAGGTTGGCGCCGCGCCCGACGCGCACGGGCGCCACCAGCTGCGAATCCGAACCGATGAAGGCGTCGTCTTCGATGACGGTGCGATGCTTGTTCACGCCGTCGTAGTTGCAGGTGATCACGCCGGCGCCCACGTTGACGTTGCGGCCGATGTCGGCATCGCCGAGGTAGGCCAGGTGGTTAGCCTTGCTGCCCTCGCCCAGCACCGTGTTCTTGATCTCGACGAAATTGCCCACGTGCGCGCCGTCGTGCAGCGCCGCGCCGGGGCGCAGCCGCGCATAGGGGCCGACGCGGGCCTCGCGCCCCACGCTGGCCTGCTGCAGGTGGCTGTAGGCTTCGACCTGGGCGCCGGCCGCCACGCTGACGTCGCGCAGCACGCAGAAAGGCCCGATGCGCACGCCGTCGCCCAGCGTGACCTCGCCCTCGAAGACGCAGCCCACGTCGATGAACACGTCGCGCCCGCAGCGCAGCGTGCCGCGCACGTCGAACCGCTCGGGATCGGCCAGCGTGACGCCGGCCTCGAGCTGCCGCCGCGCCTGTTCGCGCTGCCAGCTGCGTTCCAGCGCGGCCTGCTGGGCGCGGCTGTTCACGCCGAGCGTTTCCCAGGATGCGCCGGGCTGGGCCGCGCCCACGGGCACGCCGTCGGCCACTGCCAGCCCCACCACATCGGTGAGGTAGTACTCGCCCTGGGCGTTGTCGTTGCCGATGCGGCCGAGCCAGTCCTTCAGGCGCGCGGTAGGCGCGGCCAGGATGCCGGTGTTCACCTCGCGGATCGCGCGCTCGGCCTCGGTGGCGTCCTTGTGCTCGACGATGCGCTGCACGCGCCCCTGCGCATCGCGCACGATGCGGCCATAGCCGGTGGCGTCGTCCAGCACTTCCGTGAGCACGGCCATCCCGCCCTGGCGCGCGGCCAGCAGGGCGCGCAGCGTGGCGGGCTGCACCAGCGGCACGTCGCCATACAGCACCAGCGTGACGTCGTCGGCGCCGTCGCCCTCCAGCAGCCGGGGCACGGCCTGCTGCACGGCATGGCCCGTGCCCTGCTGGGGCTGCTGCAGCGCGAACTGCACGTCCGGACGGCCGGCGAAAGCGGCCTGCACGCGTTCGGCGCCGTGGCCTACCACCACCACGATGCGGGCCGGCTCCAGCGCACGCGCGCTGTCGAGCACGTGGGCCAGCATCGGGCGGCCCGCCAGGGTATGCAGCACCTTGGGCAGGTCCGACTGCATGCGCTTGCCGAGTCCGGCGGCGAGTATGACGACATTGAGCATAGGAGAGAACTTCATGGAAAAACGAGAGCGGGCGCCGCGAGGCGCCCGCCGCGGAAAAACAGGCTACGCAGAACCGCCCGGCGGCTTGCGCGCCGCGGGCTTGCGGGCGCGCTTGGCCGGCGCGGCGGTGCGGCGGGCGGTCTTGCGCGCCGGCTTGGCGCCCGGGGCGGCAGGGCTGGCGGCGGGTTTGGCGGCGGCCTGCGCGGCCGCATGGGCGCCGGCTTCAGGCGCCGCGGGCTGGTCGGCCGGCGCGGCATCGCCCTGGGGCGCCATGCCTGCCATGCTGGCCGCCGTGGCCGAGGCGATGTTGTTGAACTGCTGCTGCAGCATCTCCCACCAGGCCTGGGACGCCGCATGCGCAGCGCCGTATCCACCCTGCGGGGCAGCCTCACCGGAGGCCGGCGCACCGGTGTCTTCGGACGCAGATTTCTCTGCGGGAGCGGGCTTGTTTGCGGGGGCCGGCTTGAGGCCCAGCACGATCTCGAGGGGCGAGGCTTCGCCGGCCTCGGCGCTGGCCCGGCCCGCCGAGCCCGCGGTGTCGACGAAGGAACGCAGCGTGGCGATGGTGGCGCGCTGCACCTCCATGCCCTGGATGGCGCTGCCCAGCATGGATAGATTCATGCGCAGCCAGCCCTCCACCGTGCGCAATTCGGCAATGCGGCGGTCGAGTTCCTCCAGGTTCATGGGAGGCGCCATGGGCACCGACTGGGCGAGACCGCCCGGCCCCATGAGGCCGCTCCAGGCCTGGCGCATCATCTCCATGCTGGCCAGCAGCGGGTTGCCCGACAGCTCGCCGGTCTGGCCCATGCCGGGCAACACGAAGGGATTGGTGCTGGAATCGCTCATTCGGTCTCCTGGAGGCGCCGGCGGGCGGCGCGCTCACCGGGGCAGCAGTTGCTCGTTCTCGACCCGCACGTGGTCGCCCGACGCGAATGGAAAAGGCTGGGCGCTGCGGAACACGCGCTCGCCGCCGTCATCCATGCGTACCGTGAGCTCGTAGTGCGTGACGGTCTGCCGTCCCCTGATATTACGCTCGATTTCGCGGCCTGCCAAAGCGCCGCCCACGGCGCCCAGCACGGTCAGCGCGTCACGGCCGTTGCCGCCGCCGAACTGGTTCCCGACGACCCCGCCGACCACCCCGCCCGCGACGGTGCCGACGATGTTGCTGCCGCCCCCGCCCTGCGCCGGCACCTGCACCTGGCGGATGGATTCAACCACGCCGCAGTCGGAACACTGAGGCTGCGCGAGCGGCGCGTCCTGCGATGCAGGCGGCGCGGCGGCCGGCGCGGACGAGGAAGGCTGGGGCGGCTCCGGCGGCAATCCGCCAGCGGCGTCGATGGGCGCCGGGTCGGCAGGCGGGTCGACGGGTGCATCGCCCGACGGCGCGGCCTCCCCGGCATCCTGCGGATCGGACGTGGCGACGGCGTCCGGCGGGTTCCCTGCCCACGGGCCGGGCAGCCAGCCGAGAATGGCGCCCGTGGCCACGGCACACAGCACGATGACCGATACCGCCGCGGCGGCAATGAGCGGATGCAGGCCGCGACCGGCACGGCGGCCCGCTGAGGGATCGGAAGGGCTTGTCATGTAGGGGTCTCGCGAAAACACACCGGCGCTGGTATAGCACCCGGGCGCCATTTCGGCGTATTGCGATGGTGACCCTTTGCAAGACAGGGCAACGCCGCGCCGGCGCATTCTGGGACAATGGGGCATGGACGCCCGCATCCGCATCACCGACCTCGAAGCCGCCATCAACTATTGGCGCAACCGCCTGCCGGCCCAGGGCGAAGACTGCCGGCTGTGCGCGCCGGCCGCGGCGCTGGCCACGCCCTATGCCCGGATGATCGTGGCGCACCAGCCCGACATCGCGCTGGCGGAACTCGACCCGGCCGCCCGCGCCGCCTACGAAGGCTGGCGGGCCGCCCTGCCGGATCCGCGCAAGCCTTGAATCACGCGATGCGGCGCGGTGCCGCGCACCCCGCCTTTCAGCCCTGGGCGAGCAGGGCCGAGATGTCGTGCGCCAGCGCCTCGCCGCCCAGGGTGCTGTTGGCCAGCACCCTGGGCTGGCCCTTGGCGTCGAACAGGTAGAACGCCGCGGTATGGTCCATGGTGTAGTCGCCGTTGTCGCGCGGCACCTTGGCGTAATAGGCCTTGAAGGAAGCCGCCGCCCTGCGGATCTCGTCCGGCGTGCCGGTGAGGCCCAGGAAGCGCGGATCGAAGGTGGTCACGTACTGCTTCAGCACGTCGGGGGTGTCGCGTTCCGGGTCCACGGTGATCAGCAGCACCTGCACCTTGCCGGCGTCGTCGCCCAGCTTCTGCATGACCTGCGCCAGCTCGGCCAGGGCCGTGGGGCACACGTCGGGGCACTGGGTGAAGCCGAAGAACACCACCTGGACCTTGCCCGCAAAATCCTGCAGCGTGCGCCGCGTTCCGTTGTGGTCGGTGAGCGCCAGGTCCTTGCCCAGCTGTGTCCCGGTGATGTCGCTGCCCTTGAAGGCGGGCGGCTCCTTGCCGCAGGCGGACAGGGCCAGCGCGGCCGCGCCGGCTGCCGCCGCGCGCAGCAGCATGCGGCGGGACGGGAATTGCAGGGACATGCGGATCTCCGGAAGGCAGGCTCGCGGCATGGGCCGGGCCTGTGGGCGCTAGAGCAGCCGGACCCAGTGGTCCACCAGCAGGGCGCCGAACAGCAGGGACAGATAGAGGATGGAAAAGCGGAACAGGCGGCGCGCCAGCGCGTCGCTGTAGTTGCGGTAGAGGCGCCAGGCATGGGCCACGAACATGCCGCCCAGCACCACTGCGCACGCGAGGTAGAGCGGGCCGCTCATGCGCATCGCATAGGGCAGGATGGTGGTGCCGAAGAGCGCCAGGCTGTAGAGCAGGATGTGCAGCTGCGTGAAGCGCCGGCCATGCGTGATGGGCAGCATGGGCAGGCCCGATTTTTCGTAGTCCTGGCTGCGGTACAGGGCCAGTGCCCAGAAGTGCGGCGGGGTCCAGATGAAGATGATGAGCACCAGCACCCAGGCTTCGGCCGGCACGGCGTCGGCCACGGCGGCCCAGCCCAGTGCCGGCGGCATGGCGCCGGAGAGCCCGCCGATCACGATGTTCTGCGGCGTGCGGGGCTTCAGGATGATGGTGTAGATGACGGCGTAGCCGACGAAGGTGGCGAAGGTGAGCCACATCGTGAGCGGATTCACCAGGTGGTAGAGCACCAGCATGCCGGCGCCGCCCAGCAGGCCCGACAGCCCCAGCACCTGCATGGCGGAGATCGTGCCCTGGGCCGTGGCGCGGCGCGCCGTGCGCGCCATGCGGGCATCGACCTCCTGCTCGATCAGGCAGTTGATGGCGAAGGCGGCCGCGGCCAGCAGCCAGATGCCCAGGGTGCCGAACACCACGCGTTCGAGGTCGGGCAGGCCGGGAACGGCCAGGAACATGCCGATCACCGCGCAGAAGACGGCCAGCTGCGTGACCCTCGGCTTGGTCAGCACGAGGTATTGGCGCAGGAGTCCGGAACGAGGGGCGGCAAGGCTGGTCATGAGCGGTATTTTAAACGAGGGGTCAGGCGGCCCTGGCCGGCGGGCCGCCCGCCGTGGCCAGGCGCACCAGGATCACCACCAGCGCCAGCACGAGTCCGGCCGCGCCGCCGGTGTGCAGCACGGCGATGAGCAGGGGCCACTGGAAGAAGATGGTGGTGAGGCCGGTGAGCAGCTGGGCGGCCAGCAGGGCCAGCGTCAGCGTGGCCGGGGCGCGCAGCCCGGGCTCGGCGCGCAGCCGCGCCGCCAGCACGCCCAGGTAGACCAGCACCACGAAGGCAAAGTTCCGGTGCACCCAGTGGATCGCGGTGAGGGCATGCTGGGAGATCATCTCGCCGGTCGGCAGTTCGCCCAGCCCGCGGATCACCGAGAAGCCCCCGTGGAAATCCATCTCCGGCACCCAGGCGCCATGGCACGTGGGGAAGTCCATGCAGGCCAGGGCGGCATAGTTGGTGCTGACCCACCCGCCCAGCGTCACCTGCACCGCCAGCAGGGCCAGCCCTCCCGCCGCCCACGGCCGCCAGCGCGCGGCCGCGGCGGCGAGCGGCGCGTGCGGGCGCTCGCGGGCGGCCAGCCAGGTCATGAGGGCCAGCAGGAACAGCCCCAGCACGAGATGGGCCGTGACGACCGCCGGCATCAGCCGGTGCGTCACGGTCCAGGCGCCGAAGGCGCCCTGCACGCAGACCGCCACGAGGGACACGGTGGCAAGCGTCGGCGTGCGCCCCAGCTGGCGGCGGTGGCGCCAGGCCATGACGACGATGGCGATGATCAGCAGCCCCAGGAAGGCGCCGACATAACGATGGATCATCTCGATCCACGCCTTGGACAGCGTGACCGGGCCGAACGGCATGGCCTGCGAGGCCTGGTGGATGTCCTGCATGGCGCCCAGCGGCGTGACGCTGCCGTAGCAGCCCGGCCAATCGGGGCACCCCAGGCCGGAGTCGGTGAGGCGCACGAAGGCCCCGAACATGATCAGGTCCAGCGTGAGGAACCAGGTGAGGAAGACGAGCCTGCGATAGCGCTGCGTGATGCGGTCCATGGATTCAGCCGATGCGCGAGTTGTAGAGAAGCTTGCTGATGTCCTGCCGCACCTCGACGCCATCGGCCTGGGCCGGGAACTGCAGCATCAGGTTGCCCAGCGGGTCCACCACCCAGATGGGCCCGAGCAGGGCTGCCGGATCGCCGGCCTGCTTCGGCAGGAGGAACGGCTGCAGGGCTTCGGGGCTGGCCCGCAGCATCAGCGTGCCGCGATAGGCCTCGAGCACCTTGTCGGGCACCTGCCCGTCGTCGGTGATCAGCCATACCCGCTTGAGGCGATCCACGTTCTTGCCCTGGCTGGCGTGGGTGTTGCGCACGATGAACAGCTTGCGGGCGCAGGATTCGGGGCAGGCGGCCTGGTCCACGGTGATCAGCAGCCACTTGCCCTGCAGCGAACGCAGGTCGAAGGGCTGGCCGTCCAGCGTCGTCAGGGGCAGCGCCTGCGGCGCGGGCACGGGGCGCTGCGGCTGCACCAGCTCGCCGTAGTTGCTGCCCGAGTCGGGCCACCATTGCGGGTTCAGGTACACCACCACCGCCGCCACGAGGGGCGCGAGGCAGCACAGGAGCACCAGCACGAGCGGGGCCAGGGAATGTTTGCCGGAACGGGCGGAGGATGGGGTCATGGAAAGGATCTCAGGAACGGCGGGCACGGCGCAGGGCGCGCACGGCCACGACCAGCCACGCGCCGGCGGCGATCGCCGCAAACGCAAACCATTGGAGGGCATAGCCGATGTTCTGGTCGGCATCGACCGAGGGCTGCGGCCAGTCGCGCACCAGGCCGTCGTCTCCGCGCGTCTGCATCAGCACTGCCGGAAGCATCGCAAGGCCGGTGCTGCGTGCGTATTCGGCCAGCTCCAGGTTCTGCACGGCCGGCGGCGGGCCGTCGGCAGGCAGGCGCGGGGGCAATCCCGGCGCGCCTGCGCCGCCGGGCGACCAGAGCTCGAACAGCCGCGGCACGCGCGCCGCCAGCTCGCCCTCCACGGCATGGGCGCCGGCCGGCGTGGACGGCAGCGCCGGCGCGCTGCCCTCCAGCGAGCGCGGCAGCCAGCCCCTGAGCACCAGCACGGCCTGCCGGGATGCCGCGTCGAGCAATAGCGGCGTGGCCAGCCAGTAGCCCGGCCTGCCGTCCTGGTTGCGATTCTCCAGCAGCACACTGGCCTGGGGCAGCCACACGCCGTGCGCCACGGCGGGCCGCCACGGAACCAGTTCCCCGGCCGGCATGCCGGCCGACAGCGTCAGCGGCGCCTGCTTGCGCCCCGCCTCGATGGCGGCGCGCAGGGCGCGGCGCTCATCGGCGCGATGCAGCTGCCAGCGCCCCAGCGAGCCCAGGATCGCCACGGCTGCGCCCAGCAGCAGCAGCGCTGCCAGGGTCAGCCGGATGGAGTGCGGTCTCGCCATGTCTGCCATAATTTCCGTTTCGCGGGGAATCCCGAAGGAGGCCCATATGCGCATCATCGTCATGCTGGCGTTCGTCGGCATCCTGGCCAGCCTGGCCTCGGCGCTGGTATACCTGATGAAAGACAAGGGCGGCACCAACCGCACGGTGAACGCCCTCACCGTGCGCATCGGCCTGTCGGTGGCGCTCTTCCTGTTCGTGCTGCTGGCGCACCACCTGGGCTGGATAGACAGCACCGGCCTCAGATAGTGCCAGCCGGCAATCCCGTGCGGGCGGTGCATGCCTGCGCGCGCCCACATGCCGGCAGGATCGCAACAAGACAATGCCCCCTCGCGGGGGCATCATTTTGACATGCGCGCCGCGCAGGCGCGAATCGGCTACATCCAGTACACGAACAGGTACAGACCCAGCCACACCACGTCCACGAAGTGCCAGTACCAGGCCGCGCCCTCGAAGCCGAAATGGTGGTTCGCCGTGAAGTGGCCGCGCAGCAGGCGCACCAGGATCACGGTGAGCATGGTGGCGCCCATCAGCACGTGGAAGCCGTGGAAGCCCGTGAGCATGTAGAAGAGCGACCCGTACGCGCCCGAATTGAACTTCAGATTGAGCTCGGAATAGGCGTGCATGTACTCGTAGGCCTGGAAGCCCACGAAGAGGAAGCCCAGCACGACGGTGGCGGCCAGCCACAGGATGGCCTTGCTGCGATGGTCGGCACGCAGGGCATGGTGGGCGATGGTGAGCGTCACGCCCGACGACAGCAGCAGCGCCGTATTGATGGTGGGCAGCCAGAACGGGCCCACGGTCTGGAAGTGCTCGACCACGCCGGCCGGCCCGAAATTGGGCCAGACGGCCTGGAAGTCGGGCCACAGCAGCAGCCTGTGGTCGAGGTCGCCCAGCGTGGGCGTGGTGATGGTGCGCACGTACCACAGGGCGAAGAAGAATCCGCCGAAGAACATCACCTCCGAGAAAATGAACCAGCTCATTCCCCAGCGGTACGAGACGTCGATGCGCTTGCCGTAGAGGCCGCTCTCGGATTCCTGGATGGCATCGCCGAACCAGAAGTACAGCACCGCGATCAGGCTGACCAGGCCGGCCAGCACCAGCCACTTGCCGACGCCCACGCCATTCACCCAGCACGCCGCGCCCACGCCCATGGCCAGCAGCGCCAGGGCCGTGCGCACCGGGTGTCCCGACATGGCGGGGACGTAGTAGTACGGAGCCTCTTTATCTTGTACCGAGTGGCTTGCACTCATGGTCTTCTCCCTGGTGAGGATGGATCTGTGGTTCGATTCGGGCCTCTCTGCACGCCCATTTCAGCTCAGGCTGGACACCGCCCAGCGCACGATCAGCAACAGCCCCAGCACGAATACCGCCGCGGCCAGCACTCCCGCCACGATGAGGTGCACCGGGTTCAGGCGGGCCGCGTCGTCGCGCGAGCCCTCTCCCTTGCGCACGCCCAGTAGCCCCCACAGCACGGCCTTCATCACGCGGACAAAGCCGGCCCGTGGCTGCGGCCCCTGGGGCGGTTGGGTCATGGCGCAGCCCCCATGCCGGAAAGCAGCACGGCGCCGCGCAGCAGCGTCCAGGCGAATACCGCCAGGACGATGGCCAGCAGGACGAAGCCTGCCCGGCGGTTGCGGCGTCGTTGTTCGGGAGTCATGGCGGCTTCGCTGCGGGCGGCCATCGCGGCTTATTTCACCTCGGGCGGCGTTTCGAAGGTATGGTGCGGCGCCGGCGACGGCACGGTCCACTCCAGGCCTTCGGCGCCCTCCCAGGCCTTGGCGGCCGCGGGCTCGCCCTTGCCCGCATAGCAGCGCAGGATGGCCCACAGGAACAGCAGCTGCGACAGGCCGAACCAGAACGCCCCGATGGTGGCAACCTGGTGGAAGGTGGTGAACTGCGCGGCGTAGTCGGCATAGCGGCGCGGCATGCCGGCCAGGCCCAGGAAGTGCATCGGGAAGAACGTGACGTTGAACGAGATCAGCGTGGACCAGAAGTGCACCTTGCCCAGCTTCTCGCTGTACATGCGGCCCGTCCATTTGGGCACCCAGAAATAGGCGCCGGCGAACAGCGCGAACAGCGAGCCGGCCACCAGCACGTAGTGGAAGTGCGCCACCACGTAGTAGGTGTCGTGGACCTGGATGTCGATGGGGGCCACGGAGAGGATCAGGCCCGTGAAGCCGCCGATCGTGAACACGAAGATGAAGCCGATGGCGAACAGCATCGGCGTTTCGAAGGTCAGGGAGCCGCGCCACATGGTGGCCACCCAGTTGAAGATCTTCACCCCCGTGGGCACGGAGATCAGCATGGTGGCGTACATGAAGTAGAGCTGCCCCACCACCGGCATGCCGGTGGCGAACATGTGGTGCGCCCACACCAGGAATGACAGCACGGCGATGGCGGCCACGGCATACACCATGGAGGCGTAGCCGAAGAGCCTCTTGCGCGCGAAGGCGGGAACGATGGCCGACACGATCCCGAATGCGGGCAGGATCATGATGTAGACCTCGGGGTGCCCGAAGAACCAGAACACGTGCTGGTACAGCACCGGATCGCCGCCTGCAGCGGCATTGAAGAAGCCCGTGCCGAAGTGACGGTCGGTGAGCACCATGGTGATGGCCGCGGCCAGCACCGGCAGCACCGCGATCAGCAGGAAGGCGGTGATCAGCCAGGTCCAGCAGAACAGCGGCATCTTCATCAGCGTCATGCCGGGCGCCCGCATGTTCAGGATGGTGACGATGATGTTGATGGCGCCCATGATGGACGAGGCGCCCATGATGTGCATGGCGAAGATGGCCAGGTCCATGCCCGGCCCCATCTGCGTGGACAGCGGCGCATAGAGCGTCCAGCCGGCCGCCGTGGCGCCGCCGGGCACGAAGAACGAGGCGGTGAGCATGAGGCCCGCCACCGGCAGCAGCCAGAAGCTGAAGTTGTTCATCCGCGCGAACGCCATGTCGGACGCGCCGATCTGCAGCGGGATCATCCAGTTTGCAAAGCCCACGAAGGCCGGCATGATCGCGCCGAACACCATGATGAGGCCGTGCATGGTGGTGAACTGGTTGAAGAGGTCGGGCTGGAAGAACTGCAGGCCCGGCTCGAACAGCTCGGTGCGCAGCAGCAGGGCCAGGGTGCCGCCCTCGAGCAGCATGACGAACGAGAAGATCAGGTACATCGTGCCGATGTCCTTGTGGTTCGTCGCGAACAGCCAGCGGCGCCAGCCCGTGGGCGTGCCGTGGTGATGCTCGTCGTGCCCGTGGGCATGGCCCGGCGGCACATGGTCTACAGTGACGCTGCTCATGAAGGACTCCTTCCTGCAGATTGCCGCCCTGTGTCCAGGAGAACGGCAGTATGTCTCGATCTGGGAAAACTTCTGTAGTGCGAGGAAAGGGAGCGCGCTCAGCGCTCCGCGACCACATCCTTGGGCTGGACCACCGCCTCCTGGCTCTTGCCCGCATTGCCCCAGGCATGGCGGGTGTAGGTGACCACCGCGGCGATCTCCACGTCGTTGAGCTGCTGGCCGAATGCCGCCATGGCAGTGCCGGGCCGGCCGTGGAGCACGACGTCGATCTGCGGGCCCTTGGGGCCGAGCACGACGGCGGAGCCATCCAGCGCCGGGAACGAACCGGGAACACCCTTGCCGCTGGCCTGGTGACAGGCCACGCAGTTCGCCGCATAGACCTTCTCGCCGCGCGCGACGAGCTCGGCTTCGGTCCATTCCTTGTTGGGATCGTCGGCCTGGGCGGCCATCTTCTTTTTCTGCTCGGCGACCCAGTTATCGTAGTCGGGCTGGGCCATGACCTCAACCACGATGGGCATGAAGGCGTGGTCCTTGCCGCAGAGCTCGGCGCACTGCCCGCGATAGATGCCGGGCTTCTCGGCGCGGAACCAGGTATCGCGCAGCAGGCCGGGGATGGCATCCTGCTTGACGCCGAAATCGGGCACCATCCATGAGTGGATGACGTCGGCCGCCGTGACCACCATGCGCACTTTCTTGTCGACCGGCACCACCAGGTGGTTGTCGACTTCCATGAGGTAATACTGGCCCTTGGGCTCGCGGCCCTCGATCTGCGCCCGCGGCGTGGACAGCGTGGAGAGGAACTTCAGGCCGGCGGCTTCGCCGTCGAGGTATTCATAGCCCCATTTCCACTGGTAGCCGGTGACCTTGACGGTGAGATCGGCGCTGGAGGTGTCTTTCATGGCCACCACGGTGCGGGTGGCGGGCAGCGCCATGGCAATGACGATGATGAAGGGGACGACGGTCCAGGCGACTTCCACGCCGACGTGCTCGTGGAAGGTGGCGGGCTGGTGGCCGCGGGATTTGCGGTGCGCCCAGATCGAGTAGAACATCACGCCGAACACACCGATGAAGATCACGAGGCAGAGCGTGAGCATCATCCAGTGCAGCCACATGACGTCGCGGGTCATCTGCGTGACGCCTTCGTGCAGGTTCAGCTGATTGACCTTCGGTCCGCCAGGCATGTCCTGGACCTGCCCGTACGCCAGCGTGGCGGCGAGCATAGAACAGGCTCCGAGCAACCTCCCTCTCCACTTCTTCATGCTTACCTCGATACACGGCGCGAAGACACCCGGGACTCCTCTCGGCCGATTGCCGGCCGCCGGGGCTTGGAACGCGCGATTTTAATTAGACGTCGGGTACGCGCAGGATACGACACAGCCCATGGGGCCTGCGCGAATCATAAAGAAACCGCGGAATTATAGCGGACACACCCCCTCGTTGCGATTCTATGTCAAGCGGCATCCAGGCCGGATCTTGCCAGCATGGCGCACACTTCACACTAAAATCCGCGGCATGTCCGCAATCCCCGATCCACTCGACCAGACTTCGCGCCTGGCACAGTTGTACGACCGGCTGGGCGCGCGTGCCCATGAACTGCCGCCGCACCTGGCCCGGCCGCTCTACATTGCCGGCCACTGCTGCGGCTGGGTCACGCAGGCCGCCTGCGACGCCCTGCGCGGCACCGGCCTGGCCGACATCGGCGCCGAGGGCGTGCGCCTGGCGCCCGGCCTCGAACCCGGGCCGATGCTCGACGCCGCGCTGGCACGGGTGGCGAACACGCTGCGCGAGGCCGACTGCCTGCGCAGCTGGCGCGACGAACTGCTCGACATCCGGGCCGACGACGGCAGCCTCCTCGGCGTCATCGAACGCGCTGCCGTGCGGCCCCTGGGCCTGCCCACGCAGGCCGTGCACCTGAATGCCTGGACGCCCGACGGCCGGCTGTGGATCGCGCGGCGCGCGCTGAGCAAGGCCACCGACCCCGGCATGTGGGACACGCTGGTGGGCGGCCTGGCCGGCAGCGGCGAAGACCTGGAACTGGCCCTGGTGCGGGAATGCGCCGAGGAAGCCGGGCTGGAGCCGGAGCAGTTGCGCCAGCGCGAGCCGCTGCGCCGCATCCTGCGCATGCATCGCCGCCTGCCGGAGGGCTACCAGGTAGAAGACCTGCTCACCAGCACCTGCGTATTGCCGGAGGGGACGCAGCCGGCCAACCGCGACGGCGAGGTCATGGAGATCGCCACGGCGAGCGTCGACGAGGTGCTGGACCGCATCGAGGCCGGCGACTTCACGCTGGAGGCCGCGCTGGTGATCGTCGAGGATGTGATGCAGCGGCGCGCGGCGGGACTCCTGGCCTGAGAGCCGGAGCACGGCCGGCGCGGCGCCGGTCAGTGCGAATGGCGTGGGTCGCCCCGCGTCTCGATCACCCGCAGATACAGCGTGGCAGGCTCCAGGCAGCCTCCGGTCGACAGCTGCCCCACCAGCTGCCGGTAGATCTCCTGCCATGGCGTCTGCGCGGGCGGGATCTCGGTGTGCTGGGTGGCGCGCCGCTGTTCGAGCTCCTGGGCGTCGACCTGCAGCGTGATGGTGCGCGCGTTCAGGTCCACGCGCAGCCGGTCGCCGGTGCGCAGCAACGCCAGCCCGCCGCCCACGGCGGCCTCGGGCGACATGTTGAGTATGGAGGGGCTGGCCGAGGTGCCGCTCTGGCGTCCGTCGCCCATGCAGGGCAGCGAGTCGATCCCGCGCCTGACCAGGTGCGCGGGCGGCAGCATGTTGACGACCTCGGCGCTGCCGGGATAGCCCACCGTGCCGCAGCCGCGTATCACCAGGATGCAGTGCTCGTCGATCTCCAGCGCGGGATCCTCGATGCGGGCGTGGTAGTCTTCGGGCCCCTCGAACACGATGGCGCGCGCCTCGAACGCATTCTCGTCGCCGGGGGTGGAGAGATAGGCGCGCTGGAAATCCTCGCCCACCACCGACATCTTCATCACGGCGCTGTCGAAGAAGTTGCCGGAAAGCACGATGAACCCCGCGCGATGCTTGAGCGGCGCTTCGTACGTGCGGATGACGGCGCGGTCGGAGGTGGGCGAAGCGGCCGCGATCTCGCCGATGCGCCTGCCCGACACGGTGAGGCAGTTTTCATGCAGCCGCCCCGCGGCCCACAGCTCGTGCAGCACGGCCGGCACGCCGCCGGCCCGGTGGAAGCCCTCGCCCAGGTACTCGCCGGCAGGCACGCAGTTCACCAGCAGCGGCACGTCCTCGCCCAGGCGCTGCCAGTCGGCGAGGCTGAGGTCGATGCCGGCATGGCGCGCCATCGCGATGAGATGCGGCGGGCAGTTGCTGGACGCACCCAGCGCAGACGCCACCACGATCGCGTTCTCGAAGGCTTCGCGCGTGAGGATATGCGAAGGCCGCACGTCGTCGAGCACCAGCTCGCAGATGCGCCTGCCGGTGGCATAGGCCATCTGGCCGCGTTCGCGGTAGGGCGCCGGAATGCTGGCACAGCCGGGCAGCGACATGCCCAGCGCCTCGGCCAGGCTGTTCATCGACAGCGCAGTGCCCATGGTGTTGCAGTGGCCCACCGAGGGCGAGGATGCGGTGGCCAGCTCCATGAAGCCTTCGTAGTCGAGCTTGCCGGCCGCCATGAGGTTGCGGGCATGCCAGATCACCGTGCCCGAGCCCACCCGCTGGCCATCGTGCCAGCCGTCCAGCATGGGGCCGCCGGACAGCACGATGGCCGGGATGTCGACCGTGGCAGCCGCCATGAGGCAGGCCGGGGTGGTCTTGTCGCAGCCCGTGGTCAACACCACGCCGTCCAGGGGATAGCCGTGCAGGATCTCCACCAGCCCCAGGTAGGCCAGGTTGCGGTCGAGCGCGGCCGTGGGCCTGCGGCCCTGCTCGGCCAGCGGATGCACAGGGAATTCCATGGGAATGCCGCCGGCATCGCGGATGCCTTCCCTGACGCGCTTGGCCAGCTCGAGATGATGGCGGTTGCAGGGCGCCAGGTCGCTGCCCGTCTGGGCGATGCCGATGATGGGACGCCCCGACTGCAGTTCGGCGCGGGTCAGGCCATAGTTGAGGTAGCGCTCGACGTAGATCGCCGTCATGTCGGCGTGCGACGGGTCGTTGAACCATTTCTGGCTGCGCAGGCGGCGCGGGGATTGTGACATGGACATCTCTCGCAATTTCGGGGGAAGCGGGTGCGGCGCCGGCATTGCCGGCGCCGCGGCAGCGTCAGCCTCGCGCCTTGCGGATCTCCTCGTTGAGCTCACGCACCAGCTCGGGGCCGAGATCCTGCGTGGCCTTGTCGACCACCGGCTGCACTTTCTCGCGCATGCGCTGCATTTCGGCATCGGACGGGGTGTTGATCTTCATGCCCGCCTGCTCCAGCACCTTCATGGCCTTGGCCGAATCGGCCCGGCTGTCCTTGCGCTCGAAGTCGCGCGAGGCGGCCGCCGCCTCCATGATGATCTTCTGCTCGTCGGCCGACAAGGTGTCCCACCACTTCTTGGAGGCCAGCACCACCCAGGGGGTGTACACGTGCCGCGTGAGCGTAAGGTAGGGCTGCACTTCGTAGAACTTGCTGCTCTGGATCGTGGTGACGGGGTTCTCCTGCCCGTCGACGGTGCGCGTCTCGAGCGCCGTGAACAGCTCGGAGAACGGCATGGGCACGGCATTTGCGCCGAGCGCATTGAAGACGCCCAGGGCGATCTGGTTCTGCATCACGCGCAGCTTGATGCCCTGCATGTCCTCGGCGGTAGCGATGGGCCGGCGCGAGTTCGTCATGTTGCGAAAGCCGTTCTCCCAGTACACCAGGCCCACCATGCCCTTGGATTCCAGCATCTTCAGCAGGCGCTGTCCGAGCGGGCCGTCGAGCACCGCATCGGCTTCCTTGTCGCTGTTGAACAGGAACGGCAGGTCGAACACGCCGAATTCCTTCACCATGGTGGCCAGCGGCGCGGTCGAGCCCACCATCATCTCCTGGGTGCCGCCCACCAGCGCGTTCTGCATCTGCTCGTCGGGGCCCAGGCTGGCGGCGCCGAACGTGCGCATCTTGAGCTTGCCGCCGCTGCGCTTGCCGATTTCCTCGGCCAGGAAACGCGCCGCGCGCCCCTGCACGCTTTCTTCGTTGAGGCCATAGCCGAAACGGATCATGCGCGGCTTGATGTCCTGGGCCGCCGCCGCCCCTGCCGCCATGCAGGCCGCCGCCGCGGCCACCGCCAGCAGCGTCTTCTTCCAGATTGCGATCATGTTGCTCTCCTCCGTGTGTGCGGCGGGCCGTCAGTGCAGCCAGCGCGCGGGAACGGTGACCAGTTCGGGAAAGATCACCAATAGAACCAGCAGCAGCGTATAGGCCACGACGTAGCGCCACACGCCCCTGCAGATGGTTTCGAAGCGGATGCGGGCCACCCCGCAGACCACGTTGAGCACCGTGCCCACCGGCGGGGTGAGCAGGCCCACGCAACCCGTCATCACGAACATCACGCCGAAGTACACCGGGTCGATGCCGGCCTTGGTGACCACGGGCATCAGCACCGGGGCGAGGATCAGGATCGTGGGCGTCAGGTCCATGACCGTGCCGACCAGGGTGAGCAGGACCAACAGGGCGAACATCAGCAGCCGCGGCTGGTCCAGCACGGGCTCGAGCAGGCCGATCAGGTCGCGCGGGAGGTCGGCCAGGGTGATCATGTAGGACGAGACCATGGCAGCCGCCACCAGGAACATCACCACCGCGGTGGTGCGCGCCGCGCTGACGAACAGCCTGCCTAGATCCCGCAGCGCCAGCTCGCGGTAGACCAGCACGCTCACGAGGATGGCATACACCGCGGCCACCACGGCCGCTTCGGTGGGGGTGAACACGCCGCCGCGCAGGCCGCCGATGATGATGACCGGCAACATCAGCGCCCAGACCGCCTCGCGCAGGGCTGCCCAGCGCGCGCGCCACGGCTGCCGGGCGCTCTCGGTGGCCGGGCCATGGCGCCGCGCCACCCATGTCCATACCGCCACCAGCGTGAGCGCCATGAGCAGCCCCGGCGCGATGCCCGCGAAGAACAGGCGCGTGATCGACACGTTCGTGGCCACGCCGAAGATGATGAAGGAGATCGACGGCGGAATGATGGGCGCGATGATGCCGCCGGCGGCGATCAGGCCGGACGCCTGGCCGGCGTCGTAACCCTTGTCGCGCAGCATGGGAATGAGCAGCGAGCCCAGCGCCGCGGCGTCGGCCACGGCCGAGCCCGACAGCGCCGCCAGCAACACGCTGGCGCAGATGGCCACATAGCCCAGGCCGCCGCGGATATGGCCGACGAACATGCTGGCCAGGTTGACGATGCGCCGCGAAATGCCTCCGGCGTTCATGACCTCCCCGGCCAGCATGAACAGCGGCACCGCCATCAGCGCGAAGCTGTTGGCGCCCGACAGCATGTTCTGGCCGATGATCTGCGCATCGTAGAAATCCAGCTGGAACATCAGGGCCACGGCGGAGAGCAGCAGCGCGAAGGCGATCGGCATGCCCAGCATGACGAGGCCGAGCAGCACGACGAGGAACAGACCGAGCGACATGGCGTTCAGCTCCGGGTTTCGTCGGACTGGGCCGGGACGGGCAAGGGCGCGCCGCTGAGCGTGCGCGCCAGGTCCAGCAGCGTGAGTATCGCCATGGCCACCGCTGCGTACAGCGCCGCGGCCTCGAACACCGTGGCGGGCAGGCCGGTGACGGGCAGGCGCGTGCCCAGGCTGATGCCGGCCTGCTCCCAGCTGCCTCGCGCCATCAGCCAGAGAGCCCACAGCGTCAGCAGCTGGCAGGCAATGTGCACGATGCGACGCGCCGCGGAGCCGAAGCGGTCGACCAGCAGCGTGACGGCGATGTGCTGGCCGTCACGCATGGCCAGCACCGCGCCCAGGAAGATCAGCCAGACGAAGGCCAGCCGGGAAATCTCGTCGGAGACGTTGATGCCGGAATTGAACACGTAGCGCAGCAGCACGTTGCCGAACAGCAATACCACCATGGTTGCCAGGCAAGCCACCATCAGGCCGTTCTGCAGCCGGTACGCGGCATCGGCCAAGCGTGCCAGCAGGATGCGCCCGGATCCGGGCGCGCGCATAGGGTCGGGCCGCATGGATCTGTCTCCGAGGATTTTTATTGAAGTGCTGCGGATGTTAGCGGTAACATCCGGGGCTTGTAAAGCCCTCCGGAGCAGGCTTCCGGGCTATCCTCCGCACGCTCCGCACCTACGCATCTCCTGGAAAGCTTTCATGGCGGTCAGAAAACCCCGCAGCGGCCGAGACGGACGCATCACCATGCAGCACGTCGCGCAGCGCGCCGGCGTGAGCGCCATCACGGTGTCGCGCGCGCTGCGCCAGCCGCACAAGGTGTCGCCGGCGCAGCGCGCGCGCATCCTGCAGGTCTGCCAGGAAATGGGCTATGTACTCAATCATGCGGCCAGCGCGCTGGCCTCGGCACGCTCGCGCACCATCGTGGCCCTGATCCCCTCGCTGTCCAACGTGGTGTTCGTGGACATCGTCACCGGCATGAAGGACGTGCTCGACGCGCGCGGCTACCACCTGATGATCGGCGTCACGGGGTACTCGCAAGACGAGGAAGAGACCCTGCTGCGCACCCACCTGCAGCATGCGCCCGACGGCGCCATCCTCACCGGCGTGGACCACACGCCGGGCACCTGGGAGCTGCTGCGCACCCATGCGCTGCCCGCCGTGCACACGATCGAGACCCTGCCGCCCGACGACCCGGGCATGAGCGTGGGATTCTCCCAGTTCGACTCCGGCCATGCGGCAGGCGCGCACCTGCTGGAACAGGGCTACCGCCGCATCGGCATCATCGGCGCGCAGCTCGATCCCCGCTCGCTGCGCCGCTGCGAGGGCTGCCGCCACGTGCTGCGCGAAGCCGGCTGCTACGACCCGGCGCTGGAGATCATGGTTCCGGACAAGTCATCCATCGGCCTGGGGGCCGCGCTGCTGGACCGCATGCTGGACGCGCACCCGGACTGCGACGGCCTGTTCTTCTGCAACGACGACCTGGCGCAGGGGGCGGTGTTCCAGAGCGCGCGGCGCGGCCTGGCCGTACCCCAGCAGCTCGGGCTGGTGGGCTTCCACGACCTGGCCGGCAGTGCCTGGACCACGCCGCCGCTGTCCACCATCGCCACGCCCCGCTACGGCATCGGACGCTCGGCCGCCGAACTGCTGCTGCAGCACCTGGACGGCACGCCGCCGGCAGTGCGCCACGTGGACCTGGGCTTCGAACTGGTGCGCCGGGCCACCACCTGAGCGTCAGGCCGCGGGCGGCGGCTGCTGCGAGAACTGCCGCCACACCTCGATGGCGCGCATGCGCTGCTTGGCTACCGCCTGGATGCGTTCGCGCAGATCCGGGTCGCGCGCCAGCAGCGCATGGAAATCGCGCGCCGACAACATCAGCAGCTTGCTGTACCCCAGCGAGTTCACCTCCGGATTGGTGAACTCGCCCAGCAGGGCCAGTTCGCCGAAGAACTCGCCGCTGCCCAGCTCGGCCGTGGTGCCGTCGGGCAGATGCACCGACACGGCCCCCGAGGCCACGAAGAACATGGCGTCGGACCGTCCGTGCCGCCCCAGCACGGGCTGGTCGGGCAGCGCCAGGCGCGGTTTCAGCAGGCGGCAGATGGCACGCAGCGAATCGGCGCTCAGGCCTTCGAACAGCGGCACGCGCTTGATCAGCTCGGCCGCGCCCATCTCGATGTCCAGTTCGGGATGGCGGTCGATGTGCGCCCAGCGGGCGTTGAGCTGGCTCACCAGGTCGGAATAGACCTCGCCGCTGATCAGCGACTGCTCCAGCATGCTGCGATAGCGCCTGCGCTCGAGTTCGCGCGCCGTACGGCCCAGGTACGCCTCCTGCAGCCAGGTCGCATACGCGGGGTATTGCAGGTTCAGCGCCTGCAGCGCGCTCTCGATGAGGTCGAGCCGCCGCTGGTGCGCGGCGGCGATGCGCTGCGCCGCCTCGTGCCCGAGCAGCGGCGCCACCTGCTCCTGCACGAATTCCAGCAGGCGGCGCGCCACCGAGCGCTTGGTCATGAGGTTGGCGAAGCGCTGGCCCAGCTCGTGGGCCAGCCAGCCCTGGAAGCCGAACAGGTAATGCAGGCGCAGGGCCAGCCTGAAGCCGCGGGAATAGCGCACGTCGTCCTCGATGCCGGCCTCGAAGCCCCGCAGGCCGCGGGCGCGGATCGCGTCGTCCAGGCGTTCGGCGCGGGCCAGCAGCGATTCGGCCATGCGCCAGTCCACGATCTGGGCCTTGAGGATGTCGAAGAACATTTCCTCCTCGCGCCGCGCCACGATGGCCAGGCCGATCGCCACGCGCCGCTCCTGGCTCATCTCCGCCACCTGGACTTCCTGCACACTGGCCTGGCTGGCTTCGAACACGGCGTGGATGCGCCCGCGCGCCTCGGGGCTGATGCCCTCGGATTCGGCGATCTGCTCGGCCCTGCCCTGGAGGTCCTCGAGCGCGATGGCCAGCGCCTGGTTGCGGATGGTGCGCTCGACGGGCGACAGCTGGTTCAGGCCCAGCGTGCGGATCAAGGGGCGCAGGCTGATCCCGTTGACGAACAGCGTCATGAGCACGAAGCCGGTGGTGGCCACGGCCACGAACTGCCGCGCCTGCTCGGGCACGTGGACCTGCTCGGTCACGGCCAGGGCAAGGGCCAGCGAGACGGCGCCGCGCAGGCCGCCCCAGAGCATCACCGTCTTGTAGGGGTTGCTGACCTTCGTGCCCAGCCGCGTCAGGCCCAGCAGCGGCAACAGCCCGAACACGACGATGGCGCGCGCCGCCAGCGTGGCCACGAACACCAGGCCCACCAGCAGCAGCTCGCGCCAGCTGGCGGCCGCCATCAGCCGCGGGATCAGCATGGCGGCAAACAGGAAGATCAGCGAATTGGCCCAGAACCCGAACTGGCCCCACGCGCTCGCCAGGTACTCGAAGGTGGACGGCGACATGCGGGTGCGGCCGGTCGAACCCACCACCAGGCCGGCGACCACGGTGGCCACCACGCCCGAGACGCCCAGGTAGTGCTCCGAGATGAAGAACGACAGATAGGCCAGCGTGAGGGTGAGCGTGATCTCGGCGGTGGGATAGCCGCGCAGCCAGGCGAACAGGGAGCACACCGCGCGCCCCATCAGGTAGCCGCTGAGGCCGCCCCCGAGGAACGCGTAGAGGAAGTCCAGGAACACGCTGCCGGCCGAGAGCTTGCCCGTGCCGCCGAGCGCGGCCAGCAGAACCGAGTAGAGCGCGATCGAGGCCGCGTCGTTGAACAGGCTTTCGCCCTCCACCAGCGTGGTCAGGCGCCGGGGCGCGCCGACCTCGCGGAATATGCCCACCACCGCCACGGGATCGGTGGTGGCCACGATGGAGCCCAGCAGCAGGCATACGATCAGGCCGTGCGGCGAGGCCAGGTTCACGGCAAAGCCCACCACCAGCGTGCACACCACCACGGCCACGATGGCCATCATGAGGATGGGGCCGATATCGTCCATCAGGCGCCGCACGTTCATGGACAGCGCCGTCTCGAACAGCAGCACCGGCAGGAACACCATGAGGAAGGTCTCGGAAGAGATCTCGAAATGCTCTATGGTGTCCAGCAGGTCGGCCAGCACGGGCGGGGCCCAGCCCGGCAGGTGCGTCAGCAGGCCCAGCAGGCAGCCGACGATGGCCAGCAGCACGGAATACGGCAACTTGATGCGGCCCGCCAGCGGCGGCATGAAGCAGACCAGCGTCAGCAGGCCCGCCAGGCCGAATACGAGAAAACCGATATCCATGCGAACCCGCGTCCCATCCAGCAATGGCGAAGGCACAAGAATAGCGGGTTTCCACAGGCGCCCCGCACACTTGGTTACGGCTGGGCACGCGTGCTGCCTGTCGTGACAGGCGATTTTCTAGGTAAGGTGGCGTCAGACAGTACGCAGGAGAGGTCCTTGCCCGTCCCCGCCACAGCCTCCACACCCCAGGCCGAACGTCCGGCCCTGATCATCCACCTCACCGACACCCACCTGCTGGAAACGCCCCAGGCCGTGATGCTGGGCGTCGATACGGAAGCCAGCCTGCAGGCCGTGCTGCGGCAGGCCCTGCATGAACATCCGGGGGCCGACCTGCTGCTGGCCACCGGCGACCTGGCCCAGGACGGCAGCCGCGCCGCCTACCAGCGCCTGCGCGGCTGGCTGGGCAGCACCGGCGTGCCGGTGCGCTGCCTGCCCGGCAACCACGACGACGGCAGCATCCTGCGGGCCGAGCTGGGCGCCTGGACCGAGCCCGTCACCGACGTCGGGAACTGGCGTGTGGTGATGCTGGATTCGACCGTCCCGGGCGCCGATGCGGGCCACCTCGGCGATGCGCAGCTGCAGCTCCTCGACCAGGCCCTGGCCGGCGCAGGCGAGCGCCACGTCGTCGTGGCGCTGCATCACAACCCGGTGCAGGCCGACAGCGACTGGCACGACGGCATGATGCTCGACAATCCCCGCGAGCTGTTCCAGCGCCTCGCCGACCATACTTCGGTGCGCATGCTGCTGTGGGGCCACGTGCACCGGGCGTTCGACCGGCGCCGGCACCACCTGCGCATGCTGGCCACCCCGTCCACCTGCTTCCAGTTCGCGGTGCGCGACGGCCGTCACACGCTGGACGACGCCGCGCCCGGCTACCGCTGGATCAAGTTGTATCCCGACGGCTCGCTGGCCACCGGCATCAAGCGGCTGAATTCCGTCGTATGGCAGTCGCTGCGCGCGCGTGCCGGCATGCAGGCCGACGCCGCCTGAACGAGGCGCAAGCGCAGGCGCATAAAAAACGGGGCACCGCGATATGCAGGTGCCCCGCAAGCATCCGCCTCATAGGGGAGGGGAAAGAGGAGAAGCCGAGACGGATGACAAGACTGCGCGCGCGGATGAGCAACGCCGTCTACAGGGAATTAGTCAGGGCCGTACGGATTAAGTTTCGGCGGATCCCCGCAAAAGCGGGGGGAATTTGTATCAATTGTTGGCCGCGGCGGCTCAGGCGGGCACCAGCGCGCCGCGCATCTTCTTCAGCGCCGCGGCTTCGATCTGGCGGATGCGCTCGGCGGATACGCCGAACTCCTGGGCCAGCTCGTGCAGCGTGGCGCCGCCGTCGTCCTGCAGCCAACGGGCTTCGATGATGCGCCGCGAACGCGGGTCGAGCGCCTCCAGGGCACCGGCCAGACCCTCGCCCTGCAACGCGTCGTGCGCACGGCGGTCGAGCACGCTGGAAGGCTCCTGGCGGCCTTCATCGGACAGGTACGAGATCGGTGCGAAGCTCTCGTCGTCGTCGTCCTGGTTCTCCAGCGAGAGGTCGCGGCCGGACAGGCGCACTTCCATTTCGCTGACGTCCTCGCGGCGCACGTTGAGTTCGCGCGCGATGTGGTCGACCTGGTCGGGGTCCAGCGTCTGGCCGTCGGGCCGCATGCTGCGCAGGTTGAAGAACAGCTTGCGCTGCGCCTTGGTGGTGGCCACCTTGACCAGACGCCAGTTGCGTATGATGAATTCGTGGATCTCGGCCTTGATCCAGTGCACGGCAAAGGACACCAGGCGCACCCCGCGCTCGGGGTCGAAGCGCTTGACGGCCTTCATCAGGCCCACGTTGCCTTCCTGGATCAGGTCGGCGTGAGGCAGGCCATATCCCAGGTACTGGCGCGCCACCGACACCACCAGCCGCAGGTGGGACAGCACCAGTTCGCGCGCTGCTTCGAGGTCGCCGTGGTCGCGCAGACGGCGCGCCAATTCGGTTTCCCGCTCGGCGCTGAGGACCGGCAGGCGGTTCACGACGGAGATGTACGCGTCGATGGTGCCAAGCGCGCCCGGATTGGCAACGGCCAACGCCAGGGCGTTGCCGGAATAGGCCAACGAACTGCTGGGTTGTTTCATGATTGCGGTCTCCAGGGAACGGTTGGATACGGGCATGTATTGATGTTAGCACTCCGGCATATCGAGTGCTAATTCGACTGCTGCACCGCGGCAGAGTTCCGTCCCGGCCGCCCCTTTTTATACGTCCCTATTTTCCTGCGCCGCCAGCCAGGGCCGCTTCCGTTTCGGCGTCGGCCGGCCGGATGAACAGGGCGCCGCGGGGATCCAGATACACGCGATAACGCGCGCCGTCGAGCATCGGCATGTAGGCGGCGCTGCCGAATTCCACGTCGACGAAGGGCAGCCAGTTGGGGAATACCCGTTTGAGGTCGGCCAGGTCGGGTATCGAGCCGTCCTGCAGGTCATGGACCGAGCGCTCGCCGGTACGTTCCTGCTCGACGTCGCGGTAGCGGCCCGACAGGCGCTCCAGCCGGTACACCGGCGGCACGCCCGCCAGCAGCGCCGGCAGCCGCCATCGGATCATGCGGGCATCGACCTGCCACTGGTCGCCCCGCAGCGTGTATTCGCGCGGCTCGCGGCCTTCGGGCTGGATGCTGACGAGGTATTCGCGCTCGCCCTGCTGCACCATGCGCACGTCCATGATGGGACGGTCGCTGACCAGGCGCTGGAACTGCACGAGCGAGAACGCCAGCATGGCCGATACGCAGGCCAGCGCCAGCAGCAGCAGGCCGACGAGGCGCCGTACCGGCCGCAGGCGGAAGCTGCGGCGGCCGTCGGCGCCGCGCGGGCCGCCCCGGCCCAGCAGCCAGGCCAGCCCCACGAAGAAGATCAGGACGGCGGCTACCGCCAGCCAGGCATAAGGCGCGAACGCAAGGGTCACGGTCCGGAACTCCACCAGTCGCGGCGGCGCCGTGGCCGGGCACCGCCAGGAAACGGCCAGTATATCGGCGCCCCCCTGGCCGGCCCTTATCCGAGCCGGTCTACGTGAAACCGGATGTGATCCTCGATGAAGGTGGAGATGAAGTAATAGCCGTGGTCGTAGCCCTCGTGCCGGCGCAGCGTGAGGGGCTGGCCCGCCTGCCGGCACGCGGCCTCGAAGGCCTCCGGGTGCAATTGGCCTTCCAGGAAGCCGTCGCTCAGGCCCTGGTCGACCAGGATGCCGGCCGGGAAGGGGCAGCGCGCCTGGGCCATCAGGGCGCTGGCATCATAGCGGGCCCACTGGGCGGTGTCTGCGCCCAGGTAGCCGCCGAAGGCCTTGTGGCCCCATGGACACTGCGACGGCGCGGCGATGGGCGCGAAGGCCGACACCGACCTGAATTTGTCCGGATTGCGCAGGGCCAGCACCAGCGCGCCGTGCCCGCCCATCGAATGCCCGAAAATGCCCGCGCGCCGGGCATCGCCGCCCAGTTCGCCGCAGACGATGCCGTGCAGCTCGTCGACCACGTAGCTGTACATGCGGTAGCGGGCACGCCAGGGCTCGGCGGTGGCATCGACGTAGAAGCCGGCGCCCGTGCCGAAATCCCAGTCGTCGTCCTCGCCCGCCACCCCTGCGCCACGCGGGCTGGTATCGGGCGAGACCAGCATCAGGCCGTGCTGGGCGGCGTATCGCTGCGCGCCGGCCTTGATCATGAAGGTTTCCTCGGTGCAGGTGAGGCCGGCCAGGTAGAACAGCACCGGCACCGGGCCGTGCGCCGCCTGCGCGGGGACGTACACCGAGAATCGCATGGGCAGGCCGATCTCTTCGGAGGGGTGGCGGTAGTAGCGCTGCCACCCGCCGAAGCACCGGTGCTCCGACAACAGTTCAAGCTGGCTCATGGCGTCTCCGGGCGCGTCAGTACACCACCACCGAGCGGATCGACTCGCCGCGCTTCATCAGGTCGAAGCCTTCGTTGATGCGGTCCAGCGGCAGGGTATGGGTGATGAGGTCGTCGATATTGATCTTGCCTTCCATGTACCAGTCGACGATCTTGGGCACGTCGGTGCGGCCGCGCGCGCCGCCGAAGGCCGAGCCCTTCCACTGCCGTCCGGTGACGAGCTGGAACGGCCGGGTGCTGATCTCGGCGCCGGCCTCGGCCACGCCGATGATGATGGACTGGCCCCAGCCCTTGTGGCAGCACTCGAGGGCCTGGCGCATGACCTGGGTATTGCCGATGCACTCGAACGAGTAATCGGCGCCGCCGTCGGTGAGCTGCACGATGTGGTCGACGACGTTCTCGACTTCCTTGGGGTTGACGAAATGCGTCATGCCGAACTTGCGCGCCATCGCTTCGCGCTCGGGATTGAGGTCGACGCCGATGATCTTGTCGGCGCCCACCATCCTGGCGCCCTGGATCACGTTCAGGCCGATGCCGCCGAGGCCGAACACCACCACGTTGGCCCCGGCCTCCACCTTGGCCGTATACACCACCGCGCCGATGCCGGTGGTGACGCCGCAGCCGATGTAGCAGATCTTGTCGAAGGGGGCGTCCTCGCGCACCTTGGCCACGGCGATCTCCGGCACCACGATGTGGTTGGCGAACGTGGAGGTGCCCATGTAGTGGAACAGGGGCTTGCCGTCGAGCGAGAAGCGCGAGGAGCCGTCCGGCATCAGGCCCTTGCCCTGCGTGGTGCGGATGGCCTGGCAGAGGTTGGTCTTGCGCGACAGGCAGAACTTGCACTGGCGGCATTCGGGGGTATAGAGGGGGATGACGTGGTCGCCGGGCTTGAGCGAGCTGACGCCGGCCCCCACTTCCATGACCACGCCTGCGCCCTCGTGGCCCAGGATGGCGGGGAAGATGCCCTCGGGGTCGGCCCCCGACAAGGTGTAATAGTCTGTGTGGCAGATACCCGTGGCCTTGACCTCGATCAGCACCTCGCCGGCCCGCGGGCCCTCGAGATCGACCTCTTCCACCGTGAGCGGGGCACCGGCTTTCCAGGCGATGGCGGCTTTGGTCTTCATGAATGGGGCTCCTTCGGTTAGGGATATCTGCGGATACGGGACAGGGTACGGGAATGTTAACCTGAGCTTCGCCGCGCCTACGGCCGCGTTCGCGGCGCAACCGGCCTCTTGACCGCCGCTCGCGCCGGCACTATTTATATACTCCGCCAACCAAACTGCCTTGCCTGCGGGCAAGCCTGAACTCATGGCCCGACTGCCCCGTTTGTATGCCCCCGGGCTGCCCCAACTGGTGCAGGCCAATTTCGTTCAGCCGCTTGCCGCCCCGTCCCAGCCAGCGCCGCAGGACATCCTTAACCAGCTGTCGGCATGGCTGGGCGAATCGGCGCAGCGCCATCGCGTGGCGGTGCACGGCTGGGTGCTCGCCACCGACCGCATCCTGCTGCTGGCCACCCCGGCCGACGAAGAAGGGCTGCCGCGCCTCATGCAGACCCTGGGCCGCAACCTCGCGGCCCGCCTGCGTGGCGGCCGGGTGTTCGCAGGCCGCTACCGTTCGGCGCTGCTCGAGCCGGGCGCCTGGGTGCTGCGCGCGCTGATCTGGCTCGAAACCTACCCCGTGCGCAGCGGCGGCGCTGCCGAACCCGACGCCTGGCCATGGTCTTCGGCCGGCAGCCACACCGGCAACACCCGCCAGCCGCCCG
This sequence comes from Bordetella sp. 2513F2, assembly GCF_054642735.1. Taxonomy (NCBI): domain Bacteria; kingdom Pseudomonadati; phylum Pseudomonadota; class Betaproteobacteria; order Burkholderiales; family Alcaligenaceae; genus Bordetella; species Bordetella sp. 2513F2. The sequence goes on along the minus strand of NZ_CM137755.1, from coordinate 152,983 downwards.
CGCACTGGCAATCCGACCACGCCGACTACTGGGCCTGCGGCAACACGCCGTTCGACCGCCAGGCCAATTACCGCCGCCTCCTCCAGGAGGGGCTGTCGCGCGACGAAACCCAGCGCATCGAGCAATCGGTGTCCGGCCAATGGGCGCTGGGCGGCCCGGCCTTCATTGCCAGCCTGGCGCACACCGCCAGCCGACGCGTCGCCCCGGGGCAGCGTGGGCGTCCCCGCAAGAAGCCGGCGCCTCCCGCCGCCGCGAGCGATCCGGCCTGAAACCCCGACATCCGGCCCATTTAAACGGGGACATATCTATATTTTGTGGATGTGGCTCGTGGGAGCAGATTTCCCTGAAACCGGCCAAGTTGCGGAAAAATCTCATGTTTTTGTCCGTCCCTAATTATATAAATGCACAGAAGCCGAAAAATAAATAGGGGACACACCCTTATTGTTTAACTTGCGCGCAACACCGCACCGCAGTATCGTGTCGCCCCCTGCACTGCAACATTTCCACGCAGGTCACTGCGGAGCGCGCCATGTCCCACATTCCTACTCCAGCCTCCTGTCGTCCCGAGATCCCGGCGGCACCCATCGATGCCAGCCGTATCGGGCTGCCGGCCGCGCAAGGCCTGTACCGACCCGAGCACGAGCACGACGCCTGCGGCGTCGGCTTCGTGGCGCACATCAAGGGCCGCAAGAGCCACGCCATCATCCAGCAGGGCCTCAAGATCCTGGAAAACCTCGACCACCGGGGCGCCGTGGGGGCCGACAAGCTCATGGGCGACGGTGCCGGCATCCTGATCCAGATCCCCGATGCGCTGTACCGCGACGAAATGGCGCAGCAGGGCATCACCCTGCCTCCTCCCGGCGAATACGGCGTGGCCATGGTGTTCCTGCCCAAGGAAACCGCCTCGCGCCTGGCCTGTGAACAGGAACTCGAGCGCGCCGTGCGCGCCGAGGGCCAGATCGTGCTGGGCTGGCGCGACGTGCCCGTGGACACCGAGATGCCCATGTCGCCCACCGTGCGCTCGGTGGAGCCGGTGATCCGCCAGCTGTTCATCGGCCGCGGCGCCGACGTCATGGTGCCCGACGCGCTCGAGCGCAAGCTGTACGTGATCCGCAAGACGGCCAGCCACGCCATCCAGAACATGCGCCTGGCCCACGGCAAGGAATACTTCGTGCCCTCGGCGTCGGTGCGCACCGTGGTGTACAAGGGCCTGCTGCTGGCCGACCAGGTGGGCCGCTATTACCGCGACCTGGCCGATACCCGCACGGTGTCCGCCCTGGCGCTGGTGCACCAGCGCTTCTCCACCAACACGTTCCCGGCCTGGCCGCTGGCCCACCCCTACCGCATGATCGCTCACAACGGCGAGATCAACACGGTCAAGGGCAACTTCAACTGGCTGCGCGCCCGCGAAGGCATGATGCAGTCGGCCGTGCTGGGCGACGACCTGAAGAAGCTCTATCCCATCGTCTACGAAGGGCAGTCCGACACCGCCACGTTCGACAACTGCCTCGAACTGCTGGTGAACTCGGGCTACTCGCTGGCGCACGCCATGATGATCATGATTCCCGAAGCCTGGGAACAGCACACGCAGATGGACGAGAGCCGCCGCGCGTTCTACGAGTACCACGCGGCCATGATGGAACCCTGGGACGGCCCCGCCGCCGTGGCGTTCACCGACGGCCGCCAGATCGGCGCCACGCTCGACCGCAACGGCCTGCGCCCGGCGCGCTACCTGATCACCGACGACGACATGGTCATCATGGCGTCGGAGGCCGGCACGCTGTCCGTGCCCGAACACCGCATCATCAAGAAGTGGCGCCTGCAGCCGGGCAAGATGTTCCTGATCGACCTCGAACAGGGCCGCATCATCGACGACGCCGAGATCAAGTCGCAGCTGGCGAACAACCGGCCGTACCGCCAGTGGATCGAGCGCCTGCAGATCAAGCTGGAATCCCTGCCCGCGCCGCAGCAGCCCGCTTCGCCGGCCACGCAGTCGCCGGTGTCGCTGCTCGACCGCCAGCAGGCGTTCGGTTGGACCCAGGAAGACTACAAGTTCATCCTCGAGCCCATGGCTGCCACGGGCGAGGAGGTCATCGGCTCCATGGGCAACGACACGCCCCTGGCCGTGCTGTCGAACCGGCCCAAGCCGTTCTACAACTATTTCCGCCAGCTGTTCGCCCAGGTCACCAACCCGCCGATCGACCCGATCCGCGAGCAGCTGGTGATGTCGCTGGTGTCGTTCATCGGGCCCAAGCCCAACCTGCTGGACATCAACAACGTCAACCCGCCGCTGCGCCTGGAGGTGTCCCAGCCGGTGCTGGACTTCGCCGCCATGGCGCAGATCCGCGGCATCGAGCAGGTCACGGGCAAGAAGTTCCGCAGCTACGAACTCGACATCACCTACCCGGCGGCCTGGGGCTCCGAAGGCATCGAGGCCCGGGTGGCCGCGCTCTGCGCCCGCGCCGTTGACGCCGTGCGCAGCGGCTACAACATCCTGGTCGTGTCCGACCGCCTGGTCGACAGCGAGCGCGTGGCCATCCCCGCGCTGCTGGCCACCTCGGCCGTGCACCAGCACCTGATCCGCGCCGGCCTGCGCACCAGCACCGGCCTGGTGGTGGAAACCGGCTCGGCGCGCGAGGTGCACCATTTCGCGCTGCTGGGCGGCTACGGCGCAGAGGCCATCCACCCCTACCTCGCGCTGGAATCGCTGGGCCGCATGCCCGACCCGGAAAAGGCGCTCAAGAACTACATCAAGGCCATCGGCAAGGGCCTGAACAAGGTCATGTCCAAGATGGGCATCTCGACCTACATGTCGTACTGCGGCGCCCAGATCTTCGAAGCGGTGGGCCTGCACAGCTCGCTGGTGAACAAGTACTTCACCGGCACGGCGTCCACCATCGAAGGCATCGACATCTTCCAGGTGGCCGAGGAAGCCCTGCGCATGCATCGCGCGGCCTTCAGCAACGATCCGGTGCTGGCCAACGACCTCGACGCCGGCGGCGAATACGCCTTCCGCGTGCGCGGCGAAGAGCACATGTGGACGCCGGACTCCATCGCCAAGCTGCAGCACGCCTCCCGCGCCAACAACTACCGCACCTACAAGGAATACGCGCAGATCATCAACGACCAGAGCCGTCGCCACATGACGCTGCGCGGCCTGTTCGAGTTCAAGGTCGATCCCAGCCGCGCCATTCCCCTGGACGAAGTCGAGCCCGCCAAGGAGATCGTCAAGCGCTTCGCCACCGGCGCGATGTCGCTGGGTTCCATCTCCACGGAGGCGCACTCGGTGCTGGCCGTGGCGATGAACCGCATCGGCGGCAAGTCCAACACCGGCGAGGGCGGCGAAGACGAGCTGCGCTACCGCGAGGAAATGCGCCAGGGCAAGAGCCCCATCAAGGACGGCGACACGCTGGCCTCCGTGCTGGGCGCCGAGCGCATCGCGGCCGACGTGCCCCTGAAAAAGGGCGACTCCCTGCGCTCGCGCATCAAGCAGGTGGCCTCCGGCCGCTTCGGCGTGAGCGCCGAGTACCTGGCCAGCGCCGACCAGATCCAGATCAAGATGGCCCAGGGCGCCAAGCCCGGCGAGGGCGGCCAGCTGCCGGGCCACAAGGTCTCCGACTACATCGCCAAGCTGCGCTACTCCGTGCCCGGCGTGGGCCTGATCTCGCCCCCGCCGCACCACGACATCTACTCCATCGAAGACCTGGCCCAGCTGATCCACGACCTCAAGAACGTGAACAGCCGCGCCTCGGTGTCGGTGAAGCTGGTGTCGCTGGTGGGCGTGGGCACGGTGGCGGCCGGCGTGGCCAAGGCCAAGGCCGACCACGTGGTGATCGCCGGCCATGACGGCGGCACGGGCGCCTCGCCGGTGTCGTCCATCAAGCACGCCGGCACGCCCTGGGAACTGGGCCTGGCCGAAACGCAGCAGACCCTCGTGCTCAACCGCCTGCGCAGCCGCATCCGCGTGCAGGCCGACGGCCAGATGAAGACCGGCCGCGACGTCGCCATCGGGGCGCTGCTGGGCGCCGACGAATTCGGCTTCGCCACGGCGCCGCTGGTGGTCGAAGGCTGCATCATGATGCGCAAGTGCCACCTGAACACCTGCCCGGTGGGCGTGGCCACGCAGGATCCCGAACTGCGCAAGAAATTCCAGGGCAAGCCCGAGCACGTGGTGAACTTCTTCTTCTTCGTCGCCGAAGAAGTCCGCGAGATCATGGCCCAGCTCGGCATCCGCAAGTTCGACGACCTGATCGGCCGCACCGACCTGCTCGACATGCGCGCCGGCATCGAGCACTGGAAGGCCCAGGGCCTGGACTTCAGCCGCATCTTCTATCGTCCGCAGATCGACGCCGAGGTGCGCAACACCGAGCCCCAGGATCACGGCCTGGCGGGCGCGCTGGATCACCAGCTCATCGAGCGCAGCAAGCCGGCCCTCGAGCGCGGCGAGAAGGTCTCCTTCATCGTGCCGGTGCGCAACCGCAACCGCACCATCGGCGCCATGCTCTCGGGCGCCGTGGCCGCGCGCCATGGCCACGAGGGCCTGCCCGACGACACCATCCACATCCAGTGCAACGGCACCGCCGGCCAGAGCTTCGGCGCCTTCCTGGCGCACGGCATCACCATGGACCTGGTGGGCGAGGGCAACGACTACGTCGGCAAGGGGCTGTCGGGCGGCCGCATCATCGTGCGCTCGCCCAACGACTTCCGGGGCTTCGGCCCGGAGCACATCATCGTGGGCAACACGGTGCTCTACGGCGCGCTTGCCGGCGAGGCCTTCTTCAACGGCGTGGCGGGCGAACGCTTTGCCGTGCGCAACTCCGGCGCGGCAACGGTGGTCGAGGGCACCGGCGACCACGGCTGCGAATACATGACGGGCGGCACCGTGGTGGTGCTGGGCGCCACCGGCCGCAACTTCGCCGCCGGCATGTCGGGCGGCGTCGCCTACGTCTGGGACCCCGACCGCAGCTTCCGCCAGCGCTGCAACCTGGCCATGGTCGAGCTCGAGCCCGTGCTGCCGCATTCCGAGCAGCAGGCGCTGAACAACATCGACGTGTGGCACAGCGCCCAGCGCGGCGGCGAGCGCGCCACCGACGAGACCATCCTGCGCCGCCTGATCGAAGACCACTTCCGCTATACCGGCAGCTTCCGGGCCCGCGAGATCCTGGGCGACTGGGAAGCCGCGCGCGGCAAGTTCGTGAAAGTGATGCCCACGGAATACCGCCGGGCTCTGGGTGAATTGTGGCGTGCGGCCAACCCGCAACAAATGGCCGCCTGAGGACTACCATGGGAAAGATCACCGGCTTTATGGAATACCAGCGCCTGCAGGAGGCCTCCGAGGCCCCGCAGAAGCGCCTGAAGCACTGGCGCGAGTTCGTCGTGCGCCTCACCGACGAGCAGTCCAAGCAGCAGGCGGCGCGCTGCATGGACTGCGGCATCCCGTTCTGCAACACCGGATGCCCGGTCAACAACATCATCCCCGACTGGAACGACCTGGTCTACCGCCAGGACTGGCGGCGCGCGCTCGACGTGCTGCACTCCACCAACAACTTCCCCGAGTTCACGGGCCGCATCTGCCCCGCTCCGTGCGAAGCGGCCTGTACGCTCAACATCAACAATGACGCGGTCGGCATCAAGTCCATCGAGCACGCCATCATCGACAAGGGCTGGGAAGAGGGCTGGGTCGTGCCGCAGGTGCCCACCCGCAAGACCGGCAGGAAGGTGGCCGTGGTGGGATCCGGGCCCGCGGGCCTGGCTTGCGCCCAGCAGCTGGCGCGTGCCGGCCACGCCGTCACGGTGTTCGAGAAGAGCGACCGCATCGGCGGGCTGCTGCGCTACGGCATTCCCGATTTCAAGCTGGAGAAATCGCAGATCGACCGCCGCATCGCCCAGATGGAAGCGGAGGGCGTGGAGTTCTCGCCCTCCACCTACGTGGGCCAGCCTGCCGACGCGGCGGCCGAGGGCCTTACGGTGCGCACGCCGGAATCGCTGCTGGCCGACTTCGATGCCGTGGTGATGTCGGGCGGCGCTGAAACCCCGCGCGACCTGCCCGTCCCGGGCCGCGAGCTAGACGGCGTGTATTTCGCCATGGATTTCCTGCGCCCGCAGAACAAGGCGGTGGCGGGCGACCGCATTTCCGGGCAGCCCAACGCCAAGGGCAAGCACGTGGTGGTGATCGGCGGCGGCGACACGGGCTCCGACTGCGTGGGCACCAGCAACCGCCACGGCGCGGCGTCGGTGACGCAGTTCGAACTCATGCCCCAACCCCCGGAAAGCGAGAACAAGCCGATGGTCTGGCCGTACTGGCCGCTCAAGCTGCGCACCTCGTCCTCGCACGAGGAAGGCTGCCAGCGCGACTGGTGCGTCACCACCAAGGCGCTCAAGGGCCGCAACGGCAAGGTCGAGAAACTGGTGGGCGCGCGGGTCGAGTGGATCCGCGACGACGCCACCGGCCAGATGAAGATGGCCGAAGTCGAGGGCTCGGAGTTCGAGATTGCCGCCGACCTGGTGCTGCTGGCCATGGGCTTCGTCTCGCCGGTGCAGGGCGTGCTCGATGCCTTCGGCGTGGACCGCGACGGCCGCGGCAACGTGCGCGCCAACACCGACGACTACCGCACGAGCATCGACAAGGTCTTCGCCGCCGGCGACATGCGCAGGGGCCAGTCGCTGGTGGTCTGGGCCATACGCGAAGGCCGCCAGTGCGCCCGGGCAGTCGACGAGTTCCTGATGGGCTCGAGCGAACTGCCGCGCTGAGCGCACGACGCAGGCGCCGCGACGGCCGGTTCCGCCCCAGGCGGAGCCGGCCGTCGGCTTTTGTACTGCGCCAGATGCCGGCGGCCTGCAACCGCAGGGCGCCGCATGGCGGCCGCAGGCATAATGTTCTCCAGCACATCCAACGATAAGAGGAGTCCCGCATGCGATTCGTTCGTACCTTCCTGGCAAGCTGCCTCGTGGCCTCGGCCGCGGTGTCGGGCGCGGCCCGCGCCCAGGATTCCGGCAACTGGCCCACCAAGCCCATCACCCTGATCGTGCCCTACGCGCCGGGAGGCTTCGCCGATACCCGGATGCGCCTGCTGGCGCGCAAGCTCGGCGACGCGCTGCAGCAGTCGGTCGTGGTCGAGAACAAGGCCGGCGCGGGCGGCGTGATCGGCACCAGCCTGGTGGCCAAGGCGGCACCCGACGGCTACACCATCGGCGCCGGCAACCTGGCGCCCATGTCGGTCAATCCCACGCTGATGCCCGACATCTCCTACGACGTCGCGAAAGACATCGCGCCGGTCGTGCTCATCGAGAACAGCCCGCTGGTGCTCAGCGTCAACAACAGCGTTCCCGTGCGCAACCTGCAGGAGCTCATTGCCCTGGCCCGGAAAGAGCCCGGCAAGCTCACCTTCGGCTCCTCCGGCGTGGGCGGGGCCCACCACCTGTCGGGCGAGATGTTCAAGGAGCAGGCCGGCATCGACATCGTGCACGTGCCCTACAAGGGCGGCAGCCTGGCGGCCACCGACCTCATGGGCGGCCACATCACCATGATGTTCGAGATGGGATATGCGGCGCTGCCGTCCATCCAGAGCAAGAAAGTGCACCCCATCGCCGTGACCTCCGCCCAGCGCCTGGACGTGCTGCCCGACGTGCCCACCATGGCGGAGGCCGGACTGCCCGGCTTCGAGTCATACAACTGGCAGGGCATCATCGCCCCGGCCGGCACGCCGCGTCCCATCATCGACAAGCTCAACGCCGAACTCAACCGCATCCTGCAGGATCCGGAGGTCAGCAAGGCCATCGCCGACACGGGCAGCCAGGCGGCCGGCGGTTCGCCCGAGGCGTTCGGGGAGTTCATCCAGAAGGAAACCGCCAAATGGGCGCAGGTAATAAAGGCCGGCAACATCACCCTGCAATAGGAGCAGGACAGTAGCCGCGCGCCGGCGGCTGCGGCATGTCGGATGCAGCAGCTACAATGGCGCGCAACGATTCCGGAATCCGTCCGGCGATTTGCCTGCCTATGCCCGATCCCACGCGCAACAGCTCGGAACTTGCCCTCTCTCTGCATGACGTGGCGCTGGGTTACGGTGATTTCACCGTGCTCGGCGGCATCACCATGCAGGTGCTGCCCGGCCAGGTCGTGGCCATCATGGGCGGCTCGGGCTCCGGCAAGACCACGCTGCTGCGCGCGGCCACGGGCCAGATCGCCGCGCAGCAGGGCGAGGTGCGGGTGTTCGGCCAGTCGCTCACCGGGATAGACGGCCCACGGCTGCAGGCGCTGCGCCAGCGCATGGGCGTGCTGTTCCAGCAGGGCGCCCTGTTCACCGACCTGGACGTCTTCGAGAACGTGGCCTTCCCGCTGCGCGAGCACACCGATCTCGGCGAGGCCGCCATACTCGAGCGCGTGCTCGACAAGCTCGACGCCGTGGGCCTGCGCAGCGCCGCCCACCTGCGCGTGGGCGAGATTTCCGGCGGGATGGCCCGCCGCGTGGCGCTGGCCCGTGCCGTGGTGCTCGAGCCCGAGCTCATCCTCTACGACGAACCCTTCGCCGGCCTGGACCCGATTTCCCTGGGCATCACCGCCCGCCTGATCCGCGACCTGGCCGACCGCCTGGGCTGCGCCTCGGTGCTCATCACGCACGACGTGCAGGAGTCCTTCGCCATCGCCGACCGGGTCTACCTGGTGGGCCAGGGCAAGCTCGCGGCCGCCGGCACCCCGCAGGAACTGGCCGCCTCCCAGGACCCCTACGTACGCCAGTTCCTGGATGGCGCGCCCGACGGCCCGGTGGCCTTCCACTACCCCGAAACGCCAGCGTTCCGTACCTGGCTCGCCCGACAACAAGGAGGCCGGTCTTGAGCGCCACCCGCAATCCGGTCAGTGCCCTGGGCGGCTGGGTCCATGCCCAGGTCAGCGGCATCGGCTATTTCACGCGCTTCCTGGGCGCGCTGCTGGCGCGCAGCGGCATCGCGGTGCGCCGCCCGCGCCTGGTATCGCAGCAGGTGCACTTCATCGGCAACTATTCGCTGCTCATCATCGCCGTATCGGGCATGTTCGTGGGTTTCGTGCTGGGCCTGCAGGGCTACTACACCCTGAACCGCTACGGCTCCGAGGAGGCCCTGGGCCTGCTCGTGGCGCTGTCGCTGGTGCGCGAGCTCGGCCCGGTGGTCACGGCCCTGCTGTTCGCCGGGCGGGCCGGCACCTCGCTCACCGCCGAGATCGGCCTGATGAAGGCCGGCGAGCAGCTCGCCGCCATGGAGGTCATGGCGGTGGACCCCATGCGCCGCGTGCTGGTGCCGCGCTTCTGGGGCGGCATGATCGCCATGCCGATCCTCGCGGCGGTGTTCTCCATGGTGGGCATCCTCGGGGGCTGGGTGGTGGGCGTGCTGCTCATAGGCGTGGACCCGGGAGCCTTCTGGTCGCAGATGCAGAACGGCGTCGACGTCTGGAAGGACGTTGCCAACGGCGTGCTCAAGAGCCTGGTGTTCGGGTTCACGGTGACGCTGGTGGCGCTCTACGAGGGCTGGCAGGCCCGGCCCACGCCCGAAGGCGTGGCGCGGGCCACCACGCGTACCGTGGTGGTGGGGTCGCTGGCCGTGCTGGGCCTGGACTTCCTCCTCACCGCCCTGATGTTTGGAAACTGATACGGATCCGTCATGTCACGCGCAAAAACCGATTTCTGGGTAGGACTGTTCGTGCTGCTGGGCGCCATCGCGCTGGTGTTCCTGGCGCTGCGGGCAGGCAACCTCAGCAGCTTCTCGTTCGCGCCCACCTACCAGCTGAGCGCCAACTTCGACAACATCGGCGGCCTCAAGGTGAGGGCGCCGGTCAAGAGCGCCGGCGTGGTGGTGGGCCGGGTGTCCGACATCGCGTTCGACAACCAGACCTTCCAGGCCGTCGTCACGCTAGACCTGGAAGAGCAATACCGCTTCCCCAAGGATTCCTCTGCCTCCATCCTGACCTCCGGCCTGCTGGGCGAGCAGTATCTCGGCCTGGTGCCCGGCGCCGAAGATGACAACTTTGCGGACGGCGAAAAAATCCGCTATACACAAAGCGCCGTGGTGCTGGAACAGTTGATCAGCCAGTTCCTGTACGGCACCGCCGAAAAGCAGGGCACTGCTGCGCCCGCCGCGCCCGCGGCTGCTCCCCAACAATAGCCGCCAGGGCCCATCCCTGAAGCCCCCTCCATGACAAGAAAAACCGCTCCCCGTTTCGCTGCCGCCGCGCTCGCCACCGCGATGCTGGCCGGCTGCGCCGCCCCCCAGAACCCTGACCCGCGCGATCCGTGGGAAGGCTTCAACCGCGGGGTATACAAGTTCAACGACACGGTCGACCGCGCGCTGTTCAAGCCGGTGGCGCAGGCCTACGACTTCGTCACGCCCCAACCGGTGCAGAGCTGCGTGCACAACATGTTCAGCAACCTGGGCGACCTCTGGGCCGCCACCAACAGCATGCTGCAGGGGCGTGGCCACGATTTCATCAATACGCTGGGCCGCTTCCTGTTCAACACCACCATGGGCGTGGGCGGCTGCTTCGACGTCGCCTCGGCCAACGGCGCGCGCAAGATCCCCAACGACTTCGGCGTCACCCTGGGCGTCTGGGGCTTCGGGCAGGGGCCGTACCTGGTGCTGCCCCTGCTGGGCTCCAGCAGCGTGCGCGACGGCGTGGGCCGCGTGGGCGACTGGACCGGCAACTTCGTGTCGGTGGGCCAGATCGACAACGTGCGCCTGCGCAACTCGCTGTGGGGCCTCCAGGTGGTGGACACCCGGGCCAGCCTGCTGGACGCCACCGACACGGTCGACCGCGTGGCGCTGGATCCCTACAGCTTCGTGCGGGACGCCTACCTGCAGCGTCGCGCCGCCATGGTGCGCGGCGCCGCGCCCGCCGACCAGAACCTGCCGGATTACGGTGACGACGACGTCCCCGATTACGGCACAGACCCGGGCGAGGCGGCAGCGCCGGCCGCGCCCGCGGCCGCTCCGGCGGCCCCTGTCGCGCAATGAGCGCGCGCCAGGTCCCACAGAGAGGAGAGTTCATGCAGTCCGTCATTCGCTCGTTTTTCGCCCGCCTGCTCTTCACCTGCGGCCTGCTGGCCGCGGCAGCTGCGGCGCAGGCCCAGACCAAGCCGGACCCCAACGGCCCGCCCGACCAGTTCGTGCTGGCCGCGGCACAGCAGGCGCTGTCCGTGATCAAGGCAGACAGCAGCATCCGCTCGGGCGACCTGAACCGCATCAACCAGGTCGTAGACCAATACATCCTGCCTTACGTCGACTTCCAGAAGACCACCCGCCTGGCGGCCGGCCGCTACTGGCGCCAGGCCAACGAAGACCAGCGCACCCGCCTGGCCGACGCCTTCCGCGGCACCCTGATCCGCACCTACAGCGGCGCGCTGACCCGCGTCGATGCGGGAACCACGATCACGCTGGCGCCGTTCCGCGGCGATCCCAACGCCAACGACGTGGTCGTGCGTTCGCTCATCAGCCAGGCCAATGCCCAGCCGGTGCAGGTGGACTACCGGCTCGAAAAGACGCCCCAGGGCTGGCGTATCTACGACCTCAACGTCGAGAACATCTGGCTCATCGAAAACTACCGCAACCAGTTCGCCCAGCAGATCAACCAGAACGGCATCGAAGGGCTGATCGACGCGCTCAACCAGCGCAATCGCTGATCCACCGGCCGGCGCCAGGCCGCCAGGGCTGCGCGGGGGCACCCCCGCGCGGCCCTTATAATGACGGACTACGCTCTTTACGGGCCGCTCCCGCCGTCATGTCCGCCGTCAGTCTCGAACACGTCTCAAAGATCTACCCGCCGCGCCAACGCGGCTGGAAGCGATTCCTCGGCCAGGCCGAAGGGGTCGGATTCCAGGCGCTTGACGACGTCAGCCTGCGCATCGAGCACGGCGAATTCTTCGGCCTGCTGGGCCCCAACGGCGCCGGCAAGACCACCCTGATCTCCATCCTGGCCGGCCTGGCCCGCGCCACTGCCGGGCAGGCCAGCGTCTGCGGCTACGACGTGGTGGCCGACTACAAGGCGGCCCGCCGCTCGCTGGGCGTGGTCCCCCAGGAACTGGTCTACGACCCCTTTTTCACGGTGCGCGAGACGCTGCGCATCCAGTCGGGCTACTTCGGCCTGCGCCGCAACGACGACTGGATCGACGAGATCCTCTTCAATCTGGGCCTGTCCGACAAGGCCGACACCAACATGCGCGCCCTGTCCGGCGGCATGAAGCGCCGCGTGCTGGTGGCCCAGGCCCTGGTGCACCGGCCCCCGGTCATCGTGCTCGACGAGCCCACCGCCGGGGTCGACGTCGACCTGCGCCGCACGCTGTGGGAGTTCATCTCGCGCCTGAACCGCGCCGGCCACACCATCATGCTCACTACCCACTATCTCGAGGAAGCCGAGGCGCTGTGCGGCCGCATCGCCATGCTCAAACGGGGACGCATCGTGGCGCTGGACACCACGCAGGCCCTGCTGGCCCGCGTAGGCGGCGCCGACCTCGAAGACGCCTTCGTGCGCATCATGCACGACGACGCCCCGCTCGAGGAGGTGGCCTCGTGAACGCGCCCGCGCCTGCCGAACCGCTGGTCCGTCCCCGTCTGGATGCCGGTTCCGGCTTCCCCACGCTGCTGCGCAAGGAGCTGATGCGCTTCTGGAAAGTCAGCTTCCAGACCATCGCCGCCCCGGTGATCACCGCGCTGCTGTACCTGCTGGTGTTCGCCCACGTGCTCGAAGACCGGGTCGTGGTGTACGGCAGCGTGCCTTACACCGCGTTCCTGATCCCCGGGCTCATGATGATGAGCATGCTGCAGAACGCCTTCGCCAATCCTTCCTCGTCGCTGATCCAGAGCCGCATCACGGGCAACCTGGTATTCATGCTGCTGCCGCCGCTGTCGCACCGCGAGATCTTCCTGGCCTACGTGCTGGCCGCCGTCGTGCGGGGCCTCGCCGTGGGCGTGTGCGTCTGGCTGGTCGCCATGTGCTTCTCGCCCCTGCTGCCGGCCAATCCCCTCTGGACGCTGGCCTTCGCGGTGATGGCCTGCGGCATCATGGGCGTGCTCGGCGTGATCGCCGGCCTGTGGTCCGAGAAATTCGACCAGCTCGCGGCCTTCCAGAACTTCCTGATCATGCCGGCCACCTTCCTGTCCGGTGTGTTCTACTCGATCCACACGCTGCCGCCGTTCTGGCAGGCGGTGTCGCACTGGAACCCCATCTTCTACACGATCGACGGCTTCCGCTACGGCTTCTTCGCCGTCTCCGACGTCTCGCCCTGGCGCAGCCTGGCCGTGGTGGCGGGCGTATTCGCGATGCTGTCGCTGTATGCCCTGCGCCTGCTGGCCAGCGGCTACAAACTCAGGAACTGATAGACCATGCTTCCCACCCCCGAGCAGGTGCGCGACTACATCGCCCAGGGCCTGCCCTGTGAACACCTGGAAGTGCAGGGCGATGGCTCGCACTTCGACGCCGTCATCGTCAGCTCCGCCTTCGAAGGCAAGCGTCCGGTGGCGCGCCACCAGCTGGTCTATGCGGCCCTGGGCGACCGCATGAAGGCCGAGATCCACGCGCTCTCGATGCGCACGCTCACGCCGGGCGAATACGCCAAGGCAGGTGCCTGATGGACAAGCTACGCATCACCGGCGGCACCCCGCTGCGCGGCGAGGTCGCCATTTCGGGAGCGAAGAATGCCGCCCTGCCGATTCTCTGCGCCAGCCTGCTTTCGGCCGAACCGCTGAGCCTGCACAATGTCCCCCAGCTCAACGACACGCGCACCATGCTGCGCCTGCTGGGCCGCATGGGCGTCAAGAGCGAGCAGGGCGCCGACGGCACGGTCACGCTGCAGGCCGACCAGGTCGACGACCTGGAAGCGCCGTACGAGCTGGTCAAGACCATGCGCGCCTCCATCCTGGTGCTGGGCCCGCTGGTGGCCCGCTTCGGCGAAGCGCGCGTCAGCCTGCCCGGCGGCTGCTCCATCGGCCAGCGGCCCGTCGACCAGCACATCAAGGGGCTGGCCGCGCTGGGCGCCGACATCAGCATCGAACACGGCTTCGTCGTGGCCCGGGCCAGGCGCCTGAAGGGCACCTCGATCCGCACCGACATGGTCACCGTCACCGGCACCGAGAACCTGCTGATGGCCGCCGTGCTGGCCGAGGGTCAGACCGTGCTCGAGAACGCCGCGCGCGAGCCCGAGGTAGTGGACCTGGCCGAGCTGCTGATCAAGATGGGGGCCCGCATCCAGGGCCACGGCACCGACCGCATCGTGATCGACGGCGTCGGATCGCTGCACGGAGCCAGCCACCGCGTCATTCCCGACCGCATCGAGGCGGGCACTTTCCTGTGCGCAGTGGGCGCAGCGGGCGGCGACATCACCCTGCGCCATGCGGCCCCCGATACCATGGGCGCCACGCTGGATAAGCTGGTCGAGGCCGGCCTCACCATCGAGACCGGTCCCGACTGGATCCGCGGCGCCATGGAGGGCCGGCCGCGCGCGGTAGGCCTGCGCACCCACGAGTACCCCGGCTTCGCCACCGACATGCAGGCGCAGCTGATGGCGCTGAACACCATCGCCGACGGCACGGCGGTCATCGTCGAGAATATCTTCGAGAACCGCTACATGCACGTGCAGGAACTGCGCCGCCTGGGCGCCGACATCGACATCGACGGCCATACCGCCGTGGTGCGCGGCGTGCAGGGCCTGTCCGGGGCCAGCGTCATGGCCACCGACCTGCGCGCCTCGGCCAGCCTGGTGATCGCCGGCCTGGCGGCCGAAGGCGATACCGTAGTCGACCGCATCTATCACCTCGACCGCGGCTACGATCGCATGGAGCTCAAGCTGCGCGCGCTGGGCGCCGACATCGAGCGCCTCCCCGGCAAGGAGCAGGCATGAACGTGGTACCGGGCTCCCCGCTGACCCTGGCGCTGTCCAAGGGCCGCATCTTCGAGGAAACCATGCCGCTGCTGGCGGAGGCCGGCATCGAGGTGGCCGAGAATCCGGAAAGCTCGCGCAAGCTGATCCTGCCCACCAGCGACCCGGGCCTGCGGCTGATCATCGTGCGCGCCTCCGACGTGCCCACCTACGTGCAGTACGGCGCGGCCGACCTGGGCATCGCCGGCAAGGACGTGCTGATCGAGCATGCGGCCCAGCAGCCGGGCCGGCTGTACCAGCCGATCGACCTGAACATCGCCCGCTGCCGGCTCTGCGTGGCGGTGCGCAAGGGCTTCGACTACGAGGCCGCGGTGCACCAGGGCGCGCGCCTGCGCGTGGCCACCAAGTACGTGCAGTCGGCCCGCGAGCATTTCGCCACCAAGGGCGTCTACGCCGACATCATCAAGCTGTACGGCTCGATGGAGCTGGCGCCGCTGGTGGGCCTGGCCGACTGCATCGTCGACCTGGTCTCCACCGGCGGCACGCTGCGCGCCAACGACCTGGTGGCGGTGGAGGAGATCATGCAGATCTCCTCGCGGCTGATCGTCAACCAGGCCTCCCTGAAAACCCGGGGCCACCGCCTGCAGCCGCTGCTCGACGCCTTCGAACGCGCTTCCGCGCGCAATGCATGAACCCGCCGGGCCTGCGCGCCCGGCCCTGAGACACCGTACGCCATGGCCCTGATCAATCGCCTCGATTCCCGCGATCCGGGATTCCCCTCCGCCCTGTCCTCGCTGCTGGCCTTCGAGGCCGGCGAGGACGAGTCCATCGACCGCGCCGCCGCCGGCATCCTGGCCGACGTGCGCAGCCGCGGCGACACCGCCCTGCTGGAATACACCCGCCGCTTCGACCGCGTCGCCGCCGATTCGGTGCAGGCCCTGGAAATTCCCCGCTCGGAATGGCATGCCGCCCTCGCGGCCCTGCCCGCCGCCCAGCGCAACGCGCTCGAGACGGCCGCCGACCGGGTCCGCGCCTACCACGAGCACCAGCGCAGCGAAACCTGGACCTACACCGAGGCCGACGGCACGGTGCTGGGCCAGCAGGTCACGCCGCTGGACCGCGTTGGCCTGTACGTGCCCGGCGGCAAGGCCGCCTATCCTTCGTCCGTGCTGATGAACGCCATCCCGGCCAAGGTCGCCGGCGTGCCGGAGCTCATCATGGTCACGCCCACGCCCGATGGCGTGCGCAACCCCATCGTGCTGGCCGCGGCGGCCATCGCCGGCGTGGACCGCGCCTTCGCCGTGGGCGGCGCCCAGGCCGTGGGCGCGCTGGCCTACGGCACCGCCACCGTGCCGTCGGTGGACAAGATCGTGGGCCCGGGCAATGCCTATGTGGCCGCCGCCAAGCGGCGCGTGTTCGGCGTGGTCGGCATCGACATGATCGCCGGCCCCAGCGAAATCCTGGTGATCTGCGACGGCACGACGCCCGCCGACTGGATCGCCATGGACCTGTTCTCGCAGGCCGAGCACGACGAACTGGCCCAGGCCATCCTGCTGTGCCCCGACGCGGCCTATCTCGACGAGGTCGAGGCCGCCATTGCGCGCCTGCTGCCCACCATGCCGCGCGCCGACATCCTGCGCACCAGCCTGGGCAACCGCGGCGCCCTGATCCTCGTGCGCGACCTCGACGAGGCCTGCGCCATCGCCAACCAGATCGCGCCCGAGCACCTGGAGATCTCCACCGAGAACCCCGAGACGTGGACGGCGCGCATCCGCCATGCCGGCGCCATCTTCATGGGCCGCTACAGCTCCGAATCGCTGGGCGACTACTGCGCCGGCCCCAACCACGTGCTGCCCACGTCCCGCACGGCGCGCTTCTCCTCGCCGCTGGGCGTGTACGACTTCCAGAAGCGCTCCAGCCTCATCCAGGTGTCGCACCAGGGCGCCCAGACGCTGGGCCGCATCGCCGCCGAACTGGCGCTGGGCGAGGGGCTGCAGGCGCACGCCGCCAGCGCGCAATACCGGCTCGACGACCAGCCATGAGCGACGCGGCCGCCGACCGCGCGGCGCGCACGGTGCGCGCCGGCATCCTGGCCCAGGCCGCCTATCCGGTGGCCCACGCCGACGGGGACGCCATCAAGCTCGACGCGATGGAATGCCCGTATCCGCTGCCCGAGGCGGTGCGCCAGGCCATCGCCCGCGCTGCGCACGACACGCCCCTGAACCGCTATCCCGGCGCGGGCCTGGACGAGCTCAAGGCCGAGGTGGCCGCGGCCTTCGACGTGCCGGCCGGGGCCGGCCTGCTGTGCGGCAACGGCTCCGACGAGCTCATCCACCTGGTGATCCAGGCCTGTTGCGAGCCGGGCGACGTGGTGCTCTCGCCCTGGCCGTCCTTCGTGTACTTCGAGATGGCGGCTGCCCTGGACCACGCCCGTTTCGTGGGCGTGCCGCTCACCGCGGGGCTGCAGCTCGATCTGCCGGCCATGCTGGAGGCCATCTCGGCGCACCGTCCCAAGGTGGTGTTCCTGGCCCTGCCCAACAATCCCACCGGCGGGCTGTGGCCCGACGAGGCGGTGCAGGCCATCGTGGATGCCGCGCCCGGCCTGGTGGTGATCGACGAAGCCTACCAGCCCTTCGCCGGCCACAGCTGGATGCCACGGGCCGCCTCGCTGCCCAACGTGGTGGTGCTGCGCACGCTGTCCAAGATCGGCCTGGCGGGGCTGCGCTTCGGCTATCTGGCCGGTCCCCCGGCCTGGATCGCGCAGCTCGACAAAGCCCGTCCTCCGTACAACGTGGGCGTGCTGACCCAGGCCGTGCTGCGCGCGGTGCTGCATCACAAGGCCGAACTCGATGTCCAGGCCGCGCAGCTGCGCGCCGACCGCGGGCCGCTGTCCCGGGACCTGGCCGCCCTGCCGGGCGTGCAGGTCTACGACAGCGCCGCAAATTTCGTACTCGCGCGCTTTTCCGGCCTCCCGGGGGGCAACGCCGTGCATCGCGCGCTGAAAACGCGCAAAATACTGGTAAGAAACTTTTCCGACGCCCATCCCCTGCTGGTCGACTGCCTGCGCATTTCGGTAGGCACTCCCGCCGAGAACGCGGCCCTGCTGGCCGCGCTGCAAGAAATCCTGAGCCCCTGACATGCGTACCGCAGAAATCACCCGCAACACCAACGAAACGCGCATCCGCGTCGCGATCAACCTCGACGGCACCGGCAAGCAGACGGTGGCCACCGGCGTGCCGTTCCTCGACCACATGCTCGACCAGATCGCGCGCCACGGCCTCATCGACCTCGACATCCAGGCCGAAGGCGACCTGCACATCGACGACCACCACACCGTCGAGGACGTCGGCATCACGCTGGGCATGGCCATCGCCCAGGCTGCCGGCGACAAGGCCGGGCTGCGCCGCTACGGCCACGCCTACGTGCCGCTCGACGAAGCGCTGTCGCGCGTCGTGGTCGACTTCTCCGGGCGCCCCGGGCTGCAGTACCACGTCGACTACACGCGCGCGCGCATCGGCAGCTTCGACGTGGACCTGGCCCGCGAGTTCTTCCAGGGCCTGGTCAACCACGCCCTGATCACCCTGCACATCGACAACCTGCGCGGCGCCAATGCCCACCACCAGTGCGAGACGATCTTCAAGGCGTTCGGCCGCGCCCTGCGCATGGCCCTGGAGATCGACCCCCGCATGGGCGGGACCGTTCCGTCGACCAAGGGCGTGCTGTAACCGGCGGCCGCGCCTGCCCGCTGCCATCGCCATACTCCTGACACACCCGCCATCGTGAGCACCATCGCCATTGTCGACTACGGAATGGGCAACTTCCATTCCGTGGCCCGCGCCCTCCAGTACGCCGCCCCGGATGCCGACGTCCGGATCTGCAACCAGCCCCACGAGATCGACGCGGCCGACCGCGTGGTCTTCCCGGGCCAGGGCGCCATGCCCGATTGCATGCGCACCCTGAACGCCTCGGGGCTGCGCGATGCCGTGCTGCGCGCCGCCCGCAGCAAGCCGCTGCTCGGCGTGTGCGTGGGCGAACAGATGCTCTTCAGCACCAGCGAAGAGGGCGATACCCCCTGCCTGGACGTATTCCCCGGAGTGGTGCGACGCTTCGCCGGGCCGCAATATGCGCCGCCCGCCATCGACGGCGAGGCCGCCCCGGCGCCGGGCGACGAGCGGCTGAAGGTGCCGCACATGGGCTGGAACCCGGTACGCCAGACGCGGTCCCATCCCCTCTGGGAAGGCATCCCCGATGCCACGCATTTCTATTTCGTGCACAGCTACTATGCCGTGCCGTCCGACCCTGCGGTCATCGCGGGCGAAAGCGACTACGGCGTCGCCTTTACCTGCGCAGTGGCCGCCGCTAACATTTTTGCGGTGCAGTTCCACCCCGAGAAAAGCGCCGGCCACGGTTTGCGCCTTTATCGCAATTTTGTAGACTGGCAACCGTAACCGGCTCCCGGACGAGCCCCGGCCCGGCCTTTTCCAACCCTCATCAATCAAAGCTCGCGATCCACCATGCTGCTGATCCCCGCCATCGACCTCAAAGACGGGCGCTGCGTGCGCCTGCGCCAGGGTGACCTGGACGATGCAACGGTGTTCTCCGAAGACCCCGCCGCCATGGCCAGCCACTGGCTCGACCTCGGCGCACGCCGCCTGCATCTGGTCGACCTCAATGGCGCCGTGGCCGGCAAGCCCCGCAACGAAGCGCCCATCAAGGCCATCCTCGACGAAGTCGGCGACGAGATCCCGGTGCAGATCGGCGGCGGCATCCGGGATCTCGACACCATCGAGCGCTACCTCGACGCCGGCATCTCCTACGTCATCATCGGCACGGCTGCCGTGAAGAACCCCGGTTTCCTGCAGGACGCCTGCGGCGCCTTCCCCGGCAACATCATCGTGGGCCTGGATGCGCGCGACGGCAAGATCGCCACCGACGGCTGGAGCAAGCTCACCCGCCACGACGTGCTCGACCTGGCCAAGAAGTTCGAGGACTACGGCTGCGAGGCCATCATCTATACCGACATCGGCCGCGACGGCATGCTCTCCGGCGTCAACGTCGAGGCCACCGTGCGCCTGGCGCAGCACGTGCGCATCCCCGTGTTCGCCTCCGGCGGCATCGCGGGCATCCAGGACATCGAAGCCCTGTGCGCCGTGGAAGAAGAGGGCGTCGAGGGCGCCATCCTGGGCCGCAGCATCTATGAAGGCACGCTCGACTTCCAGGCTGCGCAGGCCCGGGCCGACGAACTGAGCGGCGTCGAACCCGGCAGCCATGAATAGCATTCCCGCACCGCGGCTACCCGCCCGGCCTGCCGGCGAAACCGCCCTGGGCGCGGGCGCAGCTGCCCTGAACGGCCTCACCCGCCGCATCATTCCCTGCCTGGACGTCACGGCCGGGCGGGTGGTCAAGGGCGTGAATTTCGTCAACCTGGCCGATGCCGGCGATCCGGTCGAGATCGCGCGCCGCTACAACGAGCAGGGCGCCGACGAGCTCACCTTCCTCGACATCACCGCCACCAGCGACGGGCGCGACCTGATCCTGCCCATCATCGAGCAGGTGGCCTCGCAGGTCTTCATCCCGCTCACGGTGGGCGGGGGCGTGCGCCAGGTATCCGACGTGCAGCGCCTGCTCAATGCGGGCGCCGACAAGATCAGCATCAACAGCGCCGCGGTGGCCAATCCCGAGCTGGTGCGCAGCGCGGCCGACTACCACGGCTCGCAATGCATCGTGGTGGCCATCGACGCGCGCCGCGTGTCCGAGCCCGGCGCCCCGGCGCGCTGGGAGGTCTACACCCATGGCGGCCGCAAAGCCACCGGGCTCGACGCCGTGGCCTGGGCACGCCGCATGGCCGCCTACGGCGCCGGCGAGATCCTGCTCACCAGCATGGACCGCGACGGCACCAAGTCGGGCTTCGACCTGGAACTCACCCGCGCGGTGTCCGATGCCGTGCCGGTGCCGGTGATCGCCTCCGGCGGGGTCGGCAGCCTGCAGCACCTGGCAGAAGGCGTCACCACCGGCCGCGCCAGCGCCGTGCTGGCTGCCAGCATCTTCCACTTCGGCCAGCACACCGTGCGCGAGTGCAAGCAATACATGGCCGAGCGCGGCATCGCCGTACGACTGGACTGACATGACGAATCTCTCTCCCGCCTGGCTCGACGAAGTCGTCTTCGACGACCACGGCCTGATCCCGGCCATCGCCCAGGATGCCGCCGACGGCCGCATCCTGATGGTGGCCTGGATGAACCGCGAGTCGCTCGCCGAGACGGCCGCCACCGGCCGCGCCGTGTACTGGTCGCGTTCGCGCAAGCGCCTGTGGCGCAAGGGCGAGGAATCCGGCCACGTGCAGCACGTGCAAGAGCTGCGCCTCGACTGCGACGGCGACGTGGTGCTGCTCAAGGTCGACCAGGTGGGTGGCATCGCCTGCCACACCGGCCGCGCCAGCTGCTTCTACCGCCGCCTCGAGGGCACTGCCGACAGCGCCGCCTGGCAAACCGTGGACCCGGTGCTGAAAGACCCGGAGCACATCTACAAATGAGCCACGCCGCCTCCGCCGACCTGCTGGCACGCCTGGCCGACACCCTGGCCACGCGGCGCCCCGACCAGGGAGGCGACCCCCAGACCTCCTACGTCGCCAAGCTTCTGGCCAAGGGCCCCGACGCCTTTCTCAAGAAGATCGGCGAAGAGGCCACCGAGCTGGTGATGGCCGCCAAGGACGGCAAGCCCGACCGCATCGTGGCCGAAACCGCCGACCTGTGGTTTCATTGTCTGGTCATGCTGACCCACTACAATCTGCGGCCCCAGGACGTGCTGGACGAGCTGGCGCGCCGCGAGGGTCTTTCCGGATTGGAGGAAAAAGCGCGGCGCCCTGCCGTCTGAACCGTCATGAGCGACAACTGTATCTTCTGCAAGATCGTCCGCGGCGACATTCCCGCGCGCAAGGTGTACGAGGACGACGAATTCATCGCTTTCCACGACATCAATCCCGCCGCGCCCGTGCACCTGCTGCTCATCCCCCGCCGGCACCTGGCATCGCTGCAGGACGTCACGCCCGACGACGCGGGCTGGTTGGGTAGAATGGTGACGTTGGCGGCCCGTCTGGCCGAGGAAAACGGCTGCCGGCCCGGCCCCGAGGGCGGGTTCCGGCTCGTGGCCAATTCCGGCGCCGATGGCGGCCAGGAAGTCCCGCACCTGCATTTCCACATTATTGGCGGTCCGCGTCCCTGGCATGGCCGCGTGGCCCCCGCCGCCTAAATTTCACGGAGAATTTCCATGGGTAGCTTCAGCATCTGGCATTGGTTGATCGTCCTGGTCATCGTTGCCCTGATTTTCGGTACCAAGAAACTGCGCAATATCGGCACCGACCTCGGCGGCGCCGTCAAGGGCTTCAAGGACGGCATGAAGGAAGCCAATGGCGACAAGCCCGCCGACCAGGTCACCACCAACCGCTCCTCCGACGACACCATCGACGTGCAGGCCAAGGAAAAGACCAATTCCTGAGCCCGCGCGGCCCTCTTCCCGGCCGGACGCAGGTCCGGCCGTTCCCGCTTCCCTTTCCATCGGCTGGTCGCATGTTTGACGTGAGCTTCACCGAACTGATGATCATCGGCGTCGTTGCGCTGGTGGTGATCGGTCCCGAACGGCTGCCCAAGGTGGCGCGCACGGTCGGCCACCTCCTGGGCCGGGCCCAGCGCTATGTCAACGACGTCAAGTCCGACATCCGGCGCGAGATCGAACTCGACGAGCTGCGCAAGTTCAAGGAGGAAATGGACGCGGCTGCCAGCGAAGTGCAGACCTCGCTGCGCGACACCGAACAGACCGTGCGCAGCGCCGGCCAGTCGCTGCGCGCCGACCTCGACGCCACTGCCGGGGAAGCCCGCGCAGCCGTGACCGGCTCGCCCGGCCAGGCTCCCGGCGCCGTCGCCGCTCCTGACGGCGCCGCCTCCGATGCCGCCGCGCCCGCGAACCCGCCCGAGGCCCCGGCCTCGCCCGCGGCCACGCAGGCTCCTCCCCCCGCCCCGACCACCGGTAAAACAACGTGAGCCAGGAACCCCTCAACGACACCGAGGACCAGCAGGACAGCTTCATCTCGCACCTGGTCGAGCTGCGCACCCGCCTGCTGCGCGCCGCCGGCGCGATGCTGGCGGTGTTCATCGTGCTGTTCCTGTATCCCGGCGCCTCGGCCATCTACGACGTGCTCGCCCAGCCCATGCTGGCCTCGCTGCCGCAGGGCACGCGCATGATCGCCACCGGCGTCATCACGCCGTTCATGGTGCCGGTCAAGGTCACCATGATGGCCGCCTTCGTGATCGCGCTGCCCGTGGTGCTCTACCAGGCCTGGGCCTTCGTGGCGCCGGGCCTGTACAAGCACGAGAAGCGCCTGGCGCTGCCGCTGATTCTCTCCAGCACCCTGCTGTTCCTGCTGGGCATGGCGTTCTGTTATTTCTTCGTGTTCCGCACGGTCTTCCATTTCATCGCCACGTTCGCGCCGCAGTCGATCACGCCCGCCCCCGACATCGAGGCGTACCTGAGCTTCGTGCTGACGATGTTCCTGGCCTTCGGCATCACCTTCGAGGTGCCGGTGGCCGTGGTGCTGCTGGTGCGCACCGGCATCGTGGAGCTGGACAAGCTGCGGGCCGCACGCGGCTACGTGGTGGTCGGGGCCTTCGTCGTTGCGGCCGTGGTCACGCCGCCCGACGTCGTGAGCCAGTTCATGCTGGCCGTGCCGCTGTGCCTGCTGTACGAAGTCGGCCTGCTGTGCGCGCGCCTCATCACGCCCAAGGGCGGCCGCAGCGAAGAAGAAGGCGCGCTCACCGAACGACAGCCGTAAGAGCCATAAGAGCCATAAGGGCCCATAAGGCCCCATAAGGCCCGTTCAAACGGGACGCTTTCACCCTTGTAGGGCCATGTCGGCGCCGGTACATTGCGGGCATGACGCTCGCGAACCGCCTGCGCGCCCAGATGCGATGGCGCGGCATCAAAAGCCAGAACCAGCTGGCCCGCATATCCGGCGTGCCGCAGTCCAGCATCCACCGCATCCTCGCCCGCGGCGATGCCTATTCCCCCACCTGGCATACCATCCAGCGCCTGGCCCGGGCGCTCGGCACCACCACGGCCTGGCTGCTCGACGGCGAACCGGGCCCAGCCGCCACCGCGCACGCATTGCCCGAGTCCGGGTCGCCTCCGCTCTCCGCCGACGGCTATGATGCCGAGCTGCAGGCCGCGCTGGCGCGCCTGCCTGCCGATGCGCGGCGCAAGATCGTGGCGGTGCTGAGGCTCATCGCCGACGGCGCGGCCGTGCCGCGCCAGCCGCGCCCCGGGCAGAGGCCCTAGCGCGGCCGCGCCGGACGCGTCCCCACCGTCACACGCACCTGGGCAGGCTTGCCGCCACGCAGCACGTGCAGCGTCACCACCTCGCCCGGCGGCAGCGCCGCGATCAGCGCCAGCATGGCAGTGGTGTCGCTGATCGGCGTATCGTCCACGCGCTGCACGATATCGCCGACCCGCAGTCCGGCCCGCCCCGCCGGGCCGCCGCGCATCACGCCGGCGATCACCACGCCGCGGATATCGCGCGGCAGGCCGAAGGCGCGTGCCAGTTCGGGCGTGACGTCCTGCGGCTCGATGCCCAGCCAGCCGCGCTTCACGGTGCCGGTGCGGATGATCTCGTCCATCACGCGCCGGGCCGAGTCGATGGGAATGGCGAAGCCGATGCCCAGCGAGCCGCCCGTCTCGGAGTAGATTGCGGTATTGATGCCCACCAGCCGTCCCTGGGCGTCGACCAGCGCGCCGCCGGAATTGCCCGGGTTGATGGCGGCATCCGTCTGGATGAAGTTCTCATAGGTGTTGATGCCCAGGCCGTTGCGCCCCAGCGCCGACACAATGCCCTGGGTGGTGGTCTGGCCCACGCCGAAGGGATTGCCGATGGCCAGCACCACGTCGCCCACGCGCGGCGCGCCATCGGCCAGTTCGGCCGCGCGCAACGGCCCCAGGTCGTCACGCAGCCTGAGCACCGCAAGATCGGTCTCGGGGTCTGCCCCCACCACCTTGGCCACGCTGCGGCGCCCGTCGGAAAGCGCCACCTCGATGGCGTCGGCGGCCTCGACCACGTGGTAGTTGGTGAGCACGTAGCCATCGGTGCTCACGATCACGCCCGAACCCAGGCTGGAAGCGGCCTGGCGCCGGCTCATGCCCGGCATCTGGCCGAACAGCTGCCGCAGCATGGGGTCATCGGGCAGCGGAATCAAGGGCACGTCGATGTGCTTGGTGGTATAGACATTGACCACCCAGGGCACGGCGCGTGCCACGGCGTCCGCATAGGAAGAAGCGCCCCCTGGCGCAGCGGGCGCCTGCGGCGGCGCCGGCGCGATGGCAGCGGGCGGGCTGGCGCCGCGCTGCAGCCAGTCGGGGCGCAGCGTGGTCACGACGAATAAAATTGCCAGGCTGACCGTAACGGCCTGGGCGAATATCAGCCAAAGGCGGCGCATGATTTCTACAAGGCAAGCTATGACGACGATCGACACCCGCGAGCTCACCGACTGGCTGGACGGCACGCTGCAGGCGGCGCGGTTCAAGGACTACTGCCCCAATGGATTGCAGGTGGAGGGCCGGGCACGCACAGGCCACATTATCACCGGGGTCACCGCATCCGAGGCGCTGCTGCGCGCGGCCATCGAGCGCGGCGCGGACACGGTGCTGGTGCACCACGGCTGGTTCTGGCGCAACGAAGACCCCCGCGTACGCGGCCCGCGGCGCACGCGCCTCGCTCTGGCCCTGGCGCACGAACTGAACCTGTACGCCTACCACCTGCCGCTGGATGCCCATCCCCGGCTCGGCAACAACGCACAGCTGGCGCGCGTGCTGGGCCTGGAGCCCGCGTGGCGCGACGGCCAGCCCTGTACCTGCGGGCCCGACGGCCTGGTGTGGCTCGGCACTGCCCCCGGCCTGCACACCCTGGGCCAGCTGGCTGACCGGATCGCGCAGCGGCTGGGCCGCACGCCGCTGGTGGTGGGCGACCCGGACCTGCCGCTAAGCCGGGTGGCCTGGTGCACCGGCGCAGCCCAGGGCATGCTGGCCGATGCCATCGACGCCGGCGCGCAGGCCTACATCACGGGCGAGGCCTCGGAGCCCACGGTGCACCTGGCCCGGGAAACCAACACCGGCTTCATCGGCGCCGGCCACCATGCCACCGAGCGCTATGGGGTGCGCGCGCTGGGCGAGGCGGTGGCGGCGCATTTCGGCATACGCGTGGAGTTCGTCGACGTCGACAACCCGGTGTAGCCGGCTTCTCCCTACTTGCGCAGCAGGTCGCGGATCTCGCGCAGCAGCGCCACGTCCTCGGGCGGGGGCGCGGGCTCGGCAGGAGCGGGTTCGGCTTCCTGCTTGCGGCGCGCGGAATTCACCGCCTTGACCATCCAGAAGATGATGAAGGCCAGCAGCACGAAATTGATGAGCACGGTGATGAAGCTGCCCCAGGCCAGCACGTTGGCGCCCGCCTTGGTGAGGTCGGCATACGTCATGGGGCCGGTGTAGCCTTCGGGCATCGACAGCACCAGGAACTTGTTGGTGAAGTCGACCGAACCGCCTACCAGGAAATTGACGATGGGCATGACGAGGTCGTTGACGATCGAGGTGACGATCTTGCCGAACGCCGCGCCGATGATCACGCCGACCGCGAGGTCAATGACGTTGCCCTTGACCGCGAATTCGCGGAATTCCTGCAGGAATCCTTTCCCTTTGCTCATGCGTGCTCCTCGAGAAGTCTCGCCCTGGATTAGGCAAGCGTTATAATACGCGGTTGCTGTGTTGTACAAATCTCCACGAAACCGATGCGGCAAGCCTGATAACACTTCTTAACAATCAACAGGCGCATCACAAAGGAAGGGAAGAGATGAGTCAGGACACGTTGGTGCATGACGACGATGGCGCAGTAGATCCCCATTTGCCGCCCGACCCCTCGCGGCGCTTCTGGGTAACGACGGCCTGTGCGGCCGGAGGCGTCGCCGGGATCGCCACTGCAGTTCCCTTCGTCAGCACGTTCGCCCCGTCCGAGCGGGCCCGTGCCGCCGGAGCCCCCGTCGAGGTCGACATCGCCGACCTGGCGCCCGGCCAGATGCGCACCGTCGAGTGGCGCGGCAAGCCCGTCTGGATCCTCCGCCGCACCGAGGAACAGCTCGCCGGCATCAAGGCCCAGGATCCCCTGGTGGCCGATCCCCAGTCCGAACGCCCTGGCTTCACGCCCGAATACGCGAAGAACGAATACCGGTCCCGCAAGCCCGATATCTTCGTGTGCGTCGGCATCTGTACCCATCTGGGCTGCTCGCCCACGCCGCATCTCGAAACAGGCAGCGCAGCGGGCATGCCGGCCAACTGGCAGGGCGGCTTCCTGTGCCCCTGCCACGGCTCCACGTTCGACATGGCCGGCCGCGTCTACCGCAACAAGCCCGCGCCCGACAACCTCGAAGTCCCCCCCTACCAATACCTGAACGACAACCGCATCATCGTCGGTGTGGACGAGGACAACAAGGCGTAGCGTCAGGCGCCGCCTCTACCGACCTCAAGCACAACGCCACGTATAAAAAAGGAGCCGTACATGGCTGGCGAGAAAACTGTCGAGACAACAGGACTGCTGGGCTGGCTGGACCGGCGCTTTCCGGTGACCTCCACCTGGAAAGCGCACCTGTCGGAGTACTACGCCCCGAAGAACTTCAACTTCTGGTATTTCTTCGGATCCCTGGCGCTGCTGGTGCTGGTGATCCAGATCCTCACCGGCATCTTCCTGGTGATGCACTACAAGCCCGATGCCCAGCGGGCATTCGAGTCGGTCGAGTACATCATGCGCGAGGTGCCCTGGGGCTGGCTGGTGCGCTACATGCACTCCACCGGCGCCTCGATGTTCTTCGTGGTGGTCTACCTGCACATGCTGCGCGGGCTGTTCTACGGCTCGTACCGCAAGCCGCGCGAACTGGTCTGGATCTTCGGCGTGGCCATCTTCCTCTGCCTGATGGCCGAGGCGTTCTTCGGCTACCTGCTGCCGTGGGGCCAGATGTCCTATTGGGGCGCGCAGGTCATCGTCAACCTGTTCTCGGCCATCCCCTTCATCGGGCCCGAGCTCTCGGTGTGGATCCGCGGCGACTACGTCGTATCCGACGCCACGCTCAACCGCTTCTTCTCGTTCCACGTCATCGCCATCCCGCTGGTCCTCATCGGGCTGGTGGCCGCACACCTGGTGGCGCTGCACGAGGTGGGCTCGAACAACCCCGACGGCGTCGAGATCAAGGATGGGCCCAAAGACCGCTACGGCCGCCCCGCGGACGGCATTCCGTTCCATCCGTACTACACGGTGCACGACATCATGGGCGTGGCGGGCTTCCTCATCGTGTTCGCCGCCATCGTGTTCTTCGCCCCCGAAATGGGCGGCTATTTCCTGGAGTACAACAACTTCATCCCGGCCGATGCGCTCAAGACGCCTCCGCACATCGCCCCGGTGTGGTACTTCACGCCGTTCTATTCCATGCTGCGCGCCACCACCGACGAGTTCACCTGGGTGCTGGCGGGCGCCTGCGTGCTGGGCGCCATCGCCCTGTTCCTCAAGGGCGGCCTCAGGGGCCTGCTGCGCATCGTGGTGCCGGCCATCCTGATCGTCGTGGCCATCCTGCTGCGCAGCATCGACGCCAAGTTCTGGGGCGTGGTGGCCATGGGCGGCGCCGTGGTGATCCTGTTCTTCCTTCCCTGGCTCGACCACTCCCCGGTCAAGTCCATCCGCTACCGCCCCACGTGGCACAAGGTGCTCTACGGCATTTTCATCGTCAACTTCCTGGTGCTGGGCTATCTGGGCACGCAACCGCCCAGCGATGCGTTCAATCTCACCTCGCAGATAGGCACGCTGATCTACCTGGGCTTCTTCTTCCTGATGCCCGTCTGGAGCCGCCTCGGCAGCTTCAAGCCGGTGCCCGATCGCGTCACCTATCACGCCCACTGAGCCTACCACTGACCGGAACGACCATGATGAAGAAACTGATCGGTGCCGTAGCATTGCTGCTCTCGTGTACCGCCGTGCAGGCCGCCGAGAGCGGTTATCCGCTGGACGAGGCCCCGCATCGCATCAACGACCTGGCCGCGCTGCAGAACGGCGCCAAGCTGTTCGTCAACCACTGCCTGAACTGCCACAGCGCCAACGCGATGCGCTACAACAAGCTGGCGGAGATCGGCCTCACCGACGACCAGATCCGCGACCACCTGCTGTTCACCGGCGAGAAGGTCGGCGACATGATGCACATCGCCATGAAACCCGCCGATGCCAAGCGCTGGTTCGGCACCACGCCGCCCGACCTGTCGGTGATCGCCCGGGCCAAGTCGATCAACGCCGGACCGTCCGGCGCCGACTACATTTATACTTATCTCCGTACGTTCTACCGCGACACGAGCAAGGCCACCGGCTGGAACAACCTGGTTTTCCCCAACGTGGGCATGCCGCACGTGCTCTGGGAACAGCAGGGGCCGCGCGAACTCACCACGGTGGCCCTGCACGAGGTCGAGAAAGACGGCGCCAAAAGCTGGGAACGCGTCACCACCACCTACGACGCCCAGGGCTACGCCACCGTCCAGACCGAACCCGTGGCCAACTACCATGGGCACGGCAGCGTCGAGCACCGCTTCAAGGCCCTGGCGCCGGCCCAGGCTGCCGCCTACGACCGCGACATGGCCGACCTGACCGCCTTCATGTCCTGGATGGCCGAGCCGGTGCAGCAGTTCCGCCAGCAGCTGGGGGTGTGGGTGCTGCTGTTCCTGGGGCTGTTCCTCTTCGTGGCCTGGCGCCTCAACGCCGCCTACTGGAAGCACGTACGCTAGGAGCCTGAGGCTCCTGGGTTAACATCCGGCCGGGGCCAGTTTGCCTCCCGCCGGTCCACGCGGCGGGTTCCGCCCCGCCGCCAGCCTGGAATTCCGGGCCAGCGCCGCGCTAGACTAGCGGCGCTGGCCTTTCGCTTTTCATAAGGACATATCGCCATGATGGTGCTCTACTCCGGAACCACGTGCCCCTTTTCGCAACGCTGCCGCTTCGTGCTTTTCGAAAAGGGCATGGATTTCGAGATCCGGGACATCGACCTGTACAACAAGCCCGAGGACATCTCGGTCATGAACCCCTATGGCCAGGTGCCCATCCTGGTTGAGCGCGACCTGGTGCTGTACGAGTCGAACATCATCAACGAGTACATCGACGAGCGCTTCCCGCATCCGCAGCTGATGCCGGCAGACCCGGTCATGCGCGCGCGCACCCGCCTGTTCCTGTACAACTTCGAGAAAGAGCTGTTCGTCCACGTCTCCACCCTCGAAGACCGCTCGGCCAAGCCCGACGACAAGCAGATGGTGGCCGCGCGCCAGAGCATCCGCGACCGCCTGGCCCAGCTGGCCCCGCTGCTGCTCAAGAACAAGTACATGCTGGGCGACGAGTTCTCCATGCTCGACGTCGCCGTCGCGCCGCTGCTGTGGCGCCTCGACCACTACGGCATCGAACTGCCCAAGAACGCCGCGCCGATCCAGAAGTACGCCGAGCGCATCTTCTCGCGCCCCGCCTACATCGAGGCGCTCACGCCGTCCGAAAAAGTCATGCGCCGCTGACCATGGGTGAGACCTCGACCAAACCCTACCTGATCCGTGCCCTGCACGAGTGGTGCACCGACAACGGCTACACGCCCTACATCACGGTGCAGGTGGACGAGCACACCCTCGTGCCGCCGGCGCACGTGCGCGACGGCCAGATCACGCTCAACGTGGGCACTCTTGCCACCAACAAGCTCACGCTGGGCAACGAGTTCATCGAGTTCCAGGCGCGCTTCAACGGCGTCACCGAGAACGTGGTGGTGCCCGTGGGTGCGGTCAGCGCCATCTATGCGCGCGAGACCGGCGCCGGCATGGGATTCGAGGTGCAACCCTATGAACCGCCGGCCCGCGAAGCCGACGCCGCCCCGGAAGCGCCAGCGCCCTCCGACACGGACACCCCGCCCGATGACGGCGGAGAGCCCAAGCGGCCACGCCTGACCATCGTCAAATAGGCCACGCGCCTGTGCGGCCCGTGGCCCGCCGGGATCCGGCCGGGCATGGGCCGCGCCTGCACCGTGCCCGGAACCGCTTGGCCGGCCGCAAGACGTCCGTACGGACTTTCTTTACAATGCAGTCCCCGGCGAAAACGCCCGGGCGGATCGCCGGTGTAGCTCAGTTGGTAGAGCAGCTCACTTGTAATGAGAAGGTCGAGGGTTCGATTCCTTTCACCGGCACCAGTCCACCCTCCCAGCCAGCGCACGCAACGTGCCGGCACGGCACTCCTGGCCGCAGGAGCTTGCTATAACCATGGCTGTGGCACTTGTGCAGACCCTGGGAAAAAAATGTCCATCAGAACGCTGAGCCGCTGTGGTGCGGCGCTGTTTCTTGCCGCCCTTGCTTCCGGCTGCTCTTCCGGCCCGAGCTCAGGCGGCGTCGGCCGGCTCTTCAACGAATGCACGTGGAACCGCAGCGGCTGCATGTACGAGGGCCCCTATGAGCCCGACGAGGAAGACTATGCCGAAGAGGAAGCGGCGCGCCTGAACCGGGCCGAGTCCCAGCGGCTGCGCCGCAGGTTCGGCGGCTAAGGGCCCGGCCAGCCTCAACCCTGGGCCATGCGGTCGCGGCCGGCACGCTTCGCGTCGTAGAGCGCGCCGTCCGCGCGCCGCAGCAGGTCCGAGGCATCCTCATCGTCGTCGGCAAGGCGGGCTACGCCCGCACTGGCCGACAGCACCAGCGTGGCTTCTCCCACCGGCAGCGGCGTGTCGCGCAGGGTGGTGCGCAGGCGGTCCCACAGCACGCGCGCGCCGGCCTCGTCGGCTTCCGGCAGCAGCACCACGAATTCCTCGCCGCCGAGGCGGCCCACCACGTCGGTATCGCGCACGCAGCGGCGCACGCATTCGCAGAAGTGGCGCAGCGCCGCGTCGCCGACATGATGGCCGTAGTTGTCGTTGATCTGCTTGAAGAGGTCCAGGTCGATCATCATGGCCGCGAGCCGCCCGAGGCTGCCCTCGCGCACGCGCCGCACCATGTCGTCGAGGCGGTTGAGGACTTCGCCCCGGTTCCAGCAGCCGGTCAGGCTGTCCACCCGCGCAAGCCGCTGCAGCGCGGCCTCCGCCTGCCGGCGCGCGGTGACGTCGAACCCGATGTTGACGGCCATGCCGTCTGGCAGCAGCACGTTGGCCCACATGATCGACAGGGCGGTGCCGTCGCGCGCGACCAGGCTGCGCTCGTGGAATGCCGGCACCGGCGAGGCCCGCACATTGTCGCGTGCCGCCTGCCTGGCGGCGGGGTCGGGGTAGAACAGCGCCAGCGGATCGTCGTGCCGGTTGAGTTCGGGGAGGGTCCAGCCGAAGGTGCGCTCGCACTCCTCGTTCCAGAGCAGCAGCTTGCCGTCAGCGCCGTAGGCGTTGATCAGGACCGGCGCCTTGTGGAACAGGAACTCGTACTGCGCCACGGCGGCCTGCGCCTGCGCCAGGCGGCGCTCGAGTTCCTCGGTCCGGATCAGGGCGTGGCTGGCATGCGCTCCGAGTATGCGCAGCGCATCGGCGTGGACTTCGCCGGTGCCCACGCCATGCCGGAACACGAAAGTGACCTGGCCGACCACGCCAGCCGTGCCCCGCAGGGCAGTGCTGGCGCACGCCACGGCGCCGAATGCGTCGAACCACGGGATTTCTGCCCAGCGCTGCGCCGCGCCCTCGGGGCAGAGCACGTCCAGGCCGGCAGCCAGGCCGGCCTGCAGCGCCGCGGCGGCCTGCGCAACCTGCTCCGGCGGGATTGCCTCGCATGCCCGCAGCGCGCTCACGGCCATCGTTCCATCCGGTGCCTTCAAGGCGACCCAGGCACAGTCTGCACCGATGTCGAGGACCGCGCACTCGACGAGGTCCTGGAAGAAGGCGGGATGCGCAGGGGCCTGCAGCAGACGGCTGATCGCAGCCAGTATCCGCCCCGCTGGCGGCTGGTCCCGGCGCGGCGATACGTTCGGCAAGGAATCCTGCATCGCATCGCCCATATATCGATTTGCCGGAAAGATCCGGCGTGGTTATGCACGGCAAGTCTGGCTGTCAGACCTGGCGCGGTGTGACGAAAAGTATAGCCAGACTACATTCGACACAAAGTCAATAACGGCAAACCCTGTTGCGGCATCGGGGTTTGCTGTGCCTGCCTGCCACCTCCCGCACTCCTCCTGCACGCGGGGAAATTTTCGTGCATAATCACGGCCCTCTACCCGTTCCCCGATAGCTCAGTCGGTAGAGCGACGGACTGTTAATCCGCAGGTCGCTGGTTCGAGCCCAGCTCGGGGAGCCACCTTCTTTTCTGCGCTGCGGCGCCCAGCCCAGCAGATCCTGTCCGCAGGCTTGGCCATTGATGATGAAGCCTGGCGGCGGAAAGGCAGCGTCCATCACCCGCACGTCTTCTGCCTGAAGGACGATACTGGCAGCGCCGGCAGTTTCGCACCTGTGCCCGGGCGACACGGCCATTGGGAATGGCGATGACGTCGCCATCGCCGCCCTGCGCCAGGGACCGGCCTGCGCGAGGCCGGCGCCCTGCGTCATAGCACTGTCATGCTGCAGTCGCAAAATTTTCCCGTTACGATGGACGGGGGGCGACATGCTCAAGAAACTGTTTGGTTTTGCCCTGATCGGGCTGGCTTCTTCGCTGGGGGCTGCCGCCCATGCGCAAACGTGCACGCCGGGCGAACTCGACAAGAAGTTCTGCGACGCCGACGGCGACATGGTGGCCGATGCGCCCACCGACCCCAAGCAGTGGATTGACCCCGATACGCTGATCTTTGCCTACACCCCGGTAGAAGACCCCGAGGTGTATCGCGGCGTATGGCAGGAATTCCTGGATCACTTGGCCAAGGTCACGGACAAGCGGGTGCAGTTTTTCCCCGTGCAGTCGAATGCGGCGCAGCTCGAAGCCATGCGCGCGGGCCGCCTGCACGTGGCGGGATTCAATACCGGTAGCAACCCGCTGGCGGTCAACTGCGCCGGCTTCGTACCCTTTGCCATGATGGCCGACAAGAAAGGCGTCTACGGCTACGAGATGGAGATCATCGTGCCGGCCGACAGCCCGGTCCAGAAGGTCGAAGACCTCAAGGGCAAGACCATTGCCTTCACCTCGCAGACCTCCAACTCGGGCTACAAGGCGCCTTCGGCCCTCCTGGCCAGCGCCTATGGCATGCAGGCGGGGAAAGACTTCAAGGCCGCCTTCTCGGGCAAGCACGACAATTCCATCATCGGCGTGGCCAACAAGGACTACGACGGTGCGGCCGTGGCCAATTCGGTGCTGAACCGCATGGTGGCCCGCAATGCGGTCGACGGCTCGAAGATACGCACCATCTACAAGTCGCAGTCCTTCCCGACCACGGGCTACGGCTACGTGTACAACCTGAAGCCCGAACTGGCCGCCAAGGTCAAGGAAGCCTTCTTCTCGTTCAACTGGGAAGGCTCGGCCCTGCTGAAGGAATTCGGCAAGTCGCAGCCGCCGCAGGAAGCCTTCATTCCCATCACGTACAAAGAACACTGGGCCGTCGTGCGCGACATCGACAAGGCCATGAACATCTCCTACACCTGCAAATGACCGCCGAGCGCCCCGCAGCCCGGGATGCCGACTCCATCTTGCTGTCGCTGCGCGGCCTGGCCAAACGCTACCCCACTGGTGACCTGGCCCTGGACCACGTCGACCTGGACCTGCCACCGGGCCAGGTACTGGCCCTGATCGGACCGTCGGGCGCCGGCAAGAGCACGCTGATACGCTGCATCAACCGCCTGGTGGAGCCTTCGTCGGGCGACGTGCTGCTGCAGGGGCGCAGCCTGCCCGCGCTGGGCACGCGCGCGCTGCGCCATGCACGCCGGCAACTGGGCATGATCTTCCAGGAATACGCACTGATAGAACGCCTGACGGTCATGGAGAACGTGCTGTCGGGCCGGCTGGGCTACGTCAGTTTCTGGCGCAGCTGGGCCCGGCGCTATCCGGCGGCCGACGTCGGGCGGGCATTTCACTTGCTGGAGCGCGTGGGGCTGACGGGTTTCGAGAACAAGCGGGCCGACGCGCTCTCGGGCGGGCAGCGCCAGCGCGTGGGTATTGCCCGCGCGCTGATGCAAGACCCCTTGCTGCTGCTGGTGGACGAGCCCACCGCCAGCCTGGACCCCAAGACCTCGCGCCAGATCATGCGGCTAGTGTGCGAGATCTGCCGCGAACGCGGCCTGTCGGCGATCATCAATATCCACGACGTGGGCCTGGCCACGCAGTTCGCGGACCGCATCGTGGGGCTGCGCAAGGGGCAGCTCGTCTATGACGGTTCGCCCGCCGGATTGGATTCGGCAGTCCTGACCGCCATCTACGGCGAGGAAGACTGGAATACCAGCGGCGCGATCCAGCAGGGTGCCCAGGCCCGGCAGGACGCAGGCGACATGTCGTTCGACGGCGCTGCCGCGGCGGCCTGAACCATGAGCGACGCAAGATTCCGCGCGGTTTCCTGGCGCCGGCCCGGCCTCGTGCGCTCGCCCGTGCTGCGGGGACTGCTCTGGGCAGCCGCGCTGGCCTATCTGTACGCGGCGCTGTATTCGATATCGGTGGACTGGCAGCGCGTTTCCGAAGGCCTGGTACGCGGCTGGCGTTTCGTTGCGGCGTTCGCCGAACCCAATTTCACGGACCGCTGGCGCGAGATCAGCGAGGGCCTGCTGGAAAGCCTGGCCATGACCATCACCTCCACTGTGCTCGGCGTGGCACTGAGCATTCCGTTCGGGTTAGGCGCCGCCCGCAATATCAGTCCGACGCCGGTGTACCTGGCGTGCCGGGGTTTCATCGCCGTGTCCCGGGCGTTTCCGGAGCTCATTATTGCGGTGCTGCTGGTCAAGATGTTCGGCTTCGGACCACTGGCCGGCATGCTGACGCTGGTCATCGCCACCATGGGCTTCCTGGGCAAGCTGCTCGCCGAGGAAATCGAGACCGCCGACCGCGCCCAGCTCGAAGCCGTGCGCGCCACCGGCGCGTCCTGGCCGCAATGGGTCGTCTATGCCGTGCAGCCGCAGGTCATGCCCCGGCTGATCGGCCTGTCCATGTACCGGCTGGACATCAATTTCCGCGAAGCCGCCATCATCGGCATCGTGGGCGCGGGCGGCATAGGCGCCACGCTGAACACCGCCTTCGACCGGTACGAGTTCGATACAGCCGCCGCCATATTGCTGCTGATCATCACCATCGTCATGGCCTGCGAGTATGTCTCGGGCTACGTGCGGCGGAGGTTCCTGTGAGCGCGGGCCCCGTCTGGCGCCGGCATCCGCCCGGCACGCAGCGCTGGGCCTTCCTGGGCTGGATGGCTGGCGCGCTGCTGTTCGGCGCGGGCTGGAAGCTCATCAGCGACACGACGATATGGGCCTTCGTAAGCGACGCCCCGGCCGCAGGCTGGGACCTGGTCTCACGCATGTGGCCGCCGCGCTGGCAATATCTCGGCGACCTGGCCCAGCCCTTGTGGGACACCTTGAACATCGCCACCCTGGGCACCGTGCTGGGCGCCGCCGTCGCCATTCCGGTGGGCTTCCTGGCGGCGCACAACACCACGCCAAGCCGCTGGCTGGTACGGCCCCTGGCGCTGGGCATCATCGTCGCGTCGCGCTCCATCAATTCGCTGATCTGGGCCATGCTGCTGGTGACCGTGGTGGGGCCCGGCGTGCTGGCCGGCATCATCGCCATCGCCCTGCGCTCCATAGGCTTCATCGGCAAGCTGCTGTACGAGGCCATAGAGGAAATCGACCGCAAGCAGGTCGAGGCCATCGTCGCCACCGGGGCCTCCCCGCCGCAGGTACTGGCTTACGCGGTCGTGCCGCAAGTCATGCCGGCGCTGGTGGGCACCGCTGTGTACCGCTGGGACATCAACATCCGCGAGTCCACCGTGCTTGGCATCGTCGGCGCGGGCGGCATCGGCTTGCCCCTGGCCGCCTCGGTCGACACGCTGGCGTGGCCCCAGGTCACGGTGATCTTCGCCGCGATCCTGGTCACGGTGTTCGTGGCGGAGTGGGTGTCGAACAAGGTACGGCGGCTGATTATCTGAACTGAAACGGCTGCCTCGGCGCGGACGTCGAGCGTTATGCTGTCTACAGGACAACCGATCCCGAGGAAGACGGACACGGATCACGGTAGTCCGCGCCACATCCATGGCGTGCTTCCCCTCTGCCTGCTGCTCGGTGGCCATCCCGGATGAACGCGTTCGTGCCGTGCCTCTGGTCCACTTCGAAGTCGGCGTGGAGGTCGCCGGTCAGCGGGTACCAGGGTATGTGTTCCCAGCCCATCTTCGCCTTGAGGCGCCGAAGGTCGTCCGGCCGCGGGAGGGTGCCCGGGCCTGTCCACATGGGCTCCCCCCGGCCCGCAGAGCCCCCGTGGGCCGCGCGCCGCGGCGACTACAATAGGGTGTCACTTCCGTCATCGGAAACCGCCCTATGCCGCTCGCAACGCCTACCCCAGAACAAGGCCATGAACAGGCCTATTCCGAGCCCCGCTTCTGGCGCAAGGTCTCGCGCCACGCTTCCAGCGCGGGCCGCGAGGTCCTGGAAAAAGCGCTGTGGCTCTACTACGGCGTGAAGGACCCGGCCACGCCCAAATGGGCCCGCCGGGTCATCTACGGCGCCCTGGGCTACTTCATCCTGCCGCTCGACGCGCTGCCCGACCTGGCGCCCCTGGTGGGCTACACGGACGACCTCGGCGTACTCGCTGCGGCCCTTGCCGCCGTGGCATTCACGCTCAGCGACGACGTCAAGGCGAAGTCGCGCAACAGGCTGGCCCGCTGGTTCCCCGACGCGTCCGGCGCGCCGGACGCCAGGCCCGACGCCGGCTGACATGGCGCCACCGCTGGCGGATGCCGCCGCCGCACACTGGCTGGCCGAAGCGTTGCGGTTGCGCGAGGAGCACTGGGGCCCGCTCGAAGACGCCGCTGCGGTGCGCGAAGCGCGCCAGGCCGGAGGAACCCTGAGCGAGCGCATCCTGGTGCGCGCACGGCTGCTGGGCCGCCGCGAGGGGCTGGACACGCTCATCGAGCGCTGGCGCCAGGGTGCGGCACTCACTTTCGCGCTGCTGATCCTGGCTTCCGTATTGGCAGGCACCGCCACGGCACTGGGCGCGCTGGGCAACGGCGCGCGGCCGGTGAACGTGCTGTGGGCCCTGGGCGCGCTGCTGGGCCTGCATGCGCTCACTTTCCTCGGCTGGCTGGCCAGCTTTGCGCTCGGCGCGCGCCATGCCACGGGCCTGGGGCGGCTCTGGCTATGGGCCACCCGCAAGCTGGCGCGCGGGCCCGATGCCGCGCTCGTTCCCCAGGCCCTGCTCAACCTGCTGGCGCGTGCCGGCGCGCTGCGCTGGCTCTTCGGCACGGTGAGCCACCTGCTGTGGCTCGCTGCACTATGCGCAGCCCTCGCCACCCTGCTGGTCGTGCTGTCCACGGCCAGCTACCGCTTCGTGTGGGCCACCACGCTGCTGCAGCCCGATGCCTTCGTGCGGCTGACGTCGGCCCTGGGCTGGCTGCCTTCGCTGGTCGGTTTCACGACGCCGGATGACGCGGTGGTGCGGGCCAGCGGCGATGCCGCAAGCCTGCCTGCCCAGGCGCAGGTGCAGTGGTCCGTCTGGCTGCTGGGCCTGGTGGTGGTCTACGGCGTGCTGCCGCGGCTGGCGGCGGGCCTGTATTGCCTGCTGCGCACGGGGCGCGCGCTGCGCGGACTGCGCATCGACCCCGCGCTGCCCGGCTACGCCACGCTGCACGACCGCCTGCAACCGCCGGCCCGGACCCTCGGCGCCGACGGCGCGCCCGGCCCCGAGGCGGCGACACCCGTATCGGCCACGCGCATGCTGCCCGACCTGGGCGAGCGGCCCGTGCTGGCGGCGCTCGAGCTGCCGGCCGACCTGCCATGGCCTCCCGCGCCGCTGCCCGCCGGCGCCGTGGACGCCGGCAATCTCGATACCCGCGAAACCCGTCATGCGCTGCTCGACGCGCTGACGCGCACGCCCGCGCCCCGCCTGCTGCTGGCCTGCGACGCCAGCCAGACGCCGGACCGCGGATCCCTGGCGCTGATCGCCGAACTTTCGCAGCTGGCCGCACAGACGCGCGTCTGGCTGCATGGCGCTGGCGCAGGAGACGGCGACCGCAGCCCGCTGTGGCGCCAGCGCCTGCAGGCAGCCGGACTGCCCGCCGAGGCGATCGTGCGCGATGCCGACCAGCCCCTGCGCTGGCTGGAGAGGCAGCATGGCTGAGACTGTCCTGAAGATCGCGGTGGTGGGGCATACCAACACGGGCAAGACCTCGCTGCTGCGCACGCTGACGCGCGATCCGTCCTTCGGCGAGGTTGCCGACAGCCCCGGCACCACCCGCCATGTGGAAGGCACCAGGCTGACTGCGGGCACCGACGCGGCAATCGAGTGGTACGACACGCCGGGCATGGAAGACGGCATCGCGTTGCTGGAGTACCTCGAACGGATGGATGCGCCGGGCGAACGGCTCGACGGCCCGGCCCGCATACAGCGCCTGCTGGACTCGCCCGAGGCGCACGGACGCTTCGAGCAGGAAGCCCGCGTGCTGACGCGCATGTTGCGCTGCGACGCCGCGCTGTACGTCATCGATGCGCGCGATCCCGTACTGGGCAAGCATCGCGACGAACTGGCCGTACTGGCCGCCTGCGGCCGGCCCCTGCTTCCCGTGCTCAACTTCGTGCAGGCGCCCGCGCACCGCGCCCAGGCCTGGCGCGAAGCCATGTCGCGGCTGGGCCTGCATGCCGTGCTGGAGTTCGATACCGTCGCGCCGCCGCTGGACGGCGAACGGCAACTCTACGACCGGCTGGCCGTGCTCCTCGATGCGCATGCGCCCATGCTGCAGCGCCTGGCGCAGGCGCTGGCGCAGCAGCGCGAAGCGCGCCGCGCGGCGGCATACCGCCTGGCGGCCGACCTGCTGATCGACGTGGCCGCGCTGCGGCTTGCCAGCCCGAGCGACGATGCCACCCTGGAACTCACCGCGGCCACGCTGCGCGATCGCGTGCGCCAGCGCGAACAGGCCTGCGTCCAGGCCTTGCTTGCGCTGTACAACTTCCGCCGCGACGACTACGACGCCGACGAGCTGCCCCTCGAGGGCGAGCGCTTCGGCATGGATCTCTTCCATCCGCAGGCCCTGAAGGACATGGGCATACAGGTGGGCATGGGCGCGGCCGCGGGCGCCATGGCCGGCGCAGCGGTGGACCTCCTCAGCGCCGGGCTGAGCCTGGGAACGGGCATGCTGATCGGTGCGGCGGCCGGCGGCCTCTGGCAGGGCGTGGAACGCTTCGGCAAGCGGGTCGCGGGCAAGCTGCGCGGCTACCGCGAACTCAGCGTGGATGATCCCGTGCTGCGCCTGCTGGCCATGCGCCAGCGCCAGCTCATCCAGGCGCTGGAGCGCCGTGGCCACGCGGCGCGCGCCCCCCTGCACCTGGACCGGCCGGCCGATGCCGCATGGCGCAGCGGACCGCTGCCCGATGCGCTGGCGGAGGCCCGCAGCCGCCCGGAATGGTCGGCACTGGGCGAACGCCACGAAGACGACGAGCGGCGCAAGCAGCGCGTGGCCGCATTGGCCGTCGACCTTGCGCGTGTCGCCGCGAAATGAGCCGCGCAACCGGGTGATAACCCCAATCCAAAACGATTGACGCTTAAACGACTGGCTCTATAAGATGCACTGCACTGGCGCGGGGCCTGCCGTGCCTCCGCATCATCGGAAGGTCGGTTCATCGTGATTCCCCACTTCAGCACCGCATTCCCCCGCCGCCCGATGTCATGCGGCATTCCCCACGCCGCAGGCAGTCTGCACCACCCTCCCGCCGCATCGAAGCCGTAACGCCGTACCCTGGCTGCCGCCAGCCGCGGCACGCCGGGGCCCCGTCACTTCTGCCGCGCCACGCGCGCACCCACGGAGCCAGAGGCCATGCGTATTTCCTCCACCCTCAGATTCACTGCAGTCGCACTGGCGATCGCCGCCTCGGCACTGTCGGCGCCGGCCGCCGCCAAGACCCTGCGCTGGGCCTACCAGGGCGATGCCACCTCGATGGATCCTCATGCGCTGAACGAGACCTTCACGCTGGGCTTCCAGGGCAACATCTACGAAACGCTGTTCGGCTACGACGGCGACCTCAAGCTGGTGCCGGTGCTGGCCGAAAGCTGGAGCAATCCCGAACCCACCAAGTGGCTGGTCAAGCTGCGCCAGGGCGTGAGGTTCCACGACGGCTCGCCCTTCACGGCCGACGACGTCATCTTCTCGTGGAAGCGCAGCATGACGCCCGGCTCCGACATGAAGGGCTACGGCGCCAAGGCCTCCGACATCAAGAAACTCGACGACCACACGATCGAGATCATCACCCCCACGCCCAATCCCATCCTCCCGCGCGAGTGGTCGTTGCTCTACATCATGAGCAAGTCCTGGAGCGAGAAGAACAACACCACCGAGGCCACCAACGTCAAGGGCGGCCAGGGCAACTACGCCAACCTGCACGCCAACGGCACCGGCCCCTTCATGCTGGTCGAGCGCCAGCCCGACGTGAAGACCACGCTCAAGCGCTTCGACGACTACTGGAACAAGGACCTCAAGACCAACGTCACCGAGGTCGTCTTCCAGCCCATCACGCAGG
This sequence comes from Bordetella sp. 2513F2, assembly GCF_054642735.1. Lineage (NCBI taxonomy): Bacteria > Pseudomonadati > Pseudomonadota > Betaproteobacteria > Burkholderiales > Alcaligenaceae > Bordetella > Bordetella sp. 2513F2. The sequence goes on along the minus strand of NZ_CM137755.1, from coordinate 111,489 downwards.
AATCCACCCGCGTGGCCGCGCTGATCTCCGGCGAGATGGACATCGTGCAGCCCGTGCCCGTGCAAGACTGGGAGCGCCTGAGCGGATCGCCGGGCGTGAAGGTGCTGAACAAGCCCGAGGCCCGCGCGATCTTCATGGGCTTCGACCAGAAGCGCGACGAACTGCTGTATTCCAGCGTCAAGGGCAAGAACCCCTTCAAGGATCCCAAGGTCCGCGAGGCCTTCGTGCTCGCCGTCGACACCAACGCCATCAACCAGAAGATCATGCGCGGCGCCGCGCAGCCGCTGGGCTCGCTGATCGCCACGTCCATCAACGGCTACGACGACGCCTTCGGCGCCCCCATCAAGCCCGACCCCAAGCGCGCCAAGGAACTGCTGGCCGAAGCCGGCTATCCCCAGGGATTCACCGTCACGCTCGACTGCCCCAACGATCGCTACGTGAACGACGAGAAGGTCTGCCAGGCCGTGGCGGGCATGCTGGCACGCATCGGCATCAAGATCGACCTGCTGGCCCAGACCAAGTCCAAGTACTTCGCCAAGGTGCTGCCCCAGGCCGGCAACATGACCAGCATGTACCTCCTGGGCTGGACCCCCAGCTCCATCGACGCCCACAACGCGCTCATCAACCTGGTCCACTGCCCCGACGGCAAGGGTTATGGCCAGTTCAACTTCGGCGGCTACTGCAACAAGGAAGTCGACGAGATCGAATCCCGCGTCGGCGCCGAGACCGACCAGGCCAAGCGCAACGAGCTGATCAAGCAGGCCTTCACCCTGGTGCGCCAGGACTGGGGCTACCTGCCGCTGCACCAGCAGCCCATGTCCTGGGGCGTGAGGGACGGCGTCGAGGTCGTGCAGCGTGCCGACGACGTGCTGGACCTGCGCAACGTGGTCATGCCCTGAAGCATCCGGGCCGGGGCTTGCGCTCCGGCCAGCCGCGGCGGTTCCGCGCCGCGGCGCCGGCTGCTTCGTTCAATCAACCAGGGCCGGCCCGCCGCCTGAGCTGGCCAGCCGAGGGCAACCGCACATGCTTTCCTTCGTCGCACGGCGGCTGCTGCAGTCGCTGCTCGTCATGCTGGTGGTCGCGCTGATCGCCTTCTCCATGTTCCGCTACGTGGGCGACCCCATCGCGGGCATGGTGGGCCAGGACACCACCGATGCGCAGCGCGCCCAGCTGCGCCAGGACCTCGGCCTGAACGATCCGTTCGTCGTGCAGTTCGCGCGCTTCGCCGCCCATGCTGCCATGGGCGATTTCGGCGTCTCGTACCGCCAGCGCCGGCCGGTCAGCGAACTGCTGGCCGAGCGCCTGCCTGCCACGCTGGAGCTTTCCATCGTCTCGGCCATCATCGCGCTGGTGGTGGGCATCCCCATGGGCATCTACACCGCGCTGCGCCGCCGTGGCGTGATTTCCAAGGGGCTGATGGCCCTGTCGCTCGTCGGGATCTCGCTGCCCACCTTTCTCATCGGCATGCTGCTCATCCTGGTGTTCGGCGTGATGCTGCGCTGGCTGCCCAGCTTCGGCCGCGGCGAGGTCGTGGCACTGGGCAGCTGGACCACGGGGCTGCTCACCGTCTCGGGCCTGAAGGCGCTCGTCATGCCGGCCATCACGCTGGCGCTGTTCCAGACCACGCTCATCATGCGGCTGGTGCGCGCCGAGATGCTCGAGGTCCTGCGCGCAGACTTCATCAAGTTCGCCCGCGCGCGGGGGCTGCCCGAACGCATGATCAACCTGCACCATGCCCTCAAGAACACGCTGGTTCCCGTGATCACGATCACCGGACTGCAGCTGGGCGGCATCATCGCCTTCTCCATCATCACCGAGACGGTGTTCCAGTGGCCCGGCATGGGCCTGCTCTTCGTGCAGGCCATCGGCATGGTCGACATCCCGGTCATGGCGGCCTATCTCGTGCTGGTGTCGTTCCTGTTCGTGCTCATCAACCTGGTCGTGGACCTGCTGTATTTCGCCGTCGATCCCCGCCTGCGCGTGCAGAGCAAATAAGGCCCCGGCCCTGGAAGAACCATGACCGACCGCATCAAGAGCTATCTCTCCGGGCTTGCCGACAACGACGTCTGGCACAGCTTCTGGCGCACGCCCACCGCCGTGGTGTCGGCCGCCGTCACGCTGGCCATCGTACTGGGCGCGGTGCTGGCCCCCGTGGTGGCGCCGCACAATCCCTTCGACCTGGCGTCGCTGAACATCATGGACGCCAATACGCCGCCCGCCTGGAGTCCGGAAGGCAACCCCGACTTCCTGCTCGGCACCGATGACCAGGGCCGCGACATCCTGTCGGCCATCTTCTACGGCTCGCGGGTGTCGCTGCTGGTGGGCTTCGCCTCGGTGCTGTTCTCGCTGGTGCTGGGCGTCACGCTGGGTCTGGTCAGCGGCTACGCCGGCGGGCGGATCGACAGCTTCATCATGCGCGTGGCCGATGTGCAGCTGTCGTTCCCGGCCATCCTCATCGCCATGCTGGTCGACGGCGTGGCCCGCGGCCTGCTGCCCGGGCACATGCAGGAGGACATGGCGCTGTACGTGCTGATCTTCTCCATCGGCATCTCCGGCTGGGTGCAGTATGCCCGCACAGTGCGCGGCTCCACGCTGGTCGAGCGCAACAAGGAATACGTGCAGGCTGCCAGGCTCATCGGCATCGGCCCCATCACGATCCTGCGGCGCCACATCCTGCCCAACGTCCTGGGACCCGTGCTGGTGATCGCCACCATCCACCTGGCCATCGCCATCATCACCGAAGCCACGCTGTCGTTCCTGGGCGTGGGCGTGCCGCCCACCGCGCCCTCGCTCGGCACGCTGATCCGCATCGGCAACAGCTATCTGTTCTCCGGCATGTGGTGGATCTCGATCTTCCCCGGCATCGCGCTGGTGGTGCTGGTGCTCGCCGTCAACTTGCTGGGCGACTGGCTGCGCGACGCCCTCAACCCCAGGCTGCGCTAGCGTCTGCCCACTCCAGGAAACGCCATGGCCCTGCTCGACATCGACGCCATCCGCATCGAATTCCCCAGCCGGCGCGGCACGCTCACCGCGGTCGACGGCATCTCACTGGCCCTGGAGAAGGGCGAGATCCTGGGGGTGGTGGGCGAATCCGGCGCCGGCAAGTCCACCATCGGCAACGCCGTGATCGGGCTGCTGGAGGCGCCCGGCCGGCTCGCCGGCGGCCAGGTCCGGCTCGACGGCCGGCGCATCGACGCGCTGGGTCCGGCCGAACAGCGTAAGATCCGCGGCCGGCGCATCGGCATGATCTTCCAGGATCCCCTCACGTCGCTCGACCCGCTGCAGACGGTGGAAAGCCAGCTCGTCGAGACCATCCAGGTGCACCTGCGCCTGTCCCAGGCGCAGGCCCAGGCCCGCGCCGTGGACCTGCTGCGCCAGGTCGGCATCGACGAGCCCGAGCTGCGCGTGAAGCAGTATCCGCACCAGTTCTCGGGCGGCATGCGTCAGCGCGTGGTGATCGCCCTGGCGCTGTGCTGCGAGCCCGAGGTCATCATTGCCGACGAGCCCACGACGGCGCTGGACGTCTCCATCCAGGCGCAGATCCTGGACCTGCTGCGCAGGCTCTGCAAAGAGAAGCAGGTGGGCATGATCATCATCACGCATGACATGGGCGTGATCGCCGACATCACCGACCGCGTGGCCGTGCTGTACCGCGGCAGGCTGGTGGAGCAGGGGCCCACGGCCAAGATACTCGGCAACCCCGACCACCCGTACACGCGCAGCCTGATATCGGCGGTGCCGCGCCCCGACGTGAAGCTGCGCCGGTTCCCGCTGGTCACCTACATCGAGAACGTGCGCACGCCGGCCGACCCCATGGACCTGGCCACGCACTGGCTGGGCAGGCAGCGCGATTTCGGCAGCCGCAGCGCGGGGCCGCTGGTGGAGGTGCGCGATCTCGGCATGCGCTTCGTGCTGCGCAACGCCTTTCTCAAGCGCAATCGCCGCACGCTCGACGCGGTCAGGAACGTGAGCTTCGGCATCGCCGAAGGCGAGGTCTTCGGGCTGGTGGGCGAATCGGGCTCGGGCAAATCCACCGTGGCCCGGCTGATTGCGGGCCTCTACACGCCCAGCGCCGGATCCGTGGTGTTCAACGGCACCGAGCTCACGGGCCTGAAGGATGAAAAGGCGCTCAATCCGTTTCGCCGCCAGATCCAGATGGTGTTCCAGGACCCGTATTCGTCCGTCAACCCGCGCATGCGCGTACTCGACATCGTGGCCGAGCCCATCCGCTTCCATCGCCTGGCACAGGACGAAACCGAGGTGCGGCGCATCGTGGCCGACCTGCTGGAAGTGGTGGGCCTGGGAGCCGAGGCCGCGCGGCGCTATCCACACGAGTTCTCGGGCGGCCAGCGCCAGCGCATCTGCATCGCGCGCGCCCTCGCCACGCGGCCCCGCTTCCTGATCTGCGACGAGCCCACCTCCGCGCTGGACGTTTCCATCCAGGCGCAGATCCTCAATCTGCTGAAGGACCTGCAGGAACAGCTGGGCCTGACGATGCTGTTCATCAGCCACGACCTGCCGGTGATACGCCAGATGTGCGACCGCGTGGGCGTGATGCGCCGCGGCGAGTTGCTCGAAGTGGCCGACACCGAGACCCTCTTCAGCAATCCGCAGCACGAATACAGCCGCCACCTGCTGGGCCTGATGCCCCGGCTGCAAGTCATGTCCCAGGAAGGGCTGGAGCTCGCCCAGCCCTGATTTTCCCACCCAGGTGTCAGACACCGAACACCAAGGCGCCAAGGCGCGTCTGCGGCGCCTTGGCAGATCTACCAGCGCCCCGACGCGCCGCCGCCGCCGCTGCGGCCGCCTCCGCCGCCAAAGCCGCCGAAGCCGCCACCGCCGCGCCGGCCTCCGCCGAACCCGCCGCCGAACCCGCCGCCGAAGCCACCGCCAAAGCCGCCGCCGCCACCGCCCCGGCCGCCGCGGTTGGCGGCGCTGCGCAGCCGGCGCTTGATGCCCAGCACCCCCAGCAGCCCGCTCACTGCGAAGCCCGCCACGCCGCCGGCGAGCGCAGCCCACCAGGTCCCGAAGGCGATATACGACACGATGGCCGAGGCGGCGCCCGCCATGATGGCCGGCGCCCCCAGCACGAACACCACGGCCATCAGCAGGAATGCCCACAGGTCGGCGGGCGCCTCGTCCTGCGCCTGCGCAGCCGGCGCAGGCAGGGGTTCGCCGTCGACGAGCTTCTCGATCGCGGCCACGCCAGCCTCGATGCCGCCGGCATAGTCGCCGGACTGGAATCGCGGCACGATCTGTTCGCGGATGATGCGGCCGGCCATGGCGTCGGGTATGGCGCCCTCCAGGCCGTAACCCACCTCGATGCGCAGGGCGCGATCGTTCTTGGCCACCAGCAGCAGCACGCCATCGTCGGTCTGCTCGCGCCCCAGCTTCCACTGGTCGAACACCCGGATCGCGTATTGTTCGATGGTTTCGGGCGCGGTGCTGGGCACGACCAGCACCGCCACCTGGGCGCCCTTGCGCTGCTCCAGCGCGGCCAGGCGCTGCTCCAGGCCCTGGCGGCGGGTGGCGTCCAGCGTGCCGGTGAGGTCGGTGACGCGCGCCTGCAGGGCGGGCACCGCCGGCGCCTGGACGGCAGCCGGCTGGGCCTGCGCGGCGCCCCAGGCCAGCATGAACCACAGGGCCAGCAACACGGCCAGCCAGGCCGCCGCACGCATCGCGGCCACGGAGAGGCGCTTACTGGGCAGGCTTGGGAGCAGCAGGGTCATTGCTGAAGCGGATCTCGGGCGGACGGGAAATGGCGGCCTCGTTCTCCACGCCCAAGTTCGCCTTGGGCGCGTAGCCGAAGATCTTGGCGGTGATCAGGCCGGGAAACTGACGCACCAGCACGTTGTAGGCCTGCACCGACTCCACGTAGCGGCCGCGCGCCACCGCGATGCGGTTCTCGGTGCCCTCGAGCTGCACCTGCAGGTCGCGGAACAGGCCGTCGGCCTTGAGCTGGGGATAGTTCTCGGACACGGCGATCAGGCGCGACAGCGCCGACGAGAGTTCCCCCTGGGCCTGCTGGAAACGCCTGACCGCCTCGGGATCCTCGAGCTGCTCCGCCGTGACCTGCACGCTGCCCACCTTGCTGCGCGCCTCGGTGACCTGCGTGAGCACCTCGCGCTCGTGCGTCATGTAGGCGTCCACCGACTTGACGAGCGCGGGCACCAGGTCGGCGCGCCGCTGGTACTGGTTCAGGACCTCGGACCAGGCCGCCTTGACCTGTTCGTCTGCAGCCTGGATGCTGTTGTAGCCGCAGCCGGACAGCAGGATGCCCAGCATTGCGAACAAGGAAAGGCCCAGCCAGCGGGAGATGCTTTGCATGATGTTCGTGATTCCTATCCTGGACGTGGCTTGCGCATGACGGCGCCCGCACGGACGCCCCGCAAGCGTGTCGCAATTACAGCAGGTCGGGGCGGGTTTGCCCAGGCAGGCATGTAACGACTGCTGTCGATTGCCCGCCCCGGGCGGCGGCGGTCGCGCAGGGGTCCCACATGGGCTACAATGCCTGCGGTGTGCCTAGCCAATCGGCACACCTACGCTGGCCGGCACCACGCCGCCACGCCTGGCCTGATCGGGCCCCTCCCTTTTCTCCTCACTCGTACGCCTGGATTGGAGTCTCTCAACTTGAGCGACAGGCTGCCGCTGGAGTTGTTTTGACTGCCACTACTTCCTTTGCCGACCTCGGGCTGGCCGATACGCTTTTGCGTGCCGTCGCCGAAACGGGCTACACCACCCCCACGCCCATCCAGGCCCAGGCCATTCCCCTCGTGCTGCAGGGCGGCGACCTGCTCGCCGCCGCGCAGACCGGCACGGGCAAGACCGCAGGCTTCACCCTGCCCATCCTGCAGCGCCTGGCGCAGAGCAAGCCTGCCCTGCGCAAGCCGGGCCGCCCGCGCTGCCTGATCCTCACGCCCACCCGCGAACTCACCGCCCAGGTCGCCGAATCGGTGCATACCTATGGCAAGTACACCGGCCTCAGCGCCATGGTGATGTTCGGCGGCGTGAACATCAACCCGCAGATCACGGCACTGAAGAAGCCCCTGGACATCCTGGTGGCCACCCCTGGCCGCCTGCTGGACCATGCCGGCCAGAAGACGGTCGACCTGTCCGGCGTCGAGATCCTGGTGCTGGACGAAGCCGACCGCATGCTCGACATGGGCTTCATCCGCGACATCCGCAAGGTGCTCGCGCTGCTGCCCAGGCAGCGCCAGAACCTGCTGTTCTCGGCCACGTTCTCCGACGAGATCCGCACCCTGGCCCGCGGCGTCCTGAACGACCCGGGCGAGGTGTCGGTCACGCCGCGCAACACCGCCACCGAGCTGGTGACGCAGACCATGCACCTGGTCGCGCAGTCCCATAAGCGCGACCTGATCAGCCACCTGATCAGCGCCAGCGGCTGGCACCAGGTGCTGGTGTTCACCCGCACCAAGCACGGCGCCAACCGCCTGGCCGAGAAGCTGGTGAAGGACGGGCTTTCCGCCGCCGCCATCCATGGCAACAAGAGCCAGTCCGCGCGCACGCGCGCCCTGGCCGGCTTCAAGGACGGCAGCGTCACGGTGCTGGTGGCCACCGACATCGCGGCCCGCGGCCTGGACATCGACCAGCTGCCGGTGGTGGTGAATTTCGAACTGCCCAACGTGCCCGAAGATTACGTGCACCGCATCGGCCGCACCGGCCGGGCCGGCGCCACGGGCATGGCGATCTCGCTGGTCGACGACAGCGAGATCAAGCTGCTCAAGGCCATCGAGCGCCTGATCAAGAAGCCCATCGAGCGCAAGCCGGTGCTCGACTGGACGCCGCCGGCGCGCAGCGCAGCCGACGAGCGCGAGGAACGCGAAGCGCGCGACGAAGAGCGCTCGCGCGGCGGTCGCCGGGGCGGCGGCCGGGGCGAATCGCGGCCCGGCAACCCTGCCGGCGGCAAGACGCCGGCGCGGACGGCGCAGCCGGCCCGCCATGCCGCTCCCCGTGGCGGCGACAAGCCGGCCGAACGGCGCGGCGAGGGCGGGCGCCCCGCCGGCCAGCGCGCCGGCGCAGCCGCACCGCGCCCGGCCAACGGCCCGCAGCGCAGCGGCCGGCCGGTGCTGCTGGGCAAGTAATAAACTACGCCTCCCTTCCTGCGGAGCCCTGCCATGACGCTGTCCACCTGGCTGACGTTCTTCCTGGCCTCCTGGGCCATTTCGTTCTCTCCGGGCGCGGGGGCCATATCCGCCATGTCCGCAGGCCTGCGCCATGGGTTCGCCCGGGGCTACTGGAACACGGCCGGCCTGATACTGGGCATCCTGTTCCAGTTCATGGTGGTGGCGGTGGGCCTGGGCGCCGTGCTGGCCACCTCGGAGCTGGCGTTCACCGTGGTCAAGTACCTGGGCGTCGCCTACCTGGTATACCTCGGCATCCGCCAGATCCGCACCGACGCCGCCCCCGTGGCGGTGGACACGGCGGATCCCCGGCAGGCCTCGATCCGCAGCCTGGTGGCGCGGGGCTTCCTGGTCAATGCCCTCAATCCCAAGGGCACGGTGTTCCTGCTGGCCGTGGTGCCGCAGTTCGTCGATCCGGCCAATGCGCTGGCGCCGCAGTACGCAGCCCTGGCGGCCACCCTGGCCTTCACCGACATCGTGGCCATGGGCGTCTATACCCTGCTGGCGGCCAAGGTGCTGCGGCTGCTGCGCGAGGCACGCCACATCCGCCTGATGAACCGGATCTTCGGCTCGCTGTTCATCCTGGCCGGCGTGCTGCTGGCATCGTTCCGCCGCCACGGCTGAGGCGCGACCGCTTTCGTAGAATCTTCCGCATGAACATCCCCCAAGAAGTCGCGCGGCGACGCACGTTCGCCATCATCTCCCACCCCGACGCCGGCAAGACCACGCTCACCGAGAAGCTGCTGCTGTTCGCAGGCGCGATCCAGATCGCGGGCAGCGTCAAGGCCCGCAAGGCCTCGCGCCACGCCTCGTCCGACTGGATGGAGATCGAGAAGCAGCGCGGCATCTCGGTGGCCTCGTCGGTGATGCAGATGGAGTACCGCGACTGCGTCATCAACCTGCTCGACACCCCGGGCCACCAGGACTTCTCCGAAGACACCTATCGCGTGCTCACCGCCGTCGACGCCGCCCTGATGGTGATCGACGCGGCCAACGGCGTGGAGCCGCAGACCATCCGGCTGCTGCAGGTCTGCCGGGCCCGCAACACGCCCATCATCACCTTCATCAACAAGATGGACCGCGAGGTGCGCGAGCCGCTGGACCTGCTGGCCGAGATCGAATCGCACCTGGGCATGGATGCCGTGCCGTTCTCGTGGCCGGTGGGCATGGGCAAGGGTTTCGGCGGGGTGTTCGACATGCGGCGCGACCGCATGCGCGTGTTCCGCCCGGGCCAGGAACGCCTGAGCGAGGACGACGACATCATCGAAGGGCTGGACAATCCGGAGATCGCCGCCCGGTACGGCGACGCGTTCGCCAAGGCCCGCGAGGAGATCGGCCTGCTGACCGAGGCCGCGCCCGCGTTCGACCACGAGGCCTTTCTTGCCGGCCGACAGTCTCCCATCCTGTTCGGCTCGGCCATCAACAACTTCGGCGTGCAGGAAGTGCTGGACACGCTGGTCGAGCAGGCCCCGTCGCCGGGCGCGCGCGCGGCGCTGGAGCGCACCGTGGAGCCCCACGAGCCCAAGTTCACCGGCGTGGTGTTCAAGGTGCAGGCCAACATGGACCCGGCCCACCGCGACCGCGTCGCGTTCCTGCGCGTGTGCTCGGGCCGCTTCGAGCGCGGCATGCGCATGAAGGTGGCCCGCACCGGCAAGGAGATCAAGCCCAACAACGTGGTCACGTTCATGTCGCAGCGGCGCGAGCTGCTCGACGACGCCTACGCGGGCGACATCATCGGCATCCCGAACCACGGCGTGCTGCAGCTGGGCGACGTGCTGACCGAAGGCGAGTCGCTGCGCTTCACCGGGCTGCCGTTCTTCGCGCCGGAGCTGTTCCAGGCCGTGGAAGTGAAAGACCCGCTGCGCACCAAGCAGTTGCGCACCGGCCTCACCCAGCTGGGCGAGGAGGGCGCCATCCAGGTGTTCCGGCCGGAGGCTGCCGGCGGCTCGCTGCTGCTGGGCGCGGTCGGGCAGCTGCAGTTCGAAGTCGTGGCGCACCGCCTCAAGACCGAATACGGCGTGGAGGCGCGCATGCTGCCGTCACGCTACACCATGGCGCGGTGGATCACCTCCGAAGACCCCAAGGCGCTGCGCAAGTTCATGGATGCGAATGCGGCCCATATCGCCTATGATGTGGTGGATGCGGCGGCCTTCCTGATCGGCTCGCCCGCACAGTTGCGCGTTGCCGAAGAACTGTATCCAGACGTGAAGTTCCATGCCATGCGCGAGCACGGCGGCAAGGTCTTCGGGGACAAGGCGTAGCCTGGTGGCAGGCATATGAGGTTAGCGATGTCTTGGCGTTTTTTGTTCGCAACGCTCCTGGTCGCCATAGGCGTGGCCGCATGGGGCGGAATCCAGGTCGGCGACTGGCTGGTGGCGCATGCCCCGCAGGCCAGCCCGGCGCCGGGCCAGGAAAAATCCGAGTGGTCGCAGCAGCCGGTGCTCGACGCCAATGGCCGTCCGTACGTGGCGCAACCCCCGCAGCCACGGGTCGACGGCACGCTGGGCGTGCCTGACGGCCCCCCCAACGCCAACTGGGAAGTCAGCACCGTGTCGCTGTTCGATACCGTCACCGACCCGTCGGTACGGATCTCGCGCGAAACCGTCAGCATGGAGGAAGCCCGCCAGATCGCGGCCGCCTCCGACGTGCCGCTGCCCCAGGGCGGCTCCGACGTCACCACCCTGGACCTGCAGTCGCTCGGCGGCGGCTCCACGGCCGTGCAACCGGCGCCGGCGGCCCCCGGCATGGCCCAGCAGCCCATGATTGCCCAGGCGCCCGTGGCCCCGCCGCATCCGCAGGCCAGCCAGGGCAACTGGCAGCAGGCACTGCGCAACGAGCTGGCCCATTGCGCCACCCAGGGGTTCTTCGAGCGCCCCACCTGTTCCTGGAACGCCCGCAACAAATACTGCGCGCCCAACCGCGCCTGGGGCACCATCAAGGAATGCCCGCAGCGGCAGTAAAGGCCTGCTGCCGCCGGCGCATCATCCCGGCTCGACAAGCAAAAGGGCGCACGATGCGCCCTTTTGCTTCATGGCGCCGCAGGCGCCGCGTCAGTCCACTTCCATCTGGCTCTGCAGGTAGTTCTGCAGGCCGACCTGGTCGATCAGGCCGATCTGGGTCTCGAGATAATCGATGTGTTCCTCGGTATCGTCGAGGATGGCCTGGAAGAGATCGCGCGAAACATAATCGCGCACCGATTCGCAGTAGGCGATGGCCTCCTTCACGGTGGCCTGGGCGCCCTGCTCGAGCTTGAGGTCACAGGCCAGCAGTTCCGGCACGTCCTCGCCGATCAGCAGCTTGTGCAGGTCCTGCAGGTTGGGCAGGCCGTCGAGCATGAAGATGCGCTCGATCAGGCGGTCGGCATGCTTCATCTCGCCGATCGACTCTTCGTATTCGTGCTTGCCCAGCTTGTTCAGGCCCCAGTGCCGCAGCATGCGCGCATGCAGGAAATACTGATTGATGGCGGTGAGCTCGTTGGTGAGCTGCTTGTTGAGGTACTGGATGACAGTCTTGTCGCCCTTCATGGTGAACTCCTTGTATCTGGCTCGCGGCGGCTGCGCGCGAGGCCCGCTCGCCTCGCACCCGGGAACCCGTGCAGACTACCACCCGCCGCTGCGGCGCGACTAGACCGGCCCTGCATTTGGTAAACCGCTTTGGTAGTGCTACACGAAAGCGACAGGAAAATGAGAATGAGTATGCGTAGTCGACGGCTTGCAGGCGTTGCTCAGGGTTGACGCGGCCTGCCGCCGCGCGAGGCGGCCGCGATGGCGCCGACGGTGCGCAGGCGTGGGGGCGCCGCTCGCCGGCCCATGCGCGGAGAATCCGGCCCTAAGCGTGCAGGGCGGCGCGTTGCGGCCCCGCAACGGCCCAGACCTCAGGGCGCGTTGCGCGTGGCCAGCCAGATGCCGAGCGCGATGGGAACGATGCCCAGCAGGTCGAGGCCGCTCACGGTTTCGCCCAGCGCCAGCCAGCCGAACAGCAGGCCGAGCGGCGGCATGAGGAAGTGCAGTGCGCTGGCGGAGGTGGCGCTGGAACGGCCCAGGATCATGAACCACAGGTAGTAGCCGCCCATCGACACCGCCACGATCATGTAGGCCGTGCTCCAGTAGAGCCGGGGCGTGAAATGCGCATCGGCCAGGCTTTCATGCGACAGCGCGAACGGCAGCAGCACGGCCGCACCCGCCAGCGACTGGATGCCGGTGCCGGTCCAGAGGCCGGCCACGGGCCTGAGGCGCTTGTAGAGCAGCGTGCCGGCCACCAGCGCGACCAGCCCGCCCGTGACCAGCAGCGTGCCATGCGGGTCCTCGTTCATGCCGGACAGGCGCGAGCGCAGCACCAGCGCCACGCCGGCCAGGCCCAGGCACAGGCCCGCCAGCTTGCGCCAGCCCAGGCGTTCGCCCAGCACCGGACCGGCCAGCACGCCGATGAGCAGCGGGTTGGTGCTGATCAGGACGGCAGTGAAGGCCGAAGAGACCGTGGTCATGCCCGACCAGCTCAGCCCCAGGTACATGCCGTTGTTCAGCACGCCCAGCAGCGCCAGCGCAGCCAGGTCGCGTCCGGAAGGGCGGCGCAATCCGCCCGTGGCCGCCGCGAGCCCCAGCATGAGCGCGCCCGCGATCACGAAGCGCAGCGTCAGCAGCGTCAGGGGCGGGCAGTCCTGCACGGCGATCTTGGCCGCGGCAAAGGCGGAACTCCACAGGAAACAGAACGCGGCGATGGGCAGCCAGGCCACGCCGGCCGACGGCTCGGAGGACGGTAGGGCGGGGCTCGACAAGGTCTTCATGGGCCATCCGAGGCTTGCCGCGCGCAGCGGCGTCGGATCCCATTCTCGGCCTGCCCGGATCTATTGACAAATTCTTTGTTGAGATCAACAGTATTTGAAAATCGAATGGCCGGAGGCCGCATGCTGGACCTGGACCTGCTGCACAGCTTCGTCTCGGTGGTGGACGCGGGCGGCTTCACCCGCGCCGGCGAACGCGTGCACCGCAGCCAGTCCACGGTAAGCCAGCAGATCCGCAAGCTGGAAGCCGCGCTGGACTGTGCGCTGTTCGTGCGCGAAGGACGGCAGATACGGCTTACCGAAGATGGCGAACGGCTGCTGGGCTATGCCCGCCGCATGCTGGCGCTATCTGCCGAAGCGAGCGAGGTGGTCAGCGGGCGGAACCGGATCCAGGCGCTGCGCCTGGGCATCCCCGACGACTTCGCCGTCGATGCCCTCACGGCCATCGTGGCCGACTTCGCCCGCCGGCGTCCCGACATCCGCCTCTCGGTGCGTTGCGACCTCACCGCCTCGCTGGCGCGCAGCCTGGAGCGCGGCGACCTCGACGTGGCGCTCCTGAAACGCGAGCCCATGGCGGGGGCCGCCCGCATGGCGTGGCCCGAACGCCTGCACTGGATCGCCAGCCGCGACCATCCGCTGCCGCCGCTGGACCCGGTGTCGCTGGTGGCGTTCCCGCAGGGCTGCATCTACCGCAACCGTGCCGTCCACGCGCTCGAACGGGCGGGCCGGCGCTGGCGCATCGCCTATGAAAGCCCGAACCTGCTGGGACTGCAGGCCGCGCTGGCCGGCGGCATGGGCGTGGCGCTGCTGGAGCAGCGCTGCATCACCCCGGCGCACCGCGTGGTCGATGCGCTGCTGCCCGAAATCGCGCCCACGGAACTGGCGCTGTGCCTGGGCGCCGATGCGGCAGCCGCCGCGCACGACCTGGCCGGATGTATCGAAGCTTTCTGCAATGACGCGGCGGCGCGGCTCGCCGCCTGAGGACTGAGGACGCGCGGGGGACGGCCCCTGCGGCGTCAGGCCGCGGCGACCAGCCGGATGGGGAAGCCGTTGGCCGCGGGCTCGGGCTGCACGACCTCGGCCGAGGCGGCGACTTCCACCGTGAGGGTGCGGATCTCGCAGACCGTGGAGCCGCGTCCGCCCGGGAGGTACTCGGCGGCGGTGGCGGCGCAGCAGCCGCAGCAGGTGGCCACACCCAGCTCGAACTGGAGATCTTCGAGGGACGACGCACCGCCATCCACGCAGGCGCGGACTTGGCGTTCGGTGACGGCGTTGCATACGCAAATGTACATGCGAATAATTATCGAGAATTATTCGCCCGCGCGCAAGCGGCCCGCACGCAAGTGCCTGAAAATAAAGGGGACACTCTTGGGCCGGACGGCCGGCGCGCTCAGCGGGCGGTGGCCTGGGCCTTGCGCAGGGCGGCCGGGGCGATGCGCAGGGCCTCGCGATACTTGGCCACCGTGCGCCGCGCGATGACGATGCCGCGGTCCGACAGCCGCTGCATGATCTGGTTGTCCGACAGCGGCCGGGTGCGATCTTCCTCGGCCACCATCTGGCGGATCACCGCCTGCACGGCGGTGGCCGAGGTGGCGTCGCCGTTGTCGGTGGACACGCCCGTGCCGAAGAAGCGCTTGAGTTCCAGCGTGCCGAACGGGGTGAGCATGTATTTCTGCGTGGTGGCGCGCGAGATGGTGGATTCGTGCAGGCCGAGCTCGCCGGCGATGTCCTTGAGGATCAGGGGGCGCATGGCGGCCGGCCCCTGGCTGAAGAATGCCGACTGCCGCGCCACGATGGCCTGGGCCACGCGCAGGATGGTGTCGAAGCGCTGTTCCACGTTGCGTATCATCCAGCGCGCCTGCTGCAGCTGCGCATGCAGGCCGCTGTTGGCGGTGTCGCGCTGGTTGCCCAGCAGCTGGGCATACAGGTTGTTGACGTGCAGGCGCGGCACCACGGCGGTGTTGAGCACCGCCTGCCAGCCATGGCGGCCCCTGCGCACGATCACGTCGGGAATGGCGTAGTCGGCCGCCGGCACCGTCCAGGCCCGGCCGGGACGCGGCTCCAGGCGCACGATCACGCCATGCGCGGCGCGCAGCACGGCTTCGCTGCACTGCAGGGCCTCGCGCAGCCGCGCCGAATTGCCCGCGGCCAGCAGGGGCAGGTGGCGGGCGCAGATTTCGCGGGCGCAGGCGAGCACGGCCGGATCGGCGGCTTCGGGCAGCCGCCCGATGTCGGGCGTGCGCAGCTGCAGCAGCAGGCATTCGGCCATGTCGCGCGCGCCGATGCCGGGCGGATCGAAGGATTGCAGCAGGTTCAGCGCCGCCCGCAGTTCGTCGATGTCGGCCTCGAGCTCGGCGGGCAGCCAGCCCAGGATCTCATCGAGCGGCGTGGCGAGGTAGCCGTTCTCGTCGAGCTCGTCGATCAGCAGGCCCACCAGGGCCGCGTCGCGCCGGCTGGCGCGGGTCAGCGCGAGCTGCCCTTGCAGGTGCTCGCGCAGGGTATCCGGCCGGGCGGCCTGGGCCGGGCCGGCGTCGTCGTCCGGATAGACGCCGCCCGAGCCCGGCATTTCGTCGAAACGCAGCACGCCTTCCGGCACCGCGTCGTTTTCCACCGAGGCTTCCCGCTCGGGGTTGGCTTCGGCCTCGGCGCGCACCGGGTCTTCGTCGCGTTCCAGCAACGGATTCTCCGCCAACGCCTGCGAGATCTCCGCCTCCAGCTCCAGCGACGACAGCTGCAGCAGCCGGATCGACTGTTGCAGTTGAGGAGTCAGCGTGAGATGCTGACCCGGCCGTAGTTCGAGAGCAGGACGACTCATAGGTACAATATTTTGCATGATGACGCCGACTTCGCCTGACCGCATCCGCCGCGACACCCGCCTGGTGGGCCAGACCCTCTACAAACTGGCGCTCGGGCGCATCGTCGTCACGGCGCTGGCCGTGGCGGTGGCAGTGCTGGTCTGGCTGCTGGTGGCATCGTGGCTGCTGGACTTCGGGCGCGGCTTGCGCTTCGACGGCCTGCAGGCCCTGGGACAGCAATCGGTGGAGTTCCTGGCGCGCATCAATCCTTATGTATGGTGGGGCATCGTCGCCATCTGGAGCCTCATCGTTTTCTTTCTGGTGCGCGGGGGCGTGCGGGCCATCATCGCCGGCGGCCGCGCCACCGCCGTCCCGGCCGGCGCGCTCTCCGGCCTGGCCACGCAACTGTCGGACGAAGCCCGCAGCGTGCTGCGCTGGGTCTGGGGCGATCGCGCCGAGCCTTTCACCCTTGGCGACCTGCAACGCGCACATGCCGAACTGCGTCACGACCGGATCGGCAAGATCGCCATGGTACAGGAGCAATCCGCCATCCTGGACGCCCCCGCGCAGGAAATCCCCGCGCCGTCCCCCAGCCCCGCGGCCGACGCCGAGAGCCGGCCGGCGCGCCACGTCGAACCGCACATCGGCGCCGCCCCCTGAAGGCCGGTTGATTTGCGCGGCTGCCGAAAATATGTTTGACTAGCGGTCATGGCCGAATTCCGCACTTCCCATGCAGCCGCCCTGGCTGCAGCCCGCACCGGACGCAGCAGCGCCCGCGCGGTCGGCCTGCGCGCCCGCATTGCGCTATCGCTACACCTACCGATCGGTTGCCGGGCCTAGCGCCCAGTGGTAGCTCGGCAGCCGTACGCTCGCCACACGCGTTTTCCCCGCTCTTCCATTGCCCGAATCCCGCCATCGACGCGGGCCGCAGAGCCAGGCTCGCCGGGCAGGGATATCGTCTGAACCGATCGAGGTGTACCGAATGATGCTCGCCAACCCCGCCACCAAATACGTGCCGTTCCAACCGTTCGCCCGCGACTTCGCCGAGCGCACCTGGCCCAGCAAGCGCATCACGCGCCCGCCGATCTGGATGAGCACCGACCTGCGCGACGGCAACCAGTCGCTGATCGAACCCATGAGCGTGGAACGCAAGCTGCGATTCTTCGCGCAGCTGGTGAAGATCGGCTTCAAGGAAATCGAGGTGGGCTTCCCGTCCGCCTCGCAGACCGACTTCGATTTTGTGCGCAAGCTCATCGACGAGCAGCGCATTCCCGACGACGTCACCATCATCGTGCTCACCCAGGCGCGTGAAGACCTGATCGCGCGCACCGTCGAGGCGGCAGCAGGGGCGAAGCAGGCCATGGTGCACCTGTACAACGCCTGCGCGCCGGCCTTCCGCAAGATCGTCTTCAACATGAGCAAGGACGAAGTGCGCGAACTGGCGGTCACGGGCACCAGGCTCATCATGAAGCACATGGCGCAGCATCCCGAAACGCAATGGCGCTACGAGTACTCGCCCGAGGTGTTCTCCACCACCGAACCGGAAGTGGCGCTGGACGTGGCCAACGCCGTGGCCGAGGCCTGGGACGCCACGCCCGAGCGCAAGCTGGTGCTGAACCTGCCGGCCACGGTCGAGGCCACCACGCCCAACCTCTACGCCGACCAGATCGAATGGATGTGCAGGAACCTGGCCCGCCGCGACAGCATCATCGTCAGCCTGCACCCGCACAATGACCGCGGCACCGCCGTGGCGGCCGCCGAATTCGGCGTGATGGCCGGCGCCGACCGCATCGAGGGCTGCCTGTTCGGCAGCGGCGAACGCACCGGCAACGTGGATCTGGTCACGCTGGCGCTCAACCTGTACACGCAGGGGGTGCATCCCGGCCTGGACTTCTCCGACATCGACGAAGTGCGCCGCTGTGCCGAGTATTGCAACCAGCTGCCGGTGCATCCGCGCCATCCCTACGCGGGCGACCTGGTGTTCACCGCGTTCTCCGGCTCGCACCAGGACGCCATCAAGAAGGGCTTCGCCCGCCAGCAGCCCGACGCCGTGTGGGAAGTGCCCTACCTGCCCATCGACCCGGCCGACCTGGGCCGCAGCTACGACGCCGTGATCCGCGTCAACAGCCAGTCCGGCAAGGGCGGGGTCTCGTACCTGCTCGAGCAGGAGCACGGCCTGGTCCTGCCCCGCCGCCTGCAGATCGAGTTCAGCCGCGCCATCCAGCGCGTCACCGACGAAACCGGCCGCGAGGTGACGGCCGAGGACGTCTACAGCATCTTCGACGCCGAGTACCTGCAGCAGCAGGCGCCCTGGAAACTGGTGCGCCACCGCATCGACGGCGACCCCTCGGCCGGCGAAGGCAAGCACTTCACCATCACGGCCGAGCTCGACTACAACGGCGAACGCCGCACCATCACCGGCAGCGGCGACGGCGCGATCTCGGCCTTCGTGGCGGCGCTGGACATCCCCCCCGTGCGCGTCATGGACTACCACGAGCACGCCATCGGCACCGGCACCGACACGCGCGCGGCCAGCTACGTCGAACTGCGCGTGGGCGATTCTCCCAGCGGCTTCGGCGTGGGCATCGACCGCGACATCGTCACGGCGTCGTTCAAGGCCGTGCTGAGCGCGGTGAACCGCCATATCAACGCCGGCGCCAGCGTACCCGCCGACCAGGACCCGGTCGCGGCCTGAGGCCGCGGCCACCCGCACCCTTCCCGCAAGCCGGACGGCATCGCCGTCCGGCTTTTTTCATGCATGCCGCAGGACGGCCCGTCTTGTGCGCGGCGCGGTTTGCCCGCAAAATTGGTCAGGCCAATATACCAATTCCACGACAAGGGAAGGAGACACCATGCGCCTGCAAGGCAAGACTGCCCTCATCACTGCCGCCGGCCAGGGCATAGGCCGCGCCACCGCCCTGGCCTATGCCCGCGAGGGGGCCCGCGTCCTGGCCACCGACATCGACGCCGGCCTGCTGGACACGCTGGCCACCGCCCAGCCCGGCATACGCACGTACCCGCTCGACGTGACCGACGGCCGGGCGGTGGCGCAGCTGGCGCGCGAGACGGGCGCCGTGGACGTGCTGTTCAACTGCGCCGGGTACGTCCATGCCGGCAGCATCCTGGAGTGCGACGAGGCGGCCTGGACGCGCTCCCTGGACCTGAACGTCACGGCCATGTACCGCATGATCCGCGCCTTCCTGCCCGCCATGCTGGAAAAGGGCGGCGGCTCCATCATCAACATGGCCTCGGTGGCGTCCAGCCTGAAGGGCGTGCCCAATCGCTGCGCCTATGGCGCCAGCAAGGCCGCGGTCATCGGGCTCACCAAGTCGGTGGCGGCCGACTACGTCACGCGCGGCGTGCGCTGCAACGCCATCTGCCCGGGCACGGTGGAATCGCCCTCGCTGCGCCAGCGCATCGCAGCCCAGGCGCAGGCCGAAGGCCGCAGCGAGCAGGACGTGTACGCGGCCTTCGTGGCGCGCCAGCCCCTGGGGCGCCTGGGCCGGCCCGACGAGCTCGCCGCGCTGGCGGTATACCTGGGGTCGGACGAGTCGGCCTACACCACCGGCGTGGCCCATGTGATCGACGGGGGTTGGCTCAACTAGTCCTGCCCCGCAAGTCGCGCAACGATGCCAGCGATGGACCCGGGCGCCGGGGGCGCTGCGTTCAGAACTGGATCGAGAGCCCGCCGTCGACGACCAGCACGTGGCCGTTCACGTACGAGGCGGCCGGCGAGGCCAGGAAGACGGCGGCGCCGGCGATCTCCTCGGGCCGCCCCCAGCGGCCCATGGGATTGCGCGCGGCCACGGCCGGGCCGAAACGGGGATCGGCCACCATGTCGGCGTTCGTTTCGGTGGCGAAGGTGCCGGGCGCGATGGCGTTGCTGGTGATGCCCAGCGGGCCGAACTCCGCCGCCAGCGCACGCATCATGCCGGTGAGGCCCTGCTTGGCGGCCGGGTAGACGGCGTCGCCCGCGCGTGCCAGCTCGCCCACCACCGAGGTGATGGCGATCAGCCGCCCCTGGCGCCTGGGCACCATGCGTTCGGCCGCCAGCTTGGACAGCAGCATGCCGGCCACCAGGTCGGTGTCGACGAGCGCGCGCACCTCGGCGGCCGTCATGGCCTGGAGGGTCTTGCGGTTGCGCGCGCCCACGTTGTTGACGAGGATGTCCAGCCGGCCCAAATCGGCGTCGATGCGGGCAAAGGCCTGGGCGGCGGCTGCGTCGTCGGCCACGTCGAACGGGAGGGCGGAAACGGCCAGGCCTTCGGCGCGCAGCGCGTCGGCCGCGGCCTGCACGCTGGCCGGGTCCCGCCCGTTGAGCAGCACGTGGGCGCCGCTGCCGGCCATGGCGCGGGCGATGGCCAGGCCCAGGCCGCGGGCGGAGCCGGTGACCAGGGCTACCTGGCCGGCCAGCGAGAATTGCGAGAGATAGGCGTGGGCGGTCATGGAGGGTGCGGGACGATGGCGGGCCAGGCAGGCGGCGTCACTCGCGGAACTCGGGCGCCCAGTGCAGCAGCCGGCGTTCCAGCGCGGTGACGGCATACACCAGCACGATGCCCACCAGCGA
The DNA here is from genome assembly GCF_054642735.1 of Bordetella sp. 2513F2. Classification (NCBI taxonomy): domain Bacteria; kingdom Pseudomonadati; phylum Pseudomonadota; class Betaproteobacteria; order Burkholderiales; family Alcaligenaceae; genus Bordetella; species Bordetella sp. 2513F2. The sequence goes on along the minus strand of NZ_CM137755.1, from coordinate 91,206 downwards.
AAGCAGGGCCACGGCGGCGAACATGTCGGTGGCGTTGAGCGTGGCCAATGCCGTGATCATAAGGTAACCCATGCCGGTGGTGGACCCCACGAACTCGGCCAGGACCACGCCGATCAGGGCGAAGCTGATGGCGTTGGGCAGGGCGGCGAAGGTCCAGGCGGCGGCGGTGGGTATGCGCACCCGCCAGAGGATCTGGCGCGGCGAGGCGCCCAGCGTGCGGCAGAAGTCGATCAGCTCGCGCTCGACGCTGCGCCCGCCCTTGTAGGTGTTGAAAAATACCAGGAAGAACACCACGAACCAGGCGGTGGCCACCTTGGAGGCCATGCCCAGGCCGAAGAACATGGTGATCAGCGGCACGAAGGCGATGCGCGGCATGGAGTTGAACGCCACGATGTAGGGGTTGAACACCTCCGAGAGCATGCGGCTGCGGGCCAGCGCGAGCCCTACCGCGAAGCCCGAACCCGCGCCCACCAGCAGCCCCAGCAGCGTGGCCTGCAGCGTGAGCCACAGGTGCGGCCATACCGAGCCGGGACCGGGCTGCACCCACTCCCACAACCGCACCGCCACGCGCGACGGCTGGCTGATGAAGAAGGGATCGAACAGGGTGTTCTGCACGAACCAGGGCACCCGGGTGAGGCCCTCCCAGGCGCCGAGCACCACCGCCAGTATCAGCAGCTGCCAGCCCGTGACGCGCAGCCGGTGGCGCACGCCCGCCCGGCGGTCTTCCGCCAGCTGGGCCTGCAGCGCCGCCAGCGCGGGAGCATCCTGCTGCGCCATCAGGCCACCACGCGGAACTGCTCGCCCAGCACCGCCCACAGGCGGCGGGCATGGGTCTCGAACTGCGGCGTCTCGCGCAGCGTGAAGACGTCGCGCGGCTGCGGGATGGCGATGCGCTCGTCGTGCAGCACCCGGCTGGGCGAACCCGACAGCACCACGACGCGGTCCGACAGCGTGATGGCCTCGTCCAGGTCGTGCGTGACCATCAGCACCGTCTGCCCCAGCTTGCGCCAGATCTCCAGCAGCTCGCGGTGCAGGTGGGTCTTGGTGTGGGTGTCGAGCGCGCCGAACGGCTCGTCCAGCAGCAGGATGCGCGGCTCCACCGCCAGGCTCATGAGCAGCGCCACGCGGCGCCGCATGCCGCCCGAGAGCTGGTGCGGATAAGCGTCCGCGAAACCCTCCAGGTGGCCCATCTCGAGCAGCTGCGCCACGCGGGCGGCAATGCGGGCCGCCGGCACGCCCTGGAACTGCAGGCCCAGGGCCACGTTCTTGCGCACCGTGAACCAGGGCAGCAGGGTGTCCTTCTGGAAGATGTAGCCCAGCGCCGGAGGCACCCGGCCGTCGACCGGCTGGCCGGCCACGCGCACCGCGCCGGAGGTGGGCGGGAGAAATCCGGCGACCATGTTGAGCAGCGTGCTCTTGCCGCAGCCCGACGGCCCCACGATGGACACGAACTCGCCTTCGGCCACGCGCAGGTCGATCCGGCCCACGGCGTGCGTGATGCCGTTGCGCCCGCGATACGCCTTGCCGACGCCGTCGAGTTCGATCATGCCATGCCCCGGGCCTTGCGCACGAAGCGCATGTCGACGCACTGCGCGTACGCGGCGCCGCGCAGGGCCTCGTTGCTGAACTGGCGCCCGTCGCCCATGATGGCGGTAAGGCGGCCGTAGGCTTCTTCGGTGATGATGTTGTCGCGCAGGAACACCGTCTGCTGGTAGGTGGCGATCGTCTTTTCGATGGCGGCGCGGCCGAAGGCGTGGAGATAGTCGTCGTAGATGAGATCGGTGATCTCGGCCGCGCCCAGGGTGTTGAGATCGTCCTGCGCCCGGACCAAGGCGCCGACGAAGGCCTGGACCACCTCCGGCCGCTGGTCTATGGTCTGGCGCAGCGTGAGCGCGGCGATGCCGGGCACGTCGCCCCCCATGAACGACTGCCAAGCGTCGTCGGCCGTGGCGTCGAAGAGCGGCATGCCCCAGCCTTCGGCCTGGGCCTGTTCCATCATGGACATGCTGGCCATGCTGGCCGCCACCGAACCGGTCTTGAGCGCGCCCAGCATGGTGGACAGGTCGCCCAGCGGCCGGATGTCCACGCGATCGGCCACGCCGGCCTTCTGCATGAGGTACACGGCCATCAACCACGTGGAGGACTGCGGCTGGGTGGCGCCCATGCGCTTGCCCGCGAGATCCGACAGGCTGCGGATCGCGCCGCTTTCGTAATCGGCACGGCGCACGATGACATTGGCGTAGGTGAGCTTGCGGTCGAAGCCGAAGATCAGCGCGGCGGGCTTGCCGGCCAGCGTGATGGCCGGCGCCGACGTGGCGGCGGTCGCGCCGAACAGGATCTGCCCGGCGGCCAGCAGCTGGTTGGTGCGCGGGCCGCTCTGCGAATTCAGGTACTCCACCTCCAGCCCGTTGTCGCCGAAATACCCGCGCTTGAGCGCGACGTAGCCGGCGGCGAAGAAGGGATCGATGCTGCCCTGGCCATAGGGAGCGCGGCCCAGCCCGCGGGACAGCGCCGCGCGCGGCGCCAGCAGCGTGGACGCGGCCAGGCCGGCCGATGCCGCGAGGAAGCGCCGGCGCGCCGGGGCGCCGGGGTGGGAGGTGTGGATCATGTCGTCCTCATCGTTGCAGTATCGCTGCCTGCCAAGATACCGCACAAACCGCCGGGCGGCGTGCCGGGCAATGGCAGCCCGGCACGAGGCTACATGGCAGCCTTCTTCGCGGGGCGCTTGGCCGCCGTCTTGGTTGCCGTCTTGGTGGCTTTCTTGGCAGCCGTCTTGCCTGCCGCCTTCTTCGCGGCGGTCTTGCCTGCGGTCTCGGATACGGCGGCCTTGGTGGCCGTCTTGGTGGCCGTTTTTGTGGCTTTCTTGGCAGCCGTCTTGCCGGCCGTCTTCGCCGCGGCCTTGGACGGCGCGGCCCCCGCGCGGCCCGGCTTCTCGGGACGCGGCTCGAATTCGAAGCCGACCTTGCCATCGGGCTGGCGCACGAGGTAGGCCTTGAACTTGCGGTTGGTACGGCTGGACACGAAGCCGTCGAGCAGGTCGGTACGCCCCTCGGACAGCAGCTTCTCCATCTGCGCGCGCGAGATCTCCTGCTGCAGGATGACCTTGCCGGAGCGGAAGTCGCAGGTCTTGTCGGGGCCGACCGATTTCTCGCACACGTAGCTCATGCCGTGCTCGAACACCCGCGCCCCGCACTTGGGGCACGGCCCGACGGGCGTGTGGCCGGAGAAGTCGACGGGCTCGTTGTCGTCCTCGTCGCTCTGGCCGAAGTCGAACTCCAGCTTGTACTCGTCGCTGATGCGCAGGATGGCGGCGAACGGCCGGCCCATCTTGCTGATGAAACCCTGCAGGGGCCCGATCTCGCGCTTGGCCAACAGCTCCTCGACCTCGTTGAGCTCGAAGGTGCGGCCGCCGGGATGCTTGCCGATCGAGAAGTCGCAGGCCGTGCAGGCGTAGCGGCGGTAGTTCTCCTTGACCACGCCGCCGCACTTGGGGCATGGGGTCTTGAGCGTGGCGTAGTCGCCCGGCACGGTGTCGCGCTCGTACTCCTTGGCGCGCTTGACGATGACCTGGGTCATCTGGGCGATCTCGCGCATGAAGGCCGCGCGGTCCAGGCCGCCCTGCTCGATCTGCTTGAGCTTGTGCTCCCACTCGCCGGTCAGTTCGGGCGAAGTGAGCTCGGACACGTCCAGCCCGGAGAGCAGCGTCATGAGCTGGCGCGCCTTGGCAGTGGGAACGAGATCGCGGCCCTCGCGGCGCAGGTAGCTTTCGTTGAGCAGGCCTTCGATGATGGCGGCGCGCGTGGCCGGCGTGCCCAGGCCGCGCTCGGACATGGCTTCGCGCAGCTCCTCGTCGTCGACCAGCTTGCCGGCGCCTTCCATGGCCGACAGCAGCGTGGCTTCGTTGTAGCGCGCCGGCGGCTTGGTGGTCAGGCCCACGGCGTCGATGTCCTCGGTGCGCACGGTTTCCCCGTCGCCCACCGGCACCAGGTTGGCGTCCTCGCCCTGGGCTTCCTTGCCGTAGATGGCCAGCCAGCCCGGCGACACCAGCACCTTGCCTTCGGTCTTGAAGCGGTGCCCCTGCACCTCGGTGAGGCGGGTGGTGAGGCGGAACTCGGCGGCCGGGAAGAACACGGCCAGGAAACGCTTCAGGACCAGGTCATACAGCTTGGCCTCGGCCTCGCTGAGGTCGCGCGGGATCTGCAGCGTGGGAATGATGGCGAAGTGGTCGGACACCTTCTTGTTGTCGAAGATGCGACGGTTGGGCTTGACCCAGTCGCGCTGCACGATGGTGCCCGCGTGGCGCGACAGCCCGCCCACTGCGTTGGATTCGCCGCGCGCCAGCGCCTCCATGGTCTGGCGCACCGTACCGACGTAGTCTTCAGGCAGGTAGCGGGAGTCGGTACGCGGATACGTGAGCGCCTTGTGCCGCTCGTAGAGCGTCTGGGCGAGCGCCAGCGTGGTCTTGGCCGAGAAGCCGAAGCGGCCGTTGGCCTCGCGCTGCAGCGAGGTGAGGTCGTAGAGGGCAGGCGCCATCTGCGTGGACGGCCTGGACTCCTCGGTCACGCTGCCGGACTGCCCGCGGCAGGCGGCCACCACGCTCTGCGCGGCGGCCTGCGACCACAGGCGCGACTCGCGCTTCTCGGGATCGCGCTCGTCGCGCTTGAACTCGGGATCGATCCAGCGCCCCTGGTACAGGCCCGCAGCCGCCACGAAGGTGGCGTGCACTTCCCAGTAGTCGCGCGGCACGAACTGGCGGATGCGGTCCTCGCGCTCCATCACGATGGCCAGCGTGGGCGTCTGCACGCGGCCCACGGGCGTCTTGAAGAAGCCGCCATCCTTGCTGTTGAAGGCCGTCATGGCGCGCGTGCCGTTGATGCCCACCAGCCAGTCGGCCTCGGCGCGCGAACGCGCGGCGGCCTCGAGCGGCTTGAGCTGCACGTCGTCGCGCAGGTTCTGGAAGGCCTCGCGGATCGCCGGTTGCGTCATCGACTGCAGCCAGAGGCGCTGGATGGGCTTGTTCACGCCGGCGTACTGCACGATGTAGCGGAAGATGAGTTCGCCCTCGCGCCCCGCGTCGCAGGCATTGATGAGCGAGCCGACATCCTTGCGCTTGGCCAGGCGCACGAGCAGCTTGAGCCGCTCGGCCGAGCGCTTGTCGGTGGGGCCGAGTTCGAACGCCGGAGGGATCACCGGCAGGTGGGCGAAGCTCCACTTGCCCTTCACGGGATCGTTGGGCGCGACCAGGGTGAGCAGGTGGCCGATGCTGGAAGCCAGGACGTAACGTTCGCTTTCAAAATAGTCGCCCTCACGCGTAAAACCTCCCAGGGCGCGTGATATATCCAGGGCTACCGAGGGCTTCTCGGCGATGATCAGCGTTTTGTTCATGAGTATCCGATTAGGCGGAAGACCCGCCTTGACTAGCGCGGATGATAAGAGGGGAAATTCGCAGCATGCAAGTCGGCACTTACGCAGCAGCGGGACGGGAAGCGCGCACTTGGCATGATTTCCTCGCGCAAAAGACGCTGTGGCTGGGGGTATTGCTGACGGGCAGCGGCGTGATCTGCGCCGTGGCGGCCAACTGGTCCGCCCTCGACAAATTCCAGCGGTTCGCCCTGGCCCAGGGCCTGCTGGCTGCCATCGTGCTGGCGGCCGCGTGGGCGACGCTGCGGCTGCGCGCCGGCGCAGATACCCGCCGCCACGTCGCGGGCGCCATGCTCGCCCTGGCGGGCGTGGTCCTGGGCGCCCTGCTGGCGCTGCTGGGCCAGACCTACCAGACCGGCGCGGACGCCTGGGAACTGTACGCCTGGTGGGCGCTGCTGCTGCTGCCCTGGGCCATGGCCGCCGCCAGCCAGCCGGTATGGCTGCTGTGGGTGCTGGTCGTGAACCTGGCCGCCGCCCTGTGGCTGGGGGAGCGCACGCTGCCCGGCTGGCTGATGTTCGCGAGCCTCGGCGCGGCCGACCTCCTGATCGCCGCGTTGAACCTCGCCCTGCTGGCCGCCTGGGAATTCGCCGTGCATCGCTGGCAGGTCGGCACGCGGGTCGGTCCGCGGGTGCTGGCAGGGCTGGCCGTGGGCGTGCTGGTGAGCTCGCTGACGTTGCGGGAATGGGCACTGCAGGGGCTTGGCGCCCGCACCGGCGTGGCCTGGCTGGCCGTCACGCTGGGCCTGGGCTATTTCTATCAGCGCGTGCGGCGCGACCTGGTGATCCTGGCCATGCTGGCCGCCGGCGTGATCTGCGTGTCGCTGCGCCTGGCGGGCGAATGGCTGATCGCCCTGGAGCCGGGCATCTGGACCGCGCTGCCGCTGGCGGGACTGCTCATGGCGCAGGCCGCCTGGGCCGCGCGCTGGCTGCGCCGGCTGGCCGCCGAACCCCGGCCCGGCGCAATGGCCGACCCCGAACCCGCGGGCCCGTCGGCCGGCGTCACCGTCGAACCGGAGCCTGGCGCCCCGCAAGCCGGCATGCCGCCCGCGGCGTCCGATGGCCGGGCGCCCTGGTACGTGCACGGACTGCTGGGGCTCAGCGCCTGGCTGGCCACGCTGCTCCTGCTGCTGTTCCTGGCAATATCGGGCATCGTGGTGAACCAGCAGGAGGCGCTGGTCACGGGCCTGGTGCTGTGTGCGGCAGGCGTGGCGGTGCTGCGCGGCCAGACCGGGCCGTTCTGGCGCCAATGCGCAACCGCCATGGGCTTTGCAGGGCAACTGCTGATCGTGTTCGGCATCTACGATGCTGCCTCGATGGCGGGGGCCTGCCTCTTCGTGCTGCTGATCGCCATCGTGGTCTATGCCTGGTGCGCCGACACCCTGCTGCGCTTCCTGAGCGGATTGCTCATGGCGCTGGGCGGGACGGGCCTGGTATGGTGGGCCCTGGCGCCCTCGCTGGCCGCCGACCAGGGCATGCTCGAGCTGATGCTGCGCAACGACGTCCTGCGGGCAGCGTTCGTCTGGACGCCCGTGGCGGTGGTGACGGCCTGGAGCGCCGCCATCTCGTTCTACCTGGCGCATCGTCCGGTGGCCGGACGCCGGCTCCCGCTGGAGCCGCTGGGCTGGGCACTGGCGTTGGCGGTGCAGGCCATGGCCTGGCTGGCCTCGGGCGTGCCGCTGCCGCAATGGCCGGCGCTGTGGGCGCTGCATCCGCCGGCTGCCGCGAGCAACGCGGCCGCGGCCCTGCTGCCGGCCGTCGCGGCCCTGGCGGTGCTGCGGCGCCAGCCCGCCATGCCCGCTGCCGCCCTGCAGGTCGGCGTGCCGCTGGCCCTGCTGGCACTGGCCCTGCTCTGGCTGCCCAGCCCCGGCATCGCCTTCGCGCTGACCTGGATGCTGCTGGGCTTCGGGCTGGGCCTGTCCCGCCTGCGCGCCTTCGGCGTCCTCAGCCTGCTGGCCTATCTGGGCTTCTATTACTACCAGCTCGACGTGCCGCTGCTGCAGAAGGCCCTGTGGCTGGGGGCGGCCGGTCTGCTGCTGCTGTTCCTGCGCGTCCTGCTGCGGCGCTCGCCCCGCAGGGCCCCGGCGGCCGGCCAGGCGCCCGCGCCCCAGCCGCCCGGGCCGGCGGCACACCGGCGCGTCGCCATCGCACTGGCGGGCCTGTGCGCAGCCCTGGCGGCCGCCAACGCCAGTATCTGGCAGCATGAGCGCCTGCTCGAGTCCGGCCGCGTGGTCATCCTGGAACTGGCGCCCTCCGATCCGCGCTCGCTCATGCAGGGCGACTACATGGCGCTGCGCTTCACTGCGGGCCGCGATCTCGCGCAGTACCGCGACGCGCCCGTCGACGGCTATCTGGTGCTGGCGCCCGACGCCCGCGGCGTGGCCCGCACGGTACGCGTGCAGGACGCGCCGCAGCCGCATGCGCCGGGCGAGATCCCGCTGCGCTACCGCGCCCGCCAGGACGGCGTGCGCATCGTCACCGACGCCTATTTCTTCCCCGAGGGACGGGCTGCCCACTATGCGCAGGCCCGCTACGGCGAATTGCGCGTGGATGCAGACGGCACGGGGCTGCTCGTGCGCATGCTGGGGCCCGACCTCCAGCCCCTGTAGCGGCGCGCGGCGTCCGATGGCGCGCAGGCGGCGGCTTAGTCGTAGCGTGCCGCGCGCTCCAGCAGCTCCGGCGTGCCGATGACGCGGTTCAGGCCGTCGAAATCGAGCATGCGCTCGCGCCAGGGTGCGGTGGTGCCATGGGCCCGCAGCGCGCCGTAATAGCCCTGCAGGGCATGCGCCACGGCGCGCGCGGCCCCGCCCGGGAAGATCACGATGCGAAAGCCGCGCTGCCACAGTTCGCCGGCGCTTTCCACCGGGGTCTGGCCGCCTTCCACCATATTGGCCAGCAGGGGCACGCGCGCCGCGAAACGGCCGCACGCGGCGTCCATCTGCCCGCCGCTGCGCAGCGCCTCGATGAACAGCGCATCCACACCGCACTCCAGGTAGCGCTCGGCGCGCTCCAGCGCCGCGTCCAGGCCTTCCACGGCCACCGCGTCGGTACGGGCGAGTATCAGGGTCTGCCGGCTCTGGCGGGCGTCCACCGCAGCCTTCAGCTTGCCGCACATTTCGTCGGCCGGGACCAGGCGCTTGCCGGCCAGGTGGCCGCAGCGCTTGGGAAAGGCCTGGTCCTCGAGCTGGATCATGGATGCCCCGGCGCGCTCGAAGCCGCGCACCGTGCGCTGCACATTCAGCGCGTTGCCGAAGCCGGTATCGCCATCGACGATGACCGCGGCGCGCACGCGCTCGGTGATGCAGGCCAGCGTCTCGGCCACTTCCGTATACGTGGTCAGGCCCACGTCGGAACGCCCCAGCCGGCTGTAGGCGATCGAGGCCCCCGACAGGTAGAGCGTATCGAAGCCGGCCTGCTCGGCGATCAAGGCGGAGAGGGCGTCGTACACGCCGGCGGCGAGCACGGTCTGGCCCTGGGCAAGGCGATGGGCAAGCGTGGAATCGGACATGATGCTCACAAGGGATGACGCGCCAGCGTGCCGTCGGCCAGGCGCTGCCGCAGCAGCGGCAGCAGCCCGCCCGCGCCCACCATGTCGCGCAGGAAATCGGGTATCGGTTCGCACGCCAGCGTGCGTCCGTCGGACAGCAGCAGGCGCCCGGCGTCGAGGTCGATGCGGATGGCATCGCCCTCCTGCAGCGCGTCGGCCTCGGGGCAGGTGACCAGCAGCAGGCCCAGATTGAAGGCATTGCGGAAGAAGAGGCCGCTGTAGCTGCGCGCCACCACGGCATGGACGCCCAGCGCCACCAGGGCCGCCGCGGCCTGCTCGCGCGAGGATCCGATGCCGAAGCCGCTGCCGCCCACGAGCACGTCGCCGGGTTTCACGCCGGCAGCAAAATCGGGGCGGACGCGCTCCAGGCAGTGCCGCGCGATCTCGTCGATGCCGAACTTCATGTAGGCGCCGGGCGCGAGCTGGTCGGTGTCGACGTCGTCGCCCACGCGCCACACGCGATGCGGTCCGGACGCGCCGCCCGGGGATCCGGCCCCGCCATGGGGATACGACGCAGGATGTTTCATGCCAGCACCTCCCTGGGGTCGAGCAGCCGGCCGGCCAGCGCGGAAGCCGCAGTGGTGTAGGGCGAGGCCAGGTAGACCTGGGCCGTGGCCGACCCCATCCGCCCCTTGAAATTGCGCGCGGTGGTGGACACCACGTTGGCTCCCTCCGGGATCGCGCCGCCATAGCCGGAACAGGCGCCGCACGACGTAGGCAGCACCTCCGCGCCGGCCTCTTCCAGGACCTGCATGATGCCTTCTTCGCGGGCCCGGGCCTGGTCGCGCTGGCTGGCGGGCGCCACCATCAGCTTCACGCCGGCAGCCACGCGGCGGCCGCGCAGCACCCGCGCGGCTGCGCGCAGGTCTTCGAGCTTGGCGCCGGTGCAGGCGCCGATGTAGGCGGCCTGCACCGGCGTGGCCGGGTAGTCGGCGATCGGCGCGGCATTGGCGGGGCTGTGCGGCGCAGCCACCTGCGGCGCCAGCGTAGCGGCGTCGAAGACGTGCCGCTCCAGCGCCGCGCCCGGATCGGTATGCCAGCGCGACCAGTCGGCATCGGCGGCCTGCGCCACGCCGGCCTCCCGCAGGTAGGCCCGCGTGGTCTCGTCGGGCGCGACCAGCCCCACCTGCGAGCCCAGTTCGGCCGACATGTTCGACAGCGTCATGCGCTCCTGCATGGAGAGCGCGCGCACGGCTTCGCCGCAGAACTCGATGGCCTGGTAGCGGCCGCCGCTCATCCCGAAGCGGCCGATCATGTGCAGGGCCATGTCCTTGGCCGTGACGCCGTCGGCCAGCCGGCCCTGCCAGTCCATGGCAATGGTCTCGGGAACCCGCACCCAGATCTCCCCGGTGGCCACCACGCCCAGCATCTCGGTGCTGCCCACGCCGAACATGTATGCACCGAAGGCGCCGCCCGTGGGCGAATGCGAATCGCCGCCGACGCAGAACATGCCGGGACGCAGGTGGCCGTGCTCGGGCACGACCACGTGGCAGATGCCCACCGAGTCGTAGACGTGCGGAAGGCGCTGGTCGCGGGCCCAGTCGCGCGCGATGCGCACGATGTTGCGCGATTCGTCGTCGGCCGCCGGCACGTAGTGGTCCATGACCAGGACGATGCGCGAGCGGTCCCAGATGCCGGTGCCGAGCGACTCCAGCATGGGCTTGAGCCGGCGCGGCCCGCTGGAATCATGGAACATGGCGAGGTCGACCTTGCAGGTGACGATCTCGCCGATGCGGACTTCGCTGCGTCCGCTGGCGGCCGCCAGCAGCTTCTGGGCCAGGGTCTGGGGCAGGGGTGCGGCAGGCATTTCAGCTGGCATGGCGGCCTCCATCGGCATCGCGGGCAGGCATGGCGGCCGGCACCCAGGTGGGTTCGCCCTGGGTATCGTGGGCCTGCACGTCCATGCGGTATTCATATCGGTCGGGCCGGTACAGCGCATGCAGCGATTCCACCGGCGTGCCGTCGGCGTCGCGCACCAGCCGGTGCAGCCGCAGCAGCGCCGACCCCACGGGCACGTCCAGCGCCTGCGCCGCGGCGGGATCGGCCAGCGTGGCCGAAAGCGCCTGCTCGGCGCGCGCCACCTGCACGCCCAGGCCGCGCATAATGGCCAGCAGCGGCCGCGCGGCCAGGTCCTCGGCCGTGATGCGCCGGCCTATCGCATCGGGCACGTGGGTGGTCAGCAGCGAGAACGGCACGCCGTCATAGCTGCGCACGCGCAGCGCCCGGTGCACGGGCGCCCCCACTGCCAGTTCCAGCCGGGCCGCCACCGCCGCCGAGGCCGGCTCGACCTCGAGCGACAGCAGACGCACCTGCGTCTGCATGCCCATCATGGCCAGGTGCGTCATCAGCGCGTCGATGTCGGCGCCCTGCTGCGGCGCCGACATGCCGGGCGGCTCCGCGGGATAGGTGCCGCGCCCCTGCTGCCGCCGTATCCAGCCTTCGGCCTCCAGCGCCTCGAGCGAGCGCCGCACCGTCAGCCGCGATACGCCGTATTCGGCGGCCAGCGCGTTCTCCCCCGGCATGGGCTGGTCGGGCGGATAGCCGCCGGCCGCCAGCCGTTCCTTCAGCAGCAGGTAGACGCGGTGATACAGCGGCAGGGGGTTCTCGGACAACGCGCTCTCCAGGCTTGTCAGTTCACGGTGGCACCCGTATGCCGGATCACGTCGGCGTAGCGGGCGATATCCTCGCGCACGAAGCTGTCGAGCTCCTCGGGGCTGCTGCTGACCGGCGTGGCCGCGTCGGTCTCCATCAGCTTGCGGAAGGCCTCGGTGGCCACGGCCTTGCGGGCGGCGGCATTGAGCTCCGCCAGCTTCGCGGGCGCCATGCCGGCGGGGCCGAACAGGGCGAACCATGCGGTGGACTCGAATCCCTTGATGGTATCGCCGATCGGCGGCACGTCCGGGAACGGCGCCAGGCGCCCCGTGCTGGTCACGCCCATGATGCGCACCGCGCCGGCCTTGACCTGGGGCAGCGCGGTCACCACGCTGGCGAACATCATGTCGACCTGGCCGCCGAGCAGGTCGCTCATGGCGGGGGCGGTGCCCTTGTACGGCACGTTGAGGATGTCCATGCCGGACAGCATCTTCATGCTCTCGCCCGCCATGTGCAGCGACGAACCCAGCGCGCCTATGCCTATCGTGTACTTGCCGGGATGCGCCTTCACCTCGGCCACCAGCTGCGCCATGTCTGCGGCCGGGAAATCCTTGCGCACGACCAGCACGCTGGGCACCTTGGCCAGCATGCTGATGGGCGTGAAGTCCTGCATCGGATCGAACGGCAGGCTGGGATACAGCGACGCATTGATGGAAAAACTGGTGAACGACACCAGCAGCGTGTCGTCGTCCTTCTGCTTGGCCACGTAGTCGGCGGCGATGTTGCCGCCCGCGCCGGGCCGGTTCTCGACCAGCACGGTGCGCTTGAGCGTATCGCTCATGGACTGGCCGATGGCGCGCGCAACGATGTCGGTGGTTCCCCCGGGCGGCGCGCCCACCACCAGCTTGACGGGCTTGCCCTGGGCCTGGACCGCGAACGGCAGGAGCGTGGTGAAGGCGAACGCGAACGCGCCGGCGGCGCGACGCAACAAGGTCGGCATGAGCATCTCCTCTGCTTGTATTGATATCAATACAAGTTTAGACGTCTTCCGCCCGCCCGGCAAGCTGCGCCGCTGCGCCGAAACGGGCGTGCCACGCGAGCGCAGCCTGCTCCAGGAAGGTGGCGGGCGTCCCGGCGCCCAGGGGGCCGAAACCGAGGTCGCGCCAGGCCTGCTGCAGGCAGCGCAACGGGTGCGCCGTGTCGAGCGCCGGGGCGCCGTTCTGCTTGGACAGCTTCAGACCCGATTCCGGGTCCACCACCAGCGGCACGTGCATTACGCGCGGCAGCGGCAGCCCCAGCAGGCGCCCCAGCACGCGCTGGCGCGCGGTGGAGCCCAGGAGATCGGCCCCGCGCACCACGTCGGTGACGCCCTGCGCGGCATCGTCGACCACGACGGCGAGCTGGTAGGCCCACAGGCCGTCCGCCCGGCGCAGCGCGAAATCGCCCACGGCCTGGGCCACGTCCTGCTGCTGGGGGCCCAGCCAGCGATCCTGGAAGGTCTCGGTGCCCGGCGGCACGCGCAGCCGCCAGGCGCGCGCCTGGCGGCCCGCAGGCAGCCCCGCCCGGCAGGTGCCGGGATACGGGCGCTCGCCATCGGCCCCCGGCGCGGAACGTGCCGAATCGGCGATTTCCCGGCGCGTGCAGCCGCAGGGGTAGACCAGCCCGCGGGCGGCCAGCGCATCGAAGGCCGCCTGGTAGGCGTCGCCGCGCCGGGACTGCCACATGACCTCGCCGTCCCAGTGCAGCGACAAGGCCCGCAGCTGCGCCATGATCGTCTCGGCCGCGCCGGCCACGGTGCGCGGCGTGTCCACGTCCTCGATGCGCAGCAGCCAGCGGCCGCCATGGGCTCGGGCGTCCAGGTAGCTGGCCAGCGCGGCCACCAGCGAGCCCGCATGCAGCGGCCCGCTGGGACTGGGCGCGAAGCGCCCGACGTATGGGATGGGGGAAGCAGGCATTGCGGTAGCAGGCCTGCGCCGGCTGCCGCGCCCCGGCCCGCAAGGAACGGGGACGGATCAGTGCAGGCGGCGCACGCCCTCGTCGTCGAGCAGCTCTTCGAGCACCAGGTTGTCGATCTCGGCTTCCTGGCTCCACAGGACCATCAGGGCGATGATCTTGATGCGCGACAGCGACACCGGGGTTTCGGGCGACGCCAGGGCCCGGTCGATGACGATCTCGCGCAACGGCGCGGGTAGTACGCCCGCCGATTCCAGGAAGGCGATGAAGCCGATGGATTCGGTGCCCAGTTGCTGATATTCGGAATCGGTGTAGATGCGGACCCCGGTGCTCGGGGCCTGGGCCAGTTCGACGCAGCGTTCGGTGGTTTCGGCCAGCCCGTAGAGCCAGCCCAGCGCGTCGTCGATGTCTTCATGCTCGAAACCGGCGGCGGCGAGCCGCTTGGCCAGCACATCGGCCGCGGGACACGCCTGTGGCGTGTAGTAGTTCTCGAACAGATAAACCAGGATATCGAACATATGGCGCGTTAAAGTGCCCGCTTGCACAGTCGGCCCGCATATCGGCAAACCAGCAAGCGTAAATTTACTTTACGCCGTTTTGTCACCCGGGGCAACTTGCTGCCCCGGAGCCTGCCGCGGCTACCGTATGCGGCATGGGCTGCCCGCCGGGCAAGCCCATGGACTTTCGTAGGCGGCGCGCAACAGTGCGCGCCGCCAGCCGCTTCAAGCCGGCTTGGGCGCCTGGCCCGCGCGGTTCATGAACTGGTGCACGAACACCGGCGAGGCCACCAGCAGGCCGATGAGGCCGCTGGTGAGGCCGGGCATGATGGTGAGCAGCGCGCCGATGGTGCACAGCCAACGCTCCCAGGACTTCATCTCGACCAGCATGTAACGCGAGAAGGCAGCGGAGAGCAGAGTGAGGCCCACCATGCAGCCCACGAAGGTGGTGGCGAACGCGTACCAGGTGAATCCTTCCACCGAGATCAGCAGCGAGGGCGAGAAGACGAACACGAAGGGCACGATGAGCTTGGTGATGCCCAGGCGGAACGCCGTGTTGCCGGTCTTGAAGGGGTCGCTGCCCGCCATGCCCGCCGCCGCATACGCCGCCAGCGCAACCGGAGGCGTGATGTCGGCCAGGATGCCGAAGTAGAACACGAAGAAGTGCGCCGCGATCGGCTGCACGCCGAGCTGCACCAGCGTGGGCGCCGCCACCGCCACCATGATGATGTAGTTGGCGGTGGTGGGAATGCCGCAGCCCATCAGGATGCAGACCAGGCCCGTCATGACCAGCGCGGCAATCAGCGTGAGGCTCTGGGTCGAGGCGACGAAATCGGGCACGAAGGGGGCCACGCCGCCGGCCATGGCCTGGGCCGCCGAGATGACGATGTACGAGACCTTGAAGCCCACGCCGGTGAGCGTGACCACGCCGATGATGAGTCCCACCGTGCCGGCCGCCGCGCCCACCGCCAGCGCGTACTTGGCGCCGGTCTCGAAGGCTTCGTAGAGGTCGCGCAGGCGCAGGCGCTGCACCGGGTTCAGCAGGCCGACCAGGATGCAGCCCGTGATGCCGGCGAAGGCGGCCAGGTAGGGCGTGCGTCCGCTGGCCAGCACGCCGATCAGCAGGATCAGCGGCAGCAGCGTGGGCCAGCGCTTCTTGAAGGATTCGCCCAGGCGCGGCATTTCCTCTTCGGTGAGCCCTCGCAGGCCTTCGCGCTTGGCTTCGAAGTGCACCTGCATGAACATGCCGAAGAAGTACAGGAAGGCGGGGACGATGCCGGCGATGGCGATCTGCTGGTAGGGGATGCCCAGGAACTCGATCATCAGGAAGGCGGCCGCGCCCATGATGGGCGGCGTGATCTGGCCGCCGGTGCTGGAGGCGGCTTCCACGCCAGCCGCGAAGTGGCGCGGATAGCCGATGCGCACCATGGCGGGAATGGTGAGCGAACCCACCGTGACGGCGTTGGCCACCGACGACCCGGACAGCATGCCGAACATGGCCGAGCCGAACACCGAGACCTTGGCCGGGCCGCCCGCATAGCGGCCGGCCACGGCGGAGGCGGTGTCGAGGAACAGCTGGCCCAGCCCTATGCGCGTGGCCAGCACGCCGAACAGCACGAAGTGGAACACGTAGGTGGCCACCACGCCCACCGCCACCCCGTAGATGCCCTGGCTGGTGAGGTACATGTGGTTGACGATCTGCGACCAGCTGTTGCCGGCATGCTGCAGCAGGCCCGGGAACAGCTGGCCGAAGGCCGCGTAGGCCATGAAGACCAGGGCGATGATGGGCAGCGGCCATCCCATGGCGCGGCGCGTGCCCTCGAGCAGGCCGACGATGAGGATGGTGCCCATTGCCACGTCCATGGGCATGGGATTGCCCACGCGGAACGCGAGGTCTTCGAAGATGTACGGGATGTACAGCACGCTGAAAGCCAGCGCGATGGCGATGATCCAGTCGTACAGGGGCACGCCGCCAGGGGCGTACCAGGTGGACTTCGGCTCGCGCTGGTAGTGCGCCTTGCTGAAGCCGAAGACCAGGAAGATCAGGCTGAGCACGAAGGCCAGGTGCACGCCGCGGTGCGTGGCTTCGCGCAGCAGGCCGAAACCGGCCGTGTAGTAATGGAAGATCGACAGCGCCACGAGCAGCACCGAGACGATGCCGGCGGCGATCTTGTCCAGCGGACGGAAGCGGATCTCGGAGTCGTATTTCTCCGCGAGCTGCTGGGTTTTTTCGAGGTCTATCTGCATGGCCGGGAATTCGGGAGGATCGGGCACGGACGGGCGGAATCGCCGCGGGCCGGCAAAAAAGCGCGAGTATACGGGGATACTCGCGCCTGCCTGTGTAATCGCCGGGGCTGCGGCGAAGCGGCGCCCGGGGCGATGGCCGGCGGTGCGGGCCCGGCGCCGCCGGCCATCGCCCCGCGGCGCCGGACGGGCCTGCCTTACTTCAGCAGACCGGCTTCCTTGTAGAACTTCTCGGCGCCCGGATGGAACGGGATGCCGGCACCGGTGACCGCGTTCTGGGCGGTGATCAGCTTGCCCTTGGCGTGGCCGCTGTCGAGCACCTTGCGGGTGGCGTCGCTGTACAGCTTCTTGGTCAGTCCGTAGATGACGTCTTCGGACATCTTGTCGGAGGTGACCAGCTGGGCCGCGACCGCGATGGTCTTGATCTCGCCGATGCCCTGGTAGGTGTTGGCGGCGATGGTGTCGGGCGTGAAGAACTGCTGCTGGCTGCGCAGCTTGTCGATCTCCGGTCCGACCAGGGGCACCAGCTCGATGCCGGTGCCGCTGGAGGCCAGCTCGGCGATGGCGCCCGCGGGTGCGCCGCCCACGAAGAAGAACGCGTCGAGGCCGCCGTCCTTGAGCTTGTCGCCCGCCTGGTTGGGCTTGAGGTACTCGGCCTTGATGTCCTTGTCGGACATGCCGTAGGCCGACAGGATGAGGCGCACGTCGACCAGGGTGCCGGAGCCCGGCTCGTCCATGGAAACGCGCTTGCCCTTCAGGTCTGCCACCGACTTGATGCCGGAACCCTTGCGTGCCACCAGGTGGATGCTTTCGGGATACAGCGTGGCGATCAGGCGCAGGCCCTCGGCCTTGGGCTTGCCCTCGAAGGTGCCGGTGCCGCTATAGGCCCAGTAGGCCACGTCGGACTGCGTGAAGCCGGCCTCGAGCGAACCGCCGAGGATGCCGTTGATGTTGGCCACCGAGCCGTTGGACGCCACGGCCGTGGCGATCAGCTTGCCCGGTTCGGAGACGGCGTTGGCGATGACGCCGCCGACGGGATAATAGGTGCCGGCCGTGCCGCCGGTGCCGATGCGGAAGAACTGCTGGGCCTGGGCCGAGGTGGCGGCGCCGGCGACGGCCGCTGCGAGGGCCAGGGTCTTGATCCACTTTTTGAGGGACATGAAGCTTCTCCGGGTAAAAGAGAGGGCTGGTTGTTGTGCTTTTTTGCAGGTTCGGAATTTTGTCACGCGACGCCGTCCTGCGCTACCGTTTACCCGCCTATGGTTTACCTGGGGGTAAACCCGAATTTTTGTTATGACCCGTGCAGACCAGGTTATGGGCCGGCTGCCGTGCACTGGAGTTTCGATGCGGATTCCCGATTTTCCCCTGGCACGGCCGGGCGATGCGCTGGCCCGGGTGGACACGCCCGCGCTGGCACTGGACCTGGACGTGTTCGAGCGCAATCTGCGCGTCATGCAGGACTGGGCCGATCGCCATGGCGTGGCATTGCGGCCGCATGCCAAGGCGCACAAATGCCCTGAGATCGCGCTGCGCCAGCTGGCATCGGGCGCGGCGGGCATATGCTGCCAGAAGGCGAGCGAAGCCGTCCCGTTCGTGGCCGCGGGCGTGCGCGACATCCACATCAGCAACCAGGTGGTGGGCCCGGCCAAGGTGGAACTCCTGGCCCGGCTGGCGGGCATGGCCGCCATGAGCGTGTGCGTGGACGATGCCGCCAACGTCGATGCGCTGTCCGCCGCCATGCAGCGCACCGGCGCAGCCCTCACTGTGCTGGTCGAGATTGATGTGGGCCAGGGACGCTGCGGCGTGGCCGGTGCGGACGCCGCGCTCGCGCTGGCCCGCCGCATCGCGGCGGCGCCCGCGCTGCGCTTCGGGGGCCTGCAGGCCTACCACGGCGCGGCGCAGCACCTGCGCAGCCGCGCCGAACGGGCAGCCGCCTGCGCACAGGCGGCCCGACGCGCCGCCTCGTGCGCCGCCCTGCTGGCCGCCAACGGCCTGCCCTGCGAGCGGATCACCGGCGGCGGCACGGGCACGGCCGAATTCGACGCGCCGGGCGGCGTCTACACCGAGCTGCAGCCGGGCTCCTATGCCTTCATGGACGGCGACTACGGCGCCAATGCCTGGGACGGCGCCCTGGCCTTCGGCCACAGCCTGTTCCTGCTGTCCGGGGTGATGAGCGCCGCCGCGCCCGGGCGCGCGGTGCTGGACGCCGGCCTGAAATCCACCACCGTGGAATGCGGCCTGCCCGCCGTGCACGGCCGCGCCGGCGTGCACTACGTGGCCGCCAACGACGAGCACGGCGTGCTGCGCATCGACGCCGGCGCGGCTGCCCCGGCGCCGGGCGAGATGCTGAAACTGGTTCCCTCGCACGTGGACCCGACCTTCAATCTGCACGACGAACTGGTCGTGTATCGGGACGACACCGTGGTGGACGTCTGGCCCATCGCCGCGCGCGGCCTGAGCCGGTGAGGGGCCGGCCCGCGCAGCCCGAGGCCTACAGCATGCCCAGGAACTGCCGCAGTTCGGCGGTGCGGGGCTGGGCGAACACCGCTTCGGGCGGACCCGATTCGTGGATGCGGCCCTGGTGCATGAAGACCACGCGGTCGCAGACCTCGCGGGCGAAGCGCATCTCGTGGGTCACCATCAGCAGCGTCATGCCGTCGGCCGCGAGTTCGCGCACCACCGCCAGCACTTCGTTGACCAGCTCCGGATCCAGGGCGGAAGTGATCTCGTCGCACAACAGGGCCATGGGCTGCATGGCCAGCGCGCGGGCGATCGCCACGCGCTGCTGCTGGCCGCCGGAGAGCTCGGCGGGCCAGGCATCGAAGCGGTGCCCCAGCCCCACGCGCTCGAGCATGGCGCGCGCAAGCGCCTCCGCCTCGGCTTCGGGCATGCGCTTGGCGACGATGGGCGAGAGCATCACGTTGCGCCCCGCCGTGAGATGGGGAAACAGGTTGAACTGCTGGAAGATCATGCCCACCTTCAGGCGCAGCGCCCGCAGGTGCAGGTCGTCGGGCACGAGCTTGGCGTCGGCCACCATCACGGCGCCCGAGTCTATGGTTTCCAGGCCGTTGATACAGCGCAGCAAGGTGCTCTTGCCCGACCCGCTCTTGCCGATGATGGCGATCACTTCCCCGGGCTCGACCCGCAGGGTGACGCCCTTGAGCACTTCGTTGTCGCCGTAGCGCTTGCGTACGTCTTCAAGTGCGATGAGAGGCATGCAACTTCCTTTCCAGCCGCAGGCTGAGGCGCGACAAGGGCCAGCACAGCGCGAAGTAGATCAGCGCGGCGCAGGCATAGACGGTGAAGGGTTGGAACGTGGCGTTGGTGATGATGGTGCTGGCCTTGGACAACTCGGTGAAGCCGATGATGGACGTGAGCGCCGTACCCTTGACGATCTGCACCGCGAAGCCCACGGTGGGCGCGACCGCGATGCGCGCGGCCTGCGGCAGCACCACGTGGCGCATCTGCTGCACGTAGCCCATGGCCAGGCTGGCCGAGGCTTCCCATTGGCCGCGCGGGATGGCCTCGACGCAACCGCGCCAGATTTCCGCCAGGAAGGCCGCCGACCACAGCACCAGCGCCATGCCCGCGGCCAGCCAGGCCGGCACTTCGATGCCCAGCAGCGACAGGCCGAAGAACGCCAGGAACAGCTGCATGAGCAGCGGCGTGCCCTGGAACAGCTCGATGTAGGCCCAGCTGAGGCGCCGCAGCAGCGGGATCCTGGATGTGCGCAGGAACAGCACGACGAGGCCCAGCAGGGCGCCCCCGGCGAACGCCACCAGCGACAGGACCACCGTCCAGCGCGTGGCGAGCAGCAGGTTGCGCACGATGTCCCAGAGCGTGAAGCTGATCATGGACGCACGCTCCGGAAGAGGTGCCGGCCCAGCATGCGCAGCAGCTGCCGCAGCGCAAGCGCCAGCACCAGGTATATGCCCGTGGTGACGAAGTACACCTCGAAGGCGCGGAAGTTGCGCGACTGGATGAAGTTCGCGGCGAAGGTGAGTTCCTCGGCGGCGATCTGCGAACACACGGCCGAACCCAGCATCACGATCACGACCTGCGACGACAGCGCCGGCCACACGCGCGTGAGCGCCGGCATCAGCACGACGTGGCGGAATACCTGCAGGCGGCTCATGGCCAGGCTGAGCCCGGCTTCATACTGGCCGCGGGGCGTGGCGTCGATGCCGGCGCGGATGATCTCCGCGCTGTAGGCGCCCAGGTTCAGCGCCATGGCCAGGCAGGCGGCGCTGAGTTCGTCCATGCGCACGCCCAGCGACGGCAGGCCGAAGAAGATGAAGAAAAGCTGGATCAGGAACGGCGTGTTGCGAACCAGCTCGACGTAGGCGGCCACGGGCGGGCGCACCCAGCCCGGGCCCTGCGTGCGCGCCCAGGCGCAGAAGATGCCTACGGCCACCCCGACCACGGCGCCGAAGGCGATGAGCAGCAGCGTGATGCCCACCCCCTTCAGCAGGACGGGCCCATAGCCGAAGACCGCGGCGAAGTCGAACTGATAGCCCATGCCGGCCGTGCCGGGGCTACAGGTCCGCGGGCAGCGGCGCGCCCAGCCACTTTTCGGCCACGGCGCCCAGGCTGCCGTCCTTCTTGGACTCGGCCAGGATGGCGTTGACCCGGGCCAGCAGCTGCGGTTCGTTCTTGTTCAGGCCCACATAGCAGGGCGAGTTCTTGATGAGGAACTTCGTCTCGGGCTTCTTGGCCGGGTTCCGGGCCAGGATGGCGGCAGCCACGACGTTGCCCGTGGCCACCAGCTGCACCTGCCCGGACAGGAACGCGGTGATGGTGCCGTTGTTGTCTTCGTAGCGCTTGATGGTGGCCTCGGCCGGCGCGATCTTGGAAAGCTCGATGTCTTCGACCGACCCGCGCGTGACGCCGATGGTCTTGCCGGCCAGGTCGGCCGCGCCCTTCACCGGCATGTCGGCCGGGCCGAACACGCCATTGAAGAAGGGCGCGTAGGCGTCGGAGAAGTCGATGGCCTTTTCGCGCTCGGGGTTCTTGCCGAGGCTGGAGATCACCAGGTCGACCTTGCCCGTCTGCAGGTACGGGATGCGGTTGGCGCTGGTGACGGGCACGAGCTCGACCTTGGCGCCGAGCTTCTTGCCGATCAGCAGCGCGGTGTCGATGTCGTAGCCCACCGGCTTCATGTCGGCGCCGACCGAGCCGAAAGGCGGGAAGTCCTGGGGCACGGCGATCTTGATGACGCCGGCCTTCTGGATGTCGGCCAGCGCGTCGGCATGGACGAGCGGCGCGGACAGCAGGGCGGCGGCGCCGAGCAGGGACAGCAGGGCGATGCGACGTTTCATGGTTCTCTCCCGCGCCGGACGGCGCTGTGTAGGACTTTGCACACGATATCGGTATACAAAATAGACCGGAGCAAGTTCCATGCCATCTGTGTGCGAGCTGCGGCCCGGGGCAATGCCGCAGCTCGCACGCCCGGCGCGCACCACGACGGCGCCATGCCGCCCCACAATGGGGCGGTATGCACCGCCCCGGCTCACCCTGCGCGGTCTATCACCACGCCATACCAGCCCAGCCCGCGATAGGTTTCGTAGCCCGGCGTGCGGGCATAACCCACCAGCATCTCGCCGTCGGAGAAGAATCCGCTGTCCTGCGTGGCGGGCAGCGGGAATGCGGCCGGGGCGTCGTCGCCGCTCGCGGCGATCACGCGCTGGCGCGCATCCACCACCATGCAGCGTACGGTGGCCGCCTCGTCTTCCGACAGGCGTATCCCGTCGACCACCGCGGCTGCCTGCTTGCGCCAGTCGAAGAACACCGCCAGCACGCCGCGCGGCGTGTCCTGCGCAGCCGGATCGGCATGGATGGCGGCGGCATAGATGGCGCAAGGGGCGTCGTCGAGCGGCGCCACCGGCTGCACGTCGCCGGCGGCATAGGCTTCCAGCCCGCGTCCGGCCAGGGCTTCGCGGAACCACCGCTGG
The DNA here is from genome assembly GCF_054642735.1 of Bordetella sp. 2513F2. Lineage (NCBI taxonomy): Bacteria > Pseudomonadati > Pseudomonadota > Betaproteobacteria > Burkholderiales > Alcaligenaceae > Bordetella > Bordetella sp. 2513F2. The sequence goes on along the minus strand of NZ_CM137755.1, from coordinate 69,004 downwards.
CCCGACACGTCGTGCCCCGCCACGCCGGGATAGGCATCGGGGCGCCCGTTGCACAGGACCTTGCCGGCGGGGTCGATGACCCAGATGTCCAGGTAGACGGTATAGGTATCGAGAATCACCCCGAGCCGCCGGCGCGCGCTGGCGGCGGTGCGCGGATGCGGTTCGGCGGCGGCCTCCTGGACCGCGGCTTCCGTGGCCCACCAGCGCACGTCGCAGGTGCGCTCATAGAGATTGCGGTCGATGGTCTCGATGACGTTGAGCGCGAGGTCGGCCAGGCGCTGGCCGCGCGCGCGCCGCAGCGCCTGCTGCATGTGCACGCCGATGTCGCGCAACTCGGCCTGGAGTTCGCCGGCCAGCATTTCGATGCGGTCGGAGACTTCGCGCACCCGCCCGGCCACCACGGCGAAGCTGCGGCCGGCTTCGCCGACGTGGGAGGCCTCGATGGCGGCGTTCAGGCTGAGGAGGCGGGTCTCCAGCGTGATCTCGCGGATGTCGCGGATCTTGCTGGAGGTGATGTGGTCGATGCGCTGGGAAAGCGCGGCGACATTCTGGGTGGCGTTCATGCGGATTACCGAAAGATGACGTGAAATAGAGGGATCGCGCGTACATCTTTCGAAGCGATCGCAGGAGATAAGCAATAACCATGCCGCGACGCCCCGCCCCCGCCCCCGCCCCGGGGCCTGCCCGGGGAACGGGATTCAATCCACCTGGGCTCCGGAGCGGCGTACCGCCTCGCCCCATTTGGCCACTTCGCGGCCGATGAAGGCGGCGGTGTCCTCCGGCGAGGACGGCATGGGTTCGGCGCCCCGGTCGCGCAGGAAATCCCGCATGTCGGGTCGCTCCAGCACCTGCACGATATGGCGGTTCAGCACCGCAACCGTTTCCGGCGGCGTGCCGCGCGGCGCCAGCACGGCGGCCCAGCCGATCGCCTCGAAGCCGGGATAGCCCGACTCGGCCACGGTGGGCACCTGCGGCAGCTGCGCCAGCCTGCCGGCGGTGGTGACGGCCAGCGGCACGGCCTTGCCCGTGCGGATGTGCGGCAGCGCGGCAGTCACCGAGTCCACCATCAGCGGCACCTGGTGGCCCAGGAAATCGGCCTGGGCCGGCCCGCTGCCCTTGTAGGGGATGTGCCGGATCTCGATGCCGGCGGCGGCCTTGAACATCTCGGCCGACAGGTGCTGGGTCCCGCCTATGCCGGCGCTGGCATAGGCCAGTTCGTCGGGCCGGGCCCGCGCCTGCTGCACCAGCTCCTGCAGGCTGGCAATCCCCGAGGCCGGGGTGGCGAGGAACACCAGGGGCACGGAGAACACGCCGGACACGGGCGCGAAATCCTCGGTGAGCCGATAGCCGACGTTCTTGTAGAGGGTCTGGTTCACGGCCGCGGCGCTGCCGGCCACCACCAGGGTATAGCCGTCGGCGGGGGCCCGGGCGGCCTGCTCCATGCCGATATTGCTGCCGGCGCCGGCGCGGTTCTCCACCACGACCGGCTGCTTCAGCGCCGTACCCAGGCGCTCGGCCAGCGCGCGGGCAAAGATGTCGGTGGCCTGGCCGGGCGGGAACGGCACGATCAGGCGCAGGGCGCGTTCGGGAAAATCGGCATGGGCGTTCAGGCTGACGGCCAGCAGCAGGCCGGCGCCCAGGCCGCGGAGGAGGCGTTTCATCTTGGCAGTACTCGAAAAGGAAGGGTCTCGGGGCGGGGCGCCGGTTCGGACCCGCCGGGGCTGGCTCGGTCGGATGGCCTTGTGGGCCGCCGCCATGCCGTTTTTTGTGGTCGGGCAACACGATAACATTACCGGAGGGTGCTAAATTTCCGCATTCGCGCCCGCTAGCGGTGATCCGCCCTAGCTTCTCTTGCCCTTCATCCTTCCGCAGGAACCGCCATGGAATTCAGCCAGTTCAATGTCAATGCCCTCATGGAGATCACCGCCCGCCCGGACCTCGTGTTCGTGCGAGGCCAGGGCTCGTGGCTGGAGGATCACGCCGGGAAGCGATACCTGGACTTCGTGCAGGGCTGGGCCGTCAATACCCTGGGCCACTGCGCGCCCGAGATGCAGCGCGCGCTCACCGAACAGGCAGCGGTGCTGATGAACCCGTCGCCGGCCTTCTACAACATTCCCTCGATCGAGCTGGCGCAGCGCCTCACCGGCGCCTCGTGCTTCGACCGCGTGTTCTTCGCCAACAGCGGCGCCGAAGCCAACGAAGGCGCGATCAAGCTGGCGCGCAAGTGGGGCCAGGTGAACCGCAAGGGCGCATACAAGATCATCACCATGGACCACGGCTTCCATGGCCGCACCCTGGCCACCATGTCGGCCTCGGGCAAGCCCGGCTGGGACAAGATGTTCGCCCCGCAGGTCGAGGGCTTCCCCAAGGCCGAACTGAACAACCTGGATTCGGTGCGCGCCCTGATCGACGACCAGACGGTCGCGATCATGCTCGAGCCCGTGCAGGGCGAGGGCGGCGTGATCCCGGCCACGCAGGCGTTCATGCAGGGCCTGCGCCGCCTGGCCGACGAGAACGGCCTGCTGCTGATCGTCGACGAAGTGCAGACCGGCATGGGGCGCACCGGCACGATGTTCGCCTACCAGCAGTTCGGCGTCGAACCCGACATCATGACCCTGGCCAAGGGCATCGGCGGCGGCGTGCCGCTGGCCGCACTGCTGGCGCGCCAGGCGGTATGCGTGTTCGCCCACGGCGACCAGGGCGGCACGTACAACGGCAACCCTCTCATGGCCGCGGTGGGCGTGGCCGTGTTCGACACGCTGGCCTCCGCAGGCTTCATGGACGGCGTGCGCGAACGCAGCCAGCAGCTGTCCGACGGCCTGCTGGCCCTGTCGGCCAAGTGGGGCCTGGGCGGCGAGCGCGGCATGGGGCTGCTGCGCGCCCTGGTGCTCGACCGCGACAACGGCCCGGCCATCGTCGACGCCGCCCGCCGCCTCGACCCCGAAGGCCTGCTGCTCAATGCCCCGCGTCCCAACCTGCTGCGCTTCATGCCGGCGTTGAACGTCACGCAGGCCGAAATGGCGCGCATGCTGGAGCAGCTCGACGGCCTGATCGGCGCGCTGCGCTGAGGCTGCACCACGGGCCATGGCGCGCGCCCAGCGCCTGCTGGACCTGATCCAGATCCTGCGCCGCCATCGGTACCCCGTGCCCGGGGCGGTGCTGGCCGCGCAGCTGGGCATCAGCCTGCGCACCCTGTATCGCGACATCGCCACCCTGCAGGCGCAGGGTGCGAGCATCGACGCCGAACCGGGCATGGGCTATGTGCTGCGCCCCGGCTTCGTGCTGCCGCCCCTGATGTTCTCCGAAGAAGAAATCGAGGCCCTGGTGCTGGGGTCGCGCTGGGTGGCGCGCCGCGCCGGCGACAGCCTGGCGACGGCGGCGCGCAATGCGCTGGCCAAGATCGCAGCCGTATTGCCCGACGCGCTGCGCGAATCGCTCGATGCCTCCACATTGCTGGTCGGCCCCGGCAGCGCCGCGGCCACCGACGAAGCGCAGGTGGCGCTGCTGCGCCAGGCCATACGCGCCGAACACAAGGTAGAGATCGATTACCGCGACCAGCACGGGGCGCCGTCCGCACGGACGATCTGGCCCTTCGCCCTGGGCTTCTTCGATCATGCCCTCATCGTGCTGGCGTGGTGCGAACTGCGCCAGGCCTTCCGCAATTTCCGCGTGGACCGCATCACCGGCCTGCTGCTCACCGGACAGCCTTATCCTGGCCGTCGGCAGGCCTTGCTCAAGGCCTGGCGCGAGGCTGAGAACGCCGCCATGCAGCCGCCGCCGCGCCACTGACAGAAACTGACAGCGCCTGCGCCTAGCATCGTGTCAGCCGCCCATGCACGAGCGGCACATCACCACGACGGAGCGCAGACATGTCCGATCCCGATTTCATCATCCTCTACGTCGACGCGCCGCAGACCAGCGCCGCCTTCTATGCCGGCCTGCTCGGCCGGGATCCGGTCGAGAACACGCCCGACTTCGCGCTGTTCATCCTGGACTCCGGCCTGAGGCTCGGGCTCTGGGCACGGCACGACGTCGCGCCGCTGCTGAAGAGCCGGGGCTCGGGGGTGGAGATCGTATTCCCGGTGGCCGACATGCAGGCCGTGGAAGCGCTGCACGCCCACTGGACGCGCCGCGGCCTGGCCATCGCGCAGCCGCCCACCACGCTGGCGTTCGGCCACACCTTCGTTGCCCTGGATCCCGACGGACACCGGCTGCGCGTGTACGCCAGGCAGCCCCGGCATCCGGGCCCCGAGGCCGGGGCACGTCAGACCGGGGTACGTCAGGCCGCGGCTGCCGCCTCCACCGCGATGGCCACCAGTTCGGCGCCTTCGGCCACCTGGTCGCCCACGCCGTAGAACACCGACTCCACCTTGCCGTCGGCCGGCGCCGAGATGGTGTGCTCCATCTTCATGGCCTCCATCACCAGCAGGGGCTGGCCCCTGGACACGGCGTCGCCGGGCCGGACCGAAATGGCGATGATCTTCCCGGGCATGGGCGCCACCAGCCCTCCGGCATGCGCCTGCGCGTCGTCGGCAGCGTGCGCCAGGGCGTCATGCCGTTCCAGCACATGCACCAGCGCATCGCGGAACACATGCACCCGATCGCCATGCAGCGCCACGGTGCCGGTTGCCGCGTGCCCGCCCAGCGTCACGCGCCATCCGTCCGCGCCATCGCCGGACCAGTGGAAGGGCTGCGGGCCGGCGCCGCAATCGAGCTGCCAGCCGGCGCCGTCGCGCGAGAGCACGGCGCCGCGCAGCTCGCCGTGCTCTCGCCAGTCGAAGCGCTGCGTATAGCGGCCGCCCAGCCGCCAGCCGTCGCGCGCATCCCAGGGGTCGGCCGCCGGCGCCGGCGCCGGACCTGCCAGGCCCTGGCGGGCCAGCTCGGCCGCCGTGGCCAGCGCCAGCACCTCCGCGCCGGCCGCCGCGGGCGGCGGCAGCAGCGTTGCGCGACGGCGTTCGATCAGGCCGGTATCCAGGTCGGCGGCCGCGAAGGCCTCGTCGCGCATGAGGCGCGCCAGGAATGCCACGTTGGTCTGCACGCCCACCACGCGCGTCTGCGCCAGCGCCTGCAGCATCAGGCGCCGCGCCTCGTCGCGATCGGCGCCGTGCACGATGAGCTTGGCGATCATCGGATCGTAATAGGGCGTGATCGCGTCGCCCGCCCGCACGCCGCCGTCCACCCGCACCGCGCCGTGGGTGAAGGCGACATGCTGGGGCAGGTCCAGGCGCGCCAGGGTGCCGATGGACGGCAGGAAGCCGCTGTCCGGATTCTCGGCATAGATGCGCGCCTCGATGGCGTGGCCTTCGATGCGCAACGCGTCCTGCCCGGCCGGCAGCGGCAGGCCGGCGGCCACCTGCAGCTGCCAGGCCACCAGGTCGTGGCCGGTGATCATCTCGGTGACGGGATGCTCCACCTGCAGGCGCGTGTTCATCTCCATGAAGTAGAAGCGGCCGTCGGGCTCGGCGATGAACTCCACCGTGCCGGCGCCCACGTAGCCGACCGCGCGGGCGGCGGCCACGGCCGCCTCGCCCATGGCCCGGCGGCGCTCGGGCGTCATGCCCGGCGCGGGTGCCTCCTCGATGACCTTCTGGTGGCGCCGCTGCACCGAGCAGTCACGCTCGAACAGGTATACGCAATTGCCGTGGGTATCCGCGAATACCTGGATCTCGATGTGGCGCGGCTTCTGCAGGTAGCGCTCGATCAGCACGCGGTCGTCGCCGAAGCTGGAGGCGGCTTCGCGCTTGCACGAGGCGAGCGACTCGGCAAAGGCGGCGGAAGATTCCACCACCCGCATGCCCTTGCCGCCGCCGCCGGCGCTGGCCTTGATCAGCACCGGGTAACCGATGGCGTCGGCCTGCGCCTGCAGGAAGGCGGGGTCCTGGTTCTCGCCGTGGTAGCCGGGCACCAGCGGCACGCCTGCGGTCTCCATGAGCGCCTTCGCGGCCGACTTGCTGCCCATGGCGGCGATGGCCGAGGCGGGCGGGCCCACGAAGCGCATGCCCGCCTGTTCCACCGCGCGGGCGAACGCCTCGTTCTCCGACAGGAAGCCGTAGCCCGGATGGATGGCCTGCGCACCGGTCTGGCGCGCCGCCTCGAGTATGGCCTCGGCGCGCAGGTAGCTGGCCCGCGGCTCGGCGCCGCCGATGCGCACGGCCATGTCGCAGGCCGCCACGTGGCGCGCGCCGGCGTCGGCGTCGGAGTACACCGCCACCGTGCGGATTCCGAGGCGGCGGGCGGTGGCGGCAACGCGGCAGGCGATTTCACCGCGGTTGGCGATCAGCAAGGTCGAGAACACGGTAGCTCCTGATGGATGGATGCCTGGAGGAATATCGCGAGGTGCGGGGCACCTGCGGCATTCCTACATGCGGAAGACGCCGAAGCGGGTGTCGTCGATGGGCGCATTGAGCGCGGCCGACAAGGCCAGCCCCAGCACGCGGCGCGTCTCGGCGGGGGCGATGATGCCGTCGTCCCAGAGCCTGGCGGTGGCGTAATAGGGATGCCCCTCGCGCTCGTACTGGCTGCGGATGGGGGCCTTGAAGGCCTCCTCCTCTTCCGCGCTCCAGTCCTGGCCCTTGGCCTGCATGCCGTCGCGCCGCACCGTGGCCAGCACGCTGGCCGCCTGCTCGCCGCCCATGACGGAGATGCGTGCGTTGGGCCACATGAACAGCATGCGGGGCGAGTAGGCGCGGCCGCACATGCCGTAGTTGCCGGCGCCGAACGAGCCGCCGATGATCACGGTGAACTTCGGCACGGCCGCGGTGGCCACTGCGGTCACCATCTTGGCGCCGTGGCGGGCGATGCCCTCGTTCTCGTACTTGCGGCCCACCATGAAGCCCGTGATGTTCTGCAGGAACACCAGCGGGATCTTGCGCTGGGCACACAGCTCGATGAAGTGCGCGCCCTTCTGCGCCGACTCCGAGAACAGGATGCCGTTGTTGGCGACGATGCCCACCGGCATGCCGTGGATGTGGGCGAAGCCCGTGACCAGGGTGGTGCCGAAGCGCGCCTTGAATTCGTCGAATTCCGAAGCGTCCACGATGCGCGCGATCACTTCGCGCACGTCGTAGGGCTTGCGCGTGTCGGCCGGAATGATGCCGTCGAGCTCGGCCGGGTCGTAGTGGGGCTCGCGCACCGGCGCCAGCGCCAGCGGCTGCGGCTTCTGCCGGTTCAGGCGCGCCACGGCATTGCGCGCCAGCTGCAGCGCGTGCAGGTCGTTGGCGGCCAGGTGGTCCACCACCCCGGACAGCCGCGTGTGCACGTCGCCGCCGCCCAGGTCTTCGGCGCTGACCACCTCGCCGGTGGCGGCCTTCACCAGCGGCGGCCCGCCCAGGAAGATCGTGCCCTGCTCGCGCACGATGATGGACTCGTCGCTCATGGCCGGCACGTAGGCGCCGCCCGCCGTGCAGGAACCCATCACCACGGCGATCTGCGCGATGCCCTGCGACGACATCACGGCCTGGTTGTAGAAGATGCGGCCGAAGTGGTCGCGGTCGGGGAAGACCTCGTCCTGGCGGGGCAGGTTGGCGCCGCCCGAATCCACCAGGTAGACGCAGGGCAGGCGGTTCTGGGCGGCGATTTCCTGGGCGCGCAGGTGTTTCTTGACGGTCATGGGGTAATAGGTGCCCCCCTTGACCGTGGCGTCGTTGCAGACGATCACGCATTCCGTGCCGGCGATGCGGCCGATGCCGGTGATGATGCCCGCCCCGGGCGCCTCGTCATCGTACATGCCGTAGGCGGCCAGCGGCGACAGCTCCAGGAAGGGGCTGCCCGGATCCACCAGGCGCTCGACCCGCTCGCGCGGCAGCAGCTTGCCGCGCGCCACATGCTTGGCGCGCGCCGCCTCGCTGCCGCCCTGCACCACCTGCGCCAGCCGCCGGGCCAGATCGTCGATGAGCGCCTGCATGGCGCGCGCGTTTTCCGCATGCTCGGGCGAGCGCGGATTGATGCGGGATTCGATGCGTGGCATGAACCGTCGTCCTGTGTGGGCGCGTCAGCGCGTTGTCTCGTTCCGGCCGCTCGAGGCAGCCTTGTTGCTTGTGTTGCGGACCTGCGGCGGCTCCTCCCGGTGCCGGGCGCCATGGCGCCCGGCACCGGTGCGGGAGGGGCCTACAGCATCTCGATGGCCATGGCCACGGCTTCGCCGCCGCCGATGCACAGCGTGGCCACGCCCTTGCTGCCGCCGGTCTTGCGCAGGGCGCCGACCAGCGTGGCAACCAGGCGCGCGCCGGAGGCGCCGATGGGATGGCCCAGCGCCGTGGCGCCGCCATGCACGTTGACCTTCTCGTGGGGCAGGCCGAAATCCTTCATGGCGGCCATGGTGACCACCGCAAAGGCTTCGTTGATTTCATACAGGTCCACCTCTTCGGCCTTCCAGCCCGTCTTGCCGAACAGGTTCTTCAGCGCTCCCACCGGCGCGGTGGTGAACCAGGCCGGTTCCTGCGAGTGCTGGGCATGGGCCACGATGCGCGCCAGCGGCTTGACGCCGAGCTTCTCGGCGGTGGAGGCGCGCATCAGCACCATGGCCGCGGCGCCGTCGGAGATGGACGAGGAATTGGCCGCGGTGACGGTGCCGTCTTTCTTGAAGGCCGGCTTGAGGGTGGGAATCTTCTCGGGCATGGCCTTGGTGGGCGACTCGTCGATGTCGACCACGGTGTCGCCCTTGCGGCCGGCCACCGTGACGGGGGCGATCTCCCATTTGAAGCTGCCGTCTTCGGTGGCGGCGCGGGCGCGGCGCAGCGATTCCAGCGAGAACGCGTCCTGGGCCTCGCGCGAGAATTCGTACTTGCTGGCGCAGTCCTCGGCGAACACGCCCATGGCCTTGCCGCGGTCGTAGGCGTCTTCGAGGCCGTCGAGCGCCATGTGGTCGTACACGGTGGCGTGGCCGTAGCGATAGCCCTGGCGGCCCTTGAGCATCAGGTAGGGCGCATTGCTCATGCTTTCCTGGCCGCCGGCCACCACCACCTGGGCCGTGCCTGCCAGCAGCAGGTCGTGGCCGAACATGGCGGCCTTCAGGCCCGAGCCGCAGACCTTGTGGATGGTGGTGCACGACACGCCCAGGGGCAGGCCGGCGCCCAGGGCGGCCTGGCGCGCGGGCGCCTGGCCCTGCCCGGCCTGCAGCACGTTGCCCATGATGACTTCGTCGACCTGCTCGGGCTTGAGGCCTGCGCGCTCGACGGCGGCCTTGATGGCCACCGAGCCGAGTTCGTGCGCGGCCAGGCTGGACAGGCTGCCCAGCATGCCGCCCATGGGCGTGCGGGCGACGGAAACGATGACGACGGGATCGGACATGATAGGCTCCTGGAAATCAAGACAGATACGGCGCGGTCGTGCCGGCACGGCGCAGTCGGGCAGGGCCGGCGCGCAACCGCCTGTCGGTATCGTAAGGGAAAAAATCCTCCACCTTCCCCTGCGCCACGCGGGCCTGGCAGGCCTGCCACCACTGCGGCTCGAGCAGCGGCGCATGATGGCGCAGGAAATCGGCGCGCATGGCCGGATCGGCCAGAAGGAAGCGGGCGAATTCCTCGGGGAACACGTCATCCGGACCCACCGCATACCAGGGTTCGCCCGCCAGTTCCGCCTCCTCGTTGGGCGCCGGCGGGATGCGCCGGAAGTGCATGGCGGTGAGGGGCTGGATCTCGTCGTAGTCGTAGAACACCACGCGGCCCAGCCGGGTGACGCCGAAGTTCTTGTACAGCATGTCGCCCGGAAAGATGTTGGCCGCCGCCAGTTCGCGGATGGCGTTCCCGTATTCGCGCATGGCATGGGCGCGCTGTGCGGCCGAGGCGCGGCGCAGGTACAGGTTCAGCGGCATCATGCGCCGCTCGATGTACACGTGCCGGATCACCACGGTGTCGCCGTCTTCTTCGAGCTGGCTGGGCGCCACGCGGCGCAGCTCGTCGAGCAGCGCGGGTTCGAAGCGTGCCCGCGGCAGGGCCACCAGCGTGTACTCCCAGGAGTCGGCCATGCGGCCCACGCGGTCGTGGCGCTTGACCATCTGGTACTTGCGCTGCACGGTGGCGCGGTCCATGCCGTCCTTCTCGATCTCGTCCTTGATGAGCTTGAAGACGTATGGATACGAGGGCAGCGTGAACACCGCCATCACCATGCCGGGTATGCCCGGGGCGCGCGTGAAGCGATCGTGCGAGTGCTCGAGGTGGCGCAGGAAGTCGCGGTAGAACAGCGTCTTGCCCTGCTTCTGCAGGCCCAGCATGGAATAGAGCTCGGCCTTGGGCTTGGCCGGCAGCAGGCTGCCCAGGAAGTCCACCACGGCGGCCGGGGTTTCCATGTCGACCAGGAAATAGGCGCGCGTGAAGCTGAACAGGCGGCTGAGATCGTCGGCGCCCAGCAGCAGGGCGTCGAGCGTCACCTGCCCGGCCGGATCGCGGCGCAGCGCCACCGCGAAGGGGTGCACCGCGCCCTGGTTGACCAGGCGGCCCACGATGTAGGCGCCCGTCTGGCGGAAGAACAGCGATCCCAGCGCATGCAGCTGGCAGTCGGCCGCCAGCCGGGGGCCGCCCAACCGCGACAGCGCGGCGCGCAGGTGGGCCACCCCCTTGCGCGCCAGCAGGCGGATGTCGCGCGGGAGGTCGGCGTAGGGCGCGGCCAGGCCGAAATCGGCCACCATGCGCGCCAGGCTCGCGCGCAGCCCTTCGGCCAGCGGATAGTAGGCGCGGTACGCCGGCAGCCGGCTGTCGAGGTGGTCGGTGGCCACGGCAGGCCGCACGAAGAGGAAGTCGTTGTGGAAGTAGTCGCGGTGCAGCACGCGGCACGACACCGAATTGAAGAAAGTCTCGGCGCACTCCGGCTGCCGGTGCCCCGCGAGCAGGGCCACGTATTCCTGGCGCACCGCCTGCCAGAAGACGGTCTGCGCCTCGTCGAGCGGGGCTGCCCCGGCGGCCGCGCCGCCGCGGCGCATCACGCCTTCTATGTGGCTGGCGCACTCGCGCACCCGCATGTCGTAGTACTCGATGCGTTCGCGCGACAGGCGCTGCATGCCGTGCCAGTCGCCGGATTCGAACAGCGACTTGGCCCGCTGCGCGCTGTAGCGGAACAGCGCATAGTGCCGCTCGAAGCCGGCCAGGATCAGGCCCGCGACATCCCGCGGCTGCGGCGCAGGGGCCGGCAGCGGCTCGATGTAGAGGACGTCGGCGGACATGGGCCGGGCCTCAGGCAGTCTCGTTGAAAAGCTCGCGGCCGATCAGCATGCGGCGGATCTCGCTGGTGCCGGCGCCGATCTCGTAGAGCTTGGCGTCGCGCCACAGGCGGCCCACCGGGTACTCGTTGATGTAGCCGTTGCCGCCCAGGATCTGCACGCCTTCGCCGGCCATCCAGGTGGCCTTTTCGGCGGTATACAGGATGAGCGCCGCGCAATCCTTGCGCACCTGGCGCACGTGCCCCACACCCAGCCTGTCGAGGTTCTTGCCCACGGCGTAGCAGAACGCCCTGCTGGCCTGCAGCGCGGCGTACATGTCGGCCAGCTTGCCCTGGATGAGCTGGAACTGGCCGATGGGCTGGCCGAACTGCTGGCGGTCGTGCACGTAGGGCACGACCACGTCCATCACGGCCTGCATGATGCCCAGCGGCCCGCCCGACAGCACCGCGCGTTCGTAGTCCAGGCCGCTCATGAGCACCTTGACCCCGCCGTCGACCTCGCCCAGCACGTTCTCCTCGGGCACTTCGCAGTCCTGGAACACCAGTTCCCCGGTATGGCTGCCGCGCATGCCCAGCTTGTCGAGCTTCTGCGCCACCGAGAAGCCCTTGAATCCTTTTTCGACCAGGAAGGCGGTGATGCCGCGCTGGTGCGCCTGCGGGTCGGTCTTGGCGTACACCACCAGCGTATCGGCGTCGGGCCCGTTGGTGATCCACATCTTGGAGCCATTGAGCACGTAGCGGTCGCCCTTCTTGTCGGCGCGCAGCTTCATGCTGACCACGTCGGATCCCGCGCCCGGCTCGCTCATGGCCAGCGCGCCCACGTGCTCGCCGGATACCAGCTTGGGCAGGTAGCGCTCTTTCTGTGCGGCGGTGCCGTTGCGATGGATCTGGTTGACGCAGAGATTCGAATGCGCGCCATAGGACAGGCCCACGGAGGCGCTGGCGCGCGAGATTTCCTCCATGACCACCATGTGGGCGAGGTAGCCCATGTTGGTGCCGCCATAGGCCTCGTCCACCGTCATGCCCAGCACGCCGAGCTCGCCGAACTTGCGCCAGAGGTCCATGGGGAACTGGTCGGTGCGGTCGATCTCGGCCGCGCGCGGCGCGATCTCTGCCTGTGCGAAGGCGCGCACCGCGTCGCGCAGCATGTCCAGGTCTGCGCCCAGATCAAAGTCCAGCCCGGGAAGGTTCATGGAAGTCTCCGTGATAGTAAGTGCTCGCATTATGAGCGGCGGGCAACGCCGGCCTGCGCACGCGCGGCCGACGCGGTCCATCATGCCCGAAGGCGGCCGGCCCGGAAATATGGAATCATTTTACGTTTACGTAAACGTAAAACAGATCCGGGTTTTCCATGACGCATGGCACACAACCCCGCCCGCGCATGTGAGAATCGCGGCGGGCATGCCGCCGCAAGCTGGCAGCGCAACCGGCCGCAGCCCTGGCGGAACGGCGTTCCTCATCAGCCCACGACCGGAGCGACGATGAGCAAGCTCAGACACCTGCTGACGGCGGCAACCGCGCTGCTGCTGGGGGCGGCCACGCCGGCGGCACCGGCGCAGCCCGACTGGCCGGGCAAGACGCTGACGCTGGTGGTGCCCTACTCGGCGGGCGGCACCAGCGACATCCTGGGGCATACGCTGGGCGAGATCCTGCGCGAGGCCCACGGCACCACGGTGATCATCGAGCACCGGCCGGGAGCCGGCGGCAGCCTGGGCGCCGACGCCGTGGCGCGCGCCCGGCCCGACGGGGCCACCCTGCTGCTGTCGGCCACCAGTCCGCTGGTGATCTTCCCGCATCTGGTGAAAACAACCTACGACCCGCTGCGCGACCTGGTGCCGCTGGCCAGCGTGGCGGTGGGGCCGGTGGCCATCCTGGCCACCCGCTCACTGCACGTACGGGACTTCGCCGGCCTGGTCGACCACGTCCACCGCTATCCCGGCAGGCTCGCCTACGCCGTGCCCGGCGTCGGCTCGGTGGCCCATGTGGGCATGGCGCACCTGAACCGCAGGCTGGACCTGGACATGCTGCAGGTGCCCTACAAGGGCGGCAGCAAGGCGGTCTTCGACGGCCTGGGCGGCGTGGTCGACCTGCTGGTCGTCAACACCGACATCACCCTGCCGCACGTGCGGGCCGGCACGCTCAAGCCATTGGCCGTGATGGCGCCGGAACGCCTGGAGGCCTGGCCCGATGTGCCGACCATGGCCGACCTGGGCATGCCCGAGGTGCGGTACTACTCCAACTTCGGGCTGTTCGCACCCACCGGCATGCCGGCCAACGTGGTCAACGCCGTGCAGTCGGAACTGGCCGAGGCCCTGGCCGACCCGAGGTTCCAGGAGACCTTGCGCAGGCACGCCCTGCAGCCCGGCACCGGCATCGGGCCGGATTTCGCAAGCCAGGTGCGCGCCGACTACGAGCGCAACCGTCTGGTGATCCAGCAAGCCGGGATCCACGCGCAATAGCACCCCCGGGGCCGACGGTGGCCGCCGGGCCAGGCGTCAGGCATGCTGCTGCAGCAGCATGCGGCACTGGCGCTCCTGCTCGTCGATCTCGGCCAGCGTCTCCTCGATGTCGCGCCGCTGCTGCTCCAGCGCGGCGCGGTGGCGGGCCAGCACGCCCAGGTATTCGCGCAATTGCGGCTCGGTGTCGCCCGGCCCGTCGTACATGTCGATCAGCGTGCGGATCTCCGACAACTGCAGCCCCAGCCGCTTGCCGCGCAGCGCCAGCTTGAGGCGGGCGCGGTCGCGCGCGCCGTAGACCCGGTTGCGCCCCTCGCGAGCCGGGCTGACGATGCCTTGGTCTTCGTAGAAACGTATGGTGCGGGGCGTGACCTCGAACTCGCGCGCGAGTTCTGAAATGGTCCAGGTGGCAGGCGGCATACCGGAACTGGCAGTTTACGTAAACGTAAATTATGATGGCCCGGATACACACGTCAAGCAGGGAAATACGCCATGAACCCCAACGAACACCAGTTGCAGTATCCCTGGGGCGACACCCAGCCCGAACCCGGCCGCGCCCTGGAGGTGGCCCCGGGCGTGAAATGGGTGCGCCTGCCCTTGCCCTTCGCGCTGGATCACATCAATGTGTGGCTGCTGCGCGATCACGTCGACGGCCGCGACGGCTGGACCATCGTCGACTGCGGCGTCTCGCGCGAGCCGGTGCGGGAACTGTGGGAACAGGTGTTCGAGCACGCCCTGGAGGGCCTGCCGGTGCTGCGCGTGCTGGTGACCCACATGCATCCCGACCACGTCGGCCTGGCCGACTGGCTGTGCCGCCGCTGGGAGGCGCCGCTGTGGATGAGCATGACGGACTACGCCCTGGCCTGCCTGTGGTCGGCGCGCAAGGACGGCGCCGGCCCCAACGGCGAAGCGGCCGTGCGGCATTTCGCGCGCCACGGGCTGGCGGATCCCGAGGCCCAGGAGAAGATCCGCCAGCGCGCGGGCTATTACCCCGACCTGGTGCCGTCCATGCCGGCGCGCTACGTGCGCATGCTGCATGGCGACGCGGTACGCATCGGGGGCCACGACTGGGAAGTCGTCGTGGGCTACGGCCACGCTCCCGAGCACGTATCGCTCTACAGCGCGGCGCACCGCGTGCTGATTTCGGGCGACATGGTGCTGCCGCGCATTTCCACCAACATCAGCGTGTTCGACTACGAGCCCGAGTCCAATCCGCTGCCCCTGTACCTGCGCTCGCTGGACCGCTACGCCGGCCTGCCCGCCGAGACCCTGGTGCTGCCGTCCCATGGCCGGCCGTTCCGCGGCCTGCACGAACGCATCGCCCAGCAGCACCAGCACCATGCCGACCGCCTGGCTGAGGTGCTGGCGGCCTGCGCCCAGCCCCGCTCCACCACCGACATCGTCCCGGTGCTGTTCCGGCGCCAGCTGGACCTGCACCAGCTCACCTTCGCCATGGGCGAGGCCCTGGCCCACCTGCACGCGCTGTACTTCGACGGCAAGCTCACACGCAGCACCGGCGACGACGGCGTGGTGCGCTTCGTGGCGGCCTGAAGCGCGCTGCGGGGCCGCGCGCGCGGCTCAGCGTGTGGCGCTGGCCAGGCGCAGGGCCAGGCCCACGAACACCAGGGCCGACAGGCGGTTGAGCCAGAGGCGGGCGCCGGGCGAGCGCCGCAGCAGGTGCCCGGCCGCGCCGGAAGCCAGTGCGATGGCACCGAACACCAGCAGCGTGGCCAGGATGAAGAGCAGGCCCAGCACGGCGATCTGCAGGCCCAGGGGGCCCGCGCCGGGCCGGGTGAACTGCGGCAGGAACGCGAAGAAGAACAGCAGCACCTTGGGATTGGTGAGGTTCATGATGATGCCGCGCCGGTACAGCGCCAGGCGCGACAGCGGCGCGGGCGCCTGGCCGGCGCCATCCGTTGCGGGCGCCCGCCAGGCCTGCCACGCCAGCCAGGCCAGGTAGGCGGCGCCGGCCAGCTTGAGCACGGTGAAGGCCGCCGGCGAAGCGGCGAACACCGCCGCCAGGCCCACCGCCACGGCCAGGGTGTGCCCGACCAGGCCGGTGCACAGGCCCAGCACCACCAGCATGCCCGCGCCCCGGCCCCAGACGGCCGACTGCATCAGCACGAAGAGGTTGTCCGGGCCGGGCGTGAGCGCCAGCAGGACGGCGATTCCGAAGAAGGCGAGCAGCGTATCGAAAGACGGCATGACGGTCGGCTTGCGAGGCCCGGCACGGGCCGACATGGCATGATACGTTCAAACCGCCGCCGGGGCCGCCCCGGTGCCACTGCAACGGAGACTGCCCATGTCCCGCGATCCGCACCCGCCCGGCGAGGCCGCGCTGCTCGCCGAGCTGCTGCAGGCCCGCTACAGCTGCCGCGCCTTCCTGCCCCGTCCCGTGGAGCGCGCCGTGATCGAGCGCATCCTGGCGCTGGCGCAGCGCACGGCCTCGTGGTGCAACTGCCAGCCCTGGGAAGTGGCGATCACCGCGGGCGCCGGCACGCAGCGCCTGCGCGAGGCGCTGTGCCGGCGCGCCACGAGCGGCGAGCCGCCCACGCCCGACTTCCCGTTCCCGCGCGAGTACCGCGGCGACTATCTGGCGCGCCGCCGCGAATCGGGCTTCCAGCTGTACGACGCCGTGGGCGTGGCGCGCGGCGACCGTGCCGCCTACGGCCGGCAGGCGCTGCGCAATTTCGCGCTGTTCGACGCGCCGCACGTGGCCATCATCGGCACCGACGAGGCGCTGGGCGTGTACGGTGCCATCGATTGCGGCGCCTACGTGTCCGGCTTCATGCTGGCCGCGCGCGCATGCGGCGTCGACAGCGTGGCCCAGGCTTCCCTGGCGATGTACCCCGAGGTGCTGCGCCGCGAACTGGACCTGCCCGCAGACCGCCGCATCGTCTGCGGCATCTCGTTCGGATACGCCGACACCGCCCATCCCGCCAACCGCTACCGCACCCGCCGCGCGGCACCCGCCGACGTGGTGCAATGGGTGGACCGTTGAGGCCGCCGCCGCGGCGCCGATTTCCCCTTCCGTTCCCGTCTCTCCGACCATGGCCGACACTTCCAAGCACATCGACACCCTGCTGCAGCACCTGGGCACCGCCCCCTACCATCCCGACACCGGCGCCGCGCCGGTGAACCTGCCTTCGCAGCGCGCCAGCACCGTCCGCTTCCGCGACCTCGCCGCGCTCGAGAATGCCCAGCGGCGCAAGGCCGCCGGCGAGCGCGGCGTCACCTATGGCCGGGTCGGCATGGACACTCATGCAGCCCTGGAGGACGTGTTCAAGCAACTGGAGGGCGGCACCCATTGCTACCTGGCGCCTTCCGGCATGGCGGGCATCACCCTGGTGATGCTGTCGCTGCTTTCCGCCGGCGATCACGCCCTGCTGGCCGACTGCGTCTACGGCCCGGTGCACGAGCTGCAGGCGGCGGTGCTCGAGCGCATGGGCATCGAGATCACCTATTTCTCGGCCGGCGACGACCTCGACGCGCTGGTGCGGCCCAATACGCGCCTGTTGTACGTCGAATCGCCCGGCTCGCTGCTGTTCCAGATGCTCGACATCCCGGCCCTCGCCGACTTCGCGCGGCGCCACCGGCTGGTGCTGGCCACCGACAACACCTGGGGCTCCGGCTACATCTATCGTCCGCTGGCGCTGGGTGCCCAGGTGTCGGTGATCGCGGGCACCAAGTACGTGGGCGGACACTCCGACCTGATGCTGGGCGCGGTGGTGACGAACGACGCCCAGGTGGCGCAGCGCCTGAACCGCACCCACTACGCCATGGGCTATGCCGTCAGCGCCGACGATGCCTGGCTGGCGCTGCGCGGCGTGCGCACCATGCCGGTCCGCATGGCCCAGCATGCGCGCCATGCGCAGGCGGTGTGCGATTTCCTGGCCCGGCGTCCGGAGGTGGCCCGCATCTACCATCCCGCCTGGCCGCAGGACCCGGGCCATGCGCTGTGGCAGCGCGACTGCACCGGCTCCAACGGCATGCTGGCCGTGGCCCTGCGCCTTTCGCCCGCGGCAGCCCGCTGCTTCGTGGAGTCGCTGGCGCTTTTCGGCATCGGCTTCTCGTGGGGCGGCTTCGAGAGCCTGGTGCAGCTCGTCACCCCGGGAGAGCTGGGCCGCCACCGCTACTGGCAGGAAGGCGACCTGGCCCTGGTGCGCCTGCACATCGGCCTGGAATCGCCCGACGACGTGATCGCCGACCTCGCCCAGGCGCTGGAGCGGGCCCGGACGGTATCCGCCTGACCCGCGAACGGCCTGACGGTCGCCAGGGAGGGCCTGCCCCGGCGCCGCGCTGGCGGCGGGCCCCGATCCGCGCGGCTACTGCTGGCGCGCCATGGGGATCAGGCGGTCCACTTCCTTGATGGCGCCTTCGTAGCTGTTGCCGGCCAGCACGGGCGACGTCAGGAACTTGCCGCCCACGGTGAAGGCGGGCGTGCCATCGATGCGGTAGGCCTGCGCCAGCTGGTCGGCGCGCTGGACCTGGCTCTGCACGCTGAACGAATCGAACACCGCCTCGAACTTGGCGCGGTCCACGCCCTGCTCGGCCACCCAGTCGATCATCGCATCCTTGGTGAAAAGGCGCTTGCGCTCGGTGTGGATGGCGGCGAACACCTTGGGATGCAGGTCGCCGCGGCCCATGGCGTGCAGCGCATAGTACAGCTGCTGCAAGGGCTTCATGCCGGCATTGAACGCGATCGGCACCTGCTTGAGCACCACGTCGGACGGGGCGGTCTTGGCCCACTCTTCGACCATGGGCTCGATGGCCGCGCAGTGGGGGCAGGTATAGGCAAAGAATTCCAGCACCTCTATCTTGCCCGGGGTGTCCGAAGGCAGCGGCGGATTGATGGCCTGGTACTGCTGCGAGCCCTGGGCATGGCCGAGCGGCGCGAAAAGGCTCGTGGCGGCGAGCGCGGCAGCGGCCAGCAGGCGGAGGAACGGAGTAGACGACATCGTTCGTTTTCCTAATGAAAGAGGTTGCGGATCGCGGGGTTTACAGACCCGAGGGCATGCATGGAAGTTCCTTGGGCCGGGGCCGGCGCGGCCTATTGCCGGACCACCGTGGACTCGATCTTGTTCTCGCCCAGCCTGCTGCGCGCGCGGTTCATGTCGTCGAGGCGGGCGTAGGGGCCGACGCGCACGCGGTTGATCTGCACGCCGTTCACCTCGGCGCGCTGCACGGTTACGGGCAGGCCGAGCAGGATGATGCGGGCGCGCAGCGACTCGGCGTCCTTGAGCACCCGGTAGGCGCCGACCTGCAGGAAATACGTGCCGCCGGCGGCCGGCGGCTGCACCGCCGGAGCGGCCGGCTTGGCGGCGGGCGGGGCGGGCGCCACCGGCGCCGGGGCGTCGCCCGAGGGCAGGGTGGCGATCAGGGCGCCGAGATCGTCCGGCGGCCCGGCGGGCTTGCCCGGGCCGTCGGGCAGCGGGGTCGGCGCCGTGGCAGTGGGGCCGGTCGGCGGCGTGCCGGCGGGGCCGTCGCGCCCGTACAGGCCCTGGTTGGGATCGGGCGCCTGCCGCGGGTCGGGCAGCGCCGCTTCGTCGGGAGTGCGCGTGGCGCGGTCGACGAACGGCATGGGCGCCTGGGTGACGTAGAACGCCACGGCAGCCGCCACGACCAGGCCGATCAGCAGTCCGGCCAGCACGCCGTAGAGGGTGCTGCCGCGCTCTTTGGAACTACGGGAGGTTTTACGCTTGGTGGCCATGCGGATCCATGCAGGGTCTACATGCGCTCGGGCGCCGACACGCCCAGCAGCGCCAGGCCATTGGCCAGCACCTGGCGGGTGGCCGAGGCCAGGCGCAGGCGCGCGAACTTGAGCGCCTCGTCGTCGACCAGCACGCGCTCGGCGTTGTACCAGGCATGGAAGTCCGAGGCGCAGTCGCGCAGCCAGAATGCCACCTGGTGCGGGGCCAGCTCCTGGGCGGCCTGCGCCACCATCTGCGGGAACTCCGCCAGGCGCTGCATCAGCGCGAATTCGGAAGGCGCCACCAGCAGGGCCGCGTCGGCGCCCGCGATGGCGGCGTCCGGCGCGCCGGCGTTGGCGATCATGGAGCAGATGCGGGCATGCGCGTACTGGATGTAGTAGACCGGGTTCTCGTCGCTCCGGGACAGCGCCAGGTCGATGTCGAAGACGAACTCGGTATCGGCGCGCCGCTGGATCAGGAAGTAGCGCACCGCGTCGCGGCCCACCCAGTCGATCAGGTCGCGCATGGTGACGTAGCTGCCGGCCCGCTTGGAGATCTTCACCTCCTCGCCGCCGCGCATCACCTTGACCATCTTGTGCAGCACGTAGGCCGGGAAATCCTTGGGGATCCCGGCTTCCAGGCCCTGCAGGCCGGCGCGCACCCGCGCGACGGTGCCATGGTGGTCGCTGCCCTGGATGTTCACGGCGCGATGGAAGCCGCGCTCCCATTTGGCCTTGTGATACGCCACGTCGGGCACGAAGTAGGTATAGCCGCCCTCGCTCTTGCGCATCACGCGGTCTTTGTCGTCGCCCGTGCCGAGCTCGGTGGTGCGCAGCCACAGGGCGCCGTCCTTCTCGTAGGTGTGGCCCTTGGCGATGAGGGTCCGGACGGTTTCGTCGACACGCCCCGACGTATAGAGCGAGCTCTCGAGGAAGAAGTTGTCGAACGCCAGGCCGAAGGCCTGCAGGTCCAGGTCCTGTTCGCGGCGCAGGTAGGCCACCGCGAAGGCGCGGATGTCGTCGAGGTCGTCGAGGTTGCCGCTGGCCTGCACCGGCTCGCCATCGGCCGCCTGCACGGACTTGCGGGCAACGTAGTCGTTGGCGATGTCGAGGATGTAGTCGCCCTTGTAGCCGTCTGCCGGCCACTCGGGCGCGTCGGTGCCGATGCCCCGGGCGCGCGCCTGCACGCTGATCGCCAGGTTCTGGATCTGGTTGCCGGCGTCGTTGTAGTAGAACTCGCGCGTGACGTCCCAGCCGCTGGCCTCGTACAGCCTGCAGATGGCGTCGCCCAGCGCCGCCTGGCGGGCGTGGCCCACATGCAGCGGGCCCGTGGGGTTGGCCGAGACGAATTCCACCAGCACTTTCTCGTTGCGGCGGGCTGCGTGGCCATAGCGGCCGCCCTGCTGCTCCACCGCGGCCACCACCGCCTGCCGGGCGGCGGGGGCGAGGCGGAAATTGATGAAGCCCGGGCCGGCAATCTCGGCGCTCTCGAGCAGGGCCTGCGCCTGCGGCTCGGCCATCAGCGCATCGACCACCTGCTGGGCCAGTTCGCGCGGGTTGCGGCCGGCCGGCTTGGCCAGCTGCATGGCCACATTGGAGGCGACGTCGCCATGCGCGGCCACCTTGGGACGCTCGAGCTGGACGTTCGGCCGGGCGTCCGGCAGGCAGCGCGCGACCGCGGCCTGGATGAGGGAAACGAGTTGTTGTTGTTGCTCGGGGAGCATGGGCTATCGGAAGCAGTATCGGTAATCGGGGCCGGGCGCGGCAGCACGGAGGGCGGGCCCGCGGGCCGCAGCGGGCTCGCACGGGGAAGCCGCGTGGAAAAGCCCCTAGATCATAGCGTGAATCGCTGCTGCGCCCCTGCCGGCGCAGACGGCTTGGCACTTGGCCGGCCCTTGCGTTAGTGTATGCAGACCCACAGGAGACAAGCCATGCTGATCACCTTCCATTCCAAGGCCGCGGCCGAGGTCCTCATGCGTGCCGACGATGCCAAGCCGCTGCTGAGCGCGGCCGGCAAGCCGTATACCGGCCAGGTTCCCGAGCGCGGCGTATTCAAGCACGACCAGCTGGCCGCGGCGATCGAGGGGCTGGAGCGCGCCATCCGCGCCGAAGACGCCCCGCCGCCGGACGAACAGGATCCCGACAAGGCCCCGGTGCATCCCGTCGAGGAAAGGGTATCGCTGCACCAGCGCGCCTTCCCGCTGCTCGACATGCTGAAGAAGTCCCAGGCCGCCGGCGCGGACGTCACCTGGGAAACCGCCAGCGCCTGGTAGCGCCGGCATTTGTCGCAGCCCTGACAATCTGGCGCGCGCCGGCGCGGCATACTGTGGCAGCCGCCTGCGGCAGCCACACCAAGGAGACCCCGATGCGCAGCGACATCACCGTCATTTTCGATGCCCGCCGCTCCGTAGACCTCAGCGTCGACGTGGAGCCCGGCCCCCAGCGGGCCGCCAACGCCCGCGACTGGTTCGACGGCGCCTGGGAAACCCTGGGCTGCGAACCGCTGCGGCCCAGCGGCAAGGTGCTCCTGCTCGACAAGATCATGGGGGTGGCCGACGCGCTCGGCTACGACACGCTCAGCGGCGATGCCAAGGAGGCGCGCGAATTCGCCGAACACGCCGCCCTGGCGCTGGGCAAGGCGCGCATCACCGTAGACCTGCCCGGACTTACGGTGGGTTATTGACCCGCGGCCCTAGCGGATCCCGGCCCGCATGAACGACTGCACGAACTGCCGCTGGAACAGCAGGAAGGCCACCAGCAGCGGCGCCGCCGACAGCAGCGTGGCGGCGGTGATCACCGACCAGTCTATGCCCTGGTCGGTCGACGAGAACACCTGCAGTCCCACGGTGAGCGGGCGCGACTCCACCGAGTTGGTGATGATCAGCGGCCACAGGAAATTGTTCCAGTGGTGGCTCACCGATACCAGCCCATACGCCACGTAGACCGGCCGGGCCAGCGGCACGTACACCTTCCACAGCACCTGCATGGGGCTCGCCCCTTCCACGCGCGCAGCCTCCTCCAGCTCCCGCGGCACGGTCTTGAAGGTCTGGCGCAGCAGGAAGATGCCGAAGGCGGAGGCGAAATAAGGCAGGCCCACCGCGAACACGGTGTCGCGCACGCCCAGCCAGCTCATGGTGCGGTAGTTCTCCACCAGCAGCACGTCCGGCATCACCATGAGCTGCAGCAGGACCAGCATGAAGAGCAGGTCGCGGCCGCGGAACGCCAGGCGCGCGAAAGCGTAGCCGGCCAGCGTGGAGAGCACCAGCTGCGCCGCCAGCACCATGGTCACCAGCAGGAAGGTGTTGAGCATGTAGCGCGGGAAGGGCGCCGCCTGCCAGGCCCGCGCGAAGTTCTCCAGCGTGAGCGGCGCGAACAGGTCGAAGCGCGTGGCATAGGCCGGCGGGTGGAATGCCGCCCACATCGCATAGGCCAGCGGCAGGATCCACAGCAGGCCGAGCAGCCAGGCGCCGAAGGTGTCGAGCTTGCGCGTCATTGGTAATGGGTCCTGCGGTCGAGCCAGCGGAACTTGACCAGCGCGATCAGGGCCAGCGCGGCCAGCAGCACCACCGAGAGGGTTGCGGCGTAGGCCGTGTCCCAGAAGCTGAATCCCACCTGGTAGATGTAGTACAGCAGCAGGGTGCTGGCATTGTCCGGGCCGCCGCGCGTCATCACGACCACGTGGTCCACCAGCCGGAAGGCATTGATCAGCGCATTGACCAGCACGAACAGCGTGGTGGGCATCAGCAGGGGCCACAGCACCCGGCCGAAGTACTGCCAGCGCGACGCGCCCTCCAGCAGCGCAGCCTCGCGCAGCGTGGGCGAGATGCCCTGCAGTGCCGCCAGGTAGAAGATCATGAAGAAGCCGGCTTCCTTCCAGACCGTGACCACCATCAGCGCGGGCAAGGCGGTTTCGCGGCTGCCCAGCCAGTTCGGGCCCGCCATGCCGAAGACCTGCATCGCCTGGGCCACCAGGCCGTATTGCGGCGTGTAGAAGAACAGCCAGATGTTGGCCACGGCCACCATGGGCAGCACGGTGGGGGTGAAGTACGCCATGCGCAGCAGGCCCCGCCCCGCCAGCCTGCCGTTCACCCACAGCGCCATGGCCAGCGCCAGGCCGATGGACGTCGGGATGGTGCCCAATGCGAACCACAGGTTGTTCCACAGCGCCTGCCAGAACACCGGGTCGTCGCGCATCAGGGCGTAGTTCTCCCAGCCCACGTAGCGCGCCGGCCGGCTGCCGCGCGGCGTCGAGAAAAAACTGTGCCACACCGTGGCCACCGCCGGATAGTGGGTGAAGGCGGCGAGCAGCACGACGGCCGGCAGCACGAGCAGCCAGCCGTATACCGCCTGCAGGGAGCGGGCCATGCCTGGACTATGCCCTTACCTGTAGGCCCGCAGGATGCGGTCCGCCTCGCGCTGCGCGTCGGCAAGCGCCTGCGCGGGCGTCTTGGCGCCGGTGAGGGCGGCCTGCAGCGCATCGTTCAGCACTTTGGTGACGCGCTGGTTCTCATGCGTGGAGAACTCGGCCACGCTGACCTCCAGCTGGTCGCGCGCCACGGTGGCGGCGGGGACCTCCTTGGCGTACTGCTTCATGCGCTCGGTTTCCCAGGCGGCAGGCGAGACGGCCACGTAGCCGGTGGCGATGCTCCAGTCGGCGGCGCGCTCGGGCGTGGTGGCCCACTTGGCAAACCGCAGCGCGGCCTGCTGCTGCGCGGGCGTGGCGTCCTTGAAGATGTAGAAGTTGCCGCCGCCCGTGGGGCTGCCCCCGCGCTTGCTCTTGGGCATCATCGCCACGCCGAAGGGGAAGTCGGCATTCTTGCGGATGTTCGTCAGGTTGCCCGTGGTGGTCCAGATGATGGCGGCCTTCTTCTCGAGGAAGTCCTTGGGCGTGGTGCCCCAGTCGATCGTGCCGGCGGGCATCACCCCGTGCTTGGCCGAGAGGTCGCGCCAGAACTCCGCGGCCTCGATCACGGCGGGCTTGTCCAGGTACACCTCGTTGCCCGCCTCGTTCATGAGGATGGCGTCATTGGGGGTGGTCAGGGCCTGGAACAGCCAGTAGGCGAACGCGCCGCCCGACGGAATCTCCACGCCCCACTGCGTCACGTTGCCGGAAGCATCCTTCTTGGTGAGCTTCCTGGCCGCGTCGACCAGCTCGTCCCAGGTGCCCGGCGCGCGCTCGGGATCCAGGCCGGCCTGCTTGAACAGATCCTTGTTGTAGTACATGACGATGGTCGAGCGCTGGAACGGCACGCCCCACACATGGCCGCCGGTGCGGCTGTTCTGCATGAAGGCGTCGTAGAAGCCGCCCAGCCACTTGCGGTCTTCCTCCGACTTGGCCAGGCCGTCGATCGGCACGATGGCATCCTCGTCGATCAGGGTGTACATGTCGGTGGACAGCAGCACGGCCAGCTGGGGCGGCGTGCCGCCGCGCAGGGCCGTCAGGGCCTTGGCGACGGAGTCCTGGTAGGAGCCGGCGTAGACGGGCTTGACGCGCACGTCCGGGTTCTCCTTGTTGAACTCCGCCACCATGTCGTCGACGATCTTGGTGATGGGGCCGCCCACGGCGACCGGGTAATAGAACTCCACTTCCACAGGCTGCTGCGCGTAGGCGGGCAGCGCCAGGAAGGAGCCGGCCAGGCCGGCGGCCAGGGTTTTCAGTACGGTGCGTCGCATGATGGGGAAGTCCTCTGGTGGATCTCGGCGCGTCCGGTGCCGAAGGGTGATGCGGTCAAAGGGCCGCCGAATCGGCGGAGAAGAAATGCTGTCGATGCGCCTGCCAGGCCAGGCCCACGCGGTCTCCCGCGGCGGCGCCGAGATGGCCGGGCACGCGCACTGCCACGCCCGCCGCCTGGCCCACGCGGCACACGGCGATCGAGTCGGCGCCGAAATACTCCACGCTCTCGATCCGCGCCGGCACGCCGGCGTCGTCCAGCGCGAGGTGCTCGGGGCGCAGGCCCAGGGCTGCGGCGCCCTGCGGCGCGCCGCCGATGGCAGGGCCATGGGTGCCGGCAATGACCATCTGGCCGTTCAGCGGGGCCAGCGGGATCACGTTCATGGGCGGGGTGCCGATGAACCGGGCGGCGAAGATGCTGGCGGGACGGGCATACAGGCCGCCCGGGGTGTCGCGCTGCTCGATGCGGCCGGCGCGCAGCAGCACCACCTGGTCGGCCATGCTCATGGCCTCGGTCTGGTCATGCGTGACGTAGACCATGGTGATGCCGAGCTCCTGCTGCAGGGCGCGGATCTCGCGGCGCATGTCGTGGCGCAGTTGCGCATCGAGGTTGGAGAGCGGCTCGTCCATGAGGCACACGGGCGCCTCGGAAATGACCGCGCGGCCCAGGGCCACGCGCTGCTGCTGGCCCCCCGAGAGCTGGGACGGCTTGCGGTCGAGCAGGGCCTGCAGGCCCAGCAGCGCCGCCACGCGCTGCAGCCGGCGTTCGTGGTCGCGCGTCGGCTCGCGGCGCACCTTCAGGCCGAACAGGATGTTCTCGCGCACGGACAGGTGCGGGAACAGCGCATACGACTGGAACACCATGGCGATGCGCCGCTTGGCCGGCGGCAGCGCGGTGACGTCGCGCCCGCCGATGTGGATGCGGCCCGAGGTGGGCGTGTCCAGCCCCGCGATCATGCGCAGCGTGGTCGACTTGCCGCAGCCCGAGGGCCCCAGGAGCACGGTGAAGCTGCCGGCCTCGGCGGTAAGGCTCACGCCCTCGATCGCGGCAGCATCGCCATACTGCTTGGTGAGATTGTCCAGGACGAGCATCGACATGGCGTTGTGTACCCGGGCCGCGAAACGTCATGCTGGCCACAAATGAAATCCTTTTCATTCTGCGTTGCAAACATGACGCGTCGATGTCAGCGCCCTGCCGCTCACTCGTCTATCAGCGCGCCGTCCTCGTGAAAGGGATACGGGCCGGCATACTGGCCCAGATAGGCATGGTGCGTGACCAGCGCACCGTCGCGCCACGCGTGCAGATGGAAGCCGGGGGGCTCCATGACGAAGGCCGAGGGCCCGTCCGGCCGCAGGTCCAGCGCCACCTGGTGCGCGGTGCTGGGGCAGGTGGAGGCGACAGTGCCGCCGAAGCGCTGGAAAATGGTGCGATGCAGGTGCCCGCACATCACCCGCTCGACGTTCGGATGGCGGGCGATCACGGCCTCCAGCGCCTCGGCGCCGCGCAGCAGGCCGATCTCGTCCATGTGCGCGATGCCGGTACGGAACGGCGGGTGATGCATCGCCACCACGGTGGGGCGCCCGGGCTGCTCGGCCAGCCGCGCCTCGAGCCAGCCTATGCGACGCTCGCACAGTTCGCCATGGCTCTGCATGGGGACCACCGTGTCGAGCGCGATGATGCGCAGCGGATGGTCCTCGATCGTGTACTGCACGAAGCCGTCCGGTCCTTCCAGATAGGCGTGATCGCTGAACACCTGGACCAGCTCGGCGCGCGCGTCGTGGTTGCCGGGCATCAGGTAGTACGGCATGCGCAGCGCATCCAGCATCTGCTTCAGGTGCCGGTACTCCGCCACGCGGCCGAAGTCGGTCAGGTCGCCGCTGACCAGCACCACGTCGGGCGCGGGATCCAGCGCGTTGAGGGCGCGCACGGCGGGCGGCAGGAAGGTGTCGGTTTCGACGACGCGATAGGCCTTCTGGCCCGGCATGCGGATGTGCAGGTCGGTGATCTGAGCAATGAGCATGAATATCTCCTAGAGGGATTGTGCGAGCCGCACGCTCACGGCCTGGCCATGGCGGTAGGCGCTGTCGGGCGGCGCCACGGCGGCGAAACGCTGGCCGTCTTCCAGACCTATCTCGTAGCGCACCGACGCGCCGAGGAAGAAGCGTGCCAGCACCTGGCCGCGCAGCGCCCCCGCGTGCGGATCGCACAGCACGGCCTGGTGCGGGCGGAATGCCAGCTCGCCCGGGCCCGGCACCAGCAGCCCGTCGCGCTGCGCCGCGCGCACCCGGCACAGCGTGCCCAGGAAATCGGCCACGAACTGCGTGCCGGGCGCGCGGTACAGGGACTCGGGCGAGCCGATCTGCTCGATGCGGCCCGCCGACATCACGGCGATGCGGTCGCCCAGCATCATGGCCTCGTCCTGGTCGTGCGTGACGATGAGCGTGGTGATGCCGAGCTGGCGCAGCATCTGCGCCAGCTCCACGCGCAGGTGCTCGCGCAGCTTGGCATCCAGCGCCGTCAAGGGTTCGTCCAGCAGCAGCACGCGCGGCTCGATGGCCAGGGCGCGGGCCAGCGCCACGCGCTGGCGCTGGCCGCCCGAGAGCTGCGACACGTCGCGTGCGGCGTAGGCATCCATGCGCACCAGCGCCAGCATGTCGCGGGCCCGGGCGCTGCGACGCGCCGCGTCGACGCCGCGCACGCGCAACCCGTAGGCCACGTTCTCGGCCACGGTCATGTTGGGAAACAGGGCATAGTTCTGGAACACCACGCCCACGCCGCGCGCCTCCGGCGGCTGCGCCGTGACGTCCTCGTCGCCGTAGCGGATGCTGGCGCCCGCGTCGGCCTGCTCCAGGCCGCAGATCAGGCGCAGCAGCGTGGTCTTGCCGCAACCGGAGGGGCCCAGCAGGGCCAGGATCTCGCCCCCGGCCACGTCCAGGTCCAATGGGTGCAGCGCGCGGCTGCCGTCGGGCCAGGTCTTGGCGCAGCCGCGCAGCGTGATGGATACGGAACGGTTCATGGATGGAGGACTCCGTCTTGGCGCGCGCGGCCGTCGCGCCGCTGGCCGCGCGCGGCCAGCCATTGCAGGCCGACCAGCAGGGGCATGAGCATGAGCAGGAAGACGAGGGTGTAGGCCGAGGCGATTTCCAGCCGCATCGACGCATAGCTGTCGGCCAGGCCCACGGGCAGCGTCTTGGTGAGCGGCGTATGCAGCAGCCAGGTGAGATTGAATTCGCCGATCGACAGGGTCAGCACCGTGAGCGCGCCGGTGACGATGCCTGGCGCGGCATTGGGCACCACCACGGTAAGGAAGCGTCGCAGGCGCGACGCGCCCAACGTGGCGGCCGCCTCGTCCAGCGTCGCCAGTCCGGCGCCCGCCATGCTGGCGCGCGCTGCGCGCACCATGAAGGGCAGGGTGAACAGCACATGGCCGATGACGATGAACCACACGCTGCCGCGCAGGCCGGGCAGCGTGCCCCAGGAGACGATCAGCGCCAGCGCCGAGGCCAGCCCCGGCACCGCCACGGGCAGGGTGAGCAGCTCTTCCAGCGCGCGCGCCACCCGTCCGCGCTTGAGCGTGAGCACCCAGGCCGCCGGCACGCCCACTGCCGTGCACACCACCAGCGTCAGCAGCGCCACGGCAAAGGAACGCCAGATGGTCTCGGCGTAGAGATCCCATACTTCGGCAATCCAGCGCAGCGTCAGGCCGCTAGACAGGCCTACGAAGTAATTGCGGGTCAGCCCCGCCAGCACCGACAGGACCACCGGCCCGATCAGGAAGGCGGCGACCGCCAGCGTGGCCGTCAGGCCCAGGCGCGTGTCGGTGCGGGAATGCAGCGATGCGTTCATGCGTCGGCCCTCATGCGCTGGCGCCCGTGCGCGTGCCGGCCAGGCTGTGGGCCGCGTAGAGCACCGCCCAGGTGGCCAGGCCCAGCACGATGGACAATGCCGCGGCCACCGGAATGTTGGCGTAGTTGGTGAATTCGTTATAGATCGTCAGCGGCAGCACGTCGATCTGCGTGGCCAGCGTGAAGGCGGTGCCGAACGCGCCCATGCTGGTGGCGAAACTCATCGCGCCGGCCCCGATCAGGGCCGGCACCAGCGCCGGCACCTCGATGTCCACGAAGCGCCGCCAGGGCGATGCGCCCAGCGTGCGCGCGGCTTCCAGCAGGCCTGCATCCATCTGTTCGGCCGCGGCCGACACCATGCCGATGGCGCGCGGCAGCGAGAAATACAGGTAACCCAGGAACAGGCCGCCCATGCCGTAGGCGAACACCAGCGGCGGCCCGCCCAGCCATTGCGTGAGCGTGCCCAGCAGGCCCTGGCGTCCGGCCAGCAGGATGATCAGGAAGCCCACGACCACGCCCGGGAAGGCCAGCGGGAACATCAGCAGCGCCACCAGCACGCGGCGCCCCGGGAACCGGCGATGCCAGGCCAGGAAACGGCCCACGGGCAGCGCCACCAGCAGCGTGGCCAGCGTGGCCCCCAGCGACAGGGCCACCGTGTTCCACAGGCTGCGCCAGTACTGCGGGCTGGCCAACACCGTGAAATAGGCCGATTGGCCATCCACCGTGGCGGCGCCCCGCAGCGCCAGCCCGACCATCGGCAGCAGCCAGAAGGCGAGGAAGAGCACCGCGGCCGGCACGGCAAACCAGGTCCAACCGCGGCGCGCCATCTCAGTTCACCTCTTTGCCGTAGCGCGCGGCGAAGTCGCGCTGGACGGCCGCCATCTGCGAGTAGTCCACCGTGCCGGCACGGGCGTACTCGGAGGCCGGCAGGAACTTCTCCTGGGCCTGCGCAGAGATCGCCTCGGCGCGCACGGGGCGCAGGAAGGCATTGGCCCAGATGGCCTGGCCCTGGTCCGACAGGGTGAAGTCCAGCACCTTGCGGCCGTTGTCGGCATGCGGCGCATCGGCCACCAGGCTCATCACGTAGGGCACGGCGATGGTGCCCTCGGCGGGGATCACGAAAGCCACGTTGGCCCCGTCCTTGTACTTGGCACGGTAGGCGTTGAAGTCGTAGTCGATCAGGATGGGGATCTCGCCCGACAGCACGCGCGCATAGGCCGTCTGCTTGGGAACGATGGGATCGTTGGCCTGCATCTTCTTGAACCAGCCCAGGGCCGGATCGAAGTTGTCGAGCGAGCCGCCCAGCGCACGGTTCAGCGCCACTGCGCCCACATAGCCCACGAAGGCGGAGGCAGGATCCAGGTAGCCCACCATGCCGCGGTAGTCGGGCTTGAGCAGGTCGGCCCACGAACGGGGCACGGGCTTGCCGCGCAGCGCGTCGACATTGACCATGAAGCCCAGCGTGCCCGAATGGATGGCGAACCACTTGCCTTCCGGATCCTTCATGCCCTCGGGGATCGCGTCCCAGTGCGCCGGCTTGTACGCCTGCACCAGCCCATCCTTGGCGGCCTGGATGCCGAAGGTCACGCCGTAGTACACGACGTCGGCCACCGGGTTGGCCTTTTCGGCCGCCAGCGAGGCCAGCGACTGGCCCGAGTTCTTGTTGTCGGCCGGCACGGTGATGCCGGTGGCCTGCTTGATGGCCTTGAGCTGCGTGCCCCAGTCGGCCCATTCGGGCGGGCAGTTGTAGCAGATGGCGTTCTGCGCCTGGGCGGCGCCCGCGCCGATGGCCAGCGCGGCGATGGCGCCGCGCAGCGCGAATTTCAGTAGGCGTTTCATGGACGTTTCTTCCTCGTGGTACGCGTGGGTGAGGGGGCGGCGGCAACCGTGCCCCCGGGGAACAGGCGATGAGGCAGCCGCACCGAATCGGCGGGCTCGCCGGCGATCAGGGCCAGCAGGCTTGCGCAGGCCGCTGCGCCGATCTCGCGGCTGGGCTGCGCCACGGAGGTCAGCGGCGGCACCATCAGCGCGCCGATGGCCACGCCGTCGAAACCGCACACCGATACGTCGCGCGGGACCCGCAGGCCCAGCGCCACCAGGTGCGAGATCACCGACGTGGCCAGCAGATCGTTGGAGCAGAACAGCGCGGTCGGGGCGTCGTCGGCGGCCAGTGCGGCGGCGAGGACCGCGCCGTCGGCGGCCGTATGGGCCGGCATGACCAGGTGCGCGATGGCAGGCAGGCCATGGCGCCGCGCCGCGTCGCGCGCCCCTTCCAGGCGCCGGCGGGCCCGGTCGGAGGCGGCCAGCGGGCCGCTCACGATGGCGATGCGGCGATGCCCCAGGCCCGCCAGCATGTCGACCATTTCGCGGGCGGCGGCACGGTTGTCCACCGACACGAAGGGATGGCTGGAAGATTCGTTGTAGGCCAGCACGTGCGGCATGCCCGCATCGCGCAGGGCCGCGAGCGTGGCATTGCGCGACGGCGCGCCCACCGTGAGGATGAGCCCGTCGACCTGATGGTCGATCAGGGCCTGCACCACCTGCGCCTCCACCTCGGGCTGGTAGCCCGTGGTGGCCACCATGACGCTGTAGCCTGCCTGGCGCGCGTGCTGCTCCGCGCCTTCGTAGCAGTCGGCGAACACGGGATTGGTAAGCGTGGGCAGCAACAGGCCCACGGTATGCGTGCTGCCGGCACGCAGGCTGCGGCCCACGCGGTTGGGGCGAAAGCCATGCTGGCGCGCCACTGCCTCGATGCGCGCCAGCGTGCCCGGCCTGAGCAGCCCTGGCTGGTTGAAGGCGCGCGACACGGTCGCGGGCGACACCCCGGCCTGGCGGGCGATCTCCACGATGGACGGACGCTGGGGCATTTTGCGGTTCACGGCGAACTCGAATCCTGAAATCGATTTCATCCTACGTGCGCCGCATGACAGCGGTATGTCATGCATGACGGCACGGCGGGTCATCCCGTCTTTGCGCGCCGCGGACCTTGGCCTACACTGGATGAAGCAGCGGCGAAACCGCATCGCGCCGCGACACAAGAACACTGGCTGGGGAAACCGGATGGCGATGATCCTGAACGAACTGAGCGCACGCGAGGCCGCCCTGCGCCTGGGCCGCCGCGAGCTCACTGCCGAGCAACTGGTGCGCGCCTGCCTGGCGCGCATCGAACAGCGCGAGGACGAGGTCCGCGCCTGGGTGGCGCTGGACGCCGATGCCGTCCTGGCCCAGGCCCGGGCGCTCGACCGCGGCCCGGTGCGCGGCCCGCTGCACGGGCTGCCCCTGGGCATCAAGGACATCTTCGATACGCGCGACTTCCCCACCCGCTACGGCTCGAGCATCTATGCGCATCATCGCCCCGCGGCCGACGCCGCCTGCGTGGCGCTGTGCCGGGAGGCCGGCGCGCTGGTGCTGGGCAAGACCGTCACCACCGAATTCGCCACCTACCAGCCCGGGCCCACGCGCAATCCCCGCAACCCGGCCTATACCCCCGGCGGCTCATCCAGCGGCTCGGCCGCCGCGGTCGCCGACGCCATGGTGCCGCTGGCGCTGGGCACGCAGACGGCCGGGTCCATCATCCGGCCGGCCGCCTATTGCGGCGTGGTGGGATACAAGCCCAGCTTCGGGCGGGTGCCGCGCGCCGGCACCAAGGCGCTGTGCGACTCCCTCGACACCATCGGCGGGTTCGGTCGCAGCGTCGAGGACGTCGGCCTGCTGGCCTCGGTACTCACCGGCGACAAGCGCCTCGACGCGCTGCACTGCGACACCCCGCCGCGCGTCGGCATGTTCCGCACGCAGCAATGGCGTCACACGCTCCCCGAGACCCGCACCGCCTTCGAACACGCCGCCCGCGCGCTGTCGCGCGCAGGCGCCCGGGTAACCGAAATGCCCACGCCCGAGGAAGACTGCGCGCTGGCCCAGCTGCACGCCGACATCATGGCCTACGAATCGGCGCAATCGCTCGCCTTCGAGCGCACGGTCCACGCCGACCAGCTCAGCACGCGGCTGCAGGCCATCCTGGACGCCGGCGGGCGCATCGATGCCGAGGCCTACCTGGCCAAGCGGGAATACGCCCGCCAGGTGGCCCGGCGGGTGGATGCCTGGTTCGACGAATACGACGTGGTGCTGGCGCCGAGCGCCAGCGGCGAACCGCCCTTCTTCGACCAGGGCACGGGCGATCCGCAGTTCTGCCGGGGCTGGACCCTCGTCGGCACGCCCTGCGTGCACCTGCCGTTCACCCACGGCCCGCAAGGCCTGCCGGTGGGCCTGCAGGCCATCGGCCGCATCCACCACGACCACGTCCTGCTGGCTGCCGCGGGCTGGGTCCACCGCGTGCTGCTGGCAGACCCGCCGGCACACTGAAGCGGGCCGCCTCAGGCCCCCATCGCGTAGGCCGGGCGGCGCGGATCCGCGCCGCCCCAGCGCACGCCTGACCCCAGGTCGTGGCGCACCGCGCACATCGCCCCGGCCCGCCAGTTGCGCCCCTGCCACCAGCGCACGTCATGGCCCAGCCGGGCCAGCGCCTCGCCCGCCGCCGCGTCGACCAGGTCCTCGATCATCAGGCGCCCCGGCTGCATGCTGTGCGGCTCGAACGAGGACGGGAAGCTGAACGTGGCGAAGCGCGGCGCCTCGATCGCCTGCTGCAGGTCCATGCCGAACAGCTCGAGGTTCAGGAATGTCTGCAGCATGGCCTGGCACTGGACGTCGCCGCCGGGTGTGCCGAACGGCATCACGTACTGCCCCGGGCGTATCGCCAGCGACGGATTGGGTGTGAGCCGGGGACGCCGCCCCGGCGCGATCGCATAGGGATGCCCGGCCACCGCCCACGACTGGCTGCCGCGGCCGGAGGCGCACAGGCCGGTTCCCGGGATCACCGGCGAGTTGTAGGAGCCGTCGCTGGGCGTGGCCGAGAACGCGTTGCCATGCCGGTCCACCACGGCCACGTACGAGGTGTCGAGCCGCGGGTCGGTGCGCCGCGTATCGCCCTCCTGGAAGGACCGCACTTCCGATGCCGCCGCCAGGTCGCCGGGCGGCGGCATGTCGGGCAGGGCGCGGTCGGGCGAGATCAGGGCAAGCCGTGCGCGCGCATAGTCCTTGGACAGCAGCCGCCCGGCGTCGACGGCCTGGTGCCGCGGATCCCCATAGCGCCATTCCCGGTCGGCGAACGCCAGCTTCACGGCCTCCACCAGCATGTGGATGTAGCGCGCCGAATTGTGGCCCAGCGCATGCAGGTCGGCCGGCTCGAGGATGTTCAGCATCTGCAGCAGCGCGGGGCCCTGGCACCAGAAGCCGCAGCTGTATACCGTGGTGCCGCGGAAATCCGTGGACAAGGCGGGCTCCACCTCCACCCGGAATCCGGCCAGGTCTTCATGCCGGATGAGGCCGCCATGCTCGAGGTGATACTTGACGATGGCCTGGGCGATGTCGCCCTGGTAGAAGGCGCGCCGTGCCGCGGCCAGGCCGGCAGCCCGTCCCCGTCCGGCCGCCGCCGCTTCTTCGTCGGCCATGTACTGCAGGGTGCCGGCCAGGTCGTCCTGGCGGAAGATGCTGCCGGCGGCCGGCGGCATCCCGCCCGGCAGATAGATGGCGGCATTCGAGGGCCAGCGCCGGTAGTCGTCGGCATGCTGGGCCAGCACCTCGGCCATGAGCGGATACATGACGAAGCCCTCGCGGGCATAGCGTATCGCCGCGGCGCTGACCTCGCCGAAGGACAGTGTGCCGAAGCGCTCCAGCGCGGTGATCCACGCATCCGGGGCTGCCGGGATCACCGAACGCAGCACGCCGGCAGGGATGCTGCCGCCGTGGCGCGCGATGAACAGCTCCAGGCTGGCCTCGCGCGGCCAGCAGCCCAGGCCCGAGATGCTCCAGACGCGGCGGCTGGCCGCCTCGTACACCAGGCAGGGCGCCACGCCGCCGATGTTCACGATGTCGCTCTGCACCACACCCAACGCCAGGCCGGCGGCGACGCCGGCGTCCACCGCGTTGCCGCCGGCCTGCAGGATGTCCATGCCGGCCTGGGTGGCCAGGTAGTGCCCCGCCGAGATCATGTGCGCAACCCCGCCCAGCGTGGGGCGCATGGACGCGGGCGCACTGCCGCGCGTCAGGTCTTCAGGAACGGAAGTCGTTGCCATGTGCTCACCTCGCTCATTGCGGGACGATGCCGAGCCGCCGGGTCACGTCCTGCCATTTCATGTATTCCGCGTCGATGAACCGGCGGAACTCTTCCGGCGTGCTGCCCCGGGCCAGCACGTCGCGTTCGTCCATCACCTGCGCGACGGCCGGTGCGTGCAGGGCGGCCAGCGCGGCGCCGTGGATGGCGCGTATCACCGGCTCGGGCGTGCCGCCGGGAGCCAGCATGCCGTACCAGGATCCGCCGACGAGCTGCGGATATCCCTCCTCCACCGTCGTGGGCACGTCCGGCGCCTTCTCCAGGCGGCGGTCGTGCAGCAGCGCCAGCGCCTTGAGCTTGCCCTGGCGTATCAGGGGCAGCGTGGTGCCGGGCGTCTCCAGCGTGTACTGCACATAGCCGCCGATGAGATCGTTGATCAGCGCGGCGCTGCCCTTGTAGGCCACGTTCACCGTGCGGATGCCAGCCTCCATGTTGAGGAGCTCGCAGAAGAAGTAGTTCGCCGTGCTGTTGCCGGGCGAAGCATAGTTCACTTCTCCCGGATGCTGCCGCGCGTAGGCGACGAGCTCTTTCAGGCTGTTGGGCGGGAAAGCCGGATTGGCGACCAGGATGAAGGGGCCGTTGCCCAGCAGCGAGATGGGCGCGAGATCCTTGCGGGGGTCGTAGTTGAGGCTCTTCATGGTGAGCGGCGCCCCGGTCAGGGGCGAGGCCGTGGCGAACAGCAGCGTATAGCCGTCGGGATCGGCCCGCGCCACCTGCTGGGTGGCGATGGTGCCGCTGGCGCCGGGCCGGTTCTCCACCACGACCTGCTGCCCCAGGCGCTCGCTCATCTGCTGCGCCATGGCGCGGGCCACGGTGTCGGTGCCGCCCCCCGGCGGAAACCCCACCAGCAGACGTATCGGCTTCTGCGGCCACGCCTCGGCTGCCCGGGCCATGCGAGCCGGGCCCATGCCCAGCGCCAGCGCGCCGCCCAGGCCCAGCAGGGCGCGACGACGATGCAATGCAACGGATACACCCATGGAGCTGTCCTCCTGTCTGCGTTGCAGCGCGCGGCAGCGGATGTGCGACGCCAGCGTCTTCCGCATGCCCGCCGCCGCGGGTTCACTTGCCCTGGGCCAGGCCCAGCTTGCGCACGATCTCCGCCTCGGCCGCGTACTGCTCCACGGCATACTGGGCGTACTTTGCGCTGTCCATGTAGACGGATTGCATGCCGTACTGGAAGAGCGCCTTCTGGAATTCCTCCGTATCGGCAACGCGCTTGAAGACGTCATGCAGCCTGGCCACGATCTCGGGCGGCAGGCCCTTGGGGCCGACGATGCCGAAAGGCCCGAACACCGGCGGCGTGCCGTCGATCTCCTCCAGCGTGGGCGTGTCGGGGAACTGCGGCGCACGGCTCGCGCCCCACGTGACGAGCATGCGCATCTTGCCGGCCTGCACCAGGGGCAGGATGGTGCTGGATCCCGCGTACACCTGCAGCTGGCCGCTCATCACGGCCGGTATCACCTCGGACTCGCCCTTGTAGGGAATGTGGCGCCACTTCAAGCCATGGCGCGCGGCAGTCTCTTCCATCATCACGTTGGAAAAGCTGCCCACGCTGGCCGTGCCGTAGGCAATCTCGTCGGGATGGGCCTTGGCGTATTCGACCAGGTCCATGAAGGTCTTGAACGGCGAGTCGGCCACCACCGCCGCGCCCACGGTGTAGCCGGCCAGCGCCACCACATAGGTGAGGTCCTTCAGCGGATCGTAGCCGACGTTGGTGATGTGCGGCATGCGCAGCGTCGGGCTGAGGATCACCGCAAGGGTATAGCCGTCCGGACGCGCGCCCACCATGGCGCGCGAACTCAGCGTGGCGCCGGCGCCGCCGCGATTCTCGATGACGATGCTCTGCCCCAGCTCGGACTCGGCGAGCTCGGCCAGGCGCCGCGCCACCATGTCGGTGGAGCCGCCCGGGTTGTAGGGCACGATGAGGCGTATGGGATGCGACGGATAGGCGTCGGCGGCAGCCGCCGGCGCGACCGCCGCCAGCGCGACGGCCAGCGCGACGGCCAGCGCGGCCAGATACCTGGACAAGAACTTCATGATCATTCCCCTTGCTGGTTATGACGCGGCCGACCAGATCTCGCCGAACGCGCGTTGGAAATTCGCGCCCAGCACGCCTTCGATCTGCGAGGCGCTGAGCCCGCCTTCCTCGAGGGCCTGGGTCAGGCGCGGGAACTGGGCCGGCGTGGGCGTCTCCACGGGATAGCGCGCTTCCATCACATCGCCGAACGCCGTGGAGAAATCGCCGCCCGATGCCGCATACTTGGTGCGCGACATCACCATCACGTGCCGCACCGCCTCATAGGTCTGCACCGAGGGAAAGTCCGTGCCGATGCCGACGTGGTCGTATCCCACCAGCCCGCCGATGTGCTTCACATTGGCCACGAAATCCTCCAGCGTGGGCTGCTGCCCGGCCTTGCCGCGCCAGAGCAGGTAGGCGTGGATGCTGCAGCCCACCACGCCCCCGGTATCGGCCACCGCCCGGATGACGTCGTCGGACTTGTTGCGCGGCCGCGTGATCACCGCATTGGCGTTGGCGTGCGTGAGCAGCACCGGCCGCGTGCTGTGGCGCGCGGCGTCCAGGCAGGTCTGCGGCGCGCAATGGCTGAGGTCGATGGCGATGCCGACGCGATTCATTTCCGCCACCATCTCCAGGCCCAGTTTCGACAGGCCGGCGTTGCGCTTTTCGAGGCAGCCGTCGCCGATGAGGTTGGCCTCGTTGTAGGTGAGCTGGATCACGCGCATGCCGAGCGTGTGGAACAGCTTGACGCGCTCGACCCGGTCGCCCAGCGGCTTGGCGTTCTGCCAGCCCATGATCAGGCCCAGCTTGCCCTCGGCCTTGGCGCGCGCGATGTCCTCCATGCGTTCCACCAGCAGCCAGGAGCTGGCCGGATCCAGCGCGCGCTCGCGCCAGGTCATGACATCGCGCAGCGCTTCCTCGAAATCGGCAGCCATCTCCGTCACGGTGAGATTGATGGCGCTGACCCCGCCCGCCAGCATGTCGCGCGTGTCGCCGTCGCTGAAGAACACCAGCCCGTCGACGACCACGGACTGGCGATGCAATGCTGCTGATGAACTCATGGCGCTTTCCTCTCGTAGGGATGGAGGCCCATGGCGCTCAGGCGAACCGGGAGAGCCGGAAGGCGCTCAGGTCGGCCTGCGGCGCATGGCCCAGGATCAGGTCTTTCATGGCCTCGCCGGCGGCCGGGCCGATGCCGAAGCCGTGCCCCGAGAAACCCGAGGCCAGGTAGAAGCCGGGCATCGCCGGCACTTCGGACATCACCGGCAAGGCGTCGGGCGTCACGTCGATATAGCCGGCCCAGGACTCAGCCACCTGCGCGGCGGCGAACTCGGGGAACGCATCGGTGAGGCGCTGCCATGCCTGGCGCAGGCCGGCGGCCGACGGCCGCGGATCGAGCACGCGGTGCCGCTCGAACGGCGTGGGCGCGTCCAGCCCGAATCTGCGGGGCATGGCCAGTTCTTCGAAGAAACGCCGGCCGAAACGCAGGCGCACGAAATCGTTGTTCTGCAGCCAGCCGCGCAGGAACCGGCCCATCAGCCGGAAGCTGTCGGGCACGATGTCGGCCATCGACGCGCCGAACTGCGCCACGGTGTAGCCCCCGTCGGCGCGCTTGCGGCAGGTGAAGCCCCCGCCGTTGACGGCGGCCGTCAACGCGCCCTGGAACGGCGCGGTGCGCAGCACCGAGCCCCGCACCTTGAGCTGCGGGAAGTCGACGCCGGTATTGCCGCAGAAGAGGCGCGACCAGGCGCCTCCTGCCAGCAGCACGGCCTGGGCGGCCACCGGGCCGCGTTCGGTGACCACGCCCGCCACGCGGCCCGCCGCGCGTTCGAGTCCGCGCACCGCGCAGCCCTCGACGATGTGGGCGCCGGCATCCCGGGCCAGCGCGGCGATCGCATGCGGGGCCAGCCGCGGTTCGGCCACGCCGTCATGGGCGCTGTACATGGCGCCGGTCCAGCCACGGGGCGTGCGGGGAAGGTGGCGCAGCGCGGCCTCGCGGTCGAGCATGACGGCGTCCACGCCATGATCCCGGCAGCTGTCCAGCCAGCGCTGGTGTTCGGCGGCATCGTCGGCGCTCTGCTGCAGGTACAGCATGCCGGTGCGGCGGAAACCCACGTCGACGCGCGCCTGGATGTCCGCCCACAAGGCATTGGCGCGCAACGCCAGCGGCACCTCTGCCGGGTCGCGCCCCAGGGTGCGTACCCAGCCCCAATTGCGGGACGATTGCTCCGCGCCCACGCTGCCCTTCTCGAACACGGCCACCCGCACGCCGGCGCGCGCCAGGGCGTAGGCGGCACTGACCCCGATGATGCCGCCGCCGATCACCGCCACGTCGACCGGGCCGGGCAGCGGGGCGTCGGGCCCTGGAGACATGAAACTCGACATTGTTATCGCTATTCGATAGACTGTTTTTGATATGCGATAGATATAACCCGAAGGCGGCGCCGGATCAATGCGGGTTTACCGGGGAACGCCCCGCCTCGGATCCGGTGTCAGACACCCCCGGGCATCCGGCCGGCCGCGGGGCAAGTACTATTCGGCCTTCACGCAACCGGGGAGAACAGGGCGTCCGCCTCGCGGCGTGCGCGCGCAATGCCATGGCCAATGCAGGTTTGCTGATCCAATCGCTGGAGAAGGGGCTCGCGGTGCTCGAGACGTTCCGCGACGTCGAATCGATGAATCTGCAGGAGATCGCGCGTGCTGCCGGCATCACGCCCGGATCCGCGCAGCGCGTGGCGCTCACGCTCGAACATGCCGGGTACCTGCACCGCGATCCCCGCAGCAAGCGCTACCGCGTCACGGTGAAGGCCGTGGGCCTGGGCTACAGCTACCTGCACCGCACCCCGCTGTTCCAGCGGGCCCACGCCGTGCTGCACCAGCTCAACCAGGCCTGCGGCGAGATCGTCAACCTGTCGGTGCCGGACGACGCCGGCAACATGGTGTTCGTGATGCGGGTGGCGCCGGCCCGCCACATCCCCGTCTACATGCCGTTGGGCACGCGCATTCCGTGCTTTGCCTCGGCCTCCGGGCGCGCGCTGTGGGCGCAGCTCGCGCCCCCGGCACTGGAAGCCAGGCTGGCCGGCCTGCGCCTGCGCAAGTACACGCCGCACACGACCGTCGACATCCAGGCGCTGCGCGCGCTGGTCGAACAGGCGCGCAGCGACCGCTATGCGTATGCCGACGAGGAGTTCTACGACGGCGACATCAACGTGGCCGCGGCCGTGCTCGATGAGCAGGGCCAGCCGGTGGCAGCCGTGAACATCTCGGTGCCCAAGCCGCGCTGGACCGTGGAGCAGGCGCGGGCAGACCTCGGCCCCCTGGTGATCCGCACTGCCCGGGCGCTGAGCCAGCAGCCGCTCTGAAAACGGCTGGCGGCACGGTCGGGTCCGTGCCGCAGGCAGGGCCGCCTCAGGCCGTATCGTCTTCGTACCAGACGTCCTCGGCCAGCATCACCCGGTGGTGGCCTTCGCCTGCGGGCACCATGGGGAAGCAGTTCTGGCGCGGCGCCACCGCGACGTCGAGGAAATAGGGCCCGTCATGCGCCAGGCATTGCGCCAGTGCGGCGTCCAGCCCAGCGGGGTCCTCCACCCGCGCCGCGCCCCAGCCGAAGGCGCGCGCCAGCGCCACGAAATCCGGCAGCGAGGCGTTGTAGCTGTGGCTGTAGCGCCCGCCGTGGATCAGCTCCTGCCATTGGCGCACCATGCCCATGTAGCCGTTGTTGCACAACACCAGCTTGACCGGCGTGCGATGCTGCATGGCGGTGGAGAGCTCCTGGATGTTCATCATCACCGAGGCGTCGCCGCTCACGCAGACCACGGTGCGGTCGGGATGCGCCACCTGCGCGCCGATGGCCGCAGGCAGGCCGTAGCCCATGGTGCCCGCGCCGCCCGATGTAAGCCAGCGGTGGGGGCGCTCGAATCGCAGGTACTGCGCCGCCCACATCTGGTGCTGTCCCACGTCGGTGGAAACAATGGCGTCGCGGTCCGCCAGGGCGGCGTCCAGGCGCTGCATCAGGTACTGCGGCAGGATCTCTTCCACGGAAGGCGTGTAGTCGAGGCAGCGCTGCGCGCGCCAGGCGTCTATGCGGCGCCACCAGGAATCCAGGCGCTGCGGCGGCAGGGGCGCCAGGGCCGCGAGTTCGGCCTGCAGGGCCTCCACCATGGGCAGGCAGTCGCCCACCAGGGCAACGTCCACGCGCACCACCTTGTTGATCGAAGCCGGGTCGATGTCGATATGGATCTTGCGCGCCCCCGGGCAGAACTCGGCCAGCTTGCCGGTGATGCGGTCGTCGAAGCGCGCGCCCACGCACACCACCAGGTCGGCCTCGTGCATGGCGAGGTTGGCCTCCAGCGTGCCGTGCATGCCCAGCATGCCGACGAACCGCGGGTCGGAAGCGGGGAAGGCGCCCAGGCCCATGAGCGTGAGCGTGCATGGTGCGCCGGTGGCGCGCACCAGTCCGGAGAAGGCCGCGCAGGCCTGCGGGCCTGCGTTCACCAGGCCGCCACCGCCATAGAACACCGGACGGCGGGCCTGCGCGATCAGCGCCGCGGCACGCCGCAGCGCGCCCTGCGGCAGGCGCAACGCGCTCTTGGCGCCCTGGCGGCGCGCGCGCAGCGCGGCCACGCCGGCCCGGTCGGCCGCCTCGCACGAGGCGTCGGCGGGGCCGGGCGCGGCGAGCTGCACATCCTTGGGCATGTCCACCAGCACCGGACCAGGCCGCCCCTGGCGTGTCAGGTCATAGGCGCGGCCCACCACCTGCACCACGTCGTCCACGCTGCGCACCTGCGTATTCCACTTGGTGACCGGACGGGAAATCCCGATGGCGTCGCACTCCTGGAACGCGTCGGTGCCGATGGCCGACGTGGCCACCTGCCCGCTGATGCACAGCACAGGGATCGAGTCGCACATCGCATCGAGCAGACCCGATGTGGTGTTGGCCATCCCTGGCCCCGACGTGACGAGCACCACGCCAGGCTTGCCGGTGGTCCGGGCATAGCCTTCGGCCGCGTGCACCGCGGCCTGCTCATGGCGCACCAGCACGTGGCGCAGCCGGGGTTCGGCATACAGGGCGTCGTAGAGCGGCAGCACGGCGCCGCCCGGGTAGCCGAAAATGGTGTCCACCCCCCGCGCAATCAGGGTTTCGAGCAACAGCCGGGCGCCGTTGGCGGCCGGGGATGCAGGGGGGTCGAGGGCGGCAAGGGCCTGGGGATGCAGACGGTCGTTCATGCCACCTATCTTATCGGGCTTCCGCGGGAATTTTTATCTTCTTTTCCATACTTGCCGTGTTTCTGCAGTAAATTTTCCCTCATATTCACGGAAGCGCAGAAAAATGCAACTCGACAAGTTCGACCTCGCCATCCTCAAGGTACTGCAGGACAACGCCCGGGCCAGCCTGAACGAGATCGGCGCCGCGGTGGGCCTGTCCTCCACCCCATGCTGGAACCGCATCAAGCGCATGGAGCAGGCCGGCGTGATCCGCGGCTATACGGTGGACATCGATCCGGCCAGCCTCGGCTTCATGGACACCGTGATCGTGCACGTGACCCTGGAGAGCCACAGCGAAGAGACCCTGTACGAATTCGGCCGCGCGCTGGCCGAGATACCCGAAGTGCTGGAAGCCTTCCTGGTATCCGGCGACTACGACTACTACATCCGCATCGCGGTGCGCGACACCCGCGACTACGAGCGCCTGCTGCGCGAACGCCTCTACCGCATTCCCGGCATCCGCCACAGCAAATCGGGCTTCGTGCTGCGCAGCCTCAAGGAAGCGCGCCTGCCGCTCACCGGCCCTGCGGACCGCGGGGCATCGATATAATCGCCTGTCTCATCCGCCCACGCTCCACGCCTCATGCCCATCGAAGACGCCCCCGCCAAACCCTGGTACGTCGTGCGCCGCTCCAAACTGCACGGCAATGGCGTCTTCGCCGCCCGCAAGATTCCCGAAGGCACGCGCATCATCGAATACGGCGGCCGGCGCATCAGCCCGGAAGAAGCCGACCGGCGCCATCCCACCAACCCCGACGATCCGTTCCACACCTTCTTCTTCGCGCTGAGCTCCGGCAAGGTCATCGACGGCGGCGACCACGGCAACGACGCCCGCTGGATCAATCATTCGTGCGAGCCCAACTGCGAAGCGCAGGAAGGGCGCCACGGCAAGCGCGTCTATATCGTCGCGCTGCGCGACATCGCCCGCGGCGAAGAACTGTTCTACGACTACGGCCTGGTGCTCGACGGACGCATCACCAAGGCGCTCAGACAGGGCTACGCCTGCCTTTGCGGCTCGCCTTCGTGCCGCGGCACCATGCTCGCGCT
Source organism: Bordetella sp. 2513F2 (assembly GCF_054642735.1). Classification (NCBI taxonomy): domain Bacteria; kingdom Pseudomonadati; phylum Pseudomonadota; class Betaproteobacteria; order Burkholderiales; family Alcaligenaceae; genus Bordetella; species Bordetella sp. 2513F2. Next base: position 25,696 of record NZ_CM137755.1, on the reverse strand, counting down.
GCCCAAGAAGAAAAAGGCCCGCGGCAAGAAGCAGGCCCCGGGCGAGGACAAGGCCGCTGCCTGAACCGGCGCGGACGGGCGTACAATGCCTGCTGGGTGGCGGGCGGTCCGCCGCCCCGCAGTACGTCTTCAGGGCGGGGTGCAATTCCCCACCGGCGGTATGCCGCAATGCGGCGAGCCCGCGAGCGCCTGCCTGCACCATGCAGGCAGGGTCAGCAGACCTGGTGAGAAGCCAGGGCCGACGGTCATAGTCCGGATGAGAGAAGATGTGCCGGCCCGTTCCGCCGCCGCGGGCGCACGCATGCGTCCGCGCCGCCTGTGCGGGCCCGGCTGTCAGCAGCCCTGGAACGTTCTTCGCCACGACTTCCTGCGAGAGCGTTTCAATGTCCCTACAACCAGCCTCCGTTTCGCCCCTCTACGCCCAGCCGTTCGCCACGCGCCTGTCGCGCGCGCTGCACCAGTTGCGCCTGGGCCGGCCCATCATCCTCATGGACGACTTCGATCGCGAGAACGAAGCCGACCTGATCGTGGCCGCCGACAAGATCACCGTGCCCGTGATGGCCCAGCTGATACGCGACGGCAGCGGCATCGTCTGCCTCTGCCTGCCCGGCGAGGCGCTCGACCGCCTCGGCCTGCCGCCCATGGTGGCCAGCAACGGCAGCCGGCACGGCACCGCCTTCACCGTCTCGATCGAGGCGCGCACGGGCGTGTCCACCGGCGTGAGCGCGGCCGACCGCGTCACCACCATCCGCGCCGCGCTCTCGGCGCAGGATCCCGCAGAGCTGGTGAGCCCTGGCCATGTGTTCCCCCTGCGCGCGCGCGCGGGCGGCGTGCTGGCGCGGCGCGGCCACACCGAAGGCTCGGTGGACCTGGCCCGCCTCGCCGGCCTCAGCCCGGCCGGCGTGCTGTGCGAACTGATGAATCCCGACGGCACCATGATGCGGGGCGCAGCGCTCGAGCGCTACGCCGCGACGCACGGACTGGTTGCGCTCACCATCGCGGAGCTGGCCGATCACCTGCGCGCGCTGCACGACGCGGCCGCGCCGCTGGCGGCGGCGGCCTGAAGCGGGGGGCGGCACCGCACGCCCGCGTCGGCGCGGATACCGCCGGCGCGCATCGTGGTTCCGGCATCCGCCCCAGCCTCACCCGGCCGCTATGCGCGCCAGGCATGCGGCCGCATCGCCCACGACCACCGTGCAGCTGCACGCCAGCATCAGGTTCAGGTTGAGGCCGAAGTTCTCGACCATGTAGCCCTGCGCGTCCACGATGCCGCCATGCACGGCGGGATTGCTGCCGGCGCCTACCTGGGCCACGAGGTCGTGCGACTGGCCGGTGTAGGCCCATACCGGGATGCCCAGGGCCACCGCATAACCCACTTCGAACGCCGTGCCGGAGTCCGGCTCCGCGCCGCGGAAGGGATTCAGGTTGGCCATCACCAGGTCGGCGCTGCGGATCAACGCCGTGTTCTCGCGGTAGATCCATTCGGCCTGGGCACGCAGGTCCAGCCCGGGCGGAATCCGGTTGTCCAGCGGAAACAGGCCTGCATAGCCGTGGTCGAGACACAGCTGCTTCAGATACTCCCCCCGCGCCACGGCGTCGGGACGGAACACGTCGAAGCCCGCCAGGTATATCCGGGCCGCCATTCAGGGCCCCTCGTTGCGGGTGGAGAACGCCTCGCCCGTGGCAAAGAACGACCCGCCCGCCACATAGTGCAGCGAACGGCGCGCCTCGTTCTCGAAATGCCAGCGGTTGCCGGAGAACGCCTCAGGATCCGCCCAGGCGGCCACCACCTCGCCGATGAACAGGTCGTAGGCCTGCTCATTGTGCGGCTCGGGAACCACCCTGCACTCCACGCAGGCCAGGCTGCCGGCCACCAGGGGAGCACCGACGATGCTGGCGGGCAGGGCCTGCAGGCCCGAAGCCTGGAACTTGTCTTCGTCGCGGCCCGAATCGGTGCCCACCTTGACCACCGCCTCCGCCTGCTCGCGCGGCGGGATGCAGAGCACGAACTCGCCGGAGGCCTCGATCAGGCCGCGGGAATACGTGGATTTGTCGATCACCACCAGCACCTTGGGCGGGTCGAAATCCAGCGGCATGGCCCACGCCGCCGCCATCACGTTGCGCCGGCCGGCATGCGCGCTGGTGACCAGCACGGTGGGCCCGTGGTTCATCAGCAGGTAGGCGCGCTGCAGGTCTACCGGGACGAAACCCGTCATGGCCGGTCCTCGAGCTGGGCCTGGTAGACCTGCAGGTGCGCATACGCCACGCGCAGATACGGGGTGTCGAGCCCGACCGACCCGGCGCGGTGCACCATGTCGCCCACGAGGTGGTCGGCCTCGATCCGGCCGCCCTGGCTCAGGTCGCGGAACATCGAGGCCGTGGCAGGCGAGCCGGGATCGGTGAGCACCTTGAGTGCCGCGGCGTCTGCCTCGGGTCGTACCGGGTGGCCATGCGCGGCGGCCACCTGCTGCGATTCGTGCAGCAGGCCGCGCAGCACCTCCTCGCCATGGTCGGAGGAAACGATGCGGCCCACCGGGCCGCGCATCAGGCAGGTCCCGGCGGCCAACGAGGTCAGGAACACGTACTTCTCCCAGATGTCCTGGTAGATGTCCTCGCTCAGGCGGCTGGTGAAATCCGCCGGCGCCAGGGCCTGCTCGATGGCCACGCAGCGCTCGCTGCGCGGTTCGCCGGCGCGCTCGCCGAACACGAAATTGGCATGCGAACCCATGTGGAGCACTTCACCCTCCGGACCCAGCATGGCCATGATCTGGCACAGGCCGCCCAGCACGCGGTGCGCGCCGAAAACCTGGTCGAGCACGTCGTACTGGCGCACGCCGTTCATGATGGGCAGGATCGTGGTCTGCTCGCCCACCACGGGCCGTATCGCCTCGATGGCGCTGTCCAGGTCGTAGGCCTTGCAGCTCAGCACCACCACGTCATACGGGCCGCCCGGCTCGGCGGCGGTGGCAAGCTGGGGCTGCACGGTGGCGTCGCCCCGCGGGCTGCGGATGCGCAGGCCCTCGCGCCGCAGCTTGTCGGCACGCGCCTCGCGCACCAGGAAAGTGACGTCGACGCCGGCCTGCGCCGCCCGCCCGCCAAAATAGCCGCCGGTGCCGCCGGCGCCCAGAATCAACATGCGCATTGCTTTCTCCATGCCACTCGGGAAGAGCGCCCGCCGCATCGGCGGGCGTGACTGCCTGGCATTATGCCCCCACGTCTGCGCCAGCGCGCTGAACGCCGCGGCCACGCAAGAACGCACGCAATTGGTGCGCCGCTCGTACAGCAATGGTGCCATCCCGTCGTATGATTCACCGCCGCGGTGCAGCCGCGCCGGCACTCTTGCGGCGCATGCAGCGTGCCGGCCCGCGCACGATGGCATGCAACTTGCTTTTCAATGGACAGGCCCACTCCGGCCGTTCCAGATACTCTCTTCCAGGAGCCTTACTCCATGACATCCCGGTTCCCCCATTCCGCGCCCGGACTGGCGCGCCGTGCCTTGCTGAAGCTGGGCGTCGCCACCGGCGTGCTGCTTGCCGCCAGCGGCGCCGCGCAGGCACAGGCCCCGGCCAAGACCAAGGTCGCCGCCGTCTACACCGTGCCGGTGGAACAACAATGGGTCTCGCGCATCCACAAGGCGCTCAACGCCGCCCGCGACCGCGGCGAGATCGAATACGCCTATTCGGAGAACGTCACCAACGCCGACTACGAGCGCGTGCTGCGCCAGTACGCCGAGCAGGGCAACAAGCTCATCGTGGGAGAGGCCTTCGCGGTGGAATCGGCCGCGCGCAAGGTGGCCAAGGACTATCCCGACACCGCCTTCCTGATGGGTTCGTCCGGCAAGCCGCAGGCGCCCAATTTCTCGGTGTTCGACAACTACATCCAGGAGCCGGCCTACCTCACCGGCATGATCGCCGGCGGCATGACCAAGACCCACCGCATCGGCCTGGTGGGCGGCTACCCCATCCCGGAGGTCAACCGGCTCATGCACGCCTTCATGGCGGGCGCCCGCGAAATCGACCCGCAGGTGCAGTTCACCGTGAGCTTCATCGGCTCGTGGTTCGATCCGCCCAAGGCCAAGGAGGCCGCCTTCGCCATGATCGACCAGGGCGCCGACGTGCTGTATGCCGAGCGCTTCGGCGTGTCCGATGCGGCCAAGGAGCGCGGCAAGCTCGCCATCGGCAACGTGGTCAACACGCAGGAGCAGTACCCCGAAACCGTGGTCGCCTCTGCCCTCTGGGACATGCAGCCCACCATCGACCATGCGCTGGCCCAGGTGCGCGCCGGCGGCTTCAAGGCCGAAGACTACGGCCAGTATTCGCTGATGAAGCACAAGGGCTCGGACCTCGCCCCCCTCGGCACCTTCGAGGGCAAGGTGCCGGCCGAGGTGATGGCCAAGGTGCAGGCCAAGCGGCAGGCCATGCTGGACGGCAGCTTCACTGTCGACGTGAACAACGGCGAACCCAAGTCCACGGCCAAATGAGCGGTCCCCGGGTCGCCCTGCGCCTGCAGGGCATCACCAAGCGCTTCGGCAGCCTGACGGCCAACGACGACATCTCGCTGCAGCTGGCCGAGGGCGAGGTCCTGGCCCTGCTGGGCGAGAACGGGGCGGGCAAGTCCACCCTGGTCTCTATCCTGTTCGGCCATTACGTCGCCGATGCGGGCAGCATCGAAGTGCACGGCGAACCGCTGCCGCCGGGCCGGCCCGACGCTGCGCTGGCCGCCGGCGTCGGCATGGTGCACCAGCATTTCACCCTGGCCGACAACATGACCGTGCTCGACAACGTCATGGTAGGCACCGAACCGCTCTGGCGGCCGGCCTCGCGCCGGCGCCAGGCGCGCGCGCGCCTGCTCGAGCTGGGCCGGCGCTTCGGCCTCGCGGTGGATCCCGACGCACGCGTGGGTTCGCTCTCCGTGGGCGAGAAGCAGCGTGTGGAAATACTCAAGGCCCTCTACCGCGGCGCCCGCGTGCTGATCCTCGACGAGCCCACCGCGGTGCTCACGCCGCAGGAGGCGCAGGCGCTGTTCGCCACGCTGCGCGAGTTCGTCGCGCAGGGCCTGGCGGTGATCTTCATCTCGCACAAGCTCGACGAGGTCATGGCAGTGTCGCACCGCGTGGCCGTGCTGCGCGCCGGCCGCCTGGTGGCCGAGCGCGCCACCGCAAGCACCCATGCGGCCGAGCTGGCCGAGCTGATGGTGGGCCGCAAGGTCGTCATGCCCCAGGCCGCACACCATCACGGCCCGGGCGCCGCGCCCGTGCTGCGCCTGGCCCAGGTCAGCCTGGCCGATCCGCGCGGCGGCGTGCCGCTGCTCGACGCGCTGGACCTCACCGTGCATGCCCACGAGATCGTGGCCATCGCCGGCGTGGCCGGCAACGGCCAGCAGGCGCTGGTGTCCGTGCTCACCGGGATGCGCCGTCCTTCCGACGGCGCCATACGCCTGGGCGCCGAAGCCGCCCTCGCGCCGTCCACGCCGGCCGGCTGGACGCGCGCCGGCGTAGGCCGCATTCCCGAAGACCGCCACCACGAAGGCATGATCGGCGACAACCCCGTCTGGGAAAACGCCATCGTCGAAGACCTGGCCGACCCGCGCTTCGCCCGCTGGGGCGTGGTGCGCAGCCGCGCGGGCCGCGACCACGCCGCGCAGCTGGCCCGCCAGTTCGACGTGCGCGCCGCCTCGCTCGACGTGCGCACGCGCAGCCTGTCGGGCGGCAACATGCAGAAGCTCATCCTGGGCCGCGCGCTGTCGCGCGATCCGAGGCTGATCATCGCCGACCAGCCCACCTGGGGCCTGGACATCGGCGCGGTGGCCTACGTGCGCGAACAGCTGCTGGCGGCGCGGGCGCGCGGCGCCGGCATCCTGCTGGTCTCCGAAGACCTGGAAGAAATCTTCGCCCTGGCCGACCGCATCGCTGTGCTGTGCGCCGGCCGCGTGGTGGCCGACCGCCCCGTCGCGCAATGGACCCCCGCCACGGTGGGCCTGGCCATGACGGGCGCTTCTCTCGATACTCCTGCCGCATGAAACTGATCCTGGAACGCCGCGCCGACCCGAGCCGGCTCGCCATGGCGCTCGCCCCGCTGGCCGCGGTGGGCGCCACCCTGCTGGCCGGCATGCTGCTGGTGGCCTGGGCCGGCGCCCCAATCGGCCGCACGTACGCCTTGCTGTTCGAAGGCGCATTCGGTTCGCGCTTCGCACTTTCCGAGACCCTCACGCGCGCCACGCCGCTGATGCTCACCGGCCTGGCCTGCGCCGTGGCGTTCCGTGCGCGCCTCTACAACATCGGCGCCGAAGGCCAGCTCTACCTGGGCGCGCTGGCTGCCGTGGCCGTGGGCGGGATGCATGGCGGGGCGGCATTCGACCTGCCCACCCCGGTGCTGTTCGCCGGCATGATGGCCGCCGCCGCGCTGGCCGGCGCCCTGCTGCTGCTGGTGCCGGCGCTGCTCAAGACGCGCCTGGGCGTGGACGAGGTGGTCACCACGCTGCTGGGCAATTTCATCGTGCTCCTGTTCGTCTCCATGATGCTGGACGGGCCCATGAAGGATCCCATGGCCATGGGCTGGCCCCAGTCCGTGGCGCTCGATGGCGAGCTCGAACTCGGCAAGCTCATCGCCCGCACGCGCGCCCACACCGGGCTGCTGTGGGCCGTCGGCCTGGCCGTGGCGCTGTGGCTGGTGAACCGGTACACCGTCTTCGGTTTCCAGATGCGTTCGGTGGGCGCCAACGCGCATGCCGCGCGCTTCCTCGGCCTGCCGGTGCAGCGCGTGGTGCTGTGCACCGCCATGCTGTCCGGGGCGCTGGCCGGCCTGGCAGGCGCCATCGAAGTGGCGGGCCGCACCAGCTACGTCACGCTCGACATGTCGCCGGGCTACGGCTACAGCGGCGTGGTGGTCGCCATGCTGGCGGGCCTGCATCCGCTGGGGGTGATCGCCGCCAGCGTGTTCGTGGCCGGCATGCTGGTCGGCGCCGACAGCATGAGCCGCGCGGTGGCCGTGCCCAACTACATCGCCGACGTGATCGTGGCCGTGGCCCTGCTGGCCATGCTGGTCGCAACCCTGTTCGCGCAGTACCGGCTGCGCCGCAAGTCCTGAGGCCGACACCATGGAATGGATGGATCTCCTGAGTTCGGCGGCTTTCTGGGTGGCGGTGCTGCGCCTGGCCACGCCGCTCATCCTGGGCACGCTGGGCGTGCTGCTGTGCGAGCGCGCCGGCGTGTTGAACCTCGGCATCGAGGGCATCATGGTGGCTGGCGCATTCACCGGCTGGCTGGCCGTCTACCTGGGCGCGCCGCTGCCCGTGGGCGTGCTGGCCGCGGCCGCGGCCGGCGCGGCCTTCGGCCTGCTGCATGCAGGCCTCACCGTGGGCCTGGGCCTGTCGCAGCACGTGTCCGGGCTGGGCGTCACCATGCTGGCCACCAGCCTCAGCTACTACGCGTACCGCGTCACTTTTCCCAGCGTCAACGCGCCGCCCACCATCCAGCCCTTTGCCGAACTGCGCGGGCTGGCCGACATCCCGCTGATCGGGCCGGTGCTGGCCGGCCAGACCGCCATGACGCTGCTGGCGCTCGCCGCCGTGCCGCTGATCGCCTGGGTGCTGAACCGCAGCCCGCTGGGCCTGGCGGTGCGCATGGTCGGCGAGAATCCCGCCGCAGCCGAGGGCCAGGGGCTGTCGGTGGCGCGGCTGCGCACCGGCGCCGTGGTGGCCGGCTCCGCCCTCATGGGCGTGGCAGGCAGCTTTCTCACGCTGGCCGCGTTCAACGCCTTCTTCTTCAACATGGTGAACGGCCGCGGCTGGATCTGCGTGGCGCTGGTGGTGTTCGCCTCCTGGCGGCCCGGCAAGGCCCTGGCTGGCGCGCTGGTCTTCGCCTTCTTCGACGCCCTGCAGCTGCGCCTGCAGCAGGGCGCTGCCGCGCTGCCCGGCCTTCCGGCACTGCCGTACCAGGTCTACCTGATGCTGCCGTACGTGCTTTCCATCCTTGCCCTCGTGGTGGTGGCCCGGCGCGCCAGCTATCCGCAGGCACTGATGAAGCCCTATCGCAAGGGCGAACGCTAGGGCGTGTCAACGGGCCGTGCGCGGCCCCATTCCGATCACCGAGGTTTACACATGTTCGATCTGCTCATCACCCGCTGCATGCTGCCCGACGGCCGCGGCCCCGTGGACATCGGCGTCGCCGGCGGCCGCATCGCCGCCATCGAGCCGGCGCTGCCCCGCAACGCCGGCACCGTCGTCGACGCTGCCGGCCAGCTCGTCTCCACCCCATTCGTCGACGCGCACTTCCACATGGACTCCACGCTGTCCTACGGCCTGCCGCGCGTGAACCAGTCCGGGACGCTGCTCGAGGGCATTGCGCTATGGGGCGAACTCAAGCCGCTGCTCACGCAGGAAGCGCTGGTCGAGCGCGCGCTGGCCTACTGCGACTGGGCCGTGGGCCGGGGCCTGCTGGCCATCCGCTCCCACGTGGACGTGTGCGATCCGCGCCTGCTGGCCGTGGAGGCGCTGCTGCACGTGCGCGAGCGCGTCAAGCCCTACCTGGACCTGCAGCTCGTGGCCTTCCCGCAGGACGGCCTGCTGCGCTCGCCGGGCGCGCTGGACAACGTCCGGCGCGCCCTGGACATGGGCGTGGACGTGGTGGGGGGCATCCCGCACTTCGAGCGCACCATGGCCGACGGCGCCGAGTCGGTGCGCATCCTGTGCGAACTGGCCGCCGAGCGCGGCCTGCGCGTGGACATGCATTGCGACGAGACCGACGACCCGCTGTCGCGCCACATCGAATCCCTGGCGTACCAGGCGCAGCGCCTGGGGCTCCAGGGCCGCGTGACGGGCTCCCATCTCACGTCCATGCACTCCATGGACAACTACTACGTGTCCAAGCTGATCCCGCTGATCCGTGAAGCAGGCGTGTCGGCCATCGCCAACCCGCTGATCAACATCACCATACAGGGCCGGCACGACACCTATCCCAAGCGCCGCGGCATGACACGCGTGCCCGAACTGCTCGCCGCCGGCGTGCCGGTGGCCTTCGGCCACGATTGTGTGATGGACCCCTGGTACGGCCTGGGTTCGGGCGACATGCTCGACGTGGCGCACATGGGGCTGCACGTGGCGCAGATGACCGGGCGCGAGGCCATGCAGGCCTGCTTCGAGGCCGTCACCACCACCCCCGCACGCATCCTCGGGCTGGACGACACGGGCCTGGAGGTGGGCAAGCGCGCCGACCTGGTGCTGCTGCAGGCCGGCGACCCCGTCGAGGCGATCCGGCTGCGCGCCGCCCGCCTCATGGTGTGGCGGGGCGGCAAGCTGGTAGCCAGCAATCCTGCGGCGCAGGCCACCCTGCACCTGGAAGGCCGGCCCGGCAGCGTGGATTTCCGGCGTTAGACATGGCCGTAGCGCACTACGCCAGCGGCAACCGTATCAGCGTGCGGAGCGAGGCCGCCGGCGTATGCCTGGGGTCGTCCACATACTCCTCGAATACCGGGAAGTCGCCCGGCGTCTCGCCGCTGGCGGGGAGCCAGGTGCCGAAGAGCCAGGCATAGGCGCTTTCCAGGTCGCTGTACGGGCCGGTGTAGGCCAGCACCGCGCAGCGCATTGCAGGGATGTGCAAGGTCTCCAGCCCCGCAGCGGCGGTCTGGCCGGCCGGCATCGCCATGCCGGCATGCGCACGCAGCTGCGTCACCGGCACCTGTGCCGGATCGTCGTAATACACACCTATGCTGCGGGCTTCGATGCCCGGTTGCTGCAGCCCTGCGGCGGCCGCGAGCATGAGCAGCCGGTCGAAGGCCTGGCCGATGGCCTGGTAATCGCCGCGATGCGGCAGGGCGGCCAGCGTGAGGCCGGGAAAGTGCTCGATATGGATGGGGTACATGGCAGGCTCCTGAAGGACACGAGGGGAGGAGCGTTGCGCACGATAGCGCCCCGGCGGAACGCCGAATGCCGATCCGAAAGCCCGGTTGAAGGCGGCGATCGACGCGTAGCCGGCACGGCTGGCCACCTGTTCCAGCGTGCCCTGGTTGCGGGCCAGGGCTGCCGAGGCGCGAGCCATGCGCATGCGCTGGGCCGTGGCCGCCACCGTCTCGCCCATGAGGGCGCGATAGACGCGGTGGAAGTGGTACGGCGACAGGCAGGCCAGCTCGGCCAGGCGGTACAGGTCGGGCGACGCATCGGGATGCTGCGCCAGCCAGTCCAGCACGGGCAGCAGCCGTTGCACGTAATGGCGTCGGGTCGTGGGCTTCATGCGGTCTCCTCGGATCGCACTGTAGCGGGGCCGGCTTTGCCGTTCTTGCGCATTTTGCGGCCCCCCTTCACCCCGAAACGACGGCTACTCCGGATACGTGCCCGGCACCAGGATGCTGCGGTCGACGTTGTGGATGTTCTTGTGGCCGCACAGGGCCATGGTCACGTCCATCTCGCGGTAGAGGATTTCCAGCACGCGGCGCACGCCCGCCTGGCCATAGGCCCCCAGGCCGTACAGGAAGGCGCGGCCTATCATGGCGCCGCGCGCGCCCAGGGCCACCGCCTTGAGCACGTCCTGCCCCGAACGGACCCCGCCGTCCATCCAGACCTCGATGCGCTTGTCCACGGCCTGCACCACCGAGGGCAGCACGCTGATGGCGGATTGCGCGCCGTCGAGCTGCCGGCCGCCGTGGTTGCTCACGATCAGCGCATCGGCGCCGCTGTCGGCCGCCAGCCGGGCATCTTCCGGATCCAGGATGCCTTTGAGGATCAGCTTGCCGCCCCAGCGCTGCTTGATCCATTCGACGTCGGCCCAGCTCAGCCGCGGATCGAACTGCTCCGCCGTCCAGGAGGACAGCGAGGAGAGGTCCGTGACGCCCTTGGCGTGGCCCACGATATTGCCGAACGTGCGGCGCTTGGTGCCCAGCATGCCCAGGCACCAGCGGGGCTTGGTGGCGAGGTTGATGAGATTGCGCAGGGTGGGCTTGGGGGGCGCCGACAGCCCGTTGCGGATGTCCTTGTGGCGCTGGCCGAGGATCTGCAGGTCCAGCGTGAGGACCAGCGCCGAGCAGCCCGCGGCCTTGGCGCGGTCGATCAGGTTCGCGACGAACTCGCGGTCGCGCATCACGTACAGCTGGAACCAGAACGGCTTGCCCGTGGCCTGCGCCACGTCTTCGATGGAGCAGATGCTCATCGTGGACAGGGTGAAGGGCACGCCGAAGTCGGCAGCCGCCCTGGCCGCCAGGATCTCGCCGTCGGCATGCTGCATGCCGGTGAGCCCCGTGGGCGCCAGCGCCACCGGCATCGTCGCGTCCTCGCCTGCCAGCGTGGTGCGCAGGGAGCGTCCCTCCATGTCCACGGCCACGCGCTGGCGCAGCTTGATCTTGTGGAAATCGGCCTCGTTGGCGCGGTAGGTGCCTTCGGTCCAGGCGCCGGAATCGGCGTAGTCGTAGAACATGCGGGGCACGCGCTTCTTGGCCAGCACGCGCAGGTCTTCGATGCAGGTGATCGTGGCGAGATTCGATGTCATGGCAGCGTGATTGATAGGATCCTGGCCGCCGGGCCGGCGGCGGGGCGACGCCAGTATACGCGCGAGCCCGGCAGCCGCCTGGGCCGGGCCATGCTGCTTTGCAGCGTACGTGTTGGGCGCGCCCGCGATACGCGTTAAGGTATGGCCCGTGGGCGCACCGGCCGCGGGCGCCCAGGTTTGCATGGATCGAGGACACTACGCATGACGCAAGACCCCAATGGCCACGTCGAAACCCTGCTCGTCACCATAGAGGGCAAGGTGCAGGGCGTGGGATACCGCCATGCCGCGGTGCGCCGCGCCCACCTGCTGGGCGTGACGGGCTGGGTGCAGAACATGGAAGACGGGACGGTCAAGGCGCTGGTCCAGGGCACCCCCGACCAGGTGGACCGCATGCTGGAATGGCTGCGCCAGGGGCCGCCCGCGGCCGTCGTGCGCGACATCAGCATGCAGGTGGAATACACCGACAAACGCTACGGCAGCTTCCAGCAGCTGTAGCGCCTGCCACCCGGGGGCGGCCCGGCGGGCCTGCCATTCAAGGCGCCGAGAACAGCGGCTTCAGCTTGGCCGCGTTCTGCGGGCTGGCGGCCTCGATGCCTTTCCAGCCCGCCTCGTAGGCCTGGGCCCGGAAGGTCGCGGCCTGCTCCGGCGCAAGCGTGACGGTCTGGATGCCGGCCTCGGCCTGGCGCTTCTTCTCGGCCTGGGCCAGAGCGGCATCGCCGGCGTTCTGGGCCTCGACCCACGCCACCTGTTTTTCCAGGAAGGCGCGCTGCGCGTCGTCCAGCTTCTTCCAGGTGTTCTGGTTCATGAAGAGGCCGACCTCCACATTGTAGAAACCCGGCTCGACGCGATAGCGCGTCTTGTCCTGCCAGCCCAGGTCGAACACGCCCAGCGAAGGCCAGCCGTAGCCGTCGACCACGCCGCGCTCGAGCGCGGTATAGACCTCGCCGGGCGGCACCTGCAGCGGCGCGGCGCCCAGCGCCTGGAAGAACGAGCGGTACACGGGCACGCTGCGCAGCTTCATGCCGGAGAAATTGCCGCCGTCCACAGGCTTGGTGGTGTAGATGTGGTATTCGAGGCCGTCGGACATGCGGGCCAGCCACACCATGTTGGCCTTCTGGCGATGGATCTGGTCCAGCAGCGCATAGCCGCGGTTGGCGCGCAGCTCGGACATGGGCCGCTGCGCCAGCGTCATGGCCAGCGCCTCGGGCACCAGGTTGGCATGGAACACGCCGGTGCTGTTGGCCAGGTCCACCACGCCGGCCCGCACGGCATTGCCTACCTCCATGGGCGGCATGGATTCCGGGCCGCCCACCACCTGGATCTTCATCAGGCCCTTGCCCTCGGCGTTGACCTTCTCCACGAAGGCCTTGAAGCGCTGGTTGAAGAAGGTGTCCTGGCCGAAAGCGGTGACCGCCCGCAGGGTGATCTCGGCAGCCTGGGCACCGCTGGCTGCCAGGGCCGCGGCCAGGCCCATTGCCAGGTGTGCGGCGTGTCGCTTGATGTTCATGGATGTTCCTCGGAGTCGTTGCCGGAAGCGCCGGATCGTGCGCCGGTCAGTTCATCAATCGGGGCAGGCCGACGGCCAGCGTGGGAATGGCCACGATGGCGCCCAGCACCGCCAGTTCGATCAGCAGGTAGGGCGCCGCCGAGGCGTAGATCTGCTGCAGCCGGATGTGCGGCGGGCAGACGCCCTGCATCACCATGAGCAGCAGGCCGAACGGCGGCGTGAGCAGGCCCATCTCGATGGCGATCAGCATCATGACGCCCAGCCACACCGGATCGATGCCCGCGGCATGGGCCAGCGGCATGAAGAAAGGCAGGGTGATCATCATCATGCTGACCTGGTCGACGACGCAGCCCAGCGCCAGCAGGATGAGCAGCATGCCCAGCACCAGCATGAGCGGCGACAGCGACATGCCGCCGATCAGCGACAACAGCCCCGAGGTCGCCCCCGAAAAGCTGAGCAGCTGCGAGAAGGTGGTGGACGCGACCAGCACGAACAGGATCACCACCGACACGCGGGCGGTTTCCGTGAGCGAGCGGCACAGCACGCGCCAGGAGAGCGTGCGATAGCACAGCGTGGCGATCACCGAGGCCAGCGCGCCGATGGCCGCCGATTCGGTGGGCGAGGCCCAGCCCGCCAGCATGCTGCCGACCACGGCGGCGAAAATCGCGAACAGCGGCACCACGTCGCGCAAGAAGGGCTTCCAGCGCGCCCAGCCGCGCAGCTGCCCTGCGGCATCGTCGCCGGCAGGCGCCGCGACTGGATCGAACCGGCTGCGCAGCACCACGTAGCCCAGGAAGCCCGCGGCCATCAGCAGCCCCGGCACAATGCCGCCGATGAGCAGCTGCGCGATGGAGATGTTGCCCAGCGAGCCCAGCATCACCGCCAGGGCCGACGGCGGAATCAGCATGGCAATGCCGCCCACGGCCATGATGGGCCCCATGGAAAGCGAAGGCGCATAGCCGCGGCGCAGCATCTCGGGCAGCAGGGTGCCGCCCATCATGGCGGTGTTGGCGATGGTGGAACCCGACAGCGTGGCGAAGGCCGTGCCGCCCAGCACCGATACCACGGCCAGCCGGCCCGGCACCCGGGCGATCAGCCGCTCGATCGCCTCGATGGCGCGAAATGCCAGGCCCGACTGGAACAGCACCTCGCCCATGAGCACGAAGAGCGGAATCGGCGTGAGCGAGAAGCTGCCCACGGCGCTGACCGAGTTGCGCACCAGCTGGCCCAGCCCGGCTTCGCCGCCGAGGAATACCCACGCGCCCACCAGGTTGACGCCAAGGAAGGCGAAGGCCACGGGCAGGCCGGACACCATGAGCAGGGCCATGAGCCCCAGCATGAGGAAGAGAGCCGATTCCCAGGGCATGTCAGGCTGCTCCGGCACCAAGACTGTGCCGCAGCCGCCGCGCAAATTCGACGGCCAGCAGCACGCATGCCGCCAGCATGGGCAGGTTCAGCCACCATTCGGGAAACACCAGCACCTTGAAGACCAGGCCGCCCTGTTCGGCGGCATCCTGGGCCACGCGCACGGCCTGCCAGGCCAGCACGGCGCAGATCGCCAGGCCCAGGAAATCGGTGACGGCGTCCAGCCACCGCGCGGCGGCCGCGGGCAGGGACTTGACCAGCATGTCGATGCCGATGTGGCCGTTCTGGTGCAGCAGCCACGGGGCGCCCAGGAAAGTGGCCACCATGAGCATGTATTCGGTGCCTTCCACGGCCCAGGGCAGCGTGCCCAACCCCGTATTGCGCATGAGCACGTCGGCGCAAACGAGCAGCGCCATGGCCCCGAACAGCACGGCGGACGCAGCGCCGCAGGCAGCCATCAGGCCCCGGTACCAACGGCTGCCCGGGCATTCCGGCGCAGCCGCTTCCTGCATGGACATCGCAGACCCCTCGCAGATCAAATTGTTTAGATCTAAAAATATCAGGCCTGAAGTTTCGTGTCTACGCGGGATAGCCCGCCCGGACGGGGCTACAGCGGCGGCATGCGGCGCCAGAACTGCGTGGCCTGCTCGAAGGCATGGGCCAGTTCCAGGACGCCGCGCTCGTCCCGGTAGCGGCCGACGATCTGCAGCCCGACCGGCAGCCCTTCGTCGGTGAAGCCGCAGGGCACCGAGATCGCGGGATGGCCGGTAAGGGAAATGTAATAGCCGGAGCGCATCCAGTCGATGTAGTTCTGCATGGACGTACCGTCGATCTCGCGCACGTACTCCTGGTCGACCGGGAACGGCGGCACCTGGCTCACCGGCCCGATCAGGAATTCATGGCGTGCCATGAAGGCATGCATGCGCCCGAACAATGCGGCCCGCTCGCGCTCGGCGCGGACGACCGACTCGGCGGACTGGGTCAGGCCCAGTTCGGTGTTCCAGATCACCGTGGCCTTGACCAGGTCGCGATGGCGGCGCACCGTCTCGCCCTGGGAGATGGCGAACTGCTGCGCACGCAGCGCGTGGAAAGCCGCGTCGGCGCCGGCGAAATCGGGGCAGGCCTCTTCCACCCGGCAGCCCAGGCGCTCGAATACCGGCAGCTGCGCCTGCAGCGCGCGCACCACGGCGGGCTCCACGGGCAGGCCGCCCCAGGTCCACGCAAACGCCACGCGGGTGCCGGCGAAGTCCCGTTCCAGCGGGGCGAGGAACAGGTGCGGATCCTGGTCGATGCTGAGCGGGTCGCGCGGATCCGGGCCGGCGAGCGCGGCCAGCAGCAGGGCGGCATCGGCCACGGTGCGCGCCATCGGCCCGGCCACGCCCAGGGGGCTGAACGGGGTGGCGCTGGGCCATTGCGGCACGCGTCCCGGCGAGGGGCGCAACCCCACCACGTTGCAGAAACTGGCCGGATTGCGCAGCGACCCGCCCATGTCGGTGCCGTCGGCCAGCGGCAGCATGCGCGCGGCCAGCGCGGCGGCCGCCCCGCCGCTGCTGCCGCCGGCGGTCATGGCCGGGTCGTAGGGATTGCGGGTGGGGCCAAACACCGGATTGAAGGTCTGCGAGCCCGCGCCGAACTCCGGCATGTTGGTCTTGCCCAGCCGGATGGCGCCTGCGGCGCGCTGGCGCGCCACGGCCAGGCTGTCGCGCTCCGGCACGAAATCGCGGAACACCGGCGAGCCATAGGTGGTGCGCATCCCGGCCGTCAGGAAAGTGTCTTTGTGCGCCACGGGCAGCCCGTGCAGCAGGCCCAGCGGAGCGCCCGACGCCTGCAGCGTATCGGCCTCGGCAGCCTGGCGCAGCGCCTGCTCGGCGTCCAGCGTGACGATGGCGTTGACGACGGGATTGCGCTGCGCGATGCAATCCAGGTGCGCCTGCACCACCTCGCGCGCGCTGAGGTGGCCGGCAGCGATCTCGGCGCGCATCTCGCGGGCCGTCATGCAGCAAATCGACATGGATTCCATGTTCATTCCCCTTGCATGCCCGCCACGATATCGCCCTCTGCCGGCGTTGGCCAGGGCGCGTGCGCCGGCTGGGGCCCCGCCTGGCCGCGTGCGCAGGCGAGGATGTACTCGATGAGCATGGCGATCGCGCGCGGATGATTCTGGTTGGGCATGTACAGCATGTACATGCCGCGGCCGTAGATGCTGAGGCGCCAGTCGTCGAGCACCGTGACCACGTCGCCGCCGGCAATGTCGCGCTGCACGACATAGTCGGGCACCAGCCCCACGCCCATGCCGTCCAGCACTGCCTGCCGCAGGAAGGGATAGTCGCGCGAGATCAGGGTGGGCTCCAGCGTGACCAGGTGGCGCGTATCGCCCTGGTAGGCCGAGACGCGGGACGGCCTGCCGATCACGGTGGCGCATATCAGCGGCACCCGGGCCAGGTCGTCGGGATGCTGCGGCAGGGGATGCGTGGCCGCGTACTCGCGCGACACGCAGGCCACGTAGCGCATGGCGCCCAGCTCGCGCGCCACCAGCGTGGGCGGGGGCGTGGACATGATGCGCACGGCGATGTCGACTTCGTCGCGCAACAGATCGTCCACGCTGTTGTTGAACATCACATCGAGCACGATGCGCGGGTAGGCGCGCTTGAACGCCAGCAGCCATGGCGCCATGACGAAGTGGCCGTAGCCGCTGGGCACGCTCAGCCGCACCCGCCCCTGCGGCGTATTGCCTAGCGTCTGCACCGACTCCTGCGCCGCGGCGAGCTCTTCCTGGATGTTGCGCCCGTGGCGATACAGCCGCAGCCCCAGTTCCGTGGGCTCGACCCGCCGGGTGGTGCGGCGCACCAGCTGCATGCCGACCGCGCGCTCGAGCTGGCTGAGGTGATAGCTGACGTTGGCGCGCGTCATCTTGAGCCGCCGCGCCGCGGCGCTGAGGTTGCCGGCGTCCAGGATCTCCACCAGCAGCGTGAGGGACTTCAGGTCCATGCAGCCCAGCCTTTGTCAAAAATTTGTAGACAGCCTGTCAATGGAAGCTGAAATTGTCAAGCATGGCTTACTGGTAAAGAATCCTCGAATAATCACACAAGACGCCGTTCCACGCGAGCGGCGCCCAGGAGACAACCCCATGATCCGCTTCCGATCCCGCTGCGCCGGGCTGTTGCTGGCTGTCGCGGCCTTCGCCGGCCTGGCCCCCGCCGCACAGGCGCAGGACGCTTTCCCCAGCAAGCCCATCACGCTCATCGTGCCGTTTCCGGCCGGGGGCTCCACCGACCGCCATTTCCGCGTGCTGGCCAAGATTGCCGGCCAGCACCTGGGCCAGCCGGTGGTCGTCGAGAACCGGCCCGGCGCCGGCGGCACGCTCGGCCCCAGCAACATGGCCATGTCGGCCAAGCCCGACGGCTACACCATCAGCCAGTTCCCGCTGGGGCTGCTGCGCGTGCCGCACATGCAGCGCACGCCCTGGCACCCCATCGACGACTTCAGCTTCATCATGGGCCTGTCCGGCTATACCTTCGGCCTCACGGTGCGGTCCGACTCGCCTTTCCAGACCTTCGACCAGTACATCCAGGCCGCGCGCGACAAGCCCGGTTCAGTCGACTACGGCTCCACCGGCGTGGGCTCCTCGCCGCACCTGCTCATGGAAGAGCTGGCCATCAACGCCGGGGTCAGGCTCAACCACGTGCCGTTCAAGGGCAACGCCGACATGCAGCAGGCGCTGCTGGGCGGCCACATCATGGCCCAGAGCGACGCGGCGGGCTGGGACCAGTTCGTCGACAGCGGCAAGATGCGGCTGCTCGTGACCTTCGGCGAGGCGCGCACCAAGCGCTGGCCCGACGTTCCCACCGCCAAGGAACTGGGCTATGGCGTGGTGTCCACCTCGCCCTATGGCCTGGCCGGACCCAAAGGCATGGACCCCAAGGTCGTGCGCATCCTGCACGACGCCTTCAGGAAAGCGCTGTTCGATCCCGAAAGCCTGGCCGTCATGCAGCAGCTGAACCAGGAGGCGGCCTACATGAACGGCGACGATTTCCGCGCCTGGGCCAGCCAGACCTTCGAGAAAGACCGCGCCCTGATCGAGCGGCTGGGCCTGGCGGCGAAGTAGCCGGCGGCGTTTCCCGCGCCGGTCCGCGGCCGTATGCTATGAGGCTCCGGGCGGCGCTGCCGCCCCCGCTACTGGAGCCATCATGGGTATAGCCCCCGTTCCACTGGACCCGGCCGTCGTGCAGGCCCTGTCCGGCGTCACCACCGCCACGCTGACCACCGTGCTGCTCAAGAAGGGCCTGCGCAACGTCTGGATGCGCGGCGCCGCCCCCTTGAGGCCCGACCAGCCCCGCCTGGTCGGACGCGCCTTCACCCTGCGCTTCGTGCCCGCCCGCGAAGACCTCGCCACGCCCGCCTCCTGGAGTTCGCCCATCTCCACGCGCGCCGCCATCGAGGCCATGCCGCCGGGCTGCCTGGTCGTCGTCGACGCCATGGGCGTCACCGACGCCGGCATCTTCGGCGACATACTCTGCGCCCGCATGGCCAGGCGCCAGGTCGCCGGATTGATCACCGACGGCGTCGTGCGCGACCTCGAAGGCGTGCTGCGCACCGGCCTGCCCGTCTGGTGCCGCGGCGCCGCCGCGCCGCCCTCCGTGGCCGGTCTCACCTTCGTCGGCTGGCAGGAGCCCGTGGGCTGCGGCGGCGTGGCCGTCTACCCCAACGACGTGGTCGTGGCCGATGCCGACGGTGCCGTGCTCATCCCCGACGCCCTGCTCGCCGAGGTCGTCGAGGCCGCCGTCGAGCAGGAACGCCAGGAGGCCTGGATCATGGAACAGGTCGAGCAGGGCCAGCCCCTGCCCGGGCTCTACCCGCCCAACGACGAGAACAAGGCCCGCTACGAAGCCTGGCGCCGCAGCCAGCAGCGCTGAGGCGGCTCGCCGACGTCATTCGGCGATGTGTACGCGCGTGCCGACGCCGACCTGGCCGAACAGCTCGATCAGGTCGGCGCTGCCCATGCGCACGCAGCCATGCGAGGCCGGCGTGCCCAGCAAGGACTCCTGCGCCGTGCCGGCGTCCTGGCCAACATAGCGCGAGGACACCCGCCCGCGGCATATGGACATGACCATCAAATACTTAGCCGGAGGAACATTGCTGCGCAGAATCGACGGGTTGGCGGCTCGCCGCCGTTTCCATACCGGAGCCCATCGGCATGCTGCCTTCCCTTCGTTCCCGCCTGGCCCGGCTGGCGCGCATCGCCGCGGCCATTGCGCTGCCGTGGATCGCGGCGGCAAGCCATGCCGCCGGCGACTACCCGAGCCGGCCCATCACCCTGGTCGTGTCCTATCCGCCCGGAGGCAGCGTGGACGTGGCTGCGCGCATCCTGCAGGAGCCGCTGTCGCGCTCCCTGGGCCAGCCCCTGGTCATCGAGAACCGCGGCGGCGCAGGCGGCACGATCGCCACCCGCCACGTCGCCGAGGCCAGCCCCGATGGCTACACCCTGCTCATCACGCTGTCGTCGCACACCATCAATCCGGCCATCTATCGCGACCTGCCGTTCGACACGCTGCGCGACTTCTCTCCCGTGTCGCTAGTGGCCTCCGCCCCCCAGGTGCTGGTGGCCAATCCGGCCTTCCCTGCAGACACGTTGCCGGGCCTGATCGCATACGCCCGCAGCCAGGGCCAGGTGCCCTACGGTTCCGCGGGTACGGGCTCGCCCAGCCACATCGCCGGCGAACTGCTCAGGCTGCGCACCAGCCTGCCCCTGATGCACGTGCCGTACCGGGGTGGCGGGCCGGCCACCGTCGACGTGCTGAGCGGCCAGATCCCGCTGCTGTGGGTCTCGCTGCCATCGGTGACCAGCCACATCAGGCAGGGCCGGCTCAAGGCCCTGGCCGTGTCCACCCGCCAGCGCACGCCGGTGCTGCCCGACGTGCCCGCCGTGGGCGAGACCGTGCCGGACTTCAACGTGGATTCCTGGTACGCGGTATTCGCGCCCGCGGGAACGCCGCCGGCCGTCGTGGCCCGCGTGCAGTCGGCCATCGCCGCCGCCGCGCGGGATCCAGCCGTGCAGGCCGCTTTCCTGGCCCAGGGCGCCGTTGCCGTGGGCAGTTCATCGGAGGAGCTCGAGCGCATCGTGCGCACCGAGGTGCCGGCCTGGAACACCCTGGCACGGCAGGCGGGGATCGCGGTGCAATAGCCAGTAGGCCCGCCCAGACAAAAACGGCCGACCCGGTGGGTCGGCCGTTGCCGCATGCAGCGTCGCTCAGGCGTCGATATTGCCGGCCGACAGCGCGTGGGTCTCGATGAAGGCGCGGCGCGGCTCGACGTCGTCGCCCATCAGGGTGGTGAAGACCTCGTCGGCGGCGATGGCATCCTCGATCTGCACGCGCAGCAGGCGACGCACCTTGGGATCCATGGTGGTTTCCCAGAGCTGGTCGGGGTTCATCTCGCCCAGGCCCTTGTAGCGCTGCTTGCTGATGCCGCGCTCGGCCTCGCTGCGCAGCCACTGCATGACCTCGCGGAAGTCGGACACGGCCTGCTCCTTGCGCTTGTCGCCCTCGCCGCGCGCCACGATGGCGCCCGGGCCGATCAGGCCCAGGAAGGTCTTGGCCGACTTGGCCAGCACGGCATAGTCGGCGCCGCGCACGAAGTCGGCGTCGATCACGCTGACGCGCACGTTGCCATGGTGCAGGCGCTTGACGAGCAGGCGGTATTTCTCGGCCGCCTCGTCGAACTCCGCGACGACCTGGACGGCGCTGCCGGGCTCGGCGCCGGCCAGGGCCTGCGTGAGGCGTTCGGCCGAGGCGCGTGCCGAGGCCTCGTCATCGAGATTGACTTCCACGCCTTCGGCCAGCACCGACAGCGCCGTGACGTCGAACACGCGCGCCAGGCGCGAGATCACCGTGTCGGCCAGCACGTACTGGCGGGCCAGCTCGGCCAGCGTCTCGCCCTTGATGGGGGCAGCGCCCTCGCTGGGTATCAGCTCGGCATCCTTCAGCGCCAGCTGCAGCATGAACTGGGCTTCCTCGATGTCGTCCTTCAGGTAGCGCTCTTCGCGGCCCACCTTCACTTTGTACAGCGGCGGCTGGGCGATGTAGACGTGGCCGCGCGCCACCAGCTCCGGCATCTGGCGATACAGCAGGGTGAGCAGCAGGGTGCGGATGTGCGCGCCGTCGACGTCGGCGTCGGTCATGATGATGAGGCGGTGATAGCGCAGCTTGTCGACGTTGAAGTCCGGGCCGATGCCCGTGCCCAGGGCGGTGATCAGGGTGGCGATCTGCTCGCTGGCGATGAGGCGGTCGAAGCGCGCCTTTTCCACGTTGAGCACCTTGCCGCGCAGCGGCAGGATGGCCTGGAACTTGCGGTCGCGGCCCTGCTTGGCCGAGCCGCCGGCCGAGTCGCCCTCCACGATGTACAGCTCACACAGCGCCGGATCCTTTTCCTGGCAGTCGGCCAGCTTGCCGGGCAGGCCTGCGCCCTCCAGCACGCTCTTGCGGCGCGTCATTTCGCGCGCCTTGCGCGCCGCCTCGCGCGCGCGCGCTGCCTCGACGATCTTGCCGCACAGGGCCTTGGCGTCGTTGGGATGCTCGAGCAGCCAGGTTTCCAGCGCGCGGGCCACGGCGTCCTCGACGGCCGGGCGCACCTCGCTGGAAACCAGCTTGTCCTTGGTCTGGCTGCTGAACTTGGGCTCCGGCACCTTCACCGACAGCACGCAGGCCAGCCCTTCGCGCATGTCGTCGCCGGTGGTCTCGACCTTGGCCTTCTTGGCCAGTTCGTTGTCGCCGATGTACTTGTTCAGCACCCGCGTCATGGCGGCGCGCAGGCCCGTGAGATGGGTGCCGCCGTCACGCTGCGGGATGTTGTTGGTGAAGCACAGCACGCTCTCGGAGTACGTGTCGTTCCACTGCATCGCCACCTCGACGCCCACCGGCACCCCGCCGGCGGCGGATTCGGTGGCGACCGCGAAGACGTTGGGGTGCAGCACCGTCTTGCTGCGGTTGATGAACTCCACGAAGCCCTTCACGCCGCCGGAGAATGCGAAATTCTCTTCCTTGCCCTGGCGCTGGTCGACCAGGCGGATCTTCACGCCGTTGTTCAGGAACGAGAGCTCGCGCAGGCGCTTGGAGAGGATCTCGTAGTGGTATTCGATGTTGTTGAAGATGACCGGATCGGCCAGGAAGCGCACTTCGGTGCCGCGCTTGTCGGTCGTGCCGGTGACGGTGAGGGGCGCCACGCGCTCGCCCTGGCGGAACTCCATCTGGTGCACCTTGCCGTCGCGGCGGATGGTCAGGCGCAGCCACTCGGACAGGGCGTTCACGCACGACACGCCCACGCCGTGCAGGCCGCCGGACACCTTGTACGAGTTCTGGTCGAACTTGCCGCCGGCATGCAGCTCCGTCATGACGATCTCGGCGGCGCTGCGCCCGAACTCGTCGTCCTTGTGCACGTCGGTGGGAATGCCGCGGCCGTTGTCGGTGACCGAGATCGAGTTGTCGGTGTGGATGGTGACGACGATGTCGTCGCAGTAACCGGCCAGCGCCTCGTCGATGGCGTTGTCGACCACTTCGAACACCATGTGGTGCAGGCCCGTGCCGTCGGACGTATCGCCGATGTACATCCCGGGGCGCTTGCGCACGGCTTCCAGCCCCTTGAGCATCTTGATCGAGTCGGCGCCGTAGTCGCCGTTCTGGGCAGAGGTGTTCTGTTGGTCAGACATATCGAATTCTTCAAGCCTTCAAAATGCGGCCTCTCGGCC
The DNA here is from genome assembly GCF_054642735.1 of Bordetella sp. 2513F2. Taxonomy (NCBI): domain Bacteria; kingdom Pseudomonadati; phylum Pseudomonadota; class Betaproteobacteria; order Burkholderiales; family Alcaligenaceae; genus Bordetella; species Bordetella sp. 2513F2. The sequence goes on along the minus strand of NZ_CM137755.1, from coordinate 2,611 downwards.
GGGCCGCGGCGGGCCGGATGCCCGCGGCGGTGTGCGCACCGGAATCAGATGCGCATGGGCATGACGACGTACTTGAACTGGTCGTCGTCGGGCAGGGTGATGAGCGCCGAGGCGTTGGCGTCCGGCATCACGGACCACTGCACGTTCTCGGTCTTGACGTTGCCCAGCACGTCGAGCAGGTAGCTCACGTTGAAGCCCACGTCGAGCGGTTCGTGCCCGTAGTCGATGTCGATCTCTTCCTGGGCTTCTTCCTGCTCCGCGTTCGAGGACGAGATCTTCATCTGGTTCTGCGCCAACTGCAGGCGCACGCCCTTGAACTTGTCGGTGGTGAGAATGGCCGCGCGCTGCAGGCTGCCCTGCAGGGCCTCGCGGCTCACGTTGAAATGACGCGTGTAGTTCGTGGGGATCACGCGCGAGAAGTCGGGGAACTTGCCCTCGACCAGCTTGGAGACCAGCTCGACGTCGCCGAAGCGGAAACGGATCTGGCCCGGCGCCACATCCAGCGAGACCGGCTCGTCGGAGTCCTCGAGCAGGCGCTGCATCTCGAGCACGGTCTTGCGCGGCACGATGACTTCGTGGCGCTGCGGAATGCCGTCGGCCTCGGTGGCGCAATGCGCCAGGCGGTGGCCGTCGGTGGCCACGGCGCGCACCCGGCCCGGTTCGAAGACCAGCAGCATGCCGTTCAGGTAGTAGCGGATGTCCTGCTGGGCCATGGCGAAGTGCACCATGTTGAAGAGATGGCGCAGCATGCGCTGGGGCATGGTGAGCGAGACGTCCCATTGTTCGGGCTGGGCCACGGTGGGGAACTCGCTGGCCGCCAGCGTCTGCAGCGCGAAACGGCTCTTGCCGGACTGCACCGACAGCTTGTTGCTGGCCAGCGCCAGCTTGACGTCGCCGGTGTCGGGCAGCGCCTTGAGGATGTCGAGCAGCTTGCGGGCCGCCACGGTGGTGGACTCGACGTCGGCGCCGACGCCGAAATCGGCATGCGTGGTGATCTGGACTTCGAGGTCGGTGGCAATGAACGAGACCTTGTTGCCCTCTTTGCGCATAAGGATGTTCGCCAGGATGGGCAGGGTATGGCGTCTTTCGACGATGCCCGCCACGGTCGACAGCGGTTTCAGCAATGCATCGCGTGTGGTTTGTACGAGTTGCATGTTCATCCTTTTAGAGTTTGTTCCAACACGTGCAGGGTATGGTTGAGTTCCGCTTGCTTGGCGCGGGCATCGGAAATCTTGCGTACGGCATGCAACACGGTGGTGTGGTCGCGTCCGCCGAACAGGTCGCCGATCTCCGGCAGGCTTTTCTGGGTCAACTCCTTGGCCAGGTACATGGCCACCTGGCGCGGCAGCGCAATATTGGCCGGTCGCCGTTTCGAGTACATGTCGGCCACCTTGATCTTGTAGAAATCGGCGACCGTCTTCTGGATGTTCTCGACCGTGATCTGGCCGTTGGACACCGACAGGAGATCCTTCAGGGCGTCCTTGCAGACATCCACGGTGAGCACGTCGCGGCCGTGGAAGCGGGCGTAGGCCAGCACCTTGCGCAGCGCACCTTCGAGTTCGCGCACGTTGCTGCGCAGGTGCTTGGCGATGAAGAAGGCCACTTCCTCGGGCATGGGCACGCCTTCGGATTCGGCCTTGCGCAGCAGGATGGCCACGCGCATCTCCAGCTCGGGCGGCTCGATGGCCACCGTGAGGCCCGAATCGAAGCGCGAGATCAGGCGGCTGTCGATGCCGGAGAGCTCCTTGGGATAGGTGTCGCTGGTGATGATGATCTGCTTGCGCTGGGCCACCATGGCCTCGAACGCGTAGAAGAACTCTTCCTGGGTACGGTTCTTGCCGGAGAAGAACTGGATGTCGTCGATCAGCAGCAGGTCGAGCGAGTGGTAGTAGCGCTTGAAGTCGTCGAACGCCTTGCGCTGGTAGGCTTTCACCACATCGGAAACGTACTGGTCGGCATGCACGTAGCGCACGCGCACGCCCGTGCCGGCCGCCACCATGGCGTTGCCGATGGCGTGGATCAGGTGGGTCTTGCCCAGGCCCACGCCGCCGTACAGGAACAGCGGGTTGTACGAGATGCCGGGATTCTCGGCCACCTGCAGTGCCGCCGCGCGGGCCAGCTGGTTGGCCTTGCCGGTGACGAAGTTGTCGAAGGTGAGATCGGTGTTGAGCCGGGAACGCTCGTATACGATGTTCGCCGCATCCACGGCCGCGCCAGCGCCCGGCGCAGCGGCAGCCGGCGCAGGGGGCGCCGCCACAGGCGCGGCTGCCGGCGCAGGAGCCGGGGCGGACGGGACAGCGGCGGCAACGGGCGCCGCCGCCGGCGCAGCAGCGCGCGGCGCCTGCGGCATGCGCGGGGCGGCCGCGGTTCCGGGAAGCTCGAACATCACCTGCACCGGCCGCTGGAACCACTCGGTGGCCAGGGCCTCGATCTGGTGCGAGAAGTTCTTGCGCACCCAGTCCAGCTTGAAGCGGTTGGGCGCGGCGACGCGCAACACCGCCTGCGCCTCGTCGTAGGCGAGCGGCACCAGCGGCCGTATCCAGGCACTGATCTGTTGAGGGGGGAGTTCCTGCTCAAGACGACTGACGCAGGTCTGCCAGAATTCTTTCAT